>CBDCPE010000004.1:0-4094276 GCA_965220055.1 Dehalococcoidia bacterium | reverse complement strand
CTTGCCGTACGCATTGGCCATAACTCTCACTCTCGTTTGTGGTGGTGTCGTCACAACAACCCCGGTCCAAAGAACCGGTGCTCGCCTTTTCCCAATGACTTGGAAGGATGCGGCGCTATCGGCACTCCAGGCTGCCGCCGCCCTCCATCCCCTTGCCGTGCAGGAATGCATTGTCCACCAGATGCCACTGTTTTTACAGGTTCTGGTCACAGCTGGCGTGTACCCCCTTGCAATTCAAACTATCATTGAGAGCCCCTTTCCCCTGTCATTGCGAGCGAAGCGCGGCAATCTCGTCGGTGGAGGAGATGTCGTCCAGGCTGCGGGACTGCCACGCCATCCGTTCCTCAACGGCGCAACATCCGTAAGACGATCGGCACGCCGACTGCGCTATTTTGTAGCCGCATATTGCGCTTACGCCCCTCTGCCCCGCGTTATAATCGCGCCAAAATTGGGCGACTTGCGTAACGTTCGCTGTCGCCGATGCTCGCTACACGTACGTTCAGGAGGCAATCATGCTGGACTTGATAATCAAGGGCGGGACCGTGGTCACCCCGACGGCGTTGGGCTGAGGGACGTTGGCATCCAGGACGAGCACATCGCGGCGGTGGCCGCCCCGGGCGTGCTCGACGACATCGGCGCCGGCGAGACCATCGACGCCACCGGCATGATCGTCCTGCCCGGTGGCATCGAACCCCACGCTCACATCAACGTGCCAGTGCCCGACTACTGGGCCGGCGGCGACGACGGTGTCTTCACCCAGCCTCCGGAAGCTGCCAGCCGTGCCGCGGCCTTCGGCGGCGTCACCACCTACGTCGACTTCGCCGGAGCACTCCCCCTGACCCCCGGGGCCCGTCCCACCGTCCGATCCGATTCATGTCCCAGATCGAGACCCGCCGCCGACACCTTCCGCGGCCACTCCTATACAGACTACCACCTTCCACTACATCCTGGCGGGAGCCATCCCGCCCAGCACGATGGGGGAGATTGGCGAGGCGATCCAGTCGGGCGTCGCCAGCTTCAAAATCTTCACGACGTTCCACGCCCGCGTTCCCATGGGCCATCTCTGGAGGATCTTCCAGGAGGTCAGCAAGCACGGCGGCATCATGGCCGTCCACGCCGAGGAGGACGACATCGTCACCTACATGGAGGAGAAGCTCGAGCGCGAGGGCCGCGACCACGGGTCCAACCTGCACCTGGCCCACAACAACATCTCCGAGGACATCTCCTTCCGCAAGGTGATACGGCTGGCCCAAAAGACCGAGACGGGGATCTACTTCGTCATACCACGGCCAAGGAGGGCGTGGCAGCCATCGCCGAGGCTCGCGGCGCCCAGCTGCCAGTGTACGGCGAGGCGTTTGCACAACTACCTCCAGTTCACCTGCGACGACTACCTGGAACCCGACGCCTGGCCATCCATACCTACCCGGCCATCAAGTTCTCCGACGACGCGATGCGCTGCAGCAGGGCCTGGTGGACGGCCCGATCTGCACCACGGCCACCGACGAGTGACCACCTACAAGAACATCAAGCTGGCCGGCGACACCATCCGCACCCTGTGCGGCGGCCACAACGGCATCGAGACCCGTATGCCGGTCACCTACACCAAGCTGGGCCGCCAACGGGCGCATCGACCTGGAACGGTTTCGCCGCCATCACCTCGACCAACGCCGCCAAGATCCTCGGGATGTACCCGCAGAAGGGCGCTATCGCGGGGGGCAGCGACGCCGACATCGTCCTCTTCGACCCCAACCTGAAGAAAGACCATCACCGTGGATGAGCTGCACGCCGAATCCCGACTACTCCATCTGGGACGGCTTCCAGTGCGAGGGCTACCCGGTGATGACGATGCTGCGCGGCAAGGTGATCGTCCGCGACGGCCAGTTGCTGGGCAGTTCCGCCGATGGTCGGTGGCTCTCCCGCAAGGTCGCTCCGCGGGTGATAACGCAGACGTCCGTCTAGGGCCTGTGGACAATCAGATTCTGAGGTAGTTCCGAAGGCCCTGGGCCAAAGAGCGGTGTGTTTCCTCTGACATACATTGGGAATATCCTGTCCCGCCACATTGCCTTTCCCAGCCGTCCTCTTGGCGTTGGCCCTGGCCGCCGCTGCGGCGGTCCGTTGGGAGACACTGTCGATGCGGGCGGGTTCAGGGCTGGAGGTTCTTCCGGATGGAGAGGGTCTGATCACCCGGAACGAAGCGGAGGAGTTGGCAACCGAATGGCTTGCAATGTCGGCTCGGAGGTTTCGGGAACAGAAATCGAGAGGGTGTGGGCCAGTTGCCTGTCGACGCTACGGTCTTATGAACAAGACCTGTTAGAGGGCAATGACTCGACCTATCCCGCCTTCCCGCCTCCCGGTACACCAGTCTGGATAGTGGAAGTGAAGGGTATCTCACTGCCTGCCGGAATCTCTCCCCCAACTGCCAGGCAGCCTTACCGCTACGCACTTGGCAGTCATCAATGCCGAGACAGGCCGACTCAATTGCCAGTACGCGGCGTAGAGAAACTCTGATGGAACCGGCTGGGAAGCCCATCAGTAACAAGGCTGAATGTCCACAGGCCCCAACCCGGTCTGCGGGTGATCAGGGCAATCCGACCGGCAGACCCATCGCCATCGACTCGTACGCGGCGAGTACCAGCGCTAGATCGCCATCCCATCGTGGCCGGTCATCGCTGGCTCTCGTCCCTCGATAATACTGTTTCGGACTCCCTGACCATGGGAACCAACCCTTGCTGTGATCCGACAGGTTGACAGTCACTTCCGACGTTGCCTCCGTTATCCTCAGCCACGGTCTTCCCGGCTCGAAGTACAGCGACGCCTCAGTTCCCGAGATGGACACCCACGAGTGTGGGTTCGGTGGCGCAACGCTCCAGGAGTGGTTGATCATTCCGACCACCCCGCCGGTATCTCGGGTGATTACCACCACCCCGTCCTCAGCCTCTAGCCCCGGCTGTCCGGGCAGGATTTCGCGGGCATAGACCTCGGTGGGGTCGGCCCGCCAGGTACGCCACCGCGCTCATCTTGTGGATGCCGCCGTCGATGAGCACTCCGCCGCCGTTCAGGTCGGACCGGGTGCGCCAACCGACGGGCTTGAACGGATACTGTTCGTGCAACTTGGATCAACCTGAGTTGCCCGACGCGGCCCGCATCGATCAGTCTTTTGGCTTCCTGCACCGGCGGCAGGAAGCGGTAGTTCTCCGCCACCATGAACGTGACGCCCGCCGCTTCGGCATCCCCAATCATAGCCTCGGCGTCGGCCATGGTGCCAGCAATCGGCTTCTCCACCAGCACGGGCTTGCCGGCGCGGAAGGCGAGCGACGCGTGCTCCCGGTGCAGGTGGTGCGGCGTGCAGACGTACACCGCGTCCACCCTGGGGTCGGATACCGCGTCTTCGTAGCTCCCGAAAGCGTCCAACCCGCCGAACCGCGAGGCGTTATTCCCTCGCCCGTCCCAGATCTCGGCTGGCAAAGTACAGGTCAATCTCCCCGCTCAAAGCGCTCACGAAGCGCGCGAACGCCGCCGCGAAGGACCCACAACCGAGAACAGACAGGCCCAGGCTCAATTGGACACCACCGACAAAAGACTTCACTCGATCCAGACCGCTACCGGCCGAGATCGCCGGTAGGGTAGTTCAGAAGCCAACCCAAAATCCAGCGCGGCTGGAACCTTCGCTGGTGACGCCCGTTTGACTCGCCGTCGTCATCCCGCGTATCGTGCCGACTTTATCCACTTCGGACGGGTAGCAGGCTAGGCCGGCCGGGACGGGCATCGTTGCCGCAGTCGCCGCCGGCGTGGGAGCAGGCGGTTGGCGCGCATCTCCAATGCTCCGGTGTTTGTGGTCCTCCAGGATCGCAATTTTCAGTACCTGTGGGCGGCCCGGTGGATCCATGAGATCTCCCGGCGCATGGAACTGATCACGCTGGGCTACCTCGTGCTGGAGCTGACCAACTCGGCCTTCCAGGTCGGCCTGATTTCTGTGTTCCTGAACGGACCCCGTCCGCCGCTGTCGCTGGTCGCCGGCATGCTGGCCGACCGGCTGGACCGATGGCGCATCCTGGCGAGCATCCACATCTTCTACCTGGTCCTGGCCTCGTGCCTGCTGGTCCTGCTGATCCTCAACCTCGTCGAGCCGTGGCACGTCTTTCTCGTCGTCCTCGCCCAGGGCACGGCCAAGGTGCTGGACGACCCGACCCGCCGCGCCTCGTTGTTCGACCTGGCCGGTCAGGACCGTATCGCCCACGCGATGTCCCTGGAGACGATGACCAACAACGGCGGCAAGATACTGGGCCCGATAGCGGGCGGCCTGCTGGTGGAGTTCTACGGTTTCACGGGCGCGTTCATCGTGCTGGTGGCGCTGGACCTGGTGTCGGCCGTGCTCATCTGGAGGATGCGCTTGCCCGAGCGGTCCATGTTGATCGTGCGGGACACCGCCTTCTTCACGGGCATCAGATCAGGTATCAGCCATTCGTTCTCCAACAAGTTCGTCCTGGGAGTGCTGACGATATCCCTGGTGATGAATGGCATGGTCCTGCCTCTGCAGTACTTCATCCCCGTCATCGCCACGGACGTGCTCATGGTGGGGCCGGCCCTGGGCGGATTGCTGGGGGCTGCTGATGGCATCGGCGCGTTCGTCGGAGCAATGATCATCGCCACGCGGCGTAATTACAGCTTCCACGGCCGTTACTTCGCCTTCGGAGCGATAATTGTCGCTGTGGGCGTGGTGGCCGTCGCGTGGTCGCCGTGGTTCCTGGTTTCCTTCCTGCTCCTCTTCACCACCGGCGTCGGTCAGTCGGGGTTCAGCACCATGCAGAGCACCATCCTGATGCTTTCAACCGCGCCCGAAATGCGCGGCCGGATCATGGGGTCCCAGGGACTAGCCAATGGGCTGGGTCACCTCATCGGAGGCGTGGAGATCGGGGCCATCGCCCAGGCCTTCACCATCTCGCTGGCCATCGGGGTGAACGCCGGCATTGGCCTGCTCCTGATGCTGCCCGTGATGATATTGACCCCGCTGGTCAGGCGCCCCATCGAGGTGCACCGACGCGACGCCTGAACCCGCCGGATCCGGTCAATCCAACGCGGTCAGTGCAGCGCGGTGACACAGCGGGCGGGGTCCGACTCCGCCAACACCTGGGGCCGATGCCCGGTGTGGACGTAGTCCGCGATCAGCTTGCCCGCCATTGGCCCGCGCCCGAATCCCGACGACGCCAGGCCACTGACGATGTGAACGTCATCCAACTGCGGTATCTTCCCGATGATCGGTCTCCCGTCCAGCGAGAAGGGCATCATGCCCGACCAGGTGCGGCTGATGGATAGGCCTCCCAGCATCGGCAGGATCTCGCTGGCGTGCCCGAAGTTCACCTCCACCCCACCGGCGTCCACGGTGTAGTCGTACCCGGCCATCTCCCGGTCGCCGCCGAAGATTATCTCCCCATCCCGGTTCTGCCGTCCTCGACTTTGTACAAAAGCTAGCAGAATTATAAGAACAGGGTAAGCTCGACCAAATCACTACAAGAGGTCGAGCATGCCTACCCTGCCCGCAGTCATAGTAACCCTGCTGCTGCCCTTTGAGCACCTGTTTGACCCCAGGACCTGGCGCAAGGCTCAACTCCTGGCGGTAGGAGCGATCCTGTCTCCCGGCAAGCGCACCGTGTCCTCCGCCCTCAACATCCTGGGGATTGGGCAGCACGGCGACTTCGCCATCTATCACCACGTGCTCAACCGCGCCCAGTGGTCGCCACTGCGACTGAGCCGGGTGCTGTTGCTGCTGGTGGCCGGGCGCCTTGGTTCGTCCACCGAGCCGTTGGTGTTCGGCATTGACGAGACGGTGGAACGACGCTGGGGCCGGAAGATTGCGGCCAAGGGGCGGTACCGGGATCCCGTACGCTCCACCGACGACCAGGTGGTGATGACTCCCGGACTGCAATGGGTGAGCCTGATGTTGCTGACGCGTATCGGATGGGCGGGTCGACACTGGGCGCTGCCGTTTTTGACCGCGCTGGTGGTGTCGGCCCGCTATGACCGACGCAAAGGCCGCCGGCACAAGACGGTCACCGACTACGCCCAGCAGATGCTGGTCTGCCGGCGCCGGTGGCTGCCGGACCGGGACCTGGTGGTGGTGGCCGATGGCGGCTACGCCAAGCGGGAGTTCCTGCGGCATTGCCAGGGCATGTCGAAGCCCGTTGTCGTCGTCACCAAACTGCGCAAGGATGCGTCCCTGCACCAGCCCGCGCCAGCGCGGCGGCCCGGCCAGATCGGGCGGCCCCGGGTGGTCGGAGCGCGACTGCCCAGTCCCACTGCGGTACTGGACGATCCCGCTACCCAATGGACCCCCTACCGCGCCACCGGTTCCGACGGCAGTACCACCATGGTCGAGCTCGCTTCGGGCGTGGCGCTGTGGTGCCACGGCGGGCCGCCGCGCCTTCCCATACGTTGGGTCGTCGTCAGATACCTGGCGGAGCGCCGCGGGCCCTATGCCTTGCTATGCACCGACGTCGCGGCGGAACCGCTGCGGATATTGCAGTGGTATCTGCTGCGGTGGCAGGTCGAGGTGACCTTTGAGGAGCTGCGGGCTCACCTGGGCATGGAAACCCAGCGCCAGTGGTCGGAACGAGCCATCGCGCGGACCACCCCCGCGCTCTTTGGCTTGTTCAGCGTGGTGACGCTGGCGGCGGATATCCTGATCGGTCAGCAGGGTGGCATGGCTCCGCGCACCACGGCATGGTATGACAAGACCAGCCCTTCCTTCGCCGACGCCATCGCCCTGGTCAGACGACACCTCTGGGTGCAGCAGGGTACTTTTATGCCGTCCGAGCGCGAGCACGAATCGATAAAAGTCCCGCGCCTCTTGTACCGCAGGATGCTCGACACGCTAGCCTATGCCGCTTGATTGTACAAAGCCGAGGCGGTAACGGTCCCGTATCGTTATCAATAATTCCTGTTTTGCCATCCTGCTGATGCCTCCTCCCACGTGGCTGCCTCCCGACTTTTCGGTAACATTCTAGTTGAGGCAACCATTCGGCGTGGGTAACGTTTTTAATAAGGCAATGCGAAGGAAAGACGCAGGAGACGGCGGCCGCGAAGGCTGGGATGTGCGTGCGGTCAGCACGCAAGTGGCAGGACGGCCCGTTGCCGTCGGAGACGAGACAGGAGCGTTGGTGGCGCACCCGGCCCGATCCCTTTGACGGGGTGTGGGAGGAGGAGATTGAGCCCCTGCTGCGGGGCGACCCCAAGGGCCAACTGAAAGCAACGACAATTATCGAGTGGTTGGAGGAGCACCATCCCGGCCGGTTCAGCGCCTCCCAGTTGCGCACCCTGCAACGACGATTACAGGACTGGCGGGCGCTGCATGGTCCGGACCAGGAGGTGTACTTCCCCCAGGAGCATCCGCCGGGTCGGGAAGCCCAGTTTGACTTCACCCACGGCGACCCTCTGGGGGTGACCATCGCTGGCCAGCCCTATTCCCACCTGCTGTTCCAGCTGATCCTCAGCCATTCGGGCTGGCGCTACGCCGAGGTCGCCACCGGCGAGACCTTCCTGGCGCTCAAGCAGGGATTGCAGGCTGCCCTCTTTACCCTGGGCGGCGTTCCAGAGGTGGCGCGCTCCGACAATACCTCGGCCGCCACCCACGAGATGAAACGCAGCCGCGGCCGGGCCCTAAACGACAATTACGCCGCCCTGCTGGACCACTACGGTCTGCGCTCCACCCGCATCAATCGCGGCCAGAGCCACGAAAACGGCGTCGCCGAGCACGCCCACTACCGCTTGAAGGACGCCGTTGACCAGGCCCTCATCCTGCGGGGCAGCCGCGATTTCCACACCGCCGACCACTACGCCAGCTTCGTCCGGGAGATGGTGGAGCGGCGCAACCGCCTGGTGAAGGGGAAGCTGGAGCAGGAAATGGCTTGCCTGAGGCCTCTGCCCCCAGCTCCCATGCCGGAATACGCCAACTACCGGTCCAAGGTGCGTAAGTGGAGCACCATCCAGGTAGCGGGACGGAGCTACAGCGTCCCCTCCCGTCTGATCGACCAGGAGGTACAGATCCGTTTGTACGCCGACTGGGTGGAAGTGTACTACAAGGGCCACTTGGTCGAACGCATGGAGCGGGTGCGGGGAGAGGGAGAAAGCAACGTCAATTACCGCCACGTCATCGGATCCTTGGTGCGCAAGCCCGGTGCTTTTGCTCGTTACCGTTTCCGAGAGCAACTGTTTCCCACGCTGCACTTCCGCCTCGCCTACGACGCCCTCCGGGAATGGCGCGGGGAGCGTGCCGACGTGGAGTACCTGCGGATCCTGCACCTGGCGGCGACCACCATGGAGGCCAATGTGGACAGCGCGTTGTCGCTGCTGCTGGAGACTGGGAAACCCTTCGACTACGCCGCGGTGCGGGACCTGGCCGAGCCCAGGCCGCCGGAGGCTCCGGTGCTGATCCTGTCCGGGAAGCCGGACCTGAAGATCTACGACCGCCTCCTCACGGGCAGCTTGGTAGAAGCGGAGGTGTGCGGATGATGGACACCGACACCAGCGTCATATCGGAGCGCATCGGCCAGTTGTGCCACCAATTCAAGCTGCCCACCATGGGTGCCCAGTCGGTGGCCCGTTTCACCGCCGCGGGCCACGGCGATGCCCTGCCCACCTTCCTGGAGGTTCGGAGTGGGAGCGCAGCTTCGCCAACCCCATGGCCACCGCCGCGGCCATCGACCGGGTGGTGCACCACTCCGTGATACTGGAGTTTGCCGTGCCCAGCTACCGCACCGACGCCGCCCAGCAACGGGGCCAGGTAGAGGAGGTGAACCGGCAAAACTAATCGCCGATAATTCGGCATATTTAGTTGACGCGAGACAGGAGCATATGCCCGTGGCGTCCAACGCTTTCCACTGGCAGCCGGTGCGCAGCACGTAGAAGATGCCATCGGCGCAGGTGCGGTCAGGAACCCGAGGCCGGCCGCCGCCGAAAGGATGGGGGTTCACGCGTTGGGGAATCAGGGGAGCCAACACCTCCCACAGCTCGTCGGATATCTGGAAAGAACCGGTGGTGGCGTTGGCTGGGGTGGATGGGCCAGCGCGCTTCGGTCGTGGTGGCTTGGGATCGTTCGCTTTGGTCATTCCCACAGTTTAGATTCCACCCCAGCATCGCCGCTCCCACTGCTCCTGCAAGTTTCCTACAGTTATTAGGATAGGCTCTAAGTCCCGGGCGGCCACCTGTTCAAAGTCGCGGACGTCACGTACCAATTCGCGTTCAAAAAGCCGGACAGTTGGAAAATCAACCCCAAGTTCACCGAGCTTTGGGTATTTTCGATTTCAAGCTACCTTCGCAGCGTCAGGAACGAAATCTCCGGCCCGCTGGAGCTCCCAATGCCCAACGCATCCCAAAAGATGCGAGCGCTTTTGCGCGTGGCACAGGTTCCTGGGGAAACGGATTAGTCCACAGATACTCCATCAGCAAGAGCCGCAACCGCATCCACGACACTGCGGCTGCGCCGACGGCAAGGAGCAACGGCGAACCTGCCGCCACGGCGGCAGGTTCGCTTACGCGATAATCAGAACTCTTGGCGTAAGACTCCAGTCCGCCAAAACAGGACGCCGCCGCGCCGGAAGCCATCGTACGGCCCATTTCCGGACAAGGCATAGGGAATTCCCCTCAGGACCTGTTCCAAAGCCTCTCCGTGATCCCAACGCAAGAATTTAAGGCACTCCTCCTGGCCCATCACGCGTACCTACCGCCGCAGGCCGCCCATGACAATTCCCATACTTGGACGCCAGGCCACCGACCTCGACGCCCTCTAGGCGTACACGATCGGACCCGAATTCCAGATAACGGAACCTTCCGCAGAGAAAACGGCAACCGTCCAGACGCAGGCGCAAATAGAAGCGCTCGAGATCTTCGACAGGACCTGCGAGTGCGGCGAGGAAAAGATGCTGCTGGAAAACGGCTCGGTCGCAGACCAGTGCCGGAGACGTCGGGCAGTCGGCGGCCAAAGCCACGGGCACCGCCGGATTAGTGACAGCCGGCCCTTGAGTGACCGGGGGGTGCCCCAATAGTCTCGGAGAAAGCCCCATGTGACGCGGACCGCAGGCTGTATTTTCGAGTCAACCTTCAGGCTGCCGAAGGCCGCGAACCGCGGGAACACCCAGCCGCGAAAGAGTCATAAGACGACCAACAGCAAGAGAGCGCCAACCGAAGCCAAGAATGTGCCCAAGGTCCCCAAACATAAAAGGATTTTTCAGGCCGCAGACTTACGAGGAAATGAGATGAGCAAGCTACCAGAGATCGAAATATTGGGGACGCACAACGGGGTCGGGGGAGTGGGACTCCTGGCGGACCGGGAAGTAACGGAACGAAAAATCTGTCCCAATTCTGGCTCGGTCTTGGGCGCCTCCCCATGCGTTGACCGGAACACGTAGTCCGCCCGGTGCCACCAATCCAACTTGCTGGCTGCTATTGATTGGGGACGTATGCTGCGCGTCGTCTATTCGCGGCCGTAATCAACGCTTTCTGCGCATCACCTCGTAACTTATGGCTCATTGGCTGTTTGTACAATGCGTCCACATGGGCGAACGTGATCCCGTCGGGTGAATCCACTATCACAAATGCGCCAGTGTCTGCCAGTTCTTGCCCACTGACTTCAAAGACCGCTCCAGATTGGTTCGTGCTGTTTTGAGTGTACTCTCGGTGGCAACGATCGGCTGTCGTGCGAGCTCCGTCGTTCAAAGACAACCCGAAATGGCAACCGGTGTTCTTTAGAATGAAGGACCCCGGCAGAGCTTGTCCGTTCTGAAAATTATTCGGATGTACCTGGCGATAGTATGGCCCATCAGTAGTTATGGCTTGGTTATCGTGAGGGCAGTCCGTAGGCGTTCCCACGCTTCCTCCGTGTCTAGGTCAACTTCCCCAGGCATTGGATTATCGCTCTCACTGGCAGGCCAAGGATCGTACCAGCCCGTGTGTGCCATGGCGTCAATCGTCAACGTATTACACTCGCTGTCGGACTGCCAGGATGCGACGAACAATCCGTCGTCCAAGTCAAACCCGATGAACGGCTGAGGCAAATGGATGTCCCAATGAGATCCCAATGCCTGTTTCAACCACTCGGCTTGCTGCCGCCGTTCGAGTAGAAGATCCTCCAGACCATGTTCTTCCAGTATTAGTTCGTCGATGCGCTCTTCCACCGGGGTCAGAGGTGCGATGTATCTGCTACGAGGGCGCGATAAGGCAGCATGCCTTTTATTGCCGACTAATACCACGTCGACAATCTTCAGTATATCTTCTGCCTCAATGAAGCTTAGAAAAGGGACCTCGTTCGCGAGAGTGGCACTCCCAGTGAATACAATGTCAGCCGATCGCAGACCTGCGTTCGATTGCTGTTGCACGGGCCTTGAATCGACAGCACACAAGCGCACGTACTTGTCCGCGGCAGCAGTCCACGGCGCGGGCCATTCACCAAGATCACGGTGCAACATCGTATCGGGCGGTTCAATATGCCAAAGGTAGTCTAAATACCCTGCATCAGACAACCCCTCACGTAAGACCATCATTGGCTTCACTCGGGTCACTTCATTTCCGATGGAAAGTCTCGTGCTACTACGTCTGGAGGCTGGGACGGAAAGGTCTGACATAATGCTCACCCATCGAGTCGGTTCATCAAGTCCTGAACGCCTTCCACGATTCGAACAATCGCTTCCGCTACTTGTGTACCCCTCGGCAGAGGTCGCTGCGCGTTGTGTAGGTTGACGTTGATGAAAACCCTCGGAGTCTGTGGATCATTGAACCGAGGTTCAAAATTGTACGTCCATTGACCCATCTCATCTAGGACAACCATTCGGCACGCGCCACCAAGAAATTGACGGTTGGGCGGCGCCACCCTCTCACGCCTGAGCAGTCGTTCTCCAATAAATTCAAACGCTGTCGGGTTGTAGTTTTGGTCAAACACCATCTCAGCGTTGTAGCCAAAATCGTGCCGTGCGCCATTGAGGCTATTCCCGGCTATCAACGCATAATTGACCACCTGCGCGAAACGACCAGCTTCCGCCGCCAGATTATCGACGACCGGGAAATCTCGCGTGACGCTTGACCGCGCCGAAGACAGATTAAGGTTGATACGGTCGCGGTCAAGGTGCAGGATCCGGGCTTGCTGGGTTTGCCCCGTGGCAGCGTCAATAGACACGCCACCACCGTGCCGGATGTCAGCATCAACCGCGTTCTGAAAGCCGCGCATCGCGTCGTCTGAGTTCAATAGCTCTAGGTTGACTATCACCAAGCTGAAGTTGACGATTTCACGAAGATTCGCTGCCATTTCTTGTCGCCTCACAGGCTCGGTTGGCCTCGGCGAAGTTAGCCTACAGACGTAGAAACAGGAACCCACTCGACCGAGGCTACCTCTCACGCGCCTTAGTGCCAAGCAATTTAGTTTACCATCACCACCCTGTCAACGGCCTTTCTGCCGGCGGGAGAGAAAATTGCGAGACTCGGGTAGGGCCTAAATGCTGTCTGAGCAGTTGCTGAAAGCGGCCAATTTTTTGACGCATCTCGTCTCGGTGTTTTGGTCGTTTCAGTAGGCATTTTCCATGCCTCCGGGCGTACGTTGGAGTCGCGTCCCTTACCTGATTGAGCCGGTCCGCGGAATGACTATTCCTTCCGGCGACGCTCAATTAGTTTCGCCAGTACCCGCACGAGTCGAATGGGCTTTTCATTTCAGAACCATCAGTCCTCTTCTCGTCTCCGCCTGGTCCGGGCTTGCTTGGCCTTTCTGGTGGTGGTCGCTCTTGCCGCGGCCTCGAACTTGCTCTGCAGGATGGGCTTCGCCGGCGGCGTCTGCGTCTGTGGCACACCGATAGACTTGAACTTGGTGCGGAACTGCTTGTCTGTGGTGGCACCCTTGCGAGTGTTACATGAACGGCACAGCACTTGAAAGTTCCTCTTTTGGTCAGAACCGCGCTTGGCCATCGGGTTCTTGTGGTCGCAGTCCATCAGATCAATAGCTGGTTTCCGGCCACAGTACATGCACTTGCCATCTTGAGCCTTGTATAACTCGCGTTTCAATTTCGCCGGACAGGGCTTCCGCCGGCGGGGCGTTTCTTCGTAGAACAGCATCCTTATTCACCTACCAAGCGTTGACTATCTCTTCGCTCATGGCGTTACCCATGCTCTCTCTTGTCGGCAGGATCGTTCAAGTAGGAAACATGAAAACGCAACACGTCGCGTAATGGGCTGAGGCGCATGAATCATACTATGTCTCCTACGAAATTCGGATTGACGATTCAGCTGTAAAAGGCGGCGGTAAATTGGGCAATGTGGGCGGCTTGATCGTCGGTTTGTGGGTGTCGACGTTCAGGGGAAATGTCCGCCTAAGTGTTCAGCGAAAATGTCACCTGTCTAGTCCGGGATCGTACCAGATGTCGATGCCGGCAGGGTTCCCGGTACCTGGCGCGTTGGCGGACTTTCGGCATCGATGTACCGCCTCACGGTATCTCGGTGGAGACCCAACTCCCTGGCCATCTTGCGCATGGACATGCCGTCGAGCTTGGCCTTCTGCACTGCTTCCCATCGGGCCTTTTGCAGAAACGTCGGTCTCCTGGGTGCAGCGGTCACCGTCATTATTGCCACGTCTTCATCGTCGATGACGGAGGAGCGACCGTTCTCTGCGGCTACCATTGCCAGTAATTCGGGGACTGGTTCCCGCAGTTCACTGCGGCCTTCAGGGAACGGAGACGGGATGGGATCACCTGAGGAAGGCGTAATGCCGTTTCGCAAGGTTCCTGGACTTGGCGGCGCCTCTTGGGCGGCAACGCTGCGTCCCTCATGCTGCAGCGACAGCCGGCCGTCCAGGCCTTGCAGCACCAGCACAGTCGCGCCAGCATAGCTGCGGCGTCGCCGACCGGGCAGCAGTTGCAGAGTATGCCTCTGGAACTTTACGGTGTTGTCTCGGGCTACTCTCCTTTTGTGCTTGAAACACAGGACCTGCTCCAGATGCAGATCTGACGGCAAGGGTTGGAATGCGGGATGAGGACACTGGGCGGGAACCTGGAAACGCCGATTGAAGCGGGGCAGGAATTGCTCGAGTACAGCCTTCGCCTGCTCCATGGTGGTTGCTCCCGCCAACCGGAGTTCCGTGATCAGCCGGTCCTGAAAGGTTCCCGCGGTACGTTCCACCCGTCCTTTGGCCTGAGGAGAAAGAGCGAAAATCGTCTGGATACCCAGTTCTGCCATGGCCCGTCGGAACTGGGTGGGCGTGCCATCGGGCTGGTGTTCCGACTTGTGCTTGAAGACCGCGTGGCGGTCGGTATATAGGGCAAAGGGAATGCCGCGGCGCCGGAGCAGACCCTGCATCAGCAGGAAGTAGTTGAGGCTGTCCTCCTGCGGGCAGAACCAGGCATTGACCACCGCGCCGGTGGCGTCGTCCACCGCCAGCAGCAGCGTGAATGGTGGGCTGTTGTCGCCCAGCCATCGGTGATAACTGCCGTCCAGCTGGATCAGCATGCCCTCTGGGGGCATCCGTTGGCGACGGACCCGGTGCTTCGGTTGGCGGCGACGGCGGGGACTGCTCAACCCGGCGTTCAACAGGATGCGCCGCAGCGTGGTCCGGCCGATGTGGATGCCTTCCCGTTCCGCCAGCAACTCTGCGAGATGGGTGTGGTTCGCTCCCTCATACTTGGTCTTGGCCAAGCGCACCAGGTCGGCGATCACCGCCTCGGGTGATAGACGACAATAAGGAATGTCTCCCTGTTGCCTCACCGAAGAATGTTACCGAAACTCTAGCACTTGGGATCCGCTCCAAACAGGTCCAGTTCCGGCAGTCCAGCTGGTTCCGCCGAGCCTGCGTTGGACGAAGCATAAACGAGATTTTTGGCCATGATGTCCCGCCAATCTTTCACCCGGCGTTGCAAGGTTCGCAGCTGCGCTTCGGTGAAACGGTCCGGGTGTTCCGACTGCAACCGTGCCATCAGCGCCTTGCCCGTGGCATCCGGCTCTGCCTGCAACCACCCCAACACGTCGCTCCAAACGCCCTCGAAGGGGTCTTGGCGCGTGCGCCAATGCCGCGGACCTCGCACTCGCGCGGCGTGTGTGGGACGTGTTTCGCCCTGCCGCCACAGATTGGGCAACTTGGCGAGGAACCGTTCGAGGCTTTCTCCTGCTGGCGTTTCCCGCACACCCGGAGACGTGGTTGCCACCAGCGCCGACTGGGCTTCACGGATGGTGTGCAGCAGCAACACCGGGTCCAACCCAGTCCGATATTCCTCAAGTGAGGCTTTCAGCTCAGCGCCGGTTGCGTCGTGCTGGATCAGCCGGTCGCCGGGCGTGGCGGGCTGACTGTAATGCTTGACGGTGGTGGAGCCATCCCTGGTCTTGTCGATCAGCTTGAATGAGGGCTGGAAATAGTTCACGTACCGACGCAGCGCTCCGTAGAGATAGGCCATGTGTCGATTTACAGGGCGATTAGGCCAGCCACCTGTCCCGAATACCGGTCATGGCCGACGAAGCGTCGTACCACGGAACCGTTCTTCTGCTCAATCCATCCCTGGTCGTTGCTGCGGTAAGGTCGGGACCGGGTGAACTCGATGCCGCGGTTGGCGCAGTATGTGATCAGCGTTTCGTTGATGAACGCGCCGTCGTTATCGGAGTCGATGCCAAGAAGTCGATGCCAAGGAGTCGATGCCAAGGAGTCGATGCCAAGGATGGGAAAGGGCAACTGCTGCGAGATGGCCTCCAGCCCCTCCACAACCAGAGACTGCTCCCGGGCCAGGAGGGGTACCGCTTCGGTCCAGCCGGTGCAAATGTCGGTTGCGACCAGACGGTGGATGAATGATCCGGACACGGATCCGCCGCAGTGAGCCACCAGGTCTATAGTGAGCCACCAGGTCTATTTCCAGAAAGCCCGGCGGCGGTCCATTCCAGTCGTTGTAGGTCCGCACCGGAACCCGCTTCCCCATGGGCCGCCCGCGCCGGCGTCTGCGCCGGCTCCCCGCGGTGGGACGGATGGGTTTCAGCAGCCGATCCAATGTGGCCGCGCTGGCCGCCATTAGCCGCGGTCGCACTTCGGGATCCAGGTCAAGGTGCCCATGACGCTCCATGGATTCCACCAGATAGGGGAGCGCCGCCTTCAGGCGCTTCCCGCAGATACGGTCGGCCGCCTCCCAGATTACGATCACCGCCTCGCGTACTGCTTCATCATAGATGCGCCGGCCCTATAGATGCGCTGGCCCTTGATCATTGACGGTTTCTCCCCAGCGTCGCCGGACTGCCCCAACAGCCGGATACCGTGCTTGCGGTGGTGGCCGGTTACGGCGATGAACTCATCGAGGATTCGGCCCTTGTCCTTTTTGGATGGCTCGCGGTAACGGTCCCGTATCGTTATCAATAATTCCTGTTTTGCCATCCTGCTGATGCCTCCTCCCACGTGGCTGCCTCCCGACTTTTCGGTAACATTCTAGTTGAGGCAACCATTCGGCGTGGGTAACGTTTTTAATGAGGCAATGCGCCGTAGTGGTCCAGCAGGGCGGCGTAATTGTCGTTTAGGGCACGGCCGCGGCTGCGTTTCATCTCGTGGGTGGCGGCCGAGGTATTGTCGGAGCGCGCCACCTCTGGAACGCCGCCCAGGGTAAAGAGGGCAGCCTGCAATCCCTGCTTGAGCGCCAGGAAGGTCTCGCCGGTGGCGACCTCGGCGTAGCGCCAGCCCGAATGGCTGAGGATCAGCTGGAACAGCAGGTGGGAATAGGGCTGGCCAGCGATGGTCACCCCCAGAGGGTCGCCGTGGGTGAAGTCAAACTGGGCTTCCCGACCCGGCGGATGCTCCTGGGGGAAGTACACCTCCTGGTCCGGACCATGCAGCGCCCGCCAGTCCTGTAATCGTCGTTGCAGCGTGCGCAACTGGGAGGCGCTGAACCGGCCGGGATGGTGCTCCTCCAACCACTCGATAATTGTCGTTGCTTTCAGTTGGCCCTTGGGGTCGCCCCGCAGCAGGGGCTCAATCTCCTCCTCCCACACCCCGTCGAAGGGATCGGGCCGGGTGCGCCACCAACGCTCCTGTCTCGTCTCCGACGGCAACGGGCCGTCCTGCCACTTGCGTGCTGACCGCACGCACATCCCAGCCTTCGCGGCCGCCGTCTCCTGCGTCTTTCCTTCCATAAGTTTCTGCCTCAATAGTGCGACTTGTCGGTCCTTGATCAATCCGGCACCTCCGAGCCGGATGGTTTACTCCATCTCAACCGGCAAAAGTAGTCGTCGCATGAGGCATTCCTTATTGTCGTCTATCACCGGAGCGTGAGGATAGGCCACATCCACCAGCCACCGCATCTGGTGGGCAAAGTCCGGCATGGTGCGGCGTTCGGTGATGGCTAGGTGGCGCCAACCGGCCAGGGGTTCGCAGGTCAGGAAGATGTTGCGGGTGCCCGCCCGGCGGTACGCGTAGTCCTGACGCCGCGGTCGTCCCGGTTGGGCGGGCAGCGGTGTTCGCACATCGGCCAACAGTTGGGTGGAGGTCTCGTCAAAGCACACCACCGGCCGGTGGGGGTCGTAGGGTTCCCCATAGAGGTCCAGCACGTCCTCCATGGCCGCCACAAACTCCCCGTTCACCTTGGGGATGCACCACTGCTGCTTCCGCCACGGCTGGAGGATGTTTTTTCAGCCGCAGACGCACCGTCTCGTATGACAACGATTCCACCAACCCCAACTCCACCACCTGGTCGGCCAGCAACCGCAGGATAACTGGTCAAGGGCTCAGTGGTCATGGCCTTCGGGCACAGCGCTGCATGCCAGGGCAATCAGGTGGGCTTCACCTTTGTCGTCCAGCTTACGATACCGGTTGGCTTGGGGATGGTCGTGCAGCACGCCGTCCAATCCTTCCTCGGCGTAGCGCCGTTTGGTGCGGAACACCGTGCGCGGCGACGTGTCCAAGGCCGCCGCCACCTGGGACGCGCTCCACCCTTCCTCAGTCCGGAGCAGGATGCGCGCCCGAGTGATTACCCGTGCGGAACGCTGGCCGCTTCGTATCAATTGTCGGAGCCCGGCTCGTTCCTCCACCGTCAACTGTACCCCGTACTTCTCTGAACCATGGATGCCGCACCTCCCGCACCGCTGATTGCTACTCAGCGTAGCCACTCCGGCTCACCTCCCGCCGTATCTGTCGATACAGGTTTGACCGAATACTAGGCTCTGCCGCGGGGCGCTGTCCTCCGGCAATTCCACCCACCCCGGCCGCGCCAATTCCAGCAGCCGGTCCGCGTCGGCCACTATCTCAGCCCGCAACGCCGCCTCGCCCTTGATCCTGGAGCCCAGGTACTTCGCGTACCCCTGGGCTTCGGCCCATCCCCTGACGGTGATCTGCGCCACCGCCGCCAGGGCCCGCAACAGTTTAATGATCCCGTCCGCCAACAGATTGTAGGTGTCCTTCACCCCGCCCCGTCCCAGGATGTAGGTCGTGTCCAGCGCCACCCGCATCCCACGCTTTTTCAGGTAGCCCGACTGCCGCGCCAGGCGCCGGCTCGGCTCGAACACCTCCCGCACCTTGTCTTGCAGTATCAACTGTGCCCGGAACATCTGCAGCGTACTCTTGGCGAAGGGTCGATCCTCAATCTCAATCCCCAACGCCACTTTCCACCGGATGTCGCAGTCGGCCCTCGCCTTGGCCGCGGCGTCGCTCACCTTGTCGTAGGTCTGCAACAGCAGCGCCGCGGCCAGCAGGCGGGGCGGCACGCGGTCCCGTCCATTGTCCGGACAGTAGATCTCGGCGAAATCGTCATCGCGGAACAGCTGGCCCCGCAGTGAGGACAGCAAACCGTAGCAGGTGTCCTTGCCCACGTAGTCCAGATACAACCGGTCCGCTTCCCAGAGGCCCCTCTGGTCCGAACCCTTTCCCAGCATCGCCCTGCTCCGCTAGCCTCGATTGCCCGGAGTATAACCCCTCGCCATAATCCGGTCGGTTTCCGGCCAGCTTTCTAGTGTTATGTACCTAAAGTACGCCTGCAAAAACTGGCGACCTTGGCCAGGATCTGGTCGGCGGTCTTGGTCCAGATAAAGGGCTTGGGGTTTTCGTTGGTAAGGTCAAGATAGCGGTAGATGGCGGCTTCCAGTGCCCCGCTGCTCTGAGGCACCCCTCGCCGTAGTTGCTGCTCGGTCAGCATCCCGAACCACCGCTCCACCAGGTTCAGCCAGGATGCGCTGGTCGGCGTGAAGTGCCGGTGGAACCGTGGCCGCTTGGCTAACCAGTTCCGGATCAGCGCCGTCTGGTGGGTGGCGTAGTTGTCCACGATGAGATGGACGTCCCGGTCAAGGGGCACTTCGGCCTCAATGGTATCGAGGAACTTGCGGAACTCCACGGCCCGGTGGCGTCGGTGGCATTGGCCGATCACCTTGCCGGTTTTGGCATCCAGCGCGGCGAACAACGACGTGGTGCCGTGGCGCAGGTAATCATGGGTGCGCCGTTCCGCCTGTCCGGGGCGCATCGGCAATAGCGGCCGGGTCCGGTCCAAGGCCTGAACTTGGGACTGCTCGTCCACGCACAACACCAACGCCCGATCCGGCGGGTCCAGATAAAGCCCCACGATGTCCCGCACCTTCTCGATGCAGCAGGGATCTGCCGACAGCTGGAACGTCTCGGTGCGGTGGGGTTGCAGTCCGAAGGCACGCCAGATGCGGCGGATGGTGTTGTGGCTCAGGCCGGACCGCTGGGCCATGGACCGAGTGCTCCAGTGGGTGGCGTCTTTAGGTGTGCTCTCCAACGTCAGCGTAATCACCCGTTCCACATCATCATCGGTAACCGCTCGGGGCCGACCGCTGCGGGGCTCGTCCGACAGGCCATCCAGCCGCTGTTCCAAGAACCGCGCACGCCATTTGCCCACCGTTGCGTCGGACACCCCCAGATCGGCGCCCACGGCGGTGTTGCTCCGGCCTTCGGAGCCGGCCAGTATCATTCTGGCCCGCCGCGCCAGGGCTTGCGCCGTCTTCGGTCGTCGCACCCACCGCTCCAGAGTTTCCCGCTCCATGTCGTCCAAAATCAGCGGTGGCATTGGTCGTCCGATGGCCATGGTTATCCTCCCTCGGGACTGCTCACCCGGAGGATACCTCATCGCTGATACTATTACTACTAACTTCAGTTACACCACACTAGGGACGAACAATCATTCGCCCGAACCCTACCTGCAAACGACCGTTCCCGGTTGCGCCGCCTGGACCCGGGACCGCAAACCATGACACCACCCTGGCGCATACCCACTTGCGTTCAAACCGTCTGTGCGAGCGCCTGGTCCCTTGTCATTGCGAGCGCCCTGTCCCCCGTCATTGCGAGCGAAGCGCGGCAATCTCGTTGGCAGAGAGCATCTACAGGCGACGGCATCGCCGCGTCACTGCGTCCCTCGCAAGGACAAACTGGGGACGCGTGAGTGACACCACCCTCTTGCCCTATTGCGAATGTATGATCTATAATGGTTTCACAGGCGATAAATCGGTTCCATCGACCAGGTTCCGAGCGTTCACGGCCAATCAGCACCAAGTCGCTGCCGGCCTCTGTAGGAGACTGTCCTCGGTCGTTTTAACCGGAGCAGTCCCCTCGGCCACCGCGCCTGCCACAGCGCGCCATGCTTCAGGCATGGAGAATGAGAGCAAAAACCCCAGCGCACCACCTCCGGCCGTAGGGCTGATAATCGCTCGGAACCTGGTCAACACTCTCGAGAACATCGCCTGTATATCCCGAACATCGGGAGGAAGCCCATCGCAGCATTGATCTGAACTCCAGCGCCAGGAGCGGCCATCGCCTGTCTGCTGCTGGCGCCACATTTGCAACTCATCCGATATCTGTGTCCCGCCCTGTTGCGTTTCTGTCGGCCTCGACCGCCGTACGCTGCCGCGCCCGGCCGCTCCCGCGAGCGGACCGCCACGACGCGCGATAGCGTGGGCCGGCGCGCTGGTGTACAATCGGCCCCATTGTTGCCGCTTTTTCTGCTGCCGCGAGGGGGATTTTAGATGCGTATCTTGCTGATTGCCACCAACCGTCACAAACAGGTCATGAGCCGAATGCGAGCGCAGCCCATTCCCATCGGACTGGCCTATGTCGCCGGCCATCTGGACCGGTCCCGGCACACGGTCAAGTTGGTTGACCTGATGTTCGCCGACGAGAACTACCTGGATGAAGTCGAGCGCACCGTCCTGGACTTCAAGCCGGAGATGGTGGGCATCTCGATTCGCAACCTCAGCAATCACAGCTACGTCGACCCTCAGTGGCAGTTGCCCATCACCAGGAGCGTTATCGAGCGTATCCGGTCGATTTCCAACGCCACCATCGTCTGCGGTGGGCCGGCGTTCAGTATCATGCCGCAGCAGGTCTTTGACTTCGTGCAACCCGACATCGGTATCGCCGGCGACGCTGGTGAGACCTTCGCTGATCTGGCGAATCGTGTCGAGATCGGCGAGCCCGACTACCGGGGTATGACCGGCGTCCTGTACCGGGAAAACGGCGAAATCGTGTACAACGGTATGCGCTGCTCGTCGGATTTCGGCAGCCGCCCCAGCCTGGACGACCTCGATATGCCCAGGTACGCGCAGGCCGGTTTCGGCGTGAGCGTGCTCACCAAGCTGGGCGGATTCTACTACCCAACCTCCGCCGACGATATGCGGACACCGGAGGGCGCTTGGCGGGTGATCCGACCCATCGACGAAGTGGTGGAAGAAGTGGCCGAGGTCACATCCCGTTACGGCCTGAAGAAGATCTTCTTCGTGGACAACTGCTTCAACGTGCCCCTGGAGCACGCCAAGGAACTCTGCAACGCTCTGATGGAATCCGAGGTGAAGGTGCGCTGGAACACCTGCCTCGCTCCCTACGCCTGCGACGCCGAGCTCATCGGCATGATGAAGCAGGCCGGCTGCGGCCTCGTCATGATGGGCGGCACCCGCGGCGGCGACCCTCACGAGGGCGATAACGATATGTCGCGCTACGCTTCCCTGAAAGAGACCACCGAACTTTGCGAAGCCGGCGACTTGCACTACACCATCTCGCAGCAGTTCGGTGAGCCGGGCGAGACGCGGGAGTCTGTGGAGAACAAGCTCGAGTTCCTGCGCGGCCTCAAGCCCTCGCTCGCCAACCTGCGCGTCGGCGTCAGCGTGATGCCCGGCACCGACGTGGCCGCCCGCTGCATCGAGGAAGGCATCATCAAGGACGAGACCGAGCTCATCGCCCCCACGTTCTACATGGCCGAGGAAGTCCGCCCCTGGCTGGTGGATTACCTCCGCGAGTTGGTGGACGCCAACCCCCGCTGGGGCCTGATGTAGCACCGGTCAGTTTCGTTCCATCTTTGGATCAGCGCAGAGGACTGCCACGATGACTTTGACCAGCAACCCGCAGTTGGGCGCGGCCCGCATCGCCCTGGCCGACGACGAATCGATCCGCGCCGCCCATCTGCTCCGGCGCGCGGGTTTCACCCCCACCCGCGCTGAAATCGATCGCGCCGTCCAGCGTGGATACGAGGCCACCGTCTACGAGCTGTTGCATCCCGAAGACCGGCCCGACCTCGAGATCGAGGACCTCATCCGCCGGTACCACGTCGACCAGAACAGCCTGATGCTCCTTGAGAGCAGCCAGAGCTACTGGATGTACCGCATCATCAACAGCCAGCGCCCGCTGGAAGAGAAGATCGCCCTGTTCTGGCATGGCCTCTTCGCCACGGCTTACGGCAAGCTGAACCACGCCAAGGCGGTGGTCAACCAGACCCATACCTTCCGCCGCCACGGGCTGGGCAAGTTTGCCGACATCCTGGTGGAGCTTTCCCGGGACCCCGCCATGATCTTCTGGCTGGACAATAAGGACAACCATCGGGATGCTCCCAACGAGAACTACGGCCGGGAGTTGCTGGAACTGTTCTCCATGGGCATCGGCAACTACACCGAGGCCGACGTGAAGGCCGCCGCCCGCGCCTTCACCGGCTGGACCATCGACAACACCGAGTACATGAGCATCCGCGCCAGCCGCGACTCCTTCTGGCCCTACGGCCGCATCGACTGGCAGTTCCGCTACCGGGAGGATGACCACGACGATACCGAGAAGACCTTCCTCGGCCACACCGGTCCCCTGAGCGGGCAGGACGTCATCGACATCATCGTAAAGCAGCCGGCCACCGCGCATTACATCGCCGGCAAGCTCTACAATTTCTTTGTGTCCGACCGGCCCGACGAGGAGGCCGTAGGCACACTGGCCGACGAGTTCACCCGCACCGACGGCGACATCCGCGCCGTTATGCGCTGCATGTTCCTGTCCGATTTCTTCGCCGACGAAGCGGTCCGGTTGGGCAGGGTCAAGAGCCCGGCCGAGCTGGTCGGCGGCACCGCACGCCTGGCCGGTAGCCACCGCAGTCCCGAGTGGACCATCTGCAACCTGGCCATGGACGTCAACTTCATGGGCCAGGAGATCCTGAACCCTCCCACGGTGGAGGGCTGGCACACCGGCATGGAGTGGATCGATACCGGCAACCTCGTCGAGCGCATCAACGCCGCCGGCGCCGAGATGCGCGATACCGGCCGGCCCGGCGTCCGCGCCATCATCGAACGTGTGAAGACCCGTGGCGACCGGCTGGAGCCGCGTCAACTGGCCGAAGCCTGCCTGGACGCCATGGGCATGTTCGAGGTGTCCGACGGTACCATGAACAGCTTGGTAGCACTGGCGGCCCCGTGGGGTGAGGTTCGTTTCGACCGCCCCGACGGCATCGCCTGCGCCGAGGAGCGCATCGTAGAAATGCTGCAGCTCATCGTCGCTTCCCGCGAGTACCAGCTGGCATGACCACCGCGGGACGGACTCTGGCTAACTGGGGCTAGCTATCGAACGGCCGGGCGGTTTCGCCAACCCTGACTTGGCTTGCGCTGGCAAAGTCCAGTCCTAAGTGTGTTGCGTGGCTAGCTTGGCCTCATTTGCGGCCGCGATCAACCTTTGGATCATCTCGCCGTCGTAGTCCCGTACAACGTACTCATGCCTGGTCAAAGTACCGCCGACAGTGCCCGGTCCAAACATGAAAACCGCGATGTACCGGCGCCGCCGGCTCTTCATAGTCCGAACTAAACCCAGCGCTCCGACGCCGATGGCGATAATGCCCAGGATTGCCACCGCGATCACCCAATCATAATCTCGCCAGGTCGTGTCTGGGATGACATTGGATATGATTTCTTCGCCGGTTCGCTCTCCGGTCCGCTGTTCAACAGCGTCAAATGCAGACTCTATTCCAGCGGATGCCGCCATCTTGACCCCGGCGAATATGATAGCCCGTGTGCATATGATCAGCGATATGCCGCCGGCCAGGGCAAGACAACCAAATAAAGCAGCTACGAGCGTCGTGCGACAACCTCCCTCCCGTTCTTCCGATACGAACGCGCTACGCAAAGCGCTGGTATCGAATGTATCCCCCTCGCGGGTTATGAATCGGCGCTGCGAGATATACATGCCGGCTTCGTCGAAGAAAGCCCGCTCGCTTTGGTGTGACATGTTGGGTGCGCCTCCGCAGATGGTTTAGGAAACCGCAGACTTCCCCTTTGACATTACGAGAAGGCAGGTTACGAGATGACCACCGCTACCGCAATATTCGAGTACAGCCACACCGTAGGCTTCCTGGCCTACCGTGGCCGGGGTTTCATCCACCCCATCGACTTAACGCTGGGCGACGGGGGCGTCATGCACGTGCTCAACCGCGGCGGGCCGGAGGCGGTGGGTCGCCTGGAACTCAAGCGGGTCTGCGTCTGCACGGCGAACGAGGGTTATATCGGCGAGTGGGGAACCGGTGGGACCCAGGACGGTCAGTTCTGGTGGCCCTCTGGCATCGCTCGCGATGCCGACGGCCGGCTCTACGTGACCGACGAGGCGTTCCAGCGTGTCAACGTATTCAGCCCCGAAGGCGAGTTCATCCGCTACTGGGGCGAAACCGGCGACGCTCCCGGCCAGATCAACCGCCCCGCCGACATCGCCGTCGCACCCGACGGGTCACTGCTGATCAGCGACGGTATGAACCACCGCGTACAGCGCTTCACCGTTGACGGCGAATACCTGGGCGGATGGGGCAGCTACGGTGCCCAGGCCGGCCAGTTCAACACCCCCTGGCGACTGGCCTGCGACGCGGACGGGAACGTGTTCGTCGCCGACTGGCGCAACGACCGCGTGCAGGCGTTCACCCCCGAAGGCCGCTTCGTCGGCCAGTGGGGCGCATCCGGCGACGGGGAGGGGCAGCTCAATCGCCCCTCATCAGTTGCGGTGGACGAAGACGGCTACA
This sequence comes from Dehalococcoidia bacterium, assembly GCA_965220055.1. GTDB lineage: Bacteria > Chloroflexota > Dehalococcoidia > Lucifugimonadales > UBA3495 > Bin87. The sequence goes on along the minus strand of CBDCPE010000004.1, from coordinate 4,069,050 downwards.
TCTACGTCGCGGACTGGGGCAACGAGCGCGTGCAGATCTTTGCTCCGGACGGCGAGGTGGCCGCGATTCTACGCGGAGACGCCACCACGTCGTCGTGGGCCGAGGACTACCTCGCCGCCAACCCCGACGAGTCGGCCGCCCGTCGCACCGCAGATCTGGCGCCCACCGTCAACCCGTGGCGGGATCGCCACCGGGAAACCTCGGCCGGCGTGGAAAAATTCTTCTGGGGGCCTACCTCGGTCAACCTAGATTCTGAGGGCCGCATCTACGTCGTAGACTCCTGCCGACATCGGGTCCAGATCTACCGCAAAAACTTGTAGGGGCGAATGATTATTCGCCCCTACCTTTGTCGCTAGCCGGCTGCTCGCTGTAGCAGCGGCTCCGTCCGGTTGGGCGCCAGGTCGGTCTCGAAGGTGTTGATGACCATCGCCAGCATGGTGTAGTTCCCCAGCACCAGGGTCAACTCAATGGTTCCCTGCTGACCGAAGATTTCCAGCGCGCTCTGGTAACCGCCCCGGCTCACCTGGTGGTTCCGCAGGATCTCGCGCCCCAGGTTGATCACCGCCGACTCGTCGGGTGCCAGCGCCGGCAACGGCGTCTTATCCCGTATGGCGTCCACCACGGCGGCGGACACGCCGGCGTCCCGCGCCGAGGCCGCGTGGGCGTTCCAGATGTGCTGGCAGTCCATTTCGCGGGCCGCCACCAGCATAGCCAACTCGGCCGCCTTCAAAGGCAGACTCGAGTGGTTGCGTAGGTACTGGTTCAGGCCGGTGGCGTGCTTGCTGGCCTCGGGCACGTGGGTCATCACTGAGCCCGGCCCGTACGGAGGAACCGCCGTGCCGTTCTGGGTGATCTCGTCGAATGCGGCCTCTTGGCCGGCGGGGGTCGTTGCGCGGGACGCTAGGGGTAGTCGGGCCATGGTCAAGTCTCCTTGTGCGAAGTTGCCTGGGTTGGGTTCTTGCGATCGCGTCGCAAACGGAATGCTCTAGCGATAGGGCTTCTTGCCCGTCTTCTCTTCAAACAGCTTCCAAGTGTTGTCGTTGAATGGATAGTACTTGCCGGGCGAGCACTGCTCAATCTCCAACTGCGCCTTGATGACTGCTTCGACTTCTTCCCGTTGGTGGGCGATCTGGATCACCTCGCCGGCGGCCGCAGCCGGTACCACCACCACGCCGTCGTCGTCGCCCACGATGGCGTCGCCCGGCCGCACCAGGACACCACCGCACTGGATGCAGTCGTTGACCTGCCAAGGCCAGAACTCGGCCGGTCCCTGCTTGGCGGTGGCGTTGGCTGAATACACCGGAAAGCCGTAGTCTTTCAGCGTGTTCGTGTCCCGCACCGCCCCGTCGGTCACCAGGCCGCCGACGCCGCGCTGGTAGAGGCGGTAGAACTTGATGTCGCCGCCGATGCTGCTGTACGGCCAGCGCATGGCGTCGATCACCAGCACCTCGCCGGGTCCGCACAACTCAAACGCGAGGTACTCGGCGGAGTCCGACCCTTTGGGCTTGTCCGCTGCCAGGTCTGGCCGGTGCGGAACGAAACGCAGCGTCACGGCGCGCCCTGCCATGTGCTGTCCCGGCTGCAGCGGCTTGGCCCCCTCGATCATGCTCATCGGCCAGCCCATCACCCAAAGGCCGTCAATCAGGGTCTGGGTTGGGATGGCCTTGAGCGTGGCCAGGGTTGCATCGGTTACGACGGCAGGGGCAGGGGCAGTGGTCATTGAGGTGGTGTCCTGGCGGGTGAAAATCGCGGCCCGAAAGCGGCTGCATTGTAGCAGAAAAGGAAGCGGCTCCCCTCAGGAAGCCGCCCCGCGATGGACTGCAGAGTTCGCCGTGGTCGAACCTTCTATTCGTCAGGCCAACCTTCTGCTTCTTTACCCGCTTCAAGGGCAGCTTGCACGCTTGCAGCGGCTTCGTCGGTTACCCATCCGGTCCAGATGTCCGTTTCGGTTTCTAGCCATTCGATCGCAGCTTCTTTCGGCAACGCACCTTCGTTGGAGTCTAGCCACTGAAAGATGCCTTTGTAAATGTCTATGGTGAATTCCCATTGCTGCAGGAACCCGATCACGTCTCCGGCTCTTGGAAGCAGGCTGTTATGCACGGCCACCAGAACTAACGAGTTGTCAAAGGCGCAGGCTTTGCCAGAGTCCCAGCATTCCTTGGTGTAAGGAGCTTCTTCTAGAATCACCAAATCGAGTTTAAGTGCTGGATCACCCGTGCCCCACATATAGCCCAACCACGGTTCCTCACGCTCATAAGCACCGTAGATCTCTGAGAACATAGCATCTTGGGAGCCGGGCTTTATCACGTGGAGGTGATCCGTCAAACCGTAGGTCTCGATCTGTTCATCGTTCACCAACTCGCAAGACCAGCCAGGCACGCAGGCTACGAGCCTGGCTTTGCCCCGGCTTTCCGCTGTGGCGAATAGCTCCATGTACTCGGCTTTCATCAAATCCTGGGGGGTTTTCAGGCCCGGATTGGCGTCAGCGACGTACTTCGGTATGACGAACGTACTCTGCCAGTCCCCCACCAAGCTTTTGCCGACCGAAACAACTTCACCCAGTTCTACTGCTTCCTCCCAGCCAATTGACTGGTTGGGCAACCAAATCTCCATGGTGACGTGGGTATCACCTTGCTTCAGGCCCTGAAACAGTGGCAGCGTGCCTCCGGGGATGACTTCGGTGGGATAGCCATACCCGTACTCGACGATGTATTGAGCGATGCGGTTTTGGATTTGTGCGCTGGTCCAGTTGAGGTCGCTGAAAACGATAGTATCTTTGGGACCTTCAGGCGCCATCACTTCGACTTCGACAATTTTCTCGACTTGTTCGGTGACGACCCGAGTTACTTCGACTTCCTTTTCTACCTCAACTTCCACCTGTTCGGTGACGACCTTTTCTACCTCAACTTCCACCTGCTTAGTAACGACGCGCGTTACCTCGATGGTCTGTGGCTCAGCCGGCGAACAGGCAACGATGGTAATAGCGGCTATCAGTGCCACCGCTATCGTCAGAGGGATCAGTCTGTACTTGGTGAACAATATAATTTCCTCCATGCGGCGCGTTCGGAGCGCCGGGCTCGCCCCGGCACGACGATACAGTCTCGTATTTATAGCAGTGCTGATTATCCTTGTCAAACTGACTTATACGGCAAGAATAGCATGACATAACATTGTTTTCGCACTTGGTAAATGACAACACGATTATTGTCATAACATCCGGCCGGCGTCCATCTGAGATTTCAGAGTTGCGCTGTCCTGACTCTTAGTTCGTCACGGATTCCCCAGTCGGATTTACAGGCTGGCCAGTGCGCAGCCGTCGAAGTTCCCAATCCCCGGAGGTGATGCGGCCTACTTAACGCCCAGCGTTCAATGCTTCCTGCCGGCTGCGAGCTACTGATTGAGTGAGCCGGTCGATAACAATGGCGATCAATACGATTGACATCCCGGCTATCACGCTATTTCCCGGGTCTTGACGTTGCAGCGCTCGAAACACATCCTCACCCAGTCCACTGGCTCCAACCAACGAGGCGATTACTACCATTGACAATGCCAGCATCGTCGTCTGGTTGATGCCAGCCATGATTGTAGGCAGAGCCATCGGCATCTGCACCTTGGCGAGCAATTGTAAGGGTGAGGCTCCGAAAGATCGAGCTGCCTCCACGGTTTCCGGCGATACCTGACGTATTCCCAAATTGGTCAGCCTGATGGCCGGCGGCACGGCGTATATTACCGTGGCGATAACCGCGGGCGTGTATCCCAATCCAAAGAACAATATTCCGGGAACTAGGTACACGTAGCTCGGCATTGTTTGCATCCCATCCAAAATCGGGCGGATCAGGCTATCCACCCGATCGGATCTGCCCCCCATGATGCCCAATGGCAAAGCGATCATGACCGATAATGCCACCGAAAAAACTATGATGGCGATGGTCTCAACCGCGCTGTCCCAACGGTTCATAATCCCGATAAATACCAGGCTTGCTATCGCAAAACAGGCAAGGCGCCATCCGGCTACTACCCACGCCACTCCAGCGATTGCCAGAAAAGCCGCAGGCCACGGGATCCACTTGAACCCGTCTTCTAGCCACACCATTGTATAGGTGACGAACAAATCAATGCCGTCAAATAGCCCACCCCAGTTGCGCACCAGCCATGTAGTGCCAGTTTTAACGTGGGCTGAGATAATCCTGCTGATCTCTACCGTTTTGGAACTGCCGTCGTCTTGTAGCTGGCCCACCTTGCTGGGGAACTCCATCCCAGGCCCCCAAATCAGCAGGGTCACTATCAATACGATGAGGATCACGGCAATGCCTATCGCCCACCGGTACGCGTGGGGGAGGCTATTCAGTGACAGGCTTCCCGTCGAAGTGGTTACGCTTGATGGGGCCGGGGTTGACTCCGCCGCGCCGGTTTCCGGGTTTTCTCCGGTTATCGCTGCCATAATGTCCTCTTCCGCCGAAAACTCCCCGCGGGCATCAGGGTGTTGCGGGTCGAGTCTTCATGCGGGGATCATTGATTGTGGGAACTGCTGTCGCCTTCTTCGCCGTTCATCCCGGCTTCAACCGCCAGCGCCGCGTTCTCGGCGGCGTTGGCTGCATAGTCGGGGTCCGCGGCCGCCGTTTCCGCCAACGCTTCGGCCAGCGCGCTGCGATGCACCTCGCCGACCAGCATGTTCTTTTCGTCGGTTATCGGAATTGGGAAATCGCTGGTCATGGCGATTGGGATCAGTTCATCGAAAGAGGTCGTTGGCACCATCGCCTGGTATTCACGATCCACGTAATCCCATGCCTCGTCGAAGCGTTTGACCCCGGCTCGCAGCGCACGCTCGGCGTTGCTGATGGACAACAGGCCGATGTAGCGCTGCCCCCGGTCTACGACCCAGGCCGCATCGCCGTCGCTATCGCCGATTGTGTGCAGGGCTGCCCGCGGCCCCTGGTGGCCCATCACGGTAGCCTTGGGCGTCACCATGACCTTCTTGGCGTTGAGGATTGTTTCCAGGCGCACGTCCTGGGTGAAGTCGCCCACGTACTCGTCCTCGGGCCGCAGGACGATGTCCTCCGGTGATCCTATCTGCGCCACTTTGCCGTCGTGCATGATGGCGATCCGGTCGCCCAGCTTCAGCGCTTCGTTGAGGTCGTGGGTGATGAATACGATGGTCTTGTGCAATTCCGTTTGCAGCCGGAGCAGCTCGTCCTGCATCTGCCGGCGGATCAGCGGGTCCAGCCCGCTGAACGGCTCGTCCATCAGCAGGATGTCGGTGTCCACGGCCAGCGCGCGGGCCAAGCCAACCCGTTGCTGCATGCCTCCGGACAACTGGCGCGGGTACGATTCTTCCCAGCCTCCCAGGCCAACCAGTTCCAGCACCTCGCGGGTGCGGGCATCCCGCTCCGGCTTCTTGACCCCCTGCACCTCCAGCCCCCAGCCGGCGTTGTCCAGCACGTTGCGATGCGGCATCAGGCCGTAGTGCTGGAAAACCATGGCGACCTTGTTGCGGCGAAACTCGATCAGCTCCTTGTCGGACATCCTGGTGATGTTCTCGCCCGCGATGACTATCTCGCCCGCGGTGGGTTCAATCAGCCGGATCAGGCAGCGCACCATCGTGGATTTGCCGCTGCCCGACAGCCCCATGAGCACGAAGGTTTCGCCCCGGTTTACCTGGAACGAAACATCCCGCAAGCCAATGACGTTGCCGAACTCGCTCTGGACGAAGGACTTGTCGTGCTCCGAGTATTGCGGCTCCAATACCCGTTCCGGGTTCCGCCCGAACACTTTCCAGACCGAATCAACCCGGATGTACGGCTGGCCATCGTCGCTCAGCACGGTCGTGGTTTCACTTGAAATGTTGTCCGTGGCCACCATGAGCAACAGCGTCTCCGCCCGTGCCGATAAATTCACTTCTCGCGCCGGGCCTGCCCGGTCACCGTAGGCCGGGCACAATTGTTTGTCAACCCTGGCTCAGGCCTGACGCGTATCCACTTGCGTTCAAACTGTCATTGCGAGGAAGCGCGGCAATCTCGTTGGCGGAGGAGACATCGTCCAGGCGACGGGATCGGCCGCGCCACTACACTCTTCACAATGACAAACTGGGTACGCGTGAGGGCTCAGGCTTCATGCTTGACGGACCGGCGGGCCGCGCGGCCGGCCATCGCCGCGTATCACGGTCAGGAACTGAGAGCCCGGACATCAGGCGCCACGTTCCTGGATCCAACGGTGCTTCTGGGCTTGACGCCGTCCCTCGTCGGTTGGGCGGTAGGTGCTCAAGAAATTCGTCCGGAAAGCTGCGAACCGTCCTTCCGCTATCGCGTCCCGCATATCCGCCATCAGCCTGAGGATAAAGCGTAAATTGTGAACTGACGCTAGGCGCGGGCCCAGCATCTCGCCGGCTTTGAACAGGTGCCGCAGGTAGGCCGCGGTGTAGTTCCGGCAGGCGTAGCAGTCACACGTCTCATCCAGCGGCGCGTCCTGTTCGGCGTACCTCCGGTTGGCGATGTTGATCCGACCGGTGGGCGTGAACAATGCGCCGTTGCGGGCCACACGCGTCGGCAGCACGCAGTCGAACATGTCGACGCCCAGCGCCACCGAGTTCACCAGGTCCTCGGGAGAACCCACTCCCATCAGGTAGCGTGGCCGGTCGGCTGGCAGGTCGTCGCACACCAGCCCGGTCATGTCGTGCATTTCGGCCTTGGTCTCGCCCACCGCCAGGCCGCCGATGGCGTAGCCGTCAAATGGTATGCCGGTGATGTATCGTGTCGACTGGCGCCGCAGATCGGGAACGGTTCCGCCCTGGACTATCCCGAACAACGCCTGCCGCCCGGCCCGATCGCTCCGCGTATGGGTGTCGTGACAGACCCGGGCCCACCGGTGGGTGCGCTCCATTGCCTCTATCACCGCGGCCGGTTCGCCGGCCGAAAAGACGCACTGGTCGAAGCACATGATGATATCGGCCCCGATGCCGTGCTGGTTGGCGATGGCCGATGCTGGGGTGAACCGATGCTCGCTGCCGTCAATATGCGAGCGGAAAACGATGCCATCATCGTTCACTCTCCGCAGCGTGCCCATGCTGAACGCCTGGTAACCACCGCTGTCGGTCAGGATCGGCCCACCCCAGCCCATGAATTGATGCAGCCCGCCGGAGTCGCGCACCCGCTCAACGCCCGGCCGCAGGTACAGGTGATAGGCATTGCTCAGGACCGTTTCCGCGCCCAGAGATCGAACCTCGTCGAAGGTCAGGCCCTTCACCGTAGCTTGGGTGGCCACCGGCATGAACAGAGGCGTTTGCGCCTCCCCATGGGGCGTGGTAATCTGCCCGCGCCGCGCGGCTCCGTCGGTAGAGAGCAACTGATAACCGAATTGCTGGGCTGTCATAACGAATAATGTACCCGCAATCCAGCTGCTAGCGCAATCGAGCGGCCGCCGCATACAAAAGTTATCCGTTTGCTAAATTGCTACGTATAACAGTGTTTCCGAACCGCCGCGTTGGCAACTCTTGTCGACCATAAGTTCCTCACATGTATCAGGCGCTTACTGAATTCCTGCTGGAGTTGAGCCGCCATTCGGTACTGTGGGCGGTGTGTGTGATTGCCACGATGGCCGTGACCGCGGTGGTGCTGTACGCCTTCTGGGACCTGGTAGGTCGCGGCGTTTCGCTGGCCCGTCCGCGCGGACGCTCACCGGACGATCACCGCTCCGGCCGGGGACATTAGCGTGCATTTCCCCATCGCCGACGCCACGGTATCGCCCCTGTTGCTGGCTCTGCTGGGGATGATCGTCGGCACCATGACCGGCTTTTTCGGCGTGGGTGGCGGCTTCCTCATCACTGGAGGACTGCTCGTTCTGGGCGTACCGACCATCTACGCCGTCGGCACCGGTCTCCTCATGGTGATGGGCACGGCGATCACCAGTACCCTGCGCCACCGCCGCCTGGGCAACGTGGATATCCGGCTTGCCGTTCTCATCGTCTGCGGGACCATCCCCGGCGTGTTCGCCGGCGAGCGGGTCAACGCGACGCTGGAGCATGCTGGAGTAGCTGGACCCGTCGTCGGCGGGGTCTACTTCGTGCTCCTGCTGAGCCTGGGCTCGCTCATGGTTGGGAACTGGCTCAGGCAACTCCGATATCGCCCGGGCCCGAGGGTGGGCGGCGGGCTGCCCGGATGGTTCCGGCGGGTGCGCATCGGCCCGGACCGCCTCCGATTGCCGATACCGGCCGGCGCCAGGTTTTCCGGCAACGTAAACCTGCGGCCGTCTTTCCCCAGCGCCGGCATTGAGGAGATGTCGGCTCTGGTGCCGGTATTCGCCGGTTTCACCATCGGGTTCGTCGCGGCGCTACTGGGCGCCGGCGGTGGTTTCCTGCTGATGCCGTTCCTGGTGTATGGGCTGGGAATCCCACCCGCCATCGCCATCGGCACCGACCTGTTCCAGATTATCATCACCGGCAGCTTGGGGGCGTTCCTCTATTCTCTGAGCGGCAACGTGGATCCAGTGATCGCAGTCATCATGTTCGCGTCGGCGTCGGTCGGCACTCAGCTCGGTGCCCTGGCCACGCGGTTTGTGAATTCCAGCCGGATCCTTGGACTGTTCGGCGTAACCGTGCTCAACGCCGGCATTGCCGTGGGAGTCGGTCAGTTGGCCAGGGTGTTGGGATCCGGCGGGTTGGAGCGAGTCAGCCAGGTGCTGCTCCTCGGTGTATCCGGCGCGGTCGCAGTGACTATCCTTATCCTGCTGGCCGTCGCAGTGGTGAGCCAGGCGCGACGAGGCCGCCGCCTATCCGCATTACGGGAGGCCCGTGCCGCCCGGCGTCCGTTGGTCTGAGTGGGCGAGCGAAGCGGGCCTGCGCGCTCAATCCCTATTCAGTGAGCCAGGCCAGGGTTTCGTCCACCACCTCTGTGGGGATGTCCCGGCGCACGGTGGCACGGCCCACGTCCTCCAGCAGCACCCAGCGGTTCGCGCCGCCCACCGTCTTCTTGTCCAGCGACATGGCTCCGCGCACGGCATCAAGATCGACGCCCCGGGCCGTGATGGGCAGGTTGAACCGCTGCAGCAGGACGCGCTGCCGCTCCAGGATATCGTCGCCGATCATCCCCATCTCCCGGGCGATCCGGCCGGCTCCCATCATGCCCACGGAAACTCCCTCGCCGTGCATGAATCGGCCGTACTCGGTGGACGCTTCCAGCGCGTGGCCGATGGTGTGCCCATAGTTCAGCAGGATGCGGATGCCGAGGGTTTCCCGCTCGTCCTGGCTCACCACGTCAGCCTTGATTGCCATGCTGCGACGTATGACTTCGGTGGAGATTTCCGGCTCCACATCCATCAACGCCTCGGCGTGTTCCTCGAATACGTCCACCAGCGATGGGTCCAGGATCAGACCGTGCTTGATCGCCTCGGCCCAGCCCTCAGAAAGCTCCCGCTTGCCCAGCGTGGACAGTGCCTGCACGTCGGCCAGGACGGCCCGTGGCTGGTAGAACGCGCCGACCATGTTCTTGGCCTGGGGGAGGTTCACCGCGACCTTGCCGCCGATGGAAGCGTCCACCATGGCGGCCATGCTGGTCGGCACCTGCACGAAGGGTACCCCGCGCAGGAAGGTGCTGGCGACGAATCCGCCCAGGTCGCCGGCCACGCCGCCGCCGATGGCGATGATGGGCTGGCCGCGCTCGGCTTTCAGGCTCACCAGCCACTCGTAGATCTCCTGCGCCTGCTGGAAGGACTTGCTGGTCTCGCCCGCCGGAATCACGAAGCAGTGCGCGGCAATGCCGGACCGCTGCAGGGCCCACTGCGCGTTTCGCCCATAGGGCCGCATCACGTTCTCGTCGGTAACAATGTACGCGGTGCTGCCCAACCCGAGTTCCTTGATGTACTCGCCCAGCCGCTCAATAACGCCCCAGCCGGCGATGACGGGATAGCTGCCACCTGAGTGGTGAACGGTCGCGGCAATATCATGATTGGTCATATTCAAAACTCCTTTGACACAGCAGACGGTTACCAGTTAAGCAAATTGCTCGCCCCAGTCGTGCAACGCCATTGCCAGCTTTTGTTCAGCCCAGTCTTTGAAGCGAGGAAACAGGTCCTCCGCTTCGTTTTCCAATGTAAACACAAACGGGTCTCGAATGGCATACGAATACTCTGCACCCGTATAAATCGGCTCCCTCGAGAAAGGTTCATCACCATAGCGATAATATTCGATTACGGTGAATACGTTGGCTACCATGATTCCGGTAAACTGTCTGCCCGTATGGTAGAGGTACACAGCAAATCTTAGCTTGGCCTGCTGGGTTATCTCAGCCGGAGTCAATGACAACGTCGCAAAGAATTTAGATTGGCCGGGGCTCATCGGGTATCCGGATGATTGAGCGCGTTCCTCTAAATCCAAGTAGTACGACGGTCGTACGTGTCTCGGGTATTCACGCTCGACTTTGCAGCAAATGGCGGACCCAGCCCTTTCCAATCGCGATCGTATGGTCTCGGATTGTTCCTCCAGCCAATTAGCGATGTGATCACGCAAAGCTTTGGCAACCGTGTCAGCCAATTGCATTTGCGCTGCTCGGTCAACATTTTGGTCGTGGATTTGCTCAACGATGAAATCTATGGCCCGGTCAACTAATCTAGGTTGTTCTCCAGCATCGATTTCTCCCAGGGCGTCCATGATCGTTCGCTTCTGTAGCCGCACCAACAGATCTACGAACGGTAGCAGCTTGCCGTCGTCCGCCTTTTCGAGAGCATCAATGTAATCGGCCCGGTCATCTCTTTTCACCACGACGGGCAGATAACCTACCCTAACCAAGTGCCAAGTGAGAAGCGTGCGGACGACACGGCCGTTGCCATCTTGAAACGGATGGATTTGCGTGAAGCGATGGTGGAGCCAAGCTGCCGTCAATAATGGGTGGAAGCGGTCATGGTCCTGCGGGTATTGGTCGTACCACGAGAGCAGGTTATCCAGTTCACTATCGACGTGTTCGGGCGGACAATACTCATGGATCGTTCCGTCCCTTCTGGTCGGGTTGTTGGGCAGGGTCTTGAATCCGCCTCGGTCCAGTTTAGTTTCAAATCGGTTGCCAAATTGATCCATTACCGTGAACGTGGGTTGACTGCTCGTTAGGACGGCGTGGATTTGCCGAATGGCGCTGCGCGTTATGGGATTGCCCTCCCTGATTTCTGCGTAGACGCCTAAGGCCGCGTTTTGATGGTCGTCCAACATCAACGCAAGTTCTTGTGGGTCTTTATCAGTCGCGTCGTGGTCGATGAGTTCAGCGGATATGCCTCGATTCACCAGTGTTTCGGTCACACCCCGGTCCAGGGTGTAGAGCCCTTCAATGATCCCGGTTTCTATCGCCCAACTCCGGGTCAATCGTTCCGAGAACGCGCTGTACGCCCCAGGCGAAACCTCTTCACGCTCTCGTTTGATGGCGAGCCACCGCCGCTGCAGGGCATCGATTTCAGAAAAGTCGTAGCCGCAATCTCCCGGCTGCGGACTGATGGGTTGCCACTTGTGGGCAAGCATTTTGTCGTCACTCTGCAGGGCTGGAACCTGTGACGGTCGTTTCAAAAATGCGCAGCACCTCGTCCGCCACCTGTTCGGGGGTGCGGTCGTCGGTTGGCACGGCGTGGTGGGCCTGCGCGTAGGCTGGCGCGCGTTCGCTCAGCAACTCGCGGATACGTTCCAGGTGGTCGTCGCCGGCCAGCATGGGTCGCACTGCGGCGGTGGGGCTGCCGCGCGTGATTCGGTAGTGGATGGTCTCCGCCGTGGCGGTGAGGCAGAACACGATCCCGTTTTCTAACAGCACTTGTCGCGTCAGTTCCTGCGCGAAGGCTCCGCCACCGGCCGCGATGACCTTGTTTCCGCCTTCGCACAGCGTCAGGGCTGCGTGCCGCTCCATGGCGCGGAACACGATCTCGCCGTCTTCGCTGAAAAGTTGGTGAATGGGCTTGCCAGCCCGTCGGACGATTTCTTCATCCAGATCGGTCATCCGCCTTCCGGTAAGCCGGGAAACGATGCGTCCGACGTGGCTCTTGCCGGTCGCCATGAACCCAACCAGGATGATGTTGTCCGCATTCATCGCCAGCCGAGGTTAGGCGGGTCGCGGCGGCGCCGGCGCGTAACCCGACGCCGTGCAGAACTCGACGCTGTTGCCGTCGGGATCTGCGATGAAGAAGTACGCCTGCCCGTCGTAGCGAATTCCGCCGCGCAGGACTTCGTAGCCGCAGCTCTCCAGGCTCGTGCGGGTGGCCTCCAGGTCATCGACCTGAAACGCGTGGTGCACGTTGCCGGGTTTGGCGGGCGCTTCGTCGGTCTCAATCAGGTGGACCATCACGCCGTTTTCCAGCTGCAGCCACGTGATGGCGGGGTTGTCCACCTGGCTCTGGATCTGCTTGATGCCCAGCAGGTCGTTGTAGAAGGCCATGGCCCGGGCCGTATCCTTCACCATGGTAGTTACGTGGTTGATCTGGCTGATCTCGATCTTTCCGGGCATGTTGTCCCTCCGTGTTGGTTGCTGCGGATATTATGCCACACGGGGCAAACCCGCGCGGGGCCGCGCCCTTACGGGAGCACCGACCATGCCCCTTCGCCCAGCAATGGCACGTACGAACACCGGCCCAACTCTTCGATCTCTGGCCCTGCGGCCCCGGCGCGCACCCGCGTCAGGGTCTGCCAGTCTCCGACCCCCACCGGCAGCACCATCCTGCCGCCCGGTTTAAGCTGCTCCAGCAGCGATTCGGGAACCCTGGGGGCGGAGGCGGAAACCAGGATCGCATTGAAAGGCCCGTGCTCAGGCGCGCCGATGGCGGTGCTGGTGTGCAGCACGCGCGCGTTCTCGATCCGGCATTCCGCCAAGTTTCGCCTGGCCATCGCCGCCAACTCAGGTATACGTTCAGTGGCCAGCACTCGGCCCAAGGGGAGCAACTCGGTTAACACCGCAGCCTGGTAGCCGGAGCCCGCACCGACTTCCAGCACGTATTCATCGCCTTGCAGCTCCAACGCGCCGGTAGCCCATGCCACCATCTGGGGCTGCGAAATCGTCTGCCCGCTTCCGATGGAGAGGGGTGTGTTCTGGTAAGCCCGGGATCGGAGATGGTCTGGCACGAACCGTTCCCGGGGGACTCGGCGCATGGCCTGGACCGTCGGACCGTCACCAATGGTTTTGATCAGATGGTCGAATAGGCGTGTCCGGTCGGATTCCGGTACAAGGGCCACACCGCATTCCCTTATAAACCTTGAAACCAGGCTTGCCGCTTTTGTGAGAATGCCTTTATCCCTTCCTGGAAGTCGCGCGTAAGCCCGATGCTCGCTATGGCGTCGGTCTCGGCGTCCAGCTGGGTTGCCAGGTCGGAGTCCCAGCTGCCGTCGAACAACGCCTTGACGCGGCCATAGGCACGGGTGGGGCCTTGGGCGAGCCGGTCTGCCGTCTCCATGGCGTGCCGTTCAAAGTGGGCGGCTTCAAACACCTGGCTGACCAGCCCCAATTCCAGCGCGTATTGGGCGCCGATGGGCTGCCGGGCCAGGTAGATATCCATGGCGCGTCCCTGACCGACGATACGCGGGAGCATATAGGTGGACCCGCCGTCCGCCGTGCAACCAATATTGGCGTAGGCCAGCAGGAAACGCGCGTCCGACGACGCGACGCGGATGTCGCAGGCCAGCGCCAGGCTGAAACCAGCACCGGCCGCCACGCCGTTGATCGCTGCGACCACGGGCTTGTCCAACCGTCGTATGCCCATCACCACGTCGCGGTGGAGCGTGTCTGCCAGTTCCCGTAGATGATCCGACAGCCCTTCCGGCCCGCCGTTATCCAATTCCTCGGTGAAGTTGCGCACGTCCGCGCCGGAGCAGAATGCGCCGTCCGTGCCCGTGAGCAGGACGGCGCGGGTATCCCCGCCACGGCACGACTTGATGGCCGTACCCAGTTCGGCCACCATCTCCGGCGACAGCGCGTTGCGCGCCTCGGGGCGGTTCAGCCGTATCACCGCCAGCGGACCCTTCCTTTCGAGTTGGACACGGTTTTCAGCGGTAGTCATCCTGCTACTCCCCCAGCCAGGCAGTCCGTGAGTTGGCCGTCGTTTCTCGTTACCTCGTCACGGCTCCTTCCGAAGCGCACGACACGAGCTTGGCGTACTTGGCCAGCACACCGGTGGTGTACTTGGGTTCTATCGGACGCCACGCGGCGCGGCGGTCGGCCATCTCTTCCTCGGTGATGCGCGCGTCGAGCCGGCGGTTCGGTATGTCTAGCGTAATGATGTCGCCCTCGCGCAGCATTCCGATGGGTCCGCCGACCATGGCCTCGGGCGCGACGTGGCCCACCATCGGGCCGTGGGACGCACCTGAGAACCGTCCGTCGGTTACCAACGCTACGGAGTCGCCGAGTCCCTGTCCGATGAGCGCGCCGGTGACGGCCAGCATCTCGCGCATTCCCGGCCCGCCCTTGGGCCCTTCGTAGCGGATCACCACGATGTCGCCCGGCTTGATCTCCCTGCGCTGTATCGCCTGGAACGCCGGTTCCTCCTGTTCGAACACCCGGGCCGGCCCTTCGTACACGCGCTCCTGGTGTCCGGCCACCTTGATCACCGCTCCGTCGGGGGCCAGGTTGCCCCGCAGGATGGCAAGGCCGCCAGTGGGACTGCGCGGCGCGTCGGTGGTGTAGATCACCGGCTGGTCGTCGACGATGGCCGTCTCGTTGATGTTCTCCGCCAGCGTCTTGCTATTCACTGTCATGCAGTCGCCGTGGAGCAGGCCAGCGTCCAGCAGGCGCTTGCCGATCAGGGCGACACCGCCGTAGCGGCTCAGGTCGGCCATAACGTAGCGGCCGCCCGGCTTCATGTCGGCGATGTACGGCGTGTTCCGGCCAATGCGGTCGAAGTCCTCCAGGGTCAGGTCGACCTCTGCCTCCCGGGCGATGGCCATCAGATGCAGCACGGCATTGGTCGAACCGCCCATGGCGACCACCACGGTGATCGCGTTTTCGAAAGCCTGCCGGGTCAGGATGTCCCGCGGCCGGACACCTTCTTCCAGCATCCGCATCACGGCCTGGCCGGCGCGGCGGGCTTCGTTGTTCTTCTCGGGGTTGATGGCGGTCAGCGAGGCGTCGCCCGGCAGGGACAGTCCCATCACCTCGATGGCCGTGGACATGGTGTTGGCGGTAAACAGGCCGGCGCACGAACCTTCGCCCGGGCAGGCGTTGCACTCTAGCTCAGTGAGCTGCTCGCGGGTCATGCGACCCGCGGCGTATGCGCCCACCGCCTCAAACACGTCCTGGATGTTGACGTCTCGGCCTTCGAACTGGCCCGGCATGATACTGCCACCGTAGACGAATACGCTGGGGATGTTCAGGCGTGCGATGGCCATCATGCAGCCGGGCATGTTCTTGTCGCAGCCGGCCACGGTGACCAGGCCGTCCATGCGCTCGCCGAAGGCAACGGTCTCGATGGAGTCGGCGATGACTTCGCGGCTCACCAGCGAAGCCTTCATCCCTTCGGTGCCCATGGATATGCCGTCGCTGACCGTGATGGTACCGAACTGGAAGGGCGTGCCCTCGCCTAGCCGGATACCCTCCTTGACTGCGGCGGTAATCCGATCAAGATGGACGTTGCAGGGCGTAACGTCGCTCGCCAGGTTGGCTATGGCGACGAAAGGCTTTTCCAGGTCATCGTACGTCAAGCCCATGGCCATGAGCATGGCTCGGGCCGGTGCGCGGTCCGGGCCGTCGGTGATTTCGCTGCTGCGGTGCTTCAGCAATGCTCGCGGGCTGCGCGTGGTAATAGTCAAAACGGCCTCCTCAACGGGCCTCAAACCCGCCGTTAATCATCGATTGCGTCGCTCGATTATAGATTGGGCACCGGGTAGCGGCAACCGAGCGGCCTTCGCAGTTCGGGACCTTTCGAATTCCCCATTTATCATTGCGGGCCAAGCGCGCGATCTCGTTCACCCGGTAGACCTCGCCGTGCAGACGACTGTGTAGCGATACTCCGCCGCTTCACTGCTTTCTTGGCAATGACAACCGACAGGATAAGTCGTTACGGTTCCACCACCATCTGCAGCTCGCTGGTCGGATGGCACAAAGCCTCGAACGCTCCCTGGATGCCCTCCAGAGGCACAAAGTTGGTACCCGACAACATGTGCTCCACGGAAACCCGCCCGGTGCGCATGAGTTCCAGCGCAATTCTCCAGTCCTCGGGCAGCGTGCCGAACGAAGACTGCATGCGCACTTCCCGCGCCATCCAGTTTGGCGGCACGATTGGAGTAGGCTCCCAGGCGATGGCGATCATCACCACCTGACCGCCGCGAGCGCACAGGTCCAGCCCCTGCTCTAGCGTCGACGGCGCGGCGGCGCACTCGAACACCACCTGTGGACCCGTACCGCCGGTCAGCGCCACCACACGGTCTGCAAAATCGCCATCCATCGGGTTCAGTACAGCGTCCGCGCCCAGGAGACGTGCAGCTTCCGCGCGGCCTGGCGCAGGTTCGGAAACGATCACCGTGGTCGCGCCCGCCGCCCGCGCCGTTTGCATGCACAGCAGCCCGATGGGTCCGGCTCCCAGCACCAGCACGGCGTCACCGAGCTTGATGTCGGACAGGCGCACGGCGTGGACGGTGACCGCGCAGGGTTCGCATAGCGCGGCTTGCTCGTCGGTCACGTCGTCGGGGACCGGCGTCGGTTCCCATTCGTCTAGCAGTACGTACTCTGCGTACCCGCGAGGACGTGTGCTCTGCTGGAAGCCCATGGTGCGGTAATTGAACCTGGGATGGGTCCGTGTAGCCGATCCGCCACCTGGCGGGGGATGCCCGCCGCCGCCGACCACCCGGTCTCCGACCTCCCATCGGCTGACGCCAGGCCCGACGTCCACGATGGCTCCTGTGTACTCATGACCCATCACCGCGCCCGGCTGGGCCAGATCGTACATGAAGGCGTGCACATCGGTCCCGCAGATCGCGGAGTATTTCACCCTCATCACCACCTGGTTGGGACCGGGAGTAGGGTCCGGCAGCTCCTCAACCTGCAAAACCTGCTCACCCTTGTAAACGGCAGCGCGCATGGTGAAATCCCTCCGGTGGGTAATGGTGGCGCAAGCATAGCACAGGCCGCCTGCGATCAATCGCCCTTGCGCCAACCGGCAAAGTGCGCTAGCATTTTTGCCGAAATCATCCCGTCCATGACGGACATTCGTCCCGCGTTGTCATCATCTGAAAGGAGACTGCACACGATGTTCAATCCCATCGCCGCCCTGAAGCCTCGCACGGCCCACGCCCACTGCGATATCCCCTGCGGGATCTACGACCCGTTGGTTGCCAAGATCGCCGCCCAGACCGTGCAGAAAATGGTCCTTCGCATGCGGAACCTGGAAGCCCCGCAGCCCGGTGCTCCGGCCGCGGAACGCCAGACTTTCGCCAACACCTTCTCCCGCTACGTCACCGTTAAGGAAGAGCACGCCGAGAAGTGCAAGGAAGAGTTGCGGATCCTCTGGGCCGACTACGCCTGGCCCGGCACCGACGCCAACGAGATCGCCGGTAAATTCAACTCCGCCCTGAAGCTGGCCGGCCAGTGCAAGCAGACGGTCAGCATGGAAAACGCGGAAGGCCTGGTCGCCGCCTGCGACGACATCGCCACCGCCTTCTGGTCGACGAAGAACGTCGATTACAGCGACCCCAACGCGGCCGCCCGCTACGGCACCTAAGCCGGCGCAGACATAGCGACCTGTATGTAGGGGCGAATGATCATTCGCCCTTACGTTGTTCCCGCACCACGCGCCAGCCGGACCATCCGGATCTCATCGTAGGAATAGTCGGCTCCGAGCAGTTCCTTCGCCGGGGCCAGCCGGTCGTAGCCCGTCGCTCGCAGCGCCGCCTCGATTCGTTCCGTACGCTCCGTCGAGGGGAGCAGTGCGCTCAAGTCGACGGTTGTGTCGCCTTGTGCGATGCGCTCTATATGCGCCATCACCGTCCCTTGGGACAATCCTCGTTGCTCGACGATCTCGGCAACCGTAAATCCCTGTTGCAACAACCGCCGCGTCAACTGGTGAGTGTCGCCCAACTCTCGAACATTGGCGTTTCCGGTCGGTCGGCGGGTTGAAGCTACAGACGCGCCACCGTTGACGGGACGACCGGATGCGTTTCCCCCTGCGGCCAGTGGAATACTGCCCACATATTCCCTTATCACCGCCATAAACGCCTCGCCATACTTGTCCAACTTGGTCGGCCCTACGCCGGATACGGCCAGCATATCTCGCGAATGGATCGGTTTCGCTGCTGCCAGCCCATTCAACGTGACGTCGCCGAACACCACGAAGGCCGGCACTCCTTCTGCATCAGCCAAGCTGCGGCGCAACGCGCGCAACTTCTCGAACAACGCGGCATCATGCGTGTTCGCGCCGCCTCTGGTTTTACCCGCGTTGCGTTCCTTCCCCGCGCCAGGTTCTCCGGATCTTTCCCGTTGCGGTGGCGGTTCATCGACGCGTAGGTCCAGCGTCAGGGACCCACGGTTCCGCAGCAACTCCCTTCCAGCCGTGGTGACCCCCAGCGTCGGGTACTGACCATCCGCCCGTCCGAGAAGCCCGCGCTCCACCAGCCCGTCGGCGATAAGACGCAGTCCGTCGCGGTCGTAATCCTCCACTATCCCGAACACGCTGAGCTTGTCGTGTTCCAGCTCACGAATGCGCTTGATGTTCCTGCCGAGCAATACGTCGGATATGTGCGCGACGCCAAACCGTTCGCCGGTACGCATCACCGCAGACAGCAGTTTCTGGGCGACCACCGTGATATCTACCGACTGTCTTTCCGCCAGGCACACGTCGCAGTTGCCGCAGGAACCACCGGCCATTGCGTCGCCGAAGTAACCTAGCAGGTAACCTCGCCGGCAGGTGTTCAGGCGGCAATAGTCCACCATCTGCTGCAGTTGCCGGTCCGCCACGGCGCGGGCTTCCCCCGTCATCCCCCGGATGAAGTATTCCTGCTTGGCCCGGTCTCCCTCGTTGAAGAACAGGACACATTCGCTGGGCAACCCGTCGCGGCCCGCCCTTCCGGTCTCCTGGTAATAGCCCTCGATGGACTTGGGCAGCGCGTGGTGGACCACCAACCGGATGTCGGGTTTGTCGATGCCCATCCCGAAGGCGATGGTGGCGGCCACGATGGGGACCTCGCCGTCGATGAAGCGCTCCTGCGTCCGGCGGCGCGTGTCGGCGGCCAGACCGGCGTGATATGCCACCGCTGGATGTCCGTCGCTGGTGAGCCGCGCTGCCAGTTCCTCGGTATCCTTGCGGGAAAAGCAGTAGACGATAGCCGACTGGCCTTTTCGCTCGTCCAGGAGCGCCAGGAGAGTTTCCCAGGAACCGGCTCCCGGCTTCACGTTGTAGGTCAGGTTGGACCGGTCAAAACCGGACACGAACTCGGCGCAGCCGTCCAACCTCAGCTGCGCCACGATGTCGCGCCGCACTCGCTCGGTGGCGGTGGCCGTCAGCGCCATTATCGGCGTTTGCGGGAACAGCTCGCGCAGCTCGGCCAGCTGGCGGTAGTCGGGCCGGAAATCGTGCCCCCACTCGCTGATGCAATGCGCCTCGTCGATGGCGATCATCCGCAGGTCCAGCGTCCCCAGAAACCGCCTGAACCCGGGCATGCTGACCCGTTCCGGCGCCACGTAAAGCAGCCTGACCACTCCCGCCTGAGCGCTGCGCTCTACTTCGGCCGCGGTCCGGTTGTCCAGGGTGCTGTTCAGGAAGTCGGCGGCGATGCCGTTGCTTCGCAGGCCATCCACCTGGTCCTTCATCAACGCGATCAGGGGTGAGATCACCAGGGTCACCCCGCCCGTCGCCAGCGCCGGCAACTGGTAGCACAGGGACTTGCCGCCGCCGGTGGGCATCACGACGAGGCTGTTGCGCCCATCCAGGGCGGTGTTGATTATCGACTCCTGCCCGGGCCGGAATTCGTCGTAGCCGAAATGCCGCTTGAGCAGTGCTTTGAGGTTTGTCGCCGCCATCTCGTAAACTCGTAGGGGCGAATGATCATTCGCCCCTACCTACGCGTCAGGACCCGTGTATACATAACTCATGCCACACGCGCGCCGACTATCCCAGAGCCGACAGCGCTTCGCCCACCACCCCGATGGTCTGGTCGATGTCCGCGTCGGTGTGGGCGATGGACACGAACCCCGCTTCAAATTGGGACGGCGCAATATACACGCCACGTTCCAGGAGCGCGTGCATGTATCGCCCGTAGGCCGCCGTGTCGGACTGCTCCACCTCGGCCAGCGCCGACACCGGCCCGGCATTGAAGAACCCGGTGAACATCGATGCCACCCGATTGACGGTGGACGGCACCTCTGCTCGAGCGAAGGCCGCGCTGACGCCGTCGATCAGTCGTATCGCGGTGCTCTCGAGCTGCTCGTACACGCCGGGCCGCTGTAGCTCGGTCAGGGTCGCGACACCGGCGGCCACCGCCAGCGGATTGCCGGACAACGTGCCCGCCTGGTACATCGGCCCCAGCGGTGCCACCTGCTGCATGACTTCGCTGCTGCCTCCGTAAGCGCCCACGGGAAGCCCGCCGCCGATGATCTTGCCCATCGTTGTGATGTCCGGCGCGATCCCGAATAACGTCTGCGCCCCGCCGTAAGCGACGCGAAACCCCGTGATTACCTCGTCGAATATCAGCAGCGCGCCCCTGGCCTCGGTAACCTGCCGGAGCCCTTCGAGGAACCCGTCGGCCGGCGGCACCACGCCCATGTTGCCGGCAATCGGTTCCACGATGACGGCGGCGATGTCTTCCGGCCACGCCTCGAACAGGCCTTCCACGGAGGCGATGTCGTTGAACGTCGCAATGAGCGTTTCCGCCGCGTAGGATTCGGGTACGCCGGCACTGGTGGGAATGCCGTGGGTCAGCGCGCCGGAACCGGCCGCCACCAGCAACCCGTCGGCGTGGCCGTGGTAGTTACCGGCAAACTTGACGATCTTGGACCTTCCCGTGTAGGCCCGGGCCAGCCGGAGGGCCGTCATGCACGCTTCCGTGCCCGAGTTGACCAGCCGCACCATTTCCACCGAAGGCAGCGCGGCGCAGATCATCTCGGCCAGCTCCACTTCCTGCGCCACCGGCGCGCCGAAGGAGGTGCCATCCGCTGCGGCTCGCTGCACCGCTTCTACCACCGCAGGGTGGGCGTGGCCCAACGCCAATGGTCCCCAGGACCCCAGGTAGTCTATGTACTCGTTGCCGTCCACGTCCCATACGCGGGCGCCCGCACCCCGCGCGATGAAAGGCGGTGTTCCTTCCACCGCCCGAAACGACCGCACCGGGCTGTTTACTCCGCCGGGGATCACCCGCTGCGCTTGCTCGAAAAGCTGCTGGGACCTGCCTTGTTCCATTCTGGATGTCTCCTCGGTTGTAATTCGAGCGTGTGCGACGCTTCAACTCAGCCGGCATTCGCAACCCGGCGTTGGCGGTGCCCATCGTACAGCGCGCATTGGTGAAATGCCATACCACCGGAGGAGCCAGGGCCTTTTCAAAGTCTCCCTGTCATTGCGAGCGAAGCGCGGCAATCCTGTCGCGATGCACGGGTTTCGTTCCGGCAGCCGGCCCTCCACGCCGACACCCTCCTCTTGACATGGGCGAACGCCTGTTCCATAATCAATCCCGTCAGGTGATAATTCGCTCAGCCAGAGCCATACGGTCGTTCACGGCCATCCGTTAGCATCAAAATCGCAATACCTGGTCGTACGACGACAGGGACCGCCGCCGTGCCCACCCGGGCATCTCGCCGGCGCGGTCCTCAGCGGCCACAGGAGACGCCACTATCCTGGGAGATGCGGCCATGACCCTCGCGTTCGGCCCGCAGTGATCCGAAACAGGGGCTAAATCTTTGCGTACCACCCCGGCCGTGGGGCTAACATACGACCATCAGGCTCTGGCAGAACGAACCAAATCACCGCTCCGACAACCTGACCGCCGCAAGCAACCGAGCCATCGCCACACCCGAACCGGAGCGCCCGTGAACCCAGATCACCCCATCAGCCGTAGCCATCATTTCCTCAACTGCGTCAACGCCGATCTCGACGCCGGCGATTGCCAGCGCGCTGCCGGAGCCCTCAGACGCTCCGCCAGTCACGCCGTGACCGCTACCGCCGTCCATTGGCATTACTCTGTAATGGAAGTTGACTTTACCCGCTCGTCCTGAGCCTATCGAAGGACGGTAGCCTGTGGTCCGATAAACTCACCATGAGCGGACGTTAGGCGACTTTGAAAGGGCCCTTCGGCGGGACCCGTTGAATCGCCCAGCGCCTCGGCGTCGTTTGTCGAATGGGCAGTGGCTTGTGACGGCGATCTTCGAGCGGCAAAGAGTTGGTAATGCGCCCGACTGAGGAGTGGGATGCCCTGCCAGTCTACTAACGGAAAAGCGGCTCTTGAAAAAGAGCCGCTTTTCCGTTGACCTCGGTTGCCACCAGCAACCGTAGTGGGAGTCCTAGCGGTCCATCATCAATACAGTGCCTTCTTCAGGGTTGTACTGGTAGCGGGTAACGCGGTCCAGTTTTTGGGACTCGAGGCGAACTACCACGGCGCGATCGCCAGTCACGTTCAGGGTGTTGTGAATTTCGCCGGGCAGGAAGAAGGCCACCTTGCCGTCCGCTTGAACGAAGTCGCCGATCTCCTGGATCTGCACGGAGTCCACTCCCTCGCCGGGATAGAACCAGCGCCACTTGGTCTGCTTGATGGCCCCGTCGTACACGCCGTACACCACCCAGGCTGCGCCGTGGTCGTGGGGCAGGTTGTCCTGGTCAGGCTTCTGCACCGATGCCATCAGCCAGAACCCGCCGCCAGGGTGGCCGTAGTCTTCGTCCAGGTGGAGATCATACCGCCCGTATCCGCCCTCGTCGGGAAGTTCCAGCCGCTCCTCCAGCCACCCGGGGGTAGCCAGCAGGCGCTCCATATGATCAGCTACGCCCGAGGCCTGGGCCAACGGGTCTTGCGTGGCGTCGAAAATCTCGCGCACGTCGTCAATGAATTCGTCCACCGAATAGGCTGTAGTCTGCGTCATTTTGAACCTCCAAGTAATCCAGCAACCTCTTTCAATGCATTCTGAAAGGTATGATGAAACGTGTCAACTGACACACGTCCTTGAGGGTCGTTGGCGACCTCGATCCTACTCCTGGCCTCGCAGCCAGCGGGCAACTTCTTTGGCGTGATAGGAGATGATAATGTCCGCGCCGGCGCGGCGAATGGCCGTCAGCAGTTCCAGCGTAACGGGCTTTTCATCAATCCAGCCCGCCCGGGACGCCGCCTTGACCATGGAGTACTCGCCGCTCACGTTGTAGGCCGCCAGCGGGTAATCGTACCGGTCCCGCGCCTCCTTGATTACGTCCATGTACGCCATGGCCGGTTTGACCATCACAATGTCCGCCCCCTCGGCGATGTCCGACTCGATCTCCCGCATCGCCATGCGACGGTTGGCCGGGTCCATCTGGTAGCTGCGGCGGTCTCCGAACTGCGGCGTGGAGTCGGCGGCTATCCGAAACGGCCCGTAGAACGACGAGGCATACTTGGCGGCATACCCCATGATCGGCGTGTCGTCGTAGCCGTGAGCGTCCAGCGTCTCGCGGATCGCGCGCACCTGCCCGTCCATCATCGACGAGGGCGCCACCATGTCGGCGCCGGCCTGCACTTGGGTAAGGGCTGAGCGGGCCAGCAGTTCCAGTGTCGCGTCGTTGTCGATCCGTTCCCCGTCGATGATGCCGCAATGCCCGTGGTCGGTGTACTCGCACAGACAGACATCGCCGATAACCATCAGGCTTGGCGCTCGTTCCTTGATGGTACGCGTCGCCTCCTGGATGATCCCTTCGGGGTCGTACGCGCCGCTGCCTACGGCGTCCTTTTCCGGCGGCAGGCCGAACAACAGCACCGACGGAATCCCCAGCTCGACCACCTCGTCGATCTCGTCTACCAGACGGTCGATGGACGTGTGATAACACCCGGGCATCGGCTCGATTTCCTCGCGGACGTTCTCCCCATGCGTGACGAACATCGGGTAGATGAAGTTGGCCGCGCTGATGCGAGTCTCCCGCACCATTTCCCGTACCGGACCCTTCTCCCGGAGCCGGCGCATGCGCAAATCGGGGTGTTTCAGCATGGTGTCCCTCCTCACTCTTGATGAGTGGCTGTAGCGGCATGACCGCCCGAGAAATATCCGGCAAGCGCGTCGGCCAGCCCTTCCACGTTGTGTTCAGCGGCTAGGATGTCAACGGTCAGTCCCGACTCCTCGGCCGTGGCTGCCGTGATCGGCCCTATGCAGGCAATGAGGCAGTGGTCCAGCAGATCACGGTCTTCGCCCAGGATATCGAGCAGGTTGCGCACCGTTGACGAACTGGTGAAGGTTACCACATCGATTCCTCGCTGGAACGCGGTTCGCGCCCTCGCCTCGATGCCTTCCGGCCGCACGTTTCGGTAGGCGTCCACCCGGCGCACGTCGGCCCCCAGATCGGCCAATCCGACCGCCAGCGCGTCTCGTCCGATGGCCGAACCCGGGAGCAGGACCAAACGCCCCTTCCAATCTAAACCCGACAACTCGGCGAGCACGTCCTCAGACACCGATCGCCTCGGAATGAAGTCGGGCTCAATGCCCCGTTCCCGCAGCGCCCGCGCCGTCGCCGGCCCGATGGCTCCCACCGTCGCGCCGGCAAAGTACCGTGCGTCTTTCCCCAGCGTCCGCAACCGTTCCCAGACGTATTCCACGGAGTTGACGCTGGCGAATATCACCCATCGTCCCGATGCCTCCGCGGCGCTTGCGAGGGCCCGGTCGAGCTCTCCGTAATCATTCAGGGGCCCAATCTCGATGGACGGCAATTCGACCGCTTCTGCCCCCAAGTCTTTGAGCACTTCAATAAGTCGTGACGCTTGCGTACGGGAACGCGTCACGAGTACACGCTTACCCCACAGGGGTCTCCGGTCGAACCAACCGATGTCCTCCCGCAACCGCGCGACTTCGCCGATGATCGTTATAACCGGGGCTCCGATACCCGCCTCTGTGCCCTTTGCGGCGATGTCAGCCAACGTCCCGGTCACCGTCCGCTGCCTGCTCCACGTCCCCCATTGCACCAGCGCCACTGGAGTGCTGCTGTCCATTCCGTTGTCCTGCAGTATTTTCGCAATCCCCGGCAGGGCCGCCCACCCCATCAGCACCACCAGGGTGCCGCCCGTTTTGGCCAGAGCCGACCAATCCGTGCTGGTTTCCCCTTTACTGGGATCTTCGCTGCCGGTGACGATGGTCACGGCCGTTGAAATCCCCCGGTGCGTGACCGGAATGCCCGAGTATGCCGCCGCGGCTACCGCCGACGTGACGCCCGGCACTACCTCAAACCGTACCCCCGCCTCGGCCAGGGCCAGCGCTTCTTCGCCTCCCCTGCCGAAGACGAACGGATCGCCGCCCTTGAGGCGCACCACCGTCTTGCCGGCCGACCCCTCCGCGACCAGCAGCGCGTTGATTTCCACCTGCGTCAGCGCCTGTCGCCCCCGTTCCTTTCCCACGAACACCCGCTCCGCCAACGCCGGCGCCAACCCTACCAGCGACGGGTCCAGCAGCCGGTCATAGACCACCACCTGCGCCGCCGCGAGCGCCTGCGCCCCCTTCACCGTGAGCAACCCGGGGTCTCCAGGCCCCGCGCCCACCAGAAATACCTTGCCTGAATTCGCGGCTTCCGTTGACAAGTTCTACCCCGCCAGCAGCCCCGCCGCCCCCTGCCCTCGCAACTGTTCCCATGCCTCTGCCGCCAGACCGACCGTGTCCGATGCCGATCCAACCGCGCTGGCCCGGTACGTTGCTGTGCCGTCCGCCGCGCCCATGAAAACCGTCAGCCGTAGTGCACCTTCGGCATCCCCGCCGGCTTCCGCGTAGGCTCCCACCGGAACTTGGCAGCCGCCGCCCAACGATTCGAGGAAGGATCGTTCCGCCGACACCGCTGCTGTTGTCGGTGCGTGGTCAGCCGCTGAAACCAGTGCGGCCAAGCGCTCGTCGTCGGCCCTGATCTCCACTGCCATAGCTCCCTGGCCCGGCGGCGGCACAAACTCCTTCGGGGAGAGATACTCCGTGACCACATCGGACAGACCCATCCGATCCAGTCCTGCGACCGCTATCACCGTGCCGTCGCATTCCTCACCGGACGCTTTCCTTAGCCGCGTGTCCACGTTGCCTCGGATGGGGACGATGTTCAGGTCGGGCCGACGTTCCGCGATCTGCGCCTGCCGCCTGGGACTGCTGGTCCCGATCCGTCCGCCGGCTGGGAAGTCGCTCAGCGACGTGCCCAAGTGGGAAACCAGCGCGTCCCGAGGGTCGGCACGCTCCAGCACCGCTCCGATGGCCATGCCGTCGGGAAGAACGGTTGGCATATCCTTCAGGCTGTGTACCGCCATGTCGATCTCGCCTGTCTCCAAGCGGCGCTCGATCTCCTTGACGAATACGCCCAAACCCATGCCGGCCAGCGGAGCGGTCTGGTTGGCGTCACCCTGCGTGGTCACCGTTACGACTGCGAAACGGACGTCGGGATGCGCATTGCGCAGAAGTCCCAATGTCAGCTCGGTCTGGATCAGCGCCAACCGACTGCCCCGGGTGCCCACCCGTACCGTGAGGCTAGCCATGAGCCAAGTTGAGAACGTCAGCGCCGGTTGCGCCGATCGTCGTCGTGGCCGAACAAACGGCGGGCCACCCGGTAGTCCGTCGTGTTATCCCCGGAGCGCAGTTCCACTGTGGGCCGGTGCAGCAGCTTCTTGACCAGCGCGTTGGTCATGGCGTGAAGCCGTTCCGCCAGATCCCCTTCCTCGTCTTCCCCCAGCATACACAGGGTTCGGGCCACTTCTTCGCGTCGCACCTCGTCTGCCCGACGGCGCATGCCCACCACCAGTTCCATCGTGTCCGAAGAGGTCCACCACTCGGAGAACCGGGACAGTTCTGCGTCGACCAGCGTGCTCGCCTTTTGCACTTCACCTGCCAGACCGTCCAGCGAGACCTCGGCCACCTGCGCCAAGGCGTCAATGTCGAACAGACTCGCCCGATTCAGATCACCAACCGTTGGCTCGATGTCGCGAGGCACTGCAATGTCGATCAACATCATCGGCTCGTCGCTGCAGCGGAGTGTGAGAGCCTCCGCGACCATCGCTTCATCCACCACGTACCCGGGCGACCCGGTGCTACTGATGACCAGGTCCGCATCCGCCAGTGCACACCGCAGATCTTCAAAAGGCGTCGCCACTCCACTCAGTTCGCGCGCCAGGTCCTGAGCGCGCCAGTGCGTGCGGTTGACCACGGTGATTTGCTGGACACCCGCGTCGGCCAGCGCCCGCGCGACCATCCGCCCCGCGTCTCCGGCTCCGATAACCAGCACGCGGCGGTCATCCAGGCGGTCAAACAGGCCTCGGGCCAACTGAACCGCCGCGCGGCTCACCGATCGCGAGTGCTGCCCGATGTTGGTCTCCCGATGCACCCGCCGTCCGGCACGCAGGGCATCGTGGAATACCCGCGTCAGCGGGCTCTTGATGTACCCGCCCTGGCTCGCCACACTGAAGGCCGCCCGCACCTGACCCAGGATCTGCCGCTCTCCGACAATCATCGATTCTAGCCCGCTGGCCACGCGGAACAGGTGAGAGACGCAGTCCCCTTCCCACAGTTGGTAGATATGCCGTTCTAGCTCTGGGCCGGGCACGCCGCAATACCCGATCAGGAAGTCACCCACCCGGCCCACCAACCCGATGTCATCGGGGTCATAGGTGTAGACCTCAGTACGGTTGCAGGTGGAAACGATTACTGATTGCGGCACGTATTCCGCGAGCTGCGCCAGCGCGTCGGGCAATTGCTCCCGTTCCACGCTCAGCCGCTCGCGCAACTCCACCGGCGCAGTCCGGTGGTCCAGGCCCAGTACCAGCAGGCTCAACTCACCGCCTCCGCCGCTCGCTGCGCGGCCCGTTTGACGCAGCCGCCGGTCTTGCAGGCGGTCAAGTCAGGGCACATTTCCGGAAGATCGGCATTCAGAAGTTGTGCCAGCACCGTGTCCACCGCTTCGTCATCCTTGCCGTTGCGCGCCATTGCCAACAAGTCTTCCGTGATCACGCATTGCC
The DNA here is from genome assembly GCA_965220055.1 of Dehalococcoidia bacterium. Lineage (GTDB taxonomy): Bacteria > Chloroflexota > Dehalococcoidia > Lucifugimonadales > UBA3495 > Bin87. The sequence continues at coordinate 4,040,996 of CBDCPE010000004.1, read as the reverse complement.
ACCGGGTGGGGTCGATAATCGTCCGCTGCTCCTTGATGACCTTGCGCGCCCGGGCAAGCACCTCCGCCAGGTCGGCCCACTGCAGTACCTTGTCTTCGGACAGGGTTTCCCGCATCTTGCGGGCGAGGGCCGGACTCGCCCCTCCCGTGGAAATTGCCAGCGTGATCGGGTCCCGCCTGACGATGGAAGGCGCGATGAACGTGCATTGGTCCGGGTCGTCCACTACGTTGAGTAGCACGCCACGCGCTTCCGCTTCCTCGTAAATCTGCCGGTTCACGTGCCAGACGTTGGTGGCTGCCACGGCGATGAACGCGCCGTCCAGGTCGCCGGGCCGATACTCCCGTTGCAGCAAGGTAATGTGGCCTCGCTGGGCGGCCCGCTTGATGCCGTCGGTGGATTTCGGGCTGATCACGGTGATATCCGCGCCGGCGTCGCGGAGTGCGGCCAGTTTGCCCTGGGCGATGGTTCCGCCGCCCAGTATGACGCAGGGTTTGCCGGTCAGGTTGAGATAGACGGGATAGTACTCAGGCATCGTGTTTCTCTGTGGCATCGGGGCGACGACTGGCTCCGGCCGCAAGCAGCGGGGCTGGACAGATTCGCTAGACCAGTGCCTCCGCCATCGCCTCGGCTTCCTCGGCGGTGTCCCAGAATCGTTCGTAGTCCTCCACGAAATAGCGGACTCGTGTCTTCTTGTACTCGCGGGTGCTGTAGAGCAGTAGGTTTTCGGTGATGCCCGTCGCCTGCGCGATGTCCCGTCCGATCTCTTCGCACTCGTCCCGCGTCGGCGCGTGTACCATGGTGAAGTGGCTGTATTCCCAGTCGGGGAACGTCGGCCGTTCGTAGCAGTGGGTGACCGCCGCGTTCTCCGCCATTATCATCCCGACCTCTTCCGAGCGTTCCGGCGGGACTTTCCACACGATCATCGCGTTGGCGCGGAACCCCGACCGGCGGTGGTACAGCACCGCGCTGAACCGCCGCATCAGCTTGCGTTCCTGGTACTCGCTCAACTGCGCGAACAGTTCCGGCACCGTCAGCCCCAGCCGCTGCGCCATGTCGTCGAAAGGCCTGGATACCAGCGGCAGGTCCTCCTGCGCTTCCCTGATCACCTGCTTGTCCCAGTCGGAAATCTCCTGGGCTTGGTTCCAGTCGCTGGCGGGGACCCGAGACTGCCCGTTGGCGGCGCCGTTGGGCTGGCCGGCATCGGGGTTGTAGTTGTACGCGTCGCTCCGCCGTTTCACCATGTCAAAGTTCACGCCGATCTTGAAGAACCGAATGGTAGGCATGATGCGGGATTCGATGGCGTTGGTCTTCTCCGCCATCCACTGCACGGTCTCCGCCAAATCGCCGTCCGGCGGTACCGCCAGCGTGAACCAGAGGTTGTAGTACGAGCCTTCCCGGGCGTAGTTGTGGCTTACTCCCGGGTGCCGATTTATGAAGATGGCACCGGGGTGCAGGTCATCGTCGCCGTAAGCGAACGCCACCAGCGTCGTCTTGTAACCCAGTCGGCGCGTGTCGAAGATCGCGCTTATCTGGCGCACCACGTTCTGGCGCTTTAGCTCGGTCAGCCGTTCCAGCAGTTCCGCTTCGCTGATGCCCAGGTCGTCGGAGATCTCCCGGTACGGCTCCTCTACCATCGGGAAGTTGCTCTGAACCAAGTTCAACAACTTGCGGTCGGTGATGTCCATGGATTCCGTAGTCATATCACGCCACCATTCGACGCCAGCCGGTTGTTTTTACCGGCCCGCGTTCGTGTCGTCCTCTGTTGCGTCCAAACGGGAACTGTACGCGTCCACCAACCCGACCAGCACTCCGTCCGAAATTTCCACCACTTGCCTGAGCCGATCCGGCTGCACTGCCTCGACCACGGCCTGTCGGAAAAATAAAAAGGCCTGCACGCTGTCGGTCAGCGGCACGCCCCTCATGGCCATCTCCGAGCCGTACTCGTGGCCCAGCATGTGGGTCTCGGACATAGTTTCGCCCTTACGTCCGCTGCGACCGTCCAGGTCATTCCGCAGCAACTGCGAGAGCAACCGCCGTCCGAACAGGCGCATCCGGTCCCGCCCTTCCGCCTGGAAGCTCTCCATCCAGGACTGTTCGGATACGTCCGCCTGGCTCAGCTTGTGCCGGATGCGGCGCAGGGCCAAGTCTTCAGGGTCGTACTCGGTCGCCTGATTCCGGCTGAGCAGCGCGTCGACATCCTCGCGCAGGAACCGCCGATGCCGGCCGGGAGTGCGATACACCGGCAAGCGTCCGCGATCCGCCCACTGCCGTAGGGTCGCCTCGTTGATCTCCAACGCCCGGCACACCTCGCCAAGGGACATCCAGCGCGGCGGGTTTTCTGTACTCGTAGCCACTAAAACCTGTAGTAATCTGCAATAATCGCCGAACCCTATAGGTTTGGCGCCAAAATCCTATCACAGGCCCACCAACGGGTCAACGCTGTAAGCGGTTCGCGCGTGCCGGTTCAGCGAACGAAACGAGCTCTGCCCACTGCGATTGCGAGAACAGCGCGGCAAACTCGTCAACCCAACGCGGACGTTCGCATATGGTCGATCAGTGACAGGAGCAGATCCCCTAACGAATAGCCGCGTCCCTGGTCTGAGCGCCCTCTGCCCACAAATAGGGGCGGTTCCACAACCACCCCTATGCGATCCCTGGCCAGTAAGAATTACCTAGAAAATCGCGATCGGATTCACCGGGCTGCCCGTTACGTTCCGCAGCCGCAGCGCGCCGATGGACAGCATGAACTCGTACCGCCCGTGCCGCGCCGCCACTTCGGCTACGTCCTCCAGGTTCGCATTGTCGATCAACCATACCCCCAGGTACACCAGGCACGCGATGTGCAGGGGCGACACGATGTTCTCGTACTGGTTGGGCCGGATGTCGTTGGAAGTGTCCGTCCCGAGCATGGCGATGCCCCGGTCTTTGAACCATGGTGCGCAAGCCACGTGGCACGCTACGCTGGGTTCCGTTCCCGGCACCGGCCCTTCCACCAACCGCCGGCGGTAGTTGCCCGTCCGCACCAGCAGAATGTCCCCCTCCTGAACCGTCACGCCATGATCTCGTTCCGCGGCGTCCAAATCCTCCGGCATCACCGGCGCGTCCGGCGACAACCAGTCGACCGCCCGGATTTTGGCAATGTCCAGCAGCACGCCCCGGCTCACCAATCCCTGGGCGGTCAGGTCAATCGCGTGGCTCTGCGCGCCCTCCCGGGAGGTGACGACTCCGGCCGGAACCCCGTTGTACATCTGTCCGTCGTAGGAGTAATGGGACAGGGCATCGATGTGCGTGATCGTCTGCCCGTGGAACACCATACCGATGAACTCGGCCGCGCCCCGGCGAGAGTTGCGCCGCTCCAGGGGATCGGTGTCGCGTGCCTCGCCGCTGTCCACCATGAACCGCTGTACCTGATGGGTGATGTCCGGAGTCATCTCGGTGGTTATGGGCCGGGCGCAGCTAACGGTCTCTCCCGTCTGCACCAGGGTGGCGGCCTGCGTCCGCTTCGCTGTCGTAATCAGGTTCAGCGCGCCCAGCTGGTCCTGCTGGCCCCAACGGCCCCAGTTGTTCTCATCCCGATACCACGCCAGCACTTCAGCTTCGGTGGGTACTCCTGCGAACGCCATTGCTCCCTCCATGATGCACTGCCGGAACCCGGCCTCTATTTTGCGCGCATTCTACACGACCGTAAGGCTTCCTCCGAGACCGTCGTCGGAAGGTTCATGATGCCGTTGCCCGGCTGCTCTGTGACCGCAAATCGGATTCGGACAGATACGCTGCCGCCCCATCCTGCTGCTCAGCATTTCCTGGCGTGAACACAACCGCAAACCGTTGCATGAGCATCAACGTAAAAATAGGTAGTATCACTCAATCGTCAACCGGCCAGGAGGCGAGATCCATGCAACAGGTTACAGCTTTAGCGATCGCTGTGTTTGTTGCTGCAGCTCCCGTGGGCTCGGCGCCGGTTGCATCGCAAGTTTCGACGAGCGGACGGCGCTTCGTTACGCGGATTTCGCAGCGGATCCCAACCGCGGGCTCATCGACCGAATTTGGGAATCCGGAACGGTGCCCCTGGATGCCGGGCTGGCGGAGTTGAAGATACGCGTCCAGCTGGACCCCGGGGCTATGAAGATACAAAGGATTCGAAGCTTAAATAAGAGCTACTGCTGCGGATAGCAGCCTTACACCTGCCGCCGATATGACCGGTGTCGGCGATGTAATACCAAACTAACTGAACGGATCGCGCGCGCCGCGACGGCTGCGCCGGGATAACACAACACGCTGCAAACGCGCCTTTCGATAGACAAGGTTCCTAAGTAAGGAGAACCGCACATGGCCCCACCACCCGACGCAGCAATCATCTACTGTGCCTATTGCCGGTCCAACACCCCGTCTCGGAATGTCGAGTATATCGTCATGAGAAGCGGCAGGCCGGCCACCATCGCGGTTTGCACCCAATGCGGCACCAAGAAGTTCCACCAGGGTGTCCCCCGGTAAGCCGCCGCCTTGATCTTCTACGCGGTTTCCGTCATGCCAGCCGCGCGCCGACGAAATCCGGGTGTCCGCGTATGAAATCGGCCGCGTCCGCGGGTCGACGTCCTTCCAGTTGCAGCCGGTGCACCGCCAGCAGCCCTTCTCTCGTCCCCACGGCGACCGGGTTCTCGTTGGAGGTGACCACGACACCGGGTTCGGCGCTGCCATGCGGCAATGGCGTTACCTCAAGCAGCTTGACCTCTTTTCCATCCCATCCAGTGTGCAACCCTGGCCACGGTTTGTACGCCCGCTGCTGCCGCCACAAAAACTCGGCAGGCCGGCCCCAGTCGGCCAGCCCGTCGGCTCGTTCCATCTTTGCCGTGTAGGTCGCCAACTCGTCGTCCTGCGGACGCGCCTCAACCGCTCCCGCCAACCAGTCCGGCAGCGTCTCATTCAGCAGTTCCACGCCGTACTGGAATAGCTCTGCCGTCAGCGATTCGGCGTCATCTTCGGGTCGGATGATCCGGGTGCGCTGCGCAATGACTGGACCCGTGTCCATCCCCTCGTCGAGCAGCATCAGCGTTACGCCGGTCGTGCGGTCGCCGGCCAGGATCGTGCCCGGCACCGGAGCCGGGCCCCGGTGCCGCGGTAGCAGCGAGGGATGCAGGTTCAGGCAACCGAACCTCGGCACTTCCAGCGCTTCGGCCGGCAGGATTCGACCATAGGAGACCACGACCACGATGTCCGGCTCCAGCCGAGCCAGCTCTCCAATCGCGCCAGCGTTGCGGAGCGTGGCTGGCTGGCACACCGGGATGCCTAGTTGCTGCGCCCGGATCTTGACCGGAGACGATTCCAAGGCCTGACCCCGGCCCCGACGGCGGTCGGGCGGCGTGTAGGCGGCCAGCACTTCCACGTCCGGGTTGGACGCCAATGAGTTGAGCGCCGGCACGGCGAATTGGGGCGTCCCCATGAACACCGCGCGAAGCGGGTTGGACGCTCCCAATTCGTGCTCAGAATCGCGCGCGAAATGGGTTGACAAGGTGATGACCTGATTGTAGATTATGCGCAACCGCTCGTGCGGACTTTTGAGAAAGGAGGTGATGTTTAATGAAACACAGTTTAACATGCTGGGGCGATGGTAGGCACCAGTCTGGACACGACGGGGTGAGCGTCTCTTAGCGTCATCGCTTTTCACAAACGGCATTTAGCCCGTCAGTCGGGCCCAGACCAGTGTCTACCGTCGCCCCAGAGGTTTTTGGGGATTATCGGGCGACAAGCCAAAAGGTCCAGTCTGGGCCCGATACCTTTTTAACTCAATTTCCCTGCAACGATCCGGGTCACGGGATCCGGTTAGCTCCGATCAGCGGAGCTGCTTCCCACGCCGGTCTCCTGAGTACTGTCGCCGGAATACCGTTTGACAAACCAGGAGCAAATCCATACATTGGAAACTAGCGTAAACGAAAACAGCAACACGGAGTACAGATGCTACGGATTCGCCTGCGACGCGTAGGTAAAAAAGGGCGCCCCTACTACCGAATAGTCGTTACGGAAAAGCGCAACCCTCGGGACGGCGCTTACATTGACGGCATCGGCCACTACGACCCGATGGCGGACCCGCCGGCAGTGACCCTCGACGAGGCACGGGCGATCGATTGGCTGCGCAAGGGCGCTCAGCCCTCCGATCCCGTCCGGCAAATTTTCGAACGGAATGACATCTTCAGTAGGGTCCACTCGGATGAAAGAACTGATTGAGTTCATCGCTCAGTCGCTAACGTCTAATCCCGAAGCCGTCAAGGTTACGGAATCCGACGAAGGCGACCAGATAGTTATTCGCCTTGAAGTTGCCCCCGAAGACAAGGGCAAGGTGATCGGGCGACAGGGAAGAGTGGCCCAAGCGATGCGGGTACTGCTCCGGGTGGCTGCCGTGAAAGATGGTACCCGGGCTGTGTTGGAGATTGTCTAACCGCCATCGCTCCCGGCGTTCCCCAAGGCCTGCATCGCCGCGCATCCAGAAAGCCGATGCGGAGCCGGAATTGTCCGATGGCGCCGTGGTGGTAGGCCGCGTCATCCGGAACCACGGGTTTGACGGCACCCTGCGTATCCAGTCCTATTCCGATAACCCTGACAGGTTTCAGGCCGGCAGTGCTCTATCCGTGGCCGGAACAACCCACTCCGTGTCAGAATGCCGGTTGCTGCCCGGCAGGTACGCCCTGCTGCGTCTTGATGGGTTGGACAGTGCCGATGCCGTTCGGCCCTTGGTTGGACAATGGCTCGTCGCCCCCGTTGACTCTGTTCCTGCTCTGCCTCCCGGGGAATACTACCATTACCAACTTGTTGGCCTCTCGGTGATCACCGATCAGGGTGAGCTCCTGGGTGCCATCCAGGAGGTGCTTGTCACCGGCAGCAACGACGTTTACGTCGTGACCTCCGAAGCCGGCGAGGAGATCCTGTTGCCCGCCGTATCGCAGGTAATTGTGCAGGTGGATATCGAGGCAGGCCAGATGCTGGTCCACCTCATCGACGGCTTGCGCTAGCCGCCGTCTGTCCCTAGTCTCCTACCGCCGCGTGCCTCTCTGCGTGAGCGTGCCGGTGTTCCGCATCGTCGGCAAACTCGTGGTCTTCGCACGCCACCCACCGTGAGCCGTCCGCGAACCATTCCTTCTTCCAGATCGGAACGATTGTCTTGATCCGGTTCACCGCTTCGTGGCAAGCTTCGAATGCCTCAATCCGGTGGGGTGACGCTACGGCCACCACCAGGCTGATCTGACCCACGTCCACACGGCCGGTACGATGCGCGATGGCGATGTCCTGAACGCCGTAGTCGGCGCAGAGGCTGTCGCGCACTTCCTGCAACTTCTTGATCGCCATCACATGGTAGGCTTCGTACTCCAGCCGCGTCACGGTCTTGCCGCCGAAGTTGTCTCTGGTCGTACCCAGAAAAGTCACCACCGCGCCGTTGCCGTCTTTACGCACCGAGTCGGTCACGGCCACGGGATCCAGGGTCTCGTCAGTCAGGATAATCATGCTTTAGCGACCTCCGCTAACGGGTGGGATCAGGCAGACTTCGTCCCCAGGATTCAGCCCTTGATCGTCTTCAGCGTATTCGGCGTTCACCGCCACCACGATCCGGACCTCCGGCGGTGCCAGGCGTGGGTGCATGGATCGCACGGCGTCGGTAAGTTCACCTACGGTGGAGCCTTCCGGCAAATCCACCGTGACCACGGAGGAACCGGCCCGCTCCCGGTACAGCGCAAACAATCGTACGTCAAATTCCATAGTCATTCGGATTATGGGAAGGCAACTGGCTGGTGTCAACGGCGATCAATGGTTCATCGCGTGTGACTGGCGCTGTGGCTGTCACAGCGGCGGGCTCAGCGAAAACCCCAAAACCACCTCGCACCACGCCGCTGCGGACAAGAGCCGCGCTTCCGCAAAAGGAGACGCTACCAATTGCATTCCCAGCGGCAGCCCCGACTCCGCCAGCCCTGATGGCAGGGCGATGGCCGGGAAGCCGCACGATGTCCACGGCCCCTGGAACGCTGGGTCGCCGGTGTTGGTGCGGTCCGCCTGGGACGGCGCCGGCGTGGCCGGCGTCAGCAGCACGTCGCAGCGTTGGACTGCCTCTTCCATGTCGGTGGTGAACTGCCGCCGCCGCTCCAGTGCGCGCGAGTAATCTATCCCGTTGGTCTCCAGGCCCGCAGCAAGCATGGCGCGCAGCTTGGGTTGGTAGTCCTCCGCCTGCCGGCGATACATCGGCTCGTGGAACGCCGCCGCCTCCACCGACATGATCAGTCGCTGGTCATCGAAGGCCGACTCGATGCTTTCCGCCAGGGGTATCTCCTCGATCTGCGCCCCGGCCTGCGCCAGCTGCTCCGCGACGGCGTCCAGATGCCGGCGGCTTTCCGCGTCGGCGCCTTCGTAGAAGTACCGGCGCAGCAGGCCAATGCGTGGAGCCGGTGGCTCGACGATGGCCGACAGGTAATCCCCCACTGGTTCCCGCGAAGACACCGGATCGTCGACGTCGGGGCCCGCCATTACCTGCAGCAGCAGCGCGGCGTCTTCCACCGACCTCACCAGCCAGCCCACCGTGTCCAGGTTCCAGCTCACCGGCACCACCCCGTGCCGGCTCACCCGCCCGAACGTGGGCTTGAACCCGATCACCCCGTTGTACGCGGCCGGCCGCAGGACCGACCCCACCGTCTGAGAACCCATCGCCGCCGGACACATTCGCGACGCAACAGCCACCGCCGACCCGCTGCTGCTTCCGCCGGGGGTGTGCGCCGCGTTCCACGGGTTGTACGTGGGCGACGGGTCCAGGCACGCGAACTCGGTGGTGATGGCTTTGCCCAGCATCAACGCTCCGGCCTTCTTGAGCAGGGTCACCGACGTGGCGTCGAAATCGGGCACGAAGTCCTTGTAGACCTCGCTACCCGCCTTCGTCGGGATGCCGGCGGTGTAGTAAATGTCCTTGAGCCCGATTGGCACACCGTGCAACGGTCCCAAAGGTCGCCCTTCTGCTACGGCCATGTCTGCCTGGCGAGCGGCGGCCATGACGGCTTCCCGGTCGACGTACACCCAGGCCAGCAGACGATCGTCCAACGCTTCGATGCGGCCAAGACAGGCCTCTGCCAGTTCGACGGCGGTCAGGTTACGCGCTGCAATGGCACGGGCTGCTTGTGCGGCGGTGAGTTCGTTTGGGTTGGGCATAACGTTACCTTTGTGGTGTGGGTAGGGCCAGTGTCAGTTCAGCGCAATGTTGGACCAGGACAAAGGACATACGGTCCCGTTTGCATCGGTAGCTCCATCGCCAACGTTGGACCGGAAACGCTGGTCCGTCAAGGTTCGCGTGCCCGGGCACCCATTGTGCATCATGCAGCTGACTCGACCAGTCCGGTTGGCCGACGCCGTAGCGACTGGAATTGTTCCGGATTATACGCCCGGAGGTCTGCGCTCTCCCCAGTCCGTCGCCTGCTCGTAGGCATAGGCGGCCCGGAACAGTGTGGTCTCGTCAAACGCCTTACCGGCGATTTGCAGGCCGATGGGCAGACCGGATGCCGTGAAGCCGCAGTTGATCGACAGTGCCGGTAGGTTGGCCAGGTTGAACGGAGCAGTGAACCCGCGACGACCCTTGAAGCCGGCGATTACGTCCGCTTTGGTGCCCAGCCCGGTCGACTCCGGTATCAGCGTGGCCGGCACTGACGACGCTGGCATCACCAGCACGTCCACTTGGTCCAGGACAGCAAGGATTTGACGCCGCAGCGCGTCCCGCAGGCGCGCCGCTTTCTGGTACACCTTTGCCGGAACGATGCTGCCCATGAGCAGGCGCACCTGGTTGTTGTGGTCCAGTTCGCGCAGCCGGTCGGTGGAGATGATGTCCCAATTCAGCATGGCGGCGTCACTGCTGATTATGCCGTATGAGATCTCGGACGAATTGACGATGAGCGGTATGGAGACCTCGCGGACGTCGGCGCCCAGGCCGGCCAGCACGCCGGCGGCGGCGATGATTGCATCGCGTACCTCTGGATCGTTGGCGTCGGTATGCACCCGCTCGGAGATCAAACCGACCTTGAGGCCCGCGATGTTGCCATCCAGCGCGGCAGCGTAGTCGGGGACCGGGACGTCCCAGGTCTGCTGGTCTTTGGGATCGTGGCCGGCGATGGCAGCCAGGGTGTGGGCGCAATCGGTGACGGTACGGGAGATGGGGCCGGCGGTGTCCATTGACCAGCTAGCGCCGAACACGCCGTGGCGGCTGACCAGGCCGAATGTGGGACGGATGCCAACCAGGCCGCAGAAGGCGGCGGGTCCGCGAATACTGCCGCCGGTGTCCTCGCCCAGGGAGGTGGCGCAGAGGAACGCCGCGGTGGCAGCGCCGGAGCCACTACTGGACGTGCCGGGGTTCCGGTTGGTGTCCCAGGGGTTGCGAGGCCGGCCATAGGGATGGCGGAAGGCGTCTCCACTGGCGAACTCGCTCATGTTGAGCTTGCCGAGGAGCACGGTGCCGGCGTCGCGCAGGCGGACCATTATGGTCGCATCCTCGTCGGGAACGTTTTCCGCCAGGATGGTCGACCCGTTGGTCGTCACGATGCCGGCGGTGTTGAACTGGTCCTTGACCGCCACCGGTACCCCGTGCAGCGGGCCACGCCGGTTGCCGGCCGCGATATCGGCGTCGGCGCGCCGGGCATCCTGGCGGGCCCGATCAGCGGTGACGGTGATGTACGATGCGTAGTTGCCGTCCAGACTGGAGATGCGCTCCAGGAACGCTTCCGTGGCTTCCAACGACGACACTTCACCCGCGGCGATGCGCCGCCCCAGTTCAGTGGCGGAGAGGTAGCAAAGGTTCGCGTCAGTCATTATTGCCCCTCCTGTTTGCGGGCCGTGTCCGAAACGATGATCGGCAGCGGTTGGATGTTGGCGACGTCCGGGTCGGTGATGGCCGCCAGGGCCTCGAGCAGGCCGTTCAGCGATTCCCGCACCTCCGCGACCAGATCGTCGGGGATGTTGATATCCGAGGCTTTGGCCAAAGCCCGAATATCGGCGTCGTTCAAGTCTGTCACTATGCACCTCGCAGCGGGGCGGGCCGACAAGCCACACGGCTCATCGGATCAGGGTGCCGCAATTTTGTGGGGGACAGCCGGCATTGTCAACATTCGCCAGCGACTTGGAAACGCGGCGTCGGCCCTGCCCAATCATCATCATGAACGGAGCCTGGCAATCCCGTCGCTTGGGCGACGTCTCCTCCGCCAACGAGATTGCCGCGTCGCTGCGCTCCTCGCAATGACAAATTGGGTACGCGTGATACCCCTGGCCGTGGCGCTTGGCCGCTGTGCTATTCGTGACTGTTCTACTGTCAATGAAAACCAGAGGATGCTGCCGTACGAGAGCAGCCGCCCGTCCTGCCTGCATTTGGTGGTAAAATTGCCGCCGGTCGATTTCCCATAACGATATTCCGCGAGCCAAGACTTATGCAGGCACGGGCCGCCCAACCGGCGCCGCCAATAGTGCGGTTGAACAACCTTTTGCAAGAGTTTTCGTTGCCTCTGATTATCGGCGCCGTTCTGGGATTGATTGCAGCCAACGTCAACCACCACTGGTACGAAGTGGTGGTTGAATTCAATCCCTTCGGCGGTCATGCTTCGGTGTTTGGCCATGAGCTGACCATCCATTTCATGGTAAATGGCATGTTCATGTGCCTCTTTTTCGGCGTCGCGGCCAAGGAGATCACTGAATCGACCCTGCCGGGCGGCGTGCTCAATCCGGTGCGAAGGGCCATTAACCCGTTGGCCGGCACTTTGGGCGGGGTTTTTGGCCCCATCGGCCTGTATTTCCTGATGACGTGGCTCATCTATGGCGGCTCCGGCGATTTCGCCGCCGTAGCCAACGGATGGGCCATCCCCACCGCCACAGACATCGCGCTGGCCTGGCTGGTGGCGCGGGTAGTGTTCGGCCCGCTCCATCCGGCGGTGAACTTCTTGCTCCTGCTTGCCGTGGCCGACGACGCCATCGGACTGGTGATTATCGCCGTTTTCTATCCTGACCCGCTCCATCCGGTGGCGCCCATCTGGCTGCTGTGCGTGGTCGGAGGCATGGCCGCCGCGTACATCATTCGGCGTTTCGGTGTCCGCTGGTGGCCCGTGTACCTGCTGGCCGGCGGTGCGTTGTCCTGGGTCGGTCTCGCCAAAGCCGGCGTCGAACCCGCCCTCGCCCTCGCGCCTATCGTTCCGTTCATGCCGCATTTCGACCGCAACGGCGACGCATCTGAAGAAGAAGTCCACTCCCACGAAGCGTCCACCGCTCCCCATCCCCACGCCACCGAACACACCAGCCACAGCGTACTGGAACAGTTCGAGCACCAGCTCAAGCCCTACGTGAACTACGGCCTGTTTGTCTTCGCCTTTGTCAATGCCGGAGTGGCATTCTCCAGCATCGGCTGGGTTACTGTGATGGTGCTGGTATCGCTGATAGTTGGCAAGGCCATCGGCGTCACGCTGTTCTCGTGGGTTGCGTCCCTCGTTGGTTTCCCCCTGCCACAGGGCATGGACGTGCGGCACCTGGTGGTAACGGGAGTAATCGCGGGACTCGGCTTGACGGTGGCGCTGTTCGTGGCCGGCAAGGCGTTCCCCGGAGATTCGCCGTTCCGGGAACCGGGCAAGATGGGTGCCGTGTTCAGCATCGGCGCCGCGCTGGTGGCGTATATCCTGGGCAGGGTATTGCAAGTGCGCCAGGAAGGCCTAAGGTCCAAGCTGATATTCCCCTGGATACGTGGGTGATGCCGGCGTACTGGTCGCCGCGGCCATGCACCCAAGCCGGCCAACCAGTCTAACCTTTCAAGGAGGACATAACGATGGCACTGATCGGCGTACTGACCCATCACTGGGCGAAGGAAGACAAGGTGGAGGAGGCGAAAGCACTGCTGGACCGGAACGGTGTGGCGCAGAGCCACGCACCCGGCTTCGGAGCGCGCCATACATTCATCTCGCTGTCCGATCCCACCAAGATCTCGACTCTGGTCACCTGGGACAGCAACGAAATATACGATGTGTGGCGGGCCAGTCCCGAGCGGGCCGTCGCCATGGCGGGCGCGGAGGAACTATGGTCGCGTCCTCCGGAGTCCGAACGCTTCGAGATGCAGGACTGACGAATCTGCGGGGCGGGTTACCACACCCGCCCTTACGCTAGCAGCGCGCCCAGATCCACCTGACCATCCAGCAGGTCAGCCATCCGCTCGGCCTTGTGCAGGGCGTGGGGCACGATGGCGTCCATCAAGCCTCCCACAGCGTCGGCGGTGGCCACGGTGTTCTGCTCCACCAGGAGGATGGGCACGCTGCGCTTCGCCGCTTCCACCCGGATGTACTCGGTAGGACGGGAGCCGCCGGTGAGCACCAGGCACTGGGTGTCCTGCATCAGGGATGCCAACTGGATGTCGGGGCGTTCGGCGCGGGTGATCACCGCCTGGTGGGCGTATCGCCCGAAATAGCCGGCGCCGGAGTCCATGATGTTGCCGCCGATGAGGAAGCGGTCAATCCATACGTCGCCGTCGGTTGGGGCAAGTTCCCAGCGCCCGCCCAGGTTGGCCTCCAGCTGCTCCAGGTTCAGCGAAAGCATGGGCCGGTCTTCCGGTAGCGCGCCCATGGTCGGCACACCGACCGTAGCCAACTCGGCCAGCACGCCCGCAGCACGTTGCGACCGATAGCGCGGCGTCTGATTGACGATCACGCCGGCCAGACGGTCCCCCAAGGTGGCCACCGCACCGGACACGCTAACCGATGTCAGTTCCAGCTCGTATCCGAAGATCGCCACCACGCGCGCTGATAGCCGCTCCGCCAAACCGGAGGCGATGGTAGATGCTGCACCAGAGCCGCTGGCAGGGTTCGCGACCTCAACGACCACGTGCTCGCTGATGCCGGTTAGGGAACGCACGGCGCTGGCGGCGGCGTCCAGTCCGGCGTCGTTTTCGGAAGAAGTGACGGCGGTCCCGCCACGGAAACTCCGGGCGAAGTAGACGGCGTCGGGATCAGTGCGGCCGGCCGGCGACACCGGCTTGCACACGGAGGCCCGGGCGCCCGACCGGGCGATGAGGGTGGCGAGGCCCGCGGCGATGGACGTCTTGCCGGCGCCGGGCTGGTGGGACGCTACCAGTAGGATAGACATATAATATCGGGGGAAGACTATGGCCTGCGCCTATTCGGGGTTGACCGGCACGCGGAAGATGGGTTGGCCGTCCGCGTCGTGGGAATGGTTGGCCAGGGCAAGCAGGAGCTGTTGGTTGCCGCGACGCATCTCTTCGAGCAACTCGTTCCGCTGCTGACGCATCTCTTCACGCAACTCACGCATCTCTTCGAGCAACTCGTTCTGCTGCTGACGCATCTCCTCGCGCAACTCACGCATCTCTTCACGCAACTCGTCAGCCAATTGGTCAACCCGGTGTTCCAGGTTGCCGACCCGGTTGCTGAGCTTGCCCAACCAGAAGAACCCGCCGCCGATGAGCGCGAGCAGGGTGACGAAGCTGATGGATGCCGCAGCAACGGCCGGGTCAATGCTTATCATGGTGAATGCCCCACCTGCTCCGGATTACCGCGAAGACTTAGTAGTCGTCCACCCGGTTCTCGATGAAGTTGGGGTCAAAGCCGGGCGGGAACTTGGTGGTATCGTCCCACTTGCCCATGGTCATATCGCAGCGGTGCAGGCTCGCGCGGTTGAAGTTGGCGCCGCGCAGGTCGGTCATTATCCACATGGAATCCCGGATCTTGGCGGCGGTGAAATCCGCTCCGTGCATGATGGCCCGGCTCACGTCGGCCCCGTTCAGGTTGGCACCCTGCCAGTTGGAGTCGGTCAGGTTGGCGGAGCGCAGGTCGACCTCGATCGCCGTGGTTTGGCTGCAGTCCGCGCCCGTCAGGTCGGTATTCAGGAAAGAGGCCCGGTTGAGGCGGGACCACTGCAGCACGGCCTCCCGCATGTTGGACTGCTTGAGGTCAGCCCAGAAGAGGTTGGTGTTCCGCAGGATGGTGGTGGCCATCTGGGCGGAAGCCAGGGTCGCGCCGTACAGGTCGGAACCGGTGAGGTCGGCGGAACGCAGGTCGGAACGGGAGAGGTTGGCGCGGGTGAGGCGGCAGTCAGCCAGGGAGGCGCCGCGGAGGTCGGCATCGCGGAGGTCCACGCCGGCCAGGTCCCGTCCGGAGAGGTCGGCAGCGCGGAGGTCGAGAGGCTGGCCAGGATTGGCGGAACGCCATTCCTCGAGGGCGGCTTTGCCGGCGGCGACGGCGGCGACGTGATCGGGATTAGCCATTTATGCGTTTCTCGCTGCGGCGATTTCGTCTTCGACGTCGAAAACTCGCTCGGCGACGACCATCTTGAGCTCGTTGACCTTACTGTAGCCCGGGTACTCGTCGCCGTCTTCGTCGAAGCGGTCGAAGATCTTGTCGCCGTCGAGGTAGATCTCGAGGCGTCCCTTGCCGGCGGGGGTGAGCTTGATCGCGATGTCACCGGCGTTCTGGGAACGCCAGAATTCGGTCGCCAGCCACGTGGCGAGGCCGTGGTAGCCTCAAGGGACGCAGTAGACGATGTCGACTTCAACTTTGCCGAACTCGGACCTGGTCATTGTCATGGTTGATGCTCCGATTAGGGGGTTACGCGGCGCGACGAGATTGCCACGCTACGCTCGCAATGACAGATTGTTTGCCGGCGGGGGCGAAACCCGTCAGCTAACGCGGGCGCTGGCCTGGCCGACGGCGGTCTTGTCGCCGTTCTGGTTCTCGCAATAGACGTCCACCGTGACCAGCGTGGAACCGTCGTCCTGCGGCTGGCGGCTGTTTACCTGCCCATGGATGCTAACGGTGTCGCCGTGTTTCACGGGACGCAGGAACTTGAGGTTGACGTTGCCGGAACGGTGGAAGTCGTCGGCGCCGATGAACTTGCGCATTGCCTCGGTGCAGAAGGCGATGCTCATGCGGCCGGACGCGATGGCGTAGGTTGTGCCGAGGCGCTTGGCGGCCAGTTCGGGATCGTTGTGGATGTTGGCCCGGTTCAGGATGCCGCAGTCTTCAAACTGGTTGATGACTTCCTGGCTGATGTGCTTGGTGATAACGGGCAGCGTTTCGCTGTCTAGCCTTGCGGATGCCATTTCTTGCCCAACTCCTCGGGTTTCTTGATCTGGTAGGTGCGCATCTTTTCGATGAGTCGCCCGTCCTCGTCGGTGGCCGTGGCTTCGATGACCAGATAGGGCTTCTCGCGGCGGACGTACTTGTTGTGGACCCGACCGGTGACGCGGATCTTCTTGCCCGGTACCGGCGGATTGTACAAGTCAATCTCGTTGCCGGCGTTGATGCTCCCGGTCTGGTCGTCGTAGGCCAGCGCCAGCGAAGTGGCGTCGTGCTTGACGGCGATGGTGGGGAACACCGCATCGGGGTCGTCCACGGCCCGACGATAGAGGTCCACCATCTGCTGGGTCAGCAGGTACTCGTAGGAGCCCAACTCCTCCCCAATCTGTACTTCGTCGTAATCGAAAAGGGGCAGTTCTTGTTCAGCCATAATGGGACACTCCCAGTATCGTTTGCGTAAGCGGAACTTACGATACCGCAGGGCGCGGCGGGCGTCAATCGGGATCAGCCGGCGGCCATACGGACGGGGATGGTGTCGGGGAAGGTGCGCTCCAGGGCGCGCTTCCACAGGGGCGACAGCTCGATGGCGTCGCGGTCGTCGCGCACGGGCAGCGGCACCGGATGGCAAGGACACTCGGGCGGCGTCTCGCCACGGACGTAGAAACCGTGGGGGTCCGGTCGACGGGACAACGGCGCTCCTACCAAGTTGTGGGCCTTGGCTATCTCCTTGTAATCCGGCAGGGCGATGATCTCCGGCACGCAGGTCGGCGCGGGTCGGCGCGGCGGACGGTTGCGGCGGCCGCGTCCCGACGTGGGACGGCCAGCGATGGCTCCCTCCACCGAGCGGATCAACGCCGCGACGCGGTTGCGGGCGCGACGGGACAGACGCTGCCGTTGGATGGGTAATGCCGCAGCCAGTTGGTCGGGCAGCCGGTAGATGCTGCGGAAGATGCGGACCCCTCCGTTGGAGATCTGTCCCGCATCCGCCAGCATGAACAGGGTGTTGGTCAGCTTGCGTCGGGTGGGCCGGCGCAACAGGGCACAGTGGAACAAGGCCGACGTGGCCGCGTGCGAGGCCGCCCGGGCCAGCGCATTGGCGGCACGATCGTATTTGCCGGAGTTGTGGTCGGACCGGGCCAGCG
The DNA here is from genome assembly GCA_965220055.1 of Dehalococcoidia bacterium. Classification (GTDB taxonomy): domain Bacteria; phylum Chloroflexota; class Dehalococcoidia; order Lucifugimonadales; family UBA3495; genus Bin87. The sequence goes on along the minus strand of CBDCPE010000004.1, from coordinate 4,023,790 downwards.
ACAAAAACCGCTGGGCCTGGGTCTGGTGATGATGGACACTGCCCATGATGGATGACGCTCCTTGATGCGGGTACGTCGCGATGGGATGGGTGATGGTTGCGGGTATGTGGCCGGTGAGGACGGGGCGCATGGTTATTTGCCCCTACGCGATGACGCGATTGGTGGTGCGTCACGCCGCCCATGCTCCGGCGAGATTGCCGCGAATGCACAAGGCATTCTCGCAATGACAGGCAGAGGTAATGGCTCGACGGGTTCACCATGAGCGGGGCGTGTTGGGGCCATGGGATTGCCGCGCTGTGCTCGCAATGACAGCTGTACCGGGTTGGTTGTGGTTGCCGGGTGTCCTACCGGCGCAGCAGACAGGCGAAGGGCTGCTGGCGGGTGGGACACGGGGCGATGTTGCGATGGGCTTGCTCCTTGGTCGCTGGGTTGCAGTTTGTTGTTGGTTGCAGGCGATTGGGTTTTTGACCAGGTCCCAGGTATGTATCAGCCCTACGGCCGGAGGTGTTGCGCTGTGGTTTTTGGCTCTCATTCTCCATGCCTCCGGGGCACGATGCCTGGAGCATGGCGCGCTGTGGCAGGCGCGGTGGCCGAGGGGACTGCTCCGGTTATAGCGACCGAGGACAGTCTCCTGCAGAGGCCGGTAGCGACTTGGTGCTGATGTGGCCGTGTTGCCTGGGACCTGGTCGGGATCGAGTTATCGCCTGTGGAACCATGTTAGCACGGGAGTTCTGGCCGCGGTGGGGTGCGGATGTCACCAGATTTGGGGACGGGAAGTTGTAGTCGGCGGAGCCCGGTAGAACCGGCGAGATTGCCGCGCTGCGCTCGCAATGACAGTGGGAATGGGTTTCACCAGATTTGGGCGTGGGAAGTCATGGTCGGAGTAGCCCGGTAGAACCGACGAGATTGCCGCGCTGCCCTGGCAATGACAATTTGGAGGGTGCTGGCAATGACAGTTTGAACGCTAGCGGGTACGCGTCAAGTTGTGGTCTTGTGTACTCCACCGAAGCGCCCGTGGGGTCGCTCACTTATAGCGGTGAACGATTGTCGCAACGACCATCACCATCAGCAGAACAAAGAGCGCCACCGACATGGCAAGTAGAACCCGCAGGCCGGATTCCCACCAGAAGAAACTACCCACGATCGCCACGACGATAATGAGGAAAAACACCGCGACTGCGATTGTCCCCGTCAGCAATAGTCGACCCGTGTCTGGTGTAACCAGCCCGGCCGTCTCGGACGTTCCAGTCGCTGTCGTTTCCTGGTTGACCGTGGCAGGTGTTCCTTGCCTGGCGGTCGCGGACGTGTCCCGCATGGCCGACTCCAATCTGCGGGCTGCGCATGTGTTGGCAATGCTGCCTATCAGGACGAGCATCAAGTTCAGCAGAACGGCCATTGGCGCCGAGAAGTACAGAAGCACCACGTCGTCCAATATCCCGGTACCCCAAAAGAGGATGATGCCCACGAACGCAAGGAGCACGAAGAGCATAAAGCCCACCGGAACGCTGACCCACATGGCAATCACCAGAACAATCAACTTTTGTCTGACGTCCAGATGGGGGCGTTTCAGCACATAGAGCAACGACGCACAGGTCGTGACGGCGATGATCAGTGCGGATACCAGATTGACTATGGTGGACACTCCTCTGCCGGCGAGATTGCCACGCTGCGCTCGCAATAACAGTGGGGAGTGGCCGATTGGAGGCTGTCGCAGGAACGGGGAATGAACGCGAGACGGTTGCTGTAGTTTAGTGTGGGGCGGCCCCCGGAAACGTAGGTCTGGGCAACGGGCTGGTAGAGCGATTTTGGGAACCGGCGTGGGCATACAAAAAACCCCAAGCTTTTGCATGGGGCATCGGGATGCTTGCCGAAATATTTGCGAACGGGGCGTTGCGCTGGAGCCTTCGATACGGCTGCCCGCGTTCGCGGGGGCTATGGAGGCGCGGGGGATCGTGTCGTACTTACACGGCGCGCCTATCGTAGAGGACGGCCAAATTTCCTGGTGAGGATTCGTGACCCTTCATGATGTGCCCATTGAAGAACAGGCCCTTATCCAGGGCCGTCAGGTTTTGAAAATTGGCTGACGCCAACTCCAGGTCAGAAGGAGCGTCCGGATTGAAGATAAACACCCGGTTGACGTTCCCGGCGCCGAGCCGGCCTTGTCTGGCTACGTAGCGCATCTCCGCGGCATCTTGCGACGTAACACCGAAAGTCTTGAGCAACTCTTGGGAAAGCTCGTTAACCTGCTTGCCGAATGGCCATAGTTGCGTAGCTTTTCTCCTGTTTGTGCGGTCGGAATGGAAGAGGGGAGGCGAATTTCGCCTCCCCTCTTCGTACGGGATCCTAGTATCGGCCCCGGTTTGACGACGCACCCTGTCGTCTGAAGCAGTCGCTGCAGTAGACCGGGCGGTCGCCCCTGGGCCGGAAAGGCACCATGGTGTCCTTGCCACACTCAGCACAAACGGCGGGGTGCATTTCGCGATCATTCCTGTCGTATCCGCCACCGAAGCCGCCGTCGTTGCGCTGGGCTCGCTTGGCCTGGCGGCAGTTCGGGCAGCGTTTGGGCTCGTTGGTGTAACCCTTCTCAGCGTGGTACGACTGGTCGTCAGCGCTGAAAGTGAAGGATTGGCCGCACTCGTTACAGGAGAGGGTTCGATCCTGGTAAGTCATTCATGACCCCTTTTATTTGGATAGTTGACAAGTAGACTGGGCCAACAAGGTAAGAACCGCAACGGGACTTGGGGGCCCAGAGGGGAACTGACGAGGAACCAAAGGTTGAGCTAGGACGCTGGGAAGCGGCCGAGTAAACTCAGAGTACAGTCACTAGGTACATCATACCACATAATATGGGCGAGCGACGTGTCGGGCAGGATTTAGGCGCACGCGTACCAAGTTTGTCATTGCCATGAGCGTAGCGATGCGGTAACCGACGTCTCCTCCGCCAACGAGATTGCCGCGCTTCGCTGGCAATGACAAGGTAAAAGGCGCTGGCAATGACGGTTCTCGCGCAAGGGGGTAGGCGTGAGTGCCGCGCTTCGCTGGCATTGGCAGTGACGGCAGGAATGGTGGCGGACGGTTTGTTGTAGAATTGGCCGACACCGAATCCAATGGCCGCTCCGCGTATGGGCGGCCCGCACCGGAGGAGCCCATGTCCCAACTGATGACCGGCAAACAGGCGCTGCTGGAGATGCTCAAGGCCGAGGGCGTTGAGTACATATTCGGCAACCCCGGAACCAGCGAGGGGCCGATCATCGACCTGCTGGGCGATTACCCCGAGTTACGCTACATCCTGACCCTACAGGAAAGCGTGGCGGTGGGGATGGGCGAGGCCTACGCCCGGGCCACGGGCACTGCGTCCTTCGTCAGTCTGCACGTGGACAGCGGGTTGGCGAACGGGATCGCCCTGATGCTGGATGCCCTGAACACCGGCACACCGATGGTGGTGACCTCCGCCAACTACGACATCCGCAAAGTTAACGAGACCATGACCGACCTGGCAGAGCTGGTGCGTCCGGTCACCAAGTGGTCGGTGCAACTGTCCCATGCGGACCAGATACCCAGCGCGATCCGCCGGGCGTTCAACGAGGCCAACAGCCACCCCAAGGGGCCCGTCTACGTGGGCTTCACCTCTAATGCGCTGGAGGGGAGGGCGGAGATGAACATCGACCCGTCGCGGCCGGTGTACGACGGGTCGCGACCCAGCGCGGAGGGGATCGCACAGGCGGCCTCGCTGCTGATGGACGCCAGCCGGCCGATACTGCTGGTGGGGGACCGGCTTTCGGATGATGGCGCAGTTGACCAGGCGGTGGAGCTGGCTGAGCTGATGGGCCTGCCGGTATACCAGGCGCGTGGCGCAGAGGTGTCTTTCCCGACCACCCACGAGCAGTTCCTGGGGGCGTTGTCGCTGCGGGTTTCCGACCAGCGCGCGGTGCTGCAGGCGGTAGACCTGGTCCTGGCCGTGGGCTCGGATCCCTTTGAGGAACTGTTCTACTGGGGCGACGTGATCCTGCCGGCCGAGTCCAAGCTGGTGCACATTGATCCGGACCGGAGCCGCATCGGGCGCTCGGAACCGACGGACGTTGGCATCGTGGGACACTGCGGGCTGGCGTTGGAGGACCTGATCGCGGCGCTCAAGGAACGGCTTTCCCCGGGCGACCGATCGGAGATCGAGGAGCGCAAACGGGCGGTGGCCGCCGAGAGGCTCGACAACCGGCGGGCATTCGAGGAATCGGTGGCCGAAAAGTGGGACCACAAACCGATGACGCCGGCTCGCATGATGGCGGAACTGGCGGCGGCGATACCCGACAACGCAATCGTGGTGGACGACTCGATCAGCAATCGGGGCACGATGCGTCACTACTTCCAGGGAGAGCGGCGGGGCGACCTGCGCGGATACCGGGGGCAGTCCATCGGAGGCGGCATGGGCACCACGATGGGAACGCAGTGCGCCAACCCCGACCGGCCCGTTTTCGGCATCATCGGCGACGGTAGCGCGATGATGACGGTGCAGGGGTTGTGGACGGCGGCCAACGACAACATCCCGTGTGTTTTCGTCATCTGCAACAACGGGGCGTACCGGGTGCTCAAGGTGAACTTCAACGTATACCAGCGGGACGTGCTGGAGCTGCCGGAGACGTCGGGCGGGCGGCTGATGTACTCCGATTTTGGGACCCCCTTCGACATGGCCGCCATCGCCAACAGCATGGGCGTCCACGGGGAGAGGATCACGGACCCGGCGGAGATCAAACCGGCGGTGGACCGGGCGGTGGCGTCGGGAAAACCGGCGTTGTTGGATATGGTGATCGACGGGGCGCTGTAGGCGACGCGAACCGCACGTCGGCCGCGAATGGGTTGGCACACCGGAACTGACGAGAGAGCGTCAATCTCATCGGGGCATGGTTCGCCGTTACGGCAACGAGGTTGCCACGTCGCTCCGCTCCTCGCAATGACAATTAACTTGGAAGGGAGACTTAGCGATGCGTACCAATACCACCAAGGCGAAGCTGAACGAGGGCGAGGTCGTGTTTGGGGCGATTATCACGCGATACGCGCCCGACATGGTCGAGATCTTCGGAGCCCTGGGCTACGATTTCGTGATGATCGACTGCGAGCACGGGCCGGCCAACCTGGACCAGGTGGAGCACATGGTGCGCGCTGCCGAGTCCTTCGGGATCACGCCCATCGCGCGGATACCGGACCACTCCGACCAGACGATACTGCGGTTCCTGGACCGGGGTTTGCAGGGGATCATCGTGCCCCACGTGAACAACGGTGAGCAAGCTGCGGCCATCGCCCGGGCGGCCCGATACCACCCCGACGGTTACCGGGGAATGGGCGGAGGACGGGCGCAGGACTACGGCATCGGCGTGACCCGGGACGAGGCCACGGCGTGGGTCAACTCCCAAGTGCTGGTGATCCCGATGGTCGAAGACGTCGAGGCGGTGGGGAACCTGGATGAGATCCTAGAGGTCTCCGGCGCGGACGTGCTCCACGTCGCGGCGTCGGACCTGGGGCAGAGCATGGGCAACCCGGGCGTCGCCGAGGTACGGCGGGTGATGAGCGAGGTGATCCCCCGGGTGCGCGCCGGCGGCAAGAGCGTCGGCGTGGGCGGCAACAATCCGGCGGACACGGCCGGCGTCGCCGAGTTCATCAAGCTGGGCGCGAACTTCGTCACGGTATCTGGCTGGGGCCTGCTGCGTATCGGCGCCGAGGACTTCCTGAAAAACGTGAACGCCGCCCGGTAACGGGGCGGCGTCGACGGCCAAGCGGTTGCTGTTGAACCTTGGCGCGCCCGGGGTTCACGACGGTCAGCGCGGGTCAGTAAAGGTGGCAGGATACGGTGTGTCCGGGCGCCAACTCCGTGACCTCCGGAATGTCCCTGGAGCAACGCTCCATGACGAAGGGGCAGCGGGGATGGAACCGGCAACCCTCGGGGGGATTCAGCGGGGAGGGCACCTCGCCGGTCAGAATCATCTCTTCCTGTTCGATGTCCGGATGCGAGGGCAGCGCCGCGTTCATCAGGGCCTTGGTGTAGGGGTGTGAGGCATTATTGAACAATTCTCTCGTGGGCCCGTACTCAACGATCTGACCCAGGTACATCACGGCCACCCAGTCGCACATGTACCGCACTGTTGCCAAGTGGTGCGCGATCATCATATAGCTGACGTTGTACTCCTGCTGAAGGTCCTTCAGCAGGTTCATTATCTGGGCGCGAATGGACACGTCGAGCGCCGAAACGGGCTCGTCCAGCACGATTACTTTGGGCTCCACGGACAGGGCCCTGGCAATAGCCAACCGCTGGCGTTGCCCACCGCTGAACTCGTGGGGGTAAAGGTTGGCGTGGTAGTTGCTCAGGCCCACGTCCGCCAGCAGCTTGGCGACCCGGTCCTGCATGTCCCGACGGCTCATGTTGAGGTTGATGACCATTGGTTCGGCGATCAAGTCCCGAACACGCATCCTGGGATTGAGGGAGCTCCAAGGGTCCTGGAAAACTGCTTGAACCGAACTGCGATACACGCGGCGCTGCTCGGCGTTGGCGTCGCGAATTTCCTGGCCCTGGAACCGGATGCTCCCCTCGGTGGGCTCCTCCAGCATCAGCAGCATCTTGGCGGTGGTGCTCTTGCCGCACCCGGACTCGCCCACGATGCCCAGAGTCTCGCCGGCCCGGACCTGGAAGGAAACGCCGTCGACGGCTTTGATCCATCCGGTTACTTTGGACACCAGGAGACCCCTAGTCACGGGGAAGTGTTTTTTGAGGCCGAAGGCCTCAAGCAGCACCTCGTTCTGAGTGTGGGTCGCCGGGTTTGATTCCAGGGTGGTCATTCCAGCCTCCAGCAGGCCGCATAGTGGCTATCCGTCACGTCGAATTGTGGCGGATAGGTCACAAGGCATTTGTCCATTACGTATTGACAGCGAGGCGCGAAGGGGCAGCCTGGCGGGAGATCGTGAAGCATCGGCGGCTGCCCTTCAATGGAATACAGTCGATCGACGTCCTCTTCGAGCTTCGGGACGGAGGACAGAAGCGCCTCCGTGTAGGGGTGCGACGGGTTGTTGAATATGTCCCGCACGTCACCCATCTCCACGATCCTGCCCGCGTACATCACTGCTACGCGGTCGCACATCTTGGCCACGATCCCGAAGTCGTGGGTGATGAAGATGAGGCCGATGTCAGAGGCCTCCTGGAGTTCCTTGAGGAGCTTCAGGTATTGTGCCTGGATGGTCACGTCCAGCGAGGTTGTCGGCTCGTCGGCGATCAACACGATTGGTTCGCAGGATATGCCGATTGCTCCGACGACGCGCTGGCGCATGCCTCCGCTCATCTGGTGCGGGTAGTCCCGGACCCGGGACTCGGCGGCAGGGATGTTCACCTTGCGGAGCACGTTCAGCACCTGCTGCAAGATAGTGCGCTTGGGGATGTCCTGGTGGATCTTGATGGCTTCGCCAACCTGGTTGCCGATGGTAAAGACCGGGTTGAGGGAAGTCATCGGGTCCTGGATGATCAGTGCGATCTGGCTTCCCCGGATCTCGCTCATCTCCTTATCAGATAGCTGCGCCAGGTCTTGGCCTTCCAGCAGGATCTGACCATCCACGATCCGGCCCGGCGGCTCGGGGACCAGCCGCATCAGCGACAGCATGGTCACCGACTTGCCCGAACCAGACTCGCCGACGATGCCCAAGGTCTCGCCGCGCCGCAGGTCAAAGCTGACGCCGTCGACCGCTTTAACTGTACCCCAACGGGTCTCAAAATAGGTTCTCAGTCCGTCAACTTGCAGAACCACCGGGCTTGCGTTTTCAGTAGCGCTAGATGTCATGCTTCAACCTGCTTGTGGGTGGGCCATCGATTATTCGGGCAAAAATGATCAGCTCAGTTGGCGGAGCCTGGGATCGAGGCGGTCGCGGATCCAGTCCCCGAACAGGTTCATGGACAGCACGGTCAGCATGATGGCCAAGCCGGGCATGGTTGAGATCCACCAGGCCACTGCGAGACGGTCACGGCCGTCGGACACCATGGAGCCCCAGGCTGGCGTGGGCGGCGGCACTCCCGCTCCCAAGAAGCTGAGGGTGGATTCCAGCAGGATTACGATGCCGACCTCAAGCGTAGCCAACACGATGAGGGTGTTGATGACGCCCGGGAAGATGTGCATGGCCAGGATGCGGGGCGTTGATGCCCCGGCGACCTTGGCCAGGGCGACAAAGTCCATCGTTTTGAGTTGCAGCACCTCACCCCGCACGTTGCGGGCGAAGCGGGGCCACACCGCGATGGCAAGGATCGCCACGATGATAAGGAAGGACTGCCCCAGCGCCAGGACCAGCACCAAGGCCAGCAATATGGTTGGTATTGCCAGCTTGATGTCCACGATGCGCATCAGGATCTCATCCACCCACCCGCCGTACCAGCCGGCGATCAGGCCACTGGTCACTCCGATGACCATGCCCACTCCCAGCGTCACCAGCACCACGGCAAGGGAGATGCGAGCCCCGAAGATAACCCGGCTCAGCAAGTCTCGGCCCAGGTGGTCGGTGCCCAACCAAAATTCTGAACTTCCGCCCTCTTCCCATGCTGGCGGCAAGTTGCGGTCGCGCAGGCCGCCGCGTTCCGGGTCGTGCGGTGCGATCAACGGAGCGAAAACCCCGGTGATAACGAACACCACCAGAATGAAGATGGGGATCAGCGGCCATCGGCGCAGTTGCCAGGCCTGCCTGACGATGCGAGTCGGCATCGGCACCGGCTGTACGACCAGAGTTGTCTCTACTGCCACGATAACTTCCTCCGCTTAGGAGTAACGAATCCTTGGATCGATATAAGCGTACATGATGTCGACCGATAGCGCCGCTACCACGTACATCAGCGTGAACACAATGACCACTGCCTGCAGCAGCGGGTAGTCGTTGCCGGCCAGCGCCTGGATAGCCAACTGACCCAACCCGGGCCACGCGAACACAGTTTCCACGACCAGGGAACCCGTCACCAGGCTTCCCAGTGTGATGCCCGCGAAGGTCAGCACCGGAATCAGCGCGTTGCGCAGCGCATGCTTCCAGATGACCGCGTTGTTGGCCACGCCCTTGGCCCGCGCCAGCTTGACGTACTCGGAATCCAGCACGTTCAACATGGCGGACCGGAGAAGTCGTAGATTGGCGGCCGCGTAGAACCAGCCCAGCGCCACCGCCGGCAATATTATGCTGGAAATCTCCTGCCGGCCGTAGGGCGGTAACCAGTCCAATCGCACTGCGAACAGGAACACCAGCATCAGCCCCAACCAGAATACCGGGGCCGATTGTCCCACCAGCGCGATTGTTTTGCCGGCCATGTCAAGGAAACTGCCGCGTTTGACGGCAGACAGTATGCCGAGCGGGACCCCAACGATCACCGAGAACGCGAACGCGGCCAGACCGAGTTGGAGCGTTGCCGGTATCCGCTCAATGATGACCTCCATGGAAGGCCGGCCCTCTTTAATCGATTTACCGAAGTCGCCCTTCAGCGCGCTGCCCAAGAAAATCCCGTATTGATAATAGTACGGCTTGTCCAGCCCAAGGCTTGCCGTGAGCCGGTCCCAGTCCTCCTGGGTAGAGTAGTCGTCCAGGTAAACGTGTCGGGGATCGCCGGCCGCCCGGCTCATGACGAAGATGATCAGCGAGACCGCCAGCAGGGTCAACAGAGCCAGCAGGATGCGTCGCAACAGATATCGCTGCATAAATTCACTACCTCACAAACTGTTTCGCTGCTTGTTAAGCGCGGTTAGAGGAATTGACCGGAGCCGAGTCCGCAGCCACGGGACGTGGCAGGGGGACCAGCCGAAATTATCACGGAGTCTTGCCAGGGGCACGGGCACCGCCGTCTGCGGTTTCGCCCTCGTTGGAGCGTCCCAGCATCGTGTCGTCCGAGGGGTCGTGCGACTGGGTGCGCCGCCAGAACCTGCCTTCATAGCCGATGTTGAACAGCAGCGCGATGACGTTGGGCACGAGGGTCGCTCCCATAGCAATGTAGGTTCGGGGCTTGAAGAGGTAGCCGCACACGCCCACACAGTTCGCGTCCTCGATTGCGGAGATGTGATCGCCGACCTGGTAACCAACCCAGCCAGCAGCGGTGCTGACCACCGCAAGACCCAGACCGACCGCGAGCCACACTGGCCAAGGCGGGATGGCGTCAACTCGGAACATCGTGAGCCCGGCGCCGATGCCGGCGCCGACACCGGCGCCGATCATCAGCATGGCCAACTGTGCAAGCAGGCCGGCGACTCCGAAGAACACGGCCAACGCCAACGCTACCGCCATTCCGATGGACCCCAGTACGGCCGCCAGCGGGAATCCCAAGAGGGTTCTCGCGAGGACCGATATCCAAGGCTTTTGCCAACCCATTTTGACGTTACCTGTCTGCTGCCAGCCCGCCGGATTAACCGCGGGGCCGGATGAATTCGTAGCCATTGATGTTCCGCAGGTCCGCGTAGCGCACACCTTCGTTCCAGGGATGGATGCGAGGGCCTACGGGCCAAAGCGAATCGAAGTTGTACAAGCCGACGCCCGTGACCGCGTTCTCGAACATGAACGTCGCGATTTCGATGGCCAACGCACGCCTCGCCTCGGAGTCGACCTCGGCCATGTGCTGGGAGACCTTCTCGTCGAACCAGGGGTGCTCGACGCCCCGGTTCCATACGGCCTGGTGGTGCAGCTTGGACAGCATTCCGGAGAAGCCCTGGCCCGGCTCCAGCCGGATGCCACCGGCGTGGCAGGTGGAGCCCTGGTAGTTGCGGGCGATCAGGCTGGGCCGCAGGGTAGTGTAGGGTATCTTCTGGAATTCCACGTCCAGACCGATGTCGCCCCACATGGTGGCGACGGCCTCGCAGGCTTCTACTTCCACCGGAGCGCCCCGCAACGCCGGCGTGAGCGTGATGTTGAACCCGTCGGGGTAGCCGGCCTCGGTCAGAAGCTCCCTGGCCCGGTCCGGATTGTACTCCCACCGCAGTTCCTGGGGCAGCCAGGTGTCTTCGTACTGGCCAAAGTCCCAGAGTACCGCGGGAGAACCGTAGCCGTGCAGCAGCGTGTCGACGATGCCCTGGCGGTCAATGGCGATGGACAGAGCGTTGCGCACTTTGGCGGCGTTCTTCCACGCTTCCGAGTTGATGTCGGGGTCGGCCGACACCCAGGGCAGGTCCGGATCGTAACCGGGCTGCTGGTCCTCGGTGCCGATGCCGACGTAGTACTGACCGTAGAAGGTTAGGGCGGACTCGCCGCCACCGGGAACGCGCATGATCTCGGCGCCTTCAACTTCTTCGATCAGGGGCAGGGAGTCGAAAGCGATCAGGGTGGTGTCCAGATTTCCCGTCTGGAAACCTGCGATGCGGGATGACTCCTCCGGGATTTCACGGAAGATCAACTCGGCGAAGTGAGGCGTCTTCCGCCAGTGGTTCTCCACGGCTTCCATGCGCCAGAATTCGCTGGTGCGGAACTCCACCAGGTCCCAGGAGCCGGTGCCGGCGATTTGGGTGTTGGCTTCTTCAACTCCAAGTTCGTCGGACTGTTTCTTGCTGATTATCCAGGTACCTGCGCCACTGGGACTAGTCAGGAACTCGTTGATGGGAACTTCCGACCAGGGTTCACCGGAGTTGACCTCGACCGTGTAGTCGTCAATGGCTGTGGCATGCCCGTTTTCGTTCGACCATATCCGTCGTATGTTCGAAGCCCGGGGGTGCTTGGAGCCTTCCGCTCCAAACTGCCGCATGCTGTAGATGACGTCCTCGGCGGTCATCTCGCCGTAGCCCTTGTGGAACTGGACCCCCTTCACCAGTTCAAAAGTCCAGGTGGTTCCGTCTTCGGACATGGTCCAACTCTGGGCCAGCATGGACGCGGGCCGCAAATCGCTCGACACGGTAAGCAGCGATTCTGCGATGGGGGGCTGCTGCAGGAGAAAAATCTGCGGGTTGCCGGTCAGGCTGGGGTGACCCATGAACGGGCCAAGTTCCTTCTGTCCTACCGCCATGGTCCCGCTCGGTTTTTCCGCCATTACCGCGGTGTCCGATTCGGGTGTCGCCGTGGCCGCGGCTACCGGGGCCGCCGCAGGAACCTGCGTGGCGGCGGCTGCGCCAGCCGGTGGCGCAGTGGCGGCCGGAGCCGCACTCTGGTCAGTCGACGACTGGCTCGCCGCCGGTTGGTCGGTTTCCGCCGCACCACCGCAGGCGATCACCAGCGCCAGCAGCAAGGATAATGCCGCCAGGGCGACCGTGATGTTGGAGAACTTTCTGGGAAGACTCAATATATGCACCATATGCACCTCACGGGCTTACCCCCGGGGCCGGATGTATTCGTAACCATTGATGTTCCGTAGGTCGCGGTAACGTACGCCTTCGGACCAGGGCTGGATCCTGGGACCAACGGGCCAGATCACGTCGAAGTTGTACAGCCCAATGTTGGTGATGGCGTTTTCGAACATGAACGTGGTGATCTCGATGGCCAGCACTCGGCGCGCCTCGGCGTTGATCTCGGCCTTATGCAGAGCGATCTTTTCGTCAAGCCAGGGGTGGTCCGCACCGCTGGACCAGACCGCCTGGTGGACTAGTTTCGAGCCCTTGTCGGTGAATCCCACCCCCGGTTCCAGGCGGATACTAGCGGCGTGGCAGGTGGCGCCCTGGTACGTTCGTCCCACTATCGTGGGTCGAAGCGTGCCGTAGGGGACCTTTTGGAAATTCACGTCCACGCCGATGTCGGTCCACATGGAAGCGATGGCCTCACAAGCTTCCACTTCAACGGGCGCGCCGCGCAGGGACGGCGTGAGTGTAATGCTGAATCCATCAGGGTAGCCGGCTTCTGCCAGAAGCTGTTTGGCCTGCTCGGGGTTGAATTCCCACCGCATTTCCGGGGGCAACCAGGTATCTTCGTACTGTCCGTACTCCCACATGACGGCCGGGCTGCCATATCCCCGCAGCAAGGTGTCAACGATACCCTGGCGGTCGATGGCGATGGACAATGCCCTGCGAACTTTTGCCGCGTTGGCCCATTCCACTGAGTTGACGTCCGCGCTCGCCGAAATCCAGGGCAGTTCCGGATCAAAGCCGGGCAACTGGTCGTCCGTACCGGCGCCCACGTGGTATTGACCATAGATGTTCAGCGCGGATTCTCCCCCACCGGGCAGGCGCATCAATTCCGCGCCTTCCACGCTGAGCAGAGCATCCAGAGAGTCGAAAGCGATGACGGTGGTATCCAGGTTTCCGGTCTGGAATCCGGCGATCCGGGAAGATTCTTCAGGGATTTCCCGGAAGTACATTTCAGCAAAATGCGGGGTCTTGCGCCAGTGGTTCTCCACGGCTTCCATGCGCCAGAAGGATCCAGTGCTGAATTCCACCAAGTCCCAGGACCCGGTGGCCGCGATCTGGTTGTTTGCCACTTCCGCCCCCAGTTCATCAGTCTGTTTTTTGCTGATGATCCAGGAGCCGGCGCCGCCCGCGCTCGTGGAAAATTCCACGACGGCGACCGGCGACCAGGGTGTTCCGGCGTCGACTTCCACGGTGTAGTCGTCGATGGCGATGGCGTGGCCATCTTCGCTGTCCCAAACCCTGCGGATGTTGGACGCCCGAGCGTGTTTGGAGCCCTCGGCTCCAAATTGCCGCATGCCCCAGATCACGTCCTCGGCGGTCATTTCACCGTAACCCTTGTGGAACTGGACGCCTTTGTTCAGATGGAAAGTCCAGGTCGAACCGTCGTCGGACACTTCCCAGCTATGGGCCAGCATCGGAACGGCCACCAGGTCGCTGCTGACGGTCAGGAGCGATTCGCCGATGGGAGCGGTTTGCAGGACAAAGATCTGCGGGTTACCTGTGAGGGCGGGATGGCCCATGAATGGTCCGAGTTCCTTTTGCCCAACGTTGAGGGTTCCCTCCGGCTGTTCCGACGAGTCCATGACAGAATTCTCAGGAGTGGGGATCGGAGTCGCGATTGGAACTGGTGTGGCGGCTTGCTGCCGAGGAGCAGACTGGGCTGGGGTAGGTTCCGGGGCTTGCTGCCCCGAAACCGCCGGTTGGGCGGCAGTCGGTTGCACTGCCTGCTGATTGGATGCGGCCGGTTGGGCCGCTGAGCCTTCCTCGGGCGAAGCGCCACTGCACGCTGTAACCAACGCCAGAAGCGTAAACAGCACAGCCGTGGCAACCGCGCGGGTGGAGACCTTTGTGGGAAGACTCAGCATTGCGACCTCCGGTAGCCTACGGGATTAGCCGCGAGGCTGGATGTATTCGTAACCGTTGATGTTGCGCAGGTCACGGTAGCGCACGCCCTTTACCCAAGGCTGGATTTTAGGGCCCACCGGCCACAGGGAGTCGAAATTGTACAGTCCAACACCGGTGATGGCGTTCTCGAACATGAACGTGGCGATCTCGACGGCCAACGCACGCCTCGCTTCGGTGTTGATCTCGGCCATGTGCTCGGAGACCTTTTCGTCCAGCCAGGGGTGCTCAACGCCCCGGTTCCATACGGCTTCGTGGTGCAACTTGGAGAGCATGCCCGAGAAGCCCTGGCCCGGCTCCAGCCGGATGCCGCCCGCATGGCAGGTGGAACCCTGGTAGGTGCGTGCGATCAGGCTCGGCCGCAACGTGGTGTAAGGCAGTCTCTGGAACTTGACGTCCACGCCGATGTCGCCCCACATGGTGGCGATGGCCTCGCAGGCCTCGACCTCCACCGGAGCGCCGCGCAACGCTGGCGTGAGCGTGATGTTGAATCCGTCGGGATAGCCGGCTTCCGCCAAGAGTTGCTTTGCCTTCTCCGGATTGTATTCCCACCGCAGTTCCTGCGGCAGCCAGCTTTCTTCGTACTGGCCAAAGTCCCAAAGCACTGCGGGACTGCCGTGCCCCTGCAGGAGCGTGTCGACAATGCCCTGCCGGTCAATGGCGATGGACAGTGCGGTACGGACTTTGGCCGCGTTCTTCCACGCTTCGGAATTGATGTCGGGGTCGGCGGCCACCCAAGGCAACTCCGGATCGTAACCGGGCTGCTGATCCTCGGTGCCAATGCCCACGTAATACTGGCCGTAGAAGGTCAGGGCCGCCTCGCCGCCCCCGGGGATGCGCATGATTTCGGCGCCCTCAACTTCTGCAGCCAACGGCAGGGAGTCAAAGGACAGGAGGGTGGTGTCCAGGTTGCCGGTCTGGAACCCGGCGATGCGGGAAGACTCCTCCGGGATTTCACGGAAAACCAACTCGGCGAAGTGAGGCGTCTTCCGCCAGTGGTTCTCCACGGCTTCCATGCGCCAGAACTCACCGGTGCGGTACTCCACCAAGTCCCAGGAGCCGGTGCCGGCAATCTGGTCGTTGGCCTCTTCCACGCCGAGCTCGTCGCTCTGCTTCTTGCTGACGATCCAGGTTCCACCGCCGCCGGCGCTGGTCAGGATTTCATTGACCGGAACTTCGGACCAGGGTTCGCCGGTGTTGACTTCGACGGTGTAGTCGTCAATGGCCTTGGCGTGTCCGTCCGGGTTTTCCCAGATGCCGCGCATGTTGGAAGCCCTGGGGTGCTTGGAGCCCTCGGCGCCGAACGCCCGCATGGCCCAGATCACGTCCTCGGCGGTCATTTCGCCGTATCCTTTGTGGAACTGGACCCCCTCGTTCAGGTTGAAGGTCCACGTCGACCCATCTTCGGATACTGACCAACTTTTGGCCAGCATGCCCACGGGCTTCAGTTCACTGGATACTGTGAGCAACGATTCGCCGATCGGAGCGGTCTGCAACAGAAAGATCTGCGGGTTACCGGTCAGGCTAGGGTGGCCCATGAACGGGCCGAGTTCCTTCTGCCCGACGGTAAGGGTGCCGGTCGGCCGCTCATCCATGGCGTTGGAGATCTCGGGCGCAACGGTGGCGGCGGGCGCGGCGACCGGGGTGGCAGCGGGGATTTCCGTGGCCGCTGGCGGTGCAGCCGGCTGCTGCGGAGCGGGCGCTGCCTCTTGCGACGCGCCACCGCAGGCAACCACCCAGGCCGACAGCAAAAGCAAGGCCAAAAGGGTTGCGGTCATGGTGATGAACTTTCCTGGAGAACGGAGCATATTTACCTCGTGAGCTTGCAATGGGATTTTGAATCCCGCGGGTTGTTACTTCCGGTGTCGGATGTACTCGTAGCCGTTGATTTGCCGGACGTCACTGGTCCGGACGTGTTCGGTCCAGGGTTCGATGCGGGGTCCCACGGGCCAGACCGCATCGATGTTGTAGTAGGTGAGGTCGGTCAGAGCGTGGTCGAACAGGAACTGTCCAAGTTCGCGCTCCATGAGTTCCCGTTTCGCGGGGTCTACTTCCTGCATCGCGCGGCGCATGGCGTCGTCAGACCAAGCGTGTTCCAACCCGCGGTTGAACGGATTTTCAGTCAGGTAGCTGCCGAAACCGTTGGCCGGCGTGGGCAACGGGCCGCCGGCATGGCAGGTTGCGCCCTGGTAAGTTCGTCCCACCAACGTGGGGCGAAGGGTGCCGTAGGGCACCTTCTGGAAATTCACGTCCAGACCGATGTCACCCCACATCTGCGAGATAGCCTCGCAGCTTTCGACCTCGGCAGGGGCTCCGCGAAGAGCGGGCGTGAGGGTGATGCTGAACCCGTCGGGGTATCCGGCCTCTTCCAGCAATTGCATGGCGCGGTCCGGGTCGTATTCCCAGTCCCGTCCGTCCAGGTAGTGCTCAAAACCACTGTAAGAATGGATGGGGGTATTGGTGTTCCCATTGCCGGACAGGATCTCGTCCACCAGGACCTGACGGTCGATGGCGGTCATCAGAGCCAGGCGAACTTTGCGGGCCCGGTCCCACTCCGGTGAGGTTATATCATCGGTGGGAGAGACCCACGGGAGGGTCGGGTCGTAGCCGGCCCGGGTTTCTACGCCTTCAACGGGGTACCAGTTCCCGTAGATCCTGATGCTCTGCACGATGGCGTTGGGCACCCGCATAAATTGAGAGCCGTCTACGGCCTCAACATTAGGGATGGAGTCGTAGGCCATCAGGAAGGTATCCAGATTGCCGGTTTGGAACCCAGCGACCCGGGAGGACTCCTCGGGGATTTCCCACATGACGAACTCGGCGAACTCGGGCGTGTGCCGCCAGTGGTCGCGCACCGCCTCCATTTTCCAGAACTCGCCGGTGCGGTGGTCGACGACTTCCCATGGGCCGGTGGCTGCAATTTGCGGGCCGGCCTCGTCGACACCCAGATCCTCGGTTTGCTTCTTGCTGGCGATGAACGTGGAAGCCCCGCCTGGGGTCATGTGCCATCGCTGGGCAATCACATGGACCAACGGTTCACCCGTATGAACTTTCAGGGTGTAATCGTCGACTATTTCGGAGCCGTCGCGCGGCGCCCAGAACTTCTCAAGCTGGCCGGCACGAGGGTGTTTGCTCAATCCCCACTGCCGCATGGACCATTCCACGTCCTCGGCCTTCATCTCGCCGTAGCCATGGTGGAACTGGACCCCCTGGTGCAGGTTGAACGTCCACATGAGGAAGTCGTCGGAGATTTCCCACGACTCGGCCAGCAGACCCAATACCTCGTGTTGGAGGTTCTCCTGGAGCAACCCCTCGCCAATTGGCGCGGTGCCGTGGACGAAGATCTGCGGGTTGCCCAGGGTGCTGGGGTGGAGGAAGAACGGGCCCATCTCTTTCAGGCCGGTGTTCAGGGTACCCGTGGGCTCAACGACCGTCATGGTGTCGGCGGCGGGAGCAGCCTGGGGCATGGCGGTGGGAGCGACCTGGGGCATGGCGGTGGGAGCGACCTGGGCCTGGGCGGGAGCAGCCTCGGTGGAGGCTGGTTGAGCCTGGGCCTGCTGCTGTGCAACGGCGGTTGGTTGGGTGGCCGGAGCTTCCGACTCTCCGGCGCTTCCGCACGCGACAACGGGGGTTAGAACCAACCCCCCGATCAAAAGGACAAATAAACCCTTGCGGGTGATTCGGGGCCAACTCATCAAAATGCGACCTCCTGGTGGTGCTTGCAGTTGCGAATGAACAGTAGCGAAACGGGCTCATCGAGCCCGCTGCTGTAAGACTGGTATGTGGTCAACATCGGCTTTTGCGGTGCCTGCAACGCAGGCATTTGAACGCCCGCGCAGTTTATCGGACGGGTTATGCAATGTCAATATATCCCATACTAATTATCACTATGCGTTATTGTCTCGAATCGTGATGTACTTGGTCAATCGAGACGCCCGGTAGTTGGCAGCGCCGCGCTGTTGATCGGGGATTCCCCCTCCAGGGCGGGGCCATCGGGTGGCGGTTACACAGCATTAACCCGCCTGTTATCGCCAATTCATCAAATGGCAATCGGAATGTAACCCTCTCGCAACGGACGCGCAAAACAAGCTGTCTATTCTGAGCCGTGCTTACCAGTTTGGAAGCGCGGATCAAACCATGCAGCAAGCTACTACCAACGATACGACACCACCAGCGGGCGCCACCGCCACCCATTGCCCGTACTACGCTTTCCAGTGCGGCATGCGGATTTCGATTGCAGGGAACGGGGGTACGGTCGCCGGGAACGGGGTCACCATGGGCAACGAGGCCACCATTGCCGGTGACGCGGATTTCCCGGTGAACAAGGGCGCGCTGTGCATCAAGGGCTGGACCGCCGCAGCCACGCTGTCTCATCCGGAGCGGCTCACCACTCCGCTGGCTCGGGATGCTTCCGGCGCGCTGGTTCGCGTGAGCTGGGACGAACGTTGGGGCGGGTCGCGCAGGGGTTCAAGGATGCGCAGGCGGCATACGGTAAGGACGCGGCCGGCATCTTCGGCGGGGGATCGCTGACCAATGAGAAGAGCTACCTGCTGGGCAAATTTGCGCGGGTAGCACTGCAGACTTCCAGTATCGACTACAACGGCCGCTTCTGCATGTCCTCAGCGGCGGCGGCGAGCATCGGGGCATTGGGGATCGACCGGGGACTGCCTTTCCCGCTTGAAGACATCGCCGGCGCCGAGGTGGTCCTGATGATGGGCAGCAACTCGGCGGAGACCATGCCGCCGCTGATGCAGTACTTCGAGGAGCAGCGGGCGAACGGCGGGATGCTGATCGTGGCTGACCCTCGGCTCACCGCGACGGCGGCCCGGGCAGACCTGCACCTGCGGCTGGCGCCGGGGACGGACGCCGCGCTGGCCAACGGCCTGCTCCACATCCTGGTGCGCGACGGTCTGATTGACCAGGACTACATCAACGAGCGTACGGAAGGGTTCGAGCACATCAAGGGGACCATAACCACCTACTGGCCGGAGCGGGTGGAGCGGATCACCGGAGTGTCGGAGCGGGAGCTGGAAAAAGCGGCGCAGATGCTGGGCGCAGCGGGCTCGGCGATGATCCTCACAGGACGCGGGACGGAACAGCAGGCGCAGGGCGTGAACAACGTGCGGTCATTCATCAACGTGGCCCTGGCGCTGGGGCTGATCGGTACGCCCAACAGCGGGTACGGATGCCTCACCGGTCAGGGCAACGGCCAGGGTGGACGCGAACATGGGCAAAAGGCCGACCAACTGCCCGGCTACCGGCGCATTGACGATCCGGCGGCGCGGGCCCACGTGGCCGCGGTGTTGGGGGTGGACGAAGAAAGCATCCCGGGGCCCGGCAAATCAGCGTGCGAGATGCTGGACGCACTGGGGCAGGAAGGCGGGGTGAGGGCGTTGCTAGTGATGGGATCCAACGTGGTGGTCTCGGCTCCCAACGTCATTCACGTGGAGGAGCGGCTGCGCTCGCTGGATTTCCTGGTGGTGAGCGACTTCTTCCGTTCGGAGACCGCGGAGCTGGCCGACGTGGTGCTGCCGGCGGCCCAATGGGCCGAAGAGGAAGGCACCATGACCAACCTGGAAGGTCGGGTCATCCGCCGGCGCCGCGCGACGACACCGCCCGCGGAGGTCAGGGACGACGTCGACGTGATCTGTGAGTTCGCGAAACGATTGGGCAAGGGCGAGCATTTCCGCTACGACAGTTCCGAGGAGATCTTCGGCGAGCTGGGGCGGGCGTCGGCCGGCGGGCCGGCGGACTGCGCGGGAATCACCTACGACAAGATCGACGCCAACGCCGGCGTTTTCTGGCCGTGTCCTGACGCCGACCACGCGGGCACGCCGCGCATGTTCGTCGACGGGTTCCCCACCGCCAACGGCCGGGCGAAATTCCTCGCGGTGCGGCACGCGGCGGCGAACGAGGAACCGGACGACGACTTCCCCCTCTACCTGACCACCGGGCGCAATCTGGCCCAGTACCAGTCGGGGACGCAAACGCGGCGGATCGAATAGCTGATGAGCATGACGCCGGCGCCGCTGGCGGAGATACATCCGGCGACGGCGAGTCGTTACCTGCTTGAGGACGGTGGAGACGTAACCCTGGCCACCCGGCGAGGAGCGGCCGAGTTCAAGGTAAAGGTTACACGCAGCATCCGCGAAGACACGGTGTTCGTTCCGTTCCACTGGGGCGGCATGCAGGCCGCCAACCGGCTCACCAATCCGGCGTTGGACCCCACCAGCCGGATGCCGGAGTTCAAAGTTTGCGCGGTGCGCATTGAGACAACCTCGACTTCAAACTACGGGGCTTCACGCGAAGGGGCTCCATGCGACGTGGGCCCGGGCGACGCGGCACCAGACGACAGAGGTGAATGATCCCATGACCGAAAAGCAGAAACTGGTGGTTATCGGTAACGGCATGGCCGGCGCCCGTTTCGTGGAAGAGACGGTGTCGCTGGGCGGGCGGGACCTCTACGACATCACGGTGGTGGGCGAAGAGACGTGCGGAAACTACAACCGCATTCTGCTGTCCAGCGTGCTGTCCGGTTCCCACCATCCCGATGACATCTTCATCAACCCTCTCGGTTGGTATGAAGAGAACGGGGTAGAACTGCACGCCGGCGTCCGGGTGATCGGCGTGGACCGCAAGGGAAAGATGGCCTACGGATCTGGCGGAGTGCTGATCCCCTACGACAAACTGGTGATCGCCACGGGTAGCAGCGCGTTCGTCCCTCCGATGGACGGGCTGTACGAAGAGGACGGGTCGTACACGCCCGGTGCGTTCGTCTTCCGTACCCTGGACGACTGCACCGAGATCATCGAGTACGCCGCCGACGTCAAAAGGGCGGCGGTCATCGGAGGAGGCCTGCTCGGGTTGGAGGCGGCGAAAGGGCTGATGAACCGGGGGATGAAGGTTGACGTGATCCACCTGATGGGGTGGCTGATGGAAACCCAGCTCGATTCCATGTCGGGCCAGTTTCTGAAGCAAAGCCTGGAAGAGCTGGGGGTGCGTTCCACCTGGAGAAACTGACGACGACGGTGATGGGCGACGGCAAGGTCACCGGGTTGGAGTTCAAGGACGGCGAAACGCTGGATCGCGACATGGTCGTCGTTTCCGCCGGCGTCCGGCCCAACGTGGACCTGGCGCGCATGGCCGGTCTGCACGTGCGGCGGGGCATCCTGGTGAACGACAGAATGGCCTGCCGGAACGACCAGGACATCTACGCCATTGGCGAATACGCGGAACACCGCAGCTAGGTGTATGGGCTGGTTGCCCCGGTTTGGGAGCAGGCCAAGGTTCTGGCCGAGAGGCTCACCGGTCGGAACGCGGAGGCGATTTACGCGGGTTCGCGGATCTCAACCAAGTTGAAGGTGATGGGCGTTGAGCTGGCGGTGGCCGGCGACAAGGATCCGCTGGAAGCGGGCGACGAGGTGGTCACGTACGTCGAGCCCAACCGGAATGTGTACAAAAAGTTATCGTGCGGGAGGGCAAGGTCAAGGGAGCCATCCTGCTGGGCGACGGGCTGACAGTGCCGCGCGTACTGCAGGCGTTCGACCGGCAGGAACCGCTGCCTGAGAACCGCTCGGAACTGCTGTTTCCCCTGATAGACATCGGGAGTTCGGGCATCGGGAGCACGGCGGCCAACGTGGAGGATCTGCCCGACGACGCGCAGATATGCGGGTGCAACGGCGTGACCAAGGGCAAGATCCTAGCCGCGGCGAACTCCGGCAACCGCACCATGCAAGAGGTGTGCGCGGTGACCCGCGCGGGAAGCGGCTGCGGTTCCTGCAAAGAGCAGGTGCAGGCGGTCCTAGAGCTGGCCGGAGAAACGATATCGGCGGGCGACGGTTCCGACGACCACTACGTGTCGAGCATAGCGCTCACAAAGCCGGAGCTGACCGGGGCCATCAAGGCGATGAAGCTGAAGAGCGTGGCCGCGGTGATTGCGGCGCTGTCGGACGGAGCCGCCGACGCGGCAGTAGATGCGGCTCTGGCGTCACTGTTGGTTGAAATTTGGGGAGACGCAAGCGGGGAGGAGATTGGCGCGACGTTCGCGAGGGGTGGAGTATCTACGGAAGTTGCCACGTGGCAGTCCGAGAGGGCTATCGCCGCGTCCGAGCCTGTTGCCGAGGCGATCCCCTATCGATGAGGAACAACCCGAACGCGCTGACCGACTGAAATCAGCCGGGCAGGTGAAACGCAGATTGCGTCACCGAGCCGGCAAGCAAAATCCCCAATGGAGTTGAGGAAATGAGCACCCTGGGAGCTGCTTTAGAAAGCGCGAAAGCCACACGGATAAACCTGTTCAGCTTGGCCACGCCTCAGATGCGAACGTTCCACCTGACCTGGTTCGCGTTTTTCCTTTGCTTCTTCGGATGGTTCGGCATTGCGCCGCTGATGGCGGTGGTGCGAGAGGACCTCCTGCTCTCCAAGGCGCAGATCGGCAACACCATCATTGCCTCCGTGGCGATAACCATCGGGGCTCGCCTGGTATTCGGGTGGTTGTGCGACCGCATCGGCCCGCGCCTGGCCTATAGCGGTCTGCTCGTAGTGGGCTCGATCCCCGTGATGTGCATCGGGTTGGCGCAGAGCTACGAATCTTTCCTGCTGTTCCGGCTGGCGATCGGCGTCATTGGCGCGTCCTTTGTGATCACGCAATACCACACGTCGGTGATGTTCGCGCCCAACGTGGTTGGCACCGCCAACGCGACCACCGCCGGTTGGGGAAACCTCGGCGGCGGCGTGACGCAAATCGCCATGCCCCTGGTGTTCTCGGGCCTGCTGATGTTCGGCGTGGGCGAGGTTTTCGGCTGGCGTATTGCGATGGTGATACCGGGCGCAGCGTTATTGCTGATGGGATTCGCCTACTACTTCCTTACGCAGGACTCGCCGGCGGGCAACTATAAGGACCTGCGCGCCCAGGGGACGATGCCGTCTGCGGCCCATGTGAAGGGTTCATTCTGGGAGGCGGCCCGGGACTGCCGGGTCTGGGCGCTGTTCATCATGTATGGCGCCTGCTTCGGCGTAGAGTTGACCATCAATAACATAGCGGCTCTTTACTACTTCGACCACTTCGGACTGAGTCTGGCAGCCGCCGGCCTGATAGCAGGCATGTTCGGGCTGATGAACATATTCGCCAGGACGCTCGGCGGTGTGTTCAGCGACAAGGCCGGCATCAAGTTTGGATTGAAGGGTCGGGTGATGTTCCTCGGCGGCGTCCTGCTCCTGGAAGGCGTTACGCTGATCCTCTTCTCACAGATGGCGACGCTCTTCCTGGCAGTAAGCGCAATGGTGGTCTTCAGCCTGTTCGTAAAGATGGCGCAAGTCGCGGCCTTTTCGGTGGTACCGTTCATAAATCGCCGGGCGCTGGGATCGGTCGCTGGGATCGTGGGAGCGGGAGGAAACGCGGAAGCAGTGGCGTTCGGGTTCCTGATCCGTGCGGAGAACTTGAGCTACGCCGATGCCCTGCTGGTGGTTGGAGTGACGGTGCTGATCGCATCCTCGCTGGTGTTGCTGGTGCGCTTCGCACGGGAGACCGAGCGCGCGGAACGGCGGGTGTTCAACAATGCGCTGGCCGCCAATTCCGACGCGGCGATGGCGCCGGCCGCAGCGGACTAGAACGAATACAGGCCAGAGTGGTCGCAGCTCATGCATTGCGACCACTCTTCCGTTTGGGACTTCACGCGTACCCGGTTTTTCAATGCGCGGACAGAAGCTGACGAGGAAATCTCGTTGGCGGAGGAGACGTCGCCCAGGCGACGAGATTGCCGCGCTTCGCTCGCAACGACAAGGAAAAGGGCGCTCGCAACGACAGATTGGACGCAGGTGGGTAGGCGTCAGCGTTTGGGATGCCCAGGACGGTCCGCCGGCTTCGCTATCGGGCCACAAACGTCACCGAGGTGTCCTCGTTAACCTCGACGCCATATTCCGTGCCGGGTTCGAAATCGGAACCCAACGGCACGATGGTTTCTATAATTGGAAAGTCCGCGGTGCACGCGACGAACGGGTCGGAGACCTCGTGGTGGGTGATGGACACGCCTATCTCGTTGGGAGACATTCGCCGGATTTCGTAGCCGTTGGACTGGGAACATCCGCTTCCCCTGGGCAAACCCGACACGACTCGCAGATGATATTGAAGCGGCAGGGTTTCTGATGAGAGCACTTCCGCGCTTTCGATTGGCGATTGAGCGAGGACCGTATCCCGCAGGCCTGATTTGGGCAGAGTGAAGGTGGTCGTCTCAATGTCGTTCACGATCACGCGATACTGTTGGCCCGATGTCAAACGCGTACCGATGTGGTGGACGGTATCCAGCTCGACGACCTCATCGTGGCAGGGGGCGGCCCAGGGCGTCTCGGGCGGCTGCATCAGCGTGAGCCGGAGGATGATATCGCGGTCGTCCAGGGTGAGCTTCTGGTTACCGGGGCGGGCGCAGTTTTCCATGGTTGACTGGTAATAGGCGATTCGCAGCAAGTGCACCGGCTCGTTGGGAATGAGGTTGGCCCAAATCACGCGCGCCGGAACCTCCTGCCATTGGCGCCAGTCTGCCCCGGAGTCATCTCCTGCATCAATGAGGTCGGGGGGCGGCTCCACCAGGACCAGGAGCATTTCGACGCGGTTAGGGTTGGCGCGGGTCAGCACCTCGTAGGCGGTATCGTTGATGAAGGCGAGACGGCCGTCCGATTCCACGATGCGAGCGGTCACGGAGTAGCGGTTATTGGAGTCGATGTCCCCAGGGTCGTATGCCACGTCAAACTCGATTGGGACCTGGCCGGGACCGGATATGGTCTGACTGGCAATCACGCGCGACGGGGCATCGGCATAGCTGGTGTCCTGCAGCTCGACGGTGAGGACGGCATCGGGGGAGAGGGCCAACCGTTCGTGATAGGAGACGGTGCCGCTCAGGGATGCCTGCCGCTGGCTACCGTTGGACGGTTCACCCCCTTCACCGTTGGATCCCGTATCGCCGGCGCAGGCCATGCCCAGGGCGACGGAGCAGACGAGAGAAACAGAGAGCACGCCCATTCTCACCAAGTTTGATGTGGTATCCATCAAGGTATCCTTATGTCACAACGCTCAAGCGTGTGAACGCCCGTGGATCTTATGCGGCGTATTGGCCATTCCAGTGCCCATGGGGTCATTTGGGTTAGCGCACTAGCATGCAAAATGAATATAGATACGTTGTCGAATAGATAGATAGCCAATACGCACAGCATACGCTGTTGGAAGGGAAACGGATTTTGACCGTAAGTTTCATCGTGTGGAAATTGACCGCCAGTTGGGAAAGGCTGCACTCTCCATCAATTACTTGCCACCACTATTATGACCCGCGATAATTGAGAGGTGTACGTGCGGCAGTCCCGTAGCGTGACTCGTCGATACGTTTGCAGGAAAACCGTGATCTCGGAACGCGAAGCGAAATGGTCCAGAGCCGTACAGGTGGGCTTGTTAATGCGCGCCTACCGGGAAACTATCCCCCTGGGAGATGGCAGGTACGGGTTGACCCAAGCCGGGCTCCTACGGCGCATGTCCGAGGTAAATAGCCAGTACACCGAGCGGTACAGCCACGTAACGGTGTCCAGGTGGGAGTCGGGCTCTACGCTCCCCACAGAGGAGCGACTGCAGCATTTTGGAAACGCCCTCAACCTCGCTCCCATTGAAGTGGAGGGTCTGATGACCCTGGCGGGGTTTCACGAGAGCGGCGTCCTGGATAGGGTGCATGAACTTGCCGATTGGTCGGAAACCGAAGACGGTGAGGACGCTTACCTGGAGCCACAACGGCAACCCATATTAGCTGGTGCGGACGCAACGTCTCCCGGCAACGACCAGTCCGGCAGCAACCTGAGCTCGGACACCCTAGTCCCCGACATCGGAAGCATAATCCGGTATTTGTCCTTCAAGTGGGTCCTTACCGGAGTATGTTTGGTCGTGGCCGGGTACGCGTTGGCTGCGTTCGGATGGAACAACACCTGGATGCCGCTGGCGTATGTGTTGATGGCCATGTGCCTGGTGGCGGGGCAAGGGTTGTTGCACCGGCGTCGCCCGGATGACCTGGGCGAGTTCTACAGCACTACCGTGTTCTTTTTGGTGAGCACATTCCTGCTGCAATCCGCGATTACTCGAATGGACCCCTACGGGTTCTATACGTTGGGCGATTACGCGGGCACGCATATCCCGTATCTGCTGGCGCTGGAGGTCAACCTTGCGCTGGCCTCAGTCGCCGGGTTGGCTTTTCACCTGCTCCGGCAATGGCAGTACTCGGGCGATCAAAGCCGCAGCAATGCGCTGCGCCGGGCGGTAGCCGTTACCTTGCCGCCCTCGCTGTTCGCGTACGCGTCCATAGTAGTCATCTCCAATATTGCGCTGTGGATTCAACTGGTAATCGTGCTGCCTCCGCTAGCCGGGGTGTTCGTTGTCCTGTTGGTCCTGCGGGATCCTGCGGTGCGGCCCAACGCACGCGACCGCCGGTTCGCGCTGGGAACCACGGTGGCGGTGATGGCGGTGATGGGTACGGTGGGAGCGTCCGTGGTGGCGGCAACGTACCTGTCGCCGAATACGCCTTCGGTTTTCCCAGACCACAATTGGTGGACTTCGTGGGAGATTGACTTCAGCCAACTGGGCTATCCGCAGGAAGAGGCGCTGGATAGGCTGAACCGTGGCTACCTCTGGCACGGGCTGGCCACATTTTTCTACGTCGTGCTGGTGGTCGGCGGGGTCCTGATTTCCGCGCTCTACCGGATCGGGAAACACGACGCTGGAATGGCCGCTGCACCGGAATCCGTGCCGACAAAATCAGCGTACTGGCGCGCCCTGGCCTGGACCCGCCGGGTTGGGTCGGCGTTTTTCCCGCGTCTCAACGCTAACGACGCTGGAGCCGGCAGGATACGCGCGGTGACGAAGTTGATGACCGCCAGGAAATCGAGAGACAGCCGGTTGGCGGGCGGTAATGCAACCCGGGCGTGACGCCTCGGCACGGCAACGGACCGCGGTGGTTGAAGCAGCCGCGTTCGCCGCGAATGGGACAGCGGGGTGTTAGGCGCGGCGCAGCTGGGGAGCCAACAGGGCCAACACCGCGACCAACGCGATGCCGGTGATGCCCACAACCTGGGCCGCGCCGGGGGCTCCCCAATAGCCGGCTATGGCGCCGGCTCCCACGCTGCCGAAACTGTAGGCCAGGATGGCGAATGAGCGAAGGCTCATCACGCGGCCCCGGTACTGCTGCTCGGTGGTCCGCAGCAGAAGGGTCAGGATCAGCACCTGGGTGGACGCGAAGGACATTCCCACCAGGACGAAGATCGCCATAGACAAGTAAAAGGACGTCGAAAGCGAAAACAGGAGAATGGAGCCGTGCCAGGCCAGCACCGCAAAGATGAGCAACAAACCGGGGCGGCGCAGGCTCGGCAGCATGGTGAAACCCAGTGATCCGCTGAGGGCTCCGCTGCCGAAGGCGAACAGCAGCAGCCCCAAACCGGCGGAGTCGCTGCCCAACACGTCACGGGCGAAGATGGGCGCCAAGCCGGTGTGCACGGTCCAGCCGGCCAGGTTGATGATGACCGCAACGGCCAGTACCGCCCAGAGCACCTGGTTGCCGGCGACGTAGCGCAGGCCCCCGATGACGGTGCTCATGACGCGCTCGGGCGCCCTGCTTCGAACCGAGACCGGGGTGCGTATTCCCAAGGCCACGATGCCGGCGCACAGGTAAAGGGACGCGATCGCGATGTAGGCCCCCTGGGGGCCAAATCCTTTGAACAAAAACCCACCGATAACGGGGCCGCATAGCATGGCGATGTTCATGGCGACGGTATTGAACGCGGCGCCATGTCCGAGTTGGTCAGTGCGCAGGGTGTCTGCCACCAGTGATTGGGCGACCGGCATCTGGCAGAGACGGATCACTCCCATCACCAAAGTGATGGCGAAGATGTGCCACACCTCCAACAAATCGGTCAGGATCAGGACCAACATCAAGGTGCCCATTAGTCCCATGATGATTTCCACGGAAACCAACAGGCGATTGCGGGGCAATCGGTCGGCCAAGGCGCCGGCAAACAACGCCAGGAAGTTCAGGGCCATGCGCGCCGCGGCGATGGCACCAACCAAGAACGGCGAATCGGTGAGCGTAAGGACGAACCAGCCCAGGACAGCAGACTCCATCTGCGTGCCCATGCCGACCAGGGTAGTGGAGGCCCAGACGAAGGCGAAATCGCGGTTCCGGAAGATACCCAGAGGGGAAGAAGCGCGATGCAGAGTCGCCGCTACTCTCATGCCGGATCCGGGCGGCGAGTCCACCCACTGACAAGACAACGGACCGCGCGCACGCTCAGCACGTACATCCGCAGGAAATCGCTTGGCCTGTTGTCACTCGGCTTCCCCCTGGCCGCCGGCACTTAGAGTGCCGGATGATAACATAGCGCGACGGCGGGCCATGCCCGTAGAAGGGGTTGGCGGCGTCTGGCAGGTACATGATAGGCTGGCGGCGAGCCTCGATGGCTATCCCACGGCTAGTTCCACGGCAGAGAGGCGCGCAGGCTCCCCCGAGAAGACAAGTGACGGCGAAGCAACGAAACGCCCGCGCAACCCTGACCGCCTCCGAGCTGATACGACGTGCGGAGGCGATGCTGCCTACGCTTCGGGCGCGGGCGGCCCGCGCGGAGGAACTGCGGCGACTGCCTGAGGACACCATAAGCGACCTGCTGGCGTCGGGGTTGTATCGCATCGGGGTGCCCAAGCGTTACGGCGGCCTGGACGCGGACTACGCGCTGATGCTGGACGTGGCGGCAGAGCTAGGACGTGCATGTCCGGCCACGGCGTGGTGCTACGGATTGTGGACGGCGCACGCGTGGCTGGTGGGATACTGGCCGTTCCAGGCGCAGGAGGAGGTGTTCGGGTCGGACCCGGACGCACTTTGCTCCAGCTCGCTGAACGTGGGTCGGTCCACCTGCACGCCCGTGGACGGCGGTTACCGGCTGACGGGAAGGTGGGAGTTTTCCAGCGGGTGCGACGCGGCAAGCTGGCTGATGCTGGGAGTGCCGGGGATCGGCGCGCGGAACTGGGCGCTGGTGCCGCGCGGCCAATACGAAATCGTGGACACGTGGTTCGTGTCGGGATTGCGGGGAAGCGGGAGCAAGGACATCGAGGTGCGCGACGCGTTTGTGCCGTCGCACCGGATCCTGAACGTTAGCACGGCGGGCGACGGCGACTGGAGCGGGTGGGAGTTCCACCGTCAGAGCCGGTACCGGTTGCCCATACCGGTACTGCTGGGCTGGGACCTGGTGGCCCCGATGCTGGGCATCGCCCAGGGAATGCTGGACGAGTTCATCGCCAAGACGGTCGGAACGGCGGGCGCGGCGAAGTCGGCGGACTCGCCAGCGGTGCACATTCGCGTTTCCCAGGCTGCGGCAGAGATCGACGCGGGAAAGGCGCTGATGGATCGGGACGTGCGCGAGGCGTTGGACCGGGCGGAAGCTGGAGAGGGGTTCACGACGCTGGAGCGGGCGAAGTACCGGCGGGACAAGGCGTATGTTACCCAGCTGTGCCTGCAGGCCGTGAACCGGCTGTTTGACATCAGCGGCGGGCACGGGCTTTTCGACTCGGTCCCGTTGCAGCGGTTTCACCGGGACGCCCACGCCGTGGCTCACCGGGACACGCTGATAATGGACTTGGGCGGTCAGGAGTACGCACGGGTACTCCTGGGGCTGGACGCGAGCGGTACAATCTAGCGGAGATACGACGCCCCGGGAGGGGAGCAGGTTTGCTGCAACCAGCACCACTGCCGGCGAGATTGCCACGCTTCGCTCGCAATGACAAGGCACAGAGCGCTCGCAATGACAATTTGAACGCCAGTGGGTACGCGTGGGCGCTACGCGCCTCGCAATGACAAGGTACGGGGCGCTCGCAATGACAGTTTGAACGTGAGTAGGTCCACGCGGAACGAGGAGTAAATATGGCCATCCAGCAGACGATCCAGAACCTGGAACAGGGCGACGTCAACCTGCCCGAATCGGGGCGACCGGTAATCCGCTCCAATGAGGGCGTGATTTCGTCAGGGCACTACCTGACCTCGATGGCCGGAATGCGGATACTGCTGGCCGGCGGCAACGCGTTCGACGCCATGGTGGCGGCCAGCCTGGCGGCGGCGGTGGTGGAGCCGATCGCGTCGTACTCGCTGGCGGCGGAAGGGGTGTTCATGCTGTACGACTCGGACAGCGGAGATCTGGTGTCGCTGAGCGGGCAAGGGGGCGCGCCGGGAGCGGCGACGGCGGAGTTCTACCGATCGCGGGGGCACGAGCGGATCCCGACGGGACCGGGGATGGATGCACCGCTTTCGTTCACCCAGCCGGGGATCGTGGACGCGTTCATCAACATGCTGGAACGGTACGGCACGATGTCGCTGGCGGAGGTAATCGCGCCGGCGATCAGCTACGCCGAGGATGGGATACCGCACTACGAGTACATGCTGGAGCGGTTGAGGTCCCAGAGCGGTCAGGAACAGTTCGACAACTTCCCTCCGGGCGGCTGGGAGGTGTTCTACGAGGACCGGGAGGTGCCGGCTCCGGGGGCGCTGATGCGGCAGCCGGGGCTGGCAAACACGTTGAAAACCATGCGGGACGCATCGCTCAAGGCGTCGGGTTCCAGAAAGGAGAGCCTGCAGGCGGCGAGGGACGCCTTCTACGAGGGACCCATCGCGGAGTTGATCGTCGAGGAGACGCGGAAGGTGGGCGGCATCCTGTCGCTGGAGGACCTGGCGGGATACCGGTCGCAGTTCGGGGAGCCGGTGAGCACGACCTTCCAGGGCTACGAGGTCTGGGGGCAGGACTCGTGGACTCAGGGGCCGATGCTGATGCAGGCGCTGAACATCCTGGAGAACTTCGACCTCAAGGCGATGGGGCACAACAGCCCGGCCTACATACACACGGTGGCGGAGGCGTTGAAGCTCTGCTTCGGCGACCGGGAGGCCTTCTACGGGGATCCGGATTTCGCGACGGTGCCGATCGACGGGTTGCTGTCCAAGGAGTACGCCGCCATACGGGCGGAGGAGATCGATCCCGAAGGCGCGTATCCGGAGCAGCGACCGGCGGGCGATCCGTGGCGGTTCTCCAAGAAGACGGGGCGCACCGCCGCGCAAGTCATGGCCCAAGCCCTTGGCCCCGACACGTCGGCGGACGACGGGACCACGCACGTTTCGGTGCTGGACCGGCACGGCAACCTGGTGTGTGGCACCATCAGCGGCGGGTCGTTCTCCAAGTCGGTCTTCTTCCCCGAGCTGGGCGCCTGCCTGAGCACGCGCATCGAGATGTTCAACTGCGAACCGGGTCACCCGAACGTGGTGGAGCCGGGCAAGCGGCCGCGGACGACGCTGGTGAACTACATCGTCGCCAGGGACGGGAAGCCCGCTATGACCTTCGGGTGCCCAGGCGGCGACAACCAAGTGCAGGGCAACCTGCAACTGATTCTGAACTCGCTGGTGTTCGGGATGGATCCGCAACAGGCGGTGGAAGCGCCACGGTTCGCCACGTCCAGCAACGTGAACTCCTTCTACCCGCACGTGTACTACCCGGGGCAGTTGGACCTGGAAGAGGGGTTCGCCGATTCGACCGTGGGCGCGCTGAAGGCGTTGGGCCACAAGATTTACCGCACAGCCAACTGCGGGCTGGGCGCGACAGTGTCGGTGCGGGACCCAGAGACGGGTTCGATGAGCACGGGAGCGGACCCGCGGCGGGCGTGCTACGCGCTGGCGCTGTGATGCTTACGCAGGCGTTAGACAGGATGCGGCTGCGGAGACTAAAGACTTGCTGCCGGTAAGGTCGCAGGGATACCAGCCGCCGGCATGATGAGAATCGTGCCGGTCCGGCTGGCACAGTTCCTGTAGATGACTACAGAAAGGTAAGCCGGACGTGGGGCAGAATTGGAATCTGCGGGACTGTTTCACGGCGGCACGAGACTTAGGTTGGCTGACTATTTTGCAGTGATGAATCGTCCGCCAGTGGCTCCCGAAATGGCTTCCAGGGTTTTCCGATCAGCGTCTATGCCGAACGCGATCGTGTCGACTGGAATCGAGGTGGTCAGCAGGGCGTTCAGTGCTTCCTCAATGTATTGAGGGTCGGTGGCCATGCCATCGGACATCAATACGATGCGTTGGTCACGGCAGATGGTTTCCGAGAAGAAAATCCAACGACTATGTTCGGTGCAAGTAGGATTGGCCGGCATCATGTCGACAGCGCTAATCAGGGCGCTGTACATATTGGTCTTGCCGCCGTTCGCAGCGAGGGTGGGAATGGCGGCTTCCCAAGCGATGTTGGTCGGATCTGAGATGTCGAACAGCACATTGTGGTAACTGCCAAAGCGCATCATGCCGATCTCGCTGTTATCGGTGTGTTTAGTAGCCACGTTTACCAGGGCCTCGTGCAACGGGGCCAAATTCGTTTCCATGCTGTCTGAGTTGTCCACGACGTAGATGACGGTGACGTTGTCGGTAAGCAGCGCCGGTAAGGCTTCCTGGATCGCTACCGGCTGACCAGCCTGGAGGTCGAGCTCAGCGTCAGGAATCATAAAGGCCGCGACCAACAGGGCGGCTAAAGCGGCCAGGAGGAGCGCCACCAACACCCATGGCCATTTTCGGCGGCTCCGGCGTCGAACGTCAGCGTCGTAATAGAGCCAGTTGGAGTCATACGCCATGGTTCACCGTCCCGCAGTCAAACGCTGGATGCACACTCGGGCAAGATACCTTGGATAAAGCATCCGAAAATTCCCGGTACGATACAGTGCCAAAAGTATGCGTGCAAATATTGAATACATAGTGTGCACAAGCATTCTGTACGAAAGCCACCAGAGGAATAAATCGTACTACGAATGTGCGGATATCTTTACCCGCCGTCCTTTGCTGCCTTTGGCCGGACAGTAGATCTCGGCGCAATCATGATCGCTTGACGGCTGGTCCCGCGGTGCGGACAGCAAACCGCTGATGGCGTCCTGGCCCGAGTAGTGCAGAGACAACCGATCCGCCTCCCAAAGGCCCCTTTGGTCCGAAGGGTTGCCCTGCATTGCCCGGCTCCCTGAGCTAATTCGGATGCCCCGGAGTGTAACCCCGGCCAAATCAACTGGGGTTCCGGCCAGCTTTCCTGGGGCACGCGACAGCGCGGTCAAGAGGGGGGCTTCCGGGGGTGATGCTACAATTCAGGTAGCGTGATCCCGGCGCAACCCAGCACAAAAAGAGACGGAGCCCGTGGGTATGTGGGGCAGAGTCGGCTATGCAGCCGCGATTATTGGCACCGTGATCGGGGGCGCAGCGCTCTGTCTCGTGGTGGCCGCCGTGATGTACATCGGGATTTACGCCTTTGTGGGGACGGCGGGTACGGGTCAGGTCACCAATTGGGACAACGTTTTCCCCTTCAGCCTTTTCGCGGACAGCGAACAGCGCAATTCTCCCCGCGTGGTGATTCGGGGGGACAAATCGGCGCAAGGTTGCACGCTCTCATTCGGGCTAGCCAGTTCCCCAGGGACTTCCGGGTCGCGCACCAAGACGGTTTGGCAGGACCACGAGAATTGCGAATTCATCATGGAGATCCATGCCACATACTGAAACAAGTAACAGGATAAGTCCTGCGATATCCTCGCCCAGCTGCCCTGGGAGGGATAGCGGGGAAGGCAATGGATAAACGGCGGGCGCCCATCGTCCTGATCGCGTCGGTGTTCGGATGCCTCGCCCTCCTCATAGTATTGGCGGGGTTTCTGTTCATGGCGGCGCATTGGTTGTCGGGGCAGTCTGGTAAGCCCGACTATGTGATGTGGGACGAAAGCAGCCCGGAGAGCCGGCGCGGGCCGGTCGACGTGAGGGCGGCGCCAAGGATCATATTGAACGGCGAGAGGATAGATGGGGTTTGCCAGTATTCCCTGGGGCTAGCATTTACACCCGACGGCCGGTCCACTTACGGACGGACGGTGCGCGAAGAGCCGGAAGAATGCCGTAAGGAAGTGGAGGTCTGGACCGGCCCATGATGAGGCCGTGGTCTGGTTGATTAAGACGCGGTGGCAAGGATTCTGCAGGTGCTGGGCGGGCCAGAACAAAAGGGTGGCGGAATCGGGTGACCGACACTTCGGGGAAAAGAGAAAGGAGTATCCGGGCAGCAGCCTGGGCCAGGGAGGAGGTAGGGTGTTACTCCAAGTCAACCGGCCGGTGCGGTGGGACGATGATGAAACAGTACTGAAAATCCGGCCGGGAACCCCGATTCTCCCCACGCGGTTGTTTTCTTGACGTCGATTATCGATGTAATAATGTGCTCACGCGTACCCAGTTTGCCATTGCAAGGAGCCAAGCGACGTGGCAATCCCGCCGCCTTGACGACATCTCCTTTGCCAACGAGATTGCCGCTCTTGGATCGCAATGACATTTTGGGCACAAGTGGGTACGCGTCAGAACAATGGGTTCTTGACACGTGGCGTATGCACCTTTCACGCCGTATACGACTGTAATACGTCAGCTGAGTGTAGTGCTAAACCCGGCCAATGGCTTTCCGGCCAGACCTACAAGGCGTTACTGATCGGATGTGATGGTTTCACGGTACAGATCGGGCCGTGGCGAGTGGTGTTGCCATTTCAGAGCAGGATCAGGTTTGACTGTGCTGAAATGAGACCCACAGGAACCTCAGTCCCGGAAGTCGTTTTCGTATAGCTGCTGCAGCCGGGCCAGGTGTTCCGGCGGGATGGGGGGCAGGTCGACGCAGGCGGCGGTCTCTTCGGCCTCGGCGCGGTTCTTGACGCCGGGGACGGTGCTGTGGATGTCGGGGTTCATGAGGCAGAAGACCATGGCGGCCTGTGACAGGGTCCGGATGGGGCCGTCGAGCAGGAACCCGAGCTTGCGCACGCTGGCCAGGTCTTTCTGCATCAACCCGTCGCCGGGCCGTGGCGGCCGGTCGAGGGCGTCGGTGAGCGCGCCGGCGGCGTGGGACCGGATGCCGATGACGCCCATGTCCAAGCTGCGCGCCAGCGGGATGATCTGCCCGTTGTCGTGCTGGCTGAAGCCCGGCGGTGGCGGCTCCTGGGCTGTGCGGTTCAGCAGGTTGTAGTAGGCCAGGACGGTGTCGTACTCGTTGGCCTCCAGGATGCGGTGCATGGTGGGCACGTGATGGTCCATTGCCGACAGGCCGATGAAACGGGTCTTGCCCGCCTGCTGGACGGCCCGGTAAGCATCGAGCACCGGGCCGAGCACATCGTCCGCTGATAGCGAGTCCAGCGCCGCGCCGCGATGCTCGGTGAACCGGTTGTGCACGTGCAGCACGTCCACCGAGTCGCGGCGCAGCCGCTGAAGGCTGGTTTCCACCGAGCGTTGGACTGCGCCGGCCACGTCGTCCATCTCGTCGGCGCGGAGCCGAACCTTGGTGGCAACCACCACCGGCTCGGTGCGACCCTCCAGCGCTTTGCCCAGGGCTTCCTCGGCCTTGCCGTCGCCGTAGGACGGGGCAACGTCGAAGAAGGTGATGCCCAGATCCAGCGCCCGATGGACGGAGGCGATGGCCTCGTCCTCGTCGGTGGCCCCCCAGACCTGGCCGATACCACCGCCGCCGAAGCCGGCCCGGGATACGGTGAGGCGGGTGCGGCCAAGTTGAGCGTATTGCATGGTTAGCTGTGTTCTCCTGGGCTAGCTGTGTTCTCCTTCGGCGAGCTGGAAGTAAATCCCGTGGGAGCTGGCCGGCTCGATGCTGGCGGTGAGGTAGCCGAAGGGGCTGGCGGACGGACCGTCGCCGCGCATGTCGTTACCGTTGGCCTGCAGGTCGTTGAACAGTTGGCCGATGCCGTCCACGCCCCAGGCCACGTGCATGACGCCGGGTCCGGTCTCGCGGAGCTGGCGGGCCGTGGGCGTGTCGTCGCGCAGGGGCTGGAAGAAGTCGACCAGGGTGTCGCCGATCTGGTAGAGGATGGACTTGAAGCCGCGTTCGGTGAACTCGTCGCTGCGGATGGGTGTGAGGGAGAAATTGCGTTCGATGTAGGCGGCCATGTCGTCCACGTTTTCCACGACATAGGTTACGTGATGCACTTTGTTCAGCATGATCAACCTCCGCGCTGTTAGACTTGGGCGCAGCGTATTGGTTTTCGGGCCAGTATTCAACCCCGATGAGGATGGGATATGAGCGACCACAAGGTTTTTGAACTGGGAGACGTTGACCTGCAGTGCGGCCTGCGCCTGCGCGGAGCACGGCTGGCGTACCAGACCTACGGCGAGTTGAACGCGCGGAAGGACAACGTGATCGTGTTCCCGACATTCTTCGGTTCGCAGCACCCGGCCAACGAGCCGATGATCGGCCCGGGGATGGCACTGGACCCATCGCGGTACTTCATCATCATTCCCAACCTGTTCGGCAACGGGCTGTCTTCGTCGCCCAGCAACACGCCGGAACCCTACGGGCGGGCGCGATATCCCAGGGTGACGTACTACGACAACATCGGGTTCCAGCGCCGGCTGGTCACCGAGCAGTTCGGCGTCGAGCGGATCGCGCTGGTGTGCGGGTTCTCCATGGGGGCGCAGCAGACGTTCCACTGGGGCGCGCTGTATCCCGACATGGTGGAGCGGATCGCGCCGTGGTGCGGCTCAGCGCGCACGGCGCGGCACAACTTCGTTTTCCTAGAAGGGGTGAAGGCTGCCCTGTGCGCTGACGACGCGTGGAACAACGGCTGGTACGACAGCCCGCCGGCGAAGGGACTGCGCGCGATGGCGCGGGTGTACGCGGGATGGGCTCCGTCGCAGGCGTTCTACCGGGAAAAGGTGTACCTGGAGATCGGGCACTCCTCACTGGAGGACTACCTGATCACCGCGTGGGAAGGGCGATACCTGCAGCAGGACGCCAACAACATCCTGGCCATGGTTGCCACGTGGCAGGCGGGGGACATCAGCGACAACCCGCTTTACGGCGGTGACTTCGCGAAGGCGCTGGGGTCGATCAAGGCCAAGGCGTTCGTGATGCCGTCGCGCACGGACCAGTACTTCCCGCCGGAGGACAACGAGATCGAGGTATCCATGATGCCCAACGCCGAGCTGCGGGTCATCGAGACGATCTGGGGGCACACGGGCGGCGGGCCGGGTCGGAACCCGGCAGACACCGGATTCATCGACGCGCGGCTGAAGGAACTGCTGGCGAGCTGACGGTATGGGTCTTCGGGCGTGACGACGGTTCGCGATCAAAACGGCTGGTGGGCAGAGTTCTTTTCAGGGCTGTGCCTGGAGTATGTGCTGTCGGGACGGGACGAGGAGCAGACCCGGGCGGAGATGGGGTTCATCCACGGCGCGCTGGGGCTCCCGCGGAGGGCGAAGGTGCTGGATGTGCCGTGCGGAGCGGGCAGGCTGGCGCTGGAGCTCGCGGCGTGGGGATATGACGTGACCGGAATCGATCAGAGCGCGGAGTTGGTGGCGACCGCGCGGGAGGAGGTCGAGGAGCGAGACTTGCGGATCGATTTCCGGCATGGAGATATGCGTGACCTGCCGGAGAACGGCGGGTACGACGGAGCGGTGTGCTTCTGGAATAGCTTCGGCTATTTCGACGACACCGGAAACCTGGATTTCCTGAGGGCGGTGTCCCGGAGCCTGAAGCCGGGCGGCCGGCTGGCGCTGGACACGCCGCTGATGGAGACGCTGCTGCACGGCATAGTCGACGGGCCACGGGTCTGGACGGAGGTCGGAGACCTGCTGGCGCTGGAAGAGCGGGGATTCGACTACGAAAGAGGTAGGCTAGAATCGACCTGGACGTTCATTCGAGACGGGGAGCGAGAAGTCCGGGATATGTCGATACGGCTGTACACCTACCGCGAATTGGTTGCCATGCTGGAAGAGGCCGGGTTCGGCGAGCACCAGCCGTACGGCAGCCTGGAGTTCGAGCCGTTCGAGCTGGGCGCGCCGTGGCTATACCTGGTCACGACGAAGGTTAGCGAACCGGAACGCTAACCCACACGGCGGAGTTTCTGCTGAAACGACGGATGCAAAGCGTAGGGGCGAATAATCATTCGCCCCTACCGTCTGCGACTGGATGCGACTTCACGCGGAGGCCAGGGAGCCCATGGGGTCCCACGGCGGCAGAACAATGGGCTCGAGGTCGAGGGCGTCCTGCAGTTCCTGGGGCAGGTAGCTCTTCGGCGCGGCGATCTCGAACATGTACTCAGCGAACCAGGAGTCGTTCATCAGGAAGAAGCCCTTTTGGCCGACCTTGTCGTCCCAACTGTTCTCAACGCGCCAGCGGCGGGGCTTGCCGTCAACCACGTCGACGCCGGTGAAGAGCATGGCGTGGGTCATGGCGGTCTGGTGGTACTCCAGCCGTTCCGCCTTATCCATTTCGAAATCGGCGTTGTAGACGCTGGCGTAGTCGAAGAGCTCGGCGTCCCACAGGCCCTTGTCGCGATGCATCTGCTTGCCGGTGTCGCAGCCCATCCAGACGGGCGTACCGTCTTGGAGCATGCGCATGGCGATGTCCTTCATGATGTCGATGTCGACGTTCAGGTAGGTGATGCGGGCGCCGTCGACGACGTTGCCGAGGTACTGGACGGTGTAAGTGCGGCCCGCCGGGCTGGAGCCCCGGGGGTCGTGGACGAGGCAGACGTAATCCTCCATAGAGGTGGTGATGTACTTCTCGGCGAATTCGAGGGGCGTCATCTCGCCGTCGCGGCGGAACTCGCCGTCCTTGTCCTTCCACTGCCAGTCGAACTGGGCCGGCGGGTTGCCCAGGTGGATGCAGAGGATCTGGTAGACGGACCGCAGGGCTTCCTGCTTGGCGTCCCTCATAGTGTCCAAGCCGGCCTCATCGGCGTAGAGGCGGCGGATGTTGCGGGCGCCCTGGCGGACCTGGTAGTTGAGACCGGCGTTCATGCGCATGGAGTTGCCGGAGCTTTCGGTCTCGGGCATGACGGTCTTGGGCACAACGCCGTGCTTGCGGACGAGGCTGACGAACATGTCCCACTGGCCGCCGTCGCCAAGGGGCTGCTGCAGGAGCCAAGCCACGACGCGGTCGTCGATGGGGCGGTCGGCGGTCTCGATGACGGCCTCAAGGATGTAGTTGGCGCGCTCCATCTTGTCCCAGAACATGACGTAGCTCTGGCTGAACTCGAACTCTTTGACGTTGAGGACATTGCGGGTCTCGGCGCGGAACAGGTTTAGACCGGCGAACATCCAGCAGCGGCCGGAGCGGGCCTGGTTGGTGACGCCCCAGTCGTCGAGGACGGTGGAGAAGCTGTGGGTGGCCTCAGCGACGATGTTGCGGTTCAGGGCGACGTCGTTGACGTCGTGCTGCGTGACGACGTTCTGCATGAGCTGGTGGTTGGGCTGGGAATCGAAGGCATCCTGGAATTCGGCCATGGTGGCGGAGTCGAGGGCGCCCGGGTTGGTCTGGGTGGTCATGCTGGTTCTCCTTGGTGCGGGTCAGTCGGCGGAGGCGTGAACGGGGGACATGCTGGCGATCACATCGGTGATTTCGGCCAGCGCCCGGTTGATTTCTTCATGGGTGGTGAACCGGCCCACGGAGAGGCGCAGGGTGCCCATGGCGTAGTCGGCGGGAACTCGCATTGCCTCGAGGACGTGGGACAGCTCCACCCGGTCGCTGTGGCAGGCGGCGCCGGCGGAGGCGGCCACGGTGGGCAGGTTGGCCAGGATGCGGTCGGCCTCAAGGTTACGGAAGCCGATGCTCGAGGTGTTGGGCAGCCGTTGGTTCGGGTGGCCGTTGACGCGGGCGTCGGCATAGGAATCGAGCAGGCCACGTTCGAGTTGATCGCGCATGTCAGCCATGTGACGGGCGTATTCGGTCAGATTCTGGTCGATCAACTCGCAGGCCTGGCCCAAACCGGCCATCAGGATGATGTTTTCGGTGCCGGCGCGGCGGTTGGTCTCGTGGTTGGCGCCGTGCATCAGCTTTTCCAGCTGGACGCCGGGGCGGATGTACAACGCACCGATGCCCTTGGGGGCGTAGAGCTTGTGGCCGGCCACGGAGAGGAGGTCGATGCCGAGGTCGTCCACCTTCACGGGGATCTTGCCGATGGACTGGGCGCAGTCGCTGTGCACCAGAGCGCCGTGGCGGTGGGCGATTGCGGCGATCTCCGCAATGGGCTGGATCGTGCCGACCTCGTTGTTGGCGTGCATGATGGTGACGAGGAGGGTTTCGGGGGTGATGGCCTCCTCGACCTGCTTCGGGTCGACGAGACCGTGTTCGTCGACGGGGAGGTAGGTGGTGCGGATGCCTTGCGCCTCCAGATAGCGGCAGACCTCGGTCACGGCCGGATGTTCGACCGCCGAGGTGATGATGTGGTTGCCACGGTGACGGTAGGCTTCCGCAACTCCCTTGATGGCGTGGTTGTTGGCCTCGGTGCCGCCGCTGGTGAAGATGAGATCGTCTTCCGGGCAACCGAGCATACTGGCAACCTGCTGGCGGGCGCGGTCGACTCCCTGACGAGCGGCGAGACCGAAGGAGTGGCCGCTGGAGGGGTTGCCGAAGAGCCCGTGCACGTAGGGCAGCATGGCCTCGGCGACGGCGGGGTCGATGGGAGTGGTGGCGTTGTAGTCCAGGTAGATGCCGTCCATATCCGACTCCGGGGCAACGGGATCGCGAGGCAGATTGTGGCGCATTATAGACCACGTTGAACCGGGTAAGCCAAGTTTGGATGCTGCCCTAGAGCCGATGGCAGTGCGTGGCGTCCGTAGCGGCGCGTTACGGTTTTGGCCGCCGCTTCTGCTCGGCGGTCACAGCTACCAAACCGTCAGAGGTACCGTCGGGTTTTCCGTGCGGGACCTTCGAAGGGTAGTGCCGCGCTAAAACCGGATCGGTGCTCCGAGACGCGTCCCGCGGGATACGAAGTGCGCCATTACTCATCCGGCGATTCCGCCGCTTGTTGCGCTTTTGTGTCGCCAACGGTCTACGCTACTTTGACGGCAACGTCCGTCGCAATAGATAACGGGGTAACAATTAGCCAATAAGTCGACCCCTTGTCGAAGGAACAACCGAACGGGCAGATCTTCACGAAGACGGTTACCCCGACGGCGATGGCCAGCAGGTCGCCTATCGGCACGCCCGCCGCCAACCCCACCATCGGGGCGACAAACTTCTGCTCCCCAGTCAGGTGAGGGCGTGTCAGCAGGTACAACAATGACACACCGCCCACGACCACGATGCTGATTGTCGAGACGTTGGCGGACGCGGTCTGGTGCATGTGTTCGATCAGGACAGCGCCGCGATGTCAGGTCGGTTCAACTAAAGAATGAACCCGTCGTCGCCACTGTACGTCTCCCGTAGTATTTCATTCAACGGGAAGAGTGACGAGACCTGCCGTAATTCCCGGCAATCTTTAGAAGGCACGCCTGCGGGACCAGCTCGATCGGAATCGCCGCCAGAGAGACCATAGCCGAGTCAAAATCCGAACTACAAGAAACGCGTTCGCAACGACTGCAAACAGGCGTGTGACGGCAAGAGTCACGCGGGAAAAGCATGCTCATGACCCGGCGGGGTTTTAGCACGGCCCTACCGTCGGAAGACTTTCTTGCGGGAATCGAGTGTGGCATGTTAGATTTCGCGCCACAATGTGAGGTGGAATTAATGCTTCATACGAATAAATTATTGATGATCATCGGCCTGATAATGGCCCTGGTTGTGCTGGTGGGATGCACCAAGGAAGTGGTGACAGAGGTGGTGGTCACCGCCACTCCCGACCCGGCCGCCGCAGGTGCTTCAGCGGCGGTGACCACCACCGAGGCGACGCCCGAGGCTCCGGTCGCGGCTGCGGCGACGGAAGTTCCCGCGACCGCGGAACCCCAGCAGCAACAACAGGCAGAAGCCGATGATGTCGAATATGTCTATCAAATCGGCATCTCCGCCGACCTGACCACCACCAACTACTGGGCCTACCTGGGGCCGGACGGGACCGTCTGGAACCTGTACGTCCTGGGTGGAGATAAGCCCACGCTGTTCACGTATTCAGCGCAGCGTTTCGATTGGGTGCCCTCGCTGGCCGCGGATTTCCCCTCGGCGCTGCAGGAAGAAACCGTCGGGGGGCAGATTTTCTGGACCACGGAGGTTGACCTCAAGGAGGGAGTGCAGTGGAGCGACGGTAGGGACGTCACCGCCGAGGATTTCGCATTCACCGCTCATACCGCATCAGAAATGCAGCTGTCGGGCAACTGGCCGTCGGTGGTCGACCCGGAGTTCTTCGATCATGCGGAGGCGCTGGACCCCTATCGGTTGAAGATATTCTTCAAGAAGAAGCCGGGACTGGCGCGCTGGCAGTTCGGGCTGGCGTTCATGCCCATCATGTCCAAGAGCTATTGGGAACCGATAGTGACGGCGGCCAGGCAGGGGGCGGAGATCATCGAGCAGCAGAAGGCCCTGTACGCGCACGTGCCGGAGAATGAACCCACGGCAGGCGGCTTCGGGTTCCAAAAGTGGGAGCGCGGCGCGTTCGCGGAGAAGGCAAAGAACTCCCGCTATTTCTTCAGCGGCACCGTGGTCACCGAATACACCGGCGGCGCCTACGCGGAGGCCAAGCCGGGCGCCTACGAATTTGCGGCTTATGGCGAGGCCGCCGGCGACAAGGCGCTGGAATACACGGTGGGGCCGTATGCGGAAAGCACGATTTACTCGATATACGGGAGCCAGGACGCCACAGTGCTGGCGCTGAAGAAAGGGGACATCGATTTCATGCTCAATCCGCTGGGGTTGTCCCGGGGATTGCAGAAGCAGTTGGAGGACGAGGACGGACTGACGGTGATCGAGAATCCCTCGGACGGTGTCCGGTACCTCGGCTTCAACTTCCGCAAAGCGCCGATGGACGACCAGGCCTTCCGGCAGGCGGTGGCGACGCTGATCGACAAGGAATTCCTGTCGAGCACCGTGCTGCAGGGTGTGGCGTTCCCCATGTACGCCATGGTGCCCGAAGGCAATAAGGCATGGTACAACCCCCATGTTCCCCAGATCGGAAAGGGTATGACCCGGGGAGAACGGATTACCCAGGTCATCGAGTTGCTCAAGAGAGCGGGGTTCACCTGGGAAACCGAGCCAAGGGTGAGCGAGGATGGCAGGTTCGTGGAGCAGCGGGGCGAGGGTCTGAAAATGCCCAATGGCCAGCCGATTCCGGCCATCAGTATCCTGGCTCCCAGCCCTGGCTACGACCCGCTGCGGTCGACGTTTGCCATCTGGATTGAGCGGTGGCTGAACGAGGTTGGCATCCCGGTGCACGCGGATCTGACCGGCTTCAATCTGATCGTGGAAAAGGTGTTCGACCAGCAGGACTTCGACATGTGGATCCTGGGCTGGGGCCTGAGCCTGTATCCGGACTACCTGGAGTCGTTCTTCCACAGCCGGCACTCAGGGCTGGAGGGGCACAACGCCGGCGGCTACAACAATCCGGAGTTCGACCGGCTGGCCGACGAGTTGCTGGCTGAGACCGACGTCGAGGCGGCGCGACAGCTGGTGTTTGAAATGCAAGCGTTCGTGGCGGAGGACCTGCCCTACGTTCCGCTGTTCGACACGCCGCTGGTGGAAGCCTACCGTAGCGATCAGGTGGAATACCCTTATACCCACTCCCTGGGCGGGCTGCAGAACGCGTCCGGCCTGACGGCGCTCGTCCAGTTCAAGTAGGTCCGTGGGTCTCACGCGTGCCCGGTTTGCCACTGCGAGGAGCGCAGCGACGCGGCGATCCCGCCGCCTGGACGATGTCTCCTCCGCCGACGAGATTGCCGCGCTTCGCTCGCAATGACAAGGGAATGGGCGCTCGTGATAACAGTTTGAATGCAGGTGGGTACGCGTCAGGTCCGTGGGTGCGGCCGTCCGGCGGTCTGCGTCCTCAGCCGTTTTCAGGCGGCCACGGTTTCGGGGCATGGTCGGCTCGTGACGTGCGGTGAAAAGCGTGAGCGATAGATACAAGGGCAACATGCGGAGCCAGATCCGATGACGGGTTACCTGGTCAAGCGGGCCGGGCAGATGACGCTGACCCTGTTCCTGATCGTCACGCTGACGTTCTTCCTGGTGCAGGCGCAGCCCGGGGACTATGCCACCTTCTACGCGCTTAACCCCGACCTGCCGGCGGAGGTTCGTGCTCAGATCAAGGAGTCATTCGGGTTGGACAAACCCCTTTGGCAGCAGTACCTCATCCACATGAAGAACACCTTCACCGGGAACTTTGGCGTGTCCTTCGGGCACTTTCCCC
The DNA here is from genome assembly GCA_965220055.1 of Dehalococcoidia bacterium. Lineage (GTDB taxonomy): Bacteria > Chloroflexota > Dehalococcoidia > Lucifugimonadales > UBA3495 > Bin87. The sequence continues at coordinate 3,979,438 of CBDCPE010000004.1, read as the reverse complement.
GGCCGGTGATCGAGGTGCTGGCGGAAAGGTTGCCCCGCACGGCGGTACTGTTTCTGACCGCGACGGCGGCATCCTTCTACATTGGGTTCTTCCTGGGCAAGGCCATTGCGTGGCGCAGGGGCGGAGTGCTGGAGTATGCGGCGACTATATCGGGAGCGACGCTGTTCACGGCGTTCACGCCGGCCTTCGGGCTGATGATGATCTGGATTTTCGCCTTCAAGCTGGGATGGCTACCGGTGGGAAAATTCCTGGATCCGCTGGTGTGGCGGGGCGCGGAGGTAAGCGCCAACCATGTGTTCAGCTACATGCTGGTGACTGCGGCCGCCTTCGTCGTCTTCGCGTTTCTGGTCCTGTTCTTATTCAGGCGGTCCGGCCGCATCGGACGGACGCCGTGGGTGGCGCCGGTGATCGTGGCCGGGGCGCTGGCAATCCCGGTGGCGTGGGCGTTTTCCGATCTCGGATACCTGGCGCTGGACATCCTTCGGCACATGATCCTGCCCATCGTGACGCTGACGCTGATTTCGTTCGCCGGCACGATGCTGCTGACGCGCAACAGCATGCTGGAGACGATGCGAGAGGACTACGTGATGGCGGCGCGGGCCAAAGGGTTGCCCGAAAAGGTGGTAAGGGACCGGCACGCCGCTCGCAACGCGCTGCTGCCGGTGGTCACGAGCCTGGTGTACAGCCTGATTTTCGCCATCGACGGCAGCGTCATCATCGAGGCCGTGTTCTCCTGGCCCGGCACCGGCATGACCCTGCTTGACGCGGTGCGCTCCGAGGACCTTCCCCTGGTGATGGGAGCCATGGTGTTCATTGGGCTGTTCTCGCTGCTGGCCCACGTCATCGTGGACGTGCTGTACGTGTACCTCGACCCACGGATACGCTACCAGTGATCAACTCACAGCCCGATCAGCACGCAATCATCGGGGAACTACCGGGGGCTCCGGAACCGCCGTTGGTAGACCTGCATCCGGGCCGTTCGCAGATGGCGATGGCCAGGGCAAGGCTGGCGCTGCGGTCGTTTCGGAGTGGCTGGGCCATCTTCGTGGAGAGCCGCATCGGGTTGCTGTCGCTGGCGACCATTGTCCTATTCGCGCTGATGGCAATATCCCATCCCATACTCATGGCGACGGTGTGGGACGCCGAGGTGTACGACCCGGTGACAGGGTACGCTTTTGACCGGCTGGAGCACCCGTCGCCGCCGAACTGGAAGCATCCGCTAGGTACCGATCCCCTGGGGCGGGACGTGCTCAGCCAGTTGCTGTCCAGTACCCGCTCCGAGTTTGTGCTCGGGATAACCGCGGCCCTGGTCACCGTGGGCATTGCCACCACGGTGGGCGCGGTTGCTGCATACTACGGCGGGCTGGTGGACGTGCTGTTCATGCGCCTGGCGGACCTGATAATCGCCCTGCCGGGCATCTCGCTGCTGATCGTGCTGAGCGCGCTGTTCCAGCTGAACCTCTTCTACCTGGCGCTGATTATCGGTTTGCTGGGAGGGTTTGGCGGCACCGCCATCATCCTCAAGTCGCAGGCGTTGAGCATCCGCGTGAAGCCCTACATCGAGGCGGCGCGGGTGGCCGGCGGCGGGCACTTTCACATCATCTTCGTGCATATCATCCCCAACCTGCTGCCCCTGTCGCTGCTGTACATGATGTTCACGGTGACGGGAGCGATCTTCGCGGAGGCGGTGTTGTCCTTCCTGGGCCTGCTGGACCTGAGGATGAGCTGGGGAATAATGATTCACACGGCGAACACGGGGGGTTACCTGCTGGGCGGAACCAGGTACTGGTGGCTCATCGTACCGGCCAGCGCGTCGATCACCTTCCTGTGCAGCGCGTTCTACCTGGTGGGGCGGGCGCTGGACGAGGTGGTCAACCCCAGGCTGCGGCGGCAGGGTGGGTGAGCAGTGCTGGGTGAAGGAATGATTACCGCTAACGAAACACCGGTCCTCGAGGTAATCGACCTCTCGCTGCGCTACCAGACCCGGCAGGGCGAGGTACAGGCGGTGGAGGGCGTCAGCTTCGAGTTGGGGCAGGGGCAATCGCTGGGATTGGTGGGGGAGTCGGGCTGCGGCAAGACATCGGTGGCCAACAGTCTCATGGGCTTGCTGCCGGAAAACGCACGGCTGGCCGGAGGCCAGATCAGGCTCAGTGGAACGGACCTGCTGCGACTGTCCGACGAGGAGATGCGGCGCTATCGCTGGCGGCGCATTGCGATGGTGTTCCAGGCGGCCATGAACTCCCTGGACCCGGTGCATCGGGTCGGGCAGCAGGTCATCGAGGCGATCGAGGCCCACGGCATGGAAACGACGCTGTCGGATGCCCGGGAGCGGGTGGCGCGCCTGTTCCGCATGGTGGGGCTGGACCCGCAGCTGATGGACCGGTATCCCCACGAGTTCAGCGGCGGGATGCGGCAGCGGGCGGTGATCGCGATGGCGCTGTCGTGCGATCCGGACCTGATCATCGCCGACGAGCCGACCACCGCCCTGGACGTCATTGTGCAGGACCGCATCCTGCGCGAGTTGAAGCTCGTTCAACAGGAACTGCGGATGGGCATGATATACATCAGCCACGACATCGGCGTGGTGGCCGAGGTTACTGACCGGATCGGCGTGATGTACGCCGGGCGACTGGTGGAGCTGGGCGACACCGCCGATGTGTTCCGGTCGCCGATGCATCCGTACACGGCGGCGCTGATGTCCTCGTTTCCCAGCGTGCACGGCGAGAGGCAGCCCCTGCGGAACCTCGCGGGCGAACCGCCCAACCTGATCGACCCGCCCTCCGGCTGCCCGTTCCATCCCCGGTGCCAGTACGCAGACGACATCTGCCGGACCGAGTTTCCGGCCCGGGCAAATCGCGGAGACCACTGGGCCGCCTGTTGGCATCCCCTGGACCTGGCAGCATCACGCGATGTGAGCCGCGATGCTTGCTGACAGCGGGACCGCGTCGACGGACGGACGGCTGGACGGCAACGGGGAGGCGCTGGTCGCGGTGGCGGGATTGACCAAGCGGTTCCCGGTGACGAAGAACCTGTTCCGCCAGCCGTCCAGCTTCATCCACGCCGTGGACGACGTGTCCTTTCGCCTCGCTCCCGGCGAGAGCTTGGGGTTGGTTGGCGAGTCGGGTTGCGGCAAGACGACGGTGGGCAAGCTACTCGTGAAGTTGCTGGAACCCACCTCCGGCGAGATACGCTTCCGCTTCCCCGTGGGGGATGTGCTCGGCGGCTCCGGCGAGCCGGTGGACGCCGACGCGATACGCTCGGGCCAGTTGCGCGCCTTCCGCCGGCAGGCCCAGATGATCTTCCAGGACCCGTACGAGTCGATGAATCCCCGGCGCACCATATACGACACCATCGCCGAGCCGCTGGCGGTGCAGGGGATTGGCAGCCTGATGGACCGGGTGGACCGGGTCACGGAAATCCTGACCCAGGTGGGCCTGACGCCAGCATCATCATTCCTGTTCCGGCACCCGCACGAGCTTTCCGGAGGGCAGCGTCAACGCGTAGCCATCGCCCGTGCCCTGGTCATCGGCCCGTCTTTCGTCGTGGCCGACGAGCCGACGTCCATGCTGGACGTTTCCAGCCGAACGGGCATCATGTTGCTGATGCAGGAACTAGCGGCGCGACTGGGCATCGCCTACCTGTATATCACCCACGACCTGGCGGTGGCCCGCTACATGTGCCACCGCATCGCAGTCATGTACCTGGGCAAGATCATCGAGCTGGCGGAAACCGAGGAGCTGCTGCGCAACCCGCTGCACCCGTACACCAGGGCGCTGCTCTCGGCGGTCCCGGTGCCGGATCCCACATACCGGCGCGATCGCCCCGACATACGGGGAGACTTGACCCTGCCGATAGATCCGCCGGCGAGATGCCGCTTCTACGACCGCTGTCCGATCGGCACCGACTTCTGCCGGGACAACCCGCACCCTCCGATGGAAGAACGGGCCGCGGGCCATTGGGTCGCGTGCTACGAGGCGTGATTGCCAGTCTGGACGGTACCCTCGGGTGTCTGCTTCCGGCTGCAAATCCCAGGGTCAATCGATTTTCCCAGATGTCATTGCGAGCGAAGCGTGGCAATCTCGTCGCCGTAGCACGGGCTCTTGCCGAAAGCGGTCGCATCGCCCGGCGACTGGCACATCGCCTTACCCCTGGCGACAACAATCGAAAGGCTCTGTGCAAATCCGACGCCGCACAGGTAAGCCACCCCGTGTCGATGTAAAATACCCATCACCGAACCGACCAACGCAGGTGAAGATCATGAACGACTGGAACAGGTGCGCGGCCATCGAGAGTACTCCGGGCAAGGTCAGTGGATCGTGGATATTCAAGGGCACCAGGGTCCCGGTCAGCGCCCTGTTCAACAACCTGAAATCCGGAGCCACCGTCGACGAGTTCATGGATTGGTTCCCTTACGTGACACGCGAGCAGGTTGATGCGGTCTTGACCCATCAGATCCAATCGTTGGCAGGCGGACCTGTTCATGAGGATACTGCTGGACCACAGCGTGCCCCGGCCTCTCAAGAATAATCTTCCGGGTCACGATACGGACACCGCCGCAGAGAGAGGGTGGCACGAGCTGCACAACGGCGAACTGCTGGATCGGGCCGAAGCCGACGGGTACGATCTGCTGGTCACCGCCGACCGATAGATGCCTTTCCAGCAGAACTTCTCCGTGCGCAATATCAGCGTGCTGGTCCTGACGACCAACTCCTAGCCCATCCTTCGGCAGCGTCCGGCCGACATCGACCAGGCTAAATGCCCGGGGCCGCAGCCAGATGAGCGAATTGGATATAAGTTAGGTTCGGCGGAAAGAACGGCACGAGGTACCCATGACAGACACTGAGGTCATCATCATCGGTGGAGGCATCGCGGGAGCGTCCACCGCCTTTCACCTGGCGTCGTATGGGCGAAGCGTCACGCTGCTGGAGAGGGGCGAGATTGCCTCGGAAGCGTCGGGCGTCAACGCCGGCGGCATCGGCGCGCTGGGATGGGGGCACCTGCCCGACCTGGAATCGTACCTGACCATGGGCAGCCTCCAGATTTTCCGAAGCCTCCAACTGGACTTGGGCTACGACATCGAGTTTCGCGCTTCCGGCGGGCTCCAGGCGATCCAGAGCGAGGAGCAGTACGTCTACGCCAGGGACCGGGTGCTCGCGCTGAAGTCACGTGGCTACACGCTGGACCTGCTGACGATGGGAGAAGCCCGGAGCATCGAGCCGGAGCTCAGCCCCGAGCTGGCGGGCGCGATGCACTTTCCCCTCAGAGGGCAGGCCGACCCCAAGAAGGCTACCCGCGCTTTTGCGGCAGCAGCGGCGGAGCGGGGAGCGAACATACTAACCGGCAGCGACGTGACCGGGATCAGCAGGACGGCGGCGGGTACCTATCGGGTCGCCTGCGGAGCAGAAACCCACGAAGCGGCACGCCTGATCCTCGCGGCGGGAGCGTGGTGCGGGCCACTTGGCGAGATGCTGGGCGTCCGCATACCCATAGTTCCCGTGCGGGGACAGATGTGGGCGACGCAGCCGCTGCCGCCGCGGGTGTTCTACTCGTTGTCCTCGGCCGAATCCTACGCGCATTGGAACCACAGCCCGGGCAATGACGCCCACACGCCTCCCGAACTTACGCACGTCAACTCCCGCCGGGTCACGCGGCACCTGTACGGACGGCCTCGGCTTTGTACAATCAAGCGGCATAGGCTAGCGTGTCGAGCATCCTGCGGTACAAGAGGCGCGGGACTTTTATCGATTCGTGCTCGCGCTCGGACGGCATAAAAGTACCCTGCTGCACCCAGAGGTGTCGTCTGACCAGGGCGATGGCGTCGGCGAAGGAAGGGCTGGTCTTGTCATACCATGCCGTGGTGCGCGGAGCCATGCCACCCTGCTGACCGATCAGGATATCCGCCGCCAGCGTCACCACGCTGAACAAGCCAAAGAGCGCGGGGGTGGTCCGCGCGATGGCTCGTTCCGACCACTGGCGCTGGGTTTCCATGCCCAGGTGAGCCCGCAGCTCCTCAAAGGTCACCTCGACCTGCCACCGCAGCAGATACCACTGCAATATCCGCAGCGGTTCCGCCGCGACGTCGGTGCATAGCAAGGCATAGGGCCCGCGGCGCTCCGCCAGGTATCTGACGACGACCCAACGTATGGGAAGGCGCGGCGGCCCGCCGTGGTACCACAGCGCCACGCCCGAAGCGAGCTCGACCATGGTGGTACTGCCGTCGGAACCGGTGGCGCGGTAGGGGGTCCATTGGGTAGCGGGATCGTCCAGTACCGCAGTGGGATTGGGCAGTCGCGCTCCGACCACCCGGGGCCGCCCGATCTGGCCGGGCCGCCGCGCTGGCGCGGGCTGGTGCAGGGACGCATCCTTGCGCAGTTTGGTGACGACGACAACGGGCTTCGACATGCCCTGGCAATGCCGCAGGAACTCCCGCTTGGCGTAGCCGCCATCGGCCACCACCACCAGGTCCCGGTCCGGCAGCCACCGGCGCCGGCAGACCAGCATCTGCTGGGCGTAGTCGGTGACCGTCTTGTGCCGGCGGCCTTTGCGTCGGTCATAGCGGGCCGACACCACCAGCGCGGTCAAAAACGGCAGCGCCCAGTGTCGACCCGCCCATCCGATACGCGTCAGCAACATCAGGCTCACCCATTGCAGTCCGGGAGTCATCACCACCTGGTCGTCGGTGGAGCGTACGGGATCCCGGTACCGCCCCTTGGCCGCAATCTTCCGGCCCCAGCGTCGTTCCACCGTCTCGTCAATGCCGAACACCAACGGCTCGGTGGACGAACCAAGGCGCCCGGCCACCAGCAGCAACAGCACCCGGCTCAGTCGCAGTGGCGACCACTGGGCGCGGTTGAGCACGTGGTGATAGATGGCGAAGTCGCCGTGCTGCCCAATCCCCAGGATGTTGAGGGCGGAGGACACGGTGCGCTTGCCGGGAGACAGGATCGCTCCTACCGCCAGGAGTTGAGCCTTGCGCCAGGTCCTGGGGTCAAACAGGTGCTCAAAGGGCAGCAGCAGGGTTACTATGACTGCGGGCAGGGTAGGCATGCTCGACCTCTTGTAGTGATTTGGTCGAGCTTACCCTGTTCTTATAATTCTGCTAGCTTTTGTACAAAGTCGAGGACGGCAGAACCGGGATGGGGAGATAATCTTCGGCGGCGACCGGGAGATGGCCGGGTACGACTACACCGTGGACGCCGGTGGGGTGGAGGTGAACTTCGGGCACGCCAGCGAGATCCTGCCGATGCTGGGAGGCCTATCCATCAGCCGCACCTGGTCGGGCATGATGCCCTTCTCGCTGGACGGGAGACCGATCATCGGGAAGATACCGCAGTTGGATGACGTTCACATCGTCAGTGGCCTGGCGTCGTCGGGATTCGGGCGCGGGCCAATGGCGGGCAAGCTGATCGCGGACTACGTCCACACCGGGCATCGGCCCCAGGTGTTGGCGGAGTCGGACCCCGCCCGCTGTGTCACCGCGCTGCACTGACCGCGTTGGATTGACCGGATCCGGCGGGTTCAGGCGTCGCGTCGGTGCACCTCGATGGGGCGCCTGACCAGCGGGGTCAATATCATCACGGGCAGCATCAGGAGCAGGCCAATGCCGGCGTTCACCCCGATGGCCAGCGAGATGGTGAAGGCCTGGGCGATGGCCCCGATCTCCACGCCTCCGATGAGGTGACCCAGCCCATTGGCTAGTCCCTGGGACCCCATGATCCGGCCGCGCATTTCGGGCGCGGTTGAAAGCATCAGGATGGTGCTCTGCATGGTGCTGAACCCCGACTGACCGACGCCGGTGGTGAAGAGGAGCAGGAAGGAAACCAGGAACCACGGCGACCACGCGACGGCCACCACGCCCACAGCGACAATTATCGCTCCGAAGGCGAAGTAACGGCCGTGGAAGCTGTAATTACGCCGCGTGGCGATGATCATTGCTCCGACGAACGCGCCGATGCCATCAGCAGCCCCCAGCAATCCGCCCAGGGCCGGCCCCACCATGAGCACGTCCGTGGCGATGACGGGGATGAAGTACTGCAGAGGCAGGACCATGCCATTCATCACCAGGGATATCGTCAGCACTCCCAGGACGAACTTGTTGGAGAACGAATGGCTGATACCTGATCTGATGCCCGTGAAGAAGGCGGTGTCCCGCACGATCAACATGGACCGCTCGGGCAAGCGCATCCTCCAGATGAGCACGGCCGACACCAGGTCCAGCGCCACCAGCACGATGAACGCGCCCGTGAAACCGTAGAACTCCACCAGCAGGCCGCCCGCTATCGGGCCCAGTATCTTGCCGCCGTTGTTGGTCATCGTCTCCAGGGACATCGCGTGGGCGATACGGTCCTGACCGGCCAGGTCGAACAACGAGGCGCGGCGGGTCGGGTCGTCCAGCACCTTGGCCGTGCCCTGGGCGAGGACGACGAGAAAGACGTGCCACGGCTCGACGAGGTTGAGGATCAGCAGGACCAGCAGGCACGAGGCCAGGACCAGGTAGAAGATGTGGATGCTCGCCAGGATGCGCCATCGGTCCAGCCGGTCGGCCAGCATGCCGGCGACCAGCGACAGCGGCGGACGGGGTCCGTTCAGGAACACAGAAATCAGGCCGACCTGGAAGGCCGAGTTGGTCAGCTCCAGCACGAGGTAGCCCAGCGTGATCAGTTCCATGCGCCGGGAGATCTCATGGATCCACCGGGCCGCCCACAGGTACTGAAAATTGCGATCCTGGAGGACCACAAACACCGGAGCATTGGAGATGCGCGCCAACCGCCTGCTCCCACGCCGGCGGCGACTGCGGCAACGATGCCCGTCCCGGCCGGCCTAGCCTGCTACCCGTCCGAAGTGGATAAAGTCGGCACGATACGCGGGATGACGACGGCGAGTCAAACGGGCGTCACCAGCGAAGGTTCCAGCCGCGCTGGATTTTGGGTTGGCTTCTGAACTACCCTACCGGCGATCTCGGCCGGTAGCGGTCTGGATCGAGTGAAGTCTTTTGTCGGTGGTGTCCAATTGAGCCTGGGCCTGTCTGTTCTCGGTTGTGGGTCCTTCGCGGCGGCGTTCGCGCGCTTCGTGAGCGCTTTGAGCGGGGAGATTGACCTGTACTTTGCCAGCCGAGATCTGGGACGGGCGAGGGAATACGCCTCGCGGTTCGGCGGGTTGGACGCTTTCGGGAGCTACGAAGACGCGGTATCCGACCCCAGGGTGGACGCGGTGTACGTCTGCACGCCGCACCACCTGCACCGGGAGCACGCGTCGCTCGCCTTCCGCGCCGGCAAGCCCGTGCTGGTGGAGAAGCCGATTGCTGGCACCATGGCCGACGCCGAGGCTATGATTGGGGATGCCGAAGCGGCGGGCGTCACGTTCATGGTGGCGGAGAACTACCGCTTCCTGCCGCCGGTGCAGGAAGCCAAAAGACTGATCGATGCGGGCCGCGTCGGGCAACTCAGGTTGATCCAGTTGCACGAACAGTATCCGTTCAAGCCCGTCGGTTGGCGCACCCGGTCCGACCTGAACGGCGGCGGAGTGCTCATCGACGGCGGCATCCACAAGATGAGCGCGGTGGCGTACCTGGCGGGCCGACCCACCGAGGTCTATGCCCGCGAAATCCTGCCCGGACAGCCGGGGCTAGAGGCTGAGGACGGGGTGGTGGTAATCACCCGAGATACCGGCGGGGTGGTCGGAATGATCAACCACTCCTGGAGCGTTGCGCCACCGAACCCACACTCGTGGGTGTCCATCTCGGGAACTGAGGCGTCGCTGTACTTCGAGCCGGGAAGACCGTGGCTGAGGATAACGGAGGCAACGTCGGAAGTGACTGTCAACCTGTCGGATCACAGCAACGGGTTGGTTCCCATGGTCAGGGAGTTCCGAAACAGTATTATCGAGGGACGAGAGCCAGCGATGACCGGCCACGATGGGATGGCCGATCTAGCGCTGGTACTCGCCGCGTACGAGTCGATGGCGATGGGTCTGCCGGTCGGATTGCCCTGATCACCCGCAGACCGGGTTGGGGCCTGTGGACATTCAGCCTTGTTACTGATGGGCTTCCCTAGCCGGTTCCATCAGAGTTTCTCTACGCCGCGTACTGGCAATTGAGTCGCCTGTCTCGGCATTGATGACTGCCAGTGCGTAGCGGTAAGGCTGCCTGGCGTTGTGGGGAGAGATTCCGGCAGGCAGTGAGATACCCTTCACTTCCACTATCCAGACTGGTGTACCGGGAGGCGGGAAGGCGGGATAGGTCGAGTCATTGCCCTCTAACAGGTCTTGTTCATAAGACCGTAGCGTCGACAGGCAACTGGCCCACACCCTCTCGATTTCTGTTCCCGAAACCTCCGGAGCCGACATTGCAAGCCATTCGGTTGCCAACTCCTCCGCTTCGTTCCGGGTGATCAGACCATCTCCATCCGGAAGAACCTCCAGCCCTGAACCGCCTGCATCGACAGTGTCTCCCAACGGACCGCCGCAGGCGGCGGCCAGGGCCAACGCCAAGAGGACGGCTGGAAAGGCAATGTGGCGGGACAGGATATTCCCAATGTATGTCAGAGGAAACACACCGCTCTTTGGCCCAGGGCCTTCGGAACTACCTCAGAATCTGATTGTCCACAGGCCCTAGACGGACGTCTGCGTTATCACCCGCGGAGCGACCTTGCGGGAGAGCCACCGACCATCGGCGGAACTGCCCAGCAACTGGCCGTCGCGGACGATCACCTTGCCGCGCAGCATCGTCATCACCGGGTAGCCCTCGCACTGGAAGCCGTCCCAGATGGAGTAGTCGGATTCGGCGTGCAGCTCATCCACGGTGATGGTCTTCTTCAGGTTGGGGTCGAAGAGGACGATGTCGGCGTCGCTGCCCACCGCGATAGCGCCCTTCTGCGGGTACATCCCGAGGATCTTGGCGGCGTTGGTCGAGGTGATGGCGGCGAACCGTTCCAGGTCGATGCGCCCGTTGGCGGCCAGCTTGGTGTAGGTGACCGGCATACGGGTCTCGATGCCGTTGTGGCCGCCGCACAGGGTGCGGATGGTGTCGCCGGCCAGCTTGATGTTCTTGTAGGTGGTCCACTCGTCGGTGGCCGTGGTGCAGATCGGGCCGTCCACCAGGCCCTGCTGCAGCGCATCGCGGTCGTCGGAGAACTTGATGGCCGGGTAGGTATGGATGGCCAGGCCGTCGGGTTCCAGGTAGTCGTCGCAGGTGAACTGGAGGTAGTTGTGCAACGCCTCGCCGTACACTGGCAGCTGGGCGCCGCGAGCCTCGGCGATGGCTGCCACGCCCTCCTTGGCCGTGGTATGGACGAAGTAGATCCCCGTCTCGGTCTTTTGGGCCAGCCGTATCACCTTGCGGAAGGAGATGTCCTCGGAGATGTTGTTGTGGGCCAGGTGCAGGTTGGACCCGTGGTCGCGGCCCTCGCGCTCGAGCTTCTCCTCCATGTAGGTGACGATGTCGTCCTCCTCGGCGTGGACGGCCATGATGCCGCCGTGCTTGCTGACCTCCTGGAAGATCTCCCAGAGATGGCCCATGGGAACGCGGGCGTGGAACGTCGTGAAGATTTTGAAGCTGGCGACGCCCGACTGGATCGCCTCGCCAATCTCCCCCATCGTGCTGGGCGGGATGGCTCCCGCCAGGATGTAGTGGAAGGTGTAGTCTGTATAGGAGTGGCCGCGGAAGGTGTCGCGGCGGGTCTCGATCTGGGACATGATCGGATCGGACGGTGGGACGGCCCCGGGGGTCAGGGGGAGTGCTCCGGCGAAGTCGACGTAGGTGGTGACGCCGCCGAAGGCCGCGGCACGGCTGGCAGCTTCCGGAGGCTGGGTGAAGACACCGTCGTCGCCGCCGGCCCAGTAGTCGGGCACTGGCACGTTGATGTGAGCGTGGGGTTCGATGCCACCGGGCAGGACGATCATGCCGGTGGCGTCGATGGTCTCGCCGGCGCCGATGTCGTCGAGCACGCCCGGGGCGGCCACCGCCGCGATGTGCTCGTCCTGGATGCCAACGTCCCTCAGCCCAACGCCGTCGGGTGTGACCACGGTCCCGCCCTTGATTATCAAGTCCAGCATGATTGCCTCCTGAACGTACGTGTAGCGAGCATCGGCGACAGCGAACGTTACGCAAGTCGCCCAATTTTGGCGCGATTATAACGCGGGGCAGAGGGGCGTAAGCGCAATATGCGGCTACAAAATAGCGCAGTCGGCGTGCCGATCGTCTTACGGATGTTGCGCCGTTGAGGAACGGGATGGCGTGGCAGTCCCGCAGCCTGGACGACATCTCCTCCACCGACGAGATTGCCGCGCTTCGCTCGCAATGACAGGGGAAAGGGGCTCTCAATGATAGTTTGAATGCAAGGGGGTACACGCCAGCTGTGACCAGAACCTGTAAAAACAGTGGCATCTGGTGGACAATGCATTCCTGCACGGCAAGGGATGGAGGGCGGCGGCAGCCTGGAGTGCCGATAGCGCCGCATCCTTCCAAGTCATTGGGAAAAGGCGAGCACCGGTTCTTTGGACCGGGTTGTTGTGACGACACCACCACAAACGAGAGTGAGAGTTATGGCCAATGCGTACGGCAAGATAATCGCCAACGTGGAACGGCTGCACCGGCTGATGGACGAAGAGGGCGTTTCGGCGGTGGTCGCCCGCTCGGGCAAGAACTTCACCTACCTGGCGGGGTTCGCCTATCCCGGCACGCTGGCGCGGCACCTGGAGTTTCCCGATTCGCCGCGGGAGGTGCTGCTGGTGTGGCCGCGGACGGGCGAGCCGGTGCTGGTGCTGAACTCCTACGCCGCGCCGCTGGCCCGCCGGGACTCGTGGCTGGAACACATCGAGGTGGTGGACGACTACGCGGAGTCGCCTTACCAGAGGGCCGCCGAAGTGCTGCGGCAACTGGGGCTGGCCGAGGAGACCATCGGGTTCGAGAAGAGCTACGTCAGCGCGAACCGGTGGGAGGAAATCGGCCGGCTGCTGCCAAGGGCGCGCATCGTGGACAGCACCGAGCTGATGGACCGGGTGCGCTGGATCAAGACCCCCGAAGAGGTGGCGGCCCTGGAGGCCGGAGCCCGGCTGCTGGACGAGGCGTACCTGGAGGTGCTGCCCACGGTGCGGCCCGGCGACATGGAACGGCTGGTGCACAGTCGCATCGTCGAAAGCTGTTTGAGGCGAGGAGCCAACTGGGTCCATGGCATCCTGAACTCCAGCCGCAACACCGTGGGCTACGGCGGTGAGAGCGACCTGGCCTTCGAGGCCGGCGACATCATCCGCAATGACTACGTCGCCTATCTCAACGGCTATCCCGGCCACCAGTCGCGGAGCGTCTGCGTGGGCGTGCCTTCAGACGAGCAGAAGCGCACCTACCAAACCGTGCTGGACATCTATCGCGGCACCATCGACCGGTGCGTCCCCGGCGCGCGCACGGCGGACATTTACCACTTCGCCAACGACGCGTTCCACGAGGCTGGCTTTGAGGGCAACGTGGCCCTGGCCGGGCACGGCGTGGGTGCGTGGTGGCACCAGCAGGAGCCGTACATGGTGCCGTCGAGCACGCGGGTCCTGGAGGTGGGCATGGTGGTGGCCCTGGAGCCGCACATCGGCTACTGGCACCTGCAGGACATGGTCCTCGTCACCGACGATGCGCCACGGCTGCTGTCGCCGTTGATGAGCACCGACGATATGCTGGTGGCGGGGTAGGACGAGCGGTGGGGCTGCGGTCGGTGGCGGAGCGACGTCACATCGATGAAATTATAGGCGCGGTTCCGCGCTTGGATCGCTGCTCAATCTCCGCCTTAAGGCGTTTATGCATCGGCCGATTTTGTGCTCCATCCCAGAGCCCAATCAATAGCAGCCTAAGGCTGGTTTCGTGACACGAAATCACCAGACCACCACTTTCTGAACACGGACAGAGATGTGATACCTTGGAAATCGAAACCACGGGCGATCGATAAGTCTCTAGCAATGACGAACGAAGCACCGGGATCTTGGAAGTGAAATGAAATGCCGCCAATCGATCAAATTTCAATAGCCAACACTCAGCCGTTTACTGAAGAGATCACAATCAACTTCCACGAAAGGGTGAACGTTTTCATCGGCCCTAATGCGACTGGCAAGTCCACGTTGATACGGTACATCCGAGGTTTGCGACACGAATGTCCTTGCGTCACCGTTCCCGCCTTGCGAATTGGATTTCCCAAGTCTCAAGACAACACGGGCCACGGTGATCTCATACGCCAGAGCGATGATGTACGAGACGTGAGCGCAGCGCTCAATGATGACGCGACGTTGTTCGACAGTAGGAAGCTCCACGCAGCCAAGATACTGATGGAAAAGCGATTGTTGACGGGATCTGACAATAATTTTAGCGGCTCAAAATACTATGAAGCGCTTGAGATTGCTCACGATTGCGCCCGAAAGATTTGTCATGAGCTACTTTCTGAAGTATCTCCCAAGGACTATGGGTGGAAGCGGAGCTTTTCGCTGAACGTGCGAAACACGGCAGACGATGGAACTCAGTTTACGAGTAACCGTACCGTCGGCGAGGCTACGCATCACTACCCCTGGATGGGCTATTCGGTGTCCCACGCAATACCGTACAACCGGAGAGGCCCATACAACCAGGTCTTCAGGGGCGACCTCAGCGATGGGACTCAGGGCACCATTTCTTGGATCGAATTCTTCGTTTTGAAGATGGCCGAGCATTACAAATTTTCGGTCGGATGGAGATCTCGGCCTGTAATATTGCTCATCGACGAGATCGAGAATCATTTGCACCCAAATTGGCAGCGCAGGGTCATTCCGACGTTGTTGGGTTCTTTCGCGGGGTTGCAGGTTTTCGCGACTACCCACTCTCCTTTTGTAGTCGCTGGTTTACAACCCGGACAGGTTCATCGTCTCTTCAGGGACAATGAACTTGTTGTTAGGGCGGAACTGCCCAACAATGAGGCTATTGTCGGGTGGACAATCGATGAAATTTTGCGCGGGCTCATGGGAGTACCAGATCCCACAGATGAAAAAACCGCAATGTTGGCACAAGAGCTTCGTGAATTGCGCAAACAAGAGCCAAAGGATTCAGACGAAGAAGAGGCCGAACGCAAGCGACGAATCGAAGAATTGAGCGAATCCGTGGACAGGAGCTTAGAAGCAGGGGGCATCAGCGCGGCTGATCTGGCTCTCTTTGAAGAGCATTTCAGGGCCGCGCTAACAGAATACAGGGAATCGAAAGAGCAAAACGTCGAGTGAGAATTTTATGCATTCGGTACCGCGTTCTCCTGAACCTAGTTTCTTCGTGCAACTGCGATCGAATTACAAAGATTGGCTTGAATTGGGCGTCCCGGACCGACGGCGGGTCAGGCAAGAGTTAAAGATCGATTTCAACGGGATGTGTGCCTATTGTGAGCAACCTTGCGTTCCGACCGCCAGACCGCGCGCCTCAAGACACGAAGAGAGTGTAGACCACTACAAGCCTAGATACCGATGCACCAATCTCTGGTTGGATTGGCTCAATTTGGTGTACTCCTGCTGGAGATGCAATCACGCCAAAGACAATAAATGGCCGGAGCTAAGCGACGGTACGAACCAGTCACTTGTCGCTGCCAATCCCCGGTACACTGCGGTCTCCGGATACCTGAGCCCGAATGAAATCGCGGGCCAACGGACGGCGAGAGATTGTATCGATTTCAATCATTCAACTGGCGAAATCATCCCAAATGACCAGATGGGAACAGTTGAGTGGTCAACCGCGAAAAGAACAATAGTCGATATCGATTTAAACGACATTTCGATAGGCCAAAACGATCCCACCCGCCTTCCGTCTAGGAGGCGGGTGGGATCGTTTTGGCCTTTTGGTGGACAGTATCGGCCAATTGGATTCAATGGACGAAAAGGTAGCCGTGATG
The DNA here is from genome assembly GCA_965220055.1 of Dehalococcoidia bacterium. Classification (GTDB taxonomy): domain Bacteria; phylum Chloroflexota; class Dehalococcoidia; order Lucifugimonadales; family UBA3495; genus Bin87. The sequence goes on along the minus strand of CBDCPE010000004.1, from coordinate 3,963,563 downwards.
AGGTCATTCGCTCAACCAGACAAACCGTTTTCAACTTTTATTCGCACTTGGATTTCGCACCGTTTCCCGGAGGTCTTTCAAAGTGCTTGACCGCTTATATTGACGATCTCGCAGCTTGAAATTGCGGCTGGAATTCGTTGATGTTAGACCCCACGGGTCGCGAGGGGCAAATGGTGAAACGCCGCGAATCCGATCTGCCGACACAACATGATGTGAGGAATAAACAGATAATCCGACAACTGCACCGTCAATCGACGGGCCCCGGCCGATGACGTTGGTGAGCGGGCGGTGCCGTCGGCAATCGGCCGGCACAGGTGACAATGCGCGCTGGGCTAGCCGCGGGTGTTGGCCTCCACTTCGGACAGGAAGCCCAGCACGCGCTTGGTGTACTTTTCCGGCTCCTCGCTGTGGGGGCGGACCTCGGCCCAGCGGCAGTTGGGAACCAGGCGGTGAACGGCCTGGGCCAGACCCCTGGGGTGGACGTCGTTGTTGCCCGGCATGACCATCGCGGGGACGGAGACGCTCTTCAGCGCCTTCTCGGTCATCCCCAGGGTCCGGTAGGGGCCGTCGAACAGGGCGTAGATGGTGTCGCGCATCACCTGCACGAAGTCCTCGGTGTTCATGGCCTCCAGGTTCTTCCGGTAGTCGGCATCGGTCTGGGCCAACTCGGGGCTGAAGGGCGAAAAGCGGTCGTCGGGGTCGAAGGCGTCCACCACCGACGCGATGCTGTCGTTCTCCGCCATGTCCATGCTCTTAAACAGCTTCGCCGCCAGGTAGGCATCGCAGATTACGCCGCCCGCGATGTTGGAGGGGAAGATGGCGCGCACGCGCTCCGGCCGGCGCACGGCGCATCCCAGGGAGATCGCCGCCCCGAAGGAGCCGCCGCCGAGGTAGGCCTGCTCGATGCCCAGGGAGTCCATCAGGCCGAAGACGTCGTCGCATACCATGTCCCAGGTCTGCACCACCATGGCGCTGCGGGACTGGGCGCCGAAGCGGCGGTCGTACACCACCACGCGGTGCTCCTGGGACAGACTCTCGATCACCGGCTGGTAGCTGCTGGCATTCCCCTGGAGGCCACCCGGCGAAAGAATGATGGGCGGTCCGCTTCCCGTTTCTTCGTAATAAATCTCGGCGCCGTTCACGCTCGCAGTAGCCATCATTCCACCTCCCGGCGGTCATCCCTGCATTCTTGCAGGCAGTGTCGCGGATGCTAATCTTTTGCGAAGTATAGACGCGGCCGGCGGCCCCGGCAACGCGGGACGCGGGACGCGGGACGCGGCGCGGCGATACCATCGCAGGGACGATGTCTCCTCCGCCGACGAGATTGCCGCGCTTCGCTCGCAATGACAGGGGGAAGGGGCGCTCGCAATGACATGGGGAAGGGTGCTCGCAATGACGAGGGGAAAGGGTGCTCGCAACGACGGTTTGAACGCGAGTGGGTACGCGTCAGCGACACCCCCTCTTGACAAGAGCGAACGCCTGTTCCATAATGAGTCCCGTCAGGTGATAATTCGTTCCGCCAGAGCCAACCGGTCGTTCACGGCCAACCGTTAGCATCAAAATCGCAATACCCGGCCCTCCGACTTACCGGGACCGCCGCCGTTCCCACCCGGGAAACTCGCCGGCGCGGTCTCAACGGCCACAGGAGACGCCACTATCCTGGGAGATGCGGCCCGGACCCTCACGGTCCCACCGCAGTGATCCGAACCAGGGGTTAAATCTTTGCGTACCACCCCGGCCGTGGGGCTAACAAACGACCATCAGGCTCTGGCAGCACGAACCAAAATCACCGCACCGAAAACCTGACCGCACCAAGTATCCAACCCATCTGAAACATACCCGCTTGCGTTCAAACTGCCATTGCGAACGCCCTTTCTCCTGTCATTGCGACTGCCCGTTGCTTTGTCAATGCCAGCGTCCTTTCTGCTGTCATTGCGAGCGAAGCGCGGCAATCTCGTCGCCGGAAGAGACGTCGTCCCGGCGATAGGATTGCTACGTCAGATCGCCCCACACAATACCCAACTGGGTACGCGTCAGGAGTCACGCGTTCTTGTCCCAATGGCGGCGGTCTGATACAAGTGTCTGACCCATGGCGTCCTCTCTGTCGGCCCTCCTCAACTGGCGTCCCTACACCCCCTTTTACTACGGCTGGCTGGTGCTCGGGCTTTCGGGCGCCGGGGCTTTCGTGGCCACGGTGGTGGCGGGGGTGGTGCTGGGAGGAGTGCAGAGTTTCATCCTGGAGGACACCAACTGGCCACGGACCAGCATCGGGCTGGCGTCCAGCTGCGGCGTCTGGATGTCGGGGGTCTTCGCGCCCTTCGCCGGACGGCTGGCGGACCGGTATGGGCCCAGATGGCTGATGCCAATCGGGGTGATTGTCTTGGGACTGTCCCTGGTGGCCATCGGCGGGGTGCACACGGCCTGGCAATTTTTCATCGCGGCGGTAATCGGGCGGGCCATCAGCCAGCCCTTCCTCATCGGCGTGGTGCCGCGGACGATGGCGGTCAACTTCTTCAACCGGCGCCGCAACATCGCGCTGGCCCTCACCGGCATCTATCGTCCCATCAGCGGGGCGCTGATCATCCAGGCGTTCGCGGTCATAACGCTGCTAGCGGACTGGCGGACGGCTTTCCGGCTCATGGGTTTTTTCAGCCTGTTCCTGGCCATCCCCATGATCATCATCATGCGCCGGCGGCCGGAGGACATCGGGCTGCTGCCCGATGGGGCTCAGGCGGCGACGGCGACAGGGCAATCCGGCTCCGCTTCGTCGGGTCCGGGCGGACACGGCGCGGCACGGGGAACGGCGGTGCGGACGGTGGAGGAAGTGAGCTGGACGTCCAGAGAGGCGATGCGATCCAAAGCTTTCTGGATGGTCTCAATGGTCGCATTTCTCAACGTGACGGGCAGTTCCGGCCTGGGGTTCAGCCTGGTGCCCTACCTGCACGAGTTTGCAGGGCTGACGACACCGCAGGCGGCGGGGGTGCTGAGCGTGAGCACATTCCTGGCGTTGAGCAGCCTGGTGTGGGGACAGGTGGCGGGGAAGCTGACGCCGCGATGGTGCATCATCGGAGCCATGGGGGTCTCGGCGCTGGCGACGCTGGGGTTGCTGCAGGTCAACTCGCTGGTGGCGGCCTACGCCTACGGAGTGTTCTGGGGGTTGTTCCACAGCGCGCTGGAAGTGCTGCTGTACATGCTGGTGGCGGACTATTTCGGGCGGAACTCCTACGGATCCATCGCCGGGGCGATGCGTCCCTTCGAGGCCGGCGGGTTGGGACTGGGGCAGATAGTGGGGCCGGTGGTGTACGACCTGACGGGAAGCTACACCATCCTGATCCTTTTCTCGGCGACGGTGCAGGGGATGGCGATGTGCCTGATGCTGCTGGCGCGGCGTCCGGAGCGACGGGCTCCGCTGGCAGCGGAAGCGGCGTAGTCGCTACATACCGGTCGGGCGGCACCGCAGGGACGCTTGTATCATGGCAACAACCATTCCGGGAGTGGACGGTTTTTTGTTGCGGCTCAGGCCGCGCTGCGGCGGGGCTGACGCGTACCCAGTTTGTCGATGCGAGGTGTGAAGTGACGCGGCAATCCCGTTGCCTGGACGTCGTCTCCTCCGCCAACCAGATTGCCGCGCTTCGCTCGCAATGACAAACCCGGAAAACTCGCAATGGCAAACTGGGGAAAACCGAGAAGCGCGGACTGCCGGGCAGTGAGGCGGTGTCAGCCGGAATGAACAGTTATACTGGCACGACGGATTGCCATATTTGAGGATAAGCCGCGCCTGGGCCGAGCAGGCGAAACTGACGGAGGAACACACCGATGCACTGTGGAGTGATGGTCACCGGTTACAACCAGGGGGACTGGCCCCGCCTGATGGCGGAAGACTATGACCGTCCGCCGGCGATACCCGACGCCAGCAATATGGACGACACGCTCTACATGGGAGAACTGGTCGAGCCGCTGGGGTTCGATTCGATCTGGGCAACCGAGCACTACGGTTCCGCATATTCCATGCAGCCCAACCCGTTGCAGTACCTGGCGTACTGGGCGGGCCGCACCAGTCGGGTCGATGTGGGCACCGCGGTCATCGTCGCCCCGTGGTGGAATCCGGTCCGGCTGGCTTCTGAGCTCTCCATGCTCGACATTCTGCTGAAAGGCCGGCGCCTGCACCTGGGGATCGGCCGTGGCATCGCGCCCCACGAGTACGCCTCCTTGGGCTATCCGATAGGAGAGTCGCACAAGTATTTCTACGATGTGATCAACGCCATCAAGGCCGCCGACGGCGCGGAGCGCTTCGAGTTCCAGGGCGAGGTCTACGACATCCCCTCGACCACCATCCGGCCGCAGGCGCGCCACAAGGGTGAGCTGACCAAGGACATCAAGGTGGCGTTCACCACCGAGGCGTCCGCAAGAATGGCTGCCGAAAATGGTCTGGGGCAGATGTTCGTCGCCGGCGACGACGTGGACGAGATGACCGACAAGGTGCGAAGGTTCAACCGGATCCGGAAAGAACTGGGCCTCCCGCCGGACCAGCCCACGACTTTGCTGTGGATGTATTGCGCCGAGAGCACGGAGGAAGCCGAAGAAGGGTGGATCTACTTCCGCAACCAGCTCACGGCGGCCCAGCACCACTACTTCGAATGGAACAATCCGGGTTACGAAGGCATACATGGCTACGAGGAATACCTCCTGCGCCAGAACGCCGACGTGGGCACCGCGGATGCGAGCTACGCTGCTCGGCGCGCAACGCAACCCATCGGTATGCCGGACGAGATCATCGAAAAGATCAGGACGCTGCAGCGGACCATCAGCCTCGAAAAGGTGGTGATCCACATGTTTTACGGTGGGATGCCGAGGGACAAGGCCGAAAAGAGCCTGCGGCTGTTCGCCGACAAGGTCCTGCCGGCGGTGCAGGCCATGCCCACGCCAATCAATCCGGCATCGCTGGATTGAGCCCGCCTGTCGCGAAACCGAAGCCGGTAGCAGGGTGACGGGATCGCCTTATCGATACCCATGCAGTGATGAACAGGTCAGCAATAGGCTACAGTGCCCCGATTACCACTCAGGAGACCACGTCATGCCAAACAAGATTCGCCTGGGGTTTGTGGGAGCCAACGTCAGCTCCACCTGGGCATCCCAGTCACACTTCCCGGCGCTGCTGGCCAGCCCGGATGTCGAGTTCACCGCGGTTTGCACCACCAGGCCCGAGAGCGCGGAAGAGGCGCGCCTGGCGTTCGGAGCGAAGCTCGCTTTCCACGATTTCCGCACAATGGTTGCTTCGCCGGAGATCGACGCGGTGGCCGTGGTCGTGCGGGTGCCATCTCACTATGAGCCAACGAAGGCCGCCATCGAAGCCGGGAAGCACGTCCTCACCGAGTGGCCGTTGGGCCGGACTACCGCCGAAGCCGAAGAACTAGCCGCCCTGGCTCGAGCCAAAGGGGTGCAGACAGCGGTCGGATTGCAATCTCGCGTCAGCCCCGCATTGCTATACGTCAAGGAACTGATCGACTCTGGTTACGTGGGAGAGGTGTTGTCCTGCCATGTCACCACGATGCGAGACGGCCGGTTGGAACGCCATTCCAGCGGCACCTGGCAGCGCGATCCCAGCGCCGGCGCGAACTCCCTGACCATCGCCACCGGCCACGTTATTGACGCTCTGCGCTTCGTGTTGGGTGACTTCGCACGGGTGGCGTGCATGGTCTCGACCCAAATGCAGCAGTGGTACGAGACCGATACTGAGCGTTTTGTGGAGGTCACTTCCCCGGACAACGTGCGGGTATCCGGACAGTTGGAGCGCGGCGCTGCGGCGTCGGTCCATGTCGGAGCCGTTCCCTGGGCCGGCAGCGGTTTTCGAATGGAGATTTTCGGCCGGGAAGGGACGCTGATCACCACCGGCAGCGTCTCATCGCAACGGGGGGAGATGCTGCGCGTGCAGGGCGCACAGGGAAGCCACGAACTGCAGGACCTGCCCCTACCCCAACATTTCGTGTACGTCCCAGACGACTTCCCCCGCGGCGATCCGTTCAACGTCGGGCAGTTGTATGCCCTGTTCGCTGAGGCGATCAGGACCGGGCAGAATCGCCTGCCCACATTCGATACGGCGGTTGGCCTCCACCGCTTCCTGGACACGATCAAGCAGGCGTCTGATACGGGTCAGGAGCTGCCCGTCGGCTGAGGTGGCGAGTTGGCAGTATAGCGGTTCCGGTTATGCTTTCCACATTCTGCCTTCTCTGACCGTTGAGCGGAGAAAGTGGGTGTCGGGGGTCGCATCAGCTACGATCGGATCTGCCGCCGAGACATCAGCGTGTCTGCTGTATGGCGCGGCGCACGTTGGTACGATGGGGGAAACGAAACGAACACGGGGTTCGTAGAAGATCGGCAGGCCGGTTTATGGCATTGCCACGTATGGTCTTTCCGCTGATGACGGCCGGCCATTAACTCAAGTGGAAGTTACTGCTGAAGCCAAGGCTAACGCCCACATGATCGCCGACGTCGAAATCGGTATCGTAAGCGGTGGGCAAGAAAAATCCCCGAGCGAATTGGGGATCGATGGAACTAGTGGTGCTGAAGGGCGGAATCGAAGGTATCAGTATGTTAGCGTACTATACAACGCTGCAGTTTGAGATTTTCGACTCAAATCTACATGCGGCATGTGGATGAATACGGTCTTTTGCTGATTTGTCCAGCAATTTTCACGCTGCTGGCTGCGCGGCATTTGCAAAGGCGTCTGCCGCATCCTGTTGCCAACTTGCTGACCCGACGTCAGGCATTCAATGTGGCCTGGTGGTACACGGCGCCGGTGTCCGCTAGTTCAATTACGTGCAGCCTCGATGGAGTTGGTATCACAGGCGGTGAATGAACGGCGTAGGCGTGTCCGAGGCAGGAACAATGCGCCGACCACGGTCTCAGCACCGCAAGCCATGACGACTACGATCACGGGGATCGCCAATAGACCAGAAATCGCGCTGTGGGCAAGTAAGCTCAGCCTATTTGACGATCCCATCTCCGGCTAAAGTGCCCTTGATCGACTGGCCAACGCCAGCTATCAGATCGTCATTGAAGGCGCCAGCTACCGGCAACGACTGTCGCCGCACCGGGCGCTATCAGGCGTCCAAGGAGGTGATTGACCTGCAAACAACAACCTGATATTGGTCACAACACCACGCTCCCAGGGTCGCCGGATGCCCGTGAAAATGGCCGGCCTAATGACGTTGAAAAACGACACCCAGATCATGGCCGCCCGGCGCAACCTCACCATCAGCGTGATCCGATTGGCTGGCGAAACCAATATCGCCGCCGCCTTGCGTCGCTACGCCGTCCACCCATCGCGCCCATTAGCATTGATCGGTGCACCACTCCAATAATCGAAAGACCCTGGCTCCCTCGGTGGGGCAATGACTTTGCAATTTGACACGTGGTACAGTCCGTTACTCTCAAGCAACCACAGCACCCGCACGGGTTCCCGCTCGCATTGCTCACCTTTGCGATGCTCCCGCAGACGGCGCAGCGTCCGGCACTACTCGGGCGACTCCCATCTCTGCAGATGCGCTGCCTGATCCAGGGCTGCCCGTCTTCCTCTCCAGTATCTGTAGGTGGCGGAGGGTCGAAGACGAAATCAGCGTTCTGATAAGAGTTGGGTGTCCTTGGGGTGACCTCGGCGCCGCAACTAACGGCCGCCTCGTTCACGCAGCCCCGCACCGGCACCCCCGGTGCCAAAAGCCACCGGCGCTGATTAGAGGGCTGGTATCACCTCGTCACACAACAGCGCCAGCGCTTCGTCCACGTCCGGGCCCAGCTCGGAGAACATCAGCTGTCCGAAGCCCTGCTCCCGGGCCGTGTCCCGCACTTTGAGCATCCGTTCCAGGCAGTCCTCCGGCGTACCGGCGATGAAGATAGCGTCAATCATGGAGTCGGTAACCAGGTTGTCGAACTCTTGCTCCGTTGCGCCGTTCCGGTCTGCCTGGTGCAACCGCTCGATCTCCGGCAGGCCCACGCCCAGCCGCTCAATCTCCTCCGGGGTGTAGCCTTGCCGGAACATATTCAGGACCCGACGGCCCGCGCTTTCCTTGACGAACTCCCTGGCCGCCGCTGCGTTGCGAGACAAGGATATCTTGATCTCTGCCACCTTGGGTACGACCCCCGCTTGGCGTTCAAGGGGCAACGCGCTGTCAAAGGCGTCCAGCAACTCGGGAACCCTGCCAGTACGGAGGGCCGCTACATAGTGGCCTCCGAAGATCAAACCGTCCATGGTTTCGCCGCCGACAGCCATGCCCAACGGGCCGTTGCTGCCGCAATAGAGTTGTACCGGCGACGAGGGGCTGAAATTCAGCCGGAAGGCGGCAGAAGGGTTGAAGTGGTAATAATCCAGGAGGTTGGGGTAGTCTGCGAAGCAGACTGCCTCCCCGGTCAGGAGCCTGCGCACGCTCTGGGCCGTCTCCCGGAGTACGCTGACCGGCCGCGGCGTGCGGATGAGCGCTGGCGTATTGGGATTACCTCGACCCAACCCGATACTCAATTCCCGCCCGTCCATCAGCTCGCTCAGGGTGGCAATCGAATCCGCCAGGTCAACCGTATTGCGGAAATACTGGACGGTAACCGCGGTGCCCAGCTTTATCTTGAGGCGGCAGGCCATCGCCGCCAAGACCACAAAGGGCTGGCGGCTTCTTAAGTTATCGGTAACCCAAAGTTGGGCCACGCCTCTGGCTTCCGCCTGAGCGGCCAGCTCCATCAGGTGGGGCAAGGGAACGTGAGCGTAGGTGGGTAGGTGAAATTGGACACCGGTTTCCAGGCGAGACATGATTTTACCGCCCTCGCCAGGTGGTTACAGTGATTGGTGCGATTCCCCTGTACCGCAGGCTGTCATTCACAGGACATTCAAGACAGTTGCTTTTCGCTGGACATCGACATTGAGGCGGAGGAAAACCGTACCGCCCGCCGCCCTCCATAATGTTGCTCAGCAGCCTTTGGAGGGTGAGAGAGATGTACAGAGTGGAGATGTACGTTCGGGTGCGGCGAGCCTGCATGGTGGAGGGGATAAGCGTTCGGGAGGCGTCCCGGGTGTTCGGGCTGCACCGGGACACGGTGCGCAAGATGCTGGAGTACTCGGTGCCGCGCGGCTACCGGCGAGAAAGTCCACCTCGCAAGCCCAAGCTGGAGGCTTTCACCGGCGTGATCGACGCCATACTGGAAGCCGACACGGGAGTTCCCAGGAAGCAGCGCCACACGGCCAAGCGCATCTTTGAGCGTCTGCGGGACGAATACGGGTTCACCGGCCAGCAGACCATAGTGAAGGACTACGTGAGAGGGCAGCGGCGGCGGACGCAGGAGATGTTCGTGCCCTTGTCCCATGGGCCGGGCCACGCCCAGTGCCACTTCGGGGAGGCGCTGGCGGTGATCGGCGGAGTGGAGCGCAAGGTGCATTACCTCGTGACGGACCTGCCCCACAGCGACGGCTGCTTCGTGAAGGCCTATCCTGCTGAGACCACCGAGGCGTTTCTGGACGGCCACGTGTCTGCGTTTGCCTTTCTGGGCGGAGTGCCCCAGAGCATCCTGTACGACAATACGAAGCTGGCGGGGGCGAGAATACTGGGCGATGGTCGTCGTCAGCGCACCCGTGCCTTCACCGAGTTGCAGTCCCACTACCTGTTCGAGGACAAGTTTGGTCGACCCGTCAAGGGGAAGGTGGAGGGCATGGTGGGCTATGTGCGGCGCAACTTCCTGGTGCCGATACCCAGGGCGGAGAGTTTCGAGGCGTTGAATGCCCACCTGGAAGCACGATGCCTGGAGCGGATGGACGCCAAACTTAGGGGACACTCGGAGACCATCGGCCAGCGTATGGAGCGGGACCTGGACGCCCTGCTGCCTTTGCCCGCAGTGCCCTACGACGCCTGCGACAAGCAGGCCAGCCGGGTGAGTTCATTATCGCTTCATTATCGGTCAGGTACCGCACCAACGACTACTCGGTGCCGCTGGCCTATGGACACCGGGACGTGCTGGTTCGCGGCTACGTCAATGAGGCGGTGTCCCGCGTCAACTAAATATGCCGAATCCTGTTGCCTCATTCAGAAATGTTACCGAAACTTTAGCACTTGGGGTCCACCCCAACCAGCGCTAATTCCGGCATTGCAGGGAGTCCCGCCATGGGCTCGCCAGCCGTGGCGTAGACCAGCTCTTTGCTCATGATGCCGCGCCACTGCTGCACTCTGCGTTGCAACGTGCGCAGGTGAGCCCGGCTGAAACGATCTGGCTCAGTTTCTTGCAGTCGGCCCAGCAATACCACCGCACTGGCATCCGGGTCTTCTTGCAACCAGCCCAGCACGTCGCACCACACTCCCTCGAAAGGGTCTGGTCGAGTTCGCCAGGTGCGGGGCGTTTGCACCCGCCGCTCCCGTGAGGTATGCGCTGCGTCCTGCCGCCACAAGTCGGGTAACTTGGCCAGGAACTGTTCCAGGCTCTCGCCACTGGGAGTGGGCCGGATTTCGGGGAACGTAACCGCGGCCAGGGCCGACTGGGCTTCCCGGATGGCGTGCAGCAGCGCCACCGGGTCCAACTTGACCCGATACTGACGCAGCGCCGCCTTCATCTCCACGCTGACCGCGTCGTGCTGCATCAGCCGGTCGCAGGGCGTGGCGGGCGGACTGTACCGCTTGACCACCCTGGAGCCGTGCCGAGTTTTCTCCACCAACTTGAACGACGGCTGGAAGTAGTTCACGTACTGTCGCACCGCCCCGTACAGGTGGGCCATGGTCTGTCCGGCCACCGAGCCGGAGTAGCGGTCATGACCGACGTAGTGGCGGACCACGGCGCCGTTCTTCTGCTCAATCCAGGCCTGGTCGTTCTTGCGGTACGGACGGGAACGGGTGAACTCGATGCCCCGCTCGGCGCAGTACTGGGTGAGAGTGTCGTTGATGAATACGCTGTCGTTGTCCGAGTCGATGCCTTTGACGGGGAAGGGCAGCTGCCGTCCGATGGCCTCCAGTCCTGCCACCACCAGGGACTGCTCCCGAGCCAGCAGTGGAACGGCCTCGGTCCAGCCGGTGCAGATATCGGTGGCAACCAGGCTGTGGATCATGGAGCCCCACAAGGAGCCGCCGTGGTGGACCACCAGGTCAATCTCCAGGAATCCTGGTGGCGGCGCATGCCAGTCTGCGAAGGTCCGCACCGGAATATTGCGGCCCGGCGACTGATTCCTCCGGCGTCTGAGCCGGCGGCCCGCCGGTGTCCTGATCGGCTGGAGCAACCGGTCCAGGGTGGCGGCGCTGGCCGCCAGCAGCCGTTGGCGCACCCCAGGGTCCAGATCCAGGTGGCCATGGCGCTCCATGGACTCCACCAGGTGGGGCAACGCCGCCTTCAGCCGCTTGCCGCAGATCCGGTCAGCAGCTTCCCAGACCACGATCAGCGCCTGCCGAACCGCCTCGTCGTAGATCCGTCGGCCCTTTTTTACCGCCGGCTGCTGATCTCCGTCGTTGCTGGACTGCCCCAGCAACCTGATGCCGTGCTTGCGGTGATGACCGGTTACTGCGATGAACTCGTCCAGGATCCGGCTTTTCTCCCGCTTGGATGAGGCTCGGTAACGGTCTCGGATCGTCGCCAGCAGTTCCTGTTTCGCCATCTTGCTGATGCCTCCTCCCACGCGATTGCCTCCCCGATTTTGGGTAACATTTTATTTGAGGCAACCACTCGCGTTGGGTAACGGTTTTGTTGAGGCAATGCGCGAATTATCGTCGCTTAGTTTTGCCGGTTCACCTCCTCTACCTGGCGCCGTTGCTGGGCGGCGTCGGTGCGGTAGCTGGGCACGGCAAACTCCAGTATCACGGAGTGGTGCACCACCCGGTCGATGGCCGCGGCGGTGGCCATGGGGTTGGCGAAGCTGCGCTCCCACTCCGAGAAGACCAGGTTGGACGTGATGCCCAACGACCTCCGTTCGTAGCGTTCGGCGATGAGGGTGAAGAGGACCTCAGACTCCTCGGCGCCCTGGGGCAGGTAGCCCAGGTCGTCCAGGAGCAGGAAGTCGAAGTTGTCCAGCCTCCGCAGCCGGCGAGGCAGGTCGAAGTCGCGCTTGGCGGCCAGCAAATCCTGCGCCAGGCGGTAGGCTGGGGCGAAGAGGACGGAGCAGCCGGCTTCCACCAGGCGGTGGCCCAGGGCGCAGAGCGCGTGGGTCTTGCCGGTGCCGGGAAGTCCGAAGGCCAGGACGTTGACGCCGCCATCTACGAAGCTGCCCTGGGCCAGGTGATCCAGTTGCTGTCTGAGCGCCAGGGGCATCCGGTGGTGCTCGAAGGTCTCCCAGGTCTTGCCCGCGGGCAGCCGGGACGCCTGACGCAGCCGATCGATGCGCCGGTGGCGGCGATCCTCGGCTTCCTGCTCCAGCACCTCCAGGAAGGTGGGCAGGGCATCGCCGTGGCCCGCGGCGGTGAAACGGGCCACCGACTGGGCACCCATGGTGGGCAGCTTGAATTGGTGGCACAACTGGCCGATGCGCTCCGATATGACGCTGGTGTCGGTGTCCATCATCCGCACACCTCCGCTTCTACCAAGCTGCCCGTGAGGAGGCGGTCGTAGATCTTCAGGTCCGGCTTCCCGGACAGGATCAGCACCGGAGCCTCCGGCGGCCTGGGCTCGGCCAGGTCCCGCACCGCGGCGTAGTCGAAGGGTTTCCCAGTCTCCAGCAGCAGCGACAACGCGCTGTCCACATTGGCCTCCATGGTGGTCGCCGCCAGGTGCAGGATCCGCAGGTACTCCACGTCGGCACGCTCCCCGCGCCATTCCCGGAGGGCGTCGTAGGCGAGGCGGAAGTGCAGCGTGGGAAACAGTTGCTCTCGGAAACGGTAACGAGCAAAAGCACCGGGCTTGCGCACCAAGGATCCGATGACGTGGCGGTAATTGACGTTGCTTTCTCCCTCTCCCCGCACCCGCTCCATGCGTTCGACCAAGTGGCCCTTGTAGTACACTTCCACCCAGTCGGCGTACAAACGGATCTGTACCTCCTGGTCGATCAGACGGGAGGGGACGCTGTAGCTCCGTCCCGCTACCTGGATGGTGCTCCACTTACGCACCTTGGACCGGTAGTTGGCGTATTCCGGCATGGGAGCTGGGGGCAGAGGCCTCAGGCAAGCCATTTCCTGCTCCAGCTTCCCCTTCACCAGGCGGTTGCGCCGCTCGACCATCTCCCGGACGAAGCTGGCGTAGTGGTCGGCGGTGTGGAAATCGCGGCTGCCCCGCAGGATGAGGGCCTGGTCAACGGCGTCCTTCAAGCGGTAGTGGGCGTGCTCGGCGACGCCGTTTTCGTGGCTCTGGCCGCGATTGATGCGGGTGGAGCGCAGACCGTAGTGGTCCAGCAGCGCGGCGTAATTGTCGTTTAGGGCACGGCCGCGGCGCATTGCCTCATTAAAAACGTTACCCACGCCGAATGGTTGCCTCAACTAGTGTTATGTATCTAAAGTACGCCTGCAAAAACTGGCGACCTTGGCCAGGATCTGGTCGGCGGTCTTGGTCCAGATAAAGGGCTTGGGGTTTTCGTTGGTAAGGTCAAGATATTGGTAAGGTCAAGATAGCGGTAGATGGCGGCTTCCAGTGCCCCGCTGCTCTGAGGCACCCCTCGCCGTAGTTGCTGCTCGGTCAGCATCCCGAACCACCGCTCCACCAGGTTCAGCCAGGATGCGCTGGTCGGCGTGAAGTGCAGGTGGAACCGTGGCCGCTTGGCTAACCAGTTCCGGATCAGTGTCGTCTTGTGGGTGGCGTAGTTGTCCACGATGAGATGGACGTCCCGGTCAAGGGGCACTTCGGCCTCAATGGTATCGAGGAACTTGCGGAACTCCACGGCCCGGTGGCGTCGGTGGCATTGGCCGATCACCTTGCCGGTTTTGGCATCCAGCGCGGCGAACAACGATGTGGTGCCGTGGCGCAGGTAATCATGGGTGCGCCGTTCCGCCTGTCCGGGGCGCATCGGCAATAGCGGCCGGGTCCGGTCCAAGGCCTGAACCTGGGACTTCTCGTCCACGCACAACACCAACGCCCGATCCGGCGGGTCCAGATAAAGCCCCACGATGTCCCGCACCTTCTCGATGCAGCAGGGATCTGCCGACAGCTTGAACGTCTCGGTGCGGTGGGGTTGCAGTCCGAAGGCACGCCAGATGCGGCGGATGGTGTTGTGGCTCAGGCCGGACCGCTGGGCCATGGACCGAGTGCTCCAGTGGGTGGCGTCTTTAGGTGTGGTCTCCAACGTCAGCGTAATCACCCGTTCCACATCATCATCGGTAACCGCTCGGGGCCGACCGCTGCGGGGCTCGTCCGACAGGCCATCCAAACTCCGCTCCAAGAACCGCGCACGCCATTTGCCCACCGTTGCGTCGGACACCCCCAGATCGGCGCCCACGGCGGTGTTGCTCCGGCCTTCGGAGCCGGCCAGTATCATTCTGGCCCGCCGCGCCAGGGCTTGCGCCGTCTTCGGTCGTCGCACCCACCGCTCCAGAGTTTCCCGCTCCATGTCGTCCAAAATCAGCGGTGGCATTGGTCGTCCGATGGCCATGGTTATCCTCCCTCGGGACTGCTCACCCGGAGGATACCTCAGCGCTGATACTATTACTACTAACTTCAGTTACACCACACTAGAATGTTACCGAAAAGTCGGGAGGCAGCCACGTGGGAGGAGGCATCAGCAGGATGGCAAAACAGGAATTATTGATAACGATACGGGACCGTTACCGCGAGTCATCCAAAAAGGACAAGGGCCGAATCCTCGATGAGTTCATCGCCGTAACCGGCCACCACCGCAAGCACGGTATCCGGCTGTTGGGGCAGTCCGGCGACGCTGGGGAGAAACCGTCAATGATCAAGGGCCAGCGCATCTATAGGGCCGGCGCATCTATGATGAAGCAGTACGCGAGGCGGTGATCGTAATCTGGGAGGCGGCCGACCGTATCTGCGGGAAGCGCCTGAAGGCGGCGCTCCCCTATCTGGTGGCATCCATGGAGCGTCATGGGCACCTTGACCTGGATCCCGAAGTGCGACCGCGGCTAATGGCGGCCAGCGCGGCCACATTGGATCGGCTGCTGAAACCCATCCGTCCCACCGCGGGGAGCCGGCGCAGACGCCGGCGCGGGCGGCCCATGGGGAAGCGGGTTCCGGTGCGGACCTACAACGACTGGAATGGACCGCCGCCGGGCTTTCTGGAAATAGACCTGGTGGCTCACTATAGACCTGGTGGCTCACTGCGGCGGATCCGTGTCCGGATCATTCATCCACCGTCTGGTCGCAACCGACATTTGCACCGGCTGGACCGAAGCGGTACCCCTCCTGGCCCGGGAGCAGTCTCTGGTTGTGGAGGGGCTGGAGGCCATCTCGCAGCAGTTGCCCTTTCCCATCCTTGGCATCGACTCCTTGGCATCGACTCCTTGGCATCGACTCCTTGGCATCGACTTCTTGGCATCGACTCCGATAACGACGGCGCGTTCATCAACGAAACGCTGATCACATACTGCGCCAACCGCGGCATCGAGTTCACCCGGTCCCGACCTTACCGCAGCAACGACCAGGGATGGATTGAGCAGAAGAACGGTTCCGTGGTACGACGCTTCGTCGGCCATGACCGGTATTCGGGACAGGTGGCTGGCCTAATCGCCCTGTAAATCGACACATGGCCTATCTCTACGGAGCGCTGCGTCGGTACGTGAACTATTTCCAGCCCTCATTCAAGCTGATCGACAAGACCAGGGATGGCTCCACCACCGTCAAGCATTACAGTCAGCCCGCCACGCCCGGCGACCGGCTGATCCAGCACGACGCAACCGGCGCTGAGCTGAAAGCCTCACTTGAGGAATATCGGACTGGGTTGGACCCGGTGTTGCTGCTGCACACCATCCGTGAAGCCCAGTCGGCGCTGGTGGCAACCACGTCTCCGGGTGTGCGGGAAACGCCAGCAGGAGAAAGCCTCGAACGGTTCCTCGCCAAGTTGCCCAATCTGTGGCGGCAGGGCGAAACACGTCCCACACACGCCGCGCGAGTGCGAGGTCCGCGGCATTGGCGCACCCGCCAAGACCCCTTCGAGGGCGTTTGGAGCGACGTGTTGGGGTGGTTGCAGGCAGAGCCGGATGCCACGGGCAAGGCGCTGATGGCACGGTTGCAGTCGGAACACCCGGACCGTTTCACCGAAGCGCAGCTGCGAACCTTGCAACGCCGGGTGAAAGATTGGCGGGGCATCATGGCCAAAAATCTCGTTTATGCTTCGTCCAACGCAGGCTCGGCGGAACCAGCTGGACTGCCGGAACTGGACCTGTTTGGAGCGGATCCCAAGTGCTAGAGTTTCGGTAACATTCTTCGGTGAGGCAACAGGGAGACATTCCTTATTGTCGTCTATCAAGGGGTTCGCAGGTCAGGAAGATGTTGCGGGTGCCCGCCCGGCGGTACTCGTAGTCCTGACGCCGCGGTCGTCCCGGTTGGGCGGGCAGCGGTGTTCGCACATCGGCCAACAGTTGGGTGGAGGTCTCGTCAAAGCACACCACCGGCCGGTCAGGGTCGTAGGGTTCCCCATAGAGGTCCAGCACGTCCTCCATGGCCGCCACAAACTCCCCGTTCACCTTGGGGATGCACCACTGCTGCTTCCGCCACGGCTGGAGGATGTTTTTTTCAGCCGCAGACGCACCGTCTCGTATGACAACGATTCCACCAACCCCAACTCCACCGCCTGGTCGGCCAGCAACCGCAGGATAACTGGTCAAGGGCTCAGTGGTCATGGCCTTCGGGCGCAGCGCTGCATGCCAGGGCAATCAGGTGGGCTTCACCTTTGTCGTCCAGCTTACGATACCGGTTGGCTTGGGGATGGTCGTGCAGCACGCCGTCCAATCCTTCCTCGGCGTACCGCCGTTTGGTGCGGAACACCGTCCGCTGCGACGTGTCCAAAGCCGCCGCCACCTGGGACGCGCTCCACCCTTCCTCAGTCCGGAGCAGGATGCGCGCCCGAGTGATTACCCGTGCGGAACGCTGGCCGCTTCGTATCAATTGTCGGAGCCCGGCTCGTTCCTCCACCGTCAACTGTATCCTGTATTTCTCCTGAACCATGGCTGCCGCACCTCATGCACTGTCGTTCCCCAGTCAGTGTAGGCATGTTGCTCCGCATCAACTCACTTACGCCAATACAAGTTTGGCTGAGTACTAGCAATCCCCACAATACCAGGCGGCGCGCTCCCCATCGGTCGACCGCCCACCCAACCAATGGCATCAGCAGCAACGGCAACAAACCGGTCAGCACCCCGTAAGCTATTGCCAAGGCTAGACTGCCGCCGCGGGGAACCAGAACTTCTCCCAGCGTGAATAGCATGAGTTGGGGCAGGCCCTGCTCATAGCTGCCAATGACCAGGATGAACGCGCCGATCCAAACCACACGCCAGCCGTAAAAACTTGCGGCGGATGGTTTCAAATCAGCTTCGACGGTGTCGTCGTGGCATTCAGTCATCTTGGTCTTGAGGAATCAACAGAAAGACAGCAAGCCCACGCGGGGCAAGGCGGCACGTCCGATACGGCAGAAAAAGGGGCGCACTTGTCCACTGGATCCGGCCTTCAAGGAGAGGCATCCATCATGCCCCGGGGGATGATGGATGCACCAGGACCGGGCTGAAAGTGGGCCTGTCATTGAACCCCAGCGCCTGGCGCACCGTCTCGTTGGTCCGGATTAGCCGCACCGCCGACGTGGGCCAATCGGGGTTGTTGCGGTTGACCACCTCGTGGCGTTCCACGATCCCATCCTCCTGGTACTCGTCGACCAGCCGCCTGCACTCGTGCTCGTTCCAGGCCAATCCCCAATCCGGCATCCACTGGTTGCATAGCATGCTGTAGCCGACAAGTTCAGCCGGCTTTCCAGGTTGTACATCTCCCGGACGAACCGTTCCAGGACATCGTCGATCTCCTCGTCGTGCGCCTCCAGAACCGCGGGGAGGTCCAGGTTGACGTCGCCATGTTCCGCTAACTGGATACCCACCCGGACCTGAAGGGAGGTCGACGCGGTCCCGGTCGTCGGCCTATATCGGTACCGAGCCATGCGGGGCATTGTAGATGTGAGCGATCCCCGGCCACCGCAACAATAAAATCGCGCCCGGGGTTTCCGGGCGCGATCATGCCATCGAGTGCTGTTTATTACCGCCTCTTACTGTGCGTTGCCGGGAGTTTGTCCAGCAAAACGGGGCCAATCCTGCCGATACGCCTCTTATTGATACCGTTTGTGAGTTTGGAACCGACCCTTATTGATAAATTGGTGCCGAGGGAGGGACTCGAACCCACACACCTCCGGGAGGTAGCGGATTTTAAGTCCGCCGCGTCTGCCGTTTCGCCACCTCGGCACGTATCAAAACAAAAGGCGCAACGCCTCGTTAAGCCAAAGCGCTGCGCCGAATTATCCCTGGCCTTGCGGGCCGTTCAGGTGATGACCATTTTCCCATTGCTGAGGATGTGGAGGCGACGGGCGGATTCGAACCGCCGAATAGAGGTTTTGCAGACCTCCGCCTTAACCACTTGGCTACGTCGCCTCGTGTCTGCGCTGTGCTGTCTTGATCAGTGTCACGTTCGCTCACATGGAACAATAATGGTGCCGAGGGCGGGACTTGAACCCACACGAGCGAAAGCCCACGGCCCCCTCAAGACCGCGTGTCTACCATTTCCACCACCTCGGCTAGCGCGTTCAGAAGTATAGCACAAGCACTGAAACGGCTGTCAAACCGTTGGCAACCGGGGAACGGTCAATGGAGTAAATGTCCAGTCAACAACCCGATCGCGCCACCGAATCCGGGAGCTATGATCCTGACTTGGGATGATTTGACTGGCGGTCGATGACCTTGCGTCAATTGCAACAAAAAAGCGGGCCGGGAGCAATGCTCCCGGCCCGCCGCAACTCTGAGCTCAGTTGCTAATTGACCTGATGTTCCTGGTTAAGCAACTCCCGGGCCGCGTCACCGATGTTGGCTTCCATGCAATCTCGCAGCGCCGAGTAGATAGAGCGTTTGATGGCGTCCATCATCCAACCTTCGTATTCCGGAGCGGTTTGGTACTCGTTCTTCACCACGATCAGCTGTCGCAACGTTTCCAAATAATGCGACTGAAGCGGGGTCAGCGCCTCGGCTTCGAAGTCCTCTACCTGCGGGCCTGCCTGCTGTTCCACGCCTATCGGCGCGGCATTTACTACCGGCTGTTCATTTTCCAAATCGCTGACTTCTGTGTTATCTCTTTGTGATGCGCTCATTGCACTTCTCCCAATGTCCGGCGGGGCGGCACCCGCGGCGGATGCTGAGCTCAACGCCATTATAGCACTTTTGGTAGCGCTCGAATACGACGTTGGCCTAGTTTACAAGGGATTTACGGTTTGGCAAGCCCTGCATGGCTGGCAGCAGAACGGAAACCCGATGGCGATCGGTTAGGTCGGGATCAGCTCCGAACCGCTCGAGTACCCTGACATGCGCCTGCGGTTTCCAAACGGTTTCCTTGAGACGAAGCGAGGACGAGTGCAATACCCGTCCCCGCTGGTAGTTTCCTAGCGGGTTTAGACTTCGCGGAACTCGCCTTCCACCGTGTCGTCGGGACCGGTGTCGGCATCTTCGGGAGCGGCGCCCGGCCCGCCGGCGCCTGGCTGGGAATATACAGCCTGGCCCACTCGTTGCAGGGCTTCGTTCAACTCGTTCATCGCAGTCTGCATCTGCGCTACGTTGTTGGCCACGATGGCCGAGCGCAGGGCTTCCAGCTTGCCCTCAGCCTCAGCCTTGAGGTCGGCGGGCAGCGTCTCAGCGTTTTCGGTCAACAGGCGCTCTGCCGAGTACGCGAGGCTGTCGGCCTGGTTGCGCGTCTCGATTTCGGCGCGCCGTTGTCGGTCGGTCTCCTCGTTGGCTTCGGCCTCACCCATCATACGCTCGATGTCCTCGTCGGACAGGCCGCTGCTGGTCTGGATGACGATTCGTTGCTCCTTGCCCGTGCCCTTGTCCTGAGCGGACACGCTCAGGATGCCGTTGGTGTCGATGTCGAAGGTAACGTCGATCTGCGGTACCCCGCGCGGGGCCGGAAGGATGCCGTCCAGCATGAAACGACCAATGGTCTTGTTGTCGGCGGACATGGGCCGTTCGCCCTGTAGCACGTGGATGTCCACGCTGGATTGCCCGTCGGCCGCGGTGGTAAAGGTCTCGGTCTTCTTGGTCGGGATGGTAGTGTTGCGCGGGATCAGCGCGGTGGTCACGCTGCCCAGGGTTTCGATCCCGAGGGTCAGCGGGGTAACGTCCAGCAGGACGATATCGCCCACGTCGCCGCCCAGCACGCCGGCCTGGATGGCCGCGCCCAGCGCCACCGCCTCGTCCGGATTAACCGAGCGGGACGGCTCCTTGCCGAAAATCTGCTGGACCTTGGCCTGGACGGATGGCATACGGGTCATGCCGCCCACGAGGATGACGTCGTCGATGCTGCCCGCGCTGACACCGGCGTCTGAGATGGCTTGTCGGCAGGGCCCTTCGGTCCGGTCGATCAGCTGAGCCACCAGTTGCTCGAGGCGAGAACGGCTGAGGGGCTTCACAAGGTGCTGGGGGCCGCTGGCGTCGGCGGTGATGAACGGCAGGTTGATTTCCGTTTCCAGCGTGCTGGACAGCTCGATCTTGGCGCGCTCTGCCGCGTCGCGCAGGCGCTGGAGGGCCATTCGGTCCTGTGACAGGTCGATCCCGGTTTCCGCGCGGAACTCCGTGACCAACCAGTTCAAAATTGCTTCGTCGAAGTCGTCACCGCCCAGGTACGTGTCCCCGTTGGTGGACAATACCTCGAATACTCCGGCGCCCAGGTCGAGGATGGTAACGTCGAAGGTGCCGCCGCCCAGATCGAACACGGCGATCTTGGAATCCGTTTGCTGCCGGTCAATGCCGTAAGCCAATGCGGCGGCGGTGGGTTCGTTGATGATGCGCTTCACGTCCAGGCCGGCGACCTTTCCGGCGTCCACGGTGGCTTGACGCTGGGAGTCGTTGAAGTAGGCCGGTACGGTGATGACGGCCTCGGTGATTCGCTCGCCCAGCTTGGCCTCCGCATCCTGGCGCATTTTCTGCAGGATCATACTTGAGATCTGGGGAGGCGCGTAGGTTTGGCCGGCCATCTCCACGTGGGCGTCCCCGTTGTCGCCGGAGGCGATCTTGTAAGGAAGGCGCTTGGCGGCGTCCTGCACCTCGGGATCGCTGAAACGGCGGCCCATCAGGCGTTTGACGGAGAAAATAGTGTTGTCGGGATTGGTAACGGCCTGCCGCTTGGCGGTTTGGCCCACATATCGCTCGCCGCTCCGGGCGTTGACCGCAACCACGGAGGGCGTGATACGGTTCCCCTCGGCGCTCTCAACCACCTCGGCCTCGCCGGCCTCGATCACCGCAGCCACCGAATTGGTCGTGCCGAGGTCGATGCCAAGAATCCTTGCCATTGTCTTGTCTCCTATAGCTGGTTTTTGCGTACAGTTTAATGTCTGCCCGCAATCAATGACCGTATTGTTGCGAGCCTAATGTGAGAGTCCGGTCAGTGTGGCCGCGCCGTTTTATTGGTTCACTACCACCTGGGCCACCTGCACAACTCGATCGTGCAGCCGATATCCCTGCCGCAACACTTCCACAATGCTGCCGGATTGGGCGTCGCCGACCTGAGCCATACCCACCGCCTCGTGCAATTCGGGGTTGAAAGGCTCACCCAAGCACTCGATGCGGGCGACCCCCTGGGCCTCCAGGAAGGTCGCCAGCTTACGCTGGATCAATCGTACCCCTTCGGCCCACGAGTTCGGCGCTTCCCCCGTTGACGCCGTGGCGCCGCTTTCCAGGTGGTTAACCGCCAGGTCCAGCTCGTCTATGATGGGCAGGAGCCCGACCAAGAGGCGGCTGTTGGCCTGCCTCTGGATGTTGAGCCGTTCCTCGTCGTGGCGACGGCGCGCGTTGGCTATGTCGGCGTGACCGCGCTGGACGGCGTCGGCCTGGCGGGCAATCTCTTCGTTGGCCTCGGCCAACGCCGCCCGGAGCATTGCTGCCTCCTGTTCCGGTGTCATGGGCGGGGCGTCCTCGGAGCTTTCCTCCAGTGTGGAAAGTCCGTCTGCATAGAAGTCTGACGCGAGCGTCCCCGGATCGAGATCATCGGGTTGCTCCGTATTGGATGGTTGGGTTTCATCGGTTGGCATTTATAGATTCCTGGATTGTGATTTCCGGTGTGATTCGATGTCATTCAGGCGCGGGCAGGCTGAGGCTACCGCAGAGTCGGGCGACCTCTTCCCGGATGTTTGCCATCACCGCTGCGTCGTCAGTGGTGCGGGCCAGCCGGCGGGAAAATACGCTGAGGTTGTTGACGAGCTTCAGCGCGAACTCCACACCCGCAAGGTTCAGGCCCAAGTTGTCCATGAGATGGCGGATCAGCATGACCTTGCGCAGATCGTCTTGGGAGTACAGCCTTAGCATCCCCATGGTCCGCACCGGTTGGATCAAGCCTAATCGCTCGTACTTGCGCAAAGTCTGGGGGTGCATTTCCAGCAGGCGGGCGGCCACCGAGATGATGTACACACCTTCCAGTTCCATGTTTGGTGTGGCGGCGTTTCCCATCGTGTTGTCCGCTGGCGAACCTGTCGGGTCGGTAGAACCTCGCGAAGGCGCGGGAGACATACCATCGGGCCATCCAGCAGGCGCCTCGGCTACGGGATCGGGATACGGCTCCAGTCGTCTTTCGCGGGCCTGGCTTTGTGTGGTCCATTGTTGTCTCATAGGCGCGGCGCTCCGTACGTGAATTATATCACATGCTACGCATGCAATATAACCCCTTGACACGGCTTGTATCAACATGTATCATCCAATCCAACAAAGCCACCGGCGACCGCAGGCAGCGGACAACCTTACGGACAGGCACTGCAAAAACGGACATCCGACCACAGGCTTCCCTCGTATAAGAGGCGATCGGGCTCCCCCAAGGCGATACACGCAAATTTCCGGATAGCAAAAAAATTCGGTCAGGAGGTAATCATGAGACTGAAGTTCAACGCCTGCCCAAAATGCTCCGGCGACCTGGAATTCCGGCGCGACATCTACGGGATGTTCGTCAGCTGCCTCCAGTGCGGAATGCAGCAGGACCTGGACGCTCCCAACCAGGCGGTCGAATTCGCCAAGCCGAAACAGTTGGCCATCGCCGCGACCGCGACGGTGCGAACCGCGCGCAAGGAGCTTCTCAAGGCCGCGTAGCCACCAATCGACGCACGGTCGGGGGCGGGTTTTGAACCCGCCCCTCTTTTTTGTCCTCTCTCAAGCCCGCGATCAGCGCGTCAGCTCGGGCCAGAACCGTTCTTCCTGCCAGGGGTCGGCGTTGTTGTTATAGCCGCGCTGCTCCCAAAAGCCCGGCGCGTCCTCGGCCATCAGCTCGACGCCGTTGAGCCACTTGGCGGACTTCCACCCGTAGCGGCTCGGGATGATCAGGCGCAGGGGCCAGCCGTGATCCTTTCCCAACTCAGCGCCGTTCTGTCGGTGGGCCAGGAGCCCTTCGGAGAGGGCCAGATCCAGCGGCACGTTGGTGGTGTAGTCGCCGAAGCAGTGGGCCATGATGTGCCGAGCGTCCGGTGATACGCCCGCCAGCTCGAGCAGGTCAGACACCAGCACGCCCTCCCAGGTCTGATCCAGGGCGGACCACTGGGTAACGCAGTGGAAGTCGGCGTCCATGGTGACCTGAGGAAGAGCGCAAAACTGCTGCCAGCTTAGCGTGATCTCGCGTTCTACGAGACCCCAGACCCGAATGGTCCAGGTGGACAGGTCGATCTGCGGCGTATCCCCGTAGGTGAGCACCGGAAACGTCTTGGCGACGAACTGCCCAGGCGGAACCTTTTCGCCAGATGGGGGCGCGATCTTGATCTGGTCGGGGCGCTTCAGGCCGAATTCCGGCTGAGGGGCAGCGGCCTGTTGCTGGTCGGAAGTGGTCATTCTGAAATCTCCGGGTCAAATCACGGTGTGGCCACTATAGTTCCGGCCGGGCCGCCGGTGACGCGGCCCACGACGGCGGCGCAGGGCGCGCCTTCTTCGCGCAGGGCAGCCACCAGCGCGTCGGCCCGGGCTGACGGAACCGACATTAGCAGGCCGCCGGAGGTTTGGGCGTCACAGAGGAGCAGGCGGTCCTCGTCGGTCAGCGCAGGGTCCCAGGCCACAGCATCCTCGACGCTGCTGACGTTGCGGTGGGTGCCGCCGGGGGCGATGCCATTGTCGAGCAACTGGCGCACGCCGGGGAGGACGGGTACAGAGGCCAAGCTGACCTCGGCGGCGACGCCGCTGCCTTTTACCATGCTCTTAAGGTGGCCGAGGAGACCGAAGCCGGTGATGTCGGTGGCGGAGTTGACCCCCACACGCTGCATGGCCTGGGCGGCGGGACGATTCAGGGCAGCCATGGTTGCCACCGCGGCGGACATAACGTCTGGGTCGACGACGCCCTGCTTTCCAGCGGTGGTGATGATGCCGGTGCCGATGGGTTTGCTGAGGATCAGGATATCGCCGGGCTTCGCTCCGGCGTTGCTGACCTGCTTGCCGGGCTCGACGATGCCGATGACGGAGAGGCCGTACTTGGGCTCGGGATCGTCGACGGTGTGGCCGCCGACGATGAGGCACTCGGCCTCGGCGGCCTTGGCGTAGCCGCCCTGCAGGATGCGTCCGAGGATCGACTTGTCCAGCGAGGCGGGGAAGCCGACGACGTTGAGGGCGATCAGCGGCTTGCCGCCCATGGCGTAGACGTCGGACAGGGAGTTGGCGGCGGAGATGGCCCCGTACTCGTAGGGGTCGTCGGTGATGGGCGGGAAGAAGTCCACCGTGACGATGAGCGCGGTCTCGTCGTTGATGCGATAGACGGCGGCGTCATCTCCGGTCTCGGCCCCGACCAGCAGGTCAGGGTGGCTCAGGAGCGGAACGTAACTCAGGACCTGGCCCAGGTCCTCAAGGCTAAGCTTGGCCGCTCAACCGGCGCAGTGGGACAGCTCGGTGAGGCGGATGGGCATTTCGGTCTGGGTCATCTATTGTCCTCTCGATGTTGTTGAGCCAAACGAGCAAAACGGCGTTCGAGCTTGTTTAACCCCCGGCCATACTGTCCGTGCGGATAGCGTTCCGAGTGTTGCGCCATCCACGCAAGCGCGATCTCGCGGCCCAGCGCGTCGTCGATCAGCTTTCCGTCTGACTGCTCTCTGGCGAACTTGGCCATCACCCGCCTTTCTCCGATCACGCCAGCGAGGTAGAAGGGGAGCCAGAAGGGCAGTCCTATGACGCGGAGCAGCAGTCTTGCGGCGCCGGCCTGTTGGCGCGCCAAGTCGTGAGCAGCTTGTCCCTCTGCTCTGCCGAGGGCTGCGTGGCGGTCTTTTGGGTGCTGGCCGGCCATGATGTTTTGCGACCGACTACAGTTGGTACTCGGGGCGGCGGAGGAGCTGGCGGGCGATGACGAGGCGCATGATTTCGTTGGTACCCTCGCCGATGATCATGAGGGGAGCGTCGCGGTAGTAGCGCTCCACAGGGAAGTCCTTAGTGTAGCCGTAGCCGCCGTGGATGCGCATGGCCTCCATGGCGACCTCGCCGCAGACCTCGCTGGCGAAGAGCTTGGCCATGCCGGACTCGAGGTCGATGCGGTCACCACTGTCCTTCTTGGCGGCGGCGTCATATACAAGGAGTCGGGCGGCCTGGATTTTGGTGGCCATGTCGGCGATCTTGAGCTGGATGGCCTGGTGCTGACTGATGGGGACACCGAAGGTCTCGCGCTGCTGGATGTAGCGCATGGAGGCGTCGAGGGCGGCCTGGGCGACGCCGACGGCGCGGGCGCCGACGTTGATACGGCCGGTTTCGAGGCCGCTCATCACCTGGCCGAAGCCGGCGCTTTCCTCGCCGCCAATGAGGTTCTCGGCGGGGATGCGGAAGTCCTCGAAGAAGAGCTCGCAGGTGTCGAGGCCGCGGTAGCCGAGCTTGTCCAGGTGACGGCCGACCTTGAAGCCGGGGCTGCCGTCCTTCTCAATGACGAAGGCGGAGAGGCCACGGTGCTTGAGGGACGGGTCGGGATTGGTGCGGGCGAGCAGGCAGAAGGCGTCGCCGGACTCGGCGTTGGTGATGAACATCTTGGAGCCGTTGACCACGTACTCCTCGCCGTCCTTGACGGCGCGGGTCTCGAGGGCGCCCACATCGCTGCCGCCGCCCGGTTCGGTGAGAGCGAGGCCGCCGCGGATCTGGCCGCTGGAGAGGCGAGGCAGGAAGCGGTCGCGCTGCTCCTGGGTGCCGTAGTGGGTGAGCACGTAGGTCAGGATATGGTGGGTGCCCAAGGCTCCGGTGAGGGTCATGTAGCCCTTGCTGATCTCCTCGAAGATCATGGCGAAGGTGGTGTAGTCCAGGCCCATGCCGCCGTATTCCTCGGGCACGTTGATGCCGAACAGCCCCAACCCCTTCATCTGTTCAATGAGGTCGTAGGGGACGGTGTCGTTGGCGTCGTGCTCGGCGGCGGCCGGCTCCACCTCGCGGCGGACGAAGTCCCGCACCATGCTGACGATCTGGTTGCGGGCCTCGATTGGAGTTTGGGCGATCGTGGTCACGGGGGCTCCTGTACTGTACCCAATGATGGTGCAAGTCAGTCTATCCCAGCCTATAGTAGGGCGCAACTCAGCAGGGATCGGACCGGAGCCTGGGGCGCACGCGCGGCATTGCTCAAATGACCGGCGGCCACGGGCAAAAGAAGTGGCTGGGGATACAGGATTCGAACCTGTGATACCTGATCCAGAGTCAGGCGTCTTACCACTAGACTAATCCCCAGCGTCCCGATAATTCTAGCAGGGAAGGGCGGCGTTTATCAACGCGGAGCCGGCCGTGTAACTGTTCAGAGTTGGTGAGGCGAATTGGCGGAACTTGGTGTGCGGGTGGCTGGCGCTGAGGGTGGTGGTTATGTCATATAACTGGGATGGATACCGAAATCGATCTCAGGACTGCCGACCGGGATGTTCTGATTGGCATCATCGTCCGACAGCAGGCCATCATTGAGCGGCTGGAGAAATGCATTGCCCAGTTGGAAGGGCAAGCCAAACCCCAAGGCTCCCGCCGGATGCCCGGTCTGAAACCCAAAGCAGACCGGAAGCCAGCCCAGTCCAAGGAACCTCGCAAACCCCGACCTCACGGCTTTGCCCGAGCCCGTATGACGCCCACCCACCGAGTGGAGCATGTGGTGGAGCAGTGTCCCGACTGCGGGACCCAGTTGTCTGGGGGTTGGGCCCAGCGCACTCGGGAGGTGATCGACCTGCCGCAGGTTCCGGCGCAGGTAACCGAGCACGTTTACCTGACCCGCACTTGTCCCCGCTGCCGACGCTGCTGTGTTCCCAAAGCGCAACTGGACGGCGTGGTGATGGGCAAGCAGCGCCTGGGGATCAACGTCATCAGCCTGATTGCGGTCCTGCGGGAGGAAGCCAGGCTGCCGTTGCGCACCATCCAGTGGCACCTGGATACCGTGCATGGGCTGCAACTCAGCCTGGGGGCCATCGTGGCGGCCACACAGCAAGTGGCTGGCAAGGCCCAACGGGTGGTGGCGGACATCCTGGAACAGGTCCGAGGCAGTCCGGTGGTCCACGCCGATGAGACGGGTTGGCGACAGGATGGACACAACGGCTACGTGTGGACTTTCAGCACCCCCAACCTGCGGTACTTCCTGCGACGGAACCGGGGCAAGGCGGTAGTGGACGAGGTTTTGGGCGACGATTTCGCCGGTGTGCTGGTCAGCGACTTTTACGCCGCCTACCACCACTATGCGGGTCCCAAACAACGCTGCTGGGCCCACCTGCTGCGGGACATCCACGACCTGCGATCACTCTACCCAGATGATGGATCGCTGTCCCAGTGGGCTGACGCCGTCCACCAACTCTACCGTCAGGCCACGGCCTTTACCCACCCCGCAGAGCAACAACGCCGCACCGCCAAAATGGCCCTGGAAAGACGATTGCTGGTCCTCTGCCGTCCCTTTCTGGATGACCCGTCGGCGGTCCAGGCCAGGCTGTGCCGACGCATGGAGAACCACATCAAAGAACTCTTCGTCTTCGTGGCCGAACCGGAGGTGCCGCCGGACAACAACGCCGCCGAGCGCAGCCTCCGCCATCTGGTGGTCAGCCGCAAGGTCAGTGGGGGCACCCGCTCGGACCGGGGTACTGCCACCAAGATGACGCTGGCGTCAATCTTCGGCACCTGGCGGGCACAAGGTCTCAACACCCTCAACGCCTGCCGTCAACTACTCGCTTCCCCTCAAGTCTGAACAGTTACCCGGCCGTCACGCGTACCCAGTTTGCGATTGGGTGGAGCGCAGCGGCGCGGCGAGCCCACCGCCGGGACGACGGCTCTTCCGCCAACGAGATTGCCGCGCTTCGCTCGCAATGACAGGGGATAGGGCGCTTGGAATGACAGGGGATAGGGCACCCGCGGTCACGGTTTGAACCGCAAGTGGGTACGCGGCTGGTAGCCGGCCCGGTGCAGCATCGGCACCGATGAGGTCTCCAATCAGGCGGTCCGGTTGTGATCACCCGATGATATGAGTCGCAGGAGCGAATAATCGTTCGCGCCGGCGAAGAGGATATTATCTGGCTCACGGTTCGTGCGTATTGGCTGGCTCCTGGAGGCTGGGCGGTGGTTGCTGGGTGTTGTCTGGTGGTCAGTGGTCAGGAGATAAGGTGCGAGGTTGGTTCTGCCAGAGCCTGATGGTCGTTGGTTAGCCCCACGGCCGGGGGTGGTACGCAAAGATTTAACCCCTGTTTCGGATCACTGCGGGCAGACCGAGAGGGTCTGGGGCGCATCTCCCAGGATAGTGGCGTCTCCTGTGGCCGTTGAGACCGCGCCGGGGAAATTCCTGGGTGGTGGCGGCGGCGGTCCCGGTAAGTCGGAGGGCCGGTTTTGCGATTTTGGCGCTAACGGTTTGGCCGTGAACGACCGGTTGGCTCTGGCTTGAAAGGATTTACCTGACGGCCTCCATTATGGAACACGCGTTCGGCAGATGTCAAGGGATGGGTGTCGGATTTTGGACGGGGTGACGGGGTTGCGGTGCTACAATTTCACCATCTAATGGCGAGGGAGAATGACCATGTCGATGTTCAAGGTGGACGTCGGTGTTGGCAACCTGGACGGCGGCGATCTGGCGGCGGTGCAGCCGGATGTGGATAAGCGCGCGGCGCACTCCATGTTGCCGCAATCGTTAATGACGCAGCTGAGGATTGAGCCCCAGCAGCAGTTAGGATTCATCCTGGCCGACGGCAGCCGAGTGCGCTACGGCTACGGATTTGCCCGATTCAGTATCGACGGCGACGAGCGACCGTGTCCGGTCATATTCGGGCCGGATGGAAACTATCTACTGGGCGCGTCGACGCTCGAAGCGTTCAACCTGGTGGTGGACCCGGTTGGTAAGCAGCTGCTGCCGGCGGAGTGGCTTTCGCTGGGTTGGGGTGGATCGACCGATGTTCCGTCGTAAATTGGCGCTGTCCTGGCTGGTTGGTCAATTGGCGTCCGTGTAGCCGTGAAACTTGCGAAACTCGGCTGGCGGTTCAATGGCCGGCAGGTTTCGCAGGCAGGGGTACGAAAACCGTCATTTAGAGACCCCGGTGATTGCTGGGGCCGGCGGCAATCATGGAGCGGCGGGTTCGCGGCTACCGGCTACCAAAAAACGCTCCGATGCTGGCCGCCCACGTTATCAATGCGGCGGTTGCTATTATAAGGATAGGTAGCGTGAGATCGCCGTTTGTGATGTACATGAACTGGTTGAATACCGCTTTTAGAGCGGTCAATCCGGCGATGCACCCATAAATGACCGTCCACCGCCCGTTGCTCGCGACTGCGGCGATGGTGCAGATCGCAGTTACCATTGCCGCCATCAGGGACCGTATTTGCCTGATTGTCTGGGTGCAATCCTCGTTGCCTACCCCCGCGTTCGTGGCGCAATCGGTATTATCCATCACGATATTAAGGAATCCTGTTCTTTCCCCAGAGAGCGGCAGGTCGGCGGCGTGGGGCACCAACATTGCCATCAAGGAGAAAGCGACCGCAACGCCCACCACAACAGGTAGTTTGGATGTGAACCTACGCATCGGCTACTCGTCTAGATAGCGAGGTTAGGAAACGACTCACAAAAATGAGCCCCAGCATTAGCCGGGGCCTATTTAACTTTGGTCCTGAAATTGTCCGCTGTAACCTTCACGCGTCGGCAGTTCGACACGCTCCAGTATCAATTGGGCGATTTGCATACCTTCGACCAGTTGGATCCGAAAGGGGCCGCCGTTGAGTATTTCCAGACACAGCGTCCCTTTGTAACCAGCTATCACGGTAGGTGCTGTGATGTGAGCCGACAAGCCGAGTCGCGCTAGTGAGCTTTTGCCCTCGACGCGTGCAGCAAGACCAGTAGGGAGAGTAATATACTCCTTGGTCCAACCGATCACCAACTCGCCCGGGTTGATGATATATGGGTCGCTGGCAACAATCGAGCGAGGTTTCCCCCTTTCCTCCAACATAGACATGACTCGAAAATCGGATTTGGCCGGTTCGACGATAGCACCTGCTTCTTCTGGTATTGGCAACACCAACAAGTTGTCGCTCAACGTCAGGTCAATAGACGAGACACCAATCTGCCATTCATTCAGCGGCGAGATAGTCAGTCTTCCCGTATCCATCTCAGCTTTGATGGCGTTACGGGATAATACCATCAGGTGCCATCCTGCCTATAGATAGCGATTTTGTCGAAGTCCGCTCGCAAGGCAGTGAAACGCGATTGCCCTAAAGTGGTCGGAGGGAACTCCACGATCACCTCGTTGTCGTCTCCTCCAACGATTGCACCGAAGGCCCTGCAATCATCCTCATTGACGGCATACAACGGCACGAATGCGATTTCCTCTTTTCCGTTCAATTGGAAACGAGCTTCGGCTTCCTGCGGCACAGAAACCGGTTCCTTGATGATGTCTTCGTAGCGCACACCAACCATGATGGGACGCTCGTGGAACCTGATCGCCTGAACATTCTGGGTTTGATTGTCCATACCTTGTCTCCAGGAAGCGGTGTATTTGGAATTGGATGCCAAAATCCCTTGGCACGAATTTTAGGACATTATCCCGTGATGAGGAACCGGGTGATGTCATCAGAATTTTGAATAATGTTGGGGTGCTAGTCGTGATTCTTGTGGTTGCATCCACGGTTGGCCACCCGGTTTCGCAAACCCCTTGCTCACGCGGCCAACGCCAGAGGTCTTGCAACCGTCTGGTGTGTAACTGTTCAGACTTGAGGGGAAGCGAGTAGTTGACGGCAGGCGTTGAGGGTGTTGAGACCTTGTGCCCGCCAGGTGCCGAAGATTGACGCCAGCGTCATCTTGGTGGCAGTACCCCGGTCCGAGCGGGTGCCCCCACTGACCTTGCGGCTGACCACCAGATGGCGGAGGCTGCGCTCGGCGGCGTTGTTGTCCGGCGGCACCTCCGGTTCGGCCACGAAGACGAAGAGTTCTTTGATGTGGTTCTCCATGCGTCGGCACAGCCTGGCCTGGACCGCCGACGGGTCATCCAGAAAGGGACGGCAGAGGACCAGCAATCGTCTTTCCAGGGCCATTTTGGCGGTGCGGCGTTGTTGCTCTGCGGGGTGGGTAAAGGCCGTGGCCTGACGGTAGAGTTGGTGGACGGCGTCAGCCCACTGGGACAGCGATCCATCATCTGGGTAGAGTGATCGCAGGTCGTGGATGTCCCGCAGCAGGTGGGCCCAGCAGCGTTGTTTGGGACCCGCATAGTGGTGGTAGGCGGCGTAAAAGTCGCTGACCAGCACACCGGCGAAATCGTCGCCCAAAACCTCGTCCACTACCGCCTTGCCCCGGTTCCGTCGCAGGAAGTACCGCAGGTTGGGGGTGCTGAAAGTCCACACGTAGCCGTTGTGTCCATCCTGTCGCCAACCCGTCTCATCGGCGTGGACCACCGGACTGCCTCGGACCTGTTCCAGGATGTCCGCCACCACCCGTTGGGCCTTGCCAGCCACTTGCTGTGTGGCCGCCACGATGGCCCCCAGGCTGAGTTGCAGCCCATGCACGGTATCCAGGTGCCACTGGATGGTGCGCAACGGCAGCCTGGCTTCCTCCCGCAGGACCGCAATCAGGCTGATGACGTTGATCCCCAGGCGCTGCTTGCCCATCACCACGCCGTCCAGTTGCGCTTTGGGAACACAGCAGCGTCGGCAGCGGGGACAAGTGCGGGTCAGGTAAACGTGCTCGGTTACCTGCGCCGGAACCTGCGGCAGGTCGATCACCTCCCGAGTGCGCTGGGCCCAACCCCCAGACAACTGGGTCCCGCAGTCGGGACACTGCTCCACCACATGCTCCACTCGGTGGGTGGGCGTCATACGGGCTCGGGCAAAGCCGTGAGGTCGGGGTTTGCGAGGTTCCTTGGACTGGGCTGGCTTCCGGTCTGCTTTGGGTTTCAGACCGGGCATCCGGCGGGAGCCTTGGGGTTTGGCTTGCCCTTCCAACTGGGCAATGCATTTCTCCAGCCGCTCAATGATGGCCTGCTGTCGGACGATGATGCCAATCAGAACATCCCGGTCGGCAGTCCTGAGATCGATTTCGGTATCCATCCCAGTTATATGACATAACCACCACCCTCAGCGCCAGCCACCCGCACACCAAGTTCCGCCAATTCGCCTCACCAACTCTGAACAGTTACTCTGGTGTAGCCGCCATTGACACCCCAAACCGTTGTTGGTAGCCTGAATCTGCGCTCCGGCGCACGGTAGTATGGCCCGCTAGCTCAACTGGCAGAGCAGCTGACTCTTAATCAGCAGGTTCTCGGTTCGACCCCGAGGCGGGTCACCATTTTCATTTAATCGCCCCGCAGTTCGGCTCATTCCGCCTTGGCTGCGCTGGCGAACGCGGGGAAGTGTCGGAATTGGCAGACGAGCATGACTTAGGATCATGTGCCCTTGGGCGTGCGGGTTCGAGTCCCGCCTTCCCCACCACCCCGTCCGGCGAATTTGGCTTGCCAGCGACCTGCCGCCGCTGATCATCTGCGACTGGCAGGTTGTCTGGATGGGGCCGCTACCCGATCAGCGCCCTGCCCCCTCATACGGGTCCAGCCAGCCGAAGCGGCGGAAGCTGACGCGGCCGGCTTCGCTGAACTCGACGCCTTCTTCCTCCAGGAGTTCCCGCTGCAGCAGGGCGCCGAGGCCGGCGCCGCGGGGGCTGATCCTGCCCTGGGCGTTGATGACGCGCTGCCAGGGGACGTAGGAGCCGGGGTCCAGCGACGACATGCAGAAGCCCACCATGCGGGGAGTACAGCCGCCAACGATCTGGGCGATCTGGCCGTAGGTTGCCACCTGGCCGTGGGGGATCTGCCGCACCACCTCGATGACGCGCTCGTACACCGGAGGCGCGGCGGGAGCGTCGGCCACCGGGAGTTACTCCGTGCTGCCGGAAGCGGCGACGTTTGCCTTGTTGGCGACGGCTGCCCAGGTCAGCTCAGTGAGCATCCGCACCGGGTCGAGGATCTGCCAGAGGATCCCGTTGTTGACGAAGTAGGCGTTGGCGAACACGACGGCGCCCAGGGCAACGGGTACCACCGCGCCCACCTTGCCGGCGGGGCAACCGCATCGCCACAGGGCAACCGCCGCCACGCTGCACGAGGCGATGAACAGCGGGTTGACCGTGCGCCACACGTCACCCTGGTAATCGCCGAACAGCCCGGTGTATCCGTTGATGAGAACCGTCAGCGCGAGTACCGCCAGGGCCAGGCTGCGCACCCAGGCGACCCGACGCGTGCCCTGCCACAGCCACCAGGCGCCGGCGAAGCCCATGACCAGCGGGCCGATCTGCCACAGCTTCCAGCCCCAATGGGTCACGCCCAGGTCGTCGGGGTCCGCGACTGCCGTTTTCACCGTCCATGCGAAGATGGCAAGCATGATGAACGCGGCCGCGGCAATGGCCGCGATCGGGTCAAGGTCGCGAGGGCGAAGATAATTGAGCATGGTCCGGTTGGGTTATGAGGTTTCCGTCATTGCGGGCGGCGGTTTGTGCGTTGGCGGAATTGCCCGACTGGGCCCGCATTGACGAGTCATTACCGGAGTCGCCGATTACGCGTTGAAATCACGCGATGGCGACTACCAGTTGACCAGGCCGGGTTTCTGCGCTTTCCAGCCGGCATCGGAGGGGAACACGGTTTCCATCTCGACGCGTCCAAGGTCGCCCTCAAACATGTGCTCCACGGCGGAACGCCAGGCGACGTAGTGGGGCTGGTCGCGGTGGGTGGCGTGGGCCTCGCGGTTGGCATACACCTCGTAGAGATGGAACTGGTTGGGGTTGTCGGGGCTGCGCAGGATGTCGAAGCGGAAGCAGTTTTCCTCGTCGCGGACGCTGCCCTGGCCGTCGCCGAGACTGGCCCGGGAAAACTCGTCGGCGTAGCCGTCCTTGATGTTGATGGTAACGAAAATGGCGTACATCGCTGGGCATCCTCCTGTGAATTGGGGCGGCCGGGAACGCGCGGGTAGGCCGCCGGCCAGAATTATAGCAGGCGGGCGCGTGCTAAAATGCCGCCGAGGAGACGTGCCTATGCCCACCCCCAGCGACTGCTATATCGACCTGCGCGGATTGCCCTTTCATTATCGTGATTGGGGCGGTGATGGACGACCGGTACTGTTACTGCACGGGCTGGCGTCGACCTGCCATATCTGGGATTTGGTGGCGCCGCTGCTGGCGGAGGATTTCCGTGTCGTCGCTTTGGATCAGCGGGGTCATGGGCTGTCGGCGCAGGTGGAGGATGGCTTCGACTTCGCCACCGTGTCCGGCGACGCGGCGGCGTTCATTGGGTTCCTGGGATGGGACCGGCCCGTCATAGCCGGACACTCGTGGGGCGCTGACGTGGCCCTGGAACTGGCGGCGGCGCATCCCGAGCTGGCGTCCGGCCTGATATTCGTGGACGGCGGGACCATCGAACCATCCGCGAGACCCGGGTGGACGCCGGAGCAGGCCCGCGAGGACATGGCTCCGCCGATATTTTCCGGATTCACGCCGGAGATGATGCGATCCCGTGTGAAAGAGGGCGCGCGTTTCGGGCCGAATCCCTCTGAAACGGTGGTCGAGGCGGTGCTAGCCAACTTCCGCGTGCTGGAGGACGGGACCATACAGTCGCAACTGCGGCGGGAGAATCACCTGCGGATCATCGATGCGCTATGGGACCACCAGCCGTCGCAGCTCTACCCCACGCTGCAGTGTCCGGTGCTGATGCTGCCGGCGCGGCAGTCCAGGCCCGACGCACTGGACCGGCGCTTCCGGCGGGAAGAGGCGATGGCGATGGCGGCGTCGCTGTTGCCGGTGAGCAAGACGGTCTGGCTGGAAAACAGTATCCACGACGTACCCTTGCAACGCCCCGAACTGGTGGCGAACACCATCCGGGAGCACATCAACAACGGTTTCTTCGACCGCAAAGCGTAGACACCGGACAATTCGTCAGATCGTCACAGCTCACAGCGACACAGGAGGCTGATCATGACTACCGTAGGCTCCGGCAAGTACACCTACACCCTCGAAGAGAGCTGGGCGCACCTGCCCGAGGGTATGACCATGGGCAACGCCTCGGCGGTGGCCACGGACTCGGAAAATCGGGTCTATGTGTTCCAGCGCAAGGACCCGCCCGTGCTGATCTTCGGGCCAGGCGGCAACTACCTGGGTTCGTGGGGTCTTCATGCCATCGACGAGGCCCACGGCATTTACATAGAGGATGACATCGTCTACCTGACTGACCGTACCGACTCGGTGTGCGTGATCTACACGCTGGACGGCAAGCCGCTGCAGGTCATCGGCGAGCGCGGCGCGCACTCCGATACCGGTTGCGAGATTCCCGGCGAGCTCTGCCCGCGCTCGGCGGGCCCGTTCAACTATCCCACCGAGTTGGTGCCGGCGCCCAACGGCGACCTGTACGTCTCTGACGGATACCGCAACGCCCGCGTGCACCGTTTCTCCCGCGACGGACAGTTGAAACAGTCCTGGGGCGAACCGGGCAAGGGTGGCCCGGGTGAGTTCCACCTGCCCCACAGCATCGTGGCGCATCCCAACGGGAACCTCTACCTGTGCGACCGCGAGAACAACCGCATGCAGATCTATTCGCCCGACGGCGAATTCCTCACCATGTGGGAGGATATGCGGCGGCCGCTGGACATCTCCGTCGACAGCGAGGCCAACCTGGTGATCAGCGAGGGCGGCGCCAACGGCATGCCTCCCCGGGTCAGCATCATGGACCCGGACGGCAACGTGCTGGCCCGCTGGGACTCGGAGTCGGCCCACGGCAGCTGGGTGGACGCCAACGGCAACATCTACATGGCGCTGGGAGCGCAGGAGCGGGTGGATAAGTACGCGCGGCAGTAAGCAAACCCTCCGCCGCAAGAACAGGAGAGTTGGCGTTGCCGTGCCAACTCTCCTGTTTGCGAATCGGCCAACAGGTTAGTACAATTGATCTATTGCGGTATATGGATCGAGGAGGAGGGCCGCCGATGGAAGCACCAAAACGTTTCCAGTTGCAGTGGGATAAGCTCAAGGCTGCGGTAGCGTACCTGACGGAACGCTCCGGGAACGACGACTCCTTCGGCTCGACCAAGCTGGTCAAGCTGTTGTACTACGCCGATTGCGCTGCCTATTTGCATACAGGTCAACCCATAACCGGATCGAACTATATCCACATGGACCACGGACCATATCCTGAAGACTGGCGATCCTTGGTGGGCCAACTGGAACGCGAGGAAATCGTTCGTGTAGACGTTGAGGACATCTCAGGCAGCTATCAACGGCGGCGCCCTCTGCTGAGGCAAAAAGCCACAACGTCTGCACTAACTGATCAGGAGTGCTCCATCCTTGACGAGCAGTTGCGTCGTTTTGCAGAGTTTAACGCGCGCGACATCGAAGAATACTCCCACGACGAACTCGGTTGGCGTATCACCGTTCAAGGAGAAACGATCCTCTACGGGTTATCCGGAATCAGACGACCCGGTACGCCCGACGATGAAACCAAAGCCAGGGGCCGGCGCATCGCAAAAAGAATACGCGAAGAGGGGCGCCGAGTATCCCGCACCATAGTGGTCCGAGATGAGACGGTATAGCGTCAGCAGCACGGATCAATTTGATGAAACCTGGCAAAGAGCCGTATGCGACGGTGTGATTGACGCGGAAGTAGGGGAAGGAAGGCTTGAGGCGCTGGCGAGCTTTCTCGCGGTCTACCCGAAGTATTTTGCTCATTCGATGCTCTTGGCGAAAGTGTGGACCTTCGTTGGGTACACTTCATCACAACCGATATTCTCAGGGTGGAAATTTGGCACTCAGTGGTGGAGGATGACTTGAGCGTATTTCTGGAATCGCTGGAAGTAATTCTACGAGCGCAACAGTCGTTGCCCGGTTTCGATTTTTGAAACCGGGCTTGCGATATCAAATGTGCTATAATCGCCACCCAGTGAAACTAGGTTGAGAGCCTGTCGATGGGTTCGGTTACCCTGTAACGCTTAAACCCTTAGCGTGGTACTCATGAAAGCATCTGAACTCGTTACCCCAGAAGTCAACGAAAACATTCCCGAATTCGGCCCCGGGGACACGGTTCGGGTTAACGTCCGCATCCGGGAAGGCGCCCGAGAGCGGGTACAGGCCTTCCAGGGCGTTTGCATCCGGCGGACGCATGGGACGGGACCGGCAGCCAATTTCACGGTACGCCGGATCACGGCAGGGATCGGGATCGAGCGCGTCTTCCCGCTGCATTCCCCGTTGATTGAGTCGCTGGAAGTGACCCGCCAGGGAAAGGTGCGCCGGGCCAAGCTGTATTATCTGCGGGGCCTGCAGGGACGTGCCGCGCGCATCAAGGAAAAGACGACCTACCGCACCAACCGGTAGCCGACAACCCTGACAACTTAGCCGCCGCCCGCTGCCTCCTCTGGCGCGGTTGCGGCGGTTTTTTCATTGTCATATCCGGCGACTCACGCGGATCCCAACCGAAAGGGTGGAAAACGAGGTCGCACCGTGAACTACGCCGACGTCGCCATAGACGCTGACTGGATTCCGCCGGGCAAGACTTTTTCCTATCGG
The DNA here is from genome assembly GCA_965220055.1 of Dehalococcoidia bacterium. Classification (GTDB taxonomy): domain Bacteria; phylum Chloroflexota; class Dehalococcoidia; order Lucifugimonadales; family UBA3495; genus Bin87. Next base: position 3,925,520 of record CBDCPE010000004.1, on the reverse strand, counting down.
ATACCGCGTCATCTGGCGGTAGAGCCGGGTCAACTGGTCTGGGTCCAATTTGGCCGCAACATCGTCCAGGGTGTTGTCCTGAGCTTGGCGGACGCGTCGGCGGTATCGGAAGAGGAGACGCGGGACATCCTGCACCCGGTTGAGCCGTCTCCGCTCGTCGGTTCGCTGGGGCTGGAGTTGGCGGATTGGCTGGGACAAACCTATCGGTGCTCCCCTTTCGAGGCCGTCGCGCCGATGTTGCCGCCCGGCTTTCGCGCGCAACAGCGGTCAAGGCTTACCGCGATCCCCGGCCATGGGGATTCCGGAGAGTTGGCCGCTTTCCGTGAATCCACACGCTCCGCGTGGCAGGAACTGGCTGACTCTCCAAGGGCTTGGGAGGAAGTCACGTTCCTGAAACGCATAGACGCCAACCATGCCAACGTCGCCCGCAGGGAACTGCAGCGACTAGTGGGCCGTGGATTGGTGCGTAAGGAGGTGGACCTGCCGCGTCCGCGATCCCACCAGTATCGTCGCCGGCTGATTCCCGCTCACTATCTGGAATCCAGCGAAGAAGGCGTGGTCGATCCGCAGGCGCGAGGCGCGCGCCAGGTGGAGCTCCTTGCCGCCGTGCGAGAGTCCGGCATCGGCTATGACACCACCGGAGCCGCCGGCCGTCTCGGACCCGCAGCCGACGTGCTCCTCCAACGTGGCTTGGTGGCAGAGGAATGGCAGCGGGCGAAACCCGAGGTCCCGTCGGGCGTGGCGCCGTCCAACCCTCCGCCGACCGAGCTAACCGCGGCGCAGGCCGAAGCCGTGGCCAGCATCACTGCCGCACTGGACGACCCCGGCCTCCTGCCGCGCAGTTTTCTGCTCCACGGCGTTACCGGCAGCGGCAAGACCGAGGTGTACCTGCGAGCCATCGCCCATGCTGTTGGGCAGGGCAAGCAGGCCATTTACCTGGTGCCGGAGATCGCGCTGACGCCGCAGACGGTTGGCATTGTGAACGACCGCTTTCCGGGTCGCGTTGCCGTCCTGCACCATCGCCTGACCGAGCGGCAGCGGTTCGAGCAGTGGTGGAGCATTCGGGATGGACAGGCGGACGTGATGGTCGGCCCGCGCAGCGCCCTGTTCGCCCCGGCGCCGAACCCGGGCATCATTATCGTGGACGAGGAGCACGAACCAGCCTACAAGCAGGAAGAGCATCCTCCCTATTATCATGCGCGCGACTCTGCCCTGGCACTGGCCCGGCGCTGCGGCGCGGTGGTGGTGATGGGTTCGGCAACCCCCGACGTGAGCACCTACTATGAGGCCAATCGCAGGCGCCACAACCTGTTGCATCTGCCTGAGCGCATACCTCGCCCAGACGGTCAAGCGACGCCCCTGCCGCACATTTCCGTTGTCGACATGCGCCGGGAGCTTCGGGAAGGGAACCGAAGCGTTTTCAGCCGGAGCCTTACCGACGCGTTGGACGCCACGTTGGCCGCCGACCAGCAGGCCATACTTTTCCTCAACCGACGAGGCAGCGCGGCGTTCATGCAATGCCGGGACTGTGGATTCGTAATCAATTGCAGTCGGTGCTCCGTTGCCTACGCCTTCCATCGTGAGTCGGGTCGGCTGATCTGTCACTACTGTAACCGGCAGCGGCGATTGCCCAGGGCCTGCCCGCAATGTCGAGGGGGGCGCATTCGTGAGATGGGCGCCGGAACCGAAACGGTCACGTCCCAATTGCAGGAGCGCTATCCAGGTGTGACCATCGAACGATGGGATTCGGATTCGGTTCGAAATCCGATGGAGCTGGAAGCGGCGATGGGTCGTCTGGCCAGCGGCGAGGCGCAGATTTTGGTGGGTACCCAGATGGTGGCTCGTGGGCTGGATCTGCCAAACGTCACTCTTTCGGCCGTGCTGCTGGCCGACCTGGGACTGAACGTTCCAGACTTTCGTGCCGGTGAGCGGGCGTTCGCCTTGCTCTGCCAGGCGGCCGGCCGGGCCGGCCGGGGCCGTGAGCCGGGCCGGGCGATCATCCAGACCTACCAGCCCGACCACTATGCCATCACCGCGGCTGCCGAGCAGGATTATGCCGCGTTCTACGGGATTGAGATTGAAGCTCGGCGTCAACAGGGCAATCCGCCCTTCAATCGGCTCGCCCAGGTGGTTTGCGCAGACCTTAGCGTCCGAGCGGCTCAGCAGACCCTGGGGGAGTTGGCCGAGTCCTGGCAGGAGCAGACCGCGCGCGACGGCCGGGTGGACCTGGACATAATCGGGCCGACACCCTGCCTGCCCGAGCGGGTACGGGGCCGCTACCGCTGGCGATTGCTGCTGCGTGGCCGCCGGATTTGGCAATTCCTGGAAGGGCGGAGTATCCCGCGGAACTGCCGGATTGACGTCGATCCAGTGAGGCTGGACTAAACCCGCTCGCAGCGGGCGGGACAATGTACCGGCTCTCACCCGTACCCAGTTTGTCATTGCGGTGAGCGACGCGGCGATTCCATCGCCGGGACGACGCCTCCTCCGCCAACGAGATTGCCGCGCTTCGCTCGCAATGACAAGGGAAACGCTCGCAATGACAGTTTGAACGCAAGTGGGTACGCGATAATGGGCCGGCCATATTGACAACGTGAAGGATTTTGGTGTATCAATTTGCCACTGCTTGTGCGCCCCAATTCTAGGATTGGTAGCCTTGTCACGGAGGAGGAATCATGCCCGACATCTACTACGCTCGGCCAAGCAATTTCCTTTCGGATCCTCGGGATCGCACCGTCATCATCGGCGAGTCCGAAGACGAAGTACTCGCAAAGATGTACGAATACCTGAGCAGCGCTGAGGCTCAGGCGCGCTATCCTGGCGTGGACGACCCGAAGGAGCTGGAGAACAACATCCGCACGTGCATCTTCAAGAAGGGCACCAAGGCGATCCACAACCGCCCGCCGGATGCGGAACCGATCAGGTAACCCGGCAAAAACGGTTTGTCATGTGCGCCCCCGATCCGAACGGACCGGGGGCGTTTCATTGTGCGGGTTGCTGTGCCTTCCGCCCGTGGTTATACTGCGGCATCATGGCGATCAACCCTGACGATTTCCCACCGGGCACTCACCACGAACTGTCGCTGTTCCCTCTGAACAACGTGGTGCTTTTCCCCGGCATGCCCCTGCCGCTCCACATTTTCGAGGAGCGGTACAAGGCTATGATCGGCGAATGTGTCGACCGGGATGAACCGTTCGGAGTGCTCCTCATCAAGGAGGGCAACGAGGTCGGTGAACCCGCGGCGCCGCATTCAGTCGGGACCACGGCTCGTGTCTCGCAGGTTCAGCGCCTGCAGGAGGGCCGTCTGAACATCCTGACCCGTGGCGAGACCCGCTTCGAGTTGCTGCAAACGGTGCAGACCGTGCCCCATCTGGTTGGGTTGGTCCGCTTCATTGAAGACGACGAGGGGGATGTTTCCGCGAGCGCGTTAGCTGGAGTACGCGAACAGTTTATCCAGTTGCAGCGCCAACTCACTGCCATGGCCGGTGGTTGGGACCGTGAGGTCACAGTTCCGGACGAGCCCATCGCCCTGGCCCGGATTGCCTCGTCCACCCTGGCCGTGAGCCTGCCCCTGCCTCCCGATGTGCGGCAGTCGTTGCTGGAAACCCCCACTGCCGCCGGGCAATTGGAAAAGTTGCAGACCCTGATGCTTCAAGCGAATCGCATCGTCGCGGAACAGGCGGAGCAGAACACCCCGTTCAAGGGTCCGCGCCTCAACTAGCGCACGGGCCGTGTTGGCCCCAGCTTTGCTCTGAGAGTCCGCGCTACGGGTCACTCTATCGGTCCCAAGGTGCGATCTCGGCCCGACCCGGTTGCCCCACGATCGCAGCGGGTCGGTCGCGCCAGTACACGCGAATGCCGACCGGACGCTGGTGATTACACCTACCCGGCCTGTCCGGCGCCGTAAATTCGACGTGCTCCGGCCTCGGGGATCATGCCGGAGAAGAGCTCGGGATGGATCATCTCGGCGAGTATCTCCAGACCGGTAACGAGCCGGGGACCGGACCGGCTGGTGTAGTTGCTGGCGTCGATAACATAGACGCGGTCGTTCCTCACGGCCGGCAGGGAAGCCCATCCCTCTTTTTCCGTCAGCAAGGGAAGGTCCTCCATGGCCCGCGGCACTTCAAAGCCGCACGGCATGACCACGATTACCTCTGGCTGGCTCTCGACGACCGCGTCCCACTCCAACGGGAAGGAGCCCATCTCCTTGTCGCCGAAGCAGTTGGTTCCCCCGGCCAGTTCTACCATTTCCGGAACCCAATGCCCGCCGCACATCAGCGGGTCGGTCCATTCCAGGTGCAGCACCCTTGGGTGGGTGTCGGCCGACTCAGCGCGCTGGGTTACCCCGTCGATACGATCCTGCATCCGGGCCGTCACCTGCTCAGCAACGGATTCGGCTCCCGTGGACCGGCCCACCCGGCGCACGTCCTCAAGGACGTCACCAAGGTATTGCGGGTCCAGCGACAGAACTTCAGGCTGCTTTTCCATGTTGACGGTGGACTCGGCGACCTGCCGAGAAGACACCGCTCAAACCTCGCAGATGGCCTGGGTCAGCAGTAAATCCGGGTTGGCCGCGTCCAAGATCTCCTGGTCGATGTGATAGATCCCAAGCCCTTCGGCCAAGCGCTCTGATATTATGCGGCTGATCTCGCCGCTACTGGGTTGTGTGCCCTCGAAAACGCTACGGACCACCCAGGGCTTGTTTTTTGCCTGGGCCGGGTAGTCGCACTCGTGGGTTACGCCGTAGAGCTGTTCGTCCAGCCCGAGGGCGTAGACGATTTCAGTGGCGGAGGGCAGAAAAGAACAAATTCGCATCGTGTTGCCTGCCTAGTAATAGCTGGTCGCATTGTAGCACCAGGGCCACGGCGACCCTAATCCGCCTCCCGCTGCGCCGTGTGTTCCGCGGTTTCGGCTTCCCCGGCCGGATGGGGGCTGAATCCCTCGATGCGTTCCTCCAGGAAACGCCATAGATCTTCGGTGGAGTCGTCGGCCACCGGCGTGGCGGTCCCGGCGTGGGCCCGCTGCGCCGGCTGGCTGGCCGGGTCCGCCCAGTGGTTCAAAGCCGGACTCTCCACGTCGATTGCATCAAACGGTTCGATCCCAGCTGCATCGGAGCTGCGCGGCGCCGGCGCGATGAAAGTGTTCCGAAACACGGGTCGGAGCACACGGTGGACATGAAACCCGGCGAACACCAACGCTCCCGCCGAGGCCACCAGCAAGAACACCGACAGGGGAGCCGACAGGCTCCCGAGCGCGAACAGCTGGATGATAAGCGGCGTCATCAGCAGCACGGCAACCAGCAGGAATGCGGTGGCCATACCGTCGCGCACCAGGGTTCGCAGAGTGTACCGAGCGGGCTCGCCGGCGGTCTCGCGAACGGTTACTCCCACGGTCAGGCTGGCGACCACGCGCAGTTCGCGCCAGATGGCTATCGCGGCGGGCAGATTGATCCCCACCGTCGCGCCGCCCAGGATCACGCCCAGCAGCGCGTGAGACGCCGACTCTGGTTCGGTGAACAGGTCGGGCAGGGTGTACACCGCCGCGGTGCCGATGGCCGTCAGCACGGCGATGATGCAGGCGTCGATAATGATGCGGCGCCCCGATTGTTTCAACAGGCGTCCGGTCTCCCCGGGCAGCGAGAACGCGGCCCAGAAGGATTGCACGCCCAAATAGATCACCAAGTTAACTGCCAGGACCGCCGGAGGGGACCGGCGCTCCACCCAGTCGTATACCGGCGTTGCTATTTTCGAGGTTAGCGGGGCCAAGATTGCCGTGATCGCCGTTGCTATGGCCAGCACCGGGGCCACAACCGGGCCGACCGCCGCGTTGGTGACGCTCAGATGTCCGATGGCCAGCGAAAACTCGCCCATCTGCGGCATGGTCATCCCGACCTGCGCCGCGGTGCGTGATCGCCGGCCCGCCAGTATCGCTCCGATGGTGTTGGCGATGATCTTGCCGCCCATGAACACGCCGACCACCACCAGGGCCGGCACGATGTAGTCGTCCAGCGTTCGATAGTCGATCAGCATCCCTATGGACAGGAAAAACAGGGCGCCGAACATATCGCGCACCGGGTTGACGAGACGCGTCACCCGGCCGGCCGCGTCGGTGTCGCCGATAACCACTCCGATAAGGAAGGCCCCGGCCGCCGCCGACAACCCGAGGAACTCAGCGCCCAACGCGAGGCCGAAGCAGCAGCCCAATGAAGCCACCAGGAGGGTTTCGTCCGATTGCATCCGGGAGAGGAACCGCATCAGCCGGGGCGCCAGCAGCGCGCCGAAACCCAGCGCCGCGATGCAGAAGATGCCCAGTTTGACAGCTAACCATCCCACGTCCACGAGGTCGGTGGACCCCGTGGTGGCGGCGCCGGCCAGCAGGGTCAGCAGAATGACGGCGGCAAAGTCTTCTACCAAGAGGATGCCGACCACCGTCTGCCCCCATCCGGAGCGCAGGTTGCCGCTATCCCGCAAGCCCTTCAGCAGAATTGCCGAACTGCTGATGGCCATGGCACCGCCCAAATACAGGGCGCTCGCGCCGGAGATGCCCAGCATTTTGTCGGCTATCAGCGTGCCCAGGTAGGTCAGGGTGGAGATCTCCACCACGCCGATGACCAGCACGCGCAAACCGATTTCCCGGATGCGCCGCCAGCCCAACTCCAGGCCGATCCCGAACAGCAGGAGGATCAGTCCCAGCTCGGCAAGCAACCCGATGGTGTCCAGGTTGCTGATCACCGGGCGCGGCAGAGTATACGGCCCAATCAACAACCCGGCGATCAGGTAACCGAGTACCGGTGGCTGCCAGATCAGCCGGGCTAGCGCCAGCCCAACGGCCGCGATGGCCATCGCGATCGCGAAGTCTTTCAGCAGCCCGGCTGATGTGTCAGTCAGGCCGGCTGCAAATATGGCCAGCGGGAATTCTATTTCTGCTCTCCCGGTTTGCTGCGATGCTTCGGTGGACAGGGCTCTACGGGAACTGGCTCCCGCAGGTCAGGCCAATATGGATCCCTCCATCCCCGTCGCGTTGACGGAGCCTCACGCGCCCCCATTTGGGGCGCCACCACATACTGCGCCCCCGTCTGACCAGCGCACTGGCGCCGGACGGCCGGGGGCGAACGCCTTGCCGGCTAGCGGCGGGCCATGTAGCCAGTGTTACGCGCGGATGGCGTGTTTCTGGCGCGGCTCTCCGATGAATTCAGCGGTTACCGACGTGCTTGGGGTCGCCACGGCGACCGAACCGTAAAGCGGTCAACGCCTTTTCCAGGTATCCACCAGGTGGTTGCCCTGATCGTCATCCACCCCCCAGATCTTGAAGTGGATGCGCACGTCGGCATAAAGGCTGATGTCTCCGGGGGTCGCGTCCGGGTCCCGGTACGCTTCAGCGGACACTTCCATGAAGTCCACCGGGGCGTCATCAGTCACCGCGATGCGTTCAACCATGTTCACGGCGCAGGCAGTGATACCGGAAAGGAAAAGCTCCCCGGCTCCCACGGCATCACCGCCGCCGTCATCGGCGACCCAGTGATGGGTGCGGGCGTTGCAGATTGCTCTGCCGTGGGTTCCCGAGCTGTACGTTTCCACGTGATAGGCCATTTCCAATGCAGCCATCATGCCCCCTTTTGCGTAACGTGCTCTGCAGATGTTCCCTTAGTGTGATATTGATCCCTACCGTGACTAGATCATAAACTATGGTGGGCTTCACCGCCAACCGTACAGATTTTGGGCGAGTGGGAAATTGAACAACGCCAGACGCGAGACATTCGACGATCTTTTGGGTGTTGTAGTGGTTGCCGCCGGACGCAGTTCCCGCATGGGCGGCACCGACAAGACCTTCGCCGATGTCCTCGGAATTCCCCTAATTGCCCACACGCTGCGGCGCATAGCAGCGTCACATGCGGTGGACCGGATCGTGCTGGTGCTCGCCGCCGACGCGGTACCCGACGGCGAAGCGATCGTACGTGAGTTAGACATTCCCAAGATCGCCTCGGTCTGCGCCGGCGGCGACCGCCGACAGGATTCGGTTTTCGCCGGGCTAATGGCCATGGGCGACCGGCGTTGGGTGGCCATTCACGACGGAGCCCGGCCGTGCATCTCGGGAGATGTTCTGGAGCGTGCTCTAGACCGGGTTCGGGAATCGGGTGCGGCAATCGCGGCGGTACCGGTAAAGGACACCATTAAAGTGGTGGGCCATGAACTGGTGATTGCAGAGACTCCGGACCGCGCCACATTGTGGGCAGCGCAAACTCCGCAGGCTTTCGATTATCAAATCCTACTGCATGCCCATCGAGCGGCCGAGGTCGAATACACAGACGATGCGGCCATGGTCGAAGCGGTGGGCCACCGGGTCACGGTTTTCTGGGGCGACTACCACAACTTGAAGGTGACCACTCCGGAAGACTTGGACATGGTTAATCTGATCCTGGGCCGGGGGTAATCCGAAACCACAACAAATGGTATACGAGTTCGCTTGCAACGGCCTGACATATATGCATAGGATGTTAGATGTCGTCCGTTGTCACGCATTGGCGCGTGCAAATGGAAGTAAAGTCGCGCGTTTGGACAAATGGTTTCGACAAGCGGAGGATCACAATGGTTGCCAGTACTGTCAACCGTCGCTCCCGCTACAGGGAGTATGCTCAATTCCTGCGGGCGAGCGCTGACCGGTTGGACATGGCGATTGCCCCGGCCCGGCTGGAGTATTTGCGCTCGAAGGTCAATGCCGAGCGGAACACATTTCTCGCATGGGTGATCACCTGGTCGATCCTGGCGGTGATCTGCGCGGCGCCCCTGGTGATGCTCCTAGTCGCTCACATGGACATGCCGGCACCCGCGTATATAGCGGCCCAGAGCGATGCGTTGTATTCCCAACTGAGGATCGGAGACGAACCCACCAAAGCGGACTTCGTCGCGTCCGGGTCGGCATTAGCGTTTCTCATCGCGATCGCAATTGGTTACGCGCCGATTATCGTCTACGGCGGCCCATTGAACGACATCGAGCAGGCGCACCACACTCTCAGGGTCATCGAGCGCGCGTAGCCGCCCGCTCCGGGTCGCCCGTTGCCCCAGCGAGACCTGCGATGCAGTATCGAGTAGGGACGGGAGCCGATGCCCACGCCCTTGCCGAGGGGCGCGCTCTGGTGCTTGGCGGCGTGACCATTCCCCATCCCACCGGCCTGGCCGGCCACAGCGATGGGGACGTACTTTGCCACGCCGTGGTTGACGCCCTGCTTGGCGCTGCTGGCGCCGGCGACATCGGAATTCACTTCCCTCCCGGAGACCCGGCCCTGGCCGGCATAAGCAGCTTGCTGCTGTTGGAACGAACGGTTGGAGTACTGGCGGAGGGTGGTTGGTGCATCGCCAACGTTGATGCTACAATGCTCGCGCAACGTCCCCGGTTGTCACCCCACGTGCCGCTGATGCGCCATAACATCGCCACTGCCCTGTCGGTAGAACAGTCGCAGGTCAGCGTCAAAGCCACCACCACCGATTACTTGGGGTTCACCGGGCGGGAAGAGGGCATCGCGGCCATGGCCGTAGCCCTGCTGCACCGGAACTGACACCCTACGAAACCAAACCCGACGGAAGCGTCGCCGTCCAGCCGATTCTTATGAAGCTCTATAACACCCTGAGCGGCCAGGTCGAAGAGTTCGTCCCAGCTGAAGGCAACCTGGTCAAAATGTACGTGTGCGGCGTGACGCCTTACTCGTCCACTCACGTCGGGCACGCAATGAGCTATGTGGTTTTCGATACGCTCAAGCGTTATCTTGAGCACAAGGGTTACGAGGTTCGTCACGTCCAGAACTTCACCGACATCGACGACAAGATAATCCAGCGCGCCCAGGAATCCGGTATCTCCGAGGAAGAACTGGTCGAAGAATTCATCGGCGACTACTTCCACACCATGGACGCGCTGAACATCCAGCGCGCCGCCGAATATCCACGCGCGACGCGGGAGATACCCCGCATCATCGACGCTATCGCCGGCCTGATTGACCGGGGCCACGCCTATCCCGCCGCCGGAGACGTCTATTTCCGCGTCACCAGCAAGGACGATTACGGAAAGCTGAGCCACCGAACCCTGGACAGTATGATCGCCGGGGCACGCATCCAGGTGGACGAGAATAAAGAGCACCCCATGGATTTCGTCCTGTGGAAGGGCGCCAAGCCTGGCGAGCCTTCGTGGGAGAGCCCGTGGGGACCGGGTCGCCCAGGATGGCACATAGAGTGCACCGCGATGTCCCTGGAATACCTGGGCGAGCAGCTCGACATCCATGGGGGCGGCCAGGACCTGGTGTTCCCGCACCACGAAAACGAGATCGCGCAGAGCGAGTGCTACACTGGCGCCAAGCCCTTCTCCCGTTATTGGATGCACAATGGCCTCCTGCAGTTAGGCTCCGACAAGATGAGCAAGTCGCTGGGCAATCTGGTGTCGGTTGTGGAGGCCCTGGAACGCTACAGTCCCGACGCCATCCGTCTTTACTTCCTCAGCAGCCACTATCGCAGCCCCCTGGCCTATAGCGACGAAGGCGCCGCCGCGGTGGAGCGGAGCGTGGAGCGCGTGCGGCGGGCGCTCATATCCGGGAACGGATCCGGACCCGAGGTTGAAGCTGACACCCATCGTGCCAGGTTCACTGCGGCCATGGACGACGACCTGAACACTCCACAGGCACTGGCGGCGCTGTTCGACCTTGCCCGTGACATCAACCGAGGCCGCGACGCCGGCCAGAGTATCGGCCCCGGCCAGGCGGCCCTGCGCGAGATGGGACGAGTGCTGGGCCTGACTTTCGTGGATCGCCCGCCCCCGGAGGCCGACCTCGCTGCGGCCCCCTTCATAGACCTGCTGGTGTCGGTACGCACCGAACTGCGAGCCGCCCGCCAGTTCGCCCTCGCCGACCAGATTCGGGACGCCCTCGCCGAGCAGGGCGTGACCCTTGAAGACGGTCCCCAGGGCACCCAGTGGCAGCGGCAGATGACGGGATAGCGTTGTCCCCGTGGCGTCCTCCTCTCAGTCCGCTTCCGACACCGACCGACCTCCATCGGACGATCTGGTTGCCAGCCTCGCCCCAATAGTCGGCGCGGAACACGTTCTGACCGAACCGGCCGAGCTTGACCGCTATTCGGCCGACGCCCTGACCCCGTACCGCGCCTACTACGCCGACGCGGCTTTCGACCGACTGGCCGATGCGATAGTTCTGCCAGCGGACACAGCACAGGTGTCCCAGGTTGTGGCCTTTGCCCAGGAACGCTCGGTGCCGGTGATCCCCTACGGCGGAGGCACCGGGGTGATGGGCGGCGTGTTGCCCGTTCGTGGCGGCATAATCCTCGACCTGGGCCGGCTCAACCGGCTGCTGCGCGTCGACACCGTGTCGCAGACGGTGGAGGTCGAGGCAGGAATGATCCTGGAGGATCTCTACGATGGACTGGAGCCACACGGGCTCATGCCGGGCCATGACCCGTACAGCGTTCCCATCGCGAGCGTGGCCGGCACTATCTCGACGAACGGCGTGGGCTACCGCGCCGCCGCCTTCGGCCCCATGGGTGACCAGGTGGTGGCGCTCGAGGTGGTGCTTCCCGACGGCCGCATCATAGAGACGAGACCGGTGCCGAAGCAGTCCTCCGGGCCCAATCTGAACCACCTTTTCATCGGCAGTGAAGGGGTCTTCGGCGTCATAACCAAGGCGACCCTTCGGGTATTCCGGCAGCCCGAAGCGGCCGAGTATGCCACCATGGAATTTGCCGACTTCGACACCGGTTTCGCGGCGGTGTCGGAAATGGCGGCCCTGGGCGTTCGGCCCACACTCCTTGATCTTACCGAGGACAGCGAGGGTGTGCTGCTGCACCTCCTGTTCGAGGGCTACCGCGAAGGCGTTGCTGCCGGGTCACAGCGAACCAGATCGATTTGCAGTGAGCTGGGAGGCTGGGACGTTGGTCCGGAGCCGACGCTGGACTATTGGAAACATCGGCACGACTCCGCGTTGAACTATAGGGAGACCGCTTTGGGACGCCCTCGAGCGGAGCGTTGGCAGAGGCAGTGGGGCCGCACCTTTGACTACCTGCACATGAGCTTGCCCGCTGACCGGGTACTTGATTACCGGCGACGGGCGGACCGGATGCTGGAGGCCCGGAAGATCAAGGTGGTGGAATACTGCCTGTGGAGCCGACCCGAGTTCTTCTCGATGCTGGTGGTGCCCGACGGCGACCGTCGGGTCGTTGGTCGGGATGGATATGACCCCGAGGTGCGGGCCAACCTCGCCGCCGGCGTGGACGAGGTGCTGACGCTGGCCCAAGATATGGGCGGCATCATGGAGTACTGCCACGGCGTCGGCATCAAGTTGCACCATTTGCTGGGTCGCGAGTTGGGCGTCAACCGGGATGCCCTACTCGACATCAAGCGTGCGCTGGATCCGGCGGGTATCATGAATCCAGGGAAATTGGCGCTTTAACGCGACGGACGGCGAAACGAGGACTAACGCTGAGGGCGGGTGCGAACCCGCCCTTTTGCATCGGCAAGAACGATATAAATTATCAGTCAATATCTATTGACGGAATAAGGCCGCTTCGGTATCATTATTACAAATGATCACCGGCTATTACTATTAGCCACAAGGAGCAAGCAAATGGTTACCGCAATCAAACCCGAAATCGAAACCAAGCCCGCGGTTGCCGAAATCGCCGTGGCCCCGGCCGAGACCGCCGCCGTCGACGTTTCCGACATCCCGGAAACCCCGGCCGAGTTGCTCACGCAGTGGGAAGCCAGCCGCAAGCCGTCCGTCCAGGCGACCATCGTCGCGAGTTTCGTCGCCCTGTATAACATCGTGGCCGGCCCCGGTACGACCGCGCGCGCCCGCCTGGAACGCGAGATCGCCGAGACCCGCGGTTACCGCGACGGTTTCACCAAACTGGCATAGCCCATCTTCCACCGGCAAGTGGGCGGCGCTGCCCTCCCTGCGCTGCTCCACCGTTGGCAAGGGCCGTCGCAACGTTGCGGCGGCCCTTCTCCGTTGTCGGAACATCCGGCCAAACGCTCCAAACGTAACACTGGCAACGAACACCCCGCGATACTACAATCGGTGAGACGGCGGCCAAATCAGGCGTCGCTATTATTATTGGCGGTGAGTTGCTATGCCGACCCCACGCACTTTCGTAACCCGTACCCTGCTTCCCGAGGCGTTGGACATCATTCGGGAGGTTGCTGACGTGACCGTGTGGCCGGAGGAAACGCCGCCATCCGTGGAGGAACTGCGGCGACATTCCAGGGATGCCGACGGGATCCTCACCACCATAATGGACCGCGTGGACGCCGATCTGCTGGACGCGGCGCCCAGCCTGCGAGCGATCAGCCAGTTGGCCGTGGGCCTGGACAACGTGGACGTGGCCGAGGCGACGCGGCGTGGCATCCCGGTGGGCTACACGCCCGGGGTGCTGGCCAAGTCCACCGCCGACCTGGCAATGGCATTGCTGCTGGGCGCGGCGCGGCGCACGTCGGAGAGCGAGCGCTGGCTGCGCGGCGGCGGCTGGCAAATCCAGTTTCACCCCACCCACTGGTTGGGGCAGGACGTGCATGAAGCCTGCCTGGGTATCGTTGGATTGGGGCAGATCGGCCGGGAGATCGCCAAGCGCGCTGGCGGGTTCGACATGGACATCGCCTACCATTCGCGCACCCGGTATCCTGACGCCGAAGCGGAGTACGGCGTGCGTTACGTTGAGTTTCCGGATCTGTTGGCCCAGGCCGATTTCGTCGTTCTCAGCGTGCCCCTGACGCCCCAGACGCATCACCTGATCAGCGGACCGCAGCTGGCGATGATGAAACCCTCGGCCATCCTCATCAACGTGTCGCGCGGGCCGGTGGTCGATCCGGCGGCTCTGTACGAGGCACTGCGCGACGGGCAGATCGCGCGGGCCGCCCTGGACGTAACCTCGCCGGAACCCATCTCGCCCGACGACCCGTTGCTGACCCTGGACAACCTGGTGATCACGCCCCACATCGGCAGCGCCGCCCTGCCGACGCGGTTGAATACCATGAAGCTGGCCGCGCGCAACCTGGTAGCCGGGCTCAAGGGAGAGCCGATGGAAGCCTGCGCCAACGCGGAGGTCTTGACATAAGCAAATTCGCCGAGTGAAATCGGTGGCATGTTTAACGCTAACTTGTCGTCTACAGTATTCCAGAAGCTACTGTGAAATTGCGCGGTTCGCGCAGGACGTACTGGCGACCCTGGCGGTATATGTCACCGTCTAAGCTGATTTCAATACCATCTCGAAAAGCACGCAGTACTTCGTCGCGATCGTTTATGTCAAACTGAACGTGCAACGCTACCGGCCTGTCGTCGAGCTGGTACAGGACCACTGCTTGACCGTCAAACTCTTCTTGGGATTGACGGTCAAGTCGCACTATTTCACCCGTCACGTGGGCGTCTGGGAAAGGGCTATTCCGCCGCAGCAGGGTAGCTCCCTCAGTGAGGACATCGGCGGCACTCTCTGTGAACACGAACTCGCTGTTTGGTGCTTCAGCAGCGCGTACCCCCGCCCAAGATAGACTCACTCCGACCCCATGTCCCCGGTAGGCTAAAGCGGCTACCGCTTCGCACAAATTGGCGCTGGCGGTTTGAGGCGTCGATTCCCCAAAGGCGTCAGCAATGCCCTCCCCACCCACTACGGATTCTGCCTTCCTGACAGCCTCATGCAACCCGGCGTTCAAAGCGATGGTGACGCGACGGGGAAATGGTGCCTGAACAGGATCGCCCATATCCAGTTGTACGCCGTAACCGGCTGGCACTTGAGAATGCAGGGTCAACTCGGGCCCGGTTTCGTACCCGGGCAATGGCTTTACGCCACGCACATAGTCCGTGACTTCTCCGCTGGCTCGCCCACGGTAGGCTAGCTGGCCAGGACGTTCGGCAGCGCGAGCCGCCGCTAATATCAGGTCACGAGCCCTAGGGGGTGTCGTCAAAACAGTGAGAGGGTGGTAAATTGCCGGTAACAGGGAGAGTGTGGAAGGTGGGGAGTATGACGGCAGCGCACCGGCGCCACGATATGACAGACGGTGTTTGGGAGCGGCTGAGGCTGTACCTGCCCGGGGGAGCAGGCAAGAGAGGTCGGCCGGCCCATGACAACCGGCGGTTTATCGACGCCGTTTGCTGGGTTCTGCGCACCGGCGCTCCCTGGCGCGATTTGCCCCCGGACTACGGAGACTGGAAGAACACCCACCGCCGCTTCTGCCGCTGGCGGGACCGGGGTGTGTGGGCCGGACTGTTGGAGGAAGTGATGGATGACCCTGATTTCGAGTGCCTGATTTCGAGTGGCTGATGATAGACGCCAGCTACATCAAGGCCCATCCCCACAGTGCCGGCGCTCGGGGCGGAAATCAGGCTATTGCCCGCACCAAAGGGGGCTGAACAGCAAGTTGCACCTGGCGGTGGGCTCCCACGGAATGCCGGTAAGGCTGGCGGTTACTGGAGGCACGGTGGCCGACTGCTCTTTGGCGTTGCCCCTGATCGAGGGTATAGAGGCGGAGTGTCTGCTGGCGGACAAAGCCTATGACACCAATGAAATCATAGCCACCGCTCGGGCATCGGGAATGAACCCGGTGATACCGCCCAAAAGCAACCGGAGGGAAAAGCGGGACTACGACCAGGCACTGTACAAGTTGCGGCACTTGGTGGAGAACGGATTCTTGGACTTCAAGCAGTGGTGCGGAGTGGCGACCCGTTATGCCAAGAGAGCGGCGTCATACCTGGCCATTTGCCAACTCCGGGCAGTGATGATCTGGAGCAAACTCTTTTGACGACACCCCCTAGTCAGAAAGTCCACGCTTTCGCCAAGTGTCCAGCCGCTTTCACCTACGCCGTTCAGCGACCGCAGCCGGATCACATCGGCCCCGGCGCCAATGACGTCGTAATAAATGTTCAACTGCGAGCGCCCCTCAATTTCCGAGAGCAATGCGATTGCTTCGGAAATCCGAACGGCGTAGGCGTCAGTCTGTTCACGTAACGGCGCCAGGATCTCTTTGACTTGTTCGTTTTGCGTGATCGACCACACCATAATTCGATTGCGCCAGGTTTCCTCTTGGACCCATCCACGGGCTTCCAGGTAAGCCCGCAATATAGTCGGCGATACTCGACGTAACGCTTCAGAGTCCCTGATCTGCACGTCCATCCTCGGCCTCCGTGGATCAGAGCAGTTGGCGGAACATATCCCGCAATCCGTCTTGGTCGAACATGTTGGCTACCGGTACATAAACCCGCACCGTCGATGAGTTTGTCGAGCGGGTCACTGCCATCAGTGAAACCCAGTACGCGCACTTCCGCAGACACAACTCATCCTCGTTTTGAACTAGCCACTGGGTGTCATCATTGTGCATGATAAATAATATCAGAATTCTAGGGACATCATCGTCTATGATCAGGCGATTGTAGTCCTCAACTCGCAGGTCATACACAACGTTATCGCTCGTCATTTGATACAACGTAGTAGCTTTCAGTTGAAAATCCACACGATTGACGCCGCGGCGATCGGGGTCAACTACCGTGCCATCAATACCATGGTCATCAACCTCTGGGTTGGACAACCGAAAGCCGGCGCGAAATATCACTGCTCTCGTGTAAGCCCGAGACAGTTGCTTGAATAAAATTGGGCGACATTTTGCTGTTGCACCGATCCGCTGGCTGGTGATTGTTATCATATTTGGCCCGGCTGCATCAGATAGTACATGAGTTCTCAATGTTGTCAATCTTTATCGGCCGTACCATATGCTATGATATGCGCTCATTTTGGGTTGCCCCGCCATACGTTCCTCAGGAGTTCCGATTAAGATGACCACCCCGACGGTTTCCGTCCAACTCGAACCCCGCGACACCCTGGGCAAGAAGGTCAAAGCGCTCCGTCGCGACGGCATTGTGCCTGTTCATCTCTATGGTCATGGGGTCGAATCCCGCTCGCTTCAGTGCGGGGCCCGTCCCCTGCTCCAGGCCATCAGCCGCGCCGGCGGAGAGTTTGGCCAGCCCATGCGCGTGACCATCGCCGGCGAATCCGGCGAGTACACGGCTGTTGCGTCCGAGATCCAGTGGCAACCTCGCACCGGCGACGTTGTCCACGTTGACTTCCGGACCGTTGCTCAATAGCAGGTTCCGGCTCCTGATGCCCGCATCCTCCGGCATTGCCGCCCAACCCAGTTGGGGCAGATAAGGCCCGCCGCGCCAGCCTGGGAGGCTACTATGTACCTGGTTTTCCTCAGTGAATCCGGTCAAACCGGCCTCAGCGCCGACGACCCGAATCAGCCGCATCACATCCACGCCGGCCTGCTGGTCCAAGAAAGCCAGTACATTTCCATGACCGGGGAGTATGACGCCTTGATTCGCCGCCACTTTGGCGCCGCTCCCGGCGCCGACGGCGTGCCGAACGAGTTGCGTCCCGGCGATTTGTACCAGGGCAAGGGACACTTCCGCTCGTGGCGGCCGGACCGGCGCGGCGAGCTCATCCAGGACTGCCTGAGCATCCTGATCCGCCGCGAGATCCCGCTGCTGGTGTCGTCCATTGACAAGGCTAAGTTCCTGACCGCCAGCAAAACAGAAGGAAACTCGATCTACGGCAATACAGACCCGTCGCGGTTGGCATTCAGCCGTTTCCTGTTGGCGCTGGCCATGTTCCTGGATGAGAACGTCATGTCCCAGATGAACCCCGACGATATTATGCAGTCGTCGTGGAGCGTCAACGATTACGCGATGCTGATGGCGGGGGCGGAGTCCCAGTCCATTTCCCTGGCGCTGACCGATTTTCTGAGCGAAGAGAACGATTCGGTCAACCCGTCGATGTATGACGACCTGATGATAGCCCCGGCCGCGACCAGCGTCGGCGGGCAACTGGCGTCGCTGTGCGTATATGTCATCCGCCGCTGGCTCCAACAGCCCGACGCTACCCACGGGTACTTCGACGCCCTGCGCGACGGGCGGGTTCTGCAGGTAGTTTACCCCTACCAGTTCGATTAGATTGACGGCCCGCAAGCAGCGGGTTTGCGGCAAACAGGGTCCCGGTTCGCGCACGCGGTGAGCAACGGCAATGGCCGGCTGACTGCGCCCGCCCGGCATTCTTGCTATACCGGCATACTTGCTATACTGAAAGGTGTTCCTTCTTTCGCCAAAATAAGGTAAGGGTGAGGGATTCCCATGGTTTCGTTTCTGAAGAAAATGGTCGGCGACACGCCCGAGCGGGCCGCCGAAAAATTGCGCAGCCAACTGGTGCCACAGGTCAACCGTCTGGAGGATTCCGCACGGGAGTTGAACGACGGGGCACTCGGCGCGAAGACCGACGAGTTCCGCCGACGACTGGACGACGGCGCGACATTGGACGATCTTCTCCCGGAGGCCTTTGCGGTGGTGCGTGAGGCCGCGCGCCGCACGCTGGGTCAGCGGCACTACGACGTGCAGTTGATTGGCGGCGCCGTTTTGCACCAGGGCAAGATCGCGGAGATGAAAACGGGGGAGGGCAAGACCCTGGTCGCCACCCTGCCGGCATTTCTGAACGCGGTCACCGGCGACGGGGTCCACATCGTCACCGTCAACGACTATCTAGCCCGGCGTGACCCCCTGTGGATGGGGCCGGTCTATCACCTGCTCGGCCTGACCGTGGGCTGCCTTCAGCACGATGCGGCATACATCTACGACCCCGGCCTGACCGACGTCGGCCGCGGAGGCTACCAATACTTGACCCCCGTGTCCCGGGCCGAGGCATACCGTGCCGACATCCTCTACGGCACCAACAACGAGTTCGGTTTTGACTACCTACGCGACAACATGTCGGTGGGCGCCGAGCTCCAGGTGCAAACTCGCGACGCCGGCCGGCCGGCACATCACTTCGCCATCGTTGACGAGGTTGACAACATCCTGATCGACGAGGCGCGGACTCCCCTGATCATCAGCGGTCCCGCCCAACAACCGGTGGAGCACTATTCCAACTGTGCCCGGCTGGCGCCCCGCTTGCGGGAGTACGCCGACTACACCGTCGACGAGCGCACCCAGGCCATCTCCCTGACCGAAGAGGGCATCAGCAAGGCCGAGCGTCACCTGCGTGTCGATAACTTGTACGATCCCGAGAACTTCCACCTCGTTCAGTACGTCGAAAACGCGGTGGTCGCCCAGGTACAGAAGGTCAAGGACAAGGACTACGTGGTGACCAGCGCCGAGGTCGTCATCGTCGACGAATTCACCGGCCGGCTCCAATACGGCCGTCGCTGGTCCGACGGTCTGCATCAGGCGGTTGAGGCGAAGGAAGGCCTCAAGATCCAGCGCGAGAGCGTCACCTACGCCACCATCACTCTCCAGAACTACTTCCGGATGTATCGCAAGCTCTCGGGTATGACCGGAACCGCCGTTACCGAGGCCGACGAGTTCTACAAGATCTACGGCCTCGAGGTGGTCGCCGTTCCCACGAACGTGCCAATGATCAGGGACGATGCCAGCGATTTGATATTTCCCACCGCCGAGGGCAAGTGGCAGGCCGTTATCGAAAACATCGTTCAACGATCGGAATTGGGCCAGCCAGTATTGGTAGGCACTACCTCCGTCGAAACATCCGAAGCCCTCAGTGATCGCCTGCGCCGTCGAGGCGCGCAGCATCAGGTGCTCAACGCCCGCAACCATGAGCAGGAGGCGTCGATCATCGCCCAGGCCGGCCGCCCCGGCGCCGTCACCGTGTCCACCAATATGGCCGGTCGCGGCACTGACATCGTGCTGGGCGGGGCCGACACCGACCGGGAAGACTGGCAGGAGGAACACAACTGCGTCATCGCCTTGGGAGGCCTCCACGTTATCGGTACCGAGCACCACGAAGCCCGACGGGTCGACAACCAGTTGCGGGGCCGCGCCGGGCGCCAGGGCGACCCCGGCAGCAGCCAGTTTTTCGTCGCCCTGGAGGACGAGTTGATGCAGCGCTTTGGCGGTGACCGCATCAAGAACGTGATGAACTGGACCGGCCTCAACGACGACGAGCCCCTGGAGAACAAGCTCATCACCAAGTCCATTTCCAGCGCGCAGGTCAAGGTCGAGGGTCACCACTTCGACATGCGCAAGCACCTGCTCAACTTTGACGACGTGCTCAACCAACAACGCTCGGTCATTTACCAGCAGCGCTCCCGCATCTTGGCTGGCCAGGGCCTTCGCGAGCGCATCCTGGACATGCTGGGCGCGGAATTCGACCACTTGGCAGCCACCCACCTGCAGTCCCGTCACGCGGATGACTGGGATGCGGACGGGTTCGCGGCCGGACTGCGCCAGATTTGCCCGCCGCCCGCGGAACTCGACTCGCCGGAGAAAGTGCTGGCGTTGCGCCGAGATCATATTGAGGACGTTCTGGACGAGTACACGGAAACCCTGTACGGGGAGAAGGAGCGCGCCCTGGGTCCCGATAACATGGAGACCCTGATCCGCCTGCTGCTCCTCAAGGCCATCGACACCCATTGGGTCAGTCACCTGACCCATATGGAAAACCTGCGCACCGGCGTGGGACTCCAGGCAGTGGGTCAACGGGATCCGCTCACCGTCTATCGTTCCGAGGGCCAGCGCGCCTTCGGCGAGTTGACCCGACAGATGCAGCGTGAGGTCACCCACACGCTCTTCCACGTCACCCTGGCGCCGGAAGCACCCACGACCAGGGCTCCGGCCAACGGCAACACCCGCACGCCGGTCAGCCCCATGGCCGCCGTTTCGCCGGGACGTTCCACTCCGGCTCCGCGCGCGGGGCGCAAAGTCGGGCGGAACTCCCAGTGCCCCTGCGGCAGCGGCAAGAAGTATAAGCGCTGCTGTGGCGCCAACGTCTAACGACCGGCGCGACCATCTGCGAAATCAGTAGGGGCGGGATTAAAACCCGCCCCCAGTTCTGGCAGGTGTCAACGCTGCCTACTTGCCGCGACGGAACAGGCGCCGCACGATAGTCAGCGGTTGCGGTTGCGGCTCCTCCATGGCGATGGGCTTGTTGCGTCCCGACGCCCACCCTTCAGGGTCGCGTTCGAAAGCGATGCGGCATCCCGGGGCGCAGAAATAGTAGGTCTGCCCATCGTGTTCGCTGGTCCCGCCGTTGGGGTTATCGGTATCCACCTGCATCAGGCAGATCGGATCTTGCGCGGTCGCCATCGCCTTTTCTCCTGCGCGTGTCGCTGGTTGACACGCCGATTGTAACAGCAGCGGATCTTTCGTGGGATCGGCTGAGCTGGACGCCGCGGTCAAGCCGGGTTAGCGCGCCGCAGTCGCAACGAGTTGCTGACCACGCTGACCGAGCTGAACGCCATCGCCAGCGCGGCGAGGATCGGGTTCAGGAAGCCGGCGTCGCCGAAAAAGAAAGTCAATCCGCCCGGTACGCCGCCCAGCACTACAAACACCGGATACAGCACTCCGGCCGCCACCGGGATCAGCAACGTGTTGTAAAAGAACGCCCAGAACAGGTTCTGCCGTATGGTCCGCATGGTTGCCCGCGACATCTGCAGCGCGGTGGCCACGCCCATGAGGTCATCACGCATCAGAGTGATGTCCGCCGTTTCCCGGGCGATGTCCGTGCCCCCGCCCATGGCTATCCCGACGTTGGCCCGAGCCAGCGCCGGCGCGTCATTGATGCCGTCGCCCACCATGGCCACGGTGTGCCCGTCAGACTGCATTAGGGCGATGAATTCCGCCTTGTCGGCCGGCAGCATTGCCGCGTGGTACTCGTCGATGCCGCACGCTGCGGCCACGGCTGCGGCCACTTCCGGACGGTCCCCGGAGAGCATCACCGTCCGCACCCCCATCCCGTGCAGGCCCGCCACCACCTCGGCTGCACGTGGCTTCACCGCGTCGGCGACGGCAATGACGCCGAGAACGCTCCCGCCGTGGGCTACGAACATCGGGGTAGCGCCATGCTCGGCAAGCCGGGTTGCGGCTGCGGTAATCTCGTCGTTCAACGACACGCCGACTTGTTCCATCAGCGTGGCACTACCGACCGCTACCGCTTGTCCTACGACCACGGCGGTCACTCCGGCGCCGGCGTGGGCAGCGAAATCTGTAGATGGGGCAACCGCCAGACCCTCACGTTGCGCCCGGCGCAGGACAGCTTGGCCGATCGGGTGCTCCGATAGCGTTTCAACAGACGCGGCGTAACGCAGTACGTCAGTAGCAGGGACACCCGGAGCAGGCACAATGTTTGTGACCTCCGGCCGCCCGGCGGTAAGCGTTCCGGTTTTGTCCAGGGCCACCACATCCACACGATGGGCGGTTTCCAACGCGGCCGCGCTCCGGATCAGGATGCCCCGTTCCGCGCTTCTGCCCACGCCCACGATGATCGCGGTGGGTGTGGCCAGCCCCAGGGCGCAGGGGCACGCGATGATGAACACCGCGACCAGGGTCAGCATGGCATACCGCACCGACGGGTCCGGGCCGAGGAAGAGCCATAAAACCGCTGCCGCCAACGCGATCAGCCCCACCGCCGGCACGAACCAGGCCGCGACCCGGTCGGCCAACCGCTGCACCGGCGCCGCCGAGCCCTGGGCGTCTTCCACCAGCCGGATCACCTGGGCCAGCGTCGTATCGAGGCCGACGCGGGTGGCCCGCATGAGTATAGCCCCGGTCCCGTTCAGGGTACCGGCGAATACGGGATCGCCGGCAGATTTTTCGACCGGCATGCTCTCTCCGGTCAGGGCTGCTTGGTTGATCGCGGTGCCCCCACTGGCCACCTCGCCGTCGACCGGAATCTGCTCGCCGGGTCGCACGGCCAGCGTGTTGCCCAGTTCAACGTGGTCGACCGGCACGTCTGATATGGACCCGTCCGCCGCCATGAGGTGCGCCGTTTGCGGCCGCAGATCCAGCAGCCTCTCGATCGCACCCGAAGTGCGGGACAGGGCGCGGGCCTCGAGCCAGCGTCCCAGCAGGATCAGCGCGACGATTATGGCCGCCATATCGAAGTGCAATTGATGCGCTCCCAGCGAACCCAACGCGCCCGGAGCGAGCAGCGTCGTGAGGACGACAACGATGCTGTACCCGTAGGCGACAGACGTCCCCAAGGCGATCAGCGTGTGCATGTTGGGCTGCAACCGGCGAAGTCCGGCCCACCCTGCGGTGTAGAACGACCAGCCGGCCCATAGCTGCACCGGGGTCGCCACCGCCCAGAGCAACAACGGATACCACCACAGGGCGAGCAACCCGGGCGTCCAGGGCAGCGCCGGGAAACTGCCCAACAGCAGTGCTCCGCCGCCCAGCGCCGCGACGAGCAATCGGATCCTGACGCGCTTTTCTTCCCGTGCCCGCGGTCCGTGGCCTCGAACGCCGTCGTTCTCGATCGACTGCGGGTCGGTATCAAGACGATAGCCAGCGTCTGCTACGGCCTTGGCCAAGGTCTCCAGGTCAGGCGATGCGGCGCCATCGGCGTCATCCAAGTTGATCGTCGCCCGCTCGGTCGCCAGGTTGACGCTGACCTCGGTCACCCCGTCCACGGAGCGCAGCGCTTCGCCCACGTGGTAGACACACGCCGCGCACGTCATCCCGGCGACGGGGAGGACGAGAGTGTTTTGTGATGATTGCGGCATGGCGTTACGTTGCCGGTGTACTGAAGAGTCGTGCGGACGACACCGTCTTTATTGTAGCAGGGGCGACGTTTCCGGGGCGGGAACACCTACGCAGGACTGGGGTAGCGCGGCGGCGCGCGCTCGGAAGCATACCGATCGTCTACACGTCACATCTGGTCAACGGATCGCGTCCGACCGTGTCCATTTCTGGCAGACACCCCGATTTCGGCACGCATTCCGGCAATATGGGGATTGCAGTTACCGGATTATCGACGCTGATGTCTGCACGGTGCCAGTGGTGCATGTGCAAAAAATGGCATGCACAGACTTTTTGCGTACGGGAGCCTATTGTCCGTTCCGGTTGTGAATGTGACGCACGGTGGTCGAGAATAATTTGCATGAAATTCGTGTGGGTTAGGATAAAATAGTTGCTGCGGTGAAGCAGCATCGACTGTTACGGTCAAAGATTTACCCCATGCATGTGGCGATACGCAACATTGCGGCTCTCGCTAAGGGACTGCTGAAGACCCAGCGGTTGGCCGGGACTTAGCGGCGTGGCGTCCCAAGCGGAGTAGTCATCGAGTTCCGTTGTTGACCAGTACACCCTGAACAGAGCGGAGGGATTATGGCTATTGGAGCAGTACGTGTGATGGCGGCCGGTAAGGCAGGATTGGAAAGTCTGCCATTCTTTGTTGATGAATTGTTGGCACAAGGCATCCCTCAGTTGGCGCCGTGGGCCATTGATCATGACCAGGACGAAATAGATTCTCTGGTATCCCGAACGCGTGGGCGCGTGCGCGGTGATTGGAGGAGCATCTTCAACATCGGAGTGTCGCCACCAGGTTCGCGGATGGATACCGACACGGCGAGCAATCGGCGCTTGGTGGACCAGATCAACCCGTTGGCTGCGCAAACGACCGAATTGGCCGACTCGCCGGCGCAGTTGGGAGCTTGGTGTCGCCGACAGATTACGCAGTATTGTCGCGATACCGAGCGTCTGTGGGAACAGTTCAAGAGCCGAGAGGGTCTCACCTCCTCTTATCAACTCGCTGTAGTTATCCCGTTTTGCCCGGAAGGACCGACCTCGGGTACCGTCGGCATGTACCTTGGAGCCGCATTAAGGTCCTACTTTGCCCAGCAGAATAATGCTGATCAACTGGTGGTCTGGGGAATCGAACTTTGCCCTCCTGTCCATAAGGGGGAGTCCGGCGACATGGACCGCATGGCAGTGCAAAACGCTTTCCGTGGTTTCGTGGCCCGGCAGGAGTTGCTAGAAGGCGTTCCGCTTTCGGAAAAATCGGACGAAGATGACCGATTCCAATGCTTCGACATCAACATCGTATTTGATGGCGGCACCGCCAGGTCAGCCACAACGTCTCGGGAAGCCGCTTGGGGCGCGCTGGACCGGGCGGCGGCACAGGTGACTGCCTGTTTGCTCAACGGAGCCGGCGGGGGAGACCGGCCTGAATCCACCGTGCAACTCAAACAGGGGCAGCGTTGGAATGCTTACCTGGCGCATGTTGTGTCGGAACGATCTTACAGTCAGGCTTGCCGCTACCTTCGCTATCGAACATCCTTGCCCTGGCACCGGGACCGGAATGCCTGGGAAGGGGAGGACGTGAGGCCCAGGTACGAGGCATTCCTGGACCGGGTCAACAAGGAGATTGCCCCATTACTGCCGTACGAACCGAACGCGACCGTTAGGTCCCAATTTGAGGAATTGGTGGCAGTAGCCGGCGAGTTGGGCAAAATCTCACTGGAGCCAGGGTTGTTGAATCGGTTGAACGGACGCCTGAAAAGCGATCGCGAGTTAGCAGCCACAAAATTGGCTGATGCGTTCGAGTCGGATCAGGACAATTATTCGGACGCCCGCAAGGCCAGTAGGGAAACCCAAAGTATCATCGCCAGAGAAGATCTGTTCTGCATCAACATAATCTTGCCAGAACACCAGCGCATAGAGGCGGCCGAAATCGCCCGAGACAATGGCATACCCGGCCCGATCTCCGACGTAATAGGCGACGCCGGCATCACCACGGTTCGTCATCGCCTCACTGATTTGTGCAATGGGGTACTTCGGCGCGAAGACTGCGCGTCCATGGACGTCAACTCCGAGGCTCTATTTGACGAGATAATGTCCATCTCAATCGGAGATTGGAGCCGCGGCGCAAGCAACGATGCGTTCCGTCCCACCCGCGAAGTGCTTCGGGATTTCATCAAAGCCAATCGGCGAAACATTCCAGGCTCGTTCTCCGAGTTGAATTTTGACCTGAGCAAAGTTCTGCCCACATCTCACGAGGCGAGGAAGGATGATGGGCAACGGGAATCTTCGAGCGCCCCGCAGGAAAACGGCGGCGGGGTTGCCCAGCACCCGACCGCTTTGCAGTGGAAATTGAGCGACGTTGATCACGACGTGCCCGTTGAATACAGCATTCTGGTTTTGGCACGGGTACGGGATGGTGACGGCTTCAGGGACGTCAGTACCTATGATGAGCTGGAATCGGTTTATGACGATCTGACAGCGGACATATCGCGTTGGCGTGAGCACGCGCGTTACTACGGGATCAATCCGCCGCCGGCATTGAAGGAAGGCGCTTCGGACGCCAGTGCCGACACCTGCGTCGACGGCGAGCAAACCAGCGATACGCTTCGGTGCGATGCCTGATGAGGGTTGCCTATCGTTGCATCACGTGGACGGCGATTTGGTTACTGCTCGCGGCCGCGGCGGCAGGGGTTGCGATCACGCCTCAGACTCTTCGGGCATCTGGACCAATGCAGGATGATGCCGTTGCGGACATATCCGAGCCGGAATGCGCCTTTTGGCTCGATTTTGACGGCGACGGGGAAGGTGACGAAGCGGTAGAAATCCATCCGGATAAATACATCCGACAAGAGACGCCGGTCGTCGGCGGCTGCGAGTTCAGACTCAACACCCAAGCGGAAGCGACGTTGGTCCTGGTTTCGGAACTAACCGATTGGAGTTCCGAGGTAGAAGTCATCCAGGAACCCGGGATGCCTCGACCTTTCACCCTGCATCCTGGCAAGAACGAAATTCGTGATCTGCGGGGCAGTATGCGCATCGAGGTGAACCACACAGGCGTCACTCCTCGCAGTGTCAAAGTGCGCACGCTCCGCGATGGATACGAACACGAAGTGCAGGTGCCCCGCTCCTTCCGACTGCTCGAAGTTACCGTAATCACCCAGGATGGGCGGCTGGACCGTCTGGATGAGAGCGTTCAGTCCGCCAGCGCTGCGTACATCAGCGCGCACCAGTTGGTTCTCGGTAGCCGATTTGCTCCCGAGACCTCCGGTCCGGGCGAAGTGGTGGCCCTAGCCAACGATCTGTTGGAACAAGGCTACCCACAGATTGCCACTGATGTGCTCAACCTGGAGGGCGGAGAAGTCGGGAAGGGGGTTTCAGCCGTTTGGAAGTGGATGGCTATAGCTCTCGCCGTAGTGGTTTTTGTCCTCATTGCCGGAGCATGCGTGGTCTTTTACCTGTCCAGGCGCAACTTGCCATCCGCGACAGCGCGCAATGCCACAGGGGCGCGACGCAGTAACATGTGATTGGCGCTGTGGAGTGCTCGGAATGCTTCGCAACGACTGGGTCACTACCTAAGTTCAAGTGTGACGTGTTCTGGTGAACTGAGGATGGACAGGTGCGTCAAGGACGCATCCTTCCGACTGACGTATTGCACAGCGTGATCTGGTACGCGCTGGACCTCTGCACGGCGACGGTCCCGAATACCTCGTGTCAACTTGAACCCCGCGGTACGTCGCCGTGGCCATGAGCGGTGACGCTTTGGGGTGTGCGTCCGCCGCTCTTCAGTGCCGCGAATGATTGGCCCGACGCGCTCGGACGCTTGGGTTCCTCAGCTCAGAAACCTGCCGGCACCTCGCGGATGTATCGGGCTAAGCATGTGGTAGGCCGGACGATTAGATTTACATAACGTTAATTGTCGTGGGCCAAAAGCACGCTTTTGGCCTCGCGTGCGGACCATTGGCCCCTTGAGCGGGCAGGACGTGGCATATAATTAATCTAGCGCAGCATATTCGCAGGAGGTGGAAGCCATGGACGTACTGAATACGATGGTCAACCGCGGTCATGAGCAGGTGACGATGTACAGCGACCCCGAATCCGGCCTGCGGGGCATCATCGCCATCCACGACACCACCCTGGGGCCATCCTGCGGCGGCACCCGCATGTGGCCCTACGCCACCGAACAGGAAGCCCTGGCCGACGCGCTGAACCTCTCCAGGGCCATGACCTACAAGTCGGCGGCAGCCGGTCTGCATCTTGGCGGCGGCAAGGGTGTCATCATCGGCGACCCGCGCACCGACAAGACCGAGGCCCTGCTGCGGGCTTGGGGACGATTCGTCGATACCCTGGGCGGTCGGTACCTTACCACCACCGACGTTGGGACCACGAGCCGGGATCTGGAGGTGGTGCGGCAGGAAACGGAGCACGTGGTCGGGCTTGACGTGACCCTGGGCGGCAGCGGCGACACGTCCGTCATGACCGGCCTGGGCATTTACATGGGAATGAAGGCGTGCGCATCGGATGTTTGGGGCAGCGACGACCTGCGAGGTCGCACCGTGGCGATGCAGGGATTCGGCAAGGTGGCTAGCCACACGGCGGAACACCTGGTGGAGGACGATGTTCGCATCATAGCCACCGATATTAGCGAGATGGCGCTGGACCGGGCCCGCCGGATGGGCGTCAAGGTGGTGGGCCCAGATGACATCTATGATGTCGACTGCGACATCTTTGCTCCCTGCGCGCTGGGAGGAGTCATCAACTCGGCCACCATTGACCGCCTGCGCTGCCGCGTAGTGGCCGGCGGCGCGAACAACCAGCTGGCGACGGCCGAAGATGGTGAGGAGTTGCATCGGCGAGGGATCGTCTACGCACCTGACTTCTTGATCAACGCCGGCGGTGTCATCAACGCCGCCGCCGGGATCGGGCAGGCGTACAACCCGGATCGCTCGCGCCAGCAAACGGAGCGGATCTACGAACAGATGTCGGCGGTGCTGACCACGTCCCGCAAGAAGGAGATTTCGACCGCGCGGGCGGCGGATATCCTGGCAGAGTCGCGGCTGGATTCGGTGCGCCGCATGCGGCGGATCTGGCGCAGATAACCATCGTCGAAGCCCTGTAATCGGGGGAGCCTCACGGTTCGAATGGCCGTGGGGCTCCTTAGTTCTTCTGTCGCACGGACCGCGCCGATGATGGCGTGCTATTCCGCCTTCAAGTCCTCGATCCAGTCCCTGATTGCGTTCACGTCAGCCGGTGCGCCCGGGATGGTGTGGGCGACGCGACCGGCTTTGTCGATGAAGATGTAGAAAGGCACACCCGAGACGTTGTACACGTTCGCCAGTTGCCCGGCCGGATCATAGGCGATGGGAAAAGTCAGGTTCTGTTTGTCGATCAGCGCACGGACCTCGGGCTCGGGCGCGCTGATCGCGACGCCTACTATGTCGGCGTCGACACCGTTGAACTCCTCGTGAAAGTCCTGTACAGCCGGCAACTGCCGCTGGCAATGTGGTCACCAGGGTGCCCAGAACATCAACAACGTTGGGGTTCCCAGGGTGTCCGCGAGCCGGTACTCGTTGCCGTCCAGCAACGCCCCCGCGAACGTTGGGGCCGGAGGGCGCGGGCCCGCTCCTTCGAGTGCCGGTGCCGGGATTCCCACCGGCGATGCGGCGCCGGTAGTATTTGCAGGCTGATTATCTTCCAACGAACCCAGCGCGGCCTGGACGGTCGCCTCTATATCGGCGGAATTGGGTTGGCCGTCACCGCGAGCGGGGTCTCTAGGCTGGTGTTGGCAACCGACCAGGCCCAGGCAGAGCGCCGCCACGATGGCGAACGCCGCGATGGTTGCTCTGCGTCGGGACATAATGGCAGCTCAGCCGGTCGCCGGATAGACGACGGTATCCGGGCGGTACACCGCCCACGAGAACCAGAGTTGGCCGATGCGGCCCGGCACTGGTGTTAGTTGTGCGCCCGCCAGCGGTCCGGCGATGGCGCGCCCAAATATATCCCACTGGCTCCCGGTCTGCGCGTCTACTATGCGGCCGTTGGGGTCCGGCGCGAAGGTCAGCATGTTACCGTCGGGACCCCGCGGGGAAAATATCCCGGCGGTACCGACGTCCCGACCCGATGCGATGGATCCCGAGTCCAGCGCGGACGCGGTTCCCGGCGACCAGAAGACCACGATGTCCTGGCCGGCCACCGTCGTGGTGACCACGCGCTCCTGGGCCAGCGTGGTGAAGGATACCGCCCAAGCCTCGTTGCCGCGCTCGACCGCCACGACTCGTTCGACAGCCGGCAGCCTGGGGTCATTTTCGCCCCGGAACAGAAACGGTTCGCTGCCCGGACGGTCATAGCCGGCATACGGGTTCCGCCCGTAAGCGCGACCCGAATCAGGGCGGGACAGTACTCGCCCTTCCGGATGGGCGCTCTTGAAATCGCCCCACGATACGATTGACAGGTAAAGCTGCTCCAGGCGACGACCGGCGTAATGTCCAATCACTCCCGCTCCGCCCACTTCCTGCCACCACGACTCAGTCTGCCGGTCGTACATCAGCAGGTTGCTGTTGCGCAGCGCCCCCGTGGTCCCGAAGTCGAGGACCGAGCCGTCAATCGTCCGCCGGTACACGAAGGCGGTATTACAGAGTGGTCAAAACGTGATGACCACCGGTTCCCCGCCGACGGTGTCGTTGACCAGTTCGTGCCAGACCATGACCTGCACTGGATACGCACGGACGTCGCCGTTGAGGTCGACAACCTGCACCGGCTCAAGATCGTCGAGCCAGGCGTCAGCATCGGCAATGGATTCAAACTGCGGGTCGTCAATTGCTGGAATCCCGTCTTTGGGCGGCCCGCCGGTCATGATCTCGTCGAAGGAGATCGTCGTTCGCATAAAGTCGGTGTCCCATGACGACCGCAGCAAGCCCTCGTAGCGGCCACGGGCCGCTTCGGCCTCGGCTTCAGTGATCATCGGTACGCTGGCCTCGTTCGATACCGGAAGGCGAGTCACCGCAGGAATCGCGGTGTCCGGTGATGCCAGGGTCACGGTGGGCAAGGGCGTGGGGGCACCGGTTATCGCTGCAGTGGTCAGGTTAGCGGCGGGTTCCAGGGTAGGAAACGCCGCACTTGTGGGGGCCAGCGGAGCTACCCACGGCTCGGAACCGGATGATTCCTCGTCGGGTACGCAGGCCAGCGTCGCAGAGATCGCCAGAATAACGCCGGCCAGCACGAAGGGCCGGCCGGCGGCGATTTTTCTCAGCCGTGTACGGATCGGCGTCGTCACGCCTAGCGTCCACGCAGACGAGGATCCAAAACGTCACGCAAGGCGTCACCCAGGATGTTGAAACCCATGACAACCACGAAAATTGCCACGCCCGGGAATATGCCCACCCATGGCGCGGTCTTGACGTGTTCCTGCGCCGCGCGGGTCAGCATACCGCCCCAGCTGGGCTGGTCGGGGGGCGCGCCGACGCCCAGGAAAGACAGGGACGCTTCGATGATGATGGCGAAACCCAGGTAATAGGTGGCCAACACTAGGTAAATTGCGAAGCAATTGGGGACGATGTGCCGTAACACAATGCGCCAGGGGGGCGCACCGATTGCCTGTGCCGCCGTCACGTAGTCCAGCTCTTTCAGCGAGAGCACCTGGGATCTCACGGTCCGTATCACCGGGGCAATCATCCCGACGACAATGGCGAGGATGACGTTGTTCAGCGACGATCCCAGCACGGCCACGATGGCCAGGGCGATGATAAGACCGGGCAGCGCCATCAGGGCGTCGACGAATCGTTGGGCCGTCATGTCGACGACTCCGCCGGCATAGGCCAATGCAACGCCAATGATGAAGCTGGCGGTTATGCCGACCAGTACGCTGCCGAGCCCCACGTACAGACTGATCCGCGCGCCGTAAATGAGGCGGCTGAGCACATCACGCCCCACGTGGTCGGTTCCCAGGAGAAACTGGGAATTTGGCGGTAGGTAAACGGTGGAACCGCCCTGGTGGCTGTCGGGCAGCGCCCGTGGGCCGTAAGGTGCGAGCACCGGAGCCAGTACCGCGACGATCACCAACAGGAGAACCAACAATCCGCCGATAGCTCCCACTGGCTTGAGACGGGTAAATCGGACAATCTCCCTGGAGGCCGAGGTCAACGGCCGCAACGGACCGGCTTCCCGCGCGGGAGCCGTTTCAGCGCGTTGGTTGAGTTGGTTCGCCATTGGATTGAACCCTCCTACCGGACCACAAGAGTGCCAGCCATATTGATTACAGCCCGGAGCCTACGAATACCGGATGCGAGGGTCGAGCACACCGTACAGGACGTCAATCACCAAATTCAGGAGCAGCACCACCGCAGCGGCCAACAATACCACTCCCTGAACCACGACGAAATCGCGGTGGATGATTGCGTCGATGAGGTATCGTCCAACGCCGGGGATGACAAAGATAGATTCGATGATAATGGTGCCTCCCAGAAGCCGACCGAATTGATATCCGGACACGGTAATCACCGGGAGAAGGGCATTTTTCAAGGCGTGGCGCCCGACCACGGTCCATTCCCGCAGACCCTTGGAGCGCGCGGTCCGCATGTAATCTTCCCGCATCACCTCCAGCATGGCTGAACGGGCAACCCGCGCCGTAAACGCCATATCGTGGAATGCCAATACCAGGGCCGGGAAAATCAGCTGTTGCAGATTGGTGAAGGGATCGCCCCACAAGGTGGAGTATCCCAACGGTGGTAACCATCCCACAAAATAGGTCAGGCCATAGATAACCAATATGCCCAACCAGAAAGTGGGCAGTGCGATCCCCACGAGCGCCAGCAAGCGACTCACGTGGTCCATCGGCGTGTCCTGCTTAACCGCTGAAAGCACTCCCAACGGCACGGCCGCGATGAACGCCAAGACTATCGCCAGTACGGCAAGTTCAAACGTTATGAAAACTCTGTCTTTCAGGTCATCCAAAACTGGCGTCCCGTACCATACGGAATCGCCAAAGTCGCCCTGCAGAATTTTCCACAGCCAATCGGCGTACTGAATGTACACCGGGCGGTCCAAACCCAGTTCTTTCTGAACCCGCTCGATGTCTGCGTTAGTTACCTTACCGCCGTCACCTTCCTCACCCGTCAGGATCATCATGGCGGCATCCCCTGGAACGATCCAGAAGAGACCAAACACCAAGATCGTGGCGAGCAGGATGGTGGGTATGAAAAGCAGACCCCGGCGGGCTAAATATGCGTACACCTTTCACCCTCAATTCGTGAGGCCAAAGCGCCTCACGTAAATTGTGAGCGATGGTCCTTTTTCAGTTTGGACGCATCGCTCATTGAAGACTACGGCTGGTAACCGGAGTCGGCGGGTTGTTCACGGTCTGGATCGAACCAGACGTGGTCCCATTTGTGGATTTGCTGGACCGTGGGAGGCAGGTGGAAGTTGCGGATGCGGTAATCCAGCGCGCCTCCGGCTCCTCCCCAGAAGTACACCACCAAGTGGCTCTTGCCGGTGTGCAAAATGCTCGCGATTTCTTCCAGATGGCCCTGGCGGACGCGCTGGTCGATGGCGCGGTTCTGGAGGTCGATCAACTCATCGATCCGGTTATCCTGCCAGTTTTGCGGGTTGCGCAGAACGTCCTGCAGGTAGAACTGATTGAGAATGTCCGCCGGGTCGGTCAGGATGATACCGGTGCCCACAGTGGAGATATCGTGCGTTCCGTCCCGCATCACGGCGTACGTTGTGGCCAGGTCGTTAGGCACGATTTCGATATCAATGCCAACATCCCGACGCATCTGCTCTCCGGCGACTTCCGCCGCCGGCAGAGTGGGGATAGCGTTGCGGGTGTTCATCTTCACCGAAAGCCCATCCGGGTAACCGGCTTCGGCGAGCAACTGCTTGGATTGTTCGATTGCGGCGGCGCGATCCTCAGCAAACGCGGGATTGTTGGCCTGCAAAGCTCTCAGGTCCTCAACCACTCCCGGTGAGAAGAATGTACCGGGCTGCCCGAAGCCCTTGACTGCGCGCTCGATGCCCAAATCCCGGTCCAAGGCCAGGTAGAAAGCTTGACGAACCCTTTCGTCGTCGAACGGGGGCTTGGCATTGTTGAGGAAGAACGCTTCGAACCCGGCGCTGGGAATTACCAGGGAGCGAACCTGGCCGGCTTGCAAGGCGGCAATACGGCGGGCGGTATCAGCGATGAGATGCACAATGATGCCGTCGAAGAACGGGCGGCCTTCTTTGAAGTACGTAGGGTTTCGGTCAAACGTGTAGCTGACGTCCTTCTGCCAACCGCCAAAGAGCCAGGGACCGGAACCAATCAGGTTCTCAGGCTGGTTGGCTTCCTCCTGCGTCAAATCCTCTGCAATGTGTTTCGGGTACATCTTCATGTAGTCCGATGCCAGGTTAGGCATGAAGGTGGGCGCCTGATATTTCAAAGGAACGCGTACGGTCTTGGCGTCAACAACCTCGGCGGTTTGATGTACGTAGAACGCGCGGAGAAAACCGGTGCGCGCCCGTTGAGCGCCCGGAAGGGTTATGCGGTCCAGGCTGAACACCACGTCCTCGGCCGTGACCGGCATACCGTCCGACCAGGTGGCGTCTTTCAGGTGGAAGACGTACTCGGTGCCATCGTCACTGACTTCCCACGTCTCGGCCAGGTCTCCGATGATTTCGCTGGGCTTGACGGGGTTGTACTCAACCAACTGATTGAACCGGGGGCTTGAAGGCATCAGCGTGGTGTTGAGCGAACCTCCGTAATGCACGTCCCAGAACCCTGGGTTGCTGTTGCCCACCATTGGGAACGTGCCCCGATAATGCTTGGTCTCCCCTTCTTGCCACCAGTCCGGGCGTGCGTCGGCAGGTACCGGTGTCGGGACCGGAACTGAGGTTGGCGTCGCGTCAAGGACCCTGGTGGGCATCGGTGTGAAGGTCGGCGTGGGATTGGACGCAGCTGGCTGGTCGGTAGCCGACGGCTGCGCCTGTTGGCCAGAGCCGCTGTCGGGCGCCGCTGTCTCGCCACATGCCATTCCCACCAACAACAGAACAGCGCAACCCGCCAACAACAAAGCCTGAAGTTTCCTGAACCTTAGCACTGACATTGAGAAGTCCCCCATTTCTTTAATAATCTGGATTCTGCGCGCGCCTGCGCTCCAACGTCCGTCGAGCGCTATCCGCAAAGTCGCGGGGGCGCTGCTACTGATAAGGTTGTCGATTGTCAAATCACTTCATGGGATTTTTTGGCTCGGCCAATAGGGGTGGAAGGGAGCCATTCAATCGATTTATCACGTCCGGTGAGCACGCATACACCAACCGCCGAGGTCAACGGAAGACGCCGCCGGCACGAGGCTGCCGGCGGCGTCGATCAAGCGGTCTGGGCGTCGCTAGGGAGTGTGCAAGGTTGTGGATAGGCTTGCCATACCGTAAAGGGTGAAGGATCAGCGGCCGCGGAGCCTCGGGTCGAGGATGTCGCGCAGGGCGTCGCCGAGGACGTTGAAGGCCAGAACGGCGATGAAGATGAAGATGCCGGGGAACACCAGAAGCCAGATGCCTGTCTCCGGAGACTCCCTGCTGGCCACGGTCAGGATGCCGCCCCAGCTGGGATCATCCGGCGGAGCGCCCACCCCGAGGAAACTCAACGACGCCTCGATGATTATGGCGAATCCCAGGTAGTAGGTCGCCATGATGATGTAAATGGCGAGGCAGTTGGGCATGATGTGTTTGAACACTATTCGCCCCGGGCGGGCGCCGATGGCTCTTGCAGCGGTCACATAGTCCATTTCCTTGAGCGTCAACACCTGGGAGCGCACGGTGCGGACCACCGGCGCTATCATCCCGATCACGATGGCCAGGATGACGTTGTTCAGCGACGAACCCAGGATGGCCATGATGGCCAACGCTAGGATCAGGCCGGGCATCGACATCAGGGCGTCGACCACGCGCTGGAAGAACAGATCGACCATGCCGCCGGCGTAGGTGCTGACGATGCCCAGGACAAAACCGGCCGTTATGCCGATCAGCACGCTCCCGATCCCCACGTAGAGCGAAATCCAGGCCCCGTAAAGGACACGACTCAGCACATCGCGTCCGATGACGTCGGTCCCCATTGGGAATTCGCGGCTGGGGCCGAGGAATATGTCGCCGACGGAAGCGTACGGGTCCGCGACGGGCAGGATAGCCAACCGGGAGCCGACGGCCACGAGTATCATGATGAGTGCGATCACAGCGCCTGCCGCGCCCAGCGGTTTGCGGCGGGCATGCGCCACCGTCGACCGGTACATGGCGGGAATACCCAAAAGGGCATTGCGAACTTGAACGCCGCTTTCTGCGGCTAGGTCGCGTGTTGCCATAATCTGCTCCGTTGATGGTCAGTGCGCTATTGATAGCGGATCCGCGGGTCGAGCACTCCGTAAACGATGTCGATGACCAGGTTCAGGAACATGACCACCGCCGCCACCAGCACCACCACCGCCTGGATCACCACGAAATCACGATGGATGATGGCGTCGATCAGCATTGATCCGATGCCGGGGACGAGGAAGATGACTTCGACGATCACCACACCGCCGAGCAACCGGCCGAACTGATATCCCGAAACCGTGATGATGGGCAGCAGGGCGTTCTTCAGCGCGTGCCTCCCGATGACGCTCACTTCGGTCAGGCCCTTGGACCGGGCGGTGCGCACGTAGTCGTCCCGCATCGTTTCAAGCATGGAGGAGCGGGTGACCCGTGCGGTGAACGCCAGGTCGTGGAAGGCGATGGCCAGGGACGGGAAAACCATCTGCTGCAGGTTGGTTAGCGGCTGCTCCCACACGTCGGCGTAGTCCAGCGGAGGCAGCCAGTCAAAGACGTAGGCCAGAATGTAGGTGACGACGATGGCGATGAGGAAGGTGGGCATGGCGATGCCCAGCAAGGCGAAAAGCCGGCTGATGTAATCGAGCTTGGTGTCCTGTTTCACGGCGGATATGATGCCCAGGGGAACCGCAACCACGAAGGCCATCACGATGCCCATCACCGCCAGTTGCATGGTGGTGATGAACCGTCCGCCCAACTCGTCGATGACCGGGGTCTGGTACCAAAGAGACTCGCCCAAGTCCCCGCGCACCATGTCCCAAATCCAGTCGCCGTACTGGATGTGGACGGGCCGGTCCAGGCCCAGCTTGGCGCGCAGTCGGTCGACGTCCTCCAGGCTGACCCGCCCGCCCTCATTCGGGTCGTTTCCCGTGAGGATGAGCATGGCCGTGTCGCCAGGCACGATCCACATCAGCAGGAAGATGATGATGGTCACGATGAGAATGGTGGGAATGAAGAGGAGCAGCCTCCTCACGATATAGGTGGTCATCATGCCTCCCGGTGTCGGGCCTGGCGATCAACGAAATCCTCGCTAGGTGTCGAGTCAGCTATGCCTACGGTTGATAGCCTGTTCCTATTGGAGGCTTCTCCGCATCCTCGTCCCACCACATGTGGTCCAGCTTGTGGATCATCTGGATGGTCCTGGGGATGTGGTAGTTCCGTATGCGGTAGTCCAGGGTGCCGCCGGCGTGAATCCAACCCGTGGGCATAAAGTGGGGTACCTCTGCCCGAAGCAGATCGACCATCTCCGTGAAAAGCTGTTCGCGCTTGTCGGGATCCAACTCCTTGGCCTGAGCGGCCTTGAGCTTATCGAACTCGGTGGTGGTCCAGTTGCCGGAGTTGCGCATGGTGTCCATGCCGTACCACTGGTTGAGGATGTCCGAGGGGTCGGGGAGGATGATGCCGCTGCCGCAGGAAACAATCACTTCGTAGTCGTTGCTGCGCCACTTGGCGTACAGGGTCGCCACGTCGCTGGACTCGATCTCCATTTCCACGTTGAGCTCGTTCTTCCAGACCTGGCTATACCACTGGGCGGAGGTGGCGGTGCATCCGCTCAAGATGGTGGTGAGGGTGCCGCTGAACCCGTCCGGGTATCCGGCCTCCGCGAGCAGCCTCCTGGCTTCATCCAGGTCCGCCTGGGACTTGCTGCCGTCGGCGTCGCGTTGGTATCCCGGCAGCTCGTACAGCGCTTCAATGCTTTCGTTGGGGGCAAACCCCACGTGGAAATGGGTGCCCACGGTGCCGTTGCCGCGAAGGATCTTCTCGACTAGCTCTTCCTGGTCAATGACGAGCCACAGGGCCGTCCTGACTCTCGGGTCATCATAGGGCTCGACCAGCCAGTTGTAATTGATCCCGGCGCGCTGCACGTTTTCCATGAACAGGGAGCGCATCCGGCCGTCGGTATCATGTTCCAGTTGCGCGACGAATTCAGTATACGTGGATAGCACCGGGTAGTAGGTTCCGTCGGCCTGGCCGACCTTCAGGGTGGCGATGGAGCGGGCCGGGTCCTGGATCAGGAAGACCTTGAACCCGTCAAAGTAGGGACGCGGAGCCTTGAAGTAGTCGTCGTTTCTGACGTATTCGTAGGACTCCTGCTTCTGCCAGCTGCCGTCCTTGAAGATGAACGGGCCGGAGCCGATCATGTTCTCCGGGCAGCAGTTTGCGTCCTCCTGGGTCAGGGGTCCAGCGACGTGCTCCGGGTACATCTTCATGTAGTCCGAGGCCAGGTTTACCATGAAGGTGGCTGCCGGAAACTTGATGGGCACGCGCACCGTCCGGTTGTCGATCACCTCCGCGGTCTTGTGTTCATAGAAATCGCGCAGGCTGTTGGTGCGGCCGCGGAACGCGTCGGGCAGGGTGATGCGGTCCAGGCTGTAGACGATGTCACTGGCCGTCACCGGCTGCCCGTCGGTCCACCGGGCGTCGGCCAGGTAGAAGGTGTAAACCGTGCCGTCGTCGCTGACATCCCAACTCTCGGCCAGGTCCCCGATGATCTCTTCCGGGTTGACCGGGTTGTATTCCACCAACTGGTTGAACCTGGGACCCGATGGTGTCAGGGTCGTGGTCAAGCTCGCTCCGTAGTGAACGTCCCAGAACCCAGGGTTGTTCCGGGCGACCCACTTCATGGTTCGCCCGTGCTTGCCTCGATGGACCCAGTCGGTTTCGGGTGCCTGGACCTCTACCGGTTCGACCGTGGGCGTGGGATTCGCCGCCTCGGTGGGACGCCCGGAAGGCGCGGCAGGCTGGGCCGGCGCCGCGGTTGCAGCGGGTTGGGCCTGGGACGAATCGCCGGACGGAACGGCCGTGG
Organism: Dehalococcoidia bacterium; assembly: GCA_965220055.1. Taxonomy (GTDB): domain Bacteria; phylum Chloroflexota; class Dehalococcoidia; order Lucifugimonadales; family UBA3495; genus Bin87. The sequence continues at coordinate 3,886,839 of CBDCPE010000004.1, read as the reverse complement.
CTGCTGGTTGCGCTCCTGCAGCCGCGCCGGAGGGAGCAGCGGAAGAATCCGATTCCGGCGCGGGAGCGGTTGCCGCGCCGCCGCAGGCGATTATCAAGATGAGGGCCAGCAGAGAACCGGCCAGCAACAGGGTTTTGACGCCTGGATTCACACGACGCATAGTAGTTACCCTCCAATTCCATCTCAGAACGAACTCAGTTTGAGCGCCTTGGCGCTGTCTGGGTAATCTTTAGCGGATAATATCGATATATGGACTTTTGTGTGATATGGGCTTTGGTGTGATCAGTAAAACAACCCAATGCGGATGCGGGCAATCGTAATGCGCCATGATGGCCTGTGTAAAGACGAATGTCGTTATACTCATCGAAAGACCTTATCGTGTTTGATGATGATGATAATTGACTGAATGCCACGCGGCGCCAATTGTCTCGACAACGATGCAATCGAATGCTTGGGCAAACGACACACGAAAAAACGCCCACGTGGGGCGTGAAGAAAAGACGGAAACGGAGACGATCAGTTTTTGTCGTGGGACAGGGCGAACAGGGTCCCGCCGTTTGCCGCAGTGGGGACGAGGATCAGGCCGCCCGCTGCGATCGGGGACGCCGTTATCGAACTATCCAGAGTCGTTGTCCATTCGGTCGAACCATCGGCGATCGTGAGGGCCGTTACGCGGCCGAGTTCGTCGCCCACCAACGCGACGAGCCCCGCGGTAGTGGCGGGGGCCGTGATGTCCGCGCCCACGTCGACCTCCCAAAGCACTGAACCGTTAGCGGAGTCCAACGCGGTGACCGGGCCCACGGCGTCTGCGATGACCAGGGTGGTGCCCGACAGCGCCGGTTGATAGGGCTGGTCGTCCACGCTCCACGAGGACCAGACGTGTCCCTGCTGCACCGGACCCTGTTTCACGAAACCCCACACCCACATCAGCGTTCGGAAGTACAGGATCTGCCGTTCCAGCGGGTATCTGTGTCCCTGGTAGTCGATGCCCCAGACCCGTCCGCCGAAGCTGCTGAAGTGAAGCAGGTCGTCGGTGGCGATGGGGCCGCCGCGCACCCAACGGGACCGACCGGCGTCATAGATCATGCGCTGCCGCCCAGTGTCGGCGTCAATGACATGTACGTCGGCGTCATTGGCCGTGGCGATCACCTTGTCGTCGATCACGACTGGCGGCGCGATGACCCAGTCCCCGAGGCGGTACTCCCACAGGGTTTTGCCGTTGGCGGCATCCAAAGCGATCAGACGGTTCTTGTCGCTTTCGGCCACGTACAGCCGGCCGTCCGCGATGGTGGGTGATGGTAGCGAGGCCGCTCCCAGTCGACGCGACCACACGACCTCTCCGGTATCCGCCTCCAATGCCGACACCAGGCCGGGTCGGAATACGACGAACACCAGTCCATCCGCCACCGCCGGAGTTACCCCGGCGGGAAGCCGGGACTCGTACCGCCAGACGACGGCTCCCGTGTCTCGATCCAACGCCGTCACGGTTCCCGCCTCGTCGGTCAGATACACCCGATCGCCCAAGACCGCCGGCGGGGCGACTATGGGTGCGCCGGTGACGTAACTCCATGCGGGCTTGGGAGCCGTTCCAGACGGCAGATCAAGAGCGCTGGCGGAGGCTAAATTGGTCACGCCGCGGCCGGCCTGGGGCCAGTCGTCCACTGCGGTACTTACCCCGGTATCACCGATCCGGGTCGATGGATCAGACGGATCCGGAGGCAGGTCCGTGTACTGCCACAATACCCAAATAGTGAGCGCCAGCAGAGGCAGGACAACAATGGCGACACGTATCAATCGGCTTCGCAGGAAGTACAGCCGTATCCGGCGCGAACGTTGTTGGGCTTCAGATTCGGCGACCGTCTCCAGGCCCGAAAACGCCCCACAGCCAGCGCATCGGGCGCTGGCGATGTTCTCGTCGCCGGCCTCCGTTCCCCGGTTGAGGTGGCCGCAGAAGCGGCAGAAGAGAACATTGTCCTGTGTGTCGTTTACCATGGTGGCAGCGACACCCTCCGGTTGGCTGGGGTCAGCCGGAGCGTACAGCTTTCAGCGTAGGGCAGCCTAGAAGGCTGGGCGTTGCAGAACCGCCGGATCGATCCGGCGGCGCACGCGCTGGCCGTCGTCGGGCGTGCCCACAAGCTGCCCATTGTCCACCATCACTTTGCCGCGAAGGATCACCGTGGTCGGCCAGCCGAACACTTCCCAGCCCTCCCACGGACTGTAATCCCGCAGATGCAGGTCGTCCATGGTCAGGCGCTTGTGTATGGTCGGGTCGATGATGGCGAAGTCGGCGTCGCTGCCGGGGGCGATGACGCCCTTTTGCGGGTACATACCCAGCAGGCGGGCGGCGTTGGTTGCGGTGATGTTGGCGAATTGAGTCAGCGACATGCCCCGACGAACCACGCCCTCGCTGTAATTGACGCCCATGCGGATCTCGATGCCAATGTTGCCGCCGCGCATATCCTGAACGTTGAGCCCGGCCGTCTTGTCCAGGTAGGTGGTGAAGCTGCTGTCGGTGGCGGTGAAGGTCAGGTTGTTGCCGAGCAGGCCGCTCCACAGGTCGCTCCCGTCCTCGGGATACTTGAGCGACGGGTAGGTGTGGTATTTCATGCCGTCGGGTTCACGGTACTGGTACGCATTGAAGGACAGGGCCAGGGTGAGCACCTCGCCGTAGACCGGCAGGCCGCGGCTGCGTGCGGCGGCCACAGCGTTGACGCCGTCGTTGCCGGTTACGTGGACGAAGTACATGCCGGCGCCGTTCTGCTCCGCGATCCGTATCACGTCGCGGAAGGCCACGTCTTCCACCTCCTTGGAGTGGATCAGGTGAGCGTTGTACCAGTCCCACATGCCCCGCTGTTGGGCCAGCAGGTAGTTGTACATCACGATCTCATCGTCTTCGGCGTGAACAGCGAGCACACCGTCATGGCGGGCCAACTGTGCGGTGAGATCGGTGAGGCGCCCGTTGTCGATCCGTCCAGTGGGAGTGAGGCTGAGCGGAGGGTCCTGCGGCGGGCGGATGTTGGTGGTGAAGATCTTCACGCTGGGAAAGTCGTTGTTGATCAGTTCGCCCACCCGGGCGATGCTGTCGGCGGTGTTGCTGGTTCGATAGATGACGTGCGCCGAGTAATCGGCGTAGGTGTTGCCCTCCCACACCGACAGGAAGTCGAGAATGCCGCCGACGAGTTCCCCTTCGTTGGGAGCCGGCGCGAAGTCGACCACGGTGGTGGTCCCGCCCCAGATGGCGCCCAAAGAGTGCTCCAGAGGGCCGGCGTTAGGCACGCCCTCGACCTGCTGGGGCGCGCCGGGCTGCACGTTGGCAGCAGCGTGAATGTGAGGCTCGATGCCGCCGGGAGTAACGATTCGGCCGGTGGCATCTATCGTCTTCACCGCTTCGTCGGTCAGCGTGCCCGGCGCCCCAATGGCGGCGATGCGACCGTCCTGCACACCCACATCCACGACGGCGGGCTCGGTGGGCATTACAACGGTGCCGCCAGTGATCAGCAAATCGAACATGGTTAGCCTCCTGCGGCGAGTGGTACTACGATGACAGAGCGATGCGCAGGCGTTGCGGCGATTACGGTCCCGACATCAGGGCTTCAACCGTTTCAGGGTCAAGTCCCAGCGCGGCCGCAGTTTCCAGGTCCGCTTCGGCCTGCGCCTCATTGTCCAAGTGCATGTACGCGACGCCACGCTGGAAGTACAGGCCAGGATTAGTGGGATCGAGCCGGATAGCAGAATTGAAGTCCACGATGGCTTGTTGAGCGTCTTCGAGTTCCAGATGCGCGCAGCCACGCCCCATAAATGCCTCGGGATTGTCCGGTTCCAGGGTCACTGCCTGTTCATAATCCGCCAACGCCGCAGTTCCCTTGCCCTGGGCCAGCAAAACCTGTCCTCGGATCAAATAGGTAACGGCATCATCCGGAGCCAGGCGGACAGCACGGTTGTAATCGCTGAGAGCCTGGCGTTCCTTGCCAGTGGCTTCACGCACCGCGCCGCGGGCTAGATAGGCATGGTAATCGTCGGGGTCAATCTTGATGGCGCGGTTGAAGTCGGAGAGGGCTCGGCGATATTGGCCTTCATCGGCATAGACCGTGCCCCTACCCATATAAACGTCGCCGTTCGCGGGGTCCAGTGCGATGGCTGCGCCATAAGCGGATATGGCCTGGTCAACGAGACCGAACTCGGTACAAATCTGGGCGCGGTGGAAGTGGAGCTGGGCGTCGGACGGGTCAATTTCGATGGCACGGTCGAAGTTGTCGAGCGCAAGTTCCGGCTGATCCATCTTGGCGTACAGTGCGCCGCGACCAAGGTACGCACCCGCCATGGCCGGGTCGTTTTCGATGGCCAGGTTCATTTGCTCCAAGGCCAAATCCATTTCGCCCCGGCTTGCAAAGACGGTTCCAAGTCCGTAACGCGCGGAGGCACTGTTTGGAGCAACGGATAGCGCGCGTTCGTAGCATTCCATGGCCTCATCGAGGAGGCCCAAGCCCATGAAGGCGGCCGCACGACAACACCAAGCCTGGACATGGTCGGGGTTGTCCTCCAGGACATCATCGAACTCGTCGATGGCGAGGTCGTATTCGCCAGCGGCGATGTACGACATGCCCCGCTGGATCCCGGGTTCGGCGTCGTCAGGCTTTGCGGGAAAATTGGTGACTTGGGTCACGGCTACCGTCTCCATTCGTTGCGCCGCCACACTGCTGCTGGGCGAATGGTACCACACGACAACCCGCCGATGGTTGACCTGTAGACGAAATAGCCAGGGGTTACCGGGGTCAGCTTCGCTTGGTTTCGAACGAGACCGGAGGACGGTGTTACGCATCCATGACGGTCACCGTCAATGAGTATTGGTACTGCGAATGCAAGGGCCGCTGCGGTCGGATGGGACGGCGAGTCATCCCAGGGCCTGAGCAAGGTCGGCGATGAGGTCGTCGATGCTTTCCAAGCCCACGGACACCCGGAGGAGGTCGTCGGGAGTTGTGGTGTCTGGACCCTCGATGGATGCTCGGTGCTCGATCAGGCTCTGTGTGCCGCCCAGGCTGGTGGCGCGAACGAACAGCCGGACCCTGGCCGCCACATCCATAGCAGCATCCTGTCCGCCGGCAACCTGGAACGATAGCATTCCGCCGAAGTCGGACATCTGCCGAGCGGCGATTTCGTGGCCCGGATGGTCCGGCAACCCGGGATAGTGGACCGCCGCAACACGGGGATGGTCCTGCAAAAAGCGGGCCAACCGGCCGGCATTGGCGGAATGCGTCGGCATTCGCACCGGGAGCGTCCGGATGCCGCGCAGCGTCAGCCAGCAGTCGAAAGGTGAGGGTACCGCCCCGCACAGGTTCTGTATCAGCCGGATCCGCTGGAATAAGGCGGAGTCCTCGAGACCGACGACAGCGCCGCCGGTCACATCCTCGTGGCCGCTCAGGTACTTGGTGGTTGAGTGCACCACCAGGTCGGCGCCTAATTCGAACGGCCGTTGCAGCATCGGGCTGGCCCAGGTATTGTCGCAGGCACATAGCGCTCCGATCGATTCAGCGATACCTGCCATCTCGTTGACGTCGGTGATCTTGAGCAGCGGGTTGGACGGCGTTTCGACCCAGATAAGGCGGGTGTTCGGTCGCGCCGCGCGTTCGACCTCGCTGGTGTCGGTCATGTTGACAAACGAAGTTTCTATGCCCCAGGGGGCAAAGACTTCACGCAACATCCGGGAGGTCCCATGGTAGCAATCATCGGGCGCGATCACGTGGTCGCCCGGGGCCAGGGCCTGGAACACCGCCGCGGTGGCAGCCGAACCGGAGGCGAAGGCGGCAGTCGCCGCGTTTCCTGCTTCCCCGCCCTCCAGCAAAGCGAGGCACTCTTCCAGGGCATGGCGGTTTGGATTGTCAACGCGGGAATAGACGAACCCACGCGAGTACTCGCCGTCCGCGTCCCGCTCGAATGTGGTCGAAAGGTAGATGGGAGGCGCGACCGCCCCCGTGGCCGGATCGATCTGGTGGGCCGCCTGGGCGGCAATGGTTTCGAAGTTCATGGGTTTCCGCCGGTAGCAATAGTCGCCAAATGCCAAATGCAGAAGGGGCGAAATAACTTTCGCCCCTACATCGGTAGCCGCTCCAGAAGTTTAAGCGTCCGCCTTGATGAACTCCGAGACGCGCTCGCTGATCATGATAGTGGTGGCATTGGTGTTGGCGCGGATGACGTCGGGCATCACCGAGGCGTCGGCGACGCGCAGGCCCTCGATGCCGTGGACCTCTCCGTGCTGGCTGACCACTGCCATGGGGTCGCTGGCGGGGCCCATCTTGCAGGTGCCGGCGATGTGGTGCTGGGTGTAGGCGTTGCGCAGGATCCAGTTGTCCAGGGCGTCGTCGCTGACGAGGTCGCCGTCCACCGGATTCAGCCGTTCGACGATGAACTCCTTGAACGGAGACTCCTCGGCAATTTCCAGGGCCTTACGGACGGCCTGGCGCATGCGCTGGCGGTCGTAGGGGTCGCTGAACAGCTGGTAATCGAGGTCGGGCTGCACCGCAGGGTCGGTGGACTGGAGGGACAGGCGGCCGGCCGAGACCGCGTTCTGCAGCCCCACGCTGAGGCCGAAGTGGAAGCCGGAACCGTCGTAGCTGATGCTGGATGGTCGGTGCTCGCTGGTCATCAGGGTGGGGGTGATCTGGAAGTCGGACTTGGTCGGCGAGTCGTCGGCGCTCCAGCGCAGGCCCACCTGGATGTTCGGCGCAAAGGTGTCCGGCTCCTCGCCCTCGCCTCGGAACAGGATGTAGGCGGCGGGATGGTCGCGGAAGTTCATGCCGACGCCGGCCAGCTCGTGGTTCACCGGTATTCCCATTTCCCGCAGGTGGTCGGCGGGGCCGATGCCCGAGAGGAGCAGCAGTTGGGCGGAGCCGATGGTGCCGCTGCACAGCACGACGTTGTTGCCCTCCACGGTGAAGATCTCGCCGCCGCTCTCCACCTCGACGCCCACCGCCCGGTTGCCGTCCAGCACGACGCGGCGCGCGTAGATGTTGCCCCGCACCGTCAGGTTGAGCCGGTGGCGGGCGGTGCTGAGGAAGGTCAGCGAGGTGCTCATGCGCACGCCGTCGATGTTGTTCATCGGCCGCGGCGAAACGGCGGTGTAGCAGTCGGGAGCGTTCTGGTCGGGGTGCTCGGGGATACCCAGGCGGACGCAGGCATCGTAGAAGGCCGTGTTGAACGGCAGCCAGTCCTGGCGCTTGGGCCGGCGCACCGGAAGAGGCCCTTCCGAGCCATGGAAGTCGTCGCCACTGTAATCTCGATCATTCTCCAGCTTGCGGAAGAAGGGCAGGCAGTCGGTGAACTTCCACTCGTCGTTGCCCCACTCGGCCCAGAGGTCGTAGTCTTCAGGTATGCCGCGGAAGACCACCTGGCCGTTGATGGACGACGATCCGCCCATGGCCTTGCCGCGCGGGATGACCATAGGCTCGTCCTGTGAAGGATTGGCGCGGCCGCGCAGGTCCCAGCTGTGCGGGCCATAGGCGGACAGCCAGGTGTTGTTGCCCTGTTTGAGGTCCTCGGGCAGATGATCGAAGTCCGGGTAGTCAGGGCCGGCCTCCAGCAGAATGACGGACTTGTCAGTCATCTCAGAAAGTCGGGTGGCCATGACACAGCCGGCGGAACCGCCGCCGACCACGATGTAGTCGTACTGCATAACGGGGTGTGTCTCCTGGATAGTTTCGGGGTTGGTGGAGTTTGCAATGTAATAATCCGCCGCCAGCAAGTCGGCGCAGTCTGCTATCTGGGTGGGTTGAGGCGTCAGGTTTATTTCGCCGGTGTCGGTATCCATATCCGTATCCGCACTCAACCGGGCGGTGTACCAGACTCCGCCGGGCGCGGCCTGCAGCAGGCTCCGCAAGCCAATTTGTCCCGCCTTGAACGCGGTCAGATTTTCCAGGGCCGCCGGCGCAACGATGTACTCACATCCGGATTCATAGTCCCGGTCATGCACCGCGATGTAGCGTTGTCCGGCAGCATCCACAGCTTCAAAAAGCAATTCGCAATCGTAATAGAGTATTGATTCTAGGTACTTGACGTTCATGGCAATACCGTACAGTTTCCAACCGGGTCAAATGCTTGCGACGGCCACCAGGTTTGATGTCCGTTAGAATCAACCGGATTTAATTTGCCGGCGTCGGCCGGTAAGATCAATTCGCCAACAGCCTTCCAGCGGCAGTTTTTGTTGAAGTAGCTCGTCATCAACTTCCTGGCAGCTTCTTGTGATATGAACAAGGACACGCCGCTTTGCTCACATGGCGTCCTGCTGATTTGCCGGTTTACGACGCCCTTTCGCTTCACAGATGAGTCGAAATCTTCCTGCCTGGGGCTGTAGTCTCCAGCAGTCTGTACCGCACGGCCTGGACCATTATGCCTTGCGCGCCCGCCGGAGGGCAATCCGGCGGCAGAGGCTCACGGTACCGCATCTAACGCTCCGTAGTTGGCGAAGGGGCAATTTCCGGCGCCGGATAGTTTCGGGTTGCCGGGGATTTTAGCATGGGGGGTTGGGAATGTTCGCCTTCATAACGGACGGTTGGAAACCACCGGCTCCGAGGCCAGCAAGCGGCGTAGCGCATCAAGGTCGGGGAGGCCCATGATTTCGGAGATGCCGTCGTCCAGTCGCTGGCGGGCCAGGCACTGCGTCATACTGGGGAGGCGCTCAAATTCTTCGTCCACGACAGAGTCGAACAAATCGGAAAGGCCCTGCAACTGGGCTGTTGGGACGGCCCGTACGTCCAGCACCGGTACGAGTTCCAGATCGGCCTTTTTCATGCCGACCCAGCCGCCTTCGGTACTGGTACGCTGGGCCAAAAGCGTCAGCAAGCCAAGGCTGGAATTGAGCCACACCGCGAGGGATTTTTCGTGCGAAACGTCTTCCATCCGAACTGGCCACCATACATTTGACAATACTCGGGTGTTAGCTCGCATCGCTACTACCCTCGTAGTATCCAGCCGTAGCCGTTCGGCAACCAGCAGACGGCCGGCTTGTTGCCAGAGGTGATCGCCATATCCCGGGCGCTGTCCGCCTTTAGGACTAACTAACGGTGACAAGTAGGCGTCCGGCGTACAGGCGAGGGACATTCGTTGCTCGGTATCGTGTCCTTCAACCATCGGGTAGGCTGTCTGGGATGTTGTCCGGTCGAACCCATCTACCAGTCGACGCCGATCGGGGCCGATCTGCCCGAGTTCACCGAGCGGGCAGAGGGGGATCTTGCCGGTGGTTGATTCGCCGGGAACCCACACTTCACCGTAGTCCAAGAGGCGGAGGGAACTGCGCGTCAAGTCAGCGCGGGCGAACTGCACTCCGGCCCATTTCTTGCCAATAAGCCGGGATTCGGGAATAGATAGCAATTCACCGATGTGTCGGCCATCCACCTCCAGAAGCGATGCGCCGGTTGCTTCGACGTTGGCCGGTGCGGTGTCGGTGATAACTTGGGCGGCGCGGTGAGCGTCGAGGACGCCGCTAGGGTTCTGCCACAGGCTGACGAAAGTAGTGCGGTGTTCGGGGGCGTCTCCGTTGCTGTTGGCGGGTTGTCGCCGAGTGGCGATGAGCAAAGCTTCGGAGAGGTCGGTGCTGTCTGAGAAATTCCAGCGTTGCGGATCGTGGGAGATGACCGCCACGTCAAGCGTGAAGTCTCGCTCAATAAGAGCACGGGTCTGTTGCCAGGATGGTCCAGTGCAGACGGTGGCGGGCAGTACCAGGGCGAGACGACCTTCTCCGGGCCGTAGCTTTGGGGACGCGGCGGCCACGAAAGCGGCTCCGAGGCCTGCGGTTGCGGTGGCCTGGCGGGATTTCAGACGGCGGGACAACTCGTTCTGCAACTTGCGCCGTTCCGGAGCGGGCAGGCTTCCGAACAGGAGATTTCCGCCCACGGAACGGGTGAAGGGCGGGTTCATAATCGCTAAGTGCCTATCCTAATAACCCGGCGGCTCTGAGGGCGATCAGGGCGCAAGCGAAATGAAGAAAGGCGATGTAGTTGTCGGGGGACTTGTCCCAGCGCACGAGGATGCGCCGGAAACGGTTCAGCCAGCCGTGGGTTCGTTCCACCACCCAGCGCCGCGCCTTGAACCCAGCCTCCTTTTTGATCGCCTTCGCCTCCTCGCCCCGACTGCGGATGTGGGCGGTGAAGCCGAACTCCTCCAACGTGCGGCGCACCTCGTCAAAGTCATAGCCTTTGTCCAGGCACATGCCCTGGGGTTGGTCCGGAGTGGGCGCTGGTCGGGGCACCGGCAGGCTGTCCACCGTGGCCCGCACCAGCTTCATGTCATGACGGTTGGCGCCGTCCACCGCCAGACCCACCGGAATGCCCTCAGCTTCGGTCAACAGGCTGCGCTTGACGCCGCCTTTGCCTCGGTCAGTGGGGTTGGGGCCGGTTTTTCCCCCCGCCCAAGGGTGATTTGGTCATGGCCCCGTCCATACTCAACCAACTCCAGTCCAGCCCCTTCAGTTCGTCATAGCGTTCCAGTCCCACCCGCCACAGCTCCAGAAACACCCCAGCGGCGACCCATTCCTGAAACCGCAGGTGGGCGGTGGAGCCGGAGCAGATGCCCGTGGCGTCCAACGCCTTCCACTGACAGCCGGTGCGCAGCACGTAGAAGATGCCATTGGCGCAGGTGCGGTCAGGGACCCGGGGCCGGCCGCCGCCGAAACGATGGGTGTTCACATGCTCGGGGATCAACGGCGCCAGCACCTCCCAGAGCTCGTCGGAGACCTGGAACGCGCCGGTGGTGGGATTGGTCCTGGTGGCTGGGCCAGCACGCTTCGGACGCGGCGGCTTGGGGTCTTTCGATTTCGTCATTGCCCCAGTCTAGATGCAACCCCAGCTCGCTTTCCCGCGACTCCCCCTGCAAGTTTCCACCAGTTTTTAGGATAGGCTCTAAGTCCAAGTCGGGGAGGGTGGCAAGTTCCGCCTCCCGGTTTCCGTTGGGACCACTGCCGGACACGCGACCGGCGTCGCGGATCGTTCGGCCGCTGCCGCCCATAGAGACTGGGGAAAGGGCGTACTGGACGGCGGCTTGATTTTCTCCCAGGAAATCCAAGGAACCCAAAGAAACGTCGTCACCGTCCGCTCCCAACGGCATAACGTAGAGGTTGATGCGGTCGAACTGGATGCTCGGGTTGAGCATCGCCAAACTGGTGGCGGCGAAGTGTACGGCTGAAAGTTGGACGTCATAGCCGTGGAGGGCTTGCTCCACCATCGCTTTGTGCAACGCAGCAACGTTTTGTCCACCGGCCTCGGTGTGGCGGCGTTCGGCTTCGGCGGCCACGGCCATCAGCAGTGTTCCAGTACCACAGGCGATATCGGCTACATTGAGCGACGCAGGAAATTCGTGGTCGCTCCAGTCAACGCCCACTGGCCAATCGTGGAACACGAGCCGTGTAAGAAGAGTGGCAGCCGGAACAGAGGTGTAGTAAGCGCCAGTGAACTTGGCGTCCGTGAGCAACGTGTGAAAAAGTCTCCCTGATAGGTCGTGTCCTTCCAATTGGCTGGTATCTGCAATCGCTTTGAGGAGGGGCGAGAGCACCGGTTCATGCAATTTAGTCGGGCCGTCGATGAGAATATCCAGGATGCCGGAGGCAAGGTCAAAAACGGGCACGTAATCGATGTTGTCGCAGATATAACGCCAAGCTTGGTAAAGTCCAGGAATACCGTCTCGCCACGCTTCGGCCACCGTCGGGACGTCATCATTGGAAGAGGCGAGTCGCAAGTGGAACGCCAGAGCGTTGAAAATCACGAGGCATCCGATTCGTAAAGCCTTTTCGCGGTCATTCTCCTGATCGGTTTTGGCGATGATGTCCTTGACACGCCGGGAAATCCGAGCGTGTGCGGACAATTGCTTTGCCGATTGCTCCACCGCGTGTTCGATGACTCCAGCGGCCGCGACAACGCGATCGGAGCCTTCGAGTTCCAACGCCAGCACACGCAGCTGGTCAGCGATGTCGTCAGGAGAACCGAAGCGAGAGAGGCGTTCGGTTGCGAGGGCACCCTTAGAGCCGTGGAGCCACCATTCGAGATCGCCGGCGTTTTCTAGGCCTTCGCGGGTATCGTCCAGGAATTTCAAACCTTCGGGATAGAGGACGCCAATAACGCCCAACGCGTCCGGGAATTGCTGTAAGCGAGTGTCAAGCTGGTTTTCCAACTGGCTGACGGAATCCTCCCACTTGCATTCCAACAACACTGTGTCGCCGGTCTTCAGCGTCACGCGGATGTCGGGAGTGGTACCGCGGCTCCGGCGCTCGGCGCGGGCAGAGATGCCCTGGTCTCGGAGCAATTGGGCAAATAGGGTATTGACGCCTTCCTCGCGAATCGTTTCTTTACTCCCGAGGCTTGGTGAAGCGCTGTCTATCTTCTGCCGTGGTCGGGGCATTTTGCCATTCCTAATGAGTTAGTTGATCCAGCAGCGACGGCAAACATTGCCATTGATGCGGCGTGGTTACAGGCTATTTCATAATATCAACGCTTCATCGGGGTCGTAGCAGCTTAATGTCACGGCATACACGCCGCCTGGGCGCGGATGAAGACGGTGTCGAGCATGTCTATCGTGAGGCGGCCGGTTTGGGTGTTCTGCTAGCTGGGGTGGTAGCAGGCGATGAGCCGCTGTGTGGCGACATTGTGGCCGAAAGCTGCCGTGCCAGGCAACGGACTCGGTATCCGGCGCGTTGCAGGACGCCCAGCAGCCGCCCGCCGACGTAACCGGTGGCGCCGGTAAGGAAGATGCGGGGGCGGTCGCCGAGCATCGCGCAATCCGCCACGACACCCGGCCTCGTCGCCCTCGATGTTGCAGCGGTGACCCGCTGTTAGAACCCCACCATCCACCCGGCGAACCGCTCCAGCAGCCCTTCCGTCCCGATGGCGACCAGGTTGTTCGCCGCGGTATCGACGTCGATACGTCCGTAGGCCAGCAGCAGGTAGGTGTTGGCGTTGCAGGCAACCAACATGTCCAAGTCGTCCGGGTTGGGATGGAGGCCCGCGCCGATCTGCACGCCGTCAAGTTTCACCAACACGTCAATCGGCTCGGCGTCCGATAGCGCGAAGTGGTAGCGAATTTCTTCCGACGGTGGGTCGTTGCCCGGGTTGTAAGCAGACCGGAGCCAATGTGCGGACATTCCCAGCAATACCGGGACCGCGTCCGGGTGTATGGGGGCCTGCGGATCGAACGCGCTCCGTATGTCCCAGTCGTGCACCGCCAGCTCTTGTATGCGCTGGCTGACGTACTCGCGCGCCGTCATCGTGCCCCGGCGGGGATGCCAGCAGGCGCAGCGCCAATCGGCGCCGCTGAAACTGTTCAGCAGCAGGTGCAGTTCCCGGTAGTGCCGCTCGAAAGCGGGAACCAGCTCTTCGCCCAGCGAGATGGCGTAGGCGATGTCGGCGTCCGCATTGGCGGCAGACATGGCCATCATGTCCGAAGGTGCGCTGAAGCCGGGCGGCGGGTCCGGGTCGCCTTCGCGCCCGCGGGTCATGCTGGTTATCTGCCGTTCGGCGCGGTTGGTCAGGTGACCGGCCACGTCCCGCACGGTCCAGGCGTCGCACGCGGAGTGTCGACGTAGGTCATTCCGTGACAATCCTTTCAGGAACTGATTCAGTTCTCTGGCAAGCGTCCCGATGACCGCGACCTCTTGTCGGATTACCTCTTCATCATAGGAAGTCATCGTATCCCGTACCTTGAGAACCCTATAGGGTCCGTCTAGTAGATGTTTTGTCTACAACCCGCCGAACCAACGGCCGAGGTTTCTTAAAGATACGTGAGCAATGGTGTCAGCGGTTTGGGAGACCCGCACGCGGCCGGCGCGCTTGGCCGTGTTCCAGTCCACCCGATTATACAGGCAGAGCAGGTAGGTGTTGGCGTCCGCCCGGATTGTAAGTTCCGGCTGGTTCTGCGGCGAGCACTCCGATACGGTGTAAGCGTCGCCGGTCACTACGACATCGTGCTGAAGGGTTGCCCCTTCGGCGCCGCCGTCGATCTCGAAACGGTACACGGCCGGCGTGGTCAGCGGAGCGGTGGGCCGGAAGCAAAGTTGGTACCACATTTCCGACGCCGGGAGCAGCGCCACGATGCCGTCGCGGTCCAGGTCCCCTTCGCCGGTGTCGCGGGCCCGCATGTCCCAGTCGTGGATCACCAGTTCCTGGATCCTGAGGTCGACATAACTCTCCGCCGACATTGTGCCCCGCCGACGGTGCCAGCATCCGATGGACCAGTCGCTCCATCCATTTAACATTACGTCCAAATCTGCGTAATTCTGCCGGAAATTGTCCAGCAGGTCGTCGCCCCAATCGTGCCGCGTCTGTACGTTGCTCGTGGCGTTGGACGCCTGCACCTGGTCGGGTGTGGGCAGGATGGTCTCGCCTGGCGGTGGCCCGCCCTCGCCGGCCAGTCCTCTCTGCATGGCCTCCTGCTGGCGGACGGCTCCGCCGGCAAGGTGAGCGGCAACGGTTCCCACGTCCCACTCGGAACATGCGGACTGGGCATTCAGGTCCTCCGAGGAGCTCTCCGACAGGCGGCCGTGGATGTCTCCGGCCAGCCGCTTGATCAGGGCAACTCTTGTAGCAACATCCATGGGCATCGTGCTTCGCCTCCACTCGGTATTTGGGGTCGGTTCCTGGGCGAGGTAAGTGTATCACGGCAGTGGATTCCCCATGCCGCCGGTTGGTTTTGGCGCGTAGCAGCGCTCATCAAAGAAAACGGGTCCGCACCAATGGCGGACCCGCGTAAACCCTCAGAATTCAGGAGCGGTTCAGTTTGGGAACCACGCCACCGAGGAGATCTCGCTGAATTCCCGGTTGAACTTGCTCCACGATGCGCCGGCGTCGCCCGACTGGTACAGATAGCCGTACCTGCTACCGGCCAGGAGGAAATCGGGGTTCTGCGGCTGGGAGTTGACCACCCACATCGCCGTGTTGGGCTCGACTGGCAGCGGCAGGCTGTTCCACGTCGCGCCAGCATCGGTGGAGCGCATCACGACTCCCGTGGACCCGGGAGTGGTGTCGCCGAACGTCGTGAAAATAGTCTGCGGGTCGTCGGCCTTGACCTTGATGCCGCGCGGGTATCCCAAGGGGAAGTTCTGTCGGACGCCCAGGTTCCGCCACGAACCGCCGTCGTCGTCGCTCAGGAACACGTCATCGTTGACCATCACCACCACCCGATGGGGCGGGCCGGACGTCACGGTTACGTTGTGAATGTCCATATTGGGGATGTCCTGGTGCGGCACGGTCTCCCAAGTGTCGCCACCGTCGGAGCTGTGACGTAGGCCGTCCACCTCAATGCCCACCCAAATGCTGTTGCCGTTGGTCGGGTCGATGGCAATCCCCGTGACCCTTGGCACGCCCACCGCCGGGCACTCCGCGGCAACCTCACAGGGCCGCAGTTCCCAGCTCGCGCCGCCGTCCCTGGTCCGGTAGATCTGGCACGGGTCCGGCGTGCCGGTGCCGGCGAAGCCGGCCTGCGGATTGGAAGGATCGAACGCGATGGCCCACACCGCGGCGCCATTCATCGCCGTATCGACGCGACGCCACGTGTCGCCGTTGTCGTCGCTGCGCAGGATGCCGCTATCGCATCCGGCCAGCACGCTACTTTCGGTCCCGGGGACCGGTGTCAGGCAGCGCACCACGGCGTCCGAGTGGATGCCCTGGGTGATGCCGACGCGCCGCCAGGACTCGCCGCTGTCGATGCTGCGCATAACGCCCTGCCCCGCGGTTCCCACGAGGATAGTTATTCCGTCTGCCATGGTGGTGCCTCCTTGGCGTTGATCCCTTTCCCGCTTGAGTCAGGGCTGTGATTGGTGCTTTGATTCGGATATAGCGTATTTGGCGACATGATAACGCCGGCGCCGCCATAAAACCACTGGGGGCGGTTCTGCGAACCGCCCCCAAAAACTGTGCTGTTTCGAGGTTCCGCTCTAGTCGCCGTTGCCTGACGTGGCCGGAGCGGGCGATCCGGCGGGGGCCGCCGGCGCCGGGGCAGGAGCAGCCGGTGCCGCGTCAGTGCGGAACTCGGGTGGCAGTTGCTCCTCCCAATCGGGTAACTGGTGCTGGTGGGTGTTGGGCAGGCACAAGATGGCGATGACGCCGCCCAGGCTCATGACAAAGGACAGGAGGATAGTCCAGCAGTAGGGGTTGTCGAGAATAATCGGGAATCCCAGTTCGGTTGCACCGATGTAAAGCCCGCTGCCCATCAACGCCCCACTGGCCATGCCCGCGCCGGCTCCCATCATCTGGAAACCGTAGGCGCTGCCGATGGGAGCTCTGCCGTAGTATTGGCGGTTGATGATAGGGAAGGCGGACATCTCGCCGCCGAAGCCAATGCCGAACAGTACGGCGAAAAGGTAGAACATCCAAAGTTCGTTGGCGAACAGAAGGATCAGCACAGGCACGAACTGGAGGGTAAAGCAGGCGGCCATCACCCACTTGCTACCAAACAGATCTGCTGCGATAGGAGCGGCAAACCGGGTTATGGTGCTCGTCAGGTGCATGGTGCCCGCGATGCTGATTCCGATGGCCGAGGCCCCGACCAGGGCTTTGTCCACCCCTTGGTACCCACCCTCTGGGGCCAATAGATCCACCACCATAACCTGAAGAAACATGATAATGATGGCATGGCCGGCGCATCCCCAATAGTGGATGCCTACCAAGTTCCAAAAGGTGGGAGTTTTGCGCACCTGGCGCAGGAATACCCGGGCCCGCTCTTTGGCTCCCCTTCCCGTTGTCGGTGCGGCGCGTAGCGGCTCGTTGGGGTCGGCGCCCAACTGCCGCATTCCCACATCTTCCGGGGAGTTGTAGAAGAACTTGGTCAGCAGCAGCAGAATGATGCCACCGACGATGCCGGGGATCCAAAAGGCCATCCTGATCCCAATGCTGTCGGCGCCGAAAATTGGGAAAGCTTCGGCCCATTGCTGCCCTTGGCCCAAGGAGAAGAAGGCAACCAGGCCCAGCATAATGGCCGGGACAATCACCGGCCCAACCCCTTGGGAAGACTGGAGCAACCCCATGCCGAGTCCCAAGTGGCGGCGGAACCAGGATGTCACCGACACGGTGAGGGGCACCTGGAAGATGCCCATGGAGGCACTGAGCATCACGCCGAAGAACAGGTAGAGATGCCAGAGCTCCGTCATGAATCCGGCGAGGATCATGCTGACTATATACAGGGACGCACCCAGCGTCAGTGTAAAGCGGGCTCCGTATCGGTCACCAAGCCATCCGGACGGGGGGCCGAACATACCCGACACCACCCACTGCAGCGAGAATGCAAACAGGATAAGGCCCTGACTCCAGCCGAACACTTCCGCAATTATGGGCACCAGAGCCGGGAACGACATCCGGAACGAAGAAGACACCAAGCGCATGAGAGCGGTGATAAAGACGATCGCCCAGGCGTAATGAATACGGTGCCCGAGCAGCGCAAACTGGTCGGGACGGAGGTTTATTACGGCCATATTCCTCTCCCTCAATCGCCGCAGTATGCCCCCGCGCGCAATAGTGTGTCAAGGAAATTATCGGCCTCACGCGTACCCGCATTGACATCGCGAGGAGCGCAGCGACGTGGCGATCTCGTTGAATTGAGCGAGGATCCTTCCGGCGACGGGATTGCCGCGCTGTGCTCGCAATGATATTTGGGGCGCTCGCAATGACCGATTGTGCAAAGTGGGTACACGTGAGCATTATCGGCGCCGGCGCCGACCGGGCACAACGGCGGACGATGCGCCCGTGCGTCGCCTACATTGTTGCCGATAGCAAGCGTCAGCCTTGCCGCGTTGGCGCCGGCCCCAAATGGCTGCCTGCGTCAACCAAAATAGTCTCCCCGGTGACGTGCTCTGCCCCTTCCAAGAGCCAGACCACCGGTTCCGCTACGGTTTCCGGCGTGCCGGCCGACCCCAACGGGGCGGATGCGGCGTAGCGGTCGATGAAGCCTTGGTAGTTCTCCTCGCCCAGCCCCTCACGCCACCAGCGGGTCTGCATTACTCCGGGGCACACCGCGTTGACCCGGATCTCGGGCGCCAGGGCGCGGGCCAGCGAGAAGGTCATCACGTTGAGGGCTGCCTTGGACGCCGCGTAGGCAATCGAACTCCCCGAGCCGCTGAAGCCCGACCCAGAGGAGATGTTGACGATCGCGCCCTTGCCCTGCTCCTGCATCGCCGGCGTAACCGCGCGCGCCATCTGGAACGCGCCGATCACGTTCACGTCCAGGATGCGTCGGAAGTCCTCGGAAGACAGCCCCTCCAGGTCGTAGTGGGGAACTATCGACGACGTTGCGGCGTTGTTCACCAGCCCGTCGATCCTGCCCCACCGTTCCAGCGCGGAGGCTGCCATCCGCCGGCAGTCGTCGTCCACGGACACGTCAGCCTGGCAGAGGATAGCCTCTCCGCCGAGGCTATGGCACGTCTCCGCCGTAGCCTGCGCCTCGGTTTCGCTCCTCGTGTAGTTGATGACCACGTTGCCGCCCTTGCCCGCAAGACGCTGGGCCACCGCCGCTCCCAGACCGGTCGCCGATCCCGTCACGATGAATACGCCGCCGTTGATTTCCATGTGCCTCACTCCAATGTCATTTCGTTACACTCCGCCGATTATAGCGAACCGCCCGCTGTCAACTTGACCCGTCCAACGGTGCGGCTACAATCGTCCCACTATCGAGTAGCAGGAGGCGTAACCATGCGGCTGGAAAACAAGGTCGCCATCATCAGCGGCGGAGCCAGGGGAATGGGCGCGCAGGAGGCCAGGCTGTTCGCCGGAGAGGGCGCCAGGGTGGTCATCGGCGACGTGCTCGACGATGTGGGACGGCAAACCGAGGCCGAGATCAACGAGACCGGCGACGAATGCCTCTTCGTCCACCTGGACGTCACCAGCGAGGAAGACTGGCGGAACGCGGTATCGGCAGCGGTGTCGCGCTTCGGCAGGGTGGACATCCTGGTCAACAACGCCGGCATCTCCACCAGGGGCGGCATCGAAGATATGACCGAAGAGCAGTGGGTGCGCACCATGGACGTCAACGTCAAGGGCGTGTTCCTGGGTACCCGGGAGATCATACCGGCGATGCGCGACGCCGGCGGCGGCTCCATCGTTAATATCTCCTCCGGCGCCGGCATCGCGCCCGCCCCGGGTACGTCTGGAGCCTACGCCGCCAGCAAGGGCGCAGTCGGCCTGTTCACCAAGTCGACCGCCATCCAGTACGCCAGGGAAGGCATCCGCTGCAATTCCGTGCACCCCGGCCCGGTTCAAACGCCCATGCTGGGCATCACCCCGGATGACGAGGTCAGGGTTGCCGCCCAGGTGGGCCGTGTGCCGCTGGGCCGAGTGGGCCAGCCCATCGAAATCGCCTACGGCGTCCTGTACCTCGCCAGCGACGAGTCTTCATTCGTCACTGGTTCAGAGCTGGTGATCGATGGAGGTCGGACAGCTCAATAGGTGATCCGTATGACTGGACGGAGCGGGAAGTAGGTCATTAGTAGAAGCCCACGTCGGGATCGAGTTTGACGCACGCAACGTCCACCGGGGATCGTCGGGCCGAGCTAGGAAAACTCCGCTAGCCCGCCAATCCTCTGGTTCGAAAAACCAGAATGCACAAGCGCCGTAAGCCCGGTTTCAATGCTGGGCTTACTATTGTTTCAGATGTAACTATGTGCCGCCGCTAACCAGGGCCTTTCCAAAGTCCTCATTGTCATTGCGAGCGCCCTGTCCTTTGTCACTGCGCCCGAAGCGCGGCAGTCTCGTCGACGGAAGCGACACCGTCCAGGCGGCGGCATCGTCGCGCCGCATCGCCCGTCGCCAGGACAAACTGGAAAAGCTCTGTCAGTGACACCACCACCCTTGCCATAGTCAGAACGTATGCTCTATAATGGTTTCACAGGCGATAAATCGGTTCCATCGACCAGGTTCCGAGCGTTCACGGCCAATCAGCACCAAGTCGCTGCCGGCCTCTGTAGGAGACTGTCTCCGACCGCTTTAATCGGGGCAGTCCCCTCGGCCACCGCGCCCGCCACAGCGCGCCATGCTTCAGGCATGGAGAATGAGAGCAAAAACCACAGCGCACCACCTCCGGCCGTAGGGCTGATACCGCTCGGAACCTGGTCAACACTCTCCAGAACATCGCCTGTACATCCCAAACTTCCGGAGGAAGTCCTAAGCAACACCAACGCGAATACTTTCCGGCGGCAGCGGTCAATCGCCTGTCCTCTGCCGCCACCAAATTCCGACACCGGGCCAACGCAGTGCGGCTACTTACAAGCTGGTCAACGCTGCCCGTGCTGCGTGTCCATAAACGGTTACGCCCGATGGGTGAGGCCTGTCCGAAGTTGCGCGGTGGGCAACTACCCGCTCGTTCTGAGCCTGTGAAAGGGTGGTCGCTGCGGTTCGCCGGCTCGCCACGCGCGGGCCAGGAAACGACCTTGACATGGTCCTGCCTCGCCGGCGCTACGCATCACCCATCCTCGTGTCTATACTATCCGCGCCCCGCGGTTCTGAGCAACCGGCGCGATCGCGCAACGTTCTCCAATCTATCGGCCCGTTTTGGATTGCGAGTCTCGGCGCGCGATCGGTTCGTTCGGGTCGCCGTTTTGTTGATTGAAGGAGAACAGCGAAATCGAAACGCAAGCTGCACGGGCAAGCGAAAGAGGGATAAACAAGGCCTGGTTTTTTGCCGTGCTGTCGCTTGCCGTTTTTGCCGGTCTGAGCGCGGTTTTCATCATTCCGCCCCTCCTGGTCGAAATTGCCACGGACCTGGACGTCTCGGTGGCGGTGGCGGGCCAGTTGGCACCGCCACCTTTGCAGCCTGGGCGGTTTCCCTGGTTTGCGTGGGGCCCCTGTCCGATTCTTTCGGCCGCCGACCCGTCGCGCTTACCGGGCTGGTGGTCCTTTCCGTGTCCTTGCTCGCATCGGCGTTCGCGCCCAATATCGAAGCCCTGTTGGCGCTCCGGATGTTGACCGGCCTGGCCGGGGGAACGCTGCCGCCGACTGCGGTGGGGGTCGTGTCTGATGTCATTTCTCCGGCCAGACGGGCTCAGGCGGTTACCGCCGTGCTGGCCCTGAACGGGGTAGTGTCGGCCACTACCGTCCCGCTGGTCGCCGTGCTGGCGGAGTGGGGAAGCTGGCGCCTTCCTTCTGTAGTTGTCGGTCTGGTACTGGCCTTGGGATTGTTGGCGAACTGGATCTGGTTCCCCAAGGACAGCAAGGAGCGAGTTCGCAGCTTCGTGTTCTTCTCTCGGTATCTGTCGCTGCTCTCGTTGCGCTATTTCCGCGTGGCGATAGCGGTTGGCACGACGCAACGCATTGCTTTCTGGGCAACGCTCAGCTTTTTCCCCGCCTATCTCATACTGGCTCACGACGTGGCCCTGGGGCTGGTGGCCCTGCCCCTGGTGGCCCTGCCCCTGGTGGCCCTGCCCCTGGTGATAACCGCCATAGGTCAGGTGGTCGGAAGTTATTCCGCCGCGTACGTCGCGAAAAACAGGTACCGCGCTGCGCTGATCGCCGGAACTTCAGTCGCGGGGGGTATCTGCGCGTTCCTGTTCTTTTCTTTCCACCTGGGGCTTTGGCTATCAGTGGCGGTGGTCGCGGTTGGCACCGGCCTGCTGAGCGTGGCAATGCCCGCCATGGTCGCCGCGAGCACCGAGTATTCAGGGGAATCCAAGTCCACCGGGGCCAGTCTCATGGGCCTGAGCAACCAGTCCGGAGGCGCGCTGGGCGCCGCGATTGCAGGCGCTTTGCTGGCGGGTACCGGCTACGCCGGAATTGGCTACCTGTGCCTCGGCGCAACGATCGCCAGCGGATTGATGACGCCTCTATTCGGCAAGCAGTTTGGAGAGGCAGCCGGACGGATCGCCAGCGCTCCGGGAAGCGCGCACTAGGAGCTGGAGCGCGCCTGTTCTCAGGGACAAGACGACCGCCCCAGGGCTGGGTGCCTGGAGCGGTCGATGGGTTCAGGCCTGGTCGCCGGATCGGGAAGTTCCGAAGGCCTGAGTCCGGTGTCCCGTTTTAGCGGGCGGCTCCCACCGGCTGATGCGCCTGGAGGAATTCGCGCACCTGGTTGATCGTCGTGGCCTTCAACTCTGGTTCTTCCTTCCAGGGATATGCCGTCACCTGGGCCTTGGGAGCCAGTTCCACGAGGTCCATGGCGGCTTCCAGGGAGTGGGACGGCGTATCGTCGGGCATCACCAGCAGCGGGGTCTGGCAGGCGCGGGCGAAATCCCGTGACACGCTGTACATGAAGTCCGGCTGCACTCGGTACAGGTTGTGCAGGTATTGTTGGATGACATCCATCGTGATGTCAGGTCGCCCGGAGATCAACTCGGGACCCCAGACATCCGTTCCCGAGTCGTACATCGAATCCGGAGTCTTGCTGGCGTGTCCGACCGGCTGGCACAGCACCGCCGCCCGCACCCGCTCGGGCGCGTTCTTGATCAGCGTCATCGCGAACGGGCCGCCGATGCAGAAGCCTATGAACATGAACTGGTCTATCCCCAGGTGGTCCATCAGCCCCAGCTGGTCGTCCGCGAAGGCTCCCCACGGGTCTTCAACTTGGACCGGCCCTGTGGACTGTCCGCCGATGGCGTTGCGCTGGTCCATGGTGATGCAGCGGAAGTCGTTCTTGAACTCTTCCATCACGTTGATGACCTGCCTCGGCCAACCGCTCATGATCGAGCTCAGCCCGCCGCCGGGGGTGCACAGCAGAGGGAACCCTGAACCGACATCTTCGTAGTGGATGGTGACATCGCCCTTGGTGTAGAACGGCATTTCAGTTTCTCCTTCTTGGCTGTTGGCTTCAGTGCCGGCTTTTCCGGCGATTGTAACTTGGGCAATCGCGATGTCAAGGCGAGGTCCACCGCCTACACTCGGTACCGGTTGCGGTGGGCGCGCCCGTCGCTAGGCGAGCTTGTTGGCCGGGCACAAAACACTACCGAGGGACCAGGTAAAACAAACATGCGTGTATCACCGCGAAAGCCGCCGCCTGCTAAAACTTGCCAGCCAGCTGAGGTACCGTGATAATGTATCACGATGTGATGAGGCTAAAGTGCACTAGAAACGCTCAATTTCAAAAGCTTACACTGTTCTTGCTATGACTACGTTAGAGCGTGATATCCAGAGATCGAGAGCAGCCCAGGTGGGCTTTGTAATGAAGTCCTACCGGGAATCGTTTTCTCAAGGAGACGGTCGTCGCGGGTTGACCCAGGAAGAATTGTTGCGGCGCATGGCGGAGGTAGGCAGTGATTACGGTGAACGCTTCAGTCATGCCACCGTATCGAGGTGGGAATCGGGCCTCACGCGTCCTGCCGTCGATCGTCTCCGGATATTTGGCAGAGCATTGGACCTGTCGGACACGGAGACCGCGGGCCTTATTTTGCTGGCAGGCTTGGCGCCCGATTTCCGCACTGCCGCCGAGCAGGTGAACCTGGCCATCGGGCACGACGGCGACGAGTATCAGGGCTCGGCGGAACAAGACTCTGGATTCGACTTTATGACTAGGGATGAAGTCGCGGGAGCGGAGCACGAGTCGTCGCTCTTGAAGGGCGTGTTACGCTTGGCGTTCGTCAGGTGCCCTTTGATGGGTTTCGGTATCGTGGGCGGGGGGTACGCCCTCGCGTTGTTGGGTGGCGACGCGTCCTGGATGCCGGCGGCGTATGTCGCGTTCGCGATTGCATTGGTTTTGGGGCAGGGCTTCGTGTTTCCTGATCGAGAAGCGGGGATCAGAGAGTTCTTTTGGGTGTCGCTTTTCTTCTTGTTGACCACGCCGCTCCTGCAATTCGCTCCTTTGCGCATGGACCACTACAACTTATACCTGCTCGGGAGCTTTGCCGGCAGCCATACGCCCTACATGTTGGCGCTACTGCTGAACCTGGTTCTGGCTTGTGGGGCGGGTTTGGCGTTCCAAGTCCTGTGGAGATGGCAGAATACCGGCGCCAGAAACGGCAGGAGCGCCCACGTCCGCGCGGCCCGGGCGGTTCTCCCGCCGGTTGGCTTGGTCTACTGGGTAGTGTTGGTGGGCTCCAATGCTTCAGTGTGGATACAGTTTGCAGTGGTCATGCCCTTGGTGGCAGCGGTCTTCATCCTGCTTCTGGTGTTCCGCGACCCCACGATCAATCCCACCGAGAGCGAACGGCGGTTTGTGCAAATCGGTGCACTGGTGGTCGCCGTGGTCGCGACGACTTTGGGGTTGATCACGGTTCTGGCGATATATTTGTCGCCCGATTATCCGGCGGTGCTACCGGACCACAATTTGGTGCGGTCCTGGGATCTCAACTTTGATCACCTTGGCTATACCCGAGCCGAGGCCTTGGAAATGCTCAATCTCGGGTACATTTGGCATGCCATGTGCGTGTTCGTCTACATGGCTTTCGTGGTCGGCGGCAACTTCATCGTTGCTACCTACAGAATGGGTGGTGGAAAGGCAGGGCAGTCGGATAGTCGCTCCGCCGGAAACGTTGCCGCCGCGCCACCATCCGATCCCACCGTCGTGAGCGCCCCGCGGCTTTCGTGGTCTTTGCCGTTTATTGCTCCCGAACCAAACCGGCGGTGATGATTGTCACCAGGCTGCCTCGGCTATGCTGCTGCCGTGGTTGAGTTAGATGTTCCCTAATGTCATGTGCGACCAATGGGTTCAGGCGGGTGGAGCCGCTTGAGCATCGGGTGAGCCGTGGGGAAATACCGACCTACGCTTCGCCGCTGTCTGCAGGCTCGGGGTCTTCGCTGAGCAGTCGTGTCAACGGAGTTGGGGTGGGCCTGCTGAAAAATTGGAAGCCGACGCCGTGGCACTGGGATGTTGGACTATGATGCCGGCACGGGGTGGTGGCCCACCATGAGAGGAAGCCTAAAGGCATCGCAGACCGGACTGTGCTTCACTCGGTTGCGAACGCAAGCAAAGCGGGGTGCCAAGGCAAATGCTCAGCACCTCGCAAATGAATATTCCGTCCGAGTTCTTTTTAATCGTCCAGGTGAATGGTGGCACTCACCCGCGGAACGTCGCTCACCACGCGAGTGGTGTGACCGTGGCCGGTGAGGTCTTCGGCGAGGTTGACGTCGCCGGGTCCCAACCGATGAACGGTACCGTCGGCAAGCCCGATTTCAGCTTCCCCGGAGAGGGTGATTATGTACTGCCGGCGGGGCGCCACGTGCCAATCGCTGAAATACCCAGGGGGCGAGGCGCGGAATATGATCCCCTTGGCGTTTTGCAACTGGCTCCACACCGGATCGGATGGTGGGTCAATTTCTTCAATGTGGGATTGGCCGTCGTCTCCAGAGTACAATCGTATCGATCCCATGGTCCTTCCTCTCTCGATGAAATTTCAGGCTGCATATTAACACAAGCTACGGAACATGGCTTGAAACTTCTCGCAAAACGGTCGGGCTTCTCAAGCATAGACCATCGACGGACATGATAATCGGATGCAGGTAACGTCAACTATGCCAGACCTACCCACACGAACCTTGGGCCGCACTGGTCTGAGCGTCACCGCCCTGGGCTTCGGCGCTCTGGAATTACGCGGCATGGTTGCCGGGGTGGGTCGTCCGTTATCCCCGGAGCAGCCGCCCGCCATTCTCAACGCCGTCCTGGATGCTGGCATCAATTACATTGACGTCGCCGTTGACTACGGCGAGGCCGAGGAACACATCGGCAACTGTATTTCACATCGGCGGTCCGAGTTCTACCTGGCCAGCAAATGCGGCTGCCCACTGGATAATGCCGGGTTCCGGCCCGAAGAGCGCACCAGGTTTGGCGTTCCCTTGCCGCGTTTCCACGATTACACCAGGGAAAACATAATCAACGCCTGCCACCAGAGCCTAACGCGGATGAAAACGGACTATCTCGATATTGTCCAGTTCCACTTCAGCCCGGCCAGGGACGTTCTGGAACAGGAGGGAGCCGTCGAGACACTGGAAGGCCTGCGGCGGCAGGGGAAGATCCGTTACCTGGGCTGTTCCTCGATTTTGCCGAACATCTTTGACCATATAGCGATGGACGTGTTCGACGTGTTGCAGGTTCCGTATTCAATCCTGCAACCGGAACATGACAAGGCGATTGCGGCAGCGGCCTCGGCGGGGCTGGGCATAGTCATCCGTGGCGGAGTAGCCCGCGGTCAACCGGGCGCAGGGCACGGCAACGCCCAGGTTTGGGACCTTTGGGAGAAAGCGGAACTGGGCGATCTGTTAGACGGAATGACGGCCACCGAGTTCCTGCTTCGCGCGACCATCTCCAACACGGATGCCCACACTACTATCGTGGGCACACTCAGTCCAGCGCATCTGCACGAGAACGTAGCGGCGGTGCAGAAGGGGCCGCTGCCGTCCGAGGTAGTCGAAGAAGCCAAGAGTCGCCTCGATACGGTACTCGCCGGTTAGCTAATGGTTATCATCCGGCCAGTTCCGTGATGGAAATCCAACCCGGCCGGTTGACCAGCGGATGGGTCGCCAGGCGAGTTAACTTGCGCGGAACCCCGTCGATACCAAAGACGGTCATCTGTCCCGATTCCTGTCCGGCGGAGTAGAGAACCTCGTCCTGATGGATGTTCCCGCTGCCGATGCGTGACTGCAGCTGCCCCTGATTGAGTTCCGGCCCGCGGACCAGAAACTCCGCGCCCAGCGCCTGCTCATACCGGTCGCGGGTGAGTCCCTTATCGCTGATCCGGATGTTGATGTGCTGAATCATCGACACAGTTTCACGGCCTTTGAATAGCGATTGGGATTCCTTTGCCGGATGTTCCAGACAGGCTCGCGTTTGTATAAGCAGGACACCGCAAAAACTGGCACCAAAAAGAAAGTAAACCTTCGGAAATCGGCATGGCCAGCATGCGGCTCCGTCGTGTTTTGCGCGACGACCAGAGGCCAAATAGCTGCGCGTCAAGTTATTCAGGCGGATCCGTTGCGGACACGCCCGACCGCAACCACTAGAATAGTCAGCCCGACGCCTGAGCCATCTGGGAAAGTTTGTATCATGATCTCCATCCGCAACTGTACCGACAACGACCTGCCGGCGCTGCTGGATTTCGTCGTTCCTCTCCCTGCGGGTTCGGGCGATGCAGACAGCGCAGCGCACCGCAGCGTTTTCGCTGACATCATGAGGTTGCCGGGCCGGGATCAGGAAAGGGACTGCATACTGCTGTTCGAGGAGAACGATGCCGGCCGGCCGGCGCTTCGCGGGTTTTGCCTGGTTTTTCCGGAACCTGTTGCCGGGCGGTGTGTACTGAATATCCATGTGTCCCCAGGAGAAGGTGTCGAAGAAGTCTACTGTGCCCTGGTTCGGGCAGGCTTGGAACGAACCCGAGAAGTTGAGGCGCCGGTAGCCCACATCCCGCTGCGGCCACCTTACGACCGAGCGGAGGATCTGGAGCGCGAAGGATTTGAGATTGCGCGAGTCTATTGGGATATGACCTGGGAAGGGCAGCGAATTGCCGATGTTGAACTTGCCGGCACGTACCTGGTTAGAGGTCTTCGCACAGACGACGTGGCCGCATTGACCAGAGTGCACAACGCTGCGTTTGCCGGCTCGTGGGGCTTTTACCCTTCTTCCGAGGAACAAACGGCCCATCGAGCCCTCATGGCCAACACCTCGTACGACGGGATCAGACTGCTGTTTCAGGGACAACAACTGGCGGGTTACTGCTGGACCCTGCTGATGTCGGACGGCCGTCGGAGGCAGGGGGTGATCGGGTCGATCGGCTTGGCGCCGGAGTTCAGAGGCAGGGGCGTGAGCAAGACCATTCTGACGGCCGGAATGCAATATTTGCTGTCGGCGGGCGCGGACTACGTGCGGCTTGAGGTCGACGGCAGTAACACTCCGGCGATACGACTGTACCGATCGTTCGGGTTCCGCAAGACCGGTGAATTGCACTGGTACGAGCGAAAATTGTGATGGATCTTGAGCAGTACGACAAGTGGGCTGAAGGCGGTCACTGCTTCGCCATCGCCACTGGTCACCGCAACGAGGCACTGATGACTGCCAATATGCTGGAGACCGCAACCTGAACCTCCTGAATCAGGATGAGGCCGATTACACCAGTTGGATACTGGAGTAGCCCGGAGGTTCGGCCAATATGCGGGTGGGCGCGTCGTTCACCAGTGGGTGAGCCGGGCGGCAACGCTGTATTGCACCAGCGTCAAGTCGGGACCTCCCGCGTAGCCGCATTCGTAGACTGTCATCAGGACACGGCGGATAGCCTTACTTGGCAATCTCATTGAGGCATGGATCACCGTAAACAACCGCCATTGCTACGCCAACGACGTTTCCGCGCTTTGCTGGCAATGACAAACTGGGTACGCGTGAGGAGCGGGAAGCAGCCCCGTCAGTATTTCCGCAGGCGAAGCGGAGCGGCTCCCAGCAATTCCCGCCTAACCACCTGCCAAACCCGATCCAATTCCGATTGGACCGCCGCGCAATCCCCTCCGATCACCTTCACGCCCAACCCGTTGCCGTCAGGCAGGATGGATATTCCGGCTTGAGTCGTTGCGCAGTCGGTTAGAATGGCGCGCAGCAACTCCAGGATGCGGCGCGCGTCGGTGGCGTTGCAGAGTATCAGCATGGAGCCCAGCGTCCGCCCGTCGTGCTCGCTGGGATCGTTGTTCGTAACCGGCCCAAGCAACCCAACGCCGATCGGGTCCGATTCTCCAGGCACGAGGTCGAACGCTTCTCGATAAACCGGACGCCCGCTGTCACGATAGACGGCGAGACGATTGCTCAACCTGCGATACTGAAAGGATTCCCCCATGGCAACCCGCCCGGGCGTGACCACATCCCACCAGAGCAGTGCGCTTCCCGGCTCCACGGTGATGGCGATGTCCTGTTGCAGGGCGGCGTTACGGAATGGGATCAACGGGTCGGGCAAGTACTCCAGGTAGCCGCCGGCGGCCACGTTGAGCTCAACGCGCTGCTCGGCAGAGGACTGATCCATCGTGAAAATCTTGGTCGCGCTCTGCGTGGTTATGTGGGCTTTGGCCCCGCAACCGACTTCCACCCTAACCTCCTGGCAGTCGCCATCCAACAAACCGCCGGTGGGGTTGGCCAGAAAAACGTAGGCCATGTCCGGCATCGATTCGTCGGGATAAAGCGCCTGCTGAACGATCAGGGGCGGCCTGGTACGAGAACGGGTGAGGCGGGTACGTCCCGCCCGTCGCTCCAGGACCAGTTCCGCCAGCCCATGCCCCGTCGAACGCCGGGTTTCAGCAGGCGGTTGCAGGGTAGCCAACTGCATCGAGAATGTGGTCCAGCACCGCGTCCACCCCCTCGCCGGTGCGGCAGTTGGTGAACGCGTAAGGACGCTCACCCCGAACCACGTTGAGGTCCCGGCGCATCACGCTCAGGTCCGCGCCCACGTATGGAGCCAGGTCGGTCTTGTTCACCACCAGCAGGTCGGTTTGGGTGATGCCCTGCCCTCGCTTGCGGGGGATCTTGTCGCCGGCGGCCACGTCGATCACGTAGATCTGGTAGTCCGCCAGGGCAGGGCTGAAGGTGAGGGTCAGGTTGTCGCCGCCGCTTTCGATCAGGACGATATCGGAGTCGGGATATGCTTCGGTCAGCTCCTCGGCGGCAAGCAGGTTGAGGCTGGGGTCTTCCCGTACCGCCGTGTGAGGGCAGGCTCCCGTGGCGACCCCGCGAATGCGGTTGGTGTCGAATACACCCTCCAGGGTGCGCTTGACGTGTTCGGCGTCTTCCCTGGTGAAGATGTCGTTGGTGATCACCACCGGATGCCGGTCTCGCTGCATCAGCATCGGCACCAACCTTTCCACCAGCGTGGTTTTGCCGGATCCTACCGGGCCGCCGACGCCTATTCGGGGAACTCTATTCATCGTTCTGCTCCTGTTTTAATGCCAGCCAGCGACAACCGGTTTGGCATCAGCTGGCGAACATGCGCACGTCGTCGTGCTCGTGCAACATTGACGCAATGTCGGCCTGCGGCGTGAAGGAAGTCATCTCGCTCCAGTGGCGCGCTTTCAGCTCCGGCGCCAAACCGGCCACGGGCCCATGCAGCGCATGAAGGATGTGCTGAACCTCGGAATGGGTCAGCGGCAGCATCCGTTGGGCCGCGCCCAGCACGCCCACGCCAAAGCTGTGGCAGAACACCAGCAGGGCGGCTTCGGCCTGGATCCCCGCCGCGTAGGAAGCCACGCCCAACGCGACGGCCCCCGTCCCCGGTGTGCTGCGCTGCAACACCAGTTGCCGAAATTCGCCGTGAACGGCAGACCCGGCCCGTCCGCAGACCAGCGGCGCCGTTTCGTCCAGGATGCGTCGGCCGGCGTGGCAGGACGCCTGCCGCAGCTCCTCCGGAAGCTTCATCGCGTGCAGGTGCGGGTCGATGTCGGCCAGCGTGGCCAGGTCCCCGTCCCGCGCGGCCAGATGGCCATTTAGCAACGCGACGCCATCGCACGGCAGGATCGACCAAACCAGCAGGTTGTGCAGGTATTTCCCCAGGTCGTCCGCGTTCCTCACCCACCCTCTCGTCACCATCCCTTCCAGACCCTGAGAGTGAGCGTATGCCCCCGACGGAAAGAAAGAGTCGGCAAGCTGCAGGGCGGCGAGAAAACTCGCGCTGCCGTCGTCTCCCGTCATCGTCCGCGTCCTTTAGACCAGGAAATGCAGTTGCGCCAGGCTGAGGCGTTCTGCCGGCGGCACCGTGGCGATCTCGCCGTCGACCCTCACCGTATAGGTGTCCGGATCGACTTCGATGACGGGCATCGCATCATTGCGGACCATCTGCCGTTTGGTGATGGTGCGGCACCCGCGCACCGGCTCGACCCGCCGGGTCAGCCCCAGGTCACGGTGGACGCCAGCGTCGTACGCCGCGCTGGAAACGAAGGTGACCGAGGTGCTGGCCACCGCCTTGCCCATGCTGCCGAACATTGGCCGGTAGAAAGACGGCTCGGCGGTGGGTATCGAACCGTTGGGATCCCCCATGACGGCCCAGCAGATCATGCCGCCCTTGATTATCATCTTGGGTTTGGCCCCGAAGCTGCCCAGCGGCCACAGCACGATGTCCGCCAGTTTCCCCGGCTCCAGCGAGCCCACCAGGTGCGATATGCCGTGGGTGATGGCCGGATTGATGGTCAGCTTGGCCAGGTAGCGCAGGACGCGGAAGTTATCGTGCTCCGGTGAGTCCTCGGGCAGCTTGCCCTTGAACTGCCGCATCTTGTCGGCGGTCTGGAATAGACGGGTGAAGTTCTCGCCCACCCGGCCCATGGCCTGCGAGTCCGAGGCGTACATGCTGATGACGCCCAGATCGTGCAGCACGTCCTCCGCCGCCATCGTCTCCGGCCGGATGCGGCTCTCGGCGAAGGCCACGTCCTCCGGCACCCGGGGGCTGAGATGGTGGCACACCATCAGCATGTCCATGTGCTCGGTGAGCGTGTTCACGGTGTACGGCCGCGTGGGGTTGGTGGACGAGGGCAGCACGTTCAACTCCGAAGCGATGCGGATGATGTCGGGCGCGTGCCCGCCGCCGGCGCCCTCGGTGTGGTACGTGTGGATCGCCCGCCCGCCGATGGCCGCGATGGTGTCCTCGACAAATCCCGCCTCGTTCAGCGTGTCAGTATGGATCGCCACCGGCACATCGAACCGGTCGGCCACGCCCAGACAGCAGTCGATGGCCGCCGGCGTGGTGCCCCAGTCCTCGTGCAGCTTGAGCCCGCTGGCGCCGGCACGTATCTGCTCCTCCAGAGGGGCCGGATCGCTGGCGTTGCCCTTGCCCAGCAGCCCCCAATTGACGGGCAGCGGCTCGGCGGCCTCCAGCATCCGCGCGATGTTCCACGGGCCCGGCGTGCAGGTGGTGGCGTTGGTGCCGTCGGCCGGCCCGGTGCCGCCGCCGATCATCGTGGTGATGCCGTTGGACAGCGCGTGGTGCACCTGCTGCGGCGCGATCATGTGGATGTGCGAGTCCACGCCGCCGGGGGTGGCGATGAGGTGCTCGCCGGCGATGACCTCGGTGCCCGGCCCTACCACCATTTCCGGATGCACGCCATCCATCACGCCCGGATTGCCGGATTTGCCCACCGCGACGATGCGCCCGTGGCGCACCCCGATGTCCGCCTTAACGATGCCCAGGATCGGGTCCATGATGATGGCGTTGGTGATGACCAGGTCCAGCGCGCCGTTGCGGTTGGTTACGTCCGACGCCTGCCCCATACCGTCCCGGGTCGACTTGCCCCCGCCGAACACCAGCTCGTCGCCGTGGGTGAGCAGATCCTGCTCGACCTGGCAGACCAGGGCTGTATCGGCCAGTCGGAACCGGTCTCCCACCGTCGGGCCGTACAGGTCCACGTATTGTCGGCGACTGATTCGGGCCATATCTTTATGCCTCGTTGGTTTCCGTTGGTTTCGGCGTCTGATCCAGGAATCCCCGCCTGGCGATTGCTTCCCGGGCTTGGGCGCGGACGACGGGAGAGTCCAGGCTGCCGTCGGTCAGGCCGTTGAGCCCGCGCACCCGCCGCGCGCCGCCGATGGTCACCAGCGTCACGTCCTTCCGGTCACCCGGCTCGAAACGCACGGCGGTGCCGGCCGGCACGTCCAGGCGCATCCCGAAGGCCGCCTCCCGGTCGAAGCGCAACGCCCGGTTCAC
Source organism: Dehalococcoidia bacterium (assembly GCA_965220055.1). Lineage (GTDB taxonomy): Bacteria > Chloroflexota > Dehalococcoidia > Lucifugimonadales > UBA3495 > Bin87. The sequence goes on along the minus strand of CBDCPE010000004.1, from coordinate 3,854,312 downwards.
CTCGAAGAAGTGAAAATGGGAGCCCACCTGGATGGCCCGGTCACCGGTGTTCCAGACCGACAACGTGCGCGTCGGCCGGCCCGCGTTGATCTCAACCGGCTCGTCCGCGATGATATAGTGTTCGCTCGGGTTGCTCATGCCTGTCCTGGTTGCATCTACACGATGGGGTCGTGTACGGACACCAGCTTGGTGCCGTCGGGGAAGGTGGCTTCCACCTGTACCAGGTCAACCAGTTCCGGCACCCCTTCCATCACTTCCTCCCGGCGCAGGACCTGGCGGCCCAGTTCCATCACCTCGGCGACGGTCCTGCCGTCCCGCGCTCCCTCCAGGATCGACTCGGTGATCAGGGCCACCGATTCGGGAACGTTGAGCTTCAGCCCGCGACCCTGGCGTTTTCGGGCCAGGTCGGCGGCGACGTAGATCAGCAGCTTCTCCGATTCGCGCGGGGTCAGCATCATAACGGGTTGCCTCCGGCCTTACAGCGTGGAGAGGTAGCGGGAGACCTCGTAGTCGGTGACCTCCGACCGGTATTCGTCCCACTCCAGCTTCTTGTTCTCGATCAGGCTGTTGAACACGTGGTCGCCGAGAGCCTCGTAGAGCAGTTCGCTGGTCTCGGCCAGGTTGATGGCCTCCCCCAGGCTGGACGGCAGGGTGCGGATCCCCAGGGACTGCCGGCGCTGGGGCGACATCTCCTGCACGTTGCCCACCACGGGAGCCGGAACCTGGTACTGCTCCTCGATGCCCTTGAGCCCCGCGGCCAGCATGGCGCTGAACGCCAGGTAGGGGTTGCACGCCGGGTCGGGAGACCGGTACTCGATGCGGATGGACGCTTCCTCCCCGCGCTCGTAGCTGGGTACGCGAATCAGGTCGGAACGGTTCACGTGGGTCCAGGAGACGTACACCGGCGCCTCGTAACCCGGGATGAGCCGCTTGTACGAGTTCACCCACTGGTTGGTCACCAGGGTTATCTCCGGCGCGTGGGCGATCAGTCCCGCGATGAACTGCTTGCCCAGCATCGACAGGTACTGCTCGTCGTCCGCGTCATAGAATCGGTTGGCCTCGCCGGCGAAGAGGGACTGGTGTAGATGCAGACCCGAGCCATTGACGCGCGAAATCGGTTTCGGCATGAACGTGGCGTACACGTTCTGCAGCTGTGCCAGCTCCTTGATCACCAGCTTGGCCGTCATCAGGTTGTCGGCCATGGTGAGGGCGTCGGTGTACTCCAGGTCAATCTCGTGCTGGCTGGGCGCGCCTTCGTGGTGGGAATACTTCACCGGTATGCCCATCTCCGCGAGGTTGAGCACGGTCTCCCGCCGCAGGTCGGAGGCGGGGTAGCTGGAAAGCTGGTCAAAGTACCCGTCGTGGTCCAGCAGCTCCGGAGCGCTGGCGTTCTTCAGGTAGAAGAATTCCAGCTCGGCCCCGACGTTATAGGTGAACCCCATCTCCGCCGCCCTGTCCAGGTTCCGCCTCAGGACCTGGCGCGGGTCGCCGGGGAAGGTCTGGCCCCGGGGCTGCCTGATGTCGCAGAACATCCGGGCCACGGCGTTCTGGCGCGGACGCCAGGGCAGCAGCGTGAAGGTGGCCGGATCGGGATAGGCCCGCATGTCGCTCTCGTGGTGCCGGGCAAATCCGTCAATGGCCGAGCCGTCGAACCCCACGCCCCGGTCCAGCGCGTCCTCCAGGTCGTCGGCGGTGATCGCGAAGCCCTTGAGCTTGCCCAGGATGTCGGTGAACCACAGGCGAATGAACTTCACGTCGTGTTCCCGCGCGGTCCGCAGTACAAAGTCCCGTGCGGCGGTTGTGTCAGCTGTCATGGTTATTCCTCACCTTCGCGTTTTGCGCCGGGACCTATACCGCCACGTACTCCCGGACCAGGTTCTGGTCCAGGTCCCTGGCGGCGCCTTCCAGGACTATGGCTCCCTTTTCCATCACGTAGCAATAATCGGCGATGCCCAGCGCGAAATCCAGGAACTGCTCCACCAGCAGGATGGTGGTCTCCTGCTGCTCCCGCAGGCGATGCAACAGCTCCTCGATCTCCTGGACTATTGACGGTTGTATCCCTTCGGTGGGCTCGTCCAACAGCAGCAGGGATGGCTCACGGACCAGGGCCCGGGCCAGGGCCAATTGCTGCTGCTGCCCGCCGCTGAGCGTGCCGGCCACCTTCTTCGGGTTGATCTTCAGGGCCGGAAACAGGCCGTACATTTTGTCGGGGGCTTCGGCGCGTCCCTTCTTGCCCGGGAATGCCTCCAGGCCCATTAGCAGGTTTTCGTGGACCGTCAGGTACGGGAAGATGTGCCGGCCCTGCGGCACGTAGCCGAACCCCGCCTTGGCCCTCCGGTGCGGCGCCCACCGGGTCAGGTCCGACTGCCCGAACCGGATCTGGCCGGCGCGGGGCGGCAGCAGGCCCATGATCGCCTTGAGCAGCGTGGTCTTCCCCACGCCATTCCGGCCCATCAGGCACACCACCTGCCCTTCCGGCACGTCCAGCGCCACGTCGTTCAGCACCAGGCTCTGCCCGTAGCCCACGGACAGACCCTTGATGGTCAGGAACGGTTCGGCGTGACGAAACATCGGCTTGATTGTCAATCCGCGGCCACCGGCGCGGCATGCTCCGCCTCGCGCCGCGCGTTGAGTCTGCCCGCCTGTGGTCGCTGCGACCGGTTGTTGCCCAGGTACGCCCGAATCACCTCCGGGTCCTGCTGCACGTCTTCCATCGTGCCCTCGCTGAGCACCTTTCCCAGGTGCAGCACGGTAACCGTCTGGGCGAATTGACGCACGAAGTCCATGTCGTGTTCCACCACCAGCACCGACCGCTCGCCGCCGATTGACTGCAACAATTCGCCGGTGCGGTCCCGCTCGCGCCGCGTCATCCCGGCCACCGGCTCATCCAATAGCAGCAGCTTCGGCTCCTGCACCAGCAGCATCCCGATCTCCAGCCATTGCTTCTCGCCGTGGGACAACCCGCCGGCGATGTCCCGCGCCCGGTGCTGGAGGCCAACTTCCTCCAGGGTGTTCATGATCCGGTCATCTTCTCCCCGACGCAGTTTGCCCAGCAGCCTCGTGATCCTGCTGCGGAACCCCAGGGTGACCTCCAGGTTCTGGTACACCGTCAGGCTGCCGAATATCGACGGGGTCTGGAACTTGCGGCCCACTCCCAGCCGGACCAGTTGGTACTCTTGCCGCCGGCTCAGGTCGATGGCGCCGTCAAATATGATACGCCCCCTGGTGGGCTTGGACTTGCCCGTGATCACGTCGATCAGCGTCGTCTTGCCGGCGCCGTTCGGCCCGATAAGGAACCGCATCTCCCCGTACCCGATGGCAAAATCGAGTTCGTTCAGCACGGTGAAGCCGTCGAAGCTCACCGTCAGGCCCTCCACCGACAGGATTGGGTTGCTCGTATCCAGCGTCGGGCGCGCGCCGTTGGCGTTCGGCATGGCGGCGGCGCCACGCGGTCGGTTGCGGATCATCGCCTCGCTCCGGGAATGCGTTCGCGTATCATGCTCTTGACCTGCTCCCTTGACAGCCACCACGGCCTCCTCCAGCCCTCGCCGCGCAGCAGCCCCATGATGCCCGAGGGGAACAGCAGCACCGCTCCAATGAACAGCAGGCCGAGGAAATACTGCCACACGGCCGGGAACGACTCGCTCAGGCCGCTCTTGGCCCCGTTCACGACCAAAGCGCCGATGACTGCTCCAAGGAGCGCTCCCCGCCCGCCCACGGCCACCCAGATGGCAATCTCAATGGACGGTACGATGCTCATCATGGTCGGCGAGATGATCCCAACTTGCGGCGTGAACAACGCCCCGGCCACGCCCGCGATGCCGGCCGAAAGCGAGAACACCAGCGTCTTCAGCACCGCCGGGTCGTAGCCGGAAAACCGCACTCGGTTCTCGTCGTCGCGCATCGCCACCAGCAGCCGTCCCAACCGTGATGAAATCAGCCACCAGCACAGCAGGTAGGCCGCGGTCAGGGCAACCACGCTCGCGTAGTACAGGATCAACTGCATCGATGGCGCGTGCAGCGAGTAGCCGAAAATGGTCGTGTAGTTTGTGATGCCGTTGGTGCCCCCGGTGTACCCCTGTTGCCCGATGAACAGGATGCTGATGATCAACGCCAGGGCTTGCGTGATCAGCGCGAAGTAAACGCCCGTGATGCGGCTGCGGAACACCAGGTACCCCAACGCGCCGGCCAGCGCCGCCGGCACGATGAAGGTCATCGGAATGGCGAACCAGGCGTACTTGAACGGCGCCCAGAAGATGGGCAGCTCCGTCAACCCGCTCCAGAACATGAAGTCGGGCAGCTTTTCTCCGGCCGATTCCAGCTTCAGGAACATCGCCATGGCGTACCCGCCGAGCCCGAAGAACACGCCGTGGCCCAGGCTGAGCATCCCGGCGTATCCCCAGATCAAGTTCAGCGACAACGCCAGCATGGCAAAGGTCAGGAATTTGCCCAGCAGCGCGATCCGGAACTCCGACAGCACGGCCGGGGCCACCAACAGCACCGCCAGCATGACCGCCGGGGCCAGCCACGAACCGATGCGGTCGTGCATCCGCACCGGCGCCGAGGCGTTGCGCACCACCGTCATGATTGATGACATCGTCGTCATGGCGGGCTACCGTCCCCTTACCCGCATCAGGCCGGACGGACGCCACTGCAGGAACAGGATCACCATCGCAAACACCAGCACCTTGCCCACCACGGCGGTGGTCCCGAACTCCAGCATGGTGTTCAGCATCCCGATGATCAGCGCCGCCAGGATGGTGCCGGGAACCTGCCCCAACCCGCCCAGGATGACGACGATAAACGCGTCCACCACGTAGAACGTGCCCAGCGACGGGCCGATGGGGCCAATCAGCGTCAGCGCGCACCCCGCGATGCCGGCCAGGCCCGAACCCAGCGCGAAGGTGAAGCTGTCCACCCGGCGGGTGGATACCCCCAGGCTGGCCGCCATTTCCCGGTTCTGCATCACGCCCCGCATCCTGCGCCCTTCACTGGAACGATACATGTACCAATAGAGACCGCCAATGCAGACAGTGACCAGCGCGAGGATGAAGACGCGCTTCACGGGCAATACGAGATCAGCGGTAACCGTGAGCGCGGTGCCCAACCACGGCGGGGCTACCACCTGCACGTTTGGCGCGCCGAAGATCGATCGGGCCAGCTGCTGCAGGAATAAGCCAACACCCCACGTTGCCAGCAGCGTGTCCAGGGGGCGGCGATAGAGGAAACGGATCAGTGCGTTCTCCACCACGTAACCCGCTGCCCCAGCGACGACGAAAGAAGCGGGAATGGCGATGAGGAACGTGACCCCTGATTGCGGGTCACCGGTGAAGCTGATAGCCGCCTGCTGCAGCGCGTACGTGGTGTAGGCGCCGATCATGATGAACTCGCCGTGGGCCAAGTTGATGACGTTCATCAACCCGAAGGACAGCGCCAGTCCCAGCGCGATCAGCAGCAGGATTGAGCTCAGGCTGAGCCCGTTGAACAGTTGTAGAGCCCAAACTTCCATTTTGTGGCCGTAAAGGAGTTTGAGTTGAAGGGGGCGCGGACGGCATCCTGACCGTGCGGCCAGGACGCCATCCGCAATCGATATTTATTGCTTTGGATTAAGCGACACGGGGAAAATCATCTCCGTCGTCGGACTTACTGAGCCAGGTCACGGAGACCGGCGGCCCATTCGTAGGTGTCCAGGTAGGGGTCGGGCGCAACCGGCGAGCCGGAGTTCCAGATCTCGTCGATCTGTCCGTCGGGGCGCACCGAGCCGATGCGAACCGTCTTGGACACATGCTGGTTATCGTTGTGAATGGTCACCATCCCGCCGGGAGCGGCAAACTGGATGCCCTTGGCGGCTTCCTTGACCGCGGCCACCTCGGTGGTGCCCGCCTTTTCCACGGCGGCCTTCCACAGGTACACGCCGAAGTATCCCGCCTCGATGGGGTCGTCGGTGACGCGGCTCTCGCCATACTTGGTCTTGAACGCCGCGACAAACTTCTCGTTTTCGGGGGTCTGCGTGGTCTGGAAGTAGTTCCATGCCACCAGGTGCCCGGCGATGTTATCGGCGCCGATGCCGGTGATCTCTTCCTCGGCCACGCTCACCGAAACCGTCGGCAGATCCTCAGCCGTGATGCCGGCGTCCTTGAGCTGCTTGAAGAAGGCAACGTTGGAGTCGCCGTTCAGCGTGTTGAACACCACGTCGGGCTCCGCGGCCTTGATCTTCGTGATCACGGTGCTGTACTCGGTGTGCCCCAGCGGGGTGTATTCCTCGCCCACGGCCTCAATGCCGGCGGCGGCCAGCTGCTTGTTGATGATCAGGTTGGACGTGCGCGGGAACACATAGTCCGAACCCAGCAGGTAGAACTTGGTCTTGCCTTCGCTCAGCAGGTACTCGATGGCCGGCACAATCTGCTGGTTGGTCGTCGCTCCCGTGTAGAAGATGTTGGGAGAGGTCTCCAACCCTTCGTACTGGACCGGGTAGAACAGCAGCCCGTTGTTGGCCTCGAAGACCGGCAGCATCGCCTTGCGGCTGGCGCTGGTCCACCCACCGAACACCACGTCTACTTCGTCTTCCTGGAGCAGCTTGCGCGCCTTTTCAGCAAACGTCGGCCAGTCGGACGCGCCGTCTTCGATGACCACTTCCAGCTGCTTGCCCATCACACCGCCGCTGGCGTTGATTTCCTCGATGGCCAGCAACTCGGCGTCGTGCACCGCAGTTTCGCTGATCGACATCGTGCCGGACAGAGAGTGCAGGATGCCCACCTTGATCGTGTCGGACTCGGCAGCGGCGGGGGCGCTTGTCGGGGCGGAGGCTTCGCCGGCAGCCGGCGCGGCGGTCGGTGCCGGAGGCGGCTCGGATCCACAAGCGGCCAGCATAAGAGACATCAAAATGGCGACCGCTCCAAAAAGTGCGAACCGCATCAGTACAGGCAATTTGGCTAAACCGGTTACAGACATCGTGGGTGTTTCCTCCTCTGGGGTGAATTCGCCAACGGCAGGTCGCCGTCAACTCTGGTAAGACGACTAGGTTGGGCGTCTGGCCCCCGTGTCGCTGACAGATACGTTAGAGACGCCGTGTTACTGCCGAATTGCGAATGTGTTGCCGCGAGATTGCTCCTGCGTAAACAGCAAGTAACCGGGCTTGTGCACCAATTTGAGCCGCAGCCTATTGGTCGTGGCGTCGAAACGTTCGAATAGGATCCAGACTACCGGCTTCACGGACTCAGCATCGACAGCGACCTCGGATTGGATCCTGCCGGCAGGCAACATCCTCGAAACAGCAGCCGGAACGACGTCGACGAGGGTGACGCCAACTACAACTATTGGCGGGACGTTACCCACTGAGGTGGCTATAGCAACCGGACCTTGGACTCTCGGCTAGGCTGATCGAAATGCGTGTTCCCAGGATCAGGGAGAGCCGGCGTTTTCCCGGCCTGCTGCAGCCCAGGTGACGCAGCGAGAAGGCACGGCTGAGCATCGTTCACCGGCCCCCACCCTTCAGCAAGATCAGGATAGATGTGGAGGGTGTGTGCACGGGGGGGGCTGACAGGGGTATGTAACGGCTGAAATCGGGCGTGCGCTTAGCTTGGGAAGGCGCACCGGCATCCAGCATCTTGGTTGTGACACGACCAGATGCAGGAGACCTTCGATGCGCCTTCCCAGAGAATGCTATCAGATGCAAAAAACGATTGAAACGCATTTACCTCACCTCTCCCAGCCGCAATTGACCGGCCTGGTGCTGTGGGTCTGTGGGGCCATCCTCGCGGGCAGCGCCTGCCAGAACGCCGTGGCCTCGGCCCTCGCGCCCTGGGGCAGATGGAACAGCCTGCGTCAGTACCTCAGAGAGTGGCTCTACGACGGCAGCGACCGGGCGCGACCCTGCCAAACCGAGTTGGACGTTACGCTCTGCTTCGCGCCTCTGCTCCGGTGGGTCCTCACCTGGTGGCATTCCGGCCGCCTGGCCTTGGCCGTGGATCCCACGCTGAAAGGGGACGAGACCACCGCCATCGTCATCAGCGTCGTGTACCGCAGTTGCGCCATCCCCGTGGCCTGGCACATCCGGCGCGCTGTCCAGCGCGGGTCCTGGATGGACCCCACGGTGGAACTGCTCCGGGAACTGGCCCCGGCGGTTCCACCGGAAATGTCCGTCATCGTGCTCTGCGACCGAGGCATCTCCAGTCCCAAGCTGTGGCAGCAGATACGCGCCCAAGGCGGGCACCCCTATATGCGCTACCGGAAGAACATCACTTTCTGCGCCGACGGTGGCAAGCGATTGCCCGCCCAGCGCTTCGTTTCCCGTCCCGATACGGCCTGGATTGGCCGCGGGACCGCCTTCGGCCCACCCACCGCAAAGCGCCGTTGCACCCTGCTGGTGGTCTGGTACGCCGAGCAGGAAGAACCCTGGATCATCCTCACCGACCTGCCTCCCGAGGAGGCGGGTCCCAGCTGGTACGCTCTGCGCTTCTGGATCGAGCTGGGCTTCAAGACCATCAAGAGCCTGGGCTGGAAGTGGGACAGGACCCGCCGCACCGATCCGGCCCGCGTCTCTCGCCACTGGCTGGTGCTGTCGGTGGCCACCCTCTTGGCCCTGGCTTACGGCACCAGGGTGGAAGACGCTCATGACCGTGGCATCGCCCCAGCCAATCTGCGGACGCCACCCAAAGCGCTGGCGCTCGATCATCGGGACCCGCGGAGCCGTCCGGCGCGCACCGTCAGCGTGATCCGCCACGGCATCGACTGGCTGCGCCGCTTGCTGCTCAAGGGCCGCCTCTGGACCCGCGTCTGGCTGCTGCCCGAACCCTGGCCTCAACCCAAGTCTAACTTGGAGGTCACCCATCATGCGCCCTCGTAACAGCCGTTACATACCCCTGTCAGCGGGGGGGGGGGGCAGATGACCTAATGAAGGCCCTCGGCTGCGACGGTAGCTCCAAACATGGACTGAGCTTGGGGAAGAGAGCCGGGCTTCACGGATCTGCCAGAGTTTGAACGAGATGGCAGAGAACTTTCCCTGCCGTCCCCTGCGCGGCGACCCGTACCACTACACACGGCTGGATGCGCTGGCCTGGAGACGAAGGCAGGCGACCGTGTCGTCAACGTCAGCGTGGTGGCCAACGGCAAGCCCCGCAAAGCAGGCCGCGGGTGTAGGGATCGCTGGTGCTACCTCGCCGTAATTATGGCGGGAGGTTGCAATCCCAGTGACCCTGGTCACGACGCGAGGCGATATGCGGGGCGGTTACCCGCTGTCAGGTGGACGACGTCCCAAGCCTAACCGAGTGACGCTTACGCTGAACACTTACGCGGATATTTCCCCTGGACTTCGACACTCCGGTGGTACGTTTTGCCGCCGCCATTGACACTAACCGGCGCTAATGCCCAACTCCGTCTGCAAGTCCCGGATGGTCTCGGCGCGGTTGCGGGTAGGGACACGCTGCCGCATACCTATTGGCTCGTTCTCTACCTCCGGCACAACTTTGATGGCGACGAATACCGGGCCGGTATCCTGCATTATTTGCTCCACATTGGTGGCGAACTCTTCCAGGTCGTCGAAGCTGTATGCAGAGGAATAACCGGCTTCTTTGGCTACGCCGGCGTAGTTAATGTCTTGCGCGTTGGGAACCGGCTGCCCTCCAGTGGTAGCGTAGCACTCATTGTCCAACAAAATGTGGCAGAAGTTTTTCGGCTTCATGCCGGAGATAGTAGCCAGTATCCCCATGTTCATCAGCAGCGCGCCTTCGGAATCGAACAGCACCACCTTTTCATCAGGCAGTCCCAAGGCCAGTCCCAAGGCCGCCGAAGTGGTCTGGCCCATTGCGCCTCCCAGGTTCAAGTCCCGGCCCTCGTCGGTGCTGAATTCCCGCCAGTGGCGACCGGAAGTGCCGGTGGGAATCACGATGGCATCGCCTCGGAACTCTTGGAATACTCGGAATACGTCCGCGGAATGAATCATTCTTTGCCTCCGTTACGTGGATCGTTCGTGCTCCGTACCCCGCCCCACCCCAAGAAGACTTACCGCACGTGGTAGGGCGCCGATGGAACAATAATTTTTGGCGAAGGGTTATCCGTCTAGCGGTTGAACCCGTGGTATTCGTCGCCCACCAGGATAGCAACTGGCCGCTTGGTGGTCCGGGCCTCCTCGAAGGCCACGGAGATGCGCGAACTGTCGGCATCCTGCTCCACCAGGTAGTAGTTGATGCGAAAGGCGTTGAGGAACGGCTCGGTATAGGTGGCTGCCGAGTCGGTTATAACGCCGTGGCGGTTCCAGCCACGATAGCCCACCACCATTACCAGCGGGAACCCGGAGTCCAGGGCCATACCCCGGATGGAGTCGCCCGATTCCATCATGCCCGTGTTCTGAATCAGGACCACCGGGGTCTTGCCGGCGATTAGCAGCCCTAGGGAGATGGCGAAGGTCTCACCTTCCCGGGATGCAGGGACGATTTCCAGCCAAGGCTCGTCCTTCATCAACTCGTACAGGTAGTTGGTCTCGCTGTCAGGAATGGTCACCACATGGGTGACACCGTTCTTCTGGAACTCCTCTATCAGAGTTTCAGGGCTCAGCACTGCTGCCTGCTGTTCAACCATGAATGTCCTCCTCACGTACGCTGTGAACCCAGCAGCCACGGTTTCTGCTGCCTGGGCAAAGACCCGCTACTGCTGTGGCGTCTGCCGATTATAGTAACCCATACCGAGACGGTCAATTTTGGGATGCCAGGCGGGATAGTGAAAAGCCTTGTCGCCACGGATGTGATGTCACCGTGTTTCGACGCCGGCGGTTGACCGCTTATACCCGCAGTGTTAGCCTGACCTTCATCCACGAAGCCAATCTTTTTGGCCAATCAGGGGGGAGGGTCCAGACATCGCAGGAGCACTGGAACACATTCGGGTAATTGACTTCGGGCAGTATATTTCCGGGCCCCTGGCAGGAATGTTGCTGGCGGATCAGGGTGCCGAGGTCGTGCGGGTTGACCCTCCCGGCGGACCCCGCTGGGAGACCCCGGCCAACTCAACGTGGAACCGAGGCAAGAAGAGCATAACCCTGGATCTCAAGCAGGCAGATGACGCGGCCGTTGCCCGGTCCCTCATACAGAGCGCCGATGTGGTGGTCGAGAACTTCCGGCCCTGGACCATGGACCGGTTGGGGTTGGGACCCGAGGAGATGACTCAGGCCAACCCCAGCCTGGTTTATTGCTCCATTCCTGGATTTGCGTCGGACGATCCCCGGGCGGCCATGCCGGCCTACGAGGGAGTTGTGGGAGCGGCGTCGGCCAGCTTCCGCCCGCCCAACGACGATAGCCCGCGCCCGGTGTACACGGCCATTCCCATCGCCTCGGTCTATGGGGCGTTCCAGTCGGTGGTGGCCATCGTCGTCGCCCTGAACGCCCGGGAGCGCGACGGCGTGGGGCAACGAATAGAAGTCCCTCTGTTTGACAGCATGTTCCAGTCCCTGGGGCGGTTCGGCGTGCGGGTGCACAACGCTCCGCCGGCGATCCCGACGCTGCAAGAGTTGTGGGGCGGGATCTTCCAGTGCAGCGACGGCCAGTACGTGCGCTTCGGCGGCTCCGGCAACCAGAACTTCCGGCAGTTCGTTGAAGCCGCCGGGATTACATCGTGGGATGACGAGGGGCTTACCGACTTCGACCGCCCCCTGGACGTCCCCCAATTCCACGCCGAGGCGCAGCAGCGGATTCGCGAACTCTTCCTGTCTCGTACTGCACAGGAATGGGAAGACCTGATCGCCGAGGCGGGCAGCGAGGGCGCGGTGTGCCGCACCAGCGCCGAATGGTTTGACCATCCCCACACCCGGGCCTCCCAGATGATGGTGGAAGTTGACGACCCCACCTACGGCAAGATGCTACAGCCGGGGATCAACGCCCGGATGTCTTTGACACCGGGCAGGGTGCGCGGGCCGGCTCCCACTCCCGACCAGCATCGGGGAGAAATTCTCGCGGAGTTGAGGCCGCGCCCGGCGTCTGAGGCGTCGGCGCACCAGGACGCCATGAGTTCCGGCTTTGACATGAGTTCTGCCGTTGGCATGAGTTCCGCGCTTGATGGGGTGAAGGTGCTGGACCTGTGCATAATCCTGGCCGGCCCGACCATGGGCCGGACGCTGGCCGAGTACGGGGCCAATGTTATCAAGATAGATAACCCCAGACGCGGCTCCACCGTGGCCCGGCATAACGACATCAACCGGGGCAAGCGCAGTATCCTGTTGGACCTGAGATCCGAAGAAGGGCGCGACGTTTTCTGGAAGTTGCTGGAGGACGCCGACGTGGTGGCCCAGAACTACCGGGCCGGCAGCCTGGAGCGGTTGGGCCTGGGATACGAAGCGGTGAAAAAGCGCAAGCCCGACATCGTCTACGCTTCATTGAACGCCTACGGGCACATGGGCCCCTGGGCGGAACGCCCCGGTCACGAGGGGTTTGCACAGGCCACTGCCGGGATGACCCGTCGCTTCGGCGGTGACGGTATGCCCGAGTCGCAGCCCAACCCGGTGAACGACTACGGCACGGGTTTCATGGGCGCCTACGGGGTGGCCCTGGCCCTGTTGCACCGGCAGCGCACCGGAGAGGGTCAGCACATAGACTCAGCCCTGGCCTACACCGCCATGACGCTGCAATCGCCCTTCATGCAGCTTTACGAGGGTAAGCAGTGGAATGAAACCAGCGGGCAGGACGCCCTGGGAACCGGCCCGTTGCATCAAGCCTACCAGGCCAGTGACGGCTGGTTCTTTATTGGAGTCCCGGCATCGGCCCTGGCAAGGCTGTCAGGTTTGGAGGGGCTCTCCGGCATCGACTCCCTTCGGGGGGATGCCCTGGCTTCGTCGCTGGAAGAACGGTTCCAGGGGAACAGCGTGGCGTTCTGGGTGGAGCGACTGGCCGCTGCCGGCATCGGCGCGCAGCGGGTCGTCACCAACGTCAGGGAGCTGATGACCGACCCCTGGGTGGAGTCGCACGGACTTAGCATCACCCGGGAGCACGACGAGCTGGGACCGGTGACTACCTGCGGTCCCGCGCCGCGACTGTCGCGCACCCCGGTGCGCCCGGGCATACCCGCTCCCAAACCTGGTTCGCACGCCCGGGAGATTCTGGAAGAACATGGCTTGGGGAGCCACTACCAAACCCTGCTGGATTCGGGAGTGATACTGACTGATGGTGTGGCAGCAGGGTAGGATTCCTCCCAAGTCATTTCACCGCTGCGGGATGCCGGGATACGATGCTCCCAATAAGGTACTGGCTTTGTGTATACGGGCGCACCGCCCAAGCTACCGTATCTCCCCGAGGTCTCTTGGCGCCCCTACCCCTTGAAGTGGCTGGTCACGGGTCGGTGGCCGACGTTTTCCGAGTGGGGTTCCTCGCGGTATAGGGCCATGTCGTGCATCACCGGAATGTCCTGGATGGAGTGTCAAGGGCGGCGGCAAGGGACCGGTGAGAAAGTCGCCGCGATTGCGGTGATGTTACCCGAGAGCGGGAGTGAGACCTGACACCAACCAACTTACCAAAAAAATACCGCGAAGGTGCGGCGCACTATGTCGCCGCGTCGGCCATGGGGTAACCGGCATCCGCGGGAGTTCCAGCAGCGGGCGGTGCCGGGTCAGGGGGACCTGCGCCACGGCCCAGTTTACGCACCTCTTCAGTACGTTATGAGCCAGGGCGGCCATATACCCTTCACAATCCACCTTCCACAATCCCCGTAGGCGAAACGCAGCCCAACCGGTCCAACGATGCGAAAGTCCCCTCCTCGATGGTTTGGTAGACGTCACAGGATACAAAGTGGCCATTCCCTACTCAATACTGGTAGGCAACGGCCACTTGACAGACCTATTCACGATGTACAATGGCGGAGAGGGCGTCCTCCTAGTTTGTGGAGTAATCGTGCTTATACCGTGATATTTTGCTGTACAATATCCTGTGTATATACCAATCCATATACCAATAGTTCTGTGATGGCATTTTGCACCATTTACCGATCTCGAGCTGTCGGTCGAGTACATTTCCCTTGGCGTCGACTGGCCAATACGCCGAGGGGGAGGCTAACGAAATTACTGTGCATGTCAAAGCCCTTGACGGCTAAGCTGGTAGCGTGGCTGATAATTACGTTTGTCGCGCATCATAACCGGCGCTGTTCCCACGATTTCTCCTCCAGCCATGCTCGGTATTCTTCGGCGTACACGACGTTGCCGGCCCGGGCCAGCGCATGGGCAACCGGGTTGCCGTACGTTGCCACGTCTTCGTCGATCAGCTCCAACGTCCACTGGACACCGCGTGCCGCGACAGGCTTATCGTCGTCCATCAACCGAGTAGCGAAATGTCCTCAACAAAAGCACCGGAGTGGTCACCTTGACCACTCCGGTGCGGATCCCCTTCCGGTTTCCGTACGGAGATTTAGAAGTCCATCGGAGGAGCGCCAGCGCCTGCCGGCATGGGTTCAGGGATCTCGGTGATTATGGACTCGGTGGTGAGCACCATGGCCGCCACTGAAGCGGCGTTCTGCAAGGCAGACCGGGTCACCTTCACCGGGTCGATGATGCCGCGCTCGAGCATGGGGCCGAACTCGCCGACTTCAGCGTCATAGCCGTAGTCGTCGGACTGGTCCTGGACGTTGTGCAATACAACGGCGCCTTCGCCGCCGGCGTTCTCGACGATGATCTTCAACGGTTGTTCCAGCGAGCGCCGAATGATGTTGAGACCGACCACCTCGTCACCGGTAAGGCTGCTAACGTTGTCCAGGGCGCGCTGGGCGCGGACCAGGGCAACTCCGCCGCCGGGAACGATGCCTTCTTCAACCGCGGAACGCGTGGCGGACAAAGCGTCTTCCACGCGGGCCTTGCGCTCCTTGAGTTCGATCTCGGTGGCAGCGTCGACCTTGATGACGGCAACCCCGCCGGACAGCTTGGCCATCCGCTCTTGCAGCTTTTCGCGGTCGTACTCGGAGGTCGTGTCTTCGATCTGGGCCTTGATCTGGTTGATGCGGGCCTGGATACCGTCTTCCGAGCAGTGGCCTTCCACGATCGTGGTGTCATCCTTGGTGGAGGAGACGCGGCGGGCGCGGCCGAAGTCCTCGATGGTAGCGGAGTCCAGGCGGCGGCCGGTCTCTTCGCTGATGACGGTGCCGCCAGTCAGGATGGCGATGTCTTCCATCATGGCCTTGCGGCGATCGCCTAAGCCAGGAGCCTTCACGGCCAGCACGTTCATGATGCCGCGCAGCTTGTTGGCCACCAGCGTGGCCAGGGCTTCACCGTCCACGTCCTCAGCGACGATGACCGCGTTCTTCTGCCCAACCTGCAGTAGCTTCTCAAGGGCAGGAACCAGATCAGCGACGGCGGAGATCTTCTTGTCGGTGATGATGACGTAGGGGTCTTCGACGGCGGATTCTATACGTTCGCTGTTGGTGATGAAGTAAGGGGAGATGTAGCCGCGGTCGACCTGCATGCCCTCAACGTACTCAATCTCGTCGGCAAGACCGCGGGACTCTTCCACGGTGATGACGCCGTCCTTGCCAACCTTTTCCATGGCTTCGGCGATGGTCTCCCCAATTGCATCCTCGTGAGCGGACAGGGACGTCATCTGACCGATGCGCTCGCGGGTTTCCACGGGCTGGGACATGGACTGGAGCTCCCCTACGATTTCGCTGACGGCGCGGTCGATGCCGCGTTTGATGGCCATGGGGTTAGCGCCGGCGGTTACGTTCTTGAAGCCTTCGTGGATGATGGCCTGGGACAGCACGATGCTGGTCGTGGTGCCGTCACCAGCGGCGTCGTTGGTCTTGGTGGCGGCTTCTTTCAGAAGCTGGGCGCCCATGTTCTCGAAAGCGTCGGGGAGCTCAATCTCCTTGGCGATGGTCACACCATCGGAGCAGACCTGAGGGGGTCCGAACTTCTTGTCCAGGACCACGTTGCGGCCGCGTGGGCCCAGGGTAATCTTTACGGAGTCGGCCAGGGTGTCGATGCCGGATCGCAGCGACTTGCGGGCGTCTTCGGAGTATGCCAATTTCTTTGCGGGCATTGCGGTTCTCCTAGTTTGGGGCGTGATGGTCTGGGTCGGTGAGCCGGATCGGTTCGAATTAGCCGATCTTGGCCAGCACGTCGGACTCGCGCATGATCAGATACTCGTCGTCGCCGTGTAACAGTTCAGAATTGAGGGGAAACGAGCAACTGAAGGCAGGCGTCGAGAGGGTTTAGACCTCTGGCGGGCCAGGTGCCGAAGAGAGATGCCAGCGCCATCTTGCTTTCGGTGCCCTGCTCCGAACGAGTGCCGCCGCTGACTTTGCGGCTGATTACCACATGGCGCAGGCTGCGCTCGGCGGCGTTGTTGTCTGGCGGCACGTCCGGTTCGGCCACAAAGACGAAGAGTTCCTTGATGTGGCGCTCGATGCGTCGGCACAGCCTGGCTGGTATTGCCGACGGGTTATCCAGGAAGGGCTGGCAGATGGCCAGCAGGCTGCGCTCCAATGCCAGTTGGACAACCCGCCGTCGCTGTTGCTCGGGATGGTGGAAGGCTTTGGCCGCGGCATAGAGTTGGTGGATTGCCCAGGCCCACTGGACCAGTGGGGCGTCCTTTGGGTGGAGGGCTACCAGGTCGTGGATGTCCCGTAGCAGGTGGGCCCAGCACCGCTGCTTGGGGCCATCATAATGGTGGTAGGCAGCGTAGCAATCGCTGACCAATACTCCGGAGAAAGCATCGCTCAGCGCCTGGTCCACGACTGTTTTGCCCCGACCCCGCCGCGGGAAGTAGCGTTCGCGGGAAGTAGCGTTCGGTGGGGGTGCTGAAAGTCCACACGTAGCCGTTGGCCCCGCTCTGACGCCAGCCGGTTTCGTCGGCGTGGACCACCGGGCTGGCGCGGATGCGGTCCAGGATCGCGGCCACTGCCGGTTGGGCCCGCTGCGCCGTGCGCTGGATGGCGCTCACGATGGTCCCCACGCTGCGGCGCAACTGATGCACGGTGTCCAGATACCACTGGACGCTACGGATGGGCAGCCGCCCCTCTTCCCGCAGCGTGGCGATCAGGCTGAGCAGGTTGACGCCGCGGCGCTGCTGGCCCAGGACCACGCCGTCCAGTTCCGCCGGAGGTGTGCAGCGCCGTCGGCACGCCGGGCAAGTCCGAGCAATGTAGACCTGCTCGGTGACTTGCACCGGAACCACCGGCAGCTCGATGACTTCCCGAGTGCGCTGGGTCCAACCGCCGGACCGGTGGGCGCCGCAATCGGGACAGTTCTCCATCACGTGCTCCACCCGGTGGGTCGGTGTCATGCGCGGGCGGGCGAAGCCGTGGCGTCGCTGCTTGCGGGGCCCCGGCTGCGCTGGGGGCTTCCGGGCCGATTTCGCCTTGAGGCCGGGCATTCGGAGCGGGTCGCCCGGTTTCGCCTGGCCTTCCAGTTCGGCAATCCGCCGCTGCAACCGCTCAATCACCGCCTGTAACTCGGCGATGATGGCAATCAGCACATCGCGGCCGACGGTGGTGAGGTCAACTTCAGTATCCATGCCCGGTATATGACATAACCACCGCCACCCGTGCCAGCGTTCGGCAACCCGCCTTCGGCCAATTCACCTCACCAAGTCTGAACTGTTACGGGAAAACGTATCAATGGGGCGTAGGAAAGTTGTACCACCTGGGGTGATGCCTGATGGGCATGGCATGGCTGGGGTGAGGCTAAGGGGAACCGTGCGAAGTCGACGCTGGCGTCGGCCTAAACGCCGACCGGTTCTTCCGGAGAGGATGTCGATACGGCGTCTTGCCGGCTGTCCTTGAGGCGGTAGCTCTCGCCGTTCATCTCCAGGATGTGGACGTGGTGGGTGAGCCGGTCCAGCAGCGCGCCGGTGAGCCGCTCTGATCCAAACACGTCGGTCCACTCGTCGAAGGGGAGGTTGGTGGTAACGAGGATGGAGCCGCGTTCGTAGCGCTGGCTGAATACCTCAAAGAGCAGTTCCGCGCTGGTGGTGGACAGCGGCACGAAGCCCAACTCGTCGATGATCAGCAACCTGAGCCGGGCCAGTTGCCGCTGCAGGTTGAGCAGTCGGCGGTCATCCCGGGCCTCCATGAGTTCGTGTACCAGGGCGGCGGCGGTGGTGAAGCCCACGGACAGTCCTCGTTGACAGGCGGCCAGACCCAAGCCCAGGGCGAGGTGGGTCTGGCCGGTGCCGCTGTTGCCGATGGCGATGACGTTCTCGCGACGCTCGATGTACTCACACCGGGCCAGTTGCATGACCAGTGGCTTGTTCACCGAGGGAATGGCTAGGAAGTCGAAGGTGTCCAGGCTCTTGACGGCGGAGAAGCGCGCCGCCCTGATACGGCGCTCCACCATACGCTGGTGGCGGTCGATGAGTTCAAATTCGGAGAGGCGAAGCAGGTAGTCGGGATGGTCGGCGCCTTCAGCAGCGCACTGGGCGGCCAACTTGCGGTACTCCCTGAGGAAGGTGGGTAGCTTGAGCTCCTTGAGATGGTGCTCCAGCAGCAGCGTGGAGTGGTTGCTCATGCCGCCCTCCCCGACAGCAGGGTCATGTAGTCGTGGGCGCGGGTGGTCTTCACGCTGACCCGGGGCAGGTAGGGATAGAGCTCCAGGTCGAGTTTGGGCGGCCGCCCCTCAATCCGGCACAGGACCAGATGCTTTATCGCGTCGAAGCTGATGGCCCCCAGCCGGAGAGCATCCTTGACGGCGTGGTGGACCTCCTGATGGGAGAAATGCTCCAGCAGCCGCAACACCTGCACGAATTCGCGCTTGCCCCGACGGCCCATGCTCGCCTCCAGCAGCCGGCGCAGCGTCCGGTACTCCTCGGGCAACTCCCACCCTTGCAACGAGGCGGCCTGATCCAAAGCCGCCGTCTTCCGCTCCAGCAGCGGCAGGTAGTGAATGGGGTCGAAGACGAAGTCGTCCCGCTCGTAGGACCTGGAATGTTTGGCGATGACCTCGGTACCGCAGCTGATCACCACCTCATCCACGTAACCGCGCACCAGCACATCGCAGTGTCCGTAGGCCACCGGCACCGAGTAGTCGTTGGTGTGGTACCTGACCAGCGATAATGAACTCACCCGGCTGGCCTGATAGACGACAATAAGGAATGCCTCCCTGTTGCCTGGAAGACTTCGACTGGTCGGCGTCAATTACCCTGGATCCCCGCTTGCTGGACGCCGTCTGCTCCCTGGAGTTTCTGGACAAGCGCGAGCATGTCCTCCTGGTGGGCCCGCTGGCGTCGGCAAGAGTTTCCTGGCTCAAGCATTGGGCTATTCCGCCGTCCGCTCCGGCCACGCCGTCCGTTTCATCCATACCGACGGTTTCTTCAGGGCTATGGCCCAAGCCAGAGTGGACAACTCGGTGGACCGAACCTTCCGGTCCTTCATATCCCCCGACCTGCTCATCCTCGATGACCTCGGGCTCCACGGGCTCACCGTTCAACAGTCCGCCGACCTCTACGAGCTCATCCTCAACCGACATCGGGCGTCCAGTTTCGTCATCACCAGCGATCGCGCTGTGGACGAATGGCTGGGTCTCTTTGACGACCCTATCCTGGGCAACAGCAAGCCTATGCCCGTCGTCCGGGCCGTGCAAATCCGACTAACTCACATGCGGCCACGGGGGTGTAAGCTCACGGCGAGCCGTGTCGTCCGGACCGAGGCCGATCAGTGATTGGTGCGTATTGCCCGAGCAACAGCATGGCCCGGGAGTCTTGCGACTGCATTATTGGTGACGCCCCAACAGGGGGATCCCGTTCGGGAGATTGTGAATCGATGAGACTTCCTCCGGCGATGCGGCTACTCGCCGACCTGGGGGTGGATGATGAGAAACAGCAAGGAGGCGGTCAAGGGATCCGGCAAGAGGGCCAAGAAACCGAAGCTACCTGAGGAACTGTCGCGGGTCAACCTGAACACCGCAGGCATCGACGTGGGTGCCAGCAGCCACTTTGTTGCGGTGCCCGCAGATCGCGCGGAGCCGCAGGTACGGGAGTTTGCCGCCTACACTGCTGACCTGTACCGCCTGGCCGACTGGTTGACCGAGTGTGAAGTCGAGAGCGTGGTCATGGAGTCCACCGGGGTCTACTGGATACCCCTCTTCGGGGTCCTGGAAGACCGGGGATTTGCCGTGATGCTGGTGGATCCCCGGCGCATCAAGAACGTGCCGGGGCGCAAAACCGACGTGCTGGACTGCCAGTGGCTGCAACAGTTGCACACCTATGGACTGCTGTCGGCAGCCTTCCGCCCTGAGGGGGAAGTCCGGTGCCTGCGGAGTTACCTGCGGCAGCGGGCCATGCTGATCCGCTACGCCTCCCAC
This sequence comes from Dehalococcoidia bacterium, assembly GCA_965220055.1. Lineage (GTDB taxonomy): Bacteria > Chloroflexota > Dehalococcoidia > Lucifugimonadales > UBA3495 > Bin87. The sequence continues at coordinate 3,834,058 of CBDCPE010000004.1, read as the reverse complement.
CATATTCAGCACATGCAGAAGGCCCTCAGCCAGATGAACGTGAAGTTGCAGCACGTCATCAGTGACGTCACCGGAAAGACCGGCTTGGCGATCATCGACGACATCGTCAGAGGTGAGCGGGATCCACACAAGCTGGCCCAGCACCGCGACCCCAGGATCAGGGCGGACCAAAAGACCATAGCGAGATCGCTCCAGGGACACTGGCGCGAGGAGCACATCTTCGAACTGGCCCAGGCCCTGGAGCTTTACCGGATTTATCAGGGCAAGATCGCCGAGTGCGACGGGAAGATCGAAGCCGCTTTGGAACAATTCGAACATGTCGCCGAGGGGGCAACTCCCGCCAAGCCTGGTCGGGTCCAGAAGCAGAAGAATGCCCCAGCCTTTGACGTCCGTTCTCATCTGTACCGGATTACTGGGGTGGACCTCACCAGGATCGACGGAGTGGACGCTTACACTGCCCTCAAGGTGATCAGCGAGATCGGAACGGACATGAGCAAGTGGCCCAGTGCCGGACACTTCGCCTCATGGCTAGGTCTGAGTCCCGATAACCGGATCACCGGGGGCAGGATCCTGAGCTCAAGAACCAAACGCAACGCCAATCGGGCGGCGGCGGCGTTGCGCCTCGCGGCCGGCGCGCTGCACCATTCAGACAGTGCCTTGGGGGCGTTTTATCGCCGCAAACGGGCACAACTAGGATCCCCCAAGGCCATTACTGCGGCAGCTCACAAGCTGGCCAGGATCATCTACTCCATGCTGCGGCATGGACAAAACTACGTGGATCAAGGTGCGGAATATTACGAGAACCAGTATCGCCAAAGAGCCTTCAGGGCTGCACAACGGCGTGCGGCTCAGCTGGGGTACGACTTGGTTCCCTCATCCAGACCCGACTGCGAGGCCGCAGCGATAGTTTCCTCTGCTACTCCTTGACAACCTGAGTTAGTCGGGAGCGCCCTGGACCGGCTGGCCAATGCCAGCTATCAGATCGTCATCGAAGGCGCCAGCTACCGGGAGCGGCTTTCGCCGCACCGGGCGCTGGCGGGCGTCCAAGGAGGTGATTGACCGACCAACAGCAACCTGATATTTATCAAATCACCGCACTCCCAGGGTGGGTCAATGCCCGTGGAAATGTCGGGTCAATGACCTTGGAAAATGACACGACCGCCTCCTCACGGGCAGCTTGGTAGAAGTGGAGGTGTGCGGATGATGGACACCGACACCAGCGTCATACCGGAGCGCATCGGCCAGTTGTGCCACCAATTCAAGCTGCCCACCATGGGTGCCCAGTCGGTGGCCCGTTTCACCGCCGCGGGCCACGGCGATGCCCTGCCCACCTTCCTGGAGGTGCTGGAGCAGGAAGCCGAGGATCGCCGCCACCGGCGCATCGATCGGCTGCGTCAGGCGTCCCGGCTGCCCGCGGGCAAGACCTGGGAGACCTTCGAGCACCACCGGATGCCCCTGGCGCTCAGACAGCAACTGGATCACCTGGCCCAGGGCAGCTTCGTAGATAGCGGCGTCAACGTGCTGGCCTTCGGACTTCCCGGCACCGGCAAGACCCACGCGCTCTGCGCCCTGGGCCACCGCCTGGTGGAAGCCGGCTGCTCCGTCCTCTTCGCCCCAGCCTACCGCCTGGTGCAGGATTTGCTGGCCGCCAAGCGCGACTTCGACCTGCCTCGCCGGCTGCGGAGGCTGGACAACTTCGACTTCCTGCTCCTGGACGATCTGGGCTACCTGCCCCAGGGCGCCGAGGAGTCTGAGGTCCTCTTCACCCTCATCGCCGAACGCTACGAACGGAGGTCGTTGGGCATCACGTCCAACCTGGTCTTCTCGGAGTGGGAGCGCAGCTTCGCCAACCCCATGGCCACCGCCGCGGCCATCGACCGGGTGGTGCACCACTCCGTGATACTGGAGTTTGCCGTGCCCAGCTACCGCACCGACGCCGCCCAGCAACGGGGCCAGGTAGAGGAGGTGAACCGGCAAAACTAAGCGACGATAATTCGGCATATTTAGTTGACGCGGGACAGCCTCCGCCAGGGTGTAGGTAGAATCTGTTGCTCCGTCGATTTCCGTATCCCTACTGGATAACCACTGGTATCTGTAGGCCACGTTGCTCAGCCCGTCGGCGTCGGTGATGCCGCTCGTCGAAGCGGTGAGGGTCTCGCCCATCTGCGCCGTCCCGCTGATGGTCGGAACGCCGGTGGCCGGAAAATTGGCCTCTGGCTGAACCGCCGCCGTCGCGGCGCTGGTCAGCGATTCCTCATTACCGGGGTAACCGAAGTAGTCGGTGAAGGACACACGCACCTTGATGGTCTTGCCCTCTTCCGAGTCGGTCAGGGTGTAGGTGGAGGCGGTCGCGCCCGCTATCTCGCTGTCCGTATTTCCGTCATTGGCAATCCATTGGTATGTGAAATTGGGGTTGTACAGCCCGTCGGCGTCGGTTATACCCGACGTATCCGCTGTCAGCATCTGGCCCACTTGCGCATTCCCGTTGATGATGGGCCGACCACGGGAGTTGACTACCACAACTACCTGTAAGGTCGCTGTGTTTGTGCCATCGGAAGCCTGTACCGTCACTCGGTACTGGTTGTCCCCATCCGCGTCTGTCGGATTCTCGAAGCTGGGCAATGATTTGAATCTCAAATGACCGCCCGTGCTGATGGAAAACTCATCGCCGTCATCGCCGGACAGCGACCAGGTAATTTCGCCTTGCGCTCCGGTTACCGGGTAGACAGCCACCGGAAGACTTTCGTCCTCCGGGTAATTCGTCCTTGTGATTCCGGATAGCGTGAGCGCCGTTCCGTCGGTCGGTGTAGACGTGAGTTCGTCGGATGGAGGGCTGTCGCCAATGGCGTTGGTGACGAAGACCCGTACAGTGTAAGCGACTCCATTGGTCAATCCGGTAATAGTGTACCGGCAGACCCAACAATGTCCGAGAACCACTTCCTCGGATACATCAGCATCGTTGTCCCAACTGCCTGATGCTTCCTTCCACTGCACCTTGCGGCTGGTGATCGCCGAGCCGCCATCGCCATAGGGATAAAAGGGCATAAACCAAGTCACCTCCAGTTCTCCGCTGCCCTGCGGCGAGACACTCAAGGGTGGATCTATTCGGCGATGCTAAGAGGGTGTCTAAAAAGGTTGAGATTGGGGTAGAGGTATCCAGGCATGATAAGAGCGTTGGTCGTAACGTTGGGGTATGAAACGACCAGCGTATCCCAGCGACCTCAGCGACCGAGAATGGCAACTGCTCGAGCCCCTGTTACCACCCCCCAAACCGGGCGGCCGGCCGATTACGTACCCCCGGCGGGAGATCGTCAACGCCATCCGCTACGTGCTGCGCACTGGATGCTCCTGGCGGATGCTGCCCCATGACCTGCCGCCGTGGCGCACCGTGTTCCATTACTTTCGCACCTGGCGTCGTGATGGCAACGGGCACATGACACCCTGCACGCCATGGTGCGGCAGACCCAGGGTCGCCAGGCCAGTCCCAGCGCAGCCATCATCGATAGCCAACATCATCGATAGCCAATCGGTGAAGACCAGTGAAAAAGGGGGCCCAGAGGCTACGACGCTGGCAAGAAGGTGAAGGGGCGCAAGCGCCACATCGTGGTGGATACCCTGGGGCTGCCGCTGGCGGTGGCAGTGCACCCTGCCGATATACAGGACCGGGACGGCGCCCGGCTGGTGCTGACCCGACTGTTGGGGCGGTTCCCTCGACTACAGCTGATCTGGGCGGATGGGGCCTACGGCGGCAAATTGGTAGAGTGGGCCAGGACGGTGGGCGGCTGGACCCTGGAGTTGGTGCGGCGTCCACCACAGCAACATACTTTTCAGGTGCTGCCCCGGAGGTGGGTGGTGGAACGCACCTTTGGTGGGCTGAACCTGCAACGGCGGTTGAGCAAGGACTACGAAGCGTTGTGTGAAACCACCGAAACTTGGATTTACATCGCAATGACCGGCCTCACCCTGCGCAGACTGGCCCGCATTCCCCATTTTTAGACACCCTCTTAGGCGCTTCCGGTACCCTGGGGTTTGCTGCCGCTGTCACCGCCGCGGTGTATTCACTGCTCAGGTCTTCGTGGTTGCCAGCGTCGTCGGTGAATCCGACCCCAACCCCAATGTTCATCCCCTCGCTGCTGGACTGGACCACGTAAGTAGGGAGATTGCCTCCCCCCAGAGAGAGGCCTATCTCGCTGTTGTCGCTGGCGGACCAGCTGTAGATGAATCTGGCGCTTTCCAGTCCGTCGGGGTCCGAGATGCCTGACGTATCCGCCGTCAGGGTCTCCCCCACCTGCGCCGTCCCGCTGATGGTGGGCTGTCCCGTGGCCGGGCTGTTGGGGCGGGCCTCCACCTCGTCGGTCGCCGCGCTGGTCAGCGTCTCTGAGTTGCCCCTATCGTCGGTGAGGGTGACGCGCACCTTGACCCTCTTGCCCAGGTCGTCCGGCGTGAGCGTGTAGGTCGAGTCCGTCGCCCCGGCGATGTCCGAGTCGTCGGCCAGCCACTGGTAGGCGAAGCTGGCGTTGTCCAGCCCATCCTGGTCGGCGATGCCGGAAGTGTCCGCCGTCAACGTCTCGCCCACCTGGGCCGTGCCGGTAACGGTGGGCGCGCCCGTGGCTGGACTGTTTGGAGTCTCCCCACCTTCGCCCGTAGGCATCCGCACCTCCACGGGGTCCGACGCTGGCCCCAGGAAGCCGAAGTAATCCTTCATCGCTTTCACCGCATAGACGTACAGGACCCCCGGTTCTACCGCGCTGTCGGTGAAGGTCCGGTCAGTGCTGGGGGTGTACTCCACATAGACCAAGGACTTGTCTTCCCCCAGTTCGGGTCGGTGGCGGAGGATATGGTACAAGCCGTGGCTGGGGTGCGTATCGGGGTCCTGCCAGGTCAGGGTGATGGCTCCCTCCGCCACGGTGGCCTGGAGATTGTGGGGCCGGTCGTGTGATTCCGACACGCTCACCGTTTCTGTCGCCTCGCTGGTCAGCGATTCCTGGTTCTCGGCATCGTCGGTGAAGGACAACCGCACCCTGATGGTCTTGCCCTCGTCGGCCTCCGCCAGGGTGTAGCTGCTGCTGGTCGCCCCGGCAATCTCCGCGTCGGCGGCGAGCCACTGGTACTTGTAGGCCACGTTGTCCAGCCCGTCGGCGTCCTCGATGGCCGAGGTCTCCGCCGTCAGCGTCTCTCCCACTTCAGCCGTACCGCTGATGCCCGGCTGCCCGGTGGCCGGGCTGTTGGATCCGGCCACCACCGCTGCCGTGGGAGCACTGGTCAGGGATTACTCGTTGCCCTCGTCATCGGTGAAGCTCACGCGCACCTTGATGATCTTGCCCACGTCCGTGGAGACGAGGGTATATGTGGAGCCTGTCGCGCCCTGGATTGCCGTGTCCCGGCTCGAAAGCCACTGGTAGCTGAAAGTGGCGCTGTCCAGCTCGTCCTGGTCGGCGATTCCCGACGTGTCCGCGGTCAGTATCTCCCCCACCTGCACCGTGCCGCTGATGGTGGGCTCTCCGGTGGCCGGGCTGTTGGATCGTGGAAGGAACACGATATCCTTGCCCGAGATATACTCGTACGAACCGTTGAACAGTTCAATTTGCAACGTGTCCGGCCACCAATGTGAAATGCAGCTTCCTAAGACGTGGGCCTCCATTGCCCACCCGCCATCCTCCGGCACGGTCTTGAGAAGATAACTGTACCCCACATTTCCTACGTGACACCACGGAACTGTCTTACCCGGCCCACCGTCGCCGATTATCCGGACTCTCACGACATAGTCAGTCGTCTCGGTATCGGAGTCGGGAACCAGCCCATCAATGGTCAGAGAAAACGTTGCGAGTTCTCGATTCAAAACTTTCGACTCTTTGGTAGCCTCAATCTGCACATCGTCGTGGGAAGCAGGCGGATCGGGATATAAAGCCGTTATGGATTGCACTTGCTCGATGGATGTGTCTACTTCATCATTTCCGTTGATGAAGAAGTACCTTCTAAAGGTCCCGGCATACTCGTACTCTTGTTCCGTGTAGTCATACCTGTACCAGGGTACAAACAGTTGATACGTCCCTGCGGGGCACAACTCGAATATCGTTCCTGCGTCGGTGAACGTGAAGGGACCGGTCCCGTCGTCGGGAGTGGCTTCTATCGAAACGCTATCAGCCAGTCCGGGACCCAGGCAGAGGTCATTAGCCCTGACGGTGTTATAGCGGCCGAGACTATCTTCCATTTGGTAAATGTGGAAACCGAACTTGTACAACTGGCTGCTTGGCGACTTCGCGATTGCAAGCTCCACCTCAATTTCCCCGCTTGTCCCCTGCTCAGTGGAAGAAGGGTCGTCACACTCCTTATAAGGTATGTTTATTGTGTGAACGTTCCAGGAATCGCAGGTAACAGTTGTCCCCTCAACGCTGAAGGTAAACTCAACCTCAGTTGGGACGGCGACAGTGGTAGAGCTAGTCAGCGATTCCACGTTACCCGCGTCGTCGGTAAAGTCCACCCGCAACTTGATGGCCTTGTCCACGTCGGCGGCTGTAACATTGTAGGTGGCACCCGTCGCGCCCTCGATGTCCCAGCCATTAGGGTTCCGTGTGGCTTTGGGGTTATTGACATCACCACTGGTGAACGGGGTCTCACCGCTCCAACCGAGAGTAGGGCCATCGCTGCGAATCCACTGGTAGCTGAAGGAAACGTTGTCGAGGCCATCTACGTCCTCGATACCTGACGTGTCCACGGTGAGGGTCTCTCCCACCTCTACCGTGCCCGTGATGGCGGGCGCTCCAGTTGCGGGGACGTTCGGTGCCACCGCGCCGGTCGCCTCGCTGGTCAGGGACTCCTCGTTGCCTGCGTCGTCAGTGAAGGTGACCCTCACCTTGATGGCCCTGTTGGCGTCGGATGCCTGGAGCGTGTAGGTGGAGCTCGTCGCCCCGTCGATTTCGGTGTCGTCGGCCAGCCACTGGTAGTAGAACTGCGCGTTGTCCAGTCCATCCTGGTCTGAGATGCCGGTGGTGTCCGCCGTCAGCGTCTCCTCCACATGCACCGTTCCGCTGATGGCGGAGTGCCGGTGGCCGGAGAGTTCACCGCCCCAGGACCAGGTACGGTTGCGGTGTCTCCTTGGGACAGCATCCGGTCGTCCTCCGTGCAGATGGCTCCCTCGTCGGCACAGTCGGTGGTCTCCGGCAGGGTGATGGTAACGTCGCCGTCCCCAATCGGGCTCACCGTGATCTCCCAGCGGATGTTGGGGGTGTCGCTGTCCTGGTCCAACCGCCGGGCCTTCGTCACTTCACCCCCGTCCACCGTGAAGGCATCGTCCTTCAGGGTCAGGTAGCTCACGGGGAACTCCTCACTGAACCGCAGCTCGAAGGTGAAGGTGTTGGAACCGTCGTGGCTATCGGGTACTTCCTTGAACTCGGCGGTCAGGGCAGCCGGCCCAGCGGCGGCCGCCACCGCAGCCGTCGCCGCGCTGGTACGGGACTCGTCGTTGCTCTGGTCGTCGGTGAAGCTGACCTTCACCTTGACGGTCTTGCCCTCGTCGGCGGCCACCAGGGTGTAGGTGGAGGCGGTAGCGCCGCTTACGGCCGTGTCGTCGGCCAGCCACTGGTAGTCGAACTGGACGTTGTCCAATCCGTCCTGGTCGGAGATGCCGGTGGTGTCCGCCGTGAGGGTCTCGCCCACCTTCACCGTTCCGCTGATGGTGGGCGCGCCCGTGGCGGTGTTATTGGTCGGCGGCGCTGCCGCCACCGCAGCCGTCGCCGTGCTGGTCAACGTCTCCTCGTTGCCCGCGTCGTCGGTGAAGGTGACCCGAACCTTGATGACCTTGCCGTTGTCGGATGCCTGGAGCGTGTAGGTGGAACTCGTCGCCCCGTTAATTTCGGTGTCCCTATTGGACAGCCACTGGTAATTGTAGGCTACGTTGTCCAAACCGTCAGCCTCGGAGATTCCAGACGTGTCCGCCGTCAGTGTCTGTCCAACCTGCGCCGTTCCACCGATGGTCGGAACACCTGTCGCGGGGGTATTGGGACTTTCCCCATCCGACGGAGCAGAAAGGGTCAGGCTGCTGCCAGTACCTGCGAGAGTACCTCTTGGGGTTCCACTCAAATACCCAGGCAAGGGGCCACCCATGCTTCTTCTGACGGGAAACGCGGCCGAGGCAACGCTGATAGTGGCCACGTCGGAACCGCTGTGGGTGACGGTGATAACCTCGCTTTGAACGCTCCCGGCCGGGATGGTCCAGGAGGTTTCTGATAGAGTGCCACCCTCGGCCGACAACGTGACGTCCATGGTGTACGGAGCGCCCTCAGCAACCTTGACAACAATTCCGTCGTTGCCGCTCTTCTCGAGTTCCGCCGTAAGGGTAAACGGCGCTCCGGGATTGGTAAACAGATCCACGTTGCAAAGGTTGGAAAGTCCTTTGAACAGCCCGTCGGGCAGTGCCGTCAGTTGGTTGTTCTGCAACTCCAGATGTACCAAGTTTGTCAGGTCTTCCAGCAAGTCGGCGGACAATTCAGTCAGATCATTGTGACCCAGAAGCAGTAGTTCCAAGTTGGAGAAGCCATCGAACGTGTCTTCGGGCAGTGAACTCAGTTCGTTACTGGACAAATCCAGTAGTTCCAAGTTGGAGAAGCCACCAAACGTGTCTCCGGACAGTGAACTCAGTTCGTTACTGGACAAATCCAGTAGTTCCAAGTTGGAGAAGCCACCAAACGTGTCTCCGGACAGTGAACTCAGTTCGTTATTGGCCAAATACAGTCTTTCCAAGTTGGAGAGGTCGTCGAACCAATCATAGGCAAGCGACGTCATTGTGCCTTCAGTGTCCCTTTGCCAGTCTTTACCAATGCCCTCAAGACCCAGGATTGTAAGGTTGGTGAAGGAGGCGAAGAAATCGCTCGGCAGCTCACCAAGCGCCAGGTCGTTGTACCCCACACTCAGACCAGACAGGGTCGCCGCGATGTCTTCGAACACATTGATGGGAAGTGTTCCCAGTTCGTTCTGTGCCAAGCCCAGGCTCTCCAGGCTGTCCAGGTCCTCAAACACATCAGCGGGCAGCGCGGTCAGGTCGTTGGATGACAGGCCCAGGACCTCCAGGCTGCTCAGGCCATCGAACACGTCCTGGTGCAGTGCCGTAAGTTCATTGTTGTTTAGGTGAAGTTTTTTCAGGTTCCCTAGGCCATCGAAAATGTCCTCTGGCAACTCCTCCAGGTCGTTGGACGACAGGTCCAGGCGTTCCAGGTTGCTCAGGCCATCGAAGATATCTTCTGGCAGTTCGTCCAAACCACAGCTGCTGATTTCCAGCCTCCTCAGACCGGTGAGTCCATAGAACGACCCGCTTTGCAACGTGGTCAGCTGTATTCCCGTGATCCTCAGTTGGGTGATTGTTACGAAATCTGAGCTGTGAACTGTCACCTGTTCACAGCTCAGATGCGTCTTATCAAGTGCGGTGCGAATCGCGTCCTGCACCACCTGCGGACGGTCACAGATGTTGTTGGGAGCATCGTGGGCCGACGCCGTGCCAACGGGAAACATGGGGCTGTTCCCAGGCGATACCAGCAGGATCGCCAGCGACAGTGTCACGACAATCATCATGGTGATGGTCGCTCGGGAAACCCCGAACCGCTTCGTTGTGCCCATATCCAGTCTCCTACAAGCCGCCCAGGGTTGCCGTTGCGGTGGCGGCTCTGGCCCTAGAGAATATCCCTCTCTAACCGTAGTTCCGGCAGTTCACATGCGCTTTAGTTACATTCACAGGCTTAGCCCCAATCCACTCCGGTTATAGCCCGCGTCTCTCTGCGCTACGCTCGTGAGCTGGCCGCCGCTGACGGACAGGGCAGCCCGGAGAGTTTTCTCGGTGATCTGGACCTCCTCGGTGAAGCCGAGCCACATGGTGAAGGCGGAGCCTCCGTGGCTGTCGGGGAGAGGGGGCGCGAATGCTGCTGCCAGTGGTTGGGGTTCTTCGACTGCTCGCACGGTCCCTGACGCGGCTCGCACTGATCCGCCGGTGACGCCGCGGACGCGGATCCGGTATTCTTCGGAGGCCTCGTCGTATCCGTTGCTGACCCGCGTGTAGACGAAGAAGTCGCCGCCGCCAATCGCCCAGTGCCGGGTGTCGACGATGGTGTTGGTCTGCCCGCCGGAGTAGTGGTAGCCAATGCCAGGCAGAAAAAACCGGTCCTGGCGCTTGGTGCCGTTGTGGAGGTTCCAGCCCTCGAAGTCCATTACCTGCACCGTGTTGAGGCGGGGGTCTTTGCTGTCCAGGGCGGTGTCGACTTCGACAAGGTAGACCCGGTTGTTCTCGAAATTGACGACGAATGCCTGGCCGAAGAAACACTGGCGGCAGGGCCGTGTGTGGGTGTCGACCATGTAGCCGACCAAATCCTGGCCCACGTTAAGCTGGGCCTGTATGGGGTACCCGTATGGGGCAATTCTGGCCGGCATGTTGTAGGAGTGGAGCTTATCGTCGAACCCGTCGGCCACCCACATGGTGGCGCCGTTGGACCAGATGCTGCTCGGGTTGTTGTTGCCGGCCGCGCTCAGGGTGTTGAAGTCCTTGCTGGCATCGCGGGCCTTGTCGGACATCCGGTAGGCGTAGATCTTGTCGTCCCCATTATCGGTTAACCACATGGTGGTGCCGTTGGACCACATGCCGGAAGGGTTTTCATTTTGCGCCGCGATCAGCCCGTCCAGGCCCTCGGACGCCTTCCAGCCGAAGGGGTCGGTGACGCCCTGGTTGACGTTGACGGTGTACTCCTGGGTGCTGCTGTCCTCTGCCGTAACCGTAATGGTCACGGTGTTCCTGCCTGCCGAAAGGGTCACCTGGTGGCCGGCGGTTACGCTGTCGGTGTCGCCCGGTGTGATCTCGACGCTGGCCCCCGCGTCGTTTTTGGTGGCTGCCACCGTGACCTGCGTGACCGTGCTGGCGACGCCGACCTCGTATGAGTAGCGGTCCGATGCGAACCCGATGATGTTCTGGGGGCTTACCGTGAGGGCGCTGAGGGTGGCGTCGTTCGACGGGGTCTGGGCGAAGACCGCCGGCGGCAACGACATCAGCAATGCTGCGAGGATGGCGACCAGCGCCGCGGCGACTGCACCGATGGAAAACCCGCTGGTGGTGAAGATGGCTGACACGCTCTTAGCTCCTGGTTCCTGATGTGTGGTCTGTTGTTACCGTCTTGTGCAGAGCGGGCCTGTTGGCCACGAATCGCTGGTTGCCGGCGAGAGCGCTCCGGACCGGTGGCGGCGCTTCCCATGGGCGCTGCAGGGTGAACGGGTAGGCGCTCTCATCCGTGATGACCGCGGTGCTGTCACAGCAGGTGGCCGTGACCGATATGGTCGCGCTCATCGGGGTGCGAGAAAAGTCGTACTCGGCCTCCTCGAACTCGGCCAACCAGTATGGAAAACTCTTGTATGAGTGAAAGGCCCCACCGCTGACGGTCGTATTGCCTTCTCGGCTTGGATGTTCCGACCGTGATGACGGTGGCAATGTGGCCGCCATCATCAAAAAGCGCGTAGTCCACCTGGCCGCCCCGACCCAGCCTCGCGTTGGCTTGGCATTCCGACGTAATCCAGGCGCGCCAGCCGAGAGATAGAGGGTCGGGTCGATGACGGCGCACCGCATCCGGTTCTTGTCGGCGGACAGCCACCCGGAGTACGCGTCAAGGGTTGCCATGACTTCACGGATGGGGTATGCCACGTCTGCTGCGCTCATAACTCATCAGTGATCTGCTCCGGCGTACCCAATAGGGCAGGTTGGATCATCGGTTCGCAATTGTCGGCGGCGGTCCAGTTTTATTCCTCGATGCGGAGGTGGTTGGACCAGCCCCTGCCGCCGGGTCGACCGGCGGCAGGTTTCTGGTACTGCGTGGGCGGACATGTCGTCATGACGACTACGGAGACCCCGCGATGGTCATGCTCAGGCTGCTGGACAGCATCCGGCCGTCCGGCGTGCAGATCGCGTCCTCTGCGCTGCAGTCGGTCGTCGGCGTCAGCGCCAGCTGAACGTCGTCATTGCCGTCTGGCCTGACCGTGATGCTCCAGCGCCGGCTGCGCTCGTCGCCGGTGCGGTTCACCCGCGCGGCATTCAGGACCGTGCCGCCTGTGACGGCCAGCGCGTGGTCCCGGACGGTCGTGTAGCTGATGTCGAAGCTCTCGCTGAAGTCCAGCTGGACCGTGAACGTGCTGGAGCCGTCGTGGTTGGCCGGCGTGCCGTTCGTCCTGATGAGCTCGGCGGTGAGCGGCGGTCGTGGGATCTCGACCGCCGCGCTGGTGACGCTCTCATCGTAGCCGTCGTCGTCGGTGAACGAGACCGTTACCTTGAGGTTGTGGCCGCCGTCGGCCCTGACCACCGTGTAGGTGGCTCCGGTCGCGCCGCTGATGCTGGTGTCCGAGCGCGTCCACTGGTAGGAGTAGGACACGCCCGTCAGCCCGTTGTCGTCGGCGATGCCGGAGGTGTCCGCCGTCAGCGTCTTTCCCACCTGGGCCGTCCCGCTGATGGTCGGAACGCCGGTGGCGGGGCTGTTGGGTCTGGCCTCCACCGCCGCCGTCCCCGCACTAGTCAGCGTCTCCTCGTTGCCCGCGTCGTCGGTGAAGCTCACCCGAACCTTGACGGTCTTGCCCTCGTCGGCGGCGTCAAGCGTGTAGATCGAGCCCGTCGCGCCCTGAATCTCTGCGTCCGTTCCCCCGTCGTTTCGCACCCACTGGTAGCCGTAGACGGCGTTCACGAGCCCGTCGGAGTCCGCGATGTTGGAGGTCGTTGCGGTCAGAGTTTGTCCGACTTGGGCCGTTCCACTGATTGTCGGTGCTCCTGTCGCCGGCGCGTTAGCCGCCGCCGGCCCTGGAACTGTCAACTTAAGGCGATTGGACAGACGCTTGCCGTCGCTCGTGCAGATTGCCCCCTCGTCGTCGCAGGGACGATCTGCTGGAAGCACAATGACGACGTCGCGATTTGAGGATGGACGCACAGTGAACTGGCGAAGGTCGTTCCTGCCGTTGACCCGCCTGGCTCTCGTTATCGTTCCATTGGATATTTCAAAGGAATCTTCCTTCAACGCCTGGTAGCCAACTGTTACCGGTTCGCTGAAGAGTATGCGTAAGGTGAAGGTGTTCTGGCCGTTGTGGCTCTCCGGCACGTTCCGCATTTCAGCAGTCAGGGGGGCGGCCTCGACCTCGGCGGTCGCCACGCTGGTCAGCGTCTCGCTGTTACCCGAGTCATCGGTGAAGGACACCTTCACCCTGATGGTCTTGCCCTCGTCGGCCTCCGCCAGGGTGTAGCTGTGCCGGTCGCCCCGGCAATCTCCGCGTCGTCGGCGAGCCACTGGTATCCGTAGGCCACGTCGTTCAGCCCGTCGGCGTCGGCGATGCCGGACGTGTCCGCCGTCAACCGCTCACCCACCTGCGCCGTCCCGCTGATTGTCGGGGTGCCCGTCGGGAGCCTATTCGCAGTGACGGTAGCTTCGCCCGACGGAGCGCCGCGCCCAACACTGTTAACGGCGATGACCCTCGTTGTGTACTCCGTCCCGCTGGTAAGGCCCTGGATGGTGTGAGCCGTTCCGGTCACAGTTGCTTCGGAAACATCCGCTTCTGTGTCCCAACTATCCGACGCCTCCTTCCACTGCACTGCGTATCCGCTGATGGGAGAGCCACCGTCGCCCCAGGTCGGCTCTCCGCGAATCTCACCCGATAAGTCCCACGTGGGCGCTTTCCACGACAGGTTCAGGTCCCCGGAATTGGTCACTGAGGCGGCAAAATTCTCTGGCGCAGCCGGGGATGTTGCCGCGACTACCGCCGTCTTAGCGCTGGTCAGCGACTCCTCATTGCCCGCGTCGTCAGTGAAGCGCACTCCAATCTGGAGGGTCAGGCCCACGTCGCGGCGCGACACCGTGAAGCTCAGGTCAGAGCCAGCACCCAGCAGAGCCCGGAGATAGCCTCCCGGCGAGGTGGCATCGGGTTCCTTTGCAAACCAAGTGCCGGCGTACGACGCATTGGTCAACCCATCTCCGTCGGCTATTCCCGACGTGTCCACCGTCAGCGTTTGCCCCACTTGCGCCGTCCCGCTGATGGTGGGCTGGCCGGTGGCGGCCGTGTCCTGCGCCGGTACGGTGGCTGTTACGGGGGCAGCGAGCGGGCGGGCGTTCTTGCAGATCGCACCTGTGGCGGCGCAGTCGCCGTTGGCTGGAAGCGTGATGGTGACCGGGTCTGCGCCGCTGGGGGTGATGGTGACCTCCCAGCGCCGGCTCTCGCCGGATTCGAGGCGTCGCACGGCGTCGATCTCACCGTTCGCGACCGAGAGTACGCCGGGGTTTTCATCGTTGCCCCGGAGGGTCAGGTAGCTGAGGCCGGTGGGCTCCTCGCTGAACGCGAGTTCGAACGTGAAGCTGGACTCCCGTGGCTGGCTGGCTGGCAGGCTTCTGAAGAGTGCCCTGATGGGCGGCGCGGTCGTGCTCAGGTAGGTGTAGTAATCGAATGTGAGCACGGCGGCTTGGCTATGGCTGTCGGCAATCCCGGTTTCGTCCAGGGCGATGCCGTTGTCGACCACTTCGATGCTGGTTGTGCCGGCGTCGTCCGAGGTCACCCGGTGGCTGAACGTCAACGTGTCGCTGCCGGAGCCGCCGGTGAATTCGGCCTGGCGGCGCGTGCCGCCGACAAGAATGCCCAGCGTCGGCGCGTTGTCGGGAAGGCCGGAGACAGTGACTGCCTTGTTGAACTGCACCGCAAAGGTGGCGGTCTCGTCCGTATCCCAGGCGCCGTTGTCTCCGGGCCCGCCTTCCACCGTTGCGCCGGTGACGCGCGGAATGGTGTAGTGGGGTACGACCAGGGTGAGGGCTCCGGAGAGGCGTTTGCCGCCCTCCGTGCAGATGGCGTTGGCGGCGCCGCAGTCGCTGGTTGCCGGCATGGTGATCGTGACCGTTTGGAACTCGTGGGGCGTGATGGTCACGTTCCAGTTCCGGTTATAGCCCGCGTCTCTCTGCGCTACGCTCGTGAGCTGGCCGCCGCTGACGGACAGGGCAGCCCGGAGAGTTTTCTCGGTGATCTGGACCTCCTCGGTGAAACCGAGCCACATGGTGAAGGCGGAGCCTCCGTGGCTGTCGAGGGTAGGGGGCGCGAATGCTGCTGCCAGTGGTCGGGGTTCGACTGCCTGCACGGTCCCTGACGTGGCTCGCACGGTCCCTGACGCGGCTCGCACTGATCCGCCGGTGACGTCGCGGACGCGGATCCGGTATGATTCGGAGGCCTCGTCGTATCCGTTGCTGGCCCCCGTGTAGACGAAGAAGTCGCCGCCGCCAATCGCCCAGTGCCGGGTGTCGACGATGACGTTGGTCTGCCCGCCGGTGTGTTGGTAGCCAGTGTCAGGCACCCAACTGGTCGTTGCGCATGGTGCCGTTGTGGAGGTTCCAGCCCTCGAAGTCCATTACTTGCACCGTGTTGAGGCGGGGGTCTTTGCTGTCCAGGTCGGTGTCGACTTCGACAAGGTAGACCCGGTTGTTCTCGAGATTGACGATGAATGCGTGGCCGACGAGACACTGGCGGCAGGGCAGTGTGTGGGCGTCGACTATGTAGCGGGCCCAATCCTGGCCCACGTTAAGCCGGGCGTGTATGGGGTAACCGTATGGGGAACTTGTGGGCGGCATGTTGTAGGAGTAGAGCTTATCGTCGCCCTCGTCAGCCACCCACATGGTGGCGCCGTCGGACCAGATGCCGACCGGGCCGTTATTGCCCGCTCCGACGAGCGTGTTGAAGTCCCTGCTGGCATCGCGGGCCTTGGTGTCCAGGTTGTAGGCGTAGGGCTTGTCGTCCCCACTATCGGCTACCCACATGGTGGCGCCGTTGGACCAAATGCCGCGCGGGTCGGTGTTGCCAGCAGCCGAAAGGGTATCGAAGTCCTTGCTGGTATCGCGGGCCTTGTCGGACATCCGGTAGGCGTAGAGCTTATCGTCGCTCCGGTCGGCCACCCACATGGTGGCGCCGTTGGACCAGATGCCGACCGGGTTGTTGTTACCAGCAGCCGAAAGGGTATCGAAGTCCTTGCCGGCATCGCTGGCCTTGGTGTCCAGGTTGTAGGCGTAGAGCTTGTCTTTGTCACTATCGGCCACCCACATGGTGGCGCCGTTGGACCAGATGCCTGTTGGGACGGAGTTGCCGGCTTCGATCAGGGTGTTGAAGTCCTTGCCGGCGTCTCGCTCCTTGTCGGACATCCGGTAGGCGTAGAGCTTAGCGTCGGTTGTATCGGCCACCCACATGGTGGCGCCGTTGGACCAGATGCCGGCAGGGCGTTGATTTTGCGCCGCTTTCAGCCCGTCGAAATCGTCGTCGGCCTTCCAGCCGAAGCCGGCGGTGACGCCCTGGTTGACGTTGACGGTGTACTACGCTGTGGTGGTGGTGTCCTCGGCCGTAACCGTAATGGTGACGGTGTTCCTGCCTCCCGAGAGGGCCACCTGGTGGCCGGTGGTTACGCTGTCGGCGTCGGCAGGTGTGATCACGACGCTGGCCCCCGCGTAGTTGGCGGTGGCTGCCACCGTGACCTGCGAGACCGTGCTGGCCACGCCAACTTCGTATGAGTCCCGGTCTGAGGCGAACCCGATGATGTCCTTAGGGCTTAGCGTGAGAGCGCTGAGTGTGGCGTCGTCGCTGGGGGGCGGCGTGTTGTAGGAGTAGAGCTTGTCGTCCTCACTATCGCCTACCCACATGGTGGTGCCGTTGGACCAGATGCCTGTTGGGGTGCCGTTGCCGGCTGCGATCAGGGTGTTGAAGTCCCTGCCGGCATCGCGGCCCTTGTCGGACATCCGGTAGGCGTAGAGCTTGTCGTCCTCAGTATCGGCTACCCACATGGTGGTGCCGTTGGACCAGATGCCGACCGGAGTGTTGTTGCCAGCAGCCGAAAGGGTATCGAAGTCCTTGCTGGCGTCACGGGCCTTGTCGGACATCCGGTCGGCGTAGAGCTTGTCGTCCCCAATATCGGCTACCCACATGGTGGTGCCGTTGGACCAGATGCCGCTTGGGCTGGGGTTGTTGTCTGCGATCAGGGTGTCGAAGTCCTTGTCGGCGTCTCGCTGCTTGGTGTCCAGGTTGTAGGCGTAGAGCTTGGCGTCCCCACTATCGACCACCCACATGGTGGTGCCGTTGGACCAGATGCCCGTGGGGAACTCGTTGCCCTTTGCGATAAGCCCGTCCAGGTCGTCGGACGCCTTCCAGCCGAGTGGGTCGGTGACGCCCTGGTTGACGTTGACCGTGTAGGTCTTGGTGGTGCTGGTGTCCTCGGCGGTTACCGTGACGGTGACGGTGTTTCGTCCGGCGGAGAGGTCCACCTGGTGGCCGGCTGTGTTGGAATCGGCGTCGGTGCCGCTGTAGCTGACGCTGGCGCCCGGGTCGTTCGGGGTCGCCGTGACGGTCGCCTGGGTCACGGTGCTGGCCACGCCGACCTCATAGGAATGGCGGTCTGACGCGAACCCGATGATGTTCTTCGGACTGATGGTGAGGGCAGAGAGGGTGGCGTCGTTGGAGGCTTGAGGGTTGACCGAAGCGGGCGGATTGCTGTGCCCGTTGATGGGCGGCGAGACGGCGTCGGCGAGGGCTCTGGGTCCGATTGCCGAGCGCCCAGTTATGGCGTTTTCGGCGGTGTCCGCCGCGGCGTTGGACATAGGCCAGATGATGGCCACCGCGACTGCAATCAGCAGGGCGGTTGCGATGGCCCAATGGAGGGAGGTCGAGCGTGTCTCGGGGCTTTTGCGAACGATCAGCAGTTGATGTATCGACATGGTGGACTCCGGGTTGTGGTTCCGATGCGGCGGGGTAGCGCCCGTCCTGGTGCGTCTCCGCCGCACTGTGGTTCGCCACCAGTTCGTCTTGGTTGGCGTTGCGAGCAGCGCTTCTCATGGAGGGTCGGTCAAGGGCGTGGCTTCAGCGGATGGTGCGTGGTATCAAGACGGGGTGTCCCGTCCGCGGCTGGTTTAAATCACTTCTCTGGTTGGTAATCGCGACTGCTCGCGCCGGAGTATGCTTTACGGCTGTCAGGTGAAGGGTTTATTGCCACTGCGAAAGTGTAGCATCGGCGGTGATGTTAACTATTTAGGTCCGATATATCCATGTGGAAAGTAAGGTTATTTAGTGGTGGATTGCTGGGCATGGGGTGTTGAGAAACTACCGGAGTGCGTGTTCGGTGGACTGCGCATTGGTATTGGTATAGCAGCCGTGGGTGGTGGACTGCGCTTGACCCGCCGCTGTGCAATGGCGCAAAGAAAGACGGAGGCGGGGTTCGCCTCCGTAGCCCGATGGGTCAGTGTGATCCCGGTGCGCTTTCCGCGCGACCTAGGATCCGGCCGTTGGGATGATGATGCTCAACGGCTCTGGAGTTGGTGTGGGAGCGTTGCCACGGTCAATGGCGGATGGTGGCGGGACAATAGACCGGCGGCGCCTTGGCGCGTCATGGGTTGGCGGCTTCGTCGAGGAGGCCATGGCGAACGGCCCAGACCACCAACTCCTGCTTGTTGGCGAACTCCAGCTTGCGCTGGATGCCGTAGATGGCGTTGCGGGTGGTGAGCGGTTGGACGCCGCGGGCTGCGGCGATTTCGGCGTAGGAGCGGCCCCGTACGAACAGGGCCAGCATTCCCCTTTCGCGAGGGGTGATTTCGTCGATGCCGGGACCCTGGAGCGACTGCGGGGCCTGACGGATGCCGGCGAGGACCCGTCTCAAAGCGCCGCTGGGGATGCGGTATTCACCGGCGGCCACGTCGCGAATGGTGTTCAGGAAAGTCGCCCTGCCGTGGGTTTTCTGCAAAAAGCCGATGGCGCCGGCGGCGATGCACTGGATGACGGCATCCTGCTCGTTGGACATCGTAAGCACCAGGACCTTGGCGTCTGGCAAACAGTCCATGATTTCGCGGCAGGCGTCGAAGCCGTTTTTCACCGGCATGAACAGGTCCATGACGATGACGTCAGGCTGCTGCACCTGCGCCATCGCCACGGCGGTCTCGCCGTCGGCGGCCTCGGCGACCACTGCGAACTCGCCCGAGCGTTCCAGCGCTTCGCGGAGGCCGTCGCGCACTATCTCGTGGTCGTCCACGAGCATCACCCTGGTAATGTGAGAATCGCCCACTTCAGCCGTCTCCCTGGTGGTGGTTCACCGGTATGGCGCAGGTCACCGTGGTGCCTTGGCCGGTCTCGTCGGTTATTACCGTGAGTGCGCCGCCCATGCGCTGGGCGTCCGCCTGCATGTTGCGGAAACCGTGTCCAATCCTGGCGTAGTTTTCGGGGAGGCCCTTGCCGTCGTCGGTTACGGAGATGGAGAGCCGCTGGTCTTGGAAGTCCAGCACGATGTCGACGCGGCTGGCGGCGGCGTGGCGGAAGGCGTTGGTCATGGCGTTGTGGGCCACCGAAAACAGGAGACTCCTTACGGCGGTGGGTAGGGGCGGTTCGGCGCCCAGCTGCACGACCTCGGCCGGAATGGACGTGATGGCAGTGAAGGTTGCGGCGTGGGAGGCCAGCGTTGGGCTGAGTTCCCGGCCTTCAAAAATCAGGCCGATGTCGATGGGATGTCGCAGGGACCAGATGGCCGATTGGGACAGTGTCCTGGTGGCGTCCAGGCTGGCGGTGAGCTCCGGGTTGGCAGCGCCCGCCAGTTCCTTGGCATTGTCGATGCCGATGCCGATCATGTAGGCGGACTGTCCCACGGTGTCGTGGATGGCATGGGACATTGCGATGCGCTCTTGCTGCGTTCGTGTTTCGCGGGCGACGGCTCTGCGCCGCTGGATACGCTCGTACCTGGAGATCAAGCTGACGGCGCAGCCAATGGCGTAGAGCGCCACCACTCGCGTCACGAGGGCCTTGACCTCGTTGGGTGCGAAGTCCAGTCCGTCGCCAGCGGCAAGGCAAAGGGCGATGTACGCAACCGCCATCATGGTGGCCCAGGCGAGGGTCAATCTGAAAGATGTGAAGACCACTGCGAACATGGCTATGACCAGGTAGTACACCTGGTGGAACTTGCTGTCGAAGCCGCCGCTTACGAATATGCTGAAGGAGACCATGCACATATCCATTGCGGAAAGGGTCAGGAGCCACTTGGCGGAGACCGATTTTTGGGTGCGCAATCGGTAATAGACGTAGCCGTTGATGAACGCTGGTGTCAGAACGTACAGCGTGTTGAGGATGTAGTGGCGGTCCTGATATCCAGCCGGGTAGTTGATTTCGAACAGGGCGCCGGCGATCCAGATCCAGCGAATCCAGACGCTGATGATGCCGCCGTAGCGCAGCTCTTCCGGTGTGAAGCCATCGGCACAGAGCCAGCTGACCATGCGTTCGACGGCATGGGAGGTGGCGGATACTGCGATCACGACCTGGGACTCCGTAGCGGGTTACGGTAACGTCGTTTCGATGGCGGCATTTATTGCGGTGTCTGGATGTGGTTATCCGGAAGCGCTTGGGCTGGCGGGACGGTGGCATTGTGCGGCGGGAACTGGCGTGGTCATCCATGGGGGACGCCGCCGTGTTCGTTAGGATACTGGAATTAGCGCCGTAGTAAAGATTGAAAAACACTGGTCAATGGTGATGAATAATCATTGTCTAACGTTCGCGAAATAGGTTGAAACAACGTAGCGTCCGGTTGCTGGGGCGGGCCGAACGGTGGTTTTCTGGAACCGCCGCGCTCGTGAGATTCTTGGCGACACTCCGGGGCGTGGTGGGTCGGACCTGTTCCGCTGTCGTTCGCGGGATTGCGGGGGACACCCTGACTGACGACTGCGAGGACGGCTGCCTGATGGTGCGCAGCCTTCGCGCTGGCCTGGTACCGGGTCTGCCAGGTTGCGGATGCGGCGCTCCTGGGTGAACGGAAATGGTTGGTCGTGACGCCGATGGCGGTGTCGGGCGTCGAACAGAGCGGACCGTTGCTCGTGTACGTGTTCGGCGATTCGGGGGAAGAGGCAGCGGCGGCTGACGTCCAGCGGCTTGTTGAGCTGGGCGGTGGGGCAGGCCGCGGGTCTGATGAAATCCGCTACGAGCGCCCGACGACCTTCTTGCCGGACCCGAGAGAGAGGGTTGCCGGATCGGATGATGAGGACCAGTTGCGCCGAATGTACGAAGCCCTTACGGATGCGGAAGGGTCGGACCGGATGCGTCAGGATCCTGCGTTCGGCGAGAGTCCGGAAGACCTCGAAACAAGGATCCGTAGAGCGGATTTCCGGAGTTCCGGACCCCGTTCGGGAGAGGTCGCTGGATCCAATGAAGGGCAGCCTGTCGAAGTCGAACCGCGTGAGGTGCGTTTGACCGACCGGCAACGGGAGGTGCTGTCCTACCTGGCGTTAGGGTGGGAGACGAAGTACATCGCCGAGGAACTGGGCGTGAGTTGGTACACGGTGCGGAAACACATCGAGAACCTGAGGCGCAGGCTGGGTGCGTCCACTCGGTTGGAGGCGGTCATGATCGCCATGAGGCTGGGGATCATCCCGCCGGAATGAGTCGGCGGCTGGTTCGAGATCCGGTGCCGGACATCAGACCGGCCGCCCCGTGGTCAGGGCGGCCGGCGTCGCCGTTGGTCAGCGACGATTTCATGTTGCAACTCGTTGGGGTGCTCGCGCCACGGCCGGGTGTCATCAATTTGGCGGTGGTTCCCCCTGCTGTAACGCTACCTAAGTGTCTGTCCGTCACCGTCGCGTCTACTAGGCGTGTTTGCGCGGCCCGTCGTAAAGGTGAATAATCTTTTTCCCTTTGGTTCGCTGGCCATGGCGTCCTCCGAGGTTCAGTCTGTCGTCGTCTCCGTCGTTCGGACGCCTAATACGTTTACCGGTGGAAGACGGCCCTGTTAGCATAGGCAGCGACTGCCCTCGGGTTGCGACAAGCGAAGCATGCCCTATAGCCACTTTCACAATTGGTCGTTTCACACTCATCACAGACGCCCCAAAGGTGGCAATCACTACACCGCTGTACGCCGTAGGCAAAGACCGTTTCGAATCGGTTTTATGGTGGTCTTCGTGGCTTTGCTGGCTGGTCTGGCGGTTGTTGCGATTTCGCGGTTCGAATCCCAGCGCGAAGCAGCCCGCGCCTTTGTGGTGGAAGTCGTTGAGGAGCAATCGCAACGTCAGGAAAATAGAGCGCAAACTCGTGTGGTCGACCAAGAGACGGGGAGACAAACCCGAGAGGCGAACTCTGACCAGCAGGAGGAACAGCACGAAAGGGCAATCATCACCATCATCAACCAGGAACGCAGTCAGCGTGGGATCCGTGAGATGGTATGGGATCCTAACCTGCAAACCATAGCGCGTGCACACAGCCGAGACATGGCGGACAAAGATTACTTTGAGCATTCCAACAAGTCTGGCCAAGACTACCGTCAGCGAGCTGTAGCAGCGGGTTATCGTTGTCCAAATACCAAATGGGGAGGAGTGGCCGAGAACCTCTTCTTCGGTACCCGTGGGCATCAAAGTCCGCAAGCGGCAGTTTCCTGGTGGCTAGGGAGCCCCCTACATAAAAGGGCGATGCTGGACAACACGTTTTCCAAGGCAGCGATCGGCATTCACGAAGGTTACCTCTCTGGCTATGGGCAAGGGTATTTCACGACCCTTTTATTGTGCTAAGTACCCTGCTGTCTCTGTGCATCGGTTCCACCGTCCATGGGTGTTTTCTCCTTACTGGTGTTGGCATGCAAAAGGCCGCCATCAGGGCGGCCTAGGGGGTGTCGTCAAAACAGTGAGAGGGTGGTAAATTGCCGGTAACAGGGAGAGTGTGGAAGGTGGGGAGTATGACGGCAGCGCACCGGCGCCACGATATGACAGACGGTGTTTGGGAGCGGCTGAGGCTGTACCTGCCCGGGGGAGCAGGCAAGAGAGGTCGGCCGGCCCATGACAACCGGCGGTTTATCGACGCCGTTTGCTGGGTTCTGCGCACCGGCGCTCCCTGGCGCGATTTGCCCCCGGACTACGGAGACTGGAAGAACACCCACCGCCGCTTCTGCCGCTGGCGGGACCGGGGTGTGTGGGCCGGACTGTTGGAGGAAGTGATGGATGACCCTGATTTCGAATGGCTGATGATAGACGCCAGCCACATCAAGGCCCATCCCCACAGTGCCGGCGCTCGGGGCGGAAATCAGGCTATTGCCCGCACCAAAGGGGGCTGAACAGCAAGTTGCACCTGGCGGTGGGCTCCCACGGAATGCCGGTAAGGCTGGCGGTTACTGGAGGCACGGTGGCCGACTGCTCTTTGGCGTTGCCCCTGATCGAGGGTATAGAGGCGGAGTGTCTACTGGCGGACAAAGCCTATGACACCAATGAAATCATAGCCACCGCTCGGGCATCGGGAATGAACCCGGTGATACCGCCCAAAAGCAACCGGAGAGAAAAGCGGGACTACGACCAGGCACTGTACAAGTTGCGGCACTTGGTGGAGAACGGATTCTTGGACTTCAAGCAGTGGCGCGGAGTGGCGACCCGTTATGCCAAGAGAGCGGCGTCATACCTGGCCATTTGCCAACTCCGGGCAGTGATGATCTGGAGCAAACTCTTTTGACGACGCCCCCTAGAGAATTCGGTTGTTTGCTGAAGTTGCTGTCGATGGTGCTCCGCGGCCCAGTGATTAGCCGTTGCGGGCTCTCAGCAGGTGTTCAACCGGACTGGCGGGGGGGGGCTTACAGGGGTATGTACGATGCGATTACTGGGGCGCATGGTGGGTGATCTCCAGGTTGGGCTTGGGTTCCGGCCAGGGTTCGGGAAGCAGCCAGACGCGGGTCCAGAGCCTTCCCCGGAGCAGCAATCGCCGCAGCCAGTCGATGCCGTGGCGGATGACGCTGACGGTGCGCGCCGGACGACTACGAGGGTCCCGGTGATTGGAAGCCAGCGCTTTGGGTGGCGTGCGCAAGTTGCCTGGGACAATCCTCCGGTCATGGGCGTCCTCCACCCTGGTGCCGTAAGCCAGGGCCAAGAGGGTGGCCACCGACAGCACCAGCCAGTGGCGAGAGACGCGGGCCGGATCGGTGCGGCGGGTCTTGTCCCATTTCCAGCCCAGGCTCTTCAGGGCCTTGAAGCCCAACTCAATCCAGAAGCGCAGGGCGTACCAACTGGGTCCGGCGTCCTCCGGCGGCAGGTCGGTGAGGATGATCCAGGGTTCTTCCTGCTCGGCGTACCAGACCACCAGCAGGGTGCAACGGCGCTGGGTGGTTGGGGGACCGAAGGCGGTGCCGCGGCCGATCCAGGCAGTGTCGGGAACGGATACGAAGGCGCGGGCGGGCAATCGTTTGCCGCCGTCGGCGCAGAAGGTGATGTTCTTCCGGTACCGCATATAGGGATGCCAGCCCTGAGCGCGTATCTGCTGCCACAGCTTGGGGCTGGATATGCCCCGGTCGCAGAGCACGATGACCGTCATTTCCTCGGGGACTGCTGGGGCCAGTTCCTGGAGCAGTTCCACAATGGGGTCCATCCAGGAGCCGGGCTGGGTGGCGCGGTGGATGCGCCAAGCCACCGGAATGGCGCAACTGCGATAGACCACGCTGATGACGATGGCGGTGGTCTGGTCTCCTTTAAGCGTGGGGTCAACAGCCAGGGCCAAGCGGCCGGAACGCCACCAGGTGAGGACCCACCGGAGCAGAGGGGCAAAGCAGAGGCTTACGTCCAGTTCGGTCTTGCAGGGGCGGGCCCGGTCGCTGCCGTCGTAGAGCCACTCGCGGAGATACTGACGCCGGCTGTTCCATCTACCCCAGGGCGAGAGGGCGGAGGCTACAGCGTTCTGACAGGCGCTGCCAGCGAGAATAGCCCCGCAGACCCACAAGACCAGGCCGGTCAACTGTGGCTGAGAGAGGTGCGGTAAATGCGTTTCGATCGTCTTTTGCATCTGATAGCATTCTCTGGGAAGGCGCATGGGGGACCTCCGGCTTCTGGTTTAGTCACCAAGAAGATGTCGGAGACCCGGTGCGCCTTCCAAGCTGCTCGCTCAACCGATTTCAGCCATTACATACCCCTGTCAGCGGGGGGGGGACCTAAAACGTCCGTGGCGGTCGTCAGGGCGGCTCTGGTGCTGAAACTCGGGCATCCAGCGTTGGTAGCAAAACCGGCCGCCCCGTCGTCGGTGGCGGCCGGCGGCGTCGAACCAGTGCGACGACTTCATCGTGTCAGCAGCTGGCGGGTCGCTGACACGGCCGGGTGTCAGCGTCTGAGGGCGATGTGAGACCCGCTCCTCAACCCGAGAGGTTGCGATGAAGCGCCATTGGGCGCAACTGTGAGGCGGCTTGCTGCTGTCGGGACGGCTCGGCAGTACACCCCGCGTTTTCGCCGGAAACGGGCCTGGGGCGCGTTTCAGCGCCTCCGGGGTACTTTTTTCCGTTCCCTTCGCATTTGCGGGCGGCTCAGCCGGTTTCGATGCTTTGCGAGTGGAGCGTGTTCTGGTCTCGCCGGAGCGGATCCTGTTCGGAGTTCCCAAGCGCCGAGGTCGTTCGGTTGCGGCTTGATTTCTCCGGCGCTAGTCAGCGGCTGGGTTGGTGTGCATCAAGTCGGCCGGCGGCGCTTTCCTGACGTGAATTCCGGTTTCCGGCAGGTAGTCCATTTCAAGGAGCGAACCAGACTGCGGTTCCAAGGATACCAGCAGTTCAAAGTCGTCATTCACCAGCGCGGTGTACCAGCCGTCGGCAGAGGACTCGAGCAGCAGTGTTCTGAGGTCGAGCTCGCCAGCGTATAGACGACGCAGTGGTTCCGGGTCGGCGGCCACCACCAGGTAGTGGTCGGCGTGGCCTACGGTGTCGATCATGGCGCCGATGTAATGGTCGCCACCGGCATCCTGTCCAGCGAACACTTGGACTCCGTCGTAATAGATGAGGGTCTCGGTGTGCTTGATGGTTGTCATGTCGCCACCAGGGAGCAGTTGGTCAGTATGTCGTAGTCCGCCAACGGCCACCACGTGCTGTGGCGGGTATCTTCCCCGGTTGGCATGATGCGTCAGGCGCCGTGGTCCAATTGGACTTGGGAAATCATCCTACCACGCATCGTGCGAAGCCCCAACAGCTCCACTGCGGAGTCAAGGTCGGTACGAACGGACAGGCCGCGGGCTTGGCATTCGCTAATGTTACGAAAGACGCGGTCTGGCCCTTCGGCCCGTTGCGACCAGAAGTCGTCATCGGTGGGCGGGTTGTGGCGCACCAGGCGGTAAACGAGGCGCGGCGACGTGATTTCCTCGGCTTCGTCGGGCGGGCAATTGTCTGGGAGAGGTTCGCGGTAGGTCATGGTCGTCGTATTCTGGCTGGTTTCAGTCTAGTACTCTGTCAAATCTGTATTGGCGTAAGTAAGGTGATGCGGAGCAACATGCCTACACTGACTGGGGAACGACAGTGCAGGAGGTGCGGCAGCCATGGTTCAGGAGAAATACAGGGTACAGTTGACATCGGAGGAGCAGGAACGGCTGCGGCAATTGATCCGAAGCGGCCAGCATTCCGCACGGGTAATCACTCGGGCGCGCATCTTGCTCCGGACTGACGAAGGATGGAGCGCGAGCCAGGTGGCGGCAGCGCTGGACACGTCGCCGCGCACGGTGTTACGCACCAAACGGCGCTACGCTGAGGAGGGACTGGATGGCGTGCTGCACGACCATCCTCAAGCCAATCGGTACCGGAAGTTGGATGATCGTGGCGAACCTACCTGATTGCCTTGGCGTGCAGTGATGCGCCCGAGGGCCATGACCACTGGACCCTGCGGTTGCTGGCCGACCGGGCGGTGGAGTTGGGGTTGGTGGAAAGCCTGTCGTATGAGACGGTGCGGCTGCGGCTCAAAAAAACATCCTCCAGCCATGGCGGAAGCAGCAGTGGTGCATTCCCAAGGTGAACGGAGAGTTCGTGGCGGCCATGGAGGACGTGCTGGACCGCTACGCCGAACCCGACAACTCTGTTATGAACAATCCCGACCGGCCGGTGGTGTGCTTCGACGAGACCTCCACCCAACTGCTGGCCGATACCCGCACGCCGCTGCCCGCCCAACCGGGACGACCGCGACGCCAGGACTACGAGTATCGGCGCGGCGGCACCCGCAATCTCTTCTTGACCTGCGAGCCTCTGGCGGGCTGGCGCCACGTGGCGATCACCGAACGGCGCACTATGCCGGACTTCGCCCACCAGATGCGCTGGCTGGTGGATGTGGCCTATCCCCACGCTCCGGGGGTACGGGTGGTGCTCGACAACCTGAACACCCACCGCATGGCTTCTCTTTACGAGACCTTTCCGGCTGCTGAGGCGCGGCGCATCGTGAAGCGACTGGAGTTTCACCACACGCCCAAACACGCCAGCTGGCTGAATATGGCGGAGATTGAATTCAGCGTGTTGACCCGGGCTTGTCTCCAGGGGCGCAATCCCGACGAACTTGCCCTGCACCGGGCAATCAACGCCTATGAGACTGAGCGTAACGCTAAGGGAACCACCATCAACTGGCGGTTCACCACCCAGGACGCCAGACACAAACTGCAGCGATTTTATCCCTGCCATTCCAAGATTGATTGAGTACTAGCCGTTGACGTTGGACGGCGTCCAGCCGTTTTAGGAATTTTCACCTGCAACGCCATCGGTGGCCGTCCGGGGGCTCTGGCGCGGAAACTCGGGGCATTGTGGCGCCGACAACGAAACCGGCCGCCCCGTGGTCGGTGGCGGCTGGCTACCTGGCTTGGTGCGGCGGTGCCAGTAGGTTTGGTCGTCGAGTTCCTGACGTTCCCGCCATTGGTCGGTGAGCGTGCTGTTTTCAAGCAGCGGTTTGACGTTGGCGCGCTTGCAGATCCGCGTTCATGAAATTCCCGCCTTCAACGTCTGGTGGTCTAATTGACCCGGAAGGTATTGAAAGAGTACTCGGCCAGTTCTTTGAGCTTGTCGAAGTCATCGGCGGGGGAAGAGTAGACGACGCCCACTGCCGTCCGGTTATCGGCCAGGTAGTAGGTCGCCAGGGCCATCATGCGGTCGGAGTAGGAGAGGACGAACCTTTCCGACTGAATGCCCTGGTCGGTTTCGACAACCTCGCGGGACACCAACTCGTCATCATGTAGGTTGGGGGCTGCCCACTGGACGAAGAAGAAGGCAGCTACCTCGAGCGGCCCTAGCGCCGTACCGAGTTCGGTAACGAACTCGTTATCGAAAGCGATGTGCAACTCTTCACGGGCCGGACCGTACGCACCGTAGTATTCGGCATAGGGTTGATGCTTCTCGTCCAACCCGAACTGCCACCCCGCGGGAACCTGTATCGAGAAGTTTCCCAGTTGGCTTTTGTAAACCGTCATTGGCCCGAAGGGGCCTTCTGCCTCTCCTTCCACTACTGGACTGGCCGGTATGAAAGCGGCCTCCGCCCCAGACGGTGCCTGTTCGACCGACAGGTAGTACCCGCCTCGAGCCGACGTGCCTAGAAAATAATCGCCGGTGTGCGGAGCGCGGTAAACCACGGTCGAAGCGTCGTTCGCTCCGCCGTCGTCTGTATTGACTTCCACGTGGATCTTCTGGTTCTCCCTGGCGTAAGGGAAGTCTACGTCGATGGTCATGCGGTCGTAAGCATGAGTGGAAGTTAACGACTCACCAGAGATGACCACGGTTTCCCCTTCCTGCAGCGTAATTCTGAACCAGTCACGATCATAGGGCGCGTCCTGGTTGCCTGCGACGGTTTCGCCGACTGTCATTTGCCGGCCGTCGTCGGGGTCGTGCAACGGGGTCAACCTGACGTTGCTGCGCAGTAGCGTCTTCCCGAACTGCTCCTGGACTCCGTCATATTCTGGAGCGTAGCGGACCGTGAGAAAGTGTGGCCCGACCGAGCGGAGGACTATGGATCCGGCGTCCTCGCCGACGCCCATGGTCATTTGTTGTGTGAGGACGGGTCTACCCTGAGGGTCATGCAAGGTAGCGGCATGATGATGGCCGCGACCGGTGAACTCGATCTTGACCAGTGTCCCCACGGGTTCCTGCACTACAAACCTGCGGTAGTAGCTGGAATCACCGCGCCAATGCTGTTCCCAATCATCGTGAGCCTCGAAGATGAACTCAAACTGTTCTCCAGACGGCGGCAGGCGACGGTCGCTCAATTCGGGGCGGATCTCTCCGCTGATGAGCCACTCGACGATGGGCGCAACATCGGACGCTGAGGCTGCGAGCGACAGATTCTCCCGGTGCGGTATCGGCACAGAGATCCCGATCAGTTCACCTTGCGGATTGACCAGAGCTCCGCCGCTCACCGGATGCGTATCGGTCGGGTTTCCGGTAACGACAAGTCCGTCAGGGGCATATCCCCCGGCCAAGGTAATGTCGGTTTGGAAGAGAGACACCCCGGCGCGTTCGGCCTCCCGAAAGGCCTGCAGGCTGCCTCGACCCATCACCGGCTGGGGAGACTCGCCGTTGACTACGCGGTGGGCGATCAGAAACAGGTCGCTACCGACCGCTGTGTGCTCTCCGTCTGCAAATGCCAACGGTGGTGCCGGCGCGTTGACCGGTCCCAGGATCGCCAGACCACTGAGTGGGTCAGAGTTCGCAACGGGAACTTCTTCAAATTCAGATCCGTCAGGAAAGACCACTCGCACCGCGCCGTAAGGCCACACGAGGCGGTGGCTGGCGACGATGTATCCACCTTCAACCAAGACTCCACTGCCCGTGATCGTGTAGTCGGGATCGAGGTCAGTTTCGACGAGCTTTCCGTTCTGGTAAGTCCGCAAGACTCCTCCGTCGATGATGGGTGTCTCAATAAGCGCCACCGAGGGAGCGATCCGCCGGTAGAGTTCGAGCTCTGGGACAGGAGAATCCGCCGTCGAGTTGGCCACGGTCGTCGGCACCGGTAGGACAGGTGGAGCGTCAATAGCGGGGTCCCGCTTTGCCGTTGGCGTTGGAATGATCTGGGATGGCGCAGACATCCCATTGGGCGAAGGAGTGTAGACCGGCGCCGACGTCGCCGTAGTCTCAAGCGCATCGCGATCCGAGCACGAAACCAACGCTGGGATAGAAAAAAGGGCTACCAGTAGCACCCAAAGGGGCCAATGGCACGCTGGCTTTGGAAAACTTTGGCTGTTTCGCAAGGTGGACCTCTGGCGCAGCGTTCAGGCCGTGACCGGCGGGAACGTCCCCACCGCTTTCGCTCAAAGCGGCCGACGGCTTGGGGTGTAATTCGGCGCAGCGAGTGTACAACAGCCCCGTTGCATCTTAGTGCGACTGGGTGGTTCCGCGGTTGGAGGGTTTCGGCGGTCCAGAGGCGAACTCGAAGGTGCCACCATGGTCTGACGGCACGCTGCGTGGCGTTGGCGGTACGTGGGTCGGTAGCTTCGGTGCCAGTGGTCAGCGTTCTGCGACCAATAAGGCGATGCCGTGATGTTACCGGCGAGTCGTCGCGGCCGGAGCGACGGTAAACATCCGGAAGTCCGCTAAATCCTCGCGCTGCCGCCACAGAGGCGTCTTTGAACGGATCTCGAAGTGGCGTCCATCTGGTCGGCAATTGAAGGACGACGTGTGTGCGCGGCGGTCCGGCAACTGGCCGGCGTGCCAGCTTGGGTCGCTGTCTTCGAGGAATGTCTGATGGTACGTGAGCGGCCGCAGTTTCGGCCGGAAACGGCCCCGGGCGCGTTTTAGTGGCCTTGAGGCGGAAATTGCTCTACCGACGCAAAAACGGCGCCACAGGGTGCCGTTCGGGTGAGAGCGTGACGGAAAACGAGGCCGGACTCGCCGTGTGGTGACGACCTTGGCGGCGATTGCCTATGGGCTGGCGACTACGCCAACCGGTGCTCGACGGGCGCGGCTGCGGGCCGCGCGTTTGAAGCTGCGGTTGAAACTCTGTTCCTGTCGTCTTCTCACGCTGTCGAAACGCCTGGCCAGGGCGGCGGTGCGCTTTAGCTCCTGCGGGGTGCTGCCGGCGAGAAGGTCGGAGCTTGATCTCCTTGCGTGCCGTATCGCGCGTTTCGACGCCCGCCGTCCGTCGGGCAGGCTGACGGGCCTGCCCTGATGCAGCACTTGCCTGATGATCTTGCGGGCTTGACGTTTTTTCATGGTCGGTCCGTTCCGAGTGCGGGTTTGCCGTTGGTCGCGCACCGGGAGTATACAATTCTCAACATCACACGACGCCGTGTCTGCTGGCTGCGGCTACATCTCCAGCCTGTAAGTCCAAGAGTGGCCTGCCGGACCGGTGTTTCAGTCATGAGGATGGGGTTTGCCCTGTTGCATGGCAGTGATGAGGTCGGTGGCGTCGTCGGCGATCATAGCGGTGCGTGCCGCCGCCAGCTTGTAGAAGTTCTGCGCCGTCCACAGCGCCTGGTCGTCGGGAATTTGCTGCTGGCGCAGCACGTGGGGCAGCTGTGCCGCGATCTTGTGCAGGTATTGGTCCGGCGAGCGGTGCGTCTTGATGCTCTTCGCCGTGGTGGCGCTGACCAGCACGGTGTTGGCGAGGCAGTGGTACAGGTCGGGGTCGGGAAGCGTGTCCCGACTGAAGAGGTGGTGCTCCACCAACTCGTCGGGACCGATGTCGCGCAGGGTTTGGCCCGTGACCCAGTCCTTGCACGTGGGCCGCATGCGCAGCGCCTGAACCAGGATGTGATGGGTGCTGGGCGCCTTGGTCTGGTAGTCGTAGCGGGTCGGCTCGGTCAGGCTGGGCCCGTGCCGGGAGTCGGAGATCTTGCGCAGCTCGCGCCAGGGGTCGTCGGAGTTCAGGGCATCCAGTTCCTGGTTGACCGAGCTGGCCGAGGAGCCGCCCCGGTAACCGCACAGTGTGGTAGTCAGCAGGTAGGCCATGGCCTTGATTTCGTTTTCCGGCGTCGGGAAGGCGCCGCCGTGTTTTTTCAGGTACCGTGCCAGCACGGATATGGGCGCGACGCTTCGGAAGGTGTTCTTGGTCCTGATGGCCAGGTGCTTCTCCATGGCGGCTTCGATGACGCTGAAGTAGTCGTCCACTTCGGCGAAGGCGCTCTGGATGCGCTCCGCCGATGCCTCGGCGCGACTCAGGCCGTATCGTTGCTGGCGGCCGTTGAGGATGATGCCCACCACCCGGATGATGTTCGACTTGGTGACCACGTTGCGGAGCGGGGTGTCCTGCCACTTCTTGATCATGTCGTGTATGGTCGAGCGTGCTTCGGGCCACTTGGGCGACACCCACATGGTCTCGATGTCGTCCAGGGTGACCTTCCGCCCGTTGTTCTGCATGCGGGCGAAGAGCTCCATCACCTGGTGGAGTTTCATCTCGGGGGCGATGGTCGAGACCATGATCTGCCGGTCGGCGATGTTCTGGATGGTGCGAATGTTGCGGACGCATTGCCGCCATTCTTCGCTCGTCCGCTTGGGTCGTAGGTCCTTTTCCATGGCCTCGATCTTGGCGGCGTCGTCCAGGACGATGTCGCAGACGGCCATCCACTGGGGCCGACTGTTCATCATGGGCGACCAAAACCGGAAGTTGCCGGTGAGGACGTTGACGTGGAGTCCCCGGGGCGGGGCGGGAGCGTTGGGCAAGATGGTGGGCGGCAGAGCGTTTTCCATGGCGGTGTAGATGCTGAGCAGTCGCTGCTGTCCGTCGACGATGAGCTTGTGCACCGGCCCTTCGGGGGTGGGCTGTTCCCAGAAGGTGAATAGGCCGATGGGATGTCCCTTGAAGAGTAGGATTGTTCAAGTAGGAAACACAAAAACGACAAACGTAGCATAGCGGGATAACGTGCATGATTATGG
This sequence comes from Dehalococcoidia bacterium, assembly GCA_965220055.1. Taxonomy (GTDB): domain Bacteria; phylum Chloroflexota; class Dehalococcoidia; order Lucifugimonadales; family UBA3495; genus Bin87. Next base: position 3,801,480 of record CBDCPE010000004.1, on the reverse strand, counting down.
CCTACAATCCTGCGAATTTCGGAACGGCGATTCAGCCTTGAAATGCCCCGAAATCGCTGTGTGAGACCTCTACGCCCGCCTGCTCACGCTGGATATACTGGTCATCACCCCGCACATTGGGGCCGCCGCCGTGCCCACCCACCTCAACACCATGAAACTGGCTGCCCGGTGGCAGGGTTGCAAGGCCAGCCCATGGCAGCCTGCGCCAACCCGGAGGCTCTGGAATGAACCGTCAGATGGAGAAGTCGGCATGATAAAGGCGGTCTGTTGGAACATCGGCAGAACTCACAAACCATTGGAAGAGCTGCTAGAAGGGGATGCAGATGCAGACGTGGCGTTGTTGCAGGAAGTCCACCCCGGCGGGTACGAATGGCTGAAGACGGCGAAAGAAGGAGTTGCAGTCAGCCCGCAGGAACCTTGGGAGCTTTGGGATTGCTATGACCGCTGGTCATTGGTGGTGAAACTGTCTGACCGCGTGAGGGTGGAATGGTTCAGGCAGACCATCCCCACCCGATGGGTCGAAGCCGACGAGATAGCGGTGAGCGGCGTAGGCACCATCGCCGCCGCCAAAGTGATCCCGATAGATGACGGAGAACCGTTCATCGCCGTATCAATGTACGCGCGCTGGTATGAGCCAAAGCCCACCGACGCGAGCGGCTGGTTTTATCCCGATGCCGCTGCGCACCGCATAATCACGGATATGACGGTATTCATAAACTCACCAGTGTTCAGCGGCTATAAGGACAATTCAAACCACCGGATCTTGGCTGCCGGCGACCTCAACATGGATTTTGACTTCGGGCGCGGAACTGACGAGGGCGCCCTGCGCGCCAACACCGTCTTTGACCGCATGAACGCCCTCGGCTTGGAATACTTGGGACCGCAACATCCCAACGGCCGGCGCGCCGACCCGACACCGGAGCACCTGCCCGAGGATACCCGCAACGTGGTTACCTACTATCCGGGCAAATCGCCGGAAACCGCCCGCCTGCAACTGGACCACGTTTTCGCCTCCCGCGGCTTCCACCACAGCGTCCATACCCGAGCCTTCAACGACGTGGACAAATGGGGTTCCAGCGATCACTGTCGGATCCTGATAGGAATCGAAGACTGAACCGGTACCCTGCAACAAAAAACCTTGCACCGATCCTGCATACCAGCCACTACGGTTTTCTTAATGTCCGCGCCTACTTGAAAACACAATCCGTAGCGTAATGGGTTTGAGCATAAGACACCACCGGGATGTCTAGGTTCTGTTGACATTTGGTTATAATAGAACTATGTCAAGACTTAGGCTCTCAACAAATCAGTGGACCAGGATTCTCCAGTTCTTGCGCAGTCGTACCGACTTGTACGTTGGTCAGGAAGCGGAATGCCAGCGTTTCATCGAGGCGGTGCTGTGGGTGAACCGTTCCGGTGCCCAGTGGCGGCTCCTCCCGTCCGAGTATGGAAACTGGAACAGCGTGTACAAAAGGTTTGCCCGCTGGGCCGACCGGGGTATCTGGGAACTGATGCATCAGCATTTCGCCGCCGACCCGGATCTGGAATGCCTCATCATCGACAGCACCGTGGTTCGGGCCCATCCCTGCGCCGCCGGAGCGCCCCCCAAAAAGGTGGCCAGGCAGCCGAGGCCCTGGGCCGGAGCCGCGGCGGGTTTAGCACCAAGGTCCACGTGAGCGTGGATGCCTTGGGTAATCCCTTGCGGTTCATCCTGACTGGGGGACAACAGCATGACATCACTCAGGCCGATGCTCTGATCGCCGATTATGCCGGAGAGTACGTGATTGCCGACAAGGGATATGATTCCCAGGAGTTTCGTCAGCATATCCTGGAACGGGGCCTGCGTCCGGTCATACCTCCACGCTCCAACCGCAAGGAACCCCAAGCCTACGATGCTTACCTGTACCGAGAGCGTCACTTGGTGGAATGCTTCATCAACAAGATAAAGCACTATCGCCGGGTATTTTCCCGGTTTGAGAAGCTGGACACCAGATACCTGGGCTTCCTTCAATTTACCGCTGCCCTCATTTGGTTACGGTGAAATGTCAACACAGCCTAGACTTTCGGATTGGCGATTCAGCCTCGAAATGCTCCGAAATCACCGTGTGAGGCCCTGCTTGGACGACGGTGAGACGGCCAGTACCGCACCGATTACCACTCACGTTGCGACGGACCTCCAAACCGGGCCATTCAGCGCTGCCAGACTCAAAAATCACCGGTACCCATTCAAGCACTGGCGATTCATCCCGACCGAGTCCGACCGTGGGTGACCCACATTGGGCGTTGCCGCCAGCCTCCTGCCCAGATTCGCTAGGCTACGCCGCGAGGAATAACTCAGCGACCTGCCTCGCCTCGTGCCGTTGGTCAGGGCCACCACTATCGCGATCTGCTCCATCAGGGTGGACATCATGGTGATCCAGTCGGTGGCGTACTGGCACCAGTAGGCCCGGTTTTCCGGTTTCCAATCTTTCGGACCTCGTGCGGTTCGTGCGGGCCGTGACGGCGATGAGGTGCTGGGGATCATCAAGGTAGTTGGCGTACTGTTCTCGTTGATGTGCGGTCCATCGCCAGGCGCCGCTGATGTGGGCGTTGCCCAACGGCACCATGTGGTCGACATCGAGCTTGCTGGGATCGGTGACGACAGTGCCGGTGTATGGTGCCAGCCATTCGCCGCCGGAAACGCGACATCGTCTCTCGGTTCTATACGAAATCGTTCCCCGGCTTTCGGCAATCAGGGCCTCATTGCGGGCGTCCTGGCAGTCGCCGTTGGCGTCTGTCCAGTGTTTCCAGTCGTGGCGGTCGTATGCCGGCAGGCTGGCGGGGATCTCGGTGACCGTCACACGCAAGACGTTCAGTTCCGAGGTGTGGATGGTCGTCGGCGTTGGGGCGGGAACCGGTGTATTGGTCGCCGGAGGTGATAGACGACAATAAGGAATGCCTCATGCGACGACTACTTTTGCCGGTTGAGATGGAGTAAACCATCCGGCTCGGAGGTGCCGGATTGATCAAGGACCGACAAGTCGCACTATGGAGGCAGAAACTTATGGAAGGAAAGACGCAGGAGACGGCGGCCGCGAAGGCTGGGATGTGCGTGCGGTCAGCACGCAAGTGGCAGGACGGCCCGTTGCCGTCGGAGACGAGACAGGAGCGTTGGTGGCGCACCCGGCCCGATCCCTTCGACGGGGTGTGGGAGGAGGAGATTGAGCCCCTGCTGCGGGGCGACTCCAAGGGCCAACTGAAAGCAACGACAATTATCGAGTGGTTGGAGGAGCACCATCCCGGCCGGTTCAGCGCCTCCCAGTTGCGCACCCTGCAACGACGATTACAGGACTGGCGGGCGCTGCATGCGCATTGCCTCAACAAAACCGTTACCCAACGCAAGTGGTTGCCTCAAATAAAATGTTACCCAAAATCGGGGAGGCAATCGCGTGGGAGGAGGCATCAGCAAGATGGCGAAACAGGAACTGCTGGCGACGATCCGAGACCGTTACCGAGCCTCATCCAAGCGGGAGAAAAGCCGGATCCTGGACGAGTTCATCGCAGTAACCGGTCATCACCGCAAGCACGGCATCAGGTTGCTGGGGCAGTCCAGCAACGACGGAGATCAGCAGCCGGCGGTAAAAAAGGGCCGACGGATCTACGACGAGGCGGTTCGGCAGGCGCTGATCGTGGTCTGGGAAGCTGCTGACCGGATCTGCGGCAAGCGGCTGAAGGCGGCGTTGCCCCACCTGGTGGGGTCCATGGAGCGCCATGGCCACCTGGATCTGGACCCTGGGGTGCGCCAACGGCTGCTGGCGGCCAGCGCCGCCACCCTGGACCGGTTGCTCCAGCCGATCAGGACACCGGCGGGCCGCCGGCTCAGACGCCGGAGGAATCAGTCGCCGGGCCGCAATATTCCGGTGCGGACCTTCGCAGACTGGCATGCGCCGCCACCAGGATTCCTGGAGATTGACCTGGTGGTCCACCACGGCGGCTCCCTGTGGGGCTCCATGATCCACAGCCTGGTGGCCACCGATATCTGCACCGGCTGGACCGAGGCCGTTCCACTGCTGGCTCGGGAGCAGTCCCTGGTGGTGGCAGGACTGGAGGCCATCGGGCGACAGCTGCCCTTCCCCGTCAAAGGCATCGACTCGGACAACGACAGCGTATTCATCAACGATACTCTCACCCAGTACTGCGCCGAGCGGGGCATCGAGTTCACCCGTTCCCGGCCGTACCGCAAGAACGACCAGGCCTGGATCGAGCAGAAGAACGGCGCCGTGGTCCGCCACTTCGTCGGTCATGACCGCTACTCCGGCTCGGTGGCCGGACAGACCATGGCCCACCTGTACGGGGCGGTGCGACAGTACGTGAACTACTTCCAGCCGTCGTTCAAGTTGGTGGAGAAAACTCGGCACGGCTCCAGGGTGGTCAAGCGGTACAGTCCGCCCGCCACGCCCTGCGACCGGCTGCTGCAACACGACGCGGTCAGCGCGGAGATGAAGGCGGCGCTGCGTCAGTATCGGGTCAAGTTGGACCCGGTGGCGCTGCTGCACGCCATCCGGGAAGCCCAGTCGGCCCTGGCCGCGGTTACGTTCCCCGAAATCCGGCCCACTCCCAGTGGCGAGAGCCTGGAACAGTTCCTGGCCAAGTTACCCGACTTGTGGCGGCAGGACGCAGCGCATACCTCACGGGAGCGGCGGGTGCAAACGCCCCGCACCTGGCGAACTCGGCCAGACCCTTTCGAGGGAGTGTGGTGCGACGTGCTGGGCTGGTTGCAGGAAGACCCGGATGCCAGTGCGGTGGTATTGCTGGGCCGACTGCAAGAAACTGAGCCAGATCGTTTCAGCCGGGCTCACCTGCGCACGTTGCAACGCAGAGTGCAGCAGTGGCGCGGCATCATGAGCAAAGAGCTGGTCTACGCCACGGCTGGCGAGCCCATGGCGGGACTCCCTGCAATGCCGGAATTAGCGCTGGTTGGGGTGGACCCCAAGTGCTAAAGTTTCGGTAACATTTCTGAATGAGGCAACAGGATTCGGCATATTTAGTTGACGCGGGACACGAGGCGCCGGGGTTGCCGTGGGTGTGGGTTCCACGGCGACGGTCGGCAGTTGTGGAACGTCGGACGGCGGCGCATTGTCTGCGTGCCTCGTGTTGCGGGTAATCGGGCGGGAAGGTGCCGTCAAACGGCCTGTGGAGCAGCGTCCCGCCGAAATCAACCCAGGACACTCGGCCGGGCTTTCCGTCGGTTCCGGCGGTTATCAATCCGGCTGGAGGGTTGCCGCTGGCGTCTTCTAGTTCCTCCTGGAGACGCAATGCGATGTTCACGTCCGGCCGGTTTGCTTGGTGCTCGATGGCGTTGAGCTCCAAGCCGGCGCCGAAACACGAAAGCAGCCATTCGGCGACGGAGTCGCTCTGGTTCTCCTGTGAGCCGGACATCCTGCGCCTAGCGGTTTCAGTCGGCAGTAGGCTGGTGTGGTGTCGTTTCAACTGGAGCTTGGTCTGGATCTCGGTTTGGGAGAAGCTGAGGCGACGCAGGTCGCAACACTATTCGAGTACTGCGGTGAGTTCCGGCTCGGGGACATCCAGCGAAGGGCTGGCCCTCCAGCCGCCGTCGGCCGGCTCTGGATGCTGCCGCGCTATGGTGTCGCTCCTCGGTGGCCGTTGGTGAACTCCTGCTGGTGTCCTGGCACGAAAAACCGCCGGGGAAAGCTGCGTCCGGCGGTTGCTATACTATTTTTTCGGGGGAGAGTGAGGCAGTTGAGGCGCGTGCCGGAGGAGTGATGGAAGACTATCGGTGGACAATTGGCGTCGGTTTGGGAGCCCCGGGTTTCTCGGCGCCTTTGTCGCCCTGCGCCGGCGGCGTTCGGTCGGTGTCTGAATTCACCTCGATGTCCTTCGCGCCGTGAAGACACTGCTGACATCCATAACTCTTGGACTGGCGTTCTTGGCCCTGACAGCCTGCGGTGGGACGCCGGCGACGTCTGCCCCCACCTCGGGGTCTTCAGAGCCTGTCTCGGAAACCTACAGACTGGACCCGGACTCCGGTGTAGTTGTTGCCTTCGTGGAAGGATTGACGCCAGAGATGCCGGAAAAAGTTGCCTACGTCACTCACGTTCCCACTGGCTCTCAGGTCGTGCTGTACACTAATGGCAACGTCATGGATCGACACGACGGGAGGGCTAACGGCCCAAATCTCCTGGATGGGATTCTCAACGACGAGGCAGTGATGGCTCGCATCTTGGATGGTCTTTCCAACGACGCGGACGTGAGCCCTCGACCGCATACGATCTCTTGGGTACCCATGGTGAAGTTCGGCGGGATCCATTACCAGAGGCAGTGGAGCCTGGTTGGAAAAGCAGCTCACGAAGAAGCACAGGACCTCATGGCGGAAGACCTGGGACCGGAGCTTTACCGGGTTGCGTTCCGGGGCGACGGCTACGCCGGCCCGTGGTACCGCTACCAGGATGGTGACGCCACCTTTCTGAACCCAGGAACGCGGGTTTACGAGGTCGAGGGCTACTCGCCGGAGTTCCGTCTGGCGACGCTCGAACGAGGTAGGGCAACCCTGTATGAAGCCGACACGAATCCAAACGCCCAAACGGGTGAGGACTTACTGGACATAGGGGGCAAGGTCACAGCCATCGACATCCTCAATGACGATGACGAAATGACGGTCCTGGGCACGATAGATGACGAACAAACCATTGAGCGGTTCGTCGGAATGGTGCTGGAAGCGCCGGTCAATCAAAAGGGTCGTGACCATGACGGGTCCCGCTACTTCCTCGGCATCCGGCTCGCCGACGGCACGTCGGTCGTGCGGGCGTTCTGGCTCGAGACGGGAGAACTCTCGCGGGGAATCATGACGGACCCGGTCGTAACGCTGTCCGTGTGGTGGAAAATACCGAATGAGCATCTGCCGGTTGGAATGGACGGAGGGCCCAGAATCTCCGAACGACTGGCCGGTCGTTTGGGCCTGGCGCACCTGAGCTTCAACGCCCCCGAGCTAAATGTAACCGGAAAACCCCACTCGCCGACTGCCCGTTTGATGCGCGGAAGCGAGTTTACGGCGATGCAAGGTGGGTCAGCAGGGACGACGGTCCCGGATCCATTGCTCTGGGTGGTCGAAGCTCGGGGCTCGTGGCGCACGGGAGGCATCACACCCGAGGAAGCCCGGCGGAACCTTTCGGTGGGTCTGGTAGCGTTTGACGCCAACACAGGGTCCACGCATGGAAGGATCCACGGGAACGAGCCACTGCTTGAACGCAGCGGCAACCGCTGACCTGCTTCGCCTTGGAAACCGTCAATCGAACACCGCAGGGACAAGGGACGGCATGAGATTCGCTACGGGAACGCATTCAACGCTAACACTCAACAGGCCGCGGTTCAGGGCGGGTTGATGGTCACGCCCATGGCTGATCATGCTAAGGACCACTCTCGAGAGACACCGAATACCTGGTTCGGTGCTCTGCGCCGGATTTGGCCGGTTGTCGCGGTTATGGCCCTGTTGACGGCGCTTTCCGGCTGCGGAGGAGAACCGCCGGCGGCAGTTCCGCCCGCGACGCGGGTGCCTACTTCGACCGCCTTTGTGAATCTCGTCCCACCAGACCCAACGGCAGTTGACGCACTGCGTTCGGACAAGGACCGGTCTGCCCCGGCCGTGGGCGCAGCGGACTTGGACGAACTCGTGCGGGGAAACAATGCCTTCGCCTTCGACCTGTACCGCACTCTGAGCGATGGTGAAGGCAACCTCTTCTACTCTCCCTTCAGCATCTCCTGGGCCTTGGCCATGACCTCCGCCGGGGCTAGGGGCGAAACACTGCGCCAGATGGAAGCCACGCTCCATCACAGGCTGCCGCAAAGCAGCCTCCATCCCGCGTTCAACGTCCTGGACCTGACCTTGGCTTCAAGAGGCCAGGAGCCAGGGGGCGCGCCCAACGACACTGGCGAAGCCGCTCAGTATTTCCGCTTGAACATCGCCAACGCGGTCTGGGGTCAGGACGGCTATCATTTCCTGCCCGACTTTCTCGATGTGCTAGGCGAACACTACGGGGCTGGGATGATGGCCGCGGACTTCGTGGGCGCGCCGGACGAGTCTCGCGTGAGGATTAACGGCTGGGTGACTGAGGAAACCTCAGGAAAGGTCAAGGACCTCCTGCCGCCGGGGGTTATAGACCATTCCACCCGCCTTGTGCTCACCAACGCCATCTATTTCAACGCATCGTGGCACTGGCCTTTCAGCCCCAGCAACACCAAGGTACTTCCGTTTCATCTGGCTGAAGGCGGCACGGTGGGAGTGCCGATGATGACGGAGACCTACAGGGGCTACGGCTACGCCGAGGGCGACGGGTTCCAGGTGGTCGAAGTTCCGTACTCCTGGGCTGAGATGTCCATGACCGTCCTGTTACCCGATGAGGGCACGCTGGAAGTCTTCGAAGGCCGGTTGGACGCGGACCTGTTCGACCGGATCATTGATGGCCTCGCGAATGACTGGGTCACCCTGACGATGCCGTTGTTCGAGTTCGAGTCAGATTTCAACCTGAGCGACACCCTGGCTGAAATGGGGATGCCCGACGTCTTCGGCGGCGATGCCGATTTTTCGGGCATGACCGGTTCCAGGGACCTGTGGATTTCCGAAGTAGTCCACAAGGCATTCGTTTCGGTGTCGAAGGTCAGGGAAAATGTCCGGCTAAGTGTTCAGCATAAATGTCACTCGGTTATGCCGCGATGGTATCAGAAGTTGGCGTAGTTGACGCGCTGCGGACTTGCCGCAGCGGTGGAGTATCGGCGTCCATGTATTTCCTGACCGTGGCCCGGTTGATCCCCAACTCCCGTGCTATTCCTCGGATCGACATGCCTTTACGCTTCGCCTTCTGTATTGTCTTCCACCGCGCCTTCTGGAGAAACGTCGCCTTCCGGGGCGGAATGGCTGCCATCTTGCCGGCTGCGGTCTCGTGGCTGGCAACCGGGTCAGGCGCGGTTTCTTCGGCACAATTGGTGTCGAGTTGGAGGAGGGTCGTCGCCCAAGTCCTGGCGGGATGGTCAGGATCGGAACGGTGGCTGGCAAAGTGTGGGAATGATCCGTTGCCGGTTCGCATGAATGCCGGATTGGGCGGCGCCTCTTGAGAAGGGATGGTGCGTCCTTGGTGTTGCAGGGATAGACGACCATCCAGTCCTTCCAGGACCTCCACAGCCACCCCGGCATAGCTGGGGCGTTCCGGCTCGGGCAGCAACTGCAGGGTGTGCAACTGGAACTTCACCGTGTTGTCCCGGGCCACCTTTCTGCGGTGCTTGAAGCAGAGGATACGGCCAGGCACACGTCCGATGCCAGTGGGCGGTAAGCGGCCTCGGGACATTGCGGCGGAACGCTGAAGCGTGCGTTGCAGCGTGGCAGGAAGCCCTGCAGTACGCGGTCAGCTTCCGCGATGGTGGTCGCGCCAGCCAGTCGGAGTTCCGTTACCAGCCGGTCCTGAAACGTTCCCGCCGTTCGTTCCACCCGACCCTTCGCCTGGGGCGACAGGGCGAATATCATCTGGATCCCCAGCTCGTCCATGGCGCGGCTGAACTGGGTCGGCGCACCGGCGAGCCCAGACCCGGGCGTGTGCTTGAAGACGGCGTGCCGGTCGACGTAGAGGGCAACCGGGGCGCCGTAGTTCTGCACCAGCTCCCGCATCATCACGAAGTAGTTGCGTGCGTCTTCATGCTCGCAGAAGAGCGCGTTCACCACGGCGCCGGTGGCGTCATCCACCGCCAGCAACAGCGTGAACTGCGGTCCCGCTTCCCCCAGCCGTCGGTGATAGCTGCCGTCCATCTGGATCAGCATGCCCTCCTGCGGCATTCGCTGCCGGCGAACCCGATGCTGCGGCGTGCGGCGACGGCGCGGGCTGTTCAACCCAGCGGACACCAGGATGCGCCACAGCGTGCTGCGGTCGATGTCGATACCCTCGCGCTCTCCAAGCAATTCGCTCAGGTGGGTGTGGTTGGTTCCGGAGTAGCGGGTGCTGGCCAGGTGCAACACCTCGGCGCGGATGGTCTCCGGTGTTGCGTTGGGCGGCCGACGACCACGATGGCCGTGAGCCAGGGCGACGGCACCCTCCCTCTGGTATGCCGCCAGAACGCGCCTGGTGTGGCGTGTGCTCACTCCCATCAGCCCGGCTGCCTGGTCCACGGTCATCTGCTCTGCCCACAGGCTGTTCAGGACCTTGAGTCTGCCTTGTTCTTTCTGGTTCAACGTCACATTCTCCATAGAAGGGACTGTGACATTTATGCTGACCAGTTAGTGCGGACCTTTTCGCTGACCGTTGACACAAGGCATTCGTTTCGGTGGACGAAAAAGGGACCGAGGCGGCGGCGGCCACTGGCGTTGTCATGGCTGAGTCAGGTCCCGGCAAAGAGCCCATTGCCGGGACGGTCGACCGGCCGTAGCCGACTGGCGTCAGTCCTCGTCGTCGTCCGATGCACCGACAGAGCCCGCCGTTGCTGATCGCGCCGTAAGCAGCGTGCGGATGTCTCCGGAAAGAGCCGAAAGGAGCCGGTTGTTCTCGGCCAACATATCAACCAATTCCGAGTTGCTCGACTTCAGGATCTTGGTCTGATCCGCTATAGACTGCTCGAATTGAGCTTGGGTCAGGGGCGGCTTGGGGAAGATTCGCTCCATCCAACCAGCAATCGTGACCACAGCACTAGGCTGTGTTGACATTTCACCGTAACCAAATGAGGGCAGCGGTAAATTGAAGGAAGCCCAGGTATCTGGTGTCCAGCTTCTCAAACCGGGAAAATACCCGGCGATAGTGCTTTATCTTGTTGATGAAGCATTCCACCAAGTGACGCTCTCGGTACAGGTAAGCATCGTAGGCTTGGGGTTTCTTGCGGTTGGAGCGTGGAGGTATGACCGGACGCAGGCCCCGTTCCAGGATATGCTGACGAAACTCCTGGGAATCATATCCCTTGTCGGCAATCACGTACTCTCCGGCATAATCGGCGATCAGAGCATCGGCCTGAGTGATGTCATGCTGTTGTCCCCCAGTCAGGATGAACCGCAAGGGATTACCCAAGGCATCCACGCTCACGTGGACCTTGGTGCTAAACCCGCCGCGGCTCCGGCCCAGGGCCTGGGCTGCCTGGCCACCTTTTTGGGGGGCGCTCCGGCGGCGCAGGGATGGGCCCGAACCACGGTGCTGTCGATGATGAGGCATTCCAGATCCGGGTCGGCGGCGAAATGCTGATGCATCAGTTCCCAGATACCCCGGTCGGCCCAGCGGGCAAACCTTTTGTACACGCTGTTCCAATTTCCATACTCAGCCGGGAGGAGCCGCCACTGGGCGCCGGAACGGGTCACCCACAGTACAGCTTCTATGAAACGTCGGCATTCCTCTTCCTGGCCAACATACAGGTCGGCGCGCCCTCGCAAGAACTGGAGAATCTTGGTCCACTGATTTGTTGAGAGCCTAAGTCTTGACATAGTTCTAGTATAACCAAATGTCAACAGAACCTAGCACCTCCAAGAGAATATGCAATGGGATTGTAAAGGGATGCTGAGTCGTTTTTTATTCCCCACACCAGGAGCAGAAAAGCGGTTGCCAGCATCAGGTACCCAACGGCAATGCAGACCGCGACACAAACATCAACGCACCACGCCATGTGGTGAATCCCGACACCGCGAAGCCCAGAGCCGCCGCCAATGTGACTGAAACCGGGTACAGAATGAGGACAAGGACGACGAACGACATTGGTGTAATCCTGCGTTGAGCGGGAGATTAGTCATCCAGTGCCACGGTGCCGGGAAAGACCACAAGGCCGTGTGTCATCGTGGGTTTAGCGGTTGCGAACGATGGAATATTGGATGGTGGCTTCCGCGTCGGTGCCGTCGAGGTCGTCGGGCGCGACGCCGGAGGTTTCTGCCAAACGCTCGGCGTCGGCGCAACGGGGATGGCGCCCATCCGGCCGCAGGTCGGATTGCGAGGGTCGGTCGGAGTCCTCTCCCCAAAGGATCAGTTTGCCGCCCAGTTGCGCGGCGTGGATGATGATCATGGAACTTACTCTGTGCTGGTTTTACTACGCGGGACGTATGCTGGGAAGGGGTAGCAGCAGCTCAAGTCTCTGTTGAAAACCGAGCCAGATGCGCCCACCGGTCCCCGGAGTAGACACTCCGTTTCTTGGGCGGGTTGCCTCCTTGTCGCAGCAGACCCTTGCGCTGGCAAAACTTCGCGGGCACAATCCCCTCGACGCCCGTGGGGACTCGCGTTGTCTACGCTGCCGTTGAACACGGGAGCACCTTCATGAAACGAGACGAGTACTTGGCGGATCAACACGTTGCTGGGTTCACCGAGTGTGCGAGCCAGTTGGTCACGGGTGACTTGCGGTTGACGCATCGATGGACAAGCAATGGAACGAACCGAGGCCCGCACCGGCGAACGGCGAACCATCCTCGGCACCCGTGCCACCGTCAATGAGGTTGCATCATGCCTGAACTCTACGAACTTTCGGTGGCAGAGGCCGCCGCGCAGATTCGCGAAGGAATCCTGTCGCCGGTGGCGCTGGCGGAGTCGCTGCTGGCGCGCATCGACGCGCTGGACGGCGACCTGCAGGCATGGGTCACCATCGACCGGGATGCAGTGTTGTCGGCAGCGCAACAACGGGAGGCGGAAGTCCAGCGGGGCGACTCGCTCGGCCTGATCCACGGCGTTCCCGTGGGCCTGAAGGACATTTTCTACACTCAAGGCATGCTCACCGCGTGCGGGTCGAAGGTGTACGCCGACTTCGTGCCGGAATTCGATGCGACATCGGTGGTCAATATCAAGGCGGCCGGTGGCATCATCCTGGGCAAGGCGGTAACCACCGAGTTCGCCTCGGGCGACCCTTCGCCGACGCGCAACCCATGGAACCTGGAGCACACTCCCGGCGGCTCCAGCAGTGGGTCGTCTGCGGCGGTGGCGGCGCGGATGGTTCCGGCCGCGCTGGGCTCACAGACCGGCGGGTCCACCTGCCGACCGGCGGCCTACAACGGCATCGTCGGCGTGAAGGCCACCTACGGGCGCATCTCACGGTACGGGGTGGCCCCGCTAAGCTGGTCTCTGGACCACGTGGGCATCCTGACTCGAACGGTGGCCGATGGCGCGCTGATGCTGACCGTGCTGAGCGGCGCGGACGACAAGGATCCCGGCAGCCTGCGCGAACCGGTGCCCGACTTCAGCGCGCAGATGGCCGAGCATGACCGGCCCCCGCGCATCGGGCTGGTGCGGCAGTATTACGAGGACTATGCCACGCCGGAGATATGGGCGCACACGGAGGCCGTGGCCAATCTACTGGCGGAGGCTGGGGCTGAAGTCGAGGAAATACCGTTGCCGGACAGCTTCACCTTCGTGCACAGCTTCCAGCGCATCGTATCGAACGTCGAGTGCGCGGGGGTCCACCAGGTCAATCACCGCGTTCGCGCCGCCGACTACGGCCCGCGCATCCGCGCCGGCATGGAGATGGGCATGATCATACCGACGTCGGCGTACCTGAAAGCCCAGCGGCTGCGGCGGCAATTCCGCGCCGACTTCAGCGAGATGGCCGCCAAGGTCGATGTCGTCATGACGCCGGCGATGCCGGCGCCGGCTCCCCGTGACCTGAACACCACCGGTGATGCGGCGTTCCAGGTGCCGTGGTCGGCCTCCGGGTTGCCCACGGTGGTGGTGTCGACGGGCCTGAGCGAGCTGGGGATGCCCATGGCCATGCAGTTCGGTGGCCCGTGGGCGCAGGAGGGCAGGGTCTTGGGCGCGGCGCAATGGTGCGAGCGGATTGCCGGGTTGAACCAAGCGCCGCCCAACTGTTGACACCTGTCGTCCATGAAGTCGTGTACAAAGACGAACGGCACAGGGTCAGGGTGCCGGCTGATACGCTCCGCCCCGACATCTCCCCTGAACCTTCAGGGGTCGGGGTTTCGGTCGTGTTGCCGGAGTGGATTGCTGGTGCCGCGGGATGGGCCTTGGCAACCGTCGTGGACATAGCGTGCGTATAGCGCCTGAAACCGAAAACTTCGCGCTGCGCGTCGCTCAAATTGAGTAGTCTCTATGGTAGCGTTATTGATGGTCATTGCGCAGCCAACCACGAGTGAGCCAAATCATGGCTGCCGGTGCGGCGATGGCGACGACGAATGCGGCCAAGAGCCCCACGCCGGTGGTCAATATTTCGGGGACGCAAAATGCGATTATGGAAACCCCGACGCTGGTCAGGCCGACGGTGGCCGAACCCGCAAATAAGCCGACCAGCAAGCTGTCGGAATGTTGACGGGAACGACCACTGCTGCGCAGGGAGACACCAACCGGTATCAGGAACGGCAACACGAGTGTGATCAATCCCGTGACAAACAACATGGCGGGGAGCCGGAGCGTCTTATTCCGCTCGGAGAATCCGTCGTCGGTCGCCTTTTGCCCGGTGGCTTCAGCGCGCTTGGGGCTCAGTAATTGTCGATTCGTCCTAGGGGGTGTCGTCAAAACAGTGAGAGGGTGGTAAATTGCCGGTAACAGGGAGAGTGTGGAAGGTGGGGAGTATGACGGCAGCGCACCGGCGCCACGATATGACAGACGGTGTTTGGGAGCGGCTGAGGCTGTACCTGCCCGGGGGAGCAGGCAAGAGAGGTCGGCCGGCCCATGACAACCGGCGGTTTATCGACGCCGTTTGCTGGGTTCTGCGCACCGGCGCTCCCTGGCGCGATTTGCCCCCGGACTACGGAGACTGGAAGAACACCCACCGCCGCTTCTGCCGCTGGCGGGACCGGGGTGTGTGGGCCGGACTGTTGGAGGAAGTGATGGATGACCCTGATTTCGAGTGCCTGATTTCGAGTGGCTGATGATAGACGCCAGCTACATCAAGGCCCATCCCCACAGTGCCGGCGCTCGGGGCGGAAATCAGGCTATTGCCCGCACCAAAGGGGGCTGAACAGCAAGTTGCACCTGGCGGTGGGCTCCCACGGAATGCCGGTAAGGCTGGCGGTTACTGGAGGCACGGTGGCCGACTGCTCTTTGGCGTTGCCCCTGATCGAGGGTATAGAGGCGGAGTGTCTACTGGCGGACAAAGCCTATGACACCAATGAAATCATAGCCACCGCTCGGGCATCGGGAATGAACCCGGTGATACCGCCCAAAAGCAACCGGAGGGAAAAGCGGGACTACGACCAGGCACTGTACAAGTTGCGGCACTTGGTGGAGAACGGATTCTTGGACTTCAAGCAGTGGTGCGGAGTGGCGACCCGTTATGCCAAGAGAGCGGCGTCATACCTGGCCATTGGCCAACTCCGGGCAGTGATGATCTGGAGCAAACTCTTTTGACGACACCCCCTAGAATTAGGTTTCCTCAGTCAGCCGCATGGAGGGACGTCATGAGTGTATTGATCAAGAACGGGCACATCTTCACCGCAGTGGACAACTACGTGGCGGACATCCTGGTGGACGACGGCAAAATCCGCACGATAGGTATTGACTTGTCTGCGGACGACGCCAAGACCATAGATGCAATCGGCAAGTACGTTATTCCCGGCGGCATCGACCCTCATACCCACTTGGACTTTCCTTTCGGCGGTACCGTCTCTTCCGACGACTTCAGCACCGGCACTATCGCCGCAGCGGTCGGCGGTACCACCACCATAGTGGACTTCGTGGTGCAACAGCCGGGCCAGTCGCTGACGGAAGCACTGGAAATATGGCACCAGAAAGCCGGAGGGAAAGCCGCGGTCGACTACGGCTTCCACATGATCATCCGTGACCTGCCGGACTCCCGCTTGCCCGAGATGGACGAGATGGACGAGATGGTACGGCAGGGCGTCACCAGCTTCAAGATGTTCATGGCTTACCGCGGCGCGGTGATGGTGGACGACGACACGATCTTCAAAGCCATGGTTAGGGCGGCGGACAACGGAGCGATGATCTGCCTGCACGCCGAGCACGGTCACATGATCGACGTGCTGGTGCAGGAGGCCCTGGCCAAGGGTGACACCGCACCCAGGTTCCACGCCAGCACCCGTCCTCCGATAACCGAGGCCGAAGCCACCCACCGGGCGATCCGCATGGCCGAGGTCGCCGGCGCGCCAGTTTACTTCGTCCACCTCAGTTGCACCGAGGCGTTGGAAGAGGTGCAGGCGGCCCGCTCCCGTCGAAATTACGTCTACGCTGAGACCTGCCCCCACTACCTGACTTTGGACAACAGCATGTACGACCAGGAAGGTTTCGAGGGAGCCAAGTATGTGCTGACGCCGCCCTTGCGCGACAAATGGCACCAGGAAGAGCTGTGGAAGGGGTTGCGTCGCAACGACCTCCAAGTGGTCTCCACAGACCACTGCGCTTTCCGGTTCAGCGACCAGAAGACCCTGGGCGTAAATGACTTTTCCAAGATTCCCAACGGCGGGCCCGGTATCGAAAACCGCTTGAGCCTCATTTACACCAACGGCGTGGTATCCGGTCTGATGGACATGAACCGGCTGGTGGAAGTATTCGCCACCACGCCCGCCAAGCTGTTCGGGCTTTTCCCTCGCAAGGGGACCATCGCCGTGGGAAGCGACGCCGACATAGTCGTGTTCGACCCGGATGCCGAGACCGTGATCAGTGCCCAGACCCACCACATGAACATAGACTACAATCTTTACGAGGGTATGACGGTCAAAGGCGTGCCCGAGGCTGTAATCGCCAATGGGCGTGTGCTGGTAGAGGGCGGAAAGTACACCGGCATTTCAGCCGGCGGCCGCTTCCTCAAGCGCAGCCCGCAATAGACGGGTGAAACCATAGCATTCAAAGGAACAGACATGGACAGAGTTGGGCTGAATTTCCAGGACCGGCCGTCCCCGCGGGAGCAGGTAGAGTTGGTCCAGTATGCCGAGCAGCGGGGGTTCGAATCGGGTTGGGCTTCCGAGACCCGGTTGGTCCGCGACGCCATGACACTCTTGGCGGCCTTTTCCCCAAGCAACCAGCTGCATCCGGCTGGCGAATGGCGTCGTCAACGACTGAACCTGCACAGCGAGACTTAGGCGATGACCCTGGCGACGCTCCATGAGTTGTCCGACGGGAGGATCATTCTGGGGATTGGGGCCTACTGGGACTCCTTGGCGCGCAACCAGGGAATCCGACGCCGCAGGCGCCTGTCCGCCATGCGGGAGTACGTGACGGCTGTCAGGCAGTTGCTTGAAATGGAGACGGTGAACCTCGACGACGAAGTCGTAAAGGTCGAAGACCTGCGCCTGGACCTGGGAGATCGGATGGTGCGGGAACCCATCGACGTTCCCATCTACATTGGCGCCACAGGCCCCAGGATGATGGAACTGGCTGGAGAGACCGCCGCCGGCGTCTTACACATCTTCTTTACGTCGACCATCTGCCTGCGCCAGTCCCTCGAAATGGTGGAACGGGGAGCGGCTCGGGCCGGCCGGTCGATTCAAGACGTCGACATGCCCCGCATGCTCGCCGTGGCCATGTCCGACGACGCAGAAACGGTCTGGAACATCGCCCGTCACGACGTGACTATGTATGCAGGCCAGCAGCCGCACATCGGCAAGGCCAGTGGCGTGCCCGACGACGTAATTCAAAACGTCTACGATGCCATGGGGGATGGCCTCCAAGAGAAGGAGGAATCGAAGACGCCATATCCTTGGCAGGGGACGATACCGTTGACTTGCTCTTCGCCGCCGGTACCCCGGAGATGTACAGGGAACGTGTGCTGGAATACGCGGACGCCGGCGCTTCCTGTCCGGTGCTCTGTCCTTTGACTTCCAATATACGGGCGATTATCGACGCCTTCGCCCCTCACCGGAGGCTTATCAGGAGGAGGTTGCCATGCCACGGACCATCCGCGCCGGATTGATTCAGGCCAGCGTCGACGGCCAAGCGCTCCAGGACCTGGGCCGTCTGAAACAATACATGATCGACAAACATGTCTCGCTGATCGAGCAAGCGGCGGCCCAGCAGGTGCAGGTTCTGTGTCTCCAGGAGTTGTTCTATGGCCCATACTTTCCCGCCGAGCAGGACGTCCGCTGGTACGCAATGGTGGAAAAGGTACCCGAGGGGCCGACAGTCCGGTTGATGCAGGAACTCGCCAAAAAGCACGGCATGGTGCTAATCGTTCCCGTCTACGAGGAGGAGATGCCAGGGGTCTACTACAACACGGCGGCCGTGCTGGAGCGGGACGGAACCTACTTGGGCAAGTACCGCAAGACCCACATACCCCACTTGGAACCGGGTTTCTGGGAGAAGTTCTACTTCAAGCCCGGCAACACCGGTTACCCTGTCTTCGACACCAGCGTCTGCAAAGTGGGCGTGTACATCTGCTACGACCGCCACTTCCCCGAAGGCGCGAGGGCGCTGGGACTCAACGGGGCAGAGCTGGTGTTCAACCCTTCCGCCACCGTGGCGGGACTGTCCGAGTACCTCTGGGAGTTGGAGCAGCCCGCCCATGCCATAGCCAACGGGTACTTCGTCGGCGCCATCAACCGAGTGGGCTGGGAACAGCCTTGGGAGATAGGGGAGTTCTACGGGAAGAGCTATTTCTGCGACCCCCGGGTCAAATCGTCGCCCAAGGGTCCCGTGACCGGGATGAAGTCATCGTCGCCGACTTGGACCTGGATGAAATACGCCAAGTCCGCACCACTTGGCAGTTTTACCGGGACCGCCGCCCCGACACCTATGACGAGTTGCTGGAGCCATAGGATTAGTCCGTACCCCGAAAGCCTAAACCGAGACCAAGGTGAAACCCGCATTGGTGTTGGGTGAAATGGATTCAAATTGGACGGTCGTTTGCGAGATCTGAGCGGGTAGTCGGGTAGGCAGGAGATGGGGGGTTGCTGGAGCAGTGGTGCATAGACGAGGCTGGAGTAAGGCGACGGATATACCGAGCGCCGACGCCACGTGAACGGGAGCGATGGCACGGGGTGTGGCTGCTGGCCCAGGGATGGACGGCGGCGGTGGTGGGCCGAGCCCTGGAGCGGGATGCCCACACCATAGGCCGATGGGTCAAGGCCTTCGCCGAGGGCGGTCCCAAAGCGCTGGTTTTCGAGCAGACTGGTGGTTCCCCCGCGTTGGACGTGGAGCAACGAGGGGAGGTGAGCCGGAGCAGTTGTCTGAACTACTTGCATCGGCTGGGGTTTGTGCTGAAGCGTCCCAAGAGGCGGTTGGTGAAAGCGGACCCAGCGCGGCGGGAAGCTTTCGTGTGGGAGTATGCTGCGCTGACGGTTGCGGCGGCACGGACGACAATGATCCGGGCAGCCTGCGCGAACCGGTGCCCGACTTCAGCGCGCAGATGACGGAGCACGACCGGCCGCCTCGCATCGGGCTGGTGCGGCAGTATTACCAGGACTATGCGACTCCTGAGATGTGGGCGCACACCGAGGCCGTGGCCAACCAGCTGGCGGAGGCTGGTGCGGAGGTCGAGGAGATACCGCTGCCCGACAGCTTCGCCGTGGTGCACAGTTTCCAGCGCATCGTGTCCAACGTCGAGTGCGCGGCAGTCCACGAGGTCAATCACCGAGTCCGCGCTGCCGACTACGGCCCGCGCATCCGCGCCGGCATGGAGATGGGCATGATCATGCCGACTTCGGCGTATTTGAAAGCCCAGCGACTGAGGCGCCAGTTCCGCGCCGATTTCAGCGAGATGGTCGACATGGTGGACGTTGTGATGACGCCGGCGATGCCGTCGCCGGCTCCCCATGGCCTGAGCACCACCGGTGACGCTGCGTTCCAGGTGCCGTGGACGGCCGCGGGGTTGCCCACTGTGGTGCTCTCGACGGGCCTGAGCGAGCTGGGGATGCCCATGGCCGTGCAGTTCGGTGGCCCGTGGGCGCAGGAGGGCAGGGTCTTGGGCGCGGCGCAATGGTGCGAGCGAATCGCTGGGTTGAACCAGGCGCCACGGTAGCGTTCCGTTTTAGGTGGTTTTCTGGCATGGATGCGCAGGATAGATGGGATTTTCTGGTTGTGGTTTCCTGGATTCCCGCTTTCGAGAGAATGACGAAAAGCTGAACCACCTGAATTGCAACGCTGCCGTCAGTTTCGCTTCGCTTGCAGCCTTGTGCTGCTGAGGACTAATATGGGCTGCCCCCCGCGAGGCTAGGCAAACTTGGCGGCTGTACTCCGAACACAAGGACGCCCAACGATGACCCGAACCGGACGCGCTGCTCTCACCCTGGCCGAGCTCGACGCCATGCGCATTGAGGAGGCCCAAGCCCTACCCTTCGACGAGCGCGACCAGCTGCTGGGCCTGATTATCGCCGACGGGCGCCACGACGCCACCGCTTCCGTCTCCTACCGCACCGGGCTGTACAGCGACTACTTTGAGGAAGACCTGACCCGGATGCTCAAGGTGCGAGCGGTCAGGGTACATTGCCGCGGCACCACTTCTTCTAACTTTGACGGTGTCACCGTCGGCGAAACCTACCTGGAACAATACCGCGCCTGCTTCCGGCACGTCGAGACCATCCTGAGCGCGGCCCGCACCAACTTCAGACGGGTGGTCAAGATGGTTGTATTCCTGACCAACATGGACCGGTGGGACGAATTCAACACGGTGTACCGGGAGTTCATTCCCGACCCGCCCTGCCGCGCCGTCATCGGCACTACCGGTCTCGCCCAAAAGCCGTTGCTCATCGAAATAGTCGAATGCGTCGCCTACCGCGTCGCCGACTAGAGAGTGTCGACAACTGGCAAATTATATCGTCACTCCTGCGCAAGCAGGAGTCCAGAGAAGGCGTGGCGAAAGTAGCGTTCCGGTTTAGGTGGTATGAATGTAGGATGTGGTCATCAGGTTGGTTGGGTACCCGAGCGGAAGGGTTCTGTCATGGGGCCGTTATACCAATTGGAAGTGGAAATGGAGCGGGGAATCCCCGCCCGCTTGCAGGTGTCGTTGCAGGCAGCGCTGGATGCTTACCGGGCCGAGTGTCCCGACTGCGGTTAGCGATGCACCGCCACCACCGTTACCACCGCTCCATAATGACCGGCTACGGAGCGGTGGAGTTGCAGATACCGGTGTTCCGGTGTGGGGGATGCCGACGCATGAGCAGCGGCATGGACTCTCTGGAGGATGAAGGGCGTTACCGGCGGTATTCAAAAAAACCACGGAGTTAGCCTTGAAACTGGCTGGTCTGGGGTTGGTTACACGGCGGCCAGCGGTTGGGTGGGAGCGGTGAAGAGCAGCCTGTGCCGTTGGCTGCGGCGGACGCCATTGCCTTTGCCGGAGCTAGGGGGCCGAGTGTTGGAGCTGGATGGCTTATGGACACGCACGGGGCGGGGGAGAGTGGAGCTGAAGGTGGTGCGGGATGAGCATGGCGTGGCGTTGGGGTCTTTCGCCAGTTGGGGGGAAGTGATCGACCAAGCCTGGCGGCAGGGCGCGGCGATGCCTCGCCACCTGGTGAGCGGCGGGCATCGGGCCATTGGGGAGGGCATTGCCCTGGTCTATGGCAGCGAGGCGCCCCATCAACTGTGCCACTTTCATCTGTTGCGGGAGTATCGGCGGAACTTGGGCTGGGACGGTTGGTGGGAGGCTCGGCAACTGCTGCGGGCGGAGAGCCGGGCCGCTGCCATCGGCTGAGTGCGGCAAATTATGGCGTTGACGGAAGGTCGGGGTCGGTACTGGTGTGAGAAAGCCCTGGGGCAAGGACTGCGGCATTTGGAAACGGGGGAGTGGCAGTACAAGACCACGTCGCGGTTGGAACGGCAAAACCGGGAGTATCGACGACGGGGAAAGATGGGCACGGTATGGTCGCCCCACAACCTGTTGGTACTGCTCCAACAGCGCGGCCTGATTAACCAAACCACCTAAATCGGAACGCTACCAGGCGCCACCCAACTATTGACACCGGTCGTCCATGAGGTTGTGGCCGTACGCGAGCTGCACAGCATCATGCTGCCGGCTGATGCTCTTCACCCCAACACTTCCATTGAACCTTCAGGTCGCGGCGCGTCGGTGTTGGCATGTCCTACTGCAACAATTCGGTGCGATTTGAGGTTGGAATTCTGATTCTCGCTCACGTTTGACAGCTCACGCTGCGGATGCGTGATATGTGGCCACGGTTCGACTGGTCGGAGGGAAGCGCACAGCGGCGTTCCGGAGAGTCATACCCCTCGTCGTCAATTTCGTGAGTAAGCACCGAGCGTGCTTACCAGATCGGCCAGCCATTCGACGGCCTCGGGGTAGCGAGCGAGGTCCAGCACGAACTCCTGCGCTGCGCAGGTAGGCGTGGCCAGCGTCGCGGTGCCAGCGTCTGCGGTCGGGATGGTAGGTCAGCGACGGTTTGTTGTCGTCGGGGTAGAACCACCGCGGCAGCCGCCAATTCGACACGCCCGCGCCGTTGGGATCGGTCAGGACCAGCCGTGGGTCGAACTTGGGGAACACTCCCCATCCTGGGATTTCGCCCTGGTCATCACGCCCCAGTTCGAGCTTCGTTGAAGCCGCATATACGGTGTTATTGTCGCCGCGGTAGCCTCCAAAGAGGTGCGGGTGATTGCGTGCCCAGACGAGGTCATCTGGGCCGATGTCGGCGACCCGGTACTTCCGGGCGACTTGGAGCCAGCCCCACAGGACGTGCAGTTCCGGGGCTCCTCGGACAAAGTGCCAGCCGTGGATGGTTTTCTCCACACGCCGGTAGAGGCCGAAGAACAGGAAGATGTCGCCAGCACCAACGCCCTGCTTGTCCAGGTGCCCCTGAGCGATGCTGGTCTGGCCAAGCATGCCTCGCCACTGTTGCCAGGCAGCGCGGTTTTTCCGGTACCGCTGCGTGTCAAAGTT
Organism: Dehalococcoidia bacterium; assembly: GCA_965220055.1. Lineage (GTDB taxonomy): Bacteria > Chloroflexota > Dehalococcoidia > Lucifugimonadales > UBA3495 > Bin87. The sequence continues at coordinate 3,778,764 of CBDCPE010000004.1, read as the reverse complement.
GATGTCTGGGTCGAGATGGACCCGGTCCTGTCCGTTCATGCGGCCGCTGGTGACGCCGGCCACAACGCTGGCGATGTCGCCATGTTGAAGGTCTTCGAACGCTTCATGGTCTCTGGACGGTATCGGCAACGAAAACATCGTGCCGTCGGGCAAGATGGGACTGGGACAGCCGCCTGATCCGGAATCAAAGCCCTTGCGGCTGAGGATCAGCTTGTTCGGTTTCACTTCAACGTCTAGGTTTCGGATGCGCGCCAGAGTAGCACCCACGGGTTTTGGCATCTACCTACCTGGAGGTGGTTCCGTTGTCTATGGTGGTTGCCTCTGTGGTTCAGCGTTCCTGTTTCGGTGGATGGTGGTCGCCTGACGGTACGCCCAGCACCGACATCGCGGTTTCGACGGGTTCCTGGTTCAAGCTGCCGTCCAGCAGGCCCTCGACGCACTTGCTCCGCGCCTCGGGTGTGGGTTCTGGGAGCCGGTGCTCGACGACGATCATGTAGTACGTGTCGGGGTCGTGGCGAACGATGATCTCCATCGGTTCAACTTGAGCAACCGCGGCGGTCCGGGGGATTGGGCCAGCGACTCGATGTGTTAGTGGCGTTGTCAGATCGTTGAGGGCCTGCACGTGGCGGGTGAGCCACACGAGTTCTGATTCGTGGATAGCCGAAGCCGCACGGTTCCCGTGGGGGCGGCACAGCGCCGGAACTTGGGAACAGTTAGCGGGTGTTCTCTGGTAGGCCTGTGGCCTGAGTATCTATTGGCCGTCAGACGAGTCTGGCGGTGGGTCCGGCAGAAAACTCCGCTGGAGGTCCTTGTTCACACGTCGTCGGGCGCGAGGTTTCGCACGGATAGCAGTGGGTTTGATCTGTTGAGGTGAGGCAGCCTCACGCTCGGTGAGACCGTTTATTGGAAGGGCCGTCTGAACTGCGGTTTCACCGATATTTTGCGTTTTCGCCGTTTTGCGTTTACCATCATTGCCGGTTCGCCAGCGCGCACCGGCACCCCGGCGTGGTTTGCGGAGAGCCAGCACGAAGGAGGATTCGAAAGTGCGCTCTTTAGGCTCGCCCGGTTGGGCAGGGTAAACGCATCGTCATCCACAACGATTCCCACAGTTCGAGACGACAGGTAAGCAACTTGGCGCACGAACTGGCCCACGTTCTGCTCGTTCACGCCGCTGAAGTTGTCTGCACAGGCGATTTAGCCAGGAGGGCCGACTCCCTTGTCGAGGCGGAAGCTGCTTACCTGGGCGGTTGCATTCTTGTCCCGAATGAGGCTGCCTATCGCATCGCCTTCTCCGGCCTTGATTCTCACACGGCCGCGAAGAGTTATGGGGTCAGCGAAGAAATGATCACGTACCGGTTGAGGATGAGCGGAGCTCTCAAGCGGGCTCGGCGTTCCGCTTCATCTAGACCGGCGTCACGAGCGTGGCGCGAAGCCTGCTAGTAGTCGAACATCTTTGAAATGACGGTTAGTCGAGGTTAGCCTGATTGCACAGGAATATTCGGGAATCGCTGCTCTCCCGTCAGCCTGCCAATTACTCAACCATCAATTCAAAGCTGTTGGTTTACTAGCCCGGGACTACCAGGGAGAGGCCACAGCCCAATTCGTGCCCCGCCCACCGCCGATGACCACCACCATTCCTTTCGGCGGCGGGTGTTTGGCCAAGACAGGAGGGCCGTACATGAGCACCTTGAAGGACAAATGCGCTATCGTTGGCGTGGGAGAGACGGTCTACAACCGGGACTCCGGCAGGACCGAGTTGAACATGGCCGTGGAGGCGGCCAACCGCGCCATCGCCGACGCGGGTCTTGTTCCCCAGGATATTGACGGCATCGTGAAGTTTACCGCCGACTCCACACCCCAGGGGGAATTGGCCGCCTGCCTGGGTATTCCCTACCTGCGGTACTACGGCGAATTGGGGCCGCTGGGCGGGGCCGCCTGCGGCCTGGTCATACAGTCGGCAATGGCCGTTGCCCAGGGCGTGGTCAACAACGTGCTGGTGTATCGTTCAGTCAACGGCCGCTCCGGGCAACGCTACGGCTCCGGCACCGTCACCACCCGCCGGGGCCTGGGCAGCTCCGCATTCACCGAGCCTTACGGCCTGTTGGTGCCGGGGCAATCCAGCGCACTGCGGGCGCGTCGCCACATGCACGAGTTCGGCACCAAGATGGAGCATTTTGGCGCGGTGGCGGTGGCCTTCCGAAATAACGCCTGTCTCAATCCCAAGGCCATCATGCACGGGCGGCCCATCACCATGGAGGACTACCTGACCTCCAGAATGTTCTTCGACCCCCTGCACATACTGGACTGCGCGCTGGAGGCCGACGGGGCCAACGCTTTCGTCATCACCTCGGCGGAAAGGGCGGCCAACCTGAAACAGCCGCCGGTGTACATAACCAGCGCTGCCCAAACGCTGCTGGCCGGTATGGGCGGGCACGGGCGTTCCTGGGACGAAAGCGGCGGAGCCCTGCTGGCCCCCGAGTTGTTCGGTGAGGCCGGGGTCACCCCGCAGGACATTGACGTGGTGGGCTTCTACGACCACTTCAGCCCGGTGATTATCACCAAGCTGGAGGACTACGGTTTCTGCCAGCGCGGCGAGGGCGGGCCCTTCGTCGAAGGGGGCAGGATCGAAGTGGGCGGAGAACTGCCGGTCAACACTTCCGGCGGGCATCTATCCGAGGCCTACCTTCAGGGCATGAACCAGATCATCGAAGTGGTGCGTCAGTTGCGGGGACAGTCGCCGGCCCAGGTGGAGGGCGCGGAGTTGGGTCTGGTTGACAGTGGCGACGGCTCGGGCGCCCTGATACTGAGGAGGTGAGGCAGCTGTGACTACCGCTAATTTTCCCCTGCCGGTGCCCAACCTGGACAACCAGGAATTCTGGGACCAGTGCCGGCAGCACCGGCTGGTACTGCGGCGTTGCCTGGACTGCCGTTCCTTCCACCATCCGCCAAGACCCAACTGCCCGGAGTGCGCTTCGTCCAACTTGGAGTGGGTGGAGTCGCCGGGGAAGGGCAAGGTCTACACCTACGTCATAACCCGCCAGCCGGTGAACCCGGCCTTCCGGGAGCGTCTCCCCTGGGGCGTGGTGGAAGTTGAGCTGGAGGAGGGGGTCCTCCTTATCAGCAATCTGGTGGACTGTGACGCGGACGACATCGAGATCGGCATGGAAGTGGAGGTAGTCTTTGAGGCGGTCAACGACGATATAACCCTGCCCAAGTTCAGGAGAGTCGGACAGTAGCCATCTCCCCGTAGGGTTGCCCCGACTTTCTCCCCGTCGCAGTGTCAGTTCGGTGGGAATCAGGCGGCGGTTCCTGGCGTCGGCAGCTAGTGGTCCGAAATCTTTGGAATGATGAGTTGCTGGCTTCGTCCTGGTTCTCCAGCGAAGTCGGTCTAAAGCAAGGCGTGAAGACGGATTCCCATCATTTCAAAGCGGTTGGTCTACTAGAGTCCTTGTGGGATTCGGAGCAACAGGTGTAATGGAGTTCCTGCTGTGAGGTGGGAGACAGCCTATCGTCTTGCCGCCTCAACTTATTTGCTTGTATCCAAGCTCCTGAAGCCTAGTATTACAGCCGCACATGAATGGGAACGTTTTGTAGGCGTCGCTTGCGATGGGATTGCCCGGCCCGGGCCTGATGCCTCCGTCTCCATCGCGACCACCGTACCGTAAGGTCATCACTCTGGGGGCGTTGCCACAGCAGTCGGCATAACAACCGTCTCACCTCGGGCACCGTCACGGGGATGAGTTCCGCCATCGTTACCGCCCCTTTTTGCATCGGCGGTGGTGGTGTAGAACCGGGTTACCGCCAGGAAGGCATGGACCAACAGCGCCAGGGTGATGTGCCGGTACCAGCCGGTCCAGCGGCGCACCTCGTACTCGTCCAGACCCACCTCCTGCTTGGCCTCCTTGAAGGCGTCTTCGATGATCCAACGGGTGCCGGCCACCCGCACCAGTTCCATCAGCAGGGTATCCGACGCCCCGAAACAGGCGTAATACGCCAGGTCCTCAGGGTCGGTGATGCTGCAGCGCACCAGTAGCCAATACCCCTGATCCGGTTCTGACCAGGGCCGCAGCGATACCCGTCCCCAATCGTAGAGCCGAGGTCCTTTGCTCCCCTCCCCAGCGCTCAGACGTTGCCAGTCCTCCTCCGGTATCCCCTGGGCCAACCGCCGCGCTGCCACCTGCGCCGAGCCACCCTCCCGGTCAGTCCACAGCGGCTCGTTACTCTTCACCGCCAGCACGTAGGGGACCTCCTGCTCTTCCAACCACCACCGCAGTCGGCGGTCATTGCCGTACACCGTATCTCCAGCCACCCAGCCAAAAGGCACATGGGCCGCCAACGCCCGGCCAATCATCACCCGGGCCAACTGTCCCTTGGTGCGAAATGCCACTCCTTCGGGCACGCCGGCTTCACGTCGCTGCTCCCCATCCTTCGCCCAAACTTGGGGCAAGTAAAGCTCCCGATCCAGAAAGGTCCGTCCACCCTTGCTCCCGTAGGCCAGAAACACCCCGATCTGGCAGTTCTCGACCTTCCCCGCCGTGCCGCTGTACTGCCGCTGCACTCCCGCCGACTTGCTGCCCTGCTTCAGAAACCCCGTCTCATCCACCACCAGCACCGCCCCTGGGTCTCCCAGGTGCTCCACCACGTAGTCTCGCAAGTCGTCTCGAACCCCATCAGCGTCCCAGCGGTACGTGGCCAGCAGTCGCTGCACCCCGTCCGGAGTGGCGTCGCCAGCATACTCCGCCAATTGCCACCCATTCTTGCGCTCCACCGACCCCAGCAACCCCTTCAGATAAGCCAGGGCTCTCTGCCGCGGCTCCCGACGGCCAAAGCGGCCCCCGATACGCTGGTGCAATGCCTGGAGCCCCGCCGCCCACTCCAGCACATCCTCTTGCTCCAGTACGGTTTGGCCCATGACCAACCCCTTGTCCCGCGTCAACTAAATATGCCGAATCCTGTTGCCTCACCGAAGAATGTTACCGAAACTCTAGCACTTGGGATCCGCTCCAAACAGGTCCAGTTCCGGCAGTCCAGCTGGTTCCGCCGAGCCTGCGTTGGACGAAGCATAAACGAGATTTTTGGCCATGATGCCCCGCCAATCTTTCACCCGGCGTTGCAAGGTTCGCAGCTGCGCTTCGGTGAAACGGTCCGGGTGTTCCGACTGCAACCGTGCCATCAGCGCCTTGCCCGTGGCATCCGGCTCTGCCTGCAACCACCCCAACACGTCGCTCCAAACGCCCTCGAAGGGGTCTTGGCGGGTGCGCCAATGCCGCGGACCTCGCACTCGCGCGGCGTGTGTGGGACGTGTTTCGCTCTGCCGCCACAGATTGGGCAACTTGGCGAGGAACCGTTCGAGGCTTTCTCCTGCTGGCGTTTCCCGCACACCCGGAGACGTGGTTGCCACCAGCGCCGACTGGGCTTCACGGATGGTGTGCAGCAGCAACACCGGGTCCAACCCAGTCCGATATTCCTCAAGTGAGGCTTTCAGCTCAGCGCCGGTTGCGTCGTGCTGGATCAGCCGGTCGCCGGGCGTGGCGGGCTGACTGTAATGCTTGACGGTGGTGGAGCCATCCCTGGTCTTGTCGATCAGCTTGAATGAGGGCTGGAAATAGTTCACGTACCGACGCAGCGCTCCGTAGAGATAGGCCATGTGTCGATTTACAGGGCGATTAGGCCAGCCACCTGTCCCGAATACCGGTCATGGCCGACGAAGCGTCGTACCACGGAACCGTTCTTCTGCTCAATCCATCCCTGGTCGTTGCTGCGGTAAGGTCGGGACCGGGTGAACTCGATGCCGCGGTTGGCGCAGTATGTGATCAGCGTTTCGTTGATGAACGCGCCGTCGTTATCGGAGTCGATGCCAAGAAGTCGATGCCAAGGAGTCGATGCCAAGGAGTCGATGCCAAGGAGTCGATGCCAAGGATGGGAAAGGGCAACTGCTGCGAGATGGCCTCCAGCCCCTCCACAACCAGAGACTGCTCCCGGGCCAGGAGGGGTACCGCTTCGGTCCAGCCGGTGCAAATGTCGGTTGCGACCAGACGGTGGATGAATGATCCGGACACGGATCCGCCGCAGTGAGCCACCAGGTCTATAGTGAGCCACAGGTCTATTTCCAGAAAGCCCGGCGGCGGTCCATTCCAGTCGTTGTAGGTCCGCACCGGAACCCGCTTCCCCATGGGCCGCCCGCGCCGGCGTCTGCGCCGGCTCCCCGCGGTGGGACGGATGGGTTTCAGCAGCCGATCCAATGTGGCCGCGCTGGCCGCCATTAGCCGCGGTCGCACTTCGGGATCCAGGTCAAGGTGCCCATGACGCTCCATGGATTCCACCAGATAGGGGAGCGCCGCCTTCAGGCGCTTCCCGCAGATACGGTCGGCCGCCTCCCAGATTACGATCACCGCCTCGCGTACTGCTTCATCATAGATGCGCCGGCCCTATAGATGCGCTGGCCCTTGATCATTGACGGTTTCTCCCCAGCGTCGCCGGACTGCCCCAACAGCCGGATACCGTGCTTGCGGTGGTGGCCGGTTACGGCGATGAACTCATCGAGGATTCGGCCCTTGTCCTTTTTGGATGACTCGCGGTAACGGTCCCGTATCGTTATCAATAATTCCTGTTTTGCCATCCTGCTGATGCCTCCTCCCACGTGGCTGCCTCCCGACTTTTCGGTAACATTCTAGTTGAGGCAACCATTCGGCGTGGGTAACGTTTTTGTTGAGGCAATGCAATTCGGCATATTTAGTTGACGCGGGACAGTGGTTGGCTCCCTCATACTTGGTCTTGGCCAAGCGCACCAGGTCGGCGATCACCGCCTCGGGTGTGGCGTTGGACGGTTTACGGTCCCGATGGCCATGGGCCAGAGCGGCCGCTCCGCACTCGCGGTAGGCAGCTAACATGCGTCGTGCGTGGCGCGTGCTCACTCCCATCAACTCGGCCGCCTGGTCCAACGTAACCTGTTCGGCCAGCAGGCTGTTGAGAACCTGAAGTCTACTCTGCTCTTTCGGCGTCAATGTCACATTCTCCATGGTGTGACATTTTCGCTGGCCAGTTAGCGCGGACCTTTACGCTGGACATAGACAGCCCCATTGATACGTTTTCCCGTAACAGTTCAGAATTGAGGGGAAACGAGCAACTGAAGGCAGGCGTCGAGAGGGTTTAGACCTCTGGCGGGCCAGGTGCCGAAGAGAGATGCCAGCGCCATCTTGCTTTCGGTGCCCTGCTCCGAACGAGTGCCGCCGCTGACTTTGCGGCTGATTACCACATGGCGCAGGCTGCGCTCGGCGGCGTTGTTGTCTGGCGGCACGTCCGGTTCGGCCACAAAGACGAAGAGTTCCTTGATGTGGCGCTCGATGCGTCGGCACAGCCTGGCTGGTATTGCCGACGGGTTATCCAGGAAGGGCTGGCAGATGGCCAGCAGGCTGCGCTCCAATGCCAGTTGGACAACCCGCCGTCGCTGTTGCTCGGGATGGTGGAAGGCTTTGGCCGCGGCATAGAGTTGGTGGATTGCCCAGGCCCACTGGACCAGTGGGGCGTCCTTTGGGTGGAGGGCTACCAGGTCGTGGATGTCCCGTAGCAGGTGGGCCCAGCACCGCTGCTTGGGGCCATCATAATGGTGGTAGGCAGCGTAGCAATCGCTGACCAATACTCCGGAGAAAGCATCGCTCAGCGCCTGGTCCACGACTGTTTTGCCCCGACCCCGCCGCGGGAAGTAGCGTTCGCGGGAAGTAGCGTTCGGTGGGGGTGCTGAAAGTCCACACCTAGCCGTTGGCCCCGCTCTGACGCCAGCCGGTTTCGTCGGCGTGGACCACCGGGCTGGCGCGGATGCGGTCCAGGATCGCGGCCACTGCCGGTTGGGCCCGCTGCGCCGTGCGCTGGATGGCGCTCACGATGGCCCCCACGCTGCGGCGCAACTGATGCACGGTGCCAGATACCACTGGACGCTGCGGATGGGCAGCCGCCCCTCTTCCCGCAGCGTGGCGATCAGGCTGAGCAGGTTGACGCCGCGGCGCTGCTGGCCCAGGACCACGCCGTCCAGTTCCGCCGGAGGTGTGCAGCGCCGTCGGCACGCCGGGCAAGTCCGAGCAATGTAGACCTGCTCGGTGACTTGCACCGGAACCACCGGCAGCTCGATGACTGCCCGAGTGCGCTGGGTCCAACCGCCGGACCGGTGGGCGCCGCAATCGGGACAGTTCTCCATCACGTGCTCCACCCGGTGGGTCGGTGTCATGCGCGGGCGGGCGAAGCCGTGGCGTCGCTGCTTGCGGGGCCCCGGCTGCGCTGGGGGCTTCCGGGCCGATTTCGCCTTGAGGCCGGGCATTCGGAGCGGGTCGCCCGGTTTCGCCTGGCCTTCCAGTTCGGCAATCCGCCGCTGCAACCGCTCAATCACCGCCTGTAACTCGGCGATGATGGCAATCAGCACATCGCGGCCGACGGTGGTGAGGTCAACTTCAGTATCCATGCCCGGTATATGACATAACCACCGCCACCCGTGCCAGCGTTCGGCAACCCGCCTTCGGCCAATTCACCTCACCAAGTCTGAACTGTTACGTTTTCCCGCCGCCCTTGACACCCGACGCGTCTACGCCACCCGTGGCGCATCTTCACCAACTGGTGCGGCGACGTAGGCCTCCGCTCCCTACCGGCTGATCCCCTGACGTGGCCCACTTTAGCGCCGCCGATTGCACCTACTTTTTCAACACGCCCACTAATTGTCGTTAATCAGCTCGTTCACGCACAGTAGCTGACACGCCAAGTCGCGCAGGGTCGACCGCAGGCCAATTTTGGTGGAACAACCTGAATGCGTCGCAATCACGCCGTTTCAATAGATTACCGAATCAACGGGGTTGACCCACCGGCGCGAGAGGTTTGGCCCCATATAATCCTACCGTTGAGGAGCTCATGGTCCTCATGCGTACGCACTTTGCCAAACCGAATCGTCCTAATGTCATTGCGAGGAGCGCAGCGACATGGACATCTCGGAGGGCTAGGGCATACTGCCGATCCACATCATCCACACCGGAACGAGATTGCCCCGCTGCGCTCGCGGTCACAGATTAAAGTGGGTTACGCGTGAGGCCCATTGTCGGTAGCGCTCTGGGGGCGAACTGACTCGCCAGCAAAAAAACGGTGGCTCAGTTCAGGCCGAATTGCTCCCGGGCGTTCTCGCCCATCATACGGGCTATGACGGTCCGTTCTACTCGTGCCTGGGTCAGCGCCTGGATGGCGTCCCAAGCGCTAGTTGTGTCGTGGTGCGGATACCGAGAACCCCAAACGACTTTATTTTCGTAGGAATGCGGGAGCTCCTGGAGCATGCGCTCTTCAGCGTCGAATCCCAGCATGACGTGGCCTTCTTCCCACATTTCTTCAGGGTCGGTCCTGACGGGATAATAGTGCTGGAGAGGGATAACCCGTGTCGATGCCTCCATTTTCTCCAGGACTTCGTCCATCCAGGAGGCCTTGCCGTGGGCCATGACCACTCTCATCTCAGGGAAGCGCTGCATGACTGTATAGCCTATCAGCGTGGATGCGACGAACATATGGTTGTCCAGCCAGGGAGCCAGTAAGGGCGCCACGGGGTGTCCCAGCGAGATCATTCCCGTCGCCGGGGATGCCCGGTTGCGGTCGCTGGTGCTGCCACCAGCGAAGGGTCCACCTCCGCCGCCGCCGAGGCCGGCGGTCTGTGAAAGTCGGCCGCTGATCTTTTCTACGAAGGGACCATGGGAAGTCCACTCCGGATTCCATAAGCCGGCCGTAGGATGCACGGCGGCGGCCAACCCCAAGTTCTCCAATTCCGCCCAAAGAGGATCGTAGTAGGGGTGGGTCAAGTATCGTCCATCCATGAACATGGGCCGGATGAACGCCCCACGGAAACATCGTGATCCGGCGACACGGCGCAACTCGGCTGAAGCAAAGTCCATGTTGCCAAGGGGGACCATAGCGGCGGCGAAGAGACGGTCCGGCGCGGCCTGACAGAAATCTGCGATCCAGTCGTTGTACGCCCGCGCCAGCGCCCAGGCCACGTCCGGATCCTCAACCAAGTGAAAACCTTCGGCGAACCACGTCGGGTAAACGAAGGTCTGGTCGATCCCCATCGCATCCATATCCCGGAGCCTGGCCTGTGGATCAGAGGCGCCTTCACACATCGGATGGCGGGTATCCGGGTCCAACTCGCCAACGGAGTCCCACGTCATTCCAGGCTTCCAGATGGCATGACGGGGGATGTTAGGGTTTGCGTTGTCCCGAAACACCCGGCCGTTGATTTTGAGATACGAGTCGAAACGCCCTTCTTCGCGCCAGAGGGCAATTTTACCCGGGACTCTATACTCGGGCTCCAGATATTTCTCCCACACGTCGCGGGGTTCCACCACGTGGGAATCGCTGTCAAAAACAGCGAAGTCTTTACTGGTAGTCATCGCACGTCATCCGATGGGCTGCCGGTTATCGGGGCGTAACCGACGACTCCGGCTTGAGGGCCTCATTTATTTCGTCTTCGTCGGGCCACCAATCCGGGCGGTGGATCTCGGTGATGCGCTCACGAATGATCTTGCTGGGCGGCTCGATATTGTAAAGATGGCGGGCGTTTGCCCCCAGAAACCTGGCCTGGTCGTCGATGGGCAACTCGCATTCTTCCATAGTCTCGATGGCCCTCCAGGCATCGTCTCCGTCGTGGTGATAGACGTCGGAAGCCCAGGCGAGGATGTCCCGATAGTAGTCGGGCAGGCGGGACGGGGGGGCTTCGTCACCTTCGAAACCGGTGACGCAATGCTGGAAGAAAGTCTCGCTGGGCAGTTGCTTCAGAGGGGGCAAGTTGCGGTCATTTCGGTAGAGCCTATAGGTCTTGTCGCATTCATCCAGCAGGAAGCTTAGCCAGGTGGACGACGCCTCGAACACTGCGGCTCGAATCTTGGGATGCCTCTCGAAAAACCCCGACATCAGCACCATGGTCACCCATAGGGACGCCTCGGCCTGGAAGTTTTGCACATTGCCCAAGAAGGTATGCGGCAATCCGGAGGTGGAAATGGTCCTTCTGATGAGTTCCGCGCCTGAATACTGGTCAGAATAGCCCGGTGGTTTCGCGACCCCCGAGGCAGGGAATGGGTGCATGCCGTAGACGAGGCCGGTATCTTCCAAGGCATTCCACACGCCCTCGTACTTGGGTTGGATCGGGTAGTTACCCATGGCATCCATGGGTCTGATCAGGGCAACCCGACAGCCCTTGGCAGCCACGCGATAGACCTCTTCAGCAGCGAACTGGGGGTTTTGCATGGGGATGAGGGCGGCGAAGTAGAGACGTTCCGGGTCCTCCTGCGTGTATTCGTATGCCCAATCGTTGTAGGCTTTGCACATGGCCCGCGCCCCCAGGGCGTTCTGCAGCCAGGGGTAAGTATCGATGCTGGTCGGTATGATCATCACCTGGTCGATGCCCTGGACGTCCATGTCTCGCAGCCGGGGGCCGGGTTCGTCGGCTCCGGCGTGGGCGAGGTAATCCGACTGCTCGCTGGTGAGTGCAGTTTCAGGATTTAGGTTGCGGACGTTGAAGGCGCGCTGGATGTCATGTTTGAGTCCGGGACCCGCTAGCCTCACGATGTCGATGGCGCCTGGCCCAGTCTTCGGAACGGGGGAGAAGCTGTTCACATCAGCCTTTCCGTTGACCAGCAACTGGTGCGTTTCAGCGTCGTACCACATGGTGGATTTCAGAGCTTCCAGCTCGTTGCCGGTGAGGTGGTCTGCGGCCCGTTCCCAGATGACAGCGGGCTCCACGATGTGCGCATCGCAGTCGAAGGTGGGGAAATCTTTCGCCATTGGCCTGAATCGCTGCACTGGCACGACGGACCCTCCTCTCCACCACACGGTGGGTTGTATACAGGCAATTTTACTCCTAACCTAACAACGGGCTCGACTAATGTCAACGATCTGACGGGTTGCATCAGGGTCTTTCGATTATTGGAGTGGAGCGCCGATCAAAGCTAGCGGACGTGATGGGTGGACGGCGAAACGGCGTAAGGCGGCCGCGATATTGGGTTCTCCAGCCAATCGGAACAGACTGACGGTCAGGTTGCGCCGGGCCGCCATGACCTGGGGAGCCGAACCGGTGCGTACCTGAGAACGGTCTTCGTCGAAGGTAACGTCTCTTACCCAGTGCACTCGGTTCTCGATGCCCCAGTGTCCTCGCCACAAGGCAAGGAGCCTTTGGTGGCTGGCTTCCTGGCGCGGCAGGCTTCCTGGCGCGGCAGGCTGGTTACGGCATAGGCCAGTTCTCGACGGGTGGAGTTCTTGCGGCGGACGACGCGCTCCAGTCGGCATACCCGAGACAGGTGCGGCCAATCACTGTAGCCCACCAGAACAGCTGAAACCCCCAGCCGTCGCTGCTCCACCCGACCACCGTGCTGGTCAACTTGCATCGCTTGGGGTTCTTCCTCCGGTTCCGTCTCCCAAATGGCCGTGATGTCAGGTAACAAGGTGGGCTGGTTACCCTTCACCGCGAAGAAGTAGTGCCCCCTTGCGCCACCACCCGCTGACATACCACCCGCTGGGTGAACTGGGCATCGCCAGTTGCCACCAGACCCTTCAGGTCCAACTGCCCCAGCAGACCCGCTACCGCATCCAGCTCATTCTTCTGCTCCCCCACCGCCTGCTGCCCCACCACGACCCCAGCCTGATGAGCATATGCCGCCACCAGATATACCCCAGGCAACCGATCGCCGTGAATGCCCCGCAATGCTTTCCCATCAATGGCCACCGCCTCACCTTCCGACAAACCACGCGCTTGCAGCCATTGCCCCAACGCCTGCTCGAAGGCCTCCCGATCCAATCTGCTGAACACCTGATGCCGCGTGGACACGCACGGCGTCCGCTCCCGAGTGAACCTCAAAGCCTGGGACACTTCCCGGCCCTGGTCCCGTCCCCACTGGCTGATGGCGTACAGACGGGGCGCTCCGCACCGCATGGCGCACACTGCCAATCCTAAAATCGCCCCCAACGGATGTCGCTTCCCGTGGGCACTGCGCGGGTCCGGCAACCGGCCCAACATCTCGATCAGCGACGAACCAATTTCCGGTTCCTGCCCTTGTCCCATCACGCACCCCCAAATCTGTGGATGCCCTGACCCTTTATCCCTCACCCTCCTTCCTCCAAGCTCGCCCTTGCCCCAGTTTCTTCAATAATCGAAAAGCCCTGCGGGTTGCATGAGCCTGAATCGTAGCAGTGGGATCAAGCCACCACACTATTCATTCGGTTGGAGTTCAACATCGATAAAATATCGACGTTTTGGTCCGACAGGCATGTCAGTTTCTGTCCTAGTACTCAATCAATCTTGGAATAGCAGGGATAAAATCGCTGCAGTTTGTGTCTGGCGTCCTGGGTGGTGAACCGCCAGTTGATGGTGGTTCCCTTAGCGTTACGCTCGGCTTCATAGGCGTTGATTGCCCGGTGCAGGGCAAGTTCGTCGGGATTGCGCCCCTGGAGACAAGCCCGGGTCAACACGCTGAATTCAATCTCCGCCATATTCAGCCAGCTGGCGTGTTTGGGCGTGTGGTGAAACTCCAGTCGCTTCACGATGCGCCGCGCCTCAGCAGCCGGAAAGGTCTCGTAAAGAGAAGCCATGCGGTGGGTGTTCAGGTTGTCGAGCACCACCCGTACCCCCGGAGCGTGGGGATAGGCCACATCCACCAGCCAGCGCATCTGGTGGGCGAAGTCCGGCATAGTGCGCCGTTCGGTGATCGCCACGTGGCGCCAGCCCGCCAGAGGCTCGCAGGTCAAGAAGAGATTGCGGGTGCCGCCGCGCCGATACTCGTAGTCCTGGCGTCGCGGTCGTCCCGGTTGGGCGGGCAGCGGCGTGCGGGTATCGGCCAGCAGTTGGGTGGAGGTCTCGTCGAAGCACACCACCGGCCGGTCGGGATTGTTCATAACAGAGTTGTCGGGTTCGGCGTAGAGGTCCAGCACGTCCTCCATGGCCGCCACGAACTCTCCGTTCACCTTGGGAATGCACCACTGCTGCTTCCGCCATGGCTGGAGGATGTTTTTTTGAGCCGCAGCCGCACCGTCTCATACGACAGGCTTTCCACCAACCCCAACTCCACCGCCCGGTCGGCCAGCAACCGCAGGGTCCAGTGGTCATGGCCCTCGGGCGCATCACTGCACGCCAAGGCAATCAGGTAGGTTCGCCACGATCATCCAACTTCCGGTACCGATTGGCTTGAGGATGGTCGTGCAGCACGCCATCCAGTCCCTCCTCAGCGTAGCGCCGTTTGGTGCGTAACACCGTGCGCGGCGACGTGTCCAGCGCTGCCGCCACCTGGCTCGCGCTCCATCCTTCGTCAGTCCGGAGCAAGATGCGCGCCCGAGTGATTACCCGTGCGGAATGCTGGCCGCTTCGGATCAATTGCCGCAGCCGTTCCTGCTCCTCCGATGTCAACTGTACCCTGTATTTCTCCTGAACCATGGCTGCCGCACCTCCTGCACTGTCGTTCCCCAGTCAGTGTAGGCATGTTGCTCCGCATCACCTCGTATACGCCAATGCGCGTTTGACTCAATACTAGGGTTCGGTTGTTGAGAGATGGGAGGCTCCTATGGGATTTCCCCCAGTCGGGGAGTGGCGGCGCTGTAAACCGGGCCATAGACTTGGGAATCAACCGTTTCGGCACTGCCCCAACCTAAGGGAGAGGGGAGTCCGAAATTCTGTTGGGCCGGACTCTGGATGCCAGACGGAAGAATGTGGTCGTCGTCACCTGTCAATTTGTTGTTGTCCAGCGATTCTGTCCGTTTGAATGGAAAGCGCAAATGTCCGGTCGGTTAGTTAGCGATGGTTGCGGGCTCGTGTAACGCTTTCAGCTTGGCGCGTTCCGGCGCGCTGAGCTGCTTGGTAGGTGGCTTCTCGGCATGCGCGTACTTGCGCACGGTGTCTCGAGCGATCCCGAGTTCCCTGGCAATGGCCCGCAGGGACAGCCCCCTTCAGCCGGGCCTGCTGGATCGCCTTCCACCGGGCCAATTGGGTGGGCGTGGGCGTACGCCCCCGCGGGTTCGATGCTTGGCTGGCGGTGTCCTTCTCAGCGGCGTCTTTCCCGCCGACAGCCTTGACCGAGGCCTCGTCGATGCGCACCGGTTCCAGGGCGGCCAGACGACGTTGCTGGGACCTGCTGATGTGGTGATCACCCACGCTGCTGACGATGCGTTTGAGTTCGGGTCCGGGAGACCAAGCGGTGACCGACGCCCACAGCGCGCCCATCCGCGGCGGTGGCTCCTGCGTGGCCACAGTGCGACCCTGGTACTGGATGATGAGTTCCCCGTCGGGCCGTTCCAACACGTCGACCCGTAGGCCAGCATAGCTGGGACGTGCCCCATCGGGCAGCAGTTTGCAGTACCCGCCAGTGGTACTTCACCGTGTTGTCCCGACCCGCCTTGCGGGTGTCCTTGAAGCACCGGATTTCCGACAGGCAGAGGTCAGGGTCCACCCTGACAGGGGTAGGTATGGGGTTTTTACGGTGGGACATGGCGAGTAATCTCCAGGTTAAGCTTGGGTTCCGGCCAGGGTTCGGGCAGCAGCCAGACGCGGCTCCAGAGGCGGCCCTTGATCAGCAACCGCCTAAGCCAGTCGATGCCGTGGCGGATCACGCTGACGGTGCGCGCCGGACGGCTCCGAGGGTCACGGTGATTGGGAGCCAGCGCTTTGGGCGGCGCCCGCAGGTTCCCTGGGGCGATACTGCGCTCCTGGGCGTCTTCCACTCTGGTGCCGTAGGCCAGGGCCAGCAGGGTAGCCACCGACAGCACCAGCCAGTGGCGGGAGACGCGGGTGGGGTCGGTGCGGCGGGTCTTGTCCCACTTCCAGCCCAGACTCTTGAGGGCCTTGAAGCCCAGTTCGATCCAGAAGCGCAGGGCGTACCAGCTGGGTCCCACCTGGTCGGGCGCCAGGTCGGTGAGGATGATCCAGGGTTCCTCCTGCTCGGCGTACCAGACCACCAGCAGGGTGCAGCGGCGTTTGGCCTTGGCGGTGCTGAAGGCGGTGCCACGGCCGACCCAGGCCGTGTCGGGACGGGAGACGAAACGATGGGCGGGCAACCGTTTGCCGCCGTCAGCGCAGAAGGTGATGTTCTTCCGGTAGCGCATACCGGGATGCCAGCCTTGATCCCGTATCTGGTTCCACAGTTTGGGACTGGATATGCCTCGATCACAGAGCACGATGACGGTCATATCCTCTGGAACCGCTGGGGCCAGTTCCCGGAGCAGTTCCACGGTGGGGTCCATCCAGGAGCCAGGCTGATCGGCGTGCCGGATGTGCCAGGCTACGGGAATGGCGCAACTGCGGTAGAGAACGCTGATGACGATGGCGGTGGTCTGGTCCCCTTTGAGGGTGGGATCTATGGCCAAGGCCAACGAGCCGGAGCACCACCATGTGAGAACCCACCGGAGCCGGCGCGAAGCCAGAGTAACGTCCAGCTCGGTTGGCAGGGAGTCGCGCGGTGCCGCCGTCGTAGAGCCACTCCCTGAGGCGCTGGCGCAGGTTGTACCAGTTCGCTCCAGGGAGACCAGGACGGAGGCCACGGCATTCTGGCAGGCGCTGCCGGCGAGGATGGCCCCGCAGACCCACAGCGCCAGGCCGGTCAACTGTGGCTGGGAGAGGTGCGGTAAATGCGTTTCAATCGTTTTCTGCATCTGATAGCCCCGTCGGGCCGTTCCATTCGCTGGGAAGGCGCATCGCGGGTCTCCTGCATCTGGTGGTCTCACAACCAAGATGCCGGAGGCTGATGCGCCTTCCCAAGCTATGTCCCAACCCGATTTGGGCCCATACCTACCCCTGTCAGCAGGGTCCACCGGACGATAGGCAGCTTCCGGATGCTCCGGCTTGACGGCGAAGCGAGCATTGAACCGGGGCAGGAAGTCCTCCAGCACGGCCGTGGCCTGGTCGATGGTCCTGGCGCCAGCCAGACGCAGTTCGGTGACCAGCCGGTCCTGGAAGGTTCCTGCCGCTCGTTCGACCCGGCCCTTGGCCTGGGGTGAGCGGGCGAAGATCTGTCGAATACCCAGTTCCTGCAATGACCTGGTGAACTGGGTGGCTTCCGCCGCGGTCTCCGGCTTGCGGGCGTTGTGCTTGAAGACGGCGTGGCGGTCGCTGTACAGCGCCAGGGGAATGCCCCAGTCCTCAATCAGCCCCTCCAGCAGCATGAAGTAGCCCCGGGTGTCCTCCCCGGTGCGAAAGACGGCGTTGACCACGGCGCCGGTGGCATCGTCCACCGCCAGCAACAGCACAAACTTCGGCCCTCGGTCCTCCAGCCAAGCGTGATGGCTGCCGTCCAGCTGCACCAGCATCCCCGCTTGGGGCATCCGCTGACGCCGGAAACGGTGTTGCGGTGAGCGCCGGCTGCGGGGGCTGCCGATGCCCGCCCGGGTGAGAATGCGCCGCACCGTGGGACGGCTCAGGTCAATGCCCTCCCGTTCCCTGAGCAGTTCGGTGAAGTGCGTGTGGTTGGCGCCCTCGTAACGCTGGGTGGCCAGTTCCACCACTGCGGCAGCCTCAGCGGCGGGGATGGCGTTGTGGGGTCTACGCCCTCGGTTGCCGTGGGCCAAGGCAGCGGCACCTTGCTGGCGGTAGCCTGCCAGCAGTCGGCGAGCATGGCGTTGGCTCACCCTCAACAACTCAGCAGCCTGGGCGATGGGCACCTGGTATTCCAACACGGAGTTCAGCACGTGGAGTCTGGCTTGTTCTCGCTGATTCAATGTCACATCCTTCATGGATGGACATTTTCGCTGACCAGTTAACCACTGACGGAATCGTAGAACAGCAACAGTCAATCCACAGGGACTTCAATCCAGCAAATTGAACAATTTACAGGATCATTAGGCCACTCTGGGAGCTACATGGGCGACGATTGCCGCACTTTCGATGTTGAGGTGCAGTGATGGCGTACCGGGAGGTTCCCCGAATGGAGATAGGAGAAGTCATACGCCCCTGGCAGGCGGGAAGCAGTCTGCGGCGGATCGCCGCGGGCACCGGTCTGTCGCGAGATACCATCGCGAAGTACGTGGCGGCGGCCAGGGTGGAGGGCATCGGGCCAGACGGGCCGGTCGCTACGGAGGCGCAGTTGAGCCGGCTGGCCGTGATCAGCCAGTCGGGGCCCCGGCAGATAGCGACGCCCCGGCAGGATTTGTTGGAGCCTTGGGCCGACCAGATCTACCAGTGGCTGACCGGCGACCGGTTGCAGATGACGCGCATCCAGGAGCTGCTGTCAATCCGTGGGTGTGCGGTATCGTATCCATCGCTGCGGCGCTTCATCCTGAAGCGCAACTGGCGCAAGCTGGGCAAGACCACGGTGCGGATGGAGGACACTCCGCCGGGGGAGGTGGCCGAAGTCCGCTTCGGCCGGCTGGGTATGATCACGGACCCAGCCACGGGCCGGCGCAAGGCGGTTTGGGCGATGGTCATCGTGCTGTGCCACTCTCGGCACTGCTTTGTCTGGCCCATGCAGAGCCAGAAGCTGGAGGACGTCATCGCCGGACTGGAGGCGGCCTGGGCCTTTTTCGGCGGGATGCCCCAGTACCTGGTGATCGACAATTTCCCCGCTGCGGTGGTGGGCACCGATCCGTTGCACCCCATCCTAACCAGGGATTTTCTGGAATACGCCCAGCATCGGGGCTTCATCGCCGATCCGGCGCGCAAGGGACATCCCAAGGACAAGCCCAAGGTGGAGAGAAACGTACCCTACGCCCGGGAGCGTTTCTTCAAGGGCGCCGATTTCGACGGGTTCACCCACATCAGGGCGGCAGCGCCGCGGTGGTGTCTGGAAGTGGCTGGCCAGCGGATTCACGGCACCACCCGCAAGAAGCCGTTGGTGGTCTTCCAGGACGAGGAGCGCCACACCCTGCTCCCCTGGGACGGAGAGCCCTATGAAATCGCCCACTGGCGCAATGCCAAGGTCCATCCCGACCATCATATCCAGTGCTTACAGGCTCTGTACTCGGTGCCGTCGGGTCTGTGTCCGCCGCGACAGGAGGTGGAAGTAAGAGTGGACAGCAAGTTGGTGCGCATCTACTACCGAGGCCAGCTGATCCAGGTCCACCAGCGTCAGCCCAGGGGCGGCCGCGCCACGGACCCTGACGATTACCCCGCTGAGCTTTCCGCGTACACCACCAGGACACCGGACCGCATCAAGCGCAGCGCGGCCCAGTTGGGACCGGCGGCGGCTGAATTCGCCGACCGCCTCTTCGACGACAAGGCGCCCTGGTCCAGAATACGGCAAGGACACAAGCTGCTGCGCCTGAGGGAGCGCTACACCGCGGCACGTCTCGACGCCGCGTGCCGCCGTGCCCTGGCCGTGGATCTGATCGACGTGAACCGTGTGGAACGCATCCTGGTGCAGGCGCTGGAAGCGGAAGCCATGCCCCAACTGCCCCTGCCTCTACCACCAGGACGCTTCGCCCGTCCCGGTAGCGTCTTCGCCCATACCACCGCATACCGCTGTCAACTGGCCTGAGGAGATCACCCATGACCCGCGTAACCGAACTCACACCCCTGCTCAAGCGGCTCAGGCTGGGCACTATGGCAGCGACCCTGCCGGAGCGCATCGCCTTGGCCCGTCGGGAGCAACTGGACTACGCATCATTCCTGGAGATCATCCTCAGCGACGAGGTCAATCGCCGCGACCACCGCCGCATCGAACTTCGGCTGCAGGGCGCCGGTTTCGAGGAAACCTGCCGCCTGGAGGACTTCGACTGGTCAGCGTCAATTAGCCTCGACCGTCGTCTGCTGGACGCCTTCTTCTCATTGGAGTTTCTGGACAAGCACGAGCACGTCCTGCTGGTAGGACCGGCTGGCGTCGGCAAGAGCTTCCTCGCTCAGGCCCTGGGCTATTCCGCCGATCTTTACGAACTCATCCTAAATCGCCATCGCACATCCAGTTTCGTCATCACCAGCGATCGCGCTGTGGACGAATGGCTCAGCCTGTTCGACGACCCCATCCTGGGCAACAGCAAGCCTATGCCCGTCGTCCGGGCCGTGCAAATCCGACTAACTCACATGCGGCCACGGGGGTGTAAGCTCACGGCGAGCCGTGTCGTCCGGACCGAGGCCGATCAGTGATTGGTGCGTATTGCCCGAGCAACAGCATGGCCCGGGAGTCTTGCGACTGCATTATTGGTGACGCCCCAACAGGGGGATCCCGTTCGGGAGATTGTGAATCGATGAGACTTCCTCCGGCGATGCGGCTACTCGCCGACCTGGGGGTGGATGATGAGAAACAGCAAGGAGGCGGTCAAGGGATCCGGCAAGAGGGCCAAGAAACCGAAGCTACCTGAGGAACTGTCGCGGGTCAACCTGAACACCGCAGGCATCGACGTGGGTGCCAGCAGCCACTTTGTTGCGGTGCCCGCAGATCGCGCGGAGCCGCAGGTACGGGAGTTTGCCGCCTACACTGCTGACCTGTACCGCCTGGCCGACTGGTTGACCGAGTGTGAAGTCGAGAGCGTGGTCATGGAGTCCACCGGGGTCTACTGGATACCCCTCTTCGGGGTCCTGGAAGACCGGGGATTTGCCGTGATGCTGGTGGATCCCCGGCGCATCAAGAACGTGCCGGGGCGCAAAACCGACGTGCTGGACTGCCAGTGGCTGCAACAGTTGCACACCTATGGACTGCTGTCGGCAGCCTTCCGCCCTGAGGGGGAAGTCCGGTGCCTGCGGAGTTACCTGCGGCAGCGGGCCATGCTGATCCGCTACGCCTCCCACCATATTCAGCACATGCAGAAGGCCCTCAGCCAGATGAACGTGAAGTTGCAGCACGTCATCAGTGACGTCACCGGAAAGACCGGCTTGGCGATCATCGACGACATCGTCAGAGGTGAGCGGGATCCACACAAGCTGGCCCAGCACCGCGACCCCAGGATCAGGGCGGACCAAAAGACCATAGCGAGATCGCTCCAGGGACACTGGCGCGAGGAGCACATCTTCGAACTGGCCCAGGCCCTGGAGCTTTACCGGATTTATCAGGGCAAGATCGCCGAGTGCGACGGGAAGATCGAAGCCGCTTTGGAACAATTCGAACATGTCGCCGAGGGGGCAACTCCCGCCAAGCCTGGTCGGGTCCAGAAGCAGAAGAATGCCCCAGCCTTTGACGTCCGTTCTCATCTGTACCGGATTACTGGGGTGGACCTCACCAGGATCGACGGAGTGGACGCTTACACTGCCCTCAAGGTGATCAGCGAGATCGGAACGGACATGAGCAAGTGGCCCAGTGCCGGACACTTCGCCTCATGGCTAGGTCTGAGTCCCGATAACCGGATCACCGGGGGCAGGATCCTGAGCTCAAGAACCAAACGCAACGCCAATCGGGCGGCGGCGGCGTTGCGCCTCGCGGCCGGCGCGCTGCACCATTCAGACAGTGCCTTGGGGGCGTTTTATCGCCGCAAACGGGCACAACTAGGATCCCCCAAGGCCATTACTGCGGCAGCTCACAAGCTGGCCAGGATCATCTACTCCATGCTGCGGCATGGACAAAACTACGTGGATCAAGGTGCGGAATATTACGAGAACCAGTATCGCCAAAGAGCCTTCAGGGCTGCACAACGGCGTGCGGCTCAGCTGGGGTACGACTTGGTTCCCTCATCCAGACCCGACTGCGAGGCCGCAGCGATAGTTTCCTCTGCTACTCCTTGACAACCTGAGTTAGTCGGGAGCGCCCTGGACCGTCTGGCCAACGCCAGCTATCAGATCGTCATTGAAGGCGCCAGCTACCGGGAACGACTGTCGCCGCACCGGGCGCTATCAGGCGTCCAAGGAGGTGATTTACCTGCAAACAACAACCTGATATTGGCACAACACTACGCTCCCAGGGTGGACGGATGTCCGTGGAAATGGCCTGTTGCTGTTCTACGATTCCGTCAGTGGTTAACTGGTCAGCGAAAATGTCCATCCATGAAGGATGTGACATTGAATCAGCGAGAACAAGCCAGACTCCACGTGCTGAACTCCGTGTTGGAATACCAGGTGCCCATCGCCCAGGCTGCTGAGTTGTTGAGGGTGAGCCAACGCCATGCTCGCCGACTGCTGGCAGGCTACCGCCAGCAAGGTGCCGCTGCCTTGGCCCACGGCAACCGAGGGCGTAGACCCCACAACGCCATCCCCGCCGCTGAGGCTGCCGCAGTGGTGGAACTGGCCACCCAGCGTTACGAGGGCGCCAACCACACGCACTTCACCGAACTGCTCAGGGAACGGGAGGGCATTGACCTGAGCCGTCCCACGGTGCGGCGCATTCTCACCCGGGCGGGCATCGGCAGCCCCCGCAGCCGGCGCTCACCGCAACACCGTTTCCGGCGTCAGCGGATGCCCCAAGCGGGGATGCTGGTGCAGCTGGACGGCAGCCATCACGCTTGGCTGGAGGACCGAGGGCCGAAGTTTGTGCTGTTGCTGGCGGTGGACGATGCCACCGGCGCCGTGGTCAACGCCGTCTTTCGCACCGGGGAGGACACCCGGGGCTACTTCATGCTGCTGGAGGGGCTGATTGAGGACTGGGGCATTCCCCTGGCGCTGTACAGCGACCGCCACGCCGTCTTCAAGCACAACGCCCGCAAGCCGGAGACCGCGGCGGAAGCCACCCAGTTCACCAGGTCATTGCAGGAACTGGGTATTCGACAGATCTTCGCCCGCTCACCCCAGGCCAAGGGCCGGGTCGAACGAGCGGCAGGAACCTTCCAGGACCGGCTGGTCACCGAACTGCGTCTGGCTGGCGCCAGGACCATCGACCAGGCCACGGCCGTGCTGGAGGACTTCCTGCCCCGGTTCAATGCTCGCTTCGCCGTCAAGCCGGAGCATCCGGAAGCTGCCTATCGTCCGGTGGACCCTGACCTCTGCCTGTCGGAAATCCGGTGCTTCAAGGACACCCGCAAGGCGGGTCGGGACAACACGGTGAAGTACCACTGGCGGGTACTGCAAACTGCTGCCCGATGGGGCACGTCCCAGCTATGCTGGCCTACGGGTCGACGTGTTGGAACGGCCCGACGGGGAACTCATCATCCAGTACCAGGGTCGCACTGTGGCCACGCAGGAGCCACCGCCGCGGATGGGCGCGCTGTGGGCGTCGGTCACCGCTTGGTCTCCCGGACCCGAACTCAAACGCATCGTCAGCAGCGTGGGTGATCACCACATCAGCAGGTCCCAGCAACGTCGTCTGGCCGCCCTGGAACCGGTGCGCATCGACGAGGCCTCGGTCAAGGCTGTCGGCGGGAAAGACGCCGCTGAGAAGGACACCGCCAGCCAAGCATCGAACCCGCGGGGGCGTACGCCCACGCCCACCCAATTGGCCCGGTGGAAGGCGATCCAGCAGGCCCGGCTGAAGGGGGCTGTCCCTGCGGGCCATTGCCAGGGAACTCGGGATCGCTCGAGACACCGTGCGCAAGTACGCGCATGCCGAGAAGCCACCTACCAAGCAGCTCAGCGCGCCGGAACGCGCCAAGCTGAAAGCGTTACACGAGCCCGCAACCATCGCTAACTAACCGACCGGACATTTGCGCTTTCCATTCAAACGGACAGAATCGCTGGACAACAACAAAGGGCCGGCCTAATGACGTTGAAAAACGACACACCCCCGTTACGATTGCCCGCATCTGCAACCTGGAGTCGCCTCAATGCACCACTGGAACGTCGGTGGCGACATCTACATCGGATGGCCCGACCACGGCGCCGAAGAACGCCGCTACACCATCGTTGACGTCGACCTGTTCGGCAAGGTATTCCGCGCCCGCGTGACCGACGGCGAACGGCAGGGCGGTTTCATGGTGATTTTCGACTGCCCCAACATCGTGCTGGAGCAGTTGGCCGAGCAGGCCTCGCACGCCCTGGGCTTCCGCGTCATCGTATCCGGCCTGCGCACCAGCATCGAGGGCAATATAGTCCGCAGCTTCGACTACGAGTGGTACCCCACTCCTGAGTACGAGGAACGTCCCCACGCGCTGGCCACAACCCTGGCCAGCCTGTACGACGAAATCGCGCCGGGCCAGGCCGGCTAACCGGCTCCGCCCGGTACGTTCGGGTGACCCCACAGCGGGTGCCGGAACGTCGGCGCCAACGCGGGGTTGAGGTCTCGCCGCGACCGGGCAGCCACGCCGCCATCGTGGGCTGCGTTGGCGTCCGGCGCGTTTTCGTCATCGTGATCCGAGACCGGCCGCCGCCGTGGCGTCGGGGGCGCCCGCCGCGCCGTCAACCGGTTCAGGTGCATCGCCAGTTCCTGCAGGCTGTGCAGGTTGTGCGCCGGCAGAAAGTCATCGATGTGCGGCATCGCCGCCTGCATCCCCCGCGTCAACGGTTCGTATCCCGGCGATCCCAACAGCGGGTTCAGCCAGATCAGGCGATGGCAACTGCGCTGCAGCCGCGCCATCTCCCGGGACAGCAGCTCCGGGTCGCCCCGGTCCCACCCGTCGGATATGACCAGCACCACCGCGCCGCCGCGCAGAACTCGCCGCGCCCAGCGGTAGTTGAACGCCTTGATCGCCTCGCCGATGCGGGTGCCGCCGGCCCAGTCGGGCACCGCCCGCGCCACCTCGGACACCGCGCGGTCAACTCCGCGATGCTCCAGGTGACGGGTGACGCGCGTCAAACGTGTCGCGAACAGGAACGCCTCCAGCTGCTGCCCGCTCACGGCAACCGTGTGCACGAAGTGCAGCAGCATACGGGTGTAACGCTCCATGGAGCCGCTGACGTCGCAGATCAGAACCAGAGGGCGGGGCTTGGCCTTCCGCCGGCGATGGGCGATGTCCAGCATCTCGCCGCCGTACGACAGGCTCCGGCGCATCGTCCGCCGCAGGTCCACGTCGCGCCCGTCGCCCCAGGTAAGTCGTCGGGTGCGCCGGCTGCCCAGGTCCCATTGCAACTCCGACATCAGCACCCGCGCCGCCGCCACCTCGCCCGGCGTGTATTCGGCGAAATCCCGTTGCCGCAGCACCTCCCGGGCGCTGAACGAGCGTTGCAGGTCCACCACCGGTTGGCGGTCGCCGGCATCATCGGGATCGTCCCCGCCCGGCGGTCCGTCGGACGTATCCTCCCGGTGCGGCATCACCCTCGGCGTGCGGTAGCGCCGTTCCTCGCCCATGGAGCGCAGGTCGCGCATGCTGCGCCCGTGGGCCGGCCGCCTCCAGAACACCTGGAAAGCCTCGTCAAACAGCTCCAGATCGCTCCGCCGGTGCACCAGCAATGCTCGCGCCGCCAGCCGGAAATCGTTGCGGTTGCCGCCAATGGGCACAAACTCGGTGGCCCGCACCAGGTCCAGTATGTTCCCGGAACCCACGTCCAACCCCAGCCTGCGGAGCACCTCGCCGAACATCAGCAGGTTGGACAGAATCGTCCCGTCACCGGCGTCGGCCGGCGCGGTGTGCAGGTTCACGTTCAGCTGGGTGGTCATGCAGTGGTGCAGCATTCGGCCGGAGCGCCGTTGGCTCGCCGATCACGCGGATGGGTGGTGGCCGCCAATGCTATCACACCAACCTGCCGCCGAACCTTCCCGGCAAAGCCGCGGCGGCGACCACCGCCAGGGCGGTCATTCCGGCCACGGCCAGCACGCCCGTAACCAGGGAACCCGACACCTGGGCCAGCCCTCCCGCGATTACCGGTCCGGCTCCGAAACCCACCGCGCCGAAAGTCTGCACCAGTCCGGCGATCACCGACACCTCCCGCGTCCGGATGTTCCTGAACTCGAAGGGCAGTATCTCCATCGCCGGCACGAACACCCACGCTATCCCCATCCCCGTCAGGGCCAACGCCGCCAAAACCTCGTTGCCGGCCAACACCGCGCCCACCGTGGCCAACAAGTTGAGCACAGCTGGCAGCAGCACCATCAATCGCCGGTTGGTGATGTGATTGAATATCCAGCTCCCCACCAGCGCTCCCGGGATCAAAATGTAGTACAGGAACCCGAAGAGTACGCTCCCCGATGAAACGGAGATACCCCGGTTGGTTTCCAGGATCGTGGGCAGGAACGTCAGTACCGTAGTCCATGACGCCGACAGCCACAGCATGACCACCCCGATCAGCCAGGCGTGGGGATATGCGATCAACGACCGGATCAGCGCCGGCCGGGCGTTGGAGTCCACCACCGCCGCGTCGCTCCCGTCGGGAACATCCTGCTCCGGCGTGGTATCTATCTCGTCCTCCGGGCCTTGCGCCGGCTCCCTGGCTCCCCACGTCAGCGCCGCCCACACCAGCAGGTGCCCGGCCATCAGGGCGCCCTGAACGAAATAGGCCAGACGCCAGCTATCCAGCACGACGATGATGATTGGCCCGAAAGTGAGGGCCGCCGCCATGAAGGTGGAATGCATGGACAGGCCCAGGGAGCTCACGGTGGAGTACTGGCGGGGAGCGGCCCACCAGCGGAGCAAGAGCGGCCTCGCCGGAGCCATCGACGCATGGACCAACACCGTCAGGAACCGGGACGCCAACAGGGTCCAGAACCCAGTGGCCAGACCCTGGCTGAACAGGCAGGGCGCCATGAGCGCCAGCGCGACCAACACCCGGCGATTGGGGTTGAACCGGGCGAACAGCAAGCTGAAGGGGACCAGCAGCACCGCCGGAGTGCCCCACCAGACGGCTTGGAGAATGCCTATCTCCAGGTAGCTGAGATCCAGGTCCGCCTGCACAAAGGGAAGAAACAACCCGAGTCCGTAGGATGACAGGACCACCGTGCTTTGGTGGGTCCGGTTCAGCAGCAGAACAGACCATGCCCGAACCGAGGTCGTAACTTCGGAACCCGGTCGTTCCGGATCAGATGGCCCGCTGGCTGATTTCCCGACGGCCAAGATCAGGTTAAATCCGGGCCGGCGTCCCGCACGGCCCGCGCCAGGTTGCGGAGGCTCGCCTCCGTGGACGGATGCTGCGGGCCCAGCGTCTCAGCCCGGTCTCCCGCGTTTCGGAGATGCAGTCCCGCCGCCTCGTCGTAACGACTGACCGAGTGTAACGCGTTGGCCAGGCTTCCCCGGCTCCGCAGGGTATCGGGATGGTTCTCGCCCAACACGGCACGGCGCGCCTCGAACAGTGCGCCAAACATTTCGATGGCCCGATCCGTATGCCCGGCGGCGTAGTGGCAATTGGCCAAGCTGCTCCGGTAGCGCAGCGTTTCAACGTGATCCGGCCCATACACCCGCGAGCTCCCTTCGGCGGCCAGGTCGAACCAACGCAGCGCGTCGTCGAACCGGCGGGCGGCCCGATAGGCGTGGGCCAGCCGGTGCTGCGCGCGCAGGGTATCCGTATGGTCGCTGCCGTTCGCCGCGAGCCGGGCGTCCAGCTCGGCTGACCGGCGCTTTATCCGCTCATCGAGCATGCCGGTCATGGCAACATCGCCCGCAGTTCGCCCATGCGCGAAACATCGTAACCGCCCAGGGCATAGACTGCCATCCTGAAATCCGAGTCGGCGAGCAGGTCCAGCAGAGGCCGAAGGTGCCCGCTTTCGTAATGCTCGGTGGGGATGACCAGGTCATACTCTTCGTTGAGCAGGGGCACAAATTCCAGTTCCAGGGCCCGGGCCGCCGACAGGACTCCCAACCCGGCGTCGGCCGACCCACCGGACACCGCCGCCGCCACTGCCAGGTGACTGTATTCCTCCCGCTGGTAGCCGACGATGTCATCGGGAGCCGCTCCCATCTGCTGTAGTCGGTAATCCAGCAACACACGGGTGCCCGATCCTCGCTGGCGGTTTACAAACCTGAGCTCCGGCCGCAGCAGGTCTTCGAGACTTGTGACGTTCAGCGGGTTCCCCGGTGCGATCATCAGCCCTTGGGTCCGTCCCACCAGGCGGATGACGGCCACGGGAGTATCCGGCAGATAGCGGAGGACGTAGGACGTGTTGTACTCGCCGGTCTCCGTGTCCAGCAGGTGACAGCCGGCGATGTGAGCTTCGCCTCTTCGCAGCGCCAGTAATCCGCCTAGGCTGCCCACGTGGGCCGACGCCAGGTTCACTGAGGGACGCCCACGCCGCAGGAAGCTGCGCATCAGGTCCAACGCCAGGTCGTGGCTGCCGATGGCGACGATGGTGTTCTCCACCTCTTCCAGGGGACGCAGCAGTTCCACTTCCACCTCGGCGCCAGCGTCCATCCCCTCTGTATGCCGTGGTATCCGGACGATACCATCCGCCCGCACCAGGGACATCACCACACCGGCGCCGCGCTGCACAGGCGTCGCGATCATCTTGTTTCCAACCCGTCCTACCGCAACACGCAGGAACTCATCCTCGCCGGTGGGAGACACGACCTTGCGGGTGATGTTCGCGCTGATACGTGGGCGCGACGGCATCACCGACCCCAACAGCCGTTCCATCAGCGGAAGCAGCAACAGTTCCGCGGTCAGAGCCGCCGACACCGGGTATCCCGGCAACCCCATCACCGGTTTGCCCGATGCCACGCCCAGGGCAACTGGGTGCCCGGGCCTAACGGCGATACCGTGCACCTGAAGCGTTCCAAGCGATTCGATGACCGAAGCAGTGTAATCGGCGTCCCCCGCGGAGGAACCGGCGTTGATCGCTACCACGTCCAAGGATGCCAACCCCGAGGAAACCGCTTCGCGGATGGCATCAAAGTCGTCCGGCACCGGTTCGTACACCACCGGTTCGCCTCCCCATTGGCGAACCAGGGCAGCCAGGATCAGCGAATTGAACTCCGGTATATCTCCAGGCCTCCTCGGGGCACCGATGGGGGCCAGCTCGTCGCCGGTGGGGATTATCGTGACCTTGGGACGGCGTCGCACCGGAACGGTGGTGAGGCCGGCGGCGGCGCAGGCTCCCAGGTCGGCGGGGGTGATGCGATGGTTTTCCGGCAGCACCAACTCGGTGGCCACGATATCCTCGCCCAGCGGGCGCACATGCTGCCATGGCGCGACCGGCTCGGACACCCGCAGCGTGCCCGGATCGCCGGCGTCGCGCTGCACATGCTCGATCATCACCACGGCATCCATGCCCACCGGCATCGGGTCGCCGGTGTCGACCCACACGGCCTGGCGGCCCACCGCCAAAGGCACCGGGCGAGTTTCGGTGGCTCCGACGGTGTCGGCCGCCCGCACCGCTATCCCGTCCATCGCTACAGCGTCGTAGTGCGGCGACGACGCTACGGCCCACACCGGCCAGGCAGTCACGCGGCCCACGATGTCTGGCGCGGTTAGCGGCGCGTCCTCACCGGACATTTGGACCAGGGCACCGGCCTCTTCCAGGGCGGAGAACCACCGGGCCGTCGCCTCTTCCAACGGGATGTCCTGCAGGAAGTAGCGACGGTGCGACCGGTGCGGTGTAGGGTCCTCCATCCGCTCACATCTCCAGTACCTGTACCTGCTCCCCCGCGTAGATCCCGCCCGCGTTCGCCGGCACCCTCACCAACCCGTCCGCCCGGACCAATGTGAAAATAAACCCGCTCTTGCCCCACACCGGATGGGCCCTCGCCATCCCGTTGCCGCTCTCCGCTAGTCGCACCGGCACATAGTCTTCCCGCCCTGGAACGGAGGGAACGTCCTGCGCCAGCACCGCCGCGCGTTCGGTCAGCCGGGGCGGGTGAGCACAGCCCATGAGTTGGTATACCGTGGGCCGCACCAAGAGGCTGCTCACCACCATCGCCGACACCGGGTTGCCCGGCAACCCGATAACCGGTTTACCGTCGCACAGGCCCACAATAGCCGGTTTGCCGGGCCGCAGCGCCAACCCATGCGCCAGTGGCCCCGGTTCGCCAAGCGCGGCCACGATGTCCACCGTCCGGTCCCGCGCGCTGACCGAGCTCCCCGCCGAAAGCACCAGCATGTCCGACTCGGCTAACCCTCGTCGCGCCGCATCCAGTTGCTCCTCGTAATCGTCTCCGACCAAGCCCAGGGGCGCCGCAGTCCCGCCGGCGGCGGTCACCTGTCCCGCGACGGTGTAGGTGTTGATGTCTCGCACCTGTCCCGGGCCTGGTGTAGCGCTGGGAGGAACTACCTCATCTCCCATCGACAGGATGCCCACCCGCGGCCGCTCGGCCACCTCGATACGTTCGATGCCCAGCGCGAGCAGCCCGCCGATGTCCTGGGGACGGATCACGTGCCCCGCCGGCCAGAGCGACTCCCCCACCCGAACGTCCTCACCTGGCTGGGAGACGTTCTCGCCAGGAGCCACCGGCCGCATCACTTCGATGGTGTTCTCGTCGATGGCCTGGGTGTGTTCCACCATGACCACGGCATCGGCGTTTCCCGAAAGCATCCCGCCGGTGTACGCCACTGCCGCCTCGCCGACTCCCAGGTGGACATCGGCCCCCCGTCCCATGGGCACCTCTCCCACCAGCGTGAACCAGGCCGGCAGTCCGTCGCTGGCTCCGTAGGTGTCCGCCGCCCGCACGCTGTAGCCGTCCATCGTGGAGCGTGGGAACGTGGGGAGTGATTCCGTCGCCCCTATTTCCGCTGCAACGACCCTTCCCGACGCCTCGGCGGTATTTACCACACAAACCCCCGCAGCCGGTCGCTCCGGAAGACGATCCAGGAGCAACGCCAATGCTTCCTCAGGAGGCAACACGTTGAAGAATTCCGGCATTGTGATGCCGATGCTAACTATCCCCGCATCGAATGTCAAAAATCCACACTCACCTGGGGCCAGTGCAACCAATTCCGCAGGGCAACGCGTGATCTTCACGAAGTCTTGCCGAATGGCGACGCAGGCCGCTCCGCGCTCGAAGATTGTTGCGCCGGAGGAGCATCGGCCGTTGCCGGGCCGGGGGTCGCCTGCTACAATCGGCCGGCGGTAGTGCCGTCGGAATCCGTCCGCAATTCCCCTGCGCAACGCACTCAAGGAGTTGGCCAGTATGTCGTGGCGATTCAGCCTCCTCAATCATTTTGAAGACCCGCCGGGCGGCATCACTGAAGGCCCTGCTTGGAACGGCGAAGTGGTCCTGTTCACCCACATCCACGCCAGCCGAATCTACGCGTACAACCCCAAATCCGGCGATTTCTCGGTCTTTCGCGAAAACACCAACCGCACCAACGGACTGGCCTTCGACGCCCAGGGCCGGCTGTTCGGCTGCTGCCAGAACGGCCGCGCCATCGTCCGCTTCGATCCCGACGGAAGCATGGTCACCGTCGCCGACAACATCGACGGCGTGCCCCTGAACACTCCCAACGATCTGGCCATCGACGCCCAGGGCCGCATCTGGTTCACCAACCCGTGGAACGCCGGCAACATTGATCCCCACGAGGTCGAGCAGCTGGACAATCGTTCCGTGCTGTGCGCCGTTCCCCAGGCCGACGGTTCCTATAAGACCGTCCGCTCCACGCACGACACCACCATGCCAAACGGCATCCTGGTCTCCCCCGACGGCAATACTCTCTACGTCGCCGAGAGCAACAGCGACCAGATCGAGATCGACCGGGA
Source organism: Dehalococcoidia bacterium (assembly GCA_965220055.1). GTDB lineage: Bacteria > Chloroflexota > Dehalococcoidia > Lucifugimonadales > UBA3495 > Bin87. Next base: position 3,747,439 of record CBDCPE010000004.1, on the reverse strand, counting down.
GCTCCGCGCCTACCCCATCAACGCCGACGGCACCCTGGGGACGTACACCAGCCTGCACACCTTCGGCCGGGACGCCAACCGCGTGCATCGCGGCATTGACGGCATGTGCCTTGACGCCGACGGCAACATCGTAGCCACCGCCGGCTGGCCCACCGGCGGACCTGGCCCAATGCTCTACGTGTTTTCCCCCACCGGCCGGGTGATCGAGACGCATCCCGTCGCCGCCACCCGCCCCACCAACGTCTGTTTCGGCGGACCCGACCTCACCGACGTCTTCGTAACCTCCACCGACGGCCATTTCTTCCACGCCAGCACAGACCGGGTCGGTTGGGCCATCTATCCATAACGACATAACTGCAACTCCGATAATAAGGAGGTCCCGGCCATGACCACCGCCATGAACCCGGAGCCCGAAGAAGATCCCTTCGAGCAGGTGGAAGAACAGATCGACTGGATCGAGCAGTTGGAAAACGTCCGGATTCGTCACGAAAGCCTGTCCGCCTCCCGCGAGGTTATTCCCTACGTGGAGGCATTGCGCGAATCGATAATCAAACTTGCCGGACGCCAAACCTACGAAGACCTCAGGCTGCTCCACGGCTCCGAAGTCGCCGACCTGGTGGACACCGTCCGGCGCCGCAACCCTGACGATTCCTGGAACGCCACGATCAAGCCAGCCCTGCTGCGGGAAGGCTGACCTTCCCCTTTATGACTGCACGTTACGGAACCCATCCGGCGGTGTACCCATGCAACACAGACGCTTGAGCAGCTACGGTATCGGTCGCGACCAAATCCGCCAGGGCGGCGGTCGCGGTAACGGTAACGACCACTTCGACGAACTGGTCGGTAGCGTCGAGTTCTACGTCTACCAGACTCCCGGACGGCGGGTGAAAGGCTTCGACAGCCTCAAACTCTACGCCGAAGGCGAGGGCTGTGAGTTGCTCTACACCGCCGACGCACCTCCCGAGTTGATCGACTACGAAACGTTGCGCATCACTCATCGCCGCGGCGAACCGCTACCCGACTCCGTGCTCAAGCGCGCTCACTCCTGGGCCCATCGCAACAACTTCCTGCACAGCTTCTTCAAGCCAATGTATCGGTAGCGCTTGGAACTCTCGACTTCCGCCGGGGCGAATAATCATTCGCCCCTAAGTATGTCCGGAAAGGTTTCGGTCACATGAGCGTCCCCACCGCTGCGGAACGGGCCATCCGCCGTCGCATCGCCCGCCGCGGCCCGATCACCTTCGCCGAATACATGGCCCGGTCCCTCTACGGACCCGGCGGTTATTACAGCCGCAACAGCGTCGGGACCGATTACTACACCAGCCCACAGGTCCATCCCGCCTTCGGCGCCCTGCTGGCCGTTCAGCTGTTTCGCTTCTGGCAAGTGCTGGACCAGCCGGACCCGTTCTACGTGATCGAACTCGGCGCCGGCGACGGCCTGCTGGGCCAAGACATATCCAACGCCGCCTACCATCTGCCCGACGGTTTTCCTCGCTCGCTGCGGTACGTCGCCTGTGACCGTCGCTCAGGTGGCTGGGACACCTGCTCACCGACTCCTACTGGCATCATCGCTGACGCCCTGCGACTGCCTGTCCGAAACGTCACGGGCTGCATCATATCCAACGAGCTCCTCGACGCCCTGCCCGTCCACCGCGTGCGCATGGAACGCGGCACCCTCCGCGAGCTGTACGTCGGCATCCAATCCGACGTCGCCGACGGCTACGAAGGGCAGTTTGAGGAGATTACCGGAGAACCGTCCACCTCGCAGCTCGAACGCCGCCTGTCCGACATCGACGTCAACCTGTCAGCAGGCCAGACCGCCGAAATCTGCCTGGTCCTCGACGACTGGGCCGCATCCGTGGCGTCGGCGTTGGATACGGGCTTCGTCCTCACCATCGACTACGGGCGCGGCGCGCACGATCTCTACGACCCGGCCCAACGACCCCACGGAACCCTCGTCACCTACCGCTCCCACCGCCAAACCGATTCGCCCCTCGTGGATCCGGGGCGGCAGGACATCACGGCCCAGGTCGACTTCACGTCCGTTCGGCTCGCCGGAGAACGGGCCGGATTGACCACCGTGGGCAGCGCGTCCCAGGGCCGGTTCCTGACCCGCCTCGGCCTGCAGACCATACGCCACCGCGGACCACCCGCAGAACACGGTGGCGGTGGCTGGATTACAATCCCCATCAACCCTGAGGGAACGCTGCCCGATACTTTCGCCCCGCCGCACGACGACTCCCGCGATTGGCTCACCGGGCTGACCCACCTGGTTCGCCCGGGCGGGTTGGGAGACTTCCAGGTCCTCGTCCAGTCCAAAGGCATCCCCGCCGACCCTTCCAATGCTGCTCTGTCCTGGCTCGACGACAATGCCACCCCGAACGAATACTCTCCGTCCGCCCTTGCTGCCATGATCCCTGCCGCAGCCCTGGCGCTGGGTCCGGAGCGGTTCCGGCTGGCCGGGCCCGCGATGCTATAATCGCCCGACGACTTTGCACCGCCAGGAGTGACGCCATGGCCGGCCCGCTTGAAGGCATCAACGTTGTCGAATTCTCCACCATGATCGCCACGCCCACGGCCGGCATGTTGCTGGCCGACATGGGCGCCAACGTGATCAAGGTGGAACCCCCATGGGGCGACCTGTGGCGCTACGCCCAGGCCGTGCTCCCCACCGACGGCCGGCCCTTCATGGCCTACAACCGCGGCAAGCGGTCCATGACGCTGAACTTGACGCAGCCCGAGTCGGCCGACGTCGTACGACGTCTCACCGAAATGGCCGATGTCGTGCTGGCCAACAACCGGCCCGACGTCGCCGGCCGATTTGGCATCGACTACGACACCCTCGCCGCCATCAATCCGTCCATCATCTACTGCGAGGGATCGGCCTTCGGACACGAAGGTCCCGACGCCTATCGGCCCGGCTACGACATCATCATCCAGGCCATGTCGGGCATCGCCACCGCCGAGGGTAAGGTCGCCAACGGCGTCCCCCAGCAGATCGTCGCCAGCCCCCTGGTGGACACCGCCTGCGGCCTCGCCCAGGCGTGGGCCGTTTGCGGCGCCCTGTTCGCCCGCGAGCGCAGTGCCCCTACAGGTGAGAAGGGCAAGGGCCAGAAGCTGGAGGCGTCATTGCTCGGCACCGGCCTGCTCATGCTGGGAATGCGCTTCGTTCGCATCGACGCCATCGACAAGGAGGCCCACGGCCAAGTTATGGAATCGGTGGAGGCCATGCGCGCCGCTGGGACTCCGTACCCCGACCTCCTGGAGGTCTACGAAGCCCAGCACTTCCAGGCCCCTGGCAACATCTACTACCGGTTCTACCAGACCGCCGACGGCATGATCGTCGTCGGGTGCCTCAACGCCGCCCTGCGCCAGAAGCTTTTGGGCGTCATCGGCCTCCACGACATCCGCTTCGACGCGGGCTACGACCAGCATTCCCAGGAGGCCGCCGACTTCGGCGCGCAGCTTATGACCGACGCCGAGGCGATCTTCCGCGACAAAACCAACGAAGAGTGGCTCGCTCTGCTCGACGCCGCCGGCGTCCCCGCCGGCCCGGTGCGCTTCGTCGAGGAGCTTTTCGACCACCCGCAGGTTGAGGCCAACAACCTGGCCATCGACGTGCACCACCGCGACTTGGGCACCGTGCGCATGGCCGGGCCTCCGGCCACCTTCACCGAAACCCCGCTGGAGCCGGGCAACCTCCCCGCCCTCGGCGAGCACACCGACGAGGTCCTCGCCGAACTCGGCTACGCAGCGGCCGACATCGCCGCCTGGCGGCAATCCGGCGTGCTCTAGCCGCCCCGATGCCGGAATACTCCTGGGACCCGCACAAAGACGAGTGGCTCAGGCGCAATCGCGGCCTATCTTTCGACGACGTGGTGTACCATATGACTCACGGCGGATTGCTGGACGACATACCGCATCCTAACCAGGCACTGCATCCCGGGCAGCAGCTGTACATCATAGCCATCGACAATTACGTGTACCTGGTTCCCTTTTACCGCGACGGCGACGTTGAATCTTTGAGAACGGTATATCCAAACCGAAAATATACCCGTGCTTTTCTGGGCTAATCGGAGACGACAATGGGCGGTGGTGAAAATCAAAATGACCGGCCATCAGATGCGCCGCTGACCGATGAGGAATTCGATGCCTGGTGGCCTTTGAACTATGACGATCTGGACGAATACGAACGGGAGATTGAAGAATCTCTCCGTGATTACGAATGGGTCCCGCCGCCGCATCTGGAAGAGGAACGCCGGCGCGCCCGGGTGAGAGTCCGGCGCATCCTGGCCGACCAGCGCCCGAAGCCTGTAGCCCAAAGCGGACCTGATAGCGCAGAGTCTCCGCATCAATCTAATGCCAGTGCGGCCGACGACGACGCGTAGGTCAGTACGGATCCTCGGCCTCCCGGACGCCTCGACTCCGACGATCATTCGCGCATCCCACTTCGCCGCGTTTGTGGCGCGAGCGATGGTCGCCCATTCCCAGATGCGCCCGGGCATGCCCCATAGGGCCGTTACATCCATCGACCGGCCGTGGTCGTAGATAATTGATAATTGCCCCTGCCACAACCGCGGCCAGACTCACCGTCTCATAACTTTCCGACCGGCCGATATGCCGGCCGACATCAACCACCGACATACAAAGAGGTGCGCACATGACGCAACCCCCAACCATGAGTGTCTACGGCGCCCTGTGGTGCCCCGACTGCCGCCGCGCCAAGCAATTCCTGGCCGAACACCGCATTGCCTACACCTGGGTCGACGTCGAGCAGGAACCCGAGGCCCAGGACACCGTCCGCCAGCTCAACGACGGCCGCCAGATCATCCCCACCATCGTCTTTGACGACGGCGGCCCCATCCTCGTCGAACCGACCAACGCCGAACTCGCTGCCCGTCTCGGCATCAACCCTCAGGCCAGCCGTACGCACTACGACCTGATCATCGTTGGCGGTGGGCCCGCGGGTCTCACCGCCGCCATCTACGCCGCCCGAGAGGGCATGGACACTCTGGTCATCGAGCGCGGCGGCATCGGCGGGCAGGCCGGCTCCACCGAACGGATCGACAACTATCCTGGGTTCGCAGAAGGCATCTCCGGCGCTGAACTCGCCGAACGTATGCGCGAGCAGGCCGAACGCTTCGGCGTGGAGCTTCTAGTCGCCCAAACCGTCGCATCTGTCGACCCGGGACCCGAGGCCGGCGGCGTCCGAACCGTCACCACCGAGTCGGGTCAGCAGTACCGCGCTCCCGCCCTACTGCTCACTCCCGGCACCCGCTATCGCCGACTGAACGTTCCCGGCGAGGAAGACTTCATCGGCGCCGGCGTCCACTTCTGCGCCACCTGCGACGGTCCCTTCTACCGCGATATGGACACCCTCGTGGTCGGCGGCGGCAACAGCGGCGTCGAGGAAGGCCTGTTCCTCACCCGCTTCGCAGCCCGCGTCACCGTGCTAGAGGTCGGCGATCGCCTCCGCGCCAGCCAGGTCCTGCAGGACAAGGCGGCCGCCCACCCTCAGATGGACATCCGCCTGAACACCACCGTCCGCGAGTTCCGCGGCGACGGCAAGCTGTCTTCTGTGCTCGTCGAAGATCTCACCACCGGCCGGCAGGAGGAACTCCATCCCGCCGGCGTGTTCGTGTTCATCGGCCTTGACCCCAACACCGCATTCCTGTCCGACACGGTCGAGCTGGACCAGCGCGGCTTTATAGTCACGGGAACGGGGCCACGCTCCTCACCGATGGAGACCAACCGCCACGGCATCTTTGCCGCCGGTGACGCCCGGGCCGGCAGCACCAAGCAGGTCGCAACGGCGGTGGGCGAGGGGGCCGCCGCCCTCATCGGTATTCGCGCCCACATGGAGGAGGAGATCCGCAACCGCGGCTACCGTGGGGATAACTGAAAGGGCCGGGAATTGTATCCCGGCCCCGAATCGAGAAACGCACCGGGGCGACCTTCTGGTCGCCTCGAATTGATGTCGGTGTGTCGTCCGCTGCCCTACTTCTCCGGCACGAAACCGTAGTAGCGTACCCCTGCCATTGGGATGCCGTGTGCGAAGACGGTCCGCGTCGCTGCAGTCTTGCGCGTTTCCGCCGCGCCACTATACCCGCTGAGCACGTCGGCCATGTCCTGCTCAACGCGTTCGCCCGGGAAGCCCGAGTGTTCACGAGCATCTGTGGTGGTTTGGCGTTCGATGACAGTAACCATACTTGCTTCCTCCTTGGGTGGCATGAGCCGTGCCACAACTTGACACGGCTCGTATCATAAATAATACCATTCACCGGGGCAATACACGAATGTTAAAATTACGTTTAAATCGTCGCCGAGGCGGCAGGACACCACCACAACTGCGAGGGGCGACCGTTTGGTCGCCCCTGTGCTCTGCTATCGGTATGTTATCCCTGCGCCCTACTTTTCTTCCTCAGTGAAGGAGTAGTAGCGCACGCCGACCATCGGTATTCCGTAGCCGAAGCTGTAGACGCGGGCCTTGCGGTGGCCCTCCGGAGCAGCGGAGGCGTGTTCGTTGAGCACGTCCGCCATGTCCTGTTCCACCCGCTCCACCAGGAGCCCCGACTGCTCACTGGCTTCTTCGCTGATCAGCTGTTCTTTGGTGATAACCATCGTTGAGTTCCTCCTCAATTGGTATTCGCTGCTAACACTTTGATATGGCTTGTATCATATCAGATAACGTCAGAAATATCAAATGGCTTAAGCAAGCCGGTTAAATGCATGGGGCGACCGATTGGCCGCCCCCGAGCGCATCACCGGGTGCCCTCACCCGACGCTCTATGTCTCCGGCACGTACCTGTAGTACCGCACTCCGGCCATCGGGATGCCGTATGCCAGGGTCGGCGGGGATATGTGGCACGCCCGCTCCGGCGCGACCTCTTCCTTGTGGGCTCCGAACTCGGTCAGCGCTTCAGCCAAATCCTTTTCCACTCTCTCGGTCAATAGCCCGGTATGCTGCTCTTGTTCCACGGTGACTAGTTGTTCATTGACGGTAACCATCGTTCCTAGCCTCCTGTATCAGTGTCACTCCCTATTGCAATCTAGAATTTTGGTTATCATAATCGGCAATACCAAGCCTGTCAAGTCCCAACCGTGAAACTCCGATTTTCGGCCTATCGCCCAGCAACGCCGTCCGCTACCCATCTCCATCGGACCGCGCTCCGACATTCCGCCCATCCTGCCCAGTCAGTGAAAAACTTCCTGATGACGTCCGGCCTCTTGCATTGTATAGTACGTGTGTTCTATAATAGTCCCGTCAGGCAATACCGCCGCCAGGCCAGCGGCGTCGCCAAACCTACATCCGAATAGCTAGGCGATACGGTTTCGGGTCGGCAACGGCCCCAGTCGGTTCTTCGCATCATGGTCGCCAGCGGCCGCTACCCTCTCTTTATTCGACGGGGCGGCCGAGTGTCGACCCTGCGGGTGTCACCTCCGCCCCGTGCCGTGCGGCACCGGTCTCATCAGCCGGCTGCCCGCGGGTCACGGAAGCTTGGGACTCAAAAACTATGCGAGCAAAAAAGTGTTGGCCGTGCTCCGACACCGTCCCGAAACCGCAACGCCTGACACCCAAATCAAACCGCCAACCGCAACACCCGAACCACCAACCCAAGGAGAAAGCCCCGCAACACCCGTCAACCGCCGGCAACCAAGCCCCAATAATCCACGATTTCCCGCCGGGCCAGCGGGCGCACTCTATGTGCTCCGGAGCGGTCAGAACTACCGTGTCATGATCCGCTTCACGGATCAGCCCCGGCCCGTTCGACGTTTCGGCCGAGTCCATTCAGCGGGGCACCGGCTCGAGTCACTCCATGCGCCGTATCCTTGGCACGCCCAGCGTTGCGGCAAAATTGAGCGCCACCAGCGCCGCCCCATTGATCAGCAGGGCCCCAGGTGCGCCCACGAAGCCGGCCAACGCCCCCACGCCAACGTGCCCTACCGGAGCGAAACCGACGCTCAGCACCCAGGAACCCATGGCCCGGCCCCGCTCCTCGTCCGGCACCAGGTCCTGCATCAGGGTCTTGTACAGGGTGTCCACGGCCATGGCACAAGCGTTGACGAACAACAGCACCACCAGGAAGGTGTAAATGTTGACCGATAACGAAAACGCCATCAGCCCGCCTCCAAATCCCACGGCAGTGGCCAGCGTCAGCCATCCCTTCTTTTTGGTATTTCCCATGCCGGCCAGGATCCACAACCCCAACAGTCCCCCTGCCTGGCGCCCCGCCGTCATGACGCCCAGTCCCGTCGGCCCGACGTGGAGCACCTCTTTCGCAAACACCGGCAGCAGGGTCATGTGCGTGAACCCCAACACTTCCGTTGTGGCGGTGAGGAACATGAGCATCAGGATAATGCGGTGGTCGCGTATCAGTGTCACGTAGCCGATCAGGTTGTCCATCACCGATTGCGACGACGTCCGCAACGTCCGCCCCGGATTGGCGATTGACAGCATCGCCGCGGCGGACACCGCGTAGCACACCGCCGACGCCACGAATTGCCAGCCAGGCCCCACCAGTTCTATCAACGCGCCCGCGACCAGGGATCCCACGATCCCGCCACCCTGCATGGCCATCGCCGCCAACGCCAGGCCGTTCAGCGCGTAGCCAGACCCCACGATGTCGTACGTGAAAGCCTGCCTGATGGTGATGGTGAAGGCCATCATGCTGCCTAGGGCCGTCAACAGCGCGATCACCACCCAGACGTTGGCTAATCCATAGAGCAGCAGCGCGGCCATCAGCAGCGCGGTCGCCGAAGCGGCCAGGGTGCCGATCTGCAGCAGGACGCGGCGCGACCAGCGGTCGGCGATCGCACCGGACAGCATTCCCAGCACGAAGAAGGGCAGCATGCGGGCGCCCGCGCCCACACCCACCATGAACTCCGAACCGGTCAGCTCGAAGATCAACCATCCCACCGATACCTGCTCCATCCCGGTGGCCAGGGAGTAGAAGGCCGTCGCTGCCCAGAGGAGGCGAAAGTCCCTTATGCGGAGGGAAGCCGCCCAGTTCCACATGCCTTTCAAAGGACCCGAATGATACACCCGCCTTGGTCCGACCCCCAATCGTGCTGGTGAACGGTTTGCGTTGGGGTTTGCGTTGGGCAGCGGTCCGCCGTTTTACCAGCCGTTGTGGATGTTGTACACTTACCTCATCCTCCCGTTAGGCGGACCCGCTCGTGGCGCAAGTTACCATCATCGGCACCGGATTGATCGGCACCTCGTTGGGGTTGGCCCTGCGCAATTCCAGCCTGCGCAACCTCACCATCGTCGGCAGCGACGCCGACAGCGGGGCCCGATCCGGAGCTCAGAAGAAGCAGGCTTTCGACCGCGTGGAAAGCCGTCTCGGGAACGCCATCGCCGAGGCCGACATCATCATCCTGGCCACGCCCGTTCTCGCAATGCGCGAGCTGATGGAGGGCATGGCCTCTTACCTGCCCGAGGGTTGCGTTATCACCGACGTGGGCAGCACCAAGACGCAGGTCCTCCAGTGGGCCGACGAGCTCCTGCCCGATTCCGTAGACTTTGTTGGCGGCCACCCCATGGCCGGACGCGAAACCCCCGGCCCCGATAACGCCGACGGCACACTGTTCTCCGGCAAACCCTACTGCGTCATACCGAGCCCAAGGGCCAGCCAGCGCGCCGTGGGCGAGGTGTCCACGTTGGCCGAGGCCGTGGGCGGCGTGCCCTACTTCATCAGCGTCGACGAGCACGACAGCTTCGTCGCCGCCGTGAGTCATCTGCCCTTTGTCCTGTCCACCGCCCTGATCGGCTGCACCAGCAAGTCTGCCAACTGGTCCGACATCGGCCAACTGGCTTCGTCCGGCTACCGTGACATCACCCGCCTCGCCTCCGGCGACCCGGTGATGCACCGTGACATCTGCGTCAGCAACGCCCAGCCCATCGTCGCCTGGATCGACGCGTTCATACGCGAACTCTACGAGTACCGTAAGCTCCTCGATACCGACGGCGAACCACCCAATACCGATGCCGTCGGTACTCTTTTCGAGGACGCCCACCTTGCCCGCAACAAGTGGATGGCCGGCGATGTCAACCCCCGGGCTCGTGAATTGGAACACACGCCCGAGTATCCCACCTTCAGCCAATCCATGGGTCAGATGTTCATGGGCGGGTTGGCCGACCGCGCCCGCCGCATGATGATGGGCGAGCCGCCCAAAAGCCGGCGCGGCAACGACCGAGGGGGCAATGACCGAGGGAGCAACGACCGCGACGCCGGCACGCCCCGAGGGTAAACTGCCCTCCGTCCCACGGCTACGTTACCGTCAGGTTCTACGCCGCCATTCCGCACCGTCCATTCCCGAGCAGGCGAGAACCCACGCGCTTCCAGTCGACTCCATTCCGTCATCTTGCACACCCAGGCGAACATCGCTGGAGTACGCAGTTGGAACAGACCATTCGCAGACCTGAGCGCCTGTCCGGCTCGCTGGCAGTACCAGGGGATAAGTCGGTCTCGCACCGTTCGCTGATCCTCAACGCCATCGCCAACGGGGCCGCCACCGTTACCGGCCTTTCCGATGGCGCCGACGTGCACTCCACCGCCGCCTGCCTGCGCGCCATGGGAGTGGCCATCGACCCGCTGCCGGATTCCCAGGCCAATCAGCCCGGCAGTTTTCGCATCGCCGGGCCGGGTCCCAACCTTGACGAGCCCGCCAACCTGCTGGATGCCGGCAACAGCGGCACGTCCATGCGACTTCTCTCCGGCCTGCTGGCCAGCCAGGACTTTCTCTCGGTCCTTTCCGGTGATGGATCGTTGCGCACCCGGCCCATGGGGCGCATCGTGCATCCGCTACAGCAGATGGGCGCGTCCATCATGGGCCGGAATGGGAACACCTTGGCCCCGCTGGCCATTCGTGGCGGCAGCCTCCGCTCGATCGAGTACGAGATGCCCGTGGCCAGCGCCCAGGTCAAGTCGTGCCTGATGCTGGCCGGCCTGGCGGCGTCCGGTCCTACCGTGCTGCACCAGCCGGCCCTGTCCCGCGACCACACCGAGCGCATGATGTCCGCCATGGGCGCCAGGATCGAAACCGACGGGCTGGCCCTGACGCTGCATCCCGCCGAGTTGCAGGCCGTGGATGTAGCGGTTCCCGGAGACATCTCCTCGGCCGCCTTCTGGATGGTGGCCGGCCTGGTCCACCCCAACGCCCGCGTCACCATCACCGGTGTTGGCCTCAACCCCAGCCGCGCGGGGATCATAGACGCGCTGCAGATGATGGGCGCCGGTGACTCCCTCCGCCTGGAAAACGAGCGTATCGAGGGAGGTGAGCCCGTCGCCGATGTGGTGGCTTCTTCAGCCAGCCTCAAGGGCATCGACCTGGGCGGCGAAATCATCCCCATCATGATCGACGAACTGCCGGTGCTCGCCGTGGCCGCGTGCTTCGCCGAGGGCGACACTGTCATCCGCGACGCCGCCGAACTGCGCGTCAAGGAGTCGGACCGCATCGCCACCACGGTATCCGAGCTGACCCGCCTGGGCGGCAACCTGGAACCACGGGACGACGGTATGGTCATCCACGGCGTTGGCCGTCTCACGGGCGCCGAGGTGGAGAGCCACGGCGACCATCGCCTCGCCATGTCCATGGCCGTGGCCGGACTTGCCGCCTCCGGCGACACGATCATCCACGGAGCCGAGGACGCGTCGGTCTCCTATCCCACCTTCTGGGAGCACCTGACCGCGCTGACCGGCGAGGGACACTGACTATCTCGATGGCTGCCCATCAGGAGCTGCCGCAGGCCAGTCCGGCTCCGCCGTTGCTGGTGGTGCTCTCCGGCCCGTCGGCTTCGGGCAAAGGCACACTGCTGGCTTCCCTCCGCAAGTTGGATCGACCCTGGCACTTCGCGGTGACTGCGACCACACGTCCCATGCGGGCCGGAGAAGTGGACGGCAAAGACTACATTTTCCTGGATGTGGCGACGTTTCTGCGGATGCGGGAGCGCGACGAATTGCTGGAGTCGGCCCAGGTCTATGACCGCTGGTACGGCGTCCCCCGCCAGCAGGTTCGTGACCCTCTCATCGCCGGCAGGGACGTTATACTGGAGATCGACGTGCAGGGCGCGGCCACCATTCGGGTAATCGCGCCGGAGGCCCTGTCCATATTCGTAATGCCCGCAAGCATGGATGAACTCCGCAGCCGCCTGGCCGGCCGCGGCACCGAGGACCCGGCCGCAATGCAGCGCCGCCTGCATGAGGCCTCCGTTGAGTTGCGCCGCGTGAACGAATTCGACTATCGCGTGGTAAACCGCAACGGACAATTGGATGACGCTGTCCGCGAAATTGACGCCATCATCGCCGCCGAAAAATGCCGCGTGAACCCCAGGCTCGTGCAATTCCTCTAGTCACGTCCGCCATTCCAGCAGTTACTTCCATCATTCCTGCGCAATCAGGAAGCCAGGTGCCAAAATGACGACCACCGAAGCCCCATTGCGTCCCCGCCTTCCCGACTGGCTTAAGGTCCCCATGCCCGGCGGTCCGCGCTACATCGAGCTGAAACAGCTCATGCGCGACAGCCAGCTGCACACCGTGTGCGAGGAAGCCCACTGCCCGAACATTGGCGAGTGCTGGGAACGGTCCGCCGCAACCTTCATGATCCTGGGCGACATCTGCACCCGTGCCTGCGCCTACTGTGCCGTCACCACCGGCCGGCCCGGCACCCTGGACCTGGGCGAACCCTTCCGCCTGGCGGCGACGGTGAAGCGCATGGGCCTGAAGTACTGCGTCATCACCTCGGTCAATCGCGATGATCTGCCCGATGGCGGGGCCGGCATCTTCTCCGCCTGCATCAAGCAGGTTCGCGCCGCCGTTCCCGGCTGCCGGGTGGAAGTGCTGATACCCGACTTCGACGGCAATTGGGATGCGTTAGCGAAAGTGGTCGCCGCCCAACCCCAGGTGCTGAACCACAACATCGAGTCGGTGGAGCGCGTGTTCCGCCGCGTGCGCCCCAAGGGCGATTACCAGCAGTCGCTGGAACTGATCCGACGCATCAAGGAGTTCGATCCCAAAATGCCGACCAAGTCCGGCATCATCGTCGGCATGGGCGAGACGGTGGACGAGGTGAAACAGACCATGGCCGACCTGCGCGCCGTTGATTGCGACCTGCTCACCATCGGCCAGTACCTCCGCCCGTCCATCAAGCACATCCGCATCGACCGCTTCTACACGCCGGCCGAATTTGACGACCTTCGCCAAGCCGGCGAGGCCATGGGCTTCAAGCACGTCGCCGCCGGCCCCCTCGTCCGCTCCTCCTACCACGCCGACGAGCAGCACGACGCAGCAGCGGACCCAACCACATAGACCGCGTGTACGCCCCGTCGTGGGCTACAACGGTCCAGGTGACGTTCAGACGCGAGACGGAAATGATGGAAACGTTTATCCTCTACTTTGCGGCGACAGGGATGGTAATCGGCGCACTTATGTTGCTGGGCAGTGTCGGGACGCTGCTGTACGTATTATTTTTCCGCAGCAAGGACAATAGGACAGCGTCGTCCGGCCCTCACGTCGCCGCCGACAGTCAGTCGGGCCATGGCTCGGCATGAGTGACCGAGCTGTGGTCGCCGGCTTGGTGATTGCGGCCCTGTTTGCCTTGATAGTGTTGGCCGGCAGCGCGCTTGTATGGCTGGCGGTGGTCTCCGGCCACCAACCAACCCCGGCGCAGGAGGCGCTAATAGCCTTGGCAGACTGGACGGTCAAGGCTGCGGTGGGCGCTCTATTGGGTTTCGCCGGTGGTGTAGGTCTGGCGCGGCGCAACAGTGCGGTGGCCGTAGAAAACACCTAACCCGGAGAATGTACGTCCGTCTCATCAGCACTCGCGCGGAATACGACCGCTTTTTGGCGCCGCGGATCAACCCGCCTAACCCTGTCCCCAACCCACCGGTATAACCTCGCGAAACTCCCGCATCGCCTCTATGTGCTGATCCACCGAACTGAGCGGGCCACGCCGGGCTTCGGCCATGACGTGGGTTCCGCCCAGTGACTGCCAGCCTTCCACCTCCGCCAACCACTCCTCGGGCGACTTGCCAGGCATCCGGATGCGGCCGGAGAGGCCAACGTCGGAAGGCTGCCGTCCCGCTTCGGCGATGTAGGTCTGCATCTTGTCCAGGACAGCGCGGGCGGTGTCGTCGGGACCGAAGCTCGGAAACCATCCGTCTCCCATACGGGCGATGCGACGCAGTACAACGTCGCGGGGCGCTGGTCCCGTCGATCCGCTGGCCCCGAACCACACCGGGATAGGACGCTGCACGGGCCGGGGATTGATGCCGGCTGCACGCACCGAGTGCCAGCGTCCGTCGAAGTCCACCACTTCCTGGGTCCACAGGGCCCGCATCAGGTCGATCTGTTCTTCAGAGCGAACGCCCCGGTTCGTGAAATCCTCGCCCAAGGCCTCGAACTCCACGTGGTTCCAGCCGACGCCGATCCCCAGCGTCAGGCGACCTCCACTCAGCACGTCGATCTCGGCGGCCTGCTTGGCCACCAGAGCGGTCTGGCGCTGGGGCAAGATCAGGATGCCGGTGATCAGGCGAATTCGCGTGGTCAACGCGGCAATGAACGCCAGCGTAGTCAGCGACTCGTGGATCACGCTGTGGTGGGTATAGTAGCCGTCACGGACGTGAGCGTGATGAGCCGGGTCCGCGCCCAGCACGTGGTCCGCGATGAACAGGTAGTCGAACTCCATCTCCTCCACGGCCTGCACGTAGTCGCGGATGGCATTGGGGTCGGGGCCGATCTCGGTTTGCGGGAAAATAGCGCCGATTTGCATTGGTACCTCGGGCGTAGTGGTTTTGGCTGCAGGCGGTCAGCGGCGGTATTCGTCGCCGCAATCGCCGATGATCTGGTACAGATCGCGGGCATTGGCCAGCACCGCATCGATGGCCTGATTGTCGTCATCATCCAGCCGAAAGCCGAAGAGCCTTGCGTTTTCGGCGATGTGTTCCGCCACGCCGAGCCGGGCTCCGATAATCACGCCGGCCACCGCCGGTTTGTCCAGTATGTAGCGCTCCGCGACGTTCGCGATGCTGACGCCGTGTTTGTCGGCGACGGTTTTGAGTTCAGCCAGCAACCGCTGGAAAAGCTGCCACCCGCCCCAGGCGTCGACCATCTGCTTGTACTTGCGCAGGCTGGCGGTGTTCAGCTCGGCGGATCGGGGTTCGGGCTGGCCGAGGTAATGGTCGGAGAGCAGGCCGCCGCAGAGAACGCCGTAGGGCAGCAGCCAGACCCGCTGCTCCTCGCATACCTGGGACATCTGCACTTCCGGCCGCCGGTCGATCAGCGAGTACTGCACCTGGTTGGACACCACGCGGATGCCGTGATCGGCAATCTCCCGCAGCCGTTCGGTGTCGAAATTGGTTAGCGCCACGCGATGGATCTTACCCTCGTCGCGCAGCGTCGCAAGTTGTTGTAGGGCGTCGAGGTAACGCTTGTCGCGGTACTCCCACCAGTGGAATTGCAGCAGGTCCAGACGCTCCACGCCCATGCGCCGCAGGGAGATATCGACGTTGTTCTCGACGATCTGGCGGGTCATCGGCCCCTGCCGCGGCACCCACTTGGTGAACGCCTGGACCTGCGACAGCGCGGCCTCTCCCCGTTCCACGGCCAGCCGCCGGCGGAACTCGCCGATGAAGTCCTCGGCCGGCCCGTAGTGATCGGCCAGATCCCAGGTGGTGAAACCGGCGTCGTGATAGGCCAGCATCGCATCAATCGCCGTCCCCGGATCGATGCGACCGTGCGCTCCGGACACCTGCCACATTCCGTTGAGGATGCGGCAAATGGGCAAGTTCTCCACGAAACGGAGACGAGCTTCTGTGGGAAGGGTCATAGTGGCACTCGTACAGTTGGATTACGAAGTCGTGGGTGCGTTAGACGCGATGTCTGCGATCATGTCGAGGACAGACGTAACTTCTGGATCGATTTCCTCAGGTTCGATATGATTTACCAAGAAATGGTAGTCCGCCTTGGACTGGATACTGGACGTGCCAGTTTTTGTGTAGAAAGATCTAAACAGCGGGCCCAAAAAGTCGTCGGAGACTTTGGTACTGGCGTCCCACGGTGACCCTCTATCCAGCAACTCCATCGCATTCTCTGTCTCTGTGATGGACGCTGCCATACTGTCGCGGAAAAGAGGCCATTCCGTTTCTACCCAGCGCATCAGGACGTCATACGTGCAAAAATAATTCTCTATCTCCCGTTTCTTCCAACTATGTTCAAGTAGCGCATCATTGCTGCCACCAGGCAGATTCAGGTTATCGAACAGGGCATAGCCTCGCAGACTCGGGCAGGCTTCACGTAAACCCCAGAAGTGCTCCCGTGCCTTCATTGGTTGGTTGCCTATATCACGGACAAACGGACGTTGCAGTGCAGATTGTGCGGGGTGGTTGACGCGGCCGGCAAAGGCTTGAAGTATGGCAAGGTCTGTGGACCCTTCTACGTAAAAAACCCAGCCGGTTAGCTCGGCTAGCCAGTACTGTTCGTAGCCAATGTCCGACAGTGCTTTCAGGACTTGTCCCCTGCCACTGCGACTGTCAATTCGATGGGGCGAGCCAACAAATGCCGTTACCTGGTGCCGCTGCCCGGCTTCGTTCATTACGACTTCAGAATGTGTCGCGATCACAATTTGGCTGCCCTGCTGCTCAGCAGTTTCGGTGATGGCTTGATAGATTTGCCGTTGCCGCAGTATTTCCAGGTGGGCATCCGGTTCATCCAGCAATATCACTGAATCGGGGTGCAACAGCATGTAAGCCGTGAGCATCAACGTCTGTTGAAATCCGCGACCGGACGATGACAGGTCTAGCACCAAATTGTGCATATAGGCATCTTTATAACGGACCGTAATTTCACCGCGTTCAGGGTTGTATTGAGGGTCCAATATCGTTGCGCCGAAAACATTCTTCATGTGTGGGACCAGGACAGTTTTCCATTGGTTACGGTGCAGGCCAAATACCTCAAAACAAAGGTTGCGCAGGACTTCGGCCGTTCTACCCTGGCCCAACAACACATTCACGGTCCCGGGTTGTAACATGGCTTCGGATGATGCGAGCCCTGACATTGGCGGCAAAAAAGCTATCTGTTCATGAAAAGCTTCTTCAGGAATTCGCATCCGGCCCTTGCCGTCAGCGGATGTACGCAATGGACGACAATACAAAGATTCGGGATTAGCGTAGTCAAACTCCAATCCGCAAGTCCATTCCGTGCCGTTTGAAGCGACGCCATCCACGATGATTTCGATACGCACGTTGGCGGTACCGCCTTCCTGTCGATTTGCTTCTCGTGTCCGCAGCCCGCGCCACAGCAGGTTGGCATGGCCGACCGGAACGGAGAGTAAGTCCAATCGGTTGATCGACACGCCGGGGCGCTGCAAATCGTCCGTTGGCACCATTCCCCAGCGGTCCCGCCACCGGCGCAACCCCAATTCCCACAGCGAAAGCGCCTGCAACGCCGTCGTCTTACCGGAGTCGTTGGGGCCAACGAACACGACAACATTGTCCAGTTCAACGGTAACGTCGTCGAACTGCTTGAAATTGCGGACTGTGAGTTTGGTTAGCATTGTCGCTAGGGTTCTCCCCGTCATCGGCAAGCCGATTGTATCACCCCGCCAATGGTGCACTCCGCCCTTGTGTTAGGATGCGCGCAACCATTCATAGAGCCCTGTCCCGACCCGCCCAGCACAGGAGGCACCCCCATGACCACTCAGCAGCCCATTCGCATCGGACTGATTGGCGCAAACATACACCAGGGATGGTCGCCGCGGGCGCACCTTCCGGCGTTGGCGGCACACCCTGATTTCGACCTCGCCGCCGTATGCACCACGCGCCAGGAGTCGGCCGACGAGGCCAGGGCGGCCTTCAACGCGGGCAGCGCGTGGGACAATTACAACCGCATGCTGGCCGACGCCGACATCGAGGCTGCCACCATCTCTCTGCGGGTGCCGAGCCACTACGAGCCGACCACCGCCGCGCTGCGAGCCGGCAAGCACACCTTCACCGAGTGGCCGCTGGGTCGGACCACCGCGGAAGCCATCGAGATGGCCGATCTCGCCCGGGAGCGCGGAGTGAAGACCGCCGTGGGGTTGCAGGCCCGCGCCAATCCCGCCATCGCCCACCTGCGCAACCTGGTGGCCGACGGCTACGTTGGCCGGGTGATGACCTGTCACGTGCGGCTGATGCGGGAGGGCGTACTCTCTCGTGACTCGGGGCGCACCTGGCAGCGGGACAACGAGCTGGGCGCGCATACCCTGACCATCGCCTGCGGGCACACCATCGATGCGCTGTGCAGCGTCGTCGGCGAGTTCGCCGACGTGGCCACCGTGGTCAGCACCCAGGCCACCGCCTGGCACGAGAGCGACACTGGTCAGGACCTGCCCGTGACGTCGCCGGACAACATCCTGGTGAGCGGGAACCTGCAGAGCGGCGGCGTCGGCTCGGTTCAAATCGGGAGTACGCCCTGGGCGGGCAGCGGCTACCGCATGGAAATTTACGGCGAGGAGGGCACTCTCGTGGCCGTTTCAGTGGACTCACCGCAGATGCAGCAGGTGAGCATCCGGGGCGCCCGCGGCGGCAGCAACGAACTGCAGGACCTGACGCCCGCTGAGGAACTGCACCTGGCGCCCGAGATCCCCGGCGGCACTGCCTACAACGTTGGCCAGCTGTACAGCCGGTTCGCCGCGTCGATCCGCGGCACGGCCAACGGGGACACGTTGCCCGACTTCGACCACGCGGTGGAATTGCACCGGTTCATCGATGCCATCCGCCAATCCAGCGACGAAGGGCGAAAGGTTACGGTGGCGTGAGGCCACGAGGCGGAACGTTACAATCATCGCAGTTTACCGATTTGGAAAGTCGCCATGACAACTACACCTGAAATCAGGACGGGCACCCGAATGAGCTTGGAAGCGTTCCTCGCTTTGCCTGAAGTGGAGGGACGCTGCGAACTCATCGATGGGGTTGTGTACATGGCCGCCTTTCCTGTTCCGGATCACGAAATTCTAGTTGCGTTGCTGACCACCTATCTGTCGCAGAGCATAATGTTGACCGGCACGGGCATTGTCATGGGAACTGCCGGAGTGGTGGTCTCGGACACCAGTGCCCTGGGACCGGACATCATCGTCGTACGGGCGGAACGCGCCGGCGTCATTGGCCCCACCGTCCTCACCGGTGCGCCCGACATCGTGGTGGAAGCGCTGTCCTCCGACCGGAACCGGGACTTAGTAGACAAGCGCCGGCTATACGAAGTCGCCGGCGTCGCAGAGTATTGGATCCTCGATGGCGGCGCGAACACACTCACGGTCCTGGAGTTGGCCGACGACGGGCGTTACCGGGAGCGGGCTGTGCTAACCGCAGCAGACACCTTGACCACGCCGCTTTTCCCGGAGTTCAGCCTGCCCTTGGCCCAAGTGTTCGAACATCCGGCCCGGATCAGACGCCAAGACTAGCACGCCGAGCTGACACGAGCAAAAATTGAGGGGCGGGTGTTTAACCCGCCCCTCTTGCGCTCCGTGATTCTGCCGCTGATTAGTCGGCGGTGGTAGTCGCCGTCGCGGCTGCGGTAGCGGAGTCGACGACGGGCCGGTTGGTGCGAGGATCCACTTCGAAGGGGGAGTAGAGCTCCAGTTCCTTGCCCATCTCGCGGACGGCGGGGATGACCTCCTCGCCCATGAGGCGGAGGCTGCGCATCTGGTCCTCGTGGGTCATGGCGCCGTCGCCGTCCCAGAAGAAGACGCTGCCCGGGCGCAGGTATTCCAGCACTTCCCGAATCTTGGGGATCACAGTCTTGGGCGTGCCGGTGATGATGGTGCTGTCGGCGACCTGGTCCTCGAAGGGCCGACGGTTGGCGCCGAAGCGGCCGGCGGGGCCGAAGGCGGCGGCGGACAGTCGGCGCGACGTGCGCGAGGTGTGGCCCGGCAGGTTCATGATGGCGGGGTTGATGCCGCCCTCGTTGCCGGCCAGGAAGGGATTGCTGACGCCGGAAAGGTACTTGCGCCCGACTTCGTCGGCCAGTTCCTCGGTCTCATCAACGTGGACCTTCCACAGGTAGGCGACATTCTGAGTGCCCGACTCGTAGCCATTCTCGGCTGCCGTGTCGTGGTAGAGCTGGAAGGCTTCGCGGGTGGGCTCCAGGCGCGTGGCCAGCAGGACCAGCGGGTAGCGATGCTCGGCGCACCACTTCACGGTCTCCACGGACACGGTGGACGGGATCCAGATCTGCGGGTGAGGTTCCTGCAGCGGCTTGGCCCACGGGTTGACGTAGCGGTAGTGGAAGTGCTTGCCCTCCCAGCGCCAGGGGCCGGGCTCGGTCCACGCCTTGATGATCAGGTCGTGGGCCTCCTCGAACCGCTCACGGTTGAAGTTGGGCGGCGAGTTGTGGGACCAACTCTCGCGACCACCGCCGCGCACGAAGCCGGACACCAGGCGACCGTGGGAGATCATGTCGATCATGGACAACTGCTCGGCCAGCCACAATGGGTCATCCCAGATGGGCAGCACGTTGCCCAGGATGATGATCTTCACCTTCTCGGTGATGCGGGCCAGGATTGACGCGCCGACGTTGGTGACGCCCTGCATGCAGAAGGGTGTCGAGTGGTGCTCGTTGAGCATTACGGCGTCGAAGCCCATCTGTTCGGCGTAGACCTTCTCGTCGAGGTAGCGGTTGTAGAGCTGGGCGCCGATATCGGGCCTGTAGTGGCTGTTGGAGATGCCCAGGTCGGTGCTCTGGGTGCCCATCAGGCCGGACGCCTCGTCCTGCCAGGGCTGTTCGGTAAAATGGCCAATCAGCATAGCGGCCTCTCCTTGCGGTGTGCGCGTGCGTGCGAAACCAACGGGTTCAGTTGATGGCCGCAGTTTAGCAGGCGGTGGGTGAGGGGGCAAGTTGACCCCTCTGGCGCGGGCCCTGTAGACCGCTAGTGCTGGCCGCGCCACGGTGATTACGTCGGCACGGAAGCGACAAATGTGTGGCACCACAAAGTCCGAATGGCGCTTGGCGTCGCGAGGTTGATCGGGGCTTGGTTGCCGGTGGTGAGGTCCTGGTTCCGATGGCTTTCTCCTTGGGGTTGGTGGTTGTTTGCGGTTGGTGGAAGGCAGGAATTCAGATCGTTGTCAGCATACGGCCGGTTGGGTACGCAACTATTTGACCCCTACTTTTTCGTGTACTCAGGATGACTTGCGACATCCTTGCGCGCGGGCACGGGCTGTCCCGGTGATCCAGTGTGGCAACCCTGGTGAGGTGTCGGGTCTTTGAACAGTGCTTTGCCACCTGCGATCGGTTGCGATTTTGTACTGACGGGTTGGCCGTCGATCTGAACTCCTGCCTTTTTGGTTCTGAAACAGCTGTTTTTGCTTAGCGTGATTAGTATATATGTTCTGGCAACGTGTGGTCAAGGGGTAGGGAGTCAGTCAGGAGCGGGATTTGCTGGGACGGGAGGGTTTTTGAGGATTGGGGGTTGGCACGTCTCATACGCTGTACGCGCCGTTCAATTTACCGAGTGATGCTTCCGCGTCGGGGAAACCCTCTTTGTCGAACACCAACCGGAATACGCCTTTGGCTGGGCCGTCGTGGATGGTCATTTTGCCGGCGTTGAAGGTTTCTTCAAGCGCGGCGAACACGCGTTTCTTGTACTCGGTATCGTCGTTGCCATCCAGGTGTTCACCCTTGGTCTCAAATACCAACACGCTGGGTTTGCCCTTGGTTTCGCCGCCCACAGCCACAAAGTCCGGCCAGATGCGTTCACGGCGCCATCCGCGCAAGTAATACTCGCCGTGTTGCCGTACGGCCACCCGGTGCCACCACTGCAACGCCTTTTGCTCGTCCAGATAGAACGCAAACCTGCGCTCCAGGTCGTTGAAATCCCGGTCGAAAACCGGCTCAAAAAGGCTCAACTGAACAGCCTGACCGTAACGCTGCAACAGGACATCGCTGTCGGCGACCAGTATCTCGTAGCGCTTCCGCACATGGTGATTGCGGTCGCTGGTTTCCAGGTCAAAGCTGATTTCTTGATTGGCCAATTTGGCGCGAAATACCTGTTCGGCCTGCCGGTCCATGGCGCTCCCAACATGGTCGCGCAACTGTGACGCCAGGGCGGATCGTTGTCCGTAAATCGCCTTGTTGTCGTCTCCTGAATCGTACATGCGTTGCACCAGTTCTTGGGCTATGCGCGCTGCCTGGAATGGATTAGGCAATAGGTCAGAGATGCGGCGGGCGTACCAGGCAATTTTGACACTGTCATCAATATGCAACGCCTGGGGGTTGTAGTAGATGGCAGAAGCCCCTTCTTCTTCCAAATCTACGGTCGCCCTGGTCTGCTGTGGCCGGTCAGCGTGGGCGCTTTGTGGGTCGGGCGGACCGATTACGTTCAAGTCGATGCCAGGCAGAATGTGCCGCTGGTAATCAAGTTCTTCCCAACCGCCATTGGCGTCCCGGTGCAATACCTTGGGAAGAAATATCTCCGTGTCCCCGAACTTTTCTCTTCGCTGGATAGGAACGATTTTGAAGGCGGTCGTTTGGCTGGTGTGTACATCGCCGTCCAGGTCGCCCATTCCTTCCTGCTCAAGCCCATCCTTGACGTACTGGACGGCGGCGTTTACATCGGTGCTCTGGCAATAGACATAGCATTGGTCCAGAGCTTCCCGTTCCGTCAGGCGGGCGTAAGGTTGGCGCATCACGCGGCCCACCAACTGCGTGATAGCGCGCCTGGCGCTGGTGTTGTCCAGCATCACCAACAGATAGGCGAAGGGACAGTCCCAGCCTTCCATCAAGGCGGCCCTGGTAATTATCCAGCGCACCGGCGCAAATTCGGATAGCAGATCAACGCCGGCCAATTCCCTTCTGACGCTGGACTGGACAGCCACGGCCTCAGCAGGAACCCCCAGATTCTGCGTCAAGTATTCCCGTACGTCCTCGGCATGGATGTGGTCGCCATCACGCTGGTCATTGCCGGTGCGTTCGACCCGCACCACAGCGATAGGTCTGATGTAACGCCCTTCGCTGTTTTGGAGGGAGACCGCCTCGTGGTCCAGTTCTTCCAACTTGCCGTGGGCCTGGCTGAGGGTGTGATGCCAATCTGCGTTGGTGAAAGAAGTCACCTGCACCGGCAGCTTGATCATTTCCTCGGTTTTCAGGTCATTACCCGGCACGTCCACCAGAAGGTTGCTTTTGGAACGGCTGGGCGTGGCCGACAGCTCGATCACCAAGCTAGGATTCAGCCGATTGACTGATTGCACAAACTCTTCGCTGTCGTTGCCCTGCCTGCCGTAAGCTTTGTGCGCCTCGTCCAGAATGACCACCGGACGTTTCATCTTGAACACGTTGAATAAGCTCTGCGCAACCGGCCTGTCGTCGGCCAGCGGGTCAAGGTCGGGGTAAGCGCTGCGGAGGCGAGCATCGCCCAGGGCGTCGTCATTGTCCGCAAAGAATGACGTGTAACGACCGGAATCCCGGAACATTCGTAGAAAGTCCCGGTTGTTCTTACGGTTGGCCGACTGTAATGAAATGAGCATCACGCAGAGGTAGTGCTCAACGTCGGCGGCGGTGAAAGGGTCGTCCTTTTCCAGCACCTTGACGCCCCCACCGCTACCCCGTTCCAGCATCTGCCGGTAGGGGTGCTGCCGGTCCCACAGCTTTTCCCTGGTCTGCTGGTAGATCGCGTTGCTGGGAACCATCCACAGCACCAGTCCGCTGTTCTGGTTCAGACGTTCCAACGCGGCGGCGCCCAAGAGCGTCTTGCCGCCGCCGGTAGGTACCTTGAAGCAGATATGCGGTACGGGAAAACCGGCGACAGCAGTGCGCTCGACATATGGTCTGGTCGGAGAGGCTACCTCGCCGGCTGCGGCCAATCTCTCCCAAGCACTCTTGGGAAAGTTCCGGATGTCGGGCGGGATGTCCGCCCCCACCTGGTCCAAAACGGCGACAGCGGTTTCCGACCGTACCTGCGCCGCGGCCAATTCAGTACGCCACCGGGTGAAGGCGTCCAGGGTGCGGGTCTGGTAATTCTTCAGCTCCATCACCCGCCTCCTAACCCAGCCGATGCAGTTCGTAGGGTATCTGGCAGAAGGTGATGCCCATATCGGTAAGGAACCGCTGCCCCATGTACTTGTCGGCGGCGAACACCACCGCTTTGTTCCCGACATCGCGGATGCGCCTGGCCTGTTGCTCGTTCAGGATGGCATCGTTGCTACGCAACCACTCGATATCCGGCTTGTACAACAAGTAGTAATCGGCGTCTCCGGTGCTGTGGAACAGACCGTCCTTGTTTTGTGGGTGTATCTCTCCGCTGATAGACAGGCCTGAGGCGGTATGCAGTAGGTAGGAGGCCAACTCCGAATACTCCGGCAGGTTTTTGCCGGTAAGCATGCCCTCCACGTCAATGGGGTCGCCCAGGGTGCAGTAGGTGAAGGAACCGCCCAAACCCTCTTGCAGGGACTTATCCCGAGCGTCGGGAACGCCGCTGATAACACGCCGGACCCGCTCGGCGGTGATGGTGTCGGCGTAGTCCTCGCACTCCACGAGGATAAACTTGCGGTTGCCGCCGTCCTCCTTGTTCAGCGCCAGAACCGCTTGGGCGGTGGTGCCGCTGCCCGCGAATGAATCGAGGATAATGGCGTCTTGATCCGCAGAAATTTGGATTACTCGTTTAATGAGACTTGCGGGTTTAACTGTGTTAAACACGTCCTCAGACCGCTCGAATTCCAGTAACGACACTAGCTCTTGCTTCGCACCCTGTGTATGTCCCACATCAGTATGAAACCATAACGTCTGCGGTACCACGCCCTTCTTGACCTCTGATAAATACCGCTTTAACCTCGGCATATTGTTGCCGTCTGCACCCCACCAAATACGGTCATCTTGGTCTAACTCCGCGAAATGTTCAGGTGAAACTCTGAAATAATTCCCGACCGAGGGTTTGAACTTCGCTCCGGACGGACTGGTTACTTCATAGGTCCCCAAACTGTAATGATTACGAGCAGTTAAATCGCTGGAGGACCATGGTCCACGAGGGTCGTCGTCCTGGTTCTTGTATCGGCGGGTCGCTTGCTCGCTGCGCTCTAGAAGGTTTGGTGTCCATTGCGTGATGTCTCTGGCGTAGCCGAGAAGAAAATCGTGATCTTGCGAAAAATGCTTCGCGCTATTTTTGGGTGAGAAAATTTTCTGCCAGATCACGTTTGATATGAAATTCGCACTGCCAAAAACCTCGTCCATCATCATCCGCAGGTGGTGCTGCTCGTTGTCGTCAATGGACACGAAAATCACCCCCTCTTCGGCCAGCAGTTCCTTGAGCAAGTGCAGGCGCGGCCACATCATGCACAGCCACTTGTCGTGTCGTTCCAAATCCTCGCCGTCAACCGGGCTATTCTGCTTGAACCACTCTTTGAGCAACGGGCTGTTCACTTTGTCGTTATAGACCCACCCCTCGTTGCCGGTGTTGTAGGGTGGGTCGATGTAGATGCACTTGACCCGGCCTGCGTAACGCGGCAGCAACGCTTTCAGCGCGTGCAAGTTATCGCCGTGGATAATGAGGTTGTCGTCGGCGTCCGCAGGATTCAGCGACCGATCCGGACCGGGCACCAAACAGCGGTATGGCACGGTCAGGTGGTGGGCGTAGATGTGCTGCTTGCCCTTGAAGTCCAAGGTGGGCATTTGGTGACCTCCGGCGCGGCTTGGTGCGGATAATAGCAAGGGCACTGATGCACGGCAAAGGTACGTTTGTGCGCGAATGGTACAATTCCATCGAGCGCAATCCCCAACGAGGCCGCAAATGAGCATCCAATCGCAACTCCCATCGCCCGCATCCTCGTGCCGGTGGACGGGGTGGGTTTCCGTGTCTCGTGAGTGTAGGAAGGTCTGATGCTGACGCAAAACCATGCGGTAACCGCTGAGGAATTCCTGGTGGCTTCGGACCGGGAGTTTGATGGCGGCGACTATCTTCAGGCGTCCGAGAAGCTATGGGGCGCGGCCACTCACGCCGTGATGGCGGTGGCGCAGCGGCGGGATTGGCCGCACCGCAGTCATCGCTCCCTGAAAAACGCGGTGGGGCGGATAGTCGCGGAGACGGGCGATGATGGATTCGCCGCCGGGTTTCTGGCCGCCGAAAAGTTCCACAAGAACTTTTACCACGACGAGATGGAAGACTTTGAGATCGAACACGACCGGCCGCTGGTGCATCGCTTTGTGGCCCGCGTGCTTACCCTTTTGCAATAGGAGAGATTTCTGATGAGCATCGACGTCGCAACTTCCATTGCCCGCATCCTGAAGCAGGAGGGTGTTGAGTGGGTTTCCACCTTCCCCGTCTGCCGGGTGAACAACGCCCTGGGGCGCGAGGGCGTGCCCATGATCATGATGCGGGACGACCGCTACGCCGTGGCCCTCGCTGACGCCTACTCGCGGGTCACCGGCGGCGACCGCATCGGCGTCTGCACCGTGCAGGGCGGCGTCAACGGCGCGGGCCTGCAGTACTCGTTCCCCGGTCTGGCGCAGGCCTTCGAGGACAACTCGCCGATGCTGTGCATCACCGACGGCATTCCGGCCGGCAGCACGGAGAACACCATGTTCGACGTGTCGACCAGCCTGAAGACCGTCACCAAGTGGTTCGGCTACATCGACCGGCCGGAGCGGACGCCGGAGTTCATGCGGCGTGCCTTCTCCATGCTGCGCAGCGGGCGGCCCGGACCGGTGGTCCTGGCCGTGCCCAACGCGGCGGGCATCTACGATGAGACCGCCGACCCCTACTTCACGGTGCGCGGATACAAATCGGCGCCGGACCCGTCGGACGTGGCACAGGCCATCGACCTGCTGATGGGCGCCGCCAACCCACTGATCTACGCCGGTGAGGGAGTCATCTACGCCGGCGCATCGGAGCAATTGGTGAGCCTCGCCGAACTGCTGAACGCGCCCGTCATCACCACGCTGAAGGCCAAGGGCGCGTTCCCGGAGAACCACCCGCTCTTCGTGGGCGTGCGCGGCGAGCATCCCATCGCCTACCTGAACAAGAGCGACGTGATCCTGACGGTGGGCAGCAGCCTCTCCCCCGGCCGGTTCACCCACGGCATCCCCAACGCGCCGGGCAAGACCATCATCCAGTGCAATTTGGACGACCTGCACCTCAACCGCATCTTCCCCACACACCACGCGGTGCTGGGCGACGCCAAGTTCACCCTGCAGGCGCTGGCCGACGAGGTGTCGCGGCGCACTGACGGCGCGGGTCGGGCCGCGGGCAACGTGGTCGCCGAGATCCGCGAGACGCGGGACGCCGGCCTGGCCGAGTACCGGGAGGCGATGGCGTCCAGCGACACCCCCATCAATCCGTACCGCGTGTACGGCGACATGATGAAGGTGCTGGACCCGCAGAACTCTTTTGTCACGCATGATTCCGGCAACACCCGTGACCAGCTGAGCACGGTGTACGACACGCTGATTCCGCGCGGCTTCCTGGGCTGGGGCAACATCTCCACGCTGGGGTTCGGCCTCGCCGGAGCCATGGCGGCCAAGCTGGCCTTCCCCGAGCGGCAATCGATTGCGGTCACCGGCGACGCCGGCGTGGGCTACATGCTGGGGAACCTGGAGGTTCCGGTGCGTCAGCAGCTGGGCATCACCATCGCCCACGTGGCCAACGGCGGGTTCGCCGGCTACGGCCCCGGGTTCTGGGGCGACGGCCACGACCCCTACACCCACCGGGTGATGGGTCCGGAGGACATCAACATGTCCCGCGCCGTCGCGGAGCTGGGCCTGTACACCGAGCGGGTCACCGAGCCGTCGGACGTGATACCGGCCCTGGAGCGGGCGCTGGCGGCCAACGAGACCGGCCAGCCGTCGTACCTGGAGTTCATCTGCTCGCAGTACCCCCGCTACGGCGGCTTCGCGCCGAGCCCGGTGGCGCACTAAGGCTGGACGGCGACCCATGGGTACCTTCAACATCACCATCCAGATTGCCAATCTTGAAGGCGAATACTTCGAGGATATCGAAGTGATGGTGGACACGGGTGCGACTACGACAGTGGTACCGCGCTCCACGCTGGAAGGATTAGGGATCCGCCCGTCCGTCACGCGAACATTCGAGTACGCCGGGGGACAGCAGGTGCAGTTGGATATGGGCGAAGCTCGGTCTCGGGTGGACGGTTGCGAGACCACCACCTGGGTCATCTTCGGTGAGGAGGGGGCGTCACCGCTGCTCGGCGCGTACACGCTGGAAGGTGTGCTGCTCGGGGTCGATCCTTACAACGAACGCCTGATACCGGTGGTTGGATCTCTGAAGTAGCGAGGTGGACGCCGATGCCCAATGCTGTGCTAGTGATTGACATGGTGCGTGGCTTTCTGGAGCCGGGGCACAACCTCTACTGCGGCGACGACGCCCGCCGTATCATCGAGCCGGTGCGGGCGTTGCTGGGCCTCGAGGCTGCGGCCGGGTCGGCCATCCTGTTCGTCTCGGACCACCACCTGCCCGACGACCTGGAGTTCCGGATGTTCCCGGTGCACTGCGTCATCGGGACGGAGGAGCCGGAGGTCATACCGGAGCTGGCCGAGTGGGTCGGCGACGGCAATGTCATCCCCAAGAACCGGTACAGCGGCTTCTTCAACACCGACCTGGCCGAGCGGTTGGCCGCCCTCAACCCCGACAAGATAATCGTGTGCGGGGTGTGCACCGACATCTGCGTAATGCACACCACCTCGGACGCGCGTAACCGGGACTATGCCGTGGAGGTGCCCAGCGACTGCGTAGCGTCCTTCGACGGCGACGCCCATCGCTGGGCGCTGGACCACATCGGCAGGATCCTGGGTGCGCAGGTGGTTTAGACGGATTTTGAGGGGATCAGGCGCGAGCGATTAGAGGATCTCCGCTCCCGGTTCGTTGAGCATCGCCTGGCGCAGCAGCGGCACCGGCGGCGCGCCCCAGGACAGCGCGGCGTCGTGGAACCGGCGCAGGCTGTAGTCTGAACCTTCCTGCCGGCGCCAGTCCTGGCGCAGCTTGAGCAGCATCAGCTTGCCCAGGGTGTAGTTCAGGTAGCCCGGGTCGAAGGTGCCGCGCAACGCCTCGCGGCGGGCCGGGTGCTCCTCCATATAGGCATGGGCCTGAAAGAACTGTGTCGCCTCGTCCACGGTCATCTCCTGCGTGTGCATGCCCAGCGAGCAGAGGTAACGGCAGTTGCGGACCAGGGCCTCGAGGAGCTGGGTCAACCAGAGAGCCGGGTCGTCGCGCCCGTACTCGGTTTCGAGCATCATCTCCTCGGTGTAGTGGGCCCAGCCCTCGGTGAAGGCGTAGGACGTGGCGACCCGATTGACCAGCGGCAGCCCTCCGCCGTGGCGATTGTGCAGGTTGTGGACGTAGTGGCCCGGATAGACCTCGTGGACGCTGATGATCTTCAGGGTGTGATAGTTGAAGTTGGTGAGCCACTCCTCCTGCTGGCGCGGCGTCCAGTCAGGCTCCACGGGCGTGACGTAGTAGAACGCCTCGGTGGCGACCTCTTCGAGGCCACCGGGTGAATCCATCGCGGCGAAGGCGTAGCGCATGTAGGAGGGCGTCTCGGTGACCTGGCAGCGCTCCTCCGAAGGAACGCCGATGATGTCGTGGTCGATGAGGGCCTGGCGGATGTCCTCCAGCATGTCCCGGGTCTCGGGTATCAGGCGTTCTGCGGTGGGATGGTTGACGGAAACCTGGGCGACGGCTTCCCGCACCGACTTGCCCGGGGCCACCAACGCGGCGGCTTCGTCCAGCCGGCGGAGGTTCTGCTCCAGATTGGCCTGGCCGATGGACAGAACATCAGACAGCGAGGTGTTCACCCCCTCGCCGACTTCCAGCATCCGGCGGTACAGATCGGAGCCGATGGCGAAGTCGGGGCGTGTTCGACGGTCCTGCAACCGCTGGGCAAACCCCGACACGGTGGCGGCGGCAAGTTCGCGGGCCGCGTCGAACTCGGCGGCGACGTCGGGAGCGATGGCGGCGCACTCGGTGGACGCGGCCGCAAGGCCGGTGTGATAGAACGACGCCATCCCGCGGTAGGCCTCGACCGCCATGTTCCGCACGGGTTCACCGAGTTCGGGTTCGGTTAGAGTTTCCAGCGTGGCCAGGAAATCCGGAGCCTGCCGGAGGACCTGCATAGCCGACCGGAGCCGGTCGGGCAGGGGCGCGTAGTCACGCTGCACGTAGCTGCCGACGCCGAGGTAGCCGACCTGGCGCTGCGGGTTGTTATGCAGGGTACGCATTTCCTCCAGGTTGAACAGCTCGCGCCGGAGAAACATGTCCAGCAGGCTGCGCGACAGGCGGTCCATCCTGGCCGCTGCGTCCGTACCGTGGGCGTCGTCCGCAGGCAGCGAAGAGAGCTGACCCAGCGAGCGGTGCAGCTCCTCGACCCGGCGTGATACCCGGCCGGCGGAGAAGTCAGGCAGTCGGCCGTCGTACTCATGGCGGCCGATGCGGCTGCCGGAGGTGGGCACGAATTCCCAATGCTCACGAATGGCGCGTTCAGCGAGGTTGTCGACAGCCTGGTTCATGGGTTTTGCTCCGGACGCCACCCGTCGAAGCATTCGGGCAGGTTAGCCAATTTGTCGGCCCATAGCACATTACGGGTATAGGACAGCGACATCATAGCCGGAGTATCAACGTCGGGGTGACTCGTGAGTAGTCCATATCAGGCTCGTGGTTATTGCGATCCGGGCGATTAGGATGCGCGCAGCCGGTGGAGTTCGGCTTCCAGCTCCAGCACGCGGGCTTCCGCCCGCTGGCGCGCGGCCCGTTCGTCGGTCAAGGTGGTGATGGGGCTTGAGGTTGACGGGTCGATCCATAGCAAATGCCCGGCGCTCCAGGTCAGGCGCAAGTCCAGCGCCGCGCTGTACCCCTGCCATTCCTCATTGCCTACCCGCGCAATGTCGATGGGCTGGTACCGTCCATCCACCAACCGGTCTCCGGCTAGACGCTCACCATGATGCTGCCCAGTACGGTCAAACCGCCAATATTCCGTAACGCCCCAAGATTCGTAGTCATCGCGCTTTGGACCAACGTCCTGGTCGGCGGTAGTGGGCGACGCGATTTCCAATACGAAGTCCGGCGGCTGGCCCTGTTCGGCGATGATATATGCGTTGCGGGCGTAGTAGGCGGCCGCGTTCACGTCAAAAGCGATGTACAGGTCGGGAACACGGCGTTCCGACTGGGGCGTGTGCAGATCGGGCTGTAGGTAGAGTTCGCCGCCTATGACGGTAGTGTCGGGGTTTCCGAAGTGGTCAATGAGGTACGCAACGCTGCCGGTTTTGCTGAGGTGGATAAAGCTGGTCATGTCGTCGGGGTATCGTTCCGGCGGGTCTGGAACGCGGACGAAAGCCGGACTAGCGAGTGTGGCAGGGGAAGCCGGCTGGGGTTTGGCGGTGGTCATGACGCACCTCGTGGCGCGGGAGTTGGCTGGTCACAAATGCCGGGGCGACCGGAGAGTCGCCCTGCTGTGTTTGCGAAGGTTATTCCACGCGACCAGCTCGCCAGGAAATCCGGCGCCTGCCGGAGAATCGCGGTTGCTGACCGAAGACGGTCCGGCAGGGGCGCGTAGTCGCGCTGCACGTAGCTGCCGACGCCGAGGTAACCGACCTGACGCTGGGGATTGTTGTGCAGGGTCTGCATTTCCTCCAGGTTGAACAGCTCGCGCCGGAGGAACATTTCCAGCAGGCTGCGGGACAGGCGATCCATCCTGGCATCTTCGTCTGCGCCGTTAGCGTACTCCGGCGGCAACGAGGATAGTTTGGCCAAGGAGCGATACAGTTCTTCAACGCGACGAGCAACCCGACCGGATGAGAAATCGGGCAGCCGGCCATCGTACTCATGCCGGCCGATGCGGCTGCCGGCCGTCGGCGCGAATTCCCAATGCTCGCGAATGGCGCGTTCAGCGAGGTTATCGACATCGACGCTCATGGAAATTACCCCGAGAACCACTCTTTGAAGCGTTTGCACAGGTCACTCAACTCGGCTGCCCATGAGATGTCGCGATAGTAGATCAATGACATCATTTTCTCGTCAAGCCTCACCGGCTCGGCCGGCGCAAACCCTCTTCCCTCAAAGATCGGGGCGAGGGAAGCAATAACAACCTCCTGCGAATTGCCATCTAGCCTACTGTAAGTGGATAGTTGTACAACAGATCCACCCTGCACATCTTGCAAAGCATCCAAGGCATCCAGCGTTCGCTCCACATCATCCGGATAGAGATCACCTTGTGTCCTGCTCTTCCCGAGGTTTATGTCATCATATCGCCGGTTGCTACTGTACTTAAATGGATCAAACGAGACCAAAGTTAGCGACCCATCCAGCAGCCCCACATCAACGGGGCTCGGCAACCCTCGGGCAAACCTCTTCCGCCAGTCGCCGTAATACACCTTAGCCCTTCGGCATTTTGGCAGGCGCTGGATGCTTGGCAACCAGGCATCCAGCGCGTTGATGGTTTGGGGATTGATTTCGCACAACAGCATAGAGAAGTCACGTGTCCACACCCGGTTCACGAAGGCAGCACTATTGGGATAGCCTTCGTTGGGGTAGCCTCCTCTATGTTCCCAATCCAGTTGACGCCAGACCCGCTCATAGACCGATAGTCCATCGGGCAAACCTCGGCGCACGCCCTCGAACGTGGGATCAGGAGATTTGAGGCGGCGCTCAGTTGCCCATGGCGCCATCGCATGAGCATCGATAAAGTTCAATCCGGGAGCATGTTCGTCAGCAATGTTCACTAGTTCGCAGAGAGTCCAGTGCTGCATCAAGTGTCCGACGTTGCCAAAATATGTTGTCACACTTCGCTCCATTTTTGCGCAACGCGCCGTCAATTATCGGTGCAAGTCCCAGCTATGCGACCAGCTCGCTGATGAGGAACTTGGGGCTGATGTCGGTGAAGTTAGGCACGTCGCCCACCAGCTCGCGGCCGTGGGTCTTGAAGCCCTCGTGCACGCCATCCACGTCGTTGAAGAACAGGTACCCGATGGCGGTATAAATGGGGGGAGCGCTGGGATCAGCATCGGAGATACCCTTCTCGACGTTGTAGTAGCGCATGCCGAAGGTGGTGAGGCGTTCCTGCACCAGGGGCATGTGCGTGTTGCAGTAGTAGTCGAAATCGAAGGACTTGCCCTCTTCGTTTTCGTAAAAAACGGTTACTTTGATCATCGTAACGGTCTCCTGGTGAGGAATGGATTCCCGGACGCGCGGGAATGACGGTGCGGAATGGTCAGTGATAGACGTTGGTACCGGAGCCGCCGCCGGCCGCGATGGTCTCGCCGCTGATGGCGATGCTGCGGGGCGAGGCCAGGAAGGCAACCACCCAAGCCAGCTCCTCGGCGTCGACGATGCGCCGGGTGGAGTTGCGGGCGGCGGCGCGGCTCTCGATCTCTTCGACGGTGGTGCCCTCGCGTTCCGCCTGCTCGGCGTACATGGGGCCGCTGCGCTCGGTGCGGGTCGTGCCGGGATGCACCAGGTTGACGCAGACGCCGTGGCTCCCCAACTCCTCGGCCAGGTACTTGGTAAGGTTGGACAGGCCGGAGTTGCGCACGCCGGCGCTGAGGTTGCCCTCCGCCCGGCGAGCCGACAAGCCGCCGACGTTGACGATGCGACCCCAGCCCTGTTGCTGCATGAAGGGTGCGACGGCTCGGGCGCAGCGCAGGTAGCCCATGACCTTGGTGTCCAGGTCCAGCATCACGTCTTCGTCGCGGATTTCGGCCAGAGACCCGCGGGCAAGGCCGCCGGGCGCGGCGGCGTTGTTCACCAGGATGTCGATGCTCCCGCCCAGGGCCTCAGCAGCCCGGGCCACCATGGCATTCACCTGATCGGTGCTGGTCATGTCGGAAACGATGGGGACGACCGTCCTGCCGGTATCACCAGCAATATCCTCGGCCGATTCGGACAGGGTATCCGCGTATCGTCCCGTGATCGCGACGCCGCAGCCATCTGCGGACAGAACCCGAGCGACTGCCTTGCCGATACCGCGACTGCCTCCGGTAACGATTGCCGTCTTGCCATCAAGTTGCAGATCCATACTCAGAGGACCTCCCGGTCAAAGTAGCGGCATTGTACACCAGGCAAACGATCAGGGGGCAGGTATGACACCCGCCCCCTGACACACATGAAGCGCGCTAGTTCGGATGCCGTTTAGGCAACTTGCACCGTGGCTCCGGCCTCTTCCAGCTTTGCCTTGATGCTGTCAGCGTCATCCTTGTTCACCCCTTCGCGGACGCGGGTCGGGGCGGACTCCACCAACTCCTTGGCTTCGCGTAGGCCGAGGTCGGTAACCTCGCGCACGGCCTTAATGACGTTGATCTTGTTGGCGCCGAAGTCGGACAGGGTGATGGTGAATTCGGTCTGCTCGTCGCCGGCGGACGGAGCGTCGTCGGTTACCACACCGGCGGCCGGACCGGCGGCAACGACAACAGGAGCGGCCGCAGAAACGCCAAACTCTTCCTCGATGGCCTTGACCAGATCGGCCAAATCCATCACGCTCATGCCCTTGATCGCGTCAAGAACTTCCTGGTTCACTGCCATGATAGAAGCCTCCTAATAGTTGTTTACGATTACCGTTGGATGATGGTTGCTATTCCGCTGCTTCAGCCGGCTGCAACTGTTCCATTCTGGCCTGCAAGACGTAGGCCAGACCGAGGATGGTTCCGTTGAGTACGGTGGCCAGACCATATAGCGGCGACTGTATGGCGCCCAACAGCTGGGCCACAAGGATCGGGCGGGGAGGCAAATCTGCCAACCGTGACACTTCTTCGGGTTGCATGGAAACGCCCTGCCCTACGACCGCGCCATTTACCGCAAGAGCGCCGGCACTGGCCCGGACCGCCTGGCTGACCGCCTTGGCAATGGTGGCGGCATCATCGTAGCCCAGCGCTATGGCGGTTTGACCCGATATAACGTCCTTGAGCTGAGGAATTTCCGCAGCGTCGGCGGCGCGGCTCAGCAGGTTGTTCTTCACGACGACGAATTCAACGCCACCGTCTAGCATCCTGCGGCGGAGATCCACCATTTGATTAGCACTCATGCCGGAGTAGCCGGTGGATATGACGATGGAACTGCGTTCCAATTTGTCCTTCAACTCGGTTACCCGATCGATTTTTTCCTGGGTTGGCAAGGTCTGCTCCTAGATTAGAACGGTCAAAAGAAATCCCGCGCTCCGAGACGGAGGCGCGGGTTCTTCGGCGTGCGCACGGGCGAGAGGCCTGGCGCGCTGATGATCCACACTGTCTGCCGGAATACTCCGGCGGATCGCCTCGGCGGGCGGCTGGCACCGCCATTATTCCCTTAGGGAACCCGCTGTCTCGGGCATGGTAAACGATATTCAATTGTGTGGGTCAGTCTAGCATCCCCTCTCGGGATTGGCAACAGGCGATGTCGGCCCGACGTTTTACTCGGGTCTCATCGCCTGGAGCGTTGCCACGTCCACGGGGAGGCCGGGCCCCATGGAGGAAGTGATGTACGCAGACTTGATGAAGGCGCCTTTCACTGCTTCCGGGCGCTCACGCATGACGGAGTCCATGAACACGGTCAAGTTGTCCACCAGGGCGTCGGTCTCGAAGGAAGACTTGCCGAACTGACCGTGGATGATGGCGGTTCGATCGGTTCGGAACTCCAGCCGGCCGGCCTTGGACTCCTGGATGACCCGGGGCAGGTCCCGGGCGGGGACCAAGGTGCCAGTGCGAGGATTGGGCATCAATCCGCGGCGGCCCAAGACACGACCCAACCGGCCTATCTTGGACATTATCTCCGGGATTGCCAGTCCCACGTCGAATTCGACCCAACCACTTTCCACCTGAGCGATCAGGTCGTCGTCGCCAACATAGTCGGCGCCGGCCTGGCGTGCGATGTCGGCTGCTTCCCCGTTAGCAAACACCAACACCCGCACCTGTTTACCCAGACCGTGGGGGAGCACAGTGACACCGCGAACCTGCTGCTCAGCGTGGCGCACGTCGGCGTTAGTGCGGAGATGGACCTCTATGGTCTCGTCAAACTTGGCGGTGGACAGTTCCTTCACCAAGTCGATGGCTTCACGTGGCTGGTGAATACTATCCTCCGAAACACGCTCGGCAACGGCGTTGTAGCGGCGGCTGTGTTTGGGCATTTTCGATTCTCCCTTCGAGCGTTTCCCGGGCCGGATGCGCGGCAGCGTCAGTCGCCTTCGACCGCGATCCCCATGCTGCGGGCGGTGCCGGCGATGATGTTCATGGCCTGTTCGACGGTGTTGGCGTTGAGATCCTTCAACTTCTCCTCGGCGATGCCACGGAGGACGTCGCTGGGGATGGTAACGCCGATAGGAGTGCCTACGTCACCCTGCCCTTTCGCGATGCCGGCAGCCCGGCGAAGCAGGTCAGATGCCGGCGGGGTGCGGGTAACGAAGGTGAAGGAACGGTCCTGGTACACCGTCAAGTGAACGGGCACGACCGTGCCAGCCTGGCCGCTGGTGCGCTCGTTATAATCCTTGACGAAGGCCATGATGTTGACGCCGTGCTGACCCAGCGCCGGACCAACCGGCGGCGCTGGCGTGGCTTTGCCAGCCTCCAGCTGGAGCTTGATGACGGCGAGTACTTTCTTTGCCACTGACGGCCTCCGGTTGTCCTAAATTTTGCGCGCAATTCAGGGCGCAGCTATCGGCGACTCAAATCAGGCTTTTTCCACCTGAGTGAAGTCCAACTCAACTGGGGTTTCACGGCCGAAGACGGAGATCATTACGGTGACCTGCCCTCGGTGTTCGTCCACTTCCTCGACCCGGCCGAGCATGTCGGCGAAGGGGCCCTCGGAGATCCTTACCGTGTCGCCCTGAGTCATGCCAATGACAGCACGCGGTTCGCCTGAGGCGACGCGATCCAGAATGTCATCGACCTCGCGGTCGTCTAGAGGAACCGGACGAGGACGGTCGCCGCCCTCTTCCTCGGCCGAAATGAAACCTGTCACCCCGGTGGTGTTTCTCACCAGGAACCAGGCTTCGTCGTCCATCACCATCTGGACCAGGATATAACCCGGGAACAACTTACGGCGCTGCTTGGTTCGCTCACCCTTGTTACGGGTGATTTCGTCCTCGGCCGGCACCTCAACCCGCGTGATCCGGTCGTCCATGCCCAAGCTTTGCCGGCGCAGGTCAAGGTTACGCTTGACCATGTCCTCCTGGCCTGTATAGGTGTGGACGATATACCAGCGCAGATCGGCGGAATACGTTGTGGTCATTGTCTCAATCTCAGTGGTGTACACCAATGCGACTTGAAGTTACGCCGGCGTCTCCAACGACGTCGGCTCTGTCGACGATTGCGGGGTTCCTGCCGCGAGTTGCGGGCGGCCTGGTTTTGCGCAGGTCAGAAAGTAAGCTGCCGCAGGCCGATAACAAAACCCATACCGAAGTCGAAAACCCGGTCCAACAAACCGAGGAAGAAGCCCATCACCACGGACAAGACAATAACTACGGCCGTGAGGCGTGCGGTCTCCTCCTTGGTGGGCCAAACCGACTTTCGCAACTCGGAAACGGTTTCTCGCAGGAAGCCAATCGGGCCGACCCTCCCCACAGCGCGGGGAGAGATCGGCGCTGGTCGTCTGGTCGATGCGCGGGCCACGGGCCGCTACCTCACTTCCCTATGGACCTGATGGCCCCGGCAACGACTGCAGTACTTCCGCAATTCCATACGGGTGGTATGGCTGCGGCGGTTCTTGATGGTCGAGTAGTTACGCTCGCGGCAGTCCGTACACTGCAACGTGATGACCTGCCGAGCGTCGGTAGACTTGCGAGCCATGGGATCACTCCAGCAACTTGGTGAACACGCCAGCGCCGACGGTGCGACCGCCCTCGCGGATGGCGAACCGAAGTCCTTCCTCCACGGCAATCGGCGTGATGAGGTTGACCGTCATGGTGATGTTGTCACCAGGCATTACCATTTCCACACCATCGGGCAGGGCGATCTCGCCGGTGATGTCGCTAGTGCGGATGTAGAACTGGGGTTTGTAGCCGGTGAAGAACGGCGTATGGCGACCGCCTTCTGCCTGGCTGAGCACGTAGACCTCGGCCTCGGCCTTGCGGTAGGGGCGCATGGAACCGGGAGCCACCAGCACCTGGCCGCGCTCGACCTCGTCGCGATCTACGCCGCGGAGCAGCACGCCGACAGCATCGCCAGCCTCGGTGGTGTCAAGCAGCTTGTGGAACATCTCCAAGCCGGTGGCTACGGTCTTGCGAACATCACCGGAGCGAATAATCTCCACTTCCTGACCGACGTTCAACTGCCCGCGCTCGACTCGGCCGGTAACCACGGTGCCGCGGCCCTTGATGCCAAACACGTCCTCGATGGGCATCAAGAACGGCTGGTCGGTGATGCGGGCCGGTTGGGGGATGTAGTCGTCCATGGTCTGGACCAGCTCACGTACACCATTCATGGCTTCGGGGTCGCCCTCGAGAGCCTTGAGGCCGCTGACGCGAACAACGGGCGTATCGTCACCGGGGAAATCGTAGTTGCTGAGCAACTCGCGAACTTCGAGCTCCACCAACTCGAGGAGTTCTTCGTCATCCATCATGTCAACCTTGTTGAGGGCGACGACGATGAAAGGCACTTCCACCTGGCGAGCCAGCAGGATGTGCTCTCGGGTCTGGGGCATAGGACCGTCCGGAGCCGACACGACTAGAACCGCGCCGTCCATCTGCGCGGCGCCGGTGATCATGTTCTTGATGTAGTCGGCGTGGCCGGGGCAGTCGACGTGGGCGTAATGCCGGTTTCCAGTTTCGTACTCGACGTGAGCGATGGCGATGGTAACGCCACGGGCCTTTTCTTCGGGGGCGTTGTCGATATCGTCCATGCCGCGGAAGCTGGCGCCGCCCTCTTCTGCCAGAACTCTGGTGATGGCGGCGGTCAGGGTGGTCTTGCCATGGTCAACGTGACCGATGGTGCCCACGTTCACATGCGGCTTGGTACGGTCGAAGACTTGCTTAGCCATGGTGGCGAGTTACTCCTTGCTCCTTGGTTGGTTTTTCGTTTCTGCCCGCGGGATATCCCCGGCGGGTTACTGACGCCGATGGAGCCCAAGGGCGGAATCGAACCGCCGACCCCGTTCTTACCAAGAACGTGCTCTACCTCTGAGCTACTTGGGCATACCTTGGGATGTTGATTTCAAACAAGTGGTGGAGGGGGCAGGATTCGAACCTGCGAAGCCCGTCAGAGCGCCAGATTTACAGTCTGGTGGTTTTAACCACTCACCCACCCCTCCATGTTCTCACTCCCGGAAAGATGATCCAGTTGCGTCGACATCGATTTGGAGCCCCAGAGGGGACTCGAACCCCTAACCTGCCGATTACAAATCGGCTGCGCTGCCAATTGCGCCACCGGGGCGCGGGGTTGGCTCCCTCGATCCGAACTGGCAAAACCCGTGCAACGCGCTAAAAAAGCCCCGGCAACTTCCGGGGCCTTCCGGTTTTCGCCAATCGCGTAATAGGTTACGCAATACCGTTAATATTGTCAACGGTTTTCGGCGATTCTAAACGGCAACCGGCGGTTTCGGCACAGATCGCACGCGGGTGTTGGTACGGCAGATGCAACGGCCCGGGGCGCTCCGAAAGGTGGGGTATGGTGGGGTATAATGATGGTACTGAGCGGGCGTAGCTTAGTGGTAAAGTCCCAGCCTTCCAAGCTGGCTACGTGGGTTCGATTCCCATCGCCCGCTCCATTTTATTGCCCGCGGTCTATTCCCGGATGCGCAACTAGCCGGCTACAACGGTTATACCGCGTTGGCCCACCGGCTGCGGCGGGCGGTTGTTGGGACCGTTGGTCAGATCCTGCAACCGATCGAACTGTTCCGGAGACACGGTTCCGATAGTCTGCATGACAATCCACCGCACGCTTTCAGTGCAGGGCGGCGTGGTCAGGGAGCCGCTGTAGCCGTAGTACCCCTGTTGATCCGGCACGAATTTAGCGGCGAGTACGGCGTTTCGGAGGTCTACAGCAACCCCGATTGCCGGAGCAACATCGATGAAAGCCTGGGCCGGAACACTCGGTGCGCCCGATCGGAAAAGCAGCCCCACCACCGCCAAGTTGCCTTCGGCATCCTGATGTACCAGGTGCAGTTCCGCGCCGAAGGTTTCGCCGTCCAGCTGGTGCTCTCCGGGAGAATGGAAATGTATCCCGAGTAACTGGTACTTCCGGTCGTCGACGGATATCGTGTTTCCAGGCTCGAAGTCGAGATAGACGGTGTGGCCGGTGTTGCGACAAACCTTTGCGGAGCGGCCGTAGTCAAAGGTGATCAGCGGCGCGGCGCCGGGCGAATAACGCGCGATGTCGACTGGGGACTGTTCGACACCCTCGCCACAGAGCGTGTAATCGTCAGACAAACAAGCCCAGTGCCCCGGCCCGGCCGAACCGGTGTAACCCCATTCGACATGATGGGCAGTGGTCATTACGCCGTGCGAGCGGTCTGCAGGGCTCTGGCCGCGGCCTGTTGCAAGGTCTCAGCGTCCACCGTAGCGCGGAGTTCCCCGTCATCGTTCTGGCCGAAACTCTCTTCCACGCGGAACTGTTCGATCAAGGCCACGACCGCGTCCTGCCGTTCGTCTTCGGTGGCACCCGCAAACGCGGTTAGAGTGCCGTCGGCGATATGCCGGTCAATCTCGGCGCTGAGCAACTCGTCCTCCACCACGCGGCGCTGCATCAGGCCGATGTTCTGCAGGTTGCGGCCCAAATAACAACCGCCGAACTGCATGATCTCGCACTCGCGCCCTTCCAACCCCTCGATTTCGGCGAACCAGTGATAGCGGGGCTCCAGTTCGTGCTCGCTCAAATAGTCGCGGACCTGTTGGTCTTCTGCAGCCGGGTCGGACGGATCAAAAACCAGCTTGACCGTATGCATCATCAGGCCGGCGGGTTCAACTGTGATGTACATCTCATCCTCCGCGTGCGGGTGGTGACGAAAGGGGGTCTCAATGGCTAGGGGGCCCAATGGCGTTCAAGGTTGATTTCCGTTCGCCGGCTAGCCTTCAACTGAGCGGACGATGCGGTCCACGTTTTCTGGGCCGGGAGCAATCGTCTTGCTGTCTACCAGACGCATAGCCTCAACGATGGCATCGTGGTATGGCGTGGCGACGCCGGTCTCGCGTCCCTTTTCGCAGATCAGACCGTTCATGAAATCCACTTCCGATTTGCGGCGCTTGTGCACGTCCTGGGCCATGGAGGCCAGCCAGTTGACGCGGCCGCCGGCCTGGGACAACTTGCCGTCCAGTTCTTCGAACACGTCGCCCTGGTCAGCGTCGGCCCAGAATTCGGCGGGGGTGCCGTTGATCTCCACCACCTTGAGCCCCTGGGCCAGGCCGACCTGCGCGCCTTCCTTGGCCAGTTGGATGCGGATCCGGCGGATCCTGACATCGCCGGACATTTCCTGGCTGCCCATTTGGCTCATGGCGGAGATAGCGTTGCCCATGCCGTTCTGGCAGAGCTTGGCCCAGCGCTCACCGGGCAGGTTATCGGTGGCGTAAGCGGCGTCGATGTGGTCCAGCTTAGCGGCCAACGCCTCGGAACGGGGCGTGATCGCTCCGGTGTATTCGCCCACGCGGAACACGGTGTGACCATGGTCGCGGCCCGGCGCCCCGCCCCGGTTGACGTGAGCCGGCTCCCAGAGGGCCACCTCAATGTGCGAGGCGATGCAGCCCAACTGGCGGTCCTCGCCGACGATGTTTGCGATCGTGGGGTCATTCCAGCAGTTCTGGATGGACACGAACGCGCCGTCGTCTTTCACGTACCGCTTGATAAAGTGGGTCGCCCACTCGGTATCGTAGGACTTGACGGTGATGAAGGCGTAGTCGAAGGGCTCGGTGATGTTCTGGGCGTCCGTCAGGTGCATGGCGTTGACGGGAACGGTGAAGTCGCCCTGGCTGCCGCTGGCGCGTAGGCCCTCAGCGCGCATCTTCTCGACGTGGTCGGGCCACATGTCGATGAAGGTGACGTCGTCCTCGCCGGCCTGGACGAGGAAGGCGCCGACGTAGCTGCCCACGGCGCCGGGACCCATGATTACGATGCGGTCTGCCATGATGTTATCTCCAGTGGGTGGTTGTGCGGCATTTTGTAGGTGGAAGGGCGGTTTTGTCTATGGCCGGTGATAGCCCACCTCAACATTCAACGCTGTACACGCGCAGTTCCGTGTGACGGGCAAGCGTGTCGAAGTCGGCGTCGTTATGCAGAACGGTGGCGCAAGCGCGTATGGCAGTAGCGGCAATGAGGCAATCGACCAGCTTGCGGACGGTCTCTCCCCGGCGTCGGCAACGACGGTAGAGCGCGGCGGCATCGTCGTAGTCCGTCGTCAGGGTTGGTATCACTGCCGCCCGCGCCAGCAGGCTCCGCAGACTCGACAAGTGTGATTCGTCTCGAGCCCCGGCCAACACCTCCATTCGCACCGCGTCACATACCGCAATTTCTTCCATCAGCAGTTCATGGACCGCGTCGCTGACGGTGGTTCCCGTGTCACGCAAGAACTCTATCCACGCTGAGGTATCGATCAGTATCACGGGGCGCGGTTGGAACGCATTGCGTCGAGGTCACCCTCCCATCCGATCCCCCGGAAGGAGCGGGCCTCATCAACGGAAGCAGGTTCAGCCGCCAATGTGCGCAACGCGAAGTTGATCGCGTCGCGCTTTGTGGGAAGGCAATAACGACGCATGACCTCGGCACACGCCTCATCGTCAATGTTTACGTTGGTGCGTGTCATACACTGACTATACACCAGTCAATGAAGGTCGGCAAACATCGCTGCTCTCAAGCGAATAAAACCGGTGATAATGCTGACGCCCACCAGTAACGTCGTAACCGCGACCAGGCTGAGGACCGAACCGATTGGTAGTTGCGCATCATTTCCATTCGTTCCAGGGCCCAAACCTGCACGTCGGAACCCGGCTGTTCCAACTCCCGCCAGGCATACTCGCCTCCGAACATGGAAGCCGGTGCAGTATGAACAACAATCTACATCGCAACCACGCGGGCGTCGTCCACCTGGGGCAGGGCTTTGATGGCGTCCAGGGCCTCGCTGGACACTGGGTCGTCCAGTCCCAGCACCATCATCGCCTGGCCTCGGGGAGCGATGCGACCGACTTCCATGAAACTGATGTTGACGTTGTGGCGTCCGGCCACGGTTCCCACCGCGCCTACCACGCCGGGCTGGTCCTGGTTGTCCACGAACATCAGGTAGGACGCCGACGGCGCAACGTCCATCCAATACTCGTTGACGCGAACAAGGTGCGGCTCGTCGCGCAGCGAAGTGCCGGCCACGGTGATATCGTCTCCCGTGGTGTGCAGCGTCGCGGTGATAAGGCTGGCGTACTCCCGGCTGTCACCGGAGGTCTGCTCGGTGATCTGCAGGCCGCGTTGCTGGGCGAGCACCGGTGCGTTGATCATGTTGACCGCCTCGCCGCTGACCTGTCCCAGCAGGCCAACCAGAGCCGCGGCCTTCAGTATGGCGGTGCTGTGCTCCGCGATTTCGCCTTCGTACCGGATGGTGATCCCAACAAACTGCCCCCGCGCCATGCTGGTCAGCAGGCGGCCCACCATGGACGCCACCGGCACGTAAGGGGCCAGGATCGCGTGGACCTCCGGCGGCACGAAGGGCGCGTTGACGGTGTTGCGGGCTTGTTTTCCATCCAGCACGGCCAGCACCTGCTCGGCGGCCTCGATGGCGACCTCGCGCTGGGCTTCCTGGGTGGACGCGCCCAGGTGCGGCGTGGCGACGAGCCTGGGGTGTTTCAGCAGAGGCAGGTCTCCGGGAGGCTCGTTGGTGAACACGTCCAGGGCGGCACCGGCCAGATGCTCGCTTTCCAAGGCATCGAGCAACGCATCTTCGTCCACCAGTTCGCCGCGGGCCACGTTGATCAAGCGGGCGCCCGGCTTCATCTTCGCCAGTTGCGGCGCGGAAATCAGCCTGGTCGTGCCGGCAGTCAGCGGCGTGTGCAGGGTGATGAAATCGGCCTGGGGCAGCAACTCGTCGAGGGACACGACCGTCACACCCATCCGGGCCGCGAAATCGGGAGCGACGAAGGGGTCGTAGGCGATCAGCCGCATTCCGAAACTCGCGGCGCGGCGTGCTACCTCAGAGCCAACGCGCCCCAGGCCAATGATGCCCAGGGTCTTATTGCGGACCTCGATTCCCATGAACGCGGAACGCTGCCATTGGCCTTCTTTCATGGAGGCGTAGGCCTGCGGCACGTTGCGGGCTAGCGCCAGCATCAGGGCAACCGTGTGCTCGGCGGCGGCCACGGTGTTGCCGATGGGAGCGTTGACCACGGCGACACCGGCGCGGGTCGCCGCGTCCAAGTCGATGTTGTCCACGCCAATGCCGGCGCGGGCGACGACTTTCAAGTCGGCGCCGGCGACGATCACCGACTCGGTGACGCGGGTCTCGCTGCGCACCACCAGGGCATCATAGCCGGGGATGGTGGCGATGAGTTCTTCAGGGGAGAGGCCGCGCTTGACGTCCACCGGGACGTGCTTTTTGAGGAGGTCAATACCTTCGGCGGAAACGTTGTCGGTAATCAGTACTTTGGGCATGAGGATGAACATTCTCCATACCGCCGCGTGCGCTAAATGGCGCGAATTTTATGGTCGGCGGGTTGCGGATTCACGACGCGATGACACCCTCCGGCGGCGATGGTAGCATAGCGATGGTAGCACATAGGCACTTTTTCTGTCAGCCGTGGCGCCCCAATCGACCTGCCCGGCGCGCGTGACAGACCAGTCCGTTCACGGAGGCAATTCAATGATCAAAAACTTTTCCGTGCTCTATGCCGGCCACGTACTGGAAGGCGATGGCATTGGGTTCGACGGTGTTCCTGCCAACGATCGGTGGTACGACAACGACCGCCTGTCCACGGCCATGGACATCGCCCGGCAATCTGCGGTGTTCCTGGACGACCTGGGTTTCGACATCCTCTGGATGGCGGAGCACCACTTCCAGCGCGAGGGATACGAGTGCATCCCCAACC
This sequence comes from Dehalococcoidia bacterium, assembly GCA_965220055.1. GTDB lineage: Bacteria > Chloroflexota > Dehalococcoidia > Lucifugimonadales > UBA3495 > Bin87. Next base: position 3,702,528 of record CBDCPE010000004.1, on the reverse strand, counting down.
TGCTGATCATGAGCCAGTACCTGGCGCAGCACACCAACCGCATCAAGTTCGGTTGCGGGTTCAACATCCTGCCGATGTGGCATCCCATCCGGCTGGCGGAGGACTTCGCAATGGTGGACATCCTCACCGGAGGCCGCGTGGTGTTCGGCATCGGCCGGGGCTACCACACTCGCGAGGTGGAGTCCTTCGGCGCGCCCATGATCGACGGCGACGCCAACCGTGAGCTGTTCGAAGAACAGTTCGAGATCGTCATGAAGGCCTTCAACAACGATTCCTTCTCCCACCAGGGCAAGCACTACACCATCCCGCCGGACATCCCCTATCGCGGCTACGACCTGAAAGAAGTGACCCTCGTGCCGCGGCCCAAGACACGGCCCGTCGACGTATGGCAGCCCATCGTCAGCGCTTCGGACCGGGCACTGGACTTCATGGCGAAGTGGGGCATCAAGGGTGTGATACTGGGCACCGGCGAACAGTATGTGGAGGAATGGGTGCAGCGCTACCAGGCCGCCAACCAGCGGGCCGGCCGGGACCTGGCCCTGGGTGAGGGTCTCTGTGTCGGGCTGTGGGCCATGGTAGACGACACCACCGCCGGCGCCCGTCGCCAGCTGGAGCCGCTGTTCGAGGAACACGTCAAGTTCGCCGCTCCGTTGGGCATGCTGCGGTACAGCGACCAGCAGATCGCGGCCACCGGCCCCGGCGGAGTGGCCCGCCACATCGCGGCGGGCAGCAACTTCCAGGACGTGATCGACAACCGCGCGTGGTTCGCCGGCAGCCCCGAAGACACGATAGCCTATCTGGAAGAGCTGCAGGAGAAGTACCCGGGCCTGGAGCAGATCATGATCGCCTTCCCCATGGGCGCCACCACCAGCCAATTCAAAGAGCAAATGGGCCGCTTCGCTGCCGAGGTGATACCGCACTTCAAAGCGCAAGGAAGGGTTGGTGCGTAAGTCGATCAGGTTCCCATGCTATCATTCGGACCGACGCCACCATAGATGTCCCGACCATGACCAGCAGTACAACCCAAAATCATCCAACTGAACGTGACACTGCTCGAACGGACCGGCAGTCCACAGTCAGGGTCAGCGTTGCGCCGGCCTTGTTCAGATGGGCCGTAGAGCGTTCCGGCAAAGACTTAGATGGCTTGCGACGGCGTTTCCCCAAGCTTGACGCTTGGGAACGAGAGGAGACACACCCGACGCTACGGCAAGTGGAGGCATTCGCAAAGGCAACTTACGTGCCTGTAGGCTATTTTTTCTTGGATGAACCTCTCGTTGAAGAAGTGCCAATTCCTGATCTTCGAACGATCGAAGATAAAGCCCTCGGGCGCCCGAGCGGGAATTTGCTGGATACCATCTATATTTGCCAACGCCGGCAGGACTGGTACCGCGAATACGCGGTCGACATTGGTGAGGAGCCTCTGCCATTCATTGGTTCCGTGAATCTAGATGGCCCTATTGCCGGGACCGCTGCCCAAATTCGTAGGGACCTGGCAATGGTGCCCGACATGTGGCGTAGCCACAGCAATTGGGAAGCAGCATTTCGAGAGTTTGTGCGTCAAGTGGAAGATGCCGGCATATTGGTGATGGTTAATGGTGTCGTCGGCCAAAATAACCATCGCAAACTAGAGCCAAGAGAATTTCGCGGTTTCGCCTTGTGCGACAGTTTAGCTCCTCTGGTATTTATCAACGGAGCTGATGCAAAGGCTGCCCAAATGTTTACGTTGGCTCACGAGTTGGCGCATTTGTGGCACGGCGAATCTGCACTCTCCGATGTCAACCTTGTGCCCTCGGTTCAACGTCGTGTTGAGGCTTGGTGCAATAGGGTCGCCGCCGAACTGCTCCTGCCGCTTGATGATATAGAAGCAACCATGCTGTCCGGAAACCCCCTTGATCAAGTTCAAAGTATCAGGCGACGCTTTAAGGTCAGTTCGTTGGTTGTGTTGCGCCGTTTATACGAAGCCGGACGGTTGTCGGAAGACGAACTCCGGGACGCGTACGACACCGAGTACCGACGGATACAATCATCGGCAAGAAGCGGGGGCAATTACTATCCAACTCTGCTGGTCAGGGTAAGCCACCGGTTTGCCCGGGCTGTGGTACGGAATGCGTTGGATGGAGAAACTTTGTACCGAGATGCCTTTGGCCTACTCGGAATACGAAAGTCAGCGACCTTCGACGAGCTCCGTCAGCAGTTGGGATACTAGCTGTCATGGCCTATCTTATCGATAGTAACGGGTTTATCCAACCTAAGAACTACTATTACGGGATGGACTTCTGCCCAGCATACTGGCAGTGGTTGGAAGCCAATTGCGGAAACGGATTGGTCTTGAGCATTGACCGCGTATACGCTGAGATTCAGGCGAAGCATGACGACCTTTCCGTTTGGGCGAGTGAGCTGCCGAGTAGCATTTTCTTGCCTTCCACTGACGCGGATACAATTGCCTGTTACGCGCGTGTGCTTACTTGGGTGCGCAGGCGCCAAATGGCTCAAGGGCAGCAATTCTACAAGACCTCGGTTCAGAACGATTTCTTTGACGGCAGTGCTGATCCTTACCTTATCGCATACGCTCTGGCCCATAACCACACGGTGGTCACATTGGAGAGTAGCAACGCCGATCAGCGAAATAAGGTTCTTATTCCAGTCGTTTGCGACGGATTAGATGTGCCGTGGCTCCCGTTATTTGATATGCTGCGCCTCGAACAGGCACGCTTTACGCTAGTTTAGACTGCTTAAAACGACCACCGCTCAGGCTAACCCACCGCAGGAGGCTTTCGAATGTTCCTGATGCGTTTTACCGAACGGGCTTACGTGAATTACACCGAGGAGGACGTGCGCAACTCGCCCAACGAGGCGGTGCGGCTCACCTTCTCCAACTCCAACTTCGACCCCCAGGAAGGCCATTACCTCTACAACATGTACCTGGACGAGTACGAGTACTCGGAAGAGGTCGGTTTCGACGGCCTGATGCTCAACGAGCACCACAACACACCGACCTGCCTGGGCGCGACGATGAACCTGGAAGCGGCCATCCTGGCCCGCAACACCAAGAAGCCCAAGATCGTGCTGCTCGGCAACCCTCTGCCCATTTTCGACAACCCCATCCGGTTGGCCGAAGAGCTGGCTGAGATCGACATGATCTCCGGCGGCCGTCTGGTGTCCGGCTTCGTGCGCGGCACGGGCGTGGAGAGCCTGGCGACCAACACCAACCCGCTGCATAACCGGGCTCGATTCGAAGAAGCCCATGACCTGGTCATCAAAACCTGGACCACGCCGGGCCCCTTCCGTTGGGAAGGAGAGCACTACCACTTCCGGGTGGTCAATCCCTTCCAGACTCCGATCCAGAAGCCGCACCCGCCGGTGTGGATTCCAGGCACGGGCAGCCCAGAGACGCTGGTTTGGTGTGCCGAACGCAATTATCCTTACATCTTCCTGGAAACCGACCCGCAGGGCACCCAGGACATGAAGTCGATCTACGCCGAGACCGCCCGCGAGCACGGCTACGAGCCCGGCCCGGAGAACTTCGGCTACCTGGTGCGGATCCACGTGCAAGACACTGACGAAAAGGCCTACGACGTGGGCAAGGGTTACATGGTGGGCAATATCGGCGTGGGCCGGATCCCGCTGCCTCGTGATTACGCCTCGCCGGTCGGCTACGGGAGCCGGAGTGACGACCCGCGCTTCCTGCGCCTGCGCGAGCAGATCCGCAGCGACCCGTTCCGCGTGGGTGGCCTGGACGGCGCGCAGTATGATTCCATCCTGGATTCCAAGCGCTGGATCATCGGCAGTCCCGACACCGTCATCAGCCAACTGCGGGAAGTACTGAGCTTCATGCGCCCCGGCATCCTGGCCGTGTGGACCAACGATGGCGCAATCAGCCACGAGGACACGATGCGTTGCCTCGAGCTGATGGGACAGGAAGTGCTGCCGGCCCTGCGTGAAATCGGAGAAGAGCTGGAACTGACCGACCCCTTCCAGAAGGAAGGCGTACAGCCCGGGCTCACCAGGATGTAAGCGCTGCTCAATCGACTGTTCATGAAGCAAGGAGCATAACCCCAATGGCAAACTTCACCGAGGAAACCATCTCCGTCGCCGGCGGCAACCTGCAGGTGTACAAGGGCGGCAGCGGCGATCCGCTGTTGGTGCTGCACGGCGCCGGTGGCAACGCCGGTCCCCGGCGTTACGCCCACGCCCTGGCCGAGAAGTTCACCGTTTACCTGCCTTCGCATCCCGGTTACGGCAAGAGTGACCGGCCCGGCTGGGTCGAGACCATGCAGGACCTGGCCTGTTTCTACACCTGGTACCAGGAGCAGGAAGGGCTGGGAAACGTCCGCGCCATCGGGTTCTCCATGGGAGGCTGGCTGGCTGCGGAGATGCTGTCGATGACCGGACACGCTTTCAGCAAGGTGATGCTGGTGGGCGCCGCCGGCATCAAGCCGGTGGATGGCGAGATCACCGACATCTTCATCATCAACCCCCGGCAGATCCGCGACCTGGTCTACCATGACCCGAGCCAGGTCCCGGAGTGGGACGAGATGTTCGGCTCCGACCCAACGCCCGAACAGACCGAGCAGGCGGAGGGCGACCGGGAGATGGCCATCCGGTTGACCTGGAAACCCTACATGCACAACCCGCGGCTGCCGGCCAAGCTGGCCCGCGTCAGCATCCCTACACACATCGTGTGGGGCGAGAACGACAATCTGGTCCCGGTGGAGTGCGCCGACCTCTACCAGCAGGCGCTCGCGGGATCCCAGGTCACGGTGATCTCCAATTGCGGACACTCTCCCCAGATCGAAAAACCCGACGATTTCGCACAAACGGCACTGGCCTTTCTCTAGGGGGCGTCGTCAAAAGAGTTTGCTCCAGATCATCACTGCCCGGAGTTGGCCAATGGCCAGGTATGACGCCGCTCTCTTGGCATAACGGGTCGCCACTCCGCACCACTGCTTGAAGTCCAAGAATCCGTTCTCCACCAAGTGCCGCAACTTGTACAGTGCCTGGTCGTAGTCCCGCTTTTCTCTCCGGTTGCTTTTGGGCGGTATCACCGGGTTCATTCCCGATGCCCGAGCGGTGGCTATGATTTCATTGGTGTCATAGGCTTTGTCCGCCAGTAGACACTCCGCCTCTATACCCTCGATCAGGGGCAACGCCAAAGAGCAGTCGGCCACCGTGCCTCCAGTAACCGCCAGCCTTACCGGCATTCCGTGGGAGCCCACCGCCAGGTGCAACTTGCTGTTCAGCCCCCTTTGGTGCGGGCAATAGCCTGATTTCCGCCCCGAGCGCCGGCACTGTGGGGATGGGCCTTGATGTGGCTGGCGTCTATCATCAGCCATTCGAAATCAGGGTCATCCATCACTTCCTCCAACAGTCCGGCCCACACACCCCGGTCCCGCCAGCGGCAGAAGCGGCGGTGGGTGTTCTTCCAGTCTCCGTAGTCCGGGGGCAAATCGCGCCAGGGAGCGCCGGTGCGCAGAACCCAGCAAACGGCGTCGATAAACCGCCGGTTGTCATGGGCCGGCCGACCTCTCTTGCCTGCTCCCCCGGGCAGGTACAGCCTCAGCCGCTCCCAAACACCGTCTGTCATATCGTGGCGCCGGTGCGCTGCCGTCATACTCCCCACCTTCCACACTCTCCCTGTTACCGGCAATTTACCACCCTCTCACTGTTTTGACGACACCCCCTAGTGTGGTGTAACTGAAGTTCATTGTAATAGTATTCGCGATGAGGTATCCTCCGGGTTAGCAGCCCAGAGGAGGATGACCATGGCAATCGGACGACCAATGCCGCCGCTAATTTTGGATGACGTGGAGCGTGAAACCTTGGAGCGGTGGGTTCGTCGTCCGAAAACGGCGCAAGCTTTGGCGCTGCGGGCCAGAATGATTTTGGGCTGTGCCGAAGGCCGCAGCAATACCACGGTGGGCACCGACCTGGGAGTGTCCGATGAGACGGTGGGGAAATGGCGTTCCCGGTTCCTGGAACGGAGGCTGGACGGACTGTCGGACGAACCGCGCAGCGGACGGCCTCGAGCGGTTACCGATGACGACGTGGAGCGTGTGATTACGCTGACGCTGGAGACCGCGCCCCGGGACGCGACCCATTGGAGCACCCGGTCCATGGCCCAGCGCAGCGGGCTGAGCCACAACACGGTCAGCCGCATCTGGCGGGCCTTCGGATTGCAGCCACACCGCACGGAGACTTTCAAGTTGTCGTCGGACCCCTTCTTCATCGAGAAGGTCAGGGACGTTGTGGGGCTATACCTGAATCCACCGGATCGGGCGTTGGTCCTGTGCGTGGACGAGAAGTCCCAGATCCAGGCGTTGGATCGCACCCGTCCGCTATTGCCCATGCGCCCGGGACAAGTGGAACGGCGCACCCATGATTACCTGCGTCACGGCACCACTTCGCTGTTCGCCGCCTTAGACACCAGGACCGGCAAGGTGATTGGTCGTTGCCACCAACGGCACCGGGCCGTGGAGTTCCGCAAATTCCTCGATACCATCGAGGCCGAGGTGCCCGCCGACCTCGACGTCCACCTGATCGCGGACAACTACGCCACCCACAAGACGGCGCTGATCCGGAACTGGTTTGCCAAGCGGCCCCGCTTCCATATGCACTTCACACCCACCAGCGCCTCGTGGCTGAACCTGGTGGAGCGCTGGTTCGGTCTGCTCACCGAAAAGCAGTTGCGCCGCGGCGTGCATCAGAGCAGCGCCGAACTGGAGACTGCCATCTACCGCTACCTGGACGTCACCAACGAAGACCCTAAACCTTTTGTCTGGACCAAGACCGCCGACCAAATCCTGGCCAACGTCGCCCACTTTTGCCAGCGAACTTTGAATACAGGACACTAGAAACCGGGCCGGAAAGCCCTGATTGGGTAGAGGGATTTCAGAGGTAAAGCCGACGTGAGCAAAATCAGGGACCATAGTTGTCCGAGCCGGGCAGCGCGGAAGTTGGCCGCGGCATTGGCGACAACAGCGCGGACAACAGCGCGGACAACCTTGAGGACGACGCGGTGGCCTGCTGCGCCGCCACCGGTACTGCCGGACCGCCCGATGTTGCCCAACACCAGGGTCAGGTTGGCCACCGTGGCCGCCAGATACACCTGGAAGCGCGTTTTCGCCCTTCCGCAGTAGCGGGACTGGCGGATTCCCAGCGGGACCAGCCGGGCCAGTAGATGCTCTGCCACCACTCGGCGTGCTCGATACTCGGCGTGCTCGATACTCGGCGTAGGCAGCGCGCTGCGGCAACGCTCGGGCCTGCTGCAGCAGGGCTTCCTGGGGATGGATCAGCACCCGCCGTCCCTGCCGGCCTTGGGCCGCGCTGCACCGGAACCGCAGTGGACAGGCCCAACCTACCGCTCCATCAAATCGGCAAGCCTGCAATCGATGGACCCGACCGGTGCGGTCCGTCCGCCTTCCCGCCAGCACGATGGCGTGGGTAACCTGCCCCGCCGGACAGGTGCAACTGCCCGCGGCCAGCTCAAGGTGAAAGTCATTCTTGGGGAAAGTCATTCTTGGGGAAGTGTTGCCGGTTGGGCCGGCCCGGCGCTTTGGCCACCAACCGGCGCCCCGCCTCAGCGCAGGTCTGGCGGGTCCCGCCCTCCCCATTGGCGGCGTCGCCCATGGCTTCCTCCACCACCGAGCCGGTACTCGCTTCGCTCTACTCCACCAGTTCCAATGCCCCCAGATTGTCCGGAGCGTTGCCCGGCAACACGTCCACGGCGGTGATCAGCTGGGAGGCGGTGTCCACGACGATGGCCGCCTGGTGCCCGTCAAACCATCGCCAGCTGCTCTGGTGCCCGTGGCGCAGCTCTGGGTCGTGCACCGACAGCATCCGGTCCCGGCTCACCCCATCCCTGAGGCTCACCCCGTCATCAGCCTGAGCCGCAGCAGCGCCAGCGCCGCTCTTGCGCTCGATGTCCTGGAGCAGCAACTGTCCCCGCAACTCCGCCCCATCCACTATGCTCTGCCGCGGGGCGCTGTCCTCCGGCAATTCCACCCACGCCTACCGCGCCAATTCCAGCAGCCGGTCCGCGTCGGCCACTATCTCAGCCCGCAACGCCGCCCGCGCTTGGCGGTCCGACCAATCGATCGCCGCCTCGCCCTTGATGCTGGAGACCAGGTACTTCTCCTACCCCTGGGTTCGGCCCATCCCCTGACGGTGATCTGCGCCACCGCCGCCAGGGCCCGCAACAGTTTAATGATCCCGTCCGCCAACAGATTGCAGGTGTCCTGCACCGCGCCCCCTCCCAGGATGTAGGTCGTGTCCAGCGCCACCCGCATCCCACGCTTTTTCAGGTAGCCCGACTGCCGCGCCAAGCGCCGGCTCGGCTCGAATACCTCCCGCACCTTGTCGTGCAGTATCAACTGTGCCCGGAACATCTGCAGCGTACTCTTGGCGAAGGGTCGATCCTCAATCTCAATCCCCAACGCCACTTTCCCCCGGATGTCGCAGTCGGCCCTCGCCTTGGCCGCGGCGTCGCTCACCTTGTCGTAGGTCTGCAACAGCAGCGCCGTGACCAGCAGGCGGGGCGGCACGCGGTCCCGTCCATTGTCCGGACAGTAGATCTCGGCGAAATCGTCATCGCGGAACCGCTGGCCCCGCAGTGAGGCCAGCAAACCGTAGCAGGTGTCCTTGCCCACGTAGTCCAGATACAACGCTCGCGACGCCGCCACCGACGGTCCGCTTCCCAGAGGCCCCTCTGGTCCGAACCCTTTCCCAGCATTGCCCTGCTCCGCTAGCCTCGATTGCCCGGAGTATAACCCCTCGCCATAATCCGGTCGGTTTCCGGCTAGGCTTCTAGTGTGGTGTAACTGAAGTTAGTAGTAATAGTATCAGCGCTGAGGTATCCTCCGGGTGAGCAGTCCCGAGGGAGGATAACCATGGCCATCGGACGACCAATGCCACCGCTGATTTTGGACGACATGGAGCGGGAAACTCTGGAGCGGTGGGTGCGACGACCGAAGACGGCGCAAGCCCTGGCGCGGCGGGCCAGAATGATACTGGCCTGCTCCGAAGGCCGGAGCAACACCGCCGTGGGCGCCGATCTGGGGGTGTCCGACGCAACGGTGGGCAAATGGCGTGCGCGGTTCTTGGAGCGGAGTTTGGATGGCCTGTCGGACGAGCCCCGCAGCGGTCGGCCCCGAGCGGTTACCGATGATGATGTGGAACGGGTGATTACGCTGACGTTGGAGACCACACCTAAAGACGCCACCCACTGGAGCACTCGGTCCATGGCCCAGCGGTCCGGCCTGAGCCACAACACCATCCGCCGCATCTGGCGTGCCTTCGGACTGCAACCCCACCGCACCGAGACGTTCCAGCTGTCGGCGGATCCCTGCTGCATCGAGAAGGTGCGGGACATCGTGGGGCTTTATCTGGACCCGCCGGATCGGGCGTTGGTGTTGTGCGTGGACGAGAAGTCCCAGGTTCAGGCCTTGGACCGGACCAGGCCGCTATTGCCGATGCGCCCCGGACCGGCGGAACGGCGCACCCATGATTACCTGCGCCACGGCACCACATCGTTGTTCGCCGCGCTGGATGCCAAAACCGGCAAGGTGATCGGCCAATGCCACCGACGCCACCGGGCCGTGGAGTTCCGCAAGTTCCTCGATACCATTGAGGCCGAAGTGCCCCTTGACCGGGACGTCCATCTCATCGTGGACAACTACGCCACCCACCAGACGACACTGATCCGGAACTGGTTAGCCAAGCGGCCACGGTTCCACCTGCACTTCACGCCGACCAGCGCATCCTGGCTGAACCTGGTGGAGCGGTGGTTCGGGATGCTGACCGAGCAGCAACTACGGCGAGGGGTGCATCAGAGCAGCGGGGCACTGGAAGCCGCCATCTACCGCTATCTTGACCTTACCAATATCTTGACCTTACCAACGAAAACCCCAAGCCCTTTATCTGGACCAAGACCGCCGACCAGATCCTGGCCAAGGTCGCCAGTTTTTGCAGGTGTACTTTAGATACATAACACTAGTTGAGGCAACCATTCGGCGTGGGTAACGTTTTTAATGAGGCAATGCGATTCGGCATATTTAGTTGACGCGGGACACCTGCAGAAAGAAACAGCGGACGCCATCCGGCATAAGAGCAAAAATAGCACGGAGGTCGCCGACTTTGCGGAGCTGCCCCGGCGGATACGCGAACAGGGCCTGCTGGAGCGCCAGCTGGGCTACTACACGCTAAAGATGGCGTCTACGAACGCCATGCTGGCCCTGAGCCTCACGGTCTTGCTGACCGTGGACAACACGTGATTCCAGCTGGCGGACGCGGCGTTCCTGGCTTTCGTGTTCGGACAGATCGGCTACATCGGCCACGACGCCGGACACCTGGCCATCTGCCGGTCGGCCCGCGGTAACCGGCTCATCGGCTACGCAGCCAGCGCGCTCATCAACGTCAGCCAGTCGTGGTGGATAACCACGCACAACCAGCATCACCGCACTCCCAACAACCTGTACGAAGACCCTCACACGCTCATACCGGTGCTGGCCTTCTCCAAAGAACGAGCCAAACGCCTGAGGGGCATCGTCAGACGGACGACCGCCTAACGAGCCTTCTACTTCATACCGATCCTGTCCATGGAATCCATGAGCATGCGATGGGCTAGCACACTGTTCCTGGCCGGAAGGCGCCGCCCCGGCAGCTGGCCGATCGAAGCCATGCTCATGGCCCTGCATACCGCGCTGTACTGCAGCTTGCTCGTCTACGCGCTGGGCCCCTGGCAGGCACTGGCCTTCGCGCTGGTCCACCAAGCGATATTCGTGATCTACTACGGCACGGTATTCGCGCCGAACCACAAGGGCATGCTGATCCTGGATGACGACAACCCGCTGGACTTCGTGCGCACCCAAGTGCTGACCAGCCGCAACGTCAGGCCCAACCCGGTGGTCGACTTCCTGTACGGCGGGCTCAACTACCAAATCGAGCACCACCTGTTCACCATGATGCCCGCGCAACCAGCTCGGCCGGGCCCGTCCCATCATCAAGGAGTTCTGCCGCTAACGGGGATCCCCTACCACGAGACCGGCCCAGTGCGGTCCTACCGCGAGATCCTGGCCTGCATGCACGAGGTCTCGTCCGTTCACAGGAACCGACCGGCACGGGCGGCCAACAACCAAGCTTAGTAACAAATCCCAGCAGCCGAACCCACACCCAAAAGGAGCACAGAAATGGGACGCGAAATCAGAAGGGTGCTGCCCCGTTGGGAGCATCCACTGGGGAGATAACGGTGACTACCTACCTATGCAAAACCGCACCTGATCGACAACAATAAGGAATGCCGGTGTCAATGGCGGCGGCATTATCAGCGTGCCGGGACCGGGTTTGTTATGGTCACGTCGCTGAACCCCAGCGCCTGGCGCACCGTGTCGTTGGTCCGGATTAGCCGCACCGCCGACGTGGGCCAATCGGGGTTGTTGCGGTTGACCACCTCGTGGCGTTCCACGATCCCATCCTCCTGGTACTCGTCGACCAGCCGCCTGCACTCGTGCTCGTTCCAGGCCAATCCCCAATCCGGCATCCACTGGTTGCATAGCATGCTGTAGCCGACAAGCTCAGCCTGCCTTCCAGGTTGTACATCTCCCGGACGAACCGTTCCAGGACATCGTCGATCTCCTCGTCGTGCGCCTCCAGAACCGCGGGGAGGTCCAGGTTGACGTCGCCATGTTCCGCCAACTGGATACCCAGCTCGGCCTCAAGCGGGAAGAGCGGAGCCGCAGCCAGCATGTCACGAGACACCGACCGGCTGAAAGCGCACAGCACGATGCGTCGCCCGTGGACCCGGGCCCGGTCCACCAGGGCCTGGTAGTCGGCGTCGCCGGAACCCAGGATCACCGTGCCGCAGTCCTCACGGTCCCTGATCCACTCGTAGACTTCCAACAGAATGGCCGGGTCGGACCGGTCCTTGCCGGCGCTGGTGCGGGGAGCGTGATACAGGACGATGTCGTGCTCGGTGAACTCCCGCCCGTCCTCGGGCCGGAGCGACCAGTCGCCGAAGGCCTTGCCGCCTGCCACCTCACCGAAAATGCCGCCCACATCCTGCATGGCCCGGCACAGGTCGGCCGGCCTGATGTTGCGGTGGTAGAGCTGTGCGCCGCGTCGGATGTTCTCCCAGTCGATGGCGATCAGAACCCCTTGGGGCTGCTGGCTCATGCGGTCGGCTCCCGTCAGAACAGCGTGATGGTCCTGGATTTGGCGTGATCTGATGGGTGCGATACGGTTAAATCCAGAACGTCCAAGGTATAGCCGTCCGGGCGCCGGTGTTCTACGCTGATTGCCTGGCTGGTGTCCTGCATCATCCGGTAGGCATTGGCGATCGACACGGAGCGACGTTGACCACTTACACCTCATCTTCCTGCGGGACATTGTCCCGCCGCCGCCGCACCCGGGAATATATCACGTTGCCGGGTTGGAACTGGGATGCAATTCTCTGTTCGTCCACGGACCTGAAGGGAGGTCGACGCGGTCCCGGTCGTCGGCCTATATCGGTACCGAGCCATGCGGGGCATTGTAGATGTGAGTGATCCTCGGCTACCGCAACAATAAGATCGCGCCCGGAGTTTCCGGGCGCGATCATGTCATCGAGTGCTGTTTATTACCGCCTCTTACTGTGCGTTGCCGGGAGTTTGTCCAGCAAAATAGGGACGATCCTGCCGATACCCCTCTTATTGATACCGTTTGTGAGTTTGCAGCCGACCCTTATTGAGAAAGAGGTGCCGAGGGGCGGATTCGAACCACCGACACCGGCATTTTCAGTGCCGTGCTCTACCAGGCTGAGCTACCTCGGCTAAACGTACTTTAATCATAGACGGAGGCACCATTCGTGTCAATTGAGTTCCGAGGCGGTAACTGTTCAGAGTTGGTGGGGTGAATTGGGCGAACTTGGTTTGCGGGTGGCTGGCTTTGGGGGCGGTGGTTATGTCATATAACTGGGATGGATACCGAAATCAATCTCAGGGCAGCTGACCGGGATGTCCTGATTGGCATCATAGTCCGCCAGCAAGCCATCATCGAGCGGCTGGAGAAGCGGATTGCCCAGTTGGAAGGCCAAGCCAAACCCCAAAGCTCCCGCCGGATGCCCGGTCTGAAGCCCAAAGCGGACCGGGAGCCAGCACGTCCCAAGGAGCCACGCAAACCCCGGTTTCACGGCTTTGCCCGATCCCGCATGACGCCCACCCACCGAGTGGAGCATGTGGTGGAGCAGTGTCCCGACTGCGGGACCCACTTGTCCGGAGGCTGGGCCCAGCGCACTCGGGAGGTCATCGACCTGCCCCAGGTTCCGGCGCAGGTAACCGAGCACGTTTACCTGGCCCGCACCTGTCCACAGTGCCGACGCTGCTGTGTTCCCAAAGCACAACTGGACGGCGTGGTGATGGGCAAGCAGCGTCTGGGGGTCAATGTCATCAGCCTGATTGCAGCCCTGCGGGAGGAGGCCAGGCTGCCGTTACGCACCATCCAATGGTACCTGGACACCGTGCACGGGCTGCGCCTCAGCCTGGGCGCCATCGTAAATGCCACACGCACCGTGGCGGGCAAAGCGCAGACCGAACTGGCGGGCATACTGGAGCGCGTCCGCGGCAGCCCAGTGGTCCACGCCGATGAGACCGGCTGGCGTGAAGACGGACACAACGGCTACGTGTGGACTTTCAGCACCTCCGACCAGCGGTACTTCCTGCGGCGTGGTCGGGGCAAGGCCGTGGTCGACGAAGTCCTGGGCAAGGAGTTTGCTGGCGTGCTGGTCAGCGACTTCTATGCCGCCTACCACCATTACGACGCTCCCAAGCAACGCTGCTGGGCTCACCTGCTGCGGGACATCCACGACCTGCGTGTCCTCTACCCTGATGATAGATCACTGGCCCAGTGGGCTGACGCCGTCCACCAACTCTACCGTCAGGCCACGACCTTTACCCACCCTTCAGAACCACCACGCCGCACCGCCCAACTGACCCTGGAAAGGCGACTGCTGGCCCTCTGCCGTCCATTCCGGGACGACCCGTCGGCCGTCCCGGCCAGACTGTGCCGACGCATGGAGAAGCACATCAAGGAACTCTTCGTCTTCGTGGCCCAACCGGAAGTGCCGCCGGACAACAATGCCGCCGAGCGCAGCCTGCGCCATTTGGTGGTCAGCCGCAAGGTCAGCGGGGGCACCCGCTCAGCGCAGGGCACCGACACCAAGATGACGCTGGCCTCAATCTTCGGCACCTGGCGAGCACAAGCTCTCAACCCCATCGCTGCCTGCCGTCAACTGCTCACTTCCCCTCAACTCTGAACTGTTACCCGAGGCGGTAACAGTTCAGACTTGGTGAGGTGAATTGGCCGAAGGCGGGTTGCCGAACGCTGGCACGGGTGGCGGTGGTTATGTCATATACCGGGCATGGATACTGAAGTTGACCTCACCACCGTCGGCCGCGATGTGCTGATTGCCATCATCGCCGAGTTACAGGCGGTGATTGAGCGGTTGCAGCGGCGGATTGCCGAACTGGAAGGCCCGGCGAAACCGGGCGACCCGCTCCGAATGCCCGGCCTCAAGGCGAAATCGGCCCGGAAGCCCCCAGCGCAGCCGGGGCCCCGCAAGCAGCGACGCCACGGCTTCGCCCGCCCGCGCATGACACCGACCCACCGGGTGGAGCACGTGATGGAGAACTGTCCCGATTGCGGCGCCCACCGGTCCGGCGGTTGGACCCAGCGCACTCGGGAAGTCATCGAGCTGCCGGTGGTTCCGGTGCAAGTCACCGAGCAGGTCTACATTGCTCGGACTTGCCCGGCGTGCCGACGGCGCTGCACACCTCCGGCGGAACTGGACGGCGTGGTCCTGGGCCAGCAGCGCCGCGGCGTCAACCTGCTCAGCCTGATCGCCACGCTGCGGGAAGAGGGGCGGCTGCCCATCCGTAGCGTCCAGTGGTATCTGGACACCGTGCATCAGTTGCGCCGCAGCGTGGGGGCCATCGTGAGCGCCATCCAGCGCACGGCGCAGCGGGCCCAACCGGCAGTGGCCGCGATCCTGGACCGCATCCGCGCCAGCCCGGTGGTCCACGCCGACGAAACCGGCTGGCGTCAGAGCGGGGCCAACGGCTAGGTGTGGACTTTCAGCACCCCCACCGAACGCTACTTCCCGCGAACGCTACTTCCCGCGGCGGGGTCGGGGCAAAACAGTCGTGGACCAGGCGCTGAGCGATGCTTTCTCCGGAGTATTGGTCAGCGATTGCTACGCTGCCTACCACCATTATGATGGCCCCAAGCAGCGGTGCTGGGCCCACCTGCTACGGGACATCCACGACCTGGTAGCCCTCCACCCAAAGGACGCCCCACTGGTGCAGTGGGCCGGGGCAATCCACCAACTCTATGCCGCGGCCAAAGCCTTCCACCATCCCGAGCAACAGCGACGGCGGGTTGTCCAACTGGCATTGGAGCGCAGCCTGCTGACCATCTGCCAGCCCTTCCTGGATAACCCGTCGGCAATACCAGCCAGGCTGTGCCGACGCATCGAGCGCCACATCAAGGAACTCTTCGTCTTTGTGGCCGAACCGGACGTGCCGCCAGACAACAACGCCGCCGAGCGCAGCCTGCGCCATGTGGTAATCAGCCGCAAAGTCAGCGGCGGCACTCGTTCGGAGCAGGGCACCGAAAGCAAGATGGCGCTGGCATCTCTCTTCGGCACCTGGCGCGCCAGAGGTCTAAACCCTCTCGACGCCTGCCTTCAGTTGCTCGTTTCCCCTCAATTCTGAACTGTTACCCGAGGCGTGCCAGGGCTTTTCGATTATTGAAGAAACTGGGGCAAGGGCGAGCTTGGAGGAAGGAGGGTGAGGGATAAAGGGTCAGGGCATCCACAGATTTGGGGGTGCGTGATGGGACAAGGGCAGGAACCGGAAATTGGTTCGTCGCTGATCGAGATGTTGGGCCGGTTGCCGGACCCGCGCAGTGCCCACGGGAAGCGACATCCGTTGGGGGCGATTTTAGGATTGGCAGTGTGCGCCATGCGGTGCGGAGCGCCCCGTCTGTACGCCATCAGCCAGTGGGGACGGGACCAGGGCCGGGAAGTGTCCCAGGCTTTGAGGTTCACTCGGGAGCGGACGCCGTGCGTGTCCACGCGGCATCAGGTGTTCAGCAGATTGGATCGGGAGGCCTTCGAGCAGGCGTTGGGGCAATGGCTGCAAGCGCGTGGTTTGTCGGAAGGTGAGGCGGTGGCCATTGATGGGAAAGCATTGCGGGGCATTCACGGCGATCGGTTGCCTGGGGTACATCTGGTGGCGGCATATGCTCATCAGGCTGGGGTCGTGGTGGGGCAGCAGGCGGTGGGGGAGCAGAAGAATGAGCTGGATGCGGTAGCGGGTCTGCTGGGGCAGTTGGACCTGAAGGGTCTGGTGGCAACTGGCGATGCCCAGTTCACCCAGCGGGTGGTATGTCAGCGGGTGGTGGCGCAAGGGGGCACTACTTCTTCGCGGTGAAGGGTAACCAGCCCACCTTGTTACCTGACATCACGGCCATTTGGGAGACGGAACCGGAGGAAGAACCCCAAGCGATGCAAGTTGACCAGCACGGTGGTCGGGTGGAGCAGCGACGGCTGGGGGTTTCAGCTGTTCTGGTGGGCTACAGTGATTGGCCGCACCTGTCTCGGGTATGCCGACTGGAGCGCGTCGTCCGCCGCAAGAACTCCACCCGTCGAGAACTGGCCTATGCCGTAACCAGCCTGCCGCGCCAGGAAGCCTGCCGCGCCAGGAAGCCAGCCACCAAAGGCTCCTTGCCTTGTGGCGAGGACACTGGGGCATCGAGAACCGAGTGCACTGGGTAAGAGACGTTACCTTCGACGAAGACCGTTCTCAGGTACGCACCGGTTCGGCTCCCCAGGTCATGGCGGCCCGGCGCAACCTGACCGTCAGTCTGTTCCGATTGGCTGGAGAACCCAATATCGCGGCTGCCTTACGCCGTTTCGCCGTCCACCCATCACGTCCGCTAGCTTTGATCGGCGCTCCACTCCAATAATCGAAAGACCCTGGAGGCGTGCGGGGGCAATCGCATTTCATTGGGATAGGACTTTGAGCAGGTAATCGAAGTACCATCCGGCCTTTTTGCGTTTCGCTTTGATGCCGACTTTAGCACTGCGTTCCTGCCTGAGAAGGTTGAGTGTCAGGTGTCGCATCACCGCCAGGTTCTGGTCGGGATGGTCCGTCCTCACACGACTGTGGTCCTCGTCGAAGGCCACGTCCAACACCCCGTGCAGGCTGTTCTCGATGCTCCGGTGGCTCCGCGCCCCCTCGCACCACCTGACGGGCGATGTTCTTCTGGCAGCCCATGGCGTGATTGGTCAAAGATCGCATCGTTACCAGGCACCCTTTCAGTTCCAGCACCTTCAGCAGTTCCGGTATCGCCGTGATCTCATTGGAGTGAGCCTCGGTGCGGGTCTGCCCCAGCACCATGCGGTGCTCCGTGGCCCAGGCGCTTACCCTGTGCAGCGGACCTCGCCCGTTGGCTCGGTCATGACAACGCCGCAGGGTCTTGCCATCTATCGCCACCACCTCGCCATGGGCCAGTTCACTCACCGAACGTACCCAGTCCATACGTACCCAGTCCATGAAGCAGGCTGAGAACTGCTCTGGGTCCAGCAGCCTGAACACCCTCCCGAAGGTGTCGTGGGACGGTATCCCGTTGGGCAGTTTCAGGAACCGGCGGAACCACTCCTCCTTGGCCTTGCCGAACTCCTCAATCTCCACCCAGTTGTCGGCGCCGCAGATGACGGCGCAAAGGGTGATGACGATGATGTCCCGCAACTCGTGCCTTCTGGCATGTCCAGTTCGCGGGTCTTCCAGTATTTCGAAGCGTTCCATAATCGAAAGCGGTACATTGTCCATCGCCACCGCGCACCTCTCACAACTTCATCTCCGCACCAATATTAGCCAGACTTTTAGACTATGCTGAATTGCGATTGCCCTGCGTGGCTCGAACAGTCTCTATGGGTCCGTTGTTGGTCGAGTAGGCGGCGAGATGGGGCATGCAGCGTTTCTCGAATTTAGCGGTTGCAATTTGCTTGCGGTATAAGTATTATTAGGCAGGCGAATTGTGGGGAAAGTGATCCAAGCGAGAACGAAGTACCTGCTCGACCTATGCGGCCACGCCAACTGGCCGTAAGCAAGAGTAAGGAGCAGCTTAACTGATGGTAGCCCAGGACCCGAATGTAGTCGAAGTCACTGATATGTCGCAGCTCCCGGAGTCGGCGTTTTCGCCGAGGGAGTACCGGAGGGGCGACTTGGTGACCGGCGAGATAGTGCGCATCGATGACGAGGGTATGGTCATCAGCGCCGGCCTGAAAACCGAGGGAATTGTTCCGCCACAAGAGATGCGGACACTTACTGACGAGAGGCGAGAGCAGATGCAGCCGGGCACCAACGTGATTGTCATTCACCTGAACAATCGCGGGCCGGGCGGTATGGCCGTGTTTTCCTTCGACCAAGCGCAGGAAAAGCAGGTCTGGGAAGAGCTAATTGAGATGCACAAGCAGGACTCCGAGCTGTCGGCCCAGGTGGTACAACACAACAAGGGTGGCTTGGTAGTGGACTGGCAAGGGGTACGGGGGTTCGTTCCCTTTTCCCAGATGGCGCCGGTGCCCAAGGAGGGCCGTGTCGAGCACTTGGACGCTCGAATAGGTGAGGACGCCCGTTTCAACATCCTGGAGCTTGACGCCCAGCGGGAAAAGCTGGTGCTGACCGAACGCCGCATCTGGCGGCAGTTGCGAAACGCCGCCAAGGAGCGCCTGCTGGAAGTATTGCAGGAAGGCCAGATCGTGCAGGGCACGGTACGGTCCATGCGGGGGTTTGGCGCTTTCGTGGACTTGGGCGACGCGGAGGGGTTGGTGCCTATCTCGGAGTTGTCTTGGGCGATGATTAAGTCGCCGGAGGAAGTGGTCAGCGTTGGAGACGACCTAACGCTGAAGGTGCTGCGGGTGGACCGGGAGAACAGTAAGATCTCGCTGAGCCTGAAGCGGACCCAGCCCGAGCCGTGGGACACCGTTCCGGAGCGCTACCAGGTCGGTGACATCGTTGACGGGACGGTCACGCGTTTGATGGACTTCGGTGCTTTCGTGAAGTTGGAAGACTGGGTCGAAGGCTTGGTGCACATCTCCGAACTATCGGCGCGTCGGATGGAGCACCCTCGGGAGATCGTCTACCAGGGTCAGCAGATCAAGGTGCAGATCCTGAGCATTGACACCGAGCGAAAGCGGATGAGCCTGAGTTACCGCAAGGTATACGGCCTGTAGCCGCGGACGCGGCACAGCGGCGAAAATGTTTAGGGGCGAATTTTTCGCCCCTATTTTGTTGCCTGCAGAGCAGGCAGGTCGATATCGTTGATGATGAGGTGGCCAGTATCTGCGGCATTTTCGTCGTCGCGCAACTCACGGAGCCGCACCAGGCCGCGTCGGGTATCGCTGGCGACACGGGCGGGATGCCACTTGCGTATCCGGCGCTTGAACAGCCAGTAGGTGAACTCATGCCAGGCGACAAGGGAAAGTGCTTCGGGGTCGTATCCCCAGGTTCCGCCGGCATCGGATAAGAATTGAGGGACGAGGTAGGTCCGGGTCTCGCCGTAGAGATGGCGGTAGGCTTCCTCGGCCACATCGTCGTTGTCGCCGTAGCAGCGAGCCAACCGGCTTTTGCGGATGGAGTCCTCGCTCACCAGTTGTAAAGCCTCTTCTACCACCACGCCGTACCAGAAGTTCAAGTGGGCGGTGTAGCGGTAGGGCCCGATTAGTTGGCGGAACCGTTCGGAGCTGATGTCTTCGGGCAGGCGACCGTACAACAGCAACGATTCCAGTTCCGCAGGCGGCACAGCGTCGGGGATGGATAAGCAAAGACGATGGGCCAAGGTAAGCCAGTCCAGCGCTTCGCCGCCGATGACGTAGTGCCAGCGCCGTCCCCACAGGTCCTCGTGAGAGAGGCTCCAGCGACCCATGGCGTCGAGCAGGGCGATGTGCCACGGCTCGGTACGGCCGGCACGGGAACGCAAACGCTCGATGACGTGATCGTAATCGGGCAGCGCTCCGGCCTCGCCATAGGCCGGCGAGATAACCGTGACCCCGGTGTCGCCCACCGAAAAGGTCACGGTCGGGATGCCCCGGCACTGCGTGCACCTACCATAGCGTCGAAGCGGTCCGGCCGCTGCCCTTTGGGGGCACGGAGCCACGCGAGAAACTCGTTCGACGGGTAGGTGTTGAGGATATGCTCGGGTCCGCACCAAGCACGACGGGCCACGGCCACACCGAAGGTGCGGTTCGTCAAGCCGTCGACGTGGTGAGAGTCGGTGTTGATGACCAACGGGACGCCCCACTCGCGGGCGCGAGCCGCATGGGTGTCCTTGAGGTCGAGACGCTCCGGAGCGGCGTTAATCTCCATGGCAGTGCCGGTGTCGCGGGCGGTCTTCAGCAGGGCCTCGATATCGAACTCCACCGGGTCCCGCCGACCGAGCAGCCGGGTTGAGGCGTGGCCGATGACGGTTACGTAGGCGTTCTCCATGGCGCTGGCGATGCGCCGGGTCATAGTCTCACGGTCCTGGCTCATGGCGTTGTGAACGGAGGCGATAACCCAATCCAGCATGCTCAGGACGTCGTCGGGGAAGTCCATGGCGCCGTCGGCTCGGATGTCCACCTCGGAACCGCAGAGGATGGTCATTTCGTACCGCGACTGGAGACGCTTCAGGATTTCGATCTGGCGGGCGAGACGGTCGGGAGTCAACCCATTGGCGACGCCGAGGCCTTGGGAATGGTCGGTGAGGGCCATGTACTCGTAGCCCATGGCGGCGACGGCGGCAACCATCTCTTCCAGGGGGAACTTGCCATCGCTCCAGTCGCTGTGGAGGTGCAGATCGCCGCGGAGGTCGGTCTCGGTAACCAGGTTGGGAAGATTGCCCGCGCGGGCGGCGTCCAGTTCGTCGGAGCCGCGACGGAGTTCCGGCGGTATCCAGGGCAGATCGAGGCGACCGTAGAAGGACTCCTCATCCGGGAAACGTTCGGTTTCGCCGCTTTCGATGACGGTGATGCCGTATTCGTTGAGGGACAGCCCGCGTCGATTGGCGTAATCCCGGAGGCGGATGTTGTGCTGCTGGCTGCCGGTGAAGTACTGGAGCATTGCGCCCATGGCGTCCGGCTCGCCGATCCGCAGGTCGATCTGGATGCCGGGGTCGACGACCACTGATGTCTTCGAGTCTCCCTGGACCAGGATCTCACGGACGGACGACAAGGCGGCGAGAGCTGGCCCAGTTTCGGCCGAGTTGTCCGAAACGGCGATGAGATCGAGGTCTCCGATGGTCTCCTCCCAGCGGCGCAGCGAGCCGGCCGGGGTGAGGCTCACCAAACCAGGGCAGGCGTCGAACAACTGGGCTGTAACCGCAGCGCAGGTCTCGGAAGCGATGCCCAAGGGCGTGCGGTCGGAGCGGGAGCGCTGGGCCTGGATGTGGCGCAGGATGTTTGCGGCAGAGCGTTTGCCCATGCGCGGCAACTGGGAGAGCCTCCCGTCCAACGCGGCCTGCTCAAGCTCGGTGACAGAGCCGATACCGAGTTCGTCCACGGCGGCCTTCACCGTCTTGGGGCCCATGCCGGGAACTTCAAGCAAGTCCAGGACATTGGGAGGCAGTTCCTCAGCGAGACGGTCGTATGCGGCAACATGCCCGGTAGCCACGTACTCCTGGACCTTTTCGCTGATGGCCTTGCCGACACCTGGGATTTGCTTCAGGTCGTCGCCGGCGGCAGCCGCTGCGGCCAATGACCAACTGATCTGTTCGATGGTGTTGGCAGCGCGCTGGTAGGCGCGAATCTTGAAGACGGTGTCGCCCTTGATCTCCAACATGGCCGCCATGTTGTTGAACAGTTGGACGATGTCTTCGTTGGTGATTTGCGTGGTCATGGTCAATACCATACCACCGGCCGGCGAGGGCAATCAAGTGAGGGTCCAGCGGGCCCAGGGCCTTTCGATTATTGCTGAGCGATGACGATTCTCGGCCACATCCAACGATCCGAACGATGAGTGTATACCGGGATACCCCGTCGGCAGCAAAGCGAATCTGGATAATCGAATGGCCCTGCCAGCGGGCCACGGCGAGGTGGAATTGAGTTAGTCCAGACGCCAACGTCGGCTACCATTGGCTGGACATTACGCCTGTATCACAAAATCGATGCGTTCAGCGAAAAAGGGGCGCCCGCGTGCGGGCGCCCCTTTTTGCGAGAATTCAGATGGTAGGTTGACTAACTTGCGGCTCCCTCCAGGTTTTTCATGTGGTTCATGGCGCTGCCGGCCCGGAACCACGCGATCTGGGGTTCGTTCAGCGTATGGCGCAGGTTCAGGGTCTCCTCGGTCCCGTCGGCGTGCTTGAGGACAGCCTGCACCGGCCGGCCGGGGGCCAGGTCGCTGAGACCCACGAGGCTCATGCGGTCATCTTCCAACACACGGTCCCAGTCCGCCGGGTCCTCGAAGGTGAGGGCCAGGAGCCCCTGCTTCTTAAGGTTGGATTCGTGGATGCGGGCGAAGCTGCGGGTGATGATGGCCGCGGCGCCCAGCATCCGAGGCGACAGGGCGGCGTGCTCACGGCTGGAGCCCTCTCCGTAGTTCTCGTCGCCGATGGCGACCCAGCGGATGCCCTGCGCACTGTAGGTGCGGGCAAGCTCCGGTATTGGCATGATCTCTTCGCCGGAGAGCTGGTTCTTGCCGGTGCCGGTTTCGTCGGTATAGGCGTTGTTGGCGCCGAGGAACATATTGTCGCTGAGGTTGTTGAGGTGACCCCGGAAGCGCAACCACGGGCCCGCCGGAGAGATAGAGTCGGTGGTCGTCTTGCCCTGGGTCTTCACCAGGACGGGCACGTCTTGGAAGTCGTTGCCGTCCCAGGGTGCCCAAGGGTCCAAGACTTGCAAACGGTTGCTGCTGGGGTCGACGCGAATTTCGACATCGCTGCCATCTTCCGGCGGCTCGATGTACATATCGATACCCGGGTCGAAGCCGGTGGGCGGCACCTCGGGGGCCTCGGACGGCGGCTGGAGCATGAACTCGTTGCCGTCGGCGTCCACCAGCGGATCGGTGAGTGGGTTGAACGACAGGCTACCGCCCAAACCCATGGCCACGGCCAGCTCAGGGCTGGCAATGAAGTTCATGGTGCCGGCGTTGCCGTCGTTGCGGCTGGGGAAGTTGCGGTTGTAGGAAGTAACGATGCTGTTGTCGGTGCCGCGGGCCTCCGGTCGGTTCCACTGGCCGATGCAGGGACCGCAAGCGTTGGCCAGCACGGTGGCGCCGATGGCTTCCAGCGCGGCCTGTTGGCCGTCGCGCTCGATGGTGGCGCGGACTTGCTCGGAACCGGGGGTTACCAGCAGGCCGGAGGCGGCGGAAATCCCGTGGGCGGAGGCCTGGCGGGCCACGTCAGCGCAGCGTTCCATGTCTTCGTAGGAGGAGTTGGTGCAGCTACCGACCAGGGCCACGGACACCCGCTCCGGGAAACCCTCTCGCTGCGCCTCGGCGGCCAATTCGGAGATCGGCCGCGCCCGGTCGGGAGAGTGGGGGCCGGTGACGTGGGGTTCCAGGGTCGACAGGTCGATTTCCACGATCTGGTCGTAAAACTGTTCCGGATGCTCCTCGACTTCGGGGTCCGACTGGAGCAGGTGGACGTACTCCTCGGCGATTGCAACGAGGTCGCCGCGGCCGGTGGCGCGGAGGTAGGTGGCCATGCGCTCATCGTAAGGGAAAACGTCGCCAGTGGCTCCGAGCTCGGCACCCATGTTACAGATGGTGCCCTTGCCCGTAGCGGAGATGGAGGCGGCGCCGGGTCCGAAGTACTCGATGATGGCGTTGGTGCCGCCGGACACGGTGAGCTCGTAGGCCAGCTTGATGATGACGTCCTTGGGTGCGGTCCAGCCGCTCATGGAACCGGTGAGCTTAACGCCGATGATGCGAGGGTAGCGGACTTCCCAGGGAAGGCCGGCCATGACGTCGGCAGCGTCCGCGCCGCCCACACCGATGGCCAGGGAGCCCAAGCCGCCGCCATTGACGGTGTGGGAGTCGGTACCGATGATCAGCGAGCCGGGGAAGGCATACTTTTCCAACACCACCTGGTGGACAATGCCGGAGCCGGGCTTCCAGAAGCCCATGCCGTACCGGCGGCTGGAGGATTCAAGGAACTGGTAGACCTCGTTGCTCTCATTGAGTGCGTCCTGGAGGTCGGAGGAGGCGCCGACGCGGGCCTGGATCAGGTGGTCGCAGTGGACAGTCGTCGGGACCGCGACGCGGTCGCGGCCCGATTGCATGAACTGCAGGATAGCCATCTGACCGGTGACGTCCTGGTGGGCCACTCGGTCGGGGCGGAGATTGATGTAACTGTCGCCCGGGCGCAGGTCGGCGTCGGCGACGTCGTCCAAGTGGGAAAGCAGCAGTTTCTCGGTCATCGTCAGCGGGCGGTTGAGCCTGGCCCGTACCTGGGTCAGTTTCTCGTCCATCTTGCGGTACGTTTCCCGCACGAATTCAGGAGTGGAATCGATGTTGCTCATTATGTTCGCTCCTCCTCGAGTTTAGCCCCCCTGGGTCGGCCCGACCGGCGCACTGTCAACCACGAAAGCGAAATGTGATACAGAATGCCGCGGCGGGCGACCGTGCCCGGGGAGATGTTACAGGGTTACCTTTTCGCCATACTTTTCGGTGAGGTTCATGAAGAGGTGATGACGCAGGGGATTGTTGGCTGGGGTTTCCGAGCGGCGCAGGTAGATACGGTATACGGTAGCCAAATCATCGTCCCGCAACCAAATGGAGTAGCTGGGAAAACCATTGCGCAGGGTGCGGTACAGGAACTCTACCTGGCGAATGCGGCTGAGTTGCAAGGCCGCCTGACCGTCGCCGTCGGTGGCAAGCAGGGCGATGTCTCCGGCAGGGTGGGTGCTCCCGCTGCCATCCACGAATTGCAAGTTGGCGAGTGTGGCGGGAATGGAGACGGTGGCGGCCGAGTTATGCACCATGATAACGGCTTCGTCCAGCCCGACGGCGGGATCGCCTATTCCACGGCTGCAGTCGGACAGGATACGGCGCAGCAGGTCGATGTCGGCCGGAGGGTTGGTTTCGGTGAGACGGTGGACGGGAACCGCGGTCTCGGCCAGATGGTCGGACACCACTTGATCCAGATCGTCTGGGATGGCGGCAAATCGTACCCGACCCCGCCGGGTGACGGCAGCTTCGCCCTCGATGGAGCCGTAGAGCACTTTTTCGCCGGACCAACGGCGGGCGACGTCGAAACGCGGGCCGTAGGTGCAGCCAAGGATGCAACCCGCTGGGGTGACCTGCATGCGTTCGCCGCCCAGCCGATGTGCGGCGTCACGGAGATCGCTCAGCACGGTGTTGGCGTTGCGGCCGCGATGATACCAGCGTCCGCACCCGTACTCGTCGGTGCAGACGACCACGTTGACTTCAGGGCGGGCGGATCGCTGCGGGTCGGATGCGGACATCAGAGAAAGTGTGAACCGCTAAACGTGCGCCCGGCGACCAAGCGCCGGGCGCACGACGGGTCGGCGTACGCCGGGGGGCGCGACGACTACTTGCTGAAGTAGTCGTAGTTTATCTTGATAAAGTCTTCATACATGGACGGCACTGCTTCCTCAGCGAAGATGGCCGTGACGGGGCACACCGGTTCGCAGGCAGCGCAGTCGATGCACTCATCGGGGCTGATGAAGTACATGTCATCGTCGTCGGTGGTGTAGATGCAGTCCACCGGGCAAACGTCGACACACGCGGCGTCTTTGACACCCACGCATGGTTCGGTAATGATGTAGGTCATAGCGGCATTCCCTCGGATGATGTGGTGTGGGTTGACAGTGGCAAGCCGAACTTCGGGCCACAACTCACGGGTGTGGAAATTATAGCACGGCGAATATGCAATGCAAACGCGGCGCGTGTCCGGGTAACTGTTCAGAGTTGGTGGGGTGAATTGGGCGAACTTGGTTTGCGGGTGGCTGGCTTTGGGGGCGGTGGTTATGTCATATAACTGGGATGGATACCGAAATCAATCTCAGGGCAGCTGACCGGGATGTCCTGATTGGCATCATAGTCCGCCAGCAAGCCATCATCGAGCGGCTGGAGAAGCGGATTGCCCAGTTGGAAGGCCAAGCCAAACCCCAAAGCTCCCGCCGGATGCCCGGTCTGAAGCCCAAAGCGGACCGGGAGCCAGCACGTCCCAAGGAGCCACGCAAACCCCGGTTTCACGGCTTTGCCCGATCCCGCATGACGCCCACCCACCGAGTGGAGCATGTGGTGGAGCAGTGTCCCGACTGCGGGACCCACTTGTCCGGAGGCTGGGCCCAGCGCACTCGGGAGGTCATCGACCTGCCCCAGGTTCCGGCGCAGGTAACCGAGCACGTTTACCTGGCCCGCACCTGTCCACAGTGCCGACGCTGCTGTGTTCCCAAAGCACAACTGGACGGCGTGGTGATGGGCAAGCAGCGTCTGGGGGTCAATGTCATCAGCCTGATTGCAGCCCTGCGGGAGGAGGCCAGGCTGCCGTTACGCACCATCCAATGGTACCTGGACACCGTGCACGGGCTGCGCCTCAGCCTGGGCGCCATCGTAAATGCCACACGCACCGTGGCGGGCAAAGCGCAGACCGAACTGGCGGGCATACTGGAGCGCGTCCGCGGCAGCCCAGTGGTCCACGCCGATGAGACCGGCTGGCGTGAAGACGGACACAACGGCTACGTGTGGACTTTCAGCACCTCCGACCAGCGGTACTTCCTGCGGCGTGGTCGGGGCAAGGCCGTGGTCGACGAAGTCCTGGGCAAGGAGTTTGCTGGCGTGCTGGTCAGCGACTTCTATGCCGCCTACCACCATTACGACGGTCCCAAGCAACGCTGCTGGGCTCACCTGCTGCGGGACATCCACGACCTGCGTGTCCTCTACCCTGATGATAGATCACTGGCCCAGTGGGCTGACGCCGTCCACCAACTCTACCGTCAGGCCACGACCTTTACCCACCCTTCAGAACCACCACGCCGCACCGCCCAACTGACCCTGGAAAGGCGACTGCTGGCCCTCTGCCGTCCATTCCGGGACGACCCGTCGGCCGTCCCGGCCAGACTGTGCCGACGCATGGAGAAGCACATCAAGGAACTCTTCGTCTTCGTGGCCCAACCGGAAGTGCCGCCGGACAACAATGCCGCCGAGCGCAGCCTGCGCCATTTGGTGGTCAGCCGCAAGGTCAGCGGGGGCACCCGCTCAGCGCAGGGCACCGACACCAAGATGACGCTGGCCTCAATCTTCGGCACCTGGCGAGCACAAGCTCTCAACCCCATCGCTGCCTGCCGTCAACTGCTCACTTCCCCTCAACTCTGAACTGTTACGTGTCCGGGACCGCCGGACCGGATGCTTGGGGCGGCGGTTTAAACCCGGGTGAAACGCTTCTTGGTCGAGAGGGTGACGAAGGTCTGGGTCTTTTGCACTCCGTCGATGACGCCGATGCGGGTACGCAGGAAATCGCCGAGGCTTTCGGCGGATTCCAGAGCAGTCCAGACGAATACGTCGTAGGGGCCGGTGGCGACGACGACATAGTGGGCTTCATCGAGGTTGGCGATGGATTCGGCGACGGAGTCGGACTTACCCGGGCCGGTTTCCAAACCGATGAGGGCGGTGGTGCCGTAGCCCATTTTTTCGAGGTTGGGTACTGCCACCACATGGACGATGTCTTCTTTGATGAGGCGGCGCAGCCTGCGTCTTACGGTGCCTTCGCTGACACCCACTGCGCGTGCAATCTTGGCGTTGGACGCACGCCCGTCCGATTGCAGTATACCGATGATTTTCAGGTCAAGTTCGTCCATTGGTTGGCAGACTCCGTGCTAAGTATGCGGTCATATGTCTACGTTCAGCAGCGTAGATATTCAGCATCGGATATTATTCGTTCTTGCTGCGGTTGTCAATCATCAATGGGACATGGATAAACATTATCGTTTTATTCGCGACGGATTCGCTGCTTTTTCGCCGCTTCTAACGCATCATAAACGTAATAGCGGTAGGGATTACGGAGAG
Organism: Dehalococcoidia bacterium; assembly: GCA_965220055.1. GTDB lineage: Bacteria > Chloroflexota > Dehalococcoidia > Lucifugimonadales > UBA3495 > Bin87. The sequence goes on along the minus strand of CBDCPE010000004.1, from coordinate 3,674,497 downwards.
TTCCCGTTTTGGGGATCAGCCCACGCTGAGGGTGCCCACACCGCCAACGATCATGACTATAGACGCGGCTTTTGCCGCCAGGACACGGGGGTTCAGCGACTCGTCGAGGAACTGCCAACGCATACGGGACAGGATGGTGGACGCGATGAACACGAACAACGGTCGGGTCGCCAGTACGGCAGCCACCAGGGAGGCGGGCCCCAGACTGTAGGCGTAGACGCCCAGGAGGATCGAGATCGCCGGCATCAGGGATTCGCCGAACAGGAGCATCGCCAGGACCTTGGGCTGCCGCACCGCCTCCATCAGGCGGGGTCCGCCGGTCAGCCCCACGCATAGGAAGACGACGCCCACGGTGGCCTGCTGGATGCCGAATACCGTCAGCACCGGCAGGTGGGCGTTGAGGGCCGCTTTGGTGACCACGAAGCTGGAGGCGGCGCACAAGGCGCTGACGAAAAGGAGAGCCGGGCCGTAAATCGCACCACGATCGCGCAAATCGAAGACGGCGGTTCTGGGGATGGCCAGACCCGGGCCGATGCGAGTGTAGGGTAGTTCCTGGAACAGCCGCACTGAGATGAGGGCCGCTCCGCCGACCACCAGGCCAATACCGCACCATTGGGCCGGTGAGATGTGCTCATCCAGGAACAACAGGGCCAAAATGGCGACGAAAATCGGATTGGTCTGGGAAATGGCGACCGCTCGAGAAGCCTCCATGAGGCGCAGGCCGCGAAACAGCAGCACCACGGAGCATCCCATGAACAGGCCAGAGACAATGGGAGTAACCGCGACTTGCCACGTGGTGCCGGACGGTACCCCAACGATGGCGGCCACGATGGTGCCGTAGATCAGTCCGGTGGTCCCGCACCACAGGCATAGGGGCGGAACGCCATTCAGGTGGAATGACAGCAGGCGTTTGTCGCAGACGCTGACGAAGCAAAAGGCCAGAGCAGAGCCCAACGCGAGTAGAGGCCACATTACGCTTGCGCAGCCTCGCGATGTATCTCTTCGCTAGCTTCACGCGTACCCAGTTTGTTATTGCGAGCAGCGAAGCGACGCGGCAATCTCGATGCCTGGACGGCGGCTCCTCCGCCAACAAGATTGCCGCGCTTCGCTCGCAATGACAGTTTGATCGCGGGTGGGTACGCGTCAGGTTCGCTAGCATGTTGCGTCAATCGACGCTCGAGGTTCAACGTCGAAGGTACGAACACGGATCGTCCGCGGCGCCAGTTACTGAGTGCCCATCAACGGTCTTCGCGGGACTGGCCAATGGTTTCAGACGCGGCAATGGCCGTCGCAGCGGCCCAGCCAGTTACTGACGCGCATCCGGTTGCGAGCGAAGCCACGGTAGAAGACATCAAAGGCAGGGCGAGCCGGCCACCACTGGGTCCACCCGATCAGCCAGCCAAGACCAGCCAGACGGTAGCCCTCGCGGAGGCTCTCCATGCCCACCGTGACGCTGCCGTCCGGCCGCACGCCGTACATGGCAGACTGGACCCGGTCGGCTTCCAACCCCCATGCCGCAGCGTCGAAATCCTCGGCAGAGATGTCCACGGGCTCGATGGCCCCTGGGCGCCGGCGATAGAGTTTCATCACTTCGCGGCTGCACATCGGGCACGAGCCGTCGTAGAGCATTCGGAAACGGTCACTCATCGCCGGCTTCACCAATGAGGCCTCAGCCATTTTGGGGAGCCTAGTCGTCCGCTGGGGTGAGCACGGCGGCGTCGGCGGCCATCTGCGCGGCCTGGGCCGCGGCGAGACCCGCGACATCGGTGCCCACGTCCTGCACACCGTACTTCTTTTCCAGCTCGTAAATGGCGTCCAGCCCAAGCACGGAGGCGACGTCCCAGCGGGTGCCGAAGCGGTCCGGGTCCACTTTGCCGGCGCTCATGAGCTCTTCGTAGGCGGCGCGCACCTGCTTGTAAATGAGCCAGATGGTGCTGCCGCAGATCATGATCTTGTAGCCCAGTTCGTCCATGGTCTGCGTCGTGGCCAGGTCGCCGTTGTACATGCGGGGCACGTTGGCCAGGTCGGCGGCGTAGCGCTGGATGTCGTCCTGGGACTTGATGCCATCGACGAAAACGAGGTCGGCGCCGGCGTCGGCGTAGGCACGGCAGCGTCGCACGGTATCCTCCCAGCTGGTGACCGCGTAGGCGTCGCAGCGGGCGATGATGACAAAGTCGGGATCGGTGCGCGCGTCTAGGGCCGCGCGGATTTTCTGGACGTGCTCCTCGGCAGGCACCACCTGCTTGCCGGCGAAGAAGCCGCACTTCTTGGGGAACACCTGGTCCTCGAGGTGGAGGGCAGCCACGCCGGCGGCTTCGTACTCGCGGACGGTGCGGTGCACGTTGAGGGGGTTCCCGTACCCGGTATCGGCGTCGCAGATAACCGGGATGTTGACGGCGTCTGCGATGTACTTGGCGTTGGCTACCATTTCGGTCATGGTGAGCAGGCCGACATCGGGGAAGCCGCGCTCGGCGGCGGTGCCGGCGCCGGTCATGTAGACGGCCTGGTGCCCCACGTCTTCGGCGATGCGGGCGTGCAGGGCGTTGAGTACGAAGGGCGCAACGACCATCCGGTCGGATGCGAGCATCTGGCGCAGTTGGGTAGTGGCTTTCATGTTTGAGAAACCTCAGTACGGGCTCGTGTCTTACATGGATGCACAGGATATACAGGATCGGATTGGGCCATCAAACGTGCAGCCAAGTTTGTGAGCCTGCTTCATTTTCGTGTGAAACGACGATATTGCAGTTTGGGATTGCCAAAATTCAGTAACAACCCGACAGGGATGCCCGTAGCCGTAAGGTAATTGATTATCTGGGCTTCGTGTTGCGGGGTCAGGGAAGAAACCGCTTTTAGCTCGACGATTACTTTTTGGTCCACTAACAAATCGGCGTAACAGTCACCCACGGCCCTACCGCGAAAATTGACGTTTATCGGTGCTTGAGCTTGAACTGTAACGCCGGACTCCTCAAGCGCCACTACCATTGATTTTTCGTACACTGATTCCAAAAACCCCGAACCAAGCTCATTAATCACGTCGAAAGCGCAACCCAGTATCGCCCTGGTTAATTCACGAAAAAGCATCTCCTCGCCGTTATCCTGTCCATCCTGTGCATCCATGTCAAGCAATGCTCTTCGGGCTCTAGAAGATGCGGTCGGTTTCGGCGACGAGCGGAGGCAGGAGGGCCTCCATCCAGGGGACCATGTCGCGCAGGACTTCCGCGGGTATTTCGTGGCCCATATTGTATTCGTGGTAGGACAGGTTGTAGTTCTCCGCGTCGAGGAACTCGCGGGTGCGGCGCGCGCTGTCCATCGAGACCATCTGGTCGTGGAGACCGTGGGCCACGAAAACCGGCTGCTCGCGGTGGTCGGGCAGCCGTGGGCGCAGGATCTCCGGGTCCGGCAGGGAGGCGCTGAGAGCGACCAGGGCCACGAACTTGTCCGGCCGTTCCAAACCCATGCGGTACGTCATGCCGCCGCCCTGGGAGAAGCCGAGCAAAACGGCGCGGTTTTCCTCGGCCTTGAACTCGTTCAGCGCCTCGGTGAAGAAGGCGTCGAGGAGCGACTCGGCCTGGTCGAAATGCTCATCGGTCGCCTGACCGCGCGGCGGATGCCAACCGTAGCCGGTCATCCCGGGAGCCAACTCGAAAGGGATCGGCGCGTTGGGACAAACGTACACGTAGCCCTTGCGGTTGATCGACGGAGCGAGGCCGGCGAGGTCCTGCATGTTGGCGCCAAAACCGTGCAGCATGACGACCAGCGGGTAGCGGGCGTCGGCGTCATATTCGTCGGGGAAGATGACGAGGTAATGAAGGCCGTCGTCGGCTACCCGGCGCTGTTCGGAGTGCATCAGTCAGGCTCCTTTCTGTCGATATGCAATGGCGGCTAACCCAATCGTAACATATCGAGGTTCGGAGCCCTTTTGGAAGTGGGGGCCTCGCGTAAGCGCCGGTCACGCCGGCGCGAGATCAGCGGCGTCAACAGCCGGGTTGGCCGTGGTTTCCGCAGCAGCCGCGCCGCGAAACCACCTTTCGCCGCGTATTGGAGACCACCAGCGCCACTACCTTGCGCCACGGCAACCCGGTGCCCCGGAGGTTCGCGAACGGTGCGCCCAGGCTTTCGGGGCCGCCGTGTTGGTGGTCGTGGGGATGGCCGTGGTCAGGCTCTTGGTCGGCCATACGCGGAACTCGTGGCCGAGTTCAGGCTCGGGAAGCCGCGGCGTTGGTGTCGCCGCTGCCGAACACACCGAACGGGTTCAGCGAGCGCGGCGCATCGTAAACGTCCATTTGCTCGGTACGCTTCAGCCAGCCGACCACGATGTAGGTGAGCGGCGTGGCGACGATCTCGTAAACCGACTTGGCGATCCACGCGCATATAGCGGCGTTGAACACCGGCGACCATGAGCCGTCGGGGTCGACCCACAAGCCCGAAACTCCAAAGGCGATGGTGAAAAACAGGATGGAGTCGATGCCTTGGCCTACCACTGTGGAGGATATGGTGCGGAGCCAGAGGTAACGGCCTTGGGTGCGGTTCTTCAGCAGCACCATCACCACGGCGTTGGTGAACTCGCCGACGATATAGGCGACGAACGAACCCAGCATAATCCAGCCAGTGGCCCCCAGGATGGTCTGATATTCCTCCTGGTTTTCCCAGAAGAACGCGCCGGGAATCATGTCTCCGACCCAGAAGAGGACCACCATCAGCAGATTGCACACGAACCCCAGCCAGATGACGCCGCGGGCCACCCGGAACCCGTACACCTCGGTCAGGATGTCGCTGATGATGTAGCCGACGGGAAAGCAGACGATGGCCGCCGACACGACGAACAGGTCGCTGCCGATAAAGTTGAACGGCAGGGTGAACAGCGTAACCGGCTTGATGGCAATGATGTTGCTGACCAGCAACACCGTCACCGCCAGCGCGGCGATGATGACCAGTTTCCCGGAGAATTGCATGTGTGGCCTCTCTGACGGGGGATACCGGGTCTACAGCAAAGGCAGGTATCGTGAAATCTCGTAGTCGGTAACCGTAGAGCGATATTCCTCCCACTCCTGCTTCTTGTTGCGGATCAGGGTTTCATAGACGAAATCGCCGAGAGTCTTGCGCAGAAGTTCACTATTTTCCGCCAACGCGATTGCCTCGCCCATGCTGGTGGGTAGGCGTCCGATGCCGCGAGCGGTGCGCTCTTCCGGGGACATGGACATGACATCGCCCGTGATTGGTGAGGGCACCGGATACTCGTCCTCGATCCCCTTCAGGCCGGCGGCGAGCAATACGCTGAAAGCCAGGTACGGGTTGCAGGCCGGGTCAGGGGCGCGGTACTCGACGCGCAGCGAGGTTTCGTAGCCTGCCTTGTACGAGGGAACCCGAATCAAATCCAGGCGGTTGGACATGGTCCAGGACACATGCACCGGTGCCTCGTACCCAGGCACCAGCCGCTTGTAGGAGTTGACCCACTGGTTGGTCACCAGGGTGATTTCCGGAGCGTGGCGCAGGAGGCCGGCGATGAATCGCTTGCCGATCACGGACAGATGAAGGTCGTCGTCCGGGTCATAGAAGGCGTTGCTGTTGCCGCGGAACAGCGACTGGTGGGTATGCATACCGCTGCCGTTGGAAGTGGAAAACGGTTTCGGCATGAAGGAGGCATAGACGCCCTGTTGCTGGGCCAGTTCTTTGATAACCATCCGGGCGGTCATCACGTTGTCGGCCATGGTCAGGGCGTCGGTGTATTGGAGGTCGATTTCGTGCTGGCTGGGCGCGCCCTCGTGGTGGGAATACTTGACGGGAATGCCCATTTCAGCGAGGTTGAGCACGGTGTCGCGACGCAAGTCGGAGGCCGGGTGACTGGAAAGCTGGTCGTAATATCCGTAGGTGTCCAGAGGCTCTGGCGTTGCGGCGTCCCGGAAGTAGAAGTATTCAAGCTCCGGGCCGACGTAATATATGTATCCCAGGCTGGCCAGACGTTCCAAATTACGCTTCAACACGTGGCGTGGATCGCCTATGAACGGCTCTCCCCTGGGGGTACGGACGTCGCAGAAGATGCGGGCCACGGCGTTGCGCCGGGGCCGCCAGGGCAGGAGGGTGAAGGTGGTCGGGTCTGGGAAAGCCCGCATGTCGCTTTCCGTGTCGGTGCTGTAACCCTCGATGGCTGCGCCGTCGAATCCGACGCCCAGCTCCAGGGCATCCTCCAGATCGTCCACGGTAATGGCGAATCCCTTGAGGTTGCCGAGGATATCGGTGAACCACAGGCGAATGAATTTGACGTCGAAATCGCGGGCGCTGCGGAGCACGTACTCGCGCTCGGCGGCGTGGTGGTCAGTCAGCACGGGTGGTCTCCTGGAAGATGGTCGTCCCGACACACCGGGTTTTCTCCGGGGCATTGTACCAGTAGGGGCGGGTCATACCCGCCCCTGCACGGTTCGTCGACGACGACAGTGTCGCGACTAGGCGTCGAAGTACTTGAAGAATTCGATCGGATGAGGGCGCAGACGCAGGTCGTCCACGTCGTTCTTCTTGTAGTCCAGCCAGGTCTCGATGAGGTCGTCGGTGAAGACGCCGCCCCGCATGAGGAACTCGTTGTCGCGCTCGAGGGCGCCGAGGGCCTCGTCCAGCGAGCCGGGAACCTGGCGGATCATGGCCAGATCGGCCGCGGACATCTCGTAGAGGTTCTGGTCCACGGGGTCCGGCGGCTCGATCTCGTTGATCACACCGTCGATGCCGGCCATGAGCATGGCGGCGAAGGCAATGTAGGGGTTGCAGGACGGGTCAGGAGCGCGGAACTCCAGGCGGCGGGCCGCCGGGCTGTTGGAGTATGTCGGGATGCGGATGCAAGCCGAGCGGTTGCGCACCGAGTAGACCAGGTTCACCGGAGCCTCGAAGCCGGGCACCAGGCGCTTGTAGCTGTTGGTGGTGGGCGCCGCGAAGGCCAGCAGGGCCGGCGCGCGCTGCAGCAGACCTCCGATGTAGTGCCGGCAGGTGGCGGACAGCATGGCGTAGCCGTTGGCATCATAGAACAGGTTGGACCCGTCCTTCCACAGGCTTTGGTGGGTGTGCATGCCGGTGCCGTTGTCGCCGAAGAGAGGCTTGGGCATGAAGGTGGCGACCTTGCCGTGGTCCTTGGCCACGTTCTTCACCACGTATTTCAGGATGGTTACGGTGTCGGCCATGGTGGTCAGGGTGTCGTAGCGGACGTCGATCTCGGCCTGGCCGGCGGTAGCCACCTCGTGGTGGTGCTTTTCGACGATGATCCCGAAGTGCTCGATCTTTTGCACCATCTCGGAGCGGATGTCCTGGAAGGTGTCGAACGGAGGGGTGGGGAAGTAGCCTTCCTTGTTGCGGGGGCGGTAGGCCAGGTTGTTGCCGCCGTCGATGGTCCACTCGGCGCCGGTGTTCCAGAAGCCTTCGTCGGAGTCGATGAAGTAATAACCGGAGTTGATGTTCTGGTCGAAGCGAGCGGATTCGAAGACGAAGAACTCGGGCTCAGGGCCCCAGTAACTGGTGTCGGCGATGCCGCTCGCCCTGAGGTAGGCCTCGGCCTTGTGGGCGACGTGGCGCGGGTCGCGGCTGTAGGACTCGCGGGTTACCGGGTCGAGGATATCGCAGATCATGTGGAGAGTGGGGATCTTGAAAAACGGGTCGACGGCGGCGGTGCTGGCGTCGGGGGTCAACAGCATATCGCTTTCGTCGATGGACTTGAAACCGCGGATGCTGGAGCCGTCGAAGCCGTACCCTTCGGCCATGTTGTCCTCGCTGAGCTCGCTCAGGGGTATGGAGAGGTGCTGAAACGTGCCTGGCAAGTCGGTGAACCGCAGGTCAATGATGCCGATGTTGCTGGACTTGCAAAACTCGATGACTTCTCTCGGGGTCATACTGGGTTCCTCCTTTGCGACCATTTTTGTGCGAGTTAGCATCGGTGTCTGGTATTGCCGACCGGGAGTCCAGGTGATTAGTTCATTCCCTCCCCGTGCTGGGTGAGGTCGATGCCGATCTCTTCTTCCTGGTCAGTGACGCGCAGGCCGATGGTGTACTTCAGGGCCAGCAGAATGATGGCGGAGACCACGAAGGACCAGGCGAAGGCGGCGGCGATGCCGATGATTTGATAGAGGACCTGTTCAATGCGGGTGACGTCGGCCTCCAAAGCGCCGAAGCCGATGCCGACGAAGATTCCGGTGGCCAATGCGCCCCACATACCGCCGATGCCGTGGATGCCGAACACGTCGAGAGAGTCGTCGATGCGGAACCGGTGTATCAGCTCTACGGCGATGAAGCAGGCTCCTCCGGCGCCGGCGCCGATGATGATGGCCGGCATGACGCCGACAAAGCCGGCGGCGGGGGTGATCGCCACCAGGCCGGCCACGGCTCCAGCCGCGGCGCCGCTGGCGGATGGGCGCTTGGTGATGAACCAGGAGATGATTGACCATGAGGACATGGCGGTGGCTGCCGCCACGTTGGTTACAACGAAGGCGTTTGCGGCACTGTCCGTTGTCAGGTCGAAGCTGCTGCCAGCGTTGAACCCGAACCATCCGAACCACAGCAGGCCGGCTCCCAGAAGGACCAGCGGCACGTTGCCCGGCGTGATGGTGGTAGTGCCGAAACCGCTGCGGCGTCCCACTATGAGCGCGGCCGCCAGGGCAGCCGTGCCCGACGCGATGTGGACCACGGTGCCGCCGGCGAAGTCGAGGGCGAATCCGGATTCGCTCATCCCCAGGACACTGCCCAGGTTTCCGAGCCAACCGCCACCCCAGACCCAGTGGCACAGCGGGGCGTACACGATAGTCACCCAGAGGGCGGCGAAGATGATGTAGGACTTGAACTTGAACCGCTCGGCAAAGCCGCCGGCGATGAGTGCCACGGTGATGATGGCGAACATTCCCTGGAAGATCATGAATGCCTGTTCGTCCAGTCCGACGCCCACCATGCCGAACTTGGTGAGGCCGCCGACGAAACCCAGACCGCCAACGCTGGTGCTGAAGGCCAGGCTGTATCCCCAGAGGACCCAGAGTACGCTGACCACTCCAATGGCCGTGACGGAGTGCATCATGGTGCCGATCACGTTCTTATGGCGGACCAGACCGCCGTAGAACAGCGCCAGGCCGGGCACCATAAGGAACACCAGGGCAGCTGAAATCAGGAAGGAGAATACTTCCAGCTCGGAGAACTCCATATCTCTATCTCCCCACTATTGGCGACCGGCAGATGCTTTTTCGCTAGGACCCCGCTACGGCCCGCCCGAAAGCGGGTGGCTGTACCGTCAACGGTTGCGCTGGCATGCATTTGTCGGCGCGAAAATTTACTGAATCAGTTTGGATTTCCCGTGTTACGTACTAATGACGGAAATGTTACAAAGTTGTTACGTCCAACCGGGAAGTCCCCTATTGGGAAGGGCTGTATAGGGGTCCACGGACAGCGCTGGACTCAAACAGCCTTACGCAACAAAACGAGATCCGGGAGTGTCCACAGGCCTCGGCACCGTGGCAGAGATACGCTCCCATGCTGTGGATGAGCGGGTGGATTTCATGTAAGAGCCGACTTTATCGGAGTTGACACTGGCGGGGGCCGATCATATTGTTGTGCGCCCGATTGTTCCGCCAGCGCATCCGATGGCGCCCGCTGGATCATGACCTCTGCATCAGGCTCACAGTGAACTCAAACCCAAAAATATTTCACGGGTGGTATATCGTCGTCTGCGGGTTCTTGAGCCAGGGTATGCGGGTAGGGTTGGGTGCCCAGACCTTCGGTTTCTTCTTCAAGCCGATGATCGAGGAGCTGGGATGGAGCCGCACCGTCATGACCGCCGCGCTCCTCGCGAGAGACCTGGTCAGCGCCGGTGTATACCCCGTCGCCGGATATGCTGTGGACCGCTACGGTCCCCGATTCCTGATGGCAGGCAGCGCCGTCGTATTGGGCATTTCGCTGATGCTCCTGTCCCAAACCCGGGAGATTTGGCAGTTTGTCCTGTTTTACGGTGTCATCGGCACCTTCGGCGTTCCGGGGCTCGGTTACGGCGTGGTCAGCCCGACCATCGCCAAGTGGTTCATTCGTCATCGGGGCCGGGCCACCGGCATTGCAACCGCCGGACTCAACGTGGGCGCGGTGGCGTTGACACCCCTGATATTGTTCCTGATCCAAGTATTCGGATGGCGAACCGCCTGGTTCTTCCTCGGTTTCGTTCCCTGGATCGTCGTTGTGCCGCCTTCCCTGCTCTGGCTGCGCCGGCAGCCGGAAGATATGGGATTGCTGCCGGACGGTGGCACCCGCGTCGAGTCGTCAGATCCTGACGAAGGGCAGGAGCCCGGTGGTGAACGGCAGGACCCGACTGGAGAGGTGAGTTGGACGGTACGACAGGCGGTGCGCGCCCCGGCGTTCTGGCTGCTCGTTGCCTATGAGGTGTTGGCCGGCATGTCGCTCGGCGCCCTGATCATCCACCGGATCCCCTACGCGACGGATCTCGGATTTTCCGCGGTGCAGGCGGGGATCTCCTTCGGGATCTACGGCATTTGCGCTATCGCGGCCAAGCTGGCCTGGGGATTTCTGGCAGACCGTTACTCGATCTGGATGCTGGCCATAATCGCCCTGATATTGAGGCCGTCAGCATATTAGCCGGCGTTGGCTCTACGAGCATGTGCCAGCTGTACGGCACGTTCGGGGTGATGTACGGTCTCACCGGAGGTTCGCTGGTGGTGATTGGGCCCCTGCTGTGGGCGGCGCATTTCGGTCGGCGTCACCAGGGTACGATCAGAGGAGTGATGAGCCCCTTCTACCTCATCGCCAGCATCGGCGGGCCATTGTTCGCCGCGTTCGTTTACGACCAGGTCGGAAGCCTGGAGGCTGCTTTCCGAGTGTTCGCCGCTACCTTGCGGCCAGCGCGGTATTCGTCTGGCTCGCCGGGCGCGCGAGGAACTTGGGCGCGCCGGTTGGTGCCTTACCGGCTCGGGGCCGTATCGATGAAACGATGCGGTCCCTGCCTGGACTTTCGTGCGATTGGCGACCCTCTAGCAGGTTAGAAAAAACGAATACGGGTGACCCGCCGACCAGTCTTGCACCACCGACGGAGTGCGCGATTGTCGGCGAGATTGTGGGCCGGTAGATTCACCGAGACGGAAGCGCGGCTGGGATCAGCACCAAACCAGCGTTTTGCAACAATTGCACAAGGAGAAACGTTGCAGGATCCCCCATACCCGGAGGTGTGCTGAGTAGGCACTTCCACATCATCATTCCCCGGACTGCTTCGCACCTTGGTCGAGGTCAACTGGAGGGCATATGTCCATGTTGACCGTCGTCATCTCAAATCCACATCGTCCAACACCGCAGTGCGTTGAGCTCGTCTGTCTCCCCACCGTTTCACCTTCTCCATGTCCTGGTAGATTCCTATCACGAAAATCGGCGCCGAAACTAACCCGAACAGTGCCAACGAAGGGATCGACACGCCCCGAGGGATCCCATCAAACCTGGTACCTGGAACACCGTCCCAAAGCAAGAGACCGATGGCGACGAACGAACCAATTTTCACCAAGGTACGTGCGATCAGCGCCGCAAACAAGTACCAGGTGATAATCTTTTGATGATCATGCAACCAACCGTTGCAAGCGACTGCCGTAGCGCGTAGGCGAGATTCCCCGCTCGGGCGTGCGCGCCAAATTGCATGTACACCCTTCGCACCCCGCCCTACGACGTGCCAAAAGGATAAGAGCAAAAAAGTTAATGAAGCCACAGGAGAATGATACCCTACAGTTATGCAAGGCCATCCATACGAAGCACAAGTGGTCCCGGGAGGAAGTCTTAGAGGGTGTCTAAAAATGGGGAAGGCGGGCCAGTCTGCGCAGGGTGAGGCCGGTCATTGCGATGTAAATCCAGGTTTCGGTGGTTTCACACAATGCTGCGTAGTCCTTGCTCAACCGCCGTTGCAGGTTCAGCCAACCGAAGGTGCGCTCCACGACCCACCGCCGGGGCAGGACCTGAAAGGTATGCTGCTGTGCTGGGCGCCGCACCAACTCCAGGGTCCAGCCGCCCACCGTCCTGGCCCACTCTACCAATTTGCCGCCGTAGGCCCCATCAGCCCAGATCAGCTGTAGTCGAGGGAAACGGCCGAGCAGCCGGGTCAGTACCAACCGGGCGCCGTCCCGGTCCTGAATGTCGGCGGGATGCACTGCCACCGCCAGCGGCAGCCCCAGGGTATCCACCACGATGTGGCGCTTGCGGCCCTTCACCTTCTTGCCGGCGTCGTAACCCCGAGGCCCCCTTTTTCCGTGGTCTTCACCGATTGGCTGTCGATGATGGCCGCGCTGGGACTGGCCTGGCGACCCTGAGCCTGGCGCAGCTCGGCGTGCAGGGTGCCATGTACCCGTTGCCAGGCGCCATCACGACGCCAGGTACGGAAGTAATGGAACACGATGCGCCACGGCGGCAGGTCATGGGGCAGCATCCGCCAGGAGCAACCAGTGCGCAGCACGTAGCGGGTCGCGTTGACGATCTCCCGCCGGGGGTAGGTGATCGGTCGGCCGCCCGGTTTGGGGGGTGGCAACAGGGGCTCGAGCAGTTGCCATTCTCGGTCGCTGAGGTCGCTGGGATAGGCTGGTCGTTTCATACCCCAACGTTATGACCAACCCCCTTATCACGCCTGGATACCTCTACCCCAATTCCAACCTTTTTAGACACCCTCTTAGGAAATTAAGGGCCGGAAGATTTTGGTGATCACTCTTTGCATGAATTGACAGGTCTCGGCACGAATAATGACATGTTGATACACACTCTGGTCGACACAACCCCTGCTACGTTCGGTGGTCCGAATTTGATATCGATTCGGAACTCGGCGCGGACAATGCTTGCACCGGCCACGGCTGCGGCCAACTCACGCGTAGCCAGCTTTGCATGGCGAGTAAAGCGTGGCGTGGCAGTCTCGTCGGGGAAGTGTGGACGTTCCGACGCGGTCACCACATCCTATGCGGGATTGCCACGAACTCCTGGCGGCCCGCGCGTAATGACAGGCTAGAGAAAACGAACACACGTGATCCGCCGACCGTTCTGGCCCCACCGGCGACCCGCGCGATTTTGGCCGCGATTACGGGCCCGCAGACTTATCGAAACGAAAGCGCGGCCGGGGAGCACGCGAAGCTGACGGTTGTCGCTTCCGATCGCGTTGGCGAGTCTTCGGGCTTCGAAACGTCCCGATCAAAAACCCGGGCCGGCGAATTTCCGGCCACGTCTTCCAGGCGCGATTCGACGACCAACTGGTAATCGCCGCCCTCCCAGGTATGCGACGGCGTGAAATGCCAACTGCGTTCCGCCTTTCCCGCTTCTCCCTCTCCTGGCATCGGCTCTCCCGCAGTGTCCCGGACCGACAGGCTGTGTTGAAGCAATCCGTGATCCAGGGGCCGGTCGAATTCAACCAGCAGCGGGGCTCTAGAGCCGGCGACGGGAGCGATCAATCGCCAGGCGGCAGGGTCAACGCGCGACCGCAGAGCTGGGCCGATGCGGTAGCTCCGTTCAGCTCCTGCCTTGAGCGGCCGGCCCGTTGCGTCGTGAAAGGCCGGGTCGATGGCGATGCTGACCGTTGTGCCCTCCACCAGGGGGTAACCGAACTCCAGGTTGGGCACGAGGCCGCGCTTGATGCGCCCGGGGTCCAGCAGCATGGTCAGCCGTGTCCGCTGGGCATCCCATAGCTCCGGCTCGGGCGGGAGGAAGGCTCCCTCCAGCGCTTCCCCGGTGTCCCCGCTACTGACTTTAATTGCCCGCGCCGCCCAGCCCTCGCTCATTGGTGCGGAGAAGTGCACGTACACCCGGAGCAGGTTCACCGGGAGCTCGGCGGTGGTGGGGTAGATCGCCAGGACCTCCGCGGTGGAAGCGACCGCCGGAGATGGCCGCCGGATCTGCCAGACCTCGGCGCCTTCCCCTTCGCCGGCGGTCTCGACCAGCAGGGAATAGCCCACTCCGCCAGCGAAGGGGAAGCGGGGCACGAAGCAGATGGACCCGCCCTGAACCAGAAAACGGCCGGCGGCGGGCGGAACAACCGGGCTGTCGTCACCTCGAGTCAGCGCTTCGCTGGGATATACGGCGAGACGCCGGGACAATGCCCCGGCGTCCAAGCCGCCCAACTCATGAAGCTCGGCGTCGTTCCAGCCGCTGATTTTCAGGCAGTCGCGCCCCTGGTATTGCGCCCACTCCAGTTGCAGATGACGGCCGTGGGTCACAGCGTCGAGGTGTCGTAGGTGTGCAGGTGGGTGTTCCCGTCCTCGTCCTGCTGCAGCATGAGCACGCCGCTGCCGTTGAGGTTGGCCATGCGCTTCACGCCGGGGTGCGGCAGCAACCACCGCGGCACGCCCACCCCGGGCGTGACCGGGTCCGCCGGTGAGGCATCCATCGAATCATCAGGCTCGGTCAGCGGACCCTGCACATCGATGTCCTTGCAGGCGACCTTGAACAGGGGATGGCGGTCGTTGCAAACCAGCAGGTATTCCCCGCCGTCGTGCTCGTAAGAAATCAGGTCCAGCGGATGGTTGTGCGAACCCAGTTCGGCCACGGTCTTGCCCATCACATGTTTGCCCGCGTCGAAATCCGACAGCGAGAACTGCACCACCGGAGTGCAGGTGTAACTGGCCAGGATGCTGGAGTTCCCCTGGTAGGGCACGAACGCGCGGATGGGCGCCGCCGTTTCGTACTTGCCGTGGGAGACGTGGAATATCTCCAGGGAGTTAGCTGCGGCCTCGCCGCCGAAGGGGAACGGAATGCGTCGCAGGGTGGAGGTGAACTCCTCGTTGGACGTCCCCGCCACCAGCAGCAGCCCGTCCACGTACGACATGTCCGTAATCGTTACGGTCCGCAGTTTCATCCGTGTAACCAGGCGAGGGTCGTCTTCGTCCGCCGCGTCGGTGATGTCGTACTGCGAGAAGGCCACGCTCTCCAGGGCCACGTCGCTGATGCTCCCATCGCCGGAGACCCTGATTATCACCGGAATGGCCGCGTCCCCGCTGCCGCGCATTACGGAGAAGTACACGTTGCCGGACGTCGGATGGACTGCCATGTCCCGTATGGCCACGTCGTCTCTTGAACAGCCGAGGTACGACGCCAGGGAGGCGTCAAAATTGTCCAGGTCCACGGCCTGGGCCGCGCCGTCTCCGCCGGCGTCACCCGCATCAACGGCGAATATGGCCGCCCCCACGTTGTCGCCGATGAAGAGCACACCCTCAGGACCGAAGGCCAGCGGACCCACCGATTTGATCACCGGCGTGCCGACGGCAAGGCCGAATTTTCCCAGATCTGTAGCGGATTCGAGACCAACCATGTCAACCTCCTACGCTATGCGACTTGCATTTTCAGGGAGTGTAGCATGCGTTCTCGCGAACTGCCACTGACGATTAGAATTCGTCAGGATTTTGCTATACTTGGGCCATTCACCGATCCAGCTACAGCAGCGTCACGACGTCGGCAAGGGATATTGCAATGACTACCGAACGCAGAAGAGGAACCGTTACCCTCCGCCAGGTGAGCGGCTCGGCCCGATCGAAGAAGGTCAGGGCGGACTTGGGAGAGGAATCGTCGTTCACCGCCCTGCCCGCTCCCGTCAAAGTGGGCGACGCCTCATACTTTCTGGTGCGCGGGCGCGACGGATACAAGCTGCTGTCCACGATGTGCCCCCATCAGGGCGGGGAGATCGAGGATGAAGGCGACGAGGTATTCGTCTGCGACGGCCACGGTTGGCAGTACGAGAAGGGCGAGGGCACCTGCGTCAACCAACCAGACTTCCGCATGAAGGCGTTCCTGGTTACCGTGCAGGACAACCGTCTGGTCGCGCTGGTGCCGGACGAGTAGCCCGAGCGCCCCACCCCACCCCAGTCGATACGAAATCCGCCCCGGGCTTGATCACCCGGGGCGTACCTATTCACGGGACCAGGATCCCTGCGGGGTCAGCCCACCATGTCGTAACTGCGCAGCAGCTTGCCGGGCAGCTCGCCGGTGCACTCGTTTTCCACGAAGGTTACGGTGCCGTTGACCAGGATGTAGCGAATTCCGGTGGGCATTTGCACCAACCGCTTCTCACCACCGGGGAAGTCGGTCTCGAACCGAGGCTTGTCGTATAGCAGCCCCAGCTCGTCCAAGTTATAGATCATGACATCGGCCCAGTCGCCGACGCGCAGGGTGCCGCGACCCTTCATGTCGGAGAACGCCGCTGGCAGCGCGCTCATCTTCTGGTGGGCCTGTTCCAGGGTCATCAGCTCGTTGTCGCGGATCCAGTGGCCCAGGAAATACACGGGCCACACGCTGTTGACCAGGAAACGGGTGTGGGCGCCGCCGTCGGACACCGAGATGTGGACGTAGGGGTTGACCAGGCGCTCCGCCCGTGCGTCGTCGCCCTGCCCGCCGGCCGGGTGCGCGAATTCGGTTTCCAGGTCCTCGTCCAGCGCGATGTCCAGGAACGCGTCCAACGGGTGCTTGCCCTCGGCCTCGGCGATGTCGGCGATGGATAACCCCTCGTACTTGAGGTTCCGCTCCAGCGCTACCTCGACCACCTGCAACTGCGTCCAATCCGTCCGAGCGTGCGGGCGGTCGATAACGTCGCGTTTCATGCCCGAGCGAATGCCGTCCTCGGAGAGCTTGGCAATCCGCTCCTCCTTGGTGCCGACCAACGGCTGGACCCAGTTGGGCATATAGTCGAACAGGTTATATTCGGAGAGCTTGAACTCGGCGATGGTCGGCACCGAGCCCTGCTGCGCCAGGACGGGAAGTCCTTCTTTCCGGACTTCCTCCAGCCAGTCGTAGCCTTCCTCATCGCCTAGCGCGACGTGCAGCGGACGCCCGCTCATGCGCACCATCTCCGCCAGCATCTCCCGCTGACCGGGCCGGTCGTCCGAGATGCCGATGGTCCAGCCCAGATGGCCCACGCCGAACTGGCTCAAGACCTTGGACAAAGCGTAGAACTCCTCGGGAGACGCCACGTGGCTGGGCAGCCAACTGCCGTCCTCAGGCCGGTCTTCCAGGTTCTTGTCGGCCGACAGTCCGAACGCCCCCGCCTTCATGGAGTCGTACAAAATCTGCTTCATCTGGTTCAGCTCGGCCTCGGTTACGGATGTCCGTTCCCGCGCCGGTATCATGCCCAGCACGTAGCCGCGCAGCGGGGAGAAGGGCACCAGCGCGCCGACGTTCACCCCCAGGCCCTGGCGGTCCAGGCTGTCCATGTATTCGGGGAAGGTTTCCCAGTCCCATCGCATCCCCAGCCGCATCGACTCCAGCGGTATCGCCTCGATGCGGTTCATCATGCGCATGTTCAGGTCCCGGTCCTCGGCCCGGGTCGGCGCAAACCCGAAGCCGCACTGCCCGACGGTCAGGGAGGTCACGCCGAACCATCCCGACAGTGACGCGTACGGGTCCCAGTTTAGCTGCGCGTCGTAGTGCGTATGCAGGTCCACCGCGCCCGGGGCCACAATGCATCCGCTGGCGTCCAGCTCTTTGGCGCCAGCCGCGTTGATACGCCCGCTGATCATGGCCACCCGCCCGTCCTTGATGCCGACATCGGCGCGGATCCGGGGCAGGCCGGTGCCGTCGACTACGGTTCCACCGCGAATCACCAAATCAAACTCCGGCATATAGTTACCTCCCAACGGCGATGTGCTACGAATTCATCCTGCCCTGCCTGACGACATGGGCAACTTAAGGTGGCCGAAGTGTAATTCGACTGGATTGCAAAGTCAATTTGGAGACGTATTTCGTAATATCATCGTAACGACGCGCATGAATTCGTCTATCGAAATTTTAGAGTGCCCCAGACAGCTCATGCGTACCCAATGTCGGACAACTGTCATCGCGAGTGAAGCGCGGCAATCTCATCGCCGCGAGAATAATCGCTACGTCACCGAGACTTCACGTCTGACGCGTACCTACTTGTGTCCAAACTGTCATTGCGAGCAAAGCGCGGCAATCTCGTTGGCGGAGGAGACATCGTCCAGGTGGCGGGATTGCCGCGTCGCTTGGCTCCTCGCAATGACAAACTGGGTACGCGTGAGGACTTCACGTAGCCACCGGAGCAACCTGATACCATGGGCCTCATCAGATATTAAGGAGGGCGTTCGATGGTAGAAAGCCACATCTCCGCCGCCGATCCCTATTCAAGACATCGGGTACCGGCCCTCAACGTGGAGCTCGCCACCGTCGATACTGGACAGGGAGACCCGGTCGTGTTCCTGCACGGGAATCCCACCTCGTCATACCTGTGGCGCAACGTCATCCCCCACGTGGCCGGGATGGCGCGCTGCCTGGCCCCCGACCTGTTGGGAATGGGGGAGTCGGACCGTGCCCCCCGCGGGACCTACCGGTTTGTCGACCATGCCCGCTACTTGGACGCCTGGTTCGATGCCCTTGAGTTGACCGAGAACGTCACCCTCGTCGCGCACGATTGGGGTTCGGCCCTGGCATTCCACTGGGCCTATCGACACCAGGAACGGGTCAAGGGAATCGCGTACATGGAAGCCATCGTCCGGCCCCTGGCGTGGGAGGAGTGGCCCGAGCGTTCACGGTCGTTGTTCCAGTCCATGCGCTCCCCGGATGGGGAGGAGATCATCCTTGAGAGGAACGTGTTCGTCGAACGCATCCTGCCGGCCAGCGTGATGCGCGGGCTGGGCGAACCGGAGATGGAAGTGTACCGACGGCCCTATCTGGAGACGGGCGAGTCCCGGCGTCCGACCCTCACCTGGCCTCGCCAGATTCCTTTGGACGGCGAGCCGGCCGACGTGGTGGCAATTGTCGAAGATTACTCCCGATGGCTGTCCGTCAGCGACCTCCCCAAGCTGTTCATCAACGCGGATCCGGGGACAATCCTGACGGGCGCGCAGCGAGAGTTCTGTCGGGGCTGGCCCAGCCAGCGGGAAGTGACGGTCAAAGGGTTCCACTTCATCCAGGAGGACTCCCCCGCCGAGATCGGCCAGGCCATTGCCGAATGGCTCACCTCTTTGCACTAGAACTTCGGCTGGAAAGCCCGACCTGGACCAATGGTGGGCGCAGCGCACGCAAAGCCCAGCTAGTGCCATTCCGGTTCCAAAGCCTCAGCTTGCGCTGCGCCGGGCGCCACAGCAGCAGGGCGAACAGCCCAGGCTGACCGGCGGGCATGGCGGCCAAGATTGGATTGGGATGCCCTGGAAGACCTGCTGCCGAAGATCCTGCTGGACAACGCCGTGACATGTTTCGGGAAGCCGTAGCCGCGGCTCCCCGGCCCATGGTTCGTGGGAACCGGTGAAGGCGGTCGGTCGTCTCCATGGCAGTTGAGAAGCCGCAGACAGTCTCGTACAAACCGGCCTCTGGGCACCGCGTTTCAGCGGATTTGCTTTGGGTATCAGGGCGAGTCTCATAGGCTGTCGAGTCTCATAGGCTGTCGAGTCTCATAGGCTGCCGAGTGTCGTATTAGTCGTCGCAGCGGCATTGTGAAGGGCAACTGGCGACCGCGCACCGAGCTACACGCGCAGGCGGCGCAGTGTCGGACGCCAGACCCCCAGCACCAACGCGATCGTCAGGTAAATGGCGGCTCCGCCGGCGAAGGCCGCGGTCCAGCTTATGTACTCTGCAACCAGCGTCATGGGATAGGAGCCGATGAACATGAACCCGGCGGAAATGTACCAAACGCTCATCACTCTGCCCTGGAACTCCGTTGGCACGGAGAGTTGTAACACGGTCGTCCCCATTGGCACTATGCTGCCCATCCCGACCAGAAACAATATCGCCCAAGACAGCCAGAACCACTGT
This sequence comes from Dehalococcoidia bacterium, assembly GCA_965220055.1. Classification (GTDB taxonomy): domain Bacteria; phylum Chloroflexota; class Dehalococcoidia; order Lucifugimonadales; family UBA3495; genus Bin87. The sequence continues at coordinate 3,654,778 of CBDCPE010000004.1, read as the reverse complement.
GACCAGGCCAGGCAGAAAAGGGCTATGCCGAAAAGGAAGATGCAGGCCAGCAGCAGTCGGTTCTTATGGGGCGAGTTGCCCAATGATGCCATGATGATCGTGCCGGACAGGGACCCAATGCCCGCCCCGGTGATCAGCAGCCCGGCTCCGCCGGCTCCTGTGTCCAGCACCAGCTTGGCGAAAGCGGGCAGCAACTGGGCATAGGGCATTGCGAAGAAACCGAAGGCGAACCCGATGCCGATGACGGTGAAAGTGACCGGGTTCGACCAGCAGTACCGCAGCCCGCCCCACAGTTCGGACAGGATGGTCGAGCGCCGGTCCCGGGCCGGCACTGGCACTCGCCGGACCATGAGCAGCGTTACCGTGCCCACGCAAAAGCATCCGGCGGCCAGGTACAGCGCCGGGGTTGTTCCGGCCAGTTCGATGACGCCTCCGGCCAGGGCCGGGCCTAGGATTCGTCCCGAGTTCATGATCGCCGAGTTCAGAACGACGGCGTTCATCAGGTCATCTCGGTCCACCAGGTCGCGGACTATGGCCAGCCGGGCCGGGGTGTTGATGGCTTGGAGGGTGCCGAGGACGAAAGCCGCCGCGTAGATGTGCCACAGGGCAACCAGCCCTGCGGTCTCCAACACGGCCAGTCCAAAGACCAGGAGTCCCACCAGGGCCTGGGTCAGCATCAGCAGTCCGCGTCGGTCGAACCGGTCGGCGAAGGTGCCGCCGAACAGTACGAACCCCACCGTGGGCACCCCGTAGAGGAAAATCATGAACCCCATGCGGGAGGCGGAATCGGTCAGTTCCAATACCAACCAGCCCAGGATCAGGAACTGCATCCCCCTGGCCAATGCCTGGGCGTTCGCGCCGATCCAGAACCAGCGGAAATCGCGGTGCCGCAGCGCGCGAAAGGTCTGGAGCCTGCGTCCAATGACCAGAATCTGGGCCAACTATTTCACCAGTTTTGCCGTTTCAGGTTCCCGTGCCGCTGCTCTTACTTACGTGGTCGGTGCGCCCTGGAACATCCGCCAAGTGCCGCATTGTACATCCCCAGGGTGGTTGCGCGCAGAGCAGCGATAGGCCAGGACCGAGGTGGCCCAGGACCAAGGTCGTCCAGGGCGCGGTGGACAAGACCGGATGGATCACGGTCCCGTGCCTGACCGAACCAGGCTGCTGAGCGACAACGGCCCTCGCCAAGTCTCAACAGCCTTCAGGGTCTCCTCGGGCATGGTCGGGATCAGGCAGATTCTAGGGACGCTCTGAACAAAGCCGGTTTGGGCTGCATTGGGTTTATTGGGATAGCGAAGGGGCGAGAACTGGCGTCTGGGCGTTGCGGTCCGGCATCCGGCTCCTTGCGTTTCGCTCCTTGCGTTTCGCCCCTGGCGGGGCCGTTGGAGTCCGGCGCGGGCCATAGGGCCGGCTGGGGCTTGCGACGGGCGCACTACCCCGACAGTAGACCCTCCGCCGTCAGCAGGTTGCCCAGCCCGAACAGCAGCGCCAGGCGCTCCGCGTTCTTTGCCAGACCCCGGTAGCGTACCTTGGCGTACCCGAACAGCCGCTTCAGCCTCAGGAAGGGGTGCTCCACCTTGGCTCTCACCTGTGCCTTCACCTGCTCCGCCAGCGCCTCCCTGCTCCCAGGCGCCAACTTCCGACGACGCCCCGGACGCATCGCCACCCGCCATTCCACCAAAAGCCCCAGATTATCCTCTCTCCTCCCCACTCCCTGATACCCAGCGTCGCCCCACACCACCGTTTCGCCCCCGTGCAGCAGATTGTGCGTCTCGGTAACATCGTGCACGTTGGCCGCCGTCGCGCTCATGCTGTGGACTATGCCAGTCTCCGAGTCCACTCCGATGTGCGCCTTCATACCGAAATGCCACCGGTTCCCCTTCTTGGTCTGATGCATCTCAGGGTCCCGCTCCACAGCCCGGTTCTTGGTGGAGGACGGCGCCTCGATGATGGTGGCGTCCACGATGGTTCCCTCCCGCAGTTTCAGGCCCTGGGATTCCAGGTGGGCGTTGATTTCCTCCAGCAGGCCCTGGCACAGGCTGCTCTTTTCCAAGAGATGACGAAAGTTGAGGATGGTGGTCTCGTCGGGCAGGGGGCCTGAGAGCCTCAACCCCACGAACCGCCGGACCGGCTCGGACTCGTAGAGCAGGTCCTCCATGACGGGGTCGCTGCCGGGGTCGCTCAAATTGTAGAAAAGCTGGACACAGTGTGTTCTCAACATGGCGGACAGAGGATATGGATGGCGCCCCCTTCCGGCCTTTGGGTAGAAGGGACGGATGCGGTCCTCCAGCAACTTCCAGGGAATCAGGCCGTCCATCCGCTCCAAGAACACTTCCCGGCGGGTCTTGCGCCTCTTGCCCTGGTATTCCAAGTCAGCAAAGCTTGCCTGGTCCATACAACCTCATCCCCGGTCAGCATTAGGCTCTCCAGCTTGACTATGCCACATCACCACGGACTTGTTCAGAGGATGGTTAGGAAAACGGCGCCCGTTGGCAGGCAGGGGAGAAGGGCCCGGACGCCAGCGGCCAGTCCCAAGTGGATGAAGCGCCGTTTTACGGGTAGAATGGCCAGCACGCAAATCCGCCCAGGAGTAACCAATGCAGCCAGGCGATATCCCCCGGGCAAGCCCATGATGACCCTGCAGGACTCGGCCAGGGCTTGTATTCGCAAGTATGCCGTCTTCAGCGGGCGGGCCACCCGGGCCGAGTACTGATGGTGAGTGCTGGCTACCAATATTGTCAGTTTGATGCTCAGTGGTGTGGACATTTCCATAGGCTCCCTGGCCGATTTGGATGTCTACACTCCCTTTCAATTTATATCTGGGTTGGCGATCCCGATCCCCAGCCTTGCGGTGGTTGCCCGCCGCTCGCACGACATAGGCAAGAGCGGCGGGTGGCAATTGCTCCGGATAGTAAAGGGAGTATTGGGGGCTATCCTGTTGGTATCTGGGGCAATTGGCCTGTGGTACATGACTTTTGTATTTTCCGGTGGTAGCAACTCTGGCAACTTATCACTAATCCTCGGCCTAGCTTTTGCTGCCTTCCTTGTGGGGTTGGCGATATGCGCAGGTTCGATTGCATGGATGCTGATTTGGCTGGTCAAACGGGCCAAGCGGGTCCGAACCAATACGGTTCCGACCCGCAAGCATGGGACGGGCCGCAGCCGCCCGCATACCCGGTTCTGTAACGGAGTTGCGTGATCTGTAACGGAGTTGCGTGAAAAGAAATGGTTGGAGACAAGCAATGCCAAAGATAATCCCGGTACCCGATGAACTCAGCCAGCCTTTCTGGGACGCGGTGAACGAACAGCGCCTGGTCCTCCAGAACTGCACCGCCTGCGACAAGCTCCAGTACCCGCCCCAGGTGGCTTGCCAAGCGTGCGGGTCCGCCGATGGGCTGGAGTGGAAAGAGGTGGTAGGCAAGGGCCACATCGCCGCCTACATCGTCATCGAGGACGGCCGCCTGAACCGTCGGATGCTCGACCAGCCCTACAATCTTGCCCTGGTGACGCTGGACCAGGACCCCACTGTGAACTTCTACTCCAACCTGCCGGGCGTCCCGGCCTACGAAGTACCGGTGGGCGCGGCCGTGGAGGTTACCTTCGAGGAAGTGGCTCCCGGCCAGTTGATACACGAGTGGATGGTGGTGGAATAACCATTGGTGAAACTTCGCGCTGATTCATGGAAACGCGATAACGAATACGCGATCGATGGATAGGCGATCAGTGGATAGGCGACAAAAGGACGGACTATGACCAGCAGCAATAATTTCCAGTGGCGCAGGGACCGGGACGGCCTGGGGGTGTGGGAACACCGGGGCGAGGTAGCCGTCGTCGGCTACGGCCATTCGCCGGTGGACCGGCGGTGGGACGAAACGAAGCTGGATGAATCCCTGGGCGCTTACACCATCATGGCCTGCGAAAAGGCCATGGAGCAGGCCGGAGTCACCATTGATCAGGTGGACGGCATCGTCTGCTGTGACAGCCACATCGCTGGCGGCAGCGGCGGGACCACCTCCCAGTGGGCTCCCCGGCCCTACTTCGACCCGCCATACGATTCGGAGTACGGCCTGACGCTGATCAACGCGCAGTGGCTCATCAACACCATGGGCTTCGAGAACGTCAAATTTGCTCCCACCGGGGTGCCGACCATCGGCGAGATGGTGGGCATGGCCTCCCAGGCCGTGGGCGACGGTGTTTGCTCCACCTGCCTGGTCATCTATCCCACGGGCAACATGGAAGGCCGCTACCGGCGGGGCGGCGAGAATGCCGACGACTACGCCCGGGGCGCACGCCAGTGGACCGTGCCCTGGGGCAACCACGGCGGCAACGATTTCATCAACATCTTTCCCCACCGCCAGTACTTGATGAGGTACGGCGGCGAACATGAGGACCTTGCCCCCTTTGTCATCAACCAGCACAAGAACGGGATCCTCACCCCCTGGGGGTACAACGCCACCCACAACATCGAACCCATATCGGTAGAAGACTACATAGGTTCCCGGCCAATCTTGAATCCGCTACGCATCTGGGACTGCGACCGTCCCGTCAACGCCTCGGCGGCCTACCTGTTCACCACCGCAGAGCGGGCGCAGGATATGGATTCCCAGCCCGTGTACGTGCTCAACCATTCCCAGCACAACTTCCCGTTCCGAACCACCCAGCCCGACCTGGACGAAGTGGAGATGTGGACCGACCGGCAGGCCGCCCGCATGTACGAAGGCGCCGGTCTGGGTCCCGCCGACGTGGACATCTTCAACCCCTACGACGGCTACTCCATAATGACCCAGTTCTTCCTGGAGGGGTTCCAGTGGCACGGGGTCGAGCGGGGCGACGCCCTTGCCTTTTACGCCGGCGACATCAGCGTCAAGGGCCCCAACCCCTTCAGTTCCAGCGGCGGCAACCTGGGCAACGGTCGCACCCGCACCGCCATGTACACCGACAGCATCGAGCAACTCCGGGGCACCGCCGGCGACCGCCAGGTAACCGTGCGGGCGGAGACTGCCCTGTGCGCCTTCACCACGCCCAGCAGCGGTGGTTGGCTGATGCTGGGCAAGTACCCTTCGTGACGATTCCGGGAACGACGTGAAGATTCCGGGAAGCTCGTAACAACGTCCTTCCGGTGCATGCCGGAATCCACAAACCCAGGAATGTAGATTCCGGCTTCCGCCAGAATGACGGCCCGCCGACGGGAAGGGAGACTTATTCAGAGGTTCCCTGGTATTGAGTTGATCTTGTACGGGCAGACAAAGCGCGACACTGGCCATGGCTGCTACGCCGTCCGGCAAACCGCGGTGCGGGAGGTGCGGCAACCATGGTTGCAGAGAAATACCGGGTGTGGTTGTCGTCGGAAGATCGGGAGCAACTGGAGCGGTTGATCCGTAGTGGCCAGCCCTCCGTTCGGGTGATCGATCGGGCGCGCGCATCCTGCTCAAGACCGCTGCAGACGGAATTAGCTAACAATCCTGGCCCAAACGTGTCAGATTGGGCTGGTTGTTTGGCTGTTCAGATTTCCTGCCAGTTCGACATCGCTCCTGAGGCTTTGATCTCTGTTGCTCACATTCGGCATAGAGATTACGAACCCGATGCTGTCCTGCCCAGCGATTCTTTCGAATTGGTGGGGATGACATTGGACCCAATACGAGCAAGATTCGAATACTTTTCCGATCCTCAGCAAATAGTGAACTTCCGTAATCAGGATATCGCCCTACTCCGGGAAGGGGATTTACCCTCAGCAATCTCCGATTCGTTCGGTGGGCAATAGTTCCCGTCAATTTAGCAGGCTGTTGAAATGGGTAGCGTGATGGCCGCGTAGGGATTTTCTGTCGCGTCCGCGCCGCCCATGTGCGCACGGTTCACGGCTGAAAAGGGTTAGTTGACGCTGCCAGGAGGCCGATTTCCGAGCGGCCAGGCGTTGTCAGCGGCAATCCAGAAAGACCTGTCCCTTGCTCTACGCCGCCACCGCCGTCAATTTGGCCAGCCGCACCGGGTTGTAGCTCGCTAGGGTCAATTCCGTCCACAGCCGATTGCGGGCGACCCCGCAGTACCGTAACTTCCTACCGCCGCCCACCGTCTTCACCCAGCCGAAGACCGCCTCAATCCGTTTGCGTGCCCGCTGGCTCAAGCGGTACCCCTCATGCCGGGCGCTCCGCACCGAAAACAGCGCCATCAGCAGGCCGGCTTTCAGGAGGTGCTCCGGAGGTATCGATGCTCCGGCGGTATCGACGCTCGACCGTGGTCGGCGTACATCCGGTTGAAGGTCGGGGACAACTGGGTCAGGGCCCTGTCAACCATGGGCCCTATCCACCATGGGCTTGATACGCCGAATGGGGTGACCTTCGGGAACCAGAGCGTCCGGCGTGACCGCCGTGAGCATGGTGGCCTGCCGCGCTGCCGTGCCCCGCATCGTGAACCCTCCCCACTGGAGATGGTCCGCATCCTGCCACCCGGCCACGCCGCCGCGATTTTCAACACCCTGCTAGGGGGTGGTTCACGTCCAAAATCGCGTTACGCTTTCATGCGGTGGTTTAGCTGCAATGAGCGGCGGCAAATCGGGCCACGCAGCCGACGGCGATAGCAGTTGCCTAAACTGAAGCCAAGGTGAAACCCGCGTTGGCGTTGGGTAGAATTGGCGGTAGTTGAGTTGGTCGGTGAACAAATCAGAGTGAGGGTTGCTGTTGGGCATGATGGAGATAGGGCCACTGCTGGAGCGGTGACGCATGGATGACGCTGAAGTACGACGGCGGATGTATCGGGCGCCGACGCCACGCGATCGGATCCGGCTTGCCCTTTTGCTCAGATCATCGGTGGGCGAAGGGATCGAGTGTCGGGACGCCCAGGCGCTCAAAATCCCGCACGTTCCTGGTAACCACGGTCAACCGATGCACCACGGCCACCGCGGCAATCATAGCGTCCTGCAACAGGGTGTCCGACTGCCGGTGCATCAGCCGCGCCCACTCCCGGAATGCCATCGCGTCCACCGCCAACACCTGGTACGTGTCCAGCACCCGGCCCAGCCACTGGTCGAGTTCTGCCGCTTTCACCGCGTCCTGTTCCCTGGTGATCTCAATGCCCGCCTGGATCTCTCCAATGGTCACAGCGCACAAGTAGAGGTCCGCCTCGGCCACATCGCCAATCCAGACCAGCACCGCCGGATGGGGCCGGGGGCGACGCAATTCCGAAACCACGTTGGTGTCCAGCAGGTACACCACGCTACTCGAAGCTGACCGGAGACCGGCTGCGATACTCCGGCCGCGGCGGGATCAGTTCCTCCGTGCGCGCCTCCGGAGTCAGCAACAACTCCTTGAGGCCGGGCCGGGTCATCCGCTCCAAATGCCGCCACTGCTCGATAGGCACCAGCACAGCTGCCTCGACACCCCGCCTGGTCACGATCTGGGGGCCCTCGGCAAGGCTGGTCTCCAGCATCTCGCTGAAACGGGCCTTGGCATCCTGTACCGGCCAGACATTGCTCATGCTCCCTCCGGGCGTAACCTTCGCTGATGACTAGCTATCAGACTAGTCATTCATGCCGGCCACGTCAAGCGATTGCATGTCCGCCCATACGGGTAGCTTTTCATGTCGAGGTGGGTACGAGCGAGGTCAGAAAAACCGAACGAAAGAGAGGTCCAAATAACTGCGCCTCTCCTACAGAAAATTCATGTGAAGGGTCGCATCATCTCTCGCGCATAGCACGACGGTAATAACTGTGACAGACCGCCCCGATCAGAACCGCAGCGCCAGTCATTGCGACTCCGGTCGGCAAACTGATGATCCCAGCCATGATTGCCGAAGGCGTGTCAAAATTCCTATCAGCGTTCGCAATGCTGATAGCTGTGATAAATACAGCAAAAGCTGTGGTGACGATTGCAAAAACGACTGTCCCGCCAACAGTGACAGTGAAGATAGTGCGGTCGATACCGACGTTGCGACATCGGTTACGGCAGGCAGCCGCTACCAAAAAGACGACTGTAACAACAAACCAAATCTCGCCGGCGAAAATGCTGGCTAAGCCAGTTCCCATCCAAATGTCCACTCCCACGCCGTAAAATAAACCTCCGCCGTCCGGTCGACTAGCAGAAGCGGCAGAAATAGCTGCCACCACAAAAAAATTAGCGAATATGACGATGACGTGGCGGGTTTGCCGCATCCGTGGTGGTTGCAGGCTTGGACGCGGATGATCCAGTCGCCTTGCGATGGCAGGTCAATTTCTGCGTCCGATTCCGTGGATGTCCGGCTGGCGTCGGCGGCGAAGGATTGCCGGCGCAGTCGCCATCGGACCTGATATGAAGTCGATTTCATGACCGGGTCCCAGTCGGCGGAGAGCTTGGTGGTTCCCGGCTCGACGGTGAGGACCAGGTTGGCGGGTTGGTCCGTCACAGAGGTGTCGGCATCAGTGTTGGCCGATGCGATCAGCTCGTTAGCCCGAATCCACCGAAAGGATGCAGGCATGTGGGAGAGAAGGGGGATGTGAGGCAAGAGACAAAGACGATGAGGCCCTGATCCCAAAGATGTGGCCGGAGTGGGGGGTGCGGCCGCCATGCTGAGGGGATTTGGACGGCCCACAGCGGCGGTGTTGGGCGATATTGCCAGGCCGGCGCACATGGGGAGACACTGGGAGACCAGCCTGGCGGGGATCTGGGAGGCCGTTGGGAGGTATGGTGGATGGGTTCGGCGCCGACGGCTCGGTCAGGAAGGAGATGGCAGGGTACGCAATCGAGTGAGGGCGTGAGTGAACTGGTTTTGCCAGGGCCAGCCTTGGGGAAGATGCAGGGTGAGGCGACGGCCCGAGCGAGTGAGGCGTCCGGCCATGGCGAAGAAGCGGCGCCGGAGGGTCTTGGTGGTGACCAGTTGCTCACCCAGACCGATGCGCGCTGCCCAGCGGGCCAGCAACTGTGTTGGCTGTCAAGAAGGTTGGGCAATTTCTGCGGGACGCGAGCTACGCCATGGAGAGCTATTCTTAACCATGGCGTTTAGGATAGTGAGCAGTTTACGCATGCAAGCGACCAAAGCCACTTTCTTCGTCTTCCCAGCCTCCAGCAGCCTCTGGTAGAAGTCGCTGATGACGGGATTGAAACGGGTCGCGGTCAGCGTTCCCATGTAGAGAACACCCCGAACCCGGGAGCGTCCGCCCCAGACGGCGCGTCGGCCGCGCAAGGTACCGCTGTCCCGGTTGAAGGGCGCCACGCCCACCAAGGCCGCGATCTGCCGTCGGTCCAGAGCGCCCAACTCGGGCAGGTCGGCCAGCAGAGTGAGAGAGAGCTGCTCCCCTACGCCGGGAACGGTGCGCAGCAGGTCGTCCTTCTCACGCCATACTGGACTTCGGCGAAGAGACTGCCGTAACTCCTGGTCCAAGTCGCGCAACTCCTGGTCCAACCAGGCGATGTGGGCTTCGATGCGAGGACGCACCGCGCTGATGGCAGTACCCAGTCGGTTCTTCTCGGAGACCAGCATGGTCATCACCTGGCGCCGGCGGGCAGTCAGCGAGTTGAGGACCTGGGCCTCGGCGTCCCTGAGGGGGCGCACCGAGGGACGAACCGCGTCGGCGAAGTGAGCCAGGACTGCCGCGTCCAGCGAGTCGGTCTTGGCCAGCGTTCCGGTGGCCCTGGCGAAGTCCCGGACCTGGCGCGGATTGACGACGACCACTGGCAGCGCCGCCGCCGCCAGTGCGGCCACCAAGGGCAGTTCCAGACCGCCCGTTGCCTCCAGCAGCACTAGGGCGGGCCCCAGGTCCACCATCTGGGAGACCAATTCCTTACTTCCGGCCTCATCGTAGGACATGACCCATCTCCTTCCCGTAGGCCGGACCGCAACGTCCACCTGCGCCTTTGAGACATCAATACCTACGAACCTCGGTTCTCCTCCCATCTGTACCTCCTGTGTGAGCGTCGGCCCTTCCTTGCACGATGCGGGCTCGATTGGCCCGGGCAACTGTTCGGGCTCTATCCGGGTAGGATGCGACGACCAGGCTGGCCCACGGTTTTCTTCAACCCAGGTTGGATCGGTCTGTCGCATCCCTACGTACCATACAAGGTTATGGGCGATGACCTGGACGGCCAGCCAGGCGTCGTTGGCGGCGAAGCGGCCCGAGGGGAGACGGTTCAGACCGACGCCGTACTTGAGGTCTCGGATGGTATTCTCGATCTCGGCGTGGCGGCGATGGTCGGCCTCCGGTTCCAGGGTGTCGCCCTCCTGGTCGGTGATGCAGCCGTGATAGGTGTAGTTGGCGAAGCGGGCCAGCTGGGAGCCGGGTGTGGGCTTGACCCGCCGTACGATGAGTCGCACCGGCGCGGCGTCGGGCTTGCTGTCGAAGGGCGCGTAGTCGGTCTCGGCCACGTCGGCGGCGCCGTCCATCCAGTATGGGATCGGCGTCCACTCCGTCTCGGGTATGGCCTCGATGATGTTACGCAGTCGGGCGTGCTGGCGGACGGTGATGGAGAAGCGGACATCCGTCTGGCGGCAGACGGCCACCATGGAATGGGCATAGAAGCCGCGGTTGGCCCGCACGGTGAGTGGTCCGGTGGCTCCGGCGTAGCGCACCAGCCCCACCGTTTCACGCAGGAAGTGGGCGGCGCCTCGAGCCGTGTTGGCCCGACCCTGGCGCAGTCGGGCCATCAGCACGTCGCCGGTGCCAGCGGCAACGGCCAGCAGCGGATGATAGCCCCGCTGGCCGGTGTAGTTGTGGCGACGGGCTCCCCCTCCTTGCACAGCCCGTAGGTCTCGCAGATGGTGGAGTCCAGGTCGATGGTCAACGGATCATCGCCAGGTCCCGCCCCAGCCGCCCAGGCCCGCGCCAGCAACTCCCGGCTCACCCGGTCCAACTGGCGCACCTGGCCCCACCGGAAACTCCGCAGGAAGGTCCCCAACGTGGACGGCGCCTTCACCACGCCGCCGATGGCGCCAGCCGTTCTGCCGGTGCGCAGCGCGTCGGCGTCGTCAATGCAGTCGCCACCGGCCAGCGCGGAGGCCACCAACGTCAGCACCTTGTCCCCCGCGTTGGCTCGACCCGGGGCACGGCCCAGGTCAACGTGGCGGTCCACCAAGCCTCCCAGACCCAGATGGTGGGCCAGGGTGACCGGCAGGATCAGCCCGGCATTGGCCACCAGGCGGTGATCGTCGAAGGCGACGCGGATGCGGTCGGGGCGCTCAGGTGATAGCATCTGATGGGTGCTCCTGGTCTGGGGTCGGTTTTGTGTGTCCGAAACCATTATCCCCGAAGCCGGGAGCACTTTCTCATCCCTTTATCACGCCGCCACACTCATCTTTTCGGTGGATCGGGGCTTACCCTGGGCGAGTAAGAAGATGTTCTCCACGGCGTTGGTGGCTTCGACGATGACGCGGTGGCGGCCGTCGTCTTCCTCGAGGGCCATGGCGAGGTAGCGGGCGCGGACGTCCTGCATCAGGCGGCGGCGGTCGGTCATCACCTGCTCAACGGCGATGTGCTGCGAACTCGTACTGCCCGGTGTAACGACATGAGCAATTCAGAGTGTGCCGGGTATGTGGGTTGCGAGAGCATCGTCGGTCGCGCGACTGACCGGGCAGCGTCCCCATCTCATGTTCTCTGTCAACGGCCCTGCCGGGGTGGGCTCGCGTAACCCCTGGGGCAACCTGATACCATGGGCCTCAGTAGCTGATAGGAGGACGCTCGATGGCAGATCACAGTATCTCCGCGGCCGATCCCCATCCACGACGTTGGGTGCCGGCCCTGGACGCGGAGCTCGCCACCGTCGATACGGGTCAGGGAGACCCGGTGGTGTTTCTCCACGGGAATCCCACCTCGTCCTACCTGTGGCGAAACGTCATCCCCCACGTGGCCGCTGACAGGGGTAGGTATGGGCCCAAATCGGGTTGGGACATAGCTTGGGAAGGCGCATCAGCCTCCGGCATCTTGGTTGTGAGACCACCAGATGCAGGAGACCCGCGATGCGCCTTCCCAGCGAATGCTATCAGATGCAGAAAACGATTGAAACGCATTTACCGCACCTCTCCCAGCCACAGTTGACCGGCCTGGCGCTGTGGGTCTGCGGGGCCATCCTCGCCGGCAGCGCCTGCCAGAATGCCGTGGCCTCCGTCCTCTCTCCCTGGAGCAACTGGTACAACCTGCGCCAGCGCCTCAGGGAGTGGCTCTACGACGGCGGCGACCGCGCGACTCCCTGCCAAACCGAGCTGGACGTTACTCTCTGCTTCGCGCCGCTGCTCCGGTGGGTTCTCACATGGTGGTGCTCCGGCTCGTTGGCCTTGGCCATAGATCCCACCCTCAAAGGGGACCAGACCACCGCCATCGTCATCAGCGTTCTCTACCGCAGTTGCGCCATTCCCGTAGCCTGGCACATCCGGCACGCCGATCAGCCTGGCTCCTGGATGGACCCCACCGTGGAACTGCTCCGGGAACTGGCCCCAGCGGTTCCAGAGGATATGACCGTCATCGTGCTCTGTGATCGAGGCATATCCAGTCCCAAACTGTGGAACCAGATACGGGATCAAGGCTGGCATCCCGGTATGCGCTACCGGAAGAACATCACCTTCTGCGCTGACGGCGGCAAACGGTTGCCCGCCCATCGTTTCGTCTCCCGTCCCGACACGGCCTGGGTCGGCCGTGGCACCGCCTTCAGCACCGCCAAGGCCAAACGCCGCTGCACCCTGCTGGTGGTCTGGTACGCCGAGCAGGAGGAACCCTGGATCATCCTCACCGACCTGGCGCCCGACCAGGTGGGACCCAGCTGGTACGCCCTGCGCTTCTGGATCGAACTGGGCTTCAAGGCCCTCAAGAGTCTGGGCTGGAAGTGGGACAAGACCCGCCGCACCGACCCCACCCGCGTCTCCCGCCACTGGCTGGTGCTGTCGGTGGCTACCCTGCTGGCCCTGGCCTACGGCACCAGAGTGGAAGACGCCCAGGAGCGCAGTATCGCCCCAGGGAACCTGCGGGCGCCGCCCAAAGCGCTGGCTCCCAATCACCGTGACCCTCGGAGCCGTCCGGCGCGCACCGTCAGCGTGATCCGCCACGGCATCGACTGGCTTAGGCGGTTGCTGATCAAGGGCCGCCTCTGGAGCCGCGTCTGGCTGCTGCCCGAACCCTGGCCGGAACCCAAGCTTAACCTGGAGATTACTCGCCATGTCCCACCGTAAAAACCCCATACCTACCCCTGTCAGCCACGTGGCCGAGACGGCGCGCTGCCTGGCCCCTGACCTGCTGGGAATGGGGGAATATCGGACCGGGCCTCGAGCGGGTCTTACCGATTCGTGGACCATGCCCGCTACCTGGACGCCTGGTTCGACGCCCTGGGGTTGACCGAGAACGTCACCCTGGTCGCCCACGACTGGGGCTCGGCCCTGGCGTTTCACTGGGCCCATCGGCACCAGCAGCGGGTCAAGGGGATCGCCTACATGGAGGCCATCGTCCGGCCCCTGGCGTGGGAGGAGTGGCCCGAGCGCTCCCGCGGGCTGTTCCAGTCCATGCGCTCACCGGACGGCGAGCAGATCATCCTGGAGCGGAACGTGTTCGTCGAGCGCATCCTGCCGGCCAGCGTGATGCGCGGACTGACCGAACCGGAGATGGAAGTGTACCGCCGCCCCTACCTGGAGCCCGGCGAGTCCCGCCGCCCGACCCTGACCTGGCCTCGCCAGATTCCCCTGGACCGCGAGCCCGCCGATGTGGTGGAGATCGTCGATGCCTACTCCCGGTGGCTGTCGTCCAGCAACGTCCCCAAGCTGTTCATCAACGCCGACCCGGGGACCATCCTGGTAGGACCGCAGCGCGAGTTCTGTCGCGCCTGGCCCGACCACCTGGAGGTGACGGTCTAGGGCTACCGTTTCATCTGTTTGGCTGTGCAGACCTCAAATCCTATCCATTCCTGAGGACTGTAGGCAATTCGTGACACCCCCTAGCTTTGGCAGTTAGTCTGTACGTGTTAATTTAATACGGTCTCATTGGCCAACGTAGCGAAGACACGGCACCCTACGAAAGATAAAAAACAGACCGAACTAGCTTCTGTTCGCTAAACAGCAAGAAGTCATAGTTCTCGGACCATTCATGGGACCATTCGGTAGGATTAGGCGATTTTGCCAACGGGAATCCAGCCGGGTCCAGCCAAACAAGAGCGTCGGAGGCTCTAAGGGGGATCACTCTCCATTGAGATTGCTTTGAATGTGAAAAATCACGTAGCAATTCCACGGGATAAGTTGCAGGAGATGGTCGCGCCTTGCCCGACTCAACAGTTGCGGATATCCTATCAGTCCAGTGACGGATTGCGGACGGGTCAAGTTGCTCGTTAGGGTCAGCAGACAACGTCTGCACATAATAACGTTGCGCTAATTCCTCAGCCTCTCGCCGCGTCCACACGATGCGCCTAGACAGTAAAAAGGCCACCACGGGATCTAGCGTACCCCAAATGATCAGTTCCTTGATCCAAAATGATATCCAAGGAAGGCCCGTCAATGGCCATTGTTCCAGACTGAGGGGTTCGGACGAGTCTACCGTAACTTCGTCTATCGCTAAGGACAGTACGCTAGACAACCCCCAATTGAACCTATAATCGAAGTTTTGTGATACGAAATTGTACCAACCTGACACTTGAGTGCCGTTAGGCTTCTTCCGGCAACCTTGAGGATCAAGCCACCATCGAAGTATTTGATCCCAGGTTGGTGCGTTCTTTCCCTTTCCCAAAGTCTCGGGGATACTGAAACGTGGATGTGTTCGCACCAATTCCACAAGCGACCTGATGAAGTTAAACTGATTGATCTTCGACCATGCCCTATAGAACTCTCCGGCACTAAGTCGGTTCCTGACATCCGCAGATAAGGCAATCAACATAGATGCTGACCTAGGCGGCATGCTCGTCTTGTAAAGCCTCCGTCGGTATTCCTGCTCAGTGTAGACATTATCCTGAATGGCTCTACCCCGTCTTACGAAGATGGATGAGAGTTCCTCTTCGCGCACAGAGGCGTAACGGGCATAGGTTCGCTGCCATATTTTACGTAACCGGTCTTCTAGGTTTTCAGGTGCTGTTCTATCCTCAGTCAAGTGCTCGAGTTCCACTATCGTAGACACCAAGATCGAGTCGAGTACATCTAGCGATTCCACCGCCGGGTCGGAATGTAAAGGTTCATCTAATGGCCTAGTGTGTTCTAACCATTCGAAGAATGAGATGTTGCCGCGACGGTCGAGTTGCTCCCACTGATCCCTCAGTTGAATGAGCAACTGAGCGAGAGGGCTGAGGCCAAAATATCCGTTTTGCAGGGTATTCAGGTCAGCAGCAAGCGACCCTATAATGTTTTCATATCTATTACGAGCTTGGGTAGAAGACCAATCAGTAGCTGGGTTACTGAGTAGGACCAAGGTTCTGCCTTCCGTGGCGACACCAGGACGACCAGTCCTGCCGACTAGGTTTTTTAGCTCTCTCGCTGAGATGTCTGTCTGGCCGCGCCTCAAACTAGGCACCAACAACACTTCAAACGGTAAGTTGACACCCTCTGCCAGCGTCGAGGTTGCTAACACAATATTGGAGATCCGTTGTTCTATGACTTCTACAAAGAGACGGGACAGGAGCCGCGGCATTCTGCCGTGATGTACGACAATGCCTTTCTCAAGCAAACGATACTCTCTAGAAGCCGTCGTGAAGTAGTCTGCACATGTGTTCAAGCAACGCGTCCAAAGGACCGCCTTGTCACCCTCTGTCGGGGGCTCAAAGAATGACGGGAGAACAGCACCCGACCATTCCCGTTCCAATAGAGAAATAAAGTCTTCTGCATAACCACCAATCTGCTGTGGTACAAATATCAGAACTGTCGCATTCCCTGAAGTTTCCGCCGAGCCTACGAAATTAAGCGCAGCCCAGAAGAGATGCGGGCGCAGCCGTTTTTCCGGGCCACCGTTTTCTAATTTGGAGGCTGGTGGATGAGGTGGCAATGCATCACTAATGTACGGACTATCGTCCCTACCTTGCTCTCTGAATGTGAGCCTTGTTCCGTCCAGCAGGTCATAACGGATGTCAGATCTCCTACCCGGAAGGCACTCTAGCCTCCCAATCAGTTGGCGAGTACTTCGGTAATCGCTGGTATCGGCCTTGGATTTACTCCCTCTAACCCAGCTTGCTAGGGTATCGTCTATTCCCCCGGCTACGGCTGATAAGGCGATGACTTTGGTATTGTTCTCGGAAATATGCGTGAGCAACCTGGCACCAAGAGCTTCTAGGCGTAAAGGTCGGCTCTCACCATTTTGCAATTCGGCGTCGCGGCCGTTGAACTCGACCGAATGGGCTTCATCGATTACCACAACCCTGAGTCTGTTTAGAAACAGGGGGCCAAGGAACCGCAAGATCGCCTCAGCTTTTTCGTATGTACAAATGAGAACGGTTTTGCCTTCACGCGTAAGCCACGCGTCGGTCGGTCCCCAGTCGGTACCGCCGTACAATCCAGTGACGGTTATCCGGTCATCCCCTGACGAAACTCTTGTCAAGATACTATGTAGTTTGGCTTCAGCTTCTGCGGCAAGAGCCCTGCTGGGTACCAAATACATTCCAAGAGGCGCGTTTCCGGCAGTGTCGCTATCTTCTTGATCAACCGAACCGTTTTCGAATAGACACTGGAGCAGCGCGATCTCCGCAACTGTAGTTTTTCCAGAGCCGGTCGGTGTACATAGTGCAAACGACTCCCCGGTCCTGAGACGGGATAGGCCTAATGACTGAGAAGGCCAAATCACAGATCTTTGGTTTTGATACGCGTTGCGGGCGTATAACTCAAGGGCCTTTTGCCCGCCAGGTGCGAGGTTGTATAAAAGCGGATTTAGGCAAGTCCGGATGAACTGTGCTCCCAAATTTTTGGCCGTTTCGGAAACCAGCCTACTGAGAAGCCATGAGTACGTGTCACCACTGTACATATAGAAGTCACATATGTTTGCAAGTTGCTCTAGAGCGTCGCCGAATCGTTGTTCTCCTCCCCAACGTGCTTCTGCGCACAATGCTCCTAAAGCACTAGCTATTTGATCCAACAGGACATCCTCTAACTCAGGCTCAAAGAGTTCAGAGGTTGTGTCGCCATTACCATTAGCGAGCGACAATGCCTGAAAATGACGCTCTTGCCAAAACGTAGTCAACCCACCAAGCAATCCCGCAAAGTCGCCTTTCAGCAATGCCGGCAGGAGGCGAGATTCGTCGCTTGTCGCAGAGGTTCTGTCCAGCAAACTAGCAGCCATCGCTGGATAACCGGCCAATTGATACGCGGCGGCAGCCAGCAGTCGTGTCGGAACATCGCGGAGTTCAAGCTGAGGATGACTTAGCCATTCTAAAATTTCTCCGGCACGCCTCATACCGATGTACCAGTCGCTATCTCCGGCGTCCTTCTTGATGAACGACGAGTCAATCAAATGCGCAGCGTCTGTAAGTCGCTCGCTCGCCTCGCCTGGCCTCCAAAAGTTCACCCCAGGTCTGCCGGCGGTAAGCTGGGTGTACTGACTGTACAATTTGGCAACGGCAGGCGTTAATGCCCAACCCCCTAATTGCAATTGAATGTCACGAGCCAGCGCTAGAGGAGAAGAATGAGGTTCGGGCATGATGGCCTCCCCACTGAACTTCTTACGCGTAGATCTCGTCCACCAAACCGTCCACGTTGGAAAGGTGGATTTCTACGCATTCCAACTCTCTGCCGGCACTATACACTGGGTCTGGCGCGTCTGTCCGGGCCCAACTGTCCCTCCGTACTGGGCTTCGTCCGCAGGTATAACTGACCAGGTCGGCTCGTTTGTAGTCCCGCAGGTTTTTGCGATAGTAGAGTTCTCGCAGCATGTTGGCCCAATCGGCTGCTTCAGAGTCGCCGCTTTGATCGCTAAGGATGCGAATGACTCGGCTGAGGCTTAATGGTCGTGGCTCGACTGAATTGACTTTGCAATGAGCGGCTCCAAGCATCGAAGCATCATGGTCGTTTGTACATTTCGCTTCACCGACGAGCGAAGCCGTTACAAAACCCTCTGGTCCTGTACTAAACGCCAGACAGTCGTCCCCGGTCTGGCCAAAGACGTGGTCGGGGGGCTGTCCTGACGTACGTGCCCTCTCCAGCTGGTCAAATGCCAACTCATGATGCCTGAACAAAAATGCTGGTACACGCCATTGGCCAGGCGGCGTCCGCACGAAGTTTTCGGCCACGATCCCGGCCATGATCTCACCGAAGTATGCCTTTCGTGTGGTTAGATGCAGTGAGCCGGGATAGGCGTGGGCGACGGAGTCGGACGACGTGGCTCCAAGGGGGTCCAAATTAGTGGCGGTCAGCCGAAATAGGTGACGTTTGGCGTCCGCATGTGCGTCATTAACGATCCTTTTGAGAACGTCAATGGCCTCCTGTCGGCGACCAGTGTCCTCCACGAGACACAGATGTCGGTAGTTACCGTTCTGAGACGCCTTTTCAACCAGCCAAGAACGCAGTTCAGGATAGTTAAGGCTATGCATAATGGCGATGTAACCGCGCAGTGCCGGTGGCCTGGGCGAAAGCTGTGGACTTGATGGGTATATTTGCGGCGATGAGGGAACAGATGGGAGCCCATCATAACTTTTCGATACGGCGATCATCAAGTAGGAACAGTTGAGCCCCGTCGAATGGTGTGGCTGACAGTACATGACGACGGTCGACAGCCCGAAAACCCGCCATCGAGGTTCGCCGATTTCGCCGTATCACAGACGAATGAACCTCCGGATCCAAGTCAGATCCTCCAGGCAGCCAGTTCCGGGTCTGGCCGAATGAGTATCTGTCAGCCAGACTGCACGGGCTTGAGCTTTGCTGGATAATTCGTCGGAGCGACCGGTCGCTCAGATTCCACTGGGAGGTCGGCCAGATGACCCCGTTTCGTTTGAACTTGATCATTATCGCCACCCTGATAGGCGGGATTTGCGGAGGGATCATCTTCGTCATCTTGAAGGCGTTGACGATGCAGGCATCTGACACCAGCACGTCGGCCTTCATCATTGGCGCCCTGATTGGTCTTCTTGGCAGCGGCATCACCGGATTGTCCAGTCTGGGGACCACCCTGCTCAACGACACCAAATCTAATCAGCGAGACCCATAACCTGCACCATCGACGCACTGACTGGTCCCGGCGGGCGCGGCCCCATCCGCCAAAATCGAGCCACCTAAAACACCCTGTTGAGCCCCCGAAAAAGCCCAGTGAGCCCCCGAAAACAGACCGGTGAGATCGCCCAGATCCACCAAAATCGAGCCACCTAAAACACCCTGTTGAGCCCCCGAAAAAGCCCAGTGAGCCCCCGAAAACAGACCGGTGAGATCGCCCAGATCCACCAAAATCGAGCCACCTAAAACACCCTGTTGAGCCCCCGAAAAAGCCCAGTGAGCCCCCGAAAACGGGCCGGTGAGATCGGCAAAAAATACGAGAGCCGAGGGCGGCCACAGCCCCCGGCCCTCGCTATAAGGGGAGAGAAATTCGTCATTGCAGCGTTTAGCTGGTGGCGGCCGATTCGGGGTAGGTCTGGATGCCGTGCTCGGAGATGTCCAGGCCCTGCAGTTCCTCGGCCTCGCTCACCCGGATGCCCATCGTGAACTTCAGCAGGTAGAACAGGCCGAAACCGGTGACCAGCGACCAGGCGACCACCGCGACGATGCTCACGATCTGGGGAACGAACAGCCCCGCGCTGCCGCCGACCAGGCCACCGTCCTTGGCGAAGATGGCGATGGCGAGCAATCCCCACAGACCGGTCACGCCGTGCACGCTGATGGCGCCCACCGGGTCGTCGATCTTCAGGACGCGCTCCATGAGCATCACGGAACCGTACATGATGGGCGCCGCGATGGCGCCGATCACCACGGCGGCCCAGGGGTCGACGAAGTTCACCGGAGCGGTGATGCCTACCAGGCCGGCCAGCGCGCCGTTGCACGCCATCAGGATGTCGGCCTTGCCCTTGACGATCAGCGTGATGTACATCGCGACGACCGCGCCGGTGGCGCCGGACAGCAGGGTGTTGACCGCGTTGAGGCCGATATCGTCACCCCAGCCGATGTTGAAGCCGAACCAGCCGAAGAACAGGATGAAGGTGCCGGCGACCACGAAGGGCGTGCTGTGCGCCGGCATCTCCTGCGCCCGCCCGTTGATGAACTTGCCCATGCGCGGACCCACCACGGCTGCGCCGGCCAGGGCAACGAAGCCGCCAACCGCGTGCACCACTCCGGAACCGGCATAGTCCAGGGCGCCCATGTCGGCGAGCCAACCGCCGCCCCAGACCCAGTGCCCGTAGATGGGGTAGATCAGCGCGGAGACGATGAAGCTGTAGGCCAGGTAGGTTTGCAGCCTGGTGCGCTCGGCCATGGCGCCGGCCACGATGGTGGCGGCGGTGGCGGCGAAGACCATCTGGAAGATCCAGCCCACGTAGTCGCCGCTGGTGAGGAACCAGCCGGTCAGGCCGATGATGCCGCTGGCGGTGTCGCCCAGCATGAAGGCGAACCCGAAGGCCCAGAAGCCCAGGGACGCAATGGCGAAGTCCATGAAGGACTTGGTAGGGATACTTGATTGCTAGACTACGGGACTAGCGGGCTGTTGAAATGGGTAGCGTGATGGCCGCGTAGGGATGTTCTGTCGCCTCTGCACCGTCCATTTGCGCACGGTTCACGGCTGAAAAGGGTTAGTTGACGCTGCCAGGAGGCCGATTTCCGAAGGTTAGGCGTTGTCGGCGGTGATCGGGACAGACTTGTCCCTTGTTCTACGCCGCCACCGCCGTCAATTTGGCCAGCCGCACCAGGTTGTAGCTCGCTAGGTCAATTCCGTCCACAGCCGATTGCGGGCGACCCCGCAGTACCGTAACATCCTACCGCCGCCAACCGTCTTCACCCAGCCGAAGACTTCTTCAATCCGTTTGCGCGCCCGCTGGCTCAAGCGGTACCCCTCATGCCGGGCGGTGCGCACCGAGAACAGCGCCATCAGCAGGCCGGCTTTCAGGAGGTGCTCCGGCGGTATCGACGCTCGACCGTGGTCGGCGCACATCCGGTTGAAGGTCGGGAACAACTGGTTCAGGGCCTTATCCACCATGGGCTTGATACGCCGAATGGAGTGACCTTTGGGAGCCAGGGCATCCAGCGTAACCGCCGCGAGCATGGTGACCTGTTGCGCTGCCTTGCGTTACGGGCAACCCTCCCCACTGGATATGGTCCCATTCAGTCATCACACCGCCATTTTCAACACCCTGCCAGGTGTCAATCCGCGACTGCTGACATCCCAACGTACCAACATCGACGCGCTGGTGCCCTGCCACCAGCACAAGCACACGCCGCTTGGTCACCAGGAGGGTCGTTGCGACGCCTGCGGCATCGAGTTTCCGTTCCGAGTGCTCGAAGTGGACCACATCATGCCCCGCGCCGTACTCAATACCTACTCGATATGGATAACTGCCTCCGAATGGCGAGAGAGCAGCAACTCCATAGCGATCCGGGCGAAATTGGACGGGTGGTTAGGCAATCACAGCGCGGGGGTTTACAAGCTCCTGTTGTGGAGCTGGATCGGCAATGAGCTGTGGTCGTTGCCGAATACCAATCTTCCGCTAGGTAACTCCACAAACCCGTATGGCCGACCGGGGTTAGCGCAACATTTGGGCCAATTAGTCGCATGGCAGATTTCATTAGCAACTCTGCCATTCGGCGGGCGATTTGGTTCGGTTCCCGCTCACCGTGTTGCTCAGATTTCGCCCTCAGGTGCGGAAAATGGCAGACTTTGTAGTAAAGTCTGCCATCGCTCGACTGTCCAGTTGGCATTTTCCCATGACCAATTCTGCCGATCGAACCATCTGGACAGGGGACAACCTGGACATCTTGTGCGGCATCAATTCCGCGTCGGTCTACCTCATTTATCTGGACTCGCCGTTCGGCTCCAATCGCAACTACGTGGCGCCGGTGGGCAGCGCCACGGCTCGGGGGTTGTTAGGTAGCGCCCGCAAAATCGTGTCCCGCGTTACAGGCCAGACCAGGTTCCCGAGAGCCTGGCAGTCTTTGTTGCTTCCAATTGAATTCGAGTAGAATGACCTCAATTAGTACGGCAAAGGCGAGCTGGCATGAGAGCGTTTAGCCCTTTACGTTATCCGGGAGGTAAGGGTTCGCTGGCCGGTCTATTGGGTTGTTTCATAGAAACCAACGGTCTCAGCGAATGTAGATACTTCGAACCGTTTGCAGGCGGAGCCGGAGCAGCCCTTCGGCTTTTGCGCGAGGGCGTGGTTTCTGAGTTACTGCTGAACGATCTCGACCCGAGGATTTACGCGTTCTGGCAGGCTATTCTCAGCGAACATGAACGATTTGCCGATGCGATCATGTCGGTTGAATTGAACGTAAACCAATGGCGAAAGCAAAAAGAAATCTGCCTACAACCAACCCGGCATAGCACGTTCGATCTCGGATTTGCCACGTTTTATTTGAACCGGTGCAATCGCTCTGGCATCCTGCTCGGTTCGGCACCGATAGGCGGATATTCCCAGACCGGAACGTGGCGCATGGATGCGCGTTTCAACCGTAAAGCTCTCGCTGAACGAATCGTCCGAGTTGCTGAACAACGAGACCGAATCCAGGTTACCAATGACGACGCGTTGCGATTCTTGACTACCCACCTTCCTAAAGGGAACCGCCGCAAGCAGGTCTTCGTGTATTTGGATCCACCTTACGTCTCGAAGGGGAGTCGCCTGTATTTGAACGATTACGACACAAAAGACCACGGCAAACTCGCTCGGTACTTGCGGCGACAGCAATCGGTCCGATGGGTAGCCTCATACGATGACTCCCAACTCATCAGAGGGCTCTACGCCGACTGCAATATCTCGGATATCGGTTTGCAGTATAGCTTGCAACAGAAGAAGAAAACGTACGAACTGCTGATTACGCCACCTTACGTGCAACGCCCGTCCGCATGGGTCTCATCCTGCGGTCCCG
Organism: Dehalococcoidia bacterium; assembly: GCA_965220055.1. Lineage (GTDB taxonomy): Bacteria > Chloroflexota > Dehalococcoidia > Lucifugimonadales > UBA3495 > Bin87. The sequence continues at coordinate 3,631,888 of CBDCPE010000004.1, read as the reverse complement.
AGCCAATACCCAACCAACAGATGGTGCAAACGCCATGACTACGCAAACGGTTACCGACATCGACGTCGACCAACTCGAGTTCGACGTGAAAAATCCGAGGCTTGCCGAATTTTTCGACTCGCCGATCCAAAACGAAATGGACATCATCAAGATTCTGTGGGAAACGGAAGATGTGCAGGAATTAGTGATGTCCATCACGGCCAGCGGGTTCTTCCGGCACGAGCCTCTAATCGTGGTTGAGGAGTCAGGCAAATTTGTCGTTATCGAAGGAAACCGTCGGCTGGCAGCAGTCAAGGCAATCAGGGATCCCGCCGTCGCCCGGCAGGTGAAAGCCAATATCCCGACGATTGCGGCCGACCTACTTGATGGGCTGAACCGCCTACCTTGTCTGATAGATACGCGAGAAGACACCTGGAGGTTTCTCGGTTTCAAACACGTCAACGGTCCAGCTAAGTGGGGCAGCTACGCAAAAGCACGATACGTCGCTTCGGTCAACCAAACCTTCAACGTCTCGTTGGTACAGATCGCGCAGCAGATTGGCGACAACCACAACACGGTCCAGAGGCTTTTTCGTGGGCTGAAGGTTATCGAACAAGCTGAGGATTGGGAGGTTTTTCGCCGCGAAGACCGGTGGCACCGACATTTTTCATTCTCCCATCTTTATACGGGACTAGATTATCCTGGCATCAGTTCGTATATCGGACTGACCTCAGAGGAAGCGGAGGACCCGGAGCCTGTCCCTTCGGAAAAACGAACGGAACTTGGTGAACTATGCCTATGGTTATACGGTAGTAAGCGCAAGGATGCACGTCCCATCATACGATCCCAGAACCCGCACCTCCGTCAATTGGACGCAGTACTGGGAAATCGGTCGGCGGTAGCTAGTCTACGCAATACGAGCAACCTCCAAGCGGCGTTTGCGGCGAGTCGTCCCCCGACTAATCGATTCGAGGAATCCTTGGTCGCGGCCATGGAGAGCTTGCGTGAGGCGCGGGCAATGCTATCAGACGGGTATGACGGATCCGGCGAATTGCTCGCGACTGCTGATGGAGTCGTCGCTTTAGCTACGGACCTTCACGCAGAGATGGTGCGCAAACAATTCGCTTCACCAAGGCCTCAGCCCGCGCGAACGTAGAGGTGACCACCCGTGTTCAAATGGCCCAAGGAACTTCCAGCTCGACCGACTGACCAAGACCAAGCAGACTACAACGAACTACTGGCATGGCAACTGGACGTCGCAGATTTCAGTGAGCTCATATCTTGGCAAAGTGGCATGGCGTCCGATAGGCACGTCTCTAACCAACTAGCCAAACCTGAAGAGAACGACCATGCAAACGGCGTTCTCGAAATCGACGAATTGCATGAGTGGGTGAAGGAAGCATTCGAGCTCGTCGAAGAACGCACGGAAGCGTACGGTTCAGGGTATCCTTTCGAGTTGGACCACACTGGTAGTTCACTTCAATGGCGCCAGGGCGGTGGCAACCCTCGCCAAACCGTGTACAAATATTTGCTCTTGGCAACCCGATTGGATATGAACCTAAACAAGAAGCATGCGGGCATTGATGGGACTGAATTATTCGAGCAACTTTGTGCAGAGGTCGCTAGTCGATATTTCGGAGACGGATCCCGAAGCTTGGTGTTCGGTACAGCCAGTGATACTCGAAGTTTTTCAGACCGCGTGAACGCGCTTTGTCAGCAAATAGGTGAAGGGAGTACCTACCGAAACAAATCGGGCGGCAATCCCCAAGCAAAAGATGATGGACTTGATGTGGTGGTCTGGAATCCGTTCAACGACGACAGACAAGGCAAGTTGATTGGATTCGGGCAATGTAAAACCGGTACCCACTACGAAGAACAATTCACAAGGCTCAGGCCCGATGCGTTTTGTAAAAATTGGTTCGACAACATGCCAGCAGTTGACCCGGTCCGTATGTTTTTCATCACGGATGAGTTGCCCGAAGACCGTTGGTACAAGAGGTCGACGTACGCCGGCATTTTGTTCGATCGGTCGCGAGTAATCGAGTTATGCGAAACAATTTCGTCCCAGACCCTGGCAGACATGTCTGCTTGGACACGAGCGGCCGCCATCGCCAATGGATTGCCTGCGGTTTGATTACTCAGCGATCTCAGGGTTGGCTGGATGCAATAGTCCGTCAACTCCCCCAAGGCTGTTAAGTCGGTTGACATGCTCCGGCAGAAGTCCATAGCGGAACCGTACTCGCAGCGAATTGAGTTGATCATTCGGTTTGCCGGCTGAACCAGAATGGCAGACTTTGAACGGAAGTCTGCCATCAACCGTAAGGGCGGCGCTGCCGCCAGGGCACGTCAAGACGCCGTTCCCCGGGAAGCGCAGGTCCCAATGTAGCAGGGCTTGGTTCTCACAACGCCAATGACGTCAGGCGCCGGTGAACCCCATATTTGTCCCGTATCTCGTTTCGCATGAGCACTATCAGGTAAATTTCTGCTTGGAAAATCTGTCCTTACCCTGTCTGCAACAAAATCCCCCAATTCGTTTCACGCGGGTCCGCGTTGCCGTGCCCGTTGCTATGAGAACCGGCGATACCCTATAGACCCGTGGCAACCCGCGCTTCTTGCAACGATTTCCAGTAGGACAAATTGCCGAAGGCCAGGGTGAACCGAGGCGTCGTGACCAGCGGCATCGACCGTCGACAGCCGCCATGGACCAGGCAGGATATTTGTCCTGTTAACTCCTTTTCCGCGTGACAAAGCCGGTCGCATGAGCGCTTCCATCACCAGGTCATGGCTGTCGACGCCCCGAAAATGACCGGTGAGATTGCCCTGATCCGTCAAAATCGAGCCCTCCAAAACCCTTCGGCGAGCCCCTCGAACGACTAGTTGAGGACCAGAACATACCCCGTCGAGATCAGCCGAAATCGCTAAAATCCACCCCTCCAAAACACCCTGTCGAGCCCCCAAAATCGCCCAGTGAGACCCTGAAAACGGGGCGGTGAGATCGGCCGAATCTACCAAAATCGAGCCCTCTAAAACACTCTGTCGAGCCCCCGGAATCGTCGGCTGAGGCCCCGAAAACACCCCATCGAGATCCGCCAATTTCGCCGCTGTCCGGCACCAGTACGGCACCAAAAAACGAGGGCCGGAGGTGGCCACAACCCCGGCCCCCGCTATGAGGGGAGAGAAATTCGTCTGTTGCGCGTTAGCTGGTGGCCGCCGATTCTGGGTAAGTCTGGATGCCGTGCTCGGAGATGTCCAGGCCCTGCAGCTCTTCCGCTTCGCTGACCCGGATGCCCATGCTGAACTTCAGCAGGTAGAACAGGCCGAAGCCGGTGACCAGCGACCACACCACCACCGCGACAATGCTCACGATCTGCGGCACGATCAGCGCAGCGCTGCCGCCCACGAAGCCGCCGTCCTTGGCGAAGATGGCGATGGCGAGCAGCCCCCACAGACCGGTCACGCCATGGACGCTGATCGCGCCGACCGGGTCGTCGATCTTGAACACGCGCTCAATGAGCATAACGGAGCCGTACATGATGGGCGCGGCGATGGCGCCGATGACCACGGCGGCCCAGGGGTCGACGAAGTTCACCGGCGCGGTGATGCCGACCAGTCCGGCCAGGGCGCCGTTGCAGGCCATCAGGATGTCGGCCTTGCCCTTGACGATCAGCGTGATGTACAGGGCGACGACCGCGCCGGTGGCTCCGGACAGCAGGGTGTTGACCGCGTTGAGGCCGATATCGTCACCCCAGCCGATGTTGAAGCCGAACCATCCGAAGAACAGGATGAAGGTGCCGGCGACCACGAAGGGCGTGCTGTGCGCCGGCATGTCCTGGGCCTTCCCGTTGATGAACTTGCCCATGCGGGGGCCCACCACGGCAGCGCCGGCCAGGGCAACGAAGCCGCCCACGGCGTGCACCACTCCGGAACCGGCATAGTCCAGGGCGCCCATGTCGGCGAGCCAGCCGCCGCCCCACACCCAGTGTCCGTAGATGGGGTAGATCAGCGCGGACACGAAGAAGCTGTAGGCCAGGTAGGCCTGCAGCTTGGTGCGCTCGGCCATGGCGCCGGCCACGATGGTGGCGGCGGTGGCGGCAAAGACCATCTGGAAGATCCAGCCCACATAGTCGCCGCTGGTCAGGAACCAACCGGTGAGGCCGATGAAGCCGCCGGCAGTGTCGCCCAGCATGAAGGCGAAACCAAAAGCCCAGAAACCCAGCGACGCAATTGCAAAGTCCATGAAGGACTTGGTCAGGTAGTTGGTGGTGTTCTTGGACCGGATCAGACCGGCGCCAAGGAACGCGAACCCGGCTTGCATGAAGAACACCAGGGCGGCGGCGACCACCGTTACGATGTTGTCGGAGTAGCCGTTCAGCCACTCGGTGGTGGGCCCGTCGTCCTGGGCAAACACGGCGTTGTACGAAGCCAGCAGACCGATCGCCAGCAGGCCAACCGCCAGCGCCAGCAACGTGCGCCGCAACGAGAATGGATACTCTTTCACGGCGGCGACGCTGTGGCTGAATACCCCGTTGCCTAACAGTGATTTGGTGGCCGAAAGCATTTGTGCCTCCTTGCGGACTTGAGGCGTCGTCACGCAACGTGTGACCTGGACGTTGTGGACCGGCGTCCCATGTGAATGTGACAAACCGTAGGCTAGGCACAGGGTGTTAACCGTCCGTTGCGCGCCGATTAACAAACTATTGCGAAAACGTTACTTTTCTGTTTCGCGGCCGGTGGATGAACTCGACACCAGTACATCCAATCTCAGGGCTGCGGTTCGCCCGCGGCACTCCGGTATGAGCACCTGATTTCTGGAGCAGGTGCGGCGGGATTTCATGTTGCTGGACTGATTGGATTCCCGGGCTCGAACCCGCCGCCATGTATAATGGGCGCGCCGGCCGGCTCCGACTGGCGATAAATAGAACGTAACATCGTCCCAACCGAAATACCCCGCAGGCGAGGTGTAACCATGGCTGATTACGCACATCCGGAATCACTAGTAACCACCGATTGGGTGGCCGAGCACGGCGGCGACGCGAACGTGCGGCTAGTGGAGGTGGACGTAGACACGTCCGCCTACGAGCAGGGCCACATTGCCGGCGCGGTCACCTGGAACTGGCAGAGCCAGCTCCAGCAGAACGTGGCTCGGGACATCGTCTCTCGCGATGAGATGGAAGGATTGTTGAGCGGCAGCGGCGTCTCTCCGGATACGACTATCATCCTGTATGGCGACAACAACAACTGGTTCGCCGCGTGGGCCTTCTGGCAGCTGCGGTACTACGGCCATCGGGACGTTCGGCTGATGAACGGCGGGCGCGCCCTCTGGCTGGCGGAGAATCGCCCGACGACCACGGACGTGCCGTCGTATGCCGCGACCAGCTACAGCATCACCACGGAGAACAGAGACCTTCGGGCCCTCAGGGACTATGTGCTGCAGGCCGTCAACAGCAACAGTCACGCGTTGGTGGACGTGCGCTCACCCGACGAGTTTTTAGGGGCGCTCAATGCGCCGCCCAACTTGCCGCAGGAGGGCTCCCAGCGCAACGGGCATATTCCCGGCGCGGCCAACATCCCCTGGGGCCAGGCGGTCAACGAGGACGGCACCTTCAAGTCGGCCGATGATCTGAGCGCCCTCTACAGTGGCAAAGGTGTGGATGGCAGTCGCGAGACCATCGCCTACTGCCGGATCGGCGAGCGGTCTTCTCACACCTGGTTCGTGCTCAGCCAGCTGCTGGGCTACGACAACGTGCGGAACTACGACGGCTCGTGGACCGAGTGGGGCAGTATCGTGGGAGCGCCGATCGAACGGGACGTGTAGCCGGGAGTACAGCGTCTAACACTCGTAGCTAACTGTAGGGGCGAATGATTATTCGCCCCTACGAGTGAAGGCGCGCTCGTCCACCTGCGGGCGCTGAGCAGCGTGGACATCGCGCCACAACAGCGCATAAACTGGCGTTCAATAACCATTATCGCCAAGAGGAGCCAAAATGGCCGAATACAACCTGGCCGTTATTGCCGGAGACGGCATCGGGCCGGAGGTGATCTCCGAGGGACGGAAGGTGCTGGACGCGGTGACCGCTCAGACCGACGGCCTGTCGTTCCGAGCCACAGAGTACCCCTGGGGCAGCGACTACTACCGGGAAACGGGGCGGATGATGCCCGAGGACGGGCTCGAGCAGCTTTCCAGCAGCGACGTGGTGCTGTTCGGCGCGGTGGGCGACCCGAACATACCCGACCACGTTACCCTGCAGGGCCTGTTGCTGCCGATGCGGCGCGCTTTCGACCAGGCCATCTGCGTGCGGCCGGCGGTGCTGTACCCTGGCGTGGAGTCGCCCATCGCGGGCAAAGCCGCGGGCGACGTTGACATGGTCATCTTCAGGGAGAACACGGAGGGCGAATACGCGCCCGTGGGCGGCCGGCTGTACACAGGCACGCCGCACGAGACGGTCATCCAGAGCGGGGTTTTCACGCGGAGAGGCACGGAGCGAATCATCCGCGCCGCGTTTGAGCACAGCGTCCGTCGCGGCGGCAAGAACAAGGTGACCTCGGTGACCAAGTCCAACGCCCAGGCGTTCAGCATGGTGTTCTGGGACGAGGTGTTCGAGGACGTCGCCGCCGAGTATCCTCAGGTGCAGACGGAATCGCTGCTGGTGGACCGGGCGGCCATGGACCTGGTGCGGTGTCCGGAGGACTTTGACGTGATCGTGGCGTCCAACCTGTTCGCCGACATCCTGTCCGATATCGCCGCGGTGGTGACCGGGAGTATGGGCCTGGCGCCCAGCGCGAACATCAACCCGGAGGGAAGTTTCCCTTCGATGTTCGAACCGGTGCACGGGGCCGCTTTTGACATCACTGGCAAGAACCTGGCGAATCCGCTGGCCACGATCTTCGCGGTTGCGATGATGCTGGACCACCTGGGAGAAGCGGATGCGGCCGACCGGGTCAATGCCGCCGCCTTGCAGGTGCTGAACGAGCGGACCGTCCTGACCGGAGATCTGGGCGGAAACGCCAGCACCCAGCAGGTGGGTGACGAGGTGGTGCGGCTTCTGGAGAGTTCCGGTTAGGCGGGCCGTGAAGCCAAGGGCGAAGTGAGCGGAAATGGGCACGAGATGGGAGCGCCGCGAATTCAACCTGCCCGACAACCACGGGTGGACGGCGAAGCCCGGCAACCGGATCTTCGTGGCGAACCAGGGGGCGGTCCAGTTCGAGGTCCCGAACACCTGGACCCTGGACATGCCAAAGGGATCGAAGTCATTCCAGTTCTTTGACGGCAAGCCGCCCAACGACGACATCCGACTGGACGTGCGCGTCATGTACCTGGCGGCGTCCCGCCCCGATGTGGACTGGTCGCAGTTGCAGCCGTGGGAAGAACCGCCCATCGCCGACTGGCTCAAGAAGAATATCGCCGACGACGAGCGGGAACCGACGCGAGTGGGTAATCCGCTGACCATACGGGTGGGCGACACGACCATTGTCTGGGCCGAGATGGACTTCATCGACCCGGTGGAAAAGCGGCCGGCCCACACCCGGCTCTGCTATGCAATGAAAGCCTCTGCGGCGCTGCTGGCGATCATCGCCATGGACTACTGGGACGACCATTCGGGGCGAGCCAAAGCGGCATGGAGCGATATTCTCGGCACGCTGAAAGTCGGCGATTACATGGAGAGTCCCTTCAACGGGCCGGGTCGCCGGTAATCCGAGGGACTGCCGCGCTCCGCCATTACATCCCGATACCACTGCACAACCAACTGGAAGGGAATATGACCGCAACACCCGCATCGGCTGCCATAAACTCAGCCCGCCTGAACGACAACCTGAAAGCCCTCGGGGAGATCGGCCGCGACGAATTCGGGATGCAGCGGGTGGCTTTCTCCCGGCAGGATGTTGCCGGCCGAGACTACGTTATCGGCCTGATGCGCGGTGCGGGCATGTCCGTGCGCATCGACCCGGCCGGCAACATCATTGGGCGGGTGGAAGGGACCGACCCGGGCATGCCGGCTGTCGTGCTGGGCTCCCACACCGACACGGTACCCAGCGGGGGCGCGTATGACGGCGCACTGGGAGTCATCGCCGCAGTGGAAGTCGTGGGGTCGTTGCGCGACGCCGGGCGGGCCCCCAGACACCCGGTTGAGGTGATGGTGTTCACCAACGAGGAAGGCACCAGCTTTCACCGCTGGCTACTGGGGAGCCGTGCGGTGGCGGGACTGTGGGAGCCGGAGGACTTCGCGGCTGTAGCTGACGACGGGGTTACGCTGGCGGATACGCTTCCTGCCGTTGGCGGCAACATCTCCCGCGTCGAGGCGGCGCGGCGCCGGCCCGAAGAGCTGGCCTGCTACCTGGAACTGCACATCGAGCAGGGGCCGACGCTACACCGGGGCGGCTTCCCCATCGGAGTGGTGACGGGGATAACGGGCCGCTCGGTTTACCATGTGGACATCGTGGGCGAAGCCAACCACGCCGGCACCACGCCCATGGCGCTGCGACGGGACGCCATGTCGGCGGCAGCACAGATCGCATTGGCGGTGCGACGCATCGCTGGCGAGATGGAAGTGTGCCGCGTGGGCACGGTCGGATCCATGGACGTGCATCCCAACGCGGGCAACGTGATCCCGGGCCGCGTGCAGATGGGCGTGGAGTTCCGGGACGAACGGATGGAGTCGCTGGCCGCGGCAGAGGTGGAGCTGCGCCGCACCTCCGAGGAAGTGGGCCACGCCGAGCAGGTGTCGGTTACCGTGAGGGCCCAGCGCAACACGCCGTCAGTGCCCGTCTCAGGGAACATGCAGCAGCTGATTGCGGACGCGGCGGGGATGGCGGGGCTGGAGCACGTAAGCCTACCCAGTGGGGCCGGTCACGACGCGCAGGCCATCGCCGCGATAACGCCGGCGGCGATGTTGTTCGTACCCAGCGTGGACGGCATCAGCCACGCGCCGGCCGAGTACAGCACGCCGGAAGACTGCGCTAATGGGGCACAGGTGCTGCTGAACGCGCTGCTCCTGGCCGATGAACGGTAGACGGCCGTCTACGGTTTTCTGGCGCAGTTAGCGGAGTTGAGTACGGCGGCCTCCGCCTGATGACAGACGACGAGGGGGTATATGGGGATTTCATTGACGCATTGTTCCCCGGCGGGCTGAGCGTGGACGAGGCGTTGCGGGTTCTGGGCCCCGTGGCGGTGTACGCGCTGGCCATGGCGATTTACGCCGTGTTTATTTTTAGGTTTTACCGGTTCATCGCCGGACGGGACATGTTCAACCTGGACTTTTCCAAGCATGACAACTCGAGCATCCCCGTACTGCGCGACTTGTTGCACCTTGTCGGGTACGTCGCCAAGTATGTCATCCTGTTTCCGGCTTTCGCGTTTTTCTGGTTTGCGGTGCTGACACTCATGCTGTCTTTCCTGTCGGAAGGGCGGGAGATGTCGGACATCCTCCTGATAGTGTTGGCCACCGTCAGCACCATACGGGTGTGCGCGTACTACGACGAGGACCTGTCGCGCGACCTGGCGAAGATCCTGCCCTTTGCGGTGCTGGCGATCTTCCTGATCGACACGACGTTCTTCGACGCGGAGGCGTCGCTGGAGGTTTTGCGGCAGACTAGAAGTCTGGCCGAAACCATCTTCTACTACCTGGCGTTCCTGATTGCGCTGGAGTTCGGGCTGCGGTTCGCGTACGGGTTGTTCCGGGCGGTGTTCCCGGTGAAGAAGGCGGAGTCCACGCCACCGGCCACGGGAGCGGCTGAAGGCACGCCCGCAACCACGTCTGACGATTAGCCGCCGCAGCCGCGTCAACGGGCAAACGCCGCGTTCGTGGCGTACGCGCGTGTCAGTAAGGGGATGGTCCGCACACGGGCGACGGCGGGCAATATGGCGGCGCTTGGCCTGCTATAATCGTCGGCCTATGGAACTTTCCGGCGACTACCATTTCGACAAGGAGCCGCAAGCCGTCTGGGACGCGTTGATGAACCCTGACGTGCTGGCTGGCTGCATCCCCGGGTGCCGCGGCATCGACCCGGACGGGCCGGACCGGTACCGGACCCGCGCAACGGTTCGGGTGGGGCCGATCAGCGGAAATTTCACGGCGACCGTGGCGCTGTCGGAACTGGATGCGCCTCATTCCTACAAGATGGCGATCGAGGGTTCCGGGAACCTGGGGTTCGCCAGCGGCGTATCCAGCGTGACGCTGACTCCCGGTGCGGACGGCGGAACCAACCTGCACGTGGACACCGACGGCCAGGTGGGCGGATCGGTGGCGCGGGTCGGCCAGCGGATGATGGGCTCGGTGGCCAAGGGGATGATGGATCGATTCTTCGGATGCCTTGCCGAATCGGCGTGACTGACTAGGGGCGACCAGGGCCCGCGGGCGGGTTCGTTGGGCGGGTCACCGCGCAGGGCAGGGTCAGCAGAGACGAGATTGCCGCGTCGATATGCTCTGCGCTATCACAACGTTGCGGCGACGATAGCGTTCCGGCAATGAACATGTCGCGGCGATAACAGCCTTTCCTTACGGAGCAAACGCTATGCCATTGACCGACGAACTGCGCGCCAAGTATCACGACCAGTGGGAGGCGATGGTCACGCACCCCTTCGTGCTGGAGATGGGCGACGGGAGCCTGGACATCGCCAAATTCCGCAGCTACTTCCGTCAGGACTACGTGTTCTGCAAGGACCTGGTGAAGCTGACGTCCATCGCCATTGCCCGGGCCGCGCCGGATTACGAGGCCGGCAAAATACTGAACGGGTTCCTGTCCAACTTCCTGTCCGCCGAGAACGACCTGTTCCTGAACGGATTTCACGACTTGGGGGTCACGGCGGAGCAGTACCTGGAGACCGAGGCCAACCCGGTGACGCAGGGGTTCGGTGACTTCATGGTGCGGACCGCGTTGGAGGGTGACTTCGACGACCTGCTGGCCCTCTTTTACGTGACCGAAGGCACCTACCTGGACTGGGCGGAGCGGCTCATCAACTCCGGCACCCAGCCCAATAACGCCGTTTATCAGGGCTGGATCGACATCCACAGCCCCGACGTCCTGGGCGATGTGGTTGCCTGGTTCGCGGAACGGCTTAACGACGCCGGCGAGCGGGCCAACGCGACGAAGCGGGCAAACCTGGAGCGCATCTTCCGCACGACCCTGCGGTATGAGTACCAGTTCTGGGAAGCGTGCTACCACGGGCGGGACTGGGCGGACGCAGGTTAGTTGGCTCACGCCAAAAATCTCCACGCCCACTAACTCGATAGCTGGCGGTTGCCGGGAGCGCCGAGGCGTGTACGTACGACGCAGTTCCGGGCGATCTTGGGCGAAGAATTCTTGATTACTGAGATCGCGTCTCCGTGTCGGGTTACGATATGTAACTACCTTGTATCCACATGGAGAATGCCAGATGAATGATCAGGATATCGCTACGACCACACAAGGATTCCAGTGCCCGCATTGCCAGGGTTTCATTGGGTTCACTGTCGAAGCGTACGAACCGGACATCGGCATCGAGTTCGATGATGAAGACTTCGACTACGAAGGCGATGCTGATTTCCCTGGTGAGGGTTATTTCCGTACCATGGAGGAAATGTTCGAATCAATCCGCACTCATCGGTATGGCGAAGCAGTGCCCCTGATCAACGACAACTTCCAGCACTTGGTCAGTTTCGCGACAGGGAGGGACAGTGTGAACCTGCACCTCCCGATCATGACCCACGGAATCAAAGTCCTCGCAGTGATGGGTGAACGCGAAGTGCTGGCTCGCATGCTTCAAACAGTCAATTCCACACCAGCACTCCGCAACCATGCTTACGATCTTGAGCGGTGTCTGGAAGACGCGGATATCCACGACGCTATCGAGCAAGCAGTGAAAGCCAATCGAAACTGTTTACAACCAGATGTCAAAATCCACATTGACCAGTCCGATGGCCGTCGCGTCGCGAACCTCATCACTTACCTGGAGAACGCGGGGCGTATCACGCGTACCAGGAACGGTCGGAGAATTCTCTTGAATGTTCCGTAACCGTGATAACGGAAGCCATTGACCCGCTCCAGCGACGCGGATTTTGCTAGGAGTTGAATAATCCGGCTCCCATTACTGGTACCCTTGTCATTGTGGGCGCATAGTGGCAACCTTGCGGCGAATGCGACCGGCGCGGGATTGACCGCGCTGCTATGGAGGGAAAACACATGACCACCAACCGGGAAGTACCCAGCAGAGAGGAAGTGCTTGGCTACCTGAAGGACGACGTGAACTGGGGCCGTTGGGGTCCGGACGACCAGAAGGGCGCGGTCAACATGGTCGACGACGCCAAGCGCCTGCGGGCCGCGGGCTTGATCAAGACCGGGCGGGCGGTGTCGCTGAGCCGAGAGTTTCCGGTAACGCCGGCCCCGAACAACCCGACGCCGGCGATCCACTACATGCGGAAGGGGCCGCGAGAGCCGGGCGGCGGGATGTCCACGGACTACTACGGCATCTCCTACCACGGCACCGCGACAACCCACCTGGACGCGCTGTGTCACGTGTGGGACCACAACGGGATGTGGAACGGGAAGGATCCCAACGAGATGATCCAGTTCGACGGGGCCAAGTACGGGTCGGTGGAGCACTGGAAGGAGGGGATCATCACTCGAGGCGTGCTGCTGGACGTGCCGCGCCATCGCGGCACCGATTACGTGACGCAGGAAACGCCCATCCACTCCTGGGAGCTGCAGGACATCTGTGACGCCCAGGGAGTGCAGATGGAACCGGGCGACGCCCTGGTGGTGTACGGCGGCCGCGAGAAGTGGAACGCCGACGGCAACGCCATCTGGGGCAGCGACGCGGCGCAGCGTCCCGGGCTGCACGCGTCTTGCCTGAAGTTCATCCGGCAGAGCGACTGCTGCATCCTGGTATGGGACATGATGGACCACACGCCCAACGGCTACGACCTGCCCTGGTCGGTGCACGGGAGCATCTTCGCGTACGGCATCGGGCTGCTGGACAACGCGCTGCTGCAGCCGCTGGCGGAAGCATGCGCTGAAGAGGGCCGCTGGGATGCGCTGAAGAGGGCCGCTGGGAGGCCATTCATGCTGACCATCAACCCGCTGCGCGTAGTTGGCGGCACGGGCTCGCCGGTGAACCCGGTGGCGCTTCTGTAAGCTGGGTTTCGGCGGCGGCCAGGCCATGCCCAGCCTGCTTGAACAGGTGCAGGCACTGGTCGCCGCCGGTATGGTAGCGCCAACCGGACATGGCGGCCTTCGAATGCGGCAACGCACGTTGCCGGAAACGGACTTGGCCTACGGCATTGCTGATGCCATCGTTGTTGAGGAATATCCTCCGGACGACATCGGTCCAAGCCTTTTGCTATTACAATATGACGAAGAAGGACTAGCCCTGCATGTAGTATGGGGCATCAGAAGTGATGGCGCTGATGCAGCTTGGGTTATAACTGCATACCGTCCGGATGATCGGTGGGAACCAGACTTAATGACGAGGCGACGCCGATGAAACATCACGAGAAAGAAATCATCCACCGCATGATTTACTACAAGGGCTATGCCGTCCGCATGGAACAGGTGTTGATTGATCCCGATCACCCTCGGGGCATCCTCGTTCGCGTTTTTGATTTGGATCGGATCGAAGATATACGGGAAGCCATAGACCGCGGTTATCTTGATTTCGCGGCTTCCTACGGTGAACTTTACAGAATGGTTCCAGTCGCCGACCGGCATGGCGAGAGCCCCACGAACTCGGAATCCGGACGTATCCGTACACTGATGGTAGAAACCAACGGTTACGCGGCTGAACTGCAGATCGAGTTTGCCCATCCCGGTTCGCCGTGGGGGGCAGGCATACCACCAGCCGATTCAGAGCGTTCGTATGCCGCCTACCAAGCCTTAAAACTTGGGGATTTGGAAACCGCCGCACAGTACGGCAAGGTCTATCGCCTTGACCCGGTGGGCGTGGAACCGGCGGCGAAACCGTGGCGTCCGTCCGAACGGCTTGCCCAGACGGAACCGGCTAACTGACCTACGCTGGCCGCTTGTCGGAGACGATGCGGCCGTTTTTGATGACCAGTTGGAGTTGGCGCAGGTGGCTGATGTCGGCGAGGGGGTTGGCGGCGACGACGATGAGGTCGGCGAGCTTGCCGGCTTCGATGGTGCCCAGCCGATCGCCGACGCCGCATAACTCGGCGGCGTTGCGGGTGGCAGCCTGGAGGGTCTGCCAGGTGGTCGCGCCGTCGCGGATCCAGAGGCCCATTTCCAGCAAGGCGGCCTCGCGCAGGGGGCGGATGTCGGAGCCCAGAGCCATCTTGGCGCCGGAATCAAGGGCGCGGCGGAACCAGTGGGCGTGCTCGTCGGAGGCGGCGTCGGCGCGGCACTGGAGCTCGGCGGCGATGTTGCGCTGGGCCAGCCAACGCCTCTCGTAATCGTTCTGGGCCTGGCCCTCGGTGAGGTGGGATATGGCCAGCGTGGGCACGTACCAGGTGGGCGACTCGGCGAGGGTCGCGATGCACTCCTCGTCCATGATGTAGCCGTGCTCGACGGTGTGGGCGCCGAGGCGGAGGGCGGACTTGACGGCGTCGGGGTTGGCAGCGTGGGCCATCACCGGAAACTCGCGCTGTCGGGCGATGGCGAAGGCGGCGGTGAGCTCCTCCTCGAGAAAGAAGGAGTGCCAGTGGCGGTCCCAGTCGGGGCCCATGATGCCGCCGGTGAGGTTGAGTTTGATGTGGTCGACGCCGTTCTTGATCTGCTCGCGGATGGCCTGGACGAATCCGTAGGGGCCGTCGCACTCGCGGGCCTGGCCGGAGGTGAGGAAGTGGCCGCCGGTGGTGGTGAGGAAGTAGCCGGAGGCGAAGACGCGGGGGCCGATCACGTCGCCGGAGTCGAAGGCGCGCTTCCAGGCGACGTCCATGAAGTGGGCCGCGCCGCCGCAGCGCACGGCGGTGACACCGGCCTCGGTTAGGGCGAGGGAAAGGGCGCGGCCGAAGTTGGCGGTCTCCTGGGCCACGGTCATACCGGGCGGGACGGGATACTCGGGATGGATGTGGACGTCCCAGAGGCCGGGCAGGAGGAATGCGCCGTGCAAGTCGATGACGCGGGCACTGGCTGATGCGGGCCGGCCGGAGCCGACCTCCACGATGCGGTCGTCATCGATGACGACGGTGGCGTCGGGAGTGACGCCCTCGTTGACGCAGTCGATGAGGTTGGCGTTGGTCAGGATGAGGGGCATAGGGGGAACCTCCAGCAGGGCGGCATTATACGGCACGGGCTCCGGACGGAGGCGCAAGGGCGGGCGTGCTGGGGGAATAATTATTCGGCCCTACGCGTGGTACGTAGAGACGAGATTGCCGCGCTCTGCTCGCAATGACGGCATGTGAGCCGACGAGATTGCCGCGCTCCGCTCGCGATGACGGCGCATGAGGCGACGAGATTGCCACGCTGCGCTCGCAATGACGGCACGTGAGGCGACGAGATTGCCGCGCTCCGCTCGCAATGACGGCACGTGAGCCGACGAGATTGCCGCGCTCCGCTCGCAATGACGGCACGTGAGCCGACGAGATTGCCGCGCTCCGCTCGCAATGACGGCGCATGAAGCGACGAGATTGCCGCGCTCCGCTCGCAATGACGGCGCATGAGGCGACGAGATTGCCACGCTCCGCTCGCAATGACGGCGCATGAGGCGACGAGATTGCCACGCTGCGCTCGCAATGACGGCGCATGAGGCGACGAGATTGCCGCGCTCCGCTCGCGATGACGGCGCATGAGGCGACGAGATTGCCGCGCTCCGCTCGCAATGACAGCGTGTGAGGCGACGAGATTGCCGCGCTGCGCTCGCAATGACGGCGCATGAGGCGACGAGATTGCCGCGCTGCGCTCGCAATGACGGCACGTGAGGCGACGAGATTGCCGCGCTGCGCTCGCAATGACAGCGTGTGAGGCGACGAGATTGCCGCGCTCCGCTCGCGATGACGGCGCATGAGGCCGGCTAGGTTGCCACGGCGCAAGGGCACAAGCGCCTCGCAATGACGATTGGGCTGGGCGATGGTATCGGGGTTTTGGTTGCCGGTGGTTCGAACGATGGGTGCGGGTGCTTTCTCTGGTGCGGGTGCTTTCTCTGGTGCGGGTGCTTTCTCTGGTGCGGGTGCTTTCTCTGGTGCGGAGGCTTTGTCCTTGCGGTTGGTGGTTGTTTGCGGTTGGTGGTTGTTTGCGGTTGGTGGAAGGCAGGAATTCAGATCGTTGTCAGCATACGGCCGGTTGGTACGCAACTATTTGACCCCTACTTTTTCGTGTACTCAGGATGCCTTCCGACATCCCTGCGCGCGGGCACAGGCTGTCCCGGTGGCCTAGTGGGTCAGCGGCGTTGAGTGTGGTCAGGTCTTTGCGCGCCTACTTGCCCCTACGACCGGTTGCGATTTTGTACTGACGGGTTGGCCGTCGATCTGAACTCCTTCCTTTTGGTTCGAAAACAGCTGTTTTTGCTTAGCGTGGGTAGTATATATGTTCTAGTATGATGAGGTCAAGGGGGTTGGCGTCCTCACGGGTACTGAGTTTGTCATTGGCGAGGACTGAAGTGACGCGGCAATGCCGTCGCATGGACCAGGTCTCCTCCGCCAACGAGATTGCCGCGCTCCGCTCGCAATGACAAGGGAACGGGCGCTGGCGATGACAAGGGAAAGGGCGCTGGCGATTGACAAGGGAAAGGGCGCTGGCGATTGACAGTTTGGATGCAAGTGGGTACGCGTCAGGGTTGGTGTCGGGCAGCAGGTTGCTGAACTTTCCAAACAACCCGAATGCCAGCATTCGGGCCATGATTTGACCGCCGCCCGGTCAGCCATTGGAGCCGGTCGGAGCCGGAGCCTGTGCGCGGTGGAGGAACTCCCTGGTCGTTCACTAACTGTTGACGCACTGTTGCGCCCTTTCGGTCGCTGCGCTTACCATCCGGTGCGGGAGGACAAATCTTCTCGCACGTCCCCACGCCGCAGGAGTATGCGCCATGACCGTGATAGCAGGGGTCATCATCGCCATCGCCACCGGCGCGTCGTTGCTGTTCCTGCTGAAACGCCCCAATTTAAGCGGTGACCAGAAGTTGGTCGCCCTGCTGATCTTTATGGTGGCCGGCGTCGCAGTCGGCGGATTGCTGTTCCTTGTGCTTGCGTTCGCCGGTATCATGCTCTTTTGGGAAACCGAAGCATCGGACTCCCTGGCGTTTTTGTTCGTTACGGCGCCGATGGCCGTTCTGCTGGGGTTGCTGCTCGTTCTGATAGCCAGCGTTGCCGACGCACACGAGGCCCGAAAAGCGGCGGCCGCCACGCCGGGAATGGAAATAGGCCACGCGGAGGCCGGCACGAAATCCAATTCCCTGACGGGTGCGGAATTGCGGGGGTGGGTCATGGCCGTAGCCGGGTTTCTCCTCGTCGTCGGTGTGCCGCTATTGGGCTACATCCTGCATTCGAACTTCGGGTTGTCGTCCATACGGACTCCGCTGGCCCTCATTGGGCCGACGGTCGTTCTGCTGGGGGTCTTGGTCGTGACGGTTTGCATACACCGGTACAATCGCCCGATGGGCGGCAGGTGACGCATCGTCCGTCATCCGGCCGCGGGGTTCAGGAATTGGCCGTGTCGGGGGATATTGGTCGGCGCAGCGGGGCGAATAATCATTCGCCCCTACCAGCGGTTCGATGGCGACGAGATTGCCGCGCTGCGCTCGCAATGACAAGGAAAGGGCGCTCGCAATGACAATGGAAAGGGCGCTGGCGATGAACAGGGCGCGGTCAGACGAGGTTGGTCTGCTGGCCCTGGCTGCGGCGCCGGCGCGGAGCCTGGCGGAAGGTGGCCGGGGCGCCGCCGCGCGGATATGACACGCCGTGGCCGGCGAGCAGTTCATCGATGGTCAGTATCTGGACGCGAGGATGCTGCTGGTCGGGGAAGTGCTCGGGAGTGTAGACGCCGGAGGAGAGGGCTTCCTGACGCATGGGCTCGGTGGGCAGCTGGAGGGTGATGAAGACGCCGACCTCGGCCTTCTCGCGGTCCATGTCGCCCTTGAGGGTGGCGATCATGCCGCGGTTGACGTGGCCGCTCTTGACCTGGACGATGATGCGTTTGGGCTTGCCGCTGTTGTCGTCGAAGAAGTTGATGTAGCCGTCCACGCCGGCGTCGGCGCCACGGCGGCGGTCGTTGGCGGGACGGGCGTCCACGAGGCCCAGGGCCCACCATTCGAACTGGTAGCGGTCCTGCTCGGCGAGGGCGGCGGCGCTGCCGGTGTCGGTGGGCTGGCCGATGATCTCGTAGGGGCGCAGGCCGTCGCCGAAGCTGTCGTGGAGGCGGTGACGGACCAGGGTGATGGCGAGGTGGGTGACGTCGATGCCGATCCAGCGGCGGTTGAGACGCTCGGCGGCGACGGTGGCGGTGCCGCAGCCGCAGAAGGGGTCGAGGACGACGTCGCCCTCGTTGCTGCTGGCGCGGATGATGCGCTCCAGCAGGGCCTCGGGCTTTTGGGTGGGGTAGCCGAGGCGCTCTTTGGCTTGGGAGTTGATTGGCGGTATGTCGGACCAAATGTCGCCGAACGGTCGACCACGTTGTTCATCCAAGTATCTTTTCAACCTCGGTACAGCACCAGGTCGTGGTTGGATTACCAACCCTGCTTCATAAGCAGCTTGCATCCGTTCTTTCGTCCACCGCCAAACCCTGGTAATGCCCAGAAACTCGTAGGTTAGGTTTGGACGGTTCTGATTGGGATTAATTAGATTGTCCAGTTGATAAAGACGCCCGTCGGCATCGCGGTGGTTGTATTTGGCCGCGGTTTTAGGATCCAGTGAAAGTTCATCGTATGGCTGGAACGTGGCATCAACGTTCCAAGTAGATTCGTTGGTTTTCCGGTACGACAATATGACGTCGTGGTTGTTGGGCAGTTGCCTGCTCATCAATCCTTTCGCCATAGTTCGTAGCCATACGATTTCGTTGCGAAAATTCCTGGCCTCAAACACCGCGTCCAGCAACAACTTGAGATAGTGGCTGGCGGTGGGGTCGCAGTGGAGGTAGATGCCGCCGGTGGGTTTGAGGACGCGGTGGAGTTGGATCATCCGCTGGGCCATCATGGTGAGGTAGGCCATCATGTCGTTCTGGCCGAGGAACTGGCGCAGGGCCTCGAGCAGGTTGCCCACCTTCTGCGGACCCCGGGTCACCACGTCCTGGAAGGCGATCTCCGACTCCCAGCCCCAGTGCCAGGTGTCCTCGAAGGCGGTGATCTGGGCGGCGGATTCCTCGCCGGAGCGCTCGCGGAAGAGGACGTTGTAGGTGGCGTTGGAGTTGAAGGGCGGGTCGAGATAGATGAGGTCGACGGTCTCGTCGGCGACGTACTGGCGGAGGATGTCCAGGTTATCGCCGAAGTAGAGGCGGTTGGGAGATGCTGAGGTGGTAGTCATTGATGCTGTTCCGTGCCGGGGAAGCGTGCCGACCTATGTTACACCAACGGGGTTGCCGGGCTGCGCTGGCAATGACAAGCAGCGCCAGTTCGGCGGCAGGGCGATGCTATGATGCGCGCAATAATGCGGAGGCCAATGATGAACTCAAAACGTTACAGGTCAGTTTTTGTAGTAGTAGTTGTAGCCGTCGCCCTAACTCTGGTATCGGCAGTTGCGTGTGCCTCGGATCCGCCGGTTCCGGCTCCGACGGCGGCACCGGAGGCTGCGCCGACCCGGCAACCCACGCTGGCGGCCACACCGACGGCCACGCCTATGGTTTCGCCTCCGACGCCCACTGCCACGCCGGGTCCGACCGAGCCGCCAGCGCCGCCCACGAACACGCCGGCGCCGACGTTCACGCCGCAACCGAAGCCTACGGTTACGCCCGAGCCGACACCGACGCGAACGCCGAGCCCTACACTCACGCCGCGTCCCACCAGCACGCTGGCGCCGCCGAGCCCGATTGCGGGTTTAGAGAACGAGCAGTGGATAGAGGAGAATGAACCGGAATTGGCATCCGTCATCAAGGGGTTGCCCTGGGTTGTGGATGGCGTTTCCGATCTGGAGCGAGACGCGGTACAGCAGTTGCTGTGGATAACATGGGTAGAGAAAGAGCACGCATGGAATTTGGTGGACACGCCGTGGCTCAAAGATGGTCCCGACGCTTACGAGATAGAAGCCATCGAGAGGCTAAATTGGACGACGCAAACATCGCCTGAATTGGGGGATGCATTGTGGGAGGCGGCTTGGATGCAGGACGGCATCACCGCAGACGAAGTGACGGTGATGGAAAACCTCAATTGGGTCGCTCAGCCAGCTGATGCGTCTCATCGAGCGGATGCTATACAGATGGCAATCAGTATTTTGAGCATGCCATTTCTGAAAGCTGTTGACAGCTGGGACGCTATGGCTATGCGGTCTCTACAAAAATTGGAGTACCAAAATACGGTAGACTACCTCGACATCATGTCGCATCCCAAGCTCGGTGACGGCATCACGGACGAAGAGGCGAGGATGGTTGCGCTGCTGGGCGGGACGTATTCGTATCGACCGGAATCGGGGGATGTCCTGCTGCGCGGGACGGGAGTCTACTGGGAAGAACTGACCGTCACGTCGCCGATGTCCGGCGATGTATACCTGGCCGTAGTGCGCATACGCGATCAGGCGACGCACAGCATGGACTTTCTCGAACACAGCGTTCGGACCATTGAGGAGTTCATGAGTGTGGGGTTGCCCACGACCTACATTGCCTTGCTTTACGACGACGCGGTGTTTCCCGGATCGGGTGGGACTAACTTCGGAACCCATATGGCGATGCAACTGCTGTATGACGTGGAGAACGGCCATTGGTGGGGATACACACCCTTTGTAATCGCCCACGAGGTGGCCCACTATTACTGGGGTGGGGATAACCAAGATTGGATCGACGAAGGGGCTGCAGAGATACTCGCAAGCATCTCCGAATACGCCAGGGATGAAACACCTATTGATGTGACCAACAACCCCTGTGCATCCGCCAAGACGATAGGGGAACTGGAGGCCATGGATCCCGAACAGCTGGGAACGCGGGGGTTCAACTGCAACTACTCGTTGGGCGAGCAGATTTTCCTGGACTTGTACAACAGCCTGGGCGAGGAGACTTTCCGGCCGAGGTTCCGCAATCTTTACCTGAAGTCGCTGGCGGAGGACTACTCGGACGACTGCGAGGGGACGGACCTGGGGATTTGCCACCTGGTGGCGGCGTTCAAGGCCGACGTGTCGGAAGCCGATGCGGCGAAGGTGGATGAGATAGTGGCACGGTGGTACGGGCCGGTGCCGTAGGACGTCAACGGAGCGGGCAGGGGGTTATGGGGTATCGTCCCCGCTCTCGGCGGCCGGAGGCATGAAGTCGGCCACCGCTAGGATTACGTCGGGGAAGGCGCGGGGGCTGATGCTTTCGCCGGCCCGGTAGGTGTGGACGGCGGCGTACTCCGAACCCGACGGGTCGGCATAGGCGGTCACCTCCTGGGCCCGCAGGTTGGCGACCCATACCTCCGGGACCCCGGCCACGGCGTACCGCGCCAGCTTCGCGCCCCGATCGTAGGCCAGCGAACTGTCGGCGAATTCGATGACCAGGTACACCTCGTCCGGCGTCGTCCGCACCAGCGGCCCGGAACCGGGCGCGGTCCACTGCACCAGGGCGACGTCGGGCTGGGGAGCGCTGCGGTCGTTCAGATAGATGGGCCCCCCTATCCGCACCGTCGCCCGCTCCAGCAACGGAGGAACCAGCAGCGTAGTCGTCCAGTCGGTGCCACCCACGTGGCGAAGGCCAATCGGCGGCATAACGATTATCACCCCGTCGATAAGTTCAACTCGGTCGTCCTCGTGGAGGATGCCGGTCACTTCCATCTCCAGGTACTCGTCCACGGTGAAGAGGCGGCGGCCGGCCAGCACGTCGGCCGGTTCCTCCGGGCCGATGATGCCGGCCTGGGCCAGGGCCGCGCATTCCTGCGGGCTGAAGGGTCGCGCCGGCGGCATCCCGAGCATTGTCAGCGTTGTCGTTGTCGTCAACAGAGCATCCTTCCCGTTTTTTCGCGGCCAGTGCAAGGGGGTGACAGTGAGCCGATTTTACCACGCCGCCTGGCGCGCCGGGATTGCCACCTGGTTCGACAGGCTCACCATGAGCAGGAGACGCTTCTCGCAATGACGACGGAGATAACCGGGAGGCCATGCCGCCGCTGCCCCGGGGGAGTCTGCCGGCCGCGTGCAGGGTCAATGTGCTAATATCGCGGGTGATTGACACTGTCATTACCCGCTCCGGAGGTCCTTTACCATGACTCAGAATACCGGTGCTTTTGAGGCCCTGCTGCAGGAAGACCGGACGTATCCGCCGCCCGCCGAGTTCGTCGCCAACGCCAACATCTCCGACCCGGGCGTGTACGAAGAGGCCAACCGGGACCCGGAGGCGTTTTGGGCGCGGTTCGCCGGCGAACTGGACTGGTTCAAGCCGTGGGACACGGTGCTGGATTGGACGGGTGCGCCGTTCGCCAAGTGGTTTGTGGGCGGCAAGCTCAACGCCGCGTACAACTGCATCGATCGGCACCTGAATGGGCCGCGCAAGAACAAGGCGGCGATCATCTGGGAGGGCGAGCCCGGAGACTGGCAGGTGTACACCTACCGTGACCTGTACCGGGAAGTGTGCAAGTTCGCCAACGGGTTGAAGAGCCTGGGCGTGAAGAAGGGCGACCGGGTCACGCTGTACATGCCCATGGTGCCGGAGCTGGCCATCGCCATGCTGGCGTGTGCCCGAATCGGGGCGCCCCACAGCATCGTGTTCGGCGGGTTCAGCGCGGAGTCGCTGCGGGACCGGATCGAGGACTCGCAGTCCAAGGTGATGATCACGGCAGACGGCGGCTGGCGGCGCGGTAGCATAATTCCGCTGAAACAGAGCGCGGACGCGTCCATCGAGGGCGAAACGCCGGTGGAGAAGGTGGTGGTGGTGAAGCGCACCGCCCACGAGGTTCCCATGGTCGAGGGCCGCGACGTCTGGTGGCACGACCTGGTCGCCGACCAGCCGCTGACCTGCGAGCCGGAGCCGATGGACAGCGAGGACATGCTGTTCATGCTGTACACCAGCGGCACCACGGGCAAGCCCAAGGGGATCGTCCACACCACCGGCGGGTACATGACCGGCACCTACGCCACCAGCAAGTGGATCTTCGACCTGAAAGAAGACGACGTCTACTGGTGCACCGCCGACATCGGCTGGGTCACCGGGCACAGCTACATCATCTATGGTCCACTGGCCAACGGCGCGACCACGGTGATGTACGAGGGGTCGCCGGACTATCCCGACCGGGACCGGTTCTGGGCCATCGTCGAGAAGTACGCGTGCACGATCTGCTACACGGCGCCCACGGCGATCCGGACCTTCATGCGCTGGGGTGAGGAGTATCCCGACCGGCACGACATGTCATCCCTGCGACTGCTGGGCAGCGTGGGGGAGCCCATCAACCCCGAGGCCTGGGTGTGGTACTGGGAGCACATTGGCGGCGGCCGCTGCCCGGTGGTGGACACCTGGTGGCAGACGGAGACCGGATCGGTGATGATCTCCGCCCTGCCTGGCATCACGACGCTGAAGCCCGGTTCTGCGACGCAACCCTTCCCCGGCATCGACGCGGCCATCCTGGACGAGCAGGGCAACGAGATCGGCCCGGGCGGCGGCGGGTACCTAGTCGTTCGCAAGCCGTGGCCCAGCATGCTGCGGGGCATCTACGGCGACCCCGAACGGTTCGTGCAGCAGTACTGGTCCAACTACGAGGGAATTTACTTCACCAGCGACGGCGCGAAGCTGGACGAGGAATCTTACTTCTGGCTGCTGGGCAGGGTGGACGACGTGATCAACGTGTCGGCCCACCGCATCAGCACGATGGAGGTGGAGTCGGCGTTGGTGGACAACCTGAAGGTCGCCGAGGCGGCGTGCATCGGGCGCAGCCACGAGGTGAAAGGCCAGGCCATCGTAGCCTTCGTGACCCTGAAGGACCAGGTGACCGGCTCCGATGATGTCATCGCCGAGCTGAAGCAGCACGTCGCCGGCAAGATCGGTTCCATGGCTCGCCCCGACGACATTTACTTCGCCGCCGAGCTGCCCAAGACCCGCAGCGGCAAGATCATGCGCCGGCTCCTGCGCGACGTGGCCGAGGGCCGCGCGCTGGGAGACACCACCACGCTGGCCGACCCGGCGGTGGTGGAGATGCTGAAGGAGCAGTACGGGGACGAGGACTAGATTGCTGACCATCGTTAGCAAGTGGCCTACCATTTGTCGTCGGAGAGCTACGGCATCTAATTGTTTGTTCGTGGGATGATCACTATGGCTGCGCAGCAACACACCGAAGCTCATCTAATGGCAGAAGGTCTCCTGAATGAGGCCTGGCGTTCCCTCGGTGAAGGCCTTGGTCCGTATGTGTTCCATAAAACGGAGGACCAAACCTTCCAGGGGAGCCGTGACGTGCACGTCATTCTGAAGAAGATGGTGGCTAGCGGTATCTGGGAATCCCATTTCGCTGAATTGGGGCATAACGGGAGAAGCTGGGCTTCCGAATTGTTCAATCTCAGGAATGAGCCGTGGGCACATCAGGGTACTTATAGCGACGAGGACATTCATCACTATTTGGGTGTCATGGTGCGTTTGCTGAATGCAGTTTCGGCCAAGGTCCAAGCGGACTCCGTCACACACATGTATCGTTCCGTTGGTCGTCTAATTTACAGTCAAGAGCACACTGGTTCACAGGGAAGTGCAAGCCAAATAATTTTGCAGTTGCCCGAAGGGATTGCCAGCGATGATTTTGCAGAAATGTTGCGCAAAACGATGCTTAACGTGGTGCCGCGAACAGGTTTAGATTCCGGTAGCAGCGAGGCAAGCTCTCCGAACTCGGATAGGACCTTTGGCCATAAGCAAGCCGGCGCAAGCACGAACTACGATCAGGGCAATACGTACTTGGAAGAGCGTAAATATGATGAGGCGATTGCATGTTTTGCCAAGGCCATTGAAATCGAACCTGAACATACCATTTACCACCTAGCTCGCGGACGGGCTTATGCTCAGAAAGGCGATTACGATGACGCGTTAGTTGATGTGAACCATGCTTTGCAACTCAACCCTCAAGACCCTTCTGGGTTCCGCATACGTGCAATCATACACGTGAATACAGAAGACTACGATACGGCGATGGTGGATGTCGCACAAGCTATGCAGCTCAATCCAGACGACATCCATGCATATCATGTACAGGCAGCGATATTTGGTTACCAAGAACAACACGATCAAGCTGTTCGTATCTATGACGGCGTGATTGGCCGATGGCCCGAAGATGCATTTGCTTATTTCGGTAGGGGTAGGGCACACGCCAAAAATATCGACTACGAATCTGCCATATCTGATTACGACAAAGCGATTGAACTTGACCCGCACAACGGGCATTATCATCACGTCCGAGCACTCGCTCGCATGGCGGTTGGAGATTACGCGGCAGCGATCATTGATTGCGACACGTCGATCCGGATCGATCCGTCGGACTCTCACGCGATCGGAGTCCGGGCGCTTGCTTACAGCCGTAATGGTAATAATACATCCGCCGTCGAAGATTTCAGTACATTAATAACCATAGATCCTGACGACGTGCATAGCCACCATGCACGGGCGAACAGTTACATGGAACTCGAAGAGTACGATCTCGCGATACACGACTATGATCAGGTGATTCGGCTAACCCCGAACGACGAACACGCGTATCACATTCGTGCGGAGGCTCACGTCGCTAGGCAAGCGTACGATCTGGAGATAATAGATTGTAACGAATCAATTCGCATCAATCCGGACGACATACATGCTTATCGGGTCAGAGGGCGAGCGTATCTGGGAAAAAACGCTTACCACGCTGCCGTGGATGATTACACCAAGGTTATAGACATAAATCCGGCGGATGCAATTGGTTATTTTGTTCGAGCGGAGGTACATTTTCAACAAGGCGAATAT
This sequence comes from Dehalococcoidia bacterium, assembly GCA_965220055.1. GTDB lineage: Bacteria > Chloroflexota > Dehalococcoidia > Lucifugimonadales > UBA3495 > Bin87. The sequence continues at coordinate 3,605,983 of CBDCPE010000004.1, read as the reverse complement.
GATTTGGCAATTGATGACTGCAATGCATTTATACGTCTTAATAATGGCGATCCGGACATCTATCGAATCCGCGGAGCGGCTTATGTTGAAAAAATGCAATACGGCGCGGCGATAGAGGATTTCGATCGCGTCGTGCATAGTAATCCTGACGACGCGTTTGGTCATTTCATGAGAGGGAACGTGTGGTCTATGGTTGAAGAATATGACCTAGCTATTGCGGATTACGATAAAGCACTAGAATTGGGAATTGATGACGCATCGATATTCAATAATAAGGGAATGGCATTAGCGGATCAAGGACAATACGATGCCGCTATCAATGACTTTGATCAGGCGATTGAAAAAGACCCGCAAGAAAAACTCCTCTACAGTAATCGGGCGATTGCTTATGGACTGAAAACGAGGAGCGTACACGATGACCGGGTAGAAGAGAATGGCCTCTACGTGAAACCGGGCGACCCGGAAGGGCAGGCGATCGGTGGTATAGGCTCTTTTGATACTGGACGATACGAAACGGCGATCCAACAGCTGACGCGTGCTGTGAATTTGAGCCCCAATGATCCTGAAACATACTTCTACCGAGGTTTGGCTTTTGCATGTCTCGGTATGTATTACCGAGCAATGATGGACTATGAAGCCGCTATCTCATTGAATCCGAATCACGGGGAGGCACACTATCACAAGGGAATGGCTTACCGTCGCAAAGGAAATCATAGCGCGGCGCTAGAATGCCTAAACCAGGCCGTAGCTCTAATTCCGGATCGGCACATATTTTATTATGATCGTGGGGTCTCTCTGGACCAACTCGGTTACGCTGTTGAATCTGCCCGTGACTTCGGTCAAGCAAAAGAGTTGGGGTTTGACCCGCGCTAGACGGTACGCAGGATGGCCTTTTGATCTGTCGCTTTCGATGGGCAACGATGCACTCGAGGCGATCAGAATTTTGTTCCTTGATAGTGGACAGGTATCGCCCGTCGCACGTGATATTCCGCCACCATTTTCGCCGACCGTGTTGTGGCGGAGATGCTGAAGGCGCAGTACGGAGACGAGGAGTAGCGCAGACGGCTGACCTCACCACACGACGCACTCAAGAAGGCCCTCTCCGTGACGGAGGGGGTCTTTATCAATGCGTCAAAATCGCGCTGGCTTTACGCGACGCGCTCCGGTTTCTTCGTGCTATGTTCGCTTGGAGGAATTGAGATTTCTGATTTCCGTGGAAGTTGGTTTCCCGCTGGCCGTTTGCCGCCATCTGCACCGAACCCTGATGACTACCACCTCGCCCTACAACAACCACAGCCTGGTCGGAAACGCCCTGCGACTGCTGACCGAGGGACTCGGGCCCTACGTGGCCGGCAAGATGAACGAGGCGGTGGCGTCGGGGCGTTATGATCCGCAGGCCGAGGAAGCAATCGGCGAAATTACCGGCGATGTGGCGGTGACCCTTCGCGTTATGGTCATGGCCTGGAATGACGTGTTCCGCGACCATCTCGGTCCCGTTGAACGCAGCCTGGTGTCCGAAATACGCGAAACCCGCAACCGCTGGGCGCACCAGGAGGCCTTCGACGACGACGACCTGGACCGCGCTCTGGACTCCATCGGTCGGCTTTTGGGAGCCGTCGGCGCCATCGATGAAGCGAAACGAATCGACGGCGCCAAACACCGCCTCCGCCTCAGACGTTACGGAGCGACACCGCCCGAGGCGGCCGCCTCGGCTGATGCCGCACCCGCGCCGGAAGCGGATCCGGAACCGGCGGCCGGGCCGGCTGAATCACAACCGTCTGCCATTGTCGCAGAGCCGATTACGCACCAGGTACCCCTGCCTGGACCGAACGTTGATCACCAGCCGGCGGAAACCGGCCGTGACGATGACCGCGTGCAGGAACACATCCACCGGGGAGTTGATTACAGGCGTCAGGAGCACTTTGCCCATGCGATGGCGGAATTTGAGCAGGCCCTCAGCATAGATCCGCGCCGGGCCGATGCCTGGTTTCACCGCGGCATGACCTGGGGACTGATGGACGACCACCGGCGGGCTATCGCTGACTTCGACCGGGCCATCTTCATGGCTCCGGATTACGCCGCGGCCTACAACTGTCGTGGTTACGCCCGTTTCTGCCTGGGTGAATACAGGCAGGCCGTAGAGGACTTGGAGCGGGCTAACCGATTGGACCCCGACGACGAGTTGACGCAAGGGAACCTACAGCAGGCCCGCATTCGCTTCCTGCAACAACCGGGGGACGCTGACAGAACGCGGCGCGAGTCGGGGCCGTTACACTAGCCCGGATCCCCTATCCGCATCCGGGTCCGGTCTAAGAGGGTGTCCAAAAAGGGTTCAATTGGTATAGAGGAATGCAGGCGGGGATTGCGGGTTGGGCGTAGTGTTGCGGCATGAAGAGACCAGCTTATCCCAGCGACCTCAGCGACCGAGAGTGGCAACTGCTGGAACCCCTGTTGACGCCGCCCAAACCTGGTGGTCGACCCGTCAAGTATCCACGCCGGGAAATAGTGAACGCCATGCGCTACGTGCTCCGCACCGGCTGCTCCTGGCGGATGTTGCCTCACGACCTGCCACCCTGGCGCATCGTCTTCCACTACTTCCGTACCTGGCGTAGGGACGGTACTTGGCAACGGGCCAACGACACGCTGCACGCCAGCGTGCGACAGGCTGAGGAACGCCCGGCCAGCCCCAGCGCTGCGGTGATTGACAGCCAGTCGGTGAAGACCACCGAAAAAGGGGGCCCAGAGGCTATGACGCGGGAAAGAAGGTAAAGGGCCGCAAACGTCATATTGTGGTCGATACCCTGGGACTGCTGCTGGCGGTGGCAGTGCATCCCGCCGACATACAGGACCGAGCCGGAGCACGGTTGGTGCTGCAGCATTTGGTGGGTCGCTACGATCGGCTGCAAGTGATCTGGGCCGACGGGGCCGACGGTGGCAAGCTGGTGGAGTGGGCCAGAACGGTGGGCGGTTGGAGCCTGGAACTGGTGCGCCGTCCCGCTCAGCAGCACACCTTCCAGGTGTTGCCCCGACGGTGGGTGGTGGAACGGACCTTCGGATGGCTGAACCTGCAACGGCGGTTGAGCAAGGACTATGAAGCGTTGTGCGAGACCACCGAAACCTGGTTGTACATCGCCATGACTGGGCTCATGCTCCGCCGACTAGCACGCAGTACGCCTTTTTACACACCCTCTTAGAACCTGTCTACGATCTCTGAAATAGGTTAAGTTGAGACTATTATCAGGGGAGGGGTAATCATGTCTCATTCCTATCCCAGCGACATCAGCCGGAAGCAATTCGCCCGGATTCTGCCCGTGTTGGAGTCGGCTCGCCGTCGGACCAAGCCCCGCACCGTGGATTTATATGACGTTTGCTGCGGCGTGCTGTACCTCTTGAAAAGCGGGTGCCAGTGGCGAATGCTGCCCGCAGACTTCCCCAATTGGCGCACTTGCTACCAGTATTTCCGGCAATGGAGCGAGCAGCCTGGCCCGGCGAAAGAATCCATTCTGGAGCAAGTCCTTAAAAAAATCGGTTGGCGCGGTCCGGCAAAGCAATGGACGGAAAGAGCAGACCAGCTTCTGCATCGTGGACTCCCAGAGCGTCAAGAACCCGGACAGTGCCGATAGCAAGGGCTATGACGCGGGCAAGAAGGTGTCCGGAATCAAGCGTCACATCGCGGTGGACACGCAAGGATTGCCCCATGCGATACACGTGACTACCGCCAATGTTGCCGACCGGGCTGGGGCTTTGGTGATGTTTGACGAAAACCGGGCCGACCTCAGCCAGGTCCAGAAGGTGCTGGTCGACGGGGGTTACACCGGGAAGCCCTTTGCCGCTGCGGTGCAAAGCCGGTTGGGAGCCGCAGTGGCAGTGGTGAAACGCAACGAACTGCACACCTTCGTGGTGCTTCCAAAGCGATGGGTGGTGGAGCGATCTTTCGCCTGGCTGGAAAAGTGCCGCCGACTCTGGAAGAACTGTGAAAGGAAGCTCAATACCAGCCTGCAAATGGTGGTGCTTGCCTTCATGGTGCTAATCCTCAAAAGATCGTAGACAGGCTCTTAGAGCCTATCCTAATAACCCTGCGGCTCTGAGGGCGATGAGGGCGCAGGCGAAATGAAGAAAGGCGATGTAGTTGTCCGGGGATTTGTCCCAACGGACCAGGATGCGCCGGAAACGGTTCAGCCAACTGTGCGTGCGTTCCACCACCCAGCGGCGGGCTTTGAACCCAGCCTCCCTTTTGATGGCCTGAGCCTCTTCGCCCCGGCTGCGGATGTGGGCGGTGAAGCCGAACTCGTCCAGAGTGCGGCGCACCTCGGCGAAGTCATAGCCCTTGTCCAGGCACAGCCCTTGGGGATGCTCCGGAGTGGGCGTCGGTCGGGGCACCGCCACGCTGTTCACCGTGGCCCGCACCAGCTTCATGTCGTGGCGGTTGGCCCCGTCCACCGCCAGACCTACGGGGATACCCTGGGCTTCGGTCAACAGACTGCGTTTGACGCCCCGCTTACCTCGGTCCGTGGGGTTGGGGCCGGTTCCCCCCCCCCCGCCCAATGGGGACTTGTTCATGGCCCCATCCAGGCTCAGCCAACTCCAGTCCAGCCCCTTCAGTTCGTCATAGCGTTCCAGTCCCACCCGCCATAGCTCCGGAAACACCCCAGCGGCAACCCACTCCTGAAAGCGCAGATGGGCGGTGGAGCCGGAGCAAATGCCCGTGGCATCCAACGCCTTCCACTGGCAGCCGGTGCGCAGCACGAAGAAGATGCCGTTGGCGCAAGTCCGGTCTGGGACCCGAGGCCGACCGCCGCCCAAAGGATGAGTGTTCACCCGCTGGGGAAGCAGTGGGGCCAACACCTCCCACAACTCGTCGGATATCTGAAAGGAACTGGTGGAGGGGTTGGCTGCGGTGGACGGGCCAGCACGCTTGGGTCGAGATGGCTTGGGGTCTTTCGCTTTCGTCATTCCACAAGTCTGGCTTCAACCCCAGCTTTTCCCCCTTTCACCACCCCTGCGAGTTTCCGCTGGTTTTTAGGATAGGCTCTAAGAGGGTGTCTGAAAATGGGGAAGGCAGGCCAGTCTGCGCAGGGTGAGGCCGGTCATTGCGATGTAAATCCAGGTTTCGGTGGTTTCACACAATGCTTCATAGTCCTTGCTCAAGCAGGGGGTCCAATAGGGAGAATTTTCGAAGTTGATATCGAACTGCCAGATTATCCTACACGGACTTACAACCGTCCGACTTCCAACAATCGCAAAATATTGACCCGCAACGGGAAGACCGTAAGAGCGTCGCAACAAAGAGCCGCCAAGCCGCAACGCAAAAGGACAGGCACCGTACAATCTCCAGCGATCACACCGAAACACACGAGGACAAAAGTTGCACCACGAGAACCCGAACCCGAGTCCCCGCGGGCAGAGAAGAAGCGCCTTCAAGAAGAGTTGGAAAAGCGGCAGATTCAGATGTTCTAACCTCAAACCCCATGGGTCCGAATCCTCGGGCCGACGTCAATAAGTCTCGGCCCGGGCGCTCGCGTATTCATAAAGGCGCGGGCGAGTTTTCGTGCCCGTTCAGCCATTCCAACCCAACACGAACGTCACTGCTACAGGCGGGCCCGTCTGAAATCGGGACTTCCGCAATTCCGATCATTGACAGTGTTCCCTTGACCACATCGACCAAAATGTCACCCATAACCTCCACTCTGAACTCGCAACGAAATTCGGATGGGTCTCACGCAACATCCGCCAAAGTGATACATCCACCGGAAGCACAGTTCCCGACCGCGGGCTACCGGTTCTGAGCAAGGAAAACCGCGAGCCAGATTACCAACCCTCGCCTGGAAGCTGTTTCCGGGGAGACGCCCAAGCGGGTTTCAGAACGACCCGCCGCCCGTAACCCGGCGCGTCTCAACGAGAGAGCCTACATGCTCCAGCACCGCAGGTCGGCGGGGTAACCAGCGCCGCAGTTGCAGGACCATCTGCCTGGTCCAGTCGGTGAGCTTTTTGTGCCGTCGTCCCCGCTGCTGCGAGTAGCGTGCCGAAGGCTCCAGCACCGTGAGCACCGGCAGGGGTCAATGGCGACCGGCCCAGGGTATGTGGCCCAGCCACACGGCCACTGGAAATCATGGAGCGGATCCCCGAGTGCGGAAACGACAAGATGCTGCTGCACGACGGGAAGCTCGCCGACCAGTGCCCTGAATGTCAGACGATGGACCGCCAAGGCCACCAGCACCGTCAGGCACCCCAATACACTAGTACTCAGTCAAACATGTATTGGCGTAAGTGAGTTGATGCGGAGCAAAATGCCTACACTGACTGGGGAACGACAGTGCAGGAGGTGCGGCAGCCATGGTTCAGGAGAAATACAGGGTACAGTTGACTTCGGAGGAGCAGGAACGGCTCCGGCAATTGATCCGAAGCGGCCAGCATTCCGCAGGGGTAATCACTCGGGCGCGCATCTTGCTCCGGACTGACGAAGGATGGAGCGCGAGCCAGGTGGCAGCAGCCCTGGACACCTCGCCGCGCACGGTGTTGCGCACCAAACGGCGGTACGCCGAGGAAGGATTGGACGGTGTGCTGCACGACCATCCCCAAGCCAACCGGTATCGTAAGCTGGACGACAAAGGTGAAGCCCACCTGATTGCCTTGGCGTGCAGTGATGCGCCCGAGGGCCATGACCACTGGACCCTGCGGTTGCTGGCCGACCGGGTGGTGGAGTTGGGATTGGTGGAATCGTTGTCATACGAGACGGTGCGTCTGCGGCTCAAAAAAACATCCTCCAGCCGTGGCGGAAGCAACAGTGGTGCATCCCCAAGGTGAACGGAGAGTTCGTGGCGGCGATGGAGGACGTGCTGGACCTCTACGCCGAACCTCACGACCCAGACCAGCCCGTGGTGTGCTTCGACGAGACCTCCACCCAACTGCTGGCCGATACCCGACCGCCGCTGCCCGCCCAACCGGGACGCCCCCGACGCCAGGACTACGAGTACCGGCGCGGCGGCACCCGCAATCTCTTCCTGACCTGTGAACCTCAGGCCGGCTGGCGCCACATAGCCATCACCGAACGCCGTACCATGCAGGACTTCGCTCACCAGATGCAGTAGCTGGTGGATGTGGCCTACCCCCACACCACAGTCGTACGGGTGGTTCTCGACAACCTGAACACCCACCGCATGGCTTCGCTCTACGAGACCTTTCCGGCTGCTGAGGCGCGGCGCATCGTGCGGCGTTTGGAGTTTCACCACACTCCCAAGCACGCCAGTTGGCTGAATATGGCGGAGATTGAATTCAGCGTGTTGACCCGGGCTTGTCTCAAAGGGAGGAACCCGGACGCCGACGCCCTGCAACTCCACATCACGGCCTACGAGACCCAACGCAACGCCGCGGGCGCCACCATCAACTGGCGGTTCAGCACCCAGGACGCCCGAAACAAACTGCAGCGGTTTTACCCCTGCCCTTCCAACGTTGACTGAGTACTAGAAGACACACCGCTTCGACGGGGAGCACGCCAACGCCTGAGTGCATGTCCACCACGGCACACCCCAGCACGCCTTGGCATCGGGCTGGAGCGATGTCGTCATAGAATTGCTGACCATGACATCTCTTGGCCCGGCGCTACGATTCCCCCGTTTGTTTGGCAGTCAGGCCGGTCAGGTCGCGGTTGGTGTTGATGACCATCAGTGCATCAGGCCGGCTGTTGGTCAAATCCCATGCGCATAGAGCCTGTACCGTCGCCTTCCGGATCCGGATCAGGGTCGTGAGCAGCGGCAATCTCCGGCTCCACTTATCCATGCGACGACGGCCATAGTAGACGCGGGACCGCTCCTCAGATTCGACGATTTCCCGAAGTTCCCGCTTGATGCGTTCAGACGTCTCATGTAACAGGGGCCAGAGATAGTAGTCACCTGGCGAGAGGACCCCGTCCGGCGTTTCCGTGTAGATGAACACGCCAGGATCCGTGGCGTTGTGGTCAAAGGCGACGATCACTCGTTCGGCGTGGTCAGCCAGAAAGTGCTGTGCCGCGTCCACGTCGTAGGTGTGCTCCGCAAATAGGGGAGGCCTACCTCCGCGGCCGCTGGTGGCCAAGCTTGTGCCGGTCATTTCGTGGGTCCTCGAGTCGGTGCCTGGATGTTGCCGAGGGCGGGTATCGCTCCCGCCGACGCGCGCATCGTGGTGTTGCCTGCTCCTAACTGGGCTACTTCCACGTGAGGTGGGAGGATGGGATTTGAACCCACGTACCGGCACCCGATAGCGCTGACGCGGTCATTCCGCCTCGGCATTATTAATTATACCCAAAGCAGGCATTCACAGCCCTAGGGGGCGTCGTCAAAAGAGTTTGCTCCAGATCATCACTGCCCGGAGTTGGCAAATGGCCAGGTATGACGCCGCTCTCTTGGCATAACGGGTCGCCACTCCGCGCCACTGCTTGAAGTCCAAGAATCCGTTCTCCACCAAGTGCCGCAACTTGTACAGTGCCTGGTCGTAGTCCCGCTTTTCTCTCCGGTTGCTTTTGGGCGGTATCACTGGGTTCATTCCCGATGCCCGAGCGGTGGCTATGATTTCATTGGTGTCATAGGCTTTGTCCGCCAGCAGACACTCCGCCTCTATACCCTCGATCAGGGGCAACGCCAAAGAGCAGTCGGCCACCGTGCCTCCAGTAACCGCCAGCCTTACCGGCATTCCGTGGGCGTCCACCGCCAGGTGCAACTTGCTGTTCAGCCCCCTTTGGTGCGGGCAATAGCCTGATTTCCGCCCCGAGCGCCGGCACTGTGGGGATGGGCCTTGATGTAGCTGGCGTCTATCATCAGCCACTCGAAATCAGGCACTCGAAATCAGGGTCATCCATCACTTCCTCCAACAGTCCGGCCCACACACCCCGGTCCCGCCAGCGGCAGAAGCGGCGGTGGGTGTTCTTCCAGTCTCCGTAGTCCGGGGGCAAATCGCGCCAGGGAGCGCCGGTGCGCAGAACCCAGCAAACGGCGTCGATAAACCGCCGGTTGTCATGGGCCGGCCGACCTCTCTTGCCTGCTCCCCCGGGCAGGTACAGCCTCAGCCGCTCCCAAACACCGTCTGTCATATCGTGGCGCCGGTGCGCTGCCGTCATACTCCCCACCTTCCACACTCTCCCTGTTACCGGCAATTTACCACCCTCTCACTGTTTTGACGACACCCCCTAGCGGATGCGTCAGACTTTCTCGCGCCAAGCACTCCGGCAGTTGTGCTCTCTTCACCTCGCCGCGTCGCCGAGGCGGTGCGTCAGTGGGTGAAATGTAGGTCGGGTCACCCGACGATGAAGGTCGGAGCACATCTAGGCTCCGCTGGACTAACCGACCGCGCGATTCCGGACCCGAAGGTATTCGACCATATCCCCCTACACGCGGAGCAGTACGATGCTCGCTTCTACTTCTGCGCTCTATCCGGATGGGTTGCCGCCGAAAAGACCGACACTCTCGCCAAACAGATCGAGGGCGGCCGCGCTGGCGGACAGCAACCGTGCACGCGCTTCTGGATCCAAACCCAGCTGCCCATCACGCTGCATGGGCTCCGCCAGATGGGGCAGGGCCGCCTTCAGGCGCTTCCCACAAATGCGGTCGGCGGCCTTCCAGACCACGATCACCGCCTCTCGTACCGCTTCATCGTAGACGCGCCGGCCTCTCACGGTGGGCGGTTTATCTCCACCGTCATCAGATTGCCCCAACAGCTTGATCCCATGCTTGCGGTCGTGACCGGTCACCGCGATTAACTCGTCAAGGATCCGGCTCTTGTCCTTCTTGGACGACGCCAGGTAACGGTCCCGTATTGTTGCCAGCAATTCACGCTTTGCCATCCTACTGAGCCCTCCGTCCACGTGGCTGCCTCCCGATGTTTCGGTAGCATTTTAGTTGAGGCAACCACTCGCATTGGGTGACCCTTTAGATGAGGCAATGCGCAGAACCAGGCCGCCTTCCTCCTTCTCAGCAAGAAATGAAGACACAATACCTCCATCTCAGTCTTCGCGACGTGCAACTGAGTTTCGCAGGACGCAAGGGACCCAAAGACCCGATCCACAGGGCTGTCGCCGGGTTGTCGTCGGGCGACCCGCTGCGCGTGAGGACCGAAAAGATCCCATGGGAGTTGGCAACTATGGACGGAGTTACGGTGGGGAGGCTAGTGCAATCGTTTGGGGCCCCTGACGGGGTAGACGAAGTCACGGCCACGACGCTTGCCATCGCCAATTGGGACGCGTCAAAGTCTGAAAGCCGATACCAAAGGTTCTTCAACAGTGAGCGGTGGGAGGTGGTGATCCCGGAGATAATTGTCACCACTGGTCAATGACCACAGGCTCGGGAACGGCGCCGATCCCGTCAAATCGGCTGGTTCCAATTCCGGAGCGTCCATCAATCCTGGAACCAAGCCGGCGCAATCGACGAGGGACCGCATCGATTCCGTCGGCCGGCCTTCCTGCCATCCCGGCAACCGCAGCAACGAGGTCGGGCCGTGGTGACCAATGCCATGCGGACAGGCTTCCCACTTCAAAGGCTGCTGCTCGAGCAGCGTTGGTTACTGGTTGGTCAAGGGGATGGTGCAGGTGACGCAAGCCTGGTCGCCGTGTGTAGCGGTTGTGTGACCTTGGCCGGTGGTATCCTCCACCAGGCGGGCGTCGCCAGGGCCGAATACGTGCTTGGAGCCGTCGCCCAGGCCGATCTCCAGTTGCCCGGACAGGATAATGACAAACTGGCGGCGCGGCGCCGTGTGCCAGTCGGAGAAGCGACCGGCCGGGCCTTCACTGAAGCTGACGGCGGTGGCAGCCTGGGCGCTTTTCCAATCAGGTGTCTGGTCCAGGTCAATGGTCTCAATGTGGGACTGGCCGTCATCGCCAGAGTAAAGTCTGAAGGTTCCCATCTTGTTCCTCCGTTTTTGTCTGCACAGGATACGGTCAGGCCGCGGCTGAAGACTGTTGAGATTCGACCTTGGTGATGAACTCCAGCAGTTGTGCGGCGTAGAGAGTGGACTTCATGTGGTAGCGGTTGGTGGCGGCGATGCCTGGGAAGGTGTTGTCGTGTTGACCGATGACCGCCCATTCCTCGTGGGTCCACGCCGACGGGCGCAGCTCGGCGTGGGGTACCAGTCGCTTCACGTTCTCTGCGGCAGACTTGTGGTGAACGTCGTCCGGTGTGTTGCCCTCGAAGGCCAGCACAGGGCATGTGATGGACTTCAGCTGCTCCTCAGTTAGGTCTCCCACCGGGTTGGGTTGGGAGAACTGGTCCCGCCAGCAGCGCATCACCGAACAGAACTCCTCGGGATCCATGGAAAGGATCCGTTCCCGGTTGTCAGCGTTGTCCCGGATGCGCTGCTCGAAAAACTCGGTAGCGGCTACGGCGGGCATCCCGCCCCGCTCGGCGGCCTCGATGTACTGTCCGTAGTAGCCGGGGGACATCAGTTCAGCGCTCCTCGGCCCGCCGGAGACTTCCCAAACAAATACACCCTTGACCACCTCCGGGTGCCGAACCGACACCGTCAGGGAAGTGCGCGAACCGGCGGACCCTCCGGCCAAGTAAGCCGGGGCAGCGCCCAGGTATTTCAGCAGAGCCGCCATCTCCTCAGCCCAAAGGTGCTGCTCGGAAAGCTCACCACTGATCACCACGTCGGACTTGCCGCAGTTGCGGCGGTCGTGGATGATGACACGGCAATGGGTCGACAGCAGGGCAGCCATGGGACGCAGGCCGTTGTGGTCCACCCGTCCGCCCGGCGTCAGCATGACCGTGGGGCCGGCGCCATACTCCTCGTAATACAGGTTCACTCCGTCTATGTTGGCGTAAGGCACTGCTCGCTCCGTCTATGTTGGCGTAAGGCACTGCTCGCTCCTTTCTATTTGAACACCGCGGCACAGGTTGGGCTAGGACCGTGACACCGGCAGTTTGGCACCTTGGAACGGCCCATGGGGTGGCCTCAGAAGAAGTCGTCGCAGACCAGACAGACGTGACCCCAATTGGGGACCATACTCTGCCTTCTTGCGTTGTATTGTAACTCCAATCCCGCCAGCCCGGGTTCCACTTCCACCAATCCCGGTCCCGCTGTTTGTGGGAGACGCAGTGACGTTGATTGTCGGAAAAGTAATGCCTTCCTTGCGCTATGTCAATCAAGCGCATTTGGTTGATCCAAAGAGCACACGGGCACTTCCAGCCTGTGGGTTGAGCGAGGACGATGCGGCCTCTAGAGATTGGGGGACTGCTTCCCGTTCTACAATAGCCTGAGTCCCCATGTGCCTCCGAGATACCTCAGCCCTGCCGGGTTGTTCCACGGGGAGCGGGAAGCCGACGAAGAGGAATGTAACGAAAGGGGGTGCACCGGGGACGGATCAGAATCGTCGGCAGGAGCAGAGAATTCGCTTTCGGTGACGTCTATCGATCCACGTCAGCGTCCGGCAAAAAAATCAAGCCAATGATGTCATACGTCGTCGACTTGAAAAGCGGAGATCAGTTCGACTTTACGCAAAATCTACAAAGAGCAATGGATGTCCCCGCTCTGGGGCGGCACCACATGTGGCAGGTGCCGGAAGGTTTTTCACTGCCCACAGTGACCCCAGATATTTGAGAACTCCCGGGTGCCCCTATCATCCATTCTCAATCGTCATCGCTCATGGCGCCCAAAATTGCGTAAACTCCAGCTTAGCCCCAATCCACCGAAAGGGTGAATGTGCCAGCGTGCTGAGGGGATGGGAAAGTGCTCCCGGCTTCGAGGATAATGGTTTTTGACACAAGAAACCAGCCAGAAATGGGGAGCACCCAACAGATGCTACCACGCAACGGCCCCGACCACATCCAAATCGCCTTCGACGACCACCGCCTGATAGCCAGCGCTGGGCTGATTTTGACGGTCACCCTGGCCCAGTGCCTGGGTCTAGGTGAACTCGTCGACAACCACGTTGACCTGAGAGATGCGCCGGGTCGGGTGAACCCAGGGGACAAGCTGCTGACGCTGGTGGCATCCGCGCTGGCTGGCGGCGACTGCATCGACGACGCCGACGTGCTGCGCACCGGCGGGACGGCCAGCGCCATCGGCTGCGTGGTCAAAGCGCCATCCACGCTGGGGACATTTCTGCGCAGCTTCCGGTGGGGCCATGTCCGCCAGTTGGACCGGGTGAGCCGAGAGCTGCTGGCCCGTGCCTGGGCCGCTGGGGCCGGGCCTGAAGACGAGCCGTTGACCATTGATCTTGATTCCACCGTCTGCGAGACCTATGGACTGGGCAAGGAAGGGGCCCGCCACCATGGTTACACCGGCCAGCGGGGCTATCACCCACTGCTGGCTGTCGCCGCGGACACCGGCGACGTGCTGATGGCAAGGCTGCGCCAGGGCCGGTCCAACACCGCTCGGAGCGCGGCCCACTTCCTGCGGGAGACGGTGTGCCGAGTGCGCTACGCCGGAGCCACCGGACAACTTATCGTGCGGGCCGACAGCGGCTTCTACTCCCACGCCATAGTCGCCGTCTGCCGCAAGCTGGATGTCCGCTTCTCCATCACCGTCCGCCAGCACGCCCGGCTGCGCAATATCATCGAGCCCATACCCGAGAAGGACTGGACGCCCATCTCCTACTGGATGGACGGCGCTGCCGACGTGGCCGAGACCACCTACACGCCTTTTCAGAGTGAGCTCGACGCCGCGCCGGCGCGACTCATCGTCCGCCGGGTGCAGCCCACCCCAAGCTCCCAGCTGGCCCTGTTCGCCAACTGCAGCTATCATGCCTTCATCACCGACCGCGAGGGCGACACCCTGGATCTCGAGGCCGATCATCGCCGACATGCCGAGGTCGAGAACGCCATCCGCGACCTGAAGTACGACGTGGGGCTCAACCATCTCCCCTCGGGACGCTTTCCCGCCAACGCCGCCTGGCTGGCCGTCCAAGCCATCGCCCACAATCTGTCTCGCTGGACGGCGCGCATCGGTCTGGGTGAGCAGATCCTTACCACCAAGACCCTCCGGCGGCGCTTCTTCTCCTTGGCCGGACGGCTCACCCGCAAGGCCCGCCGCCTCACGCTGCATCTTCCCCAGCGCTGGCCCTGGGAAAACCAGTTCAGTCGCGCCCTCACCCGATTGCGCGCCCTGCCGCTCCCTTCCTGACGCCGCCTTCTGCGTCCGACCCTTCCTCCAGACCATCCAACCGCCTGGCAGGCCCGCATCAGGCTGGGCTCCGCGTATCTCCGGTTGCCATCCGCCCTGGTGATCTCGCCCTCCGCGGCCACTCGCGAGCCGTCAGCATCCCCCTGGCATAGCTGTCTCGACCCGCGTTCGCCCAAATCCGGCGGGGTCAGGGTACTGCAGCCATCACCCACGCTTCTCATCCCTTGCGTGACCAGCCCGCTCGCGTCCTTTCGGTGGATTCGGGCTTATCCCACGCAGGAGCGAAAGAGGATTGACAAGCACCGAAGACTGGCAATAAGCTCTAACTACCCCGTTCGGAACCTGCTGGTCGGCCGATATGGAGAATGCCGGTTTATAATTGGAGAAATCCCAGAACGTCCTATCCTCAGCGGAATCAGTTAAAACTGGGAAATCCTATGTTAGATGACGAAGTATTCAAGGAGGACCCATGAAATATGACGTTGTTATCGTCGGTGGGGGAGCGGCCGGATCGGTGTTGGCCAGCAGATTGGCTGAAAACGCGAATACCTCCGTTCTGTTGCTGGAAGCCGGGCCAGATTACCCTGATCCAGCCTATCTTCCGGACGAGATAAAGTTCGGCCACACAAGTTTTGCAGAATCCCCAGACTCGGAACATAACTGGGCCCTGCGGGGAACGATCACCGAGGAGCAAGGGGAGATCCACGTAGCGCAGGGCAAGGTGATCGGAGGAGGGTCGTCCATCAACGGTCAGGCAATGCAAAGGGGGTTACCTGCGGATTTCGACTCCTGGTCTGGTATGGGCAACGATGAATGGTCTTATGACAAGGTACTGCCTTACTTTAGAAAATCTGAGCACGATCTCGACATTCGGGATGATTTTCATGGAACCGACGGACCGATGCCAGTAAGGCGTCGTCAATCCGGGCCCTGGACAGACATCCAAAAGGCCTTCCACGCAGCCTGTTTGGAGGCGGGTTATGGGGCAGTCGAGGATACCAATGGCCCGAACCCCTCGGGCGTTGGCGTGTGGCCCTCGAACAACCTGGACGGCTGGAGGATGAGCGCTGCTATCACTCACCTAAATCCCATGCGCCACCGTCTTAACCTTACGGTGAGGGGAGGGGTTTTCGTCAGGAAGGTATTGATCAAGGATCTAAAGGCCGTCGGTGTGGAAGTAGAAAGCGGAGGCGAGATTTTCAACGTTGAAGCAGACCGGGTTGTGTTGAGCGCTGGGGCTATCAAGTCGCCCCACCTGCTCATGCTGTCGGGAATCGGCCCCAATGACCAACTTCAACAATTTGGGATACCTCTCGTTCATGAGCTTCCCGGAGTGGGACAGAACCTATTTAACCACCTGAGCGCCCAGATTACCTTTAAAGTCAAAGACGGGATGACCCTGGCTGCTGATGCCGATGCGGCGCGCTTTTGTTTACACTACACCTCCCACGGGTCCAGCGAAGCCAATGATATGTTGCTGAGGACCACCCCAATGGTTGACGAACGGCCGGAGCGCGTCCCCGGCTTCCGGACCAAGTACCTGAACGGTGAAGTTCCCCCAGACCGGGTGGCGCGAATCTCGTGCACGCTCGGGCTACCCGACGGCTCAGGATACGTCAGGCTTGCGTCTGCCGATCCCTCAGTGCAGCCGGCCTTTAACTACCGCTATCTTCAGCATCCAAACGACATTCGTCGGGTGAGGGAAGGCGTGCGAATGGCGATTGGATTCCTTGAATCCGATGCGTATAAAGACGTGGCCGATTACCGGCTCCACCCAACGGATGACATTCTGGCCGACGATGACGCTTTGGATCTCTATATACGCCAAACCGTTGGAACAGCCAGGCATGTGTCCGGCACATGCAAGATGGGCCCGGATTCAGACCCAATGGCGGTTGTTGATCAATACTGCAGCGTCAAGGGAGTAAAGGGGTTGTCGGTGGTCGATGCGTCGGTGATGCCGCGGGTTACAAGGTCAGGTGGTAGCCATGCAACGGTTGTCATGATAGGGGAACGTGCCGTCGACTGGATTGCGTCGGCTTAACCCCGCCTTACCGCTGTCTGAAATCTATGGTCTAAGACGGAGGGTTCGTAACGACTGCTTGATCATATTAAGCTTGGCCGTCGCTTCCCAGATAGTCGGCCATGGTAAGAGCGCTGGGAATAGAGTCACTGGGATGACCACCCACACCAATATCGTTATAGTCCAGATACCGCACCATCACTGAATTGGCAAAACCAGCCATATCCGGTGAGCTGTTATCCTTGGCGCCCAATATTGGGAGCGTTGGTAGCCAGCCGCCACAACCCTGCTATCCGGGACTTCTACCAGAGGCTGCTGGCAGCTGGTAAGCCGAAAAAAGTGGCGCTGGTCGCGTCCATGCGCAAACTGCTGGTTATGCTCAACGCCATGCTCAAACATGGCTACCCTGGGCGCGATATGACTCAGCCAGTCGTCGCTCATGCCTGTTGACTTTCAAGACAGTTGCTATTGTGCTCCCTGTTTCTGGTTGGTCTCCTGTTCCACAAACCATTATCCCAGAAGCACAGGAGCACCTTATTGCCCCTTCAGCACGCCGCAACACTCGTCTCTTCGGTGGATTGGGGCTTAGCGGAAGTTGGGCATCACTTTTTCTGCGAACAGTTGCAGCGAGCCGGACACCTGGTCGTAGGACAGGCCTCCGGCGTCCAGGTAGCTGATGAAGTGGGTGACGTGGTTCTCTTCCAGTTCCTTGATGGCTGCCGTGACCTTCTCGGGGCTGCCGATGGCTGCCATGCCTTCCTTGCCCCGCTCGGCCACCAGATCCGGCTCGATAAAGGGGTCTTGGATGTAGTGCTCATAGCCACGCACCCCTGAGGCCCGCACAACGTCGGAGAGCGGGCGGCGCAGGAAGTCCCCCATGTCGCCAGCCCATTGCAGGCGCGGCACGAGCAGTTCGATGGCTTCCTCGTCGGTGGGAGCCACATAAACGTTGCGGACGGCGGCGACCTCGATGTCATCGGGCGCCGTCCCCTCTTCCAGCATCCGCCGGCGGTAGAGGTTAATCAGGTTCTGGTCAGAGTCCGGCGAAGCAGGGAAGAAACTGCTGCCCACGGTGAACAACCCCCAACGGTTGCGGACGGCAATCTCTACCGATTCCGGGCTGTGAGTGACCGCCATAAATATGGGCGGATGCGGCTGCTGCACCGGCTTGGGAATAACCCGCACTTCCGGGAAGCTGAAATAGTCGCCGTCGTAGGAGAAGGTGTCCTCCGTCCACGACCTGACAGCGATGTCCATGCCCTCGATGAAACGGTCGCGGGATTCGGCGATGTCCAGGCCATAGATGTCGAACTCCCGCTTCTGATAGCCGCGGCCGGCCCCGACAATCAGGCGTCCCTGGCTGATAATGTCCAGTGTGGCCAGGTCCTGCGCCAGCCGCAGTGGAGCGTGCCACGGCACTATGGTGCAGGCCACGCCCACCTTGACCCGCTTGGTCTTGGCGGCGATGGCAGCCAGCAGGCTGTGGGGCGAGCTGATGATGCTGTGTTCGCTGAAAGCGTGCTCGGCAATCCACACCGAGTCGAAGCCCAGTTCCTCCGCCAATTCCGCGCCGCGCAGAATGTCCTCGTAGACCTCGACGTCGGTGCGGCTGACCGGGTTGGGATTGATCTTGCTCTCGTCGGCGTATTGCTCGTGCAGCAGGGGGCGCTGGCCCACGAAGAAGGCTCCGAATTTCATCCGGTTAGTCCTCCCGCTCGATCTCGGCGTACACCGCCCGCATGGCGGCGCCGGAGTCGTCCTCCACCTCGGTGAACCACTTGATCAAAGAACGTGTCAGCTGGTCGACAGACTCATCAACTGAGGCAGCTTCATAGCGCTGGCGCACAGTGGGCAGGGTTACACGAGTTTGGGCTTCGCGCATCCAGACGATCTTTTCCTTGTCGGCCATTTCCGAACCGGCCACGCGCAGCCGCTCGGCAAACATGGCGTCGTCCTTGTCCTCGGGAGCGCCGCCCAACTCACGAATGCGCCGGTCGAAGATGTCCCCGTGGCTCGTCTCGCGCTCGGCTACCAGAGAAAGGCAGCCCTTCAGCCCCGGATGCTCGGTCTTATCGGCCCACGCCTTGAGGAAGACTCCAGCCCGGTGCTCCTGCAGGCGAATGTCGTTGAGCAGGTCTATGTATTCTGGCTTGTCCGGCATTGCGATACCTCACTATATTGAGCATTTGGGAGGCGAAAGGGGACGCGGCTGCCATCATTTCATAATAAAAACTCGCCAATGATTGTTAGGCAGCGCGGTTACAGGCGAGTTTAGTGCGCCGCCCTTGGAGGTGTCAAACTTGGCTGTGTCCGGCGCGTGATAAAATGCCGCCACGAAATCAGCCCGGTTTCAGGAGCGGTTTTGCCTCAATTGACTGAAGCGCAGCGCGGCATGGTAGCGACAATCAGAGAGTTTGTCCGCAGGGAAGTCCAACCTGTCGCCCAGAAAATGGAACACGCCGACGAGTACCCCTTCGAGCTGGTGGAGCGGATGAAGGAGCTGGGGCTGTTCGGCGCGGTGATCGCCGAAGAGTACGGCGGGCTTGAGCTGGATGTCACGTCCTACGCCCTGGTCATCGAGGAAATCTGCCGGGGATGGATGAGCCTGAGCGGGATACTGAACTCCCACCTCATCATGGCCTACATGATCACGACCCACGGAACACTGGAGCAGAAGGAGCGATTCCTGCCCCTGATGGCGACCGGCGAGAAGCGAGGCGGCATCTGCATCACCGAGCCCAACGCGGGCAGCGACGTCCAGGCCATCGAGACTCGCGCCGTCCGCGAAGGCGACGAATACGTGGTAAACGGGGCCAAGAGCCTGATTACCAACGGGCGCCACGGCAACACCTTCGCCCTGGTCGCCAAGACCGACCCGAACGCCGACCCGCCCCGGCGCGGCATCAGCATCTTCATCGCCGAGAAGGGGCCGGGCTTCAACGTGGTGCGGGACATACCGAAGCTGGGCTACAAGGGCGTGGATACCTGCGAGCTGTCCTTCGAGGACTACCGCGTATCCGGCGGGAATCTGGTCAGCGGCGAGGAGGGCAAGGGGTTCTACCAGATAATGAGCGGGCTGGAGTTGGGCCGCATCAATGTTGCCGCCCGCTGCCTCGGTGTGGCGCGGGCCGCGCTGGAAGAATCCACGCGATACGCCAAGCAGCGCCAAACCTTCGGCAAGCCCATCGGAGAACACCAGAGCGTGCAGATAATGCTGGCCAACATGGCGACCCAGATACAGGCGGCCCACCTGATGGTGCTCCACGCCGCCGAGAAGAAGGACCGGGGCGAGCGCGCCGACATGGAGGCAGGAATGGCCAAGCTGTTCGCCAGCGAGATGTGTATGCAGGTCGCCATCGACGCCATGCGCATCCACGGCGGCTACGGCTACACCCAGGACCTGACGGTGGAGCGCCACTTCCGCGACGCCCCGCTGATGATGATCGGCGAGGGAACCAACGAGATTCAGCGCCTGGTCATCGCCCGCCATCTGCTCAACAACTACCCCACTGGCGACTTCCTGTACGAGTCGGGGTTGTAGGCGGGCTGGATTTGGCGAGTATGTCACCTTATTTCGAACTGGTCGGGCACGACGAATAGTATTTTGAGAACCGTCGTTGTAATACTTGATGGAGGTCCTCAGCCATGGTTCAGAACAACAACGAAACCGGCATGACCCGCGCCCTAGGCAGCTTCGCGCAGGCGCTCGAGTACGAGGATCTGTCGCCGGAGGTGATCGACTGGGCCAAGTACCTGTGCCTGGACTTCGCCGCAGTTACGCTCAACGGCTCCACCACCGGCTCGGCGCACGCTGTCGTTGATGCGCTGCAGCGACTGGACCGCTCCGGGCCGTCGGTGGTCGTCGGTACGCCCTATCGAGTGCTGCCGGAGTACGCTTCGATGGCCAACGGCATCGCCTTTCACAGCATAGAGATGGACGACGTGAACAACGAGGCGTCGCTGCATCCGGGCGTGGTGGCCTTTCCCACCGCGCTTTCGATGGCCGACCTGGCCCATGTGTCGGGCAAGGACTTCATCGCCGCAGTGGTTGCGGGGTACGACGTCATCGTGCGGCTGGGCCGCGCATTGCAGCCTGCCGAGCATTACGGGCGAGGCTTCCATCCCACCGGCACCTGCGGGGCTTTCGGCGCTGCGGTGGTGGCCGGGCGGCTGCTGGGGCTGCAGGGCGACGACTTCATCCACGCCCTGGGCATCGCGGGCAGCCAGACCGCCGGCAGCATGGAATACCTGGCGCAGGGAGCCTGGACCAAGCGATTCCATCCCGGCTGGGCGTCGCACAGCGGTTCCTGGGCGGCCCTGCTGGCCCGCTCCGGATACACCGGCCCCACCACCATCCTCGAGGGGCGCGACGGCTTCCTGCAAGCCTATTCCGGCAACCCCGACATGTCGCTGGTGCTGCAAGACCTGGGGGACGAATATCTGATTACCCGCACGGGAATCAAGCCCCATGCTTGCTGCCGTTACAAGCAGGGACCCATAGACTGCCTGATAGACATCCGCAACACCCATGGTCTGGAGGCCGATGACGTCGAGGAAGTGACCGTCGGAGTACTCAGCGGCGGTTTCAAGGTGATAGCGTCTCCAGAAGAGGACAAGGCCAACCCCAAGACAGTCGTGGATATGCAGTTCTCTATGCCCTTCGGCGCGGCGGTGGCCTTGGCCTATGGCCGCGCGTCGCTGGAGGAATACGCCGACGGGGTGCCCGACCGCCCGGAGATAAGCCGCATCCTCCCGCGGGTGAAGTGTGTGACCGACCCGGAGTTGGACGCCCACTTCCCCCGCGAGTGGCGCGCCTGGGCTGAGGTCTCCACCGCCGACGGACGCCGCCTGCGCAGCGACATCCGATACCCCAAGGGCGACCCGGAGAATGCCCTGTCGTGGGCCGAAATGAAAGAGAAGTTCGCCGTCCTTACCGCAACGGTCATCAGCCCGGAACGCCAGCAACAAATCATCGCCGCCATAGAATCGCTGGACGAAATGGAGGACGTGCGAGAGCTGGCAGCCCTCCTGTCCACGGAATAGGCCACCAAGCAGTGAAGATGGGCAAGAGAATATGACTCCTCCGTTGCAGGGTGTCCGCATCCTCGAAATGTCGCAGGCTATCGCCGGGCCCATGGCGGCGCGGACGCTGGGCGACCTGGGCGCTGAGATAATCAAGATCGAGCAGCCCGGCGTGGGGGATATGTCGCGGCGCATCGGCCCCCACTTCCTCGGCGGCGAGAGCGCCTATTACCTGAACTTCAACCGCAACAAGAAGAGCGTAACCATAGACCTGCGAACGCCGGAGGGCCGGGAAGTCTGCCGCCGGCTCGTAGCCGTGTCCGACGTGGTGTTCGACGCATTCCGGCCTTCGGTGCTGGAGCGCCTGGGACTGGACTACGAATCGTTGAAGGCAATCAACCCGTCCATCATCGCCTGCTCGCTGTCGGCCTTCGGGCAAGAGGGGCCGTACCGTGAGCGGCCCGGCTTCGACGGCATCGTGCAGGCCATGGGCGGCGGGATGAGCGTCACCGGCCACCCCGGCCAGCCGCCGGTGTTCATGGGCTTTCCGGTGGGCGACATGGTCGGCGGCTACGTGGCCGCCCTAAGCATCGCCTCCGCGTTGTACGGGCGGCGGTTCGCCGGCGAGGGCCGCCGCCTGGACATCTCCCTGCTGGACGTTC
Source organism: Dehalococcoidia bacterium (assembly GCA_965220055.1). Classification (GTDB taxonomy): domain Bacteria; phylum Chloroflexota; class Dehalococcoidia; order Lucifugimonadales; family UBA3495; genus Bin87. The sequence goes on along the minus strand of CBDCPE010000004.1, from coordinate 3,584,194 downwards.
AGATTGCCCTGCAAGCCCACCTGGGGCAGTTCTACCTCGTGTCCGGCGAGGTGCCGCAGCCCATCGGCTCCGGCCATCCGTCCAACCTGCCCGTGGGCGCCTACCAATGCTCCGACGGCAAATACGTGCAGGTTCACTGCGCCAGCCAGGAATTCGCCATGAAGACCCTGCGCATGATGGCCGGCGAAATCGAAGCGCTGCGGGGCATGGATGAAGACCTACGCTTCACCACCGCCCCCTGCCGCATCGAGAACCGCGATGCGCTCGAAGAAGCCCTGACCGCAGGATTTATGACAAAGCCGCGCCCCGAGTGGGAGCAACTGCTGCTGAAGTACGATGTGCCAGGCGGCCCGGTCAACAACATTGGCGAGGCCCTGGCCGACCCGCAGGTGCAGCTACGCGACATGGTGGTGGAAATCAACCATCCGGTCGCCGGCGCCTACCGCACCGCCGGCAACCCCATCAAGACCGGCAGCCCCGATAACTTCGCGCCGCCGCCAACCCTGGGCCAGGATACCGAAGCCGTCCTGACCGGGCTACTGGGATATAGCGACGCGGAAGTGGCGGCGCTGCGCGAAGCGGGAGCGGTTTAAGCCCCAATCCACCGAAGAGATGAGTGTCGCAGCGTGCTGAAGGGGTAAGAAAGTGCTCCTGTGCATCTGGGATAATGGTTTGCGAAACACCAAACCCGTCCCCAGACCAGGAGCACCCAAAAGATGCTACCACGCAACGACCCCGACCGGATCCAAATCACCTTTGATGACCACCGCCTGGTGGCCAATGCTGGGCTGATCGTGCCAGCCATCCTGGCCCGACATTTTGGACTGCCCCAACTGGTTGACCACAGCACCTGGACTTGGGCCATTCCTCTGGCCGAGCCGACACCAGCGACAAGATGATGACCATGGCGGCTCCCGCCTTGGCCTGAAGAGACTGCATCGACACCGCCGACGCGTTGTGAAGCTCGTTTTACGCCCGCCCCAAAAGGATGACACCCGGCCGTGGCGCGGCAGCATCCACCGATGGCACGATGAAACCGTCGCCGACTGACGGCGACGCCGGCCGCCACCAACAAACGGGGCGGCGTCACGACCGACACCACATACCCGAATTTCCGCCGCACGGCGGCCAAGACAGCCGCGAGTGACGCTTTAGGATCCCCCCCCACCGGTTTTAGGCCTTTTCCCACACATGGGAAGAACCACAGGCGAAACAGAGGCCAGTCCCTTCCGGGGAAACAGCCCGCCTAGATCCGGGACGGAGGCCCCTTTTCCCCCAACGGACCACGTCGCAGGGCGGCATTCCAGTCCCAGGAATGACCCGCCAGCCCAAAGGGGAAATACCCTTCCCGCTGGGAAGGCAATAGCAAGCCAAATCACCAACTGGAGACACTGGGCCGTTGATGAACTTCGCCTCACCACGGTAGACTTGAGCTAGGTTCTTCATCCAAGCAAGAGTAGGTCAGAATGACTCCACGGTCTGTACGCCACCACCAAGTTCCTGTGTAGCACCTCAAGCACTTCTCCTGGGAAAGCGGCAAAAAAGGGATGCTGTGGGTGGGGTACAAGGACCCCCGCAAAATCTGGACTTCCAGCATCGACGAGACATTTTTCCGGAACGACGCGAACACGAGAACCGACTACCAGAGTCAGGTAAATGGGGATCCCGAACCCGAGAAATCGGATAAAGATGAAAAAATCCTCGCGGATTTCGATAACAAGGCTGCTCCCGCTGCCCGCCAGTTGATCAGTTCCGCAAGGGAATGGAGAGACACAAAGGAAGCTGCAACGGCGCTTTCGCTCGTGGACCTAGAGACTTGCAAGAAGATAATCGTCGTTCAAGCTCGCAGAGCCTGGGAATCCCAGGATAGGGCGGGTCTGAGCGAGGACAAGTCTGAACTCTACTTGGACCTGTATTTCAAACTCGCCGAAGAACAAGGCCAGCAACTGCCCTCCAGAGAGGACCTACTCAGGAACCAACTGGTAACCGACTTTTCAACGTCCTCTCCCAAAACCACCGAGCGACCTTCGCGTCCGCCAATCATCCAATCCTAGCCGGCAAGGGAATGGAGTTCCTAGCCCCTCTGGGATTGAACGTAGCAGTAATAGAAGATCCAACTCGCGAGTTCATCATCGGCAGCCACGGGGTCACGATCGTGGAAACTGCGCAAGGACAGACCGCCTGGCTCCCAGTAGCCCCCGACGTTGCGATTTCACTCTCCGACAGGCCCGGAACCATAGACATTGGTATCTGTACCGATGAATTCGTCGAGAGGCACAACCGCGTGGCACTCGCACTCAGCGCCCAGGTCGCAGGGCGCTCGAAAGGGGTGATCGAAGAACTGCTCGGCATCGCGGGCTGACTACGCGGCCGTGGTCAGACCAGTAGACTGCTGACGCTGAGGTACAAGGTGAACATCACAAGGTATCCGAAAAAGTTTGGGATTTACCGTTACAGGCTGAGGGTCGAGTTCACAGAACAAGACGACGAGTTCAACCGCGGCAACCTGGTTGTCGTCTTGTTCAATCCAGCAACCGTCCGAGAGGAAGACGACCTCTTGGCCAAAAGCCAGACCAGACGCCGGCTCATCAAGCTCGCCAAGGACGGAAAGTACCGCACAATGACCGAAGTGGAACTCTTCGCCTACCGGTCTCCCAACAAGAAAGACCTAGCCAGCGCGGTCCAAGAACGCGGCGTCGATCCGGTCGGCCCAGAGAATAATCAGGTCATATCCGAAGCCGTGCAGGAATCAGGTAAACTCATGGTCGCCTAGGGGGTGGTATCCAACTACCCACTGCTCGCTGAGAGAGCCGGCAAAGTCGCAGAACTGTTGAACGGATCAGGCAAACAGCTTTACTGCCTCGGTAAGAACAGAGACGGCTCACCAAAGCACGCCTGCACGGGGAAGGCACATCTTGCAGGCGTGGCCGTGAAGCGTCCCTGACTGTCAGCCATGTTGCGACATCAGCGCCGAGGACTGCCCTGAGCGGGTGGAATCTGATGACGAGGCGACAAAGGGGACGACAGCCGACTTCTGAGTAAAGGAGGAGACGCTGAACGAAATGGCGGGCGCCTCATTCAAGGCGCCCGTTTTTTCGAGTCCAGGGAGGTTTGCCGACACGGGTGACACATGCGACAATCGTCCAGCAGCAACAGCGGAGCAGATGTTCCTCAGAGGCTAGGAGCGAAACAACTACGACGCCCCAGCCACCTGAGACGAGCAAGGAACGTACTCGACAACCTTCGGCACCTTACGTACAACGACTTCCTCCAAGTGCACGATCTCGAACAAATATTTGCTACGGGAAGGAAATGCCAGTGTACGACCACTACAAATTCACCGTGCCTGCCGCGCGCAAGCAAGACATATTGCAAGGACTACAGCTCCTAAACGTGGCGAGGGAAACCCTTTACCCAGGACTCGATGAAGCTACTCGGGCTGTCATGCGGTTGCACACAAGATAGAAAAGCGCCTTCGGCGGCGATGAGGTGGGCCACATGGGCATATCCCCCACCTAAACCGAAGCCAAGGTGAAATCTACATTGGCGGGGAGGAGGAAATCGGCTTGGGTGCTGCCAATTAATTCGTCTGCTTTCGCTTGCAGTACAGTTCGGCATCGGCGTTTGACCTCCTCACATCGGCTGGACAGGGCAGTGAAAAAGTCGCCCACCTTCTCCAGCACCGCGGCTTTGGTCCCCAGGCACAAGTTGGCGGTCACCTCCTGGCGTACCCAACCCCAAATCGCCTCGTCGGCGTTGAAGTCCGGGCTGTAACTGGGCAAGTTCACCAGGTACAGGTTCCAGCCGGGCGTGGTCAGGTAGGCTCGCAGCGCAGCGCCCCGATGGGCTGGCGAATTGTCCCAAATCACGGTCAGCGGCTCGTTATGCCGTGCCCGCAGCTGTCGCAGGAAGGCAGTGGAGGTAGTCGCGTTGCTGTTGCCCGCCAGTTCCCTAACATCCACCTCTCCGGTTTCCAGGCACACCGCCGAGTAGTAGCTGGCTTTCTCGCCTCGGCGCGGGCTGGTGGAGTCCACCAAGGCCGGTTCTCCCTTCAGCACCCACTTGCCCCGCAGATCCGCATCCGCCCGAAAGTGGGCCTCGTCGACGAAGAATATCTTGGTCCCGGTCCGTCGCGCCGCCACCCTCAGGGCGGCATACTCCGACACAAAGGCTTCCCGCCGCACTGGGTCCGCCTTGACCAATTGCTTCTTGGGCCGCTTCAGCACAAACCCCAACCGGTGCCGGTAGTTCCGGCAGCTGCTCCGGCTCAGTACCAACCCGAGGCGGTCGCCTACATACCGGCGCACCGCCTTCCAGTTCCAGTTGGATAATTCGATGCCCGCTTGCGACGGCAATTCCTGCACCGCCGCCTTCAACTCGGCCTGCTGCTCCCCGTTCAGCGCGGGGGGAACCTCCCGTCTGCTCAAAAGCCAGCGCCCTCGGACCGCCTTCCGAGAATGCCTCGGCCCATTGGCCAATGGTGTGGGCATCCCTTTCCAACGCCCGAGCCACCGCCGCGGCCGTCCAACCCTGCGCCAGCAGCCACAGCGCGTACCACCTTTCCCGCTCCCGTGGCGTCGGAGCCCGATACATCCGCCGTCGTACCTCAGCCTCATCCATTCGCCACCGCTCCAGTAGTGGCCCCATCTCCATCATGCCCAACAGCAACCCCCAACTCTGATTTGTTCACCGACCAACTCAACCACCGTCAATTCTACCCAACGCCAATGCGGGTTTCACCTTGGCTTCAGTTTAGTATTACAACGACGGTTTAGCCCCGATCCACCGAAAAGATAAGTGCAGCGGCGTGCTGAAGGGGTAAGAAAGCGCTCCTGTGCTTCGGGGACAATGGTTTCGGAAATACAAACCGACCCCAGACCAGGAGCACCCCGACCGCATCCGCGTCGCCTTCGACGGTAACCGCTTGGTGGCCAGCGCCGGGCTGCTGCTTCCGACCACCCTCACCCGTCACCTGAGAATTGGTGAACTGATAGACAACGACGTTGACCTGGGCGATGCGCCGGCCCGGGCCAATCCCGGCGACAAGATGATGACGCTGGCGGCCTCCGCCCTGGTTGGGGGCGACTGCATCGATGCCGCCGACGTGTTGCGCACCGGCGGGACGGCTGGCGCCATCGGCTGCGTGGTCAAGGCGCCATCCACCCGGGGCACCTTCCTGCTCAGCTTCCGGTGGGGCCACGCGCGCCAACTGGACCGGGTGAGCCGGGAGCTGCTGGCACGGGCTTGGGGTGCCGGAGCGGGACCCGGCGACGGGGAGTTGACCATCGACCTGGACTCCACCATCTGCGAGACCTATGGTCTGGCCAAGGAGGGCGCCCGTCGGCACGGCTACACCGGCCAGCGGGGCTATCACCCGCTGCTGGCCGTCGCCGCTGGCACCGGCAACGTGCTGCTGGCCCGGCTCCGTGCGGGCCGCGCCAACACCGTTCGCGGCGCCGCCCACTTCCGGCGTGAGACGGTGGGGCGGGTGCGCTACGCCGGAGCCACCGGACAACTCATCGTGCGGGCCGACCGCGGCTTCTATGCCCACGCCATCGTCGCCTACGCCATGGTCGCCGTCTGCCGCAAGCTGGCTGTCCGCTACTCCAGCACCATCCGCCAGCACCAGAGCCTGCGGAACCTCATCGAGGCCATACCCGAAGCCCACTGGACGCCCATCCCCTACTGGATGGACGGCGCCGCCGACGTGGCGGAGACCACCTACACGCCTTTTCAGAGTGAGCCCGACGCCGCGCCGGCGCGACGCATCGTCCGCCGGGTGCAGCCCACCCCAAGCTCCCAGTCGGCGCTGTTCGCCACCTACAGCTATCACGCCTTCATCACCGACCGGGACGGGGACACCCTGGATCTCGAGGCTGACCATCGCCGCCACGCCGAGATCGAGAACGCCATCCGCGACCTCAAGTACGGCGTCGGCCTGAACCATCTCCCCTCGGGCCGTTTCCCCGCCAACGCCAACGCCGCCTGGCTGGCGGTGCAGGTCATGGCCCATAACCTTGTATGGTACGTAGGGATGCGACAGACCGATCCAACCTGGGTTGAAGAAAACCGTGGGCCAGCCTGGTCGTCGCATCCTACCCGGATAGAGCCCGAACAGTTGCCATCAGCGCGGTGCGTCCTCGCATCGAAGCCCACATCGCCTGGTTGGACCAGGAGTTGCCCGGACCAGGAGTTACGGTAGTCTCTTCGCCGAAGTCCAGTATGGCGTGAGAAGGACGACCTGCTGCGCACCGTTCCCGGCGTAGGGGAGCAGCTCTCTCTCACTCTGCTGGCCGACCTGCCCGAGTTGGGCGCTCTGGACCGACGGCAGATCGCGGCCTTGGTGGGCGTGGCGCCCTTCAACCGGGACAGCGGTACCTTGCGCGGCCGACGCGCCGTCTGGGGCGGACGCTCCCGGGTTCGGGGTGTTCTCTACATGGGAACGCTGACCGCGACCCGTTTCAATCCCGTCATCAGCGACTTCTACCATGCGGTCCGGCCTAAACGTAAGGAATTGGTCACTATCCTAAACGCAAGGAAGGGCCGACGCTGGCCCGCTGGACGGCGCGCATCGGTCTGGGCCAGCAGGTGGTAACCACCAAGACCCTCCGGCGACGCTTCTTCTCCCTGGCCGGACGCATCACCCGCTCGGCGCGCCTTATCACCCTGCATCTTCCCCAGCGCTGGCCCTGGGAAAACCAGTTGGGTGGCGCCCTGGCTCGATTGCGCGCCCTGCCGCTCCCTTCATGACCGCGGCACCGGCAACCGGCCCACCACCCTCGCCCTCATCCGCCATCCAGTCAAAGCTCTCTCCAACTCGCGCCGTACACCTGGGCCAGCGAGAGTTCCTTGCTGCCTTCGGTCACTCCATGCGCGGCTCTCTGCGCCGACAACAGGCCCACTACCGGCGCCATCCGCCCGGACGATCGCGTCTCCATCCCTGTAATGACCCGTTACAGTGCCCCCAACACTCGGTTCAGTGGATTCGGGTCAAGGCTGTACCAGCGTTCGATACTGCAGGACATGTCGAGCGGTCGGGACTCATGGTGAAGAACGTGGTGCCGTCCCGGATCGCGACTACGCACTCTGATCAGATGCCCGCACCGCCGGAAACCGAACCCACTCCGCCGTTGGGCGGCCTGCGACTGGCGGCACGCGAGCCTTACCGTCACCGTAATTCGTGCGAATCCGGCGAGACCCGCATTTTCCTCTAAGAGCCTGTCTACGATCTTTTGCGGATTAGCACCATGAAGGCAAGCACCGCCATTTGCAGGCTGGTATTGAGCTTCCTTTCACAGTTCTTCCAGAGTCGGCGGCACTTTTCCAGCCAGGCGAAAGATCGTTCCACCACCCATCGCTTTGGAAGCACCACTAAGGTGTGCAGTTCGTTGCGTTTCACGACTGCCACTGCGGCTCCCAACCGGCTTTGCACCGCGGCGGCAAAGGGCTTCCCGGTGTAACCCCCGTCGACCAGCACCTTCTGGACCTGGCTGAGGTCGGCCCGGTTTTCGTCAAACATCGCCAAAGCCCCAGCCCGGTCGGCAACATTGGCGGTAGTCACAGGTATCGCATGGGGCAATCCTTGCGTGTCCACCGCGATGTGACGCTTGATTCCGGACACCTTCTTGCCCGCGTCATAGCCCTTGCTATCGGCACTGTCCGTGTTCTTGACGCTCTGGGAGTCCACGATGCAGAAGCTGGTCTGCTCTTTCCGTCCATTGCTTTGCCGGACCGCGCCAACCGATTTTTTTAGGACTTGCTCCAGAATGGATTCTTTCGCCGGGCCAGGCTGCTCGCTCCATTGCCGGAAATACTGGTAGCAAGTGCGCCAATTGGGGAAGTCCGCAGGCAGCATTCGCCACTGGCACCCGCTTTTCAAGAGGTACAGCACGCCGCAGCAAACGTCATACAAGTCCACGGTGCGGGGTTTGGTCCGGCGGCGAGCCGACTCCAACGTCGGCAGAATCCGGGCGAATTGCTTCCGGCTGATGTCGCTGGGATAGGAATGAGACATGATTACCCCTCCCCTGATAATAGTCTCAACTTAACCTATTTCAGAGATCGTAGACAGGTTCTTAGAGCAACTGGAGCGGAGCAATAAATAAATGGCGGATTTGGGAGTCATTGAACAAGTCGATTTGCGGGAAGTCTGGCCGCATGAAGCGCAGGATTTCACGCCGTGGTTAGCGAAAAACCTGGACAAGTTGGGCGAGGCGCTGGGGCTGGATTTACCGGAGGCCAAAGCGGCGCATCATGGTGTGACCCGGTTGTCAGAGGCGAGTTGGTACGGGTATTTTCAACGTCGAATTCACCGTGATGAATCGCGATACCCTGATTGGTGAAACGGTATCCGCAGTATCGACCACTGCCGCTACCATCTCGGTGAAGGCGGCAAGTCTATTGGAACGGCTGGGCATCGCGCCGGCGGAACCGGGGATGGGGCTGCACCTGGATGCGGCGGTGCTGGAGGAATACAAGGTTTATTAGGTCTTGGCGCCTATTCCTCGTATGGAAATCGTCAGAATCAGGATTTGCCGGATTTTGGAATTTAGGGGATTACGTCCTGTTTTACGAAAGTGTGCGTGCGTGAATTACCCCGCCACCTCGGGCCAATGTGCCGATGTGAGGAGGAGTAAAAGTTATGGAAATAACCGGTGAAGAAGTTGCTGCTATCGGTCAGAAAATCTACGAGGGCATCCGAGAGGAAATGGAAGCCAAGCATTGGGGCAAGTTGGTAGTCATCGACATTCACAGCGGCGACTATGAGGTGGGGGAATGTGCGGGGCTGCACAGCGACGTGGAACTTACCAAGCGCCTGCTGAAGCGGCGTCCTGATGCCTGCACGTGGGCTGAGATGGTCGGGAGCGAGCGTTACATTGCGGCGAAGTTTGGCTTCCGGGGAACCACAGATTACCTGGCTTCGCGTCGGGACCGAACCAATGATTAGGGGTCAGGTCGAGTCCCAAGTGAATCAATCCGTTCTTGAAGCCCGGGTCAGCATTGACATAGCCGGCGCGAATCTACTATTCGAGACCTTGGCAGTAGTGGTGGACACTGGATTTACCGGAATCTTGGCATTGCCGCAATCAGTTGTTCATGAACTGAGCCTTGAGAGTGCGGGAAGGCGGCAAGTGACCTTGGCCGATGGGCAGAATATTGAGACACAAGCCTACACCGCGCGCCGCTGTGGCATGGTCAACCGCTGGATGTTCGCGTGCTGTTGATGGATAGTCCCCCGATGATTGGCACCGAGCTTTTGACCGGCAGTCGCCTGACCATCGATTGGTGGGAGGGCGGCGAGGTTGTAGTGGAAGAACCAAAGTCGGCGGGGCGGTAACGGCAAGCGGCACCCTCCAGGGATGCGGGAGACACAATGGCCATTTCGGAAAGGGAGCAACGGTATGACGAATTTTTCCGAACCCCTCTCGATACCTTGCATGTAGAACACTGGCTCGCCGATGTCGAAAGGGGCGACGGAGGAAGATGGTACGGCTTCAGTTCGGACTTGCGCGGCATTCTTTTCCGAATCGCCTTTGTCCGGGGCAAGAATCCTGCTGTGAGGCTCGTAATCGACCGTGATGACGCCGATTGGAACAGGTGGTTGTTCGATACACTGTCGCAACGCCGGCAATCTATCGAATCTGATATTTCGGCCACGTTGGATTGGGACTATGTGGGAGGCCGACGGCGGTGCATCATTTCAGATGTGAGGCACGGCGACATTGACGACCCGCAGGACACATGGCCGGAAATGCAGTCTTGGATGATTGAACGCCTCCTTGCATTCAAACGTGTCTTTGGACCACACCTCAGAGAATTGGCAAAGTAGCGCGTGATGATCGATCTGGACAACGGTTAGGCTGAAGTGCAGTCTCTGGCCTACGAGGCCGGCTGGACCGACGGCCTGCCCATTGTGCCGCCGACGGTGGAGCGGGTGCGGGGTTTTGTGGAGGCTTCGGGGCGGTCGGCGCAGTTTGGATTTACCGGAGGCCAAAGCGGCGCATCATGGTGCAACCCGGTTGTTAGAGGCGAGTTGGTATGGGTACGTTTAGGGTTGAATTGACTGTAGGCAATCCGGGTACCGCGGCCAGGGAAACGGTTGAGGCTCTGGTGGATACCGGTGCTACCTTTTCGGTGATGCCAGCAAGCTTGCTACGCCGGCTGGGTATCGCAGCGACCAGATCGCGAAGGCTCCGGCTGGCCAGCAGCCAGGTTGAGGAACGGCAAACCGGGATGGCCTTCTTTCAAATAGATGGTATTGACGGTGAAGCCATGGTTGTCTTCGGCCCTGAAAACATCTATCTGCTTGGAGCAACTACGCTGGAGACCCTGTTGCTTATCGTCGATCCGATTAACCAGCAGTTGATCCCCGAAGTCGGTCTCTTGATGCGGGGTGATGGTGACGAACTCTGCTAGGCTGTGTTGACATTTCACCGTAACCAAATGAGGGCAGCGGTAAATTGAAGGAAGCCCAGGTATCTGGTGTCCAGCTTCTCAAACCGGGAAAATACCCGGCGATAGTGCTTTATCTTGTTGATGAAGCATTCCACCAAGTGACGCTCTCGGTACAGGTAAGCATCGTAGGCTTGGGGTTCCTTGCGGTTGGAGCGTGGAGGTATGACCGGACGCAGGCCCCGTTCCAGGATATGCTGACGAAACTCCTGGGAATCATATCCCTTGTCGGCAATCACGTACTCTCCGGCATAATCGGCGATCAGAGCATCGGCCTGAGTGATGTCATGCTGTTGTCCCCCAGTCAGGATGAACCGCAAGGGATTACCCAAGGCATCCACGCTCACGTGGACCTTGGTGCTAAACCCGCCGCGGCTCCGGCCCAGGGCCTGGGCTGCCTGGCCACCTTTTTGGGGGGCGCTCCGGCGGCGCAGGGATGGGCCCGGACCACGGTGCTGTCGATGATGAGGCATTCCAGATCCGGGTCGGCGGCGAAATGCTGATGCATCAGTTCCCAGATACCCCGGTCGGCCCAGCGGGCAAACCTTTTGTACACGCTGTTCCAGTTTCCATACTCGGACGGGAGGAGCCGCCACTGGGCACCGGAACGGTTCACCCACAGCACCGCCTCGATGAAACGCTGGCATTCCGCTTCCTGACCAACGTACAAGTCGGTACGACTGCGCAAGAACTGGAGAATCCTGGTCCACTGATTTGTTGAGAGCCTAAGTCTTGACATAGTTCTATTATAACCAAATGTCAACAGAACCTAGTAACGAACTCTACCAGGACGCGATGGCGCTGGCCTACGAGGCCGGCTGGACTGACGGTCTCCCCATTGTGCCGCCGACGGCCGAGCGGGTGCGGGGATTTGTTGAGGCGTCGGGGCGGTCGGCGCAGTTTGGATTTACCGGAGGCCAAAGCGGCGCATCATGATGTGAACCGGTTGTTAGAGGCAATTTGATATGGGTATTTTCAACGTCGAATTAATCGTGAAGAATCGCGATACCCTGATCGGCGAAACGGTTTCGGCAGTGGTCGATACTGCCGCTACCATCTCGGTGATGCCGGCAAGTCTATTGGAACGGCTGGGCATCGAGCCAGTCCGTACGCGGCGGTTTCGGCTGGCTAACGACGAAACGATCGAATATCGCACCGGCATGGCGTTGTTCGAAACCACCGGCCGCGACGGTGAAGCCAGCGTCGCGTTTGGCCCTGAAGGGCGATACCTGATGGGGGCCACCACCATCGAGGAGCTGGCATTCGTTGTGGATCCCTTGCGGCAGAGACTGATCCCCGATGACATGATGCTGTTGAGCATTGAGGCCGGAGAATGACGACACTGGACCGCGGTTATGACGAGGCGATGGCGCTGGCCTACGAGGCCGGTTGGACCGACGGCCTTCCCATCGTCCCGCCGACGGTGGAGCGGGTGCGGGCCTTCGTGGAGGCATCGGGCCGGTCGGCGCTGGAGCTGGTGGGGGAGATACCACCCCGGGGCGGTCGCGCAACCGTGGAAAAGCTGGCGGCCAACGCGGTGATGGCCGGGTGTTTGCCGGAGCACTTCCCGGTGGTCATCGCGGCGATTGAGGCGCTGCTGCTGCCCCGGTTCAACCTGGCTTCCGTGCAATGCTCGACGCATATCGCCACGCCGTTGGTGGTGGTGAACGGGCCGATCGCCGGCGAATTGGGGATGAATTCCGGCGGCAACTGTTTCGGCCAGGGAAACCGGGCCAACGCGACCATCGGGCGGGCGGTGAAGCTGGCGTTGACAAACCTGGGCGGCGCGCTGCCGGGTGACGAGGATCGGGCGACTTTTGGTCACCCCGGCAAGTACACCTACTGCATCGCGGAGAACGAAGCCGAAAATCCCTGGGAGCCGTACCATGTGGACCGCGGATTTCGCGCGCACGAATCGGTGGTCACGGTGCATCCGGCGGAGGCCCCGCATAACCTGAACAACCACGGCGCGGATAATCCCAAAGATTTGCTCACCACCTTCGCGATGTCCATGGCCATCCCGGGCTGCAATAACATCCACGTGATGGGTGACGTGCTGCTGGTGCTGGGGCCCGAGCACGCCAGCATCATCGCCAGCGCAGGGTGGAGCAAGAACGATGTGGGGTCGTACTTGTACGAGCTGGCCCGGCAGCCTCTGTCGATACTGAAGCTCGGCGGTATCCATGGCCGACACGCCCATCGCAACACCCTGTGGCCACGCTGGATCGACCGGGAAGACGACGATGCGATGGTGCCGGTGGTGCGGCGGGCGGAGGACATCCATATAATGGTGGCCGGCGGGCCGGGCCGGCACTCGGTGTATATCCCAGGCTGGGGCTCGAGGATTACCTACGCCCCCGTGCGAGTGAACGGGTAGTCCGCATTCGCAAATACGCAATTTCAGAAGGATCAAACCATGACCATGATTGATAGCGGGTCCGACCTGGCGGAGCGAGTGGCGGCGTTGGGATTGGTGGATCCCACCGACCGTCAGGAAGAGCCGGAGCGCCGGCCGACGGCCGCGTTGGAAACCCTGGAGGGTTTGAAGGGAGGATTCCTCGACAACCGCAAGGGCAACGCCGACGTGATCCTGGAGGCGATCCGACAGCGGCTGGCGGATGGTTACGGGATGACCGACTCGCTGGTGCGATCCAAGTGGGTGTTTTCGGCTCCGGCCGCGCCCGAGATCATTGGCGAGCTGGCGGAGTGTGACTTCGTGGTAACAGCGGTGGGGGATTGAGGGAGCTGCGTAGCGCGCAGTTTGCGCGATGCGGTGGAACTGGAAGACCGGGGAGTGCGGACTGTGGTGGTGCACACGCAGGCGTTTCGGTCAGCGGCCGAGCAGCATATCGTATCGCTGGGTCGCCCCGACTACGCAGGGTCGGTTTACCTACAGCATCCGGTAGCGGCTCTCGACACGGCGGCCATCGAGTCGCGGGTCGACGCCGTGGCTCCGGAGATCGTGGCGGCGCTGTTGGGGCACGACCGCGAGGGCTAGACCGCCAACCCGTCAACCGGGTTCACGGCCCCGACGGTGGCCGAATTTCACCGAAGGGTAAGCGGCGACGCTAAAGCAGCAGCATCGCGTCGCCGAATGAATAGAACCGGTACTCGCGACGGATCGCCTCTTCGTAGGCGGCGAGAATGCGCTCCCGGCCCGCGAAGGCGGACACCAGCATCAGCAGGGTGGAACGGGGCAGGTGGAAGTTGGTGATCATGGCGTCCACCAACCGGAACCGGTGGCCGGGAAGGATGAACAGGTCAGCGTCTCCCGTAGCCGCGTGGATTTCACGTGCTCCGTCTAGGCGGGCATTGTGGCCCACGTGTTCCAGGGTGCGGACGGTGGTGGTGCCGACGGCGACGATTCGGCCACCGCGCCGCCGCGCGGCGTTGATAGCCTCCGCCGTGTCTTGGGGAAGCTCAAACCATTCGGTGTGGATCTTATGCTCGGCGATGTCTTCGCCGTGGACCGGCCGAAAGGTATCAAGGCCAACGTGGAGGGTGACCCATGCGGTGGTCACTCCGTGGGAGCGAATGAGGTCGAGCAGCGGTTCGGTGAAGTGCAGTCCGGCCGTGGGCGCTGCCACGCTTCCAGGTGTGTCGGCGTAGACGGTCTGATACCGGTCCGGGTCGTCGGGCGTCTCCTTAATGTAGGGAGGCAGCGGCAGTTCGCCCAAGCGGTCCAGGGCGGATTCGTCGCTGACGCGCACCAGGCGCAGACCGTTCTCCTGGGCGGCGAGGATTTGGAGCTGCGCTGAACTGGACCCGTCGTCCGCTTCCACCGTTACCCGTGCGCCCTCCCGCAGCCGGCGACCGGGGCGCCCCAGGGCCTGCCAAACTCCCGGTTCCTGGCGGCGGACCAATAACACCTCGACGCGGGCGCCGGATCGGGTCTCCGTGCCGTACAACCGGGCCGGTATCACTCTGCTCCGGTTGAAGACCATCAGGTCGCCAGGACGTAGGTATTCGGTCAGGTCGCGGAAACTGCGGTGCTCGAGCCAACCGTTTGGCTGATCGCGGTTTAGGACCAGGAGCCGAGAGGCATCCCTGGGTTCCACCGGAGTCTGCGCGATGCGCTCCTGGGGCAGGATGTAATCGAAGTCACCGGTTCGCATCGGCGCTGCGCCGGGCGGCCTGCAACGTGTTACCGAGGAGGACGGCTATCGTCATGGGGCCAATGCCGCCAGGAACGGGAGTGATGGCCTCGGCCTTGGCGGCGACGGCGTCGTAATCGACGTCGCCGACCAGCCGGTAGCCACGGCGACGGGTGGCGTCGTCCACCCGGTTGATGCCCACGTCGATGACGACGGCGCCATCTCGAACCATATCGGCGCCGATGACACCGGGCACTCCCACGGCGGCGACGAGGATGTCGGCCTGGCGGGTGATGTCGGCCAGGTCCCGAGTGCGCGTGTGACACACGGTCACGGTGGCGTTGCCGCCGGAATTGCGCTGCATCAGAAGGGCGGCAAGGGGTTTGCCGACAATGTTGCTTCGGCCGACGATGACGACATGCTGACCGGCGGGATCGTAGCCGCTGCGTAGCAGGACCTGCTGCACGCCCGAAGGGGTACACGGGAGGAAGGTGGGTTCGCCCTGGAGCATCCGGCCCTGACTGATGGGATGGAGACCGTCGACGTCCTTGCGCGGGTCGACGCGTTCGATGACCGCGGGTTCGTCCAGGCCGTCGGGGAGCGGGAGTTGCACGAGAATGCCGTGGAACCTGGCGTCGTTATTCAACTGGTCGATGAGGTTCAGAAGGTCATTCTGGGCAGTGTCCGCGGGCAGGTGGAAGATTTCCGAGAATATGCCGGCGTCGGCGCACGCCCTGTTCTTGTTCCGTACGTATACCGCGGAGGCCGGATCGTCACCCACGAGTACGGCCGCCAGACCTGGAGTAGTTCTGCCGAACGCGGCGAGATCGGACACGCCGGCCGCAACCTCGGTTCGGAGGTCGGCGGCGATTTCATTGCCGTTGAGGACGCGGGCGGGCATTGTATATGGATGGCACGAGCCAGGAGCCAACGATGATGGTTGGCGCGTTGCTGAAATCGTGTAGGGGAGTGTTCAATGATACCATTTGGACGCGCTTACTCTCGACCCGGACTCGGATTGCCAAGCGTGTTTCATGGGCCTACAATGCCCGCCATGCGCATCGTTTCATTGTTGCCCAGCGCCACGGAGATCGTGTTTGCCCTGGGGTTGGGAGATTCTCTAATTGGCGTTTCTCATATGTGCGACTATCCGGCAGGGGCCCGTGGATTGCCCATCGTGAGCCGGAGTGTGCGTAGCAAGTCCCACCTCTCCAGCGCGGAAATCGACACGATCATTCAGCAGGCGCGGGCGGCGGGCAATCCTGTGTACGTCATCGACGGCGATCTGTTGCGGCGATTGCAACCCGACCTGATCCTGACCCAGGAACTTTGCGAAGTGTGCGCGGTTGGGGCGGGGTCAGTCTTCGAAATGGCCAGCAAAGTGCTGGATTATCAGCCGGACATATTGAGTATCCGCCCGGCCAGTCTGGACGACATATACGGGAATATTCAGCGCATCGGCGATGCCGCGGGAGTAGCCGGGAGAGCGGAGGACCTGTTAGAGGAACTTCGGGAGCGCGCCGGCTACGTTGCAGAACGCGCTGCAGACGGCAGCCGGCCCAGGGTGTTTTGCATTGACTGGCTGGAGCCGATGCGTAACACGGGACAGTGGACGCCGGAGTTGGTGGAATTGGCGGGTGGTTCGGAAGGACTGGCCGAGAAGTGGGGGAAGTCGCGGGAAGTGGGATGGGGCGAGGTCGCCGAGTATCAGCCGGACTACGTGATGGTGATGCCATGCGCGTTCAACATGGACCGGACCATATTGGAAACGGCGCGATTGGCGGAGCGGGAGGAGTGGAATTCGCTGAACGCGGTGCGGGACGGCAGGGTTTACTTGTTTGACGGCCAGATACCCAGCAGGCACGGGCCCAGGGTAATCGACGTGCTGGAGGGGTTGGCAGAGGCGATGCGTCCGGAACAGTTCATGGGACTTACGAAGCCAGGAATTTTCCGTCACAGCGCGCTGCCGATCCCGGCGGGGGCCCGGTAGCGACGAGCTACGCAGAAGATTGCACTGAATGGAGGGATGCGGCGATGGCCCTGTACATGGTGTCGCTGGAACACGCCCCGGAGCGATGCCCCGGGGTTGACTTGGGCGTGCGCAACAGAGTTGTGCGGATGTCGGCGGAGTTGACCGCGACGCTAGCCAGCCGGGGTTGCGAGTACCGTGGTGGCTGGGTAGGGAAGTCCTCGCACCAGACGTGGCTGGTCCTGGACGGCCCGGACGCCCACGCGGTTGATGACGCCGTGATCGATATGGGCTTGGCCACCTGGAACCGGACCGAGATATTTCCGATCATTACAATGGAGGAAGCCTTCGGAGGGCTACCCACGGACTGACCACCGCCCAGGGCCAATAATCGTCGATTGAACGGCGACGGGCGATTGGGTGACACGCTGCAGGAGAAGGGCCATGAGCGAAGACATCTACCACCGCCGTCGGCGAATGGTAACCGACCCCGCCGACATTGGGCGGAACAAAATGGCCCCGGCGCGCCAGGTAGACCTGGGGGCGGTCGGTGATTTCAAAGAGCTGCCTGCGCGAGTGCGGTTGGAAAATGGCGAGGAGCACTGGCTGGCTAAGGCAAGGGACGGACAATACCGCCTGCTGTCGATGGTGTGCCCGCACGCGTTCGGACGAGTGGTGAAGTGGGACAAGAGTTTCCTGTGCCCCGACCACGGCTGGCGTTTTGAAGAAGGGCAGGGCGTGTGCGTGAACGGACCGCGGGCCCAGCTGTTCTACCACAATGTAAAGGTGGAAAACGGCCGGCTGGTTGCCCAGATTCCAGCGGACGACGATGCGGCCATTACCCACGCACCGCCGCCGACCTGGGCGGTGCCGAAGTAACCATCTGCCCGGCGGGACGTTGTCCAATACCGTGCCCGCAACCGTCGAAAATTAGTCGGGCATGAGCGCGATTGGCTGTCCTTCTTGGGTTGCGGTTACCAGATTATAATGGTTATCAAATTTGATCCATACGCCAATTTGTTGACAGGGTCTGACAACTAAATTACACTACTGCCAACCGTCGTAAGGCCGGGAACGGTACACAAAACCCGGCGAAAACGGCATAAAATCGTAGGAAGGAGGCACAGGATGTCACACAAGGATGACCTGGCACTGATGGCCCATCTGATGCGGCGCGCCGGTTTTAGCGCCAACCGCGCAGAGTTGGAGCGATGCGTTGTCCAGGGTTACGAAGCCACTGTGGAAGAGTTGATCGATCCGCCCGCAGACCGCGATGGTGGGAAGATGGCTCTCCTGCTCCGGTACCACCCCAGCTTCTTGCTCCCGGGCGGCGTTCCCTTCTCCGGACAGGCCAACTGGATGTACAACATGGTATCCAGCGATCGGCCCCTGGAAGAGAAGATCTCGCTGTTCTGGCACCACGTCTTTGCTACCGGCAACTCCAAGGTCGACAACTGCGACCAGTTGCTCGAGCAGATTGACATGCTGCGAGAGTACGGCATGGGCAACTATCGGGACATGCTGATCGAGCTGTCCAAGAATCCGGCCATGATCTTCTGGCTGGACAACAACGAAAACCACCGGGACGCCGTGAACGAGAACTGGGGCCGCGAGCTGCTGGAGCTCTTCTCCCTGGGCGTTTCGAACTACACCGAGGTTGACGTACGCGAGTGCTCGCGGGCATTCACCGGCTGGACCATTCAGGCCAAGCTGCCGCGGGCTCCCTACGGCCGCTATCCCTGGAAGTTCGCCTACAAGGATGAGGACCACGACTACGGTGAAAAGACCTTCCTGGGTGAGACCGGCGACCTCGGCGGTGAGGACATCATCGACATCATCCTGAAGCAGCCGGCCACCTCCCGCTTCATTTGCCGCCATCTCTACAACTTCTTCGTCGCCGATGAGCCCCAAGTTCCCGCTTGGACCATCGAGCCGGCTCGAGACGAGGACGCGCTGGACGAGATGTGCCAGGTGTTCGAGGACTCCGGGTTTGAAATGAAGCCCGTTCTGCGCCACATGTTCAACTCCCAGTGGTTCAAGGACGCACGGTTCCAGAAGATCAAGAGCCCGGCCGAAGTGGTCGCCGGCACGCTGCGCATGGTTGGCCTGTTCCAGAACCCGGACCCCGGCGTACTGGACATCGGCAAGGAGCCCACCTACATGGGCCAGTCCATTCTGGACCCGCCGTCGGTGGAAGGCTGGCACACCGGCCTGGAGTGGATCAACTCCGGCGCCCTGTTGGCCCGGATCAACTTCGTGGCTGACCGGGTGTCTGACCCTGAACTGCCCGGCATGCGCGATATCATCGACCGGATGCGCAACGAAGGCGTGGAAACTCCCGACCATCTCCTCGATGCCTGCACGGACTACATGGGTTTCGTCGAACTGAGCGAAGAGACCCGCGGCCAGCTGGCTGAGTACCTCCGCTCCGGCGGGAACGTCGACTGGTCCGATTACGCCGGTACCGCCACCCGTGTTGGCGAGACCATGGCCCTGATCAGCGCCACCACCGAATACCAGTTCGGCTAAACCCAATCGCACATCGGACGGAGCGGTTCCACCGAACCGAAAGGCCGTGGCTGCTCCGTCCCCAAGCGTCCTCAGTCACTAAAAGGCGAAACACAAGGAGCATGCACAATGACCTCCACCAAGAAAGATCCGGTCATCGTGGTCTTGCAGCTCACCGGCGGCAACGACTATTTCAACACGGTGATCCCCTACAACGATTCGTCGTACTACGACAACCGGCCGACCATCCATTACCAGCGGGAAGACATCATCCCCATTAATGATGAGTTGGGCCTCGCGCCCACCATGGGTCCTTTGAAGGAAATGTTTGACGCGGGCAAGGTTGCCATCATTCACGGCATCGGCTACGCTGACAGTCCTCGTTCCCACTTCCGCAGCATGGACATCTGGCACACCTGCGAGCCCGACAAAGTCGGCACCGAAGGCTGGGCCGGCCGCGTCGCTCGCGAGATGGACCCGGGCAAAGAAAACGTCCTGACCGCCATCAACTTCGGCCACGGTCTGCCCCGCGCGCTGGCCGTCCCCGGCGTCCCGGTAGCAGCCATTGCTGACCTGAGTACCTATGGCTTGCTGACTGGCATTGAGAACGTTGACCAGCGTTCCAAGGCTCTCGACCTCTTCTCGAAGATGTACTCTCCCACCATCGGTGGCAGCTACGTCAATGACTACCTGCGGTCCACCGGCACCGACGCGATGATCGGCGCCGACATCGTCAAGGTCGCGCCGGAGCAGTACTCCAGCAACGTGGAATATCCCAACAGCCCCATCGCCCATCACCTGCGCGACATTGCTCAGGTCTACATGGCCGACCTGGGCACCAAGATCTTCTACACCCAGCATGCCAGCTTCGACACCCATGCTGGTGAGGCCGCGGCGCACCCGCAGCTGTGGAAGGAAGTTTCCGAGGGCGTCAGCGCGTTCTTCCAGGACATGAAGGAGCACAACACTGGCGAGAACATCGTCATGTATATGTTCTCCGAGTTCGGTCGCCGCGTCCGTGACAACGGCTCCGGCACCGACCACGGCGCCGCCGGCGCTGCCTTCGTCATCGGCGACCCGATTCAGGGTGGCTTCTATGGCCAGTACCCCTCCCGGAAGGCCGAGGATCTTGAGCAGGGCGACCTGGTTCCCAACTACGATTTCCGCGGCGCTTACACCAGCATCGTCGAGGACTGGCTGGGCATGGACGCTAACCCCATCGTCAATGGCGCCTTCCCGAAGATGAACTTCATCAAGAAGTAGGCCCACAAGGTCAGAAATAGCAGCGGCGGCGCGGTGAACAGTTGCGTCGCCGCTCTGACTAACGACTCTCAATTGGAGGATTAACTATGCCTCAGAATACCGTAGCAAGCGGTCGGGCATGGCTTTACGTCAAAAATGTTGGCCGTCAGGGTCAGGTGGGCATGGGCTTCAGCCAGCCGGTGGGCGTGGCAGCTTTGCCGGACGGAGTGATGTTTATCGCCAATCGCGGCGGTGAGCAGAACCCCAGCGCTCGCATCACCAAGTGCACAATCGGTAACATCGACGGCAAGGGCGGCGAGGAGTTCCTGGGCGAATTCGGCCGGGAAGGCGCTGCCTACCAGTCCAACTCGCGGGGCCTGTTCGAGTGGATTACCGGAATCGCTACCGATGTCGCCGGTAATGTGTACGCTTCCGACGAGTGGAAGAACATGATCGCCGTGTTCGACGCCGACGGTAACGTGCAGAAGCAATGGGGCGAAGCCGGTGAAGGCGAGGGCCAGCTGAGCGGCGCCGCCGGATTGGCTTTCGACGCCGCCGACAACCTCTGGGTAGTCTCGGCCAAGACCAGCCGTGTACAGAAGTTCACCAAGGACGGTGAGTACCTGAGCGGCTTTGGCGTCAAAGGCAACGGTCCAGAGGATCTGGAAATGCCTTCCGGCATCGGCATCGACAACAGCGGCGATATTTATGTTGCCGACTGGGGTAACCACCGGGTACAGAAGTACACCGCCGGCGGCACCCACCTGGCGACCTTCGGCAGTCGGGGCACCCGCTCCGGTGAGTTGAACCACCCGCTGGATGTCGACATCGATAACGACGGTGACGTTTACGTTGCCGACTGGCTCAATGAACGCGTGGTGATCTACGATGCCAGCACGCGACCCATGGCCTACCTGGAAGGCGACGCAACCGAGGTTTCGGAGTGGGGCGACCTCTCCCTCAACGCCAACCCCGACATGGTCAAGGCCCGCCGCCGGGTTCCCGACCTGGAGCAGCAGCAGCGCACCTTCCGCATGCCCATGGGTGTGACGTTTGACCGGGCGAACAACCGCCTGCTGGTGTGCGACACTCTGCGCTCCCGGTTGCAGATTTACCAGAAGGACGAGTCGTACCTGGACCCGCAGTTCAACCTGTAATCGGGAGAACAGCCCAGGAAGTCGACCACGACTATTCCCCGGGGAACCGGCGCTACCTCACCCGTAGCGCCGGTTCTTTTTGCATCTGGCGATGCGAAAGGGGCGGGTCTCAAACCCGCCCCTTATCCGGTGGCGCGGCCGGGCGGGTTAAAGCTCGTGAGTGTGACTGTCATCGCCACTTCCGCGGTTGGTTGCTTCGGGCGGCAAGGTGATAATAGCCCGGCGGTGAGTCCCGACGCCAATGGTGCGGTTGCCGTCGAGTGCTTCCACCTTGAAATAGAGCCACCGGCCGTCGATACGTTCCAACTCGGCGATGGCTACTACCGTGGCGCCGATGTCTGCGCCGGCCACGTGGCGTATGTTGACCTCAAACCCCACCGTGGATTGCTCGGGCGGGAGATGGTCCAGCACCGCCCGCTGAGAAGCCTGCTCCATGGCCCGAATCATGGAAGGCGTGCTGAGCTTGGTGATGTGGGGCGCTACGTTGTGTTCGCATACCAACACTTCCCGCCGCCCGATCAGGCCAGGCGACAGTTCTGTTTCCGGGTTCCCAGTGTTTTCAGTCATCGTTACTCCTGTGACGTGGCTTCGGACCTCTGCGTCGGCGGGCCGTATGCTATCATATTGATGCTGTCCATTTGGTGAGGCTGAATCGAGCCTTGCGCCGCAGTCGCGCCCGATGCGGTGGCGTCCATCACAGTGTAGAACTTACTCTACCGTTCAAGTTCCACGGGACGCAGAATATGAACGCAAAGCGCGATTTTCTATCCATAACCGACATATCGCCCGAGGAGACGCGCCGGCTCATTGACCGAGCCCAGGAGTTGAAGGCTGCGCCCCCGGGGAGCGCCCAACCGCTGGCCGGCAAGCGGGTGGCCCTGCTGTTCGAAAAGCCCTCGCTGCGAACCCGGGTCAGTTTTCAGATCGGGATCGCGGAGTTGGGCGGGTTCAGCCTGTATATGGGCCAGGACGAGGTGGGTCTGGGACGGCGTGAGCCGGTGTCCGACGTGGCGCGGGTATTGAGCGGGTACGTGGACTGCATTGTAGCCCGCGTCAATGCCCACGAATCGCTGGTGGGATTGGCGGCGTACGGCGGCGTACCGGTGATAAACGCGCTTTCCGACGTGGAGCATCCGTGCCAGACCATGGCCGATCTGCTGACCATTGCGGAGACCCACGGGAAGACCGATGGATTGAACCTGGCCTACATCGGCGATGGAAACAACGTGGCACGCAGTCTCTGTTTGGGCGCTCCAGCTGTGGGAATTAATTTTGCCATGGCCGCGCCCCATGGCTATCAGTTGGAAGAGGCGGTGTTTGACGATGCCAGCGAACGGGGAGTGCGCGCCGATGGAGGACCCCGACCGACTGTGCATCCACTGGTGCGGCCGGAAGACGCCGTGATCGATGCAAATGTCGTGTATACGGACGTTTGGACCAGCATGGGAGACGAGGCGGAGGCTCAAGAACGCCTGAGGGCTTTCCAGGGTTACACCGTGGACGGGGCGTTGATGGCCCAGGCGGCGCCGGGGGCGTGCTTCATGCACGATATGCCGGCGCACTACGGTGAAGAGGTGCCCCCCGGGATGCTGGAACACCCACAGTCGGTCGCGTACCAGCAGGCGCACAACCGATTGCACGCGCAGAAGGCGGTTTTGGAATTCCTGCTGGCGTGATACGTTACGCGCCGGCATACTGAGCAGAGCGAGTCGGCTGCCACCGGTGGCGTCTTCGCCGAGCCGGTGTTGGTCACCGGCCTGCATATGCGACACATAGGATCTAAGTTGACAATCTATGACTACCGTTGAATTTGACCAGGAAACGCCCGAAAGCGACGACGAGTTGCAGGATAGGCCAGAAACAGACGATGAGCTGCAGGATACGCCTGAAACAGACGATGAGCTGCAGGATACGCCGGTGAGTCGGGTACCGATGCTGACGGTGGACCCGATGGTGGCGATCATCGGCCGTCCGAACGTCGGCAAGTCTTCGCTGTTCAACCGCATACTATCGCGTCGTCACGCTATCGTGTCCGAAGTGGCCGGGACGACTCGCGACCGCCTGATCGCCCGCGCCGCGTGGAAAGGCCGGCCGTTCCTGCTGATCGACACCGGGGGTCTGGAAGATGACCCGGATGGACACATCCCCCAGCGGGTTCAGCAGCAGGCCGACATGGCCATGGGCGCCGCCGACGTGATTGTGTTTCTCACCGACGCCGTTGAGGGTGTCACTGCGACAGATGAGGCGGTGGCGCAAAGGTTGCGCCGCACGGACAAACCCATACTGCTCGCCGTAAACAAGGTGGATAACGACAACCGGGAACTTGCCGCGGCAGAGTTTTACGGGTTGGGGATCAACGAAACGGCGTTCATCTCCGCGTACCACAACTACGGCGTATACGATCTGTTGGAACGGATCGTTGAGCTGCTGCCGAGGCAGGAATTCGCCGATCTGTGGGAGGACGGTTCCAGTGGCGAGATTGCAGCCGACGACGATTGGTGGGAAGAGGATGAAGTCGAGGATCCCGTTGAAGAATGGGTGCCGCCTACGGAATTGAGCTTGTCCATCGTCGGGCGTACCAACGTGGGCAAGTCGATGCTGACGAACGCCATAATTGGCGAGGAGCGCAGCATTGTCAGTCCGGTTGCCGGCACCACGCGCGATGCGCTGGACACGGCGATATCGTATCGGGACCACGTCATCACGCTGGTGGACACAGCGGGGATCAGGCGGCCGGGTCAGGTGGAGCGCGGGATCGAACGCTACAGCGTTTTGCGGGCGGTGAACGCCGTGCACCGCAGCGACATCACGTTGCTGATCACCGATGCCACCGAGTTGGCGACGGCGCAAGACGCGCACATCGCCGGTTTGGCGTGGGACACCAATAGGGGCCTGATCGTAGTCGTGAACAAGTGGGACCTGGTGAACCGCAACCGTTTCCGCATGGAGCGGTGCCTGCATCGGGTACGGGAGCGGCTTCACTTCATGCCGTACGTTCCGGTGTGCTTCACGTCGGCGCTCACCGGCGAGGGTATCGATGATCTGCTGGATAACGCGCTATCGCTCTGGCAGGAGCGTCAGAAACGGGTCCCGTTCCGCGACCTGCAATACCTGCTTGCCGACGCGGTTTCCACTCACACCCCACCCTCTCAGCGGGGGAATATACGCAACCGCCTCCGCATTCGACGGGTGCGGCAGGTGGGCGTCAATCCGCCGACCTTCGTGTTTTCGGTCAACGACCCCAGGCTGCTGCACTTTTCGTACCGGCGTTACCTGGAAAACCAAATTCGCGATCGGTTCGGATTCGACCGGACGCATCTGCGGTTGATTTTCCGGCCGGAGCGCGCGGACAGACCCTCACGGTCCGGCATTCGTAACCGCACCAGGTAGTCGGTTGGTCATGACCCTGCTACGCCGAGCGTCGTACGCCACTTTGGCGATGCTGGTCGCCCTGCCGATCCTGGCGGTGGCCGGGGTTACGCTGATCGGCGTTGGAGATCAGGGGGCGCCGCTGCCGCTGTTGTACATCTCCGTATGCGTGATTGCGTACTTGGTGGGCTCCATGTCCTGGGGTTATATCTTCGTAAACCTGACCATGGGGGCAGATATCCGCGATTTCGGCAGCGGCCGGACGGGAATGTCCAACATACTGCGGACCTCCGGGGGCAAAGCTGCGGTGCTGGTGTTCGTGTTGGACGCGGGCAAAGGTGTGCTGGCCGTGATATTAGCGAGGGCAGTGATCGGGCTGGGAGAGGCAGAGGTGGCGGCAGCGCTCTTGGCGCTATGTGGGCACAATTGGCCGATCTTCCTGCGCTTCCGCGGAGGACGCGGCATCCTGCCGGGGTTGGGCGCGCTGTCAGTGATGGCTCCCTGGGTTGCCCTGGCAGGTGGGGCGCTGTTTCTCGTTATCACGCTGTCCAGCCGGATATTGTCGTTGGGCAGCATCGTCGGGACGCTAACGGTGGCGGTTCTGAGCCTTGCCCTGATGCTGTTGATCGGGCACAGTCAAATGTACACCCTGTACGCATGTATTGGCGGAGCGGTGATCATCTGGCAGCACCGGGACAACATTCGGCGCATCGCGAACGGAACGGAACGAAGGCTGGGCATGCCGGCAATGCGTAATCGTTAAGGGCGACCGGGGCGGATGAAACCCGGCGAGCCGTGAAACCCCGGTCCTGCATCGCCTCAGCAATGGGACGGAGTTTCAGGCAGATCGGATCGCCTGACCCAACCGATAAAGCGCTTCCGCCAGATCACCCACTTCATATAGAGAGAAGCTGATCCGGAGGTTGTCTCGGAAGCCGCCGACGGCCGAGAACGCTGTTCCGGGGCGGTACGATATGCCAGATTGCTGGGCCTTCGGCAACAAATCGTCAGCATCGATGCTGTCGAGCAGGGTCAGCCAAAAGAAGCAGCCTCCGTCCGGCTGATCGAAATCGACCTGCTCGGCCAAGTCTGTAGTCAACAACCGGGTCACCGCATCGCGACGCAGAGTGTAAACCCGCCGCAAGTTGGCGATGTTTTCCTGCAGGAGCCCCATGTCGAGGGTGGCCTGTGCCACGGCTGCGGCAAAGTGGCTCAGGCCGCCGCCGCTGGCCGCGACCCTGGATTCGACGAAACGGCGGATGATATGGGGCGAGGCATGGATCCGCCCCAAGCGGAGGCCTGGGGCAAGTATCTTGGAAAACGACCCCAGGGAAACGACGCGACCGTCTTCAGTATCGTCAATGGTGGCCAACGGCGGCGGCGGTGGAGGGCCATAGTGGAGCAGTTGATGGACTTCGTCGGCGAGGATGGTGAAACCATACTGTTTAGCCAATTGGATCAGCCGTTGACTACGCTCCAGGGCCAGCGTCGCCCCGGTGGGGTTCTGATAGGCCGGTATGACGTAGAGCAAGCGAGGCCGGTGGCCGTCAATCAGCATCGCCTCGAGAGCGTCGGTATCAAGGCCGTCTCTATCAGTGGGTATGCCTACCACGCTCAGGCCATGATCCAGGAAGATGCGACCGATCAGGTAGTAGGTCAGTTCTTCTACGAATACCGTGTCTCCGGACTGGGCGAAGATCGTGGTAGCCAGGTCGATACCCTGGGAAGCCCCGGCCGTCAGGAAAAGCGAGGACGGGTCCACCGGTAGGTTTCGGTAAGCCTCCTGGGACGAAAGGAAACTGGCCGCGCTTCCAGGAGGGGGCCGAACCCCTGGACCGCGCCGTACTGCAGCGGTACGGCGGATTGCTGTCCGAGGACGCGCTCGCTGGCGGTGGCCAACGCTCCGGTGGGGTGCAGATCGGGTGACGGGTGGCCCCAGCCCAGGTCGAGAACTCCTTCGGGGATCGAGATGAGAAGGGAAGGGAGAGAAGTGGTCAATGCAGTCATCTGATGTGATGGATCATCCCCAAGGCCAGCGCCAGGGGCGCGCGGAGCGAAGGTCGCGATCGAGGAAGTCTTCTAAAGCGGGGCGCAACAGAACTGTGCGGCCGCCACTGCTCGCGTCTTCGTCGATGAGGGTTGACGGCACATCATCCCAGTCGAAACCCCGCCGGCCGAAAGCGTTACGCTGCTCCCAAACGACTACCCGGTCGTTATCCAGTGCCCAACCATTAGCGACACGGCCCGCTATTTCCGCCCGCGTGGTCTCACTCAGCAGGTCATTGAGACTGGCCCTGATTCGCGTGAAATTGCTTGGCTCAGCCATCGCCAATCACCAGGGGAATCGCTGGCGTCCATTCTAAGACAGCCTGGAACGCGGTTGAAACCGACGTTTGTCATCATTTTGGAATGGCGTCTCCGGCCGACTTGATGCAGAAGGGGGAGACACAAAAAGGCCGGCGGGTTTAAAACCCGCCGGCCAATTGCCGGTGTGGCGAGATGTGGACTGGTTACTAGATGTAGTCCTGGTCCTCTGCCATCATCTGCAGTACGTCGCCGGACTGCAACTGAATGGCGCGGTGGATCTGAAGCTTGAGGTCCTCGAGCAGCTCGTCGGGGATCTCGCCGTCGTTCTCGCGAGAGATTTCCTTCATCTCGTCGAAGGCCCACTCGTCGGAGTTGCCATGCGGCATCTCGAAGAAGTTGCGCTCGAAGACGGGGAGTTCGCCGGGACCGAAGTAGCCCTTGCCTTCCAAGTTGTAGCCTTCGAGGTCGTGGGTGCCCTTGCCGAGAACCTGACCGGTGGCGGCATAGTGCTCCATGACGTTCTGCAGGCCGTACTTCTGGATCGGGCAGACCTTCATGCACACGCCACAGCCGAGGTAGCGAGCCATGACCGGGCGGCAGCGCTTGAAGTAGAGCTTGTTCTTCTCAATTCCACGCCACCAGATCTTGTCACGCATGAGCGCGCGGCCGGGGCAGCGGTTCACGCAGACCTGACACACCTGGCAGAAGGCGTGGATGCCGTAGTCGACGGGCGCGTCATAGGTGACGCTGGCGTCGGTGGTGACCATCATCAGCCGCATGCGGTTGCCGGTGTGCGGGGACAGCAGGTAGCCGCACGCGCCCAACTGGCCGAGACCAGCAGCAACGAACATCGGGATTACGGGGCCGGTGGCATCGCTAGAGTGGATGACGTGGGCCTTGTACCCGAGAGAGCGGATGAAGTTACCCAGTTCCAGACCGGCAGCAGCCTGGGTCCGATAGGTGCTGGAGTGCACGATCTCGGCGTCAACGCTGGGGATGGTCTGGGTGGGCTCGAAGTCCTGCTCATAGGCCAAGCAAATGGCGTGGGGCAGAATGGTGAAGCCGCGCTTGCTCTTGTAGTCGTAGCGTGGATCGTAGGCGGTGATACCGACTTCGAGGTAACCAAGCTGGCGGGCCTTTTCCTTGACCAACTCGGAGATGTCCTCGCCGCTGGCATCAGCGGTGGGGTCCATCTCGGCGGTGGACCGGGCGACCATGATGAGGTTGGTGTTGAGCTTGTCGTGCTCCTTGCGGATCTCACGCATTTCGGCGTGGAGGTCGCGCAGGGTGTTCGCCCAGTCGCGGGACGCGCGCTCGGTAATGTTCATGGTTTCCAGCGGATACTCGCGGGCGTACCAGTCAACCTCGCGCGCAGTCAACGGGATACCTGGGGTGGTTTCCAGTTCTTCCGGAATCGGAATGGTGACTTCGGCGTCCCCCCAGTGCCTTCCGGGACGGACTACCTCGTGTCCAATCTTAAGCATATTTGCCTCCTCGCTGGTTAGCTTGACCGCAGGATTGCGGCGGCATTTGGGGCAATTTATACCCTTGTTAACCCCTTTGTCAACAACTGATCTCAAGTTCCCAATAGAATTCACCTGTTGCGGCGAATCGCGCCGTGGGACGGAGTTTCGACGCCGATTTGCGCAGCGGGATATTGGTCCCGGCGGACGGCTCCCCGGAATGCGTCGCGCCGCGCGAATCTCCCGGAAACGAAGCTAACGACCCTTCCACCAAGTCCATGCTCCGAGCCCTGCCAGCAGGATGCCCACGACGGCGAGCGCCTACCCGACTCCCTTCAAAAGAAGCACTGCTAGCGGGGTCAGGAGAAATAGGCCCAGGCAGAAAAGGGCCAGGCCTCAGCCGATGGCCCCGGCGGCCCCGGTTGCCCGGTGAAGCATCATGCCGAAGGCGGCCTTTACGGCCTTTAGTCCGGCAGGGCGTAGGTGGCTTCGCGCTCGATGATGCGATTTTCCTGGCGCAACTTTTCGAGGTGGGTGCGTACGTTGCGTCCGGCAGCGGCGCGCAGGGACTTGCGCAGGTTGCGTGGGTAGACCGCTGCCACAATATCGTCCACGGTGGACGCACCGGCATCCATGGCAGCCAGAACCTGATCCTCGCGACCAAGGCGGTGAGCGATCTGTTGCTGGATGCGCTGCTGACCCCGGATGATGGTGTTGCCGTGTCCAGGGCATACAACCAGAGGTCGGGTGCGGGCCATGCGGCCCAGGGAGGTCATGTACTGCTTCAGGTTGCGCACGCTGGACGAGGAATTGCCCAGCAGGTTGTCACCGCTGAATAGCACTCGGTCCGGGCGGAGGTAGTAGCAGACGTGGTCGTCCTCGTGACCGGGGGTGAACAAAGGGCGCAGGGTCGCCCCGCCGCCGGTGGTTATCGTTTCGTTGGCCCAAAGAGCATTGACGAAATTACCGCCGAGGGTGTGCTGCAGGCGCGGCGCCAGCTTGGGGTGGCAGCGCACCGGGCAATCGAATGCTTCCTGAAGGCGGTCTAGACCGCCGATGTGGTCGCCGTGGCCGTGTGTGATCAGGATGGCGTCGATGCCGGGGCTGCCGAGTTCCGCCCAGTAATCTATTATCTGACGGGTCCAGAAGCGGTACGGCTCCCCGGAATCGATCATGACCATCCTGTCCGACGGATCGCCCACGAAGTAGATCTGGGTGCCGCCGGGGTGCATGGCCCCGAACGTGTTGGGGTCTTCCTGGATGTGGGTGCTGTAAACGTGCTCGGTGATCTGCATGGCGAATACCTCACCAGTCGCGGGCACTGATGTAGCGGTAGGCGGCAATGGCGGCTGTTGCTCCGTCGCCGGCCGAAGCGACGAGCTGGGCCGCCGACTGCTGTCGGATGTCACCGGCGGCGAACAGGCCGGGCTGGGGTGTGTCCATGGAGAGACCCACCGGAATGTGTCCGGCGTTGTCCAGAGGCACGATATCGGAGACGGGTGATGAGTTAGGCTCGAGGCCCACGTAGACGAATAGTCCGCCCACCGGTTCGACGTTCTCTCCGTCGGCGCTGCGGACGCGGACGCCGGTGACGGTTTCTTCGCCGACGACCTCGACGACTTCAGAGTTGTAGCGCACCTCGATTTTCGGCTCGGAGGCGATGCGGTCCTGGAGGACCTGCTGGGCGTCCAGGCCGTTACCACGGTGGAACAGGATGACACGTTCGGTGTACTCGGTCAGGGTCAGGGCCTCGTCTGCCGCGGAGTCGCCGCCGCCGACCACGGCGACGGTCTGCCCCATGTAGAGGGGGCCGTCGCAGGTGGCGCAGTGGGACACGCCGCGACCAAGGAACTCCTCCTCGCCGGGAATGCCCAGGGTGCGGAGGGTTGAGCCCGCGGCCATGATCACTGCCTTTCCCAGATAGGCGTCGCCGCCTTCGCCGGCGACGCGGAGGTAGTCGCCGTCCGCGGACACGCTGGCAACGGTGTCCATCAGCATCTCGACGCCGGCGTTCATGGCCTGTTCCTGGGTGGCCGGACCCAGTTCGTAGCCGGCGATGCCCTGCGGGAAGCCGGGGAAGTTCTCGATGCGCTCAAGGTTGATGATCTGGGCGCCGGCCATCATCTGCTCGACGATGGCGGTGCTGAGGCCGTGGCGGGACGCGTAGATGCCGGCGGTCAGGCCGGCCATGCCGCCGCCGATGATAATGACGTCATAGTTCTGCTCGGGCACTGGAGTTACCTCGCTGGGCGTCGGTGATATTGCTGACGATCGTTGCAGATACGGTGGGCGCGCTGCACGGTTGGGAACCAATGCCGCGCGTTTCGTGACGCTGATTGATCACGTTCGATCATTGATGACCGATTGTACCATCAGGCGAATCAACGATAGGAGCAGCGGTGTCGTTAAAGGGTCGCCCGCGGCTGGAACGATCGCTGGCGCAGCGTGACGGACGGCGAATCGGATGGTCACGGGACCCGGCGCCGCACGCTTTTGATTGACACGTACTGCCCGGAAACAGAAAATGGCGCCATCACAACCGCCAGCGCCGTACTAACTAAAGAAGGTGACGAAATGGCAGAGATCCTGGGCCTTGGCCTGACACACTATCCACCCCTGATATCTCCCGATGAAGACAAGGCGATCCCGCTCAAGCGGACGCTGCGCGGGAACAAACGGATCCCCGAGGAGATGAAGAACCCGAGTAGCTGGCCCGAGCCCATGCGGGTCGAGTACGGCGAGGACGAGGGTTACGCCTCGTCGTTGGAGCACCGGGCGCGGCTGGTGGCCGGCTTCCGGCGCATCCGCGAGGAGCTGGACGCGTTCAATCCTGACTTCGTGGTGATCTGGGGAGATGACCAGTACGAGAATTTCAAAGAGGACATCATCCCGCCGTTCTGCGTGCTGGCCTACGACGACTTCGAGGCTCAGCCTTTTGCCCATCGGCAGCGCAACGCGTGGGATGAGCCTAAGGACACAACGTTCAAATACCAAGGACACAAGGAGGGCGCGCGGGCGCTGGTTTCGGGCATGATCGACCGGGGCGTGGACATGGCCTACGCCTACCAGCCCCTGCATGAGCCGGGCCTGGGTCACGCCATCCTGAACACGCTGCTGTACCTGGACTATGACAGGAAGGGGTTTGATTATCCCGTGGTTCCGATGCTGGTCAACTGCTACGGCAGCCGGGTGATCCGCAACAAGGGCGGCAGCGTCGAGTATTCGCCGGATCCGGACCCGCCCGGCCCTTCGCCGAAGCGGTGCCTGCAGGTTGGCGCGGCCGCTGCGGAAACCTTGAAGGACTCTCCGTATCGGGTCGCGCTGATCGCGTCGTCGTCATGGTCCCACGCTTTCCTGGTGGAAAAGAACCACTGGCTGTGGCCCGACATTGAGTCTGACCGGGCGCGGTTCGAAGAGCTCAAGGCTGGTGACTACCAGGCATGGGCACGCATATCCACCGATCAGGTCGAGGACGCTGGCCAGCAGGAGATGCTGAACTGGATGTGCCTGGCCGGCGCGATGGACACGCTGGATTACAAGCCGGAGATACTGGACTACGTCGAAACCTACGTTTTCAACTCCAACAAGTGCCTGGCGATCTTTAAGTAGACGGCAAGCTTGTGCTGCAGCGGTAGGGGCGAATGATCATTCGCCCCTACAAAAATATTGGGAGCGAGGAGGGTAATCATGGCGGAAATACTGGGTCTGGGACTAACTCATTCGCCTTCGTTCATCAGGCCTGACGAGGACGGCGAATCGTCGCTGAAGCGAACGCTGCGGACGAATGACCGTATCCCCGCCGAGATGAAAAACCCGCTGAACTGGCCGGAGCCGATGCGGGTGGAATTCGGGGAAGACGAAGGATACGCGTCTGCGGTTCGGCTGCGGGAGCGCATGGTAGCTGGTTTCCGCGAACTGCGGCAGGAACTGGACGCGTTCAACCCCGACTTCGTGGTGATCTGGGGCGATGACCAATACGAGAACTTCAAAGAGGACATCATTCCCCCGTTCTGCGTGCTGGCGTACGACGATTTCCACTGCCAGCCCTTCGCCAGCGGCGATGGGTCCACGCGGAGGAACGTTTGGGACGAGACCGCGGACACGGTCTTCAAGTTCCAGGGACACAAGGAGGGCGCGCGGGCGCTGGTGTCCGGCATGATCGACCGGGGGGTGGACATGTCGTACGCGTACCAGCCGCTGCACGAGCCGGGGCTGGGCCACGCCATCCTGAACACGATCCTGTACCTGGACTACGACCGTAAG
This sequence comes from Dehalococcoidia bacterium, assembly GCA_965220055.1. Taxonomy (GTDB): domain Bacteria; phylum Chloroflexota; class Dehalococcoidia; order Lucifugimonadales; family UBA3495; genus Bin87. Next base: position 3,551,370 of record CBDCPE010000004.1, on the reverse strand, counting down.
GGCTTTGACTACCCAGTGGTGCCCATGCTGGTGAACTGCTACGGTAGCCGGGTGATCCGCAACCAGGGTGGCAGCGAGGAACGCTCGCCGGACCCGGACCCGCCCGGGCCTTCGCCAAAGCGGTGCATGCAAATTGGAGCCGCGGCCGCGCAGGCGCTGAAGGAATCGCCGTGGCGAGTGGCGCTGATCGCGTCGTCGTCATGGTCCCACGCCTTTCTGACCGAGAAGAACTGGTGGCTCTACCCCGACATCGAATCCGACCGTGCACGGTTCGAGGAGATGAAGTCGGGAGACTACCAGGCATGGGCCGGCATCTCCACAGCGCAGATCGAGGACGCGGGCCAGCAGGAACTGCTGAACTGGGCCTGCCTGGTTGGAGCGGTGGATGAACTCGGTTACCGGGCGGATGTTGTCGACTGGTACGAGACGTACATATTCAATTCGACGAAGTGCCTGGCCGTGTTCAAGTAATTGACGAGTGACACCCAGCCACCAGTAGGGGCGAATGATCATCCGCCCCTACGTTTTTTTGGACAAGTCGTGGTCGCCGTCAGACGTTGCGGTAGACCTCGCTGCCGGTGGCTTTGAACTCTTCGGATTTTTCCTGCATGCCGAGAAGCAGGGCGGCGGCGGTGTCTCCCATACCCTTGCTCTTCGCGTAGTCCCGCACGTCCTGGGTGATCTTCATGGAGCAGAAGTGGGGGCCGCACATCGAGCAGAAATGGGCGACCTTCTGGGCGTCCTTGGGCAGGGTCTCGTCGTGGTAGTCGCGCGCCGTGTCCGGGTCCAGTCCCAGGTTGAACTGGTCTTCCCAGCGGAACTCGAAGCGGGCCTTTGACAGGGCGTTATCGCGTATGGCGGCAGCGGGGTGGCCCTTGGCGAGGTCGGCGGCATGGGCGGCGATCTTGTAGGTGATGATGCCTTCCTTGACGTCGTCGCGGTTGGGCAGGCCGAGGTGCTCCTTGGGGGTCACGTAGCAGAGCATGGCGGTGCCGAACCAGCCGATCATGGCGGCGCCGATGCCGGAGGTGATGTGGTCGTAGCCCGGTGCGATGTCGGTAACCAACGGGCCCAGGGTGTAGAACGGGGCCTCGTAGCAGTCCTGTAACTGCTTGTCCATGTTCTCCTTGATGAGGTGCATGGGGACGTGGCCGGGGCCTTCGATCATGACCTGGACGTCGTGTTCCCAGGCGATCTTGGTCAGCTCGCCCAGGGTTTCCAGCTCGCCGAACTGGGCTTCGTCGTTGGCGTCGGCGATTGAGCCGGGCCGCAGGCCGTCGCCCAGGGAGAAGGCGACGTCGTACTGCTTCATGATCTCGCAGATGTCAGCGAAATGCTCGTAGAGGAAGCTCTCTCGGTGATGAGAGAGGCACCACTTGGCCATGATGGAGCCGCCGCGCGACACGATACCGGTGACCCGATTCACGGTCAGCGGGACATACGCCAAACGAACGCCGGCGTGGATGGTGAAGTAGTCGACGCCCTGCTCGGCCTGCTCGACGAGGGTGTCGCGGAAGATCTCCCAGGTGAGGTCCTCGGCCTTGCCGTCGACCTTTTCCAGGGCCTGGTAGATGGGTACGCTGCCAACGGGGACCGGGCTGTTGCGGATGATCCACTCGCGAGTCTCGTGGATGTTGCGCCCGGTGGAGAGGTCCATGATGGTGTCGCCGCCCCAGCGGGTGGACCAGGTCATCTTCTCGACCTCTTCCTCGATGCTGGAGGTGATGGCGGAGTTGCCGATGTTGGCGTTGATCTTCACGAGGAAGTTGCGGCCGATAATCATCGGCTCGGACTCGGGGTGGTTGATGTTGGAGGGGATGATGGCGCGACCGGCGGCGACCTCATCGCGGACGAACTCAGGAGTGACGACTTCGGGCAGGTTTGCGCCGAAGTTCATGGCTTTCTTGGAACCCATCAGACCGGTGCCAATGAACTCCTCCCGCTTCATGTTCTCGCGGATGGCGATGTATTCCATCTCGGGGGTCACAATGCCCTGGCGGGCGTAGTGCAACTGGGTCACGTTTTTGTCCGCCTTGGCTCGGCGGGGGTTGCGAATATGGCTGAAGCGGAAGCGATCAAGGTCGGAGTCGGCCAGGCGCTCGCGTCCATATTCGGATGTCAGGTAGGGCAGTTGCTCGGTGTCGCCGCGCTCCTCGATCCATTGCTGCCGCAGGGCGGGCAGGCCCTCGCGCACATCTACCGCAACGTCGGGATCGGTGTAGGGACCCGAGGTGTCGTAGACGAAAATCGGCGGGTTCTTCTCCACCCCCTCGCTGGAATGGGTGTCCGACTGGGAGATCTCGCGCATCGGCACCTGGATGTCGGGTCGGCTTCCAGTCTCGTACACCTTGCGGGAGTTGGGGAAGGGCCGGACGGATTCCGGGTCGACCTGGGCCTGTTCGCTGAGATAGTCCTTGTTGACGATGGTCATGCTGTGGTTCCTCCTGCCGAGTGATTGGGGTTTTGGAACGATGTAGGGGCGAATGATTGTTCGCCATGCGGATGCTGTGGTTGGGATTAGTCGTCCGCCGGAGCGGGTTCGTCGATAAGTTGGACATCTGAGTTCAGGATGGCGAAGTCGTACTCGTTGTCGGGTGCCACGAGGCGCTGGCCCAGGACCACCACCGCCGAGATGACGGACGAAACGACCAGGGCCGAGGCGAAGGCCCAGAACATCTGCCCACCAGGAGGCGCGGTGAGCGCCCACGGGGACAGCAGGTCCGGCTTGGGATAGAACAGGGCGCCAATGACTATACCGACTGCTCCGGCCAGCAACACTCCCCAGCCGGGCATCCGGCTGGAGTACAGGCCCGCCAGCATGGGAACCGCGATCGCCGCGCCGAGCAGGTCGGCGATGAGGAAGACGTAGAGGACGCTGTGACCCTGGGAGGCGACGATGATGGCCGGTATGGCGACGACCACGGTAACGGCGCGGGCCAGGCCCATAAGCATGCCTCGTTCCAGTCCAACCCCGGCCAGGTCGGCGGCCATGCCGCTGGCCAGTCCATTCATGAGGGTGTCCAGAGTGCTCATGGCGAGCATGAGGGCGCAGATTAGGAGCAGGAAGTGCATCCACAGCGGGAACACGTCAGCGGCCAGGGTGAATAGGGCCGCAGCGACCTCCGGGTACTGGAAAGGACCGACTGACCCGTTGCCCACGGCGGCGATGCCGGCCATTCCCAGCAGGAAGGTCAACGGTATGGCGATGGCCGCCGCGCCCCAGAGGCTGCGGTTGAGGGCGGCCTAGCTCTCCACGGTGTATACGCGCTGCCACATGCCGGGGTGGAAGGCGTTCGATGCCACGATGCCGATGACCAGTACGATGGCGAAGGAGTAGCTGCCCGGCGTGGTGACGGACAGGAGGCCGGCCTGTTTGGCCTCGCCCCAGGCTCCGGAGCCTCCCACCAGGACGGCGGCGACGATAACCAGGAGGAGCAGAACGGGTATCAGGATCCAGAACTGGATGCGGTCGGTGAAGATGGATACTCGCAGCCCGCCGTAGGCAGTGTAGGCAATCACCACCACGCCGACGGCAACGGCGGTAGCCCAGGCCGGCGAACCGGTGAGGATGCTCACTGCTGCGGTGATGGCGGTCATCTCCGCGGTGATGAAGATCCCGATTACGAAGATGATGACCACGAAGATGCCTACGAAGGGAATCATGCCGAAGCGATGTCGGACGTACTCGGTGACGGAGTGGCCGTTCGGCATCAACTGGCGGATGCGGGGGCCGACGAACATGAACATGACCGGTATTCCGGCCATGCCCAGGGCGTAACCGACCAGGGAAATGATGCCGAAGTTTGCTCCCGGACTCGCCGGGACTGAGGAGCACCCAAGTGCCGAACATGGAGGCGACCAGGGTGGCGATACCGACGTTAACCGGGGCGTGGTTGCGGGAGGTGGTGTAATCCTCTACGCTCTGCCGCCTTCGTCGCCAGGCATACGTCAGGCCGAGCACGAGGAACACGGCGCACGCTATAACAAGCGTTACGATCCCCAGGGTGGCATCCAGCATGACGGACCTCCCGATTGATTCGAACGACTGAACCACGGCGGTGACAGGAAAACGAAAAACCGCCAGGGTTCTAAACTCTGGCGGTAAACGAATTGCGATTCGAACTTCCTACGCCGGCATTACCCGGATCAGGTGCAACGGTCGGCGGCTTTTTCGGCCGCCCTCTCAGCCTGGCATAACCAAGCTCCCGCCAGAAATCTATTCGGATTTGTGACGCGAGAATATCATGGCGGGACCGGGCGGTCAAGCTGGACTTTACGCATAATTTAGCAAAAGTATAAAGACAGGGTAATCTGGCCAGACCACACTTGCCACGGAAGGCCCAGCCATGCTCACCCTGCCCGATGCCATTGTATCCCTGCTCCATCCCTTCGCCACGCTGTTTCACAGCCCGACCTGGCGGAAAGCCCAGGTGCTGCTGGTGGGCGCGATCCTGACCCCGGGCCAGCGCACCGTGGCGGCGGCGCGGCGCGTCATGGGCCGCAGCGACCAGCGCGACTATGCCCGTTACCATGAGGTGCAATCGGGCAGTGTGGTGCTCAATCGGGCGGTGTGGTCGCCCCGCCCGGCGGCTCGCATCCTGCTGTTGCGGCTGCTCCAGCACCTGGATCAGGGCGATGGTGCGTTGATCTGCGGCATCGACGAAACCCTGGAGCGGCGTCGCGGCCCTCAGATCAAATCCTTGGGCATCTACCGCGATGCGGTGCGTTCCAGCCGGAGCCACCTGGTCAAGGCCAGCGGCCTGCGCTGGATCTCCCTGATGTGGCTGGGCCAGGTCCCCTGGGCCGGACGCTATTGGGCCTTGCCCTTTCTCACGGTGCTGGCGCCATCGGCACGCTGCTACCGGCAGCGCGGACGCCGCCACAAAAAGCTCACCGACTGGGCGCGGCAGATAATCCTGCAACTGCGCCGCTGGCTGCCGCAGCGCCCCCTGGTGCTGGTGGGCGACCGCGGCTACGCCGTCCTGGACCTGCTCCACTGCTGCCAATCGTCGGCCCAGCCGGTTACTCTCATCGCGCGCTTGCGCCTGGACGCCGCCCTTTATGAACCGGCGCCAGCACGTCAGCCGGGTCAGAACGGTCGGCCTCCGTTGCAAGGCCGACGGCTGCCCGCGCTGAAGGCACTCCTGGCTGAAGGCACTCCTGGACTTGCCCACCGTGTCAGGGGTAGAGGTGTCGGTAGCCTGGTACGACGGCACTACCCGCACGGTGGAACTCACCTGGCAAACGGCGGTCTGGTATCGCTCGGGCAAGCCACCCGTGCCCCGGCGCTGGGTCTTGGTTCGGGACCCCCAGGGCGAATTCGCCACACCGGCTTTGCGGTGCACTGACCTGGCCGTGGACCCGGCGCAGACCTTGAAATGGTTTGTGCTGCGCTGGCAACTGGAGGTCACCTTCCAGGAGGTGCGGGCTCACCTGGGCGTGGAGACCCCACGCCAGCGGTCGGATCTGGCCATTGCCCGTACTACGCCAATCCTGATGGGGCGCTTCTCCTGGACCACCCTGGCGGCCCATCTGCTGCGGCAACAACGACCCTCGACCCATCGCACAGCGGCGTGGTACGCCAAGCCGTCGCCGACCTGCGTGGATGCCATCGCTCTGGTGCGACGCCAACTGTGGCTGGCGTCGGAGGGTTTTTCACTGTCGGCGGCCCGCCCTCGGCTTTGTACAATCAAGCGGCATAGGCTAGCGTGTCGAGCATCCTGCGGTACAAGAGGCGCGGGACTTTTATCGATTCGTGCTCGCGCTCGGACGGCATAAAAGTACCCTGCTGCACCCAGAGGTGTCGTCTGACCAGGGCGATGGCGTCGGCGAAGGAAGGGCTGGTCTTGTCATACCATGCCGTGGTGCGCGGAGCCATGCCACCCTGCTGACCGATCAGGATATCCGCCGCCAGCGTCACCACGCTGAACAAGCCAAAGAGCGCGGGGGTGGTCCGCGCGATGGCTCGTTCCGACCACTGGCGCTGGGTTTCCATGCCCAGGTGAGCCCGCAGCTCCTCAAAGGTCACCTCGACCTGCCACCGCAGCAGATACCACTGCAATATCCGCAGCGGTTCCGCCGCGACGTCGGTGCATAGCAAGGCATAGGGCCCGCGGCGCTCCGCCAGGTATCTGACGACGACCCAACGTATGGGAAGGCGCGGCGGCCCGCCGTGGTACCACAGCGCCACGCCCGAAGCGAGCTCGACCATGGTGGTACTGCCGTCGGAACCGGTGGCGCGGTAGGGGGTCCATTGGGTAGCGGGATCGTCCAGTACCGCAGTGGGATTGGGCAGTCGCGCTCCGACCACCCGGGGCCGCCCGATCTGGCCGGGCCGCCGCGCTGGCGCGGGCTGGTGCAGGGACGCATCCTTGCGCAGTTTGGTGACGACGACAACGGGCTTCGACATGCCCTGGCAATGCCGCAGGAACTCCCGCTTGGCGTAGCCGCCATCGGCCACCACCACCAGGTCCCGGTCCGGCAGCCACCGGCGCCGGCAGACCAGCATCTGCTGGGCGTAGTCGGTGACCGTCTTGTGCCGGCGGCCTTTGCGTCGGTCATAGCGGGCCGACACCACCAGCGCGGTCAAAAACGGCAGCGCCCAGTGTCGACCCGCCCATCCGATACGCGTCAGCAACATCAGGCTCACCCATTGCAGTCCGGGAGTCATCACCACCTGGTCGTCGGTGGAGCGTACGGGATCCCGGTACCGCCCCTTGGCCGCAATCTTCCGGCCCCAGCGTCGTTCCACCGTCTCGTCAATGCCGAACACCAACGGCTCGGTGGACGAACCAAGGCGCCCGGCCACCAGCAGCAACAGCACCCGGCTCAGTCGCAGTGGCGACCACTGGGCGCGGTTGAGCACGTGGTGATAGATGGCGAAGTCGCCGTGCTGCCCAATCCCCAGGATGTTGAGGGCGGAGGACACGGTGCGCTTGCCGGGAGACAGGATCGCTCCTACCGCCAGGAGTTGAGCCTTGCGCCAGGTCCTGGGGTCAAACAGGTGCTCAAAGGGCAGCAGCAGGGTTACTATGACTGCGGGCAGGGTAGGCATGCTCGACCTCTTGTAGTGATTTGGTCGAGCTTACCCTGTTCTTATAATTCTGCTAGCTTTTGTACAAAGTCGAGCCGCTGACCCCGATATACGGAAAGTCCCGGTCGCTTTGTACCATCGACTGATAGATTCGTTGGCTTACGCCGCTTGAATTGCGCAAAGCATCACTATGTCCGCGTTGCGGGCCGTGCAGAGGAGACTAACTGACGAGACCGAGGCGGGCGTGTAATCTCATGACGAGGCGTGTCGTCCGGACCAAGACCGAGAGGACATTGGCGCTTGTTGCCCGGCGCAAAGCATGGTCCGGGAGTCTTACGGCGGCATCATTGGTGACGCCCCCAATTCGGGGCGATCCCGTTGGGGAGAGCGTACGTTGTCAGTGACTTCCTCCGGCGATGCGCCTACGCTGTAATGGTAGAGGGGATATGATGACTACACGCCAGAGGAGCGCGAAACCGGTGGGAAAGACCGCAAGGGAGCGGCAGCGTCTGCCAGCGGAGCTGTCCCAGTTGAACCTGAACGCTGGGGGCATTGACGTGGGCGCCACCAGCCATTTCGTGGCGGTGCCTGCGGACCGCGTAGAGCCGCCGGTGCGAGAGTTCTCCGGCTTTACGGCGGACCTGTATCGCCTGGCGGACTGGCTTGCGGAGTGTGGCGTGGAGACCGTGGTCATGGAGTCCACCGGCGTGTACTGGATACCGCTGTTCGGGGTGCTCGAAGAGCGCGGGTTCCAGGTGATGCTGGTGGACCCGCGGCGCATCAAGAACGTGTCCGGCCGCAAGACCGACGTGCTGGACTGCCAGTGGCTGCAGCAGCTGCACACCTACGGCCTGCTGTCGGGAGCCTTTCGGCCGGAGGCGGAGATCCGGCGTCTGCGCAGCTACCTGCGGCAGCGGGCCATGCTGGTGCAGTATGCGTCCCATCATATCCAGCATATGCAGAAGGCGCTGACCCAGATGAACGTGAAGCTCCAGCACGTCATCAGCAACATCACTGGCAGGACCGGCATGGACATTATCGAGGCCATCGTGGACGGCGAACGGGACCCCCGAAAGCTGGCGCAGTTTCGTCGTCCTGGCATGAAAGCAGACGAAGCCACGATTGCCAAGTCGTTGCAGGGGCACTGGCGGGAGGAGCACATCTTCGAGCTGACCCAGGCCCTGGAACTGTACCGGTTCTATCACGAGAAGATTGCCGAGTGCGACTGGGAGATTGAAGCCCAGCTGGAACGGTTCGAGGACCGCAGCGATGGCGAGTCTTCGGCTCCCGATGGCAAAAAGCGCGGCCAGGGGAACGCACCCCGCTTCGACATTCGAACGCACCTGTTTCGGATGACGGGAGTGGATCTGACCCGGATCGACGGCATCGACGGCTTCACGGCGTTGAAGGTGGTTAGCGAGATTGGCACGGACATGACGAAATGGCCGAGCGCCAAGCACTTCGCATCCTGGCTGGGACTGAGCCCCGACAACCGTATCACCGGCGGCAGGGTCATGAGCTCAAAGACCAAGCCCAGCGCCAATCGGGCCGCGGCGGCATTGCGTCTGGCGGCCAACGCGCTGCACCGCTCCGACAGTGCCCTGGGCGCGTTCCTACGCCGGAAGAAAGCGCAGATGGGCGCGCCCAAGGCCATCACCGCCACGGCGCACAAGCTGGCCAGGCTCATCTACACCATGCTGCGGTACGGCCAGGAGTACGTGGATGCTGGCGCCGAATATTACGAAAGTCAGTATCAACACAGAGCCTTGCGCGCTGCCAAACGGCGGGCGGCCCAACTGGGCTACCAGCTGGTGCCTATACCCGATGGTGAGGACCGGACCTCAGGCTTTCCCCCAGCCGCGGCGTCCACCGCAGCGTGAGAGCCCCGGTTAGTGGGGAGTCCAGGCAAGCGCGGAAAGAGTGGCGCAAAATGCCGCGGATGGCATCTCGACGCTATCGTTGCTGATGGCACGGGATTTTTCGTGTCTTCGCAGGCATCAACGTCGCTCGTACAACGCGCGGGAGGATTGCGAGTAGCCGACGTCGATGACAAACTGACTGCGTTTCAGTTGGAGGACAGCTATGGGGATCGAAGCACTGACGAGGCGAGACGACGGCAGCGAGGTCTTGGTTCCGGTGACGGGCGAGCAATGGGATGCATGGATCAGCGCGGGGCGCACAAGGAACTGGATGATGGGCGATCCGCTCATCGACTGGTTGCAGCGGTACGGCAAGAGCAGAGGCTACCGGCCGGGGCATGGGATGGGCGGATATAGGGAAGAGCTGGACTTCATGGCTTTCATCTTCGGGCAAGGGCGTGAGTTCGAGGCGGGAATCCTCAGGCTGCTGAGTGAACGGTACCCGACAACAATCATCGCGCACGAGTACCGGGATATTCGAAGACTGGAAAAAGCCGGAGAGACGTACGAGGAGATGTGCCGAGGAACCGAGGTGATACACCAGGGGGTGCTGCGGGACGCCGAGAATTTGACCTATGGCGCGCCGGACTTCCTGATTCGGAGCGACATTCTCCACGAGCTGTTTCCGGATGACATTGCGGGAGCAGCGGCAGCATTAGGTGCGCCGGACCTGGGGGCCAACGGGTGGCACTACCGGGTGGTGGACACCAAGTTCACGACGCTGCACTTGAACGCGGCGGGGAATGAGTTGCTGAACGGCGGCAGCGCCGCGGCGTACAAAGCGCAACTGTACATATACAACCGGATGCTGGGACGGCTGCAGGGGTATCGTCCGCCGGAGTCGTACGTGCTTGGTCGCGGGTGGGAAAGGACCCAGCGCGGGGAACACCTTCGGGGAAACAGCGCGTTGCAACGGCTCGGGCCGGTGCCGCAGGACGCACAGGTCGCCGGAGCTGCGTTGGGAGAGATGGTAGCGGACGCCCTGGACTGGGTGCGCAGGCTGAGGACGGAGGGGCACGAATGGCAACTCCTGCCGGAGCCTTCGGTGCCGGAGTTGTATCCCAACATGGGCAGCGCGGACGACGGCGACATGATGGTGGACAGAAACCATCCGGAGCCGGACGGAGACGACGAGGAGAGCGTGGGACCTGAGGACTGGGGATCGGTCAAGAAGTGGCTGGCGGACGAGTTGAAGGAGATGACTTTGCTGTGGCGGGTGGGAGTGGCCGGTAGGGCAAGGGCGCACGAGACGGGCGTTCGCCGATGGGACGATCCGCGGGTCAACGTGGATGAGGTGATTACCCGGGGAGCGGCGACCTACGGACCCACACTCTCGCGGATGCTCGAAGTCAATACCGGCGATGGGCCGACCGTGCTGCCCCGACGAGTCGTGGAGACTAAGGACGCGTGGTACGAGGAGCCGGGCGTGGAGTTTTACGTGGACTTCGAGTACTGCGGGGACCTGAACGACGACTTCAGCCAGTTGCCGGAGAAGGGCGGACAGTCACTGATCTTCATGATCGGGTGCGGGCATCTGGAAGATGGTGAGTGGCGGTTCGTGTCGTTTGTGACGGATGAACTTTCAGAAGAGGATGAACTGCGCATAATCGGGGAGTGGGTGGAACACATGGAGTCGGTTCGAGATCGCCTGGATCCGGGTAATCACCAGCCGCGCGTCGTGCATTGGTCGGGGGCGGAGGTGAATGTGCTCGAACGGCAGCACAATTCGGCCAGGAACAGGCACGGGGAACGGGCGAACTGGTCGGAGTTGGGCTGGTACGACTTTCTACGGGAAGTTATGCACAAGGAACCGGTGGTGGTGCGCGGCGCGTTGGGACTCGGCCTGAAGGCGGTGGCAAAGGCGATGCATTCGCATGGGCTCATCGAAACCGACTGGGAAGACAACCAGGTAGATGGATTGGGAGCAATGGTCGGAGCGTGGCGGTGCGATGCCGAAGCCCACAAAAAGGGCGTCCCGATGGGGGATCTGGAGTTGATGCGGCAGATTGCCCGCTACAACGAAGTGGACTGCAAGGTGATGATGGAGATCGTGCGGTATCTGCGGGGACACCACTGACGTGCGGAAGGCCGGACGGCTTACCGTCGGAGGCTATGGCAACAAAGAAGGGCGACCGATGAGGCCGCCCTTCAGGTTGTCCCACATGCGTCCGGAGAGGGAGTTCAGTTGACGCGGTAGACCCAGATCTGGTGCATCACTTCCGGCTCACCCTTGGGCAGCGGCTGGAAGGGTTCGCTGGCGTTGACAAGGGTCCAGGTCCCGTTGTCGACGAGGGCGTCCTGATGGTCTTTAAATCCGAGTTCCACGTGGGTATCGGGGCGCATGCTGAAAACGACGTGGCCGCCGGGTTTGGTCACGCGGCACAGTTCCACAAAGGAATTGGGCGGAGCGTGTCCGGGGGTGAACACGCCGACGCTGACCACGGCGTCGTAGGCGTCGGAGTCGAAATCGAGGTGGTCGCCCAGGGCCATCTGTCGGAAGTCGTTGTAGCATCCCTTGGCACGGGCTTCGTCGAGCATACCCTGGGACAGATCCATGGCGCAGATGTCGGTGAACCCAAGGCGTTGGAGCTCTACACCAACCAGGCCGGTGCCGGCTCCGGCGTCGAGAACCTTCGCATTCTTGGCGACGTACTCGGCTACTGCCACGGCGCCACGGCGGGGGGCTAGCCAGACGAAGGTGTTTTCCAGATCGTCGTCATACTCCTGGGCCCACTGGTCGTAACGCTCGGCCAACTCATCGTTGGTGGTGGACGAGTAGACCCACTGGACTCTCTCTTCCGGATTTATGCTTCCCGATTCAGGCATGGGTATCAGCTCCGCAGTTGGTATTGAACTAGGCCGGCTTGATGCACAGGTATTGCGCCCAGCCGAGCTCGCCGTTGTTGATGGCGTCCACCGTTTTCATATAGGCGTCGGACAGGTAGTCGAAGCGGTCCTGGTAGCCCTCTGGACCTTGCGCAATGGACGCCAACTTGGACAGGTAAGTGTAGCTGCGGGCGAGATGGGATGAGAGGTCGCGGGCCTGCAACACCCGGAAACCGGCGTCGGTCAGCGCGTCCATGTAATTGTAGAAGCTGAAATCGGTGTCGAAATACAGGCGATCGTACACGAAGGTGCGGGCCGCCTCGCTAATGTCGGTACGAGGCTTGATGAGGTCGTCGAAGATGAACTGCCCGCCGGGTTTGAGGACGCGGAAGGCTTCCTGGAGAACCTTCACCTTGTCGGGCACGTGGTAGATGGTGGCCTGGCTCCAGACGTGGGTGAACGTGCTTTCTTTGAAGGGTAATTCAATGGCCGAGGCCTTCTCGAAGGCCAGCTTGCCAGCGAGCTCCGGCAGCTGTTCCAGGGACTCGACCGCGTTGGCGATGCGCACGCCGCTGAGGTCGATGCCGGTTACGTGGGCTCCGGTGGCGCGACACAGCCAGGTGGCGGTGGTCCCGTTGCCGCAACCGACGTCCAGGACTCGGGAACCGGAGTCGATGCCGGAGTATTCCACCATCAACTCGTTTAGGCGGATGCCAGCGGTGAGGAACTCTTCACGGATGTGATCATCTCTCCTGGGTTGGCCGTCGAAGACGCCCCAGTGAACGCTGCCGTCAGCGTCCCAGACGGAACGGTAGATCACATCTTCAGCGTCGTAGTACTCTTCGGTCTCCTGTTCCGAAAACCGATGCCCGGTTACCATATACAGCTCCTTGCGTGGGTTTGTTAGTGATGCGTTTGCTTGACGCAGAGGTATTGGGCCCAACCCAACTCGTCGTTGCGCACCGCCGCCACCATTTTCAGGTAGGCGTCGGAGAGCGCGGCGAAACGTTTTTGCCGTTCCGGATCGTTGCCGGCGGCGGCCATCTGCGATAGGCAGGAGTAGCTGCGGGCCAGATGGGAAGATAAATCCCGGGCCTCCAGCACCTTGAAACCCGTTTCGCGAAGAGCGTCCATGTACGAGTTGAAGCTGAAGTCGGTGTCGAACAGCAGCCGGTCGTACACGAAGGTCCGCGCTTCGTCGCTGATGTCGGGCCGGGGTTTGGTGAGGTCATCAAAGACCATCACCCCACCGGGCCGCAACACCCGATACGCTTCCTTCAGGGTCCTGAGCTTGTCCGGGATGTGATAGATGGTGGCCTGGCTCCAGACGTGGGAGAAGGCACCATCCGCGAAGGGCAGTTCGGTCGCCGAGGCCTTGTGGAACTCCAGACGCGGCGCCAATTCGGGAACGCCGTTCAGGGACTCGACGGCGTGCGCGATGCGCACGCCGCTCAGGTCTATGCCAGTGACGTGGGCCCCGGTGATGCGACACAGCCACATGGCGGTGTTGCCGTTGCCGCAGCCCAAGTCAAGCACGCGAGCCGAACCATTAATGCCGGAGTTCTCCAGCATTATGGTGTTCAGCCGTGAGCAGGCAGCCAGAAAACCGTCCCGGACATTTGAACCAGAGTTCGGCGAACCGGAACTAGGTTCTTCAGGGACGTCGAACACGCCCCAGTGCAGGGAGCCTTCCGCGTCCCAAAAGGAACGGTAGAGGGCGTCCTCAGCGTCGTAGTATTCTTCGGTTTCGCGCTCAGAAAAGCGCGACGGGCTCGCGCTGGGGTTCGACATACATTGAACCTTCGATCCACTCCAGGAAATTATTGTTTTCGTCGACCAGCACCATGCGGGGGTCCACAGGCTCGTCGGTGACCTCAAAAGCAAGGATGATGAGGCAGTCGCGCTCTTGGCACAGCCGGGCGGCCGCGCCCTGAACGGCGATGGTGCCGCTGCCGCGCTCGGCCGGCAGGGCGTAGGTCTCCCAGCGGGCGCCGTTGTTGATGTTCAGCACCTGGACCTTCTCGAACGCGATGATATCCGTCTGTTCCATGAGATCACGGTCGATGAGGATGCTGCCTACGTAGCCCAGGTTGGCGCTGGTTACCCAACAGCGATGGATCTTGGATCTAAGGACTTCTCTCATATTGACTCCTCGTCATCAATAGCCAAACTCGTTTGGCAATGGTGGATTTTCGGCCAAGTTTCGGCCTTGTTTGCCGTCGCGGCCGATGTAGAGACAAGCGTATTCATCGCAGACGGCACGCGTTTAAGTGCGCACCGGCTCACGGTCGGCGTTGCGGCGAAAACCCTGGATGGGTGGGCATGTGGCGGAACGCTACTTCCACCGCCCGATTCAGGCTGAGAGCAGCTAAGGCTCGCAGGGCAACTGGTGCTTGGCACGCCCGCGGATGGTGTCAACCCCGCTTGGACGGTTGCATCCAGAAAGAAGAATGTCGCTACACCGATCCCGCATAGCGCGGGACCACTTGGAGTACGGTTTCGACGATTGTCGGTGCGCTGATAGCGCGGCTGCACTCATTTGGCCTCCTTGCTTAAGGGCAGGTTGATGGGTGTGCAGACCTGCTTTTAACTGCCCGCAGTTTAGCCCGACGAGTGCTCAATGTCAAATCGAGCGGCTGAATTGGCACAATTTTCGCAAAAACTCGCAAAACAATACGTTTTAGCACGCATCGGCTCTTGATTTACCATTGATGGGTTGTGTCGGAGTTATAGCGCGCCGAAAACCGGGAAGTACGTTATTGCCCCGTAACCGGCGACGGTGGCCAGGTGTCAAATAGCGCCAACTGCTGCGGTCCTTGACGGCGAACCTCGCCGAAAGCGGAGCACCAACGAGGTATGCCGCGGACGGAAGCATTGCCCTCGAAGACTGCGCCGTGGCCCTGGTACTTGTGTTGGGACCAAAGCCACGCGTGCAGGAGTTCGTGCGCCAATATGCCTTCGACCCCCAAGCGACCGGAACGTTGCAGCCGGGGGAGGGACAATCCGATGAGCCAGGAGCCGTCCGGATAGCAGAAGCAGCGTCCTCCAGTGGCTGAAATGCGCTCCAGAACCACCGAGCCTGGTGGGATTGCCAACCCTTCCAGCTGATACTTCTCCGCCACGTTGGCGACCCAATCGAGGTCGCTGAGCAGGATGCCACTGGGAGCAGGCGAGGAGAGGCTCAACTGATGGGGGAGCATTGCTGATTTGGGTGCGTCGATGGCGGCTGCACGAAGCGACTACGGCGTGAGGATGATCTTGCCCGTGGTAGCGCGGCCGGCCAGTTGGCGGTGAGCCTCGGCGGCTTCGGACAGTGGGAAGAGGTGCTCCACGCGCAGGTTGAGTTCACCGGACTTGACCCATCCGAGCACGGCGCCGGCGCGCTTTTCGAGCTCCTCACGGTTGACGGTGTAGTCGCCGAGCCCTGGGCGGGTGAGGAACTTGGAACCGTTGCCCAGAACCCGGGGATCCATGGACTCGACGGGGCCGCTGGCCTGGCCGTAGAGCACCATGTAACCGCGGGGAGCGAGGCAGGCGATGCTGCGGTCGAAGGTGTCCTTGCCCACCGCGTCGTAAACGACCTGGAGGCCCGCGCCATCGCTAGCATGAGCGATTTCGGCGGCGAAATCCTGCTGGGTGTAGAGGATCACGTGGTCGGCGCCGGCTCCCCGGGCGAGTTCCGCCTTGGCCTCAGTGGAAACGGTGGAGTAGACGTAAGCGCCGAGAGCCTTACACATTTGGATGAGCAAGAGGCCGACGCCGCCGGCGCCGGAGTGGACGAGCACACGGTCTCCGGCCTGGACGCGGTAGGTGTCGTAGCAAAGGTAGTGGGCGGTCATGCCCTGGAGCATAGCCGCCGCACCGTCGCGGGCGGACAGGCCGTCGGGCATCTTGATCAGGCGCCAGGCCGGAACCAGGGCCTGTTCAGCGTATGAGCCCGGGTGGCTGCAGTAGGCGACGGTATCGCCGGCGGCCACATTGGATACCCCGGATCCTACCTGCCGTACGACGCCGGCTCCCTCAACGCCGGCGACCCAGGGCAGCCCGGGCGGGTTGACGCCCATGCGGCTGTAGATATCGGTGAAGTTGACGCCGACGGCTTGGACATCGACAACGGCCTGATCGGGACCGGGGCTGGGATCCGGGAGGTCAACGTAGTGCATTACCTCGGGTCCGCCGTATTCGGTGATCTGGATGGCTTTCATGCTAACGGCCTCCACAGCTTTGCGGGTTAAGAGCTTCGTGGGTTGAGTTTCGGTAGCATAGCATAGGGCGATTGGACCGGCGCAACGCGTGTATGTCAGCAATCGGCGCCCGCCCACGGGGACGGTGGTATCTACGCGAAAGTTAGTCCCCGCTGGCGCGCTCTTGACCCGCTCACCAGGCCGTGCAATCGTGGGCGGGCAGACTAGGCGGGTAGGTCGGGCCGTTGTTGGGCGCAGAGCCCGAGACGCAGGAGATACGAATGCGAAGAAGCTACGGTTGAATTATCGCGAAGTGGGCCTCGGTGGGCACGCAATCGGCCCCGTTGATGGGAACCATGTCCTGAGGACACGCCGAGAACGCGACGATACAGTCCATCTCGGCGCGCAGGGTTACGTAGTCCCCTGCCCTGGAGACCGGCGGTTCGAATCCAACCGCGCCGTCGGGTCCAACTGGAATGTTCATGAAGAGGTTCCACGGGCTGGGGGTTTCCGGCGGTGACAGGCCCAGTTCCGCCAGCGCGGCGGCCAAGTTATCGGTGCAGTTGTCGTGGTAATCCGCGCATCCCAGCAACTCGTAGCGATACCGGTCACACGCTGCCAACAACGTATCGTGTATCCCTCCCGAAGTGTCCTCCGCTAACGTCAGGATCGGCCGACGACGGTTGGTGACCATGGATTGCCCGATGATTGGCATGATCCTCTGGAGAGAGGTGCGGGAGTGTTCCATGGACATGAACTCGGTCAGGTCGTCACGCGTAAATGCCCAGGTGTCGATAACCTGCTGGCCGTGGGTGTTGATCACCCTGACGCTGTGGCCCCCGGCTACAAAAGCCGACTTGCCGCGCCGGGCGGGAATGGTGATTAGCGGCGCTGCCGTCATGTTTAACTCCCGTATTGAGGCACCGTCGGCAGGACGATGAGCGCAGAGTGCCGCCAACCGGTGCGACGTGGGTTCATGATATGCCGGCATCCGGGCTACGGCAATTAAACCGCGACCCGGCGACTGAATCGATGCTGCCGCACATCGTTCTCAGAGCCACATATTGGAAACGATATGTGGTTGCGCCACGCACGGGATGATGGTCGGCGCGGGCGTTCCTTTGCGGGAATACGGCAGCAGGCAAGGAAGGGCCCGCGTTTGCCCTACTGCCGGCCAAATGCTATATTGAACGAAGTTTTTAGTCTGAGCCGGCGCCAAAACCGGAGGGATAAACAGTTGACCGACGACCAGCACCTCTCGATTTCGGAAGGGATCAGTAGGTTTGTAGAACATCTAAAAGATGGCAAGCAGGTAATGCAGGGCCAGCAGGAACTGTTGCGCTTCCAGGCCAGGATAGGGAAAGACAAAGCGCTGGCTACGCTCCATGCTATAGAGGTTGGCGAATACGCCAAGTGGACCACGGAGAACGTAGAAGACGCCGCCTTGAGGCTGGATCCCGTAAAGAAATTCTTGACGTTTGCCAACAAGCGAGGCTGGACCGAGATCAGCCTGGCGCGCTATGCAGCGGCTCCCCGGCGCAACCGGCGACGGTTCGCGGGCGGAGTGGCAGGAGCGCGGGCGGCGGGGACGCCGAGCGCGCGGCTGAGCGCGGAGCGGCATATCGAGTTGCAGGCCGAATTGCAACGGCTACGCGAACAGGTCCCGCAGATACGAGACGCGATCCGGTTGGCACGAAGCGACGGCGACGTGCGGGAAAACTCGCCATTGGATGCGGCCCGAGAACAGCAGCAAATGACGGAGCGACGCATCCGGCAATTGGAGAACGACTTAGCCAACGTGGAGATCGTGGACGCGGCGAACGCCGACACGGAAAAGGTGAGCATCGGGTCGCGGGTCACCCTGCACGACATCGCCTCGGAGCAGAGTCGGGTTTTCACCTTGGTGGACGTGCGCGAGGCGGACGTATCGGCGGGGAAGATATCGACGGTCTCACCTATCGGGCAGGCCCTGATGGGGCGGAGCGCGGGCGAGGAGGTTACGATCGCCACGCCGCGCGGCGCGGTGGAGTATCGGATCGAGGGGATCGGCGGATAGCTCCGGCCGCACCGAAAATTCAAGAATTTGGGGCGGGTCAACGACCTGCCCCATTGGTTTACTCGTTGAGGTCGGCCACGGCCTGCAGAATTGTTTCCGGGTCGGGCAGCGTGCCCGGTTGGTACGTCTCGCGATACCGGATAACGCCTTCTCGATCGACGATGATGACGGCGCGAGTTCCGGCGCCGCGCTCTTCGTTCCAAAGGTCGTATGCGGTGGTCACCCTGCCCTTGGGATGCCAGTCCGATAGTTCGGGGTAGGGTAACCCACCCATAGTGGTGGTCCAAGCCCGATGAGCGGCGACGTGGTCACAACTGATGCCCAGCACCTGGGCATTCAACTCCTGGAACCGCGCGTTGAAACGGCGGAAGGAGGTGGCCTGGTCCGTTCAACCGCTGGTGAAGTCCAGGACGTGGAACGAGAGGACCACGGTGTTGGTCCCGCGGTAGGTGCTTAGAGTGATGTCGCCATCGTTGGGCGACGCGAGAGTGAAGTCCGGCGCATTGTCGCCGATTTGACCTGACATCTAACTGCTCCTCGGTAGGGCCGGGCGGTGGGTTTGCTGCGGCAGCTTCCGCGCCGGCGGGATTGGCGTCGATTATACCGCACGCTCCAAAGCAGCGGGGCGGGAACCGGTCTGGATGGCGACGGGTGGACTGAACATGGGCGTCCAGGGACCCCGTGCTATACTCCCCGACGCTGCAGCCGGCGGCTAGGGCGTCCCGATTTGGAAGTGGTATTTGACAGGGGAATATACCTACCGGAGATCGGGTTGTGGCTTGACGCCCTGCGCAAGCAGGACACCTCGGTTATCTCTCACGCGCATTCCGACCACACGGCGCGGCACCGCCGTCCCGTGCTAACGCCCGGAACGAGGTTGCTGCTGGGCGACTACCTAAGTCGTTCGGAGCCGGTCGAACTGGGCTTTGGCCAGGCACTGGAATGCTCCGATTACGTGGTCACGTTGTATCCGGCAGGCCACTGCCTGGGATCCGCGCAGACGTTGGTTGAGAGCAAGGTCACGGGCGAGCGCCTGCTGTACACCGGAGACCTGCGGACACAGCCCTCGCCGATCAACGAGCCGCATGAGGCGGTTCCATGCGACGTCTTGGTGATCGAAAGCACCTACGGACGCCCGGATTACGTTTTCCCGCCCCAGGAAGAGGCGATCGGCATCGCCATGCGGGTGGTCGCGCAATGGCTGAACGAGGGCGCGCTGCCGGTGGTGCTGGGCTGGAGGCTGGGCAAAGCGCAGGAGGCGTTGTATCACCTGCTGGCGGCCGGGTTCCGCGTGGCCTGCGAAGAGAGCGTCTACGAGATTGTGCGCAAGTACGAGAATGGAGGAGTGCGGTTTCAAGGCGAGTATCGGATGTGCGACGGCGACATCCGGAATGACGAGGTGCTGCTGTTTCCGCCGGGGAAGAAGTCGCGAGAGACCGTCAATCGAGTGAAGCCCGACCGAAAGCCGGTTCGTAACCTGGAACTGACCGGGTGGGCGGCGGGAGCCGGAGTAAAACCCTGGGGTCGTGGCAGGCCGGGCGACGCCAGCCTGCCCTACAGCGACCACGCCGATTTCAACGACCTCGTCGCGTACGTCGAGGCGGTGCGGCCTAAACAGGTGTACACGGTTTTCGGGTTTCCGGACCTGGCGGAGCATCTGCGCCGGAAAGGCTACTCCGCAATCCATCTGGGAAAGAACGCTACGGAGGCGGACCGGGCGTTCCAGTTGCCGCTGCTGTAGCTCGATGGCGGCGCTATAGGGCTCGAGGCCGAGGCTATTCGCCCGGGCCTCGCAGCAGATCGAGGTACTTGTAACCCGATCCGGTGTTCAGGAGGACGACCTCCTCGTCCGCTCCTATGCTGCCATCAGCGAGCAAGCGCTGGAGTCCCACCAAGGTGGCCGCGCCCTCCGGACAGGCGATGACGCCCTCGGTGCTCGCGAGGGTATACATGGCGTCGACCATCTCGTCGTCGCTGACGGCGAGCGCGCCGCCCCCGGTTTCCCGGAGAGCTTGGAGAATGAGGTAGTCGGCGAAGGGGCCGGGGACGCGGAGACCGTCGGCCTTGGTGGTGGCGTTGGGCCACGGGTCGGCGGTGTCGGTACCGTCGTTCCACGCCTTGACTATGGGCTGGCAGCCATCAGCTTGCACAGCGTAGAAACGAGGTAACTTGCCCTCAATCCAACCGAGCTCGAGCAGTTCCTGGAACCCCTTGTGCATCCCGATAATGCCGGTGCCGCCGCCGGTGGGGTAGACGATGGCGTCGGGCATCCGCCAGCCCAACTGGTGGGCGATCTCGAGGCCCATGGTTTTCTTGCCCTCGGCGCGGCAGGGTTCCTTCAGGGTGGACAGGTCGAACAGGCCTTGCTCGGCGGCGATGGCGACGGCGATGCGTCCGGCGTCACCGATCAGACCGTCAACGAGATTTAGCTCGGAGCCGGCGACGATGGATTCCTTCTTGTTGGCGTCGGGAGCATCCTGAGGCATGAACACCTTGACGGGCGTACCGGCGCGGGCGCAATAGGCGGCAGCGGCGCCGGCCGCGTTGCCGGCGGATGGCATGGTGAACCCGCGGGCTCCTACTTCGACCGCCTTGGACACGGCCGCGGCGATGCCACGGGCTTTGAAGGTTCCGGTGGGATTGAGGCCTTCTTCCTTGATGAGGAGGCGACGGATGCCGACCCGTCGGGCCAGCGTCGTGGCGTCGAGGAGGGGAGTGCCACCCTCTCCGAGGGTAATGACTGCGTCCGGGTCGGTAACGGGCAGGAGTTCGTTGTACCGCCACATATTGCCGGGGCGGCTATCGAACACGGACCGCTGCACCTCCCGCCGGAGGCGGGGCAAGTCGTAACGGACGAAGAGAACCTTGCCGCAGCATTCGCTGACAGTGGCCAGTCCATCATACGGGTAAGCGTGTCCGCAGATGGTGCATTCCAGATGGTCGATGTAACTGAAGGAGGTCATCCATTTACTCCGGGTGGTAAGGCTCATCCCCGATGGTGGCGACCACCGGGTTGGAGATAGCCGGACGGTTGAGACCCAGCGCCTCGCGAACGAATTCGTTGGTACGGATCAGTCTCACTGCAGAGGTAGGGTACTGGGGGTTGTTGGGGTTGGGGACATCATGCCGTTCAATCATACCTTCATACAGCCATTCTTCCACTAGTCGGCGGCATTCAAATTCGTTCCAGGCGATTCCCCAGTCGAGCATCCACTGGTTGCACAGCATACTGTAACCCACGAAGTTCATGCGGGATTCCAGCTTGCTCATCTCGCGGACGAAGATCTGTAGCACGTCCTGTGCGGCTTCCGCCTGCTCCTCGGGGGTTGGGAACTGGATGTCCAAGTCACCGTGTTCGGCCAGCTGGAACCCGAGCTCGGCTTCCAGAGGAAAGAGTGGAGCAACGGCGAGCATATCGCGGGCGACGGACTGACTGAAGGCACAGATAATTACTCGCCGGCCCATGCCGCGGGCGCGGTCAACCAGCACCTGGTAGTCGGAATCTCCGGAACCGAGGATTACAACGTTACAGTCTTCGCGATCACGGAGCCAGTCGTAAACCTCCAGCAGGATGGAAGGGTCGCTGCGGTCTTTCCCTGCCATAGTCCTGGGTGCATGGTAAAGAGTCATGCCTGCTTGCGTGAACGCGGTACCGTCATCCGGCCTGAGGCTCCAGTCTCCAAATGCTTTGCCGCCTAATACTTCTCCAAATACCTGTCCCACATTAGTCATGGCTTCGTACAACGCTTGAGGAGTTATGGTTTTCTGATAGAGTTGAGCCCCGCGACGTATGTTTTCCCAATCGATGGCGATTAATACCCCAACAGACGAATCTTCCAACTGGGCACCTCCATGTGAAGTCACTTCTCGGATTATACATATCACTCGCCTGTGTGCGAGTGATGGCTGGTTGGCCTATCGGGCCAGAATGGTTCGTACAGGCGCGTAGACAGTGGTTCGGACAATTGGAAACCGTCGGCTGCCTGGCCCTCGAGATCTTCGTTCTCATAGGAATTAGTGTGCAGCCTGCGGGCCCTGGCGAAGGAAATATTGATCCATGCCACCGTGACGGGCGGTGATTGCCTTTATCCTCTCCCTAAGCCTATTGGTCGCTGGGGGCAGATTGCCGTCGTCGCGCAGGCGCTTCCACGCCCCCTCGCGAAAGTGCTCGCTCAACCCGGTGTACCCAACGGCGGAC
Source organism: Dehalococcoidia bacterium (assembly GCA_965220055.1). Taxonomy (GTDB): domain Bacteria; phylum Chloroflexota; class Dehalococcoidia; order Lucifugimonadales; family UBA3495; genus Bin87. The sequence goes on along the minus strand of CBDCPE010000004.1, from coordinate 3,529,154 downwards.
TTGCCGTGATCTTCGGGTCGAGTCTGGTAGCCTGACGCGGCGAGCCCACGAGCAACTGCGGCTACGGTTTCGTCGGCAAAGATCACTTGAGCGAGCGGCGGATGGTATCCATCTAGTTGGGCTCATTATAGCCGAGCGGGCCCGGCCGGTCTGCGATTGGGGCCATCTAAAATTAATCGTCTATCCCACCAGAGGAGGCGTTAAATGCCCGACAACGAACTCATCCTGTACGAAGCGAATCGCGACACCAATATCACCCGGATCACCCTGAATCGGCCGGACCGGCTGAACGCGCTGAACGACCAGATGCAGGTAGAAATCGCCGACGCCGCAGTCCGGGCCGACGCTGATCCGGACACGCGGGTGGTGATCATTACCGGTGCCGGGAGGGCGTTCTGTGCCGGCGGGGACATGGACCAGTTGGGCGGTTTCACGAATGGGAGCGGCAGCGGGTGGACATCGGGCAACGCTGACCAGGTGCGACGGAGTTTCAAGTTGGCACAGGACATGATCCTGGGGGTACAGCGGTGCGAAAAGCCGGTGATCGCGATGGTGAACGGCGTAGCGACAGGAGCGGGGCTCGACTTGGCTTGCGCGTGCGATATTCGGACGGGGACGGTGAGGTCGCGGTTCATGTCTGCGTACGTACGGATCGGCCTTTTTCCCGGCTTCGGCGGGACGTGGCTATATCCGCGAACGCTCGGAAGCTTGGGTAGGGCCGCCGAGATGCTGTTCACGGGGGATTTCCTGGAGGCGGAAGAGGCGCACCGCCTCGGGTTCCTGAACCGCCTGGTCGGTGAGGATGAGTTGGAGGCGGCCACGATGGAGCTGGCAGGGCGAATCGCGGCGGGGCCGCCGATTGCGATCCGGTTGTCCAAGCTGATGCTGTACAAGGGGCTGGAGTTCGACCTTGAGACGGCGATGAAGATGGCAGCGGCCGGCGAGACCATTACGCTGACGTCCCAGGACCACGTCGAGGGTGTGGCGGCGTTCAGACAAAAGCGGTCCGCCGAATATCGCGACAGCTAGGCTGGGGCGTCCGTTGCGGACGCCCCAACGCATTATCACGGGTCAATAGCCGCGCCGGGTCAGCGGCGGCAGGATGGCTCGAAGTACCCATTGGCCTCCACTACGAGGCGGCGTAGCTCGCGGTAGGTTTGGTTCTCGCCCAGGTCAGGGTCCACCGCGTCCAGCAGGTCCAGCACGGAGTTGAGGTCGCCGCACTGCGCCCAGAAGGACTCGCGCAACAGCTCGGCGAACTCGGCGGCCGCGGCTGCCTGGCGGAAGTGCGGGTCGGTAGCGGCGATGTCGCCGGCGATGATCGTCACGGCTAGTTCCGTCGGCGCCCGGGACTGGGGATCCAGCCAACGCAGGCGAGCCTCGGCTACGGCCGCCTCGGCGGGCGGGTTGTCGTGCAGGCGCAGTTCGTACAGCGCGGAAACGTCCCGGGCGAACCCCACTTCGCCGAAGTCGAGGGTGTCGTCGCGGAAGTCCTCGTCGGCGACGGCTCGGTTTTCGTAACCAATGAGGCGGTATTTGCGGACGACTTCGGGGTTGAACTCAAGCTGGATGCGGGCATCGCGCGCGGTCTCGGTGAATATTCCGGTTGCGCTTTCCTGAAGGAACCGTGACGCCGCCTCGCGATTGGCCAAGTAGTGATAGGTGCCGTTCCCGCGATTGGCCAGGACCTCCATCAGCACGTCGTTGTAGTTGCCGGTGATGCCCACGCCTATGGTGGTCAGCGTGGCGTTGCGCTGGGCGTATCCGTCGACGATCTTGAGGATTGAGTCGGGCCCGGTGGAGCCCACGTTGGCCACTCCGTCGGACAGCAGCACGAGGCGGACATTGCGGTCGCGCTCGAGTTCGTTGGATGCGAGATCGTAGGCCAGCGTCAATCCGGCCTCAGCGTAGGTGCTGCCTCCCGAACTCAGTAGCCGTGCGGCACTGGCGATGTCCTGGGCGTTGTCGACGTTGGTGAAATCGCGAACCACGCGCACCTGGTTGGCGTAGGTCACGATGGCAGCCCGGTCCCCGGGGATCAGCTGCTCGGAGATGCCGTAAATCACCTCTTTGGCCAGGCCCAGGCGATTGTCGGCCTCCATGGAGCCTGACACGTCTACCACGAAAACCAGGGATACGGGATCGCGGTCGTAGGTGGGCTGCGGGTTGCTCACGCCCACCCGCAGCAGCTTGTAGCCAGCATCGCCGAAAGGAGCTGGGCCGGCGTCCAGGCGCAGGCCCAAAGCGGTGTCGGCGGCGGCGTAGCCCTGGGGAAGGCTGTTGACGTACTCCTCGACCCGTACCGAGTCCGGATCAACCAAAAATCCGTCTCGGAGGTACTGTTTCAGGATCTCATACGACGCGGTATCCCCGTCGAGCGCGAACGTGGACAGGGGATCCTCGTCGGCGTCTATGAACGGGTTGACGCCATAGTGTTCATAGTAGGTCAGTGGATAGGCGCCGTCGTTAGGGTTGTCCGTCCCGCCCGATTCCGGAGGAATTACCGGGCCTCCCTTCTGTTGGGTAGAGCCGGTCGAGCCTGTCACACCTGGTTGGCCAGAGGGTCCTTTGTGCCCCGATCCGGCATATGCTCCAGACTGGCCGGCCGCGGACGGGGCAGCTCCTGACGCGGGTGCGTTAGCCGGAACCGCTGCCTGGGATTGACTTGATGCTGGAGCCGGCGTGCCAGATCCTGTAATGGCGATGCGGGACGTTGATTCGGTCGCGGCCCGGGTAGCAGCGATACGTTGCGCCGTGCCGGCAGTTCCCGCCGATCCGGACGACCCAGAGGCCGGCGCCATGCTTGACTGGCCGGATGGTGCAGCGGCGTCCTCTGACCCCCCACAGGCCAAGGCAGCCACGGACAACAGCAACAGCACTGCTGCTGCAGCAAAAAAACGGATTCTTGCCAGCGAATTCATAATGTTCCTCCAGTCGTTCCTACAAATTCGCGATCGCTTGTCGCCTATTACGGCGGAAGCGACCCGGCGGATTGGTACCGCCGGTGATACAATGCCGAAGCCATGAGTATGCAAGTTGACAATGGGCTTTCTCCCCACGGTGGTACGCTCGTGGAGCGAGTAAAATCACCTACCGAATACGGGGCTATCGCCCGCCTGCCTGCCATCGAATTACGGGAGCAAATCGTCCACGAATGCGTGAACATCGCCTATGGGTTTTTCTCGCCGCTGACGGGATTCATGGGGAGCGCGGATGTGGCGGCGGTGTCGGAAACGATGCGGCTGACCAACGGCTACGTGTGGCCGATTCCAATCGTGCTGGACGTGGCCGAAGCGGAGTTGCAAAGGGCCGGCGTGGGCGTGGGAGACACGGTGTTGTTGACGCACGGTGGGAATCCGCTGGCGACGCTCGACGTCTCGGAGATTTTCGCGGTGGACCTGACCGAGATGGCGCGACAGGTCTACACGACCACCGATCCTGAGCACCCTGGAGTGCAGCGCACGCTGGGATACGCCGACCGCTTCGTGGCAGGTGACATAACGCTGGTATGCCAGCCGGTCATCAATCCGCCTTTCGATCGATTCTGGAAGACGCCGGCGCAGTTGCGGGCGGAGTTGGTGGACGTGGGATGGCAAAGAGCTGTGGCGCACCAGACGCGGAACGTGCCGCATTCGGGCCACGAGTACCTGATGAAAGGGGCGTTCATGGAAGCCCAGGCCGACGGCGTGCTGGTCAGTGCGGTAATCGGCGAGAAGAAAGAAGGCGACTACATCGACGAGGCCATAGTGCTGGCCCACGAGAACTTGCGGACGCACGGGTTTTTCCGCGACGAGATCCACCGCACCACGGCGCTATTGTGGGATATGCGTTACGCCGGCCCGAGGGAAGCGGTGTTCCACGCTCTGGTGCGCAAGAACCTGGGCTGCACGCACCACATGTTCGGGCGCGACCATGCCGGCGTGGGCGATTACTACGGGCGCTACGCGGCGCACGAAATTTTTGACGAGTTGCCCGACCTCGGTATCCGGTCGGTGCTCACGCTGGAGTGGTGGTACTGCCCGACGTGCGGCGGAGTGGCCTACGAGGGCATCTGCGGGCATCCGGACACCAAGCAGGACCTGGCGGGGCGGTTGATCCGGAGCATCATATCGGGCGGAATCGAGCCGGCTCCGCAAACGCTGCGCGCCGAGACCCTGGCGGTGGTACGACAGTGCGCCGAACAATACGGGTTCGGGTCGCCGTTCGTTACGGAGAAATACCTGCGCGAGCGCACACCGGTCCTGACGGTGCCCGCAGCCTCGTAGGGCGTCGAGTGATCGGCGAGTTGGCAGGCATTCTTGGAGGAATTGATACATGGTGCTGGAATCGGGCAGGATCACGGAAGAGGGGCTGGAACGGCTGCGGGGAAGGCTGGGGTCGTTCAACCGGCCACGGCAGTATGGAGTGGGTTTGTTCAACGAGGACGCCTCTCGAAGCGCGATCCGGCATTTCTGCCAGGGTATTGGCGACACCAACCCGCTGTATTGGGACCGCTCTTACGCCCAGACCAGTAAATTTGGGACGATCATCGCGCCGCCCTGTTTCCTCTACAGCGTCTACTGGTGTTCCGGACGCACCGGAGGGTTGCCAGGCGTTCACGGATTCCACGCGGGGAACGACTGGGAGTGGTATCGGCCGATCTATCTGGGCGACGAGATCAGCGTCCAGGAGCAATTCACCGGGTTGGAAGAGAAGGAAAGCGAGTTCGCGGGGCACATCGTCATCCAGTCAAGCGTCACTGACTACTACAACCAGCGCGGGGAGGCGATCGCCAAGACCAAAGGGTGGCAGGTGCGCGCCGAGCGCAGCGCGGCCCGGGAGCGGCAAAAATACAGCTTCGAACCGTACCAGTATTCCCGGGACGAGCTGGAAGCCATCCAAAACGCCGTTCTCAACGAGGAGATCCGCGGGAACAATCCCAGGTGGTTTGAGGACGTGCAGGTGGGTGATGAGCTGACGCCGGTGGTGAAGGGGCCGCTCAGCCACGGGGACATCACGGCGTTCGTGGCCGGGTGCATCGGAGGCATCAGCCATGGCATCCAGTTGAAGGAGATGCTGCGCCATCCGTCCTGGGGGTTCACCGACCCCAACACGGGAGCGCAGGAGGCGATCATCCGCGTGCATGACATCCAGGAGGCGGCGGAATCGGCGGGACTTCCGGGAGCCTACGACTACGGATGCCAGCGCTGCTGCTGGATGGGTAACCTGCTGACCAACTGGATGGGCGACGACGGGTTCCTGAAGCGGATGCACGTGGAACTGCGGCGGTTCAACGTGGTCGGCGACACCACGTGGTGCAAGGGGACGGTGACGGGCAAGCGGGTTGAGGACGGCGAGTACCTGGTGGACATGGACATCTGGGGTGAGAACCAGCGGCAGCAGCAGACGACCCGGGGCGACGCGACGGTCCGGCTGCCGTCGCGAGAGGCCAACGGCGGCTGGCCGTAGGCAAATGGTGCGATCTGGAGGCCAATTATGACGCAGCCCAATGCGAAACTGCGAGCCAAGCTGACCGGGGCGGACTACCTGAAGTTGACGCCCCCGTCGCATCGCGGTGTGCGCTATCAGTTGATTGAGGGGGAGCTCGTCAAAATGGCCGGAGCCAACGAACCGCACCAAGTGTTCATTGGAGAGCTGTACTTTGCCGTCAGGTCGCAAATCGGCGCGCCAGGCGCATTCGAGATCAGGCTTCCGCCTTTCGACGTGTACATTGACGAGCACAACACTTTTCAGCCCGATTTGTTGTTCGTCTCCTCCGAGAGGAGACACATCCTTAGCAGTCGCGGAGTAACCGGCGCGCCCGACGTGGTGGTGGAAGTGCTGTCCGAATCCACGCGGCAGCGCGACTTGAATGTAAAGATGCCGGTCTATGGCCGCAACGGCGTCCGCGAGATGTGGGCCGCGGATCTGCGGAACGGAATCGTTTCCAAATATGTCGGGGATGGCGAGACGCTCACCCTGGAGCAGGTGTACGGCTCGGACGACGTTCTGACCTCCGAGGCCATGCCCGGAGTCGCCATCGACCTAGGGCCGTTATTCGCTCGAATAAGGAGCGTAGCTCTGCCCGACGGCTAGCGCAGGTACTGCTCCGCGGCGCGGGCGAAGCCGTCCATCGCCCCTTCCAGCACTCGGTCCTCCAGGCAGTACGAGATGCGGAAGTGGCCCGGCGTACCGAACCCTTTGCCCGGCACCACGAGGACGTTGTATTCCTGCAGCGCCGCGACGAACGCCTCGTCGTCTGCCAGGGGCGAACGCGGGAATAAGTAGAACGCGCCCTGCGGCTTCACCACCGAATAGCCCATCCCGGTGAGGCGGTCGTAGAGGAAGTCCCGCTTCCGCTGGTACTCGCCGACGTCGACGGAGACGCCCTGCACGGCGCGTACGACGTGTTGCATCAGGGCCGGCGCGTTGACGAATCCCAGCACCCGGTTGCAGAAGACGAGGCCGTCGAAGAGTTCGGCCTTGCCGGAATAGTGGGGATGGATGGCTATGTGGCCGATGCGCTCGCCGGGTAGGCCCAAGTCCTTGGCGTGGGAGTTGACGACAAGGGTGCGCTCGTAGTGGGGGAAGACCTGGGGATAGGCGAGGTCGTCGTAAATTATGCGGCGATAGGGCTCGTCGCTGATGATGAAGATTTCCGAACCGTGCCGCGCCTCGGCTTTGGTTATCATGTCGGCAAGGGCGGCAATGTCGGCGGCAGGATAGACGACGCCGGAGGGGTTGTTGGGGGAGTTCAGCATAACGGCGCGGGTGCGCGAGGTGATTGCCGCGTCGATGGCCGCCAGGTCCAGACCGAACTCGGCGGTGGTGGGCACGATGACGGGAACGCCGTTGTGGTTCTGGATGTAGTAGACGTACTCGGCAAAGAAAGGCGAAAGGATGATCACCTCGTCCCCGGGATTGAGGATGGCGCGGAGGACCACGTTGGCCGCGCCGGCCGCGCCGCAGGTCATGATGATGTCTCCGGCGCCGAAGGACAGGCCGGTTTCCGCGGCCAGCGTGTCGGCGACGGCCTGGCGGGTTTCCGGATAACCGGCGTTGGGCATGTAGCGGTGCATCCCCGGCGCTGGGGCTTGGGCGATGCGGAGCAGCTCGGCGTGGAACTCCGCGGGCGGCTCCATGATCGGGTTCCCCAGCGACAGGTCGAAAACGTTGTCCTCGCCGTACTGCGCCTTGAGGGTGATGCCGACCTCGAACATGCGTCGTATCCAGCCACCCTCTGCCATGGAACGGCTGATGTATTCAGAGATTGGCATGACGGAACTCCTGGGACGACGAAGATGGGAACGAAGAATATTATAGCGACGGCCTACGGCTGGGCGTTGCCGATCCAGCCGGCGGCGCGCTCGGCGATCATTATGGCAGTGGCGTTGGTGTTGGCACGTACGACGTTGGGACAGACCGACAGGTCGACGACGCGCAGGTTTGCCACACCGTGGACGCGGCAGTACTGGTCGACTACCGCCATGGTATCGTCGGCCGGCCCCATGCGACAGGAACCCGAGGTGTGGAAGGTGGTGAACACGTTTCGCAGGAGCCACTCATCGAGGGCGGCGTCGGAAGCGATTTCCTCAGCGGTGGGCGAGACCGGATCGCCGACAATGGACCCGAATGAGGGTTGGTCTAAAACACGTCGACAGAGGCGCACGGCTTCGCGCAGCCGCTGACGGTCCCGGTCGCTGCGCAGGTAGCGGTAGTCGATCAACGGCTTGTCCTGGGGATCCGACGATGCCAGGCGCAGTTCGCCCGCGCTGTCGGCGGACTGCAGGATGCAGGTCATGCGCAGGGTCGGCTGATCGACGCCGGGTCCGCTGCCCAGAGGACTCGGCTCAGACGCCACGTTGTTCACGTAGACGTGCATGTCGTTGCGGGAGTCGGAATTGGCGGTGGTGTAGCGCAGCAGGGTCTGGATGCGCGAGCCGGAGAAGTCGACGGCGTGATAGTCAGGGTTCAGCTCGGAGTCAACGTAGACGAGGGGATGGTCGCGTAGGTTTTGGCCGACACCCCGGAGGTCGCCCACGACCGGGATGCCCAGCTCTCCGAGATGGTCGGCCGGGCCGATACCGGACAGCATCAGCAGCTGGGGCGATGCGATGCCGCTGGCGCAGATGACGATTTCATTGCCGTACACCGTGAATACCTCCCCGCCGCTCTCGGCTTCCACTCCGACGGCGGTCTGGCCGTCGAACAGGATGCGCCGCACCAGGACGTTGCCACGTATCGTCAGGTTAAGGCGGTGCCGCGCCGCGGATAGGTAGGCGAGGGCGCAGTTCATGCGGATGCCGGCGGGGTTGTTCATTGGAGCAGGACCCACGCCGGCGGATGACGGATGGTTCATATCCGCGTCTTCAGGGTAGCCGAGACCGGTGCAGGCCTGGACGAAGGCATGCTGGAAGGGATGCCAGGAATCGCGGGGAGCGCGCACGACCGGGACGGGACCGGTGCTGCCGTGAAAGTCGTCCTGCACGTCGGCGTCGGATTCCAGCTTGCGGAAGAAAGGGAGAACGTGCTGATAGGCCCATTGGTCATTGCCCTGGTCGGCCCAGGAGTCGTAGTCCTCGGGCAGGCCGCGCAGAAAGACCTGGCCGTTGACGGAGCCGGAGCCGCCCATAACGCGGCCACGGGCGATCTGGATCGGCTCGGATTGTTGGTCGGTGGCGACGGCCTGGTAGGACCAGTTGAAGGCCGCGCCGGGGGTCGAGGCCTCCTGGCTCGTGCCATCGCGGAGTTCTGACGGCCACTGTTCGAAGTCGGCGTAGTCAGGGCCTGCCTCGAGTACCAGTACGGAACGGGTCGGGTCTTCGGACAGGCGGGAGGCCAGGGTTGAGCCGGCGGAACCGCCGCCGACAATGATTACGTCGTACTGCATGATTTCACCGATTTGCGCCGGTTTTCCGCCATTGCCCGAGCGTCGGGGAAGGAGGCGGATGGGCCGGTATGAACGTGCAAGCTTGGGTGTGTCGGGACATTGGCAAGGGTACATCAGCGAGGGGTCTGACACCAAGGGTCACGCAGGCCGCGAAGGGCGCTGTGGTATCATCGGGTACGGAAATTTGCCTGCCGGCAACGGTCCGGCCGGCCTCTGAGGTGCGGTTTTGCCTGCTAATGACACTGTTTATGACGTAATCGTGGTGGGAGCCGGCAACGCCGCGCTGTCCGCCGCCATCGCCGCCCGCGAGCAGACCCAGTCGGTTCTGGTCGTCGAGAAAGCCCCGGATTACTTCCGCGGCGGTAACACCTACTTCACCGGCGGGATAATCCGTTTCCCCTACAACGGGCTGGATGACATCAAGGGGTTGATCCCCGACATGTCCGAGACTGAGGCCAACTCCATTGAGGTTGGTCAGTACACCGAAAACCAGTTCTACGACGACATGATGCGGGTCACCCACGGCCTGTCTGACCCCGAGCTCGCCGAGATCCTGGTGAGCCATTCGTACCCGACGATGAAGTGGCTGCAGGAGCACGGGGTGCGGTTCGTTCTTTCCTTTGGTCGCCAGGCTTTCAGGGACGGCGACAAGTTCCGGTTCTGGGGCGGCCTGGTGGTTGAGGCTGTGGGAGCGGGCAAGGGCCTGTCAGACCAGCAGTTCGACGTCTGCGAGCGACTGGGCGTCGAGGTCCGGTATTCCACTGAGGGCGTGTCGCTGATTCAGGACCAGAAAGGCCACGTAGCCGGCCTGCGGGTCAAGGGACCGGACGGGTTCGAGGACCTGGCGGGGCGGGCGGTCGTCCTGGCCGCCGGCGGGTTCGAGGCCAACGCCGAGATGCGCTGCCGTTACCTGGGCCCAGGTTGGGAGACCGTGAAGGTGCGGGGCATTCCCTACAACACCGGCGACGGCATCAAGATGGCGCTGGACATTGGAGCGCAGTCCTACGGGCATTGGTCATCGTGCCACGCGGTGGCGTGGGACATGAACGCACCGACCTTCGGTGACCGCACGGTCACCGAGCTGTTCCAGAAACACTCCTATCCATTCGGCCTGATGGTCAACCTCAACGGGGAGCGATTCCTGGACGAGGGCGCGGACTTCCGCAACTACACCTACGTGACCTACGGACGTGCGCTGATGGATCAACCCCAGGGCCTGTGCTTCCAGATCTTCGACGAGAAGGTGAAGCACCTGCTGCGGGACGAGTACTGGATTCCGCAGGCGACCACCGCCGAGGCCAACTCGATCGAGGAGTTGGCCCGAATGATGGACATCGATCCCGCGGGGCTGGTGCGGGAGGTGGAGGAGTACAACGCCGCCGTGCGCCAGGACGTCGAGTACAACCCGACAGTGAAGGACGGACGCTGCACCGAGGGATTGGCGGTCAACAAGACCAACTGGGCCCAGACGCTGGACACGCCGCCATATCGTGGTTGGGCCGTAACCACTGGTATTACCTTCACCTTCGGCGGGGTCAAGGTGAACAACCGGGGCCAGGTGGTGACCAACGCCCAGGATCCCATCCCAGGCCTTTACGCCGCCGGCGAAATGGTGGGCGGACTGTTCTACCACAACTACCCGGGTGGCAGCGGCCTGAGCGCGGGGATGGTGTTCGGTCGCCTGGCCGGCAACAGCGCCGGCGAGGACGCGCTGGCGTTGAAGGACGTGTAAGGAGTTTTGCGACGGCGTTTTCGCGGTGTCGGTACTAATGGACACGGGTGGGTACACAAACATCATCCGAGAATGGTGGGACTCCTTCGCGCCGCGGTTTCGCAGCCGCGGCAACATTGCTGGCGGGCTGGTGCTCCTTGAGAATTTGCGTAACGACCTGAATTTCGACATCGAATCCCATAAGGCAGCGGCAAGCGACCAGTTGAGAAACGCCACGCCTGCGAATGTTCGAAATATTTTGTTGCGGTTCGACGAGACTCGAACTTTGTCGCGAGAAGCGGGGCGAACTAACCGAGGGTTGATGACGAATCTTGCCCCTTTGCTGACCGCATTGTCCTCCAGCGCGATCGCGGAACTGGATTTGGACGGAAGGGTCAAGGCGATAGACGCTATGCAGTCCTTCTTGGTCGAGCGAGCTAGGGACATGTTCAATTCGGATGTCATTTCGTTCGAATACAACCCGAACATGAGCTCTCGCGAGATCATTGGGAACATCCTCTCCGTAGCCCGCGAACGTCAAAAGTCAGGCGACGTAGCAGAGTACTTGGTTGGCGCCAAGTTAGCCCTACGGTTCCCAAAATACGACATTAGAAATTCGGCAGCAAATGCAGCCGACGATCAAACTGATCAGCATGGCGATTTCCAGCTGAACGATTGTGTTTTCCATGTTACGGTAGCTCCCAACCTGGGACACTATGCAAAATGTCGACAGAACATCGCTGACGGGCTAAAAGTCTATCTGCTAGTCCCGGATGAGAGGTTATCAGGTGCCCGTCAAAATTCGGAACAAGAGGTGGGAGAAGGCATTTCGGTTGAATCCATACAATCATTTGTCAGTCAGAATATCGAGGAACTGTCCGAATTCGCCGCCGACCAAGTCGCTCAAAATATCAAATTATTTTTAGAAACGTATAATGAACGGGTTGGCGAAGTAGAAACAGATCTGTCCCTTCGGATTAGGATACCGAGCGTTTTGCAATCTGTAATGGCTTGAACTTTAGGTTAGAGCTTTAGATCTTTGTGGTGTCGACTGCCATGCTGCCGTTAACTGTTGCCGAATATTTTGCTGGTATAGGTTTGTTCCGGATGGGCCTTGAGCGCGCCGGGTGGGAAGTGACTTACGCTAACGACTGGGATCCGTATCGAGCATCGCTGTACGAGGGGTTCTTCGACGAGAAGTATGACGTGCAGGACGTGTTCAAGATTGCCGGACGGGAAGTCCCAAAGACTACGCTGGCAACCTGTTCGTTTCCCTGCATAGACCTGTCGTTGGCCGGCAATCGTCGTGGGCTCGAAGGCGATCACTCCAGCGCATTTTGGGGTTTTTACGGCATTTTGTGGGAACAGGGGTCAGAAGCTCCGCCGGTAATTTTGCTGGAAAACGTAGGAGGCTGGCTTTCAAGCAATGGAGGTAAGGATTTTTATGCAGTAGCTGAAGCACTCAACGAGCTGGGGTACGCTTGCGATGCATTTACGCTGAACGCTCGTTGTTTCATTCCGCAGAGCCGCCCCCGCGTATTCATGATAGGGATCAAAGAGACCCATACGCTCTGTGGCAATCAGACAAACCATGACGTACTGTCCTTTCGCTCTGAACGGCTTTTGCCCGCTAAATTGAAACGTTTGATCCGAGAAAGTCACCAGTTGCGTTGGCGTCATTTGCTCATACCAGCCCCGCCACCATACCGGAACAAAGGATTTTCGGATGGGATCGTCGAAGAGTTACGGCCGTGTGACCCGCGATGGTGGCCGCGTGAAAAAGTCGATAAGCACCTGGATATGATGCCGCCGCTTCATCTGGACATGGTGCGGACACTTGCCCAAGGAACCAGGCAAACGGCTCGCACGTTCTATCGCCGTCGTCGTCCGGTGGGACAGCGAGCGGAAGTCCGTTCAGATGACATAGCGGGCTGCTTACGGACGGCCGTCGGGGGTAGCGGGAAACAATTCATGGTTGTGGCCGGGAATGATGGAATTCAGATGCGGACGCTGACTGTTAGGGAATACGCCCGGTTACAAGGTGTGCCAGACGAACTCCCAATAGTTGGGCGTTCTGAACGTCAGTCTCTCAACGCTTTCGGCGACGCAGTTTGCGTTCCAGTAGTAACTTGGATTGCCCGTAATGTATTGGGCCCGCTGGTCGAAAATGGCAGTGCGGACTAGATACAGTCTGTAGATGAGGTCGGATGATGGCCGACACCGTATCACCCGAAATCCGCAGCCAAGTGATGGCCCGAGTTAAATCGAAGGGCATGAAGCCGGAGATGACCGTCCGCCGACTTGTTCACGGTTTGGGCTACCGGTATCGCTTGCATCGGGCTGACCTCCCGGGACGGCCCGATTTGGTTTTTCCGGCGCGGCGCAAGGTGTTGTTCGTCAACGGGTGTTTCTGGCATCGCCACGATGGCTGCCCTCGGGTCCGGATTCCCGCTACCAATCGTGATTACTGGCTCGCCAAACTGGAAAGCAACTACCTCCGTGACACGCGTAACATCCGATCGCTAGAGGAACAAGGATGGGATGTGCTCACCGTGTGGGAGTGCCAGTTACGCGATTTGCCATCATCTACCAAGCGTTTAGTTTCTTTCTTGGAGGCTCCTTAGTGCGATGCGCATTGCCTTGCGCCCCCGCTCCTAGGGGCATACAATCCGGCGCAAGTATCGATCCGGGCCTGGGGGCATCATGGCGGTGAACAATCCGGCTCGGCCGGGGATGTTTTATGGGTGGTTCGTAGTAGCCACCTGCATGTTCATCGCCTTTCTGACCATGGGGTCGCGCAATGCCTTCGGCGCGTTCGTGGTGCCCATGGAGGCGGAGTTCGAGTGGAACCGGACGGTGGTGTCCTGGGCTGCGGCGCTGGGCGCGCTTTTGAACGGGGTCACGCAGCCGTTCATGGGCTACCTGTTCGACCGGGTCGGCGTGCGGATCGTGGTGATGACGGGCATCTCGGTCGTGGGAGCGTCCACGCTGCTGATGGCGGCGACGGGCAGCATCTGGTACTTGATCGCGATTTTTGGCGTGGTGGCGGCGGTGGGCCAGAGCGGCACGTCGCTAACGAACACTGGGGCGATGCTGAGCAAATGGTTCCGACGCCGACGGGGCTTGGTGATCGGCCTCAACGCATCCGGTATGTCTCTGGGCGGCCTGATCCTCGTGCCTTTTGCGGCGTACCTGATCAGCCTGATCGACTGGCGGTTGTCGTGGATAGTGCTGGGGGTGATGATCCTGGTGCTGGGCCTCCCGATGGCTTTTATGTTCCTGCACGACGACCCCGCGAAGAAGGGGTTGACGCCGGACGGTGACCCGGTACCGGACACGGGACCGGAGGGATCGCCGGGAGCCGCCGCGCCGCCGCAGCCACTGTTCGCCGAAAACTGGCGGCAGGCGTTCAAATCCTTTCCCATCTGGCAAATGAGCTTCTCGTACTTTATCTGCGGTTCGACGACGTTCATGCTTTCGGTGCATTTCGTGCCGATGGCGGTGGAAGAGGGCATCAACCCGCAGACGGCGGCGTTGATTTTTGGATTTATGTCGGGCCTCAACGCGCTGGGCGCCACGGGAGCTGGCTGGATCTCCGACCGTATTGGCGGACGCAAGAACTGGCTGGCGGCGGTGTACTTCTGTCGCGGGACCGGCTACGTGATACTGGTGGCGTCGCTGCTTGTGCCGGAGATCCCTGTACTGGTCGGCCTGCTCATATTCTCGGTCGTCGCCGGACTGTCATGGATCGCCACAGCGCCCCTGACGACGTCGCTCACGGCAGAGGTCTACGGGCTCAAGTCGCTCGCGACCATCTCGGGCGTGGCCTTCCTGTTCCACCAGCTTGGCGGGTTCAGTAGCGTGCTGCTGGCCGGTTACCTGCGTGAGATTACCGGCGACTACGTGATCGCGTTCTCCATCGCGGCGGTGATGCTGTATCCGGCGGCAATCAGCGCGTTCTCCATCCGGGAGCGCAGGTATTCCGTACGCTACCAGACTGCTCCGGCCGCAGCCGGGGTTGCCGACTAGCCGGATTAGCCGCACCACCGGCCGTGGCACAACCACCGACGGCCGGCAAACGCAGGATACGAGCACGTATAGTTGGTTACCTCGGTCTGCCCGCGACGGGTTGTTCAGGGCTCCGCTGAGTGATGCGTACTGGCGCCCTATTTATGGGGCTGCTATGATTGCAACACATTTGGCGGTGCTTGGTCATCGCCTCCCGGAACCTGCGAAGCTAGGGGGCATATGACATCCAAATCCGCAGCGCAAGTTGCCGCGCCGATGTATTTCGGCTGGTATATCGTTGCCACCTGCTTCTTTGTGTCTTTCCTGTCGACACCGGGACGGCAGGGATTTGGGCTGTTCGTGACGGAGATGGAGCCCACGTTCGGCTGGGACCGGTCGGACATCTCGTGGGTTGGATCGGTTGGATTTCTGATCAACGGGGCCATGCAGCCAATCATGGGCGCACTGTTCGATAGGTACGGTCCCCGCAGGGTGTTTGGGATTGGCTTGGCGATCATGGGCTTGGCGATCATGAGCCTGGCCTTCATGCAAGACCTGGACCACGTGGTGAACCTGGGTGTGGTACACATTCCGTTGGACTTGCTTTGGTTCATAGGGGTGTTCTCCATCGTAATCAACACCTGTATCAGCGCGGCGTCGATCACCAATATGCTGGCGCTGGTGGTGCGGTGGTTCCGGCGGAAGAGGAGTAAGGCAACCGCGCTGGCAGCGGCGGGAACGTCCATCGGCGGGTTGTTGATGATCCCGTTCGCCGCCTACATGATGAGCCTGATTGACGAGTCGAGCCTGACCATTGGACCGGTGGAACTAGTCGGTTGGCGCACGGTTTGGTTCCTGTTGGGGACGATGGTGATATTCTTGGCTGCGCCGCTGGCGGTGTTCTTCCTGCGACCCAACCCGGCGGATTTGGGCCTGAACCCTGACGGCGATCCCAATCCGGAGGATGCTCCGGCGGGCAGCGCGCCACAGCAGAGGCTCTCCGGACTGTACGAGGTGAGCAGTTGGCGGCAGTGCTTCAAGACGCCGCCGATGTGGCAATTGTCCGGCGCCTACGTGGTTTGCGGCATCACGACCGGGCTGTTGAGCATTCATTTCATCCCTTATGCGGAGGACGTGCTGCCGGACACGGTGCATTTCCTATGGATGACCTTTGATGACAAAAAGATATTCGCCGCGCTGATGTTCGGCGTCATGACCGGACTGAACGCGGCGGGAGTGATCATCACCGGGTTCATGGGCGATCGGATGCGACGGAAAAACGTGCTCGCGCTCGTGTACGCGACTAGAGGAGTGGCGTTCATGGCGTTGGTGTTCCTGCCGCTGTTCGGCTACGGGATGCTGGGCTTGGTGGCGTTCGCGCTGTTGTCGGGGATGTCGTGGGTGGCCAGCGTGCCGCTCACATCGACACTTACGGCGGACGTGTACGGGTTCCGTGCGTTGGGAACCATCAGTGGCTGGGTGTTTTTCTCGCACCAGATCGGTTCCTTCTTCAGCATCCAGTTGGCTGGCTACGCCTACGAGTGGTCTGGTAACAGCTATTTCTGGCCGTTCCTGATCGCGGGTCTGACCCTGATTCCGGCGGCGATAATGGCCTACAGCATCAAGGAACACCATTATTCCAGTCGTTACAACTCGCGACCGGCCGACGTCGATCCACAGTTGGCGACGGCTGCGGCCGGAGCCGCAGGGCGCTACTAGCAACCCGTTACCAGCGGTCTGACCCAGGAGGCGCGCGGCATGGGACTTGCCGGACTCACGGCGATACTGGCAGTGTTGGGTCTTCACCACGGTGAGGCCGATCCAACCCTGCTCCAGTGGATAATGGCTGCGCTGAGCCACATATTGCTGGGCAAGCTGGGGTTCACCGAGCTTACCGTGGTCATCATCATCGGAATGTTGATATTCGCAATGCCGGCGATGATCGTAATTGCTTATCTGGCCAACAACCGGCGCGTGCCGTCACGGCAAATCGAGGGTGGCGAGCGGCTTTCGCATCCTGAGTAGCCGTTTGCTGAGTTCGGCGGATCGTGGCGGTTGGCGCCCAGGAATAGGTAGCCTTCGCTCAATCGCCCAGACCACATCACCGTGCCGTGCTATGATTGGCGGCGATGTGCGCCGCGATTCGCAAAGCAGTAATACCGGCTGCGGGCGTGGGAACCAGGTTTTTGCCGGTAACCCGCTCCGTGCCCAAGGAGCTGCTGCCGATACTCGACCGGCCGATGCTGCAATACGTGGTGGAGGAGGCAGCGGAAGCGGGAATAACGGACGTAATTGTCGTTACTTCCCCTGGAAAGGAAGGGATCGCTGAGTATTTCCGGCCGCGGCCGGACCTTGAGGATCGATTGGCCGGAGATAGTGCGCTGCTTGAGAAAGCGAGATCCGGAGCGAATCTCGCTAGCGTTTCCTTCGCGATTCAGGAGGAGCCGTTGGGTCTGGGGCACGCGGTACTGGTGGCGCGAGAAGCAGTAGGCAACGAACCCTTCGCCGTGATACTGCCCGACGACATCGTGGACCATTCGCCGGGAGTACTGTCCCAAATGATGGCAGCCGTCGATGGCGAAGACAGGGCCGCAGCGGTAGCGGTGGAGCGAGTTCCGTGGGAACTGGTGCAGAACTACGGCGTGGTGGATTCGGAACCGTCGGGAGAGGGTCGGCACCGGGTCCGCGGGTTGGTGGAAAAGCCACCGCCCGGAGCGGCACCTTCTAACCTGTCCATCGTGGGACGGTACCTGCTGCCGCCGCAGATTTTTGACTGCCTCGAGCGAACACCGCCGGGAGCGCGTGGTGAGATCCAGTTGACCGACGGCCTGGCGTTGTTGATGGAAGACGCAGTTGTATACGCCTGCGAGTTTGAAGGCATACGGTACGACGGTGGCAATCCGATGGGACTGTTGAGGGCTTCGTTGGAGTATGCGTTGAAGCGAGATGAAACGCGGCAAGCGGCGACGGAGTTGGTACGACGATTGGCAGCAGACCTGTAGGCACGCTGCAGTTCAATTGACACCCCTTACAGGGGAGCCGTAGAATCCCCCCGGCGCATCGCCGAGCGCTTCGTGCCGCCGGTGCTTCACCATTTTGCATCACCCATGAACGAGGAGACGCTAAGCCATGGCAACGAAGGCCTTTTTGCTGGTTGAAACCGCCGTAGGCAGGACCCGAGACGTAGCGACAACACTGCGAGACCTGGACGGTATCGAGTCGGTCGATGTAGTCACTGGCCCTTATGACATTATTGCCGTCATCTCGGGTGATGATATGTCCGTCGTCGGAGGGCTGGTCACGGAAAAGATCCACACTGTGGTCGGCGTCGTTCGCACGGTAACGTGCGTCGCGGTCGACGCTTGATCCCTGAAGTAGGGTTGGCTGAGATCGACTGATATCGCAGGAGGCATGGTTTGGAGTACCGCTTCACTCCGGAAGACGATCATTTCCGAGGCGAACTGCGCCAGTTCATACACGCGGAATTGCCGGCCGATTGGGAGGGCGGGGGACGCTGGCCCGAGGAATACGATTGGGACTTCACCATGCACCTGCGCGGCCGGTTGGCGGAGCGCGGTTGGCTGACGATGCACTGGCCGGAGGAGTACGGCGGGCAGGATGCCTCACCCGTGCGGTCGGCCATCTACAACGAAGAGTTGGCCTACTTGCGCGCGCCGGGGCGGGATATTTTTGGCGTGCGGATGCTTGGGCCCACGCTGATGATCCACGGCAGCGAGGAGCAGAAGCAACAACATCTTCCGCCCATCGCGCGCGGTGAAATCCAGTGGTGTCAGGGTTACAGCGAACCCGAGTCCGGATCCGACCTGGCGTCGCTCAGCACCAGGGCGGTACGCGATGGTGACGAGTACGTCATCAACGGAGCGAAAATCTGGACGACGCTGGCGCACCGCTCCGATTGGATCATGTGCCTGGCTCGAACCGACCCGGAGGCGCCCCGGCACCGCGGGATCAGTTTCATACTGGTCGATATGAAAACGCCTGGAGTAGAGGTGCGGCCGGTGGTCAACATGGCCGGGGCCCACGAGTTTAACCAGGTGATTTTCGACAACGTGCGCGTGCCCAGCAGCAACGTCGTTGGGGAGGAAAACCGCGGTTGGTATGTGGCCGTGACCTTGCTGGACTTCGAGCGATCCGGCATCGACTATTCGGCCATCGCCCGTCGGCTGCTGGATGACACTCGCGAGTACGCGGGCAAGGTTTCACGGAACGGCATCAAGGTCACGCAGCAGCCTTGGGTGCGAAACCTGCTGGCCGACCGGTACGTGGAGTGTGAGGTCGCCCGCCTGATGGCCTACAACGTGGCGTGGATGCAGGGAGAAGGGCTGGTCCCGAACAAGGAAGCGTCCATGAGCAAGGCGTTCGGCAGCGAAACCCTGCACCGGGCGGCCAATAGCGTTTTGGAAATGACGGGTCTGGAAGGCGCGTTGGGGCGTGGCGAGAAACGGGCTCCGCTGAATGGTCGTCTACCGGAGAACTGGATGATCAGTTTCTCCCATAAGATCGCCGGCGGCACCTCGGAGGTACAGCGAGGTATCGTCGCGGGACGTGGGCTGGGACTGCCCAGGGGTTAGACCCCGCTATTCATCGTCCCCCGCAAGGATTCTGGCGAGTTCCGGGGTGGAGCTGGACGCCCTGTTGTTCCAAGGCAGCAACGAGGCGTTCCCGTTCCGCTTGGCGACCGGCTTGGCGGCCGGCGCGGATGCCTTCTTTGATGCCTTCCCTGATACCTTCCTGGCGACCGCGTTCGCGAGCTTTGCGTTCGACCGCTTCTTTGGCTGCAAAGAACATTTTGAATACTCCGTACAGAACTGCTGTGGTGGGAAACAGGAGCAGTGTTGCCGCAATTATAATCCCGTCGTCGCGGTTGGTCAGTTCTTTGAGATGACCAAATGGCGGCAGTCCGGTGCAAAACACGCATGCGTTCGCAAGCACCGCCAAAAGCATGCTGGCGCTGACCGCGATGCTGCACCATCGAAAAACCGCCACAGCGAGGGGTTGCGACCATCTTCGTTCATCGGTTGGCCCGACCCGTCGGGGCCATTATGCCGCCAGCCTGGCGAACACGGCGGCTTCCGCTGGCGTCAATTCCCGCATGGCGTCACGGCAGCGGTTTAAGACGCGGAATATGGTCCGCTGGGTGACGGAGAATCGCTCGGCGGCTTCGGATATGGAAAGGCCCTCGCTGTGTATGACGGAGGCCATGTGCAGGTATCGCCCCAAACGACGGTATTTGTAAAACCATTCCATATCGTCAAACTTGCAGCGAGGTAACGGGCAGCCAAAGCAGGTCGGGGCGACCTCGCACCCGGTATCCTCGTAATGGTCAAATCTCGGTTCGGCGATTTCGCGTCGCTTGGGTGCCACGGCGTCCATGGCGAACATAATCCACCTCGAAACGAACGTTCTAAACACTTTGGTAGTATAGAACTACCGTTCGTCAGTCGTCAAGAGCGACTCCAATGGGAATTCAGCGCGCTTCCGAAGGAGGCCGGGCCGCGGAGTCCGGATTGACGCCTACGAGGCCAGGAAACAACGCAGGATGGTTACCGCGGCGGCGGCGTCAATCGCACCGGGGTCGTGACTCGGGCTTTGCCCGGACTGCAGCAGGTCGTGGGCGGCGGCGTTGGAGCTGAATGATTCGTCGACCGTCAGCACCGGGATGTCGGTCGCCCGTTGCAGCGCGCGAACCAGCGCATCGGTTTTGCGTGCCTGTTCGCCGGATCGACCGTGGGCGTCGTAGGGCATGCCCACGACGATGGCTACCGAGTCGCGTTGGCTGGCCTGTTCCAGGATCGCGGCAATGTCGGCGCGCCGATTGCGACGCTGCAGATACCCGGCAGGCAGGATCAACTCCCCCGGAGGTATGCTTACCGCCAGGCCGATCCGTCGGTCACCGACGTCCAGGCCCAGCAGACGGCCAGCCCGGGCCAGGTCCGCCGGGTCAGAGCGGGGCGACGGGATCGTCACGTCGCTTTCCTCCCCGCCGTGCCGAACCGCTAATTGCCCAGCCCAGCCCTGACCAGGTTGGCCACGCTGTCCAGGGCTGCGCCCAGACGTTCCGGTTGGCGTCCTCCGGCCTGAGCGGTTTCCGGACGCCCGCCGCCGCCGCCGCCCATCAGCTTGGCGGCGTCGCGGGCGATGTTCCCCGCATGGAGACCGCGGCTCACCAGGTCTGGCGTGATCATGGTGACGATGATCGGGGAACCGTCGATCACCGCACCCAGGGCAACCACGACGTTCTCCAGCTTCTGCTTCAAGAAGTCTCCCATCTCCCGCATGGCTTCAACGTTGTGGGCGGATGTCACGCCGGCAACCAGTTTCACGCCATCAATGTCGCGAGTGCGGTCGAGCAGAGACTCGGCCTCGGACCGCAGGCTGGCGCGTTCGGCATCGGCGAGACGCCGGCGCAGCACTTCGGTGTCCGCCATGTAGGCGTCCAGACGGGCCTCAAGCTCGGCAACGGGAGCCTGCAGCCTACGGGAAATGGCTTCCAGCGTGGCGGATTGCTCTACGAACAGTTCCTCGGCTGCGCGGCCGGTAGTGGCCTCAATGCGTCGCATACCCCCGCCGATGCTCGATTCTCCCAGCACGACCAGCGTGCCGACCTCACCGGTAGCGTGGACATGGGTGCCACCGCAGACCTCGAAGCTGAAGGGCTCCTCATGGTCGTCGTGATGACCCATGCGCACCACGCGGACCACGTCGCCGTAGCGGTCGCCAAAGAAGGCCAGCGCGCCGTCGCGCACCGCGTCCGTGTAGGTGGTCTCCCGGGCCGTTACCGACAGGTTCTCGCGGATCTTGCGGTTGGCCAGGCTTTGGACGTCCAACTGCTCGTCCGTGGTCATCGCGCCGACGTGGTTGAAGTCGAAGCGCAGCCTGCCGGGGGCGCACAGCGAGCCCGCCTGGCGAACGTGGGGGCCAAGGACGGAGCGCAGGGCCGCGTGAAGCAGGTGGGTGCCGCTGTGGTTGCGCGATGCGTCCAGGCGGCGTTCCGTTTCAACCCGGGCGCTCACCGCCTCGCCCAGCGCGATATCGCCGTCGGACACCACACCACGATGTACGATCAGCCCGGCGACGGGGCTCTGGGTGTCTTCGATTCGGACGTGGCCATTGGGCCCGGTGATCACCCCGTGATCGCCCACCTGCCCGCCGCCCTCGGCGTAGAAGCAGGTCTCCGCAAGGACGATTTCAACCTGTTGCCCTCGGGTGGCGTGACCAACCGCTTCTCCTTCGCGCAGCAAGCCGAGGACGCGCGTGTCTATCGTCGTGCGTTGATAACCGTCGAATGGGGTACGGCCGGCGCCCAGGTTCTCATAGGCCGTAACGATTTCCATGCTGCCCGTAACCTGGCGCCCCGCGCGGTCGCGCTCTCGCTTGGCCCGCATTTCGGCGTTGAACCCGTCCATGTCCACGGCCAAGCCATACTCGCGGCGTCCAATTTCATCGACCAACTCGGGCGGGAACCCGTAGGTGTCGTAAAGCTCGAACACGACTGCGCCGGCGATGACGCCTTCCGATTTTGATGACGCCAGCACGTCTTCCAGCAGCGGCATACCCTGGCGGATGTTTTCAAGGAACTGGGTTTCTTCCAAACCGACGACCCGACGGATGAAACCGTCGTTTTCCGCAAGGGCAGGATAGGCGTCGGCGAAACGCGCAATCACGGCGTCGGTCACTTCGGTCATGAACGGGCGGTCGAGTCCGAGCTGGCGGCCATAGCGTATGGCCCGCCGGATGATGCGGCGAAGGACGTAGCCGCGGTCGCTGTTGGAGGGCACCACGCCATCGCTGATCAGGAACGATGCGGCGCGGGCGTGCTCTGCCACGACGCGGATGCCGTAGTCGGTATCCTGGTCGGAACCGTATTCGCGACCGGTCAGGTTGCAAACCGCGTCGATTATGGGCCGGAACAGGTCAGTCTCATAGACGTTGGCCTTGCCCTGCAGCACGGCGGCGGCCCGCTCGAGACCCATGCCGGTGTCCACGCTGGGAGCCGGCAGGGGAGTGCGGACGCCCTCGAGGTCCTGGTAGTACTGCATGAAGACGAGGTTCCACAGCTCCACGAAACGCTCACAGTCGCAGTTGGGGTGGCAGCCGCCCGGCTCGGCGGCGGGACCGCCCTCGGCTTCAACCCGGACCATGGCGGTGAGCTCGTCGGGCGTCGTCATATCGTCCGTGGCGGGATGCTGGCCCCGTCCCTTTTCGGCTCCGCCGTCGTAATGGAGTTCGGAGCAAGGGCCCGTGGGTCCTTCCAGGCCGGCGGGACCCCACCAGTTGTCGCTGTTGCCGTAACGGTAAATCCGCTCCGGAGGTACGCCGATGTCGTTCCGCCACAGTTCGTAGGCATCGTCGTCATCCAGGTGCACGGTAACGTACATGCGCTCCGGCTCCAGGCCGAACAGTCCTGTGCACAACTCCCACGCAAAGGCGACGGCGTCCTTCTTGAAGTAGTCGCCGATGCTGAAATTGCCCAGCATCTCGAAGAAGGTGAGGTGTTTATGGTCACCCACCTCGTCGATGTCGGTCGTGCGGAACGACTTCTGACAACTGGTGAGACGGCGACGGGGCGGGGTCTGTTCGCCCATGAAAAAGGGCTTGAACGGAACCATGCCGGCGGAAGTGAAAAGGAGAGTGGGATCACCGGCCGGAATGAGGGACGCAGAGGGCATGTACTGGTGCCCGCGTTCTTCAAAGAATTGTGCGAAGGATCTGCGGATGCTGTCGCCGTCCATGTTCATACGAGGTTACGACTCCCGTAGATTGAATTACTGAGAAGAGTGTTCTGACGTGAGACCAAAGCGCTGCTCATTTATGTGCTGCCTGATGTCGTCCGGAAACCTGTCGACGAAGGTTGCGGCGTTTTCATATAGTGCAAATACTTCATCAACTGTTTTGTCGAGAGGGTACTGCGCAAAATTTTGATGCACCAATTCGTTCCGTAGAGATCCCAATTCCATAAACGCCCGGATGGAAGCCGCCAGACTAGGATCTCGTTTGATGGATTCGTCCATGAAAGCACGAAATCCTGGACCAAACGCGCTAAAAAATTTATTTGCATTGCGCCGATCCCACGCGAACCAACTGCTGTATCCTCTAGACGCGGTCTTGTCTAGGATAAAAGCGACCAATGCTTCGGATCCGTTCGTCTCTTCTTCAAACACCCGAACAGTATCATCTATTATTCTACTCTCGAAATAGCTTGCTACTGACAGCAACAATATTTTTGAGAAAGCAGAATCTACTCTCGACCTTAGAGATATGGCACCAGATTGTGTGAGATGTTCAGTCAGTTCCAAGTGCTCCTGCATCATGGACGAGATAATGTGGTCTGCGGTGCCGTCAGTCATGTGGGTCACTCCACGACCACGAGCTCTTTGGCGCGCGCCAAACGAGATAGAACGCTCGGCAACTGGGTGGTCGCCCGCTGGGACGCATTCTGGAATGCCTGATCGTTCTTTAGTTCCAACAACGATTCTGCATTGATCGTGCCATGCACTATGTCGCCATCCGAATATGGGTCGGCACAAATGGCCACGAACGCTGCCTCGAATATCATTGGGCTAAACCGGTTTTGATTGCTGTGGAAAGCATCGTTTGGTAGATCGTGGCAACTGTCGAGGAACGATTGTAGCAACCGGTCCAGAATACGCAGATGATTGTCATCAAATGACTTCGCATTCTGCGAAAAACGGTTCAGGAATTTGACCATTGACGGGCGGTAATCGTCGCCGTTGATAAGCATGGCGAAGCCGCGAAGTAGTATCTCGACATCCTTCATGCGGGTATCTGGGGTGCGCGCGCCGACTAGATTCCTCCATTGCTCTCTGCTGTTGACTCGGTAGAGCATTTCGTAAAAATCGGAGTAGTACATGCAGCGCCGAATTTCTTGCGGCGTAAGGTTCACGCCGCCAGAATTCAACCGGTTGAAAATTTCGTACATCGCATCATCGCCTTGGGGATGCACTTGCCGAACGATGACGTTTCGGATTGTTCGAAGGTCAAACCGAGTTTTGTAATCTGGATCCAAATCTGAATATCGCCGTCTGTGAAACCGATTAGGGTGTCCCGGAGCGTTTTCGGGGAGATCGAGTTGGAAGTTGGTGAAAAACGTGTCATTCGCAAGGACGTCTTCCGTTCTCCTACTACTGCCCTCGGAGATGGTGCTAATCTCTAACAATTTTTCCTTACGCGGGAAGCGTTCCTTGACGAAATAATAGATTGACATCAGGCGTTGTTGCCCATCTATCACCAAGAATTTGTCACGGTCTTGTTCATACAGGAAGACCTGAGGTATGGGCAGACCGACGATGATTGATTCGATCAGTCGCGAGGCGCGTTTGGCGTCCCAAACATAATTTCGTTGAAACCCCGGTATGGTGATCGCCCCTGAATCGATGAAATCGACGATAGTTCTCGTGTTGAAGTCGTTAGGCGAAGACACCAAGTCATATTGATCGATGGGGTACGAATCATCCTCTCCTTCGTCGACAACATCGGGTTCGTACCTCGCCTCTTCTTCCTGCACGGCGATTGCGATAACCATGGTTCTGCCTCTCTCACATCGGGACCTGTAGTAAGCCTTGTTTTGCGCGGTGCCAAATTATAGCACCGCTCCGATTCAGGACACGTGTCGCCTGATTCAGTACTCAAACCCCGTTTCCGCCGCCCAGGCCTGGACGCCGCGCCGAAACGCCAGCGCGCCCATGGGGGCGATGACGGCCTGCATGGCTTCCAGTATCTCGCGGGGTGTGGCGCCTTCGTTGAGGGCGACGCGGATGTGGGCCTGGATCTGCTCCTGGTCGGCGCGAAGGGCGGTTTCCACGCAGATCTGCAGCAATTCCTTGGTCTTCCGGTCGAGGAGGCGCTGGCCGGTGTAGGTTGCCTCGATGAACTCGCCGTACTTCTGGGTCCATTCGGGGTCGGCCAGGGCGTTGATGCGGTGCATCTCCAGCGTGTAGCCCCGCGTTCGGGCGGCTTCTTCGATCAGGCGCTGGGCGTCTGCGTTGTTCGGCATGGTGGCCTCCTGGGTTGGATTGAGTTCAGAGATCGTAGTGAGTGCGGGCCGCGGCCTGGAGCGGGTCATCCTGCTGGAACAGGTCCGGATGCGTCCCTCGGGCCAGGGCCAGGTGGTACGTAAACAGTTGCAGGGGCACGACGCTGACAATCGGCATGAGGTATGGCGGGCAGTCAGGCAACGGGAAGGTGACGGCGCCCGCGTCCGCCAACCCGGCATCGCCCCGGTTTGTCAGCGCCCATACTGGCGTTCCCAACTCCCGGGCGGCCTCGGCCAGGTCGACGGAGCGACCGCGGTCCTCGCCGTCGGGAGCGATAAGCGTGAGCATGCAGTCGGAATCCAGGGAGCAGAAGGGCCCGTGGAGCAACTGCTCGGTCTGGAAACCCTCGCAATCCGCGCGGCTGGTCTCCTTTATCTTGAGAGCGACCTCGTAGGCGTTGGCCCGGTTCGCGCCCCAGCCCGCCGAGATGAACCTGCGCCGAAGGCGATGCTCAGCGACTACCGTGCGAACATCCTCCTCTGCATCCAGGATGTCGGCCACTTGCTGCGGCAATGCGTCCAGCCCGTTGGCCGGATCATCCAACCGACCGGCCATGCCCAGGTTGAGCAGGGCGAGCACGGTGAGCGCCGTGGTGTAGCTTATCGTGAACGCCGCGGACTTCTCCTGTTCGACGGTCCGGATACCGACGTCGGCGACCTGGATGCGTGGCCCCGGGTCGGTCGAAGTGATGGCAACGGTATGGGCCCCGAGATCCTTGGCAACGTCCAGTGCGTCGTAGGATGACCTCTTGGTGCCGCGGTGGCTGATGACGATGACTGCGTCGTCCGCCGTGACGCGAGGCGGCGACACGCAAAACTCGAACGAATTGCACGCGAAAGCCTCCGGCCCGGCGTCCATTATGGACGCTCCCACAAGTGCGGCGTGCCACGACGTCCCGATGCCGACCACGTAGATGCGGCGTTTGCGCGATAGAACCTCGGCCACCTCCGCGCAACGCTCTTGTTGGGTCGAGATGACCGAACGGATGGCGTCGGGCTGGGCGACGATGGCGTCGTACATGTGGTACGGGTGTTGGGTGCGTGGAGCAGGCGTGGTCATGAGCGTGGGATCCGGGGCAACGAGGTGCCAGGGAGTTTAATGTGGCGAAAATATGATAACAGGGGTTGGTTTTGGTGTCCCAATGGCTCGGCCAACCGTCGCCTGACGAATGAAACCAAAGCGGCTATAATTCACCGCAACGTCCGTCGCCTGGAAGCCGCCACGGCTTGGCCGATTGCGACCATACAGGAGCAAACCGATAATGGCAGTACGCGTTCTCGATGTCCACGCGCACATATCGCCGGCCAGCGCGCTGCGGGCGATGCAGAGTGGCGAAAACTGGTTCGGGGTCACCGCGCCGCAGCTTTATAACCAGCACCGTTACAACCCGCGCACCTTTTGGACGCCCGAGCAGCGCATCGCCGACATGAACTCCCTGGGCGTGGACGTTCACGTACTGTCCACCAACGCCAACATGTACTTCTACGATCTGGACGTGGACCAGACTATGGCCATGCACCGGGAGTGCAACGATTACGTCGCTCAATTGACCGAGGAGTATCCGGACCGGTTCGCCGGACTGGCCCACCTGCCGATGCAGGATGTCGGCGCGGCCATCGAGGAGCTGACCCGGTCGGTGGAGGAACTGGGCCTCAAGGGGGCCATGATCGGCGACCACGTGAATGGGCGCACCTTCGACGATCCGGTCTTCCAACCACTTTGGTCTACCGCGGAACGCTTGGGGGCGGTGTTCCTGATCCATCAGGGAGGCGAAACCGTGGTTTCGTCGCGATTGAACCGTTACCACCTGCCCAACACCATCGGGAACCTGGCCGACCGGGCGATCACCTACGCCTCCTTCGTTTTTGGCGGCGTGATGGACCGCTATCCCGGCCTGAGGGTGTGTCTGTGCCACGGCGGCGGCTATGCTTGCTACGGCATCGGTCGCATGGACCGTGGCTGGCAGGTGCGCCCGGAAGCGCGCGCCAACATCGACCAGCCGCCCAGCGCCTATCTCAGCCGGTTTTACTACGATTGCCTGACCCACAGCGAGGAGGGTCTGCGGATGCTCATCGACATGGTGGGCATCGAGCAAATTGTTTTCGGTACCGACTGGCCGTTTGATATGTGCGCGGACTGGCCGGTATCCTGGCTGTTGGGCCTGGACAGCCTGACCCACGACGAAAAAGACGCCATCCTCTTCGCCAACCTGGAGAGGCTGCTGGAGCTATAGCCAAATCATACTGAACCATCACGACAAACCGGAGGGAAACCCCATGGGACTCAGCGCTGACAACATCCGCCTGAAGGCGATCAACCACATCACCTACAACGTTCGGGACAAGGACATCGCGCTCAAGTGGTATCAGGATGTCTTGGGCGTGAAGCAGATCCCGAAGATGGTGGACAGCGACAACCTGTATTGGTTGCAGTTGCCCAGCGGAGCGATGGTTCACATTATTGAAAACCCCGACTCGCCGTCCGCACCGTCGCACCACACCGCGTTCGAGGTGGACGACATCTCTGCGGCCCACGACGAGTTGCAGAGCATCGGGGTAGAGTGCACCGACATCCAGACCCGCCACGACGGTCAGCAGGCCTTCTACTTCCACGACCCGGACCACAACCGGCTGGAAATCTGCACCAAGTCGGGGTTTGGCGTCCTTGTCTAAACCGCAGATCACGCAGAATAAATTAGGGGCGTATGATTATTCGCCCCTACGTCTTGCCATTACACGCCGATGCGTACCGTAGCCCGCCGAATTCGAGCGAGCACACGCTACAAGAGCGCTGACAAGCGGTACTCTTCGGCATAATTATTCAACAAGGGCCAACCGGGTTCCCGCGTTGTCAATCAACTGCGGCAGCAATTTAAACATGGCAGCATCTTCAAGAACAAAGTTGCGCAGATGATCTAACGCACTGGCATATTCGCCGCGTTGCATCACAGTTAGTACGCTCGTTTCCAATATCTCAATCTTATCGTACCGGTCTAGAATGGTTAGTAAACTGATAGCATGTAAGGTGATAATATTCACGACATTTCAGTGTATGTCCAACAACATGGCTCTTGCTTCTTGCCATTCTTGTTCCCAGTTATGCAGACTACTCGATCCTGGTGGTCTATCTTGCACCGCCCACCCCGCCGCGCTTCGCTCGACTTTCGTGGAATTTAGCAATAAGTTCATCATTTTGTTTGGCCTTAGCATTAGCAAGCGACTCCAGACGTTTAATCTCTTCCGCATGCTTGGCCAATAGGTCATCCATTTTGGCATCGCCAATTGTGCGTACCATAACATCCTCTCCTTTTGCGGTGCCCGATGTACCATATTGGACGGTGGAACGCAGGCTATCGTGACTAACCTCCGTGCGTTCTCAGCACCTTTACGGGGTATGGGTTTATCGTTTCATCTTATGGCCCTTTTACTTTGGTATGACAATTAGGGCAGCCCCATCGCATACCGATTGAGTATCCCCAGGTATGCCCGCTGCCCTTCAGTAGCGATGGCGGTGCGGTCGGCGAGGTATTCGGCCCAAACGGATTGGGTGAGGGCCGTGGCGTTACTCGATGGCGAGTATGGGTTAGCCGGATCCAGTCCGGCGAAGGCCTGTATGCGCGTGCCGATGGATTTGGGACTGCGCTCCAGGGCCGCCGCCAAAGCCGCTACCTCGCGACTGTCGTGGGCAACCTTGCCGCGGTAGAGATGGAGGACCGCAATATCCTCGATCCGGGTCCATTTGCGGGCGGGAGGCATGGTTTAGTCTTTGCGTAGGGGCGAATAATCATCCGCCCCTACAACGCTGCCGACTACCGTCCTTCCTTGATGAACTCGGCGACGCGTTCGCCGATGGTCATGGAGGTGACGTTGGTGTTGGCGCGGATGCAGTCGGGCATGACGCTGGCGTCGGCGACGCGCAGGTTGGTGACGCCCTTAACCTTACCGTACTGGTCGACCACGGCCATTGGATCGCTGTCGGGCCCCATCTTGCACGTCCCGGAGATGTGCTGCGAGGTCGTGACTTCGCGGGCGATCCAGGCGTCCAGCGCATCGTCACTCTCGACAGCCTCCGTTGGCGGCTCAGTCCTCTCCTGGATCAGGTCCTGGAAAGTTTCGTGCTCAGCCAGTTGAAGGCACAGCTTCACCGAATCGCGCAGACGCACCCGGTCCGACTCTTCCTTTAGATAGTTGTAGTCTAGGAAGGGCTGCTGGTAGGGGTCGGTGGACTGCAACCGCATGTGACCGGAGCCTGCCGCCAATTGGATGCCGGTGGTCATCCGGATGCCCAGCGGCACCATGCGGTCGCCACCCCGGTTGATCCGTTCCGTGGCGAAGGACTGCATGCTGATTTTCATGTCGTTGCGCAGATCCGAGCCGTCGGCGGTGTAACGCAGGCACAACTGCGAGCGCGGAGACAGGCCGTCGAGCTCAACCTCCGGTTTCGTCCGCCAGGTGCACCAGACGGTGGGGTGGTCGCGGAGGTTCTGGCCGACGCCTGGGGCATCCTGGATCACCGGGATCCCTACCTCCCGGAGGTGGGCGGCCGGACCTATGCCGGACAGCATCAGGATGTGGGGCGAACCGATGGCTCCGCTGCTGAGGACGATCTCGTCGCCCTCGGCTACGAAGGTGTCGCCGCCTGATTCCAGTTGGACCCCCACGGCCTTGTCGCCGTCGAAGAGGATCCGGTGGACGTGGCAATTGGCCTTGATGGTCAGGTTCAGCCGGTGGCGGGACTCGGACAGGTACCCGAGGTTGGTGCTCATCCGGATGCCGTTGGGGTTGTTGAACGGGGTGGGACCGACGCCGTATGAATCGGGCGAGTTGTGGTCCCATGTTTCTGGGTAGCCGGCGGCAACGCAGGCCGCGCTGAAGGCGTTTTGGGCGGGCAGCCAGGTCTCCCGGGCGAAGCGGTGCATGACGATGGGGCCATCGCCGCCATGGAAGTCATCGTTGCCGTAGTCCGTGTCGGTCTCGATGCGACGGAAGATCGGAAGCAGCTTGGTGTAGGCCCACTCGTCGTTACCCTGGGCGGCCCAGCCGTCGTAGTCTTCAGGCACGCCGCGCAGGAACACCTGGCCGTTGATGGCGCTGGAACCGCCGGTCACCTTGCCCCGGGGGACCATGATCTCCGGAGAGGTGTCGGTGCCCTTGCCGACGAACTGCCAGTTGTGGTCACTGACCATGATGTCGATTTCGGTGTTGTAGCCGAACTTGACCTCTTCCGGCAGATGTTCGAACTCAGGGTAGTCCGGCCCCGCCTCGATCAGCAGCACGTGCTTGCTGTGGTCTTCGGTCAGGCGGCTGGCGATAATCGAGCCAGCGGAGCCCGCCCCAATCACGATGTAATCGTACTTCATACCAGTCTCGCTCCTTTCGTCACGGTAGTTGCCTCACCATCGCACGTCCATTGGTCCGCTACGGCGGCGAAGCGGCAGTGGATTCCGTACTGCCGCAATGATATACAGGGGCTACGAGAGGCGCAAGCAAACGGAACCTTAATTTAGACTTGTGGCCGCATCGTCCGTCGCTTTAGAAGAGCTGGATCGCGCCCGCCCGTTACGACGGATTGCATCTGCGATGGGCCCCAAACTAGAGGGGCCAGAGAACATCTGATAATCAGCGATTTCGCGCGCGTCTTCAGGGTCCATAGACGCAAGGAATTTAAACACCCTCGCAATGGCACCCACCCGTGACTTAGATGCCGGCACGTCGATGTTATAGTGCTGGCAGAAATTCGTGACGTCACCAAAACTGGGCAGAAATGACTTTGCGTGGAACCTCTCCGCGAGTTGTGAGATCGTATCTGCCTTTTCAGGTGCTAACTCCATGTTTGCCACGTATTCCGGAGCGGTGGGCCTAGACCGTTTGCGGACTTTGGAGACGTTAGCGCTCTCCCGCGAATTCACAGGTAGGGGCTGTGTGATCTTGCAATCGAGATCCCACTTACCGTGCAGACAATCCCGAACTTGTTCGAATCCGTACTCCGCAACGAGAGCGTTCAACGCATGTCCGAGCTCATCATGTACCATGATGATGTCCTCCCGAATTGTCGACTACCTTCTCAGGCCCCTTAATTCGGGCACCTGAAACATTTCGTGAGCCAGCGTTCGGAAATCTACTGGCGCATTTCCTAGCCAATTGTAATCGCCCCGCATCATCTTCGGAAATCCACGCGAGAAACCGAGCTCGCTCTGAAACAAGTGCCATTCGTTTTCGTTGGCCTCCCTTCGAATATCGCGCATAGACGTAGCTTTTTCGGGTCCGCCGTCGTTCCCACCGTCATAGGTTGAGTTGTTTACTACGATCCCGATGACATCAATTTGGTGGCCCCTGTTGTTGTTCCTGAAGGTTTCGAGTGAGTCATTCAACAAAGGAAATCCGATGGTGGCAAAGAATTCCGGCCTGACTGGCACCAGAACATAACGGGACGCGTGATACGCAACGCTCGTGAATATCGATTCAGTGGGAGTACAATCGATGACGATAAGATCTTGGTCCTGGAATTCGTTAGCGATCAATCGGGCCAGGCAATGAGGGTCTGGCCTCACGGCTTGGATCAGGTTGTCCGAGAAATCAAACCGCGAGGGGATTAATCTTAGAGGGTGTCTAAAAAGGTTGAAATTGGGGTAGAGGTATACAGGCGTGATAAGAGCGTTGGTCGTAACGTGGGGGTATGAAACGACCAGCCTATCCCAGCGACCTCAGCGACCGAGAATGGCAACTGCTCGAGCCCCTGTTGCCACCCCCCAAACCGGGCGGCCGACCGATCACCTACCCCCGGCGGGAGATCGTCAACGCGACCCGCTACGTGCTGCGCACTGGTTGCTCCTGGCGGATGCTGCCCCATGACCTGCCGCCGTGGCGCATCGTGTTCCATTACTTCCGTACCTGGCGTCGTGATGGCGCCTGGCAACGGGTACATGGCGTCCTGCACGCCGAGCTGCGCCAGGCTCAGGGTCGCCAGGCCAGTCCCAGCGCGGCCATCATCGACAGCCAATCGGTGAAGACCACGGAAAAAGGGGGCCTCGGGGTTACGACGCCGGCAAGAAGGTGAAGGGCCGCAAGCGCCACATCGTGGTGGATACCCTGGGGCTGCCGCTGGCGGTGGCAGTGCATCCCGCCGACATTCAGGACCGGGACGGCGCCCGGCTGGTGCTGACCCGGCTGCTGGGCCGTTTCCCTCGACTACAGCTGATCTGGGCTGATGGGGCCTACGGCGGCAAATTGGTAGAGTGGGCCAGGACGGTGGGCGGCTGGACCCTGGAGTTGGTGCGCCGCCCAGCACAGCAACATACCTTCCAGGTGCTGCCTCGGCGGTGGGTCGTGGAGCGCACCTTCGGTTGGCTGAACCTGCAACGGCGGTTGAGCAAGGACTACGAAGCATTGTGTGAAACCACCGAAACCTGGATTTACATCGCAATGACCGGCCTCACCCTGCGCAGACTGGCCCGCCTTCCCCATTTTTAGACACCCTCTTAGATCACGCGAGCGCGGGCCTACGTTTTGGACGACGTCTGCGACGGATAGGACACCGGATGTAGCTGCGTGGGCCATTGGTGGACGGTAGCCGTTGAAAATTTCTACGATGGACGGTTCTTGATCATCCAAAAACCTGCGGTAGCGAGGGCCACCCATGAGTGCTTGGGACAGATTGGCTTGAGGATCCAAATCAATGGCCAACACTCGGAGGTTTAGAGTGGACGCTGCATATCGACTGAATAGCGCGGCCACGGTCGTCTTGCCTACCCCTCCTTTCATATTGATCACGGAAATGCAGATTGGAGATTGAACGGGGTCAGGGGTTTGATTAGCGGTCATTGAAGGCTCCCGAAATCAATAATTTGGGTCGGTCCTGCGGATTGGGTGTGGCAAGATCTGGACGATCGCCAGAATACGGGTCGTCGGCAATCACGGAGGTGGTTTACCCAACTCCCGTGCTGGTGATACATTGTACGATAACCCACGATCCTGAAACGTGGAAATGTTGCTACAGGATCTGGGTGACTATCTGCAGATACCGTCGGTTATCGTCTGATTCGCGCGGGCCGCTTGAGAATTCGCTGGCTGAAGTTGGACACTAACATAGCTGGCTTTCTATGGGTCGCACGCCAATGTGATCATTTGCAACCACCACTCAAAGGAGCCCTACTATGGCAGAACTGGTACTGGGACTGGCTTCCTCCCACAGCCCGCAACTGAGCACCCCAGCGGAAGGCTGGGCCGGCCGCGGCGAGCGCGACAAGGGCCATGTTGAACTGATTGGAACCGACGGCATCACCTCCAACTTCAAGGACCTGCTGGCCCGCACCGACACCGAGCGGATCGCCAGGGAAATCACGCCGGCCAAGTTTGAGCAGCGGCACGCGCAGAACCAGAAGGCCATCGCTCACCTGGCCAAAACGCTGAACGACGCCAACCTGGACGTGCTGGTCATGGTTGGTGACGACCAGCATGAGTACCTGCTGGACGACAACATGCCGGCCTTCTGCGTTTACTGGGGAGACCAGGTGAAGGTGTCCGGGCATGAGGCCGGCCCGTCCACGGGCGGCGAGCATCTCATTGGCTACAGCACCGAGGATGTGTACGCGCCCACGGACTCTGCGCTGGGCCTGCACATCATTGACAGCCTCATGGACGCCGAATTCGACGTGGGCAGCTCCAAGTTTCTCAACCCCGACCGGGGAGGGCGCGCCAAGGGCGGCATCGGGCATGCCTTCGGCTACGTGTACAACCGCCTGATGACCGACGGCATCATCCCTGCGGTGCCCGTCATGCTCAACACCTACTACCCGCCGAACCAGCCGACGCCCAAGCGGTGCTTCAACCTCGGACAGGCTCTGCGCTCCGCCATCGAGTCGTGGCCCAAGGACATCCGCGTCGGCATCCTGGCATCCGGCGGGATGAGCCATTTCGTCGTTGATGAAGAACTCGACCAGCAGGCCCTGGCCGGCATGCAGGCCAAGAGCGTCGACCAACTGATGGCGTTGCCCCGCGAGAAGATCAACTCCGGCAGCTCCGAAATCCGCAACTGGATCGTGGCTACCGGCGCCACCGAGCACCTGGACATGGACATCGTCGACTACGTCCCGTGCTATCGCTCCCCGGCCGGCACCGGGTGCGCCATGGGGTTTGCGACCTGGGGTTAGGTCCGCAAAGTATCGGCCGACCGGTCCGTCGGTATCTGCAGGGGCGAATGAACATTCGCCCCTGCGTCATTGAAGACTGTGCTTGGCCTTACGACCCGAGCGGCTCTGTACACGTCGCTAAACAGAGCACGCCATGCGACGAAAATCCTCTATGTCCCGCCAAGCTTGCTCCAAAGCGACATCGTTTAGGTTCCCTGACCCGGACCGATATCCAACGACATCAGCGTATTTCCGCCAACCCAGGCCAAATGCCTCCGCCAAAGCCTGCCATTCCATCAGAACTAGGCTCCTTCGGCTAGACACAGAGCAGACCGCCCTTACATCATAGGCATCGATTCGCACCAACCCCCATTCACTTTGGGGAAGATCACGCGTTGCCTTCTCCCAAACATCATCAAGTCTCCACCAAGGGACAATGAACATCAGGACACCGGGCCGGGCCGGCGCGAGACGGTCTAGATACCCGAGGGGCTGATTTGCCGTGAGACCGGCGGCGACCTTGGCCTCAACGATAAACCACAGAGCACCAGAGCCGTCGTATAGGCCTAGATCCAAACGCACGCCTCCACCCGAATCCTCCTGTTTCACCACATCATCCAAGGGTATCGAAATACCCAAGTCTTCAGCTACGGCATGGAACGGCTCCCAGAAGCATTCATGCGATTTCAAGCAATGAGCCAATGCAGACACCAGACTGGACTCGCTGACCTTTCCGCCTACTGGGACAAACTTGGAATACAACGACATGTAATCTCCTACAAGATCACCGAAACGGACTCTACCGAGCGTATGTACTCGTTTTGCCACAGCCATAATGCGCGGCTCGAAGCACAATCGTGATTCTTGCGCAGGTATGGGTCAGAAATGACGAAGTTGCGGTTTCATGCACGTGAGGATGACAGAGTTAACAATCGGTCGTATGCTCACGCTTGCGTCCCCATCTTTCCAAGCGATGACACCCGTATCACGACCGCAGCGGCTCGGCTATCAGGGTCTTGATACGCTCCGTGATGTCCGTCTGGTCGTAGTTGCGGAGTAGGTTGATGCGGTTGCGGTTCGGGTCGCCCCCGTGCCAGTACTCGTAAATCTCCTGCCGCATGCCGAAGGACGACGCGGCCAGGTCGTGGGCCAGCCGAAAGAGCCGGGACTTGTACTCCACGCCGACTCCTCTTCCCGGCATGTACCGGTCGAGATAGGGGCGAAATTCTGGGTTGGCCAGGTCGGCCTCGCTGGGTTGCATGATCATCCCGGATCCGGAAATCTCCCGCAACAGTTCCACCATGCGGGCCGACATCTGGGCAAAATAGATGTTCATGCCCGAAGTGGAACCCAGGGACATGAGCCCGTTGTCAGCCCCCGTAGCCTCGTTTGGGACAAAATAGGCGTTGTGCTCCACGCCGTCCATCGCGTGCCGCCACATCTCAGTGTGCATCGCCATCTCCCCCAGCTTGGCCGATACCTCCCGGTACTCGATCACGCCGATGGCCTCGGCGATAAGCGTTGCCACGGCGGTCATCAGCTTCATGCGTTGGTGGATGCGGCAGAGGTTGCTCCAACCCCGAAAGTTGGCCTCGGAACCCAGGCGTTGCAGTAACGGGGCAGAGTCGTAGAGCATGAATATCCGATCCCAGGGCACCAGCACATGGTCGAAGAACAGCATGGAGTCCTGCTCGTCGTAAACCGCCCCCAGGGGGTGGCCGTAGCTGCCGGGCCACTGTGATACCGGCTCCCGGCAGAGTATCTTCATGCCGGGCGTGTCCGTCGGAATCGAGAAGGCCAGGATGAAACGGGGATCGGAGCGACGCATGAACGTGGCCGATAGCGACACGTAGGTCTCGTTGCTGATCGGCGCGGCGGTAGCCAGTTGCTTGGCGCCGTGGACGATGACGCCGTCCGCCGTTTCCTCGATTACGTGCAGGGCCACTTCCGTTTCACCGTCGCCGCGGGTCTCGTTCTGCGGTTGCTGGCTGCGGTCCACCTGCGGGTCGCCCAGCGCATGGGTCAGGAAAAGGTCATTCTCCATGCAGTAGCGATGGTAGTTGATGATGTTCTCGCCGAAGTCGCACTTGGGATGCTTCACCTGCCCCAGCGCGTCGCTGATGGCCACGAGGCTGATGATATGCGGCGCCAGGATGTCCGGGCTGCGGCCCAACTGACCCCAGGACTCCTCGTTCCAGATTTCGCTGTTGCGACGCTGCCGTTTCAGGTCCTCATGGCTGCGCGGCAGCAGCCATGACAGGCTGCACCGCTTCCCCGTCTCCGGCGACACGAAGGTCATTTCATCCCGGTACTGTTCGGAGTGCTGCAGGTCGTAAATGCGCGCCAGTTCGTGGACCATGCCCGTCATCGCCGGGTGCGTGGTTACGTCGGGAACCTTCGCCCCGTCCAGCCAGACTTCGCGTCCGTCCCGCAGGCTCTCGATGTAGCGGGTGCCGGTCATGGCCCCAAGGGTGGTTTCAACTTTCAGTGCCATGTCTGCCTCGTCATTCGGCAATCTTGCCGGGATGTTCGCCACGCTGAGCCCGTTCCCAGGGCGCAAGCAACTCAACCCGACGGCGTTCCACCCAAGCCTGCGCGACGCGTCGCTGACGCCCGCGCAGGTCCTCGGCGATTACGCTTCCATTGCCTATGCCTACCTTACTCCAAACATCGGCGTGTCTGACGTGGACATGCGGAACGCCGTGGTCGTTGCCGTACATATACACCATTATGCTGCCGTTGCTGATAAGGCATATCAACGGCATCGTCAGTCCGGCCGCCGGCTAAATGACTCGCCTAGTCAGCTCCAGATATAGCGCGTCGCTGCACAACGCAACATCCTCGTCCCACTCCACCGTTCCTCCAGGACCGATTCCCACCGACTCAAAAAACCGGCGGTCTTGCCAACGTCTGTAAGCTTCCGCCTCCGCCAGTTGAGACAAGTCCACCGTCCCCTCAACACCATCATTGTAATGGAGCCAGATTCGGTAGCCTTCCAACGGCGCCACCGCAGTGAGCCTTGCAAACTCGGTGGTGTTGGGCTCATCGACTCGGCCCAACGACAATGGCCCAGCGCTAACCAGCGTACCAGCCTGTAATCCTCATCCATATTGAAGATTTGAAGTGCGGAGGCGCCCAGGCGATATTCGTCATTCGGGCTGAATACCACAGTACAGGGCCAATGCCGGCCGCCTATCTCCAGCAGTGCTATCCCGTAACCCCAGTGGGCGACGCTGCCGTCCGCCAGTTTGACGGTTTGCTTGCAACTGGGTTCGATGCCTAGCAGCCTGTCCGAGAAACACGGGCGGCCGGTTGTTGCAGGTATGATGGGATGAGCATTCAGCCAACGGAGCCGACCAGTGAGCAAGACCTACCTTCCCTACGATCCCGACCAGCAGTTGCTGCTGC
The DNA here is from genome assembly GCA_965220055.1 of Dehalococcoidia bacterium. Lineage (GTDB taxonomy): Bacteria > Chloroflexota > Dehalococcoidia > Lucifugimonadales > UBA3495 > Bin87. The sequence goes on along the minus strand of CBDCPE010000004.1, from coordinate 3,490,956 downwards.
CACAGGCCCTGCAGGAATGGCTGCCTGAGGACCACCTGGCCTATTTCATCTCCGACATCGTGTCGATGCTCTATGATTCGGTCAGCAGCTAATTGATCAGCGAAAATGTCAGTCTCATGAAGGACTTGACATTGAACCCGAAAGAACAGACCCGACTTCACGTGCTCAACACAGTTATGGAACACCAGCTACCCATGGTCCAGGCTGCTGAGGTGCTGGGGGTAAGTGAACGCCATGCCTGGAGACTCCTGGCGGCCTATCGCAAAGATGGCGCAGCCGCACTGGCCGACGGCAACCGAGGCCGCCCTTCCCACAACGCAGTCTCCGATGCTGAAGCAGCTGCGGTGGTTAAGCTGGCGAGTGCCACCTACGCCGGAGCCAACCACACCCATCTGACCGAACTGCTGCAGGAACGGGAGGGTATCAACCTGAGCCGGCCCACGGTGCGGCGCATCCTGACCAGGGCGGGCATTACCAGCCCGCGGCAACGTCGTCCGCCACGGCACCGGGTGCGTCGGGAGAGAATGCCTCAGGCGGGAATGCTGGTACAGATCGACGGCAGCTTTCACCCCTGGCTGGGAGAGCAGGGTCCATACTTCACCCTGCTGCTGGCGGTGGACGACGCCACTGGCATCGTAGCCAACGCGGTGTTCCGTCCCCAGGAGGACACGCGAGGCTACTTCATGCTGATGCGGGGCCTGATTGAGCGCTGGGGCATCCCCATCGCTCTCTACGGCGACCGCCACGGCGTGTTCAAGTTTTCCGGCAAGCCCAAGCACATCCAGCCACCGGTGGAAGCCACTCACTTCAGCCGAGCTCTGGTGGAACTGGGTATCCAGCAGATCTTTGCCCGATCACCCCAGGCCAAGGGTCGAGTGGAACGCATGGCGGGCACCTTCCAGGACCGGCTGGTCACCGAACTCCGCCTGGCGGGAGCCAAGACCATGGATCAGGCCAACGCCGTGCTGCAGGACTTCCTGCCCCGCTACAACGCTCGTTTTGCCGTGCCCGCCGATTTGCCGGCTCCAGCCTACCGTCCCTGGGATCTCCAGCGCCCCCTGGACGAAATCCTGTGCTTCAAGCACATCCGCAAAGTGGGCAAAGACAACACGGTCAAGTACCAGTGGCGCACCCTGCAACTGCTGCCCAGCGCCGAGCGTCCCAGCTACGCCGGTGTGCACGTGGAAGTCCTGGAACACACCGACGACCGCCTCCAGGTCCGCTATGACGGCGACATTATTCCCAGCAAACCGGCGCCGCCGCGACCCGGTGTGCTGCGCGCCTCCCACGGGGCATTGGCTCCCACTCCCGAACTCAGGGGCATCGTCAAACGCCTGGGCAACCATCGCCTCAGCCAATCCCAACTGCGACGACTGGCGAACCTGGAGCCCGATCCCATCGCCGATGATGACGAATTGGTCGTCAGAGGCGACAGCGAACCGCAACTCCCAGCCTACCGGGAACTCACACCTCGCCAGCTGGCGCTGTGGAAGGCGGTGCGACACGCCAGGGTACAGGGCCTTCCTATGCGCGAGATCGCACGGCAGCTGGGCATCTCTCGCAACACCGTACGCAAGTACGCCCGTGCTCTCACTCAGCCCACGAACCGGCCTCACAATCGGGGCACTGCACGTCTATCCAAACTGACCGCCGGACGCTCGGACTGACAAAATCGCTTTCCATTTAAACTGACGAAATCGCTGGACAACGACAGCCTTCCAAGGTCCAAGATGATCAAGTGACAACTGCATTATCACACGCCCTCTGAACCGGTCAAACCGCGCGTCACGATGTGAGTGTTCAGAGTTGTTGGGTTTCCTTGTCGGTAACACGTCGTTCCTGCGAAAACAGTAAGCTGAACATCCCGCTCACCGAAAAGGGGAGAACGGCAAGGATTTCCTAGATACTGTCTTTCGCCGGTGGGACGGTTTCGGTGTCGAGCGGCTTTCAGATCTGAACAGTCACGTCACGTCCGGCCGTTGTAGACGTAGTGCGGCGCGCCCATGGCCGGCGGGTGACTGCGGTAGAACTGCTCCACGTAGGGCGTGAGCCGACCCGCCATCTGTCGGGTTGCCAGCGTCTCCGGTTCCAGCGGTCGCGCCAGTTGCTCGCGGAGTTCCCGGGCGACGTCGGCCTTGTTGGCCCGGGTGTGGACGCCGTCTTGCAACAGTACCTCGCCATCGACTATCACCGCCGCGATGTCTTTGGACTTGGCCCGGCCCAGCACCAACTCCACCGGCGGCAGTTCCTGGTCAAGGTACGGGTCTTCCAGGTTGTCCAACCGCACCAGCACCATGTCGGCGCGACGGCCCGGCTCCAGCACGCCGATTTCGTTGCCGAACCCGGTGGGCGCAGCGGCGTTGGCGGTCGCCATGGTCAAGACCTGATCCACGGTTATGGCGGCTTCATCGAGGCCCGGCTGCCGGTGCAGCTTGCTGACCAGCCGCATCTCCTGGAGAAAATCGTCATCGTCGTTGATGGCGGTGCTGTCGGTTCCCATGGCCACATTGACGCCGCGGGCCAGCATGAGGTTCACCGGGGCGATGCCGTTCTTCAAACGCAGGTTGGAGCTGGCGTTATGGGCAACAGTTGAGCGAGCGTCGGCCAGCAGATCGATGTCCCGCTCGGTGAGCCAGACGGCGTGGGCAAAGGACACCTCCGGCCCCAGGAACTCCAGGTCCTGCAGGTGCTCCACCGGCGTCTTGCCCCAGGTCCGGATGCCGTAGTCCTTCTGGTAAGGGCTTTCCACCAGGTGCATGTGTATGCCCGTCTGGTGCCTGGCCGCCTGCTCCTTGCACCGCACCAGGAACTCGTCGGAATTCCACTGCACGTTGGCGGGACTGAACAGCACTCGTACCTTGCCCGACGGATGGTTGTGATACTCCCCGACCATGCCATCGCAGAAGGCGAAATAGTCGTCGTCGCTCATATGGGCCACGGACAGGTAGCGACGCACGTCGTCGGCGAGGTCCGTCGGTAATCCGCCCAGGAACTCCCCGTCACCGGCATAGACGACCCGGTTCTGGTTGCGCATGTAGCTGGAAAAGGCCACCCGCATACCGGCGTCCAGGAACCCCCGCAGCACCGCGTCCACGTCCTCTTTCAGCGTTGCCGCCGCTGTCTGGGGGTGGTTGTACATCACCGTGGTCTGGCCGGATTCCAGCATGTTCAGGGCGGTGTACAGGGTCATCAGGTAGTGGTCATAGGGACGGCGACCCCAGCCGGCTAGGATCCACACTTCCAGGCAGTCGTCACAGGTGCCCATCTGCAGGGTGGTGACGCCGCGCCCGTGGTGGTGGGTGTTCACCAGGCCGGGGATGATGGCGTAGTTCGGACCGCCCAGTTCAGTGTCCGCTTGATACCGGTCCCGCAGTTCCTGATACGTGCCGACATCCTTGATGACGCCGTCCTCCTGGTACAACGCTCCGTCAGCCAAAGTAGCGACGCCGCCGGCGCTCCGGGGGCTGATGAGGTGTTTGCCGCGAATCAATGAGGAGGTCATGGTTCACTCCGTCAATCGGTTTGGGACTGGTACTGAATTAGGGCCAGGGGATGGCTTTGGTATGGATCAGTTACGGAGAGGGACGCCAGTCGTCGTTGGGCATGATGCGCAACATGAACTCATCGAACATGGGGACGGTAAAAGCGGTGTCACCATGACTGGGACTCCAAATCATTCCCTTGGCGATTAAGTTGCTACGAGTGGGGCCCAGGGAGGTGACCGCGCGATCTAACTCGCCGGCTATGTCGCCGGAACGATGTGGACCCGCGCCGAGTTGCGCCATGGCCCGCACGTATATTTTTTCCGAGGGAGTTAGGCGGTCAAACCGGACTAGAAAGAAACTTTCATCAAGGGTGGCGGTTGCCAGTTGCGACGCGACCGCAACCTGGGTTGCAGTGATCGGAGAACGCTCCGCTACATCCCAAACGTGCTTGCCCCATTCCTGCAGAAAGTAGGGATAGCAGTGCGTTTGGTCAATGATGGCTTCGATAGCGTCATCTTCAAATGCCTCTCCTTCATTCTGGGCGGGTTTGGCGATCGCCTGCCGGGCTGCGTCGGGGGACAACGCGCCGATTTCGGGAAACTCGAAAAGCCGCTCAGCATAGGATTTGGCTTTGCCCATGCTGCCGCGCACCTGGGGAAGGCCGGCGCCGAGCATAATTACCGGCAACCGCCGTTGCGCGGTTCGATGCAATGCTGTGATGAGCGCCGCCAGTTCAGCCTCTTTCACATACTGAAGCTCGTCAACGAATAGGGCCACGCAGGTGCCATCTGCTTTCGCGGCGGCTCCAACTACTTCCAGCAAATCTTGGAGGTCGGTTTCAAGGTCTCCGTTGTCCGCCAAGCCTGGTTCAGGCTCGAAATCCAGACCGACCTCAATGTCCTGGTACTTTACCTTCAAAGCTCTGACAAATCCGGCCAACGCCCGGAGACCGTGTTGGGCCAGATCCTTGACGGCTTCCCGATTGGAAAGTTTCAACAACGCGGTACGCATCTGCGGCGCCAGCATCGACGGAAGAGAGCGATTTTCGGGTGCTTCAATCCGGAGTGCGTAGATGCCGCGCGCTTCGGCGTCTTCCCGGATTCTGTCCAACAGCACGGTTTTACCAACGCCCCGCAGCCCGACCATGAGCAGGCTTTTGTTGGGACGACCTAGTCGAGCTCGTTCCAGCGCGATGCGCGCCGTTTCGCGAAGCTCATCTCGGCCTGCCAGTTCTGGGGGCGGGGTGCCCGCTCCCGGAGCGTAAGGATTGCGGATCGGGTCCATAAGAGCAGTTTATACCATAATTATCCAAGTTATCCAGAAACCATAATTTGGAGTAATTGCGCTATAATTGAGCCGACACGATCGTCCGTCAATCGGTTTGGGACTGGTACCAGTCGATGATTTCGGACCCCGTGGCCGGCCACACCCCGCCCTGCTCCATCATGTAGCCCAGCGCCTGGTCCACGGCGCCGACACGGAAGGGCTGGCCCACCAGCCACGGATGCCAGTTGAGCGCCATGAGCCGGCCGTGCGTGGCTCCGTCATCGTGCAGCACGTCGAAGCTCTCGGTGAGCCGGCGCTGGTAGTCGGTCACGGTGACCTTGCGCTGGGCCAGGGACGCCACGTCGTCCAGCTCGTACATCAGCGGCAGGGAGAAGAAGGGATTATCCCCGGTGGTCATTGGGTAGGGCTGCTCGTCGTTCGCCCAATCGCAAACGTAGCGCAACCCGGCCTCCGCCAGCAGTCGCGGCGTCCGGTCCGACTCGCCGTATTCGGGACCCAGCCAGCCCTGGGGAGCCTTGCCGGTCGCCCGGGTCAGGGCGTCGACGGACGCGCGGATGTACTCACGCTCTTCCTCCTCCGACATATTGCTGGTGATCATGCGGCTCACCGAAACGCCGTGGCCGATGATCTCGCAGCCCCGGTCCACGCAGTGCTTTACGAGGAACGGATAGTTTTCGGCGGTGATGGCGTCCATGGCGATGGTGGCCGTGATGCCGTGCTTCTCCAGCGTGTCCAGCAGCCGGAAGATCCCGATGCGGTGGCCGTATTCCCGGTGGGACAGCCGAGCGTAGTCGGGGAAGGCCCGGGGCGCCGACCCCCCGGACAGGTTGGCGACCTGGTAGCTCCCCTCCGGCGCCTCCCATTCCATGTGTTCCAGCACCAGGATGACGCACAGGGCGACCCGGGCGTCGTTGGGCCAGCGCAGGGCGGGCCGACTGATGATGGGCGACCATTCGTGATGCGGATGGTCCATGCCGAAGGTGCGTTGCGCAGGCATATTAAGCGTGCTCCTGGGAATCAGTGTGCTCCTGGGTGGTGACGGTGCGACGGGCAGGCTATTGGACAAACCGTTGAGCGTGCTCCACGGCCTGATCGTAATAGTTGGCGATGTAGTACTCGGCGATCTCGTCGGCCGTGGTTTGCCACACCCCATCGTGGGCCATGATGTGGCCAAGCACGTCGTCCAGGTACTTGATGCGGTGTGGCTGGCCGATCAGGAAGGGATGCAGGGCGATGCACATGACCTGCCCGCTCTCGGCGCCTTCCTCGTACAGCCGGTCGAACTGCCTCTTGCAGATGTCGGCGAAGTATTCGGCCGTGTAGTGGTTGTCCCGCAGCACCGACGAGTCGTTCAACTCGATGGAGTAGGGCACCGAAACCAGCTTGCCCCCGTTGTTAACCTTGATCGGCGTCGGCTGGTCGTCGTGGAACCAGTCGGTGTGGTAGATCAGGCCGGCCTCGGCCATCAGGTCCGGCGTGCTGACGGTGCCCGTGATTGCGGGTCCCAACATTCCTTTCAACTGCTTGCCGGTGTGCCGCTTCAACGTGTCGATACAGTCCCGGTAGAACTCGCGCTCCTCATCCTCGGTGCAGGTGTACAGGTATCGCGTGTTGTAGATGCCGTGGCTCATGAAGTCGTAATCGCGTTCGACCATGGCCTCGGCGATCTCCGGGAAGTGCTCCAGCACCGCCAAGTTCAGGGAGATGCAACAGCGGATGCCATGCTTGTCCAGCGGCTCCAGCATCCGCCAGAAACCGACGCGGTTGCCGTAGTCACGGTAGGCGAACTGCTGCACGTCGGGGTAGGGCATCCGGGGCCACGGGTCGCGCACCCCCTCGTTGACAGGAACATACTCGTAGTGCTCGATGTTGGGCGAGATCCACAGCGCAACCCGGGCGTCATTGGGCCACTTGATCACGGGCCGGTCGATGATGGGCAGGTAGTCGATGCGGTCGGGCGGCAACGCCATGATCTGTGCTCCTTGCGGTAGGGGCGAATGATCATTCGCCCTTACCGGGGTCGATGAGATGAAGCGGTACTAGGTTCTGTTGACATTTGGTTATACTAGAACTATGTCAAGACTTAGGCTCTCAACAAATCAGTGGACCAAGATTCTCCAGTTCTTGCGAGGGCGCGCCGACCTGTATGTTGGCCAGGAAGAGGAATGCCGACGTTTCATAGAAGCTGTACTGTGGGTGACCCGTTCCGGCGCCCAGTGGCGGCTCCTCCCGGCTGAGTATGGAAATTGGAACAGCGTGTACAAAAGGTTTGCCCGCTGGGCCGACCGGGGTATCTGGGAACTGATGCATCAGCATTTCGCCGCCGACCCGGATCTGGAATGCCTCATCATCGACAGCACCGTGGTTCGGGCCCATCCCTGCGCCGCCGGAGCGCCCCCCAAAAAGGTGGCCAGGCAGCCCAGGCCCTGGGCCGGAGCCGCGGCGGGTTTAGCACCAAGGTCCACGTGAGCGTGGATGCCTTGGGTAATCCCTTGCGGTTCATCCTGACTGGGGGACAACAGCATGACATCACTCAGGCCGATGCTCTGATCGCCGATTATGCCGGAGAGTACGTGATTGCCGACAAGGGATATGATTCCCAGGAGTTTCGTCAGCATATCCTGGAACGGGGCCTGCGTCCGGTCATACCTCCACGCTCCAACCGCAAGGAACCCCAAGCCTACGATGCTTACCTGTACCGAGAGCGTCACTTGGTGGAATGCTTCATCAACAAGATAAAGCACTATCGCCGGGTATTTTCCCGGTTTGAGAAGCTGGACACCAGATACCTGGGCTTCCTTCAATTTACCGCTGCCCTCATTTGGTTACGGTGAAATGTCAACACAGCCTAGTCCAGGAAACCCGATTCGCGGCGCCACCTGACGTAATCCGCCAGGCCGGCGGCCAGGTCGTACTGTGGAACCCAGCCCAGGTCGTGCCACAAACGGTAGCCCGACAGCGGGCCCCTGGTTGGTCCCAAGGAGGAACTGGCCGGCTCCGACGATTCGGATGCCACCAGCCGCGTTTCGGGGTACAGTTCGGCCAGGGTGCGTTGGATCTCCGCCCCGGTCACGGACACGCCGTTGGTGATGTTGTACAGGTCGTGGGGCAGTACGGGCGCGTCCACGACGGTGGCGATTGCTGAGCCGGTATCCAGGACGTAGGTGTAGTCCCGGCCATAGTCTGTGGTATCCAGGGCGATGCTCTCGCCGCGTAGCATCTGGCCGGTCCACTGGTACGGCGTGGACATGTTGTCCCGGTGGCCCGTAATCCGTTCCATCGGCCCATAAGGCGTGCTGACGCGCAGGCTCGCGGCGCTGAAGCCGTGGAGGTGGCCGTAGCGGCGGGTCAACTGCTCGCTGGCGAGCTTGGTGATGCCGTAGAGGTTTCCCGGCTGCGGGTGGTCGTCCTCGTTGTAGGTCTGGTCCGGGTCGCGGGTGAGGCCGTAGGCGGCGCCCGAGCTGATGTAGACAAACCGCTGGACGCCAATCTCACGCGCCATTTCCAGCAGGTTGGCCGTGCCGGTGAGGTTGATGTCCAGGATGTCCTTGCTGCGTGCCGTTTCCCGGTCGGTGCGGTTGACGGTGAAGACTGCGGCGTGGACAATTTTGTCGAAGGAGTGAGCTTGCCGCAGGGCGTCCAGGCCGGAGGTGTCCAGGATATCGCCGTCAACGAAGGTGACCCGTTCGGCCAGGTCGCCGAGGAAATGGGTCATCAGGGCGTCGGGGGTCAGCACGTCGTAGCTGATCACCTGGTGGCCGCGGGCGGCCAGCTCCTTGACTATGCTTGCTCCGACAAAGCCGACGCCACCGGTTACCAGGGTTGCCATGCACCAGTCTCCATGGGACGACAGTCAGCCGGAAGTTGCGAAGGATCGACTGCCTGTCAGAATAGTGGCGCCAGTATGCCGCCGCTTGGCGGCGAATTCAACCGGGAGGACGCACCGGTCGCGAGGCGTCGTCTTGGCGGCGTCTCCGGTCGCGGTTGGGTCGTGTGGTCTTCTTGGGTCGACTGTGGGACCCTGGGCAGGATGCTACCCGAGCGCCCCGAACTGAACCTGTCGGAGTCGAGGTCAACGGCAAAACGCCAAGGAGACCCGTGTTTCCTAGCGTGGTGGTTTTGGACGGCGTGTTGGGTTCGCCTTGGGAACGCTAGCCCGACGGTGATCACAACCTATCAATAATCTCCGAAGAACCGACGTGGCTCGGATGGGCAGAAAGTACGTGTCCGTTCCACGGGGACTCACCACCCTTGGCCGATGAACCCGATGGGAGGATTCCGTGACGTGCCACAGAATGTAGATCATTCGCTACGGCTTGTCGCCACGCGAATGAAGATTGACCTCTTAGAGCCTATCCTAATAACTGTAGGAAACTTGCAGGAGCAGTGGGAGCGGCGCTGCTGGGATGGGATCTAAACTGTGGGAATGACCAAAGCGAACGATCCCAAGCCACCACGACCGAAGCGCGCTGGCCCATCCACCCCGGCCAACGCCACCACCGGTTCTTTCCAGGTATCCGACGAGCTGTGGGAGGTGTTGGCTCCCCTGATTCCCCAACGCGTGAACCCCCATCCTTTCGGCGGCGGCCGGCCCCGGGTTCCGGACCGCACCTGCGCCGATGGCATCTGCTACGTGCTGCGCACCGGCTGCCAGTGGAAAGCGCTGGACGCCACGGACATATGCTCCGGCTCCACCGCCCATTTGCGCTTTCAGGAGTGGGTTGCCGCTGGGGTGTTTCTGGAGCTATGGCGGGTGGGACTGGAACGCTATGACGAACTGCAAGGGTTGGACTGGAGTTGGCTGAGTAGGGACGGCGCCATGACCAAATCCCCCTTGGGTGGGGGAAAAAACCGGCGCCAACCCCACCGACCGAGGTAAGCGGGGCGTCAAACGCAGCCTGTTGACCGAAGCCCAGGGCATCCCGGTGGGTCTGGTGGTGGACGGGGCCAACCGCCACGACATGAAGCTGGTGCGGGCCACGGTGGACAGCGTGGCGGTGCCCCGACCGGCGCCCACTCCGGAGTCTCCCCAGGGCCTGTGCCTGGATCAAGGCTACGACTTCGCTGAGGTGCGCCGCACCCGGGACGACTTCGGATTCACCGCCCATATCCGTAGCCGGGGCGAAGAGGCCCAGGCCATCAAAAGGGAAGCCGGGTTCAAAGCCCGCCGCTGGGTGGTGGAACGCACGCACAGTTGGCTCGACCGTTTCCGGCGCATCTTGGTCCGCTGGGACAAGTCTCCAGACAACTACATCGCGTTTCTCCATTTCGCCTGCGCCTTCATCGCCCTCAGAGCCGCTGGGTTATTAGGATAGGCTCTAAGAGGGTGTCTAAAAAGGTTGAGATTGGGGTAGAGGTATCCAGGCGTGATAAGAGCGTTGGTCGTAACTTAGGGGTATGAAACGACCAGCCTATCCCAGCGACCTCAGCGACCGAGAATGGCAACTGCTCGAGCCCCGGTTGCCACCGCCCAGACCGGGCGGCCGACCGATCACCTACCCCCGGCGGGAGATCGTCAACGCCATCCGCTACGTGCTGCGCACTGGATGCTCCTGGCGGATGCTGCCCCATGACCTGCCGCCCTGGCGCATTGTCTTCCATTACTTTCGCACCTGGCGTCGTGATGGCACCTGGCAACGGGCACATGGCGTCCTGCACGCCGAGCTGCGCCAGGCCCAGGGTCGCCAGGCCAGTCCCAGCGCGGCCATCATCGACAGTCAGTCGGTGAAGACCACGGAAAAAGGGGGCCTCGGGGTTACGACGCCGGCAAGAAGGTGAAGGGGCGCAAGCGCCACATCGTGGTGGATACCCTGGGACTGCCGCTGGCGGTGGCAGTGCATCTGGCCGACATTCAAGACCGGGACGGCGCCCGGCTGGTGCTGATCCGACTGTTGGGGCGGTTCCCTCGACTACAGCTGATCTGGGCTGATGGGGCCTACGGCGGCAAATTGGTAGAGTGGGCCAGGACGGTGGGCGGCTGGACCCTGGAGTTGGTGCGGCGTCCACCACAGCAACATACTTTTCAGGTGCTGCCTCGGCGGTGGGTCGTGGAACGCACCTTTGGTTGGCTGAACCTGCAACGACGGTTGAGCAAGGACTACGAAGCGTTGTGTGAAACCACCGAAACCTGGATTTACATCGCAATGACCGGCCTCACCCTGCGCAGACTGGCCTGCCTTCCTCATTTTTAGACACCCTCTAAGAGGGTGTCTAAAAAGGTTGAAATTGGGTAGAGGTATACAGGCGTGATAAGAGCGTTGGTCGTAACGTGGGGGTATGAAACGACCAGCCTATCCCAGCGACCTCAGCGACCGAGAATGGCAACTGCTCGAGCCCCTGTTGCCACCCCCCAAACCGGGCGGCCGACCGATCACCTACCCCCGGCGGGAGATCGTCAACGCGACCCGCTACGTGCTGCGCACTGGTTGCTCCTGGCGGATGCTGCCCCATGACCTGCCGCCGTGGCGCATCGTGTTCCATTACTTCCGTACCTGGCGTCGTGATGGCGCCTGGCAACGGGTACATGGCGTCCTGCACGCCGAGCTGCGCCAGGCTCAGGGTCGCCAGGCCAGTCCCAGCGCGGCCATCATCGACAGCCAATCGGTGAAGACCACGGAAAAAGGGGGCCTCGGGGTTACGACGCCGGCAAGAAGGTGAAGGGCCGCAAACGCCACATCGTGGTGGACACCCTGGGACTGCCGCTGGCGGTGGCAGTGCACCCTGCCGATATACAGGACCGGGACGGCGCCCGGCTGGTGCTGATCCGACTGTTGGGGCGGTTCCCTCGACTACAGCTGATCTGGGCTGATGGGGCCTACGGCGGCAAATTGGTAGAGTGGGCCAGGACGGTGGGCGGCTGGACCTTGGAGTTGGTGCGGCGCCCAGCACAGCAGCATACCTTTCAGGTCCTGCCCCGGCGGTGGGTCGTGGAACGCACCTTTGGTGGGCTGAACCTGCAACGGCGGTTGAGCAAGGACTACGAAGCATTGTGTGAAACCACCGAAACCTGGATCTACATCGCAATGACCGGCCTCACCCTGCGCAGACTGGCCCGCATTCCCCATTTTTAGACACCCTCTAAGGGGACACTCGGAGACCATCGGCCAACGTATGGAGCGGGATTTGGACGCCCTGCTGCTTTTGCCAGACGCGCCATACGACGCTTGCGACAAGCGGGCTAGCCGGGTGAGTTCATTATCGCTGGTCAGGTACCGCACCAACGACTACTCGGTGCCGGTGGCCTACGGACACTGCGATGTGCTGGTGCGCGGTTACGTGGATGAGGTGGTGATCAGCTGCGGTACCGAGGTCATCGCCAAACATTCCCGGTCCTACGAGCGGGACGACTTCGTCTTCGACCCCATTCACTACCTGCCGCTGCTGGAGCGGAAGACGGCGGCTTTGGATCAGGCCGCCCCGTTGCAAGGGTGGGAGTTGCCCGAGGAGTACCGGACGCTGCGCCGGCTGCTGGAGGCGCGCATGGGCCGTCGGGGCAAGCGCGAATTCGTGCAGGTGTTGCGGCTGCTGGAGCATTTCTCCCATCAGGAGGTCCACCACGCCGTCAAGGATGCTCTCCGGTTGGGGGCGCTGAGCTTCGACGCGGTGAAACATCTGCTGTTGTGTCGCATCGAAGGACGACCGCCCCGCCTCGACCTGGAACTCTATCCCTACCTGCCCCGGGTCAGCGTGAAGACCACCCGCGCCCACGACTACATGACCCTGCTGTCGGGGAGGGCGGCATGAGCAACCACTCCACGCTGCTGCTGGAGCACCATCTCAAGGAGCTCAAGCTACCCACCTTCCGTAACTGTTCAGAGTTGGTGGGGTGAATTGGGCGAACTTGGTTTGCGGGTGGCTGGCTTTGGGGGCGGTGGTTATGTCATATAACTGGGATGGATACCGAAATCAATCTCAGGGCAGCTGACCGGGATGTCCTGATTGGCATCATAGTCCGCCAGCAAGCCATCATCGAGCGGCTGGAGAAGCGGATTGCCCAGTTGGAAGGCCAAGCCAAACCCCAAAGCTCCCGCCGGATGCCCGGTCTGAAGCCCAAAGCGGACCGGGAGCCAGCACGTCCCAAGGAGCCACGCAAACCCCGGTTTCACGGCTTTGCCCGATCCCGCATGACGCCCACCCACCGAGTGGAGCATGTGGTGGAGCAGTGTCCCGACTGCGGGACCCACTTGTCCGGAGGCTGGGCCCAGCGCACTCGGGAGGTCATCGACCTGCCCCAGGTTCCGGCGCAGGTAACCGAGCACGTTTACCTGGCCCGCACCTGTCCACAGTGCCGACGCTGCTGTGTTCCCAAAGCACAACTGGACGGCGTGGTGATGGGCAAGCAGCGTCTGGGGGTCAATGTCATCAGCCTGATTGCAGCCCTGCGGGAGGAGGCCAGGCTGCCGTTACGCACCATCCAATGGTACCTGGACACCGTGCACGGGCTGCGCCTCAGCCTGGGCGCCATCGTAAATGCCACACGCACCGTGGCGGGCAAAGCGCAGACCGAACTGGCGGGCATACTGGAGCGCGTCCGCGGCAGCCCAGTGGTCCACGCCGATGAGACCGGCTGGCGTGAAGACGGACACAACGGCTACGTGTGGACTTTCAGCACCTCCGACCAGCGGTACTTCCTGCGGCGTGGTCGGGGCAAGGCCGTGGTCGACGAAGTCCTGGGCAAGGAGTTTGCTGGCGTGCTGGTCAGCGACTTCTATGCCGCCTACCACCATTACGACGCTCCCAAGCAACGCTGCTGGGCTCACCTGCTGCGGGACATCCACGACCTGCGTGTCCTCTACCCTGATGATAGATCACTGGCCCAGTGGGCTGACGCCGTCCACCAACTCTACCGTCAGGCCACGACCTTTACCCACCCTTCAGAACCACCACGCCGCACCGCCCAACTGACCCTGGAAAGGCGACTGCTGGCCCTCTGCCGTCCATTCCGGGACGACCCGTCGGCCGTCCCGGCCAGACTGTGCCGACGCATGGAGAAGCACATCAAGGAACTCTTCGTCTTCGTGGCCCAACCGGAAGTGCCGCCGGACAACAATGCCGCCGAGCGCAGCCTGCGCCATTTGGTGGTCAGCCGCAAGGTCAGCGGGGGCACCCGCTCAGCGCAGGGCACCGACACCAAGATGACGCTGGCCTCAATCTTCGGCACCTGGCGAGCACAAGCTCTCAACCCCATCGCTGCCTGCCGTCAACTGCTCACTTCCCCTCAACTCTGAACTGTTACTGCGGGAGCGAGCGATGCAGGGACTGTTCAACGGTGAGCCTCCTTTCGGTTATGAACGTTGCGACTCGACTTGCATCGGAATCGACGAGAACCATACCGGGTGCCACATAGATCCGTTGGCTGGCCCGGCGATGGTAGAGATGTTCGAAAAGTACGCGTCCAGTTCACACTCAATGCGTACATTGGGTGAAGAGTTGAACAGTCGCGGATTTCGCACTAAAGGGCGGAACCGGTCGGATAGGGATCCTGAGGATGTCTCCGGACTGCCGACTGACCCAGAAGGGTCTCTGTTTACGGGTTGGGCCGTTCGAGACCTCCTGAAAAATCGGTTTTTCATTGGGAAGGTGCGCCACCACGACGAATACTTTGACGGCCGCCATCAGCCCCTGGTGAGCGTGGAATTGTTCAACGAGGTTCAAGACCGCATGAACGAGAACCGCGCTCGAAAATTCGTATCAGTAAGCCGGATTGGCAAGAATCCCCATATGCTGACCATCCTGTTGCGGTGTCATCATTGTGGCACGAAGCTATGGTCCCAAAAGCAAGGCAGTGGGGACCAAACCTACTACGTAGTCCCCAGAAAGGGCAATGGTCCCAAATGCTCCCACGCCGGGAAGTCGTTCGTGGGCCACGTGTTTGAAACACAAGTCGATCAGATTTTTTCCGGCTTCAAGCTCCGGCCAGATTGGGTGGATTGGGTGATTCAAAACTACGTCGAGGGCGCAGACCGCAACGAGGGTCTCCAAAGGCGTGCGGCCATTCAGAGAAAACTTGAAAGGGCACAGGAATTGTACTTGGAGGGCGACTTGTCCAAAGATCGCTACTTGGTGATCAAAGAGAACGCGGAAGGTGAGCTGACTACCATCTATGTACCGGAATTGGACGACGCAGTTCAGGCGGTCACAATCCTCAATGAGCTGGAGAACCTTTGGAAAGCGTCCAACCCCGGTCAGCGCAATCGGCTATTGTTAGCGATTTTCCACAGCATCTATATCGACTTGGAAAAGCGCGAAGTCGTGGGGTTGAGACCAAGGAAAGCCTTCACGGCCTTGTTGCGAGCAACCGATGATCGCGAAGACGTGGAGATTTGGCCCACCCCGTATGGGGAATTTAGAAGGGATGGTGGAGACGGGGGAGGGCCCTCTGCTGCCTTTGCCATGGGTGCGATACTGATCCACTTCAACGAGTCGCCTCATTACGGCTCAGTAGACGGCAATGTGATTAGGGAAAAGCGCAAATCTGTGAAAACGAGCCAAACGCGATTGGCCCAATCGCTGACCATCGACGAGCGCACAGTGCGTCGGTGGGAGCGCGAGGAAACGCAACCCAATTACAAAAACCGGAAGACGTTCGCTGAATGGTCGGTAGATGGCCAGGGATGAGAGCAACGTGAGTAATGGGTAGGTGCCCATGATCCGGAAATGCGTTCCAGATTCGGCTTTCGATGCTATCGAGCTTCCGCTCATTCGAATAATGTAGCGCCGAGCCACGGAAACGCGGAGTGGCGGCTGCGCAACCGGTAGCGGATGATCGCCAGGGTTTCGCTTCGATACCGATTGTTCCTTCGACCTTAGTTGGAACGGAAAAGTCCCATGGTTTCTAATAGGCTCTGCGCGTTACGTGTTGGTCGGTTTGGTGAAAGGGTTGGCGTCGAGGTCAGAAAACCTGCGGGCGTCAGATAGCAGATCGCACCGGAGATTACCAGCCGAGCTTCCACGGCTGGGCATCGTCCGGAAACGACGACTGATTGGCAGTAGGAAAGTAAAGGTTTCCGAGCTCGGCGAATCTGGGTCAAATCTTCGTCGACGTTGACGCCGCGGATTCTCGCCCGCTTTTCTGGACTCCCGGACCGAGGTCGCACCCGGTGGTTACGGAATGTGCTCTGGTGCGGGGATTCAGACTCAGTCGATGAATCGCGCCCGGGCGGGGGTGTTTTCGGATCCCAAACAACGGGTTGTTGATTTCCCCAAAACGGAAAGATCCACCGCTTCCCGTGTTTCTTTATTTCCTGCGGCCAAGGGTGGTGGAGCGATGGGGAAGGGAGCATGGCCCTGGAGTTTCGTGACGTTCGGCAGGATGGGCAGCTTTTCGTCTGCGCCTCCGGCTTATCGGACAAGGTTTCCGAGGGTCCGGGATTAACATCTGGGCAACCGGACGTGTCGGTGGGCCTGGGACAAGGCTCCGAGTTCATCGACGCCTCAGAACGTGCATTGAACGACTCAATCGTTGCCTACGATGGATGCCCAAGAAAAACCAACCAAATTCCCGCCGGAAGTGAGGATATTCCTCGCCGAACTCGGGGAAGCTGTCAAGGAGTACTTGGAGCAACAACGGCGTGAGCGCAACAAAGACGGCACTGGCGAGGCCGAAGGAGGTAGAGATGAGAGCAGTGGGATATTTCCGGGTGAGTGATGAGGATCAGGTGGAGGGGTTCTCCCTGGACGCCCAGCGTCGGGCCTTCCACGACTTCTGCGCCCAGAAGGGCTGGGAAGTGGTCGGCACCTACGACGAGGAAGGCCGCTCTGCCTGGCTGGAGTCCACCGCCAAGCGCCCCGCCTTCCGCGAAATGTTGGAAGACGCCCAGGCGGGCAACTTCGATGTGGCGGCCACCCACACCCTGGACCGCTTCTCCCGCAACCTGCGCGTCATGCTCGACGCCTTCCACGTCTTCTCCCAGCACAACGTTACTTACGTCTCCATCACCCAGGACATCGACTACTCCACCCCAGAGGGCAAGCTGTTCATGACCATGCTGGGCGCCTTCGCCCAGTACTTTTCCGACGCCCTCTCGGGCCACACCAAGAAAGGGATGCGGGAGCGGGCCATGCAGGGCCTGTTCAACGGCGAGCCGCCCTTCGGCTACGAGCGCTGCGACGCCATGTGCTACGGGATTGACGAAGGCCATACCGGCTGCCACGCGGACTGGGTGAAGGCCCAGGCCGTGGTGGAGATGTTTCAGCGGTACGCCAACGGCGTGGAGTCCATGAGCACGTTGGCGGCGTGGTTGAACGGGCAGGGGTTTTGCACCAAGAGCAAAAAGCCCCAGGTGATCATGGGCGAGGTGGTGGAAGGCGCGGGCCGGCGGTTCACCAACTACAGCGTCCGGGACATGCTGAAGAACCGGTTCTACCTGGGTGAGGTGAGGTACAAGGATGATCACTTTGAGGGCCGGCACCAGGGGCTGATCAGCGTGGAGTTGTTTGCGGCGGTGCAGGAACGGATGGCCAAGAACCGGTCCCGGCGCTCGGTGTCCGCCAACGTGAAGAGCGAGCACCCGCACCTGCTGACCAAGCTGCTGCGGTGCCACGAGTGCGGGACGGAGTTGTGGTCCCAGAACCAGAGTTCAGGAGGGAAGACCTACTACAAAAGCCCGGACCGGGGAATGAGCGTAGTCTGTCGCCACCAGGGGAGGGCATTTGTGGGCTGGCAGATCGAGCAGCAGGTGGAGCGACTGTTTGACGGATTCCAACTCCGAGAGGACTGGGTCGACTGGATCATCGAGCACCACGTCAAGGGCCAGGACTACACCGCCGCTGTCCAAAAACGACAATCAATACAAAACCAGGTTGAACGAATTAAACATCTCTTCGTGGGCGGTCACATCGACGAAACGGAACTGGCCCGAATGATGTCCGCCGCGCAGGCTGAATTGTCGCGGGCATACATCCCAGAGTACGACGACGCCTTGAAAGCCAGAGAAGTTCTGAATGCGATGGCCACATTTTGGCCGGCGTTGTCCGTGGGTAGGCGCAACCGCTTGCTACGTAGCTTGCTCGACGCCATCTACGTAGACTTGGAAGAACGGCTGGTGATCGGGATCCGGCCGAAAGCCGCCTTCCACGATGTTTTCACAGAATTATCGCGTGCGACCAAAATCGAAGCTTGGGAACAATCGCGGCAGCTATGAATACGCTAGCAGCCTGTCCGAAGATTAAGAGTCCCTGACGATTTGCATTTTTTAGACGTAAGATGTGCACTAATACGTCCAATTATTTGTTCAGAATTCGAATGTGATTTTGAAGATTGCAACGAATTACGGATAGAACACTGTTTCTCGGACAGGCTGCTAGTATTACAACGACGGATTTGGCGAATCACGCTTGAAGCTGCGTATCAGCGGGTCGCAAAGACACCCTCATTTGAGTACCGTTCCTGTTTAGCATAGGCCAAAGTCAAGGTCCGTACTCGTAAACCGTCGTTGTAATACTAGTCGTCAAGGGAGAACCACAGCCCGAATCTTGGCTGGAAAGCCTGCGACAGCACGCTCGTGACGTACAGAAGATACAGATGCCAGAGGCTTCAGGCATCGACATCATCTGCATGACGGAATCTGAATTCACTAAAGGCCGCGTCCTCAGAAACCACATGGCGAACACCATCATCAAGGAAGAACACCCCATCCTGGCCGACGAACGCGTTGGATACGGAACCGACTACGAAGACGAACGCATCGACTGGGACGATGTCGACAAGAAGATCACGAACGCAACCGGAGCCGCCACTTGGATCAACGCCATCCAAGACGCCGGAATCATCGACGTGGGCGACGACCTCCAGTTCGGGCGCGTGGCTCAAAATGCCCTCGAATTCGCGTACAAAGCCGTCTTGGGAGCCTACGGATGCGAATACCCCGTCAGCGGACGCGATGGACACAACCTGAGGATCCTGACGGACCTCCTCAGGGAAAATCAAATCATAGGCGCGAACGAACTCGCGCCAGGTGAAAACCACCGGTACCTGACCGAGTTCGGGGGGCAGCAGTTTACACCGATGAGCGCCCGCCACTGGACAGATGACTAATCGCCAATGAAATACCAGAAGCAGTCGACCAGCTCCGGGCCATGGTGGACAGCACCCGCGACAGTTGACAGGTGACCGCACCAGAAAAACGGGCACAGCCCGGGAAAACGAATTCCGTCACGTAGACGAACACATTCGTCACCAGCCAAACCGTTTTAGAGTAGCGAAATTTCCTCCGACAGGATGACGGTTGCCATTGACCTGCGTAGAAGTACGCGGTATTACTTTGGCGAACCGCTGCCAGCGAACGTAATGATTGACGGGGTCTCCGATGCCACTCACCAGCCAGGAACTGCAATCCAAGCTCTGGCAGGCCGCCGACATCCTGCGGGGGCAAATCAACTCCGCAGACTACAAGAACTACATCTTCTCGATGCTGTTCCTGAAGCGATTGTCCGACCGGTTCGACGAGGAGGTGGCGATCGCTGTTGCTGCTGGAGTGCCCCGTGCCGCCGCCGTCAGCGATCCCGATGAGCACCAGTTCGCGGTGCCGGAGAGCGCCCACTGGAGCCAGATCGCCAAGGCGACAATGAACCTGGGCGAGGCGTTGAACATCGCCAGTCACGAGATCGAGGACGCCAATGCCGGGCGCATCGACGGCGTGCTCACCGGCACCAACTAGAACGACGAGTCCAAGCTGGGCAGCCCGGCCAGCCGGGAGCGCATCATCCGCAGCCTGCTGACCCACTTCAACGACCTGGACCTGCGGGATGCCAACTTCGCCGCTGACGGAGAAGGCACCGGCAACGTGCTGGGCGATGCCTACGAGTACCTCATCTACCAGTTCGCCGACGATGCCGGCAAAAAGGGCGGCGAGTTCTACACGCCGCGCTCGGTGGTGCGGCTCATTGTTGAGCTGTTGCAGCCCAAAGAGGGGATGCGCATCTGCGAGCCCACCTTCGGTTCAGGTGGGATGCTCATCCTGACCGCCGATTACGCGCAGGAACACGGCGGGAATCGTCAGAACCTGTCCTGGAAGGTCAGGAACGGAACCTGGATATCCTGGCCATCGGCAAGCTCAACTTGCTGCTGCACGGCCTAGCGTCGGCACGGCTGGTGCCGGGCGACGTCATCACCGAACCGGGGCTGGTGGATCAGCAGGGTCGACTGCAATCCTACGACCGGGTCATCGCCAATCCTCCCAACAGCATGAAGAACTGGGGCCACGATTTCGCGCCTTCCGATGAGCACCATCGGTTCGACCGGTACGGCGCCATCCCGCCCCGCACTCGCGGGGACCTGGCTTTTCTGCTGCACATGCTCGGGGTAACCAACGCCGGCGGCATGGTGGGCGTGGTGATGCCGCATGGCGCGCTGTTCCGTGGTGGCGCCGAGGGCAAGATCCGCAAGGGCATCGTGGACGCCGATCTGTTCGAGGCCATCATCGGGTTGGCGACCAACCTGTTCTTCGGCGCCGCCATTCCAGTGTCCATCTGCGTGCTGAACAAGGCCAAACCGGCGGAACGTCGCGGCAAGGTCCTCTTCGTCGATGCCGCCCAGGATGGGCACTACCGCCCGGGCAAGGCGCAGAACTTCCTGGACCAGGAACACATCGACAGCATCGTCAGCGCGTACCAGGCTTACGAGGATGTGGAGCGGTTCGCCCACGTTGCCGACCTGGACGAAATCGCCGGCAACGACTACAACCTGAACATCAGCCGGTACGTGGACACGACGGAATCGGTGGAAGTGATGAGCGTCGAGGACGCGCTGGCGCAGTTGTGGGAGGCGGAGCAACGTCGCGACGAGGCCGTGGCCCGCATGGACGAACTTCTGGCGAGAATGGGGTACACGCGATAGTAATCCTCTCGCGGTGACATGTTAGTGACCATGGTCATGACCACTGTATAATGGGGCGAGGGTAGCCCCACCAACCAGACCGGAGCGTTGACCATGACCACCCACAGCGGAGACACCGGCCAGAGCCGGACGATGAAGGCATCGGAGTTCAAGGCCAAGTGCCTGGGGCTGATGGACGAGGTGGCCGAGAACGGCGGCGAGATCGTCATCACCAAGAACGGCAAGCCCGTGGCCAAGCTGACCGCCTTCCACGAACGGCCCAAGTCCCTGTTCGGCATCGACAAGGGCCGGCTGAAAATCACTGGCGACATCATCTCGCCCATCGACGTCGAATGGGAAGCCCAGTCCGACCCTGATAGGGTGCTCAGCCCGTGATCTTGTTGGATACCCACGCCGCCCTCTGGTTGAGGGCCGGCGACGCCAGGCTCGGTCCGGTGGCTCGCGCCCAGATTGAGCGGGCGTGGCAGGCCGAGGAAGTCGCGGTGTCAGCGATGTCCTTCTGGGAAATGGCGATGCTCCGAGAGAAGGGACGCATCGAATACCCTGACGACGTGAGCCGGTGGCGGCTGGAACAGTTGGGTCAGGGTTTGATCGAGATCCCCGTGGACGGCGAGATCGGCATCCGCGCCAACGCCCTGGCCGATTTCCACGCCGATCCGGCCGACCGCATCATCGTCGCCACCGCCATGAACGGCCACCAACTGGTGACCGCCGACCGACGCAACCTGGACTGGTCCGGCCGCCTGCGATGCGTGGACGCTGCACGTTCGACCTCGCGCAGATAGTGGGCAATCGCTAGGCGAACTACCTCCGACGGCCTCAACCCATCGCGCTCTGCGATGCGCTCAATACGCTCGTAGCTTTTGATATCTACGCTGGCGCGCGCCTGTTTCCTTTTCGCTTTCGTGGTCGTCATCGTCATACTCGAGGATTGTTTCGCTAGGCCACTTATCCCTACGCTGTCAAAATTTATCATAAACGCGCTAAAAATAGCAAAGCGTTCAGATGACATAAACGATACTAACCGCCCGGTTTTGCGCTGTCAACCTTCCGAAAAATGGTTCGCACATTCGAGTGTCCGAAGGCCCAAATTTAGGCGTTGCCACTCTTGTGAGGACGGTCAGGTACCGGGTTGGCTTAAGCCTCGTCTGTCCAGCCACTCTTGGAACGCTTCTTCCGCAATGGCTGATAGTTTCATGTCGAGAATGGTCCCAGCGAGTTGTACATCTCGGCGCAGCTGTACGGTAAGGTACACGGTCAATCGTCGTTTGTTGGCCACGTCGTCGGCCTTAGACATCAACCCATAAGCCGACCGGCTTCTCCTCATCTCCCAGCCACGATTCTCCAGGAAGGCGCGGATGGTGTCGTCATCCATCTCCTCAATCGCGTTGGGGACGGGATCTGCTTCAGGTTCTCCCAGTTCTCTTACTGCCGGCTGGCCTCGTTTCGCCAGGGCTTCCAGCGTCGTCACCTTTTCGTCAGGCATGAATCGGCTCCTTCACCGTTTGATGTTTGCTGCGGATTTCTATCCTTTTTTCTAGCCAACTCCAGAACGTCTGAATTTCTTCCGCCGCGGGGCTTCCGGGGGCATATTCGCATACCGCCTGTCCCGCTAGTGTCCTGTATTCAAAGTTCGCTGGCAAAAGTGGGCGACGTTGGCCAGGATTTGGTCGGCGGTCTTGGTCCAGACAAAAGGTTTGGGGTCTTCGTTGGTGACGTCCAGGTAGCGGTAGATGGCAGTCTCCAGTTCGGCGCTGCTCTGATGCACGCCGCGGCGCAACTGCTTTTCGGTGAGCAGACCGAACCAGCGCTCCACCAGGTTCAGCCACGAGGCGCTGGTGGGTGTGAAGTGCATATGGAAGCGGGGCCGCTTGGCAAACCAGTTCCGGATCAGCGCCGTCTTGTGGGTGGCGTAGTTGTCCGCGATCAGGTGGACGTCGAGGTCGGCGGGCACCTCGGCCTCGATGGTATCGAGGAATTTGCGGAACTCCACGGCCCGGTGCCGTTGGTGGCAACGACCAATCACCTTGCCGGTCCTGGTGTCTAAGGCGGCGAACAGCGAAGTGGTGCCGTGACGCAGGTAATCATGGGTGCGCCGTTCCACTTGTCCCGGGCGCATGGGCAATAGCGGACGGGTGCGATCCAACGCCTGGATCTGGGACTTCTCGTCCACGCACAGGACCAACGCCCGATCCGGTGGATTCAGGTATAGCCCCACAACGTCCCTGACCTTCTCGATGAAGAAGGGGTCCGACGACAACTTGAAAGTCTCCGTGCGGTGGGGCTGCAATCCGAAGGCCCGCCAGATGCGGCTGACCGTGTTGTGGCTCAGCCCGCTGCGCTGGGCCATGGACCGGGTGCTCCAATGGGTCGCGTCCCGGGGCGCGGTCTCCAGCGTCAGCGTAATCACACGCTCCACGTCGTCATCGGTAACCGCTCGAGGCCGTCCGCTGCGCGGTTCGTCCGACAGTCCGTCCAGCCTCCGTTCCAGGAACCGGGAACGCCATTTCCCCACCGTCTCATCGGACACTCCCAGGTCGGTGCCCACCGTGGTATTGCTGCGGCCTTCGGCACAGCCCAAAATCATTCTGGCCCGCAGCGCCAAAGCTTGCGCCGTTTTCGGACGACGAACCCACCGCTCCAAGGTTTCACGCTCCACGTCATCCAAAATTAGCGGCGGCATTGGTCGTCCGATTGCCATGGTCATCCTCCTCTGGGCTGCTAACCCGGAGGATACCTCATCGCGAATACTATTACAATGAACTTCAGTTACACCACACTAGTAGGACGACTGCATCACCAAACTTCAGCGGTCTTACCAGAGCTGGACGTCAGGTTCTCTGACCAGGCTGGGGCGATACTGGTATACGCCTCGCTGTCTGGATCATTCTTCTTCGTTCAGGCAGATCTCTTCCTTGTAGATCATGCCGCATTCTTGGTTGAGGTACGTGTCTTTTCCGTGCTGGCTTGGCTCCGCTCATTTATGCACTCGCCGTTGTTTTCCCCTTCGTGGAAGTCGCCGCCGGCCGGTTGGTTCCGACACATTGCGGGCGTTCCGCCAGACGATTAAACTCTCGGCGCAATCCGCCTGGATTGATGCGGAACAGGACCCTCGCGCAAATAACATCAGTGCACCAGCGGCGTGATGCTGGTCTGTCCATAAACCTAGGGAGCCGTAGGAGTAGACCATGGGCGTCACGGAAGAGTACGTGTGCGGGAATTGTTTCGCCGATCCCGGGTTGGTCGGATTCATCGAGGCGAATGCGGCGGCGTTCGAGTGCTCATTTTGCGAGTCGGTGGGTGAAACCGCTATTGCCGCCCCAGTCGAGGACGTATCGGAGCACTTCTTGGAGTCCATATTGCGGGAGTACGACCTGGCGGTGAATCAACTCCACTACGAAGGAAAATACTGGGGTCCTCATTGGGACGGTTTCGACTTGGCCACAGAGGTGCTGGAGCTTGAGTTTCCGCAAGGCAATGAATGGGCCTTGCTGGAGGCTTTGTTTGGAGAACACTTCGACCAACATTGGTGCCCGCAAAACGCCTACGGCTTGGATGATCTCGAACATCCCCGGTACAGTTGGGAGTATTTCAAGAAAGTCGTAACGCACCAGAGGCGGTACTTTTTCATGGACGACCAGGGAGACCCCGATGAGCCCGAGGTATTCAGTCCAGCCGAGATACTTCAGACGATCTTCGAATACGCAGGCAATATGGGTCTGTTCCACGAATTACCGGTGGGTTCCCGGATAGTGCGGGCGAGAAAGGAAGGCGATGGTGAACGACATGAAACACCGGCGGCGCTAGGCCCGCCGCCCTATGCGGCGGCCAAACGGGCGAACCGGATGAGTCCGGCGGGCATTCCTATGTTTTACGGGTGCGATGACGCGGCTACGGCCTTCTTGGAGGTCGCCGAGGGACCGGGTTACTACGCTCTCGGTCAGTTCGAGACGGCCCGCTCAGCGGTTCTGCTTGACCTCACCGACATTCCTGAGGTGCCGGGTTTGTTCGAGCCCGTCCACGGTTTTCAAGAGGTTGATCCCCGACGGGCGCTGCGATTTCTGCATCACATCTCTCGGGAGATTTCCAGGTGCGTCAAAAAGGACGACCGCGTCCACATCGAGTACGTGCCAACGCAGGTCGTGACTGAGTTCATCAGGGCGAAGGTATCTTGGGGTGGGTCTAGGGTGGACGGAATCAAGTACACCAGTTCGCTCAACGAAGGTCACGCTGCGTACGTTTTGTTTGCCGATCAGGCGAACGTGGAGGGAAACGATACGTCGGGTGCGGCGGAGAACCGCTGGCTCAGGCTCGCCGGCGTTCGTCGGAGATGGTTTGATCCGACAAATAGACTGCAATGAACCGACGGCGGCGGCGTTTCCTGCCGTATCACACGGTCCGGCGGTCCTCGTCGGATACCCGGAGTTTGTGCTTCTAAAAGCGTCGGCAAAAGTAACATTCGGGTTTGGGGGCGTGTTATGGAACTTAGTCCGGAACAAGCCGGAGAGTATAATCGCGTGAGGGGTGAATACCTCGGTTTGATGGCCTCGCTTGAGCTGAATTTGACTTGGTTGCTCGCGGAGTGGTTGGACGTAGGGAGCCATCGAGAAGCGTTCGGTCGTTGGTTTATTGAAGCGCCAATTCCGCTTCGGGCAAAGCTGCGGCTCTATGAAGCGGTCACCGAGAAAAGCCTG
The DNA here is from genome assembly GCA_965220055.1 of Dehalococcoidia bacterium. GTDB lineage: Bacteria > Chloroflexota > Dehalococcoidia > Lucifugimonadales > UBA3495 > Bin87. Next base: position 3,465,655 of record CBDCPE010000004.1, on the reverse strand, counting down.
ATGATGGAGCAATTCGGCGACCTCCCGGGTCAGATTCGGGAGTGCTATGATTTCCGCAACACGTTGGCCCATTCTTTCGTGCAGTTCGGTGGCGTCACGACTTCCAGGGGCGTGGAGGTGCCAGCAGACCGGGTCTCGCTCGAAGTTTTGGAGGAAAAACTCAAGAGGCTGTCGAAACTGGACAATTTGGTCCTGAATCTCCTCGCGTCGGAGATAGAGGGTCCTCCGGAACGGGTTTTCACCGATGATTACGCCGATTGGCCATATGGGCTGTTCCTCCCATGACCCCCGAGAGGCCGAACATGGTTGTTAGTCGGTCGCGATGGGACAGCGCTTAGACGACAGTTGCACCCATATCCATAGGGGCCTGGCACGAGTTCGGTTTTACGAGGGCAAATGGTGGAGGCCATCAGGTCCCGCCGGGAATGTATTTGCCTTTGTCCTTTGGCGAACCGGTCTGCCAGGTCTTAGTGCCTATCCTAATAACCCGGCGGCTCTGAGGGCGATCAGGGCGCAAGCGAAATGAAGAAAGGCGATGTAGTTGTCGGGGGACTTGTCCCAGCGCACGAGGATGCGCCGGAAACGGTTCAGCCAGCCGTGGGTTCGTTCCACCACCCAGCGCCGCGCCTTGAACCCAGCCTCCTTTTTGATCGCCTTCGCCTCCTCGCCCCGACTGCGGATGTGGGCGGTGAAGCCGAACTCCTCCAACGTGCGGCGCACCTCGTCAAAGTCATAGCCTTTGTCCAGGCACATGCCCTGGGGTTGGTCCGGAGTGGGCGCTGGTCGGGGCACCGGCAGGCTGTCCACCGTGGCCCGCACCAGCTTCATGTCATGACGGTTGGCGCCGTCCACCGCCAGACCCACCGGAATGCCCTCAGCTTCGGTCAACAGGCTGCGCTTGACGCCGCCTTTGCCTCGGTCAGTGGGGTTGGGGCCGGTTTTTCCCCCCGCCCAAGGGTGATTTGGTCATGGCCCCGTCCATACTCAACCAACTCCAGTCCAGCCCCTTCAGTTCGTCATAGCGTTCCAGTCCCACCCGCCACAGCTCCAGAAACACCCCAGCGGCGACCCATTCCTGAAACCGCAGGTGGGCGGTGGAGCCGGAGCAGATGCCCGTGGCGTCCAACGCCTTCCACTGACAGCCGGTGCGCAGCACGTAGAAGATGCCATTGGCGCAGGTGCGGTCAGGGACCCGGGGCCGGCCGCCGCCGAAACGATGGGTGTTCACATGCTCGGGGATCAACGGCGCCAGCACCTCCCAGAGCTCGTCGGAGACCTGGAACGCGCCGGTGGTGGGATTGGTCCTGGTGGCTGGGCCAGCACGCTTCGGACGCGGCGGCTTGGGGTCTTTCGATTTCGTCATTGCCCCAGTCTAGATGCAACCCCAGCTCGCTTTCCCGCGACTCCCCCTGCAAGTTTCCACCAGTTTTTAGGATAGGCTCTTAGTCGTTGGTTTCTGCGGCAGGGGGTCTCAATCGGTGGGGTCAGCAGCCCGTGGTGGCGATGTGGCCAGCCCCGGGATTTTGCTACCGCTTCGACCATCTGGGCGGCGGCGCCCCAGCCCTTTTCGGAGGCTTGGCGTATGTCCCCTTGGTACAACTCGGCTCGTGCTTGGTCCAGTAGTTGCCGGCCGGCGGTGTTGTACTTCTGTGTAACCATGCTTTCCTCATCCGCAAAGATAACACGCCGGGTGCCAAGAGCGTCTACCCCCCGCGTGAGGTTTGGCCGTCGGTTGTGATGTGCTGCAGGGTGCCCAGACGGTCTCGTTTGGCTTTGCTGGGACAGGGTGGGAATGTTCCGCTTCACCCGCCGACGGGCCAAACTGTGCCGCCTGAGCGGGCTGTGGGCGCTGTTATGGCGGCGTTGGCGTGGCAAATGGCCGCGACCATGTCGCCATCGTGCGCTCTCGGGTGGCCATGGCGGTCTGCTCAACTGTCCCGACGGCAACATCTGGCGATTCGGTGGTCATCCTGCTCGGAGCGGATCTGGGTCGGGTAGCGGTCGTTCTTGCAGGGCCAAGATGTCGCATACGGACGCCGGTATCTCCCGTGCCAGCGCAGTCTTGTCTAGTGCTGGGTGTTCGAGGCCGTGCCATGCGCCGGCGGCGAACTCGGTCAGGTATGCGTACGGTTCCCCCGTACCGGGGGAACCGAATTCGTCCCGCATCAGTTCGACGAGTCTGCTGAGGTCGTGGCCCTGTCGTCCACTGGTGGGTACTCGATGCCGTGGGAGCCCAAGACTGCCTTGTAGGCGCATTCGAGGGAGCGTTGCGCCATGTAACCGAAGTTCCGGTCGCTGGTGTGGACTAACCCGTTCTCATCGACTTGGCACTGCAGGTTGTTCACGCTGTCCATCGCCTCGTTGAACCGGTCCTGACCTCCTGCCAGTCGATGCGCCTGTCGGCTTCGTTGAAGTCCTCTATGTATCCGCTACCGAAGTGGTTTTCGTTTCGCGGCATTGCTGGCACACCGTGCTTGGCGATCTCGCGGGCCAGGCTGTTCAGCCTGGCCCGTTTCTGCATGAACTCCCCGGGCGTCATGCATCCGACGTCCACGCCGCTTGCTTCCGGGATATTCAATCTCTGGGTGAGGGATGCTATCTCCCGTAGTTGGCGCAGCGCCTGCTCTGGTGGTTGGCGTTCGCTGATGAGCAGGATGTCGACATCGGAGTCGACTCGGTGGTCGCCGCGGGCTCTGGAACCGAATAGGATCGCTGCCTCTGCGCCAGAGGCTTCCCGGAGAGTTGTGGCGATTTTGAGCGCTCTGAGGTCGCAGTTGTCGCGCCTTTCGCCTATCGAAGCGTTCATTGGACTGTTCCTCCGGGTGTTTGGTCACCAAAGAAAGCCACGGCGCGGCTGCTTTTCAACGACGCGGTCTTGCCCAGCGGACACCCAGCTCTTATCCGCTCAGCCGTAACGACCTTAGGCAGGTAAACCGGGGTTGTCGCTCCTTCGACAATGGCAGCTACAGTTCTTCGTACTGGTCGCTGTTTGGCATCGAGTCCGGGTCGAACGGCACCCGGTAACCATAGAAGAGCTGCAGGTAGTGGCAGGCTTGGATGTCATTCGATCCTCGGCTCAGGCCGGCGGCCCTGACGATTCTGAGACATTCCAGGTGCCGGAATTCGTCGGATTCACGCGGGCAGTCGACGAGCCTGTCCTCGATCGGGGCCTGGTCAATCCAGTGGGCGTACGGATGCCTGCTCTGCGTTGGCGGCGTGGGCTACCATCGCACGTTTTCGTCCAACAAGGCGCCTTCTCCCAGCGCGGGGCGTTTCTCGTGATGGACGTACCACCAGCCGCTTTGGTCCGCATCCGATCCATCGTCACCGTCGGCCGGAAACGCTGTGAAGCGCATTATTACGTATTCCCGCGGCTCCGGCTGCGCACGGACCATTACGTCAACATGACCTTCCCTGAAGGGCATCCGGATAGAGCGCGGGCGAGTGTATTTGATGTCCAATGCCGGGTCGGGATCTCGGGCGGCTTCATCCAGGTACAGTTGGTAGGCTTGATACCAGAACTGTTCAGTGAAACCGGCATCCCGCGCGGCGGCGTTGCTGAAGAAATCCTGCGAAGTTATGGTCTGCCTGTGAACCATGGTGAGGCGTCCTTGTAGCGGTTAGGAGTTTCGTCGGCGGAGCTTCTCCTCGAGTTCGCGGATGCGGGCTTGGTTTTGGGCCCTGGCTTCGCGTATGGCGCGGAGCTCCGCTTCGGCCGCGATGCGGGCTTGGTGTTCGCTGTCGAAGGTAGCGATATGGAGCCCCGTCTTGGGATCGTGGCAGCGTAGCTGGCCTTCTTCCCATCGCCAGTCCAAGTTCAATACCTCGCTGCGGCCCTGCAAGACTCCGCTGGTTGCCTCGGCGATCTCTATCGGTTCGTACTGTCCGTCCACCAGCCGTTCTCCCGCCAGTCTGGTGCCCTGGAACTCGCCCGTGGCGTCGAACCGCCAGTACTCGGGGATCAGCAGTCCCTGGTAGAAATCCCGCTTGTCGCCGACGTCAATGTGGCCCGTAGCTGGGGAGGCTATCTCGAGCACTAGGTCCGGCGGCTTGCCCTGTTCCGAGTTGACGTAGCCGTTGGTTTCACGGTAGGCCAAGGGGTCCTCGTGGCAGGCTACCAAGAGGTCTGGTTCCCGCATCTCGGCGCCAGGCTTGGCGGTGATGTATTTCTCCCTGGACACGATGGTGGTCTCGGGATTGCCCAGGAACTGCTTCAGGTGGTGGTGCAGGCCGGTTTCGCTGAGGTGCTCGGCGGAAGTCATGTCGTCGTATTGGCGTTCGGGCGGGTCGGGGAGCTCGAAATGGCCGGTGGCTCGGGTGATATTCGTGTCGGCGGTGGTCATGCTGAACCTCGGCGGGCTTAGCGTGGCTGGTCGGCAATCTGCCGGGCGGATGGTGGGTCGGATTATACCTGTGCCGTCTTTGGTCCGGGTAGGATCCGGGTCGGCTCAGGTGTTTGCTACCTACCGTAGTGGTTTTCCTGATCGCCGATGTTTCTCGGCGCAGTTGGGGAAGCAGGTCTGGCCTTCGATGGCGACGTTCGGGCAGTCGCGGGAGAGGCCGAATTCCTTGTGCGGCTGGCGTTCTTCGGCGGCTCGTACCCGCCTGAGTTCTCGCTTCTGCTCGTCTGTGAGCTTAGTATTACAGTTGCACTTGAATTGAGGGCCTCTGAAAGAGTCTCTTGTAAGGGATTCCCAGGCTCGGGCTTGGTGCCACCGGCTCCACCACGGCTACCATATAGGCAGGTCAGTGCTCTCATAAAGTAGTCACAGCAGCGTGCATAACAGCCGTCTAACTTCGGGCACGGTCAGCGACATGAGTCCTTCCTACAAAGCGCGGCTGTAATACTAGTATTCAATCAACCTTGGAATTGAAGGGATAGAGGCGATGGAGTTTGATCCTGGCATCCTGAGTGGTGAACCGCCAGTTGATGGTGGCCGCCGCCGCGTTGCGCTCCGCCTCATAAGCCTTCATTGCCCGTTGCAGGGCAGGTTCGTCGGGATTGCGCCCTTGGAGACAAGCACGGGTCAACACGCTGAATTCGATCTCCGCCATGTTCAGCCAACTGGCGTGCTTGGGCGTATAGTGAAACTCCAGTCGCTTCACGATGCGTCTCGCCTCAGGAGCGGGGAAGGTCTCGTAGAGCGACGCCATGCGGTGGGTGTTCAGGTTGTCGAGCACCACGCGCACTACGGTGGCGTGGGGATAGGCCACATCCACCAGCCACCGCATTTGATGAGCGAAGTCCACCATGGTGCGCCGTTCGGTGATCGCCACGTGGCGCCAGCCCGCCAAAGGCTCGCAGGTCAGGAAGATGTTGCGAGTGCCCGCCCGGCGATACTCGTAGTCCTCCCGTCTGGGTCTGCCCGGCTGTGCTGGAATGGGTGGCCTGGTATCGGCCAGCAACTGGGTGGAGGTCTCGTCGAAACAGACCACCGGCCGTTGGGGGTCGTAGGGTTCGGCATACAGGTCCAGCACGTCCTCCATCGCTGCCACGAACTCTCCACCTACCTTGGGAATGCACCACTGCTGCTTCCGCCATGGCTTGAGGACGTTTTTTTGAGCTTGAGCCGCACCGTCTCATACGACAAGCTCTCCACCAACCCCAACTCCACCATCCGGTCGGCCAGCAACTGCAGCGTCCAGTGGTCATGGCCATCCGGCGCATCGCTGCACGCCAGCGCAATCAGGTGGGCCTCGCTTCGATCGTCCAACTTGCGATGCCGATTGGCCTGGACCCGGTCCAGCAGCACGCCGCCCAAGCCTTCATCGGCGTACCGCCGTTTGATCCGGTACACCGTGCCTTCACCCACATCCAGGGCCGCCGCCACCCGTGGCGCGTTCCAACCCTCGTCTATCTTGAGCAGGATACGAGCACGAGTAACTATCCTGGTCGAACTTGTGCCGCTGCGGATCAGCCGGGTCAGTCGTTCTCGTTCCTCATCGGTCAACTGTATCGTGTATCGGTTCCCAGCCATGGCTGCTGCACCTCCCCGCAATTCAATGTCGCAGGCAGCGTAGCAACCTGATGTCTTATATCCCAGGTGATATTAATGCTGGTTTGAGGCAATACTAGGCAAAGGGGATTTGCGTTTGCGGGACGCGCGGGCAATGCGTCTCCGGCTTATGCTGGTCAGCTGGCGGGCTGACCAGCAGGGAGTTCCGCTAGGCGCATTCGCCGGCGGCTTTCTTGACCCGTACGCCTACGGGGCGGCTCGCTTCAGCGCTCACGTAGTGCTGATTGCGGGGGGCTAGAGGATGCAATTTTCGTCGGCTGGTGGTTCGTCTGGTATATCGATGTATATCGGTATTCCGTTCTTTTCTCCGTCGGACGCGAGCTTATCCATGTCCTCAAGGCTGCGGATCATCAAGTCCAGCCCATCGTCCGTGATTATTCCTTTGTGGCCTTTGGCTGCAAGATCAGCTGTTGCGGCGTCGTCATAACTGATCGACGCTATGATTTGGGCGGTACCATTCTTTGGCTTGTTGAGCAGTGCGCTGCCGGACCTATCTGCGTACTCCCCATGGCCGCAATTCAGGAAATCTCGTCCATCGACTGTGTCTCCGCATACGTGGCACGTGACCGTCGTTTGGATATAAAACCGCAAGCGTTGGAAAACCAACTCTTCTAGCCTTCGGCTGTACTCTTGGAACTCCCGTGCCGTCCATTCCCAGTCTTGGGTGTCCCTGTCAAAGCCAAAGCCATGGAGGTCAGGCTTTCCGTAACGCTCAGGAGACCTGTCCCTGACCCGGAGATTCCCGTTTTCTAGTACCCGCCTTCGGGAGTGAGCAAATACGTTCCGCACGTTCCTGATGTATAGCCTCTCCTCGGCTGTCCAGGGTTGCCATAGTCGGTCGCCTGCCTTCATCCGGCTAACGTCTATGCCCGGGGGTACCATCACCCCGTGCCTAAGCCTACCGATGCGCTCCATGTAGTGGAGCATTTCAGAGATGCGTGCTAACGCTTCGTCTGAGCGCACTTTTGGGGTGTTGATCCTGATCTGGACCATCGTATGTCTCCGCTTTGTTGAAGCCTAAGCTGGGCTACGGACTAACCGGAACTATTACGCCGTGGAGGCCGCTGGCTCTGATTGGTGAAGCACCGCTGAAGTCTGGGCATCGGGCATCGGCACCAGCCGGTAGCCCAGTTGTGCCGCCCGACGCTTCGCTGCGCGCAAAGCCCGCTGCTGATATTGGGTCTCATAGTATTCCGCGCCGGCATCTACGTATTCTTGGCTGTAGCGCAGCATGGTGTAGATGAGCCTGGCCAGCTTGTGGGCCGTGGCGGTGATGGCCTTGGGTGCGCCCATCTGGGTCTTCTTCCGGCGCAGGAAGGCTCCCAGGGCGCTATCGGAGCGGTGCAGCGCGTTGGCCGCCAGACGCAATGCGGCCGCGGCCCGGTTGGCGTTGGCGTTGGTCTTGGAGCTGATCACCCTGCCGCCGGTGATGCGGTTGTTGGGGCTCAGCCCTAGCCACGACGCGAAGTGCTTGACGCTGGGCCATTTCGTCATGTCGGCGCCAATCTCGCTGATCACCTTCAGTGCCGTGTACGCGTCCACCCCGTCGATGCGGGTCAGGTCCACCCCAGTCATCCGGTACAGCCGGCCCTGGACATCGAAGCGGGGCGCGTTCTTCTGGTTGCGCTTCTTGCCATTGGGAGCGGGAGGCTCACCGTCGCTGCGGTCCTCAAACCGCTCCAGCTGAGCTTCGATCTCCCGGTCGCACTCGGCAATCTTGCCCTGATAGAACCGGTACAGCTCCAGGGCCTGGGTCAGCTCGAAGACGTGCTCTTGCCGCCAGTGCCCCTGCAACGACTTGGCGATGGTCTTCTCGTCGGCCTTGGTCCTGGGATCGCGCAGCCGGGCCAACCTGCGGGGATTCCTCTCACCTCTGACGATGGCCTCTATGATGTCCATGCCGGTCTTGCCCGTGATGTCGCTGATGACGTGCTGAAGCTTCACGTTCATCTGAGTCAGGGCCTTTTGCATATGCTGGATATGCTGGGAAGCGTACTCCACCAGCATGGCCCGCTGGCGCAGGTAGCTGCGCAGGCGCCGGATGTCCCCGTCAGGCCGGAAAGCGCCAGAGAGCAGACCGTAGGTGTGCAGCTGCTGCAGCCACTGGCAGTCCACCACGTCGGTCTTGCGGCCGGGTACGTTCTTGATGCGCCGGGGATCCACCAGCATCACCTCAAACCCGCGCTCCTCCAGTACCCCGAACAGGGGTATCCAGTACACGCCGGTGGACTCCATGACCACGGTGTCCACGCCGCACTCCCCCAGCCATCCCGCCAGGTGGTACAGGTCCGCCGTGAAGGCCTCAAACTCCTGCACCGGCGACTCCGCCCGGTCGGCGGGAACCGCCACGAAATGGCTGCTGGCGCCCACGTCGATGCCCGCCGCGTTCAGGTTCAGCTGGGACAGTCCTGCCGGCTCTGCGCCACTCTTGCCTCTGCTCATCATTCCCTCCGCACTTGCCTTGGAGGCGTGTCTCCGGTGGGAGCCACCAACATCAAACAATCTACGGAACGGGATCGCTCTGCTGGGAGCGTCACCAATGATGCCGTCGTACGGCTCCCGGACCATGCTCCCGATCGGGCAATATGCACCAGCGTCTGCTCGGCCTTCGTCCGGACGACACGCCATGAGCATACATCCTTGGGCGGTCTCATCAGTTAGTGCCTATCCTAATAACCCGGCGGCTCTGAGGGCGATCAGGGCGCAAGCGAAATGAAGAAAGGCGATGTAGTTGTCGGGGGACTTGTCCCAGCGCACGAGGATGCGCCGGAAACGGTTCAGCCAGCCGTGGGTTCGTTCCACCACCCAGCGCCGCGCCTTGAACCCAGCCTCCTTTTTGATCGCCTTCGCCTCCTCGCCCCGACTGCGGATGTGGGCGGTGAAGCCGAACTCCTCCAACGTGCGGCGCACCTCGTCAAAGTCATAGCCTTTGTCCAGGCACATGCCCTGGGGTTGGTCCGGAGTGGGCGCTGGTCGGGGCACCGGCAGGCTGTCCACCGTGGCCCGCACCAGCTTCATGTCATGACGGTTGGCGCCGTCCACCGCCAGACCCACCGGAATGCCCTCAGCTTCGGTCAACAGGCTGCGCTTGACGCCGCCTTTGCCTCGGTCAGTGGGGTTGGGGCCGGTTTTTCCCCCCGCCCAAGGGTGATTTGGTCATGGCCCCGTCCATACTCAACCAACTCCAGTCCAGCCCCTTCAGTTCGTCATAGCGTTCCAGTCCCACCCGCCACAGCTCCAGAAACACCCCAGCGGCGACCCATTCCTGAAACCGCAGGTGGGCGGTGGAGCCGGAGCAGATGCCCGTGGCGTCCAACGCCTTCCACTGACAGCCGGTGCGCAGCACGTAGAAGATGCCATTGGCGCAGGTGCGGTCAGGGACCCGGGGCCGGCCGCCGCCGAAACGATGGGTGTTCACATGCTCGGGGATCAACGGCGCCAGCACCTCCCAGAGCTCGTCGGAAACCTGGAACGCGCCGGTGGTGGGATTGGTCCTGGTGGCTGGGCCAGCACGCTTCGGACGCGGCGGCTTGGGGTCTTTCGATTTCGTCATTGCCCCAGTCTAGATGCAACCCCAGCTCGCTTTCCCGCGACTCCCCCTGCAAGTTTCCACCAGTTTTTAGGATAGGCTCTTAGTCACCTCTGCACGGGCCGGATACGGGCATAATGTTGCTCCCGACTAACGGTGTAGTCAAGCGGCAATTGGCGCACCAGGAGGTGCGTGCGTGCGTGGCGTGTTCCGGAGCATCTGACATGGGCACCAGATCGTATCCCAGTTGCCCCGCCCGACGCTTGGCCGCGCGCAGCGCCCGGTCCTGATACTGCTTCTCGTAGTACTCCGCACCGGCCGTTCCCAGCCGGAGACCCACCGTCGCTGCGGTCCTCAAACCGCTCCAGCTGGGCTTCAATCTCCCGGTCGCACTCGGCAATCTTATCGTGGTAGAACCGGTACAGTTCCAGGGCCTGGGTCAACTCGAAGATGTGCTCCTCCCTCCAATGGCCCTGCAGTGACCTGGCGATGGTCGCCTCATCCGCTTTCATGCCCGGGCGACGAAACCGCGCCAGCTTTCGAGGGTCCCGTTCGCCGCTTACGATGGCTTCGATAATGTCCATGCCGGTCTTGCCCGTGATGTTGCTGATGACGTGCTGCAACTTGACGTTCATCTGGGTCAAGGCCTTCTGCATGTGCTGGATATGGTGGGACGCGTACTGCACCAGCATGGCCCGCTGCCGCAGGTAGCTACGCAGGCGTCGTATCTCCGCGTCGGGACGGAAGGCTCCCGACAGCAGCCCATAGGTGTGCAACTGCTGCAGCCACTGGCAATCCAGCACGTCGGTCTTACGGCCGGACACGTTCTTGATGCGTCGGGGGTCCACCAGCATCACCTGGAACCCTCGCTCTTCCAGCACTCCGAACAGTGGTATCCAGTACACGCCGGTGGACTCCATGACCACGGTCTCCACGCCGCACTCGGCCAGCCAGTCAGCCAGACGGTACAGGTCCGCCGTGAAGGCGGCAAACTCTTGCACCGGCGGTTCCGCGCGGTTGGCTGACACCGCCACGAAATGGCTGCTGGCCCCCACGTCGATGCCCGCCGCGTTCAGGTTCACCTGGGACAACTCCGCTGGCAGACGCTCCCGCTCCGCTGTAGTCTGGCTCGCTGGTTTCGCACTCCTCTGGCGTGTCTTCATCATCTTTCCCCTCCAGCATCGCGGCATAGGCGCATCGCCGGAGGGAGCCACGCCAAGTGGACACTCTCCCGAACGGGATCGCCCTGATTGGGGCGTCACCAATGATGCCACCGTAAGACTCCCGGACCATGCTTTGTACCGGGCAATATGCGCCAATGTCCTCTCGGTCTTGGTCCGGACGACACGCCTCGTCAGGAGCTTACACGTAGGTCCCCGCCTCGTCAGTTAGTCTCCCCTGCACGGCCCGGACGCGGGCATAATGTTGCTTTGTACAAAAGTTAGATACGTGGCGGAATCGGCGCACTTCGTGCCGTGGCTGGCCTACTGAAATATTACACTGTCGGGGTTGAAACCTCGACTTTGTGCAAAATCTAGACAAATTACTCGGATGTCAATCTGCTCGATGATAGTCAACTGGGGGTCGAAGTCGCACAGTAGCGTTTTTAAGCCTGCAGATTCAGCCCGCTCGGCGGTGTTGAATGCCAGCAGGCTCTTGCCGGTGCCTCCTGGAAAGGAGGCGAACCCTATTGTCGTCATACTCCCTGCCTTTGCCGCAGCTTTGGTGACTTGTCACCACGAATGGGTGATTAGGCCAATGTGCCATTTCGGCAGTTTGCCTGTGCTCAGTATCAACTGATGGCTTGTGGGTAGATTAGCAAGGAGGTTGATCTTTGCGCCTAGGGGGTGTCGTCAAAAGAGTTTGCTCCAGATCATCACTGCCCGGAGTTGGCAAATGGCCAGGTATGACGCCGCTCTCTTGGCATAACGGGTCGCCACTCCGCGCCACTGCTTGAAGTCCAAGAATCCGTTCTCCACCAAGTGCCGCAACTTGTACAGTGCCTGGTCGTAGTCCCGCTTTTCTCTCCGGTTGCTTTTGGGCGGTATCACTGGGTTCATTCCCGATGCCCGAGCGGTGGCTATGATTTCATTGGTGTCATAGGCTTTGTCCGCCAGCAGACACTCCGCCTCTATACCCTCGATCAGGGGCAACGCCAAAGAGCAGTCGGCCACCGTGCCTCCAGTAACCGCCAGCCTTACCGGCATTCCGTGGGCGTCCACCGCCAGGTGCAACTTGCTGTTCAGCCCCCTTTGGTGCGGGCAATAGCCTGATTTCCGCCCCGAGCGCCGGCACTGTGGGGATGGGCCTTGATGTAGCTGGCGTCTATCATCAGCCACTCGAAATCAGGCACTCGAAATCAGGGTCATCCATCACTTCCTCCAACAGTCCGGCCCACACACCTCGGTCCCGCCAGCGGCAGAAGCGGCGGTGGGTGTTCTTCCAGTCTCCGTAGTCCGGGGGCAAATCGCGCCAGGGAGCGCCGGTGCGCAGAACCCAGCAAACGGCGTCGATAAACCGCCGGTTGTCATGGGCCGGCCGACCTCTCTTGCCTGCTCCCCCGGGCAGGTACAGCCTCAGCCGCTCCCAAACACTGTCTGTCATATCGTGGCGCCGGTGCGCTGCCGTCATACTCCCCACCTTCCACACTCTCCCTGTTACCGGCAATTTACTACCCTCTCACTGTTTTGACGACACCCCCTAGCGCGTTTGCTGCAAGTTTCGCGTATTGTCCAAATACCAGCCCATCTACCGCCGGCACAGTTCATCCAAAGCAACATTATGCCCGTATCCGGCCCGTGCAGAGGTGACTAACTGATGAGACCGCCCAAGGATGTATGCTCATGGCGTGTCGTCCGGACGAAGGCCGAGCAGACGCTGGTGCATATTGCCCGATCGGGAGCATGGTCCGGGAGCCGTACGACGGCATCATTGGTGACGCTCCCAGCAGAGCGATCCCGTTCCGTAGATTGTTTGATGTTGGTGGCTCCCACCGGAGACACGCCTCCAAGGCAAGTGCGGAGGGAATGATGAGCAGAGGCAAGAGTGGCGCAGAGCCGGCAGGACTGTCCCAGCTGAACCTGAACGCGGCGGGCATCGACGTGGGCGCCAGCAGCCATTTCGTGGCGGTTCCCGCCGACCGGGCGGAGTCGCCGGTGCAGGAGTTTGAGGCCTTCACGGCGGACCTGTACCACCTGGCGGGATGGCTGGGGGAGTGCGGCGTGGACACCGTGGTCATGGAGTCCACCGGCGTGTACTGGATACCCCTGTTCGGGGTACTGGAGGAGCGCGGGTTTGAGGTGATGCTGGTGGATCCCCGGCGCATCAAGAACGTACCCGGCCGCAAGACCGACGTGGTGGACTGCCAGTGGCTGCAGCAGCTGCACACCTACGGTCTGCTCTCTGGCGCTTTCCGGCCTGACGGGGACATCCGGCGCCTGCGCAGCTACCTGCGCCAGCGGGCCATGCTGGTGGAGTACGCTTCCCAGCATATCCAGCATATGCAAAAGGCCCTGACTCAGATGAACGTGAAGCTTCAGCACGTCATCAGCGACATCACGGGCAAGACCGGCATGGACATCATAGAGGCCATCGTCAGAGGTGAGAGGAATCCCCGCAGGTTGGCCCGGCTGCGCGATCCCAGGACCAAGGCCGACGAGAAGACCATCGCCAAGTCGTTGCAGGGGCACTGGCGGCAAGAGCACGTCTTCGAGCTGACCCAGGCCCTGGAGCTGTACCGGTTCTATCAGGGCAAGATTGCCGAGTGCGACCGGGAGATCGAAGCTCAGCTGGAGCGGTTTGAGGACCGCAGCGACGGTGAGCCTCCCGCTCCCAATGGCAAGAAGCGCAACCAGAAGAACGCGCCCCGCTTCGATGTCCAGGGCCGGCTGTACCGGATGACTGGGGTGGACCTGACCCGCATCGACGGGGTGGACGCGTACACGGCACTGAAGGTGATCAGCGAGATTGGCGCCGACATGACGAAATGGCCCAGCGTCAAGCACTTCGCGTCGTGGCTAGGGCTGAGCCCCAACAACCGCATCACCGGCGGCAGGGTGATCAGCTCCAAGACCAACGCCAACGCCAACCGGGCCGCGGCCGCATTGCGTCTGGCGGCCAACGCGCTGCACCGCTCCGATAGCGCCCTGGGAGCCTTCCTGCGCCGGAAGAAGACCCAGATGGGCGCACCCAAGGCCATCACCGCCACGGCCCACAAGCTGGCCAGGCTCATCTACACCATGCTGCGCTACAGCCAAGAATACGTAGATGCCGGCGCGGAATACTATGAGACCCAATATCAGCAGCGGGCTTTGCGCGCAGCGAAGCGTCGGGCGGCACAACTGGGCTACCGGCTGGTGCCGATGCCCGATGCCCAGACTTCAGCGGTGCTTCACCAATCAGAGCCAGCGGCCTCCACGGCGTAATAGTTCCGGTTAGTCCGTAGCCCATCCGTTCCTGCGGAATACGAGGGTATCGATCCATCAGAATTCGCAACTGCTCGGCCCATTGCCCGCCGCCCTCGATGACGCGAGTCAGATAGGCGATCATCACCAGCGCGTTGTAAAGCCGGCCGTTGTCCACCTGATTGAAAAACCGCCGCGGCCTCGGGTATTCGCCAAGCCTATTGGGCACCGGCATCCTGGTGATGAATTCTCTATCCCATAGGCGTTCGTGATGGGCGCAGATATTTCTGATGGGTACCAGGTGGCGAAGCACCGCCTGCAGTATCCGCTCGTCCATCTCGTACCTGCGTGCCATCAGCTGCCGCACCGTCCGGTTTGTATCCCCGTACCAACGTGAGAGTTGGCCGAACGACATTACCTCGGCAATTGCCCAAATAGGACAGTCGGCAAAATCGTAACGGTGAGCCCGTCTGCCGTGACGGTCATAGGCTCGATGCAATTCCGACAGGTTCGCATAGTACCGGTCCAGGAACAGGCGTCTGTTCAGGTGCGCATCCGGTCCGCCTCCCTCTGTCTCACCCAGATGGAGCGCCCACGCGTTGCGGATGGACACTTCGATGTGGCCAAACGCCCCCAGCAACAACGCTCGCAGTTCCCGGTCAAAGTTATACCGTTCCATTACCGCAGGGAAATTAGTTCCTGTCCGGAATGGCGGCGGGTCTCCGTCCTGCGATCGAGCCTCGAAGGGTTGCCAATACCCGCGCAACCGATAGGACCCGACATGAGTTAGGAGACGGGAAGCCTCCCCACGATGTGGGATTGCCATACCACGCCGCCACAGCGCATCGATTTGGCTCTGAACGGATGCGTCAGGAACTGGCGGTTGCGAACTCGATTGGGGAGAGGTCATCGTCAGATTCGCAAAATAGTAAAACCCCCCTGGTGCGCCGTTCCAACGAGAGGCGTGGGGGGGTATCGTCGATTTCAAGGTACTATTCGATCGGCACGCTGTCAAATCAAATGTTCCGGAACTTCCGTCGCACAAGGTCTCCTGGCAGATCCAGCCACGACATTCGAGTGGCTGGCCAGCCTCGCCGGCAAAACCCACCGCAACGCATCGGCGAACCTGTTCTGGGCGTTCATCATACCGGCCCTCCGTCTTATAGATACCCGACATGGTTCGCCAAACAGCCGTTACGTGAAGTCGTTTGTCGAGTATTCCAGTGCGGCATTACTACGGCCCGTTCTTCCTGCCCCAAATTACGAACGCTATCGGCGCCGATGAACCGCGTTCCGGCGTCCCAACGGGCAAGCGCCCCGGCATTCGCAGTGGACGCCTGACGGCTGCCATGGTTGGTAAAAGGCCCCAGCCAGTCACTCGCTACAGTACAGCCCTCTCGCGATCAAGGCTTCCGCCGCATCCACCGTCTCACCACCCGAGGCTTTCTCCATCTCACCGACGTCGGGACCCGACCGCCAATCCCCGGCCCTCGGCAAGCATTCCAATGACGCTCTGCTCCTGTGGGGAACGGGCGGTGTTCAATCCCGGTGCATGGGCGCTTACGCCGTTTGAGCTTTGCCAGGCTCGCGGTCAGCCGTGAACCGCCAGAACCGGCGTCTCGGAATGGCGCACCACCCGGTCCGTTACGCTGCCCAGAACCAGCCGACCGATGCCACTTCGCCCGTGGGTGCTCATCACCACCAAGGATGGCTCCGAGGCCGCCGTGTCGATGATCGCCTGGGCCACGTCGTCATGCCGCAGGTGGCGTGTGCGCACCCGATTCATCTGGGGGAATTCCATGGCCAGCCGGCCCCGCAGTTCGGCCAGGTAGCTTTCCGCCTCGGCCGCATCGCCTTCCGCCAGATCATCGGCCCACTTTTCGAGGGAGTCCCCGAAGGTGGTCAACCGGCGCATCCTACCGCCCAGATGGCTGCGGTAGTGGTCGGCCGTTTGGGATACCCGCACCAGCACCATCCCGGCGTCCAGGGCGCGGGCCAGATTGACGGCGTGGGCCAGCGACGACTCCGCCAACTCGGACCCGTCCAATGGCACCAGCACGGTATGGACCGAAACCTCCGGCGGCGCCGCGCCGGCCCGTACGATGAGCATGGGATTGGGTACGGAGTGGAGAACTTTGTCCGCGACGCTGCCCAGAGCCCAGCGAGCGATGCCTCCCCGCCCGTGGGTCGACATCACCACCAGCGCATGGGGATCGGCATCGGCCCGCTCCATAATGACCTGCTCGGGTAAACCCGGCAGCGTCGTCACATCGGCGTCGCAACCCGCAGTTATCAACCGCTCCCTGACGCCGGAGAGGTAAATCCGCGAACCTCGCTGCGCCTCGGCGACCATTTCGTGGACGGTGAGCCTAGAACTCTGATTCTGCACGGCGGGATCCAGTACATCAAAGGCTTCCACAAGTTCCACCGGAAGGGACAGCGCTCCCGCAACCAACTGCGCGTAGGGCAGGGCGCCCTCCGCAAGGTCCGACCCGTCCAGGGGAACGATTACTTTCGAGTACATGGTCAACTCGGTCCCCGTTTACTTTGTCAGTCTACATCCGGATAAGATCAATATACCATCGCCGGTCGCGTTGACCGGCTTGCCATGCAAAGGATGGAGAGAAGATTTTTATTAAGGGGAACGTCCAGCGGACGGCGCAGTCTGTCGCCCCGACCCCCGCTAAACCGGAGCTAGGAGCGTCTCATACGAATGGTACCGAAACAATTGCGGAAGCGGGACCCTTTTCGTACACGTCTCCCATGACGGCAACCCTCATCGGATACGCGCGCTGTTCCACCGACCGGCAGGATCTGGCCGCCCAGCGCCAGGAACGCCTGGAGCTGGGCGTCGCCGAAGATCGCATCTACACCGATCACGGCCTCACCGGCGCGACCCGCACCGACCCGGCCTCGACCCGGCCCTCGCCGCCGGGCGCGCAGGCGGCACGCTGGTCGTGCCGAAACTCGACTGGCTGGCCAGGTCCGTCC
This sequence comes from Dehalococcoidia bacterium, assembly GCA_965220055.1. Lineage (GTDB taxonomy): Bacteria > Chloroflexota > Dehalococcoidia > Lucifugimonadales > UBA3495 > Bin87. The sequence continues at coordinate 3,448,715 of CBDCPE010000004.1, read as the reverse complement.
CGGATGCGCGCGCCATCGCCGACCGGCTTCGGGAACGAGGCGTGAAACTGGCCCTCGGCCGGGCGCTCTACGACCCGGGCGATCCCATGGGCAAGATGTTCTTCAATATCCTCGCCACCTTCGCCGAGTTCGAAGCCGACCTCATCCGCATGCGCACCCGCGAGGGCATGGCCATCGCCCGCGCCAGGGGGAAATTGCGCGGCAAGCAGCCCAAACTGTCCGACCGACAGCAGCGGGAGCTCTGCCGCATGCATGCCACGGGCGAGTGTTCCATCAGCGATCTCGCCGAACTCTTCTCCGTCTCAAGACCAACCGTCTATCGCACACTCAACCGGCGCCTTTCCCCTTAGCGTACAATCCTGCCCTCTACCGGAATCGACCCGTTCTGTTACAAGTCTGCCATCAACCGACCGGGGGCCACTCCCCGTCAGCGATTAGCCGTAGCCGGATTGCATCGGTCTGTTTGATAGCCTCGGCTTCGGAATCGGTTGCAATTTGCGCCGCCAGCGCCGCCGCGCATGGTGCCGGGGCAGCCCGAAAAAAGTGATAACCGGGACCTTGTTCATACACCAATTCGGTGGAGATGTTGAACGTGCTCCCGTCGTGGCGCATACAGACGTTGGTGATGCTTCTCCATTCGCTTGGGTGGTCCAGGTCGTACCGTTCAATACAAGCCCTTTCGAGTTGCCCTTTCTCGATGTGAACCTTTGCGAGCTCTTCTGTTGAAAAGACCGCCACGATCCGATAGTCAGCATAGCCGCCGGCAGTCACGATATAAACAGCAGACATTACCGCTTTCTCCTCACGGGTTTGGGATGGCAGACTTGTGCCTGAAATCTGCCATCATTCTTCTGATACTCATACTGGTTCGCATAAGAGTCATTACGTCAACTTCGTGAAACGCGGGCTACGTGAAGTGCCCCTTTCGGACATTTCCAGCACCAGCCTGATTGCGATAGACAACACGCTCCTAGAAACCGGCTTCGGCCGGCTTCAGAGGATGGTGGCATCCCTGATGGCGCCGGCGGCTTTTTCGCGGTCGTCCACGGTAAGCGCTTGGACCAGTAGTTGCTGTTGTGAAAGGGGTCGCCGACAGGGCAATCGCGTCTAAATTGGGCTCGCAGTAATACCGGACCAAACCCGGTGCCGCCGCCACTTTCGACAGTCAAAACATGCGTTGGTGAGGCTTGCGTTCGCCGACTTGGAACCCAATCGGGCTGAATCGCAGTATCTGGAAGGCGGCCACCAATGGGCAGTATCAAAGCACAGAATGTTCGAGTGCGCTGATTATACCGATTACCGCAAGACGCGATTGCCCTGGGGTCGCCGACGTTGTTCAGCGAATAGTCGAGGAAGGGCCGGTACGCCACCCGCTTTTTCGGTAACATTTGATTTGAGGCAGTGCGCAAGCTGAGCATGTTGTCGTAACATTGGCGGCCTACAGGCTTTGCAAAACGGTAGATACGGCAATTCGTGGAATGTATATCGCCAATGAACCAAAGGAGTGTCCACGATGAACGTCATCTGGGTTGTTGCGGACACCTTCCGCAGGGATCACATCGGCGCTTACGGCAATCCGACCATTCGAACGCCCTCCCTCGATACGCTAGCCGCCAGATCGATCCGGTTCGAACAGCACTACTCGGCCGGATTTCCCACCATGCCCACCAGGGCGGACCATCAAACGGGCCGCTGGACGATGTCATTCATGGGGTGGGAGCCTCTACCGGCGGAAGTGACCACTCTGGCGGATCTGCTGGCTGGCCGCGGCTTTCATACGGCGGCATCGGTGGACACCCCCTACTATTTGAGGGATGGGATGAACTACGACCGGGGGTTTCAGTCCTTCTTCATGAACCGAGGGCAGGATACCCTGTGGTCTATGATCCCGCAGCCCGGCTATCATCACGAATCCCAGGACGTCCGGGCAGCATGGCGGTACGAATCGGACCACAACGCCCCGCGCACCTTCATGACGGCCATGCGGTGGTTGGAGCAACACTACAAGGAGGACTTTTTTCTCTACGTTGACACCTGGGATCCCCACGAACCCTGGGACGCGCCTTCCTATTACACGGAACTCTACCGGCCCGAATACAACGGCGAGTTGGTGCTTCCGTTGTACGGAAATTGGCACGATGTGCCCGGATACGAGGAGGACACGTTGCGGAAGGGTCATGCCACGTATTGCGGCGAGATCACCATGGTCGACACGTGGCTGGGATTCCTGTTGAAGTCGGTCGAGAACATGGGCCTGACCGACCGGACTGCGGTGATTTTCACCACGGATCACGGCTTTTACTTTGGGGAGCACGGCGGCCTTTTTGGCAAGATGAACTCTGGCAAGTTCCCGGACGGGACCCTCCGGCCATACGGAGAGCCGGGATCGACCTGGGCCCATTCTCCCCTTTTCGAGGAGCTCATCCACATCCCGCTTTTGATCCGCGTGCCCGGACTGCCCGTGGGAGTGTACCAGGGCCTGAGCTCCGCGATAGATGTCATGCCGACCGTGCTAGACCTCATGGAGATGGACATCCCCGATTTCGTCCAAGGCAGGTCTCTCGCGCCCGGGATGAGGGACGGTTCGATTTCGGGGAGGGAGTACGTGATCAGCAGCATTCCCTTCGCGAACCCGGGTGATCCGGTCCATTCCGTGGACAACCTGCTCCGTCCCCTCTCGGATTATCCCGTCACCACCGTCACCTCCGGAGAGTGGAGCCTACTCTACAGCCCCCAGGAGGGTGTCTCGGAGCTCTACCATCTGACCTCCGATCCGCGCCAGCTCCAGAACGTGATAGGAACCCACGGGGACATTGCGCGGGAAATGCATCAGTTCCTGGTCAGGTTCATGCGCGAGACCCAGGTGCCCGACCGCCTGCTGACACCTCGATTAGACCTGCGAATTTAGCTCCGAAGGCGGTTCTCTTCGGCGATGCGAATTCGGCGGGTCGCGAGCCTCTATCGGACGAGCATACCAGGGCGGGTAAGAAACAACGGATGTTGCTCACAGGTAAAGTGGCGTTGATTACAGGCGCCGGACGGGGCATCGGACGAGCCATTCCCCTGGCCTTCGACAAAGGGATGGCGTTCAAGAGAGCGGTATCCAATGAGTTGTTTCCCCTACAAGCAAGCGAATACTCCGGAGCAAATGGAGAAGCTACTCGGGTATCCCCAGAGCCTTTCGCACTGCTCCACCAATGGGTGTCAGCGGGCTTTCCTCGGGAGGGCCGTGAGGGACCATGCGGTTATGCTGGATAGCAACCGCCAGTCGATGCTGAGGGTCCACCCAGCCCAGACAACCGCCGGCCCCGTTATGGCCGAAAGCCAGAGGGTTGCTGCCCATGGCGCCCATGCCGGGACTACCTGCAAAGTGGAAGCCACCGATGGTCCCATGATGGGGTCTACCATGCACCGGATCGTAATCGCTGGGGGGTCGGGGTATGTGGAAGGTACGCACTCGGTCCTCAGAAAGAAGGCGCACACCGTCCAGTTCACCGCCGTTGGCCAGCATGGCGTAGAACCGGGCCTGGCTTCGCGCATTCATGATCCCCTGGGCGCCGGGGATACAGGCTTGGCGCACATCTGAGCGGCCAAACACCTCTTGGGTAGTCCCCACCACTGGCGGAGAGGCCCGGAACCGTAGCGAGTCCGGAGGTATTCCCGGAGCGCCGGGAGGGACCTCTGGTAGATTGGCAAGTTTAGCCACCCGGGGTTCAACCTCGGGTGGAATTCCGGCCCAAAGGTCGGTGATGCCCAGGGGTTGGCAGATTTCTTCCTGGATGAACTGACCGAAGGGCCGGTGCATTGGATCCGTACGACGCACGACCTCACCTATTACCCAGCCAAAGGTGTAGGCCATGTAGCCGCTTCGGGTTCCAGGCTCGAAGAGAGGGTGCATCTCCGCGATCTGCCCAACCATCCAGTCCCAGTCGCACATCAATTCCGGAGTAACTCCCACGGGCATCAGCGGAACTCCAATACGGTGGGTCAACGCATCGAACACCGTGCCTTTGTCCTTGCCGTACTTTCCGAATTCGGGCCAGTATTTAGCCACGGGTTGGTAGTAGTCCACCAGCCCGCGCTCCGCCTGAATGTGGAGCGCTGTCGCCGTCATTGCTTTGATATTGGAAAACACCGGGAACAGGGTGTCTCCATCGACCTCCTGGCCGGTGGTCTCGTCAGCCAGGCCGCCCCACCGGTCGATCACCAATTCGCTGTCCAGGTAAGCTGCGACCTGAACTCCGATTTCCCCGCGTTCGCCGATGGCAACGTCAATAGCTTCTTGTACGATGCTTTGCGAACTTTCCGCCATAGCAGCACCTCTCCGTTAATGATTTTTGAAAAGATAGGTCTAGTCTGGTGAACCCGGCTTGGAAGGTGTTTCGAAAGTCCCTTCACCTTGGTAACAAGGGAAGTAACAGGGGGTGACCTGCCTCCAGTGGTTGTACCACCCTCCATGATAGTCCGACAAGTACCTGATACCGCCGGTGGTGACTCAGGTTGTCAATGGCGGCGGGAAAACGTACCGATGCGGTGTTGACGGTCAGTGATCGAGCCTCCCACGTGGTCCACTTTATCCCCGCCGATTACATATTCCATGGAGGAGGGGACGAGAAACTGGACAATCACCAAATGTCCCTCTCTCTGAACCAATCAAGAGTGTGTAAAATGCGGTCTGGGATACTCCAACTTCGGGCAGAACGAAGCGGGACATCCGCTCAGGAGGCGGCAATGACACTATCTCTGGTACGGGGCAAGCACGTCGTCTGCAAGGTCACCGGCCCCGATTCGGCAGAGGTGGTCTCCGACGGGGCGGTGCTCCAGCGGGACGGGCAAATCGAAGCGGTGGGCGACTACCGGGAGCTCAGTCGTCAGCATCCCGACGCCGAGGTCATCGGTTCCGGCAATCACATCGTCATGCCGGGGCTGGTCAACGACCACTTCCACGTCGGCCTCACTCCATTCCAGATGGGTGCACCCGACCTGCCCCTGGAATTGTGGAGCCTCGCCCGCATCGGGGTCCGGGCGATCGACCCCTACCTGGACCAACTTTACGGAGCGGTCCAGATGATCGAGACCGGGACCACGATGGTGCAGGCGATACACTCGCCCGGGCGCGGGTACGGGCCGGTAAGCCTGGAGATCGCCGACCGGGTCGTGAGCGCCTACCAGGCTTCCGGAATGCGCGTCTCCTACGCCCCCTCCGTGGTGGATCAGAACTCGATGGTCGCGGGTTCCGGCGGCGGAGAGGCTGACTTTGCCGCGCAAATGCCCCCGGACTTGGCAGAACGGTACCGGTCCTTCATGGCACCCAGCTACTGGCCGGTGGCCGAGGTGATGCCCGTCCTGGAAGAGATATGCCGCAAATACGGAAACAACCAGTACGAACGGGTACAAGTCACCATGGCCCCCAGCAACGTCCACCGCTGCTCCGACGAGTTGCTCACCGAGTTGAAGGGGATGGCGGGACGCTACGGAACCGGCATACACATCCACCTGCAGGAAACGGTGTACCAGAAACTGTACGGCCACACGGCCTACGGCAAGACCCCCCTGCAGCACCTCCACGACATAGGTTTTCTGGGTCCGGAAGTGACCTGCGGCCACAGCGTCTGGGCCACTGAGGAGGACCTGAGGTTGATGGCCGCCACCGGTACCAACATCTGCCACAACGCCAGCTCCAACCTGCGGCTGCAGAGCGGGATAGCCCCCTTGGGTAGGATCCTGGCAGCGGGGATCAAGGTGGCCATCGGCAGCGACGAGGCTGGCCTGAACGACGACAAGGACCTGTTCCAGGAGATGCGGCTGGTGCTCAAGCTCCACCGGGTACCCGGGATGGATCTGGAGCCTCCCACGTCCTGCCAAGTCCTGGAGATGGCGACAGTCAACGGGGCCTACGCCAGCTGGTTCGGAGACCGGATCGGCACCCTGGAACCGGGGAAACGGGCGGACATGGTGCTCGTGGACCTGCGGAACATCGAAGAGCCGTATCTGGACCCGCAGGTGTCGGTGGTGGACGCGCTGGTGCACCGGGGACGAGGCATTGACGTTGACACCGTGCTGGTGGACGGTGAAGTCGTACTCCGGGACCGGCGCCTGACCAAGGTGGATAAGGAAGCCCTGTTCAGGGAAATCAAGGGCGCCTTGGACCGTCCCCTGTCAGACCCTGACAGGGGTAAACACCTCTAAACCACAACTATTTGTTGACACCGTATTCATTCCAAAGCGGAAACCCAAAGCCAATAATAAGCCCAAATCCGAACGGTCAAAGCCCTCGCCACGTCGGCAACCCAAACCTCCCTCCGCAAAACGCCGACCGTCAAAGCCCAGAAAGCCAGCCCTGACCCGCCAAGAGCGCAAGGAACAGGGGCTCTGCCGTTGCAACCAACCAGCCATACAGGGGCAAACTCGTTGCCCCACCTGCGCCGAGAAACATCGCGCCTGGCTACGTCCGTACTCGGAAGCGCGTCGAAGAGCGAGAGGTGCTAAACCTCTCCAGCGAATCAGCGACGCGGATTTGCTCCGACTCATACAGGCAGAAGTCGACACTCGAAAGTCTCAGGTTGCCGACCCATCTGTCCGAGAGGTGCATCCAGACACCCATTCCCTATCTCGCGCCCAGCGAAAATCACTCGGCATCTGCTCGGATTGCGACTACCCGAGTGAAGAGGAACACACTCGCTGTACCCTTTGTTTACTGAGGCTCCGCCTTGCCTCGAGACGAAGGAGGGCGAAAGCCCCGCCCGTCTCGACGACAGCATCCAAAGCGGACACAGCCGCGCCAGACGTGCCGCCCGGCGGACAACACCCGCCGAAACGACGACGGTAAACCATGGTGGCAACCGCCAGAAACAACCAAACCCGTCCCCAGATGGTGTGCCGCAAAGGTACTGACAGGTACCTCACCGCCTCATCGGTAGATGCCAGAACTCGCGGATGCTACCCTTGCGCGCAACTAATTCTTGGGGATGAAACTTTGAAGCCGCAGAAGCTGATCATCAGCCGCAAGGGCTTTGACTCCGGGTCAGGAGGCTGTCCCAGCCTCATCTTTCCCGACGGCACCATGTTCTCGCTGCCCATCCCATCCGGCGACCGCGAACAGTTCGCAGACCTCCAACATGGCGACATCGACATCGCAAGCGTCGTTGCCGGCATCACGAACGGCCGCATGAGCGGGCTGGATCCGGTCCACCTGGACCCCGACGTGAATTTCGACGCGTACCGCTACCGGAAAGAACGTCCCGACTGGCAACATTGGCGAGGAATGCTCGGCCAAGCCGGCATCGCGCAGAGCCACCTCAACAAACAGAGCATTGGAAACGGCGACGTCTTCCTGTTCTTCGGCCTCTACCGCCGAGTCGAGGAAACCGCCCAGGGATGGCACTTCATCAAGGGAGTGCCCGAGCTGCACGTCCTGTGGGGCTGGCTCCAAGTCGACCAGAAATATCTGGTGGCTGACATCGGGCCAAACGACCTCCCCTGGGCACGCCACCATCCACACCTCTTCTCGAAGTACCGCGACGACAAGAACACCGTCTACGCCGCGTCCCTGAAGCTGGACTTGGGAAATGACGACGACCGGCGCGAAATCGCTGGATGGGGAGTCTTTCCCAAGTTCGACCAGCGACTGGTCCTGACCGACCCGCATGGCAACGGCGTTTCGAATTGGCGGCTGCCCCGGTGGTTCTATCCCGACGGCAACAAGCCTCCGTTGACGTACCACCCCGACCGCAAACGCTGGCGGCGCGATGCTGACCACGCCTACCTGCGGACCGTCGGCAGGGGGCAGGAGTTCGTCCTCGATCTTGCCCACTACCCCGAGGCCTTCAAATGGTTATCTGATCTCGTGAGCAGCCTCGGCTCCGACACGCAAAGATCATGACGACGAACAGTGTCCCGACAGATAATCCGAAGAAGGCCAATGCCAGAACCTCCAGAAAACCATTACAACACCTGGCTGGCGCCAGACACGCCGCCGTAGTCCAGGTCCGGTCCAGTCCGTCAACCGCTGGAAACGTTATGCCGCCGGTGGCAACGTCGCTTCCGGCGGCTTTTTCGTGCCCAAGCCATCAGCAGAATTCGACCATCAGCCACCGAGGAGAGACAACATGGCGCCGCGACGTCCAGAGACAGCCGACGGCAGCCGGAAGGCCCAACCCTCGCTGGACGTCCCGGGGCCGGATTTCACCGCAATGCTCGAGCAGTACTGCGACCTGCGCCGCCGCGGCTTCTCCCAGACCGAGATCCAGATCAATCTCCAGCTGAAACGGCACCAACCCAGCCTGCTGCTGGCTGAAGCCGCCAAGCGGGGAATGCCAGGCTCACAGGACAACCAGAGCGACGCCGTCGCCGAATGGCTGCTTTCGTGTTTCGACGCCGGAATCGAGATCTCCGCCATCCGGCGGATGTCTGCCCTCACGGAGCGGGGAATAAAGCAGCGGCTCAAACGCGCGCTGGACACCGCCAGCGGCAACCCGCCGTCTGGCCTCATCACACCAACACCAGACGGGAAGCCAGGCCGCGTGTCCTGGCTCGACCCCGGCGGACGGCTCATGCACCGACCTTTCGACGGCGCGTTCCCCGCCCATTACACGGCCGAAACGGCGGTGGCACAGTGCCGCCAGGTGTTCATCGGGTTGCTCGACCACCCAGAGGGTCACGCCCGAGACCGCGCTTACACCATGCTGCGCCTCGCCCAGAGTGGACTGCACGCCTTCGACCGCGAAGCAGGCCAGGAACTCTATGACGCGATGGACAACGCCGGACTCGATGACGACGCCAAACGGACGGTCGTGCTCAAGCTCCACGACCACCCACATGTGCTGCTGCTGCTGCAACGGTGCGGCATCAGCCCCAGGTGGCTTGACGGCAAACGGGCGAGGTTCCTTTCCCGCCAGACTAGGCTGTGTTGACATTTCACCGTAACCAAATGAGGGCAGCGGTAAATTGAAGGAAGCCCAGGTATCTGGTGTCCAGCTTCTCAAACCGGGAAAATACCCGGCGATAGTGCTTTATCTTGTTGATGAAGCATTCCACCAAGTGACGCTCTCGGTACAGGTAAGCATCGTAGGCTTGGGGTTCCTTGCGGTTGGAGCGTGGAGGTATGACCGGACGCAGGCCCCGTTCCAGGATATGCTGACGAAACTCCTGGGAATCATATCCCTTGTCGGCAATCACGTACTCTCCGGCATAATCGGCGATCAGAGCATCGGCCTGAGTGATGTCATGCTGTTGTCCCCCAGTCAGGATGAACCGCAAGGGATTACCCAAGGCATCCACGCTCACGTGGACCTTGGTGCTAAACCCGCCGCGGCTCCGGCCCAGGGCCTGGGCTGCCTGGCCACCTTTTTGGGGGGCGCTCCGGCGGCGCAGGGATGGGCCCGGACCACGGTGCTGTCGATGATGAGGCATTCCAGATCCGGGTCGGCGGCGAAATGCTGATGCATCAGTTCCCAGATACCCCGGTCGGCCCAGCGGGCAAACCTTTTGTACACGCTGTTCCAGTTTCCATACTCGGACGGGAGGAGCCGCCACTGGGCACCGGAACGGTTCACCCACAGCACCGCCTCGATGAAACGCTGGCATTCCGCTTCCTGACCAACGTACAAGTCGGTACGACTGCGCAAGAACTGGAGAATCCTGGTCCACTGATTTGTTGAGAGCCTAAGTCTTGACATAGTTCTATTATAACCAAATGTCAACAGAACCTAGTACTACAGTCGCGCTTGAGGAGCAGGTGTCTGAAGGCGTCTCCGGTAATGACACTGCATGGCTCGGGCCTGGTGCCGACGTCTCCATCCCGACCAGTGGATGGTCAGGGCAGGACTGCCACGGGGCAGCCACAGCAGCCGGCATAGCAACCGTCTGACCTCGGGCACGGTCAGTGGGATGAGTTCTCCCACGCACCTATCCCCCTTTTACCATCGCCACCGGAGGCATAGGACCGGATTACCGCCAGAAAGGCATGGGCCAGCAGCGCCAGAGCCTGCCCCGTGCTACGACACGGGGGTGATGTGCCGGTACCAGCCGACCCACCGGCGTACCTCATACTCGTCCAGCCCCACCTCCTGCTTGGCCTCCTTGAAGGCGTCTTCGATGATCCACCGGGTGCCTGCCACACGCACCAGTTCTTCCAGCGGCGTGTCCCCAAGGCCGCAACAGGCGTAGTAGGCCAGCTCCTCAGGATCGGCGATGCTGCGACGCACCAGCAGCCAACGCCCCTGATCCGGCGCTGACCAGGGCCCTATTGGCAACCATCCCCAATCGTAGAGACGGGGCCCCTTGCTGCCTTCTCCCGCGCTCAGGCGTTGCCACCGGTCAGCGGGTATCTGCTGGACCAACTGCCGCGCCGCCACCTGCGCCGTGCTGCGCTCCGTATCAACCCACAGCGGCTCGTTGTTCTTCACCGCCAGCACGTAGGGCAGGCCCTGTTCCTCCAGCCACCCCCGCAGTTTCCGGTCATTGCCGTACACCGTATCCCCAGTTACCCAGGCAAAGGGCACCCCAACCGCCACCGCCCGGGCGATCATCCGTTGGGCCAGTTGCGCCTTGGTGTGAAAGACCACGTTCTGGGGCACACCGGCTTCCCGCCGCCGCTCCCCGTCTGCCGCCCACTCCTGGGGCAGATACAACTCCCGATCCAGAAAGGCCGCGCCGTAACGACTGCCATAGGCCAGGAACACCCCGATCTGGCAGTTCTCCACCTTCCCCGCCGTGCCGCTGTACTGACGCTTCACTCCTACCGATTTCTTGCCCTGTTTCAGAAACCCCGTCTCATCCACCACCAGCACCCCGCCGGGGTCGCCCAGATGCTCCACCACATACCCTTGCAGGTCATCCCGCACCTCATCAGCGTCCCAGTGGTACACCGCCAGCAACCGCTGCACCCCGTCCGGCGTGGCATCTCCAGCATATTCCGCCAACTGCCACCCGTTCTTGCGCTCCACCGACCCCAGCAACCCTTGCAGGTATGCCAGAACCCGCTGCCGAGACTCGCTGCGGCTGAAACCATGGGCGATACGCCCGTGCAACGCCTGGAGCCCAACCTCCCAGTCCAGCGTTTCCTCCAGCACCGCCTCTCGCTCCAGTAACGTCTGACCCATTTCCAACCCCTCCGCTCTCACCAGTATTCATGGGCCTATACTACCAAAGGCAAGCGCGACTGTAATACTAGGTTCTGTTGACATTTGGTTATAATAGAACTATGTCAAGACTTAGGCTCTCAACAAATCAGTGGACCAGGATTCTCCAGTTCTTGCGCAGTCGTACCGACTTGTACGTTGGTCAGGAAGCGGAATGCCAGCGTTTCATCGAGGCGGTGCTGTGGGTGAACCGTTCCGGTGCCCAGTGGCGGCTCCTCCCGTCCGAGTATGGAAACTGGAACAGCGTGTACAAAAGGTTTGCCCGCTGGGCCGACCGGGGTATCTGGGAACTGATGCATCAGCATTTCGCCGCCGACCCGGATCTGGAATGCCTCATCATCGACAGCACCGTGGTCCGGGCCCATCCCTGCGCCGCCGGAGCGCCCCCCAAAAAGGTGGCCAGGCAGCCCAGGCCCTGGGCCGGAGCCGCGGCGGGTTTAGCACCAAGGTCCACGTGAGCGTGGATGCCTTGGGTAATCCCTTGCGGTTCATCCTGACTGGGGGACAACAGCATGACATCACTCAGGCCGATGCTCTGATCGCCGATTATGCCGGAGAGTACGTGATTGCCGACAAGGGATATGATTCCCAGGAGTTTCGTCAGCATATCCTGGAACGGGGCCTGCGTCCGGTCATACCTCCACGCTCCAACCGCAAGGAACCCCAAGCCTACGATGCTTACCTGTACCGAGAGCGTCACTTGGTGGAATGCTTCATCAACAAGATAAAGCACTATCGCCGGGTATTTTCCCGGTTTGAGAAGCTGGACACCAGATACCTGGGCTTCCTTCAATTTACCGCTGCCCTCATTTGGTTACGGTGAAATGTCAACACAGCCTAGAGAGTACGGCCACTCGCCGGCGTTCACGCGGTATGCGGTCAAACTCTTGGGCCATAACCCCGACGCCTACTACATGATCGGCGTCGAGCATCGAATACCGGAGCCCACTCCCGAGGCGATGGCCAAGTGCGTCGGGAGCCTGCTGGAGGCTGGCTTCAGTCCCGAAGCCATCGAAACCGCGATGGCGGTGCTGGGGGTGCCCGGGGCGGGCGCCATCCGCCGAAGCGGAAGCGGTGAAAAACGCAGGCAACCACTCGCAGCGTCAAATTGCTAGTGTCCTGTATTCAAAGTTCGCTGGCAAAAGTGGGCGACGTTGGCCAGGATTTGGTCGGCGGTCTTGGTCCAGACAAAAGGTTTGGGGTCTTCGTTGGTGACGTCCAGGTAGCGGTAGATGGCAGTCTCCAGTTCGGCGCTGCTCTGATGCACGCCGCGGCGCAACTGCTTTTCGGTGAGCAGACCGAACCAGCGCTCCACCAGGTTCAGCCACGAGGCGCTGGTGGGTGTGAAGTGCATATGGAAGCGGGGCCGCTTAGCAAACCAGTTCCGGATCAGCGCCGTCTTGTGGGTGGCGTAGTTGTCCGCGATCAGGTGGACGTCGAGGTCGGCGGGCACCTCGGCCTCGATGGTATCGAGGAATTTGCGGAACTCCACGGCCCGGTGCCGTTGGTGGCAACGACCAATCACCTTGCCGGTCCTGGTGTCTAAGGCGGCGAACAGCGAAGTGGTGCCGTGACGCAGGTAATCATGGGTGCGCCGTTCCACTTGTCCCGGGCGCATGGGCAATAGCGGACGGGTGCGATCCAACGCCTGGATCTGGGACTTCTCGTCCACGCACAGGACCAACGCCCGATCCGGTGGATTCAGGTATAGCCCCACAACGTCCCTGACCTTCTCGATGAAGAAGGGGTCCGACGACAACTTGAAAGTCTCCGTGCGGTGTGGCTGCAATCCGAAGGCCCGCCAGATGCGGCTGACCGTGTTGTGGCTCAGCCCGCTGCGCTGGGCCATGGACCGGGTGCTCCAATGGGTCGCGTCCCGGGGCGCGGTCTCCAGCGTCAGCGTAATCACACGCTCCACGTCGTCATCGGTAACCGCTCGAGGCCGTCCGCTGCGCGGTTCGTCCGACAGTCCGTCCAGCCTCCGTTCCAGGAACCGGGAACGCCATTTCCCCACCGTCTCATCGGACACTCCCAGGTCGGTGCCCACCGTGGTATTGCTGCGGCCTTCGGCACAGCCCAAAATCATTCTGGCCCGCAGCGCCAAAGCTTGCGCCGTTTTCGGACGACGAACCCACCGCTCCAAGGTTTCACGCTCCACGTCATCCAAAATTAGCGGCGGCATTGGTCGTCCGATTGCCATGGTCATCCTCCTCTGGGCTGCTAACCCGGAGGATACCTCATCGCGAATACTATTACAATGAACTTCAGTTACACCACACTAGGCAGTCGTCCTTGCCAGTCACTACTGAGCGAGGAGCGCCTGCATGTCCTGCGGCCGCCGAATCAGCGGACTCGGCAAAGCCGCCGCCACGACCACCAAAGGCGACGACTACCAGCCCAAGGCCGACCTCGTACACGACGAGTATCCGAGCGCCACGATGCGCGGACCTGCGGTCGACTACGCCATAGGCCACAGAACGCCTGAGAACCTGCCTGAAGCCGAGTACGGCAAGCGCCGTCAACTCTTCCACCTTGGACCGTTGGGCACCGTTGTCCCAAACATCGAACGCCGAAGGTGTATCCTGAAACCAGGGACCCAGTAAAAAAAGCACACGTCCGTGCCGGACGTAGACTGGGGTTGAACATTCCCCAACGCCTAATCTGGGTCGGCCGGAGTGCTTACATGGAACCCAACGAGATTCAGAAACTGGGAACCGAAATCGCGAAGATTTCAAACCCAGGCATGAAACTGCTTGCCGCGGTGCTCGCCCCTTGGAACGCCAGACGCAACACAGAGGCTGAAGCCCAAAACAAGGTGCAGAACGCCCTAGCACAACTTCTGAGCGACTTGATAGTAGACGACCAGATGTCCCCAGACGTCTACGACATGCTAGCCACCTGCGGCGGCAAAATGTCGGTTGTCAACTTGGCGAACATACTGTCGAAAGCTTCGCCCATGCTGAATGAAGACGCAGATCCGTCGCTGGTTTCCGATGGCTGGAACGCAAACTGGAGAGATAAAGCGCGCCTAGTTCCTCCAGAGGACGAAGAGGTGGCGTTGATGTTTGCGCAACTGCTCGCCAGCGAAGTGAACTCCCCAGGTTCTAAATCAAAGAAAGCCGTGAACGTGCTGGCTGACCTAGAACCAAATGACGCGAAGCTTTTCAGAGCGCTGAGCGACTTCCGTTTGATCCAAATGCGAACCTTTCCATTCACGGTACAAGGTGCGCCACCACCTCCGAGGTCACGGTTCAACACCGCACCAGACCCGCCCGTCCTCGTGGTGCTCGATCCTCAAAATGAAATGTACTCCGCAAAAGGCACTGACTTCGAAGCCTTGGTCCACTTGGAGAGCCTAGGCTTGGTAAAAGTTGCGCCGCAAGGGTACCAGAAGGGCCCTGGGAAAATGACCTTCGGCCATTCCAGAGGGTTTTTGATCCTGACAGCCGAATCTCCGGTTCCCTTCGGGCCGGCGTACCTGACGACGGCAGGAGCCCAGCTGACTGAGTTGTGCTTCCCTCTGGAATCGCCTGAAGGGTTTCCCGAGTACTTGGCCGAATTCTGGAGGTCGCGAGGAATCGGCGTGAGTGAGGATCTCAACGACGCGATTACGGTGACAATGACTTCTTCAACGTACGCCCCAGACCCAGCAACCGGCGAATGGATCAACCAGCAAACCAGTGAGCGCCACCCAGCCGATTACTTTGATGGCAGACTCCACCGAGCTCAAGAGCCCTGACGAATGGTATTCTCACCGAGGCCGCCCGGTTCTCCTGACGCGACACCGGCAGAGACTCCGCTGTCCGCCAAGCAGGCGTACCCGACCATGAACAATGCGTGCGGCAGCGCGTTCATGGGCTCGAACCCCTCATCCCCGACGTCGAAGACGAACGCATCCACGACACCCTAGCCGACTGCTCGGAGCGCACCAAGGACATGAACGTCCCGCAATACCGTGACGGCGAGTGCGGGGTGCGCCCCCTTTGGGACGAATCCGTCGCAGACGCCACGGACTGGGACGACGCCGAATTTACCGTCCCGCGCCAACTGTTGCACCAGGAGCCTCACGTGCGCGGCCTCGGTTACGGACAGTACGCCGACGAGGCTGCCGAGTAAAAGTTATACAAGCACCTCCATCCCAAACGTCTCAGTAATGCCGGTCCACCTTTTCCCCCAACGGACCGCCATGTTAAGATACCCGACACCTTCACCGAAACCCGGATACCACGCACGGGATCGTGTGGCACCCAGCAAGCGAGGGAAACGCCTTGGCGGAAGTCGTGCGGGACACCACCGACAAAACTAGAACCGCAGCGTACGTCTCGGCGGACGCGACGGTGAGCAGCCTGAGCTTGACCGCGCCAATAGGAACCCAAGATACCCTTGCCGATGCCCGCACGGTGACGTTTCGTGCGATCCAAGTCTATTGGAAAAGACTGAGGGCAGCGCACAGCGATGGCACCGGACGACCTCAGTTGCCACCTTTGCCACCTGAGGTAATCCTCGCTGAAATGCCGACCCAAGCCGAAGAACTGGCGGTAGCAGCAGGCGAACGAGCGGCTGACTTGGACGGCCCCAGCGCCAGTCACGGCCTTGGTGCCCTTTACACAGGAATGATGCCAGATCAGCTACGTGCCACGCTGGGAGCGTATTACACTCCCCCAGCATTAGCTGAGCGCCTGCTGGACATGGCCACGGAAGCAGGCACGAACTGGAAGACCAGCCAAGTCCTAGATCCCGCCTGTGGCGGCGGAGCATTCCTAGCACCAGTGGCCCAGCGTATGTTGGAAAACCTCGATTCCTGCGACGCCGAAACTGCGTTGGAAGAGTTGGAGTGCCGCCTCCATGGTTTTGAGCTGGACCCTTTCGCCGCGTGGATGTCCCAAGTGTTCTTGGAAGCGACCCTAGTGGAAGTGAGCGTTGAAGCCGGACGGACCCTGCGGCAAGTAGTCCAGGTGGGCAACGCTCTCGAGATTGAACCCGACGGAAAACAATTCGACTTGGTGGTCGGTAACCCTCCGTACGGCCGCACGAAACTGCCGCCCGACCTGCGACAGAAATTCGACCGTAGCCTGTTCGGACACGCCAACCTGTACGGCCTGTTCACCGACCTGGGACTGCGCCTAGCCAAACCGGATGGCATGGTCGCATACGTGACCCCGACCAGTTTTCTCGCCGGAGCATACTTCAAATCACTGCGCGGACTGCTGGGCAGAGAAGCTCCACCAGTCAGTATTGACTTCATCACGGCCAGGAAGGGTGTCTTCGCAGACGTTCTGCAGGAGACCGCACTGACGGTGTACCAGCGCGGCACTGGATTCCTCCGTTCCCGCGAGGTCAGGTTCACATCAGTTAGGCCTGACGGTACCGTCGAGACAACCAACGCCGGCACTTTCCAACTCCCCGAGAATGCAGAAGAGCCTTGGCTCATACCCCGCTCACCAGACCAGAGTACGCTGGTCAACCGTCTGGGGAATCTACCCCACCGTCTTGCTGACTACGGCTACGGCGTGAAAACTGGGCCGCTGGTGTGGAACCGGCACAAGAATGACCTTCGATCAGGCCCAGCCGAGGGACACCACCCCTTGATATGGGCGGAGGCAGTACGACCCAATGGAGTATTCGACTTCAGAGCCGAGAAAAAGCACCATGAGCCGTACTTCCGGCCGAAAGCCAGCCAGCAATGGCTGGTCACCAAGGCTCCTTGCATACTGTTGCAGAGGACCACTGCCAAGGAACAAAATCGGCGCCTGATCGCTGCGGAGTTGCCTGCGGACTTCGTAGCCCATTACGACGGAGTGGTGGTCGAGAACCACCTGAACATCATCAAGCCCAAAAACGATGCACCCTCGGTGTCGCTGCCGGTCTTGACTGCCCTCCTCAACAGCAATGTGGTGGACCAAGTCTTCCGTTGCATCAACGGCAGCGTCGCAGTGTCGGCCTACGAACTGGAAGCGCTGCCATTGCCATCACCGCGGGCAACCACCCGTTTGGAAAAGCTAGTCAACGAGCAGGCCATTCAGGTAGACATCGAACGCGAAGTGGAACGCCTTTACGGTGGGTCAATACGATGACTGCTTTGCCACCCCTGCCGCCGGTCACCACGGTGCATGAACGGCTTCAAAGGATATTCCCCGAGGGAATACCCAACCGCAACGTCATGACTCGAGAAATGGCGGCGAAGACCGTGTTCGTCATGCTGTACGTGGGTGCCGTTGCGAGAAACGACCGGTGGATACGCCCAGACCAAGTCGGGCGCATGACCGACGCACAAGCTGCGGCTACCGCCCAAAGGGACCGAGAGGCCTGGCTGCAACTGTCAATGCAAAGTTCCACGGGAGTCATCCAAGGGCGTTGGTACGCAGTCAACACCCGTGAGCCAATACGGGACGAAACCCTGAGAGACGGGCTGGTTCGAACCGGCGCAGTTGTAGAGAGGCAGGGCCTCGCCACCACGTCCCCCAGACCGCGCTACGCTCTGAGTAACGATTTCGCAGCCCTGTTCAATCCGCAACTTACAGGGGACGAGCTAACCGACGCGATCACTCGTTGGCAGGAGGGGAACCTGTCGGCAGATGCCCTTGCCCGCATTGCCATCATACGTGGGGGCGCAGTCGCCCTAGACCAACAGGTTCCAGTACGCTTGCCCAACGGCGAAATACGCAACTTGGATCCGGGACCCAGCTCGGTGATTTCGAAGGCGGTCTTGGAGAGATTCGTCCCTCGTTTCTTGACACGTCCAAGCCTTGTGTGGCTGAGCCAAAGTGGAACCAAAGTGGTGGAGCAGGACGACCAATTGGCGCAGGCCATTGGCCTGAACATTAAGCCAGACCAGATCCTCCCAGACATCATCTTGGCCGATGTGGGGCTCCCTAAAACGATGTTTGTGTTCGTAGAGGTAGTGGCAACCGCAGGCGCGGTCACGGAAAGCAGGCGGCAGGACCTCCTGAAAATGGTGACAGACGCCGGACTGTCCGAAGACCAAGTGGCCTTCGTATCGGCATTCGCCGACCGCGACAGCCAGGCGTTCCGACAGTCGGTGAGCGGACTCTCCTGGAAATCCTTCGCATGGTTCATGTCCGAACCGGAACAGATCCTTCTCATGCAAGACAGCCAAGACAGGTCCGAGCCATCCAAACTGTCGGACTTGATGGGGCTCTAACTCCGATGCCATCAACGCGATGCGCACTGACAGAACCTATCTGGCTGTTCCTCTTCCTTCCGATGTGGCACCAATGACGCTAAGTTGTCGAGCCCACGCTATGCAATTCGACGTGCTGGGCTCGACCACCGGCGAGCGCGAGACGGTATAGGCCGAGTAGTGGCCAACAATCGACCAGGAAGCCGAACCACAACGCTAGTCAACCTCGAACGCGGAACCCTCGGGGGCACCGAAAGAATGACCAAAGCCTTCAACATAGCCGATTATTACACGAGCCTTGGAAACGAACTGATCCTTGCTTTCGCCCAAGGCGCTCTCGCGACCACGCCGGTCAACATCGGCCGCAGTCGGGAGAAAGCAGTACGCAACAGACTCCGACAACTCTTGCCCAGCGGCATCGGCATCGGTTCAGGCTTCGTTGTTGACACCCAAGGTAACACGTCAAAACAGATCGACATCATCCTCTACGAAGACAACATCTGCCCTTCCTTCGTGCTGAACGACGACGACGAAACGTCGTACTTCCCCTGCGAAGGAGTAATCGCCGTTGGGGAAGTTAAGAGCACCATAGGAACGCGGGAAGCGGATGACATCAATGAAAAGATCGCGTCTGTCCGGAAGCTCGACCGATGGTGCAGGCCACAAGATTCTGGGCTAGGTTTGTGCGTCGACTACAGGTCATACGGTACCCGAACAGTTTTTGCGGCGACTCCAGACAACCAATATGAACAAAACAGCACGGGTAAAGACCAGATATGGGGATTCGGAATAGCAGGCGCAATGTCGATCAGCGAACGTTCATTAATGACCAAGCTGAACACTCAATGTGAGGTCTCAGGAGCAGCGTATTGCCCCAATCTCGTGATCACCACGTCAGGATTAGGGGCAGCCCCATGCAAGCATGATTTCGACAGTGGTGGAAATTCCCTCGTTTGGTCGGCTATAGAAGCAAACGGTTACCTCGTCATAAATGCGCCGCAAGCGCTTGCGTACTTGGTCAAGGAAATAACCAAGGTGTTTGACCAAGGACGTACAGTGGATGCTAAAGCATTTCGTCAATATATACCAAGCCCCGAACAATTCGAGATCGTGACAGGGCAATCGTTCAGTAACGAAGAAGGCGTTTGGGGTTTCTTACGAGCAGGATGACCTGAAGATCAAGAGCACTACCGCGACCATCCCCCGCACCGACCTAGGCTGCCTCGCCCCGTCGCGAATTGGACATCGCCGTCGCGAAGCGAGAATTCCACCCCTCTCAAATTGACGACAACAGTCGGTAGCGCGAATTTACCCGCCACTGACACAATGTCGAAGTCGCTGACCAACGGCGAAACCGGCCGCCACCGACGACGGGGCGGACGGCGTCGTTACTGGCACCGGATGCCCCGAATTTCTTTTCAGACCTACATGAACGGACACCGGCATCTCTGAAGGCGGTACCCGCATCCGCTGGACGGCGTCCAAAGCCACGGGCTACACTGAAGCCAGCAAGAATCCGAACACGACCATGACCTTTCGTGAACCTCTCCCCGACGATTGCCCACCCGACGAAGCGGAGGAAATCACCTCTCCGCACCTCGTTTACCGCCTGGTACGCAACATTCCGCCCATCAACGACGATTTCCGCTCCCAGCGGGCTGAAAAACCCACTGCACAGTTCAACGTTTCCGAGTGCAGGGCGCGCGGCGTGTCCGTGTTCACCAACCTCAGCGACGCAGAAAGGCAAACCATACGACGCAACCTCCGAAACCTGATCCCCTGTCTGGTAATCCTGACCGCGGGTGCAGGGCGCATCAAGAAGACCGGCGGCAGTTCCCACTACACCTGGTGGCCCTACGACAGCTATGACATCCTGGCGAATTGCCAACTGGTGAAGCCATGAAAACCGTCAAACTCACCGAGATCCTAGACTACTACGACGGTATCCAGCTCTTTGCGGCACGCGACGACATCGGCGGCCACTACGTGTGCGAAATGATCGACACGGTGGGCGACTTCGACCGTTACGTGGTGGTGGGTGTGCGTCCTGAAAGCCTGGATGAATTTCGGACTGGAGGGGTTGACCTCCGCACCCTACTCCTGGAAGCCCCCGACGGGGAATGGTTCATCACCGTAGCCGACGGGACGATTGAAGACCCACTCACGTTGGTGCCCCAGCAAGAGCCCCTTACGGAAACCGAATACCTGCCGGAAGAGGGATTTTTCCTGGAGGCGCCGACGCCGGTCAGTGAGTCCGACATAAAGCAGGCAGTGGAGCGCGGCGATGTCACCGTGTTCACCGGACAAGTTGAACTTGCCAATCGCAGCAAAGGCGAATGGAGCCTTCTCACCGACAACGGGGTGAAAACCGGCAAGACCGCCCCCGGTGGTCCAAGCCTCGATGGCCTGCAGGTGGGCAAGTTTTACCGCTTCAACTGCGCGGAAATCGCGGAGCCAGACCCGCTGTGGCGAGACCGGAAAACGCTCTACCTGCAAGGCATTGAAGCCGCCTAAGCCGCCGGAGACTCCCCAAAAGGCAAGGGGCGGCAAATGGGCTCACCAACAGCCATCGGACACGCCCAGGGGCCGTTTCTGGCCGAAACAAGGGCATGCTGGCAATGATCTGCAATGCGCCAACCAACAGCGACGCTGGCCGTCCCGTCGTCAGGGCGGCCGGTTTCATTCCCGGCTCCAGATACCCCGAATTCCTGCGCCTCGCGGCCCAGGGAGGCCTCTCCAGCCTCAGGTGAATAATTTCACCTACAAGGCTCAGACAGGCTGCTCCGTCGCTCCAGCGCGTACATGATTGCCTTCCTGCAGCGCCCGAGCAACCTGGCCCACCATCGCCGCCGGCCAATGGCAGGGGCACTCCAGCGACCCTTGATCCGAATAAAGCCGATGGCCACACCCGGCCGCGCACTCCACTGCACCAGTGCCTGCGACCGTCAGGGCGGCTCTTGGGAGAAATTCCAAGTATCTGGAGCACGTGGTGGCCGCTGGCAGACTACCTCATACTGGCAAACTGTTCCCTGGTGACGACATGACAACCATCAAGCACACCCAGACCCTCGTCTATTACGACGGCGTACAGGTATTCGCTGGGCAAGATGCGGGCGGCGACAACTACATCGGCGCCATGATTGACACCGTGGGCGACGCCGACCACTACCTAGTGGTTGCTGCAGCCCCAGACCCATTGCGAAGGTTTTACGACGGCGAGCTAGACCTCAGGACACTGTTGCTGGAATCCTCGGCCAGCGGCTGGTACACCGGACTGGTCGATGACGACTTTGCACAGCCAGTATCCCTCGAGCTGCAACAGCGCCCGCTCCTTGAAATGGACTACCTGCCAGAAATCGATCTTCGTCTCGGGAAAACGCCGGCCGACGACTTGATGCCCGCCAACCCAGTTGACAATCAGCACCAGCGCATCCGGGGCTGATGCTGACCGCTTGGAATGAGCGAAAATCACCGAACTGGACTCGCTATGGCGGGACTTGAAAACCCCTACCTGTCTTCCTGAGTTCTATGGGGCTTGCACCACGATGCTCAAGCCACTGCTCGTTCACCATGATCGCGGCTATTGCAGACGCGTGCCGAGGAGTCAACGCTGGCCCCAAGCCAGCTACAAAGTATCCCAAACCATCCGCCGGAGGGTCCGTCATGCTCGCCCCCAGTGGATACCACCGACCAGAGTCCACAAAGAAGTCGTTCAGGACGGCGGCGAAATCCTCAGACCTCAATGAGAACGTGAGCTCTCCCCATTGAACCATCGTACGGTCACCCTGGAACCAATAGTTGATTTCTGTCCCTCTCCCAGATAATGGATGAGTAGTTGTCATGGTTTACTCCGTAAACACTTGCTGGGCTGATTGCTGAAGCATATTGGGTGAACCAGCGCGCTCTGGTTATACCAAAAGAACGGCGACCGAGCACTCTAGTCCCAGCCCAAGAACCTGGGCAAGCTCCCAATCGGTCATCACCCTTAGATTGCGCTCAGCAGCATCGGCCGCCACCGACGACGGGGCGGCCAGTTTCATCATCGGCACCAGACGCCCCGAGTTTCCGAGCCACAACGAACCCTACCACCGACTACGAAGCAGCCAATTTCGTTACCGGCCCACCGCCTGCACCCCAACGGGGCCCTGTGGCGCCGTTTGCTCGTCAGTCGAACATTTTCACCCCAAGGCCACGAAAGCGCGCCCGGGGGCCGTTTCCGGCAGAAACTGTGGCATTCCCGTCGCTGATGGAAAACTGGTCCAGACGCCGACCATAACCACCGGCTCGAGATCCTCGAAAACATGCCAGTGCGCCAATGAAAAGGCCGCATTGCCGCACGGCACGCTGGCTGACCGGCGTCAGGACCAGCAAGACAAGGACGGGTTCACCCAGCGGGATCACAGCACAAGGCGAAACCACCGAGACGGCAGTACTGCTGCGGACACCGCCAGCGGCGCTGCCAGACGACCCGAGGCTGCTCCGGAACGATGAGGCAAGCCTCGTGAGGCCCAAAAGGCAACAGAACGTACCACGGGGCCAGTCCGGCCCAGACGATGAACAACATGCGGGGCCGCTCTTCTGGGCGGCCTTTTTGCTGCCCTACAGACCTGCTCAATCCAAGCCGGCATCAACCGCCCTGACCGTTCCGCCATACGGTAAACGACAATTATCAAAAAGAATATCACCGCGCCCACCACCGCGCCGCAATGCCCGACCCTGACTACCACGAACCCAACCAGAGAAAGGAGCATGCCACATGACCACCATCCGCCACATCGTCGAGGAAATGGGCCAGGGCACTGCCTACTGCGAGTACTGGCAGCGCGACTGGTCCTGGTCCAAGAGCAACATCGCCACCTTATGGGACTCCCTCTTCAAGGGACACCCCATCGGGCTCTTCACCTTCTGGGAACAGGAAACCCCCGAAGGCCAAGTCCACAAGCTCATCGTCGACGGCCAGCAGCGCCTGCTCAGCATCTACACCGCCATGGAAGACGCCGTACCGCCCACCATGCTGCCCAACGCTCCTACTCCACCCCTGGGCCTGCACGTAAACATCCTCACCGGCAACTTCCGCTTCCACACGCCGATGATGGAGCACAGTCCCCAGTGGATGCCAGTCTGCGACGTCATCAGGGACGACGCCACCGAGATCGAAGCCATGGAGGATGAGCTGCGCCCCAAGCGGACCAGCAAGGAATGGCGGCAATGCGTCCGCAACATCCGCATCATTCAGAACATCGCCGACCGGCAGATCATGGTCTCCACCATCGACCCCGAGATGAAACTCGACCAGGTCATGGAACTCTTCGCCCGCATGCAGAACAACGGGCGGAAGGTCACCCAGGACGACATCGAGACCATGTGGGTGTCCCCTAAGAGCCTATCCTAAAAACTGGTGGAAACTTGCAGGGGGAGTCGCGGGAAAGCGAGCTGGGGTTGCATCTAGACTGGGGCAATGACGAAATCGAAGACCCCAAGCCGCCGCGTCCGAAGCGTGCTGGCCCAGCCACCAGGACCAATCCCACCACCGGCGCGTTCCAGGTCTCCGACGAGCTCTGGGAGGTGCTGGCGCCGTTGATCCCCGAGCATGTGAACACCCATCGTTTCGGCGGCGGCCGGCCCCGGGTCCCTGACCGCACCTGCGCCAATGGCATCTTCTACGTGCTGCGCACCGGCTGTCAGTGGAAGGCGTTGGACGCCACGGGCATCTGCTCCGGCTCCACCGCCCACCTGCGGTTTCAGGAATGGGTCGCCGCTGGGGTGTTTCTGGAGCTGTGGCGGGTGGGACTGGAACGCTATGACGAACTGAAGGGGCTGGACTGGAGTTGGTTGAGTATGGACGGGGCCATGACCAAATCACCCTTGGGCGGGGGGAAAAACCGGCCCCAACCCCACTGACCGAGGCAAAGGCGGCGTCAAGCGCAGCCTGTTGACCGAAGCTGAGGGCATTCCGGTGGGTCTGGCGGTGGACGGCGCCAACCGTCATGACATGAAGCTGGTGCGGGCCACGGTGGACAGCCTGCCGGTGCCCCGACCAGCGCCCACTCCGGACCAACCCCAGGGCATGTGCCTGGACAAAGGCTATGACTTTGACGAGGTGCGCCGCACGTTGGAGGAGTTCGGCTTCACCGCCCACATCCGCAGTCGGGGCGAGGAGGCGAAGGCGATCAAAAAGGAGGCTGGGTTCAAGGCGCGGCGCTGGGTGGTGGAACGAACCCACGGCTGGCTGAACCGTTTCCGGCGCATCCTCGTGCGCTGGGACAAGTCCCCCGACAACTACATCGCCTTTCTTCATTTCGCTTGCGCCCTGATCGCCCTCAGAGCCGCCGGGTTATTAGGATAGGCACTAAGTGGCCCGAGGCCCGCGCAACCATACACGACATGATCGAAAGGTGGCAGGACACCCCGCTGCAAAAGGTGGTCTCCAAGTCGAACATCATCAGGGTGGTGGGCATCCTGCTCAACGGCCGCCAGCAACGCCACGGCCTGAGCCGCGCCAACCCGTCGACGCAGCAACTCAAAGGAGCCTTCGCCGAAGCTGACGATTACTTCGGCGTCATCGGCGCCGCCATGGAACGGCAGCTGGCCATCAGGAGCAGGAACACCTTCCGCACCGTGGCCCCCATCTCCGTGCTGGCCCGCTACCTGCAGTCCCACGGCGGCCGGTTCCCCACCATGGAAGACGAGGCCAAGGCCATGGCCTACCTGCTGACCACCACGCTCCGCGGCTACCGAGGCGGCTCGTCGGCCAGCTCAGTCAACCAAGAACTGGAAGCCCTGCACGCCGAACACCCTTGGCTCGAGCTGCGGAAGATCTCCGACGCACGCCACGGGCCCAGCCTCACGGAACCGACCCGGTTCGATTACCAGACGAGAGCACCCAACCCCCACCACATCCTTGTGCAGGCGCTGCGCATGCGGCCCACGTGCCGAGACGGGGTCACCGGCCGGCCCCTGCGCGATTTCGACCCCAGCAAGCTGGTCGAGCACCACCTGTTCGGCTGGGAAGCACTTCCCGACCCCGACCAGTACCACTGCCTCGCCAACTCCGTCCTCGTCAGCGCCACCACAGCGAAGAGCATCAAAGCCCACCGCTCGCCGGACCAGTACCTGCACAAGATCTCGGCGCAGATACCAGACGTCCTCCGTGAGCAGCAAATTCCCGACGACCCGGAGCTGTGGACGCCGCAGAACTTCCACAAGCTGGCGGCGGCGCGCACCGCCATGATTGCCGACGACGCCACCGACCTGGTCAACGCCCTGCAGCAGGGCCGGCAACCATCCTCATGATGTAGCCGCCAGTTCGGCAGGCCACTCATGGACCCGCAGGCCGGAGATGCGGCCGCAATCAGCAGACGCGGCGCCGTGGGGTGTTGAGAACGGTATACTCCCGGTAGCTGACCTACGGCAAAACCATACGCGGAACAAACCAGACCATGAAAAAACGACAAGCTCGCAAGATACTCCATCAAGTACTGCAACAGGACAGGCCCGTCAACCTGCCCGACGGGCAGCGGGCGTCGAAACGCACTATACGGCACGCAAGGAGGTCAAACTCCGACCTTCTCGCCGGCAGCAACCCGCAGGAGTTGAAGCGCATCGCCGGCCTGGCCAAGCGTTTCGACAGCGCGAGGAGAAGACAGGAACAGATCTTCAACCGCAACTTCAAACGCACCACCCGCAGCCGCGCCCGTAGAGCGCCCGTTGGCGCAGTCGCCAGCCCATAGGCACGTGCCGCCACGGTCGCCACCACACGACCACGCTGGCCGCCACCGACGACGGGGCGGCCGGTTTTGTTTTCGTCCCACCGCCTGCACCCCAACGGCGCCCTGTGGCGCCGTTTTTGCGTCAGTGCGGCAATTCCACCTCGAGGCCGCTAAAGCGCGCCCGGGGGCCGTATACGGCCGAAACTGACCCGTGCTGGCAACATTTCGCAAAGCACCCGCCAACGTCCGTGCGTGCTTGCGCAGCACGCGTCGTCCCGACCGGTGCGAAACTCACCCACTGAATTACAGGAGAGCCAGCATGGCCCAGCTTGAACTCACCTACATTCAAATGTTCCCCGCAGAAGGAGACCCAGGCTGGTACGCCGGCCAACTGCCCGACGGTCGCCGCGTACACGCCGCCGCCATACCCTGCAACCTTGGAGAACTCCACTGGTCGGGCAGCGTCGAGGACGCCGTCGCCTGCGAGTGTGACGGCGCCGGAACCTGCAACCTCTGCCTGATCCGCGCCGAAGGCGGCCTCGTCTTCACCAAGGTCACCGGCTGCTACCGCTCGGCGAACAGCGCCGTCTGCGCCCTGCAGAACTGGGCTGCGAACCCAGACACGCCACCGCCTAAAGCGCCCTTCAACTGCCGAACGACCCAGTGTGAATCAAGATTGACAACGCGGTGATCAAAGCTCTCGGGTTCGACCCTGCATGGGTAACGGACGTACGTAGAGAGATGACCAAGGAACCTTCGGTTACCAACCAGGTCTACGCCTGAGCCGCGTTTTCTGACATAGTGGGCTGCATCGCGCGCCCCAGGACGCATCCCCCAGCCTCCAGCGGGAAAATCCATCAGGTACGTCGAAGGACCCCTCCGCAGCTCCTGCGCTGATTTTCGCGGTGAGGCTTCAAGCCAGCGCTGCCGGCACCGCAACCAACGTCAGCATCTGACCCAGTCGGCCGCTGCTGCTGCACACGAGCAACCTCCTCAGCCTTTCCCAGCAGCCAGCATCATTCATCGCCCAGAGCGCGATCATGTCCAAGCCCGCCAGTGACACCCAGCGCGGCGACTACTGTGCCACGAGTGGCAGCCCACCAGCACAACCGCCCAGGACATCGAGGCCGCCTTGGCCGAGTTGCTGAGCGACCCGGCACGAGCCGCGCTTGACGAGCAGCAGATGACGGCGGTATAGAGCACATAACGCCAGCGGAATGCGCTTGCCACCCAAACGCAAACCAGAGAGTTCGCACTGCACGGAGCCATCATATGATGATCAGTCCAAACCAACAGCCGCGCCTGTTGGGGCTGCTAGACAAGTTGGACAAACTGAACCGCGGGGACCCGCAAATCGTCCAAGAGCGGGACGAGAGAATGGCGAGCTTCGAAATCACGGGATGGAGAATCCAAGAGCACCGGGACATCATCACGTTGTACAACAATGGGTTAATCACAAGCATCTCTTTTGCCGCCAACCCGGAAAACCAGTGGTCATCCCAAGGGATCTACGACTATAGACTAACCGGAAGTGTCACGCCGCTACCTCCACTCCGTGGGGCGGTGCGGAAGCATGGTCATTGACCATGGGCACCAGTTGGTAGCCCAGTTGCGCCGCTCGGCGCTTGGCGGCGCGTAACGCCCGCTGCTGATGCTGGGTTTCGTAGTATTCGGCCCCAGCGTCCACGTACTCCTGGCCGTAACGCAGCATGGAGTAGATGAGCCGGGCCAGCTTGTGCGCGGTGGCGGTAATGGCCTTGGGCGCACCCAGATGGGCTTTCTTCCGGCGCAGGAAGGCACCCAGGGCGCTGTCGGAGCGGTGCAGCGCGTTGGCGGCCAGACGCAATGCCGCGGCGGCCCGGTTGGCGCTGGCCTTGGTCTTCGAGCTGATGACCCGTCCGCCGGTGATCCGGTTGTGGGGGCTCAGCCCCAGCCAGGATGCGAAGTGCTTGGCGCTGGGCCATTTGGTCATGTCCATGCCGATCTCGCTGATCACCTTCAGCGCCGTGAAGCCGTCAATGCCGTCGATGCGGGTCAGGTCCACCCCGGTCATCCGGTACAGATGGCCTTGGACGTCGAAGCGCGGGGCGTTCTTCTGATTGCGCTTTTTGCCATTGGGAGCGGGAGGTTCGCCGTCACTGTGGTCTTCGAACCGCTCCAACTGGGCTTCAATCTCCCGGTCGCACTCGGCGATCTTGCCCTGGTAGAACCGGTACAGCTCCAGGGCTTGGGTCAGCTCGAAGATGTGCTCCTCGCGCCAGTGTCCCCGCAGCGACCTGGCGATGGTCGCTTCGTCGGCCTTGATCCTGGCATCGCGCAGACGCGCCAGCTTCCGCGGGTTCCGCTCGCCACCCACGATGGCCTCCATGATGTCCATGCCCGTCTTGCCGGTGATGTCCCGGATCACGTGCTGGAGCTTCACGTTCATCTGGGTCAAGGCTTTCTGCATGTGCTGGATGTGATGAGAAGCGTATTCCACCAGCATGGCCCGCTGCCGCAGATAACTGCGCAGACGCCGGACCTCCGCGTCGGGCCGGAAGGCTGCCGACAGCAGACCGTAGGTGTGCAGTTGCTGCAGCCACTGGCAATCCACCACGTCGGTCTTGCGCCCGGGCACGTTCTTGATGCGCCGCGGGTCCACCAGCATCACCTGAAAGCCCCGTTCCTCCAGCACCCCGAACAGCGGTATCCAGTACACGCCGGTGGACTCCATGACCACGGTCTCCACGCCACACTCGGCCAGCCAGTCCGCCAGACGGTACAGGTCCGCAGTGAAAGCCTCAAACTCTTGCACCGGCTGTTCCGCCCGGTCGGCGGGAACCGCCACATAGTGGCTGGTGGCGCCCACATCAATGCCCGCCGCGTTCAGGTTCAGCTGGGACAACCCCGCCGGTTTCGCGCTGTTCTGGCGTCTGCTCATCATTCCCTCCACGATGGCTGCGTAGACGTGACGCCGGAGGGAGTTACCAACATTGAACAATCTATAGAACGGGATCGCTCCAAGTGGGGCGTCACCAATGATGCCGTCGTAAGACTCCCGGACCATGCTCCCGATCGGGCGATATGCACCAGCGTCTGCTCGGCCTTCGTCCGGACGACGCGCCTCGCCATGAGCATACATCCTTGGGCCGACTCACCGGTTAGTCGCCTCTGCACGGGCCGGACACGGGCATAAAATTGCTCCCCACTAACTGGACCCAGTTAGTGCCTATCCTAATAACCCGGCGGCTCTGAGGGCGATCAGGGCGCAAGCGAAATGAAGAAAGGCGATGTAGTTGTCGGGGGACTTGTCCCAGCGCACGAGGATGCGCCGGAAACGGTTCAGCCAGCCGTGGGTTCGTTCCACCACCCAGCGCCGCGCCTTGAACCCAGCCTCCTTTTTGATCGCCTTCGCCTCCTCGCCCCGACTGCGGATGTGGGCGGTGAAGCCGAACTCCTCCAACGTGCGGCGCACCTCGTCAAAGTCATAGCCTTTGTCCAGGCACATGCCCTGGGGTTGGTCCGGAGTGGGCGCTGGTCGGGGCACCGGCAGGCTGTCCACCGTGGCCCGCACCAGCTTCATGTCATGACGGTTGGCGCCGTCCACCGCCAGACCCACCGGAATGCCCTCAGCTTCGGTCAACAGGCTGCGCTTGACGCCGCCTTTGCCTCGGTCAGTGGGGTTGGGGCCGGTTTTTCCCCCCGCCCAAGGGTGATTTGGTCATGGCCCCGTCCATACTCAACCAACTCCAGTCCAGCCCCTTCAGTTCGTCATAGCGTTCCAGTCCCACCCGCCACAGCTCCAGAAACACCCCAGCGGCGACCCATTCCTGAAACCGCAGGTGGGCGGTGGAGCCGGAGCAGATGCCCGTGGCGTCCAACGCCTTCCACTGACAGCCGGTGCGCAGCACGTAGAAGATGCCATTGGCGCAGGTGCGGTCAGGGACCCGGGGCCGGCCGCCGCCGAAACGATGGGTGTTCACATGCTCGGGGATCAACGGCGCCAGCACCTCCCAGAGCTCGTCGGAGACCTGGAACGCGCCGGTGGTGGGATTGGTCCTGGTGGCTGGGCCAGCACGCTTCGGACGCGGCGGCTTGGGGTCTTTCGATTTCGTCATTGCCCCAGTCTAGATGCAACCCCAGCTCGCTTTCCCGCGACTCCCCCTGCAAGTTTCCACCAGTTTTTAGGATAGGCTCTTAGTGGCCTCTGCACGGCCCGAACGCGGGCATAACTCTGCTACCAACTAACCGAGGACGGTGAGGACTACCTCCTCACGAACAGGCATATTCTGGACGCCAACCAACCTGCAGGCCCACCGACCAGCAACCGAAATGCCCGTGTGTTCATCATTCACGGGACCGACCCGAACGGTTACGTACCCCAAGTAGAATCGGTATGCCGACTTGCAGACCTCGAGCCGTTCAGGATGATGGAAGAGCCCAATCAAGGCTTGGGCTTACCTGACAAACTTAGGGAGACCATGGCCAGTGCTGACTACTTCGTAGCGGTGCTGACCGTCGACGAAACAACGTCCGAAGGCACCGAGCGCGCCCGCCCGAACGCTTACTCGGAAACGGTAACCGCGAACACCATGAGACCAGGACGGCTCGCCATCCTGCGGGAAAACCAAGTTGAGATCACGACAGACCTTCAAGGCTTAGGGTACATCCAACTGGAGGGCCAATGGTCCATGAGGTTGTTGCAGGAATTCAAAGCAGCTGGCATCACATAGCAGAGATCATTTACCGAACAAGCCACAGCGGAACTCAACACACCAACCGAACCCCGCAAATCGGTGGCTTTGAAAATGGTGACACAGGCCCGTAGTTCGGAAGACTCAGACTGCGCCACAATGGACCTGTCGCTGACATACGGCGACGCCGGCCGCCACCGACCGACGCTAACGAACCCAACGCAGAGATCCTCGGCGCCATGACGGACGCCGACCGCAGCGCCTTTTGCACTGTCTCTACCTACTTGGCGCGCAGAAGCGAAACTATTAGCCTGTGGGCACCCAAAATCGTCAAAACTCGTTCCCGCGTTATTCGTGCAATTCCGGGCCGCTGTGCTAGGCTCGCGCCACCTCCCGATAGGGTAGGTTTGCTGAATTGGCCGCCGGCCGGTCGCCCCACCGGCGGCCGAATATTATCGGGTTCCGGCGCCATCTGAACCTGTGCGACCCGAAATAAAACGGGACGGCTCACGCCCTACTCAACCTCACGAACGGACGCCCAGCCGCCGCCAGGAACATGTCGGATGCTGCGAAATGTTCCAGTGGTGCAACCGAAAGCGTTGTCGAAAATGCTACAATTTAACCAGGACAAAAGCCGGCGGCTGATGTAACGCCCCACGCAGGTCAGGTGGACGTAGTCCACGACCACTTCTCACGGGCCTGACCATCGGCTCGCAGCCAGCAAGAGTCCTACGGTCAAAGTGCTAACGACCCCCGTCGTTCTCCGGAACGGCACCCGCACCGCAGGTAGCGGGTTAGTCGCCTTCAATGGCGGCAGCACCTGCCAGGGAGATTGCGCGCAACTCTTCCGTCGGTGAACGGCTTCGACAAGCTGGCCCGAAACGAGAAGCACGAAGCAAGAAACCTTTCTCACCCTCCGACTACCGGCAGCAGGATAGTTTCCCGCTCACCACCGGTTTCGATGGCAGAGGCCCGGCGCAACGAAATTGCGCGTTCGGGCCACCCTGCGTTGGCTATCGTAGATCTAACCAGAGGAGAGCAACCGTGCCAGCAGTGGTGGACAAGCCGCGCATCCAATGTCGTTACCGGAACGCCGACGGCTGGCAGTGCCCGCTGGACGCCCTCGAAAACGCGGAGTACTGCAAGTTCCACCTGCCGGAGTAGCCCTCGGTGAAGATTGGCACCCCGAATGTGCTCTGCTCCAAGCTCAGCAAAGGCGGTACGGCAACCGAAGGCCAGTGTCTCCGGATGGTTAGGCATCAAACAAGCCCGCAATCCGGACGACGATGACAATGCGGGAGAAAAACAGTATGGCAATTTGCGACTCCGACCGCACGCAGGCGGCAACAGAGATGGCCGCCGCAATGCAGACGCTGCATACCAGCCCACTCACTCGCGCCAGGGGCGAGAATGCCGCCAACGTGCGACTGAACGCGGGGAATGCCGTACTCTGCGCCTACGCCGCACACCGGCACCTGTCGGGCCGAGCAACTCCGCCGGACGAGGAACTGCGCAACATCGCACGCGCCCACCTGCTGGATGAAGGAAAGCAGACGCCGGTACTGGCAGCCCTCTCATGTAAAGAACCCAAGGACTGCTGGGCCGTCGACGACAGCCGGGGCCGGCTCTGCTACCACTGTGACCACGAAGGCAGCGACGACCGCCACTTCCCCTGCCTGTCGTGTCCCCTGGTAACACGCCACCTGCCCAACATCGCCGAACCGCTAAACATGGCGACCGCCGAAACGCCGCCGACGGACGTACACCCTGATCCAATCGCCGCTGTCCGGGACGCCGGCGAAGTACTGGATGCCATCCAGCGGGCAGGCGATGCGCTCGGGCGGTGTCCGCACGACCCGGAACTGCTGGCCGCCGCCATCGCCATGGCCAACGCCGCCTACTACGCTCTGGCAGCCGTTGAATGGCACCCTCCTCACATCGGAAGGAGAACCGTGCAACGGCTGGCGGCCCGCGAACTGGAAATCGCCGACGGCCTGTATCTCGCCATGGGCGGCGACGCCGAACGCGGCAGCATACAACCGAAAAGGAGCGGGGATCCGTACTGTGTCCGGATACTGAGAATCCCGAAGGAAGAGGTGATGTTCCTGTGCGGCGAGCCCGAAGGCGTCATGCCGCCGGAAGCCGAACCGGACGGGGAAACCGACACGATGTGCGAGCACTGCCTGTTCCGTAGCCACGAACACCGCCCCAGGATCGACCAGGTGGCAGAACTACGTAGCGGCGCCCTTCGGAAACTGAACTGCCCAGCATCCAGTCAAGGCGAGCTGAAACCAACCAACGGATAATTCTCATGCTCACGGTCGCCGACCTGATCGAACAACTCAGCAAGCTGCCGCCGAACTCTCCCGTGTACGCCGAAGGATGCGACTGCGTGAACCAGGTCCGCGCCGCGACTTCCCTCGACCACGGCTGCATCCTGGTTGCAGAGCCTGATTTTCACGGCATCCTGCGCTTCCAGCAGGACCGGCAGCAGGCCACCCAGCTCTGGGAACAATCCTCAGACCAAAGGCCACAGGCGACCTGGCACTCGCTGTCTCCCGACCGGCCCCAATGGATCGAGGATAAAACGCCCCTGGCAGTAAGTTTCGAGGACGGCGCCGAGCTGCCGTTGGCCTCCTGGCCGCAACTGCTCGCCGAAACCGTCAACTGGCTGCTTGAACAAGGCAAGCTCGAAAATGATCACCTGCCTGTAGTCTACGGCAAGTCCTGCATCGCTTACGAAATCGGCAGGCCGCCCGCCGTCAAACGGCCGTACCGGTCGCAACGCATCGTCGTCGGCGCAATCGCCGTCAACGCCGGATTGAGCAACATGGGCTGCTACTTCAACGCCGGAAAGCTGCTATACCACTTCGGCTCCGAACCCAGCACTGCGTCGCTGCTGGTTCCGGACTGAACTGACCACAAGGTTCGTACACCGGCAACCCAACTCGGACCGGAGGGCGGCCGGTGGCGTAGTCGCCAGCAGATAGGAAAGGGCCGACATGGTCGCCCCCACAGAGCGAAGCCGGCCGCCCTGACGACGGGGCGGCCAGTTTCGTTACCTGCGCCAGATGCCCCGAGTTTCGGCCGCAGAGCAGCCCGCACGGTCGCGGCCGGCGGTTTAGTTCTTTTCCTCACTCGGAGAGATTCCCGCTCTACAGCGGCCCTGTTGCTGTTCACGAAAACGCGAAGCCAGTTTCGCGATTTCCTGGGTGAAGGCGACCTGAACGCTGTTGCTGTTGGGTGCCACCCAGTGGCGGGGATGCACTCCCAACAGCCGATCAGCCCGGCACTAGCCTTGTGCCAGCGACACGTCGACCGCGGCGAGGCCCTCGACGGCCAGACCGTATCCGAGCATGTCCTGCATCTGTCGCTTCAGTTGCAGCGTCAGAGCAACGCGGGTGTAGCGCAGCGTTAGCGGCGGCCGTTCCGCCAACTGCCGGGCCACTTCCCAAGCCCGAGGCAGCAGTTCGTCTCTGGGCAGCACTTCGGCCACCACGCCCAATTCGAACGCCTCCTGGGCCGATAGCGTCCGCCCGGTCAGCAGGAAGTGCCGGCCTCGGTTCTGTCCCAACACCAGGGGCCAGATCACGTGGACGCCGTCGCCAGGCACCACGCCGCGCGGGAAGTGGGGAGCGTCCTGGAACGTGGCGGTCTCCGACGCCAGCACGATGTCGGACATCACCGGGATCTCGGCGTGGATCGTCGCCGGACCGTTGACGGCGCCGATGACCGGCACTTCGATCTCCAGCAGGTTGGTCAACAGCCGCTTGCCCTCCCAGTAGGTCTTGTCCCAGTCCTGGGGCATCCGCCTGGTGGGACGGTTGGGCTCGAAATCGGCGCAGTAGTCGTCGCCGGTGCCGGTCAGAATGAGCACCCGGTTGTCCGGGTCCGCTCCGATGTCGGCGAAGGCGTAACCCAGTTCTCGGTGCGATGCCTCACCCCAGAGCAGGCTCCCGTCTCCGGTGTGAAACGTCACCTGGAGGATCCCGTCCTCCCGTTGCACGCTAACCGTCTCGTATTTGTTCGCATAGTCCGCCAGCACTGTCATGGCTTTCCTCCTGTGGGTTCGCCTTGTGGTTTGCTCTGGACAACTCGGTCCAGGCCCAACTTTACACCAGCAGGTTGAAAACCCTGGTGATGGACTGCCCCTGCAGCGATGCCGCTCGCTCACGGGCATTCACATCTTGAAGTCCGACTGTCACTGGGCAGGTCCACGAAGCGCAAGAGCAATCAGGGCATCATCAGATAGGCACGCTCGGTGTCACCGCCCTGGGCGCCGGTGCTGGCCGATACCGACGACGGGGCGGCTGCCTTCTTTTCGACACCTGCAAAAGACTTGCTGCCCAACGGTGCCTTTGCCGTAGGACGGATGAAACCGCCGGCCATTGTGCACTGACACAGATGCCAATAAACTCAGCAGACATCCTGGTCCTGAGAGGCATCCGGCGGTCGCCGGATGCCTCCGCACCGTGTCCGGTCGGCTGGATATGCAGCACGGCCAGCCCCGGTGCAACAATATGGTCCAGATTACCTGAAGCCGTCCCCGTCTCTTGTTCATGTGCGAATAGGGAGAGGTCAACACTGATGATCAGAAAAGCGGTCTCATACGTTTTCATGACCTCGGTGACGGTTGCTTGGTTGGCTTTTTTTGCGGCTCCCTCCCTGATATTTGTGTGGCTTACGCCGTCCAACTTGGCCGACATCAGGGATTCCGGTCTTCTGTGGGTTCCGGCGGTGATTGTGGGCCTGATCTCCGCGTTCTTAGGAGCTGGTGTGTATTACGTCGTCGGGAGGAAAATCCTGATCTGGATCAGGCTTTGGCATGAATTCAATTGACGGACTAGCCATGGTTCTACAATTCCTCTGAAGTAGGATTGTTCAAGTAGGAAACTTGAAAACGTAAGACGTAGCGTAACGGGTTGAGGTACGTGCATATTACCATGCAATCTACGAAAACCGGATTGACGATTCATGCTTGAATATGCGCCAAAATCACCGCGCGAGGA
The DNA here is from genome assembly GCA_965220055.1 of Dehalococcoidia bacterium. Taxonomy (GTDB): domain Bacteria; phylum Chloroflexota; class Dehalococcoidia; order Lucifugimonadales; family UBA3495; genus Bin87. Next base: position 3,413,042 of record CBDCPE010000004.1, on the reverse strand, counting down.
CCTGTTTGGACGAAGGCGCGACGGTCAACGCCGCACCAACTACAGCTCGGGTTGAGCGGGACCCATGCAGGTCCAGTCCACGCTGTCAGACAACAAAAAGCACCGGCGCTCAAATGGGCGCCGGTGCTTCGCTCCAACCGAGTAAGACCGTGGTTCGCACGACGTACATTTGCAGTTGCCGCCAGCCTCTCGTTCAGAACCGCCCAACTACGCAGCCAGCGCCAACTCAGCTACGTGCCTCGCCTCATCCCGTTGGTCAAGGGCCACCACTATAGCGATCTGCTCCATCAGGATGCAGATAATTGAGTGCAGTCGCACCCGGGCTTCACCGCGGAACTGAAACTGGGTCAGTCGCCCAGGTTTCTTCATTTCCCCAAATGCCCGCTCGACCGCCAAGCGGTAGCGGTAGAGCGTGTCAAATTCTGCACTGCCATGCCGGTACGGATAGCCGAAGACCCATGGGTCCGCTTTGGGATCGACCCAAACCTCGCTCCCGTGAACGCTGTATCCCACGGGCATCGGATCTGCCCCACGGCGCAGACAATCCTCCAGGCCATCACACTCCTCGGCGCGTACGTACACGTAGCGCTCACTGAGCACGTCGGTGCGGACGTATCGCATCAGGTTGCTGTGCTCGCAGGTCGGAACCCCCTGGTGGTTGTCAGCCCGGTGGTGAAACCAGCCGGTGCCCAGTTCCCGCTTGGGAATGACGGTGTCGATGCCACGGTCATTCAGGAACCGGACGTTCTTCCGACTGTCGTAGCCGCGGTCGGCCAGCAACAATTCCGGATGATAGACTGTGCGCCGTCGCAGAGATGCGGTCAGACGTGGGTAGACGGTGTTCGGTAATGTGTACTCTTGGAGATTGTGGCAATGGAAATCTTGTCCCGTTGTGGTTCGCGTGGGCAATTCCACTCACATTCAGCATACTGATTGCCCTGCCGCCGATCATAGCTGGGGTATTCCCCTGGGAAAGAACCCCCCCGGCACTCAAAGATCAGGGGCGTTTGCGTCGGGCTCGTGCTTGGCGCTATCCTCGGTCACCTCAACGTCAATCTAGGATTTACATTCGTATTCCGCTACGGCCCTTGGTGGCTCGCTTTTTTTACCTTTCTGGTCTGCTTGGCGACCTATTACGTCCATTGGCATTCGGACAAAATTCCGTCGGAGGATTCAAGGAATGACGACCACCCAATGAGGTGACCCCTGAGTGCGGTCGCGGTTTGGTGCACGACGTGGCCCAGGCGATGTAACGCGGGCCGCCCGACCTCCTGCAAAGCCAATCTTTCAAAAACGCCCCCTTTTTTGTTGCTGACGAGCTACCCCCTGCGTCGAGAAACAGGGCGTGCGATTGGCGCACGGAACCGCACCAACCCCACAACGTAGCCATGGAGAACAATCTGTCGATAGAACCGTGTCGCGCCTAATGGCGTCTCGCTGTGGCCGGGGGAATCCTGTGCGCCTTTGTGATCGCCCTCTTATTCACGGGTGCCGACGATGTTGCGGCCGGCCCCAACCACCAGACTTCAATACCCATAGACCCGGGCGCCATGACCGCGTACCTAGAGCCCGAACTGTGGGTGCTGTTGCAACAGCGCGCGGACGGCACTACGGTGCCGGCAAATACACAGTCAAGTTCGAGCTCTCGCCTCTTGGCACGGAGAGCAATACGCTGGCCGATCACATGTAAATGACCAGCGCAACCCATGTCGAGGACACCACTTGGACGCTTGCAATACGCCACATCAACAATTACGGATTTCGTATTAGGGTCGCCTACTTGAACAATCCTACTGGTTCCGGACTGAACTGACCACAAGGTTCGTACACCGGCAGCCCAACTCGGACCGGAGGGCGGCCGGTGGCGTAGTCGCCAGCAGATAGGAAAGGGCCGACATGGTCGCCCCCACAGAGCGACGCCGGCCGCCCTGATGACGGGGCAGCCGAACCGGTTTCGTTATCTGCGATTGATGACACCAGTGCGTAGCGTGGACGCATCCGCCGCCGGCATAATGAACTTGCCGCTGACGAACAGCGGTAGCGGCCGTCAGCGACCAACGGGACGACTGGTTTCCCTTGCAGCAACTGCGAGCCACCAGTAACCTACGACTCCGGCTGCCGCAGAAGGGATTGCCCTGCCGGTCTAACCCCAGCAAGCAACTTACAGCGGGCGCAACTAGATCCAAGTCAACGGACCGCTTCCTGAATTTCGCACACTTATACGCACGCAGGTCACGTTGACCTACATTCCAAAAAGAAACGCCCCCTTTCGGGAGCGTCGGCCCAGCAGCACTACCCGCTGGGGGGGTTGGAATTAAGCTACGCAAAATCCAGCAAAATGTCAACGTCCACTGCCGACATTCCCGACGAAAACTATCCACCGTCCCACCGGGTAGCGGTGTACGTTGACGGGCTGAACCTCTACCACGGCCTCAAATCGCGAAGCTGGCGCCGCTACTACTGGCTGAACCTACGCCAGCTGACGGAAAGCCTGCTGCGTCCCGGCCAGAGCCTGGTTATGGTCAGATACTTCACCGCCCGGTTCCTGCCCCGTTCCCACGACCCCGACCAACCCCAACGCCAGGATACCTACCTGAAGGCGTTGGAAACCCTGCCCGACTTGACGATCCAGCACGGGTACCACCTGCCCAAGACCGGAACCTGCCGGCGGTGTGGAGCAACATGGGCAACCTTTGAGGAAAAAATGACCGACGTGAACATCGCCGTGGCGTTGCTACACGACGCCATGCGGGACGCCTTTGACACCGCCATTGTGATTTCCGCCGACAGCGATTTGATTGGCCCGATAGACACCGTACTACACAGCTACCCTGGAAAGCGGGTAGTAGTCGCCTTCCCGCCGAACCGCCATTCCGAGCAATTGCGTCATCAGGCGACTGCCGCCTTTAGGCTGGGGCGCAGGATCATTGCCGACAGCCAGTTTCCCACGCAAGTCATCGACGCCAACGGCTTCGTCTTGCGCAAGCCGGCGCGCTGGAATTGAAAAGGAAATTGCAACGGAATCGTCGCCTTGGGGTGCATGGCAGGTCACGGTGGCAATTGTTCAGTTTGGATTATCACCGGAGAGGCGACGTAGAGCAACGTTGCAGTAATAGAACGATTGGGACGCCTCCTCCGGACGCAGATCAACGATGCGTAGCCATCACCGTGGTGACGAACAAACCGACGCCGAGGCATGCCGCCGCCGACCACGGGGCGGCCGGTTTTTTGCCGGCGCCAGACGCCCCGCGTCGACGTCGTCAGGATGGTGTAATCGACGCCAGCCTACGCTCGCGCACCTCAGTCGGCGGACCGCATGAAATGCGACAGCCACCGACTGGCACAGGAGTTCCGGCGCCGCTGACCAGCACGAATTGACCGCAAACGCCGCGGAACTCCATACTGCGCTGGTCTCCGGACATCGCCCACCGTACCGAGGAACCCCACGAACCATGCTCATACTTCACGCCGCCCCACTTGCCGATAGCCTCGCCATCTGGGGAGAGGCTCAACCTCAGGGGCCGAAACCGGAACCGCCCCACCACCCCTACTCCGCCACGGTAGAAGCACTCGCCGAAGCCATCGGCACGACGCCGGACCATTCGAACCACCGCGGGCAAGCTACCGCCTGGCTGCCGAGCAGAGGCAGCAACCCAATGCCGTCGAGCCCCATGGTGGACGTAAAACCCGCCCTCCGCGGCAAGCCGAGGATCAAACCATGGCTCGTCTCAGCCCTGAGGCTCGACCACACACAGGCCGCCGTGCTGCTGGAACGCTGCCACGGCCAGCACGTGCTGAATCCCGGCGTCGTCATCAGCCCCAGCCTGGCCTACTGGTGCCACGCCCTCCAGTTCGCCGTTTCCCTCACTGCCCGACAGCGGTTTCTGCCCAGCCTCGACCAGCAGGGTTCCACCACTCTGGCCCGATGGACGACAATATTGGTCGGTGACGACGGCGAACGGCTGGCCAACCTGGCGAAGCTGATGCCCCCGGCAGCACGCGCGCTGGCCGACGATGACTTGAGTCCGCCGTCCCGCGCCGCGCAAACCGTGCTGCGCGACTTTCTGAACCAGCAATTGGACGCGCTGGTACGTGGCGGCGTGGAGCCTGCCGAAGAACCTCGAGAAGGCTTCGACTCCGTTCACGACGCCTGGCTCCACGCCCTGCTGGCCCGAGACCGCCGGGTGCCGATGAGCCAGGGAGCGCAGCTTCAGCAACTGCGCCACCAGGTATCGGAATGGCAACGTCCCATTGCGGCGGCCGCCAGCTCCCCCTACCGGCTCTGTTTCCGCCTCGAAGAACCGCCCGAACCCAAACCCGACGACGGAGACACGCCAGCGCTGGTGCAGGACGACTGGTATCTTCGCTACCTGCTCCAGCCCCACGACGACCACAGCCTGCTGCTTCCCGTCGACAAGGTGTGGGCTAATTCCCCGGACGACATCCATCCCGACTTCAACGCTGCCGAGTTCCTGCTGGGCTCCCTGGCACAAGCCAGCGCCGTCTGCCAACCGGTCGCTGAAAGCCTGAAGCGAAGGTGTCCCACAGGCAGCAAGCTCAACACCGTGGAGGCCCATCACTTTCTCGGACAACAGGCCGAAGCCCTGCAGCAGGCCGGCTTCGGCGTCATGCTTCCCGCCTGGTGGTCGCGGCGCGGCACCAAGATGCGGCCCGGCATCCGGGCCACCGCCCAGACACCGGTCATGCAGGGCGGCTCCGGCCTGAGCGCAGCATCCCTGATCGAACTGAACGTCGACATCGCGTTGGGCGACGAGACCATCTCCCTGGAAGAACTCGACGCCCTCGCCGACCTCAAAGCGCCGCTGGTGCGCTTCCGCGGCCAGTGGGTCGAGATTGACGCCGACGACATCCGCGCCGCTGCCGACTATTGGCGCAACCGCGGACCGCTCACGCTGCGGGAGGCAGTCAACATCGGCCTGGGCGCCGACGAACGCGCCGACGCGGACCGCCTCTCGATGGTGGCCGATGGATGGCTGCACGAACTGCTCGACAACCTGCAACAGAAGGGCAGCATCCAGCAAATGGACGCTCCGGACGGCTTCGCCGGCCAGCTCCGGCCCTACCAGCAGCTGGGATACTCGTGGCTTGCCTTCCTGCGACAGTGGGGACTGGGCGCCTGCCTCGCTGACGACATGGGACTGGGGAAAACCCCCACCACCCTGGCCGCCCTCCAACTGGACTTCCAGCAAGGCAACGACCGGCCCAACCTCATCGTCTGCCCAACGTCGGTGATCAACAACTGGCAGCGGGAGTCTGCCCGGTTCACGCCCGACCTGACGGTGCTGCTGCACCATGGCCCGAACCGCCACCAGGGAGAGGAACTCCGCCAGCAGGCGGCCGACCACCAGGCGGTGATCACCAGCTACGGCACCTTGAACCGTGACCAGGACGACCTAGCCGCAATCGAGTGGCGCGGCGTCATCCTCGATGAGGCACAGAACGTCAAGAACCATCTATCCCGGCAGGCCAGAGCTGCCCACAGCCTGGAGGCCGACTACCGCGTCGCCCTCACGGGCACGCCCGTCGAAAACCACGTCGGTGACCTCTGGGCCATCATGCAGTTCCTGAACCCCGGCCTGCTGGGCACCCAAGCCCAGTTCAAGCGCAGCTACTTTCAGCCCATCCAGGGCAACCGCGACGAAGACGCCGCGGCGCGCCTCAAAAGGGCCACCGGCCCGTTCATCCTGCGCCGTCTCAAGACCGACCGTTCGATCATCGACGACCTGCCCGACAAGCACGAGACCAAGCAGTACTGCAACCTCACCCGCGAACAGGTCACGCTCTACGAGGCCGTGCTCCGCGAAGTGGAAACCAGGTTGGAAGACGCCGAGGGCATGAAGCGACGGGGCTCAATCCTCGACACGCTCACCAAGCTCAAGCAGGTCTGCAACCACCCCCGCCAGCTGCTGGGCGACAACTCAGTCGTCGCCGGCCGTTCCGGAAAACTCTCCCGCCTGGACGAACTGCTGGACGAGATCCTGTCCGCCGGAGACCGGGTCCTGGTCTTCAGCCAGTTCGCGGAGATGGGCGCCATCCTGCAACAGCATGTGCAGGAGACCTACGGTGTCGAGACGCCCTTCCTCCACGGCGGCGTGCCGAGAAAACGACGGGACCAGATGGTCGAGCGCTTCCAGAACGACCCTCACGGGCCGCAGGCTTTCGTGCTGTCCGTAAAGGCCGGCGGCTCCGGCCTCAACCTGCCCCGCGCCAACCACGTGATCCACTACGACCGGTGGTGGAACCCTGCCGTCGAGAACCAGGCCACCGACCGTGCCTTCCGCATCGGCCAAACGAAGGACGTCCACGTCCACAAGTTCATCTGCGCCGGCACGCTCGAAGACCGCATCGACCTGATGATCGACATCAAGCAGGAGACCGCCCAGCAGGTGGTGGGCGCAACCTCGGAGCGGTGGCTCACCGAACTCTCGAACGCCGAACTGCGGACGTGCTGGCCCTCAGCGCCACGCCGGACGAACAGGAGCAACCATGAGCTACTTCGAATACAGCGCTCCCATCGAAGTACGGGGCGGCATCAGGGCCAGCTCGAAGCGCGGCGCCTTCGGCTCAACGTGGTGGGCCCAACGCTGGAGCCAGACCCTCGAGGACTTCGGCATCGGAGCACGCCTCTCTCGTGGCCGCTCCTACGCCCGACGCGGCCAGGTGCTGTCCATCGACATCGAACCCGGCAGGGTTGTCGCCCAAGTGCAGGGGTCCCGCAAACGGCCCTACGACGTGGCCATCACGGTGGACACCATCAGCCCGGAGGACTGGGAAAAACTCAAGGTCGTGATGGCGGAACAGCCCATCATCGCCGCCAGCCTGTTGTCCGGCCGAATGCCGGAGAACATCGAGGAAACCTTCACGGTCGCCGGTCTCTCGATGTTCCCACGCAGAGGCCAGGACCTCGGCACCGACTGCTCCTGCCCCGACTGGTCCAACCCCTGCAAGCACATCGCAGCCGTGTACCTGCTGCTGGGTGAGGAGTTCGACCGAGACCCGTTTCTCATTTTCCGCCTGCGGGGCATGGAGCGGGATAACCTGCTGGGCCCCGAGTTCCGCCGGTCAGCCCAGACTTTGGAAGCACCGATACTGCCCGCCGAGCCACTGCCGGCGGAGCCGGCAGACTTCTGGACCAACCCACTGCCAACGCTACGCGACGGCGACTTCGCCGGTCCTGCCATCAAACCTGGCACCGACGCCGCCCTGCCACTGCAATTGGGGAAATTCCCGCTGTGGAGGAGCAACCAGCCGTTCGAGGACGCCATGAAGTACATCTACGGCGCCGTATCCGAACACGCCGCTGCATTCTACGTCAGCGACGATGAGACCGCCGCAGCAGAAGTCGCGGCGCACGGTCTGGCCGCCTCCCGGCGAAGCTCAAGGTAAACTACCGCGCTTCTGCGCCGGTCCTACAGGCACGTGGGAACCGGGAACACCACACGCCCAATTCGTCCCACCAGCGGAAGCCTCATCACCGAACCGCCCCAAACCGAGGGCACTCCGGTCCGACATCTGGTCCGCCCCGCACCAGCCCCTTGTGCAATGACGCAGGCAGCGCAATACGACGCAACAGCGTCCGCCCGTTCCGGCTAACGGCGGAGATCATTCCTCCAGTCGCTGTCGAGCCACCGCTAGTTCTTCCTCGGTGAAAAGGGCGCGCCAAGGCTCCTGCAGCACCAAGGCTTCCACCGACAGGTCCAGCCGGCCCACTTCCCAAAGTGCTACGAAACCGTCTCCAACCGAAGAGCTCGCCAGCAATCGCCTCGCGGCTTCGAGTCCGCCGTGGTTTTGTACCATGTTCAGGAACCGTACTGGCGCACGCATGACCCGCCGTTGCTCATCATAGAGTTGCAGCATCTTGGCGTGAAACATCTCTTCCAATCGCGCGGAGGTCATTACTGAAGCCTTTTCTCCCTGCTGGATTTTCGTGCCACCCCAGCCGCCGTCGCAACGCTACGAATAATCCTGAGCCCATTCATCCTCAATTCCCAAAGCCTCGCACATTGCAATTCGCATTGCGTTGATCGTCACGCGACAATGTTCAAGATTGGCTTCTATATCCACCAATTCGGCGAGCAACTGCATACGCCCTTCACGCGACGCAAGTAGCGGATTTCGTTCCAAGAAGAAGCGATGAATCAGGAAGTTCCGCTCAGCTAGGGCGTCTGAGAACCTTTTCTCCACCGAGTCGTCGTTGATCGTAGTGTGCTTCCTAATCTCCCGACGAAGCCACCCCATCGTCTTTTTCTCTATGTCATCCACGGTCATGGTGTCCGAAGTAATCTTGTTGTAAATGACCAGGAATCTCTGGAGTCCTTGCTCGAACAGTTGAGCACATTGGGCAGCAGACCCAAAGCAGGCAAACACGGCATTGATTTGCCCTTCGCTGCTTTCCAGCATCCTTAGACTCTCTTCAGTGTATGCGGGCGGCGTACTGTCAGTGTGAGCATTCATCCGATTCTCCTCTCGCCAGACAAATCGGGGGCCGAAGGCCACATCATGGCGGGACGCAGGCATTCTAAACCAAACTCATCGTGCCGAACTCAGCCGCAGGCCATTAGGTTGGCCAAATACTCCTACAGAAGTGGGGGTTGGTACGGTGCTGGTACGACAGTCGGATACGACCAGAAACGGGCGCAAGAGCCGTCCGACCATGCTCCGATTGACCCGGAGAATTCCCAAACCATCGGGCCAGCCGCCGCGTAATAACTGTAGGTGCCTCGGCGAGGGACTGGATTCGCCAAGATCAACGTAGACCCGACGGATATGCCGGCCGCCCCGTCAGTCGGGGCGGCCGTTTGCGTTTCCAACCAGTCGGTTTCACCCCAACGGCGTCCCTGTGGCGCCGTTTTTGCTTCGGTGGCACATTTCCGCATCAAGGCCACGAAAACGCACCCGGGGCCGTGTCCGGCGGAAAATGAAGCATTCTGGCAGCGTTTGGCAGAGCAACGACGGCCCGCGCCGGTCAGCATAGCTGACGGCGTACTACCCACGGTCGCTCACCAACGGCAGCGACGACGGGACCGCCGTTTTCGCTTCCAGCCCACGCTTTTCACTCCAACGGCGCCACCGGGCGCCGTTTTCGCATCGGTAGAGCATTTCCGCCTCAGGGCCACAGAGACGCGCCCGAGGACCGTACCCAGCCGAAACTGGACCATCCTACGCACGATTGGCAATGCGACGACAACCGACAAGAAATGCCACACCCGCTGACGTCGCCCAAACCGCCTCATCCTCTCGGCACCACCGACCACCACTGACCAAACGGAGCGGCCGATTCCGAACACAGGGCCCGCATCATCCACGCTGCCGAGCAGGCCGGCATTCCGTTACACCTGATCCAGACCATCCAGCAGGAACTCTGACCTTGGTGGCACCACCGCCGCGCCAAAACCACGGGAAGCGCCATGCGAGGCACAGACACCTGCGGCTGGACGCTGTCCCACGCCACAGGCTAGACTGATGGCCAATTGCGAAACACTGCCATGACCTACCGTGAATCCCTCCCCGACGACTGCCCACCCGACACCGCCGACGAAATCACCTCGCCGCGCCTCGTTTACCGCTTGGTGCGCAACACCCGGCCACCGACGACGACTTCCGCTCCCAGCGGGCCGAACAGCCGGACCGCGTCTTCCGCAACATCAGCGAATGCCAAGCCCGTGGCTTGTCGGTACGGACCGACCTGGACTCCGCAGTGGACCTGATGGGACTTCGCACCATGCGCAGCCGAATGCTATGCCAAGTACAACTGGACCACGGCTCCGGGCGCATCATGCAAACTGGAGAAGACCCACACCACAGCACGTGGTGGCCGCTGGCGGACTACCTCATACTGGCAAACTGCTCCCTGGTGACGACATGACAACCATCAAGCACACCCAGACCCTCGTCTATTACGATGGCGTACAGGTATTCGCTGGGCAAGATGCGGGCGGCGACAACTACATCGGCGCCATGATTGACACCGTGGGCGACGCCGACCGCTACCTGGTGGTCGCTGCGGCACCAGACCCATTGCGCAGGTTCTACGCCGGCGAGCTTGACCTCAGGACACTGTTGCTGGAATCCTCGGCCAGCGGCTGGTACACCGCACTGGTCGATGACGACTTTGCACAGCCGGTATCCCTCGAGCTGCAACAGTGCCCGCTGCTTGAAATGGACTACCTGCCCGAAGCCGGTTTTCGTCTCACGAAACGGCCGGAAGAAGACCTGATGCCCGCCAATCCAGCCGACGATTAGCACAGCCGAAACGGACTGCAACTCGCCGCGGCAGACGAGCGACACTGGCCGCCCCATCGACAGGGCGGCCAATTTCGTGGCCGGCCCACCGCCTTCACCCGAACGGCGCCCAGTGGCGCCGTTGTCGCGTCAGTGCGGCAATCCCACCTCGAGGCCGCGAAAACGCGCCCCGGGGCCGTTTGCGGCAGAAACTGGCGCATGCTGGAAACGTTCTGCAAAGCACCCACCAAAAGCGACGCCAACCGCAACGATGACAGGGCGGCCGGTTTCATGACCATGCCGACCCGCACTCTTGACCCGTTGGACACCACCAGATCGCCCCGTACGACCGGAACGGATGCCGTGCAAACGCGCCGTTTCCCACGAGAAGAGACCAGACAATCTCGAAGGCATGGTTCGGAATTTCCCGGCGAAGGATTTGGCGGTCCGAATCCGCACGAGGAACGTCCCTGTGGGCAATCACCGCGACCACCTCATGTTGACCTACCCTGTTTGAGCGTACGTCGGTACCGAAGCTGGAAATTACCGAGCAATCGGCTTGGTGGTAAAATCCGACAACATGATTGAACTCCGCCCGTACCAGCAGACGCTGCTCCAGCAGGTGCAGGACGCATTGTCTGAAAGCGCCGGTGTTCGCCTGATGCTCAATTGCCCACGGGCTGGGGCAAGACGGTCAGCACAGGCGCGTCGCTGGCCGAGTGGCTGCAGCACACGGGCACAAGGCCTTCTGGCTCACGCATCGCGAGGAACCGGCCGAGCAGACTTGCCGGATGCTCACCGACGCCGGCGTCTCCGCCATCACCAACGTGAACTGGACGCCCGGCGAGGACGCGCCGGCCATGGCGGCCAGAGTTGTGCTCCGGACGGCGAAAACCGCAGGCCGTATAAACGCCCGCCTCCATTTTAGACACCACCATCGACCTCCCATCATTCGAAACTGACCATCGCCGATTTTGCCGGCGGTGGTCGGGGAGAAGTTTTGACCAATGCGCAAAGCGTGGGCTACGCCCCGAATCTCGCATCCTTGTACGCAGAGCGTCGAAGCCGAGTGATCAAAAGCGAAGCGGAGATACCGCAGGCAAAGAGGGAGTGGACTGTATGAGAGACGCGTTTTGGTGGGTGCAGGCTTTTCCAAGGCGATTTTCCAGGATATGCCAACCATGGACGAGTTGTTTGTCCAATTGAAGCCTTTGGTCGGAACAGAGGATGGCATCAGCCACGAGGCGTACGAATACGCCCGTAAGTCTGGCAAGGTTGAAACGTTGCTTTCGTACTACGCCGTACCCAATCCGTCCGATGACCACATTGACGCGTTGCGCAAGCGGATAGTCACGGCACGGCTGGAACAGAGGATTGGTTCGGTTATCCAATGTCGGGAAGGACCCATGGACCCGCTCGCACCTAGCGGCAGCACGGAGCTTGGTCAAAAGCTTGTCGACAAATGGATGGAACAGGAAAGCCATGTGTTGACGGCCAATTACGACACGTTGGTGGAACAATTGGCACATGTGCGTAATGATACCGAGAACTCGGTTTTGTACCCCATTCCGGTGGTACCATCGCAGGCAATCATGGGGCACAATCCATACGGCACTATCAATTTCCCGAGCTTACAGCTCTACAAACTTCACGGTTCAGTCAGTTGGTATACGTCTCAAGGCGAATCAAATTCCGACCCAATATATGGCTATGTCGAGTTTGGTAGCGGGAATTTCTTCTCCCGCAAAAAGCTGCTGGGCGATAAACGCCGCTTAATTGCGCCGCCAGTCCACGACAAATCGACGCTGCTAGGCCATGAGCGCATGCGCAACCTGTGGCGGCAAGCCAAAACCAACGCGTTGGCACCAGCAGACAACTTGTACGTCATTGGGTACTCTCTTCCGGAGACAGACATGGCAATGCGGACGTTGCTGTGGGAATCCAGATGTCTCTCGAAACAGGATGAACAACTCCGAAAAATTCCGCTCTACATCGTCAATACGGACCGACGGCTCTCCGAACATTACGACAAAATGCTTGGAGATTATTACGAGGTGAAGGACACCTACCTCGGAGATCACGCCTTCGACAGATTTGTCGATGACTACGCCAGCGATTGATGATCAGGTCGCCAGTGGAAAGCCCATCCTGAAAATGCCCCAACAATGAGGGGCTACTTCGCCGCCGGCATCGCCGTATGGCGCGCCCGGGGATCGTTGCCGGCGTAAATTTGAGACGCTCAGCTACTCTTCCTCAGACGGGAGTGAATCTGCCATGTGCACAGAGGACCTATCCGAATACGCGCAGAACCGCGTTTCAGCGTGGGCCGACCCAGAAGAACTGCGCCAACTCGCCCAACGCCTACGTTCAGAAGCCGAACGAGCGGAACAAGCAGCCGAAGCAAACGAGTTCTTCTCGCTTGACCTGAGCCACCTCAACCTCGCGTACGCCTGCCTGTACAAAGCCAACCTGCGGCAGGCGTTGCTCGCGCGCGCCGACCTGGAGTTTGCTCAGCTGCAGAATGCTCACCTGTTCAGTGCGTTCCTCTGCGAAGCCGACTTACGTTACGCGAACCTTGTTGGAGCCGACCTCCGCAACGCGGAACTCGGTCTTGCCAAAATGACCAATACCCATGACTCCAGACCGTAGAGTTGGCATATCCGCTGGCACAATGGACTGTCGCTGACCAACGGCGACGCCGGCCGCCTCCGACTTACGGGGCGGCCGGTTTTCATCACGGGCACACCAGGCCACGCCGCCCCGCTCATCGAAAACGCGAGATATGCAATTCTCTCATCTACTCTGGCCAACGGCCTCAACGCTTAGCAAGCAGCTTCTTCGTCCTCCTCCGATTCGGACCACTCACACTCCATCTCGCAGTCCACCACCAAGCCCAACATTCACATCGGAATCGACCCACCCCAGCGCCAAATCGCCCTCACCTACGAGTACGCACCCGACTCATCGCCGACGCCGTCACCAGTCAGCTGAACATCCGCGGCGCCGCAGCGCGATTGCCTGACCCCATCGCAGCCGTTGCACCGGACCACCAATCAGCCCATAATTCGACAGACGAAATACCGGCCGAGAGAACTCATCATGGTTGACTGGAGTACATGCCCCGCCGTGGAGCAGATTCCCGGCAAAGTCAGCGGCGCCTGGCTTTTCACCAGCACCAGGTTGCCCGTTTCGCACCTGTTCGCCCACCTCGAATCCGGCGCAACCATCGAGCAATTTCTCGAATGGTTTGAGGGTGTCGAGGACTGGCAGATCAAGGCAGTCCTCCAACACGTCGAGTCCAGCCTACTGAATGACCTGGCACATGAGATTGCTGTTTGACCACGGTACGCCGGCCCCCTGCGACACCATCTGATACAAACCGCCGCTCGGCCCGGATGGGCCACACTAACCAACAGTGAGTTGTTGGACCGAGCAGAGCAGGACGGCTACGAGGTGCTGTTCACAACACCAAAGGACTCTGAACACCACCCCTACCCACACCACGGCTTCTACATGGCTCCTACGCCGCGCGCGGCACAGCTCATCTCTACTGCGGCGATCAACCAAGACGCCATCAACGACTACACCACCGCCATAGAGCTCACGCCCGATAACGCGTCCTATTGGCGCCGCCGCGCACACGCCTGGAACACTGCCAATCCCCCAGAGGCGCAGAAGTCCATCGCCGACGCTACCAGGGCCATAGAGCTCTACCCGAACCATCACATCGGCTACGCTCACCGCGCCATCGCTTACACCCTCCTGCTCATTAACGCGTTTGAACCGAACTCCTCCGATGGCTGGCCGGCGCAGCCGAGTTACTATTCGACTTTCTGATACCCCATTTCAAACTGAGGCACTACCCTCGAAGCCATCCGAGCGGCCGCTTTCGTCCTCCACACCGAGCCCGGCCTACTCCAGAGAGAGCAATCCGATTTTCCGACCAACCCGGACCACGACCAGCTCAGGCAGTACACCTTCTCCAGCATATCCGGCGAATCACCCGCCGAGACCCAGTTCCTGGAAGCCGTCAAATCTCCGGGCCATCTCAAACAGCGTGTCCAATTCGCACACTCCCATCCCGACTGGGCCACCTTTCCGCCTCCACGACCGGCCACGCGAGTTCGACGATTACGACCTCCCGGACTGATAGGCCCGAATGCCAGACACCGAGCCATACCCGACGCTACCCCACACCAAGACAGCCATCACGGCTGTCTTTCGGTTTAACCCGACCGTCCATCCAGAAGAGAGACCAACCCGCGGCGGACAAACACGTCCCGACAACTGCCACCGTAGTGACGCAGTTTGCAATGGCTCAAACTTTGAGGCTCACCAAGCCACCAGAGTAAATTGGTACAATCACAAGCCCAACCAGACCTGCACAGGATGGCCCCAATGGCTAATCAACAGCACATCGAATGGCTACTGGAAGGCGCCGTCTCCTGGAACCGGAGACGCGAGAACCAAGACTTCGAGCCGGACTTCTCGGCGGCGAACATCCGCAACGCCTTCTTGGAAATGGAAGGCGGCAGCCATGCACAACGGGACAACAAGCCCATCAGGCTGGTTGGCATCAACCTCAAGCGGGCAGACCTATCCAACGCCATCCTCGGAGACGCGGTCCTCATCCACGCCGACCTCCAGCACAGCAGGTGTTCCGGCGCATACCTCTACAGCGCAAACCTCTCCGGCAGCCGCCTGGACAACGCGGACCTGACCGCAGCGGACCTGGCCTACGCCAACCTCGCCGGCGCGAAGCTCGAGGCAACAAACTTCAGCCGAGCAGACCTCACCGGCGTTGACTTCACCGACATAGACTTGGGTGCAACCAACCTTGACGGCGCCAATCTCACCGGCGTCCAGCCCGTAGAGTTGCTCTTCAAGCCGTCAGAGGAAGACGAACAGCACGGCGGAGACCAAGTGGACTACCGACGGATAATCACCGTCGACCCACACCGGCGCTTCGGCAAACCGTGCATCAGAGGAACACGCATCACTGTCGGCGACGTCTTAGAGTACCTGGCATCCGGAATGACGCAGCAGGAGATACTGAGTGACTTCCCAGAGCTCACCACAGAGGATTTCCTCGCCTGCTTCGCCTTCGCCGCTGCCCGCGAACGGCGCATGGTGCTGACATCACCGGGCAACGCATGAGGATGCTCTTCAACAACCCTCCGAGCGACCAACCCCCGCCAACCAAAAGGTTAGTCCTCATCATCGAGACCGATACCGTCGAAAACGGACAGCCGATACAAGAATACCTCGAACAACACGATACCGGCGCAATTGAACCCATCATAGGCCTACACCCCCCAATCGGGTTTTACATCTATGCATACAACATAGACGTGGGCCTCATCCCCACGATCGCCGCCATGAACGGCGTACTCCAAATAAGGGAACCACCCCCGCAATTTCCCGCTGGTTCTTCGCTAAGTCCGCCGCCCAAACCGCGGCGGTTTTTATTGACACTAGCCGGCCGTGAGAGTCACTCCAAGCCGACACCGGTGCTTGACCCTATTGTGGCACATGCACCCATGCACATAGACGCATACCACCCTCAGACCATGAGGCCGGCAGCACCACCTCATCACGGATTTACCGGGCCCACCCAGCCTACACCCGCAGATCCCGGCTCGCCACAACCATTGCGGTAGTGTCCCGTCAATAGGTGTAAAAGCGCGTCATCCCTTTTGATGTTGATTAGGCTGCTGCGTCCAGCATGTTGGGCTCCGGCAGTGCCTCGTTGCCGGCGGCGTTGGGGATGGTGAGGTAACGGCGGGCTTCGGCCCACTCGTCATGCTGCTCGGCCAGCACCGCGCCCACCAGGCGCCGCGCCGATAGCCGGTTGGGGAAGATGCCCACCACGTCAGTCCGGCGCCTTATCTCCCGGTTCAGCCGTTCCTGCGGGTTGTTGGACCACAGCTTCTGCCAGTGGGCCACTGGGAAGGCCGTGAAGGCCAGGATGTCCGGCGCGGCGTCCGCCAGCAGCTCGGCCACCTGGGGAAAGGGCTCCCGGAGTTGCTCCACCACTCGGTCCAGTTGGCCGTGGACCTCGGCGGGAGACAGTTGCTGGTAGATGGTGCGTACCATGGTGGCCACGCCAGGTTGGGCACGCTTGGGCACTCGGGTGAGCAGGTTGGCCATGAAGTGGGTGCGGCAGCGCTGCCAGCTGGCTCCAGCAAAGACCGCGGCGATGGCGTTCTTCAGCCCCTGGTGGGCATCGGAGGTAACCAGTTCCACCCCGCTGAGCCCCCGAGCGGTCAGCGACCGCAGGAAGGCCAGCCAGAACGCGCCGTCCTCGCTGGTCCCCACGTCCAGGCCCAGAATCTCACGCTGCCCTTCGGCATTGACCCCTGTCGCCACCACCACGCAGACGTTGACGATGCGGCCGCCCTCACGCACCTTCTGGGTCAGGCCGTCCAGCCAGACGTAGGGGTAGGGACCGCCGTCCAGAGGCCGACCCAGGAAACTCTCCACCACTTCATCCAGTTGCTCGCAGATGCGCGACACCTGGCTGCTGGAGATGCCGTCGCAACCCAGGGCCTTGATCAGGTCGTCCACCCTTCGGGTGGAGACTCCTTCCACGTAGGCCTGCTGGATCACCGACAGCAGAGCCTTCTCGCTGCGCCGCCGTGGTTCCAGCAGGCTGGGGAAGTAGCTGCCTTCCCGCAGCTTGGGAATGTGCAACTCCATGGTGCCGACCCGGGTATCCCAGGTGCGGTTGCGGTAGCCGTTGCGGTAGGTGACCCGCTCTGGGCTGCGTTCGCTGTGCTCAGCGCCGATCTGGGCGGAAACCTCGGCGTCCATGATGCCGTCCACAAGGACCTGCAGTGCTTCCCGCAGAAAGTCCACGTCTCCGTCGATGCCACGCTTGCGTAATAATTCCAAAAAATCCATTCTGTGTTTGACCACCGTCGTTCTCCTTGTTCTGGGTTGTGACTTCCGATCAAGGATGACGCGGTGGTTAGCTTTGGGCTACACCGATTCTTTTACACCACCTCCCGGTACTCTACTACCATTGCACACGCACGAACGCACCGATCCGCCCGCCATCATGGCCAAACTCGGCCCGTAGGCTAGGTAGACGCCGCCTCTAGAGTTACACTCCCGCTCCAGCGCTGGACCCTTTTGCTCAGCAACAGCGACAAGGAGCTGCACCATGGCAGACCAGCAGAGTATTCCCCGAGATGGCGCCAACTACGCTCAAGTACCTGACGTAGAACGCCCCGCTCACACCTTGACTCCGGCACGTTCCGCATCGGTGATGATGTGCCTCTTTGTCAATTTTCACCGACTTTGATCATCTAAACCGTGAAATGTTCACGGTCTTTGACGATGATTTTCATGGTCATTGACCACCTTGGGAGCCAGATCGGCGACCATTGCCGCACTTTGATATTGAGGTGCAGCGATGGCGTTTCGGGAGGTTTCCAGGATGGAGATAAAAGAGATCATTCGCCGCTGGCAGGCGGGGGAGAGCCCGGGGCAGATTGCCTCTGGGACCGGGCTCTCCCGCAATACGGTGCGGAAGTACCTGGCGGCGGCTGAGACCGAGGGAGTCGCCCGGGACGGACCGGCTCCCGATGATGGGCAGTTGGTCCGATTGGTTGGGATCAGTCTGCCGGGACCGCGGCAGGCGACGACGCCACGGCAGGACCAGTTGGAGCCGTGGTCTGACCAGATCTACCAGTGGATCACCAAGGATCGCCTGCAGATGACGCGCATCCACGAGCTGCTGGCCATGCGGGGATGCCAAGTGTCGTACCCGTCGCTGCGGCGTTTCATCGTGAACCGCAACTGGCGGCGGCGCAGCAAGACCACGGTGCGCATGGCGGACACGCCGCCCGGTGAGGTGGCCGAGGCCGACTTCGGCCGGTTGGGCATGATCACCGACCCGGCCACCGGCAAGCGCAAGGCGGTGTGGGCCATGGTTATCGTGCTGTGCCACTCCCGCCACTGCTTCGTCTGGCCCATGCAGCAGCAGAAGCTGGCGGACGTGATCGCCGGCCTGGAGGCGGCGTGGGCTTTCTTCGGCGGGATGCCCAAGTATCTGGTCATCGACAATTTCCCCGCCGCCGTGGTGGGCACGGATCCCCTGCATCCCATTCTCACCAGGGGCTTTCTGGAATATGCCCAGCATCGGGGCTTCATCCCCGACCCGGCCCGCAAGGCCCACCCTCAGGACAAACCCAAGGTCGAGCGCAAGGTCCCCTACGCCCGGGAGCGTTTCTACAAGGGCGCCGATTTCGACGACTTCACCCACGTCCGTGCCGCCGCGCCCAGATGGTGCCTGGAGGTGGCCGGAATGCGCATCCACGGCACCACCCACAAGCAGCCCCTGGTGGTCTTCCAGGACGAGGAACGCCACACCCTGATCCCCTGGGACGGCATCCCCTACGAGATCGCCAATTGGCGCACCAACACCGTCCATGAGGACCATCACATCCAGTGCCTGGATGCACTCTACTCCGTGCCCCACCACCTTTGCCGGCCCGGCCGGAAGGTGGAGGTCAAAGTGGACAGCAAGCTGGTGCGCATCTATCACCGCGGCCAGCTGATCAAGACCCATGAGCGCCAGCCCAAAGGCGGCCGCTCCACCGACGTCACCGACTATCCACCCAAGGTAGCCCCCTACACCACCAGGGCTCCCGACGGGCTCAAGCGTGAGGCCGCCAAACTGGGTCCCGCAGTGGGCGAATTCGCAGAACGCCTCTTCGAAGGCAATCACCCCTGGTCCAAGATCAGGCAGGGACACAAGCTGCTGCGTCTGGGCGACCGTTACACCGCCCAGCGCCTGGACGCCGCCTGCCAGCGGGCCCTGGACGTCGATCTCATCGACGTTTACCGCGTGGAGCGCATCCTGATCCAGGCTCTGGAAGAGGAAACCACGCCCCAACTGCCTCTGCCCCTGCCACCCGGCCGCTTCGCTCGGCCCGGATGCGTCTTCGCCCAAAGCGACCCGTACCACCGGAAGTCGGCCTGAGGAGATTATACCCATGACACGCATCACCGAACTCACCCCTCTGCTCAAGAACCTCAAACTGGGGGCCATGGCTGCCACTCTGCCCGAGCGGATCGCCCTGGCTCGCCGTGAACAGCTGGACTACGCATCATTCTTGGAGATCGTCCTCAGCGACGAGGTCAATCGCCGCGCCCACCGCCGCATCGAAGTGCGCCTCAATGGCGCCGGTTTCGAGGAAACCTGCCGTCTGGAGGACTTCGATTGGACGGCGTCCATCACCCTGGATCGTCGCCTGCTGGACGCCGTCTTCTCCCTGGAGTTTCTGGACAAGCACGAGCACGTCCTCCTGGTGGGACCCGCTGGCGTCGGCAAGAGCTTCCTGGCCCAGGCCCTGGGCTACTCGGCCATCCGCGCCGGCCACACCGTCCGCTTCAGCCATGCCGACGACTTCTTCAAAGCCATGGCACAGGCCAGAGTGGACAACTCGCTGGACCGCGCCTTCCGATCCTTCATCACCCCCGACCTGCTCATCCTGGATGACCTGGGCCTCCACCGGCTCACCGCCCAGCAGTCCGCTGATCTTTACGAACTCATCCTCAACCGGCACCGGTCCTCCAGCTTCATCATCACCAGCAACCGAGCCGTCGAAGAATGGCTCAGCCTCTTCGAAGATCCCATTCTGGGCAACAGCGCCCTGGACCGCCTGGCCAACGCCAGCTACCAGATCGTCATCGAGGGAACCAGCTACCGGGAACGGCTGTCTCCACACCGCGCTCTACTCAGCAACCAGGGAGGTGATTGACCGGCAAACGACAAACTGATATTTGTCTAATCGCTCCGCTCCCAAGGTGGTCAATGACCGTGAAAATCTCGGTCAATGACGATGAAAATTCACACAATGAACTGGCCAGCCGGCGAGCCGCCGCAAAACGCCTCGTCGCCAACGCCGATGGATACATGCAGGCCAAGTTGACCCCTCCAACCGCACCAGCACCGACCACACGGCCTCCGTAACCTTCGATCTCCAGGGAATGCTCTCGGAACTGCTGGTCATCCACGACTAGGTGCTACGCCAAGTAAAAAATCCAGTAGGCGACAGGAAACTCAGTACCAGCAGAGAAGCATGCTCCTCTGCAAAATGAAACCGTCGCCGACCAACGGCGACGCCGGCCGCCAACGGAGATGCCTTGTAACGACGCAGAGCTCCCAGATGGGAGCCGACACGCCCAGGCGGCGGTCAACAACCGTGCGGGACCCGCAGACACGCGGCGTAGGCGTCTTTTTGACTGAAGCCAGTCACCGAGCGTCCTTCCATTGACCAATCAAATAGTCGGCGTGCAGGTCCTGATAGTACGAATCCACCGCATCTTCAAATATTAAGCTCACCTGTTCCTTGGCGTCACGCACCGCATAGCTGATGCTGGCCAAGGCAAAATCAATTTCCTCAACAACAATTTTCACCTGAGCCAACTGTTGCCCATCGGGTATGCTGTTTTCGTTGGAACGTCCCTTCTTGTTCACCGGATACCTATAGTTGAACGAGGACCTGTCCTTTTTGTCGAATTCTTGGATGCTTTTCCCCACGGCATCGTAATCGATGTCTAGCCCGTCAACCGTACATTCAGGCAGTGCGCAGTCTTCCATTTGTTCGATAAGGCTCAAAATCAGCTCCCAAGAATCCATCAACGGATGTTCGGGCAAAACATTCACTCTCGGTTCATGCCGGAGCTTCAACCTGCTGTAATCGTCCTCTACGGCATGCCAATCCAGCAGGTGATTGATGATTTCTTTAAGGCTGAGCTCCAAGTGGTGTCGATAAAGAAACATTATGGGGCAAGCCAAATGCGGTTCATCGACCAACCTTTCTTGCGCTCCGGTAACGAGATGGTCCGCCGCTTCTTTGTATGCAATCGCGTAGGCCTCCCATTCTGGGTGTGACCCGACGCTGGGTTTCGCTGCTGTCGTCATTTCCATCGAACAAAACTCTCCAAGCATCATTTCGGCAGGTTTGCCTCTCCCGTTGCCCCGGGCTTGGTGCGCGTGTCCATCTCGTTGTGGGGAGGACCTCTCACGCAACCAGTGCGACTTCGATTTCGGAGCGTACGCCGAATCGAGTGAGACAACACCCATTCTTCCGGCAACCGTGACCATGTAGTTTCGCATAGTCCTAATCAAAAGAACATCCGACGTACTCCGGAGCAGGGCAATCGCGTCTTATCGTGTTTGGCATAACAAGCCACGTAAAGTATTACTATCGAAGATGTAGACCGCGGATTATGGCCGTTTGAGCGCTGCGGCGAGCCTCGAGTACCGTCCAAATGGGCGGTCGCAAAGCTCACCACCTGCACTTTCGAGTAACGAGAAACCCTTTCCTGTCAGCACCAGCTGTTATTCCGCCGGACTCAATTTAGACGCGATTGCCCTGTACTCCGGAGGCAGGGCCTGTGCAAAGTCACCTCTTAGCCCTTTTTCGCTCATCCTGAGCTTGTCGAAGGATGCCCTTTGCAATCGGCGGATGGTTCGACAGGCTTACCATGAGCGGGTGAGAAAGGACTTTGCACAAGCCCTGCTCCGGAGGCGACAGTACTGCCGGATGTCCCGGCCAACGTAAGCTTGGCGATCCAGCGGAATCAGCCGCCACCTACGACGGGACGGCCGGTTTCGCCACCGGCGCACATGGCCGCATTTCCGCACCACAGCGGCCCGAACGGCCGCCGGCTACCTTTCTCGAGAAGGTCATTCAACGCCGCCTGCAGGTCGTCAACCCGTAATTCACCAACACCTCGGCCAACATCCGTGCCACCTACCCGACTACCCAACTGTCAACGCCGCGCCGGCGTACACGACATCTCCCGCCCAACTACATTTGCCGGACTGGGCAGGCTCGCTGAGCCTGCCCTCTCTCTTGACCATTCAAGGAGGAAAACCGCCCAATGCGCACGAACAAGATCATCAGCGCGGCAACCGCCGTACTGATCCTCAGCCTCGCGACTGCCTGCTCGTTCTTCTCCGACGACAGCAGGCCAGACGCCGAAACCGAAAAGCGAACCCCGGCAGTCGCCCAAGCACAGGCAACGACCAATGGCGACAACGCCACACCCGACGAAAAGGCCAACAACGTGCCAGAAGACACCGCCGTGTTCCTGCTCACCGGCGAGGATACCGGGGGACGCATCACCAACGAGGACCTCGAACGCCTCCGGGAGGACATGGCCAAGTCCAAGAACTCTGAAGAGCCCCTACGGACCGCACGGGAACTCACCGCAGGTAAGGAAACCCCGTCCGAAGACCAGCGCTGGTGCCTGGCATGGGCACTCGACAATCTCAAGCCCCACATCTACGCGGAATTCGCCAAGCTCGACCCACGGACGATGGACGACCTCGACCGAACCGTGTGGCGCACCCGACTGAAGGGAAACTCGCAACACGGGTATTACCAGACATTGCCGACCTACAGCCATGGTTACCACGTACCAAAGCCCACCAGCTGGGCAAACATGGTCGGTACTTGCTGGATGTACTGGTCCGAACCGCTGTCCGAAACCAACGCTGACAAGCGGAACTTCCAATACGAGGCTGAATGCCTGCGCAGAGTAGCACGGGACGTCGACGCTACGTGGGAACGGCGAACCAGCGCCGCCGCAAGTTACGAAACGCCAGTGTACGAGATCCCCGATCAATACGTGCGAATCCTCAGGTGGCTCGACACCCCAGGACACGAACTGCTGGACATGGACGAACCGCCGTACGAGGTCCTGAAGCGCCTCAGTGACAAGCCATGGGCCTACGCCACTAACGTCAGAGATGGAAATAAAGAAGACCCAGACTTCGACATCCAGTGGGTTGGCATTCTGCGCATCACACTGAGCCACCATTCAAACAACGGAGAAAGGGTTGACGCTTGCCGTTTCTACTACCCGCAGCTGTTCTACGGGTACTGGGTACCCTTTGCCGAACAGCTCGACGAGCCGCCCGCCAAATTGCCTGAAGAGGAACTCGCCGAAATCAAACGGATAACGGCAGGACCGCTGTACCTACCCAAACCGTAAACCTAGCCCAGACATCAGATGAAATTGGCCGCCCTGTCGTCAGGGCGGCCGGTTTCGTTTCCGGCACCAGAGGCCGCGAATTTCGTCCACAGGGCCACCTGGGCGGCCTCGGACGCCACCTGTAGGTAAATTCCACCACTGGATCGTTCCGACGGTCTCCACGGACACACCAGGCCACCCCAATGGGGTAGTCAGCTTTTTGCCAGCCGCGCCTTGCTCAGCGCTCCATGAGGACCCATGGACATCCAGATCCTGCAGCCTACCGTCGCCGCACATATCGCCGCCGGCGAGGTCGTCGAACGCCCCGCCTCCGTCGTCAAGGAACTCGTCGAAAACGCCAACTAACGCCGGCGCCACGCAGATCACGGTCGCCATCGAGCAAGGCGGCACCAAAGCCAACGCAAAGGTCAACGAACAATCCAACCAAACGAACAATCACAAGGAGAACAAACCTTGACCACAGCAACCATCGAAAAGAACGATGTCCACAACTACCGGACGGCCGATATGTCGGACGCCCTGGGCCACGGCGTGCATAGCGCCATCGACAGCCTGGAAACCGCCCGTTCCATGGCCCACGCCCTGGCCGAAGCCCTTCCGGACGACCCTGACGGCAAAGTCGACCCCGACAAGGTCCGTGAACTCACGAACCGCACGCTCGACACCTGGCGGGAAGTCAAGATGCTGACCGCCGATGGAGAGGCAGCCCAAGAGCCGTTCATGGAGCAGATCGACCTGGAGGTCCTGGCTCTCACCTTCGAGGCCGACGACCCAGAACGGCTCGAGAAGACCGCCGCGTCGGCGGTTGAGGCGGCGGGCAAACTGCTCGCATTCCGCGGGCAGGCACTGCTGAACAGCCGACAGGACGCCACCCGGTAGCATCGCCGCGTCGGGAGCAGCAGCAAGCCCAACCCCAACACACCACACGTTGACCTTGCCAATGAAGCCGCCGCCCGGAATGGCGGCGGCTTCAATTCAAATACTGGTTTCAGGCACCCTGCCGGTCCGCCGGAGCCGCGAAGGCCGCGCTGGTGCAACCTCGACCGCACCCGGGCAACCTCGAACTGGCGCACGCAACCGGGGTCTCGGCACTAAACTGTACAAGGACGGTCCATCCCTGCGGACCAAACCCCGCGTTCCCTGGTCGCCAGTGCGTCCACAGAACGCGGGGCGGATTTTATTATCCGACCCAGCCAATGCGAGCATCGCCATGGCGCTGCCACTACGGACCAAGCAAATCTCCGCGGATACGCTGAGAAACTCCGCCCGCTCCGGACAACAAACAGAATCGCGAAACCACGCCTTGACACCGCCGTGCGCCGGTGGCCGCCATCACAGCTACCCAGCGAAAGACAAGGAGAACGGCCCATGGCCGGCTACAACCACCGCCGCGGCATGAGCAACAACGCCCTTAAAGCCTACCGCCGCAACCTCAAACCCATCAGCCGGTTCACCGCCCAGGACCTGCGGCACGCCAACATCGAAATCTCGCTGGGCTTTGCCAGGTGGCTGGCCAAGGAAAAGCTCTGGTCCCCCTCCGACTGGCACCACTCGTCGAAATACTACAACAAGGTCAACTTCTATAACCTGAAAAACCTACGCCGGCTGGTACGCCACCTGAACAATGAGAGACGGCTGGAGGAAATGCGCCAACGCTACCTGGACGACCTCAGGGCACGCCGCGACGGTGCCCGAGGCTGTCGGGTTACAGTCCGTGGCAAATACGCAAGATGGGAGGGCACTGGCAAACACCGGCGCATCGCCGAATGGGTGCCGTTCAAGGGCATCCGTGACGGCAACGGCTGGATCCACCTCCCGGACGGCACGAGGAAGAAGGCCAGTTCGAAGTGGGTCAAATACCGGAAAGTCAGACCCAATCGCACCGCCCGCCAGCGACGCGACGCCAAGAGACGCGCGACTATCGTCGATGGACCACCCAGCGCGTGACGCCGCACATTTCCTCAGGTAACCCACCAAGGCTCGTCCCAGACCAGTATGCTGGCCCACAATGAGGCCAAGTACAGCTTGACCAACGGCGACGCCGACTGCCACCGACCGACGCCAACGAACGCAACGCAGAGATCCTCGCCGCCATGACGGACGCCGACCGCGGCGCCTTTTGCACTGTCTCTACCTACTTGGCGCGCAGAAGCGAAACTATTAGGCTGTGTTGACATTTCACCGTAACCAAATGAGGGCAGCGGTAAATTGAAGGAAGCCCAGGTATCTGGTGTCCAGCTTCTCAAACCGGGAAAATACCCGGCGATAGTGCTTTATCTTGTTGATGAAGCATTCCACCAAGTGACGCTCTCGGTACAGGTAAGCATCGTAGGCTTGGGGTTCCTTGCGGTTGGAGCGTGGAGGTATGACCGGACGCAGGCCCCGTTCCAGGATATGCTGACGAAACTCCTGGGAATCATATCCCTTGTCGGCAATCACGTACTCTCCGGCATAATCGGCGATCAGAGCATCGGCCTGAGTGATGTCATGCTGTTGTCCCCC
Organism: Dehalococcoidia bacterium; assembly: GCA_965220055.1. Lineage (GTDB taxonomy): Bacteria > Chloroflexota > Dehalococcoidia > Lucifugimonadales > UBA3495 > Bin87. The sequence continues at coordinate 3,387,281 of CBDCPE010000004.1, read as the reverse complement.
AGTCAGGATGAACCGCAAGGGATTACCCAAGGCATCCACGCTCACGTGGACCTTGGTGCTAAACCCGCCGCGGCTCCGGCCCAGGGCCTGGGCTGCCTGGCCACCTTTTTGGGGGGCGCTCCGGCGGCGCAGGGATGGGCCCGGACCACGGTGCTGTCGATGATGAGGCATTCCAGATCCGGGTCGGCGGCGAAATGCTGATGCATCAGTTCCCAGATACCCCGGTCGGCCCAGCGGGCAAACCTTTTGTACACGCTGTTCCAGTTTCCATACTCGGACGGGAGGAGCCGCCACTGGGCACCGGAACGGTTCACCCACAGCACCGCCTCGATGAAACGCTGGCATTCCGCTTCCTGACCAACGTACAAGTCGGTACGACTGCGCAAGAACTGGAGAATCCTGGTCCACTGATTTGTTGAGAGCCTAAGTCTTGACATAGTTCTATTATAACCAAATGTCAACAGAACCTAGCCTGTGGGCACCCAAAATCGTCAATACTCGTTCCCGCGTTATTCGTGCAATTCCGGGCCGCCGTGCTAGGCTCGCGCCACCTCCCGATAGGGTAGGGTTGTTGAATTGGCCGTCGGCTGGTCGCCCCACCGGCGGCCGAATATTATCGGGTTCCGACGCCATCTGAACCTGTGCGACCCGAAGTGAAACGGGACGGCTCACGCCCTACTCAACCTCACGAACGGACGCCCAGCCGCCGCCAGGAACATGTCGTATGCTGCGAAATGTTCCCCTGGTGCAACCGAAAGCGTTGTCGAAAATGCTATAATTTGATCAGGACAAAAGCCGGCGGCTGATGTAGCGCCCTAGGCAGGTCAGGTGGACGTAGTCCACGACCACTTCTCACGGGCCAGACCATCGGCTCGCAGCCAGCAAGAGTCCTACGGTCAAAGCGCTAACGACCCCGTCGTTCTCCGGAACGACACCCGCGCCGCAGGTAGCGGGTTAGTTGCCCTCAAGGGCGGCAGCATCTGCCAGGGAGATTGCGCGCAACTCTTCCGTCGGTGAACGGCCGCCATGAAGTCGGCCCGAGGCGGCAAACACGAGGCAAGCGACGCTTCCCCAAGAACCGAAGACTGGCGGCGGGATGATTTCCCGCCCAGCTACCGGCTTCGGAAACAAAGGCCCAGCGCAAATAAACTGCGCATTTGGGCCGCTCTGTTATGTCCGTCGGCCATCGAACCAAGGAAAACCCAACATGCCAACAGTAATCGAAAAGCCCCGCATCCAATGCCGCTACCGCGACGACCAAGATCAGCAGTGCCCGCTTGATGCCCTCGAGAACGAGCACTACTGCAAGTTCCACCTGCCGGAGTAAACCGAGCTGGGTACGCTCTGGCGAGACCAGAAGGTCCTCTACCTGCATAGCGTCGAAACCGCCCCAGAACTGTGGTACACCTACTGAGCCCGCGCTAGGTAGCTGAACAACGCCGTTCCATCAGTAACCCTTCCTAAGTCACTGCGCGACTGCCACGGGGCACCATTATCCCGATGTCAAACTGAGCTTGAGTGGATCGTAGAGGTTTACAACCATGCCCGACGATGCTTCCGATCACAAAGTGGGACTGACCTTCGCGGACTTTGCCAATTGCGGCTGGGAAGAAGCCTTGAGCGGCACGTCCCGCGAAGGCTATACCGCGACGTTCCAAGCCTTGTCCACTGCGGCTCGTCAGGCTGAAATCGAAGAACGTGATGCCCATGGCAGAGTCCTGCGACTGCTGGCATTTGCCTGCGCAATCCACCTCGATCCCACGAGCAGAAACAAGCCGTTCAAACCCATAGAAGTAGGTCTTGACGGAAAGCAGGCAATCATCCCAAAGGGCTTCACAGAAGCGCATATGGCCTTCTTTGCCCGAATCGTTGATTCCATTGACAACCCGCTGCTGAAGGCGCGCCTAGCCGATTTGCTGTGGATGCGCAAAAGCACCCGACACGCGAAATTTGCTCTGACTGCCATCAACAGCTACCGTTCAATACCCTTGGATCCCGAAACATGGGCATTTGAAACCCTGGAATGCGTTCAACGCGCAATAACCCTGGCTCGCTGGATCAGAGGTGCGGCACGCGGCCAGCTCGAGGAAATTGAAGCCTCCCTTTTGGACGCAATAGACTCGGGCACGGCCGAAGACGGGTTTTTCACAATCAAATTAACTGACGTTCTCGCATCCTGCGAACTGCCGGAAGACCAGTGCGCCTTCGTCGCAACGAAACTCGAGGACTTGGCACTGGTATTTGAAGAGCAAGGCGACATCTACAAAGAACGCCAGTACAGCCACGCCGCGGCCACCTGGTCCAGAAAAGCCGGAAACCATGCCAAATCCATCACCATGACGATCACTGAAGCTGAAACCTGGGTGAAAGAAGCCATCGCCAGAATCCAGTCCGATGACCAAAGCTATTTGGTCGCTGTGGACTGCTACGAAACAGCCGTAAAGATCTATCAAACCATTCCAAGGGTGGACCGCGATCAGCATCAAGTTGACCAGCGGATTGCCGAACTCCAGCGGCACCATACCGAGTGCCGAGAGAAGTCGCAGGGTCAGTTGAGGTCATTCGCCACGGCCAGCCAAGACCTAGCCGACATCGCTAAAAACGCACGTAGCGCCGTCAGCAACAAACCCCCAGCAGAAGCGATGAAGGCATTCGCCGGACTGTTCACCATCTCTGCCGATCAACTGCACGAGCTAGCAATCGAGAGCCTGACCAAATCCCCAATACAGGCGTTCATTCCGACGTTTTACCTGGACCCCGACAACAGGGTCATTGCCCGGCACTCTGGACTGTCCGGCCCCATACCCTCAAAAGCCGACGCAGCAGTGATCAGAGCCGAAATGGCACGGCATTACGATTGGATGACCAGTTCGTCCGTGTACGGGCGCATACTGCCCGCGCTGGACACTCTTACCTCGGAGCACATCGCCGGGAAAGAGGATTTCGTCGAACTCGCCCGCCTGTCCCCGACTGTACCGCCGCGACGGGAAGTCCAGTTTGGCAAAGCGCTGTTCTACGGATACGAACATGAATTTGACACCGCTCTGCAGCTACTGGTTCCACAGATCGAGAACATGGTGCGGTTCCACCTGAAACGGCGCGGAGCCAAGACCACAAACGTGGATGAGGACGGTATAGAAACCGAGAACGGCCTAAGTACGCTGATCGACCTTCCACAGGCAACCATTGTCTTTGGGAAAGATGTTGCCTATGAAATCAAGACTTTGTTCTGCGACCATTTCGGACAGAATTTGCGGAACAATGTTGCACATGGCCTGCTCGATGACGACCAATCCCAGTCTGCGCATTCCGTCTATGCGTGGTGGTTCGGGCTGAAGCTCGTTTTCAACACCTACTGGAGTGCCTCTAACCGAACGGCAGAAACCACGGAAGAAGAACCAAACGCGGTAGATCCAGAGACTCCGTGATAAGTAGGACGCCCCAATCGTCTCCGAGGCACCGAACTGAAAACAAGGTGCGGCGGCGGACGTGCCGTTCGGTCACCCAGGAGAGCTCAATCAGCAGCGCGTCCAGTCGCGGCCGCCGTTTCCTCGGTTTTTCCTTCCATGAGTCTCCGCCTCAGTAGTCTGACTTGTTGGTCTTTGATCAAAAATACAGCACCTCTGTGCGGGACGATTTACACCATCCCAACCGGCAAGAATAGTCAGCGTTAGAGGCACATTCCTTATTGTCGTTAATCATGAATGGGCCAACATGGGGATCAACACCGTACATCGTCCCCCGCCAATCCTGCCGCAAGAACCACCCAGAATAGACCGAATAGGACGAGCCGTTTTAGGGTTTGGCCGCCGAGCGCGACATTACAATACAACGCCCCCAGTGACCAGTGGGTGTCACCACCAGCGAAGCACTCCGCCGCAAGTCACGTCAGCGAACTTGCCACTCATTATGCCACGGTGGGCAGCCCCAAAAAATCCAAACTGCTAACCAATAAACGCTCAAAAATGCCGTAATGCACCGTGCATCCCCGCTGGTCATACGCAATTGCTAGCATCAGTGCCAGCACCTTCACGGCACCTGACGTGGGCGCTCCGGCAACCCCAGCATCCTTGATGCGCCTTCGCAACTCCAGGGAACCCGAAACCGTGCTCAACGACGGGTCCGAAGGTGGCACGCTGTTGAACGCTGCACGAAAGCATATCTCCCAGGCGGTCAACTCCTCCCCCGAATACGGACGATGTAAATTATAGGCTCCGAGCCCCGGCAGCTTACACCTCTCGCCATGAACCTCGATCAACGCGTGCCTGTCGCGCAATGCCTCAATCGAGGTCCCGACTTGGGCTGCCATCACCTCCGCTCTTTCAAGCGCGGCATTTTCATGCCCCAACTCCCGCAACCAGCGTAGGCAGAACAGGCTTTCCGGATCCAGCAATTCCTCCAACTGGGTCAAACGATGATCCATCACAGCCGCATGGACAGGCGTTATCACGGTGCCGCGCTCCATATACTGGGGACGTGATTTCCGATGCTGCCGCACCCCACCCGTCTGCAGGTCCACCTCCCAAAGTTTTTCATGCAGCGAGTCCAAGATGTACTCCGAGCCGTCGATATTGACCATGCAAAAACAGTTGACGCAAGCAATCGCCATAGTAACCCCCAGTTACCGTGCTAGAAACTACGCTGAGATCCCGAGGCGATTTCGCTACTCGGATTCAAGCGTAACAATGGCAAAGTCCAATCACGAACGCAGCAGATTGCGGGAACCGCTGACCCACCTCACACGTTCCGCGTCTTTACCTCTTCCTACCTTTTCTAAGGCACACGACAATGCGACCGCGGCACTCTTGCTGAGCTTCTCGGGACTCTTGACGTAGTCCGTGCCTGCAACGCTCGCTTGCCTGCCCTCGGCCACCTTCACCGCTTCCGAATGATTACCTGACTGGACACTTTTGACGATTGTCCGCTTCCGGCGGTACATTTTATACAGATAAGCTATCCTGACAGCGTACACGAACAACGTCACTACAATCGCAGCGACCAAAGCTGCGAGGTCACCCACCGCCGTTTCCCAAATCGTGGCGCCGGTCACATCGGCTGTTCCCACTCCCGACATCGTTACGGCAATCACCACTATCAACGTTGTCATGGACAGCTTTTTCCACTGCCGATTCTCAAGGTAGCCCCTGGCTGTGTACATCGCTCCCGCAGCTACCACGAACGGCGTCCCTATGGCGATGTACTCTTTAGCATCTCCGTCCAACGCCAGCAGCGCGGCAGCAACGGCTACCACGAGGAAGGCTGACGTTAGGAATATCATGAGTTCCCCGATCATCCCAACTACTGTATCCGTAAAGCTCATCTTGCCCTCACATTCCGCAGACTACGGTAGCATCCTCCATTACGGAGACACAGGGATCAAAGTAGCGAAATCGCCTGGCTGAGCTCCCGGCAACCTTCTACTCCTTGAAATGTACGTCTGTGTCCACCGAGACATTTTATCATTGTGCCATCAGCGCACCCTCCCTGAACGAATGATAGCAACACTCGTTACGAGCACACCCGCGCGATTCTGACGCGCAGGACGTACCGCTCGAGTACAACCCTGCACCCCGTCGGATGATTGCGGCCATGGTCAGGTCAAACACGGAACTGTGCGAGGCTTACGCCGCGAACCCCCACTCCCCTCCCTGGCTCGGCGATCAGATGTTTTAACCCACGTACCTGGATGACATTCACGGAAATTCAGAGGACCAACGTCACACAGGGGATCGAGTTATGCGCCCGCGCAGGTTGATGCAATCCAGCCCGCAGCGCGGAGGCACTATGGGAATGGCGCCGACTGACAGCTTTTTCATCAGTAACCCGTCGGCTTTACCGCCGTCTCCGCGACAACGGGCTGAAACCAAGGAGCAGCAGCCGTACGGCGGTGCCGTTCATTCCCACACCTCACGGTGTTCAGCCCTTCCCACGGCATAGTAGTGGCGCCTTCCAGCAACCCGGGGTGTCGGACCATCAGCACGTCCAGATCACTCGGTCAACGCCGTCCAGCACCGGCAAATCTTCCGCCGTCAGGCACACACTACCCCGGGACGGGGGTAAAACGACAAAAAGAGCCGAGGTCGTCGATTACGTTAAGTCTATTCGCCAAAAATGAGGTGCATAGACAATGCGAGTACCGAGACCGTCCACCAGACCGTGGGTTGCCGCGGCCGGCGTAATAGCCGCCGCCGCAATCCTAGTATTGGCTCAAATCAGTATTAAAAGGTCTTGGGACTGGGCGGTTGAAGTCCCTATGCTGGCTGCAAATTCGGGTTGCGGGGAGGTGCAGCAGCCATGTCCGGGAAGCGATACACCATAGAGTTGACCACGGAGGAACGAGAACAACTGAACCGATTGATCCGGGGCGGCAAACACGCGGCGCGCATCGTCACCCGTGCCCGCATCCTGGTCAAGATAGATGAGGGTTGGAAGGTGCCACAGATCGCGGCGGCTTTGGACGTGTCCGAAGGCACGGTGTACCGGGTCAAGCGGCGATACGCCGCAGATGGTTTGGACGGCGTGTTGCGGGACCGGGTGCAGGCCAACCGTTTCCGCAAGCTTGACGACAAAGGGGAGGCCCACCTGATTGCCCTGGCGTGCAGCGACGCCCCAGAGGGACATGACCACTGGACGTTGCAGTTGCTGGCCGACCAGATGGTGGAGTTGGGCGTGGTGGAGAGCCTGTCGTATGAGACGGTACGCCTCAAGCTGAAAAAAACATCCTCAAGCCGTGGCGCAAGCAGCAGTGGTGCATTCCCAAGGTAGGCGGGGAGTTCGTGGCGGCAATGGAGGACGTGCTGGATCTGTACGCTGAGCCCTACGATCCAGACCGACCGGTGGTGTGCTTTGACGAGACTTCCACCCAACTGCTGGCCGAGGTGCGGGAGCCGCTGCCTCCACAGCCAGGGCGTCCACGACGCCAGGACTATGAGTACCGCCGCGCTGGCACCCGCAACATCTTCCTGACCTGCGAGCCCCTGGCCGGCTGGCGCCATGTGGCCATCACGGAGCGGCGCACCATGGCCGACTTCGCCCACCAGATGCAGTGGCTGGTGGACACAGCCTACCCCCACGCTCCCGTGATCAGGGTGGTTCTCGACAACCTGAACACCCACCGCATGGCTTCTCTCTACGAAACCTTCCCTGCGGCGGAGGCTCGCCGCATCGTGAAACGCCTGGAGTTTCACCACACTCCCAAACACGCCAGTTGGCTCAATATGGCCGAGATTGAATTCAGCGTCTTGGCACGAGACTGTCTCCGGGGACGCCACGGCGACGAAGTGGCACTGGCTGGTGCCATCGACGCCTATCAGACCCGGCGTAACGTCGCCAAGGCCACCATCAACTGGGGTTTCAGCACCCAGGATGCTCGCTCCAAACTCCATCGCCTCTATCCCTGCAATTCCTAGCTTGATCCGGTACTAGTGACCTGTCAGAACGGATGGACATCGAGCGCGAAAACCACGAGGGGACCACCTCCGACGTTTGAGGGCCGAGCAAATGAGTCGACAGCTTAGAACAAGACCGAATGGCGAGCCAGGATTTTAGATCACTGACCAGCCTTCTCTGGACCGCACTCGTCAAGCCACGGTTTGATCAGCAGTCGGTACCCGCATTTCTGCACCGCGTCCGCAAAACGAAACAACGCTGACAACCTGAAATCCCTTCTCATTTCATTCAATATTGCCGTCTGTTACGATACGGCAGGACAATCCGTAGAGTTCAGCATCAGACGGCTCTCTGAGGTCCATTCATGGGGAAACCATATCAAACTGAACTGCACAAGATTTCCTCGACGATCCAGTGGGCATTGGATCAGGATGTCTCTCAACTCAAGCAGACCCTGCTCCGCGAATTTGCGGGGCGCGATCTTATTGCCGTGGGCTCAGGCGGCTCTCTCGTAGCAGCATCATTCGCCGCGATGCTACACGAGGCGGCAACAGGCCATATGGCGCGGGCAGTGACGCCGTTAGAAGCTATGGCTCGCCCATCTACCAGAAAAACGGCCGCGTTGCTGTTGAGTGCGCGAGGAACCAACATCGACATACGGCAAGCAGCTAAAATCCTGGCAACAAGGGGCTACGATGGCATCTCAGCGATCAGCACAAAAATGGGATCCCCCCTGGCGCGTATACTCTCGGATTATGGAGGGACTACGCACGAGTTCACCCTTCCCACCGGGCGAGACGGATTCCTGGCAACAAACTCGTTAATCGCGACGTTGGTGCTTATGTATCTGGCTGGCTCAGCCCCAGGCTCAGAATCCCGCAGCCATGTGGATCTGCCAACCTCCAGGGCAGCTCTCAACGGTTCCGACACGATCTTGTCCCACCGTACCCTCGTGGTTTTAGCACAAGGCTGGGCCGCCCCCGCTGCACTGGACCTGGAGACCAGGTTTTCAGAGGCGGCGCTGGCGAACGTGTCGGTGACTGACCCCAGGAATTTCGCACACGGCCGCCACAATTGGCTCTCGTTCCACGGTGACGATACCGGCATCGTGTCTTTGGAGACTTCAGACAGCCAGCGTGAGTCCTCCCTCATGCTGCGGCATCTGCCCGACAATGTCGGTGTTCTGCGAGTTCAATCATCGCGCGAGGGACCAACCTCCACGATTGAGTTGGTCTCGACAGTCATGGAATTGGCAGGAAAGGCCGCGCAGTCGCGCGGGATCGACCCGGGTCGGCCGGCAGTCGCCGACTTCGGCCGCCGCTTATACCGGTCAGGGTCGACACGGCGTGTCGAGCCCACCGAAAATTCCATTATTGCCAAGAAACAGGCGGCGTTATTTCTGGACCCCAGTCCGAACCGCGATACCATACGCAGCGCCCTGCACAGTTTTGTACATCACGTGGAATCCACTTCATTCGCGGGCATAGCGGTTGACTATGACGGCACTCTTTGCTCCCGCGACCAACGATTTGAGCCACTCAAACGAGATATGCAGTGCGAGCTGAATCGTCTCCTCAGCGAAGGAATGCCCATAGGTGTCGCCAGTGGGCGAGGCAGTTCCGTGCATGAACGGCTCAGGGAATCACTGCCTCGCAAGTACTGGGATCAAGTGTTCGTAGGCCTCTACAACGGAGCTACTGTCGTCAGATTGTCCAAGGATCCAGTCGCACCGCATAGTAAGATCCCCCGTATTCTTCGTGCCGCAGCCTCAAGATTGCAACCACTGGAAGATATGTTCAATTTCGAAACGGTGATCCGGCAGCATCAAATTTCTCTCCGTCTCATTGAGGGCCCAGATCCGTATGATTTGCGAACCGTTGCAACCGAGCACCTTGCAGGGATTGACGGCGTGAAGATAGTCGCTTCTTCGCATTCAATCGACATATTGCCGGCGCGCACATCCAAGAATGCCGTTGTAGACGCGATGCAGGCCCAGCGTCACGGTTGCGTGTTGCGGATCGGAGATCAGGGGTCCGCGGGTGGCAATGATTTCGACCTCCTCAACAGCGGCCTATCATTGAGCGTCGACCGTGTGTCAAGCAGTCTGGAAACATGTTGGAATCTAGGCGCCCCGGGACTTGTCGGTCCGCCAGTGACCCTTCAATATTTTCGGGCACTCAGACAAGACGGTCCGACGTTCCGTATCTGCGCATCTCAATTGGTTGACGTGTGATCTGGGTAATACCATGAATGCCGAAGTTGCAGAAAACCTCCTGAGGGCAGTGATGGAGGAGCCCACCGACGGCGACTTTTCTAACCAACTCTCCATACTGAGGAGTTTGGCCCAGTACAAATACGATAGTTACGAACAGTACACTGCCGGGCCCCAGTTCATCGCGTTCCTTGCCAGATGGTTGGAACAGTTCACAAATATCGATGAGCGACGAACTGCATTACGGTTCGTCAGAGAGCGACTGATCTACTTTTCAGACGCCGAGATGCGACACCTTGTGAACCTCATGGCACGCGATCGGGTCCCGACGGCACTGCGTCAACAAATCGCGAAGCGGCTAGAGATGCGTCCGTATCGGGTAGCTCAGATCCAATCTGGGAGAGAATTCAAACGCGCCAAGCGAGCGTCTCTGTTCCTCGGAATGAGCGACGGCTCCCGCATCGACCAGTTCCGCCGAAGCGACCGGCAGTTGTCCAACGAGCAATTTGCCATGACCTACGAACTCACTCCCCAGCGCGCGGACAAGATGATCGACGAACTGAGGGAGGAGGTAGACGACAACAAAGCCGATTTCGACTACATTTTTCTCATCGACGATTTCGCGGGCAGTGGATCAACCATACTGCGCAAAGATGGACGATCGGTTGACGGAAAATTGCCACGTTTTCTGAATGAAACCCTGCCCAACCTAAAATTGAAAACCGTCCCCAAGATATTCATCGCCCTATATTTGTCCTCGGAACAGGCTGTGGATCACCTGACAACATCCTTAGGGAACTATCCATCCCCTCCTTGGAGCTCCGACAACACGCCGGAGGTGATAACCGGCATGACCATGGAAGACCATGCCAGGCTTTCCCACGGACGTGCCGGTCCAGAGTTCCAAACGGACCGACTTTTTGACGTTCTGCTGCATAAATACTACGACAAAACCCTAACCGACAAGCACAAAGGTGAAGTGATCCACGGATACTCCGATTGTGGGTTGTCCCTGGTCCTCTCCCACAACACGCCAAATAATTCCCTGTACTTGCTGTGGGCAGGACAGCAAACCCGGGCATTATTTCCTCGATTCGAACGGCACCAAAGCCGTATGGGAGCCGAATGATGCCCGCATCTCGAAACCCATTTTTCATACGCAGAGCAGAACAAGCCGATTCTGCCGACCAGTTTCTCCACCTGTTCAGCTCAGCTTCTCTGGACATCCTGCCAACCGATCGGCACTGGAACCACTTTCTTCCCATCAAATCAGCACCCGGCGGTGGGAAATCGACACTGCTGCGTCTATTCACTCCCGCAGTCCTCAAAAGCATCGCCGGCCCATACAATCGACCTGAGTTCCGCGAACTGGTCACCAAGTTGACCGAGTTGGGCGCAATCGACGGCAACCGGGTTCAACTGCTGGGCGTTCTGGTGAACTGCAAGGAAGATTACAGTCAACTCGTAGACGTCCCGTACGATCACGCGGCGCGCGAGGCGCTCTTTTGGGCGCTTCTTCATTCACGCCTGTCCCTACTGACGATAAGGGCCGCTCTGCAACTTACGGGTCGACGGTTCCCCTCTGACGTGGACGTGATTCGGTTTGAACCGCGAGAGGACGGGGTGTTTACGAGGCCAGATGCCCGGACCATCTCCGGCAGAGAGGTGCTCGAAAAAGCCGGCGAGACTGAGCAACGGGTAGTCGACCTTATCAACAGCTTCTCAGCCAGACGGGCGTCGCTCACGGATGGCCCTCCAGTAGAAAACTGCTTCCGCCTGCTCAATACGCACCAGATCTTCGTTGACGAGGATAGCGTCGCCAAACACACACTGATCATGTTCGACGATGCTCACTTCCTCGACGATTCGCAGCGTAACATGCTGTCTACGGAACTCCGACGCAACGATCAGAATGCTTTTGCCAGTTGGATGGCAATGCGCTACAGCGCATTGGAATCGCCCCAGATTATTTCGGAGGCAATGCGCACGAATCGGGAAGAGCTATCGGCCGCCCGGTTCGAAACATTGGGGCCAGCCCGCATCGAATCATGGCTCTTGGATGTGGGCGACCGCCGCGCACAACAAGCACAAATCTCGGTCCCTTCATTCGCTGCCTGCTTTGAGAACTCGCTGGAGGCTCATTGCACAGACACCCAGCTGATCAACGCAGCAGATGACGAGCGCGACAAGGCCAGTCAGCTGGCCAAGCCCCATGGCAAACTATACGACGCCTGGTTGGTTCAAACGGCGGCCAATGTCAGCGAATTGCCCCCTCTTGATCAGGCCATCGCGTGGGCTCAACTACAAATCTTGATGGAACGTAGAATCCGAAAGTTGCAGATGGAGTTTACCTTCGAAGCTTTATCGCCAACCGAGGTGGAGAGCCCGGGAACGGACACCCTGGAGGCCGCGCACATGTTCGTGGCCCACCGCCATGATCTGCCTTTCTACTACGGCTCCAGGCGGATAGCCCACCTTGCGTCGACGAACGTAGAGCAATTCCTGTCGCTATCAGGCGACTTTTTTGAGTTCCTGCTTAATACAGGCAAATTGGGACGCCGCCACTTGAGCCCACTTTCGCCTATCGAACAGGACAAGTTGATCATGACTCGTGCACACTCTTACGTGGATGACATCAGGTCCACTGTCCCATATGGGCGAGATGTTCACAACCTGGTCATGGCAGTCGGCGAACTATGCAGGACAGAGTCATGGAGGCCCAACGTTCCAATAACTCCAGGAGTAACAGGATTTTCCATACGGCTGTCCGAACGCGACGCCCTGATTGAAGCTGCCAAATCCTCGGACGGAGCTGAAAAGAGATTGCTCAACGCTCTAGCCTCAGCTGTGGCACACAACGTGCTATCTATTCGCATCACGGATCGGCGACGCGATGAGGACCGCGTGGTGTTCTACCTCAATCGCCTGGCATGCCCGGCGTTCGAATTACCTTTGGGATTTGGAGGATACAAACCACAGAAGCTATCCACCCTCTACGAGTGGGTCAATAGCGGCCTCCCTTCGCGTCAGCAACGGCTAAGAGTGGCGCAATCGGCATGAGGTGGGATCCGGGATTTCTTTGCAACGGCGAAGATTTCAGGAATTTTTGGACCGGGTTGGCCAACGAACCCGGCCCGAGGCGCCAAGCCCTTCTGATTGTGGGCAGGGGATTTGATCCCCGAACCACCGAGGGTCCAGCAGCAATCGCCGGCTCTGGCTTCCCGGTTGCGACCTGCTGTCTGGTCCGGTTGACCAATCCGCTGGATACGCCGGACCGTCCGCGAAATCCAGACGCCGCCGAAAACGAGCGAATCATCCGAGGCTTATTCCCGAACGTTGTGCGTCTCAAGGAAATCGGAATTCGCAGCCAGAACGGAAACCTTGTCAACCCAGGACGCATACGCTCACTATTGTCAGCCGAAGGTTGGCCACGTGGATTCACAGATGTCATCGTCGACATCACCGCCCTGCCGACCAGCGTGACCTTTCCCCTCCTGGGAACATTGATTAGCATCTACGATGAGATGGCCTCCCAAGGCAAGGAAACCTTCAACCTACATTGCATCGTATGTGAGAACGCCGATGTGGACGAGCGCGTGGTCTCAGAGGGCGGCGACACGGCGGAGTACCTCAGCGCGTTTCGCGGACGAGGAGGACTCGTAGCTCAACCAGACCCAATTACGGTCTGGGCTCCAGTGCTTGGAGAACGGCAAAGAGAGGTCCTTCGTAAAGTCTATGAACTGTTGAACCCCGACGAAGTTAAACCGTTCCTGCCATCCCCGTCGCGTGATCCCCGTCGCGGAGACGAGATCGTCTCCGAATACCATACCCTGCTGTTCGACACTTGGGACGTGAACCCCAGAGATTTCATCTACGCGGATGAACGGGACCCCTTTGACATTTATCGGCAAGTCAGTGAACTCGCATTGGACTACCAAGAGTTTCTGCAGCCCATAGGCAAAGTCAATACCGTAGTGTCCGCGCATTCGAGCAAGCTGCTCTCGTTAGGGGTGTTGCTGGCGGCACTGGATCACGGCCTTGCCGTCGCTCATGTGGAACCGACCGACTATACATTGGACCAGTCGACAGCCAACACCATACCCAACGAACTATTCGAGGTCTGGCTCACAGGCGAGGCATATGAAACGATGTGAAGGGGAACGCCCCCGTCTGCTGACGGCAGGATATGTGCCGCTCGATCTGATCGTGAAGGATCTGCGGAACAAGGACTTTTGGCAATCAGTCGGCGGGACTTGTGGCAACGTTTCAGTGTTCGCCTCCGCGCTCGGGGTCGATGTGACGCTCCTTACCCGGGTGGGCGATGACCAGCGCGGGCAACAACTCGTAAGCGGTATCAGCAAGGCCGGGGTCAACGTGGAAAACGTTGAAAAAGTAACTGGACTGTGCACGCCAGCTATCGTTGAGGTCATCCACGGTACACCAGAAGGAACTCACCAATTCACTCATGTATGCCCCGCGTGCGGCATCCGCTTACCGAAACAAGCGGTGGTTTCCAAAAGAAAGGCGGATTCGATAGCTAAGAACATCGACCAGTTTGACGGGTTCTTTTTCGATCGAGCGACACTGGCGACCCTGACTTTGGCCGAGGCCGCACGCGAAGCAGATTTGTTCATCTTCTTCGAGCCTCAATCCATCCCAACCACGGCTATAGCCAAACTTGCGGCCGAAATGAGCGATATCGTAAAACTCTCGCGTCCGGCTAGCCGCCGTGGGAAGCAATGGGATCTGAACCCCAAAGCGTCAACACGATTAGCAATCGAAACTTTGGGCGCATCAGGGACACGTTTCCGCGCTGGTTCTCAGCATGGATGGGATAGATGGGTGGAAATGCCTGCGATCCCACCGGCTTTCATAAAGGACACTGCCGGGGCCGGAGATTGGATGACGGCAGGGCTGCTATCCAGCCTCTTGACCGAGCGGGACTTTAGCACCATTGAACCAATTCGGACAGCAATCAAGTTCGCGCAAAGGCTGAGTTCTATCAGCATAGCCTTCGAAGGTCCTCAAGGCGCTCTAACGGCACTCGGGGCATCGAAAATTGAACGAACCGCAAATGACACCGGTCCCATCTCGCACCTCGGATGTATTGATGCGCACAGTTCGGAGCGAGTTCTTCGCGCAGAAACAACGGCCCACTGCTGCGAGGTGTGCCTCACTGAACAGAGCCGATAACGTCCAGGACCCAATGGGCCCAGACCCCAACGGGCCCCGACTGTGGTTTTTCAGGGTCATTAGGCCGGCGATTTTCACGGACATCCGGCCACGCTAGGAGCGGTGTGCTCTGACGAATATCAGGTTGCGGTAGTTTGGTCAATCACCCCCTTTGGCGCCCAGCAGGGCGCGATGTGGCGACAGTCGTTCGCGGTAGCTGGCACCTTCGATGACGAGCTGCTCCCCCAGCCACTCGCTAATTGTCGTTGCCTTCAGCCCAGCTTTCGCCTGAATGACGGATTATTAACCTAACCACTTAAATTGCAACGCTTTCAATCAATAACCGCTTGATGGACGGGCTGATCCCGACAGTGATAATATCCAGCGAAGAAGATCCCAGCCTAGGTTGCTCTTGGTTGGACTGTCCAGCATGTCGAAACCAAAACGAGCAAAGCTGGGCCCATTCAACCCAATAAATGGGGGCCTGTGTCGGTTCAGGTGTAACAGAAAAGGGGTAAGCCCGTGGCGGATTTGCAAGTAACTACTATGACCGGTACCAACTCCATGCTTGGAGAGGCGGTAATTGAAGAATTGCGGGGGAACCTGAGCGGAGAATTGGTCCTGCCATGGGATGACAGCTACCACGAATCTCGCAAGGTTTGGAACGCCAATATCGACAAGCATCCGGCTCTCATGGTGTATTGCGCCGGAGTCGCAGACGTTATCGATGCGGTCAACTTCGCCCGAGACAACAATTTGCTGCTGTCCGTCCGGGGCGGCGGTCACAACTTCCCTGGCACCTGCGTAGCCGATAACGGGGTGGTTATTGACCTGTCCCGGATGAACAGTGTCCGCGTAGATCCGGTACGACGCACCGCCAGAGCTGCAGGCGGCGCCAAGTGGGGTCAGTTTGACCGGGAGACCCAGGCCTTCGGACTGGCCTCCACCGGCGGCACCAACTACGACACCGGCATCGGCGGGCTGACCCTGGGCGGCGGTATGGGTTGGTTGGGGGGCAAGCATGGCTTGGCCCTGGACAACCTGATTGGGGTAGATATAGTCACTGCCGACGGGCAGCTCCGCGTCGCTAACTCAACCGAGAATCCAGACCTGTTCTGGTCGGTGCGCGGCGGGGGAGGCAATTTCGGCGTAGTCACTTCCTTCGAGTACCAACTGCACCCGGTGGGTCCTGTAACGGTTGGTATGGTCATCTTCCCCTTGGACCAAGCCAAGGAGATTCTCCAGTTTTACAACGAGTTCGCCGCTGGTGTCCCCGACGAATTGAACACGGTCAGCGCATTGGCTACCCTGCCGGACGGCACGCCGGTAGTGGGCATAGTGGGTTGCTACAATGGGTCTCCGGTCGAGGGAGAGAAGGCGTTGGAACCCCTGAGGAAGCTGGGCCAGCCCGTGATGGCCCAGTTTGACCTCTTGCCATACGTTCAAATGCAACGCCTGGTGGACTCGTTCACCCCCGAAAACCAACAGTATTATGAGAAGTCCCACTTCATCACCGACATCAGCGACGGCGTCATTGACGCCCTGATAGAGGGCTATCGCAACACATCATCGCCCGGGAACCTCTTGTTCTTTCAGCAGCAAGGGAACGCCGTTAGCCGAGTTCCCCAGGATGCCACAGCCTACAGCCACCGGGATGCCAGGTATAACCTCCTGCTCATCGCCCGCTGGGCCGACCCGGGAGAGTCGGAAATCCACTTCCGGTGGACTCGCGACCTGTGGGAGGAATTGCTGCCCTACAGCACTGGCGGGGTCTACGTCAATAACGTTGGCAGAGAGGCCGATGATGGCGCCACCATGGTTCGCTCCTCCTACGGGGCCAACTACCCGAGATTGGCGGAGCTGAAGAAGAAATACGACCCCGCCAACTTGTTCCGGCACAACCAGAACATCAGGCCGGCGGAATAGACGCGCTAGGCGGCGGCGTTCCATTTCATCCGCCTACGTGGCTTCGGCAAGGCCAGCGCGCCGGAGCCGGCCAGGGTCGGAATTCAGAAGAGTGGGCTTGGCGGGGCCCCTCTCCATGTCCGGTCGGAAACCGCCGTACCACTCCTCCCGCTTGACGGCGGTGACGTCGGCGAAGAAGTTTTCCGCCATGTCTCCCCTGCCGCATTACCCGCAGCAGTCTCGGAAGAACGGCCAGAAACCATTCTGTCTCCTCCGGCGCCCCTCCAGCTTTTGGGCGAATATAGCCATGTGGACCAGTGCTGCACTCCCTCCGGGTGCGAGGGTGTTCCCATGTTCAATGAGCACTCCTCATCGAAACGTCCGTCGAGTCAGCTTTGGATTTGCGTCAACACGTTCAGGTCGGTCCAGCCATAGCAGCCTGTCTGGGGTAATCAACGTGCTCGAAATTCCCACCTTCGACCCCGCTGGATCACGACTGCAGGGGACGGCGCCCGCTACCGGCGAAGCTCATACCGGGTATGAACGGGAGACGTACCCGGTGTTAACGACGTGCTGATTCGGGGACCACGCCGAACCAAGGCCGCGGCGGACGATACCCACTGAACCTCAAATCAGCCACATAGAGCGACGGAACTGCGCAAAAGGATGAGAGACCCCAGACCTGCCAAACGTCGCTGTACGTGGCTGAAAACAGCAAATTAGCAGGGTTTAGAGCAGAGGCGCAACCGGACAAATGCTGAAGGACGACCAGAGGCAGCCGGATACCGGGTCGGCTGGGCGGCAATCCCCGAGGTGGCGCTGGCGCAGCAGCAGGACATCGCCTGGACCGGACGGCAGCGATATGCTTGCAGGAATTTGACCAGTCGTCCGGACACGAGCAGTCGGTTTCGAGGTCATCGCCTCTCTCGGGGAACATCGACAGGCCGACGGAAAGGAAGAGCACGGCAAACTCAAGGCGTGCTCTTCGGCAAACCTGTAGAAATTGACCGGGAGCCTGCATTCGGGCTAGACGAACCAGCCCATGCCTTCCAAGTGGCCGCGCAGGAAGGCTATCTGCCCCCCGTGGACGATGTTGTCAAAGACCAAGACACCCATGATGGTCTCTTTAGGCTCGGGGTCCGCACCGGGCCTCAGGCTAATGGCAGCGCTCAACTCCTCGTCGGTCGCGGAGGACATATAGTCCCGGCAGCAGGCCTTCATGGCCTCGTAGTACCCTACCAGGACGTCCTTGGAGGGAAGCTGCCACGCTGCCACGCGCGCCGCGTCCCAGCCTTGGCCGGTCGTCTCCGGGTCGTCGCTCAGGTCGAATTTCTCGCACCAACCGCCCTCTATCCATATCTGAGGCTTGCCTTGGAACCTGGCATTCATGAAAACGTCCACCACCCGGCTCATGTGGAAGAGAAGCCAACCGATCGAATTGTCGGAGTCGGATATCCGGCGCGCCAGTGTCTCATCACTCAGCCCGTCTATGGCGCGGTCCACCATACCCCAGTTACGTTCCAGCGCATTTGATATACCGGCGGAAACAGCCATGATTGCTCTCCAACAAGTTTCGTTAGTTTGGGGTTGTGGGCGAATTGTAACAGCCCAAAACTAGCATGGTAAGGTAGCGCCGGAGATCAAGCCGAGCACTGTCTGCACCAACTACGGACGCAAATTATCGAACAGCGTGGCCGCAGACTCAGACACCGACCGCGCAAACGACGCGCTTGCCAAGGCGCGCTGATCCGGAAGGTGACCGCGCCGGATCCGCAGCTGGCCGTCCCCATCGCGCAAGGGTGCCATTTCTCCGACATAACGGACCTGGACTGCGCGGAACCGCTGGAAGGAGAATACGAACCGCCTGAAGCTGCCACCGATGATTTCTGACCAACGGCCGCCACGAAGCGCCAAGGGCTCGGCTGCTCAACCGCGACGCGGAGCCCCAACGTAATTGCGTCGCATGGTGTCGTCGCCGATAATCGAGGCAACAGCCGACAGGAAACGAAGAGGTGACACCATGATCGACTGGTCAACGTGCTCGGCCGTGGAGAGCGTGCCCGGCAGGATGAGCGGGAACTGGGTTTTCAAAGATACCCGACTGCCGGTGTACGCCCTTTTCGAGAACCTGGCAGCAGGCGCGAGCGTTCACGACTTCGTCGAATGGTTTGACGGCACTGACGAAGAAAGCGTAAGCACCGTGCTGCAGCACGTAGCGAAGGAACTGCGAACCAAGGTGCCAGATGCGCATTCTGTTTGACAAATGACAGTCGCGAAAGAGGTGAAAGCCATGACGACGGACACGGACATACTCAAGGAGGCCGCGCGGATCGTACGGACGGAACTACCCAACCACCTGTCCGAACGGTTCACGATCAGCGACGTGGAAGTGGAGAAACTGCCAGGCCCGGACGACGAAGAATACATTCATGTCAACGTGATCCTTGAGGACGAACACCCTGAGCTGGAGCCCCGCAAGATCCTAGAGTTCAACCGAGCGATACGACCGATGTTCGAACACGCTGGAGTCTGGCCGATCCCGGCGATCTCCTACTCAAACCGAGGCGAATTCCCGCGATGACACAACCCACAATCGGGTCACCGACACCCATCGATTGGCGAAATCTCATCCGAGGTGGAGAGAAACTGCTGAACCTTGGGGGGACAGGAGACCCACCGACGGCGGAAGACATTAGACGGGCTGTCAGCAACACGTACTACGCGTTATTTCACGCGCTGGCGGCCAGCAACGCGGACGCATTGATCGGGCCGATAAACAACCCTATAACTGCGACGGCCTGGACGCGAGTGTATCGCGGCCTGGATCACAGAACCGCAGAACGGGAACTGAGAAGCCATCGAAACGAGCTTTCCGAGGAAACGCGCGATTTTAGCGACAACTTCAGCTTTCTACAAGGAAGGCGACACTCGGCCGACTACGACCCGGACGCCGTTTTCACCGCACAGCAAACGTCCGTGGGGTTAGCGGTGGCAGAATACGTGTGCGGAAACTACCTGCAAGTTGACCGAGCCGAGCGAGCATACATCGCCACAATAACTTTAATCAGGGGACGATGAGCCGGTCACCGGAACAAGAACAGGCCGAGTGCGTGATAAAACGCCCGGCGAACAAAGACCGGACACAAGGTGGCGTAAGAGAAACGCCAACATTTGGGAGAGCCCCGGAACCCAACCGGGCGCCACGTCTCGGATTCCCAATGAGTGAATAGTAAAAACTGCGCGGCCAACGGACGTATACGAGCGCTGGCGCGGGGAATCCCAAAAAGAGGACTCCCACCACCCAACAGCGATATCGCGCCATTTCCACGGAAAGCCCTACCTGACCGTTTCACTACCCTGCCATCATAAAGTCGGACGAAACCGTCCGACTGACCTGAAGGAATGAAAACGGGGAACGCCGGACGAAAGGAGGGCCATCGTGGGACGGCAAAGACGCTTTATCTCTCTCGTACCGCTCGGGCTCGTCGTCGTAACACTAGTTGCGATCGCCATGACGAGCACCAGTGGGCTGCAGGACGGCAGACTGGCCCACGCACAAGGCTGCCACTACAGCGAGATGGCGACCGGCAGCGACGAACTCGGCATGAGGATCGCCGGCCCAACTTCCCTGCTGCCGGAACAGACCACCAGCTTTGAGTTCAGGGGACCGTACGAAGGACAACTGGTCATAACCCCAGATGCGAACACAGCTCTCGGCGGATCAGAAGCAGACGCTGTGTGTAGTGGAGCCAGCCAAGCGGTCAATCTCACTAAAGGGAGCGGGACAACCACACTGTACGCGACGAACTGCCGGGACGAGATCGGCGGCATAGGTTTTGATGTCGACATGGTGGACGAATGCCGGAGGAACGCATCACCGACGGGTCGGACCACCTTCGGGTACACCAGCTCCGAAGACCCAGTGCCGACGACGCAACAGCCCACGCCCCAACAAACGGCACCACAGTGTGTCCCCGGAACCACGACGCCAGGCAACAACCAACAGCAGGGGCAAAACCCGGGCAACGGCGGAGGCGACACCCAACAAAATAGCCCCATCAAGTACAACATGCCCGGCGCCGCCCACGACCTACCGCCGGACAGAGTCGCCGACCCCCTAACCGGCACCGAGCAGGCAGACCTGGCGGTGACCAGCATGATGGCCGACGAGATGGGGCCGTTCCACATCGCCGTATGGTGGAAGGCCGTGCCAGGAGCAGCGCACTACCGCGTGCTCGTTGAGGGCGGGAACGGCGGCTTCCCGGCGGACGGGTGGGAGGTACCCTTCTCGGACTCATTCAGAGGTCGCAGCCACTCCGTCATCATCGGAGGCGAGGGAGTCGGAGGATTCGCACCGGGCGCAAGGGTGACTGTGCGGGTCCAAGCGGTTGACCAGTACGGGAACCACGGACCGCCGAGCGCGCCGAAGACCCTGAACACCTACGCGTACCGAGAACTGGGCGCCGTGCAAAACCTGAGAGTGTACGAGCCGCGAGGCGGACAACCCGGCTACGTGAGGGTGAAATGGAACAAAGCCCCGGGGCAGGAATCGTCGATCGGCACACGCCAAGATTCGGTGGCCATCCAATGGCGCAAGGAAAATGAGCAGTACAGCGAAGCCCGAACCATCGGGGTGGCAACGCGCATGGGCAGGGCGAAGGACCCGTTCGAGGCCTACCCTCCCAGGCTGGAGATGGGCCAGACCTACCACTTCAGGGTGACGCCGAAAAGAACCTATATGCCCGACGGCACGCCGGCAGAAGCAACAATCACCCTCCCTCCGGCGACACCTCCGCCAGCGCCGACCATAACAGACGTGACGAGAAAAGAAGGCGATAAATGGGTGACGATCAACTTTGACGCGGATCTAAGCTACGACTCGCTCAAAGTGCATGTGAAGTCGGAGACCTTCGAAACCACATACACGATCGACGAAGAAAAGAGGTCGTACTGCTGCCTGGTCAGGTTCGTAGTGTTTCGCAACGATAGCTACTGCTTCAGAGTTGCGGGCGTGACGGGCGAGGGAGCAAACGCGATGCAAGGGGAATTCTCGGAGGCAATGTGCGAATCGTCGTGATGCCGATCGTCTACCTGACGGCAGCAGTTCTGACAGCAGCGTGCTCCACCCAACAGGCGGCTTCAACAATACCAACGCAACAGCCGACACAGGAAGGCTACACCGGCCCAGCGCCGCAACCGATCGTAAAGATCGAAACGCGGACGACAGAGACACGCGAATTGAACCGAGTAATCCCGACGGAAGAAGGCATCCAACAACAAAGCGGCCAAATGGGAACTGCGCCGGAACCCGAAACGACGAATATAGCAGCCCCCCACTGGTGCCGACGAGGAGCGAGAGACCGACGAGGTCAGTGCAAGGACACAACCCAAGCCGGCCACAACTCGCAACAACGGAGCCGACGGCATCGCCGGATAGCAACGAGGCGACGAGACCCGACCGAAGCGTGTGGACACCGGAAGGGATCGACCCGCGAGACGATCGGGAGAACTGGTTCTTTGAGTCTCTGAGTGAGGACGAACAGAACTGCTTCCCCAACGCCGTGCGAAGCGACGAAGACGTAATGGACCACCTCCGATTCACAGAAGGGACCGAACGGAGAATGCTGAACGGATGTCTGGGCGAAGCCGGAGAGCTGGCACTGTACATGCTGGAAAACAGCGAGACGGACGCACCGTACGAGGAGATAGCCTGCATCTGGAGAGGAGCGCGAGCGACCCCGGACGAGGGAATGTTGAACACAGAGCCTGCAGCCGACAGACCGCTGACCGAAGAGGTCATGAAAGAACGGGAGGCGGAACGCGCGGCATTCGCCGCGCTCCGGAATTACTGCGCCGACAACACGGAGGACCGGGAAGCGCACATTCTGGCCTGTCTAGTAGACGAAGCCGGTGGTCCCGACCGTTTTATGGCAGCTAACGGGCAGCGCAACACGGTGTTGCAGGAGTTAGAAACAGCGAAGAGGGGCCAAGGACCTTGCGCAGGGACCGACTAACTGGAATCGTGCGAGATAGTTGTGCGACACCGCGCGAACCCAAGCGCGCACCATAGCAGTTGACGTGGAAGACGCGCCGGCTCACACTGAACCGGCGCGTCCAACGTTCAGAAGTCAGCGAGGCTTCCGTCGTGGGCGCCCGCGACGTTCCGGCAACGGCCAAACGCCTTTCGGGAGCCTAACAATCGAGCAAGGGCGCCCAGTGGATGAGTCGCCGTGTCGGGTTGACCGAAACCGTGGGACCTACGAAAATGAGGCCATGGCGCAAACCGAGCCACGACCTCATTGCCCAAACCTAACCATGGCGTACATCGGCGAGAGGAAACCTACCGCTTTTTGCTGCGACCACTCCGGCCACTACGGGAACGGCCCTTCTTGAGAGGACGGACAGCGACCCAGTGGTGAACCAAGGGACGTCGGCTCTTAACGACACGCTCCAATTCAACGAGGTGGATTGAGTATGTGCGGTTGGAATTACATTCCCAACTATTAGACAGCCGAACAGAGCCAGCGCCTCTTCAATGTGTTAACCAGCGACGAACCGGCGTTATTCGTGCCAAGCGCCCAAGAGTGCCGATCCTGCGACTTCAGAACCAAGACTCTTAACATAGTTGTGGAAACCTAACGGCCGACCAACAGAACACCAACCCAGTTCCAAGATTCCACAACAAAAACGGCCCGGGCGAGCCATCTGGCAACACCCGGGCCACCAACCCTCACGCGTACCCAGTTTGAGATAAGGGGTTGAAACAGGTCGGCCTCTCCGGGTAAGGAACGGGTTACTAACCACCGTTCTACCAGGGGAGGCGGACCATGTCATGATATCACTGCATCGCCACACTTCTGAACTACTCTCTGCCGCAGGTGCGCGCGACCCGTCGGACCAATCTGGCCCTGCTCACGGTGGCTATTCTGGAGCGTCGTGTCCTGGCCATATCGGTGTTGGTGCGGGCCTGGCGGGTCCAGTTGCCCTATTCCCACCATCAGCGTAAGCCCGAATCCACCGATGGGACGGGGTCGAGGTGGTCAGACTGGGGACGAAACGTGAAGGGAGGGTCCGGCAGGGCGTTGATACCGACGGATTGGCGCTGGCGGTGATTGTGTCAGTGACGAGGAGGGGATTTTGACCGGCCGCAGCCCCGGCGACGGGCGCGATCGGGGGCAGATTGCAGCGGTAGGCACCCGTGGCTCAGGCTGGCGCGAGACAGTCCATCGGTCGGGAATGCTGGCGGACAGTCAGACGCGGTGTGCGATGTCAGGAAGGGAGTGGCAGGGCGCGCAATCGGGCCAGGGCGCGGCTGAACTGGTTTTGCCAGGGCCAGCCCTGTGGCAGATGCAAAGTGAGGCGGCGTGCCTTGCGGGTGAGGCGTCCGGCCAGGGAGAAGAAGCGCCGCCTGAGGATCTTGGTGGTCATCACCGGCTCACCCAGCCCGAGGCGCGTGGTCCAGCGCGCCAAGTTGTGGGCCAGCACTTGGACGGCCAGCCAGGCGCCGTTAGCGGGGAAGCGTCCTGAGGGGAGATGGTTGAGCCCCACCCCGTACTTGAGGTCGCGGATGACGTTCTCGATCTCGGCGTGGCGGCGATGGTCGGCCTCCAGGCCTAGGGTGTCGCCGTCTCGGTCAGTGATGAAGGCGTGATAGCTGTAGGTGGCGAAGAGGGCAAGTTGGGAGCCGGGCGTGGGCTTGACCCGCCGGACAATGAGCCGCACGGCTGTGGCGTCGGGCTCATGCTTGAAGGGGGTATAAGTTGTCTCGGCCACATCGGCGGCGCCCTCCATCCAGTACGGGATGGGCGTCCACTCCGCCTCGGGAATGGCCTCGATGATACTGCGCAGGCTCTGGTGCTGTCGGGCAGTGATGGAGTAGCGGACCTTCGCCTTGCGGCAGACGGCGACGATGTCGTGGTTGTAGAAGCCGCTGTCGGCCCGCATGGTGAGTTCTCCGGTGGCTCCGGCGTAACGTACGCGGCTCACCGTCTCGCGCAGGAAGTGGGCAGCACCCCGAGCGGTGTTGGCTCTACCCTGGCGCAGCCGCGCCATCAGCACGTCTCCGGTGCCAGCAGCGACGGCGAGGAGCGGGTGATAGCCGCGCTGGCCGGCATGGTTGTGGCGCTGCGCGCCCTCCTTGGCCAAGCCATAGGTCTCGCAGACGGTGGAGTCCAGGTCGATGGTCAACGGATCATTGCCCGGTCCCGCTCCAGCCGCCCAGGCTCTCGCCAGCGCCTCACGTCCCACCCGGTCCAGCTGCCGCACGTGGCCCCACCGGAAGCTGCGCAGGAATGTCCCCAGCGTGGATGGCGCCTTGACCACACAACCCAGCACACTGTCGGTACTGCCAGCGCGCAGCGCGTCGGCATCGTCGATGTCCGCCACAGGAGGACCACCGACCAGCGCCGATGCCACCAGGGTCAGCAGCTTGTCTCCTGCATTGGCCCGACCCAGCGCATCTCCGAGGTCAACGTGGTTGTCGACGAGTTCACGCAGACCCAGGCGCTGGGCCAGGGTGACCGGAAGGAGCAACCCAGCATTAGCCACCAGACGGTGGTCATCAAAGGCGATTTGGATGCGGTCGGGCTGCTCAAGTGGTAGCATCTTTTGGGTGCTCCTCGTTTCGGGCTGGTTTCGTGTGTCAGAAACCATTATCCCCGAAGCACAGGAGCACTTTCTTACCCCGTCAGTACCCCGCGACACTCACATCTTCGGTGGATTGGGGTTAAGTCTCACCGGAAAGGACGGCAATGATGGAAACTTACATCGGGAAGACGATTTCCGATTTCACACTTCAGTCCAGCGATGGACAGACGATATCCCTTAGCAGTCTTCGCGGACAAAAGGTCCTGCTGTACTTCTTCACGAGTCCGGGCGGTGGTAATTGAACCCGCATGGCTCTTGGGTACCGAGAGCATGCTGCCGAGTTCACCGAGAGGAACGTCGTGCTGTTCGGAATCCATGACGGAAGCTTGGATGCTGCACGCCAGTGGGTCGAGAAAGAGCAGCTTCCGTTCGCGGTCCTGAACGACCCTGATCGACGAGTAGGCATTGAGCTAGGCATGTCCACTCTCGATGGAGAGAGGTACGTCAAAGACCCGTCAGACGGGAAAAGGCCCGCAGTTGTCATCGACGAACACAGTGTGATCTGCGAGTGGGAATCTGACATGAACCACACCGATCAGATTGCAAAGTTACTGGAGCGTCTGTAGGACGACCTCAACGGTGCGGGCTTTTCGACTGTTGCCCGCCCTTGTGCAGCCGGCAAAACGGGGTTCAGCTCGGACTGTGGCTTAGCAGGCCGATATCGAAAGGCGCAAAGCTGGAGCGCGAAGCCCAGCCGGTTGTGTCCCCCGCGCCGCACCCGGATCTGCTCGATGTCGTCGTCGGACAGCGTGTAATGGCGCAGCAGGGTGGCTTCGTCCGTGGGCAGATCGAACAGGGCCGCGCGCTGGCGCGCGCTCCAGATGCTTCGTCTCGGCATGTTCCACCGCTCCGTTATCCATTCATATCGGCAGGCGCGGCGCTGTCCGTAAGGGGATCGTCCAGCGGACGGCGCAGTCCGTCGCCCCAACCCCCGCCAAACCGGAGCCAGGAGCGTCTCATATGAATGGTACGGAGGCAATTGCGGAAGCGGGACCCTATCCGTACACTTCCCCCCATGACGGCAACCTTCATCGGATACGCCCCTTGTTCCACCGACCGGCAGGATCCGGCGGCCCAGCGCCAGGCGCTCCTGGAGCTGGGCGTCGTCGAGGATCGCATCTACACCGATCACGGCCTCGACCAGGCCCTCGCCGCCGTGCGCGCAGGCGACACGCTGGTCGTGCCGAAACTCGACCGGCTGGCCAGGTCCGTCCCAGATGCGCGCGCCATCGCCGACCGGCTTCAGGAACGCGGCGTGAAACTGGCCCTCGGACGGGCGCTCTACGACCCGGGCGATCCCATGGGAAAGCTGTTCTTCAATATCCTCGCCACCTTCGCCGAGTTCGAAGCCGATCTCATCCGCATGCGCACCCGCGAGGGCATGGCCATCGCCCGTGCCAAAGGGAAATTACGCGGCAAGCAGCCCAAACTGTCCGACCGACAGCAGCGGGAACTCTGCCGCATGCATGCCACCGGCGAGTATTCCATCAGCGATCTCGCCGAGCTCTTCTCCGTCTCACGACTAACCGTCTATCGCACACTCAACCGGCGCCTTTCACCTTAGCGTAGATCCTGCCCCCTACCGGAATCGACCCCTACCGGGAAAGACTGTCGCCACACCGCGCCCTGCTCAGCAACGAAGGAGGTGATTGACCGACCTACAATGACCTGATATTTGTCAAACTACCGCGCCCCCAGAGTGGACGAATGACCGTGAAAATGCCGGCCTAATCAATCTGAAAATTGACACCTCAAGATAAAAACCACACTGACTCTGCTCCTCAGAGTAATCTCCGGTTCGTTGAGCGCGTTGTTGGAATGTTGATGGCAGCCTTATTCCTCGTCGCCTGTGGATCTCCTGTCAAGCCTCCGGAAGGCTCATTCGAATCGGTAAGTGGGGAATTGGGTTACGCTTGCGGGGTGCGGAGCGACCGCACGATAGAGTGCTGGGGTGTAGGCACTATGTGGGAGCCAATTCCTAGGGGTACATTCCGATCTGTCGACGCTGGAATAGGCGACATTTGCGCAATCAGAAGAGATCGTTCAATTACCTGCTGGCGACTCGAAGGCATTGGAACTCCGTTTGCCGGAATTTCGCCACCCCGCGGCAGATTCAAGGAGGTCGCCACGGACATATTCAGGCAATTCACCTGCGCCATAAGAGATGACGACGCAGTGGTATGCTGGAACTCGGGTGGCCTGGGAAAACCGACACCACCTACAGTCGTCGCCGAGTTTGGGAGATTAAAATCAATCAGTGGAGGATATGGACAAGCATGCGGCGTACGCAACGACCACTCCGTCGCCTGTTGGGGTACGGACATTCAAGGGCAAGCTTTATTCCCACCGCCAGGCAGGTATAGTGCGGTTGCCACGGGTTCCCGGCACGCGTGCGGCTTGAGAATTGACGAAACAGTCGTCTGCTGGGGACACGGGGATGACGGGCAACTCACCTCCCCGACAGGTTCGTTCACTGCGATCAGTGCGGGATCGTTTCACACATGTGGCATTCGAACCGATCAGTCTATCGATTGTTGGGGAGACCCCGAGGATGGAAAGCTTAAGCCGCCGGCCGGCAATTTTATTTCAGTAAACGCCGCACCTTCTTACACCTGTGCCATAAGAACTGACGACACGGTAGAATGCTGGGGCAAAAAATAAAGGTTGAAGAAATGGATCTCGAAGCAGTTGACGCAGCCAAGGCATTTATCGCGTCTTCATCCAGACTGTCGGAACGCGAACGTAGCCAGATATGGGCAGAAGCACTTCACTACGCGCGGCTGGGCGAATGGAGCAGATTCCCCCAGCCTTTGTCCAAATGGTTGCACCAAGTCGTGTCCTACATCGATGACGACGGACCTAAACCCGATTACTGGCCCGAGTCCGTCGCATAGAAGTGGTGGTGGGTCGCGACCGTCATATCAGGGTATTTCCCACATGCGCAACCGTGAGGCATTTCCGCAAGGTAGTGAAGGAATCGGTTTTTCAGTCCGTGGGATGAAGATCCAGTCCCAAATTGCTCGCTCTTGAGGCCACTATGCAACAGGAAAACGGCAGATCCGCAAATGTCGTTGAAGAACGTATCAGGAACTACCTGCGCGTCGTACATGAACGTGTCGGCCATGATGCCGAGGAATTGCTTAGAGGGGTCAATTTCATACACCTGAGTGAAATCGCGTGGAACGCTGCGTTGAACAATGTACATAATCCTGCAATTAGCCCATCACAACGAGCCGTGTGCTTCCACACCCTCATTGAACAAGGCACGAAGGATGCCTTGAACGAAGACGCGGGCGATTGGCAAGTCCTATCTGGCGATGACCACAAAGCTAGGGAAGCATTGAATTGGACGGCCCCCGAACGGGTCGCCAAGGTGATTAGCAGGATACGTCAAGAATTCCCAGACCTAGCCTCAGAATGCTTAGGTTAGCTCGGAGGGGAGCGGCACCTCCGTTTCCGAGAACGGCGTTCCGAATGATTGGCTGGGAGCTTTAAGATGTCTCCCCCATTTGTTTCTAAACCCGAATCCACCGAAGGGATATGGCTGTGTCGGTCAGACCAGAGATGAGCGGCGCGGGAATGAGACTACAGGGATTTGATCCCGATAGATTTAGACGGGTGCGGGGTGGGACTGCCGCGCGAAGGTGATTTCTGAAGGCCCGCAGCGCTGGTGGCGGGTGAGATCGGCAGCCAGCTTGCAGCAGGAGACACTCCGGGACCGACCTGGCGCAAAACCGCCTGGCGGTTGGGTAGTGCGGCGGACGGGTCGGACGCCGTCAGGTAGGGAGTGGCAGGGCGCGCAATCTCGCCAGGGCGGAGCTGAATTGGTTTTGCCAGGGCCAGCCCTGGGGTAGATGCAGGGTGAGGCGCCGGGCCTTGCGGGTGAGCCGTCCCGCCAGGGAGAAGAAGCGTCTCCGAAGGGTTTTGGTGGTTACCAACGCCTCGCCCAGACCGATACGTGCGGTCCAACGTGCCAGGTTGTGGACCATGACCCCGTTTCGAGTACGGGGCAGGCTCTGGACGGCCAGCCAGGCACCATTGGCGGGGAAGCGTCCCGAGGGGAGATGGTTGAGCCCCACGCCGTACTTGAGGTCGCGGATGGCGTTCTCGATCTCGGCGTGGCGGCGATGGTCGGCCTCCAGATCCAGCGTGTCGCCCTCGCGGTCGTTGATGAAGGCGTGATAGCTGTAGGCAGCGAAGAGGGCTAGCTGGGAACCGGGCGTGGGCTTCACCCTCCGGACGATGAGCCGCACCGGCGCGGCGTCGGGCTCACTCTGAAAGGGGGCGTAGCTGGTCTCCGCCACATCGGCGGCGCCGTCCATCCAGTAGCAACCGTCTTGAATGTCGAGAGGAACAATCAACTACTGCTGGGCTCATGTCACGCCACGGGCAACCATGCTTGAGCATGGAGTTGAGGGTGACGAGCAGTTTGCGCATACAAGCGACTAGTACTGGTTCAAATCAGTATTGTAAGTTGTATTAGCGAAAGGCCTACAAATGCTACGCTGACCGTAAGATCGAGTTGTGGGGAGGTGTGGCAAACATGGCCCTGGATGTCACTGTTCGGGGTCTTTAGGCCACGATATGTCGATGGTCTACGATTCGGTCAGTAGCTAACTGGTCAGGGAAAATGTCAGTCCCATGAAGGGCGTGACATTGAACCAGCTAGAACAGACGAGACTCCACGTGCTCAACTCAGTACTCGAACACCAGCTACCGGTAGCCCAGGCCGCCGAGATCCTGGGGGTGAGTGAACGCCATGCCTGGCGACTTCTGGCGGCCTATCGGAGGGAAGGCGCCACCGCACTTGCCCACGGGAACCGTGGCCATAAACCACGCAATGCCGTTGCTGACGACGAGGCCAACGCGGTGGTGCAGCTGGCCAGCACCACCTACGCCGGCGCCAACCACTCTCACCGAGTTGCTCAGGGACCGGGAGGACATCGACCTGAGCCGGCCCACCGTGCGCCGTATCCTGACCAAGGCAGGCATCCCCAGCCCGCGCCACCGGCGTCCGCCCAAGCACCGGGTGCGAAGGCAACGGATGCCCCAGGCTGGGATGCTGGTGCAGATCGACGGCAGTTTCCACCGGTGGCTGGGCGATGACGGTCCCCAATTCACCCTGCTACTGGCGGTGGACGACGCCACCAGCGCTGTGGTCAACGCCGTGTTTAGTCCCGAGGAGGACACCCGTGGCTACTTCGACCTGATGCAGGGCCTGATCGAACGCTGGGGACGACCCGTTGCCCTCTACGGCGACCGCCGCGTCGTGTTCAAGTTTTCCGGCAAGCCCAGACACATCCAGCCGCCGGTGGAGGCTACCCACTTCAGCCGCGCCATGGTGGAACGGGGCATCCAGCAGATCTTCGCCCGGTCGCCGCAAGCGAAAGGCCGTGTGGAACGGGCCGCCGGAACCTTCCAGGACCGGCTGGTAACCGAACTCCGCCTGGCTAGGGCCGAAACCATCGATCAAGCAGGGCAATCGCATTTCAAAGGGATAGGACTTTGAGGAGGTAATCGAAGTCCCAACCTGCCTTTTTGCGTTTGGCTTTGATACCGACCTTGGCGGTGCGTTCCTGCTTGAGGAGGTTCAGCGCCAGGTGTCGCATCACCGCCAGATTCTGGTCGGCATGACCCGTCCTCACCCGGCTGTGATCCTCGTCGAAGGCCATGTCCAACACCCAATGCAGGCTGTTCTCGATGCCCCAGTGGCTTCGCGCCGCTGTCAGCAGTGTTGTCGCGTCCGCCGGATAGCTGCAAATGTAGTAACGGGTATCCTCTGGGGAACTGGTACCAGCGTTCCGTCGGTAGCTGACCCGGGCCACCGCTCCCAAGGAAGCCCACTGCCGGAGCGGGACGCCCTGGGCTTCATCCCCATCAAGCCGGACACGCCCACCGTGGGGCAGGAAGGCTCCACGGCGGTGGTGGCGTGGCACGCCGTCGCCGGCGACGCGCGCTCCTACACGCTGCTGCGCAGCGATACGCCCTGCGGCCGGGAAGGTTGCCGGCGACAGTTCACCATTGACGCCACCCAAACCTCCTACCGGGACACCACCCTGCGGCCGGGCGTCAACTACACCTACCGGGTGCAGGCCCACTACGATGACGCGCGGACCTACTTCTCGGACGTAGCCAGGCTGACGGCCGCAGCGGTCGCCGTCGGCGTGCCGGGACAACCCACGGAGCTGACCGGCCGGTACCGCGGGTCCGCAGGAACGATGGAACTCAACTGGACGGCCCCCGACCCAGCGGACGACGTGCGCAACTACCGGCTGTACCGCTGCGCCTGGGCCACCTAACTGTATAAAATCAAGAACTTTCGCCATTACCTTCAAATTGGCATTGTAAGCAGCCATAGGCCCGGCGGCGAAAGCCGCCGTGAAACGGTCGGCCAGCCACCCCGGCGGCGGATGGAGTTCCGCAGAAGCCCCCGCTGACACAGCGGGGGCTTCCGGTTTGTGGAGGCAGCCGCCAGGCCGGGATGCCCGAAGGCGGCTTGGCCGGCACCTGGAAGCGGGTCGGCCGCGGTCATGCCATCTCCGGCTCCTCCCCTTCCGGCGTCTCCCCCGTCGCCATGCGGTAGCCGACGCGGAGCTCGGTGAAGATGTAGGTGGGGCTGCTCGCGTCGTCGCCCAGCTTGCGGCGGAGGTTCTTTACGGCGGTGCGCACCGGCCGCGAGTCGCCGGAGCTGCCCAGGCCCCAGACCCGTCGCAGCAGATGCTCGTGGGTCAGCACCAGACCGGCGTGGACCGAAAGCTCGACCAGCAGCTGGTGCTCGATGGCGGTCAACCGGACCGGACGGCCGGCAAGGCTCACCCGGCGTCCGGCGTAGTCGATGGTCAACTCGCCCAGCACATAGGGTCCCGTGGGTTCGGGCCGGGCGGCGGCCTCCCGCCGGCGCAGGGCCGCCCGGATCCGCGCCGCCAGCTCCGTGGGCGAGAAGGGCTTGACCACGTAATCGGCGGCCCCGGTGTCGAAGGCCCGGGCGATGACCTCGTCCTGGCCGTACACCGACAGGAAGATGACCGGCAGGTCGGCAATTTCGAAAATGCCCTGCATCAGCTCGATCCCGTCGGTCCCCGGCAGCATCAGGTCCAACAGCACCAGGTGGGGCTGCTCCGCCTCGATGAGGCGGTACACCTCCTCCGGGTCGGCGGTCACTACCGGCGCGTAGCCCAACTTGGCGAGGGCGTCGCGGACCTGCCGGAGCGCCTGGGGGTCGTCGTCCACGACGAGAATGCGCTGCTGCTCATGCTCCGGCCCCTGGCGGCGGCCGGAGCGCCGGGCGGGGGCCGCGCCGGTCCCGGCCTCCAGCACCACCGGAATGGTGAAGGTGAACCGCGCCCCCAGGCCCTCTCCGTCGCTCTCGGCCCAGATGCGGCCCCCGTGAGCCTCCACGATCCCCTTGCAGATGGCCAGGCCCAGCCCCGAACCCCCCAGACCGCGCCCCTGGTCCTCGCCTTCGCTGCGGGAGAACTTCCGGAACAGGTGGGGCAGGCGCTCCGCCGCCACGCCCCGGCCCTCGTCTATGACGGAGACTGCGACGTGAATGTCCTCCCGCGCGGCGATCACCCGGATGGCGGACGACTCCGGCGAGTGCGCGGCGGCGTTGGCCAGGAGGTTGCCCAGGACCTGGACGATGCGCCGCCGGTCCGCCAGGACCCAGGGCAGGTCCGGCGCCAGCTCGATGCGGAGCCGGTTCCCGCCCCCGGCGCTCAGGAAGGCGTTCCTGGCCTCGTCCACCAGGGCGGCCAGCTCCGCCGGTCCCGGAGCCACCGGCAGCGTGCCCGTCTCGATGCGCGCCACGTCCAGCAGGTCGCTGATCAGGGCCCGCATCCGGCTGGCCTCCCGTTGGATGATCCGGTGGAACTGGCGCATCTCGGCGGGGTCCAGGTCGGCCTCGTCGTCCAGCAGGGTGGCCGCCGAGCCCCGTATGGAGGCCAGCGGCGTTTGCAGCTCGTGGCTGACCATGCCCAGGAACTCGGCCCGCAGCCGCTCCAGGTCCTCCAGGGGCGTCAGGTCCTGCAGGGTCACCACCACCGACTCGACCCGGCCCTCCTCCGAGTGGATCGGCGTGGCGTTGACCAGGGTGGTGACGCTCCGCCCGTCGGGGATCTGGATGACGATCTCCTCGGCGCGCACCGTCTCCCCGGCGCGCAGCGCCTGGGCCAGGGGGAACTCCGCCAGGGAAATCTCCCGCCCGTCGGCCCGCCGGAAGGTCAGTACGCCCAGGAGCTGCTCCAGGGGGCGGCCCGGCGTCTGCAGGTCGTTGACGATCCTTCGCGCCTCCCGGTTCAGCGACGCCAAGGCCCCGGTGGCGGCGTCGAACACCAGGACGCCCACCGGCGAGGTGTTGACCAGCGCCTCCAGGTCGGCCCGGGCCCGCTGTTCCTCCCGGTGCCGGCGGGCGTTGACCACCACCAGCGCCGCCTGGGAGGCGAACATCACCAGCGTCTCCTCGTCTTCCCGGCTGAACTCCCGGCCCCCTTCCTTCTCGGCCACGTAGAGATTGCCCACGTGCTCGCCCCGGTGCCGCATCGGCGCTCCCAGCAGGGTCCGGATCGGCAGGTCGGGAAAGCCCAAAGACCGCATCTGGCTGGCGACGTCCCCGAATCTCAGAGATCCCTGAATCGAGCTGAAGTACTCGTAGAGCGCCGGACCCTCCGGCAGGTCCAGCATCCGCTGCTGCTCTTCGGGAGGCATACCGGAGGTGATGAACTCCAGCAGTTGCCCCGATTCGTCGAAGGCCATAATCCCGCCGAACCGGGCGCCGGTCAGCGACCGGGCGCTGTCCATGACCTCCTGCAGCACCGTGTCCGGGTCCAGGCTCTCGCTGACCCGCAGGCTGGCCTCGCTCAACCGGGTCAGCCGCTCCCGCAGCGCCGCCATCTCCCGCCGGTGCTCGTCGGCTTCCTGCATCTGCCCTCCCTGACCCGGACTGCGGACGCCCTGGGCCCGCCGGTGTCACAAGTACCAATTGTACCGGATTGACCAAACCCTCACAATACGTCACGGATATTGGGGTTAATAATCACACCTATCTCACACGCATCGTCTAGACTGTACAGGGCTGGAGCGCCGTCCGATGTCACCTGCCCGGAGCGCCTGGCCTATGTTGCCCGTTAGAGGGGTTGTAGTGGTCTGCCTTCCGCATAGGATACAAGTTGCAGTAGCGTCGAAGAGCGCACCGGCGGTATCCGCCGCCGTGAGGACGCGCCTCGACGAACGCAATCCTTCTACTCCCCCCAGACGAATATCGTCACCGGATAGTCCCCCAGCCCCGGCTGTCCCCTTCCTTCGCACCGTCTACTTCCCCCGTAGTTCCGCTTGCTCGGAGTTCCCGTTCCTGAACGCGTACGGCAGACCGGGCGGTCTCCCTTTGCCTTCCGGGCCACGTCCCTGCCCGCCATCCAGCCTTTGAACTGCCTGAAGTGAGGTTAGCACCGTGAAACGCCAACTGCCCTTTGCCGTTCTTGCCGCCCTGGGAGCGTTCGCGCTCGTCGTTCTCTCCGGCGTGCCGTTGCCCTACGCGACCCAGGCCCAGGCCCAGTCGTCGCCGTCGGTGGCGGTCAGCCTCTCCTCCAACACCGTGGAGGAGGGCGCGACCATCGCCGTCACCATGAGCTTCAGCGGCCTGGAGTCCGACGCCGACACCGCAACCAAGGATTACGTCTTCCGGGCCGACGTGAAGGGCTCGGAGGACGGGGACGCCGACGGGTGCGAGGACCAGGCCGGGGGCTACGGCCTGGGCGTGGACCGCTACATCCACCAGGTGGACGAGGACCCGGAGACCCGCACGGGGACCATATCCGCCGACTGTCCAGCCGGCGACTACACCCTGCGGGCCAGCATCTCCTCTGCTGACAACGTGGAGTTGGCCTCGGCCAGCGCGAGCTTTACGGTGGCCGCACCGGCACCTGAGCCCACGCCGGAACCCACGCCCGAATCCACGCCGGAGCCTACTCCCGAACCCACTCCTGAGCCCACGCCGGACCAGGAAGACCTTGACCCGTCGGCGGCCCTGGCCCTCTCCCCGTCCGGCTTCGCGCCATGGAACACCGAAATCAGCGTCACCATGCTCTTCGGCGCTCTGAAGGCCGACTCCGACCGGGACACCACCGACTACGTCTTCCGGGCCGACGTGGTGGACGCCGACGCCTGCGAGGGCGACGGCCTGGGCATCGACCGCTACATGTACCAGGTGGACGAGGACCCGGAGACCCGCAGCGGGACCATCGCCGCCGGCTGCCCCATCGGCGACTACACCATCGAGGCCAGCATCGCCACCGAGGCCGATGGCGTGGTGGCCTCGACCAGCGCCGAGTTCTCGATACTCGGGCCCAGCATCGGCCTGGCCATTCCTGCCACCGAGCAGGGCGCCGGGGGTGTTCTGACCTTGATCTTCGGGTTTCTGGCCCCGGACGCCGACGCCGACACCACCGACTACATCTTCCGAGCCGATGTGGTGGACGCCGACGCCTGCGAGGGCGACGGCCTGGGCGTGGACCGTTATATGTACCAGGTGGACGCGGACCCGGAGACCCACACCGGGACCATATCCGCCGACTGTCCAGCGGGCGACTACACCCTCGAAGTGAGCATATCGACGCCCGACGGAGCGGAGCTGGCCTCGGCGAGGGCGAGCTTCAGCGTGGCGGAGCCGGAAGAAGAGGAGGACGAGCCGCCGGATTCGGCGCAGCAGCAGACCGCGCCAGCCCTGGAGGCCAAAGTCTTAGTCACCGGGACGGTTTACGAGCCTCAGGGAGGGGTCATCGTAGCCGTCAGGGTCAGGACGGACTCCTACGCCGAACCGCAAGGGTCTTTAACCCTGACTGCGCAAACCTCCCCGGTATCGGCGCTAGCCTGGACCGACTACATTCCGTTTACCGCTACGGTAACGTTCAGCCCTGCCGATTTCTTTGCTTACTATGACAGCGACAGTGACAGCGGGTTCTACCAGGCTATCAAGTACGTAGCGCGCTTCAGGATCTTGGACGACAATATGCCTGAAGATGACGAACAAATTTCCATAACCTTGAGGAAATCGTCATCCGCCCCGGCGAGTGCGACCACGCAGGGGGCGATAGTCACCATCCGGGACGGTGACGAGCTGCGCTCCCCCACCAGCAACCGGCAGCCCAGCGTTAGGTACGCACTCTATGACGCCGACGAGGACGAGGTGACGGTGAATTGGGTCGCCGGCAGCGACATCCAGGGCCTGACCGGCTACAAGATAGAGCGCTCCGCGCCAGGCGGCGCGACCGAGCTTACCCACGCCGACCTGAAAGGCGACGACCGGCCAGCGGTTCGGGCCAGCACCATAGAACCCTGGATAGACACGACCGTGCCGGCCTCCTCTTTGGTGTTGTACCGCGTCTGGGCGGTGTTCAGCGACGGCAGCGAGGTGGCGTCCTACGCCTTCCCGGCCACCATGGACCGGGGCATCGTCAGGGCCAG
The DNA here is from genome assembly GCA_965220055.1 of Dehalococcoidia bacterium. GTDB lineage: Bacteria > Chloroflexota > Dehalococcoidia > Lucifugimonadales > UBA3495 > Bin87. The sequence goes on along the minus strand of CBDCPE010000004.1, from coordinate 3,350,500 downwards.
GATAACTGTCGAGGGCAGCAACGACAGGGTTGCCGTCAGCTGGACTGACGCCGCCTACCCTCTCGGCGATGGCAGCCTCCACTACGGCGTGTGCTCCGAAGGTTACAAGGTCTATCAGCAAATAAATACTGGCGGGTTTTTGAGCTGGCACGAAATATCCGCAGCAGATAAGGATCCTGCTGCAAGAACATACCTAGGCACTGGTACCAACACGTCGTTAACAGCCGGGGATACGATACCTTTCCGTATCAGGTGCGGGGGCGATAGCGAGACCACCGGCCTGCTCATCGGGGAGGACACCGCGACCGTCCAGTAAGAGGTCGCGGACTGCCATGCCGCTTACCGGCTGAACATGTAGAGCGTCCCACACAGGAAAGGAGCGGAAATGCCGAGGTCCGTCATCAGTCCGGTCGCTGTCGTGATGCTCGCCGCACTCTTGGCCGGATGCTCACTCTTCCAGTCTTCCGATGGGCAGCCCTCCGGAGCTGACGCGCCTACGCGGTCAGCTGGTACCGCTCCGAGTCCCACTGTCACCCCGACGCCTGCCGTCGCCCCAGCCCCGGCGGACACCCCAATGGGTGCTCCCGCCGCCACTCTGGCTGACACAGCTTATGAAGGGCTGCTGGGAACCATTCCCGACACGCCCGAACTGCGGCGGGAGGTCTACATCAACGATTACGCCCTGGTCCGCCAGATGTTCGACATCCCCCTGCCTGGGCCGGGGGACGACGAGGATGCGCTGACGGAATTCTACGAGCGGCCTCCTCCAACAGGATTCGGGGGGGAGGCTGACGATCCTCCGGTCAGGGGGTTTGGGGCCATTTCATTCTTCGGCCCGTTCAACCAACACAGGAACATTACGGCTGAGAATCTCCAACATCTTGCCTTCGACGTGCGGAGCATGGACCAGAGCATTGTAGCCTTTGCGTTCCCCGCCACACTGGACGTAGTCCGGGGCCGGTTCGACCCCCAGGCTACCGACAAGGCCCTGGAGTCCTGCTCCGAGTGCGAACCGCCCAGCCGAGAGGAGTACGGGGGCGTCTCCTACTATAGCTGGGGCGAGGATTACGCCGATAATCCGCAATTGAGGTTCGCGCCCCCGGCCTTCGACGAGATTGGCAGAGGGGGGCGTATCGCAGTCCTGGACGAGTACGTATTCCGCACCCTTGGCACCTCCGGCATGGAGGCATTGATAGACGCTGGCCTGAATGAGGGCGCCTCCCTGGCGGACGTGGAGGAGTTCCGGCTTCTGGCAGGCGGGATGTCCCGGCTGGGGGCCTACACCATGCTCTTGAGCGATGACGTCGAGGTCTGGGACGCGGCTAACTATACCGCGGCGGGGGGCCCCTGGCTGCGTCCCTACGAGGCGTTTGCCACCGGCGCAGGCAAGGATGAGAACGGGCACTATATGGCCCTCGTGCTGGTCCATGCCGACGACGCCTCTGCAGAAGAGAACGTGGGACTGCTGCGCAGGATCATCAAGGAGGAAGGCTCGGTCCTTTACGATGCCCTATGGTCAGACTACATCGACGTTGAGAGATCGGAAATCCACGCCGAGGGACGTGTACTTCTGGCCAAGCTCAGAGGCGGGTTCGCCAACAATTGGCGTGATTGGGTGATCCAGCGTGACGGCCTCATATTGCACGAATAGAAACCGGCCTCCTGTCCACGGTAATTCCGGGCAACAAAAAGAGCGCGCATACATGGCGGGATAGGGGGAGGGCGATGGCTTCCCTTGGGGTGGGTTCGCCCAGGCCCTAGTATTACAACGACGGCTTGAGTCACCGCTTCGGGAACGCTGCTGACCGCAAGGGTCGCCGCAATAGTCTGAGGATGCACATCTACGAAGGGAAAGGCAACGCATCCGGTATCCTGCAAAAAATGCGTCGTTGTAATACTAGGGGAATGGTAAATACGCGCTCCCAGGCTGGTTTTGAGCCTTGGATGACTGTGAAGTCGTCCAAGGGCTTAAATCGCTGTCACAGCGCGTATTTGTACCCTCTATGGCGATTTTTCAGGCAGATCGGATAGCCGATTTTGGGTGTTTCGGATCGCGGGCTGTCAAGGGCGGAGGAAAACCGTACCACTTGGGCGGCGTAATGCCGGACCACCTGGGCGGTGCCTGACGGCCTTGGCCGGGGTGGTGGGTGGGGCCCCCCGCATTGACGGCGGTCCGGTTTTCACACCGGTGGGGCGCTAACCGGCGGCTGACCGGTCCGGCGACGCCACACCCGCCGCAGCCTCCCGGCGGCTGCCCCTGAGGCGGTAGCTGTCGCCGTTCATCTCCAGGATGTGCACGTGGTGGGTGAGGCGGTCCAGCAGCGCGCCGGTGAGCCGTTCCGACCCGAAGATATCGGTCCACTCGTCGAAGGGCAGGTTGGTGGTCACCAGGATAGATCCCCGTTCGTAGCGCTGGCTGAAGACCTCGAAGAGCAGTTCCGCCCCGGTGTGGGACAGGGGCACGAAGCCCAACTCGTCGATGATGAGGAGCTTGAGGCGGGCCAGTTGGCGCTGCAGGTTGAGCAGCCGGCGCTCGTCCCTGGCCTCCACCAGTTCGTTGACCAGGGCGGCGGCGGTGGTGAAACCCACCGACAGGCCTCGCTGACAGGCGGCCAGGCCGAGCCCCAGGGCGACGTGGGTCTTGCCGGTGCCGCTGTTGCCGATGGCGATGACGTTTTCACCCCGCTCGACGTATTCGCACCGGGCCAGTTGCATGACCAATGGCTGGTTTACCGAGGGGATGGCCGAGAAGTCGAAGGTGTCCAGGCTCTTGGTGGCGGGGAAGCGTGCGGCGCGGATCCGGCGCTGCACCATGCGCTGGTGGCGGTCGGTGACTTCCAGTTCGGCGAGGCGCAGCAGGTAGTCGGGATGGCTGACACCCTCGGCGGCGCACTGGGCGGCCAGCTTGCCGTACTCCCTGAGGAAACTGGGCAGCTTCAATTCTTTGAGGTGGTGCTCCAGGAGCAGCGTGGGTCGATCACTCATGCTGCCCTCCTATCCGACAACAGGGCCAGGTAATCTCCGGCACGGGTGGTCCGGACGCTGACCTGGGGCAGGTCGGGATAGAGACCGAGGTCCAGACGAGGCGGTCTGCCCTCCATCCTGCACAGCAGCAGGTGCTTCACGGCGTCGAAGCCGACCGCGCCCAGCCGCAGGGCCTCCTGCACCGCCATGTGGACCTCCGGATGGGAGAAATCCTCCATTAGCCGGAGCACCCGCACGTACTCCCGCTTACCCGGCCGGCCCAGCCTGGCTTCCAGTCGCTGGCGCAGCGTCGCGTACTCTGTGGGCAGATCCCATCCCTGCAGCGGCGCTGCCTGATCCAGTGCGCCTGTCTTGCGCTCCAGCAGCGGCAGGTAGTGGATGGGGTCGAAGACGAAATCCTCCTGCCCATACGACCGTGGATGCCGGGCGATGACCTCGGCGCCGCAGCTGATCACCACCTCATCAACGTAGCCCCTGACCAGCACCTCACGGTGTCCGTAGGCCACCGGCACCGAGTAGTCATTGGTGCGGTAGCGGACCAGGGACAGGGAGCTGACCCGGCTGGCCTGCCGGTCGCAGGCCTCGTAGGCCGCGGCCGGCAACGGCAGCAGCGCCTCCAGGTCCCGCTCCATCCGCTGCCCGATGGTCTTGGTGTGGCCCCGCAGCACGGCGTCCAGCCGCGCCAGGCATTGCTGCTCCAGGTACGCATTCAGCTCGGCGAAACTCTCCGCCCGAGGGATCGGCACCAGATAATTGCGCCGCGCATAGCCCACCATCCCCTCGACATTGCCCTTGTCATTCCCCTTGCCGGGCCGTCCGAACCGGTCCTCGAACAGGTAGTGGGACTGCAACTCGGTGAAAGACCGAGTGCGCTTGCGCCGGCCATCGCCCAGTATCTTCGCCACCGCCAGCTTGGTATTGTCGTACAGGATGCTCTGGGGCGACCCGCCCAGAAAGGCGAAGGCCGACACGTGGCCATCGAGAAAAGCCTCGGTGGTCTCCCCGGGATAGGCCTTCACGAAGCAGCCGTCGCTGTGGGGCAGGTCCAGCACGAAGTAGTGCACCTTCTGCTCCACTCCGGCGATCACCGCCCAGGCCTCGCCGAAATCGCACTGGGCATGGCCCGGGCCATGGGTCAACGGCACGAACATCTCCCCAACACGTCCCCGATGCTCCCTGACGTAGTCCTTGACTATCGTGTGCTGGCCATCGAACCCGTACTCGTCCCGCAGCCGCTCAAATATCCGCTTCACGGTGTGGCGCTGCTTCCTGGGAACCAGGCGGTCCGCCTCCAGGATGGCGTCAATTACGCCGGTGTACGGCTCAAGCTTGGGACGTCGCGGTGGCCGCTTCCGCGTGTAGCCCTGGGGCGTGGCATTGGCCAGCATCTTGCGCACCGTGTCCCGGTGCACGCCGAACACCCGCGAGGCTTCCCGAACGCTCATCCCCTCCACCAGGCAGGCCCGGCGAACCTGAAAATACATCTCCACGTGAAACATCCATCGCACCTTCCACAGGCTGAAAATCAGCTCCATGAAAGGCGACGGGTGGTACAGTTTTCCACCGCCCAAACCAGGCGATCGGGCCGCCCGCGGGGTACATTTTCTCTCCGTCCTTTATATCGCGGGCGTTTCCAACGCGAAATGGGATGAAAATGGCGGGAGTTCAACTGCAACGCAGTAACCCACCACGGACGTTTACCACGGGCGACGAGGCGAGCGTCTGTCGTTGATGTTCCCATAGCCGCTGGATTGATGACAGCCGGTTCAGGACACGCCACTTTCGGCGATTCGGGCCGTTTTAGGCGATTTTGGACGTCTGGAGCGGGAAACGCCCCAATCCAGGACTCGACCGGCTCAACTCAGATTGCATCAGATTCTGGATAGCGGTCTTGCGTTGGTTGACGTAACGCGCGTTTTGGGCGAACGAGATTACGAAACACTGCTGTAAAGGTGAATGGCAGACTTCCGTTCAAAGTCTGCCATTGTGGAAACCCCGTGCTGGCCTTGAACCCAACCGCGATAGCCCTGTGCAAAATTCGGGACGTGCGACGAAAACCGCAACCTGCTGAAGGACACCCGCAAAAAGTCGCCCGCTCAAATGAGTGGGCTCAGAAAAAATGTGAGAGGCTAGGCCGGGTTGGGTGGCCGAAGATGACTGGCGTTTTCGGCCAATAGGGAGCGGTATGTCATCGGGAAACTTGCATGTCCACGTTCTGACTCAATTTGTACGTGAGCTTCTTTCCAGCGCTCCCACGCCGGCGCAACTTTTTCGGGCCGCCAATAAACCTTGGGATCGAAAACGGGCGATATACCCTTGCGTAATTCAATGCAGGTTTTTACTTGCAGACAGGCTTGTCCTGCGCCTTCTAGTCTATCGATGCATAAATCCTTCAGCTCGCTTCCCAAACTCTGTACTGTCTTTACGTGGAACAAAGATAATTCTCGATCGCTGGCCCGGAACGCGGCCGGGGTAGGCTGTTCCAGATTATCGTCCCATTCGCCCCGCTCAATGAATCGGCAAATCCAATCCTCTTCAGATACTTCCGACGGCTGCACGAATTGCCTCCGGCGTCAGGTCGGCAATGTTGCCGATCGGGATATCTTGAGCGTAACGGCGCTCGCGCGTCACAGCAGCCTCGCTATTTCCGTCCCTTTCAGTTTCCACGTAAAGCCGCACTTCGCGTGGAAAAACCGCAGCGATTGATATCATCCCCACATTGGAAACAGTGACAGAAACGGTGTCGGCATTGCTACTCAACCAGGACACCAAATCGTTCAATGCAATCCTGGTCGGCTCAGATACAGGCTCGGCTTCAGCGAAGCCCGATTCAAAATGGTCGAGCCGATCTTTCAGTTGAGAGGGGATGTCATCAACGGCCGGCAGAATTCTCGAACCCTCCATGTCGACAATGGCAAGTCCATGCGTAAAGGTCAACAAACGCTGTGCATCCGACGGAGATCTGAAAGTCAGGTCCCCTGAAACGACGATGAGGTCGGAGTCGATGGTTGTGCGCCCCGCTTGCCAATGCCACTCTGCGGTACTCTGTTGTACGTTGTGGTCTCGTACAACCGGGGGAAGTTTGCCGGTGCACACGACGCCTTCATTAGGCAACTCCCACAGATCTAGTTGCCTAAGTGGCTTGTTGATAGTCAGTGCCATCTATCCACCCTCCGATTGCATCGATTGACGTAATTCCTCTTTGATGCAGCCCTCGAAATATTCCCTGATACGCGTGTGGGCCGTCTCTAGCCAGTTCTCGACCTCGTCAAACGTGATCTGTCCTGACTGGTTAAGGAAGTAGTCCAAGTCCAGCGTGATCTTGAGTACATTTGATTCTTCCGCTGGTGTGGGTTGCATCTGGATTCTCAAAGAATCTCGGTCGTCATCGAAACGACATTCAATTGCAACAACGAAATTCGTCAAACGTGATATCGGTAGATCCCCAAGCTCAGGTCCAATGCCAAAGAACTGACCAAGGTCAATAGAATCGCCTGCAAATCTTTGACCGTATACGAATTCGAAGTCATTGATATATCTGAGGCCTACTCGTTCGAGTCCTACGGGTTCCGCGACGGTGCGGTAAGCGCGTAATGCCTCTAAGATATCCGCTCTATACTGGTCCCACGATACGTACTCCTTGTAATGACTTACGGACAAGATATTGGGGGCCAATTTGATGACGCCGTCCTCTGAGTTCCGCCAGAACCGTAACTCCTCGGGAATTTGGATTGTTCGTACTTCTTGCTGTACGCCCGGTGCAGAAACAGCCAGTGATGCTGCGAGCCCTCGTTGTGCTGGCTCTCTTCTGGGGTATTTTGACCTCAGGGCAGCGTAAACCAACCCCGGCGTAGCCAGATCCCAAGGAGAATCAGCTTGGAAACGGAATTCGCATACCGCTTCACGGACGGGCGAATTCAAGTATCGTTGGTTCATGCCTGACATCTGCAAATCGTCCTGGCACTACTTGGCCGCCTCTCAATTATACCGGCCCCCCTTTGAAGGGGCTGGTATAGTGGCGGCAGGGTAGCATACCCGGTAGGTCTGTCAAATGAAATCATGTGAGGTAACTGTTCAGAGTTGATGAGATCTGCGGGCTTTTTGGCCGTTCCCAGAGCCGTGGCCAAGTAGGCAATTCCGGTGCTGAGCCGATCAGATCCCCTCAAACGTGAACAATTACCATGGGAGCAGCCTCAACTGCACCGACAGCGTGAACTTAGCGGCCTCCTCCGCCAACGACACGAGCATCTGCATCGTGGCATGCAGCCGTATCTTCACCGGGCCGCGATAGCAGTGCTGCTCCAGCTGGCCAGGATACTTCCAACGGCTGAGTAGCCGTTCCACGCCCCAGCGCTTGGCGTACTAACCTCCCATTCCTTGCTGGCTCTCGTTTGATCTTACCGCCAAACGACCTTGCGCCCTGTTCAGGGTCCTCCCAGGCTTCGTAGTCGCAATGATGGGACCATTGGATCTGATCGCTCAGCTCGCATCCGCCGGCAGGGCAACGGTACAAATGATGTCCGGAGTGCGTGGATCTCAAACGACATCTGATCTCCCACACCCAGTTCTATCGTTCGTTGTTTCTGACATGACCAACTTCGCCGACCGAACCATCTGGACCGGGGACAACCTGGACATAGTACGCGGCCTTAACTCCGCGTCGGTTGACCTCATCTACCTGGACCCGCAGTTCGACTCAAACCGCAACTACGCCGCGCCGGTAGGCAGGGCCGCGGCCGGAGCGGCGTTCAAGGACACTGGACGCTGTCTGACTTGGACGTCGCTTGGATGGGCCTGATTGCCGACGAGCAGCCGGCCATGTATCAGGTCCTGCAGGCGGCCGGTCTGACCCACGGCAAGGGGATGCAGTCCTACCTCTGCATGATGGCAGTCCGGCTGCTGGAGATGCGCCGTGTACTCAAGGACACCGGTTCCATCTACTGGCACTGCGACCCGACGGCCAGCCATTACCTGAAGTAGGAGAAAGCGTGAGCAACATTAGGCATTGTTGCAAAAATTGCCATTTCCTCAATAAGACCTTCCGCAATGAAGGCGGGTTCGAGGGCCAATTTGCTTGGAGCAAGGAAGACCGCGACAATCTCGGCGTGAAAGACCACTACGCAGCTTCGTGCTGGCGTGGGATTTGGGACACAGGGATTGATCCTGGATTGAACAGCCAACTCCCCGACATTCTCGCCCGGGACAGACGCGACGAATGCTTCTTCGTCGAACACCATCCTGGTATGTCTTATCCCCAATCCACCGAAGAGATGAGTGTCGGGGCGGGTTGAAGGGATAAGAAAGTGCTCCTGTGTTCGGGGATAATGGTTTGTGAGACGGCAAACCCACCCCGAAACAGGAGCACCCAATAGATGCTACCACTGGAGCACCCCGACCGCATCCAGATCGCCTTCGACGACCACCGCCTGGTCAGCAATGCTGGGTTGATCCTTCCGTCCACGCTGGCTTTGCATCTGGGCCTGCTCCAACTGGTTGATCGGCACCTGGACCTGGGCCGTGCTCCAGGCGGGGCCAATCCCGGCGACAAGATGATGACGCTGGTGGCTTCCGCCCTGGCTGGGGGCGACTGCATCGACGCCGCCGACGTGTTGCGCACCGGAGGGACGGCCAGTGCCATCGGCTGCGTGGTCAAGGCGCCGTCCACGCTGGGGACCTTCCTGCGCAGCTTCCGGTGGGGGCACGTCCGCCAGCTGGATCGGGTGAGCCGGGAGCTGCTGGCCCGGGCCTGGGCGGCTGGTGCGGGACCCCGAACTTCGAACAATCACGGGCCGTTGACCATCGACCTGGACTCCACCATCTGCGAGACCTATGGACCGGCCAAGGAAGGAGCGCGCCGCCACGGCTACACCGGCCAGCGGGGCTATCATCCGCTGCTGGCCGTGGCTGCCGGCACCGGCGACGTGCTAATGGCCCGACTGCGCCAGGGCCGGGCCAACACCGCTCGTGGCGCCGCCCACTTCCTGCGGGAGACGGTGAGCCGGGTGCGCTACGCCGGAGCCACGGGACCACTCACGGTGCGGGCCGACCGCGGCTTCTACACCCGCGCCTTGGTGGCCGTCTGCCGCAAGATGGATGTCCGCTTCTCCATCACCATCCAGCAGCACGCCCGCCGGCGCAACCAGATCGAGGCCATACCCGAGGCGGACTGGACGCCCATCCCCTACTGGATGGACGGCGCTGCCGACGTGGCCGAGACCAGCTACACACCCTTCGATACCGAGCCCGACGCCGCGCCGGCGCGCCTCATCGTCCGGCGGGTGCAGCCCGCGCCCGACTCCCAGTTGGCCCTCTTCGCCGACTACAGCTATCACGGCTTCATCACCGACCGGGACGGGGAGACCCTGGAGCTGGAGGCCGACCATCGCCGCCACGCCGAGATCGAGAATGCCATCCGAGACCTCAAGTATGGCGTGGGGTTGAACCATCTCCCCTCGGGCCGTTTCGCCGCCAACGCCGCTTGGTTGGCCGTGCAGGTGATGGCCCACAACCTGGCCCGCTGGACGGCGCGCATCGGTCTGGGTGAGCAAGTGGTAACCACCAAGACCCTCCGGCGGCGGTTCTTCTCCCTTGCCGGACGGCTCACCCGCTCGGCCCGCCGCCTCACCCTGCATCTTCCCCAGCGTTGGCACTGGGAAACCCAATTCACTCACGCCCTGGCCCGATTCCGCGCCATTCCTCTACCAGCCTGTCCAGCTTGACGGCGCGCCGTCGACGCCCGACCCGTCCACCGGACAATCCAGGGGCTGCCCCGCAGATTCATGCCAGCCCAGTCCGCGAGTGTCGCTTCTGGCATCCGGCCTGGCCGATTTCGCCTACTTGCGCCACCGCGCGACGCCGCCTTGCCGCCAGCGTGGCCACCTCGCACTACCCTCAACCCCATCTGTCGGAATCAGGCCTGGTCTGTTCGCCTTCCCGTACCCATCATCCCCCGTGTCAACGCCAGCACCGTATCCCTTCGGTGGATTCGGGCTTATCAAGCAGCCACCGAACTGCACCGTATAAGCCCCAATCCACCGAAGGGGTGAGTGTGGCGTCGTGATGAAGGGATGAGAAAGTGCTCCCGGCTTCGGGGATAATGGTTTCTGACACACGAAACCAGCCCAAAACGAGGAGCACCCAACGGATGCTATCACCGGAGAGCCCCGACCGCATCCACCTCGCCTTCGACGATCACCGCCTGGTGGCCAATGCTGGGCTGATCCTGCCGGTCACTTTGGCCCATCATCTGGGACTGGGCGAGTTGGTGGACGACCATGTCGATCTGGGCGATGCGCCGGGGCGGGCGAATGCGGGAGACAAGTTGCTGACGTTGGTGGCGTCCGCACTGGCCGGTGGGGACTGCATTGACGATGCCGACGCCCTGCGGGCTGGCGGTACCGAGCAGGTGCTGGGCTGCGTGGTCAAGGCGCCGTCCACGCTGGGTACCTTCCTGAGGAGTTTCCGCTGGGGTCACGCGCGCCAGTTGGATCGGGTGAGCCGTGAGGCGCTGGCCCGGGCGTGGGCGGCTGGGGCCGGTCCGGGCGACGAGCCGTTGACCATCGACCTGGATTCCACCCACTGCGAGACCTACGGATTGGGGAAGGAGGGCGCACAGCGCCACAACTACGCGGGCCAGCGGGGCTATCACCCGCTCCTCGCCGTCGCTGCTCGGACGGGCGACGTGCTGATGTGTCGACTGCGCAAAGGTAGAGCCAACACGGCGCGGGGCGCCGCTCATTTCCTGCGCGAGACCATCAGCCGAGTGCGCTATGCCGGCGCCACCGGACCACTGACCGTGCGGGCGGACAGCGGCTTCTACAACCACGACATCGTCGCCGTCTGCCGGAAGACCAAGGTCCGCTTCTCCATCACCGTCCGCCAGCACCAGAGCCTGCGCAACCTGATTGAGACCATACCCGAGGTAGAGTGGACGCCCATCCCCTATTGGATGGAGGGCGCCGCCGACGTGGCCGAAACCACCTACATTCCCTTCCAGCATGAGCCCGACGCGGTACCGGTGCGCCTCATCGTGCGAAGGGTGAAACCCACGCCTGGTTCCCAACTGGCCCTTTTCGTCAACTACAGCTATCACGCCTTCATCACCGACCGCGAGGGCGACACCCTGGACCTGGAGGCCGATCATCGCCGCCACGCCGAGATCGAGAACGCCATCCGCGATCTCAAGTACGGTGTGGGGCTCAACCACCTCCCCTCGGGACGCTTTCCCGCCAATGCTGCCTGGCTGGCCGTCCAGGTCATCGCCCACAACCTGGCCCGCTGGACGACGCGCCTCGGGCTGGGCGAGCCGGCGGCAACCACCAAGACCCTCCGACGACGCTTCTTCTCCCTGGCCGGACGCCTCACCCGCAAGGCCCGCCGCCTCACCCTGCACCTCCCCCAGGGCTGGCCCTGGCAAAACCAGTTCGCTGGTGCCCTGGCGAGACTGCGCGCCCTGCCGCTCCCTTCTTGACCACGCCCGCGGCGTCTGAGCGCTCCACCAGATTACCCAACTGTCTGGCCCAGCCGTGTCAAGCTGGGCTCCTGACGGCCTCCGCCAGCGATCTGCGCTGAAAATCGCGCCCAACCCCGCTACCACGGACCATCAACACCCCCTTGGCGTGGCTGCCACGCCCCGCATCGTCCATTGCATCGGCATCAGGTCCTCGCCCCAGCCCGATCCCTGGTCCCTCATCCTCGTCTGACCGCCGCCGCCGTTTCCCTTCGGTGGATTCGGGGTTAGGCTTGGCCGGGCAACACGGCCGATCCTTCAGCGCCGCTGGCGCCGGCGGTTAAATCCGAAGGAACATCCGCGTTGCGGACCCCGTTGCGCCAGGACGGAAAGCAAAGCCAGTGAGGGCGCAGAACCGGTCGGCAGCGCGGCCGGCTAAGGCGGCCTCGCCTCTCCGGCGCATGGTAATTCAGGACAACAAGAAAGCCCGCATACCTGGACGAGCGGGGGAGGACACCGCTACGGGTGGTGTCCTCCCCTTTGCCTTGGGCCTGGCGGCCCGCGCCGGCCGGTCCCTCCTCCCGCTTCTGTTCCACGCTGAGCGCCCACTCGAACCCGGACAGAGACGAAGGCTTGGTCTCGCCGTCGCGTCCCTGGGGCTGGGCCGGTTCCCCGGCTATGAACCCGGTCCGGTAGAACACCGACTGCTGAGGTTGGTGGATTCGGCGCAGCCGAAGACATCGCCGGCCGGGTTCCGGGGCAGCCACCCAGGGTTACGCCGTGGCAGCCTGCCCCCCGGCGCCGCCCTGGACCCTGGTCAGGATCCCCAGGATTATCCACGCCGGCAGCGAGGCCACCAGGGGGTAGGCGACGACGCCGATGGGACCGAAAAGCCCTCCGATGATTACGCCCCAGGCCGACATCAGTCCCAGCACAACGGCGCAACCGTAGGCCAGGATGCGGGACAGGACCTGGGGGCGGCGGTGCATCAGGCGCACCGCCAGGGTCAGGGAAATCCCAACCGGCCATGCCAGCCCGAACAACCACAAGACGTCGGCCGCGCCTGGAGCAGCCCAGGGGCCGTCAATGCCGAACCGGACGAAGGAGATAACCAGCACCAGGGCCGGCGGCCAGAGGGAGCATAGGATAGTACCGATGGCGCTCTTCATGTTCATCACCTCCTGACGTGTGGAATAAGCCCTTCCCCAGCGCCGGGGAGAATAAGAATACCTTGCGCATGGGGTATTACGTTGGCCGGCCGCCCGCCGGATTGGGGCAGTCCTGCCAAGCCGGACAGGGCGGCGGCAATTCCGGGCAACAAAAAAGACTGGCATACGTGGCCGGGCAGGGTGCGCCAGGAAGCGCGTAGGTTGAAAGGTCCAGCCGTGGAACCGGGCCAGGAGTGGGCCGGTGGCCAGGGAAGCAGGCGCTAGGGCCAGAGGCGGAACCGTGTCTGAAGCCTTCCCGGCAATGCGGCCTCGCTCAACCGGGTCAGCCGCTCCCGCAGCGCCGCCATCTCCCGCCGGTGCTCGTCGGCTTCCTGCATTTCTCCACCTCAATTGGGCTGTGGCAGACTCGAGGTTCGCTGTCTTCAGGAACCGGCTGGATGCAGATCGGACTTCGAGGCGCCTTCGGCCAGCCGGTGTCAATTGTACCAGCGGGGAGAGACCCTCACAATACGTCACGGAAATAGAGGTTAATAATCACACTAAACTCACATATATAGTTTACACTAGACGCTGGACTATAGTACAGTCCGCATGGTCTATGCCCGCCTGTTAGAGGGGTTGCATGTGTAGCCTTCTGCATGGAATACAAGTTGCAGTAGCGTCGGAGAACGCTTGGCTGCTCCGGTTATCGCTCGTTGTCATGGCCGCCGTCGTCGTCGTGCTGGTCATGCTCTTCGGCGGCTCGCCCGCCGCCGCGCAGCAGGCAGTCCCGGACCAGCCGGAGGGACTGACCGGCAAACTGCTGGACTACCTCGTCGTCGGGCTGGACTGGGACGACGCGGAAGGCGCGACCTCGTACCAGGCGCAGTACTGGGATACGACGGGAGACAGCCCGGCCTGGGCGGAGGCGGCCGAGGCCGAATACGATGGCTCCTCAGCCGTGATAAGCGGTCTGCCGGACCAGCGCTACTACTACTTTCAGGTTCGCGCCGTCAACGACGCCGGGGCGTCGGAGTGGTCGGACTTCGTCTTACTGGCGGGCCCCGACACGCCGACAGACACATCTACTCCGACACCGGAACCTACGCCCGAACCTACCCCGGAGCCTACTCCCCAACCTACGCCTACGGCCACCCCTGCGCCCGCCTCGGTTGTGGCGATTGATCTCTCGCCGTCCGGCTCGGTGGAGCAGGGCACGGCAATCGGGGTCACCATGAGTTTTGGCGGCCTGGAGTTCGACTCCGACACCTCTGATACCGACTACATCTTCCGCGCCGACGTGGTGGACGCCGACGGGTGCGAGGGCGACGGCCTGGGCGTGGACCGCTACATGTGGCAGGTGGACGAGGACCCCGAGGTCCGCACCGGGAGCGTCTCCGCCGACTGTCCGGCCGGGGACTACACCCTTCGGGCCAGCATCTCCTCCGCCGAAGGCGCGGAACTGGCCTCGGCGCGGACGGGCTTTACGGTGGCGGCGCCGGCCCCGGAGCCCACGCCGGAGCCGACACCGGAGCCCACGCCAGCACCCGAGCCTACCCCGGAGCCGGGTATCTGCGACCGCACGTATCAGGTTCGTGAAGCAATCCAGAGTAAAGTGTTCAAGGAGCTGATGAATTCCAGGGGTAGCAGACCGGGATGCCAAGACATTACCGACGCTCAACTGGCGCGTATCAAGTTCCTTTATCTTCCGAGTGTTGGGCACCTTAAGATCGGTGATTTGGCTGGTCTCACCGGAGTCAAGTATCTCCACATGGACAATGCCGGAGGCTCGCTGCCGCCGGGCGTCTTTGATGAACTTGGCAGTTTGGAACAGTTGGAACTGGACGATAACGGACTGAGCTCGCTGCCGCCGGGCATCTTTGATGAACTTGGCAGTTTGCATTGGTTGCACTTGGACAATAACAAGCTGAGCTCGCTGCCGCCGGGCGTCTTTGATGAACTTGGCAGTTTGGACCGTTTGCACTTGAAAAATAACAGGCTGAGCTCCCTGCCGCCTGGCATCTTTGATGAACTTGGCAGTTTGGGAGAGTTGTACTTGAAAAATAACAGGCTGAGCTCCCTGCCGCCGGGCGTCTTTGATGGACTTGGCAGTTTGAGAGTGTTGAATTTGCGCAATAACAGACTGAGCTCCCTGCCGCCGGGCATCTTTGATGAACTTGGCAGTTTGCCTTGGTTGTACTTGAGCAATAACGGACTGAGCTCCCTGCCGCCGGGCATCTTTGATGAACTTGGCGGTTTGGAAGAGTTGTACTTGGAAAATAACGGACTGAGCTCCCTGCCGCCGGGCATCTTTGATGAACTTGGCAGTTTGCGTTATTTGGATCTGTCATCCAACCAACTGAGGTCGCTGCCGCCTCGCCTGCTCCCCCGGCATTTAGAGTGGCCCACGAATTTTTTTGGTGTTGTGTCCTCCGGTACTGTGTACCTGGTTGGCAACCGGCTGACTGAGCTGCCGGATGCGCTTTTCGAGGTCGAAAACCTGAGGTTGAGAACCTTGCATCTGCAGGACAATCCTGGCAGCCCATTCACCTTCAGCATGGAAGCCGAGGCGATAAGCCAGAGCGTTGACGATGCGGGCATCCACACCGCGCGGGTGCGCTACAAGGTAGCCCAGGGGGCGCCGGCAATGATGACAGCAGCGCTGAAGGTCAGCGGCGGCGCGGCATCCACCGAATCGGTAACCATAGATGCAGGGAGCGTTTCCAGCGATGAGATAGTGGTGACGCAGAGCGAAGCGGGTCAGCAGGTTACGCTCACATTGCAGAAAGTGTCGCCCCATATCCCATCACCATTTACTCCTGGCTCTATCCTTAATACATGGCCTAGATTTGATCATATTGGATTCTTTGGGGTCAGGTTCGCCGCGGGCGCCCCTCTCACCCTCTTTGCCGATTCATCGCTGCCTCCGGTGGAACCAGGGGAGCCCAAGGGCATCTGCGGTCGGACGCCGCAGGTGCGGGACGCGATCCTGGGCAAGCTGCCCGGCGTCAGCGACTGCGCGGCGGTGACGAATGCCGACCTGAACGGCATCAGCGGGCGTCTGGACCTGAACGTGCAGGAGACCGGGGAGGAGATGACGGCGCTGCAGCCGGGAGACTTCGCGGGTCTCACCAACCTGCAAATTCTGTACCTGACCGACAACTCCCTGGAGACGCTGCCCGCGGACATCTTCGACAGTCTCGCCGCCCTGACGACGCTCCAGCTGGAGAACAACGGGCTAGAGGAACTGCCCGAGGACATCTTCGACGGTCTCGGCAGTCTGACGGGGCTGCGCCTGCAGAACAACAAGCTGAGCACGCTGCCCGAGGAGGCCTTCGACGGTCTGACGAGCCTGGAGGGGCTGTTCCTGACGCGGAACCAGCTGAGCGAGCTGCCCGAGGACGTCTTCGACGGTCTGACCGGTCTGAAGACGCTCTACCTGGATGGCAACGAACTGAGCGCGCTGCCCGAGGAGGTCTTCGACGGTCTGACCAGCTTGAGGGAGTTGCGCCTGAACAGCAACTCGCTGAGCGAACTGCCGGCCGGTGTGTTCGAGGGTCTCGCCAACCTGAGGAGCCTGGTGCTGGAGCACAACGACCTGGAGACGCTGCCCGCCGGTGTGTTCGCAGGACTCACCGGGCTGGAAAAGCTGCTTTTGGGCGGCAAGGAGGCGCCCTTCACGCTGACGGCGGAGTTGGAGCGCCGTGGCGGATCCGCCGTGGCGGTCAAGGTGGTGGAGGGAGCGCCGTTTGCGATGGCGGTCAAGCTGTCGGCGGATGGCGGCACGCTGTCCAAGGAGACGGTTACGATTGAAGCCGGCAGCGTGTCCAGCGAAGAGATCAGCGTTGCGCCGGCTGCTGAAGGGGGGACGGAGGTCACCGTCAGGGTGGAATCGGCGGAGTTCACCGGGGTGGTGGTGGCGGTCGATGAGGAGGAGGAGAAGGAGGGCTATGGCGGCATCCAAACCGGCCTGGGGCAGCCGCTGACGCTGACCTTCTCCGCGCCGGATTCCAAAGACGGCTCAACGATAAAGGGCCCGGGGCCGACGGTGGCGATTGCCCTGTCCCCGTCCGGCCCGGTGGAGCCGGGCACTGAGATCGGCGTCACCATGAGGTTCAGCGGCCTGGAGTCCGACTCCGATACCGCCACCAAAGATTACGTCTTCCGGGCCGACGTGGTGGACGGGGAGAACGGGGAGGCCGACGCCTGCGAGGACCGGGCCAATGGCTACGGTCTGGGCGTGGAGCGCTATATGTACCAAGTGGACGAGGACCCGGAGGTCCGCACCGGGACCATTCCCGGCGGCTGCCCGGCCGGGGACTACACCCTGCGGGCCAGCGTCTCCTCCGCCGGCAACGTGGAGTTGGCCTCGGCCAGCGCCGGCTTTACGGTCCGGGAAGCGGAGACGCCCCTCTCCAGCGACGCCACCCTGAGCGGTCTGGAACTGAGCGGAGTGGACATCGGAACCTTCGACCCGGCTGCTGCCAATTACGCCGCCGACGTGGGCTATGACGTGACGGAAACCACCGTCACTGCTACGGTGAACGACGACGGGGCGAGCTACACGGTCAAGCTGGACGGTGTTGCCGACAGCGGCGGGGTAATCCCGCTGGCCGTGGGCAGCAACGTCATCGCCGTCGAGGTCACGGCGGAGGATGGGGAGACCACCAGGACCTACACCGTCACGGTGACCAGGGCCGCGCCGCCCCTCTCCACTGACGCCACGTTGAGCGGGCTGACGCTGAGCGGGGTGGACTTTGGAGGCTTCGACCCGGCTGCTACCAATTACGCCGCCGACGTGGACCACGACGTGGACGAAACCACCGTCACCGCCACGGTGAACGACGACGACGCCACCTACGCCATCAGGCTGGACGGCGCTGCCGATAACGACGGGGTGATCACCCTGGCCGTGGGCAGCAACGTAATCACCATCGACGTCACCGCCGAGGACGGGGAGACCGCCAGGACCTACACCGTCACGGTCACCAGGGCCGCGCCCGCACTCTCTAACGACGCCACCCTGAGCGGTCTGGCCTTGAGCGGGGTGGACTTCGGCGCCTTCGACCCGGCTGCTGCCAATTACGCCGCCGACGTTGCCAACGACGTGACGGAAACCACGGTGAAGCCCACGGTGAACGACGACGGCGCGAGCTACCTGGTCATGCTGGAAGGCGTGGCCGATAGCGACGGGACCGTCTCCCTGGCCGTGGGGAGCAACGTCATCGCCGTAGAAGTCACCGCCGAGGACGGGGAGACGGCGAAGACCTACACCGTAACCGTCACCCGCGCCGCGCTGACGGTCTCCGGGCCTGATGCGACGATTGAGCTATCCTCAGATTCAGTGGACGAGGGCACGGAAATCACCGTCACCATGTTCTTCGCCAACCTGGAATACGACTCGGATACTTCGACCACTGATTACGTCTTCCGGGCTGACGTGGTGGACGCCGACGGCTGCGAAGGCGGCGGCATGGGCAACGACCGCTACATGTACCAGGTGGACGAGGACCCGGAGGTCCGTACCGGGGGCATCTCCGCGTCCTGCGCGCCCGGTGGCTATACCGTCGAGGTCAGCATTTCGTCCCCCGGCAACGTGGAGCTGGCCTCGGCCGCCGCCGGCTTCACGGTCAACGCCCCGGAGCAACAACAGCCGGAATCGACCTCCACCGACACCACCCTGAGCGGGCTGGACCTGAGCGGGGTGGACTTCGGCGCGTTCGACCCGGCCACCACCGGCTATACCGCCAGCGTTGCCCACGACGTGAGGCAGACGACCGTTACTCCGACGACGAACGATAACGGGGCCACCTACGCCATCAAGCTGGACGGCGTAGCTGATGCGGACGGCGTGATTTCGCTCGCCGTGGGCGGCAACGTCATCACTGTCGATGTGACCGCTGAGGACGGGGAGACGGCGAAGACCTACACCGTCACCGTGACCAGGGCCGCGCCGCCGCTCTCCACCGACGCCACCCTGAGCAGCCTGACGCTGAGCGATGCGCCCTTTACCTTCGCCTCGAACACCACGAGCTACGAGCTGAACGTCGCCCACGACGTGGACCAGACCACGGTGATGGCGACCGCCAACGACGACGGGGCCACCTACGCCATCAAGCTGGACGGGGTGGCCGACGCCGACGGGGTGATCCCCCTGGCCACGGGCAGCAACGTCATCACGGTAGAGGTGACCGCCGAGGACGGGAACACCGGCAAGACCTACAAGGTGACTGTAAGCCGGGCCGCGCCCGCCGCGCCCGATGCGCCGGACCGGCCGACCGGCGAAGTGCTGGAGCCGGGGAACGTGACCCTGGACTGGGAGGACGTGGACGGGGCCACCGGCTACCAGGTGGGCCTGTGGTCGCAACCCGACCTGGTGCCCCTGCCCAGCGATGCCATGCCTGGGGTGACGGTGCGGATGAACGGTTCCGGCGCCACGCTTAGCGGCCTGCCCGCCGAATGGTCGCACTACTGGCTCACGGTCCGGGCCAGCAACGACGGCGGCGCATCCGGCTGGTCGGATTGGCTCTCCCTGGAGAACCCCTGAGCGCCATACGCTGGAGGGGCCTGACCAGGGTGGACGCCGCCCCGCCTGCCCCGAGGGTGTCGGCGGCGCGGTTGGGCCGGCCGACCGGCAGCATCGTCGCTGGGCGCTGACCTGCCTGCCTGGTTAGGCCTGGCCGGGCAACCCGGCCGGTCCTTCAGCGCCGCTGGCGCCGGCGGTTAAATCCGAAGGAACATCCGCGTTGCGGACCCCGCTCCGCCAGGACGGAAAGCAAGGCCAGCGAGGAGGCAGAACCGGTCGGCAGCGCGGCCGGCTAAGGCGGCCTCGCCTCTCTGGCGCATGGTAATTCAGGACAACAAGAAAGCCCCCATACCTGGACGAGCGGGGAGGACACCACCCGTAGCGGTGTCCTCCCCTTTGCCTTGGGCCTGGCGGCCCGCGCCGGCCGGTTCCTCCTCCCGCTCCTGTTCCATGCTGAGCGCCCACTCGAACAGGGACAGAGACGAAGGCTTGGTCTCGCCGTCGCGTCCCTGGGGCTGGGCCGGTTCCCCGGCTATGAACCCGGCCCGGTAGAACACCGACGGCTGAGGTTGGTGGATTCGGCGCAGCCGAAGACATCGCCGGCCGGGTTCCGGGGCAGCCACCCAGGGTTACGCCGTGGCAGCCTGCCCCCCGGCGCCGCCCTGCACCCTGGTCAGGACCCCCAGGATTATCCACGCCGGCAGCGAGGCCACCAGGGGGTAGGCGACGACGCCAATGGGACCGAAGAGCCCTCCGATGATTACGCCCCAGGCCGACATCAGTCCCAGCACAACGGCGCAACCGTAGGCCAGGATGCGGGACAGGACCTGGGGGCGGCGGTGCATCAGGCGCACCGCCAGGGTCAGGGAAATCCCAACCGGCCATGCCAGCCCGAACAACCACAAGACGTCGGCCGCGCCTGGAGCAGCCCAGGGGCCGTCAATGCCGAACCGGACGAAGGAGATAACCAGCACCAGGGCCGGCGGCCAGAGGGAGCATAGGATAGTACCGATGGCGCTCTTCATGTTCATCACCTCCTGACGTGTGGAATAAGCCCTTCCCCAGCGCCGGGGAGAATAAGAATACCTTGCGCATGGGGTACTACGTTGGCCGGCCGCCCGCCGGATTGGGGCAGTCCTGCCAAGCCGGACAGGGCGGCGGCAATTCCGGGCAACAAAAAGACTGGCATACGTGGCCGGGCAGGGTGCGCCAGGAAGCGCGTAGGTTGAAAGTTCCAGCCGTGGAACCGGGCCAGGAGTGGGCGGTGGCTAGGGAAGCAGGCGCTACGGCCAGAGGCGGAACCGTGTCTGAAGCCTTCCCGGCAATGCGGCGGCGGTCACCGGGTCAGCCGCTCCCGCAGCGCCGCCATCTCCCGCCGGTGCTCGCCGGCTTCCTGCATCTGCCCTCCCTGGCCGGACGGCGGACGCCCCGGGACCGCCGGTGTCAATTGTACCGGACCGTCGAAATCCTCACAATACGTCACGGATATTGGGGTTGATAATCACACTAATATCACATACATCGTCTAAGATGTACAGGGCTGGTGGGCCGTCCCAGGGCAATCGCGTCTTAATTGGGCCACGCGGCGTCCCGGTCAGGCAGAGGTGTTTGACGCTGATTCTAGTCCCTAAAACCTCCATCATGGGCGCCATCCGGTGGTTTTCCGGGCGATTCTCGGCTTCCGGTCATATGCATAGCGTGGTCGAAGGAGCGTTGTATCTTTAATCGTAATGGTCCGCGGCTCCTGTTATACGATATACCGCAAGACGCGATTGCCCTGAGTGCCGTCCAATGTCACTTGCCCAGAGCGCTTGGCCTGTATCTGCTCGTGAGAGGGGTTGTATTGGTCTGCCTTCCGCATAGGATGCAATTTGCAGTAGCGTCAGAGAGCGCACCGGCGGTATCCGCCGCCGGGAGCACGCGCCTCGACGAACACAATCCCTATACCCCCTCCTGACAGGGGTATGTAACGGCCGAAATCGGCTCTGGAATTAACTTGGGAAGGCGCATCAGCCTCCGGCATCTTGGTTGTGAGATCACCAGATGCAGGAGACCCGCGATGCGCCTTCCCAGCGAATGCTATCAGATGCAAAAAACGATTGAAACGCATTTACCTCACCTCTCCCAGCCACAATTGACCGGCCTGGTCCTGTGGGTTTGCGGAGCCATTCTCGCGGGCAGCGCCTGCCAGAACGCCGTGGCCTCGGCCCTCTCGCCCTGGGGTAGGTGGAACAGCCTGCGCCAGCGCCTCAGGGAGTGGCTGTACGACGGCAGCGACCGGGCCCGTCCCTGCCAGACCGAGCTGGACGTGAGCCTCTGCTTCGCGCCACTGCTCCGGTGGGTCCTCTCCTGGTGGCGGTCGGGCGGCCTGGCTTTGGCCATCGACCCAACCCTCAAAGGGGACCAGACCACCGCCATCGTCATCAGCGTGCTCTACCGCAGTTGCGCCATCCCCGTGGCCTGGCACATCCGGCACGCCGACCAGCCCGGCTCCTGGATGGACCCCACCGTGGAACTGCTGCAAGCCTTGGCCCCAGCGGTTCCCGAGAATATGACCGTCATCGTGCTCTGCGACCGGGGCATCGCCAGTCCCAAGCTGTGGCAGCAGATACGGGATCAAGGCTGGCATCCCGGTATGCGCTACCGAAAGAACATCACTTTCTGCGCTGACGGCGGCAAACGATTGCCCGCCCAGCGCTTCGTCTCCCGTCCCGATACGGCGTGGATTGGCCGCGGCACCGCCTTCAGCACCCCCAAGGCCCAACGCCGCTGCACCCTGCTGGTGGTCTGGTACTCCGAACAGGAGGAGCCCTGGATCATCCTCACCGACCTTGCACCCGACAAGGTGGGTCCCAGTTGGTACGCGCTCCGCTTCTGGATCGAGCTGGGTTTCAAGGCCCTCAAGAGCCTGGGCTGGCAGTGGGACAAGACCCGCCGCACCGACCCCACCCGCGTCTCCCGCCACTGGCTGGTGCTGTCGGTGGCTACCCTGCTGGCCCTGGCCTACGGCACCAGAGTGGAAGACGCCCAGGACCGGAGGATTGCCCCAGGTAATCTGCGGGCGCCGCCCAAAGCGCTGGCTTCCAATCACCGTGACCCTTGGAGCCGTCCGGCGCGCGCCGTCAGCGTGATCCGCCACGGCATCAACTGGCTTAGGCGGTTGCTGATCAAGGGCCGCCTCTGGAGCCGCGTCTGGCTGCTGCCCGAACCCTGGTCGGAACCCAAGCTTAACCTGGAGATTACTCGCCATGTCCCACCGTAAAAACCCCATACCTACCCCTGTCAGTATACCCCCTCCCCCAACGAACATCGTCACCGGATAGTTCCCCAGCCCCGGCTGTCCCCTTCCTTCGCACCGTCTACTTCCCCCGTAGTTCCGCTTGCCCGGAGCTCCCGTTCCGGAACGCGTACGGGCAGGCCCGAAGGTCTCTCCTTGCCTGCCGGGCAACGTCCCTGCCCGCCTTCCATACCTTGCAGCTGCCGAAAGTGAGGTCATTGTCGTGAAACGCCAACTGTTCTTCACTGTCCTTGCCGCCCTGGGCGCCTTCGCGCTCGTCGTTCTCGCCGGCGTCCCGTTGCCCTACCCTGCCCAGGCCCAGGCGTCGCCGTCGGTGGCGGTCAGCCTCTCCTCCGACACCGTGGAGGAGGGATCGGCCATCACCGTCACCATGAGCTTCAGCGGCCTGGAGTCCGACGCCGACACCGCAACCAAGGATTACGTCTTCCGGGCCGACGTGAAGGGCTCGGAGGACGGGGACGCCGACGGGTGCGAGGACCAGGCCGGGGGCTACGGCCTGGGCGTGGACCGCTACCTGAACCTGGTGGACGAGAACCCCGAGACCCGCACCGGGAGCATATCCGCTGATTGTCCGGCGGGGCAGTACACCGTGCGGGCCAGCATATCGGACGCCAACAGCTCGGAACTGGCCGCGGACAGCGCAGACTTCTCGGTCGTCGAGCCGCCCTCCACCGACGCCGCCTTGAGCGGCCTGGCGCTGAGCGGCGTGGACATGGGAACCTTCGACCCGGCCACCTACAGCTACGACGTGAACGTCGGCCACGACCTGGCGGAGACCACCGTTACGCCAACTCCCAACGACGAGGGGGCAACCTACGTCGTCCGGCGGGACGGGGTGGAAGACGGGGACGGGACGGTCCCCCTGGCCGAGGGAAGCAACGTCATCAGCGTCGAGGTCACCGCCGAGGACGGGCAGACAACCAAGACCTACACCGTCATCGTGACGCGGGCCGCATCGGAGTCAGACACTCAACAGCAGCAGGAGGAAGAGGAATCGGGACCAGAGGCTGCTGTTGAGCTATCGCCTCCCACGGCGCCGGTGGGTACGTCAATCGGCGTAACCATGTCCTTCGCCAACCTTGATTCCGACTCCGACACCAGCACCACAGACTACGTCTTCCGGGCCGACGTGAGGGACTCCAACGGAAACGTCGACCAGTGCGAGGAACAAGCAAACGGCTATGGCCTGGGCGTGGACCGTTACATGTACAGAGTGGACGAGGACCCCGAGACACGCACGGGAACAATCTCCGCCGACTGTCCAGTGGGGGCATACACCCTTCGTGTCAGCATTTCCACCCCCGAAAACGTGGAACTGGCATCGGGCAGCGCAGACTTCACGGTCTTCGACCCGGATGCCCCGAAGTCCACCGACGCCGCGCTGAGTGGACTGTCGCTGAGCGACGTCGACTTTGGGACGTTCACATCAACCACCACCGCCTACACCGCAAGCGTCGGCAACGACGTGGCCGAGACCACCGTCACCCCTACAACAAACGACGACGGGGCGACCTGCGTGGTCAAGCTGGACGGAGTTGCCAACAGCAACGGGACCGTTTCTCTTACGGAAGGGGCCAATGTTATCACCATTGAGGTGACGGCGGAGGACGGGGAGACTATCAAGGTATACACCGTGACTGTTACCCGCACCCCCAACAGCCCGGCCACCGGCCTGCCCACCATCAGCGGAACGGCGCAGGTGGGCCAGACGCTGACCGCGGACACCTCCGGCATCGCCGACGCGGACGGGCTGGACAACGTTGCCTTCAGCTACCAATGGCTGTCCAGCCGCGACACAGAGATTAAAGGAGCAACGGGTTCCACTTATATGCTCCAGGCCGCTCATCAAGGTAAAGTCATCAAGGTACGGGTAACGTTCACCGACGACGCGGGGAACCTGGAATCGTTGACGAGCGAGGCGACGGCTGTGGTGTCAGCCTCCACTCAGATCGCCTCCGAAGATGAGCCGAGCCTGCGAAGTCACATCACCGTCGTGGTGGCGGAAGACACATCAGACCCGGACAACCCGCGGACCGATTTCACGGTTACCTGGAAGGACGTTGACGTCTGCTCCACCAGGTACAACGCTTATTTCAGCAATGAAATGGACGTGACTCGCGGGGGAGACACCACGCATCTGGGCTCCGCAGCGGCAGACGGGTCCCAGATAACAAGCTCGCTTTCCACCGTGGCAGGGGAGGGCATAGACTTCACATTGGAGCTCTATTGTGGGACGGAAGATTCAGGGCGGAGGGTTTCGAGCGTCAGTATTATCCATGGCGGCGGTCCCTCCTCGGAAGAATCGAATAGAAGGCTGGTTCCCGGCGCCTACTCGTCGGAACCGCCTCTGACCGCGCTGATTGTCAGCACGGGCATCCTCACTCCCACGTTCCACAGCCACACGCCCAAGTATACAGTCCAGAATGGCGTTAGCGCTGTCGACCGGCTAACCGTTGTTGCCACTGCGAAGCCCGACTACAGGGTGGTCTTCATAAAAGACGTCATCGGCGGCAGCTACATTTTTTGCTCACCCTGGGGTTTTTCGTGCACTGAGTGGTACTACCAAAGGGGGGACGGGAACCAAGTTTATCCCCTGACCGACGCTGACGCCGACGCTCCGGGCTTCCAGGTCGACCTGGCCGCGGGCGAGAAACTCGCTATGCACGTGCTCCGTGATTACAGAGGGAGAACCCTCCACAATGAATTCTATAGTTTGACAGTCAACCGAACTCCCAACACCCTGGCCACGGGCGCGCCTACTATAAGTGGCATGGCGCAGGTGGGAGAGACGCTGACGGCGTCCACATCCGAAATTGCTGACGAAGACCGGCTGAGCAGTGCATCCTTCAGCTACCAGTGGATTCGGAACAGCGGAACCACGGACATTGCGGGAGCCACCGGCGCGACCTACACCCTGGTCTCCGCCGATGAAGGGAAGACCATCAAAGTGCAGACGACCTTCACCGACGACGCCGGCCATCAGGAGACGCTGACCAGCGAGGGGACGGCCGTGGTTGTGCCAAGGCCGAACAGTCCCGCCACCGGCCTGCCCACCATCAGCGGCACGGCGCAGGTGGGCCAGACGCTGACCGCGGACACCTCCGGCATCGCTGACGCGGACGGGCTCGACAACGTTGCCTTCAGCTACCAGTGGCTGTCCAGCCGCGACACAGAGATTAAAGGAGCAACGGGTTCCACTTATATGCTCCAGGCCACCCATCAAGGCAAAGTCATCAAGGTGCGAGTAACCTTCACCGACGACGCCAACAATGAAGAGACGCTGACCAGCGCTGCCACGGCGGCGGTGACGGCTCAGGAGGCCGATGAACCGGCTGTCACCTCGATCATCGTTGGCAATGATTTCATTCTGGGCCATGTCGACGTCACGGTGAACGTCACCGGGGCCGACGAAAGCGACGTTCACCTGCGGTACCGCAAGGGCACCGACGATTGGACCACTCATTCCGAGGCGGTGGCCGACGGTGAGTCATCCGTAGAGTTTTTCCTCAGATATCTGACTCTCGCCAGGACCTACACGGTAGAGGCGTCCTACGACAGCACCTTCGCCACGGGTGTGCGGACGACCACCTTCACCGCCCCTCCACCGGAGATACAGAGTGTTGACGCGAGATACGTAAAGGAGACCACCGCCACAATCGATATTGTGGTTGAGCTGAGCAATGGTGACGACATTCACATGAGGTACCGCACCGGCGGCAGCGCCTGGACCACCACCTCGAAGGCGGCCAACCCTGACCCCGCGTACCACTCCAACTATGTTCCCCCTTTGTTGACCTGGTTTGGCATCCCGATAACCGGGCTTACCTCCTCCACCGAATACGAGGTGCAGGTGTCCTGGGACAGCACTTTCCCGGAGCAGGACACGGTGACTGAGACCTTTACCAGCCGGGGGATGGTCGTCAACGTGGACAGCATCGAGCAGACCACGGCCATACTCACAGTGAAGGGGATTGGCCTGGACGGCGGTGGCGCCAACATCCATCTGCGCTTCCGCGAGGGCAGCGGCGCCTGGACTGAGACCCGCGGATTGATCCCCGTAAACAGGGATTCCGCAAGTTTCAAGCTGGCCGAACTAACTCCCCGCACTGCCTACGAGGTTGAGGCTTCCTACGACAGCGACTTCCCGGCGGCGTCCACCGTGTCCACCACCTTCACGACTTTGCCGCCCTCCACGGACGCCACGTTGAGCGGGCTGACGCTGAGCGGAGTGGACATCGGGGCCTTCGACCCGGCCACCACCGGGTACGCCGCCGACGTGGACAACGAGGTGACGGAAACCACCGTCACCGCCACGGTGAACGACGACGGAGCCACCTACGCCATCAGGCTGGACGGTGTTGCCGACGCCGACGGGGTGATCCCGCTGGCCGAGGGGAGCAACGTTATCACCATCGAGGTCACCGCCGAGGACGGGGAGACGGCCAGGACCTACATCGTCATCGTGACCAAGGCCGCGCCGCCGCTCTCCAACGACGCCACCCTGAGCGGGCTGACGCTGAGCGGCGTGAACTTCGGCGCCTTCGACATGGCTGCTACCAATTACGCCGCCGAGGTGGGCCACGACGTAACGGAAAGCACAGTCACACCCACTGCCAGCGACGACGGGGCGACCTACGTAGTCAAGCTAGGCGGCGTTGTCGACGCCGACAGGACCGTTTCGCTGGCTGTGGGAGAAAACGTGCTCACCATAGAAGTCACCGCCGAGGACGGCCAGTCGACCAAGACCTACACGGTTACCGTAACCCGAGCCGATGCGGAGCAGGCGCCAAGCAACCCGCCCGAGGCGCCCGACAAACCGACCGGGGAGGTTACCGGCAAGGGGCAGGTGGCGCTGGACTGGAACGACGTGGCGGGCGCGACCTACTACCAGGCGCGCTTCTGGTCATCCACAGAGTGGGTGGAGCTTCCGACCGCTGATTTCGGCATCGTCTTTGACGGCTCCAGGGCCACGGTCAGCGGGCTGCCGAACTACGGCTACTATTACTTCTCGGTGCGGGCCGGCAATGCGGGGGGACCGTCGGACTGGTCGGACTTCCTGACCCTGTACAATCCGGGTTAGCAAACCACCAGCGGGATGGCTCGGGACAGCGCGGAGACGGGTGAATTCTTGAAGGGGGCCAAGGCTTGCCGGCGGGCGCTGTGGTCGGCTGAAGCGGCAGGGGCGTCGGGCAGCGCCGACTTCGCCGCAGTGGGACAAGCACGACGATGGGCCAGTGGCCCGGCTCGGTATCGGCAGCAGGACCGGCTGACGCTGAGCGGGGTGGACTCGGAACCTTCGACCCGGCCACCACCAACTACGCCGCCGTCGTGGGCCACGCCGTGACGGAGACCACGGTAACGCCCACAGCCAGCGATGACGGGGCCAGCTACGTAATCAAGCTGGACGGGGTGGCCGACGCCGACGGGATCATCCCCCTGGCCGTGGGGAGCAACGTCATCACCGTGGTGGTCACCGCCGAGGACGGGGAGAACGCTAGGACCTACACCGTCACCGTGACCAGGGCCGAAGCCCCGCCGCCCGCGCCGGTCACGGTCAGGCTGAGCCCACGGCCGGAGCAAGACTCCACCAAAACTGACATAACCATCGAGTGGACCGACTCCGGCGCCTGCGGCGGTGAGTACCTCGTGGCGGTATACGGTGACGAGGAGCTTGAGGTTGTCCTCAGAGACTTGGGACACCATCCCGCCCCGGCGACAACCAGGCTCAGGGCGGAGCTTGACTTGTCCTGGGACAGGATTTCCAGCTACGACTGGTGGGTGGGAGTGACCTGCACTTCAGGGTGCAGGTCGGTCGGCAAGGCCTCGTTCCGATCGGGTCTGCCCGGCGACGCGTGAACCCGGCTACGGGAGAGGTCGCGGACTAACACTACCGTCTTGCCGAGCATGACGGGCTGGCGTTGGGCTCAGACTGACGGCGGGACGATTCAGGCAGTTGACGCAGGGGGTATCGCCCGTTTTCCCGGCAACAAAAGACTGATCCTCAAAGTTTCCAAAAAGTTTCCCGTTAGGCTGACTATTACAGCGGGGCGGAAAAGCCCGGCGAGTTTATCTAACGGGAGGCAAAGGAATGAAAGTGAAATGGTTAACAACGGGGCTGGCAGTGGGGCTGCTGGCCATGGCCATCACCGGGAGCGTTGCGCTGGCTTCAGGCGGGGGCAATGGAGCGGGAGCCTGCACCGCCGCCGCGGAAGTGGTTGCGGAGCACAAGGATCCGCTGCCGGCCAAGGTTGCGGAAATCCTGGGGACCGACTCCCAGGCCACGACCGAGGCCATGGCCCGGGTTGACGCCGAGATCGAGGCCGAGCGCTTTGATGCGTTCCTGAAGGAGGCCGTGAAAAGCGGGCGCATCACGGCGGAACGGGCCGACGCCATCCGCGCCCAGGTCAAGTGCGACGACTACTCCGGACTCGACCAACTCTGGCTGGACAGCTACGAGGAGGAGTGCGGCGGAGAGGACTGGTTCGAGGAGCCGGAAGGGCTTTCGCACCAGGAATACGCCAATCGGATCGGGGCGATCCTGAACGTGGACGGTCAGAAGGTTGCCGATGCCATGGACCAGGCTTTTGGAGAGCCGGTGGTGGCGGAGGCTGAGGGTGAGGATGGAGCAGGTCCCGGCGAAGGAGCGGACTGGCTGACGGCAAGGATTGCGGAGATCCTGGGCGCCGACCCCCAGGCCACGGCCGACGCCATG
Source organism: Dehalococcoidia bacterium (assembly GCA_965220055.1). GTDB lineage: Bacteria > Chloroflexota > Dehalococcoidia > Lucifugimonadales > UBA3495 > Bin87. The sequence goes on along the minus strand of CBDCPE010000004.1, from coordinate 3,321,382 downwards.
GCCCAGGTTGACGCCGAGATCGAGGCTGAATACGTTGACTCGTTCCTGCGGCAGGCTGTGGAAAGCGACCGCATCACGGCGGAACAGGCCGACGCCATCCGCGCCCAGGTCAAGTCCGGCGACTACTCCGGGCTCGACCGGCTCTGGCTGGACAGCTTCGATTACGAGTGCGGCGCAGAGCTCTGGACCGAAGAGCCGGAAGGGGTCTCGCACCAGGAATACACCAGCCGGGTCGGGGCAATCCTGAACGTGGACGGCCAGAAGGTCGCCGACGCCATCGACCAGGCCCTCGAGGAGCTGTACCCCGAGGCCCTGGACACCGCGGAGGACTGCGAAGAACTTGCGTTCACCGATGAGCTACCTGACGAGACTGCCGCTGACGGCACGGCCGCCGACTAATCCCGGCGCCGCCGCATAGCGGACCGGGCCAGAGGCCGGGGCGGGTTTTCAGGCCCGCCCCGGCTCATCGCCGCCCGTCCCCGGCAGGACTGGGACTATCCCGGGGCGGCCTGGGGCAAAGCCCATGTACGGACGGACATCTACTGTCGGACATCCTATCGGCTCATCCGAGAAGATACAATTGTCGCACGGCATCCCAGCCCGATGGTACCGGGCTGGAAAGCGGAGGCCATCGATGACTTCGAGAAATGTCAAGGACAGTGGAGGAGAAGAGAGGCCGTTGGTGCTGGTCGTTGACGACGATCCGCACGTGGCGGCGCTGGCGCGGATTCATCTGGAGCGGGACGGTTTTCGCGTCGCTGAGGCCGACGACGGGGCAGTGGGGTTGGAGCTGGCGAGAAGGGAACACCCCAGCCTGGTGGTGCTGGACCTGATGCTGCCCGGCCTGGACGGGTTTGAAATCTGCCGGAAGCTGCACCTGGAGTCGATGGTGCCCATCATCATGCTGACGGCGCGAGTGGAGGAGACGGACCGGCTGGAAGGACTGGACCTGGGCGCCGACGACTATATGACCAAGCCGTTCAGTCCCCGCGAGCTGGCCGCACGGGTGCGGGCCGTGCTGCGGCGCGCCGACCGAGAGAGCGCCCGCTCCGCCCGCCCGGAGCTGTCGTTCGGTACGATCAAAGTCAACCTGCGCGCGCGGCAGGCGTCGATGGACGGCGCGGAGCTCAAGCTGACGCCGACGGAGTTCCGGCTGCTGACACTGTTGGTGCAAGAACCCGGCCGGATATTCTCCCGCGACGAGATCATGGACCGGGTCTTCGGTTACGACTTCGACGGGTTCGACCGGGCGGTGGACTTTCACGTGTCCGCACTCCGGCGCAAGCTCGAAGCCGGACGCCAAGGGAGCGCCAAGCACATCGAGACCATATACGGCAGCGGCTACCGACTGCGCAGCGCCGGGAGCGCCTGACTTGGGTTCCGGCCCGTTTCCCGGCCTCTTTTCCAGCCTGCAATTCCGGCTGTTGCTGGGGTTCGCCCTGGTCCTATCCCTGGCCCTGGCCCTGGTGGGGTTCTTCGTCGGTCTGGCCACCGACGTGCAGACCGGGCGGTTCGAGGATGATCGGGTGCTGGCGCAGTCCGCGCGGGTGAGTGAGTTCGTTTCCAGTCACTACACTGAGGAGTATGGATGGGGCCAGCCGGATAGGGGACTGCAAGAGGGCGTGGAGGACATCGCCGCCATTTCGGGGCTTCATGTAACCGTATTCGACTCCGAGGGGAAGGTGGTCGCCGACTCTCACCTCCCGTACTCGTCGATCGATCCGGGGCTTGAAGACGGGCCGGTCTGGGAGGAGTGGTATGAGGGTGAGTGGGACGGACTGGAGGAGCAGGCATGGGAGATCTGGGATGGAGAGGCGTGGTACAGGGAGGAATACTTTCCGGTCTTGCATGACGGGGAGATCGTAGGTTCGTTCGCCGCCTCAGACCACCTTTACCTTGACTCGAACCCTCTGCCCTCGGACCTGGTCGATCCTGAGGCTTCCCGCATTTCCAGCCTGGTCAACCGCTATCTGCTGTGGGTCGGCATCGGCGCCGCGGCCCTGGGGACGTTGCTGGTATGGCTGCTGTCGCGGCGCACCCTGGCCCCGCTGCAAAGGCTGGGGGCAACGGCCCGGCGGCTGGGCCGAGGCGACCTGTCGCAACGGGCCGAGACGGCCGGCCCCAGCGAAATCCGCCAGATGGCCCACAGCTTCAACGCCATGGCCGCCGAGCTGGAAGAGGCGGAGCGCCACCGCCGCAACCTCACCGCCGACATCGCCCACGAGCTGCGAACGCCCCTGTCCAACATCCAGGGCTACTTGGAGGTCATCAAGGACGGGTTGATTCAGCCCGCGCCGGAGACCATTGACACCATCCACGGGCAAGCGGTGCACCTGTCGAGGCTGGTCGAAGACCTGCGCCTGTTGGCCCAGGTTGAGGCCGGCGGGCTGGAGCTGCAACTGTCCCAGGCCCGGATCGGGGAACTGCTGCAATCCAGCATCGAAGCGGTGCGGCCCCGCGCCGAGGCCAAGGAAGTGGCCCTGAGCCTCCGGACCGACCCGGCCCTGCCGGCGGTGGACCTGGACCCAACCCGCATCGCCCAGGTGGTCGGCAACCTGCTGGAGAACGCCATCACCCACACGCCGCAGGGCGGCCGTGTAACGGTGTCGGCCCACGTCGCCGCCGATGCCGTCGAGGTGGCGGTGGCCGACACCGGCCCAGGCATTGCGCCCGAAGACCTGCCCCGGCTGTTCGACCGGTTCTACCGAGTCGACCCGTCCCGTTCCCGCAGCACCGGAGGGTCCGGTCTGGGGCTGACCATCGCCCGCAGGCTCGTCGAGGCCCACGGCGGTTCCATCGAGGCCGAAAGCGCAGCGGGACAAGGCAGCAGGTTCACATTCAGTTTGCCGACCGGCCGGTAGTGTTGTTTTTCAGGGACTAAAGGCCAGGAGACGTGTTGCTGATCTACGATTCTGTCATTGTGTTGTTGTCCAGCGATTCCGTCCCTTTAATTTGTTCTGCGACCACTTCGGACAGAATCTGCGGAACAATGTCGCGCATGGTCTGCTTGATGATGACCAGTGCGGGTCTGGTCACTCCGTCTATGCGTGGTGGTACGGTCTGAAGCTCGTTTTGACGGCTACTGGAACGCCTGGCATCGAACGGTAGAAGACGTGGAAGCGGAACACGAGCTAGGGAAGACGAAGGCGAGACTTTCCGGGTAGATGTCGGACAGTCGGTGCCACTGGGCCAACGTGGATGCGGTCAGGGTACCTGCGTGTGCATCTCCTTACATGGGACTTGCTCAAAGGGAGACATTCAAGATGACAGATTACGCGGCGATTGGCAGCCTAGAATTCAGGTCACTCGACCAATGGGGTTGCCACGAATGCCCAAGTAGGATGCCTCTTCCGCTGCCCATGGACATGGGACCGTTCACGCTGAAAATGTCTCCGAACGCGGACGCATACTTCGCGGATGTGTTCGGGTATGACCTTGAACCAACGGCGGACTGGCCTTTCGACGTTGATTTCCCATTCTCTGCGCTTTATGCCGAGATGGAGTCCAACGTACCAGATGAGGGCCACCTCGAAGATCGAGCAGACCGCCAATTCGAGTGTCTCGAGTGGCTGCTACGCTTGTTTCAGCCTGGCGACATCTCGGTACGTCGCTATGGCCCTGTGCGTAACGTTAAAAATGGACGTGAGTGGGTAAGTTGGGGCGGACCTCCGGCCAAGCCCAACGCTAGGCCCCTCTACGCGACGCAGCCTTACCACGTCCATGCCCAAACACTCATGGAACTGATGGATTTTGTTGCCAGATACTGGGCCGTTATTTCCGAGGCGTGTAAACCATTCACCGTGGCTCTCACTCGTTTCAGCTCGTCATATGAACGCCGGGAATTAGTGGACCGGCTCATCGACTTAGTTATTGCGCTGGAGGCGCTCTTCAGCGGCAGCGACCCTGGCAACGTCACCTTCAAGATTGCGGTTCGGAGCGCTTGTTGGCTGAAACCCCCGGGTCAAGAGCGGCTGACGATGTTTCAGGCAATTAAGAAGAGCTACAATCTGCGTAGTAATGCCGTTCATGCCCGAGGTAGAGAACAACCTACGGCAGAGGACATTGACGAACTCGAAAGCACGGTCCGTGCTTGTCTGATCAGGTTTTTGGACTATCACATCCTGCATGGTAAAACGCCCTTGGGGGACAAGATCGACGAATTGTTCTTGACCGGCGCGGTCTGAATGTTGCTCGGTGGGTATCGTTCCTAACCCCAAATCCTCAGCAGTGATGTGGCCATGGCTGTCAAACAGGGAATGCGGGGCAAGGGAAAGAAACAGATTGGTCTCTTTTCCCCCACCAACCCTCACGCGTACCCAGTTTGAGATAAGGGGTTGAAACAGGTCGGCCTCTCCGGGTAAGGAACGGGTTACTAACCACCGTTCTACCAGGGGAGGCGGACCATGTCATGATATCACTGCATCGCCACACTTCTGAACTACTCTCTGCCGCAGGTGCGCGCGACCCGTCGGACCAATCTGGCCCTGCTCACGGTGGCTATTCTGGAGCGTCGTGTCCTGGCCATATCGGTGTTGGTGCGGGCCTGGCGGGTCCAGTTGCCCTATTCCCACCATCAGCGTAAGCCCGAATCCACCGATGGGACGGGGTCGAGGTGGTCAGACTGGGGACGAAACGTGAAGGGAGGGTCCGGCAGGGCGTTGATACCGACGGATTGGCGCTGGCGGTGATTGTGTCAGTGACGAGGAGGGGATTTTGACCGGCCGCAGCCCCGGCGACGGGCGCGATCGGGGGCAGATTGCAGCGGTAGGCACCCGTGGCTCAGGCTGGCGCGAGACAGTCCATCGGTCGGGAATGCTGGCGGACAGTCAGACGCGGTGTGCGATGTCAGGAAGGGAGTGGCAGGGCGCGCAATCGGGCCAGGGCGCGGCTGAACTGGTTTTGCCAGGGCCAGCCCTGTGGCAGATGCAAAGTGAGGCGGCGTGCCTTGCGGGTGAGGCGTCCGGCCAGGGAGAAGAAGCGCCGCCTGAGGGTCTTGGTGGTCATCACCGGCTCACCCAGCCCGAGGCGCGTGGTCCAGCGCGCCAAGTTGTGGGCCAGCACTTGGACGGCCAGCCAGGCGCCGTTAGCGGGGAAGCGTCCTGAGGGGAGATGGTTGAGCCCCACCCCGTACTTGAGGTCGCGGATGGCGTTCTCGATCTCGGCGTGGCGGCGATGGTCGGCCTCCAGGCCCAGGGTGTCGCCGTCTCGGTCAGTGATGAAGGCGTGATAGCTGTAGGTGGCGAAGAGGGCAAGTTGGGAGCCGGGCGTGGGCTTGACCCGCCGGACAATGAGCCGCACGGCTGTGGCGTCGGGCTCATGCTTGAAGGGGGTATAAGTTGTCTCGGCCACATCGGCGGCGCCCTCCATCCAGTACGGGATGGGCGTCCACTCCGCCTCGGGAATGGCCTCGATGATACTGCGCAGGCTCTGGTGCTGTCGGGCAGTGATGGAGTAGCGGACCTTCGCCTTGCGGCAGACGGCGACGATGTCGTGGTTGTAGAAGCCGCTGTCGGCCCGCATGGTGAGTTCTCCGGTGGCTCCGGCGTAACGTACGCGGCTCACCGTCTCGCGCAGGAAGTGGGCAGCACCCCGAGCGGTGTTGGCTCTACCCTGGCGCAGCCGCGCCATCAGCACGTCTCCGGTGCCAGCAGCGACGGCGAGGAGCGGGTGATAGCCGCGCTGGCCGGCATGGTTGTGGCGCTGCGCGCCCTCCTTGGCCAAGCCATAGGTCTCGCAGACGGTGGAGTCCAGGTCGATGGTCAACGGATCATTGCCCGGTCCCGCTCCAGCCGCCCAGGCTCTCGCCAGCGCCTCACGTCCCACCCGGTCCAGCTGCCGCACGTGGCCCCACCGGAAGCTGCGCAGGAATGTCCCCAGCGTGGATGGCGCCTTGACCACACAACCCAGCACACTGTCGGTACTGCCAGCGCGCAGCGCGTCGGCATCGTCGATGTCCGCCACAGGAGGACCACCGACCAGCGCCGATGCCACCAGGGTCAGCAGCTTGTCTCCTGCATTGGCCCGACCCAGCGCATCTCCGAGGTCAACGTGGTTGTCGACGAGTTCACGCAGACCCAGGCGCTGGGCCAGGGTGACCGGAAGGAGCAACCCAGCATTAGCCACCAGACGGTGGTCATCAAAGGCAGGGCAATCGCATATGGGCAGTTTAATGCCCGTTATTCCTGCGCAAGCAGGAATCCAGTGACCGAATTCGTTAATTACGTTTCCAATTCGTTCATGCAATGACCTTATGGACTCCGTCTTTCGCCGGCGTGACGGGGTTGTAATTTCAAATGCGATTGCCCTGCGGGTGGACTTCACCGACGACGCTGGCAACAGCGAAAGCTTGACCAGCGTGGTAACCGACGCCGTGGCGGCCAAGCCAGTACCGCTGACCGCCACCTTCAGCAACGTGCCAGACAGCCACAGCGGCAGCGGCTTCTTCACGTTCGACCTAGCGTTCAGCGAGAACTTCCCGCTCAGCTACCGAACGCTGCGCGACCACGCGTTCACCGAGGACGACCACGGCCCGGTCACCAAGGCCCAACGGAAGGTGCCGGGCAGCAACCAGACCTGGACCATCACCGTCGAGCCCAAGGGCAACGGCGCAATCAACATCACACTGCCCGCGACCACCGACTGCAACGCCACCGGCGCCATCTGCACCGACGACGGACGCAAGCTGTCGAACTCGACGACGGTAACCGTCTCCGGCACACAGTAGCCGAAGACGAGACGCACACTCAAGGGAGGCCACAGGACCCCTGCTGGCCTCCCTACGCCACTTTGAACCAACCAGCACACCGCCAGGCTCAGAACCAAGACCAACCTGCCTGAACGGCTCCAAGCCACCCAGGTCAGCATCCTGAGCATCGTCAATCAGGCTGGGCTGCACTGTATCCTGTGCCTTGCCCGACCGTAAGCTCGAAGTTGAAGAGCGCGCCGAACGCGACGAACCACTCAGCTAGCTCCATCGGCTGCCGAGCCCATTGGTCCAGTCATCGCATAGCACTATAATGGTCAACGAGAGACGACCATGACCCAACCAAACGCCGAAAACCTGCGGGCAATGCTGGACGCCATCCAACAGGACCCTGCCCTGCAGCACGAGATGCGGCAGTTGATGCTTGAGTTCATCCGCAACGACTATGACCTCCGCCAAGAGCTGCGTAAGGAAATCTTAACCGAGGAGCTGCTCCAGCTGCCAACCCGCTTCACCCAGTTCGAGCAGACCGCCGGCGAACGTTTCGACAAACTCGAACACCGCTTCGACAAGCTCGAACAGGACGTGGCCGGCCTCAAAAGCGATGTCGCAAACCTCAAAGGCAGCGACCTCGAAAACCGAGCACGCCGCGTCATCCTGAACATCGCCATGAACGAGCTCGGACTTACCAGAGGACGCATCCTGCTCACCCCCGGCCGCGATACCGAACCCGGGTTCCTCGACACCATCAACGCCGCCGAGCAAGCCGGCATCATCACCGAACAACAGGCGGACCACGTCCTGGTCGCGGACATCATCATCCGCGCCCGCCGCGCCGACGACCGGCGCTTCGTACACGCCGTTTTTGAGGTCTCACGAACTATCAAGTTGGACGACATCCAGAGAGCCCACGAACGGGCAACCACGGTCGCGGCCGCCACCGGTGAACCCGCCATCCCCGCCGTGGTCGGCGAGGTCATCCAGCCGCCACAGCAGCACCAAGCCGACGACATGAACGTCAAGGTGTTGCTGCCACCCATGCTCCGCCAGGACCAGACCGGTGACGAAACGCCGACACCATGGCCACGACCAGAACCACCGTAGCGATTGGTGCCCACAGGGCCAGCACTTCGGGGAGCTGGACGTCACACTCAGCACCCGCCCGGGAAACCAAGCCCTCAAGTGGAGCAAACCCCAATCACAGCTCAGTACACCCAATCCCGAGGCACCATACCAACTACGAACGACACCTCATAAACCGGCAAGACCCGTCACAAACTCAACCGCCCAAATTGCCCGTAAATTGCCTCCCCAATGAGGAGCAACTCCATGAGCACCCAACAAGAAGTCAAATTCGCCGGCTACCTCCATGGTCTTTCTGGAGTATCCCGATACGTAAGGATGTACTACGGACAAACTCCACTTGCCCACGGAACCTGCTTTTTCGTCATGTCCGCAGACGGACCCGTGCTTGTCACGAACTGCCACAACTTCACCGGCCGCAACAATATCACCGGGGAGCCGCTGCGCAAGGATTGCGCCATACCTGACCACGCAGTCGTGACGATATACAGTCCACACGAGGTCCATTGCCACATCGACTTGGTAGACCACAAGAATCCCCAAGAACCTGCTTGGACCGAACACCCAACATTGGGAGCCAAGGCAGACATTATCGCCCTACCAGTCAAGGAGATGAATAATATCGTAGGAGACAATGACAGCGTGTTGTTGCAGAACGACTGGCATAGATGGGAAGTCGGCAGCGAACTGCATGTAATCGGTTACCCATACGGTCAGATAGGCGGACCGTTTCCGATCTGGTCGAAGGGTTCTATCGCATCGGAACCTGACGTGGACGTCGCAGGCTTGCCCGTATTTCTCATCGACTGTAGAACGCGCCCCGGTCAGTCCGGGTCTCCCGTCTTCGCGCACTTTCGCGCAGGAGATGTCATCCAACACAACGGACAGGATTTGATGGCGAAACAATCTATGGAATACTTCGTCGGTGTCTATTCCGGCAGATTGACCCCAGACTCAGACCTTGGGCTGGTGTGGAAGCAGAGTTGCATAGAGGAACTCGTGAACCACGCGATAGCTCACGGCACGCAACATCAAACGCACCTGCGCCGCCACAAGTTTTCCGCAACTCCCTACAAGGATTTTAGCCTCGACCGTTACATCCGCAATGACGTCGATGAAGTCGAGTAAGCGTAAGCCGAGATGCCTCCCTTACGGCAAAAGCCCCAAAGCCAGTAAAGACGTCCCCAAGCCGCCAGGATCGATAAACCGCGTTACTGCGGCGCGTCTGTCAGCCGCTCCACCCTACCTATTCACGCCCGGATGCCTCACGCCACGCGGACGCTCGGGAGCCCAGCCGGTCGTTGACCCCATTAGCCCCGCCTGGATACAGTTCAAGGCAGACCGCCTCAATCCACCCAGCAGGCTCCAGCAGGAATCTCATAGAAACTAGGACAATCACCATACAAATCGCCGACCCACAGGACCAGCAGTCCGAGGAACTGGACATCACAGTCGGCACCCACTCGCCCTACACCACAGTGCCCAGAGCGATGCTTGAGCGCCTAGGCGTGCCAGTCCACAGGACAATCCCATCCGAAACCGCCGATGGCTGCATGGTGCCCGTCTACGTCGGACAGACCATCATCAGGCTCGATGGGCTCGAGTTCAACACCCAGGTCATATTCGCCGAACCAGACGAGCCCAGTCTGCTGGGCAAGGTCACCCTCGAAGCGACCGCACTTACCCTGGACCCGGCAACCGGTCGCCTCATAACCCAAAACACTCCTGCGGGTCGAACCGGGACAACGTCAGGAACCACCCACACCGCAACGTCCGCGCCCGCCGTGACAGAGAACCCTTCATCCCGTACAACGCGAGCGCGCTAGGTTGAATGCAACCCGAGACCACATTACAATCGGGGCGTCCTTGCACTGAGGTTGCTGGTGCAGAGGCACCCCAGTACACTGAGAGAAGCGACACGACGGCCATCAGATAGAACGGCTCATCCAAGGTCCAAGGTGCCTCATCGCGGTCTATAAAGCCCTCGTCGCCAGGTTCGTAACACCGGTCATCGAACGCCACAATGCCGCGGACAAGGCCAAAGGCGCACGCGTCGTCAATAAACTCTGGCACGCCTGGCTACAGCGCAAGCAGGAAGCCGAGGACCAAGGACTGAAACTCAATGAGCCACCCCCAAGGTCGGAACAGCCTAACGGCCAATAACCCCGAACCCGGACGCCGCCCCGCACAACTCTGGCCACACCCCGCAGAGACATCTCCGCGGGGTTTCCATGCCGACATCTGCTCGCCCAAGGCCTCCGCGAGTTGGACCAGGGCGACTTGGTTCAGGCCTCGGAGAAGGGTTGGGGCGCCGCTGCCCAGATGGTCAAGGCTATCGCTGAGCAACGTGGATGGCGCCACCGGGCCCATGAGTTCCTCTTTGATGCGGTGGATGCCCTGGCCGAAGAGGCCGGCGACGAGGACATCGACCGATTATTCGACGTGGCCAGCGCACTCCACGTCAACTTCTACGAAAATTGGGCCAGTGCCCGCCGCGTCCACAGAGGTTTGCGCGACGTGGGCTTGCTACTGGACAAGCTGGAGCCACTGCCCACGTCGCAGCCTTCCCCGCACCACAACGCTCACGACAAAAACCCCGATTCCCCACCGTTATCCGTCGCCGACCCACGGCGAAACCCACGGGAATTCGAGACACGCAATCCTTCATCGTTTTATGCTGGTAAGGACTGAGACCTCAACAAATTACCCCAACGAACGGGGAGCCCAGCTTGGCATAACGACGCAGCACGAGATGGGCAGCATTCAACGCCCATCCCTTTCAGGTTGACTCGCGTCAAACCTCAACACACCCAGCCGGACCGCGGCCATCACCGCTTCCAGGCTCGACGTCACGTCCAACTTCCGACGCAAGTTCGTCGAGTGCTTCCTCACCGTATGCGGCCTCAGCTCCAACTCCGCAGCGATGTGCGGCACAATCCCACCCCAACGCCAGGAAGCGCAACACCGCCAACTCCCAAGCCGTCAACGGCCCGCCGCCACTGGCCTAGCTCTCCGGCCAACGCGGACCGCCGGTCGACGATTCCTCCGCCGTATCTCCGAACAGGTACACCGCCAACGGCGCCAATCACGACGCTCAATCGGACAACGCCAGAATCCGGTTGAGCGCCACGAGCCGGGCCTCCGCTATCGGCATCTCCAACTCGACCGTTTCCCGAACCTTCGCAAGGCTCCTCAAGTAGCTGGACACCGAGAACACCCACAGCTCAGGAAAGCCCCGCTCGTGGCCTTTCCATGAGGCCGGAACGTCGAAGCTGAAATCACACGTCGGATTGGGCACACTGAAAAGGTGGCCACCTTTCGCCCGGTAGCCGTTCCTCAATCCCCGGGTTGGCGCCATGGCCTCCCAAAAGATGATTAACGGCAACTGCTCCCTGCAACCCGCATCAAAGCCGGGCTTCATCCGAACCAGCACCTTCGCCGTGTAGTCATGCTTCAGGGTACGCTTGGCGCCATCCCAACGGCGTTGCCAAAATTCGTTTTTATACGCTTTCAACTCATCAGGCGACACCTTGACGGGAAGCGTCTTGCCGCCAATGGCATGAGCCGAGAAACTCTTTATCTCGGTCTGAAACAGCACACGCCGCCCATCCGCCAAGTCAGCCTCTACCCAGCGGTCCAATCTTGGCCCGCGTTCTGTCCAGTGCCAACGGTCTCGACCCGCACCGTGACGTTGGACGCTCCATTGGCTTCAAAGCAGTGCCTCAGGGCTCCAGCAGCCAGGTCCTCGCCGAGAACCCCCACCACGCCCGTCGCATGTCCGATGGACCAGCTGGGTTTCTCATCGAAGAAACTCAGCGCCTCAAGCAGGTTTATGTTCAAAATCTACCCCCTAGCGCAGTCCAAGCTCACCCATGATGGCGGCAGCCCAAGCATTAATAAATGCCACCCATGGCGTCAACTACACCCATGCCTACGGCAACTGCCAGCACGCCCATCGACAGCTCCGCCGGTGCGAAATGGCCGTGATTTATCGCGCGGATACCCTGCAGAACCAACCCCCCTTACAACGAATCACCCTGAAGTTTTGTTGACAGCCGGCCATAGCGACCATCCATAGGTCGCCGATAAACTGGAGGCATTCCCAACGACTGACGCCGAGAGTTACCAACATACCTGCTGCTCAGCGCGAACACCCCTACATCTGGGCCACCTGGCTACCTTGCCTTCTCACCAGCGAGAACTCCTGCGAGTGGGCCATCTGGTTCAAGGCCCACCACCAAGACTGGGAGCGGGTACCGTCCGACTTCGACCAAGCCGCATGGCCGATGCGCCACACGGCGCTGCTCAACGAGCAGAAGATCCAGTGGGAATCCGACGCCCGCACCGTTTTCGTCGAAGGCCAGAACGCCTTCCGGCTGCGCGGGAAGTCCGCCACGCTGGCCGGCCGTCCCGACCTCGTTGTGCTCGACGACCGTGACGCCACCATCATCGACGTCAAGACCGGCCGGGAACAGCCCTGGCACCGCGTCCAGGTCATGATCTACCAGTACGCCCTGCCCCTAGCCCTACCCCAGTACCGCAACGTCCGGTTCGGTGGCGAGGTCATATACCCGACCCACACCGTGCGGATCCCGAGGGGAGCGTTACCCAACCAGTTCAACGAGGACCTCGGGCGTCTGATCCGCCGCCTAGCGGCCGACACCCCGCCTAGACGGGTTCCCAGCGGTCCAGAGTGCCGGTTCTGCGACATCAGCACCGCGGACTGCCCGGAGAGCGGATGGACGACGAGTACGAGCCCGAGGGCGGAACCACCAACGACTTTTGACCCACAGTTCCACGTCATTGCCCGTCCGCTGGACTCGTGGGACAATTCCCGCCGTTGGCTCGCAATTCCGATACGTCCCCCGGAGTCTCGACTTTGTACAAAGTTTGGATTTGTAGCCAAGCTCGCGCATACTCGGTTGCTGCTCAACTCCAGGACTTTTCCAATGTCGGGGGCAGGAACCCGAAAATAAAAAGTCCCCGTCTGAATCTACGTTCAACTCAGCGATGTCCCCCACTCCATCAACCAATTGTACAAAGTCGAGCCGGAGTCAGAGAGTTGAGAACATTACTTGTCGTCATCCTTATCCTGACCGCCCTGATGCTGGCCTGCACGTCGGAACCCGCGCCGCCACCTCAGGCCGGCAGCGCCGCAGCGCCGCAGGCGGCGGCAACTACAGTGCCGGTCACACAACCACTCACCGCGATCCCTACGGCACCGCTTCAGCCTGCCCGGACGGATACGCCCGAACCGACGACTGCGGCGACCCCGACAACGGCACCAACTGCCACGCCAACGCCACCAACGGCGACTGCGACTGCGCCACCCGCGGCAACACCTACCGCCGAGCTGCCTACGCTCACGCCGACGCCAACCTCGCGGCCAGCCCAGCCGACGGCTACGGCAACGACCAGCACTACCACAACGGTGTTGCACGTCACGGTGTCGGCCATCCCTTCAAACCTTCCGACCTACAACCGCCACGACTGGAGGCACTGGACGGACGCCGACGGAGACTGCCAAGACGCCCGCCAAGAGGTATTGGTGGCCGAAAGCCGGATTGGGCTCGGCTTCCGCACCGACAGGAAATGCCGAGTGACATCCGGCGAATGGCTGGCACCCTATACCGACACCGTCGTCACCGACCCCGGCAGGTTGGACATTGACCACCTGGTGCCGCTCGGCAACGCTCACGCCAGCGGCGCCTGGCGATGGTCAGCAGACGACCGCGAACGTTACGCAAACTATCTGCGCGACCCCCAGCACCTGATCGCCGTCACCGCCAGCGCCAACCGTTCCAAAGGCGCACGCGGTCCAGAGGCATGGAAACCAGCAGATCAATCTTACTGGTGCCAGTACGCCACCGACTGGATCACTATCAAAGCCACCTGGGTCCTCACTGCCACCAAGGCAGAACACGACGCCCTCGTCCAGATGCTCAACACCTGCGCCAACCATCCACAACTCGAGGTGTATCACTGTAGCCAAGCATGCCCAGATCTCGCCACCAACGACGGACCAACCGGTCATATGCCAACACCACGAGCACGGACGTACAGCTCGTGCGACGCGGCACAGGCCGCCGGCGAACCCCGCGTACAGGGCAGCAAAGGCGGCGGGCGAGGATTCCCGAAGTCTATGGTCCCCAGCGCGAGGGACGGCGACGGCGACGGGGTAGTGTGCGAGAAATGACCGCCGTTCCGTAGCCGGAAATTCCCGCAAACGGCCACAGGACAGCCCCGAGATCCTCGACCGGGTAATTTGCTGATCCAGGCGTGGAAAGCCCCCGGGGGGCGTTTCCGGCCGAAACTGGGGTTGTCCTGCCGTGTTGGCCATCGCTCATCCGCCGTTGGTGCTGCGGCAGAAACGAGGCACACCCAGTCGTGAATTGGTGACACCTACCCGTGGCCGTAACTCACCCGTCGCTGTCAAAATGTAAGCGTCGCTGACCAACGGCGACGCCGGCCGCCCCGTTGTCGGGGCGACCGGTTTCGTTGGCGTCACACCGCTTTCACCCCAACGGCGCCGCAGGGCGCCGTTTTCCACGTCAGTAGGAAAAACACCTCAGGGCCACGGAAACGCGCCCCGGGGCCGTTTCCGGCCGAAACTTGGCCAACCTACGCACGGTTGGCAGATCAGCGGGCCCCGACGGCGACACCGGCCCCTTCCGTTCCTACAGCCACAGCGGACCAAGTTTACGCCATACGGGATGCAAGACCGCCCCGGCCGCGCCGGCGGTCATTCCCGCACTGGACGGTTCCAACCGCTCCCGCAACCCAACGGCCACCCACAGAGGGTGGCTTTCTCTTTGGCCACCAAGACCCACCCAAGCCTTCACAAGGAGCGCCAATGCCGGAACCCCGCCTGCTACCCCTGGGATTCATCGACCGAACCACCGACGACGGCGCAATCATCATGCTAACCAGGCCCAGCGAATCCCACGACATTCGACCCGACACACCGGTCACCCTGCGGGTCCGGACCACCGGAGCAACGCCGGCAACGGCCGGAGTCCGCGGCGTGATAACCTCCGTAGGATACGTCACCGCCACCTTCAAGGCGGTTGAGACCCGCAGGCATCCCAACTGGCCCCAGGATCAGCCAGTGCTGCAACGAGGAACTCCCGTATTCCAGGCATTGCCCGACAGCTTCCAGCCTGACCCAGCCAGAACGATGACCGAGGAGCAAGCCGACGGACTCAGCAAACTGGCCGCCCGATACCGAGCAATCACCAGGCCACAACGCCCGAGGGCCGCCAAACGACGCCAGCCGCGCAGAAATGGCTCGACCCCCGACTCATAGATCTATGCGACCGCGTACCGCATATTGACGAATGTCCACCATTCCGACAAACTATAATAGAACGGAGGAAAGAATACCTATGGTCAACCCCACCACCGTCTACCAGACCAAGCCCACGCTGAACGGCATGGTCTCCTGCGCCAACTGCGGCGCGGCCATGGCCAATACCGGCCAGCGCTACCACTGCCCGAACAGCGGCGTGGATTCCGGGCACGACTGCCCCACCAAGCCGGTGTACGCAGACCATCTGCTCTACGCCGTCGTCAGTGAGATGATAAACCGGTTCGCCACTGACGAAAATATCCAAAGCATCACCGACACCATCAAGGAAACCGCCTCAGCCAACGCCCAGGTCCAGCGCACGCGCATGGAGCAGGCCGAGGCCGCGATAGCAGACGCCAAAAGCAAGAAACCCGCCTTTCTCCAACTCGTAGAGCACGGCGCGAAGACCTATCAGGACGTAGCCGCGGACATCGCCGCGTTGGACAGTGCAACCGCTGGTTTGGCGTTCGAGTCCATCGTCGCCAAGAACGAGCTGGAAAAGATCGCATTCGTCAGCGACGAGCAGGGCATCCGAGAAACCTCCACCAGCATGGATACCTGGCTGGGTGGCAACAACACTGAAGAAGCGCAAGAACTGCTCGAAATCATGGTGCAGCAGGTCATGGTCAGCTCCAACTCAGCTTTGGTCGTATATCACATGCTCATGCCGACCGAAGAGCACCCAGAGGGCATCACCGAGGACCTGGTGCAACTGTACCCAAGCGTCAACGCTTGACGGTACCCCGCGCGAGCAAACGCAAACGCGGAGCAACTCTCCAGTCGCGAGAGTTGCTCCTTTTTATTCTAGGAGAACACGAGGCGCCCTCCTTAGCGGAGTCCGCATCATCGTTTAGGCGGTGACGCCGAACCCGTCGAACTCCCAGTCGTCAGCCCCGAGAACATCCTCGGCACTCAGGCCGTCGTCCTCGCGGGACGCCTCATGTTCCCTGGCCAATTCAGGCATCTCACGCCAGAGTTCAGAGGCCGGGGTTTCCGTTTCAACCCCATCGTCCTCAAGGGCCTGAATCTGCGCCCATATGGCAATCCTCTCTCGAGCCACTGCCCTAATCAAGAGCTTACTCGCTCGCTGAATATGAGGATTTCCATTGTCCGCAATTACAAAACGGGTGTTGTCCTCCTTTACGAAATTGATGTCTTTTTCCCGGTCTTTCATGTGCTATACTTGCCCAAGCCTTTTCGAGGGCACTTCCTTTGTTAGTAGTCGGCATGATTGCCGCTATTCGCATTATAGCAGAAAGCAGCGCTAAAACGCCCCAAGGTGGTGTCATTTGGTCACTATAGAACGAATCTCTGAGACCGAACAATCGCACGATGTCATCAACTTGAACGAAGCCCCCACCGCGGACCCTGAAAACAAAAGCCGGCAGCGCCCACCCATCGGAGAACTCCTTAAGAGCCTCAGAGGTACCAGAACCCTCCGCAACGTGGAAGCCGATACCGGCATCACCAACGCCTACCTCAGCAACATCGAGCTCGGCATCAAAAAGCCAGGCGTCAGGACCCTGGTCAAGCTCAGCAGCTACTACCAGGTGCCGCTCGAACACCTCCTCCACGTCGCCGGCATCGAGGGCGAAATGCCCCAACCCGTTGACCGGGAATCCCCAATGGACATCCAGCGCGCCTTCGATTTCGTCGTCACCGACCCACGCATAGCCCAATACCCGAAGCCGGCAGAGAGCCTGCCCCTGGACATGCAGAAATACGTCGTCCAGATTTACGAGCAATACACCGGTAGAAAGCTGCTGTAGAGGACCAGACCACCATGTTGCAGTTGGACTACACCAGAAAGGCCGTTAGATACCGCAGGGTGTCGGGAAAGTCCCAAAAGGAGAATTTCTCCCTGCGCAACCAAGACGTACGCAGCGCCAAGTATTGCGAACGCAAGGGATTACCCCTCGACCGGGACTTCGAGGAAGTGGGCAGCGGCCTATCCGCCAAGTCACGTGCCAATTTCATCAGATTGGTCGAATACGTCCTGGACGAGATTAACAGAATCACCGATGTGGTCTTCAACGACATCGACCGGTTCGCTCGGAACTTCCGCGAATTCTTCGTCTACGCCGACCAAATGGTCAAGGCCGGCATCACCCTGCACTCCGTCATCGACGATGAGGAATACAACTACGAATCAGAGGAAAAGTGGACCGACAAGGCCGTCGCAGCTCAGAAAGAAAGCAAGCGCATTTCCCGAAGGGTGAAGGAAGGCCAGCGGACAGCCACCGAACTGGGTTACCACATCGGCCCGACACCCTGGGGCTACATGCTTGAGCACGAGTCCGACGAGCGGGACGAGACCGGTTATCACGCCACCGCCGGAAAGCTGGTTCCAGACCCAAGCCTATGGCCTTACGTCCTTGAGTTCTGGCGCCTCGCCGTCGACGGCATGACACCAATGCGCCTCGCCCAACACATGCGTATGAACAATGTCCCGCCTCCCAGAGACAAACCATGGACCGAAGACACAGCCCGCCGGCTCATGCAGAACGCGAGATTCCGCGGAGCCGGCTTCCGTGGAGTAAAACCCAAATCCAGGATACCCGGCCCACAAGAAAATGCCGCCCCCGTCTGGGTAGAGAATTGCCATCAAGAGGCGGTCAGCCCTGATGACTGGAAAAAGGTCAACGACGGAATCGCCAGCCGGAGACCGAGCCAAGGACCCACCCGTTCTCACTCCAGCCCAAACCCCCTGAGCGGCCACGTCAAGTGCGGACATTGCGCATCGCACGGCGTGGACTCGAACCTTGAGATCTACAGAAACGGCGGTAACGTTTACCTGCGCTGCTCACGCAAGAAGAGAATGGGCAAGGACGTTTGCGAGTTCAAAAGCGTCAACCTGAACAGGCTGCTGGAATCCGTCGGAGCCAGAATCATCCACCATTTCCTCACCACCGAGAACCTGCAAAGCGTAATCGACGGGGTCAACGAAGTCAGCCGGTCAATGTTGGAAGAACGCAAAGTCCAACTAGCTCGCATTGGCGAAAGAAAGAGCGTTATCAACACCCAAATCAAGAACATCAATGACGTGTTCAAAGCGGCCGGCACACAGGTAAACGACCTGCCAACCCTTTTGAAAGACCTCACTGACCTCGAAAAGGAACGCGCAACCCTTGAAAATGAGGGTAGCCAGATCAATGAGGAAACCGAAGAAGCCCTCCTCTTTGTAAACGACCAGGCCGGCATCATCGAAACGGCCATGGACTACAAGACCTGGATAGACCCCGAGGACCCCGAGGCCGTCAGGGAATTGTTCAAGGTCTTTACCCAAAAGGTGGAAGTCTTCGAAGTCGAAGACGGGGCCACCGACCAGCGGGTGGTCATCTACTACGACCTGCGAGCATTCAAGGCATCGGGCCAAGACGGCTCGGACACCGAGCCCATCCACATCGGTAAAAAAAAGTCCCTCGGCGTGTCAACAAATAATTGTGGTTTTGGCACGTCCATAGGGATAGACCCAACACCGTGCCGACCCCGAAGAGCCGATATCAGGTTCCCCCGCACGCGCGGGGATAGACCCCAAATGATGTTGTTCGTATACCACTGCCAAAAGGTTCCCCCGCACGCGCGGGGATAGACCCCGGTGGCACTACAGCCTGCCGGCCGTACAACAGGTTCCCCCGCACGCGCGGGTATAGACCACAGCGGCACAACCGCGCTGGTGCATTCTCGTGGGTTCCCCCGCACGCGCGGGGATAGACCCTGGCCCCGGCACTCCCAGAGCGTGGCGTCATCGGTTCCCCCGCACGCGCGGGGATAGACCCGGCATGCCGTTGATCGTGCGGATTTCCCATTCGGTTCCCCCGGCACGCGCGGGGATAGACCGTATCTGGCCGGAAGCTGGTCGAATGGGAAATCGGTTCCCCCGCACGCGCGGGGATAGACCCGTTCGAGCTCGACCGCGACTGGAAGGAGTACCGGTTCCCCCGCACGCGCGGGGATAGACCCGTTCGAGCTCGACCGCGACTGGAAGGAGTACCGGTTCCCCCGCACGCGCGGGGATAGACCATGGGTATGCGTAGAACTGATCCCTATGTGGAGGGTTCCCCCGCACGCGCGGGGATAGCCCCCTGCCGTCCTGAGCCGCTGCCACGCCCATCGGGTTCCCCCGCACGCGCGGGGATAGCCCCCTGCCGTCCTGAGCCGCTGCCACGCCCATCGGGTTCCCCCGCACGCGCGGGGATAGCCCCCTGCCGTCCTGAGCCGCTGCCACGCCCATCGGGTTCCCCCGCACGCGCGGGGATAGACCCGGGCGACTTCATCGCCGTCGAATGCACCTATGGGTTCCCCCGCACGCGCGGGGATAGACCTTCACATTTATCATCATATCGTTCGCTGGCGGTGGTTCCCCCGCACGCGCGGGGATAGACCGGCCGATAAGCGTTTGGAGATGCTGAGCAGTGAGGTTCCCCCGCACGCGCGGGGATAGACCGTCATCCCTTTACTCTCTGCCCGGCGCGCCCGCGGTTCCCCCGCACGCGCGGGGATAGACCACTCCGTCGCTGTTTCAGCCACAGGCGCAAAGGAGACCAGTCATGCCCGTAACGTTCATAGGGGAGCATTTCAAGGCAGTCGTTTTCGCCGTCTTGGTCGGCCCGGTCCTGTATGGAGTCGCGCTCACGATTTTAGCCATGACCGTGGCGTGGTTTCGTGGCAACACAGTGCAGATGGCGCTCATGGGCATGATGTCCATTGTGGGCGCGTACGTGATCGCGTTTATCGGTTTCGTGGTGTTGTTCGAGATATCCGTCGCCAACGCGTCGTTCGCGGGTCCGGTGATGCCCTACTGGTACTTCATCTGCATCGGGGCCGGGACGATTGGCATCATCGGCTCAGGCGTCTATTGCTGGGTGCGCCCGAACCGGGATGACCGGGGTTCACTACAGGCCACAAAGGAGGATGAGATGACCTAGCGACCAGAAGCGCGGGTTCCCCCGCACGCGCGGGGATAGACCCTGATGGCTCTCTTCCAAGCCCGACGCAAGAACGGTTCCCCGGCACGCGCGGGGATAGACCCCGTCCTTCTGTGACGGACAGTGGTAGAAATCGGGTTCCCCCGCACGCGCGGGGATAGACCCGGCTGCGACCCGAGGTTGAATGCTTGCGAAGCGGTTCCCCCGCACGCGCGGGGATAGACCCACTCCCTTGCTGGTGTTGCCGCTGAAGTCGATGGTTCCCCCGCACGCGCGGGGATAGACCCCAGAAGATGTGCCCCATGAGGACCAGCAGCCGGGTTCCCCCGCACGCGCGGGGATAGACCGCGTTGCGGCACCCGTCCGTCGCCTGTCGCAACGGTTCCCCCGCACGCGCGGGGATAGACCCGACCAGGTTACCAGCATCGGGACTTGCTGCCCGATTCCCCCGCACGCGCGGGAACAGTCTATCCAGACGGCTCCAAACGCAAGGGATCTACAGATACCGCAGCGCCGACCCGGCGGTCTCGCCGCGGGTGTAGCGGCCGACCATGCCGCCGCCCTGTTTCCAGCGGCCCTGGCGTTCGATCTCGTGGGTGGGCGCGCCGTTCTGGGCCATGCGCCTTGCCATGCCGACGCGCCCGCTGTGGCCGCTGAAAAACTCCCAATTCTCCAGCCCCGCGGCCCGGGCGATGGCCTTCACTCGTCGGGCAATCTGCGACTCCGACAGCCCGAACACCTTCGCCTCACCGCCAACCCCCGCCGGCCGTATCGCTGCGAGTGCCTGCATGGCAGCTGGCGTGATAGCGACAGTGGCGCCCTGGGCCTCGGCGTCGGTCTTCGAACGGACCACGGTGATGCGTCCGCTGCCGTCCTCCCAGCGCACAACGTCGCTCCAGGTCAGAGACGCAGCCTCGGAACGCCTCAGCCCTGCGTCGGACAGCACGGCCACCAGGGCCAGGTCGAACTTCCCCCTTCCCGCCGCCTGCTCAGCCGTCTCGATACCGCGGCCGCGCCGGCGGGGCTGGACGGCGGTGAGGCGGATCACGGCGAGCACGTCGGCGGTCAGCGCCCCGGACTGGCGCTGGGGTTTCGAAAGACGTCTTCCCCATCCCTTCAAAGAGGCGCGCACGCCCGGGTCCCGGCAGGGCGACTCCAGCTTCGCCCATTCGTGAGCTTTCGAGATCGCCGACGTGGCCAGGCGCAGGGTGGCGATGGAAGCGCCGGAGCCCGCGCGGGCGGCAAGGTAGCGGGCCACGGTGAGGGGCTGGGCCGGCAGCGAACGCAGACCCACCTCGTCACACCAGCCGGTGAATATCCGCCACTGGGCGTCGTAGGTCCGGCGGGTGTTGTCGGAGAGGACCGATTCCAGGGACTGGGCCACGCCTCGGTCGGCGGCGCGCAGCTCGGGCAGAGACGAGGACTCACGGGGTGCGATCTGCAGATCGGAGTTGGTGGTCATGGGCGGGTCTCCGGAGGCGGGATTACGGGGCGATCTGGGCGGGTGAAAGATGCGCGATAAGGCCGATTATCACGCAGTTAACAACGTTACCGTTCTGAACGGGCCACTTGAGTAGGTCAGATCCCCGTTGCAAATGGCATGCGGAGGCGACGTCAGCCGACAGCCTTACTGAAGCGATCTCGGAGACAGATAACCTGCCCTGTGGGGCGGCAGCGATTGCGCGCTACCGCTGCCGACGCCATGAAGCGGAACATCTCGGTTGACTGCTTTGTGATCATCACCGACCGCGAGGCCGGGGCCGGGCAAATCCACCTGCGGAGGCGCTACGGCAGTGCGGCGACAAAACACGGATTGCCGCCAAGGTTGCGGTGGCCGTCATGACCTCCAACGGGTTCACCGTCGCCGGGACCTGCGACGGTGGAGCGCTGGACGTGGGGGGTTCCCGCATCACGCGGCTACGGCTAACTTTCAAGACGACTGCTGCCTAACGAGGCGATGGGTAATGTTTGGCCTGTGGCCAACCGTGTTGTGTCGCGGGAATTCTGACTGGCGGAAATGAAAACGAACCAACGGCTCGGTGGACTGTCGTTCGGTCGATCCTCAGCTGCCCGGAAAAGCGTGCCCGAACCGCCAGGTGGCCTCAATCATGTGAACGGTCTGGTGACACGTCTGGTCTGTCGCCACATCGTTCGCGTCCCGGAGGGCTCGCTGGACGGTTCTGAGAACCTGTCTACGATCTCTGGAATAGGTTAAGTTGAGACTATGATCAGGGGAGGGGTAATCATGTCTCATTCTTATCCCAGCGACATCAGCCGGAAGCAATTCGCCCGGATTCTGCCCGTGTTGGAGTCAGCCCGCCGTCGGACCAAGCCCCGCACCGTGGACTTGTATGACGTTTTCTGCGGCGTGTTGTACCTCTTGAAAAGCGGGTGCCAGTGGCGAATGCTGCCCGCGGACTTCTCCAATTGGCGCACTTGCTACCAGTATTTCCGGCAATGGAGCGAGCAGCCTGGCCCGGGTCAGGATTCCATTCTGGAGCAAGTCCTAAAAAAATCGGTTGGCGCGGTTCGACAAAGCAATGGACGGAAAGAGCCGACCAGCTGCTGCATCGTGGACTCCCAGAGCGTCAAGAACACGGACAGTGCCGATAGCAAGGGCTCTGACGCGGGCAAGAAGGTGTCCGGAATCAAGCGTCACATCGCGGTGGACACGCAAGGATTGCCCCATGGGATACACGTGACTACCGCCGACGTTACCGACCGGGCTGGGGCTTTGGCGATGTTTGACGAAAACCGGGCCGACCTCAGCCAGGTCCAGAAGGTGCTGGTGGACGGGGGTTACACCGGGAAGCCCTTTGCCACTGCGGTGCAAAGCTTGTTGGGAGCCGCGGTGGAAGTGGTGCAACGCAACGAACTGCACACCTTCGTGGTGCTGCCGAAGCGATGGGTGGTGGAGCGGTCTTTCGCCTGGCTGGAAAAGTGCCGCCGACTCTGGAAGAACTGCGAAAGGAAGCTCAATACCAGCCGGCAAATGGTGGTGCTTGCCTTCATGGTGCTAATCCTAAAAAGATTGTAAACAGGCTCTGAGGCTAACACCCATTATGTCGACGATATCTCGACTGTCGGTGCCTTTGCGGTGGAGGGAACGTATTCGTTCTCTGCGTTCATCCCCGCTCTTCTTTCTGGCAGCAGCTCCCGCGGTTCTGGTTGCGATCGGCATCACCTGGGCGGACAGATTTGCGGCGGCGATCGCGCAACATTCGGCACAGTGGCGGCGCCGGCTGTTTCTGGTGATGCCGCAGCATCCCTTCGGCTGGGTCCTGCGCGGCTGCCCGGTCTCGCGGCAGACTCGACCACGGCACAGCGGCAGGTTCTCGGGATTTCCTGGGTTGCAACCCCGGCAATGACGCTTCGTCAAGAGCCGGGCCACGGTGGTGTTCCGGCGCTCGGCTTCTACGCAGGCCACGGGGGCGCTCATGGTGACAGGCGTGCGCTCCGCGGGCTCGTGGCAACGTATGCACAGTCCCTGATCCCGGGCAGCCCATGGTTTGGTGGCGCCACGCCGGTTTCTGACGTTTGCCAGGTGGGCCTTGCAGTAGAAGAAGTGAGGCGCCTCCGAATCGTGAAAAGCCAAATCGCCTTCGGTGACCAAGGGGTTGTACATTATGCACCGGGCTTCGCGCCAGGGTCCCCGCTGCTCGGGTGGAATCAACTGGCGTATCTCGTCGGCCAGTGTGGTGGCCCAGGGTTCCCAGGGTTTTTCGTCCATGGCACTGACACCTTCGCATGGTCCTCTAATGGCCCGCTATCTGAATCGGGTCGCTTGGTACATGGTAAAGCTGACAGGGGTAGGTATTTCATTTGGGATCTCCGGAGTTCAATGTGAAACTGGGTAGCACGATAGGCCCGTTCAGGTTCGGAACCGCCGCCAATTGCTCACTACAATGCCCAGTTCGTCGTTGCAGGCAAAGGCTGATTCCAGAGGCAGTGGGGGCGGTTCGTACTTGGAACCTCGTTATACCTACCCCTGTCAGACATGGTAAAGGGGAGGGTCGGTCCAAATTGTCGGTTAGCTCCGACGCTGGCGGACCGCGACTGGTCCGGGTTCTCCAATCGACTCGCTTACTCTCGGTCGCGCAGACCCGAAGCCCATCGATTTCCAGTGGCTGGGAGTACGCGGGCACAGAGAGATCTCTTCGAACTCACGGAATGTCGGCGACGCACACAATCTTTATCGCATTGGCGTCACTACAGGATTGTCCAACGAAGCCGTGTCGGAATTGATCTGCCGGCACGCGACAGCCAGCGGTCTGGCTCGCAGTTTGCGCGCAGCTGTGCGGCACGCGTTGCTCCCGTCGCCGGGCGCTTGGCGTTTCGCCGGTGCTGTCGTCGACCGTCCCTGTAGCGTCGCCATAACCTCCGGGCCGTGCAGGAATGTCTGCGGTTGTCGGGGTTCACGTCAACGCCATCGGTGTCTAGGTGGAATTCCTGTTGGCGTGGGCGTTGGTATTCCTCGGGCGACGCGACGCCTCCGCCTGCAATCCGTATGCGTCGCGCGCAAAACGCGCGCTCCGGTGACCATGCTGCTTTATTCCGGCAAACCCCGGGACGGCCAATTGATCCTGATCTGTCGGGGCGGTCGACGAGGAAGGAGTTGGCGGCTGAGCCCAAACGATAAACCCGTCAGGGCAGTCCGGCACGATGTCTGAAATCACAGGGGTGCCGGACCGCCGGGTGTTCGGAATTGCGCGCGCAGCCGGCTCAACGGCGGGGGCATTGATTGATGCTGAAACAGCAGGGCGTTTGATGGACGACGTGGAAAGGACGATTACGAATCTGGCCAGGGGGACAATCCGCGCGTGACGGGAGCACGTGTGCATCCCTGGGAGCCAGTTGGGCCCGTGGCAGTCTGGTCCTTCTTATCGGTAAACCTTTGGAGTTTGGCTCCGGCACAATAGCTGAAATCAAAGAAGTGCGAGACCGCCGAGTGTGTGGAAGTGTGCGGCAAACGGTTTCGTCGGAGGCGGACATTGATTGATATCGAGAGAGCGCTGCGGTGGATGGCCGTCGAGGACCGAACGGTGGCGTATTTGGCCAAGCAGTGCGGAGTGGATGAAGAGCAGTTGGTATTCGCATTGGCCGGCCGGGCGGAGCCTGACGCTGATCTAGTGTCGGCGCTGGAGCGCGCCATGGGCCTGACCGAAGGCGAGTTGCTGGAAGATCAGGCAGACACGGCCCCTGGAAGCGACGCCGTACACCTGCGTTGTTTCACCATTGAAGAGGTGGCGACGCGGATGAGGGTGCATCCCGACACGGTGCACAAGGAAATCAGGGTCGGCCGATTGCGGCACATCCTGGTCGGCGAACGGGGCATCCGCATCCCTTATGTCGCCCTGGAAGAGCGCCTTTCCCTGACAGAGTGATCCGAGATTGCGGTCTTGGGAATCCCACGGTTTCAAAGCGGCGGCACGGTTACAGGGAGCATTCGACAATGACCTCAATGGGAACCAACGTAGGGGGCGTGAACATGGTAGAAACGGTTACGGAGAACCGTCTCATGCCGCGACACCGGCTGAGTTGGTTAACCGGCGATATTGCGCCGGACGAAAGGGCCAAGCTGATCGCGGAGATTTCCCGCAGTGATGCCCCCGTCATGGTCGACGTTCTCGACGACCGCGTTGTCTACGACTGGCACCGCTACGAGGTGGCGGTGGAACTGGGAAAGGACATCACATTGAACCGGTTGGAAGACGCCGACCCACCGGGATACCTGATCCGCCGACTCTTGGGCGGTCGCCCGCTGAATCTGGGTCAACACGCCGCCATAGAGGTGACCCTGAGGTTATGGCGGCCGACCGGGCGCCCAAAAAAGACTGCAAAAAATGCATCAATTCCCGAGGGTGAGCATCCAACGATGACCACGATGGAAATGGCAGCGGAAGCCGGTGTTTGCGCGACCTACATCCGGATGGCCAAGCGGGTCCACTGGAATGGTGGGGAGGGAGCGATCCGGCAAGTGATCGCCAGGGAAGTGTCGCTCAACGCGGCCGACGTGACGTTGTCGGGCGCAAAATTCGGTAGACCGGGCGCCGCGGCGAGCGACCGACCCGATAGTGTCGCAGCGGGGCCAGAAGCCGGCGACGACGCACCAGGGATGGAGCACGGGGGCATCCTGGCGTCGCTGGGCGACGCATCCGGGTGTGGAGGCGGGGACGATTGGGATGCACCGACGAGCTCGTTCTGGGTACTTTATGCGTTTCGGCTGATGACCGAGAACCGCGAACTGAAACGCGCCAACGGGCGCCTTGAAAAGGACAACCGGTCGTTGAAAGCAAAAGCAGAGCGACTGTCCGGGTCCCAACCGGGGATCACATATCGAGAGCCTGATGGTAGATCGGGCGCAGCGCCCGAAACGCAGCCAACCCACGCTGGCGAAGCAGCCAGCGCCGCCGGCCCACACTCGGACGATGTCGACGGCCAGCTGCGGCTGCTGTTTTAGGTTCATCTCGCGCTCGGACCTGAGAACCACCGGCCGAGGATCGGATGCCTCTACTTCCTTTGGATCTTGGACCGGAGCCGCGGATGGACATGTTCATGCTTTCGAAGCAGGTATCCAGGTCCTGGGTGACGCAGATGCCGTCGGGCCGCGCCGGCCCTACGTTGAGGTGGTTCCGCTGGCGGTATCGACGTTTGCGGCAATGACCTGCGCCACGCGTCAGATGGCCGACGCGTGGCCCCCGAAGGTGATGCGAATACCGTCATTCGTCGAAACTGACAGCGCCAATGGGCCCACATGGGTGATGTTGACGGGGTGTCCGCCTCGAGCGGGCGCCTCCCGGGGTTGGACAACGTTGCCGCGAAATCGCTGCAGATCTACATCAGGCCAGATCGGCGCCCCATGCAACACCGCGCCGAAAACGGGATCGGGA
This sequence comes from Dehalococcoidia bacterium, assembly GCA_965220055.1. GTDB lineage: Bacteria > Chloroflexota > Dehalococcoidia > Lucifugimonadales > UBA3495 > Bin87. The sequence continues at coordinate 3,294,430 of CBDCPE010000004.1, read as the reverse complement.
TCGGTGGCGGTCAATGCCAGCAGACGCCTGGCCCTGGAGAAGGCCACGTAGTAGTGGCGCCTGAGATCGAACTCGTCGACACGGTCGTCGGGCTCGCCGTCGGGTTGAGGGCGGAACGGCCCCAGTTCCCGTTCCACGCGGTCGGGCCACTGTCGGAACGTTCTTGGCAAGCCCACCGCCACCACCGGCCACTCCCGCCCCTTGGCCTGGTGGATGGTGGTGACCAGCACGTGGTCTTCCGGCGGTTGCCTCCTGGTCGCGATTTCGTCATCTTCAAGCTCGTGCCGGCCAGGGGCCAGGTGAACCGGTATCCCCGCAGTGCCCAGCGCTGCCACGTAGGGCGCGGAGTACCTCCGTTTCACGCTTGGCAGCAGGATGGCCGCCTGGGAGTAGTCCGCGATGAATTCGCGGCCGCGGAGCGCATCCAGCAACTCCGCCAGCTGGCGGGCCTCGTCCCGCCGGTCGCTTCCCACGACGGACACCACGGCCGGATGGTCGCCATTTGCGTGAGTGGACCTGGGCACGATAGTCTTCCGGAAGCGGTAGTCGGCGCCTGCGGGATTGCTCCAGTCACCCGATGCCATCCAACGGTTGAACGTGGCCACGACGTCGCGGTGGGAGCGGTAGTTGTTGGTGAGGTACAGCACCCTGCACCCGGTAAGGCGCGCCCGGAACCTCGTAATGTTGTCCACGCGGGCGCCACGGAAGCGGTAGATGGCCTGGTCGTCGTCCCCGACCACGCAGATGTTGCCGTGCGCCGATGCCAGGTGCAGCAGCAAACGCTCCTGGGCGAAGCTGGTGTCCTGGTACTCGTCCACCAGCAGGTGGCGTACACCCGCGCTTAGGTCGGCGCGCGTCGGCGCGTCCTCGAGCAGCGCCAGCGCCCAGGTTTGCAGGTGGGCAAAATCAACAGCGTGGGCCTCCCAAAGGAGTTGACCATAGCGGAGGTAGCAACGGCCGAGGGCCGCCTGGAAGGGGAGACCCGACGCGACCAGCCGGTCGGGATCGATCAGATCGTCGGAGATGCGATCGAAGTACCGGCGAGCTTCGACCACCGCACCGTCAGGTTCCGTCCAGCGGTCATTCCGGTGGGCGAGCACGGCGTGGTCGGGTCCGAAGATGCGGTCGTAGTGGGTCTCCATCAGGTCCAGTTGGTCCGCCAGGTTGAGCAGCCGGTAGCCCGGCAGCAGGCCGATGGCCTGGCCCCGCTGGGTGAGCAGCCGGTGGCACAGGCTGTGGATGGTGCAGATGGTCACCCGGGACAAGTCGCTGGCGTATCCAGCGGCTCTCAGCGTGCCGTTGAACCTGGTGCGGATCTCCCGGGCAGCCTCCTGGGTGAATGCGCAGAGCACCAATTCGTTGGGGTCCACCCGGCCGGTGAGGACCAGGTTGGCGGCCCGGTCGGCGAGGCAGGTGGTCTTGCCGGAACCGGGTCCGGCGATGACCTGGAGGGGCCCGTCGCCATGGGCGATGACCTCCAGTTGCTGGGCATCGAGTTCCGGGCGCTGGCGGCTGATGAAGGGACTGATCATTGATTGTTCCGTTTTGGCGGGTAGGATGATGAAGTGCGCCGCGGCATCGTTCGTTGGTACTAACGACGCCGCGGCGTGGCGAGGGCCCGACGGTAGTCAGGCCGGCTCCGCCATGGTTGTTTGGGGTGATTGTGGCTGCGCGCCGCCCACTCCGCCGAAAGGCGATGGGTCTGCTGCCTCCAGCGCCGGGTTCGCCTGCAGGTTGGCGACAGGGCTTGCCGGCGACAGCGGCGTCAACGACGCAAGGGCCGCGGCCATGTCTTCCGGGGCGGCGAAGCACAGGATCAGCGGGCCGTGGTTGTTTATCACGACGGTGGCGCCGCCCGCGTCCATCCGGGTGGGAATGGTGGGCGCGTCGGGTTCGGAAACTGCCTGCTGCGGCTGCGCGCGCGGCTCACCGTACATCATGGCGTTGAACTCGTTCTCGATGTGATCACGGGTCGGCGGGTGGTGTACCACCACCGTCGCCGCAATCTCACGCAGCCGTGTCATCAAGTCCTGGCCACGCCATACGACGTGGACCTGCTTCCCGGCCGCCAGGGCAGCGATGCGCGGCTCGGGGTCCATGTCGGGAAAGACCAACACCGCTATCGTGTAGATTGTGAATCCCGTCGTCTTCACCACCACCCGGCTCATGGACAAGGCGCCGTCCCTGGTTTGGTATGCCGGCGGCGGTTTCTGTTGCAGGGAACCATCGGGCAACCTCAGGAACCAGCTGTGGTTTTGGATGTCGTAGTGGCCGCCCTTGACCTCGATGGCGAAACGACCCAGGTTCTCGACCCACAGGGCGAAATCGACCTCGGGTGAACTGTCGCCGGCCGACCACTCGTAGATGGCGACGCCCGAGGATTCGGAGGCGGCCAATTGGTCCAGCACCGACATTTCAGCTCGGCGTTTGGGGTCAGCGCGCCGCCCATCGGGCAAGGGGCTGGGATGGATGGTGATGCTCATGTTGAGTTGCTCCTCATTGTCTGCGTCTGATTTACCAGGTTGGTGATGCGGATGGTGGGTCGGTTGAGTGATCATTCGCGTCATTTGGGCGGTCCTGTGGACGGAGCCCCTTCGTTGCGGAGGACGGACTTTTCCCTATCGGCCTGTTCCTGGGTCGGCGGGCTGATCTGTGGGTCGGCGGAGACGGAATCGGTCAAGCGTTGGACGAGGTCCTCCAGACCCGACACGGCCACCACACGGCCGCGTTCAGCAACTTGTTGGACGGTTACATCCGGCTCGGCGTCCAGGAACGCCACCGCCGGGGCGATCATCACCCACGTTCCCAGATGTCGGTGGATTTCACTGCATGCCAGGACGGCCTCATCCCAGGCTTGCATCAGCGGGGACGGGGTTCGCCGGAACCCTTCGCTGACGTCGAGATACCAGGAATCTTCGCGTATTTCGTGACGGCCCGTCCGCATCGTGAGGCAGAACCGACCCACTCCGATCAACCAGATGATAAATGGCCGGACCGACGGATCCGACGACTGCGGCGCTCTCTCCAAAACGAAGGCGGACGCGTCGGTTTCGGCAAGTACCGTGAGCACGGCGTTGGTGAGGATGTCGCTGTGGCCGGAATTCCTGGCGGACGGCGCCGGTTGATGTGATGACATGGTTTGCTCCTGAGGTTTGGATTTGTGTGGCGGGTGATCTCCGGGACAGCGGGCCAGTACGGTTTCCGACAACGCCCCACCGGGGGCCGTATCGTCATCCACCTCCCCATCCATGTGATTGCGACCAAGGGCGAATTGCCAAAGTGGCCCATTCCAAGGAGAAAATGTGACCGGTGTCGGGGCGAACCCTTCCATCCAGGAGAGACTCACTCCGCAACGGTGAGCTCCCGGTTTGGCGGCGTAATGCGCCGCCCGGCGCGGGGGAGGAAGGTCGCAGGGTTGCGAGAATGAGCGGCCGCACTCGTGCTGATCAAGGCGGTTTGCTACCAATCCGAATTATTGCCCATTGGCGGCACTGTGCATTTCCTCCAACCCGAGGGCTACTGCTGATCCGAAAGCCGCGCGTTACCCGGATTGGAATCGGCGGTAGCGGCATCCCCGGCGCATGGGGGCGGGAGTGGGTTCCGGCTTATCGGTAAACTTCCACTCCGCGTGCCAATACAATCAAATTAAAAGTTAAAGGCCGAGGAACGCACATCCAGATCAATGAACGTGAACTGGTTTTTTCGACCCCGATACGGATGGTGTGTTTGTCCGGAGCGCGCCCTGCAGATGACGTGGTCAACGCCAACGCCGTGATTGTCGTCCACGATCGGGTCGGTCCAGGTCGAATGCATCGCACATCGGAAACCCAACTGGAGAGCATGAAAGGGTGATGGACCAAGAAGAAAAGAAACGATTGTTGAGGATGGCTTGCCAAATGCCATTTTTGTCGGTGCGAAATATCTCCGACATGACGTTGATGGGTACTGACGCGGTGCGCAGGAAATATCACGCACTGAGGAAGGAAGACCTCGTGATCGGTGTCCAAATTGGTATGACGGAACCCAAGCAGACAAGGATCTTGCCGAGCCTTGCTGGCATCGAGTTGGCGTACGAGACCGGCCATATTCATCCCACCACACAAGATCTCGAACGCATCCGATGCCTGGAACAGGCCGGCGAAAATCAGGAGGCCGTCGATGAGTTCCGGCGCAGGTGCGATTTCACACACTACCACGACCCGTTTGGCGGTGATGATGTGGGACACGAGCATCCGCCCTGGACTGCGAGCCAGGAAGCGGGCTGGCCACTAGCCAAGCGGCTTCCGCGATTCGAAGCGATCTACCGTGTGGCGCCCAAACTGCTGAGGTCGGGCGATCTGAAGGCGACAATGCCAACCGTGGCCCGGTGCAGGATCCTCGGCATGACCGATCTTTGGTGGCTCAGGTCCGGACGGCTATACGAGGCGGTGGCGCTGTACGGCGACGACGTGATGGTTGAGTTCACGTACGTTGGCCCGCAAGTTACGGAAACACAACTCAGAGAGAAGCGGCGGCTGAGGTTTCGGGACCTGGTTACCGCGTACCAGCCGCCCGGGAGACCACGTCGTATTTGGAATCGGAACAACCCCGATGGACCGCCTACTCCGACCCCTTCCGCACACGTGGTGATTGCCGCCGATGCGTTCGCCATGGACATAGCATCGCGGGTGTTTCCGACCGCTGCCATCCGATGCGCGGACGGGTCCAGCACAGGTTCCAGGACTTACCAAAAGTCGTTCCATGTGATCAGGGATCGCGCGACGAATGTGCCGGAGCTGGGTCGGCCTGAACAGTTGGGCGAAAGAATGGATGGGAGAGAGGACCTCACGGCGGTGTTGGATATGCCCAGCTACCGCATGTTTCTGACGATCTCGAAGTTTCCGGGGATGAGCGCCAAGGCGATAGGCGTCGTGGCGGCCGTCGAGAACGCCAAGAAAACGGAATGTCTTACTGTTCTGGAGCACCGCGGCCTCGCGTTTCAGTGGCGCGAACGATACTACTTGGACCGGCCGGGCATGATGTTGGTTGCCCGCATGAACCGGGTGTCGCCGTCCAGCATATACGACCGTTTCAAGCGGTATCTGGAGGAAGAGTTTCGCGAGGACGAACACAACCACGACGACGGTGTGAACTCCCTTGTCGTCGGTTTTGCCGAGATGGGCGTGGAGGTCGAGCCCGGCTGGAGGAGAATTGTCCATCCGGCGAATCGCACGCAAGTGCGGCCGGATGCCTGGGTGTACGTGAAACAAGGCCCCCTCGGAACGGGCTGGCATGGGATTGAGTACGAACTCTCAGCGCGATCGCCATCCAGGGTTTCGCGGAAATTGCGCCCCTACAGTGTGGTGGCTAACCACGCTTCGCCCATCCCCTTGTTGGTGGTCTGCGCCACGGAACGGGCGGAATCCAATTTCCTCCGGATGGGGATGGAGACAAGAATCCCCATGATGACCTGCACCGCAGACCGCGCCAAGGTTGGCCCGCTCGTCGGACAGGAGACAGTCTGGCGCCACCAGGGAACGATTGCCCCGCTTAGTACTACAGTTGCAGAACAAAGGCGGGTAGAATCAAGGCAGTCAAGGGCTGGAGAGGTGAGGCGGTGGTAGGTGTGATAGAAGATGTGGCAGAGGTGGCCCGTTGGGCCAAGGGAATCGAAGGGGTACACGAGTGCATTGCGGGACGATTCCGGCGTCCCGAGCCGCGTAGGCGGGTGTTGGACTACCTGCGAGGGCTGCTCAGTCCCGTGGAACGCAAGAACGGCTGGCAACTGGCGGAGCAGGCGGGGGACGCCACCCCCCATGGGGTGCAGCACCTGCTGTCCACCTACGTCTGGGACGCCGACCTGGTTCGCGACGATCTCAGGGACTACGTGGTGGAGCATCTGGGCGACGTCCATGGAGTTCTGGTGGTGGACGAGACGGGATTTCTGAAGAAGGGGAACAAGTCCGTTGGGGTGCAGCGGCAGTATAGCGGCACGGCGGGGCGGATCGAGAACTGCCAGATCGGGGTATTTTTGACCTACGCCTCTGCCCAAGGGAGGACCCTGATGGACCGGGAACTCTACCTGCCTCGGGTGTGGGCTGATGACCTGGAACGGAGGCGAGAGGCTGGGGTGCCTGAGAAAGTGGCATTCCGCACCAAGGCGCAACTGGCCCGGCGGATGCTGGAGCGGGCGCTGGAATCGGGAGTGCCCTTCGGCTGGGTCACTGGGGACGAAGTCTACGGCAACGACCGCAACCTGCGGCGGTGGCTGGAGCGGCGAGACGTTCCCCAGGTGCTGGCCGTCAGGAGCAACGAGAAGCTGTGGGCAGCGACGGACAAGGGATGGCGACAGGTGCGGGCGGACCGGCTGGCGCCTGGGGTGGAGGAACCCGGCTGGGTGCGGCGCAGCGCGGGCGACGGCGCCAAGGGACCCCGGGTATACGATTGGGCGCGGGTGGAGATCCGGCCCCTGAAGGAGCCGGGCAAGGGGTACTGGCTGCTGGTCCGGCGCAGCATCGCCAAGCCCGGGGAGTTGGCCTATTACGTCTGCTTCAGCCCGGTTGATACGACTCTGGAGGAACTGGTGCGGGTGGCCGGAACTCGTTGGACCATCGAAGAATGCTTTGAGGAGGCCAAGGGAGAGGTGGGTCTGGACCAGTATGAAGTCCGGAAATGGGATGGCTGGTACCGGCACATCACCCTGGCGATGCTGGCCCACGCCTGCCTGGCGGTGGTCAGGCGCCAGGCGTTGGAACCAGGAGGTCCGGGGGGAAAGGGGGCTGTCCCAGCTTGGACGAAAAGCTGATACCCCTGACGGTGCCCGAGGTCCGGCGGTTGCTCTACCGGCTGATATGGAGACATCAACCTACGGACGAATCAGTGCTGCGGTGGTCCCGGTGGAGACGGCGGCACCAGGCAACGGCCCGCCGCTGCCATTACCGACGCCGCCTGAAACTCCTCACCACATTTCTGCAACTGTAGTATTAGTGCCTATCCTAATAACCCGGCGGCTCTGAGGGCGATCAAGGCGCAAGCGAAATGAAGAAAGGCGATGTAGTTGTCGGGGGACTTGTCCCAGCGCACGAGGATGCGCCGGAAACGGTTCAGCCAGCCGTGGGTTCGTTCCACCACCCAGCGCCGCGCCTTGAACCCAGCCTCCTTTTTGATCGCCTTCGCCTCCTCGCCCCGACTGCGGATGTGGGCGGTGAAGCCGAACTCCTCCAACGTGCGGCGCACCTCGTCAAAGTCGTAGCCTTTGTCCAGGCACATGCCCTGGGGTTGGTCCGGAGTGGGCGCTGGTCGGGGCACCGGCAGGCTGTCCACCGTGGCCCGCACCAGCTTCATGTCATGACGGTTGGCGCCGTCCACCGCCAGACCCACCGGAATGCCCTCAGCTTCGGTCAACAGGCTGCGCTTGACGCCGCCTTTGCCTCGGTCAGTGGGGTTGGGGCCGGTTTTTCCCCCCGCCCAAGGGTGATTTGGTCATGGCCCCGTCCATACTCAACCAACTCCAGTCCAGCCCCTTCAGTTCGTCATAGCGTTCCAGTCCCACCCGCCACAGCTCCAGAAACACCCCAGCGGCGACCCATTCCTGAAACCGCAGGTGGGCGGTGGAGCCGGAGCAGATGCCCGTGGCGTCCAACGCCTTCCACTGACAGCCGGTGCGCAGCACGTAGAAGATGCCATTGGCGCAGGTGCGGTCAGGGACCCGGGGCCGGCCGCCGCCGAAACGATGGGTGTTCACATGCTCGGGGATCAACGGTGCCAGCACCTCCCAGAGCTCGTCGGAGACCTGGAACGCGCCGGTGGTGGGATTGGTCCTGGTGGCTGGGCCAGCACGCTTCGGACGCGGCGGCTTGGGGTCTTTCGATTTCGTCATTGCCCCAGTCTAGATGCAACCCCAGCTCGCTTTCCCGCGACTCCCCCTGCAAGTTTCCACCAGTTTTTAGGATAGGCTCTTAGTTGCAGGCCAAAGCCTCGAGAGGGTGGCGGGTATCGTTGAAGGCAAGCACGCCGCACAACGTTCGTGAGCAGGATCGCCCGACACGAAGCAGCGTTAGCGGCGGCAAACCAGCTGCCAAGGGAGGTATCGCCAAACAAATGGCGAACGTGCTGACGTGGGCCGACCAATATGCAGCCGTATTCGGGTTCGGGTACCGGATCATCAAATAGGAGAATCTATGATCGATTTCCGCAAATTCGAAGGAAATGCTCGCCTGTTCGTGATGGCAGTACTTTTCGCCATGCCGTGGAGCAGCGCAGAGGATTTGGCGCGACTGAAATACTACTCAAGGCCCTACCTTGGGAAAATCCTCCTGGCTCTGAAAAATCAACAGTTTGTGTTTGAGCAAAAAGCCGGACACGTTCATGGGCTCGTGCGGAGATGGGCGCTGACCCCGCTTGGTGTTGAACTAGTGTGCTCCGAGTGCAAGGTGGCGCCCGGATGGCCGACATCGGACCAAGGCCTAATTCTCTTGAGGCGTCGCATGGACTTGGTGGAACCGTCGTACATGGTCCTTCCCAGCTTGCTTCGAACCTCCTCCGGAACGATCAAGTACGTGCGCATGATTCCCAACCAGGGCGAAGGTCGTTGGTACGGGTTAGACCCGGTCCAGGTGCCTGTTTCAGACGAGTACCGCCTGATCGGATTTCAGTGGTGGATGGCGCCCCACTTTGACGCGGTAGCCGAGTTAGCGGCCCCTGGCCTTGATCCGGAAATTGAGAACATCTATCGTCAATCGATGCGGGTACAAATCCTGGTGGTGCGCTGCGGGGTTCACGGAAAGCCGCCCATGGAACCCGATACCGGTTTCCCAGGTTTCGCTGGCGACGACTACGACGCCGTAACAATGGGATTTCAGGGGATGAACTACGAACCGGGCATCGTCAGCCCGCCCTTCCTGTTCCGCAGAAGGTTCTACATGCGTCCGGCGGGCGTGGTCACGATTACGGACCAGGACGATTCAGCCGGTCTGAGGTTCGCCCAACTGCGCTACGGGCGTCATGGTTGGGAGCCATTGTATTCGGTTCTCCCATTTGACGATGCAGGGACGCAGTTGGAACCGCCGGAGATCTGGACACAATACGGTAGGGTCCTTGAACCGGCGGACAGAGGGCCGATTATCACGCCTGGAGCCTCCCGGGACGCCGTCCCTGCCACAGCTGCCCAACCACAGTTTAATGACCCGATCTTCGCGGCGGTGAACGGAGCCATGGGGTCAAAGGTATTTAAAGCGGTGTGCTCACACCGGGCTGTCACCTACGCGGACATAGTCAAGGTCTGTGGGAAAACCGATCGGGCCAGCGTGCGCGGGAGCCTGAGGAAGTTGGTTGATGCGGAACTGGTCGCTTCACACAAAGATATCTACTTCCTGATCGAAGCCGGCAGGCAACTGGCCGCCATACGGGACGGCGTGAATGTTGAGGTGGTTGCCGCCAAATTCGATGGTTTGTTCAATGAAGATGGCACAGTCAGCAGGCGCTGGGTGAACAAAAAAGCGGTGATCGCTGGCATGTCAGTCGCTCTCCAGGCTGAAGAGATCCAGGCGATTGAGGGATGGCGTCTTGCACTGTCTCCGATGAACGAACTCGGTATTTGGCCTGATTGGGAAGTAGCCAATCCGGATGTGTTGGTACTTCTACGCGAGGGCCGATGGGCCGCTTTGGAATACTTCGCGGCAAACGTCCAGCAAGGTGAGCTAGCGAAACGATTGATTCAATATTCCGGCGAAACACCCCGCGAATCTGCTGGCCTACTCGGAGTCTGCGAGACAGCAGCAGTTGAAAGGGAGGTCTATCGGGCGGGATCAGACCTCAGAATGCTAACGACCACCAGAGCGAAAATGCTTCGCGGTCCCCATCATGGCACAGAGACCATTTGGAGGTACCGAGGCTACTCCAACGACCTCGATTCTCTGTGGCGCGGGAAATTCGAGACCGACCCGCGGGAATTGACTTCGACCCCCAACGTTACCGAGACCACGTGCGAAGTCCCACCTGAGCCGGCGGCCGAAACCAGGAATATCGGACATTCCGAGTCGGCGGCCGCTCCGGTCGTCCCAAGGAGGCGTCGCCGGTTCTGGAGTCGATGAGTACCTGGTACGTGGGACAATGACCGCATGGAGTAGTTCGCGGCAGGTGAGGGCACGCGGTGACGTTTTGCCGCGTCTGGATCGTCATGATGCACCGGTAGCCGCCAAACTTCGCGCCCCAGTGTCGGCCCAGGTACCGGCGAAGGGTACGACAGCGGGACCGATCCCGCAGGGAAGGCCTTTAGCCGGGTGTTGAAATGGAGGTTGCCGGTGGCGGTGCGGGTGGTGAACGGTCGCAAAACTGAGGTCTGGGCGGCTGGTTTGCTGGTGGAATGGGCTGGTTGGCGCTGGGTGTGGCGCTACTTTGGGGGTTCTACCAGTTGTCGTCCGTATTCAGGACAGACGTATCCCACGGCTCACGCCGCCCCCTGAGTCAGCTTGGCCAGACGTACCCCAGGTTGTAGCTGGCGGTGGTTATCTCCATCCGGAACCGGTTGCGAGCCAACCCGCAGTAACGCAGCTTCCGACCGCCGCCCACCGTTTTCACCCACCCGAATACTTCCTCAACCCGTTTCCTGGCTGACTGGCTGACCCGATATCCTTCATGCCGGATGGTAAGTCGGCCAATGGCGGAACGCTGCTTCTGGACCACGTGGGGTGTTACTTTCAACTTCCGGCATTCCCTCACGGAACCCCTGATGTCGTAGCCCCGGTCCGCGCCCAGGGTGATCCGCTTCCGGCTGCGTGCTGCCGCCAGCATCTCCAGGGCGGCGTCCCGTTCCCAGGTGTTGTTGACTGGAGTGAGGCGCACGTCCACCACCAACCCTTCCCGATTGTCCATCAACACGTGAGCGCCGAAGCACAGCCGCGCTTGTTTGCCTTTGCCCTTCTTCGCCAACCTGGCCTCGGGGTCCGTGGTGGATTGATGGGTATCATTGCTGCGACGCTCCCCACGAAAGTCCATCTCCGCATTGCGTCCACCACCTTCATTCGGTGGGTCCCCATCTTAGGGCCGGAAGCTCTTCACCGACGCCCAGGCTTCCAACAACGTCCCGCGATTGGTCAAGGATCAGGCTGAAATGCTCCCCCGAGAGCAGCCTCTGCTCCCTGGCTTGCCCCACTGTCTCCAGCAGGAACTCCCGTGCCACGTCAGCGTCCAGCAACCGCTGCCGGTTCTTGGCAGACGCCGAGTGGTCGAAACTGTGGTCCATGATGTTCAGGTCCAGGAACCACTTGAACAGCAGGCAGTACTCCAACCGTTCGCAGAACTGACGCTCACTGCGCACCGAGAACAAGGCCATCAGCAGGCAGGCTTTCAGCAGGTGCTCCGGCGGTATCGACGCCCTGCCGTTCTGGGCGTACATCCGGTCACGGGTGGGCGACAGTTGGGTCAGGGCCCGATCAACCATGGGCTTGATGCGCGGGATGGGATGGCGCTGTGGCACCAGAGCATCGGGCGTAAACGCCGTCAACATGGTGGCCTGTCCTGCTGCCTTGCCTCGCATAGGAAACCGTCCCTATCGCTGTTGTCCCAATCCTATAGCCCGCCGCTCACGCCACCAGGACGCAAATGGACATCATCGGGAGCAAATGGACATCATCGGGAGCAAATGGACATCATCGCCACCTCGGACACCGATCCACGTTTTTGGTCGTATTTGATGGACATCTGAGCCTGCGCAGATGGGCGCAATTGGCACTGGGAGACAAAAATCGGTCTCACCTGGTAAGGCAGGGCGCTTTTGTCCAAATGCGCATCCGTTCATCGCGGGAACCCCGAACAACTCGACGCGAAAAACGATGAACGGATGTGCCTGCTGCTCAACCTGCTGATCCGCAACCGGGTCAACCGCAAGCGTGACCCGATGGACATCCGCGATTTTCGCAAGCGCGAGCCGCCAGCGGCCGACGGTGGCACGGGTAATAGGCGATCCCGGTTGGCGGTCAATGGGTTTGACCGCGCGATTGGACAGGTTGCGGGCGGGCAGGGTTATGCTGTGCGGAAAAATAGGAATAACGGCTGGAGCATAGCGCGCGAGGGTCCGACAGCGGCAGGATGAGACTTCCCCATATTGCAGCGCAGTGGGTCGTTCTGGGGATGCTAACGCGGGACACCAAACAAACGAGGTTCAGCGTCGGCCACGAGAGCCCACATCTCCACAGTTGCGAGGTGGACGAGAAACAACCGTCAATGCGATGCCAAAAGCCCGACCACAGGAGGAAGGATGCTCACGGGAGATGGGACCCACGATTTGGCGGAAAGGATTCGACCGCGTTTGACATCCGAGTCCGTGCAAATTTGCTCAGCACCGGCATGAATGTACAACTCCGCGAACATTGAGCTACCGATCCCCATGGCATAGTCATCATTTTGGGCTCATGGCCGTTTTGTTCGTATTTGGTTTGTCGTTGGCGGCTCAATCGGAGTCACTTCAACGAGGAGTTAGTTCGGTCTTCGGCGCAAGCGAGAGCCTGGCCTGACGATTCGGCCAGTTGGCGTCGACGCAAGTAGCTGAGGCGTGGTTTCCTCTTCCAGAATGTGGATTAGGAAGTGTTCCAACCGGCGCACGTCAAGAGGGCCGTCGACTTAACTGCTCCGGTCGCTCCGGTGGACGCAGCCATGTCGCAGGAGCCGTTCCTTCCGCCCCATTGGTGAATGGAGGCCCTGCATTATCTCCAAAAGGATCAACAGGCGGACGTCGTGCTCAGGCAGTAGCGGTACGACTGCCCCCACGTGGACAACGCCCGGAAACAGTTGGGTGCCCGGTGTCGCGGTCTCTCCTCGAGGCCTTGGCCTTGTGCTCGGTTCGCAGAGAAAGTGTTGGTTGGAAGCGTGCGCGGAATGGTACGCTGTCCATCCACGAGGCGGTGTGTTCGGAAAGGAATTCGCGCGGAGGGGTGTGGTCCGATTGCAACATCAGGTAAATGGGCGACTTGGAGATGTGTACGATGGTCGAAGTTCGGTGCTCGTAACCGGCGCGGCCGGTTTCGGGGGGTCCCACCTGGTCAGGCGCTTGCTGGAGCGCGGTTGCGGCGTAACCGGTCTGGACATCGTGCCGCCGCTGCATGCCGACCTGTTGCGGAAGGAAATGGGTCATCCCGCCTTCATCTATCTGTGGAAGAGCCTGCAGGACATCCAGCCGGGCGACGTGGAGGGACATTCGGTAATCGCCCATCTGGCCGCACAGGCTGACACGCCCATGGCCTTTGACTCGCCCCGGTATGCGGTGATGCAGAACATTGAGGGCACGGTGGGGTTGCTGGAGGCGGTGCGCCACGCCGGCAGTGTGGAGAAAGTGCTCTTCGCCGGATCAGGGAATGAGATCGGGCGGCCCATGAAACTGCCCATTGATGAAACCCATCCGTTGACGCCGCACAATCCGTACGGGTTCTCCAAAGCAGCCGCCGAGTTGGCCATGTGGGCATGGCACCGGGCGTACGTAGTCCCAGCCGTGGTGCTGAGCACCGGGGTGGTCATTGGGCCGCAAATGCGGCGAGAGGTCTTCATCTTCAAATGGTTGTGGAATGCCATGCGCGGATTACCGTTGGTGGTGGAGGACGGTCAACAGACCCGGGACCTATCGTTCATCGATGACGTGATCACCGCTTGGGTGAGTGCCACCAATGCACCGGCCAGGACGGTGGTGGGCGAGAAATTCTTCGTGGGCAATGGCGAGGAACGCACCGTCGCCGAATTGGCCGAGTTGTGCCTTGAGGTGTCGGGCGCCGATGCACCCATCGAATACGTCGACTATCGTCCGGGCGAAGAGGGCCAGCGGGAGGCGTTCAGCAACGAGAAGACCAGAAGGGTGTTGGGGCACCCGCCCAAGGTGTCGTCCAAAGACGCGGTGAAACTAACCGCTGGCTGGGTGCGAACCCTCGTCGAGTCCGCGCCAGAGGAAACGCAACCGGTCTGATTCCCGCCACACCAACAGGGCGTCCAGGTAACCGGGCCAACGGAAGCCTTCCACCGGCAGGTCGTACAGGTAGCCCACCAACACCGCAAGCACGGCGTCATGGGTGACGAAGAGGCTGGCGGTGCCCGGCGGGGCGAGGGCGGCTACCACCTGGTCCAGCACCAGTCGCACTCCTTCCGACGCGGGTCGCATCTCAGCGGGAGGTTTGTCTTCCGACAACTGCTGCCGGACTATCGCATCTATGCCGATGTCCAGGAAAAGATGACCTGCGATTTCCGGTTGGGTGACAAACGGCCCCGGGTCGCCCAGCATCCGGTCAGGAAGCGCAATGGTCGCCCAGCCGGAGCCGGCGATGACGGCCTCGGCGGTCTGTATGCAGCGGGGGAGCGGGCTGGCCTTGACGATGCCCGCTGGCCGGGAAGAGAGACCCGTTCCAACGCGATGGGCGGAATCCCTGCCGTGCCGGGTCAACGGAACCTCATTGCCGTAGGTACCCGCTGCGATGCCCTCGCGTTCGGCGTGGCGCACACAATGGCAACAGCCGAACCGGTCGGGACTCTGTCCAGCAAGGCAAGGGTGTGGACTACACCGACGGACTGGATCATACCGCCCGGGCGCACATCAGTTTGTTGACGGTTCCCGTGGAGATGACGTTCGACAATCGGAAGCCGGCATGTTCGAGTAGTTTACTGAAGTCTTGTAGAGTGCGTTCCCTGCCGCCGGTCATGACCAACATGTTCAGATCCAGCAGACCGCCCGCGCCTGTGGATGCGTCCAGGATCATCTCAACCACGTAGAGACTGCCGCCCGTTAGCATGGCCCCCCTGGCTCGGCCCAGGATGCGTCGTGCGTCGTCGTCCGGCCAGTCGTGCAGCACCCGGGCCAGAACCACCGCGTCCGACTGCGCCGGCCATTCCTGGAAGAGATATCCTGCAACGAATCGGCGCGACCGCCAACATCAAGGGGACACACAAAAAGGTCCCCAACCTCTGGTCGGTCCATCACGGTGGCTTTCATGCTCGGGTGCGCCCGTAGCAGAGAGAAGGAGAGCTCACCTGTGCCGCCGCCGGCGTCCAGTACGGTGTCATGCGCGCCGAAATCCCATGCCTTCGGCAGGGAGGCGTAATCATGCCTGGCGTAGGCAGCAAAAGCGCGATGGCTGGCGACGAGCTCACCGGGTCGTCCGGACATCCAGCTGAAAAAGTCTTCGTTCAGGCCATCCAACGCGGGCTTTACGGTACGGAGCGATGCGGTCAAACCCTGCCATGCGCGGTACGACAGTTCTCCCCAGTGGCCGGCGGCGGTAGCCAGCGAAAGTTCGTGGTCGGTGCGCAGGTGCGCGCCCTTGTCGGTGGCGTGGTAAATCAGATCGGCGTCGCGGATTACCATGCCCAATTCCTGCAGGGCCCGCATCAGTCGCACGCCGCAGCCCGGCACCAACCCCGAAGTTCGCTCCACGTCCACGGCCCCGGCCGGCAACAGATCGAACACGCCCAATTCGGCCGCAGCGCGGATCGTCTGGGTTTTCCAGACTCCGACCATGTCGCTGGAGAGATCCGCGAGGGCGGAGCCTGAGGGTTCCCGGAGTCGGACAATGTCGTTCCCCTGCTCGTCGATGACGCCGAGCGAACCGTCGAGCCCCTCCACCCGAGCCTGCCCGTTGTAGAAGGGTTCCACGGCTTTGAACCGCCGGCAGTACAGCGGTTGGCCGGCCATATCAACGTGGTACCAGCCCTGCACGTCGGCGGCGCGCGCGTAGCCCTTGTGAAACACGTCCAGGTCGCGGAACCATTTCCCGTGCAACAGGACACCGTTCATGTCTACGTGCGTGTGGGCGCCAGCGTGGTTCTGCACCACGGCGTGGCCGTCCCGAAAATCGCCGGCATACCGGTAGCGTTCCTGGTAGGCCGGGGTACCGGCGGACCTGATGTGGAAGTAACGGCCGTCGGCGTCCCGAACGGGACAACGGCCCTCCTGGAAGTTGCCACACCACCCGTAGCGTTCCCGGTAGAGAGGTGTGCCGTCTGGCCGGATATGGTGCCAACCGGGAGGCGAGTGTGCAGCGGCGATCCCCTCGTAGAAACCGAAGGTGCGGACGTGGCGTTCGTCGTAGGCGGCGTTCCCGTCGCTGGTGATGTGGTAGGTGCCGCTGTCGTCGATCACGGGGGCGAGACCGGGCGCGTGGAACTTCAGCACCGCGACGAAGCGTCGCTCGTATGCCGGACGGCCAAGATGAACGTGATGGGTGCCATCGGCGGACACGGCGTATTCACGCCAATTGCAGGTCATGGTTGTCGAATTACAGGGTGATTAGGCCGGCGCATATTGCAACCCTGACAGAGTTGCGTCGTCATGTAGGTGGCCCGCAAGTCCCGGTACTCGTCGCTTTCCCAGATTTCGCGGATATTGCGGTCGTAGAGGTTGCCGAAGTCACCCAGGGATCTGCGCTGCGCGTCGGGCGCGCAGCACGGGTTGAACCGGCCATCCGAGGCCACCCACGCTTCCTGGCCGAGGAAGGGGCACTCGCCGCCGGGCGCGATGTCGGCGCTGTCCTGTTCGTCCAGCGGGAAGATATTCTCCAGCAGCACCGTGTTGCCGTCGGGCAACCGGCAGCGTTCCGCCGCCTCGTGGGCGGCCGAAACCGTCACGTTCCACCTGGCGACGGTATCCTTGTTTCGTCGCATCGACTGGTTTCCCATCTCCGGAGTGTGCACCCATAGGTGGTGGCCCTTGACGCGGTCGACTCCCAACTGGGCGGCCAACTCCACCACGGCCGGGATCTCCACGTGATTGATCTCCATGAAGGTCAGCTGGAAGGTGACCCGGCACCGGTTACCACCAGCCTGCGCGTGTTCATCTCGCACCGCTACGAACGTCCGCACATTCTCCACCACCCGCTCCCAGTTGGAGCCCAGCATCACCTGTTCCTGCGTCTCCTTGGTGGCCCCGTTCCAGGATACCTTGACGTCCGAACCCATCGGCACGATGCGCTCTGCCCAGGCTCGCGCTCCCCGAATGGGGAAGGTGCCATTGGTGGTCAGGTTCAGCTTCACGCCGTACTCGCTGCACAGGTCGATGATCTTGCCCATGTGTCGGTAGAGCAGCGGCTCGCCCATGGTGGACGGTATGATCTCGCGCAGGCCGTTGCCCGCCGCGTCAGCCAGGACCCGGCGGATCATGCCGATGTCCATGCGACGCTTGGGCAATACGGCGGCGCGGCGGTCGCTCTGTGTACTGCTGTAGGGCGAATGGTCCTCGCACATGATGCAGCGCAGGTTGCAGTCGTCCGGGTTGGTATCAAAGGTGATCCGCCAAGGGCCCCGAAAAGCGCCGTCACCGGTTGCATCGTCAATTCCATCCAATGTGCGCGGGGTGGTCATGCGGTTCCTCGGTTGGAGAGGAGGTCGTTGTAGATTCGCTCAATCGCGATTGCGTGTTCCACCATGTCCGGCACATTGCCGTTTCTGGATTGCAGGTAGCCTCGACGTCCCAGCTGCCGCGTCCATTCCGGAGTATCGACCAGGCGCTGCATCTGCTCGGCCAGAGAGGACGGGTCGCGGTGGTTGAACAGCAGGCCGTTCTGCTCGTGGCCCACGTACTCGGCCATGCCGCCGTAATCGGCGGTGATCACGGGTACACCGGCCTGGAGCGCCTCGTGGATGACCAGGGGTGAATTCTCCGCCCAGATGGACGGCACCACGATGGCGTCGCACCGGTCGAAAACGTCGGGCACGATGTCCTGGTTCCGGTACTCCGTCATCCACTCCACCCGGTCGCCGACGTTACCCCCGAGCGCTTGCGCCGTACGCTTCAGACCGGCCGTTTCAACGCCGCCGTCGCGACCCCATATTCGCAACTGAGGTTTGCCAGTCAATTCGCCAAACGCCTGGATCAGGTGGTTTACGCCTTTGGCCGGTATGTGGGTGCCGATGTAGCCGAAGGTGAAATCCTCGTCCAGACTCCTGGCCCGACCGGCCATGCGGTCGCGGTGAAAGCCGTAGTCCAGGTAGGCGAGCTTTTGCTCGGGGATGCCGAAATCGTCCCTGAACCGGCCCAGGAGGTAACGGGCTGGCGCAAGGAAAACGTCCACTGCATCGCAGACCCGCCTGACGTGGATCATGCGCCGGTTCACCCAGCCGGTCCAGTAGGTCGCGTCCATCTCGAATTCATCGTCATCGTTGCCGAAGTAGCGGCGGTAGCAACGCACGGCGCACTTCCGGTCGTCCTGCCCGTCGCAGACCGGCCATGGTTGTTGGCCTTCATCCTCGTACATCTGGATGAACTGGCCCCGGGGGCACATCAACCAGTAGTCGTGGAGGGTGAACACCACGGGAATGCCACGCTGCTTCGCCGGAAAAACCAGCGAGGTGGACAGGTGATTGAGGTGCCCGACGTGCACAACGTCTGGTTGAAGGTCGTCCAGCAATTGGGCGAAAGCGTCGTCCACTGCCCGGTGACTGTAACCGTCGCGGGCGCGGGCCATGTTGATCACATGCAACGCAACCCGAGGATCGACGGGGTCGGCCTCGCGCTGCATCGAATACTCGGGCAGGAACGCGTTCTCCTGCCGGGTGAATACGTGCACCTCGTGGCGGCCGGCCAACGCCTGGCACAACCCCTGAGTGTACACCTCGGAGCCGGCGTTGTACCTCATGGGGTAGCCGTGGATGACCTGTAATACTTTCATGGCCGATGGAGTACGTCCCGATGTGGAAAGCTGGGCGAAAGGATACCGCAAAACGTCGCTCGTGTATTTCATAAAAAGGATTGGTTGGTTGGCTGCGTGGTCGCTTCATGACGGCGTCCACATGGTAGGCATTTCCCGCGCCGGCGGCGCTGATCCTGTCGGCGTCGGAACAGACGGCGCACTTCGCCAAGCGGTGATCCTCGATCCTGATGGGCACGTTGTTCCAGCAGATGGCGGTTCTCCTGGTCCTTTACCTGGCCAAGCTAGTGCTGGTGGGAGGCGGCGGGTTAAACGGTGGCGTGTCCACCGGCGAGGATGGGATCAACTTCGTAAACGCGATGCTGAGCATTCTGGCGCTGTTGCTGATCGCGTATCTGGCTGTAAAGCTTCCCGAGAAGCTGAACCCGGAGGTTTCGGGAATATTCGGCGGGTTGGCGCAAATGTTGCAGATGGCGGAGGCGGGAATTGCGATCGCTGGCGCGGCGGTGACAAGCACCGCTTGGCGAACAGTTCATCCCCACGTGCTGCCTGTTTTTCACGACGACTGACGTCGGACGCTTGCGGCCGGCAATCCCTAGTGCGAGGATTTTGGGGGCATGCCGTTGACGCTCCTCGTTTGGCTCAAAAGAGCTGAGCCATGATGATGGGAGTGATGGCTGAGGCCGAAGGAGGTAGAGATGAGAGCAGTGGGATATTTCCGGGTGAGTGATGAGGATCAGGTGGAGGGGTTCTCCCTGGACGCCCAGCGTCGGGCCTTCCACGACTTCTGCGCCCAGAAGGGCTGGGAAGTGGTCGGCACCTACGACGAGGAAGGCCGCTCTGCCTGGCTGGAGTCCACCGCCAAGCGCCCCGCCTTCCGCGAAATGTTGGAAGACGCCCAGGCGGGCAACTTCGATGTGGCAGCCACCCACACCCTGGACCGCTTCTCCCGCAACCTGCGCGTCATGCTCGACGCCTTCCACGTCTTCTCCCAGCACAACGTTACTTACGTCTCCATCACCCAGGACATCGACTACTCCACCCCAGAGGGCAAGCTGTTCATGACCATGCTGGGCGCCTTCGCCCAGTACTTTTCCGACGCCCTCTCGGGCCACACCAAGAAAGGGATGCGGGAGCGGGCCATGCAGGGCCTGTTCAACGGCGAGCCGCCCTTCGGCTACGAGCGCTGCGACGCCATGTGCTACGGGATTGACGAAGGCCATACCGGCTGCCACGCGGACTGGGTGAAGGCCCAGGCCGTGGTGGAGATGTTTCAGCGGTACGCCAACGGCGTGGAGTCCATGAGCACGTTGGCGGCGTGGTTGAACGGGCAGGGGTTTTGCACCAAGAGCAAAAAGCCCCAGGTGATCATGGGCGAGGTGGTGGAAGGCGCGGGCCGGCGGTTCACCAACTACAGCGTCCGGGACATGCTGAAGAACCGGTTCTACCTGGGTGAGGTGAGGTACAAGGATGATCACTTTGAGGGCCGGCACCAGGGGCTGATCAGCGTGGAGTTGTTTGCGGCGGTGCAGGAACGGATGGCCAAGAACCGGTCCCGGCGCTCGGTGTCCGCCAACGTGAAGAGCGAGCACCCGCACCTGCTGACCAAGCTGCTGCGGTGCCACGAGTGCGGGACGGAGTTGTGGTCCCAGAACCAGAGTTCAGGAGGGAAGACCTACTACAAAAGCCCGGACCGGGGAATGAGCGTAGTCTGTCGCCACCAGGGGAGGGCATTTGTGGGCTGGCAGATCGAGCAGCAGGTGGAGCGACTGTTTGACGGATTCCAACTCCGAGAGGACTGGGTCGACTGGATCATCGAGCACCACGTCAAGGGCCAGGACTACACCGCCGCTGTCCAAAAACGACAATCAATACAAAACCAGGTTGACAGAGCCCGGCATCTCTATATGGCAGGCGAAATCGACTGGAAAAGTTACACGGTCATGAAAAACCAAGCCGAAGCTCAGATGGTGGGCATGCACATACCGGAAATCGACGCCGCGACTCGGGCAGGGAGTCATTTGGCGAACTTTGCCACAGAATGGCGTTCGTCGTCAGTAAGTCGCCGAAACCGAATGTTGAGGACGGTTCTCGAGGCCGTGTACGTAGACTTGGAACGCCGAGCAATAGTCGGCCTTCTGCCCAAACCGGATTACTGCCAGACCATGCTGGCGATGGCGGAACGCAACGATATGTCGTTGCGACCGGCCAAAACCGGACATTTAACTGGGAATGGTGGAGACGGGGGAGAGTCGCACTCCCCGTCCAGAAACTCCCCTGATCGGATATGCTACAAGCGTGTTCGGCGATTTAGTCTCGCTGCTGAGGACTCCCGCCGACAGGATTCGCCAGCCGCCAGCCGATAAAATCTATGGCCCCGAGTATCGGTGTCCCTGGGGTAGCATCCCGGAATTATTGTACGTCCGCGTCCCAGCTTCCGGACTTACTGGTGGCAGACGTAGCCGCTACTAGGCGGCTAGAGCGAATTCACGTTCGCCAGTTAATTGTTTGCCACCGTTTTTACGAGGGCAGCAGCAACCTCGGCCTGCAATCCGTCAGAAACCGCTCCTGTCGAACCTACGCGTCCCCATTCTGAAAGGCGTCGCTCGAATAATGCGACGCGTGTAACCATGGTATCACCAACACTATGTGCCAGCAAACGGCTCTAACGGTCCAAAGGGCGCGCTGTGCAGGATTGCGAGCTTCAGGGCTTGGCGCCAATGGCTTCACCGAAAGCCCAGCCGCCAACCGCGCGCTCAATCTCTTTCCACTCGTCCATCTCGGCGCGCCACTGATCGAACTGTTCGTGAGTAGCCAGGCCGTATTGAGTGGGCGCCGTTATCACCCAGGGCATGAAGAACCAGTCCATGATGAAAGCGTGGAGGAAGGCAACATCGTCAGCGGAGCTGGAGTAGTCGAACGATGCGGTCGCGTGGATGTTGGTAAAGCCGGCCTCCAGGGGCCTGCGTTTCAGCTCCTGGCCCATTTCAGGTTGGCCGCGGCTGGCCGCCAGCAGCCGGGTCAGCGTGGCCCAGGCTTCAGAAGTATTTTCGCCGGCCGGCTCAGAAAACGAAGGCCCAGCGATCATCTCTCTACTGGCTATAATACCCCCGGGATTAATAACTCTTTTGACCTTGCGCAGCGCCGCATCGGTGTCGGGGACACGCATCAGCACGGCGTGGCGATGCGCTACGTCAAAAGAGTTGTCCTCGAAATGCAGTTCGTACACGATGCCGACGTGGAACTTTGCGTTTCGATGCCCACCCGATGAAGCGGCGGAGCGGGCCATTTCGATCGGGCTCTCCTCCATATCGATGCCGTGAACTTCGCCAGGGTCCACCGCTGCCGCCAACCCGACGGTAATGCTGCCGGAACCTCTCCTGAAATCCAGCACGCGCAGTCCGCCCCGTAGCCGCGGCAGCAGATGGGCCGCGTGTGTATGCGCGTTGCGCCGGTCCAGCAGTTGCAAGAACTCAGCGCTGTACCCCATGGTGCATTCATGGTCTGTGCAAAGCGTATGCGTCACGCTGCCTCCTCCATTCCAATTGCGTCATCGGTTGGTCGTAACGCTGTGAACCTACGCCAACATGCTTGGTTTCTCCCAGGTAGACATGTGCTGTTCGCCTGCGAGTAGCCGGTCCAACCACATGTTCGGACACAACATTGTAAGCACGAGATACATGGGTTGGTTCGCCAAACTCGCAAATGTTCACAACCCCCTCATACAGCGCCGTAGTCTGCTGCGGTCCCAAAGAGCCGACCCTCACCGGTTGCTCCCACACCAACTGAAGGGTAAGATGAGCCCACTTTGGACATTCTTGCCCGTCACAGTAGGTGAATCCATGGCGATATTCCGACTCTATGCCGGCGATGACGGTCAGTCGCACGTTGAAGAGACCAGCCTCGCGGACTATCCGGAACTGGGCGATGCGCGAGCCGCTCAGTCGATAACCTTCCGCGAGTCTCCACCTGGCAATTTCGTCGATTGGCATCCCGCTCCTCGGCGGCAGTACGTCATCTCGCTCAGCGGGGAAATCGAAATCGGCCTCGGCGACGGCTCCATTTTCCGCTACGGTCCCGGCGACGCCCGCCTGGTAGAAGACACCACCGGCCAGGGGCACACTACCCGCGTGGTTGGAGACGTACCCAGCCTCACTGCGGTTGTCCCGTTGGCGGGCTGATCCGCGGTCAATTCACCCCCCAGCACACAGGAGGAAACCTTTATGGGACAGATAGTGCGCGTTTACACCGGCAGCGATGGCGAAAGCCATTTTGAAAACCTGAGCCCCGACCAGTTCGCTGATATCGCCAACAACGTCGGCCCTGGCGAGATCAACGTCAACCGACGGGAATCCCCCAGTTTCTCCGATTATCACAACGCCCCTCGCCGGCAATACGTGGTGAACCTCAACGGTATCGCCGAGTTCGAGGCAGCTGACGGCACCAAAGTACGGATGTTCCCCGGCGACGTCCTGGTGGCCGAAGATCTGACCGGTCACGGACACATCGCCCGCAGCATCGGGGACGACTTCCGCGTATCCCTGGCCGTTCCCCTCGCTGAAGGTTAGCGGGAGGCATGACGCCATGATTATCCGTATCTACGCCGGAGACGACGGCGAATCCCATTTCGAAGACCTGAGCCCCGACCAGTTCGCCGAAATCGCCAACAACGTTGGCCCCGGTGACATCACCGTCGGCCAGCGCCCGGCCGGGTGGTGGCAGGACTATCACACCGCGCCCAGGCATCAGTATGTCGTGTTCATGTCCGGAGGCGCCGAGATCGAGGTTGCCAGCGGAGCCAAGCGTCAGTTCAGCCCCGGCGATGTTTTGGTGGCTGAGGACCTCACTGGCCATGGGCACATCATTCGCAACATCGGCGAGGAACCCCGGGTGTCGCTGGCGGTTCCCCTGAAGTGATCCGCCGTTCGCAATGGTACAGCAGTAACTGCGGGGGCGACTTCATTGTCGCCCCCGTTAGCGTTGTCGCCCCCGTTAGCGTTGTGAGTTGGCAGCCCCCGCCAGCAATCGTTGCAGGTGGATCAACCCTTGTTGTTGCCTGGCGCTTCCGGCAACCCGTCCCCACTCCGGAAGTTGCAACGCCGACGCCAGTTCTCGGGTGATTTCGTTTTCCGCCAGTCTCCCGTACCTTCGGTACAGTTCCAGCATCGCTCCCGCGCCGATCGTGTTCCCGGTGAGCGTTGCCCACCCGTGTAAGAACGGCAACACCGCGTTGACCGCTATATCCTTGGCCCTGCCGGACCCGATCACCGCCGTTCCCCCTTCTGCGCCACGGCCCACGCTCAAAGACCTAGTCAACTCCGCGGGATGACCGGAGACAGCCACGCTCGCCAGGCCGGCATGCAGCCCTGCCTCGGCGAATCGAGCTAACAACTCGGCGGCCCCTGCTACCCTTCGACGCGGATGATTGGATGGACGCACCCGAAATAGTTTCCACTGGCCCACATCCAGCGTGGGTCCCAGGTCCACCGAGGTCCCTCCCCAGGATCCTCGCCCCGCGTGGCCGCCAAACCCGGCTACGTCAAGCAGCATAGAGGCTAACGCGCTGCTCCGATCCCTTGCAGGCAACCGACGTGCCATGTCTCCCAACACGTCTATTCGGGCGGCGGCCGCGAGTAGCAGGAACGCGTGTTGGTTGTGTCGATAACCCAATGCTTCGCATATCGATTCCCACAACGTCTGCTCTGGCGGTTGCGCCGACATTAGCTGCTGCAGGACACTGCTGCGCCAGAGGAACCGCTCGTCGCCAGCCCGGTTGAGTAAGGCAGCCATTCGATCCGCCGTGTCCGGACGTCTGTAGCCGTATCTCTCCAGCAACCCCCACAGGTGGTCCCTCGTCTCGTCTGGAGCGCCCTCATCGGTCGGCGCATCCAGCAAACCTTGCAAATCAACCAATGGGGGTCTGCTGCCGCTTGCCGTACGCGAGTGCGTGCCGGTTGTCTCCAGCGCGACGTGCAGTGCTACTCCGTTGTAGTTGGGATCCTCGTGATGGCCGTGCGATCGCCAGTCGTGCTGACGCAAATGGACTTCCACGTCGCCCTGTACGAGCCCCTGGTCTTCCACCAGCAGCAGGGCGTTCCTGAAATCTGGCCCCGCTGTCACTCCCGGGCGCCCCGGGTATAGCACCCGGATCCGGCGGCCCCGTTCGGTTCGAAGCGCCCGACTGCGCGCCGCCCTCCGCTGCCAGAGGAACGCCAGCTGCTTTTCCGTGATGGGCGGGATCGAATCCGCCGCGCCTCGTCCTTGCGGCGTATCGCTGATATCCGATTCTGGAGGGTCGTTCACGCTCATGGATGACCACCTGCGTCAGGTTTACCACCTGCTGAATGCGCGCGTCTATCTCTTGTTGTCAGCAATCACGGTGGCTGTGGTCGTCGCACAATACTCACCCTGGCGCCACAGACGCAATCCCGAGATCAACCCCACGCGCACCCTGACACCTGCCCAGTCTGGCAGATCAGCCATTACGAGCGACCCCTCCATCGTCATTGCGAGCGAAGCGCGGCAATCTCGTTGGCGAAGGAGGCGCCGTCTCGTCGCCGGGATGGCCGCGTCATTTCACTCGATGCAATCGCAAACTGGTTGCCCGTCGGTGACACCACCCTCTTGATCTATTGCGAACCTATGCTCTATAATGGCTTCACAGGCGATAAATCGGTTCCATCGACCAGGTTCCGAGCGTTCACGGCCAATCAGCACCAAGTCGCTGCCGGCCTCTGCAGGAGACTGTCTCCGACCACTTTAATCGGGGCAGTCCCCTCGGCCACCGCGCCCGCCACAGCGCGCCATGCTTCAGGCATGGAGAATGAGAGCAAAAACCCCAGCGCACCACCTCCGGCCGTAGGGCTGATACCGCTCGGAACCTGGTCAAACACTCCAAATCATCGCCTGTACATCCCAAACATCGGGAGGAAGCCCATAGCAGCATCGATCTGAACCTTTCGCGCCAGCAGTAGCCATCGCCTGTCTGCTGCTGGCGCGCCAATCCGATAACCGGCGCGAAACATTCGTCGCTTCCAACGATCGGCGGAACCCCGTCCATCCCGCAGACGAGGAGCAGCAATCCAGTGAGCTCTCTGTCTGGCGCGGTTGCGCGTCGCGCCAACCCGCCCGGCCATCACCTGTTTCCGGAGCCCTCAACGCGGCGCTGCGCCAATGCGGACGGTCCGGCCTTGCTCCCATGTGCTCATGCGGCCCGGCTTTTCACCGGTGCCCCACACTTTCGCTTGGGTCGACAATCCCGCCACAATGTCGCCTGCCCTCGCTACCCGCGAGGCAGCCCGTCAATCGTGCAAGATTGGCCCCATCTATGATGCGTGAGCGGACACCTGAACTGATCCCGCCCGTCATTTCCGCGTAATCGGGAATCCGGTAGAACCGGACTGCAACCGGGCTTGGGCAATTGTTCACGCAGCAGCGGTCCGATTTGCAATCCTGTGCTTCCTGCCTGTCCCGGCAAAAAGCTCCGGTACGCCTGAAGCTGCCCACGCGCGAGCCAGCTCAGCAGAGCGGGCACCGCCCACGCGCTCTGTTCGAGGGCATTACCGTATTGGTCTTCTGCGGCGGCTGCGCCAAAAATCATTAGCAAGTTGGCCTCGCCCCTGGCCGAAGTGGGCGACCAACCTGGTTGGAGATCTCTGAACCGACGCACGCACCCATTTCCCCATCGCCTCGGGACCAAACGACCGTTGAGGGTTCCATCCGATGTACCCCCCGGTCGGCCCGTGCCGTACGCCGCTGGTGGTAGAATGCGGCAATCCACGGCATCTGGAGGGACTATGGCTGCCAGCAAGATTACCATCGGCAACGTGGAGATTGCTTCGTTGTCGGACGGCCTACTGGAGTTTGACATCTGCAATTTCTTCCCCGACATTCCGGCATCGGAGTGGGAACCCTTCCACGACCATCTGACTCCCGACCGCAAGGTAAGCTTCAATTTGGCTTGTTTCCTGGTGCGCTCGGAGGGAAAGAATATCGCCATTGACACTGGGCTGGGCGCCAAAGACACTCCCGAGACCCCGTGGGGCGAACTGCTGGACGATATGTCCCGCAACGGGTTGTCCCCTGACGACATCGATGCGGTGGTGATGACCCACCTGCACCGCGACCACGTTGGCTGGAACACCGTTAGGGACGATGGCGGCAACCTCAAGCCAACCTTCCCCAACGCCCGCTATTACTTCAGCAAGGTCGACCTTGACGCCAGCCATGATCCGGCTTTGCAGCCTGACCGATACCCCAACGCCCCTGATTGTGTCTGGCCCCTGGTCGACATGGGTCTGGTGGAGTTGATGGAAGGCGAGTTCAGCATCACCGGCGAGTTGACCACGGTGCCAACCCCCGGCCACACCCCGGGACACATGAGCATCATGATTGATTCTGGCGGGGAGCGAGCCCTGATCCTGGGCGACGTCCTGCACAACACGGCGCAGATCCAGCAGACCGGCTGGGCGTCCCGCGCCGATATCATCCCGGAACAGGCCATCGCCACGCGGCAATCGGTGCTGGACCGCCTGGAGAACGAGGGGATACCTGTGGCGGCGGTGCACCTGCCCGCGCCGGGGTTTGGGAAGATCGTGCGCTTGCAGGGCCGACGCTACTGGCAGGCTATCTAACCGTATCGCGCCGGCAGTATCCCAGTATCTCCGTCGGGTGTAGGGGCGAATGATTATTCGCCCCTACCTTTGTTTCTGAAATGACCGCTACCGGTGAGCATTCCCCGCGCCAGGGCAGGATCTTTTACGGTTGGGTCATCGTGGCGACCATGTTCGCCATCAACTTCTCAACGATGGCGACGGGCACCTTGAACTACGGCCTCTTCGTCCTGCCGATGCAGCGCGACCTGGCGCTTTCCCGGTCGACCTTCGGCTGGATGCAGACCACCCGGCGCCTGGCCACCGGCGCGCTCAGTTTCGCCGTAGGTTGGTTGATCGACCGCTACGGCCCTCGGGTTTACATACCGATCTCGGCGGTCCTGATCTGCGGTTGCCTGTTCCTGGTGAGTTTCAGTAGCCACGCCTGGCAGTTGATCCTGTTCTTCGGACTCATCGGGGCGTCCGGCCTGGCCGCGCCCAACGGCATCGTGACCTCTGTCCCAGTGGCCAAATGGTTCGTCCGCCGGCGTGGCCGCGCCCTGGCCCTGGCAGGTGCCGGTCTGGGCATTGGCGGCATTGTCCTGCTGCCGGTGACCCAGTGGCTCATCGACGGCTACGGGTGGCGGGGTACGTGGCGCATCCTGGCGCTGCTTTTTCTCGTCATCTCCGTGCCGTCGGCAGCCCTGTTCCTGCGCCGCCAACCCGAGGATATGGGCTTGCGAGTGGACGGCGACCCGCCCGAAACCTCGTCCACGTCCGGCCCGCATACGTCTGCGCGTGGGCAGCCCAACGGGGAAGTCATGTGGACCGTGCGGGAAGCGTTCCGGACGGGTACGATGTGGAAACTGGTCGCCGTATTCGCTCTATCCGGTGTTGCGCAGGGGGGCTCCAGCTTCCATCGTATCCCTTATTTTGTGGAAAAGGGATACGACCCGCTCGTGGTGTCATGGTCCTTCGCCGCCGACGCCGGTGGAGCCGCGGCAACCTCCCTGGTAGCCGGCTGGCTGGCCGACCGCGTCCCCACACGGTTCCTCGCCGCCGCATCGTTCTCCGGTTTCATCATCGCCATTCTGGTGATGATCCACGTGTCATCGGTGCAGATGATGTTCCTGTCCACCATTATTTTCGGTAGTTCTGTGGGCATCGGGATGATCGTGCACACCTACATCTTCGCCGCCTACTACGGTCGTGCCTTCCTGGGAACCATCCGGGGCATTGTTATGCCGATCAATCTCCTGTCCGCTGGGCTGGGCGCTCCGCTGGTCGGCTATCTGCACGATTACTCCGGATCATACCTGCTGGCTTGGTGGACCCTGTTGGGCATCTACGGCTGCACGGCCCTACTCATGCTCACGGCGCTGCCTCCGCGCAAAACGGCCGGCGTTCCCGATTGACCGGATCAGCGCCCGGGCCCGCGATCGTGGTAGTCCTGGGCGGAGCCCAATCCCTCCAGTGCCAGTCCATAACCCAGGATGTCGTGTAGCACGCCTTTGAGTTGGTGCGTTAGCAGGACACGCGAGTAGCGCAGCACCAGTTTGGGTTGCTGCGCCAATTGCCTGGCTAACTCCCACGCTCGTGGGAGCAATTCGTCCGCCGGGAGCACCTCCGCGACCAACCCGAATTCCCGTGCTTTTTCCGCGTCAAGCATCTGGCCGGTCAACAGGAAATAGCGACCGCGGTTGATCCCCAGCAGAAGTGGATAGATGATGTGCATGCCGTCGCCCGGAGTCAGCCCGCTCATGAAGTGGCCCGAATCCTGGAACGTGGTGTGCGGCGCGGCCAGCACGATGTCGCTGAGCAGTGGCAATTCCGAATGCCGCAGCGCCGGACCATTGATGGCGGCGATGATCGGCACCTCTATATTCAGCAGGTTGCCCAGCAGATGCTTTCCTTCCCAGTAGGTGCCGTCCCATTGCTCCGGTGTCCGCCGCGGCACCGTGTCGCTGCTCCCAGCCGGCCCGGTGAACCCCTGGCCCGCGCCCGTCATGATGATGACCTTGTTCTCCGGGTCGGTCCCGATGGTGTGAAACACCTCCGGAAGTTCGGTATGCGGGCCGGCGCCCCACTGCAGGGTGTCCCCGTCGCTGTGCAGCGTCATCTGCAGTATGCCGTCCTCCCGCTCGAATTTTGCAAATGTGAACCGGTTCTGATAGTCCTCAAACCGTGCCATGGCGATCTCCTTTTCTTTCAACGATTGCGGTCAAGTATAATCAACAACCCTCGGACACGTGGGGCTTCCGCCGAGCCGCACGCCCCTTGTCGCTGTCGCGATCTTCCGCTACACAGTGGGTCAACTACACAGTAGGTCAACCGATATGACTGCATCGAACTTCAACATCGGGCCACAGTATCTCCCCGGTTCATCGCCCGGCGATATTGCGCTACTGGACCGGAGGCCGAGAACGATGTTCCGGTCACCTCATTGTGCCGACATCGACCAACTTGATGCCGACATCGCGTTTGTGGGCATGCCCTTTGATCAGGGCACTTTCGGACGCCCCGGAGCCCGCTATGGACCGGATGCGCTGCGGGACGCGCCACGGGCTTATTCGTACCTTGACCCCTACGGACGCGGACAGGATGCCGAGGGTTTTTTCGACGCCGACGCGGGCGACGAACTCCTTCGAGGCATTACCATGGCGGATTGCGGCAACGTGACGGTGAATCCCTCGGATGTGGTGCACAATTTCGAGCGACTGGCCGGCGTGGTGGCGCGCATCGCGGAGCGCGGCGCGATGCCCGTGATCCTCGGCGGCGATCACGCTATCACCTTTCCAGCCGTGGCCGGCCTGGGCCGCTTCGCTCCCTTGGACATCGTGCACTTCGATGCGCACCTCGACTACACCCACGACTACCAGGGAACCATGCTGACCCACGGCAGCCCAATTCGCCGTTGCCATGAGCTTGAGCACGTGGGGTCTATCGCCTCGGTGGGTATTCGCAGCGTGCGCCGGGCTCCCTATGAGGAGGCCATGGGCCACGGTAACACCGTCGTTACCGCCCGGCAGTTCCGCGAGACTGGTCCGGAAGCCGTGGCCCAGAGTCTGCCCGTTGGATCCAACCTTTACATCACCTTCGACGTGGATGTCCTTGACCCTACCCAGGCCCCGGGCACCGGAACGCCGGAGGTGGGAGGGCTCTACTACGAGGAGTGCCGCCGCTGCCTCACTGCTCTGGTAGCCCGGGCCAACCTGGTTGCGTTCGACGTGGTGGAGGTCGCGCCGCCGTATGATGTGTCTGACTTGACTGCCCAAGTGGCCGCGCGCTTGATCACAGACGTCCTCGCCGCCCGTTTCCCGTCCCGCTGACGAACGCTCCTTGGCGCACGACTCCTCGCTTTTAGTTGACGCCTCCGAGTTCCTCGCTGCCGCCGAGCCGGCCATCCTGGGCGCGCGGGACCGTGTCCTTGTCCAGGTGATGACTTTCGAGATGGACCAGGTCGGCGCGAACTTCTGGGATCTGTTGGTCCGCTCCCCCGCCCGGGAAAAGATCCTCTGCGTCGACGCCTTTTCCACCGCCAAGATCAGCGACGACTTGGTCTGCAGTCCCCGGCACTTGCTCGATCGCGACTTTCGCCGTGAGGTCGCAGCCACTCGTCGCTTGTTGCGCAACTCCCAGCGGGACGGAGTCCGGATCGTCGTGACCAACCCGATGGGCATTCTCTGGCGCAAGTACCCGTTCCGCAATCACAAGAAGATGATGATCGCAGACAACCAGGCTTTCTTGGGCGGCATCAACATCAGCGAACACAACTTTGCTTGGCGCGACCTGATGATGCGGACCGACTGCGCCGAGGTCGTCGACGCTTTGGCTGAAGATTTTCACCGCACCGTGCGTGGCGTCAACATCTCGTCCACTTATCCCACAGCGCTGGGAAAACTCTTTTTCCTCGACGGCCGCCGGAGCAGACCGGAGTACGAGCAACTGTTTGCCGTGATGGAAGGAGCGAGGAGATCCATTGACATAATCTCCCCCTATGTTTCCACACCGTTGCTGGAGCGTCTGACTCGTCTGCCGTCAGCGGTCGGGATTCGGGTAATCAATCCTGCCCTCAACAACAAGACCGTCATGCAGCAGGGGTTGTTCCGGGCCGCCGCGGACACCAACCTGGAAGTGCTCCTGTATCAGCCGCGGATGTTGCACATGAAGGCGATATTGATTGACGACCAGGCCCTCATCCTCGGCAGCAGCAACTTTGATTTCCTCGGGTACGATCTGCATCAGGATCTGGTGTTGTGCGCCAAGGATAGCGGACTGATCAGCGAATTCCGCACCCGTGTCCTGGAACCCATCCTGCAACAATCCCGTCCCGCTACCTCCGCGCCTTCGCGCTTCTACCACCGAGGTGGAGTGGTCATGGCGCTCTGCAAAACCTACGTTAGCCTGCTCAGCCGCTTGCCACGTTGAACGAAGCGGGGTGAGGGCAGCGGGGCATTTCCGCGAAGCCGTCCGGAGCCGGACCCGAACCGACGCTCCGCGGAATAGCCGCCGGTCGGATCACACCGGCAATTTCGGCTCCGAACCGTCCGGAACGTCTATGTCGAAGGCGTTGGCATTGAAGGCGAGGAGCGAGTAGTACCCAAACAGCGTGGTCAACTCCGTCAGTCCCAGCGCGCCGAATTGGTCGATGGCGGCCTGGAAGGTCACCTCGGTGACGCGGTGGTTGTTGAATAGTTCGGCGGCGTAGTTCACCACCGTCTGCTCATCCGATGGCAGTTGCGGCAAAGCTTTGCGGTCGCGCAGGTTGTCAACGAACTCCGCGCTGATGCCCTGTTCCTTGGCTCGCACGGAGTGGGCGTGCCAGATGTATTGGCAGTCCATGTTGCGGGCGGTGAGGATCATCGCCAGTTCCTGGATCCTCTTGGGCAGCGAAGACTCATCCCGCAGGTAGTTTACGAGATGGTTGGCCCGCTTCCGCATCTCCGGACTGTTGATCATAGCGGACCCGGGACCGCTGGAAACCACTCCGCCGGAATCGGCAGTCTCATGGTCGAACGCCTCTCTTAGTCCTTCGGGAACCTGGTCGCGTGTTAGGATCGGTGTACGCATTGGGAACCTCCTGATTGTTTGCGGCCAATATAGACGCGCCGCTCGTCGGGTAGCAAGCGCGGTTGTAGGTTCGGGGTGTGTTCCGATGCGACGCTTTGCCCCAACGGCCCGCTTCGGGTGGGCACGCGCCCGCATATTGAATCACGCACCCGCCTCCCGCGTATCATTCCGACGAAAATCGTAATAGAATACCCGCATTCACCCATGGTCAGGAGGCAAGGCAATGGCGACCGTGAACACCGTGATGGGGCCCATCGACACCGACGACCTGGGGTTCACCCTGAGCCACGAGCACGTGGGAACCAATGCCGCTGGCCTGCGCCACACCTATCCCGAGTTCATCGACCGCGACGGCATCCGCGAGCAGTCCATCGCAGCGATGCGCGCCGTTCACGCGGACGGGGTACGGACGATCGTGGACGTGAGCACGTTCGATCTGGGTCGCGACGTGCAGTTGATCCGCGAAGTTGCCGAGGGCAGCGGGATGCAGATTATCGCCGCGACAGGCAACCACGTGGCGGTGCCGCGCCCCTTTGGTGATGTGTCCCCCGACGTGATCGCGGAGTTGTACTTGCGAGAGATCGAGGACGGGATCGAGGGAACCGGCATAAAGGCGGGCATTATCAAGGTTGCCTCCGACGAGGGTGGCATCACTCCGCCACAGGAGGTGGTGCTGCGGGCCGCGGCGCGCACGCAGAAAGCCACGGGCATGCCCATCTCGACGCACACCTGGTCGCCCGAACGGATCGGCGACGCTCAGGTGCGCATCCTGGAGGAAGAGGGTGTTGACCTGGACCGCGTGTACATCGGGCACAGCAATGACGACACTGATCTGGAGTACCTGCTGGGGCTCCTGAACAAGGGCGTGTGGCTCGGTCTGGACCGCTATCCGGGCGGACTACGCCCGGGGACTCCCAATTGGGAGCAGCGTACGGAGGTCGCCAAGGCGCTGATGGACGCCGGCTTCACGAACCGCATCTTCCTGTCCCACGATTACTCCGTCCCCAAGGCGCGCAACGGTGCCGAAGTGCAGGAGCAGCGCCGGCAGGCCAATCCCGATGGGTACAACTTCATACCACGGCATGTGCTGCCCCGTTTGAAGGAAATGGGAGCGTCCGACGCGGACATCCACCAGATCACCGTGGAAAATCCCCGACGCTTTTTCGCCGGCGAGTAACACCGACCCCAGGATCGCATGGTAAAGCATTCGTGATCTCGTCGCTGGCGCGAAGCCCGCGCTATAAATGGTACGCCTTCGGCACCTTGGCGGTGGGCACCTTCGCGTCTGTCGTCGACCACGGTAGCGTGAGCGTCGCCCTGCCCACCATCGCCACCCGCTTCCAGACCGACATTCCCAGCGTGCAGTGGTTGGTGATCGGATATGCCATGACCGTCATCGCGCTGCTGCTGCCCATGGGCCGGCTCGCGGATCTCATCACCTCGAAGCGCGTGTACATCATCGGTTCGTTTGTAGTCATTGCCGGCTCCGTCGCAGCGGGCACGTCCTCCGATCTGTCGGTACTGATCGCCTCGCGCATCGTTCAGGGCACCGGTGCCGCCATGACCCAGGGCACCGGCATGGCGATCATGATTGGCGCGTTTCCTCCCAACGAGCGGGGCAAGGCCATTGGCTTGATCATGACGATGGTCGGAACCGGGGCTGTCGCCGGCCCGGCGTTGGGCGGCTTCCTGGTTGACGCTTTCGGATGGCGTTCAGTGTTCTTTGCCACTGTTCCCATGGTAGCCATCAGCATCGCCATGTGCGTGGCTGTCCTGAGCAGCGCGGACCAACCGCGCCCGGTTCGGGGTCCCGGTCGGGGTGGGTTTGACTGGTTGGGAGCTTTTTTGTCGTCCAGCGCCCTGCTGGCGTTGCTGCTGGGCATTACCAATGCACACCGCACTGGTTGGAGTTCCCCGCCGATACTGGGCGCCGTTGCGGCCTTCGTGGTTCTCATTGGCGGTTTTATCTGGTGGGAGCTTCGCATCGCCAACCCCATGCTGAACTTGCGGCTGTTCCGCCGGCGCAACTTTTTCCTGGGGGTGACGGCCAACTACCTCATGTTCATTGGCAGTTCGGCAATTCTGTTTATGACGCCGTTTTATCTGCAAAATGTTCTGGGTTACAGTCCGTCCGTGGCGGGTCTGTGCGTGGTTCCCGGCGCCTTGTGCATGGCGATCCTGGGACCGCTCAGCGGCCGGCTTTCCGACCGTTACGGTTGGCGCAAGTTCACCGTGACCGGTCTGATGCTGTCGGCCACAGGTATCGCCATTCTCTCCCAAGTGACTGCAGAATCTTCACTGTTCCAGGTCATTCCGGGCCTGATGCTCACCAGCAGTGGAATGGGCATCTTCTACTCGCCCAACTCAAGTTCCATTCTGAGCGCGGTGGAACGGGAAAGCCACGGTGTCATTTCGGCCCTGGTTAACCTCATTCGTAACGCCGGCAATGTGGTCAGCGTAGCCGTCGCCACCGCCATCGTGACCGCTACCATGGGTTCCATGGGCTACGAGCCCAGCCTGGACGCCGTGCGCCACAGTAC
Organism: Dehalococcoidia bacterium; assembly: GCA_965220055.1. Taxonomy (GTDB): domain Bacteria; phylum Chloroflexota; class Dehalococcoidia; order Lucifugimonadales; family UBA3495; genus Bin87. Next base: position 3,259,636 of record CBDCPE010000004.1, on the reverse strand, counting down.
GGACAGTGGCGTGGCAGCCGCTTTTACAACGGGCATGAGATACGCTTTCTTCACCATGATCGGGTCGCTGTCGGTCGCGCTCTTTTTGTCGGCGCTGCCCACCCACCGGGAAAAACAGGCCGATCCGGCTCCGGTTTCTCGGGAACCCGTCTTGCGCCCGGTCACCAGCCAGGGACAGGAGGACTAAACATGACCACTACCACCACCACAAAGGACTGCGGCGAAGGGATCCTGGAAGCCTTCCGAAACCTGGGCATCGATTACATAATCTCGTCACCGGGTTCTGAATGGGCGCCGGTATGGGAAGCGCTGGCTCGCCAGAAGATCAACGAAACGCCAGGACCGCAGTACATCAACTGTTGGCACGAAACTCTGGCTGTGAACATGGCCAGCGGGTATACACGGGTCACCGGCCGGATGCAGGCAGTGCTGCTGCACGCTGGAGTCGGCCTGCTGCAGGGGAGCATGGGGGTACATGGTGCGATGATCGGCGAGGTGCCGATGCTGGTGTGCTCGGGAGAGGCGACCAGCTACGGTGAAAACCCCGAACTCGACCCCCAGGGCCAGTGGTACCGCAGCCTCAGCGTGGTGGGCGGCCCCGACCGCTTCGCCGACGCTTTCACCAAGTGGAGCGGCAGGGCCACGAGCCCCTACACCGTGTATGAGCAGATGGTGAGGGCCGGCGAGCTGGCGCAGCGGGTTCCCCAGGGGCCGACCTTCATGAACATTCCCATTGAAACGATGGTGCACGAGTGGACGCCGCCAGGCAAACTCAGGGCCGTCCCGACTGCACCGAAGATACGGCCTTCGCAGGATGACATCGCCGAGTTGGCCGACCTGATTGCGGGGAGCAAGTCTCCGCTGATCATCACTGACTGCGCCGGGCGCGAGGTCGACGGATTCAACAATCTGGGCACCCTCGCCGAACTGTTCGCCATACCTGTGGTGGAGAGCGCGGCCCTGTACGCCAACTTCCCCAAGAGCCACCCGCTTTACCTGGGCGGCCAGTCAGAACGCTATCTCCAGCAGGCCGACCTGGTGATCCTGGCCGGCAGCCGCGCCCCGTGGTATCCGCCCCAGGCTGGCCCCCAAACAGCCACGGTGGTGGCGATGGGGGAAACCACGGTCAAGGAATACATGGTGTACCAGAACCTCTTCGCCGATCGTTACGTCGAAGGCGATCTCACCATCGGGCTGGGCCTGCTGGCCGACGCTTTGCGTCCCGCGGTAGCCGGTCGAAAAGATGAGATCGAAGCGCGCCGCCAGCGATGGGCCGAAGAACACGAACGGCTAGCGGCAGAGACCCGCGCGGCCGAGGCCTCCGCCAGCGCCAGTAGACCCATCGACCCTGCCTGGCTCTGCGCCGTCCTCAGCGAGGTTATGCCGGAGGGCGTCGTGTATGCCGAGGAAGTTACCACCCATCGGGGCACCATCGGCCGGCACGTGGGCTGGGACAAACCCCAGAGTTACTACAAGACCAACGGAGGTCTGGGTCAGGGACTGGGCCTCGCCCTGGGCGTCAAGCTGGCCAAGCCCAATCAGCCGGTGGTAGCTCTCATGGGTGACGGCGGTTTCCTGTATAACCCGGTGACCCAGAGTTTCGGCGTCGCCCGCGAAGCAAACCTGCCCTTCATGACGGTGCTGTTCAATAACGAGTGCTACGAGGCAATGCGGGGCAACCACCTGGCCTACTACCCCGACGGCGATGCCGCGCGGTCGGGCATCTGGCACGGCGTGCACATACCCGGGCCGGATTACGCCAAGCTGGTGGAACCCTTCGGCGGCTACGGCGAACGTGTGGAGGATCCTGCCGACCTTGCCCAAGCCCTGCGAAACGGCTTGGCGGCCGTCAAAGAAGGGCGCATCGCGCTGATCGACGTCGTCCTCAACAAGTGACGAAAGAGTCCGAGATCTCTCTCGCCAACGCGATCAGTTGCTCGTCGGCCCCGTAGTCTCCCAGCAGCGACAAGCCGACGGGCAGGCCGCCAACTTCGGCTAAGGGCAAACTGATCTGGGGGCGGCCGGTGTTTCCGGCTATGGATGTGAGCGCGCTGTTGCGCAGCCGCAGCGTGTGGCGCTCGGAGACTCTTTGCCCAACCGGAGGGGCCGGAGCAATGGTGGTGGGCAGGCATACCACGACGTCACTGCCATCGAAAACCTCATTCATACGTGCGACGACCGTGTCGCGGCCGGCCTGCGCGACGCCAATCTGGTGATCCGTGACCGCACGTGCTAGGGCATAGCGGTCGGACACCTCAAAGCTGAACGCCGGATTCGCCTGGTCGATCCAGTCGCGCGCCGACTCCCACGCCTCACGGCTTTGCAGAACCTGCTGGTGGCTAGACCACTCCTCTAGGCTCGTGGGTGAAAGTCGTAGAGTTGATAACGTGGTGAAAAACGTGGCAACTTTCTCCAGAACAGCTTCCAAAGCGTGGCGCGTGTCCCCTTCAGCAAGCTCGAAGGCGTCTTCGACGATGATCAGGTGCTGAGGACGCCGAGTCATCGGACCGGGCGGGAGGACAATGGAGCCCACGCGGGCGAAGGTATCGGCATCGCGGGCAAACCAGCCGATGGTGTCGAACGTGGGAGCTTGCAGCAGCATACCGTGGAGCGGGGTTCGGCCGTGTGTGGGCCGCAGCCCGAACAGGCCGCAGAAGCTGGACGGCACGCGCACGGAGCCGCCGGTGTCGGAACCCAGTGCGAAATCCACCAACTCACCGGCCACGGCCGAGGCGGAGCCGCTGGAGGAACCGCCCGGGACGCGGCCGGGAGCGCGGGGATTGACGGGGGTGCCGTAGTGTACGTTCTCGCCGAATATCCCACGGGTTAGCTCGTCGGTTATGGTTTTGCCGACCATGGACGCGCCGGCGTCGACCAGTCGTTGCACCACCCAGGCGGTGGATTCGGCCGGGCCGTGGGTTGCCAACCAATGCGGATTTCCGCAGCCGGTGACGTGCCCCGCGATGTCAAAGATGTCCTTGGCCGCGAACGTGAGGCCGGACAATGGTCCGTTGTCGGAGCCGGCCAGGTGGGCGGTACTTTCGGGAACAAAGGCGTTGAGTGGACCGGCCATGTTTACAGCATTTCCTCATTCAGGGTGACACCGAAGCCCGGGCGATCGGACGGGGCGATGTAACCGTCCTGCGGCTCAGGCTCGTCGTGCCAGAGCGCGTCCCGCGGCGAACAGAGATGTGGTCGGAGTGATACTCGGCGAAATCGGCCCATTCGCTGGCGGCTATAAGATGCAGGCCCCAGACTTCGGCGCCCCGGTGGGGAGACACTGGGACTCCGGCGTCCCGGGCGAGGTCGATTATGCGGAGGCCTGCCGTGATCCCGCCGCACCACGTTATATCGGGCTGCCACAGGCCTAGGGCGTTGGCGCGGGCGATGTCCGCAAAACCGAAGTGAGTGAACTCGTGCTCGCCGCCGGCGATGAGGGTGGGAGCGGCCACCGGCCGCAGATCGGCCTGGCCTGCCAGATCGTCGGGGGTCAGCACGTCTTCGTACCAGTACAGGTTGTATTCGGACAGGATGTTGGCCATGCGGGTGGTGACCTCCGCATCCCACGACATATAGCAATCGACCATTACGCGGGCATCCGCGCCGTAGAGACTGCGGGCTTTGGCAACCGCGGCTGCGGCCGTTTCGTAGTCGGCGGCTCCAGCCCACCGGTGGGGGAACTTGTGGGCGCGGAAGCCGAGGTCGCGGTACGTTTCCGACTCTGGGCCCGTGGCATAGGCAAGGACGCTGGGCTTCCGCGCACCGCCCAGTAGTTCGTACACGGGCTGATTCTCAGCCTTGGCGAGCAGGTCGTAGAGAGCGAGGTCGACACCGCTGAGGGCCATGATGGCCAGGCCCTTGCGCCCGTGGGGAAGGATTGTTCGTAAAGGTAGTCCCAGGTGTCGGCGATGTCCGGCAGGCTGTTTATCTCGCGACCCATCAGCAGTTCGTGGAAATGGCGGTTGACGATTTCTACGCCGGCCACCCCGCCACCACCGTACCCAAACCCGGTGGCTCCGGTGTCCGTCTCAACGCGGACGACGATCTGCCAGAAATGGGTTCGCCAGGACGGAACGACGTACCGATACTTGGGATATGCGGCGGTAACGTCGGTTATCTTCATTTAATCGACTAATCGACCGGACCGCCCAACGGCGCACGGGGCGAGCCGCTCTCGAGGAATGTGCCGTAGCCGGGGTTTTGCTGCAGTTCACCATCCTGCAGCAGCACCTGGCCCCGCAGCATGGTCATCCAGGGGCGGCCGTTGACGCGCCAGCCTTCAAACAGGGTGTATCCGGCGTTGCTGTGATGGTCGCTCGCGGTGACGATACGGTCGCCGTTGGGATCCAGGATCAGAAAGTCGGCGTCGGATCCCACCTGGATGACGCCCTTGCGCGGGTAGATGCCGAATATGCGGGCCGGATTTTCAGCCATGACGCGGGCCAGCCACCAGATGGGGAGGCCACGCTTTACCACGCCTTCGCTGTACATCAAGGGGACAACGGTCTCGATGCCCGGGGAGCCGAAGGGTACCGACATGCCGTTGGCGTCGACGAAGATGTTGTCCCAACCGGGCTGCTTGAGTTCCTGGGGATGTGGCGAGTGGTCGCTGGCGACGATGGACACGTGGCCCTGGCGCAACCCTTCCCACAATGCGTCGCGGTCGGGTCCGTCGTCGGGCCGCAACGGCGGGCCGATCTTTGCCAATGGGCCGCGCTCCGCCATCTGGGCGTCGGACAGGAGAAGGTACTGGGGGCACGTCTCCGTCCACACCCGTTGCCCGAGGCTCTGAGCCTGTTTTATGCGCTCCAAACCCAGCTGGGTGCTGAGGTGTACGACGTAGGTGGGGCAGCGGGTGGCGGCACTCATCTTAACGGCGCGGTTGATGGCTTCCTCTTCAGCCCAGTCGGGGCAAGCCGTGGGGAAATCGGTGGGGTGCGTATGGCCTTCGGCCATGAGCTTGTTCTCGAGGTATTCGATGATGTTGCCGCTTTCGCAATGGAGTTGAAGGACGCCGCCGCCACGGCCCACCAGGTCCATCGTCTCGCAGATGTAGTCGTCGTCGCACATCCTACCGGGACGTTTCTTGTAGGTCATGAACATTTTGAAGGACTTGACGCCGAGGTCGACGGCCTCGGGCAAACCGGACAGAATGCTGGGCCGGTTCTGCAGGATGAAATGGAAGGCGAAGTCTGTCAGAGCGGCCTGTTCGACGGTTTCGCGAGTGCGATGGACGGCCTGCGGCAGTGTCTCGTCGCCCTCCAACCGGTAGGTGCCGAAAGGTACCAGGGTGGTCAGGCCGGCGCGGGCAGCGGACAACGAGCCCAGGGCGTAGTCGTCGTGCCCGTCCAGGTGGACGTGGCTGTCGATCAGGCCGGGAAGCACGAACTTGCCGGCGGCGTCGATGTAGCGATCGGCCGGCGGTAGGTAACCTTCGGGGCCGATGGCAACGATCTTCTCGCCGGAGACGGCGATGGAGCTCTCGTACACCTGTGACGAAGTTACGATCTGCCCGCCTACGATGACCGTATCCACATGATTCGCGGCCATGGCGACACCTCCTTCTGCTAGAAAACGCCCTGTGGTTCCAACCCCAGCACGAATTGGCCGGCGGTCTCGTAGTGCACGTAGTGTCCTTGGACATGCTGGGTGATGACGTGTATATCCTGGAACCGCCGCTGGATGGGGTTGGACTGGAAAATCCCGCTAGCCCCGCACAGTGTGTAGGCTGCGTCCACCACCTGCGCCGATGTGCGGATGGCGTGGGTGGCTGCTACCCGGAGCTGGATGCGCTCGTCCGTGGTGAGCGTGCCCTTGGTGCCGGCTGAATCCCACAGCCGGGCGTGTGCCTCCTTCAGGAAAGCGCGCGCTGAACTGTGCTGGGCGTGAGCCTCGCCGATGGTGCGCTGCGTGGTCTGCTGGTCGCGGAGTAAAACACCCGAGCGGTAGGGCATCCGGCTGCCTCCCACGCCGATGGCAATGTCCAGACTCTTGCGCGCCACCCCGAGCGCAACGGTGGCGAACCCCGTGGCGAAGAGCAGCGTTCGGGGCACGACATAAAGTGGGCCCTCGGTTCGCGACGGTCCGTCCTGGGCGTACGTGCGCTGCTCAGGTACGAAGAGGTCGTCGACGTCGAAGCTGAAACTGCCGGTGCCTCGGAGGCCGGCCGTGTGCCACAGGTCGACGATATGGACCTCCGCCTTGGGCATCAGCAAGATGCGCGGCCCCTGATCGCTGGCGGTGGCGCCGTTCTGCCCGCCCTTGGCCACAGGCGACAGCGCGGCGATCCAGGTGGCGTGGTCGCTGCCGCTGCTCAGGTTCCATCGCCCGTTCAGGCGGTAGCCGCCTTCGACGGGAGTGGCGAGGCAGGATCCTGTAGGTGGCCCGTTGGTGACGACGGCGCGAGGCTCGTCCCAGATGAGATGCGCCGTGTCCACCGGCATCCGGGCCGCGCTGGTGGCGAAGACGTTGTTTTGATTGAGGCACCAAGCGACGCTTGCGTCCACTGCAGCAAACTGCTCCAGTATCCGGAGAAAGTCAGGATGCGCCAGCTCGGCGCCGCCCAGGTCGCGGGTCAGCAGCAGGCGGAAGAACCCGGCGTCGGCCATGTCGGCGGCGAGGTCGGGCGGCATCTGCCGCTCGGCGTCGATCCAGTCGGCGGCCTCGTCTACGCGAGCCACGAAGGGTCGAGCCGCGTCGAGGTAGTGGGCGATGTTGTTCGGTACCGAAGTGGTGGTCATTTACGCTCTCAAAGGGCCGTTCCGGCGGTTTCAAGCTTACGGTACACGGGCGTGAATATGCTGTCAAAGGGCGCGCAGGAAGGTATTTACATCAACGGTGCACCGACGCATTATGTATCGGCCTACAGGCGAGTGGCCCGCACTCAATCAAGAGACGCCAAGGAGCGAAAGATGGCTTTGTTCGAGGGATTTGAGCGTATGCTCGTGGAGACCAGCGGCGAGGCGGTGAACCTGGTGAAGGGCGGCAGCGGTCCTCCTCTGCTGTTGCTGCATGGTTACCCGCAGACGCACACCATGTGGCACAAGGTCGCGCCGAGGCTTGCCGAGGACTTCACGGTGGTCGCGGCGGACCTGCGTGGCTACGGGGACAGCGGCAAGCCCAAGGGCGACCCGGAGCACTTCAACCATTCGAAGCGCGCGATGGCACAAGACTTGGTCGACGCCATGACGCACCTTGGGTTTGATACCTTCTTCCTGGGTAGCCACGACCGGGGCGCTCGGGTCGCCCATCGGCTGACCAAGGACCATCCCGAGCGCGTGTTGCGGTTGGCGACGCTGGACATTGTGCCCACGCGCCACATGTTCAGCATCGTCGACAAGGAAATGGCAACCAATACCTACCACTGGTTCTTCCTGATCCAGCCCTACGACTTTCCCGAGCGGGTCATCGGAGCCGATCCCGACTACTACATACGCTCGCGGTTCATGCGGGAGCGGAACGCTGAAACGGTGTTCTCGCCGGAGGCGGTGGAAGAATACGTGCGTTGCTTCAGCAACCCCGAAGCCATTCACGGGGCGTGCGAGGACTACCGCGCCGGCGCGAGCATCGACCTGGAGCACGACGAGGCCGACTTCGAGAACAAGGTCAACTGTCCGCACTTGGCACTGTGGAGCGACCGAGGGTACGTGGGGCGGACGCAGGACGTTCTCGGAGTGTGGCGGAACTATTCCAACAACGTGGAAGGGCAGTCCCTTCCCTCCGGTCATTACATTGCGGAGGAATTGCCGGACGACGCGTATCGTCTTCTCCACGAATTCTTCACGCGGTAGGTGGGATTATGGCCAAGGATTACCTCGACCTGCTGGCCGAGTTCGTTGCGGAATTGCGCTGGGAGGACTTGCACTCGTCCACGATTGCTGCAGCGAAGGACGTGGTGCTGGACACCATCGGCGCGATCCTTGCCGGCAGCCGCCAGTCGGAAAACGCCAACTTCGCCGGTCTCGCCGCGACCATGAGCGGGCCTGGCAGGGCGACCGTCTTCGGTCATGCCGCCCGGGTGCAACCGGTGTGGGCCGCCATGGTCAACGCCACCGCCGGCGTGTCGCTGGAGATGGACGAGGGCAACCGCCTGGGCGGAGGGCACCCGTCGATCCACGTTACGCCGGGGGCCATCGCTGTGGGCGAGGACCTGGAGCGCAGCGGCAGGGAGGTGCTGGCGAGCATCATCGTCGGCTACGAGGTCATTTCGCGCATCGGCACGGCGACTAAAGTCAAGGCGGAGGTGCACTCCCACGGCACGTGGGGAACCATCGGGACGGCGGCGGCAACCGCGCGCCTAATGGGCTTCGACGCGGCGCAAACCAGGTTGGCGATGAACCTGGCCATGTCCATGAGCCCGGCCAATACATGGACGCCTTGCCTGGAGGGAGCGACGGTGCGCAACCTGTACCCCGGCCGCTCCGGTTTCCAGGGCATCATGGCCGCGCACCTGAGCCAGTGCGGTTACACGGCGATTGCCGACGGGCCGGCGGATCTGTACCGGACGTTCCTGGGCGAAGGCTTCGATCCGGAGGCGGTGATTGATGGCCTGGGTTCGGCCGGCAACCTGCGTATCCAGCAGAACTACTTCAAGTTCCACGCTTGCTGCCTGTACAACCATCCGGTATTGGACGCCGTGCAGGACCTGCTCCGCGACGAGCCTTTCGTCGCCTCTGACGTGAAAAGCATTGCCGTGACGGCGCCGCCCATCGCCGGCATCATGGCCGATCCGCATCCCGAGAACATGCTGGCGGCCAAGTTCTCGATCCCGTACGCAGTGGCCGCCGCGATCTGCCACGGACGGACAGACATCACGGCATTCCTACCGGAACAGATTGGTGACCCCGACGTGAGACATCTGGCCCAGCGCGTTGCCGTACTCGCTGACCCAGAAATGAGCCTGCGCCGGTATGACTACCCTGCCGCCCGCGTCGCTGTCCATTTGAGAGACGGCCGGACCCTCAAAGCCGATGTAACCAGCCAGCGCGGTGACTTTTCCAATCCGCCGTCGCGGAACGAACTGCTCTCCAAATTCGAGCTTCTCTCCAGTCAAACTCTGGGCGCGGAGGGAGTATCTAAGGTGGTAGAAGCCGTATCCTACTTGGACGAGTTGGAAAACATAACTGGACTCGCTCGTCTAGTTGTCGTACCCCGATTGGCGTAAGCGGCACGGTGGTGGTTGTCCGATTAGCGACGTGGGTGTCACTCCATACTTTTTGTTGTGTGGCGGGTGGATGACGGCGTTGCGAGACGCACGATCATGCTGTGTCACCAATCGATTATGTAGGTTCGGGATCGCCCTTTTGCCACACGCGACGCAAGAACGGCTCGCTCACATCTTCCCACGGTACCATATAACCGTTTTCAGCGTATCCGGCAGGGTGCAAGATCAGTTCGCTGGCCACGGTCGCGACCCAAACCAAGTAACCCTGTCCGTCCAAGCCCCGCGCTTCTTTGAGCAATGCGCTTACGTTAGGCGAAATCGCCAATTGATTGGTAACGGCCTCATCCAGATAGTGGTCCATTTGCATCTATAACCCAACGTTCAACAGCGCAGAGTGGACGCTTTTGTTAGGGGGTGTCGTCAAAAGAGTTTGCTCCAGATCATCACTGCCCGGAGTTGGCCAATGGCCAGGTATGACGCCGCTCTCTTGGCATAACGGGTCGCCACTCCGCACCACTGCTTGAAGTCCAAGAATCCGTTCTCCACCAAGTGCCGCAACTTGTACAGTGCCTGGTCGTAGTCCCGCTTTTCCCTCCGGTTGCTTTTGGGCGGTATCACCGGGTTCATTCCCGATGCCCGAGCGGTGGCTATGATTTCATTGGTGTCATAGGCTTTGTCCGCCAGTAGACACTCCGCCTCTATACCCTCGATCAGGGGCAACGCCAAAGAGCAGTCGGCCACCGTGCCTCCAGTAACCGCCAGCCTTACCGGCATTCCGTGGGAGTCCACCGCCAGGTGCAACTTGCTGTTCAGCCCCCTTTGGTGCGGGCAATAGCCTGATTTCCGCCCCGAGCGCCGGCACTGTGGGGATGGGCCTTGATGTAGCTGGCGTCTATCATCAGCCACTCGAAATCAGGCACTCGAAATCAGGGTCATCCATCACTTCCTCCAACAGTCCGGCCCACACACCCCGGTCCCGCCAGCGGCAGAAGCGGCGGTGGGTGTTCTTCCAGTCTCCGTAGTCCGGGGGCAAATCGCGCCAGGGAGCGCCGGTGCGCAGAACCCAGCAAACGGCGTCGATAAACCGCCGGTTGTCATGGGCCGGCCGACCTCTCTTGCCTGCTCCCCCGGGCAGGTACAGCCTCAGCCGCTCCCAAACACCGTCTGTCATATCGTGGCGCCGGTGCGCTGCCGTCATACTCCCCACCTTCCACACTCTCCCTGTTACCGGCAATTTACCACCCTCTCACTGTTTTGACGACACCCCCTAGGTAAGCCCTCATGAAGCAAGATGTTTTTGAGGGCACCATCAAATCGCAAATGCATTTCCCTTCTCCTGGCATATCGGAACCACAATAAGTCGCCAGTCTGCAGTCCGCGCTGACACGTCGACTTAGCTCCATCGATTGCCGAGTGGATTAGCGAGCCAGAAATCCCGATAACGACCGCTGCTAATGCTCTTATTTTGCCCGTTCGTTTGAGCAGCCAGAATACATCCTTGCCTATGATCTTAGCCCCGGCATAGATTGCAACCAAGCCAGCCAAGGAGGCGATCAGGGCGACAACTTCAGGGTTATCCTTGACCCACGCAAAAGTCCCTTCGATCATTGGAGACCACATTCGTGGCAACTAACTGTTTGCCATGTAAATAGGGCATTTGTGAATTTCAGACGGCGTGAAACGCGGTAAGCCGGTTCCCGCGGCTTTAACTAAACCAAAGCCAAGGTGGGATGTGCATTTGCCGTGGGTTGGGAAGGGGGCTGGGAGTCCCGCAGCAGCCCTTCGGCCCTTGATTGCAGGACGGTGCGGCAGCGCCGTTTCACCTCCTCTTTCCGGCTGGCCAGCGAGGCAAGGAAGTTTCCGACCCTTTCCTGCACCAGGGACTTGGTCCCCAGGCACAGGTTCCCGGTCGCTTCCTCCCTCACCCAGCCCCAGACCGCCTCATCGGCGTTGAAGTCCGGGCTGTAACTCGGCAGGTTCATCAGCCGCAAGCCCAGGCCGGGCGCCCGCAGGTACTGCCGCACCGACTCGCCACGGTGCGCCGGTGCGTTGTCCCAGATCACATTCAGCGGCCCGGCGTGCTGCTCTCTTAACTGTCTCAGGAACACGGCCGATGTTTCTGAGTTGCTGTTCCCTTCCAGCTCCATCCACTCCACTTCCCCAGTCTCCAGGCACACCGCCGAGTAATAGCTGGCCTTTTCGCCATAGCGCGGGCTGCTGGAGTCCACCAAGGCCAGCGCTCCCTGGACCACCCACTTGCCCCGCAACTCGGCGTCCGCCCGGAAATGGGCCTCGTCAGCGAAGAAGATCCTGGCCTCGGACCGGTGCGCCTCGTCCCACCGGGCGGCATACTCCGCCACGAAGGACTCCCGCTTCTGCTCGTCAGCCTTGACCAGTCGTTTCTTGGGGCGCTGGAGCACGAATCCCAGCCGGTGCAGATAGTTCAGGCAACTGCTGCGGCTCAGGCTGATGCCGAACCGCTCCAGGACAAACTGCCGCACCACTTTCCAGTTCCAGTTGGCCAGACCGATGTCCGACTTGGCGGGCAACTCCTGCACTGCTGCCCTCAACTCCGCCCGCTGCGCCTCACCGAGGGCGGGGGGAACCCCCGGACTGCTCGAAAATCAAGGCTGCGGGACCGTCCTCGCCGAAGGCGGCGGCCCATCGGCCAATGGTGTGGGGGTCCCGTTCCAGGGCCTCGGCCACCGCCGAACCCGTCCAACCTTGGGCCAGCAGCAACAGGGCGTAACCACCGTTCCCGCTCCCGGGGCGTCGGCGACCGAATCATCCGCCGGCGCAAATCCCTGGCATCCAGTTGCCACTGTTCCAGGAACCGCTCCATCTCCCTCACCCCCATCACCATCCCCTCTCTCACTCCAAGACGGATTAACCCAACTCCCCTACAACTTTACCCCATGCTTCTGCGCATTTCACCTTGGCTTTGGTTTAGCCTTCGGCCGCAAGTTCGGCAACGCTTCTATCTGGCCACTGACGGTTACACGTTGATGCTGTAGACCCGAGCCGCGTTGTCGTGGAACATGGCGGCGCGCTCGCTGGCTGAGTAACCCGACGTCATGCGCTTGAAGGCGTTGTACATGACGTTGTACGAGAAGGAGACCTTGTCCGGCGGGAAGTTGCTTTCGAACAGGCAGCGGTCGGGTCCGAACTGGTCAATGCAGTAGGTGATCAGGGGTCCCATCTCCTGTGCCAGTTGTTCCGAGCCTATGGGCGTGGTCCGCGTGTGCCAGTCGAACCCGTACCGTGGTTGGCCCACGCCGCCGAGCTTCATCACCACGTTGGGACACTGGGCCAGCGCGGCCACGCCGTCCCTCCAGGCCGGCATAACCTCGTCGTCCCGGTTGCCGTAAGGGCCGACGCGGATCAGGCCGCCGATGTGGTTGGACACGATGGTCAGGTCGGGCACGGCCCGCGCGAATTCGGCCAGTTCGGCGAGTTGCGGGAAGTAAACGACGTTTTCGTAGACCAGGCCCCGGTCGGCGAGAACCCGGGCGCCGGCGCGCAACTGCGGGTCGGCCAACTTGTGCTCGACGGAGCGGCTGTCCAGCTCAGGATTGGGGTCCCAACCCGCGTTGTACCGGATACCGCGGAATCGGTTGGGGCTGGCCGCCTGGAGCGCGTCGAGGACGTGGGCCACATCGTCGCCGAGGGCGAGGTCCGCGTGGCCGATGATGGCGGCGGCGGCCCTGGTTGGCCCATACAGGCCGGTGGCGCTGGCGGCGGCGATGCCCTGGACGAACTCGACCTCGCCTACCGGCCGCAGCTCTTCCGGTCCGTCCGGCCGGTACATGGATCGGGCTTCCAGGAACACAGTGGAGCGCACGTTATGTCCGCTGTTCACATCTGCGGCCAATTCATCCAGCAGATAGCGGTGGTAGGGGACCCGGTCCATGCGGAAGTCCCAGAAGTGGTGGTGAGCGTCGCAGATGGGCAGGCCCGGCTCAAGGGCGGGCTCGGCGGTGAGGGCCAACCAGTCATTGTCTCCGTAAGGCATGGTCACGCTCCGTGTCGGGTGTCGGCGAAATTCAAGGTGGGCGATAGCAAACGGCCTCCCCCGGGTTGGGAGAGGCGCGGATGCAGAGCGTATGGGTGAGTCCTAGTCGTCAGCGGCCACCTCGGCGGGAGCCGGGTTCGCGACGTAGGGCTTGCCGGTGGCCGGGTCCACTTCAAAGGGTCCCGGCAAATCCAGTTCTTTGGCAATCTCTCGAACCGCGGGCAACACTTCCTGTCCCATGAGGCGCAGGCTGCGCATGGCGTCGTCGTGGGTCATGGCGCCGTCGCCATCCCAGAAGAAGATGCTGCCCGGGCGGATGGTTTCCAGCACGTGACGGATCTTGGGGATGACGGTGTCGGGGGTGCCGGAGATGATCGTGTAGTCCTCGACCTGCTGCTCGTAGGGTCGCGATAGGACACCGCCGGGGCCGGCGCTGCCGCCGCGGGCCGCCGTCGCCACGGACGTGGTGGGCAAAACTCGCCGGCGTGAGGTCAGTCCGGGGAGATGCAGCAGGGCCTGGTTGGTCGTGCCCTCGTTGCCGGCGAGGAACGGGTTGCTGGGTCCCTGTACGTACTTCCGGCCGGTCTGCTCGGCGAGTTCTTCCGTCTCGTCGACGTGGACCTTCCACAGGTAACCGATGTTCTGCGGCCCGGACTCGTAGCCCAGCTCAGCAGCGGTGTCGTGGTAAATCTGGAACGCCTGCTTGGTGGGTTCCATCTCGGTGGCCAGCATGATGTAGGGGATCCGTTGCTCGGCCGCCCAGATCAACGAGTCGCGGCTAACCACTCCCGGTAGCCAGATGGGAGGATGTGGTTTCTGGTAAGGCTTGACCCACGGATTGACGTGACGGAAGTGGTAGTGCTTGCCTTCCCAGCGGAACGGGCCAGGGGTTGTCCATGCCTTCACGATCAGCTCGTGGGCTTCCTTGAACCGCTCCCAGTTGTAGTGGGGTTCGATGTTGTGTGCCACGCTTTCGCGACCGGTGCCCCGAACCCATCCCGATACCAGGCGACCGTGCGAGATCATGTCAATCATGGACAACTGCTCGACCAGCCACAGCGGGTCGTCCCACAGGGGAAGTATGTTGCCCAACAGCACTATCTTGGCGCGGTTGGTGATGCGGGCGAGAACCGAAGCTTCCACGTTCATGGCGCCGCCCATGCAGAACGGCGTGCTGTGGTGCTCGTTGAGCATCAGGCCGTCGAACCCCATCTCCTCAGCGTAGATCTTTTCGTCCAGGTAGCGGTTGTACAAATGGGCGCCCAGCTCGGCATCGTAGATTTCATTGCTGACGTTGAGGTCCATGATCGACTTGCCGGTTGCGCCGAAATACCCGGATTTGGGATCCTGGTAGGGCCTTTCCGTAAAATATCCAATGAACATGTCGATTCTCCTTGCGGTTCCGGGTACGGCCGGATTTTACCATAGCGAAGGAATCGCTAGGCGGATAGGAACCCCTTCACGAGGGCCACGAATTCGTCGGTCTTTTCCAGTTCGGGACGGTGCCCACACGAATCAAGGATGTCGAGCCGCGAGCCGGGAATGGAGTCATGGTAAATCTGGCCGGCGGACGCTGGAACGATATTGTCCTGCTGCCCCCAGATGATCTGGGTCGGCACACTCTTGAGGCGATGGACCAGATGGGGCAAGCTCAGGGAGTGCATGTAAGGCCGCCAACTCAGGCGACACGCTTCCTCCCTTGCCACCGCCCAGGCTTCGGCAAGCTCCGCGGAGGGCTCCTCTGGGCAGACGTCCCGGAATTCAGGGGCATTTTCTGGATCGTTGAAGCCAACGGTGAGATATTCCTCGGCCACTGCCAGGAACATGTCAAATATCTCTCCGGTGGGCGGCCGAATGCCGGCCGGCGCAACGAGCACGAGTTTCCGGAATTGGCCTGGCGACATGGTGGCCATCTCCGCAGCCAGCCAGCCACCCAGCGAAAAGCCCATGAGGTTCACCGGTCCGAGGTTAAGGTCGTCCAGGGCCTCCAGGTACCACCCCGCCAGGTCACGCATATTCATGACCCATTCCTGACGCTCGGTTGCGCCGAATCCGGGATGGCGCGGAATGTGCAGGCTGAAATCCTGGGCCAGAGCCTCGTGGTAGCGGAGTTGGCCGTGG
The DNA here is from genome assembly GCA_965220055.1 of Dehalococcoidia bacterium. Classification (GTDB taxonomy): domain Bacteria; phylum Chloroflexota; class Dehalococcoidia; order Lucifugimonadales; family UBA3495; genus Bin87. Next base: position 3,244,340 of record CBDCPE010000004.1, on the reverse strand, counting down.
TGTCCAAATTCGTCGTGAAGAATGAGCAGGGGATCACCGCTGCCGCCCGTGACGACTTGCAGCTGGGCGCCCGCTGCCTCCACGGTTTGTTCGGTCCATGCTAGGGTGCCTGTCGCCATTTACCATGCCCTCCTTCGTTTCCGGCAGGTTGGTGTGATTGCGGCGCCATAATAACACGGGGGCAGACAGCAATCCGGGGCGGCCGTTAGGCCGCCCCGGTACTTGCAGGAGGGTGGATGTGGTACCTCTGGAGAATACCGTATTAGAGTTTCACGAATGACCATACAGGACCAATAAGTAGCACGAACATTCTGTTCTATTCGGGAATTGCCTTGATTATAGTTCCTTCACGTTTCACCGACGTTCTCTTATATTCACTCTATTTGTGGTAACAAATGTGGTAACAATAGAGGTAACCCTGTGGAGCGCGGTAAGAGAAACGAGGGAGGGCCACGGCCTTTGGCAGCGGCTTTTGTAAAGGCGGTGAAGACCCCAGGGCGATATTCGGACGGGCCGGGCAGTTATGGGCTCTCCCTCGTGGTCAAAAAGGGGTGGGGTGGACGGCCGGCAAAATCCTGGTCGCAGCGGTTGCACGTCGGCGGGAAGTCGCACGACCTGGGCTTGGGCGGCTATCCTTTGGTGACGCTGGCAGCGGCACGCGCCAAGGCACTTAAATCGCCGGGCGGTAATGGAAGGCGTAGATCCTCAGAAGCCAGCCAAGCCGATACCGAGGTTTGTTGAAGCCGTTGAAACGGTGATCGAGGTACACACGGAAGGGTGGGCGAATCCCCGGATCGCCAGGCAATGGCGTTCCTCTTTGAATAACTACGTCATTCCCACGCTGGGTAGCAAGCCGGTCTCGGAGATCAGCACGGCTGACGTGCTGGCCGCGCTGACGCCGATCTGGAACACCAAACGCGAGACGGCAACGAAGGTGCGCGAGCGAATATCTGCGATCATGCGATGGTCAATAGCAGAAGGGCATCGGACAGACAATCCCGCGGGTGAGGCCGTGATTGCCGCTCTACCCAAGACATCCCAGCGAGTACAGCACCAGAAGGCGCTCCCATTTGCTGAGGTTGGCGGTTCCGTCCAAAAAATCCGGGAGACCACTGCATGGCCGTCAACGAAGTTGGCTTTTGAGTTTCTGGTGCTTGCTGCTTGCAGGGTCGGTGAAGTCAGACTAGCGCGTTGGACCGAGATAGACTAAGAGGGTGTCTAAAAATGAGGTAGGCAGGCCAGTCTGCGCAGGGTGAGGCCGGTCATTGCGATGTAGATCCAGGTTTCGGTGGTTTCACACAACGCTTCGTAGTCCTTGCTCAACCGCCGTTGCAGGTTCAGCCAACCAAAGGTGCGTTCCACCACCCACCTCCGGGGCAGCACCTGAAAAGTATGTTGCTGTGGTGGACGCCGCACCAACTCCAGGGTCCAGCCGCCCACCGTCCTGGCCCACTCTACCAATTTGCCGCCGTAGGCCCCATCAGCCCAGATCAGCTGTAGTCGAGGGAACCGCCCCAACAGTCGGATCAGCACCAGCCGGGCGCCGTCCCGGTCCTGTATATCGGCAGGGTGCACTGCCACCGCCAGCGGCAGTCCCAAGGTATCCACCACGATGTGGCGTTTGCGGCCCTTCACCTTCTTGCCGGCGTCGTAACCCCGAGGCCCCCTTTTTCCGTGGTCTTCACCGACTGACTGTCGATGATGGCCGCGCTGGGACTGGCCTGGCGACCCTGGGCCTGGCGCAGCTCGGCGTGCAGGGTGTCATGTGCCCGTTGCCAGGTGCCATCACGACGCCAAGTCCGGAAGTAGTGGAAGACAATGCGCCAGGGCGGCAGGTCATGGGGCAGCATCCGCCAGGAGCATCCAGTGCGCAGCACGTAGCGGATGGCGTTGACGATCTCCCGCCGGGGGTAGGTGATGGGTCGGCCGCCCGGTTTGGGCGGTGGCAACCGGGGCTCGAGCAGTTGCCATTCTCGGTCGCTGAGGTCGCTGGGATAGGCTGGTCGTTTCATACCCCCACGTTACGACCAACGCTCTTATCACGCCTGGATACCTCCACCCCAAGTTCAACCTTTTTAGACACCCTCTAAATCCAAGTTTCGGTGGTTTCACACAATGCTTCGTAGTCCTTGCTCAACCGTCGTTGCAGGTTCAGCCAACCAAAGGTGCGTTCCACGACCCACCGCCGAGGCAGCACCTGAAAAGTATGTTGCTGTGGTGGACGCCGCACCAACTCCAGGGTCCAGCCGCCCACCGTCCTGGCCCACTCTACCAATTTGCCGCCGTAGGCCCCATCAGCCCAGATCAGCTGTAGTCGAGGGAACCGCCCCAACAGTCGGATCAGCACCAGCCGGGCGCCGTCCCGGTCCTGTATATCGGCAGGGTGCACTGCCACCGCCAGCGGCAGTCCCAGGGTATCCACCACGATGTGGCGTTTGCGGCCCTTCACCTTCTTGCCGGCGTCGTAACCCCGAGGCCCCCTTTTTCCGTGGTCTTCACCGATTGGCTGTCGATGATGGCCGCGCTGGGACTGGCCTGGCGACCCTGAGCCTGGCGCAGCTCGGCGTGCAGGGTGTCATGTGCCCGTTGCCAGGTGCCATCACGACGCCAGGTGCGAAAGTAATGGAAGACAATGCGCCAGGGCGGCAGGTCATGGGGCAGCATCCGCCAGGAGCACCCAGTGCGCAGCACGTAGCGGATGGCGTTGACGATCTCCCGCCGGGGGTAGGTGATGGGTCGGCCGCCCGGTTTGGGCGGTGGCAACCGGGGCTCGAGCAGTTGCCATTCTCGGTCGCTGAGGTCGCTGGGATAGGCTGGTCGTTTCATACCCCCACGTTACGACCAACACCCTTATCACGCCTGGATACCTCCACCCCAATTTCAACCTTTTTAGACACCCTCTTACATCGCAATGACCGGCCTCACCCTGCGCAGACTGGCCTGCCTTCCTCATTTTTAGACACCCTCTGAGACTACCGTCTAATAAACCTTGTACTCCTCCAGTACCGCCGCATCCAGATGCAGGCCCATTCCCGGCTCGGTCGGCGCAATGATCTCCCCGTTGTCCCACTCCGGGAGCACGCTGTTCAGCTGGTAGTACACCGGATCCCGCTCTTCCTCAAACACCTCCACGAACAAACCGTGGGCGTGGGCCGGCAGTAGCTGCACCGCCAGCTGCGGCTCCTCGTGGTGGGCCATCTGGACGCCTCGCATCTGCGCCGCGCCGGCCACCCGACGCCATTCCGATATGCCGCCGCAGATCGCCGCGTCGATGTTCAGGATGTCCACGGCTTCAGTGTCCATCAGCCGCTGCCCACCCCACGAGCTGCTCTCGCCCTGGCCGGCGGCCACCGGTATGCCAGTGCGCAGCCGCACCTGGCGCATGTCGTTGTCCGCGTTCTGCCACCGGCATGGCTCCTCAAGCCAGGCCAGCCCCATCTCCTTCGCCGGCCCCGCGAACTCCAGCGCCTCCTCCAGCGTCCACGCCTGGTTCGAATCGCACACGATGATGAAATCATCACCCAGCGTGTCCCTTATCGCCCTCACCCGCAGCAGGTCGTCAGCTACCGCGACGCCGCCCGTCTTCAGCTTCACGCCGCCAATCCCGCGCTCCTTTTGGCGTACGAGATCCTCCACCATAAAAGCCGTATCCCGTCCCTGCACGTAGTACGCGAATCGCACCACCGGAGACCGGTCGGCGTACCCACCCAGCAGCGTCCGCACCGGTGCGCCCAGCGCTTTACCGGTGATGTCCCACAGCGCCACGTCTATGGCCGCGATGGCCCGCATCGCGATCGCCTTGTCGCTGATCCGGGGCGTCAGCGCGAACATCTTCTGCCAGCACCGCTCTATGGCCATTGGGTTCTCACCCTTCACGGCCTCCGCCATCGGCCCCACCACTAGGTCCTTCAGTAACTCGTAGCCCGTCCGCTCGTCCCCGGAGTAGACCTCGCTCACCAACCCTTCGTCGGTGTGGACCCGAGTCACGATGGTGCACCGTGATTCAATCTGGTACACGCTGCCGCTGAACCGCGTGCTCAATGGGATCCGAACGATATCCGCCTCTACGTTGGTGATACGCATGAACGCGCCGCCTCCAATCCTTCCAAACTGCGACCAATTATACCCGCCGACATCCCGGTGAGTGGTTCGGGCTTGCCGCGCCTGCGCGCAAGCGGAGGTACCGGGAAACCCGCTCGTTCCTTGACCCGTATCGCGGCCCGTCCTACAATCCTAACGCCCCGCCGGCCGGGTGTTGGCTCCAATTCAACCTTGGCTGCTGCGGATCATCCCGAAAGACGTTGGTGACTAGAAGATGCCCGTTAGAGTCGGCCGTGTACCATATCTGGAAGCTGAACCCTTCTACTTCGACATGGCGCGTCGCGGATTCGAACTGCGCCAAACTACCCCTCGTCAATTGGGCGACGCTCTGGACAACGGCGAACTCGACGCCGGCCCGGCCCATCTGTCCGACGTGTTCCGTCTCGAAGACCGCTTCGAGCCCGTCGGCGGCTTCTGCTTTTCGTCTTTGAGCCGTGCCGTCAGCGTCTGCCTTTATTCTCAGCACCCCATGGAAGAGCTCGGCGGCGTCACCATCGGGGTGTCCGACGAGGATGTCACCGCATCCAAGTTGCTGGAAATCCTTCTACGTCGCAAGTACGATCTGGAACCGGGCGAATTTGTGCTCCGCCCCGGCGACGTCAACCGTCCGGATGAAACCTTCGACGCCTTCCTGCTCATCGGGAACCGCGCCCTCCGCCGCCGGCGCGGCGTCCGAGGCTTCGCCCACCGCTTCGACCTCGGTACGGAATGGACCCAGTGGACCAACCTGCCCTTCGTATTCAACCAGTGGATCATGCGCAAGGGCCTTGATGACCGCGAAAAGGCCATCCTGGAGGACACCCTGTACGTTGGCCTTGAAGAGGGGGTGGACGGCCTGTACCACCTCAACGAACCCCGCGATGACCTGCTGATGCTGCCCCGCGACGTCGTCGAATACGTCCAGGGTATCCGCTACTACGTCGGCCGCTCCGAGCAGCAGGCCATCACCCGCTTCCGGGAGTACCTGGAAGGCCTTACCGAGTAGCAAGGTCGAGCGTCGCGTCGCTGCCCGCCGATGGCAAAAGTTGTTGACCGAACCCACGCTCTGACTGGGTGCCCGTCTTTCATCTGCGACTACTCCCCTCCCCGTTCCGGCCGTCCCGAGGACGTTCCGGAACCACCGGTAGGCGCCGATTTCGTATCCGCCGCCTACAATCCCGGCAGGATAGTCAGGCTCAATTCAGTCGCCACGGCAGCCGTGCTCCGCGACCGCTTCGCCACGGACCCAATTTTCACGATGGCCACACGGGACATGAACCGCCTGGCGCTGGAATCCCTGCTTCTGGGAGCCCAGGCGCTTGGGTTGGAGAACGTCATCGTGGTGGCCGGCGACCCCTTCGGCCCGCGCGACATCGCGTCCGCCGTCAACGATTACCGTCCCACGGAGTTGATCGCGTCCATCGCCAGCTTGAACTCCGGAGTCGACCACCGCGGCCGCCCGCTGCGCGCTCCCACCAACTTCTGCATCGGCGCGACAGTCGACCTGGGTCGTGGCGTCGAACCCGAGGCGGAACTCGCCGCTCGCAAAGTCGAGGCCGGCGCGCAATTTCTGATCACCCAGCCGATCTTCGAGCCCTCGGAGATCAACCACCTCACGGAAGCCATCACACTTTCGACGGGCAGCCCGCCAGGGATTCCTATTTTCTACGGCGTGGGCCTAATGGAACCCGACGGTGTCTCCTTCGCCGCCGTCCCCGAGCAGATCAGGAGTGATCTCAAAGCCGGCCGTTCCGGCGTGGACATCGCTCTTGAGGTATGGGAAGGATTGCGGTATGTCGGGGCCGACGATTGCTACGTAGTGCCGCCCATCCGACGCAGCGGCGCCAGGAATTACGACGCCGCCCGCGAGTTCCTTCGGCAGGCCTCCGCCTGAGCTCACCAATCCGTTACGGTTGTGTCCGGCGGCTGACCCTTCGGATCGAGGCGATAAGCCACAGCAGGTTGGCCAGCGCAATCGCTCCGGCCACCAACCACAGCGCCGTCCCGGCCGGCGGGCTCAGCGCGAGACCCACCCCCAACCCGAGGTAGAACACCACAACTGCGACGACGAACAGCAGGATGTGCAGGCCGAACAGCAGTGCATAGCGCATCAGCAGCGTCTCCTCGAGCCGCAGTCTAGAGGGACTTTATGGACCCCACGGTGGCACCGCCGCAACCTCCCCGTCGCTGACTATGTCCACCACCGTAGGCCGGTTGGCGCTGACCGCCTGGTCCAGTGCAGAGTTGATCTGGTTAGGGTCCGTGACGCGGATGCCCAACGCTCCCATCGACTCTGCGATCTGAGCGAAGTTGGTGTCGGTAAACCGCCACAACTCGCCGGGATTGCCGCCCTCACGCCCTTCGTATGCCGCCTCGTCGCCCCGCCTATCCTGGTTCAAGCCACCGTTGTTGTGCACCACGATCACCGCGTTGATGCCGTAGCGAACCGCGGTTTCCAGCTCGCCGATGTGGTACCACATGCCACCGTCGCCGGTCCAGCATACCACCGGCCGCTCCGGCACTCCGCACTTGGCGCCCAGCGCCGCCGGCAGACCCCATCCCAGCGATCCGGCCGCCCGCAGGTAAGACTGACCCGGGTGGTTCAGGTCGACCATGCTGCCCGTCCAGATGCCCGCGTGCCCGGTGTCCGCTAACAACACGGCGTCCGAGGGTAGGAAGTCCGTCAGCTCCTGGCACAGCCGCTCCGGCCGTATGGGCACCGCGTCCGATGTCAGCACCGGCTCGTGCTCGTCCCGCCAGTTCTGCACGTGCTCCTGGGCTCGCGACACCCAGGTCGCGTTGCCTCCCGTGGGTTCCAGCACGTCGATCATCGCCTCCAGGGTACGCTTGGCGTCACCCTGTAGCCCGTAGGCGGCTGGATATGAACGGCCCAGTTCGCTGGCGTCGAGGTCAATCTGTATCACCGGAGTTCCCACCGCCGGGATGCGCCAGTCCAGTGTCACCTGGCTCCCGGTGTGGCTACCGATGAAGAGCACCAGATCCGCCTCCGACACGACCCTGTTCGCCGACCAGCGCGAATAGCTGCCCACGACGCCAACTGAAAGCGGATGATTCTCCGGGATGCAACCCTTGGCGTTCAACGCGGTGGCCACTGGGATGTTCAGCATCTCCGCCAACCGCAAGACCTCGGCTTCTGCGCCCGACGCCGTCACGCCGCCGCCGGCCACGATCACCGGCCGCTCGGCTTGCGACAGTATCCGCGCCGCCTCGCGCACCCGCTCCGGCTCCGGAGCCGGTCGGAACGCCGGCCTCTGCGTAAACGGTTCCTCAACGATCACGTCGGTATCCAGGATGCCATCCGTAATCACGTCGCCGGAAATGCCGGAGAAGTCCAGGTGAGCCGGCAACGTCTGACCGGTGGTCACTTCGCGGAACGCCTGCCGCAGCAGGTGGGGCAACTGCTCCACTGCCTCCACTTCCGCGCTGTACTTGGTAACCGAAGCGAACGGCTTGGAGTGCTCAATCTCCTGGTATGAGTTCCGGTGCCGGTGCATCGGAGGCCGGTGCCCCGTGATCGCTATCACCGGGGAGACTCCCAGGTAGGCGTCCTGCAGGCCAGCGGCCAGGTTCGCCGCACCCACCGACTGGGCAAAACACAGCCCCGGCTTGCCGGTGACCCTGGCATACGCGTCGGCCATGTACGCCGCCGACTTCTCGCCGTGGCTGATGATCCGTTTGATCCCAACGTCCTCCATCTCCACGAGGGCACGGCGGATGATCGCGGGAACGAAAAACACGTGGGTAACGCCGTACTCGCGCAGTGTCTCCGCGAGGAAACGGGCTCCGGTCATGGTCGGCATCAGGGGCCTCCTTAATTAACAGTGCCGTCATTCCAGCCGGGGCCGGAATGACGGATTCAAGACGGAATCGGGTTTGATCGGCTAAACGCCGCGTTCTTCGAACACTTCTTTAGCTACGCGCACTGCGTTGGCCGCCACCGGCCAGCCTGCGTAGAAAGCCATGTGCATGATCACCTCGGAAATCTCGTCGCGGGTCACGCCGTTGTCCAGCGCCCGCCCGATGTGTCCGCGCAGTTGATCCGTGCGGTACAGAGCGGTCAGGGTCGCCACGGTGATCAGGCTCCGGTCCCTCTTGGACAATTCCGGTCGCTCCCATACGTCGCCAAACAAAACGTCGGCGGAGAGTTCGGCCAACCTGGGCGATACTTCTTGCATTACGGTTCGGGCTGCGGGCTGCGTCATAACGCCTCCTGTGTTTGTTGCCGTCGGTTCCCGCGTGCGGGAATATCAATTTGGTTGAGTAGTGCGCTTCACGCCGGCCGGAACATCGGCAGGCTGATGTTTTCGTCGATTTCCTCAAACTCCACCGCCACCGCCATGCCGCACTGCACTGCCTGAGGACGAATCTCGCCCTCGGCGAAGTCTATGCCTACCAACCAGGACGGTATTCTTGCTCCCTCTTCCAGCTCCACCACCGCCGCGATGTACGGCACCTTGTCGCGGAACGCCGGCGTCGGTCCCCGGTGAACGATGGCAAACGTTTGCAGGGTGCCGCGCCCGCTGCTCTGAATCCAGTCGGTGTCCCTGGAGAAGCACTCGGGAAACGGGCATATGTCCCGGGGGTAGAAGTACGCACGGTCGCATGTCTTGCAGTGGCGCAGCCAAAGCTCGCCGGCCTTGCACTTCTCCCAATAGAAATCGGATTCCGGCTGCGGCGGCGGCAGCGGTATCTGAGGAGCAGCCTGTGTCATCTCGTCGATCTCCGGTGCGGAAAATAAGCCGTGTCGGCTCGGCGAGCCAACCGACGGTAAGCATAGCGAGGTGAGAAGCACTACGCAACATCGGCCGCAAGCCGGATAATCCGATCGAGTTCTTCAACGGAAGAGGAGTAAACGTTGCGCTGTGCACACCGAAAAACGCTCACGTTTATCCCGTCCATCTGTTTGTCGTCCAACTCTCCCGATCCGGGGATAGATCCGGCCTCTAGCCGCGCGTCTCCGCATAACCCCATAAGGTGTAGATCGGCCGAGAGTGGCATAAAGAACCACATCCAGTTTTCACGATGGGGCTCCGGGCCCAGGAGGAAAGTCGTTGACGGTATATCAGTTGTTATGAATGTGCGTCGGTTTGTGGGTTCGTCGAAGCGCCAACTGCCTTCTTCGTACCATTCGTAGTACCGTTCGCCTTCCTCGCCGCGCAGAAATGGGTCAAGCAGAATAGCGACCCGCTTTCGGAAATTGTCTCTGTGCGTCATTTTGCCAACCAGCGAGTGGATGATATGAAGCTCGCGTTCTAAACCCGGTTGTTGGGCAATATAATCTTCGAGCGCCGCCGCTTCTTGCCTGTCGTGCGAGGGCAGAGATTCACTCAATAAGGGCTGCATGCGCTCATGCAAGCCCTGGCTGCGCAATGCAGAATCCACTACGAAGCGCGCCAGCCACTGGCGTAACCGGGCAGAGCCCATTCGGTCGTCAATGTATGCGTTCAATTCATCAACGTTACTGGCTTTTAGGGTGTCGAGAATCCTTGCCCAAACATTCTCGCGTTCCATGAGAATTTTGTCGTTTTCCACGGAGTAGGCGTCTCTCGATACTTCGACATTACGTATCGAGCGAATTTCAATGCCCTGCATTGGGCAATGTTTGTCAAACGTGTATATTTGGTCGGCATTGTCTGCTTGGCTAAATCCACGCAAGTACCTCTGAAAGACGAGGTGTTTCCTAGTCTTGTCTATGTCATACATGCCGGGCTCCTCGCTCGCGATCTCGTTGCGGAACGTCGTTTGTATCGGCGCCCAATCACGTCAAGGTCCCACACCACGCGAAACCGCGCTGTCGGAAGCTGACTATCCGGTTCGCCTTGGCGGTCGTTGGCTCCCCTTCTAGAACCCTGGGGCAGGGTCCACTCCGTCAATTCAGCACCAGCACCCCACCGGCAACCACCATCCACGCTGCAATCGCCATCAACAGCGGCACGTCTCGCAGCATCAGCAATTCCGGCGATTCGGCATCCCGGCTGTGGTTCAGCAGGTACAGGTAGCGGAACAGCCCAAATATCACCAGCGGCACGGTGAGCAGCATCGTGTTGTTTTCGGGCAGGTTGTCCGCCTCCACCGCGTACAGCGTGTAGCTCACCAGCGCCGCCGTGGCCGACAGGATCAGCAACTGACCACCCAGCGGCGGAGCGTAGTGCGATAGTGTCGCCCGTTGCACCTCCGGCTCCTCGCCGGCCAGCCTCGCCTCGGCGTACCGCCGACCGATCACAATGAACAGCGCCCCCGCCGCCGTCACCGCGTAGAGCCACGGCGACGGCGCTGCTCCGACTGCTAACGCTCCCGCTACGGCGCGCAGCACGTAGCCGCCGGTCACGATCATTACGTCAACCAGAGCCACCCGCTTCAGCCGCAACGAGTAGCCCACGTTGGCGACTAGGTATATACCGCCGATCAGAGGCAGTCCCAGCCCCGGCGCAGATATGCCATACAGTCCCAACATTCCGACAGCGGCCAGCGCCGCCAGCGCCAAGCCGGCCAGCCATCCCGGTAGCAGCCCCGATGCGATGGGCCGCACCCGTTTCGTGGGGTGCCGCCGGTCCGCCTCCCGGTCAGCCAGGTCGTTCAGGATGTAGACCGCCGACGACAGTGCGCAGAACGCGGCGAACAGTCCCGCCAGCCGCGGAATATACGGCAGCAGAGTCGCGAGATCCCCGGGTTCCCAAACCAGGTCCACCGCGAACAGCAGCGGCAGGAACACCAGCAGGTTCTTGACCCACTGCAGCGGACGGGCCGTCAGTAACAGCCCTGTCAGCCGGCTCATGATTCGCGCGTAACCCCAGTGTTATTAGCCAGTGCGGTTGCACGGTTACGGCCGGTCTGGACCAGCCACAGCCAGGCCAACCCGCCGACGATCACGGCCAGCCACAGGGTGGCCAGCCGGGTCAGCAGGGTGGCCAGCGCGGCAGTGGCCGCTGGCAGACCGGCCTTTCCCAACAGGGCCACCATGCTCCCCTCAAATCCAACCAACCCGCCCGGCAGCGCGGTCACGGCCCCCACCAGCGCTGCGGCAGCCGAAATCGGCAGCGCGATACCAACCGCCACCTCAGCATCCAAGCCGCGGATGATCGCCCACAGAGCCAGGCCCTCAGCGGCCCACGCCAGGAAACCCAGCGCCACTCCCGCCACCAGCATCCGGGGCGCCATCAGTCGACGCAGCCCGTGCTGCGACTGCGCCAACGGTTCACGCCACCGCCGCAACACCGGCAATCCCAGCGCTTTCGCGCCGTATCGCGACGCGGCCAGCAGCCCGATGGCGAGGCCCACAATCAGCAGACCGCCCACCGTCAGCGCTATCGCCGTGGGCAACAGCAGCACCCCGGTCATTCCCAACAGAGCGACGGATATGACGTCCGTCAGCCGTTCCATCACCACTGCCGGCACCGGAACTCCCGTCCGTTGGTTGAGCCACACGCTCTTCAGAAGCTCGCCAACCTTGCCCGGCGTGATCGACAGGGCCAACCCCGCCACGAACACCGGCGCGCTTACCGACGCCGGTACGTTGAGTCCGAGCGCACGCAGATACATCGACCATCGGAGGTATCGCAATCCATAGTTGACCACGGCCAGGCCCACCGCCGCGGCTAATCCGGCGTATGCGGCCGGAGAATCAAACAGCGTCCTACCCACCTGTCGAAAATCACCGTACGCCAAAAGTCCGCCGAAGACTGCCACCGTCAGCAGTCCCATTAGCAACCATCTCCGGCCGTTCAACCCGACCCCTCACGCGCAACCGCTGAATCCGAATGCGCGCTCGGCTCGGGCATGCGGCTAATCTGCGCCGCCAGATAGCCCGCCCCGAACCCGTTGTCGATGTTTACCACGCCAACTCCCGGTGCGCAGGAGTTCAGCATCCCCAGCAGCGCGGCCAGCCCGCCGAAACTCGCCCCATACCCCACACTGGTGGGCACCGCAATCACTGGCGCCGACACCAGCCCCGACACCACGCTCGCCAGCGCGGCCTCCATCCCCGCAACTACTATGATCACCCGCGCTTCCTGCAGCCGTTCACGCTGCGCCAGTAGTCGATGCAGTCCCGCTACGCCCACGTCGTTCACACGGGAGGCTTTGCACCCCATCAGCTCCGCCGTCAGGGCCGCCTCTTCCGCCACCGGCAGGTCGGCCGTGCCGCCGGTCACGATCAGCAGCCCCACGTCCGCCGGTTGCCTCGTTCCCTGGTCCGAAACCACGATGCAGCGCGCCAGTTCGTTATAACGGGCCGTCGCAACCTCGGCGGCAACGGCCGCGTACACCTCGGGAGCGGCACGGGTCACCAGCACGGGAAGGCCGCGCCCGTTCATCGCGACCACAATTCCAGCGACCTGCTCTTTTGTCTTCCCCTCCGCCAGCACCACCTCCGGCCAACCCGTCCGCAGGGGCCGGTGGTGATCGAGCCTCGCGTACCCCAGGTCCTGGTAGGGCAGGTCCCGCAGGGCATCCATCGCCCGGGACACAGTCACGCTCCCGTCCCGAACGCTTTCCAGCAGGATTTGGAGCGACTCCGCGTCCACCGCTAATTCGCCTCTACCGGGACCGCGGCCGTTCTCGCCTTCATCAGTCGATACAGCCCGCCCAACGTGCTCATCCCGGCCACGTACGTCGCAAAAACGGCCACCGCGATCCAGGTCAGGACCACGAACCTGCCCGGCATCGATAGCGCCGCCGTCAAGATCACCGCGATCACCACCAGGATGACCCCAGACGCTGCGCCCACCGCAACGCCGAACTTGGCCGCAGCAACGAGCGGCGCCGAACCAGCGGTGTCCACCGACCTGATACCAAAATAGGCCCCAAGGAAAGGGCCAAAAGGAGCCAACAGGAATTGCGCTACGGGGATGATCGTACACACCAGCATCACGCCGAGAGCGGTCAGCAGCCCTTTAGCCATAGTTGCTCCGTTCGACATGGCTCCGTTCGATATGCCCACCCTGACAACATCGGAGGATAAGTATATCCGGTGCCTCCAGCGGCTGCACCGTCGCGCATCGTTATAATTGCCGGCACCGCTGAATTCACCGAATTTGTAAATGGAGGCGATTGCCATGAGCAATCCCGAACCACTCACGGGCCAGGACGGGCCTTTCGCCGAACTCCTGGGCATACGTCCCGGCATATCTGCCGACGGCGTGGGCACCGCGTTAATGACCGTGGCGGACAAACACCGCCAGCGCGCCGGCGTCGTTCAGGGCGGCATATTGGTGGCATTGGCCGACTACGCCTTCTTCCGCGCCTGCCGTTCCGTTCTCAGGGAAGGCGAGCATGCTGTTACCATCGAGTTGAAGCTGAACTTCATCGCTCCTGCCCGCGACGGCGAATTGACCGCTCGCAGCTCCATCAAGAGCCGTGGAGGCCGCATCGTCGTCGGCGATATGGAAATCCACGGAGAGGAGGGCCAACTGATTGCCACCGGCATTGGAACCTATATGACGGTTTATGACCGCCGCCGGCAGCAAGCAGAGGCGAATACCTGATGCAGTTGGCTTTTTGCGCAGTGTTTGGGTATAATCCGCGCAGGACGGAGGTGTCGTTTTGCGCGTCCCGATGAAAGTGGACTACGGCGTGCGCGCGCTGGTGGAGTTGGCTATGCGCTACGGCGACGGCCCGGTCCAAACGGCTGCTATCGCCTATCGACAGGGCATACCGGAACCGTACCTTGAGCGGTTGATGTCCACCCTCAACAAGAGCGGTTTCGTTCACAGCCGCCGTGGCCCTCAGGGGGGTCATTCACTGGCGCGGGATCCTCAGGATATAAACCTGTACGACATCATGCAGGAACTTGACGGTAATGCGTCTCCCCTGGACTGCCTCACCCTGCCCACTGACTGCATGTTCGCCGACTCCTGTGCCCAGAAAGAGATCTGGCAGACGGTCGAGTATTCGATCCAGCAGGTGCTGCAGGCAACTACGCTGGCTCATCTGGCCGATCGGCAGAGCGCCCTCACCGCCGCAGGGGATCTCGAGCCGGACATTTCAGAACCGGTGGCCGCGGTTTCGGTATGAACCGCCCCCCGATTTGCTTGACAACTTTCCCGGCCCAACAATACACTCCTTTCACGATGCTACGTGCCCAAATTGCGCTGGCTGCCTGCGCCTGTCCCTGCACATAGGGGGCGGGCCGACTAACATCTGCTTCGCGCCTGCGTCCACCGAATTCACCGCCAGACGGTTCGGGGCGCAGGTTTTTAGCTGAATCTACCGAACCGTCAACCGGGAGGAACACAAAATGGTCCAGCCCCTACGCTTGACCCCTGATCAGGTCAAACGCTACAGTCGCCACATCATCATGCAGGACGTCGGTAGCGCCGGACAGCGCAAGATGATGGAAGCCAGCGCGCTGATAATCGGGGCCGGCGGCCTGGGTTCGCCGTCCGCGGTATATCTGTCCCTCGCCGGCGTTGGCAAGATCGGTATCGTCGACTTCGATGTCGTCGAGTTGTCCAACCTGCAGCGACAGATCCTGCACCACACCCCTGACGTCGGCCGGCCCAAGGTCCAGTCCGCCAAGGACAATATCCTTTCCTACAACCCTGAGGTCGACGTAGTCCTTCACGAGGCGTGGCTCACGTCGGAAAACGCTTTCGACATCATCAGCCAGTACGACATCGTCATCAACGGAGCCGACAACTTCGCCACCCGTTACCTGGTGAACGACGCCTGCTACCTGCTGAACAAGCCCCTCATCGACGGCAGCATCCTGATATTCGACGGCCAGGCCACCGTCTTCCTGCCCGGCCAGGGCTGCTATCGCTGCCTCTTCCCGGCTCCTCCCCCTCCGGGCATGGTTCCCAACTGCGCCGAGGCTGGCGTCCTGGGTGCCCTCACCGGATTGGTCGGGTCCATCCAGGCTACCGAAGCCCTCAAACACATACTTGGCATCGGTGAGAGCCTCAGCTCCCGCCTACTGGTTATCGACGCATTGAGCATGCAATTCCGCGAGGTCCGGCTGCGACGCAACCCCAACTGCCCGCTCTGCGGCGACAACCCCACCGTCACCGAACTCATCGACTATGAAGTGTTCTGCGGCGTGGCCGAAGCGCCCGAACCGCTGGCTATCGGCGCCGGCGCCCACTAAGTCGTCTCCTCCCGTCATCCAGAGGCGATCCGGAGCCCTGCACCAATGACGATTTACAAGGGACTCATTGCCACCATCGGGAACACCCCCTTGGTGGAGTTGCAAAACCTCAGTCCGAAATCCGGAGTCCGCATCTACGCCAAGCTGGAGGGGCAGAACCCCACCGGCAGCGTCAAAGACCGCATCGGCCTCAAGATGATCGAACGGGCTGAAGCCGACGGCGAGATCTCGCCCAACCGCACCATCCTGGAGCCCACCTCCGGAAACACCGGAATCTCTCTTGCCATGATCGGTCGCCTCAAGGGTTATAAGGTCAAGGTGGTCATGCCGGAAAATGTCTCCGTGGAACGCACCCAGCTTCTGGAGGCCTACGGAGCGGAGATCGTGTATTCCGATGGTACCCTCGGCACCAACGGCAGCGTGGTCATGGCTCAGGAAATTGTGGAGAAAAAACCCCACGACTACCTGATGCTCTACCAGTACGGCAATGACGGAAACCCGGACGCTCACTACGAGGGCACCGGCCGGGAAATCGTCGAGGCTCTGCCTGAAGTCGACGTATTCGTCGCCGGCTTGGGCACTGGCGGCACGCTCATGGGCAACGCCCGCCGCCTCAAAGAGCACCGCGGCGACATCAAGATCATCGCCGTCGCTCCAGAGCCGGACGACTTCATCTCCGGTCTGCGCCGCCTCGAAGACGGGTTCATCCCGCCAATACTGGACATCAACCTCCTTGATAACCGTCTCCTGGTCAACAGCTTCGACTCCTTCTACATGACCAAGGAACTGATGAACAAGGAGGGCATTTTCGCTGGCATCTCGTCGGGTTCCGTCATCGCCGGCGCGCTAAAGTACGCCGACCGAATGGAAGGCGGCAACGTGGTGTGCCTCCTCGCCGATGGTGGCTGGAAGTACCTCAGCAGCCAACTGTGGACCCGCGACTATGAAACGCTCGCCCAGGAGGTCCAGGGCAAGATCTGGTGGTAACGATGGGTCTCAAGAACGATCCCGGTCAAGCCATCAATCATTTCCGCCCTTGCCCCGACCTTATGCCGATGCTATAATGCCGCTACATCACGCCCCGCTGCTGAGCAAAGTGAAAATCCCTCACTATTCTTGCAGCGAGCGGTTCACGGGATTACAAAGCGGGGCGGGTACCCGCTTTATTTCTGTGAACACGATGTACATCAGATCACTATCGGCGGCGCAGCCGGCGGAGGACAAGCATGAAAAGCGATTTCATGATGGCGTTGAATCAACTATCCGCCGAGCGGGGCCTGCGCAAGGAGCTGGTCCTGGATAAGGTGGAGGTCGCCCTGGCCACCGCATTTCGCCGCGACCGGGTGGCTGGCTCCCAAAACCTGACCGTCAAGTTGAACCCGAATACCGGCGACATCAGCATCTTCCCTCTTCGCAGCGTCGTCGAAGAAATCGAGGACCCAGAGACCCAGATCGCCCTCGCCGACGCTTTGAAGATCCTGGCCTCCGCCGAGATCGGCAGCGAAATATCCGAGGCCGAAGAGGTCGCCTACGACACTAGCCGTATTTCAGCCCAGACCGCCCGACAGGTGCTCATGCAGGGCCTGCGCGAGGCCGAAAGAGAAAAGATCTTCGAAGAATACTCCGCCTACCAGGGGGAGATCATCAGCGGCAGCGTGGAGAGTATTGAAAAGGGGCCAACCGTATTTATCAACCTCAACCCCCATCAGGCGCAAAGCCAGAACCGCGCCCGGGGCGTCATGCGCCCCGATAACCAGGTGATCGGCGAACGTTATCGCAAGAACCAGTCGCTGAAAGTCCTGCTTGTCGAAGTACAGCAAACCACCCGTGGCCCGGAGGTTGTGGTCAGCCGCGCCCATCGCGACCTTCTCCGCCGCCTGATGGAATCCGAGGTCCCCGAAATCAGCAACGGAACCGTCGAAATCCGTTCCATCGCTCGAGACCCGGGTATCCGTAGCAAGATTGCCGTGTCCTCCCATCAGGATGGCGTCGACCCTGTCGGCTCTTGCATCGGCTTGCGCGGTAACCGCATTCAGAGCGTAGTCAACGAGCTCCAGGGGGAGAAGATCGACGTCATCGAATGGGACCCCAATCCCCGGGTTCTCATCTCCCGCGCCCTCAGCCCCGCCGATGTCGGCGGCGTCGAGCTGGACGCCGACGAGAACACCGCGTACGTCGTCGTGCCCGAAAGCCAGATGTCGCTGGCGATCGGTCGCGATGGTCAAAACGCCCGTTTGGCTGCCCGGCTGTCCGGTTGGCGACTGGACATCAAGAACGTCGAGCAATGGGAAACCCTGCGGTCGGCTCGTGCCGCCGAGGCCTCCCGCACCGCCGCCGCCGAGGCCGAAGCCGCCGGGGTGGCGGCTCGTATCGCTGCCGAGGCCGCCGCGCACACCGCCGCTGATGAAGCGACTCAGCCGGTCGCTCCGGAAGCAGAACCGGTCGAATTGGCTCCAGCCGCCGAAGCCATCGTCCACGCGGAAGCGCCGGCCGATGTTCCGCAGCTTTCCGAGGCTATTCAGGCGGAGATAGAAAGCCTCCTCACCGAAGACGTCGTCCCGGCAGCAATCGAAGCGCAACCCGCAGTGGGGTCCGTCGCCGGAGAACCGCAGGAGGCCGTCGTCGAAACCCCGCCTGAAGTTGCAGATCCCGAATACGACGAAGCAGCGTTGCTGGATGCCCTGATCGCCGAAGAAGCGGCTGGGGCCGCGCCCGAACTTGTCGCGACGGATGGCACCATCGGGCTCAGCGTTGACGCTCTGGACAGCTTGACCATCGACGATGTGGCGGAAGAGTTAGAAGACGAGGATGAAATCGAGGAAGACGACGAAGAACCGGATCCAGTAATGGCCAATCTTTTGGCGGGCCTGCCCAACCTCGCTCCCGACGCCGGCAAGATCAGGTTCGCGGAGGACATCGTGGGCGAATTCAGAGGCGGCACCGGCGGTCGCCGCCGGCGCGGCGGTGGCAACCGTCGCGGTGGCAACGTTCCCGGCGCCCGCGGGCCCGGACCGCGCCGCAGGTAAGCCTTGACGCTCTGTCGACCTGTCGGCACCGTCACGCCCCGCGCTATTCAGGTAACCGTAATTCCGAAACAGCGTCACATCCCAGAACGCAGTTGTATCGCCTGCGGCCACAAAAAACCGAAAGGCGATTTGGTCAGGCTCGTCCGCACGCCCGAAGGAGAAGTGCGGCCCGATACCACCGGACGCGCCAACGGCAGGGGCGTCTATCTTTGCCATCAGGCAATGTGCTGGGAAAAGGGTCTCGTCCGCCGTTCTCTTGAGCGTGGACTTCGCAACCCCGTATCCAACACCGACCTGGACGCTCTGAAACGGTATTTCATTGAAACTGTCGCACCCGGTGTCTACCATGCCGGGTCCGAGACCGTCAGTGGTGCGGTTCGGAACGCGGGAGGCTGATCCTCGCCGGGGCTGCGCCCCGGGTGGACGACCATTCCGCTGGAGGAGATATTACCCATGACTACATCAACCGAACAACGCTCGGGCGCCCGCCGCACCCGCCGCAACGAACCCCGTCGCGGCACATCACGCGCGCTGGTACTGCCGGAATCCCTTACCGTCAAGGACTTGGCCGAACTCCTGGACCAGTCTGCTGTCGACGTGATCAAGCAGTTGATGCGGCACGGCATCATGGTCAACGTCAACCAGGTCGTCGACCACCAGGTGGCCACCGTGGCCGCGGCCGCTTATGGGATCCGCACCCGACTGGACGAGCAAAAGGCGGACACGGCCTCCATCAACGCGGCCTCCCGGGAAGTCAACGAACCGCTCCAACCTCGCCCGCCCGTCATCACCATTCTGGGTCACGTTGATCACGGCAAGACCAGCATTCTCGACTATATACGCAAATCTGCGGTCGTCGAAAAGGAGGCTGGCGGCATCACCCAACATATTGGTGCGTACCAGGTCGTTCACCAAGGGCAACCCATCACTTTCCTTGACACTCCAGGCCACGCTGCTTTCACGGCGATCCGCTCCCGGGGAGCGCGGGTTACCGATATCGCCGTGCTGGTCGTCGCTGCCGACGACGGCATCATGCCGCAGACCGACGAGGCAATCGACCACGCGCGAGCCGCCGACGTGCCCATCGTCATCGCCGTCAATAAGATGGACCTCCCCACCGCTCAGCCCGAAGTGATCAAGCGGCAGCTCAGCGAGCGTAACCTGTTGGTGGAAGAATGGGGTGGCGATGTGATCGCCGTACCCGTTTCTGCCCAAACGGGTGACGGGATCGATGACCTCTTGGAAAACCTGCACGTCCTGTCGGAAATTCTCGAGCTCAGGGCTAATCCGGACCGCCCAGCCGCCGGCGTCATCGTGGAGGCCACCCTCGACCGCCGCCGCGGGCCTTCCGCCACCGTTTTGATCCAGGCTGGGACCCTCCGTGTTAGCGACTATATCGTCGCCGGCACTTCCTGGGGGCGCGTCCGCGCGATCACCAACGAGCACGGGGAAACCATCAATTCCATCACACCCGGGTGCCCCGGAGTGGTGTTCGGACTCAACGCAGTACCCGAAGCCGGAGACATCCTGACAGTCGTTGCCAGCGAACGCGCCGCCCGCCAGATGGCCGGCCGTCGTGATCAACGATCCAACACCGGTAGCCTGGACACGGTATTGACTCTGGACAACGTCGTGAAGCAGATCGACGCCGGCGACGTGAAGGAACTGGTGTTGGTCCTCAAGGCCGACGTCCAGGGAAGCGTCGAAGCTGCTGTACATGCCGTTGAGCAGTTGTCCGGGGGCGACGTCAAAACCCGCATCATTCACTCGGGTTCCGGAGCAGTCAGCGATTCGGACGTGCAATTGGCTGCCGCTTCAGGTGGTATCGTTCTCGCCTTCAACGTCGGTTTCGAAGTGGGAGCCGAGCGTACCGCCGACCGCCTCGGTGTCGAGGTCCGCGGATACCAGATCATCTACCGCCTGCTCGAAGACGTGGAAGCTGCGCTCTACGGATTGCTGGAGCCCGAGTACCAGGAGGTGGTCGTCGGCCGCGCCGAAATCCGTGAAATCTTCCTCGGCCGTCGCGGTGTCCGTATCGCCGGATGTCGCGTCCTCGATGGCCGCATTGCCAGGCAGGGCAATATCCGGCTTATGCGCAACAGTGACACGGTCGTGGAAACCCAGATCGGCAGCCTCCGTCACTTCCGTGACGAGGTGAACCTGGCAACCGCCGGAACAGACTGCGGTATCATCCTCGAAGGTTTTAATGATGTCGAGGAAGGCGACCTGATCGTGTCCTACCGCACGGAGCGAGCTAGCTAGCGCGGCGGACAACACGGCGAGGTTCACCTATGGCTGATCGCAGGCGAATGGAGCGGGTCAATGGCCTGCTCCGCGAGGAGATCGCTGGCCTGCTTGCTTCCCAGGTCAACGACCCCCGTCTCAGGGGCATCATCACCATTACGCAGGTGCGCACCGCGTCCGACCTCCGCAACGCTCGGGTGTACATCAGCGTGATGGGCAACGAGACCGTCCGCCAGGAAGCCCTGGCCGGCATCCAGTCCTGCGCATCCTACCTCCGGCGAGAGTTGCGCAGTCGCATCTCATTGCGCTATATCCCGTTCCTCAGTTTCCAGTTGGACGACGCCATATTGGAAGCCGATCGCCTGATGAGAATTATCGACGAACTGGAGCCCACGAGCGAAACGGACGACGGCACTCCGGCGCCGGCGGGACGTGCGTGACCCATGTCTGCTGGTGGACGTGACCGCCCGGCGATCAACGGGTTTCTCAACCTTCATAAGCCCGTCGGCATCACCTCGATGGACGCCGTACGGCGCGTGAAGCGGATTACCGGGCAGCGCAGGAAAGTGGGCCACGCCGGTACTCTGGATCCGCTCGCGGCAGGGGTCCTCCCCATCTGCTTCGGACAGG
Organism: Dehalococcoidia bacterium; assembly: GCA_965220055.1. Lineage (GTDB taxonomy): Bacteria > Chloroflexota > Dehalococcoidia > Lucifugimonadales > UBA3495 > Bin87. The sequence continues at coordinate 3,223,256 of CBDCPE010000004.1, read as the reverse complement.
CCACCCGACTCATGGAGTTGGTCGTCTCGGGCTGGAAGCGTTATTGCATGACGGTCCGATTGGGTGCCGTCAGCAACACCTACGACGCTGAAGGCAACATCGAGGAAATCGCCGATCCGTCGCCGTTGACCCGGGGGAGCATCGCTTCGGCCCTCGGCAATTTTGTTGGCGACATCGACCAACTGCCCCCCATGTACAGTGCGGTCAAGGTTGACGGCCAACGCCTCTACGACCTCGCTCGCGCCGGCCGTCAGATCGAACGCACTCCCCGCCGCGTGTCCGTGCGTTCGATTTCAATCGACGACATCCAGCTCCCTTTCCTCACACTCACCGTCGAATGCGGCCGCGGCACTTATCTGCGTTCCATCGCCCACGACCTCGGTCAAACCCTTGAATGCGGTGCGTATGTAACTGAGCTAGTGCGTTCGTCATGCGGCCGGTTTGCAATCTCTGATGGGATTACCCCCGACGCCCTGGAGCAAACTGCCGCCGCTGGCGATTGGATGAAACACCTGCATCCTATCGACTGGGCCCTGCAACAACTGCCCGCCATCGCGGTCGACTCGGCCGGCGCTTGGGCTGTGCGACATGGCCAGTCCGTGACCGTGGCACCCTCGCAAACCGATCAGTTCGAAGATCAATTATGGCGCATCTACGATCCGGACGGCGTGTTCCTCGCTCTGGCCCATCGTGAGCCACACGGTCTATTGGCTCCCACCCGGGTATTCGACCTCACGGAACCATCCCCATACGCCCCCACAGTTGTCTGAGCCGCATCCTAATCACCTCATGGCAGCCGCAGATCTCCCATGCCAAAAGTGTGGACGACCCACTGCGCATAGCTACAGCTTCACCTTCCGGCCACGTGGCGGGGCGACCCGGACCACCAAGTGCCTCCGTTGCGCCCTACGTCACTGGCCGATGCTGCGTCGGTCGTTAATCGCCAGCGCCGTGGTGGGCACGGCCCTCACGGCGCTGAATCAGGGTGATGCCATCCTATCCGGCAATTTGGCCGGCGCGCTGGCATGGAAAATTCCGCTAACCTACTGCGTTCCCTTCCTGGTAGCCACCTATGGAGCGTTGGCCAACAGCCGAAACTGAAGCCAACTCGCCGCTCAGTACTTTCGCAGCACTTCCACCACTCGACCCTTTACCTCGACATTGTCCGCCGCCACGTAGATCGGGTCCATCGTGCTATTGGCCGGCTGTAATCGGACCTGGTCGCCTTCGCGGAAAAACTTCTTGAGGGTAGCCTCCTCCTCTTCTTTCAGCCAGGCCACCACCATCTCGCCATTGCGCGCCGTGTTGGTCGGCTTGATCACGACCACATCCCCGTCGTCGATCAGTGCGTCGATCATCGACGTCCCCTTGACCGACAGGGCGTAAAGCGTCCCGTGCCGCTTCTTGAGATCCGGGCGCACCTCAACGATGTCGAATTCCGCGGCCGAACCCACCCCTTCAGAGGAGAATGCCGGTATGGGTTGTCCGGCAGCGATGCTGCCCACTATCTGCACCCGGGCCGCTCCATTGGCCACCGGCAGACCCGTTTCGTCCAGCAGCTCGATTCCCCGCGCAACCTCCGAGCGCCGCTTCAGATACCCGTCCCGCTCCATCAGTCTCAAGTTGTAGTCGACAACCGACGTGCTGCTGATGCTGCACCCGCGTTGAATGTCCCGCACCGTCGGCGGGATCCCGTTTTCTTCCAGAAATTGTCCGATGAAATCCAGGATTTGCTGCTGTCGCGGCCTCAGGCTCTTCTTCTGTGGCATAAGGGCTTCCTCCACACCTTGTGTATTCTCCGTATCACAAACTAATGTTCGGCACCGATATGCTAATCAAAATACAAAGGGTTGTCAACATTCGCCGGTATGGGAAATGCCGACCTATGAATCTCGGCAACCGCCGCCCACTATTCAACCGCAGCCGCGCCCAACGTGGTCGGCCGCGGCTCAACCGAGGGGAGAAACCTGCTTTCCACTCCCGGGCGAAACGGTAGACCCGTCCGGCCGGATCGCTACGCCGCTAAGCCACAGAACTAACTGTCGCGGGATCGGTTGAGCGCTGTGACCAGGCGGCCCTTCCGCCTGGACGCGTTATTCTTGTGCAGAAGACCCTTCCGGACCGCCACGTCGAGCATGCTCATGGCATTGCGCACCGCTTCTTCGGAATGGGGGTCAGTGGCCGCCACGGCGCGCCGGGCGCGACTGACGGCGGTACGGGTGGCGCGACGCACGCTCATGTTACGCGCGTTGCGCTTGACAGATTGGCGGTGGGCTTTTTGAGCCGGCAACGTTCTTACTCCTGGAAACTGATTTGCTAGGGTGCGATGTTACCAAACCCCTTCCCTGTTTGTCATCTGGTAGAGATTGACGGGACTGTACCGACCATCCACAATCACTGTGCGCACTGATCCGCGCGTGATAGACTTTACACGGAGTCCAGCTGCCGTCGCATTTTTCTCCTTCCCGCCACTCCCTGTCGGCATCCACAAGCGACAGATCACGCTTCAAGTCTGGCAAACCCGCTCGCCAGCCCTTTCTTCCTACCCGCCGTCCCGGAACAACCAGCGGTCCGTTCGCACAAAACGACCGGCAAGTCGGCCCGGTTCACCGCGGAATCCGGTCAGGTTGACAATTTCGACCATCTTGCCCGAAAATTGATGCGCAGAAAGCCGCACCCGGCGACGAGTGCGTGACGCGCTTTTCTGCACTATTATTCCTGTTTACAACGACAATACCCTCATTAACGGAGGATCCCGGCTATGCCCGAAAAGCAGTTGATTTTCGATGAGAATGCTCGACAAAGCCTGATGAACGGCGTTAACCAGCTCGGGCGCGCGGTCGCCCTGACCCTTGGGCCCAGCGGCCGAAACGTCATTTTGGGGCGCGTCTGGACCCTCCCCGTGGTGTGCAGCGACGGCGTCACCATCGCCAAGGAAATCGAACTGCCCGACCCATACGAAAACATGGGCGCCCAGGTGGTGAAGGAAGCCGCCTCCAAGACCAACGATGTGGTCGGCGACGGCACCACCACTTCCATCGTACTCGCCCGTGCCATCATCCAGGGCGGCTTCATGAACGTCGCCTCCGGCGCCAATCCATTGGCAATCAAGACTGGCATCGACCGGGCCGTGTCCGCCGTGTGCAACGAGATCAGCAACCAGGCGGCCGCCGTCGAGAGCCGTGAGCAGGTCGCCCGCGTTGCCGCTCTCTCTGCCCACGAAGAGGCCATCGCCGAGTTGATCGCCGACGCCATGGACAAGGTCGGACGCGAAGGCATCATCACCGTGGAGGAGAGCCGCAGCCTCGTCGATGAGCTCGATGTCGTGGAGGGCATGCGCCTGGATCGCGGCTACCTGTCGCCCCACTTCGTGACCGACACCGACCGCATGGAGTGCTCCATAGACGAGCCCCTCTTCCTGCTCACCGACCAGAAGCTGTCTTCCGCCGCCGACGTGCTCCCCACCCTCGAGGCCGTGGCTCAGGGCGGACGCCGCCCCTTGATAATCATCGCCGAGGACGTGGAAGGCGAAGCCCTGGCCACTCTGGTCGTCAATAAGCTGCGCGGCACCATTAGCAGTCTGGCCGTCAAGGCGCCCGGCTTCGGCGAGCGCCGCAAGGCGCTGCTGGAGGACCTGGCGATCATGACCGGCGGCACCGTCGTTTCCACCGACACGGGGATGCGGTTGGATTCCGTCTCCATGGATCAGTTGGGCTCGGCCCGCCGCGTCGTGGCCACCAAGGACGAGACCACCATCGTCGAAGGTCGCGGCCACGAGGACGACATCGCCGGCCGCGTCTCCGAACTCCGCGTCCAGATCGAGGAATCCACCTCCGACTACGACCGGGAGAAGCTCCAGGAGCGCCTTGCCAGTCTCGCCGGCGGCGTCGCCATTATCAAGGTCGGCGCGGCCACCGAACCCGAGCTCAATGAACGCAAGAGCCGAACCGAAGACGCACTGGCAGCCACTCGCGCTGCCGTTGAAGAAGGCGTAATCCCCGGCGGCGGTGTGACCTTGCTCCGCGCTCAGGCCTCCCTGGACGGCATCCTGGAAGCAGCGTCCGGTGACGTAGCCGTCGGCATCAGGCTAGTTCGGGAAGCCTTGGAGGCGCCCCTTACCACCATCGCCGACAACGCCGGCTACAAGGGCGCTGTCATCGTGGAGAACGTCCGCAACGGTGAGGCCGACTACGGGTTTGATGCCGACCGCGGCGACTACACCAGCATGGTCACTCGCGGCATCATTGACCCTGCCAAAGTCGCCCGTTCCGCTCTTCAGAACGCCGGTTCCGTCGCCGGAATGCTCCTGACCACCCAGGCGGTCATCACCGAGATCCCCAAGTACGAACCCCTGCCTGCCGACATCCAGGACTTCATGCACGACTAGTCCCAATAAGCCACGCAGGTCCACCCGCCGAGCGTCCTTTCCAGAGACGCCGGCGGGTGAATTGTTTTTGATGCCATGACTAGCCACGAAACAACCATGCGTGGTGCACTCAATCGGGACGCCATCGCGGCGTTGCTGGCAGATGTTCCTCCCTTGCTCGAAAGCTGTCCCGACCTCCAAAGCCAGCTCCAGCCCAACGGCATCGACATAACTATCCGCTCGGTGGCGCGCTGTTCCGCTGGCAGCGGCCCTGGCGCCATCGGCATCCTCAACGCGGATCGGGTGTTGCCTGACCCTACGGTAATCGACTTCGACCCCGACGGTTGGACGCTGCTACCCCCCGGCGAATACGTCGTAGCCTTCAACGAGATCGTCAATCTTCCCCGTTGGCTCATGGCCCTGGGCCGCCCTCGTTCCAGCCTCCTCCGCATGGGTATCGCCTTGCATACCGCCGTTTGGGACGCTGGCTACAGTGGTCGCTCACAAGCGCTGCTCGTCGTCCATCACGCCGATGGCCTTCGCCTGCAGCGCGACGCCCGCATTGCCCAGCTGGTGTTCTTCCCCCTGAGCGAGCCCGATCCCCGTGGCTACAACGGACGCTACCAGCGCGAGAACCTGTGAACACCGGCTCCGATATCGCTGTGAACCCAGGGGAGCTGCGCCAATGGGTCGACCAGGCCGCCGCCGACGCGGGTTTCGACCTCGTCGCCGTCGCATCCGCCGAAGTCTTCGGTTCCGAACGTGAGGAAGCGCTCCATCGCATCGACGCCGGGCTCATGGACGGCCTGCCCTGGTTCAACGCCCAACGCGTCCGGCGCGGCACGGATCCCGAAACCCTGCTCCCCGGCGCCCGCTCAATTATCTCCCTCGGCTGGAACTACTGCCCCCCTGCGGACCCTCCAGCTCCCAATGACCAGGGTCTAATCGCACGGTACGCCCGCGGCCGGGACTATCATCGCGTCATGAAACGCCGCATGCGCCGGATGGTTCTGGACCTATGGTTCTGGACCTCACCGCGCAGCTGGGCAACCGGTTCGCGGCGCGCTGGTACGTTGACGACGGGCCCATGCTCGACCGCGCCGCCGCCTCCCGCGCCGGCCTCGGCTGGTTCGGCAAGAACGGTAACATCCTTAACCCTACCTACGGCTCCTGGCTGCTCCTGGCACAGATAATCACCGATCTCCCATTGACTCCCGACCTTCCCCTCTCCAAAACCTGCGGCCAATGCTCCCGTTGTATGCCGGCCTGCCCCACCGACGCCATAGTCGCACCGTACGTTGTCGACAATCGCCGCTGCATCAGCTACCTGACCATCGAGCACAAGGGCGCCATACCCCTCGAACTGCGGCAGTCAATGGGCAACTGGGTCTTTGGGTGCGACATCTGCCAGGAGGTCTGTCCGGTCAATCGCAAGGCGAAATCAACCGGTGACCCCAACTTCGGACGCACCGACCTTTCATCCGTCGACCTGGTAGAACTCCTCGCGATGACCGACGATCAGTTTCGCCAACGCTTCGCCGGCTCCCCCGTCATGCGCGCCAAGCGTGTGGGCATGCAACGCAATGCCTGCATCGCGCTGGGGAACTCCGGCGATACCTCCGCCGTCCCAGCCCTAACCCGCGCGCTGCGGTCCGCTCCCCCACTCGTCCGCGGTCACGCCGCATGGGCCCTCGGTCAAATCGGCGACAATGCCGCCCATTCTGCTCTCAACGAGGCCTTAGCCGCCGAACCTGACGCCGAAGTGGTTTGGGAAATCACGCGCGCCCTGGACGGCACCCACACCGCCTATCAGCTGTCGTAACGCGTCGACTGCCTGGGAGCCGATCGTCGGTTGCTCCCTCTGCTTCGCGGGGTCCGCCGTGCCATGCTTCCTGCGCGCCCGCCCTCGACGGACGTTTCCGGATCCGGCGCCACCGTCTCCGGGACCTCAGCCGCTTGCCCCGCGCTGGTGGAGCCACGTTCCGATGCTTCGGTGTCCCTGGTCGGCTGCGGTCGGGCTGGTGCGCGGTTCGGATTCCGCCTTCGCCGCTCCCGCTGAGCGTTCACCCTTTCGTCTTCCGCCGCCAGCGCGGCGTCGATCTGTAACAGCGCCTTTTCCCTACCGTCCCGGAGTTTCAGCATCTCACCTTCCAGCAGAAAAAAATCGCTCTTGGACAGCAGGTGAAGGTTGCCCTGAAACGCCATGTACCAGTCTTCCGGTGCCCACTTCCGCACGTATTCCAATCTGTACGCGATCAGCCCCGCTTCTATGTACTGACCGGTTTCCAGAATCACGTCCGGCTTGATTCCGATACGGTAAGGCCATGTGGCCTTGCCCTCATTGAGCCACAGGTCGGAGTCAACTTCTTCGTACCCCTGGGTGACGGTCGCCGTCGCCGTGAACACGCGAGACCCCGACACGTAGTATATGACCCTGTCCCCCGGTTCCACCCGCTGCACCTTGCGCCGGTATTCCGCCTTCAGCCCCTGTCTGGTGAACCCGATTTCGCGCGTGATGTTATAGTTCGCCTCGTTGCAATTGATCATCCAGAAATTGTGTGGCATAACCCCAACCTGCTCTGGCTAGCTCAATATTCAGCCTGAAGTTGCGTTTATTTTAGCGCACTCAGCCCACGCGACCGCGCCTGCGGCCAGCCTCCGACCGATGGGCGGGAAAATTCCCGCCCATCAATCCCGGTTACCCAAGTTCGGCGCTGAGGCTGTAGATCTCCCCTGGCCGCCCGCCTTCCGGCAGGCCAAGCGGCATTTTCACGTTCAACAGGAACGGCCGCTTTTCGCGCTCGACCACGCCCAGCCCGTGCTCAATCGCATCGCCTATGTTGGCCTCGTCAGTTGCGTCCATCGCCTCGACGCCAAATCCCTCGGCCAGCTTCACCGGATCAATGTTGTCCAGCACCACGCCACGGTACTCTCCGGTCTCCCGCATGTCGGCGTTCGCATTGGCAAACGAACTGGCGACAACACCATACACGCCGTTGTTGGAGATTACGTAAAGCACCGGCACTCCGTGACTGGCCGCCGTCCACAGTGCGTGGTCCGAGTAGTACAGCGATCCGTCGCCGACCAAACCAACCACCGGTTGGTCCGGCGCTCCCAGCTTGGCGCCTATCGCCATGCCCACGCCGTATCCTTCCGATCCGCCGGCCGGCCGGATGTACTGGTTACGGCCCGCCTCGTCGTTGTTCGCCAGGATGTCCTGCGCCACGGCAAACTGCTCGATCGTAACCAGTCCACCGCCGCGGCTCTCCAGCGCCTTGTCCAGGGCGTCACCCAGGGCCACCGCCCGAACCTTGCCCTGTTCCGCAGGAACCCGCCACGCGGCGTCCCGGCGCTGCGCCCTCAGGGCCGCCACCTCTTCCCGGGCTCGGCTTCGTCGGTCGGACAGGTCGTCCGCCGTGCCGTCCGTCGCATCCAGCAACCGTTGCGTCGCCCGCTTCTCGTCGGCTAGCACCGCCAGATCCAGACCGGGGATGTTCTCCAGGTTCTCGGCATCCGCGCCGATGGCAATCGTCCGCTCGGCGTTGAAGAAAGCAGTGTAGTCGCTGGCGTTGCCGGCGCCGTTGTGCGTCACGCCAATGCACAGGATCAGGTCGGGGTCAATCTCGGGAGCCTGCTCCAGCCTTCTGCCGCCCGCGTGCAGCGGGTGCTTGATCGACACCGCCCGCGGATCTCCCACGACCGGCACCCCGAACCGCTCCGCCAGCGCGGTAACCTCGGCAATCGCGCCGCTCTTCCACACCCCGTCGCCCACGTACAACACCGGACGTTTGGCGTCCCGCAACGCCCGGACCACCGCGTCAAGATCGGCGTCCGATGGGTAACCCGCATGGATTTCCGGCAGCTGCCCGTCGATGATGTTCGCCGTGTATTCAGTCGGACCCAACAGCCGGTCGTAAACCGCCAGGTGCACCGGACCCACGGGCGGCGTCATCGCCACCCGCAGCGCCCTTTCCAAAGCGGCCGGCAGTCCCTCCGGCTCGATAACCGTCCAGTTCGCCTTCATCATCGGCGCGGCAATCGCCGTCGGGCCGGCGTTGTGGCTGACATCCAGGCTGATCTTGCCCGCGAAACTGCCCGTGTCCCCCGCGAATGTAATCACCACCACCGGCAGGCTACCCGTCCATATGTTGATCAGTTGACCCATCGCCTGCGCCAGGCCCGCGCCTAGGTGCACTACCATGACCCCGGGAGCGAGGTTCGCCTGCGTATACCCGCCGGCCATCGCCGTCACCGCACCCTCGTGCAGCCCAAGTATGCCGTGTATGTCCGACCGCGCGTGCAGTTCGTTGAAGAACAACGCTTCGCGCGACCCCGAATTGTTGAAAACGTACTTCACGCCCGACGCCACCATCTGTTCGACCATCAAACGCGATGCGCTGGCGGTCATCTCTCTGGTCTGCATGATGTCTCTCCTGGATGCGTAATATCCGGCTTGCCAAGAAATCAGTTAAACACGGGACTCGCGGAGACGTTGCCAACCGGCGCTGGGACATCCCTCGTGTCGTGCCCCTCAGCGGGGTCACATTCCTCCGCCGCACACTGGCGACAGTATAGCCTCGCCCGGTACCCGGTCAAGCAACCCCCCACGCGTACCCACTTGCGTCCAAACTGTCATTGCGAGCGCAGCGTGGCAATCTCGTAGCCACAGCTCATCGTTCCGGCAGCGGGACCGCCACGCCGCTGCCCCTTTCGCGATGACAAACGGGGCACGCATGAGAACAAGAGAATTGCATATCTCGGGCTTCGGCTTGCTCGTGACGAATTGCATCGACTCGGATGTTATGAATCGGAATCGGGCTGCTGCGAACTCAACAGCAGCCCGATGGTTGTTAGTGGTGTGGTTCACTTGGAAATCTAGGAGGTGCCCCGAGTGTGCGCGGTGGCTACTTGATGAGCGGCTGACCTCTGATTACCTCTCTGTCGTAGATGAAGCTGAATAGCATTGCCGCGTATATGTGTAGGATCTGTGCGCTGGTTACGCCTTCAGGTGGGTTGTTCATGATTCCGGCAAGGTGTCTGAACCCTGTGAGAAATTGGGTCGTCACTTCGATTAGTTCGAGGAGATGCGGGTCGGCGCGGTAGCTGGGATTATCTCCTTGGTCAAGTATTAGTGATGCGCCACAAATAATCAGGGTGGCGGCGGTAATCCAAAGAGCTTGCTCTAGGACATACCGTTCTCCTGGGTCATCCTCATTCGGACCACGGTATGTGGGATGAACATAGGTTGAAGTGATGTCGTAGGCACCCTTGAGGCGTGGGTTGGCGTCTCGGCTCATTGCTTCGAGAGTCTCGTGCCATTTGTATTTGCTGGGCCTTAGCATCTGGCGGTCGGTGCCAGACCCAGTGCGATTCCAATGACGGATGTCTCGTAGCAAGTCACGCATCGCGTCACGGTCGGATGGGTTCACCGCTCCTTGGCTCAACGCGTTGTTTAATAACCGGTTGATCTCGGCCATAGACCAATACGCCCAATCGGAGGTGCGAGTGAGGTCTTCGAAGAACAGTGCGGCGTGGAATAAGCGGTCGAGTAGTGGCCGCAGGTTTGCGTATGCCGCTACTTTGTGATTCAGGTGCAAAGCGCTGCTGATCGACGAGGCAAACTGACATACCTCGTCAGCTAGTACCGTTGCCAGGTAGATTTGTAAGAATATAAGAAAGCAGCCATACTTGGGCATGATCTTTCTGTGAGGGAGTGCCCAGCCATGGCTGCCATCAAGTATAAAGTGGAACTGACCGAGGCCGAACGTTCCCGTCTCAATGAGGTGTCCCAGCGAGGCAAGGCGTCAGTGCGCACCGTGAAGCGTGCGCTGTCGCTGCTCAAGGCTGACCAGGGGGTTAGGGACCGTGAGATAGCCGATGTGCTGTTGGTCAACGCGGCCACGGTCGCCAGAGCACGGAAGCGGTACGTGGAGGAAGGACTTGAGGCCGCCATCAATGACCGACCGCGGCCGGGCCAGGAGCGCAAGCTGGACGGGAGGCAGGAAGCGCACCTGATCGCCATTGCGTGCAGCGCCGCGCCCGAAGGGCACACGCACTGGACACTCCAGTTGTTGGCCGACCAGGTGGTGGAGTTGGAGTTTGCCGATAGCATCTCCCTGGAGACGGTGCGCCAGATGCTCAAAAAAACGAACTCAAGCCGTGGCAGAAGAAGGAGTGGTGTATCCCCAAGGTGAGCGGGGAGTTCGTGGCGCGGATGGAGGACGTGCTGGACCTGTACCAACAGGCGTACCATCCGGAGCGGCCGGTAGTGTGTTTCGACGAGACCTCCCGGCAATTGACTGGGGAGGTGCGTCCGCCCCTGGCGGCTGCCCCCGGACGGATGGCACGCTATGACACCGAGTACCAGCGCAACGGGACACGGAACCTGTTCATGATCTGCGAGCCGAAGGGTGGATGGAGACATGTGGCGGTGACCGAGCGCCGCACTGCGGTGGACTTCGCGTACCAGATGCGGTGGCTGGTGGACGAGGCCTACCCCGATGCCGAGGTGGTCAGGCTGGTACTGGACAACCTCAACACCCACAAGCTCGGCTCACTCTACGAAGCATTTGAGCCCGGCGAAGCTCGGCGCATCGCCCAACGCCTCGAGTTTCATTACACTCCCACGCACGGCAGCTGGCTGAACATGGCTGAGATCGAGTTGAGCGTCTTCAGCAGAGGGTGTCTGAACCGCCGTATCAGCGATGAGCCGGAGCTGCGGCGAGAGGTTGCGGCGCTCGAACGCGAGCGCAACGCAGCAAAATCAGCCATAGACTGGCGGTTTACCACCCAAGATGCTCGCCGTAAGCTCCAACATATCTACCCTGCAAGATCAGATTGAAACGGTACTAGTTGCTTGGCGGCGTTGATGGAACGAAGTTCGTCTTCTATCCGTGGTGGTAGGGTTTGCAACCAGCTCTGGCCGATGCTGATGACGTTGTCCAATCCACCAAGCCAGTCTTGGGTGGTCCACGTATTTCTGTGGTTCATTTCGTTTGTGACACGGGTACGAAATGTTGCGTTTCAACCTGGTTGAGCTAGTGCTGCGGTTTCCTATACTTTCTACATCGCAGGTTGCTCGTCGGCTATGAGCCCCATCTAGGCGACGTCCAAATTGGACAGGGTCCAAGTGTCCCTGAAAGCCGCGGCAGCTGCGGCACTGCCAACGTGTGCCGCGTAGTTGCGGTTGGAGTTGAATGGCGGGTCGAGGTAGATGAGGTCAACCGATGCCGAGTTGGGACCTCGCATTAACTCCAGGTTGTCCCCGGTCCATATCGTCCTGACTGCGAAATTGGTCGTGGCGGACAGTTTGCCACGATGATATTTGATGGTCAAACTTGGTTGCGGATGGTTGACTGGGTAGAGTTGTTAGGGTGGAATCCTAATGTTTGAGGGCCTTTAGGATTGCGCCGGCTGCGGCTGAGGCTACGCCTGTCTGCTTGGGACCCGAGATACGCAATTCTCTCGAGAACCAATCCCCCCTTGACTCCCCTTACCCGTCAACCTATAATCAGAACATATGTCTGATCTCGCCGACATCATCGCCCAGGAAACTCACGACGGCCGTCTCATCGTCCGCTTCCTCATCTCCACCATGCACGGCGAACTCCCCCACTCCCAACCCTGCCACCGCCTCGACGCCGCCCGCCTCCTCGTCAAACTCGGCTTCGAGCCCGCCCAATCTCACGTCGACCACGCCGCCCCCCGGCGCTCCCCCAAACCTCAACCCGAACCCGAAACCCCCGATGCGGCGCGCCACATCCGTTCCGCCCTCGCCCAGATTGTTCACGATGAAACCAACCTTGGCCGCACCGCCGTCCGCTTCCTCGTCGACGTGATGCAGGGCCAACTCCCCGACTTCAAACCCTGCCACCGGCTCTCCGCCGCCAGGGAACTCCTCCGCCTCGGCTTCAACCACGACACCGAAGATCAAAGCCAGGAGGCCCACGAAGCAACCCAGGCCGAACCCGAACCTGACCCCGCCGAAATCGAAGCCCAGCGCCTCCGCGCCGAGGACATCGAATTCAGCCTGCACGGCCCCCTGTACTACGCCAGCTATCCCTACCCTTGTGTTTGCGAAGACCGCCGCCACGACTGCAAGGGCAACCTCCTCAACGACCACGAACTCGAAAAAGCCGCCGGATCCACCCCCGGCAAAATCCTCTTTATCGACGACCGTGGTGCAATGGACGCCTTCGCCGCCCGTTACGCCAATCACCTCACCCGCCGCAACGCCGAGAACCCCCACAACCCCATCGACTTCAACCTCATCCAATCCAAATTCAAATCCCACGCTCATCTCCCCCCCGCCCGTGGCCCCTAGCCAACGGGCCGACCAACCCGTGGCCCTCCGCAACCGTCATTGCGAGCGCAGCGCGGCAATCTCGTCGCCGTGGTAGTCATACTTGGCGCAAGCGGTTTGACTGCAACGCGATTGCCACATCGCTCCGCTCCTCGCAACGACAATCGAAAGGCCCTGCCGCGCGCCCCGGGTCATTCGATCTTCCAGAATGTCATCGCGAACGCAACAATGTCATTGCCGACGCAGTTATGTCATTGCGAGCGCAGCGCGGCAATCTCGTTGCCACCGGAGTCATCGTTCCGGCAGCGGGATTGCCATGTCGCCATGCTCCTCTCAACGGCAAACCGGGTGCGCGTGAGTCCTGGTTTCGCGTTGACAACCCCGATGCCGCCCCCTACCATCGCCCCATTCGAAAACGCTTCTTTTAGCGCAGGGACGCCGTGAAAGCTTCGTACTTCGGTTGCATGGGTTACGCCGAGCGGGACCGCTTTCCCGCCGGTTGGCCCGTCCCGCCCGCCTATCACGATCCGGAGGTCTCCCTCAGGTCCTATCAGGAGGGCATGGCCGAGTGCGAATTCGCAGAGGACATGGGTTTCGACTGGATCAGCCTTTCCGAGCACCACTTCTCAGGCAACCGCACCACGCCCAACCCCGCGGTAATGGCTGCTGCTGTAGCAGAACGTTGCCGGACCGTCAAAATCGCCCTCCTCGGGCAGTTGCTCCCCATCAACAATCCGATCCGCGTCGCTGAGGAAATCGGCATGCTGGACAATCTCACCGGCGGCCGCCTCGTCGCTGCGTTCATGCGCGGCACCCCCAGCGAGGATCAGGTTTATGATCTCAACCCGTCCGAAGGCCGCGAGCGGTTGATTGAAGCCATGGACCTCGTCCTGAAGGCCCTCACCGAGCCCGAGCCCTTTTCCTGGGAGGGCCGCTACTACCAGTACCGCACCGTGTCCGTTTGGCCGTGGCCGGTGCAGCGCCCGCTGCCGCCTCTTATCGTGGCGACCCGCAGCGCCGATACGGTCCGATTCGCCGCCTCCCGCCGTCTCGGTTTGGGCATCTCCTACGACCACCCCGACGATATGGTCGAGGTCGTCGATGATTACCGGCGGTGGTCGCACGAACTCGGATGGGAGCCAACCTCCGACCAGGTTGTGTTCCGTGGCGGTATATGTCTTGCCGAGACCGACCGTGGAGCGGATGACCTGCGTGACCGCGTGCACGCCGCCGGTGGAGGCCGCGGCAACAACATCGGCCGATCCCTTGCCCAGGCAGTGCAGGCCGCCCGATCCGGAGGCCCGTCACAATCCGCGCCTGCGTCAACGCCTCCACCGCCGTCCACCCGGGCCAACGGCGCGGGCGGGCCCCGCACGATGCTCAACTTCGTCGGCAGCCCGGACACCGTTGTCGAACAACTCCGCGTGTATCACGAAAAGTGCGGCATCGGTGTCGTCGATTTCGCGTTCCAGCAACCCGGTCTCAACCACAAGGACGTTACGGCCGAGATCGAACTCTTCGGCCGAGAAGTTTTGCCCCGAATCAGGGAATTCTAGTCGATCTGCGAGGCATCATGGCTGACTTCAATACCGGAAATGTTCGCGCCAACGGCATCAATTTCCACTACCTTGAGATGGGCGATGGGCCCCTGGCCATCTGCCTGCACGGGTTCCCCGACCACGCCTGGTCCTTCCGCCACCTGTTGCCCGACCTCGCCGCCGCCGGGTTCCGCGCCGTGGCCCCGTTCATGCGCGGCTACGCCCCAACCGAAGCTCCGGCGGACGGCCGCTATCATTCGGCTCTGATGGCCCGGGACGCGGTGGAACTCATCGGAGCGCTGGGCGCCGAACGCGCCTATCTCATCGGCAACGATTGGGGAGCCGGCGCCGTGGTGGGGGCCACCGCCCTCGCGCCCGAAAAAGTCATCAAGCTGGTGACCATCGCCTCCGGTCGGGTCGACCGCGAGCTCAGCATGGAGTTCCAATACCTGCAGGGAACCTGGCACGGGTTCTTCTTCCAGATGCCCCACGCCGAGGACGTAGTTGCCCACAACGACTACGCCTTCGTGGAAGAGTGGTGGCGCTGGGCTTCCCCGGAGTGGGACATTCCCGCCGAGTCCCTGGAGAGCATCCGGTCAACCTTCCGCAAGCCCGGCGTCGTCCAGGCCGCCCTCGGCTACTATCGCGCCCGCTACGACGCCTCCCAAGTGGACGATCCGGTGCGGGCCGACCAGGCCGTCATCCAGGCCGGCCCCATCCGGGTCCCGACCCTGGCCCTGCACGGCACTCGTGACCGACCCAGGCGGTTGGAGTCCTTCCTGAGCTCAGGCATGTATGCCTATTTCTCCGGCGGGCTGGAAAAGACAATCATCCCCGGCACCGGCCATTTCATGCACCAGGAGCGGCCCGAAGAGGTCAACCCCAAGATACTGAAGTTCCTGGCCCGCTGAACCCGACAAAAACGCAGGGGCGAATAATCATTCGCCCCTGTCCGGTCACTGATGCGGGTTTGCCCGATCAGCTGCGGAACGGCCTGAAGAACTCCCGCACCTCGTGAGCCAGCAGTTCCGGCTCCTCCAGCGCGGCGAAGTGACCGCCCCGGGGCATCTGGGTCCAACGGCGCAGGTCCCACGACCGCTCCGCCCACTCCTGCGGCGGCTTGGCGATCTCCTGCGGGAACATCGCCATCCCCGCCGGCGTGGGCATTTTCTCCCCTTCCTCCATTTCCCACACTGAACTCTGGTTCTCCTTGTACATCCGTACCGACGACCCGATGGTGTTGGTCACCCAGTAGATGGTGACCGTGGTCAGCAGTTCGTCCTTCGTGTAGGTGCTTTCCACGTCGCCGTTGCAGTCGCTCCACGTCCGGTACTTCTCGACGATCCACGCCGCCAGCCCGACCGGAGAATCGTTCAACCCGTAGGACAGCGTCTGCGGCTTCGTGCCCTGGATGTGGCTGTACCCGCCTTCGCTCTGCTGCCATCGTTCCCGCTGGTCCGAGTGGGCCTGCTCCGCCGCGGTGAGCGGCCGAGATCCCGGCCCCAGGTAGGGCGTCGGCCGCGTGATCGACGTCAGGTGGACGCCGATCATCTTGTCCGAATGGGCATACCCCAATCGCGATGTGACGCCCGCGCCGATATCTCCGCCCTGCGCCGCGAACTTGGGGTACCCCAGGTTCTCGGTCATCAGCTTCGCCCACAGGTCGGCCACCTTCTGCACCTGCATGCCCGGTTCCTGAGAGGCCTGCGAGAACCCGAACCCCGGCAGAGAAGGCGCAACCACGTCAAAGGAGTCCGCCGGGTCGCCCCCGTGGCTCCCCGGATCCGCCAGCAGCGGGATGATCTTCGTCATCTCGAAGAACGTGCTGGGCCAGCCGTGGGTAATCACCAGCGGCATCGGGTTCGGCCCGGTGCCGTTCTCCTTGATGAAGTGGATGCTCAACCCGTCGACTTCCGACTTGTAATTGTGGAACGCGTTGAGTTTGTTCTCCTGCGCCCGCCAGTCGAAATCCGTCCGCCAGTACTCAACCAGTTCCTTGATGTAATCAAGGTTGGACCCGTACTCCCACCCCGTGCCGGGCATCTCGTCGGGCCACCTGGTGTGCTCCAGACGCCGGCGCAGATCCTCCAACACCTCGTCGCTTATCGCAATCTCAAAAGGCTCCATGGCAGCTCTCCTTTTGGGGTTTCAGTTGGGGCGTCCGCGCTGGACGCCCCTGGTAGACGATCAATGATCGTGGGCTGCGTTCAGGACGCTATCCGGTAGACCCGCGTCGCGGTGTCATGGAACGCCGCCGCACGCTCCGTAGCGGAGTACCCCTGCGACAGCCGCTTGAAGGCGTTGTACATGACGTGGTACGAGAAAGAGACCTTGTCCACCGGAAAGTTGCTCTCGAACATGCAGTGGTCAGGTCCAAAACGGTCCAGGCAGTGCCGCATCCAGTCGCCCACGGAGTCCGCGATTTCCTCAGACCCCACGGGCGTCTCCCGCGTGTGCCAGTCAAAGCCGATACGCGGCATCCCGATCCCGCCCAGCTTCATTACGACGTTTGGTGCGGATGCCACCGCGTCGATCCCATCGCGCCACTGCGGAATTACCTCGTCGTCCCGGTTGGCGAAGGGGCCGGTGCGCATCATTCCGCCGATATGGTTGAGCACGATGGTAAGGTCCGGTACCTGCCGCGCGAACTCCGCGAGTTCCGGCAACTGCGGGAAGTAGACCGACGTTTCGAGGATCAAGCCCATGTCCTGCAGGACCCGCGCCCCGGCCAGGTAATCGTCGCGCTGCAGCAGACCTTCAACCTCCCGGTTCTCGACCTCCGGGTGAGGATCCCAGCCCACCGAGTGTCTGATTCCTCGGAAGCGGTTCGGGCTTGCCGCCTGCAGCGCTTCCAGCACCGGCCGGACGCCGTCGCCCATCTTCAGGTCGGCCCGTCCGATGATGGCCGCGGCCGCCCGCCCTTCGCCATGCGCTCCGGTCGCGCTCTCGTCCGCAATTCCCTGGACAAACTCGACCTCGCCCACGGGGCGGAGCTCTTCGGGCCCGTCCGTCCGGTACTCCGAACGCGCCTCCACGAACACCGTGGATCGCACGTTGTGACCGCTGTTGATGTCGGCCGCCAGGTCGGGCAGCAGGTATTGCTGGTAGTCCGCCGGCTCCGGCCGCTGCACCCAGAAGTGGTGATGCGGGTCACAGATCGGGAGCTCGGGTTCCAGTATCGGTTCCGTCGTCAGGGCCAGCCATTCGTTGCCACTTGGCGGCATGATCGCACCTCCGGCTTCAGGGTGATTTGGGGGATGTTTGGCCGATGATAACACGGCTCTTGGCCGCCAACCGGCTACTCGCTCGCGACCGCCAGCGCCAGCGCCCCCACCGCCACGGTGCCCAGGTCCACCGGCAGAGCCTCCCAGGTGACACCACGGTCTCCGCTGCGGTAAAGCTTGCCGCCGTCGGTCCCGCCATACACGGTATCCGGCTCCTGCGGGTCCCAATCGAACGCCACCATCATGTCAGTTGGGTTTTCTCCCTCCCCCACGCCCTGCACCAGATTCCAACTGCGCCCAGCATCGGTGGATCGGTAGAACTTGGGGTTGCCGCGCCGAGCGTTCTCGGAAACGGTCACCAGCACCAGGTCAGCGTCGTCGTGAGCCGCCGCGATGTGCAGCGTGTACCGCCTGTCCAGACCGTCGTTGATCATCTCCCACGTGTCACCACCATCGTCCGACCGATAGGGAGACGCCGCCGTCGCGACGTATATCCTGTCGGGCCGGTCGTTGCTCAGGTTCACGCAGTGAATGTCGTCGTCGAGTCCCGGCAGTTGCCGCCAGCTCGATCCTCCGTCCGACGAGCACACCATCCCGCCCACTTCGATCCCCGCATACAGCCGGCTCGTGTCACCGGGCGCAGGACGTAGGTCTCGCACGTGGGAGTCCCGCGTCGGCGCGTGGAACCCCCATTGCGTCGCTTCGGGGACCGTCCGAAATGCGTCGAACTCAACCCAGTTAGCCCCGCAGTCAATCGAGCGCCAAATCTCCGCCGGCTCGCTGCCGACATACACGGTGTCCGCGTCGTCTGGATGCGCCAGCACGCTGTGCGCGTATTCGGTGGGGTACGATCCCAGGTGCTCCCACGTCATGCCGCCGTCGTCCGTCCGGTACACTCCCGCTTCGTAGGCAGCCAAATACGCCCGTGACCGGGCCACCGGGCTGGCGCTTACACGCGCCGCCGCGTGGGCCAACCGCTTGACGGGCCCCTGTTTCCATGTCTTGCCGCCGTCGTCGCTGATGACGGCGCATACTCCATCGTGCATTCCCACGTATATCCTTTTGGTTCCGGCCATCTTCGTCCTCCTTGCGCGGGAAATAGTTCCTTTCCGTGGGCACGAATATACCAGACACGAACGAGTGCCCCGCTATCGTCCGGGCATCGCAAACGTTCACCGTCCCGCCGGCCAGGCCGACGCATACCCACTCCGCCGAATGACCATCACCCAATACCTGATAGCGGGAGGGAATCCGGGAGGCCCGCAGTCACCGATCTCAACTGTTGCGCACCGCCTCCCCCCACCTCAAAATCCTGTCAATCCTGTTGTCCATCTAAATTCACCCGCTCCCGGGCAAACCGGTTCCGCATCGGTGACCAGCACCTTTTCAAAGCAATTGACTCCATCAGACCGCTCATCCTGAGCCTGTCGCAGTACGCCCCTTTCGCCCGCTCATGGTGAGCCCGTCCCCTTGTCATTGCGAGTGCTCTTTCCACAGCCCCTGCCAGCGCCCCCTCCATTGTCATTGCGAGCGAAGCGCGGCAATCTCGTCGGCGTAGAAGACGTCGTCCACGCAACGCGACCGCAAACCATGACACCACCCTCTTGCCATATTCAGAACGTGTATTCTATAATGGCTTCACAGGCGATAAATCGGTTCCATCGACCAGGTTCCGAGCGTTCACGGCCAATCAGCACCAAGTCGCTGCCGGCCTCTGTAGGAGACTGTCTCCGACCACTTTAATCGGGGCAGTCCCCTCGGCCACCGCGCCCGCCACAGCGCGCCCTGCTGCAGGCATGGAGAATGAGAGCAAAAACCACAGCGCACCACCTCCGGCCGTAGGGCTGATACCGCTCGGAACCTGGTCAAACACTCCAAACCATCGCCTGTACACCTTGAATCTTCGGAGGAAGTCCACAGCAACACCAACGCGAACACTCTCCGGCGGCAGGGGTCAATCGCCTGTCCTCTGCCGCCGCCAAATTCCGATACCAGGCAAACGCGGCGAAGCCATTTACAACCCGGTCGACTCTGCCCGGGCGGCGTGTCCATGAAACGGACACGTCCCGCGGAATAGGGTCCTCCTGAAGTTGCCCGACCCGTAACTACCCGCTCATCCTGAGCCCGTCGAAGGATGTCCCCTTCGCACATTCATGGTGAGCCCGTAGAACCATGATCGGATCAGGGAACGACCCTGACATGGTCCTGCCCCGCGGTCGTATCTAAATTGCGACGCCGGGTCTGGGATGCCACAATGGGCGCATCCGAGACCCGCAGCGGCCTGGGTGACAACCCCGCGGCGACGAAACGTCGCCCGTACCAGGAGTAACTATCATGCCTCGCCAATTGACTACCCAGGAAGCCCACAAATTTCTGGACAGCAAACCCGGCTGGATCGTGCTGACCACCATCGGCCCCGACGGGTTCCCGCACACCGTACCCCTGGGCTATTTCCGCCTCGGCGATGAAATCCTGATGGGCGTGCGGGCACACACGCACAAGCTGCGCAACATCGGCCACAACCCCAACATCAGCCTGCTTCTGGAGACCGGAAGCAGCATGCAGGACATCAAAGGGTTGATGGTGCAGGGCACTGCCACGGTTCACACCGAACCGGACGAGATATTGCACTACTCGCGGGAAGCAGCCAGGCGTCGCGGGATAGCCGAGGCCGACCTGCCCACCGAACCCCTTCCGGGCGCTGCGTATATCAGGGTAACGCCGGTCCGCATCCGTTCGTGGGACTACTCCGAGGATCCGCCCCGCGCTGCGAGGCGGTAAATCCCAAAGCCCGCAGCCATCACCGCCGGGTCAGCGCGGCATGTTCCGGTTGACCCACTCCAGTTCCTCTGCCTCTGAATCAAAGTAATCGAAGCGGTGAAAGAGCCTGGTCTTCCCTCTGCCCCTCCGCATTTCTTCCCGCTTGGCTATGGTGGCTCCCATGTCAATGGCCAAGGTGCGCACGTCGATCAAAACGCCGTAATCGTTCAGCGCAGCCTCCGGTGAAACGAAACCATCCTTGACATCGTCCAGCACCAACTCGCCTTCCCGCTCCAGCGGGTCACCCCATCCGCCACCGCCGGCCGTGCAGATGCGCACCACGTCTCCCCGCTTCCATTGGTTGTCATCGGAAAAAGCGCGAACCTCCCGCTCTTCGGGCGTGCCAGGATTCAGCACGACCCGCGATAGTCCTCCACCCTTTCCACCAGCCACTCCCCAGGCCGGGAATCGATTGTTCTCCACACGCAACCCGAACGTACCCTCATCTGCCAGTAGCCTGACGTCCCTGACGACGCCGCAGCCACCTCTGTACTTGCCTGGACCTCCCGAGTCGGTCGCGATCGCGTAGCGTTCCAACCGCAGCGGATACTCCATTTCCATGAACTCACCGGGGTAGTTCTCGTTGTGCCGCTGGTAAATGGCGTCCAAGCCGTCACCGAACGGACGGCCCCCGTGCCCGACCGCAATGCCATCCGTACAGAGCAGCCAATTCCCCGTCCCGTTTTCCTTCATCCGCCAGTAGGCAATCACGTAAACCGCGGCGGCGGCCATCACCCTGCCCTCCGTGGCCTGGGCGACCACGGCCCGCACCGCGCTCTTCAGCTTGGTGAACGTATGGGCTCGGCATCCCAATGCTGCCGGCCAGTCCGGTCGTAATATGCTGCCTTGCCTGAGTCGCACATCGTCGATCCCTGCCAACAGCCCGTGGTTGGCCATCAGGGAGGCGTCGAACTGGTGGAAGTACTGGCCAAAATAAGCCTTTAGCGCCCCGTCACTGGCGATGAAATTGATCGAGCCGTCCGCCTGGTCATCGCTGCCTGTGGCATCCAGCAGAATTTCGTCACCTTTCCGGACCAGCTTGAGATGGAAGGAATGCCACCGCTCGCTTACCCCGGCGTGGTCCATGTAGTCGCGTACCGAATACTCGCCCTCCGGGATCAGCTCCAACGTCTTGTCCCGCACCAGCCGCCCGGTGTCGGCCTGATCTTCGGCGATTGCGGTTAGCATCGTGTCCCGTCCGAAGCGCTCGAACATCTCCAGCAACCGTTCCTGCGCGCGATTGGCCGCCGACATCAGGGCCCTGGAGTCGCCTTCCAGCAAATCTGGATATCTGGAGTTCCTCAGGATGATGCGATAGGCCTCTTCGTTGAGCCTGCCCGCGTCGATGATCTTGATGGGAGGGACCAATGTGCCGTCATGGAAGATCTCGGTGTTCGCCGGCCCGATGCTGCCCGGACGCGACCCGCCGAGGTCCCAGAAATGGGCGAACGAGTGGCAGTAAGCCACCACCTCGCCTTCGAAGAACACCGGCGCTATGAACACCATGTCCGGCGTATGGGTGATGCTCCCCTGCGAGAGGTACGGGTCGTTGTACCAATACAGGTCCCCGGTACGCATCGATTCCACCGGGTAGTTTTCCCACACGCAGCCCAGGATGTTGCTGCCCATGGTGTCCCCGTAGATTTCCCTTCCGCCGGCGTCCAGGAAGCTTACGGTATAGTCTTTCTTCTCCCTGATGAAGGCCGACATGGCGGTACGCTCGATGATGAGCTCGCACTCCAGCCGCGCAGCGCGCAGCGATCCCCGGATCAACTGCCTGGGTACCGGGTCCACCGTCTGGCGGTCCTGGTCATCGGGCTGACTTAAGGCGTTGGCACCCGGTGACGGTATCGTCATCGTCCGTTCTCCTCCGCACGCATGATGCAGTTGCCATACCGGTCAATGCGGGTTTCCCATCCCGGGTTGATCACCACCGTCGAGTCCATCGCCTCCAGAATGGCCGGCCCGGCAATGGTCGCCTCCGGGCACAATCGCTCCCTCCGGTAGATGGGGCACGGAGCGAAATCCCGAAATTCCTCAAAGTACACCTGGCGCCGGTCGACAACGGCGTCTGCGGGTTCCCCTCCGGCGGTGGGCAACGTCGGCATGGCGACATCTCCCAGATGGCCCGAAGCCGTCACCCGCAGCGTCACGATTTCCACCGGCTGATCCAGCGAAAACCCGTACAGCTGGTAATGTCTGCGGTGAAACTCCTCAATCATCGCGTCCAGCCCTCGCTGATCAACCCGCGTCCCGCCATACGGGATGGTCAATTCCGAACCTTGGTGCTCGTAACGCAAGTCGGCCGACCAGACCAGCAGCCGGTCGGAGTCGGCAACACCCTCCGTTTCCAGCCACTGTTGGCCTTCCCGTTCGAGGCCGTCGAAAATCCCGGCCATGCCCGGCAGGTCGTAGTCCGGCGGTTGCTGCAGCGAGGTTCTGGCGTAGTCGTTCTTGAACTCGGCCACCAGCAATCCGTACGCCGACGCTATGCCGGGGTGCGGAGGCACCACGACCGTAGTGACGCCCAGGAGATTGGCGACCTCTATAGCGTGCATCGGCCCGGCTCCGCCATAGGCCACCAGAGCGAAGTCCCTGGGGTCGTAACCGCGCTCCACGCTGATGTTTCGAATGGCGCCGACCATGGCGTTGTTGGCGATTTGCAGGATGCCACTGGCTGCGGTCGCGACATCCATGCCCAGTGGCGACGCAACCGCGTCACCAATCGCATTGGCCGCGGCTTCGGTATCCAGTGTCAGCTGCCCGCCGGCAATGCTGGAACTGACGCGTCCCAGGACCAGGTTCGCATCGGTAACGGTGGCACGGTTCGATCCTCTGCCGTAGCAGGCCGGACCCGGTTCCGCCCCCGCGCTGGCCGGACCCACTGTCAGGCTGCCGTACGGGGAAACCTCGGCGATGCTCCCGCCGCCGCAACCGATGGTCGCGATGTCCAGCATGGGCAACTGCACTGGCCAGTCTCCCAGTCGGCCGTTCAGCGTCAGGCCCGGTTGTCTGTCCTGCACCAGGGACACGTCGGTACTGGTGCCGCCCATGTCGAAGGATATGCAATTTTCGACTCCAGTGGCCTCGGCTATCTGGAGGGTAGCTATCACGCCGGCGGCCGGCCCGGACAGGGCGGTGTAAACCGGCTGCTGGATGGCGGTATCTGCGCCGATGATGCCTCCGTTGGATTTCATAATCGACAGCGACGCTGTGGTTCCGAACCTCCGCAGCGAACTCTGCAGGTTGTCGATATAGCTACTAACCTGCGGCGTGACGTAGGCATTCAGCACGGTGGTGATGGCGCGCTCGTACTCCCGGTACACCGGCAAGACCTCCGAGGACAGCGAGACTGCTGCCTGCGGCAGTTCTTCCTGCAGGATCTCCCTGGCGCGCCGTTCATGGGCCGGATTGGCGTACGAATGGAGGAAAGCCACCGCCACGGCCACCACTCCTTCGCGCGCGAAATGCCCCGCCGCCTCACGCACCGCCACCTCGTCCAGCGGCACAAGGATTTCACCGTCAAAAGCCGTGCGCTCTTTCACCTCAAGGCAATCGCGGGGACGCACCGGACGCTGGGGTTTGACCCAGGAATTCGGGTTGGCTAGACGAGGCGTCCCGTGCCTCGCAATTTCCAGTACGTATCGGAACCCCTCGGTGACCAGCAAACCTACAGGCGCTCCCCGGTTTTCCAGAACGGAGTTGGTCGCGATGGTGGTGCCGTGGAAAATGCGGGCCACTTCGCTCGCGCCAACGCCGTTGGTCGTTAGAATCTCAGTGAGTCCCGTCATGAACCCGACCGACGGGTCGTTCGGCGTGGATGGGGTCTTGTGGACCCACTGGGCGTTGGACGACGTGTCACACAGCACGATGTCGGTGAAAGTCCCACCGACATCAACCGCCACGGAGTAAGAAGGCATGATCAGCTCGTTGATCGCTTACTTGCGGTACAAAGCCGCAATCCGCTCCCCGACGATGTGATCCTCCCCAGGGTTGAGCCCAAACATGTGGATGGTGATGCAGTCCTCTCCATCCCGAACTCGCGTCCAGATCGGCGGGTCTCCTCCCTTGAGGCGGTCCCGCAGTTCGTAGATGTCGAAGCCAGCGACAGTCGAATCCACTCGAATGTTGAGCCCGTAGGGTTGGTGGCCGATGACGTTATCGATCATCTCGGCCTTCAATCCGGCGACGCCATCAACGGCGCCGAGAATGACACGGGTCCGCCGTTCCGCGTCGGCCAGCCGGTCCTCGTGGTTCAACGTCATCCAGGCCCGGACCGCTGCCACCGCGCCAATCATCTCCTGGCGGTCAACCTTCTGCGGGCGTCCGACCCCGCGTACCCGTCGGCCCTCGTAGCTGGCGAAAGCCTGCAGCCCTAGTTTCCGGATCATCTCCTCAGAACCCAATGCCAGTCCCGTGGATTGCGGCGCGCCCATGTACTTCGCCGCTATGCACTGGAAGTCGGCGCCCATCCTGACGTACTTGCCGAAGTTCTCCAACGGATATATCTGGCCCGCCGCGTCCACCGTTACCAGCACGCCCTGGGCGTGGGCGATGGCGATGGTGTCCTCCAGCGACAGCGCGTCGGGATCGTACTCCTGCTCCACGGCGTAGTAGTGCACGGCGGCGGTGTTGGGTCCGATGGCGCTTTCCAGGTCCTCGCGGGTGGTCTGCTCCTCCGACCCGAACATGACCAATTTGGCGCCGGCAAGTTCCAGGCAGCGGTCGTACCAGTACCTTTGACGGGTCTGGATCAGGATTTCGTTCTTCATCCCCTCGGTGTTGGGCAATTGCTGAATCCGGTCGTCGTCATCCCCGGCCATGGCGGCTGCCGTGGCGAGCATGAGGGCCGAACCCGCGCCCGAGGTGATGTAGGCGGCCGGCACGTTCGCCATTCGGGCGATAGCCGCGCCCGCCGCTTCCTGCAACTCCATGAGCGGGATGTACGCTCCATCCGCCTGCGCCATCGCCTCCCGGACTTCCGGGATCGGAGTGGAGCCGCCCAGCATGGTTACACTGCCGGTGGCATTGATGACCGGCACCGCTCCCAATTCCTTGTAGATATCTCCCCAATCTCCTGCTGGCATCATGCACCTCCTGCACTAACTGTCTGATCCGGACGTCTCAAGCCAAGCGAGGCGTCGTTGGCGGCGCCATGCAAATTTTCGTTCAGGCCCCCCTGACCGTCACCGACCTCTATTCGCCCGTGAACACAGGAGGACGGCGTTCGCGGAACGACGCTGCCGCCTCGGCCACGTCGTGCGGCGCACGCCGGGCAAACACTATGCCGTGCGTTTCGTACTGGAGTTGGTCCTCCAATGTCGTGTCCAGGCTGCGCTGCAACGCCCTTTTTGACATCTGCATAGCAACCGGCGGCCAGGAGGCAATCTGTCTCGCCAGCTCTTTCGCATTCGCCAGCAGATTGTCGGCCGTCGTCAGGCGGTCCAGCAGCCCCAGACGGTAAGATTCCTCGGCATCCACCGTGCGGCTGGTGAACACGAGGTCAAATGCCCGGCTCGCCCCAACGATGCGCGGCAGGAAGTAGGACAGACCCGAATCTGGGCTCAGGCTGCGTTCTATGAACACTGTCTTGAAGCGAGTGTTTTCGCAGCCAACCCGCATGTCGCACGCCAGCGCCAGACCCATTCCGGCGCCGGCGGCCACGCCGTTTACCGCTGCGATCGTTGGCTTGTTCAGGTCCCGGTACACCATCAGAGCCTGTCGGCCTACCCAGTTGTACTCGTCTAGACGCTCGCCACGGCTGGCGTGCTCTTCATTGGGGCGAGTGCCGGTAAGATCGGCTCCGGAGCAGAACCCGCGGCCTTCGCCGGTAAAGATCACGGCTCGTACGCTGTCGTCATCCCGCAGTTCGACGCAAGCCGCCATCATCTCTGCGTGCAGGTGCCGGTCGATGGCGTTTAGCTTTTCAGGCCGCCTCAGGGTAACCACCGCGATCTGGTCGTCGCGGTCGATACGCAGGTGGTCGTACCCCATGCTATTTCACCGCCAGCATGTCACACGCCAGGCCCAGCATGATCTTGGTCCCGCTCACCAAACTCCTGATGCCCACCGACTCGTTGGTGCCGTGGGTGTAGTTGAGCATCGGGTCGTCGTCCGGATGGGAACCGGAAAAACCATAAGTAACCGTGCCTAGGGGCCGGGTGAATCGTGAGTCGGTAAACCCGTTGCTGATCGCCGGCACCCACTGGATGTCGTCCCTCTGCAGTGCCTGGGCGGTGACCCTGCGGATGCTCTGGGAAAGCGCGGAATCGAACGGCGACGAATTGGGCCGCGCCATGTAGTCAATCTCGTAGGTAACGCCCGGGACATCCGCCAGGACTTCGTCCAACTGCTCCCTCACGTACTGGTCATCCTGGTGCGGCAGCGTGCGCACGTCGCAGGTCAGGCGGATGGATTCGGGCACGCTGTTGGACTTGATGCCGCCCCGGACCATGGTGGGAGTCAACGTCATGCGCGACAGGGCGCGCAGCATGGACGCAAAGCGTGGGTTGTCAGGCTCAATCTCAGCGATGATGTCGTCCACGTTCTCTGCAGAAGGCCTGTGCTCGATGGCGAAGGTTGAGAGGTGGTCGAAAATAGTCCCCGAGGTGTCCCGGTCAGCCTCAAAGCCTTCGATGGAGGATAGCGCACGGCTCAGCCGATACAGGGCATTGGTACCTTGCCAGGGCATGGACGCATGAGAACTGGTCCCCTTGACATCTATCTCGACCTGGAGCCGGCCCTTTTCTCCCACACCCAGCACGTAGGTTAGCGCACCCGCCGCTTCGATGGGAGTGCCGCCACCCTCGTTCACCGCATAGGGAGCCGCCAGTTTCTCGGGATGGTTGTCGGCCAGCCAGCCGAACCCGTACCGGCCTCCGTGTTCCTCGTCCGCGCCGGCAGCCAGTATCAGCCCGTCCTCCAGTTCTATACCGTTGCGCTTCAGGATGCGGACCGCCATCAACTGGGCGGTGAGCAGCCCTTTGCAGTCCGACGCGCCACGTCCAAATACGCGGCCGTCTGCAATGGTCGCGCTGAAAGGAGGGAACCGCCACTTCGAGTCGTCCTCCACCGGGACGACATCGGTGTGGGACATGAACATCAAGCCCGCATTCCCGGACCGCCCCTCCAGCCGCGCTATCAGGTTGCCCCGGTTGGGCGCCGATTCCAAGATCTCCGACTCGACGCCGTCCTCGGCAAGGAAGTCCCGCGCCAGTTCGCACACGGGAGTCTCATCTCCGGTGGGCATGAACCCCGTGTTCACCGACGGGATGCGCACCAGTGCCTGTTCGAGGGCAACAATGTCGTCCTGGGCCTCGTCGACCTGTCGGAAAAGTTCTGGTAGGTCGGGCATTGCCGGTCCCTCCTGGAATGGTGCTGGCGCGTCGCCGTGAGTGTAAGCAGGGGGCCGGCGGGTGTCAATGCGGGTTGTTTCGGGCCACGGCCAGCCTGGCAGGAAACCCCCAACTGCACTCACAGGAAACCCGGCACCGTGGCGCCCCCATATCCGCCGGGTTTATATTTATAATGCACCCGTGACCCCATCGCCCTGACGGAGCCATCGAGACCATTCTGATGACCACCTCGTCCCAAGTTTTTTACCGCAAGTGGCGGCCAGGAACGTTCTCAGACCTGGCGGGCCAGGATCACGTGGGCAACACGCTCCGGCAGGCCGTGATGCAGGGGCGGGTCAGCCACAGCTACTTGTTCTGCGGTACCCGGGGCAGCGGTAAAACGACCACCGCCAGGGTCCTGTCCAAAGCCATAAACTGCCTGGACCCGCGGGACGGCGACCCATGCGATCAGTGCGCCATCTGCGTGTCCATCAACGAGGGTCGCAACCTGGACATCATCGAGCTGGACGCAGCCAGCAATCGCGGCGTGGAAGAGATTCGGGAGATACGCGACAAGGTCCATTTCCAGCCGGCGCAGAATAGGCGCAAGGTCTACATAATCGACGAAGCCCATATGCTCACCCGCGAGGCTTCAAACGCTTTCCTCAAGACCCTGGAAGAGCCACCGGCCCACGTAATATTCATCCTGTGCACCACCGAAGCCGACCGCATCCTCCCCACTATTGTCTCGCGCTGCCAACGCTACGATTTCCGCCGCCTGCCGGGCCAGACCATCTACGACCGGCTGGCATACATTGCCGATCAGGAAGGGGTTGCGATCCAACCAGACGCTCTTCGCATGGTGGCGCGCAACGCCGGCGGTTCCATGCGGGACGCCCTGAACATGCTGGAGCAATTGGCGGTATCGGTGGATCGGGAAGTAACACTGCGCGACGTCGAAGAAGCCCTGGGACTGGTTCGCAGCGACGCCTACCTGATCCTGGCACAGAAGCTGCTGGCCGGAGACACATCCGGTTCGCTGGAGACTATCAATGTCGTAGTTTGGGAAGGCGGTGAGCCACGCCAGTTGCACCGGCAAACACTGGATATCCTGCGCTCCATACTGCTGCTGTCGTGGGACGCCGGCGACACCCTCGACCTCCCGCCAGACACCTTGTCCAGCCTCAAAGCGGAGGCGCAGAAACATGACTCTTCGATAATATTGCGGGCGGTTCGAATCTGGGGCGAGGCCAACCTGCGGTACGACGCTCCGTCCACACTGCCGCTGGAAATCGCGGCAGCCGAGATCAGCCGGAAAGACATCGTCGTCGAAGTCCCACAGCGCGCTGCATCGACCCAATCCACGCCGCCCGAAACGTCCCGCGCGCCTCGGCGCGAAGCTCCACCTGCCAGCCCGCCGGCTCGTGAATCCCGGCCCGCCGCCGCACCGCCGGCGCGGCCATCGCCGCCCGTCAATGCCGAGACTCCGGCGCGGTCGAACATGCCGGCGGTCTCACCGGACAGCCTCCAAGGGCAATGGGAACAGGCGGTCAGGCAGTTGGGCCGTGTCAAGGGCAGCAAATATAGTCTGGGCGCTCTGCTGCGGGATTGCCGTCCCAACAGCGTCCACCTGTCAGATGATGCCGTGACCCTGGTGTTGCCCTTCACCAACGCCGCCAATCTGGACCGAATGCAGGAAGAACTCAACGACCCACGGGTTCGTGATACTATTGAGCAGGCTATCGAACAGTATTTCGGCGAGCGCCATCCGTTTACTGTGACCTTGGCCGGCGCCAACGGTGACGGTGAGCGCCCGGCACGTAATTCGGTACAGGACAGCCCTCTATACCGCACCGCCATCGGCCTGGGAGCGCGTCCAATCGAGGAAAACTAGCAGGAGGCTCCGTACGTACCATGATGAACCGCAAGATGATGCGCCAGGCCCAGCAATTGCAGAACCGGTTGGCCAAGGCCCAACAGGAATTGGAAGAGATGAGCGTCGAAGGTTCCGCTGGAGGTGGTGTCGTGCGCGTGACCATGACCGGCAAGCAGGAAGTTACCTCGGTGATCATCGAGCCGGAGGCCGCGGAAGACATCGATCTGTTGCAGGACCTCGTTGCCGCCGCGGTGAACGACGCCTCCAACCGGACCCAGGAACTGGCCGCGCAGAAGATGGGAGCGGTGACGGGCGGCATGAATATTCCCGGGTTGTTCTAGGTATCCTCGATCGCGGACTCCTGGGTGCGGCGGGCTGCCGGTTCTAATAGGAGAACCAAGCCCGACTGCCATCGGAGCCGCAACCCACCGGATAAACCCTCCGCACCGCTCGCCTCGGTAACCGACGGCGGCAGTTGCCCTCATCATGGTCAGCGAATATAACCCCGGCACTGCACGATCCCTTAGCCGGCTCATCGACGAGCTCAACAGGTTGCCCGGCATCGGCCCCAAGAGCGCCCAGCGCATCGCCGACCACATCATCCGGCTGCCGGCAGAAGAGGCCAGATCGCTGGCCGACGCAATCATGGAGGCCAGGGAAAGCCTGCTGTTTTGCGACCAGTGCCGCAACCTTACTGATGCGTCGCCCTGCGAGATCTGCTCCAATCCCCAACGTAACCAGGAGCAGATCTGCGTGGTGGAAGAGCGGCGCGATCTCGTAGCTCTGGAACGAACACGCGCCTACCGAGGGTTGTACCACGTGCTCCATGGGGTCCTTTCTCCACTCAACGGAGTTGGTCCGGAAGACATTCACCTCCCGCAACTGTTTGAACGCCTGAGCAATGGCGACAACCCGCTGCTGGAACTAATAGTGGCCACCAATCCAACGCTGGAAGGGGACGCAACCGCTGACTTCATCAACCGCCGCCTGGCCGGTACCGGCATCCGAATCACGCGCCTTGCCCGGGGACTTCCTGTCGGGGGTTCGCTGGAGTTCGCGGACGAGACCACGTTGAGCCGGGCCCTCGCCGGCCGCAGCCCCCTGGAATAGTGTCGCGGCCTGAGTGATGACCTCGCCCCGAACCTATCGCGCTCTCGGCTTAACCCTGCGCAGATCGCCGGTGCGCGAAGCCGACCTGCTGTCCGTGATGTACACGCGTGAGTACGGCAAGTTGGAATTGCTGGCACGGGGAGCGCAACGCCTTACCAGCAAGTTGATGGGCCATCTGGAGCCGCTCACGCTGGTGCGGGTATCTGTGGCGCGCGGCCGTTCCATGGACCATGTCGTGGAAGCCGAAGTAGTCGACGCGTTTGCCGCCGTCAAGAACGGTTACGAGAATTCGGCTCGCGGGCTGTACGTCGCTGAGCTCCTCGATGGGTTCAGCGCCTT
The DNA here is from genome assembly GCA_965220055.1 of Dehalococcoidia bacterium. Taxonomy (GTDB): domain Bacteria; phylum Chloroflexota; class Dehalococcoidia; order Lucifugimonadales; family UBA3495; genus Bin87. The sequence continues at coordinate 3,192,347 of CBDCPE010000004.1, read as the reverse complement.
GTCCGTCGCCAACCCGGAACTGTTCGGTCTTGCCGTGCAGACCCTGGAAGCCCTGGGTGCCGCCCAAAATCACGCCCTCGTCCTGCGTTATTTCGACCTGCAACTGCTCGGGCTGTCCGGATTTATGCCTGAACTCTATCACTGCGTGGAATGCGGCGAGGACCTGGAACCCGACCGTCACCGGTTCGCCTCCGGAGTTGGCGGAACCTTGTGCACGGAATGCGGCCCCACTGACGTGGTGGTGCGCCCGCTGTCGTTGTCGGCGCTGAAACTGCTGCGGCTCCTGCATCGTACGGAATCAGTCGGAGCACTACCCGAGGTGGCTGTTCCGCCTACGCTGGAGCGCGAGGTACGTGAGCTGCTGACTGCAACGTTACAGTACTGGCTGGACCGCAGGGTGAAGTCTCAGGAATTTTTGGAAACCGCAAAATTTGCCTGAATGTCGTTGCGCCGGGTATTGACCTGCTAACGACCAATAGCGTAAAAGTCCGTGACATACAAACTATGTGAAGTGCTCGAAATTCGATCGGGCGCATAAATTGACAGTGGCAGAAATTGGTACGGCGCTTCTGGGACCCGTTTCTTGGGTCATAAACCCATGGTCGGGCCCTGCCATACATAACCTTCATTGTTCGCGATGACGAGCTGTCTCCGCCGGAAAGGCGTGGTGGGAGTGTTTTGGGAGTGAATGTATGTTCGACAAGGTATTGGTGGCGAATCGCGGCGAGATAGCCGCTCGCATCATCCGTACGTGCCAGCGCATGGGCATCGCGACTGTGGCCGTATATTCTGAAGCAGACTCTGGGGGCCTTCACACGAGGATGGCCGATCAGTCGGTATGCATCGGTGGGGCCGCGGCAAAGGATTCCTACCTCAGCGTTGACGCCGTTCTTGGCGCGTGCCGCAGCACCGGCGCACAAGCCGTGCACCCAGGATATGGTTTCCTGTCTGAGAACAGCGAACTAGCACGGCGCTGCAAGGAAGAAGGGCTCGTTTTCATCGGACCAGGCGAAGAAGTGCTCAATCAGATGGGCGACAAACTTTCCGCCCGGCGCGTGGCGCGAAAATCCGGTCTGCCGGTTATGCCGGGTACGGAGGAGCCCGTCAGCGACGACGAAGCCATCGCTAAGGCGTGGGAACTGGGATTTCCCATGATGGTCAAGGCCATCGCCGGCGGCGGCGGCATTGGCATCCACGTGGTCCACTCCATGGCTGAGTTGGAGCCCATCATCGAACGAACCCGAAAGACTGCCCAGGCAGCCTTCGCCGATTCCAGCTTGTTTTACGAGCGATACCTGCAAGGCGCATCGCACATAGAGGTGCAGCTGATTGCCGACCAGTACGGCAACGTACTCCACCTACACGAGCGAGACTGCTCCATCCAGCGTCGCAACCAGAAGCTGATCGAGGAAACGCCGGCATCGGCCAAGTTGCCCCGGGAGATCCGGGAGCAGATTGGGCGTCTGTCCCGGCAACTTGGGCGGGAAGTCGGCTATACGAACGCCGGTACCGTAGAATTTTTGGTCACCCCGGACGGACACTTCTACTTCCTGGAGATGAACCCAAGGTTGCAGGTGGAACACGGCGTGACCGAACTGCTAACCGGAAGGGACATCGTCGAACTCCAGTTACAGTCGGCCGCCGGCATGCCGTTCAATATCCGCCAGGGTGATATCTCGGCCAACGGCCACGCAATCGAGGCTCGAGTGTATCCGGAAGATCCAGATTCCTGCCTTCCCAACGTCGGTGTGGTTACCGACGTTCATCTTCCTCAAGGTGAAAACGTGCGTGTGGATACTGCCCTTTGCGTCGGGTACGAGGTTTCGCTACACTACGAACCGCTGCTGGCAAAAGTAATGGCTTGGGGGCAGGATCGGAACGCGGCAATCTCCACTCTGGACTCCGCCCTGGAGGATTTTCGACTGGAAGGCGTGAGCACAAACATCCCCCTACTGCGAGACGTGCTAGCCAGCCCGGAGTTCGTTTCGGGCGGATACCATACCGGGACTCTTCCTACCATTCTTGAGCGACGGCTCGAAGCCAAAGACGCCAAACCCAGCGTGCACCGCAACGGGACCAACACCACCCATAGTGCGAGTTCCGGCGCTTCTGCGCCGAGCCTCGATCCGCGCGCTCTGGCGGCAGCAATCGGCGCCGCCGCGGTTTACGCGGCTCAGGGTCAGGCGGGAGCATCAGCCGTTGACCACGGTTCGCGCTGGCGCACGCAGGGCCGTCGTGAGCTGTTCCGATCGCGGCTAGGTAGTGGATCCTGGTAGATTGACCACCATCAGAGTACGTGTCGGTGACCAGTGGTACACCGTTGAGGTCGGCGACCTGACCCGGTCCCCCGTTCAAGTCACCGTTGACGGAGAGAGTTTCGACGTCGACCTTGATATCAGTTCGGCTCCGTCGCCTCCACGTCGCGGGAGACCGGCTGGCGGTCTCACCATACCGGAAGCTCCCACCGCGACACCCACAGGGTCGGGGGCGTCGGTGGACGACGACATCCTGCGCTCGCCCATGCCAGGTCGGGTCATGTCAGTCATGGTGCGTCCCGGCGATACCGTTTTGGCCGGCGACGAGGTATGCGTGGTGGAAGCGATGAAGATGGAGCAGAGCATCCTGGCCCACCGCGACGGCGTGGTAAAGGCCGTGTTTGTGCAACCTCTGGATTCCGTCAACGCCAACGACCCTTTGGTAGAATTGGAATAGTCAAAACTACCCCTGCCCCCGCCGGCGCAGCATCGTCTGCAAGGCAAAGGGTCCTGGAGGATACTGGATGCGGGCAACCGGGCAAGCCACCTCAACGCCAGCGCGCACCAGCCAGCCCGTTCAACTAACCTGATCCGGTAAGGTTTTTATGCCGCAGGAAGTCATCTTCATCAAGGGTGCTCGTGAGCACAACCTGAAGAACGTAGACGTTACGATCCCCCGGGACCGGCTGGTGGTGATCACCGGCGTTTCCGGATCCGGAAAGAGCAGCCTGGCTTTTGACACCATCTACGCTGAAGGCCAGCGCCGGTACGTGGAGTCTCTGTCCGCCTACGCCCGCCAGTTCCTGGGGCGCATGGACAAACCCGACGTCGATTACATCGAGGGACTGTCGCCGGCTATTTCCATCGACCAGAAGGGCGTTTCGCACAACCCTCGCTCGACGGTAGGCACTGTTACCGAGATTTACGACTACCTCCGCCTGCTGTTCGCCAGGGTTGGTAAGCCCCACTGCCCCAAGTGCGGCAACCCGGTGGCCCGCCAGACCGTCCAGCAGATAGTCGATGCCATCCTGGGCCTGCCCGAGGCGTCCCGCATCACGCTGCTGGCGCCGAAAATACGGCGCAAAAAGGGCGAGCACCGGGAGGTTTTCGAGGCTGCCCGCCGGGGCGGGTTTGTCCGCGTCCGAGTCAACGGCGAGGTGATGCTGGTCGAGGAAACCGACACCCTGGCGTTGGACAAGCAGAAGTGGCACTACATCGACATCGTGGTTGACCGCCTCATAATTCGAGGCGACACCGAATCCAGCCGCGTCACTGAATCGGTAGAAACCGCTCTACGGGAGGGTGAAGGGGTCCTCACTGTAGGACGAGAGGGCGAGGACGACCTGGTTTTCAGCGAGCAGTTCGCTTGCGTCGCCTGCGGCATCAGCCTGCCCGAAATCGAACCGCGCACCTTCAGCTTCAACAGTCCCCACGGCGCGTGCGCAACTTGCACCGGCCTTGGCTATCAGCTGGAGGTTGATCCGTCGCTGGTCATTCAAAACCGGTCCCTTTCGCTGTTGGAAGGAGCCATCGTGCCGTGGGCGCGGTCCGGAGCGGCCAACGCCTGGTACGCCAGCATGATGGAGGCGGTGGCTGGAGAGTTCGACTTCTCACCACACGTTCCGGTGCGGGAACTGACCGACGAGCAGGTCAACACCGTGCTGTACGGCGCCGGCAAGCAGCAGGTGAAAGTGCGCCACCGCACCGGCCGGGGCCGCACCTATGCCTGGAACACCACCTACGAGGGGGTGATCCCCAACCTGCAGCGTCGCTACCGGGACACCGAGTCGGACCACACGCGCGGTGAGATCGAGCGGTACATGGCCCAGCGGGCTTGCCGCTCCTGCGAGGGTGCCCGTCTACGACCGGAAGCGCTGGGCGTGCTGGTTTGCGGGCGGAACATAATGGAGGTCACCGGCCTCACCATCGGGGAAGGGCTACGTTGGGTTCGCAGCATCAAGCCCGGCGACGTGCCTTCCCGCAATGGATCGAACAACGGGAACGACGGCAGCAATGGGCATCTCCCGGAACAGACACTTGATATCGCCGACGCGAAAACCGCCACAAACGGCGACAAGTCCAAGACCCGCCGGTCCCGCAAGAATGGACGACCCGCTGTTGCCGATATCGCGGTCACGCTGACCGAACGGGAGATGGTCATCGCTGACCAAATCCTCAAAGAGATCGACGGTCGCCTGCATTTCCTGGACAGCATCGGACTGGACTACGTGACGATGAGCCGCACCGCTCGCACGTTATCCGGAGGAGAAGCCCAGCGTGTCAGGTTGGCCACCCAAATCGGCAGCGGGCTTACCGGGGTACTGTATGTTTGCGACGAACCCACCGTCGGATTGCATCCCCACGACGACCATCGGCTCATCGGGACTTTGACCCGGCTGCGCGATATGGGCAACACCGTGATTGTGGTGGAGCACGACGACGCAATGATGAGGGCCGCCGACCACATCGTTGACCTCGGACCCGGCGCGGGAGAGCACGGCGGCCATATCGTGGCCACAGGCAATGTGGCCGAGGTGATGGCAAATGAAGCGTCGCTCACTGGAGCGTACCTCAGCGGCCGCAAACGTATTCCCGTCCCGGAAGAACGACGGCCGGGAAACGACAAATCAATCGCTGTCGTGGGGGCAAGAGAGAACAACCTCAAGAGCGTAGACGTGGAGTTTCCGCTGGGCCTGTTGGGCTGCGTTACCGGGGTGTCCGGAAGCGGGAAGAGTACCCTGGTGTACGACATACTGTACAAACGGCTGGCGCAGGTCGTTGCCCAGGGCCGGGACCGTCCCGGCGAGCATGACGAGGTCACCGGCATCGAGCACATCGACAAGGTGGTGAACATCGACCAGTCCCCCATCGGGCGGACCCCTCGCAGCAACCCGGCGACATACACCGGCGCGTTCACCCCCATTCGGGAGTTGTTTGCGACGCTGCCCGAGGCACGAATTCGGGGTTACAAGCCAGGTCGTTTCTCTTTCAACGTCAAGGGCGGCCGTTGCGAAGCGTGCCAGGGCGAAGGCTATATTCAAATAGAGATGCAGTTCCTACCCGACGTCACCGTGCCATGCGAGGTTTGCCAGGGTCGCCGCTACAACCGGGAGGCGCTGGAGGTGACCCTGCGCGACCAATCAATCGCCGACGTGCTGGCGATGACCGTTGAAACGGCACTGGACTTCTTCTGGAACTACTCACGCATACGCAGCAAGCTGGAAACACTGCGGGACGTGGGATTGGGCTACATCCGCCTGGGGCAGCCGGCCACGACCCTCTCCGGAGGGGAAGCACAACGGGTCAAACTGGCTACGGAACTATCCCGTCGCGCCACGGGGCGCACGCTATACCTCCTGGACGAACCCACCACTGGCCTGTCTTTTGAGGACTGCGCGGCCCTTCTGCGAGTCCTGCACCGGCTGGTCGACCAGGGCAACTCGGTGTTTCTCATCGAGCACAACCTGGACCTAATCAAAAATTCCGACTGGATCATTGATCTGGGCCCTGGCGCGGGTCATCTGGGCGGCAACCTCCTGGCCTGCGGTACACCGGAGATGCTCGCACAAGTCGAGGAAAGTCACACCGGTCGCTACCTAAGGGATGCGCTGCGGGTTGAGGCACAAATCGGCGCAGCGGATTAGCGATCATTCGCATTCCGGGGCGCCTGCCCTCGGGCCGTCATCCTATCGGCCCCGATTGTTCCCCGAACGGCGCCGCCTTTAACTACCTCTTTCTGACGGTGCCCCGCTCCTGGTGAGCAGGGCGCGCTGGCGGGGCCCTCGGGATGCCACGCACAGTTGCGGCGGCGTTGCTGCGCGTCCTCAAAAGGTCATCGCAATCTGTAGAAATAAACATCATCAAACAATGGAATATGATTATCCAAGGCGCGAAGTATTGACATTATTGAACCGGGGAAGTAACCTTCCGGGAAATTGTGCGTATCTACGCAGTCCAACGAAGGAGGAGGATATGCTAACGATCGGACACGAGGTTCGACGACCCGGAAAGTACTTGGGCGACACCCCTGTCACCATACCGGTGCCGGAAGAACTCGAAACTACCCCTGGCATCCCCATGAACCAGCGCGAAGTTGACTGGTACTCCCGGGAATATCCTGTCGAGACCATGAACATCACCGAGCGCGCTTCCCGCGACTGGGCCAACACCATGCGCGACCAGCACGCCGAGATGCGTGAGATCCGCAAGGAACACGACAAGCTCAATCGCAACTTGGTTATGGCAGCCCGCCTGACTGGTGAGTTGGAGCCCACGACCGAGTCCACCGGCCAGGACGTCTCCGAAGCCATCAAGCAGCGCGCCCGCGAGCTCGGTTTCGTCGAAGTCGGCATCACCGCCTTTGACATCCGCTACGTGTACCAGAGCAAGAAGGACTGGGTCCGTTTCCCCCACGTCGTCTGCTTGGCCTACGAACAGGACTTCGAGCCCACCCAGACCATCCCCAGCATTGACGCCGAGATTGTGCACTCCAGCACCTATCGGACGGAAGGCGCTGCCGGCTTGGAGCTAGGCAACTTCATTCGCGGCCTCGGCTACCGCGCCCAGGTTCACAGCCCCAACGACAACACTGGCCCCTACATCCCGATGTTCGTTGCTGCTGGTCTCGGCCAGTTGGGCGCCTGCGGCTACCTGCTGACCCCCCACGTCGGCTCACGCTGCCGCATCATGATGATCACCACCGACGCCAACGTCACCCATGACGAGCCCGTCGACTACGGCATCCACGCCTTCTGCCAGGTGTGCCAGGTCTGCGTGAACCGCTGCCCCGGCCGCGCCCTGATGCGCGACAAGATCTGGTGGCGCGGAATTGAGAAGAACAAGCTCTACTTCAAGCGCTGCCGCCCCGTCATGGCTCGCTATCTCGGCTGTGGCGTGTGCATGAAGGTCTGCCCGATCCAGAAGTACGGCATGCAGGCCACCATGGAGCACTACGCTGCCACCGGCCAGGTTCTCGGCAAGGGTACCCACGACCTCGAAGGTTACAACATCGAGGGCAAGGGCTACTTCGGCCCCGGCGAGCTCCCCATCTTCGAGCCCGGCTTCTTCGACATGCCTCACGGCGACACCGGCGAATGGGCCTTTGACCAGTTGAAGGACGCCGCCCGCTCCAATGGCAACGAAGTCAGCGACGACATGCTCCAGGAGTTCCGGGCCCACGTGGTCCGCGGTCTCAACCAGAGCACCGACAACGTCGACATGATGTACGAGGAGGAAGACTACATCTAATTCGATGTAGCCTGCCAAATCGGCCAGTTCTTCGGAACGGTCAAACAGGGGGAAGGCAATTGCCTTCCCCCTGTTGCGTTTTCAGAGCGGCGCCGGACACCAGATTGCACCAAGCATCATGCTGGGCGAGGAAACAGCGATGACAGCAGCCTTCAAGCTACCAGCAATGATCATTTTATCGATAGCGATCCTGGCAGTTGCCGCTTGCAGTTCCGCAACTCAAGTGGAAACAATGCCGGCGAAAGAGGCGCGTGAAACCGCACCGGTCACGGGCATAGAGACCACGAACACGAGCACGTCCAACCAGGGTGGAGCGCGCCTGGACCACGTGAGACAGCGGGGACACATCATTTGCGGGACGACCAAGGTCGTAGCGGGGTACAGGTTCCTAAATCAGGATGGAGAGAACGACGGTTTTGGGATCGATCTGTGCCGGGCGGTGGCAGTGGCGGTGTTCAACCATCCCGGAGCAGTAGAATTCCGGATCATCGGGTCCGCGCTGGGTGCGGCCCGTCTCTTGCATCGGGCGAGATTGACATCCTGGCGTGGGTGAATACGTGGACCACGAGCCGGGATGCAACCTGAGGAGGTAACTTCGTCCACACCACCCTTTACGACGGACAGGGATTCGCCGTGCCGTCAGCGCTCGGGATCACCAGCGCGTACGAGCTGCAAGGGGCGTCGGTATGCGTGGCGCAGGGGACCACCACGGAGTTGAACCTGGAGGACTTCAACCGCCAGAACGAACTCAACATGAACGTGGTGACCTTCGAGACGATCGAGGTTTCCCTCGTCGCCTACGTGGCCGGGCAATGCGACGCCTACACCACCGACCGCACCTTTTTGAAAGGCGCGATCATTGCGGCCGGTGGAGCGGAGGACGAGCACGTCATACTGCCGGAAACGATCTCTGAAGAGTCGATCAGCCTGGTGGTGCCTCACGGCGACGACCAGTGGTTTGATGTCGTCAAGTCGGTGATCGGCATACTGATCTATGCTGAGGCGTACGACATCAACTCCGGAAACGCGCCCACCGCGAGCACGGGCAACACCAAGGTGGACCGCCTTTTGGGGTTCGAGGGTTCCTGGGGACAGGACAGCCTCGGCCTGAGCCAGACGGTGGCACGGGACGTGGTGCGGGAGTTGGGCAACTACGGCGAGGTATACGACCGACATTTCGGTTCCGGAGGACTGGGGGTGCCCCGCCCTCCCGGGAGCCGGAACGCGTTGTGGGCCGATGCTCCATGCGAAAACTGTCCCAAGGGAGGCCAAATCTACGCGCCGCCATTCCGGTAAGCGATGAGCCAGGCTGAAACCACCAGAATGGAAGCGGTAGCGGGCAGGCGGTCCGGCCGGAGAATCGCGCTGACAGGATGAAGCGCAATGGTCGGGACCGTCGGATCCGGGCCGAAGCGCCAAGCCGGGGTCTGAAGATACAGCAAGGGGGCGACCGGTTGGCCGCCCCCTTGCGTTCGCCGATAGGTCGGAGCGGTTACAACCGGAGAGTATTAGGATCGATTTCGCGGCGAGGGGGGGCGCCGGCACTTACGGGATGGTCCTCGCGGAGGTTGGTGATCAAGTCTTCCAGAGCAGCCTGGTACTCCACAGAGGTGTCGGACTGGCCGGTAAGGTCGAAGAAACGATACTCCTCGGTGAGGAGGCGGGCGGCACGATTGCGGCCAGTGCCCATGACGCCATCGGCGTCGACGAGGAACATGGTCCACCTATCCGAAGATCGCTGCGCTTCCCGGACTGCGGTGATGTCGTTGCGGACGGTCTCGCTATCGAGGCCGGCGGCGGTGCACACCACGACGAGACGGTCGTAGTGACGGACCCAGCGCTCGATCTCCTCCTCGCCGGAGGTGGCGCGGCGGTCGACCAGGGGGTTGCCCCGAAAACCCTCGGCGAAGACCCAACTGCGCACTCCCTGGGCGCGCAGGTTCGCTTCCAACTGGCGGGCGAAGGGGACGTCGGCGTTGGCGCAGGATATGTGCACTTCGAGGGTGGTCACCGGCGCGTCGGCAACGCTGTCCTGGAGACCAGCCACCACGATGGGCACCCCGGAACCCAGGATGAAGGACTGCGGAAGCGCGCCGCGGGAACGGAGCAGGGTATCAAGACCGATGGTGCTGGGGGCGTCGTGTCGAACCTCCTCCAGCCCGATGGCCGCATCCATGGCACAGTTCTGGAACACGGTGTAGCCAATGATGCAGTTGCGGAAGTCGGCCTCGCCGGTGACCACGTCGTTGAGCACGGCCTCGTAGAAGTCGGCCCCGTTGAGCGTGCAGGACGACAGGTTGGTACGGGACAGGTTGGAGCCGTTTAAGCTGGCGCCGGTGAGGTTCGCGCCGGTAAAGTTGGCGCGGTCCAGGTTGGCGCGGTCCAAGTTGACGTTGGTGAGATCCGCTCCCGACAGGTTAGCCTCAGAAAGGGTGGCGCGGTCGAAATTGGCACCGGAGAGGTTGGCGTTTCGCAGGTCGGCGCCCCTCAGGTTGGCGCCGGAGGCGATGGCGCGGCTGAGGTTGGTCTCGCGGAGATCCGCGCGGTAAAAGTGCGCATCGTTGAGGTAACTGTTGGACAGGTCGGCGCGGCGGATCATGGCGCCCATAAAGTCACCATCACGCATATCGGCGCCCCGTAGATTGACCATGGGGATGCGGGCATGGCTCATGTAGCAGGCGTTGAGGTCCATGGTCTGGTTGGAGTGCTCTTCGCGCCAGGCGGCGACGGCGTCACGACCCTGCTTCACGATCTGGACCAGTGCAATGTTTGCCATATTTACACATCTCCGTAGGGGTTCAGCGGCGATTTTAGCATAAAATCGCACCGAATAAGGCCCCGGACAGGAGTGGAACGGGCGAGGGAGAAGGCTAAAAATGCGAGTATTTTACGCACCGGCCATAGCAACACCGGCAACAATACTGTCGGCGGGATGCGGATCCGATGACTAAGTGGTATTCACCGACGTAGACGAAACGGCGCACATGCTCGCCGAAGCCAAGTTGACGGCGCACTACATCGCGGCGGCACTGGAGGCGGGGAAGACCCCTGCGGAAATCAACGCGACGCTGATGGAGGTCGCCGACTCCAGCACAATTACCGAATCCTGGGTGAGCGACGAGTAGGAATGGATCGAGTTCACCAACGCGCCAGGTCTGGACTTTGCGTTTCCGACGAACCCAGACGTGGGCACGCAAGCAGCGCCGTTTGCGGACCTGCTGCTGGGAAACAAACAGGTGGTGACGCTAAGCATGCTGTCGCGCGAGGCGGACGGAAAGTTGTTCCAATACGCGAGAGTGGCCGGTATTGACCAGCCGCGCATAGTGCAAGTAGCGATCGCCGGGCCGAGGAATAAGCGCGAGCAAACTTGCGACCGCGCTCGGCAACTCGCGATGGCGGATGGCGACACTTTCGATTAGCTCGCGTTGATCCTTCGATGGGCTCAAGATGAGCGGCGTTGGGCAGATACAGTAGTAATTGGGAATTTACGCGGGAGTAGGCATCATATTTGAAAACAGTTTACGGGGAACGGAGTTGACATTTATAATGCCGCCGATGAGTTGAGTTTTTGAATCTCATTGGATAATTGGATTGAAATGCTGCTGACGATCGACATTGGCAACACGGCTGTGACCATCGGGGCGTTCCGAGACGGGGGCGCCATCGAGGGGATCGGAAACGGGGCCAGTCCAATGGAGCGGCTGGCGACCACGCTGCGGGTGGCGACGGACTCACGGCGAATGGCGGACGAGTACGGGATCCTGCTGAAGAACCTGCTGGAGTTCCGGGGGATCGCGACGACGGACATCACGGCTGCGTGCATCTGCTCGGTGGTACCGCCGCTGACGGGGATGTTCGAGGATCTGTGCCGACGGTTCTTCGGGGTCACGCCACTGCAGGTCACGTCGCAGATCGACCTCGGGATGCCGGTGCGTTATGACAACCCGATGGACGTGGGGGCGGACCGGATCGTGGACGCGGTGGCGGCGGTGGAACTGTACGGCGCGCCGATGATCGTGGTGGACCTGGGTACGGCGACGGTGTTCGACGCGGTGTCGCGTGACCGGGAGTACCTGGGCGGGGCGATCGCCCCGGGGATCAACCTGTCGGCGGACGCGTTGTACTACAACACGTCACAGCTGAGGCGGGTGGAACTGGTCGCGCCCACGGAAGCGGTGGGGCGGAACACGACGACGTCGCTGCAATCGGGAATAGTGCTCGGGTATGCGGGGCTGGTCACCACGATGGTGGAACGGTTCAAGGCGGAGATCGGCGAGGACGCCAAGGTCGTGGGCACGGGCGGGCTGGTAACCGTGATCTCGGACCACGCGCCGGTGTTCGACGACATCAACCAGGAGTTGACGCTGATCGGGCTCGACATCATCTACCGCAAAAACGCAGCTGGGGCTCCCGGACCGAGCAGCGCCGCAGGGCTGAGCAGGGTGAGCTGAGATGGAATCCGCGTTGGCCGGCAAGAACGTCGTTCTGGGGGTGACGGGGAGCATCGCCTGCTACAAGGCGCTGGACCTGGCGAGCAAGCTGGTGCAGGCCGGGGCGAACGTTGAGACGATCCTCAGCTATGGTGCGACACAGTTCGTGACACCGCTGGCGTTCCGCAGCCTGACGCACCGGTCGGTGGTGACGGACACCTTCGACGCGGACTCGGAGCACAGTGTGGAGCACGTCGCGCTGGCGCGGTGGGCGGATATCGTCGTCATCGCTCCGGCGACGGTGCACTGCATCGCGAAGCTGGCCGGGGGCCTGGCGGACGATCCGCTGACGACGACGGTGATCGCGACCGAAGCGCCCCTGCTGGTCGCGCCGGCCATGGACGCCAACATGTTCGACCATCCGGCGACGCAGGAGAACATCACGCGGCTGCGCAGCCGGGGCGTGTTCCTGGCCGGGCCGGCGCCGGGTCGGTTGGCGTCCGGACTGATGGGAATAGGAAGGCTGGTGGAGCCGGCGGATCTCCTGGGGTACATCGCGGCGGCGCTGGGGAAGGACGGAGACTTCGCCGGACGGAAGGTGGTGGTAAGCGCCGGTGGGACCCAGGAAGCGATCGACCCGGTGCGGGTGATCACGAATCACTCCTCGGGACGGATGGGATACGCCGTGGCCGAGGCGGCGCGGGACCGGGGTGCGGAGGTGGTGCTGGTGACGGCGCCGACGGCGTTGCCGGATCCGCCGCTGGTGCGGACGATACGGGTGAAGTCGGCGCAGGACATGTGCGACGCGGTGCTGGCGGAGACGCCGATGTCGGACGCGCTGATCATGGCGGCGGCGGTGGCGGACTACCGGCCGGCGGTGATGGCGGAGCAGAAGATCAAGAAGACGGCCGCGGACGAGATGTCCATAGATCTGGAGAAGACGACGGACATACTGGCGACGGCGAGAGGGAATTTCGTACGGGTCGGGTTCTCGGCCGAAAGCGAGAACCTGGAGGCGAATGCCGCAGATAAAGTGCGGCGCAAAGAGTTGGACCTGATAGTAGCCAACGATATTACGGAAGAAGGAAGCGGGTTTGGCGTGGACACGAACCGGGTGGTACTGATTGACCGCGAGATGGAGGTCGAAAGGCTGCCATTGCTCACCAAATATGAGGTGGGCCACAGGATACTGGACCGGGTTGTGACGCTGCTCAAACCGTGAAATTCAACTACACCCTCGACAATCTCCGCGGCGACATCTTCGGAGGCCTGACTTGTACGGTAGTGGGCCTGCCGGTGGCATTGGCATTCGGCGTGGCGTCCGGCCTGGGCCCGACCGCCGGGATGTACGGCGCGATCGCGGTGGGGTTCTTCGCCTCGGTGTTCGGCGGGACGCGATCACAGATTTCGGGCCCGACGGGGCCGATGGCCATCGCCATGGCGGTGATTGTAACGAGCCACGCGAACAGCCTGGCGGAGGCGTTCACGATCGTGATGCTGGCCGGCTTTTTGCAGGCGGCATTGGGGCTGGCGCGGATCGGGAGGTTCGTAGCGTACACGCCGTACTCGGTGATTTCGGGGTTCATGACGGGGATCGGCGTGATCATAATGATCGTGCAGATCGCGCCGTTCCTAGGGTCGCCGGTGGCGGTGGGAGGCGTTATCGGGGCGGTCGATGCGCTGGAGGGCGTGGTGACCAACGTCAACTTCCACGCGCTGGCGGTGGCTGGTGTGACGCTGGTGGTCGGGATCCTGTGGCCGCGGCCGTTCCGGAAGATTCTGCCGGCGCCGCTGGCGGCGATGATCGTGGGCTGCGCGCTGGGTATCCTGTGGCTGAACGACCTGCCGATCATCGGGGACGTGCCGACGGGATTGCCGGACCTGCAGTTTCCGGTGTTCTCGGTGGGGTTCATCCTGGGCGCGCTGGAGCCGGCGCTGGTGCTGGCGCTGCTGGGATGCATCGACAGCCTGCTGACATCGCTGATCGCGGACTCTCTGACGCGGACGCGGCACAACCCGAACCGGGAGCTGATCGGGCAGGGCATCGGCAACATGATCGCCGGGCTGATCGGCGGGCTGCCGGGCGCGGGAGCGACCCTGGGGACGGTGGTGAACATCCGGTCCGGCGGGAACACCCAGCTATCGGGGGCGATCCGCGCGGGGGTGCTGCTGGCGCTGGTGCTGGGCCTGGGCAGATACGTGGAGGCGATACCCCACGCGGTGCTGGCCGGGATCCTGACGAAGGTAGGCTGGGACATCATGGACTGGCGGTTCGTGAAGCGGGTACACCAGATGCCGCGGGAACACCTGCTGGTGATGGTGATAACCTTCGCGTTGACCGTGTTCCTGGACCTGGTGACGGCGATCGCCATCGGATTGATCGCAGCGGGGATGGCAAGCGCGCGGCTGCTGGAGAGGCAGGAGCTGGACAGCGTCGTGTCCGTGCCGCTGCTGGATCAGAGCTTCCTTTCGCTAGACCCGGACGCCGAGGACGCGGACGAGTTCTCTGCCCGGGTGGGCCTGGTGGCGCTGCGGGGGCGATTCTCCGTGGCGTCGTCGAGCAACCTGGTGAGCACCATCGGGCAAGACATTCAAGAGCACGAGGTGGTGATATTCGACTTCACCGAGACTGCGTACATGGACGACAGCGCGGCCATGGTGGTGGAGCAGATGATTGACGTGGCGCTGGACGAGGACACGGAACCGATTGTGATGGGGCTTTCCGGCCCCGTGGAGCGGAACCTGCGGGCGCTGAACATACTGCACCGCGTTCCGGCGGACCGCTTCGTGAGCACGCGGGACGAGGCGCGGGAAGTCGCGGAGAGGATACTGACCGCGTAACAACGCAAACAGGGTTGGATCGCCTCGCCAACCGGTACATGGAGGACGACAATGCGTATCGGAGTATTTGTTGGGGCGTCGACGGCCGACCTGATGAGCCTGGACGAACTGATCGGGCGGATCAAGCAGGCGGAAGAGGACGGGTTCGACAGCTTCTGGGTACCACACATCTCTGCGCGGGGATACGACGCGCTGACCGTGCTGGCGCTGGCGGGAGCGCAGACCAGCCGGATCGAGCTGGGGGTCGGCGTGGTGCCGACGTATCCGAGGCACCCGGTGGCGATGGCGCAGCAGGCGCTGACCACCGCAGCGGCGAGCAACGGGCGGTTCGTGCTGGGGCTCGGGCCGTCCCATCGGCCAGGGATAGAGGGGAGCTTTGGGCTGTCCTACGACCGGCCGGCGTTGCACGTGCGGGAGTACCTGTCTGTGCTGCGTCCGCTTATGGAAGAGGGCCGGGTGCAATTCTCCGGCGAGTTCTACAACGTAAACGCGGAGCTGGACATGCTGGACCGCCCCAAGTGTCCGGTGCTGATTTCGGCACTGGCTCCACGTATGCTGCGGCTGGCGGGAGAACGGGCCGACGGGACCATCACCTGGATGGCAGGGCCGAGGACGATCCGGGAGCACATCACGCCGCGCATCGGGCGGGCCGCCGAGGCCAGCGGGCGAGAGGCTCCGCGCGTTTGCGTTGGACTACCGACGACGGTGTGCGACGACGAGGCCGTAGGACGGCGGCAGGCGGCGGAGGCGTACGAGCGGTACGGGCAACTGGTGAACTACCGGCGAGTGCTGGACATCGAGGATGTGGAAGGGCCCTCGGAGGTGGCGGTGATCGGCAACGAGGATTCACTGCGACGTCAACTGGAGGAGTTTGCCTCCGGTGGGGCAACGGACTTCATGGCCAACATCTTCGCGAGAGAAGGCGACACCGAAACAGGGGCAAGGACGTATGCGGCGCTAAAGGATCTGGTAGGTAGGGTGTAGATAACAGCGGCTCCTATGCTGTCTCGGCACCGCCTTCCGGGATGTAAACGACGCCAAGTGGAGTTACCGTTGAGCGGCGACCGGACGGGTTGACCCCGATCAACCGCGTGATCTCCTCGACTGAGTAGGATTGGCCAGACCACTTTACCTTGATGGTGTGACGGTCGTTCCTGTTTTGGTCGCGGAATTCGTAGCCGCCAACAACTTGACCGATTGACCATTTCCGGTCTTGCCTGCCTATGCCTTTAGCAGCGCCAGTCACGACAAAAGAACCTATTGGGATGCCGTAGACGAATCGTTTGAATTGTGCAGCTACCTGCGGGGTTTGATCAAATCCACTGACGGTCAAAGCGATCTCGTCTTCGGACATCTCGGCTAAGTTTTTGATGACATTGAAATCGATACCCACAATCTTCTGATGCAGAAAAGCCGCATGCCGCACCAGATCTGCTGCCCAGATCAGAGTCACGTTGGATTCTTGGTCGGTCATAGTTTTACCTTTATTTAGAACCGGGACTGACTAGGCATACGCTATGATGAATACGCCCAGCGCAGTGGTCGTTGATTTTCTCGCCAGTTAAGGATGTACTCCCGTTGTTCGGTAGTTTCGGGGAACTTGGCGTATCTCGACTTGGGGCATTTGTGCTAGATTTCGTGGAGCCGTTCTAGGGCCGACTGGCCGGTGTGCCCGTGACGGGCCAGCCAGGAACCGATGATGGTGCCGGTACGCCCGGTCCCGCCCCAACAATGGACGTAAACGGTATGGTCTGCGTCGATATTCCGACTATGGTTTCGAGGATTTCAACGGTCCAGTTCAGAGAACTCGGTACGGATGTGTCAGTGATGGCAACTCGCTGATGGGACGCGGTATCCAGCCACTGTGCGTACGGGGATAGCGCATTTTCTTCAGTCAAATCGATAAATGCGGTTATGCCGGCATCCGTCAGACGGGCGATCTTTTGCGGTGACGAAGCGTCGTCCAGATTTCTAGGGTATTCCCCTGCCAGGAGCTTGCCTGGCAGCACCCAATAGCAGCTGTCGATTGGTCGAGACATAATTATCAGATTTCGCCGTTCGCTCCATCCGAATTGCTGTAACGGCAACTGGACATCAGAAGGAATAGCTTCGAGTCGAATCTACCCCACGGGCCTCAATGGATCACAAAGCAGCGCGCGACGGGGCTAAAGCAGGGGCGATATCATTCGCCCCTGCGTATCCAGCGGCATGCAGGAGGTCGAGGCTAGCTGACGGCTTCCTTGAAGCGGCGGATGGCTTCGATGTGCTGGTCAGGGCCCTTGAGGCCGGCGCGCATGGTGTTGACCGAGAAGTGGGTGGCACCGGCGTCGTCCCAGTCCGCGGCCAGTTTGTTCCAATCGTCGGGGTTGTTGCTGTCGGCCAGGGAGGCGCGGCCCTCGACGCCGATGGCAGACGGATCGCGTCCGTAGCCGCGAGCCAGTTCGCGCATCTCCTCCAGGTGTTCGCGTCCGGCGCCGTCGGGCTGGAACTGGGGGAACCAGCCATCACCGGTGCGGGCGATACGGCGGACGACTTGTGGCGCGCCACCGCCGAACCAGATGGGGATGGGTCGCTGCACGGGAAGGGGGTTGATCCCGGCATGGGTGATCTTATGGTAACGGCCTTCGTAGTTCACGACCTCCTCGGTCCAGAGCTTACGAAGGACTTCGACCTGCTCGGCGGAGCGACGGCCACGGTTCTCCCAGTTTTCGCCCAGGGCCTCGTACTCGACCTCGTTCCAACCGACGCCGATGCCCAGGCGCAGGCGGCCGTTGGTGAGGACATCGACCTCAGCCGTCTGCTTGGCGACAAGAGCGGTCTGACGCTGGGGGATGATGATGATGCCCGTGCAGAACTCGATCTTTTCGGTCAGAGCGGCGAGGTAGCCGAACATCACGAAGGGTTCGTGGAACATGTCGTCCTTGTTGTAGGGCCGGTTCCACTCCGCGCGCTGGGTGTGGTCGGCGCCGAGGACGTGGTCGAAGACCAGCAGGTGCTCGTAACCCAGAGCCTCAGCGGCCTGGGCAAAGTCCTTGACGGCGATGGGGTCAGCGCCGATTTCGGTTTGGGGGAAGATAGCTCCCAGTTGCATGGTGGTTGGCTCCTTGGCAAGGTTAAGCGCGTAAACGCAAGACCATTGTATCGGCCGGGTGGGGTTGACGCTATTGCCGCGGGAAGAAACTGAAACGAGGGCGGTCCCTGCTCGGAACCTGCCCTCGTTGTTGCCTCGTAGGAGATTGCGGTGCTTTGCCTGCAATGACAGCCTGGTCGTGATCCTTACACCTGGCGCTGCTTGGGATCGAGGCGGTCGCGGAGCCAATCGCCCAGGAGGTTCATGCTTAGCACGACGAGCATGATGGCCATGCCGGGGAGGAGAGAAACCCACCAACCCCTTTCGGATGCCACCAACTCGCGGCCGTCGGCGACCATGAGGCCCCACGCCGGGTTGGGGCGGGGCACTCCAGCGCCGAGGAAGCTGAGGGTGCTCTCCAGGATGATGACGAAGCCGACCTGCAGGGTGGCCAGCACGACGAGGCTGTTGAAAACGTTGGGCAGGATGTGCCGGAACATGATACGGATGTGCCCGGAACCGGCTACCTGGGCGCGGGAGACGAAGTCCTGCACCCGCACGGCCAACGTCTCGCCGCGGGCAAGGCGGGCGTAGCGTGACCACAGGAGCACGACGATGACGCCGATAACGGTGCTGGTACGAGGGCCCAGCGCCGCAACCAGCACCAGACCCAACAGGATTATCGGGATGGACAGTGAAATATCCACGAGGCGCATGATGAGCGCGTCAACCCAACCGCCCCAGTATCCGGCTGTGATGCCGAGGGCCGTCCCGGCGATGCCGCTGACGACGATGGCGATCAGCGCGATTATGACGGAGATGCGGCTGCCGTAGATGATGCGGGTGAGGATGTCTCGACCCACCTTGTCGGTGCCGAAGATATGCTCCGAACTGCCCCCTTCCTGCCAAACCGGGGGTTGCAACCGGCTGCTGAGGCTGCCCCGGGTTGGATCGTGGGGGGCGATCTGGTTGGCAAAGATCGCCGGGATGACCAGCACCACGAGGAGGACAACCACCGGGAACCACGGCAAGCGGCGCAGTTCCGAAACGCCCATGCTGAGGCGACCCTGCTGAGGCTGGGACTCTTCAATACCCTGCTCCGCGGAGGCGGGAACCGGGCTGGTTCGGTCTTCAGCGGCCATATTAGGGTTCCCTCCTATTCAGTGGGCGGGACAATGCGGCCGTCCATCGTGAGGCACTGACATAAAGCGGCGCTACCGTGGTCGGACTAACTGAAGCGAATGCGAGGGTCGACGTAGGCGTAGGCGATATCGACCAGGAGGTTGGCGGAGATGTACACCACGCAGAAGACAATGACCACCGCCTGGATAACCGGGAAGTCACGGGCGATGGTGCTATCCACGGCCAGCAGGCCGACTCCTGGCCAAGCGTAGACGTACTCGATACTGACGCTGCCCACCAACAGTGAGCCCAGGATCAGCGCAAAGTAGGTGAACGGCGCGATGGCGGCGTTGCGGAGGCAGTGTTTCCAGACAACCTTGTTCTCGGACACGCCCTTGATACGGGCGAGCTTGACGTACTCGGTATCCAATACGTCCAGCATGGACGAGCGAACCAGACGCATGAGCGCGGCTACCTGGAACCAGCCAATGGACAGCGCCGGCAGGATGTATGACGTGATGCCGGACTTGCCGGACGTAGGCACCAACCCCAGGTTGACGGCAAATATCCACATCAGGACCAGGCCCAACCAGAAGGCGGGCAAAGACTGACCGGTCAGCGCCAGTATTTTGCCGATATAGTCGAATATCGTGTCCTTTTTAACTGCCGACAGCACACCCACTGGCACCGCGATGAGAGTTGCTACGACCAACGCAAGTCCGGCCAGTTGCGCCGTAGCCGGCAGGCGGTCGAAGACCAGGTTGATAGCCTGCTGGTCCCGGTGCTTGATGGACTCGCCGAAATCGCCGGTCAAGGCATTGCCCAGGAACTTAAAGTACTGGACGTAGATCGGCTGGTCCAGTCCCCACGCGGCACGGACACGCGCCGCGTCTTCAACCGTGGCTTCCAGGGGCAACAGCACGTCCAGCGGGTCCCCGGCGAAGCGGGCCAAGCTGAACACAATCACGGTCAGGACCAGCAGGGCCAGGATGGACTGGATGATCCTTATCAGGATATAGCGTTGCACAATTAGCTACCTTTGATGCCGGCAGGGGGCGAATGATTGTTCGCCCCCTGCTACTCGGGTTGCGGTTGCCAGGGCTACTGCTGGGCGGTGGTGATGTATTCCATGTGGGTGATCGCGGTGTTGATGTTGCCGGGCCAGATGAATTCGCCGACCTCGTTGGGATTGACGGCGATCTGGCTGGGAAGCCAAACGATGGGCACCTCGGCGTACAGGTCGAACTTAATGTCGCCGGCCGCGCGGAGGGCGTCGTATTTTACCTCGGGGTTGACCGCGGTGATGGCTTCAGCGTACAGCTCGTCGAGCTGGGGGTCGGGGACGATGCGCTGGAACCCCTCGGGTCCGCTGACGTTGTAGAAGCGCAGGGTGACCTCGGCGGGGCGCAGGGTGCCCCGAATGGGGGCGATGGTGCCGTGGGTCTTGCCGGGACGATAGAAGTCAGCGCGGAAGCGGGCCCATTCCATCTCCTCAGCCTCGACATCAATGCCGATGTCGCTCAGGTAGGTGAAAGCAGCCTCGGCCATGGGGATCATTTCCGGCACGCCGGAGAGCTGGGTGATGATGAGTTTGAGGGGGTAACCTTCGTGACCTGATTCCTTGATCAACTCGCGGGCGCGGTCGGGGTCGAAGCCGTATTTCTCGTCGAATTCCCGGGACCAGCGGTCGTTCCAGCCGGGCAGGCTGGGATGGAAGCCCCAAACCGGATGAGGGGAACCAAACCCGCTGAACAGATTTTCATTGATCTCCTCGCGGTCGATGGCCCGGTTGATGGCCTCTCGAACCCGTACGTCCAAGTGAGGATCCGACGGGTCATGGAAGGGGCTCAGCGGAGAGTAAATGCCTCCCATCACGAAGGCAACCTGGATGGAAGGGAGTTCGCTTTCAGCGATGATCATGCCGCCTTGTTGGGCCTCGGAGTGCAGGTCACGGTTGACCTCAGCGATCTGCACCTGTCCAGTCAGCAGGTTGGCAAGACGGGTCGCCGGTTCGGGGGTGTTGATCTGCTCCATTTCGGCCCAGTGTGGGGTCTGGCGCCAATGGTCTTCCACGCGGGAGTAGACAAGGTTTCCGCCGACACCGAGTTGCCGGCTCTCGTACCGCCAAGGACCGGTGCCAACCGCACCCTCGATGTAACCCGGCTCGCCCTCCGTGTCCCACTGATCCTTGCTGTAAATGAAGTAGTTGCCTTGTTGAGCGGAGACCACGAAGTCCATGGCAGCCTCGGGTCGAAGCAAGTTGAATTCGACGGTGTAGTCATCGACCACGCGGATGTTCTCGAACAACTCGTCCGTGGTCTGACCGAACAGGCCTCGGAACAGTCCGGTATCGGTGGCGATGGCTTCTTCGCCGATTATCAAAGCGGCGGAGTGGGGGACGTCGTTAGCGGTGAACTCGCCCCAATCGCCATGGAAAGGAATGCCCTCGCGCAGATGGAATACCCACTGAGTGCCGTCGGCCTTGGAGATTTCCCACTCAGTCGCGAGGCCAGGCTGCAGGGATCCGTCGAAGCGGTCGGTATGGACCAGCGGCTCAGCAAAATGGCGCACTTGAGCGTTGGCTGACGTAGTGGTACCCAGCCATCCCCGAACCAACTCCTGGACCGGAGGGGTCACGGCGATCTTGAGACGCCCACCGACTGCCGTAGATTCCTGGGCAGCAGACGGGGTGTTGGTCGGCCGCGGCGTAGCGGTAGCTACTATGGTGGGAACGGCGGTGGCAGCCGGCTGGGCCGGGGCAGCCGCGGCTGTAGTAGCGGCCGGAGCCTGTTGGGCCGCAGGGGCGGCGGTTGGCTGCGCGGCCGCAGGGGCTACGGGAGCAGGTTCCTCAGCAGCGCCGCCGCAGGCGATGCCCACCAGGAGCAGCGAAGCAGCGACGGTCAATATAATCGTCGATTTCAGCACCATAATCCCTCCGGAAAAAATCCACGTGCGTGCGGACGCCGTGGACGTTGCGACATACGAACATTTATATCGACTTGAGACTGTTCAGCATTATATGCGAAAAATTTCACAATTGCACTACCCTCGCTACAAAGCCAGGGTCTTTCGATTATTGGAGTGGTGCGCCGATCAATGCTAATGGGCGCGATGGGTGGACGGCGTAGCGACGCAAGGCGGCGGCGATATTGGTTTCGCCAGCCAATCGGATCACGCTGATGGTGAGGTTGCGCCGGGCGGCCATGATCTGGGGTGCTGTGCCAACGCGTACCGGAGAGCGGTCTTCGTCAAAGGTAAGGTCGCGTACCCAGTGCACTCGGCTCTCGATGCCCCAGTGCCCCCGCCATCAGGTGGGGAGCCTTGCGGGACGGTCTTCCTGAGGCGGCAAGCTGGTAACGGCGTCGGCCAGTTCTCGCCGCGTGGAGTTCTGGTTGCGGACGCTACGTTCCAGTCGGCATACCTGGCCCAGGTGAGGCCAGTCGCTGTAGCCTACCAGCAGGTCAGCGGCCCACAACCGCCGCGGTTCCACTCGACCACCGTGCGGGTCGGTCTGGACTGCCTGTGGTGGCGCGGGAGGTTCCGCATCCCCAATGGCCGTGAGGTCCGGCAACCGGGTGGGTTGGTTCCCCTTTACCGCGCAGCAGTAGTTCCCCCTTGAGCCACGATCCCCCTTGAGCCACGATCCGCGGGCATACCTCCCGCTGGGTGAACTGGGCATCACCGGTTACCACCGGACCCTCCAGGTCCCACTGCTCCAGCAGACCCGCCACCGCGTCCACCTCATTCTTCCTTCTGCTCCCCCTCCGCCTGCTGTCCCACCACGATCCCGCCCTGAGGGGCGTAGGCCGCCACCCAATGCACCCCAGGCAACCGATCACCGTGCATCCCGCGCCGCGCTTTCCCGCCAATGGCCACCGCCGCACCCTCGGCCACCGCCGCACCCTCGGACCGGCCACGCGCTTGCAGCCATTGCCCCAAGGCCGTCTCGCAGGCCTCTCGGTCCAATCTGGTGAACACTTGATGCAGCGTGGACACGCACCGGGTGCGCTCCCCAGTGAACCCCAAAGCCTGGGACACTTCCCGGCCGTGGTCCCGTCCCCGCTGGCTGATGGCGTAAAGACGGCGCGCACCGCACCGCATGGCGCACACCGCCAATCCCCAAATCGCCCCCAGAGGATGCCGCTTCCCAGGGGCGCGGCGCGGGTCCGGCAACCGGCCCAACACCTCGATCAGCGACAACCCAATTTCCGGTTCCTGCCATTGCCCCATCGCGCACCCCCAAACCTTGGGATGCCCTGACCCTAGATCTCCTACCCTGGTTGCTCCAAGCTCGCCGCCATCCTTGTTTTCTACATAATCGAAAGACCCTGCTACAAAGTACACCGGTCGCGGGTCAAGGCACTGCAAATGATACGATTTACAAAAACATTATCACGAATAACGTTATTGATGAATTGGCAACGCCATTGGCATGTCAGATCGTAGAAGCCGCAGTTGGAATCAGGAAGCGTAACACCTACGGCCAGCGCGCAAAGGCAAGAGTCTCCAGAGCGGCGAAGGGCTAACCGCGTTGCAATCGCGCGAGGCTAACCAGCAACCGTTTCAAACCGGCGCCAGGGAAGTTGACGGTGACCTGCTCCATATCGCCGCTGCCCTCAACGTCTTGCACGACGCCCTCGCCGAAGGTGGGATGGCAGACGATTTCGCCCACCGTCAGGGGAACCCGTTCGGGCTCCGGTTCCGCCGGGGCGCGACGGCTTGAGGTCCATTCGGTCAGGCGCTCATCGATGTTGCCGCGGAGGCGTCCGCGGGTGGCGTCACCACCGCTTCCCGCACCATCGCCCAGGCGAGTGCGGGAAGCGCGGCGGGCCTGTCCGTAGGAGCCGCCGATACCGACGTCGGCGTTGCGCGAGGACCGGGACGGGTTGAGGCCGTGGGAGTCGGCGCGAGATCCCGGCGGACGATCCAGCGCGGGCGAAGCCAGCACATCCTCCGGCAACTCTTCCAAGAAGCGGGAGGGCAGGGTGACGCCGCCTGTCGATGGGTAGCGGCGTCGGAAGGAGCGGAGGAGGTAGAGGCGCTCCTTGGCGCGGGTCATGCCCACGTAGCAAAGGCGGCGCTCCTCTTCGACCTCAGCCAGCGTGTCCATGGAACGGCTGTGGGGGAGCAGTCCCTCCTCCATGCCGGCCATCATGACCACGGGGAACTCGAGGCCCTTGGCCTGGTGCAGGGTGATGAGGGTCAGGGAGTCTTCGGACTGCTCGTAGGCATCAACGTCAGAGACCAGGGACACGCGCTCCAGGAACGCGCCCAGGCCGTCGGGGGTGTCATTGCCGGAGGGGCCGTAATCCTCGGCGAGGCCGCGAAGCTCGAGGATGTTCTCCCAGCGCTCGTCGCCGTCGTCCTGGGCGTTCATGTGCTTGGCCAGGCCGGTCATATCCAGGGCGCGGTCCAGCAGGTCGGCCACGCCCAGCTCACGGGAGGCTTCGGTGAGCCGGTCCAGGGTGACGGAAAGGTCGGCCATGGCGCGGGCGGCGCGGGCGGTCACCTCGATGGGGCACGTCAGCTTTTCGGCGCGGGCGGCGGCCACTTCCCGCATGGCCTGGCGGCTGGTAAGTCCGCGTCGGGCGGCGTAGGCGGTCAGTTGCTGGACCGACTTTGCGCCCAGGCCTCGCGGCGGTTGGTTGATGACGCGTTGGAGGCTGACCTCATCGTCGGGGTTGAAGACCACGCGCAGGTAGCAGACCGCGTCCTTGATCTCCTTGCGGTGGTAGAAGCGCACCCCGCCGACCAGCCGGTACGGGATGCCCTGACGCATGCACTGGTCCTCGAAGGCGCGGCTCTGGGCGTTGATGCGGTACATGATGGCGCAGTCGCCGTTGCGGAACCGGCCGGTGCGGCTCAGGCGCGACACCTCGTCCACGGCCCAAAGCGCCTCGTCCTCCTCGCTGAACGCTTCGTGCAGCGTGACGGGGTCACCGGTTGGGTTGTCCGTGAAAAGCTGATGGTCGATGCGCTCGGTGTTTTTCGAGATGACGCTGTCCGCCGCGTGCAGGATATTCTTGGTAGAGCGGTAATTCTGTCCCAGGCTGACCACGGTGGCGTTGGGATAGTCGCTCTGAAAGCTGAGGATGTTGCCGATGTCGGCGTTGCGCCAGGCGTAAATGCTCTGGTCAGGGTCGCCGACCACGCACAGGTTCCGATGAGGGCCGGTGAGGAGTTGGGCGAGGCGATACTGGGCGACGTTGGTGTCCTGAAACTCGTCGATGAGGAGATAGCGGTAGCGCTGGTGGTACTGGGCCTGGACCTCAGCGTCCCGCTCCAGGAGATGGGTGGTCCGCACCAGGAGGTCGTCGAAGTCCAGGGCGTTCTGGCGGCTCAGCGCTTCCTCGTAGTAACGATAGACGCGGGCGCAGGTATCGATCCAGTGAGCGCCGTATTCGTCGTCGCTGTCGTAGGCGGCCCGCGCCATGGCCTGGGAGTCCTGCAGCACGCTCTTGGCCGCCGAGATGCGGGAGAGGACGGCGCGTGGCGGGTAGCGTTTCACATCGACATCGGCCAGTTGCATGGCCGACTTGAGGGCGTCGATCTGGTCGTCCTGGTCGTAGATGGTGAAGTTGCGGTCCAGCCCCACACGCTCACCGTGCCGGCGCAGGATACGCGCGCAGACGGCGTGGAAGGTGCCCATGGTCACGTCCTGGCTGCGGCTCAGGAGCAACCGGTCCAGGCGCTCTCGCATCTCGCGGGCGGCCTTGTTGGTGAAGGTCACGGCGAGGATCTGCCACGGGCGGACGTCGCACTCGCCGACCATGTAGGCGATGCGGTGAGTGATGACCCGGGTCTTGCCGGAGCCGGGACCGGCGATGATCAGCAACGGGCCTTCAGTGGCGAGGACCGCCTGTTGCTGAGGCTCGTTGAGGCCCTGGAGAATGGCGGGCGCGCCGCCGGCCGGCGGCTCAGGGTGGGTTACCTCGATGTCCAGGTCGGCGAGTTCGGGTGCATCCCAATAGGGAGATGACGCCGGCTCTTCCCAGTAGGGCGACGTCGCCGGCCCGTCGTGACGGGCCGGCGCGGTTTCCGAGAAACGGGGCTGGAGTGACATCGGCGATCAGTAGTGGCGCAGTTCGACGACGTTGTCGTCGGGATCATAGATGTAAAGGGAGATGCCGTCGCCGTGGGAGCCCCACCGCTTGCCGGGGCCGGCCTGGATGTCGATGCCGGCATCCTCGAAGCGAGTTTTGAGCGCCTCCATGTCGGTTTCATCGATGACCATACAGTAATGGTCCTGGTTGCGGACGTCGTCGCGACCGCTGGGGATCTCGTCGGAGGCGAAGAAGTCGATGATGGTGTCGGCGTTGATGCGGGCCGACGGGAAGCGTACCTCCCCGGCGCGCCACTGCTCAACCCGCTCGGCCTGGAGCCCCAGGACCTCGGTGTAGAAGCGGAGGGATTCCTCGACGTCCTTGGTACGCAGGACGATGTGGTCCATTTCGGTGATTTTGACCAGGGGTTGGGTGATCCGTTCGAACCTGGTTGCGGTTGCCATGATGGGCCTCCTGACGGGTTGCGGTGGTTTCACGGTGCGCTTGGGAGCATTATATGGAACGCTCTGTCGAAAGTCATCCGACCGCTCCATCCGCCGTTGGAGAACGCGAAAGGCGACGCGCGAGCGATGTCTGATACAATAAATGAGCGTCAACCAACGCTGCTTTTTGGCCTCGGCCGGCAAGGTTCCGGCAGACGGTCGCGCGATGCGGAGAGGTGGCCGAGTGGTTGAAGGCGCCGGTCTCGAAAACCGGTATACCCTTCGGGGTATCGCGGGTTCGAATCCCGCCCTCTCCGCCAGCGAATCTAGGACAGGAGATTTGAGTAGGAACCAGGCATCGGCGAACGGACAGACCGCCGCGAACCCGGCCCCGCGTTCAGTTTCCCCCCCAATTCGACGGAACCGGACGGAATCGAACCAGGTGCCACCCAATCGGGTCGCGGGCTCGGACTGATCGGCTGGAAACTCACGTAAACACAGAATCAAGATCCCACAGGGGTGATGCGCCCGCCATCAATGGAATGAAGTGGGCAGTTTAGAAACATTCACCATCTTTGCTGTAATCGGGGCCGTGGCATCAATAGCTTCGGCTGGCTTTCTGTCCCGTCGAGGTATGAAGCTGGTGGCCCGAGCGCTCATCGCTCTGGCTGCTGTCCTGGCGACGGCGTTCCTACTAGGGCTAATGATGATCATTAACAAAGATACCGAATCAGGTCAATCCCCGCAGGGCACCCGCAACAACGAAGGCCAGTGGCACACAAGCCAAGGGTCGGCATCGGCTATGGCACAGCGAACCGCCCGTATAGCGACCAGCACCAAGAAGAACACGGACACGCTGAACGGAAAGACCATGCTTATCCAGACCACGGCTTGGTCGCTTGGGTCGGCCAATGGCAAGGTCACTAAACACCAGCCCGAGAAAGCGATCAGCGCAATCATCCCCAGGTAAATCCCCAACCAGATGATTGCCCAGAGCCTGTTGGACGTCATGCCCCTGATTATCCCACCACGCCACGCCGCCAGGTCAAGCAAACCCCTATGGTAGAATCGGGGAAAAGCACGACGACTGAGGATTTGCAGCGCGCCGTGGACCGGCTCCTGGCTGAAGGAGCGGACGGCGCACAGATTGCCGAGATGGTTGCCGAACGCATCATCAAATACCCCATGGTCGAGAACCCGACCGACATCGTGGACCTGCTGGCAGCAGCCGACACGCCCCCCGAAAACGAGGGGGTCGTTATCTATGAACCCGACGAACTCCCTGAAGGCCTGATCGACCTGCCCACGGCCAGCAAGAGATACGGCGTGAACAACACGACGATGCGCTCGTGGGTAGCGAAAGGACTTGTGCAAGCTAAGGGTCGTCTTCGCGCCCCCGCCGCCAAAGGCGGGTACGTAGTGGTCTCCGAGGCGGACCTTTGCACATATATGAATTCCCCAAGGAACAAAGGCGGACGTCCGAAAAAACCAAGAAAATAATCATATAGCGACTATTGACAAAACATATAGCGACTACTATAATCGCCCCCGTACCACCACATACGGGGGTTTTCAGTGTCCATATCGCAATGGCTTGACCGAATACACCAGGGCGACTGCCTGGAGCTCATGCAACAGCTCCCCGACGAGTCCGTTGACCTGGTCGTTACTTCGCCGCCCTACAACCTGCTCAATTCCACGGGCAACGGATCCCGCTGCTGGGACGGCTACGATGGCCACAGCGACGATATGCCCCACCACGCCTACGTGGAGTGGCAACGCCTCTGCCTGGCCCAGATGCTCCGGGTGCTGAAGCCAGACGGCGCGATCTTCTACAACCACATGCACCGCGTCCAGGGCGGGTTGATCGTGCGCCATGACGACATCCTGCAGGACTTCCCCCTGCGCCAAGTGATCATCTGGCACCGGTCCGGGGGAACCAACTTCAACCCCGGTTACTTCCTGCCCGATTACGAGGTGATCTACCTCATCACCAAGCCCAAGTTCCGGCTGCTGGACGGACACACTGATGGGAGCGTTTGGCGCATCCACCAGGAGACCTGCTCCTGGATCACCGAGATACCGACGTTCCCGGTGGACCTGCCGCGGCGGGCGATACGGGCGACCTCGGCCCAGGTGGTGCTGGACCCGTTCATGGGCAGCGGCACCACCGCCGTTGCCGCGGTACTCGAAGGTAGGCGCTACATCGGGTTCGAGAACAGCGCCCGTTACTGCGAGGTTGCCAGGGAGCGTGTGGCCAGCATAGATCCCGATAACGGCACGCCATCTATGCCGTTGCCGACACCTCCATCGTTTGACCCTTCCGACCTACCCGCCCGCGGCAGCGCCCGGGCGGTTTTTGATTACATCAAGAACGCCGTGGGCAACAATCATTGGCGGCCGACAGTGATCCACCAATGCGATATCGCCGTCTTCCTCAAGGTTCACCGAAACACGGTGGTGAGAGCGGTCGAAGTTTTGAAGGCGCTCGGTGCCGTCCAGGTTGCAGACCACGGTCGTTCAACCTCCTATGCCTTGGCAGAAAATCCGCCCCGGACTGGTGCTACATCGGCAGAAAATCCGCCCCGGACTGGTGCTACATCGGCGTTGGCCACGCTCGCGCGCGCACCCGGGCCCGGGCCCGGGTCGTCTCAGGGTAATTCTCAGGAATCTATGTCCCGCGTCAACTAAATATGCCGAATTATCGTCGCTTAGTTTTGCCGGTTCACCTCCTCTACCTGGCGCCGTTGCTGGGCGGCGTCGGTGCGGTAGCTGGGCACGGCAAACTCCAGTATCACGGAGTGGTGCACCACCCGGTCGATGGCCGCGGCGGTGGCCATGGGGTTGGCGAAGCTGCGCTCCCACTCCGAGAAGACCAGGTTGGACGTGATGCCCAACGACCTCCGTTCGTAGCGTTCGGCGATGAGGGTGAAGAGGACCTCAGACTCCTCGGCGCCCTGGGGCAGGTAGCCCAGGTCGTCCAGGAGCAGGAAGTCGAAGTTGTCCAGCCTCCGCAGCCGGCGAGGCAGGTCGAAGTCGCGCTTGGCGGCCAGCAAATCCTGCGCCAGGCGGTAGGCTGGGGCGAAGAGGACGGAGCAGCCGGCTTCCACCAGGCGGTGGCCCAGGGCGCAGAGCGCGTGGGTCTTGCCGGTGCCGGGAAGTCCGAAGGCCAGGACGTTGACGCCGCCATCTACGAAGCTGCCCTGGGCCAGGTGATCCAGTTGCTGTCTGAGCGCCAGGGGCATCCGGTGGTGCTCGAAGGTCTCCCAGGTCTTGCCCGCGGGCAGCCGGGACGCCTGACGCAGCCGATCGATGCGCCGGTGGCGGCGGTCCTCGGCTTCCTGCTCCAGCACCTCCAGGAAGGTGGGCAGGGCATCGCCGTGGCCCGCGGCGGTGAAACGGGCCACCGACTGGGCACCCATGGTGGGCAGCTTGAATTGGTGGCACAACTGGCCGATGCGCTCCGGTATGACGCTGGTGTCGGTGTCCATCATCCGCACACCTCCGCTTCTACCAAGCTACCCGTGAGGAGGCGGTCGTAGATCTTCAGGTCCGGCTTCCCGGACAGGATCAGCACCGGAGCCTCCGGCGGCCTGGGCTCGGCCAGGTCCCGCACCGCGGCGTAGTCGAAGGGTTTCCCAGTCTCCAGCAGCAGCGACAACGCGCTGTCCACATTGGCCTCCATGGTGGTCGCCGCCAGGTGCAGGATCCGCAGGTACTCCACGTCGGCACGCTCCCCGCGCCATTCCCGGAGGGCGTCGTAGGCGAGGCGGAAGTGCAGCGTGGGAAACAGTTGCTCTCGGAAACGGTAACGAGCAAAAGCACCGGGCTTGCGCACCAAGGATCCGATGACGTGGCGGTAATTGACGTTGCTTTCTCCCTCTCCCCGCACCCGCTCCATGCGTTCGACCAAGTGGCCCTTGTAGTACACTTCCACCCAGTCGGCGTACAAACGGATCTGTACCTCCTGGTCGATCAGACGGGAGGGGACGCTGTAGCTCCGTCCCGCTACCTGGATGGTGCTCCACTTACGCACCTTGGACCGGTAGTTGGCGTATTCCGGCATGGGAGCTGGGGGCAGAGGCCTCAGGCAAGCCATTTCCTGCTCCAGCTTCCCCTTCACCAGGCGGTTGCGCCGCTCCACCATCTCCCGGACGAAGCTGGCGTAGTGGTCGGCGGTGTGGAAATCGCGGCTGCCCCGCAGGATGAGGGCCTGGTCAACGGCGTCCTTCAAGCGGTAGTGGGCGTGCTCGGCGACGCCGTTTTCGTGGCTCTGGCCGCGATTGATGCGGGTGGACCGCAGACCGTAGTGGTCCAGCAGGGCGGCGTAATTGTCGTTTAGGGCCCGGCCGCGGCTGCGTTTCATCTCGTGGGTGGCGGCCGAGGTATTGTCGGAGCGCGCCACCTCTGGAACGCCGCCCAGGGTAAAGAGGGCAGCCTGCAATCCCTGCTTGAGCGCCAGGAAGGTCTCACCGGTGGCGACCTCGGCGTAGCGCCAGCCCGAATGGCTGAGGATCAGCTGGAACAACAGGTGGGAATAGGGCTGTCCGGCGATGGTCACCCCCAGAGGGTCGCCGTGGGTGAAGTCAAACTGGGCTTCCCGACCCGGCGGATGTTCCTGGGGGAAGTACACCTCCTGGTCCGGACCATGCAGCGCCCGCCAGTCCTGTAATCGTCGTTGCAGGGTGCGCAACTGGGAGGCGCTGAACCGGCCGGGATGGTGCTCCTCCAGCCACTCGATAATTGTCGTTGCTTTCAGTTGGCCCTTGGGGTCGCCCCGCAGCAGGGGCTCAATCTCCTCCTCCCACACCCCGTCGAAGGGATCGGGCCGGGTGCGCCACCAACGCTCCTGTCTCGTCTCCGACGGCAACGGGCCGTCCTGCCACTTGCGTGCTGACCGCACGCACATCCCAGCCTTCGCGGCCGCCGTCTCCTGCGTCTTTCCTTCCATAAGTTTCTGCCTCAATAGTGCGACTTGTCGGTCCTTGATCAATCCGGCACCTCCGAGCCGGATGGTTTACTCCATCTCAACCGGCAAAAGTAGTCGTCGCATGAGGCATTCCTTATTGTCGTCTATCAATCTAAGAACCTGTCTACGATCTCTGAAATAGGTTAAGTTGAGACTATTATCAGGGGAGGGGTAATCATGTCTCATTCCTATCCCAGCGACATCAGCCGGAAGCAATTCGCCCGGATTCTGCCGACGTTGGAGTCGGCTCGCCGCCGGACCAAACCCCGCACCGTGGACTTGTATGACGTTTGCTGCGGCGTGCTGTACCTCTTGAAAAGCGGGTGCCAGTGGCGAATGCTGCCTGCGGACTTCCCCAATTGGCGCACTTGCTACCAGTATTTCCGGCAATGGAGCGAGCAGCCTTGTATGGTACGTAGGGATGCGACAGACCGATCCAACCTGGGTTGAAGAAAACCGTGGGCCAGCCTGGTCGTCGCATCCTACCCGGATAGAGCCCGAACAGTTGCCCGGGCCAATCGAGCCCGCATCGTGCAAGGAAGGGCCGACGCTCACACAGGAGGTACAGATGGGAGGAGAACCGAGGTTTGTAGGTATTGATGTCTCAAAGGCGCAGGTGGACGTTGCGGTCCGGCCTACGGGAAGGAGATGGGTCATGTCCTACGATGAGGCCGGAAGTAAGGAATTGGTCTCCCAGATGGTGGACCTGGGGCCCGCCCTAGTGCTGCTGGAGGCAACGGGCGGTCTGGAACTGCCCTTGGTGGCCGCACTGGCGGCGGCGGCGCTGCCAGTGGTCGTCGTCAATCCGCGCCAGGTCCGGGACTTCGCCAGGGCCACCGGAACGCTGGCCAAGACCGACTCGCTGGACGCGGCAGTCCTGGCTCACTTCGCCGACGCGGTTCGTCCCTCGGTGCGCCCTCTCAGGGACGCCTAGGCCCAGGTCCTCAACTCGCTGACTGCCCGCCGGCGCCAGGTGATGACCATGCTGGTCTCCGAGAAGAACCGACTGGGTACTGCCATCAGCGCGGTGCGTCCTCGCATCGAAGCCCACATCGCCTGGTTGGACCAGGAGTTGCGCGACTTGGACCAGGAGTTACGGCAGTCTCTTCGCCGAAGTCCAGTATGGCGTGAGAAGGACGACCTGCTGCGCACCGTTCCCGGCGTAGGGGAGCAGCTCTCTCTCACTCTGCTGGCCGACCTGCCCGAGTTGGGCGCTCTGGACCGACGGCAGATCGCGGCCTTGGTGGGCGTGGCGCCCTTCAACCGGGACAGCGGTACCTTGCGCGGCCGACGCGCCGTCTGGGGCGGACGCTCCCGGGTTCGGGGTGTTCTCTACATGGGAACGCTGACCGCGACCCGTTTCAATCCCGTCATCAGCGACTTCTACCAGAGGCTGCTGGAGGCTGGTAAGACGAAGAAAGTGGCTTTGGTCGCTTGCATGCGTAAACTGCTCACTATCCTAAACGCCATGGTTAAGAATAGCTCTCCATGGCGTAGCTCGCGTCCCGCAGAAATTGCCCAACCTTCTTGACAGCCAACACAGTTGCTGGCCCGGCGAAAGAATCCATTCTGGAGCAAGTCCTTAAAAAAATCGGTTGGCGCGGTCCGGCAAAGCAATGGACGGAAAGAGCAGACCAGCTTCTGCATCGTGGACTCCCAGAGCGTCAAGAACACGGACAGTGCCGATAGCAAGGGCTATGACGCGGGCAAGAAGGTGTCCGGAATCAAGCGTCACATCGCGGTGGACACGCAAGGATTGCCCCATGCGATACCTGTGACTACCGCCAATGTTGCCGACCGGGCTGGGGCTTTGGCGATGTTTGACGAAAACCGGGCCGACCTCAGCCAGGTCCAGAAGGTGCTGGTCGACGGGGGTTACACCGGGAAGCCCTTTGCCGCTGCGGTGCAAAGCCGGTTGGGAGCCGCAGTGGCAGTGGTGAAACGCAACGAACTGCACACCTTCGTGGTGCTGCCAAAGCGATGGGTGGTGGAGCGGTCTTTCGCCTGGCTGGAAAAGTGCCGCCGACTCTGGAAGAACTGTGAAAGGAAGCTCAATACCAGCCTGCAAATGGCGGTGCTTGCCTTCATGGTGCTAATCCTCAAAAGATCGTAGACAGGCTCTAAGAGGGTGTCTAAAAAGGTTGGAATTGGGGTAGAGGTATCCAGGCGTGATAAGGGGGTTGGTCATAACGTTGGGGTATGAAACGATTAGCCTATCCCAGCGACCTCAGCGACCGAGAATGGCAACTGCTCGAGCCCTTGCTGCCACCGCCCAAACCGGGCGGCCGACCGATCACCTACCCCCGGCGGGAGATCGTCAACGCCATCCGCTACGTGCTGCGCACTGGGTGCTCCTGGCGGATGCTGCCCCACGACCTGCCGCCGTGGCGCATCGTGTTCCATTACTTCCGTACCTGGCGTCGTGATGGCGCCTGGCAACGGGTACATGGCGTCCTGCACGCCGAGCTGCGCCAGGCTCAGGGTCGCCAGGCCAGTCCCAGCGCGGCCATCATCGACAGCCAATCGGTGAAGACCACGGAAAAAGGGGGCCTCGGGGTTACGACGCCGGCAAGAAGGTGAAGGGCCGCAAGCGCCACATCGTGGTGGATACCCTGGGGCTGCCGCTGGCGGTGGCAGTGCATCCCGCCGACATTCAGGACCGGGACGGCGCCCGGTTGGTACTGACCCGACTGTTGGGGCGGTTCCCTCGACTACAGCTGATCTGGGCTGATGGGGCCTACGGCGGCAAATTGGTAGAGTGGGCCAGGACGGTGGGCGGCTGGACCCTGGAGTTGGTGCGGCGCCCAGCACAGCAGCATACTTTTCAGGTGCTGCCTCGGCGGTGGGTCGTGGAGCGCACCTTCGGTTGGCTGAACCTGCAACGGCGGTTGAGCAAGGACTACGCAGCATTGTGTGAAACCACCGAAACCTGGATTTACATCGCAATGACCGGCCTCACCCTGCGCAGACTGGCCCGCCTTCCCCATTTTTAGACACCCTCTAAGAACGGAGTTGACGACCCGGGCCCGGGCGAGCCGCGATGCCCCGCAGGTCACGAGACCTCCGCGATGTGGAAACACAAGGACGACCGCGTCTTCTGGTGCCTGGTGGCCAACTGCTCCTGGATCGGGTCCGAGCTCCTGGGCGACATCATTCCCCCTGGACAAACACCGATCAAGCATCACGACTTGGCCACTGCCTACCACGAGAAGCAGTACCGCCCGCGGAAGTGGGCGCGCCGTTACCACGGGATCCAACAACAGGCCGCCTGAGCCGCGGCGAGAGGAGAACGAACATGCTCGACTTCAAAGACCCCGACCCCAAATCGGCGTGGCAGGCCACCCTGGGTCGTCTGCAGCTGGAGATCCCCAACGAACAATTCAACCAATTCCTGCGGCCCTGCGTGGGTGACGAATGGGAAGGCGGCTCGCTGGTGATAGCGGCCGCCAGTTCCTACGCCGTGGCCTGGTTGACGCTTCCGCTGCATTTGGCGATGGCTGAAGAGGCGCTGACCAAGGCCGTCGGGCAGGACACCCGCATTCTATACCGGGCCATGCCCGACGTCGCCGGCGTACCGCACGATGAGCGACCGGCTGCTCCACCAGCTACACCCGAGCCGGAGGAGCCCGACCAGTGCCCGAACCACCCTGAAGCGTTCCTGCGCCGCAGAACCAAGCTCCAGAGCCTGCTCCGCGAGGCGGACCGCACCGGCGACGAGATCTTCTACTGCGTGGGCGACTCTGGCGCCTGCACCTGGGTCTACTCACACCAGGTGGGGGTATTCATCCGTCCGGGACTGGAGCGGCAGTCGCCCTGGGACATCCTCAAGGCCTACCAGGTCGCGCGCGAGGAACTGGGCCAGCGCAATCGTCAGCCGGCCGGCGCCAGGTGACGTCACCTGCAAAAGAACAGCGCCGTCGTCGGGGTCACAACCCAACAACGGCGCAAGCCACGAAAGCAAAAGGAGTCTACCACGATGACCACCCAACAACCCCAGATCCTCGAACGCTGCCCCGCGTGCGAGCTGGACTACTACGGTGGCCACTGCGCCCCGTGCCCCCTGTGCCCGCTGCGCGTCACACTCGAAGAGGCTCGGACCGATCTCCTCCTGTCCGAGCCCTTCCGTGTCACCCAGCTCGTCAACGACGATGAGATCCAGGCCCATCTCAACGAGATGGCGGCGTACGGCTGGCTCAAGGAGAGCATTCATGTCGGGCACTCCCAGGACCGCGACGACGGATGGCCCATCTACCTCGTTGTGATCACCCGCCCGGACTACGACTACGAGCGCCATCGCCAGGCTCATATCAGCGAGATGAACCTCGCGATGGCCTACATGACTCGCCGCGCCGAGATCGAGTGCGAGACGGAGCAGGTCAGGGCGCAGCGCGGGGAGGGTTCGTGATGCTGGACACCACGAAACCTGCGACGCGGTGCAACCGGATCCACAACTGCGTCCGCTGCGGCGGGCAGCTGCTGGCAAACCAGGATGGACCTCAGTGCCTGCACTGTGACCACCATCACCGGTTTCCGGATCACGCGCTCCGCATCGCCGAGCTGGTTGCCAAACGCGCCATCGAACCAGCCATCGGTAGGCGGATGGCGACCGTCGAGGAGGAATGCTGATGAAACCAATCGAAGTCGCGTGCGCCAGGTGCTCCGCGGAGCCGGGTGACCGGTGCATAACCACGCGCGCGAAACGGGCGGGGGCGCCCCACCGGCCGCGCATCATGCTGGGCCTGGCCGACGTGCCCTGCGGTTCCTGCGGCGCACGTCGAGACCGGCCCTGTTCCAACGCCAACGGTACGCTGCGGATGCGCATCCACCTGGGGCGCATCGTAGGCGCCAGTCGGGCCAGGAGGGAAGGCAAGTGACCAGCCCCACCGACAGCATCAACCAGATTTTCTGCGTCAAATGCAAGGCCAAGACCGACAACAAAGAAGTCGAGCGGGTGACCATGAAAAACGGCAGGCCCGCCACCAGGGCGAAGTGCGCCGACTGCGGCACCGGAAAGTACCGCATCGGTGGGTAAAGAAAAACGCCGCCGGTGAAAATCGCACAACCCCGACGGCGCAAAAAAGACAGGGTCCGCTATGGACCAAAGGGAGTTTAGCACATGAACATGAGGCACGATTCGTACACCCACGAGCACGCCGAACGGTTCTGTCAGTTCTGCGTCGAGGCGGCCCGGGGCAAAGCGGGCGACGCAACCCAATCCAGGTCCCTCGACCACCAGAGCAGGTCCGGGCGGAGGTCCTCCGAACGCTGCAGTCGCTGGCGGTCGACGGCTTGGTCGATCAGATCTCCAACGCCAACCTCGCCATCACCATCGGCAAAGAGCATCCGGAGCTTCGCCCCACTCAGTCCTGCATGAGCTGGGCCACCGGTGAACTGGAGAAGCGCGGCGAGATCGCCAAGATCGTCAACTTCATCCCCGGCACGCGGATGCGCCAGCCCAACGGCTACCGCCTGACGGTGACCTAAAGAAAAGCGCCGCTGGCGGGCTCTTTCCCGTCAGCGGCGCAAGCCATGAAAGCAACTGGACCGTGACACATGGACTGCACCAAATGTGAGCGCCCCATCGAGGGCGACCTTTACGAGAACGCGGTGTTCGCGGAAGTAATGCGATCCCCCACGGGTATCCCTATGGGGCGATATGCGCCGGTCTTCCACTTCGAGTGCGTGGACGATCCCGCCCGCCTTCAGGAGGACGAGTTCCAGAAATACGCCGCCTGGTGGATGGAACGGGAGCGGGAAAGGCGTGAGGCGTTCCAGGAGCACGTGGACGCCGAGTTGGCGCTGATCCACCGCGCCCTACACGCCCTGCCCCACCACCTGAACCAGGCCTACATCGACGACATCTACGGCGAGCCCGAAACGTCAGCGCGAGAACACGGCCTCATCGCCGGCAACTGCACCAGCTGCGGACGGCCGGTGTTCTACAACGGCGAACGGGACCGGAACTGCAAGCTGGTGTTTGTCGGCCATGCCAGCAGTTGCGGTGGGTGTCCCGCGTCAACTAAATATGCCGAATTGCATTGCCTCAACAAAAACGTTACCCACGCCGAATGGTTGCCTCAACTAGAATGTTACCGAAAAGTCGGGAGGCAGCCACGTGGGAGGAGGCATCAGCAGGATGGCAAAACAGGAATTATTGATAACGATACGGGACCGTTACCGCGAGTCATCCAAAAAGGATAAGGGCCGAATCCTCGATGAGTTCATCGCCGTAACCGGCCACCACCGCAAGCACGGTATCCGGCTGTTGGGGCAGTCCGGCGACGCTGGGGAGAAACCGTCAATGATCAAGGCCCAGCGCATCTATGATGAAGCAGTACGCGAGGCGGTGATCGTAATCTGGGAGGCGGCCGACCGTATCTGCGGCAAGCGCCTGAAGGCGGCGCTCCCCTATCTGGTGGAATCCATGGAGCGTCATGGGCACCTTGACCTGGATCCCGAAGTGCGACCGCGGCTAATGGCGGCCAGCGCGGCCACATTGGATCGGCTGCTGAAACCCATCCGTCCCACCGCGGGGAGCCGGCGCAGACGCCGGCGCGGGCGGCCCATGGGGAAGCGGGTTCCGGTGCGGACCTACAACGACTGGAATGGACCGCCGCCGGGCTTTCTGGAAATAGACCTGGTGGCTCACTATAGACCTGGTGGCTCACTGCGGCGGATCCGTGTCCGGATCATTCATCCACCGTCTGGTCGCAACCGACATTTGCACCGGCTGGACCGAAGCGGTACCCCTCCTGGCCCGGGAGCAGTCTCTGGTTGTGGAGGGGCTGGAGGCCATCTCGCAGCAGTTGCCCTTTCCCATCCTTGGCATCGACTCCTTGGCATCGACTCCTTGGCATCGACTCCTTGGCATCGACTTCTTGGCATCGACTCCGATAACGACGGCGCGTTCATCAACGAAACGCTGATCACATACTGCGCCAACCGCGGCATCGAGTTCACCCGGTCCCGACCTTACCGCAGCAACGACCAGGGATGGATTGAGCAGAAGAACGGTTCCGTGGTACGACGCTTCGTCGGCCATGACCGGTATTCGGGACAGGTGGCTGGCCTAATCGCCCTGTAAATCGACACATGGCCTATCTCTACGGAGCGCTGCGTCGGTACGTGAACTATTTCCAGCCCTCATTCAAGCTGATCGACAAGACCAGGGATGGCTCCACCACCGTCAAGCATTACAGTCAGCCCGCCACGCCCGGCGACCGGCTGATCCAGCAGACGCAACCGGCGCTGAGCTGAAAGCCTCACTTGAGGAATATCGGACTGGGTTGGACCCGGTGTTGCTGCTGCACACCATCCGTGAAGCCCAGTCGGCGCTGGTGGCAACCACGTCTCCGGGTGTGCGGGAAACGCCAGCAGGAGAAAGCCTCGAACGGTTCCTCGCCAAGTTGCCCAATCTGTGGCGGCAGGGCGAAACACGTCCCACACACGCCGCGCGAGTGCGAGGTCCGCGGCATTGGCGCACGCGCCAAGACCCCTTCGAGGGCGTTTGGAGCGACGTGTTGGGGTGGTTGCAGGCAGAGCCGGATGCCACGGGCAAGGCGCTGATGGCACGGTTGCAGTCGGAACACCCGGACCGTTTCACCGAAGCGCAGCTGCGAACCTTGCAACGCCGGGTGAAAGATTGGCGGGGCATCATGGCCAAAAATCTCGTTTATGCTTCGTCCAACGCAGGCTCGGCGGAACCAGCTGGACTGCCGGAACTGGACCTGTTTGGAGCGGATCCCAAGTGCTAGAGTTTCGGTAACATTCTTCGGTGAGGCAACAGGGAGGCATTCCTTATTGTCGTCTATCAGCTGTCGACGTTCAGGGGAAATGTCCGCCTAAGTGTTCAGCGAAAATGTCACCTGTCTAGTCCGGGATCGTACCAGATGTCGATGCCGGCAGGGTTCCCGGTACCTGGCGCGTTGGCGGACTTTCGGCATCGATGTACCGCCTCACGGTATCTCGGTGGAGACCCAACTCCCTGGCCATCTTGCGCATGGACATGCCGTCGAGCTTGGCCTTCTGCACTGCTTCCCATCGGGCCCTTTGCAGAAACGTCGGCCTCCTGGGTGCAGCGGTCACCGTCATTATTGCCACGTCTTCATCGTCGATGACGGAGGAGCGACCGTTCTCTGCGGCTACCATTGCCAGTAATTCGGGGACTGGTTCCCGCAGTTCACTGCGGCCTTCAGGGAACGGAGACGGGATGGGATCACCTGAGGAAGGCGTAATGCCGTTTCGCAAGGTTCCTGGACTTGGCGGCGCCTCTTGGGCGGCAACGCTGCGTCCCTCATGCTGCAGCGACAGCCGGCCGTCCAGGCCCTGCAGCACCAGCACAGTCGCGCCAGCATAGCTGCGGCGTCGCCGACCGGGCAGCAGTTGCAGAGTATGCCTCTGGAACTTTACGGTGTTGTCTCGGGCTACTCTCCTTTTGTGCTTGAAACACAGGACCTGCTCCAGATGCAGATCTGACGGCAAGGGTTGGAATGCGGGATGAGGACACTGGGCGGGAACCTGGAAACGCCGATTGAAGTGGGGCAGGAATTGCTCGAGTACAGCCTTCGCCTGCTCCATGGTGGTTGCTCCCGCCAACCGGAGTTCCGTGATCAGCCGGTCCTGAAAGGTTCCCGCGGTACGTTCCACCCGTCCTTTGGCCTGAGGAGAAAGAGCGAAAATCGTCTGGATACCCAGTTCTGCCATGGCCCGTCGGAACTGGGTGGGCGTGCCATCGGGCTGGTGTTCCGACTTGTGCTTGAAGACCGCGTGGCGGTCGGTATATAGGGCAAAGGGAATGCCGCGGCGCCGGAGCAGACCCTGCATCAGCAGGAAGTAGTTGAGGCTGTCC
The DNA here is from genome assembly GCA_965220055.1 of Dehalococcoidia bacterium. GTDB lineage: Bacteria > Chloroflexota > Dehalococcoidia > Lucifugimonadales > UBA3495 > Bin87. The sequence goes on along the minus strand of CBDCPE010000004.1, from coordinate 3,152,079 downwards.
TCCTGCGGGCAGAACCAGGCATTGACCACCGCGCCGGTGGCGTCGTCCACCGCCAGCAGCAGCGTGAATGGTGGGCTGTTGTCGCCCAGCCATCGGTGATAACTGCCGTCCAGCTGGATCAGCATGCCCTCTTGGGGCATCCGTTGGCGACGGACCCGGTGCTTCTGATAGACGACAATAAGGAATGCCTCATGCGACGACTACTTTTGCCGGTTGAGATGGAGTAAACCATCCGGCTCGGAGGTGCCGGATTGATCAAGGACCGACAAGTCGCACTATTGAGGCAGAAACTTATGGAAGGAAAGACGCAGGAGACGGCGGCCGCGAAGGCTGGGATGTGCGTGCGGTCAGCACGCAAGTGGCAGGACGGCCCGTTGCCGTCGGAGACGAGACAGGAGCGTTGGTGGCGCACCCGGCCCGATCCCTTCGACGGGGTGTGGGAGGAGGAGATTGAGCCCCTGCTGCGGGGCGACCCCAAGGGCCAACTGAAAGCAACGACAATTATCGAGTGGTTGGAGGAGCACCATCCCGGCCGGTTCAGCGCCTCCCAGTTGCGCACCCTGCAACGACGATTACAGGACTGGCGGGCGCTGCATGGTCCCGATCAGGAGGTGTACTTCCCCCAGGAGCATCCGCCGGGTCGGGAAGCCCAGTTTGACTTCACCCACGGCGACCCTCTGGGGGTGACCATCGCCGGACAGCCCTATTCCCACCTGCTGTTCCAGCTGATCCTCAGCCATTCGGGCTGGCGCTACGCCGAGGTCGCCACCGGTGAGACCTTCCTGGCGCTCAAGCAGGGATTGCAGGCTGCCCTCTTTACCCTGGGCGGCGTTCCAGAGGTGGCGCGCTCCGACAATACCTCCGCCGCCACCCACGAGATGAAACGCAGCCGCGGCCGTGCCCTAAACGACAATTACGCCGCCCTGCTGGACCACTACGGTCTGCGGTCCACCCGCATCAATCGCGGCCAGAGCCACGAAAACGGCGTCGCCGAGCACGCCCACTACCGCTTGAAGGACGCCGTTGACCAGGCCCTCATCCTGCGGGGCAGCCGCGATTTCCACACCGCCGACCACTACGCCAGCTTCGTCCGGGAGATGGTGGAGCGGCGCAACCGCCTGGTGAAGGGGAAGCTGGAGCAGGAAATGGCTTGCCTGAGGCCTCTGCCCCCAGCTCCCATGCCGGAATACGCCAACTACCGGTCCAAGGTGCGTAAGTGGAGCACCATCCAGGTAGCGGGACGGAGCTACAGCGTCCCCTCCCGTCTGATCGACCAGGAGGTACAGATCCGTTTGTACGCCGACTGGGTGGAAGTGTACTACAAGGGCCACTTGGTCGAACGCATGGAGCGGGTGCGGGGAGAGGGAGAAAGCAACGTCAATTACCGCCACGTCATCGGATCCTTGGTGCGCAAGCCCGGTGCTTTTGCTCGTTACCGTTTCCGAGAGCAACTGTTTCCCACGCTGCACTTCCGCCTCGCCTACGACGCCCTCCGGGAATGGCGCGGGGAGCGTGCCGACGTGGAGTACCTGCGGATCCTGCACCTGGCGGCGACCACCATGGAGGCCAATGTGGACAGCGCGTTGTCGCTGCTGCTGGAGACTGGGAAACCCTTCGACTACGCCGCGGTGCGGGACCTGGCCGAGCCCAGGCCGCCGGAGGCTCCGGTGCTGATCCTGTCCGGGAAGCCGGACCTGAAGATCTACGACCGCCTCCTCACGGGTAGCTTGGTAGAAGCGGAGGTGTGCGGATGATGGACACCGACACCAGCGTCATACCGGAGCGCATCGGCCAGTTGTGCCACCAATTCAAGCTGCCCACCATGGGTGCCCAGTCGGTGGCCCGTTTCACCGCCGCGGGCCACGGCGATGCCCTGCCCACCTTCCTGGAGGTGCTGGAGCAGGAAGCCGAGGACCGCCGCCACCGGCGCATCGATCGGCTGCGTCAGGCGTCCCGGCTGCCCGCGGGCAAGACCTGGGAGACCTTCGAGCACCACCGGATGCCCCTGGCGCTCAGACAGCAACTGGATCACCTGGCCCAGGGCAGCTTCGTAGATAGCGGCGTCAACGTGCTGGCCTTCGGACTTCCCGGCACCGGCAAGACCCACGCGCTCTGCGCCCTGGGCCACCGCCTGGTGGAAGCCGGCTGCTCCGTCCTCTTCGCCCCAGCCTACCGCCTGGTGCAGGATTTGCTGGCCGCCAAGCGCGACTTCGACCTGCCTCGCCGGCTGCGGAGGCTGGACAACTTCGACTTCCTGCTCCTGGACGACCTGGGCTACCTGCCCCAGGGCGCCGAGGAGTCTGAGGTCCTCTTCACCCTCATCGCCGAACGCTACGAACGGAGGTCGTTGGGCATCACGTCCAACCTGGTCTTCTCGGAGTGGGAGCGCAGCTTCGCCAACCCCATGGCCACCGCCGCGGCCATCGACCGGGTGGTGCACCACTCCGTGATACTGGAGTTTGCCGTGCCCAGCTACCGCACCGACGCCGCCCAGCAACGGCGCCAGGTAGAGGAGGTGAACCGGCAAAACTAAGCGACGATAATTCGGCATATTTAGTTGACGCGGGACAGCTTCGGTTGGCGACGACGGCGGGGACTGCTCAACCCGGCGTTCAACAAGATGCGCCGCAGCGTGGTCCGGCCGATGTGGATGCCTTCCCGTTCCGCCAGCAACTCTGCGAGATGGGTGTGGTTCGCTCCCTCATACTTGGTCTTGGCCAAGCGCACCAGGTCGGCGATCACCGCCTCGGGTGATAGACGACAATAAGGAATGCCTCCCTGTTGCCTCACCGAAGAATGTTACCGAAACTCTAGCACTTGGGATCCGCTCCAAACAGGTCCAGTTCCGGCAGTCCAGCTGGTTCCGCCGAGCCTGCGTTGGACGAAGCATAAACGAGATTTTTGGCCATGATGTCCCGCCAATCTTTCACCCGGCGTTGCAAGGTTCGCAGCTGCGCTTCGGTGAAACGGTCCGGGTGTTCCGACTGCAACCGTGCCATCAGCGCCTTGCCCGTGGCATCCGGCTCTGCCTGCAACCACCCCAACACGTCGCTCCAAACGCCCTCGAAGGGGTCTTGGCGGGTGCGCCAATGCCGCGGACCTCGCACTCGCGCGGCGTGTGTGGGACGTGTTTCGCCCTGCCGCCACAGATTGGGCAACTTGGCGAGGAACCGTTCGAGGCTTTCTCCTGCTGGCGTTTCCCGCACACCCGGAGACGTGGTTGCCACCAGCGCCGACTGGGCTTCACGGATGGTGTGCAGCAGCAACACCGGGTCCAACCCAGTCCGATATTCCTCAAGTGAGGCTTTCAGCTCAGCGCCGGTTGCGTCGTGCTGGATCAGCCGGTCGCCGGGCGTGGCGGGCTGACTGTAATGCTTGACGGTGGTGGAGCCATCCCTGGTCTTGTCGATCAGCTTGAATGAGGGCTGGAAATAGTTCACGTACCGACGCAGCGCTCCGTAGAGATAGGCCATGTGTCGATTTACAGGGCGATTAGGCCAGCCACCTGTCCCGAATACCGGTCATGGCCGACGAAGCGTCGTACCACGGAACCGTTCTTCTGCTCAATCCATCCCTGGTCGTTGCTGCGGTAAGGTCGGGACCGGGTGAACTCGATGCCGCGGTTGGCGCAGTATGTGATCAGCGTTTCGTTGATGAACGCGCCGTCGTTATCGGAGTCGATGCCAAGGAGTCGATGCCAAGGAGTCGATGCCAAGGAGTCGATGCCAAGGAGTCGATGCCAAGGATGGGAAAGGGCAACTGCTGCGAGATGGCCTCCAGCCCCTCCACAACCAGAGACTGCTCCCGGGCCAGGAGGGGTACCGCTTCGGTCCAGCCGGTGCAAATGTCGGTTGCGACCAGACGGTGGATGAATGATCCGGACACGGATCCGCCGCAGTGAGCCACCAGGTCTATAGTGAGCCACCAGGTCTATTTCCAGAAAGCCCGGCGGCGGTCCATTCCAGTCGTTGTAGGTCCGCACCGGAACCCGCTTCCCCATGGGCCGCCCGCGCCGGCGTCTGCGCCGGCTCCCCGCGGTGGGACGGATGGGTTTCAGCAGCCGATCCAATGTGGCCGCGCTGGCCGCCATTAGCCGCGGTCGCACTTCGGGATCCAGGTCAAGGTGCCCATGACGCTCCATGGATTCCACCAGATAGGGGAGCGCCGCCTTCAGGCGCTTGCCGCAGATACGGTCGGCCGCCTCCCAGATTACGATCACCGCCTCGCGTACTGCTTCATCATAGATGCGCTGGGCCTTGATCATTGACGGTTTCTCCCCAGCGTCGCCGGACTGCCCCAACAGCCGGATACCGTGCTTGCGGTGGTGGCCGGTTACGGCGATGAACTCATCGAGGATTCGGCCCTTGTCCTTTTTGGATGGCTCGCGGTAACGGTCCCGTATCGTTATCAATAATTCCTGTTTTGCCATCCTGCTGATGCCTCCTCCCACGTGGCTGCCTCCCGACTTTTCGGTAACATTCTAGTTGAGGCAACCATTCGGCGTGGGTAACGTTTTTAATGAGGCAATGCGATTCGGCATATTTAGTTGACGCGGGACACCCGGTGCCGGGCCGCCGATTACCGCGATGGCAGCAGTTTGGATCCTGCCCTCTGTATGTGCGCCCCCAACTCCGCGGTGACGGCTTGGAGCAATTCGTGCCTCAGCGCGGCGTCCTCAACGAGTGGTTCGTAGAGGGTTGTAAGGAGCAGATTCGGGTCGGCGTCATGGGCACTCCAGGACCGTTGGAGGTTCTTGCGATAGGTGTCCACGTGCATATGTTGGTTACGCGAGTTATTCCTGATAACCACGCAGTCGAGTGAACGTTGTAGCAATACGGCGAACTCCGCGGTCTCTACCATGCGATGTGCCTTCAATTGTGTGCTCGGTGTTTAGGGGTCCCGTGCCTGCGTGAGTGCTCTCGGTCTGGCAGTGCTACATATCGCTGTATTTATTCCGACCCGGTTCCCTTCCCTGATCGCTCCAGGTTCAGCACCAGCAGCCGCTCCAGGATCTCCCCGTCCGCCAGGTCCGCCGGCCACCCGTAGGCGTCGGCCACCGCCGCGTCCAGCCGGGCGTGGATGTTCTCCAGCCACGTCGGCCGCTGGTTGTACAGGTTCGTCAGCGTCCGCTTCCGCAACTCCGCCGCGCTGATCCCATCCGGATTCAGCCAGCCCTCACGCAGCCGGTTCAACTCCTCCGCCGCCGCGCCGATGGCCTCCCGCTGCTCCTCCGTCGGCCGCGGAAACGTAAAGGTCTCAAAGCACGTGGTCGGCGTGTAGCGAGGCCGTGTCTCCAACTGTGTCCCCATAGCCAATGCCCAAAGTTCGTGATAACGCGAGTGCAACACGCCCAGCATGTAATCGTCGTCCGCTGCAATGGCGACCACTGCGCTATCGGGCAACGTGTTGGGTGATGTCCACACAAATATTCTGTGCTTGGAGACTCTTGGGGTCACGATGAACCTTGTCAGCGAGTTGACCGCTGTGCGCAAGTCCTCTCCGCTCCGTCCTAACCTCCACCAATAGGTTTTCCTTTGCCGGTCACGATTTTGTTCTCTGGTCGGACGGACGTAACAGTTCAGACTTGGTGAGGTGAATTGGCCGAAGGCGGGTTGCCGAACGCTGGCACGGGTGGCGGTGGTTATGTCATATACCGGGCATGGATACTGAAGTTGACCTCACCACCGTCGGCCGCGATGTGCTGATTGCCATCATCGCCGAGTTACAGGCGGTGATTGAGCGGTTGCAGCGGCGGATTGCCGAACTGGAAGGCCAGGCGAAACCGGGCGACCCGCTCCGAATGCCCGGCCTCAAGGCGAAATCGGCCCGGAAGCCCCCAGCGCAGCCGGGGCCCCGCAAGCAGCGACGCCACGGCTTCGCCCGCCCGCGCATGACACCGACCCACCGGGTGGAGCACGTGATGGAGAACTGTCCCGATTGCGGCGCCCACCGGTCCGGCGGTTGGACCCAGCGCACTCGGGCAGTCATCGAGCTGCCGGTGGTTCCGGTGCAAGTCACCGAGCAGGTCTACATTGCTCGGACTTGCCCGGCGTGCCGACGGCGCTGCACACCTCCGGCGGAACTGGACAGCGTGGTCCTGGGCCAGCAGCGCCGCGGCGTCAACCTGCTCAGCCTGATCGCCACGCTGCGGGAAGAGGGGCGGCTGCCCATCCGTAGCGTCCAGTGGTATCTGGACACCGTGCATCAGTTGCGCCGCAGCGTGGGGGCCATCGTGAGCGCCATCCAGCGCACGGCGCAGCGGGCCCAACCGGCAGTGGCCGCGATCCTGGACCGCATCCGCGCCAGCCCGGTGGTCCACGCCGACGAAACCGGCTGGCGTCAGAGCGGGGCCAACGGCTAGGTGTGGACTTTCAGCACCCCCACCGAACGCTACTTCCCGCGAACGCTACTTCCCGCGGCGGGGTCGGGGCAAAACAGTCGTGGACCAGGCGCTGAGCGATGCTTTCTCCGGAGTATTGGTCAGCGATTGCTACGCTGCCTACCACCATTATGATGGCCCCAAGCAGCGGTGCTGGGCCCACCTGCTACGGGACATCCACGACCTGGTAGCCCTCCACCCAAAGGACGCCCCACTGGTGCAGTGGGCCGGGGCAATCCACCAACTCTATGCCGCGGCCAAAGCCTTCCACCATCCCGAGCAACAGCGACGGCGGGTTGTCCAACTGGCATTGGAGCGCAGCCTGCTGGCCATCTGCCAGCCCTTCCTGGATAACCCGTCGGCAATACCAGCCAGGCTGTGCCGACGCATCGAGCGCCACATCAAGGAACTCTTCGTCTTTGTGGCCGAACCGGACGTGCCGCCAGACAACAACGCCGCCGAGCGCAGCCTGCGCCATGTGGTAATCAGCCGCAAAGTCAGCGGCGGCACTCGTTCGGAGCAGGGCACCGAAAGCAAGATGGCGCTGGCATCTCTCTTCGGCACCTGGCCCGCCAGAGGTCTAAACCCTCTCGACGCCTGCCTTCAGTTGCTCGTTTCCCCTCAATTCTGAACTGTTACGGAGAGGTAACGAAGATTGTAGAATCCGTAATTTATCGGTAGCTTGTGGCGTTTCACGACGTGGTGGAAAGCGTCGTAGAGTGTTCTACCCTAAACTGAAGCCAAGGTGAATTCTACATTCGCAGGGCCGTAAAAATCGGCTTGGGCGCTGCCGGTCAGTTCTGCCGCGCGAGCCTGGAGGACGGTTCGGCATCGGCACTTGACTTCCTCCCGTCGGCCATCCAAGTTCGCGAAAAAGTCGCCCACCTTCTCCTGAACCGCGGCCCTGGTCCCCAGGCACAAGTTCGCGGTCACCTCCGGGCGGACCCAACCCCAAATCGCTTCGTCGGCGTTGAAGTCCGGGCTGTAGCTGGGCAGGTTCACCAGGCGCAGGTTCAAGCCGGGCGTGGTCAGGTAAGCTCGCAGCACGTCGCCTCGATGGGCTGGCGAATTGTCCCAAATCACCGTCAGTGGTTCGGTGTGCCGCGCCCGCAGTTGCCGCAGGAAGGCGGTGGAGGTAGTCGCGTTGCTGTTGCCATCGAGTTCCATCACCTCCACCTCGCCGGTCTCCAGACACACCGCCGAGTAGTAGCTGGCCTTCTCGCCTCGGCGCGGGCTGGTGGAGTCCACCAAGGCCGGTTCTCCCCGCAGCGCCCACTTGCCCCGCAGGTCCGCATCCGCCCGAAAGTGGGCCTCGTCAGCGAAGAATATCTTGGTTCCCGTCCGTCGTGTTGCTGCCCGCAGAGCAGCATATTCCCTCACGAAGGCTTCCCGCCGGGCCGGGTCCGCCTTGACCAATCGCTTCTTGGACCGCTTCAGCGCAAACCCCAACCGGTGCAGATAGTTCAAGCAACTGCTCCGGCTCAGCGCCAACCCAAAGCGGTCGCCTACAAACCGGCGCACCGCTTTCCAGTTCCAGTTGGATAGTTCGATGCCCGCTTGCCATGGCGGTTCCTGCACTGCCGTCTTCAACTCGACTTGCTGCTCTCCGTCCAACGCGGGGGGGAACCTCCGGTCTGCTCAAAAACCAGCCCCTTGGGACCGCCCTCCGCGAACGCCGTGGCCCACTCGCCAATGGTGTGGGCATCCCTTTCCAACGCCTGCGCCACCGCCGCCGCGGTCCAACCCTGCACCAGCAGCCATAGCGCGTGCCACCGTTCCCGTTCCCGTGGCGTCGGAGCCCGATACATCCGCCGTCGTACCTCAACCTCGTCCATGCGCCACCGCTCCAGCAGCGCTCCCATCTCCGACATACCCAACAGCAACCCCCTCGGATTCCCCAACAGACCTTCTCAATTGCCCCCAATTCTACCCGACACCCATGTGGGTTTCACCTTGGCTTCGGTTTAGACTACGGAGGCAAGGCGCTGGCGCTGGTGGGTCAGGCGGCGCCACCGTTCTGGGTGGGACTGGTGCTGATCTGGGTTTTTGGGTAGTGCTGGACGTGGTGCCGACGTCGGGACGCAACAGCGGCACATCTTAGAACCTGTCTACGATCTCTGAAATAGGTTAAGTTGAGACTATTATCAGGGGAGGGGTAATCATGTCTCATTCCTATCCCAGCGACATCAGCCGGAAGCAATTCGCCCGGATTCTGCCGACGTTGGAGTCGGCTCGCCGCCGGACCAAACCCCGCACCGTGGACTTGTATGACGTTTGCTGCGGCGTGCTGTACCTCTTGAAAAGCGGGTGCCAGTGGCGAATGCTGCCTGCGGACTTCCCCAATTGGCGCACTTGCTACCAGTATTTCCGGCAATGGAGCGAGCAGCCTGGCCCGGCGAAAGGATCCATTCTGGAGCAAGTCCTTAAAAATCGGTTGGCGCGGTCCGGCAAAGCAATGGACGGAAAGAGCAGACCAGCTTCTGCATCGTGGACTCCCAGAGCGTCAAGAACCCGGACAGTGCCGATAGCAAGGGCTATGACGCGGGCAAGAAGGTGTCCGGAATCAAGCGTCACATCGCGGTGGACACGCAAGGATTGCCCCATGCGATACCTGTGACTACCGCCAATGTTGCCGACCGGGCTGGGGCTTTGGCGATGTTTGACGAAAACCGGGCCGACCTCAGCCAGGTCCAGAAGGTGCTGGTCGACGGGGGTTACACCGGGAAGCCCTTTGCCGCTGCGGTGCAAAGCCGGTTGGGAGCCGCAGTGGCAGTGGTGAAACGCAACGAACTGCACACCTTCGTGGTGCTGCCAAAGCGATGGGTGGTGGAGCGATCTTTCGCCTGGCTGGAAAAGTGCCGCCGACTCTGGAAGAACTGTGAAAGGAAGCTCAATACCAGCCTGCAAATGGCGGTGCTTGCCTTCATGGTGCTAATCCTCAAAAGATCGTAGACAGGCTCTTAGGGGGTGTCGTCAAAACAGTGAGAGGGTGGTAAATTGCCGGTAACAGGGAGAGTGTGGAAGGTGGGGAGTATGACGGCAGCGCACCGGCGCCACGATATGACAGACGGTGTTTGGGAGCGGCTGAGGCTGTACCTGCCCGGGGGAGCAGGCAAGAGAGGTCGGCCGGCCCATGACAACCGGCGGTTTATCGACGCCGTTTGCTGGGTTCTGCGCACCGGCGCTCCCTGGCGCGATTTGCCCCCGGACTACGGAGACTGGAAGAACACCCACCGCCGCTTCTGCCGCTGGCGGGACCGGGGTGTGTGGGCCGGACTGTTGGAGGAAGTGATGGATGACCCTGATTTCGAGTGCCTGATTTCGAGTGGCTGATGATAGACGCCAGCTACATCAAGGCCCATCCCCACAGTGCCGGCGCTCGGGGCGGAAATCAGGCTATTGCCCGCACCAAAGGGGGCTGAACAGCAAGTTGCACCTGGCGGTGGACTCCCACGGAATGCCGGTAAGGCTGGCGGTTACTGGAGGTACGGTGGCCGACTGCTCTTTGGCGTTGCCCCTGATCGAGGGTATAGAGGCGGAGTGTCTGCTGGCGGACAAAGCCTATGACACCAATGAAATCATAGCCACCGCTCGGGCATCGGGAATGAACCCAGTGATACCGCCCAAAAGCAACCGGAGAGAAAAGCGGGACTACGACCAGGCACTGTACAAGTTGCGGCACTTGGTGGAGAACGGATTCTTGGACTTCAAGCAGTGGCGCGGAGTGGCGACCCGTTATGCCAAGAGAGCGGCGTCATACCTGGCCATTTGCCAACTCCGGGCAGTGATGATCTGGAGCAAACTCTTTTGACGACGCCCCCTAGAGGGTGTCTAAAAATGGGGAATGCGGGCCAGTCTGCGCAGGGTGAGGCCGGTCATTGCGATGTAGATCCAGGTTTCGGTGGTTTCACACAACGCTTCGTAGTCCTTGCTCAACCGCCGTTGCAGGTTCAGCCAACCAAAGGTGCGTTCCACCACCCACCTCCGGGGCAGCACCTGAAAAGTATGTTGCTGTGGTGGACGCCGCACCAACTCCAGGGTCCAGCCGCCCACCGTCCTGGCCCACTCTACCAATTTGCCGCCGTAGGCCCCATCAGCCCAGATCAGCTGTAGTCGAGGGAACCGCCCCAACAGTCGGATCAGCACCAGCCGGGCGCCGTCCCGGTCCTGTATATCGGCAGGGTGCACTGCCACCGCCAGCGGCAGTCCCAAGGTATCCACCACGATGTGGCGTTTGCGGCCCTTCACCTTCTTGCCGGCGTCGTAACCCCGAGGCCCCCTTTTTCCGTGGTCTTCACCGACTGACTGTCGATGATGGCCGCGCTGGGACTGGCCTGGCGACCCTGGGCCTGGCGCAGCTCGGCGTGCAGGACGCCATGTGCCCGTTGCCAGGTGCCATCACGACGCCAGGTGCGAAAGTAATGGAAGACAATGCGCCAGGGCGGCAGGTCATGGGGCAGCATCCGCCAGGAGCATCCAGTGCGCAGCACGTAGCGGATGGCGTTGACGATCTCCCGCCGGGGGTAGGTGATCGGTCGGCCGCCCGGTCTGGGCGGTGGCAGCAATGGTTCCAGCAGTTGCCATTCTCGGTCGCTGAGGTCGCTGGGATAGGCTGGTCGTTTCATACCCCTAAGTTACGACCAACGCTCTTATCACGCCTGGATACCTCTACCCCAATTTCAACCTTTTTAGACACCCTCTTAGAGGCTATCCTAATAATCCGGCGGCTCTGAGGGCGATGAGGGCACAGGCGAAATGAAGGAAGGCGATGTAGTTTGCCGGGGACTTGTCCCAACGGACCAAAATGCGCCGGAAGCGGTTCAGCCAGCTGTGGGTGCGTTCCACCACCCAGCGGCGGGCTTTGAACCCAGCCTCCTTTTTGACGGCCTGAGCCTCTTGGCCGCGACTACGGATGTGGGCGGTGACCCGAAGTCGTCCAGGGTGCGGCGCACCTCAGCGAAGTCGTAGCCTTTATCCAGGCACATACCTTGGGGATGCCTTAGACTGGGTGTCGGTCGGGGTACCGGCAGGCTGTCCACGGTAGCCCGCACCAGCTTCATGTCGTGGCGGTTGGCCCTGTCCACCGCCAGATCTACGGGTATACCCTGGGCTTCGGTCAACAGACTGCGTTTGACGCCCCGCTTACCTCGGTCCGTGGGGTTGGGGCCGGTTTCCCCCCCGCCCAATGGGGACTTGTTCATGGCCCCGTCCAGGCTCAGCCAACTCCAGTCCAGACCCTTCAGTTCGTCATAGCGTTCCAGTCCCACCCGCCATAACTCCAGAAATACCCCGGCGGAAACCCACTCCTGAAAGCGCAGATGGGCGGTGGAGCCAGAGCATATGCCCGTGGCATCCAACGCCTTCCACTGGCAGCCGGTGCGCAGCACGTAGAAGATGCCGTTGGCGCAAGTCCGGTCTGGCACCCGAGGCCGGCCTCCGCCCAAAGGGTGGGTGTTCACCCGCTGGGGAAGCAGCGGAGCCAACACCTCCCACAGCTCGCCAGATATCCGAAAGGAACTTGTGGTAGGGTTGGCCGCGGTGGACGTGCCAGCACGCTTGGGTCGCTCAGTCTTGGGGTCTTTCGCTTTCGTCATTCGCCAGATTTTCTCCAACCCCAGCTTTTCCCCGTTTTGCCCCTCTCGCAAGTTTCCGCCGGTTTTTAGGATAGGCTAGTCGTACGAATAAAAATTATTGACGCCGACAATGATGGTACTTTAGACTCGCACGAGGACAAAGTTCTAACGGATTTCGTCATTATGGTCGGAATTCATCTCCAAGTACAATTCCAAGGCGGAGGGACTTATGGCGGATTACGACATTATCATCAGGAAGGGCACCATCGTTGATGGGACGCGCACGCCGCGGTATGTGAGCGACATTGCGATCAAGGACGGCAAGATTGCCAAGATCGGCGGGTTGAACGGCGGCACTGCCGACCGGGTGATTGACGCCGACGGGCTGATTGTGGCGCCCGGCTTCGTTGACCTGCATACCCACTACGACGCTCAGATTTTCTGGGATCCCTACTGCACGCTGTCGGGCTGGCACGGCGTTACTTCGGTGGCGCTGGGCAACTGCGGGTTCGGATTCGCGCCGTCCCGGGTGGAAGACCAGGACCGGGCGATGCTGAGCATGACCCGCAACGAGGCGATTCCTTACGACGCGATGAAGGAAGGGATGCCCTGGAACTGGGTTACGTTCCCCGACTTCATCGACAGCCTGACCAATACTCCCAAGGGCGTGAACTGTCTGACCTACGTTCCGCTGACCCCGCTGTATGCCTGGGTCATGGGTTGGGACGAGGCCAAGGAGCGCCGCCCCACCGAGGACGAACTGCAGGAGATGGTGCGGCTCATCCATGAGGCCATGGACAGCGGCGCGTGCGGCTGGTCGGCCCAGGTGCTGGGCGCAAACTCGGTGCAGCGGGACTACGACGGCACGCCGATGATTACCGATATGCTGTCTGAGCATGAGGTGTTGACCTTCGCCAAGGTGCTGGCCGACCGGGACGAAGGGTTTATCGAGCTGGCTTACCAGGAAACCGGCGAGGAAGGTCGTCCCCTGGGTGAAGGGGCTCGCCTGTTCTTTGAAAAGGTAGCCGAAGTCTCCGGCCGTCCGGTGCTGTACCAGACGGTATCTCCCAACTCCGTACACCCCGAACAGCACCGCGAGCGCATCCGCTGGCTCGAGAGCTGCGCCGAGCGCGGCCTGCGGGTTTACGGACAAGGTAATACCCGCCGCGGCGGGTTCGAGCTTACCTTCGAAGACTGGAACCTGTTCGACGACACTCCCATGTGGCGCGAGGTCACCCTGGGCGACAAGGCCACTAGGAAGGCCAAGATGTCCGACCCGGAGATGCGCCTGAAGCTGAAGGAAGAATGGGACTCGGGCCGGCGTCCCATCCAGGTCACCCCCGGCTCCGTGGGCAGCCTCCAGGTGATGACCCGCAAGGTGAAGATTGACATCGGCGCTGAGACCGACTTCACCCGGATGCCCGCCAAGGTCAACGTCAGCGGCGCGGACTACTTCCTGGTCAACACCCGCGACGGCTACAAGCTGCTGTCGGTGGTCTGCGCGCACCAGGGCGGTTGCGTGGACGATGCAGGAGACAAGTTCGTCTGCGATACCCACGGCTACGAGTACGAGCACGACGGCGGGCGGTGCATCACCAACGGCGAGCTGCGCTTGAAGTCCTTCGTCGTCAACGTCGTCGATGGGCGCATGATTGCGCTGGCGCCGGACGAGACCGAGACCTCGAGCCCGCAGGCCGGCCTGACCGTTCAGCAAATCGCCGACGAGCAGGGCAAGCACGTCATCGACGCGCTGCTGGACATGTGCGTGGAGGACGACCTGGCGACGGAGTTCTACGCCGACACCCAGGGCCGCGACCAGGCCCAGTTCACCGCCGAGGTGTTGGACTCCAATCACGTCGTAGCCGGCGTTTCCGACGGCGGCGCCCACGTCAAGTTCCTGACCGCTGGCATCTACCCGACGGATATGCTGGCCTGGCTGGTGCGCGACGAAAAGGTAATCACCCTGGAGGATGCTCACTTCAAGCTGTCGTATCTGCCGGCTCACTTCGGCGGGTTCCAGGACCGGGGCGCGCTGCGCGAGGGGGCGCCGGCGGACGTGGTCATCTATGACCTGGACCGGCTGGAGGTTTTGCCTTCCGAGGTAGCCGAGGACCTGCCCGGCGGCGAGTGGCGTCGCATCCAGAAGGCCAAGGGCTACCGCTGGACGTTGGTGAACGGCGAGATTACCTTCCAAGACGGCGAGCCCACCGGCGCGATGCCGGGACGGCTGCTGCGGAACGGGCGGGGATAGACCCGCGCCAGCGGAGCATACAGGGGCGAATGACCATTCGCCCCACCTCCGTTGTGGCCACACGTGTTGCCTCATTGAGAAATGTTACCGAAAAATCAGCTGCGGGGCGTTTTCCAAGGCCTCTATCCGGAAACCCCGGCCCCCGGGGAATGGACCACTTGGGAACAACCTTGGATGTTTCCCGACTTCTCCGCCAACGACCCGCGGTTGCGCGCAGCCTTGAACCGAGCAGTGGACAAGGATCTGCTCATCGACACCTTGTTCGGTGGCCGGGTCACCGTCAGTCCGGTCGGTGGATTCTACCCCAACCTGACCGGTTGGTATGAAACCTGGGTAGAACGGTTCGATGATTTTTACGGCTACGACCCAGCCCGCGCTCGCGAACTTCTGGCCGAAGCCGGTTACGGACCCGACAACCCCGCCGAGATGAAGATGATCGTTATGAATATCTTCGGATTCTCCGAATCGGCGGACCTGATACAGGCCGCCGGGGTGATGTTCGACGATATCGGCGGCAACGTTACCTACGAAGAGTGGGAGTTCGGCAATTGCTATTCTGCATGGACCGAAAAGGAACCGGAGTCCGTCGGCACCTGGGTGGCGCCCTCCGTCTTACCAAACGGTCTACGCTCAACTGAGCCTGTTCAATCGCTCCAATGGTGCCATTGACTTCTTCGAAACCCAGGAGTTGGACACACTGTTCAAGGAACTGGACTGGACCGTACCGCCGAACGACTGCGCCGATATTCAAAATCAGATGGGCGACATCCTTTTTGAGAAATACGCCTACCTGCCCCTCTTTTACCTCTTTATAGAATTCGTGGCCGACCCGGACATTATCTAATCCTAGTGTGATGTATCTAAAGTGCGCCTGCAAAACTGGCGACCTTGGCCAGGATCTGGTCGGCGGTCTTGGTCCAGATAAAGGGCTTGGGGTTTTCGTTGGTAAGGTCAAGATAGCGGTAGATGGCGGCTTCCAGTGCCCCGCTGCTCTGATGCACCCCTCGCCGTAGTTGCTGCTCGGTCAGCATCCCGAACCACCGCTCCACCAGGTTCAGCCAGGATGCGCTGGTCGGCGTGAAGTGCAGGTGGAACCGTGGCCGCTTGGCTAACCAGTTCCGGATCAGCGCCGTCTGGTGGGTGGCGTAGTTGTCCACGATGAGATGGACGTCCCGGTCAAGGGGCACTTCGGCCTCAATGGTATCGAGGAACTTGCGGAACTCCACGGCCCGGTGGCGTCGGTGGCATTGGCCGATCACCTTGCCGGTTTTGGCATCCAGCGCGGCGAACAACGACGTGGTGCCGTGGCGCAGGTAATCATGGGTGCGCCGTTCCGCCTGTCCGGGGCGCATGGGTAACCGCGGCCGGGTCCGGTCCAAGGCCTGAACCTGGGACTGCTCGTCCACGCACAACACCAACGCCCGATCCGGCGGGTCCAGATAAAGCCCCACGATGTCCCGCACCTTCTCGATGCAGCAGGGATCTGCCGACAGCTGGAACGTCTCGGTGCGGTGGGGTTGCAGTCCGAAGGCACGCCAGATGCGGCGGATGGTGTTGTGGCTCAGGCCGGACCGCTGGGCCATGGACCGAGTGCTCCAGTGGGTGGCGTCTTTAGGTGTGCTCTCCAACGTCAGCGTAATCACCCGTTCCACATCATCATCGGTAACCGCTCGGGGCCGACCGCTGCGGGGCTCGTCCGACAGGCCATCCAAACTCCGCTCCAAGAACCGCGCACGCCATTTGCCCACCGTTGCGTCGGACACCCCCAGATCGGCGCCCACGGCGGTGTTGCTCCGGCCTTCGGAGCCGGCCAGTATCATTCTGGCCCGCCGCGCCAGGGCTTGCGCCGTCTTCGGTCGTCGCACCCACCGCTCCAGAGTTTCCCGCTCCATGTCGTCCAAAATCAGCGGTGGCATTGGTCGTCCGATGGCCATGGTTATCCTCCCTCGGGACTGCTCACCCGGAGGATACCTCAGCGCTGATACTATTACTACTAACTTCAGTTACACCACACTAGAAGCCTAGCCGGAAACCGACCGGATTATGGCGAGGGGTTATACTCCGGGCAATCGAGGCTAGCGGAGCAGGGCAATGCTGGGAAAGCGTTCGGACCAGAGGAGCCTCTGGGAAGCGGACCGGTGTATCTGGACTACGTGGGCAAGGACACCTGCTACGGTTTGCTGGCCTCACTGCGGGGCCAGCTGTTCCGCGATGACGATTTCGCCGAGATCTACTGTCCGGACAATGGACGGGACCGCGTGCCGCCCCGCCTGCTGGTCACGGCGCTGCTGTTGCAGACCTACGACAAGGTGAGCGACGCCGCGGCCAAGGCGAGGGCCGACTGCGACATCCGGTGGAAAGTGGCGTTGGGGATTGAGATTGAGGATCGACCCTTCGCCAAGAGTACGCTGCAGATGTTCCGGGCGCAGTTGATACTGCACGACAAGGTGCGGGAGGTATTCGAGCCGAGCCGGCGCTTGGCGCGGCAGTCGGGCTACCTGAAAAAGCGTGGGATGCGGGTGGCGCTGGACACGACCTACATCCTGGGAGGGGGCAGGGTGAAGGACACCTACAATCTGTTGGGGGACGGGATCGTCAAACTGTTGCGGGCCCTGGCGGCGGTGGCGCAGATCACCGTCAGGGGATGGGCCGAACCCAGGGGTAGGAGAAGTACCTGGTCTCCAGCATCAAGGGCGAGGTGGCGATCGATTGGGGCGATCGATTGGTCGGACCGCCAAGCGCGGGCGGCGTTGCGGGCTGAGATAGTGGCCGACGCGGATCGGCTGCTGGAATTGGCGCGGCCGGGGTGGGTGGAATTGCCGGAGGACAGCGCCCCGCGGCAGAGCATAGTGGCTGGGGCGGAGTTGCGGGGACAGTTGCTGCGCCAGGACATCGAGCGCAAGAGCGGCGCTGGCGATGTTGCTGCTGATGCTGCTGACGGGGTGAACCTCAGGGATGGGGTGAGCCGGGATGGGGTGAGCCGGGACCGGATGCTGTCGGTGCACGACCCCGAGCTGCGCCACGGGCACCAGAGCAGCTGGCGATGGTTTGACGGGCACCAGGCGGCCATCGTCGTGGACACCGCCTCCCAGCTGATCACCGCCGTGGACGTGTTGCCGGGCAACGCTCCGGACAATCTGGGGGCATTGGAGTTGGTGGAGCAGAGCGAAGCGAGTACCGGCTCGGTGGTGGAGGAAGCCATGGGCGATGCCACCTATGGGGACGGCGGGACCCGCCAGACCTGCGCTGAGGCGGGGCGCCGGTTGGTGGCCAAAGCGCCGGGCCGGCCCAACCGGCAACACTTCCCCAAGAATGACTTTCCCCAAGAATGACTTTCACCTTGAGCTGGCCGCGGGCAGTTGCACCTGTCCGGCGGGGCAGGTTACCCACGCCATCGTGCCGGCGGGAAGGCGGACGGACCGCACCGGTCGGGTCTATCGATTGCAGGCTTGCCGATTTGATGGAGCGGTAGGTTGGGCATGTCCACTGCGGTCCCCGTGCATCTCGGCCCAAGGCAGGTAGGGACGGCGGGTGCTGATCCATCCGGCGGGTGCTGATCCATCCCCAGGAAGCCCTGCTGCAGCAGGCCCGAGCGTTGCCGCAGCGCGCTGCCTACGCCGAGTATCGAGCACGCCGAGTATCGAGCACGCCGAGTGGTGGTAGAGCATCGGCTGGTCCAGCTGGTCCAGCGGGGAATCCGCCAGTCCCGCTACTGCGGAAGGGCGAAAACGCGCTTCCAGGTGTATCTGGCGGCCACGGTGGCCAACCTGACCCTGGTGTTGGGCAACATCGGGCAGTCCGGCAGTACCGGTGGCGGCGCAGCCGGCCACCGCTTCGTCCTCAAGGTGGTCCGCGCTGTTGTCGCCAATGCCGCGGCCAACTGCAGCGCTGCCCGGCTCGGACAACTATGGTCCCTGATTTTGCTCACGTCGGCTTTACCTCCGAAATCCTTCAACCCAATCAGGGCTTTCCGGCCCGGTGTCCTAGTACTCAGTCAACGTTGGAAGGGCAGGGGTAAAATCGCTGCAGTTTGGTTCGGGCGTCCTGGGTGCTAAACCGCCAGTTGATGGTGGCGCCCGCGGCGTTGCGTTGGATCTCGTAGGCCGTGATGTGGAGTTGCAGGGCGTCGGCGTCCGGGTTCCTCCCCTGGAGGCAAGCTCGGGTCAAGACGCTGAACTCAATCTCCGCCATATTCAGCCAACTGGCGTGCTTGGGAGTGTGGTGAAACTCGAGGCGTTTCACGATGCGCCGAGCCTCAGCGGCGGGGAAGGCCTCGTAAAGCGCAGCCATGCGGTGGGTGTTCAGGTTGTCGAGCACCACCCGTACCACCGGAGCGTGGGGATAGGCCACATCCACCAGCCACCGCATCTGGTGGGCAAAGTCCGGCATGGTGCGGCGTTCGGTGATGGCTAGGTGGCGCCAGCCCGCCAGGGGTTCGCAGGTCAGGAAGATGTTGCGGGTGCCGCCCCGCCGGTACTCGTAGTCCTGACGCCGCGGTCGTCCCGGTTGGGCGGGCAGCGGTGTTCGCACATCGGCCAACAGTTGGGTGGAGGTCTCGTCAAAGCACACCACCGGCCGGTGGGGGTCGTAGGGTTCCCCATAGAGGTCCAGCACGTCCTCCATGGCCGCCACGAACTCCCCGTTCACCTTGGGGATGCACCACTGTTGCTTCCGCCACGGCTGGAGGATGTTTTTTCAGCCGCAGACGCACCGTCTCGTATGACAACGATTCCACCAACCCCAACTCCACCACCTGGTCGGCCAGCAACCGCAGGGTCCAGTGGTCATGGCCCTCCGGCGCATCACTGCACGCCAAGGCAATCAGGTAGGCTTCGCCACGATCATCCAGCTTACGATACCGGTTGGCTTGGGGATGGTCGTGCAGCACGCCGTCCAACCCCTCCTCGGCGTACCGCCGTTTGGTGCGGAACACCGTCCGCTGCGACGTGTCCAAGGCCGCCGCCACCTGGGACGCGCTCCACCCTTCCTCAGTCCGGAGCAGGATGCGCGCCCGAGTGATTACCCGAGCGGAATGCTGGCCGCTACGAATCAATTGTCGGAGCCCGGCTCGTTCCTCCACCGTCAACTGTACCCCGTACTTCTCCTGAACCATGGATGCCGCACCTCATGCGCTGTCGTTCCCCAGTCAGTGTAGGCTTGTTGCTCCGCATCAACTCACTTGCGCCAATACAGGTTTGACTGAGTACTAGGTACCTTCGCTGCCGGGGTCGCTGACGATCGCGATTCCCGCAACTTCGGGAGGCCTGGGCAGCCGATTAACGGCAATCGTATAGTTTCTCGGCGCGCTATCGGCCTGGTTCACGGCAATGGAAATCTCGTTGATCCCTTCGCTCAGCGCCACCTGGTATCCCGAGGTCGTGGTGTCCGAATCGTCGGGTTGTACGGATATGGAGGTTCCATCGTTGAGTACGGGCGTTATTGTCGAGACCGCAATGTTTGCGGCAGCCTCGGCAGTATACATCGTTGTGTTGCTATCGAATTCCGGCGACAGGGTAAGGTCCGACAGGGCAGGCCGCCGAGCTTCGCGATGGGACGGGTGAGATCGCCACGCAACTTGTGGCCACTTATGATGCCGGTCGGGTTATGGGTCAACGTAGCGGCCTGCCGTTGCCGGCATGCGAAATCGCGCCACCATTCAGTTTCAGCTGATCGCGCTCAACTCTGATTTTCAGGTGACGGTTCGAATAGATATAGTCGCCCGCGCGCACAACATACTCGAACTCCAGCGCATCGGTTCCGGAGCCACGCACGTATTTGAAACGTCTGTCGCCGACACTGAGGAAAATGTGTCCATTGATCCAGCCGACTTCCGCCGTCAATTTGGGCCTGCCATCGGACGTGTTTACTTGGACAGTATTGTCGAACATTACTTGAGCTACTACGGTTTCGCCTTTCCCGTAAGTCTCTCCCTGCAAAGGCGTGGAGATGAAGGAAATGTCAGTGACCTTTGTTTGCACCCGCTCATCGCGCGCCAGCAATATGAGGTAGGTCGTTGGAATGGCGCCAGGTTTGGTGGCGGTTACCATGATGACATTGAAACCGTCGTCCAGCGCCACCTGATGCCCGTCCGCCACTGTGTCGGAATCGGCGGGGGAGATGATTGCGGAGCCGCCTGTCTCAGGCGTCGCCGACACCGTGGTGACCCCAACCGTGCTGGCCACCCCGGCCGTGTAATTTGTCGTTCCGGAATTGAAACTGGGATTTAGCGTGGTCCCACTGCTGGAGGCCGGCAAGAGACGCCCGCGGAGTGATTATGGTGCCATCCACCCGGTGCGACGGGAAGTTTCCGTTGGAGCCGCCGCCACTGTGGGTGAGAATGGCGGGTTGCCCATTTGTGGCGTGCTTTATAACCCCGCCTCTCCGTTCAACCTGACCCGCCGGTAGCCGCAGGCCGGTTGCGTCCGTGTCATTGCCCTGGACCACGTACCTGTACAGCAATGTCTCGGTTCCGGAGCCGCTCACGTAGCGCAGGGACCGATCACTTGCGGGATTGTTGGCGCTTGCAAACTGCATCGTCAATTCAGGCGTACCGTTCGTCACACCTTTTACTGATGCGTGAGCGGACACCTAAACTAATCCCTTCCGTCATTACCGTGAAAATAGCCGATTTTCATGCTCATACGTGGCCTCGGCAAGGCAATCCGCAATTCTCGCGCAAGGGGGAATCCAGCGGTACCGGAGGGAAGGAAGCCGGGTTTAGATAACCATTCACGCATCAGTAGTACTCAGTCAATGCTGAAAAGGCGGGGGTGGAAA
This sequence comes from Dehalococcoidia bacterium, assembly GCA_965220055.1. GTDB lineage: Bacteria > Chloroflexota > Dehalococcoidia > Lucifugimonadales > UBA3495 > Bin87. The sequence goes on along the minus strand of CBDCPE010000004.1, from coordinate 3,131,099 downwards.
CGATGGAGTTTGGCTCTGGCGTCATGGGTGCTGAACCGCCAGTTGATGGCGACGCCCGCTGCGTTGCGTTGGGTCTCGTAGGCGGTGATCTGGCGTTGCAGGGCGTCGGCGTCGGGATTTCTCCTCTTGAGGCAGGAGCGACCCAACGCGCTGAATTCGATCTCCGCCATGTTCAACCAGCTGGCGTGTTTGGGCGTGTGGTGAAACTCGAGCCGCTTCACGATGCGCCTGGCCTCAGCAGCCGGGAAGGTCTCGTAAAGGGAGGCCATGCGGTGGGTGTTCAGGTTGTCCAGTACCACTCGCACGACTGGAGCATCAGGGTAGGCCACGTCAATCAGCCAGCGCATCTGGTGGGCGAAGTCCGGCATGGTGCGTCGTTGGGTGATGGCCACGTGGCGCCAGCCAGCCAGGGGTTCACAGGCCAGGAACAGATTGCGGGTGCCGCCGCGACGATACTCGTAGTCCTGCCGCCGCAGCCGTCCTGGCGGGGCGGGCAGCGGAGTTCGCACGTCGGCCAGCAGCCGGGTGGAGGTCTCGTCGAAGCACACCACCGGCCGGTGGGGGTCGTAGGGTTCAGCATAGAGGTCCAGCACGTCCTCCATGGCCGCCACAAACTCCCCGTTCATCCGGGAGATGCACCACTGCTGCTTCCGCCAGGGCTTGAGGGGTTTTTTTCAGCCTGAGCCTTACCGTCTCGTGGGACAGCGACACCACCAAGCCCAATTCCACTACCTTGTCGGCTAACAAACGCAGGGTCCAGTGGTCATGGCCCTCGGGAGCGTCGCTGCACGCCAGGGCAATCAGATGGGCTTCACCCCGATCATCCAGCTTGCGATACCGATTGGCTTGGGGGTGGTCGTGCAGCGCACCGTCCAATCCTTCCTCGGCGTACCGCAGTTTGGTGCGGAACACCGTGCGCGGCGACGTGTCCAGGGCCGCGGCCACCTGGAAGGCGCTCCAACCCTCATCAGTCTTGAGCAGGATGCGCGCCCGATTGATGACCCGAGCGGAGCGCTGGCCACTACGGATCAACCGCTCCAGTTGGTCCCAATCTTCCGCCGACAACCGTACCGCGTATTTCTCCGCAACCATGGATGCCACACCTCCGCACCGCTGTTTCACCACCAGCGTAGCAACCATAGCCCGTTTCATCCTTCATCTGCTGATACAAGTTTGACTGAGTACTAGAGCTGTGGGGGTGCCAGTTTGGCGGGCACCACCTTGAAATCAACATTACGATGGTTGGCGGACGGGCATATTTGTCGCCTACGCTCATCGCAATCGAGCCCGCATCTTAGGAAACGGGGGGGTTACATCGTGGCGCCGCTAGGGCCGCGCGTACAAGCGGGATTATCTCTAATAACTGCGCTGGACGGCGAGACCCGGGCAGCGGTACAAGTGCCAAATCGGCCCTACGAGCTTTGGTCCGGAGCGGGCAAGGATGGCACGATACCGCCAACTGAAGGGTTAGCAGTATCGGGTTGGGCAACAGCTCAACGCGCACTGCTGCTTAATGCAGCGGCCAAGTGGGTAGAACTGTTGCCTGACGAGAGCGCACAGGCCAGGCTCGCTGAGATTTCAGGCGAACCTAGACGATACCCATTTTGCCTGGCACGGACCGGCCGACGGCCGCGGGTCGATCCACTATCGAATCCAGGGACCGACGCTGATCATAGAATTCTAGTCTCAGGGCGACTTGGGCGCCAACTGCGGGCATTATCATTCGATCTACCGTGACCCGACCAACGAGTATGGCGCCGGCGTAAACAGAAGGGGCCTCGGCTTTCAAGCCGAAGCCCCTCAAATACGGGTCGGTTACTGGTGATCAGAGTTCGCCGGCGAACATGGCGGTCTGCTTACTGAACACCTGCATCCGGTGCCTGGGACATTCCACCACGAAGACACGGCCATCGTCATCGACTTCGACCGCGATGGGGCCCTGGAAGGAACCTTCCCGTTCCGTGAGGTTCAGGGCACGCTCCCGGGCCCGAACGATGGTGGGATCGAGGAACACGCGCTCGGCGCCCCACTTGGAGAGGCTGGCCTGCCCGTGCATGGTCGTGACATAGCTGCCGTTCTCCCGGAACACCTGAACGCGGTCGTTCTTGTAGTCGGTGACAAAGACATGACCATCCTTGTCGACCGCCACGCCAGTGGGACGGTCGAACTCGCCTTCCCCGTCGCCAGACGTCCCGAACTTCATCAGGAACGTGCCGTCGGGAGCGAACTTCTGGATGCGGTCGTTCCGCCAGTCGGCGATGTACACGTCGCCGTTGTGGTCTATCTCGATGCCCCAAGGGTGATCGAACTCGCCGTCGCCGGAACCACGTCGTCCCCAGTTGAACTTGAACTGTCCGTCCTTGGCGAAAACCTGGACCCGGTGGTTTCGGCTGTCCACGACGTACAGGTTGTCGTCCTTGTCGAAAGCCAAGCCGGCGGGTCGGTTGATCTCCCCGTCGCCGGAACCAAGCACGCCCCACATTCCAATCCAGTTGCCACGTTCTTGGTCATAGATGGAAATCCGGTTCAGCCATTCGTCGGAAACGTAAGCGTGGCCCTCGCTGTCCAGCGCCACAGAGGTCGGCCACATAAATGAACCGTTGGGCGTGGTTTCGTCCGCGTCTTCCGGCGGGATCTTCTGGCCGAATTCGGCAACCACTTCTTCCTCATCGGGGTTGAAGACCGTGACGCGCTTGCAGGGGAAGAAGGCGGGCGTTTCGGTGCCTCGGCTCAGCACGTACAGCATGCCGTTGTTGTCGCGCGTGATGGCCACCGGGTTGAAGAACCCGTTGCCGCTGCGCGCCTCCTGCCGGCCGATGGTGTGGCTGTACTGGAAAGTCACCGGAGCAATTTCAGTCTGAGCAACCATATTCTCACCTGTTACAAAGTCGTTCCGTCATTCCGGCCAGACGGCGGACTGGCGATGAACGCCGGGCCCGGGCACCTCCCGGAACGACGGACGGAGTCACGTTGGCTACTTGATGAAATCGAACTGCTCGTAGGAACCCTTCAGGATTGCCTGATCATCGAGTCCAAGCCATTTGTCCAGGACGGTGGCGTAGGTGCTGCGGAAGTCGTTGTTCCACCTCAGGTCGCCTTCGTCGAGCTTGTCCGACTCAAGGGACGGATACTCACCGTAGAGTCCACCCTTGACGGCGTCGCCCATCACGAAGGCCACGCTTCCGGAACCGTGGTCGGTGCCAGAGCCGTTTTCCTGCACGCGGCGGCCGAACTCGGTGAACAGAACCATAACCACTTCCTCATTAGCGTTGTGCTCTTTGAGGTCCTGGTAAAGGTCGTTGACGGCCCGGGACACCTCTCCCCACAGCTTGGCGAAGGACGTGGGCTGATTGGCGTGGGTGTCGAATGCGCCGGGATTCAGGCCGGTGTAAAGGACGCGGGTGCCGAAGCCGGCCAGGTGGACCTGAGCGATGTTCTTGACCCACTGGGAGAACATGTCGCCACCGTATTCGACGCTGGACGAGTAAATCTCCGGAGCAGTGCTCAGGATGTCCGCGCCCTTCAGCGCGTCCAAGCCAGTCTGGGACAGGTAGTCGTTGATGGGGCCGGAGCCGACCATGGGCGAGTACATCCTGGAGAAGATGTCCAATGCCTCAGCTCGCTTGCTGTCGCCATCGATGCCGGTAAGGACGCCGTAGGTCTCCAGGCTGCCGACAGAGGCGACGGACACGCCCGGCGCAGCCAGCGCGCGGGGGAGACCACGGCCGAAGTTGACGGCGGTCAGGACGTTTTCCTTGTTGGGGTCAATGTCCTGGATAGCCCGACCCAGCCACCCCTCAATGGACATCTTGGCCGGCTCGGCAGTGTGCCAAATATCCATGGAGCGGAAATGGGAACGGATAGGGTTGGGATAGCCGATGCCCTGGATGACGGCGACTTTGCCCTCATCGTACAAGTCCTTGATGGGGGCCATGGCAGGGTGGAATCCCACCTTGTCATCGATGGCGAGGACCTCTTCCACCTCGACCTTGAGATGCGGGCGGTAATCCCTATACAACGGGTCGTTGTAGGGGATGATGGTGTTCAGGGCGTCGTAGGCGCCTGACATCTGCAGGACTACCAGCACCGGGTCTTTCTTCGTAGCGGTCACGATATTTCCTCCCATAGGATCGGTTGCGCGGTTGACAGGCAAATTGACGCCAGCCGGATACGTGCGGACTAGGCGTAGATATATTCCTTGGTGGCGACGATCATCTGCAGCAGCTCGCTGACGCGAGTGGCGAACTCGGCGGTATCGGTGTGGATGGTGCCACCCTTGGCGAGGTTGGCGGCCAGCATCTCGCGAGTCTCATCCGCCAGCTCGTAGTGGCCCAGAAGTTGGCAGGTCACGTCGACCATGTGGTCGGGCGAAATGACCGAGCCTCGGTCGGCCAGGCGCTCGATGATCTCGCTGACGCCGGGCTGCTTGACGTCGCCCACGAACTCAGCGGTGAAGTTGATGCGGTGCACCAAAGTGCCGCCGTCGATCCACTCGCGACCCGTGTGCCAGCCTTCCACCGACGGCGGGTTGAAGATCTCCTGGCCCATGTGTTTCATCTCTTCAAAGATGACCTCGAAGCCGGGCTTGGGTTCCGTCCAGTCACCCACCAGGCGGAGAGTGCCGACGACGGTCTCGATGGGGCTCTTGACACGCTGGAAGCGAGCGTTCTTGAAGGCTTCGGAATGGAACAGGACCTTCAGCATAGACCGGATGTCATAGCCGGAGCGGAAGTACTCGTCCTCCAGCATCTTGATAGTGTCCACGTCCCGAGGCGGGGTGTCCATCCAGGCCGGAACCTGCGCTTCGTCGGCGACGAAGTAACTGTACAGGTGGCGGGAGATGAACCGCGCGGTGGCCGGTTGCTTGGCGATGATGTCAATCACGTCGTCGCCGTTGAAGTCGCCGGTCTCACCCAGGAAGGTCTTGACGCCTTCGTCGTGGTCGTCCGGGTTGTAGACAAACTTGGCGGCGTAGCGACCGTAGGGCTGGCCCGGCACGTTGTTGGCGATGGTCCAGCCGGTGAACGCCCGGGCACATTCCTTGACGTCGTCCTCGGTGTAATTGAACTGCCCATCCATGCCCACGCCCATGGAGAAGAGCTCCAGCAACTCGCGGCCGTAGTTCTCGTTGATGGCGCCCTTGTGGCTGAGGCAGTTATCCAGGAAGTAGATCATCGCCGGGTCGCGGGAGATCTCCTTCAGGAGATCGCGGAAGCTGCCCATGCCGTACTTGCGAAACATTTCGATTTCCTCGTACGACGTTGGGTAGCTCTGCGTCTTGCTGTCCGCAGTGCACAGGATGCCGTGCCAGAACAGCACCATTTTCTCTTCGAGCTGCGCCTTCGAATTGATCATTCGGAAAGCGAAATATTCGGGCACGCCCCGGACATAGTGGCTCCACTCAATGAAGTAGCGTTCAGCCAGGTCCAAGTCCAACCCGTTGGGGTTTTGTTCGGGGTTCAACAGTTCGTCGACGGTAGCGTTGTAGCCCTTGGCCGCGCGAGCCTCGAGCTCGTCGTACTTTGCGCCGAAACCGGCCCGCCGCATCAAGTGGGCCATCAATCCGATATCATGGTCATGCTCTGCCATTGATAAAACCTCCTCGATTTGAATCAACAAATCGCCATCGGTATCCTACCATTAAGCGCCGGACCGCTCAACCGTATCGATCGCAGGCCACGGCTTCGCCATCCTGATCGTGACGTTTATCGTCGTGTTCTATCGCTGCGGGAAATGAGAAGATCCGGTGCCGTGTCTGACGCCGTCGATCATTCCGTCGGAACCCGTGCGTTGAAGATCCGACCGTACTGCACGAATGCTACCACGGCGACCACGACCAATCCAAGACACAGGGCATCCCAAGCAGCGGCGACGGCAGACAGTGCGTTGTTGGCGGCGCCTTCCGCGGGGCCGAACAATTCGAATCCAACGGCAACGGCGATCCGGGCCACCGCCAAGACGACGGTGAGGCCGGCGATCCGCCAGCGCCACTGGGCAAGCCGTCGCTTCATGGCGTCCGTCCGTCGAAGACCAATGGTTGCCGCCCACGGCTAGATCGGCGGTCGGGTTTCATACAGGCGGGCGTGCTGTTGATAAGTGTAGGCAGCCTGGATCACGCCCGGCTCATCAAAGGGCTTGCCGGCGATCTGCATGCCAATGGGCAATCCGCTCTCGGTAAAGCCGCAGGGAACCGAGATGGCCGGCAGGCCGGTGACGTTGAACGGGGCGGTGAAGCTTCTTCCTCGTACCGTGCTGACCGGATCGTAGCCCTCGAAGGCGGGGGCAGGCTGCGTCATGGTGGGCGTGACCAGGAAGTCGACTTTCTTCATCACCTCGGCGAACTCGCGGCGCGCTAAAGTGCGCACGCGTTGGGCCTGCAGGTAGTCGGCGGCGGACATCAACCCGCCGATGCGGAAGCGTCCGCGAACGATTTCACCGAAGTCCTGCGGCCGGGACTTGAGGTTGGGTTCGTGGTAAGCGTAGGCCTCGCTGACCATAATGACCGAGTTGGCGGCGCGGACATGGTCCAAGCTGGGCAAGGATACCTCTTCCACGCTGGCGCCCAAGCTTTCCAGCTCGGCGATGGCCTTCTCAACGGTAGCGACGACTTTGGGGTTGACACTGGGGTCGGGATCGAAGAAGTAGTGCCGGGGCAGGCCCAGCTTGACGCCGCGTATGTCCTCCCGCAACGAGAGGGAATAGTCGGGAACCGGAGCTTTGCTTGAAGTGGGGTCCTTGGGATCATGTCCGGCGATGGCCTGGAGCATGTAGGCAGTGTCTTCCACCGTCCAGGTCATGGGTCCTGCGTGGTCCTGGGACCAACTGAGGGTCACGACGCCGTAGCGGCTGACTCGGCCGTAGGTGGGCTTGAGTCCGACGATGCCGCAGAGGGAGGCCGGCCCCCGGATCGACCCGCCGGTGCATGAACCGAGGGCCCCCAGGGCCTGCCCGGAGGCAACCGACGAGCCGGAGCCGCTGCTGGAGCCGCCGGTGATGTGGGCCAAGTTCCAGGGGTTGCACGCCGGCTCGAAGGGGGTGGTCCAGTCGGGTCCGCCGAGGGCAAATTCGTGCATCGCGAGCTTGCCCAACAGGATGCCTCCCGCGGCCTTGAGACGGGCCGTGGTAGTGGCGTCCTCGGTGGGCACGCGGTCGATGTCGACGCGCGAGCCCGAGGTGGTACGGACACCGGCGGTGTCGTACAGGTCTTTGAGGGCGAAGGGGATGCCGTGCATGGGACCGCGGTATTCGCCGCGCAGGATTTCCGACTCGGCGACGCGCGCCTGCTCCAGTGCCTCGTCAGCCAGCAGCAAGATGAAGGAATGCAAGCGGTCGTCGGTGTCGGCGATGCGGTCAAGGCAGGCACGGGTGAGCTCCACGGGAGAGAGTTCGCCCTTACGCATCAACTCCCCGGCCTGGTGAATGGACAGAAAATACAGGCGACGGTCAGCAGCAGCCATGGGATGGTAACTCCTTGATATGAGCGAATCGATATGTCATGGCCACCGGAACTATTCTTCGGGCCAGTCCGGGTGAAAATCCACGACCATCTCGGTGGCGCCAAAGCTGATCTCGTGAACCTGCCTGGCGTATGCCGCGTACATGTCATACACGGGTTTGAGATCTTCCACTTCCTGCCGGCTCATGCCGAGACCGGCGCGATCAGCCAACTGTTGCAGTTCATCAATGGACATTTCGCCTGGGTCGGGCATTGTCGATCCTCCAAGGGGCAATCATGCAGGTTGGGGGCAAGACCAGGCGGCTCGGGAACCGCCGTCGCGATTATACATCGGCGTCAGGCGAGCGCACGGGCCATCTACGGATCACGAAATATTTCTTCTCCGCGGTGCAGGCGCAGGGCGATCTGGTAGGTTTGGCCCACGGCGCGGGAGGTGGGCGCATGAGCGGCCAGGTAGCGGACCATCCCAATGAGCATGTGCCTCCCCGATTCGGTCCCCCGCCGGTTGCTGTACTGGTTGAACCCGGCGTCAACGATCTGGAAAGAGTGGAAGCCAGCGTCCTCAATAAGCATGGCGCGTCCGAGGGCGGCCACCAGCGCGTCGGCGTCACCGGCACCGGTAAGATAGCGGGACACAAGGAGAGACACCTCCTCCACCTGCTGGCGCACGTCCATCAATTCACCCAACTCTACCAGCAAAGCATCGTCGTCTACGGGCTCAGCGCCCGTCTCCGGGATCCGCTGGGCCGGCATGTTGAGGAACCGGTCAAGGTAGATGCTCATGGCGACGTCGAAAACGCCGCGCAGCAGTTCCGTGGACGGAGCACGCTGCAACGCCCGGTGCAGGGCGTTGGCCGCCGTCAGGGTGTTGTGAACCGTGTCCCAGTCGCTGAACTCGTTGGACACGTGGAAGTGGGCCATCCGGAGGAACGCGGCGTAGGCGACGGCCGAACCGAGCTGATCGGCGGTGGCACCCGAACTTATCGCGGACTTAATGGCCTCCAGGATGCCCGATGGGGAATCGCCGAGCATTTCGCGAGCCAACGCGTCGGCGCCATCCCAGCCGGCGGCGGTCCGTCCCTGCTCGTATAGAGACGGCAGCTCCTCCCGAGCCTGCCACACCAGCGACGCCAGGTCGATGGGGTGTCGCCACGCGCTGAGTTCCTGGCTGCGACGAGCGCGGCTCATGCCGTGTACCAGGCTGGTCATTGTCTGGCTGGCGTGTTCCCAGCCGATGTGGTCGAGGAGCTCGAATGCCTTGTTGGCGAAGTCTAAAGAGTGGCCGGCGTCCAGATAGATATGGTCGGTGGCCGCGGCGAAGATCATGTCGGCGATTTCGCGAGGCGGTACACCCAGCTCGATGGCCGTCCGCAGGCATCGCTCGGCGGCGTCCTCATCGCGCACATCGATGAAGTTCCGGAACCACTGTTTGAACACCTCTGGTCGCGTCTCACCGGTGGGCAGCGAATCAACGACAAAACGGGGCGGACGGCCGGCGCACTCGCGGGCAACGTGAAGCAGGCCCTGGTACAGGGCAACCGGGCGGTCGTCCGCGGAAAGGAGCGGCAGGATGTTTGCCGTGGCGGTGAGGATGGTCATGGCAGGACCCCAGCCGGCGGCCGTATAGGTGGTCCCGAAGTCGGCTCCAATGCGAAGGGGTTCCCGGTAGTCGGAACCTGCGGCGTGTAAACCCAGCACGGACTTCGCGGTTACCAGCCGGATATTGTGCTCCAGCCCGTCTCGCAGGCGACCGGCCCAATGCTTCGCCTCATCGCGCTGGGCCGGCCGTGGATCAACCCATACCTGACCATCCACGACGCTTACAGGGAAGCTGCGCACGTCATCTGCGAAGGGGTTGAAGGTGCCGCCGCTGGCCAGGTCGAACCGGGCGTGGTGCCAATGGCAGGTCAGAATGCCGTCACTGACGCTGCCGCGATCCAGGGGGAATCCCATGTGGGGGCAGCGGTTGTCCACGGCATACACCTGACCGTGGTGGTAGATGACGGCGATGGCGTGGCCGCCGCCGGTGATCACCCTGCAGCCGGCGTCCTTGAGTTCATCAATGTTCCCGGCCTGAATGTGTCCTGCAATTCGCGTCACCATGATGTCGCCCTCCTGGTCAGCATCGGAACGTGTTTTTGGCGGGAGACGATTAAATTGTTCGAGGGCCATCCCTACGGATCAGATTGGTAAGGGTCTGGGGCAGTCGGCCCAGACCCAGCGTAGCGTGCGAGGAAGCTCCGTATCGCGCCGAAGTATTGTTCGATCCCAACATACATCAGGTCGTTGTGCCCCGCGCCGGGGATAATCTCAAGGTGCTTGTCGGCAGTGCGCATTTTGTTGTGCATGTCCACCGCGTCGGCGAGAGGGGCCATTTCGTCCCACTCGCCATGTATGACCAGGGCCGGGATGTTTATGGAGTAAAACTTGTTGTGGTAGGCCTCTTCCAGGGCCTGGGCTGACTCAGCGTCCAGTCCCTCGGTGAACCGGCCCAGGTTGGGCCGTCCGCTCTCGATGATGACGCCGTTGATCCGATCCGATGCCGCAACGGCCAATTCGCCGGCAGCATGGCGGCCCATGGACCGGCCCATTACATACACGGGCCCAGTGAATCTCAGCTCCTCCATCGTACCGCGCAGCCAATCGAGTACTTGTCTGGCGTCAGACAGCATGGTGGTGAAGGCTGGCGACCCGCCGGACGCTCCGTAGCCACGATAGTCAGCGACGAAGAAGTTGGCGCCGATCTGATTGTAGAAGGGAGCTATCACATCGTAACCGGCCGCAGTTTCGCCGTTGCCGTAGAAAAACAGCACGGTGGCGTTTTCCCTCCCCACCGCGTAGAACCGGCTGGATAGCACCACTCCGTCGTCGACCGTTATCCCGTAGTCGACCGCGGCCTCCGGCGCGTCTGTCCAATGGCGCTGAGGGTAGAAGGAACGGGTCGACCCCTCAAGGTTGTCCAGTACTGAATAGTCGACGGTGGTCATAAGGCCCTCCCAGTTACAGTCGGCATTATACTACCATCGTATTCCCGACCATCGTTTCGCTCGCTTTGGACCGCCCATCGTGAGCACCGAACACCGGAGGTGAACCGCATGGCGAAGATGGAGATCGGTCTGTATGACGTACTGGACCAGGCGCAGATGGAGTCACATGCATTGGCCGCGGACGTGTACGACGAACACATCCGCTGGGCGCAGGAAGCGGAGCAGATGGGGTACAAGTACTACTTCTCCATCGAGCACCAGAGTTCCGATGTCAGCTTCCTCAGTTCGCCAAGCGTGTACCTGACAGCGTTAGCGCGGGCCACCAGCGCCATGCGATTCGGCGTCATGATCTACCAGTTGCCGTTTCACCATCCCGTCCGTTTGGCGGAAGAGGTGGCTATGCTGGACCAACTTTCGCGGGGCCGCGTGGAGTTCGGCGCGGGAACCGGCGTCACCAGCCACGAATTCCTACGTTGGAACGTGGATTTCGACCGGCGACGCGCCATCAGCCAGGAAACGCTGGACATCATTCTGATGGCGTGGACGGAAGGCAGCGTTACCTACGAAGGAGAGTTCTTTCGGTTCGACGAGGCGCTGAGCACGCCGGAGCCGTTCCAGAAGCCGCACCCACCGGTCTGGTTCGGCGCCCACAGCGCGGCCAGCTTCGAATACGCAGCGAAGAAGAATTTCCACGTCTCCCAGAACATTGATACCGACCAGGTGATTGCGGAGAAATTCGACACCTGGCGCGACGTGTGGAAGGCGGAAGGTCACACAACACCGATGCCCAAGACGTTCCTGACGCGGCACGTCCACGTGGCCGAAACCGACGAGAAGGCGCGCGAGCAGGCAGAGCCGCACCTGGCAACCGCAGTTCATGCGGCGGCAGTGCCGGCCGGCAAGGGCCGGGATTACATTGGATCGACGCGCATCGGCTACGGGCCGGAAGGCATGCGCGGGGGCGACCCGGGAACGCCGGAACGGGCGGAGTTGCGGCGGATCTTCCGCGAACGTGCCCAGTCCTACGACTTCTGGATCGACCACGGGATTGCGATAGTGGGCAGCCCGGAGACGGTGGCCACGCGCCTGAAGGAGCAGCGCGATCTCATCGGCCATGACATCTTCTGCGCGCGGCACACGTTCGGTTACATCGACCCCGCCGCGGCCAAGGAGTCAATCCGGTTGTTCGCCGAGGAGGTCATGCCGGCTTTCGCCTAGACGCGACGCAGCAGTTCCGCCTCCAGGCGATCGGCGTCGAAGGCCTCGGTGGCGGCGGCGACCTTCAGATCGCCTTCGCGCACTATACGTTCGGCTTCGGTTTCCTCCATGACCTCGGGCAGCGCTTCCTCGCGCTCGCGCTGGCGAGTCACGTCGCGGTTGTGCTCCACGAACAGGCGGCGCATGGCGACAACCACCGAGTCGGTGGAAGACAGGTACTCGGGCATGTGGTACTGCGTGTACTTTTCCGCATCGTAGTCCTGGTTGCGGAAGTTGAAGTTGAGCTCCCAGTCGCGATAGGGCCAAGTGGCTCCGCTCACAACGCGGCGGAGCAGGCCAGGTCGCTGTTCATATCGCTCGACGTTGAGGTAGACCATGCGGGTCAGGTTCTCCTCGACGGGCACGGGCCAGCGGGTGCTGCGGAAGTAGCGGTTGTTGCCCCCCGTGCGCGACATGCCGGGCAGGCGGGTGCCGTTCCACTCGTTCACGTCGGGGGTATCAGCCGGTGAGGCACGGCGGTACTGCGGATCCTGGCCACGGCGGCGGGCCTTCCAGTCGAAGAACCAGGTCCAGGCGAGACGCCAGCGGTGGAGAGGCCACACCCCGTCGACGCCGGGGTAGTACATCTGGTAAGGGATGTCGCCGTCATCGTCGTAGTAGTACTTTTCGGTGGACGCCTTGCCGCTGCCCGGGCGGTAGTGGACGTTCTTGTTGTTGACCAGGTTCACGCGGTATCCCAGCGGCGTGCGCGGCCGTCCGCCGACCCGGCTACCCAGCATCCGCAGGGCGTTACGGTGCACCATGAAAGCGTTGTGGGCATCCATGGTGTTTTCAAGAACGAGCACCCAATTACAGTCGAACATGGTGAAGGACGGGCGGCAGATGTTATGTTCTTCGAACATCTCCGGCGGGATGTCTTCCTCGGGCGCGACGGGCTCACCGTCGCCCATCCAGACGAAGACCATGCCCTTGAGGGTTACGGTGGGGAACTTGCGGGCCTTCATGCCGAGCGCGCCGACCATCATGGAGTCGGGGCCCTCAGTGAGAAAGGCAACACAGTTGCCGTCGCCGTCGAAGGTGGCGCCGTGGTACGGGCAGGTGAGGAACCCCTCGAAGTAGCAGCGGCCCATAGAGAGATGCACTGCGCGGTGGGGGCACCAGTCCAGCAGCGCCTGCACCTCACCCTGCTTGTCCTTGAAGAACACCACATCAGTGCCCAGCATCCGGAGCATGGTGGGCTGGTTTTTCTTGACGTCCTTGGCGGGCAGAGCGGGATACCAGTATTCGCGAAAGCCGTTGGGAGGGATGCGGCTGCGCCGGTCACGCGGATTATCGGGGACCTTGAAGGGCGGGGTCGAGTTGAAGCCCTGGGTTCCCCGGCGCATGTTCTTGTAGCCACCAGGATAGCCGGAAAGCGGTTTGAGCAAAAGGCGCTTAAGTCCCATATCGTTGCCCTCGTCTCATAGCGTGATCGGTTCCCGCCATATTAGCAGAACGGTCAAGCGCAGGGGGCAGTGGGGACGCGGCCGGTTACGGTATGAACGAAAAAGGGCGAATGGTATTCGCCCCTACAAGCCCACGGTGTGACGGAGTATGGGCAAACCTAAACCGAAGCCAAGGTGAAACCCACATGGGTGTCGGGTAGAATTGGGGGCAATTGAGAAGGTCTGTTGGGGAATCCGAGGGGGTTGCTGTTGGGTATGTCGGAGATGGGAGCGCTGCTGGAGCGGTGGCGCATGGACGAGGTTGAGGTACGACGGCGGATGTATCGGGCTCCGACGCCACGGGAACGGGAACGGTGGCACGCGCTATGGCTGCTGGTGCAGGGTTGGACCGCGGCGGCGGTGGCGCAGGCGTTGGAAAGGGATGCCCACACCATTGGCGAGTGGGCCACGGCGTTCGCGGAGGGCGGTCCCAAGGGGCTGGTTTTTGAGCAGACCGGAGGTTCCCCCCCGCGTTGGACGGAGAGCAGCAAGTCGAGTTGAAGACGGCAGTGCAGGAACCGCCATGGCAAGCGGGCATCGAACTATCCAACTGGAACTGGAAAGCGGTGCGCCGGTTTGTAGGCGACCGCTTTGGGTTGGCGCTGAGCCGGAGCAGTTGCTTGAACTATCTGCACCGGTTGGGGTTTGCGCTGAAGCGGTCCAAGAAGCGATTGGTCAAGGCGGACCCGGCCCGGCGGGAAGCCTTCGTGAGGGAATATGCTGCTCTGCGGGCAGCAACACGACGGACGGGAACCAAGATATTCTTCGCTGACGAGGCCCACTTTCGGGCGGATGCGGACCTGCGGGGCAAGTGGGCGCTGCGGGGAGAACCGGCCTTGGTGGACTCCACCAGCCCGCGCCGAGGCGAGAAAGCCAGCTACTACTCGGCGGTGTGTCTGGAGACCGGCGAGGTGGAGGTGATGGAACTCGATGGCAACAGCAACGCGACTACCTCCACTGCCTTCCTGCGGCAACTGCGGGCGCGGCACACCGAACCACTGACGGTGATTTGGGACAATTCGCCAGCCCATCGGGGCGACGCGCTGCGAGCTTACCTGACCACGCCCGGCTTGAACCTGCGCCTGGTGAACCTGCCCAGCTACAGCCCGGACTTCAACGCCGACGAAGCGATTTGGGGTTGGGTCCGCCCGGAGGTGACCGCGAACTTGTGCCTGGGGACCAGGGCCGCGGTTCAGGAGAAGGTGGGCGACTTTTTCGCGAACTTGGATGGCCGACGGGAGGAAGTCAAGTGCCGATGCCGAACCGTCCTCCAGGCTCGCGCGGCAGAACTGACCGGCAGCGCCCAAGCCGATTTTTACGGCCCTGCGAATGTAGAATTCACCTTGGCTTCAGTTTAGTATCCAGTCAAACCTGTATCGACAGATACGGCGGGAGGTGAGCCGGAGTGGCTACGCTGAGTAGCAATCAGCGGTGCGGGAGGTGCGGCATCCATGGTTCAGGAGAAGTACGGGGTACAGTTGACGGTGGAGGAACGAGCCGGGCTCCGACAATTGATACGAAGCGGCCAGCGTTCCGCACGGGTAATCACTCGGGCGTGCATCCTGCTCCGGACTGAGGAAGGGTGGAGCGCGTCCCAGGTGGTGGCGGCCTTGGACACGTCGCAGCGGACGGTGTTCCGCACCAAACGGCGGTACGCCGAGGAAGGATTGGACGGCGTGCTGCACGACCATCCTCAAGCCAATCGGTACCGGAAGTTGGATGATCGTGGCGAAGCCTACCTGATTGCGCTGGCGTGCAGTGATGCGCCCGAAGGCCATGACCACTGAGCCCTTGACCAGTTATCCTGCGGTTGCTGGCCGACCAGGCGGTGGAGTTGGGGTTGGTGGAATCGTTGTCATACGAGACGGTGCGTCTGCGGCTGAAAAAACATCCTCCAGCCGTGGCGGAAGCAGCAGTGGTGCATCCCCAAGGTGAACGGGGAGTTTGTGGCGGTCATGGAGGACGTGCTGGACTTCTACTCCGAACCCTACGACCCAAACCGGCCGGTGGTGTGCTTTGACGAGACCTCCACCCAACTGTTGGCCGATGTGCGAACACCGCTGCCCGCCCAACCGGGGCGACCGCGACGCCAGGACCACGAGTACCGGCGCGGCGGCACCCGCAACATCTTCCTGACCTGCGAGCCTCTGGCGGGCCTGGCGCCACCTAGCCATCACCGAACGCCGCACCATGCCGGACTTTGCCCACCAGATGCGGTGGCTGGTGGATGTGGCCTATCCTCACGCTCCGGTGGTACGGGTGGTGCTCGACAATCTGAACACCCACCGCATGGCTGCGCTTTACGAGGCCTTCCCCGCCGCTGAGGCCAGGCGCATCGTGAAACGCCTCGAGTTTCACCACACTCCCAAGCACGCCAGTTGGCTGAATATGGCGGAGATTGAGTTCAGCGTCTTGACCCGAGCTTGCCTCCAGGGGCGCAATCCCGACGAACCTGCCCTGCAACGGGCCATCGGCGTCTATGAGTCCGAGCGTAACGCTAGGAAAGCCACCATCGACTGGCGGTTCACCACTCAGGATGCCAGACACAAACTGCAGCGGTTTTATCCCTGCTACTCCAACATTGACTGAGTACTAGTATTGAGTCAAACGTGCATTGGCGTATATGAGTTGATGTGGAGCAGTGTCCCTACACTGACTGGGGAACGACAGTGTAGGAGGTGCGGCAGCCATGGTGCAGGAGAAATACGCGGTACAGTTGACGCCGGAGGAGCGAGAACGGCTCCGGCAATTGATTCGAAGCGGCCAGCATTCCGCTCGGGTAATCACTCGGGCGCGGATCCTGCTCAAGACTGACGAAGGATGGAGCGCGAGCCAGGTGGCAGCAGCCCTGGACACCTCGCCGCGCACGGTGTTGCGCACCAAACGGCGGTACGCCGAGGAAGGATTGGACGGTGTGCTGCACGACCATCCCCAAGCCAACCGGTATCGTAAGCTGGATGATCGTGGCGAAGCCTACCTGATTGCCTTGGCGTGCAGTGATGCGCCGGAGGGCCATGACCACTGGACCCTGCGCTTGCTGGCCGACCAGGTGGTGGAGTTGGGATTGGTGGAGTCGTTGTCATACGAGACGGTGCGTCTGCGGCTCAAAAAAACATCCTCCAGCCGTGGCGGAAGCAACAGTGGTGCATCCCCAAGGTGAACGGAGAGTTCGTGGCGGCCATGGAGGACGTGCTGGACCTCTATGGGGAACCCTACGACCCTGACCGGCCGGTGGTGTGCTTCGACGAGACCTCCACCCAACTGCTGGCCGATACCCGCACGCCGCTGCCCGCCCAACCGGGACGACCGCGGCGTCAGGACTACGAGTACCGGCGGGCGGCACCCGCAATCTCTTCTTGACCTGCGAGCCTCTGGCGGGCTGGCGCCACGTGGCGATCACCGAACGGCGCACTATGGTGGACTTTGCCCACCAGATGCGGTGGCTGGTGGATGTGGCCTATCCCCACGCTCCGGTGGTAGGGGTGGTGCTCGACAACCTGAACACCCACCGCATGGCTGCGCTTTACGAGGCCTTCCCCGCCGCTGAGGCTCGGCGCATCGTGAAACGCCTCGAGTTTCACCACACTCCCAAGCACGCCAGCTGGCTGAATATGGCGGAGATTGAATTCAGCGTCTTGACCCGGGCTTGCCTCCAGGGGAGGAACCCGGACGCCGACGCCCTGCAACTCCACATCACGGCCTACGAGATCCAACGCAACGCCGCGGGCGCCACCATCAACTGGCGGTTCAGCACCCAGGACGCCCGAAACAAACTGCAGCGGTTTTACCCCTGCCCTTCCAACGTTGACTGAGTACTAGAACGGGCAGGGCTGACCCCCGCCAACGGCCAGCACCTGACCGGTGATGTACGAAGCGTCGTGGGAGGCCAGGAAGGCGATGGCCGCTGCCTGTTCGTCGGCCTCGCCGCGCCGACCCATGGGAATTTCCGAGTTGCGGGTCGCTGAGCGGTACTCATCCTGGGCGGCGCGCTCGCTGGCCGGCAACTCTGGTGGAACGATTCCAACGCCGAAATCGCGGGGCGTGACCCGATCGTCGGCCGCGGTGCCGCTGGGGGCGACGCAGTTGACGCGGATGCCCAAGTGGGCCACCTCGCGCGCCAACGAGGTGGTCAGGCCAATCTGCCCAGCCTTGGCAGCAGCGTAGGGGACGCGGAAGCGGCCGGTGACGGCGTGGGTGGCGATGTTGACGATAGCGCCCGAGCCCCTATCGATCATGTAGGGTAGCGCGGCGCGGCAGCACCACATCGCAGTCCAAAAGCTCCGGTCGATTTCCGCCTGGATCTGGTCGGGGGTGTAGTACTGCAACGACTGGAACCAGATGGTGCCACCGGCGATGTTGGCGACGACGTCGATCTTGCCGAACGCGTCATTGGCCCTGGCCATCAGCGCCTCGGCATTTTCCCACTTGGAGAGGTCGCCCAGGGAAATCTCGCACGAACCGCCGAAATCCTGAATTTCCAGGCGGACGCGTTCGGAGGTTTCAGAGACCATGTCTCCGATGACTATGGACGCGCCCTCTTGCGCCAGGCGACGGGCGGTGGCGGCGCCGATACCCTGCCCGCCTCCCGTGACTACTGCTACCTGGCCTTCAAAGCGTCTGGCGCCAGCGGCTTTAGGATCCAGCATTTGGGCCATAGGAGGTTCGCTCAGATCTGGGACCGAAACGGGCCAGGGTACCGTCCGGCCACGTCAGCTCGGCGCGGCGTCGGCGCCGGAGAAGAACTGCTTATCCAGGTCAGGGTCGGGGAAGCCGAGAAGGCCGTTGGTGTAGAGGCGGCAGGACCGCAACCACAGCACCAGGATGACGTTGTTGACATACATTTGCGGGAGTTCGCGTCCGTGCTCCTTGCGAGCGTGGGCGCGAATTCCCGCTTCGAAAAATTGTTCCAGGAACGGCGTGGGCTCGTTGTCCAGCGCGCATGCCTCCAGGATTTCCGGCGGAGTCTCCCGACAAAGCATCCCCGGGGAAGCCTCCGCCAGCCGAACGTAGTCGGGTTCCTGATCCTGGGTGATCACGTCACATCACAGGTTCATCTGGGGAACCAAGTAATTGTCCATCTTGTTGTAAATCTGGAGCCGGCTGCGCTGGGCATCCAGCACCACCAGACGACCGGTATTCTCGTCGAAGTGGACGTCGGTGGGCAGTGCGAAACGCCATTCGGACTCGGTGGTGGGAACCTCGCGGCGACGCTTCAGGTAGTCGGCGTTGGCGACCACGGTCATGTCCGCCCACTTGCTCAGCCACTGGGCGTCGCCGATGAGTGAGATGATGAAGCTGCCTTCCTGGTCAAAGACGTGCACGCGCCCGGCGTGCATGCCGTTGTCGCTCCAGTCGGCAACGTAGACATCACCCTGGGGGTCCACGGTGACCTTGACGGGCAGGTGCATCTGGCCGCGCTTGGTCCCTGGCTCGCCGAACTTCATGAGCCATTCGCCGTCGTCGGTGAACTTCTGCACCCGGTGGTTCCTATGGTCCGCCACGTACACCGAGCCATCGTTCTGGTCCACGGTGATGCCCCAGGGTGAATTGAACTCACCGTTGCCCTCGCCGAGAGATCCCCAGCTGGTGATCAACTGGCCGTTTGCAGTGAACTTCCGCACCGCGTGGCTGCGGCCATCGGTGCAGTAGATGTTGCCGTCGGCGTCAACGGCGATACTGGACGCACCGTGTTCCTTGCCGTCATCGGCGGGAACGGTGCGCCACCGGCTGATGAAGGTCCCGTCCTTTTCGAACTCCGAGACCATGTTCATCCATTCATCAGCCACGTAGATGTGACCGTTGGGGGCGAGAACCATGCCGGAGGGCCAGATGAACTCGCCGTCGCGATCACCGTACTTGCCGAACTCGCCGGTGAATTCCTCGTCGCCCTCGTTGTCGCCCAGGTCAATGATGCTGACCCGAGCGCCGTAGGCCAACTTGTTCCACGGTACGTTGGAGATACCTTCAATGCCGCGGTTCAGCACGTATACCGTGTTGCCTTCAAAAGCCATAGCCGTCGGCTGGCTGAAGCCCATACCGGACGCGGCGCCCCGACCAACCGAGTGGCTGTAGTCGTACACTCGGCCCTTTGCGATTTGCGTAAGCATATCTCTACCTGCTCGTTGCCTGTGTGTCTTTGATTGGACAAGTGGGGCGTCATCGCCCGGTTTGCCCATAACTACGGGGCCAGCAGATTTGCACCCACTGGCCCCGGTCGGTCTTGCCAATCAGCGCGTCCCGTTGACCGGAACCCGTAATCCGCTAGACAAACGCGACTTTCTCGAAGGTCCCGCCGACGATGGGGTTGGCATCCAAGCCCATCCAGTTTTCCAGGATGGCGGAATAGATGCCGCGGAAGTCGGTGCCGGGAACCAGGTCGCCTTGCTCCAGGTTCTCAGGCTTGGAGGACGGGTACTCGCCGTACTCTCCACCCTTGATCGGGTCGCCCATGACTAGGACGAGGCCGGCAGCACCGTGGTCGGTGCCGCTGCCGTTGTCGTGGACACGGCGGCCGAACTCGGAGAACATCATCAGGATGACGTTGTCACTGGCGTCGTTCTCGCGCAGGTCATCGAAGAAGCTGGACACCGCGGCGGAAACATCCCGCCACAGGCCGTCGTGCATCCCGACCTGGTTGGAGTGGCTGTCGAAGCTGCCGTGATCACAGTAGAGCACGCGGGCGCCCAGATCTGCCTGGTGCACCTGGGAGATGCCCTTGAACTTGCGGGCGATGGGGGTGTCGGGGTACTCGACGGAACTGCTGTACTGCTCCGGGGCCAACTTGAGGATGTCGGCAGCCTTGAGGCCGTCCAGACCGGTCTGGCCCAGATAGTCCATAACGAAGCCGTTGCCGATGGTGGGGGAGTAGAGGCGCGTGAAGCGGTCAATGATCTTGCCGCGCTGCATTTCTTCCTGGATGCTGGTGAGCATCCCGAAATTCTCCAAGTCGTCAACGCAGGCCACCGGCACGCCAGGAAGCGCCAGGGCGCGAGGCAGGCTCGGCCCAAAGCTTACGGCGGTGACTACGTTTTCCTTGTTGGGGTCAATGTCGCGGGCTGCGCGGCCCAACCAACCCTCGGTTCCCAGCTTGTCCGGCTCGCAGGTGTGCCAGATGTCCATGCTGCGGAAGTGGCTGCGGGGGCTGTTGGCATAGCCAACACCGTGGATGATGGCCATGTCGCCGGAATCCCAGAAGCGGCGCAGCGGGGCCAATTCCGGGTGGAAACCGATGCTGTCGTTAAGCTTGATGATGCGCTCGTCCGGCACACCGACCACGGGCCGCTTGTCGCGGTACAGCGGCTCGGCGTGGGGAATTACGGTGTTCATGTAGTCATTGCCGCCGGACAGCTGCAACACCACCAAAACGGGATCTTTCTTCGTTGAGGTCATTTTGCTTGCTCCTGTGGATATCGTTCCGCGGAGGCGGAGCGCGAGACGGTCGTTGCGGCGACGCCCTAACCGCGTCGCCGCAGTGATTACGTCAGGCGTACTGGTAGTCGCGCAGCGAAACGATTAGCTGCAGCATTTCGGAAATGCGTTCCTCGGAGGCGCTCACGTCGGCGTCAGTCACCCAGGAAACGTTGCCGGAGGTCTGGGCGTGGGAGACAAGCTCGTCACGGGTGGCGGCGTCGACTTCCAGCGGACCCATCAGATCGAGGCAGCTGTCCACCATAGCGGCGGGAGTCAGGTCTCCCTGGGCCTGCATCCGGTTGATCATGGAGCGGATGCCGGGGCGATTGACGTCGCTGACCATGTCGGCGGTGAAGTTGATACGGCGCATCAGGGAGCCGCTGTTGATCCACTCGACGCCGGTGTGCCACCCTTCCACGCTGGGCGGGTTGAGCAAGTCCTGACCCATGTAGGTGGGCTGGCGGGCCATTTCTCCCAGGCCGGGGCCAGGGAATTCAAAGCCGCCGACCAACCGCAGGGTGCCCACGACCACTTCGGCGGGGCTCTTCAGGCGGGCGTAGCGAGCGTTCTTGAAGAAGTCGCTGTTGAACAGGACGCGCAGAACGGCTGTCATGTCCCCGCCGGACTCGACGAAGGTGTCGGTCAGCAGGTCAATAGCGTCCTCGTCCTTGGGCGGAGTCACCTGCCACGCCGGAACCTGGGCCTCGTCGGCGACGAAGAAGTTGTACAGGTGGCGGGCGATGAAGGTGGCCGTGGCCGGATGCTCGCAGACGATGTTGATGATGTCTTCGCCGTTGAAGTTACCGGACTCGCCGAGGAAGGTCTTTTCCCCGTCGTCGTGGTCTTCCGGCAGGTACTGGAACTGCCAGTCGTGGCGTCCGATGGGGCCGCGGGGCAGCTTGGGCTCGAAGGTCCAGCCGGTGAACGCCCGGGAAGCTTCGCGCACGTCAACTTCGGTGTAGGTGCCGACGCCCATGCTGAACAGCTCCAGCAGTTCGCGGCCCCAGTTCTCGTTCACGGCGTCGGCATGGTTCTCAAAGTTGTCCAGCCAGTAGATCATCGCCGGGTTCTTGGCGATTTCCAGCAGGAGCTCCTTGTAATTGCCCATGCCCTTTTCTCGGAACAGGGAAACCATGCGGGTGATCTCGTCGTAGTGGTCAACCTTGGACACGCCGGTGGCGAAGATCTGGTGCCAGAAGAGCGCCATTTTCTCTTCCAGCGGCCGCTTGGTGCTGATCATGAAATGCAGCCATTCGGCGGAACCCATGCCCTGGATGGTGCCCGGGCGCCAGGTCCACGGCTGGTAACGGATCAACTCGTAGCGGTCGATAGCCGGCTGGCTGTCGGGATCGAGCAACTCTTCAACGGTAGCCTCGTACCCCTTGGCGGCGCGGGCTTCCAGCTCTTCGCGGGACCCTCCGAAACCGGCACGACGCATCAGATGGGCCATCAATGCGATGTCCTGAGATGCCATCTTTTCGCCTCCTATGTGTGTTGGCATTGGTAGCGGACATTATCTGATATGCTCTATCTACCTGTCAACGACAGACAGAGCATCTAGGTCGTCCCGCGACCGTTTGTTCAGCCTCGATTTCCCCGACGATTCCATGGCTCGCGCGCAGCAGTTCGTAGTAATTTCCCGGCCCGCCCGAACAATTCAGCCGCCCTCGTTGGGCTGGATGTTCCTGTTGGCCGCCGCGTTGTTTTCGCTGGCGCTGCCGGTCATCGGGCCACTGGTTGACCACCACTTCTCCGAACGGGCACACAATCACGATCATTTTTACCTCAACGGCTGGCCGATCGACCACGATCATGCCGACGTTATGGGCGCCCTCCACTTGCATACCGGGCCGGTGGACCGGGGCCTGGGCGGGACCACTGGGCGATCGGCCAATGGAATGGTGTCCCTCACCCCGGTGGCCTCGGGGTTGATGCTGGCCGCGCTGAACGCGCCGTACCATCCGGCTCCGGAGGCGTTGCGACCTCCATCACCCCAATCCAGACACGGCAATCCATTGGGACGTTCCATGGCGGGGTCGCGGAAGCCCGAAGGGGCGAACATATCGCCACCTCACCGGCCTCCCATCGCGTAAATCCTTCCCATCTATTGATTGCTGCGCTCACGGGCCGAAGTGCGCCGGCGCGTGGGGCGCGTAGAACTCACACGGAGGATTTACCGATGCAGTTTATGCACCATATTTTGCGCCGGCCGGGGCTTCTCCTAGCCATGACCGTAGCACTGATCGCGATGCTCGCGGGGATAGCCTGCGGTTCGGCGGCGCAGTCGGAGCCGGTTGCCACGCCCGCCGACGCCGCGTCCGTCACCGCGGGTGATAACGCCGGCCAAGCGGGTCCCGGCGGTTCACAACCCGCCCAATCGGACCACCACTCACAAAGCGACACCGACGCTTCCGGAAGCGGAAATCATCACACCACCGGCGGCGACGCTGATACCAAGGCGACCTCCCAAAATAGCGACGGCGACGGAATGCAGAGCGGCGCTGTGCAATCAGACGACATTGTGATCAACATGGGCATCCTCGCACGGGAGACTGATCTGCCCCGAGAGGACCTCCAGGTCAAGCGGGGCGACACCGTCAGTATCAACTTCACGGCCGACGAGCCGGGAGAAATCCACCTGCATGGCTACAATCTGACAGCCGCCGTAGCTCCGGACAGCCCCGGGGTCTTGACCTTTGTCGCCGAAACCGCCGGCAGCTTTGGGATCAACTTTCACGTGTTCGCGCCTGAGGGCGTGGAGTCTGGCGACCCTCACACTGCGATGGCACATGGACCGGTGGAATCCGAGGTCCCGGTCAGCATAAACTTCACCGCCGATGTGGAGGCGGACGGCAGCGTGAACATCCGCATCACCACCGACGGTTGGCGATGGGCTCCCGAGGAAGTGAACCAGGAGGACGCGCCAGGCGTTGGCCATGCTCACATCTATGTGGATGGAGAGAAAATTACACGTGTGTACGGACCCGACTTCCATCTGATCGGCCTGCAAGCCGGAGAGCACGAGATACGGGTAAATCTGAACACCAACCAGCACAGCGAACTGCTGGTTCAAGGACGGGCCCTGGAGAAGACCATCACCGTCATCATACCTGAGGCCGAGGGAATGGCGGCGTTTCCCGCGGCACAAATCTGGGCCAGCGAGGCGATGTCGCTGGACATCGTCGCCCACCCGGACAGCTTGGGCGGCTACAATCTGCAACTGATCACATCCGGGTTCGCCTTCGCGCCCGGGCTCGTGCATCAGGCTCATGTCGACGGCAAGGGATACGGGCTCCTGTTCATCGACGGGGCATACCGCTTCCGCATTTACAGCGATTGGGTCCAGTTATCGTCCCTGTCTCCCGGCACCCACGAAATTCAGGCCGTGCTGGTTTCCAACGACGGGATTGCCTACTTCAGAAATGATCAGCAGGTGGCAGCCACGATCACCGTAACCGAGGCGGAACACGAGAGCGAGGCCGGCAGCAACCACGGGAACACCGGCAACGCGCACTCGCACGAAACTCCGCGCGAACGCGAGGTTATCGCCGAGGTCCATCTGGGGAACCTGGAAGTCTACCCGTAGCGAACGTTCAGGTTCCCAAAATGCGTAGGGGCGAATGATCATTCGCCCCTACATTCTTATGTACGTCGTCCCGCGCTACCGCTGCTCTATTGGCACGTACTCGCGGTCCATGGGGCCGATGTAGTGCAGGCGCGGGCGCAGCAGGATGTTGTTCTCGTACTGCTCGATGCACTGAGCTGACCAGCCGGGGACGCGCCCCAGGGCAAAGATCGGGATGAACAGATCCGACGGTATGCCCAGCAGGTGGTAGATAGAGCCGGCGTAGAAGTCCACGTTGACGTAGATGCCGCGGTCCCGATAGGGGGCCATCACGTCCTCGGACAGGTGGGTGAGGATCTGGAACCAGCGCGGGTCGCCGCGCTTTTCGCCCAGCGCCTGGGAGCGATCGCGCAGATGGCGCGCCCGGGGGTCCTCGGCCTTGTAGACGCGGTGGCCGAAGCCCATGATGCGCTCACGGTTGTCCAACTTGTTTCGAGCGTACTCTCCCGCGTTCTCGGGGTTGCCGATTTCCATCGACATCTTCATCACTTCTTCGGCGGCGCCGCCGTGAGCCGGCCCCTTGAGCGTGCCCACCGCGCCGGAGACGGCGGCGTGCAGCGTCGAGTTGGTGGAGGCGGAAACGCGGGCAGCAAAGGAGGACGCGTTGACGCCGTGTTCCGCGTGCAGGATGAAGTCCACGTCCATTAGGGAGACGGTCTCGTCGTCCGGCATCTCGTTGAAGAGCATGTAGAGGAAGTTGCCGGCGAGCTTCAGGTCGGGGTTGGGCGCAACCGGCTCCAGTCCGGACCGAATGCGATGATGAGCCGTTACGATAGTTGGCGCCT
The DNA here is from genome assembly GCA_965220055.1 of Dehalococcoidia bacterium. Taxonomy (GTDB): domain Bacteria; phylum Chloroflexota; class Dehalococcoidia; order Lucifugimonadales; family UBA3495; genus Bin87. The sequence continues at coordinate 3,106,134 of CBDCPE010000004.1, read as the reverse complement.
GGGCGGTCAACCGAAGGGCCTTCCGGACGTTGGCTTCCTTGGAGTTGTCCTCAGACTCGTCGTCAAAAGCGGCCAGGCCGATGAGAGCTGTCTGGAGGACGTCCATGGGATGCGCCGATTTCACCGCGTCGATGACTGTGATGATCTCATCGGGGATGCGACGGTTGGCCCGCAGGTAGCCGTCCGTCTCTTCGAGCTGGGTTCGATTTGGCAGCTCACCGTACAGCACCAGGTGGATGATTTCCTCAAAGGTGGACTTTTCGGCCAGATCGTGTATGTCGTAACCACGATAGAGCAGTTTTCCGATATCGCCGTCGATGAAACTGGACTCCGTGGTGTCCATGTAGACGTTCATCAAACCGCGGTGCAGTTCGGGCTGGTCGGCCATCTGTGTACTCCTTGGTCAGGGGCTTGGCTACGGGTGCGCCACCCCGTTCACGCCGGCGGAAATCGCCCGTTCCGGCGGTAGGTTATGCTAGCATCGGGTTCGGCGGAGTGTCAACCGAAACCGGCCACCGGCCGAGCCTTCCAGCCGCAGGTTTTGAGTATGAAATACGGTGTGATCCTACCCAACGTCGGGACCATGGCGCACATCGAATCGCTGATGCTAATCGCCCAGCGCGCCGAGGGTCTCGGCTACAACGGCGTGTTCCTCAGCGACCACATTGCGATACCCACGGAACTGCGCTCGGCGTACCCGTACCGCAGCGACGGCCGGTTCCCGCTGACTGCATCCGACCGCATCCTGGAACCGATAACGACGCTGTCCTACCTGGCGGCGGTGACCAGCCGGGTGCAGTTGGGGTTCAGCGTACTGGTGCTGCCCTACCGCCATCCGGTGCTGAACGCCAAGATGCTGGGCACGCTGGACGTGATCTCCAACGGGCGACTGATAGTCGGGGCCGGGGTGGGCTGGATGGCTGAGGAGTTTGCTGCGCTGGGCTCGGAATTCAGCGCGCGCGGCACCGTCACCGACGAGCACATCGCGATCCTGAAAGCCTTTTGGACGGAGCCCGTGCCCGACGTACAGGGGACCCACTACAGCGTTGCCGGCCTGGGCATGGCGCCCCGGCCCGTGTCCCAGCCTCACCCACCGATCTGGACCGGCGGGATCAGCCCGCCGGCGTTGCGCCGCGCGGCGAACCTGGCCGACGGTTGGCATGGAGTCCGGCAGAGTCCGGCCGACGTGGCGAAGGTGCGGAGCCGCATCGCAGAACTCCGCGAGTCACACGGGGACGGCATGGAGGGTTTCACCATTTCGCTGCGGGCCGGGCTGGATGTCACTGACGAACCCTTCGCCGGGGCGGGACGCACGCCGCTGCGAGGTTCCCCGGAGCAGGTGGCCGGCGATCTGATGGAATACGAGCAGGCCGGCCTGGACTACCTGGTGGTGGAGCCGAGGGCAGCCAATTCGGAGCAGATGATGGACCAGTTGAAACGGTTCACTGAAGTCGAACGTCCCTGAGCTACTGGGCGGTCCAGCCGCCGTCCACCACCACCTCGCTGCCGGTGACGAAGGACGACTCGTCGGACGCAAGGTACAGCACGGCGTTGGCGACTTCTTCCGGCTCGCCGTAACGGCCCATGGGGATGCGGGACATCATTACTGCAAGGCGCTCGGGGTCGTTGCGGCCGGACCGGGTCATCTCGGTGACAATTGGGCCGGGATGCACGGAATTGACCCTAATGCCCCGGTCCGCGTATTGCAGCGCGGCGGCTTTGGTGAAAATGCGCACGCCGCCCTTGGAGGTCTGGTAGGCCGCGCCGTTGTAGGGCACGCCGACGATGCCCAACTGAGATGATATGTTGATGATGGAGCCGCCGCCGGACTCAAGCATGGCGGGGATTGCCGCGCGAGTGCCCAGGAACACGCCCTTAAGGTTCACGTCGATGGTGCGGTCCCACAACTCCACCGGTTCCTCGTGGATGGGAAAGGAGCTGCTGCCAATGCCGGCGTTGTTGACCAGCACGTCGAGGCTACCGAACTGCGACACCGCCTGGGCCACGGCGGCCTGCCATTCGGCCTCCTGGGTGACGTCCAGGTGCACGTAGCGGCAGCGGCCACCTTCGGCCGCGATGGACGCGGCGGTGGCCTCGCCATCCTCGTCCAAAATATCGCCGATGACGACGGCCGCGCCTTCACGGGCGAACAGCCGGGCCTCGGTTGCTCCCATCCCCCGCGCGCCGCCGCTGATCAGCGCGACCTTGCCGTCCAATCGAGCCATGTGCTCACCTCGTCAGAAGTTGTAGGGGGTCCAGGGTTTCAACGGCACGGCGAATGCCCGGTCGGCGCGCTGCACCGCTCCCGGTGTGGACTCATCAATCTGGCCAGCCTGCTGCAGCGTGCTGAAAGTCGCCGCGCCAAGGTAGACGGAGGCCAGGGCGGACACGTTGATTGCCAGATCGGCGCCGCCAGTGACGGGCCGGCAGTCGCCGCCCTCAGGGGACATTTCAAGGCTCCAACACCCCTGGTTCCAGTCGCAGAAATCGTCGCGGATTTCGAGGACGAGGCGGTCGCTGGTGGCGTAACTACGCTGCTCCAGCGCGGCGCGGGCGTCGACCACGCGCACCCACAGGCCGTCGCGAGGGGAGCGTTGCAGCCGGCGCGGGTCGGCCAGCATCCAGGGCAGCGGGTCGTCCACCGGACGCTTGACGGCCTCGGTGCGCTCGTAGAGGTCGAGGTCGAAGCAGAACCGCCACAGGGCGGCGGTGGCCTCGGGGGTGGCTGCCATCAGTTCGTTGACCATGACCGCGGGCCGTTGGGTGCGGTAGGTGGCGTAGCCGTCAATCTGGCCGTCCTCGACGTAGGCGGCGTAGAACAGTCCGCCGGAACCGCCCTGAGCGTGTATCGGGTTCCGTGAGTCTCGTTCCCAATGGTGGGGCGCACGTTGGAACACCGCCGGCCGGCCTTCGGTGCTGCGGCGCATCACATCGGGCAGCGCGTTGCCGATGTCCGCAGGGTCCATGAAGACGATGCGCCCAGGGCTCTCATGGCGGCGGGCGTAAGCGTTGTGGGCCTTTTCGATAGTCCACTGCTCGTGCACCGACCCTACCCCGTAGCCAAACCGGCCGTAGATCGCGCTCTCGGTGGCGAAGAGGGCGGCTAGGGGTTCGCCGCGCTCGTGGATGCCGTCGATCTGGTGGCGCATCATCTGGGTCATTATGCCGCGCCGGGTGTGGGTGGGCTGAACCTCGACGTTGGACACGCCGGCCACGACGGAGGTGCCGCCGGGGATGGACATCTCCAGCCAGTGAGAGTGCGCCCCGGCGACGATCTGGCCGTCCTCAAACACGGCAATGGTGCGGTCCAGATCGAAGTGGGGCCGCAGTTCTTCCGGGTCGTGGTTCAAGCGGTTGCCGTGGGCGCGCGACTCCACGCTCATCCACCGCTCGAACTCGTCGGGGGTGATGTTTCTCAGTTCAGGCATTGAAATTACTCTTGGTCACTGGCTGAAGAGATGGCAACCACCGCCCTCAGTTTATCCGAAAGACGGTCTTCGGCAGTTTCAAGATCGTACTGGCTTTGAAGGCCCATCCAGAACCCGGCGGAGTTTCCAAAGAAGCGCGAGAACAGCAGCGCCGTTTCGGCCCTGATGGCACGCTCTCCGTGGACAATAGCATGGATTCGCCGCGCGTCCACGCCGATGGCCTTGGCGAGCCGGTACTGGGTAATGTTCATTGGTTGGAGAAACTCTTCGTCGAGTATCTCCCCCGGAGGGATTGGGTGCAGTCTTTTCGGGTTGTGCACCGCCTTGCCGACCATGGGAACTTTGCTTCCTCGGCTCGCGCTCAATGGTGGTGCTCCATCTCCACTAACGTTTCGCGAGTTGTGGAGTTCAAGGTGCTCAAGAGCTCAAGCTATTTGCCAACTGACAGGTAGTTACAACCTGATCTCGCGCACCATGTCGCAGAAGTTGGAAAGCCGCGTCAACTCATCAACGTTGAGTGGATCCTTGAAGTGCATCAGACGGTTCCGGAATTCACGCGCGTCGTTCAACGCATCAATGAAAATTTTCTTGCCGTACGGCAGATTCATGGCGTCCCAATGTTCTTGGAAATCCAGCACTCTCTGCAGCTCTCCCATTGTCAGTTCCTCAATTTGTTCAATTGGGTCTTTACCCGGAAGTCCGTGGTCAATCAGGAACTTAACAACCTTCTGTTGCCCTAGTCTAATTCTCACCAACGTGCGGAGACGTTCTTCAATTTCGCCTATTCGCTTGAAAGGGTCGACCAACCGAGCGAACTCTTCAGCCAAATCCCATGCGGCAACTATTCCCCGTAGCCGTTTGTCTTGACCGATAACCAAAACTACGTCATTTCCGCGCAATTGACTCACGACTGATTTCAGATCCGCATCGCTCGGGACGAAGCGTACATCTTGGTCGATACAATCGCCCACAATCTTAGGTTTACCATTCATCAAAGCTTTGGTCATCGACTGGAAAGAGACGATGCCCTTGATGGCTTGTTGCATGGGTCTACAGTTGCTCGATACTACCAACTGGGAATATTTGTGAAGGACCATCTTGCTATAGGCATCGTATCGTACATTGACGCATTGGGTGAAACCCACTCAACTTTTTTGTCCGCCGATTCTAATTCGGACACGCTGAAGGCTGGTTCGGGCAGGTCGGTGTCGCTGTCGTCTTCATCTTGTGCTAGAACATTGGAACTACTAAGGTCCACGGCATCGGCACTGTTCGACGCAATCGGTATCGCGGCGTCAGCCGTATCCCTAAGCGAGAAGACAATACGGGGGCGTCTTAGCGGCATATCAGAGTCGATCGGGGGATTTGCTACCAATCCAAGTTTTTCCAAGGCGGCATTGATCTCTTCAATGACCGTGCGTCTCCGCCTTATGTAGCCGAACGCGCGAAGCACGTTCTCACCCATCTTGTGTTGCCGGTGGGCTGCCACTAACTCTGTCCGAATGGCCGCTAGGTATTGTTCACCTGTCATCGATATCTTCTCGACTCTCTGATTCGCCGATGCGCATCACGTACTCCGCTGCTACCTTTATGTACCGGTATATCATGGTGGGCCCGACAGGGTTCGAACCTGTGACCCCGCGATTACGAGACAGATGCTCATCCGCTGACATTGAAGTCCCTGACCCGGCGGGGTGACGGCGTTATGCGGCTGATTGTCATTGCGATGTCGGGCAAAGAGTACTTCATTCTATGAGTTCTGGAACTCCGTCCAGTCTACTCCTAACTGTCTGATAGCCGAACGCAGAGTTCCGATTTTCAGGTCACGGCTACCCCAGTCCGGCAACGTCGCGTTTTTTTGTGCTGTTGGATTGAACCATCTTCTGTGAGAGCCGCCGCTTCGCGTTGGAACCTCGTAACATCCCAGGCTCGCCAGCTTGCGCGCAGCCTCCCGGTATCTCACCGAGCCGGGACCGCAACCACGGCCTCAACGGACACTGGACCGTTGGCGTCGTCCACGTGGATCTCCGGCGGCAAAGGACGCCCCTCGTCCTCGTAAATTTCCAAGACTACCGCAAAGGCGTCCTCGGCGTTAATCAGGCACTCCGTGATGGTGTCGCCCTCGGTAATCAACTCAGGTAGCAACGGAGACGTCACCGTGTAGCCCCCTTCGGGTTGGGGGTCCAGAACCAATGGTATTCTCGCTATCATCGGGCAACTCTCAACGTCTTCTGCGGGCACAAGATGCGTCTGCCAAAGTATCCTTCCCCAGCAGCTCCGTACAACATAAACCGCAGGTTTCGCCTTTGTGCAGGATGGTGGGCCCGACAGGGTTCGAACCTGTGACCTGCCGATTATGAGTCGGATGCTCTTCCACTGAGCTACGGGCCCGGAACGCGCGGCGCGGGTATCGTGCGCCTACTTTCAGGTTAGACCCGGCGTGCTCAATCGTCAAATGCCCAGGCGTTCGCGGTAGTCGGGGTCCCACGCGGCGAGCTGACCGCGCTCCACCAGTTCCTGCGGATCCAGGGTGGGCGACGGGTCGCCGGTGGTGGGCACCTCGGTGATGACCGCCGCGTCGGCCCACGCCGAGACCTGCTCGGCGGGCTTGCCTAGCAGCGCCTCCAGCAGCGGCAGGTTGTCCTGGCCGAATTTTGGGGCCGGGCCGCGTATCTCCAGCGGTGTCTTCGAGAGTTTGTAGGGGCGGCCCATGATGATGCGGGTGCCCATGTCGCGCTCCGGCGGGTACTCGACGCGCTCGAGGAAGTTGCGGCTGCGGTAGTGCGGGTCGAAGTGGATGTCCTTGCCGCTGAGCACGGGGCCGGAGGCGATGCCCTGGGCCTGGAGGAGGTGCATCAGGTCGTACTTGTCGTGGTGCTTCGTCCATTGGCCGATGGCGTCGTCGATCTCGTCGTGACCCGATTGGCGGCCGGCGAGCGTGCCGAAGCGGGAGTCAGACGCGAGATCGTCACGTTCCATGAGGCGGCACAGGGCGCGCCACTGCTCGTCGTCGGCTACCGACAGGGTGATCCATTCGTCGTTGCCGGCGGCGGGATAGGCTCCCTGGGGCGCGCGGTTGGGGTGCCGGTTGCCGATGCGTTCGCCCTCGCGACCGTTGACGACGGCGTCCATGAGGTACTCGGAGAGGAACATCACGCCGGCCTGGTACATGCCGATGTCCACCCAGAGGCCCTTGCCGGTGCGGTTGCGGTAGCGCAGGGCGGCCCCGATGGCGAGCATCGCGCTCCAGGTAGACAGGAAGTCGACGAAGGAACGGCCGGCCTTGGACGGTTCGTCGCCGGGGTATCCGGTGATCCAGCAGTGGCCGTGGGTACCCTCCTGCGTGGTGGCCTGAGCAGGGTAGGACGAGTACGGGCCGTCGCCGTGACCATAGCCGGTGTTGGACACCATGATGATGTCGGGCCGCAGCTTGCGCAGGTTGGGGTAGTCCAGGTTCCAACGGCGCATGACGCGGGGGGTGAAGTTTTCCATCACGACGTCGCTGACCATGACCAACTCGCGGAAGATCTCGCGACCCTCCTCCTGGGCCATGTCCAGCACCATGGAGCGTTTGCCCCGGTTCAGTAGCTGGTAAGTGGAGGGACGGTTCCACCAGTCTTCGCCCGGATCGTTGTCGGGGAAGGTGCCGTAGAGACCGCCGCCGCGGGTTATGTCGGGTCGGCCTGGGCCCTCGATCTTGATGACCTCGGCACCCAGATCGGCCAACTGGCCGCCGGTGTAGGGCAGGGCGAAGACATAGGTGGAGTCGAGAACTCGGATTCCTTCCAAAGGCAGATCAACCATCAGTCAGTTGCTCCCAGCATCCGCGTCGGTCCTTAGATCACGTCGAGTTGGCGCATGACTGACAGCGTTGCGAGATCGTATCCCAGGCCGTCTACGAATATTTCTTCGTTGTGCTGACCGAGAGTGGGCGCGGCCATACGTAGCTGGTATCCGGTCGGCGTCATGCGGAAAAGCTCGGCCGGCACCTTTACGCGGCCGATAACCGGATGCTCGGTCTCGCGGTAGAACTGGCGAGACTCCAACTGAGGGCAGTCCGCCAACTCGGTCGGCGTTTGCACCAAACCGAAGAGCATGCGCTTTTCCGCCGCCTTGGGGAAGAGTTCCCACTTCTCACGGTCTTTGATGGCGTCCAGCACCACCTGGTCCATGGCCGGCCCGTTGCGGACGCGTTGGGCGCGGTCGGCAAATCTGGGTTCCAGCAACTCGGGAGCCTGGAAGAAGTCGGCGATGTCCTCCCAGGTCGCGCCGCCGCCGGCCTGCACGATGATCCAGCCGTCCTTGCAGGGCATGGGGTTCTCCCACATGGTCCCCGGGGTTCGCCGCACCTGCACGCCACCAATGAACGGGTAGATGGTCTGGGTCGCCATCATGGTGGACGCCACGCACTCGGTGATCGACACGTCAACATGCTGGCCAACGCCGTGGCGGTCCTGGGCGAACAGGGCCATGGCCGTGGCGCCTGCCCCGAACAGACCACCCTGGTACTGGGCCTGGAAGCCGCCATGCTTGAGGGGCGGGCGTCCCTGAACTCCGCTGATCCCCATCACCATGCCCATGGCGTACGAGACGATCTCCTCGCCGGCGTACTGGCTATAGGGCCCGGTCTGCCCAAAGGGAGTGATGGAGGTCATCACCAGGTTGGGGTTTATCGCCGACAGCGCTTCATAGCCGATGCCCAGGTCGTCCAGGTGGCCGGGTCGGTAGCTCTCAATCACCAAGTCGATGTGGGGGACCAGTTCCTTCAGGATGCGCCGGCCAGCGGCCGACTCCAGGTTGAGAGTCATGCCCTTCTTGTTCAGGTTGAGGATGAGGAAGAAGAGGCTCTTTTCCGGGTGCGGGTCATCGTGATAGTAAGGACCGACCCGCCGCATCGCCGATCCGCAGGGCGGTTCTACCTTCAGCACGTCCGCGCCGTAGTCAGCCAGGAGCCGAGCGCAAAAAGACCCGGCGATGTCCTCGCTCAGGTCCAGGACCTTGATTCCTTGCAGAGGGCCGTCAAACATGGCCGCGATTTTATCCCAACCGCTCAACGGCGGCAATTTATGGGACACGTTACTTTCCGCAAGGTATATTTGCACAAGGTATAATCAACCGCGTCTAACCCGTATCGACGTATTGATTAACGCGTAACCGTTACCAGGAGCCTCCGCAATGCTCATTGATCCCAAGCATTTCGACCGATTCAACGTGATCCTGACCGGCGTGGTCGTCCCTCGGCCCATTGCCTTCGTGTCCACCATGTCCACCGACGGGGTGGTCAATCTGGCCCCCTACAGTTTCTTCAACGCGATGGCCTACAACCCACCCACGCTGATCTTCTCGTCGTCCCGCCGCGCCCCCGGCTGGGAGGACAAGCGCAAGGACACCCTGACCAACATCGAAGAGACCGGCGAGTTCGTGGTCAACGTGGTGGTGGACGACATCGCCGCCGCCATGAACGTTACCGCCGCTGAGTACCCTTCGTACGTTTCGGAGTTCGACATCGCCGGGCTCACCGCGGCTCCCAGCGAAATGGTAAAGGCGCCGCGCGTGGCCGAGTCGCCCGTGAATATGGAATGCCGCCTGATCCAGGTGGTCAATATCGGGGAGCAGCCGCACGCCCACGGCCTGGTTATCGGCGAGATCGTCCGGATGCACGTCAGCGACGACGTACTTTACGAGGGCCCCAATGGCCTACGGATCGACCATGCCGCGCTCAAGCCCACGGGTCGCCTGGCCGGCAACATGTACTGCCACACCGACGACGTGTTCGAACTGGTCCGGCCTGCCTACACGCCACAGGAAGACGTGGGCCGCGCCGCTGACTAACCGACCCACCAGCAGGAGGCCACACATGACCACCGCAGAACCCGCGATCAAGCTCTACGGCGCCGAGTGGTGCCCGGACTGTCATCGTTCAAGGAACTACCTGGACAGCCAGTCGGTCACCTACGAGTACGTCAATGTTGACGGCGATGAGGACGCCCAGAACTACGTGAAGCAGGTCAACGACAACCGCCTCATCATACCGACCATCGTCTTTCCCGACGGATCGGTACTGGTGGAGCCTTCCAACGCGGAGTTGGCCCGCAAGCTTCGGGACTGACTCGAGCCCGGGCTAATCGGGGAATTGGAGGAGCTGGAGCACGTTGCCGTCGGGATCCTTCAGGGTGGCAACCCAACCACCCCAATGCTCCTGCTCCGGAACTCGGATGAATTCCACGCCCGCCGCACCTAGGCGTACATGTTCCGCGTGAATGTCGTCAACGCCGAGATGGGGCATGACCCTGAGCGGGTCCTTCGACATTCCGCTCACACCTCCGTGACGGCCCACGTTGAAGCGAATATCGCCCAATTCAAACGCGGCGAAACCCTCATCATCGTGGAAGGAATGCAGTGGCAAGCACAGGATGTCACGGTAGAACGCCAACATCCGGTCCAGGTCGTCGGTCCATAGGGTTATGCCGACAACGCTGATGATCATGGGGAGGGATTACTGGCCTGCGGCGGCCGTCGCCGGCTCGTCGACCGGCTGGCAGGAAGGGCACCAGCCGTGAAAGTCCACCCGCTGCCACATGACCTGGAATCTGGTTTCGTTGGAGACTTGATCACGTAGCCGGATAATGATCTCACTGCTGTCGTCGGCGTCGACAATGTTTCCGCACCCGATACACACCAAGTTGACGTGGGGAGACACGTTGCTTTCCCAGCGGGACTGCTTGGCAAACGGCAGTTCCTGGATCAATCCGCTCTTGGAAAGGACGCCCAACGTCGAATAAACGGTGGCCAACGTCATCGACGGGAAATGCTGCTGGACCCGTTCGTGGATCTGCTGCACGGTTGGGTGGTCCGTGGAATTGAGCACCGCCTCAGCGATAGCCAAGCGTTGGGGCGTGACCCGCACGCCTCCCTGACGGAGTTGCTGCACAACGGCGCTCTGGATCATCGGTCCCTCCCGATACTGCGCCCGTCGTCTCGCACAAACCGCGTCGGCAGCATCATATATAGCGAGTATAGCATTCGCGTTTTTACGCGGCAAATTGACGCACCGACCCGCGGCACGGGCGCTGCGTTTCGCCGCCCGCGAGGCCCTCTGGCGATGGCCGCGTTTTTTGGTGTAGGATGTCTCACCGCAACCGCATCTGAGGAGCAGTTACAAATGGCTACCACCCGTCCCCGTCGTTTGGCTCGCTCGGTGTCCATAGTAGGCGCCGGTCTGTCCCAGTTTGGGGCTTACCCCGACAAGACCAGCCGCGACCTGTTCGTCGAAGCATTCCAGGACATGCAGGAAAACACCGATACGGGCATCTCGGCCCAGGACATCGAGACTGGCTACCTGGGTAACTACTCGGCCGACCTGTTTGAGCACCAGGGCCACATGGCGCCTATCATGGCCGACTGGCTGGGGATGACGCCCACGCCGATGACCCGTGTCGAGAACGCGTGCGCCAGCAGTGGCAGCGCCCTCCGAGAGGGCGTGATGGCCATTGCCAGCGGCATGTACGACGTGGTGCTGGTGGGCGGCGTGGAGAAGATGACCTCGCTGCCAACCGAGGGGGTCACTGACGTCCTAGCTTCTGCCGCGGACGGGTTGTACGAGGTGCCCGCCGGCCTGACTTTCCCCGGCATCTTCGGCGCCATTGCCAAGGCACACATGGACCGGTACGAGACAAACCTGAACCACCTGCTCAAGGTGGGGATCAAGAACCACGAAAACGGCAAGCTGAACCCCAAAGCCCAGTTCCAGGTCACCGTCAAGGACATGATGGATCGACGGAAGGCAAGGGCCGAGCAGCGCGGCGAACCCGTTCCGGAATGGGAAGACGAGCTGGACTTCCTGAACGACGCCCGCGCAAACCCATGGATCGCCTGGCCGCTCCGCCTCTACGACTGCGCGCCGATTACCGACGGCGCGTCCTGCGTGCTGTTGGTCGCCAGCGAGATGGCCAACCAGTTCACCGACAAGCCGGTGCACATCGCCGGCATCGGACAGGCAACTGGCCGCCCCCTGCACGACGCTGAGGAATTGACGTCTCTCTCGGCAGCGAAAATCGCTTCCGCCCAGGCCTATGAAATGGCCGGCATTGGGCCGGAACAGGTCGCCGTTGCCGAGGTGCACGACTGCTTCACCATCGCTGAAATAGTCGCCAGCGAGGACCTGGGGTTCTTCGCCCCAGGCGAGGGTCCGCACGCCGTGGATGAAGGCCGGACCGCCCGTACCGGCGACCGCCCGATCAACACCAGCGGCGGCCTGAAGGCCAAGGGACACCCGGTGGGCGCCAGCGGCGTGGCACAGGTTATCGAGGTGTACAAGCAGCTGCGCGGTGAGGCCGGCGAACGCCAGTTGGAAAATCCCAACCTGGAATTCGGGCTGACGCACAACGTTGGCGGCACCGGCGGTACCTGCGTGGTCAACGTGCTACAGCGCGGCTAGGAGAGTCGACGATGACCACTGAAGCGGAATCCCGTCCGTTCAACGCGGCGTCGTTCTACGCCTTCCTCAAGGAAGGTCGGTTCATGGGTGTCCGTTGCCGGGAAAACGGCAATGTTTACGCTGAAGCGCGGCCTATCGACCCGGTGAGCCACAGCCGGGACATGGAGTGGCACGAGTTCAGTGGCCGTGCCACGTTGAGCACCTTCACCTGCATATCGGTCGCGCCGGCTTCCCTGGAAGCCAAGGGCTTTGGCCGAAATAACCCGTACTGCACCGGCATCGTAACGCTGGAGGACGGGCCGCGTATCTCGGCTCGCATCACCGGCGTGGACGCGTCCAACCCGCAGAACATACGGACCGGCATGGCGTTGGAAATCGCCCTGACGGAAATCGACCCCGATGAACCTGGGTTGGTGTTCAGGCCGGCGTAGCGCCTTCGCCGCCGGCGTGCCGGTCGCTCCGGTTTGGCATTCGGGCCGACCAAAATAAAACCACCCCAACCCAGTGGGGCCGTTGTTTCTTCCGCTTTTACCGTGGCGGCGTTTAGGCGGCTCCCGCTTCTTTGCACTCGTTGCAGGTCTTGTCGTACCACACGTAAGCGGAATTGGGCTCGTGGAACACCTCGAACTGCGTCACGTTGCGATATTTTCGGCAATTGAAACACAGTTCCGTATGGGTGGGATCCAACTGTTCGGGGATGCCGGTCTCGGCATCAATGAATGTCTTTCGTATACGGCGACTGGAGAACGGCAGTTTCTGCAGGACTTGTTCTTCGAACTTGAGCTTCCACACCTGTCCGTTGGGCATGGGGCGGAACAACAGGCTCTGTTCGTCGTCGGGCTGTCGTTCATCGATAAATTTAATGTAATTTTGCACCGCGCGGTGCATTATCTCGACAACTTCTTCGTATGTGTCCCCAACAGCGGGCACGTCCATCTCGACGCAAAAGCCTTCCCAGGTCTCGGGGTTAGAAAGTGTTCTCTTGATATAGCAAGTCAATTGCTGGGATGTTCTGTTCACGATACTCCAGGGCGGCGCGGAGGAGCACCGCCCTCCTCATCTATACAACATGCGGGCACGGAGTTATTGCGCTTTCAATCTAGTCGAGTCCGCGGGTGCCCACCCAACCGGTTTCCGATACATCAATCATCTCGCCGTTGGGGCCCTCATATTTGGTCTCGACGTTTTGCGTGCGGGGCCCGGACATGGCCGCATGGAGGGCGTGGTTGACCTCGTCCATCGGCTTGGAATTGGCGGCGGACAAGCGAGCTTCGGTCTCTTCAAGGCTCTCCACTTCGAACCCGATGTGGTGGATGCCCTCCCAGTCCTTGCCGCGCTCTCCGGCCACGGTGTCGTTCTGGAAGTCGAGGATGGCCATGTTGACATTGCCATCGCTAAGCATATAGCCGTTGGCGTTGTCGCTTTCCAACTTGGCGACTTCACGGAGGCCAAAGACTTCCTGGTAGAATTTTGCGGTCTTTGCGGCGTCGTTGGTTGCGATTGCGATGTGTTTGATCTGAGGCATGTCATCCCTCCATGTTGGATTTCCGTCGTTGCGTTTGACGGTGGCTCCCTGCAAATAGGTCAGCGAAACGATACCATTTTTGTGCCGAGCGGGCTAGTGCTACCGTTGCCGTCGCGAGTGTACGCAAGTCATTTTCGTCGCGAACGGCGCCTACAAATTCGTACCGACCAGACGTAGGCCAAGTTCGCATTCGCCGCGCAGGGCTGAACGATATGATATCTGCCCAACCACCAGAGGAGCATTACCGTTGACCCTTATTCCAGCCTCTTCCGGAGAACTCACCATTGGACCGATGACCCACAGTGACTGGCCGACGGTAGGGCGAATATATGCTAACGGAATAGCCACAGGGAATGCCACTTTCGAAACGGAAACTCCCGAATGGGGCGCCTGGGATCGCGGACACCTACTTGACTGTCGGCAGGTGGCCCGACCAGACAATACGGTGGTCGCCTGGGCGGCCCTTTCGCCGGTTTCCGCACTGGCATGCTACTCAGGAGTCGCCGAGCACAGCATCTACGTGGATGAAAACTGCCGTGGACAGGGTGTCGGGAAAGTGCTGCTGCGCGAATTCGTCCGGAGCGCCGGTCAATCGGTATTCTGGACCCTGCAGAGCAGCATTTTTCCGGAAAATGCGCCCAGCATCGCGATCCAACTGGCGTGCGGATTTCGCGTGCTGGGCCGGCGCAAAAAGGTTGCGATGCTCCATGGGGTCTGGCGGGATACCCTGATAGTGGAGCGGCGCAGCACAGTTGTGGGCATTTTGTACCCGTATTGCTATTCAGCGGCCGCCTGTTGTATTGCGCGGGGCGGCAGGATGGGTATAATGGAGGCCCCTGTGGGCCTGTAGCTCAGGCGGTTAGAGCGCAGTCCTGATAAGACTGAGGTCGTTGGTTCGAGTCCATCCAGGCCCACCACAGCATCCCTACTTTGAGTAGGGATTTTGCTTTTCGCCCAGCCGTTTATCACTTTTACTATCACAAGTGAAACGGGTCGGGCAGGGCCGAAAAGGTTGACACCGTGTCAACCTTTTCTCCGTGGGTAAAGTCCGTCAAGATGACGGACTTTTCTTTCCTGATGTTGGCGGGTCGGGTCGGGCCGGGCAATCCTTGGAATGATACCGCTGTGACTTGACCTTGCGAACGTACCAATGACCGCACGGCCATTTGACCCGTCCGCCTTTTCGCCAATACCAATCGCTACTCTTTTGGGCGATGTATTTGCGGCATGGTTGGCAGTGGACATAGCCGACTTGGGACGGCACTTTGAAACAGCACGAGCAGACACCGGCGGCAACGGCCCGGTCATATTTCCTTTTGTTCTTTTTGGCAGTGTAAATCTTGTCACGGTCAAAGTGGTATTTACACAGCCCTTGCTTGACGGCCCGAACATCATGGCCCTGCGCTAGCCGGCGGCCCCCGCACTTCGTACACAGCCCGTCGGCCCGGCGCTGGTGATAACGCTGGCGCTGCCATGCCGCAATATCATCAACCGCCCTCAGCAGGACTGGTTCCGGTTTTGGTTCCGGTTCCGGGAGTGTTTCTTGCACTACGCCAGAGGCGACGGCGACCTGCCTGCCGCAATGCCGACAGATAGGGTCGCCGTCCCGGTCTACGCCGAGTTGACCGCCGCAATATGGACATTCAGCTAACACCGGCAATACGCTTGGCGTCGGCGTCGGGTATCCCTGCCCCCTTCAACTTCTCAAACGCTCCGGCCCTTCTCATAATGTCGGATGCGCCCACACGATCAAACCGAACCTGTAGGCCGGGCCAGTCTAACTTGTCGGCCAACTCGTGCGCGAGGATGTCTCCCAAGGGTTGCAGCGTGGTTAGGGCGAACTGCCGGTAACTTTCCTGGGCAGCAGTTCCGGTGTTGGCCGACAGCATCGCGGGAGGTATGCCGAGTGCTGCCACAATGTCCATGGCAACCTCTCGGCGCGCCTCTACGTTGCTTTCGGGGATAACGGCCCCAAAGCGTCTCGCCGACCAATCAGTAGAACCTCCGGGAGCCCCACGGGAGTCGTAGGCGTTGGCTTGGCTGCGTAGCAGCCCGACCTTGCCAGCCATCGATGCGAGATCGTTTTGCAGCCCGGTCAATTGCTCCGCAGTCAGGTCCTTATGCGGCAGCAGATAACCGACCCTGGACGATGCTTCCTGGCCCATGCGTTGCTCAATGTTCGCAATCAGCGTCGACGATAGGCCGGCGTGGGCAAGGGCCGATATGCCATACCAGACGCGCGAGGGGTCGACATTGATCTTGACGTGCAGAACCGACGCATAAGGCACGATCCGGGTTTCGTGTCGGGTCGGCCCGGTCAATTGGCAGTTGTAATACCACGTGTTCGGGTCGACGGCTCCCCGGATGTCGAATGACGATGCGGGCAACAAGGTCAGGCCGCGGCGGCGGTCTACCTCAATGACGTAGACCGCATTGCCACGGGTCATAAGGCGACGGCCTATGTCCATAAGCAGGCCGGGTGATACCGCCGGCAGCATCGGGTCAAGGTTGGCAGCGGCAAAGCATCGGCTCACCAGCCCAACGGCGAATTCGGCGGCGGCAGTTTGGATCGCATCGGAGTCGCCGCCAGTCGCCTGCCGGAGCAGCAGTTCAACGACCGCGTCGGTGTAGGAAGCGCGAGTTTCAACCCGCTTGCCCAGGAATGGAATCCGCATTACTCAACCGCCCATATTGTGAGCCGATGCTGCCCGACTTGCGTAGACGCCAACGCGATCAGGTTGTCAGCCGTGCGGCCAATGGAGTACGTGCTTACCTCCGCTTGACTGCCGGGTGTAACCGGCGGGTCAGTCAACAAGGCATTTCCAAATAGCTCTATTCCAGTGGTGGTTCCGTTGGGATACACGAGTTCCGCGCCGATTATGGCTGTAGCGGGCAAGGGCAAAGACGTTGCCACCCATTGACCGGCTATGACAACGTTCACCCCTTGGCTGCCCACGCGGGTCAATCCCGACAGGCCGCCCACGTCGCTCGCCTTGTCTCCGATGATCGCCACCCGCTGCGATTGCCAGCGCGATAGCATCGCCTGTGCCCCGGAGTTCGCCAGCGCATTGCTAAATCGAGTAGCATCGCTTACAGACGCGTCAAAAAGGTACCCAACAATCAATGACGTGGCAGTATTCGACACCGCTTCGGGAGCAGCCGGCGCGTAGGACTCGACGATGTCCGTGGCCGTCGCCAGCAACCGGGTTAGTATCCCGTGGATAGGTTCTGCGGGAGCCGTTACACCATCGCCCAACCGCCGGTCGGCGGCAATTTGAGTAATCGAAATGTTTACAGCCATGCGAGCCTCTTTGACCTAAACCACCTGGGCAGATATTCACGTTCCCTGGGTCGATACCAACGATCAATCGCTTCCCGGCATTGCTCGGAAAGACGGCCCCCAACCGACAGGCGGCGCACTACTTCCTCCTCGCCGGGGTCGATAACTTCCTCTGCGGCATTCTCCCCTAGCGATTGCAGCAAGGCCCGTCGCCTACCTTCCTCGCCTAACGAATTGGTAAAGTAGATTGGCATTCCCCGCGCTTGTGCCGTGGCAATTGCCACTCGCCTTTGCTCCTGTACGATGCTGATAATGTAACGATCCTCCGGTTTGCGCGGCGGGTACCGACCCGTCGACGGATCGCGCTCAATGCCCAGCAGGTCGGCGTAGGTTTCTTGGAAGTCCGACACCAGGCCGCCATGATCCTTCTGCAACAAACGCGCCCTCTGCGTCTTGCCAGCCCCGGCCGGCCCGGAGATCAGGACGGACTCGCCATCCTCGTACTGCCGCATTTCAACCAGCGAATCAGGATAGGCCGGAAGCCCGACCAATCCCAGCCCGACGGCCAGTGCGCGATAGACCGTGTTCACCCCGGACTCTGCCTGTTCAATCAGGGGCATGAACTCGCTAGACCATCCGGTGAATTTGCCACTCTGAACACCTTCAATGGCGGCAGTACCGATGTCACTCTCCGGCACTCGCATGGTGGCCCGTAGGGCAGTTGGGCTATCGTCAAAGGCTAGCAGGCCATCGCCGTAGGTTGTGATGCGCTGGGCTGGCCCGAAGCCGTGTTCCAAGCTCACCGGAAAGGCGGGGTCTTGCAAGCCCAGAAGTGCGCCGGGAGCGATGGTTTCACGGCCCCGGCGGGTCTTGGCGACGCTGCCATAGACCACTATGGGGCCGGTGATGTTCCGCCCATCGCCAGACTGCCGGAACTCAACACCGGCAGTTGTGATGCTCGTGGTTTCCATCAGGCCACGAACTTGATACGGGCAAAGTTGCTGGCCCGTGGCAGGTCAAAAGACCATAGGGTGTTGAGCGTGAGTTTGATCTCGCCTTGGTCTGCGCCGGTGATCTCGTCATAGATCATCGATCCGGCATCCCACATGGCAGCAACTCCCGCGCCCTCAATGCCGCGAGCCCGGCCCACGAACGCGCCGAAGTCGCCAGCGGCGGTTGCCGTGTCGATACCTTCGCGGGAGCCGTAGGACAGCCCGGACGCGGCAAGGAACTGCGCGAGCGTCTGATTTTCCGCCGTGCTGTTGATGATCGTGTTCGCCGCCAACCGCCACATGCCGACGCTCATAACCACGTTGAGATCGGCCAAGTCCTGCGCGGCCAATCCGTCCACCAGCGCGGTGAACGCGGCGAGCGTACCAGGCCCTAGGGGGCGTCGTCAAAAGAGTTTGCTCCAGATCATCACTGCCCGGAGTTGGCCAATGGCCAGGTATGACGCCGCTCTCTTGGCATAACGGGTCGCCACTCCGCGCCACTGCTTGAAGTCCAAGAATCCGTTCTCCACCAAGTGCCGCAACTTGTACAGTGCCTGGTCGTAGTCCCGCTTTTCCCTCCGGTTGCTTTTGGGCGGTATCACCGGGTTCATTCCCGATGCCCAAGCGGTGGCTATGATTTCATTGGTGTCATAGGCTTTGTCCGCCAGCAGACACTCCGCCTCTATACCCTCGATCAGGGGCAACGCCAAAGAGCAGTCGGCCACCGTGCCTCCAGTAACCGCCAGCCTTACCGGCATTCCGTGGGAGTCCACCGCCAGGTGCAACTTGCTGTTCAGCCCCCTTTGGTGCGGGCAATAGCCTGATTTCCGCCCCGAGCGCCGGCACTGTGGGGATGGGCCTTGATGTGGCTGGCGTCTATCATCAGCCACTCGAAATCAGGCACTCGAAATCAGGGTCATCCATCACTTCCTCCAACAGTCCGGCCCACACACCCCGGTCCCGCCAGCGGCAGAAGCGGCGGTGGGTGTTCTTCCAGTCTCCGTAGTCCGGGGGCAAATCGCGCCAGGGAGCGCCGGTGCGCAGAACCCAGCAAACGGCGTCGATAAACCGCCGGTTGTCATGGGCCGGCCGACCTCTCTTGCCTGCTCCCCCGGGCAGGTACAGCCTCAGCCGCTCCCAAACACCGTCTGTCATATCGTGGCGCCGGTGCGCTGCCGTCATACTCCCCACCTTCCACACTCTCCCTGTTACCGGCAATTTACCACCCTCTCACTGTTTTGACGACACCCCCTAGCAAAATGCCAAGTGGCGACACCATGAAAACCGTCAATATTACCGAAATCCTCGGATGCTATGACGGCTTCCTGGCGTTCACCGCCCAGAACCCGATCGGCGGCCACTATGTAGGCTCAAACATCGAAAGAAACAACGAAAACTGCCGCTATCTGATCTTCGGTACCAGGCCAGAACGTCTTGACGACCTTCGTAACGGCACGGTGTCTGAGTCATCGTCACCACCGACCTACCGGTGGAAGCCCACACCTTCACCCGAATGTAAACCGCCTCCTACTCCGGCATCCGCGGTGCTGACCTCGAACGGCCGATCATCAAGACCGACCGGTACATCGCCGCCGCGGAAAGACTGGCGGCGACGTAAGTACCCACGCTGACCGCCGCTCCACACCAGAAGCCCCTAGACAGCCGCTTGCCTACGCAAGGGCAAAAATTCCCAGTGTGCAACCGTTCCAAAGCCTCTCGGTACCATGGACGCCCTGCTGCACGTAGGCGGCCAATTCAATGACGGGACTCTGCCGCCGGACACCATCATGCGGTCAATCTACAGCTTCGAGAAGTTGGAACTAGTACCGTTTCAATCTGATCTTGCAGGGTAGATATGTTGGAGCTTACGGCGAGCATCTTGGGTGGTAAACCGCCAGTCTATGGCTGATTTTGCTGCGTTGCGCTCGCGTTCGAGCGCCGCAACCTCTCGCCGCAGCTCCGGCTCATCGCTGATACGGCGGTTCAGACACCCTCTGCTGAAGACGCTCAACTCGATCTCAGCCATGTTCAGCCAGCTGCCGTGCGTGGGAGTGTAATGAAACTCGAGGCGTTGGGCGATGCGCCGAGCTTCGCCGGGCTCAAATGCTTCGTAGAGTGAGCCGAGCTTGTGGGTGTTGAGGTTGTCCAGTACCAGCCTGACCACCTCGGCATCGGGGTAGGCCTCGTCCACCAGCCACCGCATCTGGTACGCGAAGTCCACCGCAGTGCGGCGCTCGGTCACCGCCACATGTCTCCATCCACCCTTCGGCTCGCAGATCATGAACAGGTTCCGTGTCCCGTTGCGCTGGTACTCGGTGTCATAGCGTGCCATCCGTCCGGGGGCAGCCGCCAGGGGCGGACGCACCTCCCCAGTCAATTGCCGGGAGGTCTCGTCGAAACACACTACCGGCCGCTCCGGATGGTACGCCTGTTGGTACAGGTCCAGCACGTCCTCCATCCGCGCCACGAACTCCCCGCTCACCTTGGGGATACACCACTCCTTCTTCTGCCACGGCTTGAGTTCGTTTTTTTGAGCATCTGGCGCACCGTCTCCAGGGAGATGCTATCGGCAAACTCCAACTCCACCACCTGGTCGGCCAACAACTGGAGTGTCCAGTGCGTGTGCCCTTCGGGCGCGGCGCTGCACGCAATGGCGATCAGGTGCGCTTCCTGCCTCCCGTCCAGCTTGCGCTCCTGGCCCGGCCGCGGTCGGTCATTGATGGCGGCCTCAAGTCCTTCCTCCACGTACCGCTTCCGTGCTCTGGCGACCGTGGCCGCGTTGACCAACAGCACATCGGCTATCTCACGGTCCCTAACCCCCTGGTCAGCCTTGAGCAGCGACAGCGCACGCTTCACGGTGCGCACTGACGCCTTGCCTCGCTGGGACACCTCATTGAGACGGGAACGTTCGGCCTCGGTCAGTTCCACTTTATACTTGATGGCAGCCATGGCTGGGCACTCCCTCACAGAAAGATCATGCCCAAGTATGGCTGCTTTCTTATATTCTTACAAATCTACCTGGCAACGGTACTAGCGAGGAGGATGTCCAAAAACACCGGCAACGACGACAAGTAGTTCCATGAAGCCTACGACTGGACCATCACGCCACAAGAAAGATCCGAAGCGGTAGAGCAGCGGGGTAAAACCCACCAGATCACGTCAACTACAAACTACTGTTGGTCGACCTCGGCTTCCATACGGTCGCGCCTTTGCAGCAACGTTTCCTCCCCGTAAGTCCACCACAAGATCCCTTGGACAACATAATCCTTCTCTTTGATTATTGTAGCCAACGCCGACATCGTGTAGTTTTCGCCTTCAAAGCTTACGGTGGTTCTGTCGTCCGCGACTCTCGCTTCGATCTCCGACCTACCTCTGAACCCGAGTTTCTCCCCGACTGGTATCTTCGCCACCTCAAAGGTGAAAGCCTCTCTCGTCTCCTTTTTACCGACAGTGGTGTTGATGGCCCGCTCTTCATCCGAGTCAGGTACCGGAGCAAAGTCAGTGACGTCTTCATTCTCGAACAGCTCTAAAACTTGGGCAACCCGCCACGCTTCCACTTCAAAGAACTCACCACGCCACTGATGCTGTGCCGGAGCGAACGTCTGGTGCAAAAATCTTTCCACCTTGCCCATATCATCAACACGGGAGGCTTTGGCACAGGTGAACGGCAACGGAACCGCAGTGTTCAACTGCCTGATCCTGGCAACCCAATCCTGCTGTCCCGTCTTGCCAATCTTGACGACCCGAACCGCAAACGCCTCATTTTCCAAGACGTACACAACTCCTGGATCCGGAGGTGAGTTTGCCTCTAACTTTTCAGCAGTCATTTCGTTCCTCTGCATGACTTGACGTTCGCCGGGCACCGGAAACTCAGAGAGCAGTTGCCCGACACCGGGTCCTGGCGGCGAGGAACGCCTGTTCAACGAGACGTCGTGTGCTTTTTTCCTGCCCGACTCCGAGACCATTGGGGACTCTGACCGGTGCTTCACGCTGGCCCCCGAGGACTTCTCTCGGGTCAATCCCAATACTGGAACCGCTCCGGTGTTCCGCACCCGACGGGATGCTGAGATTACACGCCGCATCTATGCTGGACTTTGCGCATAATTTAGAAAAAGTATAAAGACCGGGTAAGCTGGCCTGACCCCACTTTCGACGGAAAGGTCCAGCCATGCTCACCCTGCCCGACGCCATTGTACCGATACTCGCCCCCTCCGCAACGCTGTTCACCAACCCGACCTGGCAGAAGGCTCAACTGCTGCTGGTGGGCGCGGTCCTGACTACGGGCCAGCGCACCGTGGCCGCCGCGCTGCGGGTCATGGGACGCAGCGACCATGACGACTACGCCCGCTACCACGAGGTGCTCAATCGGGCCGTGTGGTCGCCTCGTGAGGCCGCCCGCATCCTGCTGGTGCTCCTGCTTCAGTGCCTTGATCGCGGCGACGGTCCGTTGATCTTCGGCATACGCGCCTTTGACCGGTCGGGAAACCCTGGAACGGTGTCGGGGCGCCAGGATCAGGGCCCGGGGCATCTACCGGGACGCGGTGCGCTCCAGCCGCCAGCAGTTGGTCAAGGCCAGTGGTCTGCGTTGGATATCCCTGATGTGGCTGGGACAGGTGCCGTGGTCCGGCCGCCATTGGGCGCTGCCGGTGCTCACCGTGCTGGCGCCCTCGTCCCGCTACTACCAGCAGCAGGGACGCCGGCACAAGAGGATCACCGACTGGGTGCGGCAGATGGTCATGCTGCTGCGCCGCTGGCTGCCCCACCGCTCCCTGGTGCTGGTGGGGGACAACAGCTACGCCGTGCTGGATTTGCTCCATTGCTGCCACTCCCTCCGTGAACCGGTTACCCTCATCGCCAGACTGCGCCTGGACGCCGCCCTTTACGCACCAGCGCCACCACGCCAGCCAGGCCAGAATGGCCGGCCTGCTCTGAAAGGCCCCCGGCGATCCTCCCTGAAAACCCTCCTGGATCAGGACCATGTGGCATGGACCAGCGCCACAGTCGCTTGGTACGACGGCACCACCCGCACCGTGGAACTCACTTCCCAGACCGCCGTCTGGTACCGCTCGGGCAAGCCACCAGTGACCATTTGCTGGGTGCTGATCCGCGATCCCCGAGGCGTCTTCGCCCCACAGGCCCTGCTCTGCACCGACCCCGCGGCAGACCCGACCCAGGTCCTGGAGTGGGTTTGTCCTGCGTTGGCAACTGGAGGTCACCTTCCAGGAGGCGCGCGCCCATCTGGGCATGGAGACCCAGCGCCAGTGGTCCGACCTGGCCATCGCTCGCACCACCCCCATCCTGTTGGGTCTCTTCTCCTGGACCACCCTGGCCGCCCACGCCTTGCAAAAACGTCATCCCATCACCCAACGTACCGCGGCCTGGTACGACAAGCCGTTGTCCCGCGTCAACTAAATATGCCGAATTATCGTCGCTTAGTTTTGCCGGTTCACCTCCTCTACCTGGCGCCGTTGCTGGGCGGCGTCGGTGCGGTAGCTGGGCACGGCAAACTCCAGTATCACGGAGTGGTGCACCACCCGGTCGATGGCCGCGGCGGTGGCCATGGGGTTGGCGAAGCTGCGCTCCCACTCCGAGAAGACCAGGTTGGACGTGATGCCCAACGACCTCCGTTCGTAGCGTTCGGCGATGAGGGTGAAGAGGACCTCAGACTCCTCGGCGCCCTGGGGCAGGTAGCCCAGGTCGTCCAGGAGCAGGAAGTCGAAGTTGTCCAGCCTCCGCAGCCGGCGAGGCAGGTCGAAGTCGCGCTTGGCGGCCAGCAAATCCTGCGCCAGGCGGTAGGCTGGGGCGAAGAGGACGGAGCAGCCGGCTTCCACCAGGCGGTGGCCCAGGGCGCAGAGCGCGTGGGTCTTGCCGGTGCCGGGAAGTCCGAAGGCCAGGACGTTGACGCCGCCATCTACGAAGCTGCCCTGGGCCAGGTGATCCAGTTGCTGTCTGAGCGCCAGGGGCATCCGGTGGTGCTCGAAGGTCTCCCAGGTCTTGCCCGCGGGCAGCCGGGACGCCTGACGCAGCCGATCGATGCGCCGGTGGCGGCGGTCCTCGGCTTCCTGCTCCAGCACCTCCAGGAAGGTGGGCAGGGCATCGCCGTGGCCCGCGGCGGTGAAACGGGCCACCGACTGGGCACCCATGGTGGGCAGCTTGAATTGGTGGCACAACTGGCCGATGCGCTCCGGTATGACGCTGGTGTCGGTGTCCATCATCCGCACACCTCCGCTTCTACCAAGCTACCCGTGAGGAGGCGGTCGTAGATCTTCAGGTCCGGCTTCCCGGACAGGATCAGCACCGGAGCCTCCGGCGGCCTGGGCTCGGCCAGGTCCCGCACCGCGGCGTAGTCGAAGGGTTTCCCAGTCTCCAGCAGCAGCGACAACGCGCTGTCCACATTGGCCTCCATGGTGGTCGCCGCCAGGTGCAGGATCCGCAGGTACTCCACGTCGGCACGCTCCCCGCGCCATTCCCGGAGGGCGTCGTAGGCGAGGCGGAAGTGCAGCGTGGGAAACAGTTGCTCTCGGAAACGGTAACGAGCAAAAGCACCGGGCTTGCGCACCAAGGATCCGATGACGTGGCGGTAATTGACGTTGCTTTCTCCCTCTCCCCGCACCCGCTCCATGCGTTCGACCAAGTGGCCCTTGTAGTACACTTCCACCCAGTCGGCGTACAAACGGATCTGTACCTCCTGGTCGATCAGACGGGAGGGGACGCTGTAGCTCCGTCCCGCTACCTGGATGGTGCTCCACTTACGCACCTTGGACCGGTAGTTGGCGTATTCCGGCATGGGAGCTGGGGGCAGAGGCCTCAGGCAAGCCATTTCCTGCTCCAGCTTCCCCTTCACCAGGCGGTTGCGTCGCTCCACCATCTCCCGGACGAAGCTGGCGTAGTGGTCGGCGGTGTGGAAATCGCGGCTGCCCCGCAGGATGAGGGCCTGGTCAACGGCGTCCTTCAAGCGGTAGTGGGCGTGCTCGGCGACGCCGTTTTCGTGGCTCTGGCCGCGATTGATGCGGGTGGACCGCAGACCGTAGTGGTCCAGCAGGGCGGCGTAATTGTCGTTTAGGGCCCGGCCGCGGCTGCGTTTCATCTCGTGGGTGGCGGCGGAGGTATTGTCGGAGCGCGCCACCTCTGGAACGCCGCCCAGGGTAAAGAGGGCAGCCTGCAATCCCTGCTTGAGCGCCAGGAAGGTCTCACCGGTGGCGACCTCGGCGTAGCGCCAGCCCGAATGGCTGAGGATCAGCTGGAACAGCAGGTGGGAATAGGGCTGGCCAGCGATGGTCACCCCCAGAGGGTCGCCGTGGGTGAAGTCAAACTGGGCTTCCCGACCCGGCGGATGCTCCTGGGGGAAGTACACCTCCTGATCGGGACCATGCAGCGCCCGCCAGTCCTGTAATCGTCGTTGCAGGGTGCGCAACTGGGAGGCGCTGAACCGGCCGGGATGGTGCTCCTCCAACCACTCGATAATTGTCGTTGCTTTCAGTTGGCCCTTGGGGTCGCCCCGCAGCAGGGGCTCAATCTCCTCCTCCCACACCCCGTCGAAGGGATCGGGCCGGGTGCGCCACCAACGCTCCTGTCTCGTCTCCGACGGCAACGGGCCGTCCTGCCACTTGCGTGCTGACCGCACGCACATCCCAGCCTTCGCGGCCGCCGTCTCCTGCGTCTTTCCTTCCATAAGTTTCTGCCTCCATAGTGCGACTTGTCGGTCCTTGATCAATCCGGCACCTCCGAGCCGGATGGTTTACTCCATCTCAACCGGCAAAAGTAGTCGTCGCATGAGGCATTCCTTATTGTCGTCTATCAGCGCTGCCGCTCATTACGGCCACGGCGGTCGCTACGGTGGCCACGGCTATGATCCTGGCCAATGGCTTCGTGTTGATCTGCGTCTTCACTGTCCGTTCCGTCGAATAGATGGCACGCCTGTGAGTCGCTTGCGCGATGCTTACTTTGAACCGCCCGTTGCAGTTCGTTCGCCGGTACTTGTCGTTTAGTGTGGGGAACCGGCCGGTGCCCTTCTGTTGCCGTGAACTGGCGACGACGGAAACATCGTTCAGAAGTCGGGGGTGGTGTTGCCTTCCGTCTCGTGGTCAGTGCGTACCTGCTCCGGGCAGTTCTCCGCGCTCACCGTTTCGTGTATTGCCGCGTCTGGTCGATATCCACTTGGCGAGCGTGTGTTTGCTGACCTCTGCTCCGTATTCTTTCGCCGGGCTATGACCTGGTCGTAGGTTCCGTCGGTTCGGGCAGCGCTTTCAGCACGGCGGCGACATTCACCGCGGTGAATTGGCCGACCCCCTTGGCGGTGCTGGCCGTCCTCTCCTCCGTCGTGTCCGCGGCTGTTCTTTGAGATGGTGAGTTCGGCTATTCCGCCTCGGGCAATGATCTCCTCGTCGCGCATGGTAAAGGCGTTTTCGTCCGTTGCGCTGTCAAACAAAAACGGACGGGTTGCTCCCGCCCGTCTAGGTGCTTGGCGTGTCTAGGCCGGAACTCTTCCGTAGTCCTCCCTGCGCGCTGGTTTTACTCGTCCATTCGCGCTGGACAGTCGGCGGCGCTGATGTCGCAGAAACGGCATTCCTGCCGGCTGGGTACCCGCTGCGCCGGTGTGTCCGATGCCAAGCGTCGAATCAAGGATCCCAGTTGCTCAATGAATTGGTTGGGAAGCCCTCCCATGGGGACTCTCACTGTCCGCGTTGGATAGACAACCTCGCCTGCGATCCTGACGTCCCGGTATTGCGGCAGTGCCTTCGGGATAGCGAATTTGTAAATCATTACCTGTACCTGATGCGACGGCTGTTCTCGACCGGTCTTGACGTCGATGATGAGCGCGTCCTCGCCCGTCATCACGATCAAGTCCGGCTTGCCGGCTAGGATCGCGGTCTCGCCATGCAGCCGAAAACTGTTCTGGTTCTCGACGTACATCGTGTTGCCACGCTCGGCCCATTCCTGCTTGTGCTCGGCCAGCAGCGCGGTGTGGTCTAGGAGCCACTGGGTCTGGTCGAAGTCCGAAGCAACGCGTTCCCAGTTCTGGTGGTGTGCTTTGAACCAGGCGGCCCATTCGCAGGAACTTTCGCCGGTCAGCAACCGGGGTAGCCAAGTGGTCCAGATGTAGGGGAATTCGCGGCGGACGGCCAAGGTGGTACTCGCGGGACGGGGGATACCTACGAGTCTCTTAGTCGTCGTGTCCGCCTCGCAACGACCTGATGTCAGGAATCTGGCGCTACCGGCTGTTCGCGTCTGCGGGCCCGTGGATGGCCTTAACCCTTCCGTCGGTCGGGGGAGTTTGCCCGAACGTCGCCGGTGGCCGCCCGAGCGGCTGTGGCGCGGAAACTGGGGCCGTTGTGAGCCCGGATGTGAAATCGACCGCCCCGTCGTCGGTGGGCGGCCGGCGTCATTGTTCGTTGGAACTTACAGCAGTCCGTCCGAGCAGATAATTCGCGTCGCCTCCGAGGTTGTGGGGACGGCCCTCTGCGTGGCGGGATTCAGGCGGTAGCGTTCCTGCAACAGTTCCAAGCGAACCACCAACTCGCGTCCACCCAGGTTGAGTCGGCGCAAGTCCGCGAGTTCGTTTTCAACGACGGTGGGCAAGTCGCCGGCGAAGGCCTGCCTGAGCGCCTGGATCCGCTGCGGCGTGGCAACGTCGGTGCCGCTCCCGTTGAGTTGTCGTCTGATGAAGTTCCGGTTGCGGTTGTTGCCGGGTGTTCGCCGGCGGACCGTGCCCAACACACTACTGAGGTCACTGGCAAACGCCTGGGCAGCAACGCTGACTCTTGCGTTGGTGTTTTCCGGCAAGGTCTGCGTCGGCGTGTCGGGTTGACATTCAGATGCGACAACAAATTGGGCCGTGCGGATGATGCGCGGTTTCAGGTCGTTCCCCACCGCGTAGCAGCGCACAGCGTCTGATGAGGCCAGCATTACCATGGTGTCACCGGAATGTGGATCATCATCGCCGCCCACTGTGGCGCAAGTAAGCGCAGACCGGATGCCGTCCGGCAATTCGGTTACCGTCTGCCACAAGGTAGGGTCGTTGCTGCGGATGTTCTGCAGCAACGCGATGGCTCGCTGGTTCGCGGATACTTCATCCAAGGCATCGTCCAGCTCCGGCATCTCCAGGTCTTCGTAAATGACGCCAACGCCGTTAGCGTTCAGCTGCTCTTCTTCAGACAACAGCTTGTTGTCCAGCCCAATGAGGTCGTGAAACGCCTGGATGCGGTCGCTCAATCTTCCGGTGAGTCCGAGGTTCTCGTCCAGTTCGGCGTCGGGCAGCATGTTGTGCAGGTGGATCTCGTCGTATGGAGAGCCAATGCGGTCCACCCGACCGAAACGCTGGATCAGCCGTACTGGGTTCCAGTGCAGGTCGTAATTCAATACGCGGGCGCAGTCCTGTAGGTTCTGTCCTTCGGACACCACGTCGGTAGCAAGCAACAGTCGAATCTCGACGCCCGTCAACCGGTCACGGTCCTGCAGGTTCGCCTGGGGCGCGAAACGGCCCACAATACCAGCGCGCTGGTCGCGGTTGCTGCCGCTGAGCTTGGCGATAGTGCCGTCATTCCCGTTGGGGTTCAACTGCTCGAACAGGTAGTCTACGGTGGTTTCGGCCTCGCTGAATATCAGCACCTTCTCGCCTTCCGTGTTCTTGAGAAAGTCCCTCAATCTGGCCAGTTTGTCGTCGTCATCAGGGCCGATGCCCGCGATGCGGTTGGCTAGGTCATCCAGGACGGCGTGGTCGGCGTCAAGGTCTTTGATCCAGCGTTCGACGTCGAAATCGACGGCGGGGAATATGTGCTGTTCGTTGCGCCTGGTCTCTTCTCATTGCAGGATGGCCAGAGCTTCCTCGGCGTCGAAGTTCTGGCCTGCCAACAAGTTGGTCGCCACACTGCCAACCGGCACGTAGCCGGCTTCCAGGCCCGCCTTGAAACCGCGGTTGCTGCGGGATAGCGATGCCAGCGTCGTGCGAAAGGCCTGGATGCTGGACTCCAACCGTTTGAACAGCAGGTAGTTAATCATCCCCGCGATGCGACCTCGAGCTCTGAACAGGCCGGCGTATCGGTGTTCAGCTTGCCTCGCTCGCTTCAGGTACTCCGTCGGGTTGTAGCGTACGGCCTCGTGTTGCCCCAAGGTGGTCAGTAAATCGGAGAGGCTGCCGGCCTTGGCGTATACCCGATCAAGACGGTACTCCAAGTTGGACAGTCTTGGTGTTGGGAACACCACGGGTTCGCCATTGATGGTAGCGGTGTCTCCGTACAACTCGGCGATGTCCTTACGGCGACGGCGGATGAAGATTGGCGTCAGCACCTGGGCGATGTCCGCTGGCGGTGTGTCGGGCCGTTGCGGCCGAATTGGAGGAACGCCTTCGCCACCGCTTTTCAGGTGTTCCGCCAAGGCAGCCGAGTAGGCATCAACGTCCTTGCGATATTCCTGCCACCTAGCCGCGCTGGCAAAGTAGTCTTCCAGCCCTTGGGGCTCCAGCGGCAACCCGTGGTCTTTTTCGTCCAAGAACAGCCTCACCTGGCGGTAAATGTCCCGTGGTCCCAAGTTCTGCGGGGTGGCGCTAAGCAGGATGACCTTGTGGTCGCCCTGTTCCAGGTAATCGCGCAGCCCGCGGGAGCGGCTCACGTCATTACGGAAGTTGTGGGCCTCGTCTACCAGCACCGGTCCCCGGTAACGGTACTCCTCGGTCAGGTAGACGCCTCGAGCGCTGCCGCGACTTCCTCGTACTGCTCGGTTTCAGTGTCAAACACCAGATCGGGCGGCGGTGCAATGCGATCCTGCGACATTACCTCTGCGCCCAGGCCGTAAAGCTCGTTTACTCTGCGCCATGCAGGGACAAGCCCGGCTGGGCAGATGATCAGCGGCGGCCCTTCGTTGGGGTAGCTTTGCCGCAGTTGGCGCAGCAGTTCTGCTCCGATGTAGGTCTGGCCCAGTCCGACCACGTCGCCGATGTAACAGCCGCCGTA
The DNA here is from genome assembly GCA_965220055.1 of Dehalococcoidia bacterium. Lineage (GTDB taxonomy): Bacteria > Chloroflexota > Dehalococcoidia > Lucifugimonadales > UBA3495 > Bin87. The sequence goes on along the minus strand of CBDCPE010000004.1, from coordinate 3,076,524 downwards.
GTTGCGTATCATATCCAGGCCGCGGCGCACGGCATCCAACTGGAAATTGGCTAATTCGACCTCTCTGACCGGTTCCAATGGCAGCGGGTCATCGCTGCCCAGGTCTTCGCCGTAGAGCTCGTAGAGGGCTTTTAGATAGACGGCCTAGGGCGTGTACTGCTTGACGGCCCAGCTTTCGGTGAGGCTTTGCTCAACCAGGGCACTGATGTCGACAGAGTCGGTCCAGAGGTCTTCAAACCAGTCCTTCAGCACGGCCATGTCGTCGTCGCCGGTGACACGAACGTTCAGCTCGGTGTTGCCAGTGAAGCCGGCCAAGGTGAAGTTGGAACTGCCGACGATCGCGGCACCGGGTTCGGCGTGGTTGTCGTACCAGCAGAGGTAGGCTTTGGCGTGCAGGAACCCTTTCGGGTACGCTCGCACCTCCAGCAAGCCTGATGCCACCAGCTGACGCAGTTTCTCCACTGTGTCCTCACTGGCGTCAGTTTGGGGCATCGCCGCCACATTGCGGGCGACGTTTGACGCGGCTTCGTTGGCGATCGCTTGTCGCTGACTCCGGGGGATGGTTTGGGTGGTATCCAGTTGGGCACGCAGGGTGTCCGCCTGCTGTATGCCGGCGGCCACGGCTTCCAGCGTGGGCTGGTCCGCGCGTCCCACCAGGATGCGGGTCTTGTTCAGATGGATTAGGTCATCGGCCACCTGCCCAAATCCGGACATGAAGAAGTAGCCCACGGCTATGTCGGCGCGTGCGGCGCTGGCCAGCATCTGCCGCAATCGGGTGAGCAGGTCGGGATCGGTGTTAGCGTGGAGGATGGTCATCGCTACGTCTCCTACTGATCAGCGATGCTTGGCGGGTCGGTTGCTTCGGTAATCTGCCCATCGTGCCCGATACGGAACTCGCGTTCTTCGAAGACTTCTTTGACTATCAGGCGGATTGCTTGGTCTCCGTCAATGATGATCTCCTCCTCATGGACATGGTGTCTCACCTTGAAGCGCACCGCCTCAATCATTGCGTGTTTGTCAAACCCTGCGACCTGCATCGTGGTTCCGGTAGGGAACCTCACCTCAATTGTTTGATCTGGCGGAGTCGCCGAGCTGTCGGCGTTGTTCACAACCTGGTCAAGTGTCTTGGGTTCCTTCCCAGGTTCCTTGATCGTTAGGTCCTGACCTGAGACTGTGAACTGGGCCCTTTCACCGGCCTGCTGTGGAGGCTCAAAAGGGCAGTAGATGAAACCGGGTCCCCGAAGGGACCCGGCTCTTCGTCCGAGTTATTGGATTTTCCTACGTCCCGTGGGAGCGGGATGCTGTAAATGATCTTGATCCTGCCTGGATGTACCCAGACGGTCTTGACGAATTTCTTCAGCACCTGTTTGCGTTCTTTGGCGGTCGAGTTCTTGATGAATTGGCCCACGTCCTTGGCGAAAGCCAGCACCATCTGGGGGTTGGCGATGACGGCCGCCTGCTGGTCTAGGTCACTTTCCGCGTCGGCTTTCTTTTTGCTGAGTTCGGCCTCGGAGCGCCGCAACGGTTCCATGCGTTTGGCGAAATCGGTAACTGTGTAGGCGCCTGCTTCGTAGGCTTGCATCACCCGCTCCTGCTGTTCCAGGACTTTGCGGATCTGGTCTTCCAGGGCGCGGACGGTGGTGGCCTGCTGCTCGTAGGGGCCGCTCAGCTCCTTGGCGATCATGCCCATGGCGGCTTCCAGATTTTCGGGGGAGAGCAAGTCGTCTAGGATGACGCTCAGGACTTCCTGGTCGCATTTCGCCACGTTGACGAAAGGCAGTTCACACCCGGCGATAGCGTGGCGTTTGCGTCGGGGGCAGACGTAGTACCTGATGCCGGCGTGCTTGCTGTACATTCCGGTGAGTTTGTCGCCGCAGATGCCGCAGCACAGCATGCTGGTGAGCATGTACTCGCTGGACACGTGCCGGGGATTGATCACGTCGTGGAACTTGGCGGCCAGGACTTGGCTGGCCAGGTCAAACTCTTCTTTGGAGACAATGGGTTCGTGCTTGCCTTCGGCGATGACGGGCGGGTCTCCGCTCTTGCTGCTGGAGCCCCAGACGATGAAGCCCGCGTAATGGAGGTTGTGCAGCATCTGGTGGATGCTGGTTTCGTTCCATTTGCCGCCCTTGGCTGCAGTTATTCCGTCGGCGATGAGGCCGTCCCTGATTTCGCTGATGGACCGGCCGGCGCCGGCCTCGAGGAACATGCGTCGCACGATGGCGTCGTAGGGCGGGTCTGGCTCGAACGTGTTGTGGAAGGCCTTGCCCCCCTCTTCCTGGACTTTCTTGATCTTGTAGCCGTAGGGTGCGAAGTTACCGGGGTAGTACCCGCGCATCGCTACCTGCCGCTGTCCGCGTCGGACGTCCTGGCTCAGGTTTGCCGAGTAGAAAGCGTCCATGCTCTCGATCATGTCTTCCATCATCTTACCGGCGGGGGAATCGTCGATTGGTTCCTTGATGGAGATGATGCGGACACCGCGCAGTTTGAGGCGGTTCTTGTAGATGGCGTTGTCGTACTTGTCGCGGGAGAAGCGGGAGAATTTCCAGACGATGATGACGTCGAAGGGTTTTGCCTTCGCGGTGCCGTCGTGCATCATCTCCTGGAATTGGGGACGGCTACTGACCAGGCCGGTTTCGGCCTCGTCGACGTAGATCTTGACGATGGTGATGTTGTTCCGCTCGGCGAACTCCTGGCACTCGGCAATCTGGGCCTCGATGGAGTTATTGACGTCCTGTGCGTCGCTCGAGACACGGGCGTAGATGACGCCGCGTATGGGGTCGTCGTTGTAGAGCAGGTTCAACATGGCGAGCCTCCTAGTGCTGCGCTGGGGCGTTGTAGCCGTGTGTTGGCTAAGCTGCCCTGTCGTTGCCTGTGATGCGTAATTCCCTTGGTGCGGCCCTGCGGTCAGGATCTATGTTCCGCTGTCTGGGTCTGTCCCAGTAAGGGCTTCGGCACTTCGGGCATTGTTTCGGGTCTGTCTTTGGCCACAGTCCCGTGCCGTCCGTATGTGACCATCGGTGACCACAGCGGTCGCAGTGGTACCCCTGGAGTTGGACATGTGGGGTCAGTATCTCGGGTTCCACTTCTTCGGTCCGTACTCGGTTTTTCCGTGGTCTGTTCCAGTACGGACTTCTGCACCTTGGGCAGGTCTTCGGGTCCTCCTTGCTCCGGTATCCGCTGCCGTCGCGTGGTGCCCAGTTGTGATTACATCGTGCACAACGGTAGCCGTTGATGATGATGCGGGGCATTGTACCCTCCTTGGCGCCCCTGCCGGTCTGTCTCCTGTACTATACCGTTTGTCTAGGTTGTTTGCAAGATATGCAGGTCCCGCGCTGGAGTCAAGCTTTCGAGGCGTCCGCAGTAGACCAGAGCCGATTTTAGTCCTCTAGGAATTTTCATTTTGTGACATCAGGTATTTGCGGGATTGGTGGCTGTTCCGTATACTTTCAGTGTGTCGGCCATCTGGCCGGCCGCCCCACCCGTCCGAGGGGTGGCGCTCAAAAAGTTGAGGTCGTCGGTAACACACACCGACGACCTCGGCGAGCCCCACCCCGAAGACCCCTAGGAGAGTCTGGCGTTGCTCGCTTGCCAATATAAGCCCGGTCACGCGATTTCCGCAATAATCGGGTCATTTTGTGCCCCGGGTGCGCCAGTTCTCCTCATTACAGGAGGTGCGTGATGGCACGCCCGGAAATCTTAGAGCGGCAACCGCTGCTCTTTCCAGTTGGCGACTTGGGCCCACCGGATGGTCCGGCGGGTACCGCGGTCGCCTGTGGCGCCGCGGACGATGATGAGGCCTGGGAGGCCGTGCTCGGCGCCTTGGCCCGGCTCATGGTCCGCGGCTACTGCCAGGCACAGGTGGCGAAGGAAGCGCCGCCCGACGCCTGACGTTGCGGGGCGGTCGCCCTACTTCGTCAACAGCTCCGGCAGGCCGATGGTCTGCCGGGTCTGACCTGACAAGGGCATGACGTAGTGGATGGTGACCGTCCCCGCAGTCGCCTCGATGCGTTCGATGAAGTTGCAGAGGATGTTTTCCGTGTACGGCCTCATGGCCTCGGCCATGATCGCTTTCGGTTCCTTGATGAGTCGGTGGAGCTCGTCGTCGTTGCGGAGCCCGTCAACGTTGACGTTCGGGGCTCGCTGGATCTCCTCGTCGATTTGCCGGTTCACCATTTCGCGGAAGGCGGGAAATGTGTCCTCGGTGATGAGGCTGTTCAGGACCTGTGCGACTACCGCCATGTTGAACTCGCGAGCGTCGATCATCGGCGTACCGCAGGTGCTGGGACAGACGTACTGGGGTTCCGATTCTTGGACGAGGTCCATGGCGACGCCGCAGTTTCCGCAGTCGATCAACGTGTCGAGCGGGAACGTGGCTGTGGTCATGGCGGTCATGTCAGTACTCCTTCGGCTGGTCGAGGCGGCGAAATCCTGTCTCTATTGTACCGGGCCCGTGAGGCCTGGTTTGTAGAGCAAGTGTGATGAGTATAGCGAAACGCCACTGACGGAGTTTTTGTCATGGCAGATGAATGTCTGTCCATTCATCTGCTCTGGATGCGTTGCCGACTCGTGGCGCGTTACGGTTGCAGCATTGCTCTACGGCTTGGCGTGTATCCGCTTGATCAGCCGGCCGGTCTCATCACGGACGGATCCTAGCCAGCTCAAACTGGCGTTGCGCTCCTGCCGGAGTTCGTCGAGCTGAGCCCGATGCTCCTCAAATTCCCGGAGCGGTTCGATCAGCAGCTCCTGTAGAGCGGACTCTGACTGCGCCCGCGCTTCACGGCCCATCTGCTCAGCGGCCTGATCAAACTCGGTCACGACCTGACGGCGCAGCTGCTGGGCTTCTTCGCTGCGCTTCTGCTCCTGACGGTCAGCATAGATCTGGGCTCCAATACTTACAACCACGCCCAGGATAGAGAGCACTGGAGCCGCCCGTCCAATGAAACTTGCATATCGGACCGCCTCCCAAGGGCGGAAGGAATGTCCGAAGAAATGCCCGATGTTTAGAACGGTGACATGGGCCGCGCTACCCGAAAAGCGGGCCATGCCGGACGCGCCCTGGGCGACGGCCACCGAATTGAGCGCAAACCTGCCGGCCAAGTCTCCGAGCAACCGGCTTCCCTGTTCGGCGGCTTGCAGCGCTCCAGACAAATCACGCCCGCCGGCTCTGCGACCTATGCTGGCGACAGTCCGCTGATAGAGGTCGCCAGCATGAATGCTATGGAACTGCTGCCCCAGATCGGGGATGACATCCACGAAAGACTGTTCAATGCGTCGACCCAACTCTGCGCCAACCTGATCTACAGACTGCCGGGCGCGCTGGACCGCCTGGTCAACCTCATCCCCAGACACGCCCGGGTAGTAGGTTTCCGACAGATCGGAACCGGCTCGTCTGACCGCCGCCTCGGCGTGGGCAGGACAAATCAGTTGTCCTGCCCATCGGTTTGCCGCGATGCGAATGTGGAGCGGGAAGTTATCGTGCGGTGCCCTTCTCGTTTGTGACGGCTTCCCTGATCTGGGACTCGGTTACAGAATCACTGCTCCGAGTATCTGACCAGTCTGTTCCGTCTGGGGTGAGTTTCGCGAACTTGCCAGCGATGATTGCGCGATAGTAGTTTGCCTTCGTGAAGCCATTTGGAGCTGTCGTCCCAGGCCCTTGGTTGAACTTCTCATCGTCCAGACTTTGAAGGAAGATCAAAACTCTTTCGCCAGTTGAGAAGGTTGGTATGTCCCCCGACCCAACGATGTTGTATCGGTCGTTCGATGGAACTGGGAATGGCGCGACCATTACGGCTATTTCTGCTGGAAGTCCTGACGACGGGTAGAAAGGGGTCTCCACGGTGATCTTGTAGTCACGGTGTTCTTCGTTGTATTTGGGCGTCTCACCGTTGGGTGCTGGGCCATCTACTGTCTGGGTCCGTAGAGCCTCGCTCACGGTCCCGCTGACGATGGCATCCGACCTCTGAACCATTTCGTTGAGGGTCCAGTCGGGCGACAGACCGTCCACAAATATGGTGTGCTTGTCGTTGTTGATGGTCGTTGGTGCGCTTGGTTGTACGGGGTTGCATCCGGCGATTGCCGCTAGCAGCATGGTCAATGCGCCCCCAATGAGCAATGTGTTGAGAATCCGAGTAATTTTCATCGGGTGTGTTTACTCCTTGGGTTGAGTGGAAAGGTTTAATCTTCCCCATAGATCTCTTGCACGTGTCGTTTCTCGTGGCCGCAGAGCGTGTAGTCCGTGCTGTGCTTGGAGTACGAAATGCACGGTATGTGCCAAGGCCAATGTGTATCTTTTAACACGAAGAAATGTGAGAACTCGTGGACGGCCACGTGCTTGGCATCCCACTCGTCATCACTTTCGTCGCAGTCGTTCCTGCACTGTAGGAAAGTGAATCTGGTGTTGAACAGGACGTCTACCTCGACCAAAAAACAGGCTTCTTGGCTATTGATTTCTGTCATGGCCAGCCCAGGCCGGTCGTCCCAAATTCGCGTCTGCTTGTACCAATCGTTGTCTGAGCTTGATGAGTGGACGAAGGCGAAGTCTGCTTCGTGGTTGTCATCCCATATATCGGCGGCGGCGTCTATGTCGTTCTGCCACCAGGTGGCGAAATTGCCGTGCGTCCGGTCGTAGCTGGCAGCGTGGCCGGCCCACTTGCGGGGTTTTCCGTTTTCGCACTCGCTGATGTTCGAAGCTGAGGCTGTTGGTGTTTGTTTGCCGGCCACCTCTGTGAGGGCGAGTAGCCCCATGGTCGTCATCACAGCGAGGGCCAGAGTCAGGTAAAGCAGTAGCATGAGGTTATCCTTCCTTACGTTTTGTGTCGTGGCTCGCGACGGGTTGGTCTCAATAGTCGACTGCAGAGGTAGACCTTGCTTTCTCCGGCCGCGGAATGGGCTGCTGGCCCGGCTCGCGAACGAGTCGGAGCAATCCATCAGTCAGTGAGGTGATTGCCGGCCGGTCATGGCGGGCGGGAGTGTAAAACCGCTCCGAATAACTGGTTTCAGTTCCCCTCGCCATTTGTACGATTAGGTCACCTTTTTCTCGTCGAGGTTGATCTCTTCGGCTACTCAAGCCGGCTTGCTGCCCATGTTGGTACCCCCACCTGTTGAATTACCAAAAAAACAGCCCTGCCGTGAACGACAGGGCTGGACAGGCTAGTACTCAGTCAATCTTGGAATGGCAGGGATAAAATCGCTGCAGTTTGGTTCGGGCGTCCTGGGTGGTGAACCGCCAGTTGATGGTGGTTCCCTTAGCGTTACGCTCGGCTTCATAGGCGTTGATTGCCCGGTGCAGGGCAAGTTCGTCGGGATTGCGCCCCTGGAGACAAGCCCGGGTCAACACGCTGAATTCAATCTCCGCCATATTCAGCCAGCTGGCGTGTTTGGGAGTGTGGTGAAACTCCAGTCGCTTCACGATGCGCCGAGCCTCAGCAGCCGGGAAGGTCTCGTAAAGCGAAGCCATGCGGTGGGTGTTCAGGTTGTCGAGCACCACCCGTACCACCGGAGCGTGGGGATAGGCCACATCCACCAGCCAGCGCATCTGGTGGGCGAAGTCCACCATGGTGCGTCGCTCGGTGATCGCCACGTGGCGCCAGCCCGCCAGAGGCTCACAGGTCAAGAAGAGATTGCGGGTGCCGCCGCGCCGATACTCGTAGTCCTGGCGTCGCGGGCGTCCCGGCTGGGCGGGCAACGGCGGTCGGGTATCGGCCAGCAGTTGGCTGGAGGTCTCGTCGAAGCACACCACCGGCCGGTCGGGGTCGTAGGGTTCGGCGTAGAGGTCCAGCACGTCCTCCATGGCCGCCACGAACTCCCCGTTCACCTTGGGGATGCACCACTGTTGCTTCCGCCACGGCTGGAGGATGTTTTTTTGAGCCGCAGCCGCACCGTCTCATACGACAGGCTTTCCACCAACCCCAACTCCACCGCCCGGTCGGCCAGCAACCGCAGGATAACTGGTCAAGGGCTCAGTGGTCATGGCCCTCGGGCGCAGCACTGCACGCCAAGGCAATCAGGTAGGCTTCGCCACGATCATCCAGCTTCCGGTACCGATTGGCTTGGGGATGGTCGTGCAGCACGCCATCCAGTCCCTCCTCGGCGTAGCGCCGTTTGGTGCGGAACACCGTGCGCGGCGACGTGTCCAGGGCTGCTGCCACCTGGCTCGCGCTCCATCCTTCGTCAGTCTTGAGCAGGATGCGCGCCCGAGTGATTACCCGTGCGGAACGCTGGCCGCTTCGTATCAATTGCCGGAGCCGTTCCCGCTCCTCCCAAGTCAACTGTACTCCGTATTTCTCCTGAACCATGGCTGCCGCACCTCCTGCACTATCGTTTCCCAGTCAGTGTAGGTATGCTGCTCCGCATCAACTCCTATACGCCAATACACGTTTGACTCAATACTAGGAACACAGGGCTACTATTTAGCCCGATGGCGGAGCGCGTTTCCCCATCTCTGCGGCCTCGGTCTGATCCACCGGGGCCGTTTTGTTAGCTGTGGGGGTCTATGTGGTGGAGGGGCTTGTGTCAACACACCACATATCGTTGCCGACCAACAGAGGGTGTGCACGAACGGTATGGTTGTAGGCTAGGGAAATGACGGAATGCTACTGCCAAAATGCTGTAGGGTGGCCCAGCCTTACGTTTTCCGCAACAGCGGCAGATGCGTGTCAACTTTGTGAATAATTGCAGTGGCGGTGATCGACCAAACGTCAAGAAGGAACTCTGGGTTGAGCCTGGTTTGTCTGATGGTGTTTCGGGAAAGCGTGGTAGAGCGTGTTTGGCTAGTACCGTTGCCAGGTAGATTTGTAAGAATATAAGAAAGCAGCCATACTTGGGCATGATCTTTCTGTGAGGGAGTGCCCAGCCATGGCTGCCATCAAGTATAAAGTGGAACTGACCGAGGCCGAACGTTCCCGTCTCAATGAGGTGTCCCAGCGAGGCAAGGCGTCAGTGCGCACCGTGAAGCGTGCGCTGTCGCTGCTCAAGGCTGACCAGGGGGTTAGGGACCGTGAGATAGCCGATGTGCTGTTGGTCAACGCGGCCACGGTCGCCAGAGCACGGAAGCGGTACGTGGAGGAAGGACTTGAGGCCGCCATCAATGACCGACCGCGGCCGGGCCAGGAGCGCAAGCTGGACGGGAGGCAGGAAGCGCACCTGATCGCCATTGCGTGCAGCGCCGCGCCCGAAGGGCACACGCACTGGACACTCCAGTTGTTGGCCGACCAGGTGGTGGAGTTGGAGTTTGCCGATAGCATCTCCCTGGAGACGGTGCGCCAGATGCTCAAAAAAACGAACTCAAGCCGTGGCAGAAGAAGGAGTGGTGTATCCCCAAGGTGAGCGGGGAGTTCGTGGCGCGGATGGAGGACGTGCTGGACCTGTACCAACAGGCGTACCATCCGGAGCGGCCGGTAGTGTGTTTCGACGAGACCTCCCGGCAATTGACTGGGGAGGTGCGTCCGCCCCTGGCGGCTGCCCCCGGACGGATGGCACGCTATGACACCGAGTACCAGCGCAACGGGACACGGAACCTGTTCATGATCTGCGAGCCGAAGGGTGGATGGAGACATGTGGCGGTGACCGAGCGCCGCACTGCGGTGGACTTCGCGTACCAGATGCGGTGGCTGGTGGACGAGGCCTACCCCGATGCCGAGGTGGTCAGGCTGGTACTGGACAACCTCAACACCCACAAGCTCGGCTCACTCTACGAAGCATTTGAGCCCGGCGAAGCTCGGCGCATCGCCCAACGCCTCGAGTTTCATTACACTCCCACGCACGGCAGCTGGCTGAACATGGCTGAGATCGAGTTGAGCGTCTTCAGCAGAGGGTGTCTGAACCGCCGTATCAGCGATGAGCCGGAGCTGCGGCGAGAGGTTGCGGCGCTCGAACGCGAGCGCAACGCAGCAAAATCAGCCATAGACTGGCGGTTTACCACCCAAGATGCTCGCCGTAAGCTCCAACATATCTACCCTGCAAGATCAGATTGAAACGGTACTAGTATGGCTGGGGTGTGCGCTCGTGGTGTGCGGTAACCAGCGTCGCCGTTGGTCAGCGACTTTTCTTTCGCGCCAAGCAAGAGCCGGCGGGCACGATGTTTCGATGTCGTCAATGAAGAGGAACTTTGCCGGCATTTGATGGGTGGTCCCATTAGGCCGGCTCCCTGTGCCGGTTACGGCACAAGGGTGGCGGAACCGCCGTTATGGGGTTTGATGGGCGTAGCGGTCAGGAGGAGTACCCCGGGTCCTGTGATTGGGATTCCTTCCATGTCGAAGTGAATGTGCGAGGTGTCGCCGGGCTTGTGTTTGACGCGGGTTGAGCCGAGGAATACGGGACGGTCGCGGAGTGGGGACTTGCGCGCTGCCTTGTCGCGGCGCCTGCGTTCGGCCCTAGTACCGTTGCCAGGTAGATTTGTAAGAATATAAGAAAGCAGCCATACTTGGGCATGATCTTTCTGTGAGGGAGTGCCCAGCCATGGCTGCCATCAAGTATAAAGTGGAACTGACCGAGGCCGAACGTTCCCGTCTCAATGAGGTGTCCCAGCGAGGCAAGGCGTCAGTGCGCACCGTGAAGCGTGCGCTGTCGCTGCTCAAGGCTGACCAGGGGGTTAGGGACCGTGAGATAGCCGATGTGCTGTTGGTCAACGCGGCCACGGTCGCCAGAGCACGGAAGCGGTACGTGGAGGAAGGACTTGAGGCCGCCATCAATGACCGACCGCGGCCGGGCCAGGAGCGCAAGCTGGACGGGAGGCAGGAAGCGCACCTGATCGCCATTGCGTGCAGCGCCGCGCCCGAAGGGCACACGCACTGGACACTCCAGTTGTTGGCCGACCAGGTGGTGGAGTTGGAGTTTGCCGATAGCATCTCCCTGGAGACGGTGCGCCAGATGCTCAAAAAAACGAACTCAAGCCGTGGCAGAAGAAGGAGTGGTGTATCCCCAAGGTGAGCGGGGAGTTCGTGGCGCGGATGGAGGACGTGCTGGACCTGTACCAACAGGCGTACCATCCGGAGCGGCCGGTAGTGTGTTTCGACGAGACCTCCCGGCAATTGACTGGGGAGGTGCGTCCGCCCCTGGCGGCTGCCCCCGGACGGATGGCACGCTATGACACCGAGTACCAGCGCAACGGGACACGGAACCTGTTCATGATCTGCGAGCCGAAGGGTGGATGGAGACATGTGGCGGTGACCGAGCGCCGCACTGCGGTGGACTTCGCGTACCAGATGCGGTGGCTGGTGGACGAGGCCTACCCCGATGCCGCGGTGGTCAGGCTGGTACTGGACAACCTCAACACCCACAAGCTCGGCTCACTCTACGAAGCATTTGAGCCCGGCGAAGCTCGGCGCATCGCCCAACGCCTCGAGTTTCATTACACTCCCACGCACGGCAGCTGGCTGAACATGGCTGAGATCGAGTTGAGCGTCTTCAGCAGAGGGTGTCTGAACCGCCGTATCAGCGATGAGCCGGAGCTGCGGCGAGAGGTTGCGGCGCTCGAACGCGAGCGCAACGCAGCAAAATCAGCCATAGACTGGCGGTTTACCACCCAAGATGCTCGCCGTAAGCTCCAACATATCTACCCTGCAAGATCAGATTGAAACGGTACTAGTATTACAGTTGCACTTAGATTGAGGGCCTCTGAAAGTGTCTCTTGTAATGGATACCAAGGCTCGGGCTTGGCGCCACCGGCCCCACTACGGCTACCATATGTGCGGGTCAGCACTCTCATAAAGTGGTCACAACAGCTTGCGCAACAGGCGTATAACCTCGGACACGGTCAGCGACATGAGTCCTTCTCTCGAAGCGCGGCTGTAATACTAGTCAGGGGAATTGAATAATCCGAGGTGATGCTGGTTTCGAAGAGGATGCCTTCGGTGAGGTTCCTGAAAGAACGTGAACGCTTTGATATGCTGGCAAAGTTCGGGTCGTTACTGTCGGGCTGAGGCGCACTGGCCAAGTAGCCGTCTGCATCGCCAGACATGTTGTCGCGACCGCAAGTCGGGCAAATGAGGCGGTCCATTGCGGGCACGATGAACTCGCAATCATGTTGCGCTGGCGCGATAAGCAAGGGCCCTTGAGCAGTTCGCGGAGGCGAAGGCCAACGGTATTTGGCCACTGCTTGGACGGTCCCTGATTTCGCAGTGAAGAGTTCATGTGGAACTCTTGGGATGTTCGTACCTGGCGGTCCTGGCTGTTCTCTTTGGCTGACCCGTCGTAGAGATGGCTGGGCTGTACGCAGAACGGGCGATGGCAAAGGTGCAGGACATTGAGGTCGGTCGGGCAGCGTCTTGACTGTGTGAACGCCTGTCGATGAGCAAGTCGTTCTTGGTCTGGGAACGAGGCGGTGCCGTAACCGCCGGCATTGAGGCGCCAGAGCCAAATCAGGCAGTCGCCGGCTGGGTGAACCTGGAGGTTCAAAGTGAGAATGTTCAGTGCATTCACGACCTGAACGCGGCTGCGTTGATACCGCGAATTGAGCGACTAAACCGTTCGACGTCGGGAATTCACACATTGAAAGGAGAGCCGGTGTGCTTGGGTGGCAAAGCGATGGAGTTCATCGGCACCGATTCGCAGGCTGGGTTGCATGGGTTCCGTTGTCCCGCGGGCGGTTGTCACCGCCGGCAGGAACCGTTCAAGGGTTACACAGTCTGCGACGATGAGATGAGGTGTGGGAGTCCTTTGACGATGACCCGTACACCTTGGGCGGGCTCATCAGCCGTGCGTCGCCTCATTGGGACCGGCTCTACAAGAGGCGCTGGGCTGTTGAGCGATTCTTTGGTTGGTGGTTCAGCAACGGCTGGGTCGAGAACCACACTTGCCGAGGCCGTGACCGAGCCGGACTACACTTCCTTTTGTCGGCGGTGATGTTCGTCGCCATGGCGTTGGCGAGGATGATCCAGTACAAACCCGAGGTATCCCTCGTTGGGATGCTGCGGGTCGCCTAGCTGGGAACACGGCGTTGCGCTGGGCGGAAGGTGCGTTGCTTCACTCTGGGTCAGCCACCATGTCGGCCTTTTCCGGAATTCTGAATGCCGTTCCGTGCTTTGGCGTGGCCGGTGAGCGTCGCCGCTCAGGTCCAGCTGTCGGGCAGGTCCGGCATTGAGTCGAGGAAGCTTTTCCAAGTGTCCGTTGCGTCCCTGAGTTCCTCCGTGGCTCGTTTCAGCAACGTGATGGTCAATGCGGCCGCGATAGGGTCCAAGTTGAACCTTTGCGGATCTTCCTCCAAATTGATTGCCAGCTTTTCTGCTTGCTGCACCGCAAGGTGGGCCTTTTCTACCCGGTAGGGTGGGTTGGGGTCGACGTTGGGGAAGTTCATAAGCAGGCATGCGTCGTTCGGCACCCGCAGCGCTTCAGCGATCCTGTTCATGTCTCCAGCAGCGCGTATCATCGTCATCGGCGTCACGTATTTTTCCATGAGATGTCTCCTGCCGTTGATGAGTCCTGGCTCAGGTCGGTACGAAATTCGCCGTTTTGGCAAAATCACAGGGTAGACGGATTCCGTCATGCCCGCAGATAAACACCAATGGTGTCCTCATTTTTGCACGGCCCTACCAAATTCCCTCACGTCGGTTGACACCCGGCGAGGAAATCGGATAGCCTTAATAGGTACACCCCCTGTCCGCTTCGGCAACAGGGCGCGAGGCTGCCGTCTGGCAGCCTCAGCTTTTTGTGGAATGTACTCCATTCGCGCCAACATCTACATTGACGGTCTGAACCTGTACTATCGTGCCCTGCGGGGAACGCCCCACCGCTGGTTGGATCTCGGGCAACTGGTCCGTTTGCTCCTGCCAAATCACTGCATCGGTCGGATACGCTACTTCACCGCTCTGGTCGCCAACCGGCCCGGTGACCCTACTCAGGCGCAGCGTCAGCAGGCTTACCTCCGGGCTTTGGCGACCGTGCTCGACCTGACCATCCACTACGGCCATCTGTTGGCGAAGACCAAGCGGAGGCCCTTGGTACGTCCGCCGCAGTCCGGCTCGCGCACTGTGGAAATACTGGATACCGAGGAAAAAGGGTCTGACGTGAATCTGGCATCCTACCTGCTGTTGGACGGCTTCGACGACGAGTACGATCTGGCCGTGGTGATTTCTAACGACTCCGACCTGATGCTGCCCATCGGGATGGTTAGGGACCGGCTGGGGAAGCAGGTGGGCGTCTTCGATCCCAGCCGCCGCCGGAGCTTCGAGTTGCACGGTGCGGCATCTTGGTATAGACCCCTACGGTCGGGTCCCCTGAGCGCTAGCCAGTTTCCCGACACCTTCTCTGACTCCCAGGGAATTGTGTCCAAACCCACCGGTTGGTAACAGCTGGAACTACCAGTGAGAGGCTGGACGGAATGAACCACTCAGCCCTTGTGGAGGCTTCGGGGAGGCTACGCTTGGCAAGGTGCAACGCCTCTCAGAATTGTCGCTTGCTGTGTTTCTCGGCGCAGTCTGGGCAACGGGTCTTGTCGGTAACGGCGACGTTCTTGCAGTCTGGGCATATCGCTACGTCCTTCCGTTGCTGGGTGGCCTAAGCGTTTTCTTGGTTCGGCAGCTGGGATACTGCAAGCAGGGTGTGTCTGGGCGCTCCGCGACCGATCCGCACGGTGCGGACTCGGGCACGGACGCGTCGGTTGGTGAAGCGTGCGGCGATGTCGTAGGGGTCCTGGATTTCCGGACCAATTGTTCCGCGGGTGGGGCCTCCTTCGTCCGGGTTGATCTGGAACTGGCGCGTTGTTGGGATGACGCCGATCATCGTGCCTGTCACGTCATTGGTTCGGGTGTCCTCGTTGACGTCGACGAGCCGGCGATGAGCGTTATCGATCGCCGCTTCGGTCTGGAAGCTAACGGCGTCGCCTTCGTACTCCATCGTGAACTGCGCGCGTCTGTCTTTCATGAGTTTGGTGAATTGCCTGACCTTGTTGACGGCGCGGGGGTGCATTTGTGCTGCTGCAATGGCGAGGTCGTCGTCATTCCCGTCGAGCGCTGACCGCAGGAGTTCCTGCACCCGATTGATGGCCTCTTCCGGCGCACTGGGAATGTGTTGGCTGTCCTGCCTTGGTGGAACTTCCATCGCGAAGCCGAATGAACCGAGGGTAACGCCGGTGATGATGGGCTGCCCCAGCTCGTTTCTCGGGATCTGGCCGGCTTGTTCTAGATTTCCCGTCAGGCCGGCGGTAGTTAACCTGATGCTGTCGCTGGCGACGGCGATGGCATCAGCGGCGAAGTTGGCGTCGATGCCGTAGTCGGCTTGGACGGGTTCACCGCGAAATGAGGTTAACCACTTCTTGGGACGTGACGGGACCGGTACGCCGTCGATCTTTTCTTGGGCGCGCCGTAGGCGGTGTTCAAAGCCGATTCGTTCAATTGCCCGGTCTTCGGGCAGACCGTCCAGCAGGTATTCGAGGGTGTTGATTTCGGCCGCGTACGAGATGTACTCGGCGTAGGTCATGTCTGTGCTCATAGCGCGATCTCGTTCAGCGCTTGGCGCGCTTGTGGGTCGTTGTCGGGGTCCAGTTCAACGTGGATGAATCCCTTTGGCATGTGGTCGCGTCTTCGGGTCGACCACATGCTTTGCCAGTATGAGATGGTGTGGATCATGTGGGTGGTGAGCTCGGTGCCCAAGGTTATGGCGTAGGCGTCGATGTTGAATTTCTCTCGGGTTACCGTGAGGTCGAATAGGTCGGCTAGGTTAGACGGTGGATCGACTGGAGGGAAATAGAAGGTTTCGATGTCGATGTCGATGTCGATGTCGATGTCGATGTCGATGTCGATGTCGATGTCGATGTCGATGTCGATGTCGTTGGGCTTGGGATCCTTTCCGCGCCATTGTTGTAGTTCGACGTGTTCGACGAAACTGCCGTTGATCCATTGGAAGCCATCATCGACGCCGGCGGCGTAGAGGGCGTCTCGATAGTTCATCAGGTCGCGGATGAGGGTGATGCGCTCCGGTGTGATGGCGAAGTACTGGACGAGTTCCTGCAGAGTGGCCCCGAAGGGAGAGCGGTTTATCGGCAGTCCTTGTTCGTCCTCTGGGACGTCCCGCACGGTCGGGATTACGTGTTGGTCGTTCCAGTCTGGAATTACCATTATATTTTGCCGCCTTTGGCCGGTGCTCGATGGTCGTCGAGCACCGGCCAAAGGCGGCCGCCCGAGCGGTGTCGGCGTGTGGCCGGCAGATTGTTGGCGGTGAGTTTAGGCGCAGCCACGTGCGCGGGCAATATGTTGCGGTCAGGGATTGGGACGGAGCCGCCTGTCGTCGGTGCTTTTAGTTGTCGCGACGCTAGTTGCGACGTTTTTCGACGCAATCGGGGCACCTGGTTTGTCCTTCGACAGCCGGGTTGGTGCAGTCGATGCAGATGCCGCGTTCCTTGCGGTTCTGGCGTCTTTGGACCGCGCGTTGCCGCCGGAGCTTCTTGAGCTCCTCCGGCGTGAGGCGGGCGCGCTTGGGTTTCTTGGCTTTGCCAGCTTTGCTGGGTTTCGTCGCTGCTGGCGCCGGCTCGAGGGTCGACGTAGTCTTACGCGACTTTACCGGCTTGGACTTGGGCGCCTGCTCCGCTTGATAGTGCGGGTTGACGGGCATCTCCAAGTCGAACTCGTACTCGAAGGTGTGCCCTCCCACCCACTTGTGCGGACCTAAGGGGACTGTAAGCAGTACCGTTTTCGAGTTTGCGACCCGCAAGTCTTTGAATGGCTGAGCCGGGAGTTCGACTCCAGCGGTCGCTGCAGCTTCGGCAGGAGTGGTAAGACCATTTGCGCTTCCTGCCCCGTTTCCTTGGTGGACAATCTATCCGGTTCCGCGCTACCATCGGCTGGCATTGCTCGTCGATTGCCGCGATTTCACAACGATTTACGGATCTTGCAATTGGTATTCCAGGCGAAGGATCTAACTTGTTATGCCGACTGATCTGTCAGCAGCCGGCGAAAGCCTGAACCCGGTCGGAATGCTGAGCGGAGGCGTAGTGTGCTTTGGGTTTCTGACCCATTGCCTGCTCTTGATGGTAGATGAACTGCCGCCGAAAAATGGCGGCGCGTTGGTCCTGGGCTCAGTCGAAACCGTGGGAGACGACGCCGCCATCGTGGCCTGCATTCTGTCCGGGTGGGGTGTCCCGACCAAGCTTATCTCCTCACCGGTAGGCGCCGACCATCACGGTGAGAGAGTCCTGGAACATCTGAAGTCGTGGGGAGTGCACACCGATCAAAGAGTCAACCAGGGGCTGGCAACTCCGATGGAGGTAGGAATCCTGGATGCCACCGGGGGCCGCACCTATTTTCAACGGCGGGAGCCCGTGGTCCTGGACAGGTTGGAAGCGCCGACACCCACCATCCTTGCAGGGGCAGGGCTGCTCTACGTTGACTGGTATGACGGCCCCAGGGTGGTGGAGGCTATGGAAACCGCCTTTTCCCAAGGCGTGCCCATATTCCTCAACCTGGAATCGCAATACAACAGGAGCCCCGCCACGGGGGGCCTGTTGAAATATGCCAACATTTGCCAGGTTTCTATGGACGAACCCGGAGTGTCAGGCATCCCTGCGGACATCGCCAGTTCCCTGATCAGTCAGGGCGTGGGCACCGCTCTGGTAACTCAGGGCGCTGACGGCTGCGTGGTAGCCCAGGGACAGGAGGTCTATTTAGTCAAGCCTCCGGCAGTAACGGTGCTGGACTGTTACGGCGCCGGCGCGGCCTTTTCGGCCGGCATCATTTACGGGCTTCGAGCAGGATGGCCGCTGGAGGATTGCACCCGTCTCGCCACCGCCTACGCCGGGCTAAAGTGCCAAGTGGCTGGGATTGCCGGTTTCTCCATAAGCGAGATCCAGGAAACCGCCTCCACATTAGATGTCCGGCTTGTGCCCCTGTGATCCGATCGGCCTAGTCCTTCCTCACCCAAAAGGTGCAATAGCGCATGGGCTTGGGGTCGCTGAAATAGAGCATTCCGCCCAGGTCTTCGCTCCCTTCCGCTTCCACTAGGGAGCAACCACAGTCCTCCAGTATCTTCAACAAGCGGTGTTCGTCGTAGAGCTGAAAGGACCGGTCCACGCCGTCGGCTCCATAGGCGCGGTCGCTGACGGTCGCCACCCCCGCGCCGGTCTTGAACATCAGCTGTAGCACTCCCCCGGGAGCCAGCACCCTGGCCAACTCGGGGATCGTGGTGGTTTCGGTGGTCTCGGGGGTCAGATGCTGGATTACGGCGTTGCACAGGACGAAATCAAAGAAACCCGCCTCAAAGTCCAGCGGCTCCCTCATGTCGGCGACTCGGAGCCTGTCAGCGATTTCCGGGTGCAGCGCCTTCCCGAGGCTGATGTTTTCTTCCACCGCGTCAATCCCGTAGACGTTATACCCCCAAGTGTACAACAGGTAAACGTCCCGGGCGCCCGCCCCGCATCCCGCGTCCAGCCCGCGTTTGCCGGACGCCAGTTCGACAACCCGCTTGTGCAGGTCCAGATCCCCAGCCAGGGCGGGGTGAGAGGCAGCGGTGTACACGGAATGAGTGTACTCGTGGGAAAGCTGGGAATACCTCTGGGCGTGTTCCCGGTAGAAGTCCAAAGAGTCGAATTGCATAGGTTCACCCCGTGAATCTAACGGCGTTTTGGAGACGAAAGATGACTGGATATTTGTGACTACAGTTTACTTTACGGGAGGAAAATGTAAAATGAGCGCTAAACGCCGAAATCGCCGTATCTTCATCTGTTTTGATTGATGCCGATTGGGTGCGCTCGAGCTTGTGCCATGAATTCGACAGAGTGCGGTTTACATCAGCTTTTCAAAGCACAAGCGGCCAACACGCCGGACGACCCGGCAATCGTCTTTCGGGGTAAGCGGACATCCTACGCTGAACTGGACCAGGCTACCGATGCGTTGGGAGCCTATCTTCTGGATCGCGGTGTCTCAACGGATGACCCGGTGGGCATTTTCATGGAGACCTGCCCGGAGTACATCGTCGCCAGCATCGGTACTCTGAAGGCGGGGGCCGCCTTCATGCCCATGGCCCTGGACTCGCCCGAACCTCAGCTCCGAGCCATTTTGTCAGAAGCGCAGCCCAAGGTGGTGATCACCCAGGCGCGGTACCTGTCCCGGTTGAAGCAGATCACCGGAACGCATGTATTGCCTATTGACAGCGGTCAGTCCTGGAGGAACTGCTATGCCGCAACCTCCGGGGTAGAAGTTGCAAGCGATGACCTGGCCTTTCTGCCCTACACCTCTGGCACGACCGGGGACCCAAAGGGGGTGATGCAGACCAGCGGCTCCGTCATTTCGTCCTACTTCGCCAGGTACAAGTTCAGTTCCTATGCCGTCGGGGACCGGGTCGCCTGCAACATCTTCCTCCCGTGGGAGTTCCTCCGGCCGCTGCTCAAAGGAGGAACGGTGTACGTGATCCCCGATGACATCGTATTCCTTCCCAGGGCCCTCACCCAGTTTATAGCAGAACACCGGATTTCGGAGGTCCTGTTCACTCCGTCCCTGCTGCAGGGGATCCTGAACTCGGCAGGCCCTGAACTCTTGCGCGACCGGCTGTTGTCTCTGCGAGTGGTATGGCTGAACGGAGAGGTAGTGCCAACCAGCCTGTTGAAGCTGGCATTGGACCTTCTTCCCATTTCTGCCCGCGTTTTCAATACCTACAGCATCAGCGAGACTCACGACACCTGCACCATTGAATTGACGCATTTGAGCACGGAAGGCATGGACGCCTGCCCAGTGGGGCTACCGATGGACGGCGTGACTGTCCGCGTACTCCCGGAGGGACAGTCCGCCCTGGCTCCAAGCGGGGTCGGCGAGCTGTACATCGGCGGGCGCGGGCTCGCCCGGGGCTATTTGAAGAGGCCCGATCTGGACGCGGAGAAGTTCGTCACTCTCGATGGTGAGAGGTACTACGCGACCGGCGACCTGGCCGAGGTAGATGCGCGGGGGATCACAACAATCGTTGGGCGAACCGATTCGATGGTCAAGATCAGGGGTTACAGCGTTTACCTGGGAGCCATCGAGGAAGCTTTGCGGAAGCACTGTGGTGTGGCTGATACAGCGGTGCTGGCCGAAACGGAAGACGAAACCAACAAGCGGTTGGTGGCCTACGTGGTACGGGGCCCGCAGGCGACATGGAAGGTGGACACCACCAGCAGAACCAGCAGAGACCTGCGTACTCTGTTGGAGCGATATTTGCCTCTCTACATGGTGCCCAGCCATTTCGTAGAGATGGAAGTGCTCCCGTTGAACCAGCAGACCGGAAAACTGGACCGCAAGGCCTTGCCCGCGCTGCGCAAAGGCGGGTCCGGCGCCAAGAAGCCGGCGCAGCTCCCGAAGCATGCCACCGCAACAGAACGACGCACAGCCTTGCGGGAGTTGTGGGGCGAAGCCCTGGATGTTGACAGCGAGTCCTTGCAGGACCACTGGAACTTCTTTGACCTTGGCGGCAACTCGCTGACCGGCTTGGCCCTCACGCTGGGCATCGAAGAGACGTTTGGGATTGACCTCAGCGGTACTGAGGTCTACGAATACCCGACCATCAGCGAGCTGGCGGCGCACTTGGAACATAGAGGGCCGAACATGGAATCAAGAATTTCGCTGGCCGAAGACTCGACCCTGGCGCCGGACATCGCGCCGAAAGGCGATGCTCGGGTTGGCCGATTGAGTGAAGCGTCGTCGGTGCTGATCACCGGGGCAACCGGCTTCCTGGGGGCCTTTCTCCTTGACGAACTGCTACGCGCCACGAGCCGGGACACTCGTTTTTACTGCCTGGCAAGGGACCCCAATCCCGACCCGGGGATGTCCGCCAACCGAGTACTGGAGACCCAGAGGTTTTACGGGCTGGCCGGCCAGTCCATGCAACACAGGATCGTCTCTGTCAGCGGGGACCTTACCCAACCCCGGATGGGATTGTATGATGAGGAGTATCAGCGACTCTCGGACGAGATTGACCTGATATTTCATTGCGCCGCCTCCGTCAACTACGCCTATCCCTATGCCGCAGCAAAGCCCCACACCGTGGGCGGGATGTTGGAGGTGCTGAAGTTCGCCTGCAACTCTACAACAAAGCCAATCCAGTACATTTCATCCAACGGCGTTTTCCCTGGAGGAGACGACACTCCCTACCTGGAAAACAGTCAGATTGACGACTTCGTCGACAGGATGGAGGGAGGCTACAACCAAGCCAAATGGGTTGCGGAACGGCTGGTATGGTCCGCGGTTTCCCGGGGACTGCCGGTGTGCATTTTCCGTCCGGGCAACATAGGCCACCACAGCGGAACCGGCACGGTCAATCCGAATGAC
The DNA here is from genome assembly GCA_965220055.1 of Dehalococcoidia bacterium. Classification (GTDB taxonomy): domain Bacteria; phylum Chloroflexota; class Dehalococcoidia; order Lucifugimonadales; family UBA3495; genus Bin87. Next base: position 3,055,300 of record CBDCPE010000004.1, on the reverse strand, counting down.
TTCCTTTCATCGATCATCAAGGCCTGCGCGCGACTCGGTTGCGCTCCCATGGCGCCGGACTGGTTCTTCGAGATGACCCCCGTGGACTTTTTGGTGACCGCCATCACGAGGATTTCAGACGATCCGGCACATCTGGGCAAGGTTTACAACGTGGTCCAACAGGACCCGGTCCCCGCCGACCAGGTCTTCGCTTACATGGAGCGCCACGGATACGCAACCGAACGCGTCCCATTGGGGGAGTGGAAATCACGGCTGGCAGCAATGGCCGAGCGCGGGGAAGACATGGAGATGAGAGTCCTGGTTCACTCTCTGGACTCAGTCGAATCGTACCTGTCTGATACCAGCTCTTACGACATCAGCCGGTTCGCGGAGGCGATTGCCGGATTTGGACTTACAATGCCGCCAGTTGATGTGGCCTATGTAACCAAGTTTCTGAGGACCTGACCATCGCACGGGGTCGCTGGGAAGGACAGCCTGGCCAGAAGATCCCTGCCTACTTGATCTGGGGACTTCAATGACGGGATCGGAACCGACTAGACAAGGGATTGTCCACCAAAGCGGCTGCTTCCCCTCAACGGCATCAGCCGCCAACGAACTTGGCCGACAACGGGATTGCCCAGTCGGAGCAGGAGTATCGAGTCGTCGTAGCTAGCGGCGGAGTCTCGTTCCCGCAGGCCAAGCTGTACCAGAGCGTGGCGAGCATCGGCCTGCTGACCTCGGCCACCCAATGGCCGAACCGCCAGAATCGGGCCGACGCCGCGGCAACGCTCAGTGGCCTGGATCCCTGGGCCACCGCCTGGTGGAAGCCGGCTGCTCCGTCCTCTTCGCCCCAGCCTACCGCCTGGTGCAGGATTTGCTGGCCGCCAAGCGCGACTTCGACCTGCCTCGCCGGCTGCGGAGGCTGGACAACTTCGACTTCCTGCTCCTGGACGACCTGGGCTACCTGCCCCAGGGCGCCGAGGAGTCTGAGGTCCTCTTCACCCTCATCGCCGAACGCTACGAACGGAGGTCGTTGGGCATCACGTCCAACCTGGTCTTCTCGGAGTGGGAGCGCAGCTTCGCCAACCCCATGGCCACCGCTGCCGCCATCGACCGGGTCGTCCACCACTCCGTGATACTGGAGTTTGCGGTGCCCAGTTTCCGCACCGATGCCGCCCAGCAACGGGGCCAAGCAGAGGAGGTGAACCGGCAAAACTAATCGACGATAATTCGGCATATTTAGTTGACGCGGGACAACTCACGCTGGGGGAGACTAGAAGTCTGATCCTCCACGGCCTAACAGCCAGCGGGAAGCCGATGCGGGACCACCTGGACATTGACGGCCACGATGAGGCCGTGAAAGCAATTGAAGACGCCGTCAGACGCGACGAGGCCATTACCGAAGTCTTCATACGCAATCTGCATAAGATCCTACTCAAGGAGCCATACCTCGCGGAGGCAAAAACGCCGGACGGAAGACGAGTTAAGCGCTGGATCATCGTCGGTCAGTACAAGACCACACCTAACAACGTGGAAACTCGAACGGGCGAAACGTATTACTTCACAGAGCCGTATTTGGTGAAACCCGAGATGAGCGACCTGATCGACTGGTACAGGCTTCAGGAGCAGAATGGCGAACACCCGATAGTCACGGCGGCGACCTTCCACTATAGGTTTGTCCGGATCCATCCGTTTGACGACGGGAACGGACGCATGGCGCGTTTACTGATGAACATGATCCTCATCAAGCACGGTTATACAGTGGCGCTAATCCCGTTGGAAGAACGGGGACAATACCTCGATCACCTAGAAAGGGCCGACCACACCGAGGATTTATCAGAGTTCATCAACTTTATCGGTCAGCCCTGCAAGTACGGGTTAGACCTGCACCTCAAAGCGGCCCGCGGGGAACCAATAGAAGACCCCGAAGACCTTGACCGGGAGATAGCAGTATTCAAGCGGTCCCTCGCAGACGCCGCCAGTACGATGCCGAGTAGCATCAAGTACCTCGAGGAAGTGGTCTATCCACTCCACGAATATGCCGAGAGCAAGACCATCCTGTTCAAGGGAGTGTTCGGCAAAGTAGAAACGAAAGTGAGTTTATTCGTAACCGGACCAGACGGGGTAGTGATAACCCTATGCGAAGACCAGCCCAAGCTGCCCAAGCTATCCGATGCCACAAGAGACGCCACACACCTCCGATCGATCTCGTTCAGCGCCTCCACGTACTTCACGCACTTCCGAGGCAGAAATGACGAGCACTACCTGATGGGGGTCAAGGCCACTATTGACCAGGACCAGCGTCATTGGACGTTTTCGCTAATGGGGGTATCCATACGACAGGTGGAAGATACACAGGCAAGCTTGGACAAACTCCGCGAAGCATCAGACGAACTGATACGCGCGTTGCTGATCCGCCTCAAGGGGAAGACGCCATAGCGTCAAAGGGCCTTTCAACAGATCTACTGGATCCGACCGTCGGCCTAAGAGCCTATCCTAATAACCCAGCGGCTCTGAGGGCGATTAGGGCGCAGGCGAAATGAAGGAAGGCAATGTAGTTCTCTGAGGACTTGTCCCAGCGAACCAAGATGCGCCGGAAACGGTTCAGCCAACTGTGCGTGCGTTCCACCACCCAGCGGCGGGCTTTGAACCCAGCCTCCCTTTTGATGGCCTGAGCCTCTTCGCCCCGGCTGCGGATGTGGGCGGTGAAGCCGAACTCTTCCAGCGTACGACGGACCTCGGCGAAGTCGTAGCCCTTGTCCAGGCACAGCCCTTGGGGATGCTCCGGGCTGGGCACCGGTCGGGGTACCGCCACGCTGTCCACCGTGGCCCGCACCAGCTTCATGTCGTGGCGGTTGGCCCCGTCCACCGCCAGACCCACCGAAATGCCCTGGGCTTCAGTCAACAGGCTGCGTTTGACCCCAGTCTTACCTCGGTCGGTGGGGTTGGCGCCGGTTTTCCCCCCACCCAGGGGCGATTTGGTTATGGCGCCGTCCATACTCAGCCAACTCCAGTCCAACCCTTGCAGTTCGTCATAGCGTTCCAGACCCACCCGCCACAGTTCCAGGAACACCCCAGCGGCAACCCACTCCTGGAAGCGCAGATGGGCCGTGGAACCGGAGCAGATGCCCGTGGCGTCCAACGCCTTCCACTGGCAGCCGGTTCGCAGCACGTAGAAGATGCCATTGGCGCCGGTGCGGTCAGGGACCCGGGGCCGGCCGCCGCCGAAAGGATGGGTGTTCACGCGTTGGGGAATCAGGGGAGCCAACACCTCCCAAAGCTCGTCGGAGATCTGGAAAGCGCCAGTGGTGGAATTGGTTTTGATGGCAGGGCCGGCACGCTTCGGACACGGAGCGTTGGGGTCTTTCGTTTTGGTCATTGCCCTAGCCTAGCCGCAACCCTGGCTGGGCTTTCCACAATGGACCTGCACGTTTCCGTCAGTTATTGGGATAGGCTCTTAGCTGAGTGTAATCTGCCCTTAGTCACTGGGGCCGGCAGGATGCGTTCATACGGCTGGTCGCTCAACTAGTTCTCGTTGGAAACCCGAAGTACCACTCCGCTGGAGTCCACGACGGCACCTAGCGGTAGCTGCAGACAGGCGGTTCATATCGGTGCGGCACGCTTCTCACTCACCAGCACCATTGAATGCTTTTTTGAAGACGAAGTGTACGTTGCGCTGAGTTTTTGCCTTCCCGACGGTGGGTTTGTCTTGTGCTACGCCGACTAATCCTGCTTTTAGCCCGCTTCACCCAGTACCAGTCGGTTCCAATCTGGGAAGGCGCCGTTGCGGATGACCTTGACTATGGACTGTCGGCAGAGCTCCCGACTAACTCAGGTTGTCAAGGAGTAGCAGAGGAAACTATCGCTGCGGCCTCGCAGTCGGGTCTGGATGAGGGAACCAAGTCGTACCCCAGCTGAGCCGCACGCCGTTGTGCAGCCCTGAAGGCTCTTTGGCGATACTGGTTCTCGTAATATTCCGCACCTTGATCCACGTAGTTTTGTCCATGCCGCAGCATGGAGTAGATGATCCTGGCCAGCTTGTGAGCTGCCGCAGTAATGGCCTTGGGGGATCCTAGTTGTGCCCGTTTGCGGCGATAAAACGCCCCCAAGGCACTGTCTGAATGGTGCAGCGCGCCGGCCGCGAGGCGCAACGCCGCCGCCGCCCGATTGGCGTTGCGTTTGGTTCTTGAGCTCAGGATCCTGCCCCCGGTGATCCGGTTATCGGGACTCAGACCTAGCCATGAGGCGAAGTGTCCGGCACTGGGCCACTTGCTCATGTCCGTTCCGATCTCGCTGATCACCTTGAGGGCAGTGTAAGCGTCCACTCCGTCGATCCTGGTGAGGTCCACCCCAGTAATCCGGTACAGATGAGAACGGACGTCAAAGGCTGGGGCATTCTTCTGCTTCTGGACCCGACCAGGCTTGGCGGGAGTTGCCCCCTCGGCGACATGTTCGAATTGTTCCAAAGCGGCTTCGATCTTCCCGTCGCACTCGGCGATCTTGCCCTGATAAATCCGGTAAAGCTCCAGGGCCTGGGCCAGTTCGAAGATGTGCTCCTCGCGCCAGTGTCCCTGGAGCGATCTCGCTATGGTCTTTTGGTCCGCCCTGATCCTGGGGTCGCGGTGCTGGGCCAGCTTGTGTGGATCCCGCTCACCTCTGACGATGTCGTCGATGATCGCCAAGCCGGTCTTTCCGGTGACGTCACTGATGACGTGCTGCAACTTCACGTTCATCTGGCTGAGGGCCTTCTGCATGTGCTGAATATGGTGGGAGGCGTAGCGGATCAGCATGGCCCGCTGCCGCAGGTAACTCCGCAGGCACCGGACTTCCCCCTCAGGGCGGAAGGCTGCCGACAGCAGTCCATAGGTGTGCAACTGTTGCAGCCACTGGCAGTCCAGCACGTCGGTTTTGCGCCCCGGCACGTTCTTGATGCGCCGGGGATCCACCAGCATCACGGCAAATCCCCGGTCTTCCAGGACCCCGAAGAGGGGTATCCAGTAGACCCCGGTGGACTCCATGACCACGCTCTCGACTTCACACTCGGTCAACCAGTCGGCCAGGCGGTACAGGTCAGCAGTGTAGGCGGCAAACTCCCGTACCTGCGGCTCCGCGCGATCTGCGGGCACCGCAACAAAGTGGCTGCTGGCACCCACGTCGATGCCTGCGGTGTTCAGGTTGACCCGCGACAGTTCCTCAGGTAGCTTCGGTTTCTTGGCCCTCTTGCCGGATCCCTTGACCGCCTCCTTGCTGTTTCTCATCATCCACCCCCAGGTCGGCGAGTAGCCGCATCGCCGGAGGAAGTCTCATCGATTCACAATCTCCCGAACGGGATCCCCCTGTTGGGGCGTCACCAATAATGCAGTCGCAAGACTCCCGGGCCATGCTGTTGCTCGGGCAATACGCACCAATCACTGATCGGCCTCGGTCCGGACGACACGGCTCGCCGTGAGCTTACACCCCCGTGGCCGCATGTGAGTTAGTCGGATTTGCACGGCCCGGACGACGGGCATAGGCTTGCTGTTGCCCAGTTTCTAGGAGCGCTGCGAAGTCACGACGAGAGCTGACGTCCCCGGTGTGCACAGCCTTGGATCGTAAACTGTACACGTCCCCTAGGTCTTTCATGATTGCCCTCCTGTCAGATTGGTCTTCCGCCAGATACCATGCCGCTCGCAGCCGAAGCCTGAAACCCAGCTCCGGGTGGTTGCCGATGTCTTGCAGATAAAATGATTCCAGGGCGATGCCCAGGTCGATGAACGCATCCACCGGACTGTCGTCCGCTTTGGACTTTATCCATCGGTCGATGGGAACCCGCAGTTTCGTCGCGACACTGGGTGGCATATCCTGCATTCCCTGATAGATTGTCAGAGCGTCGGAACTGTCCTTCTCACTGATGTTCACACTCCCCGTTCGGTGCGCCAGTCCGGGGATGTAGCGATGGGAGCCGCCGCGGTAAGTGCCCCACACGTTGAAGATCTCCGTCGGCTCGATGTGCGCCCAACTGGCGGCGCAAACGATGGAAGTATCCGCTGCCAGCGACAAGGCTTGGCAGAACCGTTCGATTTTGAAATCGGGATACTCGTCGCTCGTCGCGGAATCCGTGAATGGCCCCCACGGGTCCATCGCAGTCAGGCTCGGGTTGATGAAGACGGGCGATATGTTGTAGTCAACGGCGATCAGAGTGCGTCCCATCAGATCTATCGGGCTCCAGTAGGGCCATAGTGGCAAATGTGGCGGCAGCTTGTTGCTGGAACTGGGTATTGGCACCAACCTGATCCCATGGCCTATTTCCAGTTCCTGATCCACCCGTGCTCCTCCGAGCAAACCGAACACCTGATACGTCGCAGCTGTCCTTTCCACGCACCGGTAGAATGTGTCTGCCGCGTACATTGGCCCTCGGACTATGGCGAACTTCAGGATGTGCTGGATCAAGTCTTCAATCGGAAATCCCGGTGATAGACGACAATAAGGAATGCCTCCCTGTTGCCTCACCGAAGAATGTTACCGAAACTCTAGCACTTGGGATCCGCTCCAAACAGGTCCAGTTCCGGCAGTCCAGCTGGTTCCGCCGAGCCTGCGTTGGACGAAGCATAAACGAGATTTTTGGCCATGATGCCCCGCCAATCTTTCACCCGGCGTTGCAAGGTTCGCAGCTGCGCTTCGGTGAAACGGTCCGGGTGTTCCGACTGCAACCGTGCCATCAGCGCCTTGCCCGTGGCATCCGGCTCTGCCTGCAACCACCCCAACACGTCGCTCCAAACGCCCTCGAAGGGGTCTTGGCGGGTGCGCCAATGCCGCGGACCTCGCACTCGCGCGGCGTGTGTGGGACGTGTTTCGCCCTGCCGCCACAGATTGGGCAACTTGGCGAGGAACCGTTCGAGGCTTTCTCCTGCTGGCGTTTCCCGCACACCCGGAGACGTGGTTGCCACCAGCGCCGACTGGGCTTCACGGATGGTGTGCAGCAGCAACACCGGGTCCAACCCAGTCCGATATTCCTCAAGTGAGGCTTTCAGCTCAGCGCCGGTTGCGTCTGCTGGATCAGCCGGTCGCCGGGCGTGGCGGGCTGACTGTAATGCTTGACGGTGGTGGAGCCATCCCTGGTCTTGTCGATCAGCTTGAATGAGGGCTGGAAATAGTTCACGTACCGACGCAGCGCTCCGTAGAGATAGGCCATGTGTCGATTTACAGGGCGATTAGGCCAGCCACCTGTCCCGAATACCGGTCATGGCCGACGAAGCGTCGTACCACGGAACCGTTCTTCTGCTCAATCCATCCCTGGTCGTTGCTGCGGTAAGGTCGGGACCGGGTGAACTCGATGCCGCGGTTGGCGCAGTATGTGATCAGCGTTTCGTTGATGAACGCGCCGTCGTTATCGGAGTCGATGCCAAGAAGTCGATGCCAAGGAGTCGATGCCAAGGAGTCGATGCCAAGGAGTCGATGCCAAGGATGGGAAAGGGCAACTGCTGCGAGATGGCCTCCAGCCCCTCCACAACCAGAGACTGCTCCCGGGCCAGGAGGGGTACCGCTTCGGTCCAGCCGGTGCAAATGTCGGTTGCGACCAGACGGTGGATGAATGATCCGGACACGGATCCGCCGCAGTGAGCCACCAGGTCTATAGTGAGCCACCAGGTCTATTTCCAGAAAGCCCGGCGGCGGTCCATTCCAGTCGTTGTAGGTCCGCACCGGAACCCGCTTCCCCATGGGCCGCCCGCGCCGGCGTCTGCGCCGGCTCCCCGCGGTGGGACGGATGGGTTTCAGCAGCCGATCCAATGTGGCCGCGCTGGCCGCCATTAGCCGCGGTCGCACTTCGGGATCCAGGTCAAGGTGCCCATGACGCTCCATGGATTCCACCAGATAGGGGAGCGCCGCCTTCAGGCGCTTGCCGCAGATACGGTCGGCTGCCTCCCAGATTACGATCACCGCCTCGCGTACTGCTTCATCATAGATGCGCCGGCCCTATAGATGCGCTGGCCCTTGATCATTGACGGTTTCTCCCCAGCGTCGCCGGACTGCCCCAACAGCCGGATACCGTGCTTGCGGTGGTGGCCGGTTACGGCGATGAACTCATCGAGGATTCGGCCCTTGTCCTTTTTGGATGACTCGCGGTAACGGTCCCGTATCGTTATCAATAATTCCTGTTTTGCCATCCTGCTGATGCCTCCTCCCACGTGGCTGCCTCCCGACTTTTCGGTAACATTCTAGTTGAGGCAACCATTCGGCGTGGGTAACGTTTTTGTTGAGGCAATGCGATTCGGCATATTTAGTTGACGCGAGACACTTGCCGCAAGCCGACGATCGGGCCGCCCACCTGGCACACTTTATCTCCGCCTTTTACACTGGTAGCTGGCGTTGGCCAGGCGGTCCAGGGCGCTCCCGACTAACTCAGGTTGTCAAGGAGTAGCAGAGGAAACTATCGCTGCGGCCTCGCAGTCGGGTCTGGATGAGGGAACCAAGTCGTACCCCAGCTGAGCCGCACGCCGTTGTGCAGCCCTGAAGGCTCTTTGGCGATACTGGTTCTCGTAATATTCCGCACCTTGATCCACGTAGTTTTGTCCATGCCGCAGCATGGAGTAGATGATCCTGGCCAGCTTGTGAGCTGCCGCAGTAATGGCCTTGGGGGATCCTAGTTGTGCCCGTTTGCGGCGATAAAACGCCCCCAAGGCACTGTCTGAATGGTGCAGCGCGCCGGCCGCGAGGCGCAACGCCGCCGCCGCCCGATTGGCGTTGCGTTTGGTTCTTGAGCTCAGGATCCTGCCCCCGGTGATCCGGTTATCGGGACTCAGACCTAGCCATGAGGCGAAGTGTCCGGCACTGGGCCACTTGCTCATGTCCGTTCCGATCTCGCTGATCACCTTGAGGGCAGTGTAAGCGTCCACTCCGTCGATCCTGGTGAGGTCCACCCCAGTAATCCGGTACAGATGAGAACGGACGTCAAAGGCTGGGGCATTCTTCTGCTTCTGGACCCGACCAGGCTTGGCGGGAGTTGCCCCCTCGGCGACATGTTCGAATTGTTCCAAAGCGGCTTCGATCTTCCCGTCGCACTCGGCGATCTTGCCCTGATAAATCCGGTAAAGCTCCAGGGCCTGGGCCAGTTCGAAGATGTGCTCCTCGCGCCAGTGTCCCTGGAGCGATCTCGCTATGGTCTTTTGGTCCGCCCTGATCCTGGGGTCGCGGTGCTGGGCCAGCTTGTGTGGATCCCGCTCACCTCTGACGATGTCGTCGATGATCGCCAAGCCGGTCTTTCCGGTGACGTCACTGATGACGTGCTGCAACTTCACGTTCATCTGGCTGAGGGCCTTCTGCATGTGCTGAATATGGTGGGAGGCGTAGCGGATCAGCATGGCCCGCTGCCGCAGGTAACTCCGCAGGCACCGGACTTCCCCCTCAGGGCGGAAGGCTGCCGACAGCAGTCCATAGGTGTGCAACTGTTGCAGCCACTGGCAGTCCAGCACGTCGGTTTTGCGCCCCGGCACGTTCTTGATGCGCCGGGGATCCACCAGCATCACGGCAAATCCCCGGTCTTCCAGGACCCCGAAGAGGGGTATCCAGTAGACCCCGGTGGACTCCATGACCACGCTCTCGACTTCACACTCGGTCAACCAGTCGGCCAGGCGGTACAGGTCAGCAGTGTAGGCGGCAAACTCCCGTACCTGCGGCTCCGCGCGATCTGCGGGCACCGCAACAAAGTGGCTGCTGGCACCCACGTCGATGCCTGCGGTGTTCAGGTTGACCCGCGACAGTTCCTCAGGTAGCTTCGGTTTCTTGGCCCTCTTGCCGGATCCCTTGACCGCCTCCTTGCTGTTTCTCATCATCCACCCCCAGGTCGGCGAGTAGCCGCATCGCCGGAGGAAGTCTCATCGATTCACAATCTCCCGAACGGGATCCCCCTGTTGGGGCGTCACCAATAATGCAGTCGCAAGACTCCCGGGCCATGCTGTTGCTCGGGCAATACGCACCAATCACTGATCGGCCTCGGTCCGGACGACACGGCTCGCCGTGAGCTTACACCCCCGTGGCCGCATGTGAGTTAGTCGGATTTGCACGGCCCGGACGACGGGCATAGGCTTGCTGTTGCCCAGGATGGGATCGTCAAACATGCTTAGCCATTCGCCCACGGCCCGGTTGCTAGTGATGACGAAACTGGACGCCCGATGGCGGTTGAGGATGAGTTCGTAGAGGTCAGCGGACTGCTGGGCAGTGAGCCGGTGCAGTCCGAGGTCTTCGAGGATGAGCAGGTCGGGGGACAGGAAAGACCGAAAGGTGCGGACTGTCGAGTTATCGACTCTGGCTTGGGCCAGGGCCTTGAAGAAATCGTCGACGTGGACGAAGCGGACAGTATGTCCGGCGCGGACGGCCAAGTAGCCCAGGGCTTGAGCCAGGAGACTCTTGCCGACGCCCGCGGGTCCTACCAGCGGCACGTGCTCGTGCTGGTCGAGAAACTCCAGGGAGAATACGGCGTCCGGCAAACGCGCGGTGGGGTGAATTCCTTGGATTCGTCAGGTGGTCAATCGCCAGGGAGACATGGTCGACGTGGAATAGTCGGTTCTTTTGACTGGGTGCTAAGATTTCTCCGTGCTTGAAACGCAGTGGGAGGTCGCTTCGAAATGTCTGTTTGGGTAGTCAGGGCTGGCAGTGCCCGTCACGGCGAGTACGAATATATCGCGTTCGATTTTGGAATGGCGGTGGTCAACTTCGGTTTGGGTGGCGACATATCAGCGTTCGCTAATCAGCAGGAATTGCGAGACCATTTGCACGCGACGGCACCTGATTTGTATGGTTACCATTCCATCCACCGGGCGGCCGATGCCGCAGGGCAACTGTGGCGGTTCGTACATGCAATAACCGTGGGAGACACGATTCTAATTCCGCGTACAGGGGCAGGGGTAGTAGCAGTCGGTCAGGTCGTGGATGGCGGCCCATATCATTTGCGCATTGAGGGTACCGAGGATCGCTACACCCTTCGTCCTGTTGATTGGGCAGCTGTGGACATCCCAAGGCATAATTTCACTGAGGGTTTCTTTGCTTTATTGAACGACGTCCACACGGTCTTCGAGGTAAGGTCCGACGATGCCAGTACCTACGTTGACGGGGTACTCAACGATTACCTAGAGGCGTCGCTTGGCTGACGGAGTAGCCGCTGGGACGGGCAGCCGTCAGGGGCTCAGGGCAGTAGTTTTTGTGGCTCCGGCTGCCCGCAGAGGGGCCGAATCTGCTCGAGTGGCGAAAATCCTAAAGCGGTGCCAGAGGCTGTCTCCGCGGCTCTGGCGTGGCCATTCGGGGTAAGTGGCGCCGGTCGTGAAACCGGACGGCCCGTTGGTCGGCGGCGAACGGCGGCGTATTCATTCAGCGACGACCTAATATGTCGGCAGTGGATACTCCCGCCCGTGGCGCGGGAGTCATGGTCAGTCCAGCGCGGAAATCGCGTTGCAACGTGGTGACACCTGCGGGAATGCACTTGTCGGCACGGCAGTCGAGCGAAACGCGGCCACTTGGCCGGCACCCAAGGTACGGCCTGTTTCCGACGGAAACAGGCCTCGGGCGCGTTTTAGGGTCCCTTGGGGTTCCTCCCCCCCGTCTTTTTTGGACGATTCCGGCGGCTCAGGCGGTTTCGACGCGTTGCAGGTAGAGGGTCTTCCGGTTTCGCCAGAGCGGGTCCAGTTCAGTGATTTCCGCGCAATTGAAGCGGTAGCGCTTGCCGAACCGCAGTCCGGTCAGGTCGGGGCCGCCGGGGGCGATCTTGCCGGTTTTTACCCCGTGGTCGGTGAGCAGGCTCCAGTCGCCGGCACTGCAGTCGGCCTGCTCAACTTGGCCAGTGAGCGTGACGACTTTGCCGCGTTCCAACGCGCGTCGAAGTTCCGCTTCGTCAGTAGGTTCCTCTGGACCCAGAAAATAGCCGTCGCTGAGAAGGCAATCGGAATCAGCCAACGGTTCCGGCCGAGGTACCAGTTCAATTGAGTCTTCAATGGTGCCTTCGGGAACTGCGATGTACCACACGCCTTCAGGCATTTCCAGAAACAGTGTGCGCAGGTCAACCTTGCCGTTGCGTAGGTCGTCGAGACGTTCCGGTTTGGCGCCGACGACCAGGTAGCGGTCATGTTCGTTGGTTCTTTCGATGAGTGAGCCCACATGGTGGCCACCGATGGGGTCCTGGGCAGCGAAGGCCAGGATGCCGTCGTAGTAGTTGAGGATTTCAGTAATCTTGACGGTTTTCATGGTGTCACCACCTGGCAGTTTGCCAGGATGTGGTAGTCGGCTAGCGGCCACCAGGTGTGATGAGACCTGCGACCGGTTGTCTGGATGAGACCTGCGACCGGTTGTCTGGATGTGCCCCGCTCCCGGTCCCAGGGTGACTTGGCAGATTACCCTTCCTTGCAGGCTTCCTGTGGTTGACAGCTGTTCGGCAACGTTGAGGCTGGCAAAGACCGAAAGCCCACGTGCTTGGCATTCGGAAGCGCTGTGGAAGATATGGTCCGGCCGTTCGGCCCGTTGCGACCGAAAGTCGTCGTCGGTGGGCGGGTTGTTCTGCACCAGGCGATAAACGGGGCGGGGCGCGTCAATTTCCTAGGCGGTGTCGGGTGGGCAGTCGTCAGGAAGAGGTTCATGGTAGGGCATGGTAGTGATTCAGTCAACGATTTTCCTCAGTCTAGCCCGCGGCGTGGGCTGGCGTCCAGCCGCGGCAGTCGACGGAGAAAATAGCGAACCTCGAGGCACGCGCGAGTCCGCCCTGACGGGAACGCCATTTGTCCACCGTTGCGTCGGACACCCCCAGATCGGCGCCCACGGCAGTGTTGCTCCAGCCCTCGGCGCAACCCAGGATCATCCTGGCCCGCAGTGCCAGCGCTTGCGCTGTCCGCGGTCGTCGCGCCCACCGCTCCAGCGTTTCCCGCTCCACGTCGTCCAATATCAGCGGTGGCATTGGTCGTCCGATGGCATTGGTCATCCTCCCTCAGGGCTGCTCACCAGGAGGATACCTCATAACCCGTATTTTACTATTTCCTTCAATTACACTAGGAGACCAGTTGCCAGTAGCGGCGACCCTCGGCGCGGACCACGCGGCCAAAGCCTCCGTGGTGGCAGATGGCCATGACGGCATCCTCGGACTCGGCACGCTCGACCATGGCGGTTCGGGTGGCAATTCCCTGCTCGGCATCCATGTCAAAGCTGAACTTCCAGTCGGTTTCGGTGACTTGGGCCGGACCGTGGAAAACGTCGCCGAGGATGTAGGCTCGCTGTCCACCGGATACGATGGCAAGGCTCATCGACCCGGGGGTATGGCCGGGGGTGGGAATGGCGGTGATTTCGCCGGTCAGTGTGTGCTCGCCGTCCAGCAAGTCCAGCACGCCCAGGTCCTGAAGGGGACCAAGGGTCTGGTCCCAGTGGGGCGGGAAGAGTTCCATGACCTCGGGGCGTTGGAATATCTCCCAGTCGGCGCGGTGGGCTACGTAACGGGCGTTCGGAAACGTAGCGCGGACCGGGGCGCCGGGTTCGTGGGTGACGTTCCAGCCGACGTGGTCAAAGTGAAGGTGGCTGAAGAAGACGGTGTTGATGTCGGCTGTGCTGACGCCGGCCGCTTCCAGTTCCTGCAGCAGGCGTCCTTCGGCGCCGCCGACCATGGCCTCAATTGAGTTTGGGTTGGTGGCCGCGCCGCCGAGCCCGGTGTCCACGAGGATGGTCTGGCCCTCGGAACGAATGAGGTAGCACTCGAAGTGGGCCAGCAGATGATCGCCGCTGAAGCCGCTGGGATAGCGCTCCTGGTAGGGAGCCCACGCCTCGGCGGGAACCTCAGGAAAGACATCGCTGAGCGGCAGGGTGGCCTCGTTGTCGTTCAGGGACAGGATTTCCACGTTGCCGACGGTCAACCTGGCTTCTGGCATGGGGGTAACCTCCTGGGCAGAATAGGGCAGCAGCCCAACGCGACCTGTCGTGTCGATGTGATCCGATCCGATTTTCCACCAACAGAAAGGTCGATCGGGACGGGGCTCCGCGGACCGAAGCTAAGCGTGGAGCCGTTCGTAAGCGGAAAGCCGTTTTATGCCATGCTCTTCATCGTACTCCGGAGCGGTGACCAACTGGCCGGTCATGGTGTCAGAGGTCTGCAGGGCCATGTATACGGCCACTTCGGCAATGTCGTCAGGCAGCCGCATGCGCTTATGCACTTCGTCGTCGTAGTCGTCGTTGGGCTTGGTCAGGTTCCAGCCCGGGTCGAGGATGTTGACGGCGATTCCAAAGTCCTTCACTTCGTCCGCCAGCGACTCGCTCAGCCGCTCCACCGCCGCCTTGGCAGCACCGTAGGACGCCTGGCCGGCCCGGCCCCGGCGGGCCACGTTCTTGGAAGTCAGGTTGACGATGATGCCGCTACGCCGTTCTATCATGTGGGGCAGGACCGCCTTGCAGACCATGAAAGCGGTGGTCAAGTTCGACTCCATCACCAGCCGCCACTCCTCCTCAGTGATGTCCATGACCGTAACCGAGTGGGTCAGGTCCTTGGTGAAAAGACGGTAACCGCCGGCGTTGTTGACCAGAACATCTATCTTGCCCAGCTCGCTGATGGTATCCCGAGCCGCTCGGTTGGCGCCCTCGCTGGTGGTCAGTTCAGCGTTGACCGTGTGGGCGCGCCGGCCCAGAGCGCGAATTTCCGAAGCCACGGCGTCCAACTCGGAAGGAGTGCGGGCTACAACGGCGACATCTGCTCCCTCGCGAGCGTAGGCCAAAGCCATGGAGCGGCCCAACCCGCGCGCGCCTCCGGTTACCAGGGCGACCTTGCCTTCCAATCGCATCTATGCTTCTCCTTATATGCAAGGGCAAGGACGGCACGCCAAGCTGCGCGCTCCCAGCCAGGGCCGGGGTGTTGCGCGTCGGGTCGCTACCCGGAGCAGTCCTTGCCAGTTGTAGTATCCCGAAAAAGAAGGAAGGTTTGTTCTAGGTGCCGATCCAGCCCGCTCCGCTGATGTCGATGACCTGGCTGTCGGGGCCGCGGAACTTGAGCTCATAGTAGGCGTGGCCGCCTTCAGGCTGCGGGTGGCCCAAGTCCAGCCGCCCAATCGCGGTGGCGCCCTCCTCCTCGAGCTTCTTGGTGGCGGCGTCCACGTCTTCCACTACGAAGCCCAAGTGGTCGATGCCGGCATAGCCGGGAATGTCCCGGGGAGACTCCCCATTGCCTTGATCATTGCTCCTCAGGATGGCCAGGTTGATATAGCCGTCCGAAAGGTAGACTCCAGAACCAGCCTGACCGACTTCCTCTAATTCGAACACCGACTTGTAAAAGGCGGCCGTCTTTTCCGGGTCCGGCGTGCGTATGGCGATGTGCTTAATCTTGGCCATGGTTGTCCTCCTACGTGAAATCCTGATTTGTGCTGATTTTTCCGGGAGGCGGCGAAGAGCGCCGCCTTCGTGCACTTTCAAGCAAGCCCCCAGGCTCAGATCCGGACCACATCGGGAATGTCTTCCTCCACTCCCACCAAGAAGTCCCGGAGCAAGCGATTGAAGGTTTCCGGTTTCTCCACCATCGGCAAGTGCCCGCAGTTGTCTATCACGTTCAGCCTGGCGTTGGGAAGAGCAGAACGCAGGGCCTCTCCCTGTTCCGCGGGCACCAGCCCGTCCTGCCGGCCCCAGACCAGCAGGGTCTCGGCTTCTATGACGGGCAGCATAGCCGTCATCTCCGGGTCGGCGCACCCCTCTTTGACCAATTCGGCAACCAGGCCCCGGCCCTTCCATTGGCGTTCAAACTCCGGGCCCCTCCGCACGTTCTCCCACTCCGCCCCGAACCCGTAGGACTGGGCAGTGGCGATGAGGCCCAGTTTGGCAAACACCGCGGTGGCAAAGGACTCCTGGTCCAAGCAGGCCAAGTCAGGGGAAGCTGCCGGGGGGAAATCCACACCCATCGGGCTCGCCATTATCATCCGGCTGACCCGCCCGGGGCTTCGGACCGCCGCTTTCAGCCCGATCCACCCGCCGATGGAGTGGCCCACCAAAGTGGCTCGTTCTAATTCCAGTGCGTCCATCAAGTCCAGAACCAAGCCGGCGTAATCGGCGACGGACTGCAGCGTTTCCGGCGGCCGGCCTTCACGCCATCCCGGCAACTGGGGCAAGTAGGTCAGGGCGGCGGTGCCCAAGGCCATGTGACAGGCTTCCCACTTGCCGGCTCCACCCAAACCGTGAAGGTAAAGCACCGGGTCGATGTCCTCGTCGGCTCCGCCTACCAAGCAGGAAATATCGATCCCGCCCGCCTGCACTACCTTGCGGTTGAAGATGGACCCGTCAGCGGCTCCCATAAGCTCACCTCTTTGGCATCACCCGGGCTCCGGTGAAAACCCCACGGCGGTCAGGCCGTTTCGTTCCACCAGAGCTTGACGCATTCAAGCTCGAAGTAAGATTCGTTCGCTTCGGGGTCCGGCAGAGGGGACCCCTCGGGAAGCGTGACCCCGAAGCGAATCACATAGTCCTCGCCTGACTCGGCCCGCTTCTGCACCGCTAGAGCGGCGCCGGGAGCCCGCTGGTCGGCTATCCCAACAAAGTCTCCGTAGCGACCTTGGAACATAACAGTGCGCTCCGAGCCGGTCCTGTAATAAGTCTCCAGAGTTACCTCCGCATCGTCCGACACCGGAACACCCTGCCGGTCCACCAAGCGCAACCGCATGGCGGAGCCCCGGTGCTCAGAGGTAGGCCCTACGAAAATCAACTGGTAGGGTATTCCGTCGGGACCCGGCGGCGGCACCAGAATCTCCCAGCCGACGGAGACTTTTTCTTCCCCGGCCTCCTGAAATTCGCCCCGGGTCTCCAGGGACTCCCGGGTCAGGATGTAGTTGAAGTCTTCATACAATGGAAGGGTCATTTTTCTTACGCTGCCTGAGTTCTCATCTGATCGGCGATCCTGAATAAACCGCCTCGGCCTGCTTCTCTGGGGTCCTGGCCTCGGGGTCGTTGATGTCCTTCAGCCGTGGCATAACCTGCTCGGCAAACAGGCGCTTTGACTTCATGACGTTTTCGTGGGTGTTCTTGCCCACCCGGAACATGCCTAGAAAATGGCCATAGCCGGCAGTCTGCATGTCGTTGGCCAGCCATTCAGTCACGTAGTCGGGGTCGCCGCAAACGATGAAGCCGGTCTCTCGGAGTTTTTCAAAAGGAGTGCCGGGCCCCGGCATCTCGGCCCCTGAGGAGCGCTTGCGGTACTGGTAGGACCGGTCGGTCTGCAAGCCCGGCACCGGGGCGGGCACCTGCACCGGCCGGCTGAAGGTGGTGAGGCGGCGGACGTACATCACAGCGTCGCGGCACTCTTCGATTGCTTGTTCGGTGGTTTCGGCCACGTGAATGTATCGGGAGCCGATGAAATACTCAGGGCCAGCCTCCCAGCCGAATTTCTCCCTGGCCACCTCCTGGTAGTACTCGAAGGCGTCTTGAAACACGACCGTGGGGTTCCACACCCGGGCTATGGGGAGGCGGCGCTGGGCGGCGAATTCTATTGTCTCGGCAGAGCCGGCGGGCATCCAGATGGGCAGCGGGTCTTGAATCGGCCGCGGCCAGACAGAGACCGCCTTCAGGTTGTAGAAGTCACCTTGGTAATCGAAGATTTCCTCGGTCAGGCACTTCTTGAGGATCTCGTAGCACTCAGCGAAGCGCTGCCGGCTGCTGAAGGGGTCCACGTTGTAGGACACGTACTCCTGGGGCACCCCACGGACGATGCCACCGATGAAGCGGCCCCCGGAGAGCACGTCCAGTTGTGCGAACTCCTCGGCGGTCTGAACCGGGTGCCGCAGGGGCAGGACGTGGCCGATGACGCCAACCTTCATCCGCTTGGTCCGGGCAATCAGGGCAGCGGCCAACACGGTGCAGGACGGGTTGATGTTGAAGTAGGTGAAGTGGTGCTCGTTGACGAAGGCACCGTCGAAGCCCAGTTCCTCGCACAGCTCCCACTCTTCCAGGTGCTCTTGATAGGTGAGGGCCGCCAACTGGGGATCGCAGAACTTGTTGGTCTGGCGGGTCTCAGGCCCGATTTCGTCGGGAATTCCGGGATAGGTGGTCTCATCAAAGCTGTAGAACTTCATCCTCGTTCAAGCTCCCTTTAGTTTGACGGTGAAGGCGTCCAACGCTCCGCCCTATGCGTACGGTCCCCTGTCTATATTGATTCGTCGGGCTCGCGCATCGAGCACGCCAGCCCTACCGAATGACGCGGACTGCACCGTGGGGATCCAGCGCCTCCAAGTCCGACGCGGCGCGGCAGTAGTGGGTTTTCCATGAAGGCTGGCCGCTCTCGGTACCGGAGCCGGTGCGCACCAAGCGGCGGAATCACCGGGCCACGTAGGGGAGGACATCAGGCCCAGTTGGACGTTTCCGAAATTGCGGTCATAACCCTCTTCATCGGGAACGCCTATCAGATCTCCCCGATTGTTGACGGTCCAGGCATGGTAGAAATATTGGGAGGACTCGCTGGCGCCTTCGTCATGCCGGCACATCATGGCTCCCCGGTGGGGTCAACTGTTCGAGAATACCCTCGTCCGATCGTCCCCGATCCGGGCAAAGAACGCGGGGCGACCGACCACGTCGCCCTGTTGGTACTCTCCCGGTTGTTCCACTTCGGACTCGTAGCCAAAGTAGCACCAGCACCTGTCGAAAACCCGCTCCTTATTCAATTCGGATATCGCCGGGGAGGTTATCGCCGAGCGGTGGACCTTGAACATCCTCTGGTCCCGATCATCGATAATCAGGTCCTCGATTCCCATAGGGAACCCCGCAACGCTCTCAGGCCAAGCCTATATTTATTGGATTCGGCTGTCAACGTTCAGGGGCTGGGCATAGTCCAACCCCTGAAAACAAGGTTCCGTGGGCAACGAACGAGGAATGGAGAGCCCGCGCAAGGCGCTTTGGGGTCAACTTTACGGGGACTAGGTTTTTGCCAGAGATTGGGGCGCGGTGCCGGCCCAGGTGCGCTTCAGAGCGTACCGGACACTGAACTGTTCAGTGCCCAGTCCTTGTACTTCCACGTCGATCGTATCGCCGTCCTGGAAGGCGCTAAAGGTCCGATGGTGGTTGCCCCGATGGTTGGTTCCGGTGGCGATTACGTCGCCGGGCTCCAAATCGTGGATGGAGGTGACCCATTCGATGATCCGGGGAATCTTGTGGGCCATGTCGTTGGTGTTGTAGTTCTGCTTCAGGTCTTCGTTGACCCACAACCGAACCGGCAACTCATGGGGGTCTTCGATCTCGTCGGCGGTCACCACCCAAGGGCCCGTTGGGCGAAGGTGGCCCGAGACTTCATCCGTTAGAAGGTGTTGCCGCTGGGGGCAATTCCCGGGCGGAACCGTCGATGAAGTTCAGGTAGCCAAAGGCCTCCTCCTGGTTCAAGTGGATGGCCGGCTTGCCGATGACCAAGGCCAACTCTGCTTCGCCTTGGAAGATAGTGGCGGGAACGTCGGGCAGTATCATGGTGGCCCTGTACCTGATGACCGCGTTACCCGACTCGTGGAAGGCGTTGACGGGAGCGGGCTCGTCCCTGGTGCCGTCCTCCGTGTAATTTATCGCCATCGCCGCGATGTCGCCCGGCTTGGGCAGTGGAGACCGCAGCCCCATCTGGCCTGCCGGTAAACCCTAAAAACCAGGCCGGAAAGCCTGGTTGGGGAAATGGGATTGCGGCAGTAAAGCCGCCGTGAGGACAGCCAGCGACAAAATCTGGCCGAGCCGGATTGCGCGGTATGTGGCGACTGCTAGGCGACCGAAGCGACGCCGGAACGGTTGCCGAACTGGTTGTTGCCGGTAAGAGCCTGTCTACGATCTTTTGAGGATTAGCACCATGAAGGCAAGCACCGCCATTTGCAGGCTGGTATTGAGCTTCCTTTCACAGTTCTTCCAGAGTCGGCGGCACTTTTCCAGCCAGGCGAAAGATCGCTCCACCACCCATCGCTTTGGCAGCACCACGAAGGTGTGCAGTTCGTTGCGTTTCACCACTGCCACTGCGGCTCCCAACCGGCTTTGCACCGCAGCGGCAAAGGGCTTCCCGGTGTAACCCCCGTCGACCAGCACCTTCTGGACCTGGCTGAGGTCGGCCCGGTTTTCGTCAAACATCGCCAAAGCCCCAGCCCGGTCGGCAACATTGGCGGTAGTCACAGGTATCGCATGGGGCAATCCTTGCGTGTCCACCGCGATGTGACGCTTGATTCCGGACACCTTCTTGCCCGCGTCATAGCCCTTGCTATCGGCACTGTCCGTGTTCTTGACGCTCTGGGAGTCCACGATGCAGAAGCTGGTCTGCTCTTTCCGTCCATTGCTTTGCCGGACCGCGCCAACCGATTTTTTTAGGACTTGCTCCAGAATGGATTCTTTCGCCGGGCCAGGCTGCTCGCTCCATTGCCGGAAATACTGGTAGCAAGTGCGCCAATTGGGGAAGTCCGCAGGCAGCATTCGCCACTGGCACCCGCTTTTCAAGAGGTACAGCACGCCGCAGCAAACGTCATACAAGTCCACGGTGCGGGGTTTGGTCCGGCGGCGAGCCGACTCCAACGTCGGCAGAATCCGGGCGAATTGCTTCCGGCTGATGTCGCTGGGATAGGAATGAGACATGATTACCCCTCCCCTGATAATAGTCTCAACTTAACCTATTTCAGAGATCGTAGACAGGTTCTCAGAAATTGCGAGGGGTTGGTGATGGGCGTGAGGGAGATAGACCGGTCTCTGGAACAATGGCAGATGGGAGTCAAGGACTTGCGGCGGCGGATGATTTTGGCTCCCACACCCCGGGAGCGGGAGCGGGAGCGGGAGCGGTGGTACGCCATCCTGCTGCTGGCTCAGGGCTTGACGGCAGCGGCGACGGCGGAGGCGCTGGAGCGGGACCCCCACACTATCGGGCGTTGGGCGTCGGCCTTCGGTGAGGGAGGGTCTGCGGCGCTGATATTCGAGCAGACCGGTGGTTCCCCCCCGCCCTTGACCCGACGCAGCAGGAGGAGTTGAAAGGGGCGGTGGAACAAGCGCCCGCTGCGGCGGGCATCCAACTGGCCAACTGGTATTGGAGGGTGGTGCGGCAGTTGGTCTCAGAACGGTTTGGCATCAGCCTGTGCCGCAGCAGTTGCCTGAACTGGCTTTACCGGCTGGGGTTTGCCTGCAAGCGCCCCCAGAAGCGTCTGCTCAAGGCGAATGCGTCCAAGCGGGAGGCCTTCGTGGCGGAGTACGCCGCCCTGTGGGAGGAGGCCCAACGGACTGAAGCCAGCATATTCTTTGCTGATGAGGCCCACTTCCGGGCGGACGCGGAATTGCGGGGCAAGTGGGTGCTGAAGGGTAAGCCTGCGTTGGTGGACGCCAATAGCCCGCGGTATGGGGAGCCGGCCAGCTACTATTCAGCGGTGTGCCTGGAGACGGGCGAGGTGGAATGGATGGAACTGGAGGGCAACAGCAACAGCGGGACCTCGGTTGCCTTCCTGACGCAACTGCCTGACGCAACTGAAGGAAAAGCATCCAGGGCCGCTGCGGGTCATCTGGGACAATGCGCCGGCCCCCCTTCGACAAGCTCAGGAGTGGGGAAGCGGTGCGGGAGTACCTCAGGACGCCTGAGCTGGAGCTGAGGCTGGTGAACCTGCCGGGCTACAGCCCGGACTGCAACGCCGATGAGGCTATCTGGGGCTGGGCGAGAGAGGAGGCCACTGGCAATCTGTGCCTGGGGAGCAGGGCGGCGGTCCAGAGAGGGTCGGCAAATTCCTGGCCGGGCTGTCCAGCCGGAAAGACGAGGTGAGACGGCGCTGCCGGACGGTCCTGCAATCAAGGGCCGAAACACTCCCGCGAGACTCCCGCCCCGATTCCCAGCACCCGGCAAATGCACATCCCACCTTGGCTTTGGTTTAGTACCGCGTCCGGCTGTTTTTGACAAATATAAGAATTGATATAATTGAGGCATTCTTTCATCGTGGAGTGTGTGGGGAATGCCTGCCAAGTTATATCGAGTGAACTTGACCCAGGATGAGCGGGAACATTTGTTGGGTGTCACCCGGCGCGGCAAGTCCTCGGGGCGTAAAGTGAAGCGGGCTTTGATTTTGTGTAAAGCCGCTGCAGGCCTTACCGACCAGCAGGTGGCGGAAGCCTTGATGGTCGGCCCCTCCACGGTCGGCCGGGTGCGGCAGCGCTTCGTAGAAGGCGGGTTGGAACGCGCCCTCAATGACCTGCCGCGGCCGGGACAACGGCGTAAACTTGCTGGAAAGCAGGAAGCCCACCTGGTGGCCGTGGCCTGCAGCGCGGCCCCGGAAGGGCACACTCGCTGGACGTTGCGATTGCTTGCCGACCAAGTGGTGAAGCTGGAGTTGACCGACCCCATCTCCCGGGAGACGGTCAGGCAGGTGTTGAAAAAAACGAACTCAAGCCGTGGCGGAAGAAGGAGTGGTGCATCCCCAAGGTGAGCGCCGAGTTCGTAGCCCGCATGGAGGACGTGCTGGACCTCTATGCGGAACCCTATGACCCCAAGCGGCCCGTAGTCTGTTTCGATGAGACTTCCAAGCAGTTGGTGTCGGAGAAGCGGTCTCCCATCCCGGCCCAGGCGGGACGGCGGGAGCGGTTTGATTACGAGTACCAGCGCAACGGGACCCGGAACTTATTCATGACTTGTGAGCCATTGGCGGGCTGGAGGCACGTGGCAGTGACCGGGCGTCGCACCATGACCGACTTCGCCCATCAGATGCGCTGGCTGGCGGATGCCGCTTACCCGGAAGCGGAGAAGATCCGGGTCGTGCTGGACAACCTGAACACTCATAGACCTGCCTCCCTGTACGAGGCCTTCGAGCCCAAGGAAGCCAGACGGGTGATCCAACGGCTGGAGTTTCACTATACTCCCAAGCATGGGAGTTGGCTCAACATGGCGGAGATCGAGTTCAGCGTCTTCAGCAACCAATGTTTGAATCGCCGCATTGAAGATGAGGATGCCCTCAAACGCGCGATTGCCGCCTTGGAGACCGAGCGGAATCAGGCTGCGGCAACCATCGACTGGAGATTCTCCACCACCGATGCCCGGCATAAGCTTCGCCGTATCTATCCTTCGGTTTCACACTGACGCGGTACTAGTCGAGCGTGCCCATCGCCGCAGGCCATCCCGCCACCCTCTGCGACTTCGATCCCCAGGCAACAGCGCTACAGCTTTGTCAGCTCCGTGCTACCGCCAGTCCCGATGCCCTTCCCATCCAGGCTATGAAGGCATCTCTCGACACTGAATCAATCACCGCCTTCCAAGCCCAAACCGCCGCCGGTTCCGACCGTCTCTGGATCTGCGATATGCCCGGTTCCGATTCCTTCACCTTCGACCAGGCACTCTCGGCTATAGACTTGCTCCTCATTCCCACGTCCACCACACTTTACGAGATTATCGTTACCGCCAACCTGGTGAGGCGCGGCATCCAGCAGAACTGGACCATGGCCTTGCTGCCCAACGATCTACCCGCAGGCAAGAAACGTCGTCAGATCCTGACTACTACCCTGGCTGGCGCCGGCGTGGAGATAGTCCCTGCAGGACTATCTCGCCGCGTCACCTACTGGGACGCCGCCCTGGTCGGCCTCGGGGTTTGTGAACACTCGCCCCGCAGTCCCGCCGCTGCTGAGATGCAGAATCTATGGGACTGGCTTGCGCAGCGCATTAACATCATCCCCGCCGGAGAATCAACTTCAAGCCCTCAGGAGATAGCCCATGTCTAGCCGCCAAACACCAAACCTCCAAGAATTCTTCACCGACCCGCCAGAGCTAGACTTTCCCGCCGCAGGCGAAGCGGAGCAACCTCTGTCAGCGGATAACCTTGAGCAAATGGACGAAGAGACGTTGAAGAACTACGCTAAACAGCACGGATTCGAAGTCCGCAAAGCCCGGTCTCCTAGATCCACTATCTCCAAGAACAAAGAGGTCGATGGGAAATCCCGACTCACGGTGTTGCTGCCCAACCACCTGCGCCGCAGCATCCAGATAGCCACCATCGAAACCAATCTCAATCTATCCCAGATCGCAGAGGATGCGCTCAGTGCTTGGCTTCAGTCCAGGGGATACCGTTAGCCGGGTTAGTGGCCACTCTCTAGGTTCTGTTGACATTTCACCGTAACCAGATGAGAGCGGCGGTGAAATGCAGGAAGCCCAGGCATCTGGTGTCCAGCTTCTCAAACCGGGAGAAGATCCGGCGATAGTGCTTGATCTTGTTGATGAAGCATTCGACCAGATGGCGCTCCCGGTACAGATGCCGGTCATAGTCGGCGGGTTCCTTGCGGTTCGAGCGGGGCGGAATGACCGGCAGCATACCCAGTTCCAGAATGTGTCGGCGAAACTCCTGGGCATCGTACCCTTTGTCGGCCAGTACGTGCTCGCCAGCATAACCGGCGATTAACTCCTCCGCCTGGGTGATGTCGTGCTGTTGCCCTCCGGTCAGGATGAATCGTAAGGGGTTGCCCAAGCCGTCCACGCTCACGTGAATCTTGGTGCTGAACCCGCCGCGGCTCCGGCCCAGGGCCTGGGCAGCCTGGCCACCGTTTTTGGGGGAGCCCCTGCCGCGCAAGGGTGCGCCCGGACCACCGTGCTGTTGATGATCAGGTATTCCAGATCCGGGTCGTCGGAGCAATGTTGATGCATCTGTTCCCAGACCCCTTGGTCAGTCCAACGGGCGAATCGTTTGTAGACGCTGTTCCAGTTCCCGTATTCGGCTGGCAGCAGTCGCCATTGGGCCCCAGAGCGGTTAATCCATGAGACGGCCTCGACAAAACGCCGGCAATCCGCTTCCCGGCCAACGTACAGGCCGGTGCAGCCACGCAAGAAATCGAGAACCCTGGCCCACTGTTCTGGTGATAATCTGATGTTTGACATACGGCCATTATAATGAAATGTCAACAGAACCTAGTGCCCAAACCTCTCAAAAGCCTTCAAAATCCGCAATATACGCTACCCGGTTGCCTCAAATCTCGCTCCCTGATGCGTCTCTACTTGACAGATTATCAAAAAACGACTAATTTTACGGAGTATCACCAACCGTTACCAATCGTCACCCCCTGATGCTAACCGTCACGCATTGGAGATTGCCCTAGACTATCGGTCCCATCGGAGTTGTACCATGACTGCTACTTCACATCGCGCTAGGACGGTACGGAAAACCGTGGCACTGGATCCGGAGACTTGGGAACGCTTCGACCGGATACTGACACGGAAGGGCCTCAACGCGGCCGAAATGCTGCGTTTGCTTGTGGCTGATTGTCTCGCCAAGGAAGAGCAGACGCTGACTGCAGATGACCACCACTCGTCAAACGCGAACGGAGCCGTCCCAGTGAATAACCACCCAACCTAAGCGCATAGAAAAGGCCAATCAGTCTTTAGGAGGAAGGATTGGCCTAGTAACCCCGCCCGACGAAGCAGGCGCCACAAATGCGGCACATCCGACTATCCGTACCTTTTTACTGGTCGGACTTTGGGGGGCTTGGTGCCGAATATACCACAATCGCCAATTGCTCTCAATAAGCCGGAGAGACCGATTGCCGTAGATTCCACGCCCGGACTACGAGAGGGCACGCCAACCCCGGCAACAGCACATGCAGGCCGGATGCCGGCGGTTATCACCTACCAGCAAGACCGCGCCCACTCGTTGCATCAGTCGAGCCTCCACTGCCCGGCTTACTCCGTCAGCAGCAGCCTCGATCTTCACTCGGTCCGGTAGGCCAGCCGCAACGTAACTCCGCCGAACTCCTTGAGGCAATTAGAGAAGTCCATCATGCAGCCGGCAGATCAGTCCATTGTCTCCACTACCATCGACGGAGTATCGTTCACGGCTTCAGCGTCACCACCTCAATCCGATCTGTCCGAACGTGTCTACCAAGTCATTGACGATCTGTGCATGAATGCATCGGGTCCCGTATGGCCGTCCCAAAAGGAACTGGCGGTCGCCCTAGGGGTAACTCCTAGAACGATCAATCGCGTCATTTCAGGATTAAAGGATGCCGGGCGACTCACTGTCTCGAAGACAGGCCCCATCCTCTGCTATCTCACCCACAAAGAGCCCCGGCAACTGGCGATGGTGGCCGCCATCACCTTAAAGCGCCCCAGTCGAACGAGCTCCCGAGAACCCGATCCTGAGCCTCGACCCGTTCAGGCGACTGTCAAGGGACCTCTGATAGACAACCCTACGACACCTGATAGTCAACTGATAGACAGCCAATAGATGACCCTGCGACACCCGATAGTCAACCGATGGACACGCAGTGGTCAACCAATGGACCGGCGATGGTCATCACAGAAAGCAGTGAACCGGCAGACGTGTGGGAGAAGGTTGTGGCGAAGATTGCCACTCAGTTGCCGCCTGCCTCGTTCCTAGAATTCCTCGAACCCACGGTTGGGCTGAATTTCGATGACACTTCATTCACCGTAGCCGCTCGCAATTCGCACGCGATCGTGTGGCTGCAACGCCCACTCCACCTGGATATCGCGCAGAGTGCTCTCAGAACCATCGACGGCAGTGAACGAAAGATCATCTACCAGAGAATCCAGCAGCCTGCAAGAGCAAACCAGACCCGGCAGACCATGCTGAACCCAAACTTCCAATCTGCGTGTTCAACTACGTGATACCAGTCAAGCAGCGGTTGCCTTGCGTCAGGGCGCCGCTCCCAGAACTCCCGCAACGTTCTCAGAACCTGTCTACGATCTCTGAAATAGGTTAAGTTGAGACTATTATCAGGGGAGGGGTAATCATGTCTCATTCCTATCCCAGCGACATCAGCCGAAAGCAATTCGCCCGGATTCTGCCGACGTTGGAGTCGGCTCGCCGCCGGACCAAACCCCGCACCGTGGACTTGTATGACGTTTGCTGCGGCGTGCTGTACCTCTTGAAAAGCGGGTGCCAGTGGCGAATGCTGCCTGCGGACTTCCCCAATTGGCGCACTTGCTACCAGTATTTCCGGCAATGGAGCGAGCAGCCTGGCCCGGCGAAAGAATCCATTCTGGAGCAAGTCCTTTAAAAATCGGTTGGCGCGGTCCGGCAAAGCAATGGACGGAAAGAGCAGACCAGCTTCTGCATCGTGGACTCCCAGAGCGTCAAGAACCCGGACACCGCCGGGCACAAGGGCTATGACGCGGGCAAGAAGGTGTCCGGAATCAAGCGTCACATCGCGGTGGACACGCAAGGATTGCCCCATGCGATACCTGTGACTACCGCCAATGTTGCC
Organism: Dehalococcoidia bacterium; assembly: GCA_965220055.1. Taxonomy (GTDB): domain Bacteria; phylum Chloroflexota; class Dehalococcoidia; order Lucifugimonadales; family UBA3495; genus Bin87. Next base: position 3,028,183 of record CBDCPE010000004.1, on the reverse strand, counting down.
GACCGGGCTGGGGCTTTGGCGATGTTTGACGAAAACCGGGCCGACCTCAGCCAGGTCCAGAAGGTGCTGGTCGACGGGGGTTACACCGGGAAGCCCTTTGCCGCTGCGGTGCAAAGCCGGTTGGGAGCCGCAGTGGCAGTGGTGAAACGCAACGAACTGCACACCTTCGTGGTGCTGCCAAAGCGATGGGTGGTGGAGCGATCTTTCGCCTGGCTGGAAAAGTGCCGCCGACTCTGGAAGAACTGTGAAAGGAAGCTCAATACCAGCCTGCAAATGGCGGTGCTTGCCTTCATAGTGCTAATCCTCAAAAGATCGTAGACAGGCTCTTAAGGCGATGACCCGCAGGGTGCTCTCTGGTGACCGCGCCATTATAACGATTGCGGCACCGCGCCCCAGTTGGACGTTCCCTCGCTCCAATCGTGCCAATATGCCAATCCTGTAAATCCATGCGAAAATCCCCGACACTCTGCCCCTAACGAATAGGGTAGCTCAAAATAGTCTGTTCAAAAATGGCAGTGACGGATTCCTAGTAGATTACAGATCCACGAGGATTTATCGTAAAAGACTCTACGAAAAGCGAAATCAGGATTTTGTTCCAGAACCGGCCGGAATTGACCGGCCAACAGATCCTGGTTTGCTGGTCTGCGTCGCACGGGATGCCCCTGACAAAACGGTGCGACGAGCCGCGGCAGAACCCAATGAGCGAGCTGGGCTGATGTCGCGCACGGTTTTGTGGGGTAAAATGGAATTGCCCAGTAGATGGTACTGTTGGGCTTAATTCAGGTGGGAAGTGTGCGCTTGCGTGACGCCCGTCCACGAAGCGGACGCTGCAAGACGAACGCGATGAGGGTGTTTTCCCCGCTAGTAGTCGACAGCGGGCGTGCCGTCAATTTTGCCTGCGCCTCCTATGCGGCCACAAGCAAGCCGTCCGACTGCTCCTCTGCCAGGCGGATCCGGTCGTCGTACACGTTCTTGGCTTGGCATACCAGAGCCTGCAGGACGACGTGCAGCCGTACCCTCGCCAATCCGCGATGCTTGTGTGCATTCAGGCGGCAGACTTCTTTCCACTCGTTGAAGAGCCGCTCGATGGCGCCCCGGTGTCTGTAGAACACTTGCCACTCCTCACTGCCGCGTCGCCACGGGTAGCCGTAGAGCCAAGGGTCGGCCAGCGGATCCAACCAGACTTCAAGATCCACGAGGCGGTACCCCGTGGCGGGTTTCCGTACCTTGGTGCGTAAGCATTTTCCTGATGGATTGCACTTGTCCGAAAGACGATAGACGTAGTTGCCGGTCTCTTCATCGGTCCGGTCATAGACCAGAGGCTCTTTGTCCTTGCAGGTGGGCACGCCTTCTTTGGTGAAAGCGCCCCGGTACAGACTGCCTTCCTTCAATTCGGGCAGCGGCGCAATCAACGCGATGTGCTGGTCCAGCATTTCGGTTACGAGTTTGGCATGGGCAAATCCCGCGTCGCCTTCAAGGACGCCGGGATCGAACCACGGGAATCGGTCCTTCAGTTCATCAACCAACGGAGCAACCAGCTTCGATTCGCCGACGGTTGGCGTGTACACCTGCAAACCGATAGGCCGCTGGGTCCTGACGCACGCCACGACCAGAATTCCATATCCGTACACCCACTCGATGCCCTTGTTGGCGCGGGACTTGTAGGTGAATTTCCACCAGGCGTCCTGATCGCTCCGGCTGCACCGGCACTGGTTGGGTTTCTCGTTGCCGTTGCAGCGGTGGCACACCTCGCAGGTCTCGGGGTCGCAGCCGTCGCTTTTTCGGAACGCCCTAGTCTTGCGATTGGGATTGCAGTGGGACCAGACCGCCGTGCCGTCCACCGCCACCTCCTCACCGAATTCGGGATCCATCTCCTTGACCTCGTCGGTCAGCTTGTTGAAGCACTCCAAGAACAGTTCCCAGTAGTCCGCCATTTTCTGGATGGTCCGCTGTATGGTGGGGCGGGAGCACAGATCCGACCCGTCGGCGCGGAAGCCAGCACGCTTGCGGTACGTTTCGTTGTTCTGTAACTCGTCCCAGAGAGCACTGGCGCCGTCGACGCCCCGGACGTCGGGGTGATAGGACATGAGGATGGCGCGGACGACGGGCTCTCGATCACGCAACCTGATCTGGTCGATGACGTGGCGGGCCGGCCAGAGGTCGGCGCAAATGCTAGTGTCTTGGTGTTCACTGGTATCTTCCGGTTGACTTGCTATAATGCCCATAGTAGCCCGCTTGGATTTGGTCGTCTGGGGGAGCTACGCGAAGCCGTCGACGGTGAGAGATTGACGGCTTCGCATATTCTTTTTCCTCGTTTATCAGTACACATATTCTACTATTGTGGGTGTTATACCGCGACGAGAAAGTGTCATCGGCTGAAACTTTTGGAAACACTTTGGCTACTCTTGACCCGTTGGAGATCCACCATCGGTGTTGACCGACGGGAGTGTTTGGTCGGGGTCTGCTCCCGACACAGGGCCAACGCCCGCGTCGGGACTGGCAGGCTCGGATTCCGGCCTGCCAGCGGGAGGCGTGGGCCTGTTGATCTCCGAATCGCCGACGAGCCGGAAACGTCCGTCTCCCGCGTCCTCCCAGTCGGAGCTCTGTTTCACGTACCGGAGCAGGGTGGCTCTGACCGAGTCCCGCTTCGCGCCCTGGGGGTCGGCATTGTGAATCCAGCGGGCCGCGGTGCGCAGGTGCACGGTTTGATCCGGACTCAGTTCGGCGATGCGCCGCAAGGACAGCCGGCGGTTGCCGATCTGTCTGATTTCCTCGTCGGACACGGGGCACTCCGCCGCCGTGGGTTGGCCGGCACCATGTCGGGCGATGATTTCGCGTAGCGCCTTCCTGCCGGCGTCCACCTGTTCCAGCTCTGCCTGCAGGTCCGCCGCCCGGGAATCGAGTTGCTTCGCCGCGGCCGTCAGTTGGGCCACATACCGTGCTGTGTCCATGTTTGTGCGCTCCTTTCAGATGATGCCTCCTGGGGTTCTGGCCCGGACCAGGGAAAGGTGGTAGACTACCAAGCCAGTTGGAGTCGACGGGTAACCCCGTCTGCCTCGTTAACAGAAAAACGACCGCACCGATTTCCATCGTGGCTCCAACCGCTTGACTCGGGCCCGACACCGGTTCGCCAAAACTCCGTCGGGCTCGATCCATTGTACCGGCACGCTGTACAGGGCACAATACCCCCAGTGCCCCAATCTGAACACCTATTTTCCAGTAGGACCTTGCGGCTCATGCTCCCGAGCGATGGCGATGTGCGCACACAACTGTAGTGCCCTGATCACGGCAGATGCGTCCGACCCCACCACAGTGGACCAGATATTGTGGTGGTCCCGTGTCTACAGGAAGGATTTCCCGAGTTTCGTCAGCGCGTGGGCTGCTGTGAACACTGAGAGCTTCCGCATGAAGGCACTGGACGACTGCAACGACGCGACCGCCAAAGGTCTGAGGGACTTCTTGGGCGCGTTCGGAACACACGCAGGCGTTGAAGTGAGAGACGGACTCCAACGAGCTTTGAGTAAACCAGACGTCTTGGCAAGGGACCTCCGGTATGAACGATTGGACAAGGCTGACATAACGGCGTTGCGGCCAACCATCGAAAAGTCCTTCAACCAACTTATGGCCGTACGTTGTGTTGGCGGTACGATTGCCGCCAAGGTCCTAGCGGTCCTGAACCCGGACTTTTTCGTCATGCGGGACAGACCCATTTTCCTGGCTTACTGCCAACAAGGAGAAACGCCCGGTGCCACGTACACCAACTTCTTGCTTAGGATGCAGGGCCTGGCGAGGGCCATCGCACGCGATGCTCTGGAAAACCACGGGGTAGCAGACCCTGCAGGGCACGTTTGCGACAGATTGAACTTGCGAGACGGAGACCGTTGCACACTAGCAAAATTCATTGACGAGTACAACTACCTCACCATCACGCGGGGCGCGGTATATCCAAGAACCGCGCCAGTTTAACGGACCGGCGTCTGGAAAAGCAGAGTAACACTGCCAACGCGGGCTCAGGAGGGCACTGGACGGCTATGGCCTCACGACGACTGCGGATCTGAGGCACATTGCGGTCCGGTCTGGCACACGCGCTGTCGGCGAGAACGCGCCTCGTTGAGGCACGTTCTGAACGAGCGAGGCCCCCACGGTTGGGGGAATGCGGAGCGACTGACCGACATCGGCTTGGGTGCCTGTCGGCCCGCGGTGCAAATGGCCGTCGATACGCTCGCCGAAGATGGCGGCGCACATCCGGTTGGGGTAGACGCCGGACAGGGGGTTCAAACTGATGCCTTTCCCGCCACTGACCATTGTGGAAGGAAACCACATCGACCACTTCGGTAATCTGATCGCCGTAACGTACATCGACCTTCGTCATCCGTCGGCCCGTGGTCCAGTCCCGCTGATTGTCAAAGGGTGCCGTCCTGAACACGCCATCGAGAACGGCAGCGACCTGAAGATCTCGACCCCTCGGACGTTCAGGCGCCAGGGGGAAAACCTGATACTGGATCCGGGCGAGGGTTACTTTCACGAAAGCGAGACCGTACAGGAGGCCATTGACGACCCGGACGACCTGGAGCGGGCGCACCATCGGAACCAAAGCCTGAATCGTGCCGCGGAGTTGGTGGGGTTCGACTGCAAAACCCAAACGATCAGTAGCCACCGGACGGTCACCCGAACCAGGTCGTTTGAGTACGGGCCGAAGGGCTGGCTATTCTGCGCCGCGATGGTGCCTTCGACCCCTGCGGAGTGGCAGGAATGGTGGGGCGCTCTCGGAGAAGGTTACTGCCACGCTTCGCCGATATACCGGCCACGGGAGTTTGCTCGCGCCCTCGGGAGCATGGTTGCGGAGCAGTTGGGACCGCAGGGGCCTGTTTTCCCAACCACTTCAACCCTCAAGGGTTGGCCGTCGTTCCGCACCGAACATCCTTCGCAGATAATATTTCACGGGTCGGTCGTGTACGTTGATGACGTGGACGACTGGTTGCATTCCGCGATCTCGGAGCAGGAGTATTTCTTGCGGGCGGTGTTCACGAAAAACCGTTCGCACCAAGCCCAGCGTGAGTACCGCTTTGTGGTCTGGGCAGAGGAGCCCCCGAAGAACGACACCCATCTGTTGCAGCCTTCTCCCGCTCTGCTGGATGCAATGACCGCACGCGGGAACGACTCTGGCCCGCCGGTGATCCCAAGGATGGAACCGGAGGCACAGGACCCCGCCTGGGATAATGCCCCGACCTCCAATCCTCTGGGCGGCGAAAAAACGTGGTCGAACCTGGTGAGTGCCATAAGAGAGCAGGCGAAGCAACCCGCGGCCCCCGTGCTACCGCACCGACTGGACCCCGCGCATTGCCCGACGATCTTCGCGTCAGGACGGCCACCGTCTCCGGCGTAGAGGCACTGCGACAAAAGATCAGCGACTTTCACATGTTGGAGGGCGAAACCGTCAACCGCAGAAACGCCGTAACCGCCGCCGCATGGTTTATCGAGCAGGACATCAGGACACTCTGCGAAACCCTGGACGACCCCATCCAAGGTATCTCAATCAGTCCGGACGGGTTCATCGTGCTACAGGTCGCCCTGCGCCAACTGCCGGGCTTGGAATGCCGCCTGGCAGTCGCGCCGACTGGTGAAGCAGCCATCAGGATGGACCACGGACCGGAGACGAAAGTCGTGGAGTCGACAGGCCAGTTCCATCGCGCCAACGTCGGCCAAGCGGTCAGGGAATTCGTCGAACGCCAAGGTCCGTTGCGGGGGCACATCGAAACTGGGGAGTGAAACGCACTGACTTCCGCCGCTCGGGGTTAGAAGCGAATTCTTCATGCCTTCGCTTGGAGCTTCGCCAAACGTCGCTGCTCGGGGCCGGCACAATGGGGTGTGCGCCTCTCGACATCTCCGCCCTGGACATGGAGCGACCGGCGGGAGTCTCCCGAATATGTATTTCGGATTACCGGAGCCCTCGTCCATCTACTGGCGAAGCGTCCCCACATTGTCGGGGACCCGGCGTCGACAACATCACCACCGCGCAGCCAAACACGGCAACGCGGCGGTTCATCAGTACCGTAGAACCACCCGAATGGATCGAAAACCCTTTCCAAGGTCGTGCGGGCGAGAAACGGCTCCATATCGTCAGGGCCCCCGAGAACACCTTTGAACTCGCTGTACCGACGACCGGCCTGCGGGCCGACGGGTCGGTAAGCGCTCCAGCAAAAAAGTCCGGCCAGAAACCCAATGGCCAACTCGACGCCGACGCCGATGGAGATCAATAAAAAGCCTACGAGAAAGGCGGCGGCCCAGAAGACTTCGGCCGAACTCCAACCCGTCAGGAACCACACGAAGTGCGGCGTGTCTCCGCTATTTCGGTCCATCGATGATTACGGATCTCATACTGACGCCGCCTACTTGAACCATCCTACTAGGTAGGCCAGACCCATTCGTTCAAGGCAATCTGCCGGGCTTGTTGTAGGCCCGGCACACCCATTTACGGGATACCCAACTCCTGTGATGCGGTGGATGCAGTGGTGCACCCGAACTGTCTCCTATCTCGCATTTCGGCGATTACGGATTTCGTAACGAGGACGCCTACTTGATCGATCCTACTGTTTAGCATAGGCCAAAGTCAAGGTCCGTACTCGTCAACCGTCGTTGTAATACTAGTACCGTTGCCAGGTAGATTTGTAAGAATATAAGAAAGCAGCCATACTTGGGCATGATCTTTCTGTGAGGGAGTGCCCAGCCATGGCTGCCATCAAGTATAAAGTGGAACTGACCGAGGCCGAACGTTCCCGTCTCAATGAGGTGTCCCAGCGAGGCAAGGCGTCAGTGCGCACCGTGAAGCGTGCGCTGTCGCTGCTCAAGGCTGACCAGGGGGTTAGGGACCGTGAGATAGCCGATGTGCTGTTGGTCAACGCGGCCACGGTCGCCAGAGCACGGAAGCGGTACGTGGAGGAAGGACTTGAGGCCGCCATCAATGACCGACCGCGGCCGGGCCAGGAGCGCAAGCTGGACGGGAGGCAGGAAGCGCACCTGATCGCCATTGCGTGCAGCGCCGCGCCCGAAGGGCACACGCACTGGACACTCCAGTTGTTGGCCGACCAGGTGGTGGAGTTGGAGTTTGCCGATAGCATCTCCCTGGAGACGGTGCGCCAGATGCTCAAAAAAACGAACTCAAGCCGTGGCAGAAGAAGGAGTGGTGTATCCCCAAGGTGAGCGGGGAGTTCGTGGCGCGGATGGAGGACGTGCTGGACCTGTACCAACAGGCGTACCATCCGGAGCGGCCGGTAGTGTGTTTCGACGAGACCTCCCGGCAATTGACTGGGGAGGTGCGTCCGCCCCTGGCGGCTGCCCCCGGACGGATGGCACGCTATGACACCGAGTACCAGCGCAACGGGACACGGAACCTGTTCATGATCTGCGAGCCGAAGGGTGGATGGAGACATGTGGCGGTGACCGAGCGCCGCACTGCGGTGGACTTCGCGTACCAGATGCGGTGGCTGGTGGACGAGGCCTACCCCGATGCCGCGGTGGTCAGGCTGGTACTGGACAACCTCAACACCCACAAGCTCGGCTCACTCTACGAAGCATTTGAGCCCGGCGAAGCTCGGCGCATCGCCCAACGCCTCGAGTTTCATTACACTCCCACGCACGGCAGCTGGCTGAACATGGCTGAGATCGAGTTGAGCGTCTTCAGCAGAGGGTGTCTGAACCGCCGTATCAGCGATGAGCCGGAGCTGCGGCGAGAGGTTGCGGCGCTCGAACGCGAGCGCAACGCAGCAAAATCAGCCATAGACTGGCGGTTTACCACCCAAGATGCTCGCCGTAAGCTCCAACATATCTACCCTGCAAGATCAGATTGAAACGGTACTAGGCCACCGCCAATGTAATAGGCCCAACCCAGGTAGTGGGCACACCCGTCGTACCCGCACCGATGCTGCACCAGAACACGGTCAACATTTGGACCACCAGCCTTGCGATCAGTGGACACCAGTTGCGGGTGCCCATGAACCGGACAATGGTCCGGAGTCCTGACGATTGCTGAAGCCAAGCTTCACCTCCTGGAAAGCCACAAAAAGCCGTCACCGACGCGAGGATGGTAACACCAACAGCCAAAACGGACGGGGTAAAGCCGCCAAACTCGGCACGCCCACCGTTGCCGCCCACCGCACCGCGTCCCAGACCTGTACGCGCGTCAGAAACCGGCACCCGAGCAGCCGAGAGAGCCAAGCGATGTTCCGCCGCCGGCACTGCGGTCTCTACGCCGACTGGGCTACCGCCGTCATCACTCGCCAACGGGCATTCGTCCGGCGATGCGAATGGCAGGCCGGTCATACTCCAGACATACTGCCCGCAACAACTCCAGTGGTGAGAGCAACTAACCGGCTCTGAGCCACGACAACCACGTTTGGGCCTGGAGCTAAGCGCGTTCAAGCCGGAAGGCACGGCGACGATCCGCTCCGGCGGAAGGGTCCGTGGCCCAAGGCCGGGCCGCCGTATCCGAAACGGCGGCCCAAGCCGCCCAAATGATGGATATTCAGCGCACTCACCCCGTTTCCCGGGTCACGCTCAATTTGTCCCCAAACTCTAGATAAGCCACCCACCCACCGACAGTGTCCCTTCTGTTCGGTTACTGCGGATCAGACTTGTGCTGTTCCAAAGCTGCCCTAATCTGGTCAAGAGTGGCAGTCTTGCCAGAACGGGAGTCCTCCCACTTGTCCCCATCCTGCGACAGCTTGCCGTAGAAAGCACCAACTATTGCTCGATAATAGGTTTTTTCGGTGAAACCTTTGGGAACCGGGCGTGCCACCCCTTCACCGAACTTGGGGCCTTCCAAGTTCTCCAAGAACAACAGCATCTTCTCTTGTTCCACGAAGGAGGGAAAATCATCCGGTCGCAACGCAGTCGCATTGGGAGCGGAGATTCCGTCTGGAACCAAGACGGCTATTTCGACCGGCAAGTCTCCAGCAGGATACAAGGCTTCCTCAACGGTTAGCTTGTAGTCCTTGTAATCATAGTAAATGTACGGGGTCACCACTACCCGGTTCCTGCTTCGCCCCCAAGTCGTCGGTGAACGTCCCGACAACTACGGCATCAGCACGCTTCACCATGTCTTCAACTTCCCAACTAGGCCGCGAGCCTACGCTGAACACAACCGTATCCCCCTGCGAGACCGTCGACCCACCCGGCTGGCTGTCGCCGCAACCCGCGACCAAGCCCCCAGCGCCCAGAATGGTCAGAAAGCAGGCTGCCATCACAAACATCGACCTGATTTTCTGGATTTTCATGGAAGTACTCCTTTCACGTGGAACCGAGCTAATCGGACCCGTAGAGGGCGATGATACCTTCTATGTCGTCGTCGCAGAGATCGTGGTCAGTGCCATGCCAATGGTACATGGCACAATCGTGGTCCCAGACCTTCCAGTAAGGGACATGCCACAGGTGCAACCAGTGTCCGAACTCGTGGATGGCGATCGTTCTGACATCGTACGTATCGTCACCGCAGTCGTCACAAATCTCGAAGTCGTACCGGAGGTTGAACCAAGTATCAGCTCGGATGAACCGACACGTTGACCCGTTCCAAACCCCGTCCGTTATACCCTTGCGGTCCTCGTAATTCACCTGCTTCTTATACCAGTCGTAGTCCGAACCGGAGTCATGCACAAAAGTGAAATCAGCCCCCACGCTCGAGTTGTCCCACACGACGTTGGCGTAAATTATTTCGGCCTGCCACCAGTCAGGGAAACCACCGTGCGCGGTGTCGAAGGTTACACTGTTCCCGGTCCACCGGAGGGGTTCGCCGTTGGCGCAATCCTCGGTCTCATAAGCACCGGCAGATCCCGCGTTGGTCCCCAACAAGACGGCCACTCCCAACCCAAGTGCAAGACCAAGGATGAAGAGGTACTTCCCCACAACGACCCGACCAGCCAAGCCAAGCACGATCCTTTTTTAATGCCACCATGTCTCGTTGGCACCGAGTCTGCGCGTCGTTTGAGAATGCCGCCAGAATTTCTCCTGAACATTTGACAATCCTCCTCGCCTATACAGGCGTTGCAAGTTAGCTACACGGGCCCGCCAAAAAAATGTCCTGCCGCAAGACGACAGGGCTGGACACGCCAGAAGCACAGGGCTAACATTAAGCCCGATGGCGGAGCGATATTCCCCATCGCTGCGGCCTCGGTCTTGTCCACCGGGGCCGTTTTGTTGGCCCGCGCAGTCCATGGGCTGGTAAACCCCCTTGTCAAAACTGCCAGTATCGTCGTGAAACCTGCGGTTTCCGCACGATTACTATAAGGATCGAAGAGCCAGTGACGCGAAACGCTTATTTCCACGCTAATTGCAAATTATCCGTAGCATCGAATAACCACTAGTAGCGAAATATCCTTCTCACGGCAAGGAAGCCAGCAAATCAGGACGCTGTTTTTGCCTGCCCTACCGGCTGGTCGTAGTGGTGGCCCACGACATCCACGCAGAGACTATCAGACCATGATTTGCCCTCACCGGGTACTAAGCGGCACATCAGAGATTGCGAATCTCGTACTGGCACCGCCTACTTGAACAATCCTACTATTGAGGGGCTGCCGGCTTGTCAACAACACAAACATACATACTGTGCCGACTAGTATATTGTCCCCTTTGTTGCTTGGGTGCTTCGCGCTCCGTGTCTTACTCTCATTGTACACGAGTGAGGCGACACGACCGGCACAGGGCTGTGCATGAGATAATTGCGAAACTCAGTGGACGATGGGTGCACGGCTGAAACCTACCGTGCTCCCGAGGTGTTCCCTGACTGGAGACGGCTGGAAGTTTAGGAATCGTTTCGAGCTAGGCACCCCGGACTCAGGTCCCGAAAATCTCCAGTCAACCGATTACGGAATCCGTCAACGCTATTTTTGAACTGGCGATTTTGAACTTCCCTACTAACGAACGTGTGTACTATATCATATCTGTACAGCCGGCCAGGCCAGCCTGAAACGGCGGACCGGGCCATGCGCAAACCCCGCCTGCCGACCGCCAACCGCGCGACGGCGGAAATCGGCTAGCCTATACGGCTAATCCAACATCGGAGTGTCGGGTAATCGGGTCCAGGTAACACGGCCAAAAAGTCCACGGATGCATCTGTGGCAACAGTCGGGACATGCAACGCTGGTTTGCGCCAAGTCCGCCATTTTCAACGAGTTGGGCGTGCGCCAGCACGGCGGGTGTGACCTCCGCCCCGTGTCGGCTATCCAATGCGGTCATTGCGAGCGCAGCTTGGCAATCTCGCCGCGTTCGCAGACTGCGGAGAGTCGGGACATGGAAGCTTGGCACTCAAATTCGCAGCACAACGCTCTCTGGCCGTAGCGCCGACACCCTGGACTCGAAACCCCGCGCTCTGATGCACCAAACTGACGACAACCACCGAAATCGAAAAGGAGTACACGGCTCCGGATCAACCCGAAGATCACCGCGCTTCTTACCTCTCGCGCCACGCGCCCAATGATAAAATGATCTTGTAATTCACCGCTCACGCCCACCTGCCGGAGTGAAGGCTATGAACCACATTAAAACGTTCTTCCTTCTCATGGTTCTTACCGGGCTACTGCTGCTCATCGGGGCCGCCATTGGTGGCGAGGTCGGTGTCGTTATCGCCGTGATCTTTGCATTGGCGATGAACTTTGGCGCCTACTGGTTCAGCGACAAGATCGCTCTCAGCATGACCCACGCCCGGCCGATCACTGCTGACGATGACCCCGAGCTGTATCAACTCGTGGCCGAGCAGGCCCGCCTCGCCAACATGCCCATGCCCAAGGTGTACGAGATCGACGAGCCTTCTCCCAACGCTTTTGCCACGGGTCGCAATCCCCAGCACGCCACCGTCGCCGTTACCAGCGGCATCCGTCGTATCCTCACCCGCGAGGAACTGGCCGGCGTCATGGCCCACGAGATGGCCCACGTCGGCAACCGCGACACTTTGATCATGACCGTCGTTGCCACCATCGCCGGCGCGATCACCATGCTGGCCTTCATAGCACAGTTCGCCGCCATCTTCAGCAGTTTCGGCGGCCACAACGATGACGACGAGGGCGGCGGAGGCAACATTATCACCCTGCTCATCATCGCCATCATCATGCCCATCGCCGCAACCTTCATCCGCATGGCCATCTCCCGCGCCCGCGAATTCCAGGCCGACCAGACCGGCGCCCACAACTGCGGCAACCCCGAGGCCATGGCCCGTGCTTTAGAAAAGCTCGAAATGGGCAGCGAGATCCGTCCCATGAAGGTCAACGAGGCAGCATCCCACCTGTTCATCGTCAACCCGCTAAGCGGCCGCTCCATGGCACGCCTCTTCTCGACTCACCCGCCCATCGAGGAGCGCGTCCGCCGCCTGCGCGAGATGAACGTCCGCCCCAACTTTGGCTCCATAGAACGCCCCGGCTACGACACCCCCGACAGCAACGACCGCCCAAATTTCTGATCTACTTCAGCCGGGGAGCGGACTCCCCCACGCCAATCGCCGACCCTCCCATGGCTCGGATCGCGTATCTCGGCGCTCGCACGTTGTCCGCGAAGGTCGCCAGGCTCGGCCGCTGCTCCACTTTCACTACTCTGCTAACTTGTCCCCGGCGCGGTAACCCGTGCCGGTTGTGCTATCATTTCGCCAGCGGCGCAACGTTGCCCGTTTGGTACCCCGCGTTACGCTTTTCACGCAGTTGAGGAGGTTATCATGGCCGGAAATTACACCATCAGCGTCGGCACCGTGGGTGGCGGCCTCTCCGTCAGCCCCGACGGCGGCGAATCCTGGAACCGCATCCGCAACCCGCTGCCCACCGAATGCAACATTCGTGCGCTGGCAGCTGATCCCAACAACCGGCATCGCATTTACGCCGGCACCGACAGTGGCCTGTTCCGCACCGACGACAACGGTTTTACCTGGGAGTACGTCGAGTCCCCCATGGACGACCTGCAGATCTGGTCCGTAGGGGTCGACCCTGACGACTCCGATACCGTCTTCGTGGGCACTCGGCCCAACGCCTTCCGATCCCGCGACGGCGGCAAGAGCTGGGAATCCCTTGACCTCGGCGTTCGCATGCCCTGCCCCATCGGAATTCCCCGGACCACCAACATCATCGTCGACCCCCGCGATACCCGGACCGTGTGGGCCGGCATCGAGGTGGACGGCGTTTATCGCAGCCTCGACGGCGGAGACAACTGGACGCGCCTGCCCGATCTCGGACCCGACCCGTTCCACGGCGACATTCACGGCATGGCCCTCAAGCCCGGCCCAGACTCTGCTATCTACTGCACCACACCCTTCGGCATATCTACCAGCAATGACGAGGGAGAGAGCTGGGAACTCCACGAGTTCCCGCGCTTCCATGCCGAGGACACCCGTTCCTACTGCCGCGGCATGGTCATCAAACCCGACAACCCCAGCACCATGTTCGTCGGCAACGGCGACACCATTCCCGGAGTGACGGGCGCCATCCGCCGCACCCGCGACGCAGGCTCCTCCTGGGACGCTCCGCAGTTGTCCGCGACGCCCAACTCGGTGGTGTACTGGTTTGCCGCCAGCCCCCACGTGTCAGACGTCATGGTAGCCGCCAGCATCTACGGGTACGTCTATGTCAGCAGCGACGGCGGGGACACCTGGGATAAGCTCCAGAAGGAGTTCGGCGAAATCCGATCCCTGGCCCTCACCCCCAACTAGTAGACACGACCCAATTTTCTGGCAATGCGGCCCCTCCGCCCAATCGGGTGGAGGGGCCGTGCGTGCTAGAATTCAGTGAACGGGCATATCTAACGGACCGGTGCGATATGACAACTACCCAGAAATTGATTACTGCGGATGAGTTGCTGCGGATGCCAGACGACGGGTATCGGTATGAGTTGGTGAGAGGAGCGTTGACCGAAAAAATGCCGCCACCGGGCAAAGAGCATGGCGTAGTGTCGTCCAGATTTGGCACCGCGATCGGCAACTATGCCGACGAACATGACCACGGAACCGTCGGCGATAACCATGGGTATCGACTGGAATCGAACCCTGACACAGTTCGCGCACCGGACGTGGCTTGGTTCGCCCCGGGGCACCCAGGCGAGACCGCTGAGGGATATCCCGATCGTGCGCCTGACCTGGCCGTCGAGATTAAATCACTCAGCGACACCCCCCGCATGGTTGCGGACCGTGCCCAGATGTGGCTGGACTTCGGCAGTCAGGAAGTCTGGTACGGCGACCCCGAACACACCGCAGTTACCCGCTACCGCCCGGGACGGGATCCCGAAATGCTGGGCGAGGACGAGGTGCTGGACGGCGGCGATCTCCTCCCAGGCTTCAGCGTACCGGTTTGGCGCCTCTTCCGGCGACATCGCTGACCACCGCCGACCAAAGCCCTATTACCCAAGCTGGAGCTATAGATGCCTACCTTTGATTCCGACGGCGTTCAGATCTTCTACCAGTCCACCGGCGAGAGCTTCCCGCTCATCTGGAGCCACGAGTTCGCCGGTTCCTATGAGAGCTGGGAACAGCAGGTGCGTTACTTCAGCCACCGTTACCGCGTGATCACCTACAACGACCGGGGATACCCTCCCTCCGATGTGCCCACTGACCCGGAGGCCTACTCTCAGGACATCACCATCGAAGATCTACGCCGGCTCATGGACCACCTGGGACTGGACCAAGCGTACATCGGCGGACTGTCCATGGGCGGAAATGTCGCCCTCAACTTCGCGTTGCGCTACCCCGAACGTTGTCGCGCCATCATCGTTGCCTCGGCTGGCTCCGGCACCACCCACAATGAGGCTTTCCGCACTGGTGGTGAAGCGATGGCCGCCCGACTTCTCGCCGAAGGTACTCCCCCGGTGATGAAAGACTACGGTAGCGGCCCCACCCGCGTGCAGTTGCAGCGAAAAGACCCGCGCGGGTACGAGGAATTCATGCGGCTGCTCTTCGGACACAACGCCCGTGGCTCGGCCTATACCTTCCGCGGGGTCCAGTTGCGCCGGCCAACCATCGACCAGCTGATCCCCCAATTGAACCAGCTGCAGGTGCCCACTCTCATCATGATCGGCGACGAGGACGACCCCTGCGTCGAGCCTTCAATCATGGTGAAACGGGCCATCCCTCGCAGCGGACTGGCCGTCCTGCCGCAGTGCGGCCACGCCATCAATCTCGAAGAACCCGCCCTGTTCAATCAACTGGTAGCCGACTTCCTTGCTTCGGTAGAAGCCGGCAAGTGGGCTGAACATCCTCTGGGTGACACGCCCTACACTACCGGATCACGGTAGCTGGCTCGACAGTACCGTTGCCGCCGTATTCGGCGGATGCGCCAATTCGACCTAAACCCGGCGTGTGGCGGCCGCCTGTGCCCGGGACTAAAACTCCACTGGGCGCAGGTAGCTCATATCTTGCCGGCGTTCCAGGTAACCCGCCCTGGTCTCGTGCCCATGGGAGAAGACCAGTAGGTGCCCCTGGCGCTCGGCATCGCCCAGGATGATGCGCTTCTGTTCGAGCGTGGTCTCAGGCTCGTAGTCGAACGACGAGATTATGGTCAGGCCCAGGTGATGTGGAGTCGGGACCAAATCGCCGAGGTACACCACCCGCTCGCCGCCGTAGGCGAACACCGCTATCTGGTGTCCCAGGCAGTGTCCATCCGTCACGATCAGGCTCAGACCGGGAAACAACTCGGTGTCTCCGTCCAGCAGTTCCAGTTGGCCCCGATCAGCTATCGGTGAAAAATCTTCTACCCGGAAGGCATCGGCGTTGCGCAACGAAGGATTGTGCGCGTCTTCCCAACTCGCTCGCTGCACGTAATAGGTCGCTTTGGGGAAGGAGGGCACCATGTCTCCCAAGCGGTCCATGCGGGTCGCGCCGCCGGCATGGCTGAAGTGCAGGTGGGAGAGCACCACCGCATCGATGTCTCGCGGCCCCAAACCCAGCCCTTTCAGGCTCCGCATCAGTCGGCTGGGGACGAGCCCGTACATTTCCTTGTCGCGAAAGTTATCCTTGGGGCCTACGCCGGTGTCCACGATGATCTTCTTGCCGGCGCACTCGATCAACAGGCAATTGAGGCCCATCGTTACCCGGTTTTTGCGGTCGGTCGATACCAAGTTTTCCCACATCATTTTGGGTATCGGCCCGAAACTCGATCCACCGTCGACTTTGAACACTCCGTCGCTGATAATTTTTACAGCGCTTACCGTCATCACTCAATCGCTCCTAATCAACTGTATTGGCATTGATGCTCGTCCCCAAATCACCGCGTCCACCCGTCTGTATGTCTCCGCATGGAAAATGGGAGAGGCTATTGGTAGGCCTTATGCGGCCATTCCACGAGTCAATCCGACTGTGGTTATGGTCGGTATCATAGGGACTACTTTACAACCCCTGACCGAATTGGTGTCAACCCAAAAAAGCGGATATTTTTGATTGTATTTAGAAATTATTCCAAGGGATCCTGCCCCGGTCGTCTCGATGCGAGCGTGGCGGTCCTGCCGATGGAATGTTATGTTTGCTTGCGCGTCGATCCCGGCAATCTGGGGCCCGAGTCCTCGGCCCATCCCATACCGGAAACGCAAGCTATAGCCGACCTGACCGGCCGAATCGTCGCTGAACGAGTATTGACAAAGCTCCCAACATGCAAACCGTCGTTGGCGTTCGGTTGCGCCGCAAAGTCTATGCCTTGCTGGAACCCCAATCCGGGGTCTTGCTGCCCATTGGACCTCTTAGAGGGTGTCTAAAAATGGGGAAGGCGGGCCAGTCTGCGCAGGGTGAGGCCGGTCATTGCGATGTAAATCCAGATTTCGGTGGTTTCACACCATGCTGCGTAGTCCTTGCTCAACCGCCGTTGCAGGTTCAGCCAACCGAAGGTGCGTTCCACGACCCACCGCCGGGGCAGGACCTGAAAGGTATGCTGCTGTGCTGGGCGCCGCACCAACTCCAGGGTCCAGCCGCCCACCGTCCTGGCCCACTCTACCAATTTGCCGCCGTAGGCCCCATCAGCCCAGATCAGCTGTAGTCGAGGGAAACGGCCCAGCAGTCGGGCCAGCACCAATCGGGCGCCGTCCCGGTCCTGAATGTCGGCGGGATGCACTGCCACCGCCAGCGGCAGCCCCAGGGTATCCACCACGATGTGGCGCTTGCGGCCCTTCACCTTCTTGCCGGCGTCGTAGCCTCTGGGCCCCCTTTTTCCGTGGTCTTCACCGATTGGCTGTCGATGATGGCCGCGCTGGGACTGGCCTGGCGACCCTGGGCCTGGCGCAGCTCGGCGTGCAGGACGTCATGTACCCGTTGCCAGGCGCCATCACGACGCCAGGTACTGAAGTAATGGAACACGATGCGCCACGGCGGCAGGTCATGGGGCAGCATCCGCCAGGAGCATCCAGTGCGCAGCACGTAGCGGATGGCGTTGACGATCTCCCGCCGGGGGTAGGTGATCGGTCGGCCGCCCGGTTTGGGCGGTGGCAGCAAGGGCTCGAGCAGTTGCCATTCTCGGTCGCTGAGGTCGCTGGGATAGGCTAATCGTTTCATACCCCCACGTTACGACCAACACCCTTATCACGCCTGGATACCTCTACCCCAATTTCAACCTTTTTAGACACCCTCTAAAGCAAAACCGGGCGTCCTTCCTAAACCGAAGCCAAGGTGAAATCTACATTGGCGGGGAGGAGAAAATCGGCTTGGGTGCTGCCAATTAATTCGTCTGCTTTCGCTTGCAGTACAGCTCGGCATCGGCGTTTAACCTCCTCACGTCGGCTGGACAGGGCGGTGAAAAAGTCGCCCACCTTCTCCAGCACCGCGGCTTTGGTCCCCAGGCACAAGTTGGCGGTCACCTCCTGGCGTACCCAACCCCATATCGCCTCGTCGGCGTTGAAGTCCGGGCTGTAACTGGGCAGGTTCACTAGGTACAGGTTCACTAAACTGAAGCCAAGGTGAATTCTACATTCGCAGGGCCGTAAAAATCGGCTTGGGCGCTGCCGGTCAGTTCTGCCGCGCGAGCCTGGAGGACGGTTCGGCATCGGCACTTGACTTCCTCCCGTCGGCCATCCAAGTTCGCGAAAAAGTCGCCCACCTTCTCCTGAACCGCGGCCCTGGTCCCCAGGCACAAGTTCGCGGTCACCTCCGGGCGGACCCAACCCCAAATCGCTTCGTCGGCGTTGAAGTCCGGGCTGTAGCTGGGCAGGTTCACCAGGCGCAGGTTCAAGCCGGGCGTGGTCAGGTAAGCTCGCAGCACGTCGCCCCGATGGGCTGGCGAATTGTCCCAAATCACCGTTAGTGGTTCGGTGTGCCGCGCCCGCAGTTGCCGCAGGAAGGCGGTGGAGGTAGTCGCATTACTGTTGCCATCGAGTTCCATCACCTCCACCTCGCCGGTCTCCAGACACACCGCCGAGTAGTAGCTGGCCTTCTCGCCACGTCGCGGGCTGGTGGAGTCCACCAAGGCCGGTTCTCCCTTCAGCACCCACTTGCCCCGCAGATCCGCATCCGCCCGAAAGTGGGCCTCGTCGACGAAGAATATCTTGGTCCCAGTCCGTCGTGCCGCCACCCTCAGGGCGGCATACTCCGACACAAAGGCTTCCCGCCGCACTGGGTCCGCCTTGACCAATTGCTTCTTGGGCCGCTTCAGCACAAACCCCAACCGGTGCCGGTAGTTCCGGCAGCTGCTCCGGCTCAGTACCAACCCGAGGCGGTCGCCTACATACCGGCGCACCGCCTTCCAGTTCCAGTTGGATAGTTCTATGCCCGCCTGCGACGGCAATTCCTGCACTGCCGTCTTCAACTCGGCCTGCTGCTCCCCGTTCAGCGCGGGGGGGAACCTCCCGACTGCTCAAAAGCCAGCGCCCTCGGACCGCCTTCCGAGAATGCCTCGGCCCATTGGCCAATGGTGTGGGCATCCCTTTCCAACGCCTGCGCCACCGCCGCCGCGGTCCAACCCTGCGCCAGCAGCCACAGCGCGTGCCACCTTTCCCGCTCCCGTGGCGTCGGAGCCCGATACATCCGCCGTCGTACCTCAGCCTCATCCATTCGCCACCGCTCCAGCAGTGGCTCCATCTCCATCATGCCCAACAGCAACCCCCAACTCTGATTTGTTCACCGACCAACTCAACCACCGTCAATTCTACCCAACGCCAATGCGGGTTTCACCTTGGCTTCAGTTTAGTACTCAGTCAATGCTGGAAAAGCAGGGGTAGAAACGATGGAGTTTGGCTCTGGCATCGTGGGTGCTGAACCGCCAGTTGATGGTGATCCCCGCTGCGTTGCGTTGGGTATCGTAGGCGGTGATCTGGCGTTGCAGGGCGTCGGCGTCGGGATTTCTCCTCTTGAGGCAGGAGCGACCCAACGCGCTGAATTCGATCTCCGCCATGTTCAACCAGCTGGCGTGTTTGGGCGTGTGGTGAAACTCCAGCCGCTTCACGATGCGCCTGGCCTCAGCCGCCGGGAAGGTCTCGTAAAGGGACGCCATGCGGTGAGTGTTCAGATTGTCGAGCACCACTCGAACCACCGGAGCATCAGGGTAGGCCACGTCCATCAGCCAGCGCATCTGGTGGGCGAAGTCCTGCATGGTGCGTCGTTCCGTGATCGCCACGTGGCGCCAGCCAGCCAGGGGTTCACAGGCCAGGAACAGATTGCGGGTGCCGCCGCGACGATACTCGTAGTCCTGCCGCCGCAGCCGTCCTGGCGGGGCGGGCAGCGGAGTTCGCACGTCGGCCAGCAGCCGGGTGGAGGTCTCGTCGAAGCACACCACCGGCCGGTGGGGGTCGTAGGGTTCAGCATAGAGGTCCAGCACGTCCTCCATGGCCGCCACAAACTCCCCGTTCATCCGGGAGATGCACCACTGCTGCTTCCGCCAGGGTTTGAGGGGTTTTTTTCAGCCTGAGCCTTACCGTCTCGTGGGACAGCGACACCACCAAGCCCAATTCCACTACCTTGTCGGCTAACAAACGCAGGGTCCAGTGGTCATGGCCCTCGGGAGCGTCGCTGCACGCCAGGGCAATCAGATGGGCTTCACCCCGATCATCCAGCTTGCGATACCGATTGGCTTGGGGGTGGTCGTGTAGCGCACCGTCCAATCCTTCCTCGGCGTACCGCAGTTTGGTGCGGAACACCGTGCGCGGCGACGTGTCCAGGGCCGCGGCCACCTGGAAGGCGCTCCAGCCCTCATCAGTCTTGAGCAGAATGCGCGCCCGATTGATCACTCGAGCGGAGCGCTGCCCACTACGGATCAACCGCTCCAGTTGGTCCCGATCTTCCGCCGACAACCGTACCGCGTATTTCTCCGCAACCATGGATGCCACACCTCCGCACCGCTGTTTCACCACCAGCGTAGCAACCATAGCCCGTTTCGTCCCTCATCTGCCTATACAAGTTTGATCGAGTACTAAACCAAAGCCAAGGTGGGATGTGCATTTGCCGTGGGTTGGGAAGGGGGCTGGGAGTCCCGCAGCAGCCCTTCGGCCCTTGATTGCAGGACGGTGCGGCAGCGCCGTTTCACCTCCTCTTTCCGGCTGGCCAGCGAGGCAAGGAAGTTTCCGACCCTTTCCTGCACCAGGGACTTGGTCCCCAGGCACAGGTTCCCGGTCGCTTCCTCCCTCACCCAGCCCCAGACCGCCTCATCGGCGTTGAAGTCCGGGCTGTAACTCGGCAGGTTCATCAGCCGCAAGCCCAGGCCGGGCGCCCGCAGGTACTGCCGCACCGACTCGCCACGGTGCGCCGGTGCGTTGTCCCAGATCACATTCAGCGGCCCGGCGTGCTGCTCTCTTAACTGTCTCAGGAACACGGCCGATGTTTCTGAGTTGCTGTTCCCTTCCAGCTCCATCCACTCCACTTCCCCGGTCTCCAGGCACACCGCCGAGTAATAGCTGGCCTTTTCGCCATAGCGCGGGCTGCTGGAGTCCACCAAGGCCAGCGCTCCCTGGACCACCCACTTGCCCCGCAACTCGGCGTCCGCCCGAAAATGGGCCTCGTCAGCGAAGAAGATCCTGGCCTCGGACCGGTGCGCCTCGTCCCACCGGGCGGCATACTCCGCCACGAAGGACTCCCGCTTCTGCTCGTCAGCCTTGACCAGTCGTTTCTTGGGGCGCTGGAGCACGAATCCCAGCCGGTGCAGATAGTTCAGGCAACTGCTGCGGCTCAGGCTGATGCCGAACCGCTCCAGGACAAACTGCCGCACCACTTTCCAGTTCCAGTTGGCCAGACCGATGTCCGACTTGGCGGGCAACTCCTGCACTGCTGCCCTCAACTCCGCCCGCTGCGCCTCACCGAGGGCGGGGGGGAACCCCCGGACTGCTCGAAAATCAAGGCTGCGGGACCGTCCTCGCCGAAGGCGGCGGCCCATCGGCCAATGGTGTGGGGGTCCCGTTCCAGGGCCTCGGCCATCGCCGAACCCGTCCAACCTTGGGCCAGCAGCAACAGGGCGTAACCACCGTTCCCGCTCCCGGGGCGTCGGCGACCGAATCATCCGCCGGCGCAAATCCCTGGCATCCAGTTGCCACTGTTCCAGGAACCGCTCCATCTCCCTCACCCCCATCACCATCCCCTCTCTCACTCCAAGACGGATTAACCCAACTCCCCTACAACTTTACCCCATGCTTCTGCGCATTTCACCTTGGCTTTGGTTTAGTTGAAACCGGCCTCCTTGCGATCATCGTCATCAACTCCGCTTCGTTGATCCTGTGGACCGTTCCCCACCTGAGGCCCCGGTACGGCCCCTGGTTTCACGTCATCGAATACATCGCGGTCGCGGTTTTTGTGGCAGAGTTCGCGTTTCGCCTGTGGGTCGCGCCCGAGGAGGACCCTAATAGTCCGGCTTGGGGGGTACGGTGGCGACATGTCAGGTCCCCGATCGCATTGATCGACCTGGCCGCCCTGGCCCCGTCAGCCGTCGCCGCGGCTATGCTGTTGGCTACTGGCTACGGCCCCAGCCTCTCGTTCCTGCTCACGGTGCGGCTTCTCACCCGTAAGGTCAAACTTGCCCGCTACTTCCCGGCCGGACGCCGCATCGCCGGCGTGGTGCGACAAAGAGGAAGCCAGCTTGTAGCCACCGTGTGCGGGTTGATGCTTGTGCTGGTTATAGCGGCCTCGTTGATGTACTTCGCCGAGACCAGGGCCCAACCCGACGAATTCCCCAGTATCCCTGCCGCGATGTGGTGGGGCGTGGCCACCCTGACGACTGTGGGTTACGGTGATACGGTGCCCATAACTCCGGCTGGCCGCCTCCTGGCAGCCGTCATAGCCGTCCTGGGAATCGGGTTGTTCGCTCTGCCGGCTGGCATATTGAGCGCCGGGCTCTCGGAAGCGAACGCACTCGACGAGGCCGAAGCCGGTCAACCGGAGCCCCCGTCAACCGGAGAGGTCTGCCCCCATTGCGGTCAGCCCTTGCCCGTCAATCAAAAACCTGACTAAAAAGTTTTCAGACTTTCCGCCGCCGCTCCGAGCCGCCGCAACACCCGCTGGGGTCCCATCACTTCCATCATCTCGAAAAGCGGCGGGGTTGCCGTGCGCCCGGTTATCGCTGTCCGCAGAGCACCGAAGAACTGCCGCCCTGACAATTCGAGATCCTTGCTGGTCGCTCTCAGAATATTTTCAAGATTTTCGTGATCAAATTCGGTGGCCGGCACTGATGTCAGGTCGGACTTGGCCCGTGTTATCGCCGCGTGCGTGCCTTCTGAATCCATGCCTCGCTGGATCAGGCTGGCCGGGTTATAGTCCAACGATTCTTTGAAGAAATAGGACAGCATGTCCGGGGCTTCCGACAGGGTCTTGAGCCGTTCCTGCACCAGCGGGACGATTCGCAGCAGGTAATCCCGATCGATTGGCAATAACCGCGTGGAATACTCCTGCTCCAGGAACGGCACGATGCGGTCAGCCAGGTTTTCGTAGTCCGTTTGGCGGATGTACACGCCATTCATCCACTGTAGCTTGTCCAGGTCGAAGATCGCTGCCGGCTTGCCCACCCGCTCCAGGGTGAAGTTGTCCCGAATGGTGTCCACCGTCATCACTTCGGTCTCTCCGTCCAGAGACCACCCGAGAAGGGCCATGAAGTTAATTAGCGCCTCCGGCAGAAATCCGTCGTCGCGGTACTCCATGAGGGACGTGGCGCCGTGTCGTTTCGACAGCTTCGCCCGATCTGACCCCAGGATCATAGGCAGGTGGCCGAAGGTTGGCATCTCCAATCCCAACGACCGGTACAGCTGCACGTGGCGCGGCGTGCTGGGCAGCCACTCTTCCGCCCGAAGCACGTGGGAGATCTCCATTGCGTGGTCATCCACCACCACCGCCATGTGGTAAGTCGGGAAGCCGTCGGACTTTACCAGCACGAAGTCGTCGGTGAGGTCGTTCTGCCATTCCACGTGCCCGCGAATCGAGTCGTCCACGGAGGTTACACCGGTCTGGGGCATGGCGAAGCGCAGGATCGAGGGCACGCCCTCCGCCTCTTTGATCCGCCGCTCATCGTCCGACAGGTATCGGCAGTGGCTGTCGTATCCTTGCCGTTGTTTGTTGCGGGCCTGTTCCTTGCGCAACTCCGCGACCCGCTCGGGCGGGCAGTAGCAGCGGTACGCGTTGCCAGAGGCGATCAGCCGTTCGGCTGCCTTATGGTAACGCTCCAGCCTCTCGGACTGGAAGTAAGGTCCGTAGGGGCCGCCTACTCGCGGGCCTTCGTCCCAGTCGATTCCTAGCCACTCCAGTCCGTCCAGGATGTGGTCCACCGCACCTTCCGTAATTCGGCCCTGGTCGGTATCCTCCACCCGCACGACGAATTGCCCGCCGTTCCGACGGGCAAACAGCCAGTTGAACATGGCGGTGCGGATGTTGCCGATATGCGGGTTGCCGGTGGGGCTGGGCGCGTAACGAACGCGTACGGGCGCGGACACGGCGGTTGGCCTCCTCGTATCGCCGTCCCGGTCGGTTTAGCGGAGCCCGGGACGGATCTGTTTGGTCAAATACTGGCGGCGCAGCGTTGTGGACAAACGGCCGCAGCCATCGGCGGACTACCCGTCCCGTTGGCTGATGCGGGCCCACGTGTCGCGCAGCGTTGTGGTTCGATTGAATACCGGAGCCCCGGGTCGGGAATCCGTGTCGGCGCAGAAATACCCCAATCTCTCGAATTGGAATCGGTCTCCGGCCTCTGCCGTGCCCAGGGCGGGCTCTCCTATGGCGGTCACCGTTTCCAGCGAGTCCCGGTTGATCAGGTCCAGAAAATCGGTGTCGCTTCCACCCGGATCGGATTCCGTGAACAGGTTGTCATACAGACGAATTTCCATCGGTATGGCGTGGGCCGCGGATACCCAGTGGATCGTGCCCTGGACCCGCCGCCCATCGGGCGCGTTACCCCCCCGGCTTTCGGGATCGTAAGTGCAATGGACTTCTACAATTTCGCCCTGGTCGTCCTTCACAACGTCGGTGCATGTGATCAGGCAGGCGTAGCGCAGTCGCACCTCGCGTCCTGGCGCCAGCCGGTAGAACCGACGGGGTGGGTCTTCCATGAAGTCGTCCCGTTCAATGTACACCTCGTGGCCAAAGGATACGCTCCGTGTCCCCATGGTTTCATCTTCAGGGTTGTTGATCGCCTTAAACTCTTCAGTCCCGACTTTCGGATAATTCGTGATTACCACCTTCAACGGGTGCAATACGGCCATGCGCCTGGGAGACCTGCGGTTCAGGTCCTCCCGCAGACAGTGCTCGAGCAACCCGAGTTCGGTCATGGTGTTGCGTCGGGCCACTCCCACGCGCTCGCACATGTCGCGGATTGACTCTGGGGTGTACCCTCGCCGCCGGAGGGCGCTCAGCGTGGGCATCCGTGGATCGTCCCATCCCGCCACGTGGCCCTCTTCAACCAGTTGCCGCAACCTGCGCTTGCTCATCACAGTGTGCGTCATGTTGAGCCGCGCGAACTCGATCTGACGGCTCCGGTATACTCCAAGCACTTCCTGGCACCAGTCGTACAGCGGTCGGTGATCTTCGAACTCCAGCGTGCACAAGGAGTGGGTGATGCCCTCGATCGAATCGGACAGCGAGTGCGCGTAGTCGTACATCGGGTATATGCACCAGTCGTTCCCGGTTCGGTGGTGCTCCGCATGGCGAATGCGATACAGCACCGGATCCCGCATGTTCAGGTTCGACGACGCCATGTCAATCTTGGCCCGCAGTACGTACTTGCCGTCCTCGAACTCGCCGGCACGCATCCGCCGGAAGAGGTCGAGGCTTTCTTCGACGGGTCGGTTGCGATCGGGACTTTCCCTGCCCGGTTCGGTCAGCGTTCCGCGAAACTCCCTGATTTCGTCCGCCGTCAGGCTGTCCACGTACGCGTTGCCGTCCCGTATCAGCTGTTCAGCGTACTGGTACAGCTGCTTGAAATAGTCAGACGCGTAGAACAGGTTAGCGCCCCAGTCAAACCCCAACCACTTCACGTCGGCGAGGATAGCTTCTACGTACTCGATGTCCTCACGCGTCGGATTGGTGTCGTCGAACCGCATGTGGCATCGCGCGCCTTTGTACTGCTCGCCGACGCCGAAATTCAGGCAGATCGACTTGGCGTGTCCGATATGCAGGTAGCCGTTCGGCTCGGGCGGAAATCGGGTTACCACGCGCCCGTCGTAAGCTCCGGCGGCCTGGTCTTCGCTGATTATGCTGCGTATGAAATCGGTGGGAAGTTCGCCGGGGCCGGTGGGTGAGTTAGTGGTCATGTTCCGGTTGCCTGTTCTACGTACTTCAATATCTGTGGATGGATGTCATCAGATTATAGCGCACCATCGGAAACCCGAAACATGGGGTTTGTTGATCATTCACGGCTACCCTCGCAGTGCTGCTAGGGCCGGCGACAAGTCTCCGGGCAGATCGGCGCAGTGTTCCATCCACGCGCCGGTCACGGGATGCCGGAAACCCAGACGCGCCGCATGCAGGAACTGTCGGTCCGTTAACGTGCTCGCGTTCCCGTATACCCCGTCGCCCAATAATGGGTAACCCAGGTATGCCAGGTGTACTCGGATTTGATGCGTTCGGCCCGTTTCAAGTACGAGATTGAGCAGCGTGTGTCCCGGCAACTCCTCGAGGGTTTCGTAATGGGTACGCGCCGCACGCCCCCCCGCGTCCACAGCCATTCTCTGCCGGTGGCGCGGATCCCGGCCGATCGGTGCGTCGATCGTCCCTGAATCCGGAGTAGCCAACCCTACGCTAATTGCGCGATACTCTTTGAGGATTTCGCGGTTTTTCATCTGCTCGGTGAGCCGTTGGTGCGTCTGCTGCGTTTTCGCAACCACCATCAGGCCTGAAGTATTGAGGTCCAGCCGATGCACGATGCCGGGTCGCAGCTCGCCGCCAATCCCGCGTATGTCAGGGCATTGCGCCAGCAGCGCGTTGACCAGTGTGCCGTCAGGGTGCCCCGGTCCCGGATGGACTGGGAGGCCGGCCGGTTTGTCCACCACGATGAGGTGCTCGTCCTCGAAGACCGCGGGTACCGGCATGTCCTGCGGGATCAGGTCGGCCGGAGATCGTGCCGGCGGCACGCGCACTATTATCGCGTCCTGAGGTCGGATCCGCTGGGCGGCACGCGCAACGCCTCCATTTACGGTGATCAGCCCGTTGGTTGCCAAAGCCTGCAGGCGACTGCGCGAAAGGCCGGCGGCGGACAGCTCCGGCAGTTGAGCCAGCCAGGCGTCCAACCTCGCTCGTTGCCAATCGCCGCCCACGACGAACTCGTAATGGTCCCCGATGCCGGCTCCGTTTTCGCCGGCGCTCACCGCCCGCGCTCCTGGGATACGAGGATGCGCTCCCGAACACCGCAGTCCGCGCAGCGCGCTCCGTTGGGCAGGCTGATCATAATGCCGTCGCACACCGGGCAGGTTGCGTAGGCGGGCGGGTTATCCGCAACAGCTCTGGCGGATTGGTCCCGATTCACCACCAACACCCAGGCCATGATGATCAACCCGACCACTATGGAAGAGTCGGCCAAGTTGAACACCGGCCATGGTCCAATGTCGATGAAATCGGTCACATGGCCCTGCCACATCCGGTCAAAGAGGTTTCCCAATGCCCCGCCCAGCATCAGCGCGATGCTGACTCGCATCAGGAGGCCGGGCCGTTCCTGGCTCCGGTAGATGTACGCCAGCACCGCCACGCCGACCAGGGAAACGATCAGTAACGGAAGGTTCTGGTCCTGGAACAGTCCGAAGGCGCTGCCCGTGTTTTGCACGTGGGTAAAGCGAAAAAAGCCGTATGCCGGCCAAGAGTAATGCCACTCCAGAGTCTGCCGCACCACAAACTTGGTCAGTTGGTCCAGGGCCAGGGCTAACGCCGCCAGCTGCAGCAGGGTCCAGTCCCGATAAATCGGCGTTTGATCTCTCCGCGACCGGGACATGGGTTATGGTTTGGCCAAATGGTCCACGAAGAATTGCACCACCTTTTCAGCCATTTGATGCTCCTGCCCCACCCAGAAGTGGTCGGCGCCGGCCACCACGTGATAATCGGCGGGAGGGTTGAACTTGCCCAGCTGCTCGTCGACGCCGTCGGAGTTGACCAGCCGGTCCCGGTCGCCGGTGATAATCATGCGCGGCGTCTTGTCCGACTGGAGCGGGCTGTCGGTGATTGCTTCCAGGGACGGAGCTACAAGGGCGATGGCCCTGGGCTTCTGGTACAACTGCTTGTGCGCGCAGATGACTCGCGTGCTGAAAGAATAGCCGCCCAGCCCGATCCGGTCGTCGTTCACGTCAGGCAAGGCTCCCAGGAAGTCCATTGCCACCAGCGTCTCTTCGTGTTCCTTTCCCCCTTGCGCGTGTTCGCCCTGGCTGTTACCCACACCGCGGAAGTTGAACCGCAGCGACGCGATGCCGGCGTCGGCCAGCCCGAAGGTGACGGCTGCCACCACGTTGTTGTCCATGCTTCCGCCGTTCAGCGGGTGTGGATGACACATCACCACGCCGGGAAACGGCCCCTCGCCGTCCGGCAAACCGATGATGCCCTCGAAGGTCATTCCCTTGGCTATGAAACTGACCGCGCTTTGTCGCATGTTGCCGCCTCCGGCTAAATTTGTGCTGATACTGTAGGTGCAAACATGATAGCAGGTTCCGAGAATGGGTGACCCGGCAGCCGCCATTATCCGTTGTGCTAGAATGGCGCCGGCCCCGGAATCCTGCGGCCCAAACCGAGAATATCTACCGACTTTGGAGGCTCCATGGCTGTCATCGACCTGCGCAGCGACACCGTTACCCACCCCACCGACGAGATGCGCCGGGCGATGGCCGAAGCCGAAGTCGGCGATGATGTTTTCGGGGAAGATCCCTCGATCAACGCTCTTCAGGAACGTGCCGCCGAGTTGCTGGGTCAGGAGGCAGGCCTCCTGACCGCCAGCGGCACCATGAGCAACCTGATCGCCGCTCTCACCTGGTGCAGTCGCGGCGATGAGATGATCATGGGCCAGGAAGCCCACATGTTCTGGAACGAGTCCGCTGGACCCACCGCCCTGGCCGGCGCCCAGATCCGCCTCGTCCCCAACGCCTCCAACGGGCGTATCGCGGCGGAGGATGTGGCAGCGGCCGTCCGCGACGCTTCCAACATCCACGTTCCGGCCACCACCCTGGTGTGCCTGGAGAACACTCACAATCGCTGCAGCGGCGGCGTGATGACCCCGCAGGACACCAGGGAAGTCGTTGACGTCGCCCACGCCGCGGGTGCGGCGGTACACCTGGATGGCGCGCGCATCTTCAACGCCGCAGTGGCCCTTGAGGTTCCGGTGGCCGAGCTCACCAAAGACGTTGACGACGTGAGTTTTTGCCTCTCCAAGGCTTTGTCCTGTCCGGTAGGTTCCGTGCTCTGCGGCTCGGAAGAGTTCATCACCCGCGCCCGCAAGTGGCGCAAGATGGTAGGCGGAGGCATGCGCCAGGCCGGTGTTCTCGCCGCGGCCGGCCTTGTCGCCCTCGATACGATGGTTGAGCGCCTCGCCGACGATCACGCCAATGCCCGCCGGTTGGCCGCCGGCCTCGCCGATATCGACGGCCTGGCAGTCGATCCAGACAGCATCCACACCAACATCGTCATTTTCGAGGTCGATCGCGAGAAAGTCGGCGAGGCCCGCGAGGTCATTGCCGCCCTGCGAGAGGACGGTGTCCTGGTCAGCCACAGCCGCGAGCAATCACTCCGAATGGTGACCCACCGGCACATCTCCTCCGCCGACGTGGACGAAGCGGTCGCCCGCGTTAATGGGACCGCGCGCCGTCTGGCCGCCGCCAACTAGGGGACTGCCATGGCTGACTTTACGATCGACCGAGAAACCACCGCCCTCCTCATCGCCGACTTCTACGCCGACGCCATGGGCAACCTGCCCCACGCCGTGGATCGCGGCGTGGTAGCGCGCACGGTCGGCCTGCAAGCAGCCGCCCGTGAGGGTGGGTTGATGGTCTGCTACTGCGCCACGGTTTTCCGGCCCGGTTATCCCGAAATCAGCCAGCGCAACAAGACGTTCAGCGCCCGCAAAGCCTCGGGTCAGCCGGCGGTATTTGACCCGGTTTCCATCATCCACCCGGATGTCCGCCCGCTCGACGGCGACGTGGTCGTGGGCAAACACCGGGTCAATGCGCTTTTTGGCACAGGCTTGGACGTTGCGCTGACGGCAAACAATATCGACACCATCATCTTGCTGGGATATGCGACCAGTGGTGTCGTACTGTCCACCACCCGCTTGGCCGCCGACCGCGATTATCGCCTTTATATCGTGGAGGACTGCTGCGCCGACAGCGAGCCGGACGTGCACGACTTTCTCATCGGCCGTATCCTCAACCGCCAGGCGGACATCGTATCCGCTGACGAGGCCATTACGGCGATCCGCTCCTCCTGAAACTGCTGGGACGCCGCTCGCGTCGTTCGTCGACGATGGAGCCGGTTTTTGCCTCATGCTCCGGCAATCCGCATCGCCCACCGCCGATATCAGCGTAGCTATTGACTCACGTCCGCTTTACGCCGGGGACATTCTGGATGTCGAGGTTCAGGTAACCCCTCACGTTTCTTTCGTGGCGGCCCTGGGCCTACTGCGGTTGTCCAAGATCGAGTTGTTGCGGGTCGATTCCGCTCGCGACGCCGTACCCCAGATGATGCTGCCCGGCCGTCGGGGGTCCAGAAACCCCGGCGGCCCCGCTCATATTGATGAGGTGTTCGCGGAAGACGTGGCGATGGAAGAAGGCGTGCCGCGACGGTACCCGGTGCGCCTCAAGTTGCCGGACGCGGCCCCGCCGACGGTCAAGGGAAAGTATGCCCGCATCTCGTGGGAACTGTCAGCGTCGATATTGACCCGCGCCGACTGGCTGCCAGCGGGTGACGGATGGTTGGCTGATTTTGCCCGGAGGCGGGCGGCCCACTGCGAGCAGGAACTGGTCGTTTTCAGCCGCTCCGGCGTCGCCCAGTCGGGCGGTGAACCGCTGTCCGAAGAGCTCCAGGCCATCAGAACTTATCGCAATGTCATTCTTGATTTGTCCCTGGACTCGGCGCAGGCGGCCAACGGCGGGACCGTATCCGGCAGCCTTTCGGTCAAAGCCCGCTCGGATTTCAAAGCGCGCGAGTTGCGCGTCGAGCTGATGCGTTGGGAACGTTCGGGAAGCAAGCAGGCCAGGGTCATCGAACGCTGCGAGGTCTTGCAGCGGCCCGCGATCCTCGCCGCCAAGGAGGAAACCGACTGGGCCTTTCGCTTGACGGTGCCCGACCCGCTCATGCCTACGGTCCTGGCGCACCACACCTTCGTTGGTTGGCAGGTCAGGGTCGTGATAGATCGGAAGCTGCGCCCCAATCTATCAGTGTCCCAATTGCTGCACGTATATACCTCGCCTTGATCGCCATCCAGGTCCGTCACACCAATCCCAGTGTCTTCAGGTCTGCGGGTCCAACCGCCCATACCCATTCCACCACCGTGGTTCATATTCCACCGGAGTTTCATGTCCGCTCGGATCCGCCTCGCTTCCGAATCCGACGCCGAGCAAATGCTCACGGTCTACGCTCCCGTGGTCCGTGAAACGATCATTTCATATGAATCCGAACCGCCGTCGCTGGCCGAATTCCGCGGTCGCATACGCTCCGTCTCGGAGCGTATGCCGTGGCTGGTATGCGGCAACGATGGCGAAATCGCGGGCTACGCTTACGCCAGCCCGTTCAAGACGCGCGCCGGTTATCAGTGGTCGTGCGAATTGACCATGTACGTGCACCCCGAGTACCACCGCTGCGGAATTGGACGTTCTCTCTATACGGCCCTCTTTCGGTCCCTGGCAATTCAGGGCTACTGCGTGGCGATCGCCACCATCACCATTCCCAATCCCGCCAGCATCGCCCTGCACGAGTCCATGGGCATGCGTCAAATTGCTACCTACTAAAAAGTGGGATACAAGCACGGCCAATGGCTCGATGACGGCGTTTGGCAGATCGAACTACAGCCCGCATCCGCCGATCCGGATCCGCCCGTGCCCTGGCAACAGGTTCCGGCTCGCCCCAATGGAACGGGGCCCTTGCCGCCGGCCTGGCCCACCTGAAGTTATGGCTGTTTCGCTCTAGCGGCCATCGCCCCACCACCGGCGCAACCGTTCGGCAATCGCCGCTTCCGAACCCTGGTCCGATGGCTCATAGTACTTCCGATCGGACAACTCGGGCGGCAAATATTCCTGCGTCTCGAAGTGTCCCTCGTAGTCGTGGCTGTACTTGTACGCCGCGCCGTACCCCATTCCCCGCATCAGGCCCGTCACCGCGTTCCGCAGGTGCAGCGGCACGGGCTCGTGGGGCCGCCCGCGCACGTCGTCCAGCGCGCGTTCCAGGCCCATGTATGCCGCGTTGCTCTTCGGCGATGTTGCCAGGTAGACCGTCGCCTCCGCCAGGGGGATGCGCCCCTCGGGCAGACCCACGAAGTGCACCGCTTGTTGCGCCGCAACCGCCACCGGCAATGCTCCCGGGTTGGCCAAGCCGATGTCCTCCGCCGCAAGTATCACCAGTCGCCGGGCGATGAACATCGGGTCCTCGCCGGCTTCCAGCATCCGTGCCAGCCAGTAGAGAGCGCCATCCGGGGATGACCCGCGAACCGACTTGATGAAGGCCGAAATCGTGTCGTAGTGGTTGTCGCCCGCCTTATCGTACTGTGGGGTTCGCCGTTGCAGGGCATCCGCAATGCCGTCCACCGTGATGCGGCGCTCGCCGCTTTTCTCCGCCTCCGCGGCCACCACCGCCATCTCCAGCGCGTTCAACGCTATCCGTGCGTCACCATTGGCGATGTTGACCAGGTGAGCCATCGCCTCCGGTTCCAGTCGCGGCGCCAGCGCTGCCAGACCGCGAAGGTTGTCCTTAAGCGCTCGTTCGATGATGACCGTGACTGCGTCGTCATCAAGGGCGTTCAGCGTGAACACCCGGCACCGGGAAAGCAACGGAGCATTGACCTCGAACGAGGGGTTCTCGGTGGTTGCCCCGATGAACGTGATCGTTCCGTCTTCGACGTGGGGCAGGATCACGTCCTGTTGCGCCTTGTTGAAACGGTGAATCTCGTCAACGAACAAGATCGTGGCCTGCTGGTAGAGGGCCTGGCGTTCCTGCGCCCCGGCCACCGCCTTGCGCAGATCGGCCACCCCAGCCGAAACCGCGCTGACCGGTTCGAAGTACGACTGGGTCGTGGTGGCGATCAGCCGGGCCAGTGTCGTCTTGCCGGAGCCCGGTGGCCCCCAAAACAGGATGGACGGCACCCGGTCGATTTCGATGGCGCGCCGCAAGACCCGATCCTCGGCAAGGATGTGCTCCTGCCCGACGAATTCGTCGAAGGTGGCAGGCCTCATACGCTCCGCCAGCGGGGCCGTTTCCCGGGCGTAGCTCTCACGCCCGTGCTCAAAAAGCCCGCCGGCATTTCGCCGGCCAGTCATCATCAGCCTCGAAAGTGCGGCATCACCTCTTCGGCGAACAGCCGCATCGACCGCCCGACTTCTTCGTTGGTCAGCATTCCGCCGATGTTGAACCAACACATGAACTCTTGGGGTTGATAAAGCTCCTGGAACTGTTTCAGCCGCTTGGTAACCTGTTGTGGGTCGCCAATCGCTCCCAGCTCGTCGTATATGCCGTCGTAGGTGAGCTGGCTGGCCCTACTTGAACCACGCGAATTGTTCTGCATGCTCCGCAGCGTGTCCAAGTAGTTGTTCACCGTTGGTGCGAAACTCGCCCTGGCGTCTTCTGGTGTTTCTCCGACATAGACCGGCACGTTGACCACCACCTTCACAGCCGATTGATCGTGCCCGTGCTCTGCCAGCGTGTCACGGTAATGGGCCAGCCCGTCGCTGACCCCCTGGACCGTAATGATCAGAGGGGTCACCAGGATGCTGTGTCCGAGGCTGCCCACCAGCGGGAAAGTGTCGGCACCGTTAGAGGCCACGTACACCGGTGGATGGGGTTGCTGGATGGGCTTGGGTTCCAGCCGTATTCCTTCGGCCTGGTAGTACTTCCCATCGTAGTCCAGCACGTCTTCCTTCCAAGCCCGCAAAGCCAAGTCCAGCCCTTCGACGAAACGGTCGTTGCGTTCCTCGATAGGGATTCCGTAGCCTCGGTAGTGGTTGGGGTTCGATCCTCGCCCGACGCCGAACACGGCGCGTCCGCCAGACAGCACGTCCAGCGTCGCCACCTCTTCCGCTATACGCAATGGGTGATGCAGCGGCAGCAGGTTCACCGCCGTTCCGAGTTTGATCTGTTTTGTAGTTTGCGAAAGCGCCGACGCCATCAACAGCGGGGCTGGCATCACCGAAAACCGGCGCGCGAAATGCAGTTCGGCCAGCCACGCTATGTCGTAACCAAGTTCGTCGGCCAATTGCACCTGCGCCATCGCATCCGCGTACCGGCCGGCCGAAGTTTGGCCTTCGCTGCAGGGGATTTGATAGAAGACTCCAAACTCCATGTCGTTACACTCCGAAAATGAACTCGCCCGCCGGCGGCGATAGCCTACGGCGCAAGGTTTCGTATCCCTACAGCGGGATGTTCCCATGTTTCTTTGCCGGCAGCGTGTCCCGCTTGTTTTGCAGCATTTCCAGTGCGCGAATGATCGTCGGCCTTGTCGCCGCCGGATCTATCACGTCGTCCAAGTAACCCCGATTGGCGGCGACATAAGGGTTAGTGAACCGCTCCTGGTAGTCGGCGATGAGCTCGGCGCGACGGGCGTCAGGGTCCTCCGCGTTGCTGATGTCCTCGCGGTAGATGATGTTCACCGCTCCGTCCGGACCCATGACGGCGATCTCTGCACTGGGCCAGGCGAGGTTCACGTCCGAACGCAGGTGCTTGCTGCTCATCACGATATATGCCCCGCCGTATGCTTTGCGCGTAATCAACGCCACCTTGGGCACGGTCGCCTCCGCGTAGGCGTAGATTAGCTTTGCCCCGTGTCGAATGATGCCTCCGTACTCCTGCTCAGTTCCCGGCATGAAACCCGGTACGTCCACCAGCGTCACCAGGGGCACGTTGAAGCAGTCGCAGAACCGTACGAACCGTGCCGCCTTGGCCGACGCGTTGATGTCCAGCACTCCCGCCATATATGCCGGCTGGTTGCCCACCAATCCCACCGTCCGCCCGGCCATCCTGCCGAAACCCACCACGACGTTTGGCGCGTACCCGGCCTGGACTTCCATGAAGTCCTCATCGTCAACGAGGTTGTAGATGATTTCGCGAATGTCGTACGGCCGGTTCGGCTCCGCCGGTACTATTCCACGCAGGACTTCATCAGCGCGGTCGACCGGATCACCGGAGCGGTACCCCGGCGGGTCGTCCAGGTTGTTCAGTGGCAAGAACGAAATCAACCGGCGCAGTTCCTCCAGGCACTCTTCCTCTGAATCGTGAACGAAGTGCGCCACGCCGCTGCGGCCCGCGTGGGCGTCCGCCCCTCCCAGTTGTTCATGGGTCACGTCTTCGCCGGTTACCGCCCGGACCACGTCTGGACCGGTGATGTACATTTGACCGGTTCCGCGAACCATGAAGATGAAGTCCGTGATCGCTGGCGAGTAGACCGCGCCTCCCGCCGAAGGCCCCATGATGACCGATATCTGCGGCACCACCCCCGAGTACATGGTATTCCGCAGGAAAATGTCACCGTAGGCGGCCAGGCTCAACGCCCCTTCCTGGATTCGCGCTCCGCCAGAATCGCAGATGCCGATCATCGGGCAGCCCGTTTTCGCTGCCAGGTCCATCACTTTGCAGATCTTCTGGCCCACCACCTCCGAAAGCGATCCACCGAACACCGTGAAGTCCTGTGCGTACGCAAACACCTGACGCCCGTCGATGTTGCCGTAGCCTGTGACCACCGCGTCGCCGAGGAAGGTCCGGTCCGCCAGACCGAAGTCGGTGGTACGGTGGGTGACGAAGCGATCAATCTCCGTGAACGTGCCGTCGTCCATCAGCGCGTTGAGCCGCTCGCGGGCCGTCATCTTGCCCCGCTGGTGCTGCTGGTCAACGCGACGCTGTCCGCCCCCCAGCGCGGCCTGATCCTGCAGCCGGAGCAGGTTTTCCAAACTCGGGTCGGTGACCGCTTCTTCTTGTGTGGACAATTCCGGCCTCCATGGGCGATGCTAGCAAAACGCCGTGCGCGGCGGCAAACCCGACCTACGATCGTGACGCTATCGGCGGCTAAGTATAATGGTTCCGGCGATCATGCGCCCCGCGATACAGGTGAACTATTTGACCGCATATCATCAGCCCGCTCGGCGCGCCGCGCCGCGCCTGTCTGTGGCTAACGGCGAACCCCTGGCGTGGGGCCGGCGGACCTACGTTATGGGCATCATCAACCTGGCGCCCGACTCCTTCTCCGGCGACGGTTTGGCCGGCAACGTCCAGGCCGGTGTGGAGCAGGCACGTCGCATGGAAGCCGACGGCGCGGATATTCTTGACGTCGGCGCAGAATCGACGCGACCGGGCAGCGCTCCCATCTCCGCGTCCGCGGAGGCCGCTCGGCTGATTCCGGCCCTGAAAGCCATCTGCCGTGCCGTCGACATACCGATCAGTGTGGACACCTACAAGGCTTCGGTGGCCCGGCAGGCCATCTCCGCTGGCGCCGCCATGGTCAACGACGTTTGGGGCTTGCTTGCCGACGGCAACATGGCGCGAGTGATCGCCGACGCCGGTGTTCCGGCTATCCTGATGCACAACCAACGAGAAGCAGAATACGACGACCTGGTGCCCGACGTTATCGCCGGACTCCGTCGCATCGCCACCATTGCACGCGCCGCCGGCATTCTCGATCACAACATCATTCTTGATCCGGGCATCGGGTTCGGGAAGACCGCGGACCATAACCTGGAACTGTTGCGAAAACTGCCCGAGCTTCACGAACTCGACCACCCGCTCCTGCTCGGGGTGTCCCGCAAATCCACCATTGGGCGCGTATTGGGAGTGCTCGAAGATGACCGCGTGGAAGGCACCGCCGCGGCCGTGGCCATGAGCATCGCCGGCGGAGCAGATATCGTCCGCGTGCACGACGTCAAACAGATGGTGCGGGTGGCCCGGATGACGGATGCCATCGTGCGTGACTGGAGGCCCTACGGGTGGCCGAACCGGTAACAGCCTACCTCGGGTTGGGCGGCAACCTGGGCGACCGCCTCGCGGCGCTGACAGAGGCCCTGCAGCTGCTCGACTCCACTCCCGGTATATGCCGCACGGCCTGCTCGTCGATCTACGAAACCGAGCCGTGGGGTGTCACCGATCAGCCCAGCTTCCTGAACCTGGTCGCCGCCTTCGAGACGACGCTGGAACCCGTTAACCTGCTCACAGTGTGCAAGTGCGTCGAAGCGACCGTTGGCCGGACCGCCTCCTACCGTTGGGGCCCGCGCCTGATTGACGTGGACATACTCCTATATGGCGACCGGATCGTGAGCGTGGCAGATCCGGATCTCCAGATTCCCCACCCGCGCATGACCCAACGCGCCTTCGTACTGGTCCCGCTGGCGGAGATCGCGGCTGATCTCACCTTGCCGGGGAGCTGCGCTTCCACTCAAAACCTGCTGGAAGGTACATCCGGGAGGGAAGGTGTAATTCGGTGGGGGCCTGCTCCCTTACGGTGAAAGTTTCGTTCGCTAAACCCCAATCCACCGAAGAGATGAGTGTGGCGGCGTGTTGAAGGGTCAAGAAAGTGCTCCTGTGTTCGGGGATAATGGTTTGTGAGAAGGCAAACCCACCCCGAAACAGGAGCACTCAATAGATGCTACCACTGGAGCACCCCGATCGCATCCAAATCGCCTTCGACGACCACCGCCTAGTGGACAATGCTGGGCTGATCCTGCCGGTGACCCTGGCCCGACACCGGGGCCTGCGTGAACTGGTAGACCGCCACGTTGATCTGGGCGATGCGCCGGGTCGAGCCAACACCGGCGACAAGGTGATGACGCTGGTGGCCTCTGCCCTGGCGGGTGGGGACTGCATTGACGACGCCGATGCGCTGCGTGCTGGCAGGACGGCGCGGGTGCTGGGCTGTACGGTGAAGGCGCCGTCCACCCTGGGGACCTTCCTGCGGAGCTTCCGGTGGGGCCACGCGCGCCAGCTGGATCGGGTGAGCCGGGAGCTGCTGGCACGGGCCTGGGGTGCCGGAGCGGGACCTGGCGACGGGCCGTTGACCATTGACCTGGACTCTACCATCTGCGAGACCTACGGACTTGCCAAGGAAGGGGCACGCCGTCACGGCTACACTGGGCAGCGGGGCTATCACCCGCTGTTGGCTGTTGCCGCCGGCACTGGCGACGTGCTGATGGCCCGACTGCGCCAGGGCCGAGCCAACACCGTTCGGGGCGCCGCCCACTTCCTGCGTGAGACGGTGAGCCGAGTGCGCTACGCCGGAGCCACGGGATCACTCACCGTGCGGGCCGACAGCGGCTGCTATGCCCACGCCCTGGTCGCGGTCTGTCGCAAGACCAATGTCCGCTTCTCCATCACCGTCCGCCAGCACCAGAGCCTGCGCCATCTGATCGAGGCCATACCAGAGACGGACTGGATGCCCATCCCTTACTGGATGGACGGCGCCGCCGACGTGGCCGAAACTACCTACACCCCCTTCGAGACCGAGCCCGACGCCGCGCCGGTGCGCCTCATCGTCTGGCGGGCGAAGCCCGCGCCCGACTCCCAACTGGCGCTGATCGTCAACTACAGCTATCACGGCTTCGTCACCGACCGGGAGGGCGATACCCTGGAACTGGAAGCCGACCATCGTCGCCACGCCGAGATTGAGAATGCCATCCGCGACCTCAAGTACGGCGTCGGGCTCAACCATCTCCCCTCGGGCCGCTTCGCCGCCAACGCCGCCTGGCTGGCCACCCAAGTCATCGCCCACAACCTCGCCCGCTGGACCGCGCGCATCGGTCTGGGTCAGCAGGTGGTAACCACCAAGACCCTCCGGCGCCGCTTCTTCGCCCTGGCCGGACGGCTCACCCGCTCGGCCCGCCATTTCACCTTGCATCTCCCCCAATGCTGGCCCTGGGAAACCCAGTTCACTCACGCCCTCACTCGATTGCGTACCCTGCCATCTCCTTCCTGACCGAGCCGTCGGCGCCGAACCCATCCACCATACCTCCCAACGGCCTCCCAGATCCCCGCCAGGCTGGTCTCCCAGTGTCTCCCCATGTGCGCCGGCCTGGCAATATCGCCCAACACCGCCGCTGTGGGCCGTCCAAATCCCCTCAGCATGGCGGCCGCACCCCCCACTCCGGCCACATCTTTGGGATCAGGGCCTCATCGTCTTTGTCTCTTGCCTCACATCCCCCTTCTCTCCCACATGCCTGCATCCTTTCGGTGGATTCGGGCTAAAACGACGCTCCGTCACCGGTCGGTACGATATACGTAGCGGATGTCCATAAGGCCGAACAGAGTGGGCGTCACGTTGCCGAACACGTTGCGTACTGCGGCGGTGCGTATGCCTTGGGTCGTGTAGATCAGTGGAACGTTTTCCGCGATCAGCTCCTGGGCATCGTGGTAATACTCGATGCGTTTTTCCCGGTTTAACTCCTGCCTCGACTTTGTACAAAAGCTAGCAGAATTATAAGAACAGGGTAAGCTCGACCAAATCACTACAAGAGGTCGAGCATGCCTACCCTGCCCGCAGTCATAGTAACCCTGCTGCTGCCCTTTGAGCACCTGTTTGACCCCAGGACCTGGCGCAAGGCTCAACTCCTGGCGGTAGGAGCGATCCTGTCTCCCGGCAAGCGCACCGTGTCCTCCGCCCTCAACATCCTGGGGATTGGGCAGCACGGCGACTTCGCCATCTATCACCACGTGCTCAACCGCGCCCAGTGGTCGCCACTGCGACTGAGCCGGGTGCTGTTGCTGCTGGTGGCCGGGCGCCTTGGTTCGTCCACCGAGCCGTTGGTGTTCGGCATTGACGAGACGGTGGAACGACGCTGGGGCCGGAAGATTGCGGCCAAGGGGCGGTACCGGGATCCCGTACGCTCCACCGACGACCAGGTGGTGATGACTCCCGGACTGCAATGGGTGAGCCTGATGTTGCTGACGCGTATCGGATGGGCGGGTCGACACTGGGCGCTGCCGTTTTTGACCGCGCTGGTGGTGTCGGCCCGCTATGACCGACGCAAAGGCCGCCGGCACAAGACGGTCACCGACTACGCCCAGCAGATGCTGGTCTGCCGGCGCCGGTGGCTGCCGGACCGGGACCTGGTGGTGGTGGCCGATGGCGGCTACGCCAAGCGGGAGTTCCTGCGGCATTGCCAGGGCATGTCGAAGCCCGTTGTCGTCGTCACCAAACTGCGCAAGGATGCGTCCCTGCACCAGCCCGCGCCAGCGCGGCGGCCCGGCCAGATCGGGCGGCCCCGGGTGGTCGGAGCGCGACTGCCCAATCCCACTGCGGTACTGGACGATCCCGCTACCCAATGGACCCCCTACCGCGCCACCGGTTCCGACGGCAGTACCACCATGGTCGAGCTCGCTTCGGGCGTGGCGCTGTGGTACCACGGCGGGCCGCCGCGCCTTCCCATACGTTGGGTCGTCGTCAGATACCTGGCGGAGCGCCGCGGGCCCTATGCCTTGCTATGCACCGACGTCGCGGCGGAACCGCTGCGGATATTGCAGTGGTATCTGCTGCGGTGGCAGGTCGAGGTGACCTTTGAGGAGCTGCGGGCTCACCTGGGCATGGAAACCCAGCGCCAGTGGTCGGAACGAGCCATCGCGCGGACCACCCCCGCGCTCTTTGGCTTGTTCAGCGTGGTGACGCTGGCGGCGGATATCCTGATCGGTCAGCAGGGTGGCATGGCTCCGCGCACCACGGCATGGTATGACAAGACCAGCCCTTCCTTCGCCGACGCCATCGCCCTGGTCAGACGACACCTCTGGGTGCAGCAGGGTACTTTTATGCCGTCCGAGCGCGAGCACGAATCGATAAAAGTCCCGCGCCTCTTGTACCGCAGGATGCTCGACACGCTAGCCTATGCCGCTTGATTGTACAAAGCCGAGACTCCTGGCTTGCACGGATAAACAGGCCGTCGATTTTGGCTTCCCAATCGGTCGCCGGCTGCGTTTGATTGGGAAGCCACAGATGCAGATGCCCGCTGCTGTGCCAGACGTTGTAGCCGCTGCCCGGATCGGATCCTCCGGTCAGCCCAATAATCACCACTTCCCAGTCGTAGGACAAGGTCAGTCGGTACACCAGGTCGCCAAAGTCGATTATCTGGTAGTCCACGTCGAGGCCGATTTGCTTCATGCCTTGGTGGATCAACGTGCCGATGGTGCTCCTGGTGGAGGTCCCGCTGTTGGTCACCATGGTGAACGCGATAGCGTTACCGGCACTGTCTTTCCGTATCCCGTCCCCGTCGGTATCGGTCCATCCAAGGCAGTCGAGTATCGCGTTGGCGTGGTCGATGTCGTAGGCGCAGGTGCGGACGTCCGGATTGTGGAATTCGCCGGCCGCGGGGCTCACGAACGACCACTGTGAGAAGCCGTGCCCGTGGTGTACCTCGTCAACTATGGTTTCCTTGTTTACCACATGAGCCACCGCCTGCCGGAACGCTTTCATCCGGAACCATGCCAGACGTTCATTCGCTACATAAGAGCTCCCGTCCTCTGGGTTGAACCCTGGGTTCATGTTGAACGCCAGGAATTCTTCTCCAAAATCGGGCCCAAGCTCGAGAATGGTGAAGTTCTCTACCTGTTGGAACCCGCTCAAAATCTCCACTTCCTCGCCGAGCAGCCCGTACACATCGGTTTCACCGGCGCGGAATTTGGCAAGTTCCACGTCCTCGTTCGCTACTATGATTCGGACTATCTCGTCCAGGTAGGGCAGCCTGTTGCCGTCCGCATCGGTGAGCCAATAGTCCGGGTTTCTGGCGAGCACTAGGTGCTCTCCAGGCTCATAGCTGGCTAGCGTGAACGGCCCAGTTCCGATCACTTCGGTCGGGTCGGCGTCGATGTCCCACACCTTTGCGAAGGTCCCGTCGTACACGTGACTCTCCAGGATGTGCTTCGGCAGGATTGACGTGCCCATGTTCCGCAGGAACGTCGGAGACGGCTTCGCCAGAACGAACTCCACCGTATGGTCGTCCAGGGCGGTCACGGTCATTTCAACAGCCCGCCACACGCTGCCGGCGTCGATGTCGGTGTTGTAAATGATCCGGTTGAAGGTGAACGCAACGTCGGCTGCTGTGAAAGGTTCCCCTTCGTGCCACCGCACGTCGGTACGGAGGTTGAATGTCCAGGTCAGCCCGTCCTCGGAATGCGCTCACGACTCTGCCAACAATGGCCCGGCCTCATCGCTCGGCCATGGGATCTCAGTCAGTTCTTCGAAAACGTACCCCAGCACTCCCGACGACGAAGCGTCTTTGGCAACGACCAGGTTGAATGTGAGCGGCTCTGCGATGGTCGCCACTGTCAGCGCCCCTTCGTGCCGGCATACGGTGTACTGAAACTCCTCAGCATTGAGCTGGAGAAGAGTTATCACCTGCGAATGGTCCCCGTCGTGGTCGCCGTTTGGATGGACCATGTCCTCCTGCGTTTGTGCCCCTCCGTCTTTGTATGGTAGTGGCAGTGGCGGACACTGCGCGACTGGTCCCACCGAACGCGTGTCCTGGGGCAGTGGCTCCTCCGGCTCCTTTTGGAATACCACCTGCCGCGGGTCCACCGCGTCCTCCGTTTCGCCTGGCCGGCGCACCACCAGGTAACACACCTCGTCGGGTGAATTCGTCATATATCCCTCGTCCATGGCCGCATACGCCCGGACCGTCGTGCATCCGTTGCTGTCCGCACTGCGAACGATGAACCATCTATCTGTCACTGTCGGAGTCAGTAAAGTGGTCTTCGAACTCTATGCGCCTGTGCTCTCCTGTCCAGGTGAAGACTCGGCGTTTTTGCGGCTGAGGCCAACTACTGGGGCACTGGGGAGCGCTCGCGGCTTCCGCTGCGGCCGACACAACTAGCGCGCGCCAAGCGCACCAACCGAGCCAACGACTGCAATCAAACCGATACGCAAAGAGATAGACAAGATTCCTCCTTGGGCTCACGAGACCATCAGTCGCCCCAACTCGGCTGTGAAACCTGCTTTCTGGCTTGTATCGTTGTCTCGGTAGTCAATTATAATCACGTGGTCAACGACGCTGAGAACCGGAAAACAGCGTGCAACCATGATCGCCCAATCCCAGGGTCCCAGGAGGCAGCCACCATGTCCATCACCAATCTCACCCGCAGCGCCGTGTACGGCCAGAATGGCATGGTCTGCTCCAATTCTCCTCTGGCCGCCGCCGCAGGGCTACGCATCTTGCAGGGAGGAGGGACCGCATTCGACGCGGCCCTCGCTGTCGCCGCGGTGGAATGCGTCACGCTCGTACCTGTGTGCGGTCTGGGCGGCGACTCGTTCATTCTCGCCTACGACGCCAAAAGCGGCCGGGTCACCAACATCAATAGCAGCGGGGTCGCCGCGTCTGGCGCCGAAGCCGAGTACTATCGCAGCCAGGGTCTGGCGCAGGTGCCCATACAGGGACCCCACTCGGTTTCCGTGCCTGGCGAGGCCGCAGCCTGGGAAGCCATGCACCGCGGCTTCTGCACCATGCCCTTTGCTGACTTGCTGGCTCCTGCCGTCCAATACGCTGAGGGAGGGTTCCCGGTATCGCCACGCATCGCTCGGTCCTTCGCTGGCAACGCGGAACTCCTCGCGCGCTTCACCGCCACAGCGGACATTTATCTCACCAACGGCGGCCGTCCGCCCCGCGTCGGGGAGGTGCTGGTCAATCCGGACCTTGCGAAAACCATTCGCCGGGTTGCCAAGGGCGGCGCAGACGCCTTATACCGCAGCGATCTGACCACCCGATTGGTCGAAGGGCTCAACAACGTTGGGGGTCTCTTCACCGAGGCCGACTTCGCCGGGC
This sequence comes from Dehalococcoidia bacterium, assembly GCA_965220055.1. Lineage (GTDB taxonomy): Bacteria > Chloroflexota > Dehalococcoidia > Lucifugimonadales > UBA3495 > Bin87. The sequence goes on along the minus strand of CBDCPE010000004.1, from coordinate 2,984,908 downwards.
ACCACGCCGACGTCGGCGAGGCCATCAGCTCCTCGTACCGCGATCACACCGTTTACCAGACCAGACCCCCTTCCCAGGGCTTCCTTCTGCTGGAAATGCTGAACATCGTGAGTGGGCACGATCTGTCATCGATGACGCCCAACTCGGCCGACTCCATACACCTCATGGTGGAGGCGAAGAAGATCGCGTATTCGGACCGCAACCGTCTCGCCGGTGACCCCAATTTCGTCGACTGGCCCCTGGACGGCCTGCTGTCCGCCGAGTATGCCGACATGCGGCGGGACCAAATCCATCCCTTCCAGGCTGGCAGCGAAATTCGCCTGCTCACCCCGGTGGATGGTCGCGGCGATACCACCTACTTCTGCGTCGCCGACGGCGATGGCAACGCCGTCAGCTGGATCCACAGCCTGTCCAACGGCTTTGGATCCGGCGTCGTCGCGCCCGGTACCGGCGTGCTGTTCAACAACCGCGCCGGGCGTGGGTTCAGCCTGGAGGCCGATCACCCCAACGTTATCGCACCGGGCAAGCGCACCATGCACACCCTGAACTGCTACCTGACTACCGTGGGAGGAGAGGTGGCCATAGTTGGCGGGACCCCCGGTGGAGATTTCCAGCCCCAGTGCGGTATCCAGATGCTCACCAAGTTGGTCGACGGTGGACTGCAACCCCAGGACGCAGTGGAGTCGGCCCGCTGGTTCAGCTTCCCCGGTACTGACCCCGCAACAATCAATCGTGCAGGCGAGCTCAGGGTCGAGACGGGAATGCCAGACGACACAATCCGTGACCTCCGGCGGATGGGACACAACGTTGTCCAGAGCCCGCTCGGTTCCTACAGCGGCGTGGTCCAGCTCATCGTGCGCGACCGTCGCCGGGGCGTCCTGGCCGGCGCTTCGGATCCTCGGGGAGATGGCCAGGCCGTGGGCTACTGATGGCCGGCCCGCTGCCTCATGTCGTTCGGGTTTCCCACAAAGGCATTTGGAGACTGACCATCGCGGCTTGCATGCTGGCTTTGTTCTTGACCGCGTGCAAGCAGGAAACTTCGCCAATTGCAACCGCGCCGCCGCTGACGCCGCCGGCGGCAGTTTCTACGCCGACCGAGGCGGGCTCGGCTCAGACGCAAGCAGCGCTATCGGCCACCAAGCTTCCTGCCCAAGCGGACGCGGCGCCCACGCCACCCGCGTCATCGTTAGCTGCTGCGCCGTCGCCGACGGTGCCGGCGGAAGTCGTAGCCAGAACGTCCGAAAGGGTGGACGAACTCACCGCCCGTTTGCTCCGGCCCCGCCGGATTAACGCCGACGTTCTCTGGGGTGGTTTTGTCACCAGCCGGGCTTTCGGAATTGGCACTGATTGGGTACCCGATCTCGATGCCCCGGCCAAGATGCTGGAGATGTGGCATCCAGGAAATGCGTGCTACGCCATTGTGGAATCAGAAGTAGATCAGCTGGAATCAGATAACCGTCTCCGGCCGGTGGAATTCACCCTCTACTTCGACTACATTTCCGCTCAGTTGTCGCCCTGCCTGGACGAACAATTGCCGCAGGTTGACGCTGAGCAGTTTTTTTCCAATTCCGACGCTGACCGGGCCGATCGGGTCTCCACCTGGTTCGACAGTATTTGGGAGCTGTCCGACTCCGAAGCGCTGACGAGCTACGACCATTGCCGCGACGTGTTTTATGCCCACCTTTCCACCGCCAAGTCAGCCACCGACGCGCTTGGACTGGAACCCGCCTGGAGCACAGCCATGGTCGAGTTTTCAGGATGCCGGCGCCAGGCGATACGAGACGACCTTCCGTTTCTGGAGCTAAGGGAAACGCAACTGCTCGCGTTTGAACTCAACGATCGGTACCCCTGGTCACGCTGTAGACCGTTACGGCCGGGCACATGGTCACCCTGGCGATGAAACGACCTTACGAGGAGTGCTGGCCGGACTTTGAAGCGAAGATACCGGAAATCGCCCTGGCTACGGGTCCGGCCCAAATGGTCGACTCCCGGGACGCGGCGCTGCGGGCGCTTCAAACGTGCGTCGAGAAGCTTCCAGAGATCAACCCGTTCGCCGCGCAATGATGCCGACGGTCGCGTGTGGCGGCGACCGCTCGTTCGGGCTTACGGGAAGTAGTAGACCGCCGATAGCCCGCGGTATCGTTCGTCGAAATCCATCCCGTAACCGACTACAAAGTGGTTGGGTATGGTGAACCCGACGTAGTCGTACTGGACCTCAACCTCCCGGCGCTCGGGTTTGTCCAGCAGCGTGCAGTATCGCAATGAAGCCGGACCCAGGCCACGGATGTAGTCCTTGACGGCCACGCACGTATATCCGGTGTCCGCGATGTCGTCGACTATGAGGACGTGTTGGCCGGAGACGTGACTGGGATCCAGCGTACCGGCCAGCTTCACGTCACCCGATGATTCCGTACCGCTGCCGTAGCTGCTCGCCCTCACGAACTCGAGCCGATGCACCTCGGCGCGCAAGACCCGCAGTAGGTCCGCCGTGAAAATTGCCGCGCCCTTGAGTACGCATACAATCACGACCCCAGTGGTCGCGTAGTCGCGGTCAATTTCGCGGGCCAGCGTGACAACGCCGGCCCGCAACTCATCCTCGGGGATCAACACCGACAGACCGTCACGTTTCATCGCGGTGGCCCCCTGGTACCGAAGCGTTGGCTAGACGTCCAGGTTCCGAACTTCCGTAGCGTGGCTTTGGATGAAACTCTTGCGCGGACCGACCTGTTCGCCCATCAGCATCGCGAACACGCCGTCGGTGTCCGATATGGTGTCCCCGTCGTCAATGTCGTTGAGGGTTACCTGCAACATCTTGCGTGCTGACGGATCCATCGTCGTCTCCCAAAGCTGGTCGGCGTTCATCTCGCCCAGGCCCTTGTACCGCTGCAGCGCCGGCTCGGACCGTGCCGTAGACATTCGCTTCATCAGCGCGTCTTTTTCGCTCTCCGAGTACGCGTAGGCGATGTTCCGCCCTCTTTGCACTCGATACAGGGGCGGTTGCGCGATGTACAGGAACCCGCCTTCGATCAGTTCCCGCATCCGTCGGTAGAAGTAGGTGAGGATCAGCGTTCGTATGTGCGAGCCGTCCACGTCGGCGTCCGTCATGATGATGATGTGGTGGTATCGCAGCTTTGCAATGTCAAACGCTTCGCCTTCACCGGTACCCACCGCCGAGATCATTGCTCGGATCTCTTCATGGCCCAGGATGCGCTCTACCTTGTCGAGGAAACGCTCCACGTTGAGGATCTTGCCCTTCAGCGGCAAAATCGCCTGGAATTGCCGGTCTCGGCCCATCTTGGCCGATCCTCCGGCCGATTCCCCCTCCACAATGTACAGCTCGGACTTTGCCGGGTCCCTCTCCGCACAGTCGGCCAACTTACCGGGTAGTGATGTGCCGTCCAGCGCGTTCTTCCGGAGCACCAGGTCGCGGGCGCGTCGGGCCGCCTCACGGGCCGCGTGGTTGGTCTGGACTTTGTCGATCAGGCTCTTCGCAGCCGTCGGATTCTCTTCCAGGAAGCGCGTCAGACCCTCGGATGTTGCGGCCTCCACCCGGCTGCGTATCTCCGGGTTGCTGAGCTTGTTCTTGGTCTGCCCCTCGAACTGCGGATCGCCCAGCTTCACGCTGATCACCGCGACCAGCCCGCCTCGGGTGTCCTCGCCGCTGAAGGCGTCCTTCGGGTCTTTGAGGAAATTCTGCTTGCGCGCGTAGTCATTCAACACGCGGGTCAACGCCGAACGGAAGCCGGCCAAATGAGTACCGCCTTCCGGCGTCAGGATGCAGTTGGCGAAGGTGCGCTCGTCGGCTGCCAGGTTGTCATGTCCGTCGGTATGGTGGTATTGGAAGGCGACCTCAACGTCCGCGTCCTCGGCGATGCGCTGGTAGTAAAACGGGTCCGGCATCACCACGTTGCGCTTGCGGTTGATGTTGCGCACCATGCTGGCCACGCCCGTGTCGAAGAAAAACGAGCGCTCAATGTCTCCGTTGCGTTCCGCTTCGTGGAACTCGCTGACCAGGCATATCTCCAGTCCCTTGTTGAGATATGCGGTCTGCCTCAGTTGGGCTACCAACCGTCCAAAATCATAGGTGATCTCGGGAAAGATCTCCGGGTCGGCGTAATACGTGACTGCAGTCCCTTGCCTGCGCACCTTCTGGTGTTGTTGGAGTTCGGTCGTGGGGATGCCCTTCTCGAAATCCTGCGTGTACCGCAATCCGCCGCGGTACACTTCCGCATGGAGCCGGGACGCCAAGGCGTTCACTACGGATGCCCCCACGCCATGGAGCCCACCGGAAACCTTGTAAGCCGCGCCGTCGAACTTCCCGCCGGCGTGCAACGTGGTCATCACCGTTTCCAGGCCGGACACGCCGGTTTCGGCATGAACGTCTACCGGAATGCCGCGCCCGTTGTCAGAAACGCTTACCGCGCCGTCGGCGGCTATGCGTACGTCAATGTGGTCGCAGTGGCCGGCCAAAGCCTCGTCCACCGCGTTGTCCAACAACTCTTTGATCAGATGGTGAAGGCCATCAACTCCGGTGCTGCCGATATACATACCCGGCCGCACTCGGACTGCTTCCAATCCTTTCAGTACTTGAATATTGTCCGAAGTGTATTCAGAGGATTGTTCTGCTGCGGGCGACACTACTTGTTGAGTCATGCTAAATTGATTCTCCAGCTTCGAGCCTCTGTAACTGCCCATATGTCGAGGAAATTACTGTAACGCAGTACAACAATATTCAGGATCTGTGCACAAAGCATTATATCAAATCTGCAGTGCCTTTGCCACGCAGCAGATGTCAGGAATTCTCCAATTTTAGGAAAACGGCCAAATCGTGGAGCCGTTTCATGAGGGGCTCGGCCAAAGTCCATGCTAGTCAGTACGGGTCGCGCCGGCCCCATCTTCTGCCCGTGCGTGGTACCACTCGCCGGAAAGCAGGCTAGAGATGGCTAGCCGCATCGGCTCAAACAACGGTTGTGGCGGCTCTCGCAACGGGAACCAGCCGTATTCGCAAAACGAACCGTCGCTCGCTTGCGGAACCGGTTCCTGGTCGCCAATATCCCCTAGAAACTCTACATCCACATAGTGACGGTCATAAGCAACAATGTTGCTCAAGCAAAGCACGCGGAGCTCACCCACCGTAACGCCCAGTTCCTCCAGCGCCTCCCTGCGCGCGCACTCTTCCAACGTTTCGCCGAATTCCAAGTGTCCGCCCGCCGATCCCCACGTTGCGTCCCCATGCGCTCCCTTCCGCTGCCCCAGGAAGACTCTCCCACCCCTGATGAAAACCACCCCCACGCCAACCAACGGCCTGTCCGCCTGCGTACTCACGGCCGGAGTATAGCACGGCGTCTGATCCGCCTTCGGGTTCGGTTGTCGGCCTCGAACTCCGAATGCTAGACTGCCCCATAGATCCCGCACCCGTGAGTTTGCACTGATGTCAACCGAAACTGTCGACGAACTGCCCATTTCCCGGTCCGGCCGGTCAGCCCTTTCGTTGTGCGAAACCGTCGCTCGGCGCGCCGGCGAGCTGGTTCTGGGGCGTTTCCGGACCGAGGTAGAGGTTAGCCTCAAAGGCCGTGCTAACGTGGTCACCGACGCCGATCTGGCATCGGAACGCCTGATCCTCGATTACGTATCCGAGGAATACTCCGATTTTGGCATACTGTCCGAGGAGTCCGAACCGGTCGCCGGAACGTCACCCTACACCTGGGTGGTGGACCCCATCGACGGCACCCGCAATTTCGCCGAGGGCATCCCCCATTTCTGCATCGTCGTCGCCATCTCAGATGGTGACCAGGTGGTCTGCGGCGTCACCTACGACCCCGTCCGTGACGAAATGTTTGCCGCGCAGCGCGGGCGCGGGGCCACGCTCAACGGCGAGCCCATGCAAGTATCTGACCGCCAGGACATCGACGAGGCCGTCCTGGGCTTTGATTTGGGCTACGACTTTGGCCAGGCCAAGCACCTGCTTGAGCTTGCCGCGGACGTTTGGCCCCGGGTCCAGGGTTATCGGCTGATGGGCGCCGGCGCGCTTGGCCTCGCCTACGCCGCCTGCGGACGCATCGACCTCTACTTCCACCATAGCCTGTCCGCTTGGGACATCGCGTCGGGCGTCCTGCTCGCCCGCGAAGCCGGCGGCGCCGTCCTCGACCGCGCCACGCTGGAAGACGCCACGCTCTTTTCGCCGGGCCTTATCGTCTCAAACCCACCGCTGGTGAAACAGTTTCTCGCCCTCACCGAGGGCTCAACGTGGCGCTCCATGTGATCGCTGGTCGCCGCGTCCAACCCGTACCGTCACTCAACCCGGCACCCTTGCCGCTCGATTGCCGCTGCCGCTCGCCGGAAGGAGTACTCCCCATGACTACGCATATATTCGAAATGGTCCGCGAAGTAGGACGTGTGCCGTCGTCGGAGGTCCCGCTCAGCGCCGCCGAACAGACCCGCTTCGAGCGCATCATGGAGCAGGCGGTGATGATTGACGTTCACCAGCATCCGTTCCTGCTGCCGGAGGACATGGACCGGTTCATCGAGTTCCTGCGGACCAGCCGCTACCAGTACGGCTACCAGGCGGTCGAGGCCGGCGGGTGGTCGGCAGTGACCACCGCCAGCGCGTTCAGCGGGTTCAAGAGCACCACCGACATGTCATTCATGGAGTATGAGGACATCGCGGCCGAGGTTGGTGGGATGCTGGCCGACGTGGCGACCCAGGACAACATCGTCAGGGTTGGTAACGCCGATGAAATCATGTCGGCGCGCCAGCAGGGCAAGATCGGCTTCCTGCCCACCCTGGAGCACCTGGCCATCGGGAACCGCATCGAGCGGGTGGACGCCCTGTTCGGCATGGGAGTGCGGCTCGCCGGCATCACCTACAACCGGCGCAACTTCATCGGCGATGGCCAGACCGAGCGCAACCCCGGCGGGCTCAGCGACTTCGGCGTCGCGGTGGTCCACCGCATGAACGACCTCGGGATGGCGGTGGACCTGTCCCACGCATCGACTCCCACCGCCATGGACGCCATCGAGATTTCCCACGCACCCACGGTCTTCAGCCACAATGCCTCCTACACCCTGCGTCCCAACGGCCGGACCCGCCGGGACGAGGAACTCCTGGCCTGCGCCCGCGCCGGTGGCCTGGTCTGCATCACCGCGGTCCCCAACTCCCTCAGCGACGACCCCGAGCAGGACATCGAGTGCGTCCTGGACCACTACGATTACATGGTCAACCTGGTGGGTGTCGATCACGTGGGCATTGGCACGGACAGCACCGTTGGTGACCACGTGGCTTTCCACCGCGTTCTGCTGGGCCGCGGCCCCGACCAACTGCCCGCTCCCTATCTCAACGGCTTGGAGTCCCCGGCCGACGGCAAGAACATCGTGCGCGGCCTGATCCGCCGCGGCCACTCCGACGAAGACGTCCTCAAGATAGTGGGCGGCAACGCCCTGGACTACTTCCGCCGCGTCATCGGTTAATCCGGTGTTTAGCCTGGGTCCGACCGGGAGTAGATATGCCTGACGCAAAGAGCTGGGCGCACCTGGTGGGCAGCGTCCCCCTGCCCGACGCGGAAACGGTGTTCCGCACCGTCAGTGATGCGTGGGGCTCACATCTGCGCCGCATCTCCGACGGTGAAACCGGCCGCCGCGGTCGCTGGATCTGGTTCCAACGGGAGATGCTGGAGCAGCATCCCGCCATGGAACCCGACCTGGACGAGCCGCCCTACGCCCTGTACCAGTGGGACGGCCAGTTGCTCCGGGAAACGCAGTACCTGCGCTTCCGTTCAGACGCCGATCCAAACGCCGTCAACTTCCCCACCGGCTACGCCGAGGCGGCCCTCGAGTCCTTCGACCTGTACACGCGCCTGCAGGCCGACGGGGTGATACCGCCCGACGCGCTGTTCCAGGTATCGCTGCCCACACCCATGGCTACTGCATACATGTACGTCAGCCCATCTTCCCGGGACGCGTACCTACCCGCCTACGAGCGGTCGCTATTGTCCGCTGTGGACCGGCTGCTGGCGTCGGCTCCCCACGACCGCCTGTCGATCCAGTGGGATGTGTGCCAGGAAGTGCTGCTGTTCGAGGACTATTTCCCGCACCGGCCCGCCGACTACAAGGAGCAGGTCCTCGCGGAACTCGGGCGTCTGGGCTCTGCCATCCCCGGCCCCGTAGATCTCGGCTACCACCTTTGCTACGGCTCTCCGCGTGACGAACACCTGGTGATGCCCAAGGATATGGGGATACTCGTCGAAATTGCCAACGGCATCGCCGGCGGTTTGGGACGCCGGCTGGACTTCATCCACATGCCGGTGCCGCAGGACAGGACGGACAGCGGGTACTTCCGGTCGTTGCAGGGGCTGTGGCTAACCGGCGAGACCGGGTTGGTCCTGGGCCTGATCCACCACGACGACGAAACTGGCGACCGGGCTCGCATCGACGCTGCCCTGGAATTTGTCGGTTCGTTTGGCGTGGCCAGCGAATGCGGTTGGGGTCGCACTGATCCCGCCCGGGTTCCCGGCCTGCTGCAAGGCCATCGTCGCGCCGTTGAGTATATGAACGCAAACTTACCGCCGGCAACGCGAGGAGCGAAATGATACGTCTGACCGAGGAAATGTCCAGCCTGATCAACCGCGCCCGGGACGACGGTTACCCCTGCATCGTGGCCACCGCTGCGACCGACGGCACCCCCAACTGCGGTTACATCGGAACCGTCCTCACCGTGGGCGACGACACCCTGATCTACCGCGATCGTACGGGCCGTAACCCGCTGGATCACATCGAAGAAAATCCGAAGGTGATCGTCCTCTTCCGCAACACCGGGCAGGACGCCGGCTGGAAGTTCCGTTGCACCGCCACCGTCCACCGCGATGGCAAGGTCTTCGAGGAGATGACCGACCGCTTGATCCAATCGGGTCTGGTGAACGAACGCTACCTGCAGGACAGCGTCGGCGCCATCGTCGTCCTTCGCATTGACCAGGTGCTGACCCTGTTCGGAGAACTGCTGCAGGAACGGGAACCCGGCCTCCAGTGGTGATCACGCGACCGTATGATTGGCGGAGGGAGTGGGATTCGAACCCACGAACCCGCTAGGGTTAACGGTTTTCAAGACCGTCGCATTCGTCCACTCTGCCATCCCTCCGAACCGCCGGACATCCATTGTAATGCCGATGGCCCGCGGGCGTACAGACCGGCGTGAACACCGGGCCTGCAACAGGTGCTCGGGCCACCCGCCGTTCGGACGCGGCCATCTCACGGCTATAATGTCCGGCACCGCATCACTGACGGAGCCGATCCATGCCCGAAGACCTGGTCCGCGTAGCCGAAAGCCTTGTGCCGGAAATCCTGGCCAACCTCGACCGCATCGACGCCGAGTGCCAACTGCCGCCCGATCTTGCCCAGCGCATGGCCGCGCACAACCTCTTCTGTCTCTATGCGCCGCAGGCTTTGGGTGGTCCCGAGCTTGACCCTCTAACCGCTTTCCGCGTCGTGGAGATCATATCCCGGGCCGACGGCTCGGCGGGCTGGTGCGTATTCAATGGCAGCGCCATTACAGCCGCAGTCTCCCGGCTAACCGTAGCCGCCGTCAAGGAAATCTTCGGCGACCTTCCCGTCATGCTGGGTTCTGGCTCCGCCCGACCAGAGGGAACCGCAACCATCGCCGATGACGGCTACATCATCAACGGACGCTGGAACTACCTCAGCGGCATCGACCACTCTACCGCCCTGTTCCTCAACTGCCGCGTTCTGAAGCGCGACGGCTCTCCGGCGCTGAACGACGACGGCGCCCCGACCACCCACGTCGTCGTAGCGCCCGTTTCCTCCGGGACCGTGATCGACAACTGGACCACCCTCGGTATGCGTGGCACCGCCAGCAACGACTGCGAGTTCACCAACCTGTTCGTGCCCGCGCGCCACACCTACCGGCGCGGCGATCCGTCGTATCATCCCGGCCCTCTGTACAATCCGGCCCAGACCGCCATCCTGATCAGTTGGACTCTCGCCGCCGCCAACGCCCTGGGCATGGCCCGCGGCGCAATGGACGCGTTCCACGATCTGGCCACCGGCGCCGGCACCACTAACTCGCCGATGCTGCTACGCAACCGCGCCTACGTGCAGATCGCCGTGGGTGAATGTGAGGCTATCCTCGACGGGGCCCGCACCTACGTCCTGGACGCCGTGGGCAGCATGTGGGACTCCCAGGTGAACGGCAGTCCGGACCTCATGGATCGCGCTGTCCGCGCCCGCCTTGCCATAACCCATGCCATACGCCGTTCGGTCGACGTTGTAGACCGGCTTTTCAACGTGGCCGGCACCAACGCCATCCACCGTTCGGTGGGCCTGGAGCGGTTCTTCCGCGACCTCCACGTCAGCGGCCAGCACATATCCGGCCTGCCCAACAACTTCGAGTACGCCGGCCAGGTCCTGATGGGCGCTGAGACCACCGCGTCGCTGTACACCTAAACCGCCGCAACCGGCATATGGGCCGCGCTCCGCTCATCGTTTCGGTGCTGGGGATCGAACACTCGATTGCCCTTAGCCGAAGCACCTTGACTAGATGAATCATGGCCGCTAAAAGTTAACCGGAATAATGGATATGGTGAAGGAGTCGAACCATGGCTACCGATGAGACGAACGCGCTCTCTAACGACAACAGGAATCGAGGAATTGTATACGTCCTATCAAACCCAGCGATGGACGGGCTTATCAAGATAGGTGAAACCAATGGAGATTCTGCTCGAAACGTACTGGATCGCATGAAGGAGTTGGATACTACTGGTGTGCCTTTGTCGTTCCGCTGTGAATATGCTGCGCTTGTGAACGACCGGAGAAGCGTCGAGAGCGCTCTTCACGTGGCATTTGGGGAGAATCGTATTCGGCAAAACCGAGAGTTCTTCGCTGGCATACCCCCGTTCAGGGTAAAGGCAATGCTGAGATTGGTGGAATTGGCGGACGTAACTCCCGACGAAGCAGCTTCCAGCGATGAAGGTTCAGAGTCGAGCTCGGTCCGGACACCGATATTCAGGTTCTCCTCCGTAGGCATTCCCGTTGGTGCGGAGGTGGACTGGGCCGACGATACCTCGATCAAATGCAAGGTGGTCAGCGATCGCAGAGTAGAATTCAATGGCGAAGAGTATGCCTTGTCAAAGTTGACGGCCGAGCTCAAACGTTGGAACGTCAACTATGCGCAAGTCGGTCCATATTGGCTTCATGACGGCAAAACGCTGGATGAATGGAGGCAACTCGCCGCAGACGAGTAGCACGGGCATACTACTTGGAGCTAATAGCCATGTGTACGGGAGCACTCGCCTCGGATTAATTGCAATTGGTCCACTTAAAAAGTCATGGGAGCCGACATCTGCGGCGGTGAGCGTTAGTGGGCGGATTTCTGAGACTACAGCTAATGGCATGAAGAGCAACGCGTAGCATTCCTGCGCCCCTGAGTGCTTGAATCGCAGCCTCCAACCAAAGCCGAGGGGCGACCAACCGGCCGCCCCTTGCAGATTGTCAGGCGCGAAGGTTCCTATTCCGGGAAGATACGCTGGTATATCCCGGGCGATCCTTCGCCGTGGACCATGTGCGGGCGCACCTCGTGGGTCCAGACCGGGGTCACGATGGTGCTCCAGTTCTTCCAGGCATCGCTTTCGGCGATCTGGAGCGATTCCATCTCGTGAACGGTCGCGTACTTGGGCTCGCCCATTACCGCCTGGAACCGGCGGGCACGGATGTAGCCGGGAATGTCCACGGCCATGGGCAGTCGCTCGTTGTTGTAAGCGTCGTTCCACTTGGCCTCAAGGTGGTCCGGAATCGACATCCGGCCCACCAGGATCAATGGGGACATGCCGGCCTGCGCCGTCTCTTCGAATAACTCATCAGGGTGCACCCGCTTGTACAGGTTGCGGATGTACTCCGTGCCGATCACGCTGGGAGACATTCGCCGCGACCACTCGGTGGGTTCTTTCAGCCATTTCTGCCACCCGTCCGAATACCACGCTTCGTGGCTATCCAGCTCATACGCCGCCAGGTACTTTGGGCCGCCCTGGACCGCTTCGTAGCGCGCCGCGTCGAGCACGCCCGGTATCGAAAGCCGCTCAGGGATGTGTTCCTCGTTGTACCAGCGGTTATATTCCTCGTCGTGCTCGGGCGCAACGTCGCTGTACACCAGCAACAGTCCGTCGCCTTTTCTCCTCGTCGCCATAGCTCAACTCCGTCTCGTCGGACGCACCGGTGCGCCTCGGATTTTCAGTCTAACCGGCAGTATAGCAGCGGGCGAGCGACCGTCAGGCCACCCGCAGGATTTCGTCGCGCCTCCATCCACCCGGAACGCTTTCCCAGTGTATAATCGGCCCACCGTATTCATTTTTGGCCGACGCGTGCCACCAGACTATCAGGAGGGTTTCATGTCTACATCGTTACAGCAGACGTCTTCCAACGGGCATTCCGCCGGAGGCGTGGAAGAATTTGACGTTGTCGTCATTGGCGCCGGAGTGACGGGGTTGTACTCCCTGCACCGGCTGCGCGAGTTGGGCTTTTCCGTAAGGTCATTGGAAGAAGGCGATGGCGTGGGCGGCACCTGGTACTGGAACCGCTATCCTGGCGCCCGCTTCGACTCCGAAAGCTACACCTACGGGTATTCCTTCTCCGAGGAACTTCTCCAGGAATGGGAGTGGAAGGAGCATTACTCCAGCCAGCCCGAGAACGAGCGCTACCTCAACCACGTAGCCGACAAGTTCGACCTCCGCCCCAACATCCGGTTCAACTCGCGGGTCGCGTCGCTTGTCTACGACGAAACCGCCACTCGCTGGCAGGTGACCACCGACGACGGTTATCAGGCCCGGGCGCAGTTCGTCATCACCGCCATCGGCATCCTTTCGGCGCGATACGTCCCCGAGTTTGAAGGCTTGGACAGCTACGAAGGCTCGTGGTGCCACACCAACCGCTGGCCCAAGGAAGGCATGGACCTGGCCGGCAAGCGCGTCGGCGTGATCGGAACCGGCGCTACCGCGGTCCAGCTGATACCGGAGATCGTGGGCGAAGTCGCCCACCTGACGGTCTTCCAACGCACCGCAAACTACTGCGTGCCCCTGCGCAACGCTGTCATCGATCGGGAGACCCAGGACTACATCAAGAGTCACTACCCCGAGATTTTCGAGCAGTGCCTGTCAACCCCCGGTTCTTTCATGCACGAGTTCGACACCCGCTCCGCGCTGGCGGTTTCGGAAGAAGAGAAACTGGAGCAGTACGAACGCCTTTGGGCCGAGCCGGGCTTCAAGAAGTGGCTGTCCAATTTTTACGACATCATGATGCCCGGGGAGGCGAACGAAGACTATGCCGAGTTCGTTCGCAACAAGATCCGCGAGCGCGTGCACGACCCGGAGGTTGCTGAGAAGCTGGTGCCGAAGAACCACATGTTCGGTTCCAAGCGACTGCCCTGCGAAAGCGGTTACTACGAGGTTTACAACCGCGACGACGTCCTGCTGGTCGATGTCCGAGAAGACCCCATCGCGCGCCTGACCCCCCGCGGGATCCAACTGGAGAGCGGCAGCGAGTACGAGCTCGACGTCATCATCTTCGCCACCGGCTACGACGCCGTTACCGGCCCGCTCAACCTGATTCACATCCAGGGTATCGGCGGCGAGGTCCTCAAGGAAAAGTTCGCCAACGGCCCCCGCACCTACATGGGCATGTCCAGCTACGGCTTCCCCAACCTTTTCACCATCAACGCCGCCTCCGTGGGCAACTTTCCCCGTTCCGCCGAGCCGCTGGTCGAGTGGGTCACCGACGCCATCGCCCACGTGCGTGACAGCGGCCATAACCGGATCACAGCCACTCCCGAAGCCGAGGAGGCCTGGGTGCAGCACATGAAGGATGACAGCGAGAACATCCTGCGGACCCAGGCCGACTCCTGGTTCGTCGGGGCAAACATTCCAGGCAAGGCCCGGGTGCTGCTCACCGCACCTGACACCGCGCCGGTCATGCGCGCCAAGCGCGCTGAGGTCGTCGCCAACGGCTACGAGGGTTTCTCCCTGGACTGACGCGCCGGAATCGTAAGTCTGGAACTTTAGGGGCGACCAACCGGTCGCCCCTCTCTAGTACTCAACGGGCTATGATTAGCAGCCGGGCCATGTTGCATTCCTGTTCACGCCGGTCCGTTCCTGGTTAGGCCATCGAAATCTGGGCCCTTGACTGGTCAGGATCTTTCCCGTCCTGCCGGTCCGTGTGAGGCATCCACCGCCGGCTTCCACGCCAGCACATAGCAGATGCCGGATACCAACTGCATTGCAGCGGCCGCCAGCAGCGCGGCCGCGTACGTTCCCGTCTGCACGAATATCCATCCCGCCGTCGCCGGCGCGGCCAGCGACCCGAGCCCGAAGCTCACGGTCATTATTCCCACCAAAGACCCGAAGCTTCGCCGGCCGAAGTACTCTCCCACGGCCAGCCACCCCAGCGTAGCTATTCCCTCGGTGGCGGCGATCGATAGCACGAACATCGCCGCCGCCCCATAACCGGATCCGACCAGGAACGCCGACGTTCCCATTGCCCCCACCAACATACCGGAAATCAGCAGCCACCGGGATGGGATCCATATAGCCGCCAACCCCATCACGATCCTGATGCGTATGATGGCCAAGAACGTCGACGACAAGTAAAACGCCGCCTGGTCCTGCGGTATGCCTTTCCATACCAGCATCGGTATCTGGTTGATCACCAGAGCGTCTGCCGACGCGATGCGCAGCGTAACCGCGGACGTCATCAGCCAAAACGCTGGCGTCGATACCGCTTTCCTTAGCGTGAATTCCGTGTCGGAGTAACCAGGCTCGATGCGCCGGTTTCGTGTCGTGCCCGCGATGGCTGACTGCGGCCGCGCACCGTCCGGCAACAGCCCCATGTTCTCCGGCCTGCTCCTGATCACCACGGTCGCGCCGACGACAAGTAGCCCGGACAAGGCTCCTGCCCATAGGATGGTCACGCGCCATCCGAACTCCCCCTCGCACCAGGCCAGCAACGGGACCATCAACGCCGCACCACCCGCGAACGTGGTGTTCAGCAGCGTCATCGCCAGCGCCTTTCGCCGTACGAACCACTGGTTGGCTATCGTCATCAGGTTGGGCACGATTCCAATTCCGCGGCCGATGGGCGCGAGCCCGGAGTACGCCAGTACCAGTTGCCAGTACGCGTTCACCCCGGCCACCGACGCAAACCCCGCACAACTCAATAGCCCGCCGATCAGGACCAGTTGTCGTCCGCTATACCGGTCGGCCAGCCACCCCGCGCCCAGCGCTGCTACGTTGCCTACCGCCTAGGCGGCTCCCACCAAGAACGCGAAACGCGCCGGGTCGGTGCCCAGCTCTTCGCCGGTGGAGACCGCAAACACCAGAAACCCGGGGATGATGGCCCCGAATCCCAGAAACCCCGTCACTCCGGCGGCCAGCAGTACCCACCAGCCGTAGTAAATACCCTTCACGCCGGGCCCGGTCTCGCCTTCCCTCCGCATTGCCGGTTTGCCCTGGGCCGCTAACCCTGCGCCGCAGGGACGCCGCCAGGCCGCTTCACCAGCAGAAACGCTGCGGCGGAGGCGGCTTGCAATACTCCCACTGCAACGAGTACGGGAACGAAGGTTCCCGTGCGGTCGAACACCCATCCCGCCGCAGCGGGCACCATCAGTCCGCTGATCCCGTAGAACACCGTCATCATCCCGACCAGCGTTCCGTAGCTGCGTCGTCCGAAGTATTCGCCAACCGCGATCCACGCCAGCGCGCTCACCCCGTGTCCGACAGCCGACGATACGATCAGGAGCCACGCCACGGAGTCCCCACGCAGGAACAGGGCGACCACGGTGCAGGCCACCACCACCGTCATGCCACTGCTCAGCAGCCACCTCGGTGTTAGCCAAAGCGCAGCCAGGCCCATCCCGAAACGTGCCGGGATGGTCGCGAAATACGTCAGCGAAAGGTAAAAGGAGGTCCGCTCGCTGGCGACGCCTTTCCAAATCAGTATTGGGATCTGGTTGATTACGAGGACGTCTGATGGCACCGTGCGCAGAATGGCGCCCACCGACAGTGCGCAGAACGTCAGCGTCGTCAGGGCCTGTGACAGGCTGTAGTCCGGGGGCTCCGGGTTGCTCGAGACTGCCGTGTGTCCGGCGGGAGTTCTGCAGCCTGATCTGGCGGCTGTATCGCCCAGCCCGTATGGGAGCAGTCCAATATCCTCCGGCCGGCTGCGGATTATCGCCGCCGCCGGCAGCGTTAGCACGCACACCAGTGCTCCCGCTCCCATCGCGGCTTGGCGCCATCCAATCTGGTCTGCCATCAGGGTCAACGCCGGCAACATCGCCGCCGCCCCGGCGGCGACTGCCGTGTTGATGGTGGCCAGCGCCAGGGCCTTCCGGCGGTCAAACCATTGGTTCAGCACCGTCATCAGCGTGGGGAATATGCCCAGTCCACGGCCCATCGACGCGATTACTGCGTAAGCCGCCACGACACCCAGGAATGAATGGGCCAGCCCCATCGCGGCGAAACCCAGCCCGCAAAGCACCCCACCGACAAGAATCAGTCTCCGCGCTCCGTAGCGGTCGGCCAGCCATCCCGCGACCAGTGACGATATGTCGCCGATCCCCCAGGCTGCCCCGACGATGAAAGCCGTCTGCCCGGATGATAGCCCCAGCTCTTCTCGTATACGCACGGAAAACGCGAGAAACCCCGGTATCACCACCCCGAACGCGAGAAACCCCAGCACCGCCGCCGTTGCCAGCACCCACCACCCGTAGAAAACTCCGCCTCGGCTGTTCGGTCCCCGGGCGGAGTTCAGGTGGTGCGAGAGCCCTCGCACGGGGCTATTCCAATTTCACGGCTGGACGCCCACTAAACGGTAATGTCGGCGCAGCGGAGGCCGCGCTCGAATTGCCGCTCTGGTTTCGTCGACGAGGTCAGCCCGCTAGTCCGCAAGCGGGATAACCAGGTAAACCCTTTCTTCGTCACCGACCACGCGCGTCGTGTGGCCCTGGCCCGTCAGATCTTCGGCCAGCAGGACGTCACCGGGCCCTACCCGGTACGTGCTGCCGTCTCCCAGCCCAATCTCCGCCTGCCCGGCCAACGTCACGGTGTACTGGCGCCTGGGCGCACAATGGAAGTCCAGGAAGTAGTCGGGAGGCGAGATGCGGATCGTCATGCCGCTGGTCGCCTGCATGGGCGTTCCTCGGCCGTAGGATCCTTCGGTGTCCCGGAAATCTTCGAAGGGCGGTTCGTAATGCTCGAGACGGGACTGGCCGTCGGGGCCGGTGAAAACGCGTACGAACTGGGGCATGGTACCACTCCTACCAGATGCAGATTGCCGCCAATTATACCGGGCCTACTCGCCAGGCCTGTCTTCCGTCGTCGGACGTCGCGTCACCCACGAGGCGTTGTCCGTCTCTCCCCCAGGAGTCCTTGTACGACGCAGGTAGTCCATCACTCGGTTCACCACCACCGCGACAAACAACCCGGCAGCGGCACCCAACGGAAACGCCAGCAGACCTCCGGCTACACACAACACAACCAGCACATGCGGCTCCACTATGGTTCTGTCGTTGAGTTCTGCGATATGCGCAAATCGCGACGCGATTGCCCAGGCTACATAGCCGCCGGCTGCGCTTCCGGCGAGCCCAGCGCACACGATGTAGAACCACTTCGTGGGAGTGACCATCTTTTTCCTTAAGTCTTTGCGTGCCCGTACCAAGGGTACGACGACTCGTCAATCCTAGCACAATTGATATTGGAATTTGCGTACGCAATGAAAAGAATTCGTAACGCTAACTTGACACAAAAGCGATATCACCGTTTAATCGGTCGGCATCCGTAACGCAGCGGCGTAACGAAATAGTGCGCTGTCTGCCCTTTCATTACAGTAGGAGGAAAGACCAAATAATGGGATTGAAACGGTATTTTAACGTCCGGCTGCTGGCCGCGTTGGGTCTGGGAGCAGGCCTTATCGCCGCAGTCGCCTGCGGCGGTGCATCAGATGAGCCGGCTGCGGCGGCCCCCACGGCGGCTCCAGCCAGTTCCGGCGCTGCTGCCCCCACCGCCATGCCCGAGGCTACCGAGGCCATGATGGCCGAGGAAACCGGCGGCCACGTGAATTTGCTGTTTACCAATATCGGCAACGGCAAGTTCGACCCTCTGCTCACCGAGGGCGAAGACCTCAAGTTCCAGCGCATGTTCCAGGTCGCCCTCGTCGGCGGAGCCGGCGGCAGCGAGTTGGTGCCAGCAGTGGCCAAGGACTGGTCGATCAGCGACGACGGCAAGATCTGGACCTTCTCCGTCAACGACGGGTTCATCACCGCCCACGACGGCAACGTCATCACCCGTGATGACGTGTAATCCAACCTGAACAGCCGTGTGGGAGCGGAAGCCTTTGAGCTGCTGGATACGGGCTATTACGAACCCCGCGACGTGGCCCTGGCCAACCTCATTGAGGGCGTCTCCAAGGGCCCGGCCGACGACCAGGTACAGGTTGCCTTTAAGACCGTGCGCCTAGACTTCTCCTTCAACTAGTCCGAGAACTCCCAGGGCGCCAGCCCGATGATCGTCCCAGAAGCCACCATGCGCGAGCGTGCCGGTGACAAAGGCTTCGACCGCTACGAAACCGATCCTATCGGCATCGGACCGATACGCGTTACCGATTTCGTGCTGGAGCAGAAGTATTCCTTCGAAAAGTTTGACAATTTCTTCTGGACCACCGAAAACGGCTACTCGGAAGATCGCAGTGTCACTTTCGACACTCTTACCATCGAAGTGGTCCCCGAGCTGGCCGGCCGCCTGGCCGCCCTGCGCAGCGGCGATGCTCAACTTATCGAAGCCAACATCAACATGATTGGCGACATCCAGAGCGTCGATGGCGCATCGATCGCCTGGCAGCGCGAGTCGTCCTACAACTGGGTCGTGTACGTGGACTGCTGGGACGAGTCCCTGTGGTGCTACCACAAGGAAGCCCGCTAGGCCGCAGAGCATGCCATCAACAAGGACGACATTGTCAACGGCCTCTACTAGTACCGTTTCAATCTGATCTTGCAGGGTAGATATGTTGGAGCTTACGGCGAGCATCTTGGGTGGTAAACCGCCAGTCTATGGCTGATTTTGCTGCGTTGCGCTCGCGTTCGAGCGCCGCAACCTCTCGCCGCAGCTCCGGCTCATCGCTGATACGGCGGTTCAGACACCCTCTGCTGAAGACGCTCAACTCGATCTCAGCCATGTTCAGCCAGCTGCCGTGCGTGGGAGTGTAATGAAACTCGAGGCGTTGGGCGATGCGCCGAGCTTCGCCGGGCTCAAATGCTTCGTAGAGTGAGCCGAGCTTGTGGGTGTTGAGGTTGTCCAGTACCAGCCTGACCACCTCGGCATCGGGGTAGGCCTCGTCCACCAGCCACCGCATCTGGTACGCGAAGTCCACCGCAGTGCGGCGCTCGGTCACCGCCACATGTCTCCATCCACCCTTCGGCTCGCAGATCATGAACAGGTTCCGTGTCCCGTTGCGCTGGTACTCGGTGTCATAGCGTGCCATCCGTCCGGGGGCAGCCGCCAGGGGCGGACGCACCTCCCCAGTCAATTGCCGGGAGGTCTCGTCGAAACACACTACCGGCCGCTCCGGATGGTACGCCTGTTGGTACAGGTCCAGCACGTCCTCCATCCGCGCCACGAACTCCCCGCTCACCTTGGGGATACACCACTCCTTCTTCTGCCACGGCTTGAGTTCGTTTTTTTGAGCATCTGGCGCACCGTCTCCAGGGAGATGCTATCGGCAAACTCCAACTCCACCACCTGGTCGGCCAACAACTGGAGTGTCCAGTGCGTGTGCCCTTCGGGCGCGGCGCTGCACGCAATGGCGATCAGGTGCGCTTCCTGCCTCCCGTCCAGCTTGCGCTCCTGGCCCGGCCGCGGTCGGTCATTGATGGCGGCCTCAAGTCCTTCCTCCACGTACCGCTTCCGTGCTCTGGCGACCGTGGCCGCGTTGACCAACAGCACATCGGCTATCTCACGGTCCCTAACCCCCTGGTCAGCCTTGAGCAGCGACAGCGCACGCTTCACGGTGCGCACTGACGCCTTGCCTCGCTGGGACACCTCATTGAGACGGGAACGTTCGGCCTCGGTCAGTTCCACTTTATACTTGATGGCAGCCATGGCTGGGCACTCCCTCACAGAAAGATCATGCCCAAGTATGGCTGCTTTCTTATATTCTTACAAATCTACCTGGCAACGGTACTAGCCCGAATCGGTAAATGCCGACAGCTGGTCCCACGTCACCCCCAACTCCCTGGGTTGGGGCGAGAACCTGCGCCCCCGGGCGTACGACCTGGATGAGGCCAAGCGGCTGCTCCAATCCATCGGATTCGGTGGCGCGGACGGCGGCGACGGCAAGGACGCTAACGGCGAGCAGGTTTCCTTCACCATTTACACTTGGGAAGCCGGCGACCTGCCCTTGCTGCCCGACTTGGCCCAGCTCTACAAGGACTTCTGGACCGAGGGCTTAGGTTGGGATGTTAAGGTCGTGGTCGGCGATGCTGCCGCCACTCGCCAGCAGTGGAACAACCGCGAATTCCCCGGCGATGTCTTAGTGTGGTGTAACTGAAGTTAGTAGTAATAGTATCAGCGCTGAGGTATCCTCCGGGTGAGCAGTCCCGAGGGAGGATAACCATGGCCATCGGACGACCAATGCCACCGCTGATTTTGGACGACATGGAGCGGGAAACTCTGGAGCGGTGGGTGCGACGACCGAAGACGGCGCCAGCCCTGGCGCGGCGGGCCAGAATGATACTGGCCTGCTCCGAAGGCCGGAGCAACACCGCCGTGGGCGCCGATCTGGGGGTGTCCGACGCAACGGTGGGCAAATGGCGTGCGCGGTTCTTGGAGCGGAGTTTGGATGGCCTGTCGGACGAGCCCCGCAGCGGTCGGCCCCGAGCGGTTACCGATGATGATGTGGAACGGGTGATTACGCTGACGTTGGAGAGCACACCTAAAGACGCCACCCACTGGAGCACTCGGTCCATGGCCCAGCGGTCCGGCCTGAGCCACAACACCATCCGCCGCATCTGGCGTGCCTTCGGACTGCAACCCCACCGCACCGAGACGTTCCAGCTGTCGGCGGATCCCTGCTGCATCGAGAAGGTGCGGGACATCGTGGGGCTTTATCTGGACCCGCCGGATCGGGCGTTGGTGTTGTGCGTGGACGAGCAGTCCCAGGTTCAGGCCTTGGACCGGACCCGGCCGCGGTTACCCCTGCGCCCCGGACCGGCGGAACGGCGCACCCATGATTACCTGCGCCACGGCACCACATCGTTGTTCGCCGCGCTGGATGCCAAAACCGGCAAGGTGATCGGCCAATGCCACCGACGCCACCGGGCCGTGGAGTTCCGCAAGTTCCTCGATACCATTGAGGCCGAAGTGCCCCTTGACCGGGACGTCCATCTCATCGTGGACAACTACGCCACCCACCAGACGGCGCTGATCCGGAACTGGTTAGCCAAGCGGCCACGGTTCCACCTGCACTTCACGCCGACCAGCGCATCCTGGCTGAACCTGGTGGAGCGGTGGTTCGGGATGCTGACCGAGCAGCAACTACGGCGAGGGGTGCATCAGAGCAGCGGGGAACTGGAAGCCGCCATCTACCGCTATCTTGACCTTACCAACGAAAACCCCAAGCCCTTTATCTGGACCAAGACCGCCGACCAGATCCTGGCCAAGGTCGCCAGTTTTTGCAGGCGTACTTTAGATACATAACACTAGTTGAGGCAACCATTCGGCGTGGGTAACGTTTTTAATGAGGCAATGCGCCCATTGGTGAGCCGAGCAAAGCACCGCCTCGTGTGGACAATCCTAATGGCCCGATGCTACCATTTTTGAAAACAATGCCAACAGCCGACGTGTCGCTCGATGAGGTCAGGCAAGTGACCCCACGGGCGCTTACCTATGGGATGGTACGATGACTAACTCTGCTTCCGCCATGCCCCGTGCTTATGACGCCGCCGCCGTCGAACAGCGCATATATCAAACCTGGTGGGACGCCGGATACTTCGTACCGCGCATGGACCCGGATCGTCAGCCTTTTTGCGTGGTGATGCCCCCGCCCAATGTCACCGGCGAGTTGCATCTAGGCCATGCCCTTGGCGCCAGCCTCCAGGACGCTCTGGCCCGATGGCATCGCATGTGCGGCGACCCTACCCTCTGGCTACCCGGCAAAGACCATGCCGGAATCGCAACCCAATGGGTGGTCGAACGCACCCTTGCCGCCGAAGGCACCAGCCGGCACGATTTGGGCCGCGAGAAGTTTGAGGAACGCGCCTGGGAATGGGTGCGCCTCTATGGGAACACCATCGACGAGCAGCATCGCCGCCTCGGCGCCTCTTGCGACTGGTCGCGCCTCCGTTTCACGCTGGATCCCGGCCCGGTCTACGCTGTCCGCACTACCTTTGTGAACCTGTTCAACAAGGGCCTGATCTATCGCCACGAACGCATCATCAACTGGTGCCCTCGTTGCGCT
Source organism: Dehalococcoidia bacterium (assembly GCA_965220055.1). Taxonomy (GTDB): domain Bacteria; phylum Chloroflexota; class Dehalococcoidia; order Lucifugimonadales; family UBA3495; genus Bin87. Next base: position 2,962,414 of record CBDCPE010000004.1, on the reverse strand, counting down.
ACCGCCCTGTCCGACCTGGAAGTTGATTACGAGGAGCAGGACGGCAAGCTCTACCACATCCGCTACCCGTCGGCTGACAATCCCGCCGACGGTGTGACCGTGGCGACCACCCGTCCCGAGTCCATGCTGGGCGATACCGGCGTTGCCGTCCATCCCGACGATGACCGCTACCGGTACAAGATCGGCGGCATGGTCACCCTGCCGATCGTGGGCCGACAGATCCCGGTCGTCGGTGACACCGCCATCGAGATAGAGTTCGGCACCGGCGCTCTTAAGGTCACTCCCGGCCACGACATAGTGGACTTCGAAATCGGAGAGCGACATAACCTGCCCATAGTCACCGTCATCGGTTTTGACGGCTGCATGACCGATGATGCGGGTCCCAAATACTCCGGCATGGAGCGCTTCGCCGCCCGCACCGCCGTGGTCGCCGAGCTCGAAGCCATCGGTGCGCTTGAAGGCGTGGAAGACTACCACCACTCTGTGGGCCATTGCCAACGCTGCAATGAGGTGGTCGAGCCGCTCATCAGTCTCCAGTGGTTCCTAAATGTCGGAAAGCATGATCAACCGGGCACAATCGCCGGCAACGCGTACGCCGCCGTGGTCAATCGTGACATCGAAATCGTGCCCGATCGGTTCTCCCGTGTTTATCTTAACTGGCTGGAGAACATCCGGGACTGGTGCATCAGCCGGCAGCTCTGGTGGGGTCATCGCATCCCAGTGTGGTACTGCATTGCCTGCGGCGGTCACTCCGCCCACGTCGACGATCCCGTGGCGTGCGCCCAATGCGGTAGCGCCGAAATCGAACAGGAAAGCGACGTCCTCGATACCTGGTTCAGTAGCGGCCTCTGGCCCCATTCGACCTTGGGATGGCCCGATACGGAATCGGCAGATCTAGAATACTTCTACCCCAACTCCGTTCTGGAAACGGGCTACGACATCCTTTTCTTCTGGGTCGCACGCATGATCATGCTGGGCATCGAAAACACCGGCGACGTCCCATTCCGTTCGGTGTACCTGCACGGTATGGTCCTTGACGCCGAGGGCCATAAAATGAGTAAAACCCGCGGCAATACCCTGGACCCGTTGGATCTGCTGGAGCAGTACGGCACCGACGCGCTGCGGTTTGCGCTGACCACCGGCACCGCTCCCGGAAATAACCTCCGGCTCAGCGACGAAAAGCTGGAATCGGCCCGCAACTTCGCCAACAAGATCTGGAACGCCGCGCGTTACGTGATCAGCGTGATCGGAGCGAGGTCCGCTTCGGACGACGATGAACTGGGCGACTGGTACCAACTCCCGGCTCCCACGAACCGGGAGGACCGTTGGATCGTCAGCCGCCTGGATGATCTTACCGTCAGCGTGAATCAGGCGCTGGCCTCCTTTGAACTCGGCGAAGCGCAGCAGAAGATCTACGACTTCGCGTGGAACGATTTCTGCGACTGGTACATCGAGATGGCCAAGGTCCGGCTGCGTACTGCCGATTCCATCGACGCCACCGCTGCCGCCACAACCCTGGTGCACGTATTGGAGCGTGCGCTTCGCCTTTTGCACCCGTTCATGCCCTTCGTCACCGAGGAAATCTGGCAGAACCTCACCGCACGTGTCCCCTCACCTGACGCCGGGCTTCCGGCGTCCATCATGGTGTCCCCATATCCTCAGGCCGACAATCCGCGCTCTGCTCCGGACGCCGAGTCCGATGTGGAGATCGTGATGCAGACCGTGCGAGCGGTGCGCAACATGCGCGCCCAACTGCGTATCCCTGCCGCCCAGAAACTGGAAGCCGCAATTGAAACCAACGGTATGCGGGCTGTCGTAGAGGAGGAGAAGGAGGTGATCAGCGCCTTGGCCCGTGTGGATCCTCTGCGGGTGTTGGGCGCGGGAGACCCGAGCCCGACGTCCGGTGTTAGCCTGGTGGTCAATCCATTGGTGGTGCGTCTACCCCTCGAGGGAGTGGACCTGCAGGCGGAGTCCGATCGTTTGCATCGCGAATTGGAGTCCAGGAGCCAGGACGAAACGCGCAAGGAGCAACTCCTGGCCAACCCGAACTTCGTTTCCAAAGCGCGCCCCGAGGTTGTGGAAAATGAACGCCAGCGCCTGCGCTCGCTCACCGAGGAGCGTCAGCGTATTGAGGAAATCATTGCTCAGCTAGGTGTGTAGCCCAAGATTGCCATAATCTGCACGCCGCGCTTGCAGCATCCCCAGCCTCAAAATGTCAGAATATTGCCCGTTGATCTTATCGCCCCTGAGCAGGAGTCCCTAGATGTCGCGCAACATCGCCCGTTTTACGATTTTAGGTGTAATCGCCGTACTTGTCCTCGCCGCCACCACCGGTTGCTTCTTCGGGGGCGGGGAAGAACCCGAACCCACGGCTACTCCCGACCTCGCGGCCACCATCGCCGCCGCCGTTGCGGCCGCGGTTCCCGCCGCAACCCCCATACCTCCCACTGATACCCCGGAGCCTCCTACTCCCGAACCCACACCCGATCTGCAGGCGACTGTAATTGCTATGCTCGCGGCGGCGGAAGCAGCACGTCCCACGGCCACTCCTGTCCCCGCGCCAACCGCCGCGCCCACCAACACTCCGGAGCCCACCAGTACGCCGGCGCCTACCGCTTTTCCCACGGCCACTCCTTTCAACAACCCGGCCAGTCAAATACCGTGCATCATTGTTGGCGTCGTCACAGACGGTGGGCAGCCGGTCAATAATGCCCCGGTTCTGGCCATTAGCAAAGATGGTAACAACCGGATCGTCGCGGATGACAGGTCCGACCGGGACGGCAGGTACCAGCTTTCAATCACCGAGTACGATCAGATTTTCGACATCTTTATCGGCGGTGACGACACCGGAGTTGACACCCCGAGTACCTATACCGGTTGCCGCGAAATCCGTGCCCTTAGAGTGAATTAAGGCACCGGGTGTTTGAGTTAGCCCCGGAGGTACCGAACCTTCGGGGCTTTCTTCTGTCTGTTAGAATGTCGCGCACCTGCGCCCTTTTGCTCCATTCCCCTCCCATTGCCTGGCATGATGATTAACTCGGCTCTCGGCATCATCGGCTATCCTATCGGCCACTCCATATCGCCCCGGTTCCAGCAGGCTGGACTGGATTGCCTCTCGGTAGATCACCGATATCTGCCCTACGAGGTGCACCCCGACGAGGTCGGGGATTTCGTCGCATCCCTGCGTTCTGACGCCGTGCGGGGCATCAACGTCACCGTGCCGCACAAAGAGACGGTCATGCCCTTCCTGGACGAGATCGACGAGTGGGCGGCTGAGGCGGGAGCCGTAAACACCATCGTCAATCGCGGCGGCCGTCTCGTCGGCTACAACACCGACGGCTACGGTTTCCTCCGCGCTCTCCGTGAATCTGCCGGGCTTGATCCCGCTGGCAAACGCGCTTTGATCCTGGGCGCGGGCGGGTCTGCACGTGGTGTGGTGCAGGCCCTCCTACGGGCCGGCGTCGCCCAGCTGGTGATCGCTAACCGGACCCTGGAGCGCGCCGAAGCGTTGGCCGAGCTGGCCGCCAATCGCGATGTACCCGCTCTGGCTATCGACTTGAACTCCCTGCGGTCGGAAGGCCTCGATGGCCAAACCGACCTTATCGTCAACTGCACCTCGCTGGGTATGCATCACGGCCCAGACGAGGCCGCTTCACCTCTGCCGGCATCACGGATACCGCCATCCGCCCTGGTCTACGACCTCGTGTATAATCCCATGCTGACTCCGCTGCTCAGAGAGGCGCATTCCGTAGGAGCCTCGACCTTGGGCGGCATCTCTATGCTGGTGTACCAAGGCGCCGCATCTTTTGGGTTGTGGCTGGAAAGACCCGCGCCCGTTTCCGTCATGATGGACGCCGCCATGTCTACCATGCGCGAGCGCGAAGCTCAATAACCTCATTTCAGGAGGCCGAAGCTCGATGATACGATGGTTTACGGCGGGCGAGTCCCACGGGCAAGGCCTCATGATTATCGTCGAAGGCATCCCTGCCTATTTGTCGCTCGACGAGGAATACATCGCTCAACACCTGGCCCGCCGCCAACGTGGTTACGGTCGCGGTGGCCGCCAGCAGATCGAGCGCGACCACGCCCATATCCAGACCGGCGTTCGCCACGGATACACCTTGGGCAGCCCCATCGGGATGCTTCTCGAAAACCGGGACTGGGTCAACTGGCAGGAAGCCATGGCCGTCGAGTACGTGGAAAACCCCTCCCAGGAGGGCCGCAACCAGCGCGTCACTCGTATCCGCCCCGGCCATGCGGACCTACCCGGGGCCATGAAGTACGGCTTTCACGATGTCCGCAACTCCCTGGAACGTGCCTCTGCCCGTGAGACTGCCGGCCGTGTTGCCGCCGGCGCCGTCGCCATGCGCCTCCTCGAGGAGTTTGGCATCAAGCTGCACAGTCACGTCATCTCCATCGGCCGCGTCCATGCCAACCCTCCGGAACACGACGCCATCGATTGGGACGCCGTCGAAGAATCTCCTGTCCACTGCGCCGACAATGCCGCCGCAGAGAAGATGATGGCCCAGGTGGACGCCGCACGCGAAGCCGGCGACACCGTCGGCGGCACTGTGGAAGTTATCGCCGAAAATGTCCCCATCGGCCTGGGTTCTCATGTGCACTGGGACCGCAAGATCGACGCGAAAGTCGCCCAGGCATTGATGAGCATCAACGCGGTCAAGGCCGTCAGCATTGGCCCCGGCTGGGAACTGATGGAGGCCTGGGGCTCCGAGTTCCAGGACGTCATCGAGCCCGTCACGGACCCTGACAACCCCTGGCAGCGAAGGACCAATCGCGCCGGCGGAACCGAGGGCGGCATGACTAGTGGCCCGCCCCTGGTGGCTCGCTTCGTCATCAAGCCCATAGCCACCCTCCACAATCCGCTCCCGTCGGTCGATCTGGATACCGGAGAGCCCGTCCAGGCCCATTTCGAGCGCAGTGACGTTTGTCAGGCCCCGCCCGCCGGCGTAATCGGCGAGGCCATGGTCGCCTTGGTCCTGGCCGATGCTTTCATGGAAAAGTTCGGCGGCGATAGCATCCCTGAGACGCGCCGTAACTTTGAGGGTTACCAGGCTACCGTCGGCCCGCGCCTCCGCTATAGCTGACCACTATCGGCGGCGACGTGCACCGGACCAATTGGAAACTCGCCGGTTTGTTCCGCCGTTCGGCTCGTTGCATGGGCGACACGCGGGGTGTAGACACGGATCATACCCGCTGCCAGCGAGAACTGGCACGCTCCCAGAATCAGGCCGGTCACAATCTCTGATCGTGCAGACGACCATTGACATGCCCCGTACCCGAACGTGGTCGGGCGGTGGGTGAACACGACCCTCATCTCTCTTCCTTCAGTTGAACTTCGCCTTCGCTACGCGTAGCTCTACGAGCCTTCTGCCTCTGATTGCGGTGATCAAAACACACGATGAAGTACGGTGTAACCCTCCTCCCCAGTTCCTTTGAATCCTTCCGTCGCCACGTTGGTCTTGCCGAGGCCGTCGGCTTCGACTATATCGGCGTCGCGGATTCGCAGTCCCTCTTTCGCGAACTCTTCGTATCGCTGGCCGTGGCGGCCACCGATACCTCCCGCGTCCATCTCGGTCCTTCGGTCACCAATCCGCTGACCCGCCATCCCGCGGTGACTGCCTCGGCCATTGCCTCGCTCCACGAGCTATCGGAAGGCCGGGCCTTCCTGGGCATCGGCACCGGTGACAGTGCGATTCTGAATCTCGGTCTGCGTCCAGCCCGCCTGCGCGCCCTCGGGGATTACGTCGCCGCCCTCCGCGCCTTTTTGGCCGGCGAAGACGCTGAATATCTCGGGCGCGAAGGCCATGTCCGCTGGAGCAGCGAACCCGTGCCCATCATGATGTCCGCCGAGGGCCCGCGTACTCTACGGATGGCCGGCGCAATCGCCGATCGCGTCATGATCCACACCGGACTCACGCCGGAAAAACTGGCCGACACCGCATCGCGTATCCACGAAGGCGAGACCGACGCCGGCAAGGCGGTCGGATCCACTGAAGTCTGGGCTTTCGCCAAGTGCAACATTGCCGACGATCACGCCGCAGCCATCGACGAAATCCGCATGGCCCTGGCCGCCAGCGCGCACCACGCGTTTCGTTTCACCCTCGAAGGCAAGCACGTCCCGCCTGAGCTTCACGAGGCGATGCAGATCATTCAGGGGGAGTACGTCCCCGCCGAGCATGAACAGGTCGGCCAAACCCGCAATGCCGCGCTCTCCGATGAGCTCGGCGTTACCGACTACCTCGCCGACCGGTTCGCCGTTGTCGGCACCCCGGAAGAGTGTCGAGCCAAGGCCGCGCAGATCGCCGCATCCGGCGCTGACGTCTTGCAGATTACCGCCATCAGCCACGACCCGGCCGACATCATCCGTCGCTTCGGCGAGGAAGTCATCGCCAAAAGCTAAGGGCGATCATTGCGATCGCCCCCACTGTGCTCCGGATTTTGGTCGGCCGCTATGGGAACAGTATCTCTCCCGTTTCAGCGTCTTCGACGGTAATCGCGGTTACCGGGCAGTTCTCCGCGGCCTCAATGACAGTGTCTTCGGGATCCCCGGCGGCGTCTTTGACATAGGACTGCCGGTCGTCATTCAAGCCGAACGTGTTTTCCGCAAAGGTTTCGCACATGGCGTTGCCCACGCACACGTTGTAGTCCACGGTGATTTTCAATTGTCGGGGCATCGGGGTAACCTCCTCGTGATGGTCGGCTAATCTAAAGTGTTAGCCGGATTGATAGCGGCGGCCGGTTGCTAGCGCGTGGCGACCGGCAGGTTCAGCAGAGTGCGTTGCCCCACGTTGGGCAGGTATTCCAACTCGTTCGGGTCAGTTTCCAGTTCAAACCCCTCGAACCGGCGGGCCAGTTCCGCAAACGCCTCCTGCCCCTCCAGCCGGGCCAGGGTCGCGCCCAGGCAGTGGTGCACCCCGCTTCCAAAGGACACGTGCGGGTTGGGGTTGCGCGTGATGTCCAGGCCGTTGGGATCATCGAAAACCTCTGGGTCGCGATTGGCTGACGAAATCACCCAGCGCACGCGGTCATCCTTGCCGACGGTCTGCCCGTCGCCCATGTCCACGTCTTGGGTAGCAATTCTCTGGATCGATTTCAGCGGCGAGTCGTATCGCAGCACTTCTTCCACCGCATTTACGATGTGAGCGTCGGGATCGGTTCGCAGCAGGTCAAATTGGTCGGAGTGTTGCGCAAACGCCAGCACCCCGTTGGAAATCAGGTCGTTGGTCGTTTCGTGGCCGGCCACCAGCAACAGCAGTGCGTTCGCCAACACCTCGTCCCGGGTGTAGGCGCCCATGATCTCGCCTTTGCAGATCACCGACAGCAGGTCATCGCCCGGGTCGCGGACCCGTTCGGCAACGATCGGAGCCAGGTAGTCGGTCACCGCCTGCACCCCTTCGGCATACATCCTGATCCGGTCCGGCTGGTTGCCATCGAACCCGCACATCTGACCGCACAGTTCTTTGACGAAAGCGCGGTCACTGGGCGGTATGTCCATCAGCCCGGCGATGATGGTGTACGTGAGCGGCGTGGCGAAGTCGTGCATCACGTCCATTCTGCCCGCGCCCTGCAAATCGTCCAACAGGTCGTTCACCGTTTGCCGGACCAGCGGACGCCAGGTCTCCATGGCCTTGGGCGTGAAGTACCCGTGAACGACCTTGCGCTTTTCCTTGTGCTTCGCGCCGTCGTTTTGGGTGAAGCGGGCCGCCGCCCAATTGCGCACGGCTCCGAAGAGCTCCATATCTTCTTCGGGAATCGTGGGCGACGGCGGCTTGTTGTCTCGCAGCGCCACCTCTGAGGAGAAATACTCCGGATGCCGGGCCGTCCACACCAACCGTTCGTAGCTGGTCACCACCCACATCTGGTACTGCTCATTCCAGTGGACCGGCGCCTCCGACCGCAATGCCCCGAAGTAGCCGTATGGATCACGAATCGCCTCTGCGGCGAACAGGTCGTCGTGGATGTTTGCGGGCATGGTGAACCCCTCACTCGGCGTGCCTGGCTGGCGTCAAAATTATCACAAGCGGTTCGACAATTCAAACGACATCCATGCTCAAAAACGTAGCCGGCGGCCACTGCTGCGACCGCCGGCTGACTGTTTGATCCGGTTCGACGTGCGCGGTTATTACTTTGCGCTCGTCACCTTCACCGGCAGGCTTTCCACGGCGCGGAAGGTGAGGACGTGGTCGTACTCGACCTTTTCCACCGGGATCTCCAGTTCGATGTTCTCGAACCGGTTGGCCAGGTTGCGGAAGATCTCCTGCCCTTCCAGCCGCGCCAGCGTGGCTCCTAAGCAGTGATGGATGCCGCTGCCGAACGCAACGTGCTGGTTCGGGTACCGCTCGGTGTCAAAGTCGTCCGCTCGGTCGAACACCTTGGGGTCGCGATTGGCGCCGGGGATGAACCACCGTACTCGGTCGTTTTGCTTGATCAGCTGGCCGTTCATCTCGATGTCATCCACCGCGATACGCTGTATGGACCGTACTGGAGAGTCATACCGTAGCGCCTCTTCCGTCGCGCGGACCGTCTTGCCTTCCGGATCGGACTTCAGGTTCGCCCACTGGTCCGGATGCTGCGTGAACGCCAACGTGCCGTTGCAGATCAAGTTGATGGTGGTTTCGTGGCCCGCCGACAACAGCAGCATGACGTTGTTGATCGTCATATCGCGGTTGAACACGCCCTTGCGTTCGCCTTCGCACACCACCGACATCAGGTCCAGGGCGTCGAACTTTTCGGGGTTGTTAACCCGGTCCTCCACCAGCGGCGCGATGAAGTCCTGTAAGTTCTGCACAGCTTGGCTCAGCGGCCTCATCCGGTCAGGGCCATCACGATTCAAGAACCGCAGGTCCTTGGCCAGCTCCCGCAGCCTCGGCCGTTCGCTGTCCGGGATACCCAACATCCTCGCTATCACCAGCAAGGGGAGTGGCGTGGCCAGGTCCGCCATCACGTCCATCCGGCCCTTCTCTTCCACGGCGTCCAGCAACTCGTCAATCGCCGATTGCACCAGTGGTCGCCACATCTCGATGGACTTGGGCGTGAAATAGCCATGCATTACCCGCCGCATGTCCACGTGGTCTGGCCCCGAAATCTCCGGGCTGTACCGCTTCTGGTCGTGCTGGATGAAGCGCGAAACCTGCCACTTCTTGATGAAGTTGTAGATCTCCATGTCGTCTTCATCAATGGGCGGGTTCGGGGCCCGGGTGTCTCGCGCGAACACACTGGACGAGAACGCCTCAGGATGCCTGGTGACCCACACCAAGTGCTCCCAGGAAGTGATCATCCAAACTTCGAACTGCTCGTTGTAGTATACCGGCTCGTGCTCGCGCAGCCGGTTATAGAAGTCGTAGGGCTTGTAGATCGCTTCCGGCGAGAACGGATTGTCGTTGAAGGTGGTGACCATCGGTTGTAACCTCCGGTAATATGTTTTTCAGGTTGCGGACAAACGTATCCGCAACCCCTGTTGATTGGCAGATTATAACCGATTTTCGCACCAAGTGCAGTTATTCGTGCACTATTGCGCATTCGTGGTCCGCTCGCAGCGGGCTGGAGACAAACACGAGCCGGGGCGGAAGATCGACCCGCCCCGGCTGCCGAAAACGTCGCATCGCGACTGGCGCGCTAGCGCGCGCTGGTCACCGTGACCGGTAGGCTCTCCACCGCCCGCAGGCCGATCAACTGATCGTACTCGACCTGTTCCGCCGGGATCTCCAGCTCAATGCTCTTGAACCGGTTGGCAAGGTTGCGGAAGATCTCCTGTCCCTCCAGCCGGGCCAGCGTCGCGCCCAGGCAGTGGTGGACGCCGCTGCCGAAGGCCACGTGCATGTTGGGATACCGTTCGACGTCGAAGTCGTCTGCCCGGTCGAACACCTTGGGATCCCGGTTCGCACCCGAGATGAACCACCTCACCCGGTCGTCCTTCTTGATCTGTTGGCCGCCCAGCTCGATGTCCTCCATCGCGATCCGCTGGATGGACTTCACGGGCGAGTCGTACCGCAGGGCCTCCTCGTTGGCGCGTACCGTCTTGCCCTCCGGGTCCGATCTCAGGTTCACCCACTGGTCCGGATGCTGCGTGAACGCCAGCGTCCCGTTGCAGATCAAATTGATCGTCGTCTCGTGACCTGCCGACAGCAGTAGCATCACGTTGTTCACGACCTGGTCGCGGTCGAAGATGCCCCGACGTTCTCCCTCGGCTACCACGGAAATCAGGTCGTCTTTCGGGCTGGCGACCCGGTCCGCAACCAATGGCCCGAGGTAGTCCTGCAGGTTCTGTACTGATTGCGACAGTGGACCCATCCGGTCTGGTCCGGTGCGGTTAAGATGACGCAGGTCTTTGGCCAGCCTCCGCATGATGGGCCGGTCGCTGTCCGGTATTCCCAGCATCCTGGCGATCACCAGCAGCGGAAGCGGAGTGGCCAGATCGGCCATCACGTCCATCCGTCCCTTCTCTTCCACCACGTCCAGCAGCTCATCGATCGCCGACTGCACCAGCGGTCGCCACATCTCCATTGACTTCGGCGTGAAGTACCCGTGCATCACGCGCCGCATGTCCACGTGGTCGGGCCCGCTTACTTCGGAGTTGTATCGTCGCTGGTCCTGCTGGATGAACCGGGAAACCTGCCACTTCCTGATGTAGTTGTAGATCTCCATGTCGTCTTCATCGATCGGCGGGTTCGGTGGACGCGTGTCCCGGGCGAACACGCTGGAGGAGAAGACCTCCGGATGCCGGGTCACCCACACCAGGTGCTCCCAGTCCGTGACCATCCAGACTTCGTACTGCTCGTTGTAGTGCACCGGCTCCCACTCGCGCAGCCGCGCGAAAAATTCGTAGGGTTGGTACATCGCTTCCAGGGAGAACGGATTGTCGTTTATCGTGCTGACCATTTTCTGCGACCTCCAGTTTGCAACGTGCGCTGTTCCGACGAATTGCGCAGACTAAATCGCCTAATGCGCCGATTATAGGCTGCAAACTTCATCCGGGCAAGCGGTCTAAAGATCAGGCCCGGCGATTATTCGCCGGGCCTCGTAACCCTGGGAGTGTTTGCCAGCCGATTACGAAAGGCTGACCGGTAACTTCTCCAACGTGCGGAACGTGATGCTGGAGGTGTAGGTCAGGTCGTCCGGGCCGCAGTCCATGTTCAGGTTCGGGAACCTTTCGCCCAGCGCCTTGAACGCTTCCTGTCCTTCCAGCCTTGCCAGCGTCGCGCCCAGGCAGTGGTGGATGCCGCTGCCGAACGCCACGTGCGGGTTCGGGTACCGCTCGATGTCGAAGTCGTCCGGTCGGTCAAAGACCTCAGGGTCCCGGTTGGCCGAGGTGACGAACCACCGCATCCGCTCGTCCTTCTGGATGGTCTTGCCGCCGAGTTCCACGTCCTCGCCCGCGATGCGGGTGATGGACTTGACTGGCGCGTCGTACCGCAGGCATTCCTCGGTGGCCCGGATCATCCGGCCGGCCGGGTCGGACTTGAACAGTTCCCACTGGTCCGGGTGCGTCATGAACGCGCGGGTGCCGTTGCAGATCAGGTTGATCGTGGTCTCGTGGCCGGCCAGCAGCAGCAGGATCGCGTTGGCGACGACTTGTTCTTCGGTCATGATCTGCTTGCCTGCCGCGTTAGTCATGCGGGCGGCGTCGGTCATCTTGTCCAGCAGGTCGCCGTTGGAATTCTTGAGGCGTTCCTTCACCATGGGCCGCAGGTATTCCTGCAACTCGGTGATGCCCTCGGAAAGCGGTTGCATCCGGTCCGCGTTGCCGCGCCCAATGAACAGCAGCTTCTCCGCCAGCGACCGAATGAACTGGCGGTCGTAAGTCTCAATTCCCATCATCGCGGCGATCACCAGCAGCGGCAGCGGAGTGGCGTAGTCGCGCATCACATCCATATTGCCGCGGTCTTCCGCCTCGTCCAGCAACTGTTTGATGGCCGACTGTACCAGCGGCCGCCAGAGCTCCATCGCCTTGGGCGTGAAGTACCCGTGGATGACCTTGCGCATGTCGGTGTGGTCGGGGCCGCCGTGTTCGCTGATTTCCTGGTGCGTGCTCACCGCTCGCCGGTCGGTCTGGATGAACCACTGGCTGAAGAAATTCCGCACGTCCTCGTACAGGCCCATGTCCGATTCGTCGATCGAAGGGTACGGAGGCAGCGGATCCCGGTGGAACACCTCGGACGAGAACGCCTCGGGGCGTCGGGTGACCCAAACCAGATCCTTGTACTTCGTGATGACCCACAGCTTGTACGGGTCGTTCCAATGGACCGGGTCTTCCTCCCGCATCCGCCCGAAGTAGGAATACGGGTCCTGGATCACTTCAGGGGAAAACAGGTTTTCATTAAAGGTGGTAACCATAAAGTCCCTCCCGTTGACTTTTCATGGTCAAACCGACCGCCGGGCGCGACGCGGCCGGCGGCAACAGTCGCCGCGTTTGGGTAATTGTAGCAATCGGCATATTTCGGGTCAATTACGATTCATGCATAGTACTGCCACGTTTACATTACAGTATTGAATGCAACAATACCGGACTCAGCAGATTCGCGCCAACATGAGTTGGCCAGCAGCCGGGTGGTTTTTCATTGCTCCGGTCCGCTTTCCACGACGGCCATGTCGACCAATGATTGCCCCAAGCCCGCTTGGGCGTGGCTCGTTCCTCGAGTCTCCGTGAGTCTCCCTCCCCGGCTCTCGGCTTGCCCAGCCGGGACAGGTCTGTGCTACAATCGGCCCAACAATCCGGCGACCCGGACCCAACGGTTTGGGCACGTCGGAAAACCCATGTTTGGGAGGTGCCACCATGGCCGAATCCGATTTCACCGTTTATTACGACTTTCGTTGACCCTTCGTGTACAACGCTGCCATGTGGTGGGCGAAAGTACGCGAGAATACCGACCACGAAATTGCCGTGGATCTGAAACCATTCTCGCTGGTTCAGGTAAATCACGACAACAACAATGACGACGGTTTCAAGTTCTGGGAGCAAGACGACTCGGACAATACCTTGCTCGAGCTGCGTGCCGGTATCGCCGCCGAGCGCCAGGGACAGGAAGTTTTCGACCGGTTCTTCATCAACCTGCTTCGCGCTCGCCACGAAGACCGCATCGACCTGACCGATGCTGACGCCATCAACGCTGTGGCCGAGGCCTCCGGAGTCGACATGGGTCGGTTCGCCGAGGACCTGGCCGACCCGGACATCCTGCGCGAAATCGGCGAAAGCCATACTGAGGCCGTCGAGGTTCACGGCGCTTTTGGCGTACCCCTCTACGTCTTCCCCAACGGCAACTCCGCCTTCGTCAAGATGTTTATCCCGTCGGATGACGAGTCCGGCCCCATCTACGACAACCTGGTTGAGATGATGGCTGACCACCGGCACGTGGGCGAGGTCAAGCGCCCGTCCCCGCCGTGGCCGTATGAAGGTGTGCGCAGCTAAAGCGCATCGCTTACTGCATTGAGTTCGCCCGGCGGATATCGTCCCGTCGCCGAGCTGGAACAAGCCCTGGGCCTGAGCTTTCGGGACCGGGGCTTGCTGGTTCAGGCGCTGACCCACCGCTCTTACGTCAATGAGACCGGCGGGTCCGATACCGATTCCTACGAGCGGCTCGAGTTTCTCGGGGATGTGGTGGTGCGCCTGGTTGTGAGTGAAGAGCTCTACCACCGTTTGCCCGAATGCGATGAAGGAGGATTGACCCGCCGCTGGACCGCCCTGCTCAGTCAGCGCGCCCTCGCTGACGCCGCCCGGCAGATAGGACTTGCCGACTACGTTCTGCTCGGACGTGGATTTGAGGCATCCGGGGGGCGAAACGGCGACGCCGTCCTGGGCGACGTAATGGAATCCGTCATCGCCGCCGTGTACCTTGATCGTGGCGACCGCGCCGCGCGCGATTTCGTCCTGCGCGCTCTGTTCGGTCCCATCGAAGCGGCATGCCAATCCGGCTGGCAACCGGATAATCCCAAGGCTGAACTCCAGGAACTCGTCCAGGGCTGTGGCAAGCTCACTCCCGTCTACCGCGTGGTGGCGTCGTCTGGCCCGTCCCACCAGCCCAGCTTCGACGTCGAGGTGGCCACCGGAGAGGAATTGCTCGGATCCGGCGCCGGCTCCAGCAAAAACGCTGCGGAAGTCGCGGCCGCTCGCGCCGCCTTGGCCACGCTGAGTGAAAACTGAGGCCGTCAACTTTGGAGCCCTCGGCCAATCATGACCGCTATCGCCAGCGAAGCCCGGCGGTCCAGTGCATTTAACCGGCTTTTCCCAAGCCGAAAAATGCACCCAAACCCGGTTGCTGCCTCGCTTCCCTCTCCCGCATGCAGGCTGATCCCTGGGCTAACGGTTGCAGCCTCGCGCGCACCCAGTTTGTCATTGCGAGGAGCGTAGCGAAGCGGCAATCCCTTCGCCGTGACGACGCCTCCTCTGCCGACGAGATTGCCGCGCTTCGCTCGCAATGACAAGCAAAAGGGCGCTCGCAATGACAGTTAGAACGCAAGCGGGAAACGTCAGGGTTTGCCGGTGGGAGCGCGGGTTGGGATTTTTGAGGCGGCACGGTACAGGCGATGGACCGCTGCCGCCTCAGAGTATTCGGGTTCGTGTTGCGATGGGCTTCTTCCCGATGTTTGGGATGTACAGGCGATGACTTAGAGGGTGTTGACCAGGTTCCGAGCGGTTATCAGCCCTACGGCCGGAGGTGGTGCGCTGGTTTTTTGCTCTCATTCTCCATGCCTGAAGCATGGCGCGCTGTGGCGGGCGCGGTGGCCGGGGCGACTACACCGGGTAAAGTGGCCGGAGACAGTCACCCACAAAGGCCGGCAGCGACTTAGTGCTGATTGGCCGTGAAGGCTCGGAACCTGGTCGATGGAAACGGTTTACCGCCTGTGCAACCATGTTAGAGCATACGTGCGGAATATGGCAAGGGAGTGGTGTCATAGAAAATGGATCTGGACCGGGAACCACCGATGGCGGTGACGGTAGGGGCGAATGATTGTTCGCCGGTACGGGGTGCCAGCACACGATTTCCGCCAACGAGATTGCCGCGCTTCGCTCGCAATGACAGTTTGAACGCAAGCGGGTACGCGTCAGCGGCTGCAGCCATTTGATTGGCCCGGCGGCGGGGGCTATAATAGGATTAAACATTCGTTTTGTCATTGAGGAGGCGCGCGCATGGTTGCAGACGTCCTAACCGGTACTTTTACCGTTAAATCCGGCCACGCTCAGATGCTCAAAGGCGGCGTCATTATGGACGTTGTCAACGCCGAGCAGGCCCGTATCGCCCAGGAAGCCGGCGCGGTCGCCGTGATGGCCTTGGAAAGGGTGCCCGCAGACATTCGGTCCGATGGCGGTGTTGCGCGCATGAGCGATCCGTCTATGATCGCTGACATCATCAATTCCGTTTCCATACCGGTGATGGCCAAGTGCCGTATCGGCCACTTCGTCGAAGCGCAGATCCTGCAAGCCATGGGCGTCGACTACGTCGACGAGTCTGAAGTCCTGACCCCCGCCGACGAGGAGCATCACGTCTGGAAGCACGACTTCACCGTCCCCTTCGTCTGCGGCTGCCGCGACTTGGGTGAAGCCCTGCGCCGCATGTCCGAAGGCGCCGCGATGATCCGCACCAAGGGCGAAGCCGGCACCGGCGACGTGGTCGAAGCCGTCCGCCACATGCGGGCCGTGCAGGATGCCATCCGCAAGCTCCGGAATATGCCCGACGATGAGATGGTGGTCGAGGCGAGGGATATGCGTGTGAGCCTTGACCTCCTCATGCAAACTCGCGAAGAAGGCCGCCTGCCCGTGGTCAACTTCGCCGCCGGCGGCGTGGCTACCCCGGCCGACGCCGCTCTCATGATGCAGTTGGGAGCCGATGGCGTCTTCGTGGGCTCCGGCATCTTCAAGTCCGGCGATCCGGCCGGCCGCGGTCACGCCATTGTCCAGGCAGTCACTCACTACAATGACCCCCATATCCTGGCCGACGTGTCCAAGGACCTCGGCGAGCCTATGGTCGGCCGGAGCGTTCGCGAGTTGTCCGATCAGGAACTTCTCGCCACCCGCAGTATCTGAACGGGTTATTCTCGCAAAGAACGTATCGAGCTTACGGCAAAGAGGCTGTTCGTTTAGTTGAACATCGGTGTCTTGGCAGTCCAAGGTGATTTTGCGGAGCACTGCCACGTGCTCCGCAGCGTCGGCTTTGCGGCCACTGAGGTGCGCCTGCCAAAGCACTTTGACGGGTTGGACGGCCTGATCATCCCCGGCGGCGAGAGCACAACTCTCAGTCGTCTCATGTCGCTGTACGATCTTCGCGAGCCCGTTGCGGACATGGTCACCCGGGGCAAGGCCGTGTGGGGCACATGCGCGGGCATGATCATGCTGGCCAACGAGATTACCGAGGACGACCCAGTGCCGATGGGCCTCATGGACGTTGGCGTCCAGCGCAACGCATTCGGTCGCCAGGTCGACTCCTTCGAGCATGACCTGCGGATCCGAGGGTTGGGTGAACGCGAATATCATGCCATATTTATCCGCGCCCCGGTAATTATCCGGGTCGGTGACTCGGTGGAAATCCTGGCTGCCCTTGCCGACGGCAGGCCAGTTGCAGTCCAGCAGGGAAACATGATGGCCACTTCATTCCACCCCGAGCTCACCCCCGACGCCCGCATTCACCGCTACTTCGTCTCCCTGGCCGGCGGACCTCCCTTCGACCCTGAAGCCTCCCTCATCGACACTCCCCGTGTTCGCTAGCCGTCCATAACCTGTCATTCCCCGAAGCTTTGGCCACGATAGCGCAACAATAAGCAGCCCCACCAGGAGGCATAGTTGGTAACGGTCGAACAGCTGGCCCAGGATGAATTGCAGCAACTGTTGGCAGTCCTACCGGAGAGGGTTACCCAGCAACTCCGGCAGCAGGAAGAGCTTGATGACCTGTTAGAAGTTATCCTTGATTTAGGACGCGTGCCCGAGGCCCGTTTCTCCCACGGTGATGTGCTCCTGGGCGAAGATCCCGCGAGCCGGGAAGATCTGGAGCATGTCGTCTCCGGCATCGGTAACTTCGGCGACGATAACCGCGCCGGCATGGAGCGGACCCTGCATCGGATCTCGGCAATTCGCAACCGCAGCGGAGACGTGGTTGGCATAACCTGTCGCGTGGGGCGTGCCGTATTCGGTACCATCAAGATCATCGAGGACCTGGCCTACAGCGGCCAGAACATCCTCCTCTTGGGCCGCCCTGGCGTCGGCAAGACCACCATGCTCCGCGAGGTCGCCCGTGTCCTGGCCGACGAAGCCCTCAAACGCGTTATCATCGTTGACACTTCCAACGAAATCGCCGGCGACGGCGACATTCCGCACCCCGCCATCGGCCATTCCCGTCGCATGCAAGTCCCGACGCCGACCGAACAGCACGGCGTGATGATCGAAGCGGTGGAAAACCACATGCCGCAGGTAATCATCATCGACGAGATGGGCACCACCCAGGAGGCCACCGCCGCCCGCACCATTGCCGAGCGCGGCGTCCAGTTGGTCGCCACCGCCCACGGCAATTCCCTGGACAACCTGATCATGAACCCCACGCTGTCCGACCTGGTCGGCGGAGTGCAGACTGTCACCCTGGGCGATCAGGAGGCGCGGTTCCGTGGCACCCAGAAAACGGTCCTCGAGCGCAAGGCCCCTCCCACCTTTGATGTTGTGGTCGAAATCCGCGACTGGGACGAGGTCTTGGTCCACGAGGACGTCTCCCAGGTGGTCGACCAGTGGCTGCGGGGCTATCCTGTCGAGCCCGAGGTGCGCCGCATGGACACCGAGGGCAACGTGACCCGCACGACCGCTCTACGCCCCAGTGAGGTCGGGCAGACCCCGTGGTCGGCCAACGACATCCGCGGTCGCCGTGGCCGCAAGCGGTCTGACAGCGGCGACACCGAGTACGATGGGTACCCGCCGGAGTCCTTCCGAGATGAACCCGATACCAACGGTTCCACCAGCCGCAGGTTGGATGCCAGGTTGTTCCTTTTCGGCGTCAGCCGAGACAAGGTTGAGGCAGCCCTGGCCGAGCGAGAGGCCACCGCTGAGATCGTCAGCGAGCTCCGCCGCGCCAGCGTGCTGCTCACCACCAAGAACCACTACCGGCGAGGCAGCCAGTTGGTGCGCATCGCCGAGAGCAACAACGTGCCCGTGTACGTCCTGCGCAAGAACACCGTGCCCCAGGTGTCCGAGTTCCTGACCTCCCTCGCCCGTGATCAGGGAATTGACTTGGCTCTCCCGCGCAGCCGGTCCGAGGGAAGAGAGGACACCAACCCCGATGCGATGGCTGCCGCTCGTGCCGAAGTCGAGGACGCCGCTCGTCGGGTATTGGACGGCGAATTCAGCGTCCAGCTCGGCCCCCAGCGTCCTTACATCCGACGCCTGCAGCACTTGCTCGCCGAGGAGTTCAATCTCGCCTCCACCAGCCGCGGCCGTGATCCCCAACGCGGCGTGCTCATCTACCGCCCGTAGCGGCGCTATCCACGAAATCGGGTGCAGCACTACGCGCAACTTCGGTCTCGCGTCTGCTACCCTGACAGCGTATCGTTAACAGGCAATCAGGGGTCAAGGCGATGTTGGGGGCATTTATTGCATTTGAGGGTGGCGAGGGTGCTGGTAAGTCCACGCAAGCGCGTTTGCTAGTATCACACCTGAGCGAGCAGGGTTACCATGCCGTGCTGGTGCGCGAGCCTGGGTCCACAGAATTGGGCAATTATTTGAGGCAATACTTGGTAAGCGAACGGCCTGCTACGGACCTGGCGCAGTTGCTGCTGTTCGAGGCATCGCGAGCCGAACTCATTGCGCAACAAATACAACCGCACTTGGCCTGCGGGGCAGTGGTCGTAGCTGACCGGTTTGCGGGGTCGACAATTGCCTACCAAGGATACGGGCGTGGTGTCCCATTGGACCGAATCCAATGGCTCAACGATTTTGCCACTGGTCAATTGTATCCGGACCTTACAATCTTGCTGAACATCGATCCACTAATCGGGTTGGAACGCGTGAACAGCCGCGAACTGCAACTCGCGCTGCCGATTGGTGATACACCCGACAGGTTCGAAGAAAAAGAGCTGTCTTTTCATGACAACGTTCGGCGAGGATTCCTCAAGCAGGCGGAGTCTGACCCTGTTCACTGGTACATCGTCGATGGTCACCGCTCGATCTGGCGAGTTTCCGACAAAGTGAAGGAACTTACTGAGCCGCTGCTGTTGTCCAAAAACCTTCGCCGGGATGCATCGTAGTCACACCGCCAGCAAATCAGCGCCATAAAAACGACCGCCGCCCAATTGGGCGGCGGTCACAAATTCCGCTTGGTTTGCCGGACTAGTTGTCAGCGGCAACGGCCAGATCGGCGTTGGCGATCCTGGCGGAAATGACTTCCTTCATCTTGCGGACGCGGCCCAAGTCGGGGTAGATGTTGCCCTCGGCCTTCCGGTCAAAGATCTTCTCGCCGTCTACGAACACTTCCATGATGCTCTGACCGCGCGGGGAGATCGTGATCGCGGCGTCGCCGCCGTAGGCCCGGAAAAACTCGTTCGCCATCCACGTGGCGGTAGCGTGGTGCTGTCAAGGCACGCAGTAGGTAATCTCGATCTGGACTTTGCCTTCCATGTTTCTCCTCCGATTGGAGCATATTTTTTGGCGCCTGCCTTGAGAATTTTATCACAAAAGAAGAACCGTTCCAACAACCCGGTTATTATCACGCTTTGAGATGGCGGCACCTCCACTCAAAGTGAAATAGCGTCTTCGCAATGGCACTCACGCGAACCCAGCTCGTCATTGCGCGGTGCGAAACGGAGCGGCAGTTCCACCGCCTGGACGATGACCCCTCTGGCAACGAGATCGCCGCCCACCCGGTATCAAGCGCGGGGTGGCGTGGCTTCGCCGGCAAAGACCGTTTATACGCAAGTGGGTACGCGTCAGCGCACCAGCAGGGTAGTTGCTGGCCGGTCTGCGATATAATCGCTGGCGATAACTGATCCTCGGTGCGCGAAATGAGCAAGCACGCAGACGTATTTTGGCAGGACTACGCCATATCCCGGCGCGACCGGACCGCGTTGCTCAACCAGGAGCCGTTGGTCCTTTGGTTCACCGGGTTGTCGGGCGCCGGCAAGACGACGTTGGCCAATTGCCTGGCCAAGCGGCTCTATGATAGCGGCTTGCTCGCCTACGTGCTGGACGGCGACAACCTTCGCCATGGCCTCAATCGTGATTTGGATTTCAGCGAAGCCGCCCGACGCGAGAACGTCCGGCGCATGGCCGAGGTAGCCAGCCTCATGTACGACGCCGGGCTTATCACCCTTGCCGCCTGCATCTCGCCCTTCCAGGCAGAGCGTGTGTTTGCTCGCAGCCTGGTGCCGGACGGTAAATTCATCGAAGTGTTCGTGGACACCCCGCTCGCACTGTGTGAGCAGCGGGATAACAAGGGCCTATATCGGCGCGCGCGCGCCGGCCAGATTACCAATTTCACCGGAATCGACTCTCCCTTTGAGCGTCCTCAGGAGGCCGAAATATCTATGGACACCACCGGGCGAACCCCCGGCGAATGCGTCGATGTCATCCTGGCCTATCTGGTCAGCAACTGCCTCCTCTCGTCCCCGATTCCGGATCTCTCCGAAGATCACCGGAAAAACGCGTGAGGTCGTGAGGCGTGGCCACCCTGGTTCCGTCCGACCCGCTGTCACAATCCCGACGTCGCTCATCTTGATCCGGTCAACGGACTGTTCTGGTGAGCCTGTCGCACCATCAACCGTCCGCGCGCCTGCAATAAGGCGGCTACAGCCGTCGTATTGACCCGTCCGGCGTTCCTCTGTGAATTGGCAACATTCAGCTGTCGACGGTATAATGCTGCGAAATCTATGCTCAAAGGGGGCATTACGTGACTACCAATGGCCAGGCTTCCTTCGATTCCGACCAACTGCAAGTGTTTTTCCGCGGGCAGTTCGTACCAGCTAGCGAGGCCAAAGTAAGCGTAATGACCCACGCGCTCCACTACGGGACCGGCGTGTTCGAGGGTATCCGCGGCAACTGGAATGAGGAGCAGGGAGCCATCAATATCTTTCGTATGAGGGAGCACTACGACCGCCTTTTGGACGGATGTCGCATCCTCATGTTAGACATCCCATACTCGGCCGAAGATCTTTGCAACATTACCGTCGAATTGGTGGAACGGAACCGCCACGATTCCGACATATATATCCGGCCCCTCGCTTACAAGAGTGAGGAGCTGGTTGCCAACCTGAAGCTTCAGGAACTGTCGTCGGACTTCACCCTGATCACCGTGCCTTTCGGCAACTATCTGGGAAGTGATCGGTTGCGTTGCTGCACTTCCTCCTGGCGTCGCGTCGATGACCCGATGATACCGGCGCGCATCAAGGCATGCGGAATCTACATCAACAGCATCCTTGCCAAGACCGAAGCTACCATCGCCGGCTTCGACGAGGCCATCTTGCTCAACCACGACGGCCATGTGTCCGAAGGCTCGGGCGAGAATATTTTCATGGTCAAAAACGGTCGCATCTACACCCCTCCCCTCGAGGACAACGTCCTCGGCGGTATCACCCGCGACACCGTTATGCAGCTGGCTGACAACGACCTTGGTTTGGAAGTGCAGATGCGTACCATCGACCGTAGCGAGTTGTACCTCGCTGACGAGGTCTTCCTCAGCGGGACGGCAGCTCATCTGACACCGGTGGTGGAGCTTGACTGTCGCCCCATCGCTGACGGTCAGCCTGGTCCGATAACCACTGAATTGCAGCGTATGTACTTCGATATCGTGGTCGGTAACAATCCCAAGTACAGGCACTGGTGCACGCAGGTAAGGCAGCCCGTAGCAGCCACCTGATCATGCAATAAACGCTGGCGTCGCGAGGTCGGAGGTCGTGCAATGTTGTGGCTGTCCGGCGCAGCACTCGTTGTTGGCTACCTGGTGGGCAGCTTGCCTACGGCATACTTGGCTGCCCGCCGCGCCGCTCGACGCTTCACAGATATCCGCGACTTGGGCGACGGCAACTCCGGCGCCGGCAACATGGGCCGCATTTACGGCCGCGGATGGGGTATCGCCGTGGGTGTCGTGGATATCGCCAAGGGTATCGCTCCGGTTTTCGCCTTCAATATCCTGGTCAGCCTGATATCCACGGATCCGCACGAACCGGCTGAATCGCTGCCGGAATTGTCCGGGCCAGGTATGTTGGCTGGCGCCTCCGCCATGGCTGGGCATATCTGGCCCGTTTGGCTTCGCTTTAGGGGCGGTCGCGGTGCGGCAACTGCCCTCGGCGTGACCACGGCCGTGCTCATGGGCCCGGTGCTGCTCATGGGGTTGCCGGCATTGGTGATCCTGTGGACCACCCGCAGCACCACGATCACCCTCGCTTTTGTCTACATCGCGTCGATAATCATTGCCAAGGCGATATTCGACATCTCGTGGTCGCCTATTTGGTACTGTGTCGCCATATTTGTGGTAATTGGACTAGTCCATTTCTGGACCCTCAAGTACCGTACCAATCCTTCGGTGGAATCGATCGCCGCTGGCTAGCCGGTTTTCCCCACGCCGGCGCGTGGTCAGACTACTGCCAGCACCGTCGTCCCTCCGACGATCATCGCTATCGCGATGCCCTTGGCGGCCAGCGCTGAAGGCCGCAGCGATTCCTGCAGGATGCCGAAGGTCCGCCAACTCAGCAACGTGCCCACCACGAACACGAACAGCGGCCTCGTCGCCAGTAACGCCGATGCTAACGACACCGGCCCAAAGTTAAACGACCAGACGAACAGCAGGATGGCTAACTGAGGCAATAGACCCTCCCCTATTACGAAGGTTGCCAGAGCCGGGCCGGAACGCAGTCCGTTCCAGAGCCGGCGCCAGTTAGCCGGCCGGCCGAAAACCGCGAACGCCGGCACCATCCCCAGCTCTTGCAGCCCGAAGACCTCCCATGGGGTTAGGTCGGCCAGTACCAACTTCGCCAGAAAAAACGCCAGGCCCAACGTGATCGAGCTGCCCATGAGCACGGTCAATCCTGGCGTCAAACGCAGCAGCCCTCGGCCAAAGCCTTCGATCGAAACCAGCCCGACGCCACATACCACCAACGCAATCGCCGCCCATTGTGGCGGGGAGATCGTTTCGCCCAGCACAACCAGCGCCAATAGCGCTACCAGGATGGGATTGGTCTGGCTGACGGCAACGGCGCGGGACGCTTCGCCTAACTTGAGCCCCAGGAACAGCAACAGCAGCCCGGTGCCCAGGCTAACTCCCGACAACAGGCCGATGACAACCGCCTGCACCGGCGCGTCGACCGGCCAACCGACCACCGCCAGGGCCAGCGCCGCGAAGATTGATCGCGTAACGATCGACCCGGCGCCCAACGCTCCAACCCCCTCGAGGTAGTTGTCCAGCAGCCTTTTGTGGGCAATGTTCGCAAGGCCGAGCGAAGCGGCGCTGCAGATGGCCAGGATGATCCACACGGCGAAAGCAATTACCTTGGGAGCAGGATAGCGCCGGAGAAGAGCGGGCTGTGTGGAACCGTCGGGCTCTATTGAAGCGTCAGGCGGCGGTGGACAGCCTCCAAAGTATATCTTGTGCCCACGCGGGTCGACGTTGGAGCGCCTGCTATAATCGCGCCGGAATCGACTTTTCGGAGGGCAACGAATGGGCTGGTCAATTCACCATCCGGTCGGGCTGATCCACCACACTCCGGCGGCGTGCCACCGGGGTTACACGCTTTTCTCCACCACTCGCGGCGGCCAGGACGCCTACCTCATCGATATGGAAGGCAACGTTGTTCATCGTTGGCATTCCCCCGAAGGCATCCACTACTCCTACCTGTTGGACAACGGCAACCTGCTCTGCCGCACGTTGCCGCCGAAAGACGTCGGCGGCTACGAAACGGTGGGCGGGTCGTCCGCCAGCATCATCGAGCTGGACTGGGACAGCAACCTGGTCTGGTCTTACCGTGACCCCACCCTGCACCACGACTACGAGCGCCTGCCCAACGGCAACACTCTGCTGCTGATGTGGGAACCCCTCCCCGGCGGCCTGGAAGCCCAGGTTCAGGGGGGATTCGATGTGGACTTTTCTCTCGGAATGCTAGGGGATGTCGTCCGCGAGGTCACACCCGAAGGGTCTACCGTCTGGGAGTGGCGTTCATGGGAACACCTCAGCTTCGAGGATGACGTGATCTGCCCCCTGGAAGCCCGCCGCGAGTGGACCCACGGCAACTGCCTGAACGTCACTCCCGAAGGCGACTTGCTCGTCAGCTACCGCCTGACCAGCACTGTAGGCATCGTTGATCGGACTACCGGAGCCTTCAAATGGAAGTGGGGTCCCGGCGAGATCTACCACCAGCACCATCCCTCCTGGCTGGACAGCGGCCGCGTGCTGATCTTCGACAACGGCGGCCACCGTCGCGGCGCCAGCTTCTCGCGTATCGTGGAGGTTGATCCGTCGACCAACGAGATCCATTGGCAGTACCAGGGTATGCCGGCCATTTCGTTCTATAGCTACAACATCAGCAGCGCGGAACGCCAGCCCAACGGCAACACCCTGATCTGCGAGGGTGCGCCAGGACGCATGTTCGAGGTGACGCCCCGTGGCGAAGTCGTCTGGGAATACATCAACCCGTTCTTCCTCTACAGCGAGGCGGCCGGTGGAGCCGGAGGCATGGAATACACCAACGCCACCTTCCGCTGCCACCGCTACAGCCCCGACCACCCTGCCCTCGCCGGCAAGGACCTGGATCCCGCGAGACACTCCGGTCTGAACCGGCTGTTGCGGTAATTCAGGCTCGTTTGGTGTTGTCCAAATTAATCGGCGGCGTCCAGCACGTCCAGGAATTTGTGGACGTCGTCGAAGGACGGGCTATCCCACGGTATAACTCCGGCGGCAATGGCATTGCCGGTAAGTAGCGTAGGGTCGTCCGGGTTCGACGACAAAAAAGCTCGTAACCGAGCCTTGCTTCCCTGTCGGGGAACACGGCCGACCGACTGTAGGCATTCAAAGTAACGGTCAACACAGGACACTGCAGGCGCGTCACGGACGGCGTCTAGGCACAATGCTTCAAGGTCTCCGGGTGAGCCGTTGTCTGGCATGATGTAGACCGTTGCCAACATAGCCGCACCATCGAGCATCCCATTTGCAGATACTATAGGTGCGTTGGGGACGGGCAAACCAGCGCGGCGCAGAGAATTGCCAACGCTCTGGAACGCACGGTCATAATAATCATCCGCATCTCTCGCTACGCCAATAATCCGGACTATATCGGTAGCCCTGACGCGAGGAACGAGGACGTTCGTCAAAAACTCGCCTAACTTATGCTTCCCTCCGAATTCGATGATCTGTATGCCTTCACTCTGGCGACGGTCGATGATCCGGCGGAAAAAATGAACATCGTCGTTCCCCTCAACCAGTAGTAATCGAGAATGTTCGATTTGGAAATTCGCTGACCCCCTGGACGGGCTGACCATCAGCGCAACTCCCAAAGATATTCGATATTGGTATCCAAACTTTCCTTAGTGTACGTCATCGCTCTTACCGGTTCGCAGGCAGATCGTCGATACAGGTGATGCAGGTGCAGATCATGTGATCCAAATTCGGTAAAAGCATTATGCGCTGCAACAATGCACTCGTAGCTATGGGTAGTGGCAAAGATCTGCACATTGAATTCGCGGGACAGCCAGTTTAGGTTTTTCCAAACATCTACGAGCGTCGAATGATGCAGCCCGCTTTCGATCTCATCTACTAGGATGATGCCGTTTTGCGCCCTCAGGAAAGACAGACACAAAGTCAATATCCTTTTCGTTCCGTCTCCCATGATCGACATCGGGAAAAGCTTTCCATAGCCTATGTCACCATATATTGAAGGAATTCCGCGCGCGTCAGCAATGGTTGTCATGCGCTTCAACCTAGGTTCCAATAAGCGGATCACTTGCTCTATGGCCGGCAAGGTTCCTTCGATTTCTGCTCGACCGAAGCTAACAGCGAGGGTACGCGTGTTCCATCTGGTCTTGGAATGTTCGAAAACACAACGATTTCCGTGTCCGGCCAGAGAGCTCCCGTTGTCACGCAGCACGGGACGCCGATCGCCAAACTTTGAACTGCTGTCAAGCCATGCGCTAGTATGTGTGGTTGACCCATCACTATGTATGTAGTCGAATATCAATTCGTTTTCAAAATCGAACTCCGCGACGACTTCTTCTCCTTGGTCGCTGTCAAACGTGTCAGACAAATCAAACAAGGGTTGTTGCGTACGGTACTGACGTCCCACATCAAGTTTATTAGTGCCCTGCACCAGGCTGTCAGCTGCCTGAATACTGATTGTAAGGTCAGTATCGTACCCTAGGAACAGATCCGCAAAAAAAGCACCTCTGGCATAGTCGGTCGATTCGCGCCAACTAGCAATCCTGAGTGCCTGTCTGGGCGAGGCCGGATGGTTGAGCAACCAAATTGCCTCCAGCAACGCCGTCTTGCCGGCGTTGTTTTGGCCCGCGATCAGGTTGACGCGGGCCAATGGTTCCACCTGCAGTTTGTCAAACAGGCGGAAGTTTTCGATGCTGAACGACGTGTACATGTTTAGGGTATCCAGCTACGCTGCCCGCACCCGCATCTCCCGCAGGTCGTCGGCGATGGTCAGCTCCGCCTCCGTCTGCTCCTGAATGTCCTCTGGCGACCACCCCGGCGCGTGCTCCCGTAGCAGGAACCCCGCCTCCGTGATCTCGAATAACCCGAGGTCCGTCGCCAGCAACTTGACCACGCCCGGCGCGGTAATCGGCAGGCTGCAGCGCTTCAGCACGCGAGGCGCTCCGTTGCGCTGGTTATGCTCCATTGCGATGAACACACGCTTGGCGCAGGCCGCTAGGTCCATCGCGCCGCCAATGCCGCCGCCCTTGCGTACCGGGATGCGCCAGTTGGCGAAATCGCCGTTTTCCGATACCTCGTATGCCCCCATCACCGTCACGTCCACCATGCCTTTCCTGATGATCCCGAACGAGTCGGCGTGGTGCACGATGGCCATGCCGGGCAGGGCGACCACGTTCTGGCCACCCGCGTTGACGAGGTGCCTGTCTTCTTCCCCGGCCGGAGCCAGCGGACCAAATCCGATCACCCCGTTTTCGGAATGAAAAATGATCTCCTTGTCCGGTTCGGACTCCAGGTAGTTGGAGCATAGGGTCGGCATACCCACGCCCAGGTTCACTATCCAACCGTCCTGGAAATCCATGGCAAGGCGGTCACACATGGTTTGCCGGGAGAGACGGGGCTTGTCCTCGGTGGTCATCGTCGTACTCCTTGTGTTCTTCATCGCGTACCTGATACGGCACCGATGCTGACATGAACCGGCGTCTTCAGTCCCAAATCCCGTTTTCTGGGATCATTACCAGTCGATCAACGTAAATCCCCGGGACGTGTACGCAGTCCGGGTCGATGTCCCCAGGCTCAACGATGCTGTCCTCGACCTCGACCACGGTGATATCGGCGGCCATGGCCATTATCGGGTTGAAGTTTCGTTGCGTGAGGCGGAATTGCAGGTTGCCGAAGGTGTCGGCCCGGTACGCTCTGATCAGGGCGAAATCGGCAGGCAGTGGGAATTCAAGCACGTAGGTTCGGCCGTTGATTTCCCGGTGCTCCTTGCCTTCCGCCAGTTCAGTCCCGACGCTGGCCGGAGTGTAGAAGGCACCGATGCCGGCGGCTGCAGCCCGCATGCGCTCGGCCAAGGTCCCTTGTGGGACCAGTTCTGCGTCCACCTCACCGTCGTTGTACATCTGCACGAACGGCGTGATTTGCGACGGATGCGTTGGTGCGGTGAACGCGCAGATCATCTTCTTGACCTGGCGGGCTTCGATCAACGTACCGACGTCCACCCTGTCGTCCATTGAACCGGCGTTGTTGGAAATGCCCGTGAGGCCCTTAACTCCCAGCCGGTGGACTGCAGCCAGAAGATTGCGGGCCAAGCCTACGTTGCCAAAACCGGGCGACATGAACGTCATGCCGTCTTTCATGTCGGCAACAGCGGAGTCGAAATCGAGGAAAACCTTGTTCTTCATTGGGGTCGGCTCCCATTCCTAATGTCGCCGTTACTAACCTGCGACGATGCCGTTGTCACCGGTGGCGCAACGAGTACGGCCATTATACTAGTAACATAAACGCTGGCAACGCGCTTTGTGAACTCGACGCTCTGCCTGGGATCGGGCGTGCTGGTGGCTCCGCCGTTAGCTCCCGTCGCGTCCTTCAGTTTGAAGTCTGAGAGGGGCGATCGGGTTGGCGTCACGCGGCGGTAGCGCCAGGTCTCCGGTGCGCCCACGCCAACGGTGCGCCAGGGGCCAGGACAGCAACGGTGAGATGTCCACGCCCGCGCCGGCGTCTGTGGGGTCTGCGTCCCCGACGTCCTGATCGTCGTCGGGGTCGTCCGGATTCGGACGCCACGGCCATGGCAGATGTCTCAGCCACGGCTCGGGACCGCCGTATCCGTTCGCTTCGGCAACCACGGCCATAACCTGGTGGGGACGGTACACGCGGTGGACCGGCTGCTCCGCCAGTAGCGCTTCCTGGTCGATGGTGGCCCACAGGGCGGCGACGGATGTTGCTCCGGCGCTGCGGGCGCAGGCAATGTCCTGCGGGCCGTCCCCCACGTACATGGCATCGCCCGGATCGACCCCCATCGTCTCGAGGACGTCGAGCAGCCCGTCAGGCGCCGGTTTGTAGGGACGCGCGTCGGTCTTGAAGTTTGCGTATTCGACCAGTGGGGCCAACCCGGACTGCCGCAGTTCCAGTTCCCCAAAGTCGGGTATCTTGTCCGACAATATTCCTACGCGAATCCCGCGTCGCTTGAACGCCTTCAGGAGCGTGGCAACCCCCGGGAACAGGTAATTGCGATGTCCGACAATCGCGTGGTAATGGCTGAGGTAAGCGGGGAGGATACCTTCCAACTCGTCCTGAGCCTTGGGATGGCTACCGAAAAACCACAAGAGATGTTGGTGGAACGGACGATGAAACTCTGCGGCAACCGCTTCGGCTGTGGGCGGAGCCATGCCCAATTCCGTCGCGGTGCTCTCCATCAACCCTAGATGGATTCCCCAACTGTTCCACAGGGTCAAATCCCAGTCAAAAACCACCGCCCGCATGACCTGCCTCCCGTTGCTCGGCCGGGCTGCTACGGACTTCAGCGCGGTTGCCCTGCGGCGCGTCTAACAGTGACCCGGGTGGCTTTGTCCCCCGCCCTGGTAGTCGATCGCGCTGGGCATTATGGTGGTGCCGGGGTGATCCGCGCGCCCGAGTTTCACGGTAACTGCTCCGCTCGCGTAGTGCAGCACCCCGCTGACCTCCAGGGTGGGCGAATCGGCCAGGTAGGTGATGTCACCGTTGGATTCCAATCTGAAGGGCCGGTCGTGACCGGGATAGATGGTGTTGGCCGCCGCGACTATCTTCTGGATGCTGGCCCTTGCGTCGGCTTCGCTCCAGAAAATGATAGCCGGTGTGCCCCTACCGATGGCCCCGGCGTCGGACATGGCGTCGCCGCCGATACACACCGTACCGGCTCCTGTTTCGACTACCACGCTGATGTGCCCGCGGGTGTGCCCAGGGGTTTCGATGATACGAACGCCGGGTTCCAGCTCGGTTTCACCGCTGACCGCGTTGACGTTCTGATTCAACAGGGTGTCCGCGAAATATCGCGCGGTCGCCAGGTCGCCAACCCGAGGGTTGCGGCTGTATTCCAATTCATCGGCATGGATTACGATTTCCGCGTTGGGGAACAGATCGGTATTCTGGGAGTGGTCCCAATGCGCGTGGGTTAGGATCACCCGCCCGATGTCGTCTGTGGAAATGCCATGCGCGGCCAATTCATCGACCAACATGTTCCGGCGACCAAAGTGCGCCACGTCCACAATGGAAAGCACTTCACCGCGAATCAGTGTGACGGTGCACAACCCCAACCGAGTCTGGTCGGTGTTCATGGAGTATCCGCCCATGATGATTTCCAATTCCGGCATAATGTCGCCCCCAGTGCGCCCTCAACGTGTGTGCAGGTTTGGTCGGGGGCGATTATAGCACCGTGAACGGGCGATCGATTCGAACTCGCTGGCAGCCGAAACACGTATGACTCCCTATGCCGACATAGTCCTGATCAATGGGCGGGTCCTCACGACCGTGGGCACTCCCACCGCTCTGGCCGTGGCCGGCGGCAAGGTCATGGCGACGGGCAGCAATTCCGATATCCAACGGTTGGCGACGAAGCGCACGACCATCCTGGACTGTGCCGGCCGTGCCGTGATTCCAGGCATCGTCGACGCTCATTGTCACGTGTTGGCTTCCGCCGCCGCCAGCTTGTGGGTGGATTGTCGGCCGGCCGCCATGCAAGACATCAGCACGATTGTCGAGGCGCTCCGTCGGGCCGCGGCGCTACAGGACAATTGGATACGCGGCTACGGCTACGACGACTCGCCAGTAGGCCTGGGCCGGCATCTGAACCGTTACGACCTGGACCGCGTTTCCACCGTCCGGACCGTCCGGGTGGAGCATCGCTCTGGACACGCCTGCGTGCTCAACAGCTGCGGGCTGGCGTCGGTCGGGATCGACCGTCAAACACCGGACCCTCCCGAGGGTGCGATTGTGAGAGGCGACGACGGAGAGCCGACCGGCCTGTTGCTGGAAATGTCCGGCTGGCTGCGTCAGCGCGCGGGAGAATCCGAAGACCCGCCCCCGGGGGCAATGGCGGACGCCCTCCGGGATTTCGGTAATCGGATGCTGGCCTACGGAATAACCGGCGCTACGGATGCCGGACCGAACAACGGCCTGGACCGTTGGCGGTATTTCGAGGTGGTGACTGGTGACGGCACGCTGCCGCTGCGGTTGACCATGATGGCCGGATGGGATCGGCTGGAGCAAATGCGGGAAGCTGGCCCGGGTCACGGTTCCACTTCTAACGAAGGTCTTCTGTCCGTTGGCCACGCCAAAATCATGCTCACCGCTTCGACAGGACAACTACGTCCCCATCCGGACCAACTGGCCCAAATGGTGGCCCACGCTCACGAACTGGGTTTCCCGGTCGCGATCCACGCGGTGGAGCGGGATGCTGTGGTCGCCGCCGCGCTGGCCATCAGGGATGCCCCGCCTGTCATATCCGGCATTGGCAGCCTGCCGCTCGACCGCATCGAGCACTGCAGCGAGGGCTCTCCTGACGTTCTGGAGTTGGTGGCTCAAAGCGGCGCCGTGGTGGTCGCCAATCCCGGGTTTTTGCACTACGACGGTGAACGGTACCGTAGCACCGTCGCTGCCGACCAGTTGCCGCATCTCTACCCGGTGGGGGCGTTGGCCTCACGGGGAGTCCCCACAGCCCTGGGATCCGACGCTCCGATCATTGAGCCGAATCCGTGGGCGTCAATCGCGGCGTCGGTGACTCGTCAATCGTCCAGCGGAGTTCATATCGGAGGGGTCGGAGTGACGTCGGTAGCCGAGGCGCTCGACCTGCACTCCGGCAAAAGGCGCATCGCGCCGGGGATGCCGGCGGACCTGGCGGTGGTGGAACCCAACCCGCTGGCGATATCGGCAGCGGATTTACCCTCCGTGCGTGCCGTGGTGACTATCGTGGGCGGCCGGATGGTTTGGCGTCACGGGATCTGACGCCGACAGGTTATTTCCCTGTCGTCCGCCGCCCCTTGCGCGGCCCTAAACCGAAGCCAAGGTGAAATCTACATTGTCAGGGTGGGGGAAATCGGCTTGGGCACTGCCAATTGATTCGCCTGCTTTGGTTTGCAGCACGGTCCGGCAGCGGCGTTTGACTTCCTCGCGCCGGTTGGACAGAGCGATAAAAAAGTCGCCCACCTTCTCTTGGACTGCGCCACGGGTGCCCAAGCACCAATTGGCGGTCACTTCCTGGCGTACCCAGCCCCAAATAGCCTCATCAGCAGATAGCCTCATCAGCGTTGCAGTCTGGACTGTAGCTGAGCAGGTTCACCAGGCGCAGGTTCAAGCCGGGCGTGGTCAGGTAAGCGCGTAGCGCGTTGCCACGATGGGCTGGGGAGTGGTCCCAAATCACCGTCAGGGGTTCGGTATGCCGCTCCAGCAGTTGCCTCAGGAAGGCGGTAGAGGTGGCGGCGTTGCTGTTGCCATCGAGTTCCATCCATTCCACCTCGCCGGTTTCCAGACACACCGCCGAATAGTAGCTGGCCTTCTCCCCACGTCGCGGGCTGGTGGAGTCCACCAGCGCCGGTTCTCCCTTCAGCACCCATTTGCCCCGCAGGTCCGCATCCGCCCGAAAGTGGGCCTCGTCCGCGAAGAATATCTTGGTCCCGGTCCGTCGCGCCGCCGCCCTCAGGGCGGCATACTCCGACACCAAGGCTTCCCGCCGCACCGGGTCTGCTTTGACCAATTGCTTCTTGGGCCGCTTCAGCACAAACCCCAACCGGTGCCGGTAGTTCCGGCAACTGCTCCGGCTCAGTACCTGCCGGAAGCGTTCCCGCACATACCGGCCCACCGCCTGCCAGTTCCAGTTGGAAAGGTCGATGCCCGCCGGCGACGGCGATTCCCCCACCGCCGCTTGCAACTCGGCCTGCTGGTCCCCGTTCAGCGCGGGGGGGAACCTCCCGACTGCTCAAAAGACAGCGCCTTTGGACCACCCTCCGCGAATGTCGTGGCCCATTGGCCTATGGTATGGGCATCCCGGCCCAGCGCTCGGCCCACCGCCGCGGCCGTCCAACCCTGCGCCAGCAACCATAGCGCATGCCACCTTTCACGTTCCCGTGGTGTCGGCGCTCGATACATCCGCCGCCTTACCTCTGCCTCGTCCATGCGCCACCGCTCCAGCAGCGCTCCCATCTCCATCATGCCCAACAGCAACCCCCACTCTGATTTGTTCACCAACCAACTCATCCACCGCCAATTCTACCCAACGCCAATGCGGGTTTCACCTTGGCTTCAGTTTAGAATAGCCTGCCGCCCCGGTCAGCAATCCGGGGCGGCATTGGTTGCGTGGTGAACGCGCTGGAGGTTAGTGGCGCGCGCGGCCCTGGAATTCCCGCTCGGTCGTGGCCGCTTCCACCGCCTGGTACTCGGGCAGGCTGATCAGTGCCTCCACCTCGGCTCGACGTTCCGCTACTTCCGCGGCGCCGATCCCGATGTGGCCGGTGTCCCGCAGACTGGTGTACGCTCGTTGGATCCCTTGCACCGCCGCGATAGCCGGGGTTGTGGCATAAATGATCACCTTGTAACCCAACTCCTCGTACTCCTCCACGGTGATGTCATCGGTACCGGCGATGACCAGCAACGGCACGTCGGGCACGCCGGCGCGGTAGGTCGCCAGGTCTTCTCGCTGGCGTACCCCCCGAGGCATCACGACGTCGACCCCTAGGTCGCGCAGGGCGTTGCCCCTTCTGATGGCATCCTCCATGTCGCCCTCGACAGCGGTGAAGGAATCCGTCCGTCCGATGATCAGGAAATCGGGGTCGCTGCGGGCTTCCAGCGCGTAGCGCATCTTTTCCAGGAACTCGTCCATTGGGATCACGTGTTCCAGGCCAGCGTGGTACGAGGCCCGCTTGGGGAACACTTGGTCCTCGATGTGGATGCCACAGATGCTGGCCCGCTCGAACGTGCGCACCGTGTGCATGGTGTGTACGGGGTCGCCGTAGCCGGCGCCGGCGTCGCAGATCACCGGCAGGGGAACCGATTTCGCCACCCGCTCGGCAACGTCGACCTGCTCGGTCAACGTCATCAGCGGCTCGGTCACGGCCAGATGGGCCCCGCTCATGTAGCCGCCGACGTAGACGGTATCGAACCCTAATGACTGTACCACTCTCGCCGACATCGGGTCGTAAGCACCCGGCGCGACTATCGTTTCTCCGGCGGTCAATCGGTTTTTCAGGTCGGAACGCAGAGACATTTGGGTACACCTCCGGTCTGGCAGTGATAATCGTTACAGTTGCGCCGCAAAGCGTACCATACCAAAGCGGGGGACAGGCTAGACACAGCATCGATCACCGTAGGGTCCGTTCTGCCTAGATCGGAAAAGCCCGCTCCAGGGCTTGTCGCTGCTCCGCGGTAAGGCTCCAACCCGACGCCGCACAGTTGGATTCCGTCCGCTCAATGCTGTTGGACTTCGGGATGGCGATGATCCCTTCCTGGTCCGCAACCCAGTTCAGCGCGACCTGGGCTGCGGTTTTCCCGACCTCGCCGGCAATTTGCTCCAGGACTTCGTTGTCTCGGTTCCCGCCGAACGCTCTCCGAAGACGCCCTCCTCGGTTGCCGACCAGCGCCCCTTCGTGCAGGGGCGAGTACGCGATCACCGTGATGTCATTGCGCCGGCAATAGGGGATCACGTCGCGCTCCGCGCTGCGGCGGCGCAGGTTGTACAGGATCTGGTTGGAAACGATCGGCACGTTGGGCATCGCTGCCTGGGCTTCCTGCATCTCATCTACTGAAAAATTGCTGACGCCCACATACTCCACCAGGCCGTGGGTTATCAGTTGGTCCATCGCCCGCATGGTTTCGGCGATGGGAACCCTGGGGTTGGGCCAGTGGATTTGGTAGAGATCGATCTTGTCCACCGCGAGCAATCGCAGGCTCCGGTCGGCGGCCTTGAGCACCTCGTCGTAGCGCAGGTTGCTCCCCAGGACCTTGGTCGCCACGATGACCTTATCCCTAATCCTAGCTATGGCTCCGCCCACCGCCGCTTCGGTGCGGTACATCTCCGCTGTATCGATTAGGTTGGCGCCCAGTTCGACTCCTCGTCGCAACGGCTCGGGTCCCCCGGTGTACCGCCACGTTCCCAACCCAATCTCCGGGACCATCACCGCGGACGCTCCCAACCGTTTGTAGTTCATGGCAACTGTTTCCTTCGTCCGGTTGGTTCCGGTGCGCGTGCGCTCACCAAAAGACTACGGCGCGACGTCAAATTGGACCTCGGCAACCTTGCGACCGCCCTCGTACACATAAACCCAATAGCGTCCCGGGGCCCAACCAAGCGGAGCCGTCGGGCCCACCGACAGCCATTGAGTGCCGCCGATGTGCTGGGGTTGCACCGTTACCGGCACGGAACGGCGCCCGTTGGTAAAACCGTCTTCGAAATACTCGACCACCTCCAGCGTCAGATCCTGAGAGCCGCCGGACAGGGCGTAGGTATACTCCAGCGTCAGGTACACCCACCCGTCAACATCGGACGCTGAAAAACTCTCCACGGGTGGGCCATCGGTGGTCAGTGCTACGTAGGCCTGGTCGATGCGCCCGTTGATTTCAGGCAGGTTGGGATCCACGGGCGAGGGGTCCGGTACTCCTGGCGCCACCCTGCTGGCCCGGCCCCGGTACCATTGGTCCCAAATATGCTCCAGTTCCGGCTGCATAGTCATTCCGCCGGCTCGGATCCACTCCACGCGGATATCGGTTTCCGTAAACTTTTGCTGCGATGGATAGGACGGATCTCGAGCCAGCACGGCATACAGCGCCCGCCAGCCCTGGAGGAACCGCTCCTCTCCCAGTTTGCGGTACAGAGCCAGCAGCAGCCGCTCGCCGAGGTAATAATTGCACCGCCACAAGCCTGGATCAGCCTGGGCTTCCTCCGCGTTGTCGGGCGTCCGCAGTTCCAGCTCGCTTATGGTCGATGCCCCGTCGCAAGGAAAGTTGGTCGACTCTATCCGAGCGCCGGTGGTGACGTGCCGCGCGTAGGAGGCCGCGAAATCAGCTCCCCCTTCCGCGTGCCATACCGGTTGCACGTAAAGGTAGTAATGGGCGATCTCGTGAAAAACGGCGTGCGGAGCAAAATCAGGCTTGAGATTTGAATCAATCTCCGGCAACAGCGTGATGTGGGTCTGATAATTCGTGCCCGCGGCTACCCCGGCAACGTAGTCGGTGACGTGTATGACGATTGCCGGAGTTGGAAATGGCGCGTCGAACATCCCTTCGAAGACCGATACCGCAGTTTGGGCTACGCCCATTACCGGAGAACCCGCGGGGGCAGCGCCCGATCGCACGATGGCGATCGGGATGATAGATCCGCTCCGGTTGGTGATGGCTCCCAGTTCGACGCTGAGAATGCCCGGGTTTGCGACTATGTCGTCGAACTCGGACGAAAGGAACCTGGACCGTTCGTAGAGCACGGCCACTATCGCCGCTTCGGCCACGGTCAGGCCGTCACGGAACCAGGCGGCGCCGGTTAGCTGCGCCAGACGCTCCGGCCTGTCCTGCGCCATCCGCTGTAGTGAAAGCAGCGCCGGCAGATCCGTCGGCCGCAGGTCTGCTCTCAACGCATGCGAGTCCAGTAACGTGGTCAGGGTCTCCGGCGCGTCGATGCCAATGTTGACCATGCGCTCGGCGGCGTTGAACTCATCAGTCGTCTGCAAACCGTCAGCGATCCAGCTGACGCTGCGTATCTGTGCCGCCACGGCTGGGCTCGCTTGTGTCGCGTAGTCCCAATTGCGCGCGTCCGACAGGTGGAACTCGGATGCAGCGATAGTCATTGTAGGTGTTTGGCCCGGTATCGGCGTGGTCGAAGTGGGCGCCGCGACCGCCGCCGCTGGAGTATCGTCTGGCAGCGCGGTGGGCTTGGCGGTACCCTGTGATGGGATTGTTGAAGGCGTAGCGTCGGATTCCTGGGAGGCGGCAACCCGTGCCAGGGCTGCATCGATGGTCGCCTGTAGGTCGACGCCGGGAGGTTCGCTTGCGGGGGAGTCTCCAAAGAAACAGCCGACAGCGAACATTGTCACCATCACACTAACAACCAACCAGACCGTTGCGTATCGCATGATTTAAAGTATAGAGTTCGACGCAGCCATTCGCCATCCGGTGCGCTATAATCGCCGCCACGAGTTTAGACCGATAACGGAATTTCTACCGGGAGACTTGCAGACATGGGCAAGCTGGACGGCAGGGTAGCATTGATCACCGGCTCTGGCCGGAACATCGGCCGGGCCACCGCGTTGATGATGGCTGCGGAAGGAGCCAACATTGTAGTCAACGCTCGCAGCAACCGCGATGAAGCGGAGGCGACCGCCGCCGCCGTGGAGGAACTGGGTGTCAAGGCTCTGCCCGTTCTCGCCGACGTTTCCCAGAAGGACCAGGTTGATGCAATGATCGATGCTGCCATGTCCACGTTCGGGCGCGTCGACATCCTGGTGAACAACGCCGCTATTCGCCCTCATAAGCCTTTCACCGAACTCACGGTGGAGGACTGGGAATACGTTCGTGGCGTGGTCCTGGATGGCTCCTTCTACACGACCCACGGCGTGATCCAGCAGATGGTGGACAACAACTTCGGGAGGATTGTATTCCTCACCGGTGACGGGGCCTTTCGCGGTGGTCCCCAGCGCGCTCATGTCTCAGCAGCCAAAATGGGAATGGTGGGAATGGCCCGCAGCCTGGCCTCCGAGTTCGCCGGGAACAACATCCGCGTCAACGTCGTATCGCCGGGAAGCATCGACACCAGCCGTGCCAACCCGGAATGGTACGCCGGCAGAGTTCCCGACTCCTCGGGTATCCCCCTGGGACGACAGGGTAAGCCCGACGAAATAGCGGCGACGGTCACGTTCCTGTGCACGGACGATGGCGGTTTCATCACGGGGCAAACCATCCACGTGAACGGCGGGCAGGGCTATTTCGGCTGATCGTTATGGCCCGTCAATCCGGTGACCATCGAACTCCCCGGATAACGTTCTGAGACCACTTCGGGTATCCGCACTCGAGACCCCTGTCGTGGACGTAGCGCCTCAGCGGACTCGACTCGCCCGCCATGTCGGCCGGTGTCTCCACCTGCCTGGTTCTCACGCGTTCCGCAACCATGTCGGCAAAGGTCTCGGCGTCCACGCTGGCGTCCAGCGCTTGCTCGATGACGCTGATCAAGTCGTCCTTCAGGGCAATATTACCCAATGCTATGATAGGAGCCTCTTACTCCTCGCGGTCCCAGATCTCCGTGTACTTTGCGCGCCACACTGAGCCGAGCCATGTGCTCACTCCCAGCGCGATGCCGCCGAAGAAAGCGAGGAATTGACCGGCTTCAGATTGGGGCAAGAGAAGAGCGACCACGATGAACCAGGCCCCTCCGGTTATCCCCCCAAGAACCAGGCTGCCTGAAGCGATTTTCTGTTTAGGGGTGCGGAATACCGCACGTCGAAGGGCTCTGGTCGTATGCCCTTGGTTGGTCTTCCGGGTGATGGCTGCGAACCGTTCGTACGGGATGCGGCGCTGTGGCGGCCGACCTACCTGCAACGACCCCAATACCTCACTGTAGCGCGCCCGGAAGTCGGCGTCGGTCTGGACCCCTTTCCTGGCGTTGCAGCGTCCGCACAGCGCCTGAAGATTGCTTTCTTCGTTGGGTCCGCCGAACTCCACCGGGTACACGTGGTCGACCTGCAGGTTGGTCCTGTTGAGCCGGACGCCGCAGTACATGCAAAGGTTGCTCTGTCTCGCGCTGATCCGTCGCCGGAGTTCCGGAGCGAACCTGATGCGCGCGGTGCGGGCCCGGGCCCGCTCGCCTTGCTTCTTTCGGAGGATCGTCTGGTGCGCTAAATCGAGCGTCGCCAACGTGCCACGGCCGATCAGTTCGCCCGCGGGCCGCAGTGCCGACAGAGTTCGACTGGATGCGGATTGCAATCTCTTCACGGTTTGTCGTGGCCGTTACCTCGGTTGCTGGAGCCGGTGAAGAGACTCGGCCCGCCATTCTCCTATGGAAAACGGCTCCAATCGGAGCCGTTTCATGAACTTCGCTGGAGCGGAAGACGGGATTCGAACCCGCGACCTTCTCCTTGGCAAGGAGACGCTCTACCACTGAGCCACTTCCGCCAGTTAGCAATGTATATATTGATCGTATCATAGGCCGGAAATGGATGCAAAGGAACCGGGCTCGCTTATTGCGTTTGAGCTGGCACCGCTTGCCGTCTCTGCGTTTCCCGCCCAGGGCCCATCACGACATCGGGCGAAACGCCCGGTGACCGTTCAGGATCACGGCGCGTTTTGAAGCGAGGTCGCTCCAAGGAGGATCTGGTCCCCAATTCCATAATCCATCGCACCGAATTTCCTGCCTGCGACGGGGCACTCGCGGTTGGAAGGGAATCTGGCGGTATGCCAGCTGTCATCGGGGACACCGCGGGCATGCCGGGAAACTCCAAACCCCTGCCCGCAAGGTCACCATCCGCAACGTGATGCGCTAGAATGTCGTTGATTTGATGGCTGGTTTTGGACCTGCCTAACCGATGCCATCGGCACTATTTTCGAACCAGGAGGCACCTTCCATGGAATTTGTGCGCATATACACTGGCGAAGACGGCCAGACCCACTTTGAAGACCTTGATCTATCGGGCGATCGCGCCATTCACAGCGGGATGCAGGTCACTCCGGGCGTGAATTTCCGGCGATTTGAGCCGGGCTATTTCTCGGACTGGCATACCGCCCCTCGTCGCCAATACGTCATCACGCTGGCCGGCGAAATGGAGGTGGGGATTGGCGACGGCACCAAGCGTCGTTTCGGAGCCGGCGACGTGCTGATGGCTGATGACCTGACCGGCCAGGGTCACACCACGGCGGTGGTCGGCGACCAGCCGCGCGTTTCGGTAACGATTCCCTTGACTTTGTGGTCGCCCTGGCTGCCGGCCGACGAATAATCGGCCCCGACCAATTTAGGCGCTAAGCCGGCGCGTTGGCGCGGATGATCCGCTGCGCCGTCGTGCCGGCGTTCGGGCCGGATACCCGAGGTGCGATGATCGGCAACGTGATCCCTGCCTCCCGGTATTCGGCCAGCCTTTCCCGCCCCGTTCCCGGATCGGCTGGCAGTGACATGCGATCGATCAGGCCATCCGGGACGAGACTTTCGGCTAACGCCTCGTTGCCCACGCGCCAGGCCCGGCGTACCATCTCAACCTCGTCGGCGAAGCCCGCTTCGGCCATCAGCCGACGGTACCTGGGGAACCGCCCGGCGTAGGTTGCGGCCACCCGCCGCATCCCACTGTCGTCGGCGCCAGGCGCGGAAGCCGAAACCAGCGTCGCCACTTCAACGCTGTCCGGCGCGACGCCGGCTCGGGACGCGCCTGCGGCAATGTGCTCGCTGGCCGTCCGGGCGTATTCCGGTGTGCACCAGGTGAGCAAAACCCCCTGGCTGATCTCACCGGCGATCTCGAGCATCTTGGGGAACACCGCCGCGAGGTAGATGGGTATTTCCGGGCGGAAGGTGGGGAAGTGCAGGTCGAAGGAGGCGATGCCGATTGCCTCGCCCTGGTAGTCGGTCACCACGCCGTCGCGCAGCAAGCGACGGACGATGTCCACCGTGTCACGAACCCGGGGGATGGGGCCGGCAAACTCGAGGCCGTGTTCGGGCTCGACCTGGACCTTGTGGCTGCTGCCCAAGCCGAGAATGAAGCGTCCGTTGGAGAAGTGGTCGACGCACGCGGCGGCCATGGCGATGGTGGGAGCGCTGCGAACGAACACGCTGCTGATGCCGGTGCCCAGCCGTATCCGGGATGTGGCCAGCGCACACGCGGTCAGGATGGAAAATTGGTCACCGCCGTGGCCTTCGGCGACCCATGCGGAGTCGTATCCGAGTTCCTCGGCCAATTGAACGCACTCCACTATTTCCGGCGGCGTCATGCCGCCTCCGGCAAAGGCTACGCCGATACGGTCCATTGGGTGCTCCCGTTCAATCCAGAGGCCGCCCGTGGGTGGCCCACGTGATCAACACGGCACGGGCGTTGCGGAGCCACCGTGGGCTCAGGCCATCCGGGCCGCGCTCGAATAGGCGGTCGAGGTTGTCCACGATCTTGCGACGAGTGGGATCGTCGTCCTCTTGTTCCAGTCGGCGCATCGCCAGATCCACGGCCTGCTCGTTGGACAGAGCGCCGGCCGTTTCCGGTATCCACCAGGGAGGCTCCGGAACGATACGGACATCGGGCAACAGACCCATTTCCCACAGGACGGCGGCCAGTTCGGGCAGCCCTGGCCACGGAGGAGGTTGCTCATCGAAGAGGACGCGCCGCAGCTCGTTGTCCATGTCGCCGGGGGTGGGTCTCCAAATCGATATGATCACCCGTCGAGACGCGGAGTTGTGCAGCTTGGCGAGGAAGGGAACGATGTCGCGCACGAAATAGGTGACGTCCGACGTGAGAACCACGTCGCCGGTTTCATTGGAGTCCATCCACCAGTCGGGCGACACGCGCGCATTCGCGATGCCAGCTTCGTCCCGCGACTCGATAAATTGGCCCCGCATGCTTTCCGACGGCTCCACTAGCACGACTTCACGCACCTGGCCGGCCAACGGCAGCGACACGCGGCCGGCCCCGCCTCCAATGTCCAGGAGTACGTCCGGCGACCGCAGGTAACCGGCGATCGCGTGGAGGCTTTGGTCCCACTCACGATGGGGGTCCAGGCGGAACAATTCCGCCAGGTCAGCCCAGTGGTCGGCTCTCCGGCTATGGTCGGCGAAGCGTCCCTCCGCCAGCGCCGCGTCGTGTATGGCGGCGCATCGTTCGGCGGCGGAGATCACGGGGTCAGGATAACCTTGCCGCGGGTGCCGCGTGAAGCAAGGTGCAGATGGGCGTTGCCCGCCTCCGACATCGGTAAAACGCGATCGACGATCAGCTTCATTCGCCCGTCGATGATCATCGGCAGCAGGTCGTCCATCGCACCCTGGTGATCTAGAGAGCCGATGGGCGACCGGCCCATACTGAACCCGATGACCGTGCGGTTGACGGTGGTGATGTCGCCGGCCGCCAGGTTAGCCGTCTGACCGCTGGCGTTGCCATAGCTGACCACCCGCCCGTACGAGGCCACGCAACGCACCGACTTTTCGAGCACTGGGCCCCCCACGCACTCCAGCACCAGCGCCACGCCGCGCCCGTCAGTCAGATCTTTCACCTCGTCCTCGAAATCCGCTTCCGTGTAATTGATGGTAACGTCCGCGCCGAGGGAACTGCAAAGGTCCAACTTGTCCTGCGTGGAAGCGGTAGCGACCACGCGTGCCCCCCACTCCTTGGCCAGTTGGATGGCGACGGTGCCCACCCCGGAGGCTCCGGCCTGGACCAGGACCGTATCGCCCGCCTGCATCTGTCCCCGCGTCTTCAGCAGATGATAGGACGTGAGGAAAGTGATGGGCATTCCGCCGGCGTGAATTGGGTCGACGCCATCCGGGTACGGGAAGACGAAATTGTGATTCACGGCAACGTATTCGGCCTGGCCCTGCGGTCCCATCGCCATGACCCGTTGGCCCACCGCGAGGCGTCCGTCGGTGACGTCAGAACCCAACGCGGTGATGGTTCCCGCCGCTTCGAGCCCCAGGGTGGCCGGTAGATCCGGACCCGGGTAGTTGCCCTGGCGGCGCATGATGTCAGCGTAATTTACGCCGGCCGCGTCGACCTTGATGAGAACCTGGTGCGGGCTGGGCGTGGGCTCCGGTGCGTCCTTCCACTCCAGGACTTCGACACTGCCGTATTCTTCAATGCGCAAGGCTTTCATTCGGGGTTCTCCTGATGGGGCCGCCGTTATCAGGCCGGCCCCCGCAGATTGGGCGACTGGAGCACGTCGGGGTTGATAACCCGAATTGCCTCACCGGAGGCGAAGGCGCGAATGTTCTCGACCACGCCGGAGTAGAAGGCGCGATACCCTTCCTGCGTGACGTATCCCACGTGGGGCGTGATGAGAGTGTTGTCCAACGTCAAGAAGGGATGGTCGACCGGCAGGGGCTCTACGTCGAACGTGTCCAGCGCGGCGCCGCCGATGGCTTTGCGTTGCAGGGCATCTACCAGGGCGGATTCAGCCACGATGGGGCCGCGGGAAATGTTCACCAGGATCGCCGTCGATTTCATCAGGCCGATCTCGTGGGAGCCCACCAGCCCATGAGTGCGGTCGCTCAGGCGGACGTGGACGGAAACCACGTCGCCCTCGGCGAACAGGGTGTCTTTGTCGACCAGTGTCGCGTGGCACGCTGCGGCTCTTTCCGCCGTGAGGTTCTGGCTCCACGCGATGACGCGCATGTCGAACGCGTTGCCGACGCGGGCTACCAGCGAGCCGATGTGTCCGAGGCCCAGCAGCGCCAGCGTCTTCCCTTGCAGGCTGGAGCCCACGTGGATGCCCCACTTCCCCTGGTCGCGGGTGGCCCGGTCCTCCTCGGCGATGCGGCGCATCAGGCCAATGATCAGGCCCCAGATCAGCTCGGTGGGACCCTCGCCGGCGCCTGGCGTCCCACAAACGGTGATCCCAAGGTCGGTGGCCGCGTCGGTGTCGAAAGAGGCGTTGCGCGCTCCGGTGGTTATGAGGCAACGCAGCGCGGGCAGTCGCTCCAGGAGCGATCGCGGGAAAGCGGTCCTTTCCCGCATGCCCATGACGATCTCGAAATCGGCCAGGCTGGTCGCCAACGCATCTTCTTCTGCCAGATGATCACTAAAGAAGGTGACCTCGATGCCGTCGGTCAGGCTGGACCAATCGGCCATGCTCGAGGCAACGCTTTGATAGTCATCAAGGACGGCAACTTTCATGGTTTTGGTCACCTCTTCTAATCAATTGTGCTCGGCGCCGTTTCACTTGAACGCCGGCATTACTTTCTCAGTCAATAGGCGGATATTCCGTACGACGACGTCTTGAGGGATCAGTCCGCCGGCGTTGAACTCGGCCACGACACCATCCCGCCCGAGCTCCTCCCGAAGTTGGGTGAAGCGGTCAACCAAACCGGCGGGAGTGCCGAAGGCAACCTTGGTGGCGAGGATATCGTCGTACGAGAGGGCGGAGAGACGGGCGCCACGTTGGTCGCGCAGTTCGGTTGCCTGGATGCCGGCCGAGCCGGAATCGGCGGCGTAGAGCCGGCCCATGCGGCCAAAATATGCCTGGATGCTTTCGAACGGCTCTTCTATCGCGTCCTTTTCCGTCAGGCCCGCGTAAACGGGGATGCGCAGGGAAACGTCACCGTTGCCGGGATGTCCCGCGGCCTGCCACGCGGCGCGGTCTTGCTTGAGGTTGTCGCGAAGTACCGGGATGTCCATGCCGCGCAGACCTACGAAGATCGGGTAACCGTCGACGCCGGGGAAGGTCTCGGCGGTGGTGGCGGCCATGCAGAAAGGCGGATGTGGACGCTGGTAAGGCAGAGGAGCGATGGTCGCGTTAGTCACCTGGTAGTAGTTGCCGTCGTAGGAGAACGGCTCTCCCTCCCAGGCCCACATGATGATGTCCAGCGCCTCGCGAAAGCGACCGCGGCTCTCGTTGTAGGAAACGCCGTAGATGTCGTAGGAACGGGCAAATCCGCTGCGGCCAATGCCGAAATCGAACCGCCCCTCGCTGATCTGATCGACGGTGGCGACTTCCTCGGCGATCCGCAGGGGGTTGTTCAGCGGAAGCACATATACCGCCATCCCGATGCGCAGCCGGCGCGTCCGCGTCGCGATGCTGCTGGCAATCGTTATCGGCGACGAGAGCACGGACCGGTCGGGAGTGAAATGCATTTCGGCCAGCCAAGCCCCTTCAAGACCGCATTCTTCGGCGGTGTCGACCAGTTCAAAACCCTCGGAGAAGGACGCAGCCTGGGTGCTGTCCGGGCGGGTTTCGAACTGCATGAACATGCCGAAATGCATGGTTAATCCTCTGGGAGCGTTCGTAGCCCGACGGCCAAAATTGGCGCGACCGTTGGGCAAGTAAATCACAGGGCAAATA
Organism: Dehalococcoidia bacterium; assembly: GCA_965220055.1. Classification (GTDB taxonomy): domain Bacteria; phylum Chloroflexota; class Dehalococcoidia; order Lucifugimonadales; family UBA3495; genus Bin87. The sequence goes on along the minus strand of CBDCPE010000004.1, from coordinate 2,917,838 downwards.
TGGGGTCAAGTTGACCGGTACGTGCGCTCGTGGATGGCTGACGATCGTCGCAGCCACCGCATCGCGTAGACAACGCCACCCGCCAACAGGAGCATGTTCGGCATCGCTGGCGGAGGCACGGATGGCGCCGGACGGCGCGCCAACGCATGGCCCTCCAAAAGATATGGGTTTCGAACGGAGCCGGTCCGAAGACAGGGTCTTTCGATTATGTAGAAAACAAGGATGGCGGCGAGCTTGGAGAAACCCGGGTAGGAGATCTAGGGTCAGGGCATCCCAAGGTTTGGGGGTGCGCGATGGGGCAATGGCAGGAACCGGAAATTGGGTTGTCGCTGATCGAGGTGTTGGGCCGGTTGCCGGACCCGCGCCGCGCCCCTGGGAAGCGGCATCCTCTGGGGGCGATTTGGGGATTGGCGGTGTGCGCCATGCTGTGCGGTGCGCGCCGTCTTTACGCCATCAGCCAGCGGGGCCAGGACCAGGGCCGGGAAGTGTCCGCGGCTTTGAGGTTCACTGGGGAGCGCACCCCGTGCGTGTCCACGCTGCATCAGGTGTTCACCAGATTGGACTGAGAGGCCTGCGAGAGGGCCTTGGGGCAATGGCTGCAAGCGCGTGGCCGGTCCGAGGGTGCGGCGGTGGCCGAGGGTGCGGCGGTGGCCATTGACGGGAAAGCGCGGCGCGGGATGCACGGTGATCGGTTGCCTGGGGTGCATTGGGTGGCGGCCTACGCCCCTCAGGGCGGGATCGTGGTGGGACCGCAGGCGGTGGGGGAGCAGAAGAATGAGTTGGACGCGGTGGCGGGTCTGCTGGGGCAGTGGGACCTGGAGGGTCTGGTGGTAACCGGTGATGCCCAGTTCACCCAGCGGGAGGTATGCCCGCGGATCGTGGCTCAAGGGGGATCGTGGCTCAAGGGGGAACTACTGCTGCGCGGTAAAGGGGAACCAGCCCACCCGGTTGCCGGACCTCACGGCCATTGGGGATGCGGAACCTCCCGCGCCACCACCGGCAGTCCAGACCGACCCGCACGGTGGTCGAGTGGAACCGCGGCGGTTGTGGGCCGCTGACCTGCTGGTAGGCTACAGCGACTGGCCTCGCCTGGGCCAGGTATGCCGACTGGAACGTAGTGTGATGTATCTAAAGTACGCCTGCAAAAACTGGCGACCTTGGCCAGGATCTGGTCGGCGGTCTTGGTCCAGATAAAGGGCTTGGGGTTTTCGTTGGTAAGGTCAAGATAGCGGTAGATGGCGGCTTCCAGTGCCCCGCTGCTCTGATGCACCCCTCGCCGTAGTTGCTGCTCGGTCAGCATCCCGAACCACCGCTCCACCAGGTTCAGCCAGGATGCGCTGGTCGGCGTGAAGTGCCGGTGGAACCGTGGCCGCTTGGCTAACCAGTTCCGGATCAGCGCCGTCTTGTGGGTGGCGTAGTTGTCCACGATGAGATGGACGTCCCGGTCAAGGGGCACTTCGGCCTCAATGGTATCGAGGAACTTGCGGAACTCCACGGCCCGGTGGCGTCGGTGGCATTGGCCGATCACCTCAGGGCAATCGCGTCTTAATGCAAATTTTAGAAATGTGCTAATTTGCCATGATCCGGCTGACCGTGTGGAGGCAAGGGTCATGACACAGCCACCTAACGCAACTATTCTTGATCATTTCGCCGACCTGGACGATCCCAGGGTGGAACGCACGCGACGCCACAAACTCGTCGACATCATCGCCATCGCCATTTGCGCCACCATCTGCGGCGCTGATTCCTGGGTACATGTGGAACTCTTTGGTAAGGGCAAGCTGGAATGGTTTCAAACCTTCCTGGAGTTGCCAGGCGGCATCCCTTCCCACGACACCTTCGGCGATGTCTTCGCTCGTTTGGACCCGGCGCAGTTCCAGAACTGCTTCGTATCCTGGACCCAGGCCATCGCCGAGCTGCTGCCCGGCGAGGTGGTCGCTATTGACGGGAAAACGGCCCGACGATCCCACGACCGGTCGGTAGGCAAGGGGGCCATGCACCTGGTCAGCGCCTGGGCGACGCAGAACACCCTGAACCTGGGTCAAGTCAAGACTAAGGAGAAATCCAATGAGATCACCGCCATTCCCCAACTGCTGGACCTGCTGGACCTTACTGGCTGCATCGTGACTATTGACGCCATGGGTTGCCAGCGAGAGATTGCCCAGCAGATTGTGGATGGCGGAGCCGATTACGTATTGGCGGTGAAAGAAAACCAGGGTCAACTGTACGAGGGCATACGAGACCTGTTCGACGGGGCCGAGGCTTTTGGTTTTGACGGGATGCCTTATGACTACGACCAGACCGTGAACAAAGGGCACGGACGGGTGGAACGGCGGGAATGCTGGACCATTGCGTCGGTGGATGGCCTGGATTATCTGGACCCCCGTGGACAATGGCCTCAACTGAAAGCGGCCGTCAAAGTGGTCGGTCGTCGTGAGACCGCAGCGGGCGGCACGTGTCAACCTCGCTACTACATCAGCAGTCTGGTGGCCTCAGCACAACGGCTCCTGTCCATCATCAGAAGCCATTGGAGCATCGAGAACTCGCTGCATTGGACCTTGGATGTGGCCTTTGGAGAAGACCAGTGACGAGTGCGTAAGGACTACGCGCCACAGAACATGGCCACCCTGCGACACATCAGCCACAACCTGCTGAAAAACGAAAACACCCTGAAGGTGGGCATCCAGGGTAAACGGCTCAACGCCGGTTGGCGTGAGGACTACCTCCTCAAAGTCCTCCTCGGATAAGACGCGATTGCCCTGCCGATCACCTTGCCGGTTTTGGCATCCAGCGCGGCGAACAACGACGTGGTGCCGTGGCGCAGGTAATCATGGGTGCGCCGTTCCGCCTGTCCGGGGCGCATCGGCAATAGCGGCCGGGTCCGGTCCAAGGCCTGAACCTGGGACTGCTCGTCCACGCACAACACCAACGCCCGATCCGGCGGGTCCAGATAAAGCCCCACGATGTCCCGCACCTTCTCGATGCAGCAGGGATCCGCCGACAGCTGGAACGTCTCGGTGCGGTGGGGTTGCAGTCCGAAGGCACGCCAGATGCGGCGGATGGTGTTGTGGCTCAGGCCGGACCGCTGGGCCATGGACCGAGTGCTCCAGTGGGTGGCGTCTTTAGGTGTGGTCTCCAACGTCAGCGTAATCACCCGTTCCACATCATCATCGGTAACCGCTCGGGGCCGACCGCTGCGGGGCTCGTCCGACAGGCCATCCAAACTCCGCTCCAAGAACCGCGCACGCCATTTGCCCACCGTTGCGTCGGACACCCCCAGATCGGCGCCCACGGCGGTGTTGCTCCGGCCTTCGGAGCCGGCCAGTATCATTCTGGCCCGCCGCGCCAGGGCTTGCGCCGTCTTCGGTCGTCGCACCCACCGCTCCAGAGTTTCCCGCTCCATGTCGTCCAAAATCAGCGGTGGCATTGGTCGTCCGATGGCCATGGTTATCCTCCCTCGGGACTGCTCACCCGGAGGATACCTCATCGCTGATACTATTACTACTAACTTCAGTTACACCACACTAGCGTCCGCGACCAGAACTCCACTAACCAGAACTCCACGCGGCGAGAACTGGCCGACGCCGTTACCAGCTTGCCGCCTCGGGAAGCCAGTCCCGCAAGGTCCTCACCTGATGGCGGGGACACTGGGGCATCGAGAACCCAGTGCACTGGGTTCTCGACCTTACCTTTGACCAAGACCGCTCTCCGGTACGCGTTGGCTCCGCGCCCCAGATCATGGCCGCCCGGCGCAACCTCACCATCAGCGTGATCCGATTGGCTGGAGAACCCAATATCGCGGCTGCCTTAGGCCGTTTCGCCGTCCACCCATCACGTCCGCTAGCTTTGATCGGCGCTCCACTCCAATAATCGAAAGACCCTGGGTCCGAAGAGCTCATACTTGTATCTGCAGTCGGGATTGGGTAAAATCGTCGCCTGCTGTTCCCGAAGGCGTCGTGCCGACGTGTTTCTCGGCCGAGGCAGCCAATCCACACGGAGGCAAGGGTGATTGAATGTACTAGGTACTCACGTGCTCCTGGAACTTAGAGATTGCGACCCCCAGTTGCTTGACGATCTGGCCCATATCCGGCAGGAGATGCTGCGGGCGGCGTCATCGGTGGACGCCCACGTAGTCGGGGAGTCGTTTCATCAATTTACGCCCCAGGGCGTAACGGGCATCCTGTCGATCGCCGAATCCCACATTTCCATTCATACTTGGCCGGAGCACGGCTACGCGGCGGCGGATATCTTCACCTGCGGTGACCATACCATGCCGGAACGGGCGGCGGCTGTAATAATCGAAGCGCTGCGCTGCCGGAATCCGGAGATCACGCAGATCCACCGTGGACCCATGGGCGCGCACGTTGCGGAACTGCATACGGCGCTTCACCTGAATTGACGCCTTCCCAAGCTCGAGATGATGTGACGGCCGGATTTCCGGCCGCTTGAGTTGTGGTCGGCGTCTCCGGTCAGATCCCCCTCCCTGAGGAATCACGATGGCCAGCTACCCAATGGAAGAGATCACCGGAAAGTGGGTGATCGAGACCGTGATGCCGGATCTGGCGATCATGCTCAAGGTCGACGAGGTCCTCTACTCGGGCCACACGGGGTACCAGCGGGTGGAAGTGGTGCATTCCGACGTGTACGGGCGGAGCCTGCTACTGGACGGAAAAACGCAATCAACCGAGCGGGACGAGCACATCTACCACGAGAGCCTGGTTCACCCGGCAATGCTACTTCATCCCGATCCCCGCCGGGTCTTTATCGGAGGCGGCGGCGAAGGCGGAACCCTGCGGGAAGCCCTGTCCCACCGCTCGGTGGAAAAAGTGGTCATGGTTGACCTCGACCGGCAGGTGGTCGAACTATGCCGTGAGCATCTGCCCCAACATCACCAGGGAGCGTTTGACGACGTACGGGCTGAATTGGTGTTTGACGATGCCCGCGGTTACCTCGAATCAACCGACCAGTCGTTCGACGTGATGATCATGGACCTGGTCGATCCGTTGGAGGGCGGACCCGCGTATCTCCTGTATACGAAGGAATACTACGAAATTGCCCGTGCACGGCTGAACCCTGGCGGAATCCTGGTGACGCAATCGGGCCCTGCCGGATTTCTGAGCCTGCACGAGTGTTTTACGACCATATACAAGACGCTGGAAAGCGTCTTCACCCACGCCGCTCCGTACCAGGTCCACGTTCCATCCTTCATCACGCTCTGGGGATTTACCATTGCGTCGGACGCTCCCTTGATTGACCTCGCTGCCTTCGATGTGGACCGACGACTCGAACATCGGGTCGCAAAGCCGTTGCGGCACTACGATGGGCGGAGTCACGAGGCCATGTTCGCGCTGCCCAAGCACATCCGCGACGGGATCGTTGCGGAGACCCGGATCAACCGAGACGACTCCCCGGTCTTCATGGTCTAGAAATCCGACCCTCAGTTTGTCGGCGCGGCTGGATTGCTGGTTCAGGATTGGGCCGCCGCCAACTCTGGGAAACTTGTCAGGGGAAGGACCTCGCCGGCCGTCTCCCAATTGTCCACCAGTTCGCGGATTGAATCGGGCACGCGCCGTGTCTGCCCGGTGTCCGCGTGGAAGCCGACGTATATCGCCTCGATGGTGGTGAGCGCGGTGTCGTCGGGAACGCCGCCGTGGGTGAAAATGGCGACTTCCAGTATTAGGCTGGTGTTGCCGATGCGTGCGACCCGGGCGCGCAAGTCCAGCATCTCGTCGACCCGCACCGGCGCCTTGTACTCTATGGTTACCTTGGCGACCGCGCTGTCGAAGTATCCCGCCGCCGCGATGCGGTAGATGCTGAACCCCAGGTTGCGGAAGTATTCCGCCTGGGCGATCTCGAGCCAACCAAGGTAGCTCCCGTTGAAAGCTATCCTCTGGGCGTCGCATTCCTGCCAGCGCACCCGCACTTCGACGCCAAACCGATAACCCGAACGCAGCTGAGCCATATCAGTTTCCGGTGCCGCTCCAGCCCAGGCCCGCCAGGAAGACACGGTCCGAATTGGTCAGCGGTGCGGTATCGAGCAAATCAGGGCGCAGACGCAATGTCCTTTCCAGCGATTGCTGCCGCCGCCAACGCTCGATCTCCGCATGGTTGCCGGATCTCAGGAACTCCGGCACGGCCATGCCTCGGAATTCGGCGGGACGGGTGTACAGCGGATGCTGCAACAATCCCGAGGTGATGCTGTCGTGCTCCACGTTCTCCGCCGAACCGATGACATCCGGCACAAAACGGGAGACGGCGTCAATGATGACCATGGCCGCGATCTCTCCGCCCGTGAGCACATAGTCACCGATGGAGACTTCGTGGGTCACCAGGCCCTGCCGGATGCGCTCGTCGACGCCGGCGTAGTGCCCGCAAATTATGATCATGGCCGGCGCGGCGGCAAACTCGTCCACTAGCGTCTGGCTCAGCGTGTCTCCTTGGGGAGAAGTGAGCGCGACGGGTGTTGCCGACCGTTCGTCGACCGGGACTTTGGCTAAGGCGGCTTCCACCGCACCGAACACGGGCTCGGGTTTCATGACCATGCCCGGACCGCCCCCAAACTGGTAGTCGTCGGCGGTGCTGTGCCGGTCAGTCGTAAAATCCCGGATGTCAACCGTTTCAAGCGAGACTAAACCGTTCCGGACGGCTCTTCCCAGCACGCTGTATTCTTCTATAAATTGGAACGCGTCCGGGAACAGCGTCAGGACAGTGAAGCGCATCGGTATGGCGGTCAGACGGTGGGCCGCTTGGCGCAGCGGCCCGTATCGTCAGTGGGCGTTGTTCTAGCTTGTAACCTGCCTAGACGGGTTGCAACTGCCGTGCCGTCAGGCGATTGCTGTAGGCCTCGCCGCCCTTCATGATCAGGAGCAAACGCTCGCGGTCACGGAGCACCGAGATGTTCTGCAAAGGGTCTCCGTGTACCACCAGCACGTCGGCCTGCTTGCCGGCTTCGATGGTACCGACCTCCTTGCCGATGCCGCAGCACTCGGCGGCGTAGCCGGTGGCGGCCTGGATGGCCAGCATGTTGCTCATGCCCTTTTCGACCATCAACTCCAGTTCGCGGGCATTGTCGCCGTGGACGAAACCGCCAGCATCGGTGCCGGCTACGATGCGCACACCTTCCTTGATTGCAAGTTCGATGCTCTCGATGTGAATGTCCATCAGCGCTTGCGCCCGCACCTTGATGTGGGGAGCGCTGACCGTGCTATGCAAGTCGTACACCTCAAACGTCGGAGTGAAGAAGGTCCCCTGGTCGGCCATCATCTTGAGCATGTCGGGGTCGGTGGCCAGGTAGCACCCGTGCTCGATGGAACCGGCTCCGGCCTTGATAGCAACGGGTAGGCCGGTGCCCCCCACCGCGTGGCAGAGGGTGCTGCGTCCCAGGGCTGCGGCCTCGTCAACCAGCGCCTTTGCCTCATCCAGTGCGTACGCCTGGTCCAGTGGGCCGTTGCCGGGGCGACCGGAGGCTCCGCCCGTGGTCGCGAACTTGATCTGGTCCGCGCCGCAGCGGACCAACTCCCGTACCTTGGCCCGCACGCTGTCTACTCCGTCGGCCACGCCGTCGGGCGAAAGGGGGTCGTGGCCCAGGATGACCTTTCGGTGGCCGCTTCCGCTTACCTTGTCTTCGATCCCGCCGGTGGGAGACATGATGTTGACCGAGATGATCAGGCGCGGGCCCTTGATCAGGCCCTGATCCACCGCCATCTTGAAGCCGGCGTCGAGACCACCAGCATCGCGCACCGTGGTGTAGCCGGCGGCCAGCGTGTCTTCGATGACCTGGGCGGTCTTGATGTTCAACAGGGACAACGGTTCGTCCATGCCCCAGCGGCCAGTGAGGCCGTATCCGCCCGAGGCCAGGTGGTCGTGTACGTCGATGAGGCCGGGCATTACGGTGTGACCGCTGGCGTCGAACACTTCGGCGCCTTCGGGGATGGGTACTGCGGCCTGGGGGCCGACCCCCAGGATACGATCGCCGTCGATCAGCACCGTGGCGTTTTCCACCACAGGTCTGCCCGAGCCGTCGATGAGATTTCCTCCAACTATTGCCAGCATGATCGACCTCTCATTCGTGCCGAACGCGCAGCCGACCGGGTAACCCATCAACGGCGCGGGGATGTTGCTACGGTGAAGCGATGCTAATTTGGGCCCTCGCCGATGTCAAGAAACATAAACCGCGTAACTGGTCACTGGACGCGGATTGGGGGAGTAGTCGGTTACGATATAATCAGCCCGTCCAAACAACCTCTTATCGGAATGCATATTGATGAGATTAATCTTGGGCGGGGCTCGTTTTTTGCGCCTGCTCCTGTGTTTAGGCTTCGCTTTGTCGTTGGGCGGTTGCTTTGCCGGGAATTTGGTTGGCGGGGATCTCCCAGCCATCGCTTACATAGTGTCTGACGAAGATGGCGCCCATGCATGGGTCAAGCAACCCGGAGAGGACAAAGCGTCACGTATATCCTCCCTGAGCGCTGATGCAAAGACCCCGCGGTGGTCGCCGGACCAGTCCAAGATAGCCTGGATATCGGTTGGCAATAAGACTGAACTAATGCTTTACGACGTCGCCAGCGAAGGGGTCATGTCACTGGTGTCGACTGTAGACGCCGAGCAGACCCCGATCTGGGCCCCTGAATCAGACCGTATTGCGTACGTGTCGGATGCAGACGGTGAGCCCGACATATATATGGTAACGCTGGAAGGCGGGCAGAAAACGCGGCTGACCTTCAGTCCCGAACGGGAGCTCATCGGGGACTGGTCTCCAGATGGGGAGTGGCTGGTCTTCACGGAGCACGGAACGGACGGGCTTTTCCTGCGTAACCCCAATGGGGTCAACCGAATTGAGTTGACTGCGGGGCCCGACTCCGACCCTGTCTGGTCACCCAAAGGCGACCGCATAGCTTTCCTGCGCAGCGCAGATGGTATCCGTGACGTTTACGTTCTCCGTCCGACCAACTCGGACAACTGGGCCGATAATACGGACGAGGTGGCTGTATCCGAGCAGGAGCATGACGAGTTCTCGCCAGCTTGGTCGGATGACGGTAGGCGGCTGGCGTTCGTCGTGCAGTTCGACGACCAGTCCGAGATTTTCTCTGTCTTGGTGGACGGCTCCGAACGGAGACAGTTGACGCAGAACACGGCGGACGATCTGATGCCGGTGTGGTCGGCAGGCGACGACCGGATCGCGTTCGTTTCCTATGCTTACGGCAACGCCGAGATCCTGTATATGAACGCGGACGGGACGGGCCAGATGCGGCTAACCGTCAACGACGGGATGGACACCCACCCCGACTGGTAAGCAGGGTGAGTGACGGTCCAGATGCCATGGCATACTCTGCTCCGGACGTCGACCCCGCCGACGTGGGCCCGTTGTTGGGCGGGCTCAGCGCTCCGCTTGCCGCAATCTCGACACGCGCCGGAGACATCATTAACGCTCAGATCGCAGTGGCGATCACCGCTGCTTCGATAGTTCCCAAGCGGCCTAGGCTGATCGTTCAGATCTATCACACCAACTACACCCACGAGCTGATTGTCTCCAGCGGCGTCATGGCGATCAACTTTTTGGAAAGCGACCAACTGCCGCTCATTTGGCAGTTGGGAATGCACTCGGGCCGGGACCGAGACAAGCTTGAGGGCGTGGGTTATGCCTCCGGGGCAACTGGCAGCCCTCTGCTCGAGGGGTGCTATGGTTTTCTCGATTGCCGCGTGGTCAATGCCATGGACGGCGGCGACATGACGGCGTTCCTGGTGGAAGCCGTAACCGGTCGGACCAACGGCGGTCATCGGATGACTTGGCGGGAAGCCCGACCGCGCCTTCCCCAAAAATGGGCCGACGAATGGGATCGCAAGATCGCCGCGGAGATCGACGTTTCCCTGGCCACTATGGGTGGGATTGACCCGGTGGCGTGGGCAGACCGTTTCAATATCAGCCCCCACTAGGATGGTACAATGCCTCGGATGCCCCCGGGAAACGTGGCTGGCAACAGACTCAGCGGATCGTCCGAGGCTGGTATGGACCAGGAAATCGCCCAGGTAGTCGCGAAAATCCACGACACGCCGCAGCAATCGGTGCTGGCGGTTGCGGGCGCCGGCAACTATGCGCTGGCCTGGCTCCTCGGAGTTGGGGGGGCTTCGCGCACCGTTCTGGAGACCCGGGTGCCGTACGGATACTTGGCGATGACCGATTTTCTTGGCGGGTATGCCCCCGAGCAAACCGTCTCCGCTGATACGGCGCGACGCATGGCCAGGGCGGCATGGCATCGGGGGTTGTCGTTGCGGGAGCAGGACGCGCCCATCGTCGGGCTGGCGTGTACTGCGACGATTGCCACTGACCGGACCAAACGTGGCGACCACCGCGCGTTCATAGCCGCTTGGGACGACTATGCGGCCACCACCGACTCAATCGTCCTTGAAAAAGGTTTGCGGGAACGTGCCGGCGAAGAGGATGTGGTCAGTCGGTTGGTTGTCGCCGCCCTCGCCCGTTCCTGCGGGGTGTCGGCGGAACTCGATCTGGGACTGGCGTCTTCGGAACGAATTGTGACCGAAACTGTCCGCCACGCCGAGCCGGTGCAACGCTTGCTGGATGGAGACGCCAGTTGGATCACGGTTCATCCGGACGGTCGAATGGTTGTGGACGGAGACGCGCCGCGGGCCCTGTTGCCCGGCTCGTTTAACCCCCTGCACCCGGGGCATACGGAACTGGCCGAAGTCGCAGCCGGTATGCTGGGAGCGCCAGTTGCCTACGAGCTGTCGGTGTCGAACGTGGACAAGCCACCCTTGGCTGTCGGAGAGGTACACCGTCGACTGGACCAGTTCCGAGGGATTGGCACGGTGGTGCTCACCAGAGCGGAGACCTTCATCAAAAAGTCGGAGCTGTTCCCCGCGTGCGGTTTCGCAATCGGTTGGGATACCGTTACGCGGTTGATCCAAGCCCGATACTACGGAGATTCCGAAGCGGCGATGTTGAAGGCTCTGGCCGAAATGTGGGCCCGAGGAAGCCGCTTCGCGGTGGGTGGCCGCACCGATGACCGCGGCGCGTTCCGGTCGCTTTCGGACGTAAATATACCGCATGGGTTCCGGCCTATGTTTGCGGAAATATCCGAGGCCGACTTCCGGCACGATGTGTCTTCGACGGCGATACGCGCGAGATCGGACCTCAATTGACACTTAGTGGGGCCGTTGCTACGATGAATCGGCCCCCGGCTTGGACCCGTTAGATTTCAACCAGACCATGTTTAGCCCACTGCTACTCCAAACTTTCAACCCGGCTGACTATGCTGGAAACTGGTTGGCGGTGGTGATCGCCATCGTCATCGCCGTCGCGGCGATCGGGGCAATGTTCGCCGGGTCGCAGTTGCTGTCTGCCCGACGTCGTTCTGCCGTCAAGCTCACGACCTACGAATGCGGGATACCGCCAACGCCCTTCGCCTGGTCGAATATCAATATCCGCTTTTACATCTTCGCGATCCTGTTCCTGATATTCGACGTGGAAGCGGTTTTCCTGTTCCCTTGGGCAGTGGTATTTCTGCAGGAAAAGGCGGTGAACGGGAACGAGATCCCGTTCTACGCGATGATGCTGTTCTTGGCCATGCTGTTCTTCGCGGTTATCTACGGGTGGCGCAAGGGGGTCCTGGATTGGCAGAAGTAAGCCCGGCTGCAGGGTCCGGCGAATCGCCCGAAAATCAAACGTCGTCTCCGCTGGCAATGCCGCCACGTGCCACCGAGATCATCATGGGTACGGGGAACACGCCCGGCCCCAGCCTGTTCAACCAGGCCACCGACGGACGGGTGCCGGGCGTTATCACAGCGACAACCGACCAATTGTTTGCCATGGCGCGAAAGTCATCGCTGTGGACCCTTAGCTTCGGGTTGGCCTGCTGCGCCATCGAGATGATCTCGACGTACATGGCGCACCACGATTTCGACCGCTTCGGCGTAGTGACCTGGCCGTCACCCCGCCAGTCGGACGTCATGATCGTTGCCGGTACGGTGGTCAAAAAGATGGCCGAACCCATCCGGCTGCTCTACGAACAGATGCCGGAACCGAAGTGGGTCATCGCTATGGGAAGCTGCGCCACCAACGGCGGACCCTACTACCGCTCGTACTCCGTGGTGATGGGCGTCGACCACATAATTCCGGTGGACGTGTACGTGCCGGGATGCCCTCCGCGCCCCGAAGCGCTGCTATACGGCATACTGAAGCTCCAGGAAAAAATCATGTCCGACGCGGGTGACGGCAGTGCCGCGGCCTCGGCGTAACGCCCCTGAGGTGGACGCGGAGCCGCCGCCAGACCCCATCGAGCTACTGTCGCTGGAGCGGCGCGAGATTCTGGATCGCGCGGCCACACTGTTGGCGGACTACTCTCCGGTGCCCGGCGCGTTGGGTGATCTGCCACAGGTGACTGTGCCCGCCGCCGATATCGTGTCAGCATGCGTGGCCTGCCGGGACGACGACTCGTTGGACTGCCGCATGCTGCTCTGCTTGGCGTGCGTCGACTACGAGGAGCGTTTTGAACTGGTTTACTTCCTACAGTCTTTGGCGCGAGAACAATCGTTGGTCGTAAAGACCGAAGTGCCCTACGACCGCCCAACCTTGCCCTCCGTGTGCGCCGTCTGGCCGGCTGCAGACTGGTACGAACGCGAAGCGCACGACCTGTTCGGTGTATCGTTCGATGGTCATCCCGACCTGTCGCCCCTGCTGCTGTATCCCGAGTTTGATGGTTACCCGGGCCGGAAAGCCTACGAATTTCACGAGTACCGGGAGTTCTAATGACCGCCGCTCAGGAAATGGACCCCAACGCGCTGGACGACGCGACTCCGGTGGAGTTGATAGCTCGGGTCGTACCCAGCGGCAACCAGTTTTTGGCCACGGTAGATGGTCTGGAACTGCAGATCAACGGACGCACGCCGGAAGCCGCTGAGAATGGGTTGGTCCAGGCGATGCGAGGCTGGCTGGAGCGACAAGACACGGTCGGGAGATTGGGCCAGGCGCTTGGTCTGGATAGCTTAGACGAAAACACCGAAATCGTCTTGCGGTTTGTATCCAACGATCAAGGGGTCGAGGACGCGGCCGGCGGGTAGTTTATGGATCGCATCGTATACGAGATAGAAGCCAGGCGTATGGGCGCCGGTTGGTCCGCGCGCTGCCCTGAACTGGAAGTGACGGCGTTCGGCGACACCCAGGAAGACGCCCGTACTTCCCTCCGGAGGCAGGTTTCTGACTACCTCGAAGATTGCGAGGAAATGGGCGTTCTGGAGGAAGTGCTGATCGAGGCCGGCTTCTACGACAACGGGGAAGCCTGGATGAGCAGTCGGGTGGAGCCGCCGCAGCCGAGCCTGCGTTTCATCGGGTCGCCGTTTCCCGATACCCGCGAAGAACCTGGCTGAGCGACGCATTGAGGCTCATTGTCTAGTAAACCATGACTGATCCTACCGCTATCACTGCACAGGTGTCCGACGGCGTCCGCGAGGGCACCCAGCCGGTGGAGATGCTGCTCAACATGGGGCCGCAGCATCCGTCCACCCACGGTGTGTTCCGCATGGTGCTCTGGGTGGACGGCGAGAAGGTGGTCGACGTCGAGCCGCACATCGGCTACCTGCACCGGGGATCCGAGAAGCTGTGCGAGGGCGAGCAGTACCACCAGGTCGTTACCCTGTTCGATCGCCTGGACTACATCGGCAACTTCAACAATGAGCTTGCCTATTGCATGGCGGTGGAGAAGCTGATGGGGCTGGAAGTGCCGGAGCGGGCGGAATACATCCGCGTGATCCTGTGCGAACTCAATCGCGTCGCCAGCCACCTGCTTTACGTGGGCACCATGGGCCTGGATGCCGGCGCCATGACTCCGGTAATGTTCTCCTTCCGCGGCCGCGAGAGGGTGCAGGCGCTGTTCGAAGCCGTGTCTGGCGCGCGCATGATGCACAACTACTTCCGCATCGGCGGGCTCAAAGAGGACGTGCCGGACAACTTCCGCCAGATGGTGGACGAGCTGATGCCGCTGCTGCGTGAGGATGTCGAGCAAAGCGACCGAATATTGACCTTCAACGAAATTTTCCTGTCCCGGCTCAAGGACGTGAGCCCAATCGGAGCAGATGAAGCGATAGCGCTGGGCCTGACCGGCCCGATGCTACGTGCCTGCGGCTATGAATACGATGTGCGCCGGGCGCAACCGTACTCGATCTATGACCGCTTCGATTTTGAAGTACCGGTCGGGCTGGACGGCGACTGCTGGGACCGGCATTGGGTGCGCGTCCAGGAGATGTACCAGTCCCTGCGGATCGTGGAGCAGGCGATGGAACAACTGCCGGATGGGCAGGTGGCGTCGTCGCTCGGCCGGCGCCTGATCCGCCCGCCGGCCGGCGAAACCTACGTTCGCGCTGAGAACCCTCGGGGTGAGATCGGCGTCTACCTGGTCAGCGACGGGACCGACAAGCCATACCGGGTGAAGGTGAGGCCCCCGTCCTTCTGCAATCTGTCTGCACTGCGCCGGTTGTTGGCGGACACCTGGGTCGCCGATAGCGTGGTGGTGTTGGGTTCGCTGGACATCGTGCTCGGTGAGGTGGACCGGTGAGTTTTCTCATTGATTTGGCCTGGAGCGCATTGGGCCTGGCGGTGATGTTTGGCGTGCTGTCGGTCATTGTTCTGTCGTTGACTTGGCTGGAGCGCAAGGCTCTGGGCCGGCTGCAACTGCGCTACGGGCCGACGCGGACCGGCCTGTTCGGGCTCATGCAGCCGATTGCCGACGCGGTGAAACTCATCATCAAAGAAGACATCATCCCCAACGATTCGGAAAAGGCCATATTCTGGATCGCCCCGGTGATAGTGGTAGTATCCGCGTTCGTCATTTGGGTAACCATACCGGGCGGCGACACCGTGGTGGTCCGGAACCTGCCGCTGGGGCTTTTTTACATCATCGCTTTCGCCGTCATTGGGATACTTGGCCTTGTGCTCGCCGGCTGGGGGTCGGCAAATAAATACGGCATCATGGGCGGGTTGCGGTCGGCAGCGCAATTGATATCGTACGAGATCCCCGTGGTATTAGTTGCCGCTGCCGTCGCAATTCTGGCCCAGTCGCTCGACATGCGGGAAATTGTTGCGCAGCAATCCTCCTATCCCTACCTCGTGGTGCTGCCCCTCGGGTTTGTTGTTTTCTTCGTCGCCGGTCTGGCTGAGGTGGGACGCACTCCCTTCGACATCTACCACGCAGAGAGCGAGGTGGTCGGAGGTCCGTTCGTCGAATACAGCGGCGCCCACTGGTCGGTATTTTTCCTAGCCGAGTACATCAACACCTTTGCCATCGCGGCGCTGACGACCCTGCTGTTTCTCGGAGGCTGGGGTGGTCCCGCCCTTCCCGATGTGGTGTGGTTCCTGTTGAAGTCGTACGCCGTAGTGTTGGTGGTGTTCTGGGTCAGGGGAACCTTCCCGCGTCTGCGCATCGACCAACTGATGGCTTTCGCCTGGAAGGTGATGGTGCCGCTGTCCTTCTACACCGTGATCATCGCCGCCGTGTACCGGTTCTACGGCCTGCCGTGGTGGAGCCTGACCATCCTTTCGATGGCCGGTCTTGCGGTCGCGGGGTGGATCATATACCGGCGCATGACCGGCCCGGCTCGCCGGGTGGCCGAGGTACAACGACAGCTGGCCGACCGCCGGCGTGCCGCCGCGGCACGCACCTAGTGGCGGATACTGTTATCATATTGATCAGTCCCTGAGGCGCTCCAGCCATGACCATCGACGTCCGAAAAATTACCGTAGAGGAGTTCTGGGCGATGCCGGAAGATTCCGGCCATCGCTATGAACTCGTGGACGGAGAGTTGGTTGACATGGACGGGGCGCCACCACACGGCAGAATGACCGGAGAAATTTATTTGCTACTCAGGTTGCACGTATCCAACGCAGGTTTGCCGTTGGATGTTGGCGTCACCACTGGCTTCGCCATGGGTGGGCATACACTGCGTTTTCCCGACGTGCACGTAACTCGCTGGGAGCAGATGGCAGAGTACGACGAGGACGCCGGAGGCTGGCCGCGGTTCGCGCCGGACGTGGCAATCGAGGTTGTGTCACCCAGCAACACACCGTCTGAGTTGGCGCTTAAGGCCCGAGAGTACTTCGCCAACGGCGCCGCCGCCATGTGGATCGTCGATCCGGACCCGAGGGCCGTAACGATTCGCCGGCCTGGCGCGGCCGACGTGGTTTTCGGTTCCGACGACGTGATGACCGGTGAACCCGAAATACCCGGTTTCTCCTGCGCCGTTGCGGATATATTCGCCGTGTTGGATCGCAAGACGCCGCCGGCCGGAGAACGATAACTATGCTGGGAAGCCTGAAAGGGATGATGCTCACCCTCGCCTCGACGGTCTCCGGGTTTCGCAAACCGGTGACGCAGCAATATCCTAATGAGGCAACCCCCGTGCGGCCGCGTTTCATGGGGTTCCCGGCGCTTACCTGGGACGGCGAGATCAACGAACCTTACTGCACCGGCTGCATGGTTTGTATCCGCAACTGTCCGACGCAGTGCATGTCCGCCAGCATGATGGACAACCCCAAGCACGCGGAGAGCGAGAGCAACCGCCGCAAGATCGTCGATTACTTTGAAATCAATTTGAACCGTTGTATATTGTGCGGCATCTGCGTCGAGTACTGTAATTTTGACGCAATCGTCATGAGCCACGAGCACGAGATGAGTACCTACGCGCGCAACGGGGACCGGGTCGACCTTCCCGTGTTATTGCACATCGGCAAGAAATACCAGGACGAGACGGCCTGGATCCCGCCGACGGTACTCGCCAAGCAAAAAGCCGACGCGGCCAAGGCAGCAGCCGAACCTGAAACTGCAGGCTGATTCGAGGTTTACCGTGCCAAGAGAAGACGAAACTTTCCGAAACTTATCTTCGCGTCACCCGCAGTACTGCACGTGCGTCGAGTGCGCGGAGAAGCGGAAATCGGGTCGGGATGACTCGGTGTCCGACAAGGTCGGTGGGCTGGTTGGCAAGATCGCTGGTAAGGCCGCTAAAGCCGGGAAAATCGGAAAGGGCAAGAAGCGGGGCCAGACCGGAGCCTCAGGCAAGGCGCGTGGTCGTGCGCAGGCGGTATCGGAACCGGTGCGCAAGCATAAAGCCGACTGCGAATGCGCGACCTGTACGCTGCTCAAATCAATTTAGGTGTTGGCCGACAAACAAACGAAGGCCGGGTAGCCTATTCAGAAATGCCGACATTGGAACCACACCCTCACCACCGGAGCCGCCAACGGGGCGGCTCGTACTTTGACACCGTACCGGGGATCCCACTGAGGGACCCGGCACGCCGGAACCTATAGACCCGTGGCGCTTGCCCTGTTCGTGATCGTCGCAATTTTCACCCTTGGCGGGGCCGTAGGGGTGGTAGCGACACGAAACGTCGTGCACGCGGCCCTGTTCTTGTTGCTTTCGCTTCTGGGAGCGGCGGGAGCCTACCTGCTGCTGTTCGCCGAGTTCCTGGCCTTGGTGCAGGTGCTCATATACGGTGGTGCCGTCACCATCGTCGTTCTTTTTGCCGTGATGCTCACCCGATCCTCCGAATACCCGCGCATCACGGACAACAGGCAATGGCCCCTAGGTCTGATAACCGCGATCGTACTTGCGGTGATTCTGGGCGCAGCATTCTGGCTGGCGCCCGACGTGGTGGCAGAGCCTCAAGCGCCCGAATTCAAGGAGTTGGGAGCGGCGCTGTTCACCAAGTGGGCGTTGCCCTTCGAGATCGCTTCCCTAGTGTTGTTGGTGGCCCTCATCGGAGCCATAATCATCGCCCGAACGCAGAACGTCGTGGCGCAGAGCGACACGTCCATGGAAGGCGAGGGTTAGCCGCACGATGGTGCCCCTCCTGTACTTTCAGCTCCTGGGCGCCGCCCTGTTCGGCATTGGTTTCTATGGAGTCCTCGCTCGTAGGAGCGCGGTGCTCATTGTGTTGTCCATCGAGCTGATGCTGAACGCCGTCAATATCAACCTGATTGCGGCCGCCTCATACCTGAACGGAACGGGCCGTTTCGCCGCATTTGACGGCCAGATCATCGCGATCTTCGTAATCACGGTGGCTGCGGCGGAAGTCGGATTGGCCTTCGCGATCATCCTGCGGATGTATCGCAACCGTGGAACCGTCAACGTGGACGAAATAAATCTGCTCAAGTGGTGATATGCCGCTAGCATTCCTGATCCCAGTCTTCTCCTTCGCCGCCTGCCCGCTGATCATACTGTTCCAGCGTTGGCTGCCGTTGCGAGGCGCCCCGCTGGCGATTTTGGCCATCGGCGGAGGTTTCGTCGTTTGGGCGCTGACGACCGTGAGTTTCCTGGGAGCCACTCCCGATGACCCGGCGTGCGAAGTCAGTGGTATCACCGGGGCCTTGACCTGCCATTTCGCCACTTCGTGGTTCCAGGCGGGATTACCCGGCGTTGCCGCCACCGTTGACCAGGCCATTCACCTGAATTGGGGCATCATCATCGATCCGCTGACGATCGTGCTGCTCGGACTGGTTACGTTCGTCGCCCTCGGCGTGCAGCTTTATTCGCTGGAGTACATGAAGGGCGATCCGCGCTTCGGCTGGTACTTTGCCTGGCAGGCCCTGTTCGTGGCGGCAATGCTGACCCTGGCGCTGGCCGACAACTTCCTGCTGCTCTACATCGCCTGGGAACTGGTGGGCCTGTGCTCCTATCTGCTCATCGGTTTCTGGTTCGAAAATCCCGGTCCGCGCGAAGCCGCTAAAAAGGCTTTCGTGGTAACGCGAATCGGTGACGTCGGTTTGCTGGTGGGCATCCTGCTGCTGTGGGTCAACGTGGGCAGCTTCAGCATGTCGGATGCTTTTGCGGCCGCCGCGTCCGGCGAACTCGGCAGCAGTGTCACCACCGCGGCCGCCATTCTGCTGCTGCTGGGAGCCATGGGGAAGTCCGCTCAGTTCCCCTTCCACGTATGGCTGCCCGACGCCATGGAGGGCCCAACGCCGGTCAGCGCGCTCATTCATGCCGCGACCATGGTGATTGCCGGTGTCTACCTGGTGGCCCGCGCCTATCCCATCTTCGCCGCGTCTCCGGAAGCGATGATGATCGTGGCGATCGTCGGGTCGGTCACTGCCTTGGGCGCCGCCACCATCGCGTTGGTATCCACCGACTTGAAGCGGATCCTGGCGTATTCCACCGTCTCCCACCTGGGACTGATGATGCTGTCGCTGGGTGCGTTCGGCTGGACGGCGGCGGTGTTCCACCTGATGGCCCACGGGTTCGCCAAGGCCCTGCTGTTCCTCGGCGCGGGCAGCGTGATGCACGGTGTGGGAGCCCACGGCGACGTGGACATTCGCCGCGTCGGCGGCCTGCGCCGGGCGATGCCGGTCACGGCGGTCGTATTTTCCATTGGCGCGCTGTCCCTGGGCGGAATTCCGATCCTAGCGGGTTTCTGGAGCAAAGACGAAATCCTGGTCGCAGTCGAGCACAACCTGCCCGTCATATTCATCGTCCTGACGATGCTCACCGCGTTCCTGAGCGCACTGTACATGGCCCGCGCCATGTTCGTGGTGTTCTTCGGACCCGAGGGCGAGGACAGCCACCACGCTCATGAGTCGCCGGTCTTGATGACGGGCGTCATGTCCGTGCTAGCGGTGCTGGCCGTGGGGTTTGGCTGGATCGCCTTCAACTGGCCGGGTGACTTCGAGGGTTTCGGCGGGTTTGTGTACTACGGCCACGCGGAAGGGTTCCACTTCAACTATGTGCTGGGATTGCTGTCGATAATCCTGGCGGTCGGCGCATTCGTGCTGGCGTGGCTGATCTACGTGCGTAGAGCAGTTTCCCATGAACCTTGGCGGGCGCGTTTCGCCGCGATGTTGCGAGTTGTCGAGCGCCGGTATTACGTCGACGAAGCGTACCAATGGGCCATCGATCGAGTCGTGCTGACTGTGTCCGCGGCGTTAGCGTTCTTTGATCGCACCGTGGTCAACGACGTCGCGGTGAACGGCCCGGCGGACGTCGTTCGAAGAGTCGGTGTCGTGCTGCGGTTGCACGTCACGGGCCACGTCTATTCGTACGCCCTGGCAGTGGCGCTGGGCGTGATCGGCCTGGCGATTTTCTGGTGGCTCCGCTCGGTGTAACCGCCGGCGCCGACTGACTGTGACCATGGGCAATTTCGACCAGGTATCTCTGCTGTTGCTTGTGCTGGTTCCCCTTGCTGGCGCGGCTTTGGCTATGTTTTTGCCCAAGGACCGGCCACGGGACGCCTGGCAGTTCGCAATTTTCGTGGCGCTGGTATGTTTTGTCCTTTCGGTCATCGTATTCCTGCGCTACGACTACGGGGCCGGCGGTGTCCAGATGGTGCGGGAGTACGCATGGATCGGGCAGCCGGTTAACATCAACCTGAGCCTGGGGCTCAACGGCATCGGCGCTCCCCTCGTGCTGCTCAACGGCATCGTGCTCTTGGGCGCGGTGCTTATCAGCCAGACAATCACTCGCCGGACCCGCGATTTTTTTGTGCTGTTGCTGGCGTTGGGCTCGGGCGTGTTCGGTGTGTTCGTCGTCAGGGACCTGTTCTTCCTGTTCTTCTTCTACGAGCTGGCCGTGCTGCCGATGTACCTGCTGATTGGGGTGTGGGGCAGCAGCACCGACTTCGGCACCTTCTTGCGCACCAAGGAATACGGCGCGATGAAGCTGATGCTGATGCTCGTGGCCGGCAGCGTTCTGATTTGGGTAGGTATTCTGGCCCTGTATGTCGCATCCTCGCAGGCGGGCGATCCCACTTTCAACATCGACAAGCTGGCCGCGCTCCAGCAGGACGGTGCGGTCTCCCGCCTCACGCAGATGTGGGTGTTCCCCTTCTTCGCGCTGGGGTTCGGCGTGCTCGCGGGCCTTTGGCCGTTCCACACCTGGTCGCCCGACGGACATGTCGCGGCGCCGACCGGGGTCAGCATGCTGCACGCCGGCGTGCTGATGAAGCTGGGGGCCTTCGGCATCATCCAGGTGGGCATGCTTCTCACCCCCCAGGGCGCGGAGGTGTGGATGCCGGTGCTCATCGGCCTCGGCACGGTGAACGTCATCTACGGTGCGATCTCCGCGCTGTCCCAGAACGACCTCAAATACGTTATCGGCTATTCCAGCGTCAGCCACATGGGCTACGTGCTCATGGGCATCGCCACGCTGCACCCCGTGGGTTTGGCCGGCGCAGTGCTGCAGATGTTCTCCCACGGCATAATGACGGCCCTGATGTTCGCCATGGTGGGCGCCATTTACGAGCGGGCCCACATCCGTGACAGCATGATCCTCAACGGCCTTATCAAGCGCATGGGCACGACTACCTTCTTCTTCGCCATCGCCGGTCTCGCCTCCCTCGGCCTGCCCGGGTTGAGCGGATTCATCGCCGAGTTCATGGTGTTCACCGGAGCGTTCCGTACCTACCTGCCTCTGGCCGTACTCGGCGTCATCGGCGCGGCCATCACGGCCGTCTACATCCTTCGGCTGCTCGCGCGTTCCTTCTTCGGCGAGGGCGACCCGCAGTGGGACCATTTGACTGACGCCAGCCCGGTGGAAAAGGGCGTGGGCGCGGCCTTCGTTCTCATCCTGATTGCCGTGGGCGTCTGGCCGGCCCCGCTGCTGCGCGTCATCAACACCGGCGTGGAAAGCACCCTGGCCGTGTTTTAGGCGGTTATCCGAATGTCCATCGACTATACCGCCAATCTGCACCTGCTGGCGCCCGAGTTCGCCCTCACCGCGCTGGCGTTCCTGGTTTTCACGGTCGACCTGTTCCTCCCGGAGCGCAACAAAGAATGGTTAGCCGGCCTGTCCGTGGTCAGCCTCGTGGCCGTAATGGTTATCGCCATTCTCATGCGCCCGTCTGGTTCCGTTGAGCTGTACGGGGGACTGATCGTCGTCGACAGTTTCGGCTTGTTCTTCAAGATATTCTTCCTGGCCATTGGCGTCGGCATCATCGCTTTGTCAGTTGAGTACGGGCGAGATCGCCTGGAGTATCGCGGCGAGTTTTATGGTCTGCTCCTGTTCTCCATCCTCGGCATGAACCTGATGGCCATGTCCCGGGAATTGCTCACCGCCTATATCGCCCTGGAACTGCTGTCTTTCAGCCTCTACGTCATGGTGGCGTACGGATTGCGCGAGGCGCGTTCCAACGAGGCGGGCATCAAGTACATCATCATCGGCGCGCTGTCCTCGGCCATCATGCTCTACGGCCTGAGCAACATCTACGCTGCCCTGGGTACCACGTTCTTCGCCGGCATCGCCCAGGAGTTGGCGTCGCCGGGCACGGTGAGTCCGGTCCTGTGGGTCGGCGTGGCTTTGCTGGTGGTGGGCTTGGGGTTCAAACTCTCGATCGTGCCGTTCCACATGTGGGCTCCCGATGCCTACGAGGGCGCGCCCCTGCCGGTGACCGCCTACCTGGCCATCGGCTCCAAGGCGGCCGCATTTGCGCTGACGCTCCGGCTTTTCGCCGAGGCGATCGTTCCGGCCGCTGACCGCTGGGATGAGTGGCAGCTGGTCATCGCCGTGCTGGCGGCGCTAACGATGCTGCTGGGCAACCTGGTGGCCCTGGCACAACGCAACCTGAAGCGGCTCATGGCTTACAGCAGTATTGGGCACGTGGGTTACGCGTTGGCCGGAGTGACGGTTTTGGGCAGCGACTTCGCCCTGGCTGCCAAGTCGGTGGTGTTCTATCTGGTCGTATACGCCGTGACTAACCTGTTGGTGTTCGCCGGCATCACCGCCTACTATAACCGCACCGGCCAGGACAACATCGCGGATCTTGCCGGTTTGGCCGACCGTCAGCCCTTCGTGGCGGCAGCCATCGCCATCGGCCTGTTCTCGCTGGCCGGATTGCCCATCTTCGCCGGGTTCACCGCCAAGTTCTACCTCTTTGCTGCCGTGGCCGACGGCGGTTTCCTATGGCTGGCCGGCGTCGCAATTTTCAGCAGCCTCATCTCCCTGTACTACTACCTGCAGGTGCTCCGTCAGATGTACATTGAGCCTGCACCCAATCCTGGCCACGATGAAGCGGGGTATGAACCCGTCCAGGGCCACGCGGACGCCCACGCACATGGCGTCCACGAGCACCCCCCGGTTGTACCGCTGCCTCGTCCGTCACTGCTGCTGACGGCTACCATGGGCGCGGGATTGCTGGTGGTCGTTTGGCTGGGAATCTACCCGGCGCCGCTGCTGGGTCTGATCGATGCTGCCAGTGCGGCGATCGTGCCGTTGGGATAAAGCAAGAAAACTGTAAATTGACCAACATGCAGGGGCGATTGATCAATCGCCCCTGCGATTCCACGTCGCAATCGGAGGTATCGTCTCCATGATCATCGCAGTAATCGGCAACTACGACCCGCCTCCCCACGTGTACGCGCTGGCCGAGGGGGTCGGAAAGGAACTGGCTCTCCGAGGCATAACCCTGGTGTGCGGCGGACTGACCGGCGTGATGGAAGCCGTGTGCAAGGGGGCGAAATCCGAGAACGGCACCACCATCGGGATCCTTCCCGGAGGCTCGCCCCACACCGCCAACGAGTACGTGGACATTCCGGTGGCCACCAATATGGGCTACGCCCGAAACGTGGCTGTGGTCAGCACCGGGCAGGCGGTGATCGCCGTGGGCGGCGCCTTCGGCACCCTGTCGGAAATCGCCTACGCCCTCAGCTACGGCATACCCGTGGTGTCCCTGAGCAGTTGGCCGCTGACGGTTCGCGGTGATGGTCTGCCCGTCGGAGAGAATTACATAATCGCCGATGACCCGGTCGATGCCGTCGACAAGGCCGTGGCCGCGGCCAATGCCCGCACCGACGAAACCCAAACCGTCGCCTTCTCCGAACCCTTGCCGGAGGTACCAAATGGCTGACGCCACCATCGCATCCGTGGTCGGCCGGGAAGCCCTGGACTCCCGGGGTAACCCGACGGTCGAAGCGGAAGTAACCCTGTCGGACGGCAGTGTCGGCTTGGCTCTGGTTCCCTCGGGCGCCAGCACCGGCAGCTACGAAGCCTTGGAACTGCGCGATGGCGACCGTGCCCGATTCGGCGGCAGCGGTACATTGACCGCTGTTGCCAACGTGAACGACCGTATCGGTCCTGCGCTGATGGGAGCGTCTCCATTCGACCAGCCTGGTGTGGACCGCCTCTTGAACGAGCTGGACGGGACCGATGACAAGAGCGGCCTGGGGGCCAACGCGGTGCTGGCCGTTTCCATGGCCACCGCCCGGGCCGCCGCGGTTTCCGCAGCGGGAGGCTCGCTATGGCGGCATCTGGCGGGTGACGGCCAGGTGAGCCTGCCGGTGCCTCTGCTGAACATCCTCAATGGGGGCCGGCACGCGTCCAATTCCGCCGACGTACAGGAGTTCATGGTCGCCCCCGCCGGGTTCGACCGGTTTTCCGACGCACTGCGCGCCGGCGTGGAGATCTACCAGGCGTTGAAAACCATCCTGAGGAACGGCGGGCACAACCTGAACGTCGGCGACGAAGGCGGTTTCGCCCCGACCTTGCCGTCCAACCGTGACGCTATCGAAGTGGTGTTGCGGGCCATCGAAGCGGCCGGGTACCGACCGGGCGAGCAGGTTCACATCGCCCTGGACGTGGCGGCGTCGGAACTATGGGATGCGGACGCGTCGAATTATCATCTCGAACGGGAAGGGATGTCGCTCAGCGCCGGTGAACTCATTGACCTGTACGTCGGGTGGTGTGCCGAGTACCCCATCATCAGCATCGAGGACGGGTTGTTCGAAGACGACTGGGCCGGGTGGTCGACCATGACCCGTAGGCTCGGTGATACCGTGCAGTTGGTCGGTGATGACCTGCTCGTCACCAACATCAGCCGGCTCCATCGCGGGATCGAGGAAAAAGCCGGCAATTCCATCCTGCTCAAGCCCAATCAGATCGGCACCTTATCCGAGACCGCCTCGGCTTTGGGCATGGCTCGAGATGCCGGATGGACGGCGGTTATGAGCCACCGCTCCGGAGAAACCGAGGACACGACTATCGCCGACCTGGCCGTCGCGTGGAACGTGGGTCAGATCAAGACCGGCGCGCCGGCGCGCTCCGAGCGCGTGGCCAAGTACAACCGACTGCTGCGGATCGAGGCGGAATTGGGAAGCTCAGCCCGGTACGCGGGGAACGAGGTGTACCTGAAGCTCGGTTCTCGGTAGCCCCGCGATCCGTGGTGACGTTGGAAACCGGCCCGGATTCGCCGTTTCGGTGGTATAATCGCGGACGCCGGGTAGGCTGGTTTCGATATGGGAAACGCGAGCCCACCGGCTGGACAGTACGTATATCGCGTGCTTTGCCTGTCATAGCATTTGGCCACGATTGAACTGATGGGAGGCATTCCACGATGGCGACGCGCATCGGTATCAACGGGTTCGGGCGGATCGGACGGTTGGTCGCCCGGGCGGCTCTTTCACCCACCTACCACGACCGGCTGGACTTGGTCGCCGTGAACGGACTGGGAGACTCCGATACGGCCGCCCATCTTTTTAAATACGACAGCACGTACGGCCCCTATGCCGGCACAGTGGGGACCGACAACGGCAACATAGTTATCGATGGCAAGGCGATCCGGATGTTCCAGGAAGCGGAGCCAGCCAACATCCCGTGGTCGGAGATGGGCGTAGACATTGTGGTGGAATGCACGGGCCGTTTCACCGACGCCGCCAAGGCGGCGGCTCATATCGACAGCGGCGGCGCTAACAAGGTCATCATCTCGGCTCCGGCTCGGGGTGCGGACGCCACGATTGTGCTCGGCGTGAACGACGAGGTCTATGACGGGGGAGAGCATCGGATCATTTCCAATGCTTCCTGCACCACCAACTGTTTTGCGCCTATGGTCAAGGTATTGCACGACGCTTTCGGCGTTGAGCGCGGCCTGATGTCCACCATCCACGCCTACACCAACGATCAGAGCATACTGGACCGCAACCACCGGGACCTGCGACGAGCCCGTGCCGCAGGCCAGAACATCATCCCCACCAGCACCGGCGCGGCCCGTTCCGTGGGCGTAGTGCTGCCCGAGCTCAACGGCAAGCTCCACGGCATCGCCTATCGCATTCCCACGTCCGTCGGATCCGCCACAGACTTCGTGGCCGACCTCAAGATGAACGTCACCAAGGACGACGTCAACGCCGCGTTCAGGGAAGCAGCGCAGGGACCCATGAAAGGAATCCTGGAGTACACCGAGGATCCCATCGTGAGTTCCGATATTCGTGGCAACACCCACAGTTGCATCTTTGACGCCCTGAGCACCATGGTTCTGGACGACAGTATGGTCAAGATCCTGGGATGGTACGACAACGAGTGGGGATACTCCTGTCGGACCGCTGACCTGTGCTGCATCGTGGGCGGTTGATGCGCTCACCTCCAACGGACGCCCAGCGGCTTCGTCTTTTAGCCCCCCTGCGCAGGCTGTGGGGGCCTAATTTTCTGCTGCCGGCCCTGCTGATCGCCGCGTTGGCCCTTCGCTTGTACGGCATCGACTGGGACGACGGCCACGGATTCCACCCTGATGAGCGCTCCTTCTACCTGCGCGCTGACGACATGTTCCGCGTGCTCACCCAATCCCCGGGACACGAGACCTGGCTGAAACAGTGGCCCGATATGCAGGCCGGGTTGCCCAACATTGAGACCGCGCTGTCTGCGGAACGCAGCCCCCTCAACCCGCACTGGTTTCCGTTGGGTAGCGTCCTCATTTATGCGCTGGTATTGATCCGGTCGGCGGCCGAACTGTTCACCGATTGGGGCGCCATGGACATGCGGTTCGCCGGCCGGGCCCTGGCTGCCCTGGCCGATACAGCGTCGGTTGCTCTGGTGTTCGCCATCGGCCGCAGGATGTACGGTAAGTGGACCGGCCTGTTGGCGGCTGCTTTTGCCGCGTTCGCCGTCATCCACATCCAGCACGCCCATTTCTACCGGCCTGAACCCTTCACTGTACTGACTTCCCTGGCGGCGTTGTGGGCAATGCTCCGGTTCTCGGACACCGCCCGGATGCGCGATGCCGCCCTGCTGGGCCTGTTGGTGGGCTTGGCCATGGCGCCCAAGATCTCAGTAGCGCCGATTCTGGCGCCATTGGCGCTGGTTTTCCTCTGGGCGTGGAAGGACCGGGCCGGTGGTCGCTGGAGCGACCTGACGCCGTTGTCAGCCATCCGCTTCGCACCGGCCGTGTTGGTGGCCGGGCTGCTGGCGTTGGCGGCGTTTTTCATCACCACTCCGTACGCCGTACTGGACTTCGGCACGTTCGTCGCCGATATCCGGGCCCAAGCGGAAATGGCTCGGGAGGCGGGCCACTGGCCCTTCACGTGGCAGTACGCCGACACTCCCGCGTTCTGGTACCAGATCCGGCAGACGTCGGTGTGGGGGTTGGGAATCCCGCTCGGCATCGTTGCCTGGCTATCTGCGCCTTTTACCGCATGGATGGCGTGGCTGGGAGGGGTCGCCCAGCGCTTCGACCTGCTGCTCCTGGCCTGGGCTGTGCCGGCTTTCGTTTTCCTGGAGTTGTTCGAGGTCAGATTCCTGCGCTACGTGTTCCCGCTGATGCCGTTCTATCTCCTCATGGGTGCACGGATGCTGGTCGCCTTGGTCGAGTGGGCGCACTCGCGACGCAGCAGATACCCCAAGGATCCGGAAGCATTGCCGGACGACGCACCATTTTCGGAGGCGTGGCATGCAACCCCGCCCACCATCGGCGACGACCTGATATTCGATGAGCCGATATTTGGCGATGATGCACCGTTTTCGGAGGAGTGGCACGCCACGCCTCCCACTGGGGGAGTGGTGGTGTCAGCGACGGGCCAGCCACTGAGGCTCATAGCCCAGGAGGACCCTCCACCATCGAACCGGCAAACGTTGGCGGGTTTGGCCAAGCTTTACGCGTATCCGGTTGCCATCGCGCTGCTGGTCATCGTCGTTGCGTCCACCGTCCTGTACGCCATCGCGTTCGCCAACGTATACAGCCGCCCGCATACTGCGGTCACGGCTTCAGAATGGATCAACGCCAACATTCCGCCCGGGGCGTCCATCATCAACGGGGGCGCCTACTGGGACGAGCGCATACCCGACCTGGGCAGATACGATGTTTGGACATTCCCCGCTTACCATCCTGATAGCGACCGTAGCAAAATCCCGGAGCTTGTTGATCGCCTGTCCTCAAGCGACTATATGGCCTTCTACTCCAACCGGGCCTACGGCTCGGTGGCTCGGCTCCCGGAAGAATATCCGCAGAGCTCGGCGTTTCTGAAACTCCTATTTGCCGGCGAGCTGGGCTACTGGTTGGATCAGGCGTTTGCGTCGTATCCAGCGGTGGCCGGCGTTCAACTCCGGGATGATCCATACGGTCGGGCCGGGCTTCCGGAGCCTGCTTGGGTTGACAGTGGTGAGCGCGAGGCAGCGGCTCGCGTCGGATTGAACCTCGGGTACGCTGACGAAAACGTCATCGGATACGACCACCCGCAGGTATTGGTGTTCCGGAACACCGACCGAATGACCGCTACCGAGATACGTGAGCGGATCAACGCTGCTTCGGCAGCACACGAGCAAACCCCGCCGCTGATGCTTTCGCCTGATGCGCTGGAGGCGCAGCAGGGCAGCGGCACCTGGTCTCAGGTGTTTCGGCGGGACGGTTGGCCCAATCGCGTGCCGTGGCTGAGCTGGCTGCTGGCGTTGGAGGTCATTTGCCTGGTTGCGTTCCCGCTGACCTGGTGGGTGCTGCGTCCGCTGCACGACCGGGGGCTCTTGTTCTCCCGGGTCGTCGGGCTGCTGCTGGTGGCGTGGGTAACGTGGCTGCTGGTCAATGCCGGTATCGTGCAGTTTTCGATCCCCACCATAGGTTTGGCCATTCTGATCGTTGCGATACCATCGGTCGCAGTCTTGGCCGGAAGTTGGCGGGAAATGGCCGGGTGGCTGCGGGAGCGCTGGCATATGGTGCTGGCCGCCGAGGCGCTGTTTGTGCTGGCGTACCTGGCTTTCGTGCTGATCAGGGCCGCCAACCCCGATCTGTGGCACCCGTGGCGCGGCGGCGAGAAACCCATGGAGTTGGCCTATTTCACCGCCGTGGCTCGCTCCTCGGTGCTACCCCCGTACGATCCGTGGTTCGGCGGCGGGTATCTGAACTACTACTATTGGGGATACTTCATCCTTTCCATTCCCACTCGTCTTACAGGCATTCCCCCGGCCACGGCGTTCAATCTGGCCGTGCCGACGCTATTCGCCCTGACGGCCACCGGCGCCGGCGCTCTCGCGTACTATTTCGTGAAAGCAGCCCGGACGGTTCCCGCAAGGACCGCGCCACCCGGGCAACCGCCTCTCGGGATCCGGTGGTGGCCGCCTTCACTGCAACGTATGCGGCGATGGCTGCCAGGCGGCGCGGCCGTGGTCGGTCTGGCTGCGGCGGTGATGGTCACGGTGGCCGGCAACCTGGACGGGGCGGTGCAACTGTTTCACATCCTGAGCGCGCGGATTGGTGGGATGGCGGCGCCCCTGTCGAGTTTCGATTTCTGGCGCAGCAGCCGCGCCATACCGGAGATCAAGGAATTTCAACCCAACGTACTGACGCCGTGGCTTGAAACGCGCGATCATGTCGACCTTGCTTTCCATATAACCGAGTTCCCGTATTTCACTTTCCTCTTCGCCGACCTGCACGCCCACATGATGACGATGCCCTTTGCGCTTCTCGCGTTGGCGCTGGGGTTTGCGGCGCTGATCGGCGTGTCGAGGTCTGGGCCGAAAAGCATTTGGACGTGGGCGTGCGCTGCGCTGATGGGGCTAGCAGTGGGCAGCCTGTGGACCATCAACTCGTGGGAATACCCGGCTTACGCCCTGCTTATGGTGGGATTCGCCATGGCCGCGGCATGGATGATGCCCGGCGAACTCAGGGTGCGGCTGGCCGTCGGAATTGGTCTGTCGGTGGTAGCCATGGCGGTCAGCTACGCAGCGTTTCTCCCGTTCCACGGCGCCATGGAGACCTTCGGCACGGGGATCGAGCCGACGCGTTGGCGCACTCCTTTGGCCAACTACCTGTTGATACACGCGCTGCCGTTGCTGGCGGCATTGGCGCTGCTGTCAGCGGTCCTGCCGCGAACCTGCGGCCCGCTACTGGCCAGGATCAGAACGGCGACGCCAGTGCCGGCGATACACCAATGGCTCTTGGTAGGAGCGTCCGCCGGCGTCGTGTTTGCGTGTTACTTCTGGGCCGCGGGATTCCTGACCGCCGGCGTACTCGTGGTCCTCTTGACGCTGACGTGTTGGTCCCTGGCTGCCACGTTGCTGAACGGCCATGAACCGGCGGCCCGATCCGACGCGGCGGCGTTGGGGATGCTGGCCGTCGCCCTGGCCATTGGCATCGGCGTGGACTTTATCCGGGTCGAAGGGGACATCGCGCGGATGAACACCCTGTTCAAGTATTACCTGGTGGCGTGGTTGTTGTTTGGGGTAGCCGGGGTGTACGGTTTCTGGCGCGGGTGGAAGGCGTGGCGGCTTTACCGCAACGTCTACGGGCGCCTGACCCGCTGGACCTTTGCCGGGTTGGTCGCAGTGGTGGCGGTCGGCGTGATGATATACCCGGTATTGGCGACGCCGGTCCGAATCCAGGACCGCTTCAACCTCACGTCGCTGACCCTGGACGGCGCCGCCTGGATGTCAGATGCCGTGCACTGGGAGCGCGACGATCCCATCGAAATGCGCTGGGACGCCTATGCCATCAGGTGGTTGCAGGATAACGTCTCAGGATCCCCGGTGGTGCTGGAGGCGCACGGGGACCAGTACCGCTGGAACGGTCGGATGTCGGTGTACACGGGATTACCTACCGTGATCGGCTGGCCGTGGCACCAGACCCAGCAACGCAATGACTGGGACCTCGTACAGCGACGGGCACGGGACGTGTCCACCATGTACAACACGCTAAGCAGGAACGCCGCGCGCGACCTGATGGCTGAGTATGGTGTGCGCTACGTGGTGGTCGGCGAGCTCGAGCGGATCTACTATCTGCCCGGCGGGATCGCGAAATTTGACCAGATGGTCTCCGATGGGACGCTCGAGCTGGCTTACTCCAACGACCAAACGACCATCTATCGCGTCGTTGATCGGTGATCGCCGGCTCCGTACCCTACGCACCGGGTCTGCGGACAACCGCCGTTTTGACCGTGTTGTGAGCGTTACCCTATAATCGCTTGCGCCGCGCCTCTATTTTCGCACCCTGGCGCGCCTCTACGTATCGTTAGGAGGTACTACTGTGGCAATCGAATCCGTCCGCGTCGGCCTGATCGGCGCCGGCCGCAACACCCGTGATCGACACATCCCGGGATTTAACAGCACTCCCCGCGTGGAGATCGGCGCCGTCGCCAACCGCTCCCGCGAATCGGGCCAGCGCGTCGCCGACGCGTTCAACATCCCCTCCGTTTACGACAACTGGGAAGAATTGCTGCAAGACGAAAGCCTCGACGCCGTTTGCATCGGGACCTGGCCCTATATGCACCGCACGCTGACGATGGCGTCGCTGGAGGCCGGTAAGCACGTGCTGTGCGAGGCACGCATGGCCATGACCGCTGCCGAAGCCCACGAGATGCTGGCCGCGTCTCAGGCATCGCCGGGGCTGGTTGCCCAGATCGTGCCGTCGCCCATGACTTTCGGGATTGATGACCTGATGATCCGCCTGATTTCCGAAGGTTTCATCGGGGACCTCGTGTCCTTGGATGTCCAGTCCCAGACCGGGTTTGCCGACCGCGACTCCACCCTCCACTGGCGCCAGGACCGTGACATGAGCGGGTTCAACATCCTGAACATGGGTATCTGGTACGAGGCCATGATCCGCTGGGTCGGCCACGCGACCCAGGTCATGGCTATGAGCCAGATCACAGTCCCGCACCGTCGGGACGACGACGGCAACTGGCGTTCGATAACGGTTCCCGACACGGTGGACATTATGTGTCGTCTGGCCAACGGGGCCAACGCCCATTTGAAGTTTAGCGCCTCCGCCGGCCTGTCCCCCGGAAACTCCGTTTGGATCTATGGCACCGACGGGACGATCCACGTGGACGGCCAGATGCGCGTCTACGGCGGTAAGCGCGGCGACTCCCAGTTGCAGGAGATCGCCAACCCGCCGGAAAGCCGCTACGCATGGTCCGTCGAGCAGGAGTTCATTGCCTCCGTCCGGGACCGAGCCCCGGTGATGCGCACCCCGTTCAACATCGGCGTGCACTACATGGAATGGACTGAAGCGGTGACCGTGAGCGCGCAAACCGGCGAGGCTGTTTACTTGCCTTTGTAGCGGCCTAAACGCACTCGCAAGAACGTGGGGGCGATTAATCATTCGCCCCTTTTCTTTTTGACACTACCCGATGGTTCGACTACCGGTCGACCAGGCAGGCGATTACCTGCGGCGCGGCCGTGGCCGCCCGCTCGGACAGCTCAGCGTCGGTAAGCGTCACTATGGGGTGCTCGATGATCGCCAACCCGTACTCGGGGTCGCCGCGCATGCGGGACATGGCGTGGGCCTGGCTCACGAAAGGGCGGGTGGTCAACACTGTGGACGGGATCCCCAGCAGCTCGGTTTCCATTGCGTCGTGCACACTGCACGCGGTGCAGGACCCTCATTCGGCGGTGGCGTGTATCGCCACGTCGATGCTGGAAGCCGTGCGCTGTAGGTCCTCGATGCGGGCCGGCCACTGCCATCCGCCCTTGTTGTGCTCCACGGTGCCGGCGATGTCGTATCGCTCGCCGATGATGGCGGTGATGCGCCGCAACAGGTCCTCGGAGTGCGGCTTGTTGTTAGCGAACAGCCCGATCACCTTGCCGTCTAGGGTAGCCGGGCGCTGCGCCAGCCGGGACGGAGCCGGCGGTGCGTCGTCACGCGGGTCCAGCGTGACGACAGGGGTGGTTTGAGTTGCCATGAATTGACCTCCTCGTCCAATGGGAGCGCGGTCGATTGCGCGAGATCAGGTTTCGGTCAGTTGGGTACGGCTACCTGGCGGGTGACGGAGCGGCTGGAGCCCCACGTGCTGATCAGGCTGATGAACGCGCCGGCCATGCCGCCCCCGGGCAGCACGGTGATCCGGTCGGCTTCGGGCACCACCGGCGCCATGCGGTCGTGGTCGAGCTCATGTCCCATGCGCTTCCAGCGCATCCACTCGGAAACCGGTAAACGCGCCTTGTCGTGCAGGAAATTGCCCACCTGCTGCCGCGTCCAGCCGGATGCCGCGATGTGCTGCATGGCCTCCGGGCTGATGACGCAAATGACTTCCGGCATGCCGGGACCGAAGGCCAGCATGGCGTGCGCCACGGTGGTCAGGAAGTCGGCCGGATCCCGGTCGCCGTGCAGGGTCACCTGTAGGGGCGCCAGGGTCGCGAACGCTTTCACGATGGTCGCCCCATCGCCGTAGCCCAATTCCGACGCCAGCGATGGCCAGGGGCTGATGGCGAGGTTCTCAGGGAAGCTGAAGGTGATCTTGCCCGGGTGACCGAAGGTGCTGTTGTCCATCACCACTGGAACCGAGCCGTAGAAGTTCGACTTGAACAGGTTGACCGCCCGCCCGATTGCGGCGTTGGCGCGGCTGCCGTTGCCCATCATTTCCACGCCGGCGTTCATCCCGATGGCGTCGGCGTACGGCCCACTGACCACCGTGAGCACGGTGGCGCCGTTGGTCGACGTGCTGCTGGCGTGCAGGTTGAAGCTGCGCTCCGCAATTGCCGAAAGCGACGCCATTACCACCGGGAAATGTTCCGGCAGGCAGCCGGCCATTACGGCGTTCACCGCTGCTTTGCCGGCCGTGAACCGCTTCTGGCGAATGATCTCCGTTCCCAGATCGTGGTCGGCGTCGACGCCGGCGTAGTCCAGCATGGCCTGCACCCTGTCCGGCGTGGGCGGAACGACGGGCAGTCCGTCGGTGAGACCGTTGGAGAAGTAGTACTCCTGGGCGTCGTTCCAGTCGGCGAAACTGTGGGTGGTCATGAAACAAATACTCGCAGCGTTCGGTGTTGGGCGGGAGGGGATTATGCCATCATTCGTCGGTTCGGACGAATGACCGCCGGTCTGCTCAATGCTGGAGGCCACCACGCCGGAAGTCCGGGGCCTCCACTGGCATTTCAGTGACTACTAGGGGATCCTGCAGGCGCGACGCGATGCGCGGGCGAGCTGATGCGATGGCCTCGATCTGCTGCGACGTGGTGATGATGGTGGGCAGGCGTTCCTCGTACCGGTATCCGACGATCTGGAACAGCTTGTCCTCCGCGAAGGGCGTGCTGCGCTCGGCTCCCATATCGTCGAGCACCAGGACGTCGGCGTTGCGAATCCGGTCGAGGAGGTCGTCGTGGTTGACCGCGCTGTCGGGTGCGAAGGTGGCCCGCAGGTAATCGAGGAGGTCCGCCACTGTGGCAAAGAAGACCTCGTCGCCCCGGTCCTCCCGCTCGCCGGCCGCCGCCACCGCCAGGTGAGTCTTGCCCACGCCGTAGGGCCCATGCAGGCTCAGCCACCCGTCGGGGCTGTTGGCCCAGCGCTGCACGTAGGACTTGGCGGCTCGCAGGCTGCGTTGTTGGTAGTCGGTCAAGCGTCCGTTGCCGGACGGGTCGAAAGCCGCGAATGTCATCCGCGCCCGCATGTTGGACGGGATCGAGCCAATCGATCGCGCCGTCGAACCACTGACCCTGCCCAGTCGGTAGAGACGCCCGAACCCGTCCGGCGATTCCACCCGTGTACGAAGGAAATCGTCCAACCGGTTGGGGTCGCCACGGAGGGTGACGACCGTCGGCAGGCGTGCCGCGTGCCGCGAAGCCAGGAGCTGGAAGAGCCGCTCTTGCGTCCAGGGAGTTGACGGCCGGGTGGGCAGATCGTCCAGCGCCAGGAGCGGTGCGTTCCGAACCTGCTCAAACAGGTCAACGAAAGGCTGGTCGGCGTCGTCGTCGAAACCACTGCGCAGGTAATCGATGAGGTCTGCTGCGGTGATGAACAGAGCCGGACTGCCCAGCTCGATACGGCGGTTGGCGATGGCGGCGGCCAGGTAGGTCTTGCCGCTTCCGCTGGGGCCGACCAGGGTGAGCCACCCTTCGGGGTTCTCGGCATAGTCGACGGCGGCGGTCAGGCCATCGCGGAAAGCCTGCCGCGCCGCGGTCTCCTGGCTCAGGCCGTCCGGATTGGCGTTCTCAAACGTGGCCTGGCGCAGGGAACCCAGGTTGCTATATCGCTCCAGGGCCTCAATCTTTTGCCGCCGATCGTCGTCCTGTTCCTGGCACCGGCAGGGAAACACCTTGCCAAAATCCGGGTTGGTTACGTGGACCCTCCGCGTGACCCATCCCGCGCCGCCGCACCTCTCGCAATTCTCAGTCGCGTTCCGTCTCTCCGGGTTCCCAGGGTAGTCGGCCATATCGGCGTCGATAGCTGTCCAAGTATCCCGTGCGGCTATCCGACGCAGTATCGTTCCCAGGCTTTCCATGCTCATGGCTGTTATCTCGTGATCGGTCAGTTATCTTCGCCCCGGCGCCCGGTTGTTGCTCGTGCTTCCAGCCGCGCAGCACCGCATGGATATAGCTCCAACTGCGGGCGTTGCGTTCCGCTGCTAGGGCTATGGCGTCGGTTATCCATTCCGCCGGGTACTCTTCCTCCGCCGCCCTCAGTTGCTCCGCGACGCTGTGTCCGTACGGGCCGATATGCTGCTCGTATAACGCGAATATGTTAGCACGCGCCTCGCCGGTTTGCGGCTGCTGTGGAGGCGCTTCCAACGCCTCTTCACCCACCTGGTCTGTCAGGTCGGCGGGAGTCAACACCATGACGCTAGAGGTTTGCAGATACCTGAGGCAATCTTCGTCTCTCAGCAGGACGCGTATCGTTCCTGCGGTCCGAACCGCCTCCAACGTGCCGCGACCGACGGCGGCCGCCAGGCCTATTCGGACGGTATTCTCTGTTCCGCCCGACGAACCCGGGGCCAAGGACCGGTCGTCTAGAAGGTCGTCCAGCGCTATCGATGGCGGGACCGACCGGCGCCGGGGTTCATCCGCCAGCAGGGCCAGCGCCCGCAAAGTCACCTTGAGCTCAACGATGTCGTCGATGTCAGCGAGCCATTGACCAAGTGCCGCCGCCGGTATCGGTATCCGGCGCGCGTCTGCCGGCAGCGTCGCTCTGCCAGCGACATCATCCATCTACGCGACGGACTCCTCGTAACGCGCCAACTCGTCGAATCGCATCAGGTTGTCCCGGAAGTAAAGGTGGAAGCTGCCGGTGGGCCCGTGCCGGTGTTTGGCCACGATTAGCTCCACCAAGTTGCGCGGGTACGGTCTGCCGGGCGCGTGCTGCTCCCATTCCTCCTCGGTGAAAGTGCGGTCCTCCCGGTACAGGAAGGTCACCACGTCGGCGTCCTGCTCGATGCTGCCGCTGTCCCGGAGGTCCGATAGTTGCGGGCGGTGACCCGGGCGGTTTTCCACCACGCGGCTGAGCTGCGAGCAGGTGAATACCGGCACGTTCAGGTCCCGGGCCATCCCCTTGAGGGACCGCGATATCTCGCTGATCTCCTGCACCCGGTTCTCGCCGTAACCCTGGCGCCGGCCGCTGCCCTGAATCAATTGGAGGTAGTCCACCACCAGGAAGTCCAGCCCGTGTTCCAACTGCAACCGTTGGGCCTTGCTCCGCATGTCCATGGTGGTCTGGAACGGGGTATCGTCGATGAAGACGGCAAGACCGGAGAGCAGACCCACGGCGTCAGAGATCACGTTCTGCTCATTTTCTGATAGGAGGCCAAGACGCAGTCGATGTGAGTCGACTCCCGATTCAGCTACGAGCATGCGCATCGCCACCTGCTCGCGGCTCATTTCAAGGCTGAAGATGCCACAGGTTTGGCCGGCCTTTGCCGCATTGGTGCAGATATTGAGGGCCAAGCTGCTCTTGCCCAGGCTGGGGCGCGCGCCGACTATCAGCAGGTCGGAACGCTGCATCCCACCCAGTAGGCTGTCGAAGTCGCTGTATCCGCTCTGAAGGGGCGGTTCGTCAGTCAGCGATACGTCGCCGATGTCTCCCTGCAGGTACACGTCCAGCACGGAACTGAGCGGAATGAATCCCTGGTCATCGGCCGCGGGACGTACTCCGAACAGGACCTCCACCGACTGGCGCATCGTCTCATCGATGTCCGAGCTTTCGTCGAACCCCAGCTGGGCGATCTGGTTGCCCGCCTCGATGATCCGCCGCTTGGCCGCCGTCTCGGCGACGATGGCGGCATAGTGCTCCACGTTGACCGACGTGGGCGTGCTGGCTATCAACTGCCCGAGATAAGGCAATCCTCCCACCTGCTCGAGGCGCCCCTGGGTCTGCAGCTCCCGGGCGACCGTGATCTGGTCGATGGCTTCCTGGCGGAGGAATACGGCAAGAATCGCGGCGAAGCAGAAGTTGTGACGCGCCCGGTGGAAGTCCTCGGGCTTAATCAGCGGCGTCACGCGATGCAGGGCGTCGCCATCAATGAGCAAAGCCCCCAGGACTGCCGCTTCCGCCTCAGGGTCGTGGGGCAACTGCCGTTCACTGTACGGGTCGGGAACCACGGCGTACGGGTCCTCTGTTCCATCGGCGCGGCGCGGCGCAACGCCATGACGGTTATTGGAGGTTTATTCTTCCACTGCCGCGATGACGTTGACGGTCGCGCGAATTTCGCTGGACAGGTTCAGCACGACCTCATACTCGCCCGGTTCGCGGATCGGTTCGACGTTGTTGGTAATGCGGCGGTCCATTTCGCGCTCCAGCGCTTCGCCGATGGCGTCGGCGATCCTGGCTCCGCTGATTGCCCCATAGTAGCGGCCCGTGGGGGTGATCCTGCCCGTGATGGTCACGGTGATGTTGTCCAGCGCCTCGGCCAGCTCCTCCACGACCTGCGTTTCCCGCGCCCGCTGGTGGTCGCCTTCAAACTTGATCTTCTCCAGGCGCTTCAGCGTTTCGTCGGTGGCGAACTCTGCTAGACCCTTGGGCAGCAGGTAATTGCGCGCGTAGCCACGGGATACGCGTTTGACCTCACCGGCCCTTGCCTGGTCGGGAACGTCTTGCAGGAACAGCATCATCATGGGGAGGGCCTCTCTATTTTCACAGTTGCGGGCGGCGATGCGTGTGTGTACGCTGCCGTTCGCGATACGCGGGGTCCCGGTTCAAGGACAACATTATAGACTATCCGAGCGCCGGGCGGCACTGACCCCGCGAGCCCACGGCCTGAACGACCCGCCCGGTGCGTTAGAATGGGCCGAAACGAGCACCCGCACAACCCTGGAGGCGCCTGATGTCTTTTTGCGACGAGATTGAGCAAGAGTCACAGCAACAACGGGATGCTATGGCGTTCCATCCATTCGTACAGGGCATCGGCGACGGAACGCTGCCGCTGGACCGGTTCAAACACTTCATCACCCAGGATTACGTCTACCTTATCGATTTTGCCCGTTGTCTCGCCTTGGCCGCGGCCAAAGCCCCGGACCTGCCGGCTATGTCCTGGTTTGCCCGCGCCGTCGACTACATTCTGAACACCGAGATGGACCTGCATCGGTCGTACTGTGCCCAGTTCGGTATCACCGAGGCCGAACTTGACGCCACCACGCATGCTCCAACGTGCTATTCATACACCAGCTATCTGCTGCGGGTCGCCCACCAGGGGACGTTCGGTGAGCTGGTCGCTGCCGTCCTGCCGTGCATCTGGGGATACTGGCGCGTCGGCGAACGATTGGCAGACCAGGGTCTGCCGGACCACGCTGGCTACGCCCAGTGGATCCAGATGTACGCCGCCGTCGAGCAGCAGTCGGTTGCGGAGGAATGCCGCACCATCTGTGACCGTATCGCAGCCACGGCTGGGTCCGCGGAAATCGCGGCGATGAAAGAAGCGTACATCACCTGCACTCGCTACGAGCAGGCCTTTTGGGAAATGGGCTGGGCACTGGAGGACTGGCCCGTATAGCCTGCCGTTAGGCTTGGACCGGGTGCGTGGGCGCAGCCTTTAACCTGGTCGGGGTGGGCAGATTCGAACTGCCGATCTCCTGCTCCCAAAGCAGGCGCCTTGCCGCTAGGCCACACCCCGACGTACTTACCCCGTTCGGCCCGGCGATCCGACAAAGTACCCCCGCGGAGATTCGAACTCCGGTCTCTGGCTCCGGAGGCCAGCACTCTATCCACTGAGCTACGGGGGCTCCCCAATCGTATCACACGGGTGGCGAGCACGTCATTTCCGGAGTTCCTCGCGGTGCGGTGGACGTCGAAACCAACCGCAACGAGTCGCCGGGCTGCTCCCTGATTCCACCGCGATTCCGCCGCGCCGCGATTACCGCCGTGAGTTGTTCATAGATTTGTGACGAGCCGCCCTGACGCTTCCACACAGCGAATCAGGCCAGAAGTTTGTGCGCGCAGGTTGCGCGGGTACTGCTTATCCAGGACGGGAACAACACAAAAAACGGCCCACTCTGGTGAGCCGTTCCAGAAATTTCAGTGGCGACCCGGATCGGATTCGAACCGACGATCTCAGCCTTGACAGGGCCGTATGTTAACCGCTACACCACCGGGCCGTGGTCATTGCGACTTGCAAACACGATATCAATTTTAGCCAGCGGACCTCCGAATTGTCAAACGCAATCCCCCGGCACTGAGAGGATCGGCACGCACCAGGACCGACTTTGTTGGTGCCCGGCACTCCGTTTCGTAATGTGCGGCAGGGACCAATAACGCCCGCCGCGCCGGCTATAATTGCCGGAACCGTTAACCACCAGGAGGGCTCCTTGATTCGCAGCATTGACGGCAAGACGCCGCAAATCCATCCCAGCGTGTTCGTAAGCGAGGCCGCCTATATCGTCGGCGATGTGATAATCGGCGAGGGGACCAGCATCTGGCCGGGAGCGGTGAT
Source organism: Dehalococcoidia bacterium (assembly GCA_965220055.1). Taxonomy (GTDB): domain Bacteria; phylum Chloroflexota; class Dehalococcoidia; order Lucifugimonadales; family UBA3495; genus Bin87. The sequence continues at coordinate 2,878,035 of CBDCPE010000004.1, read as the reverse complement.
ACGGGCCGACTACGGTCAGATCGTCATCGGCAAGAATTGTTCCATACAGGACAACTGCGTCCTGCACACCGATGACCACCTCGAGCTGGGAGACAACGTGTTGATGACCCACGGCGCGGTGATACACGGCGGAATCGTCGGCAACAACGTGATGATCGGGGTCAACGCGGTTTGCCTGGAGGACTGCAAGGTCGGCGACTACGTGCTCATCGGCGCCGGTGCCATCGTGACCGGCACACCCATTCCCAGTGAATCGCTGGTGGTCGGCGTGCCTGGCCGGATCCGGGAACTACCTGCGATTCACCGCCAACGGCTGGAGAACCCAACGGCGCGCTACCAAGAAAACGCACGGCGGTTTATCGCTGCTGGACTGGGCCTCCAGATTCCCGCAACCGACTGAGGCTTCACCGGCCGTGGGGGCGTGCTGATCCCAAGCCTTACACGGCTTTCGCCGGGTACTCCGTACAAGTCTCGTCTTGGAGCAGCAGATCCTGTACCCGCTGCTGCAACTCGTCGCACACCGCGGTTGACACGGTGGGAATCTCCATCAGTACCGTGCGCCCTTCCTTGAGGTGGAGCTCCAGGTAAACCTTGTCGTCCCCAGTGTATTCGAGCATGACCCGAATCGCCTGCCGCAGCCGGTACCGGTCTTCATCCGGTTGGTCGGTCTCAACCATCCTGATCAGCACGCCCGAATCCCGGTGACCATTGGATGACGCGGGCGCCTCTTGCGAAGCTGCGGGTCGGTTGCCGTTCGACCGGGTAGGTCTCGCCGGGGCGCTGGGGCTCACCGGCGCCGGCTTGCTGGCGGATGCCGTTACAGCCTCGCCCGCTGAGGTCATTGGAGCGTTATCCGGCAGCTGGTACTCCTGGGCGTCATAGCAGGAGATGGAGAAATCGTCGCCCCGGATCTGGAGCCGCCCGGTCACTCGTGCCACGCGGCCGGTCTGCCAGACATGGGCCGTTTTTTCCAGCGAATCCGGCCAGACCATCGCCTCAACCTGGCCGCCCACCATGGCTAGGTCAACCCGAAGGAACTTCCGGTTGTCCTTAGTGTAGCGCTCGGTGACCGCGGCCACGTGGCCCAGTAGCGTCACAGTGCTGCTGATCATCTCCTCGTCCAGCTGATCGATCGAATTGTAGGCGTCGCCCGGGGTGATGGCGGCCAGCGCTAGCAACGGGTTGTAGGACAGGGCAACTCCCAGGTATTCCTTTTCCAGGTTGGCCTTTTCCTGCGGCGTGTAATCGGGCTGGGACGTGTCCAATTCAAGGAGGGTTCCGCCGGCGCCGCTGTCCATCTCGTCGCCGAACATGCCGAACTGCCCGGAGTTGCGGTTCCGAGTTTCCTGCTGCGCCAGGGCCCAGATGCGGTCCAGGTTGCCGATCATCGTCGCCCGGGGCGCGAAGGAATCGAAGGCTCCGGCCTTGGCCAAGCCTTCCAGCGTACGTCGGTTCAGCCCCGATACATCCACGCGCCGGCAGAAATCGGTTATTGATGCGTATGGGCCTTTGGCCACGCGCTCGGTCACGATCGGCGTTATCGCAGCCTCGCCGACGGTCTTAATCGCCGCCAGCCCGATGCGCAGCTTGCCGCTCTGAGCCCGGTCGGCGGAACAGTCAATGGTGTAGTGGATACCTGACTGGTTGACGTCGGGGAGCTCGATCCCGATCCCCATGCGCGTGCACTCGTTGATCGACGCAACGTAGCGGTCGCCGTGGTCGAGCCGGCAGTTGAGCACTGAGGCCATGTATTCCAGCGGGTAGTGAGTCTTGAAATAGGCGGTCCAGTAGGAGATCAGGCCGTAGCTCACGCTGTGGGCTTTGTTGAAGGCGTAGCCTGCGAACGGCTCGATCAGGTTGAAAATCTCCGCTCCCAACTCTTCACTGTAGCCTTTCTGAACCGCCCCCGACAAGAACCTCTGACGCTCTTCGGCCATGAGCGCCGGTATCTTTTTCCCCATCGCCTTCCGCACAGTGTCGGCTTCGCCCAGGGAATAGCCGGCGAAGTTCTGCAGGACGTGCAGGACCTGGTCCTGGTACACGATCACGCCGTAGGTCTCATCCAGCAGTTCCTGCATGCTGGGGTGCGGATAGGTGACCTTTTCTTTACCGTGCTTGGAACGGATGAACCGGTCGATGTGTTCCATTGGGCCCGGGCGATAGAGGGCGATCATCGCCGCGATGTCGCCCAGGTCCGACGGCTTCAGTTCCTTGATGTAACGCTGCATGCCGGCGCTTTCCAGTTGGAACAGGTCCGTCGTATTGCCGGTGCCCAGCAATTCGTAGGTGGCCTCGTCGTCCAGCGTCAGGCGGCTCAGGTCGATGCGGATGCCCCGTTCCTCATCCAGCAGTTTGATGGTCCGGTCCAGGATGGTGAGGTTGGTAAGGCCCAGGAAGTCCATCTTGAGCAGGCCCAGCTTGGCTACCGGGTCCATGGAGAACTGGGTCATCATGACCGGACTGCTCTCGTCCCCGCGGGCGGGACGCTGCAGGGGGACCGTTTCCGTCAGCGGTTCGTCGGCGATGAGGACGCCGGCAGCGTGGGTGCTCACGTGGTGGACGATGCCCTCCAGGGCCTGGGCGTTGTCCACCAGATCCCGGATCGCTGCGTCGCTCTGGTAGGTGTCTGCCATCTCCTGGTTTGCCGCCATTGCTTCCGCAATCGTTCGGGACTTGAACGGTACCATCCGGGCAATGCGATCGACGTCGCCGTAGCCCATGCCCAGCCCGCGCCCTACATCGCGCAGGGCCGCCTTGGGGCCCAACGTGCCGAAGGTGATGATCTGGGCCACCCGATCGCTGCCGTACCGGTCGATTACGTAGCGCAAGACCTCGTCACGGCGGTCGTCCTGGAAGTCCATGTCTATGTCGGGCATTTCCTTCCGTTCGAAGTTCAGGAAACGCTCGAACACCAAATTGTACCGCATCGGGTCGATATCGGTGATCCCTAGGCAGTACAGCACCACGCTGGCGGCGGCGCTCCCCCGGACGCCAAAGAGGATCTGCTGCTTGCGGACGAACGAGATGATGTCCCACACCACGAGGAAGTAGTTGGCGAAGCTGGTTTGCCGCACCACTTCCAGCTCGTACTCCATCCGGGCACGGGCGGCCTCGTTGTTGTGCCCATACCGCTGGTTGAACCCCTCCAGGCAGATTCGCTCCAGGTAGGCGTCAGCGTCCTCGTCGTTAGGCGTCGGATACCGGGGCAGGTGCATCTGGCCGAATCCCAGTGAAACGTCACACTCCTGCGCCACCTCGCATGTGATGTCCACGGCCTGCGGAAAATCGTGGAACAGCGCCGCCATCTCGTCGGCAGACCTGATGTAGTAGGACGAGTCTTCCATCCGCAGCCGCTTCTCATCCATCACGTTGGTGCCCGTCTGGATGCAGATGTACACGTCCTGGTACGGGTAATCGGACTGGCGGACGTAATGGGCGTCGTTCGTGACCAGCAGCGGTATGCCGGTTTCGCGGTTCAATCGCACCAGCCCGTCGTTGATCCGTGGCAGTTGCTCAATGTGCTCGTGCCGCTGCAACTCCAGGAAGTAATTCTCGCCGAACAGTTCGCGATACCAACCGACCTGGTGCTTCGCGTCCTGGTAATTGCCGTCGGCAAGGAGCGTCGGAACCTCGGCCGAAGGACACCCGGACAGACAGATCAGGCCCTGCCGGTGCCGCTCCAGGAGTTCCTTGTCGATGCGCGGCCGGTAATGGAAACCCTCCAGATGGGAGAGGGTCACCAGTTGCAGCAGGTTGCGATACCCCGTGTTGTCTTTGGCGATCAGCACCAGGTGGTTGGCGGTGCGCTCGTTTGCAGTGCGGTTGTGCCGGCTGGCGTGGGACACGTAGAACTCGCACCCGATGATCGGCTTGATGCCCGCATCCTTGCACTCGGAGTAGAAATCGACGACGCCGTACAGCGAACCGTGGTCGGTGATGCTCATGGCGTCCATGCCAAGTTCGCGCGTCCGGTTTACCAGGTCCGGGATACGGCTGATGCCATCGAGCATGCTGTATTCGGTGTGAGTATGCAGGTGAGTGAACACGATCGGCGAACCTGTTTTCCGTCAAGAATTCAAAATATCGTAGCGCGGAAATGATAGCAGTGGACTGCCCTTCGCGCCATTGCCCGGAACTTCTTACGCCTACCCAGTTGTCATTTCGAGGAGCGAAGTGACGTGGCAATCCAGTTGGCGGAGGGGACGTCGCCCGGGCGCAGGACCGCCGGCCTCCGCTCACAACGATAGTTTGAACGCGAGTAGTTAGGCGTCAGCCCGGAACTTTTCGGGCAGATCCCGTCAGCTTCGCCCCCAAGGTCACACGACGGCCCGCCGGTTCAATGTTCGGCGGGCCTGTGCGTCAGGATAGTACGACGGGACTAGCCCGGAACTTCGATCTGCTGGGTCACCACCCGGGTAACTCCCCACCCGGCTAGCCAGGCGGAATGGCGGCCGTCGCCTCCGGCTACCACCACCACGATGTCGTCGGCTTGCAGCGCGATCGGCACCATGGTGTTCGGGTCTTCATCGTCTATCCAATCTGGGTAGTTCCGGTTGCCCCAATGTCCGAGTCCCGACAATTCGGCGATGGACATCCGCGCGTTGGCGAACACGTACTGGCGGACATCTTCCTTGGTGAACCCGTCCGCTGCGATTTCAGCCGCGTGCTCCGGGCTCAGCACCAACGTCACCTGCGCCCCCGTCCCGATCTGGTAGTAGTTGGAGAACCCGGTGGCCCGCGTCCCCTGCACCAGCGTGTTGAGCACGTCGGTGCCCCGCGATACCGTGGTTTCCATAATCGGATAGAAGGCCCGGATGGCGTGGAGTGTCACCATGCTGTCTTCCGCGTCCAATCCCAAATCAACGTGTCTCGGTTCCCACGGGCTGCGCGCCTCGTTCTCGGCGAAGCAGAAGGAGTACCGACCCGGCATGGCCAGTGTGGCCTTGTCCATGTCACCGATGATGAGCCCGGCCACGTTGCGCACGAACAGCCGTAGTGCCCTGCCGATGGTCGCGTTGGCCCGGTAGCCGGGGCCGAAGGCTCCCGAGTCGCCGTTGATCCCCAGCCGCTCCGCGATCGGGCCGTTCACGATTACCACGGGGGCCGCTCCGCCCGTGGTTGCCTGGCATCCGGCCAGGTTGAACGGCGTTTGCAACGCGGCTTTCACGCACGCCACCACTACCGGAAAGTATTCCGGACGACAGCCTGCCATCACCGCGTTGATGGCGACCTTCTCGATGTTCACTTCCGAGTTGGAAGGTTGCGCTATCCCCAGGGACAGCGCTGGATCTTCGCCCCAAGGGCCGAGCATCCGCTGCACGGCGTCTTCTGTGGCCGGAACCACGGGCATGCCGTCGGTCCATCCCTGCTCTTCGTAGTAGTCCTGGATCGCGTCGTAGGTGCCAGGCACTGTGATGCGCCGCGAGTTCAACGCTCGAGTGTTGGTTGACATAAAGATCACTCTACTGAGGTGGATTTTGGGATTGATCGCGAGCGGCCAAGTCAGCGACAACGCCGAAATGGTCGGATAGTTTCGCGCCATCGGAGGTTACATTGTCAATCGTGGCCAGAGATTCAGCGCACAAATCGCCGCTTATGGCCATGTGGTCAATGGCGCGCCGGCCCCGCAATCCAAGCCCGGCCGTGGCTATGGTCAAACCCGGCGGCCGTCCGGCTTGTATGGCTTCCTGTAGACTCGCGCGAACCGGTTGGGAAAGCGGAGGGTAAGGATTTCTCCGTTGCCCAATCTGTTGGTTGAAATCGCCCATCACGATCAGCCGGGCGGGCGATGCGCGTTTCAGGATGCAAGAAAGGCCGTCCAAATACTCCGCATGGTCTTGCCACGGAGCTTGGGTCTTGGCGCCAAAGTTCACATTCGCGTTGTGATAAGGAATGCAGACGCCGATGACCGTCACCTGACCTACCGATGTTTCGGTAGTGCCGGCGATGAATCGTCCGGCCGGTAAAACTCCGCTGCCAACATCATCAACGTCGTTCCACTCCCGCCGTGACCAGATCAGGACCTTGCGCCGACTGTTTGCGCCGACTGGCGCGGCGGATATCACGTACCCGTCCCATTCGGATAGGAGCCTGCAATCTGTCTCCGTGAGGCAGATCACGTCCGGGTCATGGCTCTTGATGCGGCACAAAATCTCTGGGCTACGCACCGAACCGGGCGTAGCCCATTGGACATTCCAGTTGACCACTTTCATACCGAAAGCGGCACGCTAACTGACGCGATCGGCGTTCACTTGCCGTTGGTCAGCATCTCGGCGATCTGGCCGGCGTATTCGTGCGCCAGTTGTCGCACTTCCGGTATCGACCGCGGTGCCAACGGACTGGGCAGCGCCAGGATCTGGACGCCGGGCATTCCCAGCGCGGAGGCGCGAGAGTGCGCCGCCCTGGTGAAGCTCTCGGTGATGACGCTCACGGACGGGACGCCGCGGGTTTCGGTAACTACTGTGTCGTGGAGACCCCACGCCGTGCAGCTCCCTCAATCCGCGATTCCGTGCACCACCGCATCGCATTGCTCCAGCAGTTCCCCGATGGTCTCGTCCGAGCACGGCGCGCTGAAACTGAACTTGCGCAGGTAAACCACCTTCTCAACGGCGTATTCTTCCTCGAGGATCACCTGGAGTTCTTGGAGGAAATTGTCCGAGTGGTACTTGCGGTTTTCCAGCAGCCCCACGGTCTTGCCGGCCAAGCTGGGTAACCGGCCAGCTGCCGCCCGCTCCTCGGTCTTGTGCTCTGGACGTGGGTCCAGGATCTGGATCGTCGCGGTGGTCATGGTTCCTCCGTTTTAGCCGAGCATCTGGTAGTGCTTGCCCTCGGTTTTGATCGCCGGGGCGATGACCATTTCCGTCTTGTGGAAGTCGCGAACGGTGTACGCGCCGCACATTCCCATGGCAACGCGTAACGCGCCGACCAGGTTCTGGGTGCCGTTGGTGACGCTGGACGGTCCGTGCATCAGCTGTTTCAAGCTTCCCTTAGTGCCGACGTTGATCCGCGTCCCCCGGGGCAGTTCGGGGTGGGCGTTTGCCATGCCCCAGTTATAGCCGCGGCCCGGGGCCTCCGCTGCCTGGGCAAAGGGCGTGCCCAGCATCACGCCGTCAGCTCCGCTGGCCAGCGCCTTGCAGACGTCGCCGCCGGTTCGCAGGCCCCCGTCGGTGATCACGCTCACGTACCGGCCGGTGCGCTGGAAGTAGTCCTCCCGCGCCGCGGCGCATTCCAGCGTCGCGGTCACCTGAGGCACTCCCACACCGGTCACCTCCCGCGTGGTGCACGCCGCCCCCGGGCCCACCCCGACCAATACGGCGTCGACCCCGGTTTCCATTAGCTCGATGGCCACGGTATAGCTGACGCAGTTGCCCACTACTACCGGAACGCTGAGAGATTCGATCAACTCTGAAAAGATCAGGCCCCGATAACTGCGGGACATGTGGCGGGCGGTGGTGACGGTGGACTGTACTACGATGATGTCGGCCCCAGCTTCTACGGCCAAAGGACTGAACCGCTTTGTGCTCTGCGGAGTGAACGCGATGGCCGCAATGGACCCGGTTTGCTTGATCTCCTCGACCCGCTCGCCGATCAGGTGTTCCTGGACCGGCCGGCTGTAAACCTCTTGCAGGTACTCCGTGACCTCGCCCTGGTCCATGGAGATAATCTCTTCCAAAACCGAATAGGGGTCTTCGTAGCGGGTGTAAAGCCCTTCGCCGTTCAGGACTCCCAAGCCACCCATTTCGTGCATCAGCGTAGCAAACCGAGGCGACACCGACCCGTCCATCGCCGAGGCCATTACCGGGGAGTCAAAGGAGAACTGTCCGATACTCATTTGCGTGGATGTCATTTCCGGGTTAATCGTGATTTCGCCCGGGACGATCGCAACTTCGTCAAATCCGTAGGACCGTTCCAGTTCTTTGAGCAAACGCCTGGCCATAGAGTCACCTCAAAGTTTGCCGTGAAGAATGCCGAACTATAGTAAGAGGCTAAAATAACCGCCAACCCAGATGCGGGTTGAGAGCGAAATTTGCGCCTTGGAACCATTCCAATCGACCAGTAGGTTGTAGCATTCGGGGGCGCCTTTTTCAGGGCGCCCCCGGTTGTTTCGATCGACCGTAAGTCTCGGGTCAGGCCACCGGCAAGGCGGCCATCTCCGGCTTCCGTACCTTGATGCAGATCTTGCCGTCCTCGTCTATGTCGACGATCGCGGTGTCCCCTTCCTCGAATTTGCCTCCCAGTAGTTCGTCGGACAGCCGGTCTTCGACTTCGTTCTGAATCAGGCGGCGCAGCGGTCGCGCTCCCAGCACCGGATCGAAACCGTTTTCGGCCAGGTACCCCCGAGCCGGCTCGGTTAGTTCGATGCTGATCTCCCGTTCCTTGAGCTCCTCGCGGACCATGTTCATCATCAGGTCCACGATCTGGTGAATTTCTTCCCTGCTCAGGGCGTGGAACACGATGGTGGCGTCCAGGCGGTTGAGGAACTCGGGGCGGAAGAAGCGTTTGACTTCATCCATAACCTTGTCCTTCATCCGCTCGTAGGCTTGGTGATCGGTCTGTGCTTGGTCTGACTTTCTGGTGAACCCCAGGGAGGTATCGCGCTTGATCAGGTCAGAACCGAGGTTACTTGTCATGACGATGATCGAATTGCGGAAGTCCACGCGGCGGCCGCGGGCGTCTGTAAGCTGGCCGTTATCGAAGATCTGCAGCAGGATGTTGAAGACCTCCGGGTGTGCCTTTTCGATTTCGTCCAGCAGGATCGCGCAGTAGTTCTTCTTGCGGACACCCTCGGTGAGCTGCCCGCCTTCGTCATAGCCAACGTAGCCCGGAGGCGCGCCAATCAGACGGGCGGTGGTGTGCCGCTCCTGGAATTCCGACATGTCCAGCCGGATCATGTTGTCCTCGTGCCCGAACATGAACTCTGCCATGGCGCGTACCAGTTCGGTCTTGCCCACTCCGGTAGGGCCCAGGAACAGGAATACACCGATGGGATGGCGCGGGTCCTTGAGACCGGCCCGAGCCCGGCGCACCGCCCTGGAGATGCCGACTATGGCTTCGTCCTGGCCGATGATGCGCTTGTGCAGTTCCGCTTCCATGCTGAGCAACCGATCGGTTTCCTCCTGCGCCAGCCGCGTCACCGGGATACCGGTCCACATACTGACTACCTCGGCGATGTCCTCCTCGGTAACCTGCTTACGCTCTTTGCTCCGATCCGCTTTCCACTCGCGTTCCATGTCGCCTACGTTCTCGGTTAGATGGAGCTCGCGGTCGCGCAGCTCGGCAGCGACTTCGTACTGCTGCGAAGCAATGGCTTCGTCCTTTTCCTTGCGTACTCGGTCCAGGACTTCCTGCGCATCCTTAACTTCCTGCGGAGCATGGCTTCCACGCAGGCGTACCCGTGATCCGGCTTCATCCAGCAGGTCAATGGCCTTGTCCGGCAGGAAGCGGTCCGGAATGTACCGGGTCGACAGGGTGGCAGCGGCCTGCACTGCGTCTTCGGTGATGTCGACGTTGTGGTGGTCTTCGTACTGGCCCTTGACACCCCGCAGGATATCCACCGTCATCTCGGCGTCGGGTTCCTCGACGCGCACCGGCTGCAGCCGCCGCTCAAGCGCCGGGTCGCGCTCCACGTACTTGCGGTAGTCGTCCATCGTGGTCGCGCCGATGCACTGGATCTCGCCGCGCGCGAGCGATGGCTTCAAAATATTGGAAGCGTCCACCGCGCCTTCAGCAGCGCCAGCGCCGACCAGGGTATGGATTTCATCAATGAAGAGGACGCAATTGCCGGAGGTCTTGATCTCCTCAATGACCTTCTTCAACCGCTCCTCGAACTCGCCGCGGTACTTAGTCCCGGCGACCAAGGCTCCCATGTCGAGGGTGACCAGGCGCTTGCCTTGCAGGGTGTCGGGCACGTCGCCCGACGAAATCTGCTGGGCCATCGCTTCCACGATGGCCGTCTTGCCCACGCCGGGCTCTCCTACCAGGACCGGATTGTTCTTGGTCCTGCGGCTCAGGATCTGCGTGACGCGCTCAATTTCAGTGTCACGGCCAATGACCGGGTCCAACTTGCCGCCCAGCGCCGCGCTGGTCAGGTCAACGCCAAGCTGGTCCAGTGTGGGGGTACGGGTGGTCGAACGGCTGCTAGTGGAGCTGCCGCTGCCGGAGTTGCTGAGGATACGGTGAGTCTCGGCGCGGACCTTTTCAAGGTTGACGCCCAAGCTTTCCAAGACACCGGCCGCAACGCCCTCGCCTTCCCGCAACAGGCCAATCAGTAGGTGCTCAGTGCCAATATAGGTGTGGTTCATCCTGCGGGCTTCATCCACGGCCAGCTCCACGACCTTCTTGGCCCTGGGGGTAAGACCGATCTCACCCTGCGCCGGACGCTCGCCGCGCCCGATGATGAACTCAACCGCCGAGCGCACCTTGGTCAGGTCCACGCTCAGCCCTGACAGGACTCGAGCGGCTACCCCTTCGGTCTCCCGGACAAGCCCAAGCAATATATGCTCGGTTCCGATGTAATTGTGGTTAAACCGCTGCGCTTCTTCCTGGGCTAAGGACAAAACCCGCCGTGCGCGCTCTGAGAACTTTTCAAATCTGCTGCCCATGAGACTCTCCTGGGTTGAGGTCAGGCCAACTGATGGGTGCTGGCGGCGCTATTGTATCGCATTCGGGCAAAAATAAAAGCGGCTTTGTCACCGAATCGTAACGGTGGAGCCGCTCGGTTGGTTTTTCAACCTATCGCGATACGTTGCCTACAGTCGCCAACGATACCCTGGTGTGCCATCACGCCCGCCCCGACTGACCTTTGTGTTTTGGTACTTTCCGGCGGTGACCTATTTTCCCACTCCGTTACCAGAGCAGTATCGTCGGCGCTGGGGCGTTTCACTTCCGTGTTCGAGATGGAAACGGGTGGGACCACCCCGCTTGAACCACCAGAAAGTAACGTCGGCATTATGCCCGATTTACGGCGTATTGGCAAGGGACGGGACAGCCGTAATCACAGCGCATTCGCCGAGGTCGAAAGCCTGCCTATGCTACACTGTACACTGGCCTACGGATCGGCGCATGAAGGGGCCGTTAGCTCAGCTGGCAGAGCACCGGACTTTTAATCCGGGTGTCGTGGGTTCGATCCCCACACGGCCCACCATTCTGGTCCATTCTGGCCCGTGGCACCACGGCTATTCGAACAACCCCGGCATGGATTCCCTTCATGTCGTTGTGGAAATAGCGGCAGACGCACAAAACGTTTCGCATGTACTCCAGGCTGACGAAAATCTCCGAGCCTGGTCTGCCACATTCTGCGAAGGGCCTTACGCCCAGGGCGACTGGAATGGGGGCGGCATCGTGCGTTTCGCCACGCCCGACGGGCAGGGCATGGTCAGCCTCGTAGAGCAGCGCAGGGCCCTACCAATCCCTTTCACTGAAAGCCGTCGGCATCATCCGAGACGACGTGGATGACGCCGAAAGTGCTTATGCCCGGGTCCGGGCTCCAGCCTACGAAAAGTACCGACTGGACAACGCCAACCGTGGGACGCGGTTATCCGTGAGCACCGAAGTTCCGGCGGAATACCGGCACTATTCCCACGAAACTTGGCCGAGGGCGTTTTCGTCCTTCAAGAGCTAGGCTGTGTTGACATTTCACCGTAACCAAATGAGGGCAGCAGTAAAGTGAAGGAAGCCCAGGTATCTGGCGTCCAGCTTCTCAAACCGGGAGAATACCCGGCGATAGTGCTTGATCTTGTTGATGAAGCATTCCACCAGGTGCCGCTCTCGGTAGAGGCAAGCATCGTAGGCTTGGGGTTCCTTACGGTTGGAGCGTGGCGGTATGACCGGACGCATGCCTCGTTCCAGGATGTACTGGCGAAACTCACGGGAATCATACCCCTTGTCGGCAATCACGTACTCTCCGGCATGATCGGCGATCAGCCCCTGGGCCTGGGTGATGTCGTGCTTTTGCCCCCCAGTCAGGATGAACCGCAAGGGATTGCCCAAGGCATCCACGCTCACGTGGACCTTGGTGCTGAACACGCCGCGGCTCCGGCCCAGGGCCTGGGCCGCCTGGCCGCCTTTTTGGGGGGCGCTCCGGCCGCGCAGGGATGGGCCCGGACCACGGTGCTCTCGATAATACGGTGCTGTCGATGATCAGGTATTCCAGATCCGGGTCGTCGGCGCAATGCTGATGCAGCAGTTCCCAGATACCCCGGTCGCTCCAGCGGGCAAACCTTTTGTAGACGCTGTTCCAATTCCCATACTCGGCTGGGAGGAGCCGCCATTGGGCGCCGGAGCGGGCCACCCAGAGCACGGCTTCGATGAAACGGCGACATTCCTCTTCCCGACCAACATACAGGTCGGCGCGTCCTCGCAGGAACTGGAGAACCTTGGTCCACTGACCTGTTGAGAGCGTAAGTCTTGACATATTTCCATTATAACCAAATGTCAACAGAACCTAGTCAGAATCCTTGGAAGCCTGATCCATACCGGGTCGGGCGAAGCAACGCAAGGAGTAACCCTGTGCGCGTGGTGGTTCTGGTCAAAGCTACGCAAGATAGCGAAAACGGCACCATGCCCTCCACCGAACTCCTCGAGGCAATGCGCAGGTAAAACGAGGAGCTCGTGGATGCCGTCGTGCTGCTATCCGGAGAGAGCCTCAAACCTTCATCGGCGGGAAACGTGTTGCCTTCAGCGGCGCAGACCGGACGGTGATCGATGGTCCGTTCCCGGCTACCAACGAGTTGGTGGCCGGCTTCTGGCTGTGGGAAGTTAAAGATATGGCCGAGGCGGTCGAATGGGTCGGGCGCTGCCCCAACCCGATGCCCGGACCCAGCGAAATTGAAATCCGCCCCGTGTTCGAAATCCATGACTTCGGCGAGGCCATGACTCCCGGTCTAATCGAACATGACTCCCGGTCTAATCGAAAAGGAAGAGCGGCTGCGGGAGAGCACAGGCGCCTGACGGACCGGATCACCGGGACCATCCGTGCGCAAAACCCGCGTACCGGCATAGCGTGATCCGTACCCAGACCCCTTCGGCGTCGCGGTACCGTTGGCACGATGACCAGCGCCAGATTGGCAACGACCCACGACCGGGATGCGGCCATAGACTTGGTGCGCCGGCTTCTGATTGAACTCGGTGGCACGCCCGCCTCCGCAGAAGCGATGGCGCCGGTGTATGGCCGATTCGCCGATGACGGGCCTTCTGGGTTCGTGGTGCTGGCGGAAACCGACGGTCAGCTCACCGCCGTTTGTACCGTCTCATTCGTCGACGCCCTGCGCAGCGTCGGCCTTTACGCCATCATCCAGGAAATGTATGTTGATCCCAGCGTGCGCGGCACTGGCGTCGGCATGGAGGTTCTCCGCTTCGCCTTGAATCACGCCGTGTCGCGCGGCTGCGCAATGGTCGAACTGGGAACCCCGTATCACGGCGCAAGGCAGATCCAGTTCTACCAGCGGGCCGGCTTCACCGAGGTCGGTGTGCGCCTCCGCTGGTGCCCCTGGCCCCTGCCGTGACCAGCCTGATCCTGGTCCGGCACTGCGAGGCGGCGGGTCAGGAACCCAGCGCACCGCTCACCCCGGCCGGCCTGCTGCAGGCCCAGCGTCTGGCGGACTACCTGTCGGCCTGGCCCGTCGACGCGATTGTCGCCAGCGCCTACCGTCGTGCGCAGCAGTCCGCCGAACCCCTCGCGGATCTTTTGCTGCGGGGAGTTCGGGTCGATCCTCGGTTGAATGAGCGCACCCTGTCGCTATGTCCCATCGACAACTGGCGTCAGGTGGTGCGCGATTCCTTTTGCGATCCGAAATCGCGCGTGCCCGGCGGCGAATCTGCCAACGAGGTGCTTGAGCGGGCATGGTCAGCCCTGAACGATCTGCTGCGCGGTCCCCATAACCTCCCCGTCGTCGTCACCCACGGTAACCTCATGGGCCTGGTTCTCCACTCGATTGATCCCGAATTCGGCTACACCGGATGGGAAAACCTGTCCAACCCTGACGTCTATGAGTTGCGCACTGGAGAAGACGGAACGGCGGGTTTCCACCGCTTGTGGAATCCTCGGTACGCATGCTGAATCTTCGGTTGCGCCCCATTGCCAACGCATATAAAGTGGCTGCGTAGCAGTAGTACAGCCATCTGAAACGCACGAATAGGAGGCAACACCATGGCCAGGTTGGAAGGCAAGGTCGCGCTCATCAGCGGTGGAGCGCGGGGTCAGGGCGCGGTCGAGGCGCGGATGTTTGCGGAAGAAGGCGCCAGCGTTGTCATCGGTGACATCCTCGACGATCAGGGTCGCCAAACCGAGGCCGAACTGCAGGAACTCGGCTACAACGTCACCTATGTGCATCTTGATGTCACCAGCGAGTCCGACTGGGAGTCGGCGGTACAGTCCGCCGTGGGCACCTACGGCAAGCTCGACGTCCTGCTGAACAACGCCGGCATCCTGATCCGCAAGAACATCGAGGAAACCACCGTGGAAGACTGGGACCGGATCTTCTCCGTGAACGCCAAGGGCGTCTTCCTCGGCACCAAAGCCGCACTCCCCGCCATGCGTGAGGCCGGCGGCGGTTCGATCATCAACATTTCCTCCACCGCCGGCTTGGTTGGCAGCCCTAACGGCTCGGCCAGCTACACTGCCACCAAGGGCGCGGTACGCCTGTTTACCAAGTCCACCGCCATCCAGCACGCTCGTGAGGGCATCCGGTGCAACTCAATCCACCCCGGCCCGATCGAGACCGACATGATCGCGGACACGCTGAACGACCCGGCCAACATGGCCTTGCGGATGCAGCGATTGCCCCTCGGCCGGGTGGGCAAACCCAGCGAGATCGCCTACGGAGCGATCTATCTCGCATCCGACGAGTCGTCCTTCGTCACCGGCTCCGAGGTGGTGATCGACGGCGGGACCACCGCCGCTTAGGGAGGGGCTGATATGGCTACTGTAATCGACACCCACTGTCACGCCTCGCCCTACTGGTTCGAGCCGGTGGAAATCCTCCTCGATGAAATGGAACGCGCTGGCGTGGACCAGGCGGTCCTGACCCAGTTCTTCGGCGTCTTCGACAACAGCTACCTGATCGAGGCCGTCAAACGCTTCCCCGGCCGGTTCGCCGTTATCGCCATCGTCGACCACACCCAGCCCGGCGCCACCGACCGCGTCGCTGAGCTCCACGTTCAGGGCGTTGATGGGCTGCGTTTCAACGCCGGGTGGCGGTCCCCCGGCGACGACCCGTTGGCCCTCTGGCGCAAGTGCGCCGATCTCGGCGTGGTCGCCAGCGTCATGGGCACCGTGGAGCAGTACGCCGCCCCGGAGTTCGAGGGGATAATTCGCGAACTCCCCAACCTCAACGTCGTTATCGAGCATCTCGCCGGCGTGGGCGCGTTCTGGGGCCCGGGCCGCGAGGACAAGGAAATCCCGATGGATGCTTATCGCCAAGCGCTGTCGCTGTCCAAGTACCCCAACACCTACGTCAAGGTTCCCGGCCTCGGCGAATTTTGCCCACGGCCCCAACCCTTCCGTCAGCCCATCCCCTTCGACAACATCCCGCCGCTCATCGAGATGGCGGTGGAGGCTTTCGGCGGCGACCGCCTCATGTGGGGCAGTGACTTCCCGCCCTCGGCCAACCGGGAAGGTTACCGCAACGCCCTGCGGTTCCCCATGGATCTGATCGAATATCCCAGTACTGAGGCCCGCGACATGGTGTTCGGCGGCGCCGCGGCCAATCTTTGGGAGTTTCGCTAGACTACTCAAGACACCATGTGATCACGTCGGGGCGAATAACCATTCGCCCTTACTCATCAAAGGAGACGTTCCAATGCCACGATTCGCAGTTGATCTCAACACCGACGACGGCCGCGCCAAGGTAGGAGGACAGCCTTGGCGGGTCGCTCCTGGCCTTGTGCCCGGCGAACCCAACGAGGGATTGGACGCCCGACTGCTTGCCACGCCGGCCCGCCTGGCCGATTACGACGATTCGGGCTGGGACGTGTGCGACAACGTCCGCCAGAGCCTCTCCGAGGGTTTCACTTTCGCCTGGTACCGGATCGCGGTGACGCTGCCGGATACCATCGACGGGGTGAGCGTCGCCGGCTCCCGCGTGTGGTTCGAGACCAACTTCGACAACTACGGCGAGGTGTGGGTCAACGGTGAAATCGACCGCGCCTACGGCAGCATCGTCGGTCTGAACACCCCGCACCGCGTGGAAATCGCCGAGGTCGGCGAGCCCGGTTCCCGGTACGTGATCGCCTGTCTCTGCCTCAACGGCCCTCTGGCCGCCCCGCGCGGCGGCATCTTCATGCGCTTCGCCACCCTGGCATTCGAATCCACCGACAACTAGACCCCGGCGATGGGTCCAGAATTCGGGGCGGGTCCAAGACCCGCCCCATGTTGCTACTGAGGTTGCTCGTTCCCTACGACAGGTGCCGTCCGTAGAACTCGAACACGCGCTCCCAGCCCTGATTGGCCGCTTCGACCGCGTAGCTGGTGCGGTCCACCGCGAAGAAGCCGTGGCCGGCGTTGGGATACATGTGGTGCTCCCACGACTTGCCGGCGGCCTTGATGGCGGCGTCCGTGGCCTCGACTTCGGCCGGCGATGGCCGCGCGTCATCCTCACCGAAGAGTCCCATTAGCGCGCACGATAGATCTCCAACGAACTCGATGGGCGCGTGGGGCATGGCCTCGGTGGGAGGCTCGCTGTCGCGGGCGGTCACGCCACCGCCCCAGCAGTCGACCGCGGCGTCGATGCCGCTGAGTTTGCAGGCCGCGAGGAACACCTGGCGTCCGCCGGAGCAGAACCCGATGATACCGACCTTACTGTTGTGGACGCTCAGGTGGCGCAGGTAACCGATGGCGCCCGCCGCGTCGCCCAGGGTGCGGGCGTCGGGCATGCCGCCCTTCTCGCGGATGCTGGTGCTGTTGGCGACGGGGTCGTCGCTGCCCTCGCGGTAGTGGAGGTTGGGGGAGATGGCAATGTACCCGTTGTGCGCGAACTTGCGGGCCATCTCCTTGGAGGCGGCGTCCCAGCCGGGCATGTGGTGGAACAGCATGACGGCGGGGAAGGGACCGGCGCCCAGGGGCCGCGCCAGGTAGGCGTTGATACGGTCTCCTTCGTGTCCCTCAACCCATACTTCTTCAGCGATCATTCCTTCGTAAGCCATGGCGTGATACCTCCGAATTGACAGTGTTAGCTTTATTTTCTTTCGGCAGGGGCCCCTGACGTCGATCCCGAGTAGAGCCCCCTGCACAGTTTCGAAGATTACTATCAGCCCAAACGCAAGTCAAACAACGTGCGCGCCCCGCGGGCGCCCACTTGCGTTCAAACTGTAGTTGAGAGCGCCCTGTCCTTTGTCATTGCGAGCGAAGCGCGGCAATCTCGTTGGCAGAACACACGTCGTCCAGGCAACGGCATTGCCATGTCGCCGCTCCCCGCAATGACAATCGAATGACCCAGCCCGCTCCGCGTATGCGGACCTCGTCATGCTGGCAGGAGGGTCTAGTGCGGGGACAGGCCCGCGCGCTCCAGCAGCGCCTTCAGCATACGTCCCATCTGCGCCTCGTGGTGCGGGGCGAATGCAGTGAACTCGCCAAGGTTGCGCGCGGCCTCCTCCGCCGGATCGAACCGATCTCCCATCAACTCGTAATCGCCCGCCAGTTCCCCATTCCAGATGCGCAACTCGCCCAGGGTCAATTGAGGTTCGAACTGAAACCCGTAAGACACTCCGTACCGGAATGCCATCGGGTGACGAACCCAGCCGCCGTCGCGGCGAAGCATGGTGCCTTCAGCCAACAGCGTGGCCCCGGGTGGGACGGTGAACTGCTCGCCGTGCAGGGTCGGTACCATCGGGACGGCGATTTCGCGAAACACCGGATCGGCCGCGCCGTCCGCGGTAATGTCGATCTTGCGTAGACCGAACTGGTAGCCGCCGGTGGGTGCCACCGCGCCGCCCAGCGCACGAGAAAGCAGTTGCGCTCCCAGGCAGATGCCGACAACGGGCGTCGGCGGCCGGTTGCCAACATCACCGGTGGCCGCAGCGCGCAAATAGGCCATCTCCTGGATTAGTGCCGGGAAGTTGTCGTTGGCCGACATCGGGCCGCCCAGCGCGACGATGAGATCAATCCCTGCCGGATCTGGTGCGTCGAAGCGCGCGTAGTCGGGTGCGCCGGTGAACACCGGAACGGTTGTCAGTTCGAAACCGGCGTCCTCAAGGATGCCTCTGAAATTACCGGCCAGAGTTTCTACCGGGTGGTGCTGGATTATCGCGGCGTGTTTGTTCATCGGATTACTTCGCGACGTCAGCCAGGTCGTTCAGTACCAGTTGGTCAGTCGGAAACGCCAGCGACTCGGGCGGATCACTCGGCGCAAACCAGCCAACCCGGTCCAGGTCGTCGGACGCCACAGCGCGCCCGCCAACGATCGTCCCATAAAACCAGACGCCCACCGTTAGGGAAGCTGTGCTGTGAAAGTTGGAATGCACCGCGCACACGTCCCCGATCTGCACGTCCAACCCCGTTTCCTCGGCGAACTCCCGCCGCGCGGCTTCGCGGATGTCCTCGCCCCATTCCACGTAACCGCAGGGAATGCACCATTCCCCGACGTTGCCTCCGGCCGACCGCCTTCCCAGCAGAATCCGTCCGTCCTCGTCCAACACCACCACCGCAACGCCCACCGCCGGATTGCGAAAGTGCACGAACCCGCACGACCCGCATGAGGGTCGCGGCCGGCCTCCTCGGACCTTCGTGTCCAGTTCTAGCCCGCAACGCGGGCAATAGCGATAGTCGGGAGAAACTGAATCCGCCATCGTTGGGGCCTACGTCGCCGCCCGTCCTCTGCGCAACGCCCGTCCCGCCAGCGCGCCCGTGTTCTCCCCCTGCTGGATCACCACCTGTCCGTTCACGATCACGTACTCGATGCCCACCGGGTACTGCTTGGGGTTCTCTTTCGTTGCCAAAGCCTTCACGGTGTCCGGATTGAACACCACGATGTCCGCCTTGAAACCGTCCCGCAGCAGGCCCCGGTCTGGGATTCCCAACCGCTGTGCCGGGAAAGATGTCATCTTGCGGATAGCTTCCGGCAGGCGCAGGTGCTTCTCGGCGCGAACGAACTCCGCCAGCACGATAGGGAAGCAGCCGTAGGTGCGCGGGTTGGGGTGCTCGCCGAACAGGATGGCATCCGACGCGATCATCCCGTAGGGGTGCGAAACGAAGGCGTACAGGGTCTGCGCGTTGGTGCCCAAACCCACCGTGCTGATGCCCAAATTCTCTGACAGCAATAGGTCGAACAGCGCATCGGCCGGATCCTGCCCGCGCATCTCGGCGATGTCGGTGATGAGCCGGCCGTCGTAGACCTCGTTCTCCGGCTTGGTGAAGTTGGTCAGCCAGTTGTTTTCCAGCCGGCTCGGAGTAATCTCGCGCTTCATCCGTGCCCGGTCATCCGCATCCTGCAACGCGGCGATGAGCCGCTCCGGCCCGCCGTCCTTCGCCCAGTGCGGCAATCCGATGGTCGGCGTCGTACCTGAGTACGGATAGGTGTAGCAATCGAAGGTGCAGTCGATGCCCTCCGCCCTCGCGTTTTCCACCAGGCCCAGGTGCCCCAGATGGCTGCCCACGCCCGACACCGACTGCCGGTAATGCGTCAGGTGTACCGGAATCCCGCTGCGCCGACCGATCTCCACCGCTTCGTGCCAGGGCGCCAGGTACCCTTGGCTCAGGAGGCTGGCCCTCGTATGGGTGTGATAGATGCCTCCAAGGGAGGCGGCCGTTTCCGACAGTGCGACCAGCTCGTCGGTGTCCGCATACGCGCCCGGCGGGTAATCGAGGCCGGTGGACAGGCCCCAGGCGCCCTCTTCCATCGCCTCTCGCACCACCGACTGCATGTCGGCGATCTCGCCGTCCGTGGCCTCCCGCTGCTCCCAGCCTATGCTCCAGATGCGCACCGGCGAGTTGCCGAGAATGTACGCCATGTTGATGGCCACGGTGTTGTCGTACTTGCCCAGCAGATCGGCGACCGTGAGCCAGTCGGCCGGCATGGGCGGGTACCCGTTGAGCCCCGCGTCCAGCCAGATGTAGCGGTGCAACTCCTCCTGCGTCTTGAATGGCGCGTGCGAGATCCCGTCGATCCCTACCAGTTCCGTGGTCACACCCTGGCGCACCTTCGGATCGTGATGCGGCTCGCCCAGTATCGTCAACCCGGCGTGGGAGTGCAGGTCCACGAACCCGGGGCAGACCACGTGCCCGTTGGCATCGATCACGCGTGCCGCGTTCTCGCGTAAATCCGTGTCGTCGCCCCGGTGGATCGTCACCGTATCGCCCGAAACTGCCACCGCCGCGTAGAACCCGGGGCTGCCCGAGCCGTCGACTACCTGCCCATTGCAGATCAGTAGGTCTATCATGTCTGGATAATAGCACGTGAGTTGAGGGCCGGACGGCATGCTGAATCTGTTGTCGAAACTGTTCTCGGGGTTGGTTCCTCGACGGCGGCAGCACTTGGATCCCGCCGTGTACAACGTCCATCCCCCGGACCTTACGTTTCTGATCAATGTGGCTCCCGGACGATGGATCGAAGAAGGATTGTCCGCACAGTTTGCGTCCGTGGGTTCATTGGTTCCCGACAGTTACGCCGCCCACGCTCGGCTGTTGCATCCGGCGCGGGACGCATCGGACAACCCTGTGAAATGGTCAACGGTGGCGGAATGGTCCGGGCGCGTATGCCACCCGCTCATGTCTTTCGAGGGCGTCAGTTCGCCCGCGCTGGGCCATGGGCTGGGTCCACGTCCGTGGGACGAGGACCCCATCCACGGCAGCCTGGGTGAGGAAGTAGCGACCGAATTGTCGGCTTTGCTGGCACAATTCACCGGCACGCCGGAGCAGTGTTATTTCGGAGTTTGGGAAGGTTACGGGCAGTACTCCGGCGGCAGCGCCATGCTCACCGCCGACGGCCGTGGAAGACCGTTGCGTGCACCACGCGACGTCAGGCGGGCTCAGCGGATCAGGGGTGTCGGTCGGAACTATCTGCTCTACCAGGGCAGATTGCAGGATCTCGCCGGGTTTTACACCAATTTCCTGTCGGAACCGCCCAACATCTGGTGGCCGGCGGACCGTGCCTGGTTTGTCGCCACCGATATCGACCTCGACTCTACCTACGTGGGCTGCCGCCTCGAGTGCATCGCGGCGCTCCTCGCGCACGACGTGCTGCAAGCGGTTCCGGCCAGCCGCGACGCCTCAGTCGCGATGACGGCGGACACCATCAATCTGGGAGATCGCTCCTGATCACCTTGGGTACCTGATACGACAGCCCAGATAAGCAAAATCCCGTTCATCCTGAATGTCCCTGCCACAGAACCGCCTGGCCCCGAACCTTGCTCGCTGATATTCACCCCTTGCATTGTATAGTACGTGTGTTCTATAATGGTCCCGTCAGGCAATTCCGCCGCCAGGCCAGCGGCGTCGCCAAACCTACATCCGAATAGCTAGGCGATACGGTTTCGGGTCGGCAACGGCCCCAGTCGGTTCTTCGCATCATGGTTGCCAGCGGCCGCTACCCTCTCTTTATTCGACGGGGCGGCCGAGTGTCGACCCTGCGGGTGTCACCTCCGCCCCGTGCCGTGCGGCACCGGTCTCATTAGCCGGCTGCCCGCGGGTCACGGAAGCTTGGGACTCAAAAACTATGCGAGCAAAACAGTGTTGGCCGTGCTCCGACACCGTCCCGAAACCGCAACGCCTGACACTAAATCAAACCAAACAACCGTCACACCATCACAACCCGGAGGTCATCCACCCGTTCGTTGGTCTCACCCCAACCCGACGTCGTGAAACCATGGTTGCCAGGCCGTCTTGTTACGAAGTCCGCACCCTGTCGCCGTACCATCGGCGGCTGCATACCGTCGCCCGCGCCAGGATTCAAGCCTCCGCGCGTATCGGACGTCGGTCTCGACGTGACGCCTCGCAGACTTTGGGACCCGTCAGCACCGCAAGTCGGTTGCGCCAGCCGGCCCGCGACCGTACACTGCCGCTGACCCTGCGGGTCTGACACCTATGGAGGTATGACATGAGTGAACTCGATGACCGTTACGAACGCGGGCAGGAAACCCGGCGCATGTTCGGCGGCGGGCAAATCACCGGCGGCTCGTCGCCGAGCGCGTGGGACGTCGCGCCAGACCTGGAACGGATACTTGGGGAAGGGTTGTTCGGCACCATCTGGCCACGGCCGGCGTTGACCCCGGTGCAGCGTGAGATGATCACCCTCTCGTGCCTCATCGTGATGAACCGCGAGGTACAACTGAAGCGGCACCTCGGCAACGCCCTGAACGTCGGCCTGACCCCCGAACAGGTTGTGGAGCTGATTATCCACGACACCTGGTATGGCGGAGCACCGGCGGGCATCCAGGCCCTGACCCTGTGCAAAGAGGTTTTCGAGGAACGCGGCATCGACTTCACGCCAGCCCGGATCCACGACCCCAACGAAGATCCCGACAGCCTTTTCCAGCGAGGCGACGAGTACCGACGCAACTACATGGGCGGGGGTGGCGGGGCCAGGCCTGCGCCTCCCACTCAGGCGGAGCGCGAGCTCGGTCGCACCACCGGCGAGTACTATTGGGGCGCTACATGGACCCGTCCCGGCCTCGATCTGCCCAGCCGTTGCCTGTGCACCATGACCTGCCTGGCCGCTCTGGGACGCGAGGGACCACTCCGGAGCCACATCCGGGGCGCCCTGAACATCGGCTTCACGCAGGACCAGGTCATCGAGGTATTCGGGCACATGACCCTCTACGCTGGGATACCGTTCGCTCGTGGCGCCATGGATATCGCCAACGACATCTTCAACAACGGTTAGTCCGCGGGGTCGCCGCGCAGCAAAAATCGTAGGGGCGAACCATCATTCGCCCCTAATGTTATCTGGTGGGTTGCTGCTCCAATGAAGCCGTTCAGATGCCGTAGCCCACTTCAACGCACCCCGGCAGCCACCGCCGGTTATCGCTCCGTAGCAGCTCTTCTCCGTTTGGCGGCCCGTCCATACCCGGTAGGTAACGATACGGGGCCGGCGCGCCGGGCAGGTCGAGCCCGTGAACGATCGGGTCGATGATGCTCCACGCCAGTTCGATCTCGTCGCTGCGGGTGAACAGTGAAGCGTCGCCTTCCAGCGCGTCCAGCAGGAGCCGCTCGTAGGCGTCGGGAAGGTCTATCCCGGCGAATCCGTCGTGGTAGTGGAACTCCAGCGATACTGGCTTCATTTCCAGGTCAGCATCAGGCACCTTGGACTGGAATTCCAGGCGGATTCCTTCATTGGGCTGGACGCAGATCCACAGTGTATTGCCCGGAATGTCCACGTCGTCGGGTACCGGGAACAGCATGTGCGGCGGCGAACGGAACTGGATGATCATCTCCGTGGTCTTGCGGGATAACCCCTTCCCGGATCTCAGGTAGAAGGGAACGCCGTGCCAACGCCAGTTGTCCACGTACAGGCGCAGCGCGGCATAGGTCGGCGTGTGGGATCCGGGCGCCACGCCCGGCTCGTAGTGATAGCCATCATACTGGCCGATCACCACGTTGTTGGGCACGTCGCGGAGCGACAGGCGACGCACCGCGCTGAGGGCCTTGACCTTTTCGTTGCGCAACGCGTCGGCGGCGAAGGCGTATGGCGGGTCCATGGTGATCAAGGCCAGCAGTTGCAGCAGGTGGTTCTGGAACATGTCTTTCAACACGCCTGACCGGTCGTAGTACTCACCCCTTTCACCCACCAGCACGTCCTCCGCCACCGTGATCTGCACCTGGTCGATGTAGTTGCGGTTCCAGATCGGTTCGAATATGGAGTTGGCGAACCGGAACACCAGGAGATTCTGTACTGTCTCCTTGCCCAGGTAGTGGTCGATTCGATAGACCTGTTCCTCCCGAAATACGCTGTGGATGTGTCGGTTCAAGCTCTGCGCGGTAATCAGATCTGATCCGAAGGGCTTTTCGATAACGATCCGCCGCCAGCCCTGGCTCTCGTCGGTCATGCCCGCGTCCGCCAGGGCGTGTATTGCCGGCTCATACAGCCCGGGAGCCAACGCCAGGTAGTAGAGGCAGTTGAGTGTCTGGACCGATCCGTCCGCTGAGCCGGCGACGCGGTCGTACAGCGTCCTCAACGCGTCGGCGTTCGTGACGTCGGCGGTCAGGTAGCTCAGTCGGGCGGCGAATTCGTCCCATTCTTCGTCCGTGGCGTCGTCGATGTCTTGTCGCAACCGTGCCCGGAAAGCTTGGTCGTCCAGCACGTCTCTGGCGACGCCGATGATGCGAACGTCGCTGGGCAGTCGGCCCTTGCGATAGAGGCTGAACAGTGCCGGCGCCAGCTTCGTGCGCGTCAGGTTGCCGCTGGCGCCCATTATCACGACAGCGGTCACGCCGTCGGCGACGTTGCCAGGTGCGCCGGGGTCGGTCACGATCCGGTCTCCCGCGTAGCTTCGCGGACGGCGTGGCCGCCGAACTGGTTGCGCAGCGCCGCCAGCAGGCGCGCGCCGAATGGCTCCGCTTGCCGAGAGCGGAACCGTTGGTACAGCGCGGCCGTGATCGCCGGCGTGGGCACCGCCAACTCAACCGACTCGTTCACCGTCCAACGCCCCTCGCCGGAGTCCTCCACGTACGCGGCCAAACTTTCCAGGTCCGGATCCTCCTCCAGCGCGCGAACCGCCAGGTCCAGCAGCCACGACCGTACCACGCTGCCGTGTTGCCAGGTTTTGGCGATCGCGGTGAGGTCCAGGTCGAACTCGGGTTGCTTAGCTTGGAGCAACTCGAAACCCTCGGCGTAGGCTTGCATCAGTGCGTATTCGACGCCGTTGTGCACCATCTTGGTGAAGTGGCCGGCCCCAGTGGGCCCGACGTGGGAGTATCCTTTGTCCTCGGCGGGAGCCAGGGTCTGGAAGATGGGCTCCAGGCGGCTAAAGACTTCTGGGTCGCCGCCTACCATCAGCGAATAGCCTTCGGCCAGACCCCAAATGCCTCCGCTGGTCCCGGCGTCCAACAGATATATTCCCCGCTGGGACAGGGATTCGCCCCGGCGCAACGTGTCCTTGTAATTGGCGTTGCCTCCGTCGATTACGGCGTCCCCCGCAGTCAGCAGCCCCGCCAGTTCATCGATGACGGTGTCGGTGACCGCACCCGCCGGCAGCATGATCCATACCGCGCGTGGGACGCTCAGCTTCTCGACCAGGTCTGCCACCGATGCAGCGGCAACCGCGCCCCCCGCGCTGCTCTCGGACACCGTGTCCGAGTTCTGGTCGTAGGCAACGATGTCGTGTCCGCCCAGCAGCAGCCTCTGGGTCATGTTGGCGCCCATACGGCCCAATCCGATCATTCCGATTTGCAAAACGCTCTTCTCCCGCTATTTCATCGCCGTGCCGTTGTGTCAGCGGCGTTCGGCAGGCTGCTGGCTCAGCTTATGTGTTCCCACTGTATGGTTCCAGGATGTCAGCAAGGATTAGGTCTCGACGCCTACCCACTTGCTTTGAAACTGTCACAGCGAGCGCCCGTTCCCTCGTTATCGCGAGCTCCCTGTCTCTTGTCATTGCGAGCGAAGCGCGGCAATCTCGTTGGCCGCGGAGATGTCGTCCAGTGGACGGGATTGTCGTTCCTGGCAATTACAAACTCCGTACGCGTGAGGAAATGGGTCATAGGGCATCGACGAGACTCTTTATGCCGCTGGTCGGGTCACTGCCCAAATTCAGCGACACGGTGCGCCGTCCCAGGTCGTTTAAGGCCTGCAGGTCGCCCAGGGCTTGGGCATCGGCTAGCACGCCGAAGCTGAGATCCCACCCCGGGATCGCGATGTCCGACGTATGATCCTGGGTCAGTTGCAGGAAAATACCGGAGGCTGGTCCACCCTTGTGCAACTGTCCCGTCGAGTGCAGATAACGGGGTCCGTATCCCATCGTCGTGGCTACCCGGTATTTCGCCATCACGCGCCGGCGCAGTTCGTGGACGGATTCGCGTATCGCGTCCGTGTCCGGCAGATACGCCATGATCGCCAGGTAATCGCCGGGCTGACTGTCATCCAGCAGCTGGGCGAGTTGGCTGGGCTCGTCCGCCCGCGCAGATGGGAGTCGACCCTTACGCTGCCACTGGTCGAGAACGCTGATCGTGCGGTCCTTCGCCCCCTGTACGTCCGGCTGGTCAAAGGGATGAATTCCCAGGACGTGCCCAACCACAGCGGTCGCATACTCCCAGCGGTAGAACTCCGCGCCGAGGTCATATGCGTCGGCCAATTCGAGGACGATCACTGGGTGGCCGCTCGTCCGCAGGTTTTCAACCAATCGGTCGGGGGCGGCGTTGTCGTCGGTACCCAGCCGGAGTTGGACGAAGAAGCGATCGTTGCCATAGTACCCGCTCTCGGCGTCCGCCAACGGTTCCGTCGCCACTGGCACTACGCCCGTGCCGTCCTTGCCAGTGCTCTCCGCCAGGAGTTGTTCCACCCACAACCCGAAAGCAGCGATGCCTTCGCTGGCGATCAGCGTGAGCTTGTCCTTGCCTTCGCCGACCATGGTTCCGATCGTAACGCCGAGCAGAGTGCCTGGGTTGTCGGAAGCGGGTCCCTCCGCGAGACAGCGCCGCTGCATCCGTTCGGCCGAGGCGACCAACCGGTCCAGATTCACGCCCGTTAGCGCGGCGGGAACCAGTCCAAAATAGGACAGGACGGAATAGCGGCCGCCGATATCCGGGTTGTTCAGGAAAGCGCGGCGGAAATTGTCTGTGGCGGCCTGTTTCGCCAGCGGCGTGCCGGGATCAGTGACGGCAATAAAATTGTCGCCGGCGGCCTCCACGCCCAGCGCGGTATCCGCCAGGTCCCGAAAGTAGTCGTAGAAGGTCAGTGGCTCGGTGGTGGTGCCCGACTTGGACGATACCGCGAAGAGAGTGCGGGCCGGGTCTATCGACCCCGCCGTGGCGGCGACCCAATCCGGCACGGTGCTGTCAAGCGTGAGCATCCGCGGGCTTGTCGCGTCGGCTGAGCCACACCCGATCACTTGGCGGATTACCTCCGGACCAAGACTGCTGCCGCCCATGCCCAGCAGGACCACGTGCTGGTAGCCGGCCGATCTTACCTCGTGGGCAAACTCACTCAGTTCAGTCAGTTCTGGCCTGATGTCGGTCGGGAGGGTGAGCCAGGCGAGACGGTCGGATATCTCGGCGGTTTCATCGCTCCACAACGTGTGATCGTGGGCGCGAAGTCGGGCCGCAACGTTTTCAAAATCCAGTTTGGCCGCAGCATTGGCCACCAATTGAGAATAGTCGCCGAGGTGATAGCGGTCGGTCATTGGAACTCCCTCGCCCGGCATCTGTTCGCTATGACGCGATTTTAGCATACCGTGTTTCGCGTCCTTACCGGACGCCCGACGACGCCCGCGCATCCAGCGTATAATCTGCGCCAAAATTCGGGAGCGAATGGATAACCATGCCTAACTCTGATGCTCTTCGGAACGAATCCACCCCGCAATCCGGCGTGGCCGCAATCGGTGACCTGCACGTTCATTACCTGGACTGGGGCGGCAGCGGTGAGCCCCTGCTCGCCCTCCACGGGTTAGCCTCTTCCGGCCACTGGTATCGTCGGGTCGCTCCGTTTCTATCTGCCGACTACCGGATCGTCGCTCCGGACCAGAGGGGTCACGGCGCAACCACCCAGGCGCCAACTGGCTACGACTGGCAGACCCTGGCCGAGGATGCAATCCGTCTCATGGACTATTTCGGCATCCAGCGAGCGCCGGTTCTGGGACATTCGTGGGGCGGACACGTCGCTAGCAATCTGGCGATGCGCTTTCCTGACCGGGTCAGCCGCGTCGTCATGATCGACGGTGGCTTCCAGGACGGCGGTCTAATGCCGAACCCCACCTGGGAGGCATTCCGCCAGAGACTCGCCCCCAGGCTAGTGGTGGGGACCCGTGAGGAGTATCTGGCTGGCCTGGCTGGCAATCTGTCCTTCTGCTGGGGAGACGACCTGACGGAAATCGCTCTCACGATGGTCTACGAGGGCCCCGACGGTCAGATGCACGATCACTTGCGCCCAGAGAATCACGCACAGGTGCTGGAGACCATGTGGAACGAGCCGCCGTCAATGGTGCTGCCGAGGATCACCGTGCCCGCCTTGGTCGTCGCCGCGGGACCTCGCGCTGACCGCGCCAATTCTCAGTTTTCGCGCCAGCGAGAGGTGATGGTGGCCGCCGCAGAAGCAGCCCTGCCCAACGGGGGCGTTCACTGGATTGCCGACACCATCCACGATATCGGCTACCACAAACCGGCCGAACTGGCCTCGGTCATTCGCGATTTTTTGACCGGGGATTAGCGCGGATCGAGCCAAAAAACAGGGCGACCACTAAGGTCGCCCGGTCCGCGTTCTTTTCGCTCCCGTTAGTCGGCAGCCGCCGGGGACAAACCGTCCGCGCCGATCACCTCGCCGCCGATCGGCGAAACGTCCACGCTGGGGCCGGACAGTCCGTAGTTGATGGCGTAGAGTTGCGCGTACGCGCCGCCAGCTTCCAGCAACTCGTCATGGGAGCCCACTTCCACCACTCGGCCGCTATTCAGAACCACGATCTTGTCGGCGTTGCGAATGGTGGAGAGCCGGTGTGCGATCACTATCGACGTACGACCTCTCAGGATCCGGTTCAGGGCCTGCTGGATCAGTAGCTCGGTATGGGTGTCGATGTTGGCCGTCGCTTCGTCTAGCACGAGGATCCGGGGATTTCCCACGATGGCCCGGGCGAAGCTGATCAACTGTCGCTGCCCGATGCTCAGGTTGACGCCGCGCTCAGCCAGCTCGGCGTCGTAGCCGCCTTCCAAGTCCATGATGAAGTCATGGGCTCCCACCGCTTTCGAGGCGGCGATCGTCTCTTCGTCGGTGGTGCCCTCGTTCTGGTAGCGGATGTTTTCCCGCACCGTCCCGGAGAAGAGGTAAGGTTCCTGTAGGACCATGCTCATCTGGTGCACCAGGGACTTCCGGGTCACGTCGCGGAGGTCATGCCCGTCAATTGATATCGCTCCGCCGGTGACGTCTGCCGATCGATGCAGGAGGTTGACCAGCGTGCTCTTGCCCGCGCCGGTCGAACCCACTAGCGCGACATTTTCGCCTGCCTTGATGTGCAGGTTGACGTTCTTGAGAACATCGGTGCCCGGCACGTAGTGGAAGGTGACGTCGTTGTATCGGATCTCGCCGTCAATCTGTGGCAGGGCGATTGCGTCGGGCTTGTCTGTTACGTCGGGTTCAAGGTCTAGGACCTCGAAGATGCGGACCCCCGCAGCCATTGCGCGTTGCAGTTGGCTGTACTGCATGGTGAGCTGTCGAATTGGCTCGAAGAACCTCTGGATCCAAAGGGCGAACGCCGCCAGCGTACCGACCTCCAGGGCATCTCTTTGGAGCAGGAAGCCACCAAAGAGGACCACACCGATACCAATGCCCAGGCCAATCAGCAACTCAACCAGTGGCTGCAACATTCCCGAATATCGGGCGGCCTCGAGGTTGGCGTCGAGATACTCGTTGTTGAGGGTGCGGAAGTGGGCGAGGTTTTCGTCCTGCCGGTTGAGGCTCTGCACCACCCGAACGCCGGTGATGTTCTGGTTGTACTCGCCGTTGACCATGGCGATGGCGCGCCGGATGCGCATGAACGAATGCCGCGCAAAACGCTGCCAGTACATCAGGATCAGCGTCAGGATCGGCATGACCAGCATGCACACCAAAGCCAACTGCCAGTCGATGAGCAACATGAGGATGATGATCGCGCCTACCGTGACCAGCTCGGCCAACCCCAGGGCCATCAGTTCGAACGTTTCCTGCAGTTGCAGTATGTCCGACTGCATGCGGGACATGATGCGGCCAATGGGGGTACGGTGATAGAAGGAGTTGGACTGGTTCTGCAGGTGACTGAACATGCCTGACCGCAGGTCGTACAGGATGTGCTGTCCGGTCAGCGAGATGAATATGAACTGCATCCGGTTCGACAGGAAGTGGATTACAGTGATGACCATGAAGGCGGCGCCGATGATGTGAACGCGATTGGCGCTCCCCTCGGCGACTGCCCAGTCGATGCCATATTTGATCAGCAAAGGGATGGCTGCGTTGACCGCCGCATAGACGAGCAAGGAGGCCAGCGCAATAAACGCGTACTTGCTATAGGGGCGGATGTAGGTCGCGAAGCGTTTCACGACGCGGTTGTCGTAAACGCGTCCCACGACATCTTCGTCAGTGAGGTTGTCGTTAGACGGCGCGAACATGCTGTCGGCGGAGGTGCCGCGCATCCCACGCATCATCCCGCCGCCGAGACCCCCGCCGCCGCGCATCATAGGGCAGCCCTCCCGTAGGCCGGCAACGCCGCCTCGAGGAGGACTTCCTCCTGGGGGCGGAGCTGAAGTTCGTAGATGCTCTGATAGATGCCGCCCGTGCGTACCAGTTCCGCGTGGGAGCCTCGTTCCGCGATGACGCCTTTGTCCAGCACCAGGATCTGGTCCGCATCCCGCACCGTGCTGAGGCGATGGGCGATCACGAAGGTGGTCCGACCCTTCATCACTTCAGTCATGGCCCGGTGAATTTGTCTCTCGGTTTCGACGTCTACGCTGGAAGTGGAGTCGTCCAAGATGAGCACCGGCGGGTCAATCAGGATGGTGCGTGCGATGGACACGCGCTGGCGCTGGCCGCCGGACAGCGTCGTGCCGCGTTCGCCAACCCACGTGTCGTAGCCGTTTGGCAGGGTCATGATCTGATCGTGCAGTTGGGCAACCTTGGCGGCACGCTCCACATCTTCCTGCGTAGCGCCCACAACGCCATAGGAGATGTTGTCTCGTATGCTGGCGCTGAACAGGTACACGTCCTGGTGGACGATTCCCACGTTGTGTCGCAGAGACTGGAGGGTGAAGTCTCGGATGTCCGACCCGTCGATGGTGATCTTGCCGGAGGTAACATCGTAGAAACGGGGCAACAGGCTGACCACGGTGGTCTTACCGCTGCCCGGCGCACCCAATATGGCGGTCACCTGGCCGGGCTTGGCGTCCAGGTCAACCTTACGCAGAGCGGGAGCCCGGTCTTCGTAGGAGAACGCAACGTCTTCAAATTTGACGTGGCCTGTGGCCCTGCCCATGTCGGTGGCGCTGGGAAGTTCCGAAACCGGGGATACCGTGTCCAGAACGTTGAAGAGCCGCTGTCCCGACGAAATCGCCCGCGAAAAAGTGTTGATGATCTGAGCGGACGCACGAACGGGGAACGTGAGCTGGTTTAGGTACAGGAAGAACATGGCAAGGTTGCCCAGCGTCAGGTCGCCGCGAATCACCAGCCATCCGCCTATCCAGAGGATGACCCCGAGAGCGAAGGTGAAGTAGAGGGTCATCCATGCGCTGTTGGTGCCCTGCATACGTTCCGCGTCGTAGTACTCAACGCGCAGTTCCTCGGCTTTGCGGTTGTACTTGGCCCGCTCATAGTCTTCGGAAGCGAAGGCTTTGACGACGTGCATGCCGGCCAGGTTTTCCTGGAGTACCGTTACTGACTGGCCCATCAATTCCTGGACGTGTAGCCACTTGCGACGCAGGGAGCGCATTACGAAGGACGACCGCAGGATGATGGCCGGCACGAATATCATGCTGACTAGGGCCAACTGCCAGTGCACCACTAACAGGATCATTGGGATGGCCACGATACGGACGACCACGTCCAGCGAGCGGATCATGCCCATGTTTACGAACCGGCGCATTGCCTCCACGTCCGCGGTGGCGCGGGACATCAGGTCGCCCGTGTGCTCCTTGTCGTGGAACGCGAAGCTGACGTTCTGCAGCTTGTCGTAGAGAAGGTTGCGGCAATCAAACGAAACCTTCTGGGACAGCGATTCGGTAGTATACGTCCGGCCGAAGTCGCAGAACCCGCGACCAAGGCTGACCGCCAGGATGCCGGCGCCGAAAATCGCCAGCGCTTGAAGGGAGAATTCTTTCTTGAGGAACGCTTTGGTAACTTCGTCCTGACCGACCATGAGGTCGATGGCGGTCCCGAACAGCCAGGGGATGGCCAGCGAGAAACCGATCGCCATCAGTGCCGTGATGTAAGACAGCGAAAGCCGAAGCGGGTAGTTGCCGGCCATGCCGATGATGCGCCAGAGTATGCCCATTATCGACCTTTGCCTACGATAGGGCCGGCTTGCATCCTTCTACGCTTGTCGGCGGCCGGGTTACGAGGATCACAAAGTCGGGCATCATCCGCTACGAACCCGGATGCGGTTGTGAAATCGGATAGCATAGGGCTCGCAATATACACCGAAAACCTTGGCTCGGCAATGCTGACGCCGACCCTGTATTCGCTTTTTCGACGCTGTTTGACCCGAATTCACCGGAGTCTCGGGAAGCGCCAACCGTGACCCAAGCCGATCGTCGACGCGGTCAGACCTGTGCCGTTCGGTTCAAGATTCGCCGCACCGTGCAACGCAGCGCTTTGCCGCGGGCCGCACGCCGACAGTGGCCCAACGTCTACGGACGCCGGCTATCGGTCCATCCGTTCCGGTGCGGACATCCCCATGAGGGTCAGGGTGCGACGGAAGACGATCTGCGCGGCGGCTACCAGTTTGAGGCGCGCCAGCGTCATTTCATTATCCTCCGGGTTGGCCGAAATCACGCGACAGTTTTCGTAGAAATGGTGGAACGCTGTTGCCAGCTCCATCGCGTAATGCGGCAGGTGGTGCGGCTCCAGGTTTTCCGCAACCTGCACGATCAGCTCCGACAGCCTGAGCATCGTGCGGATGAGCCCTAGCTCATTGGGGTGCGTCAACAGCGAAACGTCCCCGCTTGCGAAATCGATATTGCGCTCGGCCGCGAGGCTCAGGATGCTGGCGTTCCGCGCGTGAGCGTATTGCACGTAGTACACCGGGTTTTCCGACGACTCGCGGGTGGCCAGCTCCAGGTCAAATTCCATCTGCGTGGACGCCGCCCGAGCCAGGAAGAAGTACCGGCAGGCGTCCATTCCCACCTCGTCCACCAGTTCACGCAGCGTGACGAAATCGCCGGTCCTTTTCGAGGCGCGCACCGTTTCGTCCCCACGCTTCAGCGTCACCATCTGGGATATCAGCACGGTGAGGTTTTCCGGTTCCACCCCCAGCGCCGAAACCGCCGCTTTCATCCGGGGAACGTGCCCCTGGTGGTCAGCGCCCCAGATATCGATCACCCGGTCGAACCCGCGTCCGCTGAATTTGTTGTAGTGGTAGGCGATGTCCGATGCGAAATAGGTGGGCTCGCCCGAGGAGCGCACCACCACGTTGTCGCGGTCATCGCCCAGGGCAATGGAATTGAACCAGAGGGCCCCGCTCCGCTCGGCAAGGTGACCGCCTTCCCGTAACCGGGAAATCGCCCGGTCGTAATCGCTGGCCGGCGTATCATCGTTCTGGAATAGCCAGCGCTCGCTGAACCAGTTGTCGAAATTCACGCCGATGGCGTCCAGGTCATCGCGAATCAGCGACACCATCTTCTCCCGCGCAATGTCTCCGATCCGGCGCATGGCCGCGGGCTCCGGCAGTTCTAACAAGCCCTGCCCCTCGGTCCCGATGATTTCCGCGGCGATATCGGCGATGTAGTCGCCCTGGTACCCGTTTTCCGGCATTTGGGCTTCCCGCCCCAGGGCCTGCTGATAACGGGTCCACACCGAGCGGTAAAACGCCTCCATTTGGGAACCGGCGTCGTTGATGTAGTACTCGCGAGTAACGTCGTAGCCGGCCGCCTGCATGGTGTTCGCCAGTGCACTGCCCAGCACCGCCCCTCTGGTGTGCCCCACGTGGACTGGACCCGTCGGGTTGACGCTGACAAACTCGACCATCACCTTGCGACCGGTGCCCATGTCGGCCGAACCGAACTGGTCTCCGGCGGCCAGAACGGTCTCAACCTGCTGCTGCAGCCACGCGTCGCTGAGCTTGAAGTTGATGAAACCGGGTGGGGCTGGCTCGCAGCTGGCGATTTCAGGACCCGGTTGGATGCGTTCCGCAATGAGTTGCGCGAGTTGCATCGGGTTCGCCCGTGCCGCCCGCGCCAGGCGCAGCGGGAGGTTGGTGGCGAAGTCTCCGTGGTCAGGATTGTTCGGCCGTTCGATCTCGATGTCCGGCGCGGCGTCTACGTTGATCACCCCGTCGCGGTTGGCCTGCTCCAAGGCGGCGGCGACAATTGCGGCTACGGCGTCTTTCACTAGCATGCTGCTCATCCAACTGGGAAAAGATTGCGCTGGGATTTACATGGTAGCATCCAGGCGGATTTCACGTCCCCGGATTTCGCGTCCCATTGATACTCACCGCGAATGCGCCGGCGTCGGTTCCGGGTACGCCTTCCTGGCTGCGCACGCGTGACCGGATCGCAAGGTGGCTCGCATCATCCGCGAACCCGTTCTGCCGACCCCAGGCACAGACCGCCAGAGCAGTGATGCGTCACAAAAGGCCCTTCGACTGGCGGCTACTACCCTTCGGCGATTTGGAAGGGGTAGCCCAGGGCGCTCGCGGCAGCAATGTTGGCCGTCATGTATCCCTCCGCGCTTTGGGACATGCCGTTTTCGCCGCGCATCTCGTTGCCCTTGTTTGCCAGGGACGCGGCTTTATCCGCGATCCCGGATACGCCGAACGCCATGTGATACGGACCCGGGCCGAAGGTCTTCAGGTATTTGCCCATGTCCGAGTCGGGATCCAGCGGCTCGGTGAACTCCACGTTGGTCTGGCCTACCTTGTAAACGGCGTTTTTCATGCCGCGTGCCGGAAATACCTCGATCTTTACCGGCGTCATGGCGAAGTTCTCCTCGATATACGCGGCCATGGCGTCTGCGTCGTGGACAAGGATTCGGACGTGATGTATAAACTCGAACATCGCTATCCCTCCTGGGGCACAAGATTACGCTGGAAGCGGAGGCACGAAACGGTGGTGAGGAGGATCCTTTTGGTCGGGGGTGACGAGTTCAGGGCGTCCTGCGTCGTTATGGATCGTCATGTCCTCGAACTGACCGCAAAGGCGAACCCCCGCGTCGCTATCATACCAACGGCCGCTGCCCGCGAAAACCCCGGGCTGGCCGCCTCCAATGGCGTGCGGCACTTCAGTGGTCTGGGTGCCGATGCGTACAGCGTCGATGTCGTGCGACGCGAAGATGCCGAAAACCCGCGCATCGTGGCGCAATTGGACGGCGCCGATGTCGTCTACTTCACCGGTGGCAGTCCGAAGCACCTGCATTCGGTGCTCTCGGCGTCACCCCTGCTCGCGGCCATCGCCGAAGCGTGCGATGCCGGCGCGATCTGGGCCGGCTCCAGCGCCGGAGCCATGGTGCTCGGATCGGTGATGCGCCGTCCGTCGTCCGGCTCGCCCGTGTCCCCGGCATTGGACATGGTGCCCAACGTCATGGTGCTGCCTCATCACGAAAGGAGCGACCCTCACGCTGTCACCGATCAGCTTGCTGGTTCAGCGACGTTTGGGCTCACCGTCCTGGGCATCGACGGCGGTTCCGGAGTGCTCCTGGATCCCGACGGTGCCACCGCCCTCGGCGCCGGTAACGTCACCGTCTATCGCTCCGGAGAGTGGAGTCGGTATGCCGCTGGGGAAAAGGTGCCCGACTTGACGGTCAACGGCCCGGTTTCCTAGCCTCGTCGGGACCGCAACTCTTCCCATACCGCGTTCGGCGACACGCCGGCGGACGCCATCAGCGTCAGCGTGTGGTACAACAGGTCGGCGATCTCGCCCGGCAGGTTTTCCGTTTCGCCCGTGGCTGCCGCCAGGGCGGCCTCTCCGGCCTCCTCGATCACCTTCTGGCCCACCCGGCTGATGCCCTCTGCCAGCAGTTTGGCGGTGTAGCTGCCCTCGGGCATTTCCCTCTGCCGGTCCTTGATCACCGCGAACAGCTCGTCGAGTACACGCGGGCCGCCTTCGGTGCTCGTATATTCGTCGGGCAGGTCGTCCATCCTGGTATAGAAGCACGAGACTTCCCCTGTGTGGCAGGCCGGGCCGTCGGGCTCCACCTTGAGCAGGATCGTGTCGGAGTCGCAATCTACGTACCACTCGCGCAGGTTGAGGTAGTTACCGGACACCTCGCCCTTATGCCACAGGTCTTCCTGGCTGCGGCTGTAGAACCACACCTGGGTGCCCTCCACCGTCCGCTTTACCGAGCCGGGGTTCATGTACCCCAGCATCAGCACCTGTCCGGTGTTGATGTCCTGGGCGATGGCCGGCACCAACCCTTTGTCGTCCAGTTTTACCTCGCTCATCTGATCCTCCCTAGTACCGTTTCAATCTGATCTTGCAGGGTAGATATGTTGGAGCTTACGGCGAGCATCTTGGGTGGTAAACCGCCAGTCTATGGCTGATTTTGCTGCGTTGCGCTCGCGTTCGAGCGCCGCAACCTCTCGCCGCAGCTCCGGCTCATCGCTGATACGGCGGTTCAGACACCCTCTGCTGAAGACGCTCAACTCGATCTCAGCCATGTTCAGCCAGCTGCCGTGCGTGGGAGTGTAATGAAACTCGAGGCGTTGGGCGATGCGCCGAGCTTCGCCGGGCTCAAATGCTTCGTAGAGTGAGCCGAGCTTGTGGGTGTTGAGGTTGTCCAGTACCAGCCTGACCACCTCGGCATCGGGGTAGGCCTCGTCCACCAGCCACCGCATCTGGTACGCGAAGTCCACCGCAGTGCGGCGCTCGGTCACCGCCACATGTCTCCATCCACCCTTCGGCTCGCAGATCATGAACAGGTTCCGTGTCCCGTTGCGCTGGTACTCGGTGTCATAGCGTGCCATCCGTCCGGGGGCAGCCGCCAGGGGCGGACGCACCTCCCCAGTCAATTGCCGGGAGGTCTCGTCGAAACACACTACCGGCCGCTCCGGATGGTACGCCTGTTGGTACAGGTCCAGCACGTCCTCCATCCGCGCCACGAACTCCCCGCTCACCTTGGGGATACACCACTCCTTCTTCTGCCACGGCTTGAGTTCGTTTTTTTGAGCATCTGGCGCACCGTCTCCAGGGAGATGCTATCGGCAAACTCCAACTCCACCACCTGGTCGGCCAACAACTGGAGTGTCCAGTGCGTGTGCCCTTCGGGCGCGGCGCTGCACGCAATGGCGATCAGGTGCGCTTCCTGCCTCCCGTCCAGCTTGCGCTCCTGGCCCGGCCGCGGTCGGTCATTGATGGCGGCCTCAAGTCCTTCCTCCACGTACCGCTTCCGTGCTCTGGCGACCGTGGCCGCGTTGACCAACAGCACATCGGCTATCTCACGGTCCCTAACCCCCTGGTCAGCCTTGAGCAGCGACAGCGCACGCTTCACGGTGCGCACTGACGCCTTGCCTCGCTGGGACACCTCATTGAGACGGGAACGTTCGGCCTCGGTCAGTTCCACTTTATACTTGATGGCAGCCATGGCTGGGCACTCCCTCACAGAAAGATCATGCCCAAGTATGGCTGCTTTCTTATATTCTTACAAATCTACCTGGCAACGGTACTAGGGCAATTCCTAGCCGATTGTGGCCAGGACGTCAGGCAATTCCAGTAGGTTGTGGATCTCCGCGTCCGGCGTGGGCAGGGCCGGGTCCGTCAGTTGACCGGAGCGGTTGATCCATATCGCGCCCATACCCACCGCCCGCGAACCCATAACATCCTCGAACTGGCGGTCACCCACGTACGCGCATTCCGATGGTTGCACTCCGAGTTGCTCAACCGCCGCGTCGAAAAGCCGTCGGTCGG
Organism: Dehalococcoidia bacterium; assembly: GCA_965220055.1. Classification (GTDB taxonomy): domain Bacteria; phylum Chloroflexota; class Dehalococcoidia; order Lucifugimonadales; family UBA3495; genus Bin87. Next base: position 2,840,390 of record CBDCPE010000004.1, on the reverse strand, counting down.
GCTTGTAGCACTGCACGGCTTCCGACGAAATGACCGCGCCCAGACCCACCGGTATGCGCGCCACTACGGGGTCGAGGTATGCGTCGTCAGCATTCGATATCACCGCCAGTTGGCGTGTCTGGCCCAGGATTGACAACGCTTCTGCCGCCTCGGGGAACAGTGGCCGTGTTCCCAGGTCATCGATCGATTTCTGGGAGGCTGCCATAGCATCCCCCTTCAATTTCAATTCGGTGAACGCCGTGGCAAAGGCGTGCGCCCAGCCGTCCAGGTACGAAATGAACTGCGCTCCCGGTGCGGTTCGTCGATCCCTGAAATTGCCCGCACCGTAGTCCCAAGCGTGCCTTAATTCTTCAGGAGTCGTGCCTAGCTGCTGTTCCTCGATGATGGCGGCGAACGTCTGCCGCCAGTGTTCGGTGCCGTCCTGCGCTATCGTGTTGAACATGTCGAAGATTACTGTGGTGATAGCGCTCATTAGGGTCCTTACCAATTGTGTTTGGCGGGAGTCAGATTCTCATGGGAACGCCGCAGGCTGCCAGGTACGCCTTGGCCTGCGCGATCGAATACGTGCCGAAGTGGAAGATGCTGGCGGCCAGCACGGCGTCGGCCTCGCCGTCAGAGAAGGCATCATGCAGATGCTGCAGCGTGCCGGCTCCTCCGCTCGCGATCACCGGTACCGGCACCGCGCGCGATATGGCTCGGGTCAGCGGCAGGTCGTAGCCATCCTGCTGCCCGTCTTCGTCCATGCTGGTTAGCAGGATTTCACCGGAACCCAGGGCGACCGTTCGCTCCGCCCACTTGACTGCGTCCAGGCCGGTTGGGTTGCGGCCCCCGTGCGTGAAAACCTGCCATCCCGACTCAGCATCAACCGCAAGCGAAGGGTCCTTTGGCGCGGGAAACTCTTCCCCCTGCACGACCCGCCGGGCGTCGATGGCGGTGACGATGCACTGACTGCCAAACTGCGCCGCGCCCTGCGACACCAGTTCCGGGGTATTGATCGCGGCAGTGTTGACCGAGACCTTGTCGGCCCCGGCGTTGAGCATGCGGCGCACGTCCTCGATGGATCGGATGCCCCCGCCCACGGTCAGGGGTATGAAGACCTGCTCAGAGACGCTCCGCACCACGTCTACCATGGTGTCGCGCGAGTCGCTGCTGGCGGTGATGTCTAGGAACACCAGCTCGTCGGCACCTTCCAGGTCATACCGGGCTGCAAGTTCCGCCGGGTCGCCGGCGTCGCGCAGGTTGACGAAACTGGTGCCTTTAACGACGCGGCCGGCGTCAACGTCTAGGCAGGGTATGATGCGGCGAGTCAGCACAGCGGACGCAAACGTTTGGCTAAGATATCGGCGGTCAGTATAGCATCCGCCGCACGTTAGACCGGTATCATCAGCCCCGCGCGTTGACGCGTACCCTCTTGGATTCAAACTGTCATCGCGAGCGCTCTGTCCTCCGTCATTGCGATGGCCCTGCGCTCAATCATCGCGAGCGCCCCGCCCGCTGTCATTGCGAGCGAAGCGCGGCAATCTCGATGTCGGAGGAAACGTCTCGCAGGCAACGTGGTTGCCGCGTCGCTACGCTCTTCGCAATGATAAAACTGGATATACGTGAGCCCCGCGCATTGTTGCCGGGCACTGCCGCGGCTACTATGATGCTTCATCGATTGCCGGCCAACAGCCGAGCACATACTGGAGGCAAAAATGGCACTGACACTCGCGGACAGCAACCGGATTATGGCGGCGGCCATAGCCCAGGCGGAAGAACTCAACATAAAGATCAGCGTGGCCGTTGTGGACGCCGGAGGTCGGCTCCTCGGTTTGCAGCGCATGGACGGCGCCATCTGGGCGTCGGCCTATGGCTGCCAGGGCAAGGCGGTCGCTTCGGCGGCCTTCGGTCGGCCCAGCGGCGAGATGCAGGACCGGGCCACTGCTCCCACTCCGGCGGGCATCCGAGAACGCGCCGGCTCAGAGATGATCTTCGGACAGGGCGCGGTTCCCATCGTCCAGGGCGGCGCGGTCGTGGGAGCCTGCGGTGTCGGTGGCGGCACCAGCCAGGAAGACGAGCAGTGCGCCGCGGCCGGAGCGGCGGCCCTGTAACCGCTGGCCCAACAGCGTTGCGATCGGGTCCGCCTGTGGTACGGAAACCGTTTTCGCGGTGCCCCCCTCAGGCGGATCCGATCGCATCCGTCAGGGAGTCAGTGCCAGTACTGACGCGGGACAACCGCTCCCGCCTACTAAGGGCAATCGCCCGACGATCAGGGTCGTGCCGGTGGCCGGTAGCTGATCAAGGTTGTTCAGGCATTCTAGGATCATCGCCCCTTCTTGCAAAGCGATCCTGCTGACCTCCAGCCCGACGTCTTTACCGGTGTCTACTCCGTGCGTATCAGTGCCGATACCGGACACGCTGCGTTCATCCAATAAGAAACGCACCGTCTCGACGCCGAACCCGGGCGTGTGCATCAGGCCATCGGTCCCCAGGTTGATGAACCGTTTCGGTTCGTCCCAATACCGGTGCCAGCCGGTCAGCAGCAGGACGCAGGAACCGCCCGGAACCGGCCCATGGCGGCTCTCCCATTCGATCACGTCTTTAGGGTCCAGGGAGTAATCCGCGTCACTTGCCCCCGGGCCTCTCGCGTCGATTACGACCGCGGGTACAACCAATGCTTCGGGTGCGATGCTATCCGGGCCCGCGCCATCGTCTACTAGCGCGGATGGCGTCGACAGGTGGGTCCCGTTGTGCTCTCCCATGCTGAAGCGTCGCAGGAAATACCCGTGGCTCCCAATGCCGGCCGCCGTTTCAAATTGGACGGGCGGGTCTCCGGGCCAAATGGGGATGCCGGGCCTTATCGGGTGGGTCAAATCCACGACCCGGCGATAAACGATAGTCAGTTCCGGGTGTTCCATCGGGGGAACCGTGCCAGTCAGGCGGCGGCCGGAAAAGCGTCTTGTGCCGCAGGTGTACGCGCTTGCTGCACTCCCGCAGGGATCATGCCTTCCATGTTGGCCAGGTGCCGGTCGACCCAAAGCATGGCGTCGGGGAAGCTGCGCGTGGCTCCCAGCTCGGTCAGCTGACCGAATCCATTCCGTCCGTAAATCACGTAGCAAATCGACGGCACCTCACCGTGGATCAGGTATCCCCGGTACGATATCCGCCGCCCGCCCGCCGGGATGCAGGAAGTGGCCACTGAATGGGTTGCGTCGATGACGCTGTTGCGAATGTCGGTGCTCATGTCCGCTCCTGTTGCGCCGATTGCAGCGCATTTGTGTGGAGCACATGTTCTAACAAACAGTTGTTCTGTGTCAACAGCGGCGGCACACGATTTGCGGCTATTTGTTCCGATTCGCTGGGAAACAGCCAAACTAAAAGGCCGGAGGTTCATCCGGCCCTTGCGACGGTGCAAGATCAACGCGTTAGCCCGCGCTTGCTTCGTTTAGGAACTGGTCCACCGGCAGGGTCTGCTGGCTCGAGGTCTGCATGTCTCGCACAACTACCGTGCCGTCCCTAACCTCATCGTCGCCCAGGATCACCGTGGCAGCCACGCCCAGCGCGTTGGCCTGTCGCATCTGCCCCCGCAACGCGCGTCCGCCGTTGGCAAGTATCGCTCCGACCCCGGCGTTCCGCATCCGGGTCGCCAGGCGTACGCCTTCGATTCGGGCGTCTTCCCCAATGGTTGCGATCAGGTATCGGGGCGACGGCTCGTCGGGAACCGGGGTTTCGGCCTGTCTTAGGTTGAGGGCCAACCGTTCGATACCGCTGCCGAATCCGATCCCCGGCGTTGACCGCCCGCCCAGCTGCTCAATCAAGCCGTCGTACCGGCCGCCACCGCAGATGGTGGACTGTGCTCCTTCAACCGCCGGCTGGATCTCGAACACGGTGCGCGTGTAGTAGTCCAATCCCCGCACCAGCCGGTGGTCTACCCGGTTCGGGATCCCGGCAGCGTCCAGGTACGAGCGGACCCGGTCCCAGTGGGTCTGGCACTCCGCGCACAGGCACTCTACGGACTTCGGCGCTTCCTCTCCCAGCGCGCGGCACGTCTCCACCTTGCAGTCCAGGAGTCGCAGGGGATTCCGCTCCAACCGTTGCCGGCAGTCTGGGCACAGGTTGCCGGTCTGGCTTTGGTAGTACGACATGAGGGCCGCGATGTATTCCGGCCTGCACTCTCCGTCTCCGATGCTGTTAGTGAGCAACGTGATGTCGGTCAGCCCGATTTCATGCATGAACGCCCACGCGAGCCCGATGACCTCCGCGTCTACCGACGGGTCACCATCGCCGATGGCTTCCACGCCGAACTGGTGATGCTGACGGAAGCGGCCGGCCTGCGGACGCTCGTAACGAAACACCGGGCAGAGGTAGTACATCCGGACGGGCTGCGTCTGGTTGTGCATCCCGTGTTCCAGGTAGGCCCGGCAAACCGGTGCGGTCCCTTCCGCGCGGAGGGTCAACTGGTCGCCGCCCCGGTCCTCGAAGACGTACATCTCCTTTTCAACGATGTCTGTGCCTTCGCCGACGCCACGCACGAAGAGCCGCGCGTCCTCGAACATCGGGCTGTCGATCCTGCCGTAGCCGAACCGGCGCGCAACGTCGGTAGCGTGCGACTGGATGTAGCGCCAGTATTTTTGCTCCGCGGGTAACCGGTCGGCGGTGCCACGAGGGGCCTGAAAGGTGGGCATGGCGTTTTCAGCACTCCTTGGGCATTGAACGAGTGAACGCTAAATGGGCAGGAAACAGTTGTTGACCGAACAGTTTCAGGACCCAGAGAAAGTCCTTGCCTTGGTCTGTGACCCCGGCAAGCATCGCAGCCCAGCGGCAAACTGGATTCAACGGCTGCGCAAACTGGAAAGCGCTGCCGAAATTCATTCTATCACCGGCCGCTGCAAGCCCGGTCACGTGTCGACCAGTTCCGTTTGATCCGTCAGGCTTTCCCCTCTGCTTCCAGCTGGGCCACTTCATCCTCTGTCAGCCCGCCGATGGTGCATAGGATGTCATGGTTATGCTCGCCCAGCCTGGGCGGTGGATTGGCCGGCGAGTCGACGCATCCCGTGAGCTGCACCGGTGTGTTGACCGTGCGGAAAGGCCGACCGTAGGTGTCACCGCTGTCCACAAACATGTTCCGGGTTTCCAGATGCGGGCAGTTGTCCAAGTCTGCCGCATCCTGCACTATGCCCATGGAAAACCCGCAGTCCAGCAGGTGCTGGTTCAACTCCCGTTTCGGGATGTGCTGAGACCATTCTTCGATCGCGGGAACAATGTCGCTGACATAGAAGGGCCCGGTCACGCCGCGGCCCAGGTAGCGCGGGTCTTCAGCCAGTTCAGGTCGGCCGACGAGGTTCCACATGGCCCGCCATTTGTCGTCGGCGTTGCCGGCCCCGGCCAGCACCACGTAACCGTCAGACGCCCGCAGGGCGAGCTGAGCCGAGAACATGTTTTCCCGTGCCGTCGTGGTCACCTGGCCTGTCGATTGGAACAGCGGCATGCTGCTCGTGGTGTGGGCGACCATGCAGTCGTACATCGCCATGTCCACGTGCTGCCCCCGTCCGGTCTTCCGCCGCGACTCCAGGGCGAGCATAACTCCCAGCGCGGTCCAAACCCCTGGAACCGAATCGCCCATATTGTCGCCCACCATTTGCGGCCCGCTTTCGGGAGTACCGGTGGTAGCCATCCACCCGCCCATTCCCTGTACGCACGGGTTGTTGGCCGGCCAGCTTGAATAGGGACCTCGCATGCCGTCGGAATCTCCGTAACCGGTGACGCTGGCGTACACCAGCGCTGGGTTGATCTGGCTCAGCTGGTCGTAGCTGTAACCCAGGCGGGCCATCGCTCCGGGTCCCCAGTTGTCCAGTAGGACGTCCGAAACTCGAAGCATATTCTCGAAGGCGTGCTTCCCCGTTGGGTCACGGAGGTCCAGCGCCACGCTCTTCTTGTTCCTGTTTACGCCCAGGTATCGGGCGCTGACTTGCGAGCCATCGGGACCTTCGATGAAAGGGTCATTTTCCCGAGCGCGGTCACCGCTCCCCGGACGTTCAATCTTGATCACCTCTGCCCCCATATCAGCCAGGATCAGGGAACAGAAGGGGCCCGCAACGATATGCGTTGCGTCCAGCACCCGTAGCCCTTCAAGGGGCAGCGGTCGCAGATTCGATTCGACGTTGTCGGGTGAGGTCATGGCTTGGCTCCGGTGATGAATTAAGACAGGATCGCTTGCCGCAACTATAACAGGATCGCCTGCCGGGCTGCGCCGCAGCCTGTTGGTTTCCAAGGGCCGCTCTTCCCGGTTCTTGAGCTACTTTCCCTTCGCCCCTCGGGGAGAACGCGACCGTCCGACCTGCCAAATGGCAGGATGAAGCGGGGTTCGCTAGCGCGACCTCTCCCGGATGTAGTCCACCATTTCCAGCAGTGACCGTCTCGGTGGGCAGTCGGTCAGATCATCCAACGCGGCGGCTGCTTCGGCGCAGTAGCCCCGGATTACCGCGAAGCAGTCGGGCACGATGCTGGAACCGTCAATCATGTCCAGGGATTTCTGCAGCAAGCAATCGACGTCGGAACCGCCGTTGGTGATGGAGGCGAACAGGGCATCAATCGGGTGGTCGTCTGGATATCGCTCCATCAGCATGATGGTGGGCAGCGTCAAAACGCCTTGCAGCAGGTCGTTGCCCACCGGCTTGCCGATTTCGCTGGCGTCGCCCTGGATGTCCAGCAGGTCATCCACTATCTGGAAGGCCATGCCGACGTTGTATCCGTACTGCCGCAACGCCTGTACCTGCTCCTCCGGCGCTCCGCTCAGTACGGCTCCCGTTTCTGCCGATGTGCGGAACAACGATGCAGTCTTGCGATAGATTCGCTCATCGTACAGGCGTCGGGCTTTTGATGGGTCAAAGGTTGCGAAAAACTCGATGAGTTGTCCGCTGGCCAGCTCCATGATCGTTTCCGAGAAGCGGCGTATGACGCGGATCACCCCAGTGTCACAGACGAAGGTGGCGGACGTGGCGAACAGATAGTCACCCAGCAGCACGGCAACGTGATTGCCATACAGCTTGTTGATGGTCGGTTTGCCCCTCCGCATGCCGGCGTTGTCCACCGTGTCGTCGTGGATCAGGGTGGCCAGGTGCAGCAATTCCACCGCCGCCGCCATGATGAGCGAACGCTGCCGTTCGTGTTCGTGGAATTCTGCGGCCAGCAGGGTCAGCGCGGGGCGAACCCGTTTCCCTCCCGAGCGCAGGGCATAGTCCAGCAGTGGGTCCAGGTCGGCTATGTCTGTCTGGCAGAGCTCGTGCAGCTGCTCTTCGACCTGGGCCAGCTTGTCGACCACCGGAGCGTAGATCGATACGGTTTGTAGGTCCAGCCCGGGCTGCACGGTGGATCGCTCAGGAATCGAGAGCGTCAGGCGGGAACGCCCATCTGGCCGGCTTCTTGCTCTGCCACGGCGTCGTCCAGCTTGGCGTAAAGGTTGGACGGGTTCCGCAGCATGCCGCCGGGCTTGATGGCCGCTGTCAACGCGTCGAAGTCCCAGGGTTCATCGGTCACATCCCCGTCAAACCCCAGGAATTCGTGAAGTTTCTGGCTGCTGAACGGCAGGTACGGGGCCAGCATGACCTTCAGGCAATTGAGCGCCTGGATCGTGGTTCCAAGGGCGCGTGCGGCGTCGGCCCGGTCCGTCTTGATCGCCTGCCAGGGGGCTCGCCCGTCCAGGTAGCGATTGCACGCCTGTGCCAGCCCGAAAGCGTGGCTGATTCCGGCGCGGAAATGCGTGTGGGCCAGGCTGTCGTCAACCGCGGTCATCGCCTCACGCGCGGATTGAAGCAGCGAGAGTTCCGCGTCCTCGGGAGCGGCGGCTTCCACGGGCACCTGCCCGTCGAAGTTGCGGTAGGTGAACCGCAGTACCCGGTTGACCAGGTTGCCGTAAGTTGCCACCAATTCGTCGTTGTTCCGCCGGACGAACTCGTTCCAACTGAAGTCGGTATCCCCCGTTTCCGGCATGTTTATGGAAAGCAGATAGCGAAGCGGGTCCGGATCATACCGGTCCAGGTAGTCGGGTACCCAGATCGCCCAGTTCTGGCTGGTTGAAAACTTCCGGCTCTCCAGGCTCAAAAACTCGTTGGCGGGGACGTCGTACGGCAGGTTCAGACCTCCGTACCCCATGAGCATGGCCGGCCAGATAATGCTGTGGAACGGAATGTTGTCTTTGCCGATGAAGTAATAGGTCCGCGTTTCGCCGTCCTTCCAGAAGTCCTGCCAGGAATCGGCGTTGCCGTTCCGGGCGGCCCATTCCACGGCCGCCGAGAGATACCCGATAACTGCTTCGAACCAGACGTAAATGCGCTTGCTGTCATAGCCATCCAGCGGCAGGGGGACGCCCCAGGTCAAATCGCGGGTGATCGCCCGATCTTTCAGGCCACCCTGTAGGAAGCTCCGGGTCGAGTTGGCCACGTTCGGACGCCAGTGCGGCTGCTGATTTACCCAATCCAGCAGCGGTTGCTGGAAGGCCGACAACCGGAGGAAGAAATGCTCGGAGTCGCGGAAGTCAGGTTTTTGCCCGCAAATGCTGCAGTACGGGGCCACCAGCTCGATTGGGTCCAGGGTGTGGCCGCAGTCGTCGCACTGGTCACCGCGGGCTCGCTCGTTGCTGCAATGCGGGCAGGTGCCCTCCACGTAACGGTCGGGCAGGAACCTGTCGCAGCCGGTGCAGTGGGCCAGCAGCATGGTGTCGAGGTAGATGTAGTCCTGTTCCTTCAGCCGCAGGAAAAAGTCCTGCACCACCTCTTGGTGATTTGCCGTGTGCGTGGAGGTGAACAGGTCGAACGAGATTCCCAAACGCTGCCAAGTGTCCAGGAACTGCTCGTGGTACCGCTCTAGCACTTCCTGGGGCTCCACCCCTTCCTGATCGGCACGGATTGTGATGGGGGTACCGTGGGCGTCGGAGCCCGATACCATCAGCACCTCGTTGCCTTTCATGCGGTGATAGCGGGCGAAAATATCGGCGGCCAGATAGCAGCCGGCGATGTGTCCCATGTGCAGTGGGCCGTTGGCATACGGCCAGGCAACACCTATCAAGATGCGCTCGGGCACGGTAACTCTCCACATTCCGATTGCTGAAGGGGCTAACCAATTTTAGCATAATGGGCATGCGGTTTTGATGCACGGGACCTGCGTCTGATGGCATGATTCGACGCGCCGCGGGTGGATTTATTTGGCGCACAATCTCCTGCCAGGTTGCGCATGCTGGTTTGTCGAGACCAATGCGGTAGAATACGCGCTAGCCCACCACCCTGCGTGACGCTCTCACAACTCAAAGACGACGCCTCATGACTGAACCCATAGGTCCAGACCTCTTCCGGCACTTGAAAACCGTGGGCGATCCAACGGTCGCGCCCGACGGGAGCAGGTGCGCCTACGTGCTCTCATGGATCGACCGGAAGACCTCCGAGCCCCGGGCGCGCATCTACCAGGTGACCCTGCATGAAGCCGCTGCTGACGGGACGCCTCGCCCTTTCACCCAGGGAAACAACGACGGGCATCCCCGTTTCTCTCCGGACGGCGCAACGTTGGCGTTCCTGCGCCCCGGATCGAAGAAAGAAGACTCGGGCCGCCAGGTTTGGCTTATGCCCGCGGCCGGCGGTGAGGCATTCCAACTTACCGACCTGCCCAACGGTGCTAGGGAGTTCACCTGGTCGCCTGATTCTGCTCGGTTGGCGGTGGTGTCGGACGTGTCGCCAACGGGTCGTTCGAAGGAATCGGATTTGCCCGTCGCGCCGGACGTGCCCATAGCGAAAGAGGTCAACCGTATCCGGTACCGTCACGATGCCATCGGCTGGCGCGGAGATAATCATTTCCACTTGTTCATGGTCGACGCCGCTTCCGGAAAGTGGACGCAGCTCACTGACGGTGATTGGGACGACATGGCTCCCGCTTGGTCACCCGACGGCGGAAGGATTGCCTTTATCTCCGGTCGCTCGGACAGCCGCGACAAAACCGCCGCCGCCGAAGTGTACGTTGTGGACGTCCCCGACAAGGTCGATACCGACCGCGACGTGCCCGTGCCGGTGTCGTGGTCCGCGGGCCTGACCGACACCGCGGCCGTCGTCTGGGCCCCGGACGGTGAGCGACTGCTTGCGGCCGGCGGAACCGGGGATGGGCTGATGGTGCTGTGGCAGGCGTATCTGTACGTGCTGCGGCCGTGGCATCCGCCGCGACAGCTAACCGACGATACGGTGCGGCCCTGCCTGGGATATCCCGGCATCTTCCCTCCCCTCGAGCTGCGGTGGACGGCCGGGGCAGGTGACGACGGAAGCATTGTCTTTTTAGGTGACGCTGAAGGGCAAACCCGGCTGTATGAATTGGCCGTGAAGCACGACGGCAATACCACTCCCACACCGATCACCGCGGGGAGCGAACTCATTTCCGGCATTGCGATGGATCGCGACACGAACCGGGCGGTCATAACTGGGTCCGGGCCAGACACGCCTTCCGACGCGTATTTGCTGGAGATCACTAACGGGAGCGGCGCACTTGCTCGACGCCGGCTGACCACTCACAACGACGATTGGCTGGCCCACCATGCCCCGGCGCCGATGGAGAAGTTTCTCCTTGAAAGGGAGGACTGGGACATCGAGTGTCGCTTGTACCACCCGTACGGTTTCGACCCGGCAAAGCGTTACCCGCTGATCCTCGAAGTCCACGGGGGCCCGAACGGAGCGTTCTACGACTCATTCGTGCCGTGGCATCAGGTGTTGGCCGGCGCCGGCTACCTCACCCTGGCAGTGAACCCTCGGGGCTCGTCCACTTACGGGGAGGACTTCGTCAACGCGGTTCTGGGTGACTGGGGCGGCGGCGACTACCGCGATCTGATGGCGGCCGTGGATGCGGTGTGCCAGCGCGACTATGTGGACACCGACAGGTTGGGCGTTCACGGCTACAGTTACGGCGGCTACATGACCACGTGGATGGTTGGCCAAACCAACCGGTTCCGCGCGGCCGTGGCCGGCGCGCCGTGCATCGACCTGTGGACCATGTACGGTACTTCGGACATCGCCACGAGCTTCGGTGAGACCCAGTGGGCTATCCGGCTTGCCGGTGGCATGCCCATCAGTCGCCCTCTGGCTAGCGAACTGGCTGAGGGTGTGGACGCCCTGGCCTACCGTCTGCTCCAGCGTTCACCGATCAAATTCGCTCCGCAAGTTGAAACGCCCGTGCTCTTGCTGCACGGAGAATCCGACGCGAGGTGTCCGATAGGACAGAGCGAACAGTATTTCCAGGTACTGAAGCGTCTGGACAAAGAAGTGGAAATGGTTCGATTCCCCGGCTGCGGACACGGGTTTCTCCGAACGGGCCACGTCGCGTTGCGGCAGGAATATCTGCAACGGATGCTCGACTGGTTCCAACGCTGGCTCTGAGGGCGGTACTCGGCGCGTGTTCTGACGGACCGCGGAAGCTCTTCGCACGCCGCCACTTGGTGGATTTAGCAACCCAAAAGGAAGAAAAAGGTCATGCCTGAACCCGATCTCAGCGTTGAACAGGTACGCAAGATGGCGGACCTGGTCGGTATACCCATTGACGATGCCGATCTGCCCGAGGTGGCAAACCGGTTCGCCAGCCTGATGCAGGAACTTGACCGCTTGCGCGATTTGGACCTGGAGGACGTCGAGCCGGTCACCATCTTTCCCGACGTCGATGCTGGCTGAGACTGCCGGGTTTGGCCGATCCAGGCACGCCTGTTATGCCGCTTGAGCTGGAAAGTCTGCAAAGCGCCATCGCAAGCCTTGGATCGGTACTTGAAAAAGGTGCAGAGGTCTCTGACGATCATCCGGCTGATGCTGTATTGCGGACCGCAGTCCAGTCCGGCGTCATCAAGCATTTCGAGTTCACTTACGAGCTCTCATGGAAGTTCATCAAACGATGGTTGGAAGTCAACGTAAGTCGTACCGCGGCCGACGGCGTTACGCGCCGCGAGCTTTTCCGGATGGGTTTCGAAAACTTGTTGATCGACGATGTAGATCGCTGGATGGACTATCACCAGGCCCGTAACCAGACTTCCCACACCTACCGAAAAACCACCGCCGACGAAGTCTACTCGGTTATTCCTGCGTTTTTGGACGATGCCCGACTCCTGTTAGCAGCCCTGGAAGCCCGCAATGATTGACGTGAAACCGGAGCATTTGGCCGAAGTCCAATGGATTCTCGAGGAGTATGCCCAGGGATGCGAGGTTCGGGCCTTCGGATCGCGGGTTACGGGAGACGCCAAGCCGTGGTCCGATTTGGACCTGGCGGTTGTGGGTGCCCAACCACTCGGGTTTCGAAGTCTGGGCCGGTTAATCGAGGCGTTCCAGGAGTCCACTTTGCCATACCGTGTTGACGTGCTCGACTGGCACGACTTGTCTCCCTCTTTCCAGGCAATCATCAATCGCGAATACGCTGTTGTCCAGGCAGGCCAAACCGCCGGAGCTTCACAATGATCTCTTCCCCATCCCACGACGACATCGTCTTCCTCTCTGCTGAAGCCACTTCGGCTGCCATTCGCAACGGCGATTTCACCGCCACCGATGCGGTCAACGCATACCTGAGCCGCATCGACGCTATCGACGCCGACATCAAGGCCTACATCACGGTTAGCCGCGAAGAGGCTTTGGGCGCTGCGGCGGACGCGGACGAGGCGCTTCGCCGTGGAGACGAAACGGCCGTCAGCGGTGCTCTTTTCGGTGTTCCCATGGGCATCAAGGACCAGTTCAACACGGAGGGCATTCTCACCAGCAACGGGTCCCGCGCCTATGCGGGCAATGTGCCCACTGAGGACGCAACGGTCGTGGCCCGTCTCAAATCCGCCGGCGCGATCCTGCTCGGTAAGCTCAACCTCAGCGAGTTGGCCATGGGCGGGACCGCGGATCCGCCGTACGGTACTCCCCACAATCCCTGGCGTCGCGGTCACACGCCCGGTGAGTCGAGCAGCGGGTCGGGCGCGGCGCTGGCGGCACATCTTTGCGCTGCGTCGGTCGGCGAGGACACTGGCGGAAGCGGGCGAGGACCAGCTTCCTATTGCAACGCGGTGGGCCTGCGGCCGACCTTTACACGCATCAGCCGTTACGGCATCACCCCGATGTGCTGGTTCATGGACGCTGCCTCGCCTATGACCAAGACCGTAGAGGACTGCGCGCTGGTTTTGGGGGCCGTGGCCGGCTACGACCCCATGGATCCTACGACGAGCCGCCGCCCGGTTCCCGACTACCGCGGAATGCTTGACGGTGACATACGGGGCATGAAGGTCGGTCGCATGACGGAGTTGTGCGACGCGCCCGACATGCACCAGGACGTGCGGCGCGCCACCGATGCCGTTTTGGAAACCCTAGCCGGTTTGGGAGCGGAGGTAGTTGATATTTCCCTTCCGCTGACGGAAATCGCGGGAGCCATATTCGTGGGCATTGCCGATACCGAGGGGGCCGGCGCCCGCGATGGTCTGATGCGGCAGTCGCCCGAACTATTGGACCGCGCTTCCCGCACGCGCCTTCAGAGTGCCGCCCTGGTGCCCGCCAAGGTGCAGAACCGGGCCATGAAGGCTCGTGTCCTGCTCAGGCGCCAGTTCGAGGACGCCTTCCAGCAGGTCGACCTGCTCGTGTCCCCGACCGCTCCCTACCCTGCTCCCCGACACGATGCCTTGACTGCGCCGTTCGAGTCGGCCGACGATGTGCGCCAAAGGTTTTTCTTCCGCCGTTCGTACACCGGTTGCTACCCCTTGGCCGGAATGCCTGCCGTGTCTATTCCGGGAGGGTTCACGGAGGACGGGCTTCCCATTGGCGTTCAGTTAGGCGCCGGGCCTTTCGCCGAGGGCGCCATCCTGAGAGCGGCCTACGCTTACCAGCAAGCCACAGACTGGCACACTCGACGGGCGCTGGTGTAGTTGGCGCCTGCCCCGGGTGGTCGGCTACGTCCGGAACGTTACCCGGCGGAATGCTTCGGCCAGGGTCATGCCGCCGAAATCCTCTTCGGTATAGGTATTGCCCGCTTCGGCCGACTCTTCGGCCCTCGCCCGCACGAACCCTTCCAGATCTGCCCGGGACATCTGGCGGGCTTGGGTACCGTGGGCCATCACGGCTTCCATCTTGGTATCGAAGTCCGACGAGATGTCCACGAAAGCATTGGGGTTTTCAGATCCCCAGAACATGATCGCTGCGGTCTTGTGAGGCTCGATTCCCTCGTTTGCGAACAGGTCGCCGAAGTGCAGGTGGTCGCGCGAGTACGGGAAAACGGCATCCAGCGCCACCTGCCCGGCAATGCGGTGGTCACGGTGCCACTGCATATTTCGGCGGTACGGCTCGGTGGTCAGCACCACGTCGGGTTGGACCACGCGGATCTGCCGTACCAGGTCTTTGCGGAAATCCGAACTGTCTTCCAGTTCACCATCTGGCCGGCCGAGCATGACCACGTTCTTCACGCCCAATATCTCCGCGGCAGCCAATTGCTCCCGGCTACGGATGGCCACCAACTCGGACGGGTCGATCTCCGGATCATCGGTGCCTTTGCTGCCGTCGGTGCATAGAACATAGTGGACTTCAGCCCCGCCGCGCACCCAGCGGGCTATGGTGCCACCTGCCCATACCTCCGCGTCATCGGGATGTGGGATAACCACTAGGGCGCGTTCGGGTTGGTAGTCCATGGAACTTGATCCTCCGGGTCAGAATGCGGATGAAAGACATGGAATACAACCCAGTTCTCACCGGATCGTCTCAGCTGTCAACCGCCGGTGTGTCTAGTCTTGAATTCCCGTGACTACGGGAGCCGATTCTTGCACGCGAGGCGGCGGCGCGTCCGGCAATGGCTTCACCTCTCCGCCGCAGCCCCACAGCCAATGAGAGTCGGGTGTTGGATTCCCTACGCCGTTGATCGAAACTCGGCCCGTGAAGACTTCGCCGGCTAGAATGCCACCCGAAATGATGATGCGCATCGCTTCGTCCACCGTGATATCGGTCGGCGTCACCTTGCTCGACGCAGCCACCACCAGGTAGCCGGAAGACGGCACCGGTGTGGTGGGCACGTATATGGACAGATACTCCTCTACGCCGTCCAGTTTGCCCAGGTTGGACGTGATCAGGCCGATCGATAAAACGCCCAGGCGGGGAAACTCGATCAGCACCACTCCCCGGTAATCCTGCTCTTGGGTATCGGATAGGAAGTCGATGCCAACCCGGGTCGTCTTGTACACTGCTCCGATAACTGGGACTCGTCCAATCAAATCATGCATTTGGTTGATCAGGAATTTGACCACCGCCCAACCGATGAGTAGGCCAACCACATAGATGATCACCAGGACCACTGCAACACCGACGAGGTCAGTCCAATCGAACCCTCCGGTCTTGGGAATGTTGAGCCAACGTACGAAAGGCTCTAGCATCGAGGCCAGGACGTCGTAAAAGAATTTGAAGACGAAATAGGTCACTAGTACCGGCAGGAACACCAGCACCCCGGCACCCAGCCTGCTCTCCAGGTGGCGCAGCGCAGAAGCCAACGGTCGGCGCCGCCGGCGGGCGTTTTGGCCACCGAAGCCCGCGAAATCCGGCATGCCGAAATCGTTGGGCGTCCGTCGTCGAGAGGTTGGCTTCATCAGTGAGCCATCCCTCGAATCGGTTCGGCCATTGCTAGGCGATCGTAAAGATCCAACATTCGGCCCGCCACCTGGTCCCAGCTCAGGCTTTCCGCGCGGCTTCGAGCGGCGCGACCCATGCTGTCCCGCAGGTCTTCATTGGCCATGATCATTTCCAACGATTGAGCAAACGCTTCCGGGCACCGCCATGATTTCAAATACCCTGTTCTGCCGTGCTGGACTATCGTGGACAGCCCACCGACGCGGGACGCGACCACCGGGGTTCCACAGGCCATGCTCTCCAGCGCGGCGAGACCGAAACTCTCGTAAAACGACGGTACGATGCACACATCGGCGGCAGAGTAGTAAAGGGCCAACTGCTCTTGCGGCACGCGGCCAACGAAGGCGACGGTGTCTCCCAGTTGAAGATCATCGGACAACCTGTGCAGCCTTTCCAACTCCCCACTGCCGTCTGCATCAGAACCCACCACCAACACCTGCACGCCTTCCTCGGATTCGAGCGAAGCCGCCGTATGCAGCAGAAGGTCCACGCCCTTGAGCGCTTCGATCCGCCCTACGTACAGCAGCACCTTGTGCCCGTTCAGACCCAGTTCGCGGCGGGCTGCGGCGCGACCGATGGGCCGGAACCGACCCAGATCGACTCCGCACGGTATTAGCTCCACCCGCTTTCCGTCGGCAGCATAAAGCCGTACCATCGCGTCCCGTTCGTGCGGGCTGAACGCGACGACGCAATCAGCGTCCGCGATGATCTGCTCTTCCGTCTCTTGGCGCACGGGGGGTTCCTGCTCGCCGGATCGGGACTGCATCTTGATGCGGGAAAGAGTGTGGAACGTGACTATATGCGGAGCGCCGGTCGCGGAGGCCAGGCGCGTCCCCGCCCATCCGCTCAGCCAATAGTGAGAATGGATGGCTAGGTATCGGATATTCTCGCGTTCCTGATATGCCCTGACTCCCGCAACAAAATCATCCAGATAGCCGGCAAGTTCGCCTAAGGCAGCATCGGGGGGCCCGGCGGGAACGTGGACGAAGCTAACTCCGTCGCTACCCATATCCTCCCCGTCGCACGGGTAATCGTGCTCCCGGGTGAATACGTCGACTGCCGCGCCCCTGCCCGCGATCGCCCGCGCCAGTTCGCGGACGTGAACGTTCATCCCGCCCGCTTTCCCCTGTCCAGGCGCCGCCAACGGGCAAGTGTGGTAGGAGATCATGGCAACGCGCGGTGTACAGTCAGATATCAAGGCAAGGCGCTCCTGCGACGGTCGACACATACAGATATGATATGCGCAATCAGGATGTTCTGAATTTTAGCAAAGGGGTGTTTCTGATTAGTGTCGTTACCCGCCGCCTACACCGAGCGCATCCGTGCGCTGGAGGGTGATGCGATAGAGATGATGGTCCCGGCCACCAAGCCGGTACTTGTAGGGTTCGTTCCCTCTCAGGAAATCGAAATATCGATATCCCTGTTCCAGCGCATCGCGCAGGCACAGCGCGTGGAGCAGCAGCCCCACACTGTAGTAGCGATATTCCACGTCATGCCCGCTGTTGTACAGCATCCGCACCCCGTCGTAATCGAGGCACAGTGACGCAGCCACCGGTTTGTTGTCCATCTCCATCATGAAGAGCCGCAGCACTCCCTGGTTCGCCGTCGTCGCAATAAGCTGTCGGAAGAACGCTTCCCGATCGGCGGTGAGAAACTCGGCTTTTGCCGGATCGCTGCTTCGCATCAGTTCCAGGAATGTGTCCGCGCAATCGCTTGCCACTCCGGGGTCCGAAACGCAGAACCACCGCCAATTCTCATGGCCCTCGAGCCGACGTAATTTGCGCCGTAGCTCGTGTCGGTCCTTCTTGCTCAGCCCCGCGAGATAGTCGTCCCAAGTGGGAGGCAGATAGATGCGTGGCGCAACGTCTTCTTCGGAAATGTCCACCGAATATCCGCGTGCCCGCGCCAGTTTGGGGAGCATCGCCAATGTTGGAGAGTCTTCCCCCACGGAATACAGGTCAAGCTGGCGGCCGCCTTCGGAGTCGATTGCGTCCAACAATGCGGAAAAAAACGTCGGCTCTGTGCCGTGGGCGATGACGAAGTCGTTGTAGTCGAAGGTGTCGCTGTTGCCAACGAACGAAAAATTGTCGCCGCAGCGCGACAGCGAAGCCAGCGCGGTGAGTTGGCCCGCAGCGTCGGTCAGGTAAAATCCCGCCAGTGACCGGCCGTCCTGGAAGGCGCTCCACCAGAGTTCCTGCCACGTGGGCGTGATGTACAGGTTGTTGACCACCGAACGACCCAGCAACTCCTGCCATTGCTGCCGGATTTCCTCAAACGAGGTGATGGGGGTTGCTGGAGAGGTTGTTGTCATAGCGTAGGGCCGGTCATCCTCGGTTGTCCAGAAGGCTCAACAGTTCATTCGCAGAATACGCCGGAGCGGTGCCATTTGCCCCGCCACTGGGCGCGTGCCGTATGGCTGTGGTGACGACACGGTGCCCCGGCTTTTGGATCCCGCGCATCGACATGCACAGGTGCTCTGCCTCCACACGGCAAGCGACTACGAGGGGTTGCACCCGCGACATAACGGCATCAGCCAGTTGCGCGGTCAGGCGCTCCTGGACCTGCAATCGCCGTGCCGTTGTGTCCAGGGCGCGGCCTATTTTACTTATTCCCGCGATGTGTAGGTCTGGTACGTAGACCAGGCTCGCCCGTCCGAAGAAGGGCAGCAAGTGGTGCTCGCACATGGAGTAGAAGGGCAGATCGGCTACCAGCACTGGGTCGTGGGTCACGTCATCGGAAAAGATCGCGTCTATCTCCGCAGCCGGGTCCAACCCCACGCCCGAGAACAGTTCCGTGTACATTTCAGCGACGCGTTCCGGAGTGCGCCACAGGCCCTCGCGCCCGCTGTCCTCGTCTATGTACCTGAGGATCGCGCCCACCGCGACCTCTATGGCCGCAAGGTTCATTTTGGGTCCGGTGCTGGTCATCTGGCGGGCAGCGTCCCCAGTATGGCGGTCTCAATGGCTTCCAGGTTGGGCTTAACTTCGACCGTGTCGGCCTGGGTGCTGCTCACCGCCATGTCCGGGTCTTTGAGTCCGCTGCCCGTTATGATGCAGACCACCCGTTTTCTCGTCAGGTCCAGGCCGTCGCGCTTCAACTTCAGCAGCCCTGCCACCGAGGCTGCTGAAGCCGGCTCTCCGAAAATGCCTTCCCGCGAGGCCAGCAGCCGGTATGCGTCAAGAATCTCATCGTCGCTCACCGCGTCGATGACGCCCCCCGACTGATCTCGCGCCCGCTCGGCGGACTTCCAACTCGCCGGGTTTCCGATGCGTATGGCCGACGCTATCGTCTGCGGATGCAGGACCGGTTTGCCCAGTACGATCGGGGCCGCACCCTCGGCCTGGAAACCCATCATCTTCGGCAGGGTTTCGTTCTTGCCCAGCTGGTGATACTCGACGAACCCGCGCCAGTACGCCGTGATATTGCCCGCGTTTCCCACCGGAATGAACAGGTAATCCGGCGCATCTTCCAGCACGTCGGATATCTCGAACGCCGCGGTCTTTTGCCCTTCGATCCGGTGCTGATTCACCGAGTTGACCAGGGTGATCGGATTGTTCTTGGTGAACTCTCTGACCAGCGCCAGGGCCGCATCGAAGTTGCCATCTACCAGGAGTATCCGGGCGCCGTACGCCACGGCTTGCGCCAACTTTCCCAGCGCGACCTCGCCTTTGGGAATCAACACCCAGGCGGCCAGGTTGCAATAGGCGGCATAGGCCGCGGCCGAAGCGCTGGTGTTGCCCGTGGAGGCGCACATCACGCCGACGCTGCGCTCTTCCAGCGCTTTCGCCATGGCCACCACCATGCCCCGGTCTTTGAACGACCCGGTGGGATTGCAACCCTCCAGCTTGAAGAACAGGTCAGGGCAACCCAATTCGGGCCCCAGTTGACGGGACCGCACCAGCGGCGTATCACCCTCGCCCATCGAAAAGATGGGCGTCTCTTCATTCACCGGCAACAGGTCCCGGTATTGTTGTAAAACGCCTACGCCCATTTTCTACCGCGTTTGGCAGTCTGGTGCCACGGTCGTGCCTTGTAAGTATTGTCGATGCGTTGGGTCTTTGTCTGCGGTCGCTTTACTGTTCGATACGGATCAGATTGTCCACACTCACCACCACATCTAGCTCCGAAACCGCCGCCAGGGCGGTCTGCACGTCGGCCTCCCGGGAGGGATACGTGGTGATGACCAATTGGGCGGTGCCGCTGCCGGGGTCGGTATCCTTCTGAATCACGGTGGCGATGGAGATGTTGCCGTCACCCAGCAACCGTGCTATCTGTGCCAGCACGCCGGCTTGGTCGGCGCACGTTAGTCGCAGGTAGTACGCGCTGGAAAGTTCGGCGATGGGTCGAATGGCGTCCCCGGCTTGTTGGCTGCGACCGTTTGAAACCGGTAGCAGCGGTGGTGCGCCGGCGCTGTCGATGTTCCTCACCACGTTCAGGATGTCGCCCATCACGGCGCTGGTCGTGGCGTCGCGTCCGGCTCCCTGCCCGTGCAGGATAATCTGACCACACAGGTCGCCGGTCACTTCCACGGCATTATACACGCCGTCTACCTTGGCCAGCAGATGTTCCTCGGGAACTAGGGCCGGATGAACCCGCGCTTGGACGGTCCCGTCCGGTTGGGCAGCCGCGATCGCCAGGAATTTTATGGCGTATCCCAACTCAGCGGCATAGCGGAAATCTTCGGGAGCGAGACGGCTGATGCCCTCGGTGTGGATCGCCCCGTGGGGTATCGGTTGGTGAAACGCCAAACTGCCCAGTACCGAGAGTTTGTACGCGGCATCAATCCCTTCAACATCGTTGGTCGGATCGGCCTCGGCGTATCCCCGGCTCTGGGCTTCGGCCAGGGCCTCGGCGAATGGGGTCTGGCTGCGCGCCATCCGGGTGAGTATGTAATTGGTGGTCCCATTGATGATGGAACGTATCGAGCGGATGTCGTTTGCCAGCAACTGGGACATCAAACAGCCGACGATGGGGATCCCACCGCCGGCGGATGCCTCGAACAGGAGATTCACGCGTCGTGACTGCGCCAGTGCCAGGAGCGCCGCGCCCCGCCGGGCCATCACCTCTTTGTTGGCGGTGACCACGTGCTTCCCGCCGGCCAGGGCCCGTTCTAGGTATTCACCCGCCGGTGAGTCTCCACCCATTACCTCAACGACCACGTGGATATCGGGGTCGGCGAGAATATCCTCCGGATTGGTCGTCAGGACTCCCAGCGGGGGCGACGGTTCGCGAATTTTCCCCGCGTCGCGAACCAGCGCTCGCCTCAATCGAACAGTGCGCCCGGTCTTCCGTCGGATCTCTTCTGCGTTGCCCGATAAAGCCGCAGCAACGCCGCCCCCGACGGTACCCAAACCCATCAGGCCGATGTTTATTGATTCCGTCGCGCCGGGCATTTCGAAATACTGCGGTCTGGTTGGCTCAACGGGGAGTAGCGGACTGTCTCGCGATGCTGGATTGGTTTCGCGGACGTCTTGAGGTCCTTGCGAACCCTACTGCTGGGGTTGGGGAGTGACCCGCGGCCGCGTCAGTCGGACCTGGTCCGTCACCCACGCGTACCGGTTGCTGTTGAAGTTGATCTTTACCCATCCATCTTCAGATCCGCGCTGTAACTGGTCGTCTTTCCATCGCTCGACCGCCGCGCTGGCCATCTGGAAAAGCATTTGCGCCTCGACATCGCGTGTTTCCGGTCCGCCGATGGTCTGGATAATGAAAATCGTTTCCTCCTGGTAGATCGGAGGGGATATCTCGCCGGGTTCGAGCAAGGCGGGTTTGCGCGTTTCGGTGCCGTCTTCGGCGGTTTCGGTTTCGCCGAACACGTAGCTGTCGAACTCTGGGAAGGCTCCTTCAGGCACCCAACCGATGTATCCTTCCGATCCGGAAATCTCTCGGGACACGGATCCGAAATCCTCGCCCAGCTCCAAACGCTCGCGCACTGCCTCCGGAGAGGCCGTGGAGTTCAGGCTGAGCGCGATGGCCTGCAGTTCTACCTGTGGCGCTTCCTCCGGTAGAGAACCCAACATGATGCCGAACAACGTGCTCTGGTGCAGCCGCTCTTCCATGATCCGGCGGTAGGCGTCGTCCGTCAGGTTGACCTGGGTCAAGAAATTCTTGTAAGTGTTGTCGAACTCCGAGTCCAATTGCTCGTCGGTTACTTCCTGTCCTGTCCCGGGTTCGGGTCGGAATTGGTTCCTGATCGCATCGTCGATCAGCGCGTCCGTGACGTCTATGCCAAGACCGGGCGCCGCCTGGCGCAATATCTCGGCGTGCAGCAGGTCCGTCAGCAATTGGAACGGTATCCGGCTGAAATCCACCTGTCCGCCCTGGTAACGATTGATTCCCTGCAGCACGCGGATCCGCTCAACCAAGTCGCCCATGGTGAAGTGTACACCCCTGACTTCGCCGGCCATGACGCGTGGCGGGTGGATGAACTGCTGATACACGCCCGCCAGCACCACGCCGACGATCACCAGTATCAGTACTGCTCCCACCGCAATCGCGATACGTTGCCGTCGGGATTCCAGCCCACGCCGGGTGCGAACAGCCTGGGCAGCGCCCGGGTTGTTCGTGCCCAATCGCCGGCTGCGACCGGCAGCGTTCCTAACCGGACGTCGCCTGGTCGGTTCGGGTGGAGCTTCGTCGACCTCGGCGGTGCTACGCTTCCAGGGCAGCGAGATGTTTAGCATCGGGGGTGGGCTGATTAACGGCCCGAACGCATCCCGACGTTGATGCTGTGCTCGGGTGCGTAGGGCAAGAGGGCCAAGTAACGGGCTCGTTTGATTGCCTGAGCCAAAAGCCGCTGGTTCTTCGCAGAGGTGCCGGTCTTCCGGGTGGGTTCGATCTTCCCCTGATCGGAGATGTACCGTCGCAATCGGTCAACGTCTTTGTAATCGGGGGTAACCCCTTCTACCGTGAAGGCACACACCCGCCGGCGCGGTCCATATCGTCGTCCGCCGCCTCGACCACCGGTACGTGGTCCGCCGCGTCCTGGAGGTCGTCCGCCCTGGCCGCCTGGTGGCCTTCCGCCGAAGCCGCCTGGCCGCCCGCCAGGTCCCCCGGGAGGTCCACCGCCGAAGCCGCCTGGCCGCCCGCCAGGTCCCCCGGGAGGGCCACCACCGAAGCCGCCTGGCCGCCCGCCAGGTCCCCCGGGGGGGCCACCGCCCATGGGACCGCGGTCAGGGGCTCCGGGGCTACCACCACCTGTGGCCGGAGCCGGCGCGGGTGCGGCGGGTTGGGGTGGCGGTGCGGATTCTGGCGTAGTCATGGTTAAGGGTTCCTCCGGTTGCCTGGTGTTCGAAAGCGTAGGTTTCAGAAGGGCAGGTCGTCAACTTCCATCGGTTCGCTGGGGTTTCCAGCTCCGTAACCAGCCCCGCGCCGGTCATCGTATCCGCCGCCCTGGTCGCCTTGCCCGCTGTTGTCGGGTCGGCCCCCGTAGCTACGGTCTTGCTGTGCGCCGTACCCACCGTCAACCATCTGGTCCTCCCGGCGACCCAGCATTTGCATGTCGGTTACGGTCACGTCAAGAGAAAATCCGGGCGTTCCATCCCGACGATCGTACTGGCGGGAACGAAGCCGTCCTTCTATGTAAACCTGTTGGCCACGGGTGAGGAACTGGTTACAGGTATCGGCAAGCCGCCCGAAAGCGGTGCAGTTGAACCACTCGGTTTCCTCGCGCCGCTCCCCGGCGGCCGTCGTGTACCGGTGGTTGCTAGCGATACTGAACGACGTCATCGGATTGCCCGACGTGGAGTACCGCATCTCCGGGTCCCGACCAAGGTTTCCGATTATGATGATCTTGTTCACGGGAAATTACGCCTGCGCGTCCCCATCGGTTTCGGCGGGCGGCTTGGGTGCGGGCGCCGTTTCTGCGGCGTCGGTCGGCTCGGGAGTCGGATCAAAGGTAGCGGTTGGCTCTGCGGCGTCGGTCGGTGCGGGAGTCGGATCAAAGGTAGCGGTTGGCCCTGCGGCGTCGGTCGGTGCGGGAGTCGGCTCAAAGGTAGTGGCCGGTTCAGGAGTAGTGGCCGGTTCAGGAGTCGCAGCCGGTTCAGGCGTCGCAGCCGGTTCAGGCGTCGCTACGCCTTCGGCAATGTTCTCCGCGGCCGGAGCAGGCGCTGAATCAGTAGGTCCGGGTGTAGCCGCCGCCACGGCCGAGGCTTCTGGACTCGGCGCCGGCGCAGCCTGCGCATCGGGACTGGCCGGCGGCACACCTGGCCGGCGCTCCGCGAAACTGCCCGGGGCATCGGGGGACGGCGCGCCTCCGTCCTGGCGTCGACCACGTCCCGGCGGGATATACCGCGAGGGGGCAGTCAGGGGACCTGGCGCCGGCTTGTCCGGCAGAGGCCCGTCGCAATTTAAGATCAGCGATCGCAACACCCGCTCGTCCAGCCGCAGGTAATTGTCCAATTCCAGATTGAACGAATTATCCACGGTGAAGGTACTCAGGTAGTACGATCCTTCCAGGAAATTGTAGTTCCCTTTGCGGATCGGGTACGCCAGCCGGCGGGTGCCCCAAATCTGCTCCGCGGTTATATCGCCGTCCCGGTTGACGATGAACGACTTGATCTCGTCCCATGTGGCCGATGCTTCGTCCTGATTCAGCATCGGGCTCAGAATTGTTACCAGTTCGTAATGACGCAAGTTAGAAACTCCTGAATTGGTGAAAACGCAACCATGATTATAGCATTTGGCACCTTGAGTGTCAGCACGATCGCTGCGCAAAACCGTGGATACCCGCCACTCGTATTGCGCACGGGAGTCGACGCCTCCCCGCGAGACTGTCGTGTGTGCGGCTGTCGCAGCCAATCTCAACCCGCTACATCAGTCCACTGTCAGTAGTCGAAATAGACCGCGTTGACGAGGCCATGCAACTGCCCGCCGAGGTTAGCCATGCGGCCCAGCAGCCGTGGTTTGTCGGCCGTGTCTGGCCACTCGTACAAAACCAGCGATCTGAGTCTGCCTGCCATTCGGTTCGCCGCCGCGCTCGATCCCTGGTCTGGGCCGGGCCCAACCGCCGCTAGTTCCTCGGATACCGTATCCAGGGCGCGCCGCATCGAGTCCGGCAACAGCGGATCGGTGACCAATAGGTCGAGAACCTGCTCCAACCGGATCTCCACTCCGTACGTGCGGATGTACGCCTCCTGAGTGTGGTAGACCCGAAGCAGGGTGGTCCAGTCCGCCTCCGTATGTTCGGTTGCCCCTTCGTCGACCTCCAGTTGTGCCATGAGCAGGTTGCCCGCCAGTTGGGACCGTTCGATGAACCTTCCCAACAGCATGAAGTGCCACCCTTCGCCCCGGTACATCGTCGCCGCAGCCACCCCCATGAATGTTTCTATGTCCTCAGCCGTTTGCGTATAAAAGTTCTCCGGCGACGCCTGCCAGATGTCCAATATGCTGGTCCGCTGGAGCTTCAGATACGTCAGGTTCAGCGATCGCCACATCTCCGCGCTGATGCAATGTCGCACCTGTCGCGCGTTTTCCCTGCCCAGGGCGAAGCAACTCCACATCGAACCGGCGTTCGTACTCTCGAAAGTAAGGTCGTCCGCCAGCGTGAAAGAATCGGCCAGGGTGTACTCGTCGTCCACCTGGTGTTGCGCCGGCAGCTGCCGGTTACCTCCCTCTGATCCCTGGGACTGCGTCGCATTGTCGGAATCCGCTGTCACCGCTTCCAGGTCCCCGCCCGGCGGCACTCGGTCCAGGCTGTTGTAGATGCGTCGCCAGCCGGAATAAATTTCGCTGACCGGGCGGTCGACTAGTGCCTCGGTCTGAAGCTGGAGCAGGCGGCATAGGTGGTCCGCCCGTTCCAGGTAGCGGCCCATCCAGTACAGTCCCTGTGCGCTTCGAGCCAGCAACTCGGTTACTCGTCCAGGACCCAGACGTCCTTGCCGCCGCCTCCCTGGCTTGAGTTGACCACCAGGCTGCCCCGTCGCAGGGCGACACGGCAGAAGGCTCCCGGCACTATCCGTGTGGTCTGTCCATGCAATATGAACGGCCGGAGATCTACGTGGTGTGGCTCGAACTTGCCGTCGATCAGGCAGGGCGACCGGGACAGGGCCAGCGTGGGTTGGGCAATGAAGTCCGCCGGATTGGACCGAATCTGCTCCGCGTATTCCGCCCGTTCCTGTGGCGTGGCGTGAGGGCCCACCAACATCCCGTAGCCGCCCGATTCTCCGACCCGTTTGACCACCAGTTTGTCCAGGTTGTCCAGCGCGTATTCGAGTTCCTGCGGACGCCGGCAGAGGTACGTTTCGACGTTCTGAAGCGACGGCTCTTCGCTCAGGTAGTACCGGATCAGGCCCGGAACGTAGGCGTAAACGCTCTTGTCATCGGCGACGCCCGTTCCCGGCGCGTTCGCTAGGGCAACGTTCCCACTCAAATACGCGTCCATCGGGCCGGGAACCCCCAGCACCGAGTCGGATCGGAATACCATCGGGTCGAGGAAGTCGTCGTCTACCCGACGGTATATGGCGTCGATGCGCTGAAGGCCCGTGGTGGTCCTCATGTAGACGAAACCGTCGTCGACCACCAAGTCCCGTCCTTCCACTAGCTCCGCGCCCAGCTCGTGGGCCAGGAACATGTGCTCGTAGAAAGCGGAGTTGTACACGCCAGGCGTGAGCAGCGCAATACTCGGGTTGGCTCGTTCTCTTGGGGCCAATTCCCGCAGTGTGTCCAGGAGAAGACGCCCGTAGTTTTCTACATCCAGTACTCGGAGGCACGGTACAGTCGTCGCAGGCTCGTTTTCACCGCCTTGCGGTTCGCAATCATGTAGGAAACACCGGAGGGGACCCGCAGGTTGTCTTCCAACACCCGGAACCCGTCGTTGGTGCGCACCACGTCGGTGCCGCATATCGCCACCCAGATGGCCTGTGGCGGAGTGAATCCCCGCATTTCCAGACGGTATTGCGGGCAGCCCAGTACCATGTCCGCCGGTATCACTCCGTCTTTGGTGACCCGCGACTCCCCGTACACATCCTGCAAAAATAGGTTCAGCGCCCCCAGACGTTGCGCCAAACCCGCTTCTAATCCACGCCACTCCGACTCGGCGACCAACCGGGGCACGCAGTCGATGGGGATGATCCGTTCGTCGGCTTCTTCGTCCCCGTACACGGTGAAGGTAATCCCTTCGTTGGAAAATGATCGCGTCACCCTTTCCTGGATAGCCATCAACTCTTCGGCGGAAAGGTCGGTCAGCGTGCGCTGGAGCCCCTGCCAGTTGTACCTGGTGCGCCCGTCGGCGTGAAACATCTCGTCAAAGATGTCCGCGTCAAGACTGTAGTCCTGGAACCGATCTGCTGTAGTCACGTGCTCGCCTCATACCTGCTCCGCCGCCGACCTGCCGGTGGCGTCCCGGACCTCGTTACTTGCGCCCGGCGCTTGAGACTAAACTGAAGCCAAGGTGAATTCTACATTCGCAGGGCCGTAAAAATCGGCTTGGGCGCTGCCGGTCAGTTCTGCCGCGCGAGCCTGGAGGACGGTTCGGCATCGGCACTTGACTTCCTCTCGTCGGCCATCCAAGTTTGCGAAAAAGTCGCCCACCTTCTCCTGAACCGCGGCCCTGGTCCCCAGGCACAAGTTCGCGGTCACCTCCGGGCGTACCCAACCCCAAATCGCTTCGTCGGCGTTGAAGTCCGGGCTGTAGCTGGGCAGGTTCACCAGGCGCAGGTTCAAGCCGGGCGTGGTCAGGTAAGCTCGCAGCGCGTCGCCCCGATGGGCTGGCGAATTGTCCCAAATCACCGTCAGTGGTTCGGTGTGCCGCGCCCGAAGCTGTCGCAGGAAGGCAGTGGAGGTAGTCGCGTTGCTGTTGCCATCGAGTTCCATCACCTCCACCTCGCCGGTCTCCAGACACACCGCCGAGTAGTAGCTGGCTTTCTCGCCTCGGCGCGGGCTGGTGGAGTCCACCAAGGCCGGTTCTCCCCGCAGCGCCCACTTGCCCCGCAGGTCCGCATCCGCCCGAAAGTGGGCCTCGTCAGCGAAGAATATCTTGGTTCCCGTCCGTCGTGTTGCTGCCCGCAGAGCAGCATATTCCCTCACGAAGGCTTCCCGCCGGGCCGGGTCCGCCTTGACCAATCGCTTCTTGGGCCGCTTCAGCACAAACCCCAACCGGTGCAGATAGTTCAGGCAACTGCTCCGGCTCAGTACCTGCCGGAAGCGTTCCCCCACATACCGGCGCACCGCCTTCCAGTTCCAGCTGGAAAGGTCGATGCCCGCCTGCGACGGCGGTTCCTGCACTGCCGTCTTCAACTTGACTTGCTGCTTTCCGTCCAACGCGGGGGGAACCTCCGGTCTGCTCAAAAACCAGCCCCTTGGGACCGCCCTCCGCGAATGCCGTGGCCCACTCGCCAATGGTGTGGGCATCCCTTTCCAACGCCCGAGCTACCGCCGCCGCGGTCCAACCCTGCACCAGCAGCCATAGCGCGTGCCACCGTTCCCGTTCCCGTGGCGTCGGAGCCCGATACATCCGCCGTCGTACCTCAACCTCGTCCATGCGCCACCGCTCCAGCAGTGGCCCCATCTCCGACATGCCCAACAGCAACCCCCTCGGATTCCCCAACAGACCTTCTCAATTGCCCCCAATTCTACCCGACACCCATGTGGGTTTCACCTTGGCTTCGGTTTAGCAAATAGCCTCCGCACCAGACAACACAATCGCTGCACCGGAATGGCGTGATGTTCCGCCCCCGTCAAGAACGCGTCGCGCGCAATCTCGCGGCCTGTCCGTACCTCGCCGCCGCCATTCCTCGTCGCGTACCTCGCCTAGCGCCGCGTTGGTCCGCGCGAGAAACCGTCAACCGGGCCACCCTTCCGTACGCATATCCGCGTGCGTTCAAGCTGTCATTGCGAGCGAAGCGCGGCAATCTCGTTGGCGTCGGAGACGCCGTCCAGGTGACGGGATTGCCGAGTCGCTAAACTCCTCGCCGTCGCAAAATTTGTGGGGGTTAGGGCCACTCGTCCCGGCGCTGACCACTGTGTCGCCCGGTCTACGATGTCAGCCCACCAACGGTCACGCTGCGGCCAGCGCCGGTATCACGTGGTTTCCGAAAGCTTGCACTTCGGCTTCGGGCAAAGCGAACGTCAGGCACGGCATCAGGTATAGCTGTTCGACCCCGTGTTGCGCCATCTCCTTGATCCGCGCGGTGCAGTATTCCGGCGTTCCAATCAGTCCGAGAGCGTCGCACAGTTGCCCGTTTACATCGTCGTCTACAAACTGCGTGAGCTCGATTGCTTCTTCCCAGTTTGGCGCGTGGCCAAGGTCGGGATAAACATCGCGCACCGCCTGCGGGACCTCGTAATCGGGAATGTCCAGTCCCGAGTAAGGCAGCCAGTTGGGCCCGCCCCAGAGGAACGCCCAGTGCACCGCCACCGGTCGGGCAAGCCGTCGGGCCTCTTCGGTGGAATCCGCCACGCAGGTGCGCACCGCAAACATCACGTCCAGATCGTCCAGCTTCCGGCCGCTCCGTTTTGCTCCGGTTTCCAGGTGCTCCAGCGCCTTCCCGACGATCCCTGGCGTGTACCCGACCAGCACCAGCGCTCCGTCGGCAACCTCGCCCGCCAATTCCAGTGAGCGTGGGCCCGACGCCGCCATCAGCACGGGGACTCCATGCCCGCCGTCGCTCCCCGCGAAGTCCAATCGGTTGGTCATTCCGTCGTATTCCACCGACTCCCCTGCCAGCAGCGCTTTCACTTCCATGATGCAACGACGCATCTGCCGCAACGTGGCCGGCCGGCGCCCGATGGTGCTGGCCGAGGTGTAGCCCGTGCCGATGATGAATTTGGTTCGGCCCGGAGCGATTTCGGCAACCGTCTGGGCCGCTCCGGCCAATACCGACGGAATTCGCCCGAACGGGTTGGTTACCGCCGGGAACAATTGCAGCTTGCTGGTGGCGTTAGCCGCCATGCCCATCGTCACGAAGGTGTCACGGCAGATCATCTGGCTGTCCAGGATCCCCGCGCCGTCGAACCCCGCTTCCTCAATCTGACCTATCATCCTCAGAAGGTCGGGTATCGGCGATGTGCCTGGCACGCGCATCGAAATCTTGATGGGGTTGGCCATTGTGGATTCCCTCCGCAGGTGGATCGGGCCAATATTCGAGTTGAGGCAACTCGATCGCGTAGTATAGCAGCGCGTATGCGCCGCCTTCACTACATCTGGCTGAACGCGATGTCGTGCCATCTGCGACCCCGATTTTGGAGAACACGGCACCCTTTATTGTGACGCATCTGCAACACGTTGCCTGTGTGTTGCCACTCGCGGCATGAGGCGGGTACACTTCGGGCATTAGATTTGCCGAGGAGGGCAACATGGTCGCCGTCAAATACGCACTGGACGATTTTGTCCATGAAATGGAAGAACTCTTGGTTTCTCAGCCGAATCAGGAGAAGATCTTCGACAAAGGATCAGATTGCCTCGCCCGGCTCATTGCTAATCCCGGCGCCATACCCGAACGTTTCCGCCTGCCTGTCGGTTCGGGAGGCCGGTCCAATCACGGCTCATGGTTGCTCCACCACAGCCCAGAATGCGGCCTGTTGGTCACCGCCGTCGTGTGGGGTCCCGGCGACCACGCTGCCCCACACGATCATCGGACTTGGGGCATGATCGGCGTGATGGACAATGCCCTAACCGAAACCCGTTTCCGCCGCGCCGATGACCGCGAGCGCGAAGATTGGGCCCAGTTGGAGCGGGATCGCTCCGCCGTGGTGAAGCCGGGGGAGATCAGCCTGCTCATCCCTGAAGTCGACGAAATCCACCAGATGGACAACTTCACCGACCGCCCCACCGTCGAGGTCCACGTCTACGGTCAGGACCTCCGCGGCCTCGAGCGGGTGCGCTACGACCTGGAAACCGGCGCCATCCGGCAGATGAAGACCGACAAGTATGACAACTGCTGACCCGGCATTGTCACACGGGGCGCCCATTCACGCCCCGCGTGTATACTTAACCTCATAACTCATCGTTTTTAGTCCATGGTTAGCCTGTGGACTTCTACAAGTTATACCTTTCGCCCGCCCTGCACCGACTTCCAGCGGCGCGAAAATAAATGGCATGGCAGTCCGTATACTTTCGGACAGACAACGAGCGGACTGTAGAGGCCCGCGTCGACGATATCGTCGGTGCCCTCGTTCGCGTGGCCTGCTGCTGATTGTTATGATCGGAACTACGTAGACGTGGTCGACGGAGATGCGCTGATGGCTGAGCCGTTTAGTCCGGAACAACTCAACGAGTTGTTCAACGAAACTACCCCTTTTGCCCTGATTGACGTACGCGAACCCGGTGAATACAACACCAGCCACATCCCGGCAAGCACCCTGATTCCCCGCAGGAGGTTGGAATTCGACCTCAACGCCGCCGTCCCCCATCCCGGCACGTTGATTGTGTTGTGCGATGACGACGGCCGTCGAGTCTCCCAGGCCGTGGCCACGGTCGAGGCGATGGGCTTCGACAACGTCGGCTGGCTCAACGGTGGCATCAACCGTTGGATGAGTTTGGACTACCCCACTGAATGGGGAGTCAACGTTCCCAGTAAGGACTTTGGTGAGAAGGTCGAGGTCGTACACCACGTGCCCGAGATTGATGCCATTGAATTGCGCGCCCGCATGGATCGCGGCGAAAAAATGGTCATCCTCGACACGCGAACTCCCGAGGAATACCGCCGTTTCTGCATACCCGGTGGCCGCAGCATGCCTGGCGGTGAACTAGCTCTCCGGATCACCGACATCACCGCAGAGTTGGATCCGGACACCACCGTCGTGGTCAACTGCGCCGGACGCACCCGGAGCATCATCGGGACCCGTGTCCTTCA
Source organism: Dehalococcoidia bacterium (assembly GCA_965220055.1). Classification (GTDB taxonomy): domain Bacteria; phylum Chloroflexota; class Dehalococcoidia; order Lucifugimonadales; family UBA3495; genus Bin87. Next base: position 2,808,982 of record CBDCPE010000004.1, on the reverse strand, counting down.
ACGCATGGCCCTGAACCACCAGGTGGTCGGTCTTAAAAACGGCACGTCCGGCTGGGTGCTGGCCGGCTACGATCTGGAATCCGGCGCCACTCGGGACCGCCTGCCCAACGTATCTGAGAACGGCCGAGCCGCGGCGGAAGCCTACGCTGAACGGTGCGCTATTGAAGACGGCGTGCGCTTCTTGGAGATCGCCGGTCTCGACGCCATGGCCGACCGCAGCGTGACCGAGAGCATCTACTTCATCGACGTCCGCACCTCCGAAGAATATGACCGCGCCCGAATTCCGGGTTTCCGATGGTTCCCCGGCGGCCAGTGCGTCCAGCGCAGCGATGATGTTGCGGTGGTGAAGAACGCCCCGATCGTGTTCTGCTGCGACGGCAAGGCCAGGGCTGTCCTGACTGCGTCTTGGTTCCGTCAGCTCGGACACCAGGAGGTCTACGCTGTCAACGGCGGCACCCAGGCTTGGGTCGCGGCGGGCCGTCCTTTGGAATCTGGCATGAGCATCGGGGCTATGAACGACGGCTCCATCGCCGGCGATACCGAGTCCGAGCTTTTGGCGGAGGCCCGTCGCGCGGTGCCCACCGTTTCGGCCAGGGACCTCGATCAAAACCGTCCCGATTTGATCATATTCGTGGACACCAGTCAGGAATTCGCTCGTGGTCACGTGCCCGGGTCTCGCTGGGTCCCGCGCGGGTGGCTGGAGTGGCAGATCACGGACCACGTCAGGTCGAATGACGCCAGCATCGTAGTTACCTGTGTCGACGGACGCCAGTCTCTGCTGGCAGCCGCAAAGTTGCGGCAAATCGGTTATTCCAACACGAGGGCCCTGGCCGGCGGTGTCACCTCATGGCAGGCGGTGCGGCTGCCGGTGGAGGAAGGTCTGTCCGGGGTCACCCGCACGCCTGCGGACGTGGTTTTCAGCGGACCGGATCGCACCTACGCCGACATGCAGCACTACCTGCGCTGGGAGACCGCCTTGGGAGAGAAGTACTCCGCTGGTTAGCGGAACTGTCCCACGGTGGTCGCCGCAATGGAGTCCTGCTCTCCCTGGCGGATCCCAAATGCGGGGCAACAGCTAGCGGCCTGACTCGCTGGAGCTGTCGATCAAGTCGCTTTCTTCTGGATTGGGTTCGATGCGCAACGTCTGCACGATCCGGTTGTACGTCGTTTCCGACGCGTGCGACTGTCCAACGTGAGTCGTTGCACCGTCCTCCGCGCGCCGCCGATCGTCGAATATGTCGTACCATTCGCACTCGGCACAGTCAACGCGCCACTCTGTGCGCCCCGTAGGGACCTGCTCCGATATCTCGACAATGATGTGCAGCGTGGTCACTGGAATCTCCTCACTTACCTGCTTGGTGCCGGCTCCAGAGATTGTTCCCGTGGCCGCGCCGCGTGTCAAATCGCCCGTGGCCCTGCCGAAGCTAACCCGCCGTTCCTGCGCAACAGGAATTCAGGTTCCTGCTCAGCACCGTTCCCGTCCCCCTGCAATGGCAAATCATGGCCCAGGAAGAATTGCTGTCGAGAAGCGACTTTAGAGAGGCCCGGCAAATCACGGCTCGCCACTTGTCGCCGCGCCGCCGGCATGGGAAACTGGCACATCGCCGGCTCAGGGCCGGCCATCCAACCTTGGAGACGCGGACCCAATGACTACCCAGCAGAATTCCCCGGAGAACCAGGCCGGCGATGCCGCCCTGACCGACTTTTTGCAAATGGACGGCGCTGAGTCTCCTGACGGCGTCGACAACTCGGGCTCCTGGTACGGTTGGCCCCACAAAAAAGTCGAACCCATCACCCTTCTCCGGCCCGATGGCAAAACCGAACGCGTCCGCACTCCGGTCATGGACCTGGAAGGATTGATCACCCCCACCGAGTTGCACTACGTCGTCCAGCATTTCGGAATACCCGACCCGGTGGCCGCTCGCGATTGGTCCCTGTCCGTCGATGGGGAAGTGAAAAAGCCCCTGCGCCTCTCCTACGACGACGTTCGGCGTTTCCCTTCCCGCTCGGTCCGCACCGTGATGGAGTGCTCCGGCAGCGATGCCACCTATTTCGAATACTTCAAGGGCGAAGGTACCCGTCCGTCTCGCACCCAGGAGCGCATGATCCTGTCCGGTAGCGAGTGGACTGGTGTGCCCTTGGCGGCCATCCTGAATGAAGCCGGGCTGACCGGCCGCGCCACCCACATCCGCGCCGAGGGTTGGGATGACGGCGTGCCCGCTTCTGCGGCGGAAGGCACCGACCCATTCTTCTACGACAAAGGTCTTCCCATCCAGAAGGCTCTCCATCCCGACACTATCCTCGCTTATGCGCAGAACGGTCAGGTTTTGGAGCATCTCCACGGGGCGCCGATCCGTCTGCTCGTGCCCGGCTGGTCCGGCAACTGGTCCGTCAAGTGGCTGCGTCGGCTGGAGGTCCTCGATCACGAACCCGATTGCTGGTACCACTACAACTTCTACTACTACGGCGACTCGCCGGACGACCCCAACAAAGAGTTGATCACCACCATCGGCGTGAAGTCCCTCGTATCCCAGCCCAACGACGACACGTCTACGCTGCCCACCGGTCAGCATGTGGTGCGTGGTTACGCGTGGAGCGGTAGCGGTGCCATTACCCAGGTTGACGTCAGCGGCGACGGCGGCAAGTCCTGGCATCCAGCCCGCCTGGAGGAACCTGGGGAGCGCTGGATGTGGCGCCGCTGGTCCTGGGTCTGGGACGCTGCTCCCGGTAGTTATTCGATCATGTCTCGGGCCACTGACAGCGTCGGGCAGGTCCAGTCCCACGAGCCGCGCTACAACAATATGCGCAAGAACTTCAGCGCCATCGTTGGATATGACATTACTGTCGAGTAGCCGCTCGGCCGGCCATTAGCGCGAGCCGTTGCGATCACCGGCAACGTTGTCCGCAGTGAGATCGTGCCGGGTTTCATGACTGGTGCCCGGTTTGATGATTGAAGTGAATTGGTTGGCGTCCAACCGCTGAAGCGTGTTGTCGGGCCACGGAGAATAACAACATGACGACCATCGCCTCCATCTTGGAACAGGCCCCCGTCGTGGCTGCCGAGTGGGCCGAAGAACGCGCCGACCGCCAGCAGCGTACTGAGGCCGACCCGGCTGACTACGCTCGATTGGCTCAGATCGGCGTCCCGCTCATGGCCGTTCCAACGGATTTGGGCGGGACCTGGCAAACCCTGGAGCAATCCGCAAGGCCCATCTGCTCCATGCTGAGGAAGCTTGCCACTGGCGACCCGTCGATCACGCTGGCCAGCGCTATGCATCACTTGGTGCTGTCGTCTTGGCGGTTGCCTGCGGTGCCCGAACCGTTCTCCGACGGCTGGGTCAAGCAGCGCAACGAGGTGTTCGACAGCGTTCACAGCGGCTGCTGGTGGGGCACCATCGTCAGCGAGCCCGGGTCCGGAGGCGATACTGCCCGCACCTCCAGCGTCTGCGAACCTGACGGCGTGAGCGAGTTCGGTTACCGCATTTCCGGCCAGAAACACTTCGGCAGTGGCTCCGGCCTGACGTCGTTTATGACCACCCGGGCCCTGGCCGCCGGAGAAACCGTTCCCGACCTGTTTTTCATGGAGGTTCGCAATCACCCCTGGGACGGCGCCACCGGGTTGAAACTTACCGCCGAATGGCGCGGCCACGGCATGAAGTCTACCAACAGCCACGCCTTCGAGTTCTCCAGTTTCCCGGCCACTCGTGTCGCCTGGCCCAATCACCAGGCCGAGTTGATGGGGGCCAACGGCGGCCTCGGCTCGGCGGCCTTCACGTCCGTTATCGTTGGCGTGGTTGATGCCGCCATGGATTTCGTGCGCCCCCGCATCAAGAACGGCATGGCATCCGACCCCGGCTTGAGGGCGTTTCAGCAGGTCGAGTGGGCCCACGCCGAACAGGAGGCGTGGCTAATCGGCCAGGCGTGGGAGGGCGCTATCCGCTGCCTAGAATCCAACACGGGTCGACGCGAACTGCTTCTAGCGAAGGAAAGCGTAGCCCGCCTGGCGGAGGACTGCCTCGGGCGCCTATGCAAGCTTTCTGGCGGCGGCGCCTACACCCGTTACTCTCCTCTATCCGTCTGGTATGACGACGCGCGCGCCCTGGGTTACTTGCGCCCGCCTTGGGCCTTGGCCTGGGACCAGGTGTTCCAGCAAAGCCTGGCCGAATGACGCGGGAAGCGCTTCCCGCGCAAATGGCGCGTCGGCGGTGGTAGGAGTACAATCCCAGCCTATGGTTGAGTACGCTAGGCGCAAAGTAGCCATAGTGACCTCCGTCGGGGCGATGGTGGTCACTATAATGCTGATCATCTTCTTCGGTGCTTGGGCAGTTTCTGCCTCCGGCGACGCCGACGTCTCCAGCCTCGCCAACACCGCCACCGCCGGGTTTACCGGCACCCCTTACCAGCCCGGATCGGTGCCTGGTGCCGCTGACTCCGATTCGGTTCCTCGATTGGCTTCCGCTGATCCTGTTTCCGAGACCTGGTGGGGCAAGACCTTCCTGGTCGCGTGCCCTCTGCACTGACTGGCCGTCAATCCCCTCTCACAGGAGTTCCAACTGAATGGCCACATTTAATGGTATGCGTCGGTCCACGGGCGGTTTTCACTATGCGTGGGTAATCATCGCAATCTTGGCGGTGGTCCAGATTTTCGGCCAGTCCATATCAATGTCGGCCGGGATCATGGTCCCCGAACTGCGGATGCCTCTGGAAGAAGGCGGCCGCTTTGGATGGTCGCCGGCCATCATCGGTTTCGCGTTGGCCGGCTACTACTTGGTGGGCTCGCTGACCTCCCCGTTCAGCGGGAGGTTTGGCGACATCTTGGGACCCCGAAAACTTCTGATGGCCGGAGGGGTCTTGTTCGGCGTGAGCATGATCCTGATCGGGTTCATCACCCACGTCTGGCAGTTCTTCATCGTGTACAGCGTCATGCTGGCGCTGACCTCGTCTATTGCCATGGTCCCGCTGATGGCCGCGGTCAACCCCTGGTTCAAGCGCCGATTGGGCTTGGGCATCGGCCTCATGTGGGCCGCCGGCGGCGTTGGCGCGGCGGCGTTGGCCCCGATTTACTCGCTGTTGCTGGTCAACTTCGGCTGGACCGCCACCTTTGTTATGATCGGTCTGGTCGGCGGCGGTCTCACCCTGGGCTTGATGCCGTTTTTCCGCAACCAACCTGCAGAAAAGGGATTGCTGGCCTACGGAGCGTCAGCCACCGATCCGCCGCCCGTGAGATTCAATGCCGAGGCGTCCAGGCTCCGCCTCAAGGTTTTCCAGCGCCAGATGAAGCACACCCGGGCCTTCTGGAACCTGCCTGTAATTCATGGCATGGGATGCGCCGGCCACGGCATCGTCCTGATTTTCGTGGTGGACTTCGCCGTCAACCGCGGCATCGAATTCACCACCGCCGCGATTATTCTCACGCTCATCAATGTCTTCAGCATAGCGGGCCGCTTCCTCGTGCCGATCATCACCGAGCGTATCGGCGGCAAGCTCATAATGTCAGCCGCGCTGGCCATTCAGGCCGGCTCCGTGGCTATCCTGCTGTTCGCCGGCGACGTGTGGGCGTTCTACCTGTTCGCCTGTGTCTTTGGGCTGGGCTTTGGTGGCGAGATGTCGGCTTATCCGGTGGTCAACCGGCAGTACTTCGGCACGGGCCCGGTGGCGACGGTTTACGGTTTCCAGATCTCCGGAGCCATGATGGGGCACTTCATCTCCACCCTGGTTGCCGGCATCATCATCCAGTTCATCGGCTATATGCCAGCGTTCATCCTCTCTATGACCTTCAGCAGCCTGGGCGTGGTCATCATCATGACCCTGGAGACCACCAAGCGGCAGTTGATCCCCGACTGGGAGGAACAGTTGCCTCCGGAAGCGCGCACTCCTGCCTTCAATGCCGCGCCCGCGATAGTCCCTCCCGCCGCCGCGGCCGCTGGCATGGCTTTCGGCAGCGCGGGCGGAGACGGGAACTAGTCAGACACCCTGTCCCCGTAAATGACCACCGATCTCGCCTTCCTGTGCGACTCTGCCCTTGAAGACCGGGGCAAGTTGCACGCCCTTGGCGTGGGTATCGACGGGGTCTCGGGCGCTTCCCTGCCCATGACCCACCCACGGTTCGTGGTGGTCTGCGTCATGCGATATTCCGTCGTGGAAGCCGGCGACAAGCGAATGGTGATCCGCCTGCTGACCCCGGATGCCCAGGACGCCATCCCGCCCATTGAGCAGGACATCACGCTGCCAGCGCGTGACGGCGTTGTCGACGCCACCGCCCGGATCATCGCTGAGGTCAACGGTGTCACGTTCAACCTGGCTGGCCCCCATGCTTTCCACGTCGCCATCGGCGGAAGCGAAGTGGCCCGGCTGCCCATCAACGTCAGCGTCCGCGCCTCCTGATCGTCGGTCTACGGTGTCCGTTCCCGAAATTCTGCTGGCTACCGGAAACGCCGACAAGCAGCGCATGCTGGCGTGGCTTCTGGAAGGCCTCCCGGTTCGTGGGCTGTCGCCCGCCGATGTCGGCGTGACCGCTGATCCTGATGAGAGCGGCGGCACCCACGAAGCCATCGCCCGCGCCAAGGCGGAGGAATGGTCCCGGGTCGCCGGCATGCCGTCTATTGCCACTGACGGCGGTCTCGTGGTTCCCGTTTTGGGCGCAAACTGGGAAAGCCGGCACACCCATCGCTTTGCTGGCCCCGCCGCAGATGACGCTGAACGCCAGCGTCGTCTCATGGACATCATGGAACCATTCTCCGGTGACGACCGCTCCGCTGCTTTCGTCGAAGCTCTGGCCATCGCCGACGGAGGAACCACCGTTGCCTCCTGGGAAGTGTCCGGCGCCACCGGGTGCATCGTGGACTCTCTGGCCCACAAAGGTGCCGATACCGATGGCGACGGTTTCTGGGTGTTCCCTTTGTGGTATTTCCCGGAGTTCGGGCGGACCTACGACCGTTTGACCGAAGCGGAACGGGTCAAGTTGGGCGACCACTGGGATTTTCTGCGGGCCCACGTTCAGGATTTTGTTCCCGGCTGGTTGCGCGGCCGCCGCTCCTGAGCAAATCCGCTACAATAGTTCGGCCACGCAGACTATCCCTTCGGAGCTACCTTTGACAGCATCCCACGCTGAGCACGATTCTCCCGCCCCTGCTTCCGTCGAAGACGTGCAGGGCCTGCTGCGGGATCAGGCGTACATCACCGACCGCGGGTTGGCTATTGCGATCTTCTTGGCGCTGAAATTGCGCCGCCCCCTGTTCCTCGAGGGTGAAGCCGGCGTCGGCAAGACCGAAATCGCCCGTGCCCTGGCCGCTGGCCTGGATACCGACCTGATCCGGTTACAGTGCTACGAGGGCCTGGACATCAACCACGCGGTATACGAATGGAACCACACCCGTCAGCTGCTGGAAATCCGCTTGATGGAAGCGCGGCGCGATACCGAGGGGGGTGACGCCGCCAACGTCGACCTGTTCAGCCCGCAGTTCCTGATCAAGCGCCCGCTGTTGGAAGCCATAGACGAGAGCCGGGATCGTGCCCCGGTGCTCCTGATCGACGAGCTCGATCGGTCCGACGAGGAATTCGAAGGGTTCCTTCTGGAATTGCTCGCCGACTACCAGATCACCATTCCCGAACTGGGCACCTTTCACGCCGCCTTCCCGCCGGTGGTCGTGATCACGTCCAACCGGACCCGCGAGGTGCATGACGCCCTTAAGCGCCGTTGCCTCTACTACTGGGTCGATTACCCCGACTACCAGAAGGAGCTCCAGATCGTCACCGCGCGTCTCCCTGACGCCCCGCGCCAGTTGGCCCAGCAGGTCACCGGCTTCATCCAGGAACTGCGGGAAACCGAGCTCTATAAGATCCCCGGCGTCTCCGAGACCCTGGACTGGACCTCAGCGTTGATGGCGCTGAACATGCGTGAACTCGAACCCGGGGTCATCGACGACACCCTGGGCATCATGCTGAAGTATCAGGACGACATCGAGGCGGTGCGAGGCGAACCTGTCCGCGCTCTTCTCGAGCGCTCTCTTAACCGCGGCCCCAGGCGTGGCGGGCGGAGAGGTTAACGTGGATGCTTGCCATGTCGTGATCATCGGCGCCGGCATCGTCGGCACGTCCATAGCTTGGCGCATCGCCTCCCGGGGCACCCGCGTTACCATCATCGATAAGTCCGACCCCGGCAGCGGAGCCTCCAGCCACAGCTTTGCTTGGATCAACGCCGGCGCTAAGGAGCCGGTTGGCTACCACAACCTGAACCGCCGGTCGCTGGAGATGTGGCCCCGATTCGCCGACGCCCTGGGTGAAGACGTGGGTTTGCGCTGGGGTGGCAAGGTTTCTTGGGAAGCCGACGCCGAGGCCGCACGGGCCCTCAGGGCGCGCGTCCACCAGCTCCAGTCATGGGGATATCCTTCCCGTCTCGTTTCCCGCGAGGAACTTCAGGAACTCGAGCCGGCCCTCCAGATCGGCGACGTCGTCGCCGCTGAATACAGCGAGAACGAAGGCCAGGTCGAACCGCAGATGGTGGTTGACGCCTGCCTCAACCGGCTGAGGCAGTTAGAGGGCGCCATTGTGACCGGCGCCCAGGTGACTGGCCTGCGCCAGAACTCACGTGGCGCCATCAGCGCCGTACTTACCACCGGTGGCGATTTTGAAGCCGATGTCGTGGTTGTTGCCGCCGGCACTTCCACCACCGAGGTTGCCAGCTTGTCCGGCGTCAACGTGCCCCAGGCCGAGAGCCCGGGTGTGGTCATCCGCACCACGCCAATGCCGGCGCTCCTACGCAACGTCCCCGTGGTATACGCTCCCCCGCTGCAGGATGGCCGCCGCGAAATTCACCTCAGGCAGTGCCCGGACGGACGTTTGATGATCGGCGAGGGCGATCAGGAAAGCCTGGCCGAGGACGATAGCCAGGCCCACGCCGATCACCTGCTCGCCCGGGCTTGTCAGCATCTGCCGGGATTGGTCGGAGCCGAAGCTGTGCCCGTGCCCGTTGGCTGGAGGCCCATGCCGCTGGACGGCCATCCGGTCATGGGGTTCGCTCCCGAGGCTCCAAATCTGTACGTGGCCCTCACCCACAGCGGGGTCACGCTTGCCCCCGCGTTGAGCCAACTCGCTGCATCGGAGATCTGCGACGGCGCCCGGGCCGACGCCGTGCTCGGACCATACCGCCCCGAGCGGTTCGTCGGTGTGACGGCTGAGACGGCCTCCCAAATGCAACACCCCCGCGCCCTGCACCGTTAGCCCGTTATTCGGCCCCTCTGCTTAACTCTGCGTACCAACCGGTTATCTGGCTTTACCATTCAGGCCTGTCTGACGCGGGGTTCTTCCGTGCGAGTTTTGCCTTCCGGCAGAGAATGCAGTCAAGATATAGGGCCAACGGACGTCATTATCCGCTGGGCCCTGGGTCGGCTTATGCGCCGAATTCGATTGGTTATTTGCGGTGGCGTCTTCCGACGCCGCGGACCTCAGGCCGGATAATGAGTTATCGTCTCCGTCGATATGGGAATGCCCTCGGTCCGCCCGTAACCCTCTCCCCCAATCCAGTTTGTGTAGCCTGGGCAATGCCCGCGATCAGTCCTATCGGACTCTTCCAATCTATGGGCTATGGGTTGGTGGTTCCGATTGTGCTGAATTGATATCGCTGGGTACCTCCAATGGTTCGGTCCGGTGTTGTGGCCGACGATATGGATCTGCCGGCAATGGCTTATCGCGCTCCAACGTGTATCAGTGTGGCCGCGGGGAGGCTTCCCGTATCCTGCCCGTAGTTGTTGCCGCCGATGGTGGGGCTCCCCAGCAGGGATGACGTCTCCGGAATTATTCCTCCTTCGGGTTCCGCGGACCACACCTGCGTCGCCCCGTAGGGAATCTGATCCGCCGACGCGATCATCAGGCTCATTACGGTGACAAGCATAATCGCGGTCAACGCCAACACCCACAGTCCCTTGCGTCCTCTGGTCGCCTGCGTTTTCATCCTGCTGTTGCATATGTTCGGCGCACTCATGGTCACCTCCTCGATTAGTTATCATGCTGGCCTCGTTACAGCCCTCAATCCGTTATATGAATATTATATATCATTATGAGTGATACTTGGAACTTCCACCCGGGTTGTCGCCTGCCTGCCAGTAAGGCAAAGTTATCCCGCAGTCCAGCGGCGCGGAACTCTCTTGATGGATATGTTTGTCTCCGATTGCGCCCGTTTTCGTCCCAAATGTCGCCGGTATGGTGGTGGTGATGGCTGTGCGTTGCGCATTTCGTCAAATATAGACGGGGCCGGGCGATACCGCGCCTGCCCAGCAACCCCGACCCTGCCTCGTCCCCGTCCATGTATGGATGTTACCAATCAATTGTGAAAACCAAGTGAAGATCCGGTGCGTTTGTGTGTACATAACGTGCAAGTCTTATTGCGGAACGTGGGCTCAGCCCCTGACGCATACCCACTCGCGTTTAAACTGTCATTGCGAGCGCCCCGTCCCTTGTGACTGCGAGCGCTCTGTCCGTTGCCGTTCCGAGCGCCCTTCTCCATGTCGTTGCGAGCGAAGCGTGGCAATCTCGTCGGCTGAGTAGACGTCGTGCAAGCGGCGGGATTGCCGCGTCGCTACGCTCTTCGCATGACAAACTGGGTCGGGTAAGGGCGGAGCCCTCCTTTCCACCATTTCCGCATCCAATACTCTGGACACATGTGGAGGCGCTGGCCGTCCAGCGGGCAGACGGGTCAAACCCTTCGACACATCTCAGCCAGGTCTCTGATCCAATCGTTAGGCCCTACCCCGCCCGCGGCCACCACGTAACCGCGCTCGCGCCTCCGTGGGGCGGGCTGGACGCGCAGCGCATTCCCCCGCCAGCGCAGACCGTCCCGAGTTGGTCGGTTCGAGGTCTGCAAGGTCGGCGGGATCTCCTGCCGCCGCCGAGCTGACCACGTCCGGTTTGCTCGCTGGCCCTTTGGGGTTTGGCTGCGTTGGGTCGTCCTGATGTCTGCGCCCCAATCTCTCTCCCGTTTCGCGAGGAACACTGGACCTCTTCGACGTGAGAAAGGGCCAGCGAGCGTTATCGCCCACTGGCCCCGCCTGAGGCGCGCCTATGCGGATTATTTGGTTATCTTGGCCCCTTAGCTATCTGCTGCGGAACCCTGGGCTTGTGTTGATGTTGCGGCGCTTATTCACGCCCGTCGTTGCTGTAATGTGGTAGGGCCCTGATCTAGGCTCTATGGCGCCATCAGAGCCACCGGCTTGTTCTTGTTTCCGGCCCGATTTGGACCTCTTCCACCGCTATCCGGCGATGTCCCTCCCGGTGTCGCGCCGCGGTCTTGTTATCCCGCCGATAGGATCAGTACCGGCCCCAGAATGGCCACGGGCAACGCGGTTATCGCGATGGTCAAGACGAGCCGCTTCCAGTTACGTCTGCCGGTTCTGATTTTCGTTGCGACTATGATGCGGTCTTCTCCTCTTTTGTGATTCATCTGCGGACGAGCAGGGAGGCTTCCCTTTTCGGTGTCGGCAACCCCGCGTGGCCTCGTCCTCATTCGTGTTTCCAGATTAGCAGCCGAGTGTGAAAATCAAGTGAAAACTAGCCCGATATTCGTGAACAAATTGTGAAAATGTTTCAAATCTGTTCCGGGCACGGTTTGGCCTGCCCGGCGGGCCAATCCGCTAGCACGGGATCGACCGGTTCGCTTGATGTCCGTGCGGCGCACCACTCTGTCACGCATCGATGTTTGCCCAACCGCCCGTACCGTCCGACGCGGGTTCTCTTGCCCAATAAAGCCTGCCGGCGTAGAATGGCGCAACTTCATTCGTAACCCGATTTACGCATTCGATTGAGGAGAATCTGTTATGCCAGAAGTTAAAGGCCCTCTGGACGGAATACGCGTCATCGACTTGGGGCGCCATCAGGCCGGCCCCCGTTGCGCCCAGGTATTGGCCCGTTTGGGCGCCGAAGTAATCAAGGTGGAACGCCTCGGCGGCGAGGAGACCCGCTACCACGCTCCCTGGGTCCGCAAGCAGTCCGCCTACTGGGTCCAGTACAACAGCGGCAAGAAGAGCCTGAGCATCGACCTCCGCAAGGAGCAGGGCAAGGACGTCCTCCGCAAGCTGGTCAAGGTCTCCGACGTCTTGCTGCAGAACTTCCGCCCCGGCACGATCGACACCATGGGTTTCGGATACGATGTTCTCTACGAACTGAACCCTCGTATCATCATGGTCAACGTTTCCGCCTATGGTCAGTTCGGCCCCTACCGGGAACAGATCGGCTACGACCCGATCGGCCAGACCATGTCCGGCATCGCCATGGTGACCGGTGAAGAAGGGATGCCTCCCATCCGCGCCGGCGTGCCCATCATCGACCGGACCACTGCGCTCCACGCTGCCATCGGAACCTTGGCCGCGCTCCACGAGCGTGAGACCTCGGGCGTTGGTCAGACCATCGACGCCTGCCTGGCCGACACCGGTTACAGCTACACGGAGATCCCGATCACCGCTTACCACGGCGCGGGCATCGAGCCCAAGCGGGGCGAGTCCGCGGCTCCTCCGTCGGGCACCTATCCCTGCAAGGACGGCTGGGTGCTCATTTCGGCCGGCGACCAGCACCACTGGCATCGCGTCTGTAACGCATTGGGCAAGCCCGAATGGCTGGAGGACCCCCGGTTCACCACCCGCCACGAACGCGGAGCCAACGGCGAATTGGTCAACCAGGCCATGCGCGACCTCATGCTCGACATGACCATGCACGAAGCCATCGCTCACTTCACCCACCACGACGTGGTGGCTGCACCAGTCAACACCATCGCCCAGGCCGCCGCCGACCCACATCCGTGGGAGCGTCGCGCCATGGTTGAGGTGGACGACTGGTTGGCCGGGTCCATCGCGGTCTCCGGCGACTTCTGGCACTTCAGCCGCACCCCTGCCGTGGTCGGCACCACCCCTCAAGTCGGCGAGCACAACGAAGACGTCCTCACCGGGATGCTCGACTACACCGAGGATGAAGTCCAGTCCATGTACGAAGCCAACGTCATCGGCACCTTCCACCACTACGACGAAGTCCCCGGCTAATCTCCGGTCACACCACGCGCATCCGCAGGGGCGAATAACCATTCGCCCCTAACTTTTGCCCACATCCCTGGCCGAAGTTACAATGAACCCACAGTACGAATGGGACGAAACCAAGCGTCGGATCAATCTGGATCAGCACAAGTTGGATTTCAAGGACATGCATCAGTTTGAATGGGATGCGGCCATAGTCCAACCCAGTGATGGTTACAGCGAGCCAAGGTGGATCGCATACGGGTATTTCGATGCCGATTTGCACGCCGTGGTATTCACGTTACGGGGCGACGTAAAGCGCATAATCAGCTTCCGCAGAGCCAGACCCAGAGAGGTAGCAAAATATGGATAGTTGCTATCAGCCCAACGGCCTGTCGCCCGAAGAGTGGGCCGCACTGCCTCCTTACGAACAAGTCGCCAACTTGACCTATGTGGAAGTTGAGGCTTTGTACGGTGAGGAAACCGCCATCAACGTCGGTATTGCCAAAGACCCGGATGCGGTCGTACCGACCGACCAGGAGCTTGCCCAGGCCCGCCCTATGTCCGAGCTGTTTCCGGAATGGGTTGAGGCCCACCGCGCCGGCAAAATAGTTATGCCTCCCCGCCCTCCCGTGACCAAAATGCGTGAGGAAGTAATTCTGGACAGCGACATCGTGGAATATTTCCAACACCTCGATCCCCACTGGCAAAAGTCTCGCCTCAACGATTTCCTTCGCATAGTCATCTCCGGCCGCCGGCCACAGGCGTCATCGAACCACACCGACCACCCAGCCCCCTGACCCAAACGAGCTCCAATCCCCATCGCCGCCCCTTATGGCATAATACCCAAATCCATCCCCAACGGAGGTACCTCTCCCATGGTTGACCTCAGGCGCGCCGCCGCCATCGTGGGTATCCACGAGCATGTCACCCGCTACGCTCCCGACAAGAGCGAACTCCAGATCCAGGGCGAAAGCGTCATCAAGGCCCTGGCCGACGCCGGCCTGTCCAAGGCCGACGTTGACGGCCTCTTCACTGCTTCCAGCAGCGCCCGCAACAGCGGCATGAACCTGGCCGACTACCTCAACATGTACCCCAGCTACGTCGACAACACCACCGTCGGCGGCGGGTCCTTTGAGTTCCACCTTTCCCATGCCCTCACCGCCATCGCTGCCGGCCGCATCAACGTCGCCGTCATCACCTACAGCAGCCTGGCACGTTCCGGCGGTGTGTCCGTCGGCACCGGCGGCGTCGGGCGCTTCGGCCATCCCATCTTGGAGCCGTCCCCCGACAGTTTCGAGGAACTCTACGGCATGACCACCGTGGGCCTCTACGCCATGATCGCCCGCCGGCACATGCACCTCTACGGCACCACCGCCGAGCAACTCGCCGAGGTCTCCGTGGCCATGCGCCACCACGCCTCCATGAACCCCGAAGCGCTGTTCCGCGACCCGATCACTGTCGAGGACGTAGTCGGTTCCCGCGTCATCTCCGACCCGCTCCACCTCATGGACTGCTGCATCATCACCGATGGCGGCGGAGCCGTCGTGGTCGCCTCGCCCGAGGTCGCCCGTAACTGCCGCCAAACTCCGGTTTGGGTCCTCGGAACTGGCGAGGCCATCGCCCACCAGGGCGCTGGCAAGCGCGACCTGATCTACATCGCCGCCCACCAGAGCTCCCCGCGCGCCTTCGAAATGGCCGGCGTGACCCACGACGACATCGACATGGCCATGGTCTACGACTCCTTCACCATCACCGTGGTCGAGACCCTAGAAGACCTGGGGTTCTGCAAGAAGGGCGAGGGCGGAGAATTCGTCAGCAACGGCCGGCTCAGGGTCGGCGGCGGGCTTCCTATCAACACCGACGGTGGCGGCTTGTCGTCCAACCACCCGGGGATGCGCGGTCTCTTCCTGCTCCTCGAAGCCACTCGGCAGCTCCGCCATCAGTTCGACGGCACCGGACGCCAGGTTCCCAACTGCCAGATCGCGCTGGCCCACGGTACCGGCGGCGCCCTGGGTTCCCGCCACAGCGGCGGCACCGTCATCCTAGCGAGGGATTAGCCATGACCACCACTTGGAACAAGCCCCTGCCCACCGTCGCCGGTGAGACCAAGGCATTCTGGGACTCCTGCCGCCGCGGCCAACTGGTTATCCAGATCTGTGATGACTGCAACGAGTACCAGTGGTACCCCCGCGGCATCTGCGCCAATTGCTGGAGCGAAAACATCCGGTGGGTCCAGTCCACCGGCCGCGGCACTGTCTGGACCTACACGGTCACCTACCAGAACCGCACCACCGGTTTCGCCGAGATGGTTCCCTACGTCCTCGCTCTTGTGGAGCTGGACGAGGGTGTCCGGATGTTCACCAACATCGTCGACTGCAATCCACGGGACGTCCATATCGGTATGCCCGTGGAGGTGACTTTCCAGACCGCCACGCCTCAGATCACCATCCCCTACTTCAAGCCGGCCGGCTGATCTTGGCCGTTTTCCCCGGAAGAGCCCCGTCGGCGCTCCCGCCCGGCGGGGCTTCGTCGTGCGACGACCCCCGCCCCTTGTCCTACCGGCGTTAACGATGGGTGGTGGTGGGAAGCGGTGGGTCCGGTGTGCCGCAACCGTCGACTACAATTCGCTCCCCAACCCTGCTAGACTGACTTCAAGATATCTGAACGACGGAGCTGGCGGCCACACCATGACTACTACACCGACTACTACACCGCAGCAGTTATATCAGCTGCAAGAATTGGACCATCGGATCGACGGCATCGACGCCGAGCGCGACCGGATCAAAAGACGGCTCGCTGCCGGCGTCAACCGGCCTGACCTGACCAGCGAAGCCGAGCACCACTCGGCCCGCGCCGTCGCCGTGAATGCCAACGCCACGTCCCGTCGCGAGGAAGGAGAACGGATCCGCGAGCGCCTCACCGGGTTGGAAGCGCGTCTCTACAGCGGAAATACCTCCCGACGCGATCTTTCCGCCATCCAGCGGGAAGTCGATTCGTCAAAATACCAACTCGACCAGCTCGACGAACTGTTGTTGGAACTCGAACAGGAACAGAACACCCACGAGGCCGCCGCCGTCGCCGCCCGCGATGGCATGGAGGCCGCCGCGATCGAATGGCACAACCTCATCGAGTCCCTTAGCAACCGGCTGACGGAGTTGGAGAGCGACCGCGAAACCGCGTCCTGCCAGCGGCAGGATATGGCCGTTTCCCTACCCCAGGCTGATCTGCAACGCTACGAGCGGCTGCGGCGCAACAAAGCCGGCACCGCCGTCGCCCTGGTCGACAATGGCCGCGTCTGCTTGGCCTGCCGCATGGCTCTTACCAGCAACGTCATCCGCCAGATGCGTGACAAGTCGAAGCAGGTCCCGTGCAGCACCTGCGGCCGGATCCTGTTGCAGCAGTAGCTCCGTCAACGTCGGTCGTAGGTAAATGCCCGGCTTCAACGACTACATAGCCCAACGACTATAGGATGCAGAGGTGACCGATGAGACCGTTGCGCGTTGCCATGCTTCACCTGGCCCCCGAGTTGGCCGACGTTGCACACAATCGTGCCCTCGCGGAGCAGGGCTTGGTACGCGCTGCTGCCATGGGCGCCCAGTGGGTGATTACTCCGGAATTGTTCGTCACCGGGTATAAGTTCGCCGAGATGATCGGCACGGACTGGATCCTGCCCCAGCCCGACGACTGGATGCAGACCTTCTGCGGCCAGGTTCGCGAGCACGGCGTTACGGTGTTCCTGTCCTATCCGGAGCGGGATCCCGAGGCCGGCCTGATGTTCAACACCGTATTCGTGATTAGCCCGGAAGGGAGCATCATTGGACGGCACCGCAAGGTCAAGGCCCTCCGCGGTCCGGAGGCTTGGTCGTCGCCGGGTGATGAAATTGCCCCCATCGACTGCGACGGGACCGCCGTGGGCGTGATGATCTGCGCCGACGCCTACCGTAATGACGTCGCCGGCATCCTGAAAGATCGAGGCGCCGAGATCCTTGTGTCACCCGCCTCCTGGGGCCCCGGCGACTGTGGCCCCCTCGGGGAATGGGAGCAGCGGACCCTGGATACCGGTCTGCCGATCATGGTGTGCAACCGTTCCGGCTGGGAAGCCGATGACCTCGACTTCAACGAGGCGGTGAGCGTCGTCGCGGTGGACGGCAAGCGCGTGCTTCAGGCCTTTTGCGGAGAGGCGTCGGCGGTCCTGGTGTTTGACTGGGATCTGGATGCCATGGCTCCCGTTTCCACCGACTACGAAATCGCCTGGCTGTAGCGCTGCCGGCGCTCCCCGGGTTTGCGCCGCTCACCGGCCGGGTCGGCCGCTTCTTCTGAAGCATGCCCACTTGCATTCAAATTGTCATTGCGAGGGAAGCGCGGCAATCTCGTTGGCGGATAAATGATCGTCCGCAACACAGGGTTGTCGCTTCGCTCCTCGCAATGGCGAACCGTGTACGCGTGAGGCCCGTTCCCGTTTTGCTGCCCTAGCCGCGTGGGCCTATAATTTTATGCGTGGCTTCGCTGGCCTCTGGCTCACGCGCGTGCCATCTCACCCCAAACACGGTAAACCAAACCTTCATTTTTGGAGCGGCTAAACATGGATCCCATTAACGTTGTAGCGGAACGCTTGGGTATAGACGAGCAGCACCTGATCCCCTTCGGCAACACCAAGGCCAAGGTGAGCCTCGACGCAATCCGGGAAAACGGCCAGCGCGGCAAGCTCGTGGTGGTAACCGGTATCACGCCCACTCCCGCTGGAGAAGGCAAGACTACTACCTCCATCGGCTTGACCGATGGCCTCGGCCGGTTGGGCCATAAGACCGTGGTCAACCTGCGCGAGCCGGCCTTGGGCCCGATCTTTGGTATCAAGGGTGGCGGCACCGGTGGCGGCAAGGCGCGCATCGTCCCCGAAGACGAGATCAACATCCATTTCACCGGCGACGCCCACGCCGTCGGCTCCACGCACAACCTCTTGGCCGCCCTAGTCGAAAATGCCGTCTACCGCAACAACGCCTGCGACATGGCCCCCGAGGGTGTTACCTGGTCCCGCGTCACCGACGCCTCCGACCGCGCCCTCCGCCAGATAACCACCGGGTTGGGCGGGAACGCCAATAGCCCGCTGCGCGAGACCCGGTTCGACTTCGTGACCGCTTCAGAAATCATGGCCATTCTCGCGCTGGCACACGACCTTGATGACCTGCGCGCGCGCATTTCGCGTATCGTCGTCGGCACCAGCCGCGGCGGCGACCCGGTATCGGTCGGTGACCTCGGCCTGACCGGCCCCCTCATGGCCGTCATGCGACACACCATCATGCCCAACCTCGTGCAGACCATGGAAGGCCAACCCGCGCTGGTCCATTCCGGCCCCTTCGGCAATATTGCCCACGGCTGCAGTTCCATCATCGCCGACCGGCTCGCTCTCGGTTACGCCGACATCATCATCACCGAGGCCGGGTTTGCCTCCGACCTCGGCTTCGAAAAATTCATGCACATCAAGACCCGTCAGAGCGGTTTGCCGGTTGCCGCCGCCGTCCTGGTGTCCTCAGTCCGTGCCCTGCGCTGGCACGGCGGCGCGCTCCGCCGCAACCTGGCCCAGCCCAACTTGGACGCGATGAAAGCCGGCTCCTCCAACCTCGTCCATCACATCAACATCGTGCGCAGCTTCGGCCTTCCCGTCGTCGTCGCCCTCAACCGCTTCGAGGGTGACAGCGACGAGGAGCTTCAGGCCGCCGCTGCCATCGCCGAGCAGGCCGGCGCCTACGCCACCGCCGAATACTCCGGGTTCACCGACGGTGGTGAGGGCGGCGTCGCCCTCGCCGAGGCGGTCGCCCGTGCCGCTAACGACCCGTCCGTCGCGCCGCAGAAGATCGACTACGCCTACGACCTCGACGCATCCATAGAGGACAAGGTGCTGGCTCTCGCCCGGCGGGTGTACGGCGCCGAGAGTGTGACCTGGACCCCCGACGCCCGCCGTCGTGCTCGGTCCTTCGCCACCCAGGGATGGGACAAGTTGCCCATCTGCATGGCCAAGACTCACCTGTCCATCTCCCACGACCCGACCCTCAAGGGCAGCCCGTCCGGCTACGTCTTCCCGGTGTCCGACATCCGTGCCTCCGTCGGTGCCGGCTTCCTCTACACCCTCGCGGGCCGGATCGAAACCTTGCCCGGCCTCCCGACCCGACCTCGGGCTGTGGATATGGACGTATCCGCCGACGGCGAGATCGTGAACCTTTAGCAGCCAGCATCCTCGCGCCAGCAATCTATGCAGTGGTCTCACGCTGGCCCACCCGCGTAAAACTGTCATTGCGAGCGAAGCGCGGCCTTCTCGTTGGGGGAGGAGACGCCGTCCGGCGGACCGGATTGCCGCGTTGCGTTGCTCCTCCCGATGACCAATTGGGTACGCGCGAGCGCCCGCCCGGCTTTACACTGCGGAAACCGCAAGAATATAATCGCCGGCGAGATTACGAATTTCGCAATACCGACGGCGGCAATGTCCGCCTGCCCAGGGGTGCTACCGTGGCCGTGCTCCAGATGCGCGTTTTTCCCGATCCCATCCTCCGCCAGCGAGCTCGTAAGATTACGCAGTTCGACGCTAAGCTGGCAAAGCTCGCCGCCGACATGGAGGAAACCATGAACGCCCACCACGGCGTGGGATTGGCCGCCAACCAGGTCGGCGTGTTGCAGCGCATGTGCGTCGTGAAAATGGAAGATTGGGAGGAAGCCCTGGTCCTGGTCAACCCAGAGATCATGCGGCGGGAGGGTCTCCGCGAGGTCGAAGAGGGCTGTCTCAGCCTGCCCGGCTATCGCGGCATGGTCAACCGCGCCGAGCGGATCCGCGTGCGCTATCAGGACCTCACCGGCAAGCAGCAGCGCCTCAAGGCCGAATGCATGCTCGCTCAGGCCGTCGAACACGAGACCGATCATCTCAACGGCATCCTCTACATCGACCACCTGATCGCCCACGACCAGTTTTTCCGTATCCATGTCGATGAAGACGGTGACGTCGAATACCTTCCCACCGGAGAACCCGATGCGGCCGAACTCGAAGCCGCGGCCCGGCGCATGAACAGCCGCAACGTCGTGCCCCAGTTCGATCCCAGCAACGGCCGGCCCGCTACCCGCGAGACCGACGACGTCACCGTCGCCGACTAGCATGGACTCCGCCAGCCTGATCACCCGGCTGGCCGGGTTTTTCGACGCCCAACTCGTTTCCCCTGCCTGGCTCGTCGGTGGCGTCGTTCGCGATTCCCTGCTCGGCCGCGAGATCCAGGACATCGACATCGCCGTTCCCGGCGACGCCCAACCCTTGGGACGCGCCGTCGCCGATTTTCTCAGCGGGACCGCTGTCCCCTTGCCCGAGTGGAATATCGTCCGCGTCGCCCTTCCCGTCTGCCCCGTAAATTCTCGTCCCTTCCTCATCGACATTTCCGGTCATGACGGGTCCATCGAAGATGATCTTCGCTCCCGGGATTTCACCGTCGACGCTATGGCTATCCCCCTCGGCTGCTGGGACTCTGACGAGCGGTTCGACGCCATCGTTGATCCCCTGAACGGCCGAGCCGATCTCGCCCGCCGCATCCTGCGCGCCGGTAGCGACGGCGTTTTCGGCGCCGATCCCGGTCGGATGCTCCGTGCCGTCCGCCTCGCCCAGCAGGTGGGCCTACGCATGGAACCGGATACTGCTCGTCTCATCCGACGCGACGCGAACCTCCTGTCTCGCGTATCACCGGAGCGTATCCGCGACGAGTTCATGACCATCCTGGCCGCCGACGGCACTCGCCCCCAGTTGGAAGTCCTGGATCGCCTCGACCTCCTCTGTCGGGTCATTCCCGAACTGGAGGCCACCCGGCATTGCGAGCAGCCCCGCTCACATCACTATTGGGACGTGTGGGACCATCTGCTCCATTGCGTCGAGTACGCCGAGGAGGTCACCGCCGGTCACCGCAACAACGCCATCTACACCATGGCACCCTGGACCGCAAAGGAAGATACCTACTTCGCCGAGGTCATCGGCGACGGCCAAACTCGTCGCACCGTGCTCAAGCTGGCGGCTCTCCTCCATGACATCGCCAAGCCCCAGACCCGCGCCGCCGATGCCGAC
The DNA here is from genome assembly GCA_965220055.1 of Dehalococcoidia bacterium. Classification (GTDB taxonomy): domain Bacteria; phylum Chloroflexota; class Dehalococcoidia; order Lucifugimonadales; family UBA3495; genus Bin87. The sequence goes on along the minus strand of CBDCPE010000004.1, from coordinate 2,787,901 downwards.
GGTCGTGTACGCTTCCTCGGCCATAGCGAAGCCGGTGCCGAAGTCGTCGAGCACCGTCTGTCATCGCTCCGCATGTCTCGCCGGATTACCGATTTGGTATCCGTTATGGTGCTGCACCATCTGCGCCCCAGCCAACTGCGGCACGGGTCCGAAATGCCGTCTCCCCGGGCAATCTTCCGTTACTACCGCGATGTCGGTGGCGCTGCGGTGGACACGCTGTACCTCGCGATGGCTGATGTATTGGCGGCCCGTGGCCCGGAACTATCCCCGGAACGCTGGGGTAACTATGCTAGAATGATCGCCGTTGTTCTCGGATCCGGGGCGGAACAACCCGGAAATCGGAATGGCAACCCACCTTTGATTAATGGCCACGACTTGATGGACGCTCTCGATCTCCCTCCCGGACCCCGTATCGGCTCTTTGCTGGAGCGCCTTCGCGAGGCCGAAGCGGTAGGCGAAATCTCCAGCCGATCCGATGCCATTGAATTGGCCGCCAGGTTGGTCAGCCAGGGCGATTTATCGTAACTTCCGTTGGCCGTAATCTCCGTTGGATCAATGCGCATAATTCCATTCGTCTCCTTGATTCGCTCGACGTGCACCATTGGTGCCCCGCGAAATTAGCGGCCATATAACCCGGTCGAGCATCGTTGGCGCAGAGTGCGCCGGGAATACCAGAATAGAGGTCTGAAACACGTAGCATGCGCCGACGCACCGTTTTACTGACGCTTTTCATACTGGCGGTGCTGGCTGTTTCCACCGCCTCCCTCGCCTTCCCGGAAATCCACATCACGATACCCGGTGTGGCCCGTATCGATCGAGCCGACACCGGCCCGCTTGGCCTCAAACTGGGCTTGGACCTCCAGGGCGGCGCTCATCTCGTGTACCAGGCCGAAACCGGAACTGTCCTGACCGCCACCTTCCCCGATGACACCGAATCGGACGTCGCTGCCGTCGAGGAAGCGCTGGCCGGCGCCGACTATGAGGGTACTGTAAGCCAGGTCGATGGTGCCCAAACCTACCGGATCACTGGCGAATTTCTCTACCCCGAGCGCCGTGAAGCCGTGCGCCAGGGATTGATCGACGCGATTGCCGAGCCCGTCGAGTTCATCAGCGACGACACGCCCCCTCCCACTGAAGAGCAGATGGACGGCGTGCTCAGCATCATCAGTAACCGCGTCAACCTCTACGGCACCGAGGAACCGATAGTCCAGCGTTTCGGCGACGACCGCATCATCGTCCAACTCCCCGGCGCCACCGGCTCCGTCGTTTCCGTCGAGTTTACCGACGCCGCCGACATCGCCAAGCTCGGTAGCGTCATCGCCGATCAGGGCTACGGCGACGACGTGGTGGACCGGGATTCCAACCGCTTCCGCATCACCACTGCTACCTCCCTCGATGCCGCCCAACGCCAGGCTCTCGAAACCATCCTGGTATCCGAAGTCGGTCCCATCGTTTCCTATCAGGTGACCGGGGGCATCGATGACGCCAAGCGTCTCATCGGCGAGACTGCCCAGCTCGAGTTTCTCCGCCGTCAGTGCGCAGGGCCGGTCGTCGCCGCCGACGGAACTTACATTGGTTGCCTGCGTCCTCATACCGACAGTAGTATCGGCCTCACTGGCGACGACCTGGATGATGCCTTCGTCAGCACCGACCAGATCGATGCGTGGGTCGTCAACATCCAGTTCGATGATCGCGGCGCTGAGTTGTTCGGCCAAATGACTGGCGAAATCAGCACGCAGACCAATCCTCAGACCGATGCGGTAATCGCCGTGTTCCTCGACAGCTACGAGCTTATCGCGCCCGTCGCCCGCGCGCACATCCGCGACGGACGCAGCCAGATTTCTGGCGGCTTCAACCGCGAAAGCGCCCGGACGCTGGCGATCCAGCTCAAGTCCGGTAGTCTCCCCGTGCCCTTGAACCTCATCCAGGAATCCGGGGTCGATTCCATACTCGGCAAGGAATCGCTGCAACGCAGCCTGATGGCCGGTCTGGTCGGTTTGGCCCTGGTGCTCATCTTCGTCATCGCCTACTACCGCGCCGCCGGCGTCGTCGCCGCCCTCGCCCTCGTCTGTTACGCCGTCATGACGCTGGCCATCTTCAAATTGGTGCCCATCACCCTCACCTTGCCTCACATTGGCGGTTTCATCCTTTCCATCGGTCTCGCTGTCGACGCAAACATCCTGATCTTCGAGCGCATCAAGGAGGAGATCCGGCTGGGCCGCTCCCTGGGTTCGGCAATGGAGGTGGGCTTCAACCGTGCCTGGCCTGCCATCCGTGATGGCAATGTCAGTACTCTGATTACCTGCGTCGTGCTCCTGTGGTTCGGCAACCGCCTGGGCGGTGGATTGATCAACGGCTTTGCCCTGACCCTGTTGGTGGGCGTGATCGTCAGTATGTTCACCGCAGTCGTGGTCAGCCGCAACTTGCTCCAGGCCTTTCAGGCCACGGCTCTGGGCCGCACCGCCAGTCTGTTCACCCCGGAAAAGATCCAACCCCGGTCTACCGGGCAGCGCCCTCAATCGGCCCAGGGGGGCCAATAACGAATGCTCAATATCGTCGGAAAGCGCGGCTGGTACTTTGTCATTTCGGCCCTGCTGATTATCCCCGGTCTGCTGTCCATGATTGCCCCGCCCGGCTGGGCCAGCGGCGGCTCCGGTCTCAAAGCCGGCATCGACTTCTCCAGCGGTTCGGTTCTGACCGTCGCTTTTGAGGATCCGGCGAGCACTGCCGCTGTCCGTGAACTGTTGTCCACTGTCGGCCATCCTCAGGCGAAGGTCCAGGCGGTGGGTGACCGCTCCGTTCTGATCCGCACCCGCGTGCTCGAAGAGGCCTTTGCCGGCGGGTCCTCCGAGCGCCAGCGCATCGAGGACGCCCTTGAGGCGCGGATCGGTCCCATCGATGCCTCCGGCGTCGATACTGTGTCACCCATCATTGCTCAGGAGACCGTCCGCAACACCTTCCTGGCCCTGCTGGTCGCCTCCGTCTTCATCCTCGGCTACGTCTGGTACGCCTTCCGCCGGGTTCCCCGTGCCTATCGCTATGGCGTGGCCGCGGTCGTAACCCTCATTCACGACACTGTGATCGTCCTCGGCGTGTTCTCCATCCTCGGCCGCGTCTTGAGCATGGAGGTCAACTCTATGTTCATCGTCGGCATCCTCACCGTAGCCGGATACTCGGTCAACGACACCATCGTGGTGTTCGACCGCATCCGCGAGAACTCCATCCGCGTGCCCGACCGTAGCCTTGAAGACACCGTGAACCTCAGCATCATCGAGAGCGTGGGCCGGTCCGTCAACACCAGCTTCACCACGCTGCTGGTGCTGCTGGCCATGCTGCTCATCGGCGGCGCATCGATCCGGGAACTCCTTTTGGTGGTGGCCAGCGGCGTGATTATCGGAACCTATAGCTCAATTTTCATCGCGGCCCAGTTCCTGGTCATCTGGGAGCGTCGCGAGTTCGGCCGCGTCTTTACCCTCGGTCGCCGCCAGCCATCTGCTACGTAGGATTAGGGGAGCAGGCGAAATCATGGCGGAGTACGAAGTCATACTGAAGCAATATCCTCCGGACGACGGTATGCCCAACGGCTACTGGGTCGCGGTCTGTCCGTCGCTGCCCGGTTGCGTGACCGACGGTGAAACCGTAGCGGAAGCCCTGGCCATGGCCGCTGACCTTATTCACTTTTGCCTTGAGGACGACGACCCGCTGGAAACCGCCACGGCGGAACGCGAAAAAGCTGCCACCCTGATGGAGGCGGAAGAGGAAAATGTTGTCATTGCCATAGAGAGCCACCTGGTGGAACCGAGGGTAATGACCGAGGAAGAATTGGCGGCTTGGCCCAGGTTCGCTTGCCTGGTTACGGGAGCAGCGAGCTAGAAGGCCTTGCCGAGGTACTTTCGTAACCTCAAAACAGCGGACGTGCTTTCGGCATACTTCCGGATGGGATTCGTCCGGGTGAATAACCGGGGGCGGCGCCATAAGCTCCGTCACCACCGGCTGAACTTGACGATGATTGTTCATCGGCACAGAGGCGAAATCCTGCAAGGAACCTTGGCCGACGCGGTTCGCCGGTCCGGCGTAACCGACGCAGAGCTCTGGATGGAGAAACCCCGGACCGGTTTCGCGATTAGCACGATTAGCCGTTCAGGGCACCAAAACCACGCGTCCCAGCGGTCTCCGCTTCTCCACCAGCCGGATCGCCTCTTCAACCCCCTGCGCAGTGAGTGGCAGAACATCCGCGACCACTGGCTCCAGCTGACCCGCCGCCGCCATCTCGACGCACCGCTCCAGCGTGCCCCGCGAGACCCCGGACACGCCCGTCAGGTGCAGATCTCGAAATATCACTTCGGCTAGGCCGATGGGCGCCGGCTCCCCGGTCACGTCCCCCAGCAGCGCCATGCGTCCGTATTGCCCTAGGCATCGCAGCACGTCAGGCCACATCGGAGGACCGACCGTGTCGATCACCGCGTGGGCTCCCTCGTCGTCCGTGACGGCCATGACGACCCCCGAGAGATCCAGCCCGTCCCCAAGCTCAATCACCATCGTTGCGCCCAAGTTTTCCAGGCCGGCCGCCTTGTCCGGTGATGATGTGACGGCGATGACCTGCGCTCCCTTGGCCGCTGCCAGTTGCACCGCGTGGCTTCCCAGTCCGCCTCCCGCTCCCGTGACCACTACCGTTTCTCCGGCCGAGACCTCCGCATTGTCGACCCCCGACAGCGCAACACCCGCCGGACAGGCAAGCAGCGCTGCCCGCTCCGGCGACACCCCGTCAGGGACGGCCACCAACGCCGTTTCCGGCAGCGCAACAAACTCCGCGAACCCGCCGTCTCGCCCGTGGCCGATCCCCGCGCCGTTCAAGCATCTATGTTCTCGGCCCTCCAGGCACCGTGAGCACCGGCCGCACGCCGCGGTGAGCAGGCTGACCACCCGGTCTCCTTCCCGAAACACTGCGGAGCCTTCCCCCAATGCGACCACCGTCCCTGCTATTTCGTGCCCCAGGGCGACCCCCTGCGCTACCCCGCGCCGCAGCGTCCCGGACATCACCAGGTAGTCGTGATGGCAGAATCCGCCGGCATCCACCTGCAGCAGCGCCTCGCCGGGCCCTGGGGTAGGGACCCCGCGTTCCACAATTGCCAGGGTGGGTGGATTGCCGGCTTCCACTAGCGACAGCGCGGACATGGTTTGGGGAATGGACGAAAGCGTCATGGCCGTCATGGTAAACGACGGCCGGTTTCTGCGATACTGTTCCTCAGTCCCATCTCGCCGGTGTCTGCCGGGCAACTACCGAGGCAATTGGAATGATTATTGGTGCGCACGTGTCCGCCGCCGGCGGCATCGGTAACGCTGTGGATCGCGCCGTGGACATCGGCGCCGAGGCCGTTCAGATATTCGGTTCGTCTACGCGCTCGTGGCGGTTCAAGGCTCTCACCGACGCCCAGGCGGATGCCTTCCGTGAGAAGAACGCGTCGGCCGGGTTGGCGCCGCCCTTCCTGCATGCGATCTATCTGATTAACCTGGGCAACTCCAATCCCGACAATGTCGATAAGTCAATGACCTCGTTGGTCCAGTACATGACGCTGGCTGACCAGATCGGCGCCGGTGGCGTTATCTTCCATCCGGGAAGCCACGGCGGCGCAGGATACGACGGCATCTTCCAGCAGGTCGTCGACAGCATTGGCCGTGTCTTGGATCAGTCCCCCGAGGGTCCGTTGCTGTGCCTTGAGAACATGGCCGGCATGGGTCAGCACATCGGCGCCAAGTTCAGCGAGTTGGGCGACGTCATGCGTGCCGTGGACAGCTCCCGCCTCGGCATCTGCCTGGACACGCAGCACGCCTTCGCCGCCGGGTACGATCTGACCAACCCCGAAGGCGTCACTGGCATGATCCACGAGTTCGACCGCGATATCGGTCTGGATCGCCTCAGCGCCGTTCACGCCAACGATTCCAAGCGTCCCTGCGGCTCCGGCGTGGATCGCCACGACAACATCGGCGACGGCCTGATTGGTGAACCGGGCTTCACCAACATCATGTCTCATCCCGCCTTCGCGGACGTGCCCTTCTTCCTGGAGGTTCCCGGCTACGATAAGGACAACCGCGGGCCCGACAAACCCAACGTCGACATCCTCAAGTCCATCCGATCCCGGGTTTCCAGCAACTAGCCACCGTAGCCCGCATGAGCCCCCGCGAATTTGAGGGTCTGGTCCAACAGGCCTACTGGGAGTTGCCCGAGTCAGTCCGCGGCTCGCTGGACAACCTGGATATCCTGGTTGAGGATGTCCCCGGGCCCGAAGCGGCGGACACCGACGATCCGCTCGACCACCATCACGGCGATACCCTCCTCGGCCTCTACGTCGGTGTTCCTCTCGTCGACCGTTACGCCGCCGATCCCATGATGCCCGACCGCATCTACATCTATCGGTTGCCTATGTTGGATATCTGCGACACCCACGACGATGTTGTTCGCGAAGTGCGGACGACCCTCTTGCACGAAATCGGTCACTACTTGGGCCTCAGCGAGCATGATCTGGACCGGCTGGGCTACGCCTGACCTGCGGCGAATGTCCTGGGCGGACCGGCTGGGCTGGTTCATCGGCAGCGGATTCGGCAGCGGGTTGTGCCCCATTGCTCCGGGCACCGCCGGTGCTGCGGCTGCTGTTGTGATTTATTGCGCCCTGATGTTCTTGCTCCCCGCTGAAGGCCCGTGGGTGACGCTGACGCGCCTGCTGATCCTGGCGGTCCTGATCGTCGGCGGGATGGCCGTCGGAGTCTGGGCCACCGGCCGTATGTCCACCGACGACAACCCCGATCCCGGCTCTGCTGTGTGGGACGAGTTCGTCGGTATGTGGGTTACGTTGATCCCTACCGCCTGGGCCGCCTGGATTCTTCCTGACGCGCTCACCGTGCCCTGGTGGCCGCTGTGGTGGGTGGCTCTGTGCTTTTTCGCCTTCCGCGCTTTCGACACCCTCAAACCCTGGCCTTGCCGGGGACTCGAAGACCTCCACGGCGGCTGGGGAATCATGCTGGACGATCTGGCGGCCGGCATTTGGGCCCTGATCGTCTCGACGCTGGCCTACGTCGGTATCCAGGCCGCGATTACCTACTTCTCGCTTACTGCCTGATCCGGCGCGTCGGGGAATACCCCCGCCAGCGCCGTCACTTCCAGCGCCTGCATCGCCTCCCGTTCATCGTCTTCATAGTGGTCGTGACCCAGCAGGTGCAGCGTTCCGTGCACCATCAGCAGCGCCAACTCGCGCCGTAGCGGAACCCCTTGGCTTTCCGCCTGCCGCGCGGCCTGCGGAACCGAAACCACTATCTCTCCCAGCGGTGGCGGCTCGTCGTCCGGCATCGGCCACTCGGACCGGTCTTCTCCCCGGGTTTCCGGAGCCTCCTGATCTCCCTCCCATTGTCCCCAGTGCTCGAACGAAAACGACAGCACGTCGGTCGTCGCGTCCAATCCTCGGTACTCCCTGTTGAGCTCGCGGACCGTCGCGTCGTCCGTCAGGAGTAGGCTCACCTGGCCCGGCGCATCCGCTGGCATTGCCTGCGCCAGTCCGCTGCGGACCACCGAATCGAGCCACTCCACATCGTCAATTCCTTCGTATCCGTCCGGAACCTCGGTCTGTATTGAAACGTTAACATTTGGGAGTAATACCGTCATATTGCTGAGAATTATCCTTGTAATAGGTGCGTGATACAATTGTTTGAACAGCTTGGGGCTCAGGACGATGCAATGAGCGACGACCAGTTTACTCCCAACCCGGAACCCGCCGATGATCGCTGGGCCGATTACGCTCTGCCTGAAGAGGGCGTCGCCGACCTTGCCGACCGATTGGTCGAGTTCCTCCCGGAACAAGACGAAAACGATCCTCCGCTGATCATTGGCCAGGTGCTGGACGATTTCATCGACCAATCCGGCGCCATGCCCGAAAATCTGCGCGATGAGGATGCCCACGAGCGGATTTCGCAGATGCAGATGGCCGTCACGCTGGCCTACCAATTGGGTCGTCTCGAATCCCGTTCCCCGGATATGGTACGGCGTTTCATGCTCGAAGCCATCGAGAAGTGGGAGGCCAAGCTACTTAACGATTCGCTTGATTTCGTCGAAGCCGATTTCCGTAAGCCCAAGGAATTGGTGCTTCCCCGTTTGCGTCGCTGGTGGCAGGAAAACATCGCCGCCGAAGACTATTACTGGGACGAAGAGTAGTCCCCGATCGCTGGGTTTCGGCAGCGGGCCGGGAGACCTTTCCGCGCCGACCCCGTGCTCCGCGCCAAATCCGTGCTCCAGGCCGAATCCGCGTTCCGGACTTCGCGTTCGACGTCGGTTGGAGGGAACCTATCCGATGACCACCGCCACTTACGATCTGGTGCTGTCCGGCGGCAACCTGCTTGACCCGGCGCAGGGCATCAACGACGAACCCCGCGACATCGCATTCAAGGACGGCAAGGTCGCCGCCGTCGCCGCGCACATTGACCCGGCCACTGCTTCTCAGGCCATCGACGCCAACGGCAAATTGATCACCCCGGGCCTCATCGATCTGCACGGCCATTTCTACCACGGCGGCAGCGGCAGCGCCGTGCATGCCGACCAGACCTGCCTTGGCAGCGGGGTGACCACCGGCGTTGACGCCGGCAGCGCCGGTTTTCTCAACTACGGCGCCATGCGCGACTATGTCTTTCCGGCGCACCGTACCCGCCTGATCGCCTTCCTGCACATCGGGGCCGTCGGTTTGGCCGCCAATCGCGTCCTCGGCGGTGGTTTGCACGACATGCGCGTCATCGACGTGGAGCAGACGGTGCAGGCCATTAGGGAAAACCCCGATTTCGTATTTGGTGTCAAGGTTCGCATGCACTACGATGCTGTCGCCCGGTGGAACGCCCACGAGGCCATGGCGCGCGCCCGCGAAGCCGCCTCCGAGGCCGGCGTTCGCCTCATGGTCCACGTCAGCGGCACGCCCATACCCTTGCCCGACGTGCTGGAGCATCTCGGTCCCGGCGACATTTCCACCCATGCCTTCAACGGTCACCCTGACAACATGCTGGATAACGCCGGTAAGGTCCGGCCCGAGGTCCGCGCGGCCGCCGACCGTGGCGTCATCATGGACGTCGGACACGCGGGGGTCCATTGCGATGTCGAGGTGGTCAAAGCCGCCATGGATCAGGGCATCGTCCCCGATACCATCAGCACCGACGTCCACATCGCGCCGCCGGGCCGCATCGTCTACCTGATGAACGACCTGGTCAGCAAGTTCCACGCCATGGGCATGCCGCTGGCCGACGCCGTTGCCGCCAGCACCAGTCGGCCCGCCCAGATCCTCGGGCTACAGGACAGCATCGGGTCTCTGGCCGTCGGCATGGAAGGCGATGCCGCCGTTTGGGAAAAGCGCCAGGGTCGGTTCGTCTGGCACGATATGGCCGGCCACAACGTCGACGGCGCACTCCGTCTCGACACATTTGCCACCATCAAGGGCGGTGTGACCGCCTGGCGTGAGGGCGTTCTGACCCAGATGGGCCAATGCTAGCGGCGCCGAATTGTGCGGACGTTCCGGTTCGCCGAAATCTGGTTTCGCCGGTCTCCGTTAGCGTGAAACCCTGCTGGTGATTTGACCTGTGCCGCGGGTTGCCACGGAGCCCGATAACTCATTGCGGGTAACCCGGCAGGACTGTGGCGAACGTTTCGGGGTCGCATGACCATGAAAGACGGCTGCACCCGTTCCTTGACGCTGCGGTAGCCGACTGATACGGTGAGGTTGTTATGCGTATTGGTGAATTTGATATTGCCGAACCGGTGCCGGAACTGCACGAGCCGCACCTGCTGGCTGTGCTCCGCCCGTGGATCGACGTGGGAAACGTGGGCAGTTTGTCCTTAGGCAGGATTGAGCGCCACCTGCGTAGCCAGGAACTCGGCCGCCTTTATCGCCCCGGCCGCTACTATGATTTCACCCGCTATCGCCCTCGCTCCTACCTCGTCAACGGCCAGCGCGAGGTCACTATCCCCAATACCATCATCCGTTACGCTAACCCTGAGGACGGCCCTCACCTGCTGACGGCGCATCTCCTGGAGCCCCATCTCTACGGCGAGGACTACTCAGACGCTTTGCTGGAGATCATCAATCACTTTGGCGTGAAGCAGTATGCCCTCATCGGCGGTATGTACGACATGGTCCCGCACACCCGCCCCCTCGTTATTTCCGGTTTGGGAACCGGTGAGAACGTGGAACGCGACTACCAGATCGCCAACGCTCGTGCCAGCAGTTATGAGGGTCCCACCACCATCACGTACACCGTCAGCGAGGCTGCCTCTCAGGCGGGCGTGGAGACGCGAGCGTTCGTCGTGCACCTGCCCCAGTACCTCACCCTGAACGACGATCACCAGGGCGCGGCTCGGATGATGGATCTTCTGTGTCGTTTGTACAACCTGCCCGACTACATCGCGCAGACCGAACGCGGCCAGAAGCAGTACGACGAACTCACTTCCAACGACGGGCAGATCCCCACCGGCGACGTGCTCACTCGTATCGAAGAGATGTACGACAACGAATATGGCGCCGACGAGCGGGCCGAGCCAACCACGCCGTTGCCGTCCAGCATCGAAGAATTCCTCCAGGGCTTGGGCGCGGATCTCGGCGACGACGAGGAAACTCGCTAGTCGTTTCCCGTTTGCCGGGACTGGTGAACCCATGGTCTCCGCGTCGACTTCAACCGGAGTCAGACCCCCTGTAGCCGAGCTCCTCCGGAAGCTCATCCGCTTCGACACCACCAACCCTCCCGGCAACGAGAGCGCGTGTGCCGCATATTGCCGGGATGTGCTCGGTGAAGCCGGAATAGCCGCTGAGCTCGTCGGTGGCGACCCCGACCGCCTCAACGTGATCTCCCGCCTGCCCGGCCGTGGCCTCGCCCCACCTCTGCTTCTCTACGGCCATATCGACGTGGTTCCCACGGCTTCCCAGGCTTGGGACGTCCCGCCCTTCGAGGGTCGCCTGCAGGACGACTATGTCTGGGGACGCGGTGCTTTGGACATGAAGGGCGGCATCTCTATGATGATGGACGCCTTCATTCGCGCCCACCAGGAAGATGCCAACCCCCCCGGCGACGTGATCCTGGCGTTGGTCAGCGACGAGGAGGCCGGCGGCAACACCGGTGCTGCTTGGCTGTCGCGGTCCCACCCCGAGTTGTTCGAAGGCGTGCGCTACGCCGTCGGCGAGTTCGGCGGCTTCAGCAAGACCTACCGTGGCCGCAAGTTCTATATGGTCCAGGTGGCCGAGAAGCAAGGATGCCGCGTCCAGGCAGTCGCCCGCGGACCGGGCGGACACGGCTCTCTCGTGCACCACGACACCGCTCCCACCCGTATGTCCGAGTTTCTGGTCAAGCTCGACCGTACGCCGCTACCTTTCCACGTCCATCCCGTCACTCGCACGATGATCGAGGCTATGGCCGGCCCCTTGCCCTTGGCCGACGGCGCGTTCTTGCGGCTGCTCCTGAACCCCGCGTTCACCGGGCGCATGCTGCGTCGCATGGGAACCGTGGGGCGCGAAATGGAGCCCCTGTTCCGTCACACCGCCAACGCCACGGTCATCGCTGGTGGCGAAAAGACCAACGTCATCCCCAGCGAGGTAACTGTCACCCTGGATTGCCGAATGCTCCCCGGCTACGACGCCCAGGACTTGCTCGGTGAGTTGCAGCACATTGCCGGTCCGGACATCGAGCTCCAGGCCGTCCGCTTCGAGCCCAAACCTTGGGTCCTCAACATGGGGCTCTTCGACACTCTTTCCGACATCATCAGGGAACAGGACCCCGAGGGTGTCTCCGTACCCATGCTGATGCCGGCCGGCACCGACGGCCGTCATTTCGCCGCACTCGGTATCCAGACCTACGGTTGGATGCCCATGAACCTGCCCGCCGACTTCGACTTCCTCAAAACCATCCACGCCGCCAACGAGCGCGTGCCTGTCTCGGCGTTGGAGTTCGGAGCCGAGGCCCTTTATCAGCTGCTGCAACGCTTCCACGACTGACCGTGCGCGCGGCGTGGCCGCTCCCAGGCCTCGAGGTCGGGACCGCCCAGGACGATAGTCGCTTGCGCCGCTGACCCAGCTTCTCCCATCCTTTTTGAACCGGCCGCTAGCCCGACTATCAGCGCGAGGTCTTCGGTGGACCACGTTGCCACTGTCACCGTCCGACCCTCCCACACCGCAAATGTGGCCACCAACCCTGTACCGTCAGTCAGCACACCCTCGGGGCCCGCCCCAACGCCTACGCCTCAGCCAACGTCCGTTCCGCCTGTAGGACCGACCGAGACGCCTGCCCTGCTGCGCCTCCGAGACAATCTGGACGACCTGCAGGGCTACTGCATAGATGTCGCTGGCTTCGGAGCCAATATCCGCTTGGATGCGCCGTTGCCGGCACACACCTGCAAACCCAACTCCCCGGACCAGCTGTTTGCTATGACGGGAGATGCTAGAAGTTGGAGCGTTTTGCTGACCGGATACGGTCTGTGCTTGGAGGCCGCCCAAGCGGATCCCGGTGCTCAACTTATGCTCCGGCTGTGCAACGGCCAATCCCCCCTTCCAGCGCTTCGAATGGCTAGCCGCAGGACGCCTTGCCTTGCGCGTAGTTGAGGGCGAAGCGCGATCGGGATCATGCATCGGTGTTGCCGGCGGCTCTGGTCAGCCCGCTGGAGGACGGCCGCGATCTGATCCTGCACGCGTGCGACCAATCCGATCCTGCCCTGATTTCCTGGGGAACCGTCAAGCAGTAGGGGCGAACAATCATTCGCCCCTACTCCCATTGTCCGGTGTGCCAAGATCAGGTTACTCGACTGTTGCGGCCGCTCCCCTGGAGACCTCGACCAACCGCTCGAAGGCATCGGGATCCCGCACTGCGATATCCGCTAGCATCTTGCGGTCAATCTCGATTTCTGCGACGCTCAGGCCGTGCATGAATTGGCTGTAGGTCATATCGTGCTGTCGGCACGCCGCGCCGATGCGGACGATCCAAAGGCGTCGGAATTCGCCCTTGCGCTGCCGCCGATGCCGGTACGCGTGGCTCCACGCGTGCATCAACGCCTCTTTGGCCCACTTGTAGTTGCGTCCTGAGGACGCTTGGTATCCCTTGGCAGCTTTCAGGATCTTCTTGTGTCGGGCGCGTTTGGTCACGCCCCTCTTGACTCTTGGCACGGTTAAGGATTCTCCAGTTTAGACGTCGTAGGGTATCAGCCGGCTCAGGCGCTTCACGTCAGCGTCGGCGAGGCCGATCTTCTGTGCGAATTTCCGCGTGACCTTCTTTGGCTTCTTGCGCCTCAGGTGGCTGCTCATCCGCTTGCGGCGGAGCAGCTTGCCGGAACCCGTCACGTGTATGCGGGCTTTGGCCCCTTTGTGGGTTTTCAGTTTGGGCATGTGCAATTATTCCGTAGCTACTGGTTCCTTTCGTTCGTTGCGCGCTACCACCGTCAGACTCGGTATCAGGACCATCGACATGGCCCTTCCTTCCATCGAAGGCTGCTGCTCCAAACGAACGTCGTCTTTCAACTCTTCCGCGACCCGTTTCAGCAGCGAAAGGCCGTTTTGCTGGTGCACTGCCTCTCGTCCGCGGAACCTGACCGTCAGCTTGACCTTGTCACCGTTACCGATGAATTGCCGCACCTTGCGTAGCTTGGCGTCAAAGTCGTGGGTGCCGATGTTGGGGCGGAACCGTACTTCCTTCAGCTCGTTGCTTTTCTGGGATTTGCGGGTCTCGCGCTCCTTCTTGGACGTGAGGTATCGGAGTTTTCCGTAGTCCAGCAGCCGCGCGACCGGCGGGTCGGCGTTTGGCGCCACTTCCACCAAGTCAAGGTCATTCGTCCGCGCCCTGGAGAGAGCGTCGGACACCGTCATCACGCCAAGCTGCTCGCCATCTTCTCCAATTACTCGTACCTTTGGGACGCGTATCTGTTCGTTGACCCTGTACTGTCTGGCTATGGCGACACCTCCTCGGTAGTGCGTAATGTACAAGGTTGGGACTGGTTCCGGTCCCAACCGCTCATCATTGCACTATTCTAGCGGCGGCCTACCGGGCAGTCAACGATTCACGTTACAGTTTCGATCGCTGTGGGTGCTCAGCTCGCCCTCAATCCTGTCGCTTCCGTGGGCCGGTGGCGGCCAGGACCCGCACCGTTCTCATTCCGCTTCATCTACTTCCGCGTCGTCTTCAAATTGGTCTTCGTCCTCGTCGTCCAGGTCGTCTTCACCGAACAGGTCTTCATCCTCGTCCTCGTCGTCTGCGGCGAGAACCTCCAATATCCTGGTCAACTGCTCATCTTCTTCCGCGGTTGCCGCGGTCAGCATGAGTGCGCTGTTGACCTCTTCTTCAGGCTCAGGCTCTTCAACCCGGGTTGCGGCAAAGCCGTAGAAAACATCGCTGTCCAGCACCCTGGCCAGTCCGTTCACCGTCAGCGTGATGGGACGGAGTGGCGTCGACCATGTTTCAGTCAGTTCGAGGTGCAACTCGGACAGTGTCATGGGCCGGTCTCCGTGCAGCAGCATCATGCGGAACACGATCTCCTGTAACGGCATCGAAGACTGTATGAACTCGCTGTCGCCGGCGCAATGCGCCCTGATCTCTTTCACCAGGTCGGACGCGTCGGCGATCTCGTCCGGCGTTTTGCCAAACGACGGGCATGCGGTGCTTAGCCGGGACAGGAGCAAGGGAATCGGAGACCGGTTCAATTCTTCCAGCCTTTCCAGGCTGAACCGGTATTCCGGTCCCGCCGATCTGCTATTTCCCGTGACGGTGGTCGTCATGCGTTAACCTCTTCATTCCAGTCCAGCATTATGATCTTTACGGCTTGTCCGGCGTTTTTTCGTGGTAGGTCGGCCGGGCAGATCGCTAGTCCGTTGGCCTTGGACAACGATGTCAGGATGTTGGATCCCTGCGGCCCAGTCGGTGTGGCGTACCAGGTGCCGTCGCGTCGTTCGACCTCGACCCGGGCGTACACCCGGCGCCCATCACTGTTGAATATCGGCCCGGTGAGCACCCCTTCCACCACGGGGCGGGCCAGCAGGTCCCGTCCCAACATGCGGCGCACGGCCGCGCGACCGAACATTTCGAACGCCAGCAGCGCGCTGACCGGGTTCCCTGGCAAGCCCAGCAAAGGCAGTGGCTGGCGTCCTTCGCGCTGGATCAGCCCGAACGCCAACGGCTTGGCCGGCCGCATCCGCACCGACCAGAAGTTCATGTCTCCACGCTGCTCCAGCACGTCCTTGACCATGTCGTAGTCGCCCTTGGACACGCCGGCCGACGTGACCAGCAGGTCCGCGTCCGACGCGGCGTCGATGCAGCGATGCAGGTCGTCCAAGTTGTCCCGCGCGATGCCGATTATCTTCGCCACGCCGCCGGCCGCTCGGACGGCGGCGGCCACGCTGCTGCTGTTGCTGTCGTAGATGTGACCCGGCGCCAAATCATTGCCCACCGTGGTCAACTCGTCCCCAGTGGACAGCACCGCGACTACCGGTCGTCGGATCACCCTCGCGTTGGCCAGGCCCAGCGACGCCAGCACTCCGGCTTCCGCCGGGCGAACCACCGTACCGGCCGTCAACACCAACTCCCCCGCTCGCACGTCCTCGCCCGCTGGCCTCACGTTGCTGCCCAATGGCAGGGCCTTTCGGATAACGATTTCGTCCAATGGAGTTCCGGCGCCCCTGCGCTCCAGTTCGTCCGTCTCCTCGAAGGGGACTACGGTGTCTGCGCCGTTGGGCACCGGCGCGCCCGTCATGATCCGGATCGCGTTGCCCCTGGTAACGGTCTGATCCGAGACCTGTCCCGCCGCAACCGCCGAGATCACCGCCAGCGTCGGTGCGACGTCGTTGGCTGCGGCGATATCCTCGTTCAGCACGGCGTAGCCGTCCATTGCCGAGTTGGCTAGCGGTGGCAGGTTCAGCGGTGAGGTGACGTCCTCTGCCAGTACCATACCCAGGCATTCCAGCACCGGCAGTTCCACCGCGTCCAGTGGGCTGAAGTGGGCGATGATGCGCTCGAAAGCCTGCTCCACCTCCAGCATGTCCTCGTGACCGTGGCCATTGTGATGGCCACGATGGTGTCCACTGTGGCCGTGGTCTCCACGATCATGCTGATCGTGGTCATGGATACTCTCGTGGTCGCCGTCGCCATGGGCATCGTGGGCGTGCAGGTCTCGCGGGTGCGCGTGAGTGGTCATGGCAATTACGTCCGTAGTAGGCGTGGGGTGCGGCAGGCAACGAATAATCGTACCATACTTGCCTTCTGGCTCCGGCTAGTCGGTGTGCGCGAACAGAGCCTTTCCGCGGTCGTCGTCAATCGTGTTTCCGGACGTTCCCGTCATTACTGCGCACGGTCAATATGGGTTTCTAATTGTTCGGCGTTACTGCACTCTGACTTTATTTGGTTTCACCTTGCCAGTCAGATGCGCGGCGTATTTCGGCTTCTGGACGGCCATACCAACTTTTAGTTGCCAAGACCAGCATCACCTTTTCCACGATCAAATTGGCCTCTTGGATGGTAACTCCATACTCTTCAGCGGCGTTTTGCATAACTCGATCTTCTGGAACAGATAAGGGCGTGTCAATCACACTTCGATAGAGCCTATATTCGTCCACCGTGAAACTGGATTCCTCGGATTCTGGATTGGCAGGTTGTTCAGCCAGGTCGCCCCGTTCAGACGAGCTCGAATAGCAACCGATGAAACTTAACTCTATGCCCATTTGGTCAATGATGGGGTCGCTAGGTTCGAGGCTTCGCTTGGCGGAAAGTCGCTTGGCGAAAAGTTCTTCGCAACTTGCCCCGTCTTCCAACTCACTCATGAACTCCGAAAAAATTTGAGAAGATGAGGATCCGCACGCTACTGTTGCCATGCAAGAACTACGCATGTAAACAAAGGAATCCATAAGCGAAATGATCTTATAATCATTCCACCACCCTACGCTAGGGCTTCCCCCGCACAAAAAGGAATCCATAGCAGCGCATCAGCGAAACGTTCTCGATTTCCGCATTCACCGGAAGGACGGATCATCTTTGGAAAGACCCCGGTGCGTTACGACCGCACCGTCGCCCCGACTTCCCTTTCAAGCGCCCGCGTCAATCCATTCATCGCCCGGTTCACTTCCTCGGCGGTCAACGTCCTGTCCGGGGCGCGGAACCGGATGCGGAAAGCCAGTGAACGCGTTCCTTCGGGAACATTATCGCCGGTATACACGTCGAACAATTCTGACTGTTCCACCAGCCGCACCCTCTCAATGAGGCCCTGCACCCTGGCCGCCGGCACGTCCGCCGGCACCACCAGCGCCAGGTCGCGATTCGCCGCCGGGAACCGTGACAACGACTCGAACCGACCGGCGCCCGTGCCCGCTTCCAGCAGATCGTCCAATCGCACCTCGAAGTAGACCACCGGGTCCGGGCCCAGGTCAAACGCCTCGCGAATGTCGGGATGCAATTCCCCGATGGTGCCCACGTCGATTGCGGGACCCGAACCCGCCGCCACCTTGGCGCAACGTCCCGGATGGAACATGGGTTGGTCGTCCGATTCCCACGAAGCTGTGATCCCCACGCGATCCAACGCGGCTGCCAACGTTCCAGAAAGATCGAAAAAGTCCAGTGTTTCGCCGGAGCTCAGCCAGTTGTCATCGTAACGCGGTCCGGACATGACGCCTGCCACCATCTCCCGTTCCACCGGCAGTCCCGTGGTTTGCGGGATGAAGGCCCTGCCCAGTTCGAACAGCCGGAACCCGCCGTCGTTGTGCCCCTGGTTGTATGCCAGTGTGTTCAGGATGCTGGCCGCCAGCGTCGGCCGCAAGATGTCCTGGTCGACGGCCATCGGGTTCGTCACCCTTAGTAGCGCTGTTTCTCCACCGGCATCGCTGTTGCTGCTCAGCCGGTCCAGGTCCTCCAGGCTGATCAACGGGTAGCTGATCGTCTCTTGCATCCCCGCCGCCGACAGGGCGTCGCGCAGTCCGTCCTTCAACGCCGTCATCGGGTTGGGCCGGTGGTACGGTATCGGCGACGAAAGCATCGTGGTCGGCACTTCGTCGTACCCGATTGTGCGGATCACTTCTTCGATCAAGTCCTCTTCGATGGCGATGTCGCTCCGCCAGTACGGCGGGTCCGCCTCGAGGCTGTCCGCACCCGTGCGCCGCGTCGTGATCCCCAGGCTACCCAGCACCGTCTCCGCGCGGGCGATGTCCAGGTCCATTCCCAGCACCTGCCGCAGCCGCGCCACCGTCAGCGGAACGGCCGGAACCTCAGCGTCCCCATCGGGGAACACGTCAATGATCCCCGCAGCCGCTTGCCCGCCGGCCGTTTCCAGTATCAGCTGTGTCGCACGGCGCAGGGCAATGGGAGCCAGCTCAGGCCGTAGCCCCTTCTCAAAGCGCAGGCTCGCCTCCGTCCGCAGGTTCAGGTCCGTCGAAGTGCGCCGGTTGTTCAGGGGATGGAACGTCGCCGATTCCAACAGCATGTTGGTCGTGTTCGCTGTGATTTCGCTGTTCGCCCCCCCCATCACGCCGCCAATGCCAATGGCCTGCCCCGGGTCCGCGATCAGGAGGTTGTCGGCGGACAGTTTGCGGCTCACCCCGTCCAGCGTCGTGAACTCTTCGCCCTCGGTCGCCCGGCGTACCACTACGTGGCGGTCCGTCACCGCGTCCAGGTCAAAGGCGTGCAGCGGTTGGTTGAACTCCAGCATCACGTAGTTGGTGACGTCTACCACGTTGTTGATGGGTCGCAACCCGGCGCGATTCAGCCGTTCCTGCAACCATTGAGGCGAGGGCCCGATGTTGATACCGGTAATCACCGAGGCCGTGTAGCGTGCGCATAGGTCCGGATCGGCAATCGTTACCCGCGCCAATGTCTCCACCGGAACGTCTGACTCCGCGTATTCGATCTCCGGAACGCGGACCGCCTGCCCGGTGATCGCCCCGATCTCCCGCGCTACGCCCAGAATCGAAAGGCAGTCGCCACGATTTGGCGTAAGCTCAAGCTCTAGGAACGTGTCGCCCATCACTTCGTCCAGCGGTGCACCGACCACTGCGTCGTCCGAAAGCACGATAATTCCTTCGTGCTCGTCGCTTATCTCCAACTCCGCCTCGGAGCAGATCATGCCCTCCGACACCACCCCGCGTATTGTTGCCGGCTTGAGCTCTTCCCGTCGGCCCGTGTGCATGTTCAGCAGCATCACGCCCGGCCGCGCAAAACAAATCTTCTGGCCGGCGGCAACGTTCGGCGCCCCGCACACCACCTCCAGCGGCGGTCCGTCGCCCGGGTCAACTTCGCACAACGTGAGGCTGTCCGCGTTGGGATGCGGCCTCGTGGCCCGCACGTATCCAACCACGCAACCTTCCCAGCCGCCGCGCGTGAACACATCCCCCGCCTCGATGCCACCCATGGTCAGCCGATGCGCCAACTCATCAGGGCCCAGCGTAATGTCAACGTATTGGGAAAGCCATGAGAAGGGAATCAGCATTTCAGCCTTCAGCCTTGATCATCGGGGCTCTGAGTTCCTTGGGAAGCCATGGGTAATCGCATCCTGATGGCGGAATTATAGTGTTGTGTGACCAAACCTTGCCGCCAGGGACAACCGTGTGGTGCCAATCCGTCCACACCCCGGGCTCCACCGGATCGTTACGGTAGCCTTTCCCAGTCTCGTCGATGAATACCCCGACACCAATGGCACCCGGATAAACTGGTGCAGTGGTGCGTGTCAGCAAGTCCGTATATCGCTGCACGAATTCCCTTCGGAATTCGCCCCGTTTGATTTCCGCGCAGATTAGTGGTCCGCCAGAATTGTCCAGTATCGCTAAGTCCAGCCGTTGTGCTCTTTTATCCGCGGCGACCGGCGTTTCCCGCGACACCCGCAGATCGAGCCCGGTCGCATTAATCATCCACTCCAAACGGCGGTAGATACCAAGTGCGGGATACCTTGTTGAATTGCCGAGGTAGTCATTGTACTGCCAACTCAAACCAGCCAGGGCGGCACAGAACAGGCCGAATGCCAATACGGGCTTCTCGGAATATCCGGAGCGTTCGGTCTCGGGCCAGAGGATTTCCAATCCGGTTACCCGGTGGTCAGCTCCGGCGTCGACGATGAATCCGCTGGCGATTTCTTCACTGGCTTCATAAGGAACGTCCGCCAGTTTGATCCAAGCACCCTCGTCGTCCCATCTTACTGTTGACGTCGTTCTCATATTAGCGGACACCTGAACCTCCCATCGGGATGGACAGTGATGACTCGGGTGAGTTGATCGATACGTACTACAACTCTGAGCGGTCGAGAATGCCCATTCACGCACCGCAAATAGCGGACGCGGTCGTCCAGATCGTCAGTTTCGATTTTATCTGGTTTTGCCAAACACAGCGCGACTTGTTCTTCCGTGATGCCACGCTCTTGCATTCGCTCTCGGGCGTGCCGGCTGTATTCAATCAAACAACCGGACCCGCGCATCAGAACTGCCGCAAAAACCTCACGTCGTTCCGGTAGAAGTGCCGGATGTCGTCAATCCCATACTTCAGCATCCCGATGCGCTCCGGCCCCATACCGAACGCGAACCCCGTGTAACGCTGTGGGTCGTACCCGACCCCTTCCAGGACCCGCGGATGCACCATCCCCGCGCCCATGATCTCGATCCAGTCCTCGTCGCGATTGATCGGCCGCCTTCCCGTCTCCGGATCTACAAAGTTGGAGATCGACATGTCCACGCCCGGTTCCACGAACGGAAAGTAGTCGCACCGGAAGCGAATCTGGCGATCCTCTCCGAACACCCGCCGGGCGAATTCGTACAGCGTTCCCTTCAGATCGGCGAAGGTGATCCCTTCGGCCACCGCCAGTCCTTCAACCTGGTAGAAATGCCATTCGTGGGTGGCGTCGGTCGCCTCGTAGCGATAGCACTTGCCCGGCACCACGACTCTCACCGGCGGCTCCTGCGCTTCCATCACCCGCGCCTGCATCGGCGACGTGTGTGTCCGCAGCAGCATTGGTTGCTGCTCCTCTTCGTTCACATAATCCACCCACAGCGAGTTCCACATGTCCCGCGCTGGATGGCCGGCCGGTATGTTGAGCATTTCGAAGTTGTAGTGGTCCAGTTCAACTTCCGGCCCTTCTACCACGCTGAACCCCATGGCCATGAACGCGTTGCAGATCTCGCGCACTATCTGTGTGGTCGGATGCAGCCGCCCGGTGACAACCGGTCGGCCCGGCAGCGTGACGTCCAGCGCGTCCCGCGACGCCAGGGCGGCCTGCGCGATTTCCCGCGTCCGCTTCGCCAGTGCCTCTTCCAGCGTGTTCTTGGCCTGGTTGGCCCGCGAACCGACCTCGCGTCTTTGCTCTGGTTCCAGCTGGGGGAGCGACCGCAACAACCCCGTCAACCGTCCCCTGCGTCCCAGGTAGGCCACGCGCCACTGCTCTGCCCCGTCGGCCTCGCCGATGGCGTTGAGCTCGTCAAGGGCGTCACGGGTGAGTTGATCGATGAATTCTACGGAAGGCGCGTCAGGCATGAGAAGGGACACCGAAGTTCGACGAATACAGAGGGGCCGATAAAATTATAGGCAGCGCCTTCCCGAAGGGTCAAGAAATTCCTAGGCCCAAGAGGAGATCTCGCTACTCGGGATTTATTTGAGCGATGATTGAAAGCGGCCGACCTAATAAGGACTCTCGCTTTGGGGTTGGCCGCTTCAGTAAAAGCTGTTCAATCCTATGCACCTGCAGGACAGCCACATTCCCAGTCTGATTCAGGAGATGTATGGAATGCATAATAGTTCCGACGATGTTCCACCAGTCGAGTGATCGCTTGCATGAGTAGTTCTGCTTGACCGCGCCGGGTGTTGGGAGGAGACACGTAGTTATCAGCGACGAACGGAGCACGTTCTTCCCATTCTGGTTCACCGATGACTATGGGCATTTTTGGTGCGAAGGCAAATGGGAAAAGGTCGACCGAAACGGGCGCGACCGCGGACGGATTAGGCAAGAAGTAGTGCTCCTTTCGCCAGCGAGAGTAGATCAGCCCGGATAGATGTGGATATAGCTGGAAAAGAGAAGCAGACCTCTCCGCAGTCGACCACGCGTCATCATAGCCTCTATCCACGACCTCTCGGTCGGCAGAAATCATGATGTAAGGAACATGGGCCGAAAAGGCCAGGTCAAAGGCCGTGTCCGGCCAGTGCATACAGTCGTCGTTGTACAAGGCGACGACGTACGACCGCCCTTCAACCAAGCCGCGGTATTTGGTGATCTTCTCCTCCACTCGACTGTAGAGAGTAGAGTGCAACTCTCTGATGTCCCCACCACACGCATGATGTCCTTGCTCACGGTATTCCCTTGCATGCTCGGGGTCTTGCAGCTTGACGAGGCATTCGATCACGACGTCTGGCCCATCCAGTTCAGTAACAAGGAGGTCGGGCGTCTTCCCATTCATGTGCGGCTCACGTTGCACCGTCATCCCAGAATCACGCAACAACCACTCAATGCAATGCTCATACCATTCAGAGACGTCGTGCGATTTGGATGGCCGCTCACTTTCATTGGGGTTACGTTTAACCATGGCGTTCTTCCGGCTCCGTTGGTCCCTGCTTTTGTGGGATTACGCTATAGTCACGGTCGCAATTATCTGGCGTGCAGCCAGTGCGGCCTACGCAGGGCTGCTCAGTATATCAACCACCGTCGTCACAGGCCCAAACGCGCCGCTAGCCACGCCCCGCGCACCTCACCGTGAATGTGCCCTCCGCCCTCCGCCGACCCGTCGTAGACTCTGAAATCGCACTCCGGCAGCGCCTCCGCCAATTCTTCTGCAAACGAAAGCGGGCAAACGCTCCGGTCAAATCTCCCCGCGCTCATCAGTACCGGGCATCGCACCTCCGACGCCGTGTTTAGCGGATTGACCACCGCAAGCCGCCCTGCGACCGCTTCCCGGCTGTCTCGGTACATACGCAGGTAATCACCCAATTCCGCCAACGGATAACCCAGACCAGCCTCCAGGCCCGCCGAATGCCCCAGTGCCAACGGCGTGTCCGCCGCCACTGCCGATACTCCCGACCGGCGCGCCGCTGTAGCCAGCGCCAGGCTGGCGCCCAGTCCCGCGCCCATTAGCGTCACCGTGTCCACCGTCGCCGCGTTCTGCATGCCTAACACATCTACCGCGCGGAGCGCGTCCGCGTAGGCGCCGAAAAGCGTGTACGTATCCGAACTCTCTATCCCGTCCGTCAGCAGCCCCGGATAGATGGCTCGCACCTGGCTGTCACTGTTCCTCTGCCCGCGGTGGGTCGCGTTCATCACCACCACGTGGTTCCGCAGCGGCGTGTAGACGATGTCATGCACGCTCGCGTAGTCCGGCATCCGCACCAGCGCGGGAAACGACCCGTCACTGTGCGGCCCGAACTCTTTTGGGATCGACAGCCACGCGAACAGCCGGTGCCCGCCGGTGCCGGTGTACCGCATCCGAAACACGTCCCACTCCGGTTGCGAGTAGAACGCATCCCGTTCTATCTCAATATCGGGATCGGTCTCGCCCAGTTGCGCCTCGATCCTTTGCCAGAACGCCTCCGAGTTTGCCTGCGCGGTGGTCATGGTGTCGCGACCTCCGCCCGGCCCACGCCGATGCGCTCTTCCAGCCACGCCCGCTCCCGCGCCGGATATTCATGTGCGTTGCCGTGGCCAGACTCCGGGAAAAGCCACAACTCCCGCTCGCCGCCCAGCAGTCGGTACGCCGCGTAGCTGGTTTCCGGCGGGCAAACCTCGTCCTCCATGGCGATCCCAACCACCATGGGGCACTTGATCCGAGGCGCAAAGTTCACCGCGTCGAAATATCGCAGCGTGTGAAGCATCTGCTCCGCCTTCTCCGGGTGCGCCTGTTGATAGCATGAAAGCTCATCATATGGGTAACTGCGTAGCATCCGCATCGACTCCGGGAAACAGCACAGGAACGGATAGCCCGCGACGCCCGCCTTTATCTCCGGCCGCAGCGCGGACGTTATCAGGGTCAGGCCACCGCCCTGGCTGCTCCCGCAACAGTAGATGCGTTCGGCATCGACCTCTGGCCGACAGAGCAAAAAGTCCACGCCGCGCACGCAGTCCGCGATCACTCCCTTGTAGCTGTACGTGTCTCGACCCTCCACGCCGCTGGTCAGCAGCCCAGGATACCCGGGATTGAATTCCCCGCTGCTGGGCAATTTCCCCCTGACGGCCACCGACAGCACCGCCACGCCCTTCGCTCCCCAGTCCCGTCTCAAGGCCGGCTCCGATTTGTACCCGGGCAGATGCAGAATCGCGGGGAACGGCCCGTCCCCCTTCGCCGGCACGGCATACCAGGCAAATACCTCCAACCCGCCGAGGCTCCGGTAAACCGCCTGGTACACCTTGGTCGTGTCTGTGCTCCGCAGCGCGTCGGTCTCGGCCGTCGCATCCAGCGGAATTTCGGCTAGCTCGGCCCGGACCCCATCCCAAAAGCTGTCAAAATCGTCCGGACACGTAGCCGATGTGACAAACGACTCCAGATCCTGTTGCGTGGCCATCGATAAACTCCTCATAGTCGGCAGACTGGCCCATTATAGCCCCGCATCCCATCGTGCGAACCCTTTCGGTTATCTACGCCCAGGGTCATTCGATTTTCCCAAACGTCATTGCGAGCGAAGCGCGGCAATCTCGTTGGCGGAGGAGTCATCGTTCGGGCGCCGGAATTCCCCTGCCGCATCGCTCCTTGCAATGACAAACCGGGTACGCGTCAGGTGTTCTCGCTCTATGCCAGCATCCGCAACCCCGCCACCGTCGTGCCTGCGAAAGCAGGCATCAAGAAGTCCTGCCCCATGCCATCTCACCCCCGCCGTCGCCCACGATCGCCGAAATCGTCATGCCGCGTGCAACCCTGGCCCATCCTCAGGCAGGGCAATCGCGTCTTATCCGAGGAGGACTTTGCGCAGGTAGTCCTCGTCCCATCCGGCGTTGAGCCGCTTGCCCTGAATGCCTACTTTCAAGGTGCTTTCGTTTTTCAACCGGTTGTGCCCAATCTGCCGCAGCGTGGCCAGGTTCTGCGGTCCATGGTCCTTGCGCACTCGGCACTGGTCTTCCCGAAAGGTCACGTCCAAGGTCCAGTGCAGCGAGTTTTCGATGCTCCAGTGGCTTCTGATGGCAGCCAGGAGTTGTTCTGCTGAGGCTGGCAGGCTGCTGATGTAGTAGCGGGGCTGACTTATGCCACCCGCTCCAGTTTGACGATGGCCCACCACCCTGACGGCCGCCTTCAGTTGGGACCATTGCCCCTGGGGGTCCAGATAATCCAGGCAGTCCGTCGCCGTGATGGTCCAGCATTCCCGCCGTTCCACCCGTCCGTGTCCCTTGTCCACGGTCAGTGCATAATCGTAAGGCACCCCGTCAAAACCCCAGGCCTCGGCTCCCTGGAACAGGTCTCGGATGCCCTCATGCAACCGGCCCTGGTTCTCCTTCACCGCCAGCACGTAGTCGGCCCCGCCCGCTATGATCTGCTGGGCGATCTCCCGCTGGCAGCCCATGGCGTGATTGGTCAAGGATCGTATAGTCACGATGCAGCCATTCAAGTCCAGCATCTCCAGCAGTTGTGGGATGGCGGTGATCTCATTGGACTTCTCCTCGGTCTTGACCTGGCCCAGGGTCAGGTTGTTCTGCGTGGCCCAGGCGCTGACCAGGTGTATGGCCCCCTTGTTCCCCGCCGGATCATAGGACCGTCGGGCCGTCTTGCCGTCAATGGCCACCACCTCACCCGGCAGCAACTCGGCGATGGCCTGGGTCCAGGATACGAAGCTATTCTGCAACTGCACTGGGTCCAGGCGGGCGAACACATCGCCAAAGGTGTCGTGGGATGGGATACCGTGGGGCAATTCCAGGAAGGTCTGAAACCAGGCCAGCTTGCTCTTGCCGAAGAGTTCTATGTGGACCCAGGAATCGGCGCCGCAGATGGTGGCACAGATGGCAATGGCAATGATGTCCACCAGCTTATGGCGTCGGGTGCGTTCCACCCGTGGGTCGTCCAGGTCAGCGAAATGATCGAGAATAGTTGTTTTGGGTGGTTGTGCCATGCCCCACTGCCTCCATATGGATCAACGGATCATGGCACGTTAGCACATTTCTAAAAATACTATTAAGACGCGATTGCCCTGCATCCTCAGGTGCCCCGGAACGTTGTGTGAGGTGCCCGGTGTTATAATTCCGCCACACTTGCCCCCGGTTGAACATCGGGGCGTTTCAGGAGCGAATTTCTATGAAAGCTGGGTTTATCGGGGTTGGCAACATGGGCAACCCCATGGCCGCCAACATGATCAAGGCTGGGCATGAGCTCACCGTCCATGACCTCCGCCGGGAGTCCGCCATCAACCTGCTGGAAATGGGCGCCCAATGGTCCGACACCCCCGCCGGCTGTGTCTCCGGCAGTGACGCCGTCTTTACCTCCCTCCCCGTTCCGCGCGACGTCGAAGCCGTGGTGATGGGCGAGAATGGCATCATGTCCGCCGCCGGATCCGGAGACGTGTACGTGGACCTCTCCACCAACTCCCCCACCGTTATCCGCCGCATCCACGACGAGTGCGCCGCCTATGGCGTGACCGTGCTCGACGCCCCGGTCAGCGGTGGCGTGTACGGCGCGGCCGCCGGCACCTTGGCCGTCATGGTCGGCGGCGACGAGGAAACCTACAGCGCCGTCAAGCCCATGCTCGACGCCATCGGCGCTCATGTCGTCTACTGCGGCGAGATCGGCAACGGCATGGTCACCAAGATCTGCAACAACCTGCTCTCCATGGGCATCGGCGTCCTTATGTCCGAGGCCCTCACCCTCGGCGTCAAGGCCGGCGTCTCCCTGGAGACCCTCGCCGACGTCATCGCCAATAGCAGCGGCGGCAACCGCCGTCTCACCGAAAAGTTCCCCCGCTACCTCTTCGCCGACAACTTCGAGCCCGGATTCGCCACCGCCCTGGCCGCCAAGGACGTGCGTCTCGCCACCGACCTCGGCCGCGAGTACGGCATCCCCATGGAGCTCTCAAACCTGGTCGACCAACGCCACGTCGAAGCCCTTTTCCGCGGTTGGGGCCCCGAGGACTCCGACGCCGTCGCCAAGCTCCAGGAAGAAAAATCCGGTGTCCAGCTCCGCTTCGGCAGCGAGACGGATAGATAAGGGGCTGCTATGTTGGTTCGCTAGGTATAGCGGTTACTGCGAGCAGCGCGTTGACAGGAAAGTACTGATGACTACCCATGGCGCGGCGTGCCGAAAACCTGAAGACCATTTGGCGGCGGCTGACCGGGCATTCGCGAATGGCGATGACGATACAGGTTCGATCCTCGTGTACCTGTCCGTGGAGTGTGCGCTGAAGCGACTGGCGGAAGCGTCAGGATTGCGCGTCGAAACACGGGAGGAGTTCCGCGACTTCGCCGATTGGCTGGACCGTCAGTATGGCGGTGACGGTTGGCACGCGCGCAAATTACGGCTAGCAACCGTTTTCCGCGACAACGTCGTGCACCACTTCGCGCCTCCGGGCGATGTCGCGCTGAGTTGGCCATCAGTTAGGGAGTTCGCGCAAACATTGATAGGGTATCAACCTAAGAACCTTGTTGATGGATAGCGTTGACCACTTGGCGGTGGCGGATCGTCTCAATCAATTGGCTGAAAAGTTGCAGGTGGAGGGTGACGATGTCGCCATGGCAGAAATGTTGTGGGGAGCAGTAAATCGCATGACGAACGCTTTGGCCCTTCAACACGAGTTGGCCCACGGGAATAGCTATCCACGGGGCGGCCGCGTCATCAGGCATCTGATAGCCAATCACGGGAATAACGCCGAGCTCCAAGACAATTGGCTATCTGCCAGTGCTTTGCACGGCCATTTTTACAACAGTCACCTGGAGCCCGCGGATTTGGCTGGCCATGTCCAAGATACACAAAAACTGATCGCTGCTCTTCGGCATTTGTGCCGTCCCGGAATTGATACGTGAACAACGAACCCGCTAGTACCACTTGCTACTCCTACTCAGAGGTAACGACGTACAACTTTGGCAGCCCCGTCCGCGATGTCTATAATACCGTTGTGTGGGAGAGCGCCGCACGAATGCGGAAATGGCCTGGACTCATCATCGCAGTCACAAACTGCCTTCTGATCGGATGGTGAAGAGTGCGCCGGGATTGCCACACCGCCCCCGCAAGGTAATAATGGGGGGGCGGTGTTTTCGTGTCTCGTGGATCCCAAGAGGCGAATCTTGTTCCGAGCGGCCTATCCCACCACCGGCAAGCCCACGTACACCACCCGCTACGTGCACGCTGACACCAGGCTGTCCACCCATGGCGGCACCGTCGGCAAGATCAGCGTCACCAGCGAGGAACATACCCGCCTGCAGCAGATGGCCGAGCACCTCGAACGCTGCTGCAACGATCTTGATGCCGCCGGCTATGACGTCATCTCCATCACCCCCATCGTCAGCGGGCGTACCGCTTAGTGCCTATCCTAATAACCCGGCGGCTCTGAGGGCGATCAGGGCGCAAGCGAAATGAAGAAAGGCGATGTAGTTGTCGGGGGACTTGTCCCAGCGCACGAGGATGCGCCGGAAACGGTTCAGCCAGCCGTGGGTTCGTTCCACCACCCAGCGCCGCGCCTTGAACCCAGCCTCCTTTTTGATCGCCTTCGCCTCCTCGCCCCGACTGCGGATGTGGGCGGTGAAGCCGAACTCCTCCAACGTGCGGCGCACCTCGTCAAAGTCATAGCCTTTGTCCAGGCACATGCCCTGGGGTTGGTCCGGAGTGGGCGCTGGTCGGGGCACCGGCAGGCTGTCCACCGTGGCCCGCACCAGCTTCATGTCATGACGGTTGGCGCCGTCCACCGCCAGACCCACCGGAATGCCCTCAGCTTCGGTCAACAGGCTGCGCTTGACGCCGCCTTTGCCTCGGTCAGTGGGGTTGGGGCCGGTTTTTCCCCCCGCCCAAGGGTGATTTGGTCATGGCCCCGTCCATACTCAACCAACTCCAGTCCAGCCCCTTCAGTTCGTCATAGCGTTCCAGTCCCACCCGCCACAGCTCCAGAAACACCCCAGCGGCGACCCATTCCTGAAACCGCAGGTGGGCGGTGGAGCCGGAGCAGATGCCCGTGGCGTCCAACGCCTTCCACTGACAGCCGGTGCGCAGCACGTAGAAGATGCCATTGGCGCAGGTGCGGTCAGGGACCCGGGGCCGGCCGCCGCCGAAACGATGGGTGTTCACATGCTCGGGGATCAACGGCGCCAGCACCTCCCAGAGCTCGTCGGAGACCTGGAACGCGCCGGTGGTGGGATTGGTCCTGGTGGCTGGGCCAGCACGCTTCGGACGCGGCGGCTTGGGGTCTTTCGATTTCGTCATTGCCCCAGTCTAGATGCAACCCCAGCTCGCTTTCCCGCGACTCCCCCTGCAAGTTTCCACCAGTTTTTAGGATAGGCTCTTACATGCACACCGAAAACAGCCCCGATTTCCCCGGCCATGGCTACAGCGTCACCGACGGCGTGATCGTCACCGGCCGCCTCAAATCCAGCCCGAGCGACCAATGACCCAAACCTCCCCCATAGAACCCTTCGACGGCCTGGCTGAGGCCATCGCCGACTACCGTCAGCAGGCCCGCGAGTTTCTGGCCAAGAGCCACCAGTACCTGGCCGACGACGACCTGCACCAGGCCGCCGAAAAAGGTTGGGGCGCCGCGGCGTGGATGGCCAAAGCCGTCGCCGAGGCCCAGGGTTGGGAATACGAACGACATCCCCAATTCAGCGTTGTGTTGAACAATGCCCGCCGCGTGACTGGCGATGTCCGTTTGCTGGGAATGGCTGGCATTGCCAACGACTTGCATGGAAATTTCTACACGCGCAAACGCTATCTGGACCCCGAGGGTATCGGGCTCAGCCTTGGCCAAATCGCGATCCTGCTCGAAATCCTCGAACCGCTCACCGAAACCAGCACAACTTAGGAGACCCACATGACCAGCAGCGCAGAACGCCACGTCGAAACCGCCGACACCATCGAGGCCATCGAGGAGTGCTTCCGCCTTGGCTGGACCGACGGCCTCCCCGTCGTCCCGCCCGCCGATTACAAGGTCCGCGAGATGCTCTCGTTCGCCGGTCTCACTGGAGAGGAAGAGCTTCTCAACCTGGACATGCGCAGCCGCGTCATCACCTCCGAAAACGCCGCCGCCAACGCCGTCATGGCCGGCTGCGAGGCGGAATACTTCCCCGTCCTCGTCACCGCCCTGCGCACCCTGGAAGAAGAGCGCAACTTCGTCAACATGGCCGCCTCTTCTACCAGCTCGCCCAGCATCCTCATGGTCCTCAACGGCCCCATCCGCGAGGCGCTCGGCATCAACAGCCGCGACGGCCTGTTCGGCCCCGGATTCCGCGCCAACGCCAGCATCGGCCGCGCCGTCCGTCTCTGCTTCATGAACGGCTTCGACGCCTGGCCCGGCCAGCTCGACCGGGGCACCCTCGGCACGCCGGCCAAGTACACCTTCTGTATCGCCGAAAACGAGGAGACTTCCCCGTGGGAACCGCTCCACGTCAGTCGCGGCTTCGACCCCTCTGACAGCGTGGTCACCGTCGCAGTCGCCTACAATCCCGTTAGTGTACCCAACAGCTATGCCCATACCGGGCGCGCAATCCTGCTCTCCATCTGCGACGCCCTGCGCTCCGCCGCCCTGGCCCACCGCTATCCCGCCCAGTGGGTTATCGTCATCGGCCCCGAGCACGCCATCACCCTTCAGGGAGACGGCTGGACCCGCCGCGACGTCCAGGACTTCCTCATCGAGAACAGCGGCCGCTCCCGCGCTGAGCTGGTCCGCCTCGGCTCCAAGCAGGGCCCCGAGCGCCCCGGCGACGAGGAAGTCATCATGCGCTGCGCCAACGACCCCGACGACATTCTCATCATGCACGGCGGTGGCACCGGCGGCCGCTACAGTGCCATCATAGACACCACCGGCTACCGCATCCGCACCCGCAAGATCTCGGTCAACTAGACTTTGCAGGTTCGAATCCGCTAACCGTACTGCCATCAGGGGTTACGCAACGTCGCCTTTTGGCGGTACAATCCGCCCATATAGTCCGTCTCACCGCCACGACCACATCAACGGAGGTAACGTATGACCACCGCCGAATCGAGTCGTCTCAGGCTCGTCAACCCCAAGGGTACCGAGTTGCCCCAATCCGAGTTCCGTATGAACGACCGCTCCTCCGGCCTCGCCGGCAAGCGCCTCGGCCTAATGGAAAACTCCAAGGCCAACGCGGACAAGCTCCTCCATGAACTCGGCAACATCCTCAACGAACGCCACGGCTTCTCCGAGATCAAGTACTACGACAAGGGCCACGCCAGCCTGCCTGCCAAGCAGGACACCATCGACTCCATCCTCGGTGAGGTCGATTACCTCATCACCGGGGTAGGGGATTGAGGGTCCTGCAGTTCGTGCAGTGTGCACGACGGCATCGATTTCGAGAAGCGCGGCGTCCCCACCGCGGCCATCATCACCCACGTCTTCCTCAACACCGCCCAGGCCATGACCCGCATGATGGGTGTGCCCGACTACCGCTATGTGGTCGCCCAGCATCCCCTGTCTAGCCTCACCGACGATGAGGTCAAGGCCCGCGCCGCCGAGATTGCCGACGAGGTGGAGTCCATCCTTGTCGGCCAGCCCGTGGCCGCGTAACCACCCGCGCATCGGGGCCGCCGCGAATGGCGACTCCCGGTACATCGCAACCGTCTCGCCTGCCGATAGACCCGGCCATCCGGCCCGGTCTGGCAGGCGAAACTCAATTGACCGTCGCCGCTGAACATCTCGCTCCCCACACTCCCAAGTTCAGCACCCCGGCCATGGTCATGCTCATGGAGCAGGCGTCGTACCACGCGGTATTGTTGCTGCTCCACCCGGATCAGACTGTCGTGGGCTACGAGGTCAACGTCAAGCACCTGGCCCCGGCCGACGCGGGTTCCCTGGTCTCTGCCCAGTCCGTGCTGGCCGACGTGTCCGGCAACAAGCTCCGCTTCGAGGTGGAGGTGCGCCACGGCGACCTGTTGCTGGGTACCGCCGAGCACAAGATGGCCATCGTAACTAAGCCACCAATCGGTACTCAGGCCGCAACCGGTCGCTGATGGGTGGCTTTCGTCCCAACGCGCCGCCGCATCCGCATCTGGAGGTCCCCATGTCCTGGATTCGCGAAACTGACGTCGCCGTTCCCTCGGTCATCAAGTGTATGTCCATCAACCCCGACCTCATGGCGGCGGTTCAGAATCTCAACGCCAAGGCCACCTTCGGCTCCTCCGCGTTGACCAGAACCCAGGAGGAAGCCATCGCTGCGGTCGTCTCGCTGGTCAACCGCTGCCGTTATTGAGCCGTCGCCCACGGAGGGTTCCTTCGTCAGCACTCCGGCTACCCCGAGTACGCCAGCCACATCATCCACGACTACACTCAGGCCGGCCTCGACCCGCAGACCCGCGCCATCCTCGATTACGCTGTCAAACTCACCCTGACCCCTGCCCTCATGCAAGAGTCCGATATCGACGGCCTGCGCGCGGTTGCCCTTACCGACGAGCAGGTCCTGTCCACCGTCGCCATCACGTGCGTGTTCAACTTCATGAACCGTCTGGCCGACGGTCTGGGCGTTGAAATCCCCCAGGGCCGCGAGGCCATCATGAGCCAGTGGCTCTCCGACGCCGCCAAGCAGTCCCAGGACTGGCTCCTGTCTCCCCAACCGGCCGCGGTGTCGTGAACTCCGCCCGTCCCGGCTCAACTGTGTCGCAGCATTTACGCAGTGTGGATTGTCACTGCGAGCGAAGCGCGGCAATCTCGCGCCGGTCCCTGCGCACGTATCATAGCGAGCGAAGTGCGGCAATCCGGCGGGCGTCCCTGCGCACCTGTCACTGCTACCGAAGCGCGGCAATCTCGGAGCCTGAACGACGCCGTCCCTCCCCGATCAACCAACCCCCTCGGAGGTTCCCATGACACTCCTTCCATCCGGCCGACCCCGTCTCCAGGATAAAGTCGCCATCGTCACCGGCGCCGGTTCCAGTGGCCCCGGCGTTGGCACTGGCAAGGCCGCCTCGATCCTGTTCGCCCGCGAGGGCGCTCGCGTCCTGCTCGTCGATCGCAACCTCCACGCCGCCGAGGAGACTCTCGCCGTCATCCACGAGGAGGGTGGCGAGGCATCGGTCATTGCCGCCGACGTCACCTCCGCTGCCGACTGCGAGGCAATCGTCGACGCCGCCGTTGACCGGTACGGTGCATTGCACGTCCTCTTCAATAACGTCGGCATCACCGGACCGGGTACGCCCACTGACGTTGAGGAGTCCGTGTGGGACAACGTCCTCGACGTGAATCTTAAGAGCATGATGCTCACCACCAAGTACGCCGCCCCGAAAATGATCGACGCCGGCGGCGGCAGCATCATCAACATGTCGTCCATCGCTGGCGTCCGTGCTGGCAGTGGCCTCGCTAGCATCCCCTATTCCGCCTCCAAGTCAGGCGTCATCGGCATGTCCGAGACCATGGCCGTCCACTTGGGCCGTGACAACATCCGCGTCAACGTCATCGCCCCCGGCCACATCTACACTCCTATGGTCGCCGGCGCCATGGCAGAGGAAACCCGCGAAAATCGCCGCAAGGCCGGCCCCCTCGGCATCGAGGGCAACGCCTGGGACATCGCCTACGCTGCCCTGTTCCTCGCCAGCGATGAGGCTCGCTGGGTTTCCGGGGTGGTCCTCCCCGTCGATGCCGGCCTCCTCGCCGCCACTCCCCTCGCCATGTACAATCGCATCCGCGACGAAAACTAACCCGCTCTAATTCGTCACCAAAACCTGTCGCCGGGAACCAGCGGCCCCGCACACCGTGCGGGGCCGTATTGTTGGCCCGCCCCTACGTCCCCCTTCGCGCCAACGGTCCCACCGTCATCGCAAGCACCGGGACGTTCCCCGCTGTCATTGCGAGCGAAGCGCGGCAATCTCGTCGGTCCTACCGGGCTACTCCGACCAACACTTCCCGTCCCCAAATCTGGTGACACCCACCTCCCACAACGGCCAGAACGCCCGTGCTATCATGGTTCCACAGGCGAAAACTCGATCCCGACCAGGTCCCAGGCAACACGGCCACATCAGCACCAAGTCGCTACCGGCCTCTGCAGGAGACTGTCCTCGGTCGCTATAACCGGAGCAGTCCCCTCGGCCACCGCGCCTGCCACAGCGCGCCATGCTCCAGGCATCGTGCCCCGGAGGCATGGAGAATGAGAGCCAAAAACCACAGCGCAACACCTCCGGCCGTAGGGCTGATACATACTTGGGACCTGGTCAAAAACCCAATCGCCTGCAACCCAGCAACCACCTGCAACCCAGCAACCACCTGCAAACCAACAACAACCTGCAAACCAACAACCAAGGAGCAAGTCAATCGCAACATCGCCCCGTGCCCGACCCGCCAGCAGCCCTTCGCCTGTCTGCTGCGCCGGTAGGACACCCGGCAATCACCACCAACCCGGTACATCTGTCATTGCGAGCGCAGCGCGGCAATCCCGCCGCACCAACACACCCCGCTCGTGGTGAACCCGTCGAGCCATTACCTCTGCCTGTAATTGCGAGAATGCCTTGTGCATTCGCGGCAATCTCGCCGGAGCATCGGCGGCGTGACGCACCATCAATCGCGTCATCGTGTAGGGGCGAATAGTCATTCGCCCCGTCCTCACCGGCCACCAACCGCAACTATCACACCACCCATCGGGACGTACCCGCATCAAGGAGCGTCATCGATCATGGGCAGTGTCCATCACCATCAAACCCAGGCCCGGCGGTTTCTGTCGCTGGCCCGGTCCGACCACAACTCCGGCAAATACGATCGTGCCGCCAACACGCTGGCCCGGGCGGCCTCGCACGCGGCCACGTCGGCCTTATTCCACTGTGCCCTATTGCGCCGGCCCACCCGACGCAAGTTGACCAACACCCTGTTCATGCTGGCGGATGCGGGACAGATCTCCAACGGAGGGGTCCGCATCTTCCGCAGCATCTACCAGCTGCCCGACCAACTGTCGACGGCAGACCCCAGGCAGTGCCAGCGTCTGTCCCGTCGGGCCCGCAACCGTGTCGCGGCGTTGATCCGTTCGGTGGAGGGAGCCGTCGCTGGCCGTCCCACGTCGGGACGCGGCCGCCGCAACCGTCCGCCGCGCCGACCCGCGCCGACCTGCGTGTCGGAGATCATCGCCCTGCCGGATTACAAGGAGATCGCCAAGGCCCACAACTTGGTGGGCGCGCCGTTGGCCCGTCGACCGGACCCCCACGGTTTCTACGCCCATGGCAAGACGCCGCCGGAGTGTCCCTGCCATCCGGTGCCGCTGCCCATGCGCGATGACCGCGACGCCATCGAGCTGTCGCCCCTATGGAAGCGCGCCCTGGAGCGCACCTTCCGCGTCCCCTTCCCCGACACCATCCCCGTCCGCCCGGCTTCTGCCTGAGCCCGATGAACCGTCCCGTATTTTGACATTGCGAGCAGCGCCGTGACCCGGCAATCCCGTCCCATCCCTAATTGCGAGGA
Organism: Dehalococcoidia bacterium; assembly: GCA_965220055.1. Classification (GTDB taxonomy): domain Bacteria; phylum Chloroflexota; class Dehalococcoidia; order Lucifugimonadales; family UBA3495; genus Bin87. The sequence goes on along the minus strand of CBDCPE010000004.1, from coordinate 2,752,408 downwards.
GCGAAGCGACGTGGCAATCTCGTTGCAAACACCCGCTTCCGCTATCGGTGGACCCATCTCCGTACGCCCACGGCGACCACGTCGAACTACGAATGCCCTCCAACGGTCTGGGCAGGTAGGCGGACACCTGTCAGTAAATTACCCCTGCCTCTTCCAGCCGCTCGATCTCGCTACCGCGCATCCCCAGCAGCTCGCCGAACACGTACGCGTTGTCCTCCCCTATGTTGCTGTACTTGGCGAACGGTATGGGCGTTTCCGACATCTTTGCCGGTATCGACCACGACACGCTTTCGCCCTCCGTCCACTCCGTCGCCTTTACGTCCCGTTCCGCCTCCCAATACTGGGTGTCCTGGTAAAACGTCCGCGATTTCAGGTGCCCGTTTTCGTTCAGGTCCTGCCCTTGAGACACCATCCCGGCCGGCACTCCTGCCGCTTGGAGCTTCTCCATCAGGGCCTGTGATTCCTGCGTCCGTGTCCACTCTGCAACCCCTGCGTCCAGCGCGTCTTCGCTGCGCCGCCGACCCAATCGCGTTTCGTACTCGGGCGCGGCTGTCCACTCCGGGTCGCCCATCGCCTTGCGGAGCCGCACCCACTGCTCGTCGTCCGACACGGCTATGGCAATGTAGCGGTCCTCCCCGGCGCACGGATACACGTTGTGCGGCACGGCCCAGGCGTCCCGATTGCCCCGGCGCTGTGGTCCCCGTCCGTTCACTTGGTAATCTAGCAGCGCCGGCCCGCCGGTCGCCACTCCCGACTTGAATATTGACGACTCCAGCGTCGCGGTCTTTCCCGTCAGGTGGCGCCGCATCAGCGCCGCGATTATCCCGGCCGGCTGGAACACCCCGGTGTGGTAGTCCGAGTAGGACGTGTTGACCACACCCGGCGGCTCATCCGGCAGCCCTGTCATCAGCGATACCCCGGATAGGTGCTGCACCAGGATCCCGAAGGATTTGTAGGTGTAGTACGGTCCGTGCCCTCCCAGCCCGGTCTGCCACATGATTATCGCGTCCGGCCGTTGCTTCCGAATTTCCGGGAAGTCGATTCCCCAGCGTTCCAGCACGTTCCGTCTGAAATTGGTCATGAACACGTCGCTGATCCGCACCATCTCCAGCATCAGGTCCCGTCCCGCCTCGGTCCTCACGTCCAGCGTGATCCGCCGTTTCCCGCGCTGGTATTCCGGCTGGCCCGCCCCTCGCGACCATGCTGGTATGAACGCCATCTCGTCCAGCACCTTGTTCGTCTCGACCTTGATCACCTCGGCCCCCAGCGAACCCAGGATCCTTCCCGTCAGCGGCAGCGCGACATATGGGCCGAATTCCACCACCCGTATGCCCGCCAGCGCGGACGGCGTGACTTCTGGTGACGTGATCTCTGGTGAATCTATGACGCTGGCGGTCATTCCTTCGCTCCTCGCTGCTCCTGAAATCATTCCCCGTTTACCGTCCGGCCCGTCCTGTCAGATGACGCCGTCGGCCCGCAGTTTGGCAATCTCCTCTGTGGTCATCCCCAATTCGCCCCGGTACACCGCGAGGTTATCTGCGCCCAATGCCGGCGCCGGCCGGCGTCGCGCCGACACTTCCTCGCTGTGGAATATCCCCAACGGGTATTTGATCTTGCCGATCGTCGTGCCCTCGTGCTCAATGTCGTACCAGAACCCCGACTCCTCCAGTTGCGGGTCGGCCAGCAGGTCCGCCACTTCGTTGACCGGCAGGAAAACCAGGTTCCGCCGCTGTCCCTCATGAAACAGCTCTTGGACCGTGAAGTTTTCCGCAAACTCCAGGAACAGCGCGGTGATGATGTCGATATGCTCCGCCCGGTCCTGGTTCCCGCCCCGGTATGCCTCGTTGAGCACTTCGTCGTTCCCGGTCACCTCGTGAATCCATGCGGCCAACGCGTCCCATTCCCGTGGTGTTATCACCCCGGCGGCGATCCAGCCGTCCTTGCACGGGTACGCCCCCAGCGGAATCACCAGCGTCGAGTTGGTGCCCACCCGTGTCACGTTCTGCCCCAGCTTGCGCCACAGCAGCGCCGGATGCGCGTCCGTGTAGTAGGTGATCAACGCCTCCTGTGAAGACACGTCAATGTGCTGCCCTACTCCTCCGCCGTTGAAGTCGCGGTAATAGAGGGCCGCCAGGATCCCCACGGCCGCGTACTGCGCCCCGGGGTAGTGGCTGTGTTCGTTGCCCTGTCGCACCGGCGGCTCGTCTGGCTCACCGGTGATCTGCATGTACCCGCTCGCCGCCATCACCACCAGGTCGTCGCCCGTGTAATCGGCCCATTCGCCTGTCGAGCCGAACGGTGTGACCGAGGCCATCACCAACCCCGGATTGTCCGCAGCCAGGTCGGCGTATCCAATGCCTCGGTCCGACAGGTAGCGCCGGTCGCGGCTCTCGATGATTACGTCCGCCTCCGCCACCAGTCGCCGGAACAGTCCTTGCCCGGCTTCGGTCTCCAGGTCCAGGGTTATTGACCGCTTGTTGGTGTTGTAGAACATGAAGTCCAGGCTGTGCTCAGCGTCGGGCACGTCGCCGGGATAGGGCCCCAGGGTCCGCGAATGATCTCCAGATGGAGGCTCCACCTTCACCACGTCCGCGCCGTAGTCGGCCAGCAACCGGCCGCAGAACGCCGCCCGGCGATCGGTCAGGTCCAGGATCCGATAGGGTGGTATCAGGTGTTCGCCGGTGTACTCGTCGAACCGAGGCATAGGCTGTAAGTCTCCGTCTCCGTGCTGCTGGAACGCGCGGGCTGCGTGCCGCCAATGTATCGTTGCCCAATCGCGGTGTCAAAACCGGAAAGGCCAATTCGCTGCGTCTATAATGTTGCCTGACCACAATCCTGATCTCCGAGAGCGCTTATGAGCACCATGCACCCCACCGATATCAACGCCGCCCTGGTGAACCTGGCTCGCAAACGCAGCCAGGAGCGTTGGCAGACCGTCCCAGTCGGCCTAACGCCATTGTTGCGCCCGATGCTGGCCTTGATTGACACTCGCTCCATGCCGTTCGCCACTGATGAGCACCGCCCGTCCATTTTGCTCGTCGCTGGCCTGCGCGGTGAGTCCATGGACACCCCGCGCATCCTCACTGCTCTCGATCTTTTTGCCCGGTCCTCGGCTGCCGGCGCGTCCGGCGTCGCCCTCAGTGCCCTCGCAGCCAGCAACCCCGACGCCCTCGCCGGCGGCGATTGGGAACCTGCCACCGGCAATCAGACCGATCTGACCCAGGGGTTCCCCCCTGACGGTGGGTTCTACTCCGACGAGACCGGGCCCGAGAGCCGATACCTGTGGCGGTGGGTTTGCTATCAGGCGCCGGACCTGGTTGTCGAAGTGCCCCTGTCCGACGACTCCTCCCTGCAACCGCTATGGGAGGCTAATGCAGCCGCCGCCGGTACCCCGGTTGCCCTAGCTCTCCGAGCCGCTTCAGCCACCGATGACGACTCCTTCGTGGCCGCCCTGGGCCGCCCTGTGGGCGATTCTCCCGGAACCATTCCCGCCTTGCGCCTTACGACCCATTGGACGGGTCTTTCCCAAGCCCTGCGGTCCCTCTGGGCTTTGACCAACAAAGGTTCAAACGTCCCGCCCTCCCGGGCCCGCCTTGCCCTCGACGCCCGCCGCAATCGCACTCCAATCGAGCTGGCGCGTGTCCTGGCTGGCAGCTTTGGTCACGTCCTCGATCCTGTCAATTACACTCAGGGCGTCGGCATCAGTGGACGCCTCCGCCTCGCCGCCCTCGATGACGAGTTGCCCAATCCAACCGACGACATCGCCCGCATGATCGACCCTATCGCCGCCGATCCGCCGGCCTACCTGGCCGATGCTGGCGGCGCTGCGCTGGCCGGGGTTGTCTGGGCCGCTCGATTGGCGGATTACACCAGCGACGAAAAGTACCGCAGGCTCTTTTTCTACGCCGCCGATCGCTTCGTGGCTCGCGGGCCGGGCGAAGCCCCAGCGCCGTGTGATCCCGATTTCCGCGTCGAGGATATGTTCATGGCCGGCGCCATGCTCGGCCGGGCCCATCGCATCTCAGGCGACGCCAGGTACGCCGACCTCCTCGCGACTTTCCTCCTGGATGGCGGAGATGTTCAGGAGGCAAACGGCCTGTTCCGCCACGCCCGGTCCGCGCCCCTCTACTGGAGCCGTGGCAACGGGTTCGCCGCCCTCGGATACGCCGAGGCCCTGACCTACCTGCCGGACAACCATCCCGCCCGCGATACCCTCCTGCAGCGTCATCGTCGCCACTTGGATGCCCTGATGCGCGTCCAGCAACCCTGCGGTACGTTCGGTGAACTGGTGGACCTGCCCGGTGCCTGGGGCGAACTGACCTCCACCTCCATGATCGGTTACGCCCTGGCCCGGGGACTCCGTCTCGGTTGGCTCCCTTCCGACGATGCTGCCGGATACCGGGCCGGCTTGATGGCCTGTTGGCGCGCCCTGTCCGAACGGATCGACGAGAATGGCGGCGTTGTCGACGGTTGCATCAGCACCGGCGTCATGCCCGATACGCGTGCCTACCTGAACCGCACCGCCGTAAATGGCCACGACGACCGCACCGGCAGCCTCGCCCTGTGGTTCGCCTGCGAAATGGCCCAACAACCCTAGCGAAAGCCCGTGCTAAAATCGCCCAATGGTGGTCCGACTGCCACCGAGGGAGCCAATCATGCTGACGAGGCTGGAAGTCAACGGATTCAAAAACCTGGTCGATTTCTCACTGGACTTCGGGCCATACACCTGTATCGCCGGTCCCAACGGGGTCGGCAAATCCAACATCTTTGACGCCATTCGGTTCCTGTCCCTGTTGACCGACCAAACCATCAACGAAGCGGCGCTGCAAATCCGTAACGCCGGTGAGGAAACCGGCGATATCGCCGATTTGCTCTTTCGTACCGGCACCGAACGCGCCAACCGAATGGAACTCGCAGCCGAGATGATCGTTGGCCAACAGGTATGGGATGATTTCGGTCGTGAAGCCAAAGCCTCTTCATCTTTCCTGCGGTACGAAGTCGCATTCCGCTACGAACCGCCCTCAGCCACCGGTGGTTTGCTGGGCGGGCTTGCGCTTGAACGGGAAGTGCTGCGCCCCATCACTGCCGGGAACGCGGCCCGCCATCTGAGATTTCCCCACAGCAAGAGCAGGTTCCGCGACAGCGTCGTGTACAACAACCGCCACGCTCGCAGCGGTTTCATTTCAACCCAGGTTGATCCCGAAACCGAGCAGCCCGTCATCATAGTCCATCAAGACGGCGGTTCTCACGGCAGAGGGCGACCGTCTCCGGCGAGAGGGGCAACGCGAACCATCATCGGCACCGAGAACACATCAGCCACTCCCACTATATTGGCGGCGCGCCGGGAGATGCAGAGCTGGCGCATTCTGGCCCTGGACCCGGCTGCGATGCGCCGCCCCGACCGGTACACCCAGCCCACAGGCATTGCCGCCAACGGGGCGCATATACCCGCGACCCTGCAGCACTTGGCGAGCGCAGCGGCGGAAACCGGAGAACCTCCCGACGTCGTTCTCCAAATGGTCTCGGTAATCTTATCGGAACTCGTTCCCGTGAACACAGTCAAGGTGGTAAGGGACGACGTCCGACAATTGCTGTCGTTGCAGGTGGAGGAACAAACGGGAATAAAACTGCGCGCCAACTCTATCTCGGACGGTACGCTGCGCTTCCTCGCGTTGGCCGCATTGACCGAGGTGATTGACGAGAGCGCTGTGCTGTGCATGGAAGAACCGGAAAATGGCATCCATCCGGCAAAGCTGGCGGCCATGCACCGTCTGTTGCGCAATATAGCCGTTGACTCCAACGGGCCAGTCAATGCCGACAACCCGTTGAGACAGGTGCTTGTCGCGACCCACTCACCTTACTTCGTGCAACTGCAAGACAAGGAAGATTTGGTGCTGGCTAAACCTCGCATGGCCCGCACCAACTGGGGTGAGCTGGCGGAAAGGCTGTTGCAATGTCAACCCTACCATGGCACCTGGCGCTGTTCCAACGATCGCGATGGAATGAACCTGCTGTCCCTCCAATCCTACCTGATGCCTCCTGAGGCAGCCCAGATAGCGTTTCCGCAAAAGTTCTGGGAGTCATTGTTGTGATCCGGTTTTTGTTGGTGTGTGAGGGCAGTTCCGATATTCCGCTGGCTTCGCATATTCAAAGATTGTTGGACACTCTGGGCCACCACCATGTTGATTTCGACACCTCAACACGTGGCCGCTTTCTGGTTGACAAGGTGCGCAATGGCCTGGAACTGGCGCCGTATTGTGATCTACTGTTTGTGCACCGTGACGCGGACAATGCCGGACCAGATTCTAGGTATCGCGAAATCGAGAGCGCGGTCCAAGACGCTCAATTCCGAGGACCGCGGGTAGGGATAGTGCCGGTGAGGATGACCGAAGCTTGGTTGCTCCTGGATCAGACTGCTATTCGAAAAGCGGTGCGCAAGCCCAACGGCAGAGGACCGATATCTCTGCCGTCTCCCACCGAAGTGGAGCGGAGGGCCGATCCGAGAGCAATTCTTAACGATGCCCTACGTGACGCCAGTGAAACACACGGGCGTCGACGGGAACGGATCGAGGAAGAACTGCCCGCTCTGCGAAGCAGTCTGCTGGAAAACCTGCCCGTTGGCGGCCAACTCGAACAGTTGGCATCCTGGACCCGATTTCGCGATGATTCCGCCGCCGCGCTCAACCGGCTATCCAATTAGGACTTCCCCAGGATGCACGTCCTGATCGCCTACATATCCCAGCGCGTCCCCTTCTTCTACGGATGGATCGTGCTGGGCACCGCCGGCAGCAGCATGTTCGTCCGCAACGCGGCCGGCAGCCTGACATTCGCCGTCTTCGTGCCCCTCATCGCCGACGAGACTGGATGGAGCCGCGCGCTCATCGGCGGTGCCGCCGCTGTTGGCGGTCTGTTGGCCACCGGGGCATCCCCACCTGTGGGCTGGGCCATCGACCGCTACGGCGCGCGGGCCGTGCTGGTGTCATCCCTGATCATCATCGGCCTCAGCACCATGGCCATGGCATGGCTCTCCGTCCATATCGCCATCTTCTACTCGGCCTTGGCCGTTGGCCGCATCATGTTCAGCAGCCCACTCAATGTGGGCGCGGCAACGGTCGTGGGCCGTTGGTTTGTCCGTCAGCGCGGTCGGGCCACGGGCCTGCTGTTCCTGTCGCATTCGGGCGGGATGGTGGTTTTTCCTCTGGTGGCCACCTGGGTCAGCGTGGCTTACGGATGGCAGACCGCCTGGATTGTTCTCGGTCTGATGGTGTACGCTATCGCACTGGCCCCTGCGGCCCTGCTGGTCGCCCAGCGTCCGGAGGACGTCGGCCTGCTTCCCGATGGTGACCCCCCCGACGTAACCAAAGAGGGCGACGCTTCTGCTGCACCGGGCCCCGAAACGGAATCCGGGCTGGAATGGACAACGCGACAGGCTTTGCGCACGCCAGCCCTGTGGGTCCTGGCCATTGGCACCGGTCTGCTGTTCCTGCTGCAGTCGGGCACCAACGTGTACCAGGCGGATCTGCTGCGTTCCCGCGGCATCGATCTGTCGCTGTCCCAGCTCAGCATCGTCGTCAACGCCGCCGGCGCTGGATTCGGGAGCCTCCTCTGGGGACGCGTCGTCGAAACAATGAGCGTCTCGTATACCTACGCCATCGTCGCGCTGGTCATGGCCATAGCCTCGGGGCTATTCGTCGTCGCGGACACGGTTGCTCTGGCTTTCTGCGCCGCCGGCCTGTTCGGTCTCGCCGTCGCCGGCATCCTGGTCATACCCGCTGTCGCCTACGCGAACTTTTTCGGGCGTCAATCCTTGGGCACCATCCGTGGCGTCACGGAACCCTTCACATCTCTCGGCCAGGCCATCGGTGCAGTATTGTCAGGTTTGGTCTACCAATTCGCCGGAGGCTACGCCATCGCCTTCGTCATTTACGCGGTCTTGGGCTCAATCACCGCTCTTGCCCTGCTGCTTGCCAGGCCGCCGGTACACCCGCAGATCCGCTCGTCGCTGTCTCCGGAAACCGCGGGCTAGCCGTCCAGATCCACTCGCCTCAGCAGCAACGCGTCCGACGACATGATTTCCTCTACTCGCGCCGGGATATCCTCGAAGGTATCCAGCGCAGCGCGGATAAGCCGGCCCGACAACCCGCCGCAATCGTCGCTACCCAGCAGGACTGCCAGTTCCGCCGCCCTCTCAATCGAGGCGCCTCCCCCTGACGTAACCTCGACCCCCTTTTCGTATAACTCCATTTCGCCGGCGGCCAGGGCCATGTCGCGAACTTCTTCCCACATTCGCGTGTGAATGGAACCGGGACTGATGGCGTTCACCGTAACGCCCGTGTCCGCCAGTTCCACGCTCAGATTCTCCGTCATATTGATGATGGCGGTTTTCGCTGCATCGTAGGATGTGTCATTCGGTCCGCCCACGCCGGCCATGTTAACGATCCGACCCTGCCCCCGCTCCAGCATTCCCGGTATCACCGCTCGACAACCGTAGTAGGTGCCCAGCACGTGGACCGAGATAACATTGGCCCATCGCTCCGGGTCCAACTTCCATAAAGGGCCTATCTCGCCCGTGTTGCCCGCGTTGTTCACCATCACGTCGATGGCCCCAAACCGGTTCAGTGTGTGGGAAACTGCATTCTCCACCTGCTCTCGATCCCTCACGTCCGTGATGATGCTGGTCACCTCGCTGCCAAACTCCGACCGGATCGCTTCGGCCGTCTGCTGCAGTTCGCCGTCGGTTCTGGCCGCCAACGCCAGGCTCGCCCCTTCGGCCGCGTAGGCACGGGCAATCGCTTGTCCGATGCCCCGGCCGCCGCCGGTGATCAGGGCCACCCTCCCATGCAGTCGCCTCTCGTCCGCCATTTGCCGATCTCCTCGAAACCCCGAACGTCGCCGCAGCGATGGTACAATTCGGCAACATACTACACGAAGGGAGAACGCTCATGAGCGACGCGTCCCGAGCGACTGCGACTACGGTATCGTTCACCAGCATGGCCGCCGGTACCCGTGAAGACTACGAACTCCTGGAACGCCTCGAAGCCGAGTTCGCCTCCGGTACCGCCGACCGCGTGCTGGACCAGCTGCGTGGCCTTGCCGGCTCCTTGGGCGGATACAAGGTCGACCGTCTCGAGCACTCGTTACAGTCCGCGACCCGCGCGTACCGTGATGGAGCCGGCGACGAGATGGTCGTGGCTGCCCTGTTGCATGACATCGGAGATCTGCTGGCGCCGCACAACCACAGCGAAATGGCCGCCGCCGTCCTCAGGCCATACGTGTCCGAACGGACCTACTGGGTTATCCGGCAGCACGGCCTGTTCCAGAGCTATTACTACGCTCACCACATGGGCGGCGACCGCAACGCGAGAGACCGCTATATCGACCACCCTTGGTACCAGGACGCGGTGGATTTCTGCCACCGCTGGGATCAACCGTCATTTGACCCCGAATACGACACCCTCTCCTTAGACTTTTTCGAGCCGATGGTTCGTCGGGTGTTCGATTGGGAACCCTTCAGCGTTGGGAGTGAATAAACATGAGCTTGGAAGGCAAAGTCGCTCTGATTACTGGCGCCGGCGGCATGCGTGGCGTGGGCCGCGCCACAGCGCTCAAGCTGGCATCCCAGGGTGCTCAGGTAGCCATAACGGACGTTCGCCGACCCGCTGACGATCTTCCGCCTGGCGAAGTCCGCTCCGAGTGGCAGTCAATTGACAGCGTGGCGGACGAGGTCCGCAACCTGGGCGGCACGGCCCTGCCCGTTTACGCCGACCTGTCCAATGCCGATGAGATAGAAGGCCTGGTTGCCGAGACCGTCAGCCACTATGGCCGGTTGGATATCGTGGTCAACAATGCGCGGGCGATTATTGGCCGGGACAAGGTGCCCGTCACCGAACTGGAAGAAGATGTGTGGCAGCATTTTCTCGCCATCAACACCACCGCGGTGTTCCTGTGCACCAAGTACGCCGGCCGGGAAATGGTCCGTCTGGGTAACGGTGGCCGGGTCGTTAACATCGCCAGCAACGCCGGCAAGCAGGCCAGCGCCGACGGAGCCGCCTATTCGGCCAGTAAGTTCGCCGTCATCGGTTTGACCCAGGCGTCGGCTATGGATCTCGCTCCCCATGGAATCACCGTCAACGCCGTTTGCCCGGGCCCAATCAACACCGACCGCATGAGCTACTGGGAACGCGACCAGGCCGCCCAAAGAGGGCTCACCCAGGAGGAATTCCGCTCCCAGGTTGTGGCGGCCTCCGCGGATCGCACTCCGCTTGGCCGCATCGCCGAACCCGAAGACGTGGCCAACCTGGTGTCTTTCTTGGCCGGTCCGGATTCCAGCTTGATAACCGGGCAGTCCTACAACGTCAACGGTGGCATATTGTTCCACTGATCCCCTTGCGCACGAAAATCGAGGTATCACCTGATGCAGTACGGCATTACGCTCCCCGGCCGGGGCCCGCTGTCCACTCCCGACAACCTGGCGACCATTGCCCAACGCGCCGAATCGTTGGGTTTTGACTCCGTTGCCCTGGGTGACCATATCCTGGTGCCCAAGAATATCGATTCCGATTACCCGTACACCGAGACCGGGGAATTCCCCGGTTCAGCGTCCGGTCAGGCCATGGAGCAGATCACCGCGCTGGCCTACATGGCTGGGTGCACCAGCACCATTCGGCTGGCAACCTCGGTGATCATCGTGCCCCATCGCAACCCTTTGGTGGCCGCCAAGGCTCTGGCAACCCTGGACGTGCTGTCCGGAGGCAGGCTGATCGTCGGCGTCGGCGTCGGTTGGTGTCGTGAGGAGTTTGAAGCCGTAGGTTGCGAGCCCTTCGACGAACGCGGCGCCGTAACCGACGAGTATATCCGCGCCTTCAAGGAGCTGTGGACGTCTGACGATCCCACTTTTGAAGGCCAGTACGTGAGTTTTTCCGACATTTGGTTCCTTCCCAAGCCAATCCAGAAGCCGCATCCGCCTCTTTGGGTCGGCGGCGAGAGCCGCCCCGCCATCCGCCGTGCCGCAACCTTGTGTGATGGTTGGTATCCGATTGGCAACAACCCAGCCTTTCCCGTGGGGACGCCGGAGGCATTACAGGACAGCATGGGCCGCCTGCGTCGCACGGCTGAGCGCGCCGGACGCAATCCCGATGAAATCCAGATCATTTACCGTTCTCACGATTACCGAATTTCCGGATCTGACACTAGCCCGGACCGCGCTCGTTTTACCGGCGACGCGGAACAGATCGCCGGCGACGTCCACCAGTATCAAGATATCGGTGTCAGTTACCTCGTGCTCGATATCGCACGACTGAGCGCCGACGGCAATTTGGAAGAGACCTTGGGACATCTGGAAGACTTCACCAGCCAGGTTGTTTCACGCGTCTAGGGCGGTAATCGGACACCCGCTCGCCCGCGCATCCGACCGACGGACCGGTACGCGCTGATGGCGTTCACACTTTCGGAAACCAACGCCGTCGAGTACCTGCTTGGTGTGGGGCTGATCCCCACCGACCGGGCCAGTTCGGCATCCGCCCGGGAACTTGGCGGAGGGATTTCAAACATCGTCGTAAGGGTGGACTTTGCCAGTGAGCTTGGCGGTGTGGTGGTCAAGCAATCCCTCCCGCGTTTGCGCGTCGCGCAGGAATGGTTGGCGGATCAGGCGCGCATCCATCGAGAGGCCGCAAGCCTCCGCTACTTAGATGGTGTCCTGCCTCGAGATTCCCTCCCCGTCGTAATTCACGAAGATCCGCCAAATTTCCTGTTCGTGATGACTGCTGCCCCTGGGCAAACCCTTACGTGGAAGGACGATCTTCTCACCGGCCGTGTCGATCCCGCCATAGCCGCAGAGGTAGGCTACCTGTTGGGCACGATGCACCAATCTTCGGCCGTCTCGCCTGATGATATACCCACTGAACTGCTGGAATTTGCCGATCAACGTTGTTTCGTCCAACTGCGTATTGACCCCTACCACCGGGCCACCGCACACGCGCATCCCGACCTGGCAGACGTCATCGAGGCCGCAGCTCAGGCCATGTTGGACCGTCGTTTCTGCCTTGTTCACGGTGATTACAGTCCCAAGAACGTGATCGTCTCCGGAGCCGGTGACGAGGCAACCGCGTTCTTGCTGGATTTCGAAGTCGTTCATTTGGGCAACCCGGTTTTTGATCTAGCGTTCATGCTCAATCATCTCACCTTGAAGGCCATCCACCGCTCCGATCTCGCTGAACGGTACAACGCGGCCGGAACTGCCTTTTGGTCGGCCTATTGTTCCAATGCTCCGGCCTTCGCCGACGACCCCACGGTTCTCCAGTCCAAAGCAGTCCGCCAAATGGGCGTGCTCTTGTTGGCTCGTATCGACGGAAAGTCCCCGGCCGAATACATCACGACCAATACCGAGAAGTCCACGGCTCGCCGTCTTGCCAGGATGGTCCTGACCGGTGAAATCCGGTCGTTGCCGGATCTGCACCAGGCGCTGCCGGGCTGACGGTCCTGGCGCAGTTCGCGTGCCCGCAATTCGGTGACACTGTCGGCGGCTACGTAGTACACTTGCTGGGCGGGTACCCGGCCCAAGGCCCGGGCGCCTAGCTCCCGATCACAGGAGATGAGAGCTTGCCGCAGGAACTGAACGCCGGGTTGGACGGAACCGGCCTGCGCATCGCAGTAGTCGCCGCTCGATTCAACTATGTAATTACCAAGAACTTGATGGAAGGCGCCGTCTCAACGCTGACCCAGTACGGTGTACGCGACGGTGACATCACAACTTCTTGGGTTCCGGGCTCGTTTGAGCTGCCTGTGGTCGCCAAAACGCTGGCTCAATCCGGACGCTATGACGCTGTCATTTGCTTGGGCGCCGTGATCCGGGGGGAGACCAGTCATTACGACATGGTGTGCAATCAGGCCGCCTCCGGCATCGCCGCGGTGGGTCGCGAAACTGGCCTCCCAACCATGTTTGGGGTGTTGACTACCGAAAACCTGGAGCAGGCCATCAACCGTTCTGGAGGCAAGGTCGGCAACTTGGGCTCTGACTGCGCGGTGGGCGCCATTGACTGTGCCCGCCTTTTGCAGGCAATCAAGACCGGCTGAGCCAGCCGCCAGGTGTGAACAGCAATGCAATCCACCATCGAATTCGATCCCAGCTATTCCTTACTTACGATTGACCTGGCTCCCGGCGAATCCATCAAAGCGGAGCCGGGAGCGATGGTCGCACAGCAGAGCGTCGCCATGTCCACTGGCATGAGCGGATCCGGGGGGCTCTTTGGTGGAATTCGCCGCATGATGGGCGGCGAATCCTTTTCCGTAAACACCTTCACCGCCGAGGCGGCAGGAGGTTGGGTCAGCCTTGCCCCGCCCGCTCCCGGTGATGTAGGTTCGTTCACCCTGGAGCCGGGAACCAACCTTTTCTTGCAGTCCAGTTCGTTCCTCGCCGGCACCGGCAATGTGCAGATCGATAGTCAGTTCCAGGGATTTCGCGGGTTTTTCAGCGGAGAAAGCTTGTTCTTCATCCGCGCCTTCGCCCAACAGGGCACGGGTACCGTGTTTTACAACTCGTACGGGGCCATCAAAGAAGTTGCAGTGACCCCGGGTCGGGAGTTGGTGGTCGATACCGGGCATCTCGTGGCTTTCAGCGACGACGTGGAATATTCCATCGGCAAGGTCGGTGGTATCCGCTCCCTGATCGCCGGTGGTGAAGGGCTTGTGATGAAGTTCCGTGGCAGCGGGACGGTTTGGATCCAGACCCGTAACCTCGCTTCCCTCGCCGAGAAGTTGAACCCGTTCCTGCCTAAACGCGGGCAATAGCTTTCGGCCCCACGCCCAGTCGAATCGCCCGCGCTATAGCAGCGGCCGACCGAGTTGTCCGCAGGTCGGCGACGACGTAACTGAGGGAAGCTCGCCACGAGCCTGCCGTCCTTCGCACCAAGGAGATCCACAATGGAATTTGGCGTAACCGTTCCCAATAACTGGGGCATCGAGGATCCACAGGCGGTCGTTAAATTCGGCCCGCTGGCGGAGGAACTCGGGTTCGATTCCGTCTGGGTCATGGACCATCTTTTCAACAACGGCTACATACGTGAACGGTTGGACGACAAGCCCTACTACCACCCCATGGCGACCTTGTCCCATATCTCCGCCCTGACTTCGCGGGTGCAGTTGGGTACGTCGGTGCTGGTCTTGCCATATCACAACCCGGTGGAATTGGCTAAGTACGCTGCCACACTGGATCAGATGTCTGGAGGACGCGTGGTCCTGGGCGTCGGAGTCGGTGCCATGACCCCCGAGTTCGAGGCGCTGGGCATACCGTTGAGCCAACGCGGATCCCTGACCAATGAGTCCATCGACGTCATGCGGGAGCTGTGGTCCAACGAAGACCCTCGGTTCAGCAGCGACCGCTGGGAATTCGGCGACCTCAAGTTCTCGCCCAAGCCGGTGCAGTCCGTGGCCGGTTCACCACACGTACCCCTCTGGGTGGGTGGCGGTAGCCCCGGGGCATTGCGCCGGGCCGCTCGGCGGGGTAACGGTTGGCATCCGTCCGGCGTGAGCGCCGAGGAGTTTGCTATTGGTCGGCAGCGGGTCCGAGAGCTGGCCGAGTCCGCCGGCCGTAACCCCGATGATTTGGTGATGTCCGCCCGCGTGGAAGTGGAGGCCCATGGCGGCCCATCCAGCCAGCGCTCTGCTGACCGCTCCCGCCTGCCCGGGCATGACCCTGCCGGAATGATCGCCGGAATTGCAGCTTACCAGGAAGCCGGCCTGCAGCACATCGTATTGGCCCTCAATATCGGGGACGTCGGACGCCTCCGTGAGTTGATGCATTCCATTGCGGCAGATGTGATGCCTCAGTTCAACTAGCTGTGCGTCAACGCGTCGGCGAGCCCGATCTGTGTCGATTGTGCCGGGGCACGCACCCAAAAAAACGGGGGCGATTCAAAATCGCCCCCATACCTTTGTGGCTGCTATTTGAGACGGACCAACCGGCTACAGACTTGCTTCCAGCACACTGCCCGGGGTGATGGGCAGGCTCGTCAGCCGTTGGTTTGTAGCGTGCCCCACTGCATTGGCGACGGCGGCCAGCGGGGGAACAATGGGTACCTCGCCCACGCCGCGAACTCCGTACGGGTGACCCGGATTGGCAACTTCCACGATGACCGTATCGATCATCGGCAAGTCCAAAGAGGTGGGCATACGGTAATCCAGGAAGCTCGAGTTCATCATCTGCCCGTTATCGGCGAAGTAATACTCTTCGTTCAGTGCCCAGCCGATGCCCTGCACCGCCCCTCCCTGGATCTGGCCTTCCACGTAGCTGGGATGCACCGCTTTGCCCGCGTCCTGGATGGCGGTGTAACGCAGGATTTCGGTCTTGCCGGTTTCCGGGTCAACCTCAACGTCGACCAGATGCACGGCGAAGGAATTGCCCTCGCCTGTGGGATCGAGGCTTGCGGTACCGGTGATTCCACCTCCCGTGGTGTAGAGCTGGCGTGCCAGATCCTTGAAGGTGAAGCTCAACTCTTCTGACTTATGATGGATCACCCCGCCGTCGTACTCAACATCCTCGACCGGGACATCCCAGATGGATGCCGCTCGTTCCACCATCTGCCCCTTCACGTCTTCCGCCGCGAGGATGGCGGCCCAACCCGTCGCGAATGTGGTGCGGCTGCCGCCCGTGACCATCGTGAATCCGATGGAGTCTGTGTCGACCACCTGTGGTTTGATGTCCTCGTAGGCTATTCCTAGCGTTTCGGCCGCCTGCTGTGCGATGGAGGCCCGGGAGCCGCCGATATCCACCGAACCCTCAATCAGGTTCACGGTGCCGTCCGGGTTTACCGTCATGTTCACGCTGGAATGGAAGCCGCGGTTCATCCAGAAGCCGGCGGCCAAACCGCGTCCTCGATTTGGCCCTTCCAGCGGCGTCCGGTAGTGCTCGTGGTTGCGCGCGGCCTCCAGGCATTCCACCAAACCGATCTTTTGAAACACGGGACCTTCAACCTTGCGCGACCCCTCGGTCACTGCGTTATTGAGGCGGAATTCCACCGGATCCACGCCCAACTTTTGGCAGAGTTCGTCTACCACCTGCTCTACCCCGAACGCCGCCTGTGGCGAGCCGGGCGCGCGGTATGCGGCCGTCTTGGGCTTGTTAACCATTACGTCGTATCCCTCGACGGCTCCGTTTTCCAGCTCGTAGCAGGCGAAGGCACAGGTGGCTCCCTGCATCACCGGCGAGCCCGGATACGCGCCCGCTTCGAAAGCCAACTCGATCTCGGCAGATGTGATCTTACCGGCTGAGTTGGCGCCCATCTTGACCCGCATCCAACTCCCGGGAGCCGGTCCGCTTCCTTCGAATACCTCGGTGCGGCTCATCAACAACTGTACCGGAGCCCCTGCCTTGCGAGACAGCAGCGCGGCGACCGGCTCCAGGTAGAATGAGACCTTGCCGCCGAACCCGCCCCCGATCTCCATAGGCGTAACCCGAACGTCAGATACGTCGACCCGCAAAACGTCCGCGGTGTTGGCCCGGACTACAAAGGCGCCTTGGGTACTGCTCCAAACGTTGATCTGTCCGTCGGCGCGCCAATGGGCTGTCGCGTTATGCGGTTCGATATATCCTTGGTGCACGGAGGCCGTAGTGAATTCCCGCTCGACTATGACGTCGGAGTTGGCAAACCCGGCTGCGGTGTCGCCCTTCTCAATTTTCATGTATGACGCGACGTTGCTGGGCTTGTCCGAGATCTCACCCATTGCGGACGTGTGGACCAGATCATCATGGAGGAGAGGAACGCCTTCTTGCATCGCGGCGCGCACGTCAATCACGGGTTCCAACACCTCATAATCAACGTCGATCAGGGCCAGAGCAGCCTCCGCGATGTGGGCATTTTCAGCGGCGACCGCAGCGACAGCGTGTCCGCGATATAGTGCCTTGTCGCTGGCGAGGAAATTGTCGCTCAAGAACTTGAACCGGTTGTAGTCGTTACCTAAGTCCTCTTTGCTGAATGCCGCAAAGGGCAGATCGGCCGCGGTCACCACCGCGCGCACTCCGGGGAGAGCCTCAGTGTTCGTAGTGTTTATGGACTTGATGCGCGCGTGAGCGTGCGGGCTTCGCAATACGCGGGCGTGTAATAGTCCCGTCAGGTCAAGGTCCGCACCGTACTGAGCGCGACCCGTAACCTTGTCCACTCCATCAGGACGCACCGGGCGCTTGCCCACCACCTCGAATTCCACTTCCGATAGAACTTGGTTTGCCGTGGTCACTTTGGTTCACCTCCATAACAGTGTAGGGGCGAATAATTATTCGCCCCTACCGTCCGGAACATCGAAACGGCCGGCGAACAAAAACCCGCCGGCGAGGGATTAGCTGCTACGCCCGCATTCGTTCTCCGGCGTCCAGGACGGCGCGGACGATCTTGTCGTAACCGGTGCAACGGCACAGATTGCCGGCCAACCAGTGACGTATGCGTGCTTCGTCAGCATCTGGCTCCGCCTCGAGCAGGGCCTTGGAGGCCACGATGAAACCAGGTGTGCAGATGCCGCACTGGAGCGCAGCGTTTTCCAGGAACGCCTGCTGTATGGGATGCAAGCCTTCAGCGGAGGCCACGCCTTCAATCGTGTCGACCTCGGCGCCCTGTGCCTCCACGCCCAAGACCAGGCAGGAAGTAACGATGCGCCCATCCAGGTTTACGGTGCACGCTCCACAGTTGCCGTCGTTGCAACCTTCCTTGGAGCCGGTCATACCCACGACGTCGCGCAGACATTCCAACAGGCTCTGGCGAGGCTCGCACAGGAAGTCGGTCTGGTTACCGTTGATGGTGGTGGTTACATGGACAAGTCCGGGCATTTTTACTCCTCCCCTCGGGCGCGCCGGATGGCGATATTCAGGGTGCGACGGGTCAATACGTCCACCAGATGGTGGCGCTGACGAATCGTGCCGCGCATGTCGGTAATGGGAGTGGCAGCTTCACTGGCCAAGCGTCCGGCCTCGGCGATAGCATCATCAGACACTGCCTTGCCGGCCAAACTTTCACCGGCCGCAGTGGCGAGAATCGGGGTTGGCCCGACCGAGGCTAAGGCAATTCGGGCTGACTGGATCGTCTGTCCCGAAGCATCCAGAACTACCGAGGAAGAAACGCCGGCGACAGCGATGTCCATCTCGTTCCGTGGGATGAAGCGCAGGTACGCGGTGCCGGAATTGGCGACGGGCGCTGGGATTTGGATACCCACCAAAATCTCGCCAGGTTCCAACACATTCCGGCCAGGGCCGGTGCAAAAATCCTCTGCTGCCACGGCACGCCAGCCGTTGGGCCCGTTGATATGTGCCTCGCCGCCGAGGGTGATGATTGGAGGGATACTGTCTCCGGATGGCGCGGCGTTGCACAAGTTCCCACCGATCGAAGCCCTGCCCTGAATTTGAATGCTTCCGATAAGGCCCGCGGCATCGATCAGACCAGGATAAGCAGAGGCTACGGCCTGATTCTGATAGATCTCATAACAAGGCACGGTAGCACCCAGGCGCAGCCCGCTGTCGGTCAATTCGATCTGGTTCAACTCGGGGATCTTCTTGGTATCCACCAAGACGTCCAATTCTAGCCTGCCGCCGCGCAGTTGGACGATTATGTCCGTTCCACCGGCCAACGGGCGGGCGCGATCGCCGTGTGCGGACAATACCGAAACGGCTTCGCTAAGAGATGTAGGGGCAACGTAGTCAATAGCTCGCATAGGCACCTCCTCCAGCGCAGATTATAGCACGAGCAGCAGCCTCGTCAGCGGTCGCTTGCCTTTTGCCGGCGCTCGCAAATGCAGTGAGCCGGTCGGAGCAGCCGCGCTTCAAGGGACGCGCGCCATCATACCGTAACCGGTCCTGTCGCGCCACGGATGACCGCTACCTGGCCAGTATAGCCTGCAACCGGTCTCGAACCGTCGGCCATTCGCTGTTGATGATACTGTAGTAAACCGAATGTCGGTTTACGCCGTCTCGGGCGATCCGGTGGTTGCGCAGCATACCTTCCCGAATGGCCCCGATGCGTTCTATCGCACGCCGCGACCGCGTGTTGCGGTGGTCGGCTTTCAAGCAAACTCGCAACGCGCCCAAGCCCTCGAAGGCGTGACGCAACAACAGAAATTTACATTCTGTGTTGACGGTAGTGCGTTGGTATTCGGTGCCGTACCAGGTCATGCCGATTTCCAGGGCCCGGTTCGGCCGGTCGATATCGAGGAACCCCGTGGATCCGATGGCGCGACCTTCAGCCTGGTGTACAACGGCAAATTGGATACGTTCCTCGTGATCGTTCCGCGCCGTGCATGACTCGATCCACTCCTGCGCGTCCTCTAAGAGGGTGTCTAAAAATGGGGAAGGCGGGCCAGTCTGCGGAGTGTGAGGCCGGTCATTGCGATGTATATCCAGGTTTCGGTGGTTTCACACAATGCTTCGTAGTCCTTGCTCAACCGCCGTTGCAGGTTCAACCACCCGAAGGTGCGTTCCACGACCCACCGCCGGGGCAGGACTTGGAAGGTATGCTGCTGTGCTGGGCGCCGCACCAACTCCAAGGTCCAGCCGCACACTGTCCTGACCCACTCTACCAATTTGCCGCCGTAAGCCCCATCAGCCCAGATCACCTGTAGCCGAGGGAACCGGCCCAGCAGTCGGGCCAGCACCAACCGGGCGCCGTCCCGGTCTTGTATATCGGCAGGATGCACTGCCACCGCCAGCGGCAGCCCCAGGGTGTCCACCACGATGTGGCGTTTGCGGCCCTTCACCTTCTTGCCAGCGTCGTAGCCTCTGGGCCCCCTTTTTCACTGGTCTTCACCGATTGGCTGTCGATGATGGCCGCGCTGGGACTGGCCTGGCGACCCTGGGCCTGCCGCACCATGGCGTGCAGGGTGTCATGTGCCCGTTGCCAGGTGCCATCACGACGCCAGGTGCGAAAGTAATGGAACACGATGCGCCACGGCGGCAGGTCGTGGGGCAACATCCGCCAAGAGCAGCCGGTGCGGAGCACGTAGCGCATGGCGTTCACTATTTCCCGGCGTGGATACTTGACGGGTCGACCACCAGGTTTGGGCGGCGGCAACCGGGGCTCGAGCAGTTGCCATTCTCGGTCGCTGAGGTCGCTGGGATACGCTGGTCGTTTCATACCCCTAAGTTACGACCAACGCCCTTATCATGCCTGGATACCTCTACCCCAATTTCGATCTTTTTAGACACCCTCTAAGCTTGTGAAGGCGGGGCGGGAGAGATAACGCCATATCGATTCTTCAGTTCCGACCCGAAACAGGTCCTCAGCATGCTGAGGACCGATGGGTTCCAGGCGTACATGTTGGCCATTAATTGTGATCGGTTGCGGGTTCATGAAACTTCCTCAGAAGTGTCGAAGGTCAGGGAAAATGTCCGGCTAAGTGTTCAGCATAAATGTCACTCGGTTATGCCGCGATGGTATCAGAAGTTGGCGTAGTTGACGCGCTGCGGACTTGCCGCAGCGGTGGAGTATCGGCGTCCATGTATTTCCTGACCGTGGCCCGGTTGATCCCCAACTCCCGTGCTATTCCTCGGATCGACATGCCTTTACGCTTCGCCTTCTGTATTGCCTTCCACCGCGCCTTCTGGAGAAACGTCGCCTTCCGGGGCGGAATGGCTGCCATCTTGCCGGCTGCGGTCTCGTGGCTGGCAACCGGGTCAGGCGCGGTTTCTTCGGCACAATTGGTGTCGAGTTGGAGGAGGGTCGTCGCCCAAGTCCTGGCGGGATGGTCAGGATCGGAACGGTGGCTGGCAAAGTGTGGGAATGATCCGTTGCCGGTTCGCATGAATGCCGGATTGGGCGGCGCCTCTTGAGAAGGGATGGTGCGTCCTTGGTGTTGCAGGGATAGACGACCATCCAGTCCTTCCAGGACCTCCACAGCCGCCCCGGCATAGCTGGGGCGTTCCGGCTCGGGCAGCAACTGCAGGGTATGCAACTGGAACTTCACCGTGTTGTCCCGGGCTACCTTCCTGCGGTGCTTGAATGCAGAGGATACGGTCCAGGCACACGTCCGATGCCAGTGGGCGGTAAGCGGCCTCGGGACATTGCGGCGGAACGCTGAAGCGTGCGTTGCAGCGTGGCAGGAAGCCCTGCAGTACGCGGTCAGCTTCCGCGATGGTGGTCGCGCCAGCCAGTCGGAGTTCCGTTACCAGCCGGTCCTGAAACGTTCCCGCCGTTCGTTCCACCCGACCCTTCGCCTGGGGCGACAGGGCGAATATCATCTGGATCCCCAGCTCGTCCATGGCGCGGCTGAACTGGGTCGGCGCACCGGCGAGCCCAGACCCGGGCGTGTGCTTGAAGACGGCGTGCCGGTCGACGTAGAGGGCAACCGGGGCGCCGTAGCTCTGCACCAGCTCCTGCATCATCACGAAATAGTTGCGTGCGTCTTCATGCTCGCAGAAGAGCGCGTTCACCACGGCGCCGGTGGCGTCATCCACCGCCAGCAACAGCGTGAACTGCGGTCCCGCTTCCCCCAGCCATCGGTGATAGCTGCCGTCCATCTGGATTAGCATGCCCTCCTGCGGCATTCGCTGACGACGCACCCGATGCTGCGGCGTACGGCGACGGCGTGGGCTGTTCAACCCAGCGGACACCAGGATGCGCCGCAGCGTGCTGCGGTCGATGTCGATACCCTCGCGCTCTCCAAGCAATTCGCTCAGGTGGGTGTGGTTGGTTCCCAAGTAGCGGGTGCTGGCCAGGTGCAACACCTCGGCGCGGATGGTCTCCGGTGTTGCGTTGGGCGGCCGACGACCACGATGGCCGTGAGCCAGGGCGACGGCACCCTCCCTCTGGTACGCCGCCAGAACGCGCCTGGTGTGGCGTGTGCTCACTCCCATCAGCCCGGCTGCCTGGTCCACGGTCATCTGCTCTGCCCACAGGCTGTTCAGGACCTTGAGCCTCGCTTGTTCTTTCTGGTTCAACGTCACATTCTCCATAGAGGGGACTGTGACATTTATGCTGACCAGTTAGTGCGGACCTTTTCGCTGACCGTTGACACAGAAGCGGGACCTTTCCGATCCGCGCGGATGGCACCCTGGCTAGCGTTCGCAGTCAATTGCCGCCACCGCCCGCGGGAGACGCCAGCGGAGTCCCTGCTTCCGTGCCAATCCAGCGCCTGCGCGAATTGGTTGGTGGACTGGGCCGTGTGGCGAACAGAAAAGCGACCGCACTCAGCAGATACAACGGCGTGAATACAGCCAACACGTAGAAGTAGCTGCCAGTCTGGTCAAAAACCAATCCAGAAGCGTAGGGGGAAATGAACATCCCCACGTTCATGAACAGGCTCATGAACCCCATTAGAGTCGCGAACCGGGCGCGGCCGTAATAATCGGACAACATTAGCCAATTGACTGAACTGATCCCTTCGACAATGGCTATCCCGACTACAAACAAAAGAAGACCGCTCACGCCCGGGCCTATCCACAAGCCGCCCATACCGATGGCTCCGAACGCCATACCAATGGCGAGGAGGATGTTGCCGCGAAACCTCCCCGACGTAACACCCAAAATGAACCGCAAAGGGATTCCAAGGAAGAACATCGCTGCTACCCAAGCCGCGGCTTCGTTCTCTGAAAGTCCACGTACGGCCATGATCGGAAACACATGCACGAGCATTCCGTTGGTCACGGACACGCGCAAGATGGCGCCCGCCATCATCAACCAATAAGTGCGGGTGCTAATCGCTTGTCGGAACGAAAAACTGGCGTCTCCTTCGCTTCGCCGCCCGCGGCTGTTGGAACCAGATCCGCGGCCAGTGTTCGCGGGGGGATCTCCGTCGGGTAACAAACCCATGTCTTCGGGACGACTGCGTATGAAAAACGCAGCCGGCAGCGTCATCGCTACGATAAAAACACCGGTCCAAAACAGGGTGTCACGCCATCCGATCTGTTGAATGCCCAGATTCAGGAGAAGCACTACAAACGCCCCACCGCCCGCGAACGCGGTCATCAGCGTGGACATTGCTACCGAGCGCCGGCGGATAAACCATTGGTTGACTGCGGCCATCAGGGTCTGGCCGAACCCCGAGCTTTTCCCCAAAGAAATGATTCCGGAGAATAATATGACGAGTTCCCAATAGCTGTCCGCCCGTGACAGGAAGATTGTCCCGACACCGGCCATCAAACCACCAGCCAGTATCATTGGCCTGGCGCCGTAACGGTCGACCGCCCAACCCACGAGGGGCCCCCCAGCGCTGCCTTCAGCCCGCGCGAGGCTGAAAACCAACGACATCTGCGCGGAGGTCAGGCCCATTTCGGTCCTGATTGGTACAAAAAATCTCGGGAACCCCTGGGATATGGACCCGTTCCCGAACATACCTAGCAAAGAGGAAACGACGACGACCCACCAGCCATAAAAGACGCGAGGCCGTCGTCGTTGAATGTCGCTTTCTGTGTCTGTCACGGCAAAAAAATTAAGGGCGCGCACCTGCAATACGGTCAAACGAGCGCCGTATACGAATCATTCGTTGGGATCCACATCCTGATCAGCCATCGGGGAGGAACCACGGCTGGGCTGCCGCTTCATCAGGCCAAAGGAATTCGAAACCAGCCCGCAAAGCATTCTGGCGGTCCAGGTCTTCCCGGTCGCCAATATGGTAATAGGCTTCTGCGGTGAAATCGGACTTGACCCCCGACAACATATGCTTTGCGACGGCGAAATCCACATTGATCTTGTGGCCTTCCCACAAAGACCGCTGGCTGCTGGGTGGCCGATCGGAGCAACTCCCAATCAGGAAACCCTTGTCCTGGACAATCCTCACCATCTCTATGGTCAAAGGGCCTGGGGGATCTCCCACTTCCAGCGTGCCGTCGATGTCAAAACTGATGAGAATAGCCATATGTCTCCTCTCGTGATTGGTCGGGCGCCTAAACCCGAAAATTGGGCGACCCCGTAAGGTCGCCCAAAGCGACGATGTGTACCGGAACCCGACGGTGCGGGATTAGTCCGGCGTGGCGCTCCAGACTGTGAAGTTCCCGCCCATCGGCATGGGTCCACCAGAAACCGCGATTTCAGGTTTGACCCCGGTCAGGGCGCGAGCGCCGGCGCGCCCTTGCAACTGTTGCATGCAATCGGTGTGCATCCAGAACCGGCTCCTGCCGCCGCCGATATTGCCGCCGCTGGCAAGGATCGGGTTGGGTCCCTCGATGCTGATATCGGTCTGGTAAAAGTCCAGGGCGTCGCCGGGTTGCATTCCCCGATAGCGCAACCCCTCAATGTGGAACTGGTGAAACTGGGCGAACCCGTCGTACATGTTCTCAAAGGAGAGATCCTCCGCCGTGATGCCTGCACCCGCGTAGATTTTTCGTCCGGTAGCTGCAGTCTCCGCCTCCACTTCTTCCAGCGTCGGCGTTATGCTGCGCGCCACACCGCGACTCGAGGCGTGGTTGAGGATGTACACCGGCTCCTGGGCCATGTCCTGGGCCCGGTCCGCAGTGGTGAATAGGTAGGCCGCGGCGACCATGATCGGTATGTCGTTATCGAAGAGGTTCGCAGGTTTAGCGATCCACCGGGAAGACAGGTAATCCTCTGGCGTCAATTGCTCGGGACGATGCTGTGCCCAATATCCTTCAGGGAACAGGAGTCCATTGCGCCTTGAATTCTCCATGAACGGCGCCATCATGTCATGGTGCTTACCGTACTTGGTGCAATATTGAGCGAACTGCAAAGCCGTACCGTAACATCCAGGTGCACCCCACAGCGTTCGTCCCGGACTGACCGCGAAACTGCCGGGTACCTCGTCAGCGCCGCTGATGCCCCCATGGTTGTAGCGGCCTTCCAGATTGTGCCAACCTTTGAGGACGAGGCAATTGCTGGCCAGGCCGTCACCAACGGCCTGTGCCGCAACCACGATGGCGGCAGACATGCAGCCGGGCGCGTACATGGTGAACTTGACGTTGGTCAATTCAGGCATGTTTTTGATGATCCATTCCGCGCTTAGCTGTCCGATGCCATCCAGAGGGTCATCGGTTGGATTGAACGCGTTGACCACATCCATGGGCACGGGCTGATCCGCTGGCCAGTAAGCGCCCGTGGTCGTGACCGGGACCAGCACGAGGCCATCCACCTGGTCCGGAGCCACGCCCGCGTCAGCGATAGCCTTGCGCAGAGCCAAAATGCTTAGCGCACCCACCGATGTTTCCGGTTTACCGTCCCATCGGCGGGCCGTGGGGGAATGTCCAATACCTACGGACGCGACCTTTCCCCGGTGTTCCCAAACCCCCAAGCCTTCTGTGGAACGATACATCGATTCCGGAGCCATTTGGGTCGTCATAACTAACTCCTTGCGATTGTGTTCAAGGTTCTTCCGAACCAGCAGGCCCGGGGACGAGCACGAAAGGCGGGTGCAGGTTCGTCAGCCTACAACCTGCCACTCAGGGACTTTTTGGCCGTTTGCCGTAGCCTCGAAAATCACCTGGACGTCAGCACCTACTGGCACCTCGTCAGGTGCGATTCCCGGCAAATGGGAATACATCAGCACGCCGGGATCTTCGTCCAGCATGATGACGGCCAGATTGAAAGGAAGGTCTTCTTTAAGGGAAGCAACCGGGCAATCGTACACTACGCCATAGTTGTATATTTTGCCCTTGCCACTCAGCTGCTTCCATTGCAGGTTCTCGCCGGACCCGCATCGGTCGCACGCGGCGCGAGGCGGGAAGTGCAACCGGTCACAGGCGGTGCAATTCTGGACAACCAGCCGCTCTTCATTGGCGGCTTCAAAAAACGGCTTGGTCAAATCGTCGGGCGCCACACCCTGCTTAACCATGTTTCTCCTCACGCGATGCGAATGTGCCGACAATCATGCCGGGAAAGCGATCAAAAAGATGGAAAATTTGGTACGGCAAAGAATATGCGTCAATCGAGCCGGATGTCAAGCAAAGTCGTTCCGCCACACGTCGCCGAGCTTGCCAATGCGACGGAGCCCGATACCATGGATACACTGACTGAATTGACCGCAGTCGATTCAGATTGGCACTGGTGCCGGACCGAATCGCTCCGGCACCGACACATCCAGCGTCAAGGACGCACTCTGGTGGTGACCAATCCCGGATTAGGAGGGACCGTCACGCCAGTCGGGACGACGACCGCGAATTCTACCGGAAAGCTGATCACCCCCCGCTCGGTTTTAGCATCCGGTGATATTTCACGTACCTGGGCGTCCAATTCAACCCCCGGCAACGCTGCCATTGTGACTGATCCAGTCGTGCCAACTTGGATGCGTTCAACGTTGTTGGCTTCCACCAAGCCTCGAATCGAGATGTTTGTTGGGTCGACCAATTGGATTACACGCGCATCCACGGTGATGACGTCGCCCGGTTTCACGGTCACCAGTCGGACCATCCCCGGGAAAGGTGCACGCAAACGAGAGCGTTCGAGATCTTCAACAATCTCGTCGTAGTCAGACTTGGCATCGTCGAGATTGGCTTCCGCCAGGGCTACGGCGGCCTTATCCGGTCCCGACGCCAGTTCGTCCCGAGCCTCTTGGGCAGTCACAATTTGTTGATTTAGATCCGTCAGCACGGCTTGGTCGATCCCCTTTTCGAGGCGGGCCAATCTCGATTGCGCGGCTTCCAAGGCGAGGCGCGCACTTTCCACGCCGGCCTCGAGGCTCGCGAGTCTCAGTTGGTCAATTCCTTGCTCGAGTTCAGCCAGGTCGCGCTCCGCTCGTTCCAACGATTCCTGAGCGACCAGGACCCTGGCTTCCAGACGATCCAATTCGGTCTGATCCGGCCCGATCAATTCATCCCGTAATTGACGGTTCAGCCTCTCTATTTCCGACTCCAGTCTGGCGACTGTGGCCGCGGCTCCCGTGCGGTCCACTTCCCTAGGACCCGCTTCCAGGTCAGATAGTTCCGTCATCCAGTGGTCGACATCACGTTGAGCCGAATCTACCGCCGCCTGCAGCGCTTCGAATTTCACCACGTCAAAATTCTGCCCATCCTGCAGGCTATGGAACTGCCCCTCAATTACCATTACGTGGAACTCGGCAAATATGTCCTCCGCAGTTTCTAGCCTGGCTTCCGCTGCGGCCAATTGCACTCGGGCCGTTGCCAGCTGTTGTTCATGGTCTACGTCGAAGTCTCTCAGGTCATCGCGCGCCCGATCCAACTCGCTTTCCGTTGCGGCGATTTTGGATTCGAGGCCCGCAACTGCTTCATTGTGCAGCGGAAGGAAATCGGTGACCGCTTCCCGGGCGTTTTTCAACATGGCACGTGCCTCGGAACGCCGGGCCAGGGCTCCTGCGAAGTTCTCTCCGTGCATGTCGGCAAAATCCGACACCGCATCTTCCGCCTGATCCAAAGCGTATTTGGCGTCGGCGACCGCTTTGCGCTCGGCTCCGAGCGCAACATCATATTGAAGGAGGTAATCCTCCGGATTGTCCCGAGCTTTTTGCAAACTGAGTTCGGCTTTGGCCAGATCACCCTCTGCTTTGGCTCGAACGAGTGGGTCCGACGATTCCAGGCCCATCACTCGATCCAACTCCTGTTGGGATCTGTCGATTTGGTACAGCCCTTGCGATTCGGCGTATTGCAGATTCCTGATGGTCTCGGAGTCAACGGTCGCCAGAACGTCGCCTTCCGACACCATATCTCCAACGGTCACGTTGACCGCTCCAACTTCGCCCGAGATTTCAAATGCCAGGTCCGCGCTATTCCCAAACACCAGCTCACTCGGCACTTCGAACTCGCGGGATTCCACGACGGCCGGCGGGCGAGCCGCTGTACTCTCCGTCGCTTCGGCAGTTTCATCCGCAAACCGTCCACACGCGGAGCCGATCAGTGCAAACGCACTGAGCAGCATCACCAATGCGATTGCCGAGCGATGGGGTGCGGACACGGAACAAGTTCTACTCAGACGCAAGGAATCACCTCGACGAGGGAAATAGGCGTTTCTGGAAAAAGTGCCGGTTACTATGCATCGGCGTGAGCAACAGGGCGGCGCGCCAACCGGCGGAACGCCGAGGCCCAGGCTTTTGGGATCGCGTCGTGCAGCAGCATGTAGGTCACTGGCACGGCAACCAACGTGAGGAACGTCGAGCTGACCAGTCCGCCGATGACCACTGTGGCTAGTTCCGCGCCGACCAGTCCGCTAGTATCGCTGAACGCTAGCGGAAACAGGGCGAGTATGGTGGTGAACGCGGTCATCAAGATCGGACGCAGTCGCGTGCGGCCTGAAAGTATCATTGCATCGAGCGCTCCAAGGCCTTGGGACCGCAGCTGGGTAACAAAGGTAATCAGGACTATGGCGTTGGTCACCACGATTCCAATGAGGAACAGGAACCCCATCAGCGACGGCAGGCTCAGCGCACGACCGGTAATCGTCAAAGCAATCAACGCCCCAATCACTGCCAGCGGCATGCTGAGAACCACTATGAACGGATCGCGCAGGGATCCGAGCGTCGCCACCATCACTAGGTAAACCAGCGCCAGTCCGATCAGCATGGCCAGGTATACATTGTTGAACTGCTCCTGAATGTCGCTGGCGAACCCTCCTTGCTGGATCTCAACCCCCGCCGGCAGATCGGTATTCTCGATGATGCGGTCGATGCATGCGCTGATAGCCTGCGGGTCGTTCCCGAGGAACTCCCCAGTGATCGTGACGGATCGATTACCGTCGTAATGGGTGACTAGCGACGGGCCCACGGTTGTACGGGCGTCAGTGATTGAGCCGAGCGTAGCTGTACCCAAAGGGCCGCCGATGGACAGACTCTGAAGTTCGGAAAGCTCGTCAACCCCTTCCGCCGGTCCGCGCACGACAACGTCGTAGGTTTCCCCGACGAGGTTTACGTTAGCCGCGTCGACGCCGTAAACCCAGGTTCGGACCTGTGCCGCGACTGCTGCGGCAGTTAGTCCGTATCGCCTGGCTTCCGATGCGTCGACCTCGAAAGTCAGCTCTTCGCTATTGTCGCTCAGGTTGGTTTTCAGGTTGACCACGCCTTCCAACGGTTGGATTCGATCTACCAATCCCTGCGACACAATCCGTACGCGGCTGTAATCGCTGCCCGTGACTGCTATCTCGATGCCCGCCTGTGGCGGCCCCGCTGCGTCAACAAATAATTGAACGTCTACGCCGTCTTTTTGTGGTAAATCCGCGCGCAACTGCTCATCGAAATCGGCTGGAGCGGATTCCGAAAGGGCGATGAAGAACCCGGCAACGTCGTATCCAGACTCGCCCAGTCCGGGGCCGAAGTCCTGGCTGGTTGAACCCAGAGTTGCCTGGTACGAGGTGATATAGCCGGCGTCAACGTAACGGTCTAGTACCGTCTCGATATCTCGCACCTCTCGATGAATCGCCGTTGCGCCAGTGTTTTCGGGCATGGTGATGTCGATGCGCATCGACTGCGGTTCTCCGGATGAAAACAGCGTGATCGGCAGCACGAAAATCAGCGGTAGCGTGGCACCTACTGCGGCGATACAACCGAGGACGGTAAGGAGCGGATGATTGAGAGCCCAAGTCAGGACGGGCGTGTAAATACGCTGCAACCACGTGTCTCGTGAGACGGAGTCGTCGTCGTCCGCCATATCACCGGCGCGCAGCAGCAACGAGGCCAGGACGGGAACAGCGGTCAGCGCAATCAAGGTAGACGCCAGCAGGGAAACGCATACGGTTTGGGCGAACGGCAGGAAGAACTCTCCCACGATCCCGGGGATGAACGCCAACGGCAGGAACACCGCCACCGTGGTCAACGTGGAAGCAAGAATAGCAGGACCCACTTCGCGTGTGCCGCGGATGGCCGCAGTCAGGCCGGGGTCGTCACCTAGCGGCGAGAGACGGTAGGCCGTAAATTCGGGCCCTTGCATGGGATAGCGCGTCGATCCGGCCTGTACATGGCGGTAGATGTTTTCCAGGACGACGATGCTGTCATCCACGATCCGCCCGACGGCTATCGCCAACCCGGCAAGGCTCATGAAGTTGAGCGTCCAATCCATTACCGCCATGACCAGGATGGTGATCATGATGCTCAACGGGATAGAAATCGCGATGATCATCGTGGGCCTGACGGTCTGCAATATTCCCCGAATCACCGTTGGGCGGAGTTGCAGCAGGAACAGGAAAATGGCGATCACAGCAATGACGAAACCCAACCCACCTTGGCCCACTACGTTGGTGAGCTGCTCTTCCAACTCGGGCCCATCGTTGTAAAGGACATCGACCCGCACGTCGGGCGGGAGTTGCAGACCTTCGATGATGCTTACCAACTCCTGGGTAACGTCAATCGTGTTTCCGTCTGGGAGTTGCAGCACTTGAAGAGAGATACTGGGCTGGCCGTTTGTGCGCGAAATGGTGCCCGCATTCGGGGTATCCACTCGCACCGTTGCCACGTCGGACAACATGATTGGAGTGCCGCCGTCGTCAGCTAGAGGCCCCCCGGCCGGGCTGAACGCAGCTCGGCGATAATCGACCGGAAGGTCGCGGATGGAGTCGAGGTCGCCGTAACCGCGGAAGGTTCGCAAACCGAGGGAACGGTCCCCGTTATCCAGGGAACCGGCATTGAGGTCAACCGAATTTCCGGAAACCGCGTTTACAACATCCTGGATGGCGAGCCCGTGTTCGTCGCTGCGAACCGGATCGACGACCACAGAAACGCGCTCTTCAACTCCGCCTTCCACGTTCACGTCGTACACGCCGTCTACCGCTTCCAGGCGGGGCAAAATGTCATCGTCCACGATGCGTTGCAGCGCCGGTATGTCCCGCTCTCCGCTGACGCTCAGCCACATGATGGGGAAAATATCGGAGGTCAGCCGCAGGACATATGGATCCCCAGCTTCATCACGGAGTTGCAGGCCGTTAACCCGGCTACGGATTTCCTCCTCTGCCGTCTCCACATCCGCGCCGGGAGCAAAATTCGCCGTTACCATCGACATCGCGGACGTCGAAATCGACGTGGTTTTCTCCAAATCGGGCAGGCCGGAAATAGTGTCCTCAACTTTTGTGGTCACGTCGGTGGCGACGGTATTCGGGTCCCCCTGTTGGTAAGTCGTGGCCACGTAGATGATCGAGAAGCTGATTTCGGGGAAGAGTTCCTGCTGGATCTGACTGTATGAAAAGACGCCGGCGGCCAGCAGAAGGAGCATGGCCATGATGGTTACCGGTTTGCGCCGGAGAGCTAAAGAAGTCAGGAAAGTCAAAGCCACACCGAGAAGAAATACGTCAGTTCAAACGCTGCCTGCACCTGTGGTTCAGACGGTTCGCGATTGATGCCGAACTAGAATCATACCAGACCTAAGCGTGCCGGTCTGCGCGCGATTGCCGGCGCCGTTGCCCATCGAATTTTCCGTGTGTACACTGCCGTGAGTTTTCAGTTGAGGAGCACAACATGGATTTCGCCTTGTTTTCCCATTTACCCTGGCCCGAAGAACATACGCCTCGGGCGCTCTTTTCGGATTTATTGGAGCAAGCCGTGATCGGTGAGGAACTGGGTTTCAAGGCAATCTGGTTGGCCGAACACCATTTCACGCGGTACGGCTTGGGCGCCTCCTCACTGGTAATCGCCAGCAACATAGCGGCGAGAACCAATAGGATCCGTCTCGGTACCGCAGTCCTCATACCGCCCCTGCATCACCCAGTACGGTTGGCTGAAGACACGGCTACGCTGGACATCCTGAGTGACGGCAGGCTGGACGTTGGGTTCGGGCGAGGCGCCTCGAGCACTGAGTACGGCAACTTTGGCGTTGACCATGCGGAGAGCCAGGCTCGTTACCGCGAGACTATCGAGATGGTGGAAACCCTCTGGACGACTCGAGACTGCACGTTCGTAGGTGAATACTTCACCGTGCAGCATCTCAACCTGGTGCCTACGCCGCTGCAACAACCCCACCCGCCAGTTTACGTGGCGGCGACACGCAGCGCCGAGTCGCTAGACTTCGTTGCTTCGACGGGCCGGCGTCTCATAATCGGCGTCGTACTCAACACAGACGACGCTATGGAACTGCTGCAGCGCTTCCTGGAGCAGGCACAAGGCAGCGGACACGCTGCGGCAGCCGCAGACGTTCCATTCTTCAGGTATTTTCATGTGGCTGAAACTGAAAAGCAAGCCCACCGTGACGCTCGGGAAGCCCTCAATTGGACGTTGGACATCAACACCTGGCGGCGCGAATTTTCGGTTGGAAGCGAAGTATACGAGAGCATCGAAGGCTACCGTAAGCGTCGAACCGAACTCCCGCCGTCGTACGAGTATCTTGCCGAACACCGGGCTTTCATAGGTACTCCGGACCAGTGCGCCGCCAAGATCCAAGCCCTCCGCGATGCCGGGGTCCGCTACTTCGGCTGCAATTTCGCCTTCGGAGGCTTGGATCAGAAGAAACAGCTGAGCTCAATGGAGCTGTTCGCGCGGGAAGTAATGCCTCGTTTCGTCGACCAGTAAACCGTGGGGTTCAGTCGTTGCCAGCGGGTCTGGGCTGGGGCTCGGTTGTGATAGGAGGTTGCGGCATGGAGGCGCGGTTGTTGATCGCTCGGTAGAGGGAGATTGCCGCCCCGGTTGCAAGGGCTGTGCCTAGCATCAGAAACGCCCAACGCAGCCCGGCGACGAAGGCTGCGGCCACCTCGGGATTGACCGCGTCCAGTTTGGGTTCCACCCCGTAGGTGGCCATGGTGGACACGACAATAGTGGTAGAAACGGCGACACTCACCACGTTCGCCGAGTTCCTCACCAACTGGGTCAGCGCCGAAACCACGCCGTAGCGGCTGCGGTCGACCACGCTCAGGATGCTGCTGCTGTTGGGCGAATTGAATATCCCGTTACCCGAGCTCTGCATCATCATGGTTGCGATCACCAACCAAACCGGGGAGCGCTCCTGCAATGCGAACGCCAATACGAACGCCCCCGACGCGGTGAGCGCCATCCCGCACACCGTCGGAATTCGCCATCCAAAGCGGTCCGCCAGGCGTCCGCTGAACGGGCCGATGAGCACCATGCAAATCGCCGGCGGGATCATCATCAACCCCACTTCTTCCGGGGCGTACTCCAACACGCGCTGCAGGTAGAACGGCATCATAAATCGTGCTGCGGACGACCCGAAGAAAGAGAGCCATGCCGCCGCGACGCCCAGGCCAAAAATCTGGTTGGTGAACAGACGTAAGTCCAGCATCGGAACCCGGACTCGCAGTTCCCACCAAATGAAGCCGGCCGTCAGCAGGGCTACCGCGACGCCACCCACGATTACTGGTGTAGACAGCCAACCCAGTCCGTTGCCGTTTCCCACCACCAGCAGGAGAACCAGGAGTATTACTCCGGAGGCCGCGGCGCCGGTCCAGTCGAATGAGGAAGCGCCCTGCCCCCGGCGGTATTGATTCGCCTCCGGGCCTCGTTCCAGGAAGATCCAAGCCAGAACCAGCACCAGGATTCCGGCCGGCACGTTGACCAAAAATACCGACTGCCACCCGAGGAAGGCTACCAGGAATCCGCCCATGGCCGGGCCGGCGATGGCGCCCAACCCGACGACGCTGAGGTGCGTTCCCAAGGCTTTTCCCCGCTCGGAATCGGGAAACGCTGCGATCATCATGCCCATACCGCAGCCCTGCACCATTCCGGCGCCAACGCCTTTCAGCACGCGCATGGTGATCAGCATTTCCAGGCTGGTCGAGAACGCCGCGCCCAACGAGGCCAGGACGAAAATAGCCGTGCCCGTCAGGTAGACTTTTCGGCGTCCGATGACGTCGCCCAATCGTCCCATGGGCAGGAGCAGGACGCTGATGACCAGGGCGTAGGCGACGACCACCCATTGCACCGATTCCAGCGAAGCGTCGAAATGGGACTCGATGCCGGGCAGCGCTACAAGCACACTGCCGTGGTCCAGCACCGAGAAGAATGTGCCGGTGGCTATGGTCCAAAAGGCCCACCACTTGTAGGATCGACTGGACGCGATGCGCTGGATCAAATTCGTGCCCGCCTGGCGCCTGGCCTGTTGAAGAACTGGCCATTCATCATACTCCCTTTGTAAAACGGACGTTGCAAACCGCGACGTGAACCGATGCTAGGCCAGCCGGCGCACGCGGGCCAGGACGGTCCAGCAAACCCCGGATGCGCCCAGACCCAGAACGGCGATAATTGCCATCGCCGTCGATGGCGACGTCACGTCTGAGAGTATGCCCACGCCCAGGCTGGCCAAGACCAGGAACCCACGGTCGAAGCTCTGCAAGCTGGTCATCCGCCCCCGGAGGTTGTCTGGGGCCAGGGTCTGGATCAACGTGCCGCGAGCGGTTCGGAAAACCGCCTGGCTGAACGCCATCGCAGCGATGAACAGGAATGCCAGGGCCATCCATTTCGCAAACGCGAAAAATAGCAACGCGATTGAGCTGGCGACCGCCGCCCCCAGCACAATTTTTCCTTTCGGAAAAATGAACCCGAACGTCGCCATTATCAGCGCGGCCAGAAGGCCACCGACGCCGGTGACCGCCAGCAGGTAGCCACCCACGTCGGCGTCCCGCTTCAGCACCTCAGTGGTGAACACGGGAAACAGGAACCAGGCTGGGTGCAGGATGATATTGGGGATGATCGACAATATCATCAGTTGGAAGAAGGCCCGCTCTCCGCTCCAAACGTAGCGCAATCCTTCGACCATATTGGACAGCGCCGAGCCACGCTGTCGGGCATCCCCGGGTCGGTGAAACGGAGTGCGGACACGGAAGATCATCGCGATATTTACCAGGTACAGACAGGCCTCGATGATAAAGTTCCAGAAGAACCCCAACGTGAATATCAGGATGCCACCGACAAACGGTCCGACGATGCGCGTACCGGTGATGGTCAGCACGTTTGTGGCCAATGCGTTGCCCAGCATGCTCCGGGGCACGGTGCCCGCGATCAATGCCTGGCGCATCGGCTGCACCGTGGAGTGGCAGCATCCGGCTAGGATCACATACGCGTAGGCGTGCCATACCTGCACCCGGCCAAACAAGATCAACAACGCAAAGGAAAAGGCGAGGACTGCCATAATCGTCTGCAGAACGATCACCAGCTTGCGCCGATCGAACCGGTCACTCAGCACTCCGCCCCAGGGTCCGACCACCAGCCCGGGCAGCGTGTTGATCCCGCCCACGGTCACGACCAGTAGACCGGCTATGTTCGACCCTTCGGACAGCTCCCGCACCAGCCAGCCCACGCTCAGAAGCTGCAGCCACTGCGCGTTGTTGGCAAAGAAATTACCGAACCACAAATAGCGAAAGTCCCGATATGCCAACCAGGCGTCGAGCGTGTGCAGCCGGGGCAACCGTGAAACTCGCAAGATGCGTCCTCTACCGCAGGGCTCGTACTCGCCGCAGCGTGGCGAAACACCCCAGCGTCAGCGCCAATCCTATGGATCCGATCGCCAATATCGCCATCGACGCCGACGTGAAGTCAGCGAAAATGCCCACCAGCACGCTTACCCCGACCAGGAAGGAGCGTTCGTAGGCCAATAGAGCCATGGTGCGGGCGCGGAACCGGTCGGGAACGATGGTCAGGACCAGCGTTCCCTGGGTAGTGCGGAAATAAGCCTGGAAGAAAGACATGACAGCCAGAACGGTGAAAGCCGCCCAAAGCCATGATGAGTAGGCAAACAGCATGGTCGCAATAGACGACAGCGCCGCTGCTCCAAACAGGATATAACCGCGCCGAAACGGGAGACCCCAGGTGGCGATGGTAAGCGTGGAGATCAAACCGCCCACGCCGGTGATCGCCAGCAGGTAGCCGCCCGTGTTGACCTGGGCCTGCAACACTTCGACGGTGAACAGAGGCAGCAGGAACCATACCGGGTGCAAAATGGTGTTGGGAATGACCGACAGCACCGCTATCTCAAGGACTTCACGCTGGTTCCGCCACAGGTGGCGCAAACCGTCCTGGATGTCGGCCAGCGGGGTGAATCGGCGGCGCGCTTCCGTGGGCTCGGATGCCGTGTACGGCGTCCGCATCGGCAGCAACATCAGCACCACGCCCAGGTACAAGGCCGCTTCCAGGGCGAAGTTCCAGAAATACCCCAGGGTGAATATCAGGATGCCGCCGACGAAGGGGCCGAACACCCGCGTCCCGGTGACGGTGAGCGTGTTGATGGCGTAGGCGTTGACCAGCGCTTCCCGAGGCACAGTATTGGAAATCAACACTTGTTGCATCGGCTGCGTGATTGCCAGGCACGCGCCGGAGATCAGAACATATGCGTAGGCGTGCCAGGGACGCACGTAATCGAAGGCGATCAGGACAGCAAACCCAAGGGCCAGCGCCGCACTGACGGATTGCATCGAGATCGCCAGCTTACGACGGTCCAGGCGGTCACCCAGCACTCCGGTGATGGGATTTACCACGAGCCCGGGCAGCGTGTTAATCGCACTGACGGACAGCACCAACAGACCGCCGACCCCCGTGCCGGCTGAAAGATCCTTCACCAGCCACCCGATGCTCAGCAGTTGCAGCCATTGGCCGGTGAACCCACAAAAATTGGCCAACCACAACAGCCGGAAGTCACGGTAGGCCAGCCAAGCGTCCAGGGTATGCAGACGGGGCAGTCTCAACAACGGTATGGTAGGGCACTCGCTTTGTATGGATAGAAACGCCGGCCAGGCAAAATCCTCTGGAGGTGACCGGCCTGAAGCTCAGGCCGAAACATGGTGCTCCCCGGTCGAAGGGTTGTCAACATGACCAATTCAGGGCAGCCGTACTCACCGGGTGTGGTCGGAAAAACCTTCGGTCGTTGTTGTCAATCGCTATGATATGATGACCAGCGACCCTCGAATCCGGGGCAATATTCCCACTGTCCGCGGAGCGAGGCGGAAGGCGAGACCGTTCGCTCGGTGCGCAACTTTCCAGGT
Organism: Dehalococcoidia bacterium; assembly: GCA_965220055.1. Classification (GTDB taxonomy): domain Bacteria; phylum Chloroflexota; class Dehalococcoidia; order Lucifugimonadales; family UBA3495; genus Bin87. The sequence goes on along the minus strand of CBDCPE010000004.1, from coordinate 2,715,647 downwards.
GAAGATATGTCCGTCGATCCCCAACGAGCTTTGATGGCCCACCTACTGCGCCGGGCTGGTTTTGGCGCGACTCCAACGGAACTCGATGCCCACTGCGCACGGGGTTATGAGGCGACCGTTGAGTGGTTGTTGTATCCAGGGGCCCAGCCAGCGCTTGATGAGGACATCCTTGAGCGGTACTACATCGATTGGAAGGAAAGCCGCAATATTGAGGGCGCTCTAACCGAAACGGTTTACCGCATGAACTGCAACGCCGGCGCGAGGCCCCTGCAGGAGAAAATTGCCCTGTTCTGGCACGGCGTGTTCGCCACCGGGTTGGCGAAAGTGCTGCACGAAAAGACGATGCTCAACCAGATTGACTTGTTTCGCCAATACGGTCTGGGTGATTTCCAGGAGCTGTTGCGCCGGTTGGCCCGCGACCCGGCGATGATTTTCTGGCTGGACAACAATTTCAACCGCACGAACGCAATCAACGAAAACTGGGGCCGGGAGTTGCTGGAATTGTTCTCCATGGGCGTGGGTATGGACGGACAGCCGAATTACACGGAAGACGACGTTCAGGAGGCCGCCCGAGCCTTTACGGGATGGACGATTGACGATGACAACGTAGCTAGCATCCCCTATGGCAAGACGCCCTGGTTGTTCCGATACGATCCGGAAGACCACGACCGGGGGACGAAGACTTTCCAAGGTGAAACGGGCGACTTCGACGGCGACGACATCATCGAAATCATTTGCCGACAACCCTCTACCGCAAGGTTCATCAGTCGCCATCTCTACAATTTCTTCGTTGCGGACGACGTGCAGGTGCCAGCCTGGCAAAACACGCCGCCGGAGAACCCTGAAGCCATTGCTCTCCTGGAATCTGAGTATTTCCGTTCGGGCTACGACATACGATCAATGCTGCGCGCGATGTTCACGTCGGATTTCTTCAAGTCGGAGAGCGCGCGGTTTGCCAGAGTGAAAAGCCCCGCTGAGGTGGTGGTTGGCACCCTGCACCTCGTGGGAGATTTCAAGTTTCCGAAGGCAGGTTTTTTGGGTACGGCGTTGGAGTGCAGGTACATGAACCAGGACCTGCTTAACCCGCCGTCGGTGGAGGGCTGGCACACGGGTAAGGAGTGGATCGACAGCGGCAGCATGGTGGAGCGCATCAATTTCGTAGCCGATAATCTGGGCGACATTGCCCATCCTGGGGTGCGAACCATCGTAGCAACCGTCGACTCCACGCACCCAAACGCGGCCGAAATCGTCAATGGGTGCCTCGAACTGCTGGGTAGCGTCGCGCTGCGGGAAGACAACTGGAACGCGTTGGTTGCACAAGCCGCAGAATTGCTGGACACGGGAGCCACCACGGAGGACGCGATCTTGAATGCCCTGCGAATGATCGGATCAACGCGAGAGTACCAGTTCGCGTAGTCGGTGTCGTTGAGGCGCAACCAGGCGGCCCGGCGCATGATGCCCACAAACCATGCGGTAGCCGAGCGCGCAAACTCGTTGGACATGGAATAGGTTCCCATGAGCATCAGATTAGAACCAGTACCCGGCGCCGCTTCGCGGTGCATGTCCGATAACCAGTTGGCTTTGGTCGCCGTAGCTGATGAATTGGCCCGCGAAGGCTTTGCAGGGCGCGCCGCACATTACGACGCCGCGGCCGAGTTCCCCATCGAGAACTTTGTTGACCTGAGAGAAGCTGGCTTGCTGACGCTCCGAGTGCCCGCCGCGTATGGAGGAAGGGGTGTTGATCCGCTGACGTTCGCGATGTGCATCCTGTCGGTGGCGCGCGGTTGCCCGTCGACCGCGTTGACCCTGACCATGCACACCAACGTGCTTGGCTCATTCGTAGCGGGATTGGGCAACCTCGAGCAGCGGCGGCGGTACTTCGCCGAGGCGGTGGAGGCGGGAAAGCTGTTTGCGTCCCTGACCAGCGAGCCGGGAGTGTCCGCGCGCGAGAGATTCGTTTTGTCGACGAACTTCGCACCGCAGGAGGGCGGCGGCTACCGGGTTTCCGGAACCAAGCATTTCTGCTCTTTGGCAGATGCGGCCGACTATTTCTTCGTTTCCGGCGTGACGCAAGGGAGCGGCGGCGGCGGAGAAAACATCCTTTCGGCGATGATCCGCAGCGACATGAGCGGCGTCCGCGTGACCGGCGAATGGGATGCCGTTGGCATGAGGGCCACGGCCAGCCATGCGGTCAGCTTTGATACCGTCGCGCCGCATGACGCAGTGTTTGGGCCGCCCGGTCGATTGCTCAGCGCCGACTGGGGAAGCTTCTCGTTGGGATACGCCGCGGTTTACCTGGGGATAGCCGAAGCGGCGTACAACCACATCCGGGAGTACGCCACCGGCCGAGCGTGGACACCGGGAGGCGACGCGATGATCGGCCACCCATCTACCCAGCAAGCAATCGGGCAGATGAGCGTTGACATCCAATCGGGTCGGCTCTTGCTGGTCGATGCCGCGTTGACGGATCGCGATACGGACCCGGTGGGCGCGGTGCTTGCAGTGAACCGAGCCAAGCAATATTGCGCCGAAGTAGGCGCCTCGGTAACTGACGGGGCCATGCGTTTGGCCGGCGGCGGGGGGTTGCTCAAGTCGTCGCCCTTGGAGCGGTTGCGTCGGGATGCGCTATCGGGCCCGGTGATGCCCCCGGCGAATGACCGATGCCTCGAGACCATTGGCAAGTTGGAATGCGGCCTGCCGGCAGTGACCATAGAGTTGGGTTAGGAACAAGAATGACCACAGTCATCGAACGTCCCATGTCCGTCGCCGGGCTCTACCAGTACCACGACGTGATCGGCCTTCTGTCCGCGGGCGGGCCGGGGTTCAGCGGGCCGGTTTCAGTGGCGCTGGGTCCGGACGGGCTGTTGCACGTAGCCAGCCGGGCAAACCCAAACCAACCGGAAGCGGTGCGAGTAACCCGGTGCCGTATCGACGGCGATTACGTCGGTGAGTTCCGCGGCTGGGGAGAAGCTCCTGGGCAGTTCATCTGGGTGACGGCGATCGCATTCGGACCCGACGGAACCCTGTACCTGTCTGACGAAAATACCCATCGGATCTCGAAATTCACGGCGACCGGCGAGTTCCTGGGTTGCTGGGGTGAATTTGGCAGCGGCATCGGGCAGTTGAACAGACCCTCCGGCATGGCTTTCGCTTCAGACGGAACCATATTGGTCGCAGATTCGCTGAACCATCGTATCCAGCGGTTCACGATTGACGGCAGTCCATTGGCGGCTTGGGGAGAATACGGAGATGGGCCGGGTCGGTTCAACATGCCCTGGGGTGTTGCAGTGGACTGCGACGGGGACGTGTACGTGTCCGACTGGCGGAACGACCGGGTCCAGAAATTTGACGCCGATGGGCGGTTCCTGGTCGAGTTCGACGGGAGCGACGGAGGAGACGGGTTCTCGCGGCCGAACGGACTGACGGTGGACGGTGACGGGCGTATCTACGTGTGCGACTGGTGGAACGACAGAGTGCAGGTGTTGGATGCTGCCGGGCGAGTGATCGACACGTTGATAGGTCATTCGGGAACCTCCAAGTGGGCCCGAACGTTCCTTGATGCCAACCCGGATATTGAGGACAAGCTCAACAAGGCGACGCAAAACATTGAGTTGAAGCGGCGGTTTTATCGGCCCACCGCGGTAGCGGTGAGCGCAGACGGATTGGTGTTCGTGGCCGACTGCTATCGGCACCGCGTGCAGATTTACCACAGGCTCTAGAAGCCATCGCGTGACCATTTCCCGCGTCGACGGCGCGCGGAGAAACAGGAGGCAACATGACCAGCAGCAACGGCCTGAAGGCCAACCAGGAGATCGGGACGACGGTACTCGTCGTCATGATGGAGGTCGATGAGGCCGACGACGAAGTGTTCAACAAATGGTACAACGAGGAGCACCTTCCGGAGCGGATGTCCATCCCCGGTTACGTGAGTGCCCGGAGGTTCATGCTAGACCCGGAGGACGGGCAGGCGAACGGTGTGATGCGGTACCTGTGCATCTGGGAGCTGGAAAACGACAGCCCGCTGCAGTCACAGTTCTACAAGGACCAGAACGCCAAACCCACGCCAACCAAAGAGGCGGCGAACGGGGTTGTGAAACAAAGGGCCAGAGGTCTTTACCGGCAGGTCTTCCCGGCCGCCGGAGCATACAACGACCGCGTCGGTTACACCTACCCGGACGGTGTCAGGATAGGCGCGTAAAGCGACGTCCCATAACCCATCCTGACAAGGGGCTGTCCGAACACAGCCCCTTCTTTTTGCCGACTTCTAGATTCGGGTGAGGCGTAGGAGATCGCCGATGTCCGTCTCGTCTTCAACGCGCCATAAGCGAGCGAGCAACTCCTCGGCTTGGTTAGGAGAAAGCAGATTTTCGCACAGGCTTCGGAACTTCGCCTCAACCTCGGCATCCGTCATCGGATTGAGGTGGTGGCCGCGGAAGTGGGCTACCTCGGAGCTGTAGGTTTGTCCGTTCGTCATCCGCAGGTCGAAGTTGCAGAGCATGGCTTCGGGCACCCGCCGGTTGGCCTCCTCGGAGGCCTCAATGCGCGTGCGGCTGATCAGGGTGGCGATGCCTGGGTCGCTGATGTGCCCGTCCGAAAAGTGGCTCTGGTTCAGGGTGTTGTGGGTCAGAGCGATCGCGGTCGCGTAAGGCATGCTGTGGTCGGCGGACTCGCGGGTCTTGGGGTGATACTTCTCCTCGTCGCCAGCCATGATGTCGATGGCTTTCTGCAAGGTGCGGATGTGAATGTCCTCCACGTCACCGACGTTGAAGCCGGAAACCTGACGACGGGCGTCCAAGGCGGCTTCGACGACAGTTTGTGAGTACAGTCCCAGAGCAAACCGCTTGATGTTGCATTGGTGGACCTTGAAAGGCTGGTCCTGGTCGCCTCCGAAGGGTTGCAGTTCGTACGGCTCTTTGGTCACGGCGGAGAAAAATCCCAACTCACCCTCGAATATCGGAGCGGGGCCAGTCAGTCCGCGCTCGGCCAGAAGAGCTGCAAACACCGCGTTGCGGCTGGCGTTGGCATAGGCGCAACCTTTCCAGTGGGAAAGTTCGCCGACGCGGGTTTGCCCCAAGGCGAGGTTTGGTGTGATCCCCAGGTTCAGAGCCTGCTCAGTCTGACCTGCAGACAAACCCATGGCACGGGCCGCGCCAACGGAACTGGCGATTGCACCATTGGTAACGTGGTCAAATCCGAGCGACCTGATGTTACCGGCGTCGCCGAAACGACAGAAGGCTTCATAGGCCACTGCAGTCGCGGTGATTAGACGACGACCTCCCTCTCTCGCCAACTCGGCACCGGCGAGCGTGGCAGCGATACTGTCGCTGGGGTGGCCGGATTCTTGGGTGGTGTAACCATCGTTGAAATCCAAGTATCGAATCATCACCCCGTTGGCGAAGGTAGCTAGTTCCGGGCTGCTGGTCAACCCGCTGCCGATGATGGTGACGGGCCGGCGGTGTCCAGTGACTTCTCCGGCAAGGTCGCGTGCGATCTTGCTCGGCTCCGCCGTATAGCCGCCAATGGCACAGCCTACGGTGTCGATGATCATCCGTTTGAGCAGATGGACGGAGTCGGTTGGAATGTCACGGAAATGCAGATTGGCGGAGTAATCGGCGACGTATTCGGCTATGGTGGTCATAAGATACCTTTCTTAGCGAGATCGCTGGCGGGTGGCCCATCATGTCGCGGGGATGCCCTGCGGAAGATTGCCATGTTTGGGGCATTGTGACAAGCGATTTGCAGTCGGGGAACATCACAATTTCGCGTCTAAAAGTCGTAGGCCCCATGGACCCGGCCCGCGCTTTGGATGGGACTCTCGTCTTACCGTGCCGGCCGCCGCACACGGCATCAGGCCCCGGTCGACTGCGGATGGGATGTTGGTGTTATAAACACGGGGCGAGCCATGGCTCACCCCGATACGATCCGCCGATTGTGCGTGGACGCTATTCCTTCCAAAACCTCTCTTCAATCCAACGCCATCCATCGTTGGTCACGATTTCTCTGCTGGCTTCAATCATCCCGGGATGTCCGCAAGCATAGATCAACGTTTGGGAACTGTCCAGGCCGAACTTCTCCAAATGCGCTGCCACGATATTGTTGAGGCGACCGGTCGCACCTGCCCAGCCGGCGTTGCGCTCTTCCGTGGGACGGCTGATTGCCGGAACGAACGTCACAACGTCCGGATGAGCAGCAGCCAACTGCGCCAGTTCTTCGTCGTAGACGAATTCGTCCAGATAAGATGCCCCTTCTATCACGTAAAAATGGTGCCCATCACGACCGTAGTGCAGGTGATCCCGGACGATGCTAACGAACGGCGCGGTCCCGGTGACGGTTCCCAACATCAGGTGCTGGGTGGCCGAAGGATCCATCAGGAACAGGCCTTTAGGCCGGGGGCGGATTGACATGGTGTCACCGATTTCCATCCGCCACATCCTCGGAGTCAGTTCTCCGTCGGGAACCAGCTCGACGAAAATCTCCAACAGGGGTTCGTGCGGAGCGGAAACGATCGAATAGGCTCGCTCGATGCCGTCCAAGCCCAAGGTGCAATACTGACCGGGCTCGAAGTTGAAATCGAAATCCTGAGGCTCCATTTTGATGACCATCAAGTCATCCGTGTAATCAGTGCGTTCCACCAACCGCGCCCGCGGCAAGTTGGCAATGCGGTCACGGACCACAGTGGTGGATGGGAAAGTGGTCATTCTGGTTCCATGTAGTCGGTTTGGTTGGCGGTCACGCACTCGGCATGGCAGGTGGCTGCCGCGCAGTACACACTCAATCCATTAAGAATGTTGCTCGTTGAGTGATAGATCGATAATGCCCGTCACGTTAGATCACCGATTCAACTCGACACGGTTCAAGATGCAAACCGGGCACACGAGCCATCGGATTGGTATCCTCGGACGCCTGCAGTTCGACGGCCAACTGACCGAACAAGGTGGTAACCGACACGACGCCCGGTGGGACAGCCGGGTCAAAATGTGCCACTCCGGTGATCAGGTTACTGGCGGTCACAACACTAACGGGTGCGTCGTCGGAAATCCCCCAGGCGGTTGCGTCCGCTGGGTTTAGATTCACCTGCTCGTCGCGCACAATGCGATTTAGCTGCCCAGTCTCGATGGTGATTTCCTTTTCACTCTGCAGCAGAACACGCCCTGGGGCGAGGATGGCGGGCAGATCGACCGCAGAGGCCGTCGCAGCGGCGCGGAAACGAGGGGCCCCCGGCTCAGCTCGTCCGTTGGGGAACCCGCCGGCGTACAACACTGGGGTAGAAGGGCTTACAGGTGTCGGGCAGGGCCACTGTATGCCGCGCTCTTCGCGGGTGGTGTACAGCAACTGAGTTGGCCTCGGGGCATCTACGCCGGTTTGCATCACTAACGCGGTTTCCCGGGCCAACCGCTGATAGCTGATACCACCGTAGTTCGGTGCCACTGAAGCTATTTCGTCCATTACCCGGGCGGGATCATCGTAGTCCAAACCCGCGATGTCCATTCGACGACCCAGTTGGTCGAAGATCCAGCCCTCCGGCATGGCATCATTATTTCGGAGGGTGATCGCCGGCTTGACCCGTTGGACGCGGCGTTCCAAGTTGGTGAACGTGCCGTCTTTTTCCGCGAAAGTGGCCCGAGGCAAGACTACATTCGCTATCTGAGCGATTGGCGACAGGAAAGTGTCCACCACAGCGAGAAATTCGAGACGCTCGAACGCGGCCAAATTGCCACCGAGCAGGCCGTTGGAATAGTTCGGGCTATCCTCGATGAGCAGCATTGCGTTGATGCTATCTCCGGCTGCTTCGAGCATAGAGGCTGCGCTCATGCCGGTTGAAGATGGCAATGGTGCTCCCCAAGCTTCCTCCACGCGGACTCGGTGAGCGTCGTCAAACATCGGCGCTCCGCCCGGCAGACGATCCGGCAGGCATCCTACGTCGATAGCGCCCTGTCCGTTCGCGCCTTGTCGCATAGGGAATATGCCGCCGGCAGTCCGGTCCACGTTTCGGGTCACCAACGCCAGGGTAGCTAAAGCGGCCACGCATTCCCGGGTGATTTCGTTAGGCAAGTTGTCAAGGCCGTAGACTATGGCTCCCGTATCCGCCGCACCATACATCCTGGCGGCGCGGGCGATGTCTTCTTGAGGAACCCCTGTGGTGGCGACGGTGTCGTCGTCCAGACGTTCCAGTTCGTAAGTCAAGGTATCGTAGCTGTCTGCATGCTCCACCAGCCATTCGGCGTGGATCATGCCTTCCTGAAGTACCGTCTTTAGAATCGCGCCCAAAAGCAGCAACTCGGTGCCGGGCACGGGGCGGAGCCACAGATCGGCGTATCGCGTGAGCTCGACTTCCCGCGTGTCAATGACGATGAGAGGCGTCCCGTTGCGAGAGGCGCGCTTGATCGGGACACCGACCACGTTGTGGCTCTCAGTCACGTTCGTGTTGAACACCAAGATGCACCCGGCTTTTTCCAAGTCCCAAATGGAGTTGGTAGCGCCTGGATAACCGAGCACATCTTCCAAGGCGCCAGTGAGCGCGGGCTGCGTGTTACCGGAATGGTCGATGTTGTTAGTGTTCATTCCGACACGCGCGAATTTTTGGGCCAGGTAGAGTTCCTCGTTGGTACTATCCGGAGCGGTGATCAAGCCGAACCCGTGTCCGGAGCGGTGGGGGCGGAGCCGTTCGGCAACCAAATCCAGAGCTTCCTCCCACGTGGCGTTTTCCAGGCGGCCGTTGCGACGTATCATAGGACGGCGCAAGCGCTGACCACTGGTCAAATGGCCCAAGCCAAACTTTCCTTTGTAGCAAGCCTGGCCGCGGTTGGAGGGAGAGTTGAGTTCGGGGATTGCGCGAATCACCCGTCCCTGCTCGTTGATCTCGAGGTTCATCTGACAGCCCACGGGACAGTGAGTACAGACGGTGCGTTCCACCCGGGCAGGCTTCTCCCATTTGCCCTCGCGTTCAGTAAGCGCCCCCACAGGACAGACGTCGATACAGGCGCCGCAGAACTCGCACCCCGACTCCAAGAGAGAGGTACCAAAGGACGTGCCGACCAACGCATTGCCTGACCGCTCGGTGAAGCAAATGGCGTTATCGCCGCGGATTTCTTCGCAAGCCCTGACACAGCGACCGCAGGTGATACACAGATTGTAGTCACGATCGTAAAACGGGTCGCTAACCTCCAGCGGGATGTCGCGGTACATATAGGTCATGGGCGATTCGAGCTCCATACCCAGATACCGCACGGTGTCTTTGAACTCGCAACGCTCGTTCTTGGGACAAGTGATGCAACGGTCGTTCACCGAGACATGCCGCAGGCAGACGTCGGAGGGTCCGCAGATATCGACACGGTGGCAGGTGAGGCATCCGTTGGGATGCTCGGCAATAAGCATCTCCATGACGGAGCGGCGGAGCTCGATAACGTCGGGGGTCTCACTCCACACGGTCATGCCGTCGGTGGCTGCCAGGGTGCAAGCGGCCGGGAACCCCGGTATCCGGCCCCGTTCGTTTTCCGCGACCACCACGCACATCCGGCAGGCGGCAAAGGGTTTCATGCCTGAGTGGTAGCAGAGATAGGGGACGTAGACGCCGGCGTCGATGGCGGCTTCGAGCACCATCTTCCCCGGCTGGGTCTTGATTTCCACCCCGTCAATGGAGATGGTAATATCGTCAGGCATGGCGATTCCTAATCCAAAATGGAGCAGCAGTGGGATCTGGCAACGGCTGATCAGCGGCGGGTGAGGCGGGGTGAGAACACCTGGTCGGGACAATCCCCGGTGTGGCGCTTTTCACGAATGTGAGCGTCGAATTCGTGGCCGAAATACCGCAGAGCTGACGACACCGGGTTGAACCCCAGCTGTCCGTGTCCGCACAGTGAACCGGCCTGCATGTTTTCGCCGATGTTCCGCATCAGGGACAAGTCTTCCTCGGTGCCTTCGAGGTTGCTGATGCGTTCCAGGACTTCGAGAAGGTGGCTCATGCCCATGCGGCAGGGGAAACATTTCCCGCATGATTCGTACTGGCAAAAAGCGATAAGGTTGCGGGTCAGGTCCACCACGCAGGTATCCTCGTCGGCGACGATGATGCCTCCCGAGCCCAAGATGGCACCAGCCGCGCGGAAGACGTCGAAGTCGAGCACCAAATCCAAGTTGGCGTCGCTGGCCGAGAGCACACCGCCCAACGGGCCGCCGGTTTGGAGCACTTTCATGGTTTTGCCGTTGGGAACGCCTCCAGCCATATCGAAGAGCACCTGGCGCAGGGTCATCCCAAGCGGAACTTCGATCAAGCCGGTGTAGGTAATATCGCCGGACAGGCAGAGGATGGCGGTACCGCTGCTGCCGTTGATGCCATTGTTACGATCGGGCGGGGTTCCGATACCGGCAAACCATTCGCCGCCGCGGGCTACGATTTCCGGAACGTAGGCGAGGGTCTTGACGTTGTTGATGTTGGAAGGCTTCCCGAATAGGCCGACCTGGGCAGGGAAGGGAGGACGGTAACGAGGCATCGACCGCTTGCCTTCGATCGCCTCCATCAACGCCGTTTCCTCGCCGGACACGTAAGAATCGCCGGTCAGGGCGACCTCCATGTCGAAGGAAAAATCACTGCCCAAGATGTTCTGGCCCAAGAGACCGAGATCGTAGGCCTGCTGAATAACGGCGCGGGTACGGTCAATAGGCTGGTTGTGGCCGTGACGGATAAAGATGTAGCCGCGGTTGGCGTTACAAGCGTATCCCGCAATGGTGATGCCTTCCACCACCGTAGCCGGGTCGCTCTCCAGGATGCCCCGGTCATTGAAAGCTCCCGGGTCACCCTCCTCGCAGTTGCACAGGATGTACTTGTTTGGATCTGGGTTACCAGCCAAGAATCCCCATTTGACGCCGGCCGGGAAAGCAGCGCCGCCGCGGCCACGGAGGCCAGAGATTCGGACTTCGCCGAGGGCATCCTCCCGCGTCATCTCGGTTAGCGCCTTGTTCAAGGCCGCGTAGCCGCCGTTGGCGATATACTGGTAAAGGTCAGATGGGTCGATGTTGCCGGCGTTTCGGAGGGCGATGCGCTGCTGCAAAGCCATCATAGGATGATCTTCGAGATGCGGGATGCCCGAGGGAGCTTGCCCGCGATCGCCCAGATAACCGATTGCGTGTTCCGTCAACGGCTCTCCGCCGGCCACGTGCTGGCGCACAATTTGATCGGCCAATTCCGGAGTGGCCCGATTGTAGAACACCCTGGGGCCATTGGGCATCTGGACGTCCAACAGCGGCTCAGCAAAACACAGGCCCAGGGTTCCGACTTCGGACACGGTGGCCGCGACCTGCTGCTGGTCCAGGGCAGCCCTTACGGCGGCGACGACTTCGAACCCACCGGCGGCTTCGCCGGCCAATCCAGTGCCGACGCGAATCCACGGACGATCGCCGGCGGTCAGGCCAACCCAGCGGCGCCGCGCCTCCTCGAGGATGGCGGTAAACGGGGATTCCGTCTGTACAGTCACAAGGTTAGATGCGGGTCAGTGCGCGGGGGCGGACGCCAAGGCTGCGGCGATTCTCGATCGTGCGGTGTCAGGAGTGACGCGGCCGGCCAAATGATGGTTGATTGCCATCACCGGGGCGTGCGCACAGGCCCCGAGGCAAGTGTTGTAGCGGAGGGTGGCTTTACCGTCGGGCGTATCGCCTTCGTCAGACAATCCCAGCGACTCCTGCGCCGCCGCGATGACGGCGGTTGCACCCATCACATGGCAAGATGGCCCCCAGCAGACCTCGACGCGGAGATCGGTGGGTGGATTGAATCGGAAGTTGGGATAGAAGGTCGCCACCGCCCAAACATCATTGACGGTGGCGTCCATCCGATCAGCAACGGCCTCGACTGCCTCGGTTGGGATGTAACCGATGGCATCCTCCACCGCCAGCAGAGAAGAAAGGACAGTGACCGTGCTCTGTGGCTGGTCACTTACCGCCCGATTGATGAGCTGGAGCGTGGCATCATCCATGTGTGAAATCCGTTACAAATCCCGATTCGGAACGGCGGGAGTCTAGCACAATGGCCCTCTGGCGGGCAACGCAAAATCAGCCATTCCGTCCGGGGTAAACGGTTTTCAGTTGTCGCCCGCCTCGCGGTTTTCCAAGGCCTTGTCGATCACGCGCTGGAAAACCTCGTACGGCTGGGCGCCGCTAAACAGCAGGTTGTCGAAGACGAAGGTGGGGATACCGCGGATCCCGTAGCCCAAAGCTTCGTGATATTGGTCCGCCACTTTCTGGGCGTAATGGCCCGATTCGACGCGCTCGCGCAATTCAGCACCATCGAGGCCGACACCAGAGCCGATATCGGCAAGGACCGAAGGGTCTCCAAGATTCTCCCCATGATCCCAGTATGCTTCGTAGGCGGCGTGGTGGTACTCGAGGAATTTCCCGTGTTCCTGAGCGTACTCAGTGGCCTGAAGGGAGTAGAGGCTGTTGGGGGTATGCTTGGGAGGCCGCATCACCAAGTTTGCCTCGCGGGCATGGGTCCGCAGAGGGTCGGCCAACTCGTCGTCCGATTCTCCGGGGCGGGATTCCCGCAAGCGGCCTTCCTGGGGCGTGTCCGGGCGGAGTAGGTATGCCCGACCCTCCACGGTGATATCGTACTCTTCCGAAAGTTTGTCGACGCGCTCAAGGCCGACATAGCACCAAGGTCAAATGTAGTCGTACCACACGATCACGTGCACGGGATTGGGGTCGTCCGGATGGCTGTGGGCCGGCGGCTGGGTGGTCATGGCATCACCTCTGAGAGTGGAGTGGTTCGGGAGCAACTCCGAAGTAGCGGCGAGAAGATATTGGCTAGCAGGACGCCAAACGGTCTAGCAGAGGGTACAGTCCTTCCAGACTGTCAATATGGTCGCAATCCGCGACGTCGGCGTGAAAGCCGCCACGGTCAATCAAGACGGGACGGAGGCCGGCATCCCGGGCACCCTGCACGTCGGAGCGGGGCTGGTCGCCGACGTGCATAGCCTGTTCCGGGCGCAATGCCATTCGGTTGAGGGCGGCTTCGAATATGGCGGTAGCGGGTTTTTCACCGGCTTCGCGACTGGTGATGCAGAACTCCAAGTACTGACGGATCCCCAAGCGCTGGGTAAGTTCGTCCATATCGCGACGGAGGTTGGTCAGGACAGCCAACCGATAACCGCGCCCGTTCAGCTCCTGAAGGACGGGGCGAGTTTCCTCGAATTCCACCAGCTCCTTGGGCACGGAGATCGCCATGTCCCAGATCTGTTTGGCCATACGGAGGGAAACGGCCGCGCCCGATTCCTCGAGGATGATCTGCTCGTAGCGAGCGAAGAACTCGTCGCGGGCGACCGCATCGCGTTCGCCCAAGGGCCAACGATGGTTTTCCTCGTTGAAATAGAGGTCCGCGATAGCGTAGCCGCGGGCCAAGCGGTCGGCGGGGACCCTGATGCCAAGATTCTGACAGGCGGCATGCTGGATTTGAGGCAACGGCGGCCAGAAACGCACCAGGGTGTTGTAAAAATCGAAAAAGATGGCCTCTATCATCTGCAGGGCCGCAGCATGGGCATTGAGTGTTGGCCGGGCCACCCGATGCGGCGCGGGCCAATGATAGCACAACGGATAGGCCGATTTACGGTACGCGGCTCGTCGTATGGAGCGGCGCGCGGACGCCACGTCGGGCCGAATGCGCTACGGGACCGACGGCGCGGCGTTTCACTGCCGTGTGCGGTTGGCAAGCAAATCAGACAGGCAGGTCGTGACATCCTCCGGCGATGCAACGCGCCAATCGGCGCGGGTGTCCGACAGGGCGGGGCCCACGAATATCCCGACGCCCCCGACGGACTGGGCCGCGCCGTAGGCGTCTTCGTCCGTGGCGTCGTCGCCGACGTAAACGGGAAAAGCATCGGGAGCCAAACGGGACCGGATCAACAACAGGGCACGACCTTTATCCCACGCAATAGAGGGGCGCAGTTCCAGGGCCATCTTAGCCGCAGTCACGCGGCAAATCCCGGCATCGACGAGAGGACGCGTGGCGCGGTCGAAGACAGAAGCGACGGCATCATGGTATTGGAGGGGAGTTTGCCGGTAGTGAACGGTCAGAGTGAAGGTCTTGTCTTCGAGGGACACGCCGGGAAAGTCGGTTACGCTGGCTCGGAGGGAGCGGGCGGCATCCGTGATAGCGGTCGCCGCGGCGTCGGCATCCCGGTGTCGGTAATCCAAGTCGGGCCCGCGGATTTCCAGACCATGATTGCCAGCGTAGACGAGACCTTCGACGCCGGCGCGCCACTCCACATCATCCAAGGAACGGCCGCTCACCACCCCCACGATGAAACCGGGGAGGCGTGAAAGTTGATGCAGGATCACGGCGTTGCCCGGCCGCAGGACCGCGTCCTCGGGGCGGGAGGCTATTTCAGACAGGGTGCCATCAAAGTCGAGCAAGAGAAGAACGTGGCTTTGCGCCGCGACCAGCGGAATAAGGCCGGCCGGCAGTTCCTCTGGCACGGCACTCAACGATCCGGGATACCGGCTCAGGCCGTGTTGGCGGTGGTCAGGCGGGCGTGATCGGGTGTGCTGGCCTGCATGAGGTGCATCATGATGCGGCCGGCCCATTTGTAAATGTTGTTTTCACGGACAGTGTTCCGCATCTGGCGCATCCGGATGCGACGCTCGGAGTCGCTCATGGTGAGCGCCTCATGGATGGCTTCGGCGAACTGCTCGGTGGCAAAAGGGTTGATGATCAGCGCGCCGGTCAGCTCCTGGGCGGCCCCGGCGAAGGCGCTGAGGATGAGCACACCGTCCTCGTCGACGCGCGACGCCACGTACTCCTTGGCGACCAGGTTCATGCCGTCGTGGAGGCTGCTTTCGGCGCAGAAACTGGCGAGGCGGCGCAGGGCGGAGAAAGTGGAAGACGGCAACGAAGTAGGCCAATAGAGGACAGGCTGCCAGCCGTCGTGTCCGAATCGTTCGTTGATGCGGTTGACCGCGGACTCGATGTCGATGGTGAGCTGCATGTAGGAGTTGATGCTGGTGCGGCTGGTGGCCCCGGCTTGGAGGAAAACCAACTGACCGCGGTACTGAGGCCATTTCTCAAGCAGGCGCTCGATGGCCCGGAGGCGGTGGGGGATGCCCTTGGTATAGTCCTGCCGGTCGATGCCGAGGCCAAGGATGCGGCCGCGGTTCAGTCCAAGTTCGCGGGAAAGGCGGTCCATTTCGGCTTCGACTTCGTCGGATCTGGCCTCGGTGTCGAGGCTGTCGAAATCGATACTGATGGGGAATGGGCGCACCAAGGTAGTCTCGTCGCGGTAGTCGATCAGCCCATATTCCACATCAACCTGGGCGTCGAGGTTGGCATCAACGCAGTTGAGGAAGTTTTGACAGTCACCGGCGAGGTGGAAGCCGAGCAGATCGTTGCCCAACATGCCCTCGAGGATTTCATCCTGCCACGGGCAAATCCTCAGGATGTCCGGATTGGGCCATGGGATGTGCCAAAACTGCCCGATGATGGCGTCGGGATTGACCTCGCGGATGTACCTGGGGAGCAGGGCGAGGTGATAGTCCTGGATGAGGACAATGGCCGGCTCGTCGTTGATTTCGTCAAGCACGAGATCCGCGAAACGCCGGTTCACCGACTGATAGAAGCCGTAGTGCTCGGCGTCGAAAACCGGTTCCGTGTAGGCGATATGGCACAGCGGCCACAGACCCTCGTTAGCGAAACCGTAGTAAAAGCCCTGGTTCTCTTCGTCGCTCAAGTTGAGCAGCCGCATGGAGTAGGCGGGGGCGTCAGTAGGTACCTGGATACGGCCGGAGTCATCCATCGCGGCCTGATCATCGTCGCCGTTGCTCTGGGCGATCCACGTACCGCCGCAGGCACGCATCAACGGATCGATAGCCGCAGTGAGGCCGCCAGGGGGCATCTCCCCATGAGGCACACCGTCCTTCATCTTGAATACGTACGGTTGTCGATTGGAAACCACGATCAACCGATAATCGCTCAACTCCCGGCTTACCAAACGCTGTAAATCATCGCCGGTCCACATAACGGGCCACCTCCGTCCACGGGTGCGCCTCGCAGCATGAAGAAGTTATCCACTGCAAAACCCTATAATCATTATTATCAAATACGGATTTTGCCACACGTGAGCCGCCGAGTCAATGGACGGTGCAGCGCCGGGTAGCCTTAACCGGTAGCCTGATGGGTTCAGGCAGAAGCCAGGCGGACGGGGATGGTATCGGGGAAGGGGACGCGGAAGGTGCGCTCCAGGGCGCGCTTCCACAGGGGCGACAACTCGATGGCGTCGCGGTCATCGCGCATGGGCAGCGGCACGGGATGGCAGGGACACTCCGGCGGCGTCTCCCCACGGGCGTAGAAACCGTGGGGGTCCGGTCGACGGGACAACGGCGCTCCTACCAAGTTGTGGGCCTTGGCTATCTCCTTGTAATCCGACAGGGCGATGATCTCCGACACGCAGGTCGGCGCGGGTCGGCGGGGCGGACGGTTGCGGCGGCCGCGTCCCGACGTGGGACGGCCAGCGATGGCTCCCTCCACCGAACGGATCAACGCCGCCACACGGTTGCGGGCCCGACGGGACAGACGCTGCCGTTGGCTCTGGTCTGCCGTCGCCAGTTGGTCGGGCAGCCGGTAGATGCTGCGGAAGATGCGCACCCCTCCGTTGGAGATCTGTCCCGCATCCGCCAGCATGAACAGGGTGTTGGTCAACTTGCGTCGGGTGGGCCGGCGCAATAGGGCACAGTGGAATAAGGCCGACGTGGCCGCGTGCGAGGCCGCCCGGGCCAGCGCGTTGGCGGCGCGATCGTATTTGCCGGAGTTGTGGTCGGACCGGGCCAGCGACAGAAACCGCCGGGCCTGGGTCTGATGGTGATGGACACTGCCCATGATCGATGACGCTCCTTACGATGCGGGTACGTCCCGATGGGATGGGTAACGGATGTGGGTTGCGGCCGGTGAGGGCACCCGCACGGCGGCGTTGGCACATGCCCCGGCGGGATTGCCGCGAATGCACAAGGCATCCTCGCAATGACATCTGGAATGGTATTGCCGCGCGCCTCGACAGGCTCGCCATGAGCCGACTGCGCTCGTCGCAATGACAGACACAGGTAATGGGTCTACGGGTTCACCATGACCGGGGTCTGTTGGTGCGGCGGGATTGCCGCGCTGTGCTCGCAATGACAGATGTACCGGGTTGGTTGTGATTGCCGGGTGTCCTACCAGCGCAGCAGACAGGCGAAGGGCTGCTGGCGGGTCAGGCACGGGGCGATGTTGCGATGGGCTTGCTCCTTGGTTGCTGGGTTGCAGGTTGTTGTTGGTTTGCAGGCGATTGGGATTTTGACCAGGTCCCAGGTATGTATCAGCCCTACGGCCGGAGGTGTTGCGCTGTGGTTTTTGGCTCTCATTCTCCATGCCTCCGGGGCACGATGCCTGGAGCATGGCGCGCTGTGGCAGGCGCGGTGGCCGAGGGGACTGCTCCGGTTATAGCGACCGGGGACAGTCTCCTGCAGAGGCCGGTAGCGACTTGGTGCTGATGTGGCCGTATTGCCTGGGACCTGGTCGAGATCGAGTTATCGCCTGTGGAACCATGATAGCACGGGCGTTCTGGCCGCCGTAGGGTGCGGGTGTCACCAGATTTAGGGACGGGAAGTTGTAGTCCGCGTAGCCCGGTAGAACCGACGAGATTGCCGCGCTTCGCTCGCGATCACAGTAGGATTGTTCAAGTAGGCGGTGCCAGTACGAAATTCGTAGTCCTGATGCGCCGCCTACTACCTTGAGTGAGGGTGAACGACGGTCTGATAGTCTCTGCGTTGATGTCGTGGACCACCATCAGGACCAGCCGGTAGGGCAGGCAAGAAACAGCGTCCTAATTTGCTGGTTGCCGTGCTGTGAGAAGGGGGACGACCTTGGTTAACAAGAAGCTTTTGTTTGGCACTGGCATTCCGGTGCTGCTGCTCGCCCTGGTGGGCGTTGTCTTTTGGGCCTACAGTGCGATGTTTGCTGGCGGAGGGTCGGCGGGGGGGTCGTGGAACGACTATCGGACTGGCGATAGGCTGTTGGCCGAATCTGACGTGATAGTGTAGGCGACGTATCTTGGTGAGGAATCTCATGTGATACCGACCTACACGACGGACGATGGTGAGGTGCTCTCAACGGTGACGGAAGCATTCCAGCGTTTCCGGGTGGTGGAGGTATTGAAGGGAGCAGCTACGGCTGGAGATGTGATGTACGTCGTCAACTCTGAGGGGTACACGAGTGTGACGGCAGATTTGGAGCCGACGTCCGGTGAGTACGATGGAATCGACCTGACGGCTGACCAGGACTACGTCATGTTCTTGGAACGCAGGGCGAGACCGGACGGGTATCCGTCGCAGTACGGGGATACTCTGTGGACACGTCCCGGGGAGCCCGCGATTGCGCAATTGGACGATGCTGGGCGTCTCACGTTCCTTGCCACCACTAGGTACAAAGATACGATTGAAGAGGAGGGTCTAGATCGAGTGTCTGGTTCGGACGCGCCTTTTGAGATGACGAAAGCGGACATTCAGGGTTCGTCCACCAGACCCTGCGAAGTAAATTGGGTGCTTTTTGTTGTCTGCCGGCGTTGATTTGTCCGGTACAGGGTCCCTCGCAACGCGGGCGACAGTTGGTGCGGCACTGGGCGTCGCAGCTTCGTCCAGGCAACACCTCACGCCGTAATTTCGACGCTGAATCGTCAATCCGCATTTCGTAGATCACATGGCAAGATTCATGCACAGCGACCCTTTACACTACGGTTTACGTTTTGAAGTTTCCTACTTGAACAATCCTACGATCACAGGGGGAGTGGTCGATTGGAGGCTGTCGCGGGAATGGCGGCATCAGGGCTCGACGGTCGCTGTTTGGTGGGGCACCTGGATGCTTGCTTTCGCAGGCATCCAGGAGATAGGCGGGCATGGTGGAAGAGGGCAGGCATGACGGAGGTAGGGGGATGGCCGGCAGGGTCTTTCGGTTGACCACACTTTTGGCGAATGGTTGTTCGCGCGTACTACCGGACGCCGCGATGGTAGCAGCGTTGTCAGTCTGCCAGGACAGAACGGTTTCCTGGCGGGAGGGGTGGCCAGACCGCGACGACGAGATTGCCGCGCTTCGCTCGCAATGACAAGGGGCAGGGCGCTGGCAATGACAGCGGGGAGTTGACGAAGGAGAAGGCAGGCGGGCGCGGAGTACGGGGCGAATGACTATTCGCCCCGTACTCCGGAGAGGCGCAATGAGGGCAGCGTCGTCAGTCCGTCAGGATGGGCGGGTTCCTCGCAGGTGGGGTAGTCCGGTGGAGCCGGCGAGATTGCCGCGCTTCGCTCGCAATGACAATGGGGAGGCGCTGGCAATGGCAAGGGACGGGGTACTACTGGCCATGGCAAGGGACGGCAAGCTGGCAATGACAGCGGGGATGACGGACACAGAGGGATGGCGAGGGGGACGCCGTGGTCCTCCCTGAAAGGGCCACCGGAGTGGGGACGGGACTGTGTTCGGTGATCGGATGTCGTTACCGATACGGCGAATCCGGTAGCGATTTTGGGGTATGGTTGCTGGAGGCACCGTACGGCGCAGAATTTTCTTGACACTCGCCCCGCCCCGTACCATAATTTTTAGGTCTTGATCCCCGCTGCCCCCAGGCGAGATATCAGGGTAAGTGCGCGGGCAGGAGGTTCTTTTTGTCCACCAACTCTTTCACCCTGACCGATGAGATGCGCGAGCAATCCATCGGAGTTGAAAGCGCACCGACCTACACGGAGGTCGAAAAAGGTCATATTGGCCGGTTTGCCGAGGCCATCGGGGACGACAATCCGGCGTACACGGAAGGCACCGCGGAAACCGGGGGCATCGTGGCTCCACCGACCTTCCTGAGGGCGATGCGCGCCGTGCGGCCGGAGTTGTCTTTCGAAGTGCCGTTCACCCGGCTGCTCGACGGGGGCAGTGACTGGGAATATTTCGAGCATGTGCGGCCGGGAGACGTCATCACCGCCGTCGGCCGCGTGGAGGACATCCGTGAACGGACCGGCAGCATCGGGCAGATGCTGATCACAACCATTAAGGTTACCTATCGCAACCAGACTGGTGCTGTTGTTGCGACGCAAACCAGCACGTCCATACGGCACTGATGGTCGACCGACCGCCGCAAGGGGAGGAACACGATGGGCCAACAGATTTATTTTGAAGACGTCAGCGAGGGCATGGAACTACCGGTGGAGGTGAGAGAACCCACCACGCGGCAGTTGGTCCAATACGCCGGAGCGTCGGGTGATTTTTACGAAATTCACTACGACAGGACCTACGCGGAAAGCATCGGTCTGCCCGGGATAATCATCCACGGGGCGTTGAAAAACGCGATGTTGGGGTCTTACGTGACGGGTTGGGCTGGTCCGGCATCCACGCTTCAGCGGTTGACCTGCCAGTACCGTGGCATGGACTTTCCTGGCGAACCCATCGCAGCCAAGGGACACGTTACCCGGGTGTACCAGGAAGGCGAGCGGAACCTGGTGGACTGCACGATCTGGCTGGAAAACCCGCAGGGTCTGCAGACCACGCCGGGTACGGCGACGGTAGCTCTGCCCAACCGCAACGAGTAGCAGATGCGCGCCGCGAATAACGGCCGCCTGAGCAACAAATTCGGCGAAAGGATAAATCGATTATGCCCAACAATCTGGAAGGAAAGGTAGCGATCATCACGGGCTCGGGCCGCGGCGTGGGCCGGGGGATCGCCAAGCTGATGGCCGAAGAAGGCGCCAAGGTTGTGGTGGTTGACCCTGGAGTCAACGTTGACGGCACCGGGTTCGACCAATCGATCGCAGAGGTGGTGGTTGGCGAAATTCGGGACGCCGGCGGAACCGCGGTGGCGTGCACCGAATCGGTGGCGACCATGGAAGGCGGGGAGCGGATCGTACAGGCGGCCATCGACAACTTCGGGCGGCTGGACATCGTGGTTTGTTGCGCCGGGATCTTGCGAGACCGTATGATCTTCAACATGACGGAGCAGGAGTGGGATGATGTGATCGCGGTCCACCTCAAGGGAACCTTCACGGTGGTCAAACACGCGTGCATTCTTTTCCGGCAGCAGCGCTCGGGTCGAGTGATAACCTTCAGCAGCCAGTCCGGACTGGTGGGCAACAGCGGCCAGGCCAACTACGGCGCGGCCAAGAGCGGGATTGCCGGTTTCACCAAGGTGGTGGCCAAGGACATGGGCCGGTACGGTGTTACGGTGAACGCGATCGCGCCACGGGCGACCACTCGGATGATCGGGGCCATTCCCGAATCGGCGGCGGAGATCCGGGCGCGTGGCGGCGTGGCTTCGCTGTCTGGAGACGGTGGTGGTGGCGACGGCGAAATTCAGAATCTGGATCCGGACGGGATCGCACCGTTCGTGTGCTACCTGTCCTCGGACTATGCGTCTAACATTAATGGGCAGACGTTCCTGGTGTACGGCAACACGGTGTCGCTGATGTCGCAACCGCGACCGGAAAAGGCGATCTGGACGGAATCGGGACACTGGGACCTGGATGATCTTTCGTCGCAAGCGCGCGGCTACCTCACCGCCGGTATTGATAATCCGGCGCCGGCGCAACAGAGATAACTCCTGAGAAACGGTTCCGGCGCATGGACAATTTGCCCGGAACTATCGCTAACAAAGCGAGGACAGAAATAATGCCCCTATTGGAAGACAAGGTAGCAATCGTAACCGGAGCCGGGCGCGGGATCGGACGCGGCGTCGCGAAGTTGATGGCGGCTGAAGGCGCGAAGGTCGTGGTCTGCGATCTGGGCGTGAACGTGGATGGCAGCGGAGCCGACGTTTCGGTGGCGCAGCAAGTGGTCAACGAGATCGGCGAAGCGGGCGGCACCGCCGTGGCGTGCACGGAATCGGTAGCCATAATGGAAGGCGGCGAGAAGATCGTGCAGACGGCGGTCGACAACTTCGGCAAGCTGGACATAGTAGTGACGGTCGCCGGCATCCTGCGGGACCGCATGGTCTTCAACATGACTGAAGAGGAATGGGACGACGTGATCGCGGTGCACCTGAAGGGCACCTTTACGGTGGTGAAGCACGCGAGCATCCTGTTCCGCCAGCAGAGGTCAGGCCGCATCATCACGTTCAGCAGCACGTCCGGGCTTTACGGCAACAGCGGGCAGGCGAACTACGGAGCGGCCAAGGACGGGATCGCCGGGTTCACGCGCGTGTGCGCGCGGGACTTGGGTCGATACGGCGTGACGGCGAACGCCATCTCACCGTCGGCGAGCACCCGCATGACCACCAGCGTGCCGGACGAGGCGCGAGCGTTGCGGTCGGCGCGGGGCATAGCGGCCGGCGGAGGGCTGCGCGGCGAGGCGGAGGACGTTGCCCCCATGGTGACCTGGCTAGCGTCGGACGAGGCGCAGCACGTGAACGGCCACTTGTTCCACGTGACCGGCGGGTTGGTGACGTTGCTGAACGAGCCTGAGCCGGTGAAGACGATCCGCAAGGCCAGCAGGTGGACGGTGGACGAGTTGGCCGGTGTTTTCCCGGCGACCATCGGGGTCGAGCTGTACAATCCCGCTCCGCCGCCGCCGCCGAGCGCATAAGTCACACGGTTGCGGGCGCGACGCTCGCGACGGATGCTGAAGGAACCATGCCGGGCGGGTGACTGCTCGGCACCTTTTGGTTCAGGCGGCTTTCCAAATACGCTCGCATTCTGCTGGCCACGATTGGCAACCGGGAAGTGGCACGATTCCGGTTAATGCGTGGGCGAGAGACCGGTTGGCGGTGAGAGCGTGGCTGCTGGCTGATGCGGCGTACAACGTGCGGCCACCGGGGGGAGTGTTGGGTCCGAGAACTTCGGGCCTCGCGCGTACCCAGTTTGTCATTGCAAGGAGCGTAGCGGCGTGTCGATCCCGTGCCTGGACGACGCACCCTTCGCCGACGAGATTGCCGCGCTTCGCTCGCAATGACAAGGGAAAGAGGGAGCTCGCAATGACAAAGGGAGGGGGGCTCGCGATGGCAGTTTGAGCGCATGGGGCACGCGTAAGGATTGAGCGCATTGACACCGTTTGAGCGTGGGCATACCATAGTTGGAGTGGTCGTGCTACACGGGGAGCTGGCGGTGCCCTGAACCCGCAACCCGCCACAGCGGGGTGGAATTCCTCCCCTCGGCAAGGCGCAAGGGCCAATTTCCCAGGGAATGGCGCTGACGGCTGGGTCCCACGCGGCGCAGGCTCGTGAACCCCGCCAGGGCTTGACGGCAGCAACGGTAAGCGGTGTCCCGCGGGTGCCGTGGGAGTGCCTGGCCCGAGCCAATCCCGACGATATGCCCCCAGGCTGCAGCCAACGGGAGGTGCTCGGCCACTTTTTCGATTCTCATTGATGACGATGCACGAACCAAGATCCTCTGTGCTTTAGGAATATGCCGGAAACCGTTGCAGTCCCTCCCACCGTGCGCCGCCGGCGCAAATCGCTGGGACAACACTTCCTCGCGGACGCCAGGATCGCCAATCGTATAGTCGCGGCTGCAGAGCCAGATGGGTCGGACACGGTTCTTGAAATTGGGCCCGGCGCAGGGGTACTGACCCGACGGCTGGTCGAGCCGGCCGGACGGGTCGTTGCCGTGGAGTTGGATCAACGGTTGGCCGAGGAACTGCCAGCGAAATTGGGGTTTCCGTCAAACCTGGAGGTCAAGCAGGGCGACGGACGCGAGGTCAGCGTCGACGAATTGGTGGGCGTGGGGACGCCGTACAAAGTGGTGGCGAACCTGCCGTACTACGCGGCGGCACCGATCGTGCGCAGGTTCCTGGAAACGGTGAGGCCGCCGACGGTCATGGTGGTGATGGTACAGCGAGAAGTGGCGGACGCGATGAACGCCAAGCCCGGGGAGTTCACGTTGCTGTCTGTAGCGACGCAGTTCTACGCGGAGCCATCGGTGGTGGCGCAGGTGCCACCTCGGTGTTTTCGGCCGCCGCCGAAGGTTTCGTCCACAGTGCTGAAATTGGCGGTGCGTCCGGAACCCGCCGCTGCGGTTGTGGATGCGGGGGACTTCTTCGCGCTGGTACGGGCCGGGTTCAACGCTCCAAGGAAGCAGTTGCGCAACTCGCTGATGCAAGGAACCGGGGCGTCGGCGGAGACGGTGACCGCGGCGCTGGCCAGGGCCGGGATCGACTCGCAAAGGCGTCCGGCGACGCTGGAAATCGCTGAATGGGCGGTACTGGACGCCATTTGGCCCGCCGGCGTCTCAAGATCCCGGCCGGCATAACCGCCCGGTAGGTTTCATTCATGGCGTCCGAACCACTGACGCTCAAAGCGTACGCCAAGGTGAACTTGACGCTGGAAGTTATAGGCAGACGCGTAGATGGTTACCACAACGTGTCCACAGTCCTGCAAACGGTGGACCTGGCGGATACGGTGGTGGTCAGCGAAGCCGGCGAGCTGGCCGTAGAGTGCGACGATGCGAACCTGTCGGGAGAAGGCAACCTAGCGTGGAAGGCGGCGATGGCATTGGCGAGTTGGGCTGGGTTGGTTCCTCGGGCGCGCATACGTATAGACAAGGCAATTCCGGTCGCGTCGGGATTGGGTGGAGGATCTTCGGATGCGGCGGCGGCGCTGACCGGGTTGAATCGACTGTGGGATTTGGGACTGTCTGGAGAGGAACTGGAGAAGGTAGCGTCAACTCTGGGTTCTGACGTTCCGTTTTTGCTGACCGGAGGCACGGCGCTGGGCACGGGCCGGGGCGATGAAATCATCGCGCTGCCGCAACTTTCCGCCTCGGAGGTTTTGCTGGTGGTACCGGCGGACAGTATCGAGGCCAAGACGCCAACGATGTACAAGGCGCTGAAACCAGAGGATTTTTCGGACGGGAGCAAAACACAAGAGATTGCAGGTCGGTTGGGCAGGCAGGCATTGACGTCCGGGGACTGCTGCAACGCCTTTGAAAGGGCGGCGCGGGAAATCTTTTTAGGGCTGGCGGACGTATGGGACAGGGTGGCGGAGGTTACGCAGCATCCACCGAGACTTTCCGGGGCGGGACCTACGCTGTACTGCATGCCATCTTCAGAAAGTGAGCGTACCAGGGTGTGCGAGTCCTTGCGGGGGACGGGAGCAGCGGCGTACCTTGTGCGGACGATTGCGCCTTAGAACAGCCACAGGATGGACCCGAACAACAAAGTCGAATCCAACGATCATGGAGATACCAATCGCCGATGGATATTCTTGCGGTAATCAGCATACCCTTTGATCCGTATATCATTCGCACCGCCGGGTTCATACTGTCATGGCACGGATTTTTCACGTTTATCGCAGTTGCGGTAGCCGTGTACCTGACATGGATATGGGGCCGGAGAGACGGGCTGGACGGAGACGCGATCCTGTCAGTGGCGACGTGGTGCATCATCGGCGGGATCGTCGGAGCGCGGATACTGCACGTCATCGACTTTTGGGACGACGTTTACCAGTACAACCCGATCCGGATAATCTATTTCTGGAACGGCGGGATCGCGATATTCGGGGCATACCTGGGCGGGTTCGCCGGGGGCGCGGCTTACATCACGGTGCGAAACGCGCGGTGGCTGACCAGCTTCTGTAACAACCCGGGTTTGCGTTGGACGGGAATGCACCAAGCGGTGGCGAAAATGCCGCCGGTGCCGCATCTGGCGGACATGGCCGCGCCGGCGCTGCTCATCGCGCTGGCCATCGGGCGGATTGGCGACGTCATCAACGGCGAGCACTGGTCCAGTTTTTCCGACCTGCCTTGGGCTTGGGTGTACACCGATCCGGACAGCCTGGGTTACGGCAGGCCGGCATCGCATCCGGCGGTGGCGTACGAGTTGATATTCTGCCTGATATGGGCGGGGGTATTGTGGTGGTTGAGGGACAGAATTCGGCCAAGGGGAATGCTATTCGCGCTGTTTTTTGCGGGGTATTCGGCGGGGCGTTTCTTCATATCGTTCGTGCGGCAGGAACAGAACACCTACGTATTGGGATTCAACGAGGCGCAACTGGTGGCGCTGGCGATCATGCTGGTGACAGTGCCTTTGCTGATCTACCGCGCACGGCTGGTTCGTCCGGAACGTGGGGGTCAGCCGAGGCGGGCACAAGGATCTGACGAGGCCTGATTGACAGGCTATTACGGTGGGTCAGGGGACGGCTTGGGTTCGGGCGAAGATGGGGGCCAGATCAATGACTACGCCGGGCATAGCGTCGGAGGTGAGCGTATCCGAGGCATCGAAAGCCCGGACGGGAGCGAGTGAGGAGCCGTTGGCTGAGTAGACGGTTACCGTGGCGGCGTCGAGGTCCACGATCCAGACTTCACGGACCCCGTTGGCGGCATAGATGGGCAGTTTGTCGTTGAGATCACGTCGTCGGGTGGAATCGGACAGGATTTCGACAACCACGTCGGGAGCGCCGGTTATGCCACGACCATCTAGGTTGAAAATGTGTCGCCGCGCGTTGGATACAAACAGCAGATCTGGCTGGTAAGTGTTGAATTCGTCGATGTGCACGTCATAGGGAGCAATGCGGATCTCGCCGATGTCCAGTTCGTCGGCCTGCATCAACATGGTGGAGCCACAGCGCAAGGCAAACACTTGATGGGCGTTGCTGGCTCCGGCCATCTTGATCAGTTCTCCATTGATGAGCTGGTAGCGTGGACCGGGGACAGCAGGCGGCGTGATCGCCACATATTCGGCGTTGGTCAATTTGGTACGGTGTTCTGCCCTGGGCTGGGTCATCAGACTGCCTCCCGTTTCTCCCATTCGTTGCAATTATACTGCTGGGCGGAGGTCGTCGATGCGGAGGTAGGTGCGACGCTCACCGCGGTAGCTGTCTTCGGCAAGCTGAAAAACCAGATCGACGGCGTCGTAACCGCCCCAATCACCAGGGTGATTCCACGCTAGCGCGTCGATATCTCGACCGCCGCTGCTGACGCGTAGTTTGAGGTGTTGACCGTTGGCTCCGACGTAGCCCCAAGTTAGTACGCGGGCGCCGCGGGTCAAATACCGGGGGACCGGATTGTCCTTGCCGAAGGGTTCCAGGCGGGTGCAGAGGTCGGCCATCGAGGGACTGAGAAGTTCGTTCAGGGTGCCCTCGGCGTGAATTTCCAAGGACGGTTCGGGTCCGAACAGGCCCATCTCCGCGTTGGCGATGCCTTTCAGACGATCAACCACGTCGCCGTATTGTTCGTTGTGGACAGTGAAGCCGGCGGCGGCCTGGTGCCCACCGTAGCGGACCAAAAGATCTTCGCATTGGGAGATGGCGTTGATCAGGCTGAAACCGCCGACACTGCGGGCGCTGGCGACCAGGTGATCCGCGTCCGCACGAGCCAGGGCGATGGTGGGACGGTTGAAGAGTTCGGTCAGGCGTCCAGCCACGAGGCCGTTGATGCCGGGGGTATACGCATCGTCGTACGTGATGATAATTGCCGGCAATGGCGCGGTGGCCATGACCTGTTCGATGGCAATGTCAAAGGAACGGGCCGTCAGGTCGCGGCGGCGGAAGTTGTACTGTTCCAACTGGGTGGTGAGTCGCTCGCCCTCACCTTCATCGCGGGTCAACAACAGGTTCAGCGAGGTTTCGGGGTGTGCCATTCGGCCGGAGGCGTTGAGACGCGGGCCGATCTGGAACGAAACGTTCTCGGCACGGATGGGACGATTGGCGAGTTTGACTCGACGGAGCAAAGCGCGAAGGCCGCAGCGCGTGGTGAACGGGAGGACTTCCAGTCCTCGCTGGACGATGTAGCGGTTCTCGCCACGGAGGGGAACCAGATCGGCGATGGTGCCCAAGGCAGCGAGTTCCAGCAGCGAAGGGTCGTCGGGCTGTCCCAGATAGCGCAACAGAGCCGAAGCGAGCTTGTAGGCGATGCCGGCTCCGCAAAGCTCGGGAAAAGGGTATTGATTGCCGGCCATCCTGGGATTGACGATGGCTACCGCGTCGGGCAGTTCCGGAGGCGGTACGTGGTGATCCGTGATAATGACGTCGGCGCCCTGTAGGCTGGCCAGGGCAACCTCCGCAGCATTGCTGACGCCGGAATCCACGGTGACAATCAGCGTGGCGCCCCGGGACACGAGGCGTTCCACTGCGAGCGGGGTCATCCCATGGCCCTCGGCCACAGGGTCCGGCAGGTAGGGGATCACACGGGCGCCAAGCCGCTCGAGCGTTTCGCAAAGGATCGCGGTACCGGTGATGCCGTCGACGTCGAAGTCGCCGAAAACTGCGACGGTTTCTCCGGTGCGGACTGCCGAGGCGAGCCGGGGCAATGCCGCGTCTACTCCGGGCAGGGAATCGGGAGAATGAGGCACGTCCGGAGGGTCCAAAAACCGGGCCAGTGCGGCGGAGTCGCCGATTCCCCGGGAGAGGAGGAGTTGGACGGCGGGAGCCGACAGGTTCGAGGGGAAGCGATGGCCGTCGGGCCGGGCCGGGAGCAGCCAGCGCTTGGGCGGGGGAGTATGCCGCGTGGAGGTCACAGACCTGGTCGAGTTAAAACGATCACGGAATTGTGACCGCCGAACCCGAAGGAATTGCTGAGCACCACGTTGACGTCGCCCGACCGCGCGGAATTGGGAACGTAGTCCAGGTCGCACTCGTCGTCGGGGTCGTGGAGGTTGATGGTTGGCGGCATCAGACCTTCGGTAAGCACCCTGGTGCACAAGGCGGCTTCCAGCGCTCCGCCGGCGCCGAGGAGGTGACCGGTCATGCTCTTGGTGCTGCTGACCGGTATGCGGTACGCCTCGTCGCCCAGCGCCAGTTTAAGAGCCTTGGTTTCGTGCCAGTCGTTCAAGGGCGTGGAGGTGCCGTGGGCGTTGAGGTAGTCGACGTCGGAGGGCTGCAGGCCAGCAGACGCGAGGGCTTCGGTAACCGCAGTGGCCGCGCTCTGACCGGTGGGGTTGGGCTCGGTGAGATGGTGAGAGTCGCTGGTGGCCGCGTAGCCGCGCAACTCGGCGATGGGCTCCGCGCCACGCGCGGCGGCATGCTCGACGCTTTCCAGGACCATGATGGCTGCCCCTTCAGCCAAGACGAAGCCGTCGCGGTTCCGATTGAAGGGCTGGCTGGCTCCCTGAGGGTTGTCGTTTTGGCGGGAGAGGGCGCGCAGTGCGTTGAATCCAGCGACGGACAGTGGAGCCACAGGAGCCTCGGCACCACCGGCGAGAACCACTTCTGCGCTGCCGTGGCGGATCATATCCCACCCGACGCCGATAGCGTCGGCCCCGCTACTACAGGAAGAAGTGATGCAGTAGTTTGCGCCCATGGCGCCGGTCACCATGGAGACCTGAGCGGAACCCATATCGGCGAGCATCATGGGGATCAGGAAAGGAGTGACGCGGCGGGGCCCTCGGTCCAACAGGACCCGGTGCTGCTCGGTGAGGGTTGATATTCCGCCGATGCCGCTGCCGACCACGACGTGGACGCTGTAACGGTCCATTTCTCGGGGGTTGAGTTCGGCCTGGGCGCAGGCTTCCTGGGCGGCCACCGCGGCGAACTGCGCGAACCGGTCCATGCGCCGCGCGTCCTTGCGCTCGAGGTAACTCTCGGGTTCGAACCCCTTGACCTCAGCGGCGAAGCGCGTGTCAAACGCCTCCGCGTCGAATCGGGTGATGTAGTCGACGCCCGACTTTCCAGCGGCGACAGCGCACCAAGTGTCGTCTACGTTGAGGCCCAACGGGCTGACCATTCCCACACCCGTTACCACCACCCTTCGGCCAGAGGCACCGCTGGATGTCATTTTATCTCGCTTGATTGGGAGTGTTCCGATGGCTACCGCGATCCAAGACGCCATTGAGCATCTCGGTTACCTCGCTAACGCGGGTGGAAATGCCGGTCGCGACGTCTTTGCTCCCGCTATCAGCGCGCTCGGCGTAAACTCGCAGGGCCTCGGAGGTCTCGTTGATCCTAGTGCGGAGGTTGTCCACGACGTCGGAGCCCATATTGGACAGGGGCTGGCTCACCGAGCGGAGGGTGTCCGCCAGTTCGGTCACGCGCTGGTTCAGGTTTTCGCCGAGTTCCTTGCCGGCCTGCTCGACCTGATGAGACCAGGTACGCATAGTCTCGGCGGCCTCGGACAGATCCCCGACGCTGCGGGCCTGGCGCAGGCGATAGTTACCGAGGATCCGGAAGATCCGTCCGTACAGGGCGTCGATGGAGGTGAGCTTGGCACTGTACCGGTCGAACAGGTCGCGGCTCTCGGCCAGGGTCCAGCGTTCGTCCTCATGGACGAGCTGGCGGCCGGTGTAGAGTTCGTAAGGCCGCATTTCGCCTTCCTGAAGGATACCCCCTTCGGCGTTCAGGGGTTTCAGATCCCAGTTGGAAGTAGCGGGCAACGGAGTGAGGAGGTTGGCGGTCTGGTACCGGCTGTGCTGGGTAACCCAGTCGGCCAAGGTCATGATGGATTCTTCGGTGTCGTAGGGAAGACCGATGATGGTCATGGCGACGACGGAGAAGCCCTTTTCGTTGAGGTGGACCAGATCTCTCTCCATCTGACCGGGTTCCTGCCGCTTGCGAACGGCAGCCAGGCTTTCGGCGTTGTTGGATTCGACGCCGAGGTAGAGCATCTTGACGTTGGCGTCCAAGAGGGCGTCAGCCAACTCATCGTCCTGACCGATTTCGGCGCGGGCCTGGCAGATCATGTTCATGGAGTGGGTTCGTTCGGCCCAGCCCTTGAGGCGCTCCAGCCGTTCGTTGCGGAACTTGACCGCGCGCAACGGGGGAGTGTGCAGGTCGTCAGAAATGAAGACGTTGAACTTGCCGTTGCGGCCAGTGTGGATCAAGCCGTCTGCGGCGAGCCCCTCCAGCTGTTCAATGCGCTTGAACTCGGTCTCGCGATCAATGAGGCGATAACCCAAGAATTGCTGGATGACCTGGCAGTAGGAGCAGTTTTCGGTACAGCCGCGAACGGTCTCCAAGACGCCGCCCGCCATGGGGTTCATGGGGGACAGGCCGCGGATGGACCGGAAGTCGGGTAGAGGCACAAAGTCGGGGGCGACAAGACCCTTGCGGCGGGTCTGGGTCACGTGTCCGTCCCTCAAAAAGGAGATGCCGGCAACACGCTCGAGGTACTGATATTTTCGGTCATCGCGCCAGGTGAGCAGGATGTCGCACAACTGGCCGACGATGTCCTCGCCTTCGCGATTGACGATGGCGTCGAAGCCGCCGCGGGCAATGGCCTCTTCTGGCAGAGGGCTCATTTGAGGGCCGCCGCCGAGGATTACGAGTTCGGGATGGAACTCGCGGGCCTGTCGGGCGAGTTCGTAAGCGCGAGGCGTTTCGTTGATCAGGGAGGTGATCATCAGAACGTGCACGCTGTCGAGGTCCTTGTCGGGATCCATACGGCCCAGGCGGTCTTCGAACCAGATATCCCGTTCGTAGACGTATGGGCCTTCCCATTGGGCCAAGGCTCCGGAGAGAACCAGCATGCCCTGGCGGGGGATGGCGATGTATTCGAAGTTGCCACCAGTCGACGCAGGTTGGACCATCATCACCCGTCTGGTGCGGTCGCCCTGGGGCCGAATGGAGACCGGCGACTGAGGAGCGGGGGTCCCGTCGAATTTAGTATCGAGCAATTCAATAACGCTCATATTAGCTCACGTACTCCGATGACGTTGGACAGGAGCGGTGGTTACTGAGAGTTTGGAGCAGACGTTGAAAATCATTATACAACATCGGCATAGACGCCAACATTCTTTGGCCACACAATGCGGGTGAAATCGCACTTTGCGCATTTGGCATAACGGACACCGCAGATTATTGCTGTGTAAAATTTAGCATTCACGCAGCGCCAGCAGATTTTGGGTTATTACACCGCGATTATCGCGACGATGGTCCGGATCCAATGCCCAAACCCTTCAACATCGTCCTTGTTTCGTTTCGTTCACCTAACGGTTTTCGAGTTTCTGACTTGCGCTGAGACCCATGTAGGACGTGTGTAATGCGATTGCCCTGCCAAACGATGCGGGTGAAATCAACGCCCGTTAAAGTGGGGGACGATATCTTTGGCAATCACTTCGAGATGACGGCGCCGGTCCTCACGGGGCGCCGCGATACTGAAAATTATGTACCGGGCACCGGCGGCGATGTATTCTTCCAACCTTTCGATACACATGCGAGGAGTACCCAAGAGGCAATAGCGGCGCACGATGTTTATGAACTCGCCGCCGTAGAGGTATTGGTCGCCGAGGACCGCGGCGGCAACGCGGGCGGCTTGCTCCTCGGTAGGGGCCAAGGTGATGTAAGGGAAAAAGGCCCATTGGAAGTTGCTGATATCGCGTTGTTCTTCCTCGGCGAAAGAAGCGATCTTAGACACGCTGTCGCGATAGCGGTCGGGGCTGTAAAAGTAGGGCAGCCAGCCGTCCCCGTAGCGGACGGCGCGACGCATGGCGGCGTCACGACGGCCGGCGACCCAGACGGGAGGGTGAGGCTGCTGTGCGGGTTTGGGGTTGATGGCGGCTTCATCCAACGTGTAATGACGACCCTGGAAGGAGACGGAGTCCTCGGTCCAGAGGCGACGGAGGGCGTCGAGGCATTCGTCGGTACGACGGCCCCGTCGGCGGATGTCGAGGCCGGCGTTCTCATATTCCATGGGGAACTCGCCGCCAACGCCGACGCCGAGGGTAAGCCGTCCGCCGGAGGCGATGTCGAGGGTGGCGGTCATGCGGGCCAGCATGAGAGGGTGGTAGAAGGGAGCCAGGGTGACCGAGGTGACGACGCGCATCCGCTGGGTTGCCCCGGCGGCAACGGCGAGCAAGGGTAGGGCCGCGTGGGTAGGGCCGGGCGGGCGGCCGCGCATGAAGTGCTCGCCGGCTCCCATGTATTCGAAGCCGAGCTCTTCCATGAGGCGCGCCTGCTCGGCGGTGCGGCTGGCAGGGAGAGCCATGCTGGCGCCGAAGTGCAGAGCGTTGGTATCGGCAGGGTTGCTTGCGGAGGTGGTCATGGTCGACCTTGCGGGATGATACAGAGCAACAGGATCTTCGGGCGCCGGTATGTTAGAGGGCAGGTTCTACGCCTGCCCTCGTTGGCTTGTCGATTGGATAGAACGACGATTGAGCGGCTTATTCGTGGGCGGGATGGTACCAGTGGCTATCGTAGAACATCAATGGGTTGGCCTCATCCCCGGTGCTTTTCATCTCACGGACTTCGCCCACGTAGATGGTGTGGTCGCCGTAGACGTGGGAGCCGACGATGTCGCAATTGAAGAAGACCATGGAGCCGTCCAGCTCGGGCACGTCGTGCGTTCCCATGGTGTACGAATAATCTGGGTTACCTTCCCGTTGCTCAGGTCGGCGGGCGAAGTAACGGCCCAGCACTTCCTGTTCTTCGCGCAACACGTTGACCCCGATGCGCTTCCGTTCTTCAACATAGCCGTAGGTGATGGTGTTGTGGGCCACACACACCAAAAGAGTCGGCGGATCAAGGCAAACTGAAGTGAATGCGTTGGCGGTCATGGCGTGGGGACTACCTGACGGATCGATCGTTGTGATAACGGTGACCCCAGTCGCAAACCTTGACATGGCCTGCCGGAACTCATCTTGACTAACCACTGCGCGCTTACCCCCGGTTAGGTTGGCGATGATTATACCTGCCCAATATCACTAATGCCAGTCGGTCATGCCGAGGTCGATCCGATCGCCATGCCGACCCGTGGAGCGCCAACATCCCCGGTGCCGGGCCAAGGTTTGAAGGCGTCGCCGACGAACTCCGGATCGTTTTGGGCTGCGACCGGATCGAGTTTCAAGACGGTGTTCGGCGGGATACGGCCCTCAAACATGTCGGGATGGGTGAGCTGCGCCAACAGCTCGAGGCCGTCGACGACCCGAGGGCCAGGGCGGCTCAGGGTGCTATGGTCGATCAGGTAGACTTCGCCAGAGCGCACGGCGGGCTGGTCGTTCCAGCCGGGATGGGCGGCGAGCCAGGGAATTTCGCGGACGCTGCGGGAAAGATCGGAAGAACACAGATCGATGTAGAGCTTGTCCGGTCGTGCGGCGACCACGTCTTCCCAAGCGATGCGTTCGGCGGGGCAGCCTGGGACAAAACGCTCGGGCAACAGGCCGCCCGCCCGGACCAGGAGATCGGTTACCCAATGGCCGCCGATAACCAGGGGATTGACACCCTCGACTGAAAAAACCGCGGGCCTGGTACGGGCCGCGTCCACTTTGAGAGCCACCGCGTCGACACGCTCTCTCAGGGCGGATACGAGCGATTGCGCACGATCCGGCACGGAGCAGGCCATGCCCACTTCCAGGAAGCTATTGAGGATCTCTTCCAAGGTGCGGGGGTTCAGGTTGAGGACGGTCGGCGGCGCGGGGATGGGTGCGACGGCTCGCTGGACGGTGCCGGCGTCGATTTCGCAGAAGTAGCAGAGATCCTGGGTGATCACCAGGTCGGGAGCGGCGGCCTGGAGCCAATCGACATCGAGGTCGTACGGGCTTTCGCCGGCGGACAGGATGCGGTGCATCTCCGCCTCGACTTCCTCGCTGGACATAACCGAGGGATCGATGCGGCTGCGGCAGACCACTCTGATTGCGGTGGCTTCGGGCGGGTAGTCGCAGAGGTCGGTAACGCCTATTATCTGATCCTGCAAATTCAGAGCGAACAGGATTTCGGTTCCGCTGGGCAGCAAAGAGCAAATACGCACGGTCGGAAAACCTTAATGTTTGGGGAGAGGGCCGGTCATCGATGGCAGGGGAATTGGATGGCAGGGGAATTGCAGGTAAGTAGAGCCGACGCGCCCGAGGAACCGAAGGAATGGAAGTTCTCATGGGCCGACTCATGGGAACGGGTTTGTCCACTAAATATGTAGAAACCGGGTTTGATACCCCGGCAGCGGCATTGTAGCATGTGGCAGATGCATTAGACGACGAATATCAGAGTTCATAAGGCTACTATGAACGCATACGGTTACAGTACACATCCCGATTCGGCGATGGCGACGGAAGCTTGGGGCAAGTGGTCGCTGGCCCGGTTGAACGCATACAGCTTCGGACTCGCCGGGTTCGTGCTGGCCATGGACACGGCAGTCCTGCCGATCCTGGTGCTGGACGTTGCGCCCGAGGCGGCCAAGAACACGCTGCTGGGGGTTCTCGGACTGGCCGGGATGCTGGCAGCAGCGCTGGTGCAGGTTCCGGTGGGCTGGGCGAGCGATCGTACGCGGTCGCGCCTGGGGCGGCGATTGCCGTACATGCTGTGGGCCTGCGTGTGCATTCCGGTTGCCCTGATTGCGCTGGCCGCTCCGCTCACGTACAGCAGTTTGCTGGTGGTGTGGCTGTTCATACAGATCAACTCGGGGATCGCGTACTCGCCGTATCTGGCCAGCATCAGAGAGTTGGTGCCGTCAAACCGAATGGGAGAGGCGGCGTCGATCAAGACCCTGCTGGAAGCGCTGGGCGGAGCGAGCATCCTGTGCGTGGCGGCGCTGATGGTGGGGCACTACTCGAGACCGGACAACCCCTACTGGCTCTGGGCGACCCTGGCAATGTTCGTGGCGGCGATACTGATCACGGCGTCGATCAGCTCAACGACGATCTACCGACGGATGCGCGAGGCGGGTCGCACCGCCATGGCGGCGTTTCACCGGTCGGCGATGGCGTTCCCGGAATCGACCAGCCTGGAGCGGCTGCATCCGGACCTAGCCTGGTTCGTGGCTTCGCGGGCCGCGATCCTGGCGGCGGTGGTGATCTACACGACCTACGGCCTGTTTTTCCTTCGGGACAAGGTGCAGGTGGAAAACCCGGCGCAGGCGCTGGGAGTTGCGATCATCGGGATCGGCGGGATGCTGGTGCTGACGACCTACCCATCCGGCTGGTTGTCGGACCGGGTAGGGCGGAAACCGGTGCTCGCGGTGGGCACAGTGGCCGCCCTGCTGGGAACGATTGCGATGATGTGGGTGAGCACGTACCTACTGGCCGTAGTGGTGGCAAGCGTCGTCGGGGGAGCGGTGGGTATCATCCTGACCACGCACTGGGCGCTGGCCAACGACCTGGTATCCCCGGGCAGGGAAGCGCAGCACATGTCCGTGGTGAACCTGGGGACGTTGATGGGGGCGGCGGGAGCCAAGGCGATGGGTCCTCTGCCCGACCTGGTATCGGTCTGGTTCGGGCCGGGATTCGGCTACACGGCCCTGCTGGGAGCGAGCGCGCTGATGCTTGTGATTGGGGGATTGCTGCTGTTGAAGGTGCAGGTGCAGCGTCCGGTCATTTCGCCAGCGTTGGCGGTCAGCGGCGTGGCGCCACCAATTGACCCAGGCGACGCGAATTGATCACCGAACGAAGTCGCGCTAACCGCTGTCATCGCCGGCTCCACGGGGCTCGGTTCCGGCGGCGCCGAGCTAGGGGATGATCAGACGGAGCGGCGGCGGTGGGTCTCGCGAACGAAGATAAGGAGGCCGATGCCGGATGCGGCGAAGACGATAGCGTCGATCCAGAGTGACCAGGAGAAGCTGCTGGCGTCGGCGATGGCGCCAAGGACCAGCGCGCCCATGACGGTTCCGATGCCGCCGAAGGTGCGAAGCAGGCCGATGGTCACCCCCTCCAAACCCGGCGGCGCGATGTCGGCGAAGAAAACGGTCCCGGCGGGGCTGCCCAACCCTTCGCCCATTCCCAGCAAGACACCGGACAACAGAAGCTGCCACAGGTTTCCGGCCCAGATGAACGCGGCAATTCCCAGCGTCATCAGGATGATGGATGGCAGGATGGGCGTCTTGCGCCCAAAGCGGTCGGAAAGGTATCCAGACATCAGGGTGGTGAAGAACTGGGGAAGATGGGTGACGCTGAACCACAGACCGAGGTCGTCGGGCCCGAACCCCTTCTGCCGCCCGAACAACGGCATGACGCTGAAACGCGCGCCCTGCCGGTTGGCGACGATCATCAGTGCGAACATCCCGACGAGGATGAAGGCGGGATTGAACATGAGCCGCCAGATCGCGCCACGGCGACGGGTCGGTTCCGGTGGGGTATCGGCATCGGCTGCCGGGAGATTTTGGGGCTGAGGCGCCGGTCGGCGGCGGGACGAATCTGCCGCGGCGGACTGTTGGAGGCCCCTGGACTCGGGCAGGGCCAGGATGATCACAGCCAATGAACCCGCCATCAGAACGGCCTGGGCGTACAGGGGAACCCGCAGCCCAAACAGGCTGGCAAGGAAACCGCCGAGCAAGGGACCCAGGGTCTGGCCAGCCAGGATGCTCAGTTCCTGAAGGCTCAGCAGTCGGCCACGGTTTTCTGGAGTGGCCTCGTCACGCAGATAGATGGTGGCAACGGTGAGGAAGATGCTGCCGCCGAACCCGGAGACGAAACGCCACCCGGTGAGCCACGCATAGCTGAAAGCAACTGATACCAAAGCGGCGCCGACCAAGTTGATGGCCGATCCGAGGGCGAGAACGCGACGCCGCCCGTAGCGCTGGGCCAGGTAACCGGCCGGCACGCTGGTGATAAGACGGGCCATGCCGAAGAAGAAGCCGACGGCTATGCCGACCTCGGTGGCAGATGCACCGTACTCGTGGTGCAGGAACAGCGGGAGCACGGGCGAAATGACGCCCATGCCAAAGCTATTCAGCGCGACGACGGCGCACAGGAGGGTTATGCTGTGGTAGCGACCCCCACGGCCCACGGCGGACCGCAATGAACTTGTTGTCACTGGATGCGCTTGTCGTCAGCGTCTACGACAGGCCGGGTAACCTCGCGGATGCGCTTGAGGATGCGGAAGCGAGGGGTCATGACGTAGTGTCCGCAGGTCTGGCAGCGTAAGCCGATGTCGCCGCCGACCCGGTTGACGTGCCAGTGATAGCCGCCGCAGGGGTGGGGCTTCTTCAAACGGACGATGTCGCCGGGTTTCAGATCTCCGACATCGGTCATTGCTTCCGTCCCAATATTACTGCCATCCCAAACCCATTGAGTCGAGGGTGGAGTTGATTTCGTCCCGCAGCCTGGAAGCGGCGTGTCGGGCAGCGGAGGCGTAGTCCGCGCCGGAAGAGGCGTAGATGATGGAACGCGACGCGTTGATAACGGCCAAACGTCCGTGGGAGTCCACACCGCAGCGAACGGAGTCGGCCAAATCGCCGCCCTGGGCTCCGATGCCGGGGATAAGCAGGGGCAGATCCGGACAGATGCGGCGGACTTCGGCTAACTGTTGGGGGGCAGTGGCGCCGACGACGAGGCCGAGGTTGCCCTGAGAGGCGCGTTGCTGGGATCGTCGGGCCAAGCGAAGGTAGACCGGTTGGGTGAGGTTGCCCACACCGCTGACTGCAAGGTCCTGGAGGTCTGCCGCGCCGCGATTGGAGCCGCGACACCAGATGAACGCGCCTTTCTCGGGGTTGGTCAGCCAGGGCTCCACGGTGTCCATGCCGCCCCAGGGATTTACAGTGACGCAGTCGAAGCCCCATACGTCGAACATTGCGGTGGCGTAGGCAGCGGCACTGGAATCGATATCGCCGCGCTTGCCATCGCCGATGATGATGCTGTGGGGGGCGACGTCGCGGATGTGCCGGACGGTTTTCTCAAGGGCGTTCCAACCCGGCAAGCCCAAGGCCTCGTAAAAAGCCAAATTGGGTTTGAAAGCACAGACCAGATCGGCGGTGGCCGATACGATTGCGCGGTTGAACTCGGTTACGCCAGGCAATGGGATGCGCGCGGGATCCGGGTCCAGGCCGACGCAAAGAAGGCTATTGGCCGCTTCACTGGCGGCACGAAGGCGTTCGGTGAAATTAGGCATGGGACATCAATTATCCGCGTGGGGTAGGGTAGTTATGAGGCCAATATTATAGACCCGCCGTGATGGGGCTGTCATATGAGTGCAGTATCGCGAGCGTGCACACTGCCACAGTTCGCCATCGCGAGGATGCCTTCGAGCGTTGATGGCAATCTTGCGGGGGCGCGGACTGACGTGAACGACTGCCGTTGCTACGCCGACGAGATTGCCGCACTGCGCTCGCAATGACAAGGGACGGGGCGCTCGCAATGACAGTTTGAACGCACGTGGGTACGGGTCAGGAGGTTGAGCGTTCTTGACACCTTATGACGGGCTTTTCTACACTGCGGCGGAGTTCGACATCAGGAACAAGCAGGAGGTCATCCGAGATGACAACTGGCCGATTTACGCATCCGCACCTCCCAGTTACCGCCGCGATGGTGGACGCCGCCCGGCGCTGGGTGGCGAGCCTCGACAGCAACCAGCGGGGCAAGGCGACGTACCACTATATGGACGGCGAGCGCCTCTTCTGGTACTACCCGCCGCTGAACCGCCATGGGTTGCCGCTGCGTGACATGACCGAGCAGCAGAGCAACCTGGCCATGGAGTTGCTGGCCACCGGACTGACCGACGAGTCGAACCAGCAGGCTCGTTCGATCATCGAGCACGAGCTGGTGCTGGGGCCACTGGAAGCCGAGTGGGGGCAGGTCACCTGGCCGCGGGATCCGGAGTTGTACTACTGGACCGTTTTCGGTGACCCGGGCCGGCATGATCCCTGGGGATGGCGGGTGGAAGGGCACCATGTGTCGATCCACTACAGCGTATGGGGCGACCAGGTAATCGCGGTGACGCCGTTCTTCCTGGGCGCGAACCCCGCGGAAGTCCGCAAGGGTCCGAAAGAGGGACTGCGGATACTGGGCCGGCGGGAAGACCTGGCGATAGAGCTGATCGGTTCGCTGGACGCCGGCCAGCGGGGCAAGGCGGTGATCCACGACAAGGCTCCTTGGGACATCCTGGGCTACAACAGCAGCAAGCAGGCCATCCATGACGATGAGGGGCTGGCGGGCCACGAGTTGAACGGCACGCAGCGGGAAATCCTGATGGCGCTGATCGGGGAATACGTGAACGGGGTTCCCGCGCCGGTGGCGGAGCAGCGGTTGGCGACGATCCGGGAGACGGGGTTGGACGACTACCGGCTGGTTTGGGCCGGGGGGCTGGACCGGAGCCGGGACCACTACTACCGGATCCACGGTGGGAAGTTCATCGTGGAGTTCGACAACGTCCAGAACGAAGCGAACCACATCCACTCGGTTTGGCGGGAGGTTGAGAACGACTTCGCGCAGGACGTGCTGCGGGACCACCGGATGCTGTATCACATCCTGTAGCGCTTTCCGGACGAGGGACCATTAAAGGGGCCGCAGTGCGCGGCCCCTTCTAGCGTCGGTTCGGTTGGCTGGAGAGTTTCGAGACCTAGCCGTCTTCGCCGATTTTGAGGATACTCAGGAAGGCTTCCTGGGGGACTTCAACCCGGCCCACGCGCTTCATGCGCTTTTTGCCTTCCTTCTGCTTTTCGAGGAGCTTGCGCTTGCGCGTGATGTCGCCGCCGTAGCACTTGGAGAGGACATCCTTGCGCATGGCGCGGACGGTCTCGCGGGCGATGATGCGGCTGCCGATAGCGGCCTGAATGGGGACCTCAAACATCTGGCGCGGAATGGCGGTGCGAAGTCTTTCGACGATGCTGCGGCCCTGGATGACGGCGGTGTCACGGTGGCTGATCATGCTCAAGGCTTCGACGGGGGTCTGGTTGACCAGGATGTCGATGCGGACCAGCGGCGCGGCGCGGTAGCCTTCGAAGCTGTAGTCGAGGGACGCGTAACCCTGGGTGCGTGATTTCAGCTGGTTGTAGAAGTCGGCCAGCATTTCACCGAGGGGCATGGTGTATTCCATGACCACGCGGTTCTGGCCGTCGGGATCGCTAGAGCCGGAGTCGCCGTCGGAAGCGCCACTGCCCTGCATGTACTCCATGCGGCGGAACTCGGACCGCCGATTGTGCATCAGGTCCATGATCGCACCGACAACGCGGCTGGGGGCAACGATGGTGACGCCGAGGATCGGTTCGCGAACCTCGGAGATCGAGTTGGGCGACGGCAGGAGAGACGGGTTGTCGACGCGGATGACCCCACCGTTGGTAAGGAGCACCTCGTAGGCCACGCTGGGAGCGGTGACGATCAGGTCGAGGTCGTATTCCCGCTCGAGGCGTTCCTGGACGATCTCGAGGTGCACGAGGCCGAGGAAACCGCAACGAAAGCCGAATCCCAGGGCACCGCTGTTTTCGGGCTCGATGGCCAGGGAGGCATCATTGAGCTTGAGCTTTTCGAGGGCGGCGCGGAGGCGAGTGTAGCCTTCGCCGTCGGAAGGATAGAGGCCGGCGAAGACCATGGACTTCAGTTCGACATAACCGGGTAGCGGGTCCTCGGCGGGTTCCGCGTTGTTGGTGAGGGTGTCGCCGACGGCGCACTCCTGCACGTCCTTGAAGCCGGTGGCGACGTAGCCGACCTGGCCGGCCTGGAGAGCGCGGGTGGAAGTGGGTTCCGGAGCGAACACGCCGACTTCCATGATCTCGACCGAACGGCCGGAGGACATGACGCGGAGGCGGTCATTCTGGGAGATGTGGCCGTCCCGAACGCGGACGTAGGCGATGATGCCCTTGTAGGTGTCGTAGGTGGAGTCGAACACGAGGGCGCGGAAGGGCGCGTCATCGGTTCCCTTGGGAGCAGGAACACGGTCGACGATGGCGTCGAGGAGCTCGCGGCACCCGAGTCCATCCTTGGCGGAGACGAACATCACCTCGTCACGGCGGAAGCCGAAAATCTGCTCCAACTCGGCGGCGACGCGGTCCGGCTCGGCGGAGGGCAGGTCGACCTTGTTGATGACGGGGATCATCTCGAGGTCGTATTGCAGGGCG
Source organism: Dehalococcoidia bacterium (assembly GCA_965220055.1). Lineage (GTDB taxonomy): Bacteria > Chloroflexota > Dehalococcoidia > Lucifugimonadales > UBA3495 > Bin87. The sequence continues at coordinate 2,674,064 of CBDCPE010000004.1, read as the reverse complement.
AGCATGGTGTTGGCGATAGTCTGTGCCTCGACGCCCTGGGTGGCGTCAACTACCAGAATCGCGCCTTCGCAGGCGGCGAGGGCGCGTGAGACCTCGTAAGAAAAGTCGACGTGGCCAGGGGTGTCGATCAGGTTGAGGTGGTACTCGGTACCATCCGGGATGCGGTGCTTCATCGCCACCGCTTTGCCCTTGATGGTGATGCCGCGCTCACGCTCCAGTTCCATCTGGTCAAGGAACTGCGCCTTCATGTCCTGGGGGCGCACGGTTCCGGTAATTTCCAAGAGGCGGTCGGCCAGGGTGGACTTACCGTGGTCGATGTGGGCGATGATACAGAAATTGCGGATGTGCTGCTGATCCATGACGAGAGTCATGGTAGCACGGGGCAATCCGGGCGGCAATGAGAAGGGCGCGCGGCGTGGCGCTGGTGACGGATACATTAGGTTCGATCACCGGCTCGGAACTTTCGGAGTCGCCATGGCAGCGGCCAGTTTGTGCGGCTGCCATGGCGTGTCGTCGAATCGCGTCATTCCGGCGAGAGCCGGATTCCAGGGGCTCTCGTGACCAAGCACGTGCCCGTTGTATAACGATCCTGGATTCCTGCTGCGCGGGGATTACGAAAAATTTATTCGACGACACGCCTTAACCAGCCGACAATGAGGAACTGAAACGACCATACTGATGCGAGGAATCTAAAATGACGATCACTATGCAGGAAACGAAAGAAACTATCCTTGCTATGCTGGGTGATGCCAACGGGCTAAAGTCTTACCCATACGGACCAGATTCATCCGCACCGGATACCTACATAGCGCCTGGGAATTACGCTAACGCCGAAAGCGTCGAGCGGAAGGAGATAAATTCAATTGGGTTGCCTATTCTTCCTCCGGGGAAGAGGACTACATGAACAGCCAGGATTTGGCGGCGAAATTGGAGCAAGCGTTTGCCGCCGACGAACTGTGTCAGAACGTCCACGCGACCATCTAGCAAAATGGAATCGGCATGGCTCACCGTGTGGAATATCGTTTCCACACATTCGGCGTCGAACTTTCAGAGGGTCCCGACGGTCCCGATTTTTGCTCATCGTGTAGTTGGAACACGCAGCACATCAAATGCAACGCCGTCCCCGACCACCACCCCAGCGAGGTTTGCCACTACCTTTGTGCTAACTGCGGCATGGACACAGGAATTATTACCCCATGTATCCGCCAGATAACGTTCAACATGGAAATCAAGTCCGGGGCGTTCTTGACCCGTTTGCCAAACGTCGTTTCGGCTGTCAGCTCGAACGTGGTCAACGCGGCCGGAGAGATTGTGTTGGGCTACGGGCTGGCCGAGAACAACCTGCGAGCAATGATGGTGAACGTGCCCGGTCATAAGCTTGGCAGCAACCTGTCAGCGGATATTGAACGCCTAAAAATACGCAAGAAAGAAATTGTAGCGTCAGCGTCGGCAAAATCAGCCGATGGTGGCCAAGCGATGGAAGAGTGTATCAACGCCATCATCGATGCGTTTGCCAAAACCCGGGCAAAACGGAACGCGCTTACCCATGGCCAATTGGTGCAGGTGGGCTTGAGTACTTTGATTATCGGAGGTGGCAACATCGACCGCGACAGAGACCGAGGTTCACGTCTGCAAATCGAACACGACGGCGAAACGGTAGAACTGTCGGAAGATGGAATCCAGGGGTTGCTCGACAATGCCCGTAAGCTACAAGCGCATGTCGGGCACCTGGGCGAGATATTGGAATTTCTAGCGAGCCGATAGTCCGACAGTAAAAGTCCATTGCCACTAGAACTACCAAGACAATTGGCCTCAAATCGAGTTCATTGGCGTTTAGGCAAAATCCAAATCCCCTACGTTCGGTCCCTTGCGGCTTTCTCGCTATCGTGTTTCGGCCCAAGCGTCAACTCGTTCGACCAATGTGCCAACCAACGGGCACGTGTTTGGTCACAAGGGCACCTAGATTCCGGCTTTCGCCGGAATGACGGGGTTTGCGCGCCCTAAGCGCTTTCGGCCTGGTCGGCGTTGGGATTGCGCAGGGGGATCACCAGGATGATGAAGGCGGTGATCATGGTCAGGATGCCGGCATAGTAGTACACGGTTCCGTAGCTGCCCCAATGCTCGATGATGGCGGAGGCGAGGAAGGGCGAGCCGATGCCGATCACACCATTGATGCCGAAGAGGAGGCCGATGGCGGTGGCCTCTGTGCCCTGGCCGACGTAGTCCAACACCGATGCCTGAATGATCTGGTGGAGGGCGAAGCTGAAGAGACCGAGGCCGGCCATGACTGGGATCAGGAGCAGGCTGGAACCGACGCTGACCACGGCAAGCGACAGCAGGGCAGCGACGACGAAGCCGGGGGCGAGGACCGCCTTGCGTCCCCATTTGTCGGACAGCCAGCCGAGCACGGGCGCGGACACAATGCCCATGCCGGTGAGAAGGGCGTAGTAGACGCCGGCCTGGAGTGTGCTCATCTCCAGGGTTTCTCGCAGGTAAAAGGGAGTCCAGTTGAACAGCGCGTTGAGACCAATGCCGCGCAGAAGGGCCGCAAAGATCAAGGCCATGACCACCGGGTTCTTGAGAAGGGTAACGGCGCCGGCAAACTGATCGCCCCAGCTCATGACCGGCGACGCATCGGCCTCCCGACCAAGCCCGCGCAGCGACCACCACACCATGGCGGCCATGATCAAAGCCAGGCCGGCGTAGATGAAGAAGACGTGCCGCCAGATGATGAAGCTTGCACCCAGCAACGCACCGGCGATCACGGGCCCGCTGACGTTGCCGAGGTTGGAACCAAACCCGTGCATGGAGATGGCGAATCCGCGCCGGTCGGGGAAGCGTTGGGAGATGGCCGCCGAGGACGGGAGGTGCCACAGGGATCCCGGTATGGATAGCAGGAATACGACCGTCACGAGGAGGGCGAAAGTGGGAGCGGCGCCGACCGCCGCGAAGGTGATGGCGTGGCCCAGCATACAGGCGGTGAGGATGATGCCCCAATAGGATTTGAGATGGTCGATTACGGGGCCGCCACCAAGGCTGGTGGCGCTGGAGCCGCCCTGGCGGACGGCGAAGAGGGAGGCGGTGCGTATGGTGCTCAATCCCATGGCGGCCGCGATTTCGGTGATCAGCAGGGGGAAGCCCTGGTCGAACATGTGGGACAGGCCGTGTCCCACGGAAAGACTACCGAGGACGAATGCCCGATTGTTCTTGATGCTTGGCGCTCCGGGCGCGACCGGCGTGGCGGTTGTCAATGAGCCTCCAGGACGCCTATTGATGGCGTGAGGCGATTGTAGCGGGGAGGTGGGGGAGGAGCAATACGGGGTCGGTGGGTTCAGGCGGAGGCACACGAGGCTAGGCAGGTCGGCATCACGGGTCAGCCACTACGATGACGGCCGCTGGTTCTGGTGGCATATAATCCAAGTAGGTAGGAACAAAGGAGCGACATCGTGATCACTTCGCTGCGGCTCAAGAATTTCAAGAACTTTGCCGACGAGACTTTGAAGCTTGGCCCGTTCACGGTGATTGTCGGTGCCAACGCCAGTGGGAAGAGCAACATACGGGACGCGTTTCGTTTCCTGCATGGGATCGGACGGGGGTACACGCTGGCGGAGATCGTGGGGGGTAAGGTGCTGACAGGGGTAGGTATGGGCCCAAATCGGGTTGGGACATAGCTTGGGAAGGCGCATCAGCCTCCGGCATCTTGGTTGTGAGACCACCAGATGCAGGAGACCCGCGATGCGCCTTCCCAGCGAATGCTATCAGATGCAGAAAACGATTGAAACGCATTTACCGCACCTCTCCCAGCCACAGTTGACCGGCCTGGCGCTGTGGGTCTGCGGGGCCATCCTCGCCGGCAGCGCCTGCCAGAATGCCGTGGCCTCCGTCCTCTCTCCCTGGAGCAACTGGTACAACCTGCGCCAGCGCCTCAGGGAGTGGCTCTACGACGGCGGCGACCGCGCGACTCCCTGCCAAACCGAGCTGGACGTTACTCTCTGCTTCGCGCCGCTGCTCCGGTGGGTTCTCACATGGTGGTGCTCCGGCTCGTTGGCCTTGGCCATAGATCCCACCCTCAAAGGGGACCAGACCACCGCCATCGTCATCAGCGTTCTCTACCGCAGTTGCGCCATTCCCGTAGCCTGGCACATCCGGCACGCCGATCAGCCTGGCTCCTGGATGGACCCCACCGTGGAACTGCTCCGGGAACTGGCCCCAGCGGTTCCAGAGGATATGACCGTCATCGTGCTCTGTGATCGAGGCATATCCAGTCCCAAACTGTGGAACCAGATACGGGATCAAGGCTGGCATCCCGGTATGCGCTACCGGAAGAACATCACCTTCTGCGCTGACGGCGGCAAACGGTTGCCCGCCCATCGTTTCGTCTCCCGTCCCGACACGGCCTGGGTCGGCCGTGGCACCGCCTTCAGCACCGCCAAGGCCAAACGCCGCTGCACCCTGCTGGTGGTCTGGTACGCCGAGCAGGAGGAACCCTGGATCATCCTCACCGACCTGGCGCCCGACCAGGTGGGACCCAGCTGGTACGCCCTGCGCTTCTGGATCGAACTGGGCTTCAAGGCCCTCAAGAGTCTGGGCTGGAAGTGGGACAAGACCCGCCGCACCGACCCCACCCGCGTCTCCCGCCACTGGCTGGTGCTGTCGGTGGCTACCCTGCTGGCCCTGGCCTACGGCACCAGAGTGGAAGACGCCCAGGAGCGCAGTATCGCCCCAGGGAACCTGCGGGCGCCGCCCAAAGCGCTGGCTCCCAATCACCGTGACCCTCGGAGCCGTCCGGCGCGCACCGTCAGCGTGATCCGCCACGGCATCGACTGGCTTAGGCGGTTGCTGATCAAGGGCCGCCTCTGGAGCCGCGTCTGGCTGCTGCCCGAACCCTGGCCGGAACCCAAGCTTAACCTGGAGATTACTCGCCATGTCCCACCGTAAAAACCCCATACCTACCCCTGTCAGGGGGTAGGGTGGGAGTGGGAGGGCACACGGAATGGGAGCCTATCCGCGGCGCGCCCAACGAGGTTGTCCGATTTGAACGGACTTATCCCTTTGAATGGACTGCTTTCTCTCTTCTCCTTGCGTTAGGAGGCCAGGGCGTGAATCTTGACTACTGCATAAAGGTCGGGGTCAACCAAAATAGTATGGAGGGCTACCGAGTGTTTGGGGAGGAACTGAAAGCGGAATCCGGCTCCATTTTTGCCACCGTCGGGAATTCCGAGAGTACGCCTTTCCAGATAAGCCTGTCCGATGGCCGAAAGTTCCCGTTCGAAAACAGCGAGTTCAAACTTGGTTCCGACCGACCAGTTCTATCCCAACTCTATAGGCCCGGATTGGTTCCGCCACCATTCCCGGTTCCAGTGCCGGACGTCCCCTCCGTCCTCGCGAACACGCGCTTCCTGGAACTGTCATCCAAACGGATGCGGGAGTCATCCGTGCCAGGCGCAACGAGTTTGGGAGACACTGGCCAGAACCTGCCCTCCGCACTGGAGTCAATTTGCGACGACGCCGACCGCAAGCAAACCCTGTTGTCGTGGTTTGAAGAACTGACGCCGATGGAAGTGACCGGCTTCGAGTTTCCGCGCGATCCCAGTGGTCGGATACATCTCCAAATCGTGGAACACAACGGGCGCAAGGTTTCGGTAAGCAGTGTGTCTGATGGAACACTGCGGTTCCTTGCCATGTTGTCTCTGCTCCTGAACGACGATGCTGGCGGGATTTATTTTTTTGAGGATATAGACAGCGGGATCCACCCTAGCCGCTTGCGATTGCTGATGGAGTTGATTGAAACCCGGACTGCCAAAGGCAAGATTCAAGTTGTCACTACCACCCACTCGCCGGCGCTGTTGGCATGGATGAACGACGAGACTTTCGAGAACACGTCGGTGGTCTACCGTGATGAGCACTGGAGAGACAGCGTGATCAGGCCGATTGCCGATCTGTATAACCTGCGGGAGTTGAGGAAATCCAAAGGTCTGGAATGGTTGCTCACGAGCGATTGGCTGGACAACGCGTTGCATTTTTCCGAGGGCGGATCTGATACTGAGGACGGAGAGGGGGGCGCGGAGGAATGAACGTCCTCATAATTCCCGAACACCCGAGCAAAGACCAATACATTCTGAAACCGCTTTTCACACGGTTATTTCGCCAGTTCGGCGCGCGCAACACGCGCGTTGAGGTCTGTCAGGATCCAGTTTTAGGCAACGTCGACGAAGCACTGAAGGCTGAGCGTCTGCTGGAAGTCGTGGAAAAACGACAGGCGATGACGGACATCTTCATACTGTGCGTTGACCGGGATGGCCAGGCGGGACGGCGACAGCGCCTGGATCAGATCGAGGGTGAGTTTGGAAACGGCAGGGCCTTCCTCGCCGAAAACGCTTGGGAAGAGTTGGAGACGTGGGTATTGGCCGGGCTGACGTTGCTCCCAGGATGGCAGTGGCCAGACGTTCGCGCTCAGGTCCATGTGAAGGAACAATATTTCGAGCCGTTGGCTGCACAACGGGGTCTGGCAAATGCACCGGGCGGCGGCCGTAAAGCGTTGGGGGACGAGGCAGCGCGCAATATCGGCGCAATCAGGCTGAAGTGCCCAGAGGACTTTGACGCGTTGGCACGGCGGCTCGAAGCGGCGATGCGAGACGCTTGATCGGAGCCCAACGGATTGGCGTTTGGTGCTACAATGCGCTGCAGACTTTTGCCGTGGAGCGGGTGTTGCCGCCCATTTTTAGGAGAATCCCGTGCCTACGTATGTCGATCCGTCCGCCTGCAACGCCTGCGCCGGCGTGCACGGCGGGCCGCAGTGCGTCTATATCTGTCCCAATGACCTGATGGTGTTGGACAGCGTTATGAACAAGGGCAGCAACCAGGAACCCGATATGTGCTCCGAGTGCTACGCCTGCGTGAAACTCTGCCCCGAAAATGCGGTACACGTTCGCGGCTACGCCGATTTCGTGCCGCTGGGCGCCGAGGTGCAGCCGCACTATGAGGGGCAGGATATCGTCTGGGACGTTAAGTTCCGGGATGGCAGGACGGAACACTTCCGGTTCGCTTCACGCTCGACGCCGTGGGGGAGCATCGATCCGTATGCTGGGGTGGCCCCGGCCGATGCGGATGCGCTGCGCACACAAGTGCTGTACGGTGAGCCGCATTACTTGATGTTGCCTGAGGAGGGTGCATAGCAGGTCTGCTCGCGCGATCAAATAGTCCTTGCGACGTTTGCAGCCGGCTCTGGATCGACGGAGCCGGCTGATTTTGGACAGCAACCAGGCGCAAGGTTTAGCCCCAATAGGCTTTCGTTGACGCGAGCCCGGGGGGCGAACGGCGCTGGCTCGGTGTAGACCGCAGGATCCTGGCGTTGCGGTGCTGGACCGATGGGGCTTAAACTCAATACAGCAGCCCTGAACATTAATGTGTGTCGGTCAATCAATCATCAGCGCCGACCATGACAATACTGCTGTCCGGTCAAGTTTTGCTTGCCATCCTCCGCTGGCGGGCGTCGGCAGGTCGGTCGACGCCGCGTATCATGCGACGAAATACTCCAAGAGTGCCGGGTTGTGAATATTCCGTACTGGTCCCCTATGCTAATATCCCGAAAACCTTTCCCGGAGAAATCTCATGGCCCGCTTCCTCACAACCACCCAGATATCGGCCGAGTTGGAAAATCTCATCAAATTTGCACAGGACGAAATAATCATCATCAGTCCTTACCTGAAAGTCAATCAGCGGTTGCAGGACTTCATAGAGGATGCGGACCGGAGAAAGATCCGTTTCACGCTTGTCTACGGCAAGAAGGAAATGCATCCGGCGGAACGGGAATGGATTGACCGCTTGACCACCCAAGAAACTGGTTTCGTCACCAACTTGCACGCGAAATGCTATCTTAACGAGACCACAGCCATTGTTACATCGATGAACCTGTATGAGTTCTCGCAGCAGAACAACGACGAGATGGGCATTCTGGTGACGTGGGATGCCGACCGGCAACTATATCAAGACATCTACGCAGAAGCGCAACGCCTGGGACGCAATGCGGGATTGCGATGGGGCTAAGAAGCCACAGCCACGCGAATCGCGCCATCCAAGCAAAGGGGAGACCAGCCTGCGACCCTGCCCACTCGTCAGGTCAAGACTACCGGCCACTGCATCCGCTGCGGAAACACAATAGACTTTGATCCCAACAAACCTCTGTGCGGAACATGTTACGGGAGCTGGGCGCAGTTCAAGAACGAATGGTATCCCGAGAAATATTGCCATGGCTGCGGCGAGCCAAACGACACCACGTTCGCCAAACCTTTGTGTTTGTGTTGCTACGGAAAATATAATCCAAAGTAGAAAATCTTCGATTTGACGCGATCGACTGACTTCGAAGTATCAATTTTCGGGGTTGTTATTTTGGGTTATAGGGCTCGGCACGACCATGGTGTAGGGCCGTCGTGCATGACGGCCAGAACTGCGGAACCGCTAGGGTTCGTTCCTGCAGTACACGACCTTTGCTGAAACCCCTTGCTACGCCCACGAGATTGCCACGCTGCGCTCGCAATGACAGGTGGAAGAGGGGTCGCAAGGACAGTAGATCGAGCATTCCGATTTGGTACAGTGGGTACGCATGAGCGTCACGGACCGGATGCTGGCGAAGTTCAACATCGCGCCGAAGAGCCTCACCGGGTTCGCCAAGCGGCAGACCAAGGCGGCAATGTCGTACATTCTCCAGTTTGAGGCGCTGCTGGCGGAGCATGCCAGGATGAACCAGTTTGACGGGGTGATCTGCGGTCATATTCACACGCCTGACATGCGTAACATCGACGAGATCGCGTACCTGAACTGCGGCGACTGGGTTGAAAATTGCAGCGCGGTGGTGGAGCATCACGACAGGCGCTGGGAATTGTTGAGGTGGAGGGACCGCGATGACTGAGCGTTTTCGGCTAGCGTTGGTGACGGACGCGTGGGAACCCCAGGTCAACGGAGTGGTGACCACGTTCAACAACGTGATCAGCCGGCTTGAAACCCAGGACGTGGACGTGACCGTGGTACATCCGTTGTTGTTTCGAACGGTGAAGCTGCCACGGTATTCGGAGGTCCGGCTGGCGGTGGCGCCGGTGAGGGTCTACAAATCCCTGGACGAGCTGGACCCTGACTACGTGCACATCGCGACGGAAGGGCCGCTGGGAACCATCGCCCGTTTTTGGTGCCGGCGACGAGGGATCCGGTTCACGTCCAGCTACCACACCAGGTTTCCGGAGTACGTGAAGGAAATGTACGGGTTGCCCTCCAGCCCGGTGACCCGCTACATGCGGTGGTTCCACGGGGGAGCGGAACATACCCTGGTGCCAACACCCAGCATGAGGGACGACCTACAGGAGTCAAGGTTCAAGAACCTGGTGGTCTGGCCGCGGGGAGTGGACTCCGTGTTGTTCCATCCCGCGCAGCGCAACGAGGGTTGGTACCAGTCGGATGATCCGACCCAGCGGGTGCTGGCGTACGTGGGCCGGGTGAGCAAGGAGAAGAGTATAGACGACTTTTGCGAGCTGGCGGAGCACCCGGAGTACAGTTGCTGGGTGGTTGGCGACGGACCCTACCGCGAAGAGTTGGAGCAACGTTACCGGGACCGGGTGACGTTCGTAGGGTTCAAGCGCGGGCAGGAGTTGGCGCAGTTCTACGCGTCGGCGGACGTGATGGTGTTTCCCAGCCGCACCGATACATTCGGCAACGTGATCACCGAGAGCATGGCCTGCGGGACGCCGGTTGCGGCGTATCCGGTCACCGGGCCGATAGACGTGATCGCCGATGGAGTTTCCGGAGCGATGGACGAAGATCTACAGGTTGCGGTGGAGCGGGCGCTGGAGTGTGACCGCGAACGAGTGCGGGAGCACGCGCTGGGCTATTCGTGGGAGAACTGCGTGCAGATCTTCCGGGATTCCCTGGTGGGGAAGCGAGGATAGGGACCGGTACGCCTCAAACAGGCGGCGCGCTCATTTGGGGTTGACGGGCCCGCAGGGCGAAGGTTGCAGCGGCGAGGGCCGCGGTTGTTCCGCCGATTCTGAAGACGTCACGGTAGGACAGCAGGAAGGCGGTGCCGGCGGGATGGCTGGCGGCGTAATGATCGCTGAGGGCGGCGAAGACCGCGCCGACGATGGCGACGCACAGGACGGTTCCCGACGCCTGGGCCAAGGACATGGCGCCGGAGGCGGTACCGTAGCGTTCGGCGGGGACGGTGCCGAGCATAAGGGCGTAGGCTGCCGACTGGTACCAGCCCACACCGAGACCGACCATGGCGATTCCGGCTGCAGGGTGCCAGACAGCCGAGTTGGCATCCAACATGGACATGGTGAAGAGGCCGACGGCGGACAGAGCCAAACCGGCTGCACCGACAGGGCGCACGCCCCAACGGTCGCAAAGCCAGCCGCCGATGGGTGACGAGAGGATGTTGCAGGTTGACATAACAGCCAGCATGATGCCCAGAGTAACTGGGCCACGGTTCAGGGCGTCGGTGATGTAGAACGGGAAAATGAACCAGATAACGAATTGCGAAAAGTGACCCATGAACATGGCGCCGGTGGCGGTCTGGAAACCGGACAACCGGGCCAGAGCGCCGGGCAACACCGGCGACGCAGCGGTTCGCTCGACACGGATCAATGCCACCAGGATCGGCAGGGTGGCGGCAAGGAGGGCGAGCACGGGCAAAGAGGTCCAGCCGATGGCCTGGCCGAGGCGCAAGCCGATCATGAGACACAGCAGGAGCGAGAGAACGAGGGCCGAACCGGGAAGGTCGAACCGGGGCTTCGGACCATCGCTCGATTGGTTTCCGACGCTCGATTGGTTTCCGAACGAACGCGGCACGGACACAAGGCCGACCAGGAGGGCAAGGCCGGCCAAGGGCAGGCGGCCGGCGAATACGGCGGGCCAATCGAACAGGTGCACCAGGGGTCCGGCCGCCAGGGTGGAAGTGACCATGCCCAGCGCCAGGCTGGCTGACGTGAACCCCATGGAGAGTCCGCGGCGATGCTCGGGAAAGACCGAGGCGGCAATGGCCGGGGCGGTGCTGTAGAGGCAGCCGGTGCCCAGGGCCTGGAGGACGCGGAAGCCGACCAGCACCTGCAGGGTTGGGGAAAGGGACAGGCAGACCATGGACACGAGGTAGGTTGCCGTGCCGAACAGGTAGACCACCCGGAGGCCGAAACGGTCGGCGAAGGCCCCGGCGCCCAAGGCGAGGCCGGCGCGGGTGGCGATAAACACAACGATCACCCATTGGACGGAGGCGAGATCCGTATTGAAAGCGTCGCGCATGGCCGGGAGGCCAACGTTGACCGCGAAGTCCAAGGACGCCAGGACCATGCCCAGAGCGGCGGCGGAGGCCAGCAAGAAGGTGCGCCAAGTGATCCGACCAGGCATCGCAGGCGCGTCGAAGTCGGCTTGGGTGGGCATGGCGGTTGATTGTACGCCATGCGCATAGCGCACACCGTGGCAGCGGCTGCCCGCTCAGCGTCGGTGGGCTACCGCAGTGGGGTAAGCCGCGAGGGCGGGCTGCGCCAGGGGTTGATGGAAAGGGTTGACGTGAAGCTTAGGCTTTCGCCGTATCGACGAGCGGTTTGACACCATCGGGAGGCGGCACGCGGCTTCGTTCAATTGCAGATGTGCTATTGTCGGGACGATATTTCCCGTAGGGAACCGGGATGAAAGCTAGATATTTGGTATTGTTTCCGTGTCGACGGTCAGCGAAAGTGTCCTCGCTAACTGGTCAGCATAAATGTCACAGTCCCCTTATGGAGAATGTGACGTTGAACCAGAAAGAACAAGCGAGACTCAAGGTCCTGAACAGTCTGTTGGCGGAGCAGATGACCGTAGACCAGGCAGCTGAGCTGATGGGAGTCAGCACGCGCCATGCCAGGCGCATCCTGGCGGCATACCGGCGGAGAGGAGCCGCCGTACTCGCTCACGGCCATCGTGGTCGCCGGCGGCCCAACGCCACACCCGAGGCAACCAGGGCCGAGGTGTTGCGCCTTGCCAGCACCCGCTATGTCGGAACCAACCACACCCACTTGGGCGAATTGCTTGGAGAGCGCGAGGGCATCCACATCGGCCGGACCACGCTGCGGCGCATACTGGTAGACGCCGGACTGAGCAGTCCGCGCCGTCGCCGTCCACCCAAGCACCGGGTGCGTCGCCAGCGAATGGCGCAGGAGGGAATGCTGATCCAGATGGACGGCAGCTATCACCGATGGCTGGAGGAAGCGGGACCCCAGTTCACGCTGCTGCTGGCGGTGGATGACGCTACCGGCGCCGTGGTGAACGCCCTCTTCTGCGAACAGGAAAGCGCACGCAACTACTTCCATCTGATGCAGGAGCTGGTGGACAATCACGGAGCGCCGGTTGCCCTCTACGTCGACCGGCACGCGGTCTTCAAACACACGCCCGGGTCTGGGCTGGCCGGTGCGCCAACCCAGTTCAGCCGCGCCATGGACGAACTGGGGATCCAGATGATATTTGCAATGTCACCCCAGGCGAAGGGTCGCGTGGAACGAACGGCGGAAACGTTTCAGGACCGGCTGGTAACGGAACTCCGCCTGGCGGGCGCGATCAACATCGCGGAAGCTGACGGCGTGCTGCAGGGCTTCCTGCCACGCTTCAACGCACGCTTCGGCGTTCCGCCGCAATGTCCCGAGGGCGCCGCCCGCTGGCAACTGACGTGTGCCTGGACCGCATCCTCTGTTTCAAGCACAACAGGCAGGTGGCCCGGGACAACACGGTGAAGTTCCAGCTGCATACCCTGCAGTTGCTGCCCGAGCCGGAACGGCCCAGCTACGCTGGCACTGCGGTTGAGGTCCTGGAAGGACTGGACGGCCGTCTGTCCCTGCAACTCCAGGGACGCATCATCCCTGCTCAGGAAGCGCCCCCCAATCCGGTATTAATGCGAACCGGTCACGGATCATCTCCACACATTGACAGTCACCGTTCCGGTCCTGACCATCCGGCCAGGCCCTGGGCAAGGACCTACTCTCAACTCGACACACATTGTGCCGAAGGAACTGCGCATGACCCGGTTGCCAACCGCGGGACCCCAGCCGGCAAGGTGGCAGCCATTGCGCCTCGGAAGCCGACGTTTCTCCAGAAGGCGCGGTGGCAGGCAATACAGAAGGCGAAGCGTAAAGGCATGTCCATCCGAGGAATAGCGCGGGAGCTGGGGATCAACCGGGCCACGGTCCGGAAATACATTGACGCTGAAGCTCCACCGACGCGGCAATCCCGCATCGCGCCAACTACGCCAACATCTGATACCATCGCGGCCTAGACAGGGGACATTTTTGCTGAACACTTACCCTGACCTTCGACAGTTTCTGGTAGTCGGGGTAGTGGGGGTGTTTTGCGGTTGGCGCCTGATCGCGTTAAACGATGTCGGTCGATCAGCAACGACCCCAGGTCTCTCGCCGACGTTCCGTCCAGTTCAACCCACGCTCAGTTACGTGCAATCAACGCCTGTCGCGCCGAAACCGGATGATGCCGGTTGTTCGCTATGCGGGCGTCCTGTCTCGTGCCGCACTTTCCGAGACCAACTTTTGGCCGAATCAATTGGTGATTTTACCGGCCTTGACTGCGACGCTATGGCGAGACTGGCGGCCTTCCGCCTGGAGGGATGGTCAGTGGCAGAGCGCACTGGCAGCGTATCGTATGAAGAGGGACGCGCCGCCGGATACGCCATCACTTCCGCAGTGACAAAACTGGGATGCTGAAACAACTCGGTGAAAAGATGACTGTTGACGAATTGGCCCAAATTCTCAAGAAGATGTACGACGACGCCCTTGAAGGCGAGCAGACCACGCAGATCCACCTGTTCGGCATTCAGTACGCCCCTGCGTTGAATAGGGTGAGCGTCAAACAAGTCAAAGCCAGGGCGGGGATTCGCGAGTGTACGGTCGAGATTAACGCTGGGCGCAGGCTGGCCCGGTACGTTGATTTGAAGCCGTAAAACCGGAGCGGCAGAGGCGATCAATCCGGAAAGTTACGCATTGATGCTGGTTGCGGCGGTCATCGGAGATAAGGTCCGGCTACGGTGATGACGATGCGTTGCGCACAATGGCAGAGGGTGGGCAAGTCAGGCACGAAGGCAAAGCAGTCTTCGCAGTAGTATCGGCGATCTACGAATTCGCAGGAATCGGGCGTGGAATAGTTGCAATTGCGCGAGCACCGCAGATCGGCGTATCGGCACTCCTTGATATCGTCGACCAACGCCGCGATGCTTCCTGCGATGCGAGTGGATCGCATTCAGCTGCCGCGGCCAGCTTGCTGGTTAGTTGCCCGACCAAGGCAGAAGTTCGTTGGCGGAGGCCTGTCGGATCCGGTCGGTGTCTTCAGGGGGAGGTTCGAGCCCGATGGGCTCAGGCCAGGCCGTGTTCGGCAAGGACGGGTCGGATGGCCTCTATGAGCGGCGGGAGGTATTCGTTCCAGTCGCCGACGATGCCGTAGTCGGCGGCGCGGAAGATGGCGGCGCGGTGGTTGCGATTGATAGCAAGGATTACGCCGACCTTCTGGATGCCCACGGTGTGGTTGAAAGCGCCACGTATTCCGACAGCGAGGTACACCTGCGGGGCGATGGTGCGGCCACTGATGCCGACCTGGATGTGGTGGGGGAGCCAGCCGGAATGCACGACGTTGCGGGTGGTGGCGATGGGTGCACCGATGCTGGAGGCGAGTTGTTGGGCCGCGGCTACGTTCTCCTCGCCGATGCCCATGCCCAGGCCGACCACGACTTCGGCCGAGGTGAGCTCCAGCGCGCCGTGCTCTTCGGAGAAGTGCTCGCTAATGAGGGTCACATCGACATCGTCGGTGGGGGAGGATGGAAGGGCCGCGACGAGGGCGCTGGCTCCGGACTCGGGCGCGGCGGGCGACAGGACGCCGGGGCGAAGGGTAACCAGGTTGGGCAGGGTCTTGGACAGGATGGGCGCGACGACGTTGCCGCCCAGGGCCGGCTTGAGCTGGACAAGTTGGCCGGCGTCGTTGATTTCGAGGTCAATGGCGTCTCCGGTGAGGCCGAGCCGCTGGCGGGCGGCGATGCGGGCGGCCAAGTCGCGACCGTCTGCGGTGGCGGCGAACAGGATGGCGTACGGGGGTTGCTCGGCGATGGCATCGGAGAGAGCCCGCGAAACGCCCCGGCCGCAGAGGACGCCCAGGCTGGAAGTATCCAGGGTGAGGACGCGGTCGGCGCCGGCCTCGGCCAGCTGGGTGATCAAATCCGATGATGGACTGCCGTCCTGGATTACGACGGCGACCACCTCGCTCTGGGTGATTGGGGTGAGGGTGCGGGCCCTACCGAGCATTTCCAGGGTGACCTGGCGTACGCCGTCCGCGGCCAACTCGGCGACCACCCAGATGCTGCGATCACCGCCGATGTAGCGGGGCAACGCAGCGTTTTCGGAGTCTGAACCGGTCTCGGAAGACAGGGCAGCCAGCCGATCACGGAGCATGTCGGCTACCTGGCGGGCTGCGTCTTCGGGGGTTTCGTCGCGGATCACAACGGCGAGACGGTCGGGTTCGACGAGGCGGATATCCTCGACCCAGGTTGGGGATCCGTCGAGGCCGAACAACGTGAGGTCGTCGGTCAGATCGACGCAGGTAAGTTGCTCGATGCCGCGCTCCTGGGCCTCGGTCATCTCATCGCGTCCGGGGTAGCGTTCCTGGCCAGCGCCTTCGGTGACGCAGACCACGGCGGGCAGCGGGCACTCGATTACCTGGTAGCCCTCGTCGGTGGCGCGCTCGGCGACGATGCGGTTAGCGGACCGGTCGATCTCCAGCTTGCGGACGTTGCTGATATGGGGCAGACCCATCAGTTCGGCGACCTCGGGTCCAACCTGGCCGGTCTCGGCGTCGCTGCTGTTGCGGCCGCACACGATGAGGTCGGCGGACTCGCGCTGGAGGGCCAACGCGAGGGCCTGCGCGGTGGCCAGGGTGTCGCTGCCGGCGAGGGCGCGGTCGGAAAGTAGGATGCCCCTGTCAACTCCCAGAGCGTAGCACTGGGTCAGGCCCTCAGCGGCGTTGGGCGGGCCCATGGAGAGCGCGACGACGGTGTCCTCGGGGCTGGCTTTGAGGTCAACGGACATGTTGATGCCCAGCAGGTCGAAGGGGTTGATTTCCGATGGGACACCCTCGCGCTGGATTACCTTGTTTTCGTAGTCGAACTCAATGCGCGACACCACGGGAACGAACTTGACGCAGACCGCGATTTTCATCGAACTTGGGCTCCTTGGCGGGTTATGGAGAAAAGGCGGCGCTCAGCTGGCCGCGGACCTGGGCCTCGAGGCGCAGGAGATCTTCGCTTATCGATACGGGAAAGTGGACCGGCTGGCGGAGGCGCTGGTGCGCCTGGGGCAGCCGGGACAGGCCATCGGCCACGCGCTGGCGAGCGTCCACGATTGAACTGGGCGGGATGGTGCGCCGGCCATCATGCATCGCCAGGGCGAGCAGCGGCTCTCGCAGTGGGATGGCCTCGGTGTCCAGAGCGATGACGTCAGCCGACATCATGCCGTCCGCGTGGGATTGGCGAAAGACCTGCTTGGCGCCGGGCAGGGACTCCTTGCCCTCGCTGAGCTTCATCACCGGCCGACCGGCGTAGCTGACCATCTTGTAGACCATGTCGCAGGAAGGGGCGTCGGCCGATACGCCGACCCGGGTGCCGACACCGAACATATCGATGGGCGCGCCTCCCGCGACGAGGCGTTCGATCTCGTACTCGTCGAGGCCGCCGCTGGCAACAATGCGGACGTAATGGAGGGAGGCGTCGTCGAGGATGCACCGGACCTGGCGACTGAGGGCGTCGAAGTCTCCGGAATCGAGACGGACGCCGGTGAGGCGATGGCCATCGCTTTCCATTTCGCGGGCGACCTTGACGGCGGCGTGGGCGCCGCTGATGGTGTCGTAAGTATCGAGCAGGAGGATGCTGCGGTCGGGGAACATCCGGGAGTAGGCTCGAAAAGCGTCGATCTCGGCATCGAAGCTCGTGACGTAAGAATGGGCCATGGTGCCGGTGGGCGGGATGCCGTAGCGGCGGGCGGCCAGGACGTTGCTGGTCGCGCCAAAACCGGCGATATAGGAGGCCCGCGCCATGTGCAGGGAGGCCTCGGTTCCGTGGGTGCGTCGGGCGGCGAAATCGGCAATGGGACGTCCCTGGGCAGCCTGGACGCAGCGCGCAGACTTGGTGGCCAACAGAGTCTGGTATTGGACCTGGTTCATGACGATGGTTTCGGCCAGTTGGGCGGCGATGATGGGGCCGGTGACTTCCAGGACCGGCTCGTCTACGAAGAACAGGCTGCCCTCGGCCATGGCGCGCACGCTGCCGGTGAAGCGAAAATCTCGCAGGGATTCCAGAAAGTCGGCGGTGAAAATTCCGGTGCTGCGCAGGTAGTCGATACTGTCGTTATCGAAGGATAAAGCTTCCAGGCAATCGAGGGCGTCGTCGATGCCGGCGGCAACCAGATAGCCGCGATCGGGCGGGTACTCGCGTACGTAGAGGCTGAAAGTTGCCTGGCCGTCGATGCCCTCGGCGAAATAGGACTGGGCCATGGTCAGTTCGTAGAGATCAGTGAGGAGACCGATTTCGCCGGCTGGCAACGGCAGGTGCGGAGGATCGTTCGGCAAGATCATGGAGAGCAGGGGCCCGGGCGGGGTAAAGCTGCGGGTACGTGCGGGATGTTGGCATTATCGGGCGGGGGTTGGGGAGTGTCAAACAGGCTCGAGCAGGATGGTGCTACACTTGGCGCATGGACAGCATCACCCTGCAAAACTACCGCTGTTTCGGCAGCGAAGAGCAGACGGCGCGGTTGGCGCCGCTGACGCTGTTGGTGGGGCC
Source organism: Dehalococcoidia bacterium (assembly GCA_965220055.1). Classification (GTDB taxonomy): domain Bacteria; phylum Chloroflexota; class Dehalococcoidia; order Lucifugimonadales; family UBA3495; genus Bin87. The sequence continues at coordinate 2,656,234 of CBDCPE010000004.1, read as the reverse complement.
CAACAGCACGGGGAAGACGTCGTTTCTGGCGTTGATTCGGGCGCTGTGGGACGTGGCGTTTCGGGAGGTGGTGCCGAATTTTCGGGAGGAGCCGTTTGACCTGGGATCCTTCGAGGATATCGTTCTTCGACCTGGTGCACGGGGAGGCACAATAGAATCTTTCCGTGCAGCGTTTAGGTTTGCGATGCCTACCGACCCGTTTGACGAGACGATCGGATTCGAATCTACTTTTTGCCAACGTTCGGCGGCACCGTTCCCGAGTATCCGGCGATTTAGCACAAATGACGCAGAATTGGAGCTTCACTTAAACTTATCAGATGGATTCGACGGAGCACGATACCGGTCAGGATTGGAAGACTGGAGGGATTTCGAACCCTTCCTAGATATATGGAACAGAAACGGGCTAGTCACGCGGGAGATGTTATTCCCGGTGACGGTGTCGGGCGTTGACGGAGATTTGTCAAATGTCAGGCATTTGCTGTGGATGTTCGATTTAGTTGGGACACAAGCCGGACGCCCTTTCGCTGCCGCTCCTGTCCGATCTCGACCGCGGCGGACCTACGATCCCATGCTCCTGTCCCAAGATGGATGGGGAGAGTATGTTCCGAGTTACTTGGCGCAGCTATCCAGGCAAGACGCCGATGCTTGGCAGAAACTGCGAGGCAACCTAGAGGAGTTTGGAAAATCCTCCAGTCTGTTCGACGAGATCAACGTTAGGTCGTTCGGGCGATCAGACGGCGATCCCTTCCAAATCCAGGTACGCACCCACGGTAGGCGGCGAAAAGGCCCTTGGCGCAATTTGATCGATGTTGGCTATGGAGTGAGTCAGGTGCTTCCACTGTTGACAGAACTGCTGAAAACCGAAGGGCCAATTTTGTACTTGCTCCAGCAACCGGAGGTGCATCTGCATCCGCAGGCGCAGGCGGCGTTGGGTACGCTGTTTTGCCAGGTGGCTTCCGGCGGGCGGCAGTTGGTGGTTGAGACGCACAGCGACTACATCATTGACCGGGTGCGGATGGACGTGCGGGACCAGACGACGGGTCTGAAGCCTGAGGATGTTTCGGTACTGTACTTCGAGCAGGGGGACTTGAACGTGAAAATACACTCCATCCGCATCGATCAGGCAGGGAACGTGCTGGGTGCGCCGAGGTCCTACGGCGATTTCTTTATGGATGAAGTAAGCAGGTCAATAGGTCTCCGTAAGAACTAAAGATGTGCGCCATTTTGGACAACAGTACCAGAGACGAAGTTTTCGGCGATACCCCTAGCGATCGAGGTCAAGTTTTCTACGAATGGATTGAACGCGGACCCGGGCGGTTGGTGATCGGGGGGACGCTGCTCCGTGAGGAACTAAGCGGAGGCAGTGTTCAGCCCGGCTCGGTGAATTTTCGAAAGTGGCTTCCTGTTGCTATAAGGCGCGGATTAGTACGGCAACCGGACGATGATGCGGAGGTCGACGCGACAGCGAGAAAATTAGAGGCACAGAGCACATGCGAGTCCAATGACTTTCATGTCCTGGCTCTCGCACAGCATACTGGCGCGCGATTGTTGTATAGCAACGACCAAGCGCTACAGCGTGATTTTGGAAACCGAAAAATTATCAGCGGTGTTAGTGGCAAGGTTTATCCGAATAGCGACTATCGGGAATTCTTGAATGACCGGCGAAATCGTCGGTTGTGCAATCGATGACAGTCCATTCGGAAGCACCAGCTATGGTATATTTATGCGGTATTTTGCCGAATCTTGTCGGCCCGCAGGAGCGTTTCGCGATGCCCGCCAGCGCAGATATCACCGCCATTCCAAACGGTACCATCACGTCGCCGCAGGGGTTTTCCGCCGGCGGCGTGTTCATCGGCCTCAAGACGCGAGGCGAGGGCAAGCTGGACCTGACCATGCTCGTGTCGGATACACCTTGCTCGATCGGCGGGGTGTTCACGACCTCGACCATTAGGTCGGCGACAGTCGACCTGGACCGGGAACGGGTGGCGCGGGGGCAGGCGAGGGCGCTGATCGTGAACGCGGGAATCGCGAACACGTGCGTGGGCGCACAAGGGTACAAGGATGCGGAAGAGATGACGCGGTTGGCGGCGGACACGCTGGGCCTCACCGCGGAGGACGTGCTGGTTTGCAGCACCGGGGTGATCGGCGTTGAATTGCCGATGTCGCTGATCCGGTCGGGTGTTACACAGATTGCGCTGGACGCCGACGGCGGGAGCGAAATGGCGCGGGCGATGATGACGACGGACACGCACCCAAAGGAAACCGCGGTTTCCTTCACCGCGTCCACGGGGCAGACGATCACCATCGGGGGCGTGGCCAAGGGTTCGGGGATGATCCATCCCAACATGGCGACGATGCTGTCGTTTGCGGCCACGGACGCGGCGGTTGACCCCGGCTTCCTGCAGACGACCGTCAAGGCGATTGCCGACGAAACCTACAACATGCTCACCGTGGATGGCGACAGCAGCACCAACGATACATTCCTGGCGTTCGCCAACGGTCAAGCGGGCAATCCCGTGATTGATGATCGCTCGCCGGATGCGGAGGCGTTTACCGCCGCGCTGCACCAGGTGTGCTCAAATCTGACCCGAATGCTGGCCCGAGACGGCGAAGGGGCGACGCGCCTCATTACCGTGCAGGTGGACGGGGCACGGAACGCGCCCGACGCTCGACGAGCGGCGCTGACGATCGCCGGGAGCAACCTGGTCAAGTCCGCGGTATATGGGGCGGACCCGAACTGGGGCAGGCTGATGATGGCCTTAGGGCGCAGCGGTGCCGAAGCGGAGGAGGAGAAGGTCGACTTGTTCGTGAACGGCGTTTGCATCATGGAAGCAGGGACACCGATACCGTTCCACCGAGACGCGGTGGTGGCGTTGATGTCGGGCGAGCAGGTGGACTTCAGGGTCAGCCTGAACCTGGCGGCCGGAGAGGCGACGGCGTACGGCTGCGACCTCACGGAGCAGTACGTCATCATCAACAGCGCGTACACGACGTAGTCATAAGCAGCGCCATTGGCCCGGCATCGGTCGCGGCTTGACCTGATCTCATCAGCTGACGCCGCAGGGTGAGGAACGCCGACGTGTCACAACAGTTCGCGGAGCCGCCCATCGTGGTCAAGATCGGCGGCAGCACCCTGGGCGGCAACGATACCTCATTGCAGGACCTGGTGGCGCTGCATGCCTCCGGGAAGCCGGTGGTGATTGTCCACGGCGGCGGAAACGTCATCAGCGAGTGGATGCGGCGGCAGAACCTGGCGCCGAATTTCGTGAACGGGTTACGGGTCACCGACGGACCGTCGTTGGAAATCGTGGTGGCGGTACTGGGCGGGTTGGTGAACAAGGAGCTAACCGCGCAGATGCAGCAGCTGGGCGCCCCCACCATCGGGATCAGCGGCATGGACGGCAACCTATTGCAGGCCCACATAGCCAATCCTGAACTTGGATACGTGGGCGAGGTTACCGCGGTTGAAACGGGTCCGTTGCGGGCGATCGTATCGGCGGGATTCATTCCAATGGTGTCGCCCATCGCGGTGGATGTGAGCAAGGACAGCGAACACGCCGGTCGGCCGCTAAACGTGAACGGCGACACGGCGGCAGGAGCGTTGGCGCACGCGCTACGAGCGGAACGGATCATTTTTCTGACCGACGTGGCCGGCGTGATGGACAACGGCGGCAGGGTTATTCCGCGACTAACCGCACGAGGAGCAGAACAACTGCGGGCATCGGGTGTGGCCCGGGGCGGGATGTTGCCCAAGCTGGCGGCGTGCCTTGATGCATTGGCCGACGAGGCGGTGCCCGTAGCTCACATCGTGGACGGGAGGGAACCCGGAGCAGTGATGAACTGCGTGAACGGACGGCCGGTAGGGACGAGGATTACTCCCTGAGCGGCACAGGACCGGAAATATCAAAAGGGGCGGGCCGCTGACCCGCCCCTTTTGATTAAGAGACCAGCGCCGTGACAGAAGTTACGCGGCGATGAGGTCCTTGGAGATCGCTTCGGAAATCAGGTCGCCTTCGCTCTCCAGGTGGGCGAGGATGGCGTCGGTGGCGGCCTGAATGAGTTCGGGATCCAGGTTAGCGGCGGCCTCAGAGTAGCCGGCTTCGGTGAGGTGATTGCCGGTCTGCTCCCGCAACTGGGCCAGCGACCACTCGACCTGGGGTCGGCTGTCCCGGACGTCATCGGGGTACTCGACATGGGAACCGCCGGCGCCCAGCTTGTCGTAACCGCCCTTGTGCCAGTGGCCCCGGGCGCCGTGGGGGTCGAACCGGACGATTTCTTCGCCGTTGACGTCAATGCCGAATGTGGGGCCCCCAAACTTGGCCTTCAAGCAGCGCAGCGGCCACAGGTACACGGTTACGTCGCCGGACTTGCTCAGGGGCCGAACCATCACGCGGCCCAGATAGGACTCGCCATCAATCATCGTAGCCATACAAATATCCTCCTACCGGGGATTTCAATCCGCCGGGTAATGACCGGCGTATAGTAACACACAATACCCGTACTATATTTCCGTTAAGGAGCGCACGGGCGGATTATTGCGCCGCGCAGTGGGCCTTGCCAGCCCGATGGCGGCACAAGGTTTACGGGACGATACGACTGCCGAGGAGACGGAATCGGCAACTCCGAACACGGCGCTACCAAGGGTTATACTGACACCACGCACGGACCATAGAGAGAGGTGTGATGACTCGTTCAACTATGAAAGTCGGCAGCATGCTGCTCGTGGCAATGCTATTCCTAGTGGCTATCGTCGCTTGCGGGCAGAGCTCCACACCGGCTGCACAGCCTGAGGCATCGCCCACAGAGAACGTGACGGCAACTACCGCCCCGGAGACGGGAGATGCCGCCGCGACTACGCAGTCGGACCCGGAGCCGACTGAACCGGCCGAGACGCAATCGACCGAGGCGATGCTGGCTACTTCGGAACCGACATCGACTGAACCGACAGCGGAGCCAGAGGGAGAGGCGCGAGCGAGGCCGATAGTCCAGGACATTCCGAATATCGAGGGTATCGACGCCTGGCTCAACACGGATGGAGCGCTATCCGTTGACGGGCTGGTTGCCGACGGGAACGTGGTGCTGGTGGATTTCTGGACGTATACGTGCGTCAACTGCATCAGGACGCTGCCGTTCCTGCGCGACTGGTGGTCGCAATACGAGGACGACGGACTGGTGATCCTGGGGATCCACACGCCGGAGTTCGAGTTTGAGAAGGACTATGACAACGTGGTGGAAGCGCTGGAGACCCATGAGATCGGATGGCCGGTGGCTCAAGACAACGACATGGTCACCTGGCGCAATTTCGAAAACCGCTTTTGGCCGGCCAAGTACCTGTTCAACAGCCACGGCGAGATGGTCTACTCGCACTTTGGCGAAGGGGCATACGGCGAAACCGAGCAGAAGATACGCAACGCCCTGGTGGAAGCGGGAGCGGACCTGTCGGACGACCCACTCAATCTGCCGGAAGACCAAGTGAGGGACGCGGCGTTCCAGGCATCACGGGTCGGCGGAAGGGCTCCGATTACGCCCGAACTGTACGCCGGATGGGAACGGAACGTGGGCGTGGCCCGGTCCGGCCGTCCTCCCTACGTGGCCCAGTTTGAAGAATACTTCAATGCGATCCTCGCCGGAGGAGAAGGCGTGATCGACGTTGCTGTCCCCCAGGATCTGCAGCCGCACCTTTTGTATTTCCAGGGGCAGTGGTCGGTGGAACCGGAGCGGATCCGGCACGCGCGCGAGACCGAGAACCTTGAGGACTACCTAGCATTGAATTACGCGGCCAAGAGCGTCAATGCCGTTCTGACCTCCGACTCGGGTGAGCCGTACCGGGTGGTTGTTACGGCGGATGGGGCGATGCTGTCGGAAGAGAATGCCGGCGCAGACGTTCAATGGGACGAGAACGGGTACTCGTACATCATGGTGGACGCGCCCAGGATGTACGGGATCATCGATAATCCACAGTACCTGCCGCAGTCGATCCTGACGATGCGGTCGGACTCGGAAAACTTCGGCCTGTTCGCCTTCACGTTCGGCGTGTACGCGGAGGGGCCGTGATGCGTCCGACTCTGCTCCTGGCGACCGTCGTTGTCGGAGTAATGGCGATGGTCGCCTGCGGGGGTTCGGTGTCCGAGACCGCGCCGACAGCGGCACCGACCGTGCCGTTTGTCGAGGTGGCCACGGTTAGTCCGGGAGACGGGGCGATACAGTCGCACCTGGCTACCAAGGTGTTGGAAGTGGGCACGCAACGAGTGGCGTTCCTACTGAACACCCAAAAAGCGCTGATCAAAGCGCCGGAAGTCCGCATTTCGGTGGCGCCCGCCGATGGGTCGGCCCCACCGGCAGAGATCACCGCGGCCTACAATGCGTGGCCGTACGGAGTACGGGGGGCATATGCTGCGCCGGTGGAATTTCCTGCACCCGGTGACTACCGGCTGACGGTGATGCCGTTGGGCGGCGAGGTTTCAGGGGAGGCGGTGATCGAAGTTTCGGTGGTTGAGGACTCGCCCATACCTTCGATTGGGGAGGCGGCGCCGGCGAGCCGGACCAAGACGCTCGACGACGGTACAACCGTTACCGATCTGACCACGTCGTACGAACCGGACGCCGAACTTTATCGCCTGTCGGTAGCGGACGCCGTGACATCCGGCAAGCCGTCGGTGGTGGTTTTTGCCACGCCGGCGTTTTGCACGAGTCCGACCTGTGGACCGCAGGTGGACACGGTGTCGGAGTTGCGAGTCGAACGCCCGGACGCCGCTAACTACATCCATGTGGAGCTGTACGACAACCCGCAAGAGATACAGGGAGATCTGAGTCGGGGGCGACTGGTCCCGGCGGCTGACGAATGGGGGTTCACCCAGATACCAGGCTGGACCAACGAATCCTGGGTTTTCGTGCTGGACGGCGACGGGATCGTGCGGCAGCGGTTTGAGGGATTCGCGACGCTGGTGGAGTTGGAAGCGGCGCTGGCGGACGTCGGCGGACTCTAGCCGGAGGCGACGGGCGAGACAGAACGCGGAGAACGACAATTGGGGAGAACCGGGAATTCTGAGTGATTGACCCCAGAAAGGGCGTATGATAAGGTTTTCGATGAAAAGCTGAGATGGAGACGAGTAAGCGGGCGACGAGCGTCGCAGCGAGCCTGAGCCGGTGAAAGCAGGCACGGTTGCCCCGCCCAAAATCCCTCCGGAGCTGCCGGCTGAAATCCGCCTCCCGAAATCGGTGGTGAGTAAGCTCAGGCCGGGTTCGTTGCCCGTTAGAAGCGACGGGACATGATGGTGTCCTGCCAGAGAGGCTCAAAACGCCCGGGTCTCCGGACGTGGAGGGCAAATAGGGTGGTACCGCGGGCAATTGTCCGTCCCTATGGGACGGGCTTTTTTTGTGCCTTAGCGAACCTTGACCAGCAAGATCTGGCAGACGGAACGACGTTGTACGGAGATACGCCGTGAAACTGAAGGGTTCGGAAATCATCTGCGAGAGCCTGCTGAGGGAAGGGGTCGAAGCGCTTTTCGGCCATCCCGGGGGCGCGATACTGCCGTTTTACGACGCGCTGTGGTCATACCCGCAGTTGCGGCATGTGTTGGTACGGCACGAGCAATCGGCGGCGCACGCGGCGGACGGCTATGCCAGGATGACGGGCAAACCGGGCGTGTGCGTGGCGACATCTGGCCCGGGAGCGACCAACCTGGTGACGGGGATAATGGGAGCCAAGGCGGACAGCGTGCCGCTGGTGGCCATAACGGGCCAGGTGGCGCGAGCCGCGTTGGGCACAGAGGCATTCCAAGAGTGCGATATCTCCAGCATCGCATCGGTATGCACGAAGCGCACGTATCTGGTGATGTCCGCAGGCGACCTCGCCCGGACGATACGGGAGGCTTTTCGCGTGGCCCAGGAAGGGCGGCCGGGGCCCGTATTGATCGACGTGCCTCGGGACGTTCAGTTGGAAGAAGCCGAGTTCGAATACCCGGAAACGCTACGGGTGCCGGAAGCGCCGCTGTCGGACGAAACGATGGAGAACGTCCGCAAGGCGGCCGAACTCATCAACCAGGCGGAGCGCCCAGTGATCATTGCTGGGCACGGGATCGTCAACTCCAGGGCGTTCGACGAGCTGCTGGGATTGTCGGAAGGGTCCGGTATTCCCGTGATCAATACGCTGCTGGGGTTGAGCAGTTTCCCGAGGAACCATCCGCATAGCCTGGGAATGCTAGGAATGCACGGGATGTACTGGTGCAACATGGTGGTTGACCAAGCGGACGTCATCATCGGGTTGGGGATGAGGTTCGACGACCGGGTGACCGGTCGAGTATCGGGGTTTGCCCCGCACGCCAGGATAGTGCACCTGGACATTGAAGCCAGCCAAGTGGGGAGGATCGTGCCGGCGGAAGTGCCGTTGGTGGGGGACGCGAAGCCCATCCTGAAAGCGTTGGTTCCCCTGGTGCAAAGGGTTGAGCGGCCAAACTGGATGGGAACGATTGCTCAGCTCAAAGCGCAACACCCGTCGCTGGCGATTCCGCAGAGCGACGCTCTGATGCCCCAGCAGGTGCTGACCGAGATGAACGAGATGCTGCAGGAGGACGATGACGCCGTGGTGGTTACCGGAGTCGGCCAGCATCAAATGTGGGCGGCGCAGTACCTGTTCCTGAACCAGCCGAACTCTTTCGTGACCTCCGGAGGATTGGGAGCCATGGGGTTCGAGATGCCAGCGGCGCTGGGAGCGCAACTGGCCCGCCCGGGATCCACGGTATGGACGGTCGCGGGCGATGGCGGGTTCCAGATGACCTTGCAGGAGCTGATAACCGCCGTGGAGGAGAAGCTCCCCATCAAAATCGCGTTGTTCAACAACGGGTACCTGGGCATGGTTCGCCAGTGGCAGGAGATGTTCTTCGAGGGGCACATAAAAGAGGTGCCGATGCCTGGGCCGGACTACGTCAAATTGGCCAATGCGTACGGGATACCGGCACTTCGCGTGGAGCACCAGGAGGACGTGGCCGCGGCGTTGCAGGAAGCCAAGGCATACGACGGGCCGTTCCTGATCGAGTTTGTCCTCGAGCGTGAAACCAACGTGTTTCCCATGGTTCCGCCGGGCGGGTCGCTGGCCGACACGCTGGAGGACCCGAGGACCATGGCGGCAGTGCGCTGAAGACATGGTAACGCGCGACACTTGCCGCTGTGCGGGGTTGGTGGTAGAAATAGGCATCGCCGCCTGACGGTTGGCACGGTTGGAGGTACAGTATGCCCCGGGTCACGATCCAGGAAGCTTCGAGAATTCTGAATGTTTCGCAGGATGTCATCCGTAAAGACGTTCGGAGCGGTAAATTGCAGGCCACCAGGGAAGGTGGACCGAGCGGCACCCGGTGGATGGTCGACATCCCGGAAGACTTGGAACAGTACACGGATGACTTCAAGGAGGGCATCCACGCCCTGGCCCAGTCCCTGTCTCCGTGGTGGTTCGATAACCCCCGTCGCGAGGGAGTCGTCCACTACCTGGAAAGCCTGGGCATCGAAGAAGTTGAGCCTTTCTTCCTGTGTGGGGTCAAGGGGCAGGACATTTGGCCGGCCACCGGGCATGACGAACGGCAAAGGTGCCCCGAGTGTGTCTTAGAGGTCCACGACCAGGGGCTGACGATGGAGACCAGAGAATAGAAGCGCTGCTCTGCTGAAATAGGCGCAACGCTGAAGGGGGGCGACCGCAGGGTCGCCCCTGCTAGGTTCAGGACTGGTCGCTAACGGGAACGGGCGTTATGGGAATGGGGAGTCGACGGTTCAGGATCCTGCCGGGGCACCGTTGGCGTAGGGCTTGAGGGCGGCGTAGATCACGTCGTTGATGGGTGTTGGGACGCCGGCGGCTTCGCCGGCGCGGACCACAGCGCCGTTGAGCGCCTCCAATTCCATCGGCCGGCCGGCCAACAGGTCGGCGTGCATGGACGCGCTCATGGCGCCCTTGGCGGACTCCATGTAGTCGAGGGTGCTTGCCACGATAGTTGGGGCCAGATCAACGCCGGAGGCGCGGCCGGCTCGTTCGATCTCGGACATGCAGCCCGCCACTATCTTGTGCCACTCGGGTCTAGGGAGGAGGTCGCGCAGGTATTCGCGGGCCAGCGACGTCACGCCGGCCATGGTGGTGATGAAAAGGAACTTGGTCCACAGCGTGACGGCGATGTCGTCGGCGGCTTCGGCGGCTACGCCAGCATCGCAGAACGCGGCGCAGACTTCGTCCGCCTTGGCCCGGTGCGACGGATGGCTGTCCCTGATGTTGCCGGTGACGATGCGAACGATGTCGCCAGCCTGGGTAACCACCCCGGGTCCGGACCGGCCGGCCTCGATGTAGGCGGCGCCGGGCAAGATCGCGGCGTCGGGAAAGGAGTGCTGCAAAGGCACGAATGAGTCTATGCCGTTCTGCAGGCACAGGACCGCGGTATCGGGGCCAACCATGGGAGCCATGGCCGGCACGGCTACCGCGTTGTGGTAGGTCTTGGTGGTGAGCAGGGCCAGGTCCACGGGGCCGACATTGGCAGGGAGATCGGTGGCGGTGCAGGGGACGGTGAAGTTACCGGCCTGGGTCTGCATCCTCAGACCGCCACGGCGGATGGAGTCCAGGTGTTCGCCGCGGGCGATCAGCGTTACGTCGTGGCCGGCTCGGCCCAACATACCGCCGAAGTAGCCGCCGATGCTGCCGGCTCCCATTACTGCTACTTTCATTGGCCAGGGCTCCTTTTCCTAAGCGGGAGGGCGGTAAGTCGGGGAGACGCCAACGCCATATCGTGCGAAGCCTATTGGACGTCGAAAATTCTGGCGCGCACGCCAAACACGAATCCGGGCAGATCGGGTTCGCCGCTAACGATTTCAGGGTCGTCGAGGACGACGGGGTCGGCTTGTGGGCGGTAGATATGCACCTGGCGGCGGAAGGGGTCGATGAGCCAACCCAACATCGCGCCGTGGTCAATGTAGTCTTGCATCTTGCGGTGGGCGCTGGCCGGACTGTCGTTGCGAGACATGATCTCCACCACGAAACACGGGCAGAAATCCAGCAGCCAGGTTTCTTCTGATTGGGTGTACGCTGCCAGTTGTTCCGGAGACAACCACGCCGCGTCCGGAGCGTAACGGGCGCCGTTGGGCAACCGTATGCCCAATCGAGAACCATGGGCTTCACCGCCGTGTATCCTGGTCCATACGCCCAAATCGATGATGAACTCCCCTTCTAACCTGGACCCGTGTTTGCTCTGCATGGGGGATATCAGCAACGCTCCCTCCGCAGTCATTTCAAGCATGCCCACCAAATCACGGTTGGCGGCGTTCAGGTTCGCGAGCCACTCGTCGAACTTGACGCCGACGATACCGGCTTCGGCCAGGACTTTCAGGACCGGACGGAAGTCCAGATGTATCGGGGACGGAGCAGGATCGCCGTCACTCCACATGTTTTCCAACAGTATGGCGGGCGTTTCGGTAGGCGTCTTGGCAACCATGGCAATGGCCCTCCTGGGTGGCGAGTATGCCACAAATGCCGGCACCGGCGCAGTCATCTCAGGTTACCGGCAGGGTCATTGGGTTTTCCGCCCACCTCCGTTGAACAGAGGGTGTCAAGGCGGCCGGGAGAGTAGTCCGCTCGTGCTTCGATAGGCTCACCATGAACGGACTACTTCAGCGTCGAAATTACAGAAAAGCCCTGGGCCATCAATCCCAGCGTTGACGGTATATGACGCCGATGCTAGCATTGCCCGGACTAATGAAAAGTATCGCCAGCACGGAAGGAGAGGAAGAATGGAATTCGGACTGTTCACTACCTGGAACGCCGTTTACGAGGGCGACATGGTTCCCTGGGACCCCGAATATCAGGGCGGAAAGCTCCTCGAGGCTGCGGCATACAAGCAGAACTTCAAGGAAATCGACCACATCGAGGACGCTGGATGGGACTTCGTCTGGTTCGGCGGCGGTCACTTCTCCACCCAGGGCAGCATGGATCCCCAGTCTCTCATGCTATCCAGCGTCATCGCCAACCACACCAAGAACATCAGGATCGGCACCTCCATCCACCGCCCGACCCTGCGGCTGCCCGGTGAGACCGTGTCGGCCCGGGCGCTGCCCCACGAACGCTACGCCTTTGACAACCTCCAGCCGGAGGACCCCTTCCAGGTCGCGGAACAGGTCGCCATAGTGGACCAGATCAGCGAAGGTCGTTTCATCTACGGCGCCGGCGCCCGCACTCGCGGTTCTGACGAACGTCGGGAGTACTTCTTCGAGTATCTGGAGCTCCTCAAGCAGCTGTGGGACGAGGACAGATTCTCCGGGTTTGAGGGCAAGTACTTCAACTATCCCGGCTTCTACGAAGACTACATGAGCATCCCGAAGCCCGTACAGAAGCCAATGCCCATGCTGCTCCCGGTGGATAGCCAGGAGAGCTTCGTTCCCATGGGCGAGCAGGGATATCGCATCGCCATCGGCGCCGGCAGTTCCCCCCACAACCTGCGGGGCTCCGCCGTCCTCCGGGAGGACGTCCAAGCCTACCGCAAGGCTTGGATCGACGCCGGGCACGAGGGTAATCCCTCCACAGTGGTCCGGGTGCCCACCCTCGTCGCCGACACCCAGGAAAAGGCCGATCGCCGTGTCGGAAACCTCATGGACCTCGCCCGCATCTATTACGCAGGCCGTGTTGGCATCGGCAGCACTGACGCCGGCAGCGCCGGCCCTGAAGCGACCGAGGAAGTCAACCTATTCGGCACGCCGGCAGAGGTGGTCGAGAAGATCCACATGTTCCGGGAGGCCTTCAACACCGACGAAATCATGTTCGAGTGCAACTGGACCTCCTCCGTCCCCCGCGAGGTAGTCATGGACACCCTGAAGTGCATCTCCGACGATGTGATACCTCACTTCAAGTAGACCGCAAATCAGGTAAGGCAAGAGAAGGCCGGAACCGCGCGGTTCCGGCCTTCTCATATTTGTGCCCGTGGTGGCGTTTTACTGCTGTACGAAGCGGCGATAAACCTCTTCCTCGGACAACGCTTCCTGGTGGAACCAACTGTCGTCGATAACCTTGTACACCGCGCTGAGCCGTTCGAGTAGCTGATTGGTCAACAGCAAAGCGTCCAGCGGCGTTTCGGACATGGCGCTGTCGTCCTCCAGGGTGAGGACCGCTTCGGACATGGCGCGGATCAGTTCCACGGTGCCGACGCAGCGGATGTTTGTGTAGATCCACTGGACGACGTTGTCCACAGTGTAGAGCAAGGTAGTCGCCCCGCGGTGGCCTCCAGCGCAGCATTCGCGACGCTCTCCGGGTCGGCCAGCCGGGAAGCGGACAACAATTCCTGGGCCTCCAAACCGTACTCGGCACCGCTGAGGGGCGGGTCGGATACAACGGGAGTGTGGCGGTTCAGGCAGACTTTCCCGGTGGCGGCAATGATCAGTTCCTGGTGCGGCGCCGTAATTCTCACCCGGTGAACAGTATTCCCCAGCCGGTCGGGATACTCAACCTGCCGGCCCTCCGGGAATGTGGCCACGCCGCAGGGTCCCGGCGTCTGGTAGGTGTCGACGTAGGCCGCGAGCCGGAGGAAATTGTCGTTTTGCACCACTATGTCGGTGTAGGAATATTTGGCCACGTAGGCGTAGTGCACCGGGACCGGTTCGAATGCTATCGGACCACCCAGCTCGGTTTGCATGATCCTCCTGACGAGTTGTTGGTGACCCGGCTGTTCGCCTCGGATACACGGGTGAGGCCGCCGGGGAAAACGGTGACTTCCCTACGGCCGTTTTGCACCGCGAACACGCGCAGGTCGACGTGGCGCTCCCCGAATTCGCCACTGGTCTCGTCAAAGACAAGATGTTGGGAGAAGTCCAGGGTCTCGTGGGCGATGAAGATCTGGGGTTGCTCGATCAACTGTTGAGACAGACGGCTGCGGTAGCCCTTGTCCAGATCGGGCATGATGAAGACGCCCAATCCACCGTATCCCTGGCGAGTCTTGAGCACCAGACTGTCCAAGTTCTGCAGGACGTATTGGCGGGCATCGGGGGGCCGCAGGTCGTAGCTCTGGGCCTGTTCCAGGATGGCCTCTTCTCCCAAATAGGTTTTTATCATATCGGGAACCCACAGGAACACCAGCTTGTCGTCGCAAGCCCCGGTACCCAGGGCGTTCACGAGGACGACCTTGTGGTCCAGGTAGGCGTCGGTCAAGCCGGGGACGAAGAGTTCGAGGTCCTCCACGCGACGGTAAATCAGATCGATCTCGAAATCGCCGCCCATGCAGCGGGCCCAGACGCAACCGTTGTGGCCGATGTAGAGGTCCGAGCCTTCCACGAGAGGGATGCCCAACGGCTCGGACAAATACCGGTGCTCGAAAAAGGCGGAGCCGTACTTGCTATCCGTGAGCAGCACGCAAACCGGCGAGTCGGTGTCGCACAGTGACGCGAACATATCGAGGTAGGCGGACCGGATATCGTACGGAACGATGTCGTAGCCACCGGCAAACTCGGGCAATACGTTCAAACCGATTTGAGTGGTTTTCAGTTGGTAGGCGATGCCGGAGGGGATCCGGAGGTTGTCTTCCAGAATGATGTAACGACCGTCACCCATGTGCACCAGATCGATGCCGTAGATGTGTACGAAAACATCGCTGGCAGGGCGAAAGTCCTGGAGCTCAGGGTTGAAATACTGGCAGGAGTACATAACGTCGGGCGGCACCACCTGTTGATCACCGCAATAGAGATAGAACAGGAAATGGTTGATCGCTTTCAATCGCTGGGCCACGCCCCGGGAGATGGTTTCCCACTCGGCAGCGGGGATCAGTCTGGGCAGCCAGTCGGCGGGCACAGTGCGAAACTCGCGCGGATCCAACATGAACGTGAACGCGTCCAGACCGGCGCTATCGTTGGCGTCGCGCCAACGCTGACGCAATTCCGGCACGCCGAGGCCGTTCAGGCTGTCCATCAAAGGCTGATAGACAGGACGGGTGGTCCCGTCGGGGTTAAGGTGTTCGTTCAATGGAGTTTTGGAGACGTCCCGAGTCAGCATTTGCCACCCAATCCTTAGCGAGCGTACGCGTGGAACAATCGGTTTGGAGCGCCGTTCGGTGGGACCGGACAGGTGAACGGCAGCTACACGTTACCAGCCTACTCGGTCGGTGTTGCGGTGGGATTAACGATTTGAAACAAACAGATGTCAACCCGTGCCGGCACCGTTTGGAACCGGGTGTGGGAGCAGCGCGCGAGGGCCGTTTCCGGCGTTGAGCGTTCGGTCCGGCGTTTCGGTAAACGGGCGGTTATGCTATACTCGGTTGAGTTCGCGGGCAGGCCGGTATCGACCACCCTGCCCGCCATTTTATGCAGACTCAATCGGGCACAGGAGCGTATCGGCGTTGAAGGTCACGAGGGACAACACATCACCCATTGAGGTCACGCTGACGGTGGAATTGGCCACCGAGGACGAGAATCCGTTCATTGAGCGTTCCTACCGGCGGGTGGTTACGCGCCTCAACATCCCCGGATTCCGTCGCGGACGGGCTCCGCGGCACATCGTGGAAAGCATGATGGGCCGGCCTGCTTTGCTCCAGGAAGCACTGGAGTTCATGGTACCGGAGACCCTGGACAAGGTTCTGCAGGACGAGGAAGTATCGGCTTTCGCGGAGCCCAGCATAGAGGTCACCGAGTTGGAACCCTTGTCGTTTACCGCGACAGTCCCGTTGGAACCGACAGTTGATCTGGGTGATTACCGTGAGATTCGTGTCGAGACCGAGCCGGTAGAGGTCACCGAAGAAGAGGTTGACGGCATCCTGGACAGGGTTCGAGATGAGCAAGCGGTGTGGGAGCCGTTGGAGCGGGCGGCGCAGTATGGCGACCGATTGAACCTAAACGTGTTCGGGACGCTGGACGAAGAAACGGTGGTGGAAGACGAGGACGTGGAATACATTCCCAACGAGGAAAACGTGCTCCCCTTCCCGGGTTTCGCGCCGAACCTGGTTGGCCTGTCCGAGGACGACGAGAGTGAGTTCGCCGTGACCGTCCCCGAAGATTATCCGCGCGAACAGTACGCGGGGAAGGAAATCCAGTTCAAGGTTTCGGTACTGTCGGTTAAAGAAAAGTCTCTGCCCGAGTTGGACGACGAATTTGCGAAATCGGTCGGCGACGGGTTTGACGACCTGGAATCGCTGCGAAGCAATATTCGCGAATCGTTGAAGACCCAAGCGGAAAACGCGGCTCGCAGCGACCTGGAGCAAAAAAGCCTAGAGGCGCTGTGCGATGTAGCGGTGGTCAACGCATCCTCCATCCTGTACGAACGGGAACTGGAGGCGATGCAGACGGACCGGGAGCGGATGCTGCGACAGCAAGGTCTTGACATGCCGACCTACCTGCGTTTCATGGGCAAGTCACCGGACGAATTCCTTGACGAGATGCGCCCCAATGCGGAGAAGCGGTTGGTGAGCGGCTTGGTGATGAGGAAGCTGGCGGAAGTGGAAGAAATCGAGATTTCCGACGAGGACGTCCAATCGGAAACCGACCGACTGCTGGGCTTGTCCACAGGAGACGAAGAACAGGAAGAGTCGAACCTCGACTCACTTCGGGAGTTCCTCGGGTCGGACTCTACGCGGGACAACATCCGGTCAACGCTGCACAGCCAGCGGGTAATGGAACGGCTCACGGACATCACCCAGGGCAAGTTGGACGAGGAAGGCAACGGAGAGGCGAGCGCCGCGGACAACGAAGCTGACCAAGCCAACGAATCGGATGCCGCAGAACCTGTTGAAACCACCGATGAAAGTGATGGTGACGCCACGGCGGGCGATCAGACAGAGCATCGAGAATGACGTCAAGTCGCCAACCATTCCAGGAGAACCTTCAGATGCCACGACGTTCTAATCCTTCAGGCATAGTCACGCCATCCAACGTGATCCCCGGTATCATTCGCCCAACTACCGAAGGTGAGCGCGCCTTCAACCCGTACTCGCTGTTGCTGCAGGCCCGGATAATCTATCTAGGCACGCAGGTGGATGATGAGATTTCCAACGCGATCGTTTCGCAGTTGCTGTACCTGAGCTGGGAGAACCCTGAAGAGGATATCAGCCTGTATATCAACTCACCTGGCGGTTCGGTGCTGGATGGCATGGCGATCTACGACACGATGCAGTTGATCAAACCGGACGTGTCCACGATCTGCCTGGGCAAGGCCGCCAGCATGGGCGCGGTGCTATTGTCCGGCGGAACGAAAGGCAAACGGTACTGCACGCGGAATTCGACGGTGCTGATCCATCAAGTGATGGGAGGGATCCAGGGCTCGGCTTCGGATATAGAGATCACAGCCCAGGAGATTCTGCGCCTGCGCCAGCGCCTGAATACCATCCTGTCGGAGAACTGCGACCAACCGTTCGACAAGGTATCGCGAGATTCCGATAGAGACTACTGGATGGACGCGGAGACAGCGGTGGAATACGGTATCGTAGACCACGTTATGAACACTTTGCCCGATTCCTTCAGCCGCATGTTCGGATAGCCGGCGACGCGACCCGACTGACCCATAACCCGGCCCACTATCAGGAGACCGTAATGGCCGTTCCTTTCGAAGACTCTCCACTGCTGCAACCCACCAACATCGTGCCGATGGTCATCGAGACCAGTCCACGGGGCGAGCGGGCTTTTGACATCTACTCTCTGCTCCTGCGGGAGCGGATCATCTACTTGGGAACGCCAATCACGGACCAGGTTGCCAACGTGATCATCGCGCAGTTGCTGTACCTGGAGCGCGAGGACAACGACCGGGACATCAGTCTGTACATCAACAGTCCAGGCGGATATATCGCGTCGGGACTGGCCATTTTGGATACGATGCGCCTGATCAACTCCCCGGTGTCGACCATATGCGTCGGTACCGCCGCGAGCATGGCCACCGTGTTGCTGGCGAACGGGGCCAAAGAAAAACGCTACTGCCTGGCGAACTCCACCGTGCACATGCACCAGCCCAACGTGGGCAGCTTCCAAGGTCAGGCCGCCGACATCGAAATTCAGGCGAGGGAGATTGTTCGGCTGAAGGAAAGGCTCAACAAGATCCTGGCTGAAGCGACGGGCCAGACCGTGGAAAGGATTGCGGACGATTCCGACAGAGACTACTTCCTGACGGCAGAAGAAGCGATCGAGTACGGCATCGTGGACGAGATACTGGGGACGCAGAAGGAAGAAGAAGCCGCTGAAGCCGCGTAACGGTCGGACACCGATCAAAACCGACCTCGGAGGTAACCATGGCCACCGGTAGCCGCAACTCCAATCGCAACGCCCACCGTTGCGCGTTTTGCGGCAGCCTGTTTCCGCAGGGCCGATTGGTTCGACCTCCGGGCCAGACCCGTGGCGGGATCTGTTTCGACTGCGTCCGCGAGTTGGCCAACTATGTGGCCGAACGCGGGGGCAAGAAACGGCGAGAAGAAGGCGACAGCGCGCAACCCCGGCCAAGCGACCGGGTGGAACCGG
This sequence comes from Dehalococcoidia bacterium, assembly GCA_965220055.1. Classification (GTDB taxonomy): domain Bacteria; phylum Chloroflexota; class Dehalococcoidia; order Lucifugimonadales; family UBA3495; genus Bin87. The sequence continues at coordinate 2,637,799 of CBDCPE010000004.1, read as the reverse complement.
CGGACAAACCGCCGCCCAAGATTGGCTCGGGGTCCCGAACCCTGGTGCCCAGGGAAATCGATGCGGGCCTGGACGCGTACGTCATAGGGCAGGAAACAGCCAAGAAGACGCTAGCGGTAGCGGTGTATAACCACTTCAAGCGCATTCGGAGCGAGGCGACGGATCCCGAAGTCGAGGTACAAAAGTCGAACATCCTGCTGATCGGGCCAACCGGTTCCGGGAAGACCCTACTGGCGGAAACCCTGGCAAGATCCCTGGACGTGCCGTTCGCAATCTGCGACGCCACATCCCTCACGGAGTCGGGGTATGTGGGCGAGGACGTGGAGAACATACTTTTGCGGCTGATCCAAGCCGCGGATTGGGATGTCTCCCTGGCGGAACAGGGGATCATATACATCGATGAGCTGGACAAAATCGCGCGCAAAGAGGGTGTTAACCGTTCGATCACGCGGGACGTAGCCGGGGAAGGGGTGCAGCAGGAACTGCTCAAAATCATTGAGGGCTGCATCGCCAACGTGCCACCTCAAGGAGGCCGAAAGCACCCTCACCAAGAGATGCTGCAGATTAACACCAAGAACATCCTGTTCATCTGCGGGGGAGCATTCGACGGTTTGCAGGAGATAATTGGCAAAAGGGTTTCCTCCGGGTCAGCGATGGGATTTTTGGCACAGAACCAGGAGCGCGGCAACAAAAACGCTAACGGCCTCCCGATGTTGGATCTGGTTTCCCCGGAGGACCTGCTGCAATTCGGATTCATTCCAGAGTTGGTGGGCCGACTTCCGGTGGTTGCGGCACTGCAACCATTGGATCGCGAGGATTTGATCCGGGTACTGACCGAGCCGAAAAACGCGATCGTCAAGCAGTACCAACGGCTGTTCCATCTGGACAATGTGAAGTTGGAATTCACCGACGATGCACTGGAGGCGGCTGCTGAGCGGGCGCTGACATTCCAGACCGGAGCGCGGATTCTGCGACACATTGTCGAGGACGCACTCATGGAAGTGATGTACGAACTGCCGTCGCTACGAGATATCGGGCGCTGCGTCGTTCACGGTGAAGCGATCACGGGAGACGCTTCGCCCAGGCTCTACCGGCGTGGTGGCGGCCGGCACCTGACGCTGAAAACGGCGCTGGCCCAGTCCAGGGCAGACCAGCAGAGGAAATCGGCGTAGTTCGTTTATCCGGAAGCCAAAGCGGCTTCTATGTGGTCGGTTAGGGGCAAGCCCGTCGGATGCGTCAATTCGAGAGGCTTCCCGGCTGAGTTCAGAGCGGATTCTGGCCGGACATGCAACCTCCCATCGGCAACGGCGCGGAGGGTCTCCAGCAGCAGAAAAGGCTCGCGCCGGTACCCGGCCTCGCGGATGCGCTGGAACAACGGGTAACCCTCCCCCTCAGCGGAGCGGATGTCGGCCAGGTTGCGCCCGTCGAGCGTCACCCAGTGTTGGTCGAAGCCGTCGCCAGTAATCGGAACGACGCAATGGGACAGCACGGGCCCACGGTCCACTTCTTCGGTGGCCAGATGGATCATCGCTCCGGTACGCTCTGATCGGGTTTTGATCAATTCCCAGATAACGGATTGCCAGGTACCGGTCGGTCCGTCCGGTAGAGCGCCGTGGAGGTTCAGGAGAGGATAGCGGCGGCACATTGCGCCGCTACAGATGAGCATGTAGCCTGCCAATGCGCATACGTCCGGATTGTAATGCTCCAGGAGGCGGATTGCCTCCCGGTCAAATCCCGAGCGATGGCGCTCCATGGACCCGGCACCGTGTTCGCGACGGTAGCGGCTCGATGACAGGGTTACCAGTGGGAGGCGGTAGGAACGTACCAGGTCGAAGAATTGGTCAGACCCCTCGGCCTCACCAGGTTCGCGATTGCTGAACACGAACTCGATCTCAGCGTCCAGGCGGCCCGCCGAAATCGCTTCCTGGATGAAACAAAGAAGGCCGCGAGAGCCTTCACCCCTTCCGGTGGAAAACCATCCAACGCGCAGCATCACGCCGTACCGGTTCGATGAATGAAATCAGAAAGGCGGGTCATCATCGTCGAAAAGGGAAGGATCATCGGGTTCCAACGGGGGCGGCGGATCCCAGTCGTCATTACCGGCTGGGAACTCGGGGACCGTCGGCGCAGCGGTGGCGCGGCCATCCCCGATTTGAGTGATGCGCAATTCGGTTTCGGTTAGAAGTTCCTGGCACCGGCCGGCCAATTCCATGCCTTCCCGGTACAGACGCTCGGCGTCGGTCAACGATAACTCGCCCTGTTCGAGACGGGACACGGTGTCCTCAAGACGGCGATAGGCCTCTTCAAAAGGCATCGCGGTGAGTTGGGCCCTCCAAGCGTCGCTCGGTTCCGTGATGTCCGTCATGGGCCGAGGCAACCGCTAAAGAAGCGGCTTCATTGCCGGAGGAGGTGCGGGAGAACGCCGGCTGCTGCGTTTGCGCGGCGTTGGAGCGGCAGCTCCATCGCTTGCGACCGGGCTGACCTGGGTGTCGACCGGGGCGTCCTCGGGGACAGGCGACAGGGAATGATGGCCGGCTGTAGCAGACAGCGTGCCACCGGCGAGCGAGATGTCGAGACGGCTACCGTCAGTCGCCTGGTCGGGCGAAGTCAGCACGAGACCATCGTCGGACAGCCGAACGACGGCGTAACCGCGGCGCAATGTGTCGGCGGGGTTCAAGGCGCCCAACTTGCTTACCAACGTGGTCACATCGCGACCGATCAGGGTGTGACGATGGCGGATGGACGAGGTGGCGCGTTCCGCGTACTCGTCGACACGTCGACGCATAGACGCAACGTCGGGCGCGCGGCGTTGCAAGCGTTGCTGCTGGAAGAGCACCGATGACCGGAGGCGGGCAACGTGGCCGGTCAGCACCGAAGTCATCTGCTGACGCGCGCCGAAGATCCCGGCCAAGATTTGATTGCGGTCGGGAGTGACCAACTCCGCAGCTGCGGATGGCGTCGGAGCGCGGCTATCGGCGACCTCATCAGCGATAGTCGTGTCGGTCTCGTGGCCCACACCGGAAACAATGGGGATGCTGCTGGCGAAGATGGCCCGGGCAACCTCCTCGGAGTTGAAGCACCACAGGTCTTCAAGGGATCCACCGCCGCGGGCCACAATGATTACATCGGCGACAGCTTCGTCGTTGAGCGACCGGATTGCTTCGGCGATCTGCGCGGAGGCGAAGTCGCCCTGCACCGCCGAGGGTGACAATCGGAGTTCGGCGAGCGGGTAACGTCGCATGACGACGTTTTGAATGTCCTGCCACACCGATCCGCTGGGAGAGGTGACCACGCCGATCACCCGGGGGAACAGGGGCAATGGGCGTTTGCGTGACGCATCGAACAGGCCTTCGACTGCCAGTTGCTGCTTGAGTCGGGCCAGTTCCAGGGCGAGGGCGCCGGCTCCCACAGGCAGAGCCGCGGCGACCTGCATGTTGGCTTCGCCTGATGGCGGGTAGAAGGTGAAATTGCCGCCGGCCAGGATTTCCTGGCCGTCCTCCAGGTATTCCTGGCCGGAGCGGCCGCGGAACATCACGCAACGGATGCTGCTGCCGTCTTCGCGCAGGGTGAAATAGGAGTGACCGGACGTGACGGTACGGAGGTTGGCGATTTCGCCCTGGACAGTCAGGCGCGAAAGGAGGCCGTCCGACTCAAGTTTGTCCTTGAGATAGACCGCCACCTGGCTAACCGAATGTACTATCGGCGACAGCATGGGGCGACACCGAAGGCGGCGCGCAAGGTCCCCTGATCTACGATACGCGTTCGGAATAGGTGCCGTTACGCGTGTCCACTTTGACGCGGGTACCGGGGGTGATGAACATCGGGACGGTGATTCGCAGGCCAGTTTCCAGGGTTGCCGGCTTGTTGCCGCCCTGCGCAGTGTCGCCCCTGAATGCGGGCGGAGTGTCGACGACTTTCAACTCAACGTGGATAGGAAGGTTCACGTTGATCGGATTGCCCTTGTATAACACCAACTGGACTATCATGCTTTCGGTGAGATAGCCCAACGCGTCGCCCAACTGGGCCGCCGTGAGTTCGTGCTGGTCGAAGGTTTCCTGATCCATGAAGAAGTAATTGGTACCGTCGGTGTACAGGTATTGGGTTTCCCGGTTGTCGATCTCGGCGATGCTGAAAGCCGTATCGTAACGTTGGAACGTGCGCTCGATGACGGTGCCGCTGATCAAGTTGCGCATCTTGATCCGGGTAACGGGCGCCCGCTGCTGCATCTTGTGACGCTCGTAGTCCATAACCTGCCACGGCTGGTTCTCGAGATCAATCACCATGCCCTTGCTGAGGTCGCCAAAGTTGATGCTCATAACAGAAATCCCCCGTGCGGTTCGCCGACCGCAGTTGACGGCGCTAGCCAGTCTCGTCGCGGATAATGCCTGCCAACGCTTCCAGTGCAGCAGTATAGCCCCTCCAACCGAGCCCGGCAATTTGCCCGCGCGCCGTGTCGGCCAACACCGAGTGGCGCCTCCATTCCTCGCGGGCGTGGATGTTGCTGAGGTGCACCTCGACCACGGGGACGTCAGTGTCGGTGAGCGCGTCTTTCAGGGACAGGCCGTAATGAGTCAGTGCTCCGGCGTTGATCACAACACCGTCGATGGAGCCAGCGCGCTCCTGCAGTTTGTCGACCAACGCACCCTCGTGGTTGGACTGGAAACACTCGATGGCGACGCCCAACGCCTGCGCGCGTTCTGAGATACGGCGGTTGATTTCGTCCAGGGTCAGCACGCCGTAGTGATGGCGGTCGCGTCGACCCAGAGCGTTGAGGTTGGGCCCGTGGAGGACCAGGATGGAGGTCATTCTTCAGGCGCGGGGTCGTCGCCGGCTGGGTCAGCTTCGGAGGACGTAGCCAGAGGGTGGAAATCCATGTAGGCGCGCCGTGCTTCCTGCTTGGTGATGTGGGTGTACACCTGGGTGGTGGAAACGCTGCTGTGTCCGAGGAGTTCCTGGATTACGCGAAGGTCAGCGTCGCCTTCGAGCATGTGGGTGGCGAAACTGTGTCGGAGGGTGTGGGTGTGGATGCCTTCCTTCAAGCCGGCGCGGGCGGCGTAGTCGCGGACAATCTTCTCGATGCTGCGGCGGGAGAGACGTCCGCCATAACGATTGACGAACAACGGATCGCTGTGGTCGCTACTTTCGGCAAAATGGGGCCGGCCATTTTCGAGGTATTTGTTGAGAGCGTCCGCCGCCGGGGTTCCGTACAGGGTCCAGCGTTCCTTGTCGCCCTTTCCGCGGACCAGTATCTCGCGGCGGTCATGGTGAACGTCCTCGATATTCATGCCATGCAATTCGGCCAGACGAACCCCGCAGGCGTAGAGTAACTCCAGGATCGCACGATCCCTGATCCCAGCAGGGGTATCGTCGTCGGGAGCGGCGAGCAAGCGGGTGGCTTCCTGCTTACCCAAGAAGCTGGGCAGCGGTTTTTCCACCTTGACCGGGAAAGAACGGGCCGACGGGACCGGGGTGGACGCGAACCAGCCCTCCTGTACCAGGAAGTTGTAGAAGGTCCGGAGGGCGGTAAGTTTGCGGACGATGCTGACGCGAGCGTAACCGGTGGGTCGTGGGCCGTCCGACCTGCCAGCCGTGGCGAGGAAGGCAACATACCCACGGAGCAACTGGCGATCCATATCGCGCAGGCCGTGTCCGTTCCGCCTACAGTAATCCAGAAAGGTATGCAGGTCGTCGAGGTATATGCGACGAGTATTGTCGGACAGAGTGCGTTGCCCGGTGAGGTAGAGAGCATAGCGCTCGAGCAGGTCGGCCGGGGCCGGAGCGCAACTCTTTGCCTGAAGCGGCGGGGCCGTAGTGACGGTCAGGCTAGTCTCCAACGCCAGCCAACTCCGGAGTGTCCACCGGCGCTACGTCCGACGGCTCCGTCGTGGGCGGATCGCCCTTCCACTTGCAATCGTTGCAACGGGCGCGCCCGCGGGCGGCGGCAACCAGCATCCCGTTGCAATCAGGACAAGGAGCCGGCAGCGGCTCGGTGTTCACCAGGAAGTCGCATTCCGGATAGCCCGCACATCCCCAGAAGGAACGGCCGGATTTCCTGGCGCGGCGCTGAACCAGGTCTCCACCGCATTTCGGGCATGGCACGTCGCTCTTGGTGACGATGTTGCGGCGGTTGTCGCACGGGTTGTCATCGGCGTTGTATCCGGTGCAGGCCAGGAAGCGACCGTAACGTCCGGTCTTGATGACCATGGGCCGCTCGCACTTTTCGCAGATTTCGTCGGTGGGCTCGTCGGGCGGGCGCTCCGCGGTGTCGCGCATGTTGCGGGTGTTCTGGCATTCAGGATAGCCGCTGCAGGCCAGGAATCTCCCGAAGCGGCCCATCATCATGGTCATGGGCTGGCTGCATTTTTCGCATGATGGCGTGAAGGCCTGCTCGGCGAGATTGACCGCCTGGTGGAACGGTTCGTAGAAGTCGCGGAGCATGGGGACCCAGTCCTGCTCGCCCTGCGCCACGCTGTCCAGATCCTCTTCCATTTTGGCGGTGAATTCTGGCGCCATCACATCGGCGAAACGTTCAGTAAGGAGGTCGGTGACCGTGCAGCCCAATTCGGTTGGAGAAAGGCGGCGTTGCTCGCGCAGGACGTATTCCCTATCGACCAGGGTGGCAATGGTCGGCGCGTAGGTGCTCGGGCGCCCGATGCCCTTTTCTTCCATCTCCCTGATGAGAGTGGCTTCGGTGAACTTCGGCGGCGGCTGGGTAAAGTGCTGGCTGGCTTCCAGCTTTTGGTTGACAAGACCGTCGCCGGCGGCCAATTCAGGGAGCGCGTTTTCGCCGCCGTCGGCGGCATCGTCACGTCCTTCGAGGTAGACGGCGCGAAAACCGGGGAACTTCAGGACTGAGCCGGTGGCGCGGAAACGGAACACGCTGTCCGAGGGGGATGCGCAACGAGCGTCAATCTCCACGGTGGTCGCCTCAAGAAGGGCGTCGGACATCTGGCTGGCCACCATACGCTCCCAGATCAGGGTATACAAGCGCAACTGATCGCGGTCCAGGAATGCTGCCATGGCCTGGGGTGTGCGACCTACAGACGTCGGGCGGATAGCCTCATGGGCTTCCTGGGCGTTCTTGCTTCGAGTGCGATAAGCCCGTGGTTTGTCGGGGGTGTAGTCCTTTCCGTAACGCTGCCTGATGTAGTCACGGGTTTCGCGGACGGCAGTCTCGGCGACGGTCACGCTGTCGGTTCGCATGTAGGTGATGAGGCCGACGGAACCCTCGCTGCCGACGTTCAATCCTTCATAGAGTTGCTGGGCCAGGGCCATGGTGCGTTGGGCGGTGAACCGCAGCTTGCGACCGGCGTCCTGTTGCAGGGTGCTGGTAATGAAAGGTGGCGCGGGCCGCTGGCGACGGGGCTTCTTTTCGACAGTGTCGACCGCATAGGCGGCGCCCTGCAATTCGGCTTCCAGGCCCCGGGCGGTGGCCTCATCGCTGATGTTCAGCTTGCGGGATCCCTTCCGCGAATGGAGCGTTGCGGTGAACAGGTTGGCAGGATCATTCGGGTCGGTATCCCTGTGGAGTTCCGCTTCCAGCGACCACCATTCCTGCGGGATGAACGCGCCGATTTCCCGTTCGCGGTCGACGATCATTCGCAGGGCGACGGACTGCACGCGTCCCGCCGACAAACCGAGTTTGACCTTGAGCCACAGCAGCGGGCTGATCTCGTAACCGACCAGACGGTCCAGGATGCGTCGGGCTTGCTGCGCGTTGACCAATTGCATGTCGATTTCGCGGGGATGCTCAAAGGCTTCCTCGACGGCCTGCTTGGTGATCTCGTGGAACACCACGCGTTTCGGGGGCTTGTCGAACTTGTCCCAGCCGGCGGCGGCCTGCAGGTGCCAGGAGATGGCCTCGCCCTCCCGGTCAGGGTCGGTGGCGAGGAAGATGTCCGAAGCATTGGCTCCGGCTGCCTTCAGCTCCTTGACCAGTTCGCGCTTGTCTTTCATGGTGAGGTACTTGGGCGAAAAATCCTCCTCGGTATTGACGCCGAGGGTGGACTTGGGCAGGTCCCGCACATGGCCCATAGACGCGGTGACCAGGTACTTGTTGCCGAGGATCTGTCCCACCGTACGGGCCTTGGCCGGCGATTCCACAACGACAAGGCGCTTGCCTTTCGAGGAAGGCATACGGGCGTTGCGGCGCGTGGACCCGCTGGCGGCCGATTCCTGGGAACCGGACTTGGCGGCGGTGCGCCTACCGGACCCGCGCGATTGGGCGCCGCGGCCGGATTTGCTGGATGTCCTGGTGGTTTTTGCCGGAGTTCCTGTCTTAGGCGGCATAGGAAGAGTTCGTCTCCAGTTCAGGCGACCAGTTGGTAATGCATAGTACCAACTTGTCTGACCAGACCCTTGAGTTCTAGCATGGTGAGAAGACCGCTAACTTGCGCAATTGGCCGACGGCTCAACGTGACGAGGTCGTCGATATGTACCGGGTCTTTAGCGATGTGTTGAAGCAGGTCGGCTTCGTCAGCATCGGGAGTTTCCGGGGCGGTCAATTCACATTCTATCGGATTGCGGGAATGCGTGCGCGTCGTTTGGCCCCGACCATTCTCACCAGTTTTGGCGGGAGCATTCGATGATGCATCCGTGTCAGACATGTCCAGGGCGATCTGCCGCTCCGATGTTTCCAGTCCGATCTCGACCAGTATATCGTTGACGCTGCAGACGAGCTTGGCGCCCTCACGGATGAGGCGGTTGGTGAGCTTGCTGGTCTCTGAATACACGCTGCCGGGGACACAGAAAATTTCGCGGTTCTGTTCCAGGGCATGATACACGGTCCACCTTGTTCCGCTCGTTTCGCCGGCCTCGGTAACCAACGTGCCCAGGGTCATGCCGCTGATGATGCGGTTGCGACGCGGGAAGTTGGACGCTTCCGGGCGGACGCCAAGGGGGAACTCGCTGACGATCGCTCCACCTTCGGCGACGATGCGTTCCGCAAGCCGGAGATTCTCGCGAGGATACACGGTGTCCAAGCCGTTGCCCAACACGGCGACGGTCAAGCCTCCGGCGTCGACCGTGGACTTGTGGGCCCGGGCATCGATTCCCAGGGCGAGGCCGCTGACCACTATCACCCCATGGGCGGCCAGGGACGAGCACAGGTCGGCAGTCACCCGGTACCCGTAATCGGTGGGGTGGCGCGTCCCCACGACGGCGATGGAGGGTGTTTCGACTGAAGGAAGAGCGCCGCGAACGTAGAGTACTGGTGGGGCGTCGTCAGTTTGCCGAAGTCGATCCGGATAGCTGGGGTCGTGCCAGTTGATCGCCGAAACGCCCACGTGGGACAGTCGCGACAATTCTTGATCCGGGGAACAAGTTTCCCTGGCACTAACGATGGCCTGCGCCACGACCCTGCCAACGCCGGCAGCTGTCAACTCGCGTACGGGAGCTGACCACGCCGCCGACAAGTCGCCGTCGAAGTGGGCCTCTAGGAGACGGAAGCGGGCTGAACCCAAACGGGGGACTCGGCTCAAGGCCACCCAGCATCCCAAGGAATCAGTACAGGTGGTGCTCATCGCAGCGATTCTAGCACAGGGTCCGTGCTCGGACGGCGGCGTTTTGTCAGCGAATTCCCAGGATGCGGGCACGGGATGCGGGTATGGGATGCGGGCACAGGATGCGGGCACGGGATGCGGGCAATTGAAGAGCCGCCTCGCGCTCGCCCACGGCGGCAGGGCCATCATGGCGAGCGATGCGCGGCGACCCGTCGCGGTAACGGTTATCATCACGGGAATGAGTGCGGCACATTGCATGCTCCTCGCGATGAAGAACTGGGCACGCGTGGCAACCGCCGCACTTCGATGATCGTCGGATGATGCCCGACGCTTTCTTGCCCAGTCAACAAACACACGCTGCAATTAGGAGGTCCCGATGCGATACGACTATATTGTGATCGGCGCCGGCTCGGCCGGAGGCACCGTCGCTACCCGGCTTTCGGAAGACCCCGCCAAGAGCGTCCTGCTGCTGGAGGCGGGACCGGACTACCCCGATTTCAACCATCTGCCGGATGACCTGAAACTGGGCAACAACGTGTTCTTTTCGGCCTATGGCCCGCACAGTTGGGCCTACAGCGCCAGGGTGACGGCGCAGCAGACCGACCTAGTGATCCCGCGTGGGAAGGCCACGGGAGGTTCCTCGGCCATCAACGGGCAAGTGCTGTACCGGGGCATACCGGAGGACTACGACCGCTGGGCGGAGTGGGGCAACGACGAGTGGGGTTACACCAGCGTGCTGCCGTTTTTCCGCCGGATGGAAAACGATCACGATTTTCAGGACGACTGGCACGGCACCGACGGCCCGATACCGGTGCGACGATATCGTCAGGACGAGTGGTTGCCGCACTCGGTGGCGTTCAAAGAGGCTTCTCTGGCGCTCGGGTTCAAGGATGATCCCGACCAGAACCATCCGGAATCGACGGGCGTGTCACCCCGGGCGCGCAACACCCTGGACGGGGTTCGGATCAGCACGGCGTTGGCGTACTTGAATTTGGCGCGGCATCGCCTGAATTTGACCATCAGGGCCAATGTGCAAGCGTGCCGCGTTGTTTTTGACGGGAAGCGGGCCGTCGGCGTGGAGGTGGAGAGCGGAGGCGACCGGTTCGTCGTCGAAGGCGACCAGATTGTGGTGAGCAGCGGGGCGATAGCGTCGCCCCAGTTGCTGCTACTTTCGGGAGTCGGTCCAGCGGACCACCTGCGCGAAGTGGGTATTCCAGTGATCCACGAGCTGCCGGGCGTGGGACAGAACCTGCGAGACCATCCCTCCGCATGCGTGCTGTTTCGCGCTGCCGGGGATCGCCCGGACGTTCAGGCAGCGGCGATTCAGGTGGGCTTGAGGTACACGGTGGAGGACTCGTACCTGCGGAACGACATGCAGATTTCGCCGCTCTTGATGACCTCAGAGCACCGCCCGGCGCAGGTGGTCATCGACGACGACGAAAATTACGTAGGAATCAGTGCAAGCCTGCAACTGGCGCTGGGCAAGGGCGAACTGAGGCTCAAGTCCAACGACCCGCTGGAGCATCCTTACCTGGACTACAACTACTACCAGGAGCCCTTCGATTTGGAACGAATGCGGAAAGGCATCCGTACCTGTATCGAAATTGGGGATCACCCGTCTTACCGGGATATTCTGCTGGAGCGGGTTAATCCGGTGGACGCGGACTTGACGTCGGATGCTGCGCTGGACGACTGGCTGATGCGGAATTCGGGCACGTCCCACCACGTTTCAGGTACATGCAAGATGGGGCCGGCGGGCGACGACATGGCGGTCGTGGACCAACATGGCAGGATCCACGGTTTGGAAAACATCCGCGTGGCCGACGCGTCCATCATGCCGGACTGCATACGGGCGAATACGAACGCGACCACGATCATGATCGGCGAGAAGGTGGCCGACTACATTCGCACCGGGAGATAGTTGGCAACCTGCGCATTGGCGGCGAAGGGCGGGTCCGAACACCCGCCCTTCTGCTTTGGTTGCCCTGCCGGTCAGATGATACGGGGCACCGGAACGCCCGGGATGTTCAGGCGGACGCGGCAAAGCTCTTCGAAGGTAGTGATGTAAAGGGTCTTCCAGTCGCCACCGCCGAAGCCGACGTTGGTGGCGCGCTTGCCGCCGCCCAAGGCGACGGTGCCGAGATGCCGGCCATCGGGAGCGACAATCCAGACGCCGCCCGGCCCGGTCACGTAGATGTTGCCTTCGAGGTCGCACTTCATGCCGTCGGGCACGCCGGGCCGTTCATCGGCAAGCATGCACAGCAGGCGGCCGTTTTCGATCCCACCGTCGGGACGAACATCCCAAGCTTTGATCAGACCGACGCGGGAATCGTTAACGTACAAGATGCTCTCGCCCGGCGAGAAGCAAAGGCCGTTGGGTCCAACGTAGTCATCGATCAGCAACGTGATGTCGCTCAAGTCAGGCGAAACCCGGTACACGCCGGCGAAACCCAGTTCTATGCCAGGGTAAGTATCGCGGTACGGATCAGTGAAGTATATGGCGCCGTCGGACTTCACCACCAAGTCGTTGGGACGGTTGAGCCGCTTGCCCTGGTAGCTGTCGGCGACGACGGTGATGCTGCCGTCGGCTTCCTGGCGGGTGACGCGGCGGGCATCGTGCTCGCAGGCAAGGAGGCGGCCCTGGGGATCCCGGGTCAGGCCGTTGGCCTCGTTGGTACCCGCCTGGAATTCGGACAGACCGTCGGCGTCGTTATAACGCATGCGACGGTTCCCACCGATGTCGCTGAACAGGAGATAACCACCCTCCTGGAACCAGACCGGGCCTTCGGCCGGCCACCACGGCACGCCGAGGGCGGAACCGTCGCCGCCCAAACCGCTGGCGAGCCATTCGACTTCCTGATCGAGATCCAGGATACGTTCCAAACCGGGCGTCACTTGTTCGATGGGCATTACTGTCGCTCCTTGTTGATCAGCGGATGCCCGACAGCGCACGGTCGAGGTTGAACGCGCAGCTGATCAGGGCGAGGTGCGTGAAGGCCTGGGGGAAATTGCCGAGCCCCTCGCCGCTGGGGCCGGTCTCCTCGGCGTACAAGCCCAGGTGGTTGGCGTAACCCAGCATCTTCTCGAACATGAGGCGGGCCTGGTCGAGACGGCGGGAATCACCCCAGCCGGCGCGGGTCAAGGCCTCCACAAGCCAAAAGGTGCACATGTTGAACGTGCCCTCGTGCCCGGTCAGGCCGTCGGTGAACTGCTCGTGGTTGTAACGATAGACGAGGCTGTCCGACACGAGACCACCCTGCTGCGGGCTGCGATTGATGGCATCGATGGTGCTCAACATCCGGGGGTCGGTCGGAGACATGAAGAAGACCAGCGGCATGATCAGGTTGGACGCGTCCAGTGATTCGCTGCCGTAATGCTGGACGAAAGCCTGTCGTTTATCGCTCCAACCACGACTCTGGATCTCTTCATAGATTTCATCGCGCGTAGCAATCCAGTGTTGCCGCTCCGAGGGGAAAGAGCGCAACTCGGACAGTTTGAGCGCTCGGTCCAGCATGACCCAACACATGAGCTTGCTATAGACGAACTGCTGTCGCCCACCTCGGGTTTCCCAGATACCCTCGTCGGCCAGTCGCCAATTGTCGCAGACCCAGTTGGTCATCTGGCGGAGCTTGGTCCAGAAGTCGTAGGATATGGGTTCGCCATACCGGTTGAACAGGTAGACGGAGTCCATGAGCTCGCCGTAGATATCGAGCTGGAGCTGGTCGTAGGCGCCGTTTCCGACGCGGACAGGCTTTGAGCCGCGATAACCGTCCAGGTGGTCGAGGGTCACCTCGTCGAGACTGCGGCGACCGTCGATGCCGTACAGGATCTGGATGTTGCTCCAGTCACCGTCGAAAGGATCGATCTGGGCTTCCAACCAGTGCATGAACTGACTGGCCTCATTGGTGAAACCGATGCGGAGCAACGCGTACAAGGTGAAGGCGGCGTCGCGGATCCAAGTGTAACGGTAGTCCCAGTTGCGCACGCCTCCCAATTCTTCAGGGAGGCTGCAGGTTGGCGCGGCGATGATGGCGCCGGTCGGCTCGTAGGTGAGCAGCTTGAGGACGAGGGCAGAGCGCTCGACCTTCTCTCGCCATCGACCCTTATAAGTGCACTGAGACAGCCAGTTCCGCCAGTAGGAGACGGTTTCTTCAAACAACGCAGCGCTTTCCCGCTCGGAGGGAGGATGGTAGTCGATGGTTTCATCGCCCATGACGCCGATGGAGAAAGTGGATGATTGCCCCTCGTTGAGGACAAACGCACCAAGGACACCGCCCTCGTGTTGTTCCAGCAGGATATCGGTCGACAGCTGCAAGCCCAAGTTATCAGAAATGAACGCCGCTCCGTTTTCGTTCAGTTGGACCCGGTGTTTGTCCAGAGCGTAATTGAACGCGGGATAGCATTCCAGGAAGAACGGAACCACGCCACGGACGCAATTGACGCGCCGGATCAATTCGGTGTGGTGATGGGGGCGCTCGGGCGACGCGACCGGCATGAAGTCGATAACCTCGGCGACACCGTTTTCCGCCAGGAACCTGGTGATCAGCACGTTGGTGTCGGGCCAGTAGACTTGGCGCTGCACAGGCGGGACGTCGAGGAGGGGTGCTATCTTGAAGTAACCACCTTTCTTGTCGTCCAGGATCGCGCCGAATACGCTGGGCGAATCGAAGTCGGGGCAACAGAACCAGTCGACGGACCCGTTGCCCCCGATGAGGGCACAGGTCCGCATGTTGCCGACGATCCCGTATTCTTCTATCGGCAGGTAGGCCATGATCCGGCCCTCACTGGTTGATTATCCCGCTGGGGTTTCGAGCGTAGCGACGCTAAACACCACTCGGAACGGGTTGCAGTATATGACCACGCTCCGGACGTCGGCCAGTGATACGCTTGACGGGATGTCATAGTTTTGGGAGCCGACGTTGCCTTTCAGCCTACCCAATTCGACGTAACCCGCGTCGTCCAAGTCGGAATGGCTCTCCGGGTTCGCGGCGTTGACCAGCAGAACCCGCAGGTCCGGTCCGTTGGTCACGCTGAAATCCTCCAACCTGAGGATGTGTCCGCCATCCGCGCCCAGATCATAGACCGTGACCGTACCGGAGCCTTTGTGGAAAGAATCGGCGTCGCGGAACTGTCCAGTCAAACCGGGTTGCGGCTGGGTCTGCGACCCGGATGCGCCTGCCGCATCGGGCATGGCCTCGTCGACCGGACGCTCCAAGTTGGCGGCCGCGGCCATGGCGTCCTCAACTTCCGCCATGGTCATGTTGGCGGGAACAACCGCCCGCGTGGCCAGTGGAAAATCTTCGTTTACTTCCGTCGTGATGACCAATGGGCTAAGCAGCCACCAAGCCAGCCACGCTAGAGGGATCAAAATCAATATGCCGATTCCGACCAGTAAGTATCGAAGCATTATCGCGCTCCACTCGTTGGGATAGGTTATGTGGGATCAGGACAGCGTACCCCTCAATCTGGACAGGGCATTCCTGACGGTCTCGATGTCGTTGGCATTGGGTGCTGCTTCTATATACGCGGCGAAATCGTCCGCGGATTGTTCATGATTGCCAGCCTTGAGGTGTACGACACCGCGGTCGCGCTGTTCCTCAGGCCGGTCGGGCAACACTGCCATCAACCCGCCGATGGTGGTTATGCAGCGATCGAATTCCTCGCGGTCCCAATATATAGCTTTCAGGTTGCGGAGGACGCGGGCGAGGATTTCCCTGGGGGTCACTGGGTTCAGGTGGTGCTCCTCCAAGCGCGTGGAATCGCCGGCAGCCTGCCGCATCACCGCGCCGCACTCGTCCCGATTCATGAGCAACCCGCCATTGAAGGCGTCCACAAAATAGTTTTCTTCGTCACGGTGGCGGACGAGGAAGTGACCCGGCATACCGATGCCAAATATCGGGACTCCCGCACGCCTTCCAACCTCAATACACAGCAACGAAAGGGTAATTGGGATGCCGAGACGCCGCTGCACCACCTGATTCAGGTAGGAATTGTTGGGGTCGTAGTAGTCGTCCCGGTTACCGGCGAAGCCGATTACGCCGAAAAGCAGATCGGTTATGGCGTTGAGCTCCTCGAGTGGTCCGGCTTCAGAAGGCGTCCGCGACCGCGCGGCGTCGGCCATTCGGTCCAGGTTTTCGAGGCAACCATCGATGTCGACGTTGGGGTCGCCGGTGGATGCCACGAGGAGGGCCCCGGTGGCCAGGTCAAAATCCCCTCCCACGGAGTCGGCCGAATCCGAAGCGACCAATTTTTGCAATTCGAGGATCGCGTCTGCCGCAAACATAAAGTGCTCCCTAAATAGCCGGAGCTATGTCCGGATACCTGCGCTGCGACGGCGGCGGAATTCGGCAGAGGACACGTCCGCCACCGCAGGATTGCCGGGATAGCTGGCCTGCTCAGCCGTGACCGTTGCCGCGCGTTCCGCGATGTCGCGGATTTCGCGGGTTTCCGCACCGCAGTTATCGCACCAAGTCAGTTCGCTGGTCATGAGCCGCATGTTATCTTTTTTGACCGTCATGGCGCCGAATTCCGTGGAACAGTCGGCGCAGCGACGGATGATGGTTACGTCGGTAATGGGCAAAACCATTCCCTCCTTCTCTGCCCGCCGTTACGGCAGACCTACGATTGGTACAGGTCCGAGCCACGCATACTTGGGTGGGTTTTGCGGAGGGCTCAATGCCCAAGCCCGAGTTCTTTGAGCGCGGCGGTGTGGCTGGATCAACGGGCCGTGAATCCACCGTCGACGACCAACTCCGCGCCCGTGATGTAGGACGCATCGTCGCTAGCCAGAAACAGCACGGCGTTGGCCACCTCTTCCTGGCGTCCTTCACGGCCCAAGGGAACCTGATCTTCGATCATGGAGCGTCGACCGTCCCGCACGTTCTCGGTGGGGATGTTGCCCATCATGGGTGGCATGTAGCCGGGATGGACGGAGTTGACCCTGATGTTCTCGGTACCGTAGCGAACTGCCATGGCCTTGGTGAAAATGCGGACGGCGCCCTTGGATGCGTTGTAGGCCGGATGGCCGCTGGTCATGCCCACCAGACCGGCGATTGACGAGATGTTGACGATGGACCCACCACCATTCTGCCTCATTTGCGCCACGGCGTGCTTCGTACCCAGAAACACGCCAGTGGAGTTGATGTCCATGATGCGGGACCAAGCTTCGAGGCTGTCGTCGTCGGGGACGGCACGGCTACTGATGCCGGCGTTGTTCACGAGGATGTCCAGGCGCCCGAAGCGGGATACGGTCTGCGCGACAACGTTTGTCCAAGCGTCCTCGCTGGTGACATCGGTACGGATGTAGACGCTCTCGCCACCCGCCTCGTTGATTTCCGCTTCCACCTGGCGGCCGTCATCGTCGCGGATGTCAGCGACGACTACCTTTGCACCTTCGCGTGCGAACAGGCGGGATTCCACGGCACCCATGCCGTGGGCACCGCCGCTGACGATGGCAACCTTGCCTTCCAATCGCATTTCTTCATCTCCGGGGAAGCCACGAGCAAATGGGCTGAGACTGTCCCAATGGCAGTCGGGTTCGGTCACAGCATAACCGCCGGACGCCGAGCGTTCAACCTCAAATGGATGGGTGTATGCTGGTAGCGAAGGGTGGTCCCGGGACGCGAAGTCATTGCCCCAGGCAACTACGGGATATGTACCAAGCAGCAGTGTTCATCCACTTGGCTTCGGCGATTATTTGGATCGGCGGCAGCTTGTTCCTGGCGTTGGTGCTGATCCCGGTAATGCGGCGCTACGCGCCGGCGCCCGGCCAACCGCCAGTACTTCCGGTCGACATGTTGGGCAACATGGCGAGGCGGTTTCGGGTGATTTCCTGGGTGTGTATCGTGTTGCTGGTGGCGACCGGACTGTACATACTGCCCACCCGCTACGGGATCGGATTCGCAGACTTTTTCAGTTTAGGCGGTCACTTCGCGGCGACTCTACAGGTGAAAGTCGCGCTGGTAGCGGTGGTGATTTGGCTGAGCGCGATGCACGATTTCATCATCGGGCCGTACACCAACCGACTGATAGAGGCGATGCAGGCGGGGGCTGAGGCGCCCGGATACTTGCTGCTGCTCCGTAGGTCGGTGATTTGGATCGCCCGGATCAACGTGCTGCTGACAATCCTGATAGTTGCCGTTGCAGTAACGATGACGCGCGGAGCGCCCGTATAGCAGCGAGGTTCGATCATGACGCAACCCGAACACGCCTCCGTCTTTGATGCCCTGCCCGTTTTCGACAACCACCACGGGCGTCCGGCGGTCTGGCCGGGCCTGCGGGTGGAGGGACTGGTAGAGCGGCCCACCGTGTTCACCGCGGTGGAGTTGTTGGAGTTGACGCGGCAAACCATAGTCGATGACTTTCGGTGCGTGGAGGGTTGGTCGGCGCCGGGGCAAGAATGGGAAGGCGTGCCTTTGTCCGCTTTGCTGGACATAGTAAAGCCGTTGCCTGCCGCCCGGTTCGCCGCAATTGCCGCAGCAGATTTTTGCGTGGGCGTAGAGCTGGGCGATCCTTCGCGCGTCCTGCTCGCGACCCGGCTCAACGGAGCGGACTTGCCCGAGGATCATGGCGGCCCGTGTAGGCTGGTGAGCGTCGGGCAAGCGTGCTACGCCAGCGTCAAGTGGGTGGGCAATATTACGCTGACGGATGTCCCTCCGGAGGAGACGGCCAGGGAAATCGCGATGGCGCGGAACGCCGGCCAGTGACCATTTAAGATAGCGGGACGTATCGCGGGGCCGGTGTTTGCGGCTCAAGCGCACCCGTGTTGTGATGGTGAGGCGCAAAAAGGCGTGACAATGCCGTAATGTGCGCGATAACCAATCCGCTTACGAGATTGCCGCGCTTCGCTCGCAATGACGGTTTGAAAGTTAATGGGTGCGCGTTAGGTGTTTGCGGCGTCGCCGGGGAGTTAGCGATCGAGATCGCGGAAACGGTAGCCCAAACCGCGCTCGCTGAGAATGTATTCGGGGTTGCGAGGGTCGCGTTCCAGTTTTTGCCGGAGGTATGTGACGTAAGTTCGCACATACTGGTGTTCGCCGCGATACTCAGGACCCCAAACCCGTTGCAGGATCGTGTCGTGGGTAAGGAGTTGTCCCGGGTTGCTGACCATCTGGTAAAGCAGCCGATATTCGGTCGGGCGGAGGTGCATCTCCTTACCGCCTGCCAGAACGCGGCTCTGGTCGAAGTCGATGGTGAGCCAATCGTCGACGATGACCTGCTGCAGGCGGGGCGGTTCGGTTGCCTCGATACGGCGGAACAGGGCCCGGATCCGTGACGCGAGTTCCCTTGGGCTGAATGGCTTGGTTATGTAGTCGTCGGCTCCCAGGTCCAAACCGGCCACCCGGTCGGCTTCGTCTCCCCGGACAGTCACGAAAATGACGGGCACCGAGGAACCCAACCGGATCCGGCGAAGGGTTTCGAACCCGTCCATATTGGGCATCATGACGTCGAGCACGACGAGGTCCACGGGCTCGTCATTGTCCAACTTCTCGAGGGCCTGGACGCCGTTTTCGGCGGTGATGACGTTGTAGCCTTCAACTTCCAGGTTCATGGAGGTGAAGCGAACGATGTGAGGCTCATCGTCCACCACCATTATGGTGCGCTTGTCGGCGGCGGTCATGGTGAGGCGGCGGTCCCGTTGGGCAGCGTAATGATGAACGCGGAACCTTCACCAGGGGCGCTCTGCACCGAGATGGATCCATGGTGGGCTTTCATAATGGCGTCGCAGATGTACAGGCCAAGACCCATGCCCCTGGGGTGGGTGGCAGCCAGGCTCTGGGAGCGATGGAACCGCTCGAAGATGCGGCGGGTCTCCCAGCGAGGGACGCCCACGCCGGCATCGCTGACGGTTACGCGAACGCTGCCGTGGCTGTCGTGTGTACCGGATACCACGACCGGTCCACCGTCTGGCGAATACTTCACCGCGTTGTCCACCAGGTTGACCAACACCTGTTCCAGCAAGCCAGGGTCGCCAGTGACAGGCGGGAGGTCGTCCGGGAAAGACACGAACAGCGAATGCTTTTTCGAGGTTGACTGGAGCCGTTCAATGACCTTCTCGGCGACGCCGGCCATGTTCACCTGCTCGAGGTTCAGCGGCAGAGCGCCGACTTCCAAGCGGGACGCCAGGAGCAGGCGATCCATCAATTGGCTCATGCGGTCAGTTTCTTCCTCGATCGCCTCGAAACCCCGACGCAAGGTCTCGCCATCCCACTGGGCGTCAGGGCGTGCCAGGGTGTTGGTGTAGCCTTTGATGATCGCGAGTGGGGTCTGGAGCTGGTGTTCCAGCATGGAAAGGAAGGTTGACCGCATTTCCTCGGTTTCCCGGAACCGCGTCATGTCGCGGACGTTGACAACCGCGTTCAGCGGCGCCAATTCGGGAGACCGTACCACAGCATAAACTAGCGCGACATCCGTCCGTCGGCCGCTTGATGACTGAGCGGTGGCAGCCAACTCCGTCACGTTGCCGTCGACCACGGCGGCCGGTGGTTGGGCATGGATCATAGGACAATGGCCTGGACAAATGGGCCGTCCTTCGCGGTCCCGCCAGTTGAAGGCTACCGCGCAGGGCAGCCCCAACAGTTCTTCGCCGGGCCGGCCCAATAGACGTTCCATAGCCGGGTTGACGCTGACGATACGCCGGTCGGCGTCCACGGTATAGATGCCGTCGGCGCTGCCCTCCAGGATCGACTCCACGCGCTGCTTTTCCTGGGTGAGGAGATGAGCCAAGCGAGCGGACTGCACGGCGATGGCCGCTTGTTCCGCGAAAGCGGCCAGCACCGGAGGATCCAGCCGGGAAAAATTAGCGGCGTCGGAGGAGCGGAGCACGAAGATCAGTCCCACGGTCTCGTCGTTGGTGGACAACGGAACGGCCATTACCGGGTTCTGCAATTCTCCCGTGGTGGAAACGGGCAAGGCCGATTGGGGGAACAGGGCCGAGAGGAGGGCGAATTGTTCCCGGCTGAGGGCGAGGTCCGGTATTGCTTCGTTGAGCAGCGGACGGATGCGGGCGATTTGAGGACCGTCCAGACCGTAGGCTCCGGTCACCACGAACCGGTGCACAGCGTCGTCCCAGGTGGCGACCACGGCGGCGCTGCCGCCCAGCGCGCGCACGGCGTTGCGCAGGATGCCCTCCAGTTCCGGCTGCAGCTCGACGCCGTTGTAGTCATCCGTTCGCCCGACGGGATTTGCGTTGAAGTAGCGGGTCACCATGCGTAGGCCGATTACGTCCGGTGTGCAGCGAATTCCAACGCAATTTTAACATTAAGGCCGTTGGAAATCGGATTGCGCGAGGCGACAATATATTGCAAGCCTAGCCGGCCGGAGCAGCGGCCGATGCAAGGAGGTAACAATGCCCAGGTACGTTTACCGGTGCACTGCCTGCGAGTACGAATACGACCGAAGGCAGAGTTTCGGTGCTCCGTCGGAAACAGAATGCCCGGAATGTTCGGGCGTTGCCCGGCGTGTGTTTCACGCGGTACCAGTGATTTACAAAGGATCAGGTTTCTATACCACCGACTACGCACGCAAGCAGTAAGTCAGGTCCCGGTTGGGACCATGGCGCAAACAAGGCTACAAAACAAAAAACGCAAGGAGGCAAACAGTGGCCACTTTCACACCACTTGGCGAGCGTATCGTCATCAAGCCCATGGAACAGGAAGCGCAGACCCGGGGCGGCATCCTTTTGCCGGACACCGCCAAGGAGAAGCCGCAGGAAGGCGAAGTCGTCGCCGTGGGCCCCGGCCGCGCCGCTGACGACGGGAGCCGCATCCCCATGGAGCTGTCCGTGGGCGACAAGGTCATTTACTCCAAGTATGCCGGCACGGAATACGAGGACGGCGACGAAGAGTACCTGATCATGCGCGAATCCGACGTGCTCGCCAAACTCGGCTAACCCACCAATCACCATCCGCACACACCTGACTGAGGAGAACCGCAATGCCCGCAAAGAAGTTGGCATACTCCGAAGACGCCCGCAAGTCGCTGCGAACTGGCATCGACATCCTGGCCGACTCGGTCAAGATCACCCTGGGTCCCCGTGGCCGCAACGTCGTGCTGGACAAGAAGTTCGGACCGCCGCAAGTCTGCTCCGACGGCGTGACCATCGCCAAGGAAATTGAGCTTCCCGACGCGTTCGAGAACATGGGCGCGCAGCTTTTGAAAGAGGCCGCCACCAAGACCAACGACGCCGCCGGCGATGGCACCACCACCAGCATCGTGCTGTCCCAGGCCATCATCACCGAAGGCTTCAAGAACGTCACCGCCGGGGCGAACCCCATGGCCATCAAGCGCGGCATCGAGCGTGCGGTCGGCCAGATTGTGACCGAGCTGCAGTCGATGTCCCAGCCCGTGGAGACCCGGGAGCGCATCGGGCAGGTGGCTTCGTTGTCCGCTCATGAAGACGCCATCGGCGAGACCATTGCCGAGGCGATGGAAAAGGTCGGCAAGGACGGCGTCATCACCGTGGAAGAGTCCCGCGGCCTGACCGACGAGATCGAGTACGTGGAAGGCATGCAGGTCGACCGCGGCTACATCTCGCCTTACTTCATCACCAACAGTGACCGCATGGAAGCGGCCATCGAAGACCCCTTCGTCATCATCACCGACAAGAAGATCTCGGCGGTTGCCGACCTGGTCCCGGCCCTGGAGAAGATGCTTCAGGCTGGCCAGAAGAACGCGGTGATCGTGGCTGAGGACGTGGACGGCGAGGCCCTGGCCACGCTGGTGGTCAACAAGCTGCGCGGCATCATGAACGTGCTGGCGATCAAGGCCCCCGGCTTCGGCGACCGGCGCAAGGCCATGATGGAAGACATCGCCATCCTGACCGGTGGCACCGTCATCAGCGAAGAGACCGGCCGCCGGCTGGACTCTGCCACCATCGAGGACTTCGGTCGCGCCCGGCGCGTCGCCTCCACCAAGGACGACACGACGATCGTTGAGGGTCACGGTTCGGAAGATGGTATCCAGGCCCGGATCAACCAGATCAAGGCCCAGATCGAAGACACGACCTCCGAGTACGACCGGGAGAAGCTGCAGGAGCGGATGGCCAAGCTGTCCGGCGGCGTTGCGGTGATCAAGGTTGGCGCTGCCACCGAGATCGAGCTGAAGGAGCGCAAGGCCCGGGTGGAAGACGCGCTGTCGGCCACCCGTTCTGCGGTGGAAGAGGGCATCGTCCCTGGCGGCGGAGTCGCCCTGGTTCGCGCCCAGCGCGCGCTGGAAGGCATCAGTGGTTTGACCGGTGACGAGGTCGTCGGCCTCAACATCATCCGGCACTCGCTGGAGCAGCCGCTGAAGATCATCGTGGAGAACGCCGGTGGCGAGGGCGCCGTCGTCCTGCATGACGTCAAGGACCAGTCCGATGACTACGGCTACGACGCCGAGGTGGGCGAATTCGGTCCCATGCTCGATCGCGGCATCATCGACCCGGTAAAGGTTACGCGCTCCGCGTTGCAGAATGCCGCGTCCGTTGCGGCCATGGTGCTCACCACCGAGTCCATGATCACCGAGATCCCTGATCCGACGCCAGCGATGCCCTCGGCCCCGCCGATGGACTTCTAGTCCGAGGCAACGGTCCCACTGGGATTTAGACCGGGGCGGTTACAACAACCGCCCTGGTTCGTTTTCAGCCCCGAAGTTTTACCTATTCCCTGAATGGGAGTAATATTGCGTTCGCATTTATATTGCCCAAGGTTTGGGTGCTGATGGCACGCCCTGCGGTCATTCCATCCGAGGTCGTCACTGAATAACCCCGTGCTGCGTCGTCTGTGGGCCTGGTATCCGCCGACCCCCTTTTATTATGGGTGGCTGGTTCTGGGGGCGGCTTGCCTTTCATCCGCCACCGGGGCCAGCGTGTCCCAGGTGGTCATGGGCGCTATCCAGGTGTACATCGTGGAAGACACTGGGTGGGATTACGGCACCCTTTCCATTGCGGTGACCGCCGGCACCTGGTGTTCCGGGATATTGGCTCCCTTCGCCGGCGCATTGGCTGACCGGTACGGCCCCCGCGTCCTGACCCCCCTGGGGCTGCTGGCCGTCGGCTGCGCATTGGTGGCCTTGTCCGCGGTGAGCACCAAAACCCTGTGGCCGTTTTTCGTGGCTTACGTTATCGCCAGGACTTTGAGTAACCCGTTCCTGATCGGAATTGTCCCCCGAACAGCGACGATCAATTTCTTTCGGCGCCGGCGGGGAGTCACTTTGGCCATCAACGGGATGGCCCGTCCCGTAGGCGGCGCGATCAACATCCAGATAATTTCACTGATCGCGGCGACGCACAGCTGGCGCGCCTCTTACGGATACGTCGGCTTCTTCATGCTGGCGCTGACCGTACCGACATTCCTCATCATGCGCAGAACGCCAGAAGAGATCGGGATGCTGCCCGACGGAGACAGACGCTCCGCAGCCGAGGACCAAACATCCCGGGCAGCCTCGGGTAGCAGGTCGGCGAGGCGTCACCAGGCAGGGACCCAGGAGTTCAGCTGGACGGCTCGCGAGGCGATGCGGACTCGTGCTTACTGGTGTATCGCAGGGACCGCGGTTCTGGCCATAATTGCCTCGGCAGGCCTGGGCTACATACTGGTTCCTTATCTCGTCAGCGAGTCGGGGCCGGGTTTGACGAATCCCCAAGCAGTGGGAGTGGGTAGCCTGGGTGCCGTGCTGGCGTTGACCACTTTGGCCTGGGGGTTCCTAGCTGACAAGCTCGGGCCACGACCCTGCATGGTGCTCACGATCTCAGGGGCGGTGTTGTCCGGGGTGTTCCTGGCAATCGGCGTGAACTCGGTTTGGACGGCTTACTTGTTCGCCGTACTGTGGGGATTCTTCTCGAACACGGTGGGCACCCTGGAGCACATGCTCCTGGCGCAGTATTTCGGGCGGGGCTCGTTCGGGGCAATCCTGGGCTCCCTGGGTCCGGTGCAGACAACGGCGCTGGGAATCGCTCCGCTATTCGGCAGCTATCTGCTGGCTTTCACCCACAGTTACACCATCGTCTTCATCGTACTCATGGCGATGTACGCCGGCGCCGGGATGCTGATCCTTCTGGCCAAAGCGCCACGCCTACCGCCCCGGGCCACTGAAGCGCAAACTGAACCCGGAGTCGCGCCAGCAACGGTATAATCCGCACGAACCACCAAACGGAGGCAAACTGATGGCCAACAGCAGGTACATGAACCCCAGCGGCATTGCGGACCCCTCGGCTTCGGGTTTCAGCGCAGTGGTGAAAGCCGGAAACACGGTCTACATCGCTGGGATGGTCGCCCAGGACGAGAACGGCAGAGTAGTTGGGGAAGGGGACGCGGAAGCACAGACCCGGCAAATCTGGCGGAACATCGAGGTCGCGGTGAAAGCGGCGGGCGGAACCCTGGCCGACATAGTCAAAACCACGACCTACGTGACCGGTATCGAGCATGGGGCGGCCGTGCGCGCAGTGCGCGGCCAGTTGTTCGCCAGCAACCCGCCCACGAGCACGCTGCTGGTGGTAAGCGAGTTGGCGAACCCGGCCTACGTCGTAGAGATCGAGTCGATAGCAGTGGTGCCGTAACGGTGGCACCGCAGGCCTAACCGACGCGTCGCGTGGTCGGCTAGGGCAAGTCGCCTAAACCATTGGCGAGTGCCTGGAAGAAAGGGAAGGGAGAGGAACCACGTCAATCCCTCAACTGCCCGAACAGGGCGATGGGACAGGCAGTTTGCAACGCCGGCCAATCGGATAAGGTCAGGTGTGCCACGTTTCTAGATCGGCGCGACGCTTCTGGAGGACGAGCCACATTCGATGCCAGACGTAGCGCCTCTCCGGTTCTTCCAGGCTGCGGTCTACCAGGTTACGGACGGCCAGCACCGCCTGGCCGGCAAAAAAGCCCCAATGGCCGGGTTCGTCGCGGATCCACCCATCCACGCGGTCCGGGTTGGTGTCCGCAATGTTTTCGAGGAGCTGATCCAGGGCGGCGTCAGCGCCGCCCGAATCGGTGGACATGAGATCAGCCGCCGCCCACAGGCCGGACGATTTCCAGAGCGTCGCCCGGGTTGAGTTCCACCTTCTCGAAGTCCTCTTTGCGTATCACATGGCCGTTGTATCCCACGGCGATGAACCGCATGTTGACGTCTATGGTAGCCAGATAGGACTGCAGGTTGAGTCCCTCGTCGATATCGCGAGGTTTGCCGTTGACTTGCAGAGTGATCATACCGGCGCTCACCTCCGGCTCGTGGTGTAACGGCTACCGGGACGACGGTTGCCGTCGCTGCCGGCGATCGCGTCCTGCATAGCCGATTTTATTCGGGAGGCCTCCCGTTCGGGGTTCGTACTGGCAAGAATGGCGGTGATGACCGCGACGCCGTTAGCGCCGGCCTGCATCACCTGAACGATATTGTCCGCGGTGATTCCTCCGATCGCTAGCAGCGGAGTTTCTACACCCGCTGACCGGATACGTTCAAGCAGCCCGGGCCCGGACGGCTCCTCGCCAGGATGGGATCGGGTAGCGAACATGGTGCCGACCAACAGGAAATCGGCGCCGGACGCCTGCGCCTGGGTTGCGCTCTCCACCGAATGAACCGAGCGACCGATGATCGACCCCTCGGGAAGGATTGCGCGCACGACGGCTGTGGGCATGGCCGCTTCGCCCAGTTGAACGCCGTCGGCCCCGCAGGCGATCGCCACGTCGGCCCGCTCATTTACCAGGAGGATGGTGGAGCCTCGAGTGATGTTGCCCAAGGATTTGGCCAACTCCAACAGCGCGCCGCCGGCTTCCTCTTTGTCACGGAGTTGGACGACATCCACTCCGCCAGCGATGGCGGACGAGACCCGGCCCGGCAGTTCGTCCGGCGGGCAGACGCGCCGGTCGGTGACCAGGCACAGGCAGGAATTTGGTAGGGCAAGGGCCATGGCGAGTCGCTCAGGCGGCCGCTACCGGTTCCGGAACGTCCGACGGAGGACTGCTGGCGATGGCCTCAGTGCGAACGGGAATACGGCCGGCCAGGTAAGCCTGCCTTCCGGCCTCCACGCCCTTGCGGAAGGCGTCGGCCATCATTGCCGGATCCTCGGCCTGCGCGATGGCGGTGTTGACCAGCACGGCCGAGGCGCCCATTTCCAATGCTTTCGATGCATCGGACGGGACGGCCAAACCGGCGTCCACCACGACAGGTACCGTGGCGTTTTCCAGGATGATGCGGACTTCTTCAGCGGTGTGGATCCCCTGACCCGAGCCGATGGCCGAACCCAGTGGCATGACAGTGACGCAACCGACTTCTTCGAGGTTCTTCGCCAGGACCGGGTCCGCGTGGATGTAGGGCAGGACTTTGAACCCTTCATCGACGAGCTGGCGAGCCGCTTCGAGAGTCCCGATCGGGTCGGGGAACAAGTACTTGGCGTCCGGGATGACCTCCAGCTTGACGAAATCGGTCTGGGCGACCTCGCGTCCGAGCCGCGCCACGAACAAGGCCTCTTCGACGGTGCGGCAGCCGGCCGTGTTGGGCAGGATCCAGTACTTGTCCAAGTTGATGTGTTCGAGGATGTTTTGTTCGGGATTGTCGAGGTCGAGTCGGCGGATGGCCACGGTGACCATCTGGGTGCCCGAAGCCTCCAGAGAATCGATCATTTCCTGCATGCTGCGATGCCGACCGGTACCGACGATCAGCCGGGAAGAAAACGACACGCCACCAATTAGCAGTTCATCGGCCATCGCTGTCACTCTCCTGTGTGATGCCGGTAGCGGACGGGCCGTCGCCGGCAGTTGCCCGAAATGCGAAACCGCCAGGCGATTACCCGGCGGCCGAATGTCAATGCTACCTACTGTTCCTCCGCCGGCATTACCCGGGTCAGGTACAGACGGTCGGCGACGAAGTTGGCCGCCCTCTCAGCCTAGTTTACCCAAGCTCCCGCCAGAATCGCGTGAGGCGTTCAATTGTTGCTCGAATCTAGCACTACGGGCGGGGCAAGTCAAACTGACGCCTCCCAAGCGGACAACGAACGTTCCAAGTGACTAAACCTCGTATTCGCCCACGGTTCCAGGGATGATCAACCGGGCGCCGGTGACTTCCTGGACATCCTCCGGGGTCCAGCCGGGCGCGACTTCGCGCAACACCATCCCGTCAGCCGTTGGCTCCATCACGGCGACATCGGTGACAACCAGGGAAACGCAGCCACGACCAGTGATGGGGAAGTCACACTCTTCGACCACCTTGGGGTTGCCGCTGCGATCGTTGTGCTCCATGGCGACGATGACCTTGTCCGCGCCGGCGGCAAGGTCCATGGCTCCGCCGATGTTGCCGACGCCGCGCTCGGGCAACATCCAGTTGGCCAGATCCCCGGTGGCAGACACCTGGTGAGCGCCGAGGACCGTAACGTCCACGTGGCCACCGCGGATCATGGCGAAAGCGTCGACGGAGGAAAAGTAGGCCATGCCGGGGACGGGTTGGAGGAACTGGCCGCCGGCATTAATCAGGTCGATGTCTTCACTTCCCTCCTCGGCGAGGGGGCCGCAGTTCAGCACACCGCTTTCGCTGTGGTAGAAAACAACGCTGTCGTCATCCACGAACATGGATACCAGCGTTGGGATGCCGATGCCCAAATTGACGCACGACCCGGCGGGCAGTTCCCTGGCCACCCGCATGGCGATTATGGCCCGGTCCAGGCGTTCTTTTCCCATAGTCATGGCGGGATCTCCGGTTATTCGTAGCCAGTGAAACCGACGGGTCGGCGCACGATGCGCTGGACGAAAATGCCGGGTGTGACCACCGCTTCCGGGTCCAGTTCACCGGGTGGCACTATTTCGTCGACCTCTACAACCGTCACCCGCGCGGCCGGAGCCATGACCGCGTTGAAGTTGCGTGAGGTGCCGCGGTACACCAGGTTGCCCCGGGTGTCGGCCCGGTGGGCGCGGATCAAGGCGAAGTCGGCGCGCAGGCCGTATTCCAGGATATGCTCGCGCCCGTCGATGACCCGGCTTTCTTTTCCCTCGGCAATGAGGGTGCCGGCCCCGGTAGGGGTGTAGAAGGCCTCGATGCCGGCGCCACCGGCCCGCAATCGCTCGGCCAGGGTTCCCTGGGGCACTAACTCCAGATCGACCTCCCCTCGGCGGTAGGCCAGCTCGAACTCGGAGGGCCGGGACACCGAAGGGGAGACGGGAAATGATGCGATGGCTTTGGCGACCTGGCCATTCTCGACCAGCACGCTGTGGTCAATGGCAGTCCTGCCCGGGGGAGTGCCGAAGCTGACTACGCGGGCGATTCCGGCGGTGTTGCTGACGATGGTCAGGTTACGGCTGCCGCGATCCCGCAGCGAAATGAGGAGGTAGTGGGCCATTCCGCCGGGGCCTCCAAAACCGTCGATGAAGACGGTGGCCCCATCGGGCAGGTCCGCTATGGCAGACGGGCCGTCGGCGTAGACCTTGCTGGGCGGCTTGCCAGGCGGGAAGGTGAAATCCATTTCGCGCAACGCAGGCAAAATGTTGATGCCGGCTCCGGTTATGGCCCGAACGTCTTCAGCGGACCATCCGGGGGCCACCTCTGTCAGGGTGAGGCCAATTTCGGACACGCGGAACACGGCGACGTTGGTGATGATGGTGTCGACGCGACACACCCCGTCGGACGAAAACGACAGGTGGTCGACGAGGTTGGAAGAACCGTCATCGGCGGTGTGGGGCACAACGGCCACAACACGCTGGGCACCGGCCGCCAGATCGATGAATCCGGCGTGGCCCTGCGGGCCCGGGTAACGGGGAGCGAGATAGCTGGCGAAGTTGCCGGCGGCATCGACCTGAGCGGCTGCCAGGATCGCCAAGTCTACGTAGCCGCCGCGCACGATTGCACCGGCGTCGACCGTGCTGATCGGCAGGTCTCTCAAGGTGCTGTCCACCCGGAGGAACCACGCGTCAATGTCGGGGGAGACCAAGTCCGGAATGTAAGACGGCACACCTCCGCTAACCGATACCACCGAGCCAGGGGCAATTTCGGTGGCCGCGCGCCGGGCGATGTCAAGATCGTTCAACCTGGAGGGCGGCACGGGTTAGTCCTCTGCCTGGGGGTTCACGGCGAGCACGACGCGGTTCACGAAGATGCCCGGGGTGATGACCAATTCGGGATCTATGCTGCCGGGCTCGCCGATTTCGTCCGCTTCGGCGATGGCGATACGGGCGGCAGACGCTACGGTGGAGTTCCAGCCGCGTTGAGGGCCCTGATACACGAGGTTTCCCATTGCGTCGGCCCGAGATGCACGGAGCAGGGCGAAATCGGCGCGCAGGGGACTTTCCAGCACGCACTCGACTCCGTTGACGATCCTGGTTTCCTTTTCTGCGGCGAAACGAGTGCCCACGCCCACGGAAACGAAAATCCCTCCGATCCCGGCGCCAGCGGCGCGCAGCCGTTCGGCAAGAGTGCCCCAAGGTACAGCTTCAACGGTCAAGTCGCCGGCCCGCCAGAGGTCGTGGACGGCGTCGTCGCTGTTTCCGGAGAATGGGGCCGGAGAGATCACCCTGGCTATTGAGCCACTGCGAACCAGGCGATCAATTGCTTCGGCTCCGTAAAAGGCGGAGCCGCATACGCAGGTCAGGCCTTTTACTCCCCTATCCGCCAAGGCCGACAAAAGACCGATGGGAGCGTTGGCGCCGGAAACACCGCCTAGCAATACGGTGGCGCCGTCGTGGATATCGGTCACCGCAGCGGCGGCGCTGTCGTATAATTTGCGGGATGGCATGATCAGGTTCCGAAAGCGTTCGCCATTTTAACCCAATCCACAGGCTTGATAAAGCGAGACGCAGCGACCAAACGCGTGTCGATTCGCAGGGTATCGACCAAACCAATGCGCTACCAGACCATCGGATGCGAAAAGACGGGGTTCCTAGCGACTCTCACGTTGCCTCCCACCATGTCCGAGGCTACGATCGGTGAGGCGGTGGCGGAGGAGTTGTTGGACTGCTGCCGGGAGCTGAGCCTGGACGATGAGCTACGGGTCGTTACGCTGGTCGGAAGTGGCGACACGTTCGCAACAGGCCGCGAAAAACTCCCTGACGAATTGCGCGAAGCCCCACTGACGGAACGCATGGCATGGTTCAAAATGATGGGCGCGGCGAATGCCGTGGCGCGCCTGCCCATGCCAACGCTGGCGATACTGAACGGAGATGCAATCGCCCACGGGCTGGAGATTGCCCTGGCAGCCGATTTGCGAATCGCAGCGGACGGCGCGCGGTTGGGAGCAGGAGAACCCACGGGAGACGGATTCCCGTACGATGGGCTGACGCAGCGCTTGCCCAGACTGGTCGGGCAGGCCTTGGCGCGGGATATGCTCCTGACAGGTCGGACCCTGACCGCCAGAGAAGCGCTGGACTTTGGGCTGGTGAACCGGGTCGTTGCGCAGGACGCGCTGAAAGAAACCAGCGCGGAGATTGCGGCCCAGATAATCGCGGCCGCCCCCATCGCGGCGCGATATGCGAAAGAAGCGGTGGTCGCCGCCGGAGACTTGACCCTGGCCCAGGGGCTGCGGCTCGAGGCAGACCTGAGCATTATTTTGCAGAGCACCGAAGACCGGGCGGAAGGTCTGCGATCCTTTGACGAAAAACGGACGCCACACTTCACCGGGCGCTGAGGGGTTGCAAGCCAATGACGGTACGATTGGACATACATACGCACGTGGGCGAGATGTTCGCATTCCAGGAACCGACGCCGGAAATCGCAGAGACCGTGATCGCGCGGATCAAGGAAGCAGGACTGGACGGCATCGCGGTGACCGACCACTGGCGGCGGGACTGGGGACTGGCGCTGCACCGGGTGGTGGAACAGCACTTCCCCAACGAAGTGATAATCATCCCCGGACAGGAAATCGACGTGCGTCCGGCGAGCAGTCCATTCGACGAATACCACTGCACCGAACTGTACCTACCCGGCGGACGCCTGTTTCGCACCTATTGTCACCCCGGGTATTACACGCCCAACATTGTGATCGAAGACGGGGTTCATGGGATCGAGGTGGCCAATCATCATCATGACTGGCACATCCGCCCTCCGGCAGTCAAACGGGTAGCAGAGGAGCACGACCTGCTGACATTTTCGGTCAGCGACGCCAACGTGCTGTCTGAGATCGGAGCCGGCAGTACGGAGGTCGATTTGGACGAAATGATGCGGCGGGCGATACCGCTGGACTGATGGCGTAACCCAATGGGCGTGGCATTTCCCACCATCGTCTTTGAAAGGGAGGGCCGTGTCGCCAACCTGGCGCTGAACCGTCCCAATCGGCTGAATGCGTATTCGGTGGCGATGCGCGATGATTTTGCCGAAGCGCTCCACGCGGTAGCCGAAGATCAGGAGGTGGGCGCGCTGCTCATTACCGGCAGGGGTCGCGCCTTTTGCGCCGGCGCCGACCTGAGCGAGTTCGGCACCGCCCCGTCGCAGGTGATCGCGCGTAACGCCCGGTGGCAGCGCGACGTTTGGGGTCAGCTGATTGACCTGGACAAACCGATAGTTGTGGCCGTGCACGGCTATTGCATCGGTTCCGGCGTGGAAATCATGCTGCTGGGCGATCTGCGCATGGCCGCGTCGGACACGGTATTCGCCATGCCCGAAGTCCAACTGGGCATGATCCCCGCCGCTGGAGGAAGCCAAACGCTACCAGCCAACGTGGGCCCATCGGTGGCGTTGGACCTGTTGTACACGGGGCGGCGCTTTGGGGCTGCTATGGCGATGGGCTACGGAATGATCAGCCGGGTCGTGGAGCCTGAAGAGTTGGAACTGACGGCCTGGGAAACTGCGCACCAATTATCGGAGCTGCCGGTCGGCTTTGCCGCAGGGTTGAGGTCGGCGTGGGGCGCTGGCAGCGAAATGCCGCTGGATGCGGGACTAGCTTCGGAACAGCGATTGGCGGCCACGGCCAGCGCGCCGTCAAGAGAGTAGAATTTGTGGCATGGAGACAGGATGAACACGACCGAATTTCTCATGATCGCGTCGGCGATTGTTCCGGAACGGACAGCGATCGTATTTGACGGCGATCACATCAGCTTCGAGATGTTGCAGGAGCGGGTGAACCGGCTGGCCAACGCAATGTCGGAGCTGGGTATCGGCCGGGGCGACCGGGTCGCGGCGATGCAGACCAACTGCCATCACCTGATCGAAATTTACTTCGCGGCGGCGCAACTGGACGCGATCTACGTGCCGATCAATTTTCGCGCCAAAGAGGAAGAACTGGCGATCATGCTGGGCATCGCGCAACCCGACCTGCTGTTTCTGGGTGAACGCTACCTGCCCCTGGTTCCCACGGACGGGTCGCTGTCGGTGGAACGCATCGTCATGCTTGACGCGCCGGCGGAGAATGCCGGTTACGCCTACGACGACCTGCTGGCAAACGCAGACCCCGAGCAACTTCACTTCCCCGAGGATGATGAAGACGCCACCACGGTGATCATGTTCACCTCCGGCACCACGAGCGTTCCCAAAGGAGCGCAACTGACCCACGACAGTTTCGGCACCTTTTTGCTGTCAAACGTGGCTCCGGCCGACCCGGAGGTCGAAGAAACCAACCTGCTCACCGTGCCGATGTATCACGTGGCGGGGCTGCAGGCGGCCCTGGCGGCGGTGTTCGGAGGCCGGACGTTGGTGGTGATGCCGCAGTTCGATGCCGAAAGATGGATGGGTCTGGTGGCAGAACATCGCGCAGACCGGGCGATGCTGGTGCCCACCATGCTGAAGATGGTCATTGACCATCCCAGGTTTTCCGAATACGACCTGACGTCACTGAGCGTGATCACCTACGGGGCTGCGCCGATGCCGTTGTCGGTGATCCGACAAGCCATCGACAAGTTCCCGGGCACGCGATTCATCAACGCGTTCGGGCAGACCGAAACGGCGTCCACCATCACGATGCTGCCGCCGGATGACCATGACCTGACCGGAACAGCGGAGGAAGTCGAGACCAAATTGCGCCGGCTCACGTCGATCGGCAAGCCCCTGGACGACGTTGAGGTTATGGTCGTTACGGAAGACGGTGACCCGGTTGGCGAAGGAGAAGTCGGCGAGATCGTCGCTCGCGGCCCACGGATGATGACCGGCTACTGGCGACAAGACGACGCCACGCGGGATACTCTGAAAGGCGGATGGCTCTACACCGGAGACCTGGCCTGGCAGGATGAGGACGGCTACATCTATCTGGCGGGGCGGGCGCGCGACTTCATCAAGCGCGGCGGTGAGATGATTTCCCCCGAAGAAGTGGAGCAGACTTTGTCGCAACATCCCGGGGTTGCCGATTCTGCCGTCATCGGGGTGCCGGACCTGGAGTGGGGCGAAGAGGTCAGAGCCGTAGTGGTGGCGGCGGACCGCACAGTCACCGAGGAGGACCTCATCGATTTCTGTCGGGACCGCCTGTCTGGGTACAAACGCCCGCGGTCGGTGGTGTTCGTTGACGAACTACCGCGAAATGTGATGGGCAAAGTGCTGAAACGAGACCTGCGAGCAGAATTCGGTGACCCAGTCACGAGTTCCTGATCAACCAACGCGATAGCCAGGGAGGTGACGGTATGGACATAGCGGTAATGGGCGCCGGCGGTGTGGGTGGATACTTCGGCGGGCTATTGGCGCGGGCGGGCCACAGTGTGACCTTCATCGCCCGGGGGCCGCACCTGGAGGCGATTCAGCGCGACGGGTTGCGTGTGGAAAGCGGGAACGACGGGGTGTTCACGGTTCCCGGAAACGCCACCGACGATCCGGCATCGGTGGGCCCGCAGGAGCTGATCCTGTTCGCGGTGAAGATGTACGACAACGGCGACGCGATACACGCCATCGGCCCGATGGTTGGCCCGGACACGATCGTGTTGACGCTGCAGAACGGCATCGACAACGGGGAGCAGTTGGTCGAAGCATACGGGCCGGAGCGGGTGATGATAGGTTCGGCTTATCTGGAAGGGCGGATCAGCGAACCTGGAGTAGTGACGCAAGGAGGTCCAGGAGCGGCGTCCTTCGGTGAGCGGACCACAGGGATCACGGAACGAGGGGAGCGGCTTTACCAAGTGTTCCGAGACGCGGGGTGGCGGGTGGACCTGCTGGAAAACATGACCGGCATGCTATGGAAAAATTTGCTTATCTCGCGGGCTCGGCGGGGGTTTGCGCGGCCAGCGGCTGCGCCTACGGCGAGTTGAGGACCGTGCCGGAGACCAGGGCGGCCATCGAATCGGCCATCGCCGAGGCGCTGGCGGTGGGAGAAGCGGCGGGAGCGCCCCTGGAGCCGGATTCGCTGGAATGGTCGATGAACGCGCTGGACAATTTCCCGGCGACGGGCATGGCGTCGCTTGGCGAAGGATTTTGCCGAAGGCAGGCCGGTCGAGCTGGAAGGGCTGACGGGTACGGTAATTCGAATGGGTCGAGAACGCGGTGTCCCAACGCCGGTGAACGACGCGCTTTACGCCGTTCTGAAGCCGCGGGCCAATCGGATTGAGGCGGAGTTGGGCAGGGGTTGATGCCGTCCGTTCGCCCGTGACGGCAAGACGTCGTCGCGGCGGCGGCTTGTCTCGAAGCGCCGGTGGTAAACCGGCGCTTTTGTCAGCGTTGAGGTGCATTTGCAAGTCACGATAAGCGTGTGGCATGCGTTACGAAATACGCAATCATGTGAATAAATTCACACTTATCGTCACAATATCTTCGGGTTGACACCGTTAAAACGCATTGTTAGGCTTGCGCCCACTGAAGACCGACAACCGATCGACAACACGACTTTCGCTGCCGCAGGGGGTTTTCAATGTTGAACCGTGCTTTGAATCGTCTCACCGGTCGGGTAATCATAGCGATGGCGATGACCGTCGCGCTTACGGTGCTGGTGGCCTGCGGGTCGACGGCTCCCAGCGAGAGCACCGTTCCAGCAGGGGACAGTGCCGCACCGGCCCAGCCGGCAGCCAGCACGTCAGGAGACTCCCCGGTGCCGACCGCCATGCCGGCCCAGGCCAGCGGGGCGCCGCAAACCTCGGACCGGGGGATTTACGGCGGGATAGTGCCGATGCAGGATTATGCTTTCCCCAACCTGATCTTCCATCCCCATGAGTTCACCAACCAAGTGAAGAACATTTCAGGCATTTACAACGGGTTGCTGGAGTACGACGCGGAAACGGACGACCCGTATGACATCGTGGGAGACTTAGCGGAGAGCTGGGAACTGCAGCCAGACGGGGTTACCTATATATTCCATCTCTACGAGAACGCCATGTGGCATGACGGCACTCCGGTTACCGCCGAGGATGTCGTGTACAGCATGGACAGCCTGGTCAACACGGAAGCTAACCGTCCGCAGACGCTGATCATCGCCCCGTACTATTCGCGGGGAAACGGCAGGGTGATTGATACCCACACGGTCGAGATCAAGACCAACAATCCGGCTCCTGATTTCGTCTCGATGATTGCCACCGACGCCTTCAAAATGATGTCCAAGGCGTGGGGCGAATCCGACGTTGACACCTCGAAATGGGAAAACGGCATGGGGTCAGGGCCATTCAAGCCAACGGAACTGGCCAAAGACGTCTCCATGGAACTGGAGCGTAACGAAAATTATTGGAAAGACGGCCTTCCCTACATCGACGGCAGCATCCATTACTACATCGCCGATAAGGGCACAGCCGTCGGTTCCTACCGCACTGGCCAAGTTATGATGGCGACGTGGCCGGCGACCAATCTGAGCAACACCGAGGTTCTGGAGTTGCAAAAGTCGGACGCGGAAACCCTTGACGTTTACCTGATCCCGAACACAAGCCTGAACGGCACGCTCATCAACACCACGATCGAGCCGTTCAACGACGTGAGGGTCAGGCGGGCACTCCACTTGGCGGTAGACCGGAGCGAGTTCCGCGAAATATTCGGGGGAGGGATCGCGCCGGTTGGTACTCCGCTGCCGCCGGACACCTGGTTCGGCCGGACGGAGGCGGAAGCGCTGGAACTACCCGGTTTCCGCAGCGGGCCGGACGGTGGGAAACATCCGGAAGACCTGGCGGAAGCAAGGAGGCTGCTGGCTGAAGCGGGCGTGCCAGAAGGGTTTGAAGTCAACATCATGGCGCGCACTGCGGTGGAATACGTCGATTTGGCCCAATTGCTTTCTGACCAGCTACGCCGCCATCTTGGCTGGGAAGCCACGGTACAGCCCATTGACAGCGCCACGGGCCTCACTCGCTACAAGGAGCACGACTACCAGATCGGGGCTCAGGGGACCGCGCTCCTGGTGGGGGAACCCGATCCGATTCTAGGCAAGATTTTCATGCCCGGTGGGCTCTGGATCCAGTGGTCAGGGTGGGAAGCGCCGCAACAGTTCAAAGACTGGTTCGCGGCACAAAGTCAGGAACTGGACCGTACCAAACGCGCCGCAATTCTTCGCGAAATGGAAGATTGGGTGCTTACGGAAGATCCGGGGCCGCTGCTCGTGTACTACTGGAACTTCCGTGACCAGGTCGTGAACAAGCAAATCAAGAACTATCGTATGCCGGCCAGTTTGTGGACCCAGCTCAAGCACGACCGCATCTGGTGCGACCCGGCGTGCTGATACGTGCCAGTCGTGAGGTTCCGGCCAAAGGCTAACCCATAACCTTTCACCAAGCCGCCGCGAAACGCCAGCAACAACTGAGGAGCCGCAATGAACACCTACGTCTTAAAGCGATTCATGCTGTTCATACCGACGCTCCTTCTGGTTACCCTCATGGTGTTCGCCCTGATGCGGCTGGTGCCCGGGGATCCCGCAGAGTTGCTTCTCATGGGCTTCGAGGGAGACGGCCAATTCTCGGGGCAACAGTTGGCAGATTTGCAGGCCAAGCTGGGGACAGACCGTCCGCTGGCTGTGCAATATCTGGACTGGATCTGGGGCATGTTGCGCGGGGATTTCGGGGTGTCGATGTACTTCGATACGCCAATATCCGAAGACTTGGGCGCCAAGGTGCCGATCACGCTGGAGCTGGCGGGGTTAGCGCTGTTATTAGCGTTCGTGGTGGCGATGCCGTTAGGCGTGTTGTCGGCGGTGAGGCAGGACACCGTCGCCGACTACGCATCCCGGATCATCGCGATCGCCGGGGTGGCGATGCCCACCTTCTGGATCGGCATACTGGTGGTGTATTTCCTGGTCGCGTGGTTTGACTGGCTGCCCCCGCTGGGGTACGCCAACCTGTGGCACGACCCGTGGACAAACTTGCAGCAGATGTTCTTCCCGGCGGTGGCGTTGGGGTTCTACAACATGGCTCTCGTCGCACGGGTTACCAGGTCTTCGATGCTGGAGGTATTCCGCGAGGACTACATCCGAACGGCTCGGTCCAAAGGCTTGCGTGAGCGGGCGGTGATCGTTCGGCATGCGTTGAAGAACGCGTTCCTGCCGATCCTGACCATATCGGGTTGGCAAGTAGGTCGCCTGATTGCGGGGACAGTGGTTATCGAAACGATCTTCCTGGTTCCCGGAATGGGCCGCCTGCTGGTGGACAGCATCCTGCACCGGGACTACACCATGATCCAGAGCATCGTGATGGTCATCGCGTTCATGGTCCTGGCGCTGAACCTGGTCGTGGACCTGCTCTACGCCTGGCTGGATCCGCGCATACGCTACGAATAGAAAGACGGGCCCCAGGCAACTAGACGGCGAACCACCGCAAGGAAGAGAAATATGGCCCAGCAAGCAACCGGCGTTCTCGCCCCGACGGAACCGACCGGCGCGGGGATGCGACCCAAGCGCACGGTCTGGGAAAACATCGTCAACTTTGCGCAGCGCAAACCGCTGGGTGCGTTCGGCGCGGTGGTTGTGATCCTGCTGGCAATCATCGCCGTCCTGGCGCCGGTAGTGGCGACGGACGATCCCCGAGAGACCAACGCCGCCTACCGCTTCAGTCCGCCCAATGGCGAGACGTGGTTGGGCGGAGATCAAATCGGGCGGGACGTGTACAGCAGACTGGTCTACGGGACCCGCATTTCGCTGGTGGTGGGCCTGTTGAGCGTGCTTTTCGGCGTGACCATTGGCGCGTTCATTGGCATCGTCAGCGGGTATTTCGGTGGGATCACTGACCTGGTGGTCCAGCGGATCATGGACGCGATGATGTCGTTCCCGGCGTTGATACTGGCGCTGGCGATCATGGCGATCCTGGGAGCGTCGGTGACCAACGTGATCATCGCACTCAGTGCGGTGTTCATACCGGGAGCGGCGCGCACGATCCGGTCCCAGGCGCTGAGCATCAAGGAAGTGGACTATGTGCTAGCGGCAAGGGCAGTCGGCGCCGGGGATTGGCGGATCATCCTGAGGCACATGGCTCCCAACTGCGCGGCAACGTTCATCGTGCTAGCCAGCATCTCATTGGGGTGGGCGATCGTGGTGGAGGCGTCACTGAGCTTCCTGGGCGTGGGGATACCGCCGGACGTGCCGTCGTGGGGTGGGATGCTGAACGGCGTGGCGCAGAACTCGCTGGACGTTGCGCCGTGGCTGGGTGTCTTCCCGGGGCTGGCAATCGCCATAACGGTGTTTGCGGTCAACCTGCTGGGAGACGCGCTGCGGGACGTGCTGGATCCCAGGATGCGGGGAGCGAACTAACTGGCGACAGTCGGGTGACGGCGACGCGAACAATCAGGGGAGGGCCTGGCGCCCTCCCCTTCAATTTTTGGAACTGCGGCGGCTAGGATTCCGGCGTCATGCGATTGTTGTTGTCAGGAATGGCACGACGCGGCAGTCACGGAGCGTTGCAACCGCTTTCGGCAACAGCCCCTTGCAACAGCAACGAGATTGCCACGCTTCGCGCGCAAGGACATTCAAAAAAATCGAATGACCTTGGCTAGGATTCCGGGTAGGTGAGCTTCATCAGGACGTGGCGGCGGTTCCTGGTGTAGGGGCGCACGTGTTCGGGCCAGCGGCCGGCGTCCACGGCTTCGGCCCACTCCGGGCTGGTGAGCACGTCCGGGCTGTCCAACTGATAGACGGCGTGGTGCTTGGGAGTGCCCGGAATTTCGATCTCCTGCACCTGCCCGCCCATGGCCATGAGCAGACGCTGGGTCTCGTAGCGGGTTACGCCGAGCACGCCCGGTGTCTGGTTGAGCAGAGGGCAGTGCTCGGTGTTGTACACGTCGTTGAACAGGGCTTCGTGCTCAGGGTCGATGTCCATACTGGCGATGAACAGGTACTTGGAATGCAGATCGGCCACGGTGGCACCTCCGGAGAGTTCAGTGGGATTGGTGCAGCATCTGGGCTGCGATGGCCCAATCGGAACGGGCCGAGTTCATATCGCCCAGGTTGGCGTGGGCCTTACCGCGGGCGACGTAGGCTTCGGTGTAACGATCATTCAGAGCGACGGCAGCGTTGAACTCCGCGATGGCAGCGTGGTTGTCGCCAGCGTCGCGCAGAGCCAGGCCGCGCCAATAGTGAGCCAACGGGTCATCAGGTTCTCGGGTCAGGGACTGGCTCAAATCCGCGGTGGCCTCGCTGAATGAACCCAGCTTGTAGCGGGCCGTGCCGCGGATACGCCACGCGCGGTCCGTAGAGCTGTCGATTTCCAACGCGCGGGAGCAATCGGATACTGCGATTTCCCAGTCGGACCGCTCCAAGTGGATTGCGCCTCGTGTCAGCCAGGCGTCCGCCATGTCAGGGTCCAGTTCGATGGCGGCACCCAGCTCAACCAAAGCCGCCTCAGCCCTTCCCAGCATTGACAGGACCTGACCGCGAAGAAAGCGGACGACGGGATCAGCGGGGGCGATCAGTAAGGCCAGGTCGAGATCGGCTAGGGCTGCGAGCATGTTGCCGCCGGCGAGGTGCGCTTCGGCACTCGCGAGGTGTTCCGTTACCGCTGGCGTGAGGTTCCGGTCAGTTCTCTGCATGGGCGAGGAGTACGGGTAGCGCGAGGGGCGACATGCGAAGGCCGCCCCCTGGCCGGCGTTACGAGGATCAGAAAGCTCGCCGGTGAGAGTAGTTGGTCTCTTCGTTGGTGATGAACTCGAGGAGAACGGCAACGCCGTTCTCGTTCTGCTGACGAGCGCGTTGGAATGCCGGGATGATCTCGTTGGGGTCGGTGACGCGCTCGGCGTAACCGCCCATGGCGCGGCCCATGTCGGCATAATTCCCGCCGAGGTCGCGGGTGTTGTACAGCTCGTGGGACCGCTGCATGGCGTTGGTTTCCACGGCCATGGTGGAGTTGTTTAGCACGACCGTGGTGATCGGGGCGTTGCTGCGGACGGCGGTTTCGAAGTCTAGGCCGACCATGCCGAAAGCGGCGTCACCCATGAAGTTGACACACATCTTGTCCGAGTCGGCCAGCTTGGCGCCGATCACCAAGCCCAAGCCGGTTCCCAATCCGTGGGATTTTCCCCAGCCGAGATAGGTGCGAGGGCCGCCTGAGCGATAGAACGGAGTGATCTGGTCACGGGGGCTGCCGGAGTCGTGGGTGATGATGGCTTCGCTCGCCGGAATGGTTTTCTGGAAATCGGTGATGACACGGTAGGGATTGACCAGTGGGCCGGCGTCGGTGGTCTTGTGCTCCCACTCGGCGAGCCAGGCATCGCGCACGGAGGCGATCTCGCCGGTTAACTCGACGTTGTTGCGGCGGGTGTCGCCGACGATTTCGCGGCAGGCCTCGATCATTTGGCGGAGGGCCAGCTTGGCATCGCCGATCAACGGGAACTGGACGTCATAGTCCTTGTTCAGGTCGCGGGGGTCGTTGGTGTTGTGGATCAGTGTGCGGCCGGCCGGCAGGTTCATCGACATACCGTGCTTGGTGAAACTAGAACCGACTCCGAAGATGACATCGGCGCGACGGACGAAATGGTACACGGTGCCTGACATCACGCCGGAGCCGCTGCCCAAGGCGAGGGGGTGCTGCTCGGGGAAGCCACTCTTTCCAAGGAGGGTGGTCATCACGGGAACGGACAGGAGTTCGGCCAACTCGATCAGATCGTCGGTGGCCTCGGCGTACATAACGCCCTGACCGGCGTGGATCACCGGATAGGTGGCGGAGCACAGGGCGCGGGCAGCGGCCTCGACATCGTTAGGGTCGGCTTGGGAAGCAGTACGGCGGACGTTGCCGCCCCAGTAGAAAGCTTCCTCGGATACTTCCTCGAGGGCCACGTCGGCGGGAATCTCTACCATGGATGGCCCGGGGCGCCCGGTGTACAGGGCGTTGACCGCGCGGCGCATCACCTGGCTGGTGCTGCCGGAAAGGTTTAGCCTTTCCAGGTGCTTGGTGACGCTGGCGAAGCTCTCGATGGAGTCGAACATGGGGAACACACCCTGCCGCTCGCGCGGGTGGCCCAACGGGAGCAGGAGGATCGGCACCGAATCGGAGAAGGACGTGGCGACACCCGAGTAGGCGTTCTCGGCTCCGGGACCATACTGCATGGCGAAAACGCCGGGGGGCCGACCGTTGGTGACGCGGCTGTAGCCGTCGGCGATGCCGACGCCGACGCGCTCCTGCCTACAGATGACAGGGCGGATGCCGGCGGCTGCACACGCTTCGATTATCGGCGTGGTTGGAAAGCAGGACAGGTACTTGACGCCCTCCCGCTTGAGAATTTCGGCGATTGCATCAATTGTTTGCACAGTGTTACCTCGTTTAATGTTGGCCGGCGGGCGAACGCCGCCACAGTTGGTAAGGGGTTGCGCAAAGTATAACATCGGGCTTTCGAGGCACGGGAAATCGTGGTTAATCTTCCCCGCAGTCTTCGCCCGAACCGCGGGGTGTCGACGGCGACGATTGTGCGCGATTGTCGATGTGGCTAGAATGGGCTGCCGAATCCAAATTGGAGTGGGATATTGAGCAATGGAGCACTGGCCGGAGTCAAAGTTGTTGACCTGACCCACCATATCGCTGGCCCGTATGCAACCAAGCTGTTGGCTGACTTCGGAGGCGATGTGCTGAAGATCGAACGGCCGGGCGGCGACCCGGCAAGGCGGCTGCCGCCGTTCTACCACGACGAACCGGACGTCGAGAAAAGCCTGCCGTTTCTCTACCTGAACACCAACAAGCGCAGTATCACGCTCAATCTGAAGTCCGAGACCGGACGGACCATCCTGATGGACCTGTTGGCCGACGCGGACGCGGTAGTGGAGAACTTCTCGCCTCGCGTGATGCCGGCGCTGGGGCTGGATGCGGACACGCTGCGGAGGCACAATCCGAAGCTGGTGGTCGCGTCGGTTTCTAATTTCGGGCAGACCGGGCCTTGGCGGGACTTTCGGGCGACCGAGATCGTAGAGTACGCGCTGGGCGGGCTCATGTACATTTTTGGTGCGTACGACCGGGAACCGCTGAAGCACGCGCTGCACCAGGCCCAGTTCAAGGCCGGCACCAACCTGGCGTCGGCGACGTTGATGGCGCTGTACCACCAGCGCCTTACAGGCGAAGGCCAGCGGGTGGACGTGTCGATACAGGAGAGCATTGCCTCGGCTCTGCGCGACGTCATCAACAACTACACGTACACAGGAGCGGTGCGCCGGCGGCAGCCGAACCACACGGGCGACCTCACGCGTTTGCGCGCCACGTCGGATGGGTACATCCTCCCCAATCCAGGCATGGGGGCGACGCTGGACTGGAAGGTACTGGTTGACTTCCTGGAAGCGCCGGAATTGGACGACCCTCGGTTCGACAACGCGTCGGTCCGGTTGGAGAACGCGGAGGCCCTGGGAGGCATTCTGGACAACATTTTCGCCAGCAAGCGCAAGCAGGAAATGTTCTACGCGGCGCACCAGAAGCGGTTCATCTACGGGGTGATCGATTCGCCTGACGAAACGGTAGACAATCCTCAGATACAGGCCCGGGAGTATTACGTGCCGTTGGCGCACCCGGAGCTTGGCGAGATCACCTTCCCCAGCGCTCCGTTTCTGATGGGGGATTCCCCGTGGGAACTTCAAACCGACGCACCTAAACTGGGAGAACACAACGGGGAAGTGCTGGGTAGCCTGGGGTACGGTGCGCAGGAACTGGCGTGGCTGCGGGCGTCGGAGGTGATCTGAAATGGCTGGTCCACTGGAAGGGGTACGAATTGTCGAAATGGGTCAGCTGATCGCCATTCCTTCGGCGATGAAGTGGCTGGGTGATATGGGCGCGCAGGTGATACGGCTGGAGTCGGTGCAGCGACTGGAAAGCTACCGGACGGACTCCCTGTACCACAACGAGGTAGAAGGCGATTTCTGGAACCGCGGGGCTAACTTTTACGAGCAGAATCGGAACAAGCTCGGCCTGACGCTGGACCTGAGCCGGGAGGAAGGCCGTGCGGTGTTGCGGGACCTGATCGGCGTGACCGACGTCTTTGCGGAGAATTTCACGCCGCGAGTTATTCGCAACTTCGGCCTGGAGTACCAGGACCTGCGCAAAATGCGGCCGGACATAATCATGGTGTCGTCCACCGGGTACGGGTTCGAGGGACCGTGGGCTAACTTCGGGGCGACCGGTCCGGCCACCGAGGGGGCAGCCGGCCTCGCGTACATCACCGGATATCGTGATGGTGGCCCGGTGATGTCGGAGATACCCTTCACCGACTACACGGCCGGGGAACACACCGTCGCCGCGGTGATGCTGGCGTTGATGCATCGCCTGAACACGGGTCGGGGGCAGTTCATCGACGTATCGCAGACCCAGACCTGCAGCGCGACTATTCCGGAGGCGCTGCTGGATTGGACGGTGAACGGGCGGGTGCAGGATCGGATTGGGAACGAAGACCCGGCGATGTCGCCTCACGGTTGCTATCCGTGCGCCGGGAATGACCGTTGGATCGCCATCGCCGTGGACAGCGATGAGGCGTGGCAAGCGCTCTGCGGAGTGATGGGCCGGAAAGATTGGGCAGTGGACGACCGGTATGCGGACGCCCTGGGACGTATCCAACGGCGCGCGGAATTGGACAAAATGCTGGCTTTTGAAACACGAGGCCACGACAATCATGACCTGATGAACCGGCTCCAGGCCGCGGGTGTGGCGGCCGGCGTGGTGATGGACAGCGGCGACCTGCTGTTCAACGAGCACCTGAAGGAGCGGGGCTTCTACGAGGTGGTGGAACACCATCCGGAGACTGGGATGCCGCCGCTCCCGTATGCCGGACGGCCGTGGAAACTGTCGGGCACGCCGGCGATAGCCCCCATGCCGGCGCCGATAATGGGGCAACACAACAGGGACATGTTAGCCGGTTTATTGGGCAGAACAGACGGCGAAATCGCCGCGCTGGAAGAGGCGCAAATTGTCGGGTACTCTCCGCTGTCGCCTCGGGGGGTGCGCCGCCCGTCGCTGGACGAGCAGGTCCGCCAGGGGAGGATGCAGAGGTACGATACCGACTACGCCGAACGGGTCCGCGAATGGTTCGGGACCGAAGGACCCAACCAGTGACCGAATTCGGCAGCGGGACCCGACCGGGCGGCATTCGACCGTCTGGCGCGACACTGAAGGGTGGATGAGGTGATGCGGAACGGCGCGACGCCGGTGCGGCCGAGTTGGGTTTCGGACGAGCTGTTCCCGTTCGCCAGCCAGTGGTACCGGACGCCAGACGGACACCAGATGCACTACGTCGACGAGG
Source organism: Dehalococcoidia bacterium (assembly GCA_965220055.1). Lineage (GTDB taxonomy): Bacteria > Chloroflexota > Dehalococcoidia > Lucifugimonadales > UBA3495 > Bin87. The sequence continues at coordinate 2,592,860 of CBDCPE010000004.1, read as the reverse complement.
GCGAGGGAACGCCCATAGTGTTCGTACACGGCAATCCATCCTGGTCCTTTGAGTTCCGTCACCTGATTACGGCACTGAGGCGGGAATTCAGGTGTATCGCACCCGACCACATCGGGTTTGGGCTGTCATCGCGCAGCGAAATCCCGGCAGACCACCACCCACGGGCGCATGCCCTACGGCTGACCGCCCTCCTGGAAGAGCTGGACGTGCGCGACGCCACCCTTTTCATGACGGACTGGGGAGGGCCGATGGGCTTGGAGTTCGCTAGACAGCACCCCGATCGCGTAAAGAAAATCGCAATCGCCAACACCTGGTGCTGGCCGGTGGCTGATGAAGGCCACTTTGTTCGGTTCAGTCGGTTGATGGGGAGCTGGGTGGGTCAATTCATGATCAAGCGGCTCAACTGCTTCGTGAACAAAGTGGTGCCTAAGGCCATCGGAAACGAAGCGGCGATCAATCCAGAGATGATGCGGCACTACCGCCAAGCCCTGCCTACTCCGGCCGCCAGGGAAGCGTGCGCCGCACTGCCGGGTCATATCATCGGAGCCAGCGACTGGATGGCTGAGATTTGGAGTGGACGAGAGGTGTTCGCGGACAAGCCGGCCCTGGTGCTGTCGGGGCTGAAAGACATTGCGTTCCGGAGGAAAGAACTGGGCCAATGGTGGGTGAGCCTGTCCGACTGCGAGGTCCACGAGTTCGCGGACTGCGGCCATTTTCTGGCCGAGGAGGCGCCGGACAGGATCGCGCCGACGCTACGCAAATTCGTGAAGCAAAGGTGAAGACCGAGGCGATCAGGCAAAAGAAAACGCTTCGGCGATTTCGCCGGAGCGTTTTCGGTTTGTATGGGCTGAGATGGTTAGCTTTGTCGGGCCTCGAAGGCGGTGATGGCGTCCTCATGCTGGAGGGTGAGGCCGATGTCGTCCAGGCCATTCAGCAGGCAGTAGCGGCGGAAGTCATCGACCTCGAAGTCCATGACGATCTCCTCGTCCATGTCACGGACCTGCTTTGCTTCGAGGTCGACGGTGATCTGGAAGCCGGGATTGTCCTTGGCCTTATCCATGATGCGCCGGACGTCGGTTTCGGGCAGTGTCAGGGGCAGCAGGCCGTTCTTGAAGCAGTTGTTGAAGAAGATGTCGGCGAAACTCGGGGCGATGACGCACCTGATGCCGTAGTCTTCCAGAGCCCACGGCGCGTGCTCGCGGGAAGAACCGCAGCCGAAATTGGGTCCTGAGACCAAGATCCGGGAGCTGCGATAGGCGTCCTGGTTCAGGATGAAATCGGGGTTCTCCGAACCGTCTTCGTTGTACCGGTAGCGGTCGAACAAGTGCGGGCCGAAGCCGGTGCGTTCGATGCTCTTGAGGTACACGGCGGGGATGATCATGTCGGTGTCGACGTTGACGGCGTCAAGGGGGGCGACGACGCCTTCCAGTTGCACAAAGGGTTTCATTGGTATTTACCTCTTGGTAGAAGAGCGGGAATTTCCGGCGGTCATGGCGTCCGACAGGTGCGCCTAGAAATCGCGCACGTCGACGAAATGGCCTGCGATGGCAGCGGCGGCGGCCATCTCAGGGCTGACCAGGTGAGTGCGGCCGCCGTTGCCCTGGCGTCCTTCGAAGTTGCGGTTGGACGTGGAGGCGCAACGCTGGCCGGGATCCAGGATGTCAGGGTTCATGCCGAGGCACATGGAGCATCCGGCGATGCGCCAGTCGAACCCTGCGTCCTTGAACACCTGGTCGAGGCCCTCGGCTTCGGCTTCGGCCTTGACTCGGGCGGAACCAGGGACGACCATAGCGTAAACGTCGGAGCTCACCTGGCGGCCGCGGATGACGTTGGCGGCGGCGCGGAGGTCGTCGAGCCGGGCGTTGGTGCAGGCGCCGAGGAACACGCGGTCGATCCTTATGTCCTCGATGCGCTGGTTGGGTTCCAGGCCCATGTATTCCAGTGCGCGCTCGGCGGCTTCGCGCTCGGCGGTGGTTTCGAAGGACGCGGGGTCGGGGACCCGGTCGGTAATTGACGCGACCATGTCGGGCTTGGTGCCCCACGTAACGAATGGCGCCAGATCGCTGGCTTTGATGACGACGGTGCGGTCGTAGGCGGCGCCGGGGTCGGTTGCCAAGCCACGCCATTCCTCAATGTTGGCTTCGAGCTCCGCGCCTTTGGGAGCGTAGGGGCGGGTGCGGACATAGTTGAAGGTGGTGTCGTCGGGGGCGATCATTCCGGCGCGGGCGCCGGCTTCGATGCTCATGTTGCACACGGTCATACGGCCGTCCATGGACAGGCCGCGAATGGCCTCGCCGGTGTACTCGATGACGTGTCCGGTGCCGCCGTTGACGCCGATCTGGCCGATGATGCCCAGGATCACGTCCTTGGCGGAGACGCCGTTGGGCAGCTCGCCGTCAACGCGCACCTCCATGGTACGAGGTTTGAACTGGCGCAGGGTCTGAGTGGCGAGGACGTGCTCGACTTCGGAAGTGCCGATGCCGACGGCGAGGCAGCCCAGCGCGCCATGGGTCGAGGTGTGGCTGTCGCCGCACACGACGGTCTTGCCGGGCAGGGTATAGCCCAAGTCGGGTCCGATGATGTGGACGATGCCCTGGTTCTCGCTGAAGCGATCGTAGAAGTGGGGAAGACCGAACTCGGCGGCGTTGCGCTCCATGGCGTCCAACTGGGCCTTGGAGATCTCGTCGACGATGGGGCGGGTCAGTTCCCAGGTGGGGGTGTTGTGGTCGACGGTGGCCACGGTGAGGTCGGGCCGACGTACCTTGCGGCCGGCCATGCGGAGACCGTCGAAGGCCTGCGGCGAGGTGACTTCATGCACCAGGTGCAGGTCAATGTAGATTAGCGAGGGCTGGCCCGGTTCTTCGTGAACCACGTGGGCATCCCAGATTTTTTCGAACATTGTGCGGGCGGGCAATTCAGTTCCTCCTCGGTCAGGCATAGCATGTTAGCGGGCCGGCTATGGTCACGATACAACCGGGGATTATAGCATCGTGTCCGGCAACTCCTCAGTGCTCGCCGCGGAAAGTAACTGTTCAGAGTTGGTGGGGTGAATTGGGCGAACTTGGTTTGCGGGTGGCTGGCTTTGGGGGCGGTGGTTATGTCATATAACTGGGATGGATACCGAAATCAATCTCAGGGCAGCTGACCGGGATGTCCTGATTGGCATCATAGTCCGCCAGCAAGCCATCATCGAGCGGCTGGAGAAGCGGATTGCCCAGTTGGAAGGCCAAGCCAAACCCCAAAGCTCCCGCCGGATGCCCGGTCTGAAGCCCAAAGCGGACCGGGAGCCAGCACGTCCCAAGGAGCCACGCAAACCCCGGTTTCACGGCTTTGCCCGATCCCGCATGACGCCCACCCACCGAGTGGAGCATGTGGTGGAGCAGTGTCCCGACTGCGGGACCCACTTGTCCGGAGGCTGGGCCCAGCGCACTCGGGAGGTCATCGACCTGCCCCAGGTTCCGGCGCAGGTAACCGAGCACGTTTACCTGGCCCGCACCTGTCCACAGTGCCGACGCTGCTGTGTTCCCAAAGCACAACTGGACGGCGTGGTGATGGGCAAGCAGCGTCTGGGGGTCAATGTCATCAGCCTGATTGCAGCCCTGCGGGAGGAGGCCAGGCTGCCGTTACGCACCATCCAATGGTACCTGGACACCGTGCACGGGCTGCGCCTCAGCCTGGGCGCCATCGTAAATGCCACACGCACCGTGGCGGGCAAAGCGCAGACCGAACTGGCGGGCATACTGGAGCGCGTCCGCGGCAGCCCAGTGGTCCACGCCGATGAGACCGGCTGGCGTGAAGACGGACACAACGGCTACGTGTGGACTTTCAGCACCTCCGACCAGCGGTACTTCCTGCGGCGTGGTCGGGGCAAGGCCGTGGTCGACGAAGTCCTGGGCAAGGAGTTTGCTGGCGTGCTGGTCAGCGACTTCTATGCCGCCTACCACCATTACGACGGTCCCAAGCAACGCTGCTGGGCTCACCTGCTGCGGGACATCCACGACCTGCGTGTCCTCTACCCTGATGATAGATCACTGGCCCAGTGGGCTGACGCCGTCCACCAACTCTACCGTCAGGCCACGACCTTTACCCACCCTTCAGAACCACCACGCCGCACCGCCCAACTGACCCTGGAAAGGCGACTGCTGGCCCTCTGCCGTCCATTCCGGGACGACCCGTCGGCCGTCCCGGCCAGACTGTGCCGACGCATGGAGAAGCACATCAAGGAACTCTTCGTCTTCGTGGCCCAACCGGAAGTGCCGCCGGACAACAATGCCGCCGAGCGCAGCCTGCGCCATTTGGTGGTCAGCCGCAAGGTCAGCGGGGGCACCCGCTCAGCGCAGGGCACCGACACCAAGATGACGCTGGCCTCAATCTTCGGCACCTGGCGAGCACAAGCTCTCAACCCCATCGCTGCCTGCCGTCAACTGCTCACTTCCCCTCAACTCTGAACTGTTACCGCGGAACTCGTTCATCATCAGTTCCACGATCTTTTCCCGCGTTACGGCGCCAATGAATTTTTCGGTCTCCCTTTCCACCACGGGGATGATCGATAACGAGGTCTCGGTCATTCTTTGGAGGACGTCTTCGATGTGCTCGTCGGGCCAAGCCAGCGGTGTTTGCCGGCGTAACATGTCCTTGAGGGAGGTCCCAGTCCAAAAAGCCTTTGGAAGATACCTGAAAGTGGACAACGAAACGATGCCGACCAGAGATCCTTTTTCGACAACGACGTAATCGTGCTGGTTCGGCATCGTCCATCGATCCGTGAAGTCGCGGACCGACACGGAAGGATCGGGGTGGCGACGGGAGCGGTCAAGGATGTCGTCGACGGTGATGTTGTCCAAGGCGAAATGGACTATGCCGTGAGGGATGTCACTGAGTTCGGCCGGCAGGTCTTCCCGGCGGCTGGCCTGATTGACGGCGAAGCTGATGACGGGCGGCATGAGCATGATGTAGCAGAACATCACCAGGATCAGGAAGGAGAACACCACCTCGTCGATCACGCCGGTATCCCAGAGCACCAGCAGCAGGGCGATCTCGGCCACACCTTTCCCAATCAGTCCCGATGCTACTGCGTAAGGTACGGTGAGGCGAGACACGTAGGCGCCGATGAATGCCCCGACGAAGTTACCGAACAACGGGATCAGCGCCAGGGCTGCCATAGTCCAGATCGGTAAGGTTACAAAAGAGAAGCTGAACTGCAACCCGGCAGACGCGAAGAACAGGGGGACGAACAACCCTTCCGCGACGCTCCGCAGACCCGGTGTGATTTCTCGCCGGACCTGGTACGGGAGGCCCGAAAGGGAGGCGCCAAAGCTGGACTTTGCGCAAAATTTAGAAAAAAATATAAAGACCGGGTAAGCTGGCTTGACCCATATCTCACTAAAGGCCCAGCCATGCTCACCCGGCCCGATGCCATGGTATCGCTGCTCCTTCCCTTCGCGACGCTGTTTACCAACCCAACCTGGCGGAAAGCCCAGGTGCTGCTGGTGGGCGCGATCCTGACCCCGGGCCAGCGCACCGTAGCTGCGGCGCGGCGCGTCATGGGCCGCAGCGACCCACAGGACTACGCCGGCTACCATGAGGTGCTCAATCGGGCGGTGTGGTCGCCTGGTGAGGCGGCCCGCGTCCTGCTGCTGCTGCTCCAGCACCTGGATCACAGCGACGGCCCGCTGATCTGCGGCATACGAGCCTTTTACCAATCACGAAACCCTGGAACGGCGTCGCGGTCCTCAGATCCAAGGTCCTCAGATCCAAGGTCGGGGCAGCTACCGGGACGCGGTGCGTTCCAGCCGCAGCTACCTGGTCAAGGCCAGCGGTCGGCGCGGGAGTTCTCTGCTGTGGCTGGGCCAGGTACCCTGGGCCGGACGCCATTTCCTTGACCCTGATGGGCTACTTGGGGCCTTACCGGTGCTCACGGTGCTGGCGCCATCGGCGCGGTACTATCACCAGCCGGGTACCACCAGCCGGGATGCCGCCACAAAAAGCGCACCGACTGGGCGCGGCAGATGATCTTGCAGCTGCGCCGCTGGCTGCCGCAGCGCCCGCTGGTGGTAGTACCGCGCCGAGGGCTACGCCGTCCTGGACCGGCTCCACTCTGGACCTGCTCCACTGCTGCTAGTCCCTGGCCCCGCCGGTAACCCTCATCGCCAGATTGCGGCGGGACGCGGCCCGCGATGCGCCCGCGCCGCCTCGTCAACCGGGTCAGCAGGGTCGCCCCCCGCGGCAAGGCGCGCGGCGACCCTCGCTCCAAGCCCTCCTTGACCAGGCCAACGTGAGGTGGGCCAGCGCCACAGTGGCCTGATATGACGGCACCACCTCCACAGTGGAACTCACCTCCGAGACGGCGGTCTGGTACCGCTCCGGCAAACCTCCCGTCCTCATTTGCTGGGGGGTTGATCCGCGATCCCCAGGGCGCCTGCACTCCGTAGGCTTTGCTCGGTACCGACCCCGCGGCGGACCCGCAGCAAATCCTGGAATGGTTTGTCCTGCGCGGGCAACTGGAAGTTACTTTCCCGGAGGTGCGTACCCACCTGGGCGTGGAGACCCAGCGCCAGTGGTCCGACCTGGCCATCGCCCGCACCACGCCCGTCCTGCTGGGGATCTTCTCCTAGACCGCCCTGGCCGCCGTCTCGTTGCAAAAACGGCGTCCCATGACCCAGCGCAGGGCGGCCTGGTACGACCAGCTGTCGCCGACCTTCGTGGACGCCATCGCCCTGGTGCGACGCCAACTGTGGCTGGCGTCGGAGAGTTTTCCACTGTCGGCGGCCAGCCTCGATACGCAGGGACTCCCGGTCGCTTTGTACCACCGACTTGCAGATTCCCTGGCTTACGCCTGTCGACGTTCAGGGAAAATGTCCGGCTAAGTGTTCAGCAAAAATGTCACTGGGTCTATCCTGGCATCGTATCAAAGGTCGGTGCCGATGGCGTCGCCGGCGACCGCCGTGTCGGTGGACTTTCGGCATCGATGTATCGCCTCACGGTGTCTCGGTGGAGACCCAACTCCCTTGCCATCCGGCGAATGGACATGCCCTCGAGCTTGGCCTGCTGGATCGCGTCCCATCGGGCCTGTTGCAGAAACGTCGGCCTCCTGGGTGAAGTGGTCACCGTCATGGCAACCACGTCTTCATCGTGGATGTCGGAGCCGTGGCCGTTTTCTACAGCCACCATTGTCAGTGGATCATGGGCCGTTTCCCGAGGTTCACTGAGGCCTTTGGGGTTCGGAGACGGGCTGGCATCGCCTGAGGAAGGCTTGAGGCCGTTTCGCAGCGATCCTGGACTTGGCGGTGCCATTTGGGTTGCAATGATGCGTCCCTCATGCTGCAACGACAGCCGGCCGTCCAGGCCTTGCAACACCAACACAACTGCTCCTGCGTAGGAGCGACGACGTCGACCAGGCAGCAACTGCAGGGTGTGCCTCTGGAACTTCACGGTGTTGTCCCGAGCCACTCTCCTTTTGTGCTTGAAGCACAGGACCTGCCCCAGGTGCAGATCGGACGGCAAGGGTCGGAATGCCGGATCAGAGCACTGGGCGGGAACCTGGAAACGCCGGCTGAACCGGGGCAGGAACTGCTTCAGTACGGTGTTAGCCTGCTCCATGGTGGTTGCTCCGGCCTGCCGGAGTTCCGTGATCAACCGGTCTTGCAAGGTTCCTGCCGTACGCTCCACCCGCCCTTTGGCCAGCCCTCGACTTTGTACAAAAGCTAGCAGAATTATAAGAACAGGGTAAGCTCGACCAAATCACTACAAGAGGTCGAGCATGCCTACCCTGCCCGCAGTCATAGTAACCCTGCTGCTGCCCTTTGAGCACCTGTTTGACCCCAGGACCTGGCGCAAGGCTCAACTCCTGGCGGTAGGAGCGATCCTGTCTCCCGGCAAGCGCACCGTGTCCTCCGCCCTCAACATCCTGGGGATTGGGCAGCACGGCGACTTCGCCATCTATCACCACGTGCTCAACCGCGCCCAGTGGTCGCCACTGCGACTGAGCCGGGTGCTGTTGCTGCTGGTGGCCGGGCGCCTTGGTTCGTCCACCGAGCCGTTGGTGTTCGGCATTGACGAGACGGTGGAACGACGCTGGGGCCGGAAGATTGCGGCCAAGGGGCGGTACCGGGATCCCGTACGCTCCACCGACGACCAGGTGGTGATGACTCCCGGACTGCAATGGGTGAGCCTGATGTTGCTGACGCGTATCGGATGGGCGGGTCGACACTGGGCGCTGCCGTTTTTGACCGCGCTGGTGGTGTCGGCCCGCTATGACCGACGCAAAGGCCGCCGGCACAAGACGGTCACCGACTACGCCCAGCAGATGCTGGTCTGCCGGCGCCGGTGGCTGCCGGACCGGGACCTGGTGGTGGTGGCCGATGGCGGCTACGCCAAGCGGGAGTTCCTGCGGCATTGCCAGGGCATGTCGAAGCCCGTTGTCGTCGTCACCAAACTGCGCAAGGATGCGTCCCTGCACCAGCCCGCGCCAGCGCGGCGGCCCGGCCAGATCGGGCGGCCCCGGGTGGTCGGAGCGCGACTGCCCAATCCCACTGCGGTACTGGACGATCCCGCTACCCAATGGACCCCCTACCGCGCCACCGGTTCCGACGGCAGTACCACCATGGTCGAGCTCGCTTCGGGCGTGGCGCTGTGGTACCACGGCGGGCCGCCGCGCCTTCCCATACGTTGGGTCGTCGTCAGATACCTGGCGGAGCGCCGCGGGCCCTATGCCTTGCTATGCACCGACGTCGCGGCGGAACCGCTGCGGATATTGCAGTGGTATCTGCTGCGGTGGCAGGTCGAGGTGACCTTTGAGGAGCTGCGGGCTCACCTGGGCATGGAAACCCAGCGCCAGTGGTCGGAACGAGCCATCGCGCGGACCACCCCCGCGCTCTTTGGCTTGTTCAGCGTGGTGACGCTGGCGGCGGATATCCTGATCGGTCAGCAGGGTGGCATGGCTCCGCGCACCACGGCATGGTATGACAAGACCAGCCCTTCCTTCGCCGACGCCATCGCCCTGGTCAGACGACACCTCTGGGTGCAGCAGGGTACTTTTATGCCGTCCGAGCGCGAGCACGAATCGATAAAAGTCCCGCGCCTCTTGTACCGCAGGATGCTCGACACGCTAGCCTATGCCGCTTGATTGTACAAAGCCGAGCGGCCAGCCTCGATACGCAGGAACTCCCCGTCGCCCTGTACCACCGGCTTGTAGATTCCCTCGCTTACGCCGCTTGAAATGCGCAAAGTCCAGCTGGGGAGTGCCGAGAGCACCTCACCAGACGATTCTCTCGGTCAGTCGCTCCAGTTCATCCCACAAAACTCGGATTTCCACTGGTCCAGTTTTGGGAGCAAACCAGTCCTGTTCGCCTCGCTACCGTCGTCCCGGAATCGGTCCGAGACTCGCCCTCCAAAGATGCCCAAGGTATTGTTGCTGTTGTTTTTCCAAAACGGCCGCCAACCAAAAAGCCCTGGAGAACCGCTACTAAAAGGCACCCAGACCCGGGATTATTATCTCTTGGAAGGCGTCCACCTCGGCCCGCGGCATGTCGTAACCACCCTCTTGGGTGTGGGTGGGAAAGATAAAGACGTGATTGATACACGATTCGTCTCTGGCCCTCTTCAGTCTGGCCAAGCACTCCTCCGGTGTGCCGAATAGACCGAAGGAATCGCATATTTCGGCCGCCTGAGCGTCGCCGATGCTCTCTGGGACGAAATCGTCGGCCAAGTCAATGCCGGCCTCTCGCAACCAGACGAGGTTGGAGACGCTGGGGTATTTCAGGTACGGTTGGCCGGGCCGGAACCACTGTTGGGGAAAGCGACGGGCGGCCGGGCCGTCATGCGACACCGTCGTTGGGGTAATGAAGATCGTCTGGAAACCGTCCAGGTTGCGCCCGGCCCGCGCCGCGCCGATTTCCAATTGGCGGCGGGCCGCGTCGACCGCTTTTGGATGGAGGCCGACGAGCAACAGGGCGCCGTCGGCAACTTCACCGGCCAACTCCACCATCCGTGGACCGGCGGCGGTCATGAATACTGGTGTCGGCCGGTAGCTTACGTTGCGCAGCCGGGTTTCGACTCCGTTGAATTCCATACTCTCGCCCCCCAGCAGGCGGCGAATAGTGGTGATGGCCCGTCGCATGACATCGACCGTGGCCCGGGGCCGGCCAATATTGCCGACAGCGAGGTAGCCGGGAGCCACGGTCAGGCGCACCCGTTCGGGCGCGATCTCCTCCAGGGAGTGGGCCAGCGAGGCCAGCACCATCGAATGCCGGGTGACCGGATTGGAGGTCGCTGGGTACAAGGTCAGCCGGGAGGTCCGCTCGGCGGCCAAGGCCAGAGTGAGAAAGACGTCCCGCCCACTGTGCTGGTGGTCGTGGACACCAACTCCGGCAAATCCGGCGGCCTCGCATCCCGCGATGAAATCGGCGGTCTCCTGGATCGGCAGGCCGACGGGTACCCTGATATCCACTTTCATCGGGCGCACCTACTGTTCTGTCCAGAGATGAGCGAACTGGGTGGCCACCACCTGCTAATAGGCTATGTCCCCGGAGAGCAGGCTGACATTTCGGGAGAACTCGTTCAGGTTGGCTACAGAGTTCGGAGAAATTTCTGCGACGTAATAGGGCGCGTCACGCCGGACCAGGTCCTCGATCAATGTGGCTTCACCCGGTGGGCACAGCCGGTGGCCGATCCCGGCTGCCAGAGACGGATCGGACCGCAGCGCCCGCTGCGCATCCACGATCGCGCGAACCGCTCCCGCGGCGGCGGCGGGAGCGTCTTCAATCAGCCGGTCGGTGGTTACCAACGCCGCAAAGGTGAAGTCCCTCGCTGCCGGCGGACCGAGTCCTTGCCTCGGGTCGAGCGCCACGCTGCCTATCCCGCTACGCACCGCGACTTCGGCTCCCATCGCGTTGGCCCAGAACCCGTCGATTATCCCCTCCTCCAGGGCTCGGGCGGCGTGGACGCCGAAGGAAACGCCGGCATCGCCGCTTCCGGGTACCGGTGCCAATGTCACACCGTCTCGCGTAGGATCCACGCCGGCTTGGGCCAGCAGCCGGCGCAGCGTGGCGTCGGGCCCGGGGACTGCCCCGATGCGCAAGCCCTTGACCGCTGCAACGTCCCCCAGCGGGACTCCCAGGTCGGAGCGCAACACCAGAAGCCAGAAGGTATGCTGGGACAGGGCGGCCAGCAACTTAGCGCCCTGCCAGGTAACAGTTCAGAGTTGGTGAGGTAAATTGGTCGAAAGAGGGTTGCGGGGCACTGGCGCTACCGGCGGTGGTTATGTCATATGACGGATATGGATCGGGAAATCGACCTCGCCACTGCCGACCGGGATGTCCTCATCGCCATCATCGTCCGGCAGCAGGCCATCATCGAGCGCCTGGAGAAACGGATTGCCCAGCTGGAAGGGCCGGCCAAACCCAGCGGTCCCCGACGTATGCCCGGTCTGAAACCCAAAGCCGACCGGAAGCCTGCCCAGCCCAAATTGCCACGCAAGCCGCGGCCCCACGGCTTTGCCCGGGCCCGTATGACGCCCACCCAGCGGGTAGAACACACGGTGGATCAGTGCCCCGACTGCGGGACCCGGTTGTCCGGCGGTTGGGCCCAGCGCACTCGGGAAGTCATTGACCTGCCCCAGGTTCCGGTGCAGGTTACCGAGCACGTCTATATCGCCCGCACCTGTCCCCGGTGCCGACGCCACTGGACGCCCCGAGCGGCAACGGACGACGTGGCACTGGGCAAGCAGCGTCTGGGGGTCAACATCATCAGCCTGATTGCCGCCTTGCGGGAGGAGGCCCGGCTGCCCGTCCGCAGCATCAGGTGGTATCTGGACGCCGTGCACGGGTTACGCCTCAGCCTGGGGGCCATCGTAGCTGCGACGCACCAGGTGGCACGAAAAGCCCAGGCGGTGGTGGCGGGCATTGTGGAACGCATCCGGGGCAGTCCGGTGGTCCACGCCGATGAGACCGGCGGGCGGGAGGACGGCCACAACGGCTACGCGTGGACCTTCAGCACCCCCACCGAGCGGTATTTTCTGCGGCGGGGCCGGGGCAAGACGGTGGTGGATGAAGCCCTGAGCGATGCTTTCTCCGGAGTATTGGTCAGCGATTTCTACGCTGCCTACCACCATTACGATGGCCCCAAGCAACGCTGCTGGGCCCACCTGCTGCGGGACATCCATGACCTGCGCACCCTCTACCCCGATGATACGCCACTGGCCAGGTGGGCCGACGCTGTCCACGGGATTTACGACCGGGCCAAAGCCTGCACTCATCCCCAGGCCAAGCGGCGGCGCACCGCCCAACTGGCCCTGGAACGACAACTGCTGGCCCTCGGTCAACCCTTCCGGCACGACCCGTTGGCAACCCAGGCCAAGCTGTGCCGACGCATCGAGCGCCACCTCAAGGAACTCTTGGTCTTTGTGGCCGAACCGGACGTGCCAGCGGACAACAACGCCGCCGAGCGCAGCCTGCGCCACCTGGTCATCAGTCGCAAGATCAGCGGCGGCACCCGCTCGGAGCAAGGCACACAGAGCAAGATGACCTTGGCCGCTCTCTTCGGCACCTGGCGCGCCCAGGGTCTAAATCCTCTCGCCGCTTGCCGTCAACTGCTCATTTCCCCGCAACTCTGAACTGTTACCCTGCCAGCCGGGGAATGCCGACAGGGTGGCGTGGGCGGGACCGGCCACAAAGTCGATCCTACGGTCCCGCAATGCTTCCATGGCCCTGCCCACCGGAAAGACCATCTCCAACTCCGCGTCTATTCCCTGGGCCTGGAAAAACCCCAAGTCTATGGCGGCAACCGCGGGAAAGTAGGAGTTGGAAACCAGATCGGGTACCCCGATACGCATTCGAGTCGGCTCCTGGCCCCCGGCCGGTAACAAGGCGAGAGGTCGGGCCAAGTTTACCATCGGTCTCGCGTCCAGTATCCTCTTGTCGGTCTCGCGCAGCCGGTCGGTTAGCCAGCCCCGAAGCCTTGGGATTGATGCCAGATTTTCACCGGTTGGCGCAGCGACGCCCCCGTAGCCCGGTCCGATACCCGTCGCGCCTTCGTTGTGGCGGTAGCTTTAGTTCAGGCAACCAAGAGGAGCACCGCATGAATACGTCCTACCGTCCCACGGGATTGGTCCGTTACCACGCTGCCGGCGCGTACCGGGGTTACACTCTTTTCTCGCCCAACGGCGGCGACGACGCCTACCTGATCGACATGGAAGGCAACTTCGTTCACCGTTGGCACCATCCCGGCGGCATCGCCTACGGCTTCCTGTTGGACAATGGCAACCTGCTTTTCCGAGATCAAGGGTCCAACCCTCCGGGTGCCGACCACATCCGGGAACTGGACTGGGACAGCAGGCTGGTCTGGGAGTACTACAACCCCAGCCTGCGGCGCCACGACCGGCTTCCCAACGGCAACAACCTGATCCTGTTGCAGCGCGACCGGATATCCGCGGAACTAACCCGCAGTGTCCAAGGCGGCTTTACCACTGCCAGCGACCCGGAGCAGATGCTCGGGGACCAGGTGGCGGAGGTTACACCCGATGGCGTCGAGGTGAACGTATGGCGGTCCGCCGACCACCTGGATCTGGAAACGGACGTTATTTGCCCCCTGGAGCGGCGCGACGCCTGGGGAGGCGCGAACGATCTAACGGCGTCGCCTGACGGAAGCACCTTCCTGATCAGCTTCCGCATCCTCGACACTGTGGCGTTGGTGGACCGGTCAACGGGGCAGATTGCATGGAAGTGGGGACGGGGCAACATATCCCATCAACATCATCCCACCTACCTGGACAACGGCCACGTGCTGCTGCTGGACAACGGTTGCCACCGTCGGGGATTAAGCTACTCTCGGGTGATCGAGGTGGATCCGTCCACCAGCGAGATCGTGTGGCAGTACCAGGGCCTGCCGATGGTCTCCTTCTTCACTCACTTCACCGGCGGGGCGCAACGCTTACCCAACGGGAACACTCTGATAACCGAGGGTCTTACCGGCAGGTTGTTCGAGGCAACCCCCGGAAACGAGATAGTGTGGGAATTCATCAGCCCCTTCGTCGTTCCGTCCCAATTCGGCATGGCCAACGGGGTGTTCCGGTCCCATCGGTACGGCCCCGACCATCCGGCTTTGCAGGGAAAGGAGTTGGACCCGGATCGACTAGGCAATCTAAATCGATTGTACGAGAGGAGGTAAATCGAAGTCTTCCGGCACGCCGAACGGGAAATCCTGGCCGGTGACTGCCACCGGCGAAAGCACGGCATCCCGGTGGGAGCCGAAGACCATATCCGGACCAAGGGGCATCGGCATCACCGGTCTTGGATCGATAGCTACGCGGTCCTGCGGGGTTGGAACAGTCCCCGGGTTTACCGCAGCACCAGGGAGCAGATAGACTAACTCCAAACTCAACGCCCGAACGAACAGCAGCCTGGTAGCAATCGAGAGCGGCGCAGTTTCCAACGACAGCTTCACGGAGGTCGACGATATGTACAACAAGCCCATGATCAGCCTGGAACAGGCCCAGAACGCCATTTCGGCCATGATCGCCGATTACAACCGGGATCCTGACCGGCGCAAGGTCGACATGGCCGTGGTCGACGATGCCGGAAACCTGCTGGCCTACGCCCGGATGGACCGCTGCCTGAGGCCCACCTTCGCCGTTCGCAAGGCCTACACCTCCGCGGTCCGCTCCATGGATACCGCCGCTTTCGCCGAGCAACTCAGCAGCTCGGGCCGGTCGCTCGAGTCCTTTGGGGATCCCCAGCTGATAGCGATACCTGGCGGGGTCGCCGTTCTCCACGACGGGATGGTAGTCGGAGCCATCGGAGTGGGAGGCCTGCCCAGCGGGTTGGACGACGAGGCCATCGCCAAGGCGGGGGTAGCGGCATTGGGAATCTAACGGCGACGGGGGTCCATGCCAAAGCCCGCGAACGACGCAAAGTCGACCAGTATCGCGCCCATCGAAAAGGCAGCAGAGCCCCCTCGCCCGCCCCCACCATTCACGGTTAAGAGTCCGGTAGTCGCCTGGACTGAACCGGCGGGACTGATTGTCGTTGACCAACTGGGACATAGACAATCGCTTCGGCCGCGCCGACCTGCACATACGGCTACCCAGGACCGACTATCTGAAATAGCGATTGGACGAGGGTTTGGCATCCAGCATGATGCTGCCGCACAGCCGGAACGTTGTGCTGTCCCGTATCCGCTCTCCGGGGTTTCCCGGCAGAGATCAGAGCACCGACCGCCATATGTGGCTCAGCCGCGCTGTCATATCCAGGCTGAAGAAGCCGGGGGTGCCATCAACCGCCATCGACCGGATGATGATCGACAACACCCAGGCGGTAATTCGAGGGTGTGCGCCCGTCGAACCATCCGACTGCTTCCGGCGCCAGTTCTCCTCGGTGGTCGCCGTGAATGCTCACGCGTACCGACTGCCGCAAGACCATCATTGCGAGCACGCTGACGGGCGTTCGTGGCGACCTCGTCGGGGCGATGGCGACCGTATACATTTAACGTCGCATTGCCAACGGGATTGCCACGCTTCGCGCGCGATGACAAACTGCGGACGGGCGAGTTAACGAACGGAGTTGCATTATGACCCTTGGCCGCTTCCACTTCGTCAGTCAGGTGGGCCGTGTCCCATCGATGACCGTGCCGCTGGACCGCCAGCAGGAAATCCGGTTCCAACGCCTGATGGAGGAGTCGGTCATGATCGACCTTCACCAGCATCCGATGGTCCTGCCTGAAGACTTCAGCCGGTATTGGGAGTACCTGCGCAGCGACCGCTACGTCTGGGGCTACGATGCGGTACGAGAGGGCGGCTTTACCGCCGTGGGGACGGCCAACGTCTTTCGCGGGATGCTGCACACCAACGAGATGTCCTTCATCCGATTTGCCGATCTGCTGGAAGAGATCAGCATGATGATTTCGGACATTGCGCGGCATGACGACGTGCTCCAGGTCAGCAACGCGGCCGAGATCGAGTCGGCCAAAGGGCAGGGCAAGGTGGGGTTCCTGCCCACGGTGGAGCACCTGGCCATCGGCAACGAGCTGAACCTGGTGGACGTGCTCTACAACGCGGGGGTGCGCCTGGCCGGCCTGACCTACAGTCGCAAGGCATACATCGGCGACGGCATCTTCGAGCGCAACGACGGCGGGCTCAGCGAGTTCGGGCTGGAGGTCGTTCAGCGCATGAATGAGCTGGGGATGGTGGTCGACGTGTCCCATGCCTCGTTCCGCACCGCCATGGACGCCATCGAGGCATCGGAAACCCCGGTGACCTTCAGCCACGACGGTTCCTACACTCTGTCCAGCGACAGTTTCCAGGCCCGCCGATTGCGGAAGGACGAGGAGCTGCTGGCCTGCGCCCGGAAGGGCGGAGTCATCGGGATAACCGCCGTGCCCAACCGGTTCAGCAACGACCCGGAACAGAGCATCGAGTGCGTGCTGGACCACTACGATTACATGGTCAACCTGGTGGGCATCGACCACGTGGCCATCGGTACCGACACCGGCATCGGCGACTCGGTGGGCGTGGGCGAGGTGGTGATGGGCCGCCCCGGCCCCACGCCGGCGCGCTACATGAACGGCCTGGAGTCGCCCGCCGACGGCAAGAACATCATCCGCGGCCTGATCGCCCGTGGCTATACGGACGAGGACGTCAGGAAGATAGCCGGCGGAAATGCGCTGGCGCTGTTGCGGCGGGTTATGGGGTGAGGAGGTCGGGCCGCGCCAGTCATAACGACGCGACTTGGTCCAAAGGAAGCTCCCCAGACTCGACCAGATCTCGGAGCGCGCTCAGCATGATCACTTCAATCGCGTGCGCCTCGCCATCCTTTTGGAGAAGGTGGGTTGTTCCTGGATAGCCTCGCTGATCAAGGTTGGTGGAATCTATCGTCTTGAGTTCATACCCGGGAAAACTATCTTGGACAGTGCCCCAGCAGACGCAAATATCGATATGCTGATATTGTTTAGGCTTATTTTCGTCATCCATATCAACGATCAGGCTGTCCAGATTGTTCTTGTATTCAAGTGTTAGATTGCGCGTGCGGAATGTGTCGCTGTCACCAAGGACGGAAGGCGCCAGTCCCAATGAGTATTGGTTGAATTGCAAACGTGCATCGCTGCTGTCGCACCTAAAAAATATGAGTGAATCATAGGTTTGGCTCTGACTCGTTGCGAGGAAGTGCACGCCAGGAAAAACCCTTAACGCACACAACTGGTGGAAAAGTGCCACCACATCTTGCTCGGTCAAGGGTTCGCTCGCATACGTCACAGGTGGGATATGTAGAGGCTTACGTTGCCGATGGCTCTGTACGTTGAATTCCCAGTCCTGCTTGCTCAACTCTACCTCTCGTTGCTGCGCAGAGGGAGTTTCACCGGTAGGCCTGAGGAACGAGCGCTGATTGGCCAAGTACTGTACCACCCGATTCGCCGCGGTTTTTGCAGTATCAAGCACTTCGTCCTGGACAGTCTTGCGTCCTTGGTCCGGCTGAGCGTTATCAAAGTGAACAACTACCAGAACATTGCGGCTAAAAGCCTCGTACCTAGTGGCATCGATGGGAAACAGGTCGGCCAACCTTTGCCGGTTTATCGCGAGGATGAGTCCCGGTGAAAGGTACCTCCTAGCGTTTGAATTGGAGAGGATCTGGTTCATCTCTCCCCAGACTCCACCTTGATACGGAACAAAGGCGTATAGAGTGGGACCGTAAGCGTCCAACGGGTCTTTGCATCGCTCGCGTTCGGCCTCAGAAAATTGTGCCCGAATCCTATCAGTATCCCAAAAGATATGTATTCCATCTTGGCGTCTGAACTCGATCGGAACTTCTGACACCTCCGGATGCCGAGTGTAATATTCTCCCACGTCGAGAAAGCGAAATGCGGGGTTGCGGACAACTCGGTGGGGAAAGAGAAAACTTGGTTCCAGTTCTCGAGTCGATTTCTCACCATCCGAGTTGATTACGGTCAACGAGAACTGGATACCAACAAGAGGTTCTCGTTCAATGAGAATTTGCCCTATCGCAGTACGCGTTCGAAGAATTGCAGACCATGCGTCCACGTTCGAAGTTAGGGCACTAAGCCTCCTTGGCCGGGTTGACCCCGAGAATTGAAGCTTTACGTACGTGCCCCGCTTAAGCGCCGTCAGCGGTGAGCCGTCATTATCCGCATCAAGCACTGCAGGTTCTTGGCGTTCGCCACGTGCCCATGCATTTCCGTAACGCATCCGTAATGCAACGAGTTCCTCACCCTCCATTTTGGAGTGAAGTCTTAGGTCATCGGTACCATAGGCAAGAAATGTTAGCCCTACTCCCTTGTAGCCTCGGTAGGAATGCTTGCTGCCCCTGCGTTCGATTATTTGTTGGTCAGCCTTCATCGACACGTTTGGCGCGACTGCACTCGCCAAATCACGCTCCGACATACCCACTCCGGTATCCAGCACCGAGACGCTGTTTTCTTTCAGGTCAACAGTCACGTCGATCCGAAACGGGCCACTGCATTTGTAAAGATCGGCATCCTCGATTGCATCTACAGCGTTTTGCACTGCTTCGGCCAGAAAGTCGTAGTTGCTGTTATAGCTTTCAAGCACACCGCGGACTATGCTTCGCCTGAAGTCGTAGCCTCTAACGACCACGTCAAGCGGATCGTGCGGATAAGTAACTTTTTCTGCTGCCGTACCTGTCGCCATTTGGTCCCCCGGTTGGCCACTGACGCCAAAATGTCGTTCGAGTGAATGCGAAGCTTTGCCTGCGAGTGCCAGTATATCATTGGCCTGCCCCTTCCTGATTCCGCGGCTCAACCACATCGCCGGGCGTACCAAATCCACCGTCAACATGGGATAGGACCAATGTGCCGTCACAGGGATTTCCGTGAGGGACAGCTGACGGTCTGGGGATCGCGACGGTGAGACCTGCAATCCCCGTGGGCCTGATGGCAATCAAAAATTCAGCTCTAAAATGTACAGCCCGCCCTGCAGCCGGTCCACCACGTACATGATGCCGTTTTCGTCTACGTGGATGTCGTTGATGCCGTTGGCGTCGGCGCCCTCGGGCATCTGGGGGATGTAGTAGGCGACCTCCTGAGGCTGGAAGGGGTTGGTGGTGTCGAACACCCGGATGCCGCCGTTGAAGAAGGTGGCGTAGACCAGGGTGTCGGACCGCAGGGACAGGGCGCCGGGGCGGTTCTCGTGGATGTTGTGCGCCCCGTAGCGACCCGGGCGGTTGAAGAAGTCGTCGGTGTCCTGCATGGGCAGCGTGCTGATGATCACCGGGTTGGTCTCCAGCCGGTTGTCCATCAGCCACTCAACGGACGACAACCGAAGGTACGGTGGGCATCTGGTGATTCACCGGTCTGGCCGTCGAGCGAGACGGGCCGGGTACCACCGCCGCCAATTCGCTTTGCGATAAGCGGCACATTCAGTGTGGAGTTGGCGCACCGGCTCGCGATTGTCCGCACGAGTTCCATGAGTGTCCTGGTGTGCGGGATGTACGAGAAAGCGTGGGATGTGCTGGCGTCCAATTTTCCTGAAAGACCTGTAGAATTCGGTTCAGGCTAGCTTGAAGGAGGGATGCGTCCATTATGAAGTTTGCGTTGTTTTTGTTGGGTTCCTGGACGGAGCCGGAGGCCGGCGCCCAGAGCCGGATTTTTGGCGAGATGCTGGAACAGGTTGAGTACGCCGAGGAGCTGGGGTTTGATTCGATCTGGATTGCCGAGCATCACTCCAGCCGGTACGGCATCTGTCCGTCCCTGATGCCGCTGCTGTGCAACATCGCGGCGCGTACCAAGAAGATCCGGATCGGGGCCGGCGTCAGCGTTTTGCCTTTCCACAATCCCATTTTCCTGGCCGAGGAGAGCGCGATGCTGGACGTTCTCAGCAACGGCCGGCTGGACTTCGGGGTGGGACCCGGCTCGGCGGACTACGAGTACGGCAACTTCAACGTCGACTTTGACACCCGGGACGCGCGAACCCAAGAGGCCCTGGACATCATCCTGGGGCTGTGGACCCAGTCGGATTTCAGCTTTCAGGGCGAGTTCTACCAGGTGAAAGATCTGACAATCGCCCCCTGGCCGGTGCAACAGCCCCATCCGCCGGTATACTTGGCCGTTTCTCGCACCCCCGCCAGCGTGGACGTCGCCGTGTCGCGAGACCTGCCCATCCTGACCAGCTTTTCCACGCCGGAGGCCGATAACCTGGGCCTGTTCTCCCTTTATGCCGAGCGGTGCGCCGCGGCAGGAAAGGACCTGTCGGTGGCGGAGATGCCCTACTTCCGGTTCGTGTACCTGGACGAAGACGCGCAGGTTGCGCGGGAATACCCGCGGCAATCCCTGACCTGGGTGCGCGATCTGGGCGGTTACCGGCGCACCCTGACCCACGGCGATGAAATCAACGTGGACCTGGACCACTGGCGCCGGACCCGCACCGTCGAACCCGCCAGCTACGAGTCGGAACTGGAGACTACCGCCTACTTCGGGACGCCGGACCAATGCGTGCAGCGGATCGCCAAGCTGCGGGACGAACACGGCATCGGGTACTTCGGAGCCAGCATGTCCTTTGGCAGCATGGAGCACTCCAGGGTAATGCGGTCAATGGAGCTTTTCGCGAAGGAAGTGATGCCCAAGTTCCCGGATTAGGGTGCGCCGCTGACTGGTGGGGGTCCCGGATACCGCTGCCGGTCATTGGCGTTTACGCTGTCCAAAACAACCAGCCCATTGTCCTAAGGTGCAAGGATGACGCTGCAGCAATGCGTACGCGGCTGGGACGCACCAAGTCCAACTAGGAATTGTCCTGCACCTCGGTTGGTATACTTGTGGATCTCCTTGAGCGGTATCATCCGGATTGTTAGAATTTCTTTACAGGCCGTTCCGTATTGCGGTGGTCCGTCGGCTCTGGATGATCATTTCGATCGCAATCACGGTTGGCTCTCATTTTTCGGGTACCATACTCTGGATCACAGCCATTTCGAGATTATGAGAATCATATGATGAAACACTTAGAATTCAGATTAAGAACGCCCGATTATCCTATGCTAGAACCAGCTACGAGGCTAACACTCATGGATCAAGAGAGTGTTGAACAGATGCCGACCGACCGGGCGCGGCAAATGTTGAGCCCCGTGGCTTGGGGCGATCAATATGTTATCCGTGCCAAATTTCAAGAAGCAGGCGTCTTCATCACCGTTGATTGGGTAGTTCTCATTATAGGACAGGGCCTCCTCCATTGCGTTTCCGTGTTGTGCGGCTGGCTACAATTGATCGAAGAAGTTCTCACAACGCACGCCACGATTTCCCTGGTAACGGTGCTTGATAAACCGTCAATCCCATTGTACGGTTATCTGGCTCGACAAGCGAAGCTCCTTACCGCCAAAAAGGTCGCTGTGCATTTGGCGGTGTTGTTGCTGGGCGCTCTAATTGGCGCAGTAGTCAACAACTGGATCTGGCCGTTGTTCTCCGGAGGTTAATTACCATGAACCAAATGACGGAACGTGAAATGACGACCTCAGTCTCGCAAGTTGCACAGAACCTCGGATATAAAGTAGAGATGGAACCGTCGACAAGGCATTGGCGAAACCTGCGGCGAAGTTACTTGAGCCCCATCAATTTCGGTCGCGTGCTTCGTCCGGACTTGCTCGTCAGCTATGGCGACCAATCTGTCGTGGTGGAAATCAAGAACACAGGCGTATTATTCGGGGGGGTGGAGCAGGTGCTCCTATATGCCAAAGTGTTCAACGCTGCTGGGGTTCTATGCATGCCCGACGATGCGTACTCGGATGTGCCCGCAAGCGTTTCAGGGTACGCCGACGGCGAGAATGTTTTGATTTGTCCAATTTCCAAAATTGGCAATGTGCTAACAAACTTGTTGGGTCCGCCCGACAATCGAAATCAGGAGGCCACCATGCCGGATAGTTTGGATCAAATCGTCGAATCCTACGAGGTGGAACGGTTGGCCACCGGGTTCGAATTTACCGAAGGCCCGCTGTGGCACCCGGATGGCTACCTGTTGTTCGTGAACAACCGCATCAACGTCATCTATCGCCTGACGCCCGGCGGCGAGCCCGAGGTGATTCGGGAAAACAGTGGCGGCGCCAACGGCCTGACCTTCGACCTCCAGGGCCGGATCATAATGTGCGACGGTGACGACCGGCAGATCACACGCTGGGAACCGGACGGGTCCATCACCGTCATCGCCGACCGCTGGGAGGGCAAGCGGCTGCACCGGCCCAACGATGTGGTGTGCCGCTCCGACGGGAGCATCTACTTCACCAACCCCGGGCTGCGCCTGCCGCCGGAGGAGCGGGAGATCGACTTCCATGGCATCCACCGCATTGCCCCCGACGGCACGGTGACCGCCGTGATCACCGACCTGGAATCGCCCAACGGCCTGGTCTTCTCGCCCGACGAATCGATTCTGTACGCCGACAACACTCGCCGCGGCGACGAATGCGCGGCGGAGAAGGAACGGGGTGAGGTTTGTACCCACCAGTACATCCGGGCCTATGACGTGGCCGCTGACGGCTCGGTGAGCAACAGCCGGCTGTTCGCCAACATGCACTCGGCGGAGGACGGCGTACCCGATGGGATGAAGGTTGATACCGACGGCCGGGTGTACTGCACCGGCGCGGGCGGAGTTTGGGTCTTCGAGCCGGACGGTTCGCTGGTGGGCATAATCGAGCTGCCCGAGATTCCGGCCAACTGCGCCTGGGGGGATGCCGATTACCGCACCATGTATTTCACCGCCCGCAGCTCGGTGTACCGGATGCGGATGAAGACCACCGGGATCAACCCGTGGCGGAGCGGCTGATCGGCCCCCGAGGAGTTATCTCATGGCAGGACGCGACCTGATCGGCTATGGCCCCAACCCGCCGGCGGTTGAATGGCCCAACGGCGCACGCATCGCCGTGTCCTTTGTAGTCAACTACGAGGAGGGGTCGGAGAACTCCATCCTGGACGGCGACGCTCACGGCGAGACGGTTGGTGAGTCGCCGTCGCCGGTGGCCAGGGGTGAGCGAGACCTGGCCAACGAGTCGTTCTTCGAGTATGGCAGCCGGGTCGGCGTCTGGCGCATTCTGGATCTGTTGGACGAGTATGGCGTCGACTCGACCATCTTCGCCTGCGCCCTGGCCCTGGAGCGCAACCCCGAGGTAGGGCCGGAGGTCGTCCGCCGAGGACACGAGGTGATGGGGCACGGCAACCGCTGGGAAGAGTACTACAATATGGACCGGGAGGCCGAACGGCAGGCAATCCGTGAGGCGGTGGCATCCATCACCCGCAGCACGGGGGAGCGGCCGCTGGGCTGGTACACGCGCTATGGCCCCAGCGTGAACACCCGGGAGCTGGTGGTGGAGGAAGGCGGTTTCGTCTACGACTGCAACGCCTACAACGACGACCTGCCCTACTACACCGAGGTCCACGGCAACCCGTGGCTGGTGGTTCCCTACTCGCTGGAAGTCAACGACTACGGGTTCTGGCGCGGGCAGTTGTCAACGCCGATGGACTTCTTCGAGTCGGCGCGCAACTGCTTCGACACCCTCTACCGGGAGGGAGCAACGCACCCCAAGATGATGTCGGTGGGGCTCCATTGCCGCATCATCGGGAAGCCGGCCCGGGCGGCGGCGCTACGCCGGTTCATCGAGTACGTGCGGAGCAAGCCCGATGTCTGGCTGGCCCGCCGCATCGACATCGCCCGGTGGTGGCTGGCGAATTATCCGGCCCAGTAAAAGCTATTCGTCCACGGTTTGGGCTGCGGTGAGGAAATCGGCGTCGGCAAAGTCTGCGAAACGGTCGGGAAGGAACTCGCTCATATCGGAGACGACCTCGGTTGAACCACGGCAGACATAGTCGGTGATAATGCGGCCGGTGATGGGCCCCAGGTGGATGCCCTTCGTGGTGTGGCCGGTGGCCAGGAGAACACCATCCCGGCCGGGAACCGGACCGATGATGGGTTTGCTGTCGGGACTGAGCGGACGGGAACCGGCAAGCTGCTGGACCAACTCGGCGCGCTCCAGGTCGGGAAAGACGTCGATGGCGCGCTGGAGGAGTTCCAACCGGGCAGTTTCGGTGGGCCGGCGGTCATACTCCTCGCCCCAGAAAAGTTCCTTCCGGTCATAGTCCCGGCCGCCGGTGCTGCCGACGCTGGTGAGACCGTCCAACCGGCTGATCATGTGACCACGCTTGGGCGAACTGATCAGCACCGGCAAGGGCTCGCCCGGGTAGTTGAGCAAGAGGCGCTCCCCTTTCATAGGGCGAACCGGAACGGGGAAGCCCAGCCAGGGAGTGAAGGCTCGGCTCCAGATGCCGGCGGCCACCACCACCGCGCCGCAATGTATTTCCCCGGAGGCGGTCCTGACGCCGGAAATCGTGGGGCCGGCGGCGACCAGGCCGGTCACCTCCCGGTGACGGATGTGGGCGCCTTTGAGCTCGGCGCCACGGGCCAGGGCGAGGTTGAAGCGGTAGCTGTCCAACTGGGCAGACTCGTCCTCATACACGGCGCCGATGATGGATGGGGAGAGACGTGGTTCGATGGACTGGACCTCCCCGGCGTCAATCCAGCGCATCGGGACGTGGGGTTGCTGCCAGGCCATCAGCTCTCTGATCAGACTGGCCTCGTCGTCGTCCAGGGCCAACCGGAGAGAGGGACGACGCTGGTAGAGCAGGTCCATGCCGGTGGCGGCTTCCAGCTCGGGAACGATCTGGGGAAACTCGGCGTAAGAGGCCCGGGCAATTTGGAACGACGCCCCGGGGGAGAACTCGGCGCCCAGCAGACTGAGAGGGTGTCTAAAAAGGTTGAAATTGGGGTGGAGGTATCCAGGCGTGATAAGAGCGTCGGTCGTAACGTGGGGGTATGAAACGACCAGCCTATCCCAGCGACCTCAGCGACCGAGAATGGCAACTGCTGGAACCATTGCTGCCACCGCCCAGACCGGGCGGCCGACCGATCACCTACCCCCGGCGGGAGATCGTCAACGCCATCCGCTACGTGCTGCGCACTGGATGCTCCTGGCGGATGCTGCCCCATGACCTGCCGCCCTGGCGCATTGTCTTCCACTACTTCCGGACTTGGCGTCGTGATGGCACCTGGCAACGGGCACATGACACCCTGCACGCCGAGCTGCGCCAGGCCCAGGGTCGCCAGGCCAGTCCCAGCGCGGCCATCATCGACAGTCAGTCGGTGAAGACCACGGAAAAAGGGGGCCTCGGGGTTACGACGCCGGCAAGAAGGTGAAGGGCCGCAAACGCCACATCGTGGTGGATACCTTGGGACTGCCGCTGGCGGTGGCAGTGCATCCCGCCGATATACAGGACCGGGACGGCGCCCGGCTGGTGCTGATCCGACTGTTGGGGCGGTTCCCTCGACTACAGCTGATCTGGGCTGATGGGGCCTACGGCGGCAAATTGGTAGAGTGGGCCAGGACGGTGGGCGGCTGGACCCTGGAGTTGGTGCGGCGTCCAGCACAGCAACATACCTTCCAGGTGCTGCCCCGGAGGTGGGTGGTGGAACGCACCTTTGGTTGGCTGAACCTGCAACGGCGGTTGAGCAAGGACTACGAAGCATTGTGTGAAACCACAGAAACCTGGATTTACATCGCAATGACCGGCCTCACCCTGCGCAGACTGGCCTGCCTTCCTCATTTTTAGACACCCTCTGAGGGAACCGGTGGCGTGGGCAGAGGCCCCGCTGCCAATGGCCTCGCGCTCCAGCAGGGTCACACTGACCCCTTCCCGGGCCAGATAGTAGGCGACCGAACAACCGACCACGCCGGCGCCGATTACGACCACGTCAGCAGTTTCAGGCAAGCTCGGTTTCTCCAGTTGAAGTGTTCGGGATTATCGTCGTGGGACGCGGAAGCGGCAATTTGAGTTTGGCGTTCACACGGATTGACGGGATGTACGGCATGGGCGCTTGCCCCGGTCACCGTGCAGGATCCGGGCGGAGGGCCCGCAAATCGAGCCGGAAGCTGGCGCTGATCCGGGACCAGAGATCCGAGGGCCTCGCCTTCTTCCCTTCGCCACCGGGTGACCAATGGAAATTGGTGAGGCCCTGACGGGTTCAGCGGCCCGAAGTGGTCAGGCTGTGGTCACTGCCGGCTGGTGGGCCTTGAGGAAGCGGCGGGTGTGGGCCACGGCCTCGTCGATGTGCTCCTGGGTGTCCTTCCAGGGATAGATGGTCACCTCGGAGTTCGGGGCGAGGTTGGCAACCTCCATCGCGACCGCATACGGGTGTGCCGGCACGTCTTCGGGCGCGATCAGTATGGGTGTTTCGAGGGAGCTCACGAATTCACGGGACACGGTGAAAACGAAGTCCGCGCGGTTGGTGTACATGTTCGTTAAGAAGTCATGCACCATATCCATGGTGATATCCGGACGTTTCTCGCACAGCGGCGGCCCCCAGCCCGCGATGTTGTTCTGGTAGAAGAGGTCCGGCAACTCCGGCCGGAAACCGCTGGGCTGCATGAAGGCGGCCGCGACGACGCGGTCCGACGCCAGCCGGAGCAGGTTATGCATCATCGGCCCTCCGATGCAGAACCCCATGACCATGAACTCGCCGATGCCGAGAAAGTCCATCAGCCCCAGGTGGTCTTCGGAGTAAGCGTCCCAGGGGCGGTCGATTTCCAGCGGGCCGCTGGATTGGCCCGGAGGGGAGTTGCGCAGGTCGGCGGCGATGACGCGGAAGTCGTTGCCGTACTCCGCCAAGGGGTTGAAGGGATGCGAAGTACGCAGCCCGTCAACGGTGGAATTAAGTCCGCCTCCGGGAATGATCAGCAGCGGGAATCCCGATCCGACCTCTTCGTAATAGATACGGGTTGCGCCTCTTTCGTAGAACGGCATGGCTGGTTTCCTCCATCGGCGAGTTGCAGAGCTAATATGATCCGTGTCGAGCAGGCAGACCGTAATTTGCAGCACAACATCCAGAGGCGGCGTGTTGTACGCGATTACGCTTTGTTTACCTATTCAGGGTTGGAATCTAACCCGCGATGGCACAAGGGGTCAACAGAACGGTCCGGAGCGGGCCGATCATCTGGCTGTGTCATTGGTCAACGGTCCCCATCAACCTTACAACGAAATTCGCATGAGCTCTTCTGAAAACACTATCTCGCCATCGTAGATCCTGCTGATGTCGCCAATGCCTTGCTCCATGGGACCGTGGGCTGAGAGGTGGGGGCCGATGTGAACGAGGACCAGTTTTCCCACCCCGGCGGCCTGTGCCATACGGGCGGCGCCGGTGGTGCCGCACTGGCCTCCTGCTTCCCCGTTTCCGTCCATCACCGCCTGGTCATCCCAGCACATGCAGAGCATCATGTCGGCGCCGCGAGCCAGCTCGGTCACCGAGTCGCAAGGTTGGGTGTCGCCCGTGAATATCACGCTACCTTCGGGCGAATCCACCCGGTAGGCGAGGGAGTCGAGCCAGGGCTGCACGTGCTCGGCAGGAGCAGCTGTTACCTCCCAATCCGGCCCGCTGAACACTCTGCCTGGACCGACGTCCCGGGCGTCAACTGACGGGGCAGGGCGGGGCAGCGTGCCGCCTCGATTTACGAAAACTTGCTGGCTGAGAGGGTGGTTCACCCGAGCCTTCCAGTCGTGGGCGAACAGGCCGTTTTCGCCCAGGATTCCTTCGGTAATCTTCTCCGTCAGGTCGGGGCCAAAGACCTGGAGCTGGTTCTCCTTGCCGATGCTCTGGTCCCAGCGGCAAAGGAGGAAGCAGGGATAGTCGATGTCATGGTCGAAATGGTGGTGAGTGAAAAAGAGATAGTCAACTTGGGTAGGGAATAGTCCAGCCTGGACCAGCTTGTGAGTAGTGGCCGGACCGCAGTCGAACATCAGGGACTGGTCGCCGAGTTTGAGCACGTGGGAACTTCCGAAACGAGTGGGCGTGGGCGTGGGAGTTCCGGCGCCCAGGGTGTAAATGTCAGCCATTTTTGTCCTCACCATTTCCAGACTGGTTTGCCTGTCGTCAGGATGTCATTCAGCATTCCAACGAAGTGGTTGTCAGGGATGCGGCACCGGCCGCCGTGCCACGGGGGCCGCGACTTGCTAATGCGGGCTTGCGGAAAACTTGCCATCGCCCAAATTCATTACACAGCCCACCGTTCCGGCTTGCATCGTGAGGATACTTTGGCCGCTTCGCGCAACGATCATTTTTGCAATCACACTCGTGGTCCGGTTTCAACGGGCTCACCCCGGGGTCCATTGGCTGCCCCGATTGTACCGCCATCCGTTGCAAGACGCCGCTGCAGGGGCCGTAAACACCAACCCAATTTTTACAGAGTTGCCGCCAGTAGCTCTGAGATCAGAGACGCCGCCTTCCCACCAAAGCGTTGGTATGCGCTTCTCAATTTGCTACGCCGCACAAGTTCCGTTGACGGGTCAAACCCCGCAGACTACACTGCCGGGGACCGTATCGGATATCTCGCGTGGGCTTCAAAAGTCCCATCACCAGGGGGAGTGTTCGCCATGCCTTTGCCGCCAGACCGCGTAGATTACAGTCCCATCATCGACCGGCCCATCATCAAGTGGCCCAACGACGCCAGGGTGGCGTTGTGGATCGCTCCCAACGTCGAGCACTACGAATACGAACCGGAATATGATGGGCACCGCGACCCCTGGCCGCGCACTCCCTATCCCGACGTTCAGAATTATGCCTACCGGGATTACGGCAACCGGGTGGGCTTCTGGCGGATGGCGGACGTGCTGGACCGGCACAACATTCGCTGCTGTGTGTCCCTGAACATGGCCGTGCTGGAGCATTTCCCCGAAATCGGGGAGGCCATGGTGCAGCGCAACTGGGACTTCATGAGCCACGGCATTTACAACACCCGCTACCTGAACACCTACACCGAAGAGCAGGAGCGGGAGTTCTACCGGGATACCATCGACACCCTGAAACGGCACACCGGCAAACAGCTCAAGGGAATGCTGGGTCCGGCCATATCCGGCACCGAGCGCACTCCGGACCTGATGGCCGAGGCCGGTCTCATCTACCATACCGACTGGATGCACGACGACCAGCCGGTGCCCATCAAGGTCAAGAGCGGCAAGCTCGTCTCGGTGCCGTACTCAATCGAGTTGAACGACGCGCCGCTGTTCCGGCAGCACTACGAGGGCGACTACTTCGCCGAGATCTGCAAGGCCCAGTTCGACCAGCTCTATCAGGAAGGCGCCCACAGCGGACGGGTCATGTGCATCGCCCTCCATCCCTATCTCATAGGCCAGCCCCACCGGGCCAGGTATCTGGACGAAGTGCTGGGCTATATCATGTCCCACGACGGGGTCTGGCAGACCACGGCGGACGACATTGCGGAGTACTACATCGCCAACTACTACGACGAGGCGGTGGCCCACGCGGCGCGTTTGAATGGTTGAGATCAGGGCTGACCCCGCTGGCGGTGATGTGGGGCGGCCACACCACCTGAAATGAAACCGCGCTGGCTACAATAACGAGGTGAAGAGATGCCCGCAGAACGGCGCTTCGGGATGGACCATGGGCACTATGACTGGTCACCCTTCAACAAAAGGGGGATCCTGCGCTGGCCAGACGGCGCGCGGGTTGCCCTGTGTGTGATCGTAAATCTCGACCACCCGGAATGGGATCCGCCGGATGACAGTTTCACGACGCCTTTCGCCGGCGGTTTGGGCGCCCGAGACTTCCCTGACTACGCCCGGCTATCCCATCGGGAATACGGGCATCGGGTGGGTATCTTCCGCGTGCTGGACACCCTGCAGAAGCACGGCATCAAAGCCACGGTGGCAATGGACGCCATGACCGCGGAGAACTATCCCTACCTGGTGCGGCACTGCCTGGACGCCGGCGCTGAAATCATCGGACACGGGGTATCCCTGTCGCGCATGATAAGCAGCAACATGTCCGAGGACGCGGAGCGAGAGTATATCGGCCAGTCGGTGGCCGCCCTTACCCGCGCCACCGGCAGCGCGCCCGCCGGGTGGTTGGGGCCGGAATACGGCGAGTCCGCCCGCACTCCGCAGCTACTGTCCGAGGCCGGCCTGCGCTACGTCTGCGATTGGGTCAACGACGAGCAGCCCTACCCTTTGCACAGTCCCCACGGGGAGATGTTCGCCCTGCCCGTGATGGTGGAGCTGGACGACGCGGCGGCCCTCTGGGACCGGAGGGTGGTCGTAGGGCGGTATCAACAACTCATCGAAGAAAGTTTTGAAACGCTGTACCAGGACGGACAGCAGAACGGACGTCTGATGGCGCTGAACCTGCACCCCTGGCTCATCGGCCAGCCCTTCCGCATCGGGTATCTCGACCGGGCATTGGGCCACATCATGCGCCGAGGTGGAGTTTGGGCCGCCACCGGCTCGGAGATTGTGGACTGGTATCGGGACAATCCGCCGACGGCTTGAGCGTTGCCTCGGCCCGCACCTACCTGGCGGCGGGGTTGACGGTTTTGATGACTGCGGGCAGGTGTGCCGCAGCGATCAACCCGGCCCGTTGTCCACTGTTCAGTACGGGGCAGCCACCCGTTTTCCTCAGATCCCGAGGCCTCGGTTCCGTCATGTTTGAGGGCGGCAGCCGGCAGGCTGTCGTATGGATATCAGTGTACAAAGCCTGGCCCACCGCGACAGGTGGGGTGGGCAAATCAGCTCGGTTCTAAATCTCCAGTTCAGCGAATACGGCGTCGGCCTGTTCCAGAGCCTCTTCCACGTAAGGCCAGCCGCGATACCATCCCGCCTGGGAGAAGACCTCGCAGATTTCTCTCCGGGTCATGCCAAGTTCGAGGGCATAGCCGATGTGTTCTCGCAGTTGCCTCATGTGGCCGCGGCACATGAGCGCCACGAGAATGCACACCGTACGTTCCTTGGGTGTCAGGTCGCCTCGCGCCCACACCTCGCCGAAATTGTAGGCTTCAACCAGAGCAGCGGTTTCGGGCACCAGCTCGTGAGACAGTGTGTTTTCCAGGTCGACGCCGGCTTGCTGACCCCAACTCTCCCGGCGGATTTGCCGTCCTCTTTCCAGCTTTTCCTCCACCGACGCCAACCAATCCGCCTTGAGGGGTTCGCTGTCCTCCGACTGCCACATGGGCTGCTCGTTGATCACGCGTTGCGCCTGCGCCAGAGAGGAAACGGTGGCCGGTATCCCGGCATAGAATATGAGCTGCAAGAAAATCCCTTTGATCTTTTGCGGGGACATTCCCAGGGACAGTCCGACCCTGATCTGGTGCTGGAGACCAAATTCCCAGCCATTGCAGCATTGGGCGGCGATGGTCGCCATGCTCCGCAGCGTCACGTCCAGGCCGGGCACCTGCCAGACGCCGCCCCACATCACCTCCTCCTGCAGCTTCACGTAGTCCTTGCTGATGTCGGGCAGCGCTCCGGTGAGCCGACCCTGGGGCACGTACTGGTCGATGAACGCGTGGAGGTTGGCGGCTTTCCGCGCCAGATCAGAGGCACTGTCCATATCAACTTCCCTCAACGTTGAATTTGCCGGAAGCGGCCCGCGAGTGGAGATCAGGCTCTACGAGAGTTGAAAACTTCTCTGGCCTGCTCCAGGGCATCCTCGACGCACGGCCATCCCCGGTACCAGCCGGCCTGGGCGAACACTTCGCAAATTTGCTTCTCGTTGAGTCCGGCGTCCAGCGCGTACCCGATGTGGCGCTTCAGTTGTTTCATGTGGCCCCGGCACATCAACGCCGCCAGGATGCACACCATACGTTCTTGGGCGTTGAGGTCGGCTCGTCGCCACACCTCTCCGAAGTGATAGCCGTCCACCAATTCAGCGGATTCCGGAACGAACTGCCGCGCGAGGGAGTTCTCGACGTCAGCGTCGGCGCTTTCGCCCCAATGCGTGGCGCGTACGGTCTTACCCTGCGCCAGCATATCCGCGATGGAGACCAGCCATGTGGTGTCCAGCGGCACGTCGCTCGCCTTCCATTCTTCACGCTCGTTGATGACCTCCTGGGCGATGCGCAGGCCAAAGATGGTAGCCGGCACTCCAGCGTAAAACAGGAGCTGGATGAATATCCCCTTGATCTGCTGCGCGGTAATGCCGACGGTGAGACCGGTGCGCACCTGGTGCTCGACGCCGAAATCGTAACCGTTGACGCACTGGGCGGTGATGGTGGCGAAACTGCGCAGCTTCAGGTCCAACCCGTCGGCGAGCCAAACTCCTCCCCACATCAGCTCGTGCTGCACCCGCACGAAATCGGCCAAGACCGGGGTGGGTCGGGCGTAGGGCAGATGCTGGTCGAAGAACTGCCGCAGTTTCGCTGATTTTTCCTGCATCTCTTCTACGGTTGTCATGCCGAGACCCTCCTGGATTGTAGAAACACGAGTCAGGCGTCCGCTTCCGCAAACACGTCCTGAGCCTGTTCCAAGGCGTCTTCCACGTGGGGCCAACCACGGTACCAACCCGCCTGGGCAAACACTTCGCAGATTTCCCGCTGGTTGAACCCCATGTTCAGGGCGTACTTGATATACCGCTTCAGCTGCCGCCAATGGCCGCGGGCCATGAGCGCGGCCAGGACGCATACCATGCGTTCTTTGGGCGACAAATCATCCCGGGCCCACGCTTCGCCGTAGTTGTACCCATCGACTATGTCCGAGGCTTCCGGCACCAGACGCTGCGCCAATGACGATTCGACCTCCAAGTTGGCCTGCTCACCCCAATGTTTGCGACGGATTTCACTGCCTCTCTCAAGCTTGGCCTCCAGGGTATCCAACCAGTCCGCTTCCAGCGGGACGTCCGCCGCCTTCCAATCTTCGCGCTCGTTGATCACCGTCTGCGCTTGCAGCAAGCCGTGCACCGTGGCCGGAATGCCCGCATAGAACAGGAGTTGAATGAATATCCCCTTGATCTGTTGGGGCGACATCCCCATGGTGAGCCCAACCCGTATCTGGTGCTGCAGCCCGAAATCCCAGCCGTTGACGCACTGAGCGGAGATGGTGGCGAAGCTGCGCAGCTTCAAGTCCAGTCCCGGCGCCTGCCAGATCCCGCCCCACATCAGCGGAGTTTGGATGCGTGAGTAATCGGGCGAAATGGACGGGATATCGCTGTTGGTGGGCAGATACGCCTCAAGATCGTGAGATCTTCGGGATAACTCGTCGGGCGTAGTCATGGGCAGTTGCTCCTGGAAAGGCCGTGCTCTACTCCCGCCATTCTACCCGACGATGCTGGTTGGGAAAACGACGATCCGGAGGTCAAACGGGACCTCGGTGAACAGGCTGGCCGAAACGACTGCCGCCATCCGAACTTGCCCATCTCTGGGTACTGCGGCGCATTCGGACACCCCGACAGGCTGGCCTGATCCCGGTCCCGCGAGGCAAATTAGGCCGTCCCGCGACTGTTCCCGTACTGTGGGTCACACGGCAA
Organism: Dehalococcoidia bacterium; assembly: GCA_965220055.1. Lineage (GTDB taxonomy): Bacteria > Chloroflexota > Dehalococcoidia > Lucifugimonadales > UBA3495 > Bin87. Next base: position 2,559,577 of record CBDCPE010000004.1, on the reverse strand, counting down.
CCCAGTTTGCCTACCAGACAGATCGCAGGGGAGGCGGCGATCTGGTTCCTGTTATACCGCCTCGGGGGCTTTATTCCTCTTCCGCTTGCGTTTGGGTGGGAACCATGTCCGGTTTAACAGATGGCGTTACGGGCCGGACGATTGGATGCGCTGCAAATGCGTCCGTCTGTGGGAGGCCTGAATACAGTTACGTCTCAAGTGAGGCTACAGAAACGGAAACCGTTTCTGTAGCTCTGGCGCATGAAGAGTTGGAGCGGTTTCCTATCGGTCGCCGAACCTTACCAAAGTCGACCCCCAAGCGAAGCCGTATCCATGGTCTTCGGAACGCGGACCAACGTTACCAACCAGAATGTTCGCCACGCAATCACCACTCTGGAGTTCCGACATTTGGGTGAGAACACAGCGGCCGGATTTGGCCGCGACGCGTTCGGGACGACGACGGCGCGATCCGCCGACGATGGTATACACTCTCGACAGACAATATGTTGGCGGGGTCGGATGTGACCAAATCCATTAAAGAGACCCTCTGCCGGGTCATAGCAGTATCCAGTTTGGCGTGCTTGTGCTGGTTCGTTTTGGCGTGCGGCTCGGAAGAACCGGAAGTATCGGACGCGCCGGACTATGAAGCTACGGTCGCGGCGGCGCTGACGAAAGTCAGCGCATCACAGCAACCAAATGAGCCGACCGCCACGGTCGAACCCACGGAAACCCCCACGGCGGTGCCCCCCACCCCGACTCCAACCGTAGCGGCCACGCCGGATGCACCTGTAACCACCGATGAGGAACCCCTGGCTCCTCTAACCATGGACGACGTGGACGCCTTCTTGTCGGAAGTCTCTGAGGCAGAGCGGAGTTGCCTGTCTAGAGCACTTCCGCCAGAACGGTTGGCGGCAGTGCTTCAATATCCGGAGCTGGCCGACGAGGAAGACCGTTCTGCGTTGTTGGGTTGCCTAGAGCACGACACGTTGTTGAGACTGTTGCTGACGCCGGTTCTGAGCGCCACAGGGCCAATCAGTTCCGAATCATCGGCTTGCCTGCGGAGCAGCTACGCGGACAAAGACTTGCATACGCTGTTGGCAACCCTAACCACCGGCAGCGCACCGGAAAGCGCTCAGGTGGCAGGGATGGTGACCTTTATGGTGTCGCTGTCATGCCTGAGCGAGGAGGAATTCCAAGTGGCAGCGCCCGCAATGGGCATTGCGCCGGGAGAGTACGAAAACTTCCAGTGCGTATTGGACACGATAGGAGGGCAGGATGCGCTGACCGTCCTCCTGACGCCCGCTGCAGAGTTCCCAGCAGCACTGTTCGAAGCGGCGTTCAGCTGCCAGCTACAAATGGGCGGCCCGCCGCCCGGGTAAATTCTTCGTACAATGCAGGGACATCAGGCAACGGTTGGTTCAGCGTCGTTCAAACTCTCGAGGCGGCAAGCCGGCCGTGTGAAAGGAGATTGAAAATGGCCCGTCTGGACGGCAAAGTAGCGTTGATCACGGGAGCCGCCGGAGGCATCGGGCGTGCTGCCGCCAGGTTATTCGCCGACGAAGGCGCTCGACTGACATTGGTTGACCTGGACGAAGCGGCGCTTCGGGAAACGGTGCAGTCGATCGGCGAGGACCGGGCCAGTTACGCCGTGGCCGACGTGACGCTGCCCGATCAGACCCAAGCCTATGTGCGGGCGGCGGTAGACCGTTGGGGCGGCGTAGACGTGTTGCTGGCCAACGCCGGGATCGAGGGGTCCATTTCTCCGATTCCGGACTACCCCCTGGATGTGTTCGATCGGGTCATGGCGGTCAACGTGCGCGGAGTGTGGCTGGGGATCAAATACGTGGTGCCCATGATGCGGGAACGGGGCGGCGGCAGCATAGTCATAACGTCGTCCACGGCCGGCATCGGCGCGGGACCCGGTATGTCGGCGTACACGACGAGCAAGCACGCGGTGATCGGCCTGATGCGCACGGCGGCAATGGAAGGCGCACCATTGGGTATCCGTGTCAACACCGTCAACCCGGCTCCCATCGAAACACGGATGATGCGCTCCATCGAGGAGATGCGAGTCGCCACGCTGGATGACTCAGCCGTCACCGTGGAGCAGACTTACCGAGCGACGTCGGCGCGCATCCCGTTGGGTCGTTACGGCAACCCCGACGAAGTGGCGCAGATGATGCTGTTTCTCGCCAGCGACGACAGCAGCTTCTGCACCGGCGGGGTTTACATGGTGGACGGCGGGCGTTCGGCGGGCGGTCGGTAGCCGACGCCGACAAGACACTTGGTAGCCGCGAACCTCGTTGACGCTAGAATCAAGCCCAGGACCGGGATTTGCGGCCCGCCAGAGGGGAACGCGCCAGTATCTGAGCCGCGTTTGCGGCCGATCTGTTTGCACTTTCCGTAAACGAATCTAACGCCATAAATTGCGCTGACCTATGCTTAGGTTAACGCCGCGGATGCCGGCGGTGCGGGTGGAGCATACGTTGAACTCAGACTAGCCGGGCGTAGATGCAAGCCAGATTCCAAGGTCAACCAGAGACATTAATCGCGCGATCGAAACGGGCTGAGGCAATCCGACATGTGGCAGGCTACGGAAAACGAGCTGGAGTCCATCGCCATCGGGGCAGGAATCCTGGGTACGGGTGGAGGCGGAAACCCGTACATCGGGCAGCTGAGGGCGCGGCAGGCGATCCGCAAGTGGGGACCTGTTGACGTCCTCGCTCCAGAAGAATTGACGGAAGACGCGCGGGTGGTATGCGTGGGTGGAATAGGCGCGCCCACGGTGGGGATCGAAAAGGTGCGGGACCTGCAGTCGTACCATGCGCTGCGGGCCATCGAGGACTACACCGGAGAGACGGCGACTGCGCTCATTTCCAACGAGATCGGGGGGAGCAACTCGCTGGAACCTTTGATTGCCGCGGCTTTGGCCGGCCTGCCGGTGGTTGATGCCGACGGCATGGGCAGGGCGTTCCCGGAATTCCAAATGAAAACCTTCTTCGTGTACGGCGTCCCATGCTGTCCGATGGCGGTGGCGGACGAGAAAGGTAACAGCGTGGTGATCCGGGAGACGATAAACCCGCAGTGGGCGGAGCGCCTGGCCCGGTCGGTTACGATACAAATGGGCTGCGTGGCCTGCTACGCCGTGGCTCCAATGTCGGCGCAGGACGTGCGGCGCACTGCCGTGCCCCTGACTCTTTCCCTAGCGCGGGACCTGGGCGACGCGGTCAAGACGGCCCGTCAGACTGGTGACGACCCGCTGGATGCGATACTTCGCGTATGTCCGGGCAAGGTCCTTTTCAGCGGGAAGGTAGTCGACCTGGAACGCCGGACGACCGCGGGATTCGCCCGGGGCACGCTGACAATCGACGGGCTGGAGGCGTATTCCGGAGAGCGTATGGTGATCGAGTTTCAAAATGAAAACCTGGTTGCCAGGCGAGAAGGGATCATCGCGTGCGTGGTGCCGGACCTGATCTGCGCCGTAGCCACCGACCTGGGTGAACCGGTCACGACCGAGCTGATGAGATACGGACTGCGGGTAACCATTTTGGGATTTCCGGCACCGGCATTGTGGACAAGTCCCGAAGGGTTGGCGGTAGCGGGGCCACAGGCGTTCGGCTATGACGTTGACTACATGCCCCTCGCCATTTAGAGGTCAGGCGTAATGTTAGTTGGGGTCGACGTAGGCGGCACGAACACGGACGCCGTGCTCATGGACGGCCCGACGCTGGTCCACGCCGTAAAGCGGCCGACTACTCCGGAGGTGACCACCGGGATTGTCGATTCGTTGAGCGAGTTGCTGACCGTGCTGCCTGCAGGAGCACGAGTGGACGCCGTGATGGTGGGAACGACGCACTTCACCAACGCCCTGCTGGAGCGCCGGGAGCTGGCTCCGACCGCGGTGATCCGGTTGTGTCTGCCGGCCACCCAGCTGCTTCCACCGCTGATCGATTGGCCGGAGGAACTCCGAGACACCATGGGAGGATTCACCTACATGGTCGGTGGTGGGCACGAGTTTGACGGGCGGGAGATCAGTCCGCTTGACCGGTCCGAATTGCGGCGGGCGGTGGCCGACATGCGCCGGCGGGGCGTACGTGCGGTGGCCCTTTCTGGGGTGTTCTCACCAGTGAACGACGAACACGAAAAGGCGGCAGCCGTGATAGTCCGGGAGGAAGCGCCGGACATGCGGGTCTGCCTGTCGCACGAAAATGGACGAACCGGGCTGCTGGAACGGGAAAACGCGGCGGCGCTGAACGCCGCGCTGGGAGAACTCGCGGCGCGCACGATCAGAGGCATCGAGCAGGCTGTCGGTTCGCTGGGAGTCGAAGCGCCCGTGTACCTGAGCCAGAATGACGGCACGCTGATGGACGCGGACTTCGCGGCCAGTTTCCCGGTGCTCACCATTGCCTCGGGACCCACCAACAGCATGCGCGGCGCGGCCTGGCTTTCGGGGATACGCGACGGCATCGTGGTGGACGTGGGCGGCACATCGACCGACCTGGGAGCGTTGGTGAACGGGTTTCCAAGGGAAGCGGCAGTTGCCGTTGAAATCGCGGGGGTACGGACCAACTTCCGCATGCCGGACACCGTGTCGATACCGTTGGGCGGGGGTACGGTGGTGGAGCCAGATCCCCTGCGCATCGGACCGGAAAGCGTGGGGTACCGACTGGCGGAAGCGGGGCGCGTGTTCGGCGGGGATACGCTCACCACCACCGACGTAGCAGTTGCCAGCGGCAGGGTACGAATAGGGGACCCGCAACTGGTGACGGGCATGGATGCAACGTTGGTAAACCGAGTACAGGCTGAGATCCAGGATCGGGTAGAGACTGCGATTGATCGGGTCAAACTCAGCCGGGAAAACGTTCCGGTGGCGCTGGTGGGTGGCGGCAGCATCCTCTTAGGGAACTCGCTGGTCGGAGCGTCGGAGGTGTTACGGCCGGAGAACTCGGGGGTTGCCAACGCGATAGGTGCGGCGATAGCCCAGGTCGGGGGACAGGTGGAGCGGGTCTACTCCCTGGAAAGCATATCGCGCGAAGAGGCAATCAAGGATTGCTCAGCCGCCGCGATCGACCGGGCCGTGTCCGCCGGAGCGGACCCGGCAACGATCGAGGTGGTCGAGATTGACGAGGTGCCGTTGAGCTACGTTCCCAGCAACGCCACACGAGTGCGAGTTAAAGCGGTGGGTGACCTGAGCGGGCTCGGGCGCGAGCGGCGGTAACCCAAAGGCGATCATCCGGCCAGCACGAAATTCGCGTCGAACATCAGGACGGCAAACTCAGCGCGAAAAAGCGGCGAAGCATGAGTTTTGGAGCGAGTTACGAGCGCCGCCCAGGTTTGGTTGCCGTCGAACGCGTAGAGTGGGCTAAACCCTAACGATTACCACTCGAAGCCGAGCTGGGCGTAGCGCACAAACACTGTGCCGAAGGGATCGCCGAGGGGCCCGTTGACAGCCAGGACCGCGATGGTGTGCCGGTCGCCGGGCTGGGCGTTGGTGGTGACCGGAACCCTTTGGGAGACATTGAAACCCTGGACGGTTCCGCGCTCGCGGTTGCACTCGCCGTCAATCCAAATCTCTCCATAATCGTCGACGCAGGTCTCGAACTGGACCCGCATTCCGCTGGTCGATTGGCCGTTGATGGTTTCGGGTATGGTCACGTTGGCGCGATACCAGGCGAATGTGAAACCACCGGAGACCCGACCCGGAAGATCGTTGCAAATCTCCCAACCGGAGTCGTCGTAGTCGGGCAGTCGCGCCGGGCTGCCACCCTGGGCCTCACCCACCAGACCCAGATTGGACTCTCCGGGAATATAGCCTACGGCATAACGCCAAGTTGTGTCGGTGATCGCCTGGCCAGATGTTTCGGCGATATTGATGGTTGCTCGAGGCATTTGTGCACCTACCTTCAGTGATTCAACAGTGGTGTTGACGCGCCAATGGTACCGCAAAAACCGCGAAACGCACGCAAAGGTATCGCCGCCCGCACGGATCTGCGTCCAACCCCACATAGCAAACTCAACCGCGGTTCCCTCTCAGATGCCCACGGCCTTTTCCAAGTCGCCTAACGTCCGCTCATGGTGAGTTTATCGGACCACAGGCTACCGTCCTTCGATAGGCTCCGGACGAGCGGGTACAGTCAACTCCCATTACAGGGTAATACCAATGGACGGCGGCGGCGGTCACGGCGTGACTGGCGGAGCGCCTGAGGGCTCCGGCAACGCGCTGGCGTCGCCGGTGTCGAGATCGGCGTTGACGCGGTCGAGGAAATTATGGCTACGGCCCAGGTGGTGATCTGGGTTCGCGGGCGCTCCTGTCCAGGTGTGCGATGGTGGATTACTTGCTGCGGTCAGGTTGTCGGTGCGGTGATTTGGTTCGTTCTGCCAGAGCCTGATGGTCGTTGGTTAGCCCCACGGCCGGGGTGGTACGCAATGGTTTAACCCCTGTTTCGGATCACTGCGGGCGGACCACGAGGGTCATGGCCGCATCTCCCAGGATGGTGGCGTCTCCTGTGGCCGCTGAGGACCGCGCCAGCGAGATTCCCGGGTGGGAACGGCGGCGGTCCCTGTCGTCGTACGACCAGGTCTTGCGATTTTGATGCTAACGGTTGGCCGTGAACGACCGGTTGGCTCTGGCTGAGCGAATTATCATCTGACGGGAATCATTGTGGAACACGCGTTCTTGTTTGTCAAGAGGGAGGGTTTCGGCGTGGACGGTTGCCTGGCGGGGCGAAAACGGTGTATCGGCGACGGGATTGCCGCGCTTCGCTCGCAATGGCAGGGGAAAAGGCTGCGCTCGCGATGACAGGGGGACATTGAAAATGACCTGCGATGCCTCCCCGAAGGTTGACAAGAACGAACATGCGCTCTATATTAGTACACCAGTTCCGAATGTCAGTTTTGAGGAGGGTCCACCCGATGGTTGCCGCTGAAATTACCGAGATCCGCTGCAAGTCCCTCATCAACCGAGTCAACGCGCCGGATTTTCACTTCCGTTGGACGATCAATCCCTACCGGGGTTGTCGCCACGCCTGCCGTTATTGCTACGCGCGGTCGACGCACGAGTACTGGGGCATGGACGCCGGAGCCGACTTTGAGCGGCAGATATTCGCGAAGGTCAACGCCCCGGAAACCCTCCGGCAAGAACTCTCCCGTCCCAAGTGGTGCGGCGAACCCATCGCCATCGGGACGGCGTCGGATCCCTACGAGCCGGCTGAGGCCCAGTATGGGCTCACCCGAAAGATCCTGGAGGTGCTGGTCGAGTTTGGCAACCCGGCATCGGTTACGACCAAGGGTACGCTGGTAAGGCGGGACGTTGATCTGTTGAAGCGCCTGAACGAATTGGCGGGAGCCCAGGTTGTTTTCAGCATCGGAACCATGGACGAAACGATATGGCGGCAGACCGAGCCGGGCGCACCGCACCCGCAAGCCAGACTTGAAGCCATGCAGTACCTGGTGGAGCACGGGGTGCCGGCCGGTGTCATGGCGGCTCCTTTGCTGCCGGGTCTATCGGACAGCGAAGCCAGCATCGACACACTGGTAGCCGCGGCAGCCAAACATCGGGCCCAGTTCCTGTCCAGCAACCTGTTGTTCCTGAGGCCCGGCAGCCGGGAATGGTTCATGCCGTTCATCAGGGAATCGTATCCGCATCTGGCACCGGGCTATGCCCGCCTGTACCGGAGCGAACACGCGCCACGGGACTATACGAACGCGGTGCTGGCCCTGGTCGACGATGCTCGTTTGCACTGGGAGCTGCCGCGGATGCCCTCAGTGAAGAGCCTGGAGCCGAGGACGCTGCCGGGGTTTGGGGAGCCCGCCGCGTTCAGCCGGGTTGCGCCCGAGATCGCATCCGAGCCTGGTGCTCCGACACAACTGACCCTGCCGTTGGCGGCCTAGCTATCCGGCGGGTGTCCAAACCTGTCCGCGCTGGCGAACCGGTTCAAGCAAGGACTCGTCGAACGAGACAGGGTCGTAGTCCTCGCGATTTGGTGGCCGGTATCCCAACAAGCCGCATACCGTTTGATCGGTGTAATAGCCGCGGTAGATCTGAGTGACCAGTTCCTGGAAAAACTGGGGATTTGCTGATTCGACGGCGCGCAACGCTGCATTCTGGGCCGCATCGGAAAGAGCGGCAAAGGATCCGCCGCGCCCGCTGGCCGCGAGTTCAATTTCCACGAGGCCATCGATCAGTCGACGACGCCTGGCATTCGAGCCAGCGGCCACCGACTCCACGAAGCTTGCGATGCCCAAATCGCCGGCGGACGGAATCTGTCCAGCGGCCGGGACCATACGGTTCAGCACAGTTGCCAGCAGAGCGCGTTGTACGTCGCTAAGGATTGAGTTGTTCGAAGTCATGATCACTTAATCCGGGTCCCAAAAGTACGGCAACGATGATAGCACAGCGGTGATGTGCGCCGGCGTGCCGTCGTTGTTGGGTGCGGGGAGGTCAGAAGATGATGCTCAATGCCCCGTGGTCGGACAGCTCCTCTAGATCAAGGATGGCGCGCTTCCGACAGATCCGGAGGCTACCATCGACACGGCGAAAACGAACGTCGTAACGGCCGACGTAGGGCGACGCCTCTCCGGCGCGGTAGCGCCAAACCGCCACCGAGGCGGTGGCTTCAATTTCATCTCCAACCATGGCAGTTACCATCAGGTTAGAGATGAACCGGCGAGTACGCGACCAAGGGTATTCGCGATGGGCGTGTCGACTCTGCAGACGCACGACACGGCCCTGCATGCGCCGGTAGTCGTCGTCGATGAATACCAAGTCGGACGCTGGGTCGCCCTCCGGCAGGTCGGTGGTAGGCACGATGTAGCGGGCATCCGGCGTGTAGAGGGTCAGCCACGCGTCGAGATTCCAGTCGTCCAGCAGCCGGGCCTCCAAGTAGAGCAATTGCTCCACCTCGTGCTGCAACAGAAGGGATTCGGGCGTTGCCGGCAGTCCCGCTGCGTAGGGCGCAACGGGGATGTTCTGAATAGCCATGATGGTCGGGCTCCTGCCGCTAGTCGTCGGCGGCTACGGTCAGCTCGGGGGACGGCTGGACGTCGGGGATCTCACCGGGGGTCAGGCCGCGCTCGTATTGTTCGACGTGAGGGCGGTCGGCAACGAGAGACTGCCAACGGCGCCAGAAGGAGCGTATCTGGAGTTCGTCGTTGCCACGGGGATCACGATGGAATCCGCGAGAGAGATCGGACCACTCGACGCCGCCGGACCGGAAGCCCTGTTGGCATGACTCCAGCGCCTCGGTGTCGTCAGGGGTGGCGAACCCACCCGGGCCGAGGAAAGTGAGGAACGAATCCAACCGACGATTCAGGCGGGAACCGGCCTCGCCGGAGGGCACCATCTGCCAGGCAGTAACGTCCATGCTGTCTGGACCGGTGGGCTGGAAAACGCGGATGGTGACCGCCATGATGTCGTTGATGACCAGGTTGGGGAAAATCACCATGTTTCGGCTCTTTTCGCACATGCGAAGAGCCTTGGTGCGACCGTGGCGCGCGATGAGATCGTCCTTGATGCCGTCGATTTCGGAGCGAGCCTCCTCGCCGAAGTAGGGATGCCACATAGCGATGGGCCGGCCGTAGATCGCGTCGTTTTCCATCACACCGTGACCATTGCCAAGCGCGCGGCCGAAGCCGCGCCGGCGATTGATCGCCGGAATATCGCTTCCGGCCTCGCTGGCCATGTAATCGAAGTAGGTCTGGTGAGTAGGCAAGGCGTGGTAGCCGTCGATGCTGTTTTCGGCGAGCAGCTTCCAGTTGGCCTTGATGGTGTACCGGTTAGAGCCGGGGATGACCTTCATGCCATCGGGCGCCTGGTCAGCTACGAGGTCGAGGTATTCGGCGGCGCCGGCCAGGTATTCGCGGAGGGTCTCGGCCTCCCGATCAAAGCAGACGAAGATGAAACCCTGGTAGCTTTCATAGCGCGGGGAGCGGAGGCTGAAATCGGCGCGGTCGAAATCGGGTCCGTAGCCTTCGATATCGGGCATCCCAACCAACTCGCCGGAGGTGTTGAAGCTCCAGGCGTGATAAAAGCACTGGAGTACCTGGGCGTTACCGTGATCCGTGCGGCAGATCAGAGCACCGCGATGGGGGCAGGTGTTATGGAAGACCTTCAGCTCGCCGTCGCGACTCCGGGCGAAGAACAGGGGACGCTCCGCCACCACGCGGCGAACGTAATCCCCCGGGTTTGGCACCTCGGATTCATGCCCCAGGTAGAGCCAGCAACGGTCGAAGATATGCTGCCTTTCCAGCTCATAAATGTCTGGCGACACCATGCTGGAGCGATGCACCTGGAACTTGCCCAAGTCGGGCCGGTCGTATACGAGGTTACCGAGGTCCATATAAAGCCTCCTCAGTTATGTCGAGCAAGGAGCTTGAAACGGGCCGCTGGCGCAAACCAATGCGGCGACCCGTCAGCGCGGGATCACGGGAAGCGTGATGTGCGACGGGTAGCTGGCGGAGTGATATACGGTCTGGCGAGCCGTTTCGAGCCGGGTGTCCACGCCGAGGGCGGCGCCGGTGTTGGGGTTGCGGTCGAAGCGCGGGAAGTTGCTGCTTGACACATCGACCCTGACGCGGTGGCCGGCCTTCACCACGTGGCTGGTGGCCCACAGGTCGATAGTGTATCGGTACACCTCGCCGGAAGTTACGAAGGACGGTTCACGGACCGAAGTGCGATAGCGGGCGCGGACGATGCCGTCCTGCAGGTTGTGAGCAAAACCGTCCGGGCGCACGTCGACCAGCTTGGCGGTGAAATCAGTGTCCGCCGCGGTGGTCGCGGCGTAGAGCGTGACAGAAATGGGGCCGGTGAGTTCCAGGTCAGAGTCCACAGGTTCGGATGTAAACGAAAGGACATCCGGCCGGTCTTCGGCGGGACGTTGGTCGAACACACCGTATTCGATAATCAACGTGTTACCGCCCAGGGTAGGCACAGGGTCCGCCGGGTCGTAGGTGAAGTGGTCCACGGGTTCGTTTGGGTCGGGCGGAACCGTGGACAACGAACCGTCGCCACTGAGGGTGTTGGCACCGCCGCCGGAGTGGAAATACCAGCGGGTGTACTGGGTGCGCGCCAGGGGCCATTCGTTTTCGTCGCGCCACTTGTTGTCGCCCATGACGAACAGGCGCACCGGCGGATCGTCCATGATGCCGGTTTCCTCGCCCTTGAGCCAGTAGCCGTACCAGCGGAGCAGGTAATCGTGCAGCTCGATGGCCGCTTCGGACCCAAAGTCGATGTTGCCGGCGCCGCCGGTGGTGGGCTCGGTAAACGGACGCAGGTGGGCCCACGGACCGATGAGCAACTTCTGGTTTCGGCGGGCGGTTTCGCTGCCACCGTGCTTGCCAATGGCCTGGTAGGCGTTGAGGGCGCCCTCCAGGAAGATGTCGTACCACGAGCTGACGTGGAACATGGGGATAGTCACGTTGCGGGCCTGCCGTTGCAGGTTGAGGCCCCACCAGTATGGAGTGTCCAGCTCCTCGTCGAAATATTCGTGGAAGTAGGGAGCGGCCTCCTTCAGGCGTTCGATCCAGTCGCGGAGAGGCAGGTGACGGTACCATTGTTCGGACAATGGCTGGCCGAAGTTGCCGGGCTCGATCACGTACTCGTCCATCTTGGCCAGCAGGGCGTCGTGGCCACCTCTGGCGAGAGTGTTGCGGCCCTTCAGAATGGCGTAGGGCACGTTCCAACCCCACTCCATTGCGCCGCCAGTATGGTAGACCCACGATTGGTGGAAGTCGGAGGAGGCGGAGACGACGGCCATAGTATCCAGGTGAGGAGGCAGCGGGTGTTTACCAGCCAGGGTGTATTGGGTGGCGCCAAGATAGCTCTGGCCGGTGGTGGCGACGCGGCCATTGGACCACGGCTGGCGGGCCGCCCACTCAACGGTGTCGTAGCCGTCAAGGGCTTCCTGGAACAGCGGGTTGTATTCCCCTTCGGAATTGAAGCGGCCACGCACGTCCTGGCTCAGCATCACGTAGCCGTTGCGCGGAAAGAACCAGATGGAATGGTCGGGGTTGTTCAGGTAGCTGTCTTTGCTATAAGGCCCGCGATTGATCAGCACCGGGAAACGACCGGGAGCGTCCGGACGCACCACGTCGGTGGCCAAGCGGGTCCCGTCGCGCATGGGGATCATGACGTCGGGCTCTCGTATAACCTGGTATTGGGTTCGCTGGGTGGTCATCCAAGACACCTCCGGAGGCGGGCTGGCTCTCACCAGCTGAGTTCGACTGGAAGCCACGATACCCGCCGGAATCCGTAGCGTCAATAAACGGAATTGACTTACCGAACACTCATCAGCGGGTACGTTGCTATGGGAGATCAATAGCGGTGGCGAGATTACTCGGGAGCCGGCCGCACGAGGAGCAATTGACACTTGAAACCGCTGCTGATAGCATTTTGGCACTTTCCAAGTTCGAGATGGAGTTGCAGCAACCGTGCCTGAACGTAACGATAGCCGTCAATCGCAACCTTCTCGCCGCCGATTTCTGGGAGTGCTGGGAGTCGCAATCGCCGGAGCCGCGGTCTTGGCGTCGATGGTGCCCTTTGGTCGACGAAACAGCACAGCAGAAGCTGCAGACGAATTTCCCGGCCCCGGGTCGATGTTCCACCCCGCGCAGGATCCCCGTACCGACCCACGCCGATAGTCCGCGCTGAAACAGATATTGACCAGTTGGGGCAGCATCAATCGCTGCCCCTAACTTTTGATCACGGCGCTAGCGGCGACCGAACTCGCGCTCCAGCTGGTACTGGGTGAAATGCACCACCGTGGGACGGCCATGGGGGCAATTGTGAGGGTTTTCTGTGGTCTCCAGCTGGCGCAGCAAAGCGTCCATCTCTTCATGGGTCAGAGTCATTCCGGCGCGTATTGAGCCGTGGCAGGCCACCGTAGCAGCCAGCGCGTCCTCCCGATCCATCACCACCTGCTCCACGGCCACGGCGTCCAGGAGCTCGGCCAGGGCGACAGCGGGATCATGGTTGGCACGGGCGGCGATGCTAGCGGGGACAGCGCGTACAAGCCAGGCGCGGTCACCGAACGGTTCTAACGAGAACCCATAATTGGCCAGCAGATCGGTGTAGCTCTCAAGGGTCGCCGCCTGAGACATAGACAGTTCAGCCGGCAAGGGGGTCAGCAAGGGTTGGGCCGGCCGTTCCTGATTGGGCGTACGCTGACGGATCTGGTCGAACACAACGCGCTCGTGGGCGGCGTGCTGGTCGATCAAGTACATTCCGGCGCTGCCCTCGGCGACGATGTAGGTCTGACGAATTTGGCCGACTACGCGAAGGTCCGCCAGAACGTCTCGCAGCGAGCCCTCGGTCGGCGCTAGTCCAGTGGTGGACAAAGCCATGCTGTCACGATCGGGGGTTGAGATCCCCGTGGATGACGGACGAGGTACAGCAGGAGACGGACTGGACCATGATGGAGCGGGCGCCGGCGGCTCGCCGGTCGGAGTGAACGATCGCATAGCGGTCCGCGCGGGAGCGTGGGCGATCAGGGCATCCCGTACGGCGCGTTGCGTCAGGGAAAACAACCGGTCTCCCTGCCGAAAGCGCACCTCCCGCTTGGTGGGATGGGAGTTGACGTCCACTTGATCGGGAGGTAAAGCAAGGTTGATGACTGCAATCGGAAAGCGGCGATCGAGTATGGTGCCCTGGTAGGCCTGCTCTATCGCATAGCAGATGGACCGATCATAGACCCAGCGGCGGTTCACCAACAAAGTAATGTAGGAGCGATTGCGACGATTGAGGTCGGGAGAGCCCGTGTAGCCATCGACGGAGAGTTCGCCATCGGCCAGGGATACGGGCAGCATTCGTCCGGCAACGTCGGACCCGTAAACGGATAGGATCGCATCCTGCAACCGGCCACTGCCGGGAGAGTCCACCGTCTCACGGCCGTCGACCGAGAGGACGAAGCGTACCTCCGGGTGAGCCAGCGCGCTGCGAGTGACGACCTCCTGAACGCGCGCCGCTTCAGCAGCAGCCGAGCGGAGGAATTTGCGCCGGGCCGGCAAATTGCCGAACAACTCGGCCACCTGAACCGACATGCCGGTCGGGCATCCGTCGCCGCGCTGCCCGACCAACTCTCCGTAGCGAAACTCGATTCGCGCTCCGGTATCACGGTCTGCGGGTCTGGTGGTGCAGACGACACGGGCTACGGCGGCGATGCTGGGCAAGGCCTCGCCGCGGAAGCCCAGAGTGGACACCCGCTGCAAGTCAGCAACAGTTGCGAGCTTGCTGGTGGCATGATGGCGGAACGCCAGAGCCAGCTCATCCGAGGGGATGCCGCAACCGTCGTCGATGACACGTATTTCGGCGAAACCGCCTTCGCGTATGGCGATCTCGACGCGAGACGCTCCGGCATCCAGGGAGTTTTCCACCAACTCCTTGACCACCGCGGCAGGTCGCTCGACAACCTCACCGGCAGCGATCTGGGCGGCAACGTGCGGGGGGAGCTGCTGGATAGGCATCGGCGGTCGTGGGGAGCTAGAACAGAGGAATCTTGGTGCCCTTGGCGCGGTACTGGCGGTCTTCCGAGTCTCCGGTTTCCTGGAAGTCGCAGATAATGCGATAGACGCGGTCCATTTCGTGGTCTACGCTGCGGGAGAAGAAATAAGGCGGCACCCAGACACCGCCGAAAGCGGCCACGATTTCCGGATAATCGTCGATCACGAACTCAGGCTCTACCGGTATTTTCAACTCGGGGAGACGCTCGTGGTAGTGATGCGTGGGCTTTTCATATACGCCGGAGACGAACCGATGCAGATCGTGCTTTTCGATTACCTCCCAGCGTTCCCCCATTCCAGACCAAATGTAGATTTCGTGCCCGTCGTCGAGGATTTTCTGGAAGGTGTCCAAAGTGCCCGGGCGGAGGGTGTCGTCCAAGCCCAGGATGGTGTAGTCAACGTCAAAGAAGATTTTCATGATCGATACGGTGTCCTGGCGGCGTTGGAGTCGAGGGTATTGGCAGGGTCAAGAGTTGAGCGCTTCCGTCATAGCCTTCAAGCTGGCCCCGACGATCAGACGGTCGCCCAAGCGGACGATTGGGCGACGAACCAATCGAGGCTCTTCCAGCATGAGGGCGAGCTTGCGTTCGTCGGACAAGTCGGCGACGTTCAGGCCCATCTTTTTCAGGGACGGGCTGCGCGCGGCGAAAATGCCGCTGACACCAGGTTCTCCCAATTCAGAGGCCAGTTCACGAAGCTCGGTTTCAGTGAACTGGTCTTTGAAGTAATCGCGCTCCTCTACAGTGTAGCCGTTTTGCACGAGCAACTCTCGTACCTTGCGACAGCTGCTTCAACGTGGCCACCAGTACATTGTTGCTGTAGCACTCATTTGTCTCTCCC
Organism: Dehalococcoidia bacterium; assembly: GCA_965220055.1. Lineage (GTDB taxonomy): Bacteria > Chloroflexota > Dehalococcoidia > Lucifugimonadales > UBA3495 > Bin87. The sequence goes on along the minus strand of CBDCPE010000004.1, from coordinate 2,544,265 downwards.
GACGAATCCGGCAAAAAACGGGTTGCGGCAACCGTTATTCTATAACGTTTGGGGCCTTTGATATAAGTAGGGCGCACGTAAATTCTGTGTAATGTGACGGGCGTTCATTGCCGAGCCAACCCCACGCGGGCATTTGCATGTGCTATAATTCGCGGCAAACATTGAGCAGGGAAAGAGCCATGCAGTGCCAGGTATGCAATAAAGCCGGGATGACCGGCAACAACGTGAGCCACTCCAACCGCAGGACCAAGACCCGGTGGAAGGCAAACGTTCACAAGCAGACGCTAGCCATTGACGGCAAACCCACCCGGGTGAAGATTTGTTCGCGGTGTTTGAGGACGATGTACAAGCCCCCGCGGGGAAGGAAGGCGAGGACACGCGCAGCCGCTTAGCGTCACGACGCGACCCGTACCGAAGTTCATGGGGCGGAGAAATTTCGCCCCTACGCATTTCCCGGAGACATACCGGAAATCGCGCCTCGCAGGGTACCTATTGCCTCGGCGACCGACTGTTCGCGGTTGAAGATAGCGCTGCCAGCGACCAGAATGCCGGCTCCGGCTCCGACTGAATCCCGGGCGGTGGCGTCGGCTTTGATACCGCCGTCCACCTCCAATTGAACCGAGAACCCGTTGTCGGCGATGGCGCGATGCAAGCGTCGCAATTTTCCCAGCGCGGAAGGGATGAACGACTGGCCGCCGAAGCCGGGGTTTACGGTCATGACCAGCACGATGTCAAGATCGGGAAGCACCTCCTCAACGGCGGCAATCGGGGTGGCGGGATTGATGGCGACCCCCACCTGGCAACCCTGCTCCTTGATGTAGCCAACAGTGCGGTGCAGATGAGCGCACGCCTCGGCGTGTACCAGCACCTGGTCGTTGATGTCCTTGACCAAGCCGGGCAGCAGGCGGTCCGGCTCGTGGACCATCAGGTGGATATTGAGAGGAAGGGACGTGGCGCCGCGAATGGCATCCACCACGACCTCGCCAAAGGAGATGTTGGGGACGAAACGGCCATCCATCACGTCCACGTGGATGAGGTCCGCGCCGGCGGCCTCGGCATCTTTCACCTGTTGGGCGAGGCAACCGAAATCGGCGGCCAGCACAGAAGGCGCGATCTGGACATGGGCGGCGGTGGAGGTCATCGGTTTTCGGCCTCAGCCAGGATGGTGTTGGCGCGGCTCAGGCCTTCCGCAACACGGTTGGGAGCGGTGCCACCGGGATTGTTGCGGGCAGCGACGGACGCGGCGGCGGTGATCGCATATACGTCGTCGTCGAAGTGGGGCGAGAATTGCCGGTACTCGGATAGAGGCAGGGCAGACAAGGACGTACCATCGGCTTCGCAACGTTGGCAGAGCCGCCGCATCACGCCGTGAGCTTCACGGAACGGAACACCCCTGCCAACCAGGTAATCGGCCAAGTCGGTGGCGAGCATATAGCTCTCGCTGGCGAGGGACTCGACGCGCTGGGTGTTTAGTTGCATACCCGGCAGCATGTCAGCGAATACCGACAAGGTAGACAGGAGGGTATCGACGGTGTCGAAGAAGCCTTCCTTGTCTTCCTGCAGGTCGCGGTTATAGGTCAGGGGCAGACCCTTGAGCACGGTAAGGATAGCCATAAGGCTCCCATACACCCGCCCGGTCTTGCCACGGGCGATTTCGGCGAAGTCGGGATTGCGCTTCTGGGGCATTATGCTGCTGCCGGTAGTGAACTCATCGGCGAGGCGGACGAAGTCGAACTCACGAGTGGACCAGATGACGATCTCCTCGGAAAGGCGAGAAATGTGCATCATGGCAATGGCGGCGGCGGCGTGGAACTCCGCCAGGAAATCGCGGTCGGCCACGGCGTCCATGCTGTTGGGGCTGATCTCGGAGAACTCAAGGGCTGACGCAACAGCGTGGCGGTCGGTGGGATAGGGCACTCCGGCCAGCGCACCGCTTCCAAGGGGCAGCACGTCCATGCGCACGGCACAGTCGCTAAACCGGCCAATATCGCGCTCAAACATCTCGAAGTAAGCCAGCATATGGTGGGCGAACAGGACGGGTTGGGCCCGTTGCAGGTGAGTGTATCCGGGCATCACTACGTCCGCGTACTGCTCAGCCAGACTGACCAGAGCGCACTGCACGGAGCGCAGGCCCGCGACCGTGTCGGAGACCACGCCGCGGGTGTACATCCGCATGTCGAGAGCGATCTGGTCGTTGCGCGAACGGCCGGTGTGGAGACGGGCGCCGGCGGGACCGATAAGGTCCGTGAGCCGGCGTTCGATGTTCATGTGCAGATCTTCAAGGGCGGGATTCCAGGGGAAATCACCGCGCTCGATCTCCTCCTGCACCGCAGACAGTCCAGCGATGATGGCGCCGGCATCCTCTTCGGGAATGATGCCCTGCTGCGCCAGCATGGAGGCGTGGGCCTTGGAACCGGCGATGTCCTGCTTGTAGAGTCGTCGGTCGTAATGGATCGAAACCGTATAGTCGCTGTGCGTGGACATTTGAGGAATGCAGTGACCAGCGCTAGGCGTCGAGGTAGGCGAAACTGGCCGCCAGATTGTCGAACACGTCGTCAGCGGAAGGAATTTCCATCACAGCAGGGCCGTCGTAGGATTTCTCCTGCAGGATGCGACGCATAGCACGGCAGTCAAGATCGCCGTCATCGACGCTTCCGATGGCGACGCCGTCACGGGCTTGCTTGAAATGGACGATCTTGATGTAGTCGGTGGGCAGGTTCGCCAACTCGTCCAAGGGGATACTATCGGGGTGGCGGCGCAACTGGTTGGTCGGATCGGGGCAGAGACCCAGGAACAGACCCTCTTCCTCAGTCAGCTGGGCGCGAGTCTCCTGCACCAGGAGGGCCATGGAGCGGAGAGGTTGGCCGGAGTTCTCCATGGAGAAGATCACACCCTGGCGAGCAGCCTCGCGCACCAGTGGAGCGATGCGGGCGGCTGGCTCCGCGACGTCTTGGGGAGACTCCCACGGGGTGTCAGCGGTTGCCGGATCGACAGTACGCAGGTGCGGGGAACCGCCACCGACGAGACGCGCCGCTTCGAGCTCAGACTGGTAAAGGCCGCCCTGGGGATCGATGTCGGTGGTGATGCAGGGCAGAGCGACGGCAAGATCGAAGGTGAGGTCTGGGAAGCGCACCACCACGTCGGCCAGGGCGGTCAGGTCGGGCCGCCAATCATTGCCTTCGCCTGATTCCGCCCGCCCCAGACAGGTCTGACGCAGTTCGATGTGGCGGGCACCGCGATCGCGGGCGGTGGCGATCAGATCGCCGAGGTCCGCATCGTCGAGATGGTTACGCCAGGAATTGGTTATCGCGCCGTAGATCATGGTGCGTTGTCTCCTTTCCGTGTAGCCGATTTCCGCCGCAGCGGAAAGGACCGAATTACGGGGTAACAGATGGATTGCCAGCCAAAACTATACCGCAGCGGACGCTACCGCTCAACTGCGCCAGCACTGATGACAACGCGGTTCCAGTGCAAAAAGAGCCCTATGCTAGAATTGCGGCGCGGGGACATCACCATATACTCGCAGGAGGCTAACAGTTGGCTGAATTGTACAGCGAAAGATGCACGGCCTGCCGCCGAGATTCGCCCCACGTTACCGACGACGAAGTAGCCGAGTTGCATCCGGTGGTGAACGACTGGGCGCTGATCGACGAATCGGGCATCCCCAAACTGGACCGGCAGTTCAAGTTCCAGAACTTCGTTCGGGCGCTGGAATTCACCAACGCGTTGGGAGAAATGGCAGAGTCGGAAGGCCACCATCCCCGGCTGACAACCGAGTGGGGGCGGGTGAGCGTGACTTGGTGGACGCACAAAATCCGGAACCTGCACCGTAACGACTTCATCATGGCGGCGAAGACCGACCAGTTGTATGGCGAGCACGTCGCAATAGAGGAATAGAGGGCCCTGACGAGACGGGTGGCTATATGAGCCCGGAAGTGCGCTGGCACTATCGATTCCGCAACTTTTCACGCGCGTACATCCTTTTGCAAGAAGCAATGGAACGCGAGGTCGCGGCTCTAAACCAACTGGAGCGGGAAGGCGTCATACAGCGGTTCGAGTACACGTTTGAACTGGCATGGGATACCCTCAAGGACCATCTTGAGTACGGCGGGATCTTCCTCACCGAGATAACGCCGCGCAACGTGATTCGCCAGGCGTTCGCCGCCAAGCTGATCGCCGACGCTGACATCTGGACCGACATGCTGATCGACCGCAACCTGATGCCGTACACTTACGACTTCGCGAGGTTCGAAGCGGTGATTGAACAGATACGCGACCGTTATTTGGGCGTCCTTGGCGATCTGTACCTGCGCCTGAGCGAGGAGATCCTTAGCATCGATGGTTCCTAATCTGCCGCCACGCACCCGGGAAAAGCTGGAGAGGGTTTTTGAGTCCTACCCGGAGCTGTCCACCGTAACGTTGTTCGGGTCGCGAGCTACCGGCAAGGCAACGCCCCGGTCTGATTTCGATTTGGCAACCCACGGCATCGTGGACGAGTACCGGCCCGGCCGTTTGGCGCTGGATCTGGAGGACCTGGACATCCCTCAAACGTGCGACCTGAAAGCTTATGAAAGCATCAAGTACGAGCCGCTGAAGCGGCACATCGACGAATTCGGTGTAACGATTTACCAACAGAAATGAACCCACCCGGACACCGCCAGGAGTAATCCCCATGCGAGTTGTTTATCCACTACGATCGCGCGACCTGAATGGCGTTGCCGCCGAAGCGGCCTGGGCGGAATCGATGGGATACGACGGCGTTTCCACCAACGAGACCGCCCACGACCCGTTCCTGCCGTTGGCGGTGGCGGCGACTTCGACCAGCCGGGTCACCCTGGAAACACACGTGGCCATCGCCTTTCCCCGATCTCCGATGGTAGTCGCGTACACGGCGCGCGACCTCCAGGACAACAGCCGTGGGAGGTTCCGTCTCGGACTGGGCACGCAGGTCAAGGGGCACAATGAGCGGCGCTTCTCCACGCGTTGGACCGGTTCGGCGGGGCCGAGGCTACGGGAATACGTGCAGTCGCTGCATGCGATCTGGAACTGCTGGGACACGGACAGCAACCTGGAATACGCGGGTGACTTCTATCAATTCTCGCTGATGACGCCATTTTTCAGTCCAGGACCCAGCGAATACCCACACCCTGAGGTGTTCACCGCCGCGGTCAACGGGTACAACTGCCTGGTGGCAGGGGAATGCAGCGACGGACTGATGCTGCACAGCCTGGTGTCGCCGGAATACGTGCGGCAGGTGGTACAGCCTAACGTAGCCAAAGGCGCCCGACGAGCGGGACGGAGCGTCGATGACGTGTCTGTAGTCGGCGGCGGGTTCATCGTCACCGGGCCGAACCAGTCGGCCATTCGCGAGGCAGCCGAGGAGACCAAGCGGCGGATCGCTTTCTACTCGTCGACCCGCACCTACTTCCCGGTGCTGGAATGCCACGGGTATGAGGACATCGGCAAGCAGCTGCACGTGATGTCGAGGGAAGGCAAATGGACCGAAATGGGTGACCTGGTGCCCGATGAGATGCTCAACACGTTCGCCATAATCGGCGAATACGACGAGATACCCGGCATGTTCAAGGAGCGGTACGGGGGTCTGGTGGATGAAATGCACTTCTCCATTCAGACGACGAACGACGCGGAACAGGGCCGATTGCGCCGCATGGTACGGGAGTTGCAGGACCAATAGGGTTTTTCAATGGATGAAGCGCCTGCAACCGATGTGTTGGATGCCCATCGATTTAAACTCCGCAGCGAATCGGAGCGGGCTTACCGCCTGAAATGGGAAGCTTGGGAATGGCTGTATCACGAAGCCCGGTGCCGGTGCGTTGGCCTGGAGGTAAGGTTGCAGGGCCCCTGGGGTTCCGTGGTGGACGTGGTGGGAATCGGGCCGTCCAATACGATCTACGTCGTCGAGGTGAAGGCGTCACGCGCCGACTTCGCCCGGGACAACCATACCGAAGCCGACATTGACCGCTTGCAACGGCGGCAGGCTGCGCTGGACCGTCGGATCCAATTGGCCCGTGCTCCCGGATACCGGTCGTCGAATGGCGACGGCAGCCGGCTCGAGCAAGAGGCGGCACGGTTGCGCGAACGGCTGACTTCAGTCTCGACCAAATTTCACGACCCGAGATTTCTGGGCATCGCTGACTACCACTACATCATGGCGCCGCAAGGCGTGGTGTTGGCCGAGATGAAACCAACCGACTGGGGGCTATTGGAGCCCGGACCGAGGGAAGTCGTTCCAGCTCCGGTGAAAGCAATTCGCAAAAACACGGGGATTGTATCCAACGTGGTGCGCGCAATCGCGCGGGCGAATTCGACGGCGATGATGCGGGCGTACGGCGTCCGGTTCGTCAGCGCAGGAGCGGAGTTCCCTCATCCAATTTCCAATCTGGGTCATAGATGATGGTGACCCTTTGGTCAGGCGAGGTAACTATTGCCATTTCGCTCGGTGGCAAACTGGCTGGTCGAAAGTTTTTTAGGTGCGCCAGCAATTCCTGCCCAAATGCTTGTGCCTGGTCATTCTGTGCCTTGTTCTTGCCGACTTTGTATATTGTATAACCCACGCCGGCCACCGTTCCGCCAACCAGCACGGCCGGGCCAAGTATACCCAGGCCAATGGCCCCAAATGCGCCGGCGACGCCTACTCGTGCCAACGCACCACCAAGCAAAGTACGCCCGATGATCATTGCCATTCCGCCGGCTACCATCGCGCCAGTGCCGGAAGCAATGGCCAATTCTTTCCCTGCCTGGCGCATTTTGCCGATGTTGGGCATCTCTCCCCTAATCTCGTACTGAATAATCAACTTTTGCTGGGGGATCGTCAGTGTCACTGCTTTCTTGGGCAAGCCAGCGTCGCTATGAAAACTAGCCAGCCAGCTTTTCAGTTCATTTTGGTAAGTGCGCGTTAGCGTCATAAACAGACCTCTCTACGCTCATATGGTGAGCGTGTGTGGGCCAGCAGCGGTTATTCCGTCCGCGGACCGGGGTCTTGAAGCTCATACCAATACACCTGTCCACTGTCGATAATATTCTGAATCTCGCGGTAATTGCGGATACTGGCGACGGCGGCGTGAGCGGGATGACCGGTGAATCGAGTGAGCAACCTGGCGTTGCGCAGCGTGCGGTAGATGTCGCGTTCGTCGGCGGTGTAGGAGATTTCCATTGCGATATAGTGGGTAGCGCCATCCTCATCGGCGGTTTCGATAACCAGGTCAGCAAGACGAAAACTGCGCGGGTCTCCGGTTGCAAGGTCAGCAGTGTCATTTCTGGCGACCATCGCAAGCAATTCACTGATACTGAGCATTCTGACGAATTTAAAGCCCATGTCGTAGGCTACGCCTTCAGCATCCCGGACAGTTTTGCTGATTGAGTATTCGTCTTTCATATTGGAAAGGTCTCCCTCCAATCTTCCAAACCTGGCATCGGTTCTGTTCACGAAACTGTCAATCTGTGCGTTGAACTGCCGCTGCTCGGCGATGAATTCCTCGTTGTCCGACTTGAACTGCCGTTGCTCCTCGACGAAACGGTCGAAGCGGGCCGGCAGGTTCATCAGCTCCTCGGTGAGGATTTCGCGGCGAACCGTAGCTTTCCACTCTGGCTGTTCCCGGAGGACGCGCAGCAGATCTTCGGGTGTATTGATGGTGACCATGATGAGTTGCCTGCCAGAACGCATTATACGGCAACATTGCCGCGGTCAGCGGTTGAGCAGCCACCATTCGTCGGTGCCCAGGTTGAAATCGATCCGGCGGAATCCTTCGGCGAAGGGGACGCCGCACCGTTCTCCCTGGAGGCGGCAGCCTTCGGTCATGCGGTCGAGGCGTTGGGAGACGGTGCGGGCGCTGATCTGGGAGGCGTGCTGGCTGAGAGCGGCGGCTTTCTGATGAATCTGATCTTCGGTGATTGCAATGAAGGTGTCCGGACGTTCGGAGCCCCAAAGGAGGGCTTCACGAACCCGGTGGGGTTCCAGGCCTTCATCGGCGATCTGCTCGGGGAAGTCCAGCCAGCTCCAAGCGTAGGAGAATGCGGCATCCAAAGCAGCCTGCCCGCTGTGGCGATGATCGCGGTGCGTGTGGGAAGTGACGCGATAGGGGTCGATGCCGAAAACCACCTCAGGCTTGTGTCGCCGGATTTCACGTACCACCTGGCCGCGATAGGAGTGAGTGTCTTCCAGTTCGCCGTCACCGTAACGGAGGAACACAACCTCCGAGACGCCGAGCACGTTGGCGGCGTTTTGCTGCTCAATCTCCCGCGTGGCGGCGAGTGATTCGGGCGTGAACGAACGGTCACCGGTACCCTTATTCCCATTGGTGCACATCAGGATGACCACTTTGGTTCCGGACTCGGCGATCCATTTGGCCATAGTCGCGCCGCAACCGCCTTCAGCGTCGTCGGGATGGGGCGTGACCACCAGGGCACTGCGTGGCGCTTCGGTCATCACCCGAGGCTCGAGGGCGTATTCCTGATTGGGGTATCCCCAGCCGTCGATCCCGTGCGGTCTGCTGGTCATATTGGTACTCCGTTGTATTGGAATGGGTAGGGGCGAATGTTCATTCGCCCCTACTTGGTCTGGGTTCGGGCTTTCCCCGGCGCGAATGCGCCGAGCCTAGCCGCCGAGGTGGAACACAACCATCTTGAGCTCGGTCATCTCCTCGATGGCGTAGGCGGGGCCTTCCTTGCCCATGCCGCTGTCCTTCAGGCCACCGTAGGGCATGACGTCGGCGCGCCATTGAGGCGAGGAGTTGATGTGCAGGTTGCCCGAGTGGACTTCCTGGGCAAACTTCATGGCCCAGTCCACGTTCTGGGTGAAGATACCTGCTGACAGGCCGAAGCGAGAGTCGTTGGCCTTGGCGATTGCATCGTCGATGTCGTCGAAGGCGCTAACGGCGACGGCCGGGCCGAAGAGTTCCTCGCGGGATATCAGCATTTCCGGGCGGGCATCTGCCACTACGGTTGCGGAGTGCAGGGTACCATCACGACCTCCGCCGGCGATGACGCGGGCTCCCTGGCCCACGGCTTCGGCGATCCAGCTCTCGACTCGCTCGGCGTCGTTCTGGCGAATCATCGGGCCCATCTTGACGTCTTCGTCGAAGGGATTGCCGACGCTGAACTCCTGGGTAGGCTTAACCAGCGCGTCCAGCAGGTCAGCATAAATGGTGCGGGCAGCGAAAACACGCTGAGTAGAGATGCAGACCTGTCCGGCGTTGGCGAAACCGCTGGAGACCGTGGCGGCCGCGACCTTCTCGATGTCGGCGTCGGACATGATGATCAGGGGACTGTTAGAGCCGAGCTCCATCGTGACCTTCTTGATGCCGGCGTTGCGGCAGATGCGATCACCCACTTCCATGCTGCCGGTGAAGGTGATCTTGCGAACGTCGGACGAGCCGGTGATGGCGTCGCCAATCTCGGCGCCGGACCCAGTGATAGTCTGGATGGCCTCCTCGGGGAGGCCGGCTTCCAGGAGGATCTCGGTGAGTTTCAGAGCAGACAGAGGCGTATCGCCAGCGGGCTTGAGGATGACGGCGTTTCCGCCAGCCAAAGCAGGGCCGACCTTGTGGCACACGAGGTTGAGCGGGAAGTTGAAGGGCGCGATCGCGGCCACGACGCCCACAGGCACACGGATGGTGAAACCAAACTGGTTGACCACGCCGGGAGCAGAGTCGAGCGGGACGGTCTCACCGTGGAGTCGCTTGGCCTCTTCGGCGGACAGCGTGATGGTCTGGATGGCGCGCTGCACCTCACCACGGCCTTCGGCTATGACCTTGCCTTCCTCGCGAGTGATGGTTTCAGCAAGGTCGTCGGCCCGCTCTTCCATGAGATCGGCGGCGCGCTTCAGGATGCTGTAGCGACGATGGGCGGGCAACTTGGACATTACCGCAGCGCCACGGACGGCACTGGCAATGGCGGCCTGAACGTCGGTCACGGACCCGCGCGGCACGGTATCGAAAGCAGTCTGATCGAAGGGATTGACGACGGGCATCTTGTCATCGCGGTCGACCCACTCGCCGCAGATGTACATGCGCATAGTGAAACTCCTAAAAAGCGAACTAGCGTAAGGGTGCCGGCGCGCACCACGCGCCGACGGCCACCATTGTACTACAGGAGCCCGGACCCGATTATTCGGGTTCCGATTTCACTTCGCTTTCGCCGAGGACAATGCTGCGGCCGGTATTGGTCACCTTGTAGTGGCCGGACAGGCCGGAAATTCGTTCCAACCACCGGAACTTAGTGCGAGCGGCGTTACGCAGCGTCTGAACGAAGCTATGCGGAATAGGCCAGCCGGCCAACGTGAATAGATGAGTCAGACCGTCGGGATCGACGCTGGTTATGTTGAGGTAACGGTGCGCCGCCTCGGCGGCAACCACCACCCGGCGCATATCGCCCAACGGGTTAACACGCTGGCAAAAAGCGATGAACTCATGCTCGGACGGGGACATCTGCTCGGTGGAAATAGTCTGGGCTGGCGCCGGTCCCGCATCCGGGACCATAAGCGGTGTGGGCGGGGCGACATGGGCGACGGCCACGGCAGGGCCGACCGGAGGAGCCCCATTGTTTTCGGCAACGATAATCGGCGCGAGCGTGGATTCGGTGACGTGCTGCCCAGCGCCGTTAGTCGCTGAGTGACCGTTGGACACTAGCGGCGGTTCCACAGTTTTGGGAACGGGGGCGTCAGCCGAGCCACCGTTGGAACCGATAAGCTGGGGCATGAAGGAATAAAGAACTTCGCGAACCAGCGCCGCATCGTCAGACTCAATGCAAATCTGACTGCCAGCTGGCAACGTGATGCTGAGCTTGTTCATCCGACACATCCCAAGGCGCGCCTGCGCCTGACTCAATAGTAAAGTAATTCCGGGATTTATGGCAAGGCGGGGGAGGGCGGGGTTCGATTAAATCAGTCATCCCAACGTCCGTACGACGAGACCACCAGCAGCGAGGAAAACCGAAAATGTCGGTGAAGGTGGTCACGAATACCACCGAAGATACCGCAGGATCGATGCCGAACCGGCGGAGAAGCAATGGCACACCAGCACCGGCGAGAGCAGAGACGAGCAGGTTCCCGACCATGGCGATGACGATGGCGAGGCCAAGGCCGATGCTCCCTTTCCAAACCCAACCCAGCAGGCCGGCCACCAACGCCAGGGCCAAGCCGTGGAACAAACCGAGCAGCAGCTCGCGTCCGAGCAGGCGGATACCGCTTTGGTGGGGAACTTCCCAGAGAGCCAGGCCACGCACGACCAACGTTACCATCTGTGTACCGGCGATACCACCCTGTCCGGCGACCACAGGCAAGAAAACTGCCAGCATGGCCACGGCTGCGATGGTGGACTCGAACAGATTAACGACGGCAGCGGCGGCGAGGACAGTACCGAGATTGACCAGCAACCACGGGAGCCGATGCTGGACGGACAAGCGCAACGGACCGAATACCCTCTGACCCGGGGCCGACGCGATGCGCCTCTTCCTGGTCGGTGTCCGGCGAAACCGACACGAGGCGATGTCCATATTGATCAGCCAGTTCGCCCGCCGACCTGCGGGGCTCGCAAGGGCCAAATGGGTGATGCTGACCACACCGAGGAGGCGGCCCCGGTCATCGAGAACGCATACCCACCCGAAACCTTCGGCGTCCTCGCCGAACAACCGCAGAGCGTCCAGGGCGTTACCAGCCGTGATGTCCTGTCGGCAGCGAGGAAAAATCCGGAGTCATCATCCCGCCGGCGGTATCCGACGGGTATTGAAGCAGCGGTACCACATCTTCCGGTCGGTGCAGTTCCGCGACAATTGCCGCGGCTTCCGCTTCGGGCAGTTCCTGCAGAATATCGGCGACCGTATGAGAGTCGACATCGTCCAGAAGCTCGGCAGCACGATCCGCCGGCAACTCCCTGGCAATAGTGACGGCCGCCTCCGTGGGAGCCTCGTACAGGATGTCGGACAACTCATGCGCTGGCAGCAGGGTCACCAGCAAACGCCGCACGGTACGCGGAGCCCGCGCCAGAAAGACGCCCTGGTCGGCAGCTAACATCTCGCGGAGCCTCGCCATCGCGACACCCACACGGTCCTGGCCCAAGGATTCACGGATCCGCTCGCCCGCGGTGCGGGGATCCGCCGGCAAAGCGTTGCCGCCCGGGGCCTCGATGCGGGATCGGACGGCGTAACGGGTTCGGGGTCGGTCTGGCGGTTCATGGGAGTATCTCGGCGACCGACACCGGATGCGTCGGTCCGATCAGATGGTCTGTTTCAGTCGGACCGCGAGCGATCTGGTCAGGCCAGGCACGGCGGCGATGTCCTCGACGCTGGCTTCCTTGATGCCCTGGAGGGACCCAAAGCGGCGGAGCAACATGCGTTTGCGCTTGGGGCCGATGCCGGTGACCATGTCGATAGGCGATTTCAGGCTGCTCTTGGAACGGAGGTTGCGGTGGAAACTGATGGCAAACCGGTGGGCTTCATCGCGAATTCGCTGCATGAGGTAGAGCGCCTGGGAATCTCTGGCCAGAACGATGGACTCAGGAGTATGAGGAACGAATATTTCCTCGTTCTCCTTGGCCAGCGAGCACAACGGGATCTGTTCCAGGCCGAGGTGGAGCATCACCTCCTGTGCCGCTGAGAGGTGACCCTTCCCGCCGTCAATGATGACGAGGTCCGGTACAACTCCCCACGTATCAACCTTGCCGTCGGGGTCGGGGTTGGCGATAGACTGGCTCAGGCGCTTGAAGCGACGGGTCAGCATTTCCTTCATGCTAGCGTAGTCGTCGACGCCCTCCACGGCCTTGATCTTGAAGCGGCGGTAATCGCGGGTGCGGGGTTTGCCGTCGTCGAAGACGACCATGCTGCCTACCAGGTTGCTGCCCTGGATATGGGAAATATCGTAGCACTCCATGCGACGCGGGGTCATGGGCAGGCTGAGTTCCTCCTCCAGTTCGGTCAACGCGCCCTGGATGGCGTCGGAGCGGTTCAGCCACTTGGCCCGGTGCTGGGCCAGACCCTCGGCGGCGTTCTCGGCCACCACGTGCAGCAGCTTGCGGTTCTCGCCGCGTTGTGGGCGATACAGGCGAACCGCACCGCCGCGCCGGCTGCGCAGAAAATCCTGCAGGAGTTGAGCGTCCTCCGCCGGAGGATCATGCTGCACCAGTACGATAGGGGGAACTTCAAGGGCAGTGGCGTAAAACTGCTGAACGAACTGAGCGATGGTTTCGCCCGGCTCGCCATCCTGGGGCCCCTCCATGAAGAAATGATCACGCCCAATTAGCTTTCCGCGGCGGACGAAGAACACCTCGACCCAGGTCTCGTTGGCCGCGAGCGATACCGCAATGGCGTCGAGGTCAGTGAGGCGTCCGGAATCGACCTTGACGGTACGCTCCTCCTCGAACTTCTGGATGGCGGCCATCTGGTCGCGCAGCGCGGCGGCGCGTTCGAATTCGAGCTCCTCGGCGGCCGCTACCATCTTGTCGCGGAGCTGGCCGGTAACCATTTCGGTGTTACCCTCAAGGAACAGGATCACCTGCTTGACGACCTCGGCGTACTCATCCTGGCTGGCTAAACCGGCGCAGGGGCCGACGCAGCGGTGGATGTAATACTCGAGGCAGGGGCGAGGGTCGGTTCCGGTGATCTTCTTGGTACAGGATCGGTAGGGGAACAGCTTCTTAACCAGGTCCATGGACTGGCGGACACTGCCCGCACTGGCGAAGGGCCCGAAATAGCGGGCGCCGTCCTGGTGGACACCCCGCGTGATGTAAACCCGGGGGAAATCCTCGGCCAAGTCTACTTTGAGATAGGGATAGGTCTTGTCGTCTTTGAGGCGGATGTTGAAGTAGGGCCGGTGGCGCTTGATGAGGATGTTCTCAAGGATGAGGGCTTCAGCTTCGGTGTCGGTGACGATGTATTCGAAGTCGGCCAGCTCACTGACCATGCGCCGGGTCTTGCGGTCCAAGCCGGCCGGAGAACCGAAGTAAGAGCGGAGACGGTTACGTAGGACCGCAGCCTTACCGACGTAGATGACCCCGCCGGCGGCATTCTTCATCAGATAGACGCCGGGACGCTCTGGGGTCACCAACACGCGATGGTCGAATTCCTGCCGAACCACGGTCCAATCCCTGCCTCACGGGCGGGCGCTAAAGTACGAAGGAAACGGCGACGAGTACAACCACCAACACGCTGGAAAATATTCCGATGCGCGTGAGCTCCGAACCGACATAGTTGTACGCGGCAGGGCGATCGAACCGGCGCCCTCGGGCCGCGGTTGCGGGCCTACCGATGGCTGCAGTGGCCTGGGTCGGAGCTGCTGCGGTCGCAGTGGCGGTTGCAGCGGAGGCCGGACGGTCCGGTTCGGCGACGGCAGTTGCCGCCGGTGATGTGGCGTCGGGGTTTGGCCCGCCCGTCACACGGTTCGCGCCACCACGCCGTCGGCGCAGATTATTTTGTCGGGCCGCCACCCGTTTGCCCTTGCTAGGCATCACCCACCTCCTGGCGCCGCGACCCGGCTACCGGCGTCGACAGCGCGGCATTGGTCTTGCTGCTATGGGATCCGGCCGCATCCGGCCGGCCATGTCGTGGATCCATAATACCAGCATGGACTCACGACAACGCCAGCAACAGGCCGTGGTTTATGTCAATTATCTGCCGGTTGTCAGGGAAGCGTGGAGGGTATCAACCGACGGAAATGCCAAGTTCGGCCTGCATATCAGCGACGGCCTGATTCCGGGTCTTGCGCTGCCACTGAGGACGCGCGTTGATGGGCTCGTTGATGATTTCAGGGTCGATTTTCAGCGCGACGAATACCGGGCCCGGTTGGTCGAGGATCTCCGCGATCTGGCTGGTGAAGTCCTCCAGATTATCAATGGCATAGGTGGACGGATAGCCACAACCCTGGGCGACTACGTCGTATTCCATCTCCTCCGCATTAGGCACAGGCTGCCCGCCGGTGGTGGCGTACACGCCGTTATCCAGCATGAAATGGTAAAGGTTGGACGGCGCCTTCTCGGCGATGGTAGATAGTGCGCCCATGCCCATCAGCACGTCGCCTTCGGAGTCGAACAACACGACGCGCTGGTCCGGGATGGCCAGGGCAAGGCCGAGGGCGAAGGAGGCATGACCTCCCATAGCAGGATCTCCGAGGGGAAGGTCGCGATTGGGCTGATCGCTCGTCTCGACCCAGTACCGACCACCGCGGCCGGGTATCACCACCGCGTCGCCGCGATGCCTGTTGAAGATTTCCAGCACTTCCGCCGTTTTCATCATGATGGTCACTTCCGTTATTGCGTTGATCAGCGGCTGACGTTGAAGCCGTGGTACTCGTCGCCAACGAGGACGGCGACGGGACGCTTCTCCCGCTGCGCCTCGGCAAAGGCAATGGAGATGCGGTCGGCGTCCTCATCGGACTCGACCAGGTAATAGTTGATGTTGAACGCATGGAGGAAGCGCTCGGTGTAGAAGGCGGCGGTGTCGGTGATAACGCCGTGGCGGGTCCAGCCACGATATCCGACCATCATCACCACCGGGACGTTCATGCCAAGGCCCCAACCGCGCAAGGAGTCGCCAGACTCCATCATGCCGGTGTTCTGGATGAGGATAACGGGCTTTTTGCCACCGGCAGCGAGGCCAGCGGCAGTGGAGAAAGCGTGGCCCTCGCGACTGACTGGCACCAGGTCCATGCTGGGTTCCTCACTCATCAACACGTAAAGAAAGTTAGTCTCGCTGTCGGGAAGCCAGACCACATGGGTAGCGCCGTTCTTCTTTAACTCCGCCAGAATGCGGGCGGGACTCAATTCGGCCATGGGTGTTACCTGCCTCGAAGTGTTTGGGGCAATCGGGAGCACCGGGTTGCTGGCAAAACGTATACCCGGCGCGCGATTTGGCGTCAACCGGACGTGCCGGCGACGATGGATCTTCGGTTGTTCAGCTAGTGGCGGCTACCGACGCGGTCAGCGCAGCCACGACGACTAATCGGCCGCTACGACGGCCGGTTCGGCCAGGCGGTTATCCACGAGGTCAGCGCTGCAAGCGGCGCCGTCCAGCAAACCCCACCGCACCATCCAGTGGTACGTGTCCTCAACTATCTCGTCGGTGTAAGGGGTGTTGTAGGAATAGCGCAGGCGGGGAAGGTGGAAGTCCTCGGGTGTGATGCCGCCGTGTTGGGCCGCAACCGAGGCGAACCGCGGTTCCTCGATGAGATATCGGAGGTACTTGCGCTTGTCAGCGTTGATCCGGTCCACTGCCTTGGCGACAGCCCGGTTGATGGCAGCGAAAGTTTCCTCGTCCATGTTGTCGCTGGCGTTCTCAGCGCCCAGGTAATGACCCTCGCAAACCGGGCGGCAACCCAGCTTTTCAGCCAGGGTGATCCAAGGTTCCATGAGGGCGGCGGCTTCGACCTCGCCGTTCATGAGAGCCTCAAACCGGAACTGGGGCGAGCCGTAATGGACCAGCTTGAGCTTGTCTTCCGGCAGATATCCGGACAACAGACGTATTGCGACGTAATGCGAACCGGCGTGGAACTGGACCGCAACCGGTTTGTTACTCAAGGTTCCAGGGTAGTAGTGAGGGGAGTCCGGGTGCACCAGGATGGCCTGAGTGGCGACGGCGGAACGAAGGGCTATGATGCGGGCGCCCTGTTTGCTTTCATAGGCCCGACGGACCTGACCTTCCTCTCAAGCGCGATAGATTGAAACCTGGGCATCCTCGAAAGCCACGTGGCCCAGGATAGGGTTGACGTCTTCCGGATTTTCGGTAGGCGTCACCCGGCCACTGCTGACCGCGGTAATGAATTCCATGTCGATGCTCTCGGCTTCGAACAGCCCTTTGTCCCGGGCAACAAGCCAGGGCAAGCTGAAAACCACGCCGCTGATTTCGCTGACGACTTTTTTCATTGCGGACGCTCCTCAGGGTAAAACCGATAGTGCGGGCAAGTTTAGCAAAGTCGCCGGGCAGCGTCCATTTGTGCGCGCTCGCTTGGAGCGTCGATCAATCATTTTGGAGCCTCGATCAATCATTTTGGAGCGCCGATCATTCATTTTGGAGCCTCGATCAAACATTGGGGAACCGTGGCTTTCTCATGCTGGTAGTGTTCGGGCGTGGCGCAGATGATGGGTTGGCGCCCATGGGCAATGTGACCTGGCGTGAGATTGCCGCGCCGCGCCGGCGGTGACCGGTCGGCGCGGCAAGACGGGCAAGCTGAGAAGGTTGCGAAGGGGTGCCCGCGAGCCAGGTTCGGAGCGACCGGGACTGCCACGGCGCTCCCTATGCTATACTCGCGCGAAACCAGCAAGCCTGTCGATTGGGCCGACTCGGGCCCTACAGAGGTGTTGATCATGCAGTGGGCTTCTGCGCTTTCTCAACAGAACAGTTTGCGCGCCGCGCTATCCGAATGCGCCGCGTCTATCCGCGCCAATATGGGCGACACGGCGGCAGACCTGGCGGTGGTTTTCGCGTCGTCAGAGTATGCCTCGGACTACGCCAACCTGCCCGAATTGATGGGCGAACTCCTGGGACATCAGGCCCTGGTGCTGGGATGCTCCGGTGGGGGTATCATCGGCGGAGGGAGCGAGGTGGAACAGGAGGCGGCGGTGTCAGTTACCGCAGCCAGCTTACCGGGGGTGAACATCCACCCGATTCGACTGGAAGCCGACGACCTCCCCAGCTTGGACGCGGCTCCGGACGACTGGCACACGGCGCTGGGTGTCGATCCGGCGGACCAGCCGCATTTCGTCCTGCTGGCGGATCCGATGTCGTTCCCGCCGCAGGACCTGCTGCTGGGAATGGACTACGCTTACCCGACCGCAGCCAAGATCGGGGGCCTGGCCAGCGCTGCGCAGGGAGCGCGGCAGAACGGCTTGTTCCTGGGGCGGGACTACCACGACTCGGGCGCGGTTGGTGTGGCGCTGTCCGGCAACATCGTGGTCGAAACCGTAGTGGCACAAGGATGCCGGCCCATCGGGTCGCCGATGCACATCACCCGCAGTGACCGAAACTTCCTGGTCGAGTTGGACGGCCAACCGCCCCTGAACGTGCTCCGGAGCCTTTTCCAAGGGGCCGATCAGCGGGACCGTGACCTAATGCAGAGCTCGCTGTTCCTGGGCGTAGTAATGGACGCGTTGATCGACGAGCCGCAGCAGGGCGATTTCCTGATCCGCAACGTCATGGGGATGGACCAGAGGAGCGGAGTACTGGCTATCGGCGAGATGCTGAAAGAAGGCCAGCTGGTGCAGTTCCACCTTCGCGACGCGGATACCTCGGCCGACGACCTGTCGGCAGTGCTGGAACGGTACGCGGTGGACAACCGGGAGAACCCGGCTCACGGAGCGCTGCTGTTTTCGTGCTTGGGACGCGGGAAGTACTTGTACGGACGCCCAAACCACGATACGGAGGTGTTCCACGACAAGGTAGGCTCGGCGGTGCCGCTAGGCGGTTTCTTCTGCAACGGAGAGATCGGCCCGGTGAGCGGAACCACCTTCCTGCACGGATACACCAGCAGCTTCGGGATTTTCCGCCCGCGCGCATAGGGGATCAGGGTGATGGCGGAGACGGTCAAGGCCGGGATAACAGCGTCGCTGACCGGCCAATTTTCCACACAGGGCCAGCAGGCATTAGCCGGTCTGTCAGCGTGGGTTGAGTACGTTAACGAGCAGGGCGGCCTCGCCGTGGGGGGCGAAAAACGGCCGGTGACGCTGGTCAGTTACGACGACGGCAGCATGGCGGGCACAACGCGCCAAACCACGGAACAGTTGATCAGCGGCGACCGCGTCGACCTGCTGTTCGGGCCCTATTCCGCCGGGCTGACCACGGCGGCCGCAGAAGTCGCGGAGTCCCACGGGAAGGTGATGTGGAACCACGGCGGAGCCGGAGACGCGCCCTACACACGCGGGTATCGCAACGTGGTGGGCATCCTGACGCCGGCGGACCAGTACCTGGTCGGGACGCCGGAATTGGTCCGGCAGGCCAATCCCGAAGCCAGCAAGCTTGTGATACTACGGATCGATACGGGATCTTTTGCCAGGATCGCCACCCGGGGAGTTGAAACGGTGGCGCACGAACTGGGGTTCACGACGGCGCTGGACCTGCGTTACCGGCCGACGCAGGTACGATTTGCCGAGATCGCGCGTCACATCGCCGACCTAGAACCGGATCTTGTGGTGGCCGTGGGGCGCATTCGGCACGACATTGCGACGGCACAGGCGCTGGCCAGGCTGCCCAACCGCAACAACATTGGCATGGCCGTTGTAGTGGCGACGCCCATCGCCGGGTTTGCCGACATGCTGGGCGACGCGGCCGACGGATTCGTGGGGCCCAGCCAGTGGGAGCCGACTGCGAGCGTTTCGACGCCGGACGTCGGACCCGATCCCAGGGGTGCACTGCAGATACTGGAGAATGCGGCCGAGACGTCGGGTGTGCCCGTGGACTACCCGATGGCGCAGGCGTTGGCGGCCGGCCTGATCGCAGAGCGTTGCGTCGCCGCGGCGGGCGGCCTGCAAGACGACGCCCTACGAGAGGCGGCGGCGAGCGCGGACTTCACGACATTCTACGGCCGTTTTCGCATTGACGAGGCCGGCCGTCAAATCGGCAGGTCAGTTGCGCTGGTGCAGCGACAGGGTGGACGCAAAGTGGTGGTATGGCCTTCGGAACTGGCCGAAGGGGAACTGCGCTACCCGTTCTGAGATAGCGAAGCCGCCGGGACATAGCTATCCCGGCGGCTATTTGTTGCGCGCAGGAGTTTGGCAGGTTAGTCAGGACGTTGGATGATCTCCAGGCTGACCTTGTCGGGCGCTTCGACGAACATGACCTGGGACCCGGACGGCATGGTCCAGGGATCGCAGATAATGTTGGCCCCGTGGGACTTGAACCGCTCGAAGGCCTCCTGGATATTGTCGGTCTGGAAGCCGAAGTGGTCCAGGCCGAAACGTGGGTGAGTCGAACCGGCCACCGCGTTCTCGCCCTCAGCCTCTCCGGAAACGGTGAGCAGGGGTTGACCGTCCAACTCCAGGGTGTGGGAGATCGTGTTGGCCAGCGGCCTAGTGGAAACGATCTCAGCGCCGAAGTTGTCGACGTAGAACTTAGCGGCACTGTCAGGGTCTTCGCTCCGCAAGTGCAGGTGGTTACAAACAAAAGCCATGATCGCTTTCCTCCTTGATTTGTCGTGACTGAAACAACCCAGCCGGCTGGTTACCTCAAGTAATCTTCGATCTGCTGGTCGTAATCGGCTTTGCGCGTGACCTGGGCGATCAGTTCCGGCGAGGCGCACTGGTCGCGCAGATCGCCAGGCGCAACCCCGTCGCGCAGGGCCTTGAGGGTGTCGTACACGGCTTTGATGGAAGCCTGGAAGGAGAGATGACCCTGCAAGGCGACGCGGACGCCGTTCTGTCCGAGCCATGCCTTGTCGGACAATTCGCCGCCGCCTCCGCCGAGGAGCAGGGGGATGTTCACCTCGGAGTTGACCGCTTCGACCTCTGCCCTGGTGCTGGCGCCGGCCAGGAAAATGGCGTCGACGCCGGCGGCCTCGTATGCCTTCACCCGGCGAATGCACCCGTCGAGGCCATCACGGAGGCTGCTGGTGCGTCCGGCGATCACCAGGTTGGGGTCGGTCCGGCCTGACAGGGCCGCTTTCATCTTCCCGACGCCTTCCTCCAGCGAGATGAAACCGTCCGCCCCGCCATATTGCATGGGCAAAATAGTGTCCTCGATAGTCAGCGCCGCGACGCCGGAGGCTTCCAGCTCTTCCACGGTGCGTTTCACGCTAAGGGCGTTGCCGTACCCGTGATCGGCGTCCACCATGAGGGGCAATTGACCGGCTCGGCAGATGCGGTAGATCTGCTGAGCGAACTCGCTGAGGGTCAGCACAACATAGTCGGGGGCCCCGAGCACAGTCCCGCTGGCGATGGAGCCGGCGAACATACCGACCTCGAAACCCAGGTCCTCCGCGGCACGGGCGGATATCGGGTCAAACACGGAGCCGGGATGCACGCAAACATCGCCGGCCAGAACGGCTCGAAACCGTTCCCGTCGCTTGGTGTAGTCCATACGCTCTTGGCTCCTTTGATTGCGTCATTGGACGGTATGCTAACATCCGCCCCGTGTATTCTAACCAATTTGCCCCCCTGCGCAACCTGCGGGCAGACTGGTGATAGGCCCGTGCAAAAATAAAGCGCAGTTCACTGCTACCCAGTGAGTACTGCGGAATCCGTAAATACAACATGATCCTCGACGCGCTACGGCGTGACGAAAACCGTCGAGAAAGCTGCGAAGCCCCAGCCGACTTGAGCAACTGCCTATTAGCAGACGGCATCCGTCAAGCGAGTGGCGGAATCATCATCGCAATCTCACTACTGTTGAACTCCACCGAAACTACCGACCCACTGCGGGTACAAGTCCAAGCAGCTTCCACTTAGCATTGTCTCCATTCCATCGTCGAACGGTGTTCCATGTCCTAGGCCGTCCACGACTAAGTGAAGCTTCTGAATGCCATGCGTTGCTGCTAGTACCGTTTCAATCTGATCTTGCAGGGTAGATATGTTGGAGCTTACGGCGAGCATCTTGGGTGGTAAACCGCCAGTCTATGGCTGATTTTGCTGCGTTGCGCTCGCGTTCGAGCGCCGCAACCTCTCGCCGCAGCTCCGGCTCATCGCTGATACGGCAGTTCAGACACCCTCTGCTGAAGACGCTCAACTCGATCTCAGCCATGTTCAGCCAGCTGCCGTGCGTGGGAGTGTAATGAAACTCGAGGCGTTGGGCGATGCGCCGAGCTTCGCCGGGCTCAAATGCTTCGTAGAGTGAGCCGAGCTTGTGGGTGTTGAGGTTGTCCAGTACCAGCCTGACCACCTCGGCATCGGGGTAGGCCTCGTCCACCAGCCACCGCATCTGGTACGCGAAGTCCACCGCAGTGCGGCGCTCGGTCACCGCCACATGTCTCCATCCACCCTTCGGCTCGCAGATCATGAACAGGTTCCGTGTCCCGTTGCGCTGGTACTCGGTGTCATAGCGTGCCATCCGTCCGGGGGCAGCCGCCAGGGGCGGACGCACCTCCCCAGTCAATTGCCGGGAGGTCTCGTCGAAACACACTACCGGCCGCTCCGGATGGTACGCCTGTTGGTACAGGTCCAGCACGTCCTCCATCCGCGCCACGAACTCCCCGCTCACCTTGGGGATACACCACTCCTTCTTCTGCCACGGCTTGAGTTCGTTTTTTTGAGCATCTGGCGCACCGTCTCCAGGGAGATGCTATCGGCAAACTCCAACTCCACCACCTGGTCGGCCAACAACTGGAGTGTCCAGTGCGTGTGCCCTTCGGGCGCGGCGCTGCACGCAATGGCGATCAGGTGCGCTTCCTGCCTCCCGTCCAGCTTGCGCTCCTGGCCCGGCCGCGGTCGGTCATTGATGGCGGCCTCAAGTCCTTCCTCCACGTACCGCTTCCGTGCTCTGGCGACCGTGGCCGCGTTGACCAACAGCACATCGGCTATCTCACGGTCCCTAACCCCCTGGTCAGCCTTGAGCAGCGACAGCGCACGCTTCACGGTGCGCACTGACGCCTTGCCTCGCTGGGACACCTCATTGAGACGGGAACGTTCGGCCTCGGTCAGTTCCACTTTATACTTGATGGCAGCCATGGCTGGGCACTCCCTCACAGAAAGATCATGCCCAAGTATGGCTGCTTTCTTATATTCTTACAAATCTACCTGGCAACGGTACTAGTCTGTCAACGAACTCCTGCGCGGTAGCGTAGAAGATTGACATCTCGCTTGTGCTGGAGGAATAGAAATCCCCGGCACAGAACCGGGTGGACTCAATCAACTGATCCCTAGCTCGCCAAACTCCTGCCCTGTTCATCACCCTCAATTTGATCCTCAGAAGGCCTTTCGCTGAGTAGTGCTCGGCTACCCCCTCGTGGAACCACCTAGGAATCTCCAGGAACTTCTCCCGGCCAAGAGACTGGCACATCATGGCATGGACTACCTCGTGCGCCGGTGTGCGCGTGTAGTAGTCACCTTCCGACACACTGGGAGATTTCTCTAACGGGATCGCGATAGTGGGTCCATGCGCTGCACAGTTGACGCTGCCGAGCGCGTCTGTTCTATTCAGCCACTGGTGGTAACTATTGAGGTCCCGGAAAAGGTTGACGGAAATTGGGCCTGCATCCGCGGGTATGACCCAATTTCCTTGCAGCTTCCTGCGACCGTCTTCGAGTTCCGCCAGCGTCTGGTTGAGCGCGTCATGGTGGAAATCTGGACCACCATCCAAGAACTTGGCAACGGCGAAATGTGCTTGAGCTGCCTCGGCTTTCCTGCTGTTTCGCCACTCGTCAAGCTCCCGTCCACCGATTCCGGACAAGTATATGCAGGGGATCAATAGGAGCAACGTGATGGTGCAAATCGTCTTTTGCTTTCGCGTCAAGCGGCTCGATTCAGTCGTTTCGTTCTTTCGATGCCTACTAAGGCGCTGAATAGTCAGCAGTGTCGCGGCTGGACCGACCGTCAGCGAGAGTACTCCCGCGGTAACAACTACGGGCAAGAACCACGACCCCAGAGGTGTGCCGTCAATCGCCACAGGGACAGCGAACAGCGAACAGGTGCCGGTGAGGATGATCCACAGAACCGCGAGCCAAAGTGCGTCGCCTAAGGTAGACTTGCCTGCGCCGTTCGCGTGGGGAGCACCAGAGGAGGGAACCTCGGCAGGTACTCCAGCTTTGTTACCGTCAGTCTTCAAGGGCTGTGCGTCAGCATCAGGATAGCGGTAATCCGCCGCGGTATGTCTGTGCGTTGCTGTGCTCTACCTCTTCGGGTAATTAGTTTGGACCTGTGCCTGACGTCAACAGACCCTGTCGGATCCCTTCTTCAATTGTTAGTTGAATGGTGTCCGTCATCTTGATCTTGCCGTAGTGTCTCACTTTGAAATTGGTACCAGTTCCCATCCTGGTGGAGGCTTGATTTCTCCTCTGCCACCCGTGACGGAATACTCGTACAGGGCTTTTTGCCAACCGTAGCGCGCTTTCACGTCGGGCGGATCGTGCCTGTGGGTACGCAACCTCCACCATTCTGGACGAGTATGCGCGCACCATCTGATACGGAAACAAGACAGGTCGATTTCTATGTTGCGCATCACGCTTTCGCGCACGTAGAGGTTTGGATTGGCAGACACTCGCACGTCGGTGGTGTTGCCGAGGTGTTGTATGTCGTGGATAAGGTTAGGCGCGGTCTGGATAACGCCAGTCGCACTGGCGTACAAGCACTTTCCCGCGTTCACCGCTTGCATCCTGTTCAGTTGGGCGACGTCCGCGTCAGTAGCCACACTTCGACGTTCTCTCTTGGCTGTGGTTTCATTCAATTCGTACACGTTGCCGTCGTAGAGTACGAGGACGATCTTGGGCGAAAGCGGGCAAAAAGCTTGGAATCCGTGTGAGTCTACACTAGCGGTGCTACCAGGCAGATCTTGGTTGTATTGGTTGTAGAAGAAGACGGGGTTATCACTTGTGAGGAACGCGTCGGTGTCGGACACGATCAGGTGTGCCTTCAAGTCGTCCATGTACTCTATTGCTGCCACACCGTGCTTGATGCTGGTCAGTTGGGGCATGGGTTGCTCGATGGTGGCGTTGCTGGGGACGCCAGCGGCTTTGATAGCCCAAGACAACGATTCCTCTACTGTTCGCTTGGCGTCCTCAGCCTGCGCTGGTACCCTGAAGCGTTGCATAACCACGAATTGGATGAGATCCAAGAACCATAGATCGTTGTATATCCGGCGTTTTGGTAGCTGTCTGTCTCCTCGGATTCTGCCGATGATTTTTGCCGATCTGTGATCGTGCATCCCCATGACGTTCCTTTCCATGTGCCCATAGTAATTGGGTTGCTGACACTGACCCTTCCAAGGTCCACACGCAGTAACGTCCTTGAGGATGTTGTACAGGTGGATCATCCGCGGTTTGCGCGCATCGCCCCATGCCTCCAAGTAAAATTTCGGGACGAAGTGGTGTCTCTGGCTGGGTAGGGCTACCTGTGTGATCTCGTCTTCTATGGACTTACGGAGTGTCCGAATCATTTGCTCGAGCATCTCGACGTGCTCGTCGGTGGAATCTTGTACCGGACCACGTTTGATTAGATCGAGGTCCAACTCCATCGTGATCAGCGTCGCCTGCGCTTCTTCGATTTGCTCATGCGGGGTTACCAATTTTCATCTCTACCAACGGCCCGCCTAGCTATCTGGTCAAGCATGCCAGTGCTGGTTTCAACGTCGGACACTCTTGGTCTCGTCACCAGTGATCTTGTCTTCTCACGCTGCTGATTGTCTGGTGTCATCCTTGAGCCATGCTGGATTGCCGCGGGACGGCATCATGCGTGGCTTGTTCCAGTAGGGACTCTTGCACCTCGGGCAGTTCTTCGGCTCCGGCGTGCCCTGTTGTTTCGGCGCCCAGCGGTGCAGGCACCGCTCGCATAGGTAGCCGTCAATCTTGATGTACGCCATGATGATCTACCTCGTGTCCGGGTTCAGGGCATTATGTTATCACTGGGTACAGTGATTTCCAACCACAAATTGTCGGAAATAGACCACGAGCTGTAGGCGTCCAACCACCGGTTGTCAGTTTCCGACAATTGGTTATCGGAGAATCGAACAATTGGTTTGAAACTGACAAAATTCCTTGTGCCGACTGTACCATTCTAGTAAAATCCGGGCAGGTGGAAACTCACCGCCCGGGCGGCTGCTTGATGCGGATTTTCGAGCCCTAGAAAGCGGTGAGGCCGAAGGTTTTGGCTGTTCCTTCGGCCCCGGTAACCACCCCCGAAGCACCTTCTGCAAGGAGACCTCCAAGTGGTCGCTTGCGATGATAATCGCAACGCGGTCTTGCCGCAACCGTATTCGGACCTGGCCCATTTGGGCTGGGTGCTTACGCTGGTCAATTACCTGGCCTGCGAGATCCTGTTCGGCCCCGATCCCGGACATGGTCTCGCCGTAGGCAGAGGACGACCGCGCTATCCGCGCATCCCCATAGTCAAGGCTTTCCTCGTGGCGTACATCCTTGACATCAAGGGTCGCCAAGGCATGGTGGACAAACTGCGAAACGACCCCGCCTTGCGGGCAGCTTGTGGCTGGACCACAGGGATGCAGATACCTCACCGTTCGACCATTTCCCGTGTGTTCGGCAAATTGGCAGCCAACCCGTGGGTCGTTCACTATATGCTCGTCGAATTGGCGAACGCGGTACACGAGTTGCGGCCTGATTTCGGCAAGGTCTTGGCCATCGACTCCACCGGAATCCCGGCTTACTGCAATCCGAACAACGAAACTACCCGGGATCAAGAAGCCGCGTGGGGCAAGGTCCACGATCCACGTTCCAAGGAGCCAGACGGGATGATCTGGATTTACGGATGGAAAGTGCACGCTCTGGTGGACGTGCCCACGCATTTGCCGATAGCGTTCGCTGTTTCGCCTGCCAATGAGAACGACTCGCCCTTCCTGCGGAAGCTGCTCGCACGATGCCAATGGGACTACGATTGGTTTGCCCCCAGCATCGTCTTGGCTGACAGAGGGTACGACGGCCGAGAGAATGTTGAGTTCAGTCACGGGTTGAATGTGGCTGCGCTGATACCGCGTATCGAACGGCCTAACCGTTCCAAGTCGGCTGTTCACACGCTGAAGGGGGAGCCCGTGTGCCTTGGTGGCAAAGCCATGGAGTTCATCGGCACAGATTCGCAGGCCGGGTTACACGGGTTCCGCTGTCCAGCTGATGGTTGCTACCGCCGGCAGGAACCGTTCAAGGGTTACACGGTCTGCGACGATGTGGTGTGGGAGTCCTTCGACGATGACCCGTACACCTTGGGCGGGCTGATCAGCCGTGCGTCGCCTCATTGGAACCGGCTCTACAGGAGGCGCTGGGCTGTAGAGCGGTTCTTTGGCTGGTGGTTCAGCAACGGCTGGTTTGAGAGCCACACTTGCCGGGGCCGAGACCGAGCCGGACTTCACTTCCTTTTATCGGCGGTGATGTTCGTCGCAACGGCGTTGGCGAGGATGGTCCAGTACAAACCTGAGGTATCTCTTGTTGGGATGCTGCGGGCGGCGTAGCCGGCTAGAAGGTTCTCGGCATCGGTCCACAGATTCCGTTGGTCCTAACCTGAGAATGCCACCAGTTTCCAAGGGACGCTTTCGTCGTAGTAGCAGTTGCATTCCTCGCCTATGCCGTCTGGTGAGAGGCGGGCCGTTAGATGGTCACAGGCTGGTTCGTACTCTGCATGGGTAAATAACCCGTCTCGGTGCGCAGTCGGTATTGGTACGTTTCCCAGACCTTCGTCTGGTCCCGAATTCATCACGATCCATTGTCTCGTCACCTGTTCAGGTAACCCGTAGCCGTCGTTTGTCGTAGGGTCTGCGCTCTCGCCGAAGGCTCTCGGGCTGGCTTTTTCTTTGACATTTGTGGGCAAGCCATTAGCTTCTCCGCAGGTCTCCATGTCGTGGCACGAGCTATGATCTTCAGGCTTGTTTCGGTGAGTTTGAACTTGTACTCGTGCATCCCGTGTTCTTCGCAGGTTCCTCCGATGGTGATGATGTCACCGAGTTCATGTACTGTAGGGTGCGAGTTCGCCAGCGACCAACAAGCCTGTTTGTAGGTTTCGGCGTCGGTTGTCAGTAGTTCCTCGAAGTCCGGGGGCGGCTGGTGTTGTGTGCAGTGGTTCCCGAATCCTCCGCTCTTGTTGTGGCGGTTGCGACGTCCCGGGCGCCGTGATTTTTGCTCATGGGTAGGTTCTCCCCTAGTACCGTTGCCAGGTAGATTTGTAAGAATATAAGAAAGCAGCCATACTTGGGCATGATCTTTCTGTGAGGGAGTGCCCAGCCATGGCTGCCATCAAGTATAAAGTGGAACTGACCGAGGCCGAACGTTCCCGTCTCAATGAGGTGTCCCAGCGAGGCAAGGCGTCAGTGCGCACCGTGAAGCGTGCGCTGTCGCTGCTCAAGGCTGACCAGGGGGTTAGGGACCGTGAGATAGCCGATGTGCTGTTGGTCAACGCGGCCACGGTCGCCAGAGCACGGAAGCGGTACGTGGAGGAAGGACTTGAGGCCGCCATCAATGACCGACCGCGGCCGGGCCAGGAGCGCAAGCTGGACGGGAGGCAGGAAGCGCACCTGATCGCCATTGCGTGCAGCGCCGCGCCCGAAGGGCACACGCACTGGACACTCCAGTTGTTGGCCGACCAGGTGGTGGAGTTGGAGTTTGCCGATAGCATCTCCCTGGAGACGGTGCGCCAGATGCTCAAAAAAACGAACTCAAGCCGTGGCAGAAGAAGGAGTGGTGTATCCCCAAGGTGAGCGGGGAGTTCGTGGCGCGGATGGAGGACGTGCTGGACCTGTACCAACAGGCGTACCATCCGGAGCGGCCGGTAGTGTGTTTCGACGAGACCTCCCGGCAATTGACTGGGGAGGTGCGTCCGCCCCTGGCGGCTGCCCCCGGACGGATGGCACGCTATGACACCGAGTACCAGCGCAACGGGACACGGAACCTGTTCATGATCTGCGAGCCGAAGGGTGGATGGAGACATGTGGCGGTGACCGAGCGCCGCACTGCGGTGGACTTCGCGTACCAGATGCGGTGGCTGGTGGACGAGGCCTACCCCGATGCCGAGGTGGTCAGGCTGGTACTGGACAACCTCAACACCCACAAGCTCGGCTCACTCTACGAAGCATTTGAGCCCGGCGAAGCTCGGCGCATCGCCCAACGCCTCGAGTTTCATTACACTCCCACGCACGGCAGCTGGCTGAACATGGCTGAGATCGAGTTGAGCGTCTTCAGCAGAGGGTGTCTGAACCGCCGTATCAGCGATGAGCCGGAGCTGCGGCGAGAGGTTGCGGCGCTCGAACGCGAGCGCAACGCAGCAAAATCAGCCATAGACTGGCGGTTTACCACCCAAGATGCTCGCCGTAAGCTCCAACATATCTACCCTGCAAGATCAGATTGAAACGGTACTAGTTGCCGAGTCTTTTCCTCCGCATGGTAGAGCGTTATGGCCTCGACTTTTGTACGCCGGTCAGGACGGTTTTCGTAATGTTGCCATCTCTTGTGGTTTTGACGGAATTCGTCATTGCTAATTTCCCTTGCTGTCTGCGCCCATATTTTTGCACGGCCCTAAGACTGGTGAAGCCGCTGCCATCGGGCGGTGATGACGCGCGACCCGTTATACGATGACCACGATAATCGGCGTTGACTTCAGCGGCCACCGGGACGACCGCAACACGTGGGCCGCCCTGGGTAATCTCACCGGGGACGGGGCTCTGCTGCTGGACAGCGTACAACCGGTGCGGCGTGATGACCTTTACGACATGCTGGCGAATGTCCCGACACTGGCGGTAGCCGCGTTGGATTTCCCATTTGGAGTTCCACGGGCGTTTGCCGAATTCCTGTCCCCCAATCGACCGCCGCGGGATATTACCGACATCTGGCAAGTGGTATCTGGACTGACAGCCACCGGCTTCATCGCCAATCGTGACCAATTTGTGGCCGAGCGGGCTGGATTGCCTCTCTTCGAACGAGAACCCAAGCGCGCCGGTGACTTCGCGCATCATCGGGAGAGCTATTCGCCCCTGCACACCGTCAACCCGAACATGCTGCCAATGACTTACGAGGGGATACGGATGCTGCATCGGTGGCACCAGGAGCGAACGCGCCGGTGGCACGTGCCGCCGCTGCAGCCGACGGGTCCCCCATCAGACAGAGTGACCCTCCTGGAACTGATGCCGGGAGCGTTTCTGAAATCGATTGGACTGCCGTTCAAGGGCTATAAGAAGGGCCGTAGCGCGTTGGAAAAGCGTGACGAAATCCTTGGCGGACTGGCCCGGGCATCCGGTGTTGGCTTGCCCAATTTAGACCACGTCCGGATGGCCTGCCGGGCCAACGACGACTGCCTCGACGCGGTGGTTGCGGCGGTGGGCGCGGCGGCGTGGGCCAACGACGGATCCCGTTTTCACTATCCCCAAGAGGAAGAGCTCGCAGACGCCGAATTGGAAGGGTGGATTTACGTACCGAAAAGCGGCGGGTCCGGCAGCTCAGACCAACCGGCGACCGCGTAGGAGCACCACCAAACCGATCGCGAGGCCGGCGCCGATCAACTGCATGACGATGAAGATCGGAGCGGAGGCAGGTAAGATTCCGGCGAAGGTGTCCGAAAACATCCGGGCGACCGTTACGGCGGGGTTGGCAAAGCTGGTGGAGGAAGTGAAGAAGTACGCCGCCCCGATGTAGGCGCCGACCGCCACCGGAATAACCGCGGCTCGATGACGCGGGATCAGAAAGATCACGGAGAGCAGTCCGAGGGTCGCGATGATCTCCGCGAGCCACAGATCGGGGCCGCTGCGCACCTTCGTCGACCAAGTGACCGGCGGCAACGCGAACATCAGGTTGGCCAGGACGGCGCCCACGATACCGCCGACAACCTGAGCCCCGACGTAGGCGACACCTTCGCGAACCGAGCGACCGTGGAACACGACATCAGCCAGGGTCACCGCCGGGTTGAAGTGCGCGCCGGAAACCGGTCCGAAAGCCCAGATCAGGGCCATCAGCGCGAAGGCCGTGGCCACCGCGTTTTCTAACAGCTGCAGCCCGACATCGCCTGGGCTGAGTCGCTGGGCGGCGATGCCACTGCCGATCACAGCCATGAGCAAGAAAGCGGTGCCCACCACTTCCGCAAGGAGCCGTTGGGCTAGCGCGGGCAAGGACAATTTCCTGGCGAGCGGTCGACCGACAGGCATACAAAAAGGGCGGATTTTCCGCCCTTTCGAATGGCTCGACGTATCGCCGTGTCGCCATAGTAGACCATGGTATTTAGACTTTACCCATGGGTCACTCAACGGTCAATCGCTGGCGCGTTGACGCTCCGGGCCGGAGCTTACTATAATCCCAGCCATCACATAGCCAACTAATGAGGTACCGGCAGCGATGAACCTGAAGACTGGACAACGTTACGTAGGCCCCGGTGGCGCTGAGATGATCGTCAGCAAGGCCAGCGGTGAAGGCGACTTGACTGATGGGGACATCCCCCTGCAGATCAAGGGGGCCAACGTCGATTTCGGCGATGCGACCACAGCGGGGGACGCGCCGGAAGTGACCATGGGCAAGCGTCTGACTTCTCCGGACGGGAGCGTGTCCGTCCTGATCACCAAGGCGGGCAAATGCGACCTGCGATTGAGCGGCGAGGCGATGGAGTTGCAGGAGGCGAAGCAGCTGCCCTCGTCGGACTGACGCCCTGCGGCCCAGCCAATCAAGAAGGGGCGGGTTACGAACCCGCCCCTGACGTTTGTGCGTGTAGTGACTACCCGAGAGTCGCAGCGTCGCCTACAGGAAGTGCGGAATGACGTACTTCCCGAACATGCGGATGCTGTTCATTATCTTGCTGTGGGGCAGGTTGCCCATCTGCATGAAGCAGAGGATCTGGTCAACGCCGGCCTCGCGGTACTTTTCCAGGGTCTTGATCACCGTTTCGGGGCTACCCATGGCGAAGGCGCCTGAAGCTAGGTGATCATCGGCGGTCTTGTCGACCCGCTCTTCCTGGACCGCGTTAACGGCGAAACGATAGCTGTCGGGCACGCTGCGGCCGGCCCACGGCGCGTACAACTCTTCAGCCTTTCCGACGAACCATTCGCCCTCGCGGGCGGCGGAGTCGTAAGCCTCCTGGTCGGTTTCGGCGACATGGACCATGCACAGGGCAGCGATGTTGTCGTTGACCATGCTG
The DNA here is from genome assembly GCA_965220055.1 of Dehalococcoidia bacterium. Classification (GTDB taxonomy): domain Bacteria; phylum Chloroflexota; class Dehalococcoidia; order Lucifugimonadales; family UBA3495; genus Bin87. The sequence goes on along the minus strand of CBDCPE010000004.1, from coordinate 2,512,580 downwards.
CCGATCGGATTGGCGTTCTTCACGGCGTCGCGGTAGATCTCGACCCTTTCAACCAACTGTTCGTGTCCGCCGAGATTGAAGCACAGGACGCCAACACCAAGCTCGCCGGCTTCACCGAAGGACGTCGGTTGGCTGCACGCCATCCACATGGGTGGGTGCGGGTCCTGCACGGGCTTAGGTATCACGGACCGGGGCGGAATATTGTAGAACTCGCCCGCGTGAGAGAAGGGGTCCTCGGTCCACATGCGCGGGATCATCCCGATGGCCTCGCGCCACTGGGCCTTGGTGGTCTCGGGGTCGACCTCGAAGCCGTCCATCTCGATCAGCGTGGTGGAGCGACCGGTTCCCAAGTCCATGCGACCGTCACTGACGATGTCCAACACCGCAGCCCGTTCGGCGACCCGAACCGGGTGGTTGTACGCACCCGGTAGCAACGCCACCGCATGGCCGATCCTGATGCGCTTGGTGCGCTGGGAAATGGCGCCGTACAACACCTCGGGAGCGGAGCAATGAGAGAACTCGCGCAGGAAGTGGTGTTCGACCGTCCAGAAGTAGTCGAAACCAACGTCGTCGGCCAATTCCACCTGGGCCATGACCTGCTTGTAGCGATCTGCCTCGACGCCGGGATAATGTGGCTCTGGAATCTGGATTTCGTACATCAATCCGAATTTCATTGAAGGTCTCCTTTGAATATCGTGGCGCTGTGGGTTCTAGGTTGGACTTGTTTTGCGATCGCGGCACCAGATGTCTCCTGTGCGATCTTCAGGTCGTACGAGACCTGGAGGTTCATCCACAGGCGCTCTCCGGAACCCAAGTAACGGGAAAGGCGAAACGCGATATCGGCATCGATGCTCTTTTGGGACGATACGATGGCAGCGACGGTACCGCACGGAAGCGCAAGGAGTTTGTCCAGATTTTCTGCAGGCAGATCCAATTCTTCCATTTCGTCGGCCAGAACCGCGCCCGGATGTATAGGCTTCATTCCGTTCTTGGGTGGCATGATTCAGACCTCATACATGGTAATCGACTATTTGCACGTCATGTGGGGCACCATCAATCCACCTAAACAGATGCGCCATTGCCGATTGATGCGGATACTGTATTCCCCTCGCCGATCGCCAATTAGACGTTCTAACCGATTGCTGCGGATGGTTCTCAGTTCCAATAACGATGTGGCGTCGTCCAGAATTTGCAGCCTCCGCATTGCTTGCTCAACAATTGGTTGGAATTGCCGAACGGGAATGCCATTGAACAATCGCTCGGTGTTGCGATCTCTAACCGATTGTATCAACGCTGGGAACCCGCGACTCTACGGCACCAGCATGGCGCGGGTGATCTCCGTCTGGCGCTGGCTCCACTCGGCGGCAGCGAAGGCTTCGTTGACGTCGGCAAGGGGGAAGGTGTGGGAGACGAGCTTGTCGAAGGGCAGCCGGTCCTGGTTGCGCACCAAGAAGTCCAGCAGCTCGGGGAGAAGGGATGGGCGATACATCAGGCTGCCGACGATGTTCTTACCCTGAAGGAGCTTGGACGGGTCGATGGACACTTCCTGGCCGCGCACGATGTCGCCGATCTCGACGAAGGTGCCGCCGTTGGACAGCATGTCGATACCTTCCTTCAACAGGTCGGCGCGGCCCACCAACTCCATCACCACGTCCGCGCCGCGGCCACGGGTCAGTTCGCGGACCCGGCGGACACGAGTCTCCGGGGTATTGAACTCCTCGATGTTGATGGTCTCATCCGCTCCGAATTCCTCGGCGAGGGCCAGGCGGTTCTCCAACCGGTCCAAAACGATGACCCGGTCGGCGCCGCGCTCCTTGGCCATGGCGGTGGCGTGGATGCCCAGGCCGCCGGCGCCCATGATGACCACGGACTGGCCATGGGCCATGCCGGCGCGCTCCAGCCCGGTGGTCACCGTGCCCATGGCACAGTTGACCGGTCCGAGGATGCTATCCGGGAGCTCGTCGGGAACTCGGAAGAAGGGATGGCGCGGCGGGAGGTACAGGAAGTCGCCGTAGGTGCCGGTGAAGTAGGGCCAGTTGCCGGCGGCGGGATACTGGCGGTTGGCGCACCAGTTGGTGTTCCCGCGCAGGCACATGTGGCAGTGGTAGCAGGGGAACACGGCGGCATACACCACGCGGTCGCCTTCCTCCACATCGGTGCCCCAGTAGTCGGAGGCGACGCCGTCTCCCAGGTGCTCGATGACGCCGGTGCCTTCGTGTCCCATGACGCGCCCAGTTTCGGGCAGCGGATTGTGCTCCTGGGTCTGGTCACCTCGCCAGGTGTGCAGGTCGGAACCGCAGATACCGGCCTGCGTCATACGAAGCAATACCGCCCCGGGCTGGGGTTCTGGAACGTCATACTCTTCGATCTCAAAGGGCTTGCCGTATTCCTTGACGACAACGATGCGTCCTTTCATGGTGGTCCCTCCGATTGAGCGTGTGTGATGGTCGGTATCCTAGCATATGGAGGTGGGATGGTTAAGGGCGAAGCGGGTAGCGCGGGGTTCAGGCCGGACACAGCCACTGTGATAAACTGCGGCCAAGGATAGAAAAACCGACACGCTGATAACCACGGGAACGGCTATGAAGATTGCGATCGGTTCGGACCATGCCGGGTTCGAGTACAAGGGCAAATTGCTGTCTTTGTTGGCGTACGTGGGACACGAGGCGGTGGATTACGGCGCCTATTCAGACGAGCCGACCGATTATCCGGAATGGATAAGACCCGTAGCGGAGGCGGTTGCGCGAGGAGAGGTTGACCGAGGTATAGTCTTGGGCGGTTCCGGCAACGGCGAAGCCATCGTTGCCAACCGCGTGCCGGGAGTCCGGTGCACGCTTTGCTGGAACGCCGAGTCGGCCAGGTACGGCCGCCAGCACAACGACTCCAACGTTCTCTCCATGGGACAGCGATTGGTGTCGTGGGAGATGGCACGGGAAATCGTGGACGCGTGGCTGACCACTGAGTTTGAGGGAGGCCGGCACCTCCGGAGGATCAACCAGATTGACGAATAAGCCCTGAAATAACCTCACGATAAAAAGGCGCCCCATAGATTGGGGCGCCTTTTTTCGGCCATGTTCAGGTTGCCGGATGTTCAGGGGGACATTGCGTCCGTGACCCCGATCATGCTGTCGCGCGTCACCAGGACGGCCAGTTCGTCTTCGCTCATGCCTCCGGTTCCTGCGGGGCGGCGAGGCAGCACCAGGTAACGCAGGTCAGCGGTGCTGTCGAGGACGCGTACCTCAGCCTCCGGCGGGGGCTTGGCGCCAAACTCCGCCATCACGCCACGAGGGTCACGAACGGCGCGGGCCCGGTAGGCCAGGCTCTTGTACCAGTCAGGCGGGCGGCCGAGCAGCATCCGGGGGTAGCAGGAACACAGAGTGCAGACGACCAAGTAGTGAACTTCATCAGTATTCTCGACGACGGCGAGCTGGGGGGTCTCAGCCGGGATCTCGATGCCCATCTCCGCCAATGCGGAACGGGAGTCGGCCAGCAACCGCGCCTTGAAACTCTCATCCACCCAGGAGCGCGCCACGACGCGGGCGCCGTCAGCGGGCGTGCGCCCGTCCATCAGGTTCACCTGACGCTGCACTTCCTCAGGAGTGAGCAGGCCCTTTTCCTGCAGCAAGGCCTCAATGGCGACGGAACGAAGGGCAACCTCGCTCATGGGCTCGTCGTGGATATGGTCAACAACATGTGTGGCGGTCATATTTCTCTCCCCTTTGTTCTATGGGAGCGGCTATGGATCAGAACCGATTATGCCGGCGAGCAATCACCTGTGGAAATAAAACCTCTAATTGTGACAGCCCCGTGCCTCGATATCCCAAACCGTTTCCACCATTCCGTCGCGTATGCCGATGAAACGATCCCAGCGGCTCACCATGGCGTCCTGCTGGCCGGGAAGCAGCATAACCTGGTCGCCAACCGCCAGTTCGGCTCCGTCCGCCACTTGGAACACGGTGCGGTCGGTGTCCATGTCGACGGCTTCCACTCCTGGCCGACCCTCTACTCGCGGCAACCCCTTCATGCCTCCCACAGCCCGGGCTCCAGCGTCGCCTATCGCGGTTCCCGGACGTGGGACGCTGATGATGGAGGTCAGCACCTTGCCGGCCAACTGAAAATCCTCCATGTATTCGTATGAGGTTTCCATTACCAGGTAGGAGCCACCCTGAATTTCGGTAACCTCAGGCATATCCCCGGCGATATCGTAGCTCCAGGTTTCGCCCGTCGATACGATTTCAACCGGCAGTCCGGCGGCGATCATGGCTTCTCGAAGATCCAGAACCGGCTGGATGAGACGGTGCGCCTCGGTGGCCCGGTCCTCTCGGTCGGAAGAGGGTTCGGACATCATCTGGTGGCTCATCACGCCTTTCAGGGAGAGCCCAGGCAGCGAATCGATCGATCGGGCCAGAGTTAGGCCGGCTTCCACCTCCTGCACCCCGCACCGAACCAGTCCGGTTTCCTGCTCAATGACCACACCCAGGTTTACGCCCTGGGCAACGGCAGCCTGGGAAAGGTCACGGGCATTCGCTTCGTTTTCGCAGGCCACCAGGATCTCGGCCTGATCCGCCAGGGCGCAGAGCCGGGCGATCTTTGGTGGCGCAACCACCTCACTGGTAACGAATACGCTGGCCACTCCACCCTGCACCATCACCTCAGCCTCGGCAACCTTTGCGGCACACACCCCGCCAATGGTCCCGCCGCGCTGGATCTGCCGCAGGGCCAGGGCCGGGCTCTTGTGATTCTTGCTATGTCCGCGCAACTTGCTGTGGCGATCGCCATAGTAGTCGGCAATCACATCCATGTTGTGGTCCAGCGCGTCCATGTCCAGGATCAGGCATGGAGTATCCAGTTGCGCAATCGGCGTGCCGGGTTGTGGTTCATACGCTTGCGGCATGGACGTACCTCCGAGGTTCCTGCATATCTAATCGAATCTCGCTGTGAACACCGACCGGGAAGTTGCAGCAATGTGGAACTACCCCAGTTGTCCCCGCCCGGCAATGCGCCAATACCCCACCAGCTTGCCATCCCGCACGGCGCGGATGTAGTCATATTGATTAACGCAGAGGGCCAGGTTATACGGAACCAGGTGTACTTTGTCATTGGGCATGAACTGCTCGGTGGCCGGCCCCTCCAAATCCAGGACTCCGTGCTCCGCGCTGAACCTGGTGGCGACGGCGCCCTCGAATCCCTCCAGAACGGGTACACCGAAATCAGGCCCGGTAGTCTTGTGACCGGCGTCCAACACTGCCCGGCCCGCCACGGGATGGCCGATGACCGTAGCCAGAACCTTGGCCGCCGGCTGCAATTCCGGGCGAATTCGCAAGGTCTCCATATCCATTAGAGGGTACACCCCGGCCTGAACCTCGGTGATCCCTGACAATTGGGAGACGGTATCATAGTTATAAGTGCTGCCCGCGCTCACCGTCGCAATCTCCATGCCGGCCTGCTCCAGAGCGCTTCGCGCGTCCAGAATTGGTTGCAACCGACGACCGGTTTCGGCCTCCAATTCGGCGCGATCCGTTATGGGTAACGGGCCCTCGTAGGTCATAATCCCTTCCAGGGCCAATCCGGGTGCGTTGGTAACTATTCGCGCCAGGTCAACCGCATCCTGCCCGGGCGCCACACCGCCAAACCCGTACCCGGCGTCCATGTCCACCAATATGCCCAAAGTGACGCCGGCGGCCTGCGCAGCTTCGGCAAGGTCCTGGACGTTGCGGGGGTTGTCGACGGCTACGCTCAGCGTGATCCGGCCAGCCAGGGCAACCAGTCGGCTAATCTTGGCGGGGGTGACCACCCGGCCCGCTATTAGTATGTCGTCAATTGCGCGGTAAAGCGACGCGGCCCCATCGTCGGTGGAGATGTCTTCGCCGGCGGCGGCAAATGCCTCGGCTTCCGCCAGAGAGCTAACCGCCACGCCGCCAGAGTTGCTTGCTGCGGACAACTGGAACTGGGCGATTTCAGGGCAGCCATGACAGGAAACATGAGGGCGAACGACGACCCGGCCAGTGCCCGGTCCATCGTCAGAGCCACCAAAAGCGTTGTGCAGGACCGCGATGTTCCGCTCCATTATCCCCAGATCAACCACCAAGGCCGGCGTATCCAGTTCCTCTGCGGGGGAGCCAATGGGCTGAAATATCGGTCGCTCCATTGTTCATGTACCTCTCAATTGCGGCGCTTGCAGGCAAGATAGCACAAATAGCGGCCCGGGCTTGTCCATCTATTCGCCGCGCAGAAGCCAACTTCAAACGGTGTTGCTCGACGCAGGCTTTGCGAGTAAGGAACTTTGAAGATGCCCTGTCCGATCCTGCGCCAATCAGGCGGGTTCAAGCCAGTGCTGGTAAACGTCGACAAGCAGGGTGTCGGCCGCATTACCGGCGTACTCAGGCCAGAGATCGGTCTGGCGCAGACGGATTCGGTAGAGAGGCTGGCGCGGCAATCCATCCCCGCCGTGGGCCAGCGACTCCGGATTGGGGAACACGCCGCAGAGCGCGTCCACGATACCGGTGTGGCCCTGGATATAAGCCGGCGTGCGGAAGTGGTGAGACGGCGATCCGACGCGTATCCGGACCGCGGCGCCGGCGGCATAGAGGGTGGGTTCGGCGGGGGTTGTGGTTGCGGTGTTCATTAGTATCGAACCAAACTTACGGAAGGGATTTGTACGATTACTGATTACTGATCTCTAGGTTATTGAAACGCCCAATTCCCCACCGCGTCAGCGTAGCAGTATCCGAATCGGCTCAGGCGTATCAAACGGTGAAGCAATTCACTATCGTCGTTAGTATATCCTCCCGATTCTAAGAATTCTCGATAATCGGGGAATCGTTCGAGCCAACGGACCAGCTTAGCGTCTGCCTCGATGATGTCGTTCCAACTGTAGTTAGGCTCGTAGGCTACTCGAATTCTGTTCGACTGTTCTCTTAAATTGTTAGGGATGCGGCGCATTACGCCGTCCGCATCTGACACCAGCAACGGAGCTTGCTGTTCCAACTCTTGTCGAGTCCACGGTCCTGACCCTATACCTGGCCTGGCAGCTGCTATCATGAGCTCAGTCTCGGATACCCAGAATGCATACGGACGTACATGTAGGGTTTCCATCAATCGAACTGCTTCACTTGTGATGTCGGCGGTGACCGCTGCTACAGAGCTATCGATGTCTCGCCTGCATTCTGAAACTGGCAAGTCCCAAATCTCGTAATATGGTCGTCCGATGACGGCCTCAATACCGGCAGTACTTACTCGGTCATTTCCAAGCGCCCAAGATGCCAGAGCTTGCTGTCCCTCCGTCTTCTCTCTTGGATTCGATGAGTGATATTTGCGGCGGATCTCATGCTTGTTGTGCAAGCCAACGGATTCGATGGATCGTGTCCGTGAGGTTTCAAATGCGATGATCATGTGGTCGCGCATACCGAAAGACCGTGCGCACTGGTACCACAGTGACTTTTGATCTGAGTAGCGTGTCAAAATGCGAGCTCGTTCGTCGCGGTCCTCAAAAGTTTCCACGTGAAACTGCTGGTCGAGTTCTGTGACAAACTGGTCGTGATGCTCGCCAACCTGACGGTCCAAGTAGCCTGTACGCCAGTAAATGGCGTCCCAATGAATGTAATCTTGGAAGCTTAATTGATGAAAGAAAATTGAAATTCCGTTTGGATTCCAAGATTGACCGTATACATCAGTCTCACGTGGTAGTCCAAGTGCATCCCACATACCAGTCTCCACAGTAGTCATCAGAGGCCCTGCTCCCGCAACTCCGCGGTTTTGGCGTCGATCTCCTCGGCGGTGAAGATGCCCTTTTCGATCAGCAGTGTCTCCAGGGCAGCGGTCCACTTTTCGTAATAGGACAACGCCTCGTAGAGTTCCGGCGGCAGGCTCTCGATGGCGCGGCGCATCTCGTCGGTGGTGCGTATGCCCTGCTGTCCGAGCACTTGGTGAACCGCGTCGACGCGCCGTTCCCAGTCGGTGTATTCGTGCTCGCTGCGGTCGATGGCGGTGTCGTCGGGCCAGCCGCCGCGGTCGTGTGCTGCGGGCCCAGACTGGTTTTCAGTCATGGCTACGCTCCTTCTTCCCACATCTGGGCAGCGTCCACCGAGCGCATGAAGCTAACGCCGGGGAAGGTCTTAATGTATTCAATCAGGCGTTCCAGCATGAGCAAGCGCCCCGGGCGCCCGATGTACTGGGGGTGCATGGTGAGGTTGAAACAGCGGCCGTAGCGATAGATGCCACGGAACTCCGCCGCCCAGCTCTCAAACACCTCGTCGGGGTTCCGCATGGGTCCCAGGCGGTTGGCCGAGGGGGCATAGGCAAAGTGCGGGGCGTCGTCGAGGAGCCAGTGGATGGGCAACTCGACCAGATTGCGGGGCGGGTCGCCGCCCTGCACGAAGTACGGCGCGTCGTCGCCCATCAGGCTGCTGTCGTACTGGAAATTGTGCTTGGCCAGCAGGTCCAAAGAGACGGGACTGAGCTCCCAACTGGGCGAACGATAGCCGACCGGCGCCTCGCCGGTGAGTTCCCCCAAAATGCCGATGCCCTTGATCAGAACCTCCTCTTCTTTGTCCGGAGTCATGGTGGCTGGAGGTTCGTGGATGTAGCCGTGGTGCGCCACCTCGTGGCCGCGACCGGCGATTTCGCGCACCAGGTCGGGGTGAGTTTCCGCAACGTAACCTGGGATGTAGAAGCTGCCCGGAATGCCCTGGGCGTCCAGCATGTCCAGGATGCGTGGCGTGGCGACGCTGGGGCCGTACTCGGCCATTGAGAGCAGGCTGGGGTAGTTGATCAAATCGGGATTCCGGTTCAGCCAGGAGGTGATGCCGTCAACGTCGAACGTGATGAGGGCGACGCAGCGGATGTCATCGGGCCAGATGCCGGCCATTGGGAACCTCCTGTGAACCGTTTCGGCAGTCTCGCCAATCCGCACGGACTGGCGGCGCAGGATAACAGATACGCTACTTGGCCGGAATCGTGTCAAAGCCGGTGTAGGGGCGCAGAACCTCAGGGATAACCACCGAGCCGTCGGGCTGTTGGTTATTCTCCAGGATGGCGATCATCACACGCGGCAGGGCCAGTCCCGATCCGTTCAGGGTATGCACGAACCGGGGGCGTTCCCCAACTGCCGGGCGATAGCGAACGTTGGCGCGACGGGCCTGGAAGTCGGTGCAATTGGAGCATGACGACACTTCCAGCCATTCCTGTGATCCAGCCGCCCACACCTCGATGTCATAGGATTTTGCCGAGGGGAAGGAAATGTCGCCGGCGCACAGTTGCAGGATGCGGTAGGGCAGGTCGAGACGTTGGCACACCGTCTCGGCGTTTCCCAGCAAGGCTTCGAGTTCGTCGAAAGAAGTGTCGGGCTCGACAAACTTGTACATCTCCACCTTGTTGAACTGGTGGACGCGCTTGATGCCCCGGGTGTCCCTACCCGCGGCCGCCTTTTCACGGCGGAAGCAGGGAGTGTGCGCCACGTAACACAGGGGCAGATCGTCGGAGGCGAGAATTTCGTCCCGATGCAGGTTGGTGACGGGCACCTCCGCGGTGGGGATCAGCCAGAGGTCATCCTCCTCGTCGTGGTAAAGGTTGTCCGCGAAGAGGGGCAGGTTTCCGGAGCCTTCCATAATCTCGCGACGCACCAGGATGGGCAGCGCAACTTCCGTATAGCCGTGCTCGCCGCCGTGGAGGTCCAGCATCCAGGAGATGATGGCCCGCTCCAGCCGGGCGCCGTAGCCGTGCAGAGTGTAAAAACGGCTGCCGGAGAGCTTGACGCCGCGCTGGAAGTCGATGATCCCCAGGTTCTCCGCCAGATCCCAGTGTGGTTGGGCTTCAAAATCCAGTTCGGTCGGATCGCCCCAGTGCCGCAGCACCACGTTGCAGGTTTCGTCCAGGCCTTCCGGTGTGCTCGTGTGCGGCAAGTTGGGCAGGGCCAGCATGGCGTCGTTGATCCGGGCGTCCAGATCGCGCACGAGATCTTCAAGCTCGCTGATGCGGCGGCCGACGTCGCGCATTTCGGCCACGATCGCTTCGTCAGGCGGTCCGCTCTGCGAACGGGCCTGGCCGATTTCGCGGGACACCGCGTTGCGGCGGGCGCGGAGCTCGTCACCATCGGTGATGGCGGCGCGCCGGCTGGCGTCCAAGGCCAGGATTTCGTCCAGGCAATCGTCATCCTCGGCGCGGCGGATCAGCGCGGCGCGGACAGCTTCGGCATCGCTGCGGATTTGTTCGATGGAAAGCATAAGTGCGGTCAACGTTCGTCGTGCTGGAGATCAAAAGCGGCAACCATGGACTCGGTCAAAAGGCCTAGTCCGCCGCGTCAGCTAATCGGTCAAAGCAGAAATCGCCCCTTCGGCAATGATTTGCACCCTGCGCATCTGCGGAAATAGTAGCACATCCCGTATGGTGGACTGGCCGGTCAGCAGCATGACGAGGCGGTCGATGCCGATGCCCAGACCGCCGGTGGGGGGCATGCCGTATTCCATGGCGGTGAGGAAATCGGCGTCGGTTCGGTCGGCTTCCTCGTCGCCGTAAGCGTCACGCTGGTGCTCCTGGTCGGCAAACCGGGCGCGCTGGACCTCGGGGTCGTTCAGCTCGGTGTAGGAGTTGGCGATCTCCATTCCGGCGGCAAAGGCCTCGAAGCGTTCGACGTAGCCCGCCTTGTCGGGATGACCCTTGGCCAGGGGCGACATATCCTCGGGATAGTCAATCAGGAACGACGGTTGGATCAGATGTGGTTCGACATACACGGATAGCATCTTGTCAATGAGGCGACCCCTAGCTTCGCGTGGTGCGGGATCCAACCCCAGCTCCCGGCATTTGTCGGTTAGGGATTCAGCATCGGGATAATCCTCGATGTCTACGCCGCTGCGTCGGTGCAGTTCCTCGCACAAGGAGAGGCGGGGCCACGGCGGCGTGAAATCGATGATTTGGTCTCCCATCGCAACTTGCATACTGCCGCGCACGTCCTGGGCCAACGAGGAGACGAGAGACTCCACCATCTCCATTACGGAGTTGTAATCGGCGTAGGCCTCGTAAGACTCTAGCAGAGTGAACTCGGGGTTGTGGTCCTGATCGATGCCCTCGTTGCGGAAGACGCGGCCGATCTCATAGACCTTGTCCAGGCCACCCACAATGAGGCGTTTGAGGTACAACTCGGTGGCGATGCGGAGGTAAAGCTGCTCGTCCAGGGCATTGTGGTGGGTAATGAATGGGCGAGCGTGGGCGCCGGCTGGTATGGGGACCAGTATGGGCGTGTCCACTTCGATGAAACCACGGTCGTCCAGGAAACGGCGGATACCGCTGATGATGCGGCTACGCTGAACGAAAGTGTCTGCGACTTCGGGATTTGCGATGAGGTCCAAATAGCGTTGGCGGTAACGGGTTTCGACATCGCGCAGGCCGTGCCACTTTTCGGGCAAGGGGCGCATCCCCTTGGCGAGGATGGTCAGGGAGTGCGCTTCGATCGTGGGCTGGCCGGTGCGGGTCCGCATCATGTCGCCGCCTACGCCGAGGAAATCTCCAAGGTCGAGGTCCTGTAGGACAGCGTACTCGTCACCGAGCACGTTCTGCCGCAACATCGCCTGCACCACACCCGACGAGTCGCGCAGATCGAGAAACGCGGCTCGACCCATCACGCGCATGGACACGATACGGCCGGCGACGCTGACCGCGGTGGCGCGCTCGGGCGTTTCGTCCGCCTCGGCGGCCTCGAAAAGCTTGATCGCTTCGTCGGCGGTGCAACTGCGTTGGAAACGCGGAGGGTAAGGGTCAATTCCCCGCTCGCGGATGCGGTCGAGCTTGCCGCGCCGACTGTCCAGGTTAGCCTGGAGGCTGCCTGGGTTCTCCTCCGGGACGGTTTCGGTTATTTCTACAGCTTCGGTCACTGGTTCAATCCCGTGCAGAGGGTGGCAATCGACCCTGCAGTTCCCCAATCGGACTGGTCGAGCGGATTAGCGGTGAAAATGAATAATACCGCGAACCTGACCTTCGGATAGCAGACGCGCGCTACCTGCAGAAACGTTTGGGCTGTTTGCAGAATTATATATTTATCGAAATCGGGGAGACCAGAACAACATGCCGGGGAGAGGCCGTTAGGCTGCTCGCGCGCGGCGGATTGTATGAGCGTTGCCACTTATTGTACAGGGAAACTGCGCCAACTTCGTACGCATTCTCGATAGCGGACGAAAAAAGGCAGCGGTTAGAATCCGCCGCATGCAAGGGCCGTGATAGCCAAGCGGAGTAAGGATATTTACAAAGCGACGCGTGAAGAGGTGAACAAATGATACAGAGAATGATAGGCGCCACGTTTTTTAACTCCGAAACATACGAGGAAATCGAAGCCGACCCCAGCGCGATCGGACAGGCGGTACTGGTCGTGATCCTCGTCACGATTTGCGGAGCCGTGGGTGGCGTCATTGGCGGTCTGCTGGGCGATGCCTCTGGGCTGAAAATCGTGTTGGGACTGATCGCAGGCCTGGTCTTCGGCATCGTGCGCTGGGCCATCTGGGTATCCGTGCTGAGCGTGGTCGGCGGCATGATGCTCCGCACTACCAGCACGCAAACGAGCTGGGCAGAACTCGGCCGCGTGGTCGGATTCGCATATACCCCGGGCATCCTATCCATATTCAGCTTCGTGCCATTCATCGGATGGTTGTTCCCGGTGGTGGCATTCTTCTGGACAGCGGCGGCCGTGACCATAGCAGTCCGTCAAGCGCTCGATTTTGATTCTACTGGACGTGCGATCGCGGTCGTGTTGATAACCGCGATCATAGGCTTTATCCCTTGGATAATCGTTCTGGGAATTGAACGTTTGCTGCTGTGATGGCGCGTAAAATTATTCGATGACGCGACCCCACAGCGGGAAATAAACCAGATACCGAATGCCCATATTTCGGCGGGCCGCAGGGGTCGCGCTTTTCGACAGAAAGGTTTGCCGCGAAATCCCCTACGACCCGCGCGCGATCTACCAGGGTCTGGCAGTCCTCGCGGCGGGGTTGGCAGCTTCCACAATATGGGCATTGGTGGAGCCGTCCGGGAGCCACGGGCCGCTGTCCTCGGCCGAAGACCCGGGAACGCGGGGTCCGGTCATGGGGTCAGATCTGTGGCAAGTTGCAGTAGGACAAGCGGCGTGGGCTGCGGCCGTGGTGGTCATCATGGTGGCGGGCCTCTGGATAATGGGAGCCCCTTCCACGCCTGGTTGGCGAGGTCTCATCAGCCTCTGGAGCTTCGCTTCAGCGCCGTGGGTGGCGGTAGCCCTGCTGTCTTCCGGGTTGTCGGTGATCGGGTAGGGCGCTGACCTGGGTCGAGCCGGCGTGTTGGCGTCGCTGACTGCATTGCTTGTCGGCATTCTGTGGGGAATAGCGGTGCAGGTACACGCGGTCCGGCACGCGTTTGAGTCGGACTCGACGACTCGAGCGGCTATTTTGGTCGTGGGGGTTTGGGCGGCGGAGAGTGCGCTGGGATACGTCTTATAGTCCGCGCCCGTTTGTTGTAACCTTGGCCCCAAACCCAACCTCAAACAAGCGGTGGGATACGCCATGCGTGACAAATGGGCAATTCGCGAATCGGTTTGGACTGCGCTGGAAACGGCCCGCGTGGTCCGGGGCAAGTCGGTGCACGACAAGATCCCAAACTTTATTGGAAGCGAAGCGGCGGCGACCCTGGCGTCGGAGCTCCCGGAATGGGAAGCTGCCCGCGCCATCAAGAGCAACCCCGATCAGGCGCAGCGGCCGCTGCGGCAACTTGCGCTGGAGCAGGGAAAGCTGCTGTACATGGCAGTCCCGAGGCTCAAGGACGAGCGGGTGTTCATCGAGCTTGACCCGGCTCGTGCCGAGGTTGTGCCGGCAAAAGCGGCCACCATCTCGGGGGCGTTCAAAGTCGGCCGCCCGGTGTACGTTCACGAGATGCAGCCCGTCGATCTGGTGGTTTCCGGCTCGGTGGCCGTCAACAGTCGGGGCGTGCGGATCGGGAAAGGCGGAGGGTTCGCGGACCTGGAGTACGGGTTGGCAGCCGCCGCCGGTGTGGTGAAACCGGGCACGCCGGTGATCAGCACAGTTCACCCCATGCAGTTGCTGGACGAGGACCTGCCGTGGACTCAGCACGATGTTCCGCTGGATATCGTGGTCACCACGGAGGCGGTGGTACGGTGTAACAGTGGCCAGGAAGAGTTGCCACGTCCGAAAGGCGTTTACTGGGAAGACCTGGACGAGCGGAAGATCCGAACGATCCCGCTGCTGGTGAAACTACGGCAGGAAAGCCAATCGCCCGATTGAAGCCGACGGCATCCGTTGAAGCCGACGGAATCCGTTGAAGCCGACGGCATCCGTTGGACATCAAAGTAGTAGGGGCGGCCAATTGGCCGCCCCTGATCATTTCGGGCCTTCTCGCCGGAATTGACGGTTACGATTCCAGCTTGACCGGGTTCCGCAGCACGCCGATGCCGCTGATGTCGATTTCGCAGACTGCGCCGTCGGCCATATCGGACGTCGTTCCCGGCGTGCCCGTGAAGATGCAGTCGCCCGCTTCCAAGGTCACGTAGCGGGTGATGAACTCGATCATCGTGGGCACGTCGAAGATCAGGTGCGCCGTCGTTTCGTTCTGCTCCTCGTTGCCGTTCACGCGGGTGCGAAGGTGCTGGGCATGGGGGTCGGCTTCGGTCTCGATCCAGGGGCCCATGGGAGAGAACGTGTCGGCCGACTTGGCGCGCCACCAGTCGGAGTTGTTCTCCCGCCGGTCCTTCTGCTGCCAGTCGCGTGCGCTCACGTCGTTGCCGCAGGTGTAACCCAAGACGTGGTTCAGCGCGTCATCCTTGGACACGTAGCGGCACTTGTCCTTGATTACCACCACCATCTCACCCTCAGCGTCGAAGCGCTGAACTTCCTTGGGGCGGACGATGGAGTCCTCGGGGCCGATGACGCTGGTGGGGGTCTTGTGGAAGATCATCGGGTATTCGGGCGCCGGCCGATCGCCGACGTGGCTGGTGTAGTTGAGGCCCATGGCGAGGATTTTCCCCGGCACCACCGGCGACAACAGCTTTACGTCGGAAAGGGTGTGGGTGTGGTCGGTCAGCTTGATCTGGGAGTCGAAAATGCTGCCGTCGATGGCGGTAACGTTGTCGCCGTCAACGACGCCGAAATGCTCGGCTCCGTGGGCGAGGTAGCGGGCGATTTTCATAGTGGGAGTGCCTCCGTTGCGATGTGGTAACCCTATTTCGTCGATTATTGTACCAAAAGCGGGCAGCCGGTCAGTGCTCGATGACCAGCTTGCCGAAGAAGTCCCGATCGTGCATTACCTGGTGGGCTTCACCCACGCCATCAAGCGGGAAGGTGCGGCCGACAATTCCACGGAGAACGCCCTGGTTGACCATCTTCATGGCATCGGCCATGGTGCGTCGGCTGCGGCCACCGCTGCCCATCAGATGCAGCGGGCGCCCGTGCAGGATCGAGAGGTCCATGGGAGTCTGGCTGCCCGAGGTAACACCGGTGATGACCAGCCTGCCCTCGTGCTTCAGGCTCAGCATGTTTTCGTGCCAGACATCCGCGCCGACGCAGTCGAAAACTACGTCGACCCCTTGGCCGTCGGTCAACTCCTTCACCTTCTCACTGATGCTGTCGACCTCACGGTAGTTGATGACCTCATCAGCGCCCCACTTTTTGGCCTCTTCCAGTTTCCAATCGCTGCCGGCGGTGGTGATCACGCGACAACCCATCATCTTGGCAATCTGGATGCCCATGCTGCCGACGCCGGAGCCGGCCGCCTGAACCAGCACGTCATCCCAGGGCTGCAGCTTGGCCTGGGTGATGAGGCAGTGCCACGACGTATGCAGAGCGATGGGCAGCGCCGCCGCTTCGGCGAACGACATCTGCTCCGGGATTGTGTAGGCGTTCACCGCTGGGGCGACAACGTACTCCGCGTGTCCACCGTCAAGGTCGACGCCGATGCGCTGCTGGCGAGTGCACCACTGATCGTGGCCGGCGGCGCAATGCTCGCACAGGTTGAGCCCACCGCACTTGACTCGGTTGTCGACGAGCACCCGGTCGCCGACCTGCAAGTCGGTGCCGGAGTCGGGGCTGATCTGCACAACCTCGCCGGCCAGGTCGCAACCGAGGATGTGGGGGAAGCGGCGGCAGTTGCCGGCGCGCAGGTTCAGGTCGAGGTGGTTGAGGGCGCTTCCGCCGACGTGAATCAGTATCTCGCCGGGACTGATTTCGGGGTCGGGACGGTCGCCGTGAGTCAGCACATCGGTGCCGCCGGTTTCGTTGATATAAACGGCCTTCATGGTGGGTTTCCTCCGCATGGCAATGGTGACGCCGGCAGTGTAAGGGCGCGGTGGTGCGCGAGCAAATCGAGGTTTGTGGGGCTCGATTGGTTCAGTTATATTGAGAAGTAGGGGGAACGCAACATGCCTAGGCCGCCATTCATACACCGCGTCAAGTTGCGGAACTACAAGAGCATCGCGCAGTGCGACGTCAGTCTTGGGGCGCTGGCGATCTTAGTAGGTCCCAATGGCTCAGGTAAGAGCAATTTTCTCGATGCCTTGGCCCTGACTCGCGGAGCACTGGACGTCACATTGGACCATGCGTTAAGGGAAAGAGGCGGCATCAACGAGGTGCGCCGTCGTTCGGGTGGACATCCGTCCAATTTTGCCATCGACTTGCACTTTTCCTTGGCGGGAGGACAAAGGCAGGGACGCTACAGCTTCGAGGTCACGTCTCAAAGCAACGGCGGATTTTCGGTCCGCAACGAGACGTGCGAAATTAGCCCTGCAGATGCTATAGGTGACCCGGCCCGTTTCGTCGTCAAAGAAGGTCGAATTACAGAAACCAACGTGGGTGTAACGCTACCGCGACCGGCATCGGACCGGCTGTTTTTGGTCAGCGCCAGCAACGTGACTGAGTTTCGTCCTGTATATGATGCGCTGACCAGCATGGCGTTTTACAGCTTAGCTCCTGATGTCATGCGCTGGCCGCAACCGCCCGACTCGGGGGAACTACTAGACCATGACGGGCAGAACTTGGCCAGTGTGCTTGCTGCGCTGGAGCGGCGAGACTCTCCCAGATTTGATCGCATACAGCGTTATTTGTCCAAAGTAACTCCGGGCATTGAGAGCGTTGCGCGAATAGCTATCGGAAACCTGGAAACTCTCCAGTTCCGTCAAAAAGTCGCGGGCCAGAAGTCAGCCTGGCGGTTCCCGGCGATAAATATGTCCGATGGCACCCTGCGGGCATTAGCTGTCCTGACGGCTCTTTTGCAAGGCGACGGTGACGTCCCTTCGCTAATTGGTATTGAGGAACCCGAAATCGCCCTGCATCCCGCCACCGCTGGCATTTTGTGGGATGCGATGGACGATGCGCAAGAAAGGGCCCAAGTACTAGTCACTACGCACAGCTCAGACCTGCTCGACCGAAGCGATATACCAACACAATCTATACTGGCGACCACGATCGAAGCCGGTAATACTATGATTGGACCCATTGTCGAGAGCAGTCGCAAGCTGCTCCAAGAGCATCTGTGCACGCCGGGTGAGTTGTTGCGGCAGCGCAGACTGTCACCCACACCTCTGGTCGTGCCTCCTCCGCCTGGTTACCCCGTGTCACTGCTCGATCTATGACTCCTCCTCTAGTAGCGTCAATTGTCGAGGGTCATGGCGAAGAAGAAGCACTTCCCAAGCTCCTGTACAACATAGTCCTTGCCGTCCAACCAGCGTTGTATCCTATAGTGCTGCCTCCACATCGCGTTCCACGAGACAGCTTGCTGAACGTGTCAGGCGCGCTCGAAGACTACGCAGTGAAGGCGGTTACTGGCGCCGGACCGACTGCTAGGTTACTAGTCCTCATCGATGCTGATGATGATGATCCCACGGAGTTGGAGGCGCGGCTGTTGCAACGTGTACCGCAACACATTCCCGCGACCCGCGTGTCGGTGTGCGTCGCCGTCCGCGAGTACGAAAGCTGGTTCATAGCCAGCCTCGAAACCATCGCACCATTGGCCGGCATCGCTAACAACACCCGCGTGCCCGAAAGCATCGAAGCAATCCGAGGTGCAAAAGAGTGGTTGAGCATGCGCATGCCGCGCGGTCAGACATACAAACCAACACTGCATCAAGCCGAATTTTCCAGTGCGATCGATATCGGCCTCGCACGGCTGCGTTCCCAATCTTTTGACCGCCTATGCGCCGAAGTGCAGCGCCTCTTGACTGCCTGAGCCACCTATCTGGTAGGCGTTTTCCTGCTACAATCCCCTCCAACCTAACTATCCATGCCGATAACCCTCACGGAGGCCCTCCCATGCCCGTCTTCACTCCTGAATATCTGGAAAAGGCCGCCTACCACATCTACGTGGCCAAGGGTACGCCGGCCGAGGAGGCCAAGATCGTCGCCGCACACCAGGTCAAGGCCAACCTCACCGGCCACGACTCCCACGGTGTCATCCACATCCCTGAGTACTGCGAGCGCATCGACCGCGGGCATATCGTTCCAGGCGCTCCTTTCGAGGTCCTGAGCGAGACCCCCACCACCGCCGTCGTTGACGGTCACTGGGGTTTCGGTTTCGTCGTGACCGAGAAAGCGACTCGCATGGCCATCGACAAGGCCAAGGAGAACGGCGTGGCCGCCTTCACCATCCGACACCAGAGCCACATCGGGCGTCTAGGCGACTACCCCACCATCTGCGCCCGGGAGGGCATGATCGCCTTGCTCACCGCCGACTCCGGCGCGGGCCCCAAGGCCGTGGCGCCCTTTGGAGGGCGCGCCCGTCGCTTGGGTACTAACCCCATCTGCATCGGGGTGCCCAGTAACCTGCCCGGCCAGGTGCTGCTGGACATGGCGACCTCGGCCGTCGCCGCCGGCAAGATCAGCCTGGCTCGCAACCGCGGCGAGCAGGTGCCCACCGGGTGGATCGTGGACAAGGACGGTAATCCCACCAACGACCCCAACGACTACGCGGCCGGCGGTGCGATCCTGCCAGTGGGCGCCGATCAGGGACACAAGGGGTTCGGCCTGTCCTTCATGGTGGAAATGTTCTCCGGCCTGCTGACGGGTCTCGGTTTCGGCATCGACCCTCAGGCGCGTCACAACGATGGCTGCTTCCTGGCCGTGTTCGACGTGTCCAAGTTCCGCCCTCTGGAGGACTTCAAACAGGAGATGACCGAGTTTGCCGAGTTCGTGAAGACATCTCCGCCGGCTCCCGGTTTCAGCGAGATCTATTACCCGGGCGAGATCGAGTACCGGACCGAATTGCAGCGGCGCGAAAACGGCATTTTCATTGAGGATGAGACCTGGCGGCAAATCACCGAGCTGATGGAAGAGGTGGGCGTGACCGAGGCCGTCGGCCAGCCGTAGCGGCTGTCCCGCTCATCTGAATACGCAATCCAGGGTGAGGGACTGATCCCATGCCCCTCTCCGGCTTGGGTCTGCCGTCGGACGTGCTGGTTTGGCACGCCGTCTTGCTGGCGGTGATCTCGTTCTTGGTGGGTATCCTCGGGGGGTTCGTGGGCCTCGCATTGGGGACGATGCGGTTGCCGGCGATGCTCCTCCTGGGGATACCGGCTCCGGCCGCCGGTGGCACCAATATCCTGGTCAGCAGCCTGGCGTCCCTGGCTGGCACCATAGGCCACCTGCGCGCCGGCAGGGTGAACCTGCGCATCGTGCTCACCATGGGCGTGCCAGCCTTCATTGGCGCGTTCATCGGCGGGTGGTTCGCCGACCGCACGCCGGAACACCTGCTCATCGTGCTGGCCGGCGCGCTGGTCTTCTGGCAGGGCGTGGAGTTTCTCATCATCGCCCGTGATCGGATCCGTTCAGGCCAGTCCAGCGGGGCACTGTTCGGTCAGGGTCTGGAGGGCTCTCCGGGAATCTTCACACCGACACGCATGGCCGCAGAGGGTGGCATCGGCTTCGCCGTAGGGATGCTGGGAGGCGCGGTTGGGTTGATCCTGGGCAGCATCCGCCTGCCCGCCCTGGTACGCATTCTCCGGGTGGACCCGCGTATCGCCGCCGGCACCAACCTCTTTATCGGGTTTGTGATGGGCGCGGCGGGCTGGGTGGGCCACGTCATTCACGGGCAGGTGGACTGGGTGCTGCTCGTGATGATGGGGGCGACCGCCATGATCGGCAGTTACCTGGGGGCTACCCTGACCGGGAAGGTCAACTTAAACCTGCTGATTCTTGCCATGGGGCTGACGCTCCTGGTGGTGGGCGTACTGCTGGTATGGCAGGGAACCGCGGGTCTTCTTTAGCCACTTCCCGTCGAGGAGCAGCGAACCTGGTCGCGCGTGGGGTCAGCCGGCCAAGCCGGTCGGATTACAGGCCGGCGAAGAAGTCAGCGGGAACTATTTCGCCCTCAGCAACGGGCGGCTCGGCGCGGATGAAGTGCTCCACGCCAATGACTGCGGCGGCAACTTCCCTGGGCACGCGCTCGTAGGGCCAGTCGGGCTGCAACTGGGTGAAGTGCCGCTTGATGCAAGCCATTTTGGCGTCCAGACCGTCCGATGCGTCAACGGTCAAATTGATGGTATCGGGATGCGCACCGTCGTTCGCTCGGTCGGGGGACGGCATCGGGAAGTCCACGCCGGCTGCCCGCAACGTTTCCGCCATGTGGACGCGAAAACCACGCGGGCGCACGCTATAGAAGAGGCGGTCCGTCTGATGAGGCTGGATGCCGATGGCCATGTGGTGCGGGAATGCGGTGGCGTCAGCGGCCAGGCTAAAGGCGGTGGTGGCGTGCTCGCAGATGGCGATGTGGTCGGGATGACCGTAGAGTCCGTCCATGCCAAAGGTGAGGATCACCTGGGGACGGAAGCGGCGGATTTCGAACACCAGGCGGGCCACCACCTCGTGCTCGTCGGCCTGTACGAAGGCCTTGGGATGATGGTTGTCGTCCCAGCCGGCCATGCCCGAATCGCGGTACTGCAAGACGTCGTGGGACTCGATGCCCAGTTCTTTGACTGCCTCGGCCAACTCCGCGCGGCGGACTTCCCCGATGGTATCGCGAGTAGCGGAACCGGCCTGCCGGATCTCACCGAGTTCGCCAGAGGTGGAGGTGATCAACCGCGCGGTCACGCCCCGGGCGGTGTGCATCGCGATAGTCCCGCCGACAGGGAAGGCCTCGTCGTCGGGGTGGGCGAACAGAATGAGGAGACGGTGATCTGACATGGACGTGTTTCTGATCAATCCGGTTGGTGGCGGGCTACGTGTAGGGGCGAATGGTTATTCGCCCCTACATTGACACGGTACTGAGCTGAAATGCGTTAGGCGTCGATTACCTCGAGGACTTCCAGGATGATGCCCTGGGGACCCTCGAAGAACATGACCCGGCGGCCACCGCCCACGGTGGTCTCTTCCAGCACAGTGGCTCCACCGTTCTTCAGGTCCTCGACCGTGCCTTCGATGTCTGTGGTGTCGATGGCGATGTGCTCGAAGCCGTAGTTCTGCGGGTGTGTCTGGGTGGCGACGTGATCGGTTACGTTCAAGGGAAGGCCGTGAAGGTCGAGGCGGAAGCCGCCATTGGCGGTCTCAGCCGTGACGGTGGCGCCCAAGTTCTGCACGTACCAATCGGCGGTCGACTTGGGATCTGGGGTCTTAAGGTGGACGTGATTGAGTGTGAACGCCATGGCGATAAATCCTCCTACGACGTGTGGTCAGACCAATTGCATGGGCAATCCCGGCCGATTGTATCACACGGCCCGGCTCGTTCTGGCGGTGATATACTTGCGCCGCAATACAATGGGAGGCGAAATAGATGCTGGCGTTTTTGGGGGGCACGGGTCCGGAAGGCAAGGGACTGGCGCTGCGCCTGGCGATGGCCGGCGAGACCGTGGTCATCGGATCGCGAGACGCCGGTCGGGCGCAGGAAGCCGCAGACGAGTTGCTGGCCTTGGCCCCTGGCGCCGCGATATCCGGCGCGGTGAATCCGGATGCCGCAACGCAGTCTGAAGTGGTGTTCCTGACCATGCCTTACAACGGCATGTCACCCACCATCGCCGGCGTCGGAGACGCTCTCGACGGCAAGGTTGTGGTAACGGTGATCGCTCCGATGCGGTTCGAACGCGGGGTGGGTGCAATAGCCGAAGAGGTCGAGGCCGGCTCAGCCGCCGAAGAGGCACAGGCCTCGGCTCCGGCCTCAAAAGTCGTCGCGGCCTTCCAGAACGTATCCGCTGAGGAACTGCTGAAGCCCGGCGTCACGCTGGACGAGGACGTGGTCATCTGCGGCGACGACGCGGACGCCAAACAGACGGTGGTAGACCTGACACGGAAGATACCCAACCTCCGCCCCGTTGATGCCGGCGCCCTCTACAACGCCAAATATGTGGAGCAGATCACCCCTTTGCTGGTCAACATCAACCGGCGTTATCGCACGCATTCGGGAGTGCGCATCACCGGCGTGTGATTTGAGAAAACAGATTCCCCACAAACCGGATTGGAGGAATTACCATGCCACGAGCTACCTTAGATTTGCAGAACGCCAACGACCTGGCGGCCATCGGCGGCCAGTGGAAGGTTGCCCACGGGTTCGTTCCCGGCCAGGCCAACGAAGGCATCGAAAGCGAGGCGGCAGGCTCGCCGTGTCGCCTGCCGGATTATGACGACTCCGGTTGGGAAGGTTGCGACGACCTGGGCGCCTGGCGGCGACGCGGCGTATCGTTCATCTGGTACCGCATCAAGGCGACGCTGCCGGAGACGGTGGGCGGCCGGCCATTGGAAGGAGCGCGCTGCCTCTTCGAGTCGTGCATCGACGACTACGGCGAGATCTGGATCAATGGCGAGTGCGACCGTGAACGGGCCACGGTGCAGGGGTTCAACGTTCCCCAGCGCGTGGTGGTGTCCACCGAACCCAAGCCGGGCGACGAGGTCACGATCGCGATCCTGGCCATGAACGGCCCGTTGGCGGCGCCGGGCGGCGCGGTTTTCGTCCGCTACGCGAACCTGTCCTTCGAGTGGCGCGAATCCGGCTTCTGACGGGACGCGCGGAACCGGAAAGTAAGTAGGGGCGAATGATCATTCGCCCCTACTTCGTTACTGCGAGCGGTCACCCCAGCCAGTCGTCTTCGCCCTCTTCGTCATTCCCATCCTGACCATCATTGGTGACCACCTGGCCAGGGTTAAGCGAGTACCCGCGTGTCTCCAACTCGGTGCGAATGGTGGCGGCAAAGTCGGCCGGAGTTTGGCTGGCGGGCAGGGTGATTTCAACGGCGCCACGATCATCGATGCTGACCGCGCCCGGATCTTCCCGCGCCAGGTCCACGCTGACCGATTCGCGGTGGATGCCGAAATCGTCGGTCACGGCAAAGACCGCCGCCATGTCGTCCATGGTGATTATGGTAACGCTGTCATCAGACATCTGGCTGATCACTCCTGCGGCGGCCATTGGGTGCCACCCTCGGCCGGCCGGTCTACAGACGACCGCGCCATGCCGTCGGCCACCAACTGCTGGAACTCATTCAGGATAACCGCTCCCCACTCTCCGGCCTTGCTCACCCGATGGGCGGTTCGGCGGCCTCGGGTCTGTTGCCGCCTCTCGCCCTCATCCGCGACGGACGCCGCAGCCTGGGCCACCATTTCGTCCATGGCATCAATGGTGGGCACCAACGAACGAGCTGTCTCAATGAAGCGGGCGATCTCGCCCATTTCGCCGTCAAACACCACGAACACCGGCACGGTACCGGCGCGGTGTTCTGGCAGAAAACTGTTGGCGAGCTCCAGTTCGTCGTCCCGGTTGAACACGCTGAGACGGATGTTATCGCTGGCGTCGGCCAAACGCAGGACGGCTGGCGTGGTGGACATGGCGTCGCCGCACCAGTCCGAGGTGAAAACTGCCAGGTTCACCGGCTCTTCCAACCCGTTGAAGTAGTCGAGCACACTTGCAGGTATGTCGACGCCGTCGTGGATCTGGCAAAACGGGTCCTTGTTCACCTTGATGATGTCGATGTATTGCTGGGTGGTCATTCCCTGGCTGAATTTCGCTGCTGACAGTGCCATGTTGCACCCCCCTGACCTTGCTGAGGCGTTTTTGCTGCGGCTTGCGGCCAATGCTAAAATCGTGAACCTATATTACCAGCCCCCGAGGGGGGCGAACGGAGCCGCTGTTGACTACCGAACGAGGCGGAGTGTACCTGAAATATGCCCTGTTCTGTCGGGAAACCGAGGAGGGGAACGGGGACGACCTGAGTTTCAAAGGTGTCATTGACTTGGTGGATATCCCCATGCCGGACGAGCCGCCCAGTGGCGACGGACCGCGCGTGCTGGCCGAAGTGGACGCCCAGTTGGCATTCTGCATCGCCGGCGCCAACGCCGGATCGCATACGCTGGAAGTGACCATCAGGGCACCGGGCGCAAGCCTGTCCAGCCCACCGCCCCAGGAAGTCACCTGGGATGAGGGCATTTTCTTCCAGCGCTGGATCAAGCCGTTTCGCATCCCGGTCACCCGCTTGGGACGACATGTGGCGGCCATCGCTTTCGACGGGATGCCCCTCGGGGAAGCTAGTTTCCTGGTACGGCTGGAGCCGTGATGACCATCAGTGCCGAAAATGCGAAACAGTAGGGGCGAATAGTTATTCGCCCCTACGTGGTTTCCGTGGATGGCCGGAAGGGTTACTCGCCGTTCTGCTGCCAAAGGGCTTCGAGGACGGCCCCAGGGTTCATCGGCAGGCTCTCCAGGCGGGCGCCGATGGCGCGGGCGATGGCGTTGCCAATGGCGGCCATGGGCGGCACCAGGGATACCTCGCCGACACCGCGTACGCCCAACGGGTGACCCGGGTTTGGCACCTCAACGATGACAGTGTCGATCATGGGCAGGTCCAGCGCGGTGGGCATGCGGTAGTCCAGGAAGGACGAGTTCATCATCTGACCGTTGTCGTCGAAGAAGTACTCTTCGTTCAACGCCCAGCCGATGCCCTGAACGGCACCGCCCTGGATTTGGCCCTCAACGTAGCTGGGGTGGATCGCCTTGCCGCAGTCCTGGATGGCGGTGAAGCGCAGCACTTCAACCTTGCCCGTGTCGGGGTCGACCTCCACGTCGGCAACGTTGATGGCGAAGGCGTTGCCCACGCCGGCGGGGTTGGCCGCGCCGTGTCCTACGATGGGACCGCCGGTGCCGTTGAGGCGTCGGGCCAACTGATCGAAGGTCATGCGGAGGGCGTCGTCGGAGCGGTGGGCCAGCGTGCCATCTTCCTGGTACTCAACGTCCTCGACCGGGACATCCCAGATGCGAGCGGCGCGCTCAATCATCTGGCGGCGCACTTCCTCGCCGGCCTGGTAGACCGCAGTGCCCATCTTGAAGGTTACACCGCTGCCGCCGGCGCCGCTGCTATAGCCGATGCTGTCGGTGTCCACAATGGACGGCTTGATGCGCTCCGCCGGCAGTCCGAGAACTTCGGCAACGTGCATGGCCATGACGGCGCGGGAGCCGCCGATGTCGGGTGAGCCCTCAATCAGGCTGACGGTACCATCGGGCATGACACTGGCGACCGCCGTGGCTGGGCCAGTGCCGTTAAACCACCCGCCGGCGGCAATGCCCCGCCCGGTGAGCCGTCCCGGAGCAGAAGGCTCGGGTACCGGCGACGCCAGGTGCGGATGCTCCTGGGTGGCCTGGAGGATTTCCACCATACCAATGCGGCGGAAGGTTGGACCACCGATCTGCCGACTGCCTTCCTTGGAGGCGTTATTGAGGCGAAATTCCACCGGGTCGACACCCAGTTTCTCGCACAACTCGTCGATGGCCTGCTCGGCGGCGAAGGAGGCGGCCGGAGAACCGGGCGCGCGGTAGGCGGCAGCCTTGGGCACGTTGGTCACCACGTCGTAGCCCTCGACGAACCCGTTAGGGATCTCGTAGGGGGCAAACATGGTGCGGCAACCGCTGGGCACCGGCGAGCCGGGGAAAGCACCGGCTTCATAGATCAGCGTCGCCTGGGCCGCAGTGAACCGGCCGTCGCGGGTACCGCCTACTTTCACCTTGATGTGACTCCCCGACGTGGGGCCGGTGCCGGTGAAAACTTCGGTCCGTGACATCGCGATCTTGACGGGCCGGCCGGTCTTGCGCGCCAGCGCGCCGACGACGGGTTCCAGGTAGCAGCCGCCCTGCCCCTTGCCCCCGAAACCGCCGCCAATCTCCATCGGCACGACGTTGAGCTGCCCTAAGGAGATGCCGAGGATTCGGCTGGTGTGGTCGCGCAATGCGAAATGGCCCTGGGTGCTGGCCCAAACAGTCACCGTGCCGTCGGCGTTCCAGCGAGCAGTGGCGGAATGAGGCTCGATGTAGCCCTGATGGACCTGGCGGGTGTGGTACTCCCGTTCCACGATCGCGTCGGCTTCGGCGAATCCGGCCTCCAGGTCGCCGGAGGCAAACTGAAAGTGATTGGAGACGTTGGAAGCGTCGCCGGAATCCTCTTCAGCCCAGCCTCCAGAACGCTGCGCGGGGTTGGACAGGGTGACCAGGCGCTCGTGGACCGCCGGAGCGCCGTCGGCCATGGCCTCCTGTGCGGTGAAAACGGCCGGCAGCACTTCCCAGTCCACTTCGATCAGCGCCAGGGCTTCCTCAGCCAGGTGCGGCGAGTCAGCAACGATAGCGGCAACGGCGTGCCCGCGATATAAAACCTTCTCTCGTGCCATCACGTTGCGGCTATAAAAACCGTAGTTGACCGGGGCCCCCTCCTCCTGATCCTTGATCTGGGCCGACACGTCTGGGAAGTCGGCGGAGGTCACGACCGCGTGAACGCCGGGCAAGGCCAGCGCCTTACTGGCATCGATGCCGTGTATGCGGGCGTGGGCGTGGGGACTACGCAGGATCTTGCCGTGCAGCATACCCGGCAGATGAATGTCCGCAGCGTAGCGGGCGCGGCCCATGACCTTGTCCGGACCGTCATGGCGGACGGGGCGCGTCCCGACGACGCGGTAGTTTTCGTCGGGGTCGGAGAGAACTATGTTGGGTTTGTAGTCAAGCATAGAGCGGGGACCTCCCAGGCGATGTTGGTTGAGTAGGCAGTGGCAGTAATTTACCACAACGAGGACTGCCCAAACCCACGGGCGCGAGAACAGCAACAAGCGGGGCCGAGCCGACGCGGATCGGCCCCCGGGTCGGTTAGTTCACCGTCCGCAGCGGACGGACCCGGTTAGCTTTCGCTTCCGTCGCCGTCATGATGGCCCTTCCGTCGGCCAGAATGTTCGTGTGTCGCAGTGGGCAGGGAATCGGGCCGGTCGTCGTGCCAGTCGCTCAGGGTGTTGGCCTCGTTCTGCGTCATGCGTTCTGCTTCCACCAGCTTTTCCAGAAAGGTGTCAACACGGCCGGAGTCTGAAGTGCGCGCCAACCGTAGCGGCAACGGGCCGGAGTTCGCCGGACGCTCGTCGAACCAGTCATTGGCTTCGGTTGCCTGGTCCGAAGTGAGGGTTTCATCGTCCGCCAGGCCCTGTACGTACTCCTCGAACTTGGTATTGGACTGCTCGTCGAAGGCAGTCGCGAAAGCGGCTTTCAGCGTGTCGTGCTCCACGCCAAGAATCTCCGCCACTCGCTCCATAATTGCACCGCGGTTGCCGTGGCCGGCTCGGTTATCGTCGTGACCGGAACCATGATGCAACGCGCCGCCGACCACCTTGCCGGGTACGCCAGCCGCGAACACGCTACCGGTAACCAACCCTATGGAGAGGAGCGCGACTGACGCCGCTACGAAGAAGCAGCGCTTTCGGATATTGCGAATACGATTGAACACTTTTCCTCCTGTGCCGCCGTTGATTGTTATTTGGTTGGCCCACAGCGGCTTTGATGAGGCCAAGATAGAGAGCCGATGTTTAGAAATTATTAATGTTCCGCCAACGGGAGATCGAAACCGACACCCACCTCGCTTTCCACCCAGATCCTGCCTCCGTGGGCCTCCACCAACTGCCGCGCGATGGTCAATCCCAGGCCAGAACCCCCGGTTGCACGATCACGGGACGGGTCCACCCGGTACATGCGGTCGAACACGTGGGGCAGAGCGTCCGCCGGGATGCCTGGTCCGGTGTCGGCCACTGCCACCGTGATCTCGTCGACCTCCCGGCTGGCGGCAACCACGACGCTCCCGCCAGGAAGGGTGTGCCGGATCGCGTTGTCCACCAGGTTAGTCAACACCTGCTCGATCCGGCCTCGGTCGAGGCTCAACGCGGGCAGGGTTTCGTCGATTTCGGCGTCCAGTCGCACCGACTCGGCGTCCGCCCGGGCCCGGAACGATGCGGTCACCCGCTGAACGATCTCACCAACGGAAACCGGCTCCAGCTCCAACCGCAACCCGCGGGCTTCCGATTCGGCCAGCAGCCTCAAGTCATTGACCAGCCGGTTCAGATGCAGGGCCTGCCGATGTACGGTGTCCAACGTCGCCGCGTCGGGCTCCAAAAGACCATCCTGCAAGGCTTCGATGTGACCCTGGATGTTGGCCAGCGGCGTGCGCAGCTCGTGGGCAACATCCGACACCATGGCGCGGCGTTGGCGCTCCGATTCTTCCAGAGCGCCGGCCATCGAGTTGAATGTCCTGCCCAACTCTGCGATTTCATCGTTGCCCTTGACCGACGCCCGGCTGGACAGATTTCCACTTCCGAGTTCCCGCGCCGCGGTGGTCAAGCTTCCGATAGACGCCAGCATGCGTCGCGACATGAGGATCACAAGCACGATTCCGGCCGCGCCGGCCACCACGCCCGCAACTCTCAGCGCGTGTCCGACGGCGTCAGCAAATCGGGACAAGGGCGGTTCCGCATCGGGCGGCGGGTCTCCGTGGGAATCCAGGGGGAACACTGGGACGATACCGCCGCGCCCCGGGACGGCCACCGTCACCGAGCCGATCTCCGATCCATCTGCGATTATGGGCGCGAAAAACTGCGGGCGGGCGGGTTGGTGCGGATCGCCACGATGGTCGAAGAACGTTCGGTCGTGGCCGTTACGTTCCCGGCGCCCACCGTTGCGGAGACCGCTGTCGGCGACCAGCAGGTCCTCGGTGTCCAGCACAATGATTTCCCGCTCCGTCTGAAAACTGATCCGGTTGACGAAACTCTGCGCACCGTCCCATCCGCCGTTGGAAGCGTAGAATTCGGCCAGAGACACCACGATGCGGTTGGCCCGCACCCGGTCCTGCTCCACTTGGACCCTGGCAACCTCCCGCTCCGCAGCGAACCCGGTGAACAGCGCGACCGATCCCAGGGCCAGGGCGAGGATGACCGCGAACCCCAGCGCCAGGCGCCACCGCAGGCCGAAGCGCCATCTAGACATCTCCGAACCGGTAGCCGACGCCGTGAACGGTCTGGACGTAGCGGGGTTTGCGCACGTCAGGCTCGATCTTGCGGCGCAGATTGGCGATGTGCACATCTACGGTCCGATCATATCCGTCAAAGTCGTAGCCGAAAACACCGTCGATGATCTGGTCGCGGGAGAAGGGCCGGCCGGGCTGGGAGGCCAACAGGGACAGCAAGCGGAACTCGGTAGGGGTCAGCGATGGTTTCGCGTCTCCCCGAAGAACCGTTTGGGTCTTGAAATCGATGGTGATACCGTCATATTCGACCGCTGAAGGCTCCGACGGGGATTGGCGGGAGGTACGCCGCAACACGGCGCGGACCCTGGCGGCCAGTTCGCGTGGGCTGAACGGCTTCACAATGTAGTCATCGGCGCCAAGGTCCAGACCGGCAAGACGGTCGTCCTCGTCGGCCCGGGCGGTGGCCATGATTATGGGTACGTCGGATTCTTCACGCAGGGCCCGGCACACGCTCATGCCGTCCAACCCGGGCAGCATGAGATCCAGGACAATCAAGTCAGGGGTGTCGGCGCGGGCCGCGTTCAGTCCGGCCACACCGTCTCCTACGGTGGTCACGTTGTGGCCGTCACGCTCGAGGTACAGCCTGATGATCCGCGCGATGCCCGGATCATCCTCGATCACCAATATGTCGTTCGCCATGTCAAACGCGGATCCAATCGGCAGCGTCGGATGGTCTACAGGATAAGGACGGATCACCCGTTCGAGCAAACCGTGTCCTGAGGCAGGTGGTCTCCGGGTGGCAGGATCACCGCGATCCAATTGTCCGTTGGCCGGCGGAGTCCACCCAGCTATTCGCTGGGGTTCACGTCCAGCGTGTCCCCGTAAAAATGCAGCAGGCTGGTCACGGGATTCCCGGCCATCTGCCCCAACCCGCACAGCGAGGCCACCCCGACGATCTCGGCCAAGTCGCGCAGGTCCTGAACGTCCGACTCCTGCCCTTCGCCGACGGAGATGCGCCCCAAAGCCTCGGCGATCCTGGGGGTACCCTCGCGGCAGGGGGTGCACTTGCCGCAGGACTCGGCGGCGTTGTACTGACTCAACCGCGCCGCCACTTCCACTGGGGACACGCTGTCGTCGAAGACGGTAATCCCGCCGGCTCCCATCACCACGCCACTCGAGTGCAGCATTCCGGGGCGAAGCGGGGAATCCAGTTCGCTGGCCGGCATCAGGCCGCTGGACGGGCCCCCCACCGCGGCGAACCCCAGACTGCGTCCCTCCGGCACACCTCCGCCGACGAGGTCGATGACCTGCCGCACCGTAGTACCCATGGGCACCTCGGCCAAACCGGGACGCTGCACCGCGCCGCTCAGCGACACCAACCGCGTCCCTCGCGCCTCGTTTAGACCGACCGACGCGAACCGGCGCACGCCGCCCGTTAGGATCGCCGGAAGATTGGCGAGGGTTTCCGCGTTGTTGATGACCGTCGGCTCCCCGTACAGACCCGCATCGGTGGGAAATGGCGGACGCAGACGCGGTTCCCTTCGGCGACCTTCAACCGTGTTGAGCAGCGTCGTTTCCTCGCCGCACACGTATCCGCCGGCGCCCCGACGGACGGTGATCGCGCAGGCAAAGCCGCTTCCCAGCACGTCGTCGCCGACCAGGCCCGCCGCCTCCGCAACTGCCAAGGCGGACGCCATGCGATCCGCCGACAGATCAGCCTCGGCGTTGATGTAGATCACCACGTTTCCGGCACCAGCGGCGTAAGCGGCGATCAGGGCGCCCTCGATGATCCGGTGTGGATTGCCCTCCATAAGGTGCCGGTCCTTGAAGACACCGGGTTCGCCTTCCTCAGCATTGACCACCAAGTGTCGCCGGGCAGCGTCGACCCGCCGCGCCGCCTGCCACTTGCGGGCGGCCGGGAAATAAGCCCCGCCGCGACCCAGTAACCCAGCGTCCAAGACCAGGCCAATAACCCCGTCGGGGCTCATCGAAAGCGCTTCTGCCAAGCCCAGGTAGCCGTCTCGCCCTAAGTATTCGTCGAGGGAATTAGGGTTGGCGCTGCCGATCCCTTCCATCAGCGCAATGTGCTGAGCCGCGAAAAATCCTTCCAACTCGGCCTGAGGTCGCATCCGATCTGGCGCGCCGCCATCCGCCGCGACAACGATCTCGGATAGATCGTCGTCTGGGCCAAAGCGGTCGAAAAACCGTGCCGTGCCGCCGGGCAACCCGACAATCACCTGCGTCGCGGCGAAACACGCTCCGTCGCAGCCAGCCGCGACCACCACCACATCAACCCGGCCCTGGAACAACTCGACCAACCGTCGATGCACGCGTTCCGCGCCAACCGCCTGGCTACAGTGTCCCCATTGCACGACCACGCGGGTGATGGCCGATAGGCCGGCGAGCCGCCCCGACGCCGCGTCGCGCATCGCTTGCCAGGCGGGCCGGCAATTCGCGGCCGTCATATGTAGGCGCTCTCGATGGCGGCGACCACTCGTTCCGCGTCCATGCGGCCCAGCCAACGTCCATTGATCCTGATGGCTGGAGCCAACCCGCACACGAACCCGCACGATGTGGTCGTCACGCTGGCCGCGTCATCGGGATAAGGGAGTTTCCGAGCTCCTGCCAAGAGCTCCTCGCCACCGGACTGCCAGCAAGCCAGGCCGGTACATACGACGACATTGCACCGCTTGGGAGGATCGAGACGCAACTCCGAGTAAGACGTGGCCGCGCCATAAACCTCGGAAGCGGGCACGCGCAGATGCCAGCCTACAACCTGCAACGCCCACTCAGGCAGGTAACCGTGTTCGTGCTGCAATAAGTGCAAGACGGGCAGAAGGTTGTGCCGGTTCCGCTCCGGGAAATGATCGCGCAGCGCCCGACGCAAGGCGGATTGACGTTCGCGGCGTTCGGCGTCCGCCGTACCATCGCTCGCAGGGTCGATTTCATCGCCGCGACCTCGCCGGCGTCGCATTTCGCCTCCGGCTACCATTGCGGGATTATATCAGCCTTATCGTTGAAACCCAGGTGATGAACATGTAGGTTTGGCAGTGTGTTTGGATGTTAGAGAAGTGAAACGGTTGGTCTTCTAAGAAATGTGCTAGCAATGGACGATCTACCGGACGCCCCGAAAGGGTACGCGTGTGGTGTACAAGAACGTCGCCCCCCATCGTTCCTTCTATTTGACCCTCCGCCGGCGCGTTGCTAACATCCCGTTACTCGAACCGAGACCCGGAGGAACGCCATGCCCGTAGTCGCTGTTGACATCAAAAGCCGCCAGTCCTTTGCCGACGGGGCCGCGTTCGGCGCAACCGGCGATTACGAGCGCATCGACGGCGTGCTCGCATTTGCGGTCGACCCTCGCAATACCTCCAATGCGTCCATCGTTGATCTGGAATACGCTCCGGTGGACGGAGCCGGATGCGTCCGTTTCGAGTCCGACTTCACGCTGGTGGCCCCACGAGACCCATCCCAGGGCAATGGCCGCGTGATCCTCGAGGCGGTCAACCGGGGCCGCCGCCGTACCATCGCGTTCTTCAACCGCGGGCCTGCTCCTCCCATCGATTCCGACGCCATCCCGGAGGGCGACGGGTTCCTGCTCCGGCATGGGTATTCGGTGCTGTCCATCGGTTGGCAGTGGGACGTATTTCGCAGCAATGCGCTGCTCGGCCTGGACGCGCCCGGGATCAGCATTAACGGCCACCCGGTGACCGGTCAGGCCTGCGTCGAGATGCGGCCCAACGTCCGGGATCGCACCCGTCTGCTCGCCAACCGGGAACACCAACCGTACCCCGTCGCGGATCTGGACGACCCCGGCGCCATGCTGCTGGTGCGCGACTGGGAGGATGGCCCCGACACGGTGATCCCCCGCTCCCAGTGGCATTTTCCGGACCCTCAGCACATTAGATTGGAGTCGGGATTCCAACCGGGCAAGATCTACTACGCCATCTACACCGCCGCTGACCCGGTGGTCGTCGGATGCGGAATGCTGGCAATCCGCGAAGCGGCTACCTGGCTGCGTTATCCCACTGATACCAACCTGCTTCCCGGCGGGTATGAGCGCGTTTACGGTCACGGCGTTTCGCAATGCGGCCGGTTGCTCCGCCACATGCTCTACCTGGGCCTGAATTTGGACCAGGATGGCCGCCAGGTGTTCGACGGCTTGTTGCCGCACGTTGCTGGCGGACGCATGGGGGAGTTCAACCACCGTTTCGCCCAGCCCTCGTGCCAGTCCAACCCGGGTTTCGGACACCAGTTTCCCTTCGCAGACAATACACTCTCGGACCCGCTCACCGAACGGACCGACGGTTTGCTTGAGCGACTCCGAGAACTCGACGCGGTTCCGAAGATTATCTATACCGACTCCGCCGCCGAATACTGGCGCGGTGATGCGGCCCTTACGCACGTTGACAGCACGGGGATCCTGGACCTTTACCCGGCCCCGGAAACGCGTCGGTACCTATTCGCCGGGACCCAGCACCTGCCGGGCGCACCCGAACTGATGGCCGGTCAGGGCCCTGACGGCTCCACCGGCCGGCATCCTTATAACGCGGTGGACTACATTCCGCTGCTTCGCGCCGCCCTTTTCAACCTTGACCGGTGGGTCTCCGAAGGAATAGAGCCGCCCCCAAACACGCATCCGAGGCTGCATGACGGCACGGCGATAACCGAGGCAGATTATCTGGCCAGTTCGGTGACAGTTCCGGACCGGAATTTGCCGGATCCCGATCGTCTGTGGCGCATCCGGGAAATCGACGTCGGGCCCGACGCCAAACGCGGCATCGCCAAATATCCGGTCAAAGAAGGTCGAGAGTACGCGCGGCTGATTCCGGCCGCGGACTCCGACGGCAACGACCTGGCCGGAATTCGTCTGCCGGACCTCACGGTTCCCGTGGGCACGCACACCGGCTGGAACCTGCGGCACCCCGACATCGGCGCACCCGAGCAGTTAATGTCGATGCAGGGTTCGACACATTGGTTCCCAGCCACCGAGGCCCAGCGGCTCGCCGATTCCGACCCGCGCCCGTCCCTGGAAAAGCGATACACCAACCGGGAGGATTACGCCTCAAGAGCCAGGGACGCCGCGACCAAACTGGCCGACGACGGGTATCTCCTCTCCGAAGATATCGACCTGGTGGTCGACTCGTCCCTCGAACGGTATGACTGCGCGATCGGCGCGGAGCGCAAGCGATGAAATAGCCGTAGATGGGTGTCAAAGGCGGACCGTAAGATTCGCGCCAGTTAGATTAGCGATGCACGTTGCCTCATGAATCAAACCGTAACACACCATTACGGCGTACTCCCGGCAATGGCCAACTTGGTAATTGACCCTCATACCAATACTTGGCCGCACTTGTCGGATACAATTAGACTTGCACCGTATCGCCTCTTTATCGAAAGCGGAGAGTTCCCGGTACGGTCCAGGTACGCATAACTCGAACGGTCGATATACGGCGCGATCACTGACCAAATTTCCTCAATCGACGGCGAGGTGGAGCTATGACGACCTCAACCAACAACGGCGTGATCTCGGTGGTCGTGCACGGGGCCACGGGTAGAATGGGAGCGGAAACCGTGCGAGCCGTAGCGGCAACAGACGATGTCACGCTGGTCGGCGCAACCTGCAACACCCCCAGAGGCGACGTGCTGGCGACTCCCGCCGGCGAAGTCCCGTTGTCCACCGACCTGGCCTCATTGTTGGACACGACTCAGCCGCAGGTGATGGTCGAGTTCACGCACGCGGAGGCTTGCATGGAAGCGGCGCCGTTGGCGGCCAACCGGGGCGTTCACATGGTGCTCGGCGCCAGCGGGCTCAACGCGGACCAGCTACAGATCCTGGACACCATGAGCCGCGAACATGGCATCGGGGTAATCGTTGCCCCAAACTTCGCCCTGGGCGCGGTTGTGTTGAAGAAACTGGCAGAGCAAGCGGCCGCTTTCTTCGATTACGTCGACGTGGTGGAGGCCCACCACGAAATGAAAATTGATGCCCCTTCCGGATTTTCCCTGGCCATCGCCCGCGGCGTTCGGGATTCGCGTGGCAGTGACTTCCAGCGCAACGAGACCACCGTGCATCACCTGCCTGACACTCGCGGAGGAGACGTAGGAGGCGTGGGCATCCATAGCCTGCGGTTGCCGGGTCGCAGCGCTCACCACGAGGTGATATTCGGCGCCGCCGGCCAGACCCTCAGCATCCGCCACGACACGCTGGGCAGAGACTGCTATATGCCCGGAGTATTGCGCTGCGTGCGGGAGGTCGTACACAGGCCCGGGCTGACTGTGGGCCTGGAAGCCGTATTGGGCCTTTAGTCCTCCGGGCATCCGCCCAAGTTCTTATGGACGGGACAAGAGGCTGGTTGTAACTTTATGAATAAGGGTAGGTCGCGCTGGCCCGCTCCATCGCGCCATCTCACAACTCCACATTACAAACACCACAGGAGCACCATGGACCTTCAGGGCATGAAACTCGCAATCGTAGGAGCCACGGGCGCAGTGGGCCAGGAAACCCTGCGCTTGATCGAGGCTCGATATCCGAACCACCATAACCTGAAGCTCCTGGCGTCCAAGCGTTCGGCCGGCCGCAAGCTGGAGGTCAACGGCAAATCGTTTACCGTGCAAGAATCCACGGACGACAGCTTTGCCGACGTCGATATCGTGTTCATCTCCGCCCGCACGGAAGACTCGCGCAGATTCGGACCGGTGGCGGCACTTGCGGGAGCCCTGGTAATCGACGACTCGAGCGCTTTCCGCATGGACCCCTCCGTGCCGCTGGTGGTGCCGGAAGTGAACGGAGAAGACCTGGACTGGCACGACGGCATAGTGTCCATTCCCAACTGCTCCACCACTCCGCTGGTCATGGTGGTGCACCCACTGCGCCAGGCAAGTCCCGTCCGCCGCATTGTTGCCGACACCTACCAGTCCGTCTCCGGCGCGGGCGGCGCGGCCATGAATGAGTTGCGAGACCAGACACGGACCGTCATGCACGGCGGGCCCGCCGTGCCGGATGCGCAGCCGCAGCAGATCGCATTCAACGTAATTCCCCAAATCGACAGCTTCACCGAATCGGGATACACGCGGGAAGAACAGAAGATGATTGACGAGAGCCGCAAGATCCTGCACGCACCTGAGATCGCGGTGTCGGCAACCTGCGTTCGCGTGCCGGTGTTTGTGTCCCACTGCGTTGCCACACACCTGGAGTTCGACAAGCCCGTGTCGCCCGGCGAAGCTCGGGAGATACTAAGCGTGATGCCCGGCGTACAGGTCCTCGATGATCCGGGTTCATCCGTCTACCCGATGCCGGTTGACGCAGCAGGATCGGATGACGTGTTCGTGGGACGGATCCGCAAAGACGCCTCGCATCCAAACGGGTTGGCCATGTGGGTGGTCACCGACAACCTGGTCAAGGGGGCGGCACTTAACGCACTGCAGATTGCGGAACACGCCGTGGCGCGTGGTGCAGTTCACGGTAAACAACTCTAACGTACATCCAGATGTACAGAGTACATTTGCCATAGCACACTAGGTGTGTATAATGTGCGGCATATCCAAGACGCCTACCGTCAGACATGATGGGGCCCACAGCAAACTGCTTAACAATAGCAACGGAGGAGTGACCAGTTATGCCGACTGAAATTGGCCGGCTGATTACCGCCATGGTAACGCCGTTTGACTCTGACGGGCACGTTGACTACGAGCAGGCCAAGCGCCTTGCTCTGGCGCTGATTGACTCCGGCTCGGACGGTCTGGTGGTTACGGGCACCACGGGTGAAGGTCCGGCGTTGTCCATGGAAGAAAAGGCTCGCCTCTACGGTGAAGTGAAAGACGCGATCGGCTCCAGGGGCGCGGTGATCGCCGGTACCAGCGACAACAACACCACCGCTTCTATCGAGCTCAGCCGCGAAGCGGAACAGGTTGGCGCTGACGCTCTGCTATTGACCGTTCCCGCGTACAATAAGCCTCCTCAGGAAGGCCTGTTTCAGCACTTCCGCGCCCTAGCGGAATGTACCGGGCTTCCCGGCATGCTGTACAACGTGCCCAGCCGCACCAGTCTGAACATGACCAACGACACCACGGTCCGGCTTTCCCAAATCGAAAACATAATCGGCATCAAGGAAGCCAGCAGCGACCCGGTCCAAATCGCGAAAGTCATCCGGGATACTGCCGACGATTTCCGCGTATGGTCCGGCAACGACGATGAGACGTTCCCGATCATGTCCATGGGCGGGTACGGCGTGGTTAGCGTCGCCGCTCACCTGGTGGGCACCCAAATCAAACAGATGATGGGATTGGTTCTGGAAGGCGACGTGGAAGCTGCCGGAGCCGAGCACCTGCGCTTGCTGGACATGTTCAAAGGTTTGTTCATCGTCTCGAATCCGATCCCGGTCAAATACGGGCTGAATAGAGTTGGCTTTCACGTCGGCGACCCTCGTTTGCCACTCGTTCCGCCCGACGACCGGACGGCGGAACAGTTGGACGAACTGCTGGACCGATACGAGATCGACATCACCGCGCCGGCCGACTGAACGGGCCGGCGCACCGAATTTAGATGCTGGCGAGGTTGGCTCTGAAGCCGCCCATCGTTAACGTCTCATATATTACCCCGGCCTCCGACCTTGACACCTAGCATTTTGATTTAGCCTTGTAATGACAAGGAGTACTGAAATGGCTCTAAAAACAGTTATCTTCGTGGATGGTCAGAATTTCCGGCACAACCTCAGAGATTTCCATTTTCGCTCTGACCCACCGCATCCCAACAATCCGGAATACCGCCTCGACGAGAAGCACTTCCGGTGGCAGGAATTCTTCCAGGACGCACTGGCAAAATTCGATTATGTGACCGGCTGGCAGCACCAGTTGGCTCGGGTTTACTGGTACTACGCGGAAAACATCACGCCGTGGTCTCCAAACCTGTGGCGGGCCCAGCGCATTGTCGACGACTACGGCATGCGGATGCCGGAGCTGACCACTGACCTGGTCATTCAGAAAGCGCAGGACTGGTACGAGCACGAATTCCGACGGTTCCACCAACTGCGCAAGTCGGTGTTCGAAGAGATCCAGCAAAACACCAACTTCCTGGAATTCCGGTACGTTGGACAATATGTTGTGCAGCCGTTCCGACCATATCGACTCGAATACGATTACGACGGCAACATAAACTTCCAGGGCACCCAGGTGGGCGAAAAAGGGGTCGACATCGGCATCGCGGTGGACATGATTTCAAAGATGGACAGTTATGATGCGGCTGTTCTGGTGTCCGGCGACAGCGATTTCTTCCCGGTGGTGAAGTTCCTGAAAGACAACCTCAAGTATGTTTACCACTTCTCTGTGGGTCGCGGCGTCGGCCACGACACACAGTATTTTTCGTCTTCATTGCGTGGCGTAGTCGACTGTTTCCAGGGATTTGACGAACTGGAGCTCCTGACCAATTACGTCAACGAGCACGCCGGTATACCACCCGCTATCATGGATACCATCAACATTCGCGCCGCAGAGTTAGAAAGAATCCTCGACGAAGAATCGATCGACTACGACCACCCGCCGGATCATGACGCCGCGGCGGTCCAGCGCCGCTAATTGCAGGTTGCGAAACGGCCCACTAGCCGTCCCACGTAGGCTCACTGGCGCGAGGTCGGAGCCTGTCGGCATAAACGCCACGATACGATTCCGGCACAAGCGCGGCTATCCGCTCCATCACCATATCGGTAACCGAGTTCAGCACCACGTCGCTGATCGGCCCTTCAATCTGAGGTGGCGTGAACGGAGTTCCAATGTTCACCTGCCAGCTGGCCAACGGCACTGGCATGTGCCAGGACGCGAATTTTTCCGAGCCCACGATGCCAACCGGTAAAATCGGAGCCTGGGTCTTCAACGCCAGCCAGGCCAGGCCGGTTTTCCCCCGTTGCAGTTGACCCGTGGGGCTGATACCTCCCTCGGGGAACATGAGGATCGCTTTGTCCTCCTGAAGCGCGCCCAACGCATAGCGCAGGGCTGCACCGCCACCCCGTTGTCTGTCCAACGGCACCGCCCCCACCGCATTGCAGTAAAACCGGCCGATGGGCTTTTCCCACAGCTCCTTTTTGGCGAGGAAGATGATCTGACGAGGCAGCGCCACGACCAGCGTCCCCGCGTCGTTCATCGAAAGGTGGTTACAGGCAACCAATAGCGGCCCGTAGGGAGACATGGCTTCCTGGCCGGTGACGGTCAACCGGCCGGTGAGGCCCCACATGATTTTCCCGAAACATTTGCTGGGTTGATAAAGCCAAGCCATTGAGATTACCCGTGCCGTCCAATGTCGTGATCGTTGCAGGCGACGGACTGAATGGCCGACACCACAGCCGACACCGTCTGTTCAAAGTCCATGCCATCGGTCCGGATCGTCACCGCATCGACGGCGGCAACCAGAGGCGAGTCCGCCCGCTCCATATCCATGCGGTCCCGCTGCAACGTGTCGGCCAATACCCGATCGTATTGAACCCCTGGATCTACCAAAAGGATTTGCTCGTGACGCCGTCGAGCCCGCTCTTCGGGCGCAGCATCGATGTAGAGTTTCACGTCGGCGCTGGGCAACACGACCGACCCAATATCCCGACCGACCATAACCATGCCGCCAGAACTGGCAATGTCTCTTTGCTGCCTGACCAACTCGACGCGGACGGCGGGCACCGCCGAAACTGACGACACGTTCCTGTCCACGTCCGCCGCCACCAATTCGATCCCAAGTGGCTTGCCATCAACCATGATGGCAGTATCGTTGTTGTCATGCTGCGCCAATTCCATCCGGCAACCCACAGCCAATTCGGCGACCGCATTGGCGTCGGCGGCAGCGATCCCGCGATGGAGTGCCAGCCACGTCACGGCGCGATACATTATCCCTGTGTCCAGGAATCGCAATCCCACCATACGCGCCGCAGCTTTTCCGACCGAGCTTTTCCCGGAAGCCACCGGCCCATCAATAGCCACCACCGGGGCGGCGCATGGGGATGACACACTAACCGAGTTCATGGGCCAAATTATAGCATCGCGCCCGAATCGAGATAACACTAACGTGACGGTCCCTTGTCATTGTGCGGCGTCGGGGTGTGTGCTGACCCACAACCCTGCGCCGTCGGTGACATATTCAACCGTGCCATCGCGAGCGGTGATGAACACATTCTCGTTGCTGATCATTGCTACCAGCCTCGCCACCACTTCCGCATGCGGGTGTCCGTAACGGTTCTCGCTTCCGGAGGAAATGACGGCGGATTCCGCACCCACCGCCCGCAGGAACGATGCCGACGTGGACGAGCGGCTTCCATGATGGGCCACCTTGAGCACGTCGGACCGTAATCGCTCGCCCGCGAAATCGACCAGGTACCTCTCGGCATCCTGTTCGACATCGCCCGTCAGCAGGAAAGAAACCTCGCCAAAGGTCATGCGCATAACGACGCTGAGGTTGTTCGCGTTGCGATCTATGTGTGGCGGCAGTTTGCCTGGCGGTGGATGCAGGACTTCCAACACGACACCAGAGTCCAATTGGATGCGATGCCCGGCTCGAATCTGGACCGTCGGGTGCTCGCGCTGGTCGAGGACCGATTGCCACTGGTGGAACAACGCGGATCCCGGGGACGCCGAACCCTGCATGACTATTTTGGTGTCATAACGATCCAGAACACCGATCAAACCGCCGGCGTGGTCACTGTCCAGGTGCGTAACCACCACCGCGTCCAGGCTCCGGTCGCCGGCTAGTAGGTGCTGACCTAACGCGGCCAACGTGGTCCGGGGTTCGGGTCCGCCGTCCACCAGCACTTGCCGACCCTCCGGTGTCACTACCAAAATCGCATCACCCTGTCCGACGTCCAGCACGTGCACATGAAGCAAGCCGTCCGCC
The DNA here is from genome assembly GCA_965220055.1 of Dehalococcoidia bacterium. Taxonomy (GTDB): domain Bacteria; phylum Chloroflexota; class Dehalococcoidia; order Lucifugimonadales; family UBA3495; genus Bin87. The sequence goes on along the minus strand of CBDCPE010000004.1, from coordinate 2,471,532 downwards.
CGCGTCGCCGACAGCTGCCCGAACAGAAGGATGGCGCCCAACACGATAACCGGAGCCACTCCGACCAGCAAGCCGGCGACACCGCTCGGACGCCACCTCGGTCCTCGTCTCCACCCAGAGGCGATCCGGCGCATCCGCCGCGATGACATCAGCAATACCAATGCAGCCAAGCCCGCGTACCACGCCACTACGACCAATGGGGTCAACCAGGCGGCCGGGACCATCGCCGGCGGCATCGCGTCCGCCACCCGGATGATCCAGTTCACTGGAACCCAAGCCAATACGCCCAACGCCTCAGCCAACCATGGGGATGCAACTCCTGTTGTAGCGATCGCCGCGGCGCCCACCAACGCGACTGGCATCGCGGGCATAGCCAAAATCGTCGCCGGAACACTCATCAGCGGGATCTCGCCAAAATGCATCGCGACGAGCGGGACCGTCGCTAGCGTGGTGGTAGTGGATATGACCACGGAGGCGACGAGCAACGTCAGGACGTACTGTACCCATCTCGACGCCCAGGCACTCGTCCCGCCGGCAAGTGCTGCAATGGCGCCGGTGATCAGCGCAATCAAAGGCAGACCGATAATGACCCCTGCCATCGCCGTGAAACTGAGCTGAAACGAAAGACTTCCCAGCAGCGCAGGGTCCACGCATACCATCACGCCGGCCGCCAGCACCAACGCGGTCAGGCCGCGCATCCCGCGGCCGGTCAGCCCCTGCACCAGGGCCAGACTGCCCATGATCGCCGCTCGTACCACCGGTGGATCTAGGCCGGATACGACCGCGTAGACCCATACCGTCACCATGGCGCACAAGATGACCAGCGGGTTTCCACTACCCAGTGCCGCGGCGCCAATCCCCAACGCTAACGCCAGCACTATCCCTACATGCAAACCGGATATAGCCAGGAGGTGGGACATGCCAGCCTTGCGAAACGAATCTTTTACCGAGGACGGCAGCTCCGAACGGATCCCCAGGAGCAGAGCCTGCGCCAAACCTGACTCCGGAGCTCGAATGGCGCGCTGCAATGCCGACGCCAAGCTCCCGCGAAACCGGTGCAGCGTCGCCATCGCCCAGTGGCCGCCGCCCGTGGCAACCGTTTCGGCATCCCGTGCCCAAATCACGCCCGCGATCCCCTGGGCTTCCAGCCACGCCGCGTAATCGAAATCTCCGATAGGATTCGGCCGCTCCAACTTCCCGGAAAGACGGAGAGTGTCGCCGTAACGCAAATAGGGCGGGGCACGCCTCGCCGCCAGATCAGACGGAGGCAATGCGTACACCAGCAGGTTGGTTCCGGTGGGAACGCTGCCATATTCTTCGGCTTCGTCGGAAACTACCTCACCGCGAAAGCGCACCCTGCTGCCCGACACGACAGGGGCGTCCAATACGATTACCGTCACCACGGTCGGGCCCGTAGGCACTATGGACACCGATGCGTCGGCGACCAACTCGCCGCGCCACGCTCCCAATACCAGAGCGGCGACCAACACCATCGGAGCAGCCGGTATTCCTATCACCCTCAGCCCGACCGCCAGAGCCACAGCGGCCAGTCCTATCATCAACAACGGCCGTGGCGAGCCCAAGGGCGCACCAAACCAGAGCACGAGACCCGCACCGGTGATCGCTGCTACAACCGTGATTTCAGGAAACAGGCGCATCGTGAGCCGGTATCCTCGTCCGCTCCCGTTATTTTCTACGCAGCCCGGTAGAGCCGCCACGCGGCCGGAACACCGCGATGCGACCGGTTTCAGCGAGTGGCAACCGTGATCATTTCAGCGATACGCTGGTATATGCCATCCCCGATACCGGACACGTCGGTAATCGCCTCGGGACTGGCGAATGGCCCGGCCTGCTCACGGTGTGCAACGATCGACTCTGCCCGCACGCTGCCGATGCCAGGGAGGGTCTCAAGGCACTCAGCATTCGCCGTGTTGATGTTCAGCGGCACGTGACAACCTTCAGACGCGGCGGTTTCGGCGGAGTTCGCTGTCGACGTGTCGCTTGATGGTTCAGCAGGTCCGACAGGCTCGCCAGCTTTGGGGATGTTGTAATGGGCAGCGTCGGTCGCGTAAGCCGCCAGGTTGATCCGGCTCAGATCGGCGTTCTCGGTGGGACCGCCGGCCAGTTGCAACACTGCGTCCAACCGCTCACCGTCCGCGACGGTGTACACACCCGGGTTGAGCACTTCGCCCGTGATGTAAACGGCGATCTGCGCCGGAGAGGTCGCCTCCAGCGGAGCCGGCGTCGAAGTTGTGATTGCGGGAGATCCAATAGTGGCAGACTCAGAGCTATCTACCGGTGCAATTATCTGTATCCCTTCAGGCTCAGGCGCATCGGCGCCAACGCCGAACATCATCCATGCCGCCAAGGACAACAACAACACAGCCACCGCGCCGGATATCCCAACCGCGATCAGCCTCTTCGTCCCTATCGGCCCCAAGTCGGCGTTCCTCCCGGTGATGCGCACGCGAAAAAACCGACTGCGATGCGCATCACCCTCCCTCACCGCACATCTGCCTGCGCCTCGCTGCCGGCCGCGACCGATTAAACTACGTTACGTTAATGAAGTCCACGCACCTAGAATACCAGGATTTGTCATTTTTTGTGATTTTCTCAATGTTTACGCCGCTTGGCACCGCTCCACATGGTATAGGCATTCAATTCTGCGATGTATAGTAATCCTCCATGGCCTGCTCAGTGCATTCTATTGGCTCTACCAGGCATCGGCGAAGCAGCACCAAGCCACCTCTACCGTCGCAATGTATTGTCCTGGGCAGGTCTTACTCGATGGCCAATCTCCCGGCCGACATTCCAGCCCGCAACGCGTCCGCCGCCAACGGTCCATACATGCCGGCGATTATAGAGGCGCCCTCTTCAGCTATCCGCCAGTCCCGCGACTGGATCTCGTCCACGGATTGACGCGACAGGCGTCGACCGTAGTCGCTGACAAACTTGCCCAGTGCGTCCGTGTCCGCATCCGACGTCATTTGCCGGAACAAACGGAACATCGGATCGGTGCGCGCCGCGTTGTAGGCGTCGTGGAACGTCAGGTTCACCGGGTGATCCCGCAACAGCAACGCTACGCCGAAGTCGATGATGCGCATGCCGCCGTCAGACAGCAGAATGGTATGAGACCGCCCATCAGGATCAGAAATCGTAGCGTCGTTATAGCATATGCCTGCGGCGTGCAGCCGTGACAGCGCCGTTCCCAATCTCTGACCGATGATGCGCATCCGCTCGGGCGAAGCGTCTTCGGGGCTCAGGTCCGTCAGGAAAGGGCCGCGCACGAATTCCTCGGTGAGGAACCCCTCGATGCTCGGAATTTGCCGTGGGCCCAATCCGAGACTGCCGGCGATTTGGGCGATATCAGCCTCACTGGGGCTTTGGCACGGCTTGATTACTATGTCCGCATCTTCCTCTCTGAGCCGGCAACTGAATATTGCTACGCGACCTCGTGTGCGGCCATCGTAGCGAACGGAGACATCAGCAGCTTCGTCGCCGTAAACCAGGTCGTAGGCAGCGGGAAACAGGCCGTACACCGAAAACCGTTCGATGCGCTCGTCCTCAACGAGCAATCCCCAAAGCTCATCGTCGCGATTGGCCACGGGCCACAATGGCCACAGCCGCTCGGGACACCGACCTTCCCAGACTGCGGCGTCCCTTTCCGCGATGTCGTCCTGCGTCATTCTGGCCAAGCCGGAGATGACCCGTCGGATCGACCAAAGCTGCTCCTCAGAGTACCGAATGCCGGACTCCGGTCACCCTACCCGCATCAGGGCAAACCCGCTCTGGTTCGCCGCATCCGGCTCCAACGAGCGGACGCGCACCACGGCGTCCAAGTTGATGGGGCCGTAGACATGCGGGTACATTTCACCGGACCGAGACGGTTCTCGTACCCATGGCGATCCTTCGGTCAGACGCTCTACGTCCACGTCCAACGCCAGCAGATCGGTCCGGCCCGCAAACAGTCGCGCTGCCACCCGTAGCATCTGCGCCTCATCGCTGCTGGCGTGGATGAAGCCTTCTTCTGTCAGAGATGGCGCCCGATATTCGCCGGCCGCAACACCGGCCTCCCAATCGGACCGGAACGCCAGGTGGTAGATGATGGACGCCATGCTTACGTGGGACCGATTATCGGCAAGCCGCCCGCACCGCCCGCGAAATGGCCGACAGGCGGGGGTTGTTGGTTGCGGTGGAGCGGAACCCATTGGTGATGTACGCCACCGCCAGGCCCATACCGGGGTCAGCCCAGCCCACTGAGGTGCCGGCGCCGCCGTGTCCGAAAGTGCCCAGGCCATCACCGGCGTTGGTGCTGGCTCCCATTCGACTGTCGTCCAGAACCAGGCCCAGGGAGCGCCGCATCCTGGTGCCCAGGGAGAAGTCGTTGGCCTCGGTCTGGAGGCTAGTGACTTCAGCAACCGTCTCCGGTTTGAAGATGCGAACACCGTCCAACTCTCCCCCGTTGCACATCATCGCATAGAAGCGCGCCAGGTCACGGGCGGTGAAGATACCACCGCCGGCGGGATGCACTGCCTGGTGCACCTCGGGCCGGTTGTAAGGGCGTATCATTCCCGGCCGGTCGCAGTCTTCCATGGCATGAATGCGGGAAACCCGGGGCTCGAGCTCAGGCGGCAGTCCCACGTACCCGTCGTGCAACCCCAGCGGATCCAGGATCTCCTCCCGGAGAAACACGCCGATGTGTCGCCCGTCGATCCTGCGCACCAACTCACCGATTACCCAGCCGAAATTGCGGGGGTGGTACGCCATGATCTGCCCGGCGGGGTAGTCGGGGATGATGTCCTCCATGCACTCAACCACGTAGTCCCAGTCCTGCCACCGATCCCAGGACAGCTCCGGCGGGGTCTCAGGGAACCCGCTCCGGTGCGTCAGGATGTGGCGGATCGTAACCGCGTCCTTGCCGTGCTTGGCAAACCCAGGCCAGTGCTGCGCCACCGTGTCATCCCAGCCCAATTGGCCCCGCTGCCACAGGACGTGCAGGCAGGCTGCGGCCAACGGCTTGGTGGAAGAGTAGAGGATGAACATCGTGTCGGCGGCGACCGGAACGCCGCCGGCGTCATCGGCCAAACCGCCCCACAGATCCACAGCGAGCCGGCCGTGCCGGTAGACGGCGAGGCCGGCTCCCGGATGCAGGCCCTGGACAATCTGGCGGCGGAACAGGTTTTCCAACTCCTGCACCGCCGCCGGGTCCATTCCTACTTCTTCCAAAACTGTGGTAGTGGTCATCGATAATCCTCTGTGAGCGCGGGTGGCGCAAGGTAATGCCGGGCCGAACCGCCGATTCAGTCAGCGAACACGGTGTCCAGATTTGCGGACAAATCGAAAAAATGCTGCAAACTCTGGTTGTAACGGAAGAACATATCCGCCCGAAGTTGGTCCCCCATGGCGTTGTTGGAAATCTCGTTCAGCATGTCCAGACTGACCAACGTCTGGCCAGCCTCTGCCCCGCCGTGGGCTTTAATGTTCTCCAGCATGACCCGCCATGCATCGGGTACCATTTCAATGAAGAAGTCCACGTTGATCAGGTCATATTCGTTACCGGATCGGACAGAGCTGCATTCGAACGCTTCGAAGGCGACCACGAACACTTCATCGCCTATCTTGACGCCCATCGACGCGTCAACAGTCCCGAATTGCCGGTAAGAAGCGTCGCCGTTGAGCAATCGCTGCAACTCTTCGAACCAGGCGAGCGACGGAAACACGATGGGTTCAGCGGTCATGCAGCGAATGCCTCCTGGGGGTGGAGGGCGCCAATCCTGTACTACTCGGGATCGGCCGCCCGAACTATTCGTTGAAGTACGGGTCTCCCGTCTTTTCGGCCGACGAGAAGGGGGCCATCTTGCGCAGATAGTGGTCCGGGTCGATGGTAGACGGCGCTTTGCCCAACGTGTCGTCAACCATTTTATAGTACCGGGGATCAAGGTCGCGGTAGGTATCAGCCTCAGTTCTGCCCCGCGAGAAGGACGACATGATGCGTTCCATACCGTAGTCGCCGCAGTGTTCGCAGTTGACTTCGGTCGCCGCCGAGGCAACCTTAAAAAAGTAACTGCTCACGCGGGCGCAGGACTGGCAGCGGTACTCGTAAATGGGCATATATGGACCACCTCAACAGGTGCGGGTACCGCCGTGCCGATTAGGCATCCAGCAATTACCCGAGCCCTTCGGAATCCCTGCGGGCGATGTTATAGGAACGTGCCGGCGGTGTCAAAACGCTCCCGCTAGGCGACGTTCCCATCGAACCCGGTACTGTGGCGCTTGATATCGACAACGGGTGAACCGTCCTGGGCGTCGAGATCAGTGACGGCAACCACCACTCCCCCGGACTCACTGTCCGGGCAGATGCTCTGGATCAGCGCTATCGTCGAAGCGATGAAGTTGGGCCGGTATTGGCTGCGCGTGGCGAACACGCCCCTGATGGGGTTTGCCGGGTTATGGCCGGGGTGCAGCCTGAGCTCGTATCCGGTGGACGCAGCGCGGTGCAAAACGAACAACGTTTGGATCCGGTCACCCGGCTCCAGGCCCATCAAGCCGTCGGCGAACTCCGGAAGCACCACGATCTCGGAGGCGTGCTCCTGCATCTCGTTGGACGGGGCGTAGTCGGTGAACCGGCTCCGCACGTATCCGATTGGCGTGAGCCGTATGACGCTGTGATCGGCGTCCATGGCAGGCGTGCTGGTCGCTCAGTTGTCCGCCGCCGCCTGGCCGACTTCTGCAGACAGTGACGCCAGCCAATTTACCACCGCCTCGCCGGCCGCCGGCATCATGTTGGTCAGCGAATGGTTCCCGCCGTCCAGCACCAGGTACTCAGCTCGCGGGCTCCTCACCGCGGCAGTGATCATGTCCTGCGGAACGTCCAGCAACCGAGTGTGCGTCTCCAGCGAGCCGGACAACACAAAGAGGGGCACTCTGATCTTCGGGGCGTGCCTGATGATGTTGTACCGTTCCGCCGGCCCGTGCTTGTCGATGTAGGCCATGGCCGAGAACATTTCCTTGATCGGAAAATCCACGTAGAACAGGTCCAGGGCCCGGTCTTCCGCCTCCATGCGGTCCGCCGTTTCCAGGTTGGCGCGAAACTCCTCAGCCTCCGGGGACTCCATATAGTAGGAACAGGACAGCCTGACCGGCGATATGGGTACCACCGCCGCAACGCGGGGGTCGTTCTCCACGGCGCCATAGTAGGCGACCTTGACGGCTCCCATGCTCTGGCCCAGGATCGCGATGCGACTGTGGCCCTGCGCCTCCAGGTAGTCGATTCCTGCGCGAAGATCCTGGCGGCTGTTGTCCAGGATCTCATATGCGTTGCCCTCTGCAATCCCGGTCTGCCGGTCCACCCAGACGGTGTCGTGGCCCCGCGTGTTCAAGGTCAATGCCGGGTACCCGGCGCGCCGCAGGTCGTCAGCCATGTTGGCCGTAGCTGGCGTATAAAAACTGCGCCCCGACCCGTGTATTACCATGACGGCGTCGATGGGTCCGGCGGGAGCCGCGTCCGGCCCTGGCGCGAAAAACGCGCCGTCCAACTCCATGCCATCAGCGGCAGTGATTCTAATCAGGTCAACCAGCATGGCTGCATCCTCCTGAGTGTGCCGGCCAGCGCGGGGCGGCGTAGTTCAATATTAGGCACAGTTTACACGCAATCGGGGCGTGGTTCATCCCGGCCCACCAGGGATAAAAGCAAAGGGCAGCCTAGCCGGCTGCCCCAATCTGCACGAACCATTTGACTACGTCACTTCAAGGAAAGCAGGTATTCGACCAGTGCGTCGACGTCTTCATCCGCCAATTGGATGCCGGCCATGGTGGCGCTCATCAATCCCTGCTGATAGTCCTGGGAGAGGCCATCGGCAGTGCCTGCCGTATAAGCGTCGGGCTCCAAGATGGATTCGCGTATGTACTCCTCGGCGGAGTAGCCCGAGATGCGACTACCGGCAACCGAAGCAATTTTGCTCAACTCCGGACCCAACACACCCTGGGCAACCCCCTGGATGGTGTGACAGGACGCACACGCGGCGGTGCCGACGAAAAGCGCCTGCCCGGGGGGTGCATTAATCAAACCAACCGGCGTGGCCGGCGCCAGATCAGCGGGGTCCGCCGGCGGAGGCAGCTCTTCGGGCAACATCCGTGCCACCGGCTCGTGTTCGTCTGCAACGTGGTGCACGAAGGGCTCTTGCCGCGGTTCTGAGAACGCCCGAGGAGTCGTCCGCAACACGCCGAACAGCAGCACCAGGGAGAAAGCCACCACCAGTCCTAAGGCGAGACCCGCGACGAAAATCTGCCACAACAACTGGTTTTCAAACTTCAGGTGCATGAAGAAAGCGACGACACAGAAGAACTTGATGACCGATAGGATCACCAGAGGGGCGATGATGACGCTGGTTCCTCGCAGGCCCTCCGGAACGATGATGAGGAATTCCACCAGCGTGATGATGCCCAGGACAATTGCCAGCAGGCCGTACTGCTTCAGCCCGCCGTGCACCCCTTCCGGCACGTGCCCGAAGAAAAACCGCGATATGCCGGCGTCCTCGTGGGCCGCGTGTTCCTCGTGGGCCAAAACGGCCTCCTGACCGGGGTTGGTGCTCATCTGGTGGTTGCCTCCTCGAAACCTAGCTGATCAGACCGGTAACCCAGTTCCATCCCTGCACTGCGGCGTGGCCGGCTTCCGGAGGTCCGTCAAATCCGCCGATCAGGTAAAGCAACGTGAAAATCACGATCCAGACGATGTCGACGAAGTGCCAATAGAGGCCCGCTATGTCCACGTCCAAACCGGAGGGCCGTCCCGCCGGGTTGCGGGCGGCTATGATGACCAGGCACAGCAGCCAGAAGAGGCCCAGGGTAACGTGGGCTCCGTGGAAGCCGGTCAGTGTGAAGAAAGTGCTGCTGAACAGGTTGGTCTCGTAGCGCAGCCCTTCGATACGGAAGAGGTTGAACTCATACACCTGGAAACCGATAAACGTGCCGCCCAATATAATCGTCAGCACCAGCCATTGGATCAGGCGTTTCTGGTTCCCATTGCGGGCGGCGGCAACTCCCATAACCATTGCGAACGAGCTCATCAGGAGCACGAAGGTACTGATGGTGGTGACCGGGACATCAATGATGTCCCTGGGATAGGGGCCCACGATGCTCTGGCCCCGGTACACCATGTAGGTGGCAATCAGGGAGCCGAAGAACAGACAGTCGGAACCGAGAAACACCCACATGAGGAGTTTCCGGTGATTTATCCCGGTGGTGGTCTCTTCCTCGTGCGCCGGCGGATGCGCCGGCGGGGCGTGGGTGGTATCTGCGTGAGCCAACGCGCTCCTCCTGCCTGCTATTGGTACGGATATACCCGTATTGCCGGGTGAAGCCTAGTAATGGGCGGCTGCTTCTTGGTGCTCTTCGGCGGGCGGCTCGTTGGACCAGCCGATGACACCGATAATCGTAATCAACCCACCGACGAAGCTGATCGGGAACCGAATGTAATCCCAACCCACGTCGATCAGGAGCCCGCCGGCAATCCACACCACGCCGAAAGAGGTGACCAAAGGCCAGTACGAAGGGCTCGGCAGGTGAATGGTGCTGGGGTCCACGTGGGGCTCTGCCGGGACGGTCTCGCCGCGAGCGGCAGCCTCACGCTTAGTGATCCAGTAGGCGTCCTGGCCGCGCACCAGCGGCACCTCCGCGAAGTTGTACACCGGCGGCGGCGACGAGATGCTCCACTCCAGGGTGGGGGCGTCCCACGGGTCGTGGCCAGCTTCCTCTCCGTTCTTGATGCTGCGGAAGAAGTTGTGGATGAATACGAGCACCGAGATGACGATGACGAAGTAGCCAATCGTCGCCAGCAGGTTCATGCTTTCCCAGCCGAACCCTTCGGCGTAGGTGTAGATGCGCCTCGGCATGCCGTTCAGACCGGCGTAGTGCATCGGGAAGAACGTCAGGTTCATGCCGATGAACATCAGCCAGAAGTGCACCTTGCCCAACATTTCGTTGTACATCTTGCCGGTGATCTTGGGGTACCAGTAGTAGATTCCGGCGAAGATACCGAAGATAGCGCCGCCGAACAGCACGTAGTGAATATGGGCGACGATGTAGTAGGTGTCCTGCTGCTGAAAGTCCGACGGTGACACCGCGTGCGAAACACCCGAAAGCCCGCCCACGATGAACAACGCCACGAACCCGATGGCCATGAGCATCGGAGTCCTCAGGTCGATGGAACCGTTCCACATCGTGCCGATCCAGTTGAAGATCTTCACGCCGGTGGGCACCGCGATCAGCATCGTGGTGATGGTGAACACCGAGTTGGCAATGGCACCGAGGCCCACCGTGAACATGTGGTGGCTCCACACCGCCCAACTCATGATGGCGATGACGATGCCGGAGAAAACGATCACCGGGTAGCCGAACAGCGGCTTCCGGCTAAAAGTCGGAATGACCTCAGAAACGACACCCATCGCCGGCAGGATGAGGATGTACACCTCGGGGTGACCAAACAGCCAGAACAGGTGCTGCCAGAGGATGGGGTCGCCGCCCGCAGAGGTATTGAAGAAGTTGGCGCCGAACTGACGGTCTGCGGTCAACTCGATCAGCGCTACGGTGATGATGGGGAACGCCAGCACCAGCAGGATGCTTGTCACCAGCGTCATCCATACGAAAACCGGCATCCGCATCAGGGACATCCCGGGTGCCCGCATATTGATGATGGTCACCACGAAGTTGAAACCGGCGGCCAGCGACGCGATACCGAGCACCTGCAAGGCCAGCGCCCAGAAGTCAAGACCTTTGGTCTCGCTGAATGGAACGGCGGTGAGGTTCGCGTAGGAGAACCAGCCGGCGTCGGGAACCTGCCCGATCAGGAAGCCGGCGTGCATCAACAGCGCGCCAAACAGGAATGTCCAGTAAGAGAAGGCGTTCAGACGTGGGAAAGCCACGTCCCGGGCACCGATCATCAGCGGTATCAGGAAGTTGAAGAAGGTGGCTCCGAACGGCATGATCACCATGAAGATCATGGTGGTGCCGTGCATGGTGAACATGGCGTTGAACCAGTCCGCCGACACCAACGAGCTGTCGGAGGTCACCAGTTGCAGTCGCATGATTCCGGCTTCAATTCCGCCCACTACGAAGAAGAAGAACGCGGAGAAGCCATACAGCGCCCCGACGCGCTTGTGGTCCACCGTGGTTAGCCAGCCCCACAAGCCGGTATAGGTGCTGGGGCGAGGTATGATGCCGGTTATCGTTACCATGGCTCAGGTCCTCCCCTGCGGCTCGGCCAACAACTGTTTCGTCGATGCGCCAGCGGCGATGATTTGGGATCTGCGGATACGGATATATGATAGCGCAGATTCCGACGCCTACCCAGGGCAGACATCGGCTCCTTGCGCCGAAAGGTATTCGACAAGGTCTCCCAACTGCGCCTCCGTAAGGTCGGCCCGATGGTCCAATCGGGTCTGGTAAACGGCGGCCAGCTGCGACATCCGGTTGCCGGGCTTGATGCTGTTGGGGTCGCGCACCCACTGTCTCAGGGTCTCGCGGTTGCGGTCAACCAGGCCGGCGCCTAACGTCACGCGGCAACCCAAGTCCGTCAGGTTGGGCGCGGCGAAAGCGGTCGGAGGTTCATTCCCGGTGCGTACGTCCGCCAGGCGTTCCTCGGCGGGTTGATTCAACCACTGAGTGTAGGCGATAAACGTCTGCATTCGTCCGTGTTGGACGCCCTCGCCGGTCTCCGGATTGACCGTATCCGCGGCACCGACGGTATGGCAGGTCACGCACTGGCCGTCACCCAGGAACACCAACTGTCCCCTTGAAGCCTCGGGGGCCAGCACAACGGGCGTACCATAGCCGGCTACCCACGCCTTGTACTCCAGTTCTTCCATCACATGCACGCGGAATCTCATCTGGGCGTGGGCGGTGCCGCAGAATTCAGCGCACTGACCATAGTACATCCCGGTTTCTTCGGCCAGGAACCACATCGAGTTGGTCCTCGTGGGCACGACGTCCTGCTTACCGGCGAGTTTCGGGATCCAGAAACTATGGATAACGTCGTCGCTCTGGAGTTCCATGATGACCGGCGTGTTTACCGGTACACGCATCTCGTTCGCAGTCGTTACCAGTTTGGTAGCCTCGTCACCGGGGAGAGGGTCCTCATAGCGGAACTCCCACCACCACTGATGGCCAACAGCCTCGACCCGCAGGGGTTCCTTGCCCTCGGCTCGGGCCAGCGCGATGGCCTCGCCGGGCTCGAGCTTGAACAGCACGATCACCGACCAGACGCCCAATCCCAGGATGAGGATGGTTGGGACGATGGTCCAGGCGATCTCCAATGGGGTGTGGCCGTGAGTCTGCGGAGGCAGCGGATCGCCGGGCTTGCGGCGGAAGCGAATCGCCGCGTACAGCAGCGCGCCCTCCACCAGCACGAACACGACCACCATGGTCCACAGCAGAACGTTGAACAGCAGCAACTGTTCGCGCGCAACGGGGCCGGCGGGGCCGTCCAGGGTCCACGGAGTGGAACTGAGGATGGACTGGTGCGCGTCGGCGTCACAACCCAGGGCAGCCAGCATGAGGAGGCCCCCGAGAATGACCAGGGTCACCAGGGAACGCCGGCCGGTCCGCCGCAGTGAAGAATGGGAGACGGGGCTCACTGGAATATCACTTATTGCTCTGGGCCTGGGTTCGGCTCGGTGCTTATTCGGTGAGTCTTCCTCTGCAAAGGGCAGCTGCCCCATCGTGAACCCCCGGATACTGCAGCAGCGGCCAGCCACAGTATGTGCAAAATTTCACTAGCGGCGGCTACCATAGCATACGCGTTTCGGGCTGTCAATTTGATCGGCCCTTCGCAGACCCGTTGCCTCGCCGCTTCCCAGACCCGTCGCCTCGGCGTCGCAGACCCGTTGCCAATCAGGAGCGGTTACGCAATCCGGACCGTGCTATCCACCATAACGGCGACGAACAGCAGGGCCAGGTACGCCAGAGAATATAGGTAGGCCACTTTCGCGCGGCCCCGGTCGTCCCGGCGCCACAGCCTCCAAGCCAACCAGACAAATGGCGCGCCCAGGGCAACCGCGGAAGCCAGGTAAATCACGCCCACCTGCGGCAACAAACCAAACATCAGGGTCAGGCTCGTCAGGGCAATGGAGTAGAGGAAGATGTGCAAAGTCGTCTGCCGACGGGAGGACACCACCGGCAACATGGGTACGCCTGCCCTCTCGTAGTCGGTTTGTATCAACAGGGACAGTGCCCAGAAGTGGGGCGGCGTCCAGAAAAAGACGATGGCAAACAGGAAAACCGCCGGGAGATCCAGCCCCCCGGTAACCGCCGCCCAGCCCACCATTGGCGGTATCGCTCCGGCGGCTCCGCCAATGACAATGTTGTTGGGCGTGGTGCGTTTCAGCCACATCGTGTAGATGAACACGTAGAACAGGGTGGCGCAAAGGGTCAGGCCGGCCGCCAGCAGGTTGACCTGGGTGGCCAGGAGCGCAAATGCCGCTACGTTAAGCGCGATGCCAAACGCCAGGGCGTAACGGGGGGCAATCCGCAGGTTCGCCACCGGCCGCCCCTGTGTCCGTCGCATATCCCGGTCGATGTCCCGGTCCAGAAAATGGTTGACTGCGTTGGCTCCGCCTGAGGCTAACGCGCCGCCGCCCCAGACCCACGCTAGCAACGCCAGGGACGGTATCCCTTGCTCCGCCAGGAACATTCCGCCAGCCGCAGTGACCAACAACAAGGAGATGATCTTCGGCTTGGTCAGCGCGAGAAAGTCTCGCGCCACCGCGATCACCGACGGTCCGGGCGATGCTCCCGTGGTCAATTCGGGCGAGACTTGCTCGGGCGCATCTCCTTCCGCCGCATCTCCTTCAGGTAGCAGCCGGGGGGTACTACTGGCCATTTTACTCCGCCAAGACGGGCGGCTCGGCGCCGCTACCGGCGGTACGAGCGTCCATGTAAGCCACGATCGCCATGCCCGCCGCCGCTGTCCACACCGCCGTTGCGGCCGTCAGATGCAGGGCGCGCCAATGCGCTTGGAAGTCCAACCAGATGGTCGCTGCCCCAACTATCACTTGCACGATGAACGTTGCCACGGTCAGGCCTGCCAGCCATTTCAGGGTGGCGCCTTGCTCTCTCGGTCCGCTCCAGCAACGCCATATCGCGTAAAGTAGCAGGGCGCCCAACACCAGGACCACGTAGCGGTGGAACATATGAATCGCCGTTAGATGGTTCATTGGGAAAGCCTGCCCCTGGCAGAGAGGCCAGGTAACACACGCGCCAGTCGCTCCCATGGCAGTTACCAACGAGCCGCTCACGATCACCGCGTAAACGCTGAACGCCCCCGCGATCGCCCAACGGTAGTAGCCATCGTTGGAAGGTGGTGTCGCGGTCAGAAAGACCGGCGTCCGATACGACGCCACCATTATGAACACGCAAGTTGCCAGCAGCGCTTCCGCCGTGGCAAGGTGCAACGCGACTACTCCTCCGGGCAGATGGGTCAGCACCGTAATGCCGCCCAGCAGGGCCTGAACGATCAGCAGCGGTACCGAAACAACCGCTGGGACCCATACCCACCGGTCTTTTCTGAAGCGGGCGATCCCAACGACGGCAGTCACCAGCACCAAAGGCCCGACGATGACCGACGCCACGAAGCGGTGCGTGTACTCAATGATTGCCGTGTACTCAAGAGGAGGCAGCAACTTGCCATAGCACAGTGGCCAGTCGGGGCACCCCAGGCCTGAGCCGGTGACCCGAACCACGCCTCCGATAATCACAAGCACGAACACTGAGATTACGGTAGCCGTGGCCAATCCCCGAAACCATGTAAGGGAACGCCGGCGTCCGGGGTCTGATGGAGTGCTGATGCTTATGGAAGCCATTGAAACGCGTGGCGAACACCGGGGGACGGAGATACCCGTCCAGCGTTCAATCACAGCTTCAATGATAAAGCACGACAATTGGATTTGCTACAATCGCCGTCGCCCGTTGCTTGCGCGCCCGTCGGCCGGATCAGCCGCATCGGGGACCAATCGCGAGGCAAACTCTTGGGCACCTCGAAAAACGCCGTAGCGCCACTCGTCGTAGCCACCGCGCTCGCTGCCCTGCTGGCCGGAATCCTTGCGTGCGGAGGCGCTGCGCCAACCGCCGGAGGCCACGGTGACGGTGATTCCCTGTTCCCCAGGTTGCCGAAGGTCACTGGCCACATCGATCTGGTGGAGCCCGACCTGCGAAACCCCCGCCACTTCCGGGCCCTGCGGGTCACCGACTCCGACGGCCGCCGGTGGGTGTTCGTGTCGGAAGGTTGGGTCGGTGTCTCGGTTGGGCACCTGAAGGACCACCAGATCCAAGGGCACACGGTGACCGTCTGGTACGAACCATTGGCAGACGGCGGAGCACTGGCCCGATTCGTGGGAGACTGATTCCCCGCTAAGTCCCTGTCACGATCCCCGTCGTCGGTGTGTCTCGCGTACGAACAGCACCACTCCTATCCCGGCGGCGGCGAAAAGAATCGCATCGACCCACATCGCCCAGGAGAACCCCGCCAGGTCCGCGATCGCGCCGAACACCAAGGCTCCCGATACGGTTCCCAAACCCGCGAAACTCCGGAATATGCCCAGCGTTATCCCTTCCATCCCAGGCGGCGCGATGTCGGCGTAAAACACCGTTCCCGCCGGGCTGCCCAGTCCCTCCCCGATGCCCATCAGAACGCCCGACAGCAGAAGCTGCCACAGCTGACCGGCCCATACGAAAACGGCAATTCCGGCACACATCATTATCACCGAAGGGATGAATGGCGTCTTTCTCCCGAAGCGATCAGAAAGGTATCCTGATGTCAGGGTGGAGAAAAACTGAGGCAGATGGGTGACGCTGAGCCACCACCCCAATTGGACCGGGCCAAATCCTTTCGCTTTGCCGAAAAGTGGCATCACGCTGAACCGGGCTCCCTGCCGGTTTGCGACGATCATGATGGCGAACAAGCCGACGAAGATGAATGCCGGACTAAGCACCAGGCTCCAAAAGATTCCGCGCCGACCCACCGTAGGCCGACCCACCGTAGACCGACCCACCGTAGGCCGACCCACCGTAGGCCGACCCACCGTAGGTTGTGCGCGTGGTGTTTCAGAACGCCGTGGGGCGCGCTGGTCTGCCTGAACGTCGCGCCACCGCGACTCGGGAAGCGCGAACAGTATCAGGGCGAACGACAGCGCCATCAGTATCACTTGGGCGAACAGCGGTATGCGCAGACCGAAACCCGAGGCCAGATAGCCTCCCAGCAGTGGCCCCAGGATCTGGCCGGACAGTATGCTCAATTCCTGCGTGCTGAGAATACGGCCCCTGGTTTCAGGGGACGATTCGTCCCGCAGGTACACGGTAATGACGGTGGAGAATGCGTTCGATCCCAACCCTGAAACGAACCTCCACCCCGTGAGCCACCAAAAATGAAACGACATGGACACCATGGTCGCCCCGAACAGGTTCACTCCCGCTCCCAGAGCGAGGACCGGCTTGCGCCCATATCTCTGCGCCAAATATCCTGCCGGAACCCCCGTGAACAGCCGCCCCGCACCGAACAGGCCGATCGCGATGCCGACCTGGGTCGCGTTGGCGTGAAATTCCTGCTGTGTGAACAGCGGCAATACCGGGCCTATTGTGCCCATGCCAAAGCTGTTCAGGGCCCCACAGACGCTCAGGATGAAGATGCTCCGGTACTGACCGCGGAGCGCCGAGATGGCACCGCGCATCACCACGCGCGCCGAACGCCGGTGACGTCGAACTTGCCGTTAAACGTCACGCGTACGATGATGGCACACACCCGTGCGGTGACGGGAGGTCGGCGCTGACCACGGTTCCTGTTTCCTGCGCTGGTTGCCCGGCAGCAACCGCGATGCGGTTGCCAGCATCATAGGCGCGCGGTTTCCGAGCGTCAACGCGTAAGCGTGGGGCCGAACCCCCACAACGCACGGGCGCGAAGGTTGCCCCTCTACCGAAGGTTGCCCCTCTACCCCGGATTGGCCTAAACTTGCGCCCAACCTACGGTTAGTTATATCTACCGCCGACACGGGAGGCTCAACTATGCCCCTGCCGACTCCTTTGCAAGGAATCCGCGTGGTCGACTTCACTTGGGTACGCGCCGGCCCGTGGGCCGCTCGATGGCTGGGCACCCTGGGTGCCGAAGTCATTAAGGTCGAATGGCCCCTGAACCTGGACACCCTGCGCCAGAACCGCTTCACCGTGCCGCCCGGTGTCGAGCCTGGCCCCAACTCCACTGGCCAGTTCGCCGACACCAACGCTAACAAGCGCGGGATCAGCGTGAACACCCGGACCGAGGAAGGGTTGGAGCTGGTCAAGCGTCTCATCTCGGTTTCGGACATCGTAATCGAGAATTTCAGCAGCCGGATCATGCAGCGGTGGGGGCTGGGCTACGATCAACTCAAGCAGATCCGGCCCGACATCATCTACGTTTCCATGGCGGGCTTCGGCCATACCGGACGCTACCACTGGTACGGCACCATGGGGCCGGCTGCCCAGGCGTTGAGCGGGCTCACGCACCTGTCAGGCCTGCCGGGCAAGCCCCCTGCCGGCTGGGGTTGGTCCTACCTCGATGACACCGGCGGAATGTATGGCGCCATCAGCGCCCTGACCGCCCTGCGCCACCGTACCGCCACCGGCAAGGGCCAGCACGTCGACCTCTCCCAGATGATTACCGGCATCACGCTGACCGGACCGGCAATGCTGGACAAGACCGTCAACGGCCGGAAGGCCAGGCGCGAGGGCTTCCCGCCGGGCAACCGCACGGTCTGGCCCGGCGCCGAGGTGGTCAATAACTACCGAGGCCCGATCGCCGCTCCTCACAACGCCTACCGCACCGCGCCCGGCGGCTACAACGACTGGGCAACCATCGCCTGCCTCTCCGACGCGGAATGGCAGAACCTGGTGAAGTTGATGGGAGGCCCGGACTGGGCCGACAGCCGATTCGACACCATAGATGGCCGCCTGGAACACCAGGAGGAGATAGACGAGCACATCGAGGCGTGGACCAAAACGATGGGCAAGTACGAGCTCACCGAAAAGTGCCAGGCTGCCGGGGTACGCGCCATGGCGGTGCAGAGCAGTCAGGACCGGGTCGACAACGACCCGCAACTGCGGGCACGGGACATGTACGTGCCCATGGACCACCCGATGCTCGGCCCGTGGAAGTTTCAGAACGCCCCCTTCAAGATGTCCAAGTCCCCAGCACGCATGTCCAGCCCACCGCCGATGATTGGGCAGCATAACCGCGATGTGCTCGAAGACCTGCTCGGCATGAAACATGACGACCTGTTGGACGGCTACGAGAACGGAATATTCTGGCCCACCACCATGGATCGCTACCCTTACATCCAGGAGGCCCTGCGATGACTTCTTCCAACGGCAACGAACCGGAAGCGGTGGACATCGGTGACGCTCGTCCCGCCGACTTGAACCTGCCCGGAGCCCTTGAGGGCCTGCGGGTACTGGAAATCTGCGACGAAAAGGGCCAGTTCTGCGGCAAATTGATGGCCGACAACGGGGCCGATCTCATCAAGATCGAGCCGCCCGGGGGAGAGGCCTGTCGTAGCTTCGGACCGTTCATGGACGACAAACCTCACCGAGAGCGTAGCCTGTCCTTTTGGCACTACAACACGTCCAAGCGGGGCATCACCCTGAACCTGGAGACCAGGCAGGGCCAGGACATCCTGAAACAGCTCGCGGCCACCGCGGATATCGTGCTGGAAAGCCGTAAACCCGGCTACCTCGAATCCCTGGGGTTGGGCTATGCAAGCCTGTCCGCCGACAATCCCGGGCTGATCATGTGCTCGCTGACTCCCTACGGTCAGACCGGTCCGTGGCGGGATTACGTCAGCAGCGACATCACCCAGATGGCCGGCGGCGGCCAGATGGCGTCATCCGGCTACGACGATGTCGACGTGCCCGACCCTCCGCCCGTCGCGCCCGGCGGCGGCAACTCCTGGCACATTGGCGCGCACTATGCGTATATCGGCATCATGGCCGCCCTGTATTACCGCTTCGTCTCCGGGGAGGGCCAGTACATCGACGCGTCCATCCACGAGGCCTGCGCCTTGACCACCGAGGGAGCCATCGCCATCTACCTGTCCACGGGCGACGTGGTGCAGCGTCACACCGGACGCCACGCCGCTCCCGATATGTCGCCGGCAATCCAGTTCCCGACCGGAGACGGCGGATGGCTCAACACCACTCGTTCCGGCACCAATCTGACCCCGCAACGGCTGAAGCTGCTGGCTGATTGGTTCGAGCAGTCGGGCATGGCCGAGGACCTGGCCGACGAGCGGTACCAGAACCCAGAGGTAATCGCCGCTGAGAATGACCACATCGTCGACGTGATGAAGAACTTCTTCATGAACTCGACGCTCAGCGATGCGTTCCACGGCGGTCAGCAACGGGACTTCCCCTGGGGAGCCATCCGCAGCATGGATGAACTCGTCGGCGACGACCACCTCATCGACCGCGAGTTCTTCAAAGAGGTGGAGCACCCCGAGTTGGGCCGCACTTTCACCTACCCGGGCCCGGCTGCCATACTCAACGGCTCCCCGTGGCGCATCAGCCGACGCGCCCCCCTGATCGGCGAGCACAACGCCGAAATCCTCCAGGGCGAACTGGGTCTCACCAACGGCCAGATGCTGCTGCTAGCAGAGGGCGGGATCATCTGAGCACCATCATTTCTCGAAGGTCGGGTTAGCGACTGTGATTGCGGCAAAACCAGATTGGTCGCCCTTTCGGCGCTAGGAAAGAGGGTCGTACGCGCTGACAAAAGGCAGCCACCACACGAGAAAGATATGGGCGAGGACCACACCGCCGTCCCTCGCCCATATCTTTGCCGGCTAACACGGTACGACTATGCGTGTAGACTTCGCAAATTTACACCGTCGAATTCATAGTTGTGGCCGGTGGTGCGCAGGAGAAAATCAACCATCGCACTTTTCAATTTCCATGCGTAATGTGCTTGATCATTTCCGTTGAATGCACAAACCAAGGCACGTTCCTGGTTCGCCGACAATTGTGGAATGCAGTCTAGGTAGGCAGCAAGCCTGTTGGAGGTTGCAAAATTCTCGGCACCGCTTACGGCCTGAATGTAAGCGTCGACGGCTTCAACATTCGGGTCGTTGCCGCGAAGCCAATATCGAAATACCTCTGAAGCCATGCGACTCGGCTCGTTCCCTACGGAAAATGCTTGATACCTGCCGATAAATCCATAAGGGTCCGTGCCCATACGGAAAGCAACGACACGCACTCCGCGTCCGACAGCAACGCCCACTTCTTGGTCAGTCCACTTGCTGTTTCTGAAGTCTGCGGACATTAGAGCCAGCAAAACATGCATACTCAGGAGAGCTTTCTCGATTTCACTTTCCCATGCTTTCATGGGTTCGATATCATCGTGGGCAACGAACGACGCTACACCGAGAGTGCTCAAATGTTGTTTCAAATCATGGGCCAACTCTTTATGAGCGGAAACGTGGCTGATGAAGGCGCGAACCGGGCCGTTCCCCCACAAATGTTGCAAATCGTATCCCATCATGGCGTGTTCGTCTTTAAGTTCGGTTCTCAATCTCAAGGTTAGATTGGATCGAGTTAGTGGCTATACGCCGGGAACGATCGATCTCACGTTGCTTCGGGTCTCACGTTATTCGTCGGGGTCCAAGAGGCTGGGAAATTTCACTACCTCAAGCTTTATCGCACAAAGCGAATGCCTAGTGGCTGACTACCCCACAAATAAATCCTCCGGCAAAAACGCCGACACCACGTAGTTCGGCACGTCCACCACGTTGCTCACCTTCAGGTCCACCGCCACGCTGCAGATTACGTAGGCCTGATCGCGAGAGAAACCGCGCTCTTGTAGCAGGTCGATCATGTTGAGGATGGCGTTGCGGCACGCCAAGGTCAGGTTCTCCCCCTCGTTGACCCCATCGTCCCTTACCGGCATCCCCATGGTGGCGACGAACCGCCGCGGCGCCGCCCATTCCGGCGCAATGTAGTAATCCTCCCGGCTGAAACGGGGCCAGCGAATGTTGTGCCGTTCCGCCTCGCCCTTCAGCAACCGGAACCGCACCGTGCACGTCGCTCCCATTTCGACCGCCGTGACGCAGACCTCGCCGTCCCCCTGCGCGAAGTGGGCGTCCCCAGTGGAAAAATGCGCGCCGTCAACCGCCACCGGCAGCAGGAGCTTGGAGCCAGTGGACAGTTGCTTCACATCAAAGTTGCCCCCGTTCTCGCGCGGCGGCAGCGTCCGGATGCCGTGGGTTGCCCCGACCCCGGTTATCGGAACCGAGCCGCCCGCGTCCGGCGGCAGCGCCACACCGCCGCGGGACGCCAACTCCGCCTCCCGCCGGGTCCACTCTTCCAACTGCGCGTGGGAAGGAGCAACGCCTGACACGCCCATGAACGAAGCCCCCGGCACCCGAACGCCCGGTATCTGGTCCGAGGTGGCGAATCCGTCAGCAATGCTCCAGTGCACCATGAACGGGTCGGTGAAAACGTCCCGCAGGAACCCGAAGCCGGGGAAGATGACGCTGAAAGCGTAGGGCTGTGGCTGGATGTCCACGAACTCGATCTCCAGCAGGTCTCCGGGTTCCGCCTCTTTCACCGCCACCGGCCCGGTCAGGGGATGGATCACGCCCGCGTCCATCCCCGCGAAATCGGCTTCAGTGACACCGGGTCGCATCTGACCGTCAAATGCGTCACGGGTTTCCAGCACCACCTCCTCGCCCTCGTCCACCTCTATGACGGCCGATATGTCCGGATGCCAACGGTTGTGCCCCGTGTTAGACTCCTCGCGCAGGGGCTTGCTGCGGTCGATTGTGATGCTCTGCATAGCTGTTCGCCTCCTCAGCAACCCCGTATCCTGTGGCCGCCTGCCGGGATGCTATCGGTAGGCCCTAGGGTGTCAAGAAACCCAACAAGAGGAGGAGCCGCCATGTCCTCGTCGAACCAGAACCCCAAAATCATCGCAGCCAACCTGGCTGCCGTCGAAGCCCACTTTCATTCCGAAGCAACCAACGAGGTGGAGGCGGCGCTGGACCTGTACACCGACGACGTGGTGTGGGAAGCCCCGGCCCGCGGATTGCGATTTGAAGGCAAGCGCGCCGTGGCCGACAACTACACGCAGATGTTCGCCAAGATGCAGGACGTCGAGTTCGAGAACCTACAGCGCTTTGCCACCGACGACCGGGTGGTGGACGACAGCGTCGTCCGGTTCCGTCTGACCGGCGAGGGATACCTGCCGCTGTCTCCAGGGACGCAGGTGGAGATGCGTCTGGTCCACATCTTCGAGATGCGCGACGGCCTCATCAGCAAAGAAATCGGCTACGAGATGTGGAACGCGGTTGGTTAGCGGGTTCTAAATGTCCACTCTTGGCCCTGGCTACCTTCCCAGGGTAGGATTATTCGCAGCCAGCATCTTCCAATTCTGATATTTTACTGTGATTGCTGGCATTGTGATCAGGATCCAATGCTTTAGCTTCCGGCCATTTTTCGATAAATCTATACACGATCCTCTCATATCCCGCACTAAAAGTGCTGGAAAATAGTGCTGCCATAAAATGGCCTGCAATTTCTTCGCTTTTATTCTCAATCTCTTCATCGGTTGGTAACGAACAGGCTATCATGCGCAATATCATCATGCTTGCAGCCGATGTTGCTAGCACTACTTTTCATTGTTATGCTCCGTGCTTAGCGGTATTCGTTTTCAAACAGATCCAGCAATCTGCCTATGGCCAATCTAGTCGCGGTTCTGGCTTGGGCCAGTCCCAACGGGCCCAAATGTCCGTGGTAGAAGTGTATGTGGAGCCGCTCGGCATATGCAAAGTCCGACTGCCAACGCGGTAAGCTCTGCGTTTGGGCAAGGTTGCGAGCCACGTGTTTCAGTGATTCGTGACTGGTGTAACGCCATTGATTGAGCGTTGCGACAACAATGAGGCCGTGCGCGAATGCTCCCCAAAGAATTTCAGCTGCTATGAATTCGTTGCCCGTCTCGAACTCCGTATTGGCGCGGCTGCCAAACTCCCTGATGACTGCAATATGCTGGCTTTGTTCCAGAGTGGTCACGATATCGGACCAGCTATCCAATTGGCAAGATGGACGGTGTCCCTGGCGAAGCGTTGCGCGTCGCCAGACCCATCGGCGCTGCTGTAGTAGGCGAACCGTACTGCATCGGGTTGTCCCATTGCAGCTCCGAAAGCACTGAATAAATCTTGTCCCTGATCCGAAGCTGATCGCATCAGTTCGTAAAGGTCAGCGGTTTCGTCTGGCATTTGCCCCGTGGCCAGAGCGGTCACTGCGTTGGCGATGTCCATGTCGTTCGAGTGAGGCCAACCTTTACGGGCAGCGATGGCGGCGATTGAGGCGGTAATAGCATCGGTCAGGCGTTCGGCCGCTATCAGCGGTTGACCGCTGTCGAAAAGCTGTTGGGCGGCGTCGAAGTGTTCGTATGCCGCCTGTGTCGCTACTTCGTCAATGGTGTTTTGCCACTCCGCGCTGATTGGCGTGTTCCATCCTTGGCCTGTTTGCATTTGTGGGAGGCCGGAGGCGGCGCTGGTCGCCACCGCAGCGTTGAACCCCGCTTCAAATACTTCGTGGAAAGCAGTGTTTACCGCGTCGTAAATCGGGTATTTGTGTTCCTTCAAATTCAGCCTGGCTTGAAAGTTGTGCCTGAACCTGGCTTTGAAATTGTCGTCAACTGGTCCGTAGATTTTGGTGACCGCCGCGATTGCCACTCGTTCCGCTAGGTCGTGGATTGCGGTCGTCATTTTGGTACGCTCCTGCGTTGTGGTGTTGCGATGATTGTATGCGGCACTGTGTGGACAATCAAATCCCATGCTTAGGCTGAGTGATATACAGCCATCACAAAGGGCTGCATATCACTCAGGACGGAACCTCGTGCGACCAGGTGAAACCCTGGTCAGGCTCGTCGATCAGCCGCCATTGCGGCAGCATGAACCCCTCTTCCACCGGCTGGAATGCGACTTCCACCCGCTTGCCGATCCCGACGCCCTCTTCTTTCTCCATGTTGAAGTCGGCATCCACCAGGTTGCCGGTGATGCGAAGGCCATCGAACTCAGTCGGCTGCCCCCGCTGCTCGTCCAGTTCCACCAGCACGATGGCGAAGGGCGTCAGGTCGCGGAAGCTGGGAATCACCGTGTGGGCCACCACCTGATAGGAGTAGATGGTGCCCTTGCCCGATACCTGCTGCCACTCCCAGTTCAGTGACGTGCACCACGGACATCCCGGACCGGGCTCGCCGCGCAGCAGGCCGCAATCGGAACATTTCTTGACCACCAGGCGACCTTCACCCGCCGCCTCAAAGTAGCCCTTGTATTCAGAGTCGTTCTCCGGGATGCTCAGCGCGATGCCCCGGTAGTTATAGTTCGGCATTGTCCTTCTCCCTGTTCCGAGGCGCCTAACTGAGTACGTTGCCCATGATGACGGAACTGCCGACCGCCGGCGTCCCCCAACCCATGTTCATGCTGATCTTGGCATCCTGCACTTGCCGGCAACCGCCCTCGTCGTAGTCGTAGGTGTGGTCGCCCTCGGTCGCACCAGGGCAGTAATCGTCCACGGTCCCGCGCAGTTGCCGCACGTTCTCGATCACCATGTTCATCCCGTGGGTGTAGCCCTCGCACAGGTGGCCGCCGCTCAGGTTGTTAGGCCGCTTCCCACCCAGGTTGATAATGCCGCTGGTGACGTAATCCTTGCCCTCGCCCTTCTCGCACCAACCGTAGTCCTCAAATTGCAGCATCACCGTGTAGGTGAAGGCATCGTAGCAACCGGTCAGGTCTACATCCTCGTGCTTTACGCCGGCCAGGTCGAAAATGCGCGGCGCGATGTAGTGGCCAGCCACCCGGGAGATGGGCCCATGCTGGTAGTGGAAATCGCCGCCCGGCTTGGTGCCGCGACCCTGCACTCCCTTAATGTAGATCGGCTTGTGCTTGAGGTTTTTGGCGCGTTCCGCCGAGGTTACGATCACGCAGGTCGCGTTGTCGGTTTCGAGGCAGCAGTCCAGCAGGTGGGCCACCGGCCGAATAATCCAGCGAGAGTTCATTACGTCGTCCACGGTCACCCGGTGTTTCATCAACGCCTTCGGGTTGTTGGACGCGTGGTTGGAGTGGGCGACCTTGATGGCAGCCAGGTCCTCACTCTTCACGCCGTACTCGGCCATGTGACGCGTGAAGGTGTATGAAAATTGCTGCACCGCGCTGATGAGTCCATAGGGCCGTTTCATCAGATCCAGTCCACCGATTGGAGCAGACGCCCGCGCGCCGGTCCCACCGATGCGAATGCTGGAGTAGCCATTCATCGAGCGGAAGATGGCAACCACGTCGCACATGCCCGCCTCGATGGCTCCAATGGCCAAACCGACCAGCGCCTCCGTGGATGACCCCCCACCCGAGCAGTCCATATAGAAATTCGGCCGGAGGCCCAGGTCATACTGGATGGACGTGGACGGCGTGGAATCGCCGCCATGGTAACTGAGCATCCCGTCTACATCGTCGGGCGTCAGTCCCGCATCGTTCATCGCGTTGCGGATCGCCTCAGCGCCCATGGCGCGCGTGGTGCGGCCAGAAGCGCGGCTATACTCAGTTTCGCCTACGCCGACGATGCAATACTTGTCTCGCGGATTACCTGCCATATCGTTCACTCCGATTAGAAAGGGTGCAAAAACGCCGAGCACGAAAACTCGGCGCGGTCACCCTACGCTAACACGGTGACAAAAGTAGGGGCAACCCTTGCGGGCGCCCCTGCTCATGGATATGGCAAGTCCTTCCGGTACCGGATGGACCGGCCGCTCAGATGTACATGACCTGCATCGCCCGCCGAACGTCTTCAATGGTCTCTCGTGCTATCGCCCGCTCTCGCTCCGTGCCGGCGTTCAGAACGTCGCGTACGTAATCCGGGTGCTCTTCGTACCACGACCGCCTTTCCCGTATTGGCTCCAGAAAGCGGTTGATGGCGTCAATCAACTGGTCCTTAACCTCCACGTCGCTGACCGAACCTGCGGTGTACCGTTCCTTGAGCTCAGCAACAGCGTCAGCGTTGTCGTTGAAAGCTTCGTGATAGAGGAACGCCGGGTTGTATTCGACCACGCCCGGATCGGTTGCCCGCAACCTCGGGTTCTCCCCCGTTATGTCCGTCACCATCCGCCTTACCCGTTGCCGCACCATGTCGGGGTCATCCGCCAGGTACACCGCGTTGTTGAGACTCTTGCTCATCTTGGCCTGGCCGTCGGTGCCCACCAACCTGGGCACCCGACCCACCCGCGCCCGCGGCACGGGAAATACCTCGCCGTACAACCGGTTGAACCGTCGAGCCACGTCGCGGGTGTACTCGATATGCGCCACCTGGTCCTCTCCCACCGGCACCAGGTGGGCTTTGGGCAACAGGATGTCGGCTGCCTGGCTGATGGGATAATTGAAAAATCCCAAAGTGATGGACTGGTTTTCCGACTCGAGCTGTGCGGTTTCCGCCCGCAAAGTGGGGTTCCGCTGGTGCTGGTTCAGCGGCATCAGCATCGAGAAGAACATGGTCAACTCAGCGTGTTCCGGCACGTAGCTCTGGATCACGAACGACGATTTCTCCGGGTCCAGCCCAACGGCCAGCCAGTCAGTCGCAACCTCGAGCACCGAGCGCTGAATTAGTCTGATGTCATCTAAGTGGTCCCCCATGGCCTGGTAGTCGGCGATCAGGAAGAAACACTCGTACTCGTGCTGCATTTGGATCCAATTTTCCAGGGCGCCCAGGTAGTGCCCCAGGTGCAACTGGCCGGTGGGACGCATGCCCGTTAGGATACGTTGCTGGTCTGCCATAACCGTTGGTCTCCTGCGGTATCTATAAGCAATGTTTGATGTAAGCGCCCCGATGGGGTTCCACCATCGTTGTGGATGAGCGTCCAGGCGAGCGCACTCAGACGCCCGCCAGCGTCACACGTCGTGAGAATGCGCCGGCTGCGGAGGGTTATCCTAGTCGGTGGCCAAACCGGCCACGCGGCGCGCACGATCCACCGTCCCGTCGGGCAGGTTGTCCCGTCGCTGCCTATGTTCCCGCAGATATTCTAGCAGGCCGTCTGTGGCGGAAGCTTTGCACTCCCCACACAACAACTCGCCTGAACGGCACTGTGATTGCAGCTGCGCGTACTGGTCCGGGTCCGGGGTTGCGAAAAAGGCGTGCAGGCTCGACACCGAGCAGACCCTCGGATCCGGGTTGCCCCCCAGTTCGCGCTGCTCTTCCAGAGTTCCGCGGCCTCCGGTGTACGCGCGACCAACCCGGCGGCGGACGTCCTGGTGGTCATCATCGTACGCGATGCGGCCGGCTGGTACGGCGTTCGTCATCACCTCCACCGCGCTGCCCGTGCGCGGGTCGTTGTAGGTGGTCAGGCCGCGCATCATCCGGAGATACAGCGCAGACGGTTTGATCAGACCGAACCGTTCTGCCACGTTCCGGGCCATCCGCACGTAAACGTCACCGCCGATCCCGTCCAGCACCAGCGTTCGACACGGACCACCGCTGTCCGGCCATTGCGGATGCAGAATGTCGGACAACCGCAGCAGCGGCCGGAATGTATCGGTGGCACTGTCCCTCAGACGAAGCCCCAAAGCGGAGTTCAACACGCTCAGCGGAATCGCTTCGCCCAGTTCAAACGCCGTTCTGACGATGCCCGGGCTGTCCTGCTGTAGATACGCGTTGGTGCGGTCAGGGTCAAGGCCGGCGGCAAACATCGTCAGCAGAGCGTCTTGCATGGCTCGGCGCGCTTGGCCAATTTCTCCCAGTTCGTCGCGGAAACCCAACTCAACATCCGCCCCCAAATTCTGGAAGTAGGCCAGCATGTTGACCAACGACCCATTCCCCAAGTGCATTGGGCCATCAATCGGAACCGTCGCGATAACCTTGCACCGTTGGCCGTCGGTCAGCGCCTGCAGGAACAGGTCGGCGTCGCGACTGCCGACGATCATCCCCGTCTTCATGTAGGGGTGCGGCGACTCGAACCACTGGACTAACCTTTCACGCTGATCGGGATATGCTTCGTTCAAACCGGTAACCCGCAGCTCCTTGATCAACTCATTCTCGCGGGCCAGCGGCTGATCGCCGGTGCGAACCACCAGCGAAGGGATGGCGATATCCGCCTCTTCGGTGCGCGTCTCAGGTGAGTCGGCGTCCAGAATCTGGCCGTGCAGCCGGCTCAGGCGTTGGGCGATGTCGTTGAGCGTCCGCTCCTGTACCTCGCGGGCATTGGACAGTAGGAGACGTGCGATGTCTTCCGCAGTCTCCGCCGACAATCCGAGTTGCCGGGCGCGACGTCGGGCTCCGACGAACAGGTTTTCCTCCACCGCCGGTTTGTGGATGGTATCGCTTTCCAGGTATTTCTCGGCTGCCACGTTGCGCGACGCCTCGATGCGCGCGTGGGTCAACTCCAGGATGCGGTCGTGGCTACCGGCAATTACGGCACGCTGTCGTCCCCGGTATTCCGCGTAAGGTAGACCCCGGGCCGGCATCTCGGAGCGAACCAGCGCCGGGTCTTCCCCAGTGAGCAGTCGCTCCACCCCTTGTTCTATCTCGCAAACCTCAACGAGGCGTCGCCATTCTTCCGGTGCCAAACTGGCAGGTTGTTCGTCCAGCCACGCCGCCAGCCTGGGCATCCGTTGGTCATAGATCGCGGTCGCGCCTGCGACGATCACGAACTCCCTGACCCGCAACGCCGGCGCCAAGCATTCTCGCCGGTAGTCAGACAAGTAGCCTTCCCGCAGCCGGCCTGTTGGCGGGACTTCCCGCAAGGCATCGGCGTGCCTTTCTACAGTCACCAAGTCCAGGAGCGCGGCATCCCGCAGCAACCTGCCATTGTCGTCTTCAGACGCTTCCGACCACGCTCCCTCTATAGCGCTCGCTACCGCCGCAATGTAGAGTTCAGGCCCACCCGACCCTCGCAACCACGCTGAGGCTAGGGCAACCGATGCTTCCGCCCGGTTCACGTCCTCCCGACGACCAGCCAGGTGCAGCAGCGCGGCGGTGTTCACCACCGTCGGATCTACCGCCAGGTCACATGAACCGATCAACTCGGCAGCGGTGATCGCAATACGACGGGCTGCCGGTAGTCCGTGCGCGTCAGGGTGACCGGCGTATATTGCCGGCAGGGATGCAGCCAGTCGGTGCCCATCGGGGGTGTAGGTCTGCGGCGTGGCCATTTTAGCGGCAAGGAGAACCGGTTTGGATGGCCCCATAATACCAGCATCGCCCGTACCGCAAGCACAACCGCACCAAAAAGCCCGGTCGTTAGCCGGGCTGAATTGCGCTGCGTCCGCGAGCGTTCACCCTCCGTGCAACCCCCACCTGTTCAGGAACTCGGCTATCGCGGCATTCACCGCGCCCGGTTGCTCCAGAGTGACGAAATGGCCTGAGTTTGGCGCCACCACCACCTCGGCGTCCTGCAATTCCCGGCCCAGGTATTCCGCGTAACGGACCGGGGTCATTATGTCATCAGCGCCTACGATCACCAGCGACGGCAGGCTGATTTCCTTAACCCGTTCCATCACATCGAACTTGTCGCACGCCGCAAGGTCGTTGTACTCGACCATCGGGCCGGATTCGAGAGCCCGCTCCGCCAATTGTGGCGCCAGTTCCGCGTTGATGGCCGCATAGTATTCGGGGGCTTCCGCGCGCCACTGGGCATCGTCCAGGCACCGCTCCAGATAGTCGGGATGCACGCGCAATCGAGCCCCGGTGCCGATCAGAACCAGCCCGGCCAGGTCTTCGGGATACCGTAGCGCGTAGTCCAACGCGATCGCACCGCCCATCGAATGGCCGAACAACACGAACGGAGGGTATGCCTTGCCCCACGCGTAGTCACGCAACCAATCGACGTAGCCCTCGATGCTATCCCGGGGTTCTCCGTCGGGGTGACCGGGTAGGTTCACCGCGTCCGAGTTGACGAACCGTGCGGTCTGGTAGTAGTACGTCAACTCGTTCTGGCCGGAGCCATGAACCATCACCAATTGCATTGCGATTGTTCGTCCTTACGTTGGCTCAGCAGGCGCCGCTACAGCAGGGGCGCCTGCCCGTTTACGTGAGTGTCCGGATCATCGTCGTCATCGTCTTCTTCGATGTCGTCATCCAGCATATCCTCGGCAACGTTCTCGTCGTTAGCCCCGTCGTATTGGCTGTCCGCCTGCGCGGCAACCTCTTCGGCCTGTTCGAGGACCGTACCGCCCGTGTCGTTCTGCAGCGCCGGGTCATCCAGGCTGTAGTCAGTGGCGCGGAAGCAGTAGATGGATACCACGCTGTCGTCGCCTCCCCGCTCGCGCCATATGATGACTCCCTTGGTCTGGCGGGTGTTGACTACCTTGATCTCCGCCAGATCGATGCGCACCACCTGGCCCCGGGCTGAGATGATAAACACCTCGTGGCCTTCCTCGTCGTTCATTTCGGCGGAAGTTACGATTTTGGCGTCGACCACCGGCCCCGTGGGCCTCTCGCTCTGGTCCACGGCAAAGGTCTTTACGCCCAGTCCGCCGCGGTTGGTCTCGCGATATACGGCTTCGCCTTTGCTGTTGCACAAAGGCGTGGCTTTGCCGTAGCCCTTTTCGCTGACCACCAACAGGAACTCGTCCTCAGGGTCGTTGACCACATCCAGGGCCACGACCTTGTCCTTGCCCCCGAATTCGTCCTTGAACTTGACTCCGATCACGCCGGTTGCGTTTCGGTTCCGCTCTGGGATGCTGGTGACCGGACACAGCAGCGCCTGCCCCTGCTCGGTAACCATGACGACCGACGCGTCGCTCTGCGCCGGTCTAACCGCGACCAGCTCGTCGCCATCCAGGACCTTCATCGCGATGAGGCCTGACTTCCGCAGATTCTGCAATTGGCCCGGCCGCAGCGCGTTGACCCGCCCGTTGCGTGTTGCGAATACGTACAGCCGGTTGTATTCGTCGCGGCTGGCCGGCAGCATGGTTTGCACGTGCTCCCCGGGCTGCAGGGGAACCAGGTTCACCAACAGGGTTCCCCGCGCCGTTCGACCGGAATCGTTAGGCGTCTCGTACACACTCAGCGGATATACTCGACCTTTGTTGGTGAAGAACAGCAGTTGTTCGTGGGTATTGACGACGGATATCTGCATTATCGCGTCGTCGTCCCGATTGTTTGCGCCGCGCACGCCCTTGCCGCCGCGCCGCTGGTTGCGGTAGGTGCCGATGGGAACGCGCTTGATGTATCCACGTTGGCTCAGCGTCACCACCACGTCTTCCTGCACGATGAACTGCTCGATGGACTGCTCCTGCAGTTCCTCGCGGATTATTTCGGTGCGGCGCGGGTCGGCGTGCTTGCGCTTCGCTTCCCGCGTTTCCCGCTTGATCTCCGCGCGTATCTTCTGTGGATTTTGCAGCAGATCCTCCAGCCGGGCGATGGTCGCCAGCAGGTCGTTATATTCTTCGTCCAGCCGCTGTCGCTCCAGAGCGGCCAACCGGCGCAACTGCATGTCGAGAATGGCTTGAGCCTGAATCTCCGACAGGTCGAATTGCTGCACCAGGTTATTGCGAGCGGTCTCTACGTCCTGACTGCTGCGTATGGTTTCGATGATCGCGTCGATCGCATCCAGGGCCTTCAGCAGCCCTTCCACGATATGCGCCCGGTCTCTCGCCCGACCCAGCTGATACTCGGTCCGGCGACGGATTACATCCTCCCGGTGGGTGATGAAATGATTGATCAGATCTTTCAGTGGCAGTTCCTGCGGCTGCCCGTCAACCAGCGCCAGCATGATGGCGTTGAACGACGAGCGCAGCGCCGTCCGCCTGTACAGGTTGTTCAGAATTACGGTCGGCTGTGCGCTCCGGGCCAGCTCAATCACTACCCGAATGCCCCGGCGGTCCGACTCGTCGCGAATCTCGGTGATCCCTACCAATGTCTTTTCGCGCACCAGGTTCGCGATCTTTTCCACCAGCGTCGCCTTGTTCACCTGGTAGGGCAACTCGCTGATGATGATGCGCTGCCGGTTCGAGTTCCGGCCGGGCATGTCCTCGATCTCGGTGACCGCCTCCATGATGACGCGCCCCCGCCCGGTAGCGTACATGTCGCGTACACCGGCCACGCCGCGGATCTTGCCGGCGGTCGGAAAGTCCGGCGCGGGAACAATCTCCATCAACTGGTCCACGTTGCAGGTTGGGTTGTCGATAACGTAGTTGACGGCGTCGCAGATCTCGCCCAGGTTGTGCGGAGGCATGTTGGTCGCCATGCCCACGGCGATTCCCGACGAACCATTCACCAGCAGATTAGGCATCCGCGCCGGCAGCACCCGGGGCTCTTTCAGGGAATCGTCGAAGTTGTCCGAAACGTCCACCGTCTGCTGGTCGATGTCCGCCAACATCTCGTCCGCAATGGCCGCCAGCCTCGCTTCGGTATAGCGCATCGCCGCCGGCGGGTCACCGTCGATGCTGCCGAAGTTGCCCTGCCCGTCGATCAGTGGCGCCCGCATCGAGAACGACTGCGCCATGCGCACCAGAGCGTCGTACACCGACCCGTCGCCGTGCGGGTGGAACTTACCCAGAACCTCGCCCACGATGCGCGCGCTCTTCCGGTACTGGCTGCCCGGCCGTATCCCCATGTCGTGCATGGCATACAGGATCCGGCGCTGCACGGGCTTCAACCCGTCACGCACGTCCGGCAACGCTCGGGATACGATGACCGACATCGCGTAGGACAGATACGACTCCCGCATCTCATCCTCAATGGGTCGCAGTGTGAATTCTCCGCCGGTTGATGGTGGGGGCGCCGTGGTCATCGTGAAGTTCTCCTCGCGTCGTTACTCTCCGCGTTGTTGCTGTCAATGAAGTCCTGTGCGCGCTCCACCAGCCCGAGAAACAGGTTGTTGAAGCTGGCCGGCACCTCGTCGCCGCGTTCCGGCAGGAACTGCACGCCGATCACCCAGCTGTGTTCCTTGCTCTCCAGACCCTCGATAACGCCGTCATCCAACTGATACGCGATACTCATCAGTCGTTCCGCCCGCTGCGGCTCGCGTATACCCGTGCGGTGCCGGCTGTTCACCCGGAACATGCCGGCGCTGCCTATGATGGCGGCAACCTTGGAACCGGGCGAAAGGTAGATTTGGTGCCGCAACGGTTCTGTCCCGTCGTCCGAACAATGCGCCAGGGCTGGTAGGGGGGCGCCTCCCCCGAAATGCCGGTTCAGCGCGTGCATCCCGGCGCCCGTCGCCAGCACTGGCATGTCCAACTCTAACGCTGCTCCAAGCAGGACGTCAGCAACTTCGCGGTCATAGTCTGGCAAGAACAAACCTCCGGTTCCATCCAGAGCCTCGGTTGCGGACGTCGCCGGAAAGACTACGCGGACGCTGCCACCGGCCTCTTCAATCGCCCGGATGGATGGGGTTGGATGGTGGCCGTTGCGGTCGTCGGCCAGGACGGCAATGGTGGGCAAAATAAGCGATCTTGAACGGGTTAGCAAGTTCTTTCATTATACTAAAATTCGGACCAACCCGCCCGTTGCGCCCGCCATCGTCTTTCGCTGAAAACAGCTTTCGTGCTACCCTGCGCTCAAGAACGGAAGCATAGAGGACAATCAGCGATGACATCCGCCAACACCCACGCACCACAGCAAGATGGCGCTGCGTCGGACGGTATCGAGGATGTAGGCACCTTTCAAGTTCTGGTGAGCTACTACGACGGAGAGGACTTTAAAGGCGACTGGCGGTGGGGCGCGGACTGCCCGTCAGTAGGCTGCGCTACCGACGGGCGGACGCGCGAAGAAGCGTTGGAGATGATAAAAGACGCCATTCAGTGCCTTCTGTCGGCATACCCACTAGGTCAATTTCCGTTGCGTTCCGACGACGCTATGGCCGAGGCTTGCGCCGAGTACGAAGCCGAGGGGTGGGGAGAGTACACGTTGGATTGGGTAACGATTTCCGGCCCTAACCCATACCGTTAGACGCCTGGCCGGAGGCGTCAGCAAATGCCTCGTCAACCCAATCGCAGCGACGTTATACGCGCCTTGGTTGCTGCTGGGTTTGTGTTCACTCCCGGTCGGGGCCGCGGCGGTCATGATAAATGGCAATTGGGACCGCACGTCGTTGCGGTGCCACGCCATAGAGAGGACATTCGCCCCGGAACATTTGCCAATATCCGGCGTCAGGCCGGCGGCTGGTCAACCGCCAAGTTCTGGTGGTACGCCGATGGGATGCGGGGGCCCGAGCCGGATTAGCCGGCGGCCCACAGATCCTCAGGAATCGGCATCCAGTAGCTTACTCCTCCCTCCAGTTGCTCGACACGACCGCTTTCTAGCATTTCCCACTCATAAAGGTCATACCAATTGTGCAAATTGTAGTCGTGGTGATGCATCATTCCCCATGCCGCAACTGCGCACCACGTGGCGTCCAGTTCATGCTCAACCAGCCCCGCTATCAGACGCCTTACCATCCTTGCCGTGTCAGACTGCCCCAAAAGTGGCAGTAGCCACTGTAACACCTTGGGATGTGATTCCGTGATTGGCAGGCCCGTCCACTCTTCGTGGAGATACTTTGCCAACAACGGGCCCTGTATCACGCACGCCCCTCGCAATTGGTTGACGGTCTGAACAATCAGGCCTCCGTTCTTTGGCGGTGGGAAGCCAGTGAACCTCATCGCCCGGTCGAGTTCGTAGTCAATCTCCCTAATTCCTCTCCTGTTCCAAAACAGCGGGGCATCAATTCCTGCGGCCAAGACGTTTGGCTTAGCCGGAAAGTCGGGCGACTTGAGCGCTCCATTGACCTTGTCTATGGCGTCTTGTGCGTCCGTCGCCAAGCCAGTTCTGGGGCGCGGTTGCAGTATGCCATCAACCTCGCTACATATGCTCCAACCGAAGCTGCCTCCGCCGCTCATGCCGCCGGGGTCAAAGCCAAGGATGAAACTGTTGGTCTCGGCCATCTCGATCCTCTTCACCGTGAAAGTTTGGTTGGCCACGTTGCATATGCAGTAGTGGCATGGGGGCGAACCGGATTAATCCGAATCACTCTTTCTGGGACCTGCGGCGTGGAATGGCCTCCATTTGCGGCTCGCTCCCGCCAAGCCGGGCCAGCCTTCGGGCACTCTCGTGTTTAATTTCCGCATCCTCCAACACCATCCGCGCCACCCGACGGCCCATCCGTACCGAGTAGTTCGTCCCCCGGTCCTCCGGATAAATCTGCGTGGTATTCGCCAGGTATAACGACCCGAACGGTGTCCTGTGGTCAGGGATGTTGCGTTCGCTGTAATGCACGCCGTTTATCGGCTGCGCCCCGTCAACCCGGTGGTGATGGTATTCGACGATCCAGTCTCGAGAAAATTCGGGGTTCAGCTTCCGCAGGTGCGGCACGAACTCTTCCAGCAATTCCTCGGGCTCCTTTCGGTATAGATCGCTGTTGCGGTCGGGATAGTTCGTCAGATACACGATGTGGTGGCCGCCGTACATGCTGCGGTCAATCATGTTGGTGTGCTCTATCACGCCGACGAACGGCAGCGACCGGTCAGCCACATTGAGCCAGTACTTCGCCGTCAGCGGCCGATCTAGCACCAGTATCATCAGCACCGCCGACAGATAGCGCGCCGACTCCAGGACCGCCCGATAATCCTCTGGCAAGTCCGGAACCAGCCGCGTGAATATGTACGACGGCGTCGTGGCGATTACCGAATCGTATTCATAGTCCCGGTCTTCTCCTCCGTCCACCGACGCCACGAACCCCAGCGCCTTGCCATCTACTATGTTGACCCTTTTCACCGCAGCGCCGATGTGCACCCGACCACCTTGATCCACGATCCGTTCGCCGCAAGCATCAAAAACCCGGCCGAAACTGCACATCGGATAGCCTAACCGCTCTTTCTGCATCCGCTTTCGGGAAGCCACGCGCAGGTAGATCTTCCCCCACAGCCACGTCATGCTCACCTGGTCATAATAATCGCCGAACTTGCCACGCAGCATCGGCTCCCAGATGACCCGGTAGGCGTCTTCGCCCATGTTCCGGCGAGTCCATTCAGCGGCGGTCACCCCCTCAAACCTGCGCCAGTCCCGCGTTTTCTGCAGCAGGAACGTCCAGAGTCCCAACCGGATGCGCTGGGCAAATGGCAGCGGTGAGAACTTCAGCAGGTCCATCGGAGTAGCAAAGTCCCAGATGCGGCCGCCGTAGAACAGGCCCACCTTCGATTCCAGCCACTCCAGCTTCTCGCCCAGGCCCAGCTCATATATCAGGTCCACCATGTCCGTGTCGCTGACGAACAGGTGGTGGTACCCGCGTTCCAGTTGGCCTCCGCCCACCTCGAATGTTGACGCCTGCCCACCAAGGAACGGCGCCGCCTCGAACACATCGGCGAAATGCCCCGACGACGTCAGTTCCAGCGCCGCCGCCAAGCCGGCCGCTCCGCCGCCGATGATCCCTACTCGCATTGCCTAACCGTCCTGCATCGCGCCCGCCCCGGTTCCGTCGGTTACGCGAGCGGACACTACATCAGGTTCCCGTTCAACGTCCGCTTCCGGCAGCGCGGTCAGCCTGCGCAGGGAAAGGTTGTGCCAGAGCAGCAGCAAAACGCCAGCTATATTGACCGGTAGCCACAGCGCCACCAGGTGCACCGCCACCGAGTAGGCCGCCGCCGGAGCCGCCCCGATCCCCAGCGCCACCAACGTCTGCTGCGCCACCACCTCAAACGGTCCGATGCCTCCGATAGACGCCGGCACGGCGGTGATCAAGTTTGATGTAACGGTGACCAGCAATATCGCCGCGGCCAAAAGCCAGAACGAGTCGAACCAGGCATCCAGGTTGAACGAATAAGCCACTATCAGGTACACCCCAGCTTCCGCCAGCCACACTGGCAGCGAACCCAGAAACAGGATCGCGTGCTTTCGCGGGGAATTGAGCGTCGCCAACCCTTCAACGAAACCATGAATCACTTCCACGGCGATGGACCGGAACCTCGTTGGAAGTATCCCAGTTACGGCGATCAGCCATTCCACCGCCCGCCGGCTCGTCGCCAGCGCGGTCAGTATCAGCAGGGCCGCCACAAAGCTGCCGATCACGCCTATCATCAGCACCACAGCGGTTGACTGGTAGGCCAGGCTGGCTGCGTTGAACAGCCCGGCAGCCAACAGGATCGGAGCCGCCACGGCCCCGATCGCCAGTAGCGTCAATCCATCGTAGAGCCGCTCCACGCTCAGGGTGGCGATAGAGGTCGGAACACTGACTTCTTCTTCCCGCTGCGCCAGGTACACCGCCCGCACCAACTCCCCCAACCGGGCCGGCAGCACGTTGTTCGCCATGTACCCGATGATAATCACCGGGTAAAGGCGGCGTGCGGGAATGGCAGAGATCGGAGCCAGCAAAAACTGCCACCTCAACGCCCGGAACCATTGCCCGATGAAGTACAGGACAATCGCCGGAGCCAGGTAGAGATAGTTGGCGGACAGCAACGCCTCCAAAAGTTCCCGCCGGTCCACCAACAACACCAGCAGACCCAGCGCCACCACGCTGACCAGCACCCCTGCCCAAAACCGCCAATTGCCGAAAAAATAACCCACTGATTAGAACGCTAGAGTGAATTTGCGAAGCCTGTCGGCGAGGTGTCGCCAACCTGCAGGTCCTGTTTCCCCGTGAACGTTCTCACCCGCCAACGCTGATCTACGTCGTTGATCGCAAACGGGCGCGGCGGCTCCCGCAGTGCCCGTTCCAGCTCCGGCAACACGCTCGACACCACCGTTATGATGCCTTCAATTTCCGGCGGGCTCATCTCATTATCATAGAAATTCCTATGGCCGTTATCGGCTGCGACGTATGCCCGAGCCACCGGGATCTCAACGTATTCCGCATCTAAGTGTTGGGCAATATGGCTGACGGTGCGGTGGCTCCCCAGATTCAGCCACCCCCGCTGCTGCCCGTGGGCCTTGAGCATCTGCGCCAGTGCGCCCCAGACCTTTTCCGTGGCCTGGAGTCGGTCGCCGCGATCAAGCTCGTCGCGGGCCTGCTGAATCAATCGACGGCTGATGAGCACCCGATCTT
This sequence comes from Dehalococcoidia bacterium, assembly GCA_965220055.1. Taxonomy (GTDB): domain Bacteria; phylum Chloroflexota; class Dehalococcoidia; order Lucifugimonadales; family UBA3495; genus Bin87. Next base: position 2,433,521 of record CBDCPE010000004.1, on the reverse strand, counting down.
CTGCCGTGGCTGCTCCCGGCTCTGGCAATGCTGGCGCCGTGGTCATTCATCGGCCTCGGTCATCAGGGTACTATTCCTTAACATATTGATAATAACTGGCGAAATACCATTCGCTTTGCTGGCGGCGTGTCACCATGTATTCGAGCGCCGCGCGCAGTTTGTCGGGGTTGGCGGCCGCATTTCGGAAAAACACCGTGTCGGCTTTGAGTTGCTTCCACAAACCGGTATCATTACGAGCCTCTCCGGGCCGGCGGTAGGTTTCAGGATACCATAGCAGGTTCCGCATGGGCCCTTCTTTCCCATAACCCGGTGCATCCTCTTCCTTCACGGCGTGCCCATGCTCCGCCAGATAGACGCGAGGCCCGCCGTCTTCGCCCACCGCGCGGCAGTCTTTCTTGTTGTCATCTTCATCGTCGCTATCATTTTCGTCGCTTTTGGTACCGGCGCAAAAACGGTCGAACCGTAAAATGCCTTCTTCCGTTTCGTGCCGGACGTACCATTGGAAGGGATACCACATGTCGTAGTCGACCTTGACTGACGAATCGCCCGCGCCTTCGCCCAGAGTGGTCTCTTGTAACTTCGAGTAGGTCCGCTCCAGATCAGCGGACCCTTGCGCGTAAGCCAGTATCTCAATGTTGGAATCGTCGTAGGTGTACGCCGCCCGCCAGGCTCCTGCTGCTCCGAACAGCAAGAGCAGGACCGCTATTCCCAGCACCACGGCTCTTCCGGCCTGGCTGTGGCCGCGAATCAGATAAGCAATCGCAACCGCCAGTGGCAGCAGGATCAACACTGCCAGCCAGATAGCGAAACTACCTATTCCCCCTCTTGCCGCCAACCAGGCGATCCACACCCCCAATGCCAACCAGAGCGGGCCAAGGATCAACGTCACCGCTGCTCTGCGCGTCAGAGTCCCCCAGTTGATACCATCCATCACATGACCCAGGAACATCCCCCCCACCAAAGCCAACGGCACCGTTATGTTGACCAAGAGCCACGGCATCTTTTCCGCCGCAATCGTGTACAACGCTAAAGTCGCAATCACCCACGCCGCCAGCACGACGCCAATCCCGCCGTAGGTAGTCCGACGCCGGATCAGCCAAACCACGCCGACCACGCCGAAAACCAGTGCCACCAGCTCGTACACGCTCAACCCTACGAAGTAGTAGTACCACGGCTGGTTGCCACGAGCGACGTCCTGCTGCATCAGCCAGTAGCCCAGGCTTTGCCACGACCCGGTGAAGACTCCCGGCCAATTGGTGAGCATGGTGGTGTAGAGCAGCGTCCATATCGCGTAGAACACCGTCGCGCACCCAAGCCAGAGCCCCCCTCCCCAGGCGATTCCGCCAGTACCACCCGCGACCAGCAATATCAAAAGCGCCAGCATCGGAACCAGGTAGTTCACCGCGATGCGGCCTGCCGCCAGATCCTCTGAGTGTGCTGCAGAGGGCAGCAATTGGCTCATGAAATCGGTTCCGCCCCACAGGAACATGAGCCACGCCCATGTCAGCAGTACCGCAGGCCACAACAGCAGCATAGTGCCTCGCCATCCTACCGACGACGACACGTTGAGTCTCAGGGCGACGATGGCCAACAGCAACAGCGCGGCGCCAGCCCCGCAGTCCACCAAGGCTCCGACTGGTCCTCCGCTCACCCCCTGCTGCGCCTCGAACAGGTTGTGGAACGGACCCACGACCACCACGCACACTGCGGCCACGGTCGCCAGAACCGCCGCGACAACTGAAGCCAGGTCAATCGGTCCCCTGATGCGCCATACCCAGATCGCCAGGACCAACGCCAGACCAACCAGCGCAGCCGCAGCCACGATGTGCAGCCATACTGGTGCCGCCCACACCGGCAACGTGACGAACGGCGCCTCCCATGCCGGAGCGCCGGTGTCGCCCGTTGATCCGGTGTCACGGGATGCGATCGTCAGCCCGAATGGCGCCTGAGCCAGAGCTATCACCGCGGCGGCCTGTGGCAGGGTCAAAGTGGCGATCAGGATGAAAAATCCCGCTGACCCTTGCATTCCCATCAGGCCGCGCCGCGTCTTGACGAACCCCCAAAGCTCTCGCCAACCCAGCGCCATCGCCGCCAGGCCCATGAACAGGATCACGAAGTACGCCGTCTCTTTGGTCGCCAGCATCAGCGCGGTCACCGCCGCCGCGCCGAAAAGGTACCGTCTGCGGTTGCTGATCCCGTACTGCCACAGCATGATGAGCAGTAACACTGCCCACACCGCCATGAGAATGTCATTGCGCCCGAACCGGCTGAAGTACAACAGGGACGGAGAGAACGCCAGGATGACTGCCGCGCAAACCGCCCCTTTGTCGCCGATGAGCCGCCGCATGAAATACGGCAAAACGGTCAACGTCACCCCAAACAGGGCGTAGGGCAATCGCGCCAGGAAATCCGTGTCTCCAAGGTACTTGAGCACGACCGCCACCAGCTCGATCTGCAGCGGCCCGTGCATCCACGGTGAGTGCACAAACTCGACACCCCGCGCCAACTTCCAGGCGAAATGCAGGTGGATGGCCTCGTCGTAATGCATCGTCCGCCCTTCCAGCTCCCACAACCGCATCGCGGCCGCTACGAGAGCAACGAGCAGAAAAGCCCACTCAACGGCGCCAAACCGAACGGCAGGCAAACGGGTCCTGAGCCGCAGCACGCTATCACGCGCACGCGCTAACTTCAGTGCGCTGGAAACCATGAACCGGTGTACGCTTATCTGCCGCGCCCAGATTGGTTCGTTGGCCGGCCGCGTGCCGGCAGGACCATCATGGGTAGGGATCGAGCAGCAATTATCGTGCTACCGAGCCAGTCATACCGGACAACCGTGGGACGCGCGTCAGCAAACCGCCGGCCGGTGCTGTGCCCAGGGCCGCGCCTCTTCGAAGGCCGCCATCGCGCGGAGTACGCGGGCCTCGCTTCCCGCCGGTCCGACGATGTGCAGCCCCACGGGCAAACCCGCCGCCGAGAACCCACACGGCACGCTGGAGGCAGTTTGCCCACTCATGTTGATCGGGAACGTGAAAGGCAGGTAGCCCCACCACGGTTCCACGGATCGCCCGCCGATGGTTGTCGGATGCTGGCCGATCGGGAACGCCGTCACCGCCATCGCCGGAGTGAGCAGCAGGTCATAGGTGTCAAAGAAATCCGCGAAGCGCCGCTTGTGCCGATCCACGTACGCGAGCGCCCTCGACAAGTCCGCGGCCGTGTGTTGCGATGCCCCATCAAAGGTGTTCTGCACATAATGGGTCAATTCATCCCGTCGTTCCGGGTACAGGTCGGCGTAGGACGTGTATGACGCCGTGCCGAACACGGTGGAAAACGCCGGGAACGGGTCCCCCTCGATTTCCGGCGCCGCTTCCTCAACGATCGCCCCCAGCTCTTGGAAAACCTGCGCGGCGCCGCGCGTGATCTGAACTACCTCCGGATCCACTGCGGCGTAACCCAGGTCATCGCTCCACGCCACGCGCCAACCCTCGACGCCACCCTCCAGTGCTGCCATGTAATCCGGAGGCGTATCAGTCATCGTGGTGGGATCCCGCGAGTCTGGTCCCGCCAATACCTGCAACAACATCGCGGTGTCACGCACCGTCCTGCTCAGGGGTCCGCTTTGCGAAAAATGGTTGACGGCCGGCCCGCCATAACCACCGTATCGCGGTACCCGCCCATGCGATGGCTTGATCCCGGTAACCCCGCTGAAGCTGGATGGTATGCGTATGCTGCCGCCCCCGTCGCTACCGGTCGCCAGGGTGCACAAACCCGCGATCAGCGCGGCCGCTGCGCCACCGCTGCTGCCCCCAGGCGTGTAGTCGGTGTTCCAGGGGTTGCGACACGGCTCGCTCACCAGGTTCTCCGTGGTGCCTGACTGGCCAAACTCCGGCGTATTTGTCTTGCCCAGTATGACTCCGCCAGCCGCCTTGACCCGTTCCACCACAATTGAGTCGATCTCCGGCACCCGGTCCCGGAAGACCGCTGACCCCATGGTCGTCCGAACCCCTTTCGTCAACTCCAGGTCTTTTACCGAAATGGGCACGCCGTGCAGCGGCCCCAGGTCACCCCCTCTTTGCACCGCTTCGTCTGCCGCCCTGGCGTCCGCCAATGCCTGCTCGTGGCACACCGTCAAATAGGCGTTCAGGCGCGGGTTCAATTCCTCAATGCGTTGGAAAAAATACTCGGTGAGCTCGACGGAAGATATTTCGCGGTCGGCTATCATCCGGCGCACTTCGGTGGCGGGAGTGAAAGCGAGTTCGGCGTCCATAACGCTCTCCTGATCGCATTTGCGCTGCGATTGACGATGTCCGATCCCCTGCGCTTGGGGAGCCCCACTGGGTTTCGCAGATCGGTCCAACGCTAACCACGACATTCCCTGAGTCCAAAAGCCGCAGTCTGCGTGCCTCTTCGGCGCCACGAATTGTATCACCCCAATTGTGCCGCGCCTCCCGCCGTCTCCGGGTTGCTTTCCAAAGTTAGTCCGTCATCCTCGAGCCAGCCGGAATCCAGGAATCCTCAATTGCACAAATCCCGCTTATCCTACTCAACCATGCAAAAAACCACCGGATATGGAACACTGCCTCAATGACGCCAGGGTTATTCGATTGTCATTACGAGGGGCGGAGCGACGCCGCGATCTCGTTGCGGTCAGACCGCTTCGCCAAGTATGACTACCACGCCGACGAGATTGCCACGCTTCGCTCGCAATGACATTCAGGATAATCGAAAGGCCCTGCAATGACGCCCCGCCTCTTGCATTGTATAGTACGTGAGTTCTATAATAGTCCCGTCAGGCATTTCCGCCGCCAGGCCAGCGGCGTCGCCAAACCTACATCCGAATAGCTAGGCGATACGGTTTCGGGTCGGCAACGGCCCCAGTCGGTTCTTCGCATCATGGTCGCCAGCGGCCGCTACCCTCTCTTTATTCGACGGGGCGGCCGAGTGTCGACCCTGCGGGTGTCACCTCCGCCCCGTGCCGTGCGGCACCGGTCTCATTAGCCGGCTGCCCGCGGGTCACGGAAGCTTGGGACTCAAAAACTATGCGAGTAAAAAAAGTGTTGGCCGTGCTCCGACACCGTCCCGAAACCGCAACGCCTGACACCCAAATCAAACCACCAACCGCAAAACCCGAACCACCAACCCAAGGATAAAGCCTCGCAACACCCGTCAACCGCCGGCAACCAAGCCCCAATAGTTCGCGACTTCCCACAGGACCGCTTGGATTTCCTGATAGCCATTGCGACCCCGTACTTGATATACGGGTGGCAATCTAGTTGGTGTAGCCGGGCCGCTCGGCGCAAACGACCACGCTGCAGCGGGATTGCCGCCTGCCAGATGCCGGCCGGCGCCCCGTCGCGACGAAAACCGAATGGTCCTGCCGTCTCCAGTTCGACGAACCGCTACCGGCCGGGTTGAGGGCATTCATGGTGTATAGTGTGCCGTCGTCACCGACCCAATCCTGACTAGAACCGCGCGCCCACATGACCACCGTCGGAATCATCGCCAATCCCGCCGCCAGCAAGGACATCCGCCGCCTGGTAGCCCAGGGGCGCGTCGTGCCCGATTGGGAAAAGGTCAACACCGTGCGCCGCGTCCTCATCGGCCTGCAGTCCACTGGCGTACAGCGCGTAGTTGCCATGCCGGACAGCGGCAATCTGTGCCGGCGCGCAGCAGGCGATTCCAGCATCTCCCTACCCTTGGAAATGCTGCCCATGTCGCCCCTCTACACGGAGGGAGACACCACCCGAGCCGCCGCTATGATGGCCGAAATGGGTGTGGGTTGCCTGGTCACGCTGGGCGGCGACGGCACCAACCGCGCTGTGGCGGTCGGAACCAATGAAATACCGTTGGTGGCGATCTCCACCGGAACCAACAACATCTTCCCGGTCATGGTCGAGGGTACCCTGGCCGGCATCGCCGCCGGTCTCGTCGCCTCCGGGCGTATGGAACCTTCCGACACTTCGGTGATCAGCAAGACGCTGCAAATCAACGTCAATGGCGAGTTCCGCGACATAGCTCTCGTTGACGTGGCCATCTCTCGCGAGCGATATGTCGCGACGCGAGCAATCTGGGATCTCGACACGGTCCACGAGGTGTTTCTCACCCGAGCCGAACCCAGCGGCATCGGATTATCGTCGGTGGGCGGCCGCCTTCATCCGCTGTCCATAGCCGACGTCGGGGGCCTGCACTACGTACTCGCTCGCGGTGGAGCGAACGCCGACAACCCGCCGGAGGCCACCGTCATCGCCCCGGTGGCGCCCGGAATCGTCGAGCCCGCGTACATTGCCTCGTGGGAATTGCTCAACGAGGGCATCCCCGTTGCGCTGGAACCCCGCTATTGCACCGTCGCCCTGGACGGGGAACGGTCGCTGACCCTCACTCCTGACGATACGGCGGAGATCGTGCTCGCCCGAAACGGGCCGCCCGTGGTCCTGGTCCAACGCACCCTGCGCCGCGCCGCCCAACTCGGACTGTTCAACCTGCCCTGATGCCCTTCGGTTGGGAGCTCGTTATCATCCTGGCGGCGCTGCTGCTGGGATCGTTCGTTTTCAGCGCCGTCGGTTTTGGAATGGCGTTGGCCATGGCCCCGATCCTGCTGCTCATCCTGGCTCCACGGCAGGTGGTGGTGCTGTCCAACGCAATGATCGTCGTCGCCACGGTGTTGATTCTGTTCCAGACCTGGCGGGCCTTTCGCTGGCGACAGTCGTGGCTGTTCATCGTCTCCGGCCTGCCACCGGTGCCACTGGGGGTGCTGCTGCTTAGCGTCGCCGCGCCCACCGCCCTGCGAATATCAATCGTGAGCCTTATCCTGGTGATCGCCGTGCTCACCCTGATCGACGTTCGGCTGCCCGCCGCCCGAACCAGATGGGGGGCCGTAGGTTTTGGCTTTACGACCACACTGTTGACCACGACGCTCAGCATCGGCGGGCCGGTGGCCGCAATCTACGCCATCGAGCAGGATTGGCCCCGCGAGACCATGCGGGCGACCCTGGCAGTTTATTTCCTGCTGGCCGGCGTGCTGGGGTTGGTCCTGTACTTCCTGGCCGGGTTGTTTCCGCAGCAAGTGGAGTACGAAATGTTGGCCGGGGTCCCGGTGGTCGTGATTGGCTCAACGCTCGGCGGGTGGCTAGCCCGTCGTATGAGCCTGCGAATTTTCCGCTACGCCGTGCTCTTCGTCATCATTGGGGGAAGCACGTCGTTATTGATTCGGGAGTTGGTGCGCTTCATTTAGGGGCGGGTCTGTAACCCGCCCCTGCAATCTCCGACCACTTCCCGGTCCCGTCGGCCGTTTACGCCGACAAGTCGTGGAAAGCGGCCAAAGCGGCCGTGATCCCATCCCCCACCGCGGCGCCAAGCTGCCTCGTCGATTCCGCCCGCGCGTCCCCGCACACATAAACCTTCGGGATGTTGGTCCTCATGTGCAGATCGCCCCAAATGTGCCCCAGTTCATCCATATCCAGCTTGTCTTTGAAGGCCTCCGTGTTGGGGTGAAAGCCTACGTAAACGAAGGCGGCGGCGGTGGGGTAGTCGTACACCTCGTCCGTTTTCAGGTTCTTGACCCGGGCCGCCTCCAACACGTCGTTTCCGACAAACTCCTCAATCACATGGCTCCACAGCCATTTGTACTTCGGGTTTGAAAAGGCGCGGTCCTGCAGCACCTTTGTGGCACGAAGCTCGTCCCGGCGGTGAATGATGGTAACGGAGTTACAGATGCCCGTGAGGTAGAAGCTCTCGTCCATGGCGGAGTCACCACCGCCGACGACCACCACGTCCTGCCCTCGGAAGAAGTTCCCGTCGCAGACCGCGCAATACGAAACTCCGCGTCCGCCGAACTCGTCCTCCCCGAGCACCCCCAGCTTGTTGTGGGAGCCGCCTGTAGCGATTATCAGAGCCCGCGCCGTGAAATCGCCTTCTGAAGTTCGGACCAGTTTCCGGTCGTCGTAGAGGTTCTCGACGCTCTCGATCTCGGCGAACTCCATCTTGGCCCCGAAGCGCTCGGCCTGGTTGTACATCTCATCAGCCAGCGCTTGGCCCTTCACGCCTTCGCGGAACCCAGGGTAATTCTCGATCTCGTCGGTGATCAGCAACTGCCCCCCCGGGCCGATGCTTTCGATCATCAACGTGCTGAGCATCGCGCGAGTCGAGTAGAGCCCCGCCGACATACCGGCGGCGCCGGCGCCAAGGATCACAACGTCGTAGTCGTTGGACATCTGGTGGATTCCTCCCTTAGCTGTTGGATCTGTCGGAGATCGCCTGCGCCGGGTTGGCGTGTTGGCGTCTGCGGTCTGCCTTGACGCCTACACGATTGGCACGCTGCGAGAAAGAAGCGCGGACATACTCCACCGAACGCCTCAGACCTTCCTCCAACGACACCTCGGGCGTCCATCTCAACTCTTCTTCCGCGCGCGTCGAGTCCAGGGCGATGTTGAGTACCTCTCCGGTCCGTCTGGGTCGATAGTCAGGCTCCTGGTCAAATCCCGTGATTTCCTGGAGCATCTCGTAGATCCGCTGGATGCTCACCTGTTGCCCGGTACCGATGTTGTACGTTCGGCCCTGGCCTCTGTTGATGGCCGCCAGGTTGGCCCTAACCACGTCCGACACGTACACGAAATCGCGTTGCTGGAGACCGTCCCCGTAGACCTGCGGCCTGCGCTCGCTCAACATCATCCCGGCAAAGATCGCGATGACGCCGGCTTCCCCATCGGGACTTTGTCCGGGACCGTAAACGTTGGCGTATCGAAGGATCGTGTAATCCAACCCGTACGTCTCATGGAACAGTTCCACGTACTGCTCGCCGACGTACTTGGATAGGGCATACGGGGTGAGCGGGTTCACCAGCGTATCTTCATCACAGGGAATCGTTTCCGGATCACCATAGATCGCGCCGCCTGTGGACGAAAAGATGAACTTCTCCACACCCTCAGCCGCCGCGGCCGCAATCAACCGGACCGTACCCATTACGTTGGAGTCGGCGTCGGCAACGGGATCAATCGCCGACTTGCGGACGCTGCTCTGGGCCGCCAGGTGAAACACGATCTCCGGTCTTTCCCTCTGGATGATTTGATTCAACCGGACGTCGTTTAACTCCGCGTGGTGAAAAGTCGCCTGGTGATTCAGATTGCGCAACTGGCCGCTGCTGAGGTTGTCCACCACCGCCACGTCGTAACCGCTATCCAGCAGCCCGTCAACCAGATGCGAGCCGATGAACCCGGCCCCTCCGGTCACTAGCGCTTTGGTCCGTTCAGTCAAGCCGTTGCGTCCATTACTATCGATCAAGCTGATCGCGAATCAACGTATATCGTAATTCAAACGGCAGCGAGCGGCAACCGACCCCCACGATACTGATTGAACCGAATTTCGTTGGAATGCCGCCGAAGTGATGGCACAGTCCTCCCTCGGTTGCCGCTCCCGCTTACCTGCCCACGTCGGGCCTGTCCAAGCATCCCCGACGCGTCATCGCCAGCGCGGCGATCAGCGAAGCCATCGGAACACCGCGGACCGACCGTCGCAATCACGCCCACCGCCCTGCGCCGATATGCGTCGCATCCCATTGTGGTTTAATGTGAGGCTAAAGAGAGGTGCACTATGGTCCAGAAAAAAGGTACTGCCCTGCTGATCGTCTTCACCGACGTCGACATCGAGAACGACGCCGAATTTAATGCTTGGTACAACCAGGAACATGTCCCGGAACGCCTCAGCGCTCCCGGGTTTCTGGACGCGGCGCGTTACGAGGCCTTACGCGGCGGTCCGCGTTACCTGGCCGTCTACGAGTTGGAGTCCGTCGACGCCCTCCAAACGGACGAATACCTGCGCATGAGCCGGAATCCGACGGAGTGGACCAAGCGCATGTCACCCAACGTCGTTGGTCGCGGCACCGTGCGCAACGTCTGCACACAGATCTATCCCGCGGAAAGTGATCCTCACACCCTTGGGAGAGGTATGGCCCCCGCTTTGCAAATCGGCCGTATGGATGTCCCTGCAGACATCGAGGCCAAGTACAACGAGTACTACGACAATGTCCGCACTCCGGCCAACCTTCAGATACCCGGATGTCTCCACGTCCGCCGTTACCACGCGGTCGAAGGCAGCCCCAAGTACCTGACGATGTACGAGTTCGAGCACGAAAAGGTACCGGAAACCCTGGCGTGGGAGAACCAACGCCGCCAGGACACGATGCACGAATACATCGGCGGCTCTTACGGGCACTCTCCCGGATCCCCCGGTGTGTACCGCCGTGTCCTGCCGCCCCGCGCCTTCTAGCTGCAGCTCAGCCGCGAAACCCCGCGTGTTAGAATGGCGCATCGACGGATGCTTATTTCGCACAAAGGTAGTTGAGGAGACAATCGATGAACGCTCCGGCGCGTATGAAATTTGGCGTGTTTATGGCCCCGTTCCACCGGGTCGGCGAGAACCCTACGCTGGCCTTGGAACGCGATCTCGAACTTCTCCAATGGCTGGATCACCTGGGCTACGACGAAGCATGGATCGGCGAGCACCACAGCGCCGGGTGGGAGACCATCGCCTCGCCGGAAGTGTTCATGGCCACCGCCGCCGAGCGCACTCGCAATCTGCGCCTCGGTACCGGCGTCGTCAGCCTCCCCTATCACCATCCTTACATGGTGGCCAACCGCATGGTACTCCTGGATCACCTCACCCGCGGACGCGTGATGCTGGGAGTAGGCCCCGGCGCCCTGGCCTCCGACGCCTATATGTTTGGCATCGACCCAGCCCGCCAGCGCGAGATGATGGACGAGTCCCTGGGCGCTATCAAGCGGTTGATGGAGAGCGACGAGCCCTATACTTACGAGAGCGACTGGTTCGAGCTGCATGACGCTCACCTGCAGTTGCGTCCCTATCAGCAGCCCTTCCCTCTGGTCGTGGCGTCGGTCCAGTCTCCGGCTGGAGTGACCACTGCGGGCAAGTACGGCGCCGGCGTCATCTCCCTCAGCGTGCCCCGCGACATGGTGCGTTCCACCAGCCTGAAGGACCAGTGGGCCATCGCCGAGGAAACCGCCGCCGAGCACGGGCAGACCGTCAAGCGCGAGGAATGGCGTCTTTCCGTGGGTATACACTTGGCCGAATCCAAGAAGCAAGCCCAGGAGGACATTCGCGAAGGCTCCGCCCGCGTCGTCACCGAGTACTTCGGCAACACGCTCGGCCACGAGGTCCCCGACGTGCCCCGCGACCAGATCGTCGACTTCATGACCGACAACAAGCAGTGGATCGTGGGCACACCCGACGACTGCATACAGCGCATCCACGAGTTGCAGGAAATGTCCGGCGGCTTCGGTGGCCTCCTGGTCCGCGTTGAGGACTGGGCGCCTCGCGACAAGCTCCATCGCTCGTACGAGCTCCTGGCCCGTTACGTCATGCCTCAGTTCCAGGGAAGCCTCTCCGGCATCAAAACCTCGCAGCAGTGGGCATCCAACCTGCGCGACACCCTGCAGGTCAACCGCCGAGCCGGCCTCGAACGCGCCAGCCAGGCCTACGAGGAAAGCCGCCAACGTAGTTGATCTGGAGTTGCCGACATCTAACCGCCACAAAGGGGCGGCCCGCTGGGTCGCCCCTGCTTTTTACTGGTACCCCGGGATGACGTCTTGCTTACTGAACCATCCAATCTATGGCTTTCGGCCCGGCGGCATCGAACTTGTCCCGGCTTGATCCCTGTCTCCCTGTTTGTTCATCCCGCTGACTATGCGAAAAGGAGCGTTGCCGTCATGTCGAACTTGATGACGGTCCGAACTTGCGCCGGGTTATAATGGCGTGAAGATAGAGGACCATGGAACAGAGGTAGAAGTTATGCGCAAGACCAAGATTATCGCCACCATAGGCCCAGCATCCCGATCCCCAGAAACCCTGGACCGCCTAGTCGGCGCCGGCATGGACGTCGCCCGCCTAAACTTCTCCCACGGCACGCTGGAAGAACATGCCGAAGTCATCGCGGATGTCCGGGCCGCGTCCGAAAAGCACAACCGGCCTGTGGCCGTGCTGCAGGACTTGGGTGGCAACAAGTTCCGCCTGGGCAACATGGCGGTGCCGGCGCAATTGAATTTTGGCGATGAGGTTTCCATCGTCAACGAACCGACCTCCGTCTCTCCGTTTCTACTACCCTTCCCGGAACCCGAAATCCTGCGCAGCATGCGTCCTGGCAACCTGGTTTATATCTCCGATGGGACGGTATGCCTGGAGGTCCTGGAAGTAACCCCAGACCTCGAAGTCAAAACCCACGTACGCAACGGGGGCAATCTCTCCTCGTACAAGGGGGTCAACCTCCCTGACGTGCCCATCGACATGCCGGTAATCACCGAAAGCGACAAGATCGCCCTGCAGTTCGGCGTCGACCAGGAAGTCGATTGGGTCGCGCTGTCTTTCGTACGCACCGGCGAAGACGTCCGCTACGCCCGAGCCTATCTCAACCAGCTCGGTAGCCGCGCTCCCGTGATGGCCAAGCTGGAACGCCGCGAGTGCATCGCAAATCTGGACGAGATTCTCGAGGAGGTGGATGGCATTATGGTCGCCCGCGGCGACCTCGGAGTCGAGATGCCCATGGAAGAGGTTCCCGTTATACAGAAGAATATGGTTGCCCGGGCCAACGGCGCCGGCCGTATCTCGTCAGTCGCCACTCAAATGCTGCGGTCAATGGTCAACTCGCCAACACCAACGCGGGCGGAAGTGTCCGACATTGCCAACGCCGTGCTTGACGGTTGCGACTCCATCCTGCTGTCCGACGAAATCGCAGTGGGCGCGCATCCTGTGGAAGCGGTGCGCATCGCCGATGCCGTGATTGTCCAGGCCGAAAAGATGTACCACTACTACTCCGAATTCCCCCAACGCGACCAGACCCAGTCTGTCACGTGGGGGGCCACCCAGCTGGCTAAATCGCTCAACGCCAAGCCGATCGTAATTACGAGCACCGGACGCGCCGCCTACGAGATGTCGCGCTTTCGCCCCGAGAACGACATCCTTGTGTTCTCCCATGACGCGGCCGTACAGCGTCGCGTGTGCATGGCCTGGGGCCTGGTACCCAAGGGCGTTATACCGGCCGAGCCGGACGTGGCCAAGTTGGTAACCATGTTGGTCGACGCGGCCATGGCCACCGGAATGGTTTCGGAGCGGGACGTAGTCACACTGGTTCACGGTTTCATGACTGGCGTCACCGGCACTACCAACACCATCCAGGTGCTCAACATCCAGGAATACCTGGACCACATCGGCCGAAACGCCGTCGCGTCCGCCGCCCCAGACTCGGTCTAGCGGGAGCCCAACAGGTTCCTCGCACGGGAAAGGAGCAAGAGAACGGGCTGGGATAACCCAGCCCGTTCCGTTCCACTCGAGATAATTGCGGGTAGCCTAATCGACGCCTGTCGACCGCGGCAGATGGCTTGTTCCCGACGACAAGTACTGGTCGACGCCACGAGCTACGTCCCGTCCTTCGGCAATCGCCCAAACCACCAATGATTGGCCACGTACCATATCGCCGCCGGCGAATACGCCAGGCACCGATGTCATCTTGTTGTAGTCAACCTTGACGTTGCCTCTGCCATCCAAATCGACCCCGAGTTGGTCCAGCATCCCGCCGTGTTCTGGGTGGAGAAAACCCATCGCCAGCAACACCAAATCTGCGTCCACGCTGAACTCGCTACCCGGCACTTCCGCCATTTGGAAGCGGCCGTTTTCGCCCCGGGTCCAGTCCACTCGGACGGCGTGCAGTTGGCTAACCTGGCCGTTCGCCCCCGAAAGTGATTTGGTGAGGATATTGTAATCGCGCACGCCACCCTCTTCGTGGGCGCCGGAGGATCGCAGGATCATCGGCCAACTCGGCCACGGGTTGTCATCCGGACGCGTTTCCGCAGGCTCAGGTAGCAATTCGAACTGGTGGACAATCTCGGCTCCCTGCCGGTGAGCGGTGCCCAGGCAATCGGCGCCAGTGTCGCCTCCGCCAAGTATGATTACTCTTTTGCCCTCCGCCGTGATCTGACCGTCTATGGTCTCTCCGGCCAGCACGCGGTTTTGCTGTGGCAGATATTCCATCGCAAAATGCACGCCGTCCAGCTCACGTCCCGGCACGTCGAGATCCCGAGCTTGAGTGGAACCGCCGGTCAGGCATACGGCGTCATAGTCTTCCAACAACCTCTCAGCCGGATAGTTCGCGCCAACGTTGACACCGGTGCGGAACTCAATACCCTCTGCTTCCATCAGCTCGACCCGGCGCTGAACAACCGACTTCTCCAGCTTGAAGTCCGGAATACCCAGCATCAACAGTCCACCGATGTAATCAGCCCGCTCCAGCACCGTGACCCTGTGGCCCGCGCGATTCAATTGTTGGGCTGCGGCCAGTCCCGATGGCCCGCTGCCGACCACGGCCACCGTTCTACCCGTGCGGGTCTTGGGCGGCATTGCTTTGATCCAGCCCTGCTCATAGCCCCGATCGCTAATTTCCTTTTCGATGTATTCGATGGTGACGGGGTCCGAATTGATGCTGAGCACGCACGACGCTTCGCAGGGAGCGGGACAGATTCGTCCCGTAAACTCCGGGAAGTTGTTGGTGCTGAGCAACACTTCCAGCGCCCGCTCCCAGTTCCCGAGATAAACCTGATGGTTGAAGTCAGGTATTACGTTCCCAAGCGGGCACCCCATGTGGCAGAATGGCACCGCGCAGTCCATGCACCGACCGCCTTGCTCGGCCGCCTGTTGGTCGGACCACCGGTGGTAATACTCCTGATAATCGCTGATACGCTCCGAAGGGGAGCGTCGTTCGGGCGGGGTCCTCCCGAATTCGACGAATCCGGTAACTTTACCCATTGGGCACCGGCGCCAACTCGGCCGCTGCCCGCTGCGCCCGTTCCAGGAGCACGCGCCGATAATCGCGCGGCATCACTTTGCGGAACTCACGGATGCTCGCCTGCCAGTCGTCCAAGATCCTTCGGGCCGGCCCACTCCCGGTTCGCTCCAAATGCTCGGAGAGCAGCCCGTGCAGCAGATCAATGTCCTCTTGCTCAGCCAAGTCTTCCAGATCGGCCATTCCGTCGTTGAAGCAGATGTGGAAATCGCCGTCAGGATCGTGAACGAAGGCAATCCCCCCGCTCATGCCAGCCCCGAAATTGCGACCGGTACTGCCGATCACCGCTACGACGCCGCCGGTCATGTACTCACAACCGTGATCCCCGACGCCCTCAACTACAGCTCGGGCTCCGCTATTTCGCACGGCAAACCGTTCTCCCGCCCTTCCGCGAATGAATACGTCGCCGCCGGTGGCGCCATAGAGGGCCACGTTGCCGATGATGATGTTATCTTCGGGTACGAATCCGGAACCGTTGGGCGGCACAATGACGACGCGCCCGCCTCCGACACCTTTGCCCATGTAGTCGTTGGTGTCGCCCGCCAGTCGGATCGAGACGCCGGGGGCCAGGAACGCTCCGAAGCTCTGGCCGCCCGAGCCTTCCAGATCGATATTAATGGTGCCGTCGGGGAGCCCATCTTCGCCGTACTTGCGTGCAACGCGCCCGCTAAGCATGGCTCCAACCGTGCGGTTCGAATTGCTCACGGGCAAGCTGATATGCACTGGCGTCCCATTATCGATAGCGGGTTGGGCCAACGCAATCAATTGGTGGTCCAAAGCCCTTTCCAACCCATGATCCTGCCCGATGCAGCAGTAGGTCTGGACACGTTGGGCCCCCGGTGGAATGGTCAGCAGTTTGGACAGGTCAATGCCTGAAGCCTTCCAGTGATCCACCGCTTTGCGGGTCTCCAGCTTGTCGACTCGACCCACCATTTCGGCCACCGTGCGGAAACCTAACTCGGCCATGATCTCCCGCAGTTCTTCGGCTACAAAGTAAAAGTAGTTGACCAGATGCCCCGGCTGCCCCGCGAAACGCTTGCGCAATTCCGGATCCTGTGTGGCAATTCCCACGGAACACGTGTTTAGGTGGCACTTGCGCAGCATGATACAGCCGTTGACAATCAGCGCGGCCGTGGCCATGCCGAACTCTTCTGCGCCCAACATCGCTGCGATAGCCACGTCGCGGCCCGTCTTCAACTGTCCGTCCGTTTGGACCACAATACGGCTGCGGAGGTCGTTGGCCACCAGAACTTGCTGAGTTTCGGCTACTCCCAATTCCCAAGGTAATCCGGCATGCTTTATGGAAGACTCCGGAGAAGCTCCGGTACCGCCGTCGTGACCGCTGATGAGCACCACATCGCCGTGCCCTTTTGATACCCCAGCGGCGATGGTGCCTACACCTACCTCGGACACTAACTTCACGTGGATACGCGCCTCGGGGTTGATGTTCTTCAGGTCGTGTATCAGCTGTGCCAGATCTTCAATCGAGTAGATGTCGTGGTGGGGTGGCGGGGAGATCAACTCCACTCCCGGCGTCGTGTGCCGCACCCAACCGATGTATTCGTCCACTTTGTGGCCGGGCAACTGGCCACCTTCGCCCGGCTTGGAACCCTGGGCCATCTTGATTTGAAGATCGGTGGCGTTCACCAGGTAATTGGGCGTAACGCCAAATCTACCTGAAGCCACCTGCTTGATGGCGCTCGAACGATTGTCGCCATTCTCGTCGGGATTGTAGCGGTGGAAATCCTCTCCACCTTCGCCGGTGTTGCTGCGCGCACCTAACTGGTTCATGGCGATCGCCATCGTTTCGTGCGCTTCGCGGCTAATGGAGCCCAGCGAGATCGCGCCTGTAGCGAACCGCTTCACGATGTCGACAGCCGGTTCCACTTCGTCGAGGGCAATCGGTTGGAGGTCCGTGAAATCGAGTAAGCCTCGGAGCGTTGCCATGCGGCGGCTCTGGTCATTCACTTGCTCGGCGAATTCACGGTAGGCCCGCGGATCGTTGGCACGGGTGGCATACTGCAGTTTGGCGATTGCTTCCGGATTCCACTGGTGGAACTCGCCGTGCCGTCGCCACTGGTACTGGCCCCCCATGTCTAGCTCCTGCATCCCCGGCACGAATGGGTCGTTGAATGCAATCTGGTGCCGCTGCAGGGTTTCCTCCTCAACAATGTCGAGGCCGATCCCCTGGATGCGCGAGGGCGTACGGGTGAAATATCGGTCCACCAGTTCCTCGTTCAGGCCGATGGCTTCAAAGATCTGGGCTCCCCGGTACGACTGGACCGTAGAGATGCCCATCTTGGACATCACCTTCAGGATGCCTTTCTCGTTGGCCTTGATGAAGTTGTAGACCGCGTAGTCCGGTTTGGTTCCGTTCAACTCGCCGCGCTCGGCCAGATCCCGAACGGATTCCAATGCCAAGTACGGATTGATGGCGCCAGCGCCGTACCCGATCAACAGGCAGAAGTGCTGAACTTCCCTTGGCTCTCCCGACTCCACAACCAAGCCAACCCGGGTGCGCGTTCCAGTGCGTATCAGGTGATGGTGCACCGCGCTGGTCGCCAACAAGCTGGGAATGGGTGCATTGTTCGCGTCCACACCGCGGTCGGACAGGATAATTATGTTCTTGCCTTCGGCGACTGCCTTCGATGCAGCGTCACAAAGGTTGTCCAGAGCTCCCTGCATTGAACCGACGTTGGCGTCGAACAGGGCGGACAACGTGACCGACGACAGTCCAGGCAGATCCAGAGCTCGGATCTGTGCCAATTGTTCATCGGCAAGCAGCGGTGATTTGAGCTTCAGCTGGCGACAATGCAGCGGCGACTCTTCAAAGAGATTCTGTTCGCTACCAACAAACGCCTCCAAAGAAGTGACCAACTCTTCCCTGTTGGCGTCTAGAGGCGGGTTGGAAACTTGCGCAAACAACTGCTTGAAGTAATCAAACAGCGGCCTGTTCTGATCAGACAGAACCGCGAGCGAAGCATCGTTGCCCATGGAACCTATGGCTTCATAGCCAGCGGCGGCCATCGGCGTGGTCAGCATTCGCAGTTCTTCGATCGTGTAACCGAACGAACGCTGCTGTTGCCGTAGATCATCGCCACCCACCGGAGGCGTTGCTCCAGCCGCAGGCAGATCGTTAAGTTCAATCTTGTTATCTTTGAGCCACTGGCCGTACGGCCGACGATTGGCCAACGTATGCTTCAGTTCCTCGTCGCCGATTATGCGCCCTTCGTCAAAGCTGACCAGGAACATGCGACCGGGCTGCAAGCGACCTTTTTCCTTGATGCTCTCTGGCGGCAGGTTCAGCACGCCGGTCTCCGAAGCCATTACCAGTTTATCGTCGTGAGTCACCGTATAGCGGAACGGTCGGAGACCATTGCGGTCCAGAACGGCACAGACATCCTTTCCATCGGTGGCCAACATCATGGCCGGACCGTCCCACGGCTCCATCATGCACGAGTGGAACTCGTAAAAGTCTTTTTTCTCCCGGGACATGGTTTCATGCTGATCCCACGCCTCCGGGATCATCATCAGCATGGAATGGGCCAAGTCACGGCCCGTCATGACCAGCAGTTCCAGCGCGTTGTCGAAACTGGCCGTGTCACTCGCCTGCGGGTCACAGATTGGCGCCAGCTTATTGATGTCGTCGCCGTACAAAGGCGAATTGAATCGGAACTCCCTGGCACGCATCCAGTTGATATTGCCGCGTAACGTGTTGATCTCCCCATTGTGCGCTAGATAGCGGTACGGATGCGCCAGCTTCCAGTGCCCAAGCGTGTTGGTGCTGAACCGGGAGTGGACCAGCGCAAAGGCTGACACCATCGTTTCGTCGTTTAGGTCGAGATAAAAGTTAGGCAGTTGGTATGACACCAGCAAGCCTTTATACACGACGGTGTTGGCGCTCAGGCTGCAGATGTAATAAAAGTCGGCATCGTCGTCGCCGATGCCGGCGGTATGCAGCGTGTTGGTTATAGCCTTACGCACCACGTAGAGTTTGCGCTCCAACGCGGCCCTATTGGGGGTGTTTGCGGACCCTTTCCCCACAAAGAATTGCCGGATGGTGGGGCAAACTACCCTGGCATCCCGTCCAATCGCTGCCGGGTTCAGCGGCACTTCCCGCCAACCCAGTAGCGTCAGCCCCTCGTCTGCCACTATCTTTTCGATATGTGCCACACAAGCCGCCAGAGGAGCGGTGTCCTGGGGCAAGAAGACCATGCCGACCCCGTATTCGCCCTCCGGGGGAAGGGTCAATCCGATTTCAGCAGTGAACTTGCGGAAAAAGGCATCTGGCATCTGGACCAGGATTCCCGCTCCGTCTCCGGTGTCCGGGTCTGAACCGGAAGCTCCACGGTGTCCCAGGTTGTTCAGGACCTCAAGCGATTCAGTGATTATGGAGTGGGTCTTTTCGCCCTTAATGTTGGCAACCATGCCGACGCCGCAGGCGTCGTGCTCTTGCTCGGGAGCGTATAATCCCGACCGGGCCAGTTCTTTGAGCGAATTCATGGCTGCCCCTGCGGTTCCTGGAGAAATGAAAAAGCCACCAGCTATGCCGAAAGTCACTGCCATCCCTTCACGTACGGAGTGTCTCGCTGCTGCTGGCAAAATTAGTTTGTGTAATATATCACAATGGACGGGGATTGCAAGGCAGAGCTCCGTCGGCCTATACTCCCGCCACCTGCCCGTAGGGGTTTCCTACGAGATCCAAAAACAACCCGTGACAGCTATCCTATGACCAGTACTACTGAAGCTTTTGCTCCCGCCGACGTCGCGCGGTTGGCTGTTGACGTGGCCGCCGACAAGCTGGCCTCCGACATCGTCATGCTCGATCTTCGAGCGTTGACGGTTTTCGCAGACTACTTTGTCGTAATGACCGCGGATTCTGCGCGCCAGATTGAGGCTCTTGAAGAAGACCTGTCCGCGGCCATGAAGGACGCTCGCATCCCGCGCCACCATCGTGAGGGCACCCCGGCGTCAGGGTGGGTGCTCCTGGATTTCGCCGGCGTGATAATCCACATCTTTGGCCCGGAAGAGCGCCGCTTCTTTGGGTTGGAACGGTTGTGGAACCGCGCCCCGCAGGTGGTCAGGATTCTATAATCCATTGGTCTATGCTGCGCGAATAGTCCAAAGCGCCGCCGGCTTCAAAGAATAGGCCGATTTCCCGTTCCGCGGATTCCGGCCCGTCGGAACCGTGAACGATGTTGCGGCCGATGTCTATTCCGAGGTCGCCCCGTATCGTCCCTGGCGCTGCTTCCGCCGGGTTCGTCGATCCCATGGTCTGCCGCGCCAGTGCCACGGCGTTGTTCGCCTCCCAGATCATTGCCACGATGGGCCCGGAGGTGATGAACGACACCAGCGACGTAAAAAACGGCCGGTTGACGTGCTCTGCGTAGTGCCGTCCGGCCAGATCCTCGTCCACCTGCATCAGGCGAATGGCGACCAGCTTCAGGCCGCGGCGCTCCAGCCGGGAGATGACCTCACCGACCAGGCCGCGCTGCACTCCGTCTGGCTTGATGGCCACGAAAGTCCGTTCCATAGATTTACTTACTCCTGTTGTGAAATGATGTTGAGCAGGTCGGTCTATGCCGAAGGCGGTCGTCCCTGGCGAACCTGGTCGCGCTGCCGAGGTGCCCCGATGGTCGGCATCCGCAGGTAATACGGTTGCAGAGCGGCCAAATCGTCGCCATCTCCCCGGTAGACGCGCCGGGCCCCTTCTGCGGCCAACCGCCACAGCCGGTTCGCCGGCGTCCAAGGGGCAACCACCAACGGACGCGAGGGGTCGCGCGCGGTTGCAGGATCACGAATCACGCAGCGTCTGGCATAGGCAGCTTCCCCGCAATAGATCAACGCTCCTTGCGGCAGAGCCGATCCCTCGAGCAGCAGGGTTTCCACTGGGGCGATGGCATCCTCCCGTATCCTCTCCCCATCCTGCCGGAACCATCCGGCGGCCACCTCGTTTCGCCCGGCGTCCAGCCAGGCTGCAACTATGCCGTCTGGCGTCAGATGCGGCCCTGCCTCCAAAGCCAGGGTGTCCACTCCAACGATGGGAAACCCACCGGCCATTGCCAGCCCCTTGGCCGCGCTAACGCCCACCCGCAGCGCACTGAACGGACCCGGGCCTAAGGCTACCGCCACGCCCTCCAGCTCGGCTGCCCGGATTCCCTGCGTCGCCAACAACTCCGCCAACGCCGGCATTAACTGCGCCGTATGGTTGGCGGAGGAGCGCCAGAGGCGGGCTTCGACTACCGATCCGTCGCCGTCCGCCAACGCCACGCCGCCGTGGCGTGATGACGTGTCGATAGCGAGCAACTTCATCCTGACTTTCTCGAAGGACTTGCATTGGCATCGGATACCAGCCTGGCTATCAACCGGCCATAGCGTTCAGGCGCGTCAGCGATAATGATCCGATGGCGGCTGGGAACGGAGCCGTCTTCATCGGGCATGACTTCGCAACTGGCCGGGTTGCCGTCGACCGCATGGTCCAATTCAATCCAGAGAGCATATTCCGGGAAAATGTCGGGGGCGCGGTCGGCCCATTCTACGATCAGCACGTCTTCCCCGGCGGACATTACGTCTTCCAACCCCAAGTCCCAAGCCTCCGCCGGGTGGTCAATGCGATACAGGTCGGCATGGTGAATGGTCAGTCGGCCTCGATAACGGGTCACGAGAACGAAAGTGGGACTGCGGGCGTATCCGTCAACCCCCAAACCCCGAGCGATACCCTGGGTGAGGCAGGTTTTCCCGGCTCCCAACGGCCCGGTGAGCAGGTAGATGTCGCCGGGGGCGGCGGCTTCGCCAATGATCCGGCCCACGCGCCGGGTTTCCTCGGCGGTGTCGGTATGGATGACCACATTCAAAGGCGTGAAAGGATGAACCATTTAGATTTCGGCACCGCCTTTCTGGGATTTTAAGTCAGATATTCGGGTGCAGCTTTGATACAACGTCGCAATGGGAGTCGGCTTGGGTGTCACTGGTCAGCCAGTTGTGCCCAACCTGGTTTCATTTCGCCGCGTACAAACCGGGTGTGGTCGGTCTCTCCCCCGGAATTGTTACAATAATCCCATGCCATTTGCCATAAATCGCCGGGGATAATTCCGGTTTCCGTCAGCAGTTTCGTCCCTGACCGGTCACCCAACGCATTGAGTTCCTGCTCCCAGCTCTTGTAGGGTGATGATTGGGAAAAACACAAACCATGAAAATTAGGGTCGTCTTTGAACTCAAGCAGCCTGCGATAGCTCTCGGCGAACTCTAGTGCATCCGCTGACCATGCTACTGGCAGCGGCGTAGAGCGAGGCTGTTCCATCGACTGAGTCGATTCAATCGACGACGTTTCGTCTCCGCCGCAGGCGACCATGCCACTAGCGATGGCGATGATCAGTCCGATGGATAGCACGGCCACGCCTAATCCACTACCAGGGATAATCGTGTCAGGGTCTCGTTTATCGCGCATAGAGGGATCGCCCGGGCGCGTGTTGCACACGTTCCGGAAAAGAGCCCATTTAAATACCTCGAACCCTTCGCGGGCGGCCTCTGGTACGAGCAAGTGAAATGAGTTGGTGGAGTCTAACATTTGGTTGCTCACTATAAATTCTTCAACTTTCCGCGGGAGCGCGTTACGAAAACTCATGCCCTGCAAGGTGGGATTGCACAGGAATGTTGGTGTCCAGAACGAACGCAACAGAGAACAGCAGGTTAGCCGGTAAAATGATCCCAGCCAGCGCCGCCGCGAGGTCGAGGCGAACCGTCAGCGTCCAGCACGGCGACTTCGCCCGGGCGTCCGTCGGTTATTTCGCCGATGATGGCCGCGCCGGCAGGCAGTCGATCCATCGCCGCCGCCATTTTATCCGGCGGCGCGGTGAACAGCAGCACGTAGTCTTCCCCGCCGTAGAGGGCCAAATCAAGCCAGTCCTCCGGGAAAATGGCCGGCAACTGCGGGTCAACGGGCACCTGGTCGGCCCACAGGGTCGCGCTCACGCCGCTGGCGGCGCACAGCTTGCCCAGGTCGTCGCCCAGCCCGTCGCTTACGTCCATCGCTGAAGCGACGCCAGAGGCGACCAGGATCTTGCCCTCGTCGATGTGTGGGCGGGGCCGGCGGTGCCGGTCAATCAGGGTTTTCCCCGCTCCTCCTTTTGCGTCCAGCGCTTCGAGCATGACCCGCAGGCCGCCAGCCGACCCGCCCACCGGGCCGGTGACCCCCACCAGGTGCCCTGGTCTTGCCGCTGTTCGCACCATCGGTTCACCAGTCGCCATGCCCGTTAGCGCTACAGTAATAAAGGCCACCGGGGACCGAACCATGTCCCCGCCGATGATCACCGCCCCGAATTCCCGACAAATCTCGGCCATGCCGGCGTACAGGTCTTTGACATCGGCGACCAGCATGTCCGCCGGCAAACCCAACGTGACCAAAGCGAGGCCCGGCGATCCTCCCATAGCCGCTACGTCACTGACGTTGGAGGCAATCGCTTTCCAGCCTAAATCTCGCCATGGCGTGGTTTCAGTTGTGAAGTGAACTCCGTCCACCATGGTGTCCGTCGTGTACAACTCCGTGACGTCGTTCCGGCCAAAAGTCACGGCCGCAGCGTCATCTCCGTTACCGACAACCGTCCGGTATACGCGTGACGGACCGATGTCTCCAGGACCCCCGGGATCGCGCGTCCATTCTTTCACCAATTCGATAAGGCCGAATTCACCCAGATCTGAAATGCGCATGCACTCAATATACAAGCAAAACGGGCCTTTTTTCAAAGGCCCGAAGTTTTTCGGCACTCGTTACCGGCTGAGTAGTGAAAGGAAGCAAAAAGTTTGCGATTTGTTCCGACCGAATGGTCGGATAACAGCGGATTTTCTCAGGGAACCCGTTCTCTGGGCACGGGAGCCAAATGACTCGACCAGAAAACCCGAGTGGCGGGAACATCCGCTGATTGACCTGGGAGTGTGCCGGCTCACGCCACTAGTGGCGCTCACCGACCAAGGTCTCCCTTTAAAGGAGGTGATCCAGCCGCACCTTCCGGTACAGCTACCTTGTTACGACTTCGTCCCAGTTACCGAACCCGACCTCGGCACCTGCCTCCCTTGCGGGTTAGCTCAGCGACTTCAATCGTTCTCGGCTTCCATGACGTGACGGGCGGTGTGTACAAGGCCCGGGAACGTATTCACCGCAGTATGCTGACCTGCGGTTACTAGCGATTCCGCGTTCATGCAGGCGGGTTTCAGCCTGCAATTCCAACTGGGGCCGGCTTTGGTGGGATTGGCTCCATCTCGCGATTTGGCAACCCATTGTACCGGCCATTGTAGCGTGTGTGTAGCCCTGGACATAAGGGCCATGATGACTTGACGTCGTCCCCACCTTCCTCCTCCTTGCGGGAGGCTGTCTCGCTAGAGAAAATAACTAGCGACGAGGGTTGCGCTCGTTGCGGGACTTAACCCAACACCTCACGGCACGAGCTGACGACAGCCATGCAGCACCTGTGCAGGCTCCCCGAGTTACCCCGAGGTCGTCACCCTTTCGGGTTCCTACTACCAACATGTCAAGCCCAGGTAAGGTTCTTCGCTTAGCATCGAATTAAACCACACGCTCCACCGCTTGTGCGGGCCCCCGTCAATTCCTTTGAGTTTTAGCCTTGCGGCCGTAGTCCCCAGGCGGGATACTTAACGCGTTAGCTACGGCACGGAGGGGGTCAATACCCCCCATACCTAGTATCCATCGTTTAGGGCGTGGACTACCTGGGTATCTAATCCAGTTTGCTCCCCACGCTCTCGCGCCTCAGCGTCAGATACAGCCCAGTAAGCCGCTTTCGCCACTGGTGTTCCTCCCGATATCTACGCATTCCACCGCTACACCGGGAATTCTGCTTACCTCTGCTGTCCTCAAGTCGAATAGTATCCCTTGACCTCTCCCAGTTGAGCCGGGAGCTTTCACAAGAGACTTATCCAACCGCCTACGCGCACTTTACGCCCAGTGATTCCGGGTAACGCTTGCCCCCTACGTATTACCGCGGCTGCTGGCACGTAGTTAGCCGGGGCTTATTCCCGAGGTACCGTCCTTTCTCTTCCCTCGGAAAAGGGGTTTACAACCCGAAGGCCTTCGTCCCCCACGCGACGTCGCTGGGTCAGGCTTTCGCCCATTGCCCAAGATTCCCTGCTGCTGCCTCCCGTAGGAGTGGGGGCCGTTCTCAGTCCCCCTCTGGCTGGTCATCCTCTCAGACCAGCTACCCGTCATCGGCTTGGTGAGCCGTTACCTCACCAACAACCTGATAGGACGCGAGCTCCTCCTCCGGCGGCCGGAGCCTTTCATCTGCACCCCAAGGGATGCAGGTCGTATGCGGGATTATCCTCAGTTTCCCGAGGTTATACCCCACCGGAGGGCAGATTACTCACGCGTTACTCAGCCGTCTGCCGCTTTACCATTGTGGCCGAAGCCACGATCACGCTCGACTTGCATGCATTAAGCGCGCCGCCAGCGTTCACCCTGAGCCAGGATCAAACTCTCTTAATGAGAACCTTACTTCCTTCCACTATTCAACTGTTAAGGAGCCTTCACTGCCGGTGACTTGATGCCTCGACGGCGAGTGAGTTCCGCAACCTTAGCCGGTTTCACGGGTATTGTCAATACCCCTCGCCGATCTCGTGCTGCAATTCGGCCACCACCCGATTTGGGGGGTCCTTTGCTCGTGTGGCAGCGCGTTTAGCCCGGCGAACACCGCCGCCACCGGTTGGCCGTTCTTCGCTTCTCCAGTTCCCAGTATCCAGCATTTCCGCATATTGACCCCGCTCCCGGCCGCCGAATAAACTCCACCCTCACCATAGGGGTATTGAACCGCTCTGTTCAGGAGCAATCCCAGGGGTGAAGCGCATCGCAACGCAACGTCAATCGGACGAGGCTCCGCACTACCGTTGGGTGGTCATGGGCGTCTGGCTCACCGCCAGCGTAGCCGGTTTCATGATCATGTCCACCATCGGGATCCTATTACCTGCGGTCAGCGCCGAGCTACGGCTTTCGCCCTTGCAGCAGGGTATGCTGGGTTCTTCCGCCTATTGGGGAAACCTCGTCCTGGCAATTCCAATCGGCTGGTGGGCCTCCCGATTCTCTCCGAAGATACTCACCACCATCACCCTGGTGCTGGGGACGCTGTTCCTCCTCGCACAGTCGTTCTCTCCCGGGTTTGCCGTGCTGCTGGTGGGTCGGGTGGCCTTCGGTGTCAGCGTGACCGCCCGGCAGCCAGCGCGAGCACTGCTGACCCAACAATGGTTTCCACCCAGGCAGGTGGTGCTGCTCAACAGCATCTCCAACGCCATGTTCGGCTTGGTGGTAGGTGGGGGAGTGGCAGCTTCGCCATTCATTCTCGTCGCTCTGGGTGATGACTGGCGAGCAACGCTCCTCTGGTTCGCCGGTCTATTCGGCGTGCTGACGATACTGTGGCTGATATTCGGGCGAGAAAGGATCACCGCCGAATACCGACGGCGTCTCGGCTCTCAGGACGTCAACGTTCTGAAGGGGGCGTTACGCTATCGCGACCTGTGGATAGGTGGTCTGGGGTTTGTTGGAGCCACCGCGGCTTGGTCAGGATTCCTCAGCTTCTATCCCACCCTGATGCTGGACACCTACCAAATGTCCCTGATTTGGTCCGGCGGCATATTGGCAGTGGGAATCTTCGTGGGCGGACTCTGCGGCTTGGGTTTCGGTTGGCTGGTTATGGTTTCGGACCAGGGGCGCACCATTTTGTTGGGTACCGGTGCGGTCATGGCCATTACCTTTGCGGGCATGACCCTTACGGGTTCGCTCCCTACGCTATTGGCCCTCACTTTGGTCAACGGAATTGCGTGGGGCTTTTGGCCCGTCCTTTATTCAGTACCCTTCAATCTGCCGGGAATACGACCGCGTGAAATTGCCGTCAGCCTGGCCTTCATCCAGATGAACAGTTCCGCGGGAATCGCACTGGGGCCATTGGCCGTAGGAATTCTCCAGGAACTGACTGGAGACCTCCGGCTTTCGCTGATTGTGGTCAGCTTCGCATCTCTCTCGTTGTGCGGAGCCGGGCTGATGATGAAACACGGCCTCTCCAGCAGGACCTCGGCCTTGCCGGAACCGGCCACTTCAGCAACCGGCAGTTGACCCGGGCGGCCGGTCGCCGCGGCGAGCCACTGCCGCCGGCAGCCGACCATGTCCACGCCGCAGCTCCCGGTGTCCTCGCGCGTCACGGCCGGGTTCCAGAACGGCTCCCATGTATAATCGCGCGATGCTTCACCCGGCTTCTTCGCCCGATCATCGCGGCACCGAGCGGTTCCGACTCCCGGAGTACCCGTGCTGAACACGGCCCGCTCCCGGCTCCACTACGGTTGGGTCATATTCGTCCTGTCGCTGGGCAACCTTACCGTCGAGGGCGGCACCAAAAACAGCGAGGCCGTGTATTTCAATGTCCTGAAAGACGCCTTCGGTCGTAGCGCTACGTACACTTCGGCGGTATTCTCCCTTGCCGGCCTGATAGGCGCCATTTGCGCGCCGTTCCTCGGCGTCTTGCTGGATCGATGGGGGGCCCGTGTCCTCTTCCCCCTGGCCGGACTTTTCATCCTTTTCGGCTGGTTTGCGTCCAGTTACGCCACCGATCTGTGGCAGATGTTTATTTTCTACAGCGTGTTCGCCGGGATCGGGCACACCGCTATTTCATCCTTTTCCATGACCGCAACCGTCGCCCCCTGGTTTCCTCGTACTCGTGGCCGAATGCTGGGGCTGGCGGATAGCGGCAATCCCATTGGGCAGGCCGTGTTCGCCCCGCTGGCCGCAGTGTTGACCACGGAACTCGGCTGGCGTTCTGGTTATCGTATCTTCGGCGTCATCTTCGCTGTACTGGTAGCTTTGCCCAACGGTCTATTGCAACGACGACCCCCGGAATCCAGGGTCGTACCGACCGGGCCGACAGATGCGCTGCCGCCTGAAACCAGGCAGGAAGGGCCGACCGACCGGCAGAGCAGGATAGCGACTGCGGGGGCGCCGAATGTCGGAGGGGTGGTCGGCGACCCCGCGATGTGGCTGCTGGTCCTGACCCGCATATCCGGCTCCACCGGTACGCAGATGATACGCGTCCACCTGGTAACGTTTTTTGTTTTGGCGGGTTACAGCGTTCAAACGGCGGCTAACACTCTGGGTGCGGTAGGTCTCGTTAGCGTGTTCGCCCGGCCATTGGTGGGCCTGGCCACCGACCGCTGGGGGCGGGAGTCGGTTTATACCGTCGGGATGAGCGTCGCCGCTGGAGCCGTGCTCCTGGTGTTATGGCTGGGCAACAGCCAGAGTTTCTGGCCCCTGGCGGTGTACGTCGGTCTGGCCGGAATAACCGACGGTATCAGCGGTTTAATCATTGGCGCCAAGGCAGCCGATATCTTCCCCAGCGAGTCCTTGGGAACAGTGATGGGTTTTGTCGAAATGGGCCGCGGAGCGGCAATATTTCTTGGGCCGATCGTGGCGGGCTTAATGTTCGACCTCCAGGGCGACTACGTACAGGCGTTTATCCTGTCTGCCATCCTGACTGTCGCATCCGTATGCGCAATGTGGATCGCAGATTTCATCGGTCGCCGCCGCACCACCTGAGGATTCCCGCGTCCGGACCTAATCGAGCCCGCCCGTCGGTTCATACGGGTCAAGAACTGTGACCTTCGCGCGCGATAGGACTGTCCCCGTCTACGCCGCAACCAGGCATCTACCGCTCCTTCATCACGGATCCGGGCCGTCAATGGTGGATACCGGGCCTTTCCAAAGTCAATCCGTCATTCCGGGTTTCGCCGGAATCCCTAATCCCCAATCCACCGAAAAGATGAGCCTGTCGGGGTGTTGAGGGGGTAAGAAAGTGCTCCCGTGTTCGGGGATAATGGTTTTTGAAGCACAAAACCGACCCCAGACCAAGAGCACCTAATAGATGCTACCACCCGAGCAGCCCGACCGCATCCACGTCGCCTTTGACGATCACCGCCTGGTGGGCAATGCCGGGCTGGTGCTTCCGGTCACCCTAGTCCAGCGCCTGGGTCTGCGTGAGCTGGTCGACAACCACGTTGACCTGGGAGATGCACCGGGTCGGGCGAATGCGGGAGACAAGACGCTTCCACCGCTAATTGCAGTACGACAGCGATGGTCGGAACCCAACAATCGACAACTACAACACCGCCCGCCGACCCGGGAGAACAGAACCAGTCCATCAGGGTAGGATATGGCCGCGTCAAATAAGACAACACGCCATACATGCCTCGACTACCCTGTGATGTTGCCTCCAGTATGTTTTCATTCAATCGTTTATTGAGGTTGGTACGCGATCGTAAGGCGATCAAATTGCCAACGATTCGCGACCTCCCCAGTCGGTACGAAATCCGGACGGTTTTGCTCTTGGCGATCACGGTCGCGGCCCCGTTACCGCTCCTCGTACTGCTCCTACAAGCGGAACCAATCGGTAACTTGCCGATGGCCAGCGCAACCACCACGCTCCTCGGCGCCATGCTGAGCGCTCAGGCGGCGATCACGGCCCTCACGCTGGCCGTTACGCTCTTCGTCATGCAGGGAATCAGTGCCAGAACTGACGCCGATGAAAGGATATTTGCCGAGTACGTCCGCCGGTCGTGGATCCGGCTGATCTTCAGGGGCAGTCTACTCTCTGTCGCGGCGACCGGAATCGTCCTCATGGCCGAGCAATTAATCGGAGACAGCGGCACTATAGCTGATATGGCACCCGGCATGCCGAACCTGGTGCTGATCGCCGCCGCAGCTTTGGCAGCCAACTTGTTCCTCGCAGGGGCGCTATTCGAACGGTCAGTGAGGTTCGCGAATCCGCAGATTTGGCGAGCGCTCCGCAATGACGTGAACGAGCGCGATGTGCGTCAAGCAGTCCGAATATTCCTGGGACGCTTTGAACGCGCGCTCGCGCCCCAATCCGAAGATGAGCCAGACTGGACGGTCATGTTCCCCGATCCGGGCGAAGGGTCGGCGAATGAAGCGATCCGAGCGCTTTTGGATGACGCACGGAGAGCCATGGCAGATCGCCGGCAGGGCGAATTCACAAGGGCCTTCGGGTCGATAAGAGAGCTCGTCGAATACGCAATGAACGAGATGGAGGCGTACGGCCTACCGTGGGGGAGTCCGGGGACGGCTCCTGAATGGCCCCCGTTGCGGGAACTCGGGCGCAACCTGTACTCATTCCGTGAAGACGTGATCACCGAAGGAACCAGGGAGTATGTATTCGAACTCCTGAGTCTGGACTATTGGCTCGTCGCCAACGGAGTTAGGCGATCCATTGGAGACCTGGTCACGGTGGGACTCGACGGTTACCGATGGAACTACGAGATCTCTACGCGCGTCGGGCGAGTTGAAACCCACGAAATGCTTCTCGGCAGGCTCTCCCAGAACCTGGAAGGCCTGACATTTGGTCGCGAACCTGACGAGTTGTCGCCCTTAATACGGGAAGTGATCAAACATCAAGAGAGGATGCTGTCCGACGCGCTGCACGCGGACCGCGCCGATGACTACCAACGACTGCATGATGGATTCAGTTTGGCGCTGTCGAATGTTCTCCAGCGCTGGAACCTCGATAGGCGACCCTTTGCGGAAGCAGACCCGGTCGCAACCATCCTAGCCCAGGAGTACCGGATCGCGTTGATGGGCCTTGCGGGGCGCGCTGCGATAGTCGCCGATTCGGCCGTGATATCCGACGCGACCCGGTACTTGAACGTCGCAAGGCAAGTGTACCGCCGTCCTGCGGAACTGGGGGACGACATAGCGGGCGCACTCATGGGCGAGCGGCATTTTGGCATGTCCCAGTGGCACGACTGGGACATGCAGGACTACCTCCCTGGCCAGGTCGTCACGGTGTCCTCAGAACAATACCCGCTGACCTTCTTTGCTGTCCGACTCATGGACATGTCTGATGATGCGACGTTCACCCTGAATCTGCACGGCCATGCCAGACATGTTTTGAATTGGTTTCGCGCCAACGGAGAGGGACTGGAACCCTTTGTGCGTGTGACACCTGACGCCAGCGCCCAACAAAGGCGCGAACGGGCCATAGAGGTTCTACAGAATGCGGTAGACGGAGACGAGAATGAAGAAGAGCGCGAAATAATTGAACGCAAACTCAGCAGCGATCGCATCTCCGAGGTCGTTGATGGCGTCAATGCCGGAGCGCTGGCTTCCAATTCGGTCGAACGGCTATTCAAACGGGCGGGGGCCTTCACCGAATTGTTCGAGGATGCAGACGACATCCCTTCGGTGCGTGGATATCACCTGCTGGAACCGAAAGCTTTTTTCATGGAAGCCGCAGGCACCGACCGGACGTACTATTCGCCAATTGATGGAGACGAGTGGGGCAGAGGACTTTCTCGCGACGCTGTGCATCTCTTGTGCCAGGCTCTAGATAACGCAACTCCGCTGACCTCTCCGCTGAATTCCCGGGATGCTTTGCTCCGTGCGATCGAAGAGGCGGTAGCAAGCCTTGCGCCGCACGGCGATACGGTTGTCGTGTTGGCCGGTGACTGGGGAAACATCGGACTAGCCCTCCATTCTGACGAGGCGCCAGGGTATGAACCATACTGGCAATTCACCGGGCAAGGCGCGTTCCTGGAGATTGGACGGTACCACGGCCATCCTATCTTACGGGGACCTACAACCGGCCAACGCCGCCTGTATGTAGTCGACCTCGACACATGGGGGACGTTCGTCCGGGCTCCCTTCGCAGAGGGGCAGGATCTTGATGTTCGCGTTGAATTCATTTCAGATGAGGACGCTGAGGAACTCCTACAAAAAAACCCGTCCTACTTCCCAGACCAACCGGACCGTCCGTCAAAACTAAGCAAGCTACAAACCCAAGTAGATGTAACTGCCGTTGTTCGCCACGGGTTCCAAGTCAATGATCCCACGCGCGCGCGGTTGATCAGCCCCAACCCGCCGCCGGACGAGCCAGGCACCTGAACAAAGTAAACCGAAACGAACAATTCATCATGTACCTAATGCCCCGTTTCGCCACAGCCACCACCCCGTTCGGTGGATTCGGGCTAATCTGGCAAATCCTGTTCATCCCGGTAAACAATATCCCCAATGGCAATGACTTGGAAAAGGCCCCGGTGAGTGACACCACCCCCTTGCCACATTTCGAACGTTTGCTCTATAATGGCTTCACAGGCGATAAATCGGTTCCATCGACCAGGTTCCGAGCGTTCACGGCCAATCAGCACTAAGTCGCTGCCGGCCTCTGTAGGAGACTGTCCTCGGTCGTTTTAACCGGAGCAGTCCCCTCGGCCACCGCGCCCGCCACAGCGCGCCATGCTTCAGGCATGGAGAATGAGAGCAAAACCACAGCGC
Organism: Dehalococcoidia bacterium; assembly: GCA_965220055.1. Classification (GTDB taxonomy): domain Bacteria; phylum Chloroflexota; class Dehalococcoidia; order Lucifugimonadales; family UBA3495; genus Bin87. The sequence continues at coordinate 2,401,359 of CBDCPE010000004.1, read as the reverse complement.
ACCACCTCCGGCCGTAGGGCTGATACCGCTCGGAACCTGGTCAACACTCTCCAAATCATCGCCTGTACACTCTGAAAAACTCGGAGGAAGCCCATCGCAACACCAACCTGAATTCTCAGGCGACGGCAGTCCATCGCCTGTCTGCTGTCGCCGCGAAAATCCCAACCCGCGCTCCCACCGGCATACCTTTCAGGGGCGTCGGCTGTTCGTGCGTCGTCAGAAAGTCGCGGGATCCATGCTCAACCGGGCTGTCACGGCACCGCGCGACCCGTCGCCAATCGTCGCGGCGCATGTTGCGATGCCCCGGCTTTTCCGAAGCCAAGAGCTGACGCGTACCCACTTGCGCTCAAACTGTCATCGTGAGCGCCCTTTCCCTTGTCGTTGCGAGCGAAGCGTGGCAATCTCGTCGGCGAACGAGAAATCGTCCAGGCGACGGGATCGCCGCGTCGCTTCTCTGCTCGCGATGACAAACTGGGTGCGCGCAAGGACGCCGGGCCTTTCCAAGGTTAAACTGTCATTCCGGTTTTCGCCGGAATCCCTGAATCTGAAACGTCCCGTTCATCCCGGCAACATAACGTCCCCAATGGCAAGACTTTGGAAAGCACCTGTGCTGAGTGTGGCCTGCTTGTTTGGCCCGCGATCCTTTGTTACAATTTCCGCGCACGAAAGATACGGCTCGCGGACGAGCGTGCTCTGCCACCGTCGAGCCGCCGTATCACTGTAGTTCGCGCAACCATGGAGGAGGAAATACTATGCCGTCGTTCTGGGAAAACATCCGAATGCCCGACCCCGCGGAAGAACGCGAGTCAGGAGCCAACATCGCCGAGGCTGGCGATATGGCCGCTTACGTAAGCTTCCCGGCGCCCAGCGCTGGAACCAGCTTGCCTGCCGTCATCGTCGTTCAGGAAGCGTTCGGCGCCAATCAGCACATCCAGAAGGTGGCCGACGGGTTCGCCGCTGCGGGTTACGTCGCCGTAGCTCCGGCCTTGTTCCACCGCAATGAGCGTAACCCCAACCCAATGCTCGGCTATACTCCCGACGACTTCGACGCCGCGGTCAACACCTACATGCCTGAGCTAACCGGACGGGGCATCATTATTGACATCGACGCCACCGTCGATTATCTACAGCGCACGTATCCGCGCACTCGGGGACAGAAGATCGGGATCGTCGGCTATTGCATGGGCGGTCGCGTGGTCTACCTGGCCGCCAGCTCCTGTTCCGGCCTCTCCGCAGGCGTAGTGTATTACGGCGGCGCCATCCTGGCGCCCTACAGTGACGGCGTTACCCCGGTCGATGGTACTGGCAACGTCAGCATCCCGCTGATGGGCAACTTTGGCGAAACCGACGGCAATCCGACCCCCGCAGACGTGGCGCAGATTGAGGCTGCACTTGACGCGGCCGGCAAGTCCTACGACTTCAAGATGTACCCCGGCGCTGGGCACGGTTTCAACTGCGACGATCGCGACAGCTACAACCAGGCTGCCGCCGACGACGCACAGGCCCGGACCATTGCTTTCTTCAACGAACATCTGAAGTAAGCGCAAACCCCACAACAGCCTTTTCGTACGGCCCTCTCGTCAATGACGAGAGGGCCGTACGCTTTCACTGTGAACCTCGCTCATGCACCACGAAGGCACCGCCGCAGACTGTGCCAACACAGCCAACCTCCACGGCCAAGTAAAGCAGATGCTTTAGGTCTATTTGCTGAGCTGTAATCTGCCAGCAATACCCTCGCAATACCGGTCGATTAGCGTATTTGATGCGGGATCGCCGATCGCGCCGACCCTGTCGCGAGGGAGCAGCCTCAGATGAATAAAGTCGAAGCCATGAAATCCGTTAAAGACGGCCTGAAGGTTGTCAACGACATTGCCAACTACGCCGCAGGCGGATGGGAGTCGATTCCCGAAACTGAGCGAGACCGCCTGAAATGGGCGGGCGTGTTCTTTCGTCGGCAAACTCCGGGTAGATTCATGATGCGCGTGCGCATAACCAACGGCATCAGCAACTCGGACCAGTTTCGCGCTTTGGCCGAAATCAGCGATGACTACGGAAAAGATTTTGGCGACCTGACCACCCGGCAGCAGATCCAGTTGCGGGAGTTTAGCATCGACGATGTACCCGATATCTGGGAACGCCTTAACAAAGTGGGCCTGGTCTCCCTGCAAACCGGCATGGACAACATCCGCACCGTGGTTGGATGTCCGGTCGCCGGTTTGACCCCCAACGAACTGTTGGACGCGTCCCCCGTCGCCCGCGAGTTCACGGACACGTTTGTCGGCAACCGGGAGTACACCAACCTGCCTCGCAAATTCAACGTGGCGATCACCGGTTGTCTGGATAACTGTCTCCACACCTCAAACCAGGACGTTGCCCTTACGCCGGCGGTCACAGAGATCGGCGGTTCCGAGGTGCCAGGTTTCAACGTGGCAGTAGGCGGCAAAATGGGATCCGGCGGATACACGCCCAACACTCCCCTGGATCTGTTCGTCAGACCCGAAGAGGCAGCCGGAATTTGCAGCCATATAACGTTGACCTTCCGCGACCACGGATCACGCGAAGCGCGTAATAAAGTGCGCCTGTCATTCCTCATCGCTGAATGGGGCGCCGAGCGTTTCCGTGCGGAGCTTGAAACCAGAGCCAATCGTCCGTTGCTTCGTGCCGGACGCGACGCGACAAATCCCGGACACACCGATCACGTGGGAGTGTTCCCACAAATGCTGCGGGGTTGAACTATGTGGGCCTTTGCGTGCCCGTGGGTCGCATCACCTCTGCCCAGATGCGGCAAGTGGCGAACCTTGCGGATAAATACGGCAACGGCGAAATCCGTATCACCACCGGGCAAAACCTGATCATTCCAAACGTACCCGATGCCTGTTTGTCGGCGCTAGCAGCAGAACCGTTACTCGCGACGCTCTCTCACCGACCGACGTGATGCGCGGCACCGTCAGTTGTACCGGCATCGACTGTTGCCATTATTCCTTGATCGAGACCAAGGAGCGGGCGGTGGAAACGGCGCAGGCCTTGGAAAAGATAGGTGCCCAAACCGGGCAGATCTCCCTGTTTTGGTCTGGATGCGCCAACCATGCTCTGGCAGACATCGGATTAGTGGGCAAACTGGTCCGCGCAGACGGCCGGATCATCGAGGCCGTCGATGTGTACCAGCGCTCGCAAATCGTTGCAAACGGGAAGCCGCCCGCTCCGGTGATGACCAACGTGCCCTGCGATGAACTTCCCGCTGTGCTGGAACGAATGCTGGCGCCGGAGGACGGCCCCATCTGTTGATCGCGGCGTCTGCGACTCGCTTTTCGCTTGCGACATTTTTCTGACTGGCGTTTGCGAATCATCCCCCCAACGGGGAAATTCCGCGCACCAGTCGCATTATGTCATTGGCCGAAATGGCGATCACCAAGGCTAATAGAGCCACAAACCCGATCAGGTGGACCAAGCCTTCTTTTTCGGATGGCACGCGCTTGCCCCCGCGCACCCACTCGATGAACACGAACAGTAGCCGCCCGCCGTCCAACATCGGGATCGGAAGGATATTCAGTACCGCCAGATTGATACTCAGTAGAATTGCCACCAGCATCCACCCTTGCAACCCACCTTGACGGGTGACCTCCCCTGTAATCTGGGCGATACCGATCGGTCCGCTCAGTTCCGGGCCACGGCCCCCGCTGAACCAACCGCGGATCTCTCTCCCCATTAGAGCCAGCATATCCCAGGTGCTGGTCACCCCAAGACGGATAGCGGTCCAGGGAGGTTCAATTCGCCGTACCTCCTGCTGGTCCACTATGGAAAAGCTGATCCCGACGGCGCCCTGACCCGAAGGCGGGTCCACGCGCGGCGTCACTTGGGCCACCCGTCGCTGCCCTTCCCGTTCGACAACCCAAGTCATCTCGGTGCCAGCCGCGAGACGAACTTCTCTAGGCAAATCTTGTGGCGTACCTGGGGTCTCGTTCCCGACTTGCAGCACCCGGTCTCCCGCCAACAGACCTGCTGCTTCGGCGGGAGAATTTGGAGCCACCGATGTGATCTCCGCGGACCCGCCCACCATTTCCGTATGCGGGACCATGAACATGATGGCAAAGGCCACGATGGGGAACAGCGCGTTCATCGCTGACCCGGCCGCCAGGACGATTGCTCTTTGACCGATACTCCTACGCGCCAGGCTGACCGGCGCAGCAGGGTTATTCTCGCCCGATAGCCTCACGAACCCGCCCAACGGCAACCAGTTGACGGAGTAGATCATGTCGGCCAACACGATGCGATCGGGCAATACCTCCCGAACACGTCCCTCCTGGCGGAGATACTCATCTGTCTGAAAATCGTCCAGCTTTCTTCCTGCTGGTTGTCCTGCACTCCCGGGTGGCTGGGATGCCCGACCGAATCCTGCCAACCGGACCAGCGATCCGAGAACTCCTGCCTGCAGGCCCGATTCGCGGAGTTCGATATAGTGGGCTACCAACTGTCCTTCGGGATTCTCGCCGGACAGAACGCGAATCACCTGACCGGGCTGAATAGTGCCCAACGCAGTATTAAGGCAAACGGTGCCCGGGGTAAGCAGGGTTTCAGTGCGACCGGTATAGATCCCGACAGCCCGCGGCGGGTAACCGACGCCAAACTCCAGCACCTTGATGCCAAAGGCTTTGGCCGACCAGAAGTGCCCCAACTCGTGCACCACCACCAAGAGCAACAGCATCGGCACGAACGATGCCACCGCAATAATCCACGTGTCCATAGCTTTGGGCCGCGTGGCCGGCTAATTCATCGCGCTGCTCGCAATCTCGGCAGCGCGCAGGTTGGCCCAGCGGTCTGCCTCTACTATAGCATCCAGGTCTGGCGACGGATCCGATGTGTGTTCGCTGAGCACCTGCTCAACCACACGGTAGATTCCCGTGAAACCGATGCGCCCGGCCAGAAAGGCCTGCACCGCCACCTCATCCGCAGCACTCAGCACAGCGGGCATCGTCCCACCGATTTTGCCTGCTGAGACCGCCAAGTCAAAGCAGGGGAAACGTTTCGGCTCCAACGGTTCGAAGTCCAACGACCACGGAGCTCCAATATCCAGCCTTGGGATCTCATCGTTGGCGAACCGCTTGGGATAGAACAGTGCATACTGGATGGGCAAGCGCATGCTCGGCGGTCCCAGCTGTGCCTTCACCGATCCATCGTCGAATTCGACCATAGAATGTATGGTGCTCTGAGGATGCACCACCACCGTGATGTCTTCCCAGGGCACCGAAAACAGCCAATGGGATTCGATTACCTCGAAAGCCTTGTTCATCAGCGTGGCGGAGTCGATGGTGATCTTGTCACCCATGCGCCAGGTCGGGTGTTTGAGCGCCTGCTCGGGCGTGACAGTCTCCAGTTCGTCCAGGGGCGTACGGCGAAAAGGTCCGCCGCTGGCGGTGATCATCAAACGTCTGATGTGATTGTCTTCTCCCTGCAGGCACTGCCAAATGGCGCTGGGCTCGCTGTCCACTGGCAGAATGACTCCACCGTGATCGGCTTCCGCTCCCTTTAGCACCTGACCCGCCATCACGATCGGTTCTTTGTTGGACAGTGCGACCCGCTTCCCCGCCCGGAGAGCGCTCATCGTAGGTGACAATCCAACCGCACCCATCAAAGCGACCATGACCTGATCTACCTGAGGGAGCGACGCCATCTCCTCCATTGGCATTATTTTCGTGCCGTCAGGCAACTCTGCCGGAGGGTTTGAGCACCAAATATAATTGGGGCTGAATTCTGCCACCTGGTCCAGAAGCAGGGCCGTGTTGTTGCCGGCCGCCAAGCCAACCACTTCGAATTCCTTGCGGAAGGCCCGAACGATATCCAGCGTTTGGCGTCCTATCGAGCCAGTAGAACCGAGTACAACGATGCGTCGCATATATTCGCGGTCCATTCAGTCTACGAGGTGCTCACGGCCACCAGGATATACACCAGTATCAAAGAAGGCATCAGGCTGTCCAAACGATCCAGCATCCCGCCGTGGCCGGGGAACAGGATGCCTGAGTCCTTCGCGTCCGCCAATCGTTTGATTTTCGATTCCAACAGATCGCCGCTTGGCGCAATGGCGCCTAAAATAACACCAATCAGCGCCGGCTGCCAAATCTCGATATGCAGCGGGAACAGCACTCCCAACGCGACCGCCGCTATAACCGTCGCCAGCATCCCCCCAGCGGTCCCTTCCCAGGTCTTCCCAGGGCTAATGCCGGGAGCCATGCGGTGTCTTCCCACGAGTCGACCCACCATGTACGCTCCCGTGTCCGCTGCATATACGGTGAGAATGACCATCAGCAGCCACCAGCAACCGGTTTCCGTGAGAAGGGAGACTTCCTGGGCGAATTCGGATCCTGCTACGTCAGGGAGAAGCCAAAACCCACCATCTCCTGCCTGCACGTCTGCAACAGTCTCAAAAGGTTCGCTGATCCCGTCATCTTCGATCGACGGCGGTACCAATATGGGATGCGCACGGTCGTCAACTGCGGCCCGCCATAAGCTGGGCATTCCGTCTATCCCCCGCAGCGCCGCTGCAGACGCCAACGCTCCTCCGATATAAACCGGTGATATCACCAAAAAGCTCGCCGCCGCTATCGGTCGCTTGCCGTGCCATGCAGCAATCATCCACAGCCCGGCGACCACGACCCCGATGGCACAAATTCCCAGCGCTGCCCACCCAAAGTCCTGCGGCCGCTCCGCCAGCTCTCCGGCCAATACCAGTGCTATCGCCCATGCGCCTCCCAACAGAAACGGTAGTGGCGTCTCCTCACCGTCGTCGTATCCCGACCCCTGCCCGACACGAAAATACAGTCGATAAGCCTCCCCCACGCCGATGACTGCGGCCACAGCAGTCAGGACAGTAATCCAAGGCGGGCCAAACCATACGCATGCCAGCACCACGGGCACACCCACCAGAGCAGTGAGAACCCGGTGGACCAGCATGCGCTTTACACTCCAGAAGCGGTGGCCTGGGTATTCAGGGAGCCAAACCGCCTCTGCCGTTGGCGATATGCACCCAATGCGCGATCCAACTCTTTTGCATCCAGGTCAGGCCAAAGTACAGGGGTGTGGTAATACTCGCTGTAAGCAGCCTGCCAGATGAGGAAGTTGCTGAGCCGCTGCTCGCCTCCAGTGCGGATGATCAGGTCAGGATCAGGGCAGCCATCGGTGTACAGGTACCGGCTGAACAGAGATTCGTCCACCGCCTCGGGAGCCACTCCATCTGCCAATATGCGCCGCACCGCCTGCAAGATCTCGTCCCGGCCCCCGTAATTGAAAGCAACGTTAACCGTGATCCCTGCATTGTGTTTGGTGACGGTCTGAGCTTGCCGTATCGCATCCTGTAGCACGGGATCGAGCGGGCTCGTATCACCCAGATGCACCAGCTTCACTCCCGCTCGATGCAGTTCCCGAGTTTGCGGCTCGACCTCTTCCGCCAGGATGGCCATCAGGCTGTCCACTTCATCGCTGGGTCTTCGCCAGTTCTCTGTCGAGAAAGCGTAGAGCGTAACCACCTTGACGCCGCGTTGGGATAGCGACTCGACCACCCGAGGGATGTTGCCGACTCCGCGTTTATGTCCCGCCTTCCGCGGGAGACCCTGGCGTTCTGCCCAGCGCCCGTTGCCGTCCATGATGATGGCCACATGGCTGGGTGTCGGACCGGGTTCAGCGTCTGCACCGGCGATCGGCATGGAAGAGTTGATGTCGGGAGAGGACGATTGATGTGGCATGAACAAAGTTATCGACAGTTGAACCGCTGGCACGCCGGGGAACCTTGGAAGCGGGGGTGGCATGCCGAAATCGGATGGCCCCATCCGCCCTGTCCGAGGACGGATTTTCGGGGGTTCAACTCCACGCTATCCAGGCAAACATTTGCCCGCCTATCGGTTCCGATGAGGACAAGGTCCCAGATATGGCGGGCGTTCAACATTGGGGTAAGGACGCGCTAACGCGTGTGCCAGGAGTTAGAGACTGAATCTAAACCTCCATGATTTCCGCTTCCTTGGTGGCCGCAACCTCGTCAATGGCCTTGACGTGGGCATCTGTGGCCTTTTGAAGCGAGTCCTGACTCCGGCGATTCTCGTCCTGCGAGATCGATTTGTCCCGTTCCATTTTCCGCATGGAGTCCACGCCTTCTCGACGTACGTTGCGGACTGCCACCTTACTGTCCTCTGCCTTACGTTTCAGCAGGCGAACCATCTCCTGCCGTCTCTCCCGCGTAAGCGGTGGTATGGGTACGGTTATCACGTTACCGTCGTTTGACGGATTGAAACCCATTTCGGATTGAGTCAGGCTCCGCTCAATGTCACGCAACGCCTGCCGGTCCCAAGGCTGCACCATGATGGCACGCGCGTCTGGAGCAGATATGGAAGCAATCTGTTTGAGACGTGTGGGCGACCCATAGTAATCAACCGTCAAGTCTTCAATGAGCGCCGGTGTTGCCCGTCCAGTCCGGAGCGTACTGATGTCGCGGCGCATCGCCTCGATGGATTGGCCCATTTTGCGCTCCGCTTCGGCCAGCACGGCATCAATGGTCGGCCCATCCTGATCGCCGCTGTCGACCCTATTGTTGCGATCCGGCATTTGGTCCCTCCTTTTCAGCTGAGCGTCGTTAGTTGGTAGGCTCTTTTTTTACGATCTGTTGCGCCGCGAGCCGTCGTCAATGGTCGTGCCCACCACATCACCTCGCAAAATGCGACCCATGGCGCCTCGCTCGAATATATCAAAGACTATGATTGGCATCTCGTTGTCCATGCAAAGCGTCATCGCGGTGGAGTCCATCACCTCCAGTCGGCGATTAACCGCATCCAGGTATTCCAGGTTACCGAACCGCACCGCCCCGGGATTGGTCTTCGGATCGGAATCATAAACCCCATCAACGCCGTTTTTGGCCATCAGCAACACGTCCGCGCCTACCTCCAGGGCCCGAAGTGCCGAGGCCGTGTCGGTGGACATGTAGGGGTTGCCAGCCCCGGCGCAAAACAGCACGACCCGCCCCTTTTCCAAGTGACGGATGGCCCTTCTCCGAATATATGGCTCAGCAACAGCCTGTATCGGCAATGCGGATTGAGTTCGTGTTGTGATCCCCCTTCGCTCCAACGCGTCCTGCAGAGCCAGGCCGTTGATTATCGTCGCAACCATCCCGGCATAATCCGCAGTGGAACGTTCCATGCCCCTTCGCTCGGCAGCCGAGCCGCGCCAGATATTGCCGCCACCCACCACAGCCGCCACTTCCACTCCTCTAGAATGGGCATCAATTATTTGATCCGCGATATAGCTTACCGCCTCGGGATCGATTGTATCTGGGCCCGACCCTTGTAAAGATTCGCCGCTGACCTTCAAAAGGACGCGGCGATAGATCGTGTCACCCTTGACGCTGGCACTAGCCATTGGTCAAACCCGACTCAGCATCAACCTGGCAGGGATGCGGTTTTCGTTTGGTCCCCTATTCACCTAGCGCCAGCCTACGAAATCCAACTACTCGAACGTTTTCACCGGTTTGCGCGGCAGTTTCCCGTACCAAGTCAGCCAGCGTACGCGATCCATCTTTGATGAACGGTTGTTGCATCAGGCACACCTGCGCGGCGGGTCGGTCGTCGTTATCATCCTTGTCTTCTTCGCCCAGGTACACCGGGGACATTGCCGCTACTTGCATAGCGATGTCATGCGCCAGCGTGCGAAACTCGTCGGTGCGCGCCACAAAATCGGTTTCGCACCCCAACTGGACCAGAGCACCAACCCTACCGCCGGTGTGAATGTAAGATTCAACCAATCCTTGGGAGGTTTCGCGGTCGGCACGTTTGGCGGCCTGCTCGAATCCCTTCTGCCGAAGGGCAGCCATGGCTTGCTCCAGGCTCCCGTCGTTGTCTTCCAGCGCTTGCTTGCAATCACTGATTCCTGCGCCAGTCTGTTCACGCAGGCTTTTGATCAGTTCAACGGTTACTGCAGGCAACTTTTGAGCCTCCTGGTAGATGATCCTGTGTAGCGATTAACCAGCCACGGGCGCGTTAGGGCTCGAGCGGACGAGAGGACATCATCTGTCCGAGTTCTTCCAGCGTCACAGTACTGCTGAAAGGCTTTGCGTCCTCGTCCTGTTCCTCTTCTGTGCCATCTGATTCGGCTTGCGCAATCTGGAGCGCTTCTCGCTGCGCCTGGCCCTCTTCGATCGCAGTGGCCATTCGCCCCGTGATCAATCGGATGGAACGAACCGCATCGTCATTGCCGGGCACCGCGTGAGTAACTTGGCCGGGGTCACAGTCAGTATCAACGATCGCAAAAATGGGGATGTTGAGCCGGCGAGCTTCGGCGATGCAGATGTCCTCTTTTCCGATGTCAATCACGAAGAGAGCGGAGGGCAGCCTGTCCATGTTGCGAAGACCAGTGAAGTACTTTTCCAGCTTGTCCAGGGTGTGCGTAAGCCGCACTACTTCCTTTTTCGGCAACCGCGCCAGATAACCCGTATCCCGCTGTTCTTGCAGCCGCTTCATATGGTCGATGCGACCCTTGATGGTCTGGAAGTTGGTCAGAGTGCCACCCAGCCATCGCTGGTTCACATACCACTGGCCTGCGCGCTCGGCTTCGGAAGAGATCACATCCTGAGCCTGTTTTTTGGTACCGACAAACAACACCTTGCCACCACCGGCGGCCAGTTCCACCATCGCCCGGTACGCGTCGTTAATCAGTCCCATCGTCTGCTGCAGATCGATGATGTGGATCCCGTTGCGCTGCGTGAAAATGTAACGGCGCATCCGTGGGTTCCACCGCCTGGTCTGGTGGCCGAAGTGGACGCCAGCTTCCAGTAGGGACTTCATCGTGATGGGTTCCAAAGCGGGAGCCACGTTGATCGCACTCTCCGCCGGGCGTTCCGGGGCTTGTACCATAAGCTTTGTGCCTCTCTCATAGTCTGGCGTGAGATCGGGCGCGAGTATAGCACACGGCAAATGCGAGCGGCAAACTCAAAGGACAGAGCCGCGCGGTCGAATCCTGCGTGTCGCCGCGTACCGACCGCTCCATAATCCGTTTCTTGCTTGCACTTCGTGTGTTATGTAGACTGCCGGTTACCCTGAGCACGAATGGAAGGTGTAGCGAATGCCGGTATCAAACGAAACACTGAAGCGAATTGTGGCCGAATACGGCGGGTTTGAACTGTCCGACGCCGAGCTAGAATTGGTCAAGCCCGAGCTGGACAATTACCTGGCCGAGTTGCAAAATTTGCGCGATTTGGACTTGTCCGACGTGCCGTCCTCGCGCCTCCTCCGGGCGGCGGAAGGAGAAGAAGCCGATGCCTGATTCCGAACTCCTCAAGCTGACAATCTCTGAGATCGCACCGATGATACAGGCGCGGGAGGTCTCTCCGATAGACCTCACCGAGGCCGCGCTGGGCGAGGCGGAGCTCCGCCAGCCCACTCTCAACTCCTTCATCACCATCATGCGCGAGCAGGCCCTGGCCCAAGCCGAACAGGCTGAAGAGTCTCTGTCCCGCGGCGAATACCTCGGCCCACTCCACGGCATCCCCATCGGCCTCAAGGACAACATCGCCACCGCCGGCATCACCACCACTGTCGGCACCAAGGTCCTGAGGGACAACGTCCCAGACGAAGACGCCGACGTCGTCCGTCGTTGCAAAGCTGCCGGCGCCATCATCATCGGCAAAGAAAACTTGGAGGAGTTTGCCGCCGGCGCAACTTCAAACAACCCTCACTACGGCGCGGTCCACAACCCCTGGAACGTCGACCACATCCCCGGAGGCTCCAGCGGCGGCGGCGGCGCCAACGTGGCTGCCGGCGTGACTTTCGCGTCCCTGGGAACCGACCTGGGCGGGTCCGTGCGCCTGCCCGGTGCATTTTGCGGTGTGGTTGGACTCAAGCAGACCTTCGGACGGGTTAGCCAGCGCGGCCTACTGGTGACCAGTTTCAACGGTGACCACATTGGCCCCATGACCCGTTCCGTCCGGGACAGCGCTCTCGTCCTACAGGCCATCGCCGGCTACGACCCTCTCGACCCCAGCACCGTTCCGGTTCCAGTGGACGATTACGCGCTCATGATGGAACGAGGCATCAGCGGCCTCACCATGGGCATACCTTCGAACTACTATTTCGAGCTGCTCGACCCAGAGGTAGAGCAGGCCGTACGCCGCGCCATCGCTGCACTGGAGGAGCTGGGCGTCGCCAGCCGCGAGGTCAGTGTGCCCACGATGGAGTACGCGGGGGCCCTGCGCTTCTCCAGCATGGCCGACAGTGTGGTCACCCACGAGCCATACATCGCGTCCAGTCGCGAGGATTACGGTCCCGACACGCTCTACCGCACACTGGCCGGCCAGTTCGTCCTGGGTCGCGATTACTCCAAGGCGATGAAGGTCCAGCGCCTCATCAAGGAGGAGCACGCCCGTGTCCTTCAGGATGTGGACTTCCTCGTGACCCCGACCACGCCTCTGCCCGCGCCCCGCATCGACGCTGATACCATCGACGTGGAAGGACGGCGTCAGAAGGTGCGCGGCCCCGGCTCCGGCCACGTCTCCCGCAACACCAGCCCGATGAACGCGACTGGCTTCCCGGCCATCACCGTGCCCTGCGGTTTCAGCGAGCTAGGCCTCCCCATCGGCCTCCAGTTCATCGCCCGCCCGTGGGAAGAGGGAAACCTTTTCCGCATCGCCAATGCCTACGAGGGTGTGTCACCCAACCGGGGAGTTTGGCCAAACCTCGAGTGATAGCGACCACCGTCTCCGACCGTGTCACCTGGTGTAAAGAGGAGTCCCATGGAATACCGACGCTTCGGACCTACGGATATGACCGTCTCCGCCCTGGGTTTCGGCTGCTGGGAGATGGGTGGCACCTACGGGGACGTGTCCCAGACCGAGCTCGCCGCCGCGGTTAACCGCGCCATCGACCTGGGCATTAACTGCTTCGACACCGCTCCGGCCTACGGCAGAGGCGAGTCGGAAGTCGTTTTGTGCAAGGCGCTGGGGGAACGACGCAAGGATGTCATCGTCGTCACCAAGTGCGGTGTGGGCTATACGGATCGACCCAAGGGTCGCGACAGTCGCATGGTGTCCGTCCTCGCCTCCGTGGAGCAGAGCCTGCGGAGCATGGGCACCGACTACATTGACGTCCTGCTCATACACTGGCCGGACGTCAGCACTCCCTTCGACGAGACCATGCACGCGCTGGACAGCCTGGTGGAGCAGGGCAAGGTTCGCGCCGTGGGTGTTTCCAATTTCACCCTGGACCAGATCAAGGAATGCGAGGGGGTGCGCAGCGTCGACATCGTCCAGTATGGCCTGAACATGTTCGACCGGCGCATGGAGCAGGAAATCTTTCCCTACTGCCTCCAGCAGGGCACCGGTGTGATGGTTTACGGGCCGCTGGCCTTCGGTCTGTTGACCGGCACAATGTCGGCGGACACCACCTTCGGCGGCAACGACTGGCGCTCCACCGGCGGACGGCCGGGCTGGAATGTCGGCGTGTTCGCCGAGGAGCACTTCCAGCGTAACCTGCGGGTCGTGGAGGACCTCAAGACCATCGCCGAGGCGCGGGGCAAAAAGATGCCCCACTTGGCGTTGCGGTGGGTCCTGTCCAATCCCGCCGTCAGCGTCGCCCTCGTCGGCACCCGCACCGCTCAGGAGGTGGAGGACAACGTCGCCGCGCTGGAATGGGCCCTCTCCGGCGCCGACATGGCTCAGATTAACGAGGTGTTTGCCCGCTATGGGGTCGACACGCACCCCGAAATAGTAATCGACCCGGACGAATAGGCCCGGGTCGATCGTTTGCCGTTAGTGATCCAACGGGATCGTAATTACCCGGCCGCGATCCAGTCCACTACTCGCTCCGCCACCATGATGACTGTGGGGTGAATGCCGCCCGAGCGCGGCACCCGCGGCATAACCGAGGCGTCCGTCACCCACAAACCCTCGACTCCTCGCACCCGACAATACTGGTCGACCACCGCCATGGCGTCGCCGTCCGGCCCCATCCGGCAGGTGCCGGAAACGTGGCGCGCCGTGCCCACGATCTGCCGTATCCAAGTATCGAACGCATCCTGATCGGCCATTATCTCGTCCGTCGGACTGATGCGGAAGTCGTATACGTCCTTGAACGCCTCCGATTCCAGCATCCGTATGCCGAATCTCAGACCGTCGCGCACCCGCCGTATGTCGTTCGGATGTTGCAGGTACTGATAGTTGAACTCCGGTTGCACGTCTGGGTCCGAAGACTGTAGTTGGACGTAGCCCGACCCGTCGGGCAGCCCCAGCGTGCAGGAAATGCGCGCTGCCCGGTCCGGAGGCACATCCCCCGTGTTGTACCGAGTGCGCACTCCTGCAACTTTCTCCTCGCGCTCGTCCACCACCGTGTTGGATCGCAGCACCATGTCGTTGGTGTAGCCCGACCCCTCGGAGGAATAGTGCAGCCCAAAGTGAGGCGCGTCCAAATCACCGGTCAGCGTCTTGCCATCCTTTACCTTGTAAGTGATGTGCGCGCTCAGGTGGTTCCAAAGACCCTGCCCCACTCCCGGGCTATCGTGGATCACCGGGATACCGAACTGTCGCAGGTGCTCCCCGGGGCCGACCCCCGACAGCATCAACAACTGGGGCGACCGGATTGCCCCGCTACTGAGCACAACCTTGTCCGCGCCCACGGTGAATATTTCGCCGCCGCTCTCCGCTTCCACGCCGAAGGCTTTGCTTCCCTCGAACAGTACCCGGCGCACGTACACGTTGCCCCGCACCGTCAGGTTGAGCCGGTGTCGCATCGGGTTCAGATGTGTCATGGCCGCGCTCATGCGGATGCCGCCCAGGTTGTTGGTTGGTGACACGCCCACGCCGGTCGGGTTCGGTCCGTTGGTATCCTCAACAGCAGGGTAGCCTTCGGCCAGGCAGGCTTCATGGAAGGCCTTCTGGATGTCGGCCCACGCGCCGGACAGACGCCGACGCACCGGCATGGGACCGTCCGAACCGTGGTAGTCGTCCTGGATGTCCAGGTCATTCTCCATCTTCCGGTAGAAGGGCAGCACCCTGTCATAGGACCATTCATCGTTGCCCATGGCGGCCCAGTTGTCGAAGTCTTCAGGGAAACCCCGTTGCATTGCCTGGCCGTTGATAGACGAACCACCGCCGATAACCTTGCCCTGGGCGACGTGGATCTCGCCCTGCTCCTCGGTGATGGTGCCCCGCAGCGCCCAGTTGTGAATGGAATCTTGGGCTTCTGCGTACCTGGTGCCGCCGAACTTGACATCGTCCGGCAAGACGGCCAGGTCCGGATAGTCGTTGCCGGCTTCTAGCAACAGCACCGAGGTGTTCGCATCCTCCGCCAGCCGACTGGCCAACGTCGAACCAGCGGCACCGCCGCCAACCACAATAACGTCGTATTTCATGCGTCCTCCCTGTGTCATTTCTTTCGTGGAGCCGAGATGATGGTTTAGACTGGGATTATATCGGAAAACCACCCGCGCCAATCGCGGTCCTAGCCACGCAGCCACGAGGGGAGCCACCATGTCAGAACCGACGCCGGACCAGAACCTCCACCTCCCCAGCCTCGTCATCAAGAACTTCCGCGGCATCGACGAGCTGACGATACCGCGGCTGGGTCGCGCAACCCTGCTGACCGGGAAGAACGGCGTAGGGAAGACGACGGTGCTGGATGCGGTGCGCGTTTGGGCTGACCGCGGCTTAACCAACGAGTTCAGCGAGGTGCTCACAGACAGGGGCGACGCGTTCATCAGAAGCGCCGATAACCAAGAAAGAGTGGTCGTTGACCGGACAAACCTATTCACAAATCGACCGGCTTCACCGGAGATAACCATTTCTATCGGGCCAGCCGACGACGCCAATGCACTCAAAATCCGGCAATTCTATTCCAACGATAGGATGGGCCGGCCAGTTCCATTCCCGATGGACGTGTCCGAATATGTCCACCTAGAAATGCAGTTCGGGGCAAGCGGGCCATGGCGTGAAAGGCTTCATTTTTTGCTTGATCCCGTTCCGGCGGCAATTCCCTGCAGCACCTTCGGGCCCAACCGACCGACCGATGAGACAGTCGAAGAATATTGGAACAAAGTCGCCCTCACTGCCCATGAGGATCGGGCCCTTGAAGCACTGAACTTGATAGCGGACGTAGTAGTCGACCGTGTCGCGGCTCTGGAACCATTTCCCGGTACTGGAGCAATACAACCACGCCGTGTGATGGCGAAGGTACGGGGCACAGACTATCAAGTACCGTTGCGCACATTGGGAGATGGAGCGTTCCGTACCTACGCCGTGGGTCTTGCCTTGGCCAAAAGCAGCGGTGGCTTCCTCCTCATCGACGAGGCAGAAAATGGGATCCACCATTCCATCCAGGCCAAATTTTGGAACATGGTGCTGCAGACTGCGGAGCGCAACAACGTGCAGGTCATCGCCACCACCCACAGCTGGGACTGCGTGGTGGGTTTCGCTCAGGCGGCCAACGAGCTGGAGGACGTGGAAGGGCTCCTGGTCCGGATCGAGCGCGTGCCGGTTGGCTTGCGGGCGATTACTTACGATGAGTCGCGACTGGCCGTCGTAGCCCGAAGCGATATTGAGGTGCGCTGATCGATGATAAATCTTGATCCAAGACCATCAGATCCGCTTCTGTTGGTCGAAGGACCCAACGATAAGCACGTTATCAGGCACCTATCAGAACGCTGCGACCCGACGCTCAGTTTCGCAATAAAAGAGTATGAGGGCATTGACGACGTTATTGAACACATCAGCGGCCACATCGACGAGCCTGCCCGCCCCGCCGTCGGCATAATGGTGGATGCAGATACCATTCCCCTCCAAAATTGGCATCGCGTTCGCAACCAAATCCGTAGCGCACAGCGATCAGTTTCTCCGATCCCCGCACAGCCGAACACTGCGGAGACGGTTATTCCTGAAAACACCGCGACTGGTAGTCCGCGTGTTGGCATCTGGATAATGCCGGACAACGTTTCGCTCGGAGAGTTGGAGGATTTCGTGGCTGAAATGATTGCTGCGGATGACCGGGTCTGGCCGTTGGCACGCCGCTATGTAGACCAGATACCACTCTCTGAGCGTAGATTCGCCGACAACAAGGCCCTCCGCGCTAAAATCTACGCATGGTTGGCAACTCGCGAAGATCCTAGGCAGATGGGCTTGGCTGTTCGAACTCAAGACCTAGAAGTAACCGGCCCACTCTCCCAAACGTTCGTCGCGTGGCTCAACCGCCTTTTCGGCTGAACGCAGTTCGGCCACACCGGGTCGGCGGGGGAGCCGTCGTCCCGTGTGTTATCATCCCGCCATTCTTGCCATTCACCCGCGCCGGCCCAGCCGGAGGTCCCAATGCTGTACCAACGCTACCGCTACTCCCAATGGGATGGCACCCAGCAGATTTTCGACGTAGATGCCAGCGAGGTGATGGACGCACTCTCGGACGACCTGTTGCAGCACGGTGACCTGACGCGAGCCTTGCGCGAGCTTTTCCGAAACGGCATGCAGAACCGTGACGGTTCCCAGATGCCCAACCTGCGCCAACTCATGGAACAGCTCAAGCAGCAGCGTCGCCAGCAGCTCCAGCAAAGTAACCTGGACTCCGTGGTGGACGACCTCAAGGAGCGGATGGACGACATTCTCCGCACCGAGCGCGAGGGTATCCAGCGTCGGCTGGACGAAGTCGCCAACCAGCCGGAGCCCTCCGACATGGAAAGCAAGGAGCAGCAACGGGCGCTCAACCGGCTGCTTCGGGATCGCGCCCAGCGCAACCTCGACCGGTTGGACGACCTGCCGGACAGCTTGGGCGGACAGATCCAAGAGCTGATGGACTACGATTTCATGGACCCGGACGCGCAGCAGATGTTCCAGGAACTGCTGGATATGCTGAAAAGCCAAATGGCCCAGAACGTATCCCAAGATATGCGCGACCAGATGCAGAACATGACCCCCGAGCAGATGGAGGCCATGCGTCAAATGATGCAGGACCTCAACCAAATGCTCCGGGACCGCATGGAGGGCCGTGATCCCAATTTCGAAGGCTTCATGCAGAAGTGGGGGCCGATGTTCGGCGACGACCCACCTCAGAGTCTCGACGAACTCATGGAACGCATCCAGCAGCAGATGGCGCAGATGCAATCGCTGATGGACAGCCTGTCCCCCGACATGCGCCGAGAACTTGAAGACGCAATGCAGTCGGCCATGGACCCTCGCCTCATGGATGAAATGTCAGAGTTCGCCAGCCTGATGCAGTCCCTTATGCCGCCCGATGACCTGGCGCGCCAGTACCCGTTCCTAGGCGATGACAGCATGACCTTGGAGCAGGCCATGGAGGCCATGCAACAGCTCCAGTCGCTGGACCAACTGGAACAATCTCTGCAGCAGGCCATGCGCACCGGCAACCTCGACGATGTCGACCCCGAGCAACTGGCCGAACTCTTGGGGGAAGAAGCCCGGCGAGCATGGGAGGAGCTAGATCGGCTACGCCAATTACTGAAAGACGCTGGATACATTACCGACGACGACAAGCTCAGTCTGACCGCCAGAGGCATCCGACGTATCGGCCAGAAGGCCATGCGCGAGGTGTTCCAGCACCTCAAGAAAGACCGCATCGGCAACCACGACCTGAACACCCGCGGCGCTGGCGGCGATGTCCTCGGCGACACCAAGACCTACGAATTCGGCGACCCGTTGCAGCTCGATCTGCAGGCCACCGTCAAGAACGCCATCGTCCGCGGCGGACCTCAGGTTCCGGTCAAGCTGCGTCCCGACGACTTCGAGATCTACCGTAACGAGCACATGACGCGGGCCGCCACCATTGTCCTGCTCGACCAGAGTCGTTCCATGGGCCTGTTCAACAACTGGCCGGCCGCCAAGAAGGTGACGCTGGCCCTGTTCGCGCTCATACGGCAGCAATACCCCAGGGACACCCTGCATGTCGTCGGGTTTTCCGACTATGCGCGGGAGCTGCAGGAAGAGGACCTGGCCAGCCTGACCTGGAACAACTGGGTTTCCGGCACCAACCTGCACCACGCCCTGATGCTGTCACGCAAACTATTGTCTCGCGAGAAGGGCGGCACCCGCCAGATCCTGGTCATCACCGACGGCGAGCCCACCGCCCACCTGGAAGGCGATCAAGCCTATTTCTCCTACCCGCCAAGCTACCGCACCGAGTTGGAAACCCTAAAAGAAGTGCGTCGCTGCACGCAGGAGGGCATCGTCATCAACACCTTCATGCTGGAGAACAGCTATCAGCTGGTCAACTTCGTCGATCGGATGACCCGCATCAATCGCGGCCGTGCCTTCTACAGCAGCAGCGAAAATCTTGGTGAATACGTCCTGGTGGACTACATTACCAACCGCCGGAAACGCGTCTCGGCTTGACGTTCAACGCGGCTTCGCATCGGGAACTCCGGTTGCGATCGGCGGTGCTTATTTGCTAAAATAGTGGAAGACCAACGGTCGTTGGCTGTTCCTTCGAACGGGGCTGTAGCTCATTTGGGAGAGCGCTTCAATGGCATTGAAGAGGTAGCGGGTTCGATTCCCGCCAGCTCCACCACTCCCCCGCCTTCCGGAACTTGACATCACGCCGATTGGCCCTGTCTGCAAGTAGGACAGGGCCTTTTGTAACTGTTCAGACTTGAGGGGAAGCGAGTAGTTGACGGCAGGCGTTGAGGGTGTTGAGACCTTGTGCCCGCCAGGTGCCGAAGATTGACGCCAGCGTCATCTTGGTGGCAGTACCCCGGTCCGAGCGGGTGCCCCCACTGACCTTGCGGCTGACCACCAGATGGCGGAGGCTGCGCTCGGCGGCGTTGTTGTCCGGCGGCACCTCCGGTTCGGCCACGAAGACGAAGAGTTCTTTGATGTGGTTCTCCATGCGTCGGCACAGCCTGGCCTGGACCGCCGACGGGTCATCCAGAAAGGGACGGCAGAGGACCAGCAATCGTCTTTCCAGGGCCATTTTGGCGGTGCGGCGTTGTTGCTCTGCGGGGTGGGTAAAGGCCGTGGCCTGACGGTAGAGTTGGTGGACGGCGTCAGCCCACTGGGACAGCGATCCATCATCTGGGTAGAGTGATCGCAGGTCGTGGATGTCCCGCAGCAGGTGGGCCCAGCAGCGTTGTTTGGGACCCGCATAGTGGTGGTAGGCGGCGTAAAAGTCGCTGACCAGCACACCGGCGAAATCGTCGCCCAAAACCTCGTCCACTACCGCCTTGCCCCGGTTCCGTCGCAGGAAGTACCGCAGGTTGGGGGTGCTGAAAGTCCACACGTAGCCGTTGTGTCCATCCTGTCGCCAACCCGTCTCATCGGCGTGGACCACCGGACTGCCTCGGACCTGTTCCAGGATGTCCGCCACCACCCGTTGGGCCTTGCCAGCCACTTGCTGTGTGGCCGCCACGATGGCCCCCAGGCTGAGTTGTAGCCCATGCACGGTATCCAGGTGCCACTGGATGGTGCGCAACGGCAGCCTGGCTTCCTCCCGCAGGACCGCAATCAGGCTGATGACGTTGATCCCCAGGCGCTGCTTGCCCATCACCACGCCGTCCAGTTGCGCTTTGGGAACACAGCAGCGTCGGCAGCGGGGACAAGTGCGGGTCAGGTAAACGTGCTCGGTTACCTGCGCCGGAACCTGCGGCAGGTCGATCACCTCCCGAGTGCGCTGGGCCCAACCCCCAGACAACTGGGTCCCGCAGTCGGGACACTGCTCCACCACATGCTCCACTCGGTGGGTGGGCGTCATACGGGCTCGGGCAAAGCCGTGAGGTCGGGGTTTGCGAGGTTCCTTGGACTGGGCTGGCTTCCGGTCTGCTTTGGGTTTCAGACCGGGCATCCGGCGGGAGCCTTGGGGTTTGGCTTGCCCTTCCAACTGGGCAATGCATTTCTCCAGCCGCTCAATGATGGCCTGCTGTCGGACGATGATGCCAATCAGAACATCCCGGTCGGCAGTCCTGAGATCGATTTCGGTATCCATCCCAGTTATATGACATAACCACCACCCTCAGCGCCAGCCACCCGCACACCAAGTTCCGCCAATTCGCCTCACCAACTCTGAACAGTTACCGCCTTTTTACTGTCTTGTAAAGGCCGACAAAATCCAGTAACATCGGGCAGTTCCATGGTACACGATTGGTACACAGGACGGTGCCCCACATGACCATTTCCAAGAGGCGCTTCGCCCTTACCGCGACGTTCGCGCATAACGTCAAAGACCCCGGTGATTACCACGACGGCGCCGGGCTGTATCTCCGCATCGACAAATCCGGGGCGCGACGGTGGTTTCAGCGGGTGACCATCGACGGCACCAGGCGCAATTTGGGGCTCGGGGGGTTTCCCACCGTTACTCTCGCGGAGGCCCGGCAGGCCGCGTTGGAAAACCGTCGGTCCATCGGCCAAGGCCGGGATCCGCTGGGCGAAAAGCGAGCGGCCAAGCGGGAACGTCACCGTCCCCCCACGCCCACTTTCGAGGAGGCCGCGGAGACAGTCATTGAGATGCTACGGCCCGAATGGACCAATGATAAGCACGCCTATCAATGGTCTCAGAGCCTCGGGACCTACGCTTACCCATACATAGGTGACATGCCGGTTTCTGACATCGAACCGAGAGACGTCATCGCTGTCTTGGAGCCCATATGGACGACTGCACGAGACGGCGAAACGGGTCCGGCAACGCATCGCGGCCGTGTTTGACTGGGTGATAGTGCAGGGATACAAGGGCGATAACCCGGCCAATAAAAACATAACTCGAGTGCTGCCTAAAAATTCGGGAGCAAAGCAGCACCAGCCAGCGCTTAATTTGCGGGACGTACCGAAAGCGATCGAGAAGGTCTCGTGCTCCTCCGCTGGATCCCCGACTCGGTTATGCTTTCGGTTCCTGGTCCTGACCGCAGCGCGTAGTGGCGAAGCGCGGCGCGCGACGTGGTCAGAAATAGACTTGGAATCTCGCGTATGGACCGTGCCCGCCGAGCGCATGAAAAGAAGAGTGAAACACAGGGTGCCGTTGTCTTCGAGGGCCATGGAGGTGCTACAAGCTGCAGAGGAATGGCGGCAGAGCGAATGCGACCTGATTTTCCCATCAAAATCGGGAAAATCCCTTTCTGACATGACGCTGGTCAATCTCCTCAAACGTTTGAATATTGCCGCAGTTCCCCATGGTTTCCGCAGCAACTTCAAAGATTGGTGCCGGGAATGCGACGAGATCTCATGGGATGTTCAAGAAACCGCATTGGCCCACGGTGTGGGAAATGATACCGAAGCCGCGTACGCGCGATCGGATCTTCTCGGGCTCCGCACGCCGGTGATGGAACAGTGGGCGTCGTTCGTGATGGGCACTGAAACGGAAGGATGATATCCAAGTAGCCTCTCCGCGTTCCGCGGCGATTAGCTGGCCACGTTTTGGCGGCAAGCAAGATTGCTACCACCATTGACGGCGAACCCGTGTCTCAGGCTCGACGCCGTCAGCAGCAGCCGGGCGAAGGAAGTCCGACAAGTAAGGCAACCAGGTTGCACTGTACCGCTGAAACATACACCTCGCCAGCGCGTCGGAACGACGATCGTTTTGCCTTTAGGGCATTGAACGGGGCGCGCCGTGCCCATGTGCCGGGTCTTTCACCCAGTACGATTTCACCAGAATGACCGTCATCCCCGGTCCGGGCCGTAGGCAGGCACTTTTTGGACGCCAGCCAGCACCAGGTGTCTGGCAATGTGCCGTGACCTCATACGATTGCCGCTATTCACGTCGGCTCCTGACGATCTTGCCATACGTTCGCGGAGGCGCGAATTCCTTTGTGCACGGTGGGGTGGGACAGGCCGTACAGGCGCGACTCCGGACGTATTCGACGTGGCTATCTGAAACGTAGGTACCCGTAACCGATGCGCCGATTACCCGAATTACTTACAATCTGTGTGCGACGGTCACGAGCCGTCAACGACTCACACTCGGTTGAATCTGGTTGCCCTGGGTCTTGAGGCGACCCATTCCATCACTTCCGACTCAAACCATCCCACCGCACGCTCATTGATTCGAACGGCAGCCGGGAATTTATCGTGTCTCATCATCGTGTAGAGCGTTGATCGCGAGAGCCCAGTGATCCTTTCCACTTCGTCACGCCTCAATAGGCGTTCTGTCACCGATACCATCGTCTTTCTACCGTCCCGTAGATTGACCCCATCGCCTACCCGCGCAACAAAGGGCTCCAGGCGGTCTGCGGTGACCACGTTGGGAAATGATGAAGCAGACGAATGCTTCGCGGGGGCCCGTTCATCACACGGGGGGCAGCGGCTCTGCCCGGCAAACCGTCCTTTTTTGGACGGATGATGAGACGATTCTGGTATCGTCGGAAAAACTACATTGGTAGTCAATGGAAGCCATAGGCTTGTATAGGCATTGTACCATGCCAGGTCAAGCGCACGGACAACAACGCCGCCAAACGTAGCCTCCGCCACGTGGTCATCAGCCGCAAAATCAGCGGTGGCACCCGCTCACCCCAGGGCACCGACACCAAGATGACCCTAGCCTCAATCTTCGGCACCTGGTGCGCACGAGGCCACAACCCCCTCAGCTCCTTCCGATAACCGCTCCATTTCCCTCAAGTCTAAACAGTTACTGCCGATTATTTTTGCGCAGATGGTGCGAATGTGCATCCGTTTCGACGTGCCTGCAAGGCGCGAGGCGCTCATCGGGGTAGGTGTCCCGAGTAAGATTGTTTCGCCTGTCCCACGCGGTGGCCAGGTATGGTTCCTCGCAGCTACCGTTGACGATGTTGATTTAGATGTTCACGGTCTCCGCCCGCTCGATAGCTGAGGCGCCGACCCGACCCGATGCCTTCTGGGGAGATCCCTGGGAGCAATCCTCCGCAACCGATCCCGCAGATCTGTTCCTCCCGGGATTCCGGCCGGCACAGGACCTCGACCTCCCGCTGGATGAACCGCCTTACGAGCTGGAGATTAGCCCCCAGGTCCGTCGGGTAGGTTGGCCAGCCGCTGGACCTCGCCGCCCTGGCCACAGAGTACCTGCACCTTCCTCTCCCTGGGGTGCCATCAGGGTGTTCTCATCGAGCGTTATATCGGGGAACTTGGCCGCGGGGATCACGTCAGCGGCGATATCCAGCTTCTGCATGACGCGGTTGCTGACGGCGGTTGCCCGATGCCACATATCCCCCACGGGGTCGGATACCAAGACGGCAGGCGTTTCAGCCACGCAGAAGACGAACATTCCCAACGGGATGCGGGGTAGCCGAGTACCGGGGATGGCTTCGAACAGAGCTGACATGTCAGGGTGCAAATGGTTTCCCTTCGCAGGGACGTTGATGGTCACGGAGTATCTGAGAGGCTATCTTATCTCGATTGGCACTTTCATCAGCATTCGCCGCGCGCCGTGCAGCGCCGGCGGTTTGGTGTGAACGCCATTCGGGGGAGGGCTTTCGGAGGATGGCTGCAGGATGAGCGTTGCGTTTCTGGGCACGACCATTTGTAACCACCCGTCAGCAACGGCCGGAGGCAGACAATTTGGGTCCGAAAATTTGCCGGTACCGGACAGCAGCCGGAGATCCACCAAGGTCCATGAGGGAACGGTATCCCAGATGGAGGTGAATATGGGGTGAGGTCCCCGCTGGGCGGTGATGACCAATAGCCTCTGGGCGCGGGAGAAGGCAACGAAATACTGGCGGACCAGGTCATACACGCCGGTACGGTCCGACGGCTCAGTCTGCGACCGGGTCAAGTACGGGCCCAGCTCGACCTCCAATTCGTCGGTGCGCAGATCGGCGACGTGGAGACCTCCTACAAACACCACCGGCCATTCCCTACCCTTGGCCCGGTGTATGGTGGTGAGCAGCAGGTGACCAACTCGGCGCAGATCGGCCGCCCGATCGCGGCCGGCATTATCGGAATGATCCTCGCCGTCCACCAGATGAACCGGTATTCCGGAGCCTCGCAGGGCTTCCACCAAGCGACGGCTGTACCGTTCCTTGACGCTGGGCAGCAGGACGGCCGCCTCGTCAAAGTCGCCGATGAAACCCTGGCCTTTCACGAGATGCAGCAATTCAGCCATCTGGCGACCCTCGTCGTCCTGGTCGTGGTCCAGAACGGAAATGACGCCCGGGTGGTTGTCGTTGGCGTGAACAGCCCGGGGCACGATGAGTTTGGGATGGCGGAACGGCGCGCCGCCCGGGGCGGGATTGCTCCAGTCGAAGGAACCGATCCATAGATTGCAGAAATCAACGATCCGGCGATGGCTCCGATAGTTGGCGGTGAGGCGGTGGGTTGCAGCATCGGGAAAGCGCCGGCGGAAGGCGCCGAACCCGTCGGGGTTGGCGCCTCGGAAGCGGTACAGCAACTGGTCCTCATCACCAACTACGCAGATGTTGCGGTTCGCCTCGGCCAGCCGAAAGAGGATCTCCTGCTGGGCAAAGTTGGTGTCCTGATACTCATCCACCAGGATGTGGCGAAAAACGAAACCCAGACGGCCGGCCAACGTACGGTTGCGCAGCAGCAGCAGCAGCGCCTCCCTCTGCAGGCCGCCGAAGTCGACGGCGTCCAGCTCCGCGAGCAACTGTTGATAGCGCCGGTGGCTTCGACCCAGAGCCTCCAGGAAAGGGGTTCCGGAACTGACGAGAGCCTGGTCGTCGATGCATTCGTCGGCGATGCGGTCGAAGAACCTGCGGGCTTGCCCCGCGACGTACTGCGGCTGGCCCCATCCGTATTGATCCAATACCTCCAGGTCGGGACCGAAGATCCGGTGATGGTGGACCAGCAGAAGCTCCAGCTGATCCCGGGCGCCGAGTATTTGACGAGGTTGACGAGCCCCAGTCATCGCCTCTGTGGCCGAAAGGAGCCACCGGCACAAGCCGTGAATGGTGGCGACCCGAACCCGCGACACGTCCCGGGCGTAGCCGGCGGCGCGGGCGGCGACCATGAGTCGACCGCGCATCTCCAGGGCTGCGCTTCGGGTGAAGGTGCAGAGCAGGAGGTTCTGCGGCTCGACCTGGCCTGTCGCCAGCAGGTTGGCGGCCCTCATGCAGATGGAGGTGGTCTTGCCCGAACCGGGACCGGCCAATATGAGCATCGGACCGGACCCATGGGCAACGACGGAGAGTTGCTGGCGGTCCAGGGGCGGATGCCGCAGGAGTATAAAGGGAGCAATAGCCATGACGGATGACCTCGGTGCGGTGGCGGTGGGTGATCACCAATTTGGCATTTCGTCGTCGAAGGGATCGTCGTGGCCGGCGGCGGCGCGGGAAGGGTCAGGCGTCGCTGTTGCCCCGTACGTCGCCTCCGGCAGCGTGTCGAACCCCGCGTTTCGCAGCAGGAGCCCTTGGTCGCCGAGAGCCGACGGCTGCTGAATGATGATCTTCCCATAGTTGTTGATCACGATTGAGCAGGGAGCAGCGGCAACCGGCTCCTGGGGCGGCGCTTGGGGCGGCCTGCGGGTCGCTATCTCGCCGACTCGCCCTGGCGGCACCCTGGGCTCCCAGTTCGGAGGCGGGTTGCGGTATTCGAAGCCGGCGGCTTCCGCCTCAATGTCCAGCTCAGTGGGAGGGTGATAGTCCCGAGCCCTGTTGATGATGTCCGTCAGCTGTGCGTCGATGTCCTCCAGGCCCCAGATCACGTGAACGTGGCGGTCCCAGGCCAGGCGGGAGATGTTGGGATCGGGTTCGGCCACGTTGGTCAGCACCAGCACCGCGTGGATCCACGGCTTGTGTCCGTTGAGGCGGTCCTCAAGGGCGTCACTGGCCGCCAGCGCTCCGCTTCTGGCCTGGTCGGCTGGCGTGGGTCGGGCTTCGCTGGCCTTGTTCCTGCTGTCGAGATATTGCCACCGGCCGTCCTCTATCCAGTGCAGGCTGCCCTTCGCCTCGAAGGCGAAACGGCCCTGTCCCGGTATCCAGGCGAATATATCGACCTGCTGGCGGACATGCAGGTCAAAGTATACCTTTCCCGGCAGATTGCTGGCGATGAGAGCGTCGTAAAGCGCGATGTCCGCTCGCAGGCCGGGGTCCTCGCGCTGCTGTTCGTCGGGTTGTTTGATGGGTTCCATTGGGTTCTCCTGAAGGTTTGAGGTTGAGATTGGGGCTGAGGTCGGCAACACCCGGTCGGCAACGCGCGACCCGCCCGAAACCGGAGAGGGGCGGGTCGCGCGGGTGCCGTGCCCAAACCGTTGCCGAAGTTCGCATTCCAAGGCGCATCTCCGATTGAAACATCAAAACGCGGTTCGCCGCCCGGCTGATAGCGTCGTCACCAGCATGAACCGGAGGATGCCCGATGCACGCATGGAACAGGAACCTCAATGCCGCGAATATGCCCGTTTCAGAGCGCAACAAGGTCGCGTTGTACCAGATGCCTCTGTCCAGCATCGCTGACCGGGCCGGTTGCCTGAAGCTGAGCGCTCGAACAATCCGCACGCACACCAACGATTTGGCGGAACAGGAGAAAATCGGGGGTTGCACTCTGGCGGCGACCCATCGGCCGGCGCAGCGTCAGTAACTCACGGAAGATCTGGCGCGCGAGATCGGGGGCGGTTGCGCCGGCTGGAACAGCCCCTGGGGGTTGTCGACCATGCTCAAGCACCTGCCCATGGTGGAGCACTTCTACCAGGTGGCTGCCCAGTGCTGCGGGGATCGCGGCATCCATGGGTTCCAATGGATATTCGGCGATGCCGTCGACGCGGCAGTGCGCCTGAATCCCGAGACGTGGATCGCTCTGATCTGGTCGGGTCATTGGGAAACCGAGCACGCCCTGTACAAGAGAATGCTGTCAATCGACGCCGACCTGCGGCGCATGGGAGTTTCGACATTGGATCCGTCCGTGCCTCAGCCGACCGCCATCCCGACGGCGATCGTCTTCGTGACCAGTGATCTCTGGCAGGCTGAGTTGGTGCGTCGCGCCGCATATCGCGCGGGGATGACCCGCCGGGTGAAGACATACTGCGTGTCGACCGGTGAATGGGCACACGGTCCGATTCCGCCTCTGAAAAGCCGGGGGTGGATCTACTGGCCTCTGACGGACCGGAATTTGGGTTCCTGGCCCTGGGAAAGGCGGCTCGCCGCCTCGCTGGCATCCCGTCCGGACGGGTTGACCCTCCATAGAACGCTGGATCTGCTGACGCAATGGCCCGGCTCCCGGGTCACCAATCTGGCCGGTCTCGCGGGTGGCGAAAGGTTGGACCGTTCGAACGACGCCCTCGAAGTCTTGACGCCGAGCAAAATGGCCGAGCGCGTGGAACTGGAGCGTCCCGCGTCGGCCCGATCCACAGGGCCGATTAATTCGACTGTGAAACCCGATGTGCGGTACGGTGCCGGACCCGCCGCAGTGAACCTGATCGTGGAGCGCGATCGGGTCAGGCGCGAGATGTCGACTGGAAGCAGTCGGGCGTTGACGTGGAACGACAAAGAGTACCGGGCACAACGGCGACACGAGGATATGGTGATCCGCGTCATGGCCGCGTTCGCCAAGGCGAAATGCCCGGTGGCGGCGGGACCGAGATGTACGGAACGTTTTCCGGGAGGAGGCGTCAACCCCGATGGCCTGATGTATCTGAAAAAAGGGCCGTTTG
Organism: Dehalococcoidia bacterium; assembly: GCA_965220055.1. Lineage (GTDB taxonomy): Bacteria > Chloroflexota > Dehalococcoidia > Lucifugimonadales > UBA3495 > Bin87. The sequence goes on along the minus strand of CBDCPE010000004.1, from coordinate 2,372,854 downwards.
GACCGGGATGGTATTACATCGAGGTCGAACTGAGCGCGGAGTTTCTCAAAAGGATATCCATAAGACTCTCCCGGTATGCCGCGCCGGATCGCCGGATTTTCTTCCCGGGTGATGACAAACCTCCCGCCGTGCTCTGGATGGTCAGGAACGAAAAGGTGGAAAAGATCTTCCACGAGGCGGGGGCCGGCATCCGCATGCTGACGACCCCGTTGAGTCGCTTCAGTTCTCGCGCTCCCATGGAAGGATGGAGCCGGTTCGGTGAGATGGTGAATCTATCCTGATCTGCATAAGCAATGGCGTGCTCCGGACCATCCTCAGGGGGATATGATGGAACTCTACGAGTACGAGCATGATCAACTTGCGGGAAGCAGCAATCCTGGGGATTTGTTCGCGAGTCCCCGAGCCGAGAGCTTAACTTGGAGGAATCCCAGCATTGGCCGGCCACATCAGGGGGGGCTATCACCAAATCGTGCGGAAAATGCGCTCAGCGACGTTAACTCGAAGGAACGCGCGTTTAGAGCGCTCCGATGTCTTCCAGGACAGGTTCCAGAGCCGCTATGAATCGGCTAGGCGTCTGCCGGGCGCAGTTGTCGTCAACCAGCGGACAGCAGACGTAGAGCAGATCCATGGCCCTGGTGACGGCTACGTAGAAGCGCCGCTGGGCCCCGTGGAGGACATCCTCATCGCCATCGGCGGCGGGGCCAGGCATCTTCTCGTCCACGCAGTCGAGCAGGAATACCACTCGCCACTGGAAACCCTGCGCCATTTGTATGGGGCACAGCGTGATGGCGCGATAGCCGCCCACAGAACCGACGGTCAACGATGATCGTTGGAACGGATCGCTGGCATCGGACAGAAGGTCGAACAGTTTGAGGAACTGCTCACTCAGGGGCGTTGCTGCGTCGGCGATGCGGTCGGCAATGTCGAAGAAACGCTGAAGGTCTGCCGTGGGTTGGGGAGGCGAATTAGACAGCGCGTTCTCTTGAAACTGTGCGTAGGCCAAGCGGATGAGGTCCTCCATGCCGGAACCATTTTGGGCCATGGCGGCTTGCAGGATGGGCACAGTGTCGATGATGAACTCCATGCGGCGTGTGATCACGGTGCTTCCGGCTCTGTTCTGCACGTATAGACGAGCCGCCCTGAGCAGATCGACGCCATGATCTGGCGCGATTTCTCGCAAGGTTCTCATGGCGTCGGCAATGTTCTTTTGCTGCGATCTGCTCAATCCTGCCGCCAACGCGTTGTGCATGGCCACGGCATCGCGCGTGTTGAGAGCGAGGATCAGCAGGTTCTGGACGGCCACTAGGTCAGGTGCGGCCGGTTGGGCCGGACGGCCCAGATCTCGGCAGGGAATGCCCAGTGCTCTCAGGCGGGCGGTGAGTCGTTGAGCAGAGGCGGAGTCCGCATACAGGAAGGCCATGTCATTGTAGTCGTAGTCGTCCTCGTCATAGTGCTCCATCAGTATGCTTACAACCTTCTGGTCCAGCTGGGAGATGGGCCCGTTGTGGACCACCAAACGCGGCGGGTCTCCCGACTCGCTGGCCGACGTTTGTTCCATGGCCCGCACACCGGCCATCGTGGGAGAATCCTGGAGCGCCTTCGCCGCCGCCAACAACGATGTCGTCGCCCGGTGGTTGATAGTCAGGCGGAGTCGGCTGGTGTTTCCAAAGTTAGACAGGAACCGACCGATCGCTCGCGTATCCCCGCCGCGGCTGGAAAGGACGGCCGAATTCCGGTCGGCGGCGACCACTACGGAGTCCTCCGGGCCGGCCAGCAGCCGGATTAGCTCGTATTGCACCGGCGTGACGTCCTGAAAATCGTCAATCAACAGGTGCTGGGCTTTATGTTGGCGCCAGACATCGCGAACCTCTGGATATTTCCGTAGCGTCTCGACGAATACGTCCAGGAGGTCTTGACCATCGAGGGCATGTTGCTGTCGTTTCGCGGCAGTGTACTCATCTACGAGTTCGCGCCAGAAATCATGGGCCGGGGGTATCTGTGGGAGATCGGTGCGAGTTCGGTTCCGTGAGTGCCACTGCAACAGCTGGTGCGCTTTGCGGCGTTTGTTGCGGCTCCAATTCACGCTGGAGTGGTCGCTGGCCAGTTGCTCCAGGGCAAGCGCGCATTGGTCGAGGCCCCATTCGGTGTAGGCGGGATCGATGCCAAGGGCCTGGGCGCCGATTTGGCGGGTGAAACTGCGAGCATACGTGTGGAAGGTTCCAACGAAGATGCCAGCGAGCCGTCCTTCCATCTCGGGTATATCGGCCAATGTCACGGCGAACTCTTCGGCGGCAAGGGTTGTTTTCGTCAGTACGACGATGCTGTTTGGGTCTGCGCCCGCCTCCACCAGCGCGGCAACTCGGGCCTGCAGGGTGTGGGTCTTGCCGGTGCCGGGTGCGCCGTCGACGAAGACCGGGCCCACTGGTGATGTGGCCGCCGCCCGCTGCTGCGGTTCCGGTGGATTAGGGGTACATCGGATTGCGGGAATTCCCTCCTGGGCGGCCACCACCCGAATATCATGCGTACTCACGTCGTCTACCTTCCTTCACGTATTTGACGACATGCTGCAATGGACCAGGCTGGTCGCGTTTTGAAGCCATTGCGATGTCGATGGTCTACGATTCGGTCAGTAGCTAACTGGTCAGGGAAAATGTCAGTCCGATGAAGGACTTGATATTGAACCAGCTAGGGGGTGTCGTCAAAACAGTGAGAGGGTGGTAAATTGCCGGTAACAGGGAGAGTGTGGAAGGTGGGGAGTATGACGGCAGCGCACCGGCGCCACGATATGACAGACGGTGTTTGGGAGCGGCTGAGGCTGTACCTGCCCGGGGGAGCAGGCAAGAGAGGTCGGCCGGCCCATGACAACCGGCGGTTTATCGACGCCGTTTGCTGGGTTCTGCGCACCGGCGCTCCCTGGCGCGATTTGCCCCCGGACTACGGAGACTGGAAGAACACCCACCGCCGCTTCTGCCGCTGGCGGGACCGGGGTGTGTGGGCCGGACTGTTGGAGGAAGTGATGGATGACCCTGATTTCGAGTGCCTGATGATAGACGCCAGCTACATCAAGGCCCATCCCCACAGTGCCGGCGCTCGGGGCGGAAATCAGGCTATTGCCCGCACCAAAGGGGGCTGAACAGCAAGTTGCACCTGGCGGTGGGCTCCCACGGAATGCCGGTAAGGCTGGCGGTTACTGGAGGCACGGTGGCCGACTGCTCTTTGGCGTTGCCCCTGATCGAGGGTATAGAGGCGGAGTGTCTACTGGCGGACAAAGCCTATGACACCAATGAAATCATAGCCACCGCTCGGGCATCGGGAATGAACCCGGTGATACCGCCCAAAAGCAACCGGAGGGAAAAGCGGGACTACGACCAGGCACTGTACAAGTTGCGGCACTTGGTGGAGAACGGATTCTTGGACTTCAAGCAGTGGCGCGGAGTGGCGACCCGTTATGCCAAGAGAGCGGCGTCATACCTGGCCATTTGCCAACTCCGGGCAGTGATGATCTGGAGCAAACTCTTTTGACGACGCCCCCTAGAACAGACGAGACTCCACGTGCTCAACTCAGTATTGGAACACCAGCTACCGGTGGCCCAGGCCGCCGAGATCCTGGGGGTGAGTGAACGCCATGCCTGGCGACTTCTGGCGGCCTATCGGAGGGATGGCGCCGCCGCACTTGCCCACGGGAACCGCGGCCGCAAACCACGCAACGCCGTTGCTGACGACGAGGCGAACGCGGTGGTCCAGCTGGCCAGCACCACCTACGCCGGAGCCAACCACACCCACCTCACCGAGTTGCTCAGAGACCGGGAGGGCATCGACCTGAGCCGGCCCACCGTGCGGCGCATCCTGACCCGTGCGGGCATTGCCAGCCCGCGCCACCGGCGTCCGCCCAAGCATCGGGTGCGACGACCACGGATGCCCCAGGCTGGGATGCTGGTGCAGATCGACGGCAGTTTCCACCGGTGGCTGGGCGATGACGGACCCCAATTCACCCTGCTCCTGGCGGTGGACGATGCCACCAGTGCCGTGGCCAACGCGGTATTCAGCCCCGAGGAGGACACCCGCAGCTACTTCACCCTGATGCAGGGGCTGATCGAACGCTGGGGCATTCCCCTGGCGCTGTACAGCGACCGCCACGCGGTATTCAAGCACAACACCCGCCAGCCGGAGACCGCAGCGGAAGCCACCCAGTTCCCCAGGTCCCTGCAGGGACTGGGGATCCGACAGATCTTCGCCCGCTCTCCGCAGGCCAAGGGCTGTGTGGAACGGGCGGCGGGGACCTTCCCTGGACTATAGACTAACCGGAAGTGTCACGCCGCTACCTCCACTCCGTGGGGCGGTGCGGAAGCATGGTCATTGACCATGGGCACCAGTTGGTAGCCCAGTTGCGCCGCTCGGCGCTTGGCGGCGCGTAACGCCCGCTGCTGATGCTGGGTTTCGTAGTATTCGGCCCCAGCGTCCACGTACTCCTGGCCGTAACGCAGCATGGAGTAGATGAGCCGGGCCAGCTTGTGCGCGGTGGCGGTAATGGCCTTGGGCGCACCCAGATGGGCTTTCTTCCGGCGCAGGAAGGCACCCAGGGCGCTGTCGGAGCGGTGCAGCGCGTTGGCGGCCAGACGCAATGCCGCGGCGGCCCGGTTGGCGCTGGCCTTGGTCTTCGAGCTGATGACCCGTCCGCCGGTGATCCGGTTGTGGGGGCTCAGCCCCAGCCAGGATGCGAAGTGCTTGGCGCTGGGCCATTTGGTCATGTCCATGCCGATCTCGCTGATCACCTTCAGCGCCGTGAAGCCGTCAATGCCGTCGATGCGGGTCAGGTCCACCCCGGTCATCCGGTACAGATGGCCTTGGACGTCGAAGCGCGGGGCGTTCTTCTGATTGCGCTTTTTGCCATTGGGAGCGGGAGGTTCGCCGTCACTGTGGTCTTCGAACCGCTCCAACTGGGCTTCAATCTCCCGGTCGCACTCGGCGATCTTGCCCTGGTAGAACCGGTACAGCTCCAGGGCTTGGGTCAGCTCGAAGATGTGCTCCTCGCGCCAGTGTCCCCGCAGCGACCTGGCGATGGTCGCTTCGTCGGCCTTGATCCTGGCATCGCGCAGACGCGCCAGCTTCCGCGGGTTCCGCTCGCCACCCACGATGGCCTCCATGATGTCCATGCCCGTCTTGCCGGTGATGTCCCGGATCACGTGCTGGAGCTTCACGTTCATCTGGGTCAAGGCTTTCTGCATGTGCTGGATGTGATGAGAAGCGTATTCCACCAGCATGGCCCGCTGCCGCAGATAACTGCGCAGACGCCGGACCTCCGCGTCGGGCCGGAAGGCTGCCGACAGCAGACCGTAGGTGTGCAGTTGCTGCAGCCACTGGCAATCCACCACGTCGGTCTTGCGCCCGGGCACGTTCTTGATGCGCCGCGGGTCCACCAGCATCACCTGAAAGCCCCGTTCCTCCAGCACCCCGAACAGCGGTATCCAGTACACGCCGGTGGACTCCATGACCACGGTCTCCACGCCACACTCGGCCAGCCAGTCCGCCAGACGGTACAGGTCCGCAGTGAAAGCCTCAAACTCTTGCACCGGCTGTTCCGCCCGGTCGGCGGGAACCGCCACATAGTGGCTGGTGGCGCCCACATCAATGCCCGCCGCGTTCAGGTTCAGCTGGGACAACCCCGCCGGTTTCGCGCTGTTCTGGCGTCTGCTCATCATTCCCTCCACGATGGCTGCGTAGACGTGACGCCGGAGGGAGTTACCAACATTGAACAATCTATAGAACGGGATCGCTCCAAGTGGGGCGTCACCAATGATGCCGTCGTAAGACTCCCGGACCATGCTCCCGATCGGGCGATATGCACCAGCGTCTGCTCGGCCTTCGTCCGGACGACGCGCCTCGCCATGAGCATACATCCTTGGGCCGACTCACCGGTTAGTCGCCTCTGCACGGGCCGGACACGGGCATAAAATTGCTCCCGACTAACTGGGGTCGTCACGCGGCGATTGGCGCTCCGGGAGGTGCATGGGTGGCATATTCCGGAGCATCAGACATGGGGATCAACTGGTAGCCAAGCTGGGCGGCTCGGCGTTTAGCCGAGCGTAGCGCACGCTGCTTATATTGCAGTTCATAGTATTCAGCTCCGGCGTCCACGTAGTCCTGACCGTAGCGGAGCATGGAGTAGACGAGCCTGGCCAGTTTGTGGGCCGTAGCGGTGATGGCCTTGGGCGCGCCCAGTTGGGCTTTCTTCCGGCGCAGGTGTGAAACGCCGCGGACATTGAGCCAGTGATCGCCAAGGACTTTGTACCACCTTGGGCGCGTGGCGATTTTGACTATTATCAGGTTGTGGTAGGTCGGTCAATCACCTCCCTGGCGCCCAGGAGGGCACGGTGTGGCGACAGGCGTTCGCGGTAGCTGGTGCCTTCGATGACGATCTGGTAGCTGGCGTTGGCCAGGCGGTCGAGGGCGCTCCCGACTAACTCAGGTTGTCAAGGAGTAGCAGAGGAAACTATCGCTGCGGCCTCGCAGTCGGGTCTGGATGAGGGAACCAAGTCGTACCCCAGCTGAGCCGCACGCCGTTGTGCAGCCCTGAAGGCTCTTTGGCGATACTGGTTCTCGTAATATTCCGCACCTTGATCCACGTAGTTTTGTCCATGCCGCAGCATGGAGTAGATGATCCTGGCCAGCTTGTGAGCTGCCGCAGTAATGGCCTTGGGGGATCCTAGTTGTGCCCGTTTGCGGCGATAAAACGCCCCCAAGGCACTGTCTGAATGGTGCAGCGCGCCGGCCGCGAGGCGCAACGCCGCCGCCGCCCGATTGGCGTTGCGTTTGGTTCTTGAGCTCAGGATCCTGCCCCCGGTGATCCGGTTATCGGGACTCAGACCTAGCCATGAGGCGAAGTGTCCGGCACTGGGCCACTTGCTCATGTCCGTTCCGATCTCGCTGATCACCTTGAGGGCAGTGTAAGCGTCCACTCCGTCGATCCTGGTGAGGTCCACCCCAGTAATCCGGTACAGATGAGAACGGACGTCAAAGGCTGGGGCATTCTTCTGCTTCTGGACCCGACCAGGCTTGGCGGGAGTTGCCCCCTCGGCGACATGTTCGAATTGTTCCAAAGCGGCTTCGATCTTCCCGTCGCACTCGGCGATCTTGCCCTGATAAATCCGGTAAAGCTCCAGGGCCTGGGCCAGTTCGAAGATGTGCTCCTCGCGCCAGTGTCCCTGGAGCGATCTCGCTATGGTCTTTTGGTCCGCCCTGATCCTGGGGTCGCGGTGCTGGGCCAGCTTGTGTGGATCCCGCTCACCTCTGACGATGTCGTCGATGATCGCCAAGCCGGTCTTTCCGGTGACGTCACTGATGACGTGCTGCAACTTCACGTTCATCTGGCTGAGGGCCTTCTGCATGTGCTGAATATGGTGGGAGGCGTAGCGGATCAGCATGGCCCGCTGCCGCAGGTAACTCCGCAGGCACCGGACTTCCCCCTCAGGGCGGAAGGCTGCCGACAGCAGTCCATAGGTGTGCAACTGTTGCAGCCACTGGCAGTCCAGCACGTCGGTTTTGCGCCCCGGCACGTTCTTGATGCGCCGGGGATCCACCAGCATCACGGCAAATCCCCGGTCTTCCAGGACCCCGAAGAGGGGTATCCAGTAGACCCCGGTGGACTCCATGACCACGCTCTCGACTTCACACTCGGTCAACCAGTCGGCCAGGCGGTACAGGTCAGCAGTGTAGGCGGCAAACTCCCGTACCTGCGGCTCCGCGCGATCTGCGGGCACCGCAACAAAGTGGCTGCTGGCACCCACGTCGATGCCTGCGGTGTTCAGGTTGACCCGCGACAGTTCCTCAGGTAGCTTCGGTTTCTTGGCCCTCTTGCCGGATCCCTTGACCGCCTCCTTGCTGTTTCTCATCATCCACCCCCAGGTCGGCGAGTAGCCGCATCGCCGGAGGAAGTCTCATCGATTCACAATCTCCCGAACGGGATCCCCCTGTTGGGGCGTCACCAATAATGCAGTCGCAAGACTCCCGGGCCATGCTGTTGCTCGGGCAATACGCACCAATCACTGATCGGCCTCGGTCCGGACGACACGGCTCGCCGTGAGCTTACACCCCCGTGGCCGCATGTGAGTTAGTCGGATTTGCACGGCCCGGACGACGGGCATAGGCTTGCTGTTGCCCAGGATGGGGTCGTCGAACAGGCTGAGCCATTCGTCCACGGCCCGGTTGCTGGTGATGATGAAGCTGGACGACCGATGGCGGTTGAGGATGAGTTCGTACAGGTCGGCGGACTGCTGGGCGGTGAGGCGATGCAGGCCGAGGTCGTCCAGGATGAGCAGGTCTGGGGACAGGAAGGACCGAAAGGCGCGGTCTGTCGAGTTGTCCACTCTGGCTTGAGCGATGGCCTTGAAGAAGTCGTCGGCGTGGCTGAAGCGGACGGTGTGTCCGGCGCGGATGGCGGAGTAGCCCAATGCCTGGGCGAGGAAGCTCTTGCCGACACCGGCCGGTCCCACCAGGAGGACGTGCTCGTGCTGGTCGAGAAACTCCAGGGAGAATACGGCGTCCAGCAAACGGCGATCCAGGGTAATCGACGCCGACCAGTCGAAGTCCTCCAGGCGGCAGGTCTCCTCGAAACCGGCGCCCTGGAGGCGCAGTTCGGTGCGCCGGTGAGCGCGGCGGTTGACCTCGTCGCTGAGGATGATCTCCAGAAAGGAGGCATAGTCCAGCTGTTCCCGGCGGGCCAGGGCGATACGCTCGGGCAGGGTGGCGGCCATCGGCCCCAGTTGGAGACGCTTGAGCAAAGGCGTGAGTTCGGTGGTGCGGGTCATGCTTGACCTCCTTTGGCCAGGGCAAAGACGGAGCCGGGCCGGGCGAAGCGGCCAGCTGGCATGGGTAGCGGCAGTTTGGGCGTGGATTCCTCTTCCAGGGCCTGCACCAGGATGCGTTCCACGCGGCGCACATCGATGAGATCGACGTCGAGGGCGCGGCGACAGGCAGCATCGAGACGCTGGGCCGTGTAGCGCTCCCCAAGCCGGATGAGCTTGTGCCCCTGCCTGATCTTTGACCAGGGCAGTTTGTCGTCGAAGAGGCGTCCGGCGAATGCCGCCACCGCCGGCCCCAGCAGGGCCGCACTGCGCTTGATCCGCTCGGGGGCCTTCATGGTGTAAGCAGTGAGCTCGGCGGGATAATCATCGGGATCGGTGGCGCGGCCGCCCCTGGGTTGGCGCTGGTGGACCTTGATCAGCTTGCCTCGGTGGTAAATGCGCACCAGCTGTGGTTTTTCAGGGTCTATAGGCTGGCGATTTGTTGCTGTTCTACGATTCTGTCATCCAATAACTGGTCAGCGAAAATGTCCTCACCATGAAGGACGTTACGTTGAACCAAAAAGAACAAGCCAGAATCTCCGTGCTCAACTCCGTTTTGGAATACCAGGTTCCCGTCACCCAGGCCGCCGAGGTGCTGGGGGTGTCCCCTCGCCACGCTCGCCGGATGCTGGCCGCCTACCGGGAGCACGGTGCCGCCGCACTGGCCCACGGCAACCGCGGCCGGCGTCCCCACAACGCCATCCCGTCCGCTGAGGCTGACGCCGTGGTGGAACTGGCCACTCACCGTTACCAGGGTGCCAACCACACCCATCTCACCGAGCTGCTCAGGGAACGGGAAGGCATCGACTTGAGCCGACCCACGGTGCGACGCATTCTCAGCAAAGCTGGCGTCAGCAGTCCCCGCAGCCGCCGCTCACCACAACACCGTTACCGACGTCAGCGGATGCCACAAACGGGGATGCTGGTGCAGCTGGACGGCAGCCATCACGCCTGGCTGGAGGACCGAGGATCCAAATTCGCCCTGCTGCTGGCGGTGGACGATGCCACCAGCGCGGTGGTCAACGCTGTGTTTTGCATCAGCGAGAACACCGCCGGATACTTCACGCTGCTGGAAGGCCTGATCGAGAGCTGGGGCATCCCCCTGGCGCTGTACAGCGACCGCCACGCGGTATTCAAGCACAACGCCCGCCAGCCGGAGACCGCGGCGGAAGCCACCCAGTTCACCCGGTCCTTGCAGGAACTGGGGATCCGGCAGATCTTCGCCCGCTCTCCGCAGGCCAAGGGCCGGGTGGAACGGGCGGCGGGGACCTTCCAGGACCGGCTGGTAACCGAACTCCGCTTGGCAGGCGCCAGAACCATCGACCAGGCCACTGCGGTGCTGCGGGACTTCCTGCCCCGCTACAACGCTCGTTTCGCCGTGCAGCCCGAGCAGTCGGAGCCGGCCTTCCGCTCGGCGGATCCCGATCTCTGCCTGCCGGAAACCCTGTGCTTCAAGGACACCCGCAAGGTGGCCCGGGACAATACGGTGAAGTACAACTGGCGGGTCCTGCAACTACTGCCCGATGCGGAACGCACCAGCTACGCCGGACTGCGGGTGGAGGTGCTGGAACGTCCCGAAGGCGAACTCATCGTCAGGTACGATGGTCGTCGCGTGGTCACCCAGGAACCACCGCCGCGTATGGGCGCGCTGTGGGCAGGCGCCACCGCCTGGTCTCCGGGTCCGGAACTCCGACGCGTCGTCAGCAGTGTGGGAGATCACCACATCAGCAGTTCCCAGCGACGGCATCTGGCTGCGCTGGAACCGGTGCGTATCGACGAGGTCCAGGTCAAGCCCATGGCCGGAAAGGACGTCGTCAGCAAGTCAACGATCACGTGGGGGCGTACGCCCACGCCAACCCAACTGGCCCGGTGGAAAGCGATCCAGAAAGGCCGGCTGCAAGGGCTGTCCTTGCGGGCCATCGCTCGGGAACTCGGGATCGCGCGCGACACCGTGCGCAAGTACGCCTACGCCGAGAAACCGCCTACCAAGAAACTCAGCGCCCAAGAACGCACCAAGCTGATGGCGCTACGCAGATCCACCACTGTTGCCAACTAGCCTTGAGGACATTTTCGCTTTCCATTTAATGGGACCGAATCGCTGGACAACAACACATCTCCCGATCTACTGGCCTATAGTCCCTGAACAACAACAGGTCGCTCGAACCGGTCCTCAAACAGGTAGTGGGACTGCAACTCGGTGAAGGCACGAGTGCGCTGCCTTTGACCATCACCCAGTATCCGGGCCACCGCCAGTTTCGTATTGTCGTACATGTCAATGGCGTCGGCAAAACGTACCACTGTGGCGGCGGAATGTTGGACCACCGGGAGAGTGAGCGACGAGCACACGTGGACTGGGGTGATGTTGTGAGGGACCGAGTGGCGCCGACGCCAGGGTTGGCCTAAGCGCCGGCCGGTTCTTACGGAGAGGGAGACGAGGCTGCGCTCTGTCGGTTGCCTTTGAGGCGGTAGCTGTCGCCGTTCATCTCGATGATGTGGACGTGGTGGGTGAGGCGATCCAGCAACGCCCCGGTGAGGCGTTCTGAGCCGAAGACATCGGTCCATTCGTCGAAGGGCAGGTTGGTGGTGACCAGGATGGAGCCCCGTTCGTAGCGCTGCCTGAAGACCTCGAAGAGGAGTTCCGCCCCAGTGGTGGACAGGGGAACGAAGCCCAGTTCGTCGATGATGAGCAGCTTGAGCCGGGCCAGCTGGCGCTGCAGGTTGAGCAGCCGACGCTCATCCCTAGCTTCCATGAGTTCGTGAACCAGCGCCGCGGCGGTGGTGAAGCCCACGGACATGCCCTTTTGACAGGCGGCCAGGCCCAGTCCCAGGGCGACGTGGGTCTTGCCAGTGCCACTGTTGCCGATGGCGATGACGTTCTCCCGCCGCTCGATGTATTCGCACCGGGCCAATTGCGTGACCAGCTGCTTGTTCACCGAGGGGATAGCCGGAAAGTCGAAGGTGTCCAGGCTCTTCGTGGCGGGGAAGCGTGCCGCCTTGATGCGGCGCTGGACCATGCGCTGGTGTCGGTCGATGAGTTCCAGCTCGGCGAGGCGCAGCAGGTAGTCGGGGTGGTCGACGCCTTCGGTGGCGGAGAGGTCGGCCAGCCTGCGGTACTCCCTGAGGAAGGTGGGCAGCTTCAGCTCCCTGAGGTGGTGCTCCAGAAGCAGCGTGGACTTGTTGCTCATGCCGCCCTCCCCGATAACAGGGTCATATAGTCCTGGGCGCGGGTGGTCTGCACGCTCACCCGGGGCAGGTAGGGATAGAGGTCCAGATCCAGCCGGGGCGGTTTTCCTTCGATGCGGCACAGCAGCAGGTGCTTCACGGCGTCGAAGCTGATGGCGCCCAGCCGGAGCGCGTCCTTGACGGCGTGATGGACCTCCTGGTGGGAGAAGTGCTCCAGGAGCCGGAGGACCTGGACGAATTCCCGCTTGCCACCATTGCCCATGCGGGCCTCCAGGAGACGACGCAGCGTTTGGTACTCCTGGGGCAGCTCCCACCCCTGCAACGGCGCGGCCTGGTCCAGGGCTCCCGTCTTCTGCTCCAACAGCGGCAGGTAGTGAATGGGGTCGAAGATGAAGTCGTCCCGCTCATAGGAGCGAGGATGGCGGGCGATGACCTCAGTGCCGCAGCTGATCACCACCTGATCCACGTAGCCACGCACCAGCACATCACGGTGTCCAAAGGCCACCGGTGCCGAGTAGTCATTGGTGCGGTACCTCACCAGGGACAACGAACTCACCCGACTGGCCTGTTTGTCGCAGGCGTCGTAGGGCACGTCTGGTAATGGGAGCAGGGCGTCCAAGTCCCGCTCCATCCGCTGGCCGATGGTCTCGGCGTGGCCGCGCAGCACGGCGTCCATGCGCTCCAGACACTGCTGCTCCAGGTGGGCATTGAGCGCATCAAAACTCTCCATCCGAGGGATCGGCACCAGGAAGTTGCGCCGCGCGTAGCCCACCATCCCTTCCACCTTCCCCTTGTCATTGCCCTTGCCGGGTCGCCCGAACCGGTCCTCGAACAGGTAGTGGGACTGCAACTCGGTGAAGGCACGGGTGCGCTGCCTGTGACCATCACCCAGTATCCTGGCCACCGCCAGTTTCGTATTGTCGTACAGGATGCTCTGGGGTACTCCACCCAGGAAGGCGAAGGCCGACACATGGCCGTCCAGAAACGCCTCGGTGGTCTCCGCCGGATAGGCCTTCACGAAACAACCGTCGCTGTGGGGCAGGTCCAGCACCAGGTAGTGCACCTTGCGCTCCACTCCGGCGATCACCGCCATCGCCTCGCCGAAGTCGCACTGGGCGTGGCCCGGCGCGTGGGACAAGGGCACGAACATCTCCTGCGTCCGCCGTCTATGCTCCCTGACGTAGTCCTTGACGATGGTGTACTGGCCACCAAACCCGTATTCGTCCCTGAGCCGCTCAAAGATCCGCTTAGCGGTGTGGCGCTGCTTCCTGGGAACCCTGCCATCGTCTTCCAGGATCGCGTCGATCACGCCGGTGAAGGGCTCCAACTTCGGACGGCGTGGTGGGCTCTCACGCCGATAACCTGGCGGTACCGAGTAGGCTAGCATCTTGCGCACCGTGTCCCGGTGCAGACCGAACACCCGGGAGGCCTCCCGCACGCTCATCCCCTCCACCAGACAGGCCCGTCGTACCTGAAAATACATCTCCACGTGAAACATCCATCGCACCTTCCACAGGCTGAAAATCAGCTCTATGAAAAGCGACGGGTGATACAGTTTTCCACCGCCCAAACCAGGCGATCGGGCCGCCCGCGGGGTACAGTTTCTCTCCGTCCTTTACACGTTGAGAGAGGCCGCCAGCGCAATGGCGGGTACCGCGTAGAATCCCTCTCCAAAACCGACACCATGAACGCGGTGCGCGGAAACGAAGGCTACGCCGTCGCCGCGTACTTCTCCGTGTTCAACAGCCTGATACGCGTCGCCGATGATGCCTTCGTCTTTGACGGCAGAAACAGACGCCCGCCCCGGGACCCGGTGAATGCGCTGATGTCGTTCCTGTATGGTCTGGTCCGGGTGGAATGCCAGGCGGCCTGCGAGGGCGTCGGTCTGGATCCTCAGATCGGGTTCCTGCACGCCGTTCGACCCGGCCGGCCTTCGTTGGCCCTCGACCTCCTGGAAGAATTGCGCGCTCCGCTCGCGGATCGGCTGGCGCTTACTCTGATCAATCGTCGCCAACTGACTGGCCAACATTTTTTGCAGAGTGCGGGAGGGGGAGTCTCACTCAGTGAAGAAGGCCGCCGCGTGCTGTTGGTGGCCTACCAGAAGCGCAAGGCCGAAGAAATATCGCATCCGGTCACTCAATCCAAGACGCCCATCGGCCTGATACCGCACCTGCAAGCTCGTCTGTTGGCACGCCATCTGCGCGGAGACCTCGAACATTATCCGGCTTTCGTAGCCAGGTGACCGCCATGTGGGTACTGGTAACCTACGACGTGAACACGCAAACCGCAGAGGGCCGCTCCCGTCTCCGGCGGGTCGCCAGGACCTGTCAGGATTACGGCCAGCGGGTCCAGAAATCCGTGTTCGAGTGCACCGTCAACGATATGACATTTCACCGTATGAGAGAACGTTTGCTGAGTATCATCGACGAAGAACAGGACAGCATCCGGTTCTACAAGCTGCCCGAGGGCCGCGACCAGCGTGTCGAAGAATACGGCCAGGGTAATGTGATTGACTTCACCGGGCCACTACTGGCGTAAAGCGAACCTATAGCGATTCCCCCCGCAAGTTGGAGGTTCGCATTCATGCTCGGAATGTGCGGAAAACAAGCGTTGAAATTGCGCGTCAATTGCCATGCTCGAGGCGTAACCAAGGAGGTTCGCGATGGGTGAGTAGGAAACTCCCGCACAAGAGTTGCAGTCGGCCTACGGGCCGGCTGAGGATTGAAACAACCTGACGCCGGTGATCGACGACGTGTACCGCGAGTTGCAGTCGGCCTACGGGCCGGCTGAGGATTGAAACTTTGGAGTTCACCGTGACCATTCCCGACGAGTGTGCGAGTTGCAGTCGGCCTACGGGCCGGCTGAGGATTGAAACTATTTCGTAAGCCAGCAGGAAAACGCCATCTCCTAGTTTCAGTCGGCCTACGGGCCGGCTGAGGATTGAAACAACTACATCATGCAGGACATCCCGTACCGCAAACTGTTGCAGTCGGCCTACGGGCCGGCTGAGGGCGGGAAACCGTGGAGCGAGTGCGCTATGCCGGAGCCACTGGACCACTCACCATGCGGGCCGACAGCGGCTTCTACAACCACGCCATCATCGCCGCCTGTCGGGATAAGGGCGTCCGCTACTCCATCACCGTGTGGCAGCACCAGAGCCTGCGCAACCGGATCGAGGCTATCTCTGAAGCAGACTGGACGCCCATCCCTTACTGGATGGAGGGCGCCGCCGACGTGGCTGAGACAACCTATACCCCCTTCCAGAGTGAGCCCGATGCCGTGCCAGTGCGCCTCATCGTCCGGCGGGTGAAACTCACGCCCGGCTCCCAACTGGCCCTGTTCACCACCTACAGCTATCACGCCTGCATCACCGACCGGGAGGGCGGCACCCTGGACCTGGAGGCCGACCATCGCCGCTACTCCGAAATCGAGAACGCCATCCGCGACCTCAAGTACGGCGTGGGGCTCAACCATCTACCTTCGGGACGCTTTCCTGCCAACGGCGCCTGGCTGGCCGCCCAGATCATCGCCCACAATCTGGCCCGCTGGACAGCGTACATCGGTCTGGGTGAGCAGGTAATGACCACCAAGATCCTCCGACGACGCTTCTTCTCCCTGGCCGGACGGCTCACCCGCAAGGCGCGTCGTCTCACTCTGCATCTTCCCCAAGGCTGGCCCTGGCAGAACCAGTTCAGCTTCGCCCTGGAGCGACTGCGCACCCTGCCGCTCCCTTCCTGACGACAGCGACGGCGTCTGATCCATCCGCCAGATTATCCACAGGCTTGGCTGACCCGCGCCAGGCTGGGCCCCCAGCGTCTCCTGCCGCAATCTGCCTGCTGATCTCGCCCGTCGCCGGGGCTGCGACCCGCAAATATCCCCGTCGCCCCGCTGACACGCTCAGCACCCGTCCCAATCCGTCGGGGTCACGGTGACGCCGGCTCTGCCCCTCACCTGCCATGCCTCCTCTGACCAACCTTACCGCATCCCATCGGTGGATTCGGGTTTAGCGTCGAGACGATGGCATATGGATTTGAGGTAATATTCCCCGGCGCCAACCGCGGCTGGAACCTGTGCGCTCCAGCGCCCGCACCGTATGAACCAAGCGACAGCTGCACATGGACTGAACCGGTACCGCTGGGTAATGGCCGCCTTGACGCTGGCCGCGCACCTGGTGTTGGGGTTCGGTCTTTTCGGCATCGCGCCGGTGCTGCCACTGGCTGTTGCGGAGTATGGACTCAGCAGCACGGCGGCCGGCCTCCTGGTTTCCCTGCCCATGCTGCTGGCAGCAGCCTTTGGCATTCCAGGCGGTATGCTGGTGTCCCGCATCGGGGTCAAACGCTCGCAGTTGATCGGCTGGATTGCCATGGCAGTCCTGGCGCTGTCGTTCCTCGCTCCGAACTTTGCCATCATGCTCTCGTTGCGTCTGGCCTACGGGCTGGGACTGGCATTGATTGTGACCTCCACCGGCCCTTTGCTCATGGCATGGTTCTCCCAGAGAGAAGTGCTGGTGATGAACTCCCTGAATACGGCTACGGTCAGCTTGGGAGTGGCCCTGGCCGTGGCCGGCGCGGCTCCGCTGGCCCAGCTCACGGACTGGAAAACCGCCATGTCCCTGTTCGGGGCGGTCGGACTGATCGGCGCCGCCCTGTGGCTGGTGGCGGGTCGGGATGCCCTGCTGCCTGACGCCCGGCCGGCACGCATCTCCCTGCGAGAGACCGGGCGCGTGCTTCGTGCCCGCACCGTAATCCTCCTGGTGCTCACCGACGCCGGCGTGCTGGTCCAATACACGGCGTTGACCGGCTGGCTGCCCACTTTTTACAACGAGCATCGGGATATGTCGCTGGCGGCGGCGGGTTTGGTCACCGGGATGCTGCCCTTCATCGGCGTTTTCGCCGTGCTGGCCGGCGGCGTTCTCCCGTTGCGTTTCGGCTCGGTCCGGTGGGTGTTCGTCGTCTCTGGCGTGGCAGCGGGCTTGGGCGGGCTGGGCGTCTATCTGGTGCCGGGTTTGACCGGCATCTACGTCGCGACGGCGGTCCTGGGTTTTGGCTCCTGGTTCTACGTGCCAATGCTGCTCACTCTGCCTCTGCGGTTGGCCGGCATCACGCCCCAGGGTCTGGCGGTCATCTACGGGTTGATGATTACCACATCCGGCATCGCGATGTTCGCCGCGCCAATCCTGGTGGGCGCTGCGAGAGACGCGACCGGGTCGCTTCTGCCGGGGTTCCTGATTTGCACGGCGATGAGCGCAACGGCGCTGCTGGCTGGATTCTTTCTGCCGGCCGAGGTTTCGCGTAACGGTGGGGCGGGCTGAATCCCTAAACCCAAGCCAAGGTGAAATCTACATGGTCAATGCGTGGAAAGCCGGCTTGGACACTGCCGCTCAGTTCCTGGGCGCGAGCCTGAAGTTCGGTGCGGCAGTAGCGTTTGACTTCTTCCCGACGGTGCACCAGATTGGTGAAAAAGCCGACCACCTTCTCTCGGACCGCAGCCTTGGTGCCCAAGCACAAATTACGCGTCACCTTCTGACGCGCCCAGCCCCAGATGGCCTCGTCGGCGTCGAAGTCCGGACTGTAACTGAGCAGGTTCGCCAGGCGGAGGTTCAGGCCGGGCGTGGTCAGGTAAGCCCGGATTGCGTCGCCCCGATGGGCTGGCGAATTGTCCCAGATCACGATCAGCAGTTCAGGGTGTTGCGCGCGCAACTGCTGTAGGAAGGTGGCGGAGTTCCTGTTGCCCTCCAGTTCCATCACCTTCACCTCGCCCGTCTCCAGGCACACCGCCGAGCAGTAGCTCACCTGTTTCCCGCGCCGCGGGCTACTGGAGTCCACCGGGGCGAGTTCGCCTTTCAGCACCCACTTGCCCCACAGATCAGCATCGGCCTGAAAGTGGGCCTAGTACCGTTTCAATCTGATCTTGCAGGGTAGATATGTTGGAGCTTACGGCGAGCATCTTGGGTGGTAAACCGCCAGTCTATGGCTGATTTTGCTGCGTTGCGCTCGCGTTCGAGCGCCGCAACCTCTCGCCGCAGCTCCGGCTCATCGCTGATACGGCGGTTCAGACACCCTCTGCTGAAGACGCTCAACTCGATCTCAGCCATGTTCAGCCAGCTGCCGTGCGTGGGAGTGTAATGAAACTCGAGGCGTTGGGCGATGCGCCGAGCTTCGCCGGGCTCAAATGCTTCGTAGAGTGAGCCGAGCTTGTGGGTGTTGAGGTTGTCCAGTACCAGCCTGACCACCTCGGCATCGGGGTAGGCCTCGTCCACCAGCCACCGCATCTGGTACGCGAAGTCCACCGCAGTGCGGCGCTCGGTCACCGCCACATGTCTCCATCCACCCTTCGGCTCGCAGATCATGAACAGGTTCCGTGTCCCGTTGCGCTGGTACTCGGTGTCATAGCGTGCCATCCGTCCGGGGGCAGCCGCCAGGGGCGGACGCACCTCCCCAGTCAATTGCCGGGAGGTCTCGTCGAAACACACTACCGGCCGCTCCGGATGGTACGCCTGTTGGTACAGGTCCAGCACGTCCTCCATCCGCGCCACGAACTCCCCGCTCACCTTGGGGATACACCACTCCTTCTTCTGCCACGGCTTGAGTTCGTTTTTTTGAGCATCTGGCGCACCGTCTCCAGGGAGATGCTATCGGCAAACTCCAACTCCACCACCTGGTCGGCCAACAACTGGAGTGTCCAGTGCGTGTGCCCTTCGGGCGCGGCGCTGCACGCAATGGCGATCAGGTGCGCTTCCTGCCTCCCGTCCAGCTTGCGCTCCTGGCCCGGCCGCGGTCGGTCATTGATGGCGGCCTCAAGTCCTTCCTCCACGTACCGCTTCCGTGCTCTGGCGACCGTGGCCGCGTTGACCAACAGCACATCGGCTATCTCACGGTCCCTAACCCCCTGGTCAGCCTTGAGCAGCGACAGCGCACGCTTCACGGTGCGCACTGACGCCTTGCCTCGCTGGGACACCTCATTGAGACGGGAACGTTCGGCCTCGGTCAGTTCCACTTTATACTTGATGGCAGCCATGGCTGGGCACTCCCTCACAGAAAGATCATGCCCAAGTATGGCTGCTTTCTTATATTCTTACAAATCTACCTGGCAACGGTACTAGTCGGCGAACAATAACTTGGGTACCGTCCGTCGCGCCGTCGCTATCAGCGCCGCATACTCTTCCACAAAGGCTTCCCGCCGCGCTGGGTCCGCTTTCACCAACCGCCTCTTGGGACGCTTCAGCACAAACCCCAGCCGATGCAAGTAGTTCAGAAAACTGCTCCGGCTCAACTCCCCTCGTTGCTCCACGTCCAACGCGGGGGAACCACCAGTCTGCTCGAAAACCAGCGCTTTGGGACCGCCCTCGGCGAAGGCCTTGACCCATCGGCCTATGGTGTGGGTATCCCGCTCCAGGGCTCGACCCACCGCCGCCGCCGTCAATCCCTGGGCCAGCAGCCACACCCCGTGCCATCGCTCCCGTTCACATGGCGTCGGCGCTCGGTACATCCGTCGCCTTACTCCAGCCTCGTCTATGCACCATTGCTTCAGCGACCCGCCCATCTCCTGCCTACCCGACCACCCCTCAGATCTCCCAAACGACCGTCCAATTTGAACCCATTTTACCCAACACCAATGCGGGTTTCACCTTGGTCTCGGTTTAGGCTTTCGGAGTACGGGCTAATCCTATGGCTCCAGCAACTCGCCATAGGTGTCGGGGCGGCGGTCCCGGTAAACCCCAATCCACCGAAGGGATGAGTGTGGCGTCGTGGTGTTGGGATGAGAAAGTGCTCCCGGCTTCGGGGATAATGGTTTTTGAAACAGAAAACCTACCCGAAACGAGGAGCACCCAACGGATGCTACCACCTGAGCGCCCCGACCGCATCCATGTCGCCTTCGACAATCACCGTCTGGTGGCCAATGCTGGGCTGATCCTGCCGGTCACTTTGGCCCACCACCTCGAACTGGGCGAGCTCATGGACCGCCATGTTGACCTAATACTACAGCCGCAGATCAGTAGCAGGTCTCTTCTTGATCGTCGGCGCTACCTTACCATTCCAGTTTTGGGGCTGTTACAATTTGCACCGCAACCCCAAATTAACGAAACTTTTGGAGAGTAATCATGGCTGTGTCCGCCGGAATATCAAATGCGCTGGAACGTAACTGGGGTATGGTAGACCGCGCCATAGACGGGCTGAGTGATGAGACACTGGCGCGCCAGATATCCGACAGCGACAATTCCATCGGTTGGCTCCTCTTCCACATGAGCCGGGTGGTGGACGTTTTCATGAATGCCAGGTTCCAAGGCAAGCCTCAGATATGGATAGAGGGCGGTTGGCGCGAGAAATTCGGCCTGAGCGACGACCCGGAGACGACCGGCCAAGGCTGGGACACGGCGCGCGTGGCCGCGTGGCCGCTTCCCTCCAAAGACGTCCTGGTAGGGTACTACGAGGCCATGAAGGCCTGCTGCCGGGACTATATGTCCTCCGTGACCGACGAGGAGTTGAGCGCCACCATGAGCCTGAGGCCCGGTTCGGACCCCGAGCCGAAAGAGACCATCATGGGTGTCCTGGTCTTTGACAACATCGTCCACGGAGGCCAGATAGCCTTCCTGCGCGGCCACTTGGAAGGCATGGGCTGGTTCGTCTAGCCCGAACGCAGGCTTCCCGGACAATTTCTACAGGTTTACCGAAGAGCACGGCGAACTCAAGCCGTGCTCTTCTTCAGCTCGACTATCCACTAACTGGAGTTTTCACGCGGCGACTGGCCCTCCTTACAGCGTAGGCGTGTCGCCGGAGGGAGTCATCGGCAACGCACAATCTATCCAACGGGATCGCCCCACAGCGGGGCGTCACCAATGATGTAGTCGTAAAACTCCCGGACCATGCTATGGATCGAGCAATATGCACCACCGTCTACTCGGTCTTGGTCCGTACGACACGCCTCGCCAGAGTATACACAGCCGACGCGGACTGACCAGTTAGTCGCCTCTGCACGGGCCGGCCACGGCCATAACACTGCTATGGACTAACACAGTTTTTCAGGCGACGGCGGCTGGTGGGTTGGGGGGCACGCCCTGAGCATCGGATATGGGCACTAGCTGGTAGCCAAGTTGGGACGCTCGTCGTTTCGCCGCATGCAACGCACGGTGCTGATACTGACTCTCGTAGTATTCGGCGCCAGCTGATAGACGACAATTAGAAATGCCGGCGCATTGCCTCAAAACAAATGTTGCTGAACTCCGATCGCACAAGGCCTCCTGGCGGATCCAGCCACGAAATTAGAGTGGCTGGTCAGCCTCGTCGGCAAGACCCGCCGCAGCGCATCGGTGGACCTGATTTGCGCGTTACTCATGCCGGCCATCCGTGTTACTGATACCTATTCTGCTTCGCCCAAGGATCATTACGTAATCCCCAATCCACCGAAAAGATGAGTGTGGCGGCGCGATGAGGGGATGAGAAAGTGCTCCCAACTTCGGGGATACTGGTTTTGACAACGAAAACCACCCTAAAACGAGGAGCACCCAACGGATGCTACCAGTTGAGTGCCCCGACCGCATCAATATCGCCTTCGACGACCATCGCCTGGTGGCCAATGCCGGACTGCTGCTGCCGGTCACTTTGGCCCATCATCTGGGACTGGGTGAGCTGGTGGACCAACACGTTGACTTGGGAGATGCGCTGGGTCGGGCGAATGCGGGGGACAAGATGCTGACGTTGGTGGCGTCGGCCTTGGCTGGGGGTGATTGCATTGACGACGCCGACGCGCTGCGCGCTGGCAGCACCGAGCGGGTGCTGGGTTGCGCGGTCAAGGCGCCGTCCACGCTGGGAACCTTCTTGCGCAGCTTCCGGTGGGGCCACGTGAGGCAACTGGATCGGGTGCCGGGAGTTGCTGGCCCGAGCCTGGGCCGCTGGTGCCGGTCCTAGTGATGATCCGCTGACCATCGACCTGGACTCCACCGTCTGCGAGACCTACGGACTTGCCAAGGAGGGAGCCCAGCGCCACAACTACGCCGGCGTACGCGGCTATCACCCGCTTCTCGCCATTGCCGTTGGCACCGGTCCGCCTATGGCGGACTGATGGCCCGACTGCGCAAGGGCAGAGCCAACACGACGCGCGGCGCCGCCAATTTCCTCCTCGAGACGGTGAGCCGCGTGCGCTACGCCGGAGCCACCGGTCAACTCACCGTGCCGGCCGACAGCGGCTTCTACAACCACGACATCGTCGTCGCCTGCCGCGATAAGGGTGTCCGCTTCTCCATCACCGTCCGCCAGCACACCAGTGCGTGGAACATCATCTAGGCCATGGCCGAAGCGGACTGGACACCCATTTCCTACTGGATGGACGGCGCTGCCGACGTGGCGGAGACCACGTACGCTCCTTTCCAGAATGAGCCCGACGCGGCCCCGGTGCGGCTCATTGTACGGAGGGTGAAGCCCACTCCCGGCTCCCAACTGGCGCTGTTCGCCACCTACAGCTATCACGCTTTCATCGCCAACCGCGAGGACAACACTCTGGAACTGGAGGCCGACCATCGCGCCGCCACGCCGAGATCGAGAAAGTTATCCGAGGCCTCAAGTACGGCGTGGGGCTCAACTATCTCCCCTCGGGCCGCTTCGCCACCAACGCCGCCTGGCTGGCGATTCAGGTAATGGCGCAAAACGTGGCCCGCTGGGCAGCGCGCATCAGTCTGGGCGATCAACAGGCGACCACCAAGACCCGCTCCTGGAAGATCTTCTCCTTGTGATGGGTGACGGCGGGACTCTGTCTTCGCATCCCGTCAACTTTCTGGACATTCTCCGTTCTCACATCCTCAGCTCCAGTCGCGGGTCCAGGAGGCGTTTCGACACCTCCGTTTCGCGCATGAAGTAGACCAGCTTCCGGTGCAGTTCCGCTGCCACGTCCAGGTGGGCCTCTATGACGTTGGTCGACTGCTTGGGGTCGGCGGTAAGGTTGTAGAGTTTCGAGACCCCGGGTAGGGAGCTGTAGAGGAGGCTCCAGCCTCCGGAGGTCACGGTGGTCACTGGCGGCTCCGTCAGTACCCGGAGCAGGCTGTCCACGGAGTGCACCGGGTCTCCGACGTTGGCGAAGGGCAGGCTGCTCACGACGAAGTCACGGCCCTGGGTTGCGGGGTCGCCCAGCGCCGGAGCCAAGGAGCGGCCCTGCACAAAATCAGGGATCTCCAGTCCCAGCAGGTCCAGGACCGTGGGCATAACGTCCACCGCGGAGGTGATGCCGGTGTAGTTGCCCGGCGGGACGCCGGGTGCCCGTAGCAGGAGGGGCAGGTGGACGATCTCTTCGTAGAGCGGCGAGTAACTCCACTGCGACCCGGGTTCGTCATAGGGTCTCAGTGTGCCGTCGGGGTACTTGTCGGAGCTCATCTTGCCGAACAGGCCGCCGTGTTCTCCGAAGTAGAAGCCGTGGTCGGTGGTGAAGATGACGATGGTCCGGTCGGCCAGTCCCATGTTCTCCACCGACCTCAGCAGGAATCCGGCCCACGTGTCGACCATAGTGATCTCGCCGCAGTAGGTGGCGTGTCCCTTTCGGAGCTGCTCCTCCCGATAGCCCGGCACGTCATGCCAGTTGCCGTAGAGCGGCAGCACCAGTTCGCCGTCGTACCCCGGCCAGTAGAGTTCTGTGTAGTAGGGCGGCGCGTCCCAGGGTTCATGGGGGTCCCAGGTGTCCACGTACAGGAAGAAGTCCTCCTTGTAGTGCTGCTCCAGCCACCGCATGGCGGTCATGAATGTCTGGGGCGCGTTCCGATCGGCCTCGCTGCGCCATGCCGCACGCACGTCCAGAGACTCGTTGTGGTAACCGGGCTCGGGGATCAGGGACCACAGGGTATCCTGTCCCACGTTCATGAAGAACGACTGGAAGCCTCGGTCGTAGTTCATCCCGCCCCTGAGGTAGTAGGGGGTGTCGACGGAGGCAGCCGTGTGCATGCCGTGTTCGGCCAGTATCTCGGCGAGGGTGGTCACGCCCGCCGGGAGCGGTTCCCAACCCATGAACGACATGGTCCAGCGCCCGGTCTGGTGGTCAGCCCGTGTGGGCATGGTCGGGAATCCAGCAGAATAGTGGTTGTCGAACCTCACCGCGCTTGCCGCCAACGCGTCGAGCGACGGCGTCCGAATGGTGCTGTTCCCGTATGCGCCCACCTGATCCCTGCGAAACGAGTCGGAGACTATCCAGATGACGTTCATGCTGACCTCCGTGTTTTCAGGTGGTTGCGCCGGCCATGTTCTTGGGCATCCGGCCTCCCAATACGTGGCGATCTGACGATTATCAGTTTGCGGTTTGCCGGTCAATCACCCCCGCCGTGATCACATGGCCTTTTCAAAGTCCTTGGATTTGGACCCTCCCGCTCGTCCCAAGCCTATCGAAAGACGCGCCCATGGTTCGACAAGCTCACCATGAGCGGACGGCTTGTGACTTTGAAAAAGGCCCTGCGAGGCATGGCGATTTCGGTTGCGCTCCGGTTTAGCGGTCGAGCAATTCGACCGATTCAAGGTCGGATATGGCAGCATCGAGCCGCTCAAGAGTGTTGTGCAGGTACGACGTGGCACGTTCGCCTTCGTAATTGCAGTAACCTCCCGTTACGATCCAGAAAATAAAGATCTCCAGCATCGCCAACCGGTAATCGCGCCAGCATTCCTCAAACGAGTAATCGGCCACGCCGTTGTCCATCAACACGGAGTGATATGCGCGGACCAGGGCCAACTCCGCCTCTCTGCGTCGTTGGGCGGGAAAGGCTTCGGAGATGAAGGTGGCCACGTCGCAGGTCCCGCGGCCTCGGAAGCAAAATTCCCAGTCAACGACCACCACCGGCGGACGTGTCAGGGCATCGTCGGTGAAGAAGCAGTTGTCCAGGCGATAATCGCCGTGGACAATCGTCCGGGGAGACGTGTTGAGTTCCGATTTTATCCTGGGAACCTCTGACCGCATCCGATCCCCCAACCGGCGCAAACCCCGAGGCATGCCATCGCCGGCATTCTCTATCAGCGACCGCCATGCCCCAGGATATATTGCCTGGTAGCGTCCGGCTTCTGCTTCCTTTGACGGCATCCATTCCAGTCCTTCGAGCGCCGGGCTATCCCACCAGCCCGCCTGGAATCTCGCCAATTGGACGATGGCCCAGC
Source organism: Dehalococcoidia bacterium (assembly GCA_965220055.1). Taxonomy (GTDB): domain Bacteria; phylum Chloroflexota; class Dehalococcoidia; order Lucifugimonadales; family UBA3495; genus Bin87. Next base: position 2,347,716 of record CBDCPE010000004.1, on the reverse strand, counting down.
GAGCTTCGTCGAAGCCGCAGCCGACAACGCTATCGCCCTGGCGCGCGTGGTTCATGTCCTCCAGCAGCAGAACGGTATCGCCGGTAATCGGATCGATACCCGAGTAGTAACAACGGGGCGCCGGCAGGTGAGGGTTGGCAGCCAACACCTGGTAAACCCGGACCTCGCGTCGATGCTGCCCCAATCTGTCGGAAATCTCCCTCAGCCCAGGATCCGAGCCTGGCAGCTTGACGATGATGGTGCTGGGCAGATCCGGCACCTCCGGGTCGTAGTCCAGCCTCAGCCGAAACAGCTGGTTAACGAAACCGCTACCCTCGGCAATGGTTTCGGCCGAATATCCGGTGACGATAGCGCCGCCGGAGACGCCGCCACTCTCCAGCGCTACCGTCAGCCAGTCCGGCGTGATGTCTCCAAGGTCTCTGGGTATTGTCGGACTCACCTTCTCATCCGTCCGCGCACTGCATTGAGCCGTGGCAGCGTCGCGTCCCACGTCTTATTCGTCTTTGCGTGCGAAGAAGACACAATGGTCCATCGGCTTCGGGTCCTTAAAGTTCATGACGCCTCCGAGTTTGTCGCCTTCTGCCGGGACAATGCTGAACCCCCGGCCCATCAGGAGGTCCAGAATCTCCTCTGGATTGTAGAGCTGAAAGGTCCGGTCCGCAGCGTAGTCCCGATCGTACACGGTTGCGACCCCGTTTCCGGTCTTGAACATAAGCTGGAGTACCCCGCCGGGTTTCAGAAGCCTCGCAAACTCCAGCAGCGTGATGCCCAGGGCAATATCCGGCGCGATGTGCTGGATCACCGCGTTGCAAAGGATGAAATCGAACGAGCAGTCCGGATAGTCGAGAGGCCGGCGCAGGTCGGCCACCGATACCCGCCGTGCGATCTCTGGATGAAGCCGCCGGGCTTCCAGGATGTTCTCTTCCACGGCGTCCACCCCGAGAATGTCGTAGCCCTGCTGCCAGTAATGGAAGACATCACGGGCGCCCGCGCCACAGCCTGCGTCCAACCCTCGCGATCCTGCAGGGATCAGCTCCTGCAGGCGATCCATCAGGTCCTCATCGCCCCTGAGCGCGGGGTGGGAGGTTTCGATGTACACGGATTGGATGAATTCATGGCTTACCTCGGCGTAACGCCGGGCGTGTTGCCGATAAAAGGTCTCAGAATAATCCAGGTTCTGACTCATTGCCGGAACTCCTCCGAATTGACTGTTGACTACCAAATCACGAAGCGTGCCAACCCTCGACATCCTTGACGCGTGACGATCCCTCACGCCGTGCGCATTGCCTCAATCGAAAGGCTAGCTGCAACGCATCAGCGAACCTGACCGGCCCGTACACCATGCCGGTCTGCGGTATGTTGCTATCTTATTGATACCCGCGGTGGTTCGCCAAGGGCCATTACGTCCGGTCGTCGAACATCCGCGTCTCCGCCACCGCGGCGAATTCGGCATCGATGAAGTAACTCTGCAACGGGGTGTTCGCCGCCACCGGCCGGGACAGCATCACGCTCCGTTCTTGCTGGAACCTGCGCAGCGCGTGGCCCATCCGCATCAGCAGCGACCGCAGCTCCGCAGGCGTAAGGCCCGTACGCTGATATAGGGCGCTCCTATGGATGCCCTCGGCACCAGCCCGCCACACGTGCAACGCCATCTGCCGGGCCGCCGGCTCCAGCCCAGCCAGGAAATCGCAGGCGAGGGCCCCCGTCCATTCCCCGGAAGCCGCGTCATGGGAGCCCACCGCGCCTTGCGCAACGGTGGCCGGCGCCACATCATCACCGCTGCTGGCCCGCGTCTCGATTGACCCGCCGGCATCGCCCGCGGTTGCGTGGCTCCCCGCGCTCCCGAGCTGCCTCACGACCCAGACCACCTCGTCAAAGCTGCCCTCGATTTCCACGCGCACCCGCGTCATGGTGACACTCCCCTATCATCGCTCTCGTCTTCGCAACCACGCCGCAGAGGACGCCGCCTGAAAACGTGGTCGCGGATATCGCGGCGCCATGGCTTGGTATTATGGCATTGCACGCCGGAGCGTTCACCCATTACCAAGCCGTCCCAAGCCGTGGAGATTTACTGCGTCGACTGCAAGGCCAAGACCGCATCCCGTGACATCGAGGCCGTCACCATGAAGAACGGCAGACCCGCCATCCGGTCCACCTGCGAGGAGTGCGGCACGAAGAAGTTCCGCATCGGCGTCCTACCCTGACGCATCCGCACAACACCCCCGCTGCCCATGCCCCGGTCCTGGCTCCATCACGATCCGTCGCGCAGTAATCCCGCCGCGGGTCAGGATCGTTCCGCCTGGTACATGGCGGCCGGCGTACGTATCCTAGCCGCCTTGTGCAGGAACTCCAGCGCCATCCCAACGTCGTAATACGCTTCGCCCAGCGCACGCCGCACCTCCGCCGCATCGACTTCTTCCCAGTCGTCCTCGTCCAGGTAACGGCGCCGGTAGGTGTGTTCGTTGCCGCGATCAACGTCGCCGCCGTCTGAGTTCGTCGCCGGCATTGAGCTCCACCGGCCACCGGCGGCCGGTCACCGGTCACCGGTCACCAACCGGCTTCCCGGTATCAGGATTCCAACTATCAGGCCCCGGCTGCTGCATTTCAGTCCCGCGCCCTTCCAGCATTCCAGGATGCTTTCGTTGAGCTCCTTATTTGTTGCGCTCCCTGCCGTCGTCTCCATCGCATCAACCGTCATGCTCAAACTGAGTCTCCGGACCAGGGTCGGAGCTGACTGTGCCGACCGCGGCCGCCTGGAACCGTAGGAGCAGAAGCAGCGGCTATTATAATTGCCAGCGCTCGTGGCCGTCCCGCGCGGAACGACCACGAGCGCCAGGTGAACACCATGACCTACGCCCGCAACACCACTGTCAGCGCGATACGCACACGCAACGAGATCGAGGAGACCCTGGGGCGCTACGGCGCCGACGGCTTCGCCTACGCCACCCAGGGCAATCTGGCCACAGTCATCTTCGCCATGGAGATCCGCCGCATCCGCTTCGTGCTAGATCTGCCCGATCCCGAGGACTTCCGCCACACCAACCACAACCCGCCTCGGGAGCGCAGCGCCAGGACCCAGCGGGACGCCCACGACCAAGCCTGCCGCCAGGGATGGCGGGCGCTGCTGCTGGTCATCAAGGCCAAGCTGGAGGCGGTCACCGCGGGCATCTCCACCATCGAGACCGAGTTCCTGGCCAACATCGTGCTGCCCGTCAACACCACCGCCGGCGAGTGGATGCTGCCCCAGATCGACCAAGCCTACCGCACCGGCGAGATGCCGCCCCTGCTGCCCGCCGTCGGCAACGGCGGACGCCGAGCACCTGGCCCCATTCCGCTGCCGCCCGCCTGAGCGTCGCATCCGCGATTGGAACCGGCGTCCCCCTGTAGGACAATGGCCCCGGCGGGCCGGTTTGCGCCCGTGCGCAGGATGGGCGTTTTCACCGCAGACCTCCCGCCGTGGAGGAACCATCATGCTGGAACGAAGACAACCTCCGGTGTCGGAGTTGGCTCTGGCGGATGCCCTGGACCGGCTGATCGTCATGATCAATGAGCTCAGGACCGACGTGGGCCTCCGCGTGGAAGTCACCATCGACGACACCCAGCTGGTGCAGCTCACCTTCTCCGGAACTCCCGATGTGGGCTCAGCGCTACAGCGTAAGGTCCGCGACCTTCCCGGCGAGGTGGTCCGCCGCGTCTGGAACGAGGGCCTGCGCGATTACGAGGTTGTGTAGCCTCACCGCGGGCGTCTCGGCACGCCGCGAACCGGCGGCGACACCAGAGTGTCATCTCCTGGGCTGGCCAGCCGACGTTCCAACGCCGTGAAGACTTCGATGAGTTCGGACGCCTCAAAGGCGCGGTTGCGTCGTCCCGCGCTGGCCTGGACCAGCGCTCCGGCGTCCACCAGGCGGTTGATGGCCTGGTTGGCCGCCTGGAATGAACGCCCGGTCAGTTCGGCCGCGTTCGCCACGGTGAGCGCCGGAGCCACCGGCAGCGCTCCGATCAGTCGGTACACCGCCGAGTCCCGGCGGGGATGGCCCGCTCGCTGGCGCCAGGTTTCCTGTAGTTGGCGCACCCGTTCCTCAAACCATCCAGCGTCCACAAACGCCTGACGACAGGTTGCGGCAACCAGCGCCACCCAGCCGTTGATGCCACCGTGGGCGGCTTCCGACCCAGGGTCGTCCGCGTACCGCGTGGAGGTCAGCCCCGCCACGTAGTCGTCCGCCCGGGTGGCCAGCACCAGGGAGACCGGCGGCAGGAAGCGCGTTGCGATCCCGCGGCGGTGCAGGACCAAGTGGATCAGCACCTGTCCGGCGCGGCCGTTGCCGTCCACAAACGGATGGATGGTCTCAAACTGGGCGTGGGCAATCGCTGCCTGGGCCAGGGCTGGCAGATCATCATCGTTGCAGAAGGCAACCAGGTCATCCAGCAGAGCCGGGACGTCCTCCGCAGGCGGTGGAACGAACGCTGCCGAGCAGGGGTTGTAGCTGCTGCCCCCGATCCAGTTCTGCACCGTGCGGATACGGCCGCCATGTTCCTCCAAGCGAGTTCCCGCCAGGAGCCGACGATGCGCCTCCATGAGAATATCCTAAACTGAAGCCGAGGTGAAATCTACATTTGCCGAGGCGGCGAGAGTGGCTTGGGCGCCCACGGTAAGTACCTGTGCGCGAGCTTGGAGTTCGGTCCGGCAGAGGAGTTTGACTTCTCCCCGGCGGTGGACGATGTGAATGAATAACCGCCCACCTTCTCCTGCCCCGCGGCCCGGGTTCCCCAAGGCATAAATTGGCGGACACTTCCTGGAGCGCCCAGCCCCGGAATGGCGCGAAATGAATTACCCCGTGTGCCATGACGCTCCGTTCACTTGCTCTTGTCCGGGACAATACTCATACTGTTGAGTGGAGATTGCACATCGGGTCTCGGACTGCAACGAACGAAGTACGTGATGGCCATGGAAGGTGTCCGGGATGCTGGACGCGGGACTAGGGCAGCCGCAATCGGCAGCGTTTTAGGTATCATTCCCGCAGTGGCTTTGGGTGTTTTGAGGCTCGTCCTGGCTGAGGAACCAGAGGCCTTCCCTCTACTAGCCGGACACGCCGCGTTCACCCTGGTTTACCTGGCGCCCTACGCCCTTGTCCTCATAGCCAGAGCGGCACCAAATCCTGGGATTCGCGGCGGTCTCCTACTGGCTCTTGGGTTGCTCTCTTTAGCCGCGAGTCTCTCGGCCTTATCGCTGATAACCCTGGCATTTTTGCCCGCTACTTTCGTGATCTGGCTCGCGGCGGTCAGAAGCCTCACCGCCGCGCACCGCCTGGTAGCAACCACCCTGCCGGCCTTGGTCGCGGGGTCGCTCATTGCCGCTACGGTAGGTTTCGGTTTCTATACGCTCCTGCTAGCGCAGGATCCGGAGCCCCGGTGTTGGGCGCAGACCAAAGGCCCCGACGGACAGTCTGGCTGGGAACGCCGACCCGACCCCGAGAGTCCCAGCGTACTCAGCATCACCGCAGGCAGCGGCAATCGGGCCTTTTGCACGAGCGACATCACCACGAATGCCGAGGCCGCCACCAGCATCGGAGTCCTTGCGGCCGCCTTCTTGATCATGCCATTAGTCGTAAGATTCCGCCGGCTATCCCATGAGCGACCTCAAAGGCTGGATCCAGCACCCTGAAGACCGAGCCATTGACCTTCACTTGGGCCATGGAAACGAGCCTTGAAATGGGCTACGACAATTCCCGCGATGTGGCATAGACCGCCCAAAAGGTCCGCATCCTAAACTCAAGCTAAGGTAAAATCTATATTTGCCGAGGCAGGCAGATTGGCTTGGGCGGTGTAGGTTGGTTCTGCTGCGCGAGCCTGAAGGGTCGTTCGGCAGCGGCGTTTGACTTCTTCCCGCCGGTGGGTCAGATCGGTGAAAAAGCCGCCCACCTTTTCCCGCACCGCGGCACGGGTGCCCAGGCACTGGTTGGCAGTTGTTTCTTGGCGTACCCAGCCCCAGACGGCCTCATCAGCGTTGAAATCTGGACTGTAATTGGGGAGGTTCACCAAGCGCAGGTTCAGGCCGGGAGTGGTCAGATAGGCACGCACCGCGTCGCCCCGATGGGCTGGCGGATTGTCCCAGATCACCGTCAGCGGTTCAGTGTGCCGCTCTCGCAACTGACCCAGGAAGGCAGCCGAGGTAACGGAGTTGCTGTTGCCCTCCAGTTCCATCACCTCCACCTCTCCGGTCTCCAGGCACACCGCCGAGTAGTAGCTGACTTTCTCACCGCGGCGGGGCTGGTGGAGTCCACCATCGCCGGTTCGCCCTTCAGCACCCACTTCCCCCGTAAATTAGCATCCGCCTGAAAGTGCGTCTCGTCGGCAAAGAATATCTTGGTTCCCAACCGCATGAGGATATACAACCGCGAGTTCGGTGGCGACCGACCGACCGACCGACCTCCGAGATGTTTGTATCCTGATCCGCTCCCGTACCGGGCTGGGCATTCTAACGCGGGCACTGGAATACTACGGTATTCCCTACCGGCTTGAGGGCCGTTCCCTCGTGTTCGGAACCCAGGAGGTTCAGGACCTGCTCAACTGCTTGCGGGCCATCAACGACCCCTCCGACGAGGTGTCCATTGTGGCCGCTCTGAGGTCGCCGGCCTTTGCCTGTTCGGACGTGATGCTGGCTCGTTGGAGCGATGCCGGCGGGACCTGGAATTACCAGTCCCGCCTGATGGAGGAAGGTGAACCGGCCGAAGAGAACCAGAACAAACGGCGCCAGAGACTGGCCGAGTTGGGCTCTGATTTCCCGGTTCGGGCGGGCCTGCTGAAAATGCGCGCTTATCACCAGATGCGCCAGAACACGGGCGTGGCCCGACTGATTGCTGCGTTTATTCGAGACAGACGGCTTGAGGAGCTGGACCTTGCCGAGAATCGTCCTCGTGAAATTTGGCGCCGTCGCAGGTTCCTGGAAGAACAGGCACGCCAACTTGAGCAAGCCGGTGAGGCAAACCCAGGTTCTCCGCCGCTGACACTGCACACTTTTTTGCAGTGGGCTGAGTTGCAGCAGGAAGAAGGAGCCCGCATCACCGAGGTCGCCGTTCCCGAAACCGACGATGACGCGGTGCGGATTATGACGATGCACGCGGCCAAAGGTTTGGAGTTCCCCATCGTCATCCTGCTGGGACTGGAGCAAAATCCTTCGGTCACCAACCCGGCCACGCTTTTCGATTCGAGCACTGGCTGGGCGGAAGTCAAGCTGGGAGGTCTGCAGTCGCCGGGTTATGCTGCCCTAGTCGAGTGGGAAAAGACTCACGCCGCGACCGAATTGGTCCGGTTGGCGTACGTCGCGGCGACCCGCACCCGGGATCATCTGATAGTTAGCATGTATCGTTCCACGGCATCTCGAAATCGCCATGGCGACGGTATCGTCGCACAGATCGCCCGTCTGGAGGAGGACGCGCCGCTGCCTCATACCAGGATGTCGGTTCGTGCTGACGGCGGACTCGGATTGCAGTCATCCGTTGTCGGGGCAGCCGCTCCTCCGGAATACTCCCCGGAAACTTGGCAACAAAAACGCACCGGATCGGTGCAGAGTCGTTCGTTTCCCCAAGCCGTTACCGCGACGAGCGTCGCCAAAGTCCTCGCGTCTTCCGGGGCAGATATCGAAGATAAGGACGCGGAAAGAGATAACGAAGCGACTGACCATGCTGGACGGGGTGGCACAGCCTTCGGTAGCGCGCTTCATGAAGTGCTGCAGGTGGCCGTGGGGCGGATCTCTGATGGGTTGCCTCTGGCAGGCGACGCGGCGGTGGACGACGTACTTTCTGAATTAAACCCTCGCCTTGAAGAGCTTGCGCAACACTATGCCCAGGATTACGGGGTATTGACCAGCGCCGAGGACATCGCCAGACTAGCCAATCGGGCGTTGCGCACCCCCGCGGTGTTGGCCGGTTTGATGGCGCCGCAACTGTGGTCGGAAATCCCGGTAGCTGCTTCCTTCGAAACCCCACGTGGTGTTGTCGTCATAGAAGGCATCATCGACCTGCTGTACCGGGACAACGACGGGCAACTGGTGATATTGGACTATAAGTCTGACCGGGTCGACAGTGATGCTGCCGTAGCGGCTAAGTTGGACCATTACCGGATGCAAGGAGCCGCCTATGCCGCTGCCGTCGAGCGTGCCACCGGCGATACCGTGAAAGCGGTGCAGTTCCTGTTCGTGCGACGCTCGGACGGCCTGAGGGAGATCGATAACTTACGGGAATTGATTGAAGGGCTTCCGCAAGCGGTCGCCCGTGCCACGGTTTGAGCGAATGCCGGCCACCGTGTTAGACGAGTCCCCCAGCTATTCATTGCGAGTTTGTCAGACAAGTCCTCCGAGGCAGAAGCAAACGGAGACCAGCATATCCGTGCCCCGTTTCGCTTCACCAAACCAGCCCGTTGGCCCGACCAGGGGAATTTCAGCGTCGTGCTCTCTCCCTGTGAACAGTTGACCGATGTAACCTCGCCATTGCTTGATGCTGTGCTCTTGGCTATTGCGTGATTCATCACCGAGACCGCAAGGCATTGGCCTCGGGGCATCGTGATTGGACCTTTGTTCATGGCGGAAATTGCACGAACGGCTTTACAGTATGACCCTTATGCGAACCAAATGAGGTATCAATTAGAAGTTCATGGAGAACAGCGATCTTTTGAACGAGGCCAAACGCGCCGGAAAGACCACAAGTGATGGGGAACCCCAATACTGGCGGGCTTTGTCGTGGGCAACCATAGCGCTCGTCGTGGTAGTTTCGGTCAAGGCCATCGTCGTAGACGATATGGCATGGGACCGGTTGGCCGGCTGTTGTTTTATGGGAGTTACCGTCGGGAAGTGGATGGCTCCCCACATCCGGCGTCTGGATACTGACCGTTTCCCTGATTGGCGGGAATTGGAATGCGCCAGTTGTTCGATGTCAAATGCCGTCGCCTGGGCGAGCGTGGTGCACGTCTAAACACCTGCGACCGTGGACGCGGGCACCGCCTACGACTTGTGAGCCGGCTGCCAGTTCTGCAACGGGCCGAAGATCCGCGTCGACGACAAGTACAGTGACCACGGCGCCACCGCCATCATCGACGGCCTCTACCGCCCGGGTGCGATCTACGGTTGTCCGCCGAATGTTTCAAGCGTCACGACAGGGGTAGTTGTTCAGTCGAGCTGACAGGACTCCGGCCGCTGCGATACCCCCAACATCCTCGATTGCTCGTAAGACACGGTTGACCACATGCGTAATCGTTAGTTTCATAATCACCTCCATAATACCCCGGTCAGGGTTTGCCTGGACCGGTGCAGTCACACTCTCTTCAGGAATCGAACCGTCGGACATGCGCGACAAGTGGAAGATGGTGAGGCCAACGACAACAGCCAAAAGCCCTGTCGGCTCCCGGGGTTCCCAGACCCCTGTCAGCTCGACTGAGCAACTGATAATCCCCATAATAACAGAGTTACGAGAGTACCGGCCTACGCCGCAATGCCCAGCTCTCGCAGCCAAGCCACTAGTACCGTTTCAATCTGATCTTGCAGGGTAGATATGTTGGAGCTTACGGCGAGCATCTTGGGTGGTAAACCGCCAGTCTATGGCTGATTTTGCTGCGTTGCGCTCGCGTTCGAGCGCCGCAACCTCTCGCCGCAGCTCCGGCTCATCGCTGATACGGCGGTTCAGACACCCTCTGCTGAAGACGCTCAACTCGATCTCAGCCATGTTCAGCCAGCTGCCGTGCGTGGGAGTGTAATGAAACTCGAGGCGTTGGGCGATGCGCCGAGCTTCGCCGGGCTCAAATGCTTCGTAGAGTGAGCCGAGCTTGTGGGTGTTGAGGTTGTCCAGTACCAGCCTGACCACCTCGGCATCGGGGTAGGCCTCGTCCACCAGCCACCGCATCTGGTACGCGAAGTCCACCGCAGTGCGGCGCTCGGTCACCGCCACATGTCTCCATCCACCCTTCGGCTCGCAGATCATGAACAGGTTCCGTGTCCCGTTGCGCTGGTACTCGGTGTCATAGCGTGCCATCCGTCCGGGGGCAGCCGCCAGGGGCGGACGCACCTCCCCAGTCAATTGCCGGGAGGTCTCGTCGAAACACACTACCGGCCGCTCCGGATGGTACGCCTGTTGGTACAGGTCCAGCACGTCCTCCATCCGCGCCACGAACTCCCCGCTCACCTTGGGGATACACCACTCCTTCTTCTGCCACGGCTTGAGTTCGTTTTTTGAGCATCTGGCGCACCGTCTCCAGGGAGATGCTATCGGCAAACTCCAACTCCACCACCTGGTCGGCCAACAACTGGAGTGTCCAGTGCGTGTGCCCTTCGGGCGCGGCGCTGCACGCAATGGCGATCAGGTGCGCTTCCTGCCTCCCGTCCAGCTTGCGCTCCTGGCCCGGCCGCGGTCGGTCATTGATGGCGGCCTCAAGTCCTTCCTCCACGTACCGCTTCCGTGCTCTGGCGACCGTGGCCGCGTTGACCAACAGCACATCGGCTATCTCACGGTCCCTAACCCCCTGGTCAGCCTTGAGCAGCGACAGCGCACGCTTCACGGTGCGCACTGACGCCTTGCCTCGCTGGGACACCTCATTGAGACGGGAACGTTCGGCCTCGGTCAGTTCCACTTTATACTTGATGGCAGCCATGGCTGGGCACTCCCTCACAGAAAGATCATGCCCAAGTATGGCTGCTTTCTTATATTCTTACAAATCTACCTGGCAACGGTACTAGATACTCTTGTGGCCGGTCACCCTTGACCCGATTGCAGTGGGCGCACAGCAGCTGCAGGTTCTCGATGTCATGCTGGCCGCCGCCTCTACGGGGGATGATGTGGTCCACCTCAAGGACGCGGAACGGGAACTCGCGGCGGCACCCGTTGCACCGAGCTTCCTGCTGGCCGCGCAGGACGTGCTTGTTCTGACGGAGGGCACCGGAGCGTCGATGTCGGTGCGCCTGAGGATGTCAGTTCGGGCAGTTACGAGCCGATTGTGGAACAGGTCGCCCATGGACTGCTGCAGGCGGATGTTGACCAGCTCAACGGCCTTGGGTGAGATGTCGACGCCGGTCCACCGCCGGCCCAAGTTCTCAGCGGCGACGCACGCGGTAGCGCAGCCGCAGGTGGAGGAACGCCAGCCAAAAGGGGCTGGTTCAGAAAACTCTCCACCACTTCTCCCAAGTGAAAGCGTCCGGCCGTCATCGAGCCGGGAGAGCCGCCATCGCCCAGCCTTGAATTTACCTTGGCCGACCTTCGTGCGGGGCCGGAGGGGTGGGTCTGCTTGGCCCGGGGGTCTGCGGTTTGGGAGGTGCGGATACCCTGAACATCGGATGCTCCTTGTGGCAGGACTGCCCCTGCATTGTACTGCCCCTCGTCAGCTTCGCATACTTCTGCTGCTGACGAGGGAGATAGCATCCCAACACTCATTTCGGACGACCGGTTTTCAACCATCCTCGCCCTGACGCCAGGGGCATTCGATTATCGCCAATCCTTGCCCGTCATTTGACGGGACGTAACCACTTCTCATCGGACAGAATATTCTCGAACTACCTACCGGCTAGACAAGGAGGAACCTTCATGCTTACAGGAACACAGACCATATATGAGGAACTACTCAGAGTTGCCAGGAGCGGTCAGGTTGTCAACTACTCCGACGTCGCTCCCCTCGCTGGCTTGAATATGGATTCTCCGCAGGATCGAAATCAAATCGCCGACATTCTAGACGACATAAGTCGGGCTGAACACGACGCAGGAAAACCCTTGTTGTCCGCCGTCGTAATCCGAAGAGATAAGAACATGCCCGGGACTGGCTTCTTCACTCTAGCGAAGAGACTGGGATTGCACCGAGGGGGCGACGACCTCCAATATTGGTTGGAAGAGTTGAGGCGGGTTCACGACTATTGGTCGTAGTACATCCTGAGTTGGTGAGCGGAGATTCGAGCGCGTTGACAAGATGGCCAAACCAACGGGAACTACGTCATTGCGGCCGAGCTGGAAGCTGGGTTAGGCCGAGCGTTGCACGGCACATGAAACACTAAACTGAAGGCAGCCAGGACTGCCAACGTTCGCTTAACCGTTGCTGTACCTCCGAAATTGGACGTAGAGGCTAACAGCTTGTTTCAGAGTGGCAGAGCCGGTTCGGACATTACCGTTGATTGGGACGTTGTGTTTCTGCGTTCTTTTTCTATCCTGGTCATCAGTGGAGTATGTCAACCGCGAAAGCAGGCTTTGACACTGGTCGTTGTCAAAGTGCCTGTCTAAATCGCCTTCGTATCGCTCTGCTCTTTTGCAGTTGGCGCTACGGCTCCCAATCGTTCGCTCGCTCATCCGCTTCACGGTACGCAAGTACTGCTGAAAATTAGCCACTAACATTTTCAAGCCTCCTATATTGCTCACGCGTACCCAGTTTAGCCCGAATTCTCCGAAGCGATGGACCCTGGCGCTGACACAAGGGCTGATGGGTAAGGGAAGGCGAACGGGCGTGGCCCGATTCCAATAGAATAGAGATAATGGCGGCCCGCGGTGGCGATGGCGGGCGGAATTCGATAGGCGGTAGGCAAACGGAGAACGATATTCTTGACGGCGGAGACTCTGAAATCATTGATCCAGCAAGGCGAGACCGCGGCTGTCGAGTTCAAAGGTGAGGAAGCCGGTTCGTTATCCGACCGCGACCTGGTCGAAGCGGTAGTTTGCCTGTCGAACCGGAGCGGCGAGGGCTACGGGTGGCTGCTGGTTGGAGTTGAGGATGACGGCCGCGTCAGCGGCGCCCGGGCCCGTCATGAATCCTCCGGTATTGACCCTCTTCGCGTTCAGGCGCTGGTTGCGAATCGTACTCGGCCATCTCTTTCCATCCGGGTGGAAGTTGCTGAGGTGAACGGGCATGAAGTCCTGGTGGTGGAAGTGCCTGCGATGCGCCAGCCTGTTGGCACCGCAGATGGGCGTTACCTGCGGCGGACAATCGGAGGCGACGGCAAACCCGCTTGTGTACCCTTCCATTTCCATGAGATGCAGTCGCAGCAGGCTCATCACGGTCTGCTGGATCATTCCGCCCTCCCGCTGGACGGCGTGGGCATGGACGCTCTGGACCCGCTGGAGTTCGATCGCTACCGCCGATCCATCCGCGAGAACCGGACTCGCGGGGATGAAGCGCTGCTTGACCTCAGCAACGTTGAGCTGGCCAGAGCGTTGGGTGCGCTGGAATCCCGCAGCGGTGAGGAAACCGTGAGAGTACTGGGGCTGCTCCTCTTTGGACGGGAAGACGTTTTGGCTTCTGCTCTACCGACCCACGAGGTTGCCTTTCAGGAGATCTCGGGCACCGACGTGCTGGTCAACGATTTCTTCCGCGGGCCGCTGCTCCGGGTGCTGGAAGAACTATCGGCCCGTTTTCGGGCGCGGAACCGGGAGCGTGAGGTGCTGGTTGGTATGACCCGCGTGGGTGTCGCCGAGTATGCGGAGCGTGCCTTCCGGGAAGCCGTCGCCAATGCTCTGGTTCATCGGGACTACACCAGTCTGGGGGCGGTGCATATCCAGTGGCGAGCAGACCGCTTGGAGGTCTCCAATCCCGGCGGGTTTCCGGCGGGGGTGCGGTTGGACAATCTGCTGGTGACGGCGCCGCGGCCGCGCAATCCACTGTTGGCCGACGCGCTCAAACGCGCTGGCATCGTGGAGCGCACCGGGCGGGGCATTGACACCATATTCTACGAGCAGCTGCGTAACGGCCGTGCCGCGCCCTCCTACGAACGCAGCACTGAGACCGGCGTCACTCTGGCGCTGGCCGGAGGCGAGCCCAATCTGGGATTGGTACGGCTGGTGGTTGAGGAAGGGCGCTCCCCACTTCCACTCTCCCTGGAGGACTTGCTGGTGCTGACCGCGTTGGCACGCGAGGGTCGGATGACGGCGCTCAACGCAGCTGCGGTGCTGCAGAGGGAGGAGGTCGCAGCGCAGGATGTCCTGAAACAGCTGGAGGGGCGAGGCCTGATTTCTGGGCAGGGCGCAGGGGAGCGGCATTGGTACCAATTGTCGGAGGGCGCGGCCCGGCGAATCGGCGACGGTGCGGGTGACCAGCGGCGACGTGTTGAACCCGCCGGGCATGGCGACCTGGTGTGCCGGTACGTTGAGGAGCATGGTTCCATTTCACGTACGATCGCGGCCAATCTATGCGACATCACGTATCCCCAGGCCTACCGACTGCTGAACCGGCTGGTGTCCGAGGCAGCCTTACGTCGCGTGGGAACCCGCGGCCGTAATGTCCGCTATGAGAAAAACGAATAGAAAAGCACGGTGTGCGTTGAAAAGGCACGCCGTGCTTTTACTGATGCGTGAATAAGTACCTAAACCAAGCCTACCCGTCGTTCCTGCGAAAGCGGGAACCCGGCAGCTCCGGACAAAAACCGCCCGGGTTTAGATAATCGTTCGCTGATCAGTAATAACATGCGGGATCGCCACTAACTTGCGTTTCAGCCATGCCGCCGACTTCTTCAAGGCCATGGCTCAGGCTAGGGCCGACAACTCGGCGGACCGTACCTTCCGGTCCTTCCTGTCCCCAGAGCTGCTCATCCTCGACGACCTGGGGCTGCACCGGCTCACCGCCCAGCCATTCGCTGTTTACACGCTATAACACGAGCCCAGCGTTAGTGAGGTGGACCACCTCATTATCTGGCCTGTGGGCGGAATTCCCGCACGGAGCGATTTACGTAATGACTATTGCGCGAACCACCGCGGGTATCAATAAGGCGGAGGACACCGGAAGGATGGATGGCCACATCGGGTTCACGATGCGTTGCGGTGGAGTTTCCTGACGACGCTGGCCAGATATTTCCAATTTCATGGCTGGATCCATTAAGGGATCTCGTGCGAACGAAGTTCGGTAACATTTGATTCGAGGCAATGCGCCTGAAGACGACAAAGACGGACAAGAAGCATGGTTCACGGCAGGAATCGCACCCCTCATCGGATAGACCTGCGATTGAGTGTCCTTGCAGGACCTGACTATAATGCCATCATCTCGTTTGGGATGCCCATTGAACCTGAAGACTCCCAATATGGGAAATCCTGGATTAGCTACTTGATTTGGATTCACGGCGGCGGATTAGGAGGGCGAGGAGCAGTCATGACTGGAAGGGAGTACCTAGAAGCGATACGGACCGAATTGAGGTCAGGTCGCCGTCAACGCAAGATGGGGCAGAACGTACTTGGCGCATTTGGATACGTGAGGCGTAGAGCCGAAGTCATTCAAGAGATCAACGAAACTCTAGATGCACTCGGACTGGTGACGTATCCTCAGATCGATTCCGAGATGCCATTCACGCATCCACGTATACGCTTCGCACTTAGGGATGGGGATGGTATAGGCGCGGTCGATCTGGCCGACGGCCCAGACACATTGGATGCTGAAGTCGATGGCGCTCCTTACCAGGACGCAGAGGACAACGACTTTAATTTACCTGAACCTGCATTCAACGTGTCCGAGCTAGAGTCGGCGAACAGGTTGGTCGAGTGGGTCGCTCCAGAGGCCTCTATTCGGAAGGCTTATACCAAGATGGTCTTGAACAAATACTCCCAGTTAGTGGTTGCGAATAGCGCGACGCCTCTTCAAAAAGACGTCAAAGGCATCGTTTCTTTCCAGTCTATTGCGAAAGCGCTGATGAGGGGCCAACAGACCACCGTAGGGAATTGTATGGATAAAGAGGTTCCGTTCGCCGATACCCAAACTGACCTAAAATCGGTGGTCGACCAGTTGAGTATCCATGACGTCGTTCTAGTGGTGGGCCGAGATAACAGGCTCCAAGGAATTGTTACTGCTTGGGACTTGGCGGAAGAGTTTGCTGAGTTGGTCGATCCATTCAAACGGATAGGCGAAGTCGAAGAACGTCTCCGTGCTCTGCTGCGGATTCGGTTGGGGCAACAGCACGTCCTCGATTTCCTAACTGACGGAGAGATCACAGGGAGCGGGGCAATCTCGAACCTCGAAGATTTGACGATGGGCGATTTGAAGCGGGTGTTGGAATTTCCGCAGAATTGGTGCGCACTTGACATGCCTTTTGAACGCATTGAATTTATTGAGGCCTTGGACAAAGTCCGCGATTACCGCAACCGACTCATGCACTTTAGGGATCCACTTAGTGCATCGGAAATGACACTACTTGCGAATTTCTGCGATGCGGTCCGCGAAGTGCAGTTGTGACGCAGTCGCGGGCTAGTACCGGATCAATTTAGGAATTGTAGGGATAGAGGGCGTCCTGGGTGCTGAAGCGCCAGTTGATGGTGGCCTTGGCGGCGTTGCGCTGGGCCTCGTAGGCGTTGCTGGCTCGAGCCAAAGCCGCGTCGTTGCCGTGGCGTCCCTGCAGACAGGCTCGGGTCAGTATGCTGAACTCGATTTCCGCGATGTTGAGCCAACTGGCGTGTTTGGGCGTGTGGTGAAACTCAAGGCGTTTGGCGATACGCCGCGCTTCGGCCGGTGGGAAGGTCTCATACAACGACGCCATGCGGTGAGTGTTCAGGTTTTATCCAGCACCACGCGGACCACGGTCGCGTCGGGGTAGGCCTCATCCACCAACCAGCGCATCTGGAGAGCAAAGTCCGGCATGGTGCGGCGTTCGGTGATGGCCACGTGGCGGCAGCCGGCCAGCGGCTCACAGGTCAGGAAGAGATTGCGGGTGCCAGCCCGGCGATACTCGTAGTCCTGACGCCGCGGTCGCCCCGGCTGGGCGGGCAACGGCGGTCGGACGTCCGCCAGCAGTTGGGTGGAGGTCTCGTCGAAGCACACCACCGGCCGACTGGGGTCGTAGGGCTCGGCGTACAGGTCCAGCACGTTCTCCATGGCGGCGACGAACTCCCCGTTCATCTGGGAGATGCACCACTGTCGCTTTTGCCAGGGCTTGAGGGTGTTTTTTGAGCCGGAGCCGCACCGTTTCGTATGACAGGCTCTCCACCACGCCCAACTCAACTACCTTGTCGGCCAGCAGGCGCAGGGTCCAGTGGTCGTGGCCTTCGGGAGCGTCGCTGCACGCCAGGGCGATCAGGTGGGCTTCGCAGCGATCATCCAGCTTGCGATACCGGTTGGCTTGGGGATGGTCGTGGAGCACACCGTCCAATCCCTCCTCGGCGTACCGCCGCTTGGTGCGGAACACCGTGCGCTGCGACGTGTCCAACGCCGCCGCCACCTGGGACGCGTTCCAGCCCTCATCGGTCTTGAGCAGGATGCGCGCCCGATTGATGACGCGCGCCGAGTTGACCATAGGTGTACTCCAATTTTACGTGCGGCGAGGCATCTGTAACCGCAGGGCAATCGCATGTAGCGTATTTGGCATAATGGACGCCTCAGATTATTGAGAAGTCAAATGCTGTTTCCATCCAGAACCAAGGGGTTACGGGTGACTGCACCGCCATTATGCCGACATTTGTCGGGTTCCAACGCCCAAACCTTTCAACGTCGTCCTCATTTCCCTCACCCAACGGTTTTTGGCGGTCTGGCTGGTGCTGAAACCCTTGTAGAACATTTGTAATGCGATTGCCCTGTCTGTAACCGCCTCCAGATTGACATTGGGGAAACCGGTAGAATAGTCTAACGAACCCTGTCAGGAGGTACTTCGATGACTAGCAAAACTCCACGCTTGGCGGACGCCGCCGACATGGTCCATTTGGAACTAACCAATCAGCTCGGCGATGAGTTCCAGATCGCCCGCGTCATACCCGATTCATTCAGCCACGAGGGCCAGCTGTTCCACTATGTCACCGTCTACCTGAAGGCCGGGCACCCTGACATGGACCCGCGCCAGTTGACCCAGATCGAAGTTCAGATCCACAACAAACTGTCGGAACGGGGTTTCGACCCGGTGCCCGCCATCGACTACGCCGATGAAGAACAAACCATCCTATGACCACGGGCTCCCAATCGCGGCCGGTCCAAGCGCATACGCCCCTTGACTGGCAAGATCTGATCGACAGCGCACGCCGCTGCCTAACGCCGCCGAGTGCTGCCACACGAGCCGACGCTCACCGGGCCATTAGCACCGCCTATTACGCCGCTTACCACGCCCTGTGCGAGAGCAACGCGGAAATGATCGTCGGCCAACCGACTAACCAACTCGCCATTGACGCATGGATGCGCGTTTACAGAGGTTCATCCCACCGCCAGGCCACTGGGAACCTGGAGAGATATCGAATATCCCTGTCCGCGAACGGCGAAGCCTTCGCCATAACCTTGGGTGCCCTATACAACGCTCGAATCCGCGCTGACTACAACCCTGCCAGCAAATTCAATGCCACGGCCGCCCAACACCGACTCAGCCAAGCCGAAACCGCCATCCAAGACTTTCTCGCACTTTCCACCGAAGAACGGACCGCCATCGCCACCATAACACTATTGAGAAACCGCTGACGAACGGCTTTTCGCATAGACAAGCCCATCGCCTCTGACCGCCGGAAAACAGAAACCCGACCACCAGGGCCTCGGTCAGTCCACGCCGGAGGCCACCACAGCTCGCGATGCGCATTCGGCCCCATGAGCCTGCGACTGCTCAGTCACGGCGCCAGCATCAGCTTCATGATACTTCCGCTAATGGATTGCAAGTGTCCTGCACCGCGCTTCGACCCAAGATGCAGATCGTGTCAAGGTCCATTCTCATTCCTCGCCTCTTCAGGTACCTGCCTCTTGACAGTCGGATTTACGTAATGACTATTGCGCGAAGCGCCCCCAGTATCATTACACCCGCTACACCCCATCATCCGCCGCCGGCCTCAGCCTGATATTGCGGATGGACCGGTCGACCTCCGCGATGATTCGCCTCCTGACCCGGGGGGACCAGCTGGTTGATCCCCTCAGCAGCGTCCAGCGCCGCCCAGTCCGTCATCCGGCCCAGTCGGTTGGCCAGCTCGATCAGCGGATCCGGCGACCCGGTCGCCTCCGTGAGTATCACCCGGCCGGTGGGCGCGTGGGACAGGCTGTACACACTCCCGTCGTCAGCGTTCCGGTGTACCACCAGGCTCGCGTCACCCGTCTCGTAGCAGCTGACGTCCCGCCACTCAACGCCTTCCCCATCATCCTGCGACGCGTCCGCCTCGACCGGGACGGCAAATGCCAGTAGGTGTGCATTGGCGGTGAGAAACGCCTAGACTCCGTGCAGCCCAGCAACTGCATGGGGAACGGTTCTGCCATGCGTGCGTCGGTTCTATTAAGTCTCACCGGAAAGGACGGCAATGATGGAAACTTACATCGGGAAGACGATTTCCGATTTCACACTTCAGTCCAGCGATGGACAGACGATATCCCTTAGCAGTCTTCGCGGACAAAAGGTCCTGCTGTACTTCTTCACGAGTCCGGGCGGTGGTAATTGAACCCGCATGGCTCTTGGGTACCGAGAGCATGCTGCCGAGTTCACCGAGAGGAACGTCGTGCTGTTCGGAATCCATGACGGAAGCTTGGATGCTGCACGCCAGTGGGTCGAGAAAGAGCAGCTTCCGTTCGCGGTCCTGAACGACCCTGATCGACGAGCAGGCATTGAGCTAGGCATGTCCGCTCTCGATGGGGAGAGGTACGTCAAAGACCCGTCAGACGGGAAAAGGCCCGCAGTTGTCATCGACGAACACGGTGTGATCTGCGAGTGGGAATCCGACATGAACCACACCGATCAGATTGCAAAGTTACTGGAGCGTCTGTAGGACGACCTCAACGGTGCGGGCTTTTCGACTGTTGCCCGCCCTTGTGCAGCCGGCAAAACGGGGTTCAGCTCGGACTGTGGCTTAGCAGGCCGATATCGAAAGGCGCAAAGCTGGAGCGCAAAGCCCAGCCGGTTGTGTCCCCCGCGCCGCACCCGGATCTGCTCGATGTCGTCGTCGGGCAGCGTGTAATGGCGCAGCAGGGTGGCTTCGTCCGTGGGCAGATCGAACAGGGCCGCGCGCTGGCGCGCGCTCCAGATGCTTCGTCTCGGCATGTTCCACCGCTCCGTTATCCGTTCATCCCGGCAGGCGCGGCGCCGTCCGTAAGGGGAACGTCCAGCGGACGGGGCAGTCGGTCGCCCCGACCACCGCCAAACCGGAGCCAGGAGCGTCTCAATGGTACGGAAACAATTGCGGCAGCGGGACCCTATTCGTACACTTCCATGACGGCAGCGCTCATCGGATACGCCCGCTGTTCCACCGACCGGCAGGATCCGGACGCCCAGCGCCAGGCCCTCCTGGACCTCGGCGTCGCTGAGGATCGCATCTGCACCGATCACGGCCTCACCGGCACGAACCGCGCCCGCCCCGGCCTCGACCAGGCCCTCGCCGCCGTGCGCACAGGCGACACCCTGGTCGTGCCCAAACTCGACCGGCTGGCCAGGTCCGTCCCGGATGCCCGCGCCATCGCCGACCGGCTTCGGGAACGCGGCGTGAAACTGGCCCTCGGCCCGGCGCTCTACGACCCGGACGATCCCATGGGAAAGATGTTCTTCAATATCCTCGCCACCTTCGCCGAGTTCGAAGCCGATCTCATCCGCATGCGCACCCGCGAGGGCATGGCCATCGCCCGCGCCCAGGGGGAAGTTGCGCGGCAAGCAGCCCAAACTGTCCGACCGTCAGCAGCGGGAACTCTGCCGCATGCACGCCACCGGCGAGTATTCCATCAGCGATCTCGCCGAGCTCTTCTCCGTATCAAGACCAACCGTCTATCGCACACTCAACCGGCGCCTCGCACCTTAGCGTAGGACCCTGCCCCTTACCGGAATCGACCCCCACATGGGAATGGCCGGCGCCGCAGATTAAAGCGGCCAACGCTACAGCGAGTATGCCTCCGAGGTTGGGCTTGGGAACCGTCCCGAAGCCGCGAGGACTGCGGCAGCAGGACTCATTGCATCAGAGTTCCGCTGGGCCTCGGTCGCGTGCTCCCGAGGCCACACGATTTCACTGGTGACGGTCTGTTGGGGTCTGACGCGCCTGCTTCGGCGATGTGCAACTTTAGAAGGGGCCAAAACCACACCGCCCAAGGACAGTTCGCCTCCATCAGCGCCGGTCAGTCCCACACGTGTGGCGTGAGGGCCGACGGCAATGTTGCCTGCTGGGGCGGTGGAGGAAGGGGGGCGCTTTGAGCATGATGATAAAATGTCCTCGTGCGCGGCGGCGCATAAGGCGGATGGCAGATGGCCGCCTGGCGGTCAATCCGGTTGTCTGGCTTGGTATCGGAGGATCACTATGGTGACTGCGGCTCGCGCGTGCTGTTTTTGCATGGTCAATATCGACGGCGGGGAGTACATATTGGACTCGCTGCACGAAAAACTTTGGGATTTGGATCCGCGGACTGGGTCGGTGCAGCTGCACCGTACATCACGCGCTCAGTATACGGAGCGCGGCACTGCGATAACGCCGGTCGAAGCGACTGTGATGGACCATAGGTTGACGCAGTTGGAGGAGTTGCTGGATAGGGAAAGTTCGTTTTGCCTCCGCTGGTTGAGGGAGTTTGGACACGAAGATGCTGAGGTGGGCAAGGCACAGGCTATGGCTGCCAAGCTAGGAACCTCTATCGCGGCTTTGCGCGACAGGCATGCGTTGATCGAGGTCGATGGTGAACAATGCAAGCTGTCAGGGATCGGAGCCTATCATCTGAAACGCCCATACTTGGGCCGGGAGTTAACCGCGTGGGAGATATGCTTCCGTGCTGCATTCAACAGTGTCCCACTCTCGGACCCGTCGTTGAGTACGGTTCCAGGTTCGCTGGAGTTGCGAAGGCGTATAAGGGATGCCGGATCTGGTGGAATGCCCACATCAGGCGTGGTGGAGGCGCTGGCACTGATGTTGGCAATTGCCTATGACCAGCGGGGAAGCACGGTGTATCACGGGATTTTTGAGCGTTTGTTGCTCGGCAGCCTGGAGCGGTTGGGACTGTACGAATCAGCATAGTGGATGGTACGGCGACCAGTGTGACTAGGGGTGGAGCAGTCCATTGGTGGTGACGTACTGGTCCCTTCACCGCCGTTAGTGGCGTGTTGGATACAGCGGGCTGTTGGAGTTGCCAGGCCGGCGTCGAAAGGATAATTGGTAATCCGGCGGCGTGCACGGATCGCAGTTTCACGCCAGGCGCTGAGTCGGGTCTCGTCAATGCGCCAGAGTGTCAAAGGCGGCGGTAAAGGGGCTACGTGGGCGAATCGATCGTCGGCTTGCGACTGTCGACCAAAGAACTCAGAGATGGGCTGCAGGAACAAATTCCCGCGCGGGTAGCGGCGAAGCGAGCAGCGGGTTAGTTGGGTCCGCGCCACGGAGAACAATACTCTTGACAGCGGAGATACTGAAATCACTGATCCAGCAAGGCGAGACCGTGGCTGTGGAGTTCAAGGGCGAGGAAGCCGGTTCACTATCGGACCGCGACTTGGTCGAAGCGGCGGTTTGCCTGGCGAACCGAAGCGGCGAGGGTTTCGGCTGGCTGCTGGTTGGAGTTGAGGATGACGGCCGCGTCACCGGCGCCCGGCCCCGTCACGAATCTTCCGATATTGACCTTCTTCGCATTCAGGCGCTGGTTGCGAATCGTACTCGGCCATCTCTTTCCACCCGGGTGGAAGTTGCTGAGGTGAGCGGGCATGAAGTCCTAGTGGTGGAAGTGCCTGCGATGCGCCAGCCTGTTGGCACCGCGGATGGGCGTTACCTGCGGCGGACAATCGGAGGCGACGGCAAACCCTCGTGTGTACCCTTCCATTTCCATGAGATGCAGTCGCAGCAGGCTCATCACGGTCTGCTGGATCATTCCGCCCTTCCGCTGGACGGCATGGGCATGGACGCTCTGGAACCGCTGGAGTTCGACCGCTACCGCCGGTCCATCCGCGAGAACCGGACTCGCGGTGATGAAGCGCTGCTTGACCTCAGCAACGTTGAGCTGGCCAGAGCGTTGGGTGCCTTGGAATCCCGCGGCGGCGAGGAAATCGTGAGAGTGCTGGGGCTGCTCCTCTTTGGACGGGAAGACGTCTTGGCTTCTGCTCTACCGACCCACGAGGTTGCCTTCCAGGAGATCTCGGGCACCGACATACTGGTCAACGATTTTTTCCGCGGGCCGCTGCTCAGGGTGCTGGAGGAACTATCGGCCCGTTTTCAGGCGCGCAACCGGGAGCGCGAGGTGCTGGTTGGTATGACCCGCGTTGGTGTCGCCGAGTATGCGGAGCGCGCCTTCCGGGAAGCCGTCGCCAATGCTCTGGTTCATCGGGACTACACCAGTCTGGGGGCGGTGCATATCCAGTGGCGAGCAGACCGCTTGGAGGTCTCCAATCCCGGCGGGTTTCCGGCGGGTGTGCGGTTGGACAATCTGCTGGTGACGGCGCCGCGGCCGCGCAATCCGCTGTTGGCCGACGCGCTTAAACGCGCTGGCATTGTGGAGCGCACCGGGCGGGGCATTGACACCATATTCTACGAGCAACTGCGTAACGGCCGTGCCGCGCCCTCTTACGAACGCAGCACGGAGACCGGCGTCACCCTGGCGCTGGCCGGAGGTGAGCCCAATCTCGGATTGGTACGCCTGGTGGCTGAGGGAGGCCGCGACGGAACCCCTCTCTCCCTGGAAGATTTGCTGGTGTTGACCGCTTTGGAACGCGAGGGGCGAATGACGGCGCTCAACGCAGCAGCAGTCCTGCAGCGGGAAGAGGTAGCAGCGCAGGATGTCCTGAAATCGTTGCAGGGGCGAGGCCTCGTTTCTGCGCATGGTACCGGGCAGCGGCGTTGGCACCAATTGTCAGAGGACGCGGCCCGGCGAATCGGCGACGGTGGGGGTGATCAGCGGCGCCGTGTTGAACCCGCCGAGCATGGCGATCTGGTGCGCCGGTACGTTGAGGAGCACGGTTCCATTTCACGCACGATCGCGGCCAATCTATGCGACATCACGTATCCCCAGGCCTACCGGCTGCTGAACCGGCTGGTGGCCGAGGCAGCCCTGCGTCGCGTGGGAACCCGCGGCCGGAATGTCCGTTATGAGAAACACGAATAGCAAAGCACGGTGTGCGTTAAAAAGGCACACCGTGCTTTTAATAACATGCGGGGTGGACACTAACGTGCGTTTCAGTTAAGCCGACGACTTCTTCAAGGCCATGGCCGACAACTCGGCGGACCGTACCTTCAGGTCCTTCCTGTCTCCAGACCTGCCCATCCTCGATGACCTGGAGCTGCGCCGGCTCACAACGCAGCAGTGCGCCGTCCACACGCTATAACACGAGCCCAGCGTTAGTGTGGTGATCCACATCATTATCGGGCCGGCGGGCGGGACCCCCGCACGGTACGATTTACGTAATGACCATTGAGCGAGTCACCGCGAGGATCAATAAGGCGGGGGACGCCGGAACGGCGCGCAGATAAATCAGCTCCACTGATGCGTTGCAGCGGGCATTTCCGACGACGGTGGCCAGCTATCCAATTTCGTGGTTGGATCTGCGAGGAGACCTGGCGTGACCGAAGTTCGGTAGCGCTTGTTTTGAGGTAATGCGCCGGCAAGAATGATTGACGCGTGACACTGGGAGCTAATTGCAGCCAAACTTGCTTGACAGTTCTGAGCGTTTCGCGTACCATTTATGCAATCTTCCCTGCAATCGGCTCGGCTTCGTCCAAGTTGATGAGCAGGGTCTATTTTTTTGCCTCGCGCGGCGCCTCCTCATGACTACTCCACTGCGAATCGCGCTGTTCATTGACGCTCAGAATGCCTATCGTCGGGCTCGCGATCGCTTCTTTCCGAATCCCCAGTCCAATGTTGACGGTCAGTTTGACCCGATCAAGCTGGGCCAGTTGATCGCGAGTAGAGGAGGCCCAGGCGGCATGCCCTGCTCCCTGTCGGACGTGCGTATTTACTCTGGTCGGCCGGACCCGCACAGAGACAAGCGCTCACACGCCGCTCATATGAGGCAGTCCAACCGGTGGAGGGCAAACGGAGCGACCGTGATTACGCATGGTCTCCGATACCCGCCAACTTGGCCAACGGACCCAGCTCAGGAAAAAGGCATCGACGTTGCCTTGGCCATCGATTTTGTCAGGCTCGCCATCGCCGGCGCTTACGATGTCGGCGTCATGATGTCCACCGACACCGACCTACTGCCGGCGCTGAGGTTCGTCCACGACCATGATCTGGGTTTTATTCACGCTGCAGTGGCAGCCTGGGGTATCCGTACGGACAGCAGGAGACTACGGCTGCCCGGCGCCAGCGTTTGGTGCCACTGGCTGGACCAGGCGGACTACAACGCCGTCGCGGATCGGACCAGGTATTAACGCCGGTCGGCGGAGTGCATTCCGTTATTACACATAACGGCCGTTAGGCGAACCGACGAGAGTATCTATAAGGCGGAGGGCGCCGGACGGCGTACGGCCAAACCAGGTCCACCGATGCGTTGCGGCGGGTCCTTCCGACGACGGTGTCCAGCCATCTCCCATTTCGCGACTGGATCTGCCAGGAGACCTTGTGCGACCGAAGTTCAGTAGCATTTGATTTGAGGTAATGCGCGGCGCCTTCTTTCTGCAAATGGCGTGCGAGGCTTCAATGGGGCCACCGCCTTTCGGTAGTGGAGGAGTTTGGGAACCGCGTCGGCTAATAAACAACGCAAATGCTTCAATGGGGCCGTAGTGGAATTACGGGAAGCGATCAGGTGCCGGAAGGATAGCAGAAAGGTCTTGATGATAGGCGAGAGATATGCTTGATTTGCGTAGTGTATTACCATCCTTCACTTCGTAGGCCACATCCGTGCGTAGTGGTTAAGATCCCGGAACGCATTCAATAACCTGCCCCTGTCTATCCTGGCGACGGAGAGCGTGTATGACCTTTGCAGAGTTTTTCATCGGGGCAACGGGCAATGATCCTTACCCTTACCAGGTTCGGTTGGCCGAAGGTCCCTCCCTGCCGGTCCTCTTGAAAGCGCCCACCGGTACGGGCAAGACCGAAGCCGCCGTTCTCGCCTGGCTATGGCGATGGAAAGAGCATGCCGAGGGGAGCGTCCGACGGAACACTGCCCGGCGGTTGGTTTACTGTTTGCCCATGCGCAGCCTGGTGGAACAGACGGTGGGTCGAATCGAAGGGTGGGTCAATGATCTGGGGATGGAAGACCAGGTCGGCGTAGTCACCCTCATGGGCGGGGAACCGCGAACGCAGTGGTATCTGTACCCTGAGCAGCCGTTCATCATCGTCGGCACGCAGGATATGCTCCTGTCCCGCGCGCTCAACCGGGGATACGGCGTTGGTCCGTCGATGTGGCCGGTCGAATACGGCCTGCTGAACAACGACTGTCTGTGGGTCATGGACGAAGTGCAGTTGATGGCCAACGGTCTGCCCACCTCGACGCAACTGGCAGGGCTTCGCCGTAAGCTGGAGACCTTCGGCCCGGCTCAGAGCATGTGGATGTCGGCCACCGTGCAGACCGATTGGCTTGCCACCATCGACCATCCTGCACCGTTGGATTCGCAAGTTTTGGAACTCGGTCGGGACGACATGGCCCACCCCATCCTGGGAAAGCGGCACAACGCCCGGAAGATGGTTTCTGAAGTCAACCGGACCAGGGGGGCTGGATATCCACGTCAGCTGGCGGGCTTGATCGCTGAGAAGCACCTGTCGGGCACT
Organism: Dehalococcoidia bacterium; assembly: GCA_965220055.1. Classification (GTDB taxonomy): domain Bacteria; phylum Chloroflexota; class Dehalococcoidia; order Lucifugimonadales; family UBA3495; genus Bin87. The sequence continues at coordinate 2,321,190 of CBDCPE010000004.1, read as the reverse complement.
CTGACCCTCGCGATAGTCAACACGGTGGAACGCGCCCAGCAGGTGTACCGGGAACTCAACGATGGTCGGCGGGTTTCGCTGGACGCCGAAAGGGTGCTGGTACATTCGCGTTTCCGTGAAGAGGACCGTAAGAAGAAGAACGACGCAATCTCGGCGGCTCCCGGCGCAGCGATTCCCGGCGCAGCGATTCCTGGAATGCTGGTGGTGGCGACGCAGGCGGTCGAAGCGGGAATGGACATCTCGGCGCGGACGCTGATCACTGAATTGGCTCCGTGGCCATCCATGGTGCAACGGTTGGGGCGGTGCAACCGCAGGGGCGATGACGAGCCGGGCGCGATCTTCTGGGTGGATACCGGAGAGAGCGCAGCGGATACGGCGCCCTACCGACCGGAAGACGTGGCTGCGGCCCGGGAACGACTGAAATCGCTGGAAGGCCACTCCGCCGGCCCTGCGGACCTCGCGGAATTGGGTGCAGTCCTGGGGGACGTTGAGCGCCTCGCGGTAATTCGCCGGCGCGACGTGGTGGGGCTGTTTGACACCACGCCGGACCTGTCGGGCAGTTACCTGGATGTTTCGAGGTACGTCCGGGGCAATGATGAGCGCGACGTCTCGGTATATTGGCGAGACATCTCCCCGGATGGACCGGAAGGGGCCGCTCCGAGACCGAGGCATTCCGAAATCGTCAATGTACCCGTCGGCGGACAATCGGGCCGGCCCAGGGGCATCAGGGACTATCTGAGCAACGGCGAAGGGCGGATGGCGTGGGTCTGGGATTTTCTGGATGACCAATGGCGCCGGGCGCAACCGCGGGAGATTCATCCGGGGATGACCCTGATGCTGGACGCGGCACGAGGGGGCTATTCTCCGGATGCTGGCTGGGACCCGACCGGCACGGAGCCGGTGGGCCCGGTCCCAATGGCCGAGGCCGCGCCTGAGGTGGAGGACGGACAGGGTTCCGACCCCGGGTCCACTGCCCTCAGGAAACCGGTAGCGCTGTCCGACCACTGTCGCCACGTGGAGGATACGGTCAGGGAGGTCCTGGACCAGCTGCCCGCCTGGGCCATTGAGCCGGTGATTCGCGACGCGCTGGTGGTGGCGGCGCTTTATCACGATGCCGGCAAGGCGCATCCGGCGTTCCAGAGGATGATGCGGGGAATTCCGGAAGGCGAAGCATTGCCCGCGGATGCGACGCCGTTGGCGAAGAGCAACCTGAAAAACGTCAGGAACGAACGCCGGCACTTCCGCCACGAACTGGGCAGCGCCCTGGCGATTCTGGAACACGCGGACGGACTTGATGAGATGACGCGCGACCTCGCCGCCTATCTGGCGGCGGCGCACCACGGCAAGGTCAGGCTCGGCATAAGGTCGTTGCCCGGACCGGCCAGGGGTAATAATGCGAGCGGCAATCCGGAATCCGACCGCCTGCTGGGTTACCCGGTGGCCGTGCCCGAGGTGCTGCCGCCGGTGGACCTTGGAGAGGGATTGCGATTGGCGGAAACTATCCTTGACCTGTCCATCGCGCGCATCGGTCTGGACGGCGGGGAGCGCCGGTCATGGCTGGACCGGAGCGCGGGGCTGCTGGATTGGCTGGGACCCTTCCGGCTGGCTGGCCTTGAAGCGCTGCTCCGGGCCGCCGACATGCGAGCCAGCAAGCTGGAACAGGAGAACGGAGAATGAGCCAGGTACACGAACTTGAACTGGGGGGATGCACTCCCGAGCCGCTGATGGCCTATCTGAAGGCCCTGGGAATTGTCCGCCTGGTGTCCGAGCAGAAGGACCAGGGGGCCCGCGCTTTCTGGCAGAACGACGGCTTCTTCCTGCGCTCGACGCTGAACCGTGAAGCCCTGGTCCAATTCTTTCTGGAGGAGTACCGGCCCACGCCCATCGTCTCGCCCTGGAACGGCGGCAGTGGTTTCCACGCCAAGGACAACGCGAAGGCGATGGACGCCATCCTGGAGCTTGAATCGCCGAGGTTCCAGCTTTGGAACGAGGTCGTTGCGACCGGCAAGCAGATATTGGATCAATGCGGGGGGCTCGGAAAGGGGACGAAGGAATGGATCCTCGCCGAGTGCCGGGCCCGGTTCCCTGACGCCGCTCTGGACTGGCTGGATGCAGCGTACGTACTCACCGCAGATGGGGCCAAATACCCGCCGCTGCTCGGCACGGGGGGCAACGACGGCCGGCTGGATTTCAGCAACAACTTCATGCAGAGCGTGGTGCTGGCGCTGAATCTGGACCAACGGCGCAATGGCGACGCCATCGGCAACAACCAGGTTGTTGCCGCCTTATTCAACGAGGGAGCGCCCGAGCTGGTCAGGAAACGATCGACCGGGTTTTACAACCCTGGAAGCGTTGGCGGCGCCAACGCCTCGGTGGGGTTCAATGATGAGGCGATGACCAATCCCTGGGATTACGCGCTCATGTTCGAGGGCGCGCTGTTGTTCGCGGGCGCGGCCGCCCGCCGGCTGTCGCCCCTATCGTCGTCCAAAGCCGTGTTTCCCTTCACGGTGGATAACTCCGCCGCCGGTTACGGGACGGCCGCGGACTCTGAATACGGAGGTGCGGCGCGCGCGGAGTTCTGGGCGCCGCTCTGGGATCGCCCTGCGAACCTCAACGAATTGAACCACCTGGTGTCGGAGGGGCGGGCGCAACTCGGGCGGCGGCAGGTTGCCAACGGCACGAACTTCGCCAGGGCGGTGGTCGGGTTGGGCACGGAGCGCGGCGTTGCCCAATTCCAGCGGTATGGCTTCCTGGAGCGGAACGGTCTGGCGTACCTGGCCGCTCCGCTGGGCCGATTTCACCTCCGTGATGACCGGGATGCCGCGCAGCGCGCCGACGTCCTCTTTGACCTGGACCCGTGGCTGGAAAGCCTGAGGAGGGCCGCTGCGGTCCGGAACGCGCCGGCCGGCCTGGGCACGGCGCTCCGTCGGGTTGACCAGACCATCATCGACTTCTGCCAGCATGGCCAGCCACGCGACTTGCAGAACGTGCTCATAGCCGTGGGGCACGCGGAGCGGTGGCTGGCCACCTCTTCGCTTCACAACGGGCCGTACCCAGTGCGCCCCCTCAACGGTCTCTCCCGGCAGTGGCTCGATCATGCGGACGACCGGACTGCCGAGTTCCGGCTGGCCCGCGCGATGGCATCCATTCTCTCCGGACAAAAAGACGGACAGGTGTACGCCGGTCGAATCCGGGAAAACCTGGAGCCCGTGGACGCGCGCCGGCGCGCCGACTGGAAGGAGGGCAGTACGTCTTTTGTCTGGACTGCGGGAGATGCGTTGTCCAACATGACGGCCGTGCTGGAACGCCGCTGCCTTGAAGGCGGGATGGCAAGCCTGCGCCACCCGCCCCTGGACTCGTCCTACGCTGCTTCGTTGGACGATGTCGTGGCGTTTTTGAACGGCGGGGTGGATGTACAGCGCATGGTGGAGCTGGCCCTGCCCCTGTCGTTTGTGCGCCACCGGTCGCTCACGGCGTCGCTAGACCGGCAACGGAGCGTGCCGGTGGCCCTGCCGACGGCATACGCGGTCATGAAGCTGACCCTGCTGCCCGGCAGGTTCGACTGTCCCGCGTTTGGCATCGTTGACACTGACATCTGGATGGAACCCGCCATGATCGCGATGCTGAGGGCAGGGAGGATCAAGGACGCCTACCAGGTGGCGTTGCGCCGCCTGAGAGCTGCAGGACTTCCCCCAACGTTGTCCAACGCTCCCGGGATACCCGACCGGTCGGAGCAGGGGCGACGGTTGGCCGCCGCGCTGTTATTTCCAACCGATACGGCTGCATACACCACCCTGGCCAGGCTCGCGTTGCGCAGACCCGTTCTTCAAGACGGAAGCGCCGCCAGCCGGCCAATCTGATCAGCGATCAAAAACGCGAACAAACACGATAACGGAGAGTGCGGATATGCCGATTCAGTTACAACAGTTTGACGGTCACCCACGCTTGCTGATGGAAGCCCGACTGGAACCGGCGCAGGGGACGCGCTTCCAGCCGACGGGCTTCCCCGACCTGGGGCCGGCCGTATACGACGGTCTCGGCGCCGATGGAGCCCCGACGCCGATGGTCTTGGTCGAGTCCGCCCAGTCCGTGGCCAACCGGCTGGAATGGGTCTGCTGGGACGATGCGACCGGTTCGTTGGCCCCGGCGGTTACCGGAATGCCCTACGTGTCCGTTGACCTGTGGGACAGCGGAGGAAGCACCAACTCGTTGCTGGAAGCCCACCGGCTCAACTCGCCCTACATCATGAAAAACGGCTCCGGTTTTATTGATCAATTCCGCAGCGAAGCCAAATTGCCGGAACGCAACGAACAGGTTGGGATATTCAACCGGGCCACGCTGGCTCGGGCCGCGTTCAAATACGACCCTGGATCAGTGCTGCACGGGGTTTTCCTGACGGAGATTGACGGACGCGCTCGCCTGCAGCGATGCCTGTCCGGCTTCATAGAAGCCCGGGGAGCCAGCGTCGCAGATAGCGGCGGGGTCAAGAACGACCGGGTGGCTCCGGCGCCGTCTGCTCTGCGGGAAATCGGGGTCACCGGCGGCGCCGCAGAAGGGTATGGGAACGTCCCGTTTCACCGCACCGAGTACACCGCCGGGTGTATTACCGCCTACTTCAACCTGGATCTGGCGCAGATCAGGGCCTACGGCCTGGGCGATACCGCCGAGCGGTTCCTCGTGACGCTGGCGTTGTGGAAGATCCGCAAGTTCCTGGATATCGGCCTGCGGCTGCGCACCGCCTGTGACCTCGACGTGGTTGGAGACCTGGCAGTCACCCGGCCCAAGGACGGGTTTGCTGTGCCGGTCCTCCCGGAACTGGAGTCGGAACTTCCCGCGTTGATCGCCGCCTGTGCCGCGGAGGGCCTGTTCGCCGACCCGCCCGTCACGGAGCTTGCCTTCCAGCGGAGATAGAAACGACCCATGGGCAAGGAAACAACATGCTCGCGATAAAGTTCATATTTACCGCCAACCGCTATCACGCCACTCCGTGGGGGCGACACGTCAACGAAGGCGTCTCCGAGTGGCCCCCGTCTCCATGGCGGATCCTCCGGGGGATCACCGCCACCTGGCGGCGCACCCGGCCGGACCTGGAACCCGAGCGTGTCGTGCCGGTACTGACGGCAATGGCGGCGGAACTCCCGGAGTTCCGGCTGCCCACGGCGTCGACGGGCCACACCCGCCACTTCATGCCGTACCACGAAGGAGTGAGACAACGTAGCACTCTGGTCATCGACTCATTCGTAACCATCAAGCCCGACGATCCGTTGTTTGTCATCTGGCCTGGCCTGGAATTGACATCGCTCCAGCGCGATGACCTGAACGGCATCCTCCACAATATGCCCTACCTGGGTCGGGCCGAATCGTGGGTCGAGGCCTGCCTGGTCTCGCACTGCCCGGAGACGGCAAACTCCTTTCCCATGAAGACCGGCGCCGTTCCTGAAGGAGATTGGGAGATTGTTCGCACGCTGACGCCGCGCACTCCGCTCAGCCTCGAGGACCTGGAAGTGGAGACCTCCAATCTCCGGCGCGGTGGCCGCATCGACCCCGAAGGCGCTCGGTGGTGGACCTACGTGCGCCGACCGGACTGTTTCACCGCGTTCCGCGCCAGTCCGCCATCGGACATCGATCTGGGCGCGGGGGCACAGGTTGTCCGGTTCGCTATGGGCGGCAGAGTTCTGCCCATGACCTTTGATACCCTCAGGTGGGGCGAGTTGGCGCGGCAGAGCGTAATGTCTCAATACGGCAGAGGCAACCGGGGCGCAGTTTCCCAGACCCTGTCGGGCAAGGACGCTTCCGGGAAACCCCTGCAGGGCCACGGTCATGCCTTCTATCTCCCCACCGACGAGGACGGCGACGGACGTCTGGACCACCTCACGGTGTGGGCGTCCGCAGGACTCACGGCGGCGGAATTTCGAGCCGTGGCGGCAGTGGAGACCCTCAATCCCGGTGGCCAACGGGAGCCGGTTCAGCTGGCTTATCTGGCCCATGGCGCAGTCGGCGATTTCACCGGCGTGTCGCCGTTGTTCGGCACGGCGACATCCTGGCAGTCGCTCACCCCCTACGTACTACCTCGCCACATCAAGTTCCGCGGACCCAGGGATGAGAACGGGAGGAAGTCGATGGTGGACAGCCCTGAGGAACAGATCACCAGGGAAGCCTCCCTGCGTTATCCCGGCGGACCGAGCTTGGTGCGCGCGGAAAGTCACGAGTCCCGAATGCCTATCAAACCCATGCGGGAAGGGCAATCAGGCGGCTTTCGCCCCTTTGATTTCTTCAAGTACAAGAAGGGCGGCGGTTCCACTGGGGGCGGAGCGTTCAATTTCACGATCGAGTTCCAAAATCCAGTCTCCGGACCGGTTGCTCTGGGGTTCGCCTGCCACCAGGGCCTGGGCGTATTCATCCCGAAGAGGTGACAATAACGTGACATCCGACATCTCAGTTCCGGAATTGGTTCCCGCACGGATGCTCAACGAGTACGCCTACTGCCCCCGTCTGGCTTACCTGGAATGGGTGCAGGGCGAGTTCGCCGACAGCGTTGACACCATCGAGGGCCGTTTCCAGCATCGCAGGGTAGATCGCCCTTCGGGAGGGTTGCCGCCGCGTCCCGCCAAAGAGGAGGCCGGTCCGGGGGACGATGACGATGCCACAGCGGAAACCATTCACGCCCGGTCCGTCCTGATCTCCGATCAGACCTTGGGTGTCATCGCCCGCATCGACCTGATTGAAGGCCAAGGCAACGCGGTCATCCCGGTCGACTACAAGCATGGTAAAGCGCCCGATTTGCCGGAGGGCGCATGGGAGCCGGAACGGGTCCAGGTCTGCATCCAGGGACTGCTGCTCCGCGCCAACGGCTACACCTGCTACCAGGGAATGCTCTACTTCGTGGAGTCCCGCCAGCGAATCGCCGTCCCATTGGATGATGCCCTCATCTCGCGTACCTTGGCATTGTTGTCGGGTATTCGCGACATGGCCTCCTCGGGCTGCGTTCCCCCACCTCTGGTGGACAGCCCCAAATGCCCCCGGTGTTCCCTGGTGGGCATTTGCCTCCCGGACGAGGTGAACTTTCTCTCTGCGGGCGGACGCGCCATTACGCCGGAGGACGTTCGCCGGATGGCGCCCGCCCGGGACGACGCCATTCCGGTATACGTCCAAACCCAGGGCGCCGTGGTCGGAAAGTCCGGCGAACAGCTGGAAGTGAAACAGAAGGGGCAAGTGCTACAGAGGGTCCGCCTGATGGAAATCTCCCATCTAGCGCTCTTCGGCAACGTGCAGGTCACCACCCAGGCGGTTCGGGAATTGTGCGACCGCAGCATCCCTATCTGTTACTTCACCTACGGCGGATGGTTCCGGGGCATCACCAATGGCATGGGTCACAAAAACGTGGAATTGCGCTGCCGGCAATTCATGGGAGCAGTTACCTCTGAGACAGCGTTATCCATCTCCAGGCAGCTGGTGTTCGGTAAAATAAAGAACTGCCGCACCATGCTGCGCCGCAACCACCGGGAGGTGCGCTCGGCAACTCTGGTCGAACTGAACCGGCTCGCCGACCGGGCGCTTGTGGCTCCATCTGTGGACACTTTGCTGGGTATCGAAGGAGCCGCGGCACGAACCTACTTCTCGAAGTTCCAGGGGATGATCAAGGTCGGATCCGTGGACTTCGATTTTCAGGGGAGGAACCGTCGACCGCCTCGGGACCCTGTAAATGCCGTTCTTTCGTTTCTGTACGCCATGCTCATCAAACAAGCGATGATCACGGCTCTTACAGTGGGCTTCGATCCCTACTTGGGATTCTACCACCAGCCGAAGTATGGGAAACCCGCCCTCGCACTGGATCTGGTGGAAGAATTCCGCCCCATAATTGCCGATTCGGTGTGTATCAGCCTGATCAACAACGGGGAACTGGGGACGGGGCATTTCGTTACGCGGGGCGATGCGACAGCCCTCACCCCCAATGGCCGCCGTAAAGTGATTGAAGCCTATGAGAGGCGGATGGACACTCTCGTAACTCATCCCCTGTTCGGCTACTCAGTCAGCTATCGCCGTATCCTGGAAATACAGGCCCGTTTGTTGGCCAGACATCTGCTCGGCGAATTGCCAACCTATCCGGTATTCAGGACGAGGTAAATATGCGCAACAGATTCCTCGTATGCTACGATGTTGCCGACCCCAAGCGGCTGGCTCAGACTCACAGGAAAATGAACGGATTCGGCGAACCCGCGCAATATTCGGTGTTCGTCTGCGATCTGTCGCCCAAGGAAAGGGTGTTGCTGGAAGCAGCGCTAACGGAAGTTCTGAACCTGAAGGAGGACCGGGCGCTGATCGTAGATATGGGTCCTTCGGACGGGAGGGGGCGTGATAGTTTCATTACCCTGGGAAACGCGCGGGAGTTACCCCGCCGCGCTGCTGTGATCGTATGAGCGCCCGGTGGAACACCGTTATCCGGCGAGAGGTCCAGTGGTGAAGTTGTCGTGCTGCACCTCTCGCAACTTCTCAACCAGGGTTCTGCCAAACCAGTATCATGTGCGCCGGCGACGCCGTTTACCCTGAGGTCGTTTCTTGCGAAAAATGGCTCTGTCTGGTGCATCCGCGACGTAAGCGAGCCGTAAAGAGCCGTTTCCACTACCGAAAGGCGGTGGTCCCATTGAAGCGTGATGCTCAACCCGTCAACGGCGGACGAATATTCCGGTTTCCACTACCGAAAGGCGGTGGCCCCATTGAAGCCAAACCACCTCGCAAAAGATCCGCGTTACCTCCATCGTTTCCACTACCGAAAGGCGGTGGCCCCATTGAAGCTTCGAGCGCCGCCAGCGGGAACAGCGCCTCTCCCAAGTTTCCACTACCGAAAGGCGGTGGCCCCATTGAAGCCTGTCCGAGTAGAGGTGCATGTTCGAGAAGTTGGGCGTTTCCACCACCGAAAGGCGGTGGCCCCATTGAAGCTACCCGATCTGTGCTCCCTCGATGGCATTTTGGGAAAGTTTCCACTACCGAAAGGCGGTGGCCCCATTGAAGCTATTCGCTGCTGGCGAGCCTGTTCGCGGGCAACATCAAGTTTCCACTACCGAAAGGCGGTGGCCCCATTGAAGCTACGTACCGCCACAGCGCGAACGGGAGTACAGCAACGAGTTTCCACTACCGAAAGGCGGTGGCCCCATTGAAGCTACGTACCGCCACAGCGCGAACGGGAGTACAGCAACGAGTTTCCACTACCGAAAGGCGGTGGCCCCATTGAAGCTACATCGATGCCCTGCTAGCGGAGCGGCCGGAGCTGGTTTCCACTACCGAAAGGCGGTGGCCCCATTGAAGCTTGCTCTCCGTGATGCGCGTGAGCGTATTCATCGCCAGTTTCCACTACCGAAAGGCGGTGGCCCCATTGAAGCTCTTTCATCAACCGGCGGTCACTGCCGGTTTTGGCTGTTTCCACTACCGAAAGGCGGTGGCCCCATTGAAGCTCTTTCATCAACCGGCGGTCACTGCCGGTTTTGGCTGTTTCCACTACCGAAAGGCGGTGGCCCCATTGAAGCTATCCAATGATTGGTCTGGCGCACGATCCAGCCCGCAGTTTCCACTACCGAAAGGCGGTGGCCCCATTGAAGCGACGGTGAAGTTCCTGAGAATTTCGAGTTTCTATCCTGTTTCCACTACCGAAAGGCGGTGGCCCCATTGAAGCATGGTGTTGTAGGCGTTGTACCCGCGCCAGCCAATCATGTTTCCACTACCGAAAGGCGGTGGCCCCATTGAAGCCTTCAGCAGCTGGGCGAACTCGTCGCGCAGGTACTGAAGTTTCCACTACCGAAAGGCGGTGGCCCCATTGAAGCGCCACGGAAAACAAGCGGCGGAACACGCTCCTGGTCGGTTTCCACTACCGAAAGGCGGTGGCCCCATTGAAGCCCGAGGAAGTTGTGCGCGTAGGTGGTGTCGGGCAGGTCGCGTTTCCACTACCGAAAGGCGGTGGCCCCATTGAAGCGACCAGTACGTTGACCGGGAACTCGCGAAGCTCGAGTTTCCACTACCGAAAGGCGGTGGCCCCATTGAAGCGCCGACCGTGGCGAATCCCGCGCCCTGACGTTCATGGTGTTTCCACTACCGAAAGGCGGTGGCCCCATTGAAGCTTGCCCCGTTCAATCCTGGAGCGCACGTACTCCTGGTTTCCACTACCGAAAGGCGGTGGCCCCATTGAAGCTCCATGATCCGGTCGAACTTGTTGTTCACCGTCTCCTCGTTTCCACTACCGAAAGGCGGTGGCCCCATTGAAGCATCCTCGAGCCCGAGCCGCCGCCGGCGCATATCCCGTGTTTCCACTACCGAAAGGCGGTGGCCCCATTGAAGCGCCTTGGCAATGGTTCTTGCGGTTGCACCAAGCCTAGTACTCGGTCAAATCTGTATTGGCAGATAAAGGACGTAATGGGCCATAGTTGCTACGGTGGTGGGAAACAGCGGTGCGGGAGGTGCGGCATCCATGGCTCAGGAGAAATTTGCGGTACAGTTGTCGGTGGAGAATCGGTCTGAACTGGAGCGGTTGATCCGCAGCGGCCGGAGTTCGGCACGGGTAATTAATCGAGCTCGCATCCTGCTCAAGACTGATGAGGGCTGGAGCGCTTCCCAGGTGGCGGCGGCGCTGGACACGTCGCAACGCACGGTGTTTCGCACCAAGCGGCGATACGCCGAGGAGGGATTGGACGGTGTGCTCCACGACCATCCCCAGGCCAACCGGTATCGCAAGCTGGATGATCGCGGCGAAGCCAGCCTGATTGCCCTGGCGTGCAGCGACGCACCCGACGGACGCGACCATTGGACCCTGCGCCTGCTGGCCGACAAGGTGGTGGAGTTGGGCGTGGTGGAATCGTTGTCATACGAGACAGTACGGCTCAAGCTGAAAAAAACACCCTCAAGCCTTGGCAGAAACAGCAGTGGTGCATCTCCCAGATGAACGGGGAGTTTGTCGCCGCCATGGAGGACGTGCTGGACCTGTACGCCGAGCCCTATGATCCCTGCCGTCCGGTGGTGTGTTTCGACGAGACCTCCACTCAATTGCTGGCTGAAGTGCGAGAACCCTTGCCCGCCCAGCCGGGACGACCCCGACGCCAGGACTACGAGTACCGCCGAGGCGGCACCCGCAACCTCTTCCTGTTCTGCGAGCCGCTGGCGGGTTGGCGACACGTTGCCATTACCGAACGCCGCACCATGCAGGACTTCGCTCACCAGATGCAATGGTTGGTGGACGTGGCCTACCCTGATGCTCCAGTGATCCGCGTGGTCCTGGACAATTTGAACACCCACCGCATGGCGTCCTTGTACGAGACCTTTCCCGCCGCCGAAGCCAGGCGCATCGTGAAACGCTTGGAGTTTCACCACACCCCCAAGCACGCCAGTTGGCTGAACATGGCGGAGATTGAGTTCAGTGTGTTGAGCCGCGCCTGTCTCAAGGGCAGAAATCCCGACGCCGATGCCCTGCAACGCGCCATCACGGCCTACGAGACCCGACGCAACTCCGCGTGCATCCCTATCAACTGGCGCTTCGGAACTGACGACGCCAGGACCAAACTCCATCGCTTCTACCCCTGCCTTTCCAACATTGACTGAGTACTAGTTTCCACTACCGAAAGGCGGTGGCCCCATTGAAGCCCGTCGTACAGCAACCACTCATCGCCCCATGTGCTCAGTTTCCACTACCGAAAGGCGGTGGCCCCATTGAAGCGAGGTCACGGTCCTGGACTTCTTCGACGACCCCTATGTTTCCACTACCGAAAGGCGGTGGCCCCATTGAAGCTCGGTGAGCTGCACCGCCTCAAGCGATCGATGACGTGTTTCCACTACCGAAAGGCGGTGGCCCCATTGAAGCAGTCCCCACCGGAGGCGGTTGTAACCCCACCTGGCGAGTTTCCACTACCGAAAGGCGGTGGCCCCATTGAAGCGCCCTCACGCTCCGGAGCAACCTCATCCGTGATCATGGTTTCCACTACCGAAAGGCGGTGGCCCCATTGAAGTGCGTCGCCGTTTGCAATCTCATTCACGCTCGTGCCAAACGCAGTCGCGATGTTTCCATTGAATATGAAAGCACTTGTCGGCACTGGAGTACTGGTCAGTGCACTCCTTTCGGTCGGTGCGGCCGTCTCGGAAATCCGTCTGGGTGTGATGGTCGCAGGCCAGTGCAACGGTGGGTGCCACCGAAGGGGATTGAACCGGTAACGTTGTCGCAATCGGGGCCGGGTCAGACCAATGCAGGGATCTGAGTGAGGGGATCTCCAGTTGTACTGGGTTTGATCCACGTACAGGATGGCACCGTAAAGGACTCCGTCCTGGACCACGGCGGTGCTAATGTAATGAATAGGGTAAGTGCGATGATTGTACCTGAGAAAACTGCGCGACGATTATGAAGCTCTCACAGCAGCGTGTGCGGTATTCAGGGTGTCGAGCCTACCTCGGGTTCACCATGGCTTGATGGACCGGCTGACTTGACAGTAATACGTGTGTTCCCCATGATACAGATGGAACACCCAGCTACCTGGTCAAAGTTGCCCATCACCATAACCCCCAGTTTGGCGGGACACCGGCAAGTCGCTCTGTAAACCGGACAGGAGGAACCAACGGTGCCGGTCCTGAAACACGACGTTTTCTTCAGGCAGCATCCGGTATTCACCGGAGGCGAGCTGGCGGCGCATTTGGCGCGCATCGGCAGCCACGGCGTGAGGACGCAGGAGAGGGTGCTCGGCTACCATATCAAGGCTGGGCGGCTGCGTCGGGTGCGACAGGGGCTGTATGCGGTCATCCCGCTCGGCGTCGATGGGGATAGCTACCCGGTGGACCCGTACCAGGTGGCGGCTAAGATGACGCCGGATGCCGTGCTGTCGCACCACACGGCGCTGGAGTTCCACGGACGGGCGTATTCGGTGTGGCAGCATTTCATCTATTCTGCGGAGCGTCCGGCGTATACGCTGACCTTCCGCGACCAGGTCTTTCGTGGGGTGAAGTTTCCACGAGCCTTGGTGCGCTCGGGGGCGGAATATCACGGTGTGCTGACCACGGAGAGGTTCGGCATGCCGCTGCGGGTCGCCAGCCTGGAGCGGACCCTGGTGGACGTGCTGGACCGTCCGGACCTTGCGGGGGGATGGGAGGAGGTGTGGCGCTCGCTGGAAGCGGTGGAGTTCTTCGATCTGGATGAGGTTGTGGAGTACGCGCTGCTGTTGGGGAACGCCACCACGACTGCGAAGGTGGGGTTCTTTCTGGACCGTAACCGGGAGCCTCTGATGGTGGAGGAGCGACATCTCAAGACGCTACGGGACCGTAGTCCAGGGCAGCCCCATTACCTGGACCGGAGCCGGCGCAGCGGTGGGAAGATGGTTGCCGAATGGAACCTGGTGGTGCCTGAGGAGGTGCTCACGCAGTCCTGGGCGGACGTGGCGTGAGGATCTCCTCCGAGAGGCTATTTGCGGAGGCCCAGGCCACGGGTTTTCGTCCGGACGTGCTGGAAAAGGTGGCTCAGCTGCTGGGGTTGCTGAACGCCATTCGGAGCCACCCGTTCCTGCGGGACAGGCTGGCCCTCAAGGGCGGAACGGCGTTGAACCTGTTCGTTTTCGATGTTCCCAGGCTGTCCGTGGACATCGACCTGAACTACGTGGGCGCGGAGAGCCGGTCCGCGATGCTGGAGGAGCGGCCCAGGCTGGAGGATGCTCTGCAGGCGGCCTTCAGCCGGGAGGACTTCACCGTCAGGCGTATGCCCTCGGAACATGCCGGCGGCAAGTGGTCGCTGCGTTACCCGACGGCGGCGGGTCAGACCGGCCGGATCGACGTGGACGTCAACTACATGTACCGCGTTCCGCTGTGGCCCGTCCGCCATATGGACTCGCATCAAGTGGGCAGTTGGCGAGCAACGGACATCCCCGTGGTGGACATCCACGAGTTGGCGGCGGGAAAGCTGGCCGCGCTGCTGAGCCGTCGTCGAGCCCGGGACCTGTTCGACTGCCGGCAGATCTTCTCGTTCGACACTCTGGACATGAGCCGGCTGAGGGTTGCCTTCGTTGTCTACGGCGCGATGAACCGGCGGGACTGGCGCACGGTTGCCACCGACGACGTGGCGTTCGATCCCCGGGAACTTTCCAGCCAGCTGTTGCCTTCGCTGCCGGCCAGCGCGGTTACCGGCATGGACGCTGATGAATACGGCCGGACGCTGGTGGGGGATTGCCGGGAGGCCTTATCCGCACTGCTGCCCTTCAATGCGGCGGAGTGGGCTTTCCTGGACCGTTTGCTGGACCATGGAGAGATCGATGGGGCATTGCTGACGCCGGACGCGGCGCTGCAGCGGCGGATAGATGCGCAGCCGTGGCTGGAATGGAAAGCTCAGAACGTGCGGCAGCACCGGGGGTTACCGTAACGCCGCAGTTCGGGGAGGCATTGCTTTGGACCGGCGCGAAATCCAGGCGGAAGTGAACCCGTCTCGTGAACAGTGGCTCGCGCTGCATCACGCCTTCCGGAGCTATTGCGAAGCCATGCCATGGGAACGGCTGTCCAACGAGGACGTGCTGGTGGTCAATGATCCTCTGGGACACTTCAAGGGATACTGCGTGGCCTTGGGCGACGGTGGTGTCGCATACGGCCTGGGAGTTTACCTGGGTGACCGGGGGCTCCTCAATTACCTGACTACCATGACGTCGGAGGATGAGCCGTGCGGCGTGGAGGCGCTGGAACGAGGTCTGGCGCTGTCTGCGGTTCTGGGGGATCGTGAAGAGCTGGGCAACGAGGAACGGAAAACCATGCGCGACCTGGGCCTCAGGTATCGTGGCCGAGGCAGATGGCCGATTTTCCGCAGCGTCGTTCCGGGGCACTGGCCCTGGTACCTGAGCGGCGACGAGGCTCGCTTTCTCACCGTTGCGCTGGACAATGTCCGGGACGTCGCCGAGCGGATTGGACAAGGCGTGCTCGACTTCTACACAGGTCGGGACCCCAGGGAGGTGCTGATCCGGTCGCTGCAGGACGGCACTTGGCGGGACGAGTGGGAACCGTTGCGACCGCCGGCGCTGCCCGTCGAAGAACATCGGGTGGACACGGACCGGCTGCGGTCGATCGGCCGGTCGACGCCCATGGGCTCGGCAGTGTGGGAGGCGACGGCGTCGTATATTCCCACGGGAGTGCAGGACGGGAGAGACACAAGGCCCTACCTGCCCACGCTGGTGATGGTGGTCGAGGGCGGCTCTGGGTTGATCCTCACTGTGCGTATGCTGGGCCGGGTTCCATCGGCGTCGGAGCGGCAGGAACCGGTGCTGGAGTTGCTGGAGGGGACAGACCGGTTGCCGGGCGCGGTGGTATGCGACCGGGAGGATACCGCCGCCCTGTTGGCGCCAATAACCCGCGCGTTGGACATCGGGCTGTACGTTGGACCCACGCCGGCCTTGGATGCCATCAAGGATGACCTGCTGGCGACCGTCCTGCACTGACCGGCGCGTTTTCGACTCGGATACCTGACTCTGTGGATGTCGAATTTAACGTAATGACTATTGCGCGAAGCACGGCGGGTATCAATAAGGCAGAGGACGCCGGCACAACGCACGTCGACCAGGTTCACCGATGCTTTACGGCGGATCTTGCCGACGAGGCTGACCAGTTATCTCGCACTTCGTGGCTGGATGCGCCGGGAGACCTTGTACGACCGGAGTTCAGTAACATTTCTTTTGAGGCAACACGGGTGTCATACTCGCGAAGCGCCGGGACGTATTGGTTTTCAACGGGGCGCGGTGACCGGTAGAGCCGACCCAGGGCGTGACTGTCCTCTTACTGTCCGATGGCCTTACTGCGACTACTCAGAGTATGGCGCAAGGCGCTGATCACCCTCAACCGCAAGGTCGTCAACAACCTGCTGCCAGATGGCTGAAAGGCCGACCGCGTCAGATACAGCCCGCATTTCAATCAACCAGTCGGCCAACAGGTAAGTTCGATTGGCAATGTTTCCGGGGCTCGGGAGCACAAGCTTGGCCACCCATGGTAGCCCAATTTGGGCTTGGTCCTCAGGCGCGAGTACTCGGAGGAAGCTTACGAGTTGATCCACACAGGTGGCATTGCCAATCGCAAGGACAAGCCAAGCCTCAACCGCGGACCGCATTGCGAGCGGATCCCACCATATGATCGGCTCCTCTCGGAGTTCTCGGTAGAGGTACTGGGTCTCGTAGGTAGGGTTGGGTAAGAGCTCTGCCAGAGCTAAATCTCCGTAGGATCGTCCATCAAACGGGGTGTGGCCGTTGTCGTTCAAGTCCAGCACGTATCGGATAACGTCAGGCCAGATTCGCCGCGCTGTCGCCGCGCGATCTGGCGCTTCCGCCGCCGCCGCAGACAGACCCCTCAGAAGGTTGCTGAGCAGGGTCGAGTCATCTGCGTAGGCATTTATGTGTTCATAAACGGCGGTATCATCTCCGTTGTGCGCCAACGTCAGCAGAGCGCGTGCTGTCACGAGTGCATTCGTGCCCCGTTCGTCCAAGTTATCTCGTTTGTGGTGTATCAGGGCTCTGCTCTGAGCGTTGAAGAGAGCCTTCAGCAAGACGAGCGCCGCGGTGGAGACGCAGATGTTCGCCGTGGCCGCAGGTGCGAGGGCTCGTATCGACGCGTCGAGCCGAAACGGCTGAATAGCATCGTCCGGGGTATCCTGAAGTGTTTTGGCGATGGGTTCGTCAAGCAAAACGACACTACGCATCCCGGTTTCCCGATCCCAACCACCGAGCGCGCAATCCCGCATCGTCGCGGTGGCAATTCGCCATCCCACCTGATGATGGCAAAGCGCCTCCTGAACACATGGCGTCGCCCACAGATGATCCAGACCACGGGCAAGGTGGAGCCGCACCTCATTGACCAAGGCTTGAGCAAGCCGTAGGCCGGCGGTAGAAACCCGTTCGAAGGTTGCTGATCCACCTGCGCCATCGACAAGTGCGCGCAATTGAGCGGCAACGGGCAAAAGCAGCAGCGGCAAAGCCCGGGCCGCGCTACGGTCGGCGCCTTGCTCGAAGTACGACTCTTCGATGTCAAACAGCCCTGTGGGAGCCTCTCCCTCCGAGACTCGAAGCACGATCTCGGCGACGACAGCCAAAGTTTCATCTTTGACGTCAACATGGCGCAAAAGATGTGCTTCCAGCGCCGTCGCCGAGATTGCCGCCGGCAAGTCCCAAGGATGATGGATGCCCAGCGGTGTCGGATCCTCTAGCAGCTCCAGAGAGGCTGCAATGTCAGCTTCTAGATGGTCCGGTTCAACGGGGTCCGCGTTCGTTTCCGTTGTCTTGTACAAATACCGCGCTGAGAGCTGTATCTCCTCGGAAGCACGCTCGTAGTCCTGATTGCCATCTTGCAGCTGTTCAACGACTGCCTCGGGCGGTGTGGGTTGGAAATACAGGCCGTCTGGAGTCTCATGAAACTCAAAATGTTCGCGGTCCAGACAGCTAGCCCACAGCATGACTGTCGCCAACTCTGCATCGACTTCCTCGTCGCATTTGGCGTTCTCTTCCATTGCACTAGGGTGACCCACTTCGTTGATGATGAGTCGCGCATTCTCGACGAGGACTTCCCCGGTTCTCCGCATCTCTGCGGCACGTTCATCGGTGGCCTTGGCGGTCAGCATCGTGGCGGCCTCACGAAGAGACCAATTGCGGCGTTCCGACGCTACTATTCCTTCCGAGTTGGCAGCCAACAAACTGCCCTCTTTCACGACACGCTGGAACTCCAAATGCCAGGCGAGTGGGTTAGCGAAATACGGGTCCAGTAAGTCTCCTACGATCTCCAAGTGCCTGACGAGTATCCCCACCACAAGGCCGGGCATGGCGAGATTCTCACAGCCATCGAGCAGCACCGCAACTAGTTTATCGATCGGGGTGCCCTGTTCGATGAATTGATCGCACGCGCGTTCAAGGGCCTGGAGGGCGCTGATGCACGGATACGGCCCAACTCCGGTTCCCCGGTACCAATACCAAACCTGCTCATCTCCGACGTAAGTTGCGGGTACACCAGTGATTCGGAGTTCTATCCGATATGGTGAGACGTCCATGTCTGGAAGACCGGTTCTCATATTATCGAGACGAGAGAGGGTGCGGGCGCGAGCCAGCGCAGCGTGGTTTAGCAGTCGGTTGAGCACTGCGACCCCGCCGCGCGGGTCGGTCTGAAACAGCACCGTGAACGGACCGCGATACCAGGCAGCCAGTGGTTGCAAAATTCTACTGTATCGTGGGTCGTGGCGCCGGATTCCGTCATGGTCAAATTGAGGGCCATGGCCCTCGTCATCCAAATAGTGCGCTTCGGTCAGTTCTGCCAACAGCCCGCGACGATACTGGGAGATCGCTGCTGGGGTTAGCGGCGCTTCCACCGCAGGGGCCAACGACGACGGCGCGTCCTGAGCCATTCTCATCAGAATTGCTTCGCCTTCATCACCCAGGTCTGCCCCAAGAAGCGCCAACAGTTCAAGGTAGGCCCTGTCTCTGCACACACTCGGCACCTGAGGGCGCTCGCGACGGGGCGACCAGCCGTAGCCCAATTGAGAAATGAACAACTCAGGGTGGCTTTCCTCCAACTCCTGCGCCCGTCCCCTGCCTTCCTCGGAGCGTGCGGAGCGTGCGGCCGCTTCAGCCTTGATTCGTTCCTCGAGGCGTCGATCCGATTCCGCATATGCTTCCATCAAACGCTCGCGAAGCCGGATGCGGGCGGGATGACCGGCCAGAGTTCTAGCGGCCACGTGTGCACGCAGCCAATCTCTCAACAGATCGCTGGCATATTCGCCAGGCCGCCACGGTTCGCTGTCTTCCATCATCAACCAAACAATCGGCTCGACGGAGATGGGGTTGACGATACCGTTGTGGTCGCGGAGCCGCTGATCAACCAACCGTGCGAGCCTCCGAAGGCCGGCTGCGTCGTCCCTTTTCAAATCGGGCCAAGCATCCCGCAAAACCGCGCTGGCGTCGGACATCGATACCAAGGCTTCACCGGGTACGTCGCCCCACCGGGCACCGTGTCCGGCTTCTACCAGAGCGTCGAAAGACGCCTGCAAATTGCCTAACCTGCCCGGCAGAGGCGTGTGCGGTCGGTCCGGTTGCTCGAGCAGTGTTGCACTAGCGAGTTTGGCCGCGCTGAGCGCCCAGCGGGGGACCCCTGAATTCAGCAGTTTGGTGGTGGGGTTATTCCCTGACAGGAGCAACCGCGCAACTGCATAACGGCGTACCTCATCGTGGGCGAAATCCGGTCCAATCATGAACGGATTCTCATCCGACGTTTGCAGCAACCCATCTTGGCGCAATCCTGCCAGAGCTGCCGCATCGAGCCCACTGATGACACTGAGCCTGTCACCACCACCGAGCGAAAGATCGGCCAATCGCAGGAGCGCAACCTCGCGGGCGTCTGGTAGTCCCCGGTCTGATCGTTCGTGCCGACGAACTAGGCCTGACCAGACTTCCAGCATTGCATCCGCATCGCTGAGCGGGAGGCCGGTGAGCCCGCCTCGAATAAGCAGGTCCACCACCACGAGCCTACGCAACAATTCGCGCGACCGCGGATTGGCGTGGAGGTTACCGAGTTCAGGGAAGGTGTCGACGATCTCCTGTATTTCAGAGTCCGTCAACGGAGGCACAGTATATTCCACCACGTTGTTCCCGAAGAGGTCGTTGAGAATATCCAGCACGACCTGACTGCCGTCGACCGCTGTAACGGCGATAACCTTCAGGTCAGCTTTGACAGCGGCGTCGACCACGTAACGGAAGGCGTCCTCCTTGCCTTCGGCGACGGCGTCAGCGCCGTCAATTGCAAACATACGCTGTGGTGCACTCATTTCTCTCAGGAGTGCCGAGAGCGGGCAACCCAACATGGATTCGAACTCAACGGCCAGATTCGGAATGTGGCGCAGGTTCATGCACACCGTTTGGGCGTCGTCGGTGCCGGCACCGTTCGCCGCGGTAAGCGACAGTACTACGAGCGAGCTTTTGCCCACACCTGATTCGCCGGTGATGACTACTGCCACAGAACCTTCGACAATCGCGGACAGTTCCTCGGCAGCGTTGCTGCGGTCGAGGCGCTTATTGCGATCTCCGTCGCTGGCGATAATCTCGTCGCGCACCGTACCAAGCGCCCTATCATGGAGGTGGTTGAGTACCTGCCATCCGCGCTGACTGCGCCGCACTTTCGGGTCCAGCACCCCATGGGCGTCGCGGCGCAACACTGTGAGGTCAATTCGAGCTGCTTTCGGAGCATATTCGCTAGCCAACGCAACCAGCCGGTCGCGCACCTGTGATGCTCCTGCCAAATCGGGAGTGCGAGCCACGGTGGTCAGGTCGTTCGCGACTGCCGACCAATCAGTTTCGTCGGGGGACTCCAGCCGCGGCATGAGAACGGTCAACATGGAGAGCAATTGCCAGGTGCGTTGTCGGATAAGCGCTTTACCGGGCTCGGTAACACCAAGGTCCTTAAGCGCGCCTCCCACGAGTATCTCTAACTGGCCAAGCCTACCGCGGATACCGGAACCGAACCTGTGGGGAGTCTCTACGAGATCGAAGAATCCGGGCGCGTCCATCTGACCTGCGGCGAGGCCGGCCAACTCGCTGAGCTGTTGGGCTTGTGTCCGCGCCCCGGCGACGACCAAGCCCAAACGATGTTCTGGATCGTCGGCCAGCGTGTTGATCACAGCACGGACGAAGTCCCGAATCAGCTTTCGTGTGGGTTCGTCGCTCTGCACCAGATTTGGTGAACGTCGGACCCCGAGCGACAGCAGCAGGGATGGTTTCGATTCCTCCGGGTGTGCTGCGGCGATAACCAGGTCGTCAACCGGGTATTCCGGCGCCTGCTGGAACGCCACGCTGACTACGTGGCGGCCATCGCCCAGCTCGGCAGCGCCATTGCCCGTGAGCAGATGCTCCAGGTATTGAACCGCGACCTTCCGCTCGAACGTCACACCACCACCACCCGTCGCGTAGGGGCTCACACCTACGGCCGGCTCAACATCATCCGCGCGTTTGTTCCCCTGGCCTGGCCTATTGGTCATCCGTGGACCGCCATTGGTATTGGTCATTCACCCACCGGGATAGCGGCCTATCACGCCGCTCATACCTGAAATCGATTTGCTTTTCACATGGGAACCAACTTTCTTGGTTAACAGGATAGTTGGCTGGTGCGGAATTGAGCAAGGGTATGAATTCGCCGTAATCTCCGGCCCGTTGTCTACGATGATTTGGGCCGAAATGTCAAGGGCGGAGCAAAAACGGTAACTGTTCAGACTCGGTGAGTTGAATTGGTCGGAAGACGTTTGAGGATGGCTGGCGTTGGGAGTGGAGGTTATGTCATATACCGGGTATGGATCCGGGAATTGACTTGTCCACCGCCGACCGGGATGTGCTGATTGGCATCATCGTCCGCCAGCAGGCCGTCATCGAGAGCCTGGAGAAACGGATTGCCCAGCTGGAAGGGCGGGCCAAATCCCAGGGCTCGGGCCGGATGCCCGGTCTGAAGCCCAAAGCCGTGCCGAAGCCGGATCAACCCAAGAAGCCACGCCAACCTCGTCGCCACGGCTTTGCCCGCACCCGGATGACGCCCACCCAGCAGGTGGAGCATGTGGTGGAACAGTGTCCCGACTGCGGTACCCGGTTGTCCGGTGGCTGGACCCAGCGCACTCGGGAGGTCATCGACCTGCCTCAGGTTCCGGTGCAGGTTACCGAGCACGCTTACCTCGCCCGCACCTGCCCGCAGTGCCAACGCCGCTGTGTGCCGCCAGCGCAACTGGAGGGCGTGGTGCTGGGCCAACAGCGTCTGGGGATCAACCTGCTCAGCCTGATCGCCGCGCTGCGGGAAGAAGCCAGGCTGCCGTTGCGCGTCATACAGTGGCATCTGGACACGGTGCACGGGCTGCGTCTCAGCGTGGGGGCCATCGTGGCCGCCACCCACCGGGTGGCTCAAATGGCCCAGGGGGCGATCACCGACATTGTGGAACGGGTCCGAGGCAGTCCGGTGGTTCATGCTGATGAGACCGGCTGGCGGAGTACGTCGCATGAGTGTGCTCACCGGCCAGGTGGTAACCGGGCGGCCAACGTCCGCGGACGTGGATGCCTCCTTCCTTGAGGACCATCCCGGACTGACCGTGGATACGGGTTGCGACGTCGCGCCGGCCTGTCTGGCCTGCCCGCTGCCCAAGTGCAGATACGATATGCCGGGAGGTATAGGCGCTATACGTCGGCAGGCCTTTATGCTCGCGCGGGCCCAGGAGATCAACGCCGAGCGCATGAACCCCGAGGAAGCCGCGAAACGGTACGGCGTCAGCTTGCGCACCGTGTACCGGTGGCTGCGGTTCGCCAGAGAACGTGGCTCCGGTCGAGGATGATGACCATGCCTTCCGACATATATCCAACCCTGGAGGCGTTCTACACCGAGCAGCCGGAACGTCGATGGAGTGAAGAGGCCGATTACGGCGTCCATTGGCGACTGGCCGGCTGGCCTCACAAGTGGCGCGTTTCCTACGTGCGGAACACCGGCGAGGTCTACGCCGTCCATCAGGAGATGCAGGAAACTGCCAAGCGCGGCCAATCTGCTTCGTATGGGCCCTTATTCGTCCTGGGACGAGTGGAGCCTGATCCAATACCCGATGGCGACCGGAAGGCGCTGTTCTATGCCACGCTGGAAACGATCCTAGACGGCTGGGCCGAACGTTGCTGGACGTCGAACGGGCTGGAGTGGGTGCGCGACCGCATTGCCGAGGTGCGCTAATGCCGAGCGGAACAGAACCTTGGCGCCGGCCGCGGCGGAGCTCAAACCCCACCGCCAAGGTGCAATGCCCCATGTGCGGCGCCGAGCCCGGGTGGCGCTGCAGCGTCAGCCTGGGCGGAGCTTCCCGTCGGAACTTCCACAAGGCCAGGGTACGTGCTGCCGTCAGTGCCGGCATCCAGGCCGCGCGAGGTTAGCATGACCACGCCGGTTGCGATCCGAGGCCCCCACCGGTGGGACCCACTCGAGTTTGAGGATGACACCCAGCGCGCCTGGGTCTGCAATAACTGCGGCTGGTGGCGTCAGCAGGTCAGCGCGCCCGAGGCCGGGGAATGCTCGGGCGCTCCTTGTCTCTTCTGCGGCGCCAGGCGCGATCACCACCCTTGGTGCGAGAGACCCTGCAGGAACTGCGGCGAGTGGAAGTCCCACTCGCTCGGCTGCCCCGTGCTCCACGCGCTGATCGGCTACGACCCCATGGCCGGCGAGAAGTGAGTATGGCCGACGTCGCCAAGACCTGCCCCAAGTGCGCGCCGGACCGGTTGGTGGTACGACGTAACGGGGACATCGGCAAGGAGTTCCTGGGTTGCAGCAACCGGTCGGCGTACAAGCACACCGAAGGACTCCCGCTGGGTATCCAGATCCGGAGGCAGGGCGCTGCCCAGCTTCCGGGGTTTTAGGAGAGCCCCGATGGTTTACGCTCGCGACACCAACGTTTCCGTCATCCGGACGCGCAATGAGATCGAGCGCACCCTGGAGCGTTACGGCGCTGACGCTTTCGCATACGCGGCCCAGGGCAACATGGCCACCGTCATCTTCGCCATGGAGAACCGCCGGATCCGCTTCGTCCTGGAGCTGCCCGATCCGGAGGAGTTTCGCTACACGAACCACCGGGTGCCGCGGGAGCGGACGGAGCGGCAGCAGCAGGAGTCCTACGAGCAAGCCTGCCGGCAAAAGTGGCGGGCGCTGCTCTTGGTGATCAAGGCCAAGCTCGAGGCGGTGTCCGCGGGGATTTCCACCGTGGAGGCGGAGTTCCTGGCCAACATCGTGCTGCCCGACAACGCCACGACGGGTGAGTGGATGATTCCCCAGATCGACGAGACCTACCGCACCGGTGAGATGCCCCCCATGCTTCCCGCAGCGAGTGGATCCGGCGGCAACCGTCCCGGGCATTCCATCCCGCTGCCGCCGGCAGACCGGCCGCAAAAATGATTTCAGTGCTCATGAGTTACTCAGTGGGCGACAGCGTCAGAGCAAGGAGAAATCACGCATGAGCTCACGAAGAGGCCAAGAGAACGACATACGCCACAGATGGCTCGGGCCACCAGCAGAAACTCAAGAGATTGCGGGACCAAGGGCCCGAACGGCGCTGGGCGAATTGGAGAGGCTGAGGGACGCGGCGCAACGTGCGGAAAGCGAAAAGCCCCGGACGCGGCTGGCAATGTGCGAAGCGCAGGCCTCGTCCTGCATCGAGAACATCTTTGACGACACCACCGAGCCGGGGAGTGACAGCAACCGGCTCTTCCAAGCCATGGAACCGGCCCTGGCTTCGACGGACAGCAGGGACGTCCTGAAATGGCACCAGACGCTCATGGCGAGACATCCAGACCCGCGGATGCGACCCGGAAGGTACCGGGACAGCGGGGTGATCATCGGCGACTGGCTGCCACCGCACCACTCGGAACTCTTCTGGCGCATGGAGCAGTTCCACCACTGGATGAACGGCGAAGAGGACCCGCTGATGAGAGCGATCTGGGGGCATCGGTACTTCGAGACGATACATCCCTTCGCGGACGGCAACGGCCGCACGGGAAGGTTGCTCATCGTACAGGCCCTGCAGGCGCCGATCGCCATCAGCCGGCACATCTGGTGGGACCGGCCCGTCTACTACCGCCTGCTGTCGTCGGGAACGTGGGCCGAGTGGCGGGACTGGATGCTGGAGACCATCATCGACGCGGCCAGACTGTCGGCACAAGACCTTGGAGAAACAGCGGACGGACGAACAGATTTGGAAGCAATCACGGAGATGAACCGAGCGCCATGGGAGCGGGGTAACGGCGGGCCGGATTCCGTACCATGAGCTGGCGAAATGAGAGGCTGCTCACCAAAGGAGATCCATGACCAATCAGAGCAACACGGGAAATACCCCGATCCAGGTCAACGTTATGGCCGATGGCAACATCGATATGCACCATCTTTCCCGCGCCGTGCTGGGGGCGCTGGAATACTACAGGATAGGCGACCAGCGCGGAGTGGACGCAACCCCCGACGAGGTCGAGGTGGGGAAAGCCGTCATCAACAGCGCCATGCAGGCCTTCGGTCTGGAATGCGCCTTGAAGGGCTTACATCAAGCACTGGGGATGAACTTTCCCCGAACTCACGACTTGGTGGACCTCTACGACAATCTGCCCCCCGCAAATCAGGCTGCGATACAGGCGAGATGGGCCGAATGGGACCTGATGCTGGAGCCACAAGCCATGACGTTCAGGAAGTTCGCGGAGGACCATGAAAGCGACTTCGTGGCTTGGAGATACTTGGAGGGCAACAGGCTGCAGAACGCACCCTTCGGGATGTTCGCCGCGATCATGGCCGTGAACGGTGTTACCAGGGATGCAAGCTGAGGCACCTCCAGGCCTGCGCAGTGAGCTTAGATGCCTGCGTCGTCGCCGAGAGGTCACTGATCATCTGCAGGAGGGTCTTTCGGGCCACGCCGATTCCCAAGACCGAATACCAGCACCACGACGGCCAGCAGGGCGCAAGTCAACCAGAACATTCCCGTGAACAAGAAGAGTTCCGGGTCGGCCGGATGGACCTCCGCTTCCCCAGCGACCCACAGGTACGCGCTGGCCATGGCGACCAGGCCAAGGAAAACGCCTGGCCACCTTTTGACGGAAATGCTCCCGGAATAGGTGGCTTCCACGATGACGATCGCGGCCACGCTCATGGCGAGCATTCCGGCCGACCACCCTGCAATCCCCGACGGGTTCTCTTCTGTCCCCTCCGTAAGCAGGGCGTTCAGGAACACGAAGGCGGTAAATATCCCGGCGATCGTGTACCAGTACGCCTCGATGCGCCTCAGCCAACCTCGCACCTTTCTCATCATGGATCTCTATCCTGGCACTCCACGAGGCGATTTCTGCCGTCTAAGGGTCTGTGGATCGATTGGCCCTCGAAAACCGCGGATTCAGGGGGTTTTGCGGCGACCAGGGGCCGGTCGATCCGAAAGTGCCGGCTTTTCGCCCGGCGGGGTTGAGGACGTTAAAAATTGGCCCGCCTACAATAACGGGCCAAGAAAACCACCCAGATCAGGCCGCTTCGCGCGGAGTTTGCTAAACATAAAGCACCTTGCGCGAACCAAGTTTCGTGCCATTAACGCCGCATCGTCACCGTGGAGTCGGTTCTTGGTAGGACGTGTCCGTGAAGGGCAGGTTGTTGGACAAATTAAGCTGCGTTTACTGCAGCGTCAACTGGGTAGCCGACATGGCAGACTTCCGTTCAAAGTCTGCCATTGTCATTTGATCCGAAAGCCGCATCCCGATAGGACGCCCAGAGTAGTTGGCTGGCAACTGGAAATTACGCTGAAATTGCGAATTGGCGGTCGCGAGCCTGCTGCAGGATATGGTTGTACACGTCGAAAGCAACCGCCTGCCTTTCTTCTGACGTAAAGGCCGCGGCTGGCAATTTTTCATAGACTGCGTCGAGGATGAACACCTCCATCTCCGCCTTGGTCTGCTCTTTCTCCCAGAATCGGTCCAGCTCGGCCAATCGGTCTTTGACGGCTGCAAGCAATTCCCGGCTTGACTGTTTAACTTTCTCGCGGTCGGACCTGTTCAAACCGTCTTTCTTCAGCAGATCGAACAAGGCCAACTCATCCTCGTCGAGGCCTTCCTGTACTGCACGTCTCTGCTCGGGATCGAGCTCCTCAATCAGTTCGGAGAGGCGCCGGAAAGTCTCCTCGATGGTGACGCGGTCTTTTTCGCGATTGTATGCAGCGACGATTTCCTCGTACTTCAATTGATAGTCCATTCGCATGGGATTACGTGCAAGCATTTCGGCAAGTTTCTGCTCTACGATATCGCGAATGTCCTGGAGCGTGGTTGCCTTGTGTTGGACCTTCTTTTCGAACTCCTCGCGCAGTTTTTCCATGTCGATCTGGCTGAGGTCGAAGGTCAACCCTTCAGCCTGGTCCTCGCCCGGCTCCTGGGTGAGGATCGCCTCGTTCACAATTCGATGCAGTTCCTTCAGCAACTCGGTGACGTCCGCAGTGTCTCGTCGCTCTGAGAGCTTCTTGTAGACCGCCTAGATATTGTCGTGCCTCTCGGCATAAGGGAACGCCGAACGCTCGGTTGCCAGCAACTTGAACCGTGCGAAAACCTGCCGAGCCAGGATCTCAAATCGCCGTTTGTCGTCGTCGCTGGTGTATACAGCGTCGACGGCATTTTTAATGACCTTGATACGCTCAAATCCCTTGGTACCGGTCAGGGTTTTGAGGTCGAAACCGAGGCCGCGCACGTGCGCCTCTGTAGCCTCGATAGATTCAATCAGGGCTTGCAGGTACTCCTCTATGGTAATGGCTATTTCCTCTCCCCCTTCCTGACCGTTATCGCCCAAGGCGTATTGCGCTAGTGCTTCCCGCAGGCTCCTCATCATTCCGTTGTAATCGACAATCAGGCCAAATTCCTTGCCCGGGTAGACACGATTAGCCCTCGCGATAGTCTGCATCAGGCTGTGCGCCTTCATCGGCTTATCTATGTAGAGGGTGGATAGGGACTCCACGTCGAAGCCCGTTAGCCACATGGCGCAAACAACCGCCACGCGGAAAGGATGATCCGGATCCTTGAACGCCGTATCGACATCAACGCGCTCACCATCCGGCGTCTCGAAGCCCCGTTTGATCCGTTCCCGATGCGGGATGATGTCGAAACCCCATTTCTTAAAGTCGGCGACTTCGTTCTGCGCTTCACTGATGATAATCTCGACGATAGTCTCGTCCAGCCAGTCGGCCTGGGCCGACAGTGCCGCAGCCTCGTCATTGAGCTTTTCGCTCTCGTCTTGCTCTGGCGCCGCTTCGGCTTCCAACCGTTTAGCCTCAGCCATCGCGCGGACCGCTTTAGCCTTTTCCTCCCACTGCGGTTTGATCAGTTGCAGCATCCGCGCGCAAGTGATCTTGTCGATGCAGACCAACATTGACTTACCCGCTTGCCAGCGAGTAGCACAGTGCTCGACGAAGTCGTACGCAATCTTCTTCAGCCGTTCATCCGCCGTGATCACTTCGTAATCCTGGCCCAGCAGTTTATCAAGCAGCGCTTCCTGGTCAGGGTCGAGGTCGGCTTCCTCCACTTTGTCGGCGATCAAGTCGTTGAGGTCGGTACGGGACACATTAAGCTTCTCCCCGCGATTGTCGTACACCAGCCTGACGGTGGCACCGTCCTCCTCGGAGCGCTTAAAATCGTAACGAGAAACATAGTCCCCGAAAATCCGCCGGGTCAGCTCGTCCTGCGTGAACAAGGGCGTGCCGGTGAACCCGATGAACGACGCGTTTGGCAATGCGTTACGCATATTTCGGGCCAGCCGTCCTCCCTGGGTCCGGTGCGCCTCGTCCGAGATCACGATGATGTTGTCGCTCTCGTTGTACGGATGGTTCGGGTCAACATTCTGGTTGAACTTGTGGATGAGGCTAAAGAGGTAGCTGGGATTTTCCTTGAGGCGATTTTCCAAGTCGGCGCCAGATGAAGCGCGTGGCGTTTGTTCGCCGGTGATGCCACAGCCTGCAAATGTCCTCCATATCTGGTCGTCAAGGTCGTTCCGGTCGGTCATCAGCACAAACGTGAAGTTGCCTTGCAGCTTGCGCCGCACCTTCTCGGTAAAGAACCCCATTGAGTAGGATTTGCCGCTACCCTGGGTGTGCCAGAACACACCGAGACGACCCAAATTCGGGTCAGCACGCTCGATGATTTCCACCGGTCCGTGCGGAATGAATGGGGACGTAGAGCGGGATCGCCCCCGCCTGAACTCATTCTCGGTCGGAACGCGCGCTTCCAGCGGGAGTTCGACAACACGGCGTTCATAGCGCCGTTCCGTCGGGAATTCTTGCTTCAGCTGCTCTTGATGCTGGACCGATGCGACCGCTCGATTGACTCCCAGAACCTGGTGGTTTCGCCCGACGATTTTGCGCGTGCCGCCCGGCTTGCTGTCGTCGAACAGTACGAAGTTTTCGACGATGTCCAGCAGCCGGT
Source organism: Dehalococcoidia bacterium (assembly GCA_965220055.1). Lineage (GTDB taxonomy): Bacteria > Chloroflexota > Dehalococcoidia > Lucifugimonadales > UBA3495 > Bin87. Next base: position 2,292,262 of record CBDCPE010000004.1, on the reverse strand, counting down.
CATGCGCCAGCATCCCGTTCAGCAGCACCTCAGCTTCCAGGCTACCCGCCTCGGCCTCATCGAGCCGCTTCCACTCGGCGAAATGTTCCCAATGGCTGGTGATCGAACCGTAACGGGCGTGGTCGCCGTTCGAGACCACCAGGAAAGCGTTGTGACGGAAGGCATGGGCGATGACGCTCTCGTCCATGTAATCGGACAGGTTGTTGTCGAACCCTTCCCGAATGTTCTTGTAAACCGCCTTCAACTCGATGAAGACCAACGGCAGCCCGTTGACGAAGCAGACCAGGTCGGCGCGCCGGTTATAGCTCGGAGTGCGAACGCCGGTGAGCTTCAGCTCGCGAACGGCCAGGAAGCGATTGGAGCCCCGGGCGTTGTCGAAATCGATCACCCGTGCACGGGTGGACTTCTGGAGCCCTTGCGCGTCCTTGTATTCAATGGGGACACCATTACGAATCAATCGGTAGAAATCGCGGTTGTGCTGCAACATCGAACGGCTCGTGTCGAAGATAGTCAGTTGCCGCACTGCGTCGTCGAGAGCCGAGGCTGGGAGGTCTGGATTCAGCCGTTCCAATGCTCCCCGCACATCGCGGGTTAGCACTGTTTCTTTTGTGTCGGCGCGTCCCAGAGTGCCGTTTGGACCGAAGGTCTCCTGGTTCCAGGCGTAGACGCTTTCCCAGCCCAGCATCTGTTCAAGATGATCGGCGAAGGTCTCCTGCACCAATCTGTCCTCGCTGTTGATGGGTGTCACCGCCATCGGTCACCTCCACTATTTCCAGCCTCCACCGCGTGAGTCATACCGTTATCTCCCCGTTCATCAAACGGGGGAGAAGGAGGTCACGGGCTTCGGCAGCCGCAGCCGATTGATCAACTAGATTGATGATCATCTCTCGTAGGTCAACCACTCGTGCCGCAAAGGATTTCAGCAAATCCTTTGGTGGTACGACAAAGTGGAAATCGGTCAGCAGCTTGGCACTCGCACTTTTCCGCGTTGCTCCACCACTGGACGCACTAACGAAACCCTGATATCGCTCGTCCATCAGGGTCATGAACAGAAATATTGGGGGAATTTGCTCTGGGTCCTTGATTTTGAGCCTAACCAAATAAGAACCGAAAACTGCGCGAATTGGCTTCTCGATTAGAGCCACTTTCCCGGGGTCAGCCATCCTAATGACGAGAAGGTCGCCCTGGGCAAGGGCGTATTTTTCGAAGTCAAGTCCTTGCTCTTCACAATAAGGGACAGACGACCAATTGATAAAGGACCGTTTGTTGATGTCCGTGCCCCGGACGAATTTCGGGCCCCCTTCCGTTACCGACGCAGATGCAGTGTGACCATACTGTGTGGTAACAACGTCGCCCAGATATTGCCGTTCCCACCCTTGTGGAATACCATCGGTCACTTCAACGTGGTCGCGGCCCGGGAAGCGGAAATGGACGAACCACTCGCGGTACAGCAACCGTGCCGACTCCTCCAACAACTCAATCCGCCGCCGGCTGTTTTCGATCAGGTCGTCGTAGGCGGAGAGAACATCGGCAATCGCTTGTTGCGTTGGAAGGTCCGGAACAGGAAATTCGATGGACAAGAGCTTCGCTTGGCTCAAATTATCCTGTGCTGCCCCTTGAGTAAAGGATTGGAATCTTACCTTCAATGCAACGTCGAACAGATATTTGATAAACCTTGTGTCAGCCTTGTCTGGGTCGGCTATAAAGCCAATCACGCTATCTGGGAAGCACGCTTCGATATCGAGGATAGTAGTCTCGGCGATGTTCGCTGCGATGGTTATACACAGCGTTCCCACTGGCCAGAGTTTGCTTTGGGCGAGGCCGTTCTCGCTATATGATTGTTCATAATTGCGAAGATAGAGACCGGCCCGTTTTACATCTCCGGTTTGCACAAACGGATACGGTCCGCCATACAAAAATGCAGCGTCCCTTGGACGATGCCGGGATCTCCCGCGGGACACCGTACCAAGTTTGTCGAGCGTCAGTTCCCGCAAGCTCACAAGACTAACTCCTTGTAGTTGCGCAGAATTTTATGCGCCAGTTCGACCGCCTCTTGATTCAGTTCTTCAAGATCGGCATGAACGGACTGCATCGCCTCCTCAAAATCGAAATCCTCGTCCTCTTCCTCGGGTGCCACTCCGACGTAGCGACCCGGCGTCAGGCTCCAGCCTTGCGCCTCGATCTCGGTCCGGTCCACCAACTTAACCAACCCCTCGACATCTTGGAGCTCCGCTTCCGGGAATCGATCGTGCAGCCAATCTGCCTGGCGGACGAAATACCGCGTCAGGCTCAGGGCTTCTACGCTGGTGGTTCGTGCATTATCAACCGACCTTAGAGGGTGTCTAAAAATGGGGAGGCGGGCCAGTCTGCGCAGGGTGAGGCCGGTCATTGCGATGTAAATCCAGGTTTCGGTGGTTTCACACAACGCTTCGTAGTCCTTGCTCAACCGCCGTTGCAGGTTCAGCCAACCAAAGGTGCGTTCCACGACCCACCGCCGAGGCAGCACCTGAAAAGTATGTTGCTGTGGTGGACGCCGCACCAACTCCAGGGTCCAGCCGCCCACCGTCCTGGCCCACTCTACCAATTTGCCGCCGTAGGCCCCATCAGCCCAGATCAGCTGTAGTCGAGGGAAACGCCCCAACAGCCGGGTCAGTACCAGCCGGGCGCCGTCCCGGTCCTGTATATCGGCAGGGTGCACTACCACCGCCAGCGGCAGTCCCAGGGTATCCACCACGATGTGGCGCTTGCGGCCCTTCACCTTCTTGCCGGCGTCGTAACCCCGAGGCCCCCTTTTTCCGTGGTCTTCACCGACTGACTGTCGATGATGGCCGCGCTGGGACTGGCCTGGCGACCCTGGGCCTGGCGCAGCTCGGCGTGCAGGGTGTCATGTGCCCGTTGCCAGGTGCCATCACGACGCCAAGTCCGGAAGTAGTGGAAGACAATGCGCCAGGGCGGCAGGTCATGGGGCAGCATCCGCCAGGAGCATCCAGTGCGCAGCACGTAGCGGATGGCGTTGACGATCTCCCGCCGGGGGTAGGTGATCGGTCGGCCGCCCGGTCTGGGCGGTGGCAACCGGGGCTCGAGCAGTTGCCATTCTCGGTCGCTGAGGTCGCTGAGATAGGCTGGTCGTTTCATACCCCAACGTTACGACCAACGCTCTTATCACGCCTGGATACCTCCACCCCAATTTCAACCTTTTTAGACACCCTCTTAGAGCGGCGTTGACGTCCGAGTTGTCCCAGAGTTCCGATTTTCGCGCCTCCAGCTCTCTCGTCGCTATGTCCACCACCTTGCCGCCCAACCTGGCGGCCACGTCCAGTTGCCTGGTTAGGTCCTGGCAACGATTGGCCATATCATGTAGACCCTTGCGGGCAGAGTGCAGGGCGTCATTACCCCGTTCGGTCTCATGTCCGCTTCGCTCCCAATCATAGGCCCGGGCGGCAACTTCTACCGCGAATCCTTCAATGTTGGTTGATAGCGTAGCCCGAGCAGCGACGAGTTCATTCCACGTTCCCCCGAGCGGATCTGGATCCCGTTCATCAGTGGCGAAGGGTTCAGCCAGGTCAATCAACTTACCCAACGCCTCCTCGAATTGTGGCAGCGACTCGGCGGCGGCTCCTCCATCGTCGATGGCCTGTCCAAGGTATTCCTCAACCAGGCCCAGGAAGCGTTCCGATTCGCCCCGATACAACCAGACGATGGCGGCGATATTTTTCTGCTGTTCGGGGCTGAAGTCGTAGATGGCGCGCGAAACCTTGCGGTAAATGTTGCGCGCATCCAACATCAGGACTTGGTCTCGGCGTTTCTCGTCCTGCTCCTTGGCGCGATCAAAGAACCAGAGTTGGCAAGGAACGGTTCGGGTGTAAAAGAAATTGCCGCGGATGTCGATCATCACATCCACAGCCCCGCTCTCGACCATCTTCTGCCGAACCTTGGCTTCGTCCCTCCCGGAGCTGGAGGCCTGCGACGACATCACGGCGCCGGCGCGGCCGTTCTCGTTGAGATAGCTGTAGAAATACTGTAGCCACAGGTAGTTGGCGTTGGAGACCTTCTTTGACTTGTTGACGCCCGGCAAACCAAACGGCAACCGCTTGTCACCCTTCACCCTCTCCTCGTCGACCTCATCAACATTGAACGGTGGGTTGGCCATGACGAAATCGCACTGCCCGAACAGTTCGTGAGGATCGTGGTAGTAGGTGATTGCTTCGTTGCCGGCACGTAGCTTTCCCTCCAACCCATGTACCGCCAGGTTGATCTGGGCGATTTTCGCGGTGGTCTCGTTCTTCTCATGGCCAAAGAACGTCGCCTTATCAATGGCGCTTTCGCCCCTGCTTTCCATGAAATGGCTCGTTTGAACAAACATGCCGCAGGAGCCGGCGGCAGGGTCAAACACCGTACCGTGATCCGGCTCGATGACGTTGACGATGGTTTGGACGATGGAAGGAGGGGTGAAGAACTCCCCATTGTCGTGCGCGCCCTGCCTGGAGAATTGGTCCAAGAAGTATTCGTAGATTCGACCGAACGTATCGCCTGATGCCTTGCGCAGCGCTTCGGAATCGAATGCCTTCATCATGTCTTCTAAGACGCCGTCCTCAAATCGATGGTAGTCGTTGGGTAACTGACCCTGCAGACGCTCAAATTTGTCTTCAATAGCTTTCATGGCGTCGGTCACAGCTGCACCGAGCTTGCCATCTTTGGGCTGGGCCAGGATATGGTCGTAGCGCGCTTCCTCCGGCAACATCATGGCGCCGCGAGACGTGAAATCTGCCTCGCGCACTTCGCGGTCTGGCATTGACCCGGATTCCTTGGCCTCGCTGATCTCTTCCAACACCTCGTAGTAGCGGTTCGTGGCATGCCGCAGGAAGAGCAACCCCAGGATGGGCATGAAGTATTCGTTCGACGCGAGGTTCGAATTGGCCCGCAGGTTGTCAGCGACCTTCCAAAGGTCCGCCTCGAATTTCGCTATATCCGCAAAGTGATCTGTAGTCATTGGTTCCCCAACTCGACCGTGCCGGTCTCCCGGGCCGATCACACGCTAGTGTTCCCAAATGGGCCCAAGCTCGCGTTCGGAATCAAACGCGGTTAGCAAAGGACAGAACATTCGATGACGGCGCGTACCCGTTCTCGTTCGACTACAACAGGCTAGGCTACGTCGCAATGGCAGAGTTTACCGCAAACTCTGCCATTGTCGTTACCGCAGCGGGGCCGGAGAGAACCGCTGCAAACAGATGCATAGGCTGAATCACCTGAAAATGGCAGAGTTGCTAATGAAGTCGGCCATTGTAGAATTGAGGGCGTAAGTCCACCCGCGAACTGCCCCACTACCGGACGCCGGAACAGGTCCGGCAGACCCAGGACGTGATGCCCGCCCGCCTCTCCTGGCTGTTCGCCCGGCTGACGGGCTGATACGAGATATACCTGGCCCACGGCGTCCGGCCATCACGCCGGGGTAATCCGGTCTCCCACAAACCCATCCCAACCGGGGCCATCAAACTGGAGGCGTGTCCATGAATGTCAACCCGGCCTACTGCGATTGTGAGCGGTGCGAGATTGACCGCGAGCGCGCGCCTTACCAACGGGCGTGGCTCACGGCCTTCCACGAAGCGACCACAGCGCAGGTGGGCGCGGCCTTGGATGCCGTGGAAAGCGGGAGCCATCGTGACTCTCCGGCAGCCATTGGGGCCCTGCTGGCGTTGACCGGCCTGATGCTGGAGAAGGAAAGCGAACTCTCCGGCGCTGCGGTCGGAGGGGCGGCGGGTCAGCAGGACCAGGGCGAGCAGTCGCCCATGGCAGCAGCGGAGACGGAGCGGCGCATCGGGCTCATGGGACGTTTGAATGACGCTGCGGCGCGGCTCCGGCAGCAACCGGCGCCGGAGGTTGAGGTTGTGGACAATGATGCCGAGCTCTGGTACGCCGCCTGCTTCGCATGCACCACCAGCCTCCAGGTGATGCGGCTGTTCCACCGCCAGCGGGCCGAGCTGCCGCAACGGGACCTCATGGGCGAAGCCTACCTGGTGGTGCTGGCCCAGCTGGCGACGGAGGCCGAGGAAAGCCGGGAACGTCTTGAGGACACCGCTATCCCCGACTTGGACGACGGGCTGGCCGACGCCCGAGGGGCGCTGCTGGCGGAAGCGCACGCCGCCAGCGACGAGATGGCGGAAACGGTGGCGGCGGATTTGCGCGAATTCAACCAGGACCTGCCGGTGGATATCCGGCCCGCCATGCGGGGACTGCCCGCGGTGACCGAACGGGCGGCCGCGCTGGTGGTTGGACCGGCTGACTTCCACGTCGGACGCTTCGACGAGTGGGACCCCAACCCGCCGCACGCCGCGGGCGGACTGTACATCGTCTACTACTACCGGGGGGCCAAAGTGGTCCAGTCGATACTGGACACCTACCCGATGGGGTTCCCGGCGGCGGCGGTTCAGCAGCAGGTTGACCGGGTGATTGGCGCACTGTTGGCAATGGGTCCGGAAGAGGAGGCATGGTCGGATTTCCTGCTCCCGCATGCCTTGGTGATGTCGGACCTGGCCGATGCCGGTCTCCACGACATGGCGGTGGATCGCTTCAGGGAGTTCGTGTCGGCGCTGCAAGAGCAGGACCTGCGCCACGGCGCCATGCTGGAGGTGTTGGCGGCGGTGGCGGGGGATGAACCGGACGTAGCGGAATACCTGTTGCGCGGCTCGGACTTCGATACCGAATTCGCCACTCGGAGGCAGGCGCGGGCGATCATCACGACGGCACGGCGGCAGGGGTTGGACTCGGTGAAGCTGGCCAAGCTGGCCGCGGCCATGGGTCATGAAGCGGAAAAGTTGGGCGTGACTCTGCCGTCGACAGACTACACCACTGTGAGCATCCTGCTGGGAGAGGCCCGCGCTGCCGGACTCCCCCACGACGCCATTGACCGCATTTACCAGGCCATTGACCCGGACGGGTATGAAGAAGAGTGATACGAGCAGGCGGTGGATCTGCTGGAGTTCGGTAACGCCGCCGGCGGGGCGCTGGACGGATTGCCGCACTTCGACGGTGAGTTTTCCCGCTGAGGCATTGCTCCCCAGGTGCTGAAGTCTCGGTAACACTTCTCAATGAGGCAACAGGCGCCGGCATTTCCAATTGTCGTCTATCACAGCAGGGCGGCATATTGCCGCGGACCACGGCATGGTATGCCAAAACCAACCCCACTTTCGCCGACGCCATCGCCCTGGTCAGACGACACATCTGGGCACAGCAGGAGACTTTTGCCACGTCCGAGCCCAGCCCTGAACTGATAAAACTCCCACGCGGGACATACCGCAGGATGATCGATACCCTCGCTTATGCCGCCTGATTGTACAAAGTAGAGCCCCTGAACCGGATATATCGAAAGTCCCGGTTACCCTGTACCACCGACTTGTCGATTCCATTGCTTACGCCGCTTGAAATGTGCAAAGCCCAGCTTTAGCCATGTTGCCGTTCACCAGTACCTCGATGGAGACACGCTTGATTCCGGCGATGCTGGCGACAGCCACTGCCCCGACGGCGGGACGGCGGGCAGCAAAATGTTGGCCAGGAACTCGCTCTCCAGATACGACCATATGGATACATCACGATTGCCGCCAGAGCCGACTACTGCGGTAGCTGCAGTGGCAAGGGATTGACGGTCAACCGCCATCGCCAGCGACTTAGGCACATCCGCACGGCGTAAGATCAAGCACGAACTGGACCCAGCAACGGCTCGTTCAGCGCGTTGCGGCAGGTCAGCTGCTCAATCGCCAAAGCCAAATCAGGCTCCATTTCCAATCCCTGGCAGAGGACTTCACTCAATGTTCCAAAACGCGCCAAGTCGACGTTGGCTATTATATTTTCAGGAACTTCTGGATCTCGGTTTCTGGGGCAGTAAGGTGCCCAGATGCGGATGTCACGGATCCATTGCGCAAACAACCGTCCTCGCTCAGGTGCGCGGAAACCCGCGTAGACGGCAACCGCGATATAAAAGTCCACATAGGCGTGATCTTCCGGAGTACCGCCATCGAAAACGCCGTTCTCATCAAGAACTATGTACCTCCACAATTCCGCCGCGTTGAGGTCAAAAACATCATCTCTACGTTCAATCGGGGGAATTTGTTCATAGGCTACGCGACGATGCAACCCTCGCGCTTCATCGTACCTGGGTACGATAGTTCGATGGAAAAACCAGTCGTAATGGACACCGGTGGTGCCAGATTTTAGCTCCAAGAAAACACGTCGATCATAGCCTACCGGCACGTTGGCATTCCGCCGGATCAGAAACAGGTCAGTCTCCATCCTATGGCCACTGGTGATCTGATCGCTCGCGCGACGAACCAGAGCATCACGGTCGTCATAGTCGACGATCGAATACCTTGGGTCCTGGCCCACCTCAGCTTGCCATGCGTTTCTGAATGCGCGCACGAAGGCTCGACCTTCCTCGACTAGGGGTTGGTTTTGCATTTTTGAACAGCTTCCTTTTTGCGAAAGCCCGGTCAACCATGCCCTTCTTGACCCACGTGGAGCCACGATTGCAGTGAGCAGGGGCAAAACCAGGGTCTAGGGACACCGCCCTATCACAATTTTCTATCGCCCTGTCCAGATTTCCCCGTTCGAGCCAATCCAAACCTCTCTCCATTGCCCTCTGCGCCTGCCGAAAGTTCATTACTACGCTCCAAGTTTCCGATGCACGTGGTTGGCCGATCTATCGGCGGATCATGGGCCGAGAGTCTATGCAGTGCCAAGACTCTGGTCAACGAGACATACAGCCCTTCGTGGTCGACAGGCTGGGTACGAACCACTCCGGTCAGCTCGGCCAAACTACGAAAGCTTCCTTGATCGCATACTCGAGATAGGAAATGACCTAAAGCCGGCTGCGGGCTGAACTCCTGTACGTTCGAGTAGTGCCGAACCAAAAACCATCAACCGTGCCGAAGAATCTAAACGGCACGTACGGAAATGGTACGAGAGCGGCCTCGAGGTCCCATACGGCGCTCGAGGTCAGTTACACTGGGAAGACCCTAGATTACCAAGGAGGGGCCGGACGCCTAGTTGCAACATCACTGACTACCACTTGGTATTGGTAATGCGAGAGGCATTCAGGTAGCGTATGTCCTGCGCGTACTCCAAGATTCCACGCCAGAATCACACCACACCCATTACTTGGAACCCATCACGGCAGGGACATGAGCCAAAAGTCAGCCAAGAGGCGGCGAAAACTGGAAAGACAGAGAGCTTGGTTGGAATCTCCCCAACCCTCGCCCGACCACACCGAGCCCGGTACCGCGATCAGGGATCTCGAGGAACTCCTGAAGGCGAGAGACATCGACGGTTACGCCCAGACCTGCTGGAACCTCGCGAACGACCTTGCAGAACCACCCGAGGCCGGTCAGGTCATAACCCTGTCCAGAGAGTGCGAAGAGCACGGACTGCACGATTACGCGTTCCTCCTGACCCTCCAGTCTATGATGACCATCACACAATGCCTGGGCATGAAAACCTGCGACGAAGCCGTACGGCTTGTCGCCCGCAAGCTGCCACCGGAAAAACTGCCGTGCTATCGGCTGGGGCACTCCGAACAATTCCAGGACTGGGCGATACTCGGGATCGAGCCCGGCGAATGTCGCTACTGTGGAGAACTCCCTAACTTCCAGGGCGCCGCCAAGAGCATCAACTGGACGGACGATATTCCGGTCAAGGGGATCGACGGACAGGAATACCAGGACTGCCCCAACTGTGGCAGCGATTTGCTGGAACTCACAGGCGAACAGCTGGGCCAGTGGGGATGGAAGATCCTATGCTTGGATTGCCGGTGGGAGATCAAACAGGCGGAGTTGCTGGACATCAAGCAATACTGCGCCGTTATGGAGCAGACCAAGAGGGACCTGAATGACGCCGCGGAATTGATGGGCCACACGTCCGTCAGCCTGGAAACCAGGATACAGACGGTGGGCGTCAAGACCAGGATGCTCCTGGAAAACATCGGATACGCGGCACTCGTTTCCAACAAGGACAGCTCTGGAAAAACTCGGGAAGAGATGAAGGACCTCCGGAGCCCCAGGGATATATTCCGGGATCTGGAGAAAGTCCACCCCAACTTCTTCCCCACCCCCATAGAAATAAACCGTTCCCAACAGGACCCGGAGCGGCCGTTCAGGAAGAAAACGGAAGGCGTTCTGACCAGAGAACACGTCGTTCAGATATACCGGGAGCTGAACTCCCTCGCCCACAGCCGCAATCCGCTGGACGAACCGCTGGACTACGAGCATTACCAGAAGATGATCCCGCGGTGGCTGGATCTGCTCTCCAACACCCTGGAGATGCATCAGGTGATGCTCTATCATCACCCTGACCGTTTCTACGTAGTCAAGATGTCGGGGGACAGGGACGGCACCGTCCAATGCGCCACTTTCACGAGAGATACGACCGGCGCAGCCACGTGCGCCTGGCCTGATTGCGTCTCCTCAAGCGGAAGGCATCACTGCGAATTTTGGGGCAGACCGTGGTCGGAGTGCTCCCTGCCAGACCGGGAACCGGCTCAGACCGAGGGAAAATTGCTGGGGGCCGAAGTGGACGCCCAGGAGGCTGCGGAACAAATGGGGGATCTACTGGGAATCGACCGTGCCACTGATTACCGCAATCACGGATAAGGCGTACATGTCAATTTTCAGCGTCATTGACCGAGATTTTCACGGTCATTGACCACCCTGGGAGCGCGGTGATTTAGCTAATATCAGGTCGTCGTTTGCCGGTCAATCACCTCCATGGTTGGTAACTGTTCACGTTTGAGGGGATCCAGTTGGGTTGCGTCGGTAATTCCGTACTTGGCTTCCCTTCTATAACAGGCCGGATAGCCCGCAGATCCCCGCAAGTCTGAACAGATACCATGGTTGCTGAGCAGGGCGCGGTGTGGCGACTGCCGTTCCCGGTAGCTGGTGCCTTCGATGACGATCTGGTAGCTGGCGTTGGCCAGACGGTCCAGGGCGCTGTTTCCGAGGATGGGGTCGTCGAAGAGGCTGAGCCATTCATCCACGGCCCGGTTGCTGGTGATGATGAATCTCGGGTCCACTCCGGTAAGGAGCAGAATCGTACGCTAAGGCCGCTATCGGCGCTTTGGCCACCGGTATTCGCCGGTGAGCAGGATGTGGGCCCACCCAAGGGGTGAGATGTGGGCCAGGAGCTCGAGCTCGACGGTCAGCCCGGCGTGTTTCCGTTGTCTGACTGCTTTGCCGAGATGGGCGGTATTCCAGTAAATGACGATGGCGGCGAGCAGGTTGAGCCCGGCCATGCGGTAGTGTTGGCCCTCGCTCCGACCGACAGCGGCGGGAACTCTGCCGCATGCATGCCACCGGCGAGTATTCCATCAGCGATCTCGCCGAGCTCTGCTCCGTCTCAAGACCAACCGTCTATCGCACACTCAACCAGCGACATTCCCCTTAGCGTACGATCCTGCCCCCTTGTATCTTGACTTTGGCGATGGAGCCGAGCGCGGCAGACCGGTACCCCCTGGGTCACGACAGTCCGTCCGGTAGCGAGGGTCGCCGCGCTCCCTACAAGCAGAGCCCGAACAGTTGCCTGGGCCAATCGAGCCCGTATCGTGCAAGGACGGGCCAGCGCTGACGCAGGAGGTAAAGATGGAAGAAAACCTGAGATACATAGGCATTGATGTCTCGAAGGCGCAGGTGGATGTTGCCGTCCGGCCTACGGGACAGAGATGGGCCGCGGCTTACAACGAGACCGGCGTCGAGGAACTGGTTTCCCAGATCGTGGATATAGGTCCCGCCATGGTGTTGCTGGAGGCAACGGGCGGTCTGGAAGTGTCGTTGGTGGCGGCTCTCGCTGCTGCGGCGCTGCCGGTGGTGGTGGTCAACCCGCGCCAGGTTCGCGACTTCGCCAGGGCCACCGGTACGCTGGCCAAGACCGACTCTCTCGATGCGGCAGTGCTGGCCCACTTCGCCGACGCTGTTCGTCCCTCCGCGCGTCCTCTCAGAGACGCCGAGACGCAGGTACTCAACTCGCTGGCGGCACGCAGGCATCAGGTGCTGACCATGCTGGTCTCGGAGAAGAACCGGCTGGGGACCGCTATCAGCGCCGTTCACCCCCGCATCTCGGCCCACATCGCGTGGTTGGAACAGGAGCTGAACGACTTGGACGAGGGGCTGAGGCAGACTCTCCGCCGGAGCCCCGTGTGGCGAGAGAAGGATGACCTGCTGCGCACCGTTCCCGGCGTGGGAGAACAGGTTTCCCTCACTCTGCTGGCCTACCTGCCGGAGCTGGGAACGCTGGATCGCCGGCAGATTGCTGCCCTGGTGGGAGTGGCCCCTTTCAACCGGGACAGCGGCACCCTGCGGGGCAAGCGGGCCGTCTGGGGCGGGCGCGCCCGAGTACGAGCCATTTTGTATATGGGAGCGATGGTAGCCAGCCGTCACAACCCGGTCATCCGCGACTTCTACCAGAAGCTGCTGGCAGCCGGTAAGCCGAAGAAGGTGGCGCTCGTCGCGTGCATGCGTAAACTGCTGGTCATACTCAACTCCATGCTCAAACACGGCTCCCCGTGGTGCGATATGACACAGCCAGAAGTCGCTTATTCCTATTGACATTAAAGACAGTTGCTACCGGAATCGACCCGAGGTTGGCCACGCTGGCCAGGGGCATCCTGGCGGCTATTTTCAGCAGTCGTCTCTGTTCTTGGTTGAGTGTTTGCCGGGGCGCCATCGCTATTCCTCCTCCGTCCAAACCCCTCCCGTAGCGCCGCTAATGGCCAGCCCCGTTTTCGCCTGCGTCGATTCCCCTCCAGGTGCTTGATGGGTACTCGGGCGAGTTCCGCCGCCACCGTTGGAGGCACTGGGAAAGATTTATTTGTGCATCTAATACTTAATATACGTCTGCACAGACATAACAGATTATCTATATCGTCGTATGATGGTCGGAACCCGTTAGAGGAGAGTTGGGACCGGGCTTTGGAGGCGATAAAGAATGCCGGTAGGCGTTCGTCATATTCCGGTCAGTACGCCAAGGCACGGGTTCAATCGGCGAACTAGCTGGTCGGGGCGAGACGCGGAGGCAAGAGTACAATGACAGGCGCAAATACGATCCTGCACCCCACACCCGTTCGATGGGTTCAGGGATGTTTCATTGCCGGTAACCGCCGCAAGGCAGTAAAATGTCACCTTTAGAACCGCGTTCAAGAATGAGTAACCGATGAGAGATACAGAGCGCTCCGCACAACCAAAGGGGGAAGGAATCCCGGCGAGTCCGCGCCGCCCACGGGAAGAAACGGCCCGCCTCGGCAAGGAGATATACGAGCGGGACATCCGTCCGCAGGTCGAAGCCGGCCACCACGGGGAAATCGTCGCCATCGACGTGGACAGCGGGATCTGGGCAGTCGCCGACGGCGAGATTGCTGCGGTGGACAGGCTGCGGAAGATCCGCCCCGGCGCCGTCAATGTGCTGTGTGAGCGGGTGGGGTACCGGGCGCTGCGCAGCTTTGGAGCGGGGTCCCTGCGGAGGACGGGTTGATCCAGGGAGTGGTGAACGACGCCTATGAGGCGGTCGTGGCCCTCTCCTTGCAAGGCCCCGAGGGGCGGGCCCAAGATATCGAGGCCGTCATAGACACCGGGTACAGCGGCTTTCTGACCCTGCCGACCGCGTTGGTGACGGAGCTGAGGCTACCCTTCGCCTATATAGGCCGAGCGTACCTGGCCAACGACGATGAAGTGTCCTTCGACGTTCACGACGTCACGGTTCTGTGGGGCGGTGAACGGAGACACATCAAGGCCGACGCGACGGGCAGCACCCCGCTCGTGGGTATGCTGTTGTTGGATCAACACAGCTTGAACATCGAAGTGGAGCGTGGCGGTCGCGTGGTCATTGAGGCCAGGGCATAGGCGGATAATGCGGGGCGCGATGCACTCAAGCACAGCGGCACAGAGGAGTTGGACGCAGTGAACGACCTCCATTCACTGATACGTGCGGTAACGGCTGAGGCTTATGATCTGGCCGATAAGAGAGGCCGCCTGCCTGAGCAAATCGAAGTCGAGGCCAACTTCGACATGGATCATTCCGGTCGCCTTAGACTCAACCAGTCCCGTAGTTTTCCCGGCATGGTCAGCGTAAAGATGGAACTGGCTCCCCAAGCGGCGCCCCCGGGACTTCGGCTCATAGCAGACTATAAGGCAAGTGCGGCTGTGCAAGGGCACAAGAAGAACACCCGGAAACGGCTGAATCATACGATCCTGTACCGAAGGCAGAACGGTTATTGCGGTGGATGCGGCCATCTATTTCAGCCTCGAAACCTGACCATCGATCACGTGGTCCCGCGCTCCAAGGGTGGTAGCGACGACATTTCCAACTCGCAGCTCCTCTGTCACGCCTGCAATCAGATGAAGGGGGACGGACCGCAGGAGCAACTGCTTGCCGAACTGCGGGCTCACGGATACGTCAATCCGGGTCTGAATGGAACCAGCAAATCGAGTTAGGGCCCGGGGAGGGTAGGACTACTAGCGTGACAATAGACATGCGGGATTACCTGCAAGTCTGCTCGTGCACGGCCGAAATGTCAGTGGATTCCGGGGACAGAGTTATCTTCACTGCCGTAAACGGGAAATGTGGTGTCTGTGGTTGCTCGGTATTGCGCCACACTCTACATCCGCGACCTTAGCCCCAATCCACCGAAAGGATGAGTGCGGCGTGTGAATTTTCGCGGTGATTAGGCCGGCATTTGTTGTTGTCCAGCGAATCCGTCCCTATAAATGGAAAGCGAAAATGTCCGCATGGCTAGTTGACGACGGTGGTGGATTTGCGTAGCGCCAGCAGCTTGGCGCGTTCCTTGGCGCTGAGTTTCTTGGTGGGCGGTTTCTCGGCGTAGGCGTACTTGCGCACGGTCACGCGGGATATGCCCAGTTCCCGTGAGATGGCCCGCAGGGACAGCCCTTTCAGCCGGCCCTTCTGGATCGCCTTCCACCGGGCCAGTTGGGTTGGCGTGGGCGTACGCGTCCACGGGTTCGATGTCTTGCTGGCGGCGTCCTTCGCAGCGGCGTCCTTGCCGGCGACGGGTTTTAGGGCAGGCGCGGCCGGACGCACCGGTTCCAGGGCGGCCAGACGGCGCTGTTGCGACCTGCTGATGTGGTGATCCCCCACGCTGCTGACCACGCGTTTGAGCTCAGGGCCAGGGGACCAAGCGGTGACACCCGCCCACAGGGTGCCCATGCGCGGCGGTGGTTCCTGGGTGGCCACGCGACGGCCCTCGTACCTGACGATGAGTTGGCCGTTGGGTCGTTCCAGCACCTCCACCCGCAGTCCGGCGTAGCTGGTGCGCTCCCGGTCGGGCAGCAGCTGGAGGACCCGCCAGTTGTACTTCACCGTGTTGTCCCGGCCCACCTTGCGGGTGTCCTTGAAGCACAGGATCTCGGAGAGGATCAGGTCGGGGTCCGCCGGGCGGTAGGCCGGTTCCGGATGCTCGGGCTGGACGGCGAAGCGGGCGTTGTAGCGGGGCAGGAAGTCCTGCAGCACCGCCGTGGCCTGATCCATGGTCCTGGCATCGGACAGGCGCAGTTCGGTAACCAAGCGGTCCTGGAAAGTCCCCGCGGCCCGTTCCACCCGGCCCTTGGCCTGCGGAGAGCGGGCGAAAATCTGCCGGATCCCCAGTTCCTGCAGGGACCGGGTGAACTGAGTAGCTTCCGCCGCGGTCTCCGGCTTGCGGGCGTTGTGCTTGAATACCGCATGGCGGTCGCTGTAGAGCGCCAACGGAATGCCCCAGCGCTCGATCAGGCCCTCCAGTAGCGTGAAGTAGCCAGCGGTGTTCTCGCTGATGCCAAACACGGCGTTGACCACGGCGCTGGTGGCGTCGTCCACCGCCAGCAGCAGGGCGAATTTGGTACCTCGGTCCTCCAACCAGGCGTGATGGCTGCCGTCCAGTTGCAGCAGCATCCCCGCCTGGGGCATCCGCTGGCGACGAAAACGGTGCTGCGGCGAGCGCCGACTCCGCGGACTGCCGATGCCCGCCTTGGCGAGAATGCGGCGCACCGTGGGCCGGCTCAGGTCGATGCCTTCGCGTTCGCTGAGCAGTTCGGTGAGGTGGGTGTGGTTGGCGCCTTCGTAGCGGCCGGTGGCCAGTTCCACCACGGCGGCAGCCTCGGCGGACGGGATAGCATTGTGGGGACGGCGGCCACGGTTGCCGTGGGCCAGTGCGATGGCGCCATCTTGGCGATAAGCCGCCAGCAGCCGGCGAGCATGGCGCGGGGACACCCCTAGCACCTCGGCGGCCTGGACGATGGCAACCTGGTATTCCAAAACGGAGTTCAGCACGGAAAGTCTGGCTTGTTCTTTTTGGTTCAACGTAACGTCCTTCATGGTAAGGACATTTTCGCTGACCAGTTAATGGGTGACAGAATCGTAGATCAGCAACACGGCATTTTCACGGACATTAGGCCACTCTGGAAGCGCGGTAGTTTGAGAAATATCAGGTTGTTGTGTGCCGGTCAATCACCTCCTTCGTTGCTGAGCAGGGCGCGGTGCGGGGACAGACGTTCCCGGTAGCTGGCGCCTTCGATGACGATCTGATAGCTGGCGTTGGCCAGGCGGTCGAGGGCGCTATAGACTAACCGGAAGTGTCACGCCGCTACCTCCACTCCGTGGGGCGGTGCGGAAGCATGGTCATTGACCATGGGCACCAGTTGGTAGCCCAGTTGCGCCGCTCGGCGCTTGGCGGCGCGTAACGCCCGCTGCTGATGCTGGGTTTCGTAGTATTCGGCCCCAGCGTCCACGTACTCCTGGCCGTAACGCAGCATGGAGTAGATGAGCCGGGCCAGCTTGTGCGCGGTGGCGGTAATGGCCTTGGGCGCACCCAGATGGGCTTTCTTCCGGCGCAGGAAGGCACCCAGGGCGCTGTCGGAGCGGTGCAGCGCGTTGGCGGCCAGACGCAATGCCGCGGCGGCCCGGTTGGCGCTGGCCTTGGTCTTCGAGCTGATGACCCGTCCGCCGGTGATCCGGTTGTGGGGGCTCAGCCCCAGCCAGGATGCGAAGTGCTTGGCGCTGGGCCATTTGGTCATGTCCATGCCGATCTCGCTGATCACCTTCAGCGCCGTGAAGCCGTCAATGCCGTCGATGCGGGTCAGGTCCACCCCGGTCATCCGGTACAGATGGCCTTGGACGTCGAAGCGCGGGGCGTTCTTCTGATTGCGCTTTTTGCCATTGGGAGCGGGAGGTTCGCCGTCACTGTGGTCTTCGAACCGCTCCAACTGGGCTTCAATCTCCCGGTCGCACTCGGCGATCTTGCCCTGGTAGAACCGGTACAGCTCCAGGGCTTGGGTCAGCTCGAAGATGTGCTCCTCGCGCCAGTGTCCCCGCAGCGACCTGGCGATGGTCGCTTCGTCGGCCTTGATCCTGGCATCGCGCAGACGCGCCAGCTTCCGCGGGTTCCGCTCGCCACCCACGATGGCCTCCATGATGTCCATGCCCGTCTTGCCGGTGATGTCCCGGATCACGTGCTGGAGCTTCACGTTCATCTGGGTCAAGGCTTTCTGCATGTGCTGGATGTGATGAGAAGCGTATTCCACCAGCATGGCCCGCTGCCGCAGATAACTGCGCAGACGCCGGACCTCCGCGTCGGGCCGGAAGGCTGCCGACAGCAGACCGTAGGTGTGCAGTTGCTGCAGCCACTGGCAATCCACCACGTCGGTCTTGCGCCCGGGCACGTTCTTGATGCGCCGCGGGTCCACCAGCATCACCTGAAAGCCCCGTTCCTCCAGCACCCCGAACAGCGGTATCCAGTACACGCCGGTGGACTCCATGACCACGGTCTCCACGCCACACTCGGCCAGCCAGTCCGCCAGACGGTACAGGTCCGCAGTGAAAGCCTCAAACTCTTGCACCGGCTGTTCCGCCCGGTCGGCGGGAACCGCCACATAGTGGCTGGTGGCGCCCACATCAATGCCCGCCGCGTTCAGGTTCAGCTGGGACAACCCCGCCGGTTTCGCGCTGTTCTGGCGTCTGCTCATCATTCCCTCCACGATGGCTGCGTAGACGTGACGCCGGAGGGAGTTACCAACATTGAACAATCTATAGAACGGGATCGCTCCAAGTGGGGCGTCACCAATGATGCCGTCGTAAGACTCCCGGACCATGCTCCCGATCGGGCGATATGCACCAGCGTCTGCTCGGCCTTCGTCCGGACGACGCGCCTCGCCATGAGCATACATCCTTGGGCCGACTCACCGGTTAGTCGCCTCTGCACGGGCCGGACACGGGCATAAAATTGCTCCCGACTAACTCAGGTTGTCAAGGAGTAGCAGAGGAAACTATCGCTGCGGCCTCGCAGTCGGGTCTGGATGAGGGAACCAAGTCGTACCCCAGCTGAGCCGCACGCCGTTGTGCAGCCCTGAAGGCTCTTTGGCGATACTGGTTCTCGTAATATTCCGCACCTTGATCCACGTAGTTTTGTCCATGCCGCAGCATGGAGTAGATGATCCTGGCCAGCTTGTGAGCTGCCGCAGTAATGGCCTTGGGGGATCCTAGTTGTGCCCGTTTGCGGCGATAAAACGCCCCCAAGGCACTGTCTGAATGGTGCAGCGCGCCGGCCGCGAGGCGCAACGCCGCCGCCGCCCGATTGGCGTTGCGTTTGGTTCTTGAGCTCAGGATCCTGCCCCCGGTGATCCGGTTATCGGGACTCAGACCTAGCCATGAGGCGAAGTGTCCGGCACTGGGCCACTTGCTCATGTCCGTTCCGATCTCGCTGATCACCTTGAGGGCAGTGTAAGCGTCCACTCCGTCGATCCTGGTGAGGTCCACCCCAGTAATCCGGTACAGATGAGAACGGACGTCAAAGGCTGGGGCATTCTTCTGCTTCTGGACCCGACCAGGCTTGGCGGGAGTTGCCCCCTCGGCGACATGTTCGAATTGTTCCAAAGCGGCTTCGATCTTCCCGTCGCACTCGGCGATCTTGCCCTGATAAATCCGGTAAAGCTCCAGGGCCTGGGCCAGTTCGAAGATGTGCTCCTCGCGCCAGTGTCCCTGGAGCGATCTCGCTATGGTCTTTTGGTCCGCCCTGATCCTGGGGTCGCGGTGCTGGGCCAGCTTGTGTGGATCCCGCTCACCTCTGACGATGTCGTCGATGATCGCCAAGCCGGTCTTTCCGGTGACGTCACTGATGACGTGCTGCAACTTCACGTTCATCTGGCTGAGGGCCTTCTGCATGTGCTGAATATGGTGGGAGGCGTAGCGGATCAGCATGGCCCGCTGCCGCAGGTAACTCCGCAGGCACCGGACTTCCCCCTCAGGGCGGAAGGCTGCCGACAGCAGTCCATAGGTGTGCAACTGTTGCAGCCACTGGCAGTCCAGCACGTCGGTTTTGCGCCCCGGCACGTTCTTGATGCGCCGGGGATCCACCAGCATCACGGCAAATCCCCGGTCTTCCAGGACCCCGAAGAGGGGTATCCAGTAGACCCCGGTGGACTCCATGACCACGCTCTCGACTTCACACTCGGTCAACCAGTCGGCCAGGCGGTACAGGTCAGCAGTGTAGGCGGCAAACTCCCGTACCTGCGGCTCCGCGCGATCTGCGGGCACCGCAACAAAGTGGCTGCTGGCACCCACGTCGATGCCTGCGGTGTTCAGGTTGACCCGCGACAGTTCCTCAGGTAGCTTCGGTTTCTTGGCCCTCTTGCCGGATCCCTTGACCGCCTCCTTGCTGTTTCTCATCATCCACCCCCAGGTCGGCGAGTAGCCGCATCGCCGGAGGAAGTCTCATCGATTCACAATCTCCCGAACGGGATCCCCCTGTTGGGGCGTCACCAATAATGCAGTCGCAAGACTCCCGGGCCATGCTGTTGCTCGGGCAATACGCACCAATCACTGATCGGCCTCGGTCCGGACGACACGGCTCGCCGTGAGCTTACACCCCCGTGGCCGCATGTGAGTTAGTCGGATTTGCACGGCCCGGACGACGGGCATAGGCTTGCTGTTGCCCAGGATAGGGTCGTCAAAGAGACCCAGCCATTCGTCCACAGCACGGTTGCTGGTGATGACGAAACTGGACGCCCGATGTCGGTTGAGGATGAGCTCGTAGAGGTCGGCGGACTGTTGAACGGTGAGCCCGTGGAGCCCGAGGTCATCGAGGATGAGCAGGTCGGGGGTTAGGAAGGACCGAAAGGCGCGGTCTGTCGAGTTGTCCACTCTGGCCTGTGCCATGGCCTTGAAGAAATCGTCGGCGTGGCTGAAGCGGACGGTGTGTCCGGCACGGACGGCGGAGTAGCCCAGGGCCTGAGCCAGGAAGCTCTTCCCGACGCCAGCGGGTCCCACCAGAAGGACGTGCTCGTGCTTGTCGAGAAACTCCAGGGAGAAAACGGCGTCCAGCAATCGGCGATCCAGGGTGATTGACGCCGACCAGTCGAAGTCCTCCAGCCGGCAGGTCTCCTCGAAACCGGCGCCATTGAGGCGGACTTCGATGCGCCGGTGGGCGCGGCGATTGACCTCGTCGCTGAGGACGATCTCCAGAAAGGAGGCGTAGTCCAGCTGTTCACGGCGAGCCAGGGCGATGCGCTCGGGCAGGGTGGCGGCCATTTGCCCCAGGCGAAGTTGCTTGAGCAGGGGTGTGAGTTCGGTGATGCGTGTCATGGGTATAATCTCCTCAGGCCGACTTTCGGCGGTACGGGTCGCTTTGGGCAAAGACGCATCCGGGCCGAGCGAAGCGGCCGGGCGGCAGGGGCAGAGGCAGTTGGGGCGTGGTCTCCTCTTCCAAAGCCTGGACCAGGATGCGCTCCACGCGGTACACGTCGATGAGGTCGACGTCCAGGGCCCGCTGACAGGCGGCGTCCAGGCGATGGGCGGTGTAGCGGTCGCCCAGGCGCAGCAGCTTATGTCCCTGCCTGATCTTGGACCAGGGATGGTCGCCTTCGAAGAGGCGTTCGGCGAATTCACCCACTGCGGTTCCCAGCTTGGCGGCCTCGCGCTTGAGCCCGTCGGGAGCTCTGGTGGTGTAGGGGGCGACCTTGGGTGGATAGTCGGCGACGTCGGTGGATCGCCCGCCCACCGGCTGGCGCTCATGGGTCTTGATGAGCTGACCGCGGTGGTAGATACGCACCAGCTTGCTGTCCACTTTGACCTCCACCTTCCGGCCGGGCCGGCAGAGGTGGTAGGGCACGGAGTACAGCGCATCCAGGCACTTGATGTGATGGTCCTGATGGACGGTGTTGGTGCGCCAGTTGGCGATCTCGTAGGGGATGCCGTCCCAGGGGATCATGGGTGTGACGCTCCTCGTCCTGGAATACCACCAGGGGCTGCTTACGGGTGGTGCCGTGGATGCGCATGCCGGCCACCTCCAGACACCATCTGGGCGCGGCGGCGCGGACGTGGGTGAAGTCGTCGAAATCGGCGCCCTTGTAGAAACGCTCCCTGGCGTAGGGCACCTTGCGCTCGACCTTGGGCTTGTCCTGGGGATGGCCCTTGCGCGCCGGGTCAGGGATGAAGCCCCGGCGCTGGGCATATTCCAGGAAGCCCCTGGTGAGAATGGGATGGAGAGGATCCGTACCCACCACGGCGGCGGGGAAATTGTCGATGACCAGATACTTGGGCATCCCACCGAAGAAAGCCCACGCCGCCTCCAGACCGGCGATCACGTCCGGAAGCTTCTGCTGCTGCATGGGCCAGACGAAGCAGTGGCGGGAGTGGCACAGCACGATGACCATGGCCCAGACCGCCTTGCGCTTGCCGGTGGCCGGATCGGTGATCATGCCCAGGCGGCCGAAATCGGCCTCGGCCACCTCTCCCGGCGGCGTGTCCGCCATGCGCACCGTGGTCTTGCTGCGTCGCCGCCAGTTGCGGTTCACGATGAAACGGCGCAGCGACGGGTACGACACCTGGCAACCCCGCATGGCCAGCAACTCGTGGATGCGGGTCATCTGCAGGCGGTCTTTGGTGATCCACTGGTAGATCTGGTCCGCCCACGGCTCCAGCAGGTCCTGCCGGGGCGTCGTTGCCGCACGTGGCCCCACCTGACCAATCGCCGCCAGACGGCTCAACTGGTCCTCAGTGGGAACCGGTCCGTCCCGGGCAACTCCCTCGGCCTGCGTCGCCGCCAGGTACTTCCGCACCGTATCCCGCGACAACCCGGTGCTCGCCGCGATCCGCCGCTGACTGTTTCCCGCCTGCCAACGGCGGATGATCTCTTTTATCTCCATCCTGGAAACCTCTCGATACGCCATCGCTGCACCTCAACATCGAAGTGCACCAATGGTCGCCGATGTGGCTCCCAAAGTGGCCTAATGGCCTTGAAAATCTGGCCGGCCTATAGTCCTTGAAAATTTTCGCGATTTACCGGACTAAAGATCCTGAAAAATGACAGTTAGTCTCCTGGTCGATGCGGCCAGGAAGCGCGCCACCCTCTCCATCGTTCTGCATAGTGATGACGAAGAAACGGCCAATTTGAACAACCTTTTGGCGCTCTGGGACATATTCGTGAAGAAACCCAAAGTCTTCACATGGCGCCCACCTCCGGATCATCCCTATACCAAATTGCACGCGAAATGCTTGGTCGTGGATCGCCTCGACGCACTCGTGACCTCGGCGAATTTTACGTTTCACGGTCTCGAGTCGAATTTGGAGTTGGGACTCCGGGTCCGTGGTCCGCAGGCAGGCGCTATCGCCGAACGATTCGATCACCTGATAGGGTCCGGTATTCTCGAGACGTGGTCGGACGGATAGGGTTCACGCTCTGTCAACGTTGTCGCCAAGGAGCGGTTGGCGGACTCGCCGAACCGACGATTGGTCTGATTTATCGAGAGCCTGAGGTGGAGTGTCGGCTGATTTACCTAGACGAGTGGGAACGTCTGCTGGCGTTCCGAGCCGACAACTGCAGAGGAACCGCAGCGGCTTAGCAGCTTCTTTTGAGCTATCGGTTGACGACCCTCCCCAAAGCGTCGTCAACCGTCATCGAGGAAAGATCGGCGCTTCGCGAAGCAGCGCCAGGACTACAGCACTGCAACGATTGTGATGCGGAAAATACGATGCGTGAACTGGAAACTGGGTCCACAGCCTACGTGGATTGCGGAACCGCAATGCTCAAGGTTTAGTGGACTATCCGGTCAAACTCCGGAGGCGTCGCGCCCATTCCTGTTTTGGAACCGGGCTCCTGGGATCTGCGAGCATCGCTTCCAGAGCGGCGACCACTTGGGACCTGGTCAGTATGGCCGCCCGGTGCATCTCGTCGACAAGCCATAGGACGTCGTGGATTTGAATGCCCTCTTCGAGGGCGCAGGAGTACTTGGTGGCCAGACTGAAAGAATTTGGGATTGCGGCATGACACAACAGGTCAGTGAAAGCTTCAAGAAGCGCGAATCTCTGAGATGCCTGTTCGCGTCGGTGGCATCGATGGAGGTAATCGATTGGTTGCTTGAAGGCGGTCAATTGAAGACCATAACCGCGAACGCCTACGATATTGACGAGCGTCTTGATTAACGACAATTGGTTCTGCCGGCCTGTTGCCTCATTGGAAAATGTTACCGAAACTTTAGCACCTGGGATTTGCTCCAACCAGCGCCAATTCCGGCAGTCCATCCAGTTCTGTGCAGGTTTCTTCCGCCCCGGCGTAAACCAGTTCTTTGGCCATGATGCCGCGCCACTCTTTCACCCGGCGTTGCATGGTTCGCAGCTGTGCGTCGGCGAAACGGTCGAAGTGTTCCGCTTGCAACCTGGCCATCAGCGCCTTACCAGTGGCATCCGGTTCAGCCTGCAACCAGACCAGCACGTCGCCCCAAACGCCCTCGAAGGGATCCTTGCGGGTCCGCCAGTGCCGAGCGTGTCAAGCAACTGTCTTGAAAGTCAATAGGAATGGGTGATGGACTGGATGTCCGGGTGTTGCCAGGACGTGCCGTGCTTGAGCATGGAGTTCAGGATGGTGAGCAACTTGCGCATGCAGGCGGTCAACGCCAGCTTTTTCGGTTTGCCGGCAGACAAAAGACGCTGGTAGAAGTCCCTGATGACCGGGTTGTGGCGGCTGGCTACCATCGCCCCCATGTAGAGGGCTGTGCGGACTCCAGCCCGTCCACCCCAGACGGTGCGTTTGCCGCGCAGAGTGCCGCTGTCCCGATTGAAGGGAGCCACACCGACCAGCGCAGCGATCTGTCGGCGGTTGAGAGTCCCCAATTCGGGCAGGTATGCCAGAAGGGTGAGAGAGATCTGCTCTCCGATGCCGGGTACGCTGCGCAGCAAGTCGTCCTTCTCACGCCATACCGGACTCCGGCGGAGGGTCTCGCGCAGGCCTTTATCCAGATCGTCCAGTTCCTGCTTGAGCCAAAGGATGTGGGCCTCGACACTGGGTCGTACAGTCATAGCGGCGCTGGACAGGCGATTGCGTTCCGCAACCAGCATGGACATTACCTGCTGTCTGCGGGTCACCATCGAGTTGAGATCCTGCGTCTCGGCGTCCCGCAGAGGGCGCAGGGGAGGACGGACAGCCTCGGCGAAGTGAGCCAGGACCGCCGCATCCAGGGTGTCAGTCTTGGCCAGGCGTCCAGTAGCCTTGGCAAAGTCGCGAACCTGACGAGGGTTGACTACCACCACCGGCAGGGAAGCGGCCGCCAGGGCCGCCACCAAGGGCAGTTCCAGTCCGCCCGAGGCTTCCAGCACCACGGCTGCGGGGAGTGAGTTCCTGCATCTGGACCACCAACGCCGCGATACCGGCCTCGTCGTTGGAGACCTCACACCTGTCTCCGCCAGGACGGATCGCCACATCCACTCGGACCTTGGCCACATCGATTCCTACGTAGATGCCCCCTTGTTCCATCAGAACCTCCTTTCGAACCGTCGGCCCGTCCTTGCAAGATGCGGGCTTGGGTAACCCAGGCAACCGTTCGGGCTCTGTTCGGAGAGGGGTGCGGCGACCCAAGCTTGACAACGGTCTTCTACGACCCAGGGCGGATCGGTCTGCCGCACCCCGCGCGGCTTATCAGACAGAAAACTATCCGCCGCCAAGCCAAGATACAAGGGCGGCGGAAAATTGGACCACTTGGGCGGCGTAATGCCGGACCACCGGGGCGGTGCCTGACGGCCGTGGCCGGGCCTGGCGGGGTGGGCCCCCGCATTGACGGCGGTCCGGTTTTGACACCTGCGAGGCGCTAACCGGCGTCCGGCCGGTCCGGCGACGCCACCCCCGCCGCCGCCTCCCGGCGGCTGCCTCTGAGGCGGTAGCTGTCGCCGTTCATCTCCAGGATGTGCACGTGGTGAGTGAGGCGGTCCAGCAGCGCGCCGGTGAGCCGTTCCGACCCGAAGACGTCGGTCCACTCGTCGAAGGGCAGGTTGGTGGTCACCAGGGTGGAGCCCCGCTCGTAGCGCTGGCTGAAGACCTCGAAGAGCAGTTCCGCCCCGGTGTGGGACAGGGGCACGAAGCCCAACTCGTCGATGATGAGCAGCTTGAGGCGGGCCAGCTGCCGCTGGAGGTTGAGCAGCCGGCGCTCGTCTCTGGCCTCCACCAGTTCGTTGACCAGGGCGGCGGCCGTGGTGAAACCCACGGACAGGCCCCGCTGGCAGGCGGCCAGGCCGAGGCCCAGGGCAACGTGGGTCTTGCCGGTGCCGCTGTTGCCGATGGCGATGACGTTCTCACCCCGCTCGATGTATTCACACCGGGCCAGTTGCATGACCAGTGGCTGGTTTACCGAGGGGATGGCCGAGAAGTCGAAGGTGTCCAGGCTCTTGGTGGCAGGGAAGCGTGCGGCGCGGATCTGGCGCTGCCCGGAGGCAGCGCTACCTCACCACCAAGACCAGGATGGCGCATCTGCCCTTCCAGAGGACCCTGGAGCAATTCGACTTCGGCTTCCAGCCCTCCATCGACGAACGGCTGGTCAAGGAACTGGCCAACCTGGCCTTCGTCGCCGAGGCCACTAATGTCATCCTGCTGGGACCGCCCGGCGTGGGCAAGACCCACCTGGCCATCGCTCTGGCTCTCCGGGCCATCGAAAACGGCCACGGCGCCTACTTCGTCCGCGCCTACGACCTGATGGAGGACCTGCGCAAAGCCCGCGTCGAGCACAACCTTGACCGGCGGATGAAAGTCTACCTGGCCCCCAAGGTCCTCGTCGTGGACGAATTCGGCATCTGGCCCTACGACCGGGAATCGGCCACCGCCTTCTTCACCCTGGTGTCAGCTCGGTACGAACGCGGCAGCATCATCCTGACTTCCAACAAGGGCTTCGGGGAGTGGGGCGAGCTGCTGGGCGACAGCGTGATCGCCTCGGCGGTGCTGGACCGGCTGCTGCACCACAGCCACGTGCTGAACATCCGCGGCGAGAGCTACCGGCTCAGGGAGAAACGCCAGGCCGGGCTATTCCCGTCGCACCAACAACTCAACGCGTCGCAGGAGGAGGCTGGCGACAACTATGCCGACTGACCAAATCGCTGAACAATAACCAAGTGGCTCAATTTTAAACCGTAAAAACGGCTCATTTCTAACCCGTCATTGACAGCCCAGCCTTGCTTCCAGCCGCTGGCGCAACGTCGCGTACTCTGTGGGCAGGTCCCAGCCCTGCAACGGCGCGGCCTGGTCCAGCGCGCCGGTCTTGCGCTCCAACAGCGGCAGGTAGTGGATGGGATCGAAGATGAAATCCTCCTGCTCATACGAGCGGGGATGCCGGGCGATGACCTCGGCGCCGCAGCTGATCACCACCTCATCCACGTAGCCCTTCACCAGCACGTCCCGGTGTCCGTAGGCCACCGGCACCGAGTAGTCATTGGTGCGGTAGCGGATCAGGGATAGCGAGCTCACTCGACTGGCCTGCTGGTCGCAGGCCTCGTAGGCCGCGGCCGGCAACGGCAGCAGCGCTTCCAGGTCACGCTCCATCCGCTGGCCGATGGTCTCAGTGTGCCCCCGCAGCACGGCGTCCAGCCGCTCCAGGCATCGCCCTTCCAGGTGGGCATTCAGCGCCTGGAAACTCTCCGCCCGTGGCACCGGCACCAGGAAATTGCGCCGCGCGTAGCCCACCATGCCTTCGACATTGCCCTTGTCATTCCCCTTGCCGGGCCGTCCGAACCGGTCCTCAAACAGG
Source organism: Dehalococcoidia bacterium (assembly GCA_965220055.1). Classification (GTDB taxonomy): domain Bacteria; phylum Chloroflexota; class Dehalococcoidia; order Lucifugimonadales; family UBA3495; genus Bin87. The sequence continues at coordinate 2,265,248 of CBDCPE010000004.1, read as the reverse complement.
TAGTGGGACTGGAGCTCGGTGAAGGCCCGGGTGCGCTTGCGCCGGCCATCGCCCAGTATCTTCGCCACCGCCAGCTTGGTATTGTCGTACAGAATGCTCTGGGGAGAACCGCCCAGAAAGGCGAAGGCTGACACGTGGCCGTCCAGAAAAGCCTCGGTGGTCTCACCGGGATAGGCCTTCACGAAGCAGCCGTCGCTGTGGGGCAGGTCCAGCACGAAGTAGTGCACCTTGCACTCCACGCCGGCGATCACCGCCAACGCCTCGCCGAAATCGCACTGGGCATGGCCCGGGCCATGGGTCAACGGCACGAACATCTCCCCGACACGCCCCCGATGCTCCCGCACGTAGTCCTTGACGATGGTGTGCTGACCATCGAACCCGTACTCGTCCCGCAGCCGCTCAAAGATGCGCTTCACGGTGTGGCGCTGCTTCCTGGGAACCAGGCGGTCCGCCTCCAGGATGGCGTCGATTACGCCGGTGTACGGCTCAAGCTTGGGACGGCGCGGCGGCCGCTTCCGCGTGTAGCCTTGGGGCATGGCATTGGCCAGCATCTTGCGCACCGTGTCCCGGTGCAGGTCGAACACTCGGGAGGCCTCCCGAACGCTCATCCCCTCTACCAGGCAGGCCCGGCGCACCTGAAAATACATCTCCACGTGAAACATCCATCACACCTTCCACAGGCTGAAAATCAGCTCTATGAAAGGCGACGGGTGGTACAGTTTTCCACCGCCCAAACCAGGCGATCGGGCCGCCCGCGAGGTACATTTTCTCTCCGTCCTTTATACTTTGGTGCTGACGGACGGTGATGGAGAAGCAGGCACGCTTATCGCGGCAGGCAGCCACAATGGCGTGGGTGTAAAAGCCGCTGTCGGCCCGCACGGTGAGTGGTGTCCGGCGGCTCCAGCGTAGCGCACTTGTCCCACGGTCTCGCGCAGGAAGTGCGCCGCACCTCGAGCCGTGTTGGCTGGGCCTTTGCGCAGGCAGGCCATCAGCACGTCGCCAGTGACGGCGGCAACGGCCAGCGGGTGATAGCCCCGCTGGCCGGCGTAGTTGTGGCGCTGCGCGCCCTCCTTGGCCAGCCCATACGTCTCGCAGACGGTGGAGTCCAAGTCGATGGTCAACGGATCATTGCCCGGTCCGGCCCCAACCGCCCAGGCTCGAGCCAGCAGCTCTCGGCTCACCCGATTCAACTGGTGCGCGTGCCCCCACTGGAAGCTGCGCAGGAAGGCCCCCAAGGTGGTGGGTTAACGTGACCGGCAGGATCAGACAGACCAGCATTGGCCACCAGCCGGTGATCGTCAAAGGCGATTTGGATGCGGTCGGGGTCGTTGCGTGGCAGAATCCGATGGGTGCTCCTTGTGAGGGGTTGGTTTTCGTTGTCAAAAACCATCATCCCCGAAGCTGGGGGCACTTTCTCATTTCCTCAACACGCCGCCACAATCATCCTTATCGGTGGATTGGGGGTAAGCTCTTGCCAATGCTCAAACAAACGTAGTTGCTCGCCGAACCGAGTAGCGAATTTCCTGGGTGAATACGAGGTATGCCACTCGCAGTCCGGATCGCGTACACTATGAGGAAGCTAACCTGCTCGGACGCTCACCCTTCGCACCCGATGCCAACCCCTGCGAAGCTCAAAGGATCTCTCAATGTTGCCCATGCAATACTTTGTTGAAGGCATTCCTCCTTCACAAAGGTCTCCAGACTCAAAAATCGGAGGTGCGTGGCAACAAACCCTAACGAAGGCCGCGACGGCAGAAATCGGCTCATCTCCTCCGGCCAACGGACCGTTCGTCGTAGCCATCGCGTATTTCCACAGGCGACTTCCCAGGGGCCGAGCAATGCCCGACGTCGACAACATCATCAAGCCCGTGTTGGACAGTTTGCAAGGTCTAGTTTATCGGAACGACCGGAGAGTATCTGATGTCCTGTGTCGCAGAAGAAATCTGGACGCCGATGAACAGATCCAGAATGCGCCGGGTCCACTGATCAGCAAGTTGGCCAGCGCTGACCATGTGGTGTACGTTGTGGTCGACGACGCCCCAATAGAGGAGAAACACCTCTGATGGAAGACATCAGGATCAGGGAACAGCTGTTCATCGAAAAAAGAGCTTCTGAATACCGCAGCCGCGGATACGAGGTGTTACGGGGTGAACCTTTGGACTTTTTCCCTGGGTTCCGAACCGATCTGCTCGTCCAGAAGGATGGCGAGCACAAGGTAATCGCGGTTAAGACCCGTACCTCGATGGGCCTAGAGCCAGAAATAGCCGAGTTGGCGGTCATCCTCAGCTCGATGCCTGGCTGGAGTCTAGATGTTCTGCTCGTCGGGGAACCGGAGAAGCTGGGCGCACCTGAAAATGCGAACCCGTTTTCCACTGAGGAAATTGCCGCACGGATCAATGACGCCGAGTCGGTCTTTGAATCGAGCTTTCTTCATGCGTCATTTCTGCTGGCGTGGTCCGCCTGCGAGGCAGCCCTCCGCGCGATGCTATCGGCGGAGGACTTTGAAATCAAGCGCATAACAGAACCGGACTACGTTCTCGCGTACGCCACCAGTCAAGGTGTTATATCTGCAGCTGACCAGAATTTCCTCTCGGAAATGTTGGGGTACAGGAATGCGATAGTTCACGGTTTCACGGCCGGGAATTTTCACGCTGAAGATCATGTTATCGAACTGATCTTCGCCGCCAGACAATTGCGCCACGCCATTGACTCCACCCCCACCCGGCAATCCGATCCTTCAGCCGACGTCAACGTGCTGAACCCTTTGGACGTGCGTAACAGATTGGATGCGTTGCGGCGACGGCAGACCAGATGGATTCGCGGCGTCGGAACGGCACCTAGCGACGAGGGGTTGCGTTGGCTATCCCATTCCTTTGAAGCGCACTATCCAATTGGGGGGCCGTCTCCCCACACGTATCCCACGTCTGAGGGCGGCATACAAATGGAGTGGTCATTCGGAGCCAACGCGTGTGTGCTGACGATCAACCTGAAAACCCGAAAAGCGGATTGGATCTCAATCGGGGAAGGCGCGCAAACAAAAGACGAACTGACTTTAGACCTGAACTTTCCGGAATCTTGGACCAGGATCGCCGAAATGGTATCAGGCAGATCCGATGCGAAGGTGGACGGATGAGCCCTGGCACCTTACTTTACCGTGTTGTCAGCATCGCTTTTGTCCATCGCGGCTCGATCACACTGCAAGTGTTCCAGCCCCAACGGTCACGCGAACAGTCGCTTCATGTGTATAACGGGGACCGTGTCTCTGCCGAAGAAGCATGGGTTGATTTGACTCGATCATCGGGCGCGTCGAACGGATTCGCAGGGGTTGTCGGCGTCACGGTGGCGGAGTGCGATTCACTTTCGCTCATGGTTGCAGAAAATACCGACGATCCGCTGCGCGCCCACATACACTTCCCGCACTCCAACCATAGCGAAACGCTGCTAAAAGCACATACACTCAAGGAATGTGCCCAAGTTCGCGGCTGGCTGTTTCGCCCTCCGTAGCTCAACAAGGCCATCGCCGCATCCGAAAGCCCGTTTGGCCGCTTTCTCGTCCCTCACCAGCGCATGGCCATCTAACCGGGCCTAACGCGCCGGCTCCCCCAGGTCGCGAACGACGGTTTCTCTCTGGTACGACAACGACTCGTAAACGCGCAGAGCAGCCGTCCAGTTGCCCCGACGGCTGGCACGCCGCCGGGCTTTCCGTGCCCATCCGGCTCACGATACGGCAGCAACAGTACGCCCGCCGCGCCGGCGGCGTCCGCGTCGCAAGATTCACGTACAACCCTCTGCGTCGCCACCCACGCCTTCTGTCGCAGCAACCGCCTGCTCTGGCCTTCCTGACAAGACCTCAACAAAGCCTTCAACACCATCAAGGAGGAACAGTTCCTCTTCACCACCGAGGTGTCGAAGCACATCGCCGAGGGTACCATGCGACTTCGGCACCACCGTCGCCAACTGACGCAATCCTGAAATACGCGCCCACCGGCCCACCTTCCGCAAGAAGCGTCTCACCAGCACCAGCTCCTTCAGGGCCACCGCTGGCATGGGGCCGCTACACCCCGCACAAGTGGGCGGTAGGCACTACCTTCGAGTGGGAATTCGAGTTTCCGATGCCCACTAACCCGTTCTATGAAGCCGAGCCCGAGACCAATAAGCCTGCAAATCCAAAAGCGAAATCCACCCGTGCCACTAATATCCCTAAACCAGCGGTGGCCAAACCTGCGAAGCCGAAAGCTCCCAAGAAGCCAAAACGAGCGCGCCTCACCGTAGAGGAAAGGCAGGAGCGAGCTCGGGTACGCGCTGCTGAAAATCGCACCAAGCTGAAAGACGCGGGCCTCTGCAAGGATTGCCGGAACGCTGCCATACCCGGGCAAACCCGTTGCCCAGATTGCGCCGAGCAGCACCGTCAGTCACGGCAACCACGCCAATCGAAGCAGAATGACCCAAACGGCTCCACGACGTAATACGCTGCCGTGGACTAGAGCCGCCACTCACCGGGGATCTCGCCCGAAACGGCGATTCAAGACATTCTCCCGAAAAAACCGTGCATCGGAGCGACGGAGAGGCCTTCAAAATCTCCCGAAGGCACCTGATACCCTTTAGCCTGAATCCACCGATGGCACGGAGCTAGGGTGGTCAGGCTGGAGACGGAAGGTGAAGGGAAGATTCGGCAGGGCGTTGATGCCGATGGATAGGGGCAGGCGCTGCGTGTTTCAGTGGTGAGAAGGGGATTTTGACCGTCCACAGCCCCCGGCGATGGGCGAGATCAAGGCGCAGATGGCAGCCGGAGACATGCGGGGCCCAGCCTGGCGCGAAACAGCCGGGCAGCCAGGAGTGCTGCCGGACAATCCGACGCCGTGGGCGCGGTCAGGATGGGAGTGGCAGGGCGCGCAAGCGATCCAAGGCGGAGTTGAACTGGTTCTGCCAGGGCCAGCCCTGAGGCAGATGCAGAGTGAGGCGCCGCGCCTTGCGGGTGAGCCGTCCCGCCAGGGAGAAGAAGCGCCGCCGGAGGGTCTTGGCGGTTGCCACCGGTTCGCCCAGGCCGATGCGCGTGGTCCAGCGCGCCAGATTGTCGGCCATCACTTGGACGGCCAGCCAGGCGGCGTTGGCGGGGAAGCGTCCTGAGGGGAGATGGTTGAGCCCCACCCCGTACTTGAGATCGCGGATGGCGTTCTCGACCTCGGCGTGGCGGCGATGGTCGGCCTCCAGGCCCAGGGTGTCGCCGTCTCGATCAGTGATGAAGGCGTGATAGCTGTAGGTGGCGAAGAGGGCAAGTTGGGACCCGGGAGTGGGCTTGACCCGCCGGACAATGAGCCGCACGGCTGTGGCGTCGGGCTCATGCTGGAAGGGGGTATAAGTTGTCTCGGCCACATCGGCGGCGCCCTCCATCCAGTACGGGATGGGCGTCCACTCCGCCTCGGGAATGGCCTCGATGATACTGCGCAGGCTCTGGTGCTGTCGGGCAGTGATGGAGAAGCGGACCTTCGCCTTGCGGCAGACGGCGACGATGGCGTGGTTGTAGAAGCCGCTGTCGGCCCGCATGGTGAGTGGTCCGGTGGCTCCGGCGTAACGTACGCGGCTCACCGTCTCGCGCAGGAAGTGGGCGGCGCCCCGAGCGGTGTTGGCCCGGCCCTTGCGCAGCCGTGCCATCAGCACGTCCCCAGTGCCAGCGGCGACGGCGAGGAGTGGGTGATAGCCGCGCTGGCCGGCATGGTTGTGGCGCTGCGCGCCCTCCTTGGCGAGCCCATAGGTCTCGCAGACAGTGGAGTCCAGGTCGATGGTCAACGGATCATTGCCCGGTCCCGCTCCAGCCGCCCAGGCCCTCGCCAGCGCCTCACGTCCCACCCGGTCCAGCTGGCGCACGTGGCCCCACCGGAAGCTGCGCAGGAAGGTCCCCAGCGTGGACGGCGCCTTCACCACGCAGCCCAGCACACTATCGGTACTGCCGGTGCGCAGCGCGTCGGCGTCGTCGATGCAGTCGCCACCGGCCAATGCCGACGCCACCAGGGTCAGCAGCTTGTCGCCAGCGTTGGCTTGACCCGGGGCGCGGCCCAGGTCAACATGCTTCTCCACCAGCTCGCCCAGTCCCAGATGATGGGCCAGCGTGACCGGCAAGATCAGCCCCGCATTGGCCACCAAACGGTGATCGTCGAAGGTGATTTGGATGCGATCAGGGTCATTGCGTGGTAGCATCCGATGGGTGCTCCTTGTTTCGGGTCGGTTTTCTGTATCAAAAACCATTATCCCCGAAGCCGGGAGCACTTTTTCATCCCCTCACCACGGCGCCGCACTCATCCTTTCGGTGGATTGGGGCTAAAGAGCGCACTTTCGAAACCTCCTTCGTGCTGGCTCTCCGCAAAACACGCCGAGGTGCCGGTTCACCAGGCGGTGGAGCGATGATTGCGGCGAGACCGCGGCCTAGCACTACCAGCATCATGTCACTCCACCAGTAGGAGCGCCAGCCCGCTGGCAGAGCCGGGGTGATCCATCACAACACCCGGTTGGCAACGCGAATCGCTCTGCATTCACAGCTCACCCGTTTCTCGGGACCGCCAGAAACCTAAGACCGCTGGGGCCACGTCGCTCCGGCGGTTTTTCATGCCAAGCCCGCGTGACGCCCCAAGAGGCCGAACCGTCAGCATAATTTCACCAACAGCCACCGAGGAGCGACAACATGGCGCCGCAACGCCCAGAACCGACCGACAGCAGCCGGAAGGTCAAACCCTCGCTGGACGACCCTGAGCCGGAAATCACCGCAATGCTCGAACAGTACCGCGACCTGCGCCGCAGCAGCTTCTCCCCAGACCGAGATCCAGGCCCAGCTCCAGCTGAAACGACACCAACCCAGCCTGCTGCTGGCTGATGCCGCCAAGCGCAGAATGCCCGGCTCACAGGAGAACCAGAGCGACGCCGTCGCCGAATGGCTGCTATCGTGTTTCGACGCCGGCGTCGAGATCTCCGACATCCGGCGGGATGTCCGTCCTCACCGAACGAGGCATAAAGCAGAGGCTCAAACGCGCGCTGGACACCGCCAGCAGCAACCCGCCGTCCGGCCTCATCACCCCAGCGCCGGACGGAACTCCGGGCCGTGTGTCCTGGCTCGACCCCGGCGGGCGGCTCATGCACCGACCGTTCGACAGCGCCTTTCCGGCCCATTACACGGCCGAACCAGCGCTTGAGCAGTGCCGCCAAGTATTCTTCCTGCTGCTCAATCAGCCAGAGAGTCCAGCCTGGGACCGCGCCTACGCCATGTGCCAAATGGCCGAGACCAGCCTGCAAGCCTTCGGCCATGATGCCGGACGCCGACTGAACGACGCCCTAAAAATCCCAATAAGCGAATTTTCCGCGATCAATCAGTTTGACACGGAACACCAGCCGGTCTAAAATACGTGCCTGGACTATCTTCGGCTACTTTTTAATAGGAAAATGGTAATGGACACTAAAGCGGACCTAAACGCCCAACGCGAGTGTGGCGATCCTCAACTGCTAGAAAAATTCCGGCACGACAATCCCCATCTGCACCCTCTGCGCGAACGGGCGATTTGCAGGCATCTTTGGCGCTTGCTGTCACCACGTCACCGCCAGGACTCCTGCTGTCATTCCGATAGTTTGCAGGGAAATCATTTGACAGACCACCTAGAGGTCTGGCAGGACACCGAAAGTGACTACTACGTTTACATAGCCCACCCGTATTGCGATTGCTCCGGTTGTGCTTTCCACCAGCAAGATGCGGCTCAACTCGCAGAGCAAGGCCTGATTTACCGGAAATCATCGGCGAGTTGGTATTACCCAGGCCGAACCTCCCTCACTATCCTCGGGCGTCCAGACGTTTTGAAGACGATCAAATTGGGCAAAGAGGAGCTGGACCTCCTACCGGTCGTGACCGATGTCCGGCAGGTGGACGATAATGACGTGAAATTGTACCTCAGGCATTGGCAAATCGACGCCGAAATGATAGAGGCGAAGCGCTTGGCCGAGGAACAGGTGATCCGCGACCGGCACGTGCGTGACGCAGTCGAAGCCGAGGACAACGGCGATTTTCAATTCGCGTTGAACCTCAGGTCCGACGTGGCATACGCCGACCGCACCGGTGGGTTCCACAAGCAGGCCCGCAAGCAGTTGCAGGAAGGCAAGAGGCTGATCACCGAACACCCCGGCCTCGACGTGTCATTCCTGTACTTTGCCAACGAGAAGGATGCACGGCTCATTTGCGGCCCAGCTGCCCCTTCTTATAGCAAGCGCGAACTTGCCCTCCGCATCGCTGAGGTGGACACACCGTTCGGGGCACAGTGGCGAGTCAGCCACGGCCAATACGCTTTCTGCGTTTTCCAAGACGGCGAGACACGGTGGGAATTGGACGTCTCGCAAGGCGGAAACCTGCGATTGTGGAGTTCAGCCGTCGAGCGTCTGGGAGGAGACGGGCGCTACAACCCCTACATACACACGATTGTTGAAGGGAAACCCCGTGTATCGAACGACCATTGCCATGAAAGCCCCGAAGCGGCTGCACAAGCAGCAATACGGCTGTGGCAGAGATATGACCAAGAAGTAGAAGCCAGGAAGGCATAACACACAACTTCGGAACCGAAGCACTGCCCCAAGCGCCAAAGTGCGGACTGGGAACAAGCCAACAGTCACGCCGGCTCGCAGCCACCCAGCTTGGCGTGCAGCCTCGGCGGGCCGCAAAGCCGCCTAGCAGCCTGTCCGAGGATTAACTGCGTACGACGGATTATGTTTTATATTCGCAAATAGCGCACAATTACATTCAGATTTACGTTCGTTTTACAGATAATATTCGATCATTACGATGTAAAACGGATAGAACATTGTTTCTCGGACAGGCTACTAGCCGTGCCGGCGTGCGAATACCTATTCCGCACACCTAGGCCTGATCTATCCAAGATAGTGACGCTAGCCAATGGAAATAGCGAATTTGTCGCTGGCATAATGAACCTGTCGCCCAACAACGGCGACGCCGGCTACCGCCGACTAACTGCGGAGCCGGTTCCCCACCATGAGTCAAACGAGGAAACCGAAGATGCAGCAGGAAACCTCCGTAATGTGGCAAGACAAAGGAACCCACCACAAGGCGGTAGCGATTCAGAGCCTAGACTGGCGGTTGGAGTACAACGCCCATGGACAGGGATTTGATTGTCCAGAACTGCTGTCACTCTGGTCCGAACACGCGTTGGAGAAACTACTCGAGGAACTGATCCTTCAACACGTACCAACGTGGCAGAACGCGCTGCGAGATGCCGAGCCACCAGACGTCCAGCTGAAGCGGCACGAACCCGGCTATCGTTGACTCGCGGCCTACACGCGCCGTGTGCGCTTGTCGGCTCCCGGACACCCTCCCCGCCGAGGCAACTTCTGCGCCGAGGTGGCGATGGAACTCGCCTCGAGGGGATCCAAGCCCAAAAGAGGGCGCGGGTACAACCTTCCCATTGACCCACGCCCCACGCTGAACGCCATCGCGCGGGCAGTAGCCGATGCCATGGAAAAATCGGGAGTAAGCACCACCGTCGTCGATAACCCTTTACCATTCGGCTTCGGCAGCGCTTTCCGAAAAGAAAAATGGTTCGCCACGGTGCCTGACTACCAGAGCCCGGGTACATCCACCTTGGCACCAGAGCCTGGAGTGATGCTGGAGAAGCCTGTAAGAAAGAAACGCACTCAATCTGTCGGGCATCCAGACGGATTACTCAAGCCAACCCCGGCCTGGCCACAAGCATCTCGATGGCTGTCCCAGTCAATTTGCGACGGCCAAGAAAAATGCCAGCACGAGCCCAATGGACTTCCCATTCGCCAAGAGACAACGGGCGGATGCGACCGGTTGTGGAGGAAACACTCCAAAGACCTGTTCGAAGCGTTCCTGAACGCCAACCCCGGCACCATGTTCCGCGACCGATATTTCGGGTGCGTCGCGGAGATCGAACCGTACCACCGCTGCTTCAAGCAGGGCCACCACCGAATGCACTCGGCTCCAATCGACCATGCCCAGTTGTGCCGACTTCCAGACGGAAGCAGATTCATCATCACCCAACCCTACTGTGGCGACCAACTGTGCGCGAGGTGCTTGCCAAATATAGCAACGTGGCAGAACGAGATCACCGACCTACGGTGGGTATCAGCCGGAAGAGAACGCTCGTGGTACTTTCCGAACAACGCCAACCTGATCCTGATGGGAACCCAAGAAACGCTGGATTCGTTGAACCTCGACTACACCGTGCCTGCGGAGAATTCGCCACGCGGTTGTGTCCGGTACGCGACCCACTTGTAGCCGCCAAATCTAACGCCAAGAAGCACCAGCAGCACTGACTGCCCCATCGTCAGAGCGGCCGGTTTCCGTTTAGCCCCAATCCACCGAAAGGATGAGCATGGCGGCGTGATGAAGGGATGAGAAAGTGCTCCCGGCTTCAGGGATAATGGTTTCTGACACATGGAACCATCCCGAAACGAGGAGCACCCAACGGATGCTACCACCTGAGCGCCCCGACCGCATCCGCGTTACCTTCGACGATCACCGCCTGGTTGCCAATGCCGGGCTGATCCTGCCGGTCACCCTGGTGCAGCATCTGGGACTGGGCGGACTGGTGGACCACCATGTTGACCTGGGAGATGCGCCCGGTCGGGCGAATGTGGGGGACAAGTTCCTGATGTTGGTGGCGTCGGCATTGGCCGATGGCGACTGAATTGACGACGCCGACGCGCTGCGCGCTGGGGGAACTGGGCGGGTGCTGGGCTGCGCGGTCAAAGCGCCGTCCACGCTGGGAACCTTCCTGCGGAGTTTCCGGTGGGGCCACGTGCGCTAGCTGGACCGGGTGGAGCCATGAGTTGCTGGCCCGGGCCTGGTCCGTACGCGCGGGGACAGACTTCACAAATAACGCAGCACGGATCCGGCCGTCTCGCCGCGGGTGTAGCGGCCGACCATGCCGCCGCCCTGTTTCCAGCGGCCCTGGCGTTCGATCTCGTGGGTGGGCGCGCCGTTCTGGGCCATGCGGCGAGCCATGCCGACGCGCCCGCTGTGGCCGCTGAAGAATCCCAGTCGGAGAGACCGGCGGCCTTGGCGATCGCCTTCACCCGCCGGGCAATCTGGGACTCCGACAACCCGAACACCCTGACCTCACCCCCAGCACCCGCCGGCCGGATTGCGTACAGAGCTTTCACGGCAGCGGGAGTGATGGCCACCACGGCGCCGGCCGCCTCGACGTCGGTCTTGGAACGGATGACGGTGATGCGGCCGCTGCCGTCGTCCCAGCGCTGCACGTCGCCCCAGATGAGAGACGAAGCCTCGGAGCGGCGGAGGCCGGCGTCGGACAGGACCGCCACCAGGGCCAGGTCGAGCTTGGCTCGTGCGGCAGCCTGCTCGGGCGTCTCGATGCCGCGGCCGCGCCGTCTGGGCTGGACGGCGGTGAGGCGGATCACGGCGAGCACGTCGGCGGTGAGCGCCCCGGACTGGCGCTGGGGTTTCGCGAGGCGCCGTCCCCATCCCTTCAGGGAGGCGCGCACGCCCGGGTCCCGGCAGGGCGACTCCAGCTTCGCCCACTCGTGGGCCTTGCTAATGGCGGAGGTGGCCAGGCGCAGCGTTGCGATGCTGGCGCCGGAGCCGGCGCGGGCGGCCAGGTAGCGGGCCACGGTGAGGGGCTCGGCCGGCAGGGCGGAAAGACCCACCTCGGCGCACCAGCCGGCGAAGATGCGCCACTGGGCGCCGTAGACGCGGCGGGTGTTTTCGGAGAGGACCGACTCCAGGGCGTCGGCGACGCCACGGTCGGCGGCGCGGAGCTCCGGGAGCGGGGCGGGTTCCCGCGGGACGATGTGGTGGCCGGCGGCGGTGGTCATGGGGAGTCTCCGGCGGCGGGATTGCGGGGGTGATTTCGGCGAGTAAAAGATGCGCGATAAGGGTGATTATCGGTCCTGGAGCGTCTTTGCGCGGAGGCACTCGTTGCCGCAGAGCGCCGGATAGAGACGCGCATCGCCGCTGGCCTGGACGATGCCATGCGCATGCGTCTCGACCGGCTACTTACCGAGGAAGTCGACGGCGGCGTGAGCCGGTTCGTCTGGTTGCGCCGGTTCGAGGTGGGCCAGAACTCGGCTGACATCAACGCTCTTCTCGATCGCCTGGAATTCCTGCAGGGCTTCGATCTTCCCTCCGATCTGCTGGAGACCGTTCCTCCGCATCGCATTGCCCGTCTTCGCCGCCAGGGGGAGCGCTACTTCACCGATGGGTTGCGCGACATTTCGGGTGATCGCCGTCTCGCTATCTGTGCCGTCTGTGCTGTGGAGTGGCGCGGCGCCATCGCCGATGCTGTGGTCGAGACCCATGACCGCATCATCGGCCAGACCTTCCGGAGTGCGCAGCGGCGCAGCGATGCGCGCCTTCAGGATTCGAGGGCGGTACTGCGCGATACTCTGGCCTCCTTCAGGACCCTTGGAGCGGCGCTGCTCGAGGCAAAAGGGGACGGCGCGCCGCTGGAAGAGGCCGTCGCGGCGGCCGGAGGCTGGCAGAAGCTCGAAGGCGTTGTCGCGGCGGCTGATCAGCTGAGCGACACCATGTCCGCCGATCCCCTGGCTCACGTGGTTCAAGGCTGGCCCCGGTTCCGCCGTTATGCGCCGCGCATGTTGCGCGCGCTCGACATCCAGGCTTCCGGCGCTGGCGAACCTATCCTTACAGCGTTGAGAGCTATTGGAGCCGGGTCCCGCGACATGCCCCGGACTTTCTTACCCAGGACTTTCCTGCGCCGCAATTCCAGGTGGCATCAGCATCTCAACGCTCGCCCGGCCGGTGATCGCCGGCTCTGGGAAGTCGCCGCACTTTTCCATATGCGGGACGCCTTCCGCTCCGGCGACATCTGGCTCGCGCACTCCCGACGCTATGGCGATGTAAAGCGCGCCCTGGTGCCCATCGAAGCCGCGCACGCAACGGCCCGGCTGGCGGTCCCCTTCGAACCACGGGAGTGGTTGGCCGAACGCAAGGCGGGTCTGGTCGAGGGCCTGGATCACCTCGCCGATGCCGCGCACCACGGCAGGATACCCGGCGGCGCCATCGAGAATGGCGAACTCAGGATCGGCCGCCCCGCCTCCGCAGTGCCGGAGGACGTCGATGAGCTCGTGCTCGACCTATATCGTCGCCTGCCCGAGGTGTGGATCACCGATATCCTGCTGACCGATATCCTGCTGGAGGTGGACGCCGCCACCGGTTTCACCGACGCTTTCACGCACCTGCGCACGGGCGCGCCATGCCAAGACCGGATCGGACTCCTGAACGTCCTCCTCGCGGCGGGGCTCAATCTGGGTCTCAGCAAGATGGCGGAGGCCTCCAACACCCATGACTTCTTCCAGCTCTCGCGCCTCTCGCGCTGGCATATCGAAAGCGAGGCGATAGACCGGGCCCTGGCCATGGTGATCGAGGCGCAGGCGCAACTGCCCATGGCCGGCCTCTGGGGCCTGGGCCTGACCGCCTCCAGCGACGGGCAGTTCTTTCCAGCCGCACGCCAGGGCGAAGCGATGAACCTCGTCAACGCCCGCTATGGCAGCGAACCGGGCCTCAAGGCCTATACCCATGTCTCGGACCGGTTCGGACCTTTCGCAACGCAAACCATCTCGGCCATGGTCAACGAAGCGCCCTACATTCTCGACGGGTTGCTGATGACCAGGGCTGGGCGGCGCATCCGCGAGCAATACGCCGACTCCGGCGGTTTCACCGACCATGTCTTCGCCGTCACATCCCTGCTCGGCTATCGGTTCATACCGCGCATCCGGGACCTGCCGTCGAAACGGCTGCATGTCTTCGAGCCCAGACGCGTTCCGAAACCTCTGATCGGATTGACCGGCAACAAGATCCGGGAGGACGTGATCATGCGCAACTGGCCGGACATCCTGCGGGTTGCTGCCACCCTGGCCAGTGGCGTCCTTCCGCCCAGCCAGCTGCTGCGAAAGTTCGCGGCCTATCCCCTCCAGCACGAACTGGCCGTCGCTCTCCGCGAAATCGGACGGGTCGAACGCACGCTCTTCATTCAAACGCTCTTCATCGTCGACTGGCTGCTCGACGTCTACATGCAGCGCCGAGCCAACACCGGCCTGAACGAGGGCGAGGCTCATCACGCGCTCAAGAACGCGCTCCGGATCGGGCGCCAGGGCGAAATCCGCGACCGCTCCAGCGAGGGCCAGTACCACCGCATGGCCGGGCTCAACCTGCTCGCCGCCATCGTCATTTACTGGAATACCGCCCATCTCGGCGAAACGGTCAGACAGCGGAAACACGCCGGGCTGACCGTCGAGACCGAGCTCCTGGCCCACATCTCACCCATTGGGTGGGCCCACATCCTGCTCACCGGCGAATACCGGTGGCCAAAACGCCGATAGCAGCCTTAGCGTACGATTCTGCCCCCTACCGGAATTGACCCGATGAACGCCCAGGCCCGGAAGCGGCACGGTCTCAGGGTTTTCGGGTTCCCGGTATAGGACGGCGGAGTGCCACACCCGTTCATTTCGTTCGGTGAGTTCATCCCAACCGCCCGGCAGCACCAATCTCTCGCGGGGATGGGCCAGTTGGGTCTGCTTCCGGATCTGGCGGTCCTTGGCATTGCTGGCGTTGTCGCCGGCGTACAGATGCGCCGGCTGCACACAGAAGGGCCGGTGGCAAAGATGGTTGAGCGTCTGACCATCCTGGATCACTCCGCCGGCACCTTCGTAGGCTACCCGGTGCGCCCGGCGCTGTGTTCCGTCAGCGGTGATGATCCCATACCCGTCTTCGTGCAGGGCCCCACGCCAGATCAGGCACTCGCCCGCTGGCGAGTCATCGAGGTTGAACGGCGTTTCAACCGCAACCACCTCATTGGGTAGAATGGCCAACGAGTTCGCTGTCCGGCGCGCCATGGGCTGGCTGCCAGCATGGTGCAGGTAGGCATCACGCAGTGTCCGATAGGTTTCCCCAATTCGCTTCAGGTAATATCCCCCGCCGTCATCCAGAGGCTGGATGTGTGTGGCGGCGGTACTGCCAAATACCCCGACGCTCCGACGTTTCACCACTCGTTGGTTTGCCATAAGGCGCTGATACCTTTTCATCTGGCCAGAGCGTTCCAGCGTAATCGCCAGCCATTGGGAAATCCCCGGCTCGGTGCATCGCAATTGTCACCGCTGCCGGCGGGCCGTGTCCGACCGTGGGCTACGGATTATATCCCCGTACTGTCGGGTTGCAGCAGCGTACGTTGCCGCCAACGGCGTGGTTAACGCCGCCCAAACCGCGCTTGAATCACCGTGGTCGCGTCCGGCAGGAATGCCTTGATAGACGCGGTTGCGACGCCCGGAACCGCATGATGATAATGGGATGTGATACTATAAGTGCATAATGTTCAACGATGCGGAATGCAATGGTCTATGATTAACTCACCAGCATCGCCGGCAGGGATCTCCGGCAGGAACCGCCGCCTGTTGACCAGGCTGCACCGGGGGTTTCCGGCGCCGTTCACGGTGCGTGAGGCGGCCGGCGCGCTGGACTTCAGCATACCGCAGGCACGTCGGTTTCTGGCTTATCTGACGGAGCGGGGCTGGCTGGTACGGGTTCATCCAGGGCTCTACGCTACTGTATCACTGGAGGCTGAATCCCCCTCCGATTGGCGGGAGGATCCCTGGGTGGTGGCAGCCAAGCTGTTTGGGCCGGACTGTTACCTGGGCGGATGGACGGCGTGTGAACACTGGGATCTGACCGATCAGATATTCCGCGAAACCGTGGTGTTCACCACACGGCGGGTGCGTACCACGGAGATCGAGATCCAGGGCTTTCCCTTCCGGCTCCGGCGTATCGCGCCTGAGCGCATCTTTGGCACCCGGCCGGTCTGGCGAGATCGTATGAGGGTGTCTGTGTCAGATCCCACGCGCACCGTGGTCGACCTGTTGGACAAACCCTCCCTGGGCGGAGGAATACGCCATGTGGCTGAGGTCGTCGGCGAGTACTTTCACAGCGAGCACCGGGACGATGAGCGTCTTTGTGATTACCTGATCCGATTTGGTAACGGCGCGGCCTACAAACGGCTGGGATACCTGCTGGAGGAATTGGATATCGCGGCGCTGGGGCTGCTCCGTGAATGCCGAGAGGGTATCACCGCCGGCATCAGCATGCTGGACCCGGACCTTCCTCGAAGTGGACCAGCGACAAGGCGTTGGAACCTTCGGGTGAACGGCAACGTCAATGTTGGAACCTTCGGGTGAACGGCAACGTCAATTAGGAGCGGCCTCGTTGATAGGTCAGGCGGAAATCAACGAGAGGGTCCAACGGTGGAGCATGCGGCCGGAGGTGGTAGAGAAGGACTACGTCATCGGATGGGTGTTGTGGGGGATCGGAGCGGACCCCGACCTGACCGATTGGTGGGCCTTCAAAGGCGGGACGTGCCTGAAGAAGTGCTACCTGGGAGATTACCGCTTCTCGGAGGACCTGGACTTCACGTGCCTTCCTGGCGGCACCGTCAACGCCTCTGAGGTACTGCCGGTGCTGAAGCGGATGCTGCAAAGGGTCAGCGACGAATCAGGCGTAGATTTTCAGAGTACGGAGCCGCGGTTTGAGATGCGCGACAACGGGACATCCTCTGAAGGGAGGATCTACTACCGAGGGCTGCGCAATGCACCTCCGGTTCGGATCAAGCTCGACGTGACCACCGCCGATGCTGAGCGGGTGGTGCAGCCGACGATGTGGCGACCGGTTTCCCATGAGTACTCGGATGATCTGCCGGAACCGGTGTCGGTGCGTTGCTGCGGCCTGGAGGAGATTTTCGCCGAGAAGGTCAGGGCGCTGGGGGATCGGTGCCTGCCGCGGGACCTCTACGACGTCGTCAATCTGTTCAGAAGGCGTGAGCAGATCATTCACGCTGGTCGGGTTGCGGGACTGTACGTGGAGAAATGTCGCAGCAAAGGTTTGCCAGTATTTACCCTGACCGACTTGGAAGGACAGGATTTGCGGGCGGAGATGGAGGTTGACTGGGTTCGTATGCTGGGAAATCAGCTTCCCGATCTCCCGCCGTTGGCGGAATACTGGGATGAATTGCCGCTTGTCTTCGAATGGTTGGGCGTGGGCTGACCGGCGCACGAGGAGCCGCACTGACGAAGCGATGCGGCATCGCCTGTCCGACCTGGCCACCCCTGAAAACACCCACACCGTTCAGATTGGTTCCGCCATCGGAACCCACGTCGGTCCGAGCGCAGGCGACCTGCACATGGTGTCCCGTGCGATCCCCGGTTCCTTCGCGATGGCTGTCGTGCCCGGGGCGATTTGCATAATGACCCTTGCGCGAGTCACCGCGAGGATCAATAAGGCGGGGGACGCCGGAACGGCGCACAGATAAATCAGCTCCACTGATGCGTTGCAGCGGGCATTTCCGACGACGGTGGCCAGCTACTCCAATTTCGTGGTTGGATCTGCGAGGAGACCTGGCGTGACCGAAGTTCGGTAGCGCTTGTTTTGAGGTAATGCGCCGGCAAGAATGATTGACGCGTGACACTGGGAGCTAATTGCAGCCAAACTCGCTTGACAGTTCTGAGCGATTCGCGTACCATACATGCAATCTTCCCTGCAATCGGCTCGGCTTAGTCCAAGTTGATGAGCAGGGTCTATTTTTTTGCCTCGCGCGGCGCCTCCTCATGACCACTCCACTGCGAATCGCGCTGTTCATTGACGCTCAGAATGCCTATCGTCGGGCTCGCGATCGCTTCTTTCCGAATCCCCAGTCCAATGTTGACGGTCAGTTTGACCCGATCAAGCTGGGCCAGTTGATCGCGAGTAGAGGAGGCCCAGGCGGCATGCCCTGCTCCCTGTCGGATGTGCGTATTTACTCTGGTCGGCCGGACCCACACAGAGACAAGCGCTCACACGCCGCTCATATGAGGCAGTCCAACCGGTGGAGGGCAAACGGAGCGACCGTGATTACGCATGGTCTCCGATACCCGCCAACATGGCCAACGGACCCAGCTCAGGAAAAAGGCATCGACGTTGCCTTGGCCATCGATTTTGTCAGGCTCGCCATCGCCGGCGCTTACGATGTCGGCGTCATGATGTCCACCGACACCGACCTACTGCCGGCACTGAGGTTCGTCTACGACCACGATCTGGGCGTTATTCACGCTGCAGTGGCAGCCTGGGGTATCCGTACGGACAGCAGGAGACTACGGCTGCCCGGCGCCAGCGTTTGGTGCCACTGGCTGGACCAGGCGGACTACAACGCCGTGGCGGATCGAACCAGGTATTAACGCCGGTCGGCGGAGTGCATTCCGTTATTACACATAACGGCCGTTGCGCGAAGCAGGCGGATGTCAATAAGGCGGAGGAAGACGGTGGCCAGCTATCTCACGTTTCATGGCTCGGTTCTTCAGGAGGCAACTGGGGAACCGTCGGGACTAATTGTCGTCTAGCAGATGTGCTATCCAGCGCAATACGTGCTCGACGCGGCGGCGGCCGCTACAGGAACCGGCGCCAAAGGGTCAGCCGTAACACTCAACTTACTTGGTGCTGGTGCCGGATACCTTGGGGGACGTCAGCGAGGTTCCGCAGCCTGCGGTGGTGAAACGTACACCTTGGCAGACTTCCGTTCAAAGTCTGCCATTTTAAGCGGCTTAGGTGAACACGGGCGAACTGGCCGTCCGGGGGACCAAACCGGAAGATAGCGACGATGGAAAAGCTACTGGATATTTCGACCGCCTAGCAGGTAATCACAATTTCGACCCGGATCGCTCGGTGATTCCGGTTCAGGTGCGTCTTCCGGGGAAGGTTCACGCTTCTGCCTCGGAAGTGGACCCGGGATTGGGCTCTTCTGGTTTTGGGGACGGTTTGGTGTTTGGAAAACCGATACCCAAGGAGCACTGGAGCGCCCTCTCGCCGCTTTGGGACATCCCACCACGCCAGTGGTCAGCGAATCCGGTTTAAATTGGTCCAACCCGTTCCGCCACGTCTCGCGCCGCTGCCAGGTACACCGACTTGGGGTTCAACGCGTACTCGCGCAGGCAGGCTTCGGTGAACTTTATGGAGTGCGCGCCGCCCACGGCCACTGCCCGGTCGATCAACTCGTCCCGGTCCTCTGACGGCGTCTCCCAGCTCGCGGTGTCCTGCGGCGGCGTTGTCGAGTACCAACTATAGATCCCGGCACACGCCTGCCAGGCGTAACGCGCGGCTTGACGCGCGTCCGCTGCGTCCAGGTATGGGGTCAACATCCGCAACGCGCTCGGCCCCGTCACCGTGTGAACGAACGCGATCAGACCCTTGGGGTTTGCCAGGTAAATGCCGGCGAACGTCTCCGTGAGGTTGGATATGAAAGCGGACACGTCTCCGCTGGCATTGGCCAGGTCGATGACCGGCTCAAACTCCGGGCGGTTTTCCAGACCCTTGATCTGCTCGGTGATCGGCCCCGCAACGTCAAAGTCGAGGTCGTGGAGCCGTTCGACCCGGTCCAGCGCGGCCCGGGGATGGTACCCCGCGTTGGCCGCCGAGGGTTCGCCCGGTAGGGTGTAGTAACGCGCGGCCCAGTAGCCCAGCCCCTGCGCCAACTTGTGCCGACGCTGTAGGGTGTCCCCCGAGGAGAGGTTCCGGACGGCGTGGCCGGTGCGGATCAAGCCGTGCGTGGCCGCAGCCATCACCGCCGGGGCCAGGCGCGGCACCCATACCTTCACCACCTCCTGCCAGGCGGCTTCCTTCAATTCGTTTTCGAAAAACTCAATCCAGTCGCCCAATCGTTGCCGGTCGCCCAGAAAGTCCCGCCATTCGGATCGCGGGATGGCCAGGGAAGGCGACGGTCGGTCCGTCAGCCGGCTTCTGTAGTCCTCCGCCCAGGGCAGCACCGCTTCGTCCCTTCCCAGCGTAAACAGCGCCTCAGCCGCCATCGGGCCATGATTGGCGTTGCCGTTGCCCAGTTCCGCTCCGGCAAAGCTCAACAGGTCGAGCATTTCGTCAATGGTAATCGCCATTATTCCACCTCCAGCGGTGCCGAACCGTCTCCATCAGGCAGGTCGGCGGCTCTGCGGTGCATCTGCTCCAGGAGTGCGTTCGTGAGTGCGTCCGTATCCGGCGGGTCTGCGCCCGGTTCGTATTATTTGCTCTCCAGAGAATGTTGTGGTCAATTGTACGAATGGCAGACTTGACGGTAAAGTCTGCTATTTTTCATGCCCGGGGGCAGGTCCCTCCCCGGCGGTGAGCACGGGCCGGTCGTGGTATCTCCGGAAAATGGCAGAGTTGCTAATGGAGTCTGCCACAGTAGAATTGGGGGCGTATGCCCCCCGCAAGCTGCCCTACTGCTGTACGCCGGAACAGGCCCAGCAGATCCTGGCCGCGATGCCCGCCGCCCAGTCTTGGCTGTTTGCCCGGCTGACGGGCTGATACGAAAGATAGCTGGCTCACGGCGTCCGGCCATCACGCCCGGGTAATCCGGTCTCCCACAAACCCATTCCGACCACGCCCACCAAACTGGAGGCGAGACCATGAATGCCAACCCGGCCTACTGCGATTGTGAGCGGTGCGAGATTGACCGCGAGCGCGCGCCTTACCAACGGGCGTGGCTCACGGCCTTCCGCGAAGCGACCACAGCGCAGGTGAGCGCAGCGCTGGATGCCGTGGAAAGCGGCGGCCATCGCGACTCGCCGGCAGCCATTGGGGCCCTGCTGGCGTTGACCGGCCTGATGCTGGAGAAGGAAAGCGAACTCTCCGGCGCTGTGGTCGGAAGGCCGGCGGGTCAGCAGGACCAGGGCGAGCAGTCGCCCATGGATGCAGCGGAGATGGAGCGGCGCATCGGGCTCATGGGACGTTTGAATGACGCCGCGGCGCGGCTCCGGCAGCAACCGGTGTCAACGGCGCCGGAGGTTGCGGACCATGATGCCGAGCTCTGGTATGCCGCCTGTTTCGAGTGCATCACCAGCCTCCAGGTGGTGAGACTGACACGCCGCCAGCGGGCCGAGCTTCCGCAAGGGGACCTCATGGGCGAAGCCTACCTGGTGGTGCTGGCCCAGTTGGCGACAGAGGCCGAGGAAAGCCGGCAACGTCTTGAGGACACTGCTATCCCCGACCTGGACGACGGGCTGACCGACGCCCGCGGGGCGCTGCTGGCGGAAGCGCACGCCGCCAGCGACGAGATGGCGGAAACGGTGGCTTCGGATTTGCGCGAATTCAACCAGGACCTGCCGGTGGATATCCGGCCGGCCATGCAGGGACTGCCCACGGTGACCGAACAGGCGGCCGCGCTGGTGGTTGGACCGGCTGACTTCCACGTCGGACGCTTCGACGAGTGGGACCCCAACCCGCCGCACGCCGCGGGCGGACTGTACATCGTCTACTACTACCGCGGAGCCAAAGTGGTCCAGTCGATACTGGACACCTACCCAATGGGGTTCCCGGCGGCGGTAGCTGAGCAGCAGGTGGACCGGGTGATTGGCGCGCTGTTGGCAATGGGTCCAGAAGAGGAGGCATGGTCGGATCGCCTGCTGCCCTATGCCTTGGTGATGTCGGATCTGGTCGACGCCGGTCTCCACGATGTGGCGGTGGATCGCTTCAGCGAGTTCGTGTCGGCGCTGCAGGAGCAGGACCTGCGCCACGGCGCCATGCTGGAGGTGCTGGCGGCGGTGGCGGGGGATGAACCGGACGTATCGGAATACCTGTTGCGCGGCTCGGACTTCGACCCCGAATTCGCCACTGTGAGGCAGGCGCGGGCGATCATCACGACGGCACGGCGGCAGGGGCTGGACTCGGTGAAGCTGGCCAAGCTGGCGGCGGCCATGGGTCATGAAGCGGAAGAGTTGGGCGTGACTCCGCCGTCGACGGACTACGCCACTGTGAGCATCCTGCTGGGAGAGGCCCGCGCTGCCGGACTCCCCCACGAGGCCATTGACCGCATTTACCAGGCCATTGACCCGGACGGGTATGAAGAAGAGCGATACGAGCAGGCTGTGGATCTGCTGGAGTTCGGTGGCGAAGATGCCGACAGGGCGCTGGACGGATTGCCACACTTCGACGGTGAGTTTTCCCGCTGAGGGGTTCCTCCCCAGGTGCTGAAGTTCCGGTAACACTTCTCAATGAGGCAACAGGCGCCGGCATTTCTAATTGTCGTCTATCAGCTGGCACGGAATACTACGAGAGTCAGTATCAGCGCCGTGCCTTGCACGCGGCGAAACGCCGAGCGTCCCAACTTGGCTACTAGTACCGTTTCAATCTGATCTTGCAGGGTAGATATGTTGGAGCTTACGGCGAGCATCTTGGGTGGTAAACCGCCAGTCTATGGCTGATTTTGCTGCGTTGCGCTCGCGTTCGAGCGCCGCAACCTCTCGCCGCAGCTCCGGCTCATCGCTGATACGGCGGTTCAGACACCCTCTGCTGAAGACGCTCAACTCGATCTCAGCCATGTTCAGCCAGCTGCCGTGCGTGGGAGTGTAATGAAACTCGAGGCGTTGGGCGATGCGCCGAGCTTCGCCGGGCTCAAATGCTTCGTAGAGTGAGCCGAGCTTGTGGGTGTTGAGGTTGTCCAGTACCAGCCTGACCACCTCGGCATCGGGGTAGGCCTCGTCCACCAGCCACCGCATCTGGTACGCGAAGTCCACCGCAGTGCGGCGCTCGGTCACCGCCACATGTCTCCATCCACCCTTCGGCTCGCAGATCATGAACAGGTTCCGTGTCCCGTTGCGCTGGTACTCGGTGTCATAGCGTGCCATCCGTCCGGGGGCAGCCGCCAGGGGCGGACGCACCTCCCCAGTCAATTGCCGGGAGGTCTCGTCGAAACACACTACCGGCCGCTCCGGATGGTACGCCTGTTGGTACAGGTCCAGCACGTCCTCCATCCGCGCCACGAACTCCCCGCTCACCTTGGGGATACACCACTCCTTCTTCTGCCACGGCTTGAGTTCGTTTTTTTGAGCATCTGGCGCACCGTCTCCAGGGAGATGCTATCGGCAAACTCCAACTCCACCACCTGGTCGGCCAACAACTGGAGTGTCCAGTGCGTGTGCCCTTCGGGCGCGGCGCTGCACGCAATGGCGATCAGGTGCGCTTCCTGCCTCCCGTCCAGCTTGCGCTCCTGGCCCGGCCGCGGTCGGTCATTGATGGCGGCCTCAAGTCCTTCCTCCACGTACCGCTTCCGTGCTCTGGCGACCGTGGCCGCGTTGACCAACAGCACATCGGCTATCTCACGGTCCCTAACCCCCTGGTCAGCCTTGAGCAGCGACAGCGCACGCTTCACGGTGCGCACTGACGCCTTGCCTCGCTGGGACACCTCATTGAGACGGGAACGTTCGGCCTCGGTCAGTTCCACTTTATACTTGATGGCAGCCATGGCTGGGCACTCCCTCACAGAAAGATCATGCCCAAGTATGGCTGCTTTCTTATATTCTTACAAATCTACCTGGCAACGGTACTAGCTAGTGCCCATATCCGATGCTCAGGGCGTGCCCCCCAACCCACCAGCCGCCGTCGCCTGAAAAACCGTGTTAGTCGGGAGTGAAGCTAAGGAAGAGCACGGCTTGAGTTCGCCGTGCTCTTCGGTAAACCTGTAGAAATTGTCCGGGAAGCCTGCGTTCGGGCTAAACGAACCAGCCCATGCCTTCCAAGTGGCCGCGCAGGAAGGCTATCTGGCCTCCGTGGACGATGTTGTCAAAGACCAGGACACCCATGATGGTCTCTTTCGGCTCGGGGTCCGCACCGGGCCTCAGGCTCATGGTGGCGCTCAACTCCTCGTCGGTCACGGAGGACATATAGTCCCGGCAGCAGGCCTTCATGGCCTCGTAGTACCCTACCAGGATGTCTTTGGAGGGAAGCGGCCACGCGGCCAGGCGCGCCGTGTCCCAGCCTTGGCCGGTCGTCTCCGGGTCGTCGCTCAGGCCGAATTTCTCGCACCAACCGTCCGCTATCCATATCTGAGGCTTGCCTTGGAACCTGGCATTCATGAAAACGTCCACCACCCGGCTCATGTGGAAGAGGAGCCAACCGATGGAATTGTCGCTGTCGGATATCTGGCGCGCCAGTGTCTCGTCACTCAGCCCGTCTATGGCGCGGTCTACCATACCCCAGTTACGTTCCAGCGCATTTGATATCCCGGCGGACACAGCCATGATTACTCTCCAAAAGTTTCGTTAATTTGGGGTTGCGGTGCAAATTGTAACAGCCCCAAAACTGGAATGGTAAGGTAGCGTCGACGATCAAGAAGAGACCTGCTAATGATCTGCGGCTGTAGTATTAGGGTCCTTTCGGTAGTCTTCAAGACTCCCGAAACGCACATCTCACCTTGGTATTGGTTTAGGTACTCCTGAGGCCAGTCGCGTTTGACCCGGTTGCAGTGAGTTCGCAGTAGTTGCAGGTTGTCGATGTTGTCCTGGCCACCACCCCCGAAGGGGATGATGTGGTCCACTACGAGGACGCGGAACGGGAACTCGTTGCGACACCCGTTGCACCGGCCTTCCCGCTGGCCGAACCGGACGTGCATGGTCAGCCGGTAGGGCACCGGAACGTCGATGTCGGTGCGGCTGGGGATCTCGGTGCGGGCTGTTACCAGCCGGTTGCGGAACAGGTTGCCCATGGACTGCTGAGGCGCATGTTGACCAGCTCGACGGCCTTGGGTGATATGTCGACGCCGATCCACTGCCGGGCCAAGTTCTGAGCGGCGACGCGGGCGGAGGAAAGCCAGCTAAAAGGGGCTGGCTCAGAAAACTCTCCACCACTTCCCTCAAATGAAAATGCCGAGCCGGGAGAGTCGCCGTCGCCAGACCCTGAATTTACCCCGGCCGACCTCCGTGCGGGGCTGGAGCAGCGGGTCTGCTTGGCCCGGGAGTCTGCGGTTTGGGAGGTGCGGATACTCTGAACATGGGATGCTCCTTGTGGCAGGACTGCCTTTGTATTGTACCGTCCCGCGTCAGCTGCGGAAGTATGCGCAGCTGACGCGGGCGATGCATCCCAACACTCTTTTCGTACGACCGGTTTTCAACTGTTCCCGCCCTGACGGCAGCTCCGCGCTGGCGTGTAGAGTGGTGCCGCGGCGCTTCTCCTATTCGGATGTCGGAACGCGGTTCATCGTCGCAGATAGCATTCGCAACTTGGGGCAGGAAGAACGGGCCGTAGTAATGCCGCACTGGAATACTCGACAAACGACTTCACGTAACGGCTGTTATGCGAACCAGGTAAGGTATTGATAAGACCGGTACGCCGGTTTCAACCTGACCATGCGGTGGTCCAAAGCGAGCCTGATCCTGCGTCTGATGATTGACGTCAGCCGTCATGTATTCTTACACTAGTTGTGCAATGATCCAGGGTTATCGGGACCGGCGGACCGCGGCATTCGCCGCTGGGGAATATGTCCCGGCGTTTCAGGGTTTTGAGGATCAGGCAGCGCGTCGGCTTTCGATTCTGAACGCCGCCCGATCGGTGGATGCCCTGCGGGCATTGCGCGGCAATCGTCTGGAAGTCCTGCGCGGGGACCGGGCCGGACAGTACTCGATAAGGATCAATCGTCAGTGGCGGATCTGTTTCAGTTGGCCTGAGGGCCAGGCCGGCCCGTTAGACGTTGAGATTGCGGACTATCACTGAGGGGGTGCTGGCGACAATGTTGCAACGAGCCGTACATCCTGGGGATGTTTTGAGAGATGAACTGGAGGAGAGGGGGGTATCGCCGGCGAGTTTCGCCAGGCAGATTGACGTGCCAGCCAATCGCATCAGCCAGATTCTGGCCGGCAAGCGTGCGGTGACTGGAGACAGTGCCCTTCGGTTTGGCCACTGGTTTGGCATGGATCCCCAGTTCTGGCTGAACCTGCAAGCGCAGTACGAGTTGGCGGTGGCGGAACGGTCGGTGGGAGCAAGGATACGTGCCCTGCCCACCGCGGCCGGCGGCGAGTAGAGTGCGGAAGAGGCCGCGTTTCGGCGTCAATTATGTGCCAGGACTTCGATCTACCAGAATTTCCGACGGCGCGCTGGGCAGCTTGTATGGGAATCGGAATAGCGACCGTCATCATCATGGGGCCGGTGTCAGGAACGCCGGCCGGATCGGGGAGTTGACCGATGATCATACTGCACGGGGGTTGGCAAGACGGGTGGATGTTGCTGTGGGCGGAGCGGTCGCCGGATGAACTGCGCCCCAAGGGAAACGATGATCCAGCAGGCAATGATCATCCAGCAGGCAATGATCATCCCTACTGCGCTGATCCCGAAGAATTGGTCAATGTTCTGACCAGTGCCGCGCCCGGGTTTCGGGCAGACTCGGGCGAAGCCGTCTCCGCCACCGCGTGGCTGCCCAGCAGGGGCGGCAGCCCTCTTCCGTCCAGCGCCCTGGTGGCGGACCCACCCAGATCCAGGGCCAAGCCCAGGCTCATGCCCTGGTCCATACCGGCATACCGAGTGTCGCCGGCGGAAGCCATCCCGATATTGCAGGCCTGCAAAGGGCAGGGGATGTTGACCAACGGTATCGGCATCGGCGTGGACCTGGCCTATTGGAGCCAGGCGGTGCGCTTCGGAGCGGCGCTGGTGGCGCGGCAGCAGTTTCTGCCGGGGACAATCCACGACGCAGATGGCGCTCGCGCTGCCTGGGTGCCGCTGTTCATAGGAGCCGACGCCGAGCGGCTGGCTCGGCTGAGCCAGCGTATGCCGGCGTCGGCCCGGGCGCTGTCGGACCCCGACGCCGGCCAACCGCCCGACCAGCCGGCGGCCACTGTCCTCAGAACCTTCGTCGCCACGGTCGCGGACAGCTTGGTCAGAAAAGTCACCGTAGGATCGGAGGTAACTACACCCAAGGGCCGTCCCAAAAAGTCAGCTTTCGACAGCGTACACGACGCCTGGCTGAGTGGCCTGAAGTCGGCCGACGGAGCAGTTCACGGTACTCCGGAGCAATTGGGGCAGTTGCGGACTCAGGTAATGGAGTGGCAGAGGCCCATTGCCGTCATGGCCAGCGCGCCGTTTCGAGTCTGCTTCCGGCTCGAAGAACCGCCGGAGTCGGACGAAGGTGAGGGCGATGTTGCGTCATCATCTGACGGCGACTGGTATCTGCGGTATCTGCTGCAATCCCACGAAGACCGCAGCTTGCTGCTGCCCGCCAGCGCAGTATGGAAAACCGGCAACCAGCGGGTGCGAGAGCTGGAACGGGACGGCTTCAATCCCCGGGAGTTCCTGTTGACGTCCCTGGGCCAGGCCAGTGGGGTCTGCGCCGGCGTGGCCGCTAGCCTGCAGCGGAAGAGGCCGGCGGGCCGCAAGCTGGACGCCGCCACGGCGTACCAGTTCCTGACCAGGGAATCCATCGCACTGGAGGAGGCCGGCTACGGCATCATCCTGCCGGCATGGTGGACCCGCCGGGGAACCAAGACCAAACCCACCGTCAGGGCAAACGTGAAGACCCCGCAGATGCAGGGTGGGGGCGGCGTGTCATTGTCCACCACCCTGGAGCTGAACCTTGAGGTGGCGTTGCGGGACCAGGTGATGACCGCCCGGGAGCTGGAGGCGCTGGCCCAGCTGAAAACGCCGCTGGTGAGATTGCGCGGCCATTGGGTGGAGCTCAACGCCAGCGAGATTAGGGCGGCGCTGGACTTCTGGGACCGGAAGGGCGAGACCACGCTGAAGGACGTCATCCGGCTGGCGGTGGGCGCCGGGGAGACGCCGGGCGGGTTCGACGTGGACGGCGTGGCCGCCAGCGGGTGGGTGGAGGACCTGCTGGGGCAGCTCACCGGACGGGCCGAGTTCCTGGAACTGGAAGCTCCGGAAGGGTTCTGCGGGACGCTGCGTCCCTACCAGCAGCGGGGCTATTCCTGGCTGGCATTTCTGCGGCGCTGGGGGCTGGGCGCCTGCCTGGCCGACGACATGGGCCTGGGCAAAACGGTCCAGACCCTGGCCGCCATCCAGCAGGACCGCCGGGATGGTGTCGCGAGACCGGTGCTGTTGGTCTGTCCGACCTCGGTGCTGAACAACTGGCGCAAGGAGGCCGCCCGGTTCACGCCCGACCTGCCGCTGATGATGCATCACGGTCCTGGCCGCAAACGGGACGCCGAATTCGTTGAGGCGGCCCGTCAGCACGCCATCGTCGTGGCCAGCTACGGGTTGCTGGCGCGGGACGTCGGGTTCATGGCCGAGGTGCCGTGGCGTGGCATCGTGCTGGACGAGGCGCAGAACATCAAGAACCCAGTGACCCGGCAGGCCCGGGCCGCCCGGTCGCTGGGCGCCGAGTACCGGATTGCCCTGACCGGCACCCCCGTGGAAAACCACGTGGGTGACCTGTGGTCGGTGATGCAGTTCCTGAACCCTGGTCTGCTGGGAACGGAGGGCGAGTTCAAGCGCAACTACTTCATACCCATCCAGGCCGAACGGGATGAGGGCGCGGCCCAGCGGCTGCAGCGGGCCACCGGCCCCTTCATCCTGCGGCGGCTCAAAACCGATCGGGCCGTCATCACCGACCTGCCTGAGAAAATGGAGACCAAGGAGTTCTGCCCGCTGACCCGGGAACAGGCCACCCTGTACGAGGCGGTGCTCCGGGAGGCCGAGCAGGCGTTGGAAGAGGCCGAAGGCATCGAGCGCCGGGGCGCGATACTCGGTACGCTGACCAAGTTGAAGCAGGTTTGCAACCACCCCCGTCAGCTGCTGGGGGACAATTCCGCCATCGCCGGCCGGTCAGGCAAACTGGCGCGCCTGCAGGATATGCTGGAGGAAATCATCGCAGTGGGCGACCGCGCCCTGGTGTTCAGCCAGTTTGCCGAGATGGGCACCATCCTGCAACGGCACATCCAGGACACCTTCGGCAAAGAGGCCCTGTTCCTGCACGGCGGAGTCTCCCGGCGCCAGCGGGACCGAATGGTGGAGCGGTTCCAAGACGTCAGGAATGGGCCGCCGGTGTTCATCCTGTCGCTGCGCGCCGGCGGCACCGGGTTGAACCTGACTGCGGCCAACCACGTCTTTCACTACGATCGCTGGTGGAACCCCGCCGTGGAGAACCAGGCCACAGACCGCGCCTTCCGCATCGGCCAGACCAGCAACGTCCAGGTGCACAAATTCATGTGCGCCGGCACCCTGGAGGAGCGGATCGATATGATGATTGAGGCCAAGCAGGCCACCGCCGAGCGCGTGGTTGGGACCGGTGAAGGCTGGCTGACCGATTTGTCCAACGACGAACTGAGAGCTGTCCTGAGCCTGAGCTCGGAAGCGGCCGTCGCGTGAAACCGACCGGAACCAACACCGTAACCCGCGAATTACAGGACTGAACGCTATGGTCTATTACGATTTTGAGTACACCCGCCCCCGCTTACAGGGGTATGTACGATGCGATTACTGGGGCGCATGGTGGGTGATCTCCAGGTTGGGCTTGGGTTCCGGCCAGGGTTCGGGAAGCAGCCAGACGCGGGTCCAGAGCCTTCCCCGGAGCAGCAATCGCCGCAGCCAGTCGATGCCGTGGCGGATGACGCTGACGGTGCGCGCCGGACGACTACGAGGGTCCCGGTGATTGGAAGCCAGCGCTTTGGGTGGCGTGCGCAAGTTGCCTGGGACAATCCTCCGGTCATGGGCGTCCTCCACCCTGGTGCCGTAAGCCAGGGCCAAGAGGGTGGCCACCGACAGCACCAGCCAGTGGCGAGAGACGCGGGCCGGATCGGTGCGGCGGGTCTTGTCCCATTTCCAGCCCAGGCTCTTCAGGGCCTTGAAGCCCAACTCAATCCAGAAGCGCAGGGCGTACCAACTGGGTCCGGCGTCCTCCGGCGGCAGGTCGGTGAGGATGATCCAGGGTTCTTCCTGCTCGGCGTACCAGACCACCAGCAGGGTGCAACGGCGCTGGGTGGTTGGGGGACCGAAGGCGGTGCCGCGGCCGATCCAGGCAGTGTCGGGAACGGATACGAAGGCGCGGGCGGGCAATCGTTTGCCGCCGTCGGCGCAGAAGGTGATGTTCTTCCGGTACCGCATATAGGGATGCCAGCCCTGAGCGCGTATCTGCTGCCACAGCTTGGGGCTGGATATGCCCCGGTCGCAGAGCACGATGACCGTCATTTCCTCGGGGACTGCTGGGGCCAGTTCCTGGAGCAGTTCCACAATGGGGTCCATCCAGGAGCCGGGCTGGGTGGCGCGGTGGATGCGCCAAGCCACCGGAATGGCGCAACTGCGATAGACCACGCTGATGACGATGGCGGTGGTCTGGTCTCCTTTAAGCGTGGGGTCAACAGCCAGGGCCAAGCGGCCGGAACGCCACCAGGTGAGGACCCACCGGAGCAGAGGGGCAAAGCAGAGGCTTACGTCCAGTTCGGTCTTGCAGGGGCGGGCCCGGTCGCTGCCGTCGTAGAGCCACTCGCGGAGATACTGACGCCGGCTGTTCCATCTACCCCAGGGCGAGAGGGCGGAGGCTACAGCGTTCTGACAGGCGCTGCCAGCGAGAATAGCCCCGCAGACCCACAAGACCAGGCCGGTCAACTGTGGCTGAGAGAGGTGCGGTAAATGCGTTTCGATCGTCTTTTGCATCTGATAGCATTCTCTGGGAAGGCGCATGGGGGACCTCCGGCTTCTGGTTTAGTCACCAAGAAGATGTCGGAGACCCGGTGCGCCTTCCAAGCTGCTCGCTCAACCGATTTCAGCCATTACATACCCCTGTCAGACCCGCCCCCGGGAAGCCAAGGGCGGTATCCGGGCGCAATCAAAGCGGGGCGACTTCGGCGCCAGCTGGTGGGCCAAGCGCTGGGTGCAGGCGCTGGAGAACTTCAGCCTGGGGTCCAGGCTCGCCCGGGGCCGGTCCTATGCCCGTCGTGGGCAGGTGGTGTCCATCGACGTGCGGCCGGGCGAGGTAGCCGCCAGCGTCCAGGGTTCCCGAAAGCGGCCCTACCGGGTCAGCATTGCAGTCGCCACGCTGCCGGGCCCCGATTTGCACCGGCTCCAGGCTGCCTTGGTTGAGCGGCCGGTATTCGCTGCCAGCCTGTTGGCGGGTCGGATGCCGGAGAACATCGAGGATGCGTTCGCCGACGTCGGCCTGTCCCTGTTTCCGGCGCGGAAAAGCGACCTGGAGACCGATTGCTCGTGCCCTGACTACGCCAACCCGTGCAAGCATATCGCAGCCGTGTACCTGCTGTTGGGTGAGGAGTTCGACCGCGATCCGTTCCTCATTTTCAGAATGCGGGGCATCGACCGGGATGAGCTGTTGGGACCTGACCTGCGGAAGTCCGTCGAGGCCAGCGCCTGGATGTCCCCGACGCTGCCGCCGGAACCGCTGCCCGCGGACCCCGACGCATTCTGGGGGCAACCCAAATGGGACGATGACGACGACATCATCGGGCCGGCCCGCGTGCCCGATGAGCCGGCCGCGCTGCCCAGGCAGTTGGGACGGTTCCCCTTCTGGCAGGGTGGTGAAGAGTTCCTGCCGGCGCTGGAAGCCATCTACGGCCGGGCGTCGCAGATTGGGTTGGACCTGTACCTCGATGCGGAATCACCCGCACAATTGTCCGTCGAAGGTCTGGATGATTACCCATCTCGACCGGGGAAATAGCCTTTAGCACCGGCCTTCCTTGTTGTCGCCTAACGGCCGGCGTTCGGAATCAGCGGGCAGAGCGTTGGGCCGGACTCCTCCACCATGAGGCTGACATTCTGAGTGCCCCGGCAGCTGACTCGACGTAATGACTATTGCGCGAACCACCGCGGGTATCAATAAGCAGAGGACGCCGGAAGGAAGGATGCTCAAATCAGGTTCGCCGATGCGTAGCAGCGAGTCTTTCCGACGACGGTGGCCAAGGTATCTCGAATATCGTGCTTGGATCCGCCAGGAGACCTTGTACAACCCAGGTTCAGTAACATTTGATTTGAGGCAATGCGGGTCAGCAGCGTGGGGGACCACCACATCAGCAGGTCCCAGCAGCGCCGTCTGGCCGCCCTGGAACCGGTGCGTCCGGCCACGCCTGCCGTCAAACCCGTCGCCGACAAGAACGCCGCCGCGAAGGACACCGCCAGTAAGGCATCGAACCCGTTGACGCGTACGCCCACGCCAACCCAACTGGCCCGGTGGAAGGCGATCCAGAAAGGCCGGCTGAAAGGGATGTCCCTGCGGGTCATCTCCCGTGAACTGGGCATATCCCGCGTGACCGTGCGCAAGTACGCCTACGCCGAGAAACCGCCCACCAAGAAACTCAGCGCCAAAGAACGCGCCAAGCTGATGGCACTACGCAAATCCACCGCCCTCGCCAACTAGCCACCCGGACATTTTCGCTTTCCATTTCTAGGGACGGAATCGCTGGACAACAACAAATGCCGGCCTAATCACCGCGAAAATTGACACCCAACCCCAGAAGGCGCACCTGCCGATCCGGGGTGACGACGTTGCCCAGACAGTCGGTGTCCAGCAAGGTTTTGGTGTGTTGAGCACTGATCTTATCCAAGTCGAGCTAGCGGTGAACTAGACGGATAGCATGGACCCCTGCGTCTTGTATTTGACCATCGGTTGGAGCGCACCCCCCAACAACGGGGCTGCGCAGCATCGGAAGGCGGACCTAACCTGACAGTAGGCAGTACCATTCTCGAGGGCATGGACCCGTTATCGATTTCAGCAACCAATTGGGGGCTTGGCTACTGTAACTTCAGATCATCGGACACGTCGGCCAGTAGAGAGTTGATAGACTCAACGACCGAAGCGTCCGGGAGATTTTCCCCTCCAAGTTCGATTTGTATGTTGAATCTCAGTTGATGCCCTACGGCAGCCATTGTAATACCCGGTATCTTGTCAGCTAGATCCTGAACTCCGTTGGCTTCCAACGTTGCTTCGGCTGTGACCGTTCCCAACCGTTTTTGGCCATATTGCGCTGTACGGTCATCTGAAATTCCCGGCGCTTTAGCGGCCTGAACGACCACGTGCTGAGCGTTGGCGAAGTCGCACGGCCACGGCTGGCTGTCAGGGGCAAGTTCAATCCACCTGGTGTTTATACCCGAATTGATCGCTGACTGAACGACGACCCACGGCAAAGGCGTCCCCCGTTGGGCAGACAATGCAGTCACGATGGCGAGGGCATTAGCCCTCCCGTCTCTCCAAGCATCGGGGATCGTAGCCTCGGTCAGGTGTGTCGCGGCTACCGGCGCCGGTGGAGGCTTCAGGGTTGCGGTAGAACTGAGGACCCCAGCAGGCACCGTTTCCCTGAATATGGATGCGGGACCGTTTATCAACCATATCAACCCTCGCTCCACGGCATCTGCTATAGCCTCCTCGACAGCCGACGAATCGCATTTGGGAATGAATGCGGTATCCTCGTACCCTTCTTTGGGTACCACAACCGAATGGCCGCCGGCAAAATAGCTGATGACATCCTTGACCGTGATTTCATCGGCAGGCCACAGACCCGGGAGACTCCCGGGAACAAGCAGTGAAGGGTCAATGTCGCTGAGAGTGGCCGACTCGGGAAGAAAGACCTCGAGGGCAGGGTCGCTCAACACTGGCTCTTCGATAGCAGTACGCCAGATGGTCCTCACCGTCCGGTCTGGACGCATCAAATGGCCTATCCAAATCCCTTCTCGAATTCCCTGGGCGACGGTATCCAGTATCTCCTTCTGGTGTAGCATCTTGGGCAGTTTCGCAAACTGAGCAAATGAGCCTACTAGGTCCTTGACCTGTCGGGAATCTTCCCCGTCGCGCCACAAATCATAGGGGCCGCCCGGCAACATAGCCTCCGAACTGATGGCGGTTTCCTGTATCCTGGAGCGGCGGTCGGCCTTGATCGTAAGGAACAGCGGATCATTGTCCACGGCGACCCTGAACGCCTGAACTTCGTTGCTTTCGTTGACTGCCACGACAACCGAGTAGGCTTGGCTAATCGCGTCGGAAATACGCCTTTCAGAGGAAGCGGTTTCATTAACGAGCATCTGCTCACGGATTAGGTCAATCGGTTGACCCTTCAGGAGTTCTCTCACTTCCAACCAACCCAAATGTTCCCTAACCCGATCCCTTGCCAAATCCAAACCATCCCGGGATGGAACAGCCAAGGCTATGGCATTGCGATTTACTCTGGGCCGATCTGGAGCAGTGGTCTCGTTGATGAAGCGGCGAGCTTCTGGGCTTGGTTTGCCAGACTCGGAAGCTGCGGTTGGACCCAGGACAGCGTAGTGGAAGTCTCCGTCGTCGGAAATGTCGCGGGGCCGGTCTGGGAGGTTGTGTACCCTTGCACCGGCAGCAGACGCACCGGTGGTCAAAGACCGCTGTTTCCTGATGTGTTCCAACAGCTCGGTTTCCACACGTCCGGGCGGCACCCGGTTCACGCAGGCGTCGTCGTGCATCTGACGCAGGTTCGGGCGGTTTCCCAGCCGCCAAGACTTGGGCAGACTCCTAGTCCCATCCTGCGATGTTTCTGCCGTGCCTATTTCCACTTCGTCCAAGAACCAGGACAGTTCTGTCCAGCGATGCAGTGACCGTTCCAGTTCTATCTTGTCCGGCTTGGTCGGCGCTACCAGCATCATTAGCTCTTGGGTTTGGGTCTTTTGGCCAATTGGCTGAGAGCCCAGGAACACGGAGACCACCGCCTGCTCCACCTCCCGGTGCTGCAGCCCCGTCATTTCGGACTGGACAGTGCGGGCCTTGGCAAGCTCTCCTTCCAGAATGGGGCGCCATTCTTGGTGAGTACCTGTGCCGGTATCTACACTGGCGAAGGACGCCAATTCGTTGGCAGACTCGGAAAGGTCGATCCTCCCAGGTTCGTTCAGGAACACATTTGAACCGATCAGCGGGCTGGTGTCCCATTTTTCAGCATCCCGCAGCGCCATGGCGAAGGTGCGCAAGATGCCTCGTGTCCGTTGGAACCCGTCGAGTTGAGTCCACCGGGTATAAAAGGTTTCCGTGAGGTCTGGGTGAAAGGGGTAACTTCCCAGGAAACGGTCTTCGGCGGAAGGGCGGCCTTTTTGAGTTTGCTCGTCCAATAAGGCGATGTTCGCCACTATGGAAGTTACGTGAGGGCGGAAGACGCTGGGGTCCCGAATTGAGTCGGCTTTGAAGAAACGGCGCCGGAGTACTTCCGCTACATCGTCCTTGCTGACGGGACTGACATCTTCCTCCGTTTGCCGCCCGAAAACATCCGACACTTCCCGGTAAATCTGGTTGCCCAAGTCGTCGTGCTTTCTGGGGTCCGATGCCAGAAGGGAGGCGACCATGGAGCATTGATCTACTTTCACTACCGCTTGGGTGAGGTACTGGAAGAAATTCACCAGTCCTCCTCGTGTGCCTGGCGATATCTCGACTTGTCCGCGAAGGTACATCAGTGCCTCGTCCAACAGCACCAGAGTAGAAAGCCCTTCCTCTTGCGGCTTGGACAGCAACTCCACGAGCAACGGCTCCGCCGGCGGCGTATCCCGT
Organism: Dehalococcoidia bacterium; assembly: GCA_965220055.1. Taxonomy (GTDB): domain Bacteria; phylum Chloroflexota; class Dehalococcoidia; order Lucifugimonadales; family UBA3495; genus Bin87. The sequence goes on along the minus strand of CBDCPE010000004.1, from coordinate 2,229,984 downwards.
TCCTCGTCGTTGCCGTCAGCGTGGATAAGCCGTAAGCCATCTGCCCCGGCCAACTGGTAGGCGAGGACACTCCAGGGGTGTTTGAGCATCCTGAGCGCGCCGTCCGGTCCCGGGGTCTCGATGCCCTTCTCTAGGTCTATCTTGTCGAAGCACAGTGAAACCACACGGGCCTTGGGAGGCTTGAAACCAATGTGGGCCTCAAACTCCCGGACGGCAGGAAGGTCAGGGAGGGTCTCCGGGGCATTAGCCAAGTGCCACAGAGTAACGAGCGAGTGGGTCTTGCCGCCGCCGTAGTTCACCGAAATCTTTCGGTACGCCTTATCAGTCCGTCCGGCCAGACGTAGGCAAACATCCTTGACCAGTTCCCGGAGGTTGTACGTGGGATAGGTTAGGGCGAAGAACTCCGCTGGATCCTCATAGACGGGTCGGAGGCCTTTCTGCATCACCACGTCGTACAGGTCGGCGGCGAATATGGACAACGAGAGCTCGCCGGTCTTGAGGTCGTCCCGCAGTTCTACCACTTCGTGCCAGGGTTTCAATGCAGTTCTCTGTGCCATGATGACCTCACTTAGGTTGCTTGAACGGCGGCTGCCAGCCGCTGGGCCAGGGCGTCAAAGTCTTCCGGGCATTTCTGGCGGATGGCGGGAACCCGCCGGGCCGCTTCTTCCCCCAGAACCTGCCAAACCCTTCGAGACTCCTCTGAATTCAGGCCCCGTCGACTGTATTCGGTAGCGCTGACCAGGCCGCGCCGGACGGCCAGCGGCTCGAAATACCTTTCCTTGATCTGAACTTCGGCCCTTACGTCCGCCCACCGCCATTCGCCGGGAAGAGTCAACCCGGCCAGCGCCCAGGTCTCAACTTCTTCCCAAGCGTTTTCTGCTAAGAAAACACACCTGTCCTGGAACTCGGCTTCAATCCGGTCAAGCCTGTGCCGCCGTCCCACAGCACCATCGCGGTCAACACACAATAAGAAGATGTCAGTCATCCCCTGTTGATCGTTGACAATTTCCGCCAGTTTGTCGGTTTTGAGGGCTTCGTCAATGCCGCCGAGCAACGGATCTTGACAGACTACAACCTGCGGGTTGGGTGCTCCGAGGCGCCTGAAGAGCCGGGAAATGAGCGGTTTAAGAATGTATTGGTCCTTACGGAAGTCCTCGGGAATGACCAATATGTTCATTCGAGCACCCCCTGCTCCCAGTCGTCCTCATCGTCATCCAAGTGGTCGGAGTCAGAGTCCCCTTCGGAGAACTTCATGGCAGTTTCAAACCAACCACTGGTGAGAAGCCGTTCCAAGCCTTGGGATTCACGCAACTCCCGGAGATTGTATAGCCCTGCTATCGGACGAATCACGCTGTCGGCCCAGTATTGGTCGCGGTAAACGACGGACGTGTTCTCGAAAGCCGTGTCGCTCATCCATGCCAGCAGGGCTGGCGAGTGAGTAGTAGTGACGACCTGGATATTACCCTCAGCGGTTTGCTGCTCAATAAGGTTTAGGAGCAGCCAGAGGCGGTTGGGGTGGATGCCGTTGTCTATCTCCTCGAAGAAGTAGAGGCCGCCTTCGTTGTTCCCCAGCAATGCGGCCAGTATGCCCAGGAAGCGTAGGGTACCGTCGGAGGCGCTGTAGGCCGACACCTTGCGCCCGTTGCGCTCCACAATGTGGAGATGCACCCGCCCGCTGGGGTCGCGGGGGAAGTCGAAGTCCTTGACGTCCATAGGGGTGAGTTCTTGCAGCCAGGACATCAAATTGCGCCCGCGTTGGGAGTCGGCACAGATTTCTTCCAGGACGGACGGAAGGTTCTGCCCGGAGTCACCCAGCATAGTAGCACCGGGGACAGAAGGTTCACGCATTCGTTCCGGAGACATTTCCAGAAAACGCATTTCCCCAAGCCCTGCATACATCACCCGTTCCTCGTGATGGGGAAACTGCGCCCCCCGGGAACCAGATTCCAAGAATTGTGAAAGAGCAGGCTGTGCTCGGCTTACTCCGATACGCTGCAATTTATCGTCCCCTACTGAAATTGCACGAAATGACCCTCGTCCTCCCTTTCCTACGAGATAGACCGTGTTGGATACTGTCTTTAGTGCTTCTTCAAGTACACGGAACCCTTCCGACCGCCTGCGTGGGTTGAATCTAGCCTCTATAGAGTAAATGATCTTCTCTTTTCCCAATCCTTGTTTTACCTGGAAAGAGAAACCGTGAGACCGCTGTCTCGAAGAGTGTCCGAATCTAGTGAGTTCACCCGGCGCACCCCGAATCCCTTCCCACTCCCTGTATCCCCCCGGCCCATACTTCCCCCCTAAAATCTCCGCTAAGGTGTACCCCCGCCCTATGCCGTGGAGGAAGCGGAAGGCATCGCGGATGTTGCTCTTGCCGCTGGCGTTGGCGCCCACGATTACGGTGAAGGGGCCCACCTTCAGGGTTTCGTCGGCGAAGTTCTTGAAATTGACCATGCGGACTGAGGTAATCATAGCGTTTCTCCCAGCCTGGGCTGCCGGTAGCGCGGTGCGCGTACATCGCCGTGGGCGGCGGAGTGGTTGCTCAGTGCCTCCAGGACAGCCCGCTCGTCGGAATCTGCCGGGGCTAGCTCGATTAACGCCTGCAACAGCTGGTGGAACAGGGGGTTGCGTTGCAATCCCCGGCTGTCCAGGTACTCGTTGACCCGGGCCTGGTCTCCTGCCCGCCACAGGTGCATCAACTTATGCACTTGGTCGATGAGGGGCGCCGAACGTCCGCCCGGGGCTTCCAAGCCGAGGCTACGTCCCCGGCGACGGTGCCAAGGCTTGAGCTTGACCTTGGCACCACTCCCGCCTTCGCCAGCGCCATCATCGTCATTATCCTCGGCGGGGTCGTCGTCATGGCTGTCGGCGGCCACGCCGTTCTTGGACTGTAGCAGCAGGTCATATTGGTTCGACAACGCCGAGTCGGAAAGGTTGCAGGAGAGGGCGTACAGAATGCACCCGCCTACCGGCGCGTCTTCCATGCCGAAGTCGTTGCGATGCAGCAGGTAGTAGGTGGTAACGTCGTCCAGGCCGGTGACGGCCTCCTCGCCGGCCTGGGTCAGCACCCGGCCGACCACGAAGTCCACCACCATCCGGCGCACCTCCCGAAGGAACTCCGACACGGTCATAACCTCGCCGGGAGCGTTTGCCTTCCGCACCGCCGGATATTTGCTGAAGGCTTCCAGGGCCGGGCCAGTGGCAGCCCACACAAAGTCCGGTCCGCGAATCCCAGCATCCCAGAAATCCCGCAGTTTCTGGGTAATGTTCCCACGCATTTCGTCAAGTACGGCGTTGTCCCAGCCGGGCCGGACAGGGGGCCGCTTTCTGCAAACCAACCAGACAGAGGAGGAAAGAGCAGCTTGGCCGAAACCTCGACTACGATTCGGCATCTCTGTTTGAACTGGCCAACTTCCGTCCACTATGAAGCCGGCCTTAATCATGGCCCCTACGAGAACCTCCCATGCGGATGGATCTTTGTGAGCAAACACGACAACGAATCGGCCCTCATCCCGAAGTGAATTCGCGATAACGCGAAATGAGTCCGACATCCAGGTTTCATATTTATTGGCTTCCTCCATCCTGTCTTTGTCGGCTCGGATATGTTGCACTATCTCCCGCGACTTATCCGTTACCTGCGTTTCAAAGTGCTCACTGTGGCCTGCAAGCACCAATCGAAGCCACACATAGAAGAAGTCTGAAAGGTCTCCGTAAGAAATGGCTTCGTAATAGGGAGGGTCAGTAATTACTACGTCATAAACACCGCTCTCTTCAATGTTCGTTGAAGAGCCGCAGACGATTTCTGGAGATAGTAGCTGGCCATCTAGTCCGGAACACGTTCCTTCGATTGACTTAGCTACAGAATCCAACATGGATCGCCAGCTACCTGAAGCACCACCGAAAGGTGCAACTTCAGCGAAATCCCATTTCATGGGCAATGCGTATCTGTTGAACAAGTGAGTAATTTGTTCGTTTTGTGTGTACCACGAAGCAAGTATATTGCCGTAGTCGATGGCCTTGTCGAGGACACACAACAAAAAGAAAGCTATAGCTTCGTTCCAAGTGTCTCCCTGATGCTCTTCATCTCTTGATTCAAGAATTAACTGAATGTACCGTGAGACTGTGGCAACAAAGAGCTTCTGACGGTCCGAGAGTAGCTTAGAGTAGTTATCCAAGCCATATTCTTGGCAGGAAATTGATCGTGTGCTAGCTGGTGCTAGCTGGAGGTCTGGAATGCTACCGGTAATTTGGTTGAATGCGGATAGCAGCACTTCTGAGCCAACGACTGACGCCTCGGCCTCTCGAGCTTCGGGAACCCTGTAACCTTTTCCGCCTGGTCCGTTGGTAACCACGACAATGAGTCGCACTCCCAGCCTTTCTTGATGCCCTTCTAATCGGATGTCATCCATTGTCATAATAGCGCCGCAGCAAGGACAGGTTGCCCCGGTTCGGGACATAGTGCCGAGCCCGATGCGCTTGTCATGCTCCCGCCGCTGCGCAGCGTTGCCGCCGTTTTGAGGCACGTCGGGCTGCACGCCGAAAATCACCCCGATTCGGTCTGCGTCCGGCTCCATAGTCAGCAGGACGCGCTTGGCGTCTTTCTTGCACAGCCAGCGGGTTTTGAGCAAGGGCAGGGTAGCCCTGCATTGCTTGCAGGTCACGGTCCGGGCCCACAGGTAGGCTACGGTGGGTTTAGCTACCCAACGGAGGTTGTCCGGGTCCTTGAGGTAAGCGTCGTTGAACTCCTCGTTGAGAGGGTCAAGCTGGGCGACGCCGTTTTCATCCAGGTCAAGGAGGCGCAAGGGGCGTGGTTCCTCTTCTCCGGTAGGAGTCAGGGGTTGGTACTCGGCATAGGTAGGATAGTGGGAAGCCAGCTCCTTGCGGGCGCGGGCCAGTACCCAGCGGCCCCAGGCACGAACGTGCCAGGCCAAGTCCGCCTGGTCTAACGAATTGTCCTGGGACAGGTCGCCGAGTTGTACTCCCTCGCCTTTGCCGTGGCCCAAGCGTTCCAGGAAGGTCCGCAGCCTGGCCCCCTTGAAGCCCTTGGCCTTCAAGAAGGCTTCCATAAACTCCCGGTCGGCTAGGGCAAATTCCGGCAGCGGACGAGTTTGGCCAGCCAGCTTCTGGGGGTATTCCAGGGTGCATTTCAGGATGAACCAGGCCACCGGGTTGATGTCCATGGCAGTGACATCGCAGCCCAGGCGCATGGCCTCCAGGGGGATGGCGCCGCCGCCGGCGAACGGGTCCAGCACCTTGGGGGCGTGGCCACCATAGGCTTTGCGGATTTCCTTGCGGAACCATTCCAGGTCCGGCCCGTTCTCGCGGCCCCAGTGAAGGATGCCCCCGGTGGTTTCTTCCTTGACTCGCTCGACCATCCGGCCATTGACCCGCTTGCGCTCCACCTTCTCGGTGACCTTCCCCGCCATGCGCTCCAGGATTTGTCGCCGCTCATCGGTGTTGCCCGGATCAGGCAGCAACGTGGCGATCAGCGCTGCCCGCGACGCTGCCAAGGGCCGCCGCGCCGGCCAGATATGCAGCGTGGAAATATGCCCATGCCGCACGTTCTTCTCATGCACCGAGTCCAGCGACACCTGCTTGAGAGGGAAGGCAACTTCGATTAGACGTTTGGGGCTTGGGGTCATGGTGCAGCACCATCGCTTTGTTCGGATTGTGGTTCTATGGGAATTCGGTTGGTGTACCGGATCATTCCGTCAGGCAACGGTTCTACACCCACCAGATACTCTAACCTGCATCCCTTTGACTGGAGGAACTTTGCAAATGCCTCGAGATACCGCATTTGCAACGAACATTCCACAAATTGGTACAATTCCTTTCCAGCCTCTGTTAACGAGACCATGGGAACTTTGAGCTCTCGACGAGTTCCCTCGTTGAACGTGACCAACAAAGGAGGGATCTGCCCAAGTAGAACAACGTAGTCCTGTTCCTCGTATCGCAGCACCTTTTGTAAAAATGGTCCGACGTTTATCAACCCGCAATTCTGAAGGTGAAGCAACTTGCCGTACTGCAGGGCGACTATGGATTTAGCCGCGTCGTCGTACAGGATAAAGTCACCACTGATGACAAAATCACAGATTTCCCTGAACATCTCCGCATCTCGCTTGGTCATGTCCCGCAGGGTGTCCAATGTACGTAGTGAAGTCCGGCCAGGGCTTTCTATCTCCCCAGCGAGGATTCTCGCCCAAATTTTTTGCATATCCTCGTACGAAACATCCTGAACATAATCGAAGAAGCGGGCAGTCCAATCAGGGTCCGGGTCATGGTCGTCTACTTCCTTGTCTCCCAGTTCATCCGCGGCTCCCTCTAAAACCGCCCTGGCGTTGACAAGGCGCTTTCGCCCTTGGAATTCCATTGATTGAATTATGCCCTCCCTGGTAATGTCCAATGTCCCGTGAACGTCCGAATCCGAAGGCAGATATGCCTGTGCTTCGGACTGAGCCTCCGCGATGATGTTCAGTGCGCTTGCGTCCGCACCCGCTTGGATTTGGCGCACTCTCGCGTCGGCTTCTGCGGCAACCAACCTCGCCTTTCCCTCCCTAGAGGCTTTCCAGGGAGCCAGCAACGGCCCGGCGATAGCCCCGACTCCGCTGGCGCCGTAGTCAATCAGCTTCTCTATCGCCGGCACCTTCAGGCTCAGGTTGATTGGGTCCATTATCAGCCCCTTCCTCATTTACTCCGCAGACTCTAGAATCTGCGACTCGGTTATCGTAATCGTCGTTGCATCCCTAGTCTTTGCCAGCAGCCTGCCGAAGGGGTCGCGCACCCTCACTAGCCGTGGGAGGGGCGTGGCGCAGTCGAAGACAACGTAGAGCCAGTATTTACCGCGAAGGTTGCAGGCGTTAGCCCATTCGTTGTCCTGCAACTCAATACTGCCGTGTCCCCGTCGGCCCTTGACTTCGATAGCCAGTTCTTCACGGGAGCCGTCCCCGGTAGGCGGACGCCTGGACAGGAGATCGAACCCAGGCCAGTTGGTCAAACCCGCACGCCGGGAAAGTTCGGGTCGCGAAACGTCCGTAACGTGGGCGTTGTAACTTTCCTCGTATGCGGTCGCCACCTGGACAGCAATAGCCTCCACGTCGGCCTCGTACTGCTCCATCTCCTCCGGGTCCTGGGATGGAACAACGAGGGCATGGACGAGGAATTCTACCTCGCCCGGCCTTATGCTGTCGGGTTCAGCCCGAATCCCATCGAGGCGATTAGCGCGGGCTGCCGATAACCCGCGCTGGCGCTGCTTTACGCGGTAAAGCTCACCAGCCACCCGATGGTCGCCCGCCTGAACCCTCGCGTTAAGGCGGGTGCGGGCCGCGGCCAATTCGGCCGCTTGGTAATCGAAGCCGCGTGCCATGAACCCCAGGCGTTCATCCAGACTATTGATGAGCCGTTGCCGGTGGGTCTGCGCCATGCCGCCGGCTACATCTTGGGCGAACCCATGGGCTTCCTGCGTCATGGTTCGGGCGGCCAGGGCCAGGGGCTCGGAGCCGGGGGCGAAATCGGCAGCGCCCTTGAGCAAAAGCAAGTGTTCGACCGGGGCTTCCTCCACAGAGCCGTCCCCATTCTGCCGTAGGCCGACCAGCTTTGATTCGAGCAACCGGAACTCGGAGGCGGCTACCTCGGACGACTGGGAAAGAGAGGGCGCTTCGGAGGCTACCGGATGCTCCAACGACCCCACCACCGAGACCAGGGCTATGTGAAACAGATAGGGCTGAGTGGCGTATGGGTCAATGAAGACCGAGCCCCTTAACCCTTCATTCCCGAAACGTCCAACCACTGAGGCAGAGAGCCTGTCGAATACCTCTTCCCCTGGGTGCATCCATATGGCGTCGGCGGCCCGGTCTGGGCGGTATACCGTCAGCCGGCCGCGCTCCCCTTGCTGACGGGATTCTAGGGCGGGCAGCAACGGGTCCAAAGCGCGGCGTTCCGTGGGAACGAGCCGGAAGGTGGAGTCCAGGTCGCCGTCAATCCTCAAGTCGAGAAGTGAGACAGACTTCTCTACGAAACTGCGGACGTAACCGGGCAGCAACCGGCGGTACACTTCTTGGTCCACCGAATCCTTGAGCCGGTCGAGCTCCCTTGCCACATCGCCGCCAGGCCCGAACAGGCTGCGCTCCTTCTCCTGAATAGCGCGGACCTGTCCCTCAGTAAGGGTACCCTCCAACCGGGAAAGCGCTTGACTGGACTCCTCGTCGGTTAGGGTCTGTTCAATGTAGTCTTTGATCGACACGCCCTCGAAGAGCTGTCCGACGACATCGAAGACCTTATCGGATTGAAGTTGACGGCGAATGACCTCAAGTTTATCCAGCAACGTTTTGAGGACTCGCCCTTCACGGGTGGCTCCCGCGACCAGGTTTACCACCACCACGGGGTCGTGGGCCTGTCCATAGCGGTGGATGCGGCCCATTCGCTGTTCGAGACGCGCCGGATTCCAGGGTATGTCATAGTTGACCATCAGCCAGCAGAATTGGAGATTGATCCCCTCGCCCGCAGCATCGGTGGCGACCAGATAGCTTGCCCCTTGTTCCGCTGCCGGCCTGCGAAAGAACTCGACCTGCCGTTCCCTTTCCTGATAGGGCATTCCACCGTGCATCGTGGCAATCTGGCCGGTGAAACCGAGGCCCTCAAGCCTATGAACCAGGAAGTCGGCGGTGTCCCGATGCTCGGTGAATATGATGAGTTTTGCGCCGACATACTCCGGGCCCTCCAGCACCTCCCGCAATTTCTCGAACTTGGACTCCTCCCGACTTTCGTAGAGACTCCGCGCCTTGTCCAGAAGGCTGTTGACCTTAATTCGCTCAACCTCCAGTTCGGCCAGGCTATGGGCTACGACGCCTCCCAATGCTTGTTCCTCAAACTCCTCCAGGCGGTCAGAATCGTCTTTGCCCCCCGCCTGTTCGTCGGCGGTGGTTGTCTCAAATGTGTCGTCTATTCCCTGGAGCCGCTGTTGCTGGCGGGCGAGTTCCTCTTCGGTCAACCTTCCGTCCCGAATACGCTCGACCATGTCCTCAAGTTTTGCGACGCGGCGCTCGAACGACCGCATCAGTGCGTAGGTGGAGCTGGCAAGTCGCCTCTGGAACACGCTCATGGCCAGCCGGGCTGCTGACCGATTCAACATACGGGCCCGATTGTAATAACTTCGGATGTAGTCCGTCGTGGCGTCGTACAGTTCCTGCTCGCTTCCCACACCTTGAGTCAGGGCGTAACTCAGGGTATCGCATTGCCTTGTGGGGAAAAGCGCTGAACCGTCGAAACGGACAAGCTCCTCTTTGGTGCGACGGATGAAGTGCCGTCTCCTTGACTCGGTAGGAAACTGTTCAAATGCTTCATAGGTAGGCAGCGTCTCGGGAAGCAGCAGTCGCCATAGGTAGTAATAGGGAAAGTCTTTTCCCATGTGCGGCGTGGCAGTAAGCAGGAGGAGATGTTGCGCCGACCAAGGAAGTGCCCACTGTGCACCGTCGGCGCCTGCTCCTGCTATGGCTTCCGCTAGCCGGTAACGCTCAGTTTTACGGACTCTGAAATCGTGCTGACGTTCAGCCGAGAGCTTGTGGGCTTCATCGAAAACGACCAAATCGTATGGCTCGGTTGCCGTATCGGCGAGATGAGCAAACATACGTTCACCGGCCAAGGTGTCCATGCTGACGATGACAAGATCACTCTCCTGCGTCTCGAACGGGTTGGCGGTTCTTGCATCAAAGCCGGTGACCACCCGGAACTGCAAGCGAAACAAGGTCCGCATTTCTCGCTCCCAGTTTCCCACCAAGCCAGCAGGGGGAACGATGAGGACACGACGGATGAGACGCCGGGCCAGCATCTCACGGACGTATAGACCGGTCATGATTGTCTTGCCTGCACCAGCATCGTCGGCAAGAAGGTACCGTAAAGGGGACTGCTGAAGCATACGCTCGTAAACGGCCAACCTCTGGTGAGGCAACGGATCGATGAGGGATGTTTCGCTAGCAAACGTAGGATTGAAGAGATGCCCGTAGGCGAGCCGGTGGGCCTCGGCTATAGCCGAAACAACCTCCGGGGACGCCGCAAAATCTAGGTTGGGGTACGCGCCAACGTTGGGAACGGGGGTTGGTTCTTCGATGCTGTATTCCTGTGGAGAGAGTTCCAAGGTTATGATTCGTTGCCATGCCAAGTTGTTAGGCCGTGACTGACCGTTCTCCCAGCGATTCACGGATGCGTAGGAAACGCCGATTAGATTGGCAAGCTGCGCTTGAGTCAGCCCAGCAATTTCCCTGGCTTCCTTGATACGTAGGCCATAGTCGGGTGGAACGGAATTTGGAATAACGGACGGCATCGGTCAGCCCCTGCAAGTCGTTCCCCACCAGCATATAGCTAGGTTGTGTGGTTGTCAAATATCATATAACATATGCTATGTCACCCTGCGTACAGAACATCCGAAATATATGGTGTTGCACCTCATGGACCGATCAAATTCGCAGAACCCTCGCCGCCGAGCAGAAGGCATCCTGCCGACGCGCCGCCAGCCGGTAGTGTGGACGAACGGTCTGCCCTTCCGAATACTGGCCTTGGATGGCGGGGGCATCAAGGGCATCTTTCCGGCGGCAGTCCTTGCCGGACTGGAGCGGGAATACCTGGAGGGAAGGAGCGCTGGCGACTACTTCGACCTGATAGCCGGCACGTCGACGGGCGGAATCCTCGCCCTGGGATTGGGAGCGGGGATGACCGCCGACGAAGTCCTGCGGATGTACCTGGAGCAGGGCCACCGTGTATTTCCCTCGAAGGAAAGGGGGTTTGCAGGCAGAGCCAGGCGGCTGGTGTCCGCCCAGTACGACCGCGGCCCATTGGACGAACTGCTGAACCAGCGGCTGGGCGACAAAACGCTGCGGGAATCCAGGCATCGCCTGCTGGTTCCCTCAACGGAGGGGTGTAACGGCGAGGTCTGGGTCTTCAAGACCCCGCACCACCCCGATTACAAACTTGACGGCGATGAACGCATGAGTTCGGTGGCGGCGGCAAGGTCCGCCGCGCCGACCTACTTCACGCCCTTCGAGCAAGGGGGTTACACCTATCTCGACGGCGGCGTCTGAGCCAACAACCCCACCATGGCAGCCCTGGTGGAGGCCCTGTCCTGCTTGTCCGCGCAGAGGGAAGACGTAAGAATTCTCAGCATAGGCTGTGGCGCGAATCCGTTTCAGGTGACCGAGGGGCAGGCCACAAAATCCGGCATGGTGCACTGGCGGGGCATCATAGATGTCGCCATGCACCTGCAATCGGTCACGGCAGTGAACCAGGCAGGGTTGCTGATTGGCCGGGACCGGGTGACGAGACTGGACCGTCCCGACGGAAGCGAACCCATCGACCTTGACGACTGGACGAAGGCGAAAGACCTTCTGCCCGGGGAAGCCGCGGCAGTCGTCCGCGACAACGCCAGCCACCTGATAGAGTCCTTTCTGACCGAGCCGGCGGCTCCCTTCACGCCGCTGGCATGATCGACGAGAGAACGCAGCATGGCCAAGAACAACCGCCAGTTCCGGGAGTTTCTCCGGCACGATGTCAACCTGAACCAGGACCGGCTGCACCGGCTGCAAGTCAGCGTCCGGGACGTGAACCGCCATCTCAAAAGGAACCTGCCTGGCTACCAAGGGATTGACCGGCAGGGTTCCTACGGCCTGGACACCCTGGTCAAGCCGGTGAACGAGGATGACGAATACGACGCCGACATCCAGGTGGTGATGAACCCCAACCCCAACTGGAAGGCGAGGGACCACCTGCTCGCCCTACAGGACACCCTGGCCCAGAACCTAACTTCGCCGACAAAATTGAAATGGGCAATCGCTGCGTCACGCTGAACTACGCCGGGGACTTTCACCTCGACGTGGTTCCCCGCGTCACCAGGCGAGGAGGACACTTCATCTGCAACCGCGAGAAGGACTGCTTCGAGGAGACCGATGGCACGGGGTACCGCAACTGGTTCTCGGAGCAGAGCCGCATAACCAGGGTAAACCTGAAGCGGGTGGTCAGGTTGCTCAAGTACATCAGGGACCGCCAGGACAACTACGTCGCCAAGTCCATTTTGCTGACCACCCTGGCCGGGAACGCCATACATTCTTCCGACCGTGGCACGGAAGCGGTGCGGACGGTGGCGAATACGTTGACCACTGTACTTACCAGGATGGACGGCTACCTGCAACAACATCGGACCATGCCGGAAATCAAAAATCCGGCGCTGCCCTCGGAAGATTTCAACCGGCACTGGAACCCGGACCGGTACGGCTATTTCAGGGAGCGAGTTCATTCCCACGCTCAGATTGCCCAGCAAGCCCTGGCCTCGCCGTCGATTGAAGACTCCATCAGAATATGGCGGCGGCTGTTCGGCGGCAACTTCGGCCGGGGTATGATCAGGTAGCGCCAGCCGGGACTTTGGTGGTGGAGACGCCCTTGCTCTGAGGTCGTGAAAGGTTGGGAGTTACGATGAGGAAGCACCAATCGCCGGCGGATAAACGCAAAAAGGGCTACATACACGGAAAGTCGGAGGCCGCCGCCGCTCAGCAGCAGCCTCCCGATGCGCGGCGGAAGCCGCCCGGCCAATGCTCCCAGCATCACCGGGCGTTCGTCGGACGGTGGTCGGGGTAACAACCCGCCAGGCAAGTAGCCTGCTGCCCATAAGAATCCAGCCCCTGCCAGTAACACGGTTGGAGACCTTACCACAGGCGTGGGGCTTACCAAACCACCGACGAGGAGAAATCCATGCAGAAGTTCATTGTGACCACCGCCCTGCTAATGACCCTGGCTATAGCAGCCGGAGCAACAACTGGATGTGGCTTATGTGCCTACGAGGTCATATCTGAAGGATTCGTGATCGGGCTGTTCTGCTAAGCCCAAATCCACCGAAAGGATCTGGCCAGCCCGAGGAAGCCAGGGACGAGAGGAGCCGGATAGAGATGACGCGCGCTTGACCCGCTCCAATCCAGCTGGGCACAGGGTGTGGTAGCCACGCCGATGGGGTATTGACGGGCCGCAGCGCCGGCGGAGGGCGAGAGTAGCCTGGCAAACGGCAGCAGGAGACACTTTGGGGCCAGCCTGACGCGGGTTGGCCAGGCGATTGGGTAATCCGGCGGATGGTCAGAGGCCGCGGTTGTCGTCAGGAAGGCAGCGGCAGGGCGCGCAGTTTGGCGAGAGCGCAGACGAACTGGTTTTGCCAGGGCCAGCCCTGGGGCAGGTGCAGGGTGAGGCGGCGGGCCTTGCGGGTGAGCCGTCCGGCCAGGGAGAAGAAACGTCGCCTGAGGGTCTTGGTGGTCATCACCGGCTCGCCCAAGCCGATGCGCGTGGTCCAGCGTGCCAGGTTGTGGGCGATCACCTGTACGGCCAGCCAGGCGGCGTTGGCGGGGAAGCGTCCCGAGGGGAGATGGTTGAGGCCCACGCCGTACTTGAGGTCGCGGATGGCGTTCTCGATCTCGGCGTGGCGGCGATGGTCAGCCTCCAGTTCCAGGGTGTCGCCATCCCGGTCGGTGATGGAGGCGTGGTAGCTGTAGGTGGCGAACAACGCGAGTTGGGAGCCGGGCGTGGGTTTTGCCCTTCGCACGATGAGACGCACCGGGGCTGCGTCGGGCTTGCTCTCGAAAGGCGTGTATTCCGTCTCGGCCACGTCGGCGGCGCCCTCCATCCCAGTAGGGTATCGGCTTCCAGTCGGCCTCGGGTATGGCCTCGATGAGGTTGCGCAAACTGGCGTGCCGGCGGACGGTGATGGATAAGCGGACCTTCATCTTCCGGCAGACGGCGACGATGCAGTGGGTGTAGAAGCCGCTGTCGGCCCGCACGGTGAGTTGACCCGTGGCGCCGGCGTAGCGCACCCGGCTCACCGTCTCCCGCAGGAAGTGGGCGGCGCCCCGGGCCGTGTTGGCTCTACCTTTGCGCAGCCGTGCCATCAGCACGTCGCCAGTGCCCGCGGTGACGGCGAAGAGCGGGTGATAGCCGCGCTGGCCAGCATAGTTGTGGCGCTGCGCGCCCTCCTTGCCCAGCCCGTAGGTCTCGCAGAGAGTGGAGTCCAAGTCGATGGTCAACGGATCATCCCCCGGCCCGGCTCCAGCCGCCCAGGCCCGAGCCAGCGCCTCCCGGCTCACCCGATCCAGCTGGCGCACGTGGCCCCACCGGAAACTCCGCAGAAAGGTCCCCAGCGTGGATGGCGCTTTCACGACACACCCCAGCACCTGTTCGGTCCCGCCAGCGCGCAGCGCATCGGCGTCATCAATGCAGTCGCCACCGGCCAATGCCGACGCCACCAGGGTCAGCAGCTTATCCCCTGGGTTTGCCCGACCCGGTGCATCTCCCAGGTCAACGCAGCTGTCCACCAACTCGCCCAGTCCCAGACGATGGGCCAAAGTGACCGGCAGGATCAGCCCAGCATTGGCCACCAAACGGTGGTCATCAAAGGCGATTTGGATGCGGTCGAGGTCGTTGCGTGGTAGCACCCGTTGAGTGCTCCTCGTTTCAGGGTGGTTTTGTGTTTCAAAAACCATTATCCCCGAAGCTGGGAGCACTTTCTCATCGCCTCACCACGACGCCACATTCATCTCTTCGGTGGATTGGGGTTTATACAAATGGTCCAACAGCTTCCTCCATTTTGGAAGCCAGATGGCTTATAGTTTGGTGGAAAACGTGACGGAGCCAGGAGATGGAGACGGCGGCCGCATCAGCTTTGCGTTACGTGGACCCACGTACGAGATACCTTCCGCTACTCAGAAGAACGTGGAAGATTGGATCCATTGCATGATAGGGATCGCCGCGATGATGGAGGCGTGCTTGGGTGGGATGATCGAGGTAATGGAGGATTGGCTCTGCCAGACCGACAGAGAACATGACCAACTTCGCTGACCGAACCATCTGGACCGGAGACAACCTGGACATACTGCGCGGCCTGAACTCCGCGGCGGTTGACCTCATCTACCTGGATCCGCCGTTCAACTCCAACCGCAACTACGCCGCCCCAGCGGGGAGCGCCGCGGCCGGGCTACGAATTGCACTCCGAATAGCTGCTCGCAAGGGGACGAAATGAGTCCGGAACCAGGTCTTGAGCGACTGGTCGAGTTCCCCGGAGAGGATCTTTCTGTGGAATATAAGGACTGGTTGGACCTCACAGGTCCTCACGGCAGAGCTACTCTCGCGAAGCACGCCATCGCCTTGGTGAATCACGGAGGTGGTTACATCGTCCTGGGGTTTTCGGAAGAAACCGAAAATCTGGTTTCGCATGAAAAGCCTTCGGAAATTCCGGAGGTCACACAAGATGCCGTCAATGCAGCTATAAGGCGTTATGCGGACCCAGAATTTCAATGCCGGATGCGCCTGATCATTAGTAGCGATACTGGCGTTTTACACCCAGTGATCACGGTACCAGGCGGCTACACGGCTCCAGTGATGGCTAGGAGAAGTGCAGAAGGCGTGATAAATCAGCATCGTACTTATATCAGGAAGCCAGGTCCTCGCAGTGAAGAGCCCCAGACCCACGTGGAATGGAAGGCTCTGATTGACCGGTGCGTGCGTGCCGGGCGAGTTGAAATGCTGGACGCCATCCGTCAAATCGTGACGGGACGTGTTGAACTAGGAGAGCCGCTCCCAGACGCACAAGAAGAACTGTCCCGATATTGTCTCGACTCTCGCGAACGCTGGATAGAGTTGACATCCCATCTTGAAGATAGTTCTCCGGCGAAGTTTCCTTTTGGCTACCATGAGGTCGGTCTTTCTCTGGTTGGGGCGACTCCGGTCCCTAACTTCAACGAATTACGACGCCGGCTGGATGAGGCGCACGACGCGACGTCTTTCAGTGGATGGCCTCTGTTCGTGAACTTGGATCGCGCCGAATTGGGACAAACAATTCACGGCGCATTTGTGGAGGCGTGGGTTGGGAACCCATCATACAAGCGTTTCCTTGATGGACCGTCGACCTCGGACTTCTGGCGCGTCTCCAATACCGGGCAACTGTATTCTATACGTGGGTACACAGAAGACGACGTCCCCCATCACTCGCAACCTGGCACCGTCCTTGACGTCCGAGTTCCATCTGCGAGGGTTGGAGAAGCTTTGATTTTCGCTGGCCGATTGGCCACAACTTTCGATGGAGTGGACCATGTTGCCCTACAGTGTCGATTTACCGGGATGGCGGGCCGACACCTTACGCATTTAGGTGCCATGGGGGTCTGGCCGCGATTCACGCTTGGGCAATCGGTTTCCGGCACCCCAGAGGTAGAGTTGCAAAGGTTGGTGACATTACCACAAATAGAAGACAATCTAGCCGAAGTTGTGCATGAATTCCTTACTCCGCTATATGAGCGATTCGGTTTTTATCAGCTGCCGTTTGATACTGTACAAGCGGCCTTGCAGGACGTGCGCCGATAACGTCAATTATAGATACCGCAGCGCTGACCCGGCGGACTCGCCGCGGGTGTAGCGGCCGACCATGCCGCCGCCCTGTTTCCAGCGGCCCTGGCGTTCGATCTCGTGGGTGGGGGCGCCGTTCTGGGCCATGCGCCGGGCCATGCCGACGCGCCCGCTGTGTCCGCTGAAGAACTCCCAATCGGCCAACCCCGCGGCCCTGGCGATCGCCTTGACCCGTCGGGCGATCTGGGACTCCGACACCCCGAACACCTTGTCGCCGCTCGCAACCCCCGCCGGCCGGATGGCGGAAAGCGCGTCCATGGCGGCGGGGGTGATGGCCACCACCGCGCCCTGGGCCTCGGCGTCGGTCTTCGAACGGATTACCGTGATGCGGCCTGAGCCATCGTCCCAGCGCTGCACATCTCCCCAGGTCAGAGACGAAGCCTCGGAGCGCCTCAACCCCCCATCTGACAGGACAGCCACCAGGGCCAGGTCGAGCTTGGCTCGCTCGGAGGCCTGCTCGGGGGTCTCGATGCCGCGGCCGCGCTTTCGGGGCTGGACGGCGGTGAGCCGGATGACGGCGAGCACGTCGGCGGTGAGGGCGCCGGACTGGCGCTGGGGTTTCGCTAGGCGGCGGCCCCATCCCTTTAACGAGGCGCGTACGCCCGGGTCCCGGCAGGGCGATTCCAGCTTGGCCCACTCGTGGGCCTTCGAGATCGGGTCGATTCCGGTAGGGGGCAGGATCGTACGCTAAGGGGAATGGCGCCGGTTGAGTGTGCGATAGACGGTTGGTCTTGAGACGGAGCAGAGTTCGGCGAGATCGCTGATGGATACTCGTCGGTGGCATGGCATGCGGCAGAGTTCCCGCTGCTGTCGGTCGGACAGTTTGGGCTGCTTGCCGCGCAATTTCCCCCTGGCGCGGGCGATGGCTATGCCCTCGCGGGTGCGCATGCGGATGAGATCGGTTGCGAACTCGGCGAAGGTGGCGAGGATATTGAAGAACATCTTTCCCATCGGATCGCCCGGGTCGTAGAGCGCCCGGCCGAGGGCCAGTTTCACGCCTCGTTCCCGAAGCCGATCGGCGATGGCGCGCGCATCTGGGACGGACCTCGCCAGCCGGTCGAGTTTCGGCACGACCAGCGTGTCGCCTTCGCGCACGGCGGCGAGGGCCGGGTCGAGGCCGGGTCGGGCGCGGGTGGTGCCGGTGAGGCCGTGATCGGTGTAGATGCGATCCTCGGTGACGCCCAGCTCCAGGAGCACCTGGCGCTGGGCGGCCAGGTCCTGCCGGTCGGTGGAACAGCGCGCGTATCCGATGAGGGTTGCCATCATGGGGGAAGTGTACGAATAGGGTCCCGCTTCCGCAATTGTTTCCGTACCATGCATATGAGACGCTGCTGGTTCCGGTTTGGCGGGGGTCGGGGCGACCGACTGCGCCGTCCGCTGGACGATCCCCTTACGGACAGCGCCGCGCCTGCCGGGAGGAACGGATAACGGAGAGGTGGAACATGCCGAGACGAAGCATCTGGAGCGCGCGCCAGCGCGCGGCGCGGAAACACGCCGGCCTGACGGTCGAGCCCGAGCTCCTGGCCCACATCTCACCCCTTGGGTGGGCCCACATCCTGCTCACCGGCGAATACCGGTGGCCAAAACGCCGATAGCGGCCTTAGCGTACGATTCTGCCCCCTAACGGAATCGACCCGCAACTGGGCTTCAATCTCCCGGTCGCACTCGGCAATCTTATCCTGATAGAACCGGTACAGCTCCAGGGCCTGGGCCAGTTCGAAGATGTGCTCCTCCCTCCAATGGCCCTTTAACGACTTGGCGATGGTCTTCTCGTCGGCCTTGATCCGTCGGTCGCGCAGTCGCGCCAGCTTTCGGGCGTCCCGCTCGCCGCCCACGATGGCCTTCATGATGTCCATGCCGGTCTTGCCGGTGATATCGCTGATCACGTGGTGGAGCTTCACGTTCATCTGGGTTAGGGCCTTCTGCATGTGCTGGACGTGGTGGGACGCGTACTCCACCAGCATGGCGCGCTGCCGCAGGTAGCTGCGCAGGCACCGCACCTCCCCGTCGGGTCGGAAGGCTCCCGACAGCAGGCCGTAGGTGTGCAATTGCTGGAGCCACTGGCAATCCCGCACGTCGGTCTTGCGACCGGGCACGTTCTTGATGCGCCGGGGGTCCACCAGCATCACCTGGAAGCCTCGTTCCTCCAGCACCCCGAACAGCGGTATCCAGTACACGCCGGTGGACTCCATGACCACGGTCTCCACACCGCACTCCCCCAGCCAGTCCGCCAGGCGGTACAGGTCCGCCGTGAAAGCCTCAAACTCCTGCACCGGCTGCTCCGCCCGGTCGGCGGGAACCGCCACATAGTGGCTGGTGGCCCCCACGTCGATGCCGGCCGCGTTCAGGTTCAACTGGGACAGCCCTTCCGATTTCTTACCGCTCTTGCCGCTGCTCATCATCGCCTCCGCGCCTGCAAGGTAGAGGTGTCGCCGGAGGGAGATGCTAATATCGAACAATCTATGGAACGGGATCGCTCCGCTTGGAGCGTCACCAATGATGCAGTCGCAAGTCTCCCAGACCATGCTCCCAAACGGGCAATAAGCGCCAATGCCAGCTCGGTCTTGATCCGGACGCCACCCCTTACCATCAGCATACATCCTTGGGGCGGACTCACCAGTTAGTCACCTCTGCACGGCCCGGACACGGGCATAATGTTGCTCCCAACTGGCCCTGTTCGCCACCTATAGCTATCACGCCTTCATCACCGACCGGTACGGGGACACCCTGGACCTCGAGGCCGACCATCGCCGCCACGCCGAGATCGAGAACGCCATCCGCGACCTGAAGTACGGCGTGGGGCTCAATCATCTCCCCTCGGGACGCTTTCCCGCCAACGGTGCCTGGCTGGCCGTGCAGGTCATCGCCCACAATTTGGCACGCTGGACTGGGCGCATCGGTCTGGGCGAGGCGTTGGTAACCACCAAGACCCTCCGGCGACGCTTCTTCTCCCTGGCCGGACGCATCACCCGCAAGGCACGCCGCCTCACTTTACATCTTCCCCAGGGGCTGGCCCTGGCAAAACCAGTTCAGCAACGCCCTGGCCCGATTGCGCGCCCTGCCGCTCCCTTCCTGACCGCGCCCTCGGCGTTTCACCTGTCCACCAAACCACTCAACGCCTGGCCCAACCGCGCCAGGCCAGACCCTTGACGCTCCGCCTCCGGTCGGCACTGAAAATCGCTCCCAGCGCCGCTACCACAGGCCGTCAAAATCCCCCTGGCGTGGCAGCCGCACTCCGCATCGTCCATTTCATCGGCATCAGGTCCTCGCCAGCCCGTTTCCTGACCCCTCATCCCTCGTCTAACCTCCGACGCTGTATCCCTTCGGTGGATTCGGGCTAACCGGTCGCGGATACACCGTCGTTGAGGTCAACCGACCCGATCGGTCCACCCGCTACCGGAAAGGGAAGAGCGATCCCACCGATGCGGAGATGGCAGCCCGGTCGGTCTTAGCCGGCGTAGCAGATGCCACGCCCAAGTCGGGCCAGGGCGAAGTCGAAATGATCCGCATGCTCAAGAGCGCCAAGGACTCGGCCGTCAAGGCCCGCACCCAGGCCATCAACCAGATGAAGGCTCTGGTTGTCACCGCCCCAGCCGAACTTCGCGAAACCCTCGACGGTCTTCCCGCTGGTGCCCTCACCGCCCGGTGCAAGAGTTTTCGTCCCGGTCGTCTGGACAATCCCACAGCGGCGGCCAAGTACGCTCTGCGCTCACTGGCCTGCCGCTACCGCCAACTGAGTGAGGAGATCCTCGACCTCAAGGCCGAGCTGGAACGCCTCACCCTGACGGCATCGCCGACGCTGGTCAGCATGTTCGGCGTAGGACCTGACACGGCGGCGACCCTCCTGGCCACGGCTGGGAGCAACCCGGAACGCCTCCATTCCGAGGCTGCCTTCGCCGCGCTGTGCGGGGTGAGTCCGATACCTGCTTCCTCCGGGAAGACCAACCGGCATCGCTTGAACCGAGGTGGCGACCGCCAAGCCAATGCGTCTCTACACCTCATCGTAGTGGTCAGGCTTCGTTACGACCCCCGCACCAAGGCTTACATGTGCCGTCGCACCGGTGAGGGAATGAGCAAGACCGAGGTCATCCGTTGCCTCAAACGCTACGTTGCCCGCGAGGTCTTCTCCACTCTCCAGAACTCCGCCGCAATAATCAGCAGCGCAGCTTGACATCTATAGGAACATCATTATCGCTGGCCAGTTAGTCGGGACCTTTTCGCTGGACGTCGACATGGGTACTGGAGGAAAACTGGCCCGCGCGCCGGTTCTACGAGGCGTTGGGAGGCAGGTACCTTTGGCAGCGCCAGAACGACCTTACTGGCACCTTACTCCCTGAAGTGTCCTATGGATGGACCGACCTGAACGTTTTGACGCAAATCCGACGATGACTCGAGGGACGTCTCGATGGGGAATGCTCATTGAACATGAGAACAACCTCGTATCTGGGGGGGGCGCAGCACTGGTACACATGGCTATGTTCGCCCAAAAGCTGGAGGGGCGCCGGAGGAGGCAGGTTGGTTTCTGACTGTTCTTCCGAGACTGCCGCGGGTAGTGCGACGGGGGAGGCATGGTGGAAAACTTCTTGGCCGACGTCACCGCCGTCCAGTGGGAGGAGTGGCACGGCGGATTCCCACCGGACGTGGAGAGGGTTCGCGCCAAGCCCACCCCTTTGAATCTCGACCCCGGTCGGATCCGGCGCGCTGGCCTTGCCGAAGCCGCGTATGCGGATGAAAATGGAACGCTGCCGCCCGACGCGTTTACTCCGCCGGGCTAATGTTCTGGTTGTGCCGGAACAAATTGGCCGGGTCGTATTTCTGCTTCAGCTCCGCCAATCTCGGATAGTTGGCCCCGTAGGAGGAGCGGACCATAGTGGCGCCATCATCGGCCTCTCTGCCAACATTGTTGACATAGACCCCGCCGGTGCTGTGGGGCAGCAATTCCTCCCACAGGTCGCGAGTCCACCGGAAGTGGATCTCCGACTCTCCGGGGTCGGCCCAGCGCGCGATGAGCAGGAGGTTGTACCTGGCATTCCGATGGCTGTAGGCGGTGGCATCCTGGGGAACGCGGTTGACGGCGTTCCCTTGCTGCTGGAAGAACAAGAGGTTCCCGGGCGATGACGTGTTGCGATAGCCCTCAATCAGGGCGTCAATGACGCCATCGCTGATGTCGGTGATGAAGTGGGACTTCTCATAATACTGTTGGCCTTCGGGGGTGAACGAGTCCACGTAGCGTTGCATTTGAACGTATGGCAAGAGGTCAAACTGGGCCACCACGGGCTCGCCCAGCTTCCTCAGGGGTTCCAACGCCTTCTCTCCCTCGATCAGGGACCCATTGTAGCAACCCACTATGCCTACTACCGGCGTACCATCTGGCAGGGTGGCCAATGCGCTGACAGTGTTCAATTCGTCGGGGACATTAGCGGCGAACTCGTTGTAAAACTGGAGAATCTCCTTGGCCTGGTCCAGGGGGAAGATGACCATACCAACCGTTACCGGACCCACTGGGTGGAGTTGGTACTCGAAGGAAGTTACTACGCCGAAGTTACCTCCCCCGCCGCGCACCGACCAGAACAGATCTGGATTCTCGGTTGAGTTAGCGACGCGGAGCTGCCCGTCGGCAGTTACTATGTCTACCCCAATCAGGTTGTCTAGGGCCAAGCCATGCTTGCCACCCAACCAACCCATACCGCCGCCCAGGGTCAACCCGCCGATACCGGTGTCGTAGTTGGTTCCGCCGGTGGAGGCCAGTCCGAAGGCCTGTGTCTCCCGGTCAAACTGACCCCACTTGGCGCCGCCTGCAGCTCTGGCAGTGCGCCGTACCGGATCGACGCGTACACTGTTCATCCGGGACAGGTCAATGACCATCCCGTTATCGGCTACGCAAGTGCCAGGGAAATTGTGACCGCCGCCCCGGACGGACAGCAACAGATTGTTGTCTCGGGCGAAGTTGACCGCATCGATGACGTCTGCGACTCCGGCGCAATACGCCATGAGAGCCGGATGCTTGTCGATATTGGCATTCCAAACCTGGCGGGATTCGTGGTAGCTGTCATCCCAAGGCAGGACCAATTCTCCGCTCAGGTTCCCCCGCAATTCTTCAATTGATGCTTCCCCAAGCATGGAGCTGGTACCACTCATAGTAGTAACTTGCAAATCTGCCACGTGCGTACCCCTTCCTTTGTTATCCTGGGCTCGAACCGGCATAGGGCTGCCATTCAATTGGGTTAAATGGGCAGAGCCTGGCCCGGCTTGGTTTCGATATGCTGGATAGCCCAACCAAGAGCAGCCTAGGCTGGGATTTTCTTCGCCGGATATTATCATCGTCTGTTTCGGCCCGTCCAGAAAGCGGTCTTCAGTCGATATCGTGGCAATTTAGGTGGTACGGTTAATAACCCGTCATTCTGTCGATGGTCTACGATTCGGTCAGTAGCTAACTGGTCAGGGAAAATGTCACACTATGGAGAATGTGACATTGACCCCAAAAGAACAAAGCAGACTTCAGGTTCTCAACAGCCTGGCAGAAGAGCACATGACCTTGGACCAGGCAGCCGAGCTGATGGGAGTAACTTCCCGCCACACCCTCCGCATCCTGGCAGCCTACCGTGAACACGGTGCGGCGGCTTTGGCCCATGGCCACCGTGGTCGCCGACCCGTCAACGCCACGCCCGAGGCGCTGGTCGCCGAAGTGGCGCGCCTGGCTCGCACCCGGTACGCTGGCGTCAACCACACCCACCTCGCGGAGCTGCTGGCGGAGCGGGAAGGCATTCACATCGGCAGGACCACCCTGCGGCGGGTCTTACTGGACGCTGGAGTGAGCAGTCCCCGGCGCCGCCGTCCACCCAAACACCGGGTTCGTCGGCAACGTATGCCCCGGGAGGGCATGCTGATCCAGATGGACGGCAGCTATCACCCGTGGTTGGGGGATCAGGCCCCGCCGTTCCCGTTGCTGATCGCGGTGGACGATGCCACCGGCAAGGTGGTGAGCGCCTGGTTCTGTGAGCAGGAGGACTCCCACAGTTACTTCCTGATGATCCGCGCCTTGGTGGAGCGTCGCGGCGTGCCCGTGGCTCTCTACACCGATCGCCACGCAGTGTTCAAGCACACCCCGGGATCCGGCCTCCCCTCAGGGCCCACCCAGTTCAGCCGGGCCATGGATGAGCTGGGGACCCAGATGATCTTCGCCCAGTCGCCCCAGGCCAAGGGACGTGTTGAGCGAACGGCGGGCACCTTTCAGGACCGGTTGGTTGCCGAACTGCGGCTGGCCGGCGCAACCACCCTGGAGCAGGCACGGGCTGTGCTCAATGGGTTTGTGCCTCGGTTCAACCGGCGCTTCGGCGTTCCCCCGCAGTGCTCCGAGCCAGCGTCCGGCCCCTGGACCCGGAGCTACGCCTGGAACAGGTCCTGTGTTTCAAGCACCGCCGGAAGGTGGACAAGGACAACACGGTGCGGTTCCAGTTGCGCACGCTCCAACTGCTGCCGGCGCCGGAACGCCCCAGCTATGCCGGGGCGACGGTGGAAGTCCTGGAGGGGCTGGATGGTCAGCTCAAGGTACGCCACGAGGGGCGCATCGTCGCTGCTCAGGAGGCCCTGCCAGGTCCGGCATCCCTCCGCAACGGCCACCAGCCTCCCGCCGTCTCCCCGGTTGCGCCCATCGGGGTAAACCACTGGGATGACCGCTGGACAGCGCACCTGGCTCCGCTGGTCTCAAGTCAGGAACCCGAGGCGGATGAAGTGAGCGTTACCGATGGTGAGCCCGCCGCCGTGCCATCGCTGACTGTCGCTCCACGCAAGCCGACCTTCCTCCAGAAGGAGCGATGGAAAGCGGTCCAGAAAGCCCGGCGCAAGGGCATGTCGCTGCGGGCAATCGAACGGGAGTTGGGCATCCACCGGTCCACCGTCAGGAGTTATCTGGAGGCCGGAGGTCCTCCAGGATGGAAGCAGCGGATGGTGCCCAATCCGTCGACATCGGATACCATGGCAGCGTAACGGAGTGACATTTTCGCTGACCTACGACACCCAAGTGGTACAGTTTTGCTCCGCCCTTGACACATCAGACATCACAGGCGAAATTGAGGACTGGCTGGCCAACGACGGCCAGGGATTGAGCCGCGCTGACGCGGCGACTCTGGGATTGAGGCTGATGCAATCGCTGGCTGACGGCCGCTTTGAGCAGGCTGCGGCGCAATGTCACGAAGAAGACTATCTGGTACGGCCCGACCTGCTCGGGAACAGCATGTTCCAGACTGAGCTGGCCCAGGAAACCAATATGCAGCCGGCCAGCCCCTTCGAGCTGGTCCGGGAGCATGTCCTGCAGTTCTCGCTGTTCTTGGGAGTCTGCGGAGGCTTTCGGATCAGATAGACGCTACAACGCGGCCAATCGTGCTCCTTGCGCCATCAATTGGCGAACTTTGAGAACACCCATTGGCACCACCACAAGGTCCGGTCGTGTCGGAACTAGAACAGTCACCTGGCCACCATCTGTCCCTGGTTTATTCCCGCCTGCCAGCGGCGGATGACTTCTCATATCCCCATTCCGGGAACCACTCGGTACGCCCTCGCTGCACCTCAAATCAAAGTGCGACGATGGTCGCCGATCTGGCTCCCAAGGTGGTCAATGACCCTGAAAATATCACCGACTATTCGGTCAATGTTGCTGAAAGTTGGCACATCTCCTTCAACAGATAAACGGGTCACTCATCCCTGGGCATTGTCACCGTTCTTGACCGCCTCCAAAAAGCCGCGAAAGCTGGGACTGCGCTGGGCTATTATCGACGCGTCCAACACTCCCGCTATATCTTCAGACACTCGCGCAGTGTAGAAACGCTCGCCCAGCAAGTGCTTGAGGTGAAGCTTCGGGTTCTCAATGTCATCAGGTTGCGAGGTATCAACATTGCCTAGGGACCGACCATCAAGATACCCTCTGAGACTGGCGGCGTCGGCAAAGTACCATGCTTCGAGATGCCACTGGGCATAAGCGTACTGAACGTCCGGTTCGAACTGATCGCCGAGCCGGGCTGTCAAGCGCCTTCGTATATCACCCAAGGCTTCACCAGGTTCTTTGCCATCAACATCGATCAGAACCACGTACTTGTCAGGCGGACCCTCCGGAGAATCGTACATCGCAGACTGCATGATTTTATGGACAGTTTCTACCCTAAGCGACCCGTTTCTGGCCGGAATCCGGACGCTCATGTCAATGTCGTCATCGCGCAGATGCGCAATCAAATACGGAAGAGCCCGCCGTTCCGTCTCGCCGGAAGCAATGATTACTACACGCTTGTGCAAGTCCGCTACCCTCCAAAACCCTTGGTTTCGTAGTATTCGCCAAGGCCAAACCCTGACGCTTCCAAAGCTCGTCGCACACCGTCCGGATCGTTCTCCTTCAAGACGCACGTGCCCATTTCATCACGTCTGACCACATTCACGGCCGCAGGTTCGTTCACGAAGTCCAGCAATAAAGGTGAGTGGGTCGTAACCATGAATTGTGCCCTATGGCGTGCGCTAATCACGTGGTCGACCAGCGACGAAAGGGCGGACGGATGGATGTAGTTCTCCGGCTCCTCTATTCCAATCAGCGCCGTGCCCGGTTGCCCGTAGAGGGCGGTCATCAGCGCGAGCACGCGCAGCGTGCCGCTCGATACACCCATCTGGTTCACCGGGAACCGGAGCCCCGGCTCATCTTGCACAAAGTAGAACCGGTCTTCGGACTCCCTCGGCTCAATTCGGGTGGGGAGTCCCACGATCGAATGGGTTGCGGAAATAACTTTGTCCAGGACTTCAGGGCACGATGCCTTCAAGGCATATAGCGTCTCACCGAGATTCCGTCCGTAGGGGTCGAAATTGTTGGAGTCCGCGAGGTTCCAATCCCTGCGCAGCAAGAATGGGCTGGGGTCGAAGAATCCCCACTTCTCGATGAATTCCGAGAGCTCGCGAGCGGGGAATGAAGCATCCGCAGACGCGGCCGCGAGGGCGCAGGTGGATGCCCCCTGCAGGAGATTAACTCGCTCTCCTTTTTCTCCGGACCACCACCAGCCTCGCCCCATTTCCGCGCTGAGCAACTGAATCGGCGGATTACCTGGGGGAATTTCTTGGACGTATTCCTCGATATAAAATTCATACGATTGTCTCGTGAGCCGCACGAACCACTCAAAACGCTTTTCGCCCTCGATTGTGACGGTCAACTCTATCTGCGATGCTTCCTGCCCCTTCCAGGCCATGTTGAGAATCCCTCCTCGGGAAAAAACTGGAGAGCGGAAATCGCGCGATTGAACAGCTTCGCTCAAAAACCTGAGCGCATCGAGTATCGCGCTTTTCCCCGACGCGTTGGCTCCGATGAAAAGAGTCAAGTCCCCTAGCTCAATACGTGCATCCCTGATACTGCGATAGTTCTTTGCCACGAGCGTCAAGACCTTCATTTGGATACCCTATTCTCAATCTGGCAGTCGCCCTGCCACGTTTTTGTTTTATTATATCGGAGAGTGCCACCCAAAAGTCTTGCACGACGGCGTCGAGCCGACCGCGTTAACCGTCTATTCTGTCGTCCATCCGCACCATCTTCATCGGCAAGACCTACCAATCTGAAGGCAAGCCGAGCCCGATCAGACATCCCACCGTTGCCGGAGGCACATTGCCTCAAATCAAATGTTAGTGAACTCCGATCGCACAAGGCCTCATGGCGGATCCAGCCACGAAATGCGGGATAGCTGGTCAGCCTCGTCGGCAAGAACCGCCGCCCCGCATCGGTGGACCTGATTCGCGCGTTACTCATGCCTGCCATTCGTCTTATTGATACCCAGTGTGGTTCGCGCAAGGGTCATTACGTAAATCGATTCGTGCGGGGCGTGTCGCCACCGGCCCGATTGCGATTTCCGCCGCCCTGATTTCCACGCGCCGGATTGCGGAAATCGCTGCCCAGTTGCCTGCCATTCGTCGCCAGGCCTCGCCACCCCACCGTCGCCGCGCTGGAAATCGCAATCCGATCGTCCCCGCCAGGATGCCATCTACACGGGCCGCTATTGATACCCCTCGCCTCAGGAAAGGGGGCCGGATTTGGTCACCGTATCCGGCCTGCCGGAGGGGAACAGCGCCTTCCGGCGCGGGGCGCGTCAATTTGTGGGTGAAAAAGCCCCCGCCGGATCTACCGGCGAGGGGGTAAGGGGGTGATCGGCGCCGTTTGCCGCCCAGCGCCGTCACTGGTAATTACGCTGGCCCGACGGGAACGGATTGCCGCGCCAGGTGGCCGGGCGCGGCCATGCATCAACGCTGGCTGGCCGGAAACCTACTCCATTTCCAAGTCGAGTGGAAGTGAGCAGTTGCGCGGTTCACGCTTCTCCATGCTGCGACAGGTCGACGCCCCTCTCCTCATCCGGTTCACTGAGCCGGAGACCCATGGTGTGCTTCAACACCAGCAGGATTACGCCGGTCATGACGAATGACCAGGCAAACGCGGCCAGAATGCCAACCACCTGGTAAAAAATCTGTTCCAGCCGCGATACGTCGGCTTCCAGCGCGCCGAAACCGATGCCCACGAAGACGCCCGTAGCAACGGCGCCCCACATCCCGCCAACGCCGTGGATGCCGAACACGTCCAGGGAGTCGTCAACGCGCAGCCGGTGAACCAGCTCAACGGCGGCAAAACAGATTGCGCCGGACACGCCCCCGATGATCAGGGCCGGCATTACGCCCACAAATCCCGCCGCCGGAGTGATGGCCACCAGGCCCGCCACCGCACCGGCCGCCGCCCCACTGCCCGACTGTCGCTTGGTGAGTATCCACGAGACGACCGACCAGGACCCCATTCCCGCCGCCGCGGATGTGTTGGTGACGACGAAGGCATTGACCGCGGCCTCAGTGGAGAGATTGAAGCTGCTGCCCGCGTTGAATCCGAACCACCCGAACCACAACAGGCCCGCCCCCAGCATCACCAACGGCACGTTGTGGGGCGTCACGGTTACCGATCCGAAACCGATGCGCTGACCCACTATGCATGCGGCCGCCAACGCCGCCGAGCCCGATGCGATGTGTACGACGGTTCCTCCGGCGAAGTCCAGGGCCAACCCCGCTTCGCTCATCCCCAGCACGCTGCCCAGATTGCCCAACCAGCCGCCGCCCCAGACCCAGTGGGCCAGGGGGGCGTAAACGACGGTTACCCACACTCCGGCGAAGACGACGTAGGTGGGAAACTTGAAACGCTCGGCGAACCCGCCCGAAATGAGGGCCACGGTGATGACGGCGAACATTCCCTGGAAAACCATGAATGACTGCTCGTGGAGGCCCACCCCAACCATCCCGAACTTGGAGAGGTCTCCCACGAACCCCAGACCGCCCGCGCTGTTGCCGAACGCCAGGCTGTAGCCCCACAGCACCCACAGCACGCTCACTACGCTGATCGCAGTGATGGAGTGCATCATCGTCCCAATGACGTTTTTATGGCGCACCAGCCCGCCGTAGAAGAGCGCCAGACCGGGCACCATGATGAACACCTGACCGGCGGAAATCAGAAAGGACAGGACTTCAAGCTCGGAGAACTCCATCACTCATCTCTCCATCACTCGTCTCTCCATTACCCAGGCGCCGGAAAACTCACAATCCAGGGTTCCTCGGTATCAATGTAGCCGGACTGCCGCGGGGACATGGTGGTACGCATTGCCAGTTTAATGCAACAACTGCCCCCAATGGCACGGGAACGTCAGACGGGACTGAGGAAGTGCGTGCCCCGCCCACAGCGCTGACGACGAGACCGCATGGGACTCTCACCTGGCGAGGGACACATTGCCTCACTAAAGCCGTCGTCGTATGGCTAGCGCTCAATCAAACTTGGCATGGAAGGGATAAAGGCGATGCAATTTGGTCCTGGAGGCTTTTGATACCGGACTGCGCCCCAGCCCAAGTACCTTATGCAGACGCCATTTCCGGAACTCCCGCCCACACCTATTCGCAGTGGCGGGCGTAGTCGGCCCTGATCTCCGCCATCGTGACCTCTCCCCGCTCCAGTTGAGCGCACAACCGCTCCTCCACCGCCTCGGCCGCTCAGCGGCACCGTCCCCACGGCGCTGGAGGCGTTCCGGCGATGCAAACGGTGTTGGCGTCCGCCAGGCATCCGGCGTAGCGATGCACCATCCTGTCGTCGGCGTCCACCCCGCCGGCCAATACGATCCACCGGCAGACCATCATCGTCAGCGCATTCCACAACTGATGCACAGTTGGCTCTCCCGAAGCGACACACGACGGGGATCCATCAGGGGCGGCCCCCGCCGTCGGCCAGCTGGTCCGGCATCCTCTCGCCGAACATCTGGGACGCCACCACCGCGGCAAAGTCGGCGTTGATGAAGTAGGTCTGCAACGGGCTGTTGGCCGCCACCGGCCGCGACAGCGCCATCCCCCGCTCCCGCTGCAACCGCCGCAGCGCGTGGTACATCCGCATCAGCAACGAGCGCGGCTCCGTCGGCGTCAACTCCGCACGCTGGCACAGGGCGCTCCGATGGATGCCCCTTTCACCGGCCCGCCAGACGTGCAGCGCCATCCGTCGGGCAGCCGGCTGCAGACCGGACAGGAAATCGCGGGCGAGCGTCTCCGTCCATTCCCCGGGAGGAGCCGCGTGGGTTACCGTCATCACCTGCGCTTGGGCTGCTGGCGCGGTCTCCCCGGCGCCATCACCAGGTCTCTCCGTTGACCGGTCAGCATCACCCGCGGTTGCGTGGCGCCCTGCGATACCGAGCTGCCGCAGCACACCGATCACCTCGTCGACGCTGCCCTCGATCTCCACGCTCATCTTCGTCATGTCTGACACTCCGCTACGCTCGCTGGCGTCTCCGCAATCATGCAGCAGAGGACGCCGCCCGACGGCGTGGCCGCCGATGCTCCGACCTCATGGGTTAGAATTATGTCATTCCATACCGGAGTTTTCATCCATGACCACCCCCTCCGAAGCCGTGGAGATTTACTGCGTCAAGTGCAAGGCCAAGACCGCCTCGAAAGACATCGAGGCCGTCACCATGAAGAACGGCCGTGCGGCCACCCGCTCCGTCTGTGTGGAGTGCGGCACCAAAAAGTTCCGCATCGGCGTCCTCCCCTGACCGAAGCGTTCATCCGATAGCATGGCGCTGGACCTGGGCCTCACCACTCACCAACTGCTGTCCACGCTGGACGGCGTGGTCAATGACGCCGCAACCCGAGCCCACCGCCTGGACGATGCCGTGGACCGTGCTCTCAACGTGGCCGACGACGAGGCGGCCTTCCGCACCGCCGCGGTGGGACGGCGTCCCTACATCTCCGCCCGCACCGGCCCCGAGGGCCTGCTGGGCAGCCGGCCGCCGCCCGAGGTTCCCCAGGATTGGGTCGCGCTATCGGTGGACGGCTCCCACATCGACGTGGACCGCCACCTGCCCCTGCGCTGCCACCTCATCAACCTCGGCGGCTGCATCATCACCTACGGAAAGGATTTCGACTGCCATTTGTTCAGCGAGCCCGCCCTGACCCACCTGCGAGCGGCATCCACCGACCGGCGTCCGGTGGCGGTGGCCGCCTACACCTCCCGGCCGCGCACCACCGAGGCGGCCGGCGCCGTGCGCCTCATGCTCTGCGACCAGGGCGACGCCGACTGCAACCGCCTCTGCACCGCCCGCCATTCCCAGTCGGAAACCTGCGACGGGGCGGCGGGCTTCGACGACCGGGAGCTGTTCGAGCTCCTGCTGGAACCGGGCCACCGCTCGCCGCTGTACCGCTCCAGCCACCTGGCGGCACGCTTCGCCCTGGGGCTGGCCACCGGCCAGGAGTGGAGCCACTTCTACTACCTGAACGGCGGCGGCGAGATCGCACGGGTCGAGGTGCCCGACTGGCTGGCCGGTGATCCCGAGCTCCTGGCCCTCAGCCACGCCATGCTGGTGAAACAGTGCGAGCTGGGCCTGGGCTATCCGGTGGCCATCTCCGAGGCCCACGAGCAGGCCGTCATCACGGGCCACGACCGGGAGGAGTTCCGTCGCATGACCCTCATGCTGCTGGAACAGCGCGGCCTGTCCACATCGGAGTCCGCCAAGGCCTTCTCCAAGCGCCGGCCCTGGGTGTAGCGGGACGGCGCGGTGACCGCTGCCCTGACCAACCTCCAGACAATGGCCCGGCATCCGTTGATCCGTCAAAGTCCAATACACGACGAGCGCTCCGCGGTCGCATTACCGCCTCGCTCTCCGTTATTCTCCAGCTGTCGGCGAGATGCGGCGCATCCGTGCATTGCTCCACTTTGCCGGCTTCCAAAATGATGCCGCACTCGGGATCTGCACTCGGTTGAAGCCTAATCGCAGTGCCGGGAATAGCTGTTTTTTATCTCATCCCTGGTGAGCGTTCCGCGTTCCAACTGCCGGATCAACGAACGTTCCATCCCCTCCGCGCTCAGCGGGATCGTGCCGATACGACTCTCCACGTGCCTCCGGTGCAAGGCGCTGTTGGAGTCAACCAGGCACTCGGCGTAATCGCGCAGCAATCGCTCCTCCGCGTCGGCGCCGCACGCCAATGTTGCCCACACGCTGGCGACGGTCCACACCACCGCCAGCATTGGTCCCAGGCTGCGCTTCCTGCCGCGCCAGGCTGGCGTTGCCGCCCTCCCGACCGGACGGAAGCGCGCGGGTTCGTTCAGATGGATGCCCCCGGAAACCACGCGGGAGCCCATCAAGCCTCGGGAAGGCCCGTCACGCCAGGTTGTGCCGTTGCAGGAATTCCACGGTGAGACGGGCGCACCGCTCCGGTTCCTCCAGGGGCAGCATATGCGTGGTTTCCGGCAGGAAATCGTAGCCCAATCCGGTCAGCTCGCTCAGATCCAGGCTCGGCATGAACGAGAACGCCGTGGTCGGGTCGGAGCCGATCACCTTCACCGGGCACGCGACCTCGTCGAGCTCAAGCTGCATCGCCCAGCCGAAGGCGTATTCGTAAACCTGGGCTTCGTATCCCGGCGGGCAACACAACTCGTAACCGCCGTCCTGGGCTGGACGCAGCAGGGTTTCCGCCATCAGGCCCGCCACACCCGGGCGCAGGCGACCGAAGACCGGGTTACGGCCGACGCTCAAAACGAAATCCTCCCGGGTTTCAAACCACGCCGGCCGCTGCAGGGTGGACTCGCTCATGTGCCGGCCGATGGGCTCACTGTCCTCCGGACGCCTGCCCGGCGGCCGGATCGGGGGGTCGAAGAGAACCAGACCGGCGAAGCCGCCGTGGAACTGCTCGAACAGCAGGGCGGCCAGAGCCGACACGGAGTGAAAAACTCCGGCGGCCGGTTTGGACCCGTACTCGTCGGCGACCGCCCCCAGGATCGCCCCCAAATCTGAAACGAAAGAGGGAAAGTTCTGTTTCCTGCGCTCGCTGACCGGGTTCTGCCCGTGGGAACGAATGTCGAACACCAGGAGGTCAAAGCGGTCCAACAGGAGGGACCAATAGGGCAGGTACAGGTCCGCGGCAAAACCGCAGCCGTGGCTGAACAGCAATCGGGGCCCGTCCTGGCGCCCGTGGCGTCGGACGGTCACCGTTGCTCCATCCGCCATCGGCACGGTGAGCGAACTCGATGGGTTGGGGACGCGCCATATTGTGCTCATGGCCCCACCAACCTCCGGAGCGCGGGCGCGCTCCGGTTGATATTCCAACTCGCTGCTCCGACCATGATAATCCTCCAATCACGTTGCTCGAAATTGTCCCCGGCCGGACCTGCTTCCTGGCGCAGAGAACTGCCGGTCATGAACGCAGGGTCTCCCGCATTCTCTGCACCCGGTCGAACTCCTCCTGGCTCACGATTGCCGGGAAAGCGTTGGGCGCCCGCACCGCGGTGTCGGGGTCCTGCATGTCCTGCCTCGCCGCCACGCTGACGCCGCAGTAGACCTCGCTGCTCAGGATGCGGCTGACGTGTCGCCCACGCCACCGGCCGACCGTCGGCGACCTGGCTCCAACGGCGTTCAGTTCCGCCGCGATCTCGAGCAGGGAGGCGCCCTCAAGGCGCAGGTCGAAGATCATGCGCACCGTCTCCCATGCCGACGGGTCCAGTTCGAGCGTGTAGCGGCGGACGCCCCGGTCCCGGGCGGCAACCTTGCGGTAACCGTAGGGCGCGTTGGCGAACACGTAGAAGCCCCGCTGGGCGGCCGCCCTCATGCCGCGACGGACCTGTTCGGAGTGCAAGCTGGTGAGGTATTCCCCGATGCCCGAAACGGGAACGCCGGCCTCGGATACGGTGACCGAAATGAGCTCCACGCCGTGGGCTGCCAGCCTCTCCCGGTACCCGTTGAGTTCGTCAAAGCGTCGGGAGACGCGGCTGAGGTCGGACACCACCACCTTCCGGAACGGGGGATCATCCGCCGCGGCATCGGCCATCATCCGGAGCAACTGGGCTCTGCTCCCCCGGAGGTCGACGTACTCCCTGACCACCTCAAGGCCGGTGCGCTCGGCGTGGCTTCGCGCCACGTCGAGCTGGCCCCTTATGAACGCCATGCTGCGGCTGGACGTACTGGCGTAGATTGCCGCCCGCTGCGCCGCGCTGTGTCGGTTCGTTGACATACCTGCTACCTCCGCGCCGTACCCGACACCACGGGTCGGGCCGGAGGCGTGGTCGGTCTCGGCTGCTTCTCGCCTTGGCGGAACCATCCGGTTTCACCCACACACTGCAGTGAGAGCTTCCTTCCGCCGGCGTCATGGCCAATTGCTCCGGTCCAGCCAGTGGTGCAGAGCGTCGGCAACGCGCTGAAAATCATCGGGCGCGGCGGGGTCCAGAGCCAGCCTCGCCACGCGCTGGTGGTCAATGTTGCGGGCCCTGACGCTCAGGCCATAGATCTCCCAATAGAATCCCGAGGTCAGCACGCCCACCCCGCGGGTCATCCCGCGGGTGTGCTCCCACAGCCGGATGCGGTCGCGTCGTCGGGGACGCGCTTTCTGGATTTCAATGAAAACCGCGATCCGCCGGTTGCCGTCGAAAAGCGCGTGGTCCACCTGGCCCCGCCGGCCCAGGTCATGGTCCGGTTGGCATTCCCAGGGCAGCCAGGTGCTCCAGCCCAGGGCCCACAGGATGGGGTCGACAATCGCGTACCTTATGCCGGCCTTGTGCTCGGCGAGCCGATGGCCGGACTGGTCCACGGTCTCCATGATCTCGCGGAGGGCTTCTTCGACGGCGGCGGCGCTCATACGGTGCCCCTTGGGGGTTCTGCTACTGGTTTTGAGAAGGCGTGTGGGCGGCTGAGCCATCCTGGGCGGCGACTCGATACGTTGTGCAACTCATGGTGGTCTCACTTGCGTTGCGGGTTCCTCAGAGTGGCTTGCGAGGCCAGCCGGGGCGCCGGTGGCCTCGCGTGGGTGTGAAACGGAGACCGAGGTCGCATGGGACAACTTCCGTTTGTCATGGGTGCAGATGGCTCCGGCGGCGGCGCAGCCGGTCGTCTGCGGCAGGGTGACGGTGACCGCGCCTTTTCCGCGCGGCCTCGAAGTCTGGTTGCTGGGGCGGGCATCGCCACGGCGTCATGGGCGGCGGGCTGCGACGCCGGACAAGTTCGCGTTCTGGCGCGTCGGGGCGGAAGTTCCTGGTCTCGTAACGAGTCGGTCCGCGTTTGCCTTTGAATCCCATCAATCTCTCGAGTGCTGTTTCCTGCTGGCACGCTCTCGCTTCGGGGTTTTCACCAGGCGCCTGGTTCACGTCCATGGGGG
Organism: Dehalococcoidia bacterium; assembly: GCA_965220055.1. Lineage (GTDB taxonomy): Bacteria > Chloroflexota > Dehalococcoidia > Lucifugimonadales > UBA3495 > Bin87. The sequence continues at coordinate 2,194,911 of CBDCPE010000004.1, read as the reverse complement.
AACCACGTGATCGTTTGGCGTGACTTCCCGTTCGGTGCCGGGCACTCGGGGTTTTCACCGTTGATAACCACATGTTTCACATACCATTGCGTATGATAATCATGGCTGATCTGCTTGTTATACACTTATATGGCAATATACTTATGGGTTATCCACAGGTCAAGCGTGCGGTCGGTGGTACCGACCCGTCGCTGTGGAACCGGTAGGTGATGTGTGCTGCCGCGTTGGAATCTCGACTCGATGAGGAGGGAAGCAAATGGCCGTTGACACTCGGGTCAGCGTGATGCTGGTCGACGAGGAGCGCATCATCAGGGACCTGCTGGGCGACTTGGTGCCTATCCTAATAACCCGGCGGCTCTGAGGGCGATCAAGGCGCAAGCGAAATGAAGAAAGGCGATGTAGTTGTCGGGGGACTTGTCCCAGCGCACGAGGATGCGCCGGAAACGGTTCAGCCAGCCGTGGGTTCGTTCCACCACCCAGCGCCGCGCCTTGAACCCAGCCTCCTTTTTGATCGCCTTCGCCTCCTCGCCCCGACTGCGGATGTGGGCGGTGAAGCCGAACTCCTCCAACGTGCGGCGCACCTCGTCAAAGTCATAGCACATGCCCTGGGGTTGGTCCGGAGTGGGCGCTGGTCGGGGCACCGGCAGGCTGTCCACCGTGGCCCGCACCAGCTTCATGTCATGACGGTTGGCGCCGTCCACCGCCAGACCCACCGGAATGCCCTCAGCTTCGGTCAACAGGCTGCGCTTGACGCCGCCTTTGCCTCGGTCAGTGGGGTTGGGGCCTGTTTTTCCCCCCGCCCAAGGGTGATTTGGTCATGGCCCCGTCCATACTCAACCAACTCCAGTCCAGCCCCTTCAGTTCGTCATAGCGTTTCAGTCCCACCCGCCACAGCTCCAGAAACACCCCAGCGGCGACCCATTCCTGAAACCGCAGGTGGGCGGTGGAGCCGGAGCAGATGCCCGTGGCGTCCAACGCCTTCCACTGACAGCCGGTGCGCAGCACGTAGAAGATGCCATTGGCGCAGGTGCGGTCAGGGACCCGGGGCCGGCCGCCGCCGAAACGATGGGTGTTCACATGCTCGGGGATCAACGGTGCCAGCACCTCCCAGAGCTCGTCGGAGACCTGGAACGCGCCGGTGGTGGGATTGGTCCTGGTGGCTGGGCCAGCACGCTTCGGACGCGGCGGCTTGGGGTCTTTCGATTTCGTCATTGCCCCAGTCTAGATGCAACCCCAGCTCGCTTTCCCGCGACTCCCCCTGCAAGTTTCCACCAGTTTTTAGGATAGGTTCTTGGTGGAGAACACCGGAGAGTACCGCGTGGCGGCTCGGGCCCGCGATGGACGGGAGGCGCTGCGGTTGCTTCGGGAAGTCGTCGCTGACGTGGTGGTCATGGGCGTGAGGGCGCCCGTGTCCTACGGCACCGAGGCGTGCCGGGAGATCACGGAACGGTTTCCGGACACCAAGGTGCTGATGCGTGCCGCGTCGGGGGAGCCGGGCTCGGTCGAGCCATCGCTCGCGGCGGGTGTGGTCGGCTACCTGCGGGAGTATCCCGGCAAGGAGGATTTCCTGGCGGCTCTGTGGGAGGTCGCCTATGGAGAGTTCCGGATCACCGGGGATGCGGCGCGGCGGTTGGCTCAGGCGGTGCGCAGCCCGAGGAGCATTGCTGCGTGGGAACGCGTGGCGACCTTGACGGGTCGGGAGAAAGAAATACTGCAGTTGTTCGCCAGTGGGCTGACCTATCAGGAAATCGGGGAGATCAGGAACATCAAGGTGTTTACGGTGCGGAACGCGTTGTCCGCCGTGCAGAAGAAGCTGGGGTTCGAGACCAGGCATCAGATGGTGATCTGGGCGGTGCAGGCCAGCCTGGTGGGCGACCCGTGGAGTTAGGCGCGCGGCTGCGCGGCGGCCTGGCGGTGACGCGTCGGTACGGCGCTCAAGCGCCAGGGACGGATGGCGCTGGTGTGTGCGTACGCGGGTCCGCGTGGGAAAAGGTCCCTGTTGGCGAAAACGTTTGGTGTGGTGAGAGATACTCGCGGCGGCGAGGGTGCTTGCCTCGCCGCTGCTGTGCTTGGTGTACCTGGCTGGCTAGCTTGGTCCGGAGACCGAGACCGAGTTTGAGTTCGACAGCTTGCGTCCGTCGCCGGTGCAGATCGCGCCGTCGTCATCGCAGTCGGTGGTTGCGGGCAGGGTGATGGTGATTGCGCCGTTGCCGCTGGGTTCGACGGTGATGGTCCAGGTCTGGTTGCTGCCCTGCACCTTGCGTTGAGCCCTGGTGACCGGGCCGTGGTCATCCTCCGTAAACGCGTGGTCGCGCAACGTTTTGTAGCTGAGTTCGAAGTTCTCGCTGAACGCGAGGTCGAAGGTGAACTCTCCGCTGCCGCTGTGGCTGGTCGGCACGTTGCTGAAGGTGGCGGTCAGCGGCACCGGCCTCGCCGCCACCGGGTCGGTGGCCACGCTGGTCAGGGACTCGCTGTTGTTGCGGTCGTCGGTGAAGGTCACCCGCACCTGGATGGTCTTGCCCTGCTCGGCGCTGGTGAGCTGGTAGCTGGAGCCGGTGGCCCCCGAGATGGCGGTTCCCGCGGCCAACCACTGGTAGCCGTAGGACACGTTGTCCAGCCCGTCCTCGTCCGAGATGCTCGAGGTATCCGCGGTGAGCGTCTGCTCAACCTGTGGAGTGCCGCTGATGGTGGGCAGGCCGGCGGCTGCCCTGTTGGGCCTTGCCAGCACCGTCTCGGTGGCGGCGCTGGTCAGCGACTCATCGTTGGCGGCATCGTCGGTGAACGAGACCTTCACCCTGATGGTCCGGCCCTCGTCGGCGTCGACCAGGATGTAGGTGGAGCCCGTCCCTCCCGCTATGTCGGCGTCATCGGTCCCGTCGTTCCGGACCCACTGGTACCGGTAGGAAACGTGGTCGAGGCCGTCCTCGTCTTCGATGTTCGAGGTGCTGGCCGTCAGGGTCTCGCCGACCTGGGCGGTCCCGCTGATGCTGGGCAGGCCGGTGGGCGCATTGTTGGCCTGCTCTGCCGCTGCGACGGGGTCCGTGGCCACGCTGGTCAGGGACTCGGCGTTGCCGGCGTCGTCCTCGAAGTCCACCCGCACCTGGATGGTTTGTCCTTGCTGGCTGGCAGTGAGAGCCAGGCTGGAGCCGGTGCCGCCGCTGATGGCGGTTCCTGCGGCCAGCCATTGGTAGGCGTAGGAAACGTTCGTGAGACCGTCCTGGTCGTTGATCGAGGACGTGTCCGCGGTGAGGGTCTGCTCAACCTGGGGAGTGCCGCTGATTGTCGGTGCGCCGGTGGCTGATTGGTTGGTAGGTGGCTCCTCGGTGGGCCCTGGCACCGTGGCCGATGGACTGTTGGTCAACTGCCGCGGGGTGTCTTCCCTGGTGCAGATTGCTCCGGCGGTGGTGCAGGACCGGTTGGCGGGCAGCGTGATGACGACGTCGCTGTTGTCGTCGGGTTCGACGGTGATCTCCCAGAGGTCGTGGCGTCCGTCGACTCTGCGCGCCGTTGTTACGTCGCCGTCGTCGAGGTTGAAAGCATCATCGCGCATGTTCACGTAGCTGAGCCGACATCCTCGCTGAAGCGGACCTGGAAGGTGAAGGCTGTGGAGCCGTCGTGGCTGCTGGGCAGTTCCTGGAATGCAGCCGTGAGGGGACTGGTTACTGTGTCCCCGTCGGTGATGGTACCGGTGGCCTGGCCATCGCTGATCTCGGCGCCTGAGGCGTTGCTGAGTGTGATGGTGAGGGTCTCGTTGTTGTCGACGACGGTGTCGTCGATGATTGAGACCTGTATGGTCTTCGTGGTGTCGCCAGCGTTGAACGTGAGGGAGCCGCTCTTGGCGGTGTAATCCGAGCCGGCGCTGGCGCTGCCGTTGGCGGTGGCATATCCGACGGTTACGTTCTCGTCGCTGGCGGGGTTGAGCGTCACGACGAAGTCGATGGTCGAGTCGTCCTCCTCGCTGGCAGCCGTGTCGGCTACGGACAGCTGGCCGGTCGTGGCGGTCTGTTTGGCGGGAATGGTGTGCGCGGACGGAACCTGGGTGATTGGCGTCCCGGTTCCGGAGCAGATGCCGCCCGAAGCGCAGGCGACGTTGGCGACGAGGGTGAATGTGATGTCGTCGTTCCCGTCAGGCTCCAGGATGAAGATCTGGGCATTCTGCAGACCGTCCTCAGTGTGGGCTTGGACCGACGTTATGGACGCGCCGTTCACTACCGCCGAAGGTGTGGTGGTGCTGATCGACGCGACGGCGCTGTTGAACGCCACCACAACCTGCGGCCGGTCGGTGGGTCCCTTATGGGACTTCGACGCGTAGGCGCTGGCCGGGAAGGTCGCGGTCAGGCCCTCGGAATCGTGGTTCAGGATCGTGCCGATTACGGTTGCCGCGGTGCGGTGTAACTGCGCGCCGTTGCTGGGGTTGCTGAGGACCAGGCGGAAGGTCTCGCCGTTGTCCTGGATTTCGTCGTCTTTTATGGTGACGTCGACCTGCTTGTCCCCATCGCCCGGCGCCCAGGTGAGGGTGCCTCTGACGGACTCGTAGTCGGAGCCAGCGGTCGCGGTGACCGCTTCGGTGCGGTAGTCCACTGTGTAGTCGGCGGTGTCTCCGTGAGGCCGGTGGTCGAACTCGACCACGAAAGACATGGTGGAGTCCCTGCCGGTGTTGCTCTCGCGGGCTGATGTGTCCCAGGACCTGAATCTTGGCGAGGCGTCGAAGATTCGCCCAGTCCCGGGGGAGTTGGCGCGGAGTCCTGCACGTCTCGGGTTGCTGAGAATGAGCATGAAGTAGGTGGAGCCTCCTCTGTCGTCCTCGAGGATCTCCACCTCCACGGTTTTGACCTGCTCTCCGGGCGCGAAGGTTACGGTGCCGCTGGTGTGCTTGTAGTTGACGCCGGCTTCGGCGGTGCCGTCCTGGGTCGCGTAATCGACCGAAACGCTGTGCTTAACCTTCTGGTCCAGGAAAATCTGGAATGTCATGGTGGTGGAAGAGTTGGGGTCTCCGCTTTCCTCGGCCGAGGCGTCGATGGCCGTGAGGGCAGGGACGTAGTCCCCCCTGACAGGCTGACAGGGGTATGTAATGGCTGAAATCGGTTGAGCGAGCAGCTTGGAAGGCGCACCGGGTCTCCGACATCTTCTTGGTGACTAAACCAGAAGCCGGAGGTCCCCCATGCGCCTTCCCAGAGAATGCTATCAGATGCAAAAGACGATCGAAACGCATTTACCGCACCTCTCTCAGCCACAGTTGACCGGCCTGGTCTTGTGGGTCTGCGGGGCTATTCTCGCTGGCAGCGCCTGTCAGAACGCTGTAGCCTCCGCCCTCTCGCCCTGGGGTAGATGGAACAGCCGGCGTCAGTATCTCCGCGAGTGGCTCTACGACGGCAGCGACCGGGCCCGCCCCTGCAAGACCGAACTGGACGTAAGCCTCTGCTTTGCCCCTCTGCTCCGGTGGGTCCTCACCTGGTGGCGTTCCGGCCGCTTGGCCCTGGCTGTTGACCCCACGCTTAAAGGAGACCAGACCACCGCCATCGTCATCAGCGTGGTCTATCGCAGTTGCGCCATTCCGGTGGCTTGGCGCATCCACCGCGCCACCCAGCCCGGCTCCTGGATGGACCCCATTGTGGAACTGCTCCAGGAACTGGCCCCAGCAGTCCCCGAGGAAATGACGGTCATCGTGCTCTGCGACCGGGGCATATCCAGCCCCAAGCTGTGGCAGCAGATACGCGCTCAGGGCTGGCATCCCTATATGCGGTACCGGAAGAACATCACCTTCTGCGCCGACGGCGGCAAACGATTGCCCGCCCGCGCCTTCGTATCCGTTCCCGACACTGCCTGGATCGGCCGCGGCACCGCCTTCGGTCCCCCAACCACCCAGCGCCGTTGCACCCTGCTGGTGGTCTGGTACGCCGAGCAGGAAGAACCCTGGATCATCCTCACCGACCTGCCGCCGGAGGACGCCGGACCCAGTTGGTACGCCCTGCGCTTCTGGATTGAGTTGGGCTTCAAGGCCCTGAAGAGCCTGGGCTGGAAATGGGACAAGACCCGCCGCACCGATCCGGCCCGCGTCTCTCGCCACTGGCTGGTGCTGTCGGTGGCCACCCTCTTGGCCCTGGCTTACGGCACCAGGGTGGAGGACGCCCATGACCGGAGGATTGTCCCAGGCAACTTGCGCACGCCACCCAAAGCGCTGGCTTCCAATCACCGGGACCCTCGTAGTCGTCCGGCGCGCACCGTCAGCGTCATCCGCCACGGCATCGACTGGCTGCGGCGATTGCTGCTCCGGGGAAGGCTCTGGACCCGCGTCTGGCTGCTTCCCGAACCCTGGCCGGAACCCAAGCCCAACCTGGAGATCACCCACCATGCGCCCCAGTAATCGCATCGTACATACCCCTGTAAGGGGGGGTTCCGACGGGCCGACATCCGACCGGGCGCTATCAACAGCGCCCCGGACTCCCGCGAACGCCGGTCCGCCGGCATTCCCTGGCGCGTATCGGTCCCGGTCCACTGGCATGGGAGTCCCCCTCCTTGAACGGTCAGCCTCTGGCGAGCGGGCATTATACCGGCCATAAATGGCATCAAGCTGGCAATAAAGGCTTCGCTGATGGAATTATGGTGGCAATCAGCCGGAAAGGTTATACTCGACGCCCGCCGGAGCCCAGAACTCCCATGCGCGGAACCCCCCGCCGGCGGGCGCCGGACCGGCCCGCTTCGCACGGCGGCTCCCATTCCCAACCGAGGTGGCGACATGACCGTACCCGGCGTTACCGACCCCGATATGGAGGCCTCGCGGAACCGTCTGTCCCGGCTCAGCCAGGCCACCCTGCGCATCAACGAGAGCCTGGACTTCGACAACGTCCTCCAGGAGGTCGTGGACAGCGCCCGCGCCCTCACCGACGCCCGTTACGGGATCATCGTCACCGTGGACGCCTCCAGCCAGGTGGAGGTCTTCCTCACCTCCGGCATCACCCCCGAGGATCACGACCTCCTGCAGGAGATGCCCGGGCGATGGGAACTGTTCGCCCACTTCACCGGGCTGCCCGGGCCGCTGCGCCTGGAGGACTTCCCCAGCTACGCCCGCGGGCTGGACCTGCCCGGCTTCGACCTCCTGCCCGTGGGGCCCTTCCTGTCCGCGCCCATCCGCCACGGCGGGAGCGCCAGCGGTTACATCCACCTGGCCCGGGACCGGGGCGGCCCGGGGTTCAGCCAGACCGACGAGGAGACCCTGGTGATGTTCGCCGCCCAGGCCGCGCTGGTCATCGCCAACGCCCGCCGCTACCGGGACGAGCAGCGGCTCCGGGCCGACCTGGAAACCCTGATCGAAACCTCCCCGGTGGGGGTCGCGGTCTTCGACGCCAGGACCGGGGCGCCGTCGTCCTTCAACCGCGAGGCGGTGCGCATCCTCGAGGTCCTGCGGACGCCGGACACCGCCCCGGAGCAGCTGCTGGAGGTGGTCACCTTCCGGCGGGCCGACGGTCGGCAGGTCTCCCTGGGGGAGTTCCCCCTGGCCCAGGCGCTCAGCGCCGGAGAGACGGTGCGCGCCGAGGAGATCGTGATCGAGGTCCCCGACGGCCGCAGCGTCACCACCCTGGTCAACGCCACGCCCATCCGCTCCCGGGAGGGCCAGGTCGAATCGGTGGTGGTGACCCTTCAGGACCTGACCGCGCTGGAGGAGCTGGAGCAGCTGCGGGCCGAGTTCCTGGGCATGATCAGCCACGAGCTACGGGCTCCGCTCACCTCCATCAAGGGCTCCGCCGACACCATCCTGGAGTCCCCCGGCTCCTTCGACCCCGTGGAGATGGTGCAGTTCGTCCGCATCATCAAGTTCCAGGCCGAGCGCATGCGCGACCTGATCAGCGAACTGCTGGACGTGGCGCGCATCGAAACCGGCACCCTTTCCGTCCTGCCGGAACCCACCGGGGTCGCCGCGCTGGTGGACGAGGCCAAGAACACCTTCCTGAGCGGGGAGGGCCGCCGGAACTTCACCGTGGACATGGAGCCGGACCTCCCCTGGGTGATGGCCGACAAGCGGCGCATGGTCCAGGTGCTGGGCAACCTGCTGTCCAACGCGGCCCGCTACTCCAACGAGTCGTCGACGATCCGGGTCAACGCCGCGCTGGAGGACGGCTGCGTCGCCATCTCCGTGACCGACCAGGGCCGTGGGGTGGCGCCGGAGCGGCTGCCGCAGCTGTTCCGGAAGTTCTCCCGGATCGGCGGCGACGATGCGGAGCGGGAGATCGCGGGCTCCGGCCTGGGCCTGGCCATCTGCAAGGGCATCGTGGAAGCCCACGGCGGCCGCATCTGGGCCGAGAGCGCGGGCATGGGTCTGGGCGCCCGCTTCACCTTCACGGTTCCGGTGGTTGAAACGGCCCCGACCGGCGGCGCCGGCCCAGTCCCCCGCAGCGCCGCCAGGTCAACACCGGAGGAAAAGGGGCAGGTGCCCATCCTGGCGGTGGACGACGACCCGATGGTGCTCCGGTACCTGCGCGACGCCCTGGGCAACGCCGGCTACCGGCCGGTGGTGAGCACCGATCCCGACGAGGCCCTCCGGTTGGTGGAGACCGAGCGTCCCCAGCTGGTGCTGCTGGACCTGATGCTGACGGGCAGCGACGGCATCGAGCTGATGCAGAGCATCCATCGCATCGCCGACGTGCCGGTGGTGTTCCTGTCCGCCTACGGCCGGGACGAGGTGATCGCCCGGGCCTTCGAGACGGGCGCGGTCGACTACATGGTGAAACCCTTTTCTCCCACGGAGCTGGTGGCCCGGGTGCGCTCGGCCATGCGCCGGCGGCTGGCGCCGGTCCAGGATGAGCCGCCGAGGCCATTCGTGCTGGGCGACCTCAGCATTGACTACGCCGAGCGCCGGGTCAGCCTGGCCGGACGGCCCGTCCATCTGACGGCCACCGAGCACGATCTGCTGGTGGAGCTCTCGCTCCACGCCGGGCGGGTGTTGACCCACGACCACCTGTTGCGCCGGGTGTGGGGCGCGGACCACGCCGGCGGCCGGGGCACCGTGAGCACCATCGTAAAGCGGCTGCGGCGCAAGCTGGGAGAGGACCCGAACCACCCGGCGTACGTCTTCACGGCGCGCCGCGTCGGCTACCGCATGGCCAAGCCCGAAGCCCCGGACGGTTGATGACCGAATGCTCCCGATTCAGGGAGTGTCAGGGCGAAGGCCAACCGGCGACCGGTCCCGCTCCCACACCGTGCGCGCTCCGGTGAGCGGTCCGGTCCGGGCCCGCTCCACGGTGGTGAGCAGCATGGGCAGGCCCGCTCCGGCGCTGCGGAAATTCTCCCGCGCCCGCTCCGTCTCGCACACCACCAGGAGCGGCAGGGGCCGGCCCGCGTCCCGCATCTTCCGGTACGGCCCCAGCTTGTGCGACACGTCCCCCGGCGACACCGCCGCGCGCTCGAACTCCAGGCAGTGGGGCCCGGGCCCGAGGGGTCCCTCCGCCACGGGGACCAACAGGTCCGGCCGCACCTGGGTCACGTCGGGCAGGTTGATCTCCCCCCGCCAACCCGCCACCGCCGCGACCCCCTCGTCGGCGAACCGCACCACCAGCCGGTTCACGCCGTCGTTGTGCTCCCGCTCGTGCTCCCGGTACCACCGGTCCAGGTAGGCGCCGTGGCGCCGCCGGATCATTCCCGGCAGCACCCGGCTCAGGTTCGCCGCCCGCCGCATCCCCAGCTCCGCCAGGTAGTAGCGCCCCTCGAACACCGCCACCAGGCCGGCGCCCACGAACCGCCCCAGCCGGTCGTTCACCTCCCGCGGCGACGCCCCGACGAGGCGCCGCAGCCACGACGCCCGCATGGCCGGAAACTGGGCGATCAGGGAGAACAGCCGGTGGGAGACCCGTCCGTCGATGGCCGCCACGTCGGGGTGGGCCCTCAGCCACGCCCGCGTTTCCTCGGGCCGGCCGACCACGGGATGGCCCGCCGGGTCCGACACCAGATCCCGGGAGAGCCGCAGCTCCACCGCCTCGCCGCACTCTCCGTCCCGTACTCCGTCCCATGCTCCGTCCCATGCTCCGTCGGCGGTGCAGAACACCGTGGGCGCGGCGCCGGTCAGCGTCCTTTGGGCCAGCTCCAAGGCCCAGGCGTCGGCGGCCACCACCACGTGGGCCGAGGGCTCCGCGCTCACCGCGGGCTGCGCCTCGAAGATGCGGTTCTCGGTGCGCTGGTAGCGTCCGTCCCGGTGGGAGTAGCAGCCCACCCCCCAGAAGCGGTGGTCCCGCTTGCGCCGCAGCGCCCGCTCCGTGACGTGGAGCCCGGCGTGGGTGAAGGGCACCCACACCTCCGCGCCGTAGCGCGCCACCGCATGGTAGAAGCCGCCGTGGCGCAGTAGCCGGAAGTCGGTCATCCGCAGGTCGTGGCCCGCTCCCTCGGCGGGCCGGCGGACCCGGCCCGACCGCAGCAGATCCGGCGCCAACCGGTACACGGGCTCCAGCATGGCCAGCCGCCGCAGCGCGGTCTGCACCCCACGGGCCGTGGCAGTCCACGGCGGATGCTCGTGGCCGTCCTGGTCCCACTCGTGCCGGTGTTGACCGGCCCCCAGGAAGGGCGAGCACCGCTGGCACTCCAGATGCGTCAGATGGGCGTGGTCCAGGTTGAAACGACGCCCCAGCTCCGTCACCGCCTCAGGGTCCCGGCCCGACTCCGCCAGGGCCCGGGCCTGCGCCTCCTCCCGGGGCGTGGGATGGCGGTGGTCGTCGGCATAGAGAAAGCGCACCGCCCGCCGGGTCAGGAACCACCGCTCCCGGGGACGCCGGGTCACGCCCAACCGCAACGACGCCGTCCAGCCGGCGGACGCCTGCGCCCGCAGCGCGCGCCGCAGCCAGCCTTCGCTCGTCTCCATGATCGGGGCCAGGTCGCCGGCGCTGGCCAGGGGCATCAGGGCCACCACCCGCAGCAGACGACCCGCCTCGTCGCTCAATCCCTCCCGGCGCGCCACCACGTCATCCCCGTGGCGTCGGGCCGGCCGGGCTCAGCGCCGACCTGACGCCGCGAGCCGGTCACCGGCAACCGGAACCGGCGAACCGGCGAACCGCCGCGGCGGGTTCAGCGTATAGATTGCAGGAGCCTCGACCCGGCGCCAGCGCCGGCGACCGCTCTGGGACCGGATGCCCGGACTCGGGTGACGGATCGGGTGGCGAATCGGGCCGGACGACGACGGCGGCAGGCGAGCTCGGCATGCGGGTCGGACCTCTCCCCGGATCGGATGGTCCCGGCACCCTAGCCGCCGCTCCTTACCCCACGGTTGCGAATATTAACTTTTCCTGAACGGACTCCCAGATTTAAGACATTCGTAAGATTTGTAACCAACGAGATAGGTGCGCCGCCCAATATGGGCGGCCGGCGCGATGCTCCCCGGAGCGCTTCCCGCGCCACTCCAACGAGGCCAATACGTCTCCGGCGACCGCCCCCGGCGGCAAGCCGCCGCCGGTCCCCACGGGCCCCGCCCCGGGGGCCGGCGGCGGCCCGGCGACCGGCGGAAAAGAGATGGTTCAGAGGATCATGGTGGTCGACGACGACCCCACCGTCACCGACGTGCTCGACGGCTACCTGCGCCGCGCGGGCTACCAGGTCGCCGTGGCCCCCGACGGCGAGGAGGCCCTGCGCCTGGTGCGCGATTGGGGGCCGGACCTGCTGATCCTGGACCTGATGCTGCCCCGCCTCGACGGCCTCGAGGTGTGCCGCCGCCTGCGCCGGGCCACCCGGGTTCCCATCATCATGCTCACCGCCCGCCGCGGGGAGACCGACCGCGTGGTGGGACTGGAACTGGGCGCCGACGACTACGTGGTCAAGCCCTTCAGCCCCCGGGAACTGGTGGCCCGCGTCCGCTCGGTGCTGCGCCGCGCCACCGCCGACCCCGACTGGGACCACAACGGCTCCCTGCGCTTCGGCGCCGTCACCATCAACCCCCAGACCCGCCGCGTCCGGGTCCACGACCAAGACGTCACCCTCACCGCCAAGGAGTTCGACCTGCTCCTCTTCCTGGCCGCCCGCCGCGGTCGGGTCTTCTCCCGCTCACAGCTCATGGACCAGGTCTGGGACTACACCTACGCCGGCGACGCCAGCACCGTCACCGTCCACGTCCGCCGGCTCCGCGAGAAGATCGAGACCGACCCGACCCGTCCGGAGCACATCAAGACGGTCTGGGGCGTCGGCTACAAGTTCGACGGGTGACCCCATGGGCAAGGCCACCCGTCACGCCATCGGCTCGGGCGCGGTCCTGTGCGGCGCCACCGCCCTGGCGCTCCTCGTCATCTCCCTGCCGCAGCGCCACCCTCCCGCCCACCTGGCCCTGCTGTCCGCGTTTCTGCTGGCCTCGGGAGGACTCGCCATCCTGGCCGGCGCCGCGGCGGCCCGCTGGCCCCTGCCGGCCTGGGCGCGCTCCCTCCGCTCCCGCCTGATCGCCATGTGCGTGATCACCGCCGTGCTCGGCCTGGTCAACGCCGGTTTCACCACCGCCCTCATGCTCCTCTCCACCCGGGACCTGGCCGTCCTGGCCGGTCTGCTGGTCTGCTCCCTGGGCGTCTCCGTCTGCGTCGCCTTCGCCGCCTCCGAACCCATCGGCAATTCCATCCACGAGACCATGGCCGCGGTCCGACGCATCAGCGCGGGCAGTCTCCACGTCCGGGCGCCGGTCCGCTCCCGCGACGAGGTGGGCGAACTGGCCGCCGCCGTCAACGCCATGACCCAGCGCCTCGAGGACAGCTTCGCCCGGCAGCGCGAACTGGACCAGGCCCGGGTCGACCTGATCCTGGCCCTCTCCCACGACCTGCTCTCCCCCCTCACCTCCATTCGCGCCATGGTGGAGAGCATCAACGACGGCGTGGTCCACGACCCCGCCACCGTCCGCAGCTACCTGCGCTCCGTCAACGCCCAGGTCAAGGACATGACCCAGCTCATCGACGACCTGCTGGAACTGTCCCGCCTGGACGCCGCAATGCCGGTCCTCCGGCCGGAGCCGGCGTCCATCGCCGACCTCATCTCCGACACCGTCGCCGGGATGTCCGCCCGGGCCGCCGCCCGCGGTCTGGTCCTGCACGGCACGGTCCCCGACCGCCTGCCCCACGTGTTGATGGACGCTCCACGGGTGCAGCGGGTCCTGAACAACCTGGTGCAGAACGCCATCACCCACACCCCCCCGCCGGGCACGATCACCCTCGCCGCAAGGGAGGACGGCGACCAGGTCCGCGTCGACGTCATCGACACCGGCCCCGGACTGCCCCAGGAGGAGTTCCGGCGGCGGCTCCACGCCCCACCCGACGCCCGCCGCCGTCAGCCGGCCGCCTCCGGCGGCTCCGGCCTCGGGTTGAGCATCGTCGCCGGCATCGTCGAGGCCCACGGCGGCCGCATCCGGCTGGAAAGCTCCGCCGGCCAGGGCAGCGCCTTCAGCTTCACCCTGCCCAGCGCGCCCGAATGACCAACCCAGCGGGCCGGCGCCTATCCTACGCCCGTCCCGTTCTCCGGTTGGAACGGCAATCCCGCTGTGCGACAATTGCCCCGGCGGGCCGGCTTACGCCCGTGGGCGCCATGGGCGATGTCAACGCGGACTTCCCGCCGGGGAGGAGCCGATGCCGGAGCGACGAAAACCCGTAGTCACCGAGCTGGCCCTGGCCGACGCCCTGGACCGGCTGGTCAACCTGATTGATGAACTCAGGGTTGACGCCGACCTCCGCGTCGAGATCACCACCGACGAGACCGACCTGGTGAAGCTGACCTTCTCCGGCACGCCCAATGTGGGCTTACCCCTGCGGCGCGAGGTGCGCAACATTCCCGGCGAGGTGGTCCGCCGCGTCTGGAACGAGGGCCTCCGCGACTACGACACCCCGCATCGCTCCGGAGACGCCGTCTGAGACGACCGGCGCGACCCACTTGGGCTAAACACAGCCCGAGCGGCTATAGCAGTGTGTAACACCTAACGACGCCCGGCGAGTCCTTCACCACCAAAGCACTCCGGCGCAATCACCCTCGTCGGCCATGCCCATGGCGCCTCAAATCTACCCGGTAACGTCACCAAACCCACCCGGGTTCCAGTACTCCCCAACGATGGCGTCCGGGTCACCCCAGTCAGCCTGACCCTCGGCAACCTCAGCTTCTCCCGCAGTTCCACAATCAGCCGGAACCAGCAGCCGAGTTGCCGCCATCGTCAGCCACCCGGCTCGCCCGGGGCGCCCGGTTCAGCCCACGTTCCCATACCGCAATCGCCGCCTCCCGCAGTGCTCGGCCAGCCTCGACGGTCGCAACCGGATCCCCGGCGGCCCTGGCCCCATCCAGCCGGAACGCCGCCCACCACAGCGCCGACCGCGGATCCGGATTGGCTCCCGCGACGCCGGACCAGGGCTGTTCATGGGGCTGCCAGTTGACCGCGGCCCGGTGTTCCCGAACCGCCACCGTCATCGCCCCCGCCGCCGCCAACAACTCCCGCAGCCGCGCCGCTTCCTGGTCCGAAGGCGGACCCCCCTCGCCGGAACCGCGACGGGCCAGCGCACGCTTGCCGTACCGGGCCGCCGCCCGGGCCAATCGCGCCCGGGCGCGGGTCTGCGCTTTCCGCAGCTCGGGTATGCTGGCAGTGCTCATTGACTTCCTCCGCGCTCCGTAGGTCTCCCATTCCGATGATATTTTCGCCAGTCCATCCCATTTGCGTCAACATCAACCCCCCGGCGCCGACACCCATCTGCCCTCCCGGATCCTGGGGGCTTGCCCAGCTCTGCACGGGGTAACGTCATTCAGCGCTCAGCCCACGTTCAGCCCTCCAACCACGATTCCTGCAGGGCGGAATACGTTCCCGCCGCCCAGCGCCGGACTCCAGCCCGGTCAGCCCATCCCGCTGACGCCCGCCTGATCGACCGCTCCGGCGATGACCGCGGTGACCGGCCCGCCGTTGGAACAGCCATCCCCTGGTGCGACAATTGCCCCGGCGGGCCGGTCGTCGCCCGTGGACCGGATGGCAACTTCACCGCAGACCTTCCGCCGGGGAGGACCCGATGGCGGAACGACACAAACCCATCGTGACCGAGCTGGCCCTGGCCGACGCGCTTGATCAGCTGGTGGGCCTCATCGAGCAGCTCAGGGTCGGCGCGAGCCTGCGTGTGGAGATCGCCACCGACGAGACCGACCTGGTGAAGCTCACCTTCTCCGGCACGGCCGGCGAGTCCGTCACCACCAAAGCACTCCGGCGCAACCACACACCCTCCTCGGCCATGTCCATGGCTCCTCAAATCTACCCGGTAGCGTCATAAAACCCACCCGGGTTCCAGTACTCCCCAACGATGGCGCCCAGGTCACCCCAGTCAGCCTGACCGGTCGGTAGAACCAGCTTCCCCCCAACTCTACAACCGGTCTCGTAGGATAGACCAGGGCGGTGGTGAGTAAACAATCGGCCTGATCTGCACGGGGTAGCGTCATTAATTTCATCAGGCTGGGCCGGCAAGTCTACGACCTCTCCTGCTGTCTTCAGCAGGCTGAACTACCAAAACGGGACACCAAAACACGCGCCTTGTCCCACGTCCCCATCCCGTTACTCGGCGGCGCCTCCGCCATCAGGGTGCTGCATTCCCGCTCTCCAGGTGGTGCTGCGCCAGCCTCCGGCTGGTGAGGACCGCCTCCCGCTCGTCCACCATCACACCCGTACCCACGTTGTGGGCCCGCAGCTCTGCCATCTTCATCCGGAACCCGTGGCTCCCCTGCGTCCCCTTCACCCGATTGCAGTACCCGCACAGCAGCTGCAGGTTGCGGGTCTCATGCTCTCCGTCGTCACTCAGGGCCACGATGTGGTCAATCTCGAACCTGAGATGATGCGGCTGGTGGAAACCGCAGCCGGGGCACACGCCCCGCTGCACCAAGTACAGCGCCATTCGCACCGCTTCCGGCACGTTTGGACGGCGATTGCCGTCCCCACGGCGGCGGGCCGGTCGCTTCTCGTACGCCTCCACCGGCTCCAGGTATTCCTGAAGCAGCGCCGCGTCCATCGGGCGGTCAGGCTCACGATACAGATAGCGGCCGCGGCTGACCCGCATGATCAGCTGGGGCGACGGCTTGCTATGGCCCTGCGTGGTATGGCCCGCGAGGTCCGACAGCTCCCGGTTGACCAGGTTGCGATCCCGCCTCGCGCTGGGGTTGAAACCAGCTACTCCCGAGGTGGCGACCTCCACCTTCTGACCCGGTGGATAAACGGACGCTGGCACCGAGTAGAAAGTGTACTTGCAGGCCGCGTGATGATCGGGATGCACCTTGGAGGTGCGCCAGTGGGTGATCTCGTAAGGATCGCCGCCCCACGTCAGCAGAGCGTGGCTCTGTTCATCCTGGAAGACCATCTGGGCTGACGCCGCGTAGTGCCGTGAATGCGCTGACCAGCAACCTCCAGGCACCAGCGCTGGGCTTCGGCTCTCAAGTGCGCCACGCCGGCGAAATCAACGCCCTTGAAGAGCGCTCCCTGACGTAGGACACGCTTTGTTCCACCTTGGGCTTGTCCTTGGGATGGCGCGCACGGGCTGGATCGGCGACGACACCGCGGTGCTGGGAGTACTCCAGAAATCCTCTGGTGAGACGAGGATGCAATGAGTCAGGTCCCGCCACCGCAGCGGGGAAATTGTCGATGCCCAAGTACTTGGTCACACCGCCAAAGAAGGCCCACGCTGGTGGTGCGGGGGGACCCGTTCAGGCCGCGCGACTCGATCTGCGTACCCGAAAACATCATCCTTCACGTCGAACAATTCGTCGTCCCGCTGCCTCCCGGACAATTCACGAATCAAACGGGCAGCCGTGCCCCGGCTACCCCGCTATGTGATTGCCCCACCTCGGCCATCGAGGTTGAAAACATCGGCCGCGGTTTACGTTCGCACACATGTGGATCGTTGACGTCGGTTCTTGGTCTGTCCTCGGCCGCGCCGGACTAACGGTAAAGCGGGGGCCCAGTTGACCGATATCATCGCGCAAGAGTGGGTGGTGGGGTCGGTTCTACTCTGAACAACGATACCTGCTGTCCGATGGAAATTGCCACATGCAGAAGGAGGAACACCGTGGTTGAGAAAATCGCGTACTCGGTAAGGGAAGTCGCGGCGATGTTAGGGCTGAGCGAGTGGAAAGTGAGAGAGATTTGCTATCAAAAGGAACTCCGCTCCCTCAAAGTCGGACAGCGTCTGCTGATACCAAAAGCAGCCCTGGACGAATTCCTCAATCCAACTCCCGATAGCGATGACTTGGGGTCCCCACCCTGCCAATAGACCCCTTGTCAGCGTTGCAACAATGATAGTTCCGCGAGCTCCGGACATGGCCTGGTAACACGGGTCTGACGATCTCCCTGCATTCCGTACCGCGGCCCACGCAGCGGCGACGATCAGTAATGATCACCCGTCTGCCTGCGTCAACCGGTCCTGATACGCCAGCCGGAGATAGGCGCAGGTTCGTGGACCCAATTCAGTATCCAAACCCATCGATTTCAGCACGGAGCGATATGACCGGAAGCATACGAAACCGCGGACGCGGGACCTGGGGATTGACCATCAGCCTGGGGCGCGACCAAGACGGCAAGCGAATCAGAAGGTACTACACCTTCAAGGGAACCAAACGCGATGCGGAACGAGAGCTGAGGCGTCTTCTGACCCAGCTGGAGGGAGGCCCGATGCCGTCCAACGAGCGCATCAAGCTCCACGACTGGTTTCCACGCTGGATCGAAGAATACGGTATCCTCCAAGGGTGGCGACAATCCACCTTTGATCGCTACAACGGGGTGATCCGCGAACACCTTATCCCCGCCTTGGGAAATGTCGAGGTCGACGAACTCTCAGGGCGCCACGTGCAACGGTTACAGGTCGCGCTGATCAAGAATGGCATGCACCCCAAAGGTGTCCAATTGGTCAGGACCGTCTTGTCGGGCGCCGTCAACTACGCCATTGCCATGGGCTGCGCCCGATACAACCCCGTAAGGGAAGTCAAAGCTCCGCAAATCCCGCGCAAGGAGATAGTACCTCCCTCTGCGGCGACAGTGCAGTCCATGCTGAAAATTGCCGAAGAGGAAGGACATCCTCTGTTCGCCACGATCTTTATTCAGGCTTGTACCGGCATCCGCAGGGGAGAAGTCCTGGCCCTGACCTGGGACACGGTGGACCTGGACAAAGGGGAAATCCGAGTGGAGCGCTCCGTGGGCCGCCGATCCCCTGGGTTGGTGGTGGACCCTCCGAAATCCGAACGCGGTCGACGGACGATCATATTGCCTCCAATCGCTGTTGAGGTACTGCGGCGACACCTGGATCGGCAGAACGAACACAAAGGCAAGTTCCATGAAATTTACGAGGACAACAATTTGGTGTTCGCCGACGACATCGGACGGTTTATCAATCCAATGAACCTCACGCGCGCAGTGAATTCCCTGGCGAAACGTGCCGGTCAGCCCAATATGCGTGACCATGATCTAAGGCACTTTCACGTGTCGCTCGCGCTTGGGCTGAATGTACCCATCACCGAGGTTTCAGCTCGCGCCGGACACTCGAACCCGTCGATCACCTGGCGGGAGTACGCGCATCTACTACCCGGGAGTACACTCCAGGCGCCGGACGCCATCAACACTGCAATGGAGCAATTTCGGGTCGACGCCGGCACGGAGGTATCCAACAATGCCGATTCCGAGGATGATGACGACAGTTCAGATATTGATACAGAGGACGACACCCTTATTGATACTGACTAGGGATTTTTGTCGACCATTTGTCGACCAAAGTCGCCGGAGCCGCCGGGAACCGGCCATCGCATACACCATATTTGAGTAGGGAAACCAGTTGACGCACCAGTCTACGACGTATATGGTGCGAGTCCCTTCATCGGCTCCATTTTTGCTCCAAAGCCGGACTAATGATCCAACAGGGGCATCGCGCCAGATACCGTACCCGCGAGCGCAAACCCGTAAACCCACGAGGTGGAAGGACTCGGTGCCACCGAGTATCAAAATGGACCGCGTGGAGTGCAGGCTCCGGATCTCGTTGCGGCCTGAACAGTGTTCGGGCGCGATACGGAGCTAAGGCGGCGAGCAACGTCGGCCCGGTTGATAGTCCGCGCGTCCTCTGGCACAATGTGTGGCCGGTGTATGCATTTATGATCCATGCCGACGGTTGGCTTATGAACCGGCGCACGGGTACATCAGGAACCACGGAGGTAACATCCGGTGGCTTTTGTCAAAGGACTAAAATGCCGGGAGTGCGGCCGGGAATACCCGGGCGAACCACTGAACGTTTGCGACTTCTGCTTTGGCCCGTTGGAAGTCATCTATGACTATGTGACCATCTCCGAGGTGATCTCGCACCAGCGCATCGCGGACGGGCCGATAAGCATCTGGCGTTACCAGGACCTGCTGCCAGCGTCGGCGGACGACCCCGTGGACATCATGGCGGGATACACGCCGTTATTGAAGGCCAGGAACCTGGGCAAGCGACTGGGCCTGAACAACCTTTACATCAAAAACGACAGCGTGAACCCGTCGTTTTCGTTCAAGGACCGGGTGGTATCGGTAGCCGCGACGAAGGCCGTTGAATTCGGTTACGAGACGCTGGCGTGCGCCAGCACTGGGAACCTGGCATGTAGCGTGGCCGCTCACGCGGCGCGGGCAGGGATTGACGCGGTGGTGTTCATACCCGCCGATTTGGAACGCGGGAAGGTTATCGGTGCCGCGGTCTACAACCCGACGCTGGTAGCGGTTGAAGGCACGTACGACGAAGTGAACCGCCTGTGCAGCGAGGTAAGCGACAATTACCCTTGGGCATTCGTCAATATCAACATGCGACCGTATTATGCAGAAGGGAGCAAGACCCTCGGGTACGAAGTCGCCGAGCAGCTGGGCTGGAGAGTACCCGACCATGTGGTGGTGCCCTCAGCGTCGGGTGCGATGTTCACAAAGATCTGGAAAGGGTTCAACGAATTGGCCTGCCTGGGCCTGCTGGACGGGGTAAATCCACAGTCTTTTGGAGCCGACCAGAACACTGTGCATCATCCTGCCGTTACGACACGAATGCACATGGCGCAGGCGGCCGGTTGCTGCCCGATCGTTACTGCGTGGGAAAACCAACAAAACCAGATACGACCCGTGCGGCCGGACAGCATCGTAAAGTCTTTGGCAATTGGGAACCCTGCGGACGGCATCTATGCCCTGCGCGTGATCAGAGAGTCGGACGGGAGCGGCTACGCCGTACCAGAATCGCAGGTCGTGGAAGGCATCAAGTTACTGGCGGAAACCGAGGGTATTTTCACAGAAACTGCCGGAGGAGTGACCGTTTCCACGCTGAAGTATTTGGCGGAGAGCGGCGCCATCGGGGCCGACGAGTTGACGGTGGCCTATATCACGGGCAACGGCCTGAAGACCCAGGAAGCGGTAGAAGAGGTGGTCAATCCCCTCATGATCAAGCCGATGATGGGCTCGTTCGAGGAGGCGCTGGAAAATCGGATGGCGGCGCGAGTTTAGATGGTCATGGCCAAACAGCGCGTGCGGTTCACATTCTCGGCTGAGATGGTACGAGAGCCGATCATCTATCGGCTGGGCCACGACTTTGACGTGGTTACCAACATCAGGCGGGCCGACGTTAGGTCGGATGTTGGCTGGGTGGTTTTGGAACTGGAAGGTTCTGATGAAGAGATCCAGCGTGGTCTTGACTGGGTTGGCACTACCGGCGTGCGGGTTGACCCAATCGCGGGCGACGTGATCGAAGGCTAACGAAGTCGATGGCGGCCCAGCGCGAAATCCCAATGAACATGCCGCCGTGGCGGACGCGAAACGGCATCCCAAAATTGCAGGAGGAACAATTCCGATGGGCGTAATGGTACGCATTCCCACTCCGCTGCGACGCATGACCGGCGGCGCGGATAAAGTTGAACTGGACGTGGCCGACCTTTCGCAAATGATCGACCGATTGGAGAGCGACTATCCCGGCTTCAAGGAGCGGTTGTTGGACGAAGACGGCGAATTGCGGTACTTCGTGAACATCTACGTAAACGGTGAGGATATCCGATTCGACCAAGGGTTGCGCACGACTATCAAGTCCGGAGACGAAATCAGCATTGTTCCTGCCGTCGCCGGCGGGCGGACCTGAGTATCAGTAGTGGCGCTGGCTTCACCGCTTTGACACTCCCGCCGGCGCGGGAGTGGCGCTTTTTCGGGGTAACCTGTCGCAGAGGGACCGTCTTTATCGGTGTACTGGTGCCCGGCCAGCCGCGTGTCAGGGGCAGGCGGGGCTAACCGGCGACTCTGTTATCTGCTAAGTACGCGGGTAATCGCGCGATAGATTGGCATTCCTACGCGCCAGGTGCATTTGCACGAGCGTTTGCAATTGGTTGGACCCAATAGTACAAGGCTGGTTCATTCTGTGGACGCTTGGCGTTTTCGCGGCTCTGGATGCGGATTGGCGCAGTCTCGTGCGCGGCACTGGTGACCCGCGCTATTTAATCGCAGGCGGGCGAACCGTGGGGGGCGAACCGCCGCACATCGCCCACACGTACGGGGACGCTGGTGACACTGCCGCCACTAGAGAGGGGCACGGCAAGTATTCGCTGATATTGGGCAATCCCAGGATCTAAACGACGGGTCCGACATGGTCGGGATTGTGTTGCTTGACATGATAGCCGCCGTTCGTTACATTCTGTGCTCGTTGAAACGAACGGGCCCTACCCAGAAACCGCGCGCCGCGCCTACCCCTCTATTCTCACCGCACGGCAGGCACCTCAATGGGTACATCACCAACAGCCTCCGCGGAGGCTCGCCGGAAGGGTCGGCAGGGCAACGAAAGGGTGCAAAGGGACGCACCCAGTTTGCCTGTCATGTTTGACCGGTACCGAGAGTACCTGGAAAATGCGCTAGCAGCAGCAGTACCGCCTCTGGAAAATCACGCGGTCAACACGTTGCTGCGGTACCATTTGGGATGGTCGGACCGGACCGGGACCCCGGCAGCCACGCCAGCGTCGCAAGGCAAAGCGCTCAGGCCCACCCTGTGCATGTTTGCGTGCGACGCTCTCCAGGGTGACCCAGGTCATGCCGCTCCAGCAGCGGCTGCGTTGGAGCTGATCCACAACTTTTCACTGATCCACGACGACATCCAAGATCAGGGAATGGAACGGCGGCACCAACCCACGGTGTGGGCAGTCGCGGGGACCGAGCGGGCCCTGGTGGCAGGCAACGCCATGCAGTCGCTGGGTGATCTAAGCGTCTTGAGCGTGGACGGTAGGGTGGCGCCCGACACCACGATTCGCGTTTCACATTTGCTCACCCAAAGCTGTCTCGAAATGATAGAAGGGCAGTGCCGGGACCTGGAGTTCGAGCGGCGCGAGATCATCAAATCGGACGAATACTTGGCCATGATATCTCTAAAAACAGGAGCGCTGATCCGCAGCAGCATGGTCATTGGGGCCACCATCGCTACGGACGATACTGAAACTCTTGCAGGCGTGGCTCGTTTCGGTACGGCCATCGGGCGGTTGTTCCAAATTAGGGACGATTACCTGGGGATTTGGGGCGATGAAGCGATCACCGGAAAATCCACAGACAGCGACATCGTTCAGCGCAAGAAAAGCTACCCCATCGTGTACGCCTTTCAGCACGCGGAAGGCACTAATCGGGAGGAGTTGTTGAGGCTGTACTCCCAAAAAGCACTCGACGAAGCGGACGTGAATCGAGTTTTGGACATACTGGATGACCTGGGAGCCGACACGCATACCGACGAACTCACCGAGGCGACTGCGGCGGAAGGACTGGCCGCACTGGCGATGCTGGAGTTGCCCCCTTGGGCCACAGCGGATGCAAAAAACCTGATCGACTTCATGGCGTACCGGCTTTTTTAGCAGCGCTTAGCGATAAGCTACGGAGACCTTGGACATGGTAAAGACGCACAAAGACCCACACGCCGCCATAAAGCCGGCCAAGAGACCGTTGGAACTAGGCGTGCGCACGGGATGGTACATCCTAAAGAACCGACTGCGAGGCCGCAAACGGTTCCCGTTGGTGACGATGCTGGAACCACTGGAGATGTGCAACTTGGCATGCATTGGGTGCGGCCGGATTCGCGAGTACCGTGGTGTGCTGGACCAAATGATGTCCGTGGAGGAAGCGTTGGGCGCCGTGCACGAATCGGGGGCGCCGATCGTGTCCATCGCCGGCGGTGAACCGACGATTCATCCCAAGATCGACGAGATCATCAACACGCTCGTCGACGAAAAATATTTCGTTTACTGCTGTACGAACGCGCTTCTGCTGCCGCGCATGCTGGAGAAGATCCCACCATCCAAATATTTCTGCTGGGTCATACACATGGACGGGATGGAGGAAAAACACGACGAATCGGTGGCACGAGCCGGCGTGTTCAAGCGAGCGGTCGACGGCATTCAGATGGCGGTCGACAAAGGCTATCGGGTCTGCACAAACACAACGGTTTTCCGCAACAGCGACGTGGAAGACCTGCGAGAAATGTTCCGCTACGTCAGCGACCTGGGTGTGGAAGGTTCGATGTTATCGCCAGGTTACGACTTTGAGGACGCTCCCGACCAGGATCTATTCCTCACGCGACAGGAGTCGCGAAACGTGTTTCGGGACTTGCTGGACCCAGCCCGCATGGAGGGCATGCGGTTCTACAACAACCCGCTATACCTGAACTTCCTCAGGGGAGAGCGAGAATACCAATGCACGGCGTGGTCCAATCCCACCTACACGGTAATGGGATGGCGGAAGCCTTGTTATCCGTTGGCGGACGAACACGCCGCCGACATCAACGACCTCTACGAACCCCGGTTGTGGGAAGAACAATACGGGGTGGGTAGAGACCCTCGCTGCAACAACTGCATGATGCATTGCGGTTTTGAATCAGCGACCATATTCAATGCAATTGGCGAACCCAGAGAATGGGTCACGCTCATCAAATCCGGCGCCGCTCACAAAGGCGGTATCAGCGTCGGCTAGCCAGTTCCTGGCACTGTGTCCGCTCGTCTCATTGGATGGTGGACAATCGGGACGATAACACGAACGACCAACGACTGGCTCAGGTTAGTCGCTATTATCAGGCCTATGCTTGCCATAGTTGCACCAATGGCCACGGAAATCGCCGGCGTGCGTCGGGCGATACGCGACCCGCAGAGAAAAGGCGTGAAGCTGCGCGTCACCGGTATCGGTAGGAAGCGCACCGAGGCGGGAGTCTCAGCCGCGGTGGCGAATTCACCGGTAGCACTGATCATGATTGGCTTCTGCGGAGGGGCGGACAC
The DNA here is from genome assembly GCA_965220055.1 of Dehalococcoidia bacterium. Taxonomy (GTDB): domain Bacteria; phylum Chloroflexota; class Dehalococcoidia; order Lucifugimonadales; family UBA3495; genus Bin87. The sequence goes on along the minus strand of CBDCPE010000004.1, from coordinate 2,170,692 downwards.
GAAGCTGCGTACCGGCGACCTACACGTCGCAGAGGTGTTTCACTCCTCTGAAAGTATGGAACCCATCGCGGCTGACCCGGGTTTGACTAACAGGATGAAAGCTTGGGCCGACTGGAACGGAACCCGCTTGGTGGGCGGCCCATCTGTGACGGTCCGTACTGTAGCCAGCTCGAAAACGAAATCGGCCTTGCATTCGGCGACCGGAGCGATATCGGTCAATATGGAAGACTATTGGGCCGCTAGTACGGCAGCCGCTTACGGAATACCGTTCGCGTCGGTTCGGGTAGTGCTGGACATCGCAGAGGACGAGTTGCCCGGCTATCTCGACGATATCGCTGACGGAATCATTCACGTGTTGTGTGGGGCAGCTACGCATCCCGGCAGCGTACCAGGTCTGGTGCGGCTGGCCGTGAAGACGCGCATCGCGCGGCGCCGCCTAACCGATTGCGTGGCCGGCTTTTTGGAAGGGCCACCTGCACTACGAGCAGGTACGGCGCCGCTGATCCGATGACAACGTTGGTAACCGGTGCCACCGGTTTTATCGGCGGAAACCTGGCCCGCGCCCTATGGGCCAGGGGAGAGGATGTTCGCGCCCTGGTGAGGCCCAACGCTAACGATCTGGCAATTCGGGACACGGGAGTGGCACAAGTGACCGGCGATTTGCTCGACAGCGATTCGGTACGGCGGGCCACTGAAGGCTGCGCGACAGTCTATCACTGCGCAGCCATCTACTCCTTCTGGTCGCCACGACCCCGCGAGATGTACCGCTCGAACGTAGTCGGGACGGTGAATTTGCTCGACGCGGCCCGCAGGGCCGGAGTGCGCCGGGTGGTTTTCACCAGTTCAGTGGCAACCATCGGGATACCGGTCAACGGGTCGAGGGATCCGACGCACTTGGGCACGGAAGAGATGCCGCCACGCCCGGCCTTGTTGATCGGGTACTACAAACAGTCCAAATATGCCACGGAGCAAATCGCGTTGGCGGCCAATGACGATGAGATGGAGGTGGTGGTGGTAAACCCCTGCGCTCCGGTGGGGGAATGGGACGTGAAACCCACACCGACCGGTCGGATACCGTTGTACTTCGCACGCGGCAAGACCCCGGGGTACATCGCGACAGGGATGAACGTGATAGACGTGGAGGACGTCGCCAAAGGTCACATATTGGCGATGGAGCGAGGCACTCCCGGAGAGCGCTACATCCTGGGGTGCCGTAATCTCACCCTGAAAGAGATTTTTGACATGCTATCCGAAATCACCGGGCGGCGCGCACTCAACATTCGGATTCCGCTTTGGGCGATATTGGGGTTCGCTTACTTCGACGAATTCGTCGAAGGGACTCTCCTGCGCCGCCCGCCGGCGGTTCCGGTGGAAGCTATCAAAATCACCAAGCACCCAATGTACGTGAGCAGCAGAAAGGCCGTAGCGGAACTGGGTTTGCCCCAGAGCCCGGTGGAAGTGGCTCTGGAAAAGGCAGTCCGGTGGTTTAGAGATTACGGCTATATTTAACGCTTCAAGATTAGCAGGGTAAGCATCATGGTTATCCGGGAAATCATCCGCACCGCGACGTGCGCTCGTAGTGACGCGCCGTCGCCCGAGGCACTGGACGCATCGATCGAACGTCTACAAGGCCACTTCCGACGGATCCAGCACGCGGACGGCTACTGGTGGGGTGAGCTGGAATCAAACAACACGATGGAAGCGGAGTACGTGATGTTGTCCCGGTTCCTGGGCAACCTCAACTCGGAGCGTGAGCGGCACATCGTGAATTATCTGCTGAGCAAGCAACTGCACGACGGGTCGTGGGCGATCTACTATGACGCGCCCGGCGATCTGTCCACCACTGTGGAGTGCTACTTCGCGCTAAAGATGTGCGGAGAGGATCCTGATGCAGACCACATGCGTCAGGCGCGGGAGTTCATCCTGGAGCGCGGCGGAGTGCCGCGTACCCGAATGTTCACGCGTATCTGGCTCGCGCTATTCGGGCAGTGGGAATGGGACGGTACACCGCGGCTGCCAATCGAAATGATATTGCTGCCGCATTGGGCGCCACTGAGCATTTATCGCTTTGCCAGTTGGGCCAGGGGATGCATTGTGCCCTTGTCGATAGTGCTGTCTCGCCGTCCGGTTCGACCCATTCCACCGAACCAGGTCATCGACGAGTTGTTTCCAAAGGGCCGTTCGGGAACCGATTATTCAGTGCCGTCTCCCCCTGGATTTAATCTGCCGAGGCTGGTGCACCTGGCCGAGCGCGCACTCGATAACATTTATAGCCACATTCCCTTCACCCCGCTACGCAAAGTAGCAGAAAGCAAAGCAATCCGTTGGATCCTGGACCACCAGGAAGACGACGGAAGTTGGGGGGGAATTCAACCGCCCTGGGTGTACAGCCTCATTGCACTAAGTGTGTGCGGTTTCGACAACGAGCATCCCACCATGTCGCGCGGCTTCAACGGTTTGGACGGTTTCTCCATCCAAAAGGGCGAACATTGGACCATACAGGGGTGCATCTCACCGGTGTGGGACACTTGCCTGGTGGTTCAAGGGCTCGCCGAAAGCGGATTATCACCAACGGATCCCATGCTGGAATCCGCCACCCGGTGGTTGGTCGACAAGCAGATCTTGGTCGGTGGCGACTGGCAGGTACAGGCGCCGCAACTTCAACCGGGCGGATGGGCGTTCGAGTTCCACAACAATTACTATCCTGACATTGACGATACCGCCGAGGTTGTGCTGGCTCTGCGCTTGGGCAAACTGCCGGGCGCCGAGGACCGCCTGCGTAACGATGCAATCTCGCGCGCCATGGATTGGATCTTAGGGATGCAGAACAAGGACGGCGGGTGGGCATCGTTCGACAAAGATAACAATCACGGTTATGTAACCGCACTGACGTTCAGCGATTTCGGCGAAGTTCTTGACCCTTCCAGTGCGGATGTCACGGCACATGTCCTGGAAATGTACGGCAGACTCGGGTACAAGACCGACCAGAGTTTCTTGCAACAGGCGTATCGTTATTTGCGCCAGGAGCAGGAGGAGGATGGTAGTTGGTTCGGGCGATGGGGAGTAAACTACATCTACGGATTGGGGGCCGTCTTGCCAGCGTCGGAGGCTGCGGGTGAGGACATGCGTCAGCCCTACGTACGCCGCGCGGTGCAGTGGCTGATTGACCACCAGAATTCCGACGGCGGTTGGGGCGAATCGTGCGCGTCGTACATAGATTCGGCGCAACGCGGTGTTGGGCCAAGCACCGCTTCCCAAACCGCTTGGGCTATCATGGCGCTGGTAGCCGCCGGATGCGACAACGATCAGGCCACACACCGTGGCGTTTCATATTTATTGGACACACAATTCTCGGAGGGCAACTGGGACGAGCCCTACTTCACAGGCACCGGGTTCCCCGGATACCTGAAAGGTGAACGCGTGGACAAGATACCGCTACCCGGCGAGCGCGGATTCCAGGGTGCGGAACTCTCGGCGGGATTCATGATCAACTATCATCTTTATCGAAACGCCTGGCCACTGATAGCCCTAGCCCGCTATCGAACGCGCATGGCTCAGCGGAATCTGAGCGCCAAGTCCCCGAGGAACGGTCACCTGCAAATTAAGCCGGAAGCTGGCTCTTCCAACCGCCCTAAATAAGTGTTCCGTTCGTCACACTCCACTGCAGAGTGCAACTCATGAAAACCGAACATTTTTCCCTGAAAGTCGACACAACCGGCGCCCCCGAATTCATCGACATCACTGACTGGGTAAAGGGCTGCGTAGGAAAATCGCACGTCAGCAACGGGTTCGTGGTCGTGTATTCACGGCACACTACCGCCGCTGTGATCATCAACGAAAACGAGCCGCTACTCATCGAAGACATGACGCGCTTTCTAGAGAAGATGTGCCCTCGCCTCGGGGAATACCGGCACAACGATTTCTCGATCCGTACAGTCAATATGACTGAAGAGGAATCGCCCAACGGGCACGCGCATCTCCAGCATCTGATGCTGGGATCAAGCGAAACCATCCCGCTCATCGAAGGGAAAATACCCTTTGGCCAGTGGCAGAGCATATTTTTCATCGAACTGGACCACCCGCGCCAACGGGAGGTGATGGTCCAGATTGTCGGCGAATGAGTGCGCACCGGAAGCCGAGCAACATGTCGACCTCTATCGAAGAAAGGACCGCTCCCAATCGGGATGGAAACGTGTTCGCATCCACGGAACCCGTGACTTTGAGTGAAGCGTACCAGTATTGTGAAACGCTGGCGCGCAGCCATTACGAGAATTTCAACGTCGGTGGTTGGATCACGCCGAAAGAAAAACTGCCGCACGTCTACGCGATCTATGCTTGGTGCCGGATGGTAGATGACCTAGGCGACGAATCCTTACCGGAATCGGTGGCGGCAACCGCAGTAGATGGTGGCACACCCAACGCAACGATAGCCACGCATCGGCGTAAGCAGCTGGGGTGGTGGGAAGAAGAACTGGAGGCAATCTTCTCGGGGCAACCCACGCATCCAATATCGATTGCTGTCCAGCACACGGTCGCTTCGTTCGAAATTCCTCCAGAACCGTTCCACCAGTTGATACACGCCAACTTGATCGACCAGGGATCCGGTCGATTCGGCACACTAGACGACGTATTGGAATACTGCCGATATTCCGCCAATCCGGTAGGCCGTCTGTACCTGTATCTGTTCGGATACGCGGATCGCCGGCGGCAACTCCTGGCCGATCACACCTGCACCGCGTTGCAACTGACAAATTTCTGGCAGGACGTCAGCCGTGACTATCAGGAACGCGGACGAATCTATCTGCCCGCATCCGATATGAAACGCTTTGGCGTCAGCGAAAGCGACATCGCGAATCACTCGGCGACCGGTGCATTCCGCGCGCTGTTGCGATATGAATGCGAAATCGCGATGCGCATGTTCCGACAGGGTACGCCCCTGGTTGACGCACTGGACAGACGGGCCCAATTACCGGTGGCCCTTTTCACTCGGGGTGGTGTAGCCGTTCTCCATGCCATACGCCGACAGGGCTACGACGTACTGAGCCGGCGTCCTGAATTGTCGAAGCGCCGGAAGACGTGGCTATTGGCTTCCGCCTGGTTCGGCAGCAAGCTGGGAACCGGGTACGGATTGCCCAACGTCTGAGACGAACCTGATGACGAAACCGTCGCCGATTGCACCTTCACCGTCGACCGAAACGTTGGCGGCGGCCTACGAAGAATGTCGCAGGGTAACGCGGCGCGAGGCCCGCAATTTCTACTTCGCCTTCCTCACCCTACCGGCGCGACAGAGGAGGGCCATCTACGTCGCTTACACGTTTTGCCGATACTGTGACGACTCGGTCGACGCCGAAGGCACCCGCGGCGAGAAGTTACAGCGCATTGAATATCTGCGCAGCAGGCTAGCAGAATCATACGCCGGGAACGCCGACCAATCGCTCTTCGTTGGACTGGCCGACGTAGCCAAAACTCACAACATCCCCGAGGAATACTTCCAGGAGGTGTTGAACGGGGTGGAATCGGACCTGGTAAAGACCAGATACGCCAATTTCGAGGAATTGCGCGCCTACTGTTACCAGGTTGCATCCGTGGTCGGGCTGATTTGCATCCACATATTCGGCTATCGTGGAGGAGAAGAAGCACGCAGGGGCGCGATTGACTTGGGGTTGGCGATGCAGTTGACCAATATCTGCCGGGACGTGCTCGAAGACTGGGAATTCGGAAGGGTCTATCTGCCCCAAGATGAGCTGGACAGGTTCGGAGTGACCGAAGCGGACTTGGGCAATCACGTAGTAACCGACGGTTTTGCCAATCTGATGCAGTTTCAGATCGACCGGGCACGGGAGTATTTTGCCAGCGGCAGAAGGCTTCTGCCCCTCCTCTCGCCACGGTCCCGCGCCTGCCCGGCCGCCTTGGGTTTAATCTACGGAGGGGTGCTCAGCAAGATTGAATCCGCGGGTTACGACGTCTTCCGAGAGCGAGTCAGCCTGAGCAAGGGCGCGAAACTGGGGCTGATGGCCAGGGCTTGGCTGACGGGTCCACTGATGAAGTGACTAGCAATCGCGGTGATAAACAACCATCGGCGCTGGTCATTGGCGGCGGATTGGCGGGGATCGTTACCGCGGCCCAACTCGCCGAATCAGGCTGGCGCGTGACATTGCTGGAGGCTCGAACCTCGTTGGGAGGTCGGGCTTTTTCGTTTGACGACCTGGAAAGCGGTCGTGAGTTGGACAACGGCCAACACGTGATCGTAGGGGCGTGTCATAACCTCATTGCATTCTTCGAACGTATCGGCGCTGGAGACTTGTGGCACGTGCAGTCAAGATTGAACGTCGATGTATATGACCAGGCAGGACGCCGGGGAAAGCTCTACGGGCTGGGTGGCCCCGCCCCAGGCCACCTGCTGGCGGCTTTCTTGACGTACCGGCACCTCAGCCTTGCCGACAAGTGCAAGACGGTTGGTGGGGTGATTGCCGCGATTTTGGCAAACCGGTCCGCGTCCGAAATGGAAGCGATCTCGTTTTACGAATGGCTAAGATCTCACGGCCAGTCCGAACGGAGCATCTACAACCTGTGGAACGTCGTCATCGAGGGGACGCTGAACGACAACATCCGCGACGTAAGCGCGGCGATGGGGCTAATGATCGTGCAGGACGGTCTGTTTATGGGACGGCGCGAGGCAAATATCGGCTATCCAACGGTGGCCTTGGGGCAATCTGTAGGCGTGCCGTGCGAGGCCTACCTACACAAGCTCGGCGTACGGACGCTGCTGGGTTGCCCAGCGCACGGCATCGAAACGGATGCGGACGGATTGGTGCGTCACGTGCTGACAGGCACCGGCCAGATCATGTCAGCGGACGCCTACGTGAGCGCGGTCCCGTTCTGGATTCTGCCCCGCCTGATCCCGGATCACCTGGCCGCAAAAGCGCCGTTCAATACGTTGACCGGGCTCCGAGCCTCACCCATCATTAACGTGCATCTTGATTACGACCGCCCGGTCATGGACGGAGATTTCTGTTACTTCCTGAACAGCCCGTTGCAGTGGGTTTTCAACGGTTCGCGAATTCGCGGGACTGACCGGCGGGACGACGGCCAATCGTTGACGGTGTCGATCAGCGCGGCTTGGGATCACATCGACCTGCCACGACTGGAACTGGCCGGCAGCATTGCCGAAGAGATGCGCGCCGCGTTCCCGAAAGCCCGGAACGCGCAGATTGTGAAGTCGACGGTGGTCAAACAGCGGAACGCGACTTTCAGGTGCACTCCGGGATCTCAGCAAATGCGACCCGGCCCGGCCACTGCGTCGCCCAACCTCTTTTTGGCCGGAGAATGGACCGACACCGGATGGCCTTCGACTATGGAGGGAGCAATCATCAGCGGATATAATGCCGCTGCAGCGGTTATGTCGAGTTTGTGCAACGCCACCGATGCCGCGGAGGAAAAGAGTGGCCGACCAATGGTCTGAACAGCGCCAACACCTCACCGAGGCCACCCGAGAAATGTATCGGCGCGGTCTGGTGGGCGCGTATTCGGGGAACACGAGCCTCCGTTTGACCGACGCCGGAGATGACAGCCTGCTGCTGGTTACGCCGACGCATCATCCCTATTACCGACTTCAGCCGGACGAACTGGTGGTGGTGAACCTGGACGGCGAGCCAGTGTCGCCGGCTCCAATGCCGCCGTCATCGGAAACCCGCCTGCATCTCGAGATTTATCGCCGGCGGCCGGACGTACAGGCAGTGGCGCATACTCATTCCATATACGCGTCAGTGGCTGCAGTCATCGGTCGGGACATACCGCCGCTGATCGACGAGATGCTAATGTCCATCGGGGGACCGATCAAGGTGAGCAAATACGCCTTCCCAGGGACGCGGGAGTTGGCCGAACAGGCTTACGCCGCGCTGGGCGACCGGAACGCTGCGCTGCTGCGCAACCACGGCGCCGTGGGCGTCGGGCCAGACATATGGGAGGCGCTGGAAGTCTGTGACCTAGTGGAGCGCCTGGCGAAGATTTTCGTGCTGGCCCGCAACTTCGGCCCGCGAGCCGCGTCCTCTTTACCGGAAGATGCCATTACGACGGAGATGCAGATGTTCCGGGATAGTCACTAAACAGGATCGGAATGTGCCCAGACATGAGCACCGAACCAGTAACCTCACGTGGGTTTTCCCAGGTCATCGGCGTGGTTGGCGCCGCATCCCACTTTGGCGCCCAGCTGCTGCTGTACCTGGAGAAGGAACGACCGGACTGTTGGTTGGTGGCGATCGCCGAACGCCCGCTCCGCTGGCCTGTGGAACGAATCTCCACCTACCGCCTGGCCCAAAATCGGGTGGGCGGCATCCTTACGATGTCCGACATACCGGAATTCATGCAAGAGAAAGCGTGGGACATGTTCCTGGAGGGACACGAGCTGACGGTTGCCGACATTCCGGACGTGTTGCAACTGGAAGCGGTGGATTCGCTGATACACGTCGGGAGCTATTACGACGGGCCCAACCCGGAGCAATTCTGCACGGACGCGCAGATATGGCTCCGGGCGGCCCGCATCGCTGGGGTGCGTCAGTTCATATATTTGTCCGACGTCAGGGTCTACGGGGTGAGTGCGGACAATCCGATCCCCATCACGGAGCGGACAGCCAAAAATGCCGACCCACAACACCGCTACCTCGCTGATGCTGAGCCGCCCTTCCCCGCCGCGTCGGACGACCAATCATCGGCGGCGCCGGATGGCGACGCTAACGGAGAGATGAAGGTAGTCGTGCTGCGCACGGCGATGTCGGTGGGCACCAATCGCTCCAGTCCCGCGGTTGACGAACTGTTGCTGACTTCGGTGACGGCCAACCAAAAGCGCAGTTTTCCGCTCCAGTTCTTACATCAACACGACCTGGCGCGGGCGATCCAGCAAGCGATGTCGAAACAAATGCACGGCGTTTTCAACGTGGCGGGCGACGGAGTCGTAGATTCGTTGGACATCCTAGAATGGTGTGGATCACCGAGACTTCCCAAGCACGCCGGTTCCAACCGTTCGCGCAACGCAACGGCGAGGCAATTGTCGAAACATCCTCTGATTGTGAGCTCCGCCAAGTTCAAACAATCCGCCGGGTTCACGTTCAAGTATTCTTCGTCGCGTGCCATACGCGCACATTGCTATTCGGTCCTCCTGGAACCAAGTTGACCACATGACGTCGTCGCAAACCGTTGCTTCCGAGCCGGTCGTAATCGATACCGATCCCGGAGTCGATGACGCTGTCGCGCTGCTGATGGCACTTTCGTGCCCGCAGATGGATATAGTCGGCCTGACCACCACGGCTGGCAATGTTCCGATAGGGCCGGCCACCAGAAATGCCCTGGCCATTCTTGGAAAGCGTCGGGCGGACTGACATTCCGGTCGCCCGCGGGAGCAACTCGACCGGTGCGCGGCCGGTATGCCTACGCCCGCGAAGTTCACTCCGTCGAGAGGGCTTGACCCATCCGCTGCCCCGTCCGACAACGCGCACTTCCGATACTGACGCCGTGCAATTCCTGGCCGAAACCCTGCAGGCCAACCCGGGCGCGGTCACCGTCATCGCTCTCGGGCCTCTGACCAACTTGGCGCGACTGCACAGGCGGCACCGATCGGTTTTGCGGTTGGCGAAGCGCGTGTTCGTCATGGGCGGCGCGGTGGAGACTCCGGGCAACATCACGCCGCACGCGGAGTTCAACTTCTACAGTGATCCCACGGCCGCGCGTTTGGTGATCGAATCGGGGGTTCCCATCACACTGATCGATATGGCGCCGTGCCGGCAGGTTTTCCTGACCCGTGACGACGTGGAGGAAGCGCGCGCCTCCAACTCGGCGGGGAACCTGGCCAAGAAGCTGCTCGTCGGATGGTTCCGGCAGGATCCAACGCGTGAACGGTTCTACATGTACGATCCGTTGACGCTGGTCGCGGTATTGCGCCCGGCGACCATCACGTTTCGCTCGGTGACCATGACGGTTGATGACTCCGAAACCACCGACGACCGAAGCCTTTGGGGGCGTTGCCGGCTTCTGGACGCTACCGAGGGTCCAATCAGGGTTGCCGAACCCGAAGGCGTAGACGTGCCGGCATCGCTAAGACTGATCCGCGAATTGTTGGCGTGGTCGCAGCCAACGGCGAACTGAGTACGGGAGGAGGGTCCCGATGGCAGTCCAACGCAGAATATTAGTTGTGGTGTTCGACGGCCTCCAGCCGGCGCAGATTACACCGGAGTTGATGCCCAACCTGGCGGAGTTCGCTTATCGAGGCGTCACCTTCGCGAACCATCATCCGGTGTTTCCGACGGTAACGAGGGTCAACGCGTCGAGCCTGGTCACGGGGTGCATGCCGGGGCGGCACGGATTGGCCGGGAACACGTTCCTCTGCCGGGACTATGATCCGCATCGCGTGATTCCGGCGCTGGAACCCACGTTACAGGACGTCGCCGATTCCACTGGGCAGGTATTGTTGGTTCCGACACTGGCCGATGTGTTGAGCCAGCACGGCATGGAATACTACGCGATCGGCACGGGCACCAGCGGCAACGCGTACGTGCACAATCCAAATGCGGCGACAGCGGGCGGGGCGACCATACATCCCGAATTCACGCTGCCACGGTCGCTGGACGCTGAACTGGCCGAACGGTTCGGCGAATGGCCGGCACAGGATCTGCCCAACACGGCGCGCCTGGTTCACGCGAGACGCATCCTGACGGACTTCATACTGCCCGAACGAGATCCGGCGGTGGCGCTGTTGTGGTCTTCGGAACCGGACAAGACGCAGCACGAAGACGGCGTGGGGCTGGGCAGGACGCCGCAAGCCCTCGCGGAAGCCGATGCCGAGTTCGGCAAGCTCCTGGCCTGGGTGGAGGCGAATGGCCGCGCTGACACCACGGACGTTTTCGTCGCATCGGACCACGGATATTCCACCATCAGCGAGGTTGTGCGCGTGGAGCAATTGCTGCGCGACGCCGGTTTCGCGACGATAGACCGCCCGGGCGGCGTGGCGGTGGCGGCCAACGGCGGGTCGGCGTTACTGTACGTCAACGACGGCGATCAGGCAACGGCCGAGACGCTGACCACGTGGCTGGTTGGGCAACCCTGGTGCGGGCCGCTTTTCGCGTCGGAGCGCGTTGGACATCCGGCGGGCACGCTGCCGACCGCGCTGCTGGGATGCGAAGGGCTACGCTCGCCGGACCTGATCATGTCCTTCCCCTGGCTGAGCACCGACAATTCGGCGGGTTATGCGGGACATGCTCCAGCCACGGGAGGCGCCGTCGGTCAAGGTCAGCACGGTAGCCTCAGCCAACATGAACTGCGGAACACTGGGCTGGCCGGCGGTCCTTCGGTCAAGCGGGAAACCGTCATCGAGACGCCAACCGGCAACATCGATCTGGCCCCCACTATCTTGTACCTCCTGGGACTGGAGGCCGAGGCCGCAGCGATGGACGGCAGAGTGCTGTTCGAAGCATTGGAAGGCGGCTCACCGGCGCCGGCGCCGAACCGTCAGAAGCATGAAGCGGAGCGACCCGGATTCCGCCAAGAGTTGCAAATCAGCGCGGTGGGCATGACGAAGTACGTTGACTGGGGCAACCGGCTGTAGGCGCGACGCGTCGCCGGTAACGAACCCGGGTTGGGTTCCGGCTGTCTAGTTTGCGTCGGGATCGAAGGGTGGTAACTGTTCAGACTTGAGTGGATCTGGGCATCGTAGTACGCTCCCGCCATGTTGAAATCTTACCTGTTCATGCTCACGGGGAGCCGCAGGCGGCGGCAAACGTGGCGTTCACCTCACCAAGACTGAAAAATTAGGAAGGGTGCGCCGTCAACCAGGATGCGCTTGATAACGGCTTGACCCTGACTGCCCAAAGAGACGACCACCTTCACATCTTGCGCACGTTCGATGATGTGGCCGTCGCCTTCCGGTACGAAATAGGTTCCGATTCCGAAGTCCAACCGGCCACGCTGGTTGATCACCCCACGGATGTACACGTCGGTCGGTTTCGGTTCCGCGAGCATGTGTCGCGATGCGCACCACACGTCGCCGCATTTCGTCATGACCACATAGACCTCGACGCCAGCGGGTTCACCGTCGAGCCAGGCGGGGATTTCCGCAATCTCGTAGTTCAGAACCGCGTAGTCGCCCTGGAACAAAGAACGGGGGTCAACGGGAGCGGTCTGCAGGGTGATCTCGCGCCCCTCGGTCAAGGCAACCTGGCGCACGCCGGCGAAGGTGACCAGCCCAACAACCTGCGCTGCCACCACGGCAAAAAACAGGTACTGGCGGCTCGGGTCATGCCGGTTCTTCAACCGGGCGCACGCCGCGCAGCATCCGCCGACGCAGAAACTCAAGGCCAAAACCCATGCCCAGCATGATCGCGCCGGCAACGATGAACGCCAAGGACTGCCCCAGCAATCCGAAGCCAAACTCAAAGTATCGAGTGAACAGTGTGATGACGAAGGCGACGACCGCCAGGTTGATCAGGTCCGCCCGGTTCCAGCGGTATCCGGCTGCCACCAACGCCAGGACCGTACCCAGCAAGGCTGCGTTGAGGGGGAGCCAAGTCCACGTCCAGCCCAGCAGGAGCCCCAACCACGCCAGGAGGGCGAGCACACCCATTGCGCCGGCCGCCGATGTCTCCCATCGCAGTTGGTCCCCGGACGTCTGGAGGGGAGACAACCGCAGCCTGTCAACCATCCGAATCAGAACCAGAACCGCAATTACGCTGCCCCAAACCGTGCCGGCGAGGAACCAATATTCTCCCAGATAGGCAAGTGCAGAGCTGTCCATTGCTCCAGGTGCAGAGGCCCAGGGATCGCTGTAGCTCATGGCGTAAACGCTGGCAATGGCGGCGGCCAGGCCGGCCAGGTCCCAAACGCGGGAATTGGTCCGCAACTCCGCCGTAGCGGTTCCGGCCCAACGAACCTTGAGCCGACCGGCCAGGAAAACCAACCCCCCGATGCCCAACCCAACCGGACCCAGCCACAGGAGTAGACCATCCTTTGCCAGGATATCGATTGCCGCGAAACACCGTATGGTCACGGAAACGGCGAAGACGATACCGGCGAAGTACACCACCGACAGCTGCCGGCGTCGATAGCCGTACCAGATCAACGCCGCGATGCCGGCCAACAAAGCAAGGTTGAATACCGGCCAGGACACGGACACCTGATACCTCAGTCCGACCCACATGGCGAGCGTCAACACCGCCATTGCCGTAACCGCGCCGACTTCCCAGACCGAGTTAACGTTGCCGGAACGTCCGCGTCTCCACAGAGCGAGTCCGGTCGCCGACGCCGAAATCAGCCAACCGAACGCCAAAACGATCCAATATTCGACAGACATCCAGTACCAGCCCGTGGAGTCTTCCCAACGCCAAAAAAACCCATACCCCATGACGTGGAGGCTGGAGGCGCCCAGAGTTAGCCCGGCCGCTGCCACATAACGGGTGAACGGCGCAACGAGAGGCGCAGCGCTCATTGCGAGGCTCCCGGCGAAGAGGCACGCTGCCGCGGTCAAACCGGCCGCGCACAGCAATATCGGCGAGCCGTAATCCCCGAGATCCATCAGGCTGACGATCCGGATCGACGCCAGGATCACGAACAGGACGACAACGCATCCCAGCAAATGGACGGACCGCTTCATGAAGGCGACGACCGCGATACCGCCAAACGCGGCAAGGTTGAACAGCCACCACAGTCCGGGAGACGGATATGCAAACCAGGCCCACATGGCCCCGGCAACGGCAACCATCGTGACCGCCGCAACGGTCTGGACAAGCGGGCGCGCACCGTGTTCGCCGCGGGAGAACCACCAAAGGCCTCCAGTCGCGGCAACCGTGGCAGTGACGGCCACGCCGACCGTCAACCAGTACTCGGCCAACGTCGCCCTAATGATGTCGCCAGCATCAACCCAAATGCTGGCGAGGCTCATGACGCAAAATGCCGCGAGCCCCGTCGCCAAACCCGGATAATAGCTATACGCCGCCAAGGGCCGCGTCCAGGCGAAACGCGATTGGAGCAGACCCAGGGCAAAGATCGCAGCCGAAAGGACCAGGGTCATCGGCGCCAAGAACAGCAGCGTTTCTTCCCTGTAGTATTCCAACCACCACTGGGTCCGGAACCCCATGCTCAGTACAAGGAGCACCAGCGATAATCCCACCATCAGACGGGAACGCACGATATACCCCAACGGGAGCACACCCAGGAACCAGGCGGTGGTCAGATTGGGGTGATTGACGGGGACGTGGTAAATCTGCGCGACCAGGTGGATCGCCGCCCCATAAGCCAACGCGCCGGCCACGAGCACGGCTACGCCGATACGCGGGTAATCGAACCGAGCCAGCAGCGCCCAGCCAGCAGCATTGATCACGACCGTCAACCCCACCAGCATGGTGACACGAGCCCAAATCGGGATCGCGTCCCAGTTGGCGGCGACGTATATGATGATGCCCAGCCCGACGAGAAGGGCTCCCATCACACCGATGAGGGACACCGCCCGGCTCACCAGGGTGCTGGGCGCCGCCGCGTCTCCCGTGGAAGCGGCGGGACCAACGGAACTCGGCAAAGACGCTTCGCCGGGAAACGCGGCTACGGCGGGAACCTCATACCGGCGCACGATTGCGGCGGCCTGTTCGGCCGAGACCAAACCGTCGCGTTGCCAGACATGGACCTCCGTCGACAAACGGCTGAGGAATTCTGTATCGTCGCCCCCGGCTGCGGGTCCAGTAAACATCAAGTCACTGTCAGACGATGTCGGGAGAGAAGCTTGTCAAACGGTGGTAGACCGCCGGGCGTCTCGGGATCAGTGGAACGCCATTCCGCCTCAGTCAGCGGCCACCACTCCGTTCTCAACTGCGTATCCGGTGTCCCGCTCCAGCATTTGGGACAGGCCCATGAGTTCAAAGGCCTCGGTGAGAGGGGTCATTTCGCCTACCAGATGCTCGGTAGTGCCGGTGGCCTTGAGCTCTGCCATGACCCGAGCCACGGTGTGGGCCACGGACATGAAGGCGCTTCCGGGGAAGATGACCATCTTGAACCCCAGGTTTTCCAGTTCAGCCACGTTGAGCAGGGGGGACTTACCGGTTTCCACGAAGTTATACAGGAGCGGGACCGAAGTGCGGGCGACCACTTCGGCTGCTTCCTCCGCAGAACGAATCGCCTCTACGAACAGCGCATCAGCGCCGGCTTCGGTGAAGGCGTCGCAACGGCGCATGGTGTCGTCCCAACCGGTCACGGCCAGCGCGTCGGTGCGGACGATAACGGTGAAATCGTCATCGGTGCGAGCATCCACGGCGGCGTGAATTTTTTGCACCATCTCGTCGATGGACACCACCCGCTTATCTTCCAGGTGGCCGCAGCGCTTGGGGAACTGCTGGTCCTCGATGTGGACCGCCGCGACGCCCGTGCGCTCGTAGTCGCGGATGGTGCGGCGCACGTTCATGGTGCCACCGTACCCGGTGTCGGCGTCGGCGATCACGGGGACGTTGACGGTGGAGGCGATGGCCGCCGCGTTGGCGAGCATCTCAGTGGCCGTGGCCAGCGCCAGATCAGGGTAGCCGATGCGGGCCACCGAAGTTCCGGCTCCGGTCATGTACACGGCCGGAAAACCTGTCCGCTCGATAATGGCAGCAGTAAGACAGTCGTAGGCGCCCGGGGCAGTGATAATCCCGGGGTCGGTGAGCAATTGGCGGAAACGGGTGGTGGCTTTCATCACACTGTCCTCGCTTCGATGGGCTTGTTCACGCGGTCAGTCCTCCGTCGATGGTCAGCGTCTGACCGTTGATGTAACTCGCGCCGGTGCTGACGAGATAGAGAACGGCGGAGGCCACGTCATCGGCGGCTCCAAAACGCCCGGCCGGGATACGGGAGAGCACCTGGCTACGCTGGTCGTCGGTCATACCGGCGGTCATGCCACCCTCTTCTCCGACTTCAATGAAACCCGGGGCGACCGCGTTCACCGTGATGCTGCGGCTGGCCACCTCGCGCGCCATGGCTTTCGTCAAGCCGATTTGTCCAGCTTTGGAAGCGGCGTAGTTGGCCTGTCCCGGGTTTCCGGAGAGCCCCACGACGGAGGAGATGTTTACGATGCGTCCATACCGCTGCCGGAGCATCAACGGTATGGCGAAACGCGTAGGCAGAAAGGTCCCGCGCAGGTTGACGGCCATCACGTCGTCCCAATCGGCGACGGTCATGCGCATCATGAGCCTGTCCCGGTTTACGCCGGCGTTGTTGACCAGGATGTCGAGGCGACCCAAACGATCGGCGGTGGTTTTGACCACGGCTTCCGCAGCGTTTTCGTCGGAAATGTCGCCTGGGACGCGAAGGGCCTCACCCCCGGCGGCACGGATTTCGTCGATCACAACATCGGCGGCGGCGGCGTTACTGCGGTAGTTGATGGCTACGGACGCCCCCGCGGCGGCAAGCCTGGCTGCAATCACGGCGCCGATGCCCCGGGACGAACCCGTTACCAGCGCGACCTGACCGCTCAAATCAATCGTGTACATGGTTGAACACCCAATCCTTCACGTCTCGCGCACTACGGCACGATGCAATTCGGCCAGTTCTTGCCGGAATCCTTCCACCAACTCAAGCCGATGGCATAGCAAGCCGGTGTTGATCGCGCCGGCTACGCCGGTGCCGGTGGATGAACCGTGTCCAATCATGACCAGACCATCCACGCCAAAAAGCGGCCCTCCCATGGTGCGCGGCAGGTTCATGGTGGTCCACAGGGCTTCTCCGATCTGTCGAACCTGCTCACTGGGGAGCACCGCGGACAAGCGTTGATGGAGATACGGGACCAGCGCGGAGCCCAGTCCTTCAGCGAATTTGATCAAGATGTTACCGATGAACCCGTCGCAAACGATCACATCCGCCTTGCCAGTGAAAAAGTCCATGCCCTCGACGTTGCCGACGAAGTTCAAATGGCTCTCCCGAAAAAGGGTGTGGCTCTCCTGGACTTGGCGATTGCCCTTGGCGGACTCCTCACCCACACTAAGCAGTGCCACGCGAGGGTTCTCGATGCCAAGTCGGCGACGGGAAAAGGCGACCCCCAACGCGGCGAAGCTCAGCAACAACGACGGGCGGCAATCCACATTGCTGCCCAGGTCTACCACGGTGGTGTTTGGCGCCACGCCAAGGAAGTTGCCGCCGATACAGGGCCGTTCCAAGCCTTCCAGCAGACCCAGCGCCATCACGGCTGTCGCCATCGTGGCGCCGGTGGAGCCCATGGACACCACCATGTCGGCGTCGCCCCGTTGCACGAGACCCATGGCAGTGGCGATGGACGAATTAGGTTTCCGGCGCAGGGCGGCTACGGGGTGTTCGTCATCCTCGACTTTCCCTTCCGAGGGGGCTACTGAAACGGAGCGGCCGGTGACGTCGTGACGGGACAATTCAGCTTGCACAGCATCCGAATCTCCCACCAGGATGACGGTCAATTCGGGATGGGCGTCAAGCGCCGCCAGAGCGCCGGGAACCGTCTCCGGCGGGCCGAAATCTCCGCCCATCGCATCCACTGCCACACGTACACGCGGCATATCTCCGTTAGTGCTCATTCCACAGTTTCCCTCATATCCGCCGAGCCTACCACTACAGTCGCCGACCCGGTGATGATCCTGTTTCCATTATGAACGTTGAGCAGTTCGACATTGCAAGTTAGGCGGTTGCCATTAGCGATTGATTCGCTCTTGTTCACCGACCCAACAGCCTCCAGAAGATCTCCAGGATATGCCGCGCCACGAAACCTGACGCGAAGGCTGCCCGATTGCAACCAGCAGGCTCCGTACGCGCCCGCCATCATCTCGGAGATCATGGCCAAAGTTAGCATGCCGTGCGCGATCACGCCGCCGAACCGGCTGGATGCCGCGAACTCATCATCGTAGTGGATGCGGTTGTGGTCGCCGGAAGCCGAGCGGTAGGAGTCGATGTTTTCTCGGCGGATGGAACGTCGCACCGGAGGGATCACATGGCCCACAGCCCACGAAGACGATGCGTGAGTTGAAGCGTCAGCTGGCATATATTAACGATCTTTATTCGGAGCTTTGGTCCGCGGGAAGCAGTACCGTAGTACGACCATTCATCAGATCTGACCCGGTGGCTTCGTCGGCGACCGTATAGCTCACGGTAAGGAAACGCATACCGCCGCGCTCGCGAACCGGTTCAACTTTAGCGACGGCGGAAACCGTCGAACCCACCCGCAACGGATCTACGGTTTCCATATCCTGCAGGCTGTGGATTGCACCGTCAGGTAATGATAAACGTTCCAACAATAGAGCGACGACGCGAGCAGCGAGCATAATGGGCGGAGCACATTGGGAGTCTATGTACAGCGGCAAATTATCGCCGACGGCGGAAATGTATTCGTGGACTGCGTCGGAGGTAATGTCCCAGGAGCCCAAGCTGATCGCGTTATCTTGCAATGCTCTTCCCCTGACCGATCAAACGGATGGCTCCGCACCACGATAGAAACAATATACACGGGTAGGCCGACCCCGACAACGCGCCACCGAACCGCTATCGACGCGTCAACTTGCGGGCATGGACGGGATGGGTGCCGGAACGATTTGGCGCCGCTCTTTTGGTGTAATATGTTTCGCGAGAGTTTCAGCATCCTCGTGCGGGCAGTTCTCCAGAGCGAAATTCCCGCCAGACCGGTGCATAACGCGGAAGGCGCCAAAAAAGGATTACGCAGTGGCAGACCAAATTCTTTCAACGTTGCTCACCATTCCCGGCTGTGACCAGGAGCAGGTTTCCCGGGTTTCGTTTACCGGCGGGGTCGACCCGATTCTACCGACTCCTTTTAGGATCGGGGAAACGGCGGCCGCGAGCCTGGCGGCGGTCGGACTGGCCGTCTCCGACCTGTGGGAGATGCGAACCGGACAGCGTCAGGACATCGCGGTGGACGCCAGGCAGGCCACGGCGTCGTTGCGCAGCAGCAGGTACATGACCCTTAACGGTGCGCCTGCCGCGGGAGAGCGGCCCTCCGTGATGGGCGTGTATCCCGCCAAAAACGGAAGGTGGAGTTACCTGCACTGCAACTTTCCGAACCATCGCGAAGCGGCGTTGGGAGTTTTGGGCGTGCCCGACGACCGGGAAGCGGTGCGACGGGCGGTGGCGAATTGGGATGCCATGGAATTGGAAGAGGCGATTATCGCCGCGAGAGGGGCCGGCGGGATGGTCCGGTCCATGGACGAATGGGCCAAGCATCCGCAGTCGGCCGCCGTGGCATCCCTTCCCTTGCTGGAGATTGACAAGATTGGTGACAGCCCGCCAGAGCCGTTGCCCGACGGGTCCCGCCCGCTTTCGGGGATACGAGTTTTGGATTTGACCCGGGTGTTGGCAGGACCCACCTGCGCACGCACGCTGGCGGAGCATGGCGCGGACGTCATGAAAGTGACCGCCAGGCATCTTCCCAGCAACGAAGCCCAGGAGTTCGACACCGGACACGGCAAATTGTCCACCCATCTGGACCTCCGGAACACGGAGGACGTCGCCACGCTGCGCCAATTGGTCAGCGAAGCCGACGTTTTTTCACAAGGTTACCGCCCGGGCACGCTGGCGCAGCGCGGCCTTTCCCCCGAAGACCTCGCGCGGCTCCGACCGGGGATCGTTTACATCTCCCTCTCCGCCTTCGGGCGCGTGGGACCTTGGTCCGACCGCCGCGGTTTCGACACGGTGGTGCAGACGGTCAGCGGTATCACTAATCGCCAAGGACAACTGTTCCCCGGATCTGAGCCGGGACCGCAGTTCTATCCTGTGTCCGCAATCGACTACCTGACCGGGTATCTGATGGCCTACGGTGCATTAACCGCCCTGTCGCGGCGCGCCCGGGAAGGAGGGAGTTGGCTGGTCAGGATTTCGCTGGCGCAAACCGGCAAATGGCTGGTCGACCGGGGACAGGTTCCGGAGTCCGAACTACGCAATGTCGCGTTGGATTTCGGGGCGGAAGAGATCAGCCGGTGGAGTACGACCAGCCAAGTTACCGCGGGGGAACTGACGCACCTTGCGCCGACCGTGCAGCTATCGGAGACGCAACCTTACTGGGCAAGGCCCACGGTGCCGTTGGGATATCATGACCCGGTGTGGCCGGAGCGGGTTGCATGATCCTTTAGCAGCTCTGGGTCCTGCCGGTCGCTATGCGCTACGGCGCAGGATAGGTTCCAAGCTGTTAGCGGGAACGCTCCCAGTTCCCCACTGCGGCGCTGGACGGTTCCGCGGATATCGCGTCCGCATATGCGCTGTTCAGGGTGACCCGCCGATCCCTCGTAGTAAGTAAGGTGGCGTCTACGGTCGCCGCATTGCGCCGAAGGGCTGCCGAAATGGAGCGCCGCGCCCCGATCAGGCCATACCGGTCCAGTTCCAGTTGGCTGTAGATATCATCGATGTGCATTTGGTGGTCCGGGGCGCGCACCAGTGCATCCAACAACCGCTGAGCATCGGCGGAAACATTATTACGGGTATCCCTGGCAGTTGCGGTAGTCCAGGAGTGTTCCCGCGATCCGGTAGCCACACCCGCCACACCCGCTCCGTTGGTGGGCACCGGCGTTTCCAATGCGACCTGAGCGTGGGCTCGTTCGTGTTGCTTTGCCAAGGAACGGATCACTGTGATCACCTCCTGGCTGTCGCCGGAGATGTTGAGTGTGACGGTGGCCATTGCTGTACATCCTCTGATTTGGTGCTTGGAGTAAAGTCTCCGTAGGTTTTGTATGCACGTGCAGTCGTAATCGCAGTAAAACCACGGGAACGCCGCATGCGACCGGAGTGCACGTTTGGCTGCACATTATAATCAGATATTGTGCGTTTTGCTCAATATGTTTGCGAAACAAAAAAATCGGGTGCACGGAATTCGCACAAAAATACCGGGGCGATTGTGCAACCGCCCCGGTACTCCTTGCACAGGACGGGGTTTATCCTTTGCGGGTGTACTTGACCACGGTGCGTCCACTACTACCTTCGTAAGGTTCAACCACGTACAGATCTTTCTGACTGTCCACCCATACGCCATGGCAGCTGCGGTGGGTCAAATCGCCCCATTGGGCCAGGTGCTCTCCATTCGCGTCCAGGATGCTGAGCATCCCACCGTTATGTTCAGCAACGTACGCGACGTCATCGTCATCGATACAGATAACGGCAGGGCCGATCAGCTTGCTGGGCCAGTCGGTCACATGGGTGCCGTCCTGATTGAAGACCTGGACCCGATCATTTTCCCGGTCGGCGATCAGGAGATTGCCCTGGCGGTTGATCCATGCGCCGTGGGGCAAGTTGAACTGACCGGGGCCCGAGCCGGGCTCGCCCCAGGAGAAGATGTGCTCGCCAGTCGGTGTGAACTTATGCACGCGCGCGTTGGCGTAGCCGTCGGCGATGTAGATTTCGCCGGCGTCGTTCAGGGCGATGCCGGCCGGCATATTAAATGGTTCAGCGCCGCGCACCACTTGGTGCCACGAGTTGGAGTCGAAGGCAGTGTTGTTGGCTCCGGTGTCGGAGCGGTGACCGTACTGGCCGATAGTCATCACCAAATCACCGTCCTTGGTGAGTTTGAAAATCTGGCCCATGTTGCGGTCGACCAGCCAAACGTAGCCCCACTGGTCAATGATGATGGCGTGGGGAAACTCGAACATGCCGGCGCCCCAGGACTTGATGAACTTGCCCTCACGGTCTAATACCACGATGGGGTGTTCCGGATTGCGATTGAAACAGTAGATGCGGTCCTCGTCGTCGCCGAAAACTGCGGCGGCCGGCATTGGGATACCTTCGGGCGTCTGGGCCCAGTTGCGATCGAATTCGTAGGTGTGCGCGCCGTTGCCGACGACATTGGTGGCAGTAGTCATGTAACCCTCCTCATTGGCATTGCGTGTGGCGATACGGTTTATCCCAGCCTAGTTTTACCACAATTTGGCGTGGGTTAGCGGCGAGCCACCGACTTGACAAGAAAGGTATCGGGCTTACCAAGCTTGTTGGCGTCGGGGAGCACGCCGGCGATTGCGAAACCCATTTTCCAGTAAAACTCGCAGGGATGGCTTTTCAAATTCCTGATCCGCGACCGGTGCCGCAGGGGGTCGGGATAAAGGTTGACACCAGCGAGGGAGGTCATATTGTCCTAGTCGTGGGAGCCTAGAAACCGGGCCGGAAAGCCCTGATTGGGTAGAAGGATTTCGGAGGTAAAGCCGAGACGAACCAGATCAGGGACCATCAGATCTGCCAGGAGAGCGCTTCCGATCCCTTGACGCGGACCAGCGGGTCGGACGACCAGGACGTTGAGCTCCCAGACGTTTCCCTGGTAAATGGGCTCGGCGGCGGACCACCCGAGGACGGTATCGTCCCGACCCACAGCGACCGCGACAAATCCTACCATCGGCGAGGCAATCCTGGACCATGGCTGCGGCGGATTTCAAATCGGGCCAAGCGAGGGGCCAGTGTTTAGCGAAACCCTAGACCAACCGGGAGGCCGCTTGATCGCTCGCCCTCTGGCCCAAGGATCCCAGGTCCATTATCCGCATTGCGCGGACCTCAAGACGTCGGTATTGAAGGCTGCCGCAGGATGATCAGAAAGTAGGGATGCCCGGGGTCTGAACTCGAATACTGTAAAGCGACTGACCCGAGGTGAGGAACAATGTACGCATATCATCGCCGCCGAAGCAGATGTTCCTGGTGACTTCTGGGGTTTCAAGTACTCCCAGGCGCTCTCCGCTGGAAGACACGATCCATACGCCTCCGGAACCGGTGCACCAAACCCGACCAGCGGTGTCGACTTTCATGCCATCGGGGACGCCCGGAGCATCAGAGCCCATTTCTACGAGAATCCGATTGCCGCTCAACGTCCCATCGGCAGCCACGTCGAACGCGCGGATGCGACGATTCGGGCAGAATTCGCCCCGCTCTTCACGGTCGAAGTCCGCCGGCTCGGCCCGGCTGATGGCGACGTACAAGACCGATTCGTCAGGAGACAGAGCGAGGCCGTTGGCGTACTCGCATTCATCAGTAGCCAAGTGCACATTCCCGGCAAGATCGATGCGATAAACTCCGGCGAAGGGAATCTCACGAAGTTCTTCGGGAAATCGGAGGTGCGGGTCGGTGAAAAAGATCGTGCCATCAGTGCGGCAGATGACGTCGTTGGGTTTGTTGAATCGCTTGCCGTCCCAACGATCCGCAATGGTGGTCACATTGCCGTTGGCTTCCATACGAGTCACGCAACGGTGATCAGCACCTTCACACATCAAAAGGTTTCCCTGGCGGTCCAGGGTGCAGCCGTTGCCCTCCCCGGTATTCTCGCGGGTCACGGTAGTTTCGCGAGACTGGGGGTCCCACTTGAGCAGCTGTTCGCGCTCCAGATCCACGAAGGTCAGATAACCACCGGGATGCCACAGTGGGCCCTCCGTGCGGGCTAGTGTTCCGTCAAGCAACGTCAGTTCGGATTCGGCAAGCAGTCCGGACAAATCCTCAGCCATTGTAAGCCTCCAGTCGTACGTGTGAACCGGGGCCGATTATAGCAACGGGACAGGCGCCGCGTATCCTTGGCGAGTATGGAGATCCTTTCCCAAGGCAACGCACACCTCGGCCCTCCACGCGTACCCGCTTGCGTTCAAACCGTCATTGCGAGTGCTCTTTCCATTGTCATTGCGAGCGAAGCGCGGCAATCTCGTTGGCGAAGGAGGCGCCGTCTCGTCGCCGGGATGGCCGCGTCACTTCACTCGATGCGATCGCAAACTGGTTGCCCGTCGGTGACACCACCCTTCTTGCCTTATTACGAACGTATGCTCTATAATGGCTTCACAGGCGATAAATCGGTTCCATCGACCGGGTTCCGAGCGTTCACGGCCAATCAGCACTAAGTCGCTGCCGGCCTTTGTGGGTGACTGTCTCCGGCCACTTTACCCGGTGTAGTCGCCCCGGCCACCGCGCCCGCCACAGCGCGCCATGCTGCAGGCATGGAGAATGAGAGCAAAAACCACAGCGCACCACCTCCGGCCGTAGGGCTGATACCGCTCGGAACCTGGTCAAACTCTCCAAATCATCGCCTGTACATCCCAAACATCGGGAGGAAGCCCATAGCAACACCAACCTGAATTCTCAGGCGACGGCAGTCCATCGCCTGTCTGCTGTCGCCGCGAAAATCCCAACCCACGCTCCCACCGGCACACCTTTCCCAGGGCGTCGGCTGTTCGTGCGTTGTCAGAAAGTCGCGGGATCCATGCTCAACCGGGCTGTCACGGCACCGCGCGACCCGTCGCCAGTCGCCGCGGCGCATGTTGTCATGCCTCGGCTTTTCCGAAGCCGAAGCGATGGCGCGTCGGCTGACGCGTACCCACTCCCGCTTACACTTCCATTGCGAGCGCCCTTACCATAGTCATTGCGAGCCCCCTTTCCGCTGTCATTGCGAGCGAAGCGTGGCAATCCCGTTGGCGGAGGATACGTCGTCCAGGTAACAGGATTGACGCGTCGCTTCGCTCCTCGCGATGACAAACTGCGTACGCGTCAGACGTCGCTCCGCGTTGCCCTCATTTCGGCCTCGGGGTACACTGGCGCTCGTTATGTATGCACCCGGCCAAGCCGCCGTCGGCGGGCAGGCCGGGTGAATTTGATGCAATGCGACGGTCGATTTAGTGGCTACTACAGAGGAACGAGTTGGCTCCGCGTCCTCTGGAGGCGTGCCTTCCGGCGGGCGTATTTATTACGGATGGTGGATGGTTGTCGTCACTTCGGTGATGAGCTTTTTTGCCAGCGGGATATTCTTTCGCGGATTCGGTGTGCTGGTGCTGCCCATCCGCGAGCAGTTGGGTATTAGCCAGGCGCAAACCAACCTGGTCTTTTCGATAGCCCGCGCCGAGGGCGGAATAGAGGGCCCTCTGGCAGGGTGGCTGATCGACAAGTTCGGTAACCGCAAGGTGCTGGTGCCGTCCCTGATCGTCACCGTCGTGGGATACGTCATCATGGCCTTCTGGTTGCCGGGGTTCTGGGGCTTCGCCCTCATTTACCTGGGCTTGGTATCGCTGGGCAACAGCATGGGTTTCCAACACGCCTGCTTCGCCGGCCTGAACCAGTGGTTCCACCGGCGGCGGGCGCTAGCGATATCAATCCTGGCGGCGGTGGCGTCCCTGGGAGGCCTGGCGCTGATACCCACGATGAACCTTCTGATCGACGAGGCCGGCCTCCGATGGGGCCTCATCGCTTCGGGCGCGTTTTACGCGGTCATCCTACTACCGCTGTGTTTCTGGTTCAGGAATCGCCCCGAGGACATGGGGCTGTTGCCGGACGGAGCGACCAGACCGCCAGTGGCACGCGGAGGAGGCGCGGCGGCGCGGCGGGAAACACGGGACTACACCGTGCGCGAGGCCCTCCGGACACAGGCTTACTGGTTACTGCTCGTAGGTGCGGGCCTTAGGCAGACGGCGACTCTGGGAATCCTGGTGAGCCTGTTCCCGATCCTTGTCGAGGACAAAGGGATGAGCAGCCAGATGGCGGCCAACCTGATCGGCGTGATGTCGTTGATCAACTTTGTATCGAGGCTGGCAATGGGGTACCTGGGGGACCGGGTATCCAAGAAAACCCTCATGTTCCTGAGCCTGACTGTCGAAGCAATAGGTTACCTGTTCTTGTGGTTGGGTAACTGGCAGACAGCCGTAGGGATAACCCTCGTGTTGGGATTCGTCGTTTGTGAAGGGATGATGGACGGGGCCGGCGTTATCGTGTGGGCGGCGTTGGGTGAGTACTACGGTCGCACCAGGTTTGCCACGCTGCGGGGGTACATCACTTTCGCCTACGCCTGGGCGCTGGTCGCATCGCCCGTGTACGCGGGTTGGGTGGCAGACCGGTTTGGGAACTATGACTACGCGATAGTCCCTGGAGCGCTATGCGCCTTCGTTGCCGGAGCCTGTTTCCTGTTCATCAAAACGCCACCGGAGTTGATGGCCGACGATACCGAGACGGACGCCAGGTAGGTAACTGTGTGAACCACTCGCCGGTGCTACAATGAGCCTGAACCTGAGCAGTCGCTTCGGACCTGCTTCACCGGGCTTCGGCTCAAGAAACAGATCAGGGCCAATGCGTCGCACACTCCCGACGTATGGCCGGCTACATCAATTTACATGTGAATGGGGAGCCAGAACATGCCCACCATCCTGGAACAGTACATCGCCAATCACGCCGGCTCCGCCGAACGTTATCGTGACGCCGTGGGCATATTCCCTGGAGGAGTCACCCACGACAACCGTTATGCTGAACCCTTCCCGCTGTACATCACCCACGGACAGGGACCACGGAAATGGGACGTGGACGGCAACGAGTATATCGACTATGTATCCGGCCACGGCGCGCTATTGCTGGGACATTCCCATCCCGCAATTGCGGAAGCCGTATCGGAACAGATCTGGCGCGGCACCCACTTGGGAGCGTGCACCGACGAGGAACTACGCTGGGCGCGGGCGATCATGAACCTGATGCCCGCGGTGGAAAGGGTGCGCTTCCACAGCAGCGGCACGGAAGCTACATTGATGGCGATGCGCTTGGCGCGCGCGTACACCAGGCGCAACAAGGTCATCAAGCTGCAGGACCACTTCCACGGATGGCACGATTACGCGATGGCAGGTTCGGACCGCCCGGCGCCTGGGATCCCCGCAGAGTCCTGGGGCAGCATGGTGATCGTACCGGCCGGAAACTTGGACGCGGTGCAGCAGGCGATGGAGCAGGACCAAGACGTCGCGGCCATTATCCTGGAACCCACCGGCGCTCACTACGGGCAGCTTCCCTTTAACGTGCCGCAATACCTGGCAGGCCTGCGCCAGCTGTGCGACCAGCACCGCGTGGTGCTGATTTTCGATGAGGTTGTTACCGGATTCCGCGCCTCCCCCGGCGGAGCGCAGGTCCGCTACGGGATCACGCCCGATCTGACAACGATGGCAAAGATCGTCGCCGGGGCCCTGCCCGGCGGAGCCGTGGGCGGCAAGGCCGAAATCGTGGATATGATCGCCCAGCGTGGCGATCCCGAATGGGACAACACTGAGCGCGTATACCACCCGGGGACGTTCAACGGCAATCCTCTATCAGCGGTGGCGGGTGCGACCTGCCTGGAACTGATTGCGGCCGAGCCGTTGAACGAGCGTGCCGACGCCATGGCGGCTCGACTCAAGGCAGGGCTGAACGAAGTGTTCACCCGCATGGAAGTAGACGGGCACGCCTACGGCATCGCGTCCATGATCCACTTCACACTGGCGGAGGGCGACTTTGACAACGAATTCGGCCCGGATGTTGACCGGCAAATCAAGCGCGCAGCGGCCACGCCGGCCGTGACCGGCATCAAGCGAGGGCTGCAAAACCACGGCATCGATATCATGGGCCGCGACGCATTCCTGGTGTCGGCGGCGCACTCTGAGGCTGACATCGACACGACCCTGGCCGCCTTTGAGGCGACCTTGGCGGAGGTGCGTGCGGAGGGGTTGGTGTAACGACCAAAACAGTTATCGGCAGCGTACGGGATCGGGCAACCGGGAACGGCCATGAACGCGAACGTCGTGAACATTCTGACGCTGCTCGCTGCGGGCACCGTCGCTTTCTCGTTATTCGGCTTGACGTTCTCGGCGGTCCAGGAAGACGGGATTTTGCGGGCGACTTCCGCCGGATTGATGCTGGGACTGATTGGTTTCAGCCTGACCGTCCTTGCGATCAAAGTTGTCAATGACATCGGGAAATGAACAATCTGTAACGGGCTTGGGAACTTACGTTCCTCACCGGCGTCGGCCTTGTCGTAATGGATGTGGTCTTTCTTCCTTTGTTTGAAATTAAAGGAATTCCGGCGTTCAGCATCATTGGCGCGGCTTTCGCACTGCTAGTCCTCACCTCAGTGCTGAACTGGATCTTTAAGAAAGCTTGGGAACAACGTAGGGAGCATGAAACCACCGACCGATGAATAGAGGGGTTTGCTATGGCGAGTTTTTGGGAAAAGATCAATCTGGATGGGCAGGAAATGGATATGTACGCGGCGGTGCCCTCCAGCAGCGCCGGCTTTTCCGCTCCATATCCGGCGGTGGTGGTGGCTCAACACGCCACCGGCGTGGACGCGTTCATACAGGACATCTGCGACCGACTGGCGGCCGACGGCTACGCAGCCGTGGCACCCAATCTGTACCACCGGCACAGCGACGAAGCCATCGCCGCGTCGGCGGGCGGAGGGCCGCGGCCCAGTCCGGGTACCCTGCTCAGCGACCCGGACATCGTGGCCGACATCAACGCCACCGTGGACTGGCTGCGCAACCACGACGCGATACAGAGCGACCGGATCGGCGTGACCGGATTCTGTATGGGCGGTCGCGTGGCGTGGCTGGCAGCCGCATCCAACCCGAACTTCAAGGCAGTGGTGCCCTACTATGGGGGTAACCTAACGACCACCTGGGGGTCGGGCGAAACGCCGCCCTACGACCTGGCTCACAACATCGACTGCCCCATGCTGTTCCACTTCGGGGAGATTGATGCCAACCCGTCGCAGGACGACATGCGGAAGCTCGAAACCGAACTGGATCGGCTGGGCAAGGCGCACCAGTTCTATACGTACGCCGGGGCCGACCACGCCTTTATGAACCCGACCGGCGGCAGGTACCAGGAAGCCGCGGCGGTGGCATCGTGGCCACGTACGCTGGAGTTTTTCGCTCAGCACCTAAAGGGTTAGCCGATCGGCAGAGGCGAATTGTTATCCGCCCCTACACGAAAAAGCCACGTTAATCGCTCGACATAGGAGGTACCACTATGGCCAGTTTCTGGGAAAAGCTTACCGTCGACGGCAGCGAGATGGATATGTATGCCAGTGTGCCCAGCAGCAGTGCTGGTTTCTCCGCCCCATATCCGGCGGTTGTGGTGGCGCAGCATGGCGGCGGCGTAGACGAGTTCATCCGGACCATCTGTGACCGGCTGGCCGCCGAGGGGTACGCTGCGGTGGCGCCCAACCTGTACCACCGCATCCCCGATGAAGTGATGAACGCCCCCGAACGGCCTCGCCCCTGGGACGTGCTCAGCGACCCCAGCATCGTAGCCGACATCAACGCCACGGTTGACTGGCTGCGCAACCACGACGCGGTTACCGACCGCATCGGCGTGACCGGCTTTTGCATGGGCGGGCGCGTTGCCTGGCTGGCGGCGGTGAGCAACCCTCACTTCAGCGCCGTCGCGCCGTACTACGGCGGGAACCTGCTGGTAACCTGGGGCGAGGGCGAAACTCCGCCGTTCGAACTGGCAGCCGACATCAACTGCCCGATACTATTTCACTTCGGAGAGGTCGACGAGAATCCTTCGCAGGAGGACATGCGGAAGTTTGACGAGGAGTTGAACCGCCTCGGCAAGGAGCACCAGTTCTACGTGTACCGAGACGCTGACCACGCTTTCATGGACTTCACCGGCCCTCGCTACCAGAAAGAAGCCGCCGACCGATCATGGCCGCGCACGCTGGAATTCTTTGGGCAGCATCTAAAGGGATAGCCACCCATCTTGCACGTGGAACTGGCCAGTCTCACCTGCGCCGTAGTGATCACCAACACTGACAAAGGAGTTTTCCAATGCCCCGAGTAGCACTGGATTTGGAACAGAAAAACGATCTGGCCGTTATCGAGTCCGACGGATGGCGGGTGGCGCAGGGCCTGGAGCCGGGCGAGCCCAACCAGGGATTGGTTGCGGAGAATCTGGGCAGCAACGCTCGCCTGCCCGACTACGATGATTCCGGCTGGGAGAGCGGCTCGGACTTTCAGAAGCGTTATTCAGTTGGCTTCACGTTCGCATGGTATCGCCTGCGTTTCACCATGCCGGAAACGGTGAAGGAGCAGGACGTGACCACGTGCCGCGTGTGGTTCGAGACCAACGTGGACAACTACGGCGAGGTGTTCATCGACGGCAAGATCGACCGGAACATCGGCGCGGTGACCGGCAACAATACACCCAAGCGCGTGCTGGTCGAGGAGCCGGGCCAGCCAGGTACGGAACATGTCATCGCCGTCCTGGTGGCCAACGCGCCGCTGGGCGAACCGGTGGGCTCTATCTTCATGCGGTACGCCACGCTGGCGTTTGAATCGCAGCCGCCGCAGTAGGCAGACGCTCTAAGGACATTTGGGGTCGTCTGCTTTCGCGAGGGGATGGCCGGACCAATCAAAACGGAGGCTCACAATGGCCACCCGCTCTTTCGCCGGCACAGTGAACGCGCCGGAATTCCCCGAAAACGTGGAATGGATCAACACCGACCGGCCCCTGAGCATGGCAGATCTGCGCGGCAAGCTCGTGGTGCTGGACTTCTGGACGTACTGTTGAGTCAACTGCATGCACGTGTTTCCGCAGTTGCGGAAAATGGAAGAGAAGTACGCTGACGAGCTGGTGGTCATCGGAGTCCATTCCGCCAAGTTCCCCAATGAAAAATACGCCGATAACGTGTTGCTGGCGGCGCAGCGATACGAGTTGAAGCACCCCATCGTCAACGACGCGGAGTTCGAGGTCTGGCGTCAGTACGCGTGCCGGGCGTGGCCCACGCTGATGTTCGTGGACCCTGAAGGCAAGGTTATCGGCAAGCACGAGGGCGAACTGCCCTACGAGGCTTTCGACGATCTGCTGGGCCGGATGATCGCTGAGTTCGACGAAATGGGCATGATCGACCGTCGCGATCTGGGCCTCGTACCGGAGGCGGTGGAGCAGTCCGTCCTGGCGTTCCCCGGCAAGGTGCTGGCCGATGGTCCAGGCAATCGGCTGTTCATCGCTGACACCAACCACAATCGCATCCTGGTGACGGATCTGGACGGGCAGGTACAGGCCGTGATCGGAACCGGTGCGGAGGATTTTGCGGACGGCGACTACGCCACCGCCGCGTTCAACCACCCCCAGGGCATGGAGCTGCTGGGTGACGTGC
The DNA here is from genome assembly GCA_965220055.1 of Dehalococcoidia bacterium. Lineage (GTDB taxonomy): Bacteria > Chloroflexota > Dehalococcoidia > Lucifugimonadales > UBA3495 > Bin87. Next base: position 2,139,839 of record CBDCPE010000004.1, on the reverse strand, counting down.
TGTACGTCGCCGACACGGAGAACCACGCCATCCGCCAGATCGACCTGTCAAACGGAACGGTCGATACCATCGCCGGCAACGGTGAACAGGGAAACGACCGGCGAGCGCAGGGGCCAGGGCGGCAGGTAGCGTTGAGCAGCCCGTGGGACCTGGCGCACCACGAGGGAATGCTGTACATCGCAATGGCCGGAATACACCAGCTGTGGCGGCTGTCACTGGCCGACGGCGCGGTGTGTCCCCATGCCGGTACGGGTGGGGAGAGCATCGACAACGGGCCGCTGGCTACGGCCACCCTGGCCCAGCCCAGCGGCATCGTCGTGGGCAAAGATCGAGGTGACAACTCCATTCTGTACTTCGCAGATTCCGAGACCAGCAGCGTGAGGAGCGCGGGGATCGATCCGGCAACCGGTCGTGTGGCAACGCTCATCGGAATTGACCTGTTCGCCTTCGGAGACCGGGATGGCGTAGAGCACCACGCTCGCCTGCAGCACCCCATCGGCATCGAATGGCATAAGGGTGAGCTATTCATCGCCGACACCTACAACCACAAGATCAAGAAGGTGCTGCCGCTGACCCGTTCGGTGCAGACGGTGCTGGGCTCCGGCGCGATGGGCCCGCACGACGGGGCCGGTAAGTTGGCTACGTTCAGCGAGCCCAGCGGACTGAGCTTCGCGTTATTCGATGACAGTCGCGAGCCCTTACTCTACATAGCCGACACCAACAACCACGCCATACGCGTGGCGGATCTGCAGTCCGACGAGGTTAGAACTCTCGAAATCCACGGATTGTGAGCCCGGCCTCATCTCCAGCCAGAACCTGAACCCGACGCTACGGAACCGCCGACCAAACCGGCACACCGCGCGATCGCGTCGTCCATGGCACGCGGTCGAGCACAGGGTTCGTTTTGACCCCGGACGCGCCGGCTCGAGGGGCTCTTGCTATAATTGGTGCTCAGAAACGTTATGTCCGGCCCAGCGGTCCGCGTGATTGCTGTTGCCTAATCCACTCAGGAGACCCCATGACCACACCCACGACCTCGACTTCAGCCGACGGCATCGAAAATTCCGATTACGCGGTCCAAACCGATGACAACATCACGTTGCTGGCGAGCAAGATAATCCGCGACGTGCTGGTAACCCGGGGCGAGCCCATTCGTCGAGCCCAGTTGTGGCAAGCTGTAGAACTGGCCATGGGGGACCGTTCCCCTGACGTTGACGGCGTGCTGAAGCGGGACTGGTTCAGCAACCAGGACACCGGTCCAGGCCGGTGGAAACTGACCGACACGGTCAATGCGGGCGCCTCGCCCTTCACGGATATGTCGGGAGCGGTGAATCTGGCCGCGGTGGTGGAATACATGCGCGTTTGTCGCCACGGTGAAGCGCCCTACATTGGCGACCTGGGCGACTTTATCAAGATCTGCAAACCCAGCGTGGAACTGGACGCCGGCTGGCTCCTGTCCGGCAATCGGCCAATCGAAGGGTAACCGCCCGCCGCCCAGGCAAAACTCCGTCTGCGCAGCCGGCCAACCGATCCCGGACCATGTAACCGCCGCAGGATCCACATGAAGCGTTCTCGCCGGACGGTTCCGGATCCGTGCCGCGTCGGGCTGGCAGGTGCAATCAAGCGCGGCGATCACTTGGTCATCTCCGCAAACGTCAGTCTGTTATACTGCCCGTCGCCGCTTCGGGCCAGCCGCATGTTTGACGCTGACATGGTCCGCATTCCACGTCCTTAGATCACCGAAGAGGAGACCGATCCCAAGATGGCTGAACCAACTACCCGCGTCATTGAAAGCGACGTCCTGATCATCGGCGGCGGCATGTCCGGCTGCGGGGCGGCACTCGAGGCCCGCTATTGGGGAGGCGACGATCTGCGCATCGTCATGGTGGATAAGGCGGCCACGGACCGCAGCGGGGCCGTTGGCGAGGGGTTGTCTGCCATCAACATGTACATGGGAATGCGGCACGGTTGGAACCAGCCGGAAGACTACGTGGAATATGTCCGCAACGACATGATGGGGATCTCCCGCGAGGACCTGGTGTACGACATCGCTCGCCACGTTGATAGCAGCGTGCACATGTTCGAAGAGTGGGGCCTTCCCTTCTGGTACGACGACGAAGGGCTGTACGTGCGCGAAGGACGCTGGCAGGTCATGATCCACGGTGAGGCTTACAAGCCCATCGTGTCGGAGGCGACCAAAAAGGCGATCGGGGCCGACAACCACTACGAGCGAGTGTTCATATCCCACCTGTTCTCCGACGCCGAGGACTCGAACCGGATCGCCGGGGCGGTCGGCTTTGGTGTCCGCGAGGACGTCATCTACGTGTTCAAAGCCCGCTCGGTCATCAGCGCCGCCGGCGGAGCGACGGCTTTGTTCCGTCCCCGCAGCGTTGGTGAAGGGATGGGCCGCACGTGGTATTCGATTTTTGACACGGGTTCTGTGTACGGGCTGGTGATCCCGGTGGGCGCAGAGATGACCCAGATGGAGCACCGCTTCGTCCCCAGCCGGTTCAAGGACTCCTACGGGCCCGTGGGCGCGTGGTCCCAGTTGTTTCGGGCGGACCTGACCAACGCGGCCGGCGAGAACTATTTTATCAACCGGCTGCCTGAGCTGAAGAAGTACGACCCCTACGGGTCGGCGTTCCCCACGCCGACGCCGCTGCGGAACCACCTGCTATGGACCGAGATCCAGGCCGGCAACGGGCCGATCCAGCTCAAGACGCCCGAGGCCATCGAAGCGCTGGCCGCCGGCGACGAAGGCCGCAAACGGGAAATCATCGCGGAGGCATGGGAAGACTTCCTGGACATGACGATCTCTCAGGCCATTCTCTGGGCGGCGCACAACATCGCGCCGGAGGAACGCCCATCCGAGGTGGTGCTGGCCGAGCCCTACATCATGGGCAGCCACAGCGGCGAATCGGGAGCCTGGGTCAGCGGACCGGAAGACGTTGCGCCGGACGGGTATCATTGGGGCTACAACAAGATGACCACGGTGCAGGGCCTGTTCGCCGCCGGCGACGGCGTGGGTGCGTGTCCGCACAAGTTCTCATCCGGCTCGTTCACCGAGGGACGATTGGCCGGCAAGTCCGCCGTGATATACGCCTCGGACAACCCGGGGCAACCCAAGACGGACGACCGCCAGATTGAGGAGCTCAAGCAGAAGGTTTGGGCGCCGATGGTCACCTTCGAGGAAAACCAGTACGCCTCCACCAACCCGGACGTTAATCCCAACTACCTGCTGCCCCGGCAGGGCTTGTACCGCCTCCAGAAGCTGATGGATGAGTATGTGGCCGGCGTGTCCGCCGGCTTCACGACCAACGAGGCGACGCTGCTGCGAGGCCTGGAATTGCTGGGCATGTTCCGGGAGGACCTGGAGAAGTTGGGAGCCCGCAACCGGCACGAATTGCTGCGCTGCCACGAGCTTATCCACCGGGCATGGGTTGGAGAGGCGCACCTGCGCCACATGCTCCATCGCAAGGAAACCCGGTGGCCGGGCTTCTACTACCGCAGCGACTACCCCGAAATGGATGAGAGCAACTGGAAAGTGTTCGTCAACTCGCGCTACGATGCCGAGAAGGGCGAGTGGGACGTGTTCACACGCCCCTGTCCGCAGGTGTTCTAGCCGACAGGTTGCCCGGAGCCGTCACGACGACTGGAACCGGCAGGTTCGGAGAGTACCATGAGTGACGGCGCGGCCAACGCAGACCCGTTGGAACTGCTTGCGAAGGCCGTTGGCCGGACTCGCACGACGATAGCAGATGTGGCGGAGGCCCAGCTGGGCAGCGCCACGCCATGCGCGGAGTGGGACGTCTGTGGTCTGATGAACCACATGCTGGGCGGGCTGGAGTTCACCGCCGGGTGCATGGCGGGGAGCCCGCCGGACCTGCGCCCGACGGAGGCGGACAGCAGCCTTGCCGGACAGCGAGACCTGGACGCGCTGATTGGGGCGTACGAGAACCAATCGCAGCGGCTGTTGCGTATGGCCGCCGAACCGGGAATGCTGGACCGGATCGTCGCGTCTCCGTTCGGGGAAATGCCCGCGGCCCGTTTTCTGGTTGGCACCGTCATGGATCAAACCATCCACTGCTGGGACCTGGCCAAAGCGACCGGGCAGGACGCATCGCTGCCGCACGAGTTGGTGGAGTACACGATGCTGCTGCTGTCCTCGGGGTTCGCAGAACAGGGTCGCGCCATGGGGTTCATCGGGCCGGAAATCGCAGTGCCAGATGGGTCCAGCGACCAGGACAAACTGATCGCTTTCATGGGCCGACAGCCGTAACCGGAAGGGGCTATGGCCTACGACGAATCGCTGGCCGCCCGGGTCGAAGCAATCCTTTCGGAACGATCCGACGTCGCCGGGCGAAAGATGTTCGGCGGGCTCGCGTTCATGTTGTCCGGGAACATGTGCTGCTGCGTAACCGACAAGGGACTGATGGTGAGTGTGGGCCCAGACGTCTACGCAGAAGCGCTGGCTCTGCCCCACGCCGGCCCGATGGACCCAACCGGCCGGCCGATGCGGGGGTGGGTACTGGTAGATCCCAACGGCCTGGCGTCGCGGACTAGCCTGGGTGAATGGGTGACGCGCGGAACGGAATTCGCCGCGACGTTGCCGGCAAAATAGAGCGGATTGACCTGGTCCCGCAGCAGACAGGAGCGCAGCCATGAAAGCGATTGATATGCATATCCACGTGCCCCGAGAGCCGGGGCTACCCGAGATCGAGATTGAGGCGGAGCTGCTGCGGTACTTCCGCGCGCCACCGCCGCCCAAGGATCCGGCAGAAATGGCCGACAAGTTCCGCGAGTGGGACCTGTTTGGCGTCATCTTCTCCGTGGACACCACCACCAACACCGGGGAGAAACCGGACAGCAACGACTGGGTGGCCAGTATCGTCAACTCGCATCCGGAACAGTTCATGGGATTCGCCTCGGTGGACCCGTGGATGGGCAAGGCCGCGTGCTACGAGCTTGAGCGGGCAGTGCAGGAGCTGGGGTTGAAAGGCCTCAAATTGCACCCGGTGCACCAGGCTTTCTTCCCCAACGACGCGCGGTTCTATCCGCTGTACGAGGTGGCCGACGGGTTGGGCATACCAGTGCTGTTCCACTCCGGGTTTGCGGGGGCCGGCTCCGGCACGCCGGGCGGGAGCGGCCTCAAGCTGAAATATAGCCAACCGATCCCCTGCTTCGATGACGTGGCCGCCGACTTCCCGAACATGACCATCATCATGGCGCACCCAGCGTGGCCGTGGATCGACCAGCAAATCGCGGTCGCGCTGCACAAGTCCAACGTGTTCCTGGACCTGTCCGGCTGGATGCCGAGGTTCATCCCGGAGACGCTGATCAGGGAGACCAACACCCGACTTCAGGACAAGGTGTTGTTCGGCTCCGATTATCCGTTCATCCAACCGGACAACTGGCTGGCAGACTTCCAGAACCTGCAGATGCGGGACCATGTTATCCCGAAGGTCTTGCTGGAAAACGCGCAGCGGGCGTTGAACATCGCAGCGTGATGCCGGCATCGGCGGGGTTGGGTTTGGCGTCGCGAATTGCGAAACGAGAACGCGGCGCGTGACATCGGCCTGCTGGCGGAAGTCGGCAATCCCGTTGCGGTCGCGAGACGTATGTTGAATCTAACACCGAGGTAAGGGGTCGCAATAGTGAAAAAGTCGTTCGCCGCCGTCGCCATGCTGATCGTTGCAATTGCCATCTCCACGAGCTGGCGCGGGGGCGCGGGCGCGCAGGGTGGCATCACTGTTTTGGACCAGGGCGTGGAAAACCAATTCCCCGATGGGCTTCGGTTCCACATCGAGGCCCAAAGTTCGAGCCCCATAGAGGAAATACGCGTCTACGTACGCAAGCTGGGACAGTCCAGCCGCAGCGTCTACCGCTCCGTGGAGTTCGAACCGGGCAACCGCATCGCCGGCGAAGCACAATTCCAGAGCAAGACCGCCAACGAGTATATTCCCACCGGGACGCGGCTCTCGTATTACTTTGACATCCGCACAGTCGACGGGGAGCGATTCGAGACGGATCCGCAGATCCTGGTATATCTGAACCGCGGGTTGGACTGGGATTCGGTGTCATCTGGACTGATCAACGTCTATTTCTACCGGCACACCGAGCAGTCGGAGGATCGGGCGAACCAGGTAATGGAAGTGGCAGCCGCCACCTATGAGTACATGGGCCCGATTTTGGGCGTGGAATTGACCGAACCCATGAACCTCGTAGTTTACTCGGACTACGCGGACATGAAGGCGGCGTTGCGACCGGCATCACGGGTGGCACAGCAGCAACTGCGTACCCTCGGGCAGGCTTTCGCCAACGAGCGTACGTTGCTGGTCGACGGTTCCAACGATCTTGTCATGGGCGACAACATCCTGAGTACCACGGCTCACGAGTTCACCCACCTGCTGGTGGCTGACGCTGCGGGCAGCGCCTACGGCCAGGTGCACACCTGGTTGAACGAAGGATTGGCCGTGTATTCCGAGGGGCGGAGGGACACGGAGTTTGACATCTACGTACGAACCGCCATACGGAACGACGAGGTGCCAGCGTTGTCCAGTCTGCGGACCTATTCGGGAACGCCACAGGAGACTCTGCGCAATTACGGTCTGGGAAACTCCGCAGTCACTTACATGCTCGACACCTACGGCAACGCGAAGATGGCCCAGTTGTTCGAGGCGCTGCGCACGATGCACAATTTGGAAAGGGCATTGGAAGCGTCTTACGGAATAACCATTGCCGAACTGAACAACCAATGGCGGGGGTCGCTGGGGCTGACGCCTCACGAATTGTCCACGCCTTCGCTCCCTGCATTCCAGGCCATACCCACCCGCCGTCCGACACCGACACCCATGCAATCTGCGGTGCCGGCCTCTGCACCGCAGGCCACGTCGCCTCCGACCCTCACTCCTACCACCGGACCCACGGAGCCCACGCATACGCCGCAACCGGATCCAACCGAGGTACCCGCCGCGCCATCCGGGGGTCGATGCGGCGCGCCGTCGTCCGTATCCACTGGGAAGAACGTTCCAACGGAGCTGGCGTCCACGGCCTTGCTGGCGGGTCCGCTGGGGTTGATCGCCCTTGGCGTTATTCGACAGCGGCGCAGACAGTAAAAATGAGACAATAACCGACGCTGATCGGCAGTAAGCCGAAGCGCACAGGAACACCGGGGAGTAATAGAAATGCGCGCAGTCTGGTATGAAGAAAACGGAGACGCTTCGGTGCTGCAGGTAGGCGAGATGCCGGACCCGGAGCCCGCGCCCGGGGAGGTGCGGGTCCGGGTGGTCACGTCAGGAGTTAACCCGTCGGACTGGAAGCGGCGGCAGGGCACGACCGCGCGCATCAGCTTGCCGCGCATCATTCCCAATCAGGACGGCGGCGGGATCATCGACATGGTGGGGGAGGGGGTACCGGAGAGCCGCATCGGCGAGCGGGTCTGGCTGTACCAATCGCAGTTTGGGCGGGCGTTCGGCACGGCGGCGGAGTACACGGTGCAGCCATCGCTACGGGCAATCAGGTTACCTGAGAATGTGGACTTCGCGCTGGCGGCGGGTTTAGGCGTGCCGGCTCTCACCGCACATCGTTGCGTGTTTGCCGACGGGGCCTTGACCGGCAAGACGGTGCTGGTGCCGGGCGGAGCCGGCGCGGTGGGCAACATGGCGTTGCAGATGGCAAAGCTCGGCGGAGCGGAATGCGTCATCAGCACCGTGAGCGGCGACGCGAAGGCGGAAATCGCCCGGCAGGCCGGAGCACAGCACACGGTCAACTACCGCACTGAGGACACGGCGGCGCGGATCCTCGAGATCACGGACGGCGAAGGGGTTGACCTGATAGTTGAGGTGGACTATGCGGGCAACTTCGCCGTGAACCAACGGATCATCAAACGGGGCGGCAGTATCACCATCTACGCCGCCGGCGACGGGCCGGCTCCGCCGTTCGATTTTCCGGTGAGCAACGTGAACGTGCGGCATGTGCTGGTGTACGACATGGCCGAGGAGGCCAAGACCGCGGGGGTGGACGACACCAACCGATGGCTCGCGTCAGGGGAGTTGGTGGGAATGGACGGGCCCCACTTTCCGCTGGAGGACACTGCCGGAGCGCACGAGTCGGTGCGGGCAGCAACCGTGGGCAAGGTTGTGATCGACGTGTCGGAGAGCTAGGCGCGGCCGGCAAGGCTCTGACGAGATAGAAACTTGATCAGGTGGTCTGGGACATTCTATTCACCGCTGCCCTTACTGCTTGCGGTAGTGGCGTTGGCTGCGATTGTCGTGATTGGAGCGCGCTGCGCGGTATTTTCGAAGTATGAAGAGCAGCCTTTGGGGCCCGACATCAGGCGGGCAACCGACACGTATGTCCGGCGTGCAGCGGAGATCGTGCGCGCTTCCGGGGTAGTCGAGCGCATCAACAACAACCAACCTTGGGAATCCCTACACCCATTTGACGGTTGGAGGCACGATGTAACTGTCCTTGCTCAATGGGACAAACCGGTGGAAAGCAACGGGCCCTGGCAGTGGGGTGAGTGTAATGTGTGGCGACAGAGCGCAAAAATACCCTGGACGAACATGCGGTTTCTGAAGGTCAGTGTGAACGTGGCAACGGGGGAGATAATCGGAATCAACCCCGGCTATCCCTTCCCCCCATACTACCCCGGCGAACCCGAGTACGAAGAATTGCATCCCAAGAGAGGCATGATCAATCCTTTTGCCACAATGACGGTGTGGGAAAAAGACACCGGGGACATCGTCTATTGGGGGCCTTTGATGTTTAGACCAATCTGGCCGGGTCCCTGTCCCAGAGGGTTCGAATACCGCGATTAGGTGCGACGCCCTTCGAACCGGGCCGGGCGTTCCAGCATGGCCCGTTCGAGAGCGACCTTCAACCGTTCGCTGAAAAATCGGCTGGTCGAGGACACTATGCGGTGCTCCTGCCGGTCTTCGCGGGGTGTGGGCAGGGTTACGATGACGTGGTAGACCTTGAACTTGTTGGAACGGATCCGGTTGCCCCACCAGGTTACGGCGACCGCCACGAGCACCACGAAGATCCCCATGGTGAGCCAGGCGCCGGCGAAACCGCCGACCGTGGCCACCGCGATTCCGATGACTCCCCCGCCACCAACGGTGCGCCACCATTTGATCGGTGGCCGGTCGGACTCCTCTTCGACGATCTCCATGTCCACGGCTAGGATGTCCTCGATGCGGTACTCCTTGCCCTCGGGCTCGATGAACCGCTCGTAGGTAACGAGCACGCCTTGCTCTTTGAACAGAACCCGGTCCTTGGATACCGCCATGGGTCTTGCTCCCTCGGGATCGCGCGGCGGGCTACTGCGCCGTGGTGCCGCCGTCAATGACGAGCTCAGACCCGGTCATGAAGGACGACTCGTCGGACGCCAGGAAAACGATGCCGTAAGCGATGTCGTCGGCGTTGCCCACCCTTCCCATGGGAATCTGCTCGTTGATCCAGGTGAAGTGCCTTTCGTTCTCGTAGCTGCGGGTGGTCAACGGCGTTCGACAGTAGCCGGGGTGGATGGAATTCGCGCGGATATTGTCCACGGCGTACTGGATGGCGGTGGACTTGGTCAAAAGCCGGATGGCGCCCTTGCCGGCATGGTAGGCCGTGGAGGTGGGGCTCCCAACCAGACCGTAGATGGAGGAGATGTTGACGATGGAGCTGCTGCCCGCCTTGAGCATTTCGGGGATGGCATGCTTGGTTCCGAGAAAGGTTCCCTTGCCGTGGACGTCGATCTGACTGTCCCAGGCCTCTTCGGTGGTCTCCTCAACGGTGTAGCGAGCGCTGGACCCGGCGTTGTTCACCAGGACGTTCAGCGTGCCATAGGCGGCCACGGTGGCGGCCACGGCGTCGATCCAGTCCTGCTCCTGGGTCACGTCGAGCTTGACGAAGATTGCGTCACCGCCGGCGGCGCGGATCTGCTCCGCGGTGCGTTCACCGCCCTCGGTGTTGATGTCACCCAGCACGACCCTGGCTCCCTCGCGGCAGAACATCCGGGCCGCCGCTCCGCCAAAGCCCATCAACTCGCTTTCCACGCCGCTTGCGGCCCCCGTGATCAGCGCAACCTTGCCTTCCAATCGCATCGTGCAACCTCCTGCCGCCGGCGTTTTGACCGTGCGACGCCGGCATTATAGCAGGGGCAACCACGGTTTCCGACGCGGCACGACGTACACGGCGCAGCGGTCACGGCTGCCGGAACGCCCCGCCGAACCCGCGAGCGGTTATAATGCCCGCCATATAGTATTGAATACTATTACCGCTTCCGCGCGAGGAGGAACTCCCCAATGCCCGACTACTTCACAGAGATAGATGTCCTCCGCAACGGCGACTCGGCCGGCAACGGGATGACCTTACGACTGACGGATGGGCACGGGCGCACCATTCACACCGTCGCCGTGCCTCAGGAAAGCCATTCCCATACCGGTCCTACCTGGTCGTACATCTTCGAGAACGACGGGTTGACGCTGATCGATCCCGGGGCTGAAGCATCGTTCGATCTGTTGCAGACGGGTATGGCGTTGGGTGGCTTGGAAGTTCGGGACATTGATCGGGTAATCATCACCCACGGTCACGCCGACCACGATGGCGGAGTGGCGCGCGTCATCGAGCAGTCGGGGGCGGAACTGTGGGCCCACGACATTTACCAACCGCTGCTTCCCTTTGATCCGCGGGACCTGCAGATGGCAACCAACTCTCCGATCAAAGAGGCGATGTGGACAACGGCGCGAGCCAACGGGTTCGCCCATTCCGATTCCGACGAACGACAACGATACATGGAGTCACGCCGTACACACCGCGTCGGGCACGCGATCACCCACGGTGAACAACAGGGAATGCTGAGATATATGCACTCCCCCGGGCATTCACCGGACGAAATCTGCGCGGTCATTGGCGACGGAACCGGCAGCGACATCGTTTTCACCGGCGATCACGTGCTGCCTGAGATCAGCCCGCACCCCACTATGAAGACCGATTACAGCGGCGAGGTGCGCCGCAACCTTCCAGTTCACTACCAGGACCCCGACGACTCCTACGGCCTCCTGACATATTTGCGTTCGCTGCAACGGGTGGCCGACCTGGGCACCGAGGTGGCGATCCTGCCGGCCCACCGGCTCTACAACAACCACAAGTTCAACTTCCAGACGGCGCAGCGGGCGTCGGACCTGATCCGGTTCCACGCTCGGCGATTGGGCCGCATATTGGTAACGGCCGGGCCGGAGCCGCAACCGTTGGAGGACGTGACGCGGCGGACGTTCGAACGACGTAAGCTGGAAGGCGGGAACTTCTTCGCGGCGTTGACGGAAGTGGTCGCCCACGTCGAACTCCTGGAGGACTCTGGTGACCTGGAGGTCACGGATGAGCTGCGGCTGCGACGCACGGGGCGGGAGAACTACCAGGATATGCTGCGGGCGTTGTAAGCCGGGAGATCGGTGAAACAACGGGTTTGATGGGAAGAGAATGCCATGCTGCGACGACGGGGAAGTGAATTGGAGTTTTTGATCGACTGGCAAATAGGTGACGCGCTATTACGCCTGATAACTGAGTCTAAAGAACGACTAACGCTTGTTTCCCCGTATAACAAACATTGGGGGCATCTGAAGAGAGAAGTGGCCGCGGCAAAGAGGCGCGGAGTATCTGTCAGGATTTACTATCGCGCAGATGAATCCAACCCTGCAGGCGATTACAACGACATTGACGCCATCCCAGTCCGAATGCTCCACGCGAAGATTTACGCCAACGAAGCCGCCGCATTGGTTACCACGATGAATTTGGTAGAAGCATCTGCAACCCATTCACGAGAAGTCGGGTTCTTGATACGCGATTCCAGATTACTCGGACAAGTCGACTCATATGTGGCGACGTTTGCTGACGGCTCGGAAACGGAGGCGCCACCCGCGTTCGGCAACACGAACAGGAATGGATCTAAATCCGCACAATATTGTGTGGAAAGCGCAAACGATATAGCAAAAATTATTGATGGTTTCGGTTTCTGCATCGAATGCGGAAATCCAATCACTTTCGATCCAGGCAGGCCGTTGTGCCCGTCTTGCTATTCCCGATTTGGCAGGAACGGCGTACATGGCCATTGTCACAAGTGCGGTGAGGATCACAGCACTCAAATCAACCAGCCGCTCTGCTCAGCTTGTGCCCCAGCAAGTCTCACCACGACCTAGAGGGAGCATTCGCACACGGAGGAAGTGATCATGTCTCTGGAAGGAAAGGTTGCGCTGGTCACCGGCGCCGGGCGCGGTATGGGTCGAGCCACGGCTCTGGCATTGGCCAACGATGGGGCCGACGTTGCCGTCACCGACATTCTCGCGGACGCTGTGGAGGAAACATCGACGGACGTAAGGGCCACGGGGCGCAACAGCGTTGCCATCGCGGCGGACATCGGCGACGGCGACGACATCGACCGGGTGATTGCCGACACCGTGAGCGCGCTGGGACGGGTGGACATCCTGGTCAACAATGCGGGAGTTACGCGCTACCTCGATATCATGGATATCACTGAGGCGGACTGGGACCGTATCCACCGGGTGAACGCACGCGGAGCGTTCTTCGTGATGCAGCGGATTGCCCGGCAGATGATCGAGCAGGGTGACGGCGGACGCATCGTAAACATCGCGTCCATCGCCGGGAAAGGATACCGCGGCACCTCCAACGCGGCCTACGCCGCCAGCAAGGGCGCGGTCATATCGATGACGTTGATCGCGGCCCACCAACTGGCGCGCCACGACATCAACGTGAACGCCATCTGCCCGGGTTCAACCATTACGACGATGTCGACCTCCACCATGGAGCAGCGGGCGGTGGAGATGGGAATATCCGTGGACGAGTTGCAGGCCCAGCGGGCGTCGAACATTCCCATCGGGCGGGCCAACGAGCCGGAAGACATCGCGGCGATGGCGGCGTTTCTGGCCAGCCCGGGCGCGAGGAACATCACCGGTCAGACCATCAACGTGGACGGCGGACTGGTGATGCACTAGACGAGCGGCTGGCCTGACCCAGTTGCGCGAGTAACCAAAGAGATCAGCGCATTCCCACCCGCGCTGACTGTTAGGCCACGAGGATGGGCGGGAGGGCTTCAGAAGGGAGATGGGCCTCCAACTCTCCCGTGCGGCGGGTCATCGCTTCGAGCTCGGAACGGAATTGGGCCAGCGCTTCGGCCTGCTCCAGGCGGGCCCTGCGAACCTTGCGCAATTCCCTATAGACGGACCAAGCCGTCAGGGCCGGACCCACTACGAGACCCACTATCGAGATGGCTCCGAGCGCGAACCGGACCCCAGTGCTGGCGGCAATCGACCCGGTAGCGCCGCCACCGGCAGCAGCAAATCTGGGCACGACACTGGCAACGCGAGGACCAAAGGCCAGGAAGCGGGTGGTGATTGGACTCAGCAATCGCAGGACGTTACCAGAGGAAGTTTTCCATACGATTGAGGCAGCGAAGCTGGCGCCGTAGCGGCCCACAATGAACGCTGAGGACCCGCTGGGTGCCTGCAGCAGCAGCGGCTCCTTCTTTCGGAAAGGCAGGTGCACCGGGATCCGGAAACGGCGCTTCGCCGTGGGATCGGGTTCCGCTTGAGGCTGTAGAACCTCCGGCAGGGGCGGCTCGGGTAAGCCAAGCTGGCCGCATAGCTGGCGTTGACGCTGGTGCTGGAGCTGCATCGACTGGATATGCTCCTGTCGGGCCAGATCCAGTTCCCCGTACAATCGGGTCAGTTGGCGATGGGCGCGAACCTTGACGACGGCCTGTATAACGGCGCAAATGCCAGCCATCACTATGGCCGCCACAAGCGATGAGGTTAGCATCGTTACAACATTAATACTCATGACGAATTTTCTAGTTTGATTTCAGTAGCCCGGTGGAGATTCCATCCAGAGACGCCTTGCTGGACTTTGGGCGAAAGCCGGCAATTTATCGGGATGGACAGAATACGCGGTATGGACAGGGTGATTGATGGATTCTACGGACGGCCCTTGCGCCGCGGATGCGCTGGCGAAGGGTCCTCGCTGTGGGGATGAAGGGAGCTGAAGGCCCGACGCCCGGTAGTCAGAGACTGTAGCTGCCGATCACACGCCACTGGAGATCGGCGGCCCAACGCCCACCGGACCAGTCGTCTCCGGCGGCGTTTGACTCGAACCGGGTCAGGGTCAGACGCCACGCACGGGTAATCTGCGACACCTTGAGTTCGTCGGTAACAGAGCGAGCGAATTCGAGGGCGCTGTTAAAGACCGAATCGGGCAAGTTAGCGTGGGACAGGAGCGGCATCTGAGGCGGAAAGTCAGGACCGAAACCGCGCCTTGGGCCGCCCGCGCCGGGATTGCGTTCCAAAAGGTCAGCGACCATCGACTGTAATCGGTATAGGGATTCGTTGACCACTTCGGGAGAAAAGTCGAGCCAGATGTTGCCGTCATCATCGCTGTTGCGCGTAGTGGTGATGCCGCGGTTGAAGAGCGGGAAACGCGGAGACACGCGGCGGTAGCGTTCGGCGAGCTGTTCCAAGTCTCCGGCCAGTTGGTTTTCGGCATTGGCGTCATCGGCGCCGGCGAGGGGGAAATAGTCGGACATGAACATGTGGAGCATGTGCATCTCGGCCGCCCAGCAGGCGAACTGGCCGCAGATCAGTTGCCGGGCGCGATAGGCGCGGGCGGTAAAATCCGGATCGGTGAGCAGACTGACGCCGTAGCGAATGGACATGGCGGTGCCGGATTGTGCGGGTGCTGTCGGGCGCCTATTTCGATGAACCCAGGGCTTTCTTGATGCCCCGGTACATGCGGCGCAACGGACGGCGGCGAGTGTGCAGGTTGTGGGCGATCAACGGGGCAAGGGTGGGATTGGCCGCGACCAGAGGGGCGACCCACTTGCGCAACTCGGCCATGGTGGGAGGTTGCTCGTCCCAGGTGGGCACCAGGGAATCTAGGGGATGCCACTGCTTGCGGCCCGACAATCGGGTCATCACCGTGCCGCCGGCTTCTTGCACGGCTACGGCGCCACCCAGCATGTCCCACATGCGGGGCGCGCCGATGACGGCGAACTGCATGACTCCCAGCGCGGTCATCGCAAGCTCGTATGCAATGCTGCCGGTGACGCGGAACTGGCCCAGGGGCTGGCCCTTCAGCCCCTTGCCAACTCGGGTAGACGCGCCGAAGGAACCGGGCAGACCTATGAGACGATCTCCCCGGGGCTTTTCGGTCTGGTATACCGAGACGGGCTCACCGTCGGCAAAGGCTCCGCCGCCGACATGGCAGTGAACAACAACGCCGGACGCATTGGCAGAAGGCCAGGGAATGTACACGGCTCCTGCCAACGGACGGCCCCGGTACAACACACCGATTGAAGAAGCGTACACGGGCAGGCCGTTCATGAAGTTGGTGGTCCCGTCCAGGGGATCTAGCACCCACAGGAAATCGGCGGCAGACCGCTCGCCATCCAGGCTGGCGTCGTCCTCCTCGCCCAATACGCCGTGGTCGGGGAACCGGCGAGAGATCTGGTCCACCAGATAGGCTTGGGTCTCCTTGTCGGCGGCGGTCACCGGATCCTGCTGGGCCTTGTCCTTGTACTCCACGCTGAGCGCGCGCCCGAAGTGGCTTGCCAGTAGATCTCCCGCTCCGCGGGCGAATTCCACCGCAGCGGCTTCGATCTCGACACCGGTCGATCCGACGATCTGATTCGCTACCATAACGAGGGCGATTGTACACCATCGCCGGGCGGTCACCGGGAGGTCGCGTCTGCAGCGTAGAGGCGATGCACTCGTCGCCATGGAGAGTGGGCTCGGCTGTTATAATCCCGTGCAGCATTCGAGGAGGCCGGCCAATGGATCTGCAACTTAACGGTAAGGTGGCGATAGTGGGCGGCGCGAGCCGAGGACTAGGCCGCGCGTGTGCCGAGGTGTTGGCGGAAGAGGGAGCGCGGGTTGCCATGTGCGCACGGACCTCGTCCGCACTGGAACAGGCAGCCGACGAGATACGCGCCGCCACCGGCGCCGACATTTTCACCTACGCCGGCGATTTGGATAACGAGGAGACGATCGCCGAGTTGGTGGCGCACACGGCCACGCATTTCGGGCAGATTGACATCATGGTCAACAACTCGGGAGGGCCTCCCCAAGCGTACGCCAAGGACTCCACGGAGGACCTCTGGCAGATCTCGGCCAACCGATCTCTGTTCTTCTTCGCCCGTATGACGCGGGAGGCATTGCCGCACCTGCGCGCCCAGGGCGGCGGGCGGATCATCAACATCCTGGCCAGCACCGTCTACACTCCCATCCCCAACCTCGCCCTTTCGGCGGCGACGCGCATGGGCGTGATCGGATTCATGAAGAACCTGGCCGATGACTTGGGAGCGGAAAACATCCTCATCAATAATGTTTGCCCCGGCAGCATCATGTCGGACCGCATGATGGAGAACGTTGAGGATCGGGCGCGGACCCAGGGCATTCCGCTGGAAGACGCGCTGGCCCAGCGGGCAGAGCAGACGGCCCTCAAGCGCATCGGCGAACCGCGGGAACTGGCCTATCTGGTCGCCTTCCTCGCCTCATCCCGCTCCAGCTACATGACCGGCACAACCATGCTGGTTGACGGCGGGCTGGTGCGCTCGGTCATGTAACCCGTGGAACATCACGGCCCCAAAACCCGGGCGATGCGCCGTATATGACGTCTTCCTCTTCGCGTCAATCTACTCCGCCTCCAGAGCTGTCAACCCCCGAAGAGTACGTGGACCGGGGTAACCGGTACAGCCGTAACGGTGTGTACGAGCGAGCCATCGCGGACTACACGGCAGCTATCGAACTGGACGCCACGTGTTCCGACGCGTGGTTCAACCGCGGCATTTCCTGGTACGAGGTCGGGGAGTACCAGCAGTCGATCAATGACCTGACTGAAGCGATTCGGTTGGACCCTGACGACGATAACTACTACTCGCGGCGATCGCTGTCCTACCTGTTCAACGACCAGCCCGATCAAGCGCAGGCGGACATGGACGCGAGTGAAGAGATCCGGCTGCGCTCCTGGCAGTAGAGCCAAGAAATGCGGCTATCCTCGGACGGTGGTTGACCGCTATCGAGTGAACGCGCGCTCCCCGCTATGGAGACCGCCGGAACACACGGAGAGCCAGATCGCCTGGATTATTCGGTCGGCGTAATCCGCTGCCCACCGTCCGCGGCTTCGCGTCCCGGGCGCGTCGCGATCAGCATCAGCAGGGAGACCACCGCAAGGTTGATGCCGAAGGCCATGAAAGCTCCCTGGTAACTTCCCGCCCGATCCACCGCCATCCCGGCGGCGATGGGACCCAGAGCTTGCCCGCCCACCTGCGCCGCCAATCCCCACGCGCGGATTGCCCCCAGGTGCAGTCGCCCGAAATAGTCGGCCCAGACCAGGCGGGCGATGATGTGCAGTCCGCCCACCCCGAATCCCAAGATGAACGCTCCCAGTACGCCCACGGCAATGCTATTGGCGAATGCCGTGGTCATGGCTCCGCAGGACACCACCAACCCCGACGCCAGCATGACGAACCGGGCCGCCGTCCGTTGCGATGCCGCCGACCAGAAGATGCTCGCCGGTACCTGGGATATGGCGAAGGTGCTGGCCGTCCACACGGCAACGTAGGGCGGCACCCCCTGGTCTACGAAGTGCGGCACCTGGTGCAGCGAGACGCCAGCCTGTACGATGAAGCTGGCGAATGCGAACAGCATCATGAGCCAGAAAGCGCGCGTCCTCATGGACTGACGGAGGGTAAAGTTGATTTCCTCCTGGACGCTCTGAGGCCGGCGCGCGGATGTCGTTCGCCGGCCAACTGAGGCGGTCCCGCTTCCCCCATCGGGTTCCAGCCCCAAGTCCTCCGGCCGTCGTGCCATGAGCAGCATGGCAGGTACCACGCCAACGGCGACAGTCCAGGCGCCGAGCGCATACCACGCCGTGTCCCAACCCCAGGCTCCGATGATCGCCTGTGACACCAATGGCATGATCGCCAGTCCTGATCCCTGAGAGACATGGTTGAGCGCCAACGCGAAGGGCCGACGGCGAATGAACCAGTTGCTGACCGCCACCGAAGTTCCCAGCTCCAGCGGGCTGGCAAACACCATTCGGCCCGGCACGTACACCAGGTAGAACAACCAGATATGGTTCACCGCCCCCAGGGCCACGGCGCATAACCCGGCGATCCCGGATGAGATCCCGACCACCATGCCGGAGCCGTAGCGGTCCAACACCGGACCGACCAGGGGAGCGGCGACAACCGCCAGCACTCCGCCCATGCTGACCGCTCCGGCGACCTGGGTCCGGGTCCAGCCGAATTGCTCGGACATGGGCACCACAAATACGGTCAGAACTGCCACCGACATCAGTGGTCGGGATGAGTAGGACGCGATCCCGGACAAAGCCAGGATGATCCAACCGTAGTAGAAGGGAGCGGCCCGCGCCGTGCGGGTCTGCAGCGAACGCATTAACGAGCTGGGGTACGGCCGTCCCAGCCGAACCGCTGGAATCTAAGGCGGGAAAAAACAAGAACGAGGTTCACAAGCTCACGTGCGCCCAACGGCCGGTGTCGCTGAGCCCCGACCGGAATATCGCGGGATTATAGCAGGAACCGAACCGGTCTCCATTTTAACCTACGCTATAATACGCCGATGCAGCGCTCCCTTCGCCTGGCCTTGGCCCAGTTCAACCCCACCGTGGGCGATATTCCCGGCAACACTGCTCGGATCATTGAGTTGATAGAGGAGGCTCGGGCCAGACACGCGGACCTGGTGGCGTTTCCCGAATTGGCGATCACCGGGTATCCACCAGAAGACCTGTTGTTCAAGCCTTCATTCCTGGCAGACAGTGCAGTTGCGCTGGAGCGTGTAGCCGCAGCCACGAGGGGAATTGCCGCGGTCGTGGGGTGTCCCGATATCCTCGCCAGTCAGAACGACCTATCTAACGCGGCGGCCATCATCAACGACGGGCGCATCTTGGACTGGTACCGCAAGATGTACCTGCCCAACTACGGGGTGTTCGACGAAGACCGGTATTTCCGACGAGGGGAAGAATGCCCGGTTTACGTCATCAACGGAACGCCGGTAGGTGTGGGAATTTGCGAGGACATCTGGTACCCGATAGGGCCAATTGCGGTGCAGCGCGAGGCCGGCGCCGAGGTAATCGTCAACATCAACGCATCGCCGTTCCACGCCGGCAAGGCCGGCCAACGGGAGCGGATGATCGCCACGCGCGCCGCCGACCACGGCGTATTTGTGGCGTACCTCAACGCGGTGGGCGGGCAGGATGAACTGGTCTTCGACGGAGCCAGCGTCATATGCTCCCCGGACGGCTCGGTGATCGCCCGTGGGCCCGCGTTCGAGGACAGCCTGATAGTGGCCGACCTTAACGTGGAATCGGTGTTCCGCCAGCGTTTGCGGGACCCGCGGGCCCGCAAGGAAAACCTGCAGATCCTGAGCAAGGTGGGCCAAGCCGGCGTGACGAAAGTATCGGAGCATCGCTTGTCAGACCGCAAGCAGGCGCAGCCATCGTTGTGCCGGCCGTTGGAGGATACGGAGGAGGTCTACCAGGCGCTGGTAGTCGGCACCCGCGACTACGTACGCAAGTCTGGTTTCGGGCGCGCTCTCATCGGACTGTCCGGCGGTATCGATTCGGCGCTCACCGCCACAGTGGCGGCGGACGCGCTCGGCGCGGAGAATGTGGTCGGCGTCACCATGCCGTCCCGCTACTCCTCGGAGGGCAGCGTCGCGGATTCGCAGGAGTTGGCGAACAACCTCGGCGTGAGCCTGTGGCGTATTCCCATCGAACCCGCGCATCTTGCTTTCACTGAAATGCTGGCGGCGCACTTCGCCGGCACCGAGGCCAACGTCGCTGAAGAAAACGTGCAGGCGCGGATCCGCGGCAACGTCCTGATGACCATCTCCAACAAGTTCGGCTGGCTGGTGCTGACCACCGGGAACAAGAGCGAGATGGCCATGGGTTACGCTACGCTGTACGGCGACATGGCGGGCGGTTTCGCGGTGCTAAAGGACGTGCCCAAGACACTCGTATACGAGCTGTGCCGGTGGCGCAATGAACGAACGGGCAACGGGTTACCGCTGATTCCCCAGGCCGTGCTGGACAAGCCGCCCAGCGCGGAGCTGCGCCCGGACCAGACCGACCAGGACACGCTGCCGCCCTATGACCTCCTGGACCCGATCATCAAGGCGTACGTCGAGGACGACTACGGCTACGCCGAAATGGTCGCCATGGGACACCGCCCTGAATGGGTGCAGCAGGTGATTTCCGCTGTTGACCGCAACGAATACAAACGCCGGCAGGCGCCGCCCGGAGTGAAGATCACCCCGCGTGCGTTTGGGAAAGACCGGCGGCTACCCATCGTGAACCGCTACCGTCCTATGTCGGCGTAGGGGCGAATAATTATTCGCCCCTACTACAATTGAGCTATTGCGCCATTGCGCGCCGCGTCAAATCCAGCGGGGAAGCATCACGACGCGGCGCAAACTCATGCCCCTCTCGGGAAGGTTCCCTGAAGGTTATCGCCTCGTAATAATCGTCCAGAGGAACAAAAACGCCGTTTTGTTCAGCCCACAAGCGCATACCGCGGTTACAGGAATGGAGCCAAGATAAAACCTCGACTTTCCAACCGCGTACGTGCATTCGCTCCAAAGTGCTGTGAAAACCCTGTCCCTCTATGTAACCAGCACCGTCGCCAGTCAGCAAAACTACAGTGCCCGGGTTACCGTTGTAATCCAGCGCGTCCTCGAGCATTCGCAACTGCAGGATACGGTCAGGTATGTCCTGTTCACCGCGTCCAGGGTCCCCCCGGTCGAACAGGCGAACTTCGATACCTTGATTCTCAAGCCAGTTCCACAACGCGCGCATTTCCGGCGGCACTGAACCGGCTGCCAGAGCCTTCTCTAGCTGGCGGTTAGCATGGGCCAGGCACAGCAGATTCTCAAAATGGATCCGCACCAAGTAGCGCGCTCCCGGAGTACCGTCCCTTTCTTCAGCAATGCGTTGCGCCTCATGAAATATGTTGGAATTGTCCCAATAGACAAAAACGCCGCTCATCGTGATATCCCTGCTAAGTTGCTCTTCCAGTCCAGTGTATCACTACCCAGCAGCGTCCTCGGTTTCGGTCTCTTTGTAGGCAAACACGGCGAACAGCGGGTCGCCGGGCGGGGCCATGTCCGGATTGGCGATGCCGCCGCGCACTCCGTTGAACCCGCCGGCGTGCTGCATGTAGGAGGACACAAGCTCGACGTGGTCCTCGTCGTTGCTGGAGCGCCAGACGCGGACGGCCTTGGTGGGGAAGCAGCGGTTGGAGAAGGTGACGATGAACACGCCGCCGGGCCGGAGGATACGGGAGACTTCAGAGAAAACGATCACCGGCTGGGTCAGATATTGCACGGACACCGTGATGACCACGGCGTCGAAGGATGCGTCCTCGAAGGGCAGGGATGGGTCTGCGTTGATGTCCTTGAGCAGGTATTCGTTGAGCTGAGGGTTGTC
The DNA here is from genome assembly GCA_965220055.1 of Dehalococcoidia bacterium. Classification (GTDB taxonomy): domain Bacteria; phylum Chloroflexota; class Dehalococcoidia; order Lucifugimonadales; family UBA3495; genus Bin87. The sequence goes on along the minus strand of CBDCPE010000004.1, from coordinate 2,118,344 downwards.
GGCCATCTCGGTGGCGTTCATGCCGAGGCCCACGATGCGGCGGCGGGGGTGCTCCTCCGGCCAGTGGGTGCGCCAACTGCTCATCAGGTCCAGCACCTCGGCGTCCTCCGGGATCAGTTGCTGGAAGAGCCGGCCAACGGCCACGATGGCTCCGTCGTCGATATGCACGACCAGGCGGGGCATGGTGAAGAACTCGGCGTCGTTGGTATCGTCCTCACGCTGGAAGAACTCCGGCGGGAAGCGCTGCGGGTCCATTGCCAAACCCAACCTCCTGATGAGCGCCGCCTGGCCGGTCGGGGTTTGGAAGCGCATTGTGTCCAATTACCCTGGAACTCGAGGAACGATATTCCCGGCGGCGATTGTAACATCCGCAGGATCGACCTACTGAAAAGGCCGCGATTAACGGCGGCCTACAGCGTTCCCTGTACCAGGCTTCGCTAAGGCCGGAAGCTGTTCAGCATGGCGTTTCGCTCCACGATGTACGTATTGAGGTTTTCCTCGCATATTCCGTTGCCAGCCACGAAGCCATCGGGTTTATTGGGGTAAGAGGATGAAACGCTGACCATGTCAACGTAGTGCAGAATGCACAGACCAGGCTCCCATCGCGCTCGCCATTCCAAGCGATAATAATCTTGCCCGTTAAGGTTGACTGCTGTTTTGGAAATTTTCTGGAAGTAATCCCAGTCTCCGGCGTCGCGCGGCAGGGCAACATCCCATACGAAATCTGCCAAAATAGATAATGCCGAGCTCCTTGTACCCAACGGCGCTCGGAATCCGTACCTTTCGATATACGCTATGCGCCTTCCTGAGTAAGGCACAAACTGGGTAGTACCTTGTGTCTCTCGTCTCAAATACCACCCTTTCGGAATGGTCATGCTGTACCCGTAGTCGAAATGGAGGTTACGGTATGTGGCTTGGGCTGGGCCGCCGGCAGCCATGGTGTTCAGGCGGTCGCCGACCTCGTCGCTGGCGATAGCCAAGTAGATGCCTGGAACCGGAACCCGAGTACCGTCGTCTTGTATCTGAACCAAGCCGGCGGTATTGACACCGACAACGCTGCCGAAACGGTCCACTACCGGCCCGCCGCTGCTACCGCCGGCAATGGTGGCGTCGGTTTGGAGATATTTGGTATCGTCGAAAATCCGGTTGGTTGACGATACGATGCCCCTCGTCAGAGTGGGGTCATCTCCCAAGAAACTGCTGCTGGGGTAGCCCCAAGCCGTTATTTCATCGCCCTGAGTTACAGCGTCGGAGTTGCCTAACGGGAGCGAAGAATAGGTGCGTCCGGCCGGCAGTCGTATCACCGCCAAGTCGGCCAGGATGCCCCGTCCCAGGACTTGCCCAGTCAACTCCTGGCGCTGCCCGTTCGGGGTTAGGATCAACGCAGTAACGGTTCCGGCGTCGTCGACCACGTGCCGGTTTGTCACCACCAAACCGTCGGAACGGACGATGAAGCCAGTGCCACTATATGTCCGGCCATCGGAGGGACGGACGATGAGCTTCACCAGCGCGGGCCTCACCCGCTGTGCCAGCTCACTATTAGTAAGGGGCCTGTCAGAAACGCCGGGCGTCGTTGCCGTAGAGCAGTCCGGGGTGGGGAGGGTCATGCTCGACGGCAGGGCGTCCCGCCCCGCCAAGAACTTCCACCGTGGGTTCTGGGGCCAGGAGAAGTCGCCGCCGGCGTTTTCCCGGTTGTTGTAGAAATTGCTGCTGGTCAGAACGGTGAAGGCGTGGCGCGCGCCCGGTGACAGCCGCCGAACCGTGTAAGCGGCGCGCCCGTTGCTGATCGGGATATCCCGCGCGTCCACGTCCACATAGATGAACGCCGAGATCCACTCTTCCGTGCAGCTGGCCTTGGAGAGGTGGTAGTCTACCTCCATGTTGACGTAGCCGATGCGGTAGTGCGTCGCCTGGGGCACGGCGTTCCATGAGACGACCACCTCGCCGGAGTTGGAGCCGCTGGCAAGCTGGATGTTGGTGACGGGAGTCGCCCCGCCCTGGGCCGCGGCCGGCGCCGCCGTGGCCAGAACCGCCCCAATCAAGGCAAGCAAGATGGAGGCAAGGAAGGGAAGGGTCAGCGAGCGGGAGGAATTTGGCACGACACGCTCCACGGCCAGGGTCCGACTGCACGATTAGTGAGCTTGTGTCTCCTGTAACAGTTCAATAGCGACGCCCCGATCCCGGGGCCGATCTAGGTACACCGGCTGATGCTGCAGCAACTCGGGCGCTTCCTCAACGCTGGGGCGTTGTTCGAACCAGGCCTGGAAGGCATCCGCTTCCGCCTGGGTCATCACGTCCTTGTACACCGCTTGGTACAGGAGCCAGTCCATGGTGTCAGGGTCGGCGGTAATGGCATCTTGCTCGGTAATGAATCCCATCTTTTCGGGCCGGTCGGCCAGCCATTGCTCGAGAGCGTCAGATCTGCCCGTTTCGAGCACGACCTGGGCGACACCGGAGCCGGGTTCGCTTTGCGGCGGTTCGGATTCTGCTGCCGTGACCGGGAGGTCGGCGGCAAGGCCAGGATCAGTCGCGTCAGCGACCGACTGCTCACTTTGTGCTGGAAGTTCGGGTTGCTGCCACTCGTTGGCGGCGAACAGGGTGCCGGCCGTCAGTGCGATGGCCACCAGGACCGCAATGGCTGCCAGCGCAGGCCATCGCTTGCGGAAAGTTGCAATGCCGGTATTCATAGGTCAATCACCTCCATATAAGATTGTTCCATATACGACGTGCGATACGCGCACGGTTTTCAGCAGCGAGATCGTACCAAACTCGGCGGCGCGCTTGCTCGCTTTTGGCAATCATCTGAAGCAGGATTTTCAGGATTGGATGGATGGAGCTGCTCAGGTGGCGAAGAGGTTTCAATCCTGCCTCTCACATCCTCCCGCCGCAAAAATGGGTACGCATGAGCAGCCGGCGGCCATCATCGGACATTCAGCAGCGCCAGCATCCGGTTGACGAACTGATGAACCGCCGGGCGTTCCCCCCCACGTCATAGTCTTCCATATTGTCGTGAAAGAAATTTGCGTGGAATCGTTCCGCGGTGGCGAACCCGGCGACAATGAAGGGGTCGTCGTATTCCCGGCCCAAGTCTATTACGGCGTTTTTCATCGCCCGGTGGCTCCTGTAGCCCCAGCCGCGCTGCTGGCAGATGGCGATGATGGCCTGCGTCGCTGCGCCGTACAGCTTCTCCGACCCCTGCAGGTGGTCGCCGGCGGCAAACTCCCGGTCCGAGGCGGCCAGGAAGTCGCGGGCCATCTGAGCGTGTTCTGCCGCCGTCATCTCTTTCTCAGTCGTCATCACTGTTCCCCTAGCTCTCGTCCACCCGGTACACCCGCACCGCCGTGTCGTGGAACATCGCCGCTCGCTCCGTGGCGGAGTAGTCTTTGGACAACCGCTTGAAGGCGTTGTACATGACGTTGTAAGAGTAGGAGACCTTGTCCACCGGGAAGTTGCTCTCGAACATGCAGCGGTCCGGACCGAACTGTTCGATGCAGTAATTCACCAGCGGCGCCATGTCATTGGCAAGCTCCTCGGAACTCGCCGGGACGTCCCGCTCGTGCCAGTCGAAGCCGGTGCGCGGCATGCCGATGCCGCCCAGCTTGATCACCACGTTGGGACACTCGGCAGCGGTCGCGATGCCGGCGCGCCAGGTGGCCAGCGTCTCGTCGCTGTCGGAGTAGGGACCGACGCGCAGCAGGCCGCCGATGTGGTTCAGGATGATTGTCAGGTCGGGCACCGCCTTGGCGAATTCGGCCAGCTCCGGCATCTGCGGGAAGTACATCCAGCCTTCCAGGGTAAGGCCCATGCTGGCGAGGACGCGGGCACCGGCGCGGAAGTTGTCGCTGGACATCTGGTTGGGCATACTGTGCGCGGCGGTGTTCTCGACCTCGGGGTGCGGGTCCCAGGTGACGGAGTGGCGGATGCCGCGGAAGCGGTTGGGGCTGGCGGCCTGGAGGGCCTCCAACACCGGCCTGACGCCATCGCCCAGGTTGAGGTTGGCGTGGCCGACGATGGACGCCGCCGCGCGACCGGAACCGTACAATCCGCTGGCCGACGCCGCTGCCAATCCCTGCACGAACTCCACCTCACCGACGGACCGCATTTCCTCGGGTCCTGTGGTGCGGTACATGGAGCGGGCTTCCACGAACACGGTGGAGGTCACGTTGTGTCCGCTGTTGATGTCTGCGGCGAGCTCGTGGAGCAGATAGCGCTGATAGGGAATCCGCTCGGTGCGGTAGTCCCAGAAGTGGTGGTGGGGATCACAGATGGGTATGTCGGGCTCCAGGGTTTCTTCCTGTCGGAGCGCGTGCCAGTCATTGCCTCCAAAGGGCATAATCAAGCCTCCGTTTTTCCGGTGTGCGCGGGGTAGCAGTAGCGGGCGAGTGCCAACTTAAGGCGCTGGCCCGTCGTCGCGGCAATCATATCACAGGGGTTCGAAGCGGCCCGCAGTTGGCGTGGTTGGGTTGCGCCAGTCCCGAAGTCGCCGAGTTCCGCAGCGCCATATCGTATGACGGCAATGGACTTCTGGGTATCTTGCTTAGCCAAGGGAGGGCCTGATGAAGCCGCTATTCGTCAGTTGCCGACGCGCGCCGGTTTGCGCCGGTTTGGCGCATTGATCGCGTGAGGTCCGCGTTCAGCCGCACCTACTACGGATGGTGGGTGGTCGCCGCCGCGTCGGGCATGTCGTTCGCCAACGCGGCCACGGCGATCAGCATCCTGACGGTGTTCGTGGTTCCCATGAGCCAGGAGTTCGGCTGGAACCGCACCGAGGTTGCCGGCGCGACCAGCCTGGGAGCCGTTCTGGGCGCGGGACTGGCCCCGTTCACCGGGCGGGCCGTTGACCGGTTCGGGGCGCGGGTAACGCTGGCAGCCGGGGGACTGGTGGTGGTGGCCGGATGCCTATACCTTTCCTTCGCCCAGGCGCTGGCAGCGTTCTACATTGCGTTCACCGCAATCCGCATCGCCGACCAGGGGTTGATACAGGTGAGCGCGGCGGTGACCGCGGGCAAATGGTTCGCCAGGTACCGGGGGCGGGCGACCGGCTTGGTCATGCTCGGCAGTTCCGGCGGCGTGATTGTCATGGCGCCCCTGGTGCAGTTGGTGATCTCCACCTGGGACTGGCGCGCGGCGTGGGTGATGCTGGCCGGGGTGATGCTGGTGGTGGGCACACTCCCGGCGCTGCTGGTGGTGCGGCGACAGCCGGAGGACCTGGGTCTGGCGGTCGATGGCGGAGAGCCAACCCCTGCGCCGGATCAACCCGCAACGTCCGGCGATGCGCGGGATATCGCGCTGTCAGCCATAATCAGGACACCCACCTTCTGGTTGATACTGCTATCCCTGTTCCTGGCGGCCACGGCAACCTCCGGGATCGGACTGCACTTGGTGCCGCACCTGACTCAGCAGGGGCTGAGCGCCGGCGCAGCGGTTGCGGCGGTGAGCGTAATGTCGATCTCGGGAGCGCTGTCGGCGGTAGCCTTCGGGCTGCTGTCGGAACGCGCGTCGCCGAAGCTTTTGCTGATCCTTGCCTACCTGCTGGGTGCGGTGAGCATGTGGGTGCTCATGCGCGCCGACAACCTGCCGGAGACCTACCTGTTCGCCGTGCTGCAGGGCATCGTGGGCACGGGCATCAACACGCTGGCGCCCATACTGTGGGCTGGCTACTACGGTCGGAATTCCCTGGGGAGCATCTTCGGCGTGAGCCGGGCGGCGCAGGTGGTGGGATTCGCGATTGGCCCGCTGGCCTCCGCGGTGGTGTTCGACCGGACCGGAACCTACCAGGGAGCGTTCCTCGCCCTCGCGGCGGTTGCCGTTGTTGCCGCGCTGTTCCTGGCGGCGGCGAGAAAGCCGCCCGCACCAGCAGACGCCAGCGGAAGCTAGTCTGGTTGGTCCGGTGAGGTGTCCCGCATGGCGGCGAGGCCCTCAGCAAGCCCCCGGCGAGGGATGTCCAGCACTGCTGTCGTGCGGGCGCCGTCCAGACCCAATCGGTCGTCCGTGGGGTCGGAGGCCGGGATGACCAGGCTGGTATCCAGACCGAACTCCCGGGCGACAGCGAAGGCGAAGTCGTACATGGACACCCAATCGGCGCCGGCCACGTGGTGGACGCCGGTATGCTCTTCTTCGACCAGCCGGGCGATGCCGTCGACGAGGTGTTCGACGTACACCGGTGAGCGGTACACATCGGTGTGACCCTGGAACGGCTGGCCGTTGCGGAGGCGATCAAGCAGCATGGGAACGAAGTTGCGGCGTCCCGGGGCTGGCCAACCGTAGACGATGCTGGTGCGCAGGATGCTCCAGCGCGAGGCAAGCGCCGTGACCGCCTGCTCAGCCTCGAACTTGGTTAGGCCGTAGTGGGTGGTCGGCGCCGGCGTGTCGTCCTCGCGATATGGGCCGTTCTGGCCGTCGAAAACGTACTCGGTGGACACGAAGACTAACCGAGCCGAGTGACGTTCACATAGGCGGGCGATGCTCGCGGTCGCAGTGACGTTGATCGCCGTGGCGACATCGGGGTTACGCTCCGCCGTGCCGACGTCGGCCATCGCGGCAAGATTGACCACCACCTCGGGCTGGGCTGACACGAACAGCGCGTCCAGACCCGCGTGGTCGACAATGTCCACGCGATGCCAGGACGCGCCGTCGGCCGCCGCCGGACGTGAGTTGTAGGTGCTGAAGACACTGTGCCCGGGCGTATCCACTAAGCGGCGGGACACGTAGCGGCCGATGAAGCCGCTGGCGCCGACGATCAGGACACGCACGGTTCGTACGCAGAGTCGGCCTAGTCAGTTGAATCGAAACCAGCCGGCGTCAGGACACCGGCAGGACCGGCTCGGTGCGGTCGTCCGGGAGTTCAACCTCGAAGGCGTTGAGGAAGAAGGCGGTCTGGGCGTAGTTGCCCATCAGCGCGGTGATTTCCACCAGGTGCTGGGCGCCGAACTGCTCCAGGGCGATCTGGAAGGTTGAGGCGGAGATGCGGTGGTTGGCGTAGAACTCGTTGCAGAAGTTGACGATTGCACGTTCGTCGTCGGCCATATCGGGCAGCGGTTGCCGGTCGCGGATGGCGTCCACCAGGGTGTCGCTGACACCCTCGCGTCGGGCCGCCGGCGCGTGGGCGTTCCAGATGTAGGGACAATCGAAATTGCGGGCGGTGGCCAGGATGGCCAGCTCCTGTATTCGCTTGGAGAAGGTGCTTTCGAAGCGCAGGTAGGCGGTGAGGTGGCTGCGCCGCTGCGCCATTTCGGGACTGTTGATCGCGACGGAGTATGGGCCGCCGGTGATGGTTCCCCCGGTGTCCTTGGTGAGCTCGTCGAAGGCTTCGCGGAATTCCTGGGGCACCATGTCGCTGGTTACTACGGGCAGTCTGGCCATGATTCTCCTCATTTGTCGATTGGTCTTGGGAGTGTTCGGCCGATTGTATCATCGTGCGACTGACGAATTGGACACCGGCCGGAATGACATATCGCGGGGTAAGGACTAAAATCGGCGCAAATAGAGGGTGGAACTGTTTCGAGGAGGCTGCTATATGGCGATACCGGATACGCTAAAAACAGAGGATGAGCAACAGTATTACGAAACTGCCGGCCGGATCCAGGTCAAGCCGGGATGGTTGCAGGGCGAGGGCCAACCGCTGCCGGTGATGGAGCCCTACCTGTGGCGGTGGGCCGAAGTGGAACCGCTGGTGATGAAGAGCGGCGAGCTGGTGACACCGGACCGGGACGTGGAACGCCGGACCCTGCGGCTGGCGACCCCCGGCCTGGACCGCGGGACGACCCACACCATCACCGCCGCGCTGCAGTTGCTGTTGCCCGGCGAGAACGCGCCGGCGCACCGGCACACGCCCACGGCGATCCGGTGGATCCTGAAAGGCACGGGAGCCTACACCACCGTGGAAGGCGACAAGTGCTACATGGAGCCGGGCGATCTGGTGTTGACGCCGTCCTGGACGTGGCACGACCACAACAACGAGGGCGACGAGCCGATGGTGTGGCTGGACGGGCTGGATGTGCCGCTGGTGCGCTACCTGCGGGCCAACTTCTACGAGGCCTACCCCGAGGACCAGCAGCCCATCGTCGGCGTGGCCGAGTCGGAGCGGAAGTTCGCGTCCGGGTCACTGCGGCCGGCGTGGGAGGAGCCCAGCGCGCCCTACTCGGCGCTTTGGCACTACAAGTGGGACAAGACCTACGAGGCGCTGCACCAACTGGCGAAGGTGGACGCTAGCCCCTTCGACGACGTGGCGATGGAGTTCAGCGACCCAATGACGGGCGGGCCGGTGCTGCGGACGATGACCTGCTGGGCGCAGATGATCCGGCCGGGCATCGCCACGCGAGCGCACCGCCAGACCAGTTGCGCGGTGTACCAGGTGTACAAGGGCGGGGGCCACAGCGTCATCGACGGCAAGCGGTTCGACTGGACCGAGGGCGACTTCTTCGTGGTGCCGCCGTGGGTTTGGCACGAGCACGCCAATGACGCCGGCGACGAGGCGATCCTGTTCTCCATCCAGGACATCCCGATCATGAAGCAGATGGCGCTCTACCGCGAGGAGCCCTACGAGGAGAACGCGGGTCACCAGCCGGTGACCGGGCACTTCAAGGGGTAAGACGCGGGCAGGGCGTTGGCGGCGACGAGATTGCCACGCTGCGCTCGCAATGACGGGTCGGGCGGAGGATCCTACAGGATCAGTCGCTGCTGGGCGACCACGGGCTCCGGCGTTTCGTCGGGGCCCTCCTTTTGGGTGAAGCCGGAGACGCCCACTCCCAGGAGACGGAAGGCGCGGTCGGGCGCCAGTTCCCGCTCCAAGAGCATCCACGCCCTAGACACTATGGCCGCTTCCTCGTCGGTGGGCGACGGCAGCGTGGTCTGGCGGGTGAAGGTGGTGAAGTCGGAGAGGCGCATCTTGACGGTGACGGTGCGGCCCAGCAGACCCTTGCTGGCCAGGGAGCGGGCGACTCGACCGGACAGCCGCTCCACTATCGCCAGCAACTCAGCGCGCTCGTCGTCCGAATTGCCGGGGAGGTCCTCGGCGAAGGTGGTCTCGGCGCTGATGGACTTGGCCTCGCGGGAGGTCTGGACGGGGTCGTGGTCGATGCCCCGGGCGTGGTCGCGGATACTGTCGCCGCGCTTGCCGAAATGGCGGGCGAACCAGGCGTCGGGCATTGCGGCGAGCTGACCGATGGTGTTGACGCCCTCGTCGTGGAGGCGGGCGGCGGACTTGGGGCCGACACCGAGCAGCTTACCCACGGCCAGCGGCGCGAGAAAGTCGGCCTCCTCGCCAGCGGGTACGACCACCAAGCCGTCGGGCTTTTGGAGATCCGACGCGATCTTGGCGACGGTCTTGCCGGAGCCGAGGCCCACCGAGACGGTGAGCCCGGTCTCGGCGGCGACGCGCTCCTTGATATCGATGGCGATGGCGATGGGCGAGCGATCAGTTGCGGCCTCGGTGACGTCGAGGTAGGCCTCGTCCAGGGAAACGGGCTGGATCACCTCGGTAACGTCGCGGAAGATGTCCATGACCTTAACGGACATCTCGCGGTAGCGGTCGAAGCGGGGCCGGACGATGATGCCCTCGGGACACTGGCGCACGGCGGTGGCCATGGGCATGGCCGAGTGGACGCCAAACCGCCGCGCCTCGTAGGACGCCGTGGCCACCACACCCCGACCCTCGGGCCGGCCGCCCACCAGCACGGGCAGCCCGCGCAACTCGGGGTTATCGAGCTGCTCCACGGCAGCGTAGAAGGCATCCAGATCGGCGTGGATGATGTGGCGAGTCTGCGTCGTCATGGGGTAAGGATCTGGCGAATGCGGAGCGAATGCCGCGATTTTACCCCCGGACGCGGCGGAAAAGCATCATGATTGGGTTTTTGGATGGCTGGTTCAGGTTCGATGCAAGGCGGTTTCTCCCGAGGAGGTTGGTGTTGCCGGTTGCTTGCTGCCGTCAGGGTTTGCGTCCGGTGATTTGCGTTTCGTTCTGCCAGAGCCTGATGGTCGTTGGTTAGCCCCACGGCCGGGGGTGGTACGCAAGATTTAACCCCTGTTTCGGATCACTGCGACGGCGGCCGCGAGGGCCGGATGCCGCATCTCCCAGGATAGTGGCGTCTCCTGTGGCCGTTGAGACCGCGCCGGCTAGTTTCCCGGGTGGGATACGGCGGCGGTCCCGGTAAGTCGGAGGGCCGGGTTTGCGATTTTGACGCTAACCAGTTGGCCGTGAACGACCGTATGGCTCTGGCTGAAGCGAATTTCACCTGACGGTATTGATTATGGAACAGGCGTTCGGGAGTTGTCAAGATGTGATCCTCAGAGGAAAATTCTGCCTGGGAGGCTAAACTTTCCCATGTCAGCACGGCGGCCATGGCGGGACGATCCGGACTGCAGCCGTCCTGCAGAGCCGGCCGCGGTGCGCAGGGTTATCGAGCTGTTGTACGGCCGTGTAGTAGGCGTCTAGGGAGGTATGGATAATGTGGCAGGGAGGCGCAGCACGGAAGCAAACTGGAGACACATGGTTGGGTGCCGGTGATTGTGCCCTTGGAGGCGGGGGCAACCACAAAAATGCAACATCCCAAGGAGGGTGGAACTCGGCCTAGTACCGTTTCAATCTGATCTTGCAGGGTAGATATGTTGGAGCTTACGGCGAGCATCTTGGGTGGTAAACCGCCAGTCTATGGCTGATTTTGCTGCGTTGCGCTCGCGTTCGAGCGCCGCAACCTCTCGCCGCAGCTCCGGCTCATCGCTGATACGGCGGTTCAGACACCCTCTGCTGAAGACGCTCAACTCGATCTCAGCCATGTTCAGCCAGCTGCCGTGCGTGGGAGTGTAATGAAACTCGAGGCGTTGGGCGATGCGCCGAGCTTCGCCGGGCTCAAATGCTTCGTAGAGTGAGCCGAGCTTGTGGGTGTTGAGGTTGTCCAGTACCAGCCTGACCACCTCGGCATCGGGGTAGGCCTCGTCCACCAGCCACCGCATCTGGTACGCGAAGTCCACCGCAGTGCGGCGCTCGGTCACCGCCACATGTCTCCATCCACCCTTCGGCTCGCAGATCATGAACAGGTTCCGTGTCCCGTTGCGCTGGTACTCGGTGTCATAGCGTGCCATCCGTCCGGGGGCAGCCGCCAGGGGCGGACGCACCTCCCCAGTCAATTGCCGGGAGGTCTCGTCGAAACACACTACCGGCCGCTCCGGATGGTACGCCTGTTGGTACAGGTCCAGCACGTCCTCCATCCGCGCCACGAACTCCCCGCTCACCTTGGGGATACACCACTCCTTCTTCTGCCACGGCTTGAGTTCGTTTTTTTGAGCATCTGGCGCACCGTCTCCAGGGAGATGCTATCGGCAAACTCCAACTCCACCACCTGGTCGGCCAACAACTGGAGTGTCCAGTGCGTGTGCCCTTCGGGCGCGGCGCTGCACGCAATGGCGATCAGGTGCGCTTCCTGCCTCCCGTCCAGCTTGCGCTCCTGGCCCGGCCGCGGTCGGTCATTGATGGCGGCCTCAAGTCCTTCCTCCACGTACCGCTTCCGTGCTCTGGCGACCGTGGCCGCGTTGACCAACAGCACATCGGCTATCTCACGGTCCCTAACCCCCTGGTCAGCCTTGAGCAGCGACAGCGCACGCTTCACGGTGCGCACTGACGCCTTGCCTCGCTGGGACACCTCATTGAGACGGGAACGTTCGGCCTCGGTCAGTTCCACTTTATACTTGATGGCAGCCATGGCTGGGCACTCCCTCACAGAAAGATCATGCCCAAGTATGGCTGCTTTCTTATATTCTTACAAATCTACCTGGCAACGGTACTAGAGTACAGAATTTATGATATTCGGGTTGTCATACGGTTCGCGAATTGATCTCCAACCCGTCATCTACGAGCAATAGGTGCGCATGTTGAAAACAGTTTCTAGACGCGACACTCGTTATCGTGTCCGAGGCCCCGCAACGTCATCCAAGATAAGATCATTGGGGTTGGAAAACTGCCTATCGATCCGATAGGATCGGCAAGAGCACGAATCGTTTGGAAAATATGCGACCTCTGTTGTTCGCGGGGTCTGCCCGCCAAAGTACCAGGAACTACGGTCATGATGTTGCATCCTTCTTACCGCCGAAATCGTGCGGAGTCCTAACCTGCAGAACAACGAGAAGGGACGGATAGTCTCGTGACCGCTGGGTCTTCACTTCGTCCATTGAGACGATGTCGCTTCTATTTTGACCGTCCGTACCAGTCCGACTAGAATAGCGGTAGCCGTCGACGAGAGGCTGCTTATGGATGAGGTTATCCCAGATGCAAAGATCGTTGAGATGATAGCAGAGGAAAAGCCATTGCCTACGACCTGGCAGCAACGATTGGCATCCCTGAAACCGGGCTCTGGGAATTACGAGAGTGACGTTGAGATCACAGGATCTGAAGGAACACACTACCGAATCGTCGTGCGGAAAAATCGCACTTATTCTACTAATTTTTGCATTATTCTTTTGGCTCAAAGGCCTGGGCGGTCCGATTTCCGTATTTTGCGGTACGATGGCAATAGCCATAGCCACCGAAATCGCATCGAAGGAACCCATTTCAATTTCAAGTTCCACATTCACCACGCCACTGAACGGTACCAAGTTAAATCCCTAGGTGAGGTGCCCGATGGGTTCGCGTATGAAACCGGTCGTTACCAAGACCTGGCCACTGCATGGTCTTGTTTTGCAAGCGACATCAATTTGAAATTTCCTACAGCGATTGGGACTAAGTCCCTGCCCCAGATTTTCACGCAGGTGTGAAGATGAAGGTACGAAACATTGCCGAACGGTTGCAGGCACAGATTTGTGAGGTCGTGAACGTATCGCGAGCCGACGATGGTCTGCATCACGTCACGACGCCGCTAGCTTTTGCCGACGGCGACCTTCCGGTTGTTGCTCTCGTGCACGATGGCGAGAGATGGGTCCTGTCCGATTTGGGCAATACGCTCGTGCGCTTCGGATACGAGGATCTTTATGAACGCCTGGACCGCGGGGACCAATTGGCCGCTACGTTATCGCTTGCCGGAGTCAGTCGCCGTGACGACGAACTCACCAAACCGTTGGTGGTTGACCGGGGTGCCGATGCGGTTTTTGATTTTATCAGTGCGTTACTACGGATTGATGACTTGGTGCGTGGATCCGTATCCGGCACGGCCGTGAACGACCTTGGATCAACGCGCCAACAAACTGCAGGGCGGCTACCCGTCAGGTTTGCGGATGTGGGATATAGTGTTGACTTCGATCTCGTGGGTTCCTCGCCGTCGGGACCGCGGACAGCCACACCCAACCGCCGGCCACAGTTCAGGACGCAGGTGTTAGCGGCGATGGAGGGGCTTATCCCACCGGGGCGTATGTCTCGTAACTGGCACGATCCCAGATGGGATCACAATCGAGATTACAGGGTCGACTTCAGGATCGACGGCATGTCAAACCCATTGTTCTTGCATGCACTGAGCAATAACAATAATGCGAGAGACGCAACAATTACTATATATCGATTCAAACAAGAACAGGTTGATGGCAACCATATAGCTATATACCGTGATCAACAGCGCATCAATGAAAAAGTAAAAGCGAAACTTGATCAAGTATGCGAACAAAGTTTCATGAACTTCGAGCGTGAAATGTCCAGCATACGACAATTTCTGCAACACGAAACTGAAATCAGTGCGTCCACAAATCCTTCTTAGCCACTCGTACGTGGGTATGATGTCCGAACGGACTGGTACACCATAATTGTTTAGCAGCAGGACACGTGGCGTGTTCACGCGTTCCAAAAGGAGAACTTCACGCTACAGAATATCGCACATGATCACGTCAGACCGCAAAACCAATAATCTGTAACCGGCTGCGCTTGTCTCCAGTGCCTAGCCAATCGGATTTGGTTTTGGATGCGATTTGGATCACCCATGCCAAAATCCCGCAGCCGTCGGATCCTCGCCCTGCCCCAGGTACTTTTCTCGTAGCCGGTCCCACAGGTATAGCCGGCTCCAGTTGGGCTGCTTTTCGTAGTTCTGGTGGGCGTCGAGGTGGGGGTTGGGGAGGAGGACGGTGATCTGCTGCTGGCCGCCGCCGTTGAAGAGGCGTAAGCCCCAGGACGTGGGCTGGTGGTCGGGGTTGAGGCGGCGGTAGAGTTCGGCGCGGGCGGTGCGGCGCAGACGGGCGACCTCGGGCGGCGCCGACGTATGCTCGCCGATGCACAGGTGCAGGTGCCAGTCCTCGAAGTCGACGGTAAGGTAGCCGTCCAGGAAGCCGGTGCGGGGCTGGCGCGGCGGCTTGATCTCCCAGACCGCGCCGGGGATCAGCAGGCCGATGCGGATGTTCTCCCACTCCGCGAGGCAGTCGGTGAGGATGCCGTACAGGGTGTCCTGGTAGGTGGGCAGGGGGAACAGCTCGTAGGTGCCGTCCAGTTGCTGGATGATTTCGCCGCGAGGCAGGGGTTGGGCGGTGGTCATGACGTCGCTCCCGGTGGGATGTGTCCGGTCGGTTGTTCGCGGTAATGTACTACAGCCGGCGAAGGCGATGGTGTCCTGGAAAACCGTCGGCAAGTTGCGTCGACCCTCACGCGTACCCAATTTGTCATCGTGAGAAGGGCAGCGACATGGCGATCCCGTTCCCGGAAGGGTGACCGTTACCCCGACGAGATTGCCACGCTGCGCTCGCAATGACAGTTTGGCTAAAGTGGGTACGCGTGAGGCGTCGGCGTGGTTGCTATTCACGGTGGCCACGCCTTCGCCCGCTCGCGCAAACCCCGTGATACTATCAGGCGCACCTGTCGGACCCGAGCCGAATTGTCGCCTCACAGAGTGGTCGGCAAGGGACGGCGAGGCAAAACAGCATAGGGTTCCAATTCACATGAATCGAGAAGGAGCGGTCTGATGCCGGAGATTGAGAACAAGCTGAAAGAACTGGGCTACGAGCTACCCGCGCCACGGCCTCCGGGAGCCGGGAACATCATTCCCGCGGTTAAGACCGGAAACCTGGTCTTTCTTTCGGGCACGGGGCCGGGCCTACCCGGGGGTGGGTTGCTGCACACCGGCAAGCTGGGCGGCGAGGTGACCGTCGAACAGGGTTATGACTGCGCACGGCAGACCATGCTGAACCTGCTGACGGTGCTCAAGCGAGAGATTGGGGATCTGGACAACGTCAGTCACATCGTCAAGCTGCTGTGCATGGTCAACTCCACGCCGGACTTCGGCGACACTCCACGGGTGGCCAATGGCGCATCGGACCTGCTCATCAGCCTCTACGGCGACCGGGGACGCCACGCCAGGTCCGCCGTGGGCATGGCCACCCTGCCCGGCGGAATGCCGATCGAGATCGAAATGATCGTCGAGGTCGCCGGCTAGGGACACCACGCCGTTGGCATGCGTTTGGGCCGCGCCGGATCCATCGTCCGGCGCGGCCCGAAGCTGCTATATGCAGGCGCGCTGTCAGTTGCTGCGTTCGGCGAACTCGGTCTTGGCGGCCTCTACCAGCGTGGCGTCGCGCAGCAGGTCGCTGGCCGTCAGGCTCAACGCTTTGGCAACGGAAAGCGCGTTGGCAAGCGCCAGGTCGGTGACCGCCGTGGCGCACATGTCCCGGGTGTGTGACGCTACCGGCGTTTCGCTGACGGCGTACCGCAGTTCGAAGGCGGGCATCGACTGGCTGACGTTGCCGAAATCGGTGGACGCTCCGCTGCCCGGGCGACCGGCCACCGGTTCGTCCAGCTTGATCCCCAGCGCCTGGATGTTGGCGGCGACCGCCTGGGCCAGGACCACGTTGGGCTGGACGTTCTCGTAGAACGGGTAGAATTCCTCGACCTCAAGGCGCGCGCCGGTCATGGCCGCGGCCCCCTCCGCTACCTGGGCCACCTTGCCCACCACCTCGTTGCTCAGGTATTGCCCGTCCCGGGAGCGGAGCATGAAGTTGGCGGCGGCGAACTCGGGCACCACGTTGGGCGCCAGTCCCCCGTCGGTTATCACCCCGTGCATCCGCACATCGTCCCGCAGGTGCTGACGCAGCGCGTCGATGCCGGTGAAGAGGTGGATCACCGCGTTCAGCGCGTTGATGCCGGCCTCGGGCGCAGCGGCGGCGTGCGCGGCCCGGCCGTGGAACATGTACCGGTAGCCAACCATGGCGAGGCTCCAGCTCTCGCCCTTGGGCGCTGCCGCGGGTATCACGGTGCGGTTGGAGAATGGATGCGACGACAGGGTGGCGTCCACGCCGTCGAATACTCCCGCTTCCAGCAGGCGTATCTTGCCTCCGCCGCCCTCCTCGGCCGGCGTGCCGATGATTTCGATGCGGCCGGGCAGATCCGCCGCGTTCGCCTTGAGGCCCAGGGCGGCGCCCATCGCCGCCATCGCGATGAGATTGTGCCCGCAACCGTGGCCGATCTCGGGCAGCGCGTCGTATTCCGCCAGCACCGCGATGGTCGGGCCCTCGCCGCCCCCGCCGGGGATGGTGGCCCGGAACGCAGTTTCAACGCCGCCGATGCCACGCTCCACCTGGAGGTTGTGCTTCTCGAGCAACCCGGCCAGCGCGTTCGAGGAATAGTACTCCTGGTAGTTCAATTCCGGATGGGCATGGACGTCTTTCGAAAGGTCGAACAGATCCGCTTTCGACGCTTCGATGGTCGAGTTGGAACTGGTGGCGAGCGCGTCCTTGGATTCCGCGTTTCGGCTGGTCATGATTCGGGCCCTCCTTTTCGCTGAAGGATTGGACTGGGTCGGCCTGGTTTGCCAGATTGGCGTTCGGGACGTCATGCGCGTTGGCGCGGTCAGCCCACGGGTCAGGCCTGCATCTCTGGCATTCTACAGACATTCGCGGGGAGCGTGCCCGACGGAATGGATGGTATCCTTGATTGCGCGCGAGGTGAATACGCTTGAACGACTGCCACAACAACGACATACGCAACTTGGCCATCATAGCCCACGTTGACCACGGAAAAACCACCCTGGTCGACGCGCTGCTGAAACAGGGCCAGGTTTATCGTGCCCACCAACAGGTGGGTGAATTGATCATGGATACCAACCCGTTGGAGCGGGAACGCGGCATCACCATCCTGGCCAAGAACGCGTCGGTCTCCTATCACGGCGTCAAGATCAACATCATTGATACGCCGGGCCATGCGGACTTCAGCGGCGAGGTGGAGCGCGTCATGAACATGGCCGACGGCTGCCTGTTGCTGGTCGACGCCGTAGACGGGCCCATGCCTCAGACCACCTACGTCCTCCGCCAGGCACTGCAGCAGAACGTTAAGCCCATGGTGGTCATCAACAAGATTGACCGCCCCGAGGCCCGCGTCAAAGAGGTGCTCGGGTTGGTCCAGGACCTGTTCCTGGAGTTGGCCACCGATGCAGACCAGTTGGACTTCCCGGTCCTGTACACCTCTGCAAAACAGGGCTACGCCACCGCAGACCCGGACCAGCTGGGCACGGATATGCAACCGCTGTTCGACGCCATACTGGATTCAGTGCCGTCCCCGACCGGGGATCCCAATGCGCCGCTGCAGATGCTGGTGGCCGCGTTGGACTACGACAACTACTTGGGGCAGGTGGCCGTGGGTCGGATCACCAACGGGGCGTTGAGACTGCGAGAGAACGTGACCCTGTTGGGCCGGAACGACGGCCCGAGCACCCACAACCTCGAGCGGATTTTCGTGTTCCACGGCATGGAACGCGTGGAAGTTTCGGAAGCCCATGCGGGCGACATCGTGGCGGTGACCGGCCCCGAGGGTGTGGCGATAGGCGACACCATTGCCGCCGCGGAGGATCCGCAGGCTCTACCTACCATTGACATCCAAGAACCCACGGTGCTGATGACTTTCGGCGTGAGCACCTCCCCGTTCGTGGGGCGCGATGGCTCGCACTGCACCTCCCGAAATCTGTACGACCGGCTGATCAGAGAACTGCGTACCAACGTCAGCCTGCGAGTTGAGACCACTTCCAGCCCTGATATCTTCGTGGTGGCGGGCCGAGGTGAGCTGCACCTGTCCATCCTGGTCGAGACCATGCGCCGCGAACAGTTTGAGTTTCAGGTCTCCCGTCCGGTGCCGGTGAACAGGACAATCGACGGCAAGACCTACGAGCCATACGAAATTTTAAACATCAGCGCCCGCGAAGAATATATCGGCGTGCTGACCGAATACCTGTCCGGCCATCTGGCGCAACTGCTCGACATGAGGTACGGCGAAAACGGCTACGTGCACATGGAGTACAAGATACCGACCCGAGGCCTGATCGGATTCAACGCCTTCTTCCTACGCACCACGCGGGGCGACGGTGTGAAGAGCAGCAGGTTCGAGTCGTACGAACTGATGCAGGGCGAGATCAGATCCCAGCGGGGCGGCGCGTTGGTGGCATCAGAAGGCGGGCCAGCGGTGACCTATGGGCTAATTAACGCCCAGCGCCGGGGCGACACCTTCATCGATCCCGGCACCGCGGTGTACGAGGGCATGGTGGTGGGTTGCCGCCGCCAGGGAGGCGACATCGAGATGAACGTCTGCAAGGAAAAGAAGCTGACCAACATGCGCTCGTCAACTGCGGACATCGCGCAGCGGTTGAACGCCACGGTCAGGATGAGCCTGGAAGAAGCCCTGGAATTCATCGCCGATGACGAGCTGGTGGAGGTCACCCCGCATAACATGCGGCTCCGCAAGATGGAACTGTCCGCCCATGACCGCAAGCGCCACCGTCGCGACGGAGCACGCGTGCGCGATTAACGCCGCGTCAAACAATAGACGCGCGCTTTGGCCCGCGACCTTCCTCTGGTGATCAGCCCCCGACGAAGCGGTCACCAAAGGACGAGGCCAGATAGACGTCGCCGTCCGCGATCATGAGCCGGCGGTCTGCAACGGCGTCATCTGGAGTGAGGCGCCCGTACAAGATCAATACACAGGCCTCGCCGCCGCATTCAAACGTCACGTCCGGCTGTTCCTCCGGCGCGCTGCCCTCAGCACCCTCAACGATCTCGGCGATGGCATCGCTCAGCACCAGGTCAACCGCGCGCTTCTCGGGGTGGTTGATACGGAACCGGTACCTAAGGGGCCGCCCCGAAAGCAACGGACCGGGGCGGAAGGCGCGTCGGGCCGCGCGGTCTACGGTATCGATCAGGGCGGCCACGCTGCCGTCGGACAGGTGATAGTCCGCCTCCAATCGAGAGCGAATGTCCCACCCGTGCATGGTCAGCTCGGCGATGCGTTGGGTTAGGAGCGTTTCCACGGGTAGAGGTCCGGGAGGCCAGTAGACCAGATTGTCCCACTGATCGGGCCGCACCTGCCGGAAAAGGCCCACGGTCTCGTTGATCCGTTGGGCGAAATCGTTGAACAACCCATTGCCCAACCGTTGGCTGGCGTCGACGGCGCGCTGGTAGATACTCCGGGCGAAGGCGTCTTCGTCGTGCTGTTCCGGCGCTGGGGAACCCTCAGGCGGTGAGTAGTCGCCGTCCAGTCCCCTCACCAGACGATTGGACAAATCAACGCTGGTGAGGTGTCCGACGACGTCGGCGATGGTCCAGCCTTCGCAGGCGCTGTCGGTCGCCCAGGCGTCCGGGGGCAAATCTTCAAGGAAGTCGAGAAGCAATTGCGCCTCCCGTTCGAGCAGGTCGATGCGGTTGGCAAAGGTGGTCATGTTGCGTTCCGATGCCGAGGTGACTGCGGGGTTTGGAACCTGGTGGCGCGGTGGGAGCGCCCTATCAAAGTAGGAGTGCCCTATCAAAGTCTGAACGTTGGCCTCAATATACCGCCAATGAAGGTTGGCGGTCATCGAACACGCCTCAACTCCCTACGGAGTTGATCTCAAACTCCCCAAGGACGATCGCGAGCAAGATCCCACCCCCACGTTGCTATATAATCCGCGACGGAGTCGCGCCTTTGGACGCCTCGCTGGGCGGACGACGGAGTCGCCCTGGCATTGATGAGTAACGTTCAATATCAGCCCGGGCCGACGCGTCCGAATATTCCGGCATGTGGTCAATCCGCTCCAGTCTAATGTAGCCATTGTTGCGAGAGAAAGCGCTAGATGGATGAGGCTATCGTATTCGGAGTCCTCGCGCTCTCCCTAGTGTTGTTCGTAGTCGGCAAGTAGCGCTACGACATCGTTGCCATTCTGGCCTTGCTCGTGCTGGCAATTGCGGGCATCGTGCCCGCCGCGGAGGCCTATAAGGGGTTCGGACACCCGGCGGTGATCACGGTTGCCGCGGTGTTTATCCTGAGCCGGGCCCTGTACAACTCCGGTGTAGTGGACGTGATAACCGGTTGGTACTCACGAATACCGGACTACCTGACCATGAGGATTGCGGCGCTCTCCGGTATGTCAGCGTTTTTCTCGGCGTTCATGAACAACGTGGGTGCCGTTAGCCTGTTGCTGCCCGTGGCAATTCGAGTATCGAACCGTAGCGAACATCCGCCTTCGCGCTTCCTCATGCCCTTGGCGTTCGCGTCCCTTCTGGGCGGGATGACAACTCTGATTGGCACGCCGCCAAACGTCATCATTTCCAATTTTCGCCAGGATCAGGTTGGCGTTCCATTCAACATGTTCGACTTCACGCTGGTTGGGCTCGCCATAACGGCAGCTGGTGTCGCCTTCATCGTCCTGGTGGGTTGGCGCTTGATTCCGGCCCGGCAGACGCCCCTCACGTTGGGAGATACGCTGGACATCGAGAGCTACATGACCGAAGTGCGCGTGCCGGAGGAGTCGAGGTTCGTCGGTAAGCGCCTCAGGGATATCGAAGAGTTTGCCGATGAGGATGTCACGATCGCCGGACTCCTTCATCACGGGATCGTATATGGCGCGCCGTCCAGCTATCAAATTATTGACGCCAACGACATTCTGATCATCGAGGCCGACCCCGAGGACCTCGGCATTTTCGTCGACAATACGGGATTCGAACTGGAGGGTTCGCGAGACATTCAGTCCGAAATTAGCCAGTCACTTGGTTCCGGAGATGTTGCGATAGTAGAGGCCATCGTCACCCCAGGCAGCCTGGCCCAGGACAGAAGCGCCAGAGACCTCCGGCTGCATTCGGAATTCGGATTGAACCTGCTGGGAGTGTCCCGGCGCGGGCAGAGATTCATCCGCCGGCTCAGCCATATCAACTTCAGGTTGGGCGACGTTCTGCTGCTCCAGGGACCGGAGGAGGTGGTGCAAACGGCGCTGCCCCGCCTGGGCCTGCTGCCGCTTGCCGAGCGTGAGATTCGCCTTGGACAGCGCCGACGCCTCTTCTTCCCT
The DNA here is from genome assembly GCA_965220055.1 of Dehalococcoidia bacterium. Taxonomy (GTDB): domain Bacteria; phylum Chloroflexota; class Dehalococcoidia; order Lucifugimonadales; family UBA3495; genus Bin87. Next base: position 2,097,153 of record CBDCPE010000004.1, on the reverse strand, counting down.
CTCGCGGTGTTCACAACCGCCCTCTTGCTGACGTCCTTCGGCGTCTTGTCGGTCCAGGTTTCCTTCGTAGCCGCGGTGTTAGTCCTCCTGGTGACCAGGATTGTCACCCTGCAGGAAGCCTACGAGGCCATAGACTGGTCGGTAATAGTCCTCTTGGGTGCCATGATACCGGTGGGCGAGGCGCTGGAAATGACGGGCGGCGCGGCGCGGATCGCGGCTACCTTCGCGGACTTGGGCGGCTCCCTGCCTCCCTGGGCTATGCTGGGAATCGTGCTCGTGACCACAATGCTGCTATCCGCCGTGATCAACAACGCGGCTGCCGTGATCCTGATGGCGCCAATCGGCATAAATGTAGCCGAAAACATCGGAGCGTCGATCGATCCGTTCCTGATGGCGGTGGCCATCGGCGGGTCCTCCGCGTTTCTGTCGCCCATCGGTCACCAGTCGAATACCATCGTTATGGGGCCTGGCGGATACCAGTTCGTGGACTATTTGAGAATGGGCCTTCCGCTGGCGGTGGTGATAGTCGCGGTCTGCATTCCCGCTATCATGTGGGTCTGGCCCATGAGGGTCTAGCAAGCAAGCTAAAGGGTGGACTATCTACTCCAGGTTCTCCTCGTTGACTACGCGATTGCCCGGGAGAGGCAAATCGGCGGTTTCTGACAGGGTCACTGGAGAAGAATATAATAGGCAGGAGAGTAAGCAGCCCAGCTCCTAACGACGCTCGCCGGAATATAGAATGGAAGTAATCGGCTCCAACCTGCGCACTGCCGACCGGGATTTTCTGGACAACCAGGCCCGAATGGAGTCCTTGGTACGCGACCTGAAAGAGCGGTTGACCCAGGCGCGGGCCGGCGGCGGACAGCGGGCGGTGGAACTGCACCGCAGCCGGGGCAAACTGCTGGCCCGGGAGCGGATTGACGTGCTGGTGGACGCCAACACTCCCTTCCTCGAGATGAGCCCCCTGGCGGCATGGGAAATGTACGACGGGGAGGAAGCGTCGGCCGGCATCGTCACCGGCGTCGGCGTGGTCCAGGGCAAAGAGGTGGTGATTCTCGCCAACGACGCTACGGTGAAGGGCGGCACCTACTACCCGATAACCGTCAAAAAGCACCTGCGCGCTCAGGAGATTGCCCTGGAAAACCACCTGCCCTGCATCTACCTGGTGGATTCGGGTGGAGCTTTCCTACCGTTGCAGGCTGAGGTGTTCCCCGACCGTGACCACTTCGGGCGGATCTTCTACAACCAGGCGCAGATGTCGGCCCTGGGCATTCCCCAGGTGGCGGTGGTCATGGGGTCGTGCACTGCCGGAGGAGCGTACATTCCGGCCATGAGCGACGAGGTGGTGATGGTGCGGCAGCAGGGCACCATCTTTCTCGGCGGGCCGCCGCTGGTTCGGGCGGCCACGGGCGAGGAGGTTGATCCCGAGACGCTGGGCGGCAGCGAGGTGCATACCCGGGTATCCGGCGTGGCCGACCACCAGGCCGCCGACGATGAGGACGCCCTGGCCATCACACGAGACATCGTCGAGAACTTCGTGCGGCGGCGCAACCCTCCCTTCGAGGTCTCCAGTCCGGAGCCGCCGGCTCACGATCCCGCAGAACTCTACGGCATAGTGTCCCCGGACAACCGGCGACAGTACGACGTCCGAGAGGTGATCGCCCGAATCGTGGACGGTAGCCGCTTCCACGAGTTCAAGGCCGTGTACGGAGAAACCCTGGTCTGCGGCTTCTCGCGCATCTGGGGTTATCCGGTGGGTGTGGTCGCCAACAACGGGGTGCTCTTTTCCGAGAGCGCGCTGAAGGGGACGCACTTCATCGAGTTGTGCAGCCAGCGAGGAATTCCCCTGCTGTTCCTGCAGAACATCACCGGATTCATGGTGGGCAGCCAGTATGAGGCGGGCGGCATCGCCAAGGACGGGGCCAAGATGGTCATGGCGGTGTCCAACGCCGCCGTCCCCAAGTTCACCGTGATCATCGGCAGTTCCTTCGGAGCCGGCAACTACGGAATGTGCGGGCGAGCCTACCAACCCCGTTTCCTGTGGACGTGGCCCAACGCACGCATTTCGGTGATGGGCGGGCAGCAGGCAGCGGAAGTCCTGGCCACCATCAGGCTGCAGCAACTGGAGCGGCAGGGTCGGACGTTGGAGCAGGAGGAACGCGACGAGCTGCAGCGACCCATCCTCGAAAAGTACGAAGCCGAGGGCGATCCCTATTACAGCACCGCCCGACTGTGGGACGACGGCATCATCGATCCGGTGGACACACGGACCGTAGTAGGTCTGGGGATCGCTGCTTCCATCAACGCCCCCTTCCCGGAGCAGAAGCGGGGCGTGTTCCGAATGTGATGCCCAGCCGCTTCGTGGCTCATCCACTGGGCTCCGCGCCGGATTATTGCCGATGTTCTCCAAAGTTCTGGTAGCCAATCGGGGCGAAATCGCGGTCCGGATTAATCAGACGCTCCGCGCCATGGGGATCGCCCCCGTGGCGGTCTATTCCGACGCGGATGCCGGCGCTCCCCACGTGACCACCGCGGCACAGGCCGTGTCCCTGCCGGGCAATACCGCCGAAGAGACCTACCTGAGCATCGGCAAGATAGTGCAGGCCGCCCGGGACTGCGGTGCCGATGCCGTGCACCCAGGCTACGGCTTCCTGTCGGAGAATCCGGAGTTCGCCCGGGCCTGCCGGGAGGCACAGATCACGTTCATTGGCCCAACCGCGGAAAGCATGGCAGCCCTGGGAGACAAGCTGCACTCGAAGGACATCGCCCTTGCCGCAGGAGTACCGGTGGTCCCCAGCTCTGCTGAGTGTCTCCCGGGAGACGCTGCGGCCGAAGAGTTCGTGCAGCGGTTGGGCTTCCCCCTAATGGTCAAGGCTGCAGCGGGCGGGGGCGGTCGAGGCATGCGCCTGGTCAACGGGCGGCGTGAGTTGGACGCTGATATGGAGGCGGCCAGCCGGGAGGCCCAGGCTGCTTTCGGCGACGGCCGCGTGTTTCTCGAGCACTACGTTGCCAACCCCCGCCACGTGGAAGTTCAGGTGCTGGCGGACGGCCTCGGCCACACCATCCATCTCGGCGAGCGGGAATGCAGCGTCCAGCGCCGCCACCAGAAGATAATCGAAGAGACTCCTTCGCCGGCCCTAACACCGGATTTGCGTCGGCGCATGGGCGATGCCGCAGTCTCCGTGGCTCGGGAAGCCGGATACGTCAACGCGGGGACCGTGGAGTTCCTGCTGGATCCCCGCAGCAGTGAGTTCTACTTCCTGGAAATGAATGCCCGGCTCCAGGTCGAGCACTCCGTCACTGAGACCGTGCTTGGGTTGGACATGGTGGAATGGCAGGTCCGCATCGCCAGCGGTGAATCGCTGACGCTCCAACAGTCGGACATCCAGCCCCAGGGCCACGCCATCGAGTGCCGCATCTACGCCGAAGACCCCTACCGCGACTTCGTCCCGTCCACCGGCACGCTGCTGCGCTGGCGGCCTCCCAGCGGCCCGGGGCTGCGGCTGGACAGCGGCGTGGTCCAGGGTCAGGAAGTTACCATCTACTATGACCCGATGCTGGCGAAGCTGATCGCCTGGGCGCCGGACCGAGACCTCAGCCGGCGCCGGATGGATGTGGCCCTGTCCCAGTTCCTGGTGCTGGGAGTGGTGACCAACATTCCCCTGTTGCGGGCGGTGCTGAGGCACTCCCAGTTTCAGGACGGCGAATACGATACCGGCTTCCTGGAGTGGAACCCGGCGGTTACCGGGCCGGCCATGACCGACGAGTACCGCGCCATGACACGGGCGTTGGCGGCGTGGGCGTCGCGTCAACCGGCAGGCCCGGCGGCTCCGGTGGCCGGCGGAGATCGTCTGCCTAACGTGAGTCCGTGGCAGTCCGCGGGCGAGCGGAGGCTCCCGTGACCCAGAGCCAAGGTCAGATGCGCGAGACGTACCCGGTGCCGGGAGAAGTCTATCGCTACCGGACGGAGGAGCAGGAAGGCGTTTTCACCTTCAGCCTGGAAGGCGACGAGCCGGCGGAATTGGACGCCGCCACCACTCTCAGCATCGAGGCTTTGCAGAGCGGAGAAGGGTTGTGCCGCACCGCATCGGGCCGAACCCAGCCTTTCGCCTGGGCCTGGGTCGGCGCTGAGCTGCACCTGTGGCTGGATGGCGCCCTGTTCATGTTCCAACGGGCGGAGACCCGGCGACGCGGCAACAACACTGACACCAACGCGCCCGGAGATATCCTGGCTCCCATGCCCGGCGCGGTGTTGGAGGTCCTGGTAGCCGAGGGAGAACGGGTGGAGCGGAACCAGACCGTGGTGTTGATGGAATCCATGAAGATGGAGTTGGTGATCACGGCATCCCGCGCCGGCGTCGTGCGGCGCGTGTCGGTGCAGCCGGGCCAGCAGGTGGAACGGGGCATGCGCCTGCTGGAACTGGGTCCCGAGAGCGATGCCGAGGACGGTGGCTGACGGCATCGCACCTGCTGTTATCCCCGATTCAAACGGTATGACGCGCTGTGCCGAACCTTGGCGATCGCGTCGCAGCAAGGCAGTTCGGATAGCTCCCTAGCAGGGAGTATTCGTTACCCCATAAGCCGTAGCGGCATCAACGCCGCAGCCGGGTCTTGCCGGCAGGAAGCGTCTTGAAAGCAGACGGCTCAATGTGCGCCGCATTTCTGATTGGCGCTCGTGAGCACCGATGCCGTCGACGCCCTACAGTGGCGGTGTTAGGATGCTCGCGGCTGCCGTTTCTCCACCGGGAGGGGACGCGCCGACTAAATCGGAGGATCAGCTGATGCCAGGGAGAGGTTTGGACTATTCCGCGCTATTCAACCGGGATCTGCAGCCTCCGGCGGCGGCGTGGGAAGGTCACCCCAGGTACAATTTCATCGGCGGTCATAGCGACCCCGATATGGTACCCACCGAAGGGTTTATTGAGTCGGCCACCAGGGTGTTCCGCGGCGACCCGAGGAACATTTCCATGTACAACTTCTCCGGTGGCCCGCAGGGGATCCTGCCGTTGCGCGAGTTCCTGGTCGAAAAGCTCGGGCAGCATCGCGGCATCGACACTACGGTTGACGACGTCCTGATCACGTCAGGATCCGGTCAGGGGATCGAACTCATCAACGAAATCCTGCTGGAGGAGGGCGACACCGCGATCGTCGAAGCGTTCAGTTTCTCCGGCGCTCTGGGCAACCTGAGACGCAGAAAGGTCAACATTGTCGGTATCGACGTGGACCAGGACGGAATGCGCATGGACCACCTGGCCGAAGCGTTGGAAGATCTGCGCGGCAAGGGTGTGCGCCCCAAGTACATCTATACCATCCCGACCCTCCAGAACCCCACCGGCACCGTTTTGACGATGGAGCGCCGGTTGCGGATGCTGGAATTGAGTGAAGAGTACGGCGTGCCTATATTCGAAGATGAGTGCTACGCCGACCTCATTTTCGAGGGCGAATACGAGAACGCGATACGATCCCTGGACGACACCAACCGAGTGCTGCACATCGGCTCTTTCTCAAAGACCCTGGGCCCGGGCACGCGCCTCGGGTATGTCGTAGCCTCGTGGGACGTGATGAGCCGTCTGCTTTCCCGCAAGAACGACGCCGGCACGGGCGTCATGGACCAGATGATTGTGGGGGACTACTTCATCAACCACTATGAGGACCACATCCTGGATATGCGGTCGGCATTGAAGCGCAAGCGCGACATCCTCAGTAGCGCGCTCCGCGAGTCGTTCGGGCCGAGCATCGAGTTTGAAGTGCCCAGAGGCGGAATGTACCTGTGGGTCAAGCTCCCTGACGGCGTGGATTCCCGCGAGCTGAACGGCCCAGCGCTCAGGGAAGGCATCGCATTCAATCCCGGACCGGACTGGTCAGCCGATCCCGACGCGGCGGCCAGCTACATCCGGCTCTGCTTCGCTCTCCCGTCCGAGGAAGAGATATGGGAAGGGGTGGAAAAGCTGGCCGACGTATTCCGTCGGGAGGGTGCTCTTCCCTGATTCGCGGATCAGGCCGTGGTGGAGCATCCCCGTCCCGCTTGCTCTGGGCGCGGCAAGACTGTGCTGGCATGCCTGGTGCGTTCGATTAGCTTACGGGTTCGTCTCCACATCGTGGACAAACCGGAGCGTACGGTCCGCCAGGGTATCGGGGATTTCGACCTTCATGTTGTGACCCACCCCATCGAAGAGTTCGAGCTGTGCGTTGGGCATTCGCTCGGCCATCAATCGTTGGATTTCAACCGGAGTAATGTCGTCCTGTGAAGCGGCCAGTATCAGCGTAGGAACCGGAATGTCGGGCAGCAGCGAGGTCAGGTCTGCCGCCAGGAGACAGCCTTGAAGCGCCAGCACCTCCGATGCTGCGGTCTTGCTGCCTTCGTCCGCGTACCACTCGATCACCTCGTCCGGAGTACCCGAACCGAATCTCCTGTCGGTGTCCGCCAGTAGCCAGGCCCTTGTACCCTGTTGTTCGAGGATCCCCCGCCACGGCGCCGCGTCCATATTGGCTCCCATCTGGGCCAACTTTGGCGTGGAAGCCACCAGCGTCAGGCTGAGCAAGCGGTCAGGAAAATCATGGGCGAATTGCAGGCTCACGATGCCGCCCGCCGACGCTCCCACCAGATGGGTCTGCTCAATATCCAGGGCGTCCATCACGCGAGCGATGTCGCCAGCCAGATCTGCCAAATCGAACGGCTGGTCGAGACTCTTCCGTGTCCCGGCGTGCCCTCTCATGTCGAAGCGCACTACTGGGCGATGCCGTGCCAGTGTCAGCACCCAGGGTCGCCACCGGTGCAGGTTTCCCCCAGCCGCGTGATGGAGTATAACGGGGGCATCTCGACACCACGGGTCCGAAAAATCGTCCAGGTGATAGTGAAACTGGTCTCCGTTCAAGTCCAGAGTTGGCATTCTCCCACCGCCTAGATGTTTTCGTATGAGCGCGATCCATTGGCGTCGGCAACCCGATCACAGTACCAAGCGCGTTGGACAAGCATACTCGGATATTCCCAAACCCGCGGAATAACCTACGTGAGGATTGGTGAAGCTGGACCGAAGGCTGCTGGCGTCGTCGTAGGCAGGGAGCATCAAACCCAACAGCACCACGTCGGGTCTGATGATCTAGTACTCGGTCAGCGTTGGAAATGCAGGGGTAGAAACGATAGAATTTGGTTCTGGCGTCGTGGATGCTAAACCGCCAGTTGACGGTGACGCCTGCTGCGTTGCGTTGGGTCTAGTAAGCCGCGACGGCCCATTGCAGGGCGTCGGCATCAGGGTTTCTGCACTTGCGCAGGTGCGGCTCCACGCGCTGAATTCAATCTCCGCCATCCTTTCGGCAGGCTCGGGACACGTCGGCAGGCTCGGGACACGTCGGCAGGCTCGGGACACGTCGGCAGGCTCGGGACACGTCGGCAGGCTCGGGACACGTCGGCAGGCTCGGGACACGTCGGCAGGCTCGGGACACGTCGGCAGGCTCGGGACACGTCGGCAGGCTCGGGACACGTCGGCAGGCTCGGGACACGTCGGCAGGCTCGGGACACGTCGGCAGGCTCGGGACACGTCGGCAGGCTCGGGACACGTCGGCAGGCTCGGGACACGTCGGCAGGCTCGGGACACGTCGGCAGGCTCGGGACACGTCGGCAGGCTCGGGACACGATTGAGCCAACTGGCGTGTTTGGGCGTGTGGTGAAACTCCAACTGCTTCGCGATGCGCCGCGCTTCAGCAGCCGGGAACGTCTCGTAAAGGGACGCCATGCGGCGGGTGTTCAGGCTGTCCAGGACCACGCGGATCACTGGGGCGTTGGGATAGGCTTGGTCCACCAGCCACTGCATCTGGTGAGCGAAGTCCTGCATGGTGCGCCGCTGGGTAATCGCCACGCGGAGCCAGCCGGCTAGCGGTTCGCAGGTCAGGAAGATGTTGCGGACGCCAGCTCGGCGATACTCGAAGTCTTCCCGTCGCGGTCGTCCTGGCTGGGCGGGCAGCGGCTCCCTCACATCGGCCAGCAGTTGGGTAGAGGTCTCGTCGAAGCAAACTACCGGACAACTGGGATCGTAGGGTTGGCATAAAGGTCCAGCACGTCCTCCACAGCCCGCCCAGTACTGGATGCTGGGGCCACCACGAACTCCCCGTTCATCCAGGATTTGATACCGTGCTAGCTGTCCAGCGTGGCTATGCTGGTCAATTCGGCAAAGGGGCGGGCAAGGTAGACTAGGGCGTCGCCTTCGAACAGATGGAGTTGCATGAACTGCTGCATGGCCGCGATCCGGACGCCGACGTCACGGTGGTCTTTCCGACGTTCGGCCGCGGCCAGGGCCGGCGCCGTCGCCAGACTGGCAAACGCGGCAGCCATCTGGCGGCGGATGCCAGGCGGGGCGTCGCCCATGACCTGCTGGGCGGCGGCGGCGAAATCGTGGCTGATACGGTGAATGTCCCGGCGGTCAGCGCCGGGTCCCGGCACGTATTTTGCGGAATCGGCTTTGGCGATGGCTTCGGCGGTAAGCGCCGTAATCACAGCATCGTTTTGGGGGAGCGGCCGAGATCGCCGCGAGGTGGGGCGGGCGTTGTTGTCCCGGTTTGTCTGGATAGTATCCAGCAAGTCCTGAGCCCAGGCTTGTTGCTGCGACTTGCTGGCCGGCCCAGCCGGTTGGTCCAATGCCGGAGCGTGTTCGTCTGAAGTCGCCATTTTTGCCTCCATCGATCTGATCAGTGCCGGTCGGTCCGTTATCGTTTAAGATCCCAGGCTGATGTAGCGCACGGCGGCGCAGACGATAATCACGGCGGCCAGCGCTCATTTCATGAAACCGCCCCTCGCTGATTGTGATGCTCGATGGCCCCCCTGATCTCCGACTGCGAACCCACCAGGCTCAGACCACCGTGGTCATGGGTACAGATCGTCCTCCGGAGCGATGCATCGCTCCGGAGGGTCGGTCGTTGATAAAAAAGTTCGTATTCCGGCCGTCGGTCATACCGAATCTGATGATCGGGATACCACTGAACATGGGTTTCCTCCTGGTTTGATTGGCGTTGATCGTGGTCGGTGCGGACAACTGCTGCTGTCCCGACAACCTGGGGCTGATCGCCATTCCTGCCGACCCTGCAGGGCGCAGACCAGCGACAAGGTGGAAAGCGGCGCCAAGTACGTGCGGCGCGGCGCGGCGCAACTGCAAGATCCTGGTGAGGTGAACTTGCGCCGAGCCCTCGGCTAAACGCTACCCGGAGCGACGGCAGCGTCGGTTCAATCGCTCTTCCCGTGCCTTCAATTGCCCGGTTCCCCTCAAACCTGAAGCGTTACGGACACGGTCGGCGACCAGTGCTAAAACCACCGGGGCGGTCACGGTGACCGCCCCGGCTGCAATCGATGCTGGATTCAGTTGGGCTAGAAATCCATCTGGGGAGCGGCCATCATGTTCGAAGCCGGATCGGGGATTTCGGCAATCATGGACTCAGTGGTGAGCACCATGGCGGCCACGGACGCGGCATTCTGCAACGCAGAGCGCGTAACCTTTACCGGGTCGATGATGCCGCGATCGAGCATGGGACCGAATTCGCCCACCTCGGCGTCGTAGCCGTAGTCATCGGACTGATGCTTCACCTGGTTGAGCACCACGGCTCCCTCGGAACCGGCATTCTCCACGATGAGCTTCAGCGGCTGCTCCAGCGAGTGCCGGATGATGTTGACGCCGACGACCTCGTCACCGGTCAAACCACTGATGCCTTCCAGCGCGCGCTGGGCGCGGACCAGGGCGACTCCGCCGCCAGGGACGATGCCCTCTTCCACCGCAGAACGGGTGGCCGACAGCGCGTCTTCCACCCGGGCCTTGCGCTCCTTCAGCTCGATCTCGGTGGCAGCGCCAACCTTGATCACGGCCACGCCGCCGGACAGCTTGGCCATCCGCTCCTGCAGCTTCTCCCGGTCGTACTCGGAGGTCGTGTCTTCGATCTGGGCCTTGATCTGGTTGATCCGGGCCTGGATACCATCTTCCGAACCGTGACCCTCAACGATCGTCGTGTCGTCCTTGGTGGAGGCGACGCGCCGGGCGCGACCGAAGTCCTCGATGGTGGCAGAGTCCAGCCGGCGGCCGGTCTCTTCGCTGATGACGGTGCCACCGGTCAGGATGGCAATGTCTTCCATCATGGCCTTGCGCCGGTCGCCGAAGCCGGGGGCCTTGATCGCCAGCACGTTCATGATGCCGCGCAGCTTGTTGACCACCAGCGTGGCCAGGGCCTCGCCGTCCACGTCCTCAGCCACGATCACCGCGTTCTTCTGGCCGGCCTGAAGCATCTTCTCCAGGGCCGGGACCAGGTCGGCAACCGCCGAGATCTTCTTGTCGGTGATGATGACGAAGGGGTCTTCGATGGCCGCTTCCATGCGGTCACTGTTGGTGATGAAGTAAGGCGAGATGTAGCCGCGGTCGACTTGCATGCCTTCCACGTACTCGATCTCGTCGGTCAGGCCGCGGGACTCTTCCACGGTGATGACGCCGTCCTTGCCGACCTTTTCCATCGCCTCGGCGATGGTCTCGCCGATGGCGTCTTCATGGGCGGAAAGCGAAGCCACCTGCCCGATGCGCTCCCGGGTCTCCACAGGCTGGGACATCGACTGCAGCTCGGTCACGACATCCCTGACCGCGCGCTCGATGCCGCGCTTGATGGCCATTGGGTTGGTGCCGGAGGTAACGTTCTTGAAGCCTTCGGTGATGATGGCTTGGGACAGCACTATGCTGGTGGTGGTGCCATCGCCGGCGGCGTCGTTGGTCTTGGTGGCGGCTTCTTTCAAAAGCTGCGCGCCCATGTTCTCGAACGCGTCGGGAAGCTCAATTTCCTTGGCGATGGTCACGCCGTCGGAGCAGACCTGCGGCGGGCCGAACTTCTTGTCCAGCACGACGTTGCGGCCGCGGGGACCTAGGGTAATCTTGACCGAGTCGGCCAGGATGTCGATGCCGGTGCGCAGCGACTTGCGGGCGTCTTCAGCGTATGTCATCTTCTTTGCGGGCATTGCGGTTCTCCTCAGTCAGGTGTGTGCGGATGGTAAATGGTGGGTTAGCCGAGTTTGGCGAGCACGTCGGATTCGCGCATGATGAGGTACTCTTCGTCGCCGTCTTCGTATTCCGTGCCGGCATACTTGGAGTAAATGACCTTGTCGCCTACGGACAGCTCCATGGGAATGCGGCTCCCGTCGTCAGCGACGCGGCCGGAGCCAACGGCGATGACATCGCCTTCCTGCGGCCTCTCCTTGGCAGTGTCGGGGAGCAGGATGCCGCCCCGGGTCTGGGTTTCCTGTTCCATGGGCTTGATGACGATGCGCTCGCCTAGCGGTGTGAAAGTGGCCACTGGGTGCCTCCCTGGGTTGGAATGTTGTGGTTAGTGGTTGGTAGGTTTTGTTGGATAGTGGACGGACCTGGGATCCTGTGCCGACGGGGTTACTGCTTACGGGCGTGGTCCCTGGTGTAGAAACCTGGACCTTTCGCGGAACTTTGCCCGGAGCCCTTGTAAGTGATCGGTACTGGATGAAACTTCCGGGCCGCCACGCCGGAGCACTCGGGGGAATTGAGATCCCGGGGACGCTTCGACGCTGGGCCGCCGAATGCTCACGGCCCTATGAAGCGTGCTGGTAGGCATACCGGAGAGTCGTCGCCTCCCTTTGTCAAACCCCCTGACGACCACTCGCTCCCGTTGCGTATCTATTGTTACTGACCCACGAGGCTATTCCAATGGGCACAATGTTGTATTTGCATAGGAATTAACGAGCAAGGCATCGATCAGAAACCGCTACCGAGCTTCATCCAGGCGAGAGAAAAGCCGGATTCTGGACGAGTTCATCGCCATGAACGGCCACCTGGATCTGGACCCTCGGGTGCGCCAACAGCTGCTGGCGGCCAGAGCCGCCACTCTGGACCGTTTGCTCCAACCCATCAAGACGCCAGTGGGCCGTGGGCTCGGGCGAAGGAGGCAGCAGTCGCCGGGCCGCAATATATCGGTGCGCACCTTTCGGCCTGCAGTTGCCCTCCGCGTCAAAGGTATCGACTCGGACATCTACAGCACATTCATCAGCTCGACCCTCGCCCGGTACTCTGCCGAGCAGGGCATCGGGTTCACCGGATCTCGGCCGCACAACGAGAACGGTCAGACCTTGGTTGAGCAGAAGAATTGCGCCGTGGCCCGGCAATTCGTCGGTCACGACCGCCACTCCGGCTTGGTAGCCAGACAAACGATGTCCCCCGGTACGGGGCGGTGCCTCGAGTCAAACGTTATTGAGCTGGGGTCACACAACATTTCCTAGCGGACCCGGCCGCGACATTTGATGGTAGCCAGCGTCTTCAGTACGACCCGGCGCGACGCATCGGCGGACCTGGATTAGTAAAGCAACCGTCTTACCAGTCAAGGTACGAAGATCCTTGGATCCCAGTGCTGTCCACTTTTGGTCATGGCGTTGAGTATGACCAGAAGCTTCCGCGCGGATGCGGTGATCGCAACCTTCTTGGATTTGCCGGGTTACAGCCTGACGATGTTCAGACCCAATTTGCGTAGCGAACCAGATTTTCCGCACAGTTCCACTTACGGTTGTGGCGCTGGTGTTCATTGGCACGACGCAGAGTATCGAATGCAGTTGGTTCTCAATGCCCCAATGGCTGCGCACAACATCGTTGCTTCTCCCTGGGGTCAAGGAGTAGCTCAGCAAGTAATAGCCGGTTCCGTACTGGGTTGGTTCCGCAGTTGTCGGGTAGCGGTAAGTTAGGTCACTGACGGTATGTCTGACCAGAGGTGAACCGCTTGCAGCCAGGCTACGTCGTTGCTGACGGCGGCGTGTCGGCCCGAACCACCGGTGGCTGGCTCTGGATGGACTGGCTGAATCCGGCGGCGGCCGGGTGCCCGCCGCCGCCGAACTGCTGGGCCAATCGGCTCACGTCGAAGCCGTTGCCGCGGCTGCGCAGGCTCCACTTTCTGACCGTCGGCGATACGTCGAAGTAAATGGCCGCGAAGGGTGACTCCGGATGCGCGTTGACCAGGTACTCGCCGATTTCGCTTTGCATGATCGGTGAGTTGACCACCGGAACCGTATGTTCTCCCACTTGCGCGAAGTGTGCTAACTGGGCGATTTCTCGGACGGCCTGTTGCTTGCTCCGGAGGATGGACTTGCCGGCTTCCACCGCTCTCAGGCAGCCCTCGGCAGTCTCAAAGTCCCGGGCGATGTTGTCCCAGGTATCGAAGTCCGCCTCGCGTGAGCTCAGGTAAGCGGATATGGCGCGGCTATCGGGCAATTCCCAGGTCCAAAGATCCTTGTCCTGGACGTACAGCAGGAGCGTGGGCACCGCCGACTCAGCGTGAAAATGCTCCCAGCTCAAGACCGCGCCCGATTTGGAAAGGTCAAAGTGGCAGTTGGGCAGTTCGGACAGTTCCTGCGCTGCGGTGATGTGGTGGTCCAACAGGATCACGTTGTCCTGCCCATGCTTACTCTGGAGCTCGACCATCCGCCCCCGGTCAAAGGAGAAGTCCAGGATGTAAATCCTGGCGTCGTCATCCACCTGGGGGGTTGGATCCCCGTGATTCATGGGCAGGTACTGGGCTCGTTCTCCCAGCACGCGGTGGGCAGCCCACGCAGCGCCGAACCCGTCGGGGCACGACGCATGGTAAATGACCGCGGTCTTCACTCTTTGCATGTTTGTCTCCATACTGGTGGTCGCGGCTGTTGCATAAAAGCCCCGCCTTGCTCGCGCATTGGCCATCTTGCCTGAGCGGTCGCGGGCTCCGCCCAAGGTCTGGATGCAGAGTCCGAGGCTATGCCTGGATGGTGGGCATTCCGGCAATTGGTGTCGGATTACCGCAGAGTGTGGATGTTTGACGTACTCATCGCAAGCCGTTCCGCCGGAGCCGACCATCATTACAGCCGTTGGCGGTGGCAATATTATCACCGCTGATATTCACACCACTGTCTCTGGGACGGCGGAATGCGTCCAGCTGTTTGGACGAACCGGAAGACCGGCATTGTATCGAAGCCGGTTTCCGCCGGTTCAGGACATGGAGAGGTACGTTTCCGTCGCGTCCGAATTATATGGAAACGGGGTTGAAATGGCGCGTTGGCACACATCTGTTCGCTGAATGATAATTACACCTCCTGACCCTTGATAAAATGCCCCTGGCCGAGAGCAATACCCTCCGATCTACTGCCAAGGGTTGGCCGATGCAAGGCAAGTAGTTGAGATCGGGGGCCAGGCGAGATGAGACATGGCCTCAATCAGTAAATCTACTCTAACCGGGAGTATCGCCATGCTCATGCTGGCGTTCTTGTCCTGGTACGGTATCGGCTGCGGAACCGATGAGGTTCGACAGCGGCAAGCGGCCAGCCCAACGCCCATCCGGTCCCAGTCATTGACCGACGGCGGCGGCGCGGCACAAAAGACCACCACTACCCCCATTAGTTGGTACTACCCGAATCCCGGCGTTCCTGAAAACTGGGCCAGTCTGTCCGACGAGTTCCGGACCTGTGCTGAAGGCGTTGAACAATCCCCGGTAAACCTCGCCGGCTACACGCTCAGCGACGCCGGGCCGATTGCGTTCTCATACGTCGGGTCAGCGGCCACCGCACGCAACAACGGCCATACCGTGTACCTCGACTACGGAGGGGGCGATTCCATCGCCATTGACGGGCGGCGCTACGAATTGCTGGGGATACACTCCCACTCACCCGGCGAACACCTTCTGGATGGCGAACACTTCGCCGCCGAGCTGCACCTCGTGCATCAGGATTCCGCAGGGAACTTGGCGGTGGTGGGCTTGCTATTCCGCATTGGCGACCACAGTCCAATCGCCCAGAACCTGCTCGACGTCGCTCCTGATGTCGGCGCCCTCGTGGACTTGAACGGTGGTCCCGCTGCCGTGCAGTACGTCCCCGACAACCTGGACCACTACGGTTACGACGGCTCCCTGACCACGCCGCCCTGCACCGAAGGCGTCCGCTGGATTGTGATGCGGCACATCGGCACGGTTTCTCAGGATCAGACCAATGAACTGCAGGAACTGAGCCGCGGTCCCAACAATCGATCGGTGCAACCGCTGGGCGAACGGCATATCCTTGCCACGCCAAGAGTCGGCCGATGAGGTTCCTATCACCAGGTCCCGGACTGGCATCGAGGAGTTGCCATCGAAGCGCGGGGAAATTGGGTTTTCCTGTTCCATTACCAGCTAGTTCAGTGGTGGCGTGACCCGACGGCTTCAGTTGTTCGAGTCTCTTTTGCTCGGTGGAGAGTGGGTATCGGCTTGGCCACCTGGGTTGTTTACCCCCTAGCCACGGTTGTTGGATGGGGTCATTGCGTTCTTTCTCCGATCCCGACGTTCAGCAAGGGTTGCGGTGTGGGCGTATGCATCAGTCCGGTGGCGGCGCGGCCTAGAGCACCGGCGGCCGACTCTGGATGGGCTGGTTGAATCCGGCCGCGGCCGGGTGTTCACCGCAGCCGAACCGCTGGACCAACTGGCTGACGTCAAAGCCGTGGCGGTGGTGGCTGCGCCGGCCCCGCTTCGGGTCAGCAACGCGCTCAGAACCTCGCTCTGGCACGTAGCCGGCGCCGTGTATCAGGGCGCCTTTTTTCGTGGAATGACCGGCGGTGTCCCGCTCCGCGCGTTTGAGGCGGCACTGGCGATCGCTGCGAGTGGCCGGACGGGTTGGCGTTCGCTTGGGGGCCCCAACGCTGCCAGAGCATCCAAGAGCCCGGCGCGGGCCCTTATGCAGGTTCCGTCGGCGGGGGCGACCAAAAGTCATCGTGATGCGACCAGCAATGCCCAGCCGACCGGCAAAGGCAGATGGACCGGTGGGAAGCTCAGTTGAGGTTGAAACGGACAGCGGGGACGTACTCCGGCACTGCCTGGTCCGGCACTTCCTGGTCCGGCAGTGGCCAGGCTTGATGCATGGAGTCCTGGTAGGCGTCTAAGGGCCGACGCTGTTCCGGCTGGGGAGACCGGATGGGACCGTAGAGGAGATTTGCGGCGGCGATCATGGTGTCTGCGTCGGCGTTGGAGCGGTTGACGATGATGCCCTTTTCCAGCGACGCCACCGGTATGCCGTCGCGGAACACGACCCGGTTGCCCGGCTGGGCCGGGACCCGCTCGCCGGGCGTGACGATGCCGACCAGATTCAGCGGATCGCAGGCGGAAACGGCTTCCAGGGTGCCGGTGGCGGGAGCGCGGTGGGTTTCCCGCAGGAAGGGGACGGTGTCGGGCAGGGCGAACTGCTCGCCCACGAAACCGGAAATAAACCGCCCGCCCCGGATCTCGCCCCTGGCTTCCAGGCGGCGATAGACCCGCACCAAATCCCGCCAGCGGGGAGCCATCCTTTCCCTGGTCATCAACTCGGGAAAAACCACGCCGTAGCGGTGGAGCAGTTGCATGGCTTTGGCTTCCAGGGAGTCTTCCACCGGGTCGAGGGGCTCCAGCAGGGACCACCGTCCGGCGCTGACTTGGCGTTGCGAACGGGGCCGGTAGGACGCCGGGGGCTGGCTGCCGCTGGCGTGGGTGCGCAGGGCATCGGATTTATGGTTACCGTTGCGGCGGCGGGTTTGTTTCCGGTCCCCCCTGCCCCGGTGTTGTTTTCCGTTGATGCGGGCGCGGAGCGGGATAACGCTGTCCGATGTCACCAGTCCGTTGGCCGCCAGCGTCCACAGGGCCTCCTCCACGTCCGAGGGCAGGCGTCGGGTGCGGGCGATCAGGTCGCTCTGGAAGCAGGCGCCCCGGGTGGACAGGATTCCCAGTATCTCCGCCGTCGCTCCGGTCAGGTCGGCAACCCTCTCGGGAGCCGCGTCCAACAGCCAGTCCAGGGACTCGCGCAGGGACAGGGTAATGTTGGATACGCGGGTCAGGGGAGCGGCTCGCGGACCGGAGCCGGGGGCGGATGCTACGCTGTTACCGTGGGACAAACGTCCCCAGGCGACCTCCCCGCCGGTGCATAGTCGGTCCAGTAGCTCCGGACCGTAGTCTGAGACGCGGCAGGTCAGCAGCTCCGGCTCCCAGGCGGCGGCAGCGGTCTCGAAGCCCTGGAGCTTGTCGATGACGTCCAGCAGTCCGCCCTGGCCGGCGGTTTGCCAACCGGTGGCCACATGCTGCCAACGGAACAGGAAGCGCATGAAGGACGCTTGCGGAACCGGTTCGATTTCCCGCCGCAGACGGCCCACGGTGGCACGGTGGATGCGGGCGAGAATCCGACGGTCGCAGAATTCCTCGTCGTCAACACCGGAGCGGAAGCTGCCCCGCAGGACCAACCCCTGGTTTTCCAGTCCGGCTACGGCGGTATCGACGTCGGACAGGGACAGGCGGAGCAGTCCGACCATCCCGCTGGCGGTGAAGGGGCCGGAGGACTCAGCCCAACCCCGCACGAGGTGAAGTACTGCATCTTCCCGATCGATTTCATCCCCGCCACGTCCAATGGCCGGGGGCAGCAGGCTTACCCTTCCTTCCAGTACGGCATCCGGGTAGGCGGCGGAGACGAGGGCCGCGAGTTCGGCGGCCAGCCAGAGGCACGCGCCCTCCGATTGGGTTACGCACAGGACCCGTCCCGCTTGGGCCAGGTCTTCCAGCCATCCGAGGAGCATCTCCCGGGAAGCCATTTCGGTGCGGGACGCCAGTTCATCCAGTGGAGCCACACCCAGGGTAAGCAGGGTGTCGTGCAGTTCTTCGGCATCGCGGATGGCAGGCCAGGCGTAGGCCGTCTCTTCTCGGATGGCGTCCGGGTCCAGTGCAGACAGGTCGCGGGCATCCTCGGGGAGGGCGCGGCGGAGGGAGACGGCGCGGGCCCGCCGCTCCTCCAATGGCGCATCGTCCAGGAAGGCATAAGGCATGGCGTTGAGAATCTGGTGGGCGAACACCGAAGGCTGCACCGTGTCCCGGGCGAACACCTCGATCGCGCCGGAGCGGATGGACTTCAGGACATCCTTCAGTCCTTCCAGGCTCATGGCCTCGGTGAGGCAGTCTCGGGTGGTCTCGAACACCAGGGGGTGGTCCGGCGGCTCGATGTCCCCGGGCATGGCGTTGTCCTGGCACTGGACCTGAGCCGGGAACACGGCGGCCAGCAGGTCGTCGGACCGCATCCTTTGCAGCGGCGCCGGCACCTTCTTGCCGCCGGTGTGCCGCAGCAGGGCCAGAAATCGGGAGGCGTTCCAACGCCAGCGGGTCCCAAACAAGGGTGCCTGGAACACCGCCTGGGTCAGCACCTCTTCCACCGTGTTGGGCGAAAGGTAGTTGAACACGTCGCCCAGGGGGAAGGCCATGCTGGGTCCCAGGGAAAAGTTCAATCCGTCGTCGGTGGCCGTGGCCTGGAGCTCGAAGTCGAAGGTGCGGCAGATGCGCTTCCGCAGGGCCATGCCCCAGGCCCGGTTGATGGCCGCGCCGAAGGGAGCGTGAATCACCAACTGCATGCCGCCGCTCTCGTCGAAAAACCTCTCGGCCACCACCCTGCCTGTGGTGGGAACCACGCCCAGGACCCGCTTTCCTTCTATGAGGTAGGCCACCAACTGGCGGGCCACCTCCGGCGACACACCGGCTTCAGACACCAGCCACGCTTCGGCGTGCGGTGGATTGTCCAGGCGCCGGTCGATGCCGTCCCGAAGTTGCGTAATCTCGTCGGAGAGTTCCCAGGTGCGGCCCGGCGCTTCGCCCAGCCAGAAGGGGATGGTCGGCAGATTGCCCTGGGCGTCTGCGACCCGAACCCGTCCGCTTTCCACACGGCGGACCTTCCAGGGAGTGTTGCCCAGCAGGAAAATGTCGCCGGCCATGCTCTCGATGGCGAAGTCCTCGTTGACGGTGCCGACGAAAGTGCCATCCGGGTCGGCCACCACATCATAGTCGGCGTTGTCCGGAATGGCCCCGCCGCTGGTCAGGGCGGCGATGCGGGCTCCCCGGCGTCCCTTCAGGCGATGGTTGATACCGTCCCGGTGCAGGTGGGCGCCGTTCCGTCCGTGGCGGGGGGCGAATCCCTGGGAAAGGGACGCGACCACCTGGTCGAACCGGTCCCGTGGCAGGTCTCGGTAGGGGTAAGCCCGCCGGCACAGCTCGAACAGCGCATCCTCGTCCCAGTCTTCGGAGGCGCAGGCAGCCACCATCTGCTGGGCCATCACGTCCAACGGCCAGGACGGAATTGCGAAGGTATCCAGGTTCCCCCGCAGCAGCGCCCGGGACAGCGCGGCGCACTCCAGCATTTCATCCCGGGTCAGCGGGAACAGCTTACCTTTCGGCACGCCGCCAACGGTGTGTCCCGACCGGCCCACCCGCTGCACCAGCAACCCAATGGAACGGGGGGAACCAATCTGGCAGACCAGGTCGATCTCGCCGATGTCGATGCCCAGTTCCAGCGAGGCGGTGGCCACGCAGACCTTGACCTGCCCGTTTTTCAGCTTCTGCTCGGCATCCCACCGGGTGGCCCGCGACAGGCTGCCGTGGTGGGCGACTACCGCTTCTTCTCCCAGGCGCGCCGAGAGTTGGTGCGACACCCGTTCCACCAGACGGCGGGTGTTGACGAAGACCAGGGTGATGGCGTGTGTCTCGGTGAGTCCGGCGATGGCGTCCAAGGTCTCGCCCCAGATTTCGTGGGTGGCGATGGGGCCAAGTTCCTGCTCCGGCAGCTCCACGGACAAGTCGACCTTCCGACGGCTGCCCGTGTCCACGACGACGCAATCCGGATTGCCCGCGGCGTCGATGTGCCGGTTGCCTACCAGGAAGCGGGCCATTTCTGACAAGGGGCGCTGGGTGGCCGACAAACCGATGCGGGTGACGGGCTCTTCGGAAAGCTGGCATAGGCGCTCCACCGACAGGGCCAGATGGGCGCCGCGCTTGTCGTCGGCCACGGCGTGAATCTCATCCAGGATCAGCGTCCTGACGTGCTTCAGCCCCCGGCGCCCGCTCTCCGAGGTCAGCAGTATGTACAGCGACTCGGGGGTGGTGATGAGGATGTGCGGCGGCCGCTTGGCCAGCTTCTGCCGTTCCGATGCCGGGGTGTCCCCGGTGCGTACCGCCGTGGTTATCTGTGGTATCGGAGTGCCGGACTCCTCGGCCAGAGCTGCTATCTCTTCCAGGGGAGTCGCCAGATTTTTCTGGATGTCGTTGGACAGGGCTTTCAGGGGCGAAACGTAGACTACCTGCGTCCCGTCGGGCAGCCCGGTCTCCATTCCGTGCCGCACCAGTTGATCGATGCAAGTTAGAAAGGCGGTGAGGGTCTTACCCGACCCGGTGGGAGCCGCGATGAGTGTGTGCCGTCTTTGGGCAATGGCTGGCCAACCGGCAGCCTAAGCCTCCGTCGGAGCGTCGAAGCGGCTGCGGAACCAGCGCTGAATGACGGGATGAAACGAGGATAGCGGCATGGCCGAATTTTAACACAGCCCCGCCGGAGCGCGTACCTCGAATGTCAATAACGGTGGGGAAAAGGACGGTTAAATCCGGCTGGCATTCGACCAGCATATCCCACAATTGACGCAATCTTTTCGCAGATACTAAACCGAAGCCAAAATGAAACCCACATCAGCGATGAGTAGGATGAGTAGAATTAGGGCAGATGAGTTAGGGTTTGTTCATACTAACTCAGTGCGTCGAGAATGAGTGCGAATGAGATGAACCCGAGGAAGAGCACGTCGAGCTTCTCAAATCCTCGGGGAGGCTGCCAGGATCGTAGACGATGTCCTCCGGCTCCGCGGCATGGACGGATCCGTTGGTGCGCTTGTCAAAGATAACGACGCCCTCGTCTTGGGGGGCGTCTCGGCCGTGGCCAACAGGTCCACGATGTCGGTCGGGGTTTCGACCGTATGAGAGGCAATACGCTCGGCAATCGTTCCGCCGTCCACTCCGGCGGACAGCGCCTCATCTACGACGCTGATCAGGCTCTCCTACAGTGCGATATTGCCCAATTCTACCATAGGGTGTCAAGGGCGGCGGGAAAACGTAACTGTTCAGAGTTGGTGGGGTGAATTGGGCGAACTTGGTTTGCGGGTGGCTGGCTTTGGGGGCGGTGGTTATGTCATATAACTGGGATGGATACCGAAATCAATCTCAGGGCAGCTGACCGGGATGTCCTGATTGGCATCATAGTCCGCCAGCAGGCCGTCATCGAGCGGCTGGAGAAGCGGATTGCCCAGTTGGAAGGCCAAGCCAAACCCCAAAGCTCCCGCCGGATGCCCGGTCTGAAGCCCAAAGCGGACCGGGAGCCAGCACGTCCCAAGGAGCCACGCAAACCCCGGTTTCACGGCTTTGCCCGATCCCGCATGACGCCCACCCACCGAGTGGAGCATGTGGTGGAGCAGTGTCCCGACTGCGGGACCCACTTGTCCGGAGGCTGGGCCCAGCGCACTCGGGAGGTCATCGACCTGCCCCAGGTTCCGGCGCAGGTAACCGAGCACGTTTACCTGGCCCGCACCTGTCCACAGTGCCGACGCTGCTGTGTTCCCAAAGCACAACTGGACGGCGTGGTGATGGGCAAGCAGCGTCTGGGGGTCAATGTCATCAGCCTGATTGCAGCCCTGCGGGAGGAGGCCAGGCTGCCGTTACGCACCATCCAATGGTACCTGGACACCGTGCACGGGCTGCGCCTCAGCCTGGGCGCCATCGTAAATGCCACACGCACCGTGGCGGGCAAAGCGCAGACCGAACTGGCGGGCATACTGGAGCGCGTCCGCGGCAGCCCAGTGGTCCACGCCGATGAGACCGGCTGGCGTGAAGACGGACACAACGGCTACGTGTGGACTTTCAGCACCTCCGACCAGCGGTACTTCCTGCGGCGTGGTCGGGGCAAGGCCGTGGTCGACGAAGTCCTGGGCAAGGAGTTTGCTGGCGTGCTGGTCAGCGACTTCTATGCCGCCTACCACCATTACGACGCTCCCAAGCAACGCTGCTGGGCTCACCTGCTGCGGGACATCCACGACCTGCGTGTCCTCTACCCTGATGATAGATCACTGGCCCAGTGGGCTGACGCCGTCCACCAACTCTACCGTCAGGCCACGACCTTTACCCACCCTTCAGAACCACCACGCCGCACCGCCCAACTGACCCTGGAAAGGCGACTGCTGGCCCTCTGCCGTCCATTCCGGGACGACCCGTCGGCCGTCCCGGCCAGACTGTGCCGACGCATGGAGAAGCACATCAAGGAACTCTTCGTCTTCGTGGCCCAACCGGAAGTGCCGCCGGACAACAATGCCGCCGAGCGCAGCCTGCGCCATTTGGTGGTCAGCCGCAAGGTCAGCGGGGGCACCCGCTCAGCGCAGGGCACCGACACCAAGATGACGCTGGCCTCAATCTTCGGCACCTGGCGAGCACAAGCTCTCAACCCCATCGCTGCCTGCCGTCAACTGCTCACTTCCCCTCAACTCTGAACTGTTACGGGAAAACGTATCACTGGGGTGTCAACGGTCAGCGAAAAGGTCCGCACTAACTGGTCAGCATAAATGTCACAGTCCCTTCTATGGAGAATGTGACGTTGAACCAGAAAGAACAAGGCAGACTCAAGGTCCTGAACAGCCTGTGGGCAGAGCAGATGACCGTGGACCAGGCAGCCGGGCTGATGGGAGTGAGCACACGCCACACCAGGCGCGTTCTGGCGGCATACCAGAGGGAGGGTGCCGTCGCCCTGGCTCACGGCCATCGTGGTCGTCGGCCGCCCAACGCAACACCGGAGACCATCCGCGCCGAGGTGTTGCACCTGGCCAGCACCCGCTACTTGGGAACCAACCACACCCACCTGAGCGAATTGCTTGGAGAGCGCGAGGGTATCGACATCGACCGCAGTACGCTACGGCGCATCCTGGTGTCCGCTGGGTTGAACAGCCCGCGCCGTCGCCGCACGCCGCAGCATCTGGTTCGCCGGCAGCGAATGCCGCAGGAGGGTATGCTGATCCAGATGGACGGCAGCTTTCACCGATGGCTGGGGGAGGCGGGACCGCAGTTCACGCTGCTGTTGGCGGTGGATGACGCTACCGGCGCCGTGGTCAACGCCCTCTTCTGTGAGCGGGAAAACGCACGCAACTACTTCGTGATGATGCGGGAGCTGGTGCAGAACTACGGCGCGCCGGTTGCCCTCTACGTCGACCGGCACGCCGTCTTCAAGCACACGCCCGGGTCTGGGCTCGCCGGTGCGCCAACCCAGTTCAGCCGCGCCATGGATGAGCTGGGGATCCAGATGATATTCACGCTGTCTCCCCAGGCCAAGGGGCGCGTGGAACGAACGGCGGGAACGTTTCAGGACCGGCTGGTGACGGAGCTCCGCCTGGCTGGCGCGGCCACTATCGCGGAAGCTGACCACGTGCTGCAGAGTTTTCTGCCACGCTGCAACGCACGCTTCAGCGTTCCGCCGCAACGTCCCGAGGCCGCTTACCGCCCACTGGCATCGGACGTGTGCCTGGACCGTATCCTCTGCTTCAAGCACCGCAGGAAGGTAGCCCGGGACAACACGGTGAAGTTCCAGTTGCATACCCTGCAGTTGCTGCCCGAGCCGGAACGCCCCAGCTATGCCGGGGCGGCTGTGGAGGTCCTGGAAGGACTGGATGGTCGTCTATCCCTGCAACACCAAGGACGCACCATCCCTTCTCAAGAGGCGCCGCCCAATCCGGCATTCATGCGAACCGGCAACGGATCATTCCCACACTTTGCCAGCCACCGTTCCGATCCTGACCATCCCGCCAGGACTTGGGCGACGACCCTCCTCCAACTCGACACCAATTGTGCCGAAGAAACCGCGCCTGACCCGGTTGCCAGCCACGAGACCGCAGCCGGCAAGATGGCAGCCATTCCGCCCCGGAAGGCGACGTTTCTCCAGAAGGCGCGGTGGAAGACAATACAGAAGGCGAAGCGTAAAGGCATGTCGATCCGAGGAATAGCACGGGAGTTGGGGATCAACCGGGCCACGGTCAGGAAATACATGGACGCCGATACTCCACCGCTGCGGCAAGTCCGCAGCGCGTCAACTACGCCAACTTCTGATACCATCGCGGCATAACCGAGTGACATTTATGCTGAACACTTAGCCGGACATTTTCCCTGACCTTCGACAACTGGGGCGGAGGAAAGTTGTACCACCTGGGTTGTCGACGTTCAGGGGAAATGTCCGCCTAAGTGTTCAGCGAAAATGTCACCTGTCTAGTCCGGGATCGTACCAGATGTCGATGCCGGCAGGGTTCCCGGTACCTGGCGCGTTGGCGGACTTTCGGCATCGATGTACCGCCTCACGGTATCTCGGTGGAGACCCAACTCCCTGGCCATCTTGCGAATGGACATGCCGTCGAGCTTGGCCTTCTGCACTGCTTCCCATCGGGCCCTTTGCAGAAACGTCGGCCTCCTGGGTGCAGCGGTCACCGTCATTGTTGCCACGTCTTCATCGACGATGACGGAGGAGCGACCGTTCTCTGCGGCTACCATTGCCAGTAATTCGGGGACTGGTTCCCGCAGTTCACTGAGGCCTTCAGGGAACGGAGACGGGATGGGATCACCTGATGTCCCGCGTCAACTAAATATGCCGAATTGCATTGCCTCATTAAAAACGTTACCCACGCCGAATGGTTGCCTCAACTAGAATGTTACCGAAAAGTCGGGAGGCAGCCACGTGGGAGGAGGCATCAGCAGGATGGCAAAACAGGAATTATTGATAACGATACGGGACCGTTACCGCGAGTCATCCAAAAAGGACAAGGGCCGAATCCTCGATGAGTTCATCGCCGCCGGCCACCACCGCAAGCACGGTATCCGGCTGTTGGGGCAGTCCGGCGACGCTGGGGAGAAACCGTCAATGATCAAGGGCCAGCGCATCTATAGGGCCGGCGCATCTATGATGAAGCAGTACGCGAGGCGGTGATCGTAATCTGGGAGGCGGCCGACCGTATCTGCGGGAAGCGCCTGAAGGCGGCGCTCCCCTATCTGGTGGAATCCATGGAGCGTCATGGGCACCTTGACCTGGATCCCGAAGTGCGACCGCGGCTAATGGCGGCCAGCGCGGCCACATTGGATCGGCTGCTGAAACCCATCCGTCCCACCGCGGGGAGCCGGCGCAGACGCCGGCGCGGGCGGCCCATGGGGAAGCGGGTTCCGGTGCGGACCTACAACGACTGGAATGGACCGCCGCCGGGCTTTCTGGAAATAGACCTGTGGCTCACTATAGACCTGGTGGCTCACTGCGGCGGATCCGTGTCCGGATCATTCATCCACCGTCTGGTCGCAACCGACATTTGCACCGGCTGGACCGAAGCGGTACCCCTCCTGGCCCGGGAGCAGTCTCTGGTTGTGGAGGGGCTGGAGGCCATCTCGCAGCAGTTGCCCTTTCCCATCCTTGGCATCGACTCCTTGGCATCGACTCCTTGGCATCGACTCCGATAACGACGGCGCGTTCATCAACGAAACGCTGATCACATACTGCGCCAACCGCGGCATCGAGTTCACCCGGTCCCGACCTTACCGCAGCAACGACCAGGGATGGATTGAGCAGAAGAACGGTTCCGTGGTACGACGCTTCGTCGGCCATGACCGGTATTCGGGACAGGTGGCTGGCCTAATCGCCCTGTAAATCGACACATGGCCTATCTCTACGGAGCGCTGCGTCGGTACGTGAACTATTTCCAGCCCTCATTCAAGCTGATCGACAAGACCAGGGATGGCTCCACCACCGTCAAGCATTACAGTCAGCCCGCCACGCCCGGCGACCGGCTGATCCAGCACGACGCAACCGGCGCTGAGCTGAAAGCCTCACTTGAGGAATATCGGACTGGGTTGGACCCGGTGTTGCTGCTGCACACCATCCGTGAAGCCCAGTCGGCGCTGGTGGCAACCACGTCTCCGGGTGTGCGGGAAACGCCAGCAGGAGAAAGCCTCGAACGGTTCCTCGCCAAGTTGCCCAATCTGTGGCGGCAGGGCGAAACACGTCCCACACACGCCGCGCGAGTGCGAGGTCCGCGGCATTGGCGCACCCGCCAAGACCCCTTCGAGGGCGTTTGGAGCGACGTGTTGGGGTGGTTGCAGGCAGAGCCGGATGCCACGGGCAAGGCGCTGATGGCACGGTTGCAGTCGGAACACCCGGACCGTTTCACCGAAGCGCCGCTGCGAACCTTGCAACGCCGGGTGAAAGATTGGCGGGGCATCATGGCCAAAAATCTCGTTTATGCTTCGTCCAACGCAGGCTCGGCGGAACCAGCTGGACTGCCGGAACTGGACCTGTTTGGAGCGGATCCCAAGTGCTAGAGTTTCGGTAACATTCTTCGGTGAGGCAACAGGGAGGCATTCCTTATTGT
This sequence comes from Dehalococcoidia bacterium, assembly GCA_965220055.1. Classification (GTDB taxonomy): domain Bacteria; phylum Chloroflexota; class Dehalococcoidia; order Lucifugimonadales; family UBA3495; genus Bin87. The sequence goes on along the minus strand of CBDCPE010000004.1, from coordinate 2,070,943 downwards.
CGTCTATCACCCCAGGCCAAGGAGCGCGTGGAGCGAACGGCGGGCACCTTTCAGGACCGGCTGGTTGCCGAACTGCGGCTGACCGGCGCAACTACCCTGGAGCAGGCACAGGCTGTGCTCAAGGAGTTTGTGCCCAGGTTCGACCGGCGCTTCGGCGTTCCGCCGCAATGCCCCGAGCCAGCGTTCCGGCCTCTGGACCAGGAGTTGTCCCTGGAGCGGGTCCTGTGCTTCAAGCACCGTAGGAAGGTGGCCAGGGACAATACGGTGCGGTTTCAGTTGCGCACGCTCCAACTGCTGCCAGCGCCGGAACACCCCAGCTATGCCGAGGCGGCGGTGGAAGTTCTGGAAGGACTGGACGGCCAGCTCAAGGTGCGCCATGACGGGCGTATAGTCGCCGCGCAAGAAGCCCCGCCGGTGCCGGCATTCCTCCGCAATGGTAACGGACCGAACGCAGTGCCTCCGGTTGCGTCCATCGGGGTCAACCACTGGGATGAACGTTGGACGGCGCACCTCATGCCGCTGACCTCAAGCCAGGAACACGACCCAGATCAAGAGGGCGTCGCTGATGGTGAGCCTGCTGCCGCACCACCGCCGACTGTCGCTCCGCGCAAGCCGACCTTCCTTCAGAAGGAGCGATGGAAAGTGGTGCAGAAAGCCAGACGGAAGGGCATGTCGCTGCGGGCAATTGAGCGGGAGCTGGGGATCCACAGGTCCACCATCAGGAGATATCTGGAGGCCGGAGGCCCTCCAGCACGACAGGCGCAGAGGTAACAGTTCAGAATTGAGGGGAAACGAGCAACTGAAGGCAGGCGTCGAGAGGGTTTAGACCTCTGGCGGGCCAGGTGCCGAAGAGAGATGCCAGCGCCATCTTGCTTTCGGTGCCCTGCTCCGAACGAGTGCCGCCGCTGACTTTGCGGCTGATTACCACATGGCGCAGGCTGCGCTCGGCGGCGTTGTTGTCTGGCGGCACGTCCGGTTCGGCCACAAAGACGAAGAGTTCCTTGATGTGGCGCTCGATGCGTCGGCACAGCCTGGCTGGTATTGCCGACGGGTTATCCAGGAAGGGCTGGCAGATGGTCAGCAGGCTGCGCTCCAATGCCAGTTGGACAACCCGCCGTCGCTGTTGCTCGGGATGGTGGAAGGCTTTGGCCGCGGCATAGAGTTGGTGGATTGCCCCGGCCCACTGCACCAGTGGGGCGTCCTTTGGGTGGAGGGCTACCAGGTCGTGGATGTCCCGTAGCAGGTGGGCCCAGCACCGCTGCTTGGGGCCATCATAATGGTGGTAGGCAGCGTAGCAATCGCTGACCAATACTCCGGAGAAAGCATCGCTCAGCGCCTGGTCCACGACTGTTTTGCCCCGACCCCGCCGCAGGAAGTAGCGTTCGCGGGAAGTAGCGTTCGGTGGGGGTGCTGCAAGTCCACACCTAGCCGTTGGCCCCGCTCTGACGCCAGCCGGTTTCGTCGGCGTGGACCACCGGGCTGGCGCGGATGCGGTCCAGGATCGCGGCCACTGCCGGTTGGGCCCGCTGCGCCGTGCGCTGGATGGCGCTCACGATGGCCCCCACGCTGCGACGCAACTGATGCACGGTGCCAGATACCACTGGACGCTACGGATGGGCAGCCGCCCCTCTTCCCGCAGCGTGGCGATCAGGCTGAGCAGGTTGACGCCGCGGCGCTGCTGGCCCAGGACCACGCCGTCCAGTTCCGCCGGAGGTGTGCAGCGCCGTCGGCACGCCGGGCAAGTCCGAGCAATGTAGACCTGCTCGGTGACTTGCACCGGAACCACCGGCAGCTCGATGACTGCCCGAGTGCGCTGGGTCCAACCGCCGGACCGGTGGGCGCCGCAATCGGGACAGTTCTCCATCACGTGCTCCACCCGGTGGGTCGGTGTCATGCGCGGGCGGGCGAAGCCGTGGCGTCGCTGCTTGCGGGGCCCCGGCTGCGCTGGGGGCTTCCGGGCCGATTTCGCCTTGAGGCCGGGCATTCGGAGCGGGTCGCCCGGTTTCGCCGGGCCTTCCAGTTCGGCAATCCGCCGCTGCAACCGCTCAATCACCGCCTGTAACTCGGCGATGATGGCAATCAGCACATCGCGGCCGACGGTGGTGAGGTCAACTTCAGTATCCATGCCCGGTATATGACATAACCACCGCCACCCGTGCCAGCGTTCGGCAACCCGCCTTCGGCCAATTCACCTCACCAAGTCTGAACTGTTACCGCCTCGGGTAACAGTTCAGAGTTGAGGGGAAGTGAGCAGTTGACGGCAGGCAGCGATGGGGTTGAGAGCTTGTGCTCGCCAGGTGCCGAAGATTGAGGCCAGCGTCATCTTGGTGTCGGTGCCCTGCGCTGAGCGGGTGCCCCCGCTGACCTTGCGGCTGACCACCAAATGGCGCAGGCTGCGCTCGGCGGCATTGTTGTCCGGCGGCACTTCCGGTTGGGCCACGAAGACGAAGAGTTCCTTGATGTGCTTCTCCATGCGTCGGCACAGTCTGGCCGGGACGGCCGACGGGTCGTCCCGGAATGGACGGCAGAGGGCCAGCAGTCGCCTTTCCAGGGTCAGTTGGGCGGTGCGGCGTGGTGGTTCTGAAGGGTGGGTAAAGGTCGTGGCCTGACGGTAGAGTTGGTGGACGGCGTCAGCCCACTGGGCCAGTGATCTATCATCAGGGTAGAGGACACGCAGGTCGTGGATGTCCCGCAGCAGGTGAGCCCAGCAGCGTTGCTTGGGAGCGTCGTAATGGTGGTAGGCGGCATAGAAGTCGCTGACCAGCACGCCAGCAAACTCCTTGCCCAGGACTTCGTCGACCACGGCCTTGCCCCGACCACGCCGCAGGAAGTACCGCTGGTCGGAGGTGCTGAAAGTCCACACGTAGCCGTTGTGTCCGTCTTCACGCCAGCCGGTCTCATCGGCGTGGACCACTGGGCTGCCGCGGACGCGCTCCAGTATGCCCGCCAGTTCGGTCTGCGCTTTGCCCGCCACGGTGCGTGTGGCATTTACGATGGCGCCCAGGCTGAGGCGCAGCCCGTGCACGGTGTCCAGGTACCATTGGATGGTGCGTAACGGCAGCCTGGCCTCCTCCCGCAGGGCTGCAATCAGGCTGATGACATTGACCCCCAGACGCTGCTTGCCCATCACCACGCCGTCCAGTTGTGCTTTGGGAACACAGCAGCGTCGGCACTGTGGACAGGTGCGGGCCAGGTAAACGTGCTCGGTTACCTGCGCCGGAACCTGGGGCAGGTCGATGACCTCCCGAGTGCGCTGGGCCCAGCCTCCGGACAAGTGGGTCCCGCAGTCGGGACACTGCTCCACCACATGCTCCACTCGGTGGGTGGGCGTCATGCGGGATCGGGCAAAGCCGTGAAACCGGGGTTTGCGTGGCTCCTTGGGACGTGCTGGCTCCCGGTCCGCTTTGGGCTTCAGACCGGGCATCCGGCGGGAGCTTTGGGGTTTGGCTTGGCCTTCCAACTGGGCAATCCGCTTCTCCAGCCGCTCGATGACGGCCTGCTGGCGGACTATGATGCCAATCAGGACATCCCGGTCAGCTGCCCTGAGATTGATTTCGGTATCCATCCCAGTTATATGACATAACCACCGCCCCCAAAGCCAGCCACCCGCAAACCAAGTTCGCCCAATTCACCCCACCAACTCTGAACAGTTACGCGCAGAGGGTTCCCATTTCGTCAACATCGGATACCATGGCAACATGAGCGAGTGACGTTTTCGCTGAACACTTAGCCGGACATTTTCCCTGACCTTCGACACCATTACCCGGCAGTCGACCCGCCCTCCTGGCACACTTTACCGCCGCCTTTTACACAGGTCCCCGGGATCGGTTACGATGGTGGCGGAATAGGGGGCCAGCCATCGGCCGGTGCGGTAAATAGGACTGAACCTGACCGAACTGATCGCTCAAGCATCCTGGCGGGGATCTGCGGTCTCGGCATCTGTAGCTGTACGTGTTCCCCCCGCCCTTAGCAGGGGTGTCGGCGCAAGAGTGAGCCACCAGTCCAATTCTCGGACATCCTACTGCTATTCTGTGAGAAACTGGTTTACCTCCTGCACACTCATGACCAACCCTTCGGGGATTCAAGGACATGCTGGCCCAGTTCCTTCTCAAATCTACCCATAGTACTGGGCATCTCACCTGCGCCTTGGTTTAGGTAGTTGGAAGAGGTATAAATCTTATCTCCCCCTTAACTTCGGGTCCCACACGTCCCGCAGGGCATCGCCCAAGAGGTTGAACCCGAACACCACGACGAAGATGGCGAGTCCCGGGAACATGGCGACCCAGGGGGCCGTCTTCACATGCTCCTCGGAGGCCCGCTTTAACATCCCACCCCAACTGGGGACGTCCGGGGGAACGCCTACCCCCAAGAAGCTGAGGGAAGCCTCGATGGTTATCGCCAGCCCCAGGTAGTAGGTGGCTACCACCAGGGCTATCGCCATGCAATTGGGAGTGATGTGCCGGAATACCAGGCGCAAGGGGGAAGCCCCGATGGCCCGGGCCGCCAGTATGTAGTCCAACTCCTTGGTGGTCAGCACCTGGGAGCGTACGGTTCGTATCACCGGTGCCAACATCCCAACTACGATGGCGACCATGACGTTTTGCAGGGATGACCCCAGCACCGCCACAATTGCCAGGGCGATTATGAGGCCCGGCAAGGCCATCAGCGAGTCCACCAACCTCTGGAAACAGAGGTCTATGAAGCCGCCCGCGTAGGTGGTGACCACCGCTAAGATGAACCCCAGGGCAATCCCCGCCGCCACGCTGCCGAAGCCTATGTACAATGAAATGCGCGCCCCGTGGATTACCCGGCTCAACACGTCCCGGCCGGCGTGGTCGGTACCCATTATGTGGCCTAGCTGCGGTGTCAGGTGGACATTCTCCCGGCCCAGGCTCTCCTTGGGTTGATAGGGGGCAATGACGTTGGCCAGTATGGCCATTACGATGAGCAGAATGGTAATTATACCCCCCGCAGCCCCCAGGGGCTTGCTCCGGCAGAAGCGCAAAAGTCCGGCTCCAACATCCTGACCCCGATCTGCGACACTGACTCCCGCACGGGTCAATGCTGACTCTTCAGATCTCTGTTGCTCTAACATTATCGTCCTGCTTTCAAGTTAGCGAGATGGCTCCGTGGCTCGAATCGCCGAGGGAAATTTGGCCGAGGTTCCCGGCTACGGCCTCACTGGTACCGTATCCTGGGGTCCAGCATGCCGTAGACTAGGTCGATGATCAGGTTCAAGGTCAGCACCACTGCCGCAGTGAGCAGAACCACCGCTTGGATTACGACGAAGTCCCGGTGGATGATGCTTTCTATCAGGAAAGCCCCCAGGCCCGGTACGGCGAATATGGTCTCGATGATGATGGTGCCGCCCAGCAGACGGGCGAACTGGTAGCCCGACACCGTGATGATGGGCAGGATGGCGTTCTTGAGTGCGTGCCTGCCTAGCACCTTGGTTTCGCGCAGCCCCTTGGACCGGGCCGTCCTCACATAGTCTTCCCGCAGCACCTCCAGCATGGAGGAGCGGGTTACCCTGGCGGTGAAAGCCAGATCGTGAAAGGCGATGGCCAGAGCCGGGAAGAAAAGCTGCTTCAGGTTGAGGATGGGGTCCTCCCACAGGGTGGCGTAACCTAACGGAGGCAACCAGTTGAAGACGTAGGCCAAGAAGTAGATTATGAGGATCGCCAACCAGAAAGTCGGCAGGGCTATCCCAATGAGGGTCAGTGACCGGCAGACGTAGTCGGGCCAGGTGTCCTGCCGCACGGCGGAAATCATGCCCATCGGCACGGCCACGACAAAAGCCATGATGATGCCCATGATGGATAATTGCAGGGTAACGGCAAACTTGTCCCGGATTTCGTCGGTGACCGGCTCCCGGTACCAGATGGAGATTCCCAAATCGCCGCGCAGGGTATTCCACAGCCAGTCGAAGTACTGGATATGAACGGGACGGTCCAAGCCCAGTTCCTGGCGCAGCTTTTGCAGGTCCGCCTCGGTAACCGCTCCCGCCCCTTCCTCGCCGGTGAGGATGAACAGCGCAGCATCACCGGGGACCAGGAAGAAGAGGGCAAACACGATTACGGTAGTCAGAAGTATGGTGGGAATGAAGAGGCCTATCCTCCTCACCATGTAGCCTATCATCACTCCTCCCGACGGTTCGGTGACCTCTCCATCCGGGAACTGGGAGTCAAAGGTCACTGTCTATGCTTGGCAGTTCTCACTCGTCTGGGTTGGACAATGTTCCCGGCTGTCCTGGGGCACTAAGACGGCGCCCCAGGACAGCCGGGTGTGGCGTCAAGATCAGACAGAAGGGAAGGCGTTACTCGATGGGGGGAGCGTCCGGCCCGAGCAGCTCCGCGTCCGGGTCCCACCAAGCGTGCTCCCAGGTCCAGATGGTATGCGGGTGGTAGGGCGGCCGGAAATTCTGCAAGCGGTAGTCGATGATGCCGCTGCTGGCAACCCAATAGAGGGGAACGTAGTGGCTCTCGCCCTCGTTGAGAATTTCCGCCATCTCCCGGAAATATTCCCGTCGGACCTCCGAGTCCAGTTCCTTCCCCTGCAAATCCATCAACTCGGTAAAGCGGGGGTGGGACCAGTTATGAGGGTTGCGGAGAGTGTCCTGGAAGAACCATTGGGCCAGCACCGTTTCCGGCTCCTTGAAGTAAAGGCCGGTGCCGATCTGGCTGATGTCGTGGGTGCCATCCCGCAACTGGGCGTAGAAAGTAGCCCGGTCGGCAACCTGAAGTTCCAAATCGATGTTGAGCTTCTCCCTCAACTGGTCCGCCATCAGCTCGCTGTTGGTCCGTGAAAACTTGCTCTGATCCACGTTGTAGGTCAGTTTGAACCCATCGGGGTAGCCCGCTTCGGTCAGCAGCCGTTTGGCCTCCACCAAGTCGTCGGGATGCTTCCCGCCTTCGGCGTTGACGCGAAAGCCTGGCAACGACATGACTTCTTCCTCACTGAGGGCATAGCCAGGCGGGAAGAAGTTGCCAACCAAGAAGGCTGAAGCACCCTGGGAGATCTCAGCGATCTCGTGGCGGTCCAGGGCCAGGTACATCGCCTTACGCACCCGGGGGTCATCCAGCGGCGGCCGGTTCCAGTGGAACCAGAAACCGTAGATACCGCTGGCGCCGCCCTTCAGAACCCGCATCTTGCCGCCGGTCTCCTTCTGCACCTGCTCCACGTCCGCCAGCAGGATGCCGCCCAAGGCGTACCGTCCCATAACCTGCTGGGTCTTGAGGGTGGCCAGACGCCGGGCGTAGTCGGTGATGATGAACACCTTCATGCCGTCAGCATAGGGCATGGGGTCCTTGAAGTAATCGTCGTTGCGGTCGTACTCGTAGGAGTCGCCTTTCTTCCAGGACCTGAACTTCCAGGGGCCGGAGCCGAAGGTGTTCTTGAAACAGCAGTTGAAGTCGTCCTGGCTCACGCTCTCCAAAGCCTTGGGATACATCTTGTAGTAGTCTACCGCCAGCCAGCCCAGAGCCGTCGATGAGGGAAACTTCAGGGGCATCAGCACCGTTTTGTCGTCCACTGCCACGGCGGTCTGGTACTCGTAAAAAGTACGGATGGCGACGACTCGGCCCCGCGTGACGTCGGGTTGCGCCATTCGGTTGAGGCTCCAAACGATGTCTTCGGCAGTGACCGGGGTGCCGTCGTGCCAGTTGGCATCGTTCAGGCGAAACACGAAATTCTTGCCTCCATCCTTGATCTCCCAACTCTGGGCCAGGTCGCCGATAACCTCCTTCGGCTCCCTGGGGTTGTACATCAGGAGTTGGTTGAACCGAGGGCCAGAGGGCAAAAGGGTAGTGGTGGAACTGGCCCCATAGTGCAAGTCCAGGAACCCGGGGTTGGCCCGGTGCACAAAGACGAAGTCCCCATTGTAGTGGTGGTCGGCGCCAATGCTCACCCAGTCGGGTCTCTCCGTCATGTGAACGCCGGCTACTGGGGTGGCGAACACCACCTTCTCTATTGGGACCTCTTTTTCTACTACTTTCTCAACTATTTTTTCCTTCTCTACTTCCACTTGGACTACCCTGGTAACTTCTACCTCTTTCACGACCTCCTTCTCGACGACCCGCGGTTCCGCCTGTTGGACGGGTTGCCCGGCAGTGCCGCAAGCGATAATCAACAGGACTCCCAGGGTCAGAGATGTTATTGCCAACCCCCTAAGATTCCGGGTCCTCATGTACGTCACTTTTGGGCCTCCTCTTAACGATATCCGTCCGAAAAATGGCGTTTGGAATAGTAACCGACCTATGTAGCCGCCAATAGAAGCAGAAATCGAGACGGATGTCAAGGGCGGAGCAAGCTCACGCGTACCCGGTTTGGTAGCGCTGGATGGAGAAGGGGTTATCTGGCGGGTCGGGTGTGGCGAGATAGTATTCGTAACCCAAGTTGAGGATGCCCAGCTTGCCGCGGGAGCAGACCAGTCGCCGGAAAGTTGGCGATGCCCGCACTCCCATCAGGATCAGCAGGCAACAAGCCAGCAGCAAGCCCACTAGCAAGCGCTGCAGGCGGCCAGTGGTGGTACAGTACTCCGGTTCAACCCGAATCGCTGCTTGCCGTCCTTGAAGTACTGCTCCGGCTGCATCCGCTTCCGATACATCCGCACCGCCTGGCGAGGGTTGGTCAGGGACGTGGCCAGATACCAGGGCTCACGATGGCCGCGTGCCCAATAAAGCACCAGGTTGATGAGGGCGGCGCCGTCGGACCGGTAGAGGGTTTGAGGCCAGAACAAGATACGGCCTTTGGGTAGGGGATAGTCCCGCAGCCGGCCGCGGTAGTCGGCACCCTGGACCACCACGTCGCCCCTGAGGCGGATCACGTAGTCCACTGGGTAGCCGGTGTGGTTGGGCATTGCTTGCAGGAAGCGGATCAGGCTAGCCCTTCCGAACCCGCGGTCAGCCAGCAGCAGGGGGCGGATGTTGCTGGGCAGATGGTAAAGCAGTCGGCGCAGGAAGAACTCCTTCACGCGGTTCTGGGAGGGATCCAACTCTTCCGGCGTGGACACCCAGCTGAGCAGGGGCAGCCCTCGACTTCGGAAACAGACCGCAGCGAACAGACCGTTGCGTCTCTGACCCAGCTCAGACCAGTCAATCATGATCGGGGTCAGTCCCCGCAACCGGGCCGCCTGGCAGATTGGGCCCAACAGCGCTGTCTGTACCGCTACGGTGTCAAAGCCGGTGTTGGATAGAAAGCGAAAGAGCCGTTTCTTACGCTGGTGGTGAGAATAGGGCACCTGGATCTGCCAAGCTCGCACCAAAACCGATATGGCCAGGGCGCGACGCTCCAAAATAGCGACCGTCAGCAGGGCCAGATTGATCCGACGGGTCGCGCGCAAATGGGGCAGCGAGTAGTCCAGAAAGGTGGCAATCCGGTGATACCATGACATCGTCGGTCTCCCCAAGGCAGGAATGTGGCAGCTAACCCATTCCCTACCCGGAGAGACCGACCCTTTTCAACCCATCACCTCAAAGTATCCGTGTTGGATGTCAATGGTGTTCAGGCGGTTGGTGAAGCAGGTTGAGGCACCCAAGGTGTACCCTGCTGTGCCACAGCGTGGAGGTGCATCAGGAGCTTGCGCATGACTGCCACCAGCGCGACCTTGCCAGCTTTGCCCCGTTGCCGCAGTTTGTGATAGAAATCGCCCAGTGTCGCGTCGGTTCGAATTGCCGACAATGCGGCCAGGTAGACGGCCCGGCGGATCATGCTGCGACCGCCCCGGATGGATCGGTATCCCTGCTTCTGACCGCTGTCTCTGGACCAGGGGGCCAAGCCCACCAATGCGGTCAGCGCCTTGCCATCCCGATGGCCGAGTTCTGGGAGTTCGGCCACCAGGGTGGCGGCGGTGATGGGTCCCACACCGGGTACGCTGCGGTACAGGGCGGCCTGTTGGGCCAGGGCGCGGTGCTGACGCAACTGGTTCTGGCACTCCTGGTCCAGTTGGGCGATTGCCTGATCCAGCCAAGCGATATGATCTTGGATCGACTGGGTCACCGGGATCGCAAGTTCTTGACGCAGCCGGTGCGGTTCCTGCACTCGTTGGGCTACCAGTTGCAGACGCCGGCGCAACAAGTCCTGCAACTCCTGACGCTCCGGTTCCGCCGGTTGGGGGGCTGGCTCCGGGAACATCCGACCGTAGCAGGCCAGCACCTGAGCATCCAGGGGGCCTGAGCATCCAGGGGGTCGGTTTTGGCTTCATAGCCGCAAACCCGAGCGAAAGCGCGCACTCGGTTGGGGTGGGCCAGTTGCACTGGGAACCTGGCCTCCCGCAGCAGTCGGACCAACTGTCGTTCGTAGCCGCCGGTGGGTTCGCATACTGCCCCAGTGGCCCCTTGTTCCACCAAGTGGTACAGCATTGGTGGATCCCCGAGGCGGTGTTGTGAAAACGCCTCACCGGGCCTTCTGCCACCGATACCTCCAGGCTGCGCTTGCCGACGTCAATGCCAGCTATGACTACCATCCCTAACCCTCCCAGTGCCATAATGGCGGCGTCCTCCACACTTGCAGATGCGGGCATTGGGCCCGGGTATCCGTTCGGAGCGACAACCGTGGCGGGAGGGGTGTCAAACTTTTGCCCGGTGCAGCTTGGAGTAATGGTCCAACTCACCCTGTGGGTACTCGACGCTCCCCTCTCACCCTCCCCGTAGATTGGCCTATCCACAGGGCCACTGCAACATACAAGTGGGTACGCGTGAGCGGAGCAAGGGCTTGTTGAGAAAATCACCGAAATAACAGCGGATCTACCGTAGTACGGGCCGAAGGTGGAAAGTCCACCAAATTACCAATCGAAGGTAGGATGGCGATGCGGCGCAAAACGACACTGCGTCGGCCATGTCGTACTCTGCATCCGCAGGGATAGCGTCGGCGGGCGCCACTGGACGGGGCGGTCCAACGCCGCGTCCCAGTTTCCGGACCATCTTCAGCACGCGGAAGGTCTACTGGAGCCAGCAGTAGGACCATTCTTGGTCGAGGGGTTGCCATGGAACAAGTCCGAGTGTGCCGTTTCTGTGGTTACATTGAGGCGGTGCCCGGTTCGCACAGGTGCGCCAACTGTGAAGCCTTTTCAGGCATGATATCCGTTCCCCGGGCCGAGGCGGAGCGGCTGTCCCGCAGCCGTAGATTCGGCTTTCTCCGTAGCCGCCTGCTCATACCGGGGATTGCCCTGGCAGTTACCGCGCTCTTGGCCTTCTGGGTATCCTGGAACTACCTGGGACTGGACCCCAACCCTCCTGCTGCCTCCACAGATGTTGCGCCGACCCTGGACCCTAGGGACTGGCCGCAGGCGAGGCGCACGGGGGAAGGCACCGGGTTCACCCCAAACCCTGTCCCATACCCCCATGAGATTAAGTGGTCCTACAGTTCAGGCGGCCCCCTGCTCAACCCACCAGCCGTGGCGGGCGACCTGGTTTACCTTACTACGGAGACGGGCAAGCTCGTCGCGCTGGACCGGACAACGGGCTTACCGGTCTGGGAGCATATTACAGGCTTTCCTTCAAGCTCTACCCCCGCCGTGGCAGGGGGGCTGGTGGTCTACGCCATTCGGCCTGGCCGGGTACTGGCCGTGGATGCGATGACGGGAGCTCTGCAGTGGGACAGGGACATGGGGAGCCCCATCCTAGCATCCCCTGTTGTCCGCGATGGCACCGTGTACATTGGAGTGGGAGACCACAAGCTTTACGCCCTGGATATAGCCAGCGGAGCTGTGCTGTGGAGCTTCACCACCGATGACTGGGTGGTAGCGGCAGTCTGCCTCGCCGACAACGCTCTCGTAGTGGTCTCCAAGGACAATTTGCTCCATGTGGTGGACACTAATACTGGGCGGCGGCGCTTGGTGTATGACACCGGCAGGGCCAGACAAATCCTGGGCGGACCGGCTACCCAGGCTGACCGGGTGTACGTCGGGTCCCAGAAGGGCCGCGTGTGGGCCATAGACTGGCGGGAACGGTCCCTACCCTGGGACCGCTTCAGCCTCTTTTGGAAGACCACCTTTCACGTTTGGGGCTGGCTGCCCCATCCGCCGTCGCAGCGGGGAAGTGTATGGGGGGCCCAGGTCGAAGGTGACGTGGTCCAATCGCCGGCTGTCGCCGGCGGTAGAGTTTACGTTGCCAGCGTCTCAGGCGTGGTCTCTGCTTTGGGGGCATCCTCGGGAGAGGTGCTGTGGCAAACGGACATGGGGAGTCCGGTGACCACTGCCCCCACCGTGGCGGGACCTACCGTCCTGGTTGGTACCGAATCAGGTACGGTTGCCGGTTTGGACGCCCTCAACGGACAGTTGTCGTGGGGATTCGAGACAGGAGGCAAGATAACCGGCAGTCCTGTGGTGGCTGCGACAACCCTGTATGTCGTCTCCCATGATGGCAACCTCTACGCATTGGAGGCTGTCCCCTAATATTACAACGACGGTTGGTATGGTAGGATAGCTGGCGAGTTAGCGCAGGCCACGGGAGGTGGGGTAAGGTGGTAGATGCGGCGGCTTTGGGGCAGATGTGCGGGGCCTTTCAGGATTTTCACGCTTACTTCAGTCCGCTGTTTGGCCGTCGGGAATCGCGGGAGCACGGTCAGAATTATCTCCAAGCCCTGCTGGCGCAGTCCCAGGACCGGCGCAACGCTGAGAACCTGTCGGAGTCAGTGGGCGTATCCGCCCAGGGGATGCAGCGTTTTCTTACCGAGGCACCTTGGCACGACGACCTGGTGATGGGCCGGCTCCAAGAGTACCTGGGGCCTCGGCTAGAGCATCGGGAGGGGGTATGGGTGCTGGACGGCAGCGACTTTCCCAGTAACAGTTCAGAGTTGCGGGGAAATGAGCAGTTGACGGCAAGCGGCGAGAGGATTTAGACCCTGGGCGCGCCAGGTGCCGAAGAGAGCGGCCAAGGTCATCTTGCTCTGTGTGCCTTGCTCCGAGCGGGTGCCGCCGCTGATCTTGCGACTGATGACCAGGTGGCGCAGGCTGCGCTCGGCGGCGTTGTTGTCCGCTGGCACGTCCGGTTCGGCCACAAAGACCAAGAGTTCCTTGAGGTGGCGCTCGATGCGTCGGCACAGCTTGGCCTGGGTTGCCAACGGGTCGTGCCGGAAGGGTTGACCGAGGGCCAGCAGTTGTCGTTCCAGGGCCAGTTGGGCGGTGCGCCGCCGCTTGGCCTGGGGATGAGTGCAGGCTTTGGCCCGGTCGTAAATCCCGTGGACAGCGTCGGCCCACCTGGCCAGTGGCGTATCATCGGGGTAGAGGGTGCGCAGGTCATGGATGTCCCGCAGCAGGTGGGCCCAGCAGCGTTGCTTGGGGCCATCGTAATGGTGGTAGGCAGCGTAGAAATCGCTGACCAATACTCCGGAGAAAGCATCGCTCAGGGCTTCATCCACCACCGTCTTGCCCCGGCCCCGCCGCAGAAAATACCGCTCGGTGGGGGTGCTGAAGGTCCACGCGTAGCCGTTGTGGCCGTCCTCCCGCCCGCCGGTCTCATCGGCGTGGACCACCGGACTGCCCCGGATGCGTTCCACAATGCCCGCCACCACCGCCTGGGCTTTTCGTGCCACCTGGTGCGTCGCAGCTACGATGGCCCCCAGGCTGAGGCGTAACCCGTGCACGGCGTCCAGATACCACCTGATGCTGCGGACGGGCAGCCGGGCCTCCTCCCGCAAGGCGGCAATCAGGCTGATGATGTTGACCCCCAGACGCTGCTTGCCCAGTGCCACGTCGTCCGTTGCCGCTCGGGGCGTCCAGTGGCGTCGGCACCGGGGACAGGTGCGGGCGATATAGACGTGCTCGGTAACCTGCACCGGAACCTGGGGCAGGTCAATGACTTCCCGAGTGCGCTGGGCCCAACCGCCGGACAACCGGGTCCCGCAGTCGGGGCACTGATCCACCGTGTGTTCTACCCGCTGGGTGGGCGTCATACGGGCCCGGGCAAAGCCGTGGGGCCGCGGCTTGCGTGGCAATTTGGGCTGGGCAGGCTTCCGGTCGGCTTTGGGTTTCAGACCGGGCATACGTCGGGGACCGCTGGGTTTGGCCGGCCCTTCCAGCTGGGCAATCCGTTTCTCCAGGCGCTCGATGATGGCCTGCTGCCGGACGATGATGGCGATGAGGACATCCCGGTCGGCAGTGGCGAGGTCGATTTCCCGATCCATATCCGTCATATGACATAACCACCGCCGGTAGCGCCAGTGCCCCGCAACCCTCTTTCGACCAATTTACCTCACCAACTCTGAACTGTTACGTTTTCCCGCCGCCCTTGACAATTTATGCCCGGATCCGGCCCGTGCAGAGGCGACTAACTGGTCAGTCCGCCTAAGAGCCTGTCTAAAAAGGTTGAAATTGGGGTGGAGGTATCCAGGCGTGATAAGGGTGTTGGTCGTAACGTGGGGGTATGAAACGACCAGCCTATCCCAGCGACCTCAGCGACCGAGAATGGCAACTGCTGGAACCATTGCTGCCACCGCCCAGACCGGGCGGCCGACCGATCACCTACCCCCGGCGGGAGATCGTCAACGCCATCCGCTACGTGCTGCGCACTGGGTGCTCCTGGCGGATGCTGCCCCATGACCTGCCGCCCTGGCGCACCGTGTTCCATTACTTTCGCACCTGGCGTCGTGATGGCACCTGGCAACGGGCACATGACACCCTGCACGCCGAGCTGCGCCAGGCCCAGGGTCGCCAGGCCAGTCCCAGCGCGGCCATCATCGACAGTCAGTCGGTGAAGACCACGGAAAAAGGGGGCCTCGGGGTTACGACGCCGGCAAGAAGGTGAAGGGCCGCAAACGCCACATCGTGGTGGATACCTTGGGACTGCCGCTGGCGGTGGCAGTGCATCCCGCCGATATACAGGACCGGGACGGCGCCCGGCTGGTACTGACCCGGCTGTTGGGGCGTTTCCCTCGACTACAGCTGATCTGGGCTGATGGGGCCTACGGCGGCAAATTGGTAGAGTGGGCCAGGACGGTGGGCGGCTGGACCCTGGAGTTGGTGCGGCGCCCAGCACAGCAACATACCTTCCAGGTGCTGCCCCGGAGGTGGGTGGTGGAACGCACCTTTGGTTGGCTGAACCTGCAACGGCGGTTGAGCAAGGACTACGAAGCATTGTGTGAAACCACAGAAACCTGGATTTACATCGCAATGACCGGCCTCACTCTGCGCAGACTGGCCTGCCTACCTCATTTTTAGACACCCTCTAAGTCGCCGTGGGTCGGAAGACGTGGATTTACCCGCGCGGCTGGAGCTCGTCCAGGTCTTCCAGCAACGTTGACATCGTTTCGGGGTCGGCGGCTTCATAGCGCGCGCCGTAGTAGTAGTGCTGGAAACCGCCGACGATGCGCCCCACCGGCGGGTCTGGCAGGGTTTCTCGGACGGCCCGACGATGTTCCTCGGGGGTCTGGGAGCCGCGGCGGGGGAACCCGACGGCGTTGGCGACCTCCAGCATGCGGTGGTACACCTCGCGAGGAGTAGTCGGAGGGGGCCTGAGACGGCGGAACCCCGAGGCGCGGGACATCCATCCGGACAGGGTGTCGGCCAGGTCCTGACCGGCGCCTCCCCAGGTGAAGATGGACTCGCGTACCTCGCCATCGGCGTAACCGCCGCCCACGAGTCGCCGCCGGCGGAACATCCGGAACAGGATCCAGCCGGCTAGTGACAGGGTGGCCAGGAAAGCCAGCCACTTGATGACGGTGAGGATGACGTTGGGCGGGCCGTCTCCCTCCACCTCGCGGAGGCTCTCGTGGAACTGCTCGATCTGCAGACGGGCCAATTCGAGACCGCTGAGGTCGCCGCCGCCAAAGAGGCTGGAAAACCAGTTGCCGATGGCGACGAGGCCCGCTGCCAAAAGGCCCAGCAGGAGGAGAACGGGTCGGAGCGTCCACAGGCCGAGGAAAGCGATTCCTTTCAGGATGGTCCGCGTCGCGTCGTCCAGCCCACCTATGCCGATTGCGCCGAGGATCACTGCCAGCAGCAGCACACCTCCCACGCTGAACAGTATGGCGAGCACCCAACCCCGGTTCATGTGACCGGCACCGCCCTCGGCGGCGAACCGGCTGATTGCCAGACCGGCGAGACCGGTGGCGAAAAACACCATCAGCGCCGGAAGGCGGATGATCACACCCGGCAGGAGGGTGTCGGCGACCACGGCAACGATGACGACCACGACACCTCTAACGAAGGCGTTGCGGATGACGTCCAGCGTGACGTCGTCGCGGGCGATGGCGGTGCCACGCCACCACAGCATCAGCATGAAGATGGCGGACAAACCGAGCGCCGCCGCGGCGCGTAAATCTCCGGAGAGCACCTGACCGATGGGGAACCAGCCGGCGCCCAGGCTGACGCCGGCCAGAACGAGTACCGACACCGCGCTCAGGACCAGACCGATGACACCCCTGAGGTTGAGGGAAAAGCGGATGGTCTGGACGTACCAGGACAGGATGAACGACCATCCAATGGCGAGCATGGCGATGCCCAAAGGAACGGAAGCCTCGGGCAGGCGGATGACATTTGCGAACAGGCGGCAAGCCAGATAAACCGCGAAACCCTCCAGAAAGAGGGCGATGCAGGCGACGAGAGCGGAGCGAGCGAAAGCGCCCATGAGTGTTCCTGCAGGCGGGGCTCAGGGGGTCAGCGCTGACCGGTGACTTCGGAGGAGACCAGGGACGGCTCTGTAACGGGGTCGCCCGACCAATCGTCGCGCCAGATGTCCTCTAGGTTGGCAAGGCTGGAGCCGGCCAGGAAGACAGGGACCCCAGAGGGCAACTCGTCCGCGGCGGGTCCCGGCGGGCCGTCGCCGGCGTAGAACACGACGACGCGGTGACCGCGCCGGCGTATCTGATCAGTTTCGTGCACCACTGCCCGTGACAGAATCGCGGTAACCAACACGACGGTGGCGTCGGCGGCGAGAGCGTCGGTCTCCGTGCGCAGCACAGCCGACAACTCGGCAACCCAGAAGGGGCCGGCCATGGCCAGGGACTCCAGCACCGCCTCGAGCTGAAAGTTGCCGCTTCCCGTGGGCACTGACATCCACTTGCTGGAGTAGGACGCGACGGCGTTGCTGACCAGCCCGAAGGTGTAGCCTTCGCGTTCGGCGTATTCGGCCACGGAGGCGGCGACGGTGACAGCGCGCTCGAAAAGCCGGCGGTTGCTGCCCTGCCAAGCGGAGTCGCCGGTGCGAGCGTTGAGGGCGATGAGCATGTGCCGGGTGGCTGCCGGCTCGAAAACGCGCGCTTCGACCTTACCGTGACGGGCGGTGGCCTTCCAGTCGATGCGCTTCAGCGGGTCGGTGGGACGGTAGTCGCGCAGGCCAACGAAACGGCTGGGGTCGTCCTGGATGAGCCGCCGGCCGCGGCTGGCTCCCAGAGGGCGCTCCCAGAGGACCATCATCTGGTCCAGGTCGACGATGCGAGGGTACACCAGCAGATACTCGACGTCTGGAACGTGCTTTTCGGCGGCGGAGATGCCGAACATGTCGCCGCTGCGCAGGCGGGCAGGGCCGATGCGGTGGTTGCCCCGAGCACGGCAACGGACCTGGTACCGCCAGGTGACGCGCTGGTAGGGTAGCAGCGATGTGGTGATCCGGTGGTCCAGCTCCGCCTCCGCGCCGACGCCACGCTGGTGGGTGCCGCCGGTCTGGAGTCCGATGGGAAAGGTGTCGGAGATATCCAGCCAGATCATGGGCAGGATCTTGCCGTTGTCGACGGTGATGTAGTAATCAACCACGTCGCCGATGAAGGCACGCCGGCGTTCCAGGCGGCGACGGTAGGTCAGGCGGCTGAAGGCGTACCGGGGCCAGTGCTTGCCGGTTATCCAGATGAGCAGGACGAGGACACCGACCACGATCAACAGCAACTGGCTGGCGAGGAGTCCGGCCAGGATGAGGATGGCGGCGGCGATGACCCAGAGGTCGCTGAGCATGGGCGCAGGATACCCGATTCGAACGCGCCGGTCATCCGCCGTTCGGCGGGGTCGAGGCGGCCGGATCACTCCGCGCCGCACGACCGATCCGGTCCGGTGAACCGGACACATCAGATCGCCGGATCTGGATGACCTCGAAGATGCAGATGCATGGACTATGCCGGAGCGCGCTGCTCGGCAGGCTCGGCGATCCTGGCGCCGGGCCGGTTGTCGCCGATGGACCAAACCAACGCCGCGGAGACCACCAGCAGAACGATGTTGGTCCAGATGGCGATCTCGTAGTTGCCCCGCAGGTCGAACATGTACCCGCTGAGGGCGGAACCTATCCCCGAACCGATGGGCATCACCGCGAACATCGTCCCGTAAATCCGGCCCAGATTGGTTGTTCCGAAGCCGTCGGAGGTGTAGGCCGCCGTGATCCCAACCACCGCGTTCCAGGAAAAGCCCACCAGCACCATCCCGATCACCAGGGGCACGATACCCAGGGGTGGAATGCCCAGGAACGATACGCCCATGGAGAGCAGGACGACGACGAAACCCGCCATGCGCAACTGGTATGACGCGGCCAGCAGCCGTCGCCTCCCGTACTTGTCCGACAGATGCCCCAACAGCAGCGCGCCGGCGATGGCCGTGGCGCCGATCAGGCTGAACGCGCCCGCTCCCACCAGCGGGGAGAAACCCAGGTCGCGGGCGTAGGTCACAAAATGAGCATTCACGAAGCTCATCGAGTAACCTCAAACGAAATAGCCGAACGTCAACCTGTAGAAGAAACCGGTGCGCAGGGCCTGCCCGAAGGTGGCATAGCCCGATGGCGCTCCTGGATCCCGGGAACCACCGGCGCCCGGCCCCGCAGCGCCGTCGGGAATCTGGCCGTAGGGCAGCAATCCCGCATCCTGGGGCCGGTTTTTGATCAAGACTGCCCCAACGGGAAAGACCACGACCAGCAACAACAGGCCCAGGAAGAGGTACGCTTCACGCCAGTCGAGCAGAACCAGGAAGATCGACGTGGCCGGCACCAGCACCATCGCGCCCAGCGACCCGGCTCCGCCGGTGATCCCTAGCGTCAGTCCACGCCGGGTTAGGAACCATTGGCTGACTATCTTGGTCAGGATGGGCCCGGTGCCCAGGGTGATGCCGGTGCTCATCACGCAGAAGACCAGGTACAGTTGCCACAGGCTGTTGACGGTGGGCAGCAGGATCAGCATGAAACCCATGATGATCACGCCGCTCAGGGAGGCCCACTTGGCGTCATACCGGTCGGCCAGGTACCCAGCCAGCGGCCGCAGCAGCCCCGAGATCATGTAGGTGATCCCGAAAGCCAGCGACAGGGTGCCCCGGCTCCACCCAAACTCCTCGGTCATCGGATGCAGGAACACGCCGAAGGAGAATTGGCCGCCGGACACTCCAAATATGACCATGGAGCAGCCGAAAACGACGTACCAGCCGTAGAAGGTGTTCCGGAACGTCGAAACCATCGGGATTGCCGATTATCCTCCGTTTCTAGTGTGGCTTACGTTTGGACCCGCGCCTGGATGGGGCCACATCATCGCCATGGTAGATGCACTGACGACGGTGCGCAACCGCTGTTGCTACGCTGACGAGACTGCCACCATCGTTTCAAGGACAGGGTGACGTCGCTTTGTTCCCGAGGGCGTTTGGGTAGGCGGGTACGGGTGTGGGCGCAGACCCGCGCCGACTGCGATTCGGTCTATGGTATGCTGGCCGGCAGTTTGAGCCGGAGGGTTTCGAGATGGTACGGGTTCCTTACGTCGCACGAGAAGAGCTGGACGCGGACGGACAGGTAATTTACGACCGGATCCGGGAGGACCGGGGAGCGGCGGACGTGGGCCTGCAATTCAGGGCCCTGCTGCACAGCCCGCAGGCCGCTGGCTACCTGACATCGATGGGCGCCACGCTGCGATTCCAGTCGGCAATGCCCGACGACCTCAAGGAGCTGGCGATCATCCTGGTGTCGCGGGAGTGGGACTCCGGCATCGAGTGGACGGGGCACTCCGTGGCCGCCGCCAACGCCGGCGTGAGCGCCGAGGCCATCGAGGGCATTCGGACGTGGAAAGCGCCGGACGGCCTGGAGGGCAAGCAGGCCGCGATCGCTCGATTCGTTCAGCAGATGATCCGGGAGAAGGACGTGTCCGACGAGAACTTTGAGGCGGTGCGAGGGTTCTTGGGAGATCGGGGTGTGGTCGACCTGACCATGACGGTCGCCTATTACTCGGCCCTGGCGCTGGCCCAGATCGCGCTGCGTCCGGAAATGGGCGGCGGAAGAGTGTCGACGCTGTAGGGTTCCTGATGGCGCTCACCGGAAGCCGGCGGCGAGCCAACACTACGGACGCGCGATGAACGGCGCAACTGCGGACAAGTTGCTGGGCCGCCTTGCCGGTTTGCTCGAATGGCATGGGTTGGGGTCTGCCGCGCTGACTCCGAGGCCGCGCGGGGGTCGCCTTATCGGCGAGGACGCCGGCGAGATCGCGGCCTTGCTGGACCAGTTGGCGGAGGCCGACCCCCGGCTACTGGATGGGCGTAGCGCCAGCAGCCTGATATTTGGAAATGGCTGCTTCGCCATTGGGCGTTACACGGAAGCGTACGCAGTATTCCAGGGTATGATCGCGCAGCGTCCCGATGACTTCGCGGTCAGGTTCAACCTGGGCGTGACTTGCCAGCGGCAAAGAAGGCCGGAAGAAGCGGTAAACGCCCTCAGCGCCGCGCTGGAACTTGACCGCTATTCGGCGCCGGCGTACTACCAGCGGGGCAACGCTAAAGACGACGTTGGCGACCCGACCGGGGCGCTGGAGGACTATGCGGAGGCCATCAGCCTGAACCCGGTGTACCTGCAGGCCTACTACAATCAGGGGATCGTATTTAACAACCTGGGCAGATACGCGGATGCTATTGCGGCTTTTGACGCGGTAGTGGCCCTCCGCCCCGATATTTCCAATGCGTACCTGAACCGGGGTGTAGCGCGGGACGAACTTGGCGACGGCTGGGGAGCGGTAGCGGACTACGACGAGGCGCTCAAGTACAATCCCGACAATGCTGACGCGCGGTTCAACAAGGCTCGCGTCTGTTACCGGTTGGGTCGGTTCGGCGACGCGGTGACCAATTACACTGCCGCTATAGAACTGCGCCCTGAAGACGTGGAAGCGATCAACAATCGGGGGTTGGCTTACGACGCCCAGGGAAAGTATGTCGAGGCCATTGCCGATTACGATGCGGCGCTGCGGATTCGGCCTGAATTCGCCGAGGTATTGAGCAACCGCGGGGCGGCGCAGGAAAGCCTGGGCGACACCAATGCGGCGTTGGCCGACTACCTGGAAGCCCAGAAGGCGGTACCGGATTTTGCCGCTGCATACTACAACGCGGCGCGACTATTCGCCGACCAGGGAGACATTCCCAAGTGCGCAGAGCAGTTGTCGGAGGCGGTGCGGCTTCAGCCCGGCTTATACGCGGAGGCGGAGTCTGATGAGATGCTGGGGTGGGTACTGGACCTGTCACGTATCCGGGATGAACGGAACCAAAACTAGTTCACGGGGTATTGCTGGTACCTAATCGGTATTTCGGAACCACTTCCGGAGCAAACGCAGCGATGCTCCTGCGAGCCAACTGGACGGATCTGGTTGCCAAACGGTCTCATGATGCGAATATCGTTGTGGCGCAGGGTAAACCGGCTAGGTAGCCCCAGAGCAAGAGCGAACGGGGTTAAATGAAGCCAGGCGCTGATTTACGTGGGGCGCTTGGATTCGCTCTCGTCGTCGGGCGGGAGAACGTCGAGGAGTATTGCCTCTTCACTGAGCCGTGCCGCTTCGCCTAAGACTTCAGGCCTGTCTTCGATGAGAATGTCGGGATCGATCGCCGCAACCTTGTCGGGTCGGTGATCCGCGTGGGTCAGGATGTTGTGGGTGACGACCACCATGGCGAGGGCGGTCAAACCGAACATGACGGCCCAGTTCTCTCCGTGCATGGGGTTCAACGCAAGCATCGCGCCGTAGCCCAGGAAAATGCCTATTGAGGAGCGAAACACCGACCGGCGGAAGAGCAGTACCGTCACGATGCCGACGGCGATGCCGATAAGTATGTACCAACTGAGATAGGCCAGGGACACGCCGACCAGCACGACCATGCCATCTCCGCCCTTAAATCCGGTGAATATGCTCTTCCAGTGACCGGCGATAGCGGCCGCTCCCGCGACCATGGCTGCCAGCTCGGGTACGCCCAGCATCCAGGCCACCACCACGGCCAATGCCCCCTTGACTACATCGCAAGCGAACACCAGCATTCCGCGTCGGCGACCCACCTGCCAGAACACGTTGGCGGCGCCGGCGCGACGGCTCCCGGTGGCAAAAATGTCAATGCCCTTGAGGCGGGCCACCAGATAGGCGAAAGGGATGCTGCCCAGCAGGTATCCGACCAGAGCCGCCGCAAGTACACGGGGGATCAGCGGTAGGAGTTGATCGAGAAACATCGAGTAGGGAACTGTCCAGCTGGGATTGCGGAGATGATAGCACAGCAGTCGGCGCTCAGCCGGGGTTGCGGCCGACGTAAAGCCAGTAACCGATTTGTCCCTGGGACACCGACGTCTCGACTCTGTTCAGCAGGTCGGGGGCAGACTCGGCCAAGTCTGTAGAGAGTTCGGTGGAGGCAGTGGCGGCGCTACTGCCCAGGGCCAGCTTGGCCCGCAAATCGGCCAGGAGCGACAGCACCTCGTGTGATAGGTCCTCGGGATCTCCCGTGACGAAACCGGCCTGATCCAGCAGACTCTGATAGCCTTCGGTGGGCAGGGCATCGGTGAGGCAGAGCATCATGCCGACGGCGCTGTCCAGTTCGGGCGGCAGGCTGCCTGGCTCGACGGTTACATCGGAAATACCAATTACGCCTCCCGGCCGAATCAGCCGTCGTACCTGCGAGATAGCAGCGGCCTTGTCCACGAAGAGGCTAGTGGCGCACTCGATGATGACGGCGTCAAAGGCTCCGTCGCGGAAGGAGGGCATCTCGGCATCGCCCCTCACGAAGGCGACGTCGGCGGGCACCGGCTGTTCCAGTGCGCGACGCCGTGAGGACAGGGAAGCCTCCATTCCAAGTTCCAAGCCGACGACCTGGCAGTGGAACACCCGTGAAATGGCCATCGTGCTGGTTCCCATCCCGCAGGCAAGGTCCAGCACGCGCCAGCCGGCCTGCAACCCCATGGCGCGGCCCAGGCGGTTGGTGGCGCGCAGGCCGCCGGGATGCAGGCTATCGCCCAGGATGAGGCGGGCCAGTTCCGATGAATAGAGGTCGGCGCAGCAGATCTTGGCGGCGTAGGTGTCGAGCATCGAACGCGAGCCTTACGCCTTTTCTTCCTGGTTGCGCGAGACGGCCAGTATCTTCTGCCTGCCCTGTTCCATCGTGAGCTGCTCCCGGATCTGCTCGCGATAGCCGACGGAGTTGTAGGCGCAGAAGGGTATGGCGCGGCCGTCGGGCGTGAGGATGCCGACGCAGCACTTCATGACCTGCTTGACGTTGAAGGTCCAGGCGTCCAGGAAGTCCTTGATGGCGATCTGGAAGACGTGGTCCTTGAGGTGGTTGATCTCGTAGGGGAGGTCGAGGCCGGGGCCGCAGGCGCACTCGAACTGGCCGGCGGTCGTTTCGGTTCCGGCAACGGCGGAGGCGGACCAAAGGCCCTCCAGGGCGGTCTGGATGTCGGCGGCGTTGGGCGGCTTGGGGAGGGCGCGGTTGGTGATGTAGTCCAGGTACTGGTCGATATCGAGTAGTCTCGGCAGGGGCGTGACAGTGTCGCCGTCGACGAAGAGGTAAGAGTTGACCTGGCAGGTGGGGAAGCAGCAGGGGACGGGAACGAAGTCTTCCAGCACAAAGCGGCCGTTGGTCTGGTCGACCACGCCGTGGATGATGTCGGGGATAGTGACGCGCGTCATGGGGTCGAACTCTATGTGCCGGCCGACGTGCGTCACGGGCTGGAACACGACGCCGCGCACCGCCGGATGCTTCAGGCCGAACTCGACGATGCTGCCCACCTCGTCGGTGTTCACGTCGCGCTCGATGGCCGCCACCAGCACGGCGGTCATGCCGGCTTCGGCCAGGCGGTCGAGGGCGCGCATCTTGGTGTCCAGCAGGGGCTCGCCGCGAATGGTCAGGTAAGTTTCCTCACGCAGGCCGTCGAACTGGAAGTACACCACCGGGTCGAGGGCGGCCATCCGGGCGAGGAAGCGGTCGTCGCGGGCCAGGCGGACGCCGTTAGTGTTGATCATCACCTGGCGGATGCCCCGGTCCTTGGCGGCCTGGATCATCTCCGGCAGTTGGGGATGGATGGTGGGCTCGCCGCCGCTGAACTGGACCACCTCGGGGTCACCCTCGATCTCCACGAAGCGATCGAGCATCGACTCGACCTGCTCCAGGGTGAGGCTGTAGCCGACGCCGGCGTTGGCGAAGCAGACCGGGCAATTGAGGTTGCAGGCGGTGTTGACCTCGATGAGGGCCAGGCAGATGTGCTGCTTGTGCTCGGGGCAGAGGCCGCAGTCCAGGGGGCAACCGTCCTTCACCTCGGTGCTGAAGTCGAGGGGGATGGTACCAGGCTTGTTGAACCGGACGCTGCCAACGTACATCTCGGCGTCGGAGCTGATGATGCCCTCGAACCAGCCGTGCTCGGGGCAGCGCTTCCGCATGTAGACCTTGTTATCGCGGATGATTATCTGGGCGTCTATGACCGCCTTGCATTCGGGACAGATGGAGCGGGTGAGTTCGTGGAAGATAAAGTCAGCGTCCTGCTTGATTCGGTTATTGGAGGTCAATGCGATTGGCTCCTTATTCCGGAGGGCTGGACTATGCGGTCAGGTTGTTGCCGTTTTCGATCTGGACGTAGGTGCAGTCCCAAAGCGAAGTTGTCACCGCTCCGCTGTCCGGATCGGTACGCAAACGCGTGCCGGCGACCACGGGCAAAGCGATACCGGTCTCTTCGGGCGGGCCATCATGCCGGAGGATGGTTTCCAGCGTCTCTGCCTGCGCGGACGCCCGTTTCACATCACCACGCGAGACCTCGAAAGACGCCTGAACGATCAGATAGACGGGTAAGTCGTCCGCCGCCCGCCGGCCATAGAAATAGACATCGCCGGAGTGGAGGTCATTGGCCAGGCTGCCGGATACGATGCGACGTTGGGCGGCATCGATGGCAATGTGGAATATCTCCGCCGCAGGTAATAGCTCGATCCTACTCAGGTTCAGTGCCTTGGCAAACGCACCGGGACGGCGCTCGCAGAGAAACTCCATGCCCCAGCCTTTGAGGGTGGAGACATCGCCGGAGGTGTACTCCAAGGCGCCTCGGAGACCAGCGACTGATCCTCTGGTATCTTGATGCGATTCCATCAGTCGCTCGAACCTGCGGTCGGTCCTGGCCTGCGACGCTCGCATCTCGGCGATTGCTCTGGAGTTCTCTGCCTGCAAAGCTCGCATCTCGGCCATCTCCCGGTCATGTTGAGCGGCACGCTCTCGTTGTGCGGCGCGCATTTCGGCGATGGAACGAGTGTTTTCACCCGATACGCGGGCGGCCTGCTCCAGCAACGCCCGGAGTTGGGCGAGGGTCATCGGCTCCGGGTCATTGGAGGGCTCTTGTGCTGCGGTCATGGTTGCGCTGTCCTAGGATAATCAGCTTCCATGTTATCAGGTTGTACCCTGGGTCATTGAATGGAAAGCGGGCGCCAAGCGCTGGTGCATTAGTTGCACCGCGTCCGGGTTATTGTCGATTAGTGTGAACTGGCTGCCTTCCAGGTATGCGGCCTCGCCGAGGGTGCCGCTGCCGGCGAAGAAGTCGAGCAGGTGGTCGCCGGGGTTCGAGTGGACGCGGACGATGCGGCCGACGATGGCAAGGGGTTTCTGGGTGGAATAGCCGGTCTTTTCTTTGCCGGTGACGATGGTGTGCCACCAGGTATCGGTTGGGGTCTTGCCGCGCGCGGCCTTCTCGGGGCCGACCAGGCCGGGGGCCATGTAGGGGATGCGGTCCATGGCGTCGTAGTTGAAGGTGTAGTGTTTAGGATCCTTAGCGTACCAGAGGATGTTGTCGTGCTTGGCCGGCCAGCGAGTCTTGGGGCGGCCGCCGTAATCGTAGGCCCAGATGATTTCGTTGATAAAGGACTCCCGGCCGAAGATTTCGTCCAGCATCACCTTGCAGTAGTGGACCTCGCGGTAGTCGACGTGGAAGAAAAAGCTGCCGTGGCCGTCCAGCACCCGGTAGGCCTCCTCCATGCGGGGGCGGAGGAACCCGATGTAGTCGTCGAAGATGTCGGCGTATTCGCTGGAGCCGACGACCTGGGTGCGGTAGCGGCGGCCCTGGAAACCGGTGCGGTCGCCGTCGGGGTCCGGGGTCACCCGGATGCGGGTGCGGGACTGGGCTTTGCCGGTGTTGAAGGGAGGATCGACGTAGATCAACTGATAGGCGCGGTCGGGCAGCGTCCGCAGGACATCCAAATTGTCGCCGAGTATAATCTCGCTCATCCCGTGCCTCCAACGCGAGGCCGCATTATCCCGTGCGCCAATGACGGGCGTCAAACCGCCCGCCACAGATCAGGTGAGAGCAATGACCCAGAGCGATCTAACCCAGAACAGCCATCCCGCCGGGCCGCTGGCCGGCGTCAAGGTGCTGGACCTGACGCAGATCATGGCCGGCCCGATGTGCACCATGCTGCTGGCCGACATGGGGGCCAACGTCGTCAAGGTTGAGCGGCCGGGCACCGGCGACGACACCCGCCGCATGGGTTCGCGCCTGACCCCGGACATCGCCATGGGGTTCCTGGCGCTGAACCGCAACAAGCGCAGCATCGCCCTGGACCTGCGCGCGGATGAGGGCAAGGCCGTGTTCCGGCGGATGGCGGAGACGTCCGACATCGTGGTGGAGAACTTCCGCCCGGGCGTCATGGACCGGCTGGGACTGGGATACGAGGGGCTGGCGGAGATCAACCCCAGGCTGGTTTACGCCAGCATATCGGGGTTCGGCGGGACCGGGCCGTATCGCAACCGGGGCGGGTTCGACCTGGTGGCGCAGGGCATGAGCGGGCTGATGTCGATCACCGGGTTCCCGGGCGGGCCGCCGGCCAAGGTGGGCGTGCCCATCACGGACATCGGAGCGGGCAGCTTCACCGCCGTCGGCATCCTGGCCGCGTACATCCACGCGCAGCGGACCGGGCAGGGGCAGCAGGTAGACGGGTCGCTGCTGGAAGCGGGCATCGCGTTCACGGTGTGGGAGTCGTCGGAGTACTTCGCCAACGGCGAGATACCGGGGCCGCTGGGGTCGGCGCACCGGGTCAACGCACCGTACCAGGCGCTGCGCACCAGCGACGGCTACATCAACATCGGCGCGGCGTCCCAACCGACGTGGGAGCAGTTCTGCCGGGCCATCGGGCAGGATGCGCTGATCGAGGACGGGCGATACCTGGAACCCAACGACCGCAAGGCGCGGGAGGAAGAGTTGGCGGAACTCCTGGAGGGCATCCTGTCCGAGCACTCCACGGCGCACTGGCTGGAACTGCTGGAGGCGGCCGGCGTGGTAGCCGGGCCGATATACGACATGGAGCAGGTGTACAGTGACGAGCAGGTGGTGGCCCGAGAGATGAAGGTCACGCTGGATGACGAAGAACTGGGCGAGCTGAACCACATTGGCATCCCCGTGAAACTGTCCGCGACTCCGGGCAGCATCCGCACCCGGGGGCCGGCACTGGGGCAGCACAGCCGGGAGATCCTGGCCGAGCACGGGTACAGCGAGGCAGAGATTAGCGCGCTGGTTGAGGGGAAGACGGTGGGGGCCGCGTAGCTGCGGCTGCAACTCGGGTTTTGTCGCATCCTCGAAGTAGTCAGGTGCCGATCACTGACCGCATAGGCGGCGGTGCGGCGTGGGGAACTGCGGGATAACATTGCCCGCCGTTGATCGGCTGACCGGACTCCGGCATCCCGCGTGGGGCAATCGGGCGGCGCGTCAGCGTCGCTCTTTTTGATGTAAGACTCCTGCCTTGCTGGTGCATTTTCAGCTTTGCACAGACTTTCGCGCAGTTGCGCCCTACGCTGCAACCGGTTTCGACGCAAATAACCAGTATGGGCCTATATAAGGTTGGTACAGATATAGAAGCGCACAATTTCGTCCGTGAGCCAGTGTCCTGGCAAACGGACAATATTCGTCGATCGGTTCGCCCTACCTGGATCGTTGCTCCGTGAGCGCTTCGTCGATCGGTTCGCCCTACCTGGATCGTTGCTCCGTGAGCGCGTCGATGATTAGCACGTGCCGCCAGGCAATGACCGGGAGGGAGCGAAATGAACTCAAGGCGAATGTGGACCGCCACGCGGATCCCGAGGTTGGTTGCGATTATGCTGGTTGCCGGCGTGACGGCGATGCTGTCCGGCGCCCATCACGCGATGTCGGTTTCCGCCCACCACGACGATCGACCCAGTCCCAAGCTGCACCTGGACTGTCCCCAAACTCACGTCGAAGAGGGTGACGCCATAAAGGTTTACCTGGTGCGGACCGACCTGAACGGGCACGAAGGGTACAACTTCGGAGCGTACTGGCACACCAGCGCGTTTACCGCCAACGGTTTCGACTACCACCACCTTGGCAGGGTCTGGCAATCCAGTTCGGGTGCGCAACGTCGGCACAACCGGATGGCGTATACGATACGCACCTACGAAGACACGCGGTTGGAGGGTGAAGAAACCTTCACGGTGAGTTTCACGCCCTTGGACAACGTGAAGAATCACGATGATCCGCGATTGGACAACAGGTGCGAAATCGCCATTGTTGACGATGAAGCGCGCGTGACTGGCATAGACATAATTTCGCGACCTGCCGCGGGGACGACCTATGGCCGGAAGGAGACCATTGAGTTCGCGGTCACCTTCAGCCGCGAGGTGGAGGTAAAGGGCAGACCGATCATGGGGATCTGGGTCAGCCCCAAGTGGAGGGCCGCCAGGTACGAGAGAGGGTCCGGCACGGATACCCTGGTGTTCGGATACACCGTCAAGGACGGAGACCGAGACGGCAACGGGGTCAGCGTCCATAACGGCTACCACGACGGAAAGCGATGGCACGGGTTCGGACTGTCCAGCGTGATCAACGTCAAGGACACGGATATTGGGGTCAGCCGCATATACCGCGGCATCGGCAACCAGTCGGGTCACCGAGCGGACTCTTCAATACTCAGGGACGCCGTCGGCCTGCAGATTGTATCAACGCCGGCCAACGGTGTCGCTTATGGCGTTGGCGAGGACATCGAGATCGAGATCCGGTACCAGGAAGCGGTGAGCGTAACCGGTCGGAAGGGGATTGCCATCCGGGTTGGCGACCACGGTCGGGACAGGCCAACTACCGCGCAGCACGGTACGTCAGGGGCTCCGGCAGCGACCGGATCGTCTACGGCTACACCGTGCGGTCCGGCGAACGGGATGACACCGGCATAAGCGTTGACCGCGGCGGCAGAAACTCAGGGTATACGCGCGACGGCAGGCTCCATTTTCAGTCCTCCGGCGCCGAGGTCTCCGTCTACTACCCGGCCCTGGGCGCTGACCCCGACCACAAGGTGGACGCAAGGGACATCGTCGCGCCAACAGTTTCGTCCGTCACGATCACGTCCGATCCCGGTGATGACGACACCTACGCCGTCGGGGATGACGTTGCAGTAACGGTCACCTTCAGTGAAGACATCGAGGTAACTGGTTCGCCGCAGATCGAGTTGAACGTGGGAGGTGCGGCGAAATACGCGACATTCGACCGTGTGACCGGCCAAGCGGTGGTTTTTGCCTACACGGTCGCGGCTGGCGACTCCGATGCCGACGGTATCGCCATCGGAGCTAACAAGATCAGACCGAACGGCGGCACTCTGGCGGGCGCGTCCGGAAACCCTGCGGTTCTTACCCACGATGCGGTGGTGGCCGACGCCGGCCAAATGATCGATGGAGTTAGCCCGGAATTCGTGAGCGCGACCACGACTACAATTGCCGCCAGGCGGGCGACGCTTTTCACGCCGGCCACCCCGGAGCGCCCAGGAATAGTGGTAACGTTGAGCGAAAGCACTGACCTCGACCATTTCGTGGGCTGGCTGGCTACCCACCCTGACCTGGAAATACAGCACTTTTTCGATGACATCGTCGCCGTAACCGTGGACGGGGTTTCGGCTCAGGCCACCGGCCTGAGCGTGTTGGGGAACACCTTCACTATTCCCCTGCAGCACGCGATAACGGCCGGCCAGGATGTGAAAGTGAGTTATGACAACAACTTTGCCAGGGATTCCCAAGGCGTGTTTGCTGATAGCGCCGGCAATCCTGTCACGCTGTTCTCCAACCGCCCGGTGACCAACCTGTCCACGGAGAGCGAAACAACCGCGGAAAGCGACGCGGATGGCATCGTATTCGGCGTCGCCGAGGTGAACGTGGCCGAAGGCAGCACCGCGAACTACTCGGTATCCCTGGCAACACGACCCGACGCAAACGTGACCGTCGCGATCAGCATCGATCCGGCGGGGAATCACCTGACCGCCAGCGCAGCCAGCCTGGCATTCACTCGCGACAATTGGAGCAATCCCCAGCGCGTGACGCTGACGGCGGCGGAGGATACCAACGCCAGCAAGTTCTGGGCGGTGGTGAACCACAGCGCAGCGGGTGGCCGCTACGACGACGAAACCCGCGAATTGAGGGTGGTAGTCGAGGACAACGACTAGCGAGGGGTCCTCGCGCCCGCTGCTTTAGACGCCGCTGGGCGGCCGGCTCCGGTAATCATCGTCGTAGTCAACCGTCCAGCCCAGCTCCACCTGGCGGTCGAGAGGCACCGAGGCGGGGACGCGCGCTCCGGCCAGGGTCTGGCCGATGGCCTCTGCCGCTTTCAGGGCGGTGATGCGGCTGTCGGTCAGCCCCAGCAGATCGGACAGGATTTGCCGGTTGTCCTCGCCGAGCATCGGGGCCGGTTTGCGGATACGCACGTCGTTGCCGGACATGCGCCAGCCGCGGGTGAGGTATTCGCGGCGACCCAGGCCGGTAGCCGGGGGATGCTCGACCGCCTCGAAGTAGCCCCGGTCACGGAAATGCGGATCGCTCAGCATGTCCCGGCCATCGAGGACGGGCCCGGCGGGGACGCCGGCGCTTTGCAGGATGGTCATGACTTCGTATTTGGTCCGGGCGGAGGTCCACTGCGTGATGACGGCGTCCAGGTCGTCTTGGTTGCCGTGGCGCGTTACGGGATCGGCGAAGCGCGGGTCGGTGGCGAGTTCGGGCCCGTCGATGGCGTTGCAGAAGGCCCGCCAGTCGGCGTCATCGCGCACGGCGAGCACGGCCCATTGGTCGTTGCCCTGGCAGGGGTAGCAGCCGTGGGGTGATAGCGTCTCGTGGCGGTTGCCCAGGCGGCGGGCGCGGCGGCCGTTGAAGGCATAATCGAGGATACCTTCGCCGAGGAAGGACACGCCCACCTGGTACATCGCGAGGTCGATCCACATGCCCTGGCCGGTTTTGGCCCGGTGGATCAGGCTGGCCAGCACCGCCAATTGCGCGGTCCAACTGGCGAGGAAATCGGTGTAGGAGTTGGCGATCTTGTTGGGCACCGTGCCCGACGACGTGCGGCCGTCGGCGTCGACGTCGAGGTAGCCCATGAACGCGCCGGTGCCGTGGGTCGGTTCCAGGGCGGTGGCCATTGCGCCGAAGTTGGTCCACGGTCCGGAATGACCGTAGCCGGTGTTGGACACCATGATCAGGTCGGGGCGCACCGCTTTCAGGTTGGGGTAGTCCAGGCCGAACCGGCGCATCACTCGCGGCGTGAAGTTCTCCAGCACCACGTCGGATACTGAAACCAGCTCACGCAGCACCTCCAGCGCGTCGTCGGAACGCAGGTCGAGGGTAACGCTGATCTTGCCGTGGTTCAGGGTCTGGAAGGTGCCGCCGCGCTCCCAATAGAGCTCACCGGGGTCGTTGTCGGGATAGGGGCCGTTGAGGGTGCGGGTAGTGTCCACAAACTGATTGTGGTGGGTATCGACCTTGATGACCTCAGCGCCCAGGTCGGCCAGGTACGCGCCGCAGTAGGGCATGGCGAAGACGCGGCTGAGGTCCACCACGCGAATGCCTTCCAGCGGAAGCTTGCGATTAGGCAGCGTCATATCGCCCCCAATGCCCGTAGCTGGGCCAATTCGTCGGCGGAAACGCCCAGCTCGTCGCCATAGATATCAGAGTTGTGCTGTCCCAGCAACGGAGCATGGTGACGCACCTGGTACTCCATGCCGGACAGGCGCGGGCCCATGCCGGGATAATTCGCCTCGCCGGCCACCGGGTGGGATACGGTGCGGAAGAACTCACGCTCGTGCAGGTGCGGGCAGTCGTGAAGGTCACCGGCGTCCTGGGCCATGCCGAAGACCAAGCGGCGCTCGCCGGAAGCCTGGTGCAGCGTCTTGCGGTCCCATTGAGCCAATCCCTCGACAAGCAGGTCGTGGATCTCCTCGCCGAACTCGATGCGGCCGGAGCCGGAGGCGAACCTTTCATCCTGCAGCTCGGGCACGCCGATCAGCTCGGCGACGGTGGACCAGGGCTGGGAGCCCTGGACCGATGGGATCACGTAGCCGTCGCGGGCGGGCATCAGCTCCTCGAAGCCGGAGCCGCGCACGGGGCGGCGGCCCTTGATGGCGCCGGTGTAGTTGTAGTACGGGACGGCCTGGACCAGGTGGGAGGCGAGGCATTCGACGGTTGAAACGTCGATGGCCTGCCCCTGACCGGTGAACATGCGCTGGAACAGGGCTGCTGACGTGGCCACCGCGGCGTTGATGCCGGCCACGTAGAAGGACTGGTTCAGCGCGTTGCGCAGCGGCTCCTGGTCGGAGTCTCCCGAATGGTACATCAGGCCGCTGATGGCGGTGGTTACGATGTCGGTGGCCGCGAAGTCGCGGTAGGGGCCGGTTTGGCCGAAGGGAGTGATGGAGGTTACGATGAGATGTGGATACCGTTCGGTCAAAGCTTCAGGGTCCAGGCAGGATGGCCTGGCATCGGGCGGGTAATTTTCCACCAGCACGTCGGCGGACTCGAGCAGACGGCCAAGCAGGCCGGCTCCGGAGACGGTGTCGACGTCCAGGGTGACGCCGCGCTTGTTGGTGTTGAGGTAGAGGAACGGGATGCTCTTCTCGGGATGGGGGTCATCGCCGGCGAAGGGGCCCATGTGTCGCGCTTCGTCACCGGCTCCGGGACGCTCGATCTTGACCACATCGGCGCCGTAGTCGGCCAGGAGCCTGGCGCAAAAAGGGGCGGAAACGTAGCCTCCCAGCTCCAGCACCCGCACGCCGTTCATTGGCAGGGAGAATGGAATGCCGGCCATTACCAGGGTTCTCCTTCCCAGTCCAGGGGCAGCGACTGGCCCCGCTTGGGCAGGACGACGGTGGCGGTGCCCGAGGCGGTCTGGCTGCCACGGTCGTTCTGGAGGCTCACGGCGCAGTCCACCAGGCCGAAGCCTTCCTCCTCACGCTTGCCGGTGACGATACCGGCGGCGGTGATGGTATCGCCGGGGAAGTCCATGCCCCGGTGTTCCACATAGAACCGCCGGAACCAGCCCTGGTCGCCGGCGAAGTCGAGCAGCAGTTGGCCGAGGTACTGGTTTTTCAGGGAGCCGTTGACCACCACGTTGGGCAGGCCCTGGTGCAGCTGCGCGAAGGGCAGATCCCAGTGGATGCGGGCGTAGTTGCCGTTGGCGGCGGCCCAGCGGATCAAGTGGGTGGTAGTCATGGGGCCCTTGACCACCGGCGGCAGGCTGTCGCCCACGGATACATCCTCGAAGTGACGTTGGTCGCTGCCGGTTGGCTGGGGCTTGGGCAGGATCACCTCGGGATTGGGCGGAGCGACCGCCACGGTGGACAGGTCGGTGGCGACCTGAGCAACGTCGGTGGGTTGCTCGCCGGCCGGCAGAGCGCGGTGGATGCTGACGCGGCGGGCGCGGCTGAGCTCCCGGTCGTGCTGGTCGTTCTGTATCTCCTCGCGGACGATGAAGACCAGCGCGCCGGACCGACCCTGCTTCTCGAAGATGTCCAGCATGCGGAACCGGCGGGTAATCCAGGTACCGACGCGCACCGGAGCGAGGAACTGCCAGTCGCTGCCGCCGTTGAGTCCGTAGCTATTGAAGGGCAGGGGAACCTCGAAGTGCCACTCCTGGCCGGCTCCGAAGTAGCCAATGGGCGGAGCGATGTCCTTCCAGGCGGCCAGCGGCGGGCAGAGCAGGCTGCCGAAGCGGCTGCCCCCGGCGTAGTCGGGGTCAACGTACAGCGGGTTGTAGTCCTCGATGGCGTCGGCGACGTCGTAGGCCATCTCCGCGCTGATGGGGAAGCGGTTGCGCTCGGGTTCCGATTCCAGGCCGATCAGGGCTTTGACTTCGTCGGTAATCAGGGGGCCGGGCATCTGGCTGCTCCTTGTGGGGTTGACTCGGGCTCCTTATGGGCTCGACTCGGAGGGTGGCGCGAATTCTAGCCAAACACGGTGGATTGTACAAACCGGGCGGTGGACGGCTGCCAGTTGACGCGGAGGATGGCTAGAAAGCGTGGAGCAGTTCCCGCAGGAGCAACGATATGCTGCCGACCACGGTGACGGCCACGACCACGTACCGAAAGGCTCGCAGGCTGATGCGGTTGGCAATCACCGCGGCCACCGCAGTGCCGGCCAGCACCGCCAGACTGAGCACTCCGATGTTTTGGGCCGTCGTAACTCCGATCAGGCCGGTGACGGCGAACAGGACCAACGCCAATGCAGAGGCGAGGAAAAAGTACAGGCCCAGCGTGGCGCGGATGGTATCGCGGGACCAGTCCTGCTCGATGGCGTAGAGGCCCGCCAACGGCGCGCCGACGCCCAGGGTTGTGACCAGGAGGGTGGCGATGAAGCCGCAAACGGGCGCGGCCCAGCTACTTCGCGCGCCGGGCAGACGGATCTGAAACAGGCTCATCACGCCCAGGGCCAGGATGACGACCACGATGGTCAGCCGCAGCGCCACCGGGTCGGCCTCGTGCACCAGGAGCACCCCTATGGGAACCGGCGGCAGGCCGGCGACCACGAAGGGCCAGGTCTCCCGCAGGTTCAGGTGCCGCCAGGTCTGGACGATGGTCAGGCCGGTGGTGAGCACGACCACGGCGTTGACGATCACCACCGCATCTTGGGGCGGCAAGATCAGGAGCATGAAGGGCATTGCCACGGTGCCCAGGCCGAAGCTGATGGTGCCCAGCACGACGGCCCCAAAGAACATCGCGGCCAGGCCAAGGGCCAGTTCCCAACCGGCTAGCATCAGGCTGCAACCGAGCGTCGTAACACGGCCCCGGCGGTTCCGGCGACGCTCGCACCCAAATTCATCGTGGATGGCTCCATTGTCCGGGCCAGATCATTAACGCGGCGCATTGTAGCCCAACGGTTGCCCTGGGGCGGGCGTGCCGGATAGTGGACCCGTCACTGGATGTCTGGTGACTCCGGCTGAGCCTTTGCAGGAGCGCCGGGATGAAACGGGTTATACTCGCGGAACCCACAACGGTTTAGGATCGCGGGGCCCCGGTACCGGAGCCCTTACAAACTAGGGACCCTTTCAAACAGGAACCCTTTCAAACTCGGAAGATCAGGAGCTTGGTGATGGCAGTTAACGGCTCGACGGGAGTGCTAGACGGAGTACGGATACTGGAGCTGGCGCGATGGCAGGCGGCGCCCCGGGGCGGGTTGATCCTGCAGGACATGGGCGCCGAGGTCCTCAAGCTGGAATGGCGTAAGGGGGCGGACCTCCGGAACTCCGGCCCCTTCGTGGGCGGCATGAGCGTCCAGTTCGCCGCGTACAACCGGGGGAAGAAGAGCGTTACCTTGAACACTCGTCACGACAAGGGGAAAGAGCTGTTCTTCCGGTTGCTGGAGGTGTCGGACGTGGTGCTGGAGAATTTCCGGCCCGGCACCATGGAGGCTATGGGGTTCAGCTACGAGGAGATGTGCAAGGTCAATCCCGGCATCATCCTGGCATCGGTGTCAGGGTTCGGGCAGTACGGGCCATACCGTGACCGCCAGTGCTTTGACCCCATCATCCAGGCGATGAGCGGGTTCGGCGATCAGACGGGACGCGGTTTCGACCAGCCGATCATGGGCAATGGCCCGGTGATGGACCGCACCGCCGCGCTGCACGCGGTCATCGGCATCCTGGGAGCGCTGCGACACCGGGACCGCACCGGCGAAGGCCAGTGGCTGGAAGTGGCGATGCTGGACGGCGGCATCACCCTGGAGGAAGTCGCGCTGGCCATGTGCTACGACACCGGCACCAACGACTTCGTGCGGGTGGGCACGTTCCTGAGGTGCTCGGATGGGTGGGTGACCACGGGCGCGGCCCGGGCCGGCATGTGGGAGCGCATGCTCCGGGTGATGAAGTTCGACGAATTGGCCGAGGACCCGGAATTCGCGGCCCCGATGTTTGCCACCGACATGGCGGAAATTCGTATGGAATTGCTGCGGGAGTGGTGCGAGGAACGGACGGTGCAGGAAGTGGAGGACGCCCTGGTCGCCGCCGACATCCCCTTTGGCGCGGTGAAATCCATCCCCGAGGTCCTGGCCGACAACCACATGTGGGAGCGGGAGGTAATGATGGAGGCCGATGCCCACGACCCGCCGGGCAAGAAGGTGCTGGTGCCGGGCCCGACCATCATCAAGTTCTCCAAGACACCCACGTCCGCCGGCCCGATACCGAAGTACGGCGAGCACAACGGCGCGATCTACGGCGACCTGTTGGGAATGTCCAAGAAAGAGATGGCCGGTTTGGCGGAGGAAGGGATCATCACCTGACCCGTCAGGATTGGGTGCGCTATCCGAACGCGTGAAGAAGTGTAGTTACAAAAGGTTATGGCCTATAGTGATCCTGTTTGCTATCCGTTTGTAAATTTTTTTGCCGATGCCGGGCACAGACGCAATGCTTTGTGGGGATGGGAATTGGCCGCGGCAGTGGTTGTCTCGATGATCCACTATAGCCTGGGCCAATTTTTCCCCGATGCGCGGCAGTATCGCTAGATCACCAACTTCAGCCTCGTTGATGTTGATAACAACAATGTCATCATCAGTCGAGCAATAAGGCACATTCGATTCTGCGAGTTCGGTTTTCACCTGGGTTTTGGTTAGGGTCGAAATGTGTTTCTCACAAACAGGGTGAGGACCGGATTCAATCAGTGCGGGTTGTATCCCATCGGTATCGGTAATCGGTTGTCCAATCGCCTCAATCTGACGGCCATACAGCAAGAAATCCGAAACCCCGAGAGGTTCCACACGTTGCAGAGATTCTTGAGATTCGCTTCTCAGCCGCTCTCTCAATTCCATCAATAGTCGGCCCAGCGCATTGGTGCCAACCAAAGTGTTTTCATCGGTCGGTTTAGCACCCCAAAAGTCATCACGGCGTGAGTGCTCAACGATCGGAAGGTCGTCGGTTTCCAGCAGAAGCGCTCCAAACGAGTCCCAATTTTGGGCCAGTTTCACCTGCAAGCACCAGCGCATGATTTTGACGCGAACTTCATCCCAATCGGGCCGCGAAATGTGGCGGTAAGGTTTGCCTTTCATCTTGGCGGTCATCGGGCTTTTCTGGGCGATGATTTCACGCTGAATATCTGGCCGGTGGGGAAAACGACAAGCCTGGTAGAGGGCCTCAGACGTGCGGATATCGATGCCATTGACGACCAAAGGGAACCCCCCGGCCATGTTGGACAGCCCGCCATATCGTTCCCTAGTTTTGAGAAAAACGGCGGAATTCGCGCGACCGTAGGTCCTAGTCTGGCAAAGGCGAGTTGCTGTGGTCATCACACTAGTCCTACAGATGGTACGTTTTGCGTGGGAACAGCGGATACCATCTGCCCAAAGGATGATTAGCCCCGTAAGTAGGATCGCCGTACCATAGGGCCAATGGGCAGTTGTTAGGGCAGTTCCGGTAGGTTACGAACAGTGAGCCGAAGCCGGGATGGAAATTGGAAAAGCCTAAGGGTTTGAGCCTTTGGCTAGGGTTGGCAGCGAAGCCTTGTATCTTGACTCCCGCGCTCAGAAATTCCCGTT
The DNA here is from genome assembly GCA_965220055.1 of Dehalococcoidia bacterium. Lineage (GTDB taxonomy): Bacteria > Chloroflexota > Dehalococcoidia > Lucifugimonadales > UBA3495 > Bin87. The sequence continues at coordinate 2,033,028 of CBDCPE010000004.1, read as the reverse complement.
CGAGTAACTGACGACCCTGCTCACTAGCAAAAGGTGGCTCCACCGTGCCCCCCGGGTTACGCGGTTCGAAACCCTGAGCGTTATGAACATCAGCAGTAGGCCAAAGCACGTTCGACCGATGACGATACGTACGCCGATTTTCAAATGCGAATCCATCGAAACGGTGGAAATGCACAGTAATTTGCTTCTCGGATTTAAACTGACTTTGGTTTTGCTCGATCCAGTATCTTCCACCTTCATGCAACGCTATTACCATGATGCGTAATGTTCCACTTCCAGGGGCGTGATTGAGCATCCAATAAGAAAGATCATCAATGACGCGCTGACCAGTGAAAATGGCATCGTCCAAGTAAATGAAAGCGCCATCCGTGGATCCGGCATGGCTAACGTCGATACTGTATCGCTGGTGCAGGATCCGCATCAACAATTCACGCATCTCGGCTTGGCTGCTGCCATTTTGTTGTATATCTAGGATGTGCGCTGTGCTCCAAAAATCACTGGAGAAAGAGCCTGCTATTTTTGCGAACAACTGCTGCGCCTTGTTTCGGGACACATAAGTACGCTTGAACACATAATCCAGTTCGCGCAACATTGGCGTCTGCACATCGTCGCCGAATTGCCTGATCCAGCGGTCGACGTGTTCAGGCGTGGGCTCGGAAATTTCGCCGGCCCGGTAATCTCTAATAGTACTGGCAATGGATGCCAGCCGATCTTCGCGCTCAGTCATTGTTGTGGTGTCTGCCGAAATCGCCGTAACCGTATCATGACAAATAGCATGTTGCAACATTTGTTCACATTTTGTATTTTTTTGAGAATTCGCCCGGGTTCACCGGGCACCCCGTGCACATCGTGCCGCGACTGCCGGGGATGCACGCGTGGTCGGGTGTGTAAGACGCGGGCGTTTCCATGACGGCTGACAGGGCCGGCGATTTGGGCGGGGGCAGGCTGACGCCGGCGGCCTCGGCGGCGCGGCGGTCCGTGGCCTCGCCGAACAGGTCCAGGCGGAGCTGCCGGCCGGACGGCGGGCGCTGGCCGGGGAACACGACGTAGGGCCAGGCCCGCTTGCGTACCACGCCCATGGTCTGGAGGTCGCGCCAGTTGTCGATGCTGTGTTGACGGCGGTTTTGCAGGATCCGGTCGGCGGACACCGGACCGATGCCGGGGATGCGCAGTAGCTGATCGCGCGATGCGGCGTTGAGGTCGATGGGAAAGGCGTCGAGGTTCTCCATGGCGATGACGGTCTTGGGATCCTGCTCCAGGGAGAGGAAGCCACTGTGGTCGAAGGCCAGGCCGATCTCGTCGCTGGAAAAGCGGTAGACGCGCCGCAGCCAGTCCATCTGGTAGAGGCGGTGCTCCCGCCCGGCGGGCACGGGCGGCTTTTCCTCCATCGGGGTGTGGGTCGCTGGCCGGAATGGCGGATAGTACACGCGCTTGAGGTTCCAGTCGGTGTACATCTGGTCGACGCGGCGGTAGATCTGGCGGTCGGACTCGTCGGCCGCGCCCACGACGAACTGGGTGGCCTGGCCCACCGCGCCGCCGTTGGTGGATGCGGTGAGCTCGTTGATCCAGGCCATAGGGTCGAGGATGTCGCGTTGCAGGTCCTTGTGTGGGCTGATGCGGCGCAGCATGTCGGGTTCGGGCGTCTCGATGTTCACCGACAGGCGGCTGCCCAGCCGGTGGGCGCGCTCGACCAACTCGCGGCTGGCGCCGGGCATGACCTTGAGGTGGATGTAGCCCCGGAAGCCGTGCTTCTTACGGATGATCTCGACGGTCTCCACCATGCGCTGGGTGGTTTTGGTGCCGTCGCCGGCGATGCCGGAACTCAGGAACAGGCCGTCGACGGCAAGGCGATTGTGCAGCTCCATGAAGGTGTCGGCCAGTTCCTCGCGTTTGAAGGCGTAACGCTTGCGGGGCACGTAGATGCTGTTGGGGCAATAGGCGCAGTCCATCTTGCAGAAGTCGGTGAACATCACGCGGAGCAGGCTGATCTTCTTGCCGTTGGGCAGGCTGGACTTGTAGATGCCCGGTGTGGGGTTCTTGCGAGGGTCGGAGTAGGCGACCCGGTCGGGGCCGCTGGTGGCGTATCCGCTGGCGAACTTGCCGGACCCGGCGTTTTCCGAGCGGGCAGCGCCGCCGGTGAGAATGTCGTCGGCGGCCACCATGCCGCCGAGGGTGCGCAGTTTGTTGTAACGGTCGGGCGAGGACTTGATGAGCATGGTCAGGCGTCTCCTGTGAGGCCATGGCATCAGTTGCCCGGCGGTTTAGCGAACCGATGTTCTCACACCCTGCATCGGCGCGTCAACGGGTTGGTGTCATGGAATTCCACGAACGCAGTCGGGGCGCGTCCGACTGCTCATACGAGATCGCCACGCTTCGCTCGCAATGACATTCCGTAATACCGAATGTCTCTGGCATGACGGCGTAGGTCTCAAGCTGTAACTGTTCAGACTTGAGGGGAAGCGAGTAGTTGACGGCAGGCGTTGAGGGTGTTGAGACCTTGTGCCCGCCAGGTGCCGAAGATTGACGCCAGCGTCATCTTGGTGGCAGTACCCCGGTCCGAGCGGGTGCCCCCACTGACCTTGCGGCTGACCACCAGATGGCGGAGGCTGCGCTCGGCGGCGTTGTTGTCCGGCGGCACCTCCGGTTCGGCCACGAAGACGAAGAGTTCTTTGATGTGGTTCTCCATGCGTCGGCACAGCCTGGCCTGGACCGCCGACGGGTCATCCAGAAAGGGACGGCAGAGGACCAGCAATCGTCTTTCCAGGGCCATTTTGGCGGTGCGGCGTTGTTGCTCTGCGGGGTGGGTAAAGGCCGTGGCCTGACGGTAGAGTTGGTGGACGGCGTCAGCCCACTGGGACAGCGATCCATCATCTGGGTAGAGTGATCGCAGGTCGTGGATGTCCCGCAGCAGGTGGGCCCAGCAGCGTTGTTTGGGACCCGCATAGTGGTGGTAGGCGGCGTAAAAGTCGCTGACCAGCACACCGGCGAAATCGTCGCCCAAAACCTCGTCCACTACCGCCTTGCCCCGGTTCCGTCGCAGGAAGTACCGCAGGTTGGGGGTGCTGAAAGTCCACACGTAGCCGTTGTGTCCATCCTGTCGCCAACCCGTCTCATCGGCGTGGACCACCGGACTGCCTCGGACCTGTTCCAGGATGTCCGCCACCACCCGTTGGGCCTTGCCAGCCACTTGCTGTGTGGCCGCCACGATGGCCCCCAGGCTGAGTTGCAGCCCATGCACGGTATCCAGGTGCCACTGGATGGTGCGCAACGGCAGCCTGGCTTCCTCCCGCAGGACCGCAATCAGGCTGATGACGTTGATCCCCAGGCGCTGCTTGCCCATCACCACGCCGTCCAGTTGCGCTTTGGGAACACAGCAGCGTCGGCAGCGGGGACAAGTGCGGGTCAGGTAAACGTGCTCGGTTACCTGCGCCGGAACCTGCGGCAGGTCGATCACCTCCCGAGTGCGCTGGGCCCAACCCCCAGACAACTGGGTCCCGCAGTCGGGACACTGCTCCACCACATGCTCCACTCGGTGGGTGGGCGTCATACGGGCTCGGGCAAAGCCGTGAGGTCGGGGTTTGCGAGGTTCCTTGGACTGGGCTGGCTTCCGGTCTGCTTTGGGTTTCAGACCGGGCATCCGGCGGGAGCCTTGGGGTTTGGCTTGCCCTTCCAACTGGGCAATGCATTTCTCCAGCCGCTCAATGATGGCCTGCTGTCGGACGATGATGCCAATCAGAACATCCCGGTCGGCAGTCCTGAGATCGATTTCGGTATCCATCCCAGTTATATGACATAACCACCACCCTCAGCGCCAGCCACCCGCACACCAAGTTCCGCCAATTCGCCTCACCAACTCTGAACAGTTACCTCAAGCTCCGTCGGTCTCGAGTTGGCAAGCAGTGTGTTACAATGGGTTCACATACAACGCCGCTTTTAAGGCAGTCCGGAGAGGCTGGCAAAGCGTGAGCGCACACAGGATCGGAGCCGGTTTACCGCAGGGTAACGCTCCGGATTTTGACGCAACCCCCCGCTGGCCCGCCGGATGATGGCAGACAGGCAGGGGATTTTTTATTACCACCCGCAGTGAAATCATAACGCCGGCCGGCATCGACGAGGCCAACGCCTTCGGCCGGCAGGTCATGGACGCCGACGAAATGCGGCGGGCGCTGACGCGCATGCACCACGAGATACTGGAGCGCAACCACGGCGCCGAGGGCCTGCTGCTGGCCGGCATCCGTACTCGCGGCGTGCCCATCGCGGAACGGCTCGCGGAGCACATCAACGACTCCGAGGGCGTGGCCGTGCCGGTGGGACACCTGGACATCAACCTGTACCGCGACGATCTGTCCGAGCGGCCGCGGATGCGGGTCCGTCCCACCACGATGCCGGTGGACGTTGCCGGGCGCACCGTGGTGCTGGCCGACGACGTGCTCTACACGGGGCGAACCGTCCGCGCCGCTATGGACGCGATCAGCGACCTGGGCCGGCCTCTGCGCATCCAGTTGGTCGCGCTGGTGGACCGGGGGCATCGCGAACTGCCCGTCCGCGCCGACTTCGTAGGCAAGAACATTCCCACCCGGCAGTCGGAACTGGTGCGGGTACGCCTGTTCGAGACGGATGGTGTCGACGACGTGTGCATCCTGGACCGGTGGGTGGACTGATGGCTACACGGGCGAAAACCGAGCCCACTGCCGCGCGAGGGCTGCCCCCAGGCGGCAGTGGCCGCCGTCGCCATGTGCTGGACCTGGACGATTTCACGGCGGAGGAAATCACCGCCGTGCTGGATGACGCGGCGGCCATGCGCGAGGTGCTGTCCCGCGACGTCAAGAAGGTGCCCACGCTGCGGGGCAAGGTCGTCGTGACCCTGTTCTACGAGGCGAGCACCCGTACCCGCATCTCCTTCGAGGAGGCGGGCAAGATCCTCAGCGCCGACGTGATCAACATGACCTCCACGGCCAGCAGCGTGGAGAAGGGCGAGTCGCTGTTGAACACGGGCCTCACGCTGCAGGCCATGGGCGTCGACGCCATCGTGGTCCGTCATCCGCATTCCGGGGCGCCGCATTTCCTGGCGCGTACCCTGGACCGCGTGTCCATCATCAACGCCGGCGACGGAGCGCACGCCCACCCAACCCAGGGGTTGCTGGACCTGCACACCGCCCGCGAGCACCTGGGCGACCTGGCAGGGCGCAAGGTGGTGATCGTGGGAGACGTGTTGCACAGCCGCGTGGCGCGTTCCGCCGTTTGGGGTTTCGCCAGGTTGGGGGCCAATGTCGTGCTGTGCGGGCCGCCCACGCTGCTGCCTGATCCGTTGACACCGGCGGGATGGGGTCCCGGCGACAACGGAGTACACAATCCGTTGGCAAGCGTGACCGTACAGCCGGACCTGGACGCAGCCATCGAGGGAGCTGACCTGGTGATGGCGCTGCGGTTGCAGCTGGAGCGGCAAAAGGTCGGGTTCTTCCCCAGCCTTCGCGAGTACATCCGCCGGTGGCAGGTGAACGACGCGCGCATGGCGCGGGCCAACCCCGATGCGCTGCTGATGCACCCGGGGCCGATGAACGAGGGTATCGAGGTTAGCACCGCGCTGGCCCACGGCGAACGCTCGCTCATCGAGGAGCAGGTGACCAACGGCGTGGCCATCCGCATGGCGCTGCTGTACCAGTTGGTGGGCTCAGGATCGGGTGGCGACTGACGATGGCTGCTTTGGATCAGATGGGACCGATCCTGATCGCCGGCGGGCGGGTAATCGATCCCGCAAACGGGAGGGATGCCGTGGCCGACGTGCTGGTCAGCAATGGCCTGGTCCGCGCGGTGGCCGACGATATTCCGGTCGCATCGGTTGGCGAACACGGGCGGGTGGTTGACGCCTCGGGCTGGATCGTTGCGCCGGGCTTCATCGACATCCACACCCACCTGCGGGAGCCGGGGTACGAGTACAAGGAGACCATCGCGACGGGGGCGGCCGCCGCGGCAAAGGGCGGGTTCACCACCATCTGCGCGATGCCCAACACCGACCCGCCCGTCGACAACGAGGCGGTGGTCGATTTGGTGATGCGCCGTGCCTCCGATGCGCCGGTGCGGGTACGCGCCATCGGATGCGTCAGTCGCGCTCGTGCGGGACGAGAACTGGCGGACATGGAGGAACTGGCGTCGGCCGGGGTGGTGGCGTTCAGCGACGACGGCGATCCCGTATACGATGCGGCCCTGATGCGGTTGGCCCTGACCTACAGCCGGGACCTGGGCGCGCCCATAAGCAACCACTGCCAGGACCACGGCCTCTGTCCATCCGGCGTCATGGCCGAGGGCTGGGTGAGCAGCCGGCTGGGCTTGGCCGGCATTCCCGCAGTGGCCGAGGAGACGATGGTGGCGCGGGACATCGCGCTGGCGGAACTCACCGGCGGTCGACTGCACGTGGCGCACCTGAGTTCGGCGGGCAGCGTATCTATGGTGCGGCAGGCGAAGGATCGCGGCATTAGAGTCACCGCCGAGGTTTGTCCCCATCACGTGTGGCTCACCGACGAGTGGGCGCTGGGCGGCAAGGGCGATGCCAACTCCACGGGCGTGATGGCCTACGACACCACCACCAAGGTGTACCCCCCGCTGCGGAGTCACGAGGACGTGGCGGCATGTCTCGCCGGCCTGGTGGACGGCACGATCGATTGCGTAGCCACCGATCATGCGCCCCACGAGCGGGCCAGCAAGGAGTGCACCTACAACGACGCCGCGTTTGGGATCAGCGTGCTGGAAACGGCGCTGGGAACGCTGATGGCGCCGGTGCACCGGGGTTCGATAGATTTGATCACCATGATCGAGCGGCTGACGGTGGGGCCCGCACGGGTGCTGGGCGGCGCCTTCGCGCAGTACGCATCCCTGTCGCCGGGAACGCCCGCCGACCTGGTGATCTTCGACCCGCAGGCGCGCTGGACGGTGGATGTGAACCAGTTTGCGTCCATGGGCCGCAACACCCCGCTGGACGGCGTGGAACTGCAAGGGCGCGTCGCCGCGACGATGGTGGCGGGCCGGATTGTATTCGAGGAGGAAACCCTGTTGAACCAAGGAGCACGTGCATGACTCGTCCGGTACACCTGGCACTGGAGGACGGCTCCGTCTTCACCGGCGAATCCTTCGGCGCGCAGCGGGACGGTTGGGGAGAGGTGGTCTTCAACACCACCATGACCGGCTACCAGGAGGTGCTCACCGACCCCTCCTACGCGGGTCAGATGGTGGCGCTCACCTATCCGTTGGTGGGCAACTATGGGATCAACCGCCGGGACTTTGAATCCCGGCGAATTCAAGTGTCCGCCCTGATCGTGCGTCAGCACTGCGACCTTCCCAGCCACGCATCCAGCGACATGACCCTGGACGCCTTCCTGTGGGAATACAACATCCCCGGCATCAGTGGCATCGATACGCGGGCGCTGACACGCCGGCTGCGCACCCGGGGGGTGATGACCGGGTTGATCACCGCCGATGATCCCGATAAAGCACTGGAGCGGTTGGCAGAGATACCGCGCTATGACGACCTGGACCTGGTGAGCACCGTTACTACTCCGGGAGTGTACGCGTGGGATAACGGCGAGCACGAAGGCTACCCGACGACGCCACCTCCGGCCGGTGTTCGACGCATCGTGGTCACCGACGCCGGCGTCAAGTACAACATCCTCAGGCTGCTGCAGAGCCGGGGCTGCGAAGTGATCACGGTGCCGGCCTACACGACGGCCAAGGACATACTGGCGATGCAGCCCAACGGGGTGCTGCTTTCCCCCGGCCCTGGCGACCCAGTGCTACTGGGCAACATAGTGAGCAACCTGGGTCAGCTCATTGGGCGGGTTCCCATCATGGGCATCTGTTTGGGCCACCAGTTGGCGGCGCGGGCCCTGGGAGCCGGCACCTACAAGCTCAAGTTCGGGCACCGGGGCGGCAACCATCCGGTGCAGGACCTCCGCACCGAGCAGGTGCACATCACGGCGCAGAACCACGGCTACGCCGTGTCTGCCGACAATTTACCGTCGGGCCTGGAAGTGTCCCACATCAACCTGAACGACTACACGGTGGAGGGCCTGCGGCACCGGGATCTGCCCCTGTTCACCATCCAGTACCACTCCGAGGCCTCTCCCGGCCCGCAGGACAGCGAGTACATTTTCGACCGCTTCCTGGAGATGGTCGACGACGCGAAGCCGGCGGGGCGGGTGGTATAGATCGACCGCTCTTGGTCGGCGGAGGGACGAACGATGTCAAAGCAGATGCTCAGCGAATCTGAATGGAGTCGAAACGTTGGGACGCAGGCGTTTCCGGTGTCATTCCTCCACGAATACGCGGTTGGTTTGCTGTGGGACAAGTTGCACGGCAGAGATCCCGTAGTTGTTACGACGATGGAGGGAACTGAATCCAGCGACTTGCGCCAAGGGGTTGATCGAGTAGTGATCCCAGATTCGATGCAGCCGATTGGCGGCTGCATACCTGATTTGGCGCTACTGGACAAAGACCTGCGGCCGGTTCGCATAATCGAAGTGATAGTAACGTCGCCGCCAACCGATGAGAAAACGGAGAAGCTGGAGCGGTTGAAGGAGAGGGGAGTAGAAGTAGTACTAGTCCCGGTACGTAACGAGGAAGAACTCAAAACCCTCGTCCACGAGCGAGCGAACGGAGAAGGGGCCAACTGGGGCCCGTGCATCGCGGCCCAAGGCAGGCAGGGACGGCGGGTGCTGATCCATCCGCAGGAAGCCCTGCTGCAGCAGGCCCGAGCGTTGCCGCAGAGCGCTGCCTACGACGAGTATCGAGCACGCCGAGTGGTGGCAGAGCATCAGCTGGTCCAGCTGGGAATCCGCCAGTCCCGCTACTTCGGAAGGGTCAAGACGAAATTCCAGCTGTATCTGGCGGCCACGGTGGCCAACCTGACCCTGGTGTTGGGCAACATCGGGCTGTCGGGCAGTACCGGTGGCGGCGCAGTAGGCCACAGCGTCGTCCTCAATGTTATCCGCGCTGTTGTCGCCAATGCCGCGGCCAATTGCAGTGCTGCCCGGCTCGGACAACTATGGTCCCTGATTTGGTTCGTCTCGGCTTTACCTCCGAAATCCTTCTACCCAATCAGGGCTTTCCGGCCCGGTTTCTAGGACTCAGCACAGGGCGGACGGCACGGTTCACGGATTGATACACGCGTTGCTTCAATGTAGTCCTGAGACACGGCGTCAACTCGTTCGGGTCCTTGATGAGCTCGATAGCTTGGATTCACTTTACCCATTGTCGTTGAGATATCCAAAACGAGCGGCCATAGAGGGCTGCGAAAGTGCGGGCTAAGATGCCGCCGTTGGCGCGTACAATCATTGAATAACTTCCCGGCGATTTACCCTTGTAGGAGATAGCCCGCTCATGACTGGATTTACCGCCTTTTTGCTGGAGCAGGGTATCGAGACCCAGCTGCCGGTCAGCCTGAATGAGACGCTGGGCCTGCTGGAACAGGTTGTGCCCACGTTTGAGCACGACGGGCACGGCTATGTGCTGGCAGCGGTGAGCCGGGGACAACTGGGCGCCCGCTGGGAGCTGGCGGTCAAGGTGACCGATCCGACAACAGGTGAGCCCATAAGCGACCAGCCGGTGGGCTCCGTTCATGCCATCAACGCTGGGCCTGACACCACCGACTTCATCATCCCGCCCCGCACTCCCGATGGAGGAATCGACCTGGACCATTTCGACGCCGAGGGCGGTTTCTTCGGGGCTTTTATCTTCCAGATTATTAACGCGCTCGTCGAACGGAATTTGATGGAACTGCCGGGAACCATGCCCCGTTTCTCCTGAACACTGACCCAGGCTACAGAGGACACTGCATTGAGTGACGCTCCCCGACAACCCAGCAAGGTGATGGTCATCGGGTCCGGTCCCATCGTGATTGGACAGGCCGCCGAGTTCGACTACGCCGGTACCCAGGCGTGCAAAGCGCTTCGCGAGGAAGGCGTGGTCACGGTCCTGGTCAACTCGAACCCGGCCACCATCATGACCGATCAGGACGTTGCCGACCGGGTGTACATCGAGCCGCTGACGGTCCCCGTGCTGGAAAGGATCATCGCCAAGGAGCGCCCCGACGGGATACTGCCGACGCTTGGCGGGCAGACAGGCCTGAACCTGGCGGTCGAGTTGGCCGACGCGGGAGTGCTGGATCGCTACCAGGTACGGCTGCTGGGAACGCCGCTGGATACCATCCGCAAGGCCGAGGACCGGGACTTTTTCCGCCAGTTCCTGACCGATATCGGCGAACCCATGCCGCCCAATCGTACCGTCTCCACAATGGAGCAGGCGCAGGCTTACCGCGCTGAAGTCGGGCTTCCCCTGGTGGTGCGCCCCGCCTATACGCTGGGAGGCACCGGGGGCGGGATCGCCGACACCGAGGAGGAGTTCCTGACCATCGTGGAGAGCGGGCTGTCGGCCAGCCCCATAAGCCAGGTGCTTTTGGAACGCTCACTGGTGGGCTGGAAGGAGGTCGAGTACGAGGTCATCCGCGACGGGGCAGACAACTGCATCACCGTGTGCAACATGGAGAACCTCGATCCCATGGGGGCGCACACGGGCGACAGCATCGTGGTCGCACCCAGCCAGACGCTGACCGACAAGGAGTACCAGATGCTCCGCACGGCCAGCCTGAAGATCATCAGGGGCCTCGGTATCGAAGGGGGCTGCAACATCCAGCTGGCGCTGCGGCCGCATCCCGATGCGATGCGCAATCGCCCCGGCAACTGGGACGCCGATTCGGATTACTACGTGATCGAGGTCAATCCCAGGGTCAGCCGCTCGTCCGCGCTGGCGAGCAAGGCGACCGGATATCCCATCGCGCGGGTGTCGGCGAAGATCGCCGTGGGACGCCGCCTGGATGAGATACCCAACGCCGTTACCGGCACCACCGGCGCGGCCTTCGAGCCGGCGCTGGACTACTGCGTGGTCAAGATCCCGCGCTGGCCCTTCGACAAGTTCCCTGACGGCGACCGGCGCGTGACCACCCAGATGAAGGCCACGGGCGAGGTCATGGCTATCGACCGCAGCTTTGAAGCGGCTTTGCAGAAAGCCACCCGCGCGCTGGAACAGTCGAACACGTCGCTGCTCTGGGAAGACCAGGCCTGGCGGAACCTGAACACCAAAGAAGGCCACCAGAAGCTGATGGAGTCGCTGCCGCTGTATCCCAACGACCTTCGGCTGTGGGCGCTGACGGCGGCGCTGCGCCGTGGGGTGACCCGCGATCAACTGGTGGCACACACCAGCATCGACCCATGGTTCATCGCCGCGCTGGAGCGGATCGTCGACCAGGAACGGCGGCTGCTGGGAAACCCGCTGACGCCGCCCCTGCTGCTCGCCTCCAAAAGGCTGGGGTTTTCGGACGCGGAAATCGCCACCCTTTCCGGACTGCTGCCCGAGCAGGTGCGACAATTGCGCCTGCAGCACGGGATCAAGCCTGTTTTCAAGATGGTGGACACGTGCGCGGCAGAGTTCGAGGCGGCCACGCCCTACTATTACAGCGCGTACGACACCGAGAACGAGGCGCCGCCGCTGGAGGGACCCAAGGCCATCGTCATCGGCAGCGGCCCGATACGCATCGGGCAGGGAATTGAATTCGACTACTGCAGCGTGCATGCCGCGTGGGCGCTCTCGCAGGCGGGCGTGGCCAGCATCATGATCAACTCCAACCCCGAGACGGTATCCACCGACTTCGATACCAGTGACCGCCTGTATTTCGAGCCGCTGGACGAGGAGGCCGTTCGGGACATCATCGACAACGAGACGGTGGACGACATCCCGCCGCCCAGCCTGGTGCAATTTGGCGGACAGACCGCCATCAACCTGTCCCAGTCACTGGCCGCCGTCGGCATGCCGATCCTGGGCTCCAGCGCAGAGGCCATCGACATCGCCAGCGACCGCCAGAAGTTCGAGCGGTTCTTGGTCGATCTGGGCATCCCGCAACCCCCGGGAGGCACGGTACAGTCGGTGGACCAGGCGCTGCGTGTGGCACAACGCATTGGATATCCGGTGGTGGTAAGACCGAGTTACGTCCTGGGTGGGCGTGCCATGGAAATTGTGCGCAACGCCACCGAACTCATCCACTACCTGACCATCGCAACCGAGATCACGCCGGAGCGCGAGGTCCTGGTGGACCACTACATGGAGGGTCGCGAGTGTGAGGTGGACGCCATCTGTGACGGGAAGCGCGTGCTCATCCCCGGCATCATGGAGCACGTGGAGCGAGCCGGAGTCCACAGCGGCGACTCCATGGCGATCTATCCCGGCCTGAACCTGACCGAGGCGGAGGTTGATACGCTGGTGGACTACACCACGCGCATCGGTCTGGCGTTGGGCGTACGGGGGTTGATGAACATACAGTTTGTGCTGCAGGGTGGGAACGCTTACCGCAGTCCCAGCGTCAGCCCGTCGGACGAAGCGAATGAAACCACCGTGTACGTGCTGGAAGTCAACCCGAGAGGCAGCCGGACGATACCGTTCATATCCAAGGTGACGGGTGTGCCCGTGGCCAACCTGGCAACCCGTGTGATGCTCGGCGACGAGTTGAAACACATGGGTTACGAAGGAGGCCTGTGGCCCAGGCAAAAGCTGGTTGGCATCAAGGCCCCGGTGTTCTCGATGTCCAAGTTGGTCGGCGTCGACTGGTACATGGGGCCGGAGATGAAGTCCACGGGCGAGGTGATGGGCATTGACCGGGACTTCACCGGAGCGCTGACCAAGGCGCTGCAGGCTGCCAGCATCAACCTGTCGCCCGGAATGGGCGTGCTGCTCAGCATCTCCGACCAGTCCAAAGCTGACTCGCTGCCCCTGATTCGCGGGTTGGCCGCCGCAGGGTGCCGGCTGTACGCTACCGAGGGCACGGCGGCCATGATCACCGCGATGGACCTGCCGGTGACAACCATCACCAAGCGGATCGGCCAGGGTTCGCCGGACGTGCTGGACGTGATCAACGACGGTACCGTTGGGGCGGTGGTCAACACCCTGTCGGGCGAATCGTCGGTGATGCGGGACGGATTCTACATCCGTAGAACCGCAGTGGAGCGGCGAATCCCGTGCTTCACTTCTCTGGACACGGCCCGGGCCGCGATGGAGAGCATGTTGACCGGCCTGGACAACTACAACGTGATGACCACGGACGAATACCTGGCCCTGTCCCATTAGACGTCAACCCCGTGGCGTGGGCAAAGCGGGCGCGCAGCGAGTTTACAGGCCGACCGGAAGGTTCGGCTTACCAGTCCATCTGGATGCCGACGTCGAGTTCCTCGGCGCGCTCCCATACAAGCTTGGCCGCGGCCACGTCGGCCAGGCCGGTACCCATTAGCTTGCAGTAGATGATTTCGTTGGAATCGGTACGACCGGGCACCACTCCCGCGGCCACGTGGCGCAGTTCGTGGAACCGGCTCCAATGCACCAGCCCCTGGTCGACCGCCGCGTTGATGTCGCCGCACTCCAGGGGAGCCTGATCCAGGGAGTCGACGAAGAGGCGGCCGGACCTGACCAACACGCTGTCGTCCACTTCCCTGCTTCTCGGCGTGGTCGGCCCCGCGCCTATGACCGTGGCTCCGTCGTCCAGCCATTCGCCCTGGATGACGGGCGTCACCGCCGGGGCGATGCCAATGACCACGCTGCATTCGGCGACGGCTTCCCGGTTGTTTTCGGCCGGGATTACCGGGCGACCCAGATCTTCACTCATGCGGGCGGCGAATTCCCGGCGGTTGTGGGCGTTTCGACTGTAAGCGTAGATCTCACCGACATTCCGCACGGCGCAGGCTGCCCGCAACTGGTCGCCGGCCTGATTGCCGGCGCCAATGATCCCTAGGCGCGGGATTGCCTCATTGGCCAGCAGGCGGACGGCGGCAGCGGTGGTTGCGCCGGTGCGCAACTGGCCCAGCCGGTTGGCCTGGGTGTAGAGCAGGAGCTTGCCCGACGACGCGTCGTAGAGGCTGACCTGGAAGGAATAGCCGTTCGCGGTATACGTGAAGGTCTTGACGCCGAAGACGTTCTCGTAGTGCAGCGCGCCGCCCATCACGGCGAGGTAACCATTGGACGAGTGGAGCTTGCGCCGGGTCAGGTTGGCAGCGTCACCGCGCCCGTAGTTCGCCAGCATCGCCTCGATCGCCGGCGCCATATCCGACAGGCTTACGCACCTATCTACATCGGCGTCCCTGAGAAAGCGGGCCATGGTTGACGGAAACGGCAGTAGCCGGGGCTGTCAGGAGAAGTAGAGCCGGTTCTTGCGGATGTACTCCCGCATGTTGGGCGGGACGGTGAACTCGTCGAATATTGCCTGTACGGGGCAGACCGCAACGCAATATGCGCAGTCGATGCAGTCGTCGGGGTTGATGTAGTACATCGACGCGTCGTCGTCGGTATGGATACAATCCACGGGGCAAACTTCGACGCAGGAGGCGTCCTTCACTCCCTCGCAAGGTTGTGTAATAACGAATGCCATGAGACTACCTCGGCCACGGGCGAGAAATCACGGCGGAATGTCCGGCAATGGGGCCACCGGCACGGCTCATCGACTGCCCGCTAGTGCGGCGTATTCTGCGGTTTGTCCAGATATTTTGTCAAGGCATACGGGCTGCGTATTGCTATCGCCCCCGGCGATACGTTGGCGAGGTCACAAGTCGCGAGACGCGGCGGTTGACCTGGGGTTCAAGGGTTTATTACGGACGGTGAAAGACGCTCAACGGAGCGTCATCCAGCTGTTGGCGACGCTTGTTTCGTGTCCCCATGTCCCAGCAACTTAAGCAATTCCGGATTGTCTGTGCGCCGTTATCGGGCTGCGATCAAAGGGATCCGTCGGTCTCAATTCTGTGGTTCGGGCGCAATCCTGGTTTACACCTGTTGTGGGTTTGCATTATCCGCTCCGTTGATATAGTATATCGATAATATTACGGAATCGCGCTGGCGCAAACCGCGATATCCCAAGGTGTAGTGTCAATGGAACTGCGAGAGATCATCAGCTTCTACCATGTCGCCAGGCTGCGGAGCGTATCTAAGGCGGCGCGCAAGCTGGAATTGGGGCAGCCCACAGTTACCACCCACCTGAGGAAGCTGGAGAGCGAGTTCGCCATCACCCTCTTCGACCGCATTAAGCGGCCCATACAACTCACGTCTGAGGGTACGCTGTTCTACGAGTTGGTTACGCCCATCGTGGAGTCCATCGACACGCTGAAAACGCAGATGGACTATTCCGAGGGGCGCGGTTCCTTCGTGGTTGGCGCGTACCCCGACATCGTTTCCTACCACCTGCCCAGGCCGATCCGCCAGTTCCGCTCTCGCTACCCCGACGTGCGAATGCGGCTGGTCGCCCGCTCGTACGCCAACCTGATCCAGCTGGTCAAGTCCGGCGAGGTCGATCTGGCGTTGTGTTCCGCCCCGCCCACGGACGATCCGTCCCTGGAGTTCTCGGAGCTGTTCGACTACAACGTGGTGTTGATCACGGAGCCGGGTCACGGGTTGCTGCAGCAGATCCCAGTGGGCATCGAGGACATGGCGAAGTTCCCGCTGATCCTGAACGGCCCGGAGAGCCTGAGCCGGCGTCGGGTGGAACAGAAACTACGGGAGGGCGGCGTCAACTACGACGTGGTCCTGGAAATGGACAACACGGAGATGATCAAGCGCTACGTGGCGATCGGCATGGGAATCGCCATCGTCAGCGACTTCACGCTGCATCCGGAGGACCACGACCAACTGGCCGTGGTGCGCTTGGACCACATCTTCCCGTCGGCCAACATTGGCGTCTGCACGCTCCGCGGCAAATTCCACGGCCGGGGCGTCCGCAACTTCATCAATACCCTGGCGGAGAGCCTGACTGGCTTCCACGCTGACCTGTGGGACTGGGATGTCGACCACGGCGGCGAATGGAGGGCAGAAACCATCGCCAACGCAACCCAGTGACCGGCCGCGTCCGGTCTTGCTGGGCACGAGGGGCGGGTATCAAACCCGCCCCATTGCTGTTGTCTAGGGTATGCGGCCCAGGAACTCGTTGCTGCCGCGGGTAACCCAGGCGTTCCAGGAAGTCATCAGGAAGCGCGCGCCTTTCTCCACGTATGCGGCCACGTTGTCGTCATTGACCAGGGTACCGGCAGTGCGCCCCGCGTTGACGATGCGGGCAATGGCGTCGTCAATGGCGGACTGGACCTCAGGGTGGCCGACGTTTCCGATGTGGCCCATGGTCTGGGACAGGTCGGTCGGCGCTACGAAGAACACGTCGATGCCGTCCACTTTCAGGATGTCGTCCAGGTTATCCAGCGCGGTGACTTCTTCGATCAGGACGATGACCATGGTCTGGTCGTTGGCGCGGTGCACGTAGTCCGGTATACCGAAGGACTGCCGTCCGCCGAACATCCCGCGGTAACCCAGGGGAGCGAACTTTGCCGCCCCCACCGCCGCTTCGGCTTCTTCGCGGGTGTTGACGTGGGGCAGGACCACGCCCATGGAGCCGCGATCCAGGGTGCGCGTGATCAACGCGGCGTCGTTGGCGTTGCAGCGGGTGACGGAGGCCATGCCCCAGAGGTCGCAGGCCCGGGTCATGTCACCCAGGGTCTCCCAGTCCACCGGCCCGTGCTCGCATTCCATCCAAACGGAATCGAAGCCGAGGGGGCCCAAGAAGTCGATGATCTCGCTGGTCATCAGGCCGGAGATGCACGTCGCCGGCTGCCCTTGCCGCAACTTGTCTTTAACTGGGTTTGCACGCATCACTGCCACGATCTGTCCTCCTGGTAAGGTGGGTTCGCGGCAGTATAACAGTATCAGCGTTCCCGCCGACGTTGCTCAGGATGGCATAGGTGGAGCGCTACTGTTTGACTTCGTAGCCCCGGGGCGTGACCATGCGGCCGTTGTGCACGTAGGTGTTGGAGTTGCCGATTACCACGGTGGTGAACATGTCCACGCCCAGGGCGGCGCCATCCAGCCCCTGGAGATCGGCCAACGCCACTGCCTGCTCGGGCCGGTAAGCATGCCTAACGATGCCCACGGGAGTGTCAGCCGGCCGATGCGCGAGGAAGATCTCGCGAGTTTCGTCGAGTTGGCTGGTGCGCCGCCTGCTGCGGGGGTTGTAGAGGACTGCCACGAAATCCCCGGCAGCGGCCGCTTCCAGGCGGCGTCGGATTTGCTCCCACGGGGTCAGCAGATTGCTGAGGCTGATGACGCAGAAATCCTGCATGAGGGGAGAACCCAGCAGCGAGGACGCCGATTGCAGGGCGGACACCCCGGGCACCGACTCCACTGCGGGTTCGGCGCCGTCCCAATCACGGTCGGTGAGGACGCGGTACACGGGCCCGGCCATGCCATAAATTCCGGCGTCGCCCGACGATACCACTGCCACGGTTTTGCCCGCATAGGCGAGGTCCACGGCCAAGGCCGCGCGTTCCAGTTCCTGTCCCAGCTCCATGCTGTGCAGGGTCTTCCCCGCGGCCGGCCCCGCCACCTGCTCAATGTAGTAGTGATAACCGACCAGCTCGTCGCTGTCGGCGATGGCATCTGCAGCAGCGGGCGTCAGATGCCCGGCATCTCCGGGACCGAGGCCGACAAGGTAAAGTTTGCCTGAGCTCATTGGTCGCCTTTGCTGATGGGAATACGCGCTACAGCAATGGTAGCACGGTCGGACTTGGTCCGGGGCACGATAACTCCGGCGGCGCCCGAGGCCAGCATCGCGGCAGGCTCGGCGACACCGAACACACCGAGCAGGTCCTGAGCGGCCGATGCGGTGGGTTGGTGCAGGCCGGATACAACGGCCTGACGCTCCGGTTGACTGGCGGCAACAGCGTTCAACTCGGAGGCGTCGTAGGTCTCAAAGGGCACAGAGAGTGACCTTGCCAGGGCGAGGATGCCGGCCTCGTCGGCCTTGATATCGGCGGTGGCGATCTTGGCGACGCTCTGTACTGCCAACCGGTGCGCGCGAAGAGTGTCTGTCATCAACCGGCTCAGATGGTTATCAGTCACACCGCGTCGGCAGCCCACGCCCACCACTAGTGTTGGTGGACGGTAGGTGACGACAGGGCGGCTGATGTCCAACGAAAACAGTCGGTCGGACACGATCAGCGCGGCCGCATACTGGGCTTTCTCGGCGTCGGCGAGGTCGTTTACGGGAACGATGTTCTCCGACAATGGAGTGCCATCGGGCCAGCCGACTCCCGTTTCGGAGTCGATCCATAGGACCACGGGCTCGCCGTTGACCACGGCCGCAGCGATCCTGGTGAGGTAGTTTGGTGAAGCCTCGATGCGCCAGCCTGCTTCGCGTCCCACGAGGTCGATGGCCGTCACTGCCAGCGCGTCGGACGCCGAGGTGACCACGGCCTGGGCACCTATGGCGTCGGCAACTTGGTACGCGAGGGCATCCGCGCCTCCAACGTGGCCGGACAGTACGCTGACCGCGTAGCGCCCGGCGTCGTCGACGCACACCACCGCCGGGTCCTGCGTTTTATTCCCCAACACGGGGGCCAGAAGGCGCACCGTCGCACCCACCGGCAGGAAGACAACCAACGCTCCGTATCGCGCAAACAGGTCGTGCATCACCGGACGCAGCGGCAGATCGTATAGTTGCGCTCCGCCGTGCTCGGCGACCGTCTCACCGGCAGTTCGCCGCTCGAGGTACAGAACAGTGTCGGGCAGGGACGCCGCCAGCCGACGCGCCAGTGCGGCTCCCGGCCGCGAAACCGCGATGATGGCGGTTTGGTCGGCGTGCAACGGGGGTGTTCCGCGGAATTAGTCGTCGCCCGCAGGCGTGGGAGACGCCGGCTCGGGCTGGACTTCGTACCCGCCGGCCTCGTACAGTTCGGTTCGTTCGGCGGCGGCGTGATCTCCCTGTCCGGCGCGGCGGTACAAGTGCGTGTACTCGTCGGAGTAGAGGTGGGAAACCGCCACCGACTCGTCGGATGCGGGGTCCAACAGGTTGGGGTCGACTGCCTTGCCGACAATGATCAGGGCCTGCAGGGTGATCTTGGCGTCGCGCACCTTCTGGACGATGTCGGTGAGGGTGCCGCGGATGATCTGCTGGTCGGGCCAGCCCACGCGATAGGCGACCGCAACCGGCGTATCGGCAGGGTATCCGGCCTCCTGAAGCTGGTTGGCGATGCGGAACATGCGGGTCACGCTGAGGAAAATCACCAAGGTGCTTCCGTGGCGCGCCAGACCGACCAGATCTTCGCCCTCGGGCATGGGGACGCGTCCCTCGGCCCGGGTCATGATGACCGTTTGAGAGACCTCGGGTACGGTGAGTTCGGCCTTGAGTACGGCGGCGGCGGCGAAGGCGGCGCTGACGCCGGGGATGATCTCGTAGTCAACCTGCCGCGCTTCCAGGATCCGCATCTGCTCGAGGGTCGCGCCATACAGCGAAGGGTCGCCGCTCTGGATGCGGGCAACCGTCTTGCCTTCGGACACGGCCTGCAGCGTGACCTGCATGATCTCGGGCAGCGCCATCTCTTTGCTTCCGTACACCCGGGCGCCGGGTTTGGCGAAACCGGCGATCCCCTCCGGCACCAGCGAGTCGGCATAGATGATCACATCGGCGTCGTCGATGATCCGCTTGGCTTTCAGCGTGAGGAGCTCGGGATCTCCCGGGCCGGCGCCGATGATGTAGACCTTGCCGTCGTTCGCCATGTGGATAGCCTCCGTGGTGTTGGGCTCGTCAGCGCCGGATGATAAGCAGGGAGAAATAGTCGAGATCCTCGGCGGACAGTTCCTGGATGTTGCGCACCACACGTTCGCTTTCCGTGGTGGCCCGCCGCACGTAGATGGTCCGCCCAGCCAGGCCCAGCCGCTCCAGGTTGGCCAGAGCGTCGAGCAAGGTGCGGTTTACCTTCATCAGGACGATGGTGTCGTAGAGGGCGATGGCCTCGCGGAGGTCGTCGATACCGTACACTGCCGGCAGGATGGCCAGGCGCTGGCCGTGATGGACCAGGGGAGCCGCTGCTGACGCGGCCGCGGCCATGACGGACGACACGCCCGGAACCACCTCCACCGGAAGGTGAGGGTACTCTTCTTGGATTGTCTCCAGCACGTACGCGAAGGTGCTGTACACCATGGGGTCGCCTTCGGTGATGAAGGCCACGTCCCGGCCGGCTTCGAGATGGTCAGCCAGGTCGCGGGCGGCGGTGCGCCAGACCTCGCCGGCCGCCTCTTCGTCGTTGGTGGGGAACTTGGCCCGCACTACTTCCTGGCGGGTTTCGTCGATGATGTCTTTCACGATGGTGAAAGCATAGCTTTCGGCGCTGATCCCAGCCTGAGGCACCCAGATCACCGGAACCGATTCCAGGACCCGCCGCGCCTTGATGGTGAGCAGTTCCGGGTCTCCTGGGCCTACACCTACGCCGTAAAGACGGCCCGGCTGCGAAACCGTGGTCATTCCTTCTGCCCCCACACGATGAAAACCGGGTTCATCGCTTCCAGTCGAAGTGCCCCGTCCGGTAGTTCCCGACCCCGCGAGGCAGACACCATCGTCAACTCCGGAGACATGCCGGCGTCCTTGAGAGCGCAGTACGTGGAGTTGGCGCGTTCCATGACAGCAAAATTGGCTACCACTCGCCCGTCGTGTCTCAGGCGGTCAACCACCGCACCGATTATTTCCGGCATTGCAACTCCGCCGCCGCCGATGAATACAGCGTCAGGATCGGGGAGACTGGCCAGCGCAGCCGGCACCGTACCCATCACCACTGACACACGACCGTCTCCGTAGCGGGCAACATTCCTGCGGAGCAAGTCTTCGCTGTTCGCGTCTTTGTCCACCGCATAAACGCATCCCCGGTGGGCGATCCGCGCGGCTTCTACGGATATCGAGCCAGTACCTGCTCCAATATCCCAAACAACGCTGTCCGGACGCAACCGCAGGGCGTACAGGCTCACCGCCCGCACCTCGGACTTGGTAATCTGCCCGCGAACCGGACGACGCTGCTCGAAGGCGTCATCGGCAAGTCCCAGCGCCCGGTCCATTGCAAGCGCTGCGTCCACGGTAGGATCAGCCCTGACCATCGACCACCGTCGGAGATGCGGAGCGCATGGGGATGCCGTCCGGCGAGGTACTTGCCGATCCCAGAAGATTGCCCTCGAAGTCGAAGCACAGGGCGTCAACGATGATAGCATTGCCGCCGTCGCCCAGGTATTTCTGCGCTTCCGAACACACCATCTGGCACATGATGGGGAACACGCCCATGACGTCGTGCTCCTGGGCCAGTTCCTGGAAATGGCGACCGCTGGCGGCGTCAGCCATCTCGGCCTGCAAGTCCGCGGACGCGCCACACTGGCCCGCCAGACCGGCGAGGAAGCCGGTGTCGACCTGGTTGCCAGCGACATGGGTCACGAAATAGCCCATGGCCATCTTGGAGAACTTGCCCACCATGCCCACGTGGGCCACGCGCTTGATGCCCTTGTTGACGCAGCGTTTCATGGAGGGGCCGGAGAAGATGCCGGCCTCGATGTAGGCCATGTCGGGCAGATCCAGCAGTTGGCGGGTGTATTCCTCGCTGCGGGTGCCGGTGGACAATACCAGATGGTCCAGGCCGTTGGCGTATGCTACGTCGATGGCCAGGTGTACGCTGGCGCGCCACGCGGCCGTGCTGAAGGGCTGTACGACGCCCGTGCTGCCGAGAATGCTGATGCCGTTGAGCACGCCCAACCTGGCGTTGGTGGTCTGCTTGGCGATTTCCTCGCCGCCGGGCACGGAGATGCGCGCGCGGACTCCGGTTTCGGCCGGCCAGCCGCATTCGACCAAACCCTCGGCCACGGCGTCGGCCATCATGCGTCGAGGGACCCGCGTGACCGCAACGTCGCCAACGTCGATGCCGGTGCCAGGTCGGGTAACCGTACCCACGCCCGGGCCGCCGGTGATCTGGAGGCCCTTGTTGCCGTCTGGTAACCGCCACACACCCACGATTATCTCCGCGCCGTGGGTGACATCAGGGTCGTCGCCGCCGTCCTTGATGGCGGAACAGCGGACGCCCTCCGCGGGCTCCATGGGCCAACTGCGGTGGACTTCGAAAGCGGCCCTACCCTGTCCACCGGGCAGCGGTACGGATATTTCGTCGGGGGCTTTGCCCGACAGCATCAGGATTACCGCGGCCTTGGCGGCCGCCGCCGCCGTGGTGCCGGTGGTGTAGCCGGTACGCATCCCTTTGGGGTCGCGCTTGGTGGGACGCGAGTAGTCGCTCTCGGGACGCTCGGACTCGTTGGTGATCTGTTCCGGTTCGTTCATGAATTTGATCGCACGGCCGGTTGTGGTCAGCTTCGGTTGTTCAATTCTACCCTATCGACCGGAGCCGCGCCTCAGGATACCCGCGTCTGCGCCTCCCGAACCCGATCGCTGGCGACCGCTACCAGGCGGTCGTCCACCCCAAGAGGCGGCGCCACCGACATGACAACATTGGGATAGGTCTCCTGGAGCTGACGCATGGTTCCCAGCACGTTGCGGCGCAAAATCATCCCGGGAAAGAAAACGTAGGGTACGCAGATGATGCTGCTCACGCCCCTTTGGCCGACCAGCTCGGCGGCGGCGTGCTCCATGGTGGGATCGCCATAGTGGGACTGGGCCACTTCCACGGCGTAGCCCTCTCCCAAATCGCGCTCGACCCAGCCTCCCAGTTCTTTCAGCCAGAGGCAATCGTCGTAACGGGTCTGAGTGCCGGCCTTGACCAGCAATATGCCCACCGGGCCACCGTCGGCCGGTTCCCGCACCGCCTGGGGCAGGGCCGAGATGCGCTCCCGCACCAACTCGGCGATGCGGATGTCCGCGCCCAGGCCATCGGCCAGCCGGAGTTCCACGCCGGGCGATTTCGACGCGATGTCTTCGAGGACCTCTTCCATTTCAAGGGTGGCGTGCTTGCCGTTGCCGAGTAGGTAGGGGGCGATCACCACGCGGTTCAGCCCGGCGTCCGCCAGGATGGAAACGGCTTCCGGCGGATGGGGCGGCAGGAACTCCAGGCAGGACACGATGACCTGTTCCGCGTCGTCGGCCAGGGAATCGGTCAGGCGGCGGGCCGCCTCGCGCAGCCCCACCGGGGTGTTGGGGCAACCCAGGCACCAGGCGGGGAACCGGGGACCGTCGGCGGCCCAGGCGCAGGAGCATTCGTCGCGACTGGCTCCGCGCTGGCTACCATGGCACAGCAGCACAACGCCCCAACCTCCGGAACCGTCGTTGGCGTCCTTGGTATTGGGCATCGGTGCTCAGTCCTCCAGCAAATCCAGCAGTGCGTTCACGGTGGCGGCAGCGGCTGAACTGCCCCCGCGCCGTCCCAGGATGGTGATATGCGGCACATTCCGCGCCGCGAGTTCGGCCTTGGATTCGGGGCAGGCCACGAAACCTACGGGCATCCCGATCACGGCGGCGGGGGAAACCTGGCCAGCGTCGATCAAGTCCAGTAGGGCCAGCAACGCCGTGGGGGCATTGCCGATGGCCAGCACCGCTCCGTCCATCTGCGGGACCAATTCGCGGACGGCAGCAACACTGCGGGTCGTGCCCTCCCGGCGGGCGCGTTCGGCGACTTCGGGCGCGTCGATGAGGCACGCGGTTTCGACCCCGCGCCTGACCAGCGCCGCACGGGAGATGCCCACCTGCACCATGCGCACGTCGGTTACGACGCGGCGGACGTGACGCAGCGAAGCCAGCGCCGCGTCAACGGCGCCGTCGCTGAAGCGCACGTCGGCGGCTATCTCCGGGTCGCCCTCGGCCCGAACGATACGGTGCAGCACATAGCGTTCCGCTTCCGGCAGGCCAACCGCGTCCGCATCTCCACGCAGGCTGTCGGCCACCATGACGAGGCTCAGACGGTCGATCTCCTCCGGGAGCAGGGCGTATTTTTCAACGAGGGTCATCTGGTCAGACAGTTGGACGTTTCATTGACTTGGCAGCGCGAAAACATTGAGACGCCGCACTGCAGGAACCCAATGCTTGCAGGGCACGGCGGTACGAAGTTGCGACACGTAGCTCAATCGTTGGGTAGATCACCGGTGCGCCACCACGTTGATCAGACGGTGATTCACCGGGTCGACGCCCATGCCAAGGCCCTGAAGGGTATCGCTGCCCAACAGTTTCGGGCAGCTACTTTCTCCGAAGATGAAAATGCGAGATAGGACATCTTCGTTGTACTGGATTTTGACCTCTCCCAGTTCAACCATCATCTGAGTACCGTCGGCAAGATCGGCGTAACGCGGGGGCAGACTTGGGGTCCAGCCCAATTCAACGAGCATATCCCCGGGGAGTTGGCTGTAGGACGCGCCTGTGTCCACGCGCATGTCCACATCGCGGAGGTTGGACCCGTCCGCTGACCATATTCCCAGTTTGGCGAAAATGTCACCCATGTTGTCCGGCTAGCCCACGACCACGTTGACCAACCGGCCGGGGACGTACACGACGTTCCGCACGGTCTTCCCGTCGATGTGGGATTGGACGCGTGGGCTGTGGTACGCATACCACGTAGCGTCTTCTTCGGTTACGCCTGATGCCACTACCACCCGGTCTCTCACCCTGCCGTTCACCTGTAGAACCAAGGTGATCATCCCACCCGCTGCCAGTTCTTCGTCCCAGGTGGGGAAGGGTTGCTGGTGGATGCTGTAGACGTGGCCGGTCCGTTCCCACCACTCTTCCGCCACATGAGGTGCGATAGGAGCGAGCATGAGCAGGAACTTCTCGATGCAGTCGCGCCAGGTGGCACTGTCCACCGAATGGTCGTTCCAAGCCTGGCTCAGATGGTTCACCAGCTCCATGAGCGAGGCGATGGTGGTGTTGAACTTGAACTTGTCGAGGTCTGCGTAGCACTTGCGGATGGTCTGGTGCAGGACGCGCTGCGTGTCCCGGACGGCTGTGGGTTCAGAAGGGCTGTCGTCCAGTTGCGCGGGATCGTGTTCCACCAGGCTCCAGGCGCGGTTGAGCCAGCGGACCACGCCGTTGATACCCTCGTCACTCCAGGGGCCTCCCTGGTCCCAGGGGCCAATGAACATGAGGAAGCAGCGCACGGCGTCGGCGCCGACCTGGCCGACCACGTCGTCGGGATTGACCACGTTGCCGCGGCTCTTGCTCATCTTTTCGTGGTCGCTACCCAGGATCACGCCCTGGTTGAACAGGCGCAGGAAGGGCTCGTCGATGTCGAGCATACCCATGTCCCGCAGCGACTTGATGAAGAACCGGCTGTAGAGCAGGTGCATGACTGCGTGTTCGGCGCCGCCGGTGTACTGCTGGACCGGCATCCAGTCGGACGTAGCCTGGGGCTCGAAGGGCCCGTCGCTAAACTGCGGGGTGCAATAGCGGAGCATGTACCAGGACGAGTCCATGAAGGTGTCCATGGTGTCCGTTTCCCGCCGACCCGGGCCACCGCATTTTGGGCACTCCGTGTTCACGAAGGACTCGTTGATGGCCAGGGGAGATTCCCCGGTGGGCCGGAATTCAGCGTCCTCGGGCAGGAGGACGGGCAAATCCGCTTCGGGCACCGGCTGCACGCCGCACTCGTCGCAATAGACCATGGGAATGGGGGTGCCCCAGTAGCGCTGGCGGGAAATGAGCCAGTCGCGGAGGCGATAGGTGACGGTCCGGCGTCCCCAGCCGCGTTTCTCCACGTCCTTGGCGATGGCTTCTATGCCCTCTTCGTTCGTCATGCCCTCGTAGGCACCGGAGTTGGTCATAAAACCGTCGCCGATGAAAGCCTCCGTCGGTTCCCGTCCGTCCCAAGTTATGGGAGCAATGACGGTGCGGACGGGCAGGCGATACTTCCGGGCGAAGTCGTAGTCCCGCTGGTCGTGGGCGGGGACACCCATCACCGCGCCGGTGCCGTAGGTGGTCAGCACGTAGTCGGCCACGTAGATGGGCACCTTCTCGTTGCTCAGGCGGTTACGCGCGTAGGCCCCGATGAAGACGCCGGTCTTCTCCCGGTCGGTGGACAGCCGGTCGATCTCGGAAGCGGCGCGGGCCTGGTCAACGTAGGCTTTGACCTCTGCCCGGCGACTTTCCGAAGTGAGCTTGGACACCAGGGGGTGCTCCGGGGCCAGCACCAGGAAAGTCACGCCGAATATGGTGTCGATGCGCGTGGTGAAGGTGCGGATCTCCCGCTCTTCGATACCGTAGTCGGATATGTCGAAACCGATCTCCACGCCCTCGCTGCGGCCGATCCAGTTCCGCTGCATGGTCAGGATCTTTTCCGGCCACTCCTCGAGCGTGTCGAAGTCCAGCAGTTCGTCCGCGTAGTCTGTGATGCGGAAAAACCACTGCTCGAAGTCGCGGCGCGTGATCGGCGTCTCACACCGCTCACAGACCCCGTTGAGCACCTGCTCGTTGGCCAGCACGGTCTGGCATGAAGGGCACCAGACCACCGGCGCCTTGGCACGGTACGCCAACCCCCGCTCGAACAACTTGATGAAAAACCACTGGTTCCAGCGGTAGTATTCCGGAAGGCAGCAGACCACTTCTCGGTCCCAGTCGTAGATCGCGCCGAGTGAACGCAGTTGGCGGCGCATGTTATCCACGTTCGCCATGGTCCACTCGTAGGGATGAATCCCCCGGGATATAGCAGCATTTTCGGCTGGCAGACCGAAGGCGTCAAATCCGATGGGATGCAGCACGTTGTAGCCCTGCATACGGCGGAATCGAGCGTGGGCATCCGACGGCGCCATGGCGTACCAGTGGCCGATGTGCAGGTCGCCCGATGGGTACGGGTACATGGTCATTTCGAACCACTTCGGACGGTGGTCGTTGTCGTCGACCCGGTATATCCCGTCGCGTTCCCATCGCTCCTGCCATTTGCGGTCAATTCCTATGGCATCGAATCGGAGCTCAACTTGACGCTGGGCTGTGGTCATAAAAAGGCAACCCTCAATATCGGCGGGCGCAGGCGGCGACAGCGCCCAGCAAACGTACGTCTGGCGACCCTCAATATAGCACACGGCTTAATCGGGGCATCGAACTGTCCGACAGTATAGCACCCGGCCTTAGCTGGACTTTGCGCAATTCAAGCGGCGTAGGCCAACGAATCTATCAGTCGGTGGTACAGAGCGACCGGGACTTTCCGTATATCGGAGTCAGCGGCTCGGCTTTGTACAATCAAGCGGCATAGGCTAGCGTGTCGAGCATCCTGCGGTACAAGAGGCGCGGGACTTTTATCGATTCGTGCTCGCGCTCGGACGGCATAAAAGTACCCTGCTGCACCCAGAGGTGTCGTCTGACCAGGGCGATGGCGTCGGCGAAGGAAGGGCTGGTCTTGTCATACCATGCCGTGGTGCGCGGAGCCATGCCACCCTGCTGACCGATCAGGATATCCGCCGCCAGCGTCACCACGCTGAACAAGCCAAAGAGCGCGGGGGTGGTCCGCGCGATGGCTCGTTCCGACCACTGGCGCTGGGTTTCCATGCCCA
Organism: Dehalococcoidia bacterium; assembly: GCA_965220055.1. GTDB lineage: Bacteria > Chloroflexota > Dehalococcoidia > Lucifugimonadales > UBA3495 > Bin87. The sequence continues at coordinate 2,005,692 of CBDCPE010000004.1, read as the reverse complement.
GGTGAGCCCGCAGCTCCTCAAAGGTCACCTCGACCTGCCACCGCAGCAGATACCACTGCAATATCCGCAGCGGTTCCGCCGCGACGTCGGTGCATAGCAAGGCATAGGGCCCGCGGCGCTCCGCCAGGTATCTGACGACGACCCAACGTATGGGAAGGCGCGGCGGCCCGCCGTGGTACCACAGCGCCACGCCCGAAGCGAGCTCGACCATGGTGGTACTGCCGTCGGAACCGGTGGCGCGGTAGGGGGTCCATTGGGTAGCGGGATCGTCCAGTACCGCAGTGGGATTGGGCAGTCGCGCTCCGACCACCCGGGGCCGCCCGATCTGGCCGGGCCGCCGCGCTGGCGCGGGCTGGTGCAGGGACGCATCCTTGCGCAGTTTGGTGACGACGACAACGGGCTTCGACATGCCCTGGCAATGCCGCAGGAACTCCCGCTTGGCGTAGCCGCCATCGGCCACCACCACCAGGTCCCGGTCCGGCAGCCACCGGCGCCGGCAGACCAGCATCTGCTGGGCGTAGTCGGTGACCGTCTTGTGCCGGCGGCCTTTGCGTCGGTCATAGCGGGCCGACACCACCAGCGCGGTCAAAAACGGCAGCGCCCAGTGTCGACCCGCCCATCCGATACGCGTCAGCAACATCAGGCTCACCCATTGCAGTCCGGGAGTCATCACCACCTGGTCGTCGGTAGAGCGTACGGGATCCCGGTACCGCCCCTTGGCCGCAATCTTCCGGCCCCAGCGTCGGTCCACCGTCTCGTCAATGCCGAACACCAACGGCTCGGTGGACGAACCAAGGCGCCCGGCCACCAGCAGCAACAGCACCCGGCTCAGTCGCAGTGGCGACCACTGGGCGCGGTTGAGCACGTGGTGATAGATGGCGAAGTCGCCGTGCTGCCCAATCCCCAGGATGTTGAGGGCGGAGGACACGGTGCGCTTGCCGGGAGACAGGATCGCTCCTACCGCCAGGAGTTGAGCCTTGCGCCAGGTCCTGGGGTCAAACAGGTGCTCAAAGGGCAGCAGCAGGGTTACTATGACTGCGGGCAGGGTAGGCATGCTCGACCTCTTGTAGTGATTTGGTCGAGCTTACCCTGTTCTTATAATTCTGCTAGCTTTTGTACAAAGTCGAGGTACCATCAGACGGGCGATAACGCGGGAAGAACTGTTCTCGGGCAACCGGGAAAGTTTCAGGAAGTCCTTCCTCAGCCGGGACTCGATCATCCTGTGGGCAGTGACCAGCCACCGGCGGGTGCGGCGGGAGTACCGGCGGATTTTCGACGACGGGGAGTTTCCGCACCTTCGGGTGATTGAGCTGCGGGGACCGGCGGAGGCGGAGGCACTGGTCGCTTCGTTGGGCCGGTTGTCCGGAGGTCGTCAGAATCTGGATTCACCGGATTGAAGGATTTTCAGGATTGGGTGTTTTTCCACGGGACGGCTCCGGTCCTGCAAATTCAGATGCTGACGACTTTCTGCCTCAAACCGGGTATGTGTGGACGGCTCAGGCGCGGGCTTCCGCGCGGTTTGCCTGCCGGGCGAGACATTTGTGCAGCGCGATGGCGCTTGCTATCGTCATCGCTATCGCCAGAGCAGGAAAAGCAGCTATCCACCAGGCCGTAACGAGCAAGCTCCGCCCATCGGACAGCATCAAACCCCAGCTCGGACTGGGATGCGGGACTCCTGTTCCCAAGTAACTAACCCAAGTTGTCAGGCCGATTATGATGCCAGTGTGCAGGGCGACCAGCGAGGCCAACCGTCTGAATGGGCGGGCACGGGATGATTGGGGAAACTCCCGTTCCCGGCGTACCCATTCCCGAGTGGCTTGAGCGTAGGACGGGACCAAGGCCAGCGCAATCACACCTACTAACGACACGGTGTTTGGCCCCAACATTGCGGTCAAAAACAGGGACGGCAGGAACACCCCGCAGAACTGCACCGTATCAGTCAGCCGACGTATCGCCGGGTTTTCCACAAAACTGCGGAGATTCCGGAAACTTCGGAATCGCTGGCGAAAGTTCCCTCGCGGCGCGATGACCAGAAGCGCGACGAGTGTGAAAATGAGACCCAGAACCAGGTCAAACCACAAACCCAACAACCCCAGCCCAACGAAAATCCAGCGCGCTGCGCTCACTGCTCTCATTATTGCGGCATCTCGCCAACCGCCCCGGCTGCCGGCAGCATAACCCAAAATGACGCCGAGAATCCCTCCACTGCCCAGGGTTCCCAAAACCAGCAGCAGTTGAATACGCCCGCCGTGGATGACCCGGCTCAGGATGTCGCGCCCCAGATGGTCCGTGCCGAGGACGTGCTTACCGCTGCCACCGTCGTGCCATGCTGGCGGAGCCAGCCGGGACGCCAGGGTACCCCGCTCAGGATGGTGGGGCGCTATCAACTCCGCGGACACCGTCGGTACTACCAGCAGGACGAACAGGAGGACGGCCGGCAGGATGAGGCGGGTCAGCACAGAATCACGCGGTTTGAACGCCGGCCGCTGCTTGCAGGCCCAGTTCTGCGATGGACTGTTCGCGCATGCGGAACTTTTGGACCTTGCCGGTGACGGTCATGGGGAATTCGTCGGTGAGCTTGACGTAGCGGGGGACCTTATAGTGGGCGATCTTGCCGCGGCAGAAATCGCGGATTGATTCTTCAGTGGCGTCGGCGTCGGGCTTGAGGCGGACCCACGCCATGACTTCCTCGCCGAACCGCTGGTCGGGCACGCCGATAACCTGCACATCGTCGATCTCCGGGTGGGTGTACAGGAATTCCTCGATCTCGCGGGGGTAGACGTTCTCACCGCCACGGATGATCATGTCCTTGAGGCGGCCGGTGATCTTGTAATAGCCGTCCTCATCGACGGTGGCGAGGTCGCCGGTGTGCAGCCAGCCGGCGGCGTCGATGGCGTCGGCGGTAGCCTCGGGCATGTTGAAGTAGCCCTTCATCACCATGCTGCTGCGGGTCTGGAGCTCGCCCTGCTGGCCGATCTCCACCAGCTGATTGCTGTCGGGATCAACCAGGCGAACCTCCACATTGGGCAGGACCTTGCCCACGGTGGAGACGCGGCGCTCGATGCTGTCGTCGGCGAGGGTCTGGGTGACGACCGGGGAAGCCTCGGTCTGGCCGTAGGCGATGGTGATGCGGTCCGCGCCCATGCGGTCGATGACCTCGCGCATAACCTCGATGGGACAGGGGGAACCGGCCATGATGCCGGTCCGTAGGGAGGCGAGGTCGAACTGGGCAAAGTCGGGATGGCCGAGCTGAGCGATGAACATGGTTGGCACACCGTGGACGGCGGTGCAGCGCTCAGTGGATATGGCGCGCAGGGTCTGGAGGGGATCAAAGTGCTGAGCGGGGATGATCATGGTGGAGCCGTGGACGACGCAGTTGAGGCTGCCCATGACGCATCCGAAGCAGTGATAGAAGGGCACGGGGATGCAGAGGCGATCGCGCTCGTCCATCTCCATGGCGTCGCCGACGTGCAGGGCGTTGGCGACCAGGTTGTGGTGGGTGAGCATCGCGCCCTTGGGGTTACCAGTGGTGCCAGAGGTATACTGGATGTTGATGACATCGTCGGGGCCGCACTGGGCCTGGAGGTGGCGGAGGTCGTCGGGGCTCGTCTGCTCGGCGAGGGTCAGCAGGTCGTCCCAGCGCCACATGCCGGGGGGAGTGGGGGTGGAGGCGTCGTCGTGGGGCGGGATGAAGATGACATGGCGCAGGTGGGGGAAGCGAGTGGAGTTGAGCTCACCGGGCGACGCGGCTGCGAGCTCGGGAACCAGCTCGTTGACCATCGACCCGTAGTCCGAGGTTCGGAAACGGCCGATGAACACCAGGGCGCTGATCTGGGCCTGCTCCAGCACGTAGGCGAGTTCGTGGGTGCGGTAGGCCGGGTTGACGGTGACGAGGACGGCGCCGATCTTCGCGGTGGCGAACTGGGACAGCACCCACTCGGTGTAGTTGGTGGCCCAGATGCCAACGTGCTGGCCCTTTTCGATGCCGATGGACAGGAGGCCTCGGGCCACGCGTTCCACCTCGGCATGAAACTCTCGGTAGGTGAGCCGGTCGCCGGTGGCGGCATGGACGAGGGCTTCGCGCTCGGGGAAGCGATCGGTCTGCAGATCCAGGATGTCGCCGATGGGGAGGCGGGTATCAATGCTGTTAACCACTGTGGCACCTCCTGAGAAGGCGGTTATAGTTGTTCCGGTCGAAGCGTTCTGAGCAGGTCCGTATGATGGACGATGACGGGTCCATTGTATCCGTTTTTGGGCCCGGTCATGCCCATACTTGCCGCGAATGCCCCGGTCCGGTGGCGCAACAACAGGGCAAACGGCTAGCGCAGTGGAGGGGCGTAGATCTGGCCGCCCCTGGGGCAATTGACGCATGGGGCGTCGGCCCAAAGAGCGTTACGGCTGCCGCGTCGTTCCAAGCCCAGGGGCGTGAGGTGACGGTCTGACGGTCGTATATCTCGCCATAGTTGCCTACGGCTCGTATGACGTTCTGGGCGACGGTGGGCGACAGGCCCACGCTCTCCTGGCCGAAGGAGCCTTCGAGGCCGAAGATTCGGTCGACGGCGCTATTGCCAGTGGGTGTGGTTGGGACGGTGTCTGAGGTAACGCCGTAGGCCTGGGCATAGATGAGGACGGACATCACCATCTTGACGATGTCGAACCATTGCTCGTCACCGTGGGGTACCACGGGTCCGAGTGGCTCTTCGGAAATGACCTCGCGCAGGATGATATGGGCGTTGGGGTCGGCGAGACCAGAGCGGATGCTGACCAGCCCGGAGCGGTCGGCGGTCATGGCGTCGCACTGGGCGCTGGCGTAGGCCGCCTCGCTGGCCGCGAAATCCTCGAAGGTCAGGATGGAGATATCCAGGTCGTTCTGGTTGATGTAGTCCTGGAGGTTGAGCTCGGTGGTGGTGCCCTGCTGTACGCAGACGCTGGAGCCGTCCAGTTCGGGCAGGGATACGACGCCGAGGGATTTGAGCACCATGAATCCCTGGCCGTCGTAGAACATGGTGGGAGCGAAGTTCTCCCACTGGGCGTCTCGGGAGCTGGTCCAGGTGGTGTTGCGTGACATAAATCGACCTCGCCCGACTGGATGACGGGACCGCGGGCGGCCGCAACAGTGGGGCGCAATTCCAGGGCGTCAGGGTCGCCAAGGACGGCGGCGGCGATGGCGCGGCAGAGGTCGATGTCGAAGCCGACGGTGTTGCGGTCTGGGTCGATGGCGCCGAAACCGGCGACGTTGATGTTGTTGGCGCAGACGAGATGACCGCGTCTCTGGACTGCGTCGAAACGTCCGCCGGCCACGAATGGGTCGACGGCTTCCAGCGGAGGCTCGGAGGTTTCTGCGGCGGACCGGACCGGTGTTGGCTCTGTGGCGGGGCTGGACGGGGTCGGCGGGGGGATCGCATCTTGAGTGCAGGCAACCGCCAAGGCCAGCAAGAGACCGGCGAGCAAGGCCGGCGGGTAGGCGATACGAGACTTCAGGCGGTGGATCATTGGGGTTGGCGGCCGGCGGGTGATGAACTGCAGATGACGATCCGGACTACCCAGAGGTTCACAAAGAGACAGCACGGCGGGCCGTGCTGATCAGTTTTGTGCAAATGGATTTCCGGCGTCAGGTTTCGGCGCGCTGGTTTACGGCCGAAGGCTTGAATTTGGGATGGAGCTTGCCGCCGGGGGGCTTGCTAGGATCCCAAGCTTTAACTTGGTTGGCCTTGGGAGCAGCGCCCCTCTCAGAACCTGCCTACGATCTCTGAAATAGGTTAAGTTGAGACTATTATCAGTGAAGGGGTAATCATGTCTCATTCCTATCCCAGCGACATCAGCCGAAAGCAATTCGCCCGGATTCTGCCGACGTTGGAGTCGGCTCGCCGCCGGACCAAACCCCGCACCGTGGACTTATATGACGTTTGCTGCGGCGTGCTGTACCTCTTGAAAAGCGGGTGCCAGTGGCGAATGCTGCCTGCGGACTTCCCCAATTGGCGCACTTGCTACCAGTATTTCCGGCAATGGAGCGAGCAGCCTGGCCCGGCGAAAGAATCCATTCTGGAGCAAGTCCTTAAAAATCGGTTGGCGCGGTCCGGCAAAGCAATGGACGGAAAGAGCAGACCAGCTTCTGCATCGTGGACTCCCAGAGCGTCAAGAACACGGACAGTGCCGATAGCAAGGGCTATGACGCGGGCAAGAAGGTGTCCGGAATCAAGCGTCACATCGCGGTGGACACGCAAGGATTGCCCCATGCGATACACGTGACTACCGCCAATGTTGCCGACCGGGCTGGGGCTTTGGCGATGTTTGACGAAAACCGGGCCGACCTCAGCCAAGTCCGAAAGGTGCTGGTCGACGGGGGTTACACCGGGAAGCCCTTTGCCGCTGCGGTGCAAAGCCGGTTGGGAGCCGCAGTGGCAGTCGTGAAACGCAACGAACTGCACACCTTCGTGGTGCTTCCAAAGCGATGGGTGGTGGAACGATCTTTCGCCTGGCTGGAAAAGTGCCGCCGACTCTGGAAGAACTGTGAAAGGAAGCTCAATACCAGCCTGCAAATGGCGGTGCTTGCCTTCATGGTGCTAATCCTCAAAAGATCGTAGACAGGCTCTCAGAACAACCTGAGAGGCTCCTATTATGCTGAGCAGAACGTGGCTCCTCGTTGGACATCTCTCGACCTCGGTTCATATCGTGGGTATTTCTAGACGATTTAAGATTGCCCGGACGGTTTCGTTCCCTGCGACAGCTTACCACCGGGGGGGTTGTCTGGATCCCAAGCTTTGGGGGATGCCACGCGCGGGGCGGTACCTTCTATCAGTCGTACGCGCCGACCTCTAATTTCGGGTTGTTTATTGCCAGGTAACATGAGTCCCCTCGGTTAATCAGCACCATGGTAGCCTATTTCTACCATATAATAGACTGTTGTAGCCGTCCATCCTTGAGCGGAATGTGAATGTTCAAAATGAGCGGAGTTATAGAAGTACGAATATATCAGTACGGTTTCAACATCTCTGGATACGATGAATTCACAAGGTTCGTGATGGTACTCTCCCTGCTCAATAACTAGCTCATTGGGCGCCAGGCGGTGGAATGCTTCGTCCAGCACAGGCCAGTCGATATCCGTGTGGGTTTCGGAGTTGAACGCTGCCTCATAAAGAGCTTCGATATATTCGTCGTCAAAAGGCTGGATCTGGTGCAGCCTGAAGAAACTTTCACGTATCTCTACCCTGACCTTGGAGCTATTGTGCAAGGTTCCGGTTACCGCGATATGCACGTATTGCGCGCCAACGGTGCGGTGCGTGGCTGATCGAGTGACCGTGAGATGTGGTTCGAAATCGCGGAATAGTTGCAGTTTTCGGTAGGCAAATACACCTCCCGCGACGATGATGACGGCGGCGGCAGACAGTTGGACAATGCTAACTATGTCGCTGATCCTTCCGATGTCAGCATTGGTATGGTCGGGATCGGTCAGCCAAAGATTGAGGAGAAAGACAAAAGCAACGACCACCGCGATCGCGACTGCTACAACCAGCAGATCGCGTGTCGAGCGACGAAACTGGCGGAACCGACTATTGACTACGTCCATAACCAATCATTGGTCCGGCGGGCTTTCGAGGCGGGCGACGATTGTTGCATCGTGGCTGGATAGGAGCATGAAAAGGCGGGAATTTGCGCGCCGGGTTTTTGACAGTAGGGGCGGTTAGGGGTAGCATATTCTCGCAGTATTTCTGCTCATATTTGGTGGCGCCGGCGGCCTTGCGATTGTGCAACCCAATGCCCTCGTTTAACCAGACTGCCATCGGCTGACATGTGTTCGATCTGACGCGCTGGAAGGCGGCTGGCGACTGCTGCGGCCACCCCCTCGCACTCCGTTTCCCGGGAGAGATACCTTGACTAGCCCTATCGCCAATACCGCCGACCGGCCCGATGCCAAGTCGCCCCTGTCCGGACCCGAAATCGTCCCTGATTTCGAAGTGGCCCTGACGCGGCTGTGTGCCATAGCGCGGCGGGGGCAGCGCGTCGACAGTCCTTTGTACAATCCGTCAGAAGAGTGGATTGTCGGGAGGATGCCGATCTTCCAGGATTTGCCGGAGCAAAATCGGTCGGAGTTGCTGGCGGAGGCGGACGCGCTGGAATCTGAGGCGACGGAAGCCAACGCTGCCGGCCGCGCCGCCACCAAGGTCTGGCCAGAGACGGTATTCCGGCTGGACAACGGAGGGTTGGCGTTCTTCAGCCAGCTGGGAGTGGTGCGCCGGCCCGACCTGACGCAGTATTTCGTGGAAGGGTTCACCCGCAACCGGGACGCCCTGGCTTTCTCCGAGGAAAACCAGCGACTGTTCACCCGGGTGTTCAACCGAGCGTGCGACAAAATGGAGGCCCACTTCGCGAGCGGAGAGGGCATAGTGCAGACCGACCGGCAGATTTGCGATGCGCCGGAGCGGTCTTTTCACGCCAGACAGTTGCTGTTCGGGACGCGATACATGCAGGCCCCGTACATGTGGCGGCGCCTGACCTTCGATTTGCCTCAGGAACAGTGGCAGGAGCCGCCGGACATCCTGGAGGTTTCGGTCCCGCACTGGATGGACGATCTGGACCTGGACGAGGACCTGAAAGCCCAGTTGCGGGACGCTGGGATGACGCAACTGGTATTCAAGGCTCCCACTCGCGGACTATCGCTGCACTTCGGGTTCGACTACGTGGGCGAGCATAAGATGGGCCCGTTGTCGATTGCGATGCACCAGGTGAAGCAGAAGAACGGCCTAGCGGTGCAGGCGGCGCTGAGCATGGCGCGGGTCCGCAAACTGGACGGAGACGTCGCAAATACAGCCCTGGTTACCGTCGGCCCTTCGCTGCACGGAAAGAGCACGCTGACTATCATGGTGGAGTTGGCAAACAGCGAGTTGGCCGGAGTGCTGGGGCTGACAACCGACCCCGACGAAGGGGTCTACCCGATGAACGACGACATCGTGCTGCTGCAGCCATTGGGCGATCCTATCCCGAGCAATCGAGGCGGGCGGCGTGCGATGATTTCCCACGCCATTGACGGCACGGAGAACAATTTCTACGCGGTGCCCTTCGGCTTGACGCGGGAGGACGATCCCATTACCTATGACGTGCTGCGGGGCGCGCCGGGAGTCACTTCCCCAGATGAGACGCTGGAAAACGTGCCCGTGCACGTGGACAGCCAAGAACCCAACTACCTGGAAAACCCCGTACGCAATATGCGAATGATCCTGTCGCGTCGAGGGCTATTGCAGCGCAAGGGAGCGGCGGGACTGATTGGGAAGATTACCGGAGGCCGGCTGAGCGATTCGGTGCATGTACCGATGGAAAGCACGGACCGGGTGTTCTGGCAGGAAGTGATGCGGCAGAACACGGTGATACCGCCCCTGCGCCGGCTGAGCCTGGAGCAGTACATCAGGGTACTGATGTATGGAGAGGCGGTGCAAATGGGAGCGGCGATCGGAGCAATCGGCCGGCCCTACGTGGAGTATTTCTCTGACCCGTTCATCATTGGCCTAGAGGACGAGAACGCCAACCTGCTTTACCACGTTCTGCAGCAGTTGGCCTGGGGCGGGATGCCGCAGGAGTATTACGCGTTCAACACCGGGGGAGTCGGAGCCGACAGCAACGAAGAAGCGTCGGGTTCGCGTTACCGCAAGATACCGCGCGAGCTGACGATGATGCTGCAGGAAGCGCTGCTGCGGAACGCGGTCAAGTTCGAGTATGACGGCATGCTGCGGTCGGAGGTAGCGGTTGCGATCCTGGACGGAGAGGGGAACGAGGTGGTTGACCTGCGTCAGGACTGGCTGCCGGTCAACATCTTTGGCGAAGAGGACTACGCTGAACGGGTGGTCGAGCTGATGCGGCGGCGTTACTACGGACGGGATCAGCAGGACAAGGCGGGGATCTTGCGCTACACCAAGGTGGTCAACACCATCATGGATATCAGCGACGCTCCTTCACCCACCAACGAGCGTGAACTGTCCTGGCTGCTGTCGTTCTACTGGTCGCTGGACCAGGCATACGAGACGCTTGCGGAGACGGCGGCGCACCGTTCGGAGGGGATGCAGCCGGTGGCCTACCAGATGCGGGAGTTGCAGCGGAAGTTCGACGCCGGGTTGGCGAACGGGTTGTCGTTGGGTGCATCGGCGTTGCAGGGCCTGACATATCTGGGGCTACGAGCGGGGTAGGGCAAAGCCTCAGCTCAAGGGGCAAGGTCATGAGCGAAAGCATCCTGTTCGTCGTCATGGTGTTTATGTATGCTGCCGGCGTATTTGGAGTGGTTCTCTATGGCGGCTCAGTTTACCGAGGCGGATTTCGGGACGTAATGAGCGGCCTGCCTTCGAAGGCCGCCGACATCAAGCGCGCGTCGAGGACCACGGGCACCCGCGACGCTAGCTGTCGCCGGAGGCTCCCGCACTGCAATTGCTGCGGTGTGTTGCTGCTTCTAGCAGCCCACCACCACGGCGACGGCCGTTATCCAGTTTCGGCGGCCACCGATCCTGAGCCGGCGGATCCTGCCGGAGACAGCGAGTAGGCGTTCGAGACAACTCGATTGGGGCGGGTAAGCATGGCAAACGATAGCATTCAGATACTTGGTGCAGTACCGGCGCAGTACGCTGATGTACTGAGCGTCGACGCGCTGGAGTTCGTCGCCGAGCTGCATCGCAACTTTGAGACCACGCGACGGCGGTTGATGCAGGCAAGAGCGCGACGGAAGGCGGAGATAGACGCTGGGGCGACGCCGGATTTCCTGACGGAAACGCGGAGCGTGCGCGAAGGTGACTGGCGGGTTCAGCCGGCGCCGACAGACCTGAGGAACCGGCGGGTGGAGATCACCGGGCCATCGTCCAACCGGCGCATGGTGATCAACGCGCTGAACTGCGGTGCGCAGGTCTACATGACCGACTTCGAGGATGCGCACTCGCCGGCGTGGCTGCCGACGCTGGACGGCCAGGCGAACGTGCGCGACGCCTACCGGCGCACCATCAGCGACGAGGCGGCGGACGGACGGCAGTACCGGCTGAACGAGGAGCTGGCGACGCTGTGCGTGAGGCCGCGAGGGCTGCACCTGATGGAGCGGCACGTGCTGGTTGACGGCGAACCCGTGGCGGGCAGTTTTTTCGATTTTGGCCTCACCGTGTTTCACAACCATGTGGCGCAGCGGAGCCACGGGACGGGTCCCTATTACTACCTGCCGAAGTTGCAGTCGTACCTGGAGGCGCGCCTCTGGAACGACGTGTTCACGTACTCCGAGGAGCGGTTGGCAATCCCGACCGGGACCATCAGCCCGACGGTTCTCATCGAGCACATCCTGGCGGCGTTCGAGATGGAGGAGATCCTATACGAACTGCGGGAGCGACCGGCAGGCCTGAATCTGGGTCGGTGGGACTACATTTTCAGCGTCATCAAGGTGTTCAACAAGCGGGCGGACATGGTGTTCCCCGACCGGGCGCAGGTGACGATGGCGACACATTTCCTGACCTCGGCGGCGCAACTGCTAGTCAACACCTGCCACCGGCGGGGCGCACACGCTTTGGGTGGCATGTCGGCGTTCATTCCACGTCGGGATGATGCGGCGGCCAACGAGGCGGCCTTCGCGCAGGTTCGATCCGACAAGCAGCGTGAAGCGGATCAAGGGTTCGACGGGGCCTGGATCGCTCACCCCGGGTTGGTTGAACCGGTGCTGGATGTGTTCCAGTCGGCTTTTGCAAGGGACAACCAATTGTCGGTGATCCCCGAAGTGCGCATCGCGCCGGACGACCTGCTGGCGGTCCCGGAAGGACAGATAACCGAGGCCGGTCTGCGGAACAACGTCAGCGTGGCCTTGCAGTACATCGACGCTTGGACGCGGGGCAACGGAGCCGTTGCCATCTACGGGCTGATGGAGGACGCGGCGACCGCGGAGATCTCCCGCTCGCAGCTGTGGCAATGGCTGCACCACGGGTCTAGCCTGGTTGACGGGCGGCCGATCACGGCTGAGTTGTACCGTCAGGTGCGCGCGCAGGAAGCGGCGGCGTTGGTGGAGCAGCGGGGGCAGGACAACCCGGGCGCGCTGGACAAGGCGGTAGAGCTGCTGGACGAAATCGTGCTGTCGGATGAGTTCGTAGAGTTCCTCACGCTCCCTGGCTATCGGTATCTGGACTAGGCAAAGGTTGGACTGCCATGGCCACGGCCTCCACGGCTAAAGATGCCGTCGTTCCCGCGGACGGAGACGAATTCGCGCTCAAACGGCCGCTGTCGGTAAACATCCGCCCCATTCTTGAGTCGGTCGTCGGCAAACTCACCGACGACGAGATCGACCAGTGGTTTGTTGGTTTTGAGCGGGCGAATGAGGGGCGCGGGTTTTACCTGGAGTTGACCGCCGAAGGGGAGCTAATAATCAATCCTATGGTAAACCGAGGTGGTGGCAGAGCCGAATTTCGATTGCTGAACGCCATAGGCAATTGGGAAGAGGAGCACGGGGGTGAGACTTACGGCGCGAACGCCAACATGCGCTTGCCAGACGGTTCTCGGATCCGACCCGACGCACTTTGGCTGTCGCCCGAGCAGGTTTCAGCACTACCGTCCGTTGCCGAAGACAGGGCCATCACCGTTTGTCCCGCGTTTGTCGCGGAGATAGTGTCGGGTACGGATACGCTGCCACCGCTGCAGCGCAAGATGGAGCGGTATATGGCCAATGGCGCGCAGTTGGGGTGGCTGATCGACCCGTACCGCCGGCGGGTCTACGTGTATCGTACGGGTGCGGAGATGGAGACGCTTGAAGATCCGGAGACCATCAGCGGAGAACCGGTAATGTCTGAGTTCGTCTTCGAAGTGCGGCAACGGATCTTCGCGCTGTTTGACAGCGGCGCAGAAGAGTAAGGCGCTGTGGACGATGAAGATCCACCTGGTTGACGGCACTTTCGAGCTGTTTCGGGCCCACTACTCCCCGCGCCCGGGGCGCACCGCTCCCGACGGGCGGGATGTCAAGGCGACACACGGATTGGCACAGTCGCTGATTGCTTTGCTGGGCCAGCCCGACGTAACGCACATCGCGGTGGCGTTTGACAGTGTGATCCGCTCTTTCCGCAACGACCTATTCGACGGCTACAAGACCGGTGATGGCGTGGAGCCGGACCTGCTGGCGCAATTCCCGCTGGCCGAACAGATCACTGCCGCGTTGGGCATTACCGTTTGGCCCATGGAAGAGTTTGAGGCGGACGACGTCATAGCGACCGCTGCGGTGCGCTTTGCAGAAATCCCTGACGTAGAGCAGGTGGTGATGTGTTCACCTGATAAGGATATGTCTCAAGTCGTGTCAGGCCAGCGGGTGGTGATGCTGGACCGGCGCAAGGGGGACGTTATCGACGAGGCCGGAGTGGTGGAGAAGTTTGGGGTACCGCCTTGCGCCATAGCGGACTACCTGGCGCTGGTGGGTGACTCCGCAGATGGGATACCTGGCATACCGCGCTGGGGGGCGCGTTCCACGGCGACGGTGCTGAGCCGCTATGGCCGTATAGAGGACATTCCCTCTGACATGGCGAGTTGGGACGTCAAGGTGCGTGGGGCCGGCAACCTGATGGCCGCGCTGACCGAGCAATGGGAAGACGCATTGCTCTACCGCAATCTCGCCACGCTCAGGCTGGATGTGCCCCTGAGCGAGACAGAGCCGGAACAGCTGCGATGGACCGGGGTGTGCCGGCCCGCCCTGGAAGAACTGTGCGGGATGCTGGGGTTGGAGTCGTTGCTGGGACGGCTCCCTGAACCGCCTTCGGAGTGAAGATTTACCCCGCGACGTGATCCCCGAAGCGCTAACTGGCTGACGGGTCGGCGGGTGGCGGAACGGGGTTGCGTCGCCGATATGCGGTCCATCGGCGATAACCGAGCACGGCGACACCGGCGGACAGGAGCAGCACCGCGCCAAGCACCGAGGTCAGGGCGACCCGCATGGTGGCGTCGAACCAGAAACCCGCGGGGAACAGGATGAGCAGGTAGTCGGTGCGGGGATCGAGTATCCAGAGGTCGTTGGCGAAACTCAGGCGGTGGAAGAGCAGGAAGAGTTGCGCGAAGCTGGCGAGGGCCGCCAGACCGACCGCGAAGACCGAAATCAAGGTTACGGAGCCACCCCAGATGGCCAACCGGATTGCCTGTGCAGACCATGCCCCGCGGTCCATAACGATCACGAGGGCAATCGTGGACAGTATCCACAACGCCGAGCCGAGCGCCACCCAGTAGGTACCGCGGACCAGGCTCTTGACGTCGTACATGTGGGCGATTTCGCGCTGGTTGAAAACCGCCTGCTCGACGCCGTAGATGGGCGCGCGTACCGCCAGGAGTTCGGCGGAGGTGTTGAAGTAGCGGCGAAGTTCGGCGCCGATGACTATCAGGTCAACGTCGGAGATGCCGGACCGCTGGGACGTGTGATAGCGTTGGAAGCCGTTGCGGTAGAGGCCAGGATCGTTGACGGCCCAGGCCACCGAGCCGGCGACCAGGAAAAGGAGGATGGCGGGAATGGCCAGAACGATGGCCGCCCGCTGGGCGCGGCGCGCGGCGCGATAGGGTACAGGCTTCACACCCATCACCGTAGCATCGAACACCGACGCGGGCAACTCGCTGTGCTATATTCTCGGAACCATGAGTGACAACAACGCACCGTCCAACAGTTCGCCGATACCTGAAGAGCGCATTGGGGAATTCCAGTCCCTGATCGATGTTGTGGCACGGCTACGGGCGCCGGGCGGCTGCCCGTGGGACGCCGAGCAGACGCACGAGTCGCTGAAGCGCAACCTGCTGGAAGAATGCTACGAAACGCTGGAAGCGATTGACGAGGGCGAGCCGCAGGAGTTGGCGGAGGAGCTGGGCGACATCCTGGTACAGGTGGCTTTCCACGCCGATATTGCCCGCCAGGCGGGAGAGTTCGACATTGTCGACGTGCTGACCGCCATCAACCGCAAGCTCATCCGGCGGCATCCCCACGTCTTCGCTGATGGCGCCGCGTCCGACGCGCGGCAAGTGGAGCGCAACTGGGAGCACCTGAAAGCGGAAGAAAGACGTGAAGCGGGCAAGCCGGAGCCGTCGGCCATGGACAGTGTGCCGGCGGCTCTGCCGGCGCTCACCGCGGCGCAACTGATGCAGGATCGCGCTGCCCGATTCGGGTTCGACTGGGACGAAGTGGGCGGCGTGTTGGACAAGCTGGTCGAGGAAATTGCGGAGTTCCGAGAGGCTGGCACACCGGAAGAGCAGATCGACGAATTCGGGGACGTGTTGTTCGCGCTGGTGAACCTGGCGCGCTGGTCGGGGATACACGCGGAGGACGCGCTGCGCCAGGCCAACGGCAAATTCCGGAGTCGCTATCGTGCCATGGAACGCCTGGCATCAGAACGAGAGCAGGACTTTGCCGCGCTGCCACTGGACGGCAAGGAAGCGCTATGGCAGGAGGCCAAGGCGGCCGAAGGGTAGAGGCGGGCAGGTCAGTCGTCGCCCGTGTGTGTCAGGGCGTGGCCCAGGAACCCAGGTTCCAGCATGTAAATTCCGCCGGCAGCCATCGAGGCCAAGCCAGACAGAGCACGCCACCGAGCGGTGGAACCACGCAAAGGTGTCAGCCGCTCCATGAACGGACGCCTCGGCCGGAACCGCCTGATCTTGTGACGAGCGCCGCTCTGCCGCATCGCCTCGGCCACGGCGTCGTCCAAGTTGCCCAGGCGATCGATGAGCCTCTGGTCGCGGGCCGACGGCGCGGTGTACAGCTCGCCGGTGGCGAGTTCAGTGGTCTCTTCAGTAGTCATGTTGCGGCTGTCGGCGACGACGGATACGAACAAGGAGTAGATCTCCGCGATCAGGTCCTGAAACTTGCCGGTCTCCTCGTCGGTGGGATGGCGCCAGAAGCCCGACATATCCTTGAGGTGCCCGCCCTTGAAGATGGACATTTCGACGCCCACCTTGCTCAGCAACTGTTGCAGGATGGGTCGCATGTAGATCACGCCGATGGAGCCCACGAGCGCTGCGCGGGAGGCCATGATCGTGCCCGCTCCGCAAGCGATGTAGTAACCGCCCGAAGCCCCAAGGCCGCGTATATAAGCGACGACGGGCTTGCGTTGCGCGACGCGGCGGACACTCTCGTAGAGCAGGTCGCTGGCGGTGGCCGAGCCGCCGGGCGAGTCGATGTCGAGCACGAGCGCGCCGATCTTGCGGTTGTTGGCGATACGCTCCAGGATGCGGGAGTAGTCGGGTTCGCGAATGGCGGCGCCGATGACGCCGTGCATTTCGACGACGGCGATGCCGGGGCGGCGTTTGAAGAGGGGCATGATGGGGTACCTGTACAGTGGGAACGGTGCCGTGATTAGATTATACACTCACGTATTGACCGCCGCGGAGTTCGTTTGACAACAGCCGGAACGCTGTTTTAGCATTATAGGACGCTAACGCTTGGATTGTGCCCCGAGATGACGCTGACTAAGGTAAAACTGGAGCGGTTCACCGCGTTTAAGGACTTGGAGGTCGAGTTTTCGCCCGGCATTAATGCATTTATCGGCGTTAACGGTACCGGCAAAACCCACCTCATGAAGGTTTGCTATGCTGCCTGTGATGTTTCCAAAACGGGCGACAATTTCGCGGCCAAGTTGGTGAGGGTATTTCTTCCGTCTGGACGGGTCTTGGGGCGTCTTGCTCAAAGGCAGCAAGGAAGGAGTCGCGGGATCATAAATGTTCACCGCGACGGCCGATATTTACAGGCTTCATTCTCGACCTTGGCTAAGCGATCAACAAGTGCTCAACTGAGAGGTGCCGAGGATTGGTCTGCCGCTCCGTTAGAGAGTGTCTATATCCCCGTCAAGGACATGCTGGCCAATGCTCCTGGGTTCCAGTCGCTGTATGCGGCACGCGAGACCCACTTTGAAGAAGTCTATGTTGACATCTTGGAAAGGGCGTATCTGCCGTCGTTGCGGGGGCCTGCCGACCGGCGGCGCCAGGAACTGCGTAAAATTCTGCAAGATGCGATTTCTGGAAGAGCTACCGTAAAGAACGGAGAGTTCTTCTTGAGCAGGGGGCGAGCCAATTTAGAATTCACGTTGCTTTCCGAAGGAATGCGCAAGCTCGGACTTTTATGGATTTTGATACAGAATGGTACACTGCAGGATGGTTCCGTATTGTTCTGGGACGAACCGGAAACTAATCTGAATCCCACGATGTACAGTAAAGTGATGAATGTTCTCTTGGAGTTGCAGCGGGCCGGTGTACAGGTTTTCTTTGCCACGCACGATTACGTGATTTTGAAAGAACTGGACCTGCAGATGACGGACGAGGACAAGGTGGCCTTCCACTCGTTGTATCGGGATGAAACGGGAGAAATTGCCTGCCACACTACGGATCGGTATTTGGACATTGCCCCTAATGCGATCGCAGAAACGTTCACTTCCATATACGATAGGGAGATTGAGCGCAGCTTTGGAGGCAGACTATAGTGACGGTTCTCGTCGAAGGTAATCTGCAAATCACCATCCAAAATGCCATCAGCGCGTGAAAATTCGATGACCCTGAGACACACAGATTGAGTCACTGCATGAAGGCGGTAGATTTCGTGGTAGAGCTCAGCGACTGTTATCTGTTCATCGAAATCAAAGACCCGCAACATCCGAGTGCCCCGCCACGCGAAACCAATCGTTTTGCCAGCAGCTTTCTCAGCGGCGAACTCGATTATGAACTGCGGTTCAAGTACCGCGATTCCTTGCTCTACGAATGGGCGGAGGAGCGCGCTGACAAGCCCGTTGACTATCTGGTACTGATTGCTCTGGACCGACTTGGGCCATCCGATTTGCTGGGCCGTCAGGACGAGTTGCAACGGATGCTGCCACTGCAAAGGCCCGGACGCCAACCTTGGCCCCGACCATTGGTTAGGAATTGCGGCGTGTTCAACATAGATTCGTGGAACAGAAGCTTCCCGAACTTGCCGGTGAGCCGTTTGCAGTAGCGTCCGTTGCCGTCGGCTGCGTCCCTGCGTTATGCTGCGCGCACACTACTCTTCCCAAGGAGCACCCTCATGCAATTCGGCCTGTTCATGATGCCTTTGCATCCGCCGCACCGTTCCTATGCCGATTCCTATGACCGCGATCTCGACCTGCTGCAGGAGGCCGACCGGCTAGGGTTTCACGAGGCGTGGATCGGCGAGCACCTCACCGAGCGCTGGGAGAACGCCCCGTTTCCGGACCTGCTGATCGCCAAGGCGTCGGCGCTGACGAAGAACATCCGGCTGGCGACGGGTGTTACTTTGCTGCCCATTCACAATCCCATAGAGTTGGCGCACCGCATCGCCATGCTGGACCACCTGACACGGGGTCGGCTGTACTGGGGCATCGGACACCGGGCGATACCCACCGACCTGCAGCTGTTCGGCATGGACCCGAGCAAGGGCGACGATGTGCGGCGGCGGGCGGCTGAGGTGCTGGACGTCGTGCTGAGCCTGTGGGCTTCGGAGGGACGATTCTCGTACCACGGGGAGTTCTTTGACATCGAGGCGCCGGAGCTCGACCCGGTGCTGGAGCGAGGGTTGCACATGAAGCCGTTGCAGCAGCCGCACCCGCCCATCGGCGTGGCCGCAACGTCCATCGGGAGCAGCAGCATCCGCGTGGCCGGGCGAGAGGGCTACATACCCATGAGCAGCAGCAATCTGGCGCCGCAGTACCTGGCGGACCATTGGACCACCGTGGAAGATGCCGCCGCCGAGGCCGGCCGGGAAGCGCACCGCTCCGACTGGCGCATCGGTCGGGACGTGTTCGTGGCGGAGACCAGCGAGGAGGCACGGGAGCGGGCCCATGCCGTGCTGGGCCGGAACTACCTGCAACACCAGTTGCCGAACCGCCTGGGATCGGGGCTGATCCAGGCCACCAAGATTGACCCCAACATGAGCGACGACGAGTTGACCGTTGACTACATGATGGAGAACATCTGGATTGTGGGCGACCCGGACGAGTGCGCCCAGCGGATCCGGCAACTCTATGATGGCGTGGGCGGCTTCGGGCACATGCTGTGCATCACGCAGGACCCGGACGATCACCAGTGGGAAATGGACTGCTTGCGGCTGATCGCCGAGGAGGTTGCGCCTCGGGTGAGCGACTTGACGGGGGAGAGCCGGCGTAGCCATTTGCCAATGCCACCCGGGCTGAATGGTAGGGCCGTTCGATTATTCGTAATTTGATGACCCCTACGACTGATCGTTGCTCAGAGACCAGTGTTCGGCGTTGCAGGGACTTTCTGGATTCCTGCTTTCGCAGGAATGACGGGAATCAAATCTCGATAATCGAATGACCTTGGGTTGAAGGGGCGGGTCTCAAACCCGCCCAACAATGTGTCCCGTTAGAGTGGCTCCGCCACGTATGCCGGGTCTTCGTTGCGGATTATGGTAACGCCCAACTGCTTCGCGATGGAGTTGACTTCATCCTGCCAAGGGCCGTTGGTCGCCACAAAGGCTTCAGTCTGCACACCGAACACATGGGCAATGATAGCCGCGCGGCGGGCGGCGTTCTCAAGGTCGTTGCGGTTGAATGTGATCGATACCTCGACCACTGCCCATAGCTGTTCAGTGCCATCGGCGAGGGTGTCGTGGGCGATGATGTCGGCGTTGCGGCCGTCGAGGTATTCCTGGCGGCTGAGCACTCCATCCTGGCGAGCTTGAGCCAACTGGCGATTGATTGCCGCGCGATCGACTACTTCCGCGTGACCGAAGTGGTCCACCAGAATCGCGTCTATTTTTTCAGTGCACCGCTTTTCGTAGGTTTCTCCCCTGAATCGTCCCAACGAACCCTCCATCCTCCGGACAAGGGACTCAGCGCTTTCGTCGATACGCTGGTTGACTTGCTGGAACTGATCCTGCATTGAGCGGTTAGTCTCGTCAATACGCTGGTTGACTCCATGAAATTGGTCTCTTGTTTCCTCACGGAAATCTTTGAAATCGCTCCTCAAGTCCTCTACTTGGCCGGTCAATCCATCCAACCGGCCCGATAGTTCCTGTACTTGTGCTGGAAGGCCAAGGAAATCTTCGGTAAGCAGGGCACGAAGAAGCGGCTCGCGCACCTCCGGGTGAGCGGCGATGGTATCGAGGATCTGCCGCAACGGGTGATCGGGCGGCAGGTCTAGATCCAGTATGGCTGAGGTCACTTGAGTGTTTCCAAGGTTTGGACAGTGGCGACGTGTACATTTTCAGGTTAGCACACGGATCGCCCGGCAAGCTCGGCCCGGCCGCCGACGCTTACTTGAAGGCCGGGAAGACGTGTTTGCCGAACATTTCGATGGACTCCATGACCTTGTCGTGGGCGACGGTTTCGGTGGCCATTAGGAATTGGAGCTGGTCGACGCCGGTGGCCTCGTGGAGCTTGGCGGCCTGGATGCAGCTGTCAGGGTCGCCGGCGACGATGACGCCGCGCTCGGCCAGGGTGTCGGCGTCGAACTCTTCCCAGATCTTCTGGGCCAGGGCCGTGCCGCCGGAGAGGTCGACTCCACCGTCG
The DNA here is from genome assembly GCA_965220055.1 of Dehalococcoidia bacterium. Classification (GTDB taxonomy): domain Bacteria; phylum Chloroflexota; class Dehalococcoidia; order Lucifugimonadales; family UBA3495; genus Bin87. The sequence goes on along the minus strand of CBDCPE010000004.1, from coordinate 1,985,230 downwards.
GCAGAACCGCCCTCGGCAGGCACGTCGACGTAGCGGGAGAAGTTCTGCTCCAGGTGTTCAGGGATGCCGCCCCACTGGTCGAGCAGGCGGGAATATACGTCCTTCTGGTCCTGGACGTAGGGACGGCCGGGGCCGAAGAAGGTCTTGAGGGAGTCAGTGCACAGCTGTCGGGTGGCGCCGTTGTCGGGGCCGCAGAGGCCGAACACGGAGCTGAGCCACTGGTTGTTGACGAACTGGCCGACGGGCTCCGCCTTCTTGATGTTCTCCCGGTAGGCGGCAATGTGCGGTTCGAGGATGGAGGGTGCGCTGACGCCCAGGGCCATGACTCCGATGCCACGCTGGGCGGCCAACTCGTAGGTGGCTGGCTGGAGAGCGGCTACCCAGATCGGTGGGTGCGGCTGCTGGTAGGGCTTGGGCAGGACCTGACGGGGCGGGACGTTCCAGAACTTGCCTTCCCACTCGAAGTAGTCGGACCCCCAGATCTGGGGGATCATCCTGAGGGACTCCTCCCACATCTCTCGGGTTTCGCGGGGGTCGATGCCCATGCCGGTCTGCTCATAGGCGGCGCTGCGGCCGGTGCCCATATCGACGCGTCCGTTGGTGAGGTGGTCGACCATCGCCACACGCTCCGCTACGCGCACAGGGTGGTGGTAGGGCAGGATGACAACGCCGAAACCCAGGCGGATGCGCTTGGTCAGGCGGCTGAGTGCGCCGAAGATAACCTCGGGACAGGGGGACATGCTGAAGGTGGTAAGGAAGTGGTGCTCCACGAACCAGACATAATCGAACCCCATCTCGTCGGCCAGGCAGACCTGCTCGATGGTTTCCTCGATGACGGCGTGGTCGTTCAATTCGGGACGCTGCATTTCGTAGGCCAGGCCGAATTTCATGATAGGCTGCTCCCTTCGTGACGGATGTTAGCGAGATTGTACCGCCGCCCCTCCAGGGGGGCAATGTTAGAATTGAACGGCTGTCCCACCACGCCCAACGGCAGGAGATCATCGCCATGTACCTTTTCCGGCCCGCCGTTCCAGTCGCAATCCTGGTCAGTTTGTCGCTGGTGGCGTTGATCGTTGCCTGCGGGGGTTCCACCCCCGAACCGGCGGCTGCTCCGGCTGCGCCAGCTACACCGGTCTCGGCGCTGGCGGCGGAAACCGAGCCACCGCAGGCTACCGCAACCAGCGTTCCGACGACGGCGGCAACCGAGGCTCCCACCGCAGCGGCTACCGAGGCCATAGCCGCGACGGAGGCTCCCACGGGAACCCCGACGGAGGAACCGGCTGCCGCCGCGGGACAGACCGATTTTATGCTGGGCGAAGGTACGATTGCCCGCTACAAGGTGGAGGAGGTGCTGGTCAACACCGGGTTCAAGGTCGCCACGGGCGAGACTTTCGAGGTGACGGGCAGCATCGCGTTTGACGCTGACGGGGGCGTCATTGCCGAGCACAGCCGTATCGTGGTGCAGGCGGCGACGCTGCAGACGGACAGCAACCGGCGGGACGGCTACGTGCGGAACCGCATCCTGCTGACCGACACCTATCCGGAGGTGGTGTTCCAGCCGACGTCGATGGACGGACTGCCGGCCTCAATCTCGGATGCAAGCGGGCCGGTGGAGTTCACCATGACCGGCGACCTGACAGTGCGGGATCAGACCCGGGAAGTAACTTGGGACGCGATGGCCGAGTTCGCGGGGGATGGGACGGCCAGCGGGACGGCCAGCGTCCAGTTCACTTTCGACGACTTTGGGATGGACAAGCCCCGGGTGGCTGTAGTGGTGAGCGTGGAGGACGAAATTTTGCTGGAGCTGGACTTCGTCGGGACGCTCACGGAGCCGTAATCAGCACGATGTTCCGCTGGACTGGGGACGAAGCGTAGGGACCGTCCTCGCTCATGTAGGCGTCGATTTCGGAGCGAACGCCGAACTCCGGCAGGTAGATGCCAGGCTCAATGGAGAAACCAATGCCGGGGATGATGCGGCGGGTGTCGTGGGTCTCGAAGTTGTCCAAGTTGACGCCCTCACCGTGGACGGTGTGGTAGATGCTGTGGCCGAGGCGATGGGTGAAGTAGTCGCCATACCCGCGCTCGTTGATGTAGCTGCGGGCCACGTCGTCGGCCTGCCAGCCCTGGACGGGATCGCCGGCGGCGTGGGCGTCCTGCAGGAAGGCCAGGGCCGCGTCGCGGGCGCCGAGGACGATATCGAATACCTGGCGGTGGCGGTCTGAAGGAGTGTCACCGACGTAGGCGGTCCAGGTGATGTCGGCGTAGACGCTGCCGGGCGTGTCTTCCCGGGCCCACAGGTCGATGAGGACCCAGTCGCTGGGGGCTATGACGCTGCTACCGGTGGCGGCGGGTTCGTAGTGGGGGTCGGAGCAGTGGGCGTTGGTGGACACGATTGGTCCGTCGGCGGTGATCAGGCCTTCCTCTCGGAAACGGGCGCGGATGAACTCGGCGATCTCAAACTCGGTGGGGCCGTCGGCGAGGCGCTGACCGATGCGGGCGAAGGCCTCGTTGACGATGCGGCCCAGTTTCTCAGCCGCTCGCTGGTGGCCGGCCAACTGCTCGGAGGACCAGCGCTGGGTGGCGTACTGCATCAGGTCGGCGGAGGAGACCACTTCGGCGCCCATGCTGCGAACCAACTCGACAGTGCCGGCGTCGACACGCGAGACGCGGGGCAGACCGTTGCGCGGGGAGTATTCCATCGCGACCTTCGCGAAGCCGGCCAGGGCGTTCCCCAAGGCGCGCTCCAGGGTGGCGCGGCTGCTGTAGACGACCGTTTCGATATCTTCGGCTTTGCCGACTTCGGCGAATTTGCCGGCGTCCACATGGTGGATGAGCAGCGTAGGAGCGCCAGCGGCGGGCACGAACAGGAAGACGGGACGGGTGACGTGGCCTGACGATGGGGCAACCTGGGCCAGGACCGGGTTGCAGCCCAAATAATCGTAGATCAGCCAGGCGGGGAGGTCTTCCGCCTGCAGGTACTCGCGGGCGTCGTCAAGCATCCTGGTGTTGGCCATTGGGGGCCTCCTGCGGCGAGGAACCGGAACGGTGCGGTTCGAGGTATCAGGCGTAGTTGTGGTGGATGCCGCCGTCGACGATGATATTGGCACCAGTGAGATAGGATGCCTGGTAGGAGGCGATCATGCAGACGATATCGCCGACCTCTTCGGGTGTGCCCATGCGTTTCATGGGGGTTTCGGCGGCGATTTTCTCGAGCCTGGATTCGGTGCAGACTTGGCCGTGTGCTTCGCCATCGGATGCATCAAATTCCTGGTTCGCTTTGGCGTGCTGGCGATCTTCGATCTCCTCACAGTGGACGCCGGCGTAAATGACGTTGTTCACCGTGATGTTGCGCGGGGCAAGTTCGGACGCCAATCCCTTGAAATAAGCCAGCACCGGAGCAAGGCTGAGCGACGAGAGAGTGTTGTGTGGCGACACTTCCATGGCGGAGAACGGGACCAGATTGATGATTCGGCCCAATCCGTAGCGCTTCATGTGGGGGAGCACTTCGCGGGTTAGATGCACGGCGGACATAAAGTTGCGGGCCAGAGCCGGCTCGATCTGCTCGTCCTCAAGTTCGCTGGCCGGCAAGTTGCCTTGGTCCTGTACTATGGTGACCATGACGCCGATGTTGCCCTGGCGGTGCAGGGTCTCGCGGACCAGGCGGTGGATGTCCTGTTCCCGGTCGAGGTCAGCGATGACGGCACGAAAGCGGTCCTGCTGAACGTGCTTGCGGGCGAGCTCGAGCTCGACGTGGCGCATCCGGTAGCTGTCAGGAGCGGTCAACGATAGGAGCGCGCCCTCTTTAGCCAGTGCGGCGGCGGTAGCGGTGGCGATCGCCAGATGCGAGTCGACCACCAAGGCGACTGTATCCCGGAGTCCGAAGTCCATATGACTACCTCACTGCCTTCACAAATCGCCAGGAGCTATATGACGCCGGTGGTGGCCATTTGGTCGATGTCGGAATCGGAGTAACCCAGGTCGTTGAGTATCTGATGGTTGTGTTCACCCAGCAACGGGGGATGTTTTTCCAGTTCGCCCGGGGTCTCGGAGAATTTGATGGGCAAGCCGGTCTGCTGGATGGAGCCGAGGGTAGGATGGGGCATTTCGAGAAGCATCTCTCGGTGCAGCACCTGGGGGTCAGTGAAAACGTCCTTCAGGTCGTTGATGGGACCGGCGGGGACACTGACGGCCTGCAGGTCGGCGACCCAGTCATCGGCGTCGCGGGTGCTGAAATGTTCCACCAGCAAAGAGACCAGTTCGGAGCGGTGGTTAACCCGATCGCCGTTGGTGGCGTAATTGGTGTCATCGTGGAGGTCGGTGCGTTCGATGCCCTGGCAGAACCGCTCCCAAAGGCGCTCGGAGCCCACCGCGACGTTGAAGAATTTGCCGTCCTTGCCCTTGAAACCCTGGTAGGGTACGAGGGTGGGATGGGCCGCGCCCAGCCGTTGGGGAGCCTCACCGGTGGCGAAATAGTAGCCGGCCTGGTAGGTCATCCAGGCGACCTGAGCGTCGAGCATGGAGAGGTCGATGTACTGACCAGCTCCCTTGCCGTTGGGGGAGTTGCGATGGAATAGGGCGGCCATGATGGCGAAGGCAGCCCACATACCGGCGCCGATGTCGCTCACGGCGATGCCGACCTTCTGGGGGTCGCCGCCGAGGTCGCCGGTGATGCTCATCAGGCCGCTGACGCCCTGCATGATCTGGTCGTAGGCAGGCCGGTCGCGATAGGGCCCGCTGGCGCCGAAGCCGGAGATGGAACAGTAGACGATGCCGGGATTGATCTTCTTCACTTCCTCGTAGCCGAGGTTGAAGTTGGACATCACGTCGGGCGTGAAGTTTTCGACGATCACGTCGGCGTCGGCAGCCAGCTTGAGGAAAACTTGCTGGGCCTTCTCGTCGCGCAGATTGAGGGTGAGGCTGCGCTTGTTGCGATTGACCGAGAGGAAGTAGGCGGATTCCTCGCCGATGAACGGGGGTCCCCATCCACGAGTGTCGTCGCCGGCGCCGGGCCGTTCAATCTTGATGACGTCGGCTCCGTAGTCGCCGAGCATGGTGGCACAGAACGGTCCGGCCAGGGCGCGGGTAAGGTCGAGAACCTTGATGCCGTCCAGGGGTTTCATTTCCCGCTATTCCTCCAGAGTGACCGGGCCAAGCGTAAGTCTGTCGGTCACCGCAGTCGTTGGGGTCCAAGTTCGGGCAATTATAGCGCACACATCGAAACATTCTTATAAAAGAAGCACGATTATTATGTCATTCGTACGATTGGAGGCCCGTTGGGGATTTGCGGAAGGCACCGGGTATCGTCGCGTACCGAAGCATGCTTGCGCGTTATCGGGCGAGGGGCTTCAATTGGGAGTCCTGACAAGGCGGTGTCCGAAAATCGAACGCGGCAACCGAGCTGAATAGCAGCGGTTCCGCATGTGCGGATCGGGAACCGATTTTTCAGATTCTATCACAACGAACGCCGTGCAACGGGGGCGCGCCATAACAGTCTCGGTACGGCGATACCCATATGGTAAGATGGCGCCACTACGCTAATGCCACAATGCCACCGTCCCACATTATGAGGTGAACCATGACCACCACTCAGCAATCCGCCGCTACCAACGGCTACAGCGTAATCGGGAGCCGACCCATCCGGCACGACGGGGTCGATAAGGTTACGGGAAGGGCGCAGTACGGTGCGGACCTGACGCTACCAGGGATGCTCTACGGCAAGGTGCTGCGAAGCCCGCACGCCCACGCACGGATCAAGAGCATCGACACCAGCAAGGCGGAGGCAATGCCCGGCATCCATGCCGTGGTGACGTCCGCCGACCTGCCGCAGGCTGGCGGACGGGTGCTGGACCTGGGCGAAGGGGCAATGATCAACCCCAAGTTCCTCAGCAACAACTGCCTGGCTGCTGAGAAAGCCCTGTACAAAGGGCACGCCATCGCCGCCGTGGCCGCTGACAGCGCCCACGAGGCCGAGCTGGCGCTAGCGCTCATCGAAGTTGATTACGAGGTGCTGGAGCCGGTGACCGACGTGCTGGAGGCCATGCGCGACGACGCGCCGCTGGTCCACGAGCGGTTGGCGAATCTCAACGATCCCAACGTGCGGCCCGGCGGCTTGCTGGGCGAGAGTGACGCCGGCAAGGTGGGCAACGTGCCCAACCGCTATTTTTACGAGATGGGTGACATTGAAACCGGCTTTGCTGCCGCCGACTTGGTTGTGGAGCGGGAGTTCCGCACCAAGGCGGTGCACCAGGGCTACATCGAGCCCCACGCTGCCACGGCGCTGTGGAATGCCGACGACTCGCTGCACATCTGGTGCAGCAGCCAGGGGCACTTCAACGTGCGGGATCAGACGGCTACGGTCATGGGCATCCCGGTGTCCAAGGTGCTGGTGACGCAGCTGGAGATCGGCGGCGGGTTCGGCGGCAAGACGCTGGTGTACCTGGAGCCGGTAGCGGCGGCGCTGTCACGCAAGACGGGCCGTCCGGTCAAGATTCAGATGTCGCGCACCGAAGTGTTCGAGGGCACGGGCCCGACTTCGGGCGGCTACATGCGCGTCAAGATGGGCGTCACCAACGACGGCAAAATCACCGCCGCCGACGTGGTGCTGTATTACGAGGCTGGCGCGTATCCCGGCTCGCCGGTGAACCCGGGTGCGCAGTGTGCCCTGTCCTGCTACAACATCGCCAACGGGCGTATCGAGGCTGCCGACGTGGTGCTGAACCACCCGAAGACAGCGGCGTACCGTGCCCCAGGCTCGCCGGCGGCGGCTTTCGCCGTGGAGTCGGTGGTGGACGAGATCTGCGAAAAGATCGGCATGGACAAGTTGGACTTCCGGACGCTGAACGGAGCGAAGCAGGGCGACCGCCGGGTCACCGGACCGCAGTTCGGGAGCATCGGCTGGATGGAGACCGTGCAGGCTGCCCGGGAACACGACCACTGGAATTCTCCCATCGACGGGTCTCCGGAAGCCGAGGGCAAGAAGGTGGGCCGTGGCATGGCCGGCGGGTTCTGGTTCAACGGCACCGGCCCGGCCAGCGCGATCGTTAGCGTGCTGACTGACGGCACGGTGAGCCTAGTTGAGGGTTCGCCGGATATCGGCGGCTCCCGCGCGGTGGCGGCGATGCATGTAGCCGAGGTGCTGGACCTCGCCGCCGAGGACGTTGCCCCGGCGGTGGCAGACACCAACTCGATAGGCTGGACCTCCATGACCGGCGGCAGCGGCGTGGCGTTCAAGACGGGCTGGGCTTCCTACGAGGCGGCGCAGGACGTGAAACAGCAGATGATCAACCGGGCGGCGCGCATCTGGGACATCGACTCTGAAAACGTCGAGTACTCCGACGGCGTGATCCAGCACAAGTCGGAGCCGGAGCTGCGGTTCACCTTCAAGGAACTGGCGTCGCGGCTAAACGGCACCGGCGGACCCATCGTCGGACGGGCCAACGTGTCGCCCACGGGCGTAGGCGGCGCCTACGCGCTGCACATCGCCGACGTGGCCGTGGACATGGACACCGGCAAGGTGGACATCCTGCGCTACACGGCGATCCAGGATGCTGGCACCGCCATCCACCCGTCCTACGTGGAAGGGCAGATCCAGGGTGGAGCCGTGCAGGGTATCGGCTGGGCGCTGAACGAGGAATACTACTTCAACGACGATGCCCAGATGCAGAACTCCAGTTTCCTGGACTACCGGATGCCCACGTCGCTGGACCTGCCGATGATCGACGCGGTAGTGGTGGAGGTGCCCAACCCCGGGCATCCCTACGGCGTGCGCGGCGTGGGCGAGGTGCCCATCGTCCCGCCCATGGCCGCCATCGCCAACGCCATCCACAACGCCACGGGCGTGCGGATGACTAACCTGCCCATGAACCCCGGCGCGGTGCTCGAAGCGCTGTGGGAGCAGAACGGCGGTTAGCGTCGACGTTACAGCGACGGCAAGAACGGTAGGGGCGGACGATTGTTCGCCCCTGCTGTCAATTGGCACACCATAATGGGGCTAGAGGGGTCAGGCTATGAATGACGACTCACTTGCTCTGCTTGACCAAGCCGACCGTACTATCGCGTTGGGAGACCATGATCAGGGATCCGTGTTGCTGTGGAAGGCTGCGGAACATGCGATGTCCAGTCTTGCCGAACACCATGGCCGACCTCACAGCGATGAAGAAGATCTGATGCGTTTCGCCAAATGGCTGGACCAGAAGCATGACCGTGGCGTAGAGAACTGGCATCTTCTGGGCTACTTCGCGGCCGGTTCGTTCAGGGACAATGCCCGGTGGCATTACGAAGACTGGGAGGAGATGCGTCATTCCGTCCCAGACATCAGGGTATTCGTGAGTACCCTGCGCGGTTATCTGGAAACCGCCGGATGACTTTACAAGCGCGTGTTGATGTAGCCCAACAATACAGAGCGTTGTCCGATCGGTTGATTTCAGAACACGAAGATGCAGCCGCTGGCGAGATGCTTTGGGGCGCTGTTCACAATGCGATACAAGCGATTGCAATCCGACATAGCCTCATAAGAGGAACGGACGGGGCATTAAGGCGTGCCGTAGTGATCCAACACCTGATGGAGAGGCACGGGCACGATTTGTATTTGCGCAGTGGACTTAGGTCCGCAGGTTCGCTTCACGGTCACTTCTATAACCGGAACCTGTCGTTGGATACACATCGAGAATTGATGCTACTGACCCGGAGCTATGTCGATAGTCTAATTGTTGCCGCCCTACCTGCGTAGTGATGACTAAACGCACGGAACTAATTGCCAGTGCACCTTGGCGGGAGGCGGTCACCTACCGAGAGACGTGGCCGCATGAGGATGTGCTGTTGCAGAAGGACGGACAGCAGGAGTTTCCGGAGGCGGTGTGTCGGCGGAATGCGACAGGTGATGTTGACGAAGGAATAGACAGATGGCTTGTCATGAACTGAGTGAAATGGAACGACTTCCGGTGCGTGAAATTTGGCCACTCGAGACCGACTTCACGGGCTGGTTGGCTGAGCGCATGGATTTGCTGAGTGAGGCGGTGGGTATCGAGCTCGAGTTGATTCAGGAAGAAGCGCCACTACCAGGCTGGGGTGGCCGGGTTGACATTTTGGCCAGGGTCGCTGGGACGGACAGTGACAAATATGTAACTGTCGAAAACCAGATGGAAAATTCGGATAACGACCATCTTGCGGGGTTGCTAAATTATGCGTCCCAAAGCGGTTCCAAGATTCTGATCTGGGTAGCGGGCGGGTTCACAGAATCGCATCGCCGCACTGTGGACTGGCTAAATGAACACGATGGACTACAGATATACGCCGTGAAAATGAACGCGTGGCGCAACGGTGATTCTATTGAACGAGAACTCGAACTCGTTGCTGGTCCGAATCGTCGGTTGAAATGGCCTAGATACACGTACCCTGCCGTCAAACGAAGTTATCTCGATTTTTTCCAGCCGGTGGTTACGAAATTATCGGAGAAAGGCATAGTCGACACGAGCGTGGCCAAGGCAAGCAATAACCAAACATTTCCAAGCGGTTTCCCTGGTATCGCGTACAATATTGGCTTCTGGCACAGCTTCGGCCGAGGGCCATCACTCGACGTGTACCTATGGATTGGTACGCCTAAAAGAGAACTAAACAAGGCGATATTTGACGGGCTGTACCGGCATAGCGCGGAGATCGAACGTGAATTGCCCGGCGTGTCGTGGGACCGCCGGGACAATCAACGAATGTGCACAATAAATTTCATCAAAAGAGGCGCCATTGATTATCCGGGCGAGCAACTTGCGGAGCTACAAGAGTGGGCGATAGAAACGCTCCGCAGTCTCAAATCCGCAATCCAGTCCCACCTTGAAACGGTTATGAACGAACTTGAGCCGTAAGGGGAAACACCCGCCCCTATCGCCAAATCGCGATGACGAGATCAATGAAACTCACCGAACTCATCGCCGCCGCGCCCTGGCGGGAGGCGGTCACGTACCGCGAGACGTGGCCGCATGAGTATGTGCTGTTACAGAAGGACGGGCAACGGGAGTTGCTGGAGGCGGTGTGTGAGCGTTTTCGTGACGGGGAGGGTGTACCCGCCCGGTTTTTCGCCATGGACAACGTTTACCTGTTCGTCGGCGACCACAAATACTGGCTGATGACGCACTACGACGAAGTGGATTGGGACGGTGAGGTAGTCCTCAATCGGGCGCGCTTGTACCGCGACCGGCGAGACTTTATCATCCAAGACGGCGATACAGGACGGCAGGAGGACTATCCGGTTGGCCCGCCGCACATTCCGCTATCCCCGTGACCAACACAAGGAGCAATATCTATGACGACTACGGAACAACAGACTGACCTGAAGCCCTACGTGGTGCACACGGTGGGCGACGCCTCGGAGACGATCCAGACGCCGGGGATGGTGCGCCAGCCGGCCATCGTGCCGGGCAAGGGCGATACCACCAAGATCTGGATGGGCAAGGTGACCGCCGCGCCGCGCGAAAAGGGGCCGCCGCACACGCACCTGGAAGCCGAAACCGCCGCCTATGTGCTGAAAGGACACGTACGCGTGTATTTCGGCGAGAACTTCGAGGAGTGGATCGAAGCAGGGCCCGGCGACTTCATCTTCGTGCCGGCGAACACGCCGCACATCGAGGAGAACCCCTATGATGAGGTACAGGAGGGCATCCTGTGTCGCGCGCCGGACAACCTGGTTGTGAACCTGTAGAAGGATCCAACAGGTAGGCACCTTAGGGGCGAATGATCATTCGCCCCTACGTTTTGGCGGCGGGGGACGGTCGCGTCTCAAGTGTCCCCCGCCGGACGACGATCGTTCGGGGCAGAAACACCGGCTACGTCAACGATATTGCCGCGCTGCGCTCGCAATGACACGGGCGCTGGCAAGGACAGTTTGAACGCGAGTGGGCACGCCTCAAGAGGTCATGCGGTTGCCGTTGCCGACAGCACGGCGAAGCAGAAGTCCCACCGGACGGCGGTCGCCTGCGGCAGAGACGCCCGCTTCGTCTGCGAGCTTGCCGCACTGCGCTCGCAATGACCAGGGGCAAGGCCGTGCGCCAATGACATGGGAAAGGGCATTTGCAATGACAATTCACAACGTCGAATGGCGCTGCGGATGCCCTCGGTGCGATTGACCGTAGTTGCGATTTGGTGAATAATCATCCCGCCGGCTGTCCTTGCCGCTGACTTGGGCACGCGGCGGACCGATAGTCGGTCGTTAAATCGTCAACCAAGATGAGGAGGAACCACAATGGCGGATGTCAAGGTAGAAGTACGGGGCAACGGCCCGCTGCGGATCATCGGCGAGATCGAGATTGTTGACCAGAGCGGAAACAACTACGCCATTCCCGAAGGACAGTGGGTGTCGTTCTGCCGCTGCGGACAGTCGGACAACAAGCCGTTCTGCGACGGCACGCACCGCGACTGCGGGTTCGAAGGCACCAGCGAGGCCCGGTAGACAACAAGCCTCGGGATTTCAGATCCCTGCGCCGCCAGCCGCCGGCACCGCAAACCGGCAGCCGGCGGCTTTTGCTATTATGAGCGGGCCGCCGTGTTCGAGGCTCACGAGAGCCTTCGGGCCGGGCAGGCTACGTTCCTCGCAGCGACATGATCATTCAAGGCTACAGCCCCAGGAGGCGCACCATGGTAACCACGACACCGGCCCGCGCGGCCGCCGAGTTCATATTCGAGAGCTACCGCAAGGTGCAGCCTTTTGAGCGCCTGCCGGCCGACCTGTTTCCCAAGACGCTGGAAGAAGCCTACGCCATACAGCTCGAGCTTCACTGCATGCTGTCCACCCTGTGGGGGCCCCTGGCCGGCTACAAACTGGCGTATACCACGCCGGTGATGCAGGAACGGGCGGGGCTGAACCATCCGGTGCTGGGCGGCGTGTTCCAAAAGACCATCCTGCGCTCTCCGGTGGTGCTGAACTTCACCGAGTACGTGAACCTGGGCATCGAGCTGGAGGTGGGCGTGACGCTGGGCAAGGACCTGCCGGCGTCCGGCGCGCCGTACACGCGGGACGCGGTGGAGGACGCGGTTGCCGAGGTGGCGACGGCCTTTGAGATCGTGGACATGCGGACGCCGGCCGACCTGACCACCGAGGAGCGCACGCTGATGAGCGTGGCGGTGAACATCCTCAACTCCGGCGTGGTGCTGGGCGATCCGGTCACCAACTGGCGTGACGTGGACCTGGTGGGCTGCAAGGGCGTGATGAGCATCAACCACGAGCAGGTGGGCGAGGGCTATGGCCGGGACGTGATGGGTCACCCCTTCGAGCCGCTGGTGTGGCTGGCCAACGAGCTGTCGGCGCGGAACCATCCGCTGAAGGCCGGCGACACGGTGATCACGGGCAGCCTGGTCCCGCCGACTCCGCTAGATTTCGCATCGGAAGGGCGAATTTCGATCGAAGGTCTGGGCGAAGCGGTGGTGGTCTGCGCCTAGCGCTACCCTGCGTTATCCGAAGTTGAGCTGCCCGTCTCAACCCACAGGGCATAAACGGCGCGGCGCGGGAGGCCGGTGGAGGCGACGACCTCGGCCACCGCGTCGCGCCCGCGTTTTCCGGCGTCGCGGTGTTCGGTGAGTGCCTGACGCGCCATTTCCAGCAGTTCATCCCCGCTGGCGGAGTGCTCCGGCTCGCCAAGGTTTACCGGGCCGATGACGATGGTGAATTCGCCGCGCGGCTCGGTGAAGTGGTCGAGAGCAGCGGAGGCGGTCCCGCGCCACACCTCCTCGTGGAGTTTGGTGAGTTCGCGGCAGACGGTGACGGGCGGGTCGTGTAGCGAATCGGCGATGTCGGTTAGGGTTGCGCGCAGGCGGTGGGGCGATTCGAACAGCACGATGGTCTGCTCCGAGCGAGCGGCTTCGACGAGCCTTGCCGAGCGGTCGGAACGCCGGCGGGGCAGGAAGCCCAGGAAGACGAAGCGGTCGGCGGGGAAGCCGGCCACGGATAGCGCCGCGGTCACGGCCGACACACCCGGGATGCTAACCACGGGATGACCCGCCTCCGCGATGGCGGCGACCAGACCCGAGCCTGGGTCACTGACGGCGGGGGAGCCAGCATCGGTGGCAAGGGCAACGTCGCCCTCAGCGAGGGCTTCCAGCATGCGGGGCAGTTGCCGCTTCCAGTTGTGCTCATGGCAGCTGAGCAGACGCGGGTGGGCGTCGAGATGGGCGAGCAGGCGGCGGGTGACGCGGGTGTCCTCGGCGGCGACCAGGGGCACGGAGGACAGGATGCGGCTGGCGCGGAGGGTAAGGTCCTCCAGGTTGCCGATGGGGGTGCCGATTACGTAGAGGGTGCCCACTGGGAGAGTATAGCGCGTACGGAACCAAGTACCTTCTGATCGTTGGAGCTGCAGGGGTGGTCATAAGTGGTATGAACGCAACCGCACTCAAACGCTGCCTCCATCCTGCTATAATCAGGTCAATCCGGGTTCTTTGGTTACATTTGCTGGTTTGCGGCCTTGAGCTTGGAGGGTGATATTGAAAAAGTTGGACAGTGTTACATTAAGGGCGATAACCCAAATCATAACCAAACAGTATTTTGTTTACGACCCTCAAGGTGAAGTTCGATTCGCGGAATTTTTTATACGTTCCGGAGTCACTGTTGATCCTGATGTTTTGGGCAGCATACCTAGGAATTCCAATCCGGTTCCCACGGTTGTAAACAGCCTGAATGGCACGGATGACTTTGAAAGGCTGCTGCTGCGGCTTGCGTCGCCTAAAGAACATGCGGGGAACCGCGGTTCAATCGATAGGATGGTGCGTGAACTAAACGAGGCGCTGTGGCCTGAATCGCTTAGGATCGAATTCACAGGCGTGGAACCTCGAGTGACGGAGAGGTCGGAGACACCCTTAATCAACCTACCTGTCCGGGCACGGCGAAAGAAAAACGCGACCGATCCTGCTGGAAATCAAGCCACGATGAACGATCAGATATTCATCATCCATGGTCGGGACATTGGGATCAAAGACACGGTAGCCAGGTTAATTGATGACTTAGGTCTCAAACCGATCGTGTTGCAAGAACTTCCGAATCGAGGCCGGACCATAATCGAAAAAATTGAAGATTACGCACAAGTTCAGTTCGCGGTTGCGATTTTTTCGCCCGATGATCAAGGAGCGCTTTCTGACGACACAAAACACCTCAGGCCCAGATCCCGGCAAAATGTGATCTTCGAATTTGGGTACTTCATTGGCAAGTTGGGGCGCCACCGGGCGTGTGCTCTGATCAAAAGCGATGTCGAAATCCCTTCGGACCACTCCGGCGTGTTGTACATCCAGATGGATGACTCAGACGGTTGGAAATTCAAGCTTGTTCAAGAGTTGCAGAGCGCAGGGTACGAAGTAGATGCCAATGACCTAACCCGGCGACAGTAGCGGCGCCTACAAACGTAGTCGAAAACAAAAGATTCCGCTACTCACTAACCCCGCGTGATAAGATGGCTCGGCCCGAACAAACGGGCCACGTCATACGAGAAGTTTCGTTTTATGCCGGAGTTGAATGGTGGGCATCTGTTCATTCGCTGCCTGAAGCAGGAAGGGGTGCAGAAGGTCTTTACGATTGTCGGGGACACGATATTGCCCCTGGTTGACGCCGCTGCGGATGAGGGCATCGAGTTCATCGACACGCGGCCCCGGTTTCGCCAACGCTGTCTCCGGCCCGCACGCCATCTACACTGCGGAAAGACGGGTGATATTCGTCGCAGGATGCGTCGCACTGCCCGGAGTTGACCGCTCTTCAACCGCCTGCATCTGCTGCGCGGCCTCGTGCTAAAATGGTGCGTTAAGCAGAACGGTATGCGGCGCGGAGCGATAATCATGGAGTTCAACAGGGACAACGCGTCGGCCATTGGCCGCGCCATATACCGCGAAAAGATACACCCTACCCTGGGGCCGGAGCACAAGGGCAAGGTGGTGGTCATCGACGTGAAAAGCGGCGACTACGAGATTGCCGACCGGCACATTGACGGGGCCCAACGCCTGAGGACACGACGGCCCAACGCCTACACTTGGGAGGAATGGGTGGACGTGCCGGTAACGTACAAAATACACCCTAGCATCAAGCTGGTGAAACGTGGTCAGCGGTAGGGTGGGGCGGAACGAGCAAGGCGGGTTAGAACCGCGGTTAGCCGTCTCTGTAATGGACGCTAACGGATATCTTCAACGATGCGAGGTCATTCTGGACACCGGATTCACCGGCTGGTTGATGCTGCCGGAAGCGGACATTGAGCGGCTTGGGCTGGTCAGCGAGGGCGAACGTCAAGGCATCCTCGCCAGCGGTCTCGAAGATACGTTTGAGTACTACGAATCGCGGGTAGAGTGGCACGGTCACCTGGACCCGGTAGAGATATTACTATCCATAGACCAGCCCCTGCTGGGCATGGAGTTGCTTGAAGGCAGCCGAGTTACTGTGGAAGCTTGGGACAGCGGTGACGTAATCATCGAGGAAGCCTGACTGAACCGCCAGCGCAGTTCAGTCCTGGCTCTGCTGTCGCTGTAGTTCGGCGCGTAGTTGCCTTATCTCTTCCTGCGCTGCGGTCAGCGCTGCCAACGCTTCGATCAGGTCTGGCAGGTAGGTTTGCGTGGACGGGTTCCAGAAGCGAAGACGGAGGTCTTGCCAGTGGAGTTCCAGATCCAATGCAGGGCTGTATCCCCGTACGATGCCGTCATCGCTCGTTTCCAGCGGAATCGGTTGGTACGCGCCGTCGACCAGCGCGTCGCCCGCCAGGGCCGCGACATATAGGCGGCCGCCAGTGCGGTCGAACCGCCAGTATTCCGACACTCCGAAACTGGCATACGTGTCCCGCTTGACGGTTTCGTCCCGACGCGCGGTGGTCTCCGACGCCACCTCCAGCACGAACTCCGGCGGCTTTCCGATTTCGCTGATGGTGTACCCGTTCGCCTCGTCTTCGATCACGTCGGGAGGAATCTCGAGGCCAAACGACACGAGGAGATCGGGGTTCGGCGAACGGCGGGCATTGCCCGGCAGGTCGCACAGGTAGCCTTCGCCGGAAACCAAAGCGTCAGGGCGGTTGGCGAAATGGGCGCGCAGGACCTGGTCCATGCGCGCTATGTGGGGTCGTTGCTGCATGGCGTCGGGCGGCTTGGGCGGGTCTGGCAGGCTGGTCAGCCCATAGCTGTCGCCGGCGGGCTGCGTTTTTGGAGTCGGTTTGGTGGTCATGGTGGACCTCGCCGAAGGCGGTTGGTGAGGCGATTGTAGCACGGTGCCGTCGGAGGCCTGGGCAGGCCCTATGATAAGATGGCGACACCCCAATGGAAGGGCCATGTTATACGAGGAGTTTCGTTTTATGCCGGAGTTGAATGGTGGGCATCTGTTCATTCGCTGCCTGAAGCAGGAAGGGGTGCAGAAGGTCTTTACGATTGTCGGGGACACGATATTGCCCTTGGTGGACGCCGCCGCGGATGAGGGCATCGAGTTCATCGACACGCGGCACGAGGGCGCGGCGATGCACATGGCCGATGGCTACGCTCGCATCACCGGCCAGCCGGCGGTGGCCTTGTTCACCGGCGGCCCCGGCTTCGCCAACGCCATCTCCGGCCTGCCCGCCATCTACACGTCGGAAAGCCCCGTGATCTTCGTGGCCGGCTGCGCCGAGTTGCCCGAGAAAGGCCAGGCCACCTTCCAAGAGATCGACCAGGTGGCGATGGCCGCCCCCGTGTCCAAAGGCGCGTGGATGATCCACGACAAGAACCGCATCCCCGAGTTCGTCGCCACGGCCTTCCGCACGGCGATGAGTGGCCGGCCTGGCCCGGTGCATCTGACCCTGCCCATCGACCTGCAGGAAGCGCCCATCAGCGAGGAGGACCTGCCGCCGTACCTGCCCCACGAGTACCGCAACATGGGGCGGTCGCAAGGCGACCCCAAGCTGATCGAGCAGGCCGCGAACCTGATGGCGAATGCCCAGCGCCCGGTCATCATCGTGGGCAACCCGGCGCGCTACTCCGTCGAGCCGGCACAGCTGGAGGCGTTGGCCGAGGCCACTGGAGCGCCGATCTTCACCGTAGAGCAGGCGCGAGGTCTGATTGACGACCTGCATCCGCTGTGCTTTGGCTACGCTGACGGCGCGCTGAACCGGACCGCCCGCAAGTTCCGCGAGGCCGATGTGGTTCTGCTGCTGGGTAAGCGGCTGGACCATCGTTACCGGTACGGTGGAATCTTCGACGCCGACGCCAAGTTGATCCAGGCCGATCCGTCCGAGGCGGAGATTGGGCGGAACCGGGGGGTCGCCGTGGGCCTGCTGGGCGACCTGGGGGCCATCGTTGACCAGATTGCCGCGGCTGCCAAACATAACGGGAACCTGGGGCCGTGGCTGGATGCGTTGAAGCAGGAGCACACGGCCTGGCTGGACAGCCTGCGCAGCAATGCCACCGGGCAGGCGCCGATGCACCCGCTGGACGTGTACACACGCATCGAGCACCTGGTGGACGAGGACACCTTCATCGTCCTGGACGGCGGTGACTACGTACAGTGGGGTCGCTGTTACCTCCCGGCGCGGTCGCCGGGACACTTCATGCGCCTGGGGCCATTGAGCCACCTGGGCGGGGCAATCCCCTACGCCATGGCCGCCAAGCTGGCCTACCCCGACAGCAAGGTGCTGGCGTTCATGGGCGACGGCTCCTTCGGGTTCTACTCCATGGAGTACGACACCTGCATCCGGCACAACCTGAACATCACGGGCATCATGGGCAACGACGGGAACTGGGGCATCGACCGCACCTTCCAGCTGGCCTACTTCGGGCGGGACGTGGGAACTGCGCTGCGGCCGGGCGTGCGCTACGACCTGGTGGTTGAGGGCATCGGCGGCTACGCGGAGCTGGTGGAGCAGCCCGATGACGTGGGACCGGCCGTGGAGCGGGCCATCAACTCGGGCCGGCCGTCGTTGGTGAACATAACGGTGAAATCGGGAGCCAGCCCGCTGGCCGACGCCATGATCGCGCGGCGCACGGGCGGGTGACGCAGGGTCGTACGTTTGTCATTGCCAGGGAAGCGAGGCAATCTCGCGCCAGCCACGGGTTTTGTGAATCGGGGACCAGCCGACGCGGCGATCTTGACACGTTGCTGCGCCCTTGGCAAGAACTCTGAACCGGTGATTACGTGCCTGTGCACGCTCACCAAGGACTTCTGTGTTGGGATGCCAGAGATCGGACAAATGTATACGTCTAACAACAATAACCCAGCATTGATACAGCCTGCTGACAATGACATACTGTGGCGGTATCAGACGTTCGACAAGTTCCAATCCTTGGTCAACGATGCAGCCCTTTTCTTTTGTCGTTTGGACAAACTCCGCGACCGGCGTGAAGGGACCTTACCATCCACAACAGCCGACACCATAAAGGAATTCCTGACCGTAGCCAATAAAGACGAAAGGATCCAATTTTTCGATGGGGCTGCTCGTGCCTTAACAGCGGTCAATTGCTGGCATTTGGGTGATCATGAGAATGCCCTTATGTGGGGCAATTACGGATATGGTGGTGTTGCAGTCAAAACTACGTTTGCGTCGTTGAAAGATAGTTTGAGGTTGTCGCCGCCGAGCGTGCATGGGGGTATCGTGCAGTACATGGACCACCAAACCGACGAAACTATCCGCGTCCGGTCTATGGGCCAAGGTAAAGAATGGTCATTTTTTGAGATGGCCACTCTGAAAATGCAGCCCTTCGAAGGTGAAAACGAGTTCAGGCTTATTGCTAATCTGACGGATACCGTTCGCGATGGCAAAACAGGCAAAGTCATTGAACCCAAGCGAACTGAAAATGGGATATTTGTCAGTGTGAACCTGTATAGGCTCCTGCACGAGGTGGTGATATCGCCGGACGCTGATAGCCTAGCTGAATCAAAGATCAGGACGTTGATCGACCCAATCAACGAACGATTGCCACAAAACCGCAGAATCCCGGTTACCAAGTCAAATTTGTATGGATGATATCTAACCGGCGTTCCAACAAGCGCAACCTATCGGGCTCTCGTACTCGCGATGGGTATGTTCAACCATATGCGCTTGTAATTAGTTGCCGTAGGTATATAAACCGGAAATTCAACGACCAAACAAGGAGGCGCGTCATGCAGTTCGGAATTTTTACCATTGTTCCCTATCACGAGGATTTTACGCCGCCGCAGGCGTTGAACGACGCCCTGGAGCAGATCCGGTTTGCCGACGAGGCCGGGCTGGACGAGGCATGGTTGGGTGAGCACCGCTTCTCGCGTCACGGGTTGCTCTCGGGCATCTGGTCGTTCCTGGGCGCCGTGGCCGGGAGCACGAAGCAGATCCGCATCGGGACGGCGGTCATCGTCCTGCCGCTGCACAACCCGGTGCTGGTGGCCGAGGAAGTGGCGATGCTGGACGTGATCAGCGGCGGCCGCATCAACTTCGGCATCGGGGCCGGCTACCAGCAGCAGGAGTTTGACGGCGTGGGCGTCGATATCGACACCAGCCGAGAGCGGTTCCAGGAATCGGTTGACGTGATGATCAAGGCGTGGACAGAGGAGCGGCTGACGTTCCGCGGCAAGTACACCAACGTTGACGACGTTTGGGTACTGCCCAAGCCGGTGCAGAAGCCATATCCGCCGCTGTTCCAGGCGGTGAGCACCAGTCCGGCCAGCATCGACTTCGCCGCCAGCCGGAACATACAGGTCATCACCGGCGGGCCGACGGACATCCTGGGCCAGGCGCCGGAGGTGATCAAGTTGTGGCGGGAAAAGATGGACGAATACGGCCATCCCCACGCGCACCTGAACCCGCCGATGTCGAAGTCCATCTACGTGGCGCCCACCATGGAAGAGGCGGAGCGGGATCCCGTTGGGTTGGAAGACTTCTCATCCCGTGTACTGCGCTCCATCGGCAGCAGCGGCGCGCCTATCGGGATGCCCATGGACAAGAACGGCAACATCGCCAAGGGCTACGAGCACTGGGCCAACCGCCAGTCGGACCGGGACCGGCGGGATGATGTCGGCCACGCCGGCCTGCCGCCGCTGCGAGGAACGCCGGAGGTGGTCGCCGAGCGGTTGAAGCAGGTCCAGGAGGCGGGGATCAACCACGTCTTCGGCAACTTCGGGTTCGCTGGCCTGCCGCACCACAAGGTGATGCGCTCGATCGAGCTTTTCGCCACCGAGGTGATGCCGCACTTCCAGGAAGCAGCGGTGGTGTAACGATACAGCCGCCATAGCTGTATTCGGGCAGGTTCATCGGATGGGGAATGGCCGCGCAGTTTTTGCGCCGGTCCATCCCCATCCTTTATGCTATCGGTAACTGACCATGACCATCAAGACGCCCTACGCGCCGTCCCACGGCGTCAACATTCCCAACCTTGACCCGTTCTTCGGACCGGACGCGCCGCCGCTGCCAGATCCGGAACCGCTGCCCGATGCCATGCAGCAAAACCCCCACGTCCTGTACGTAATGCAAATCCTGGCCGACTTGCTCACCGACCGTTTGGACACCTTTGCCGATACGAACACCATCGTCTACTACGACCCGACGAACCGCAACCGCCGACTGCAGCCGGACGTGTACGTGGCGTTTGACGTGGACGCCCGTGCCATCCGTCGGCGCAACGGCTATCTGATTTGGGAAGTGGGCAAACCTCCGGATTTCGTGCTGGAGGTGGCGTCGGAGACTACGGCGTCCAACGACACCGGCGACAAGCGCGATCTGTACGCGAGGATGGGGGTGGCCGAGTATTGGCGGTTTGACGCCAGCGGCGGTGATATGTACGGCGCCGCGCTGGTTGGGGAGTACCTCGAACGTGGAGAGTACCGAGGGTTGCCGGTGCATACCGCCGCCGGTGGAGTGGTGTGGGGTTACAGCCCGCTATTGCGGCTGAACCTGCGCTGGAATGGCGGTGAGATTGAACTGCAGGATCCGGACACAGGGGAGATCCTGCTGGATCGCCGCGGGGTGCGCCTGGCGATGGAATCCGAGCGGCGCGCACGGTTGGCCGCCGAGCGCGAACTGGAAGAGTACCGTCAGTTGGTGCGCCGGCTGCGTGAGGAAGGCCTAACGGAAAGATGAGCGGCCGGAGGGACCGGCAAAGGATCAACCGTTGCCGGTCAGGACCTCCCGCAGGCGGCGGATTATGATGTCGATTTCGGCCTCGGTCACGTTGAGAGGATCAACCATCAACTCGTCGGGGGCGCGGAGTTGCTGGAGGTAGATGGGAGGGTCGCCCTGCTGCAGTGCAGCGGCAACCTGGGGCGCCGACGGGCCGGACCAGTCGCCACCGAGGCGGAGGACGGCGTTGGGGATCAGGTAGTCGCTGCCGTCGTGTTCCAAGGTAATGTTGAGGCCGGGCACTTCGATCAGGCTGTCCACCACGCGCTGGGCGAGGCTGCGGTACCGAGCCATTTCGGCCGCTTCGTCCTCCTCCACGAACATCGACAGGGCGGTGACCAGGCCGACGATCTCCTCTTTGGCGACTTTAGCCGACCGACCGATGAACTGGGCCGGGCTGGCGTTGGCCAGGGCGGCATCGATCAGGTCAGCGCGTCCGCAGAGGATGCCGGTGCCCTGGGGTCCGCGGACACCCTTGCCGCCGCTGAAGATCACCATGTCCGCGCCGTCGCGCAGGTAGCGTTGCAGATTGGACCGCGGCGGAAGCATGGACGCGGCGTCCACTATCACCGGCACGTCGTGGTCGTGGGCGATCTCGCAGACCTGCGCCAGGGGCATGACCCGCTTGCTGGTGAATGGCGCGCATAGGTAAGCGACGGCGGCGGTGCGCTCGTTGATGGCGCCTTCAAGCTCCCAGGGATGGTTGAACAGGTAGTTGCCGATCTCGACGATTTTGGCGCCGGCGGCCCGGTAGGCGTGATCGTAGGGGAAGCGGTGCATGGTCTGCATGATGATCTCGTTCTTCATCCCCTCGCTATCGGGCAGGCGCTGCATCTTGATGGGGTCGTTGCCGGCGATGCAGGCTGCGGCCTGGAGTAGCAACCCGCCGGCGGCCCCGCTGCTGACCATGGCCGCATCGGATCCGACCAGACGGGCGATCTCCTCGCCGGCCCGGCGGTTCAACTCGTCGATGTTGACCATGACGCGAGCGGTGCCGGCCATCTGCTCGAGCACCTCGGGCCGCGTGCGGGAGCCGCCCAACCGAGTGACGGAGCCGCTGGCGTTGATGATGGGAGTAACGCCCAAGTTGCGGTAGGCCTGTTCGGCGTCGGTGATGGATTGCTGATTCAAGGTGTCCTCCCGGGTCTAACTGTCATGGGATTGGCGCACTGCCCGAGCGCGGTCGATCAGAAGCTGCGCGTCGGAGACGGTTTGTTCGCGGTAGTTGGGTTGTTCGGTAAGCGGCGGATGCGCCCGTTCCAGTTGGTACTCCAGGTCGCCGGCGAATTCCGAATAGATGTCAGGCGGTATGCCAAGGCTGAATTCTCGCAGCTCGGCGTCCAGTCTGCGTATGGTCCCGATGCAGCGAGCCAGCAACTGTGTTGGCTGTCAAGAAGGTTGGGCAATTTCTGCGGGACGCGAGCTACGCCATGGAGAGCTATTCTTAACCATGGCGTTTAGGATAGTGAGCAGTTTACGCATGCAAGCGACCAAAGCCACTTTCTTCGTCTTACCAGCCTCCAGCAGCCTCTGGTAGAAGTCGCTGATGACGGGATTGAAACGGGTCGCGGTCAGCGTTCCCATGTAGAGAACACCCCGAACCCGGGAGCGTCCGCCCCAGACGGCGCGTCGGCCGCGCAAGGTACCGCTGTCCCGGTTGAAGGGCGCCACGCCCACCAAGGCCGCGATCTGCCGTCGGTCCAGAGCGCCCAACTCGGGCAGGTCGGCCAGCAGGGTGAGAGAGAGCTGCTCCCCTACGCCGGGAACGGTGCGCAGCAGGTCGTCCTTCTCACGCCATACTGGACTTCGGCGAAGAGACTGCCGTAACTCCTGGTCCAAGTCGCGCAACTCCTGGTCCAACCAGGCGATGTGGGTCTCGATGCGAGGACGCACCGCGCTGATGGCAGTACCCAGTCGGTTCTTCTCGGAGACCAGCATGGTCATCACCTGGCGCCGGCGGGCAGTCAGCGAGTTGAGGACCTGGGCCTAGGCGTCCCTGAGAGGGCGCACCGAGGGACGAACCGCGTCGGCGAAGTGAGCCAGGACTGCCGCGTCCAGCGAGTCGGTCTTGGCCAGCGTTCCGGTGGCCCTGGCGAAGTCCCGGACCTGGCGCGGATTGACGACGACCACTGGCAGCGCCGCCGCCGCCAGTGCGGCCACCAAGGGCAGTTCCAGACCGCCCGTTGCCTCCAGCAGCACTAGGGCGGGCCCCAGGTCCACCATCTGGGAGACCAATTCCTTACTTCCGGCCTCATCGTAGGACATGACCCATCTCCTTCCCGTAGGCCGGACCGCAACGTCCACCTGCGCCTTTGAGACATCAATACCTACGAACCTCGGTTCTCCTCCCATCTGTACCTCCTGTGTGAGCGTCGGCCCTTCCTTGCACGATGCGGGCTCGATTGGCCCGGGCAACTGTTCGGGCTCTATCCGGGTAGGATGCGACGACCAGGCTGGCCCACGGTTTTCTTCAACCCAGGTTGGATCGGTCTGTCGCATCCCTACGTACCATACAAGGTTATGAGTGGCGGGATAGGTTCCGCCGTGCGCAGCCACGACCGCTTTCATCGCGTGTTCCAACGCTGAGTGGGCCCGTTGGGCTACCATCAGGTCAATTTCTCCCAGGTCAACCAGGGTATTGAATATCCTGAGGTGTGACTCGGCGTGGTACACCCGGTTGTCGTAGTCCGTCCACTCGTATTCGTAGCTGCTCTCGCACGATTCGTCGGAGTTGGGCCTTTCGGAGTAGCGGCTATGGTAGTCCTCTGGGTTGGACTACATGACCACTCCGTCTAACAAGGCTTGGGTCGTCACGTGGTTGATGTACCGGGTTTTCTTGCGGAACACGTCCTGGGCAAACCAGACGAGCTGGACGGGAACGAACCGGCCGTAAGTCATCTGGGCGATACCTTCGGTCCATTCAGAGGTTCGATCTTTGTAGGCCTGGTCCGGCATCCCGGGATTGACCATCATGATGTCAATATCGGAACGTCGGTCATCGTAGTCCCCACGAGCCCGGGAGCCGAACAGGATGGTCGCCTGGGGGTTCTCCCGTTCGTGCAGAGCTCGGGCCACGTTGAGGGCGCGTGGATCGCAATTGTTCACGGTGATTGCTGGGCTTGGCGTCGGATCGATGGGGCGTCCGGTGCGATGGAGGTACGGTTCGATGGGCAACCTGGAGTTTGGGGTCATTATAGCAAGGGGTCGACGACGGTTGTGGTAACATCGGCCCAGTGCATAAACTTGGAGGTAGCAACGTGACCACCGCCGACCGACTGAACGTCATTCCCCTGGGAGAAGCGATGTTCACCCAGCGGGCAATCCGCCGGTTCAAGAAGGACCCCATTCCGCCGGACGTGATGCAGGACATCATGCAGTCCGCCATCCGCGCGCCGAACGGCGGGAACAACCAGCAGTGGCATTTCATCGTGGTACAGGGCGAGGAGATGCGCCGCAAGCTGGCGGAGCTGTATCACGAGGCCTGGTGGGCCAAGCGGGCCGATGCTGGCATCATGGGGCCGCAGGACCTCCCGCCGGGACGGAACTCCATGAGGTCGGCGATGCGGCTGGCCAACGAGATCGGCGACGCGCCGGCGATGGTGCTGGTTTGCGCCACGTTCAAGGGAGCACAGGCGGCCGGATCGGTGATACCGTCAGCGCAGAACATGCTGCTGGCCGCGCGGGCTTTCGGCATCGGCGGCACCATCGCCACGCTGCATGCTGTGGTGGAGGAGCGGGTCCATGAGCTGTTCGGAATACCCGACACGGCGCAGGTGGTGTACTGCATGCCCTTCGGATATCCGCGGGGCGAGTTCGGATCGGTAACGCGGCTGCCACTGAACGAGGTGTGCAGCTACGATCGCTGGGGAGCGCCGCCGGACTAGGGACACTGCAAGTACTGACGCACTGAGGGGCGACCGTTTTGGTTGCCCCTCAGTCTTTGACTTTCTGCTACGGGATTGCCACGCCGCTACGCTCTTCGCAACGAAATCCGCGAGAGGTCAGCGCGTCCGCTCGTAGCGGTAGTCTCGGGCCGTGCCGCGCTCGGGCGTGGCGGTGGGGTTGTTAGGCAGGTAGGCGTAACTGGCGTTGACGCCGACCTTGGGCGCCAACGTGTTGCGGAGGACGCCGATGTTCTCGACTTCCAGCTCCACGGTGTCGCCCGGTTCCAGCCAGCGCGAGGTCTCGTAGCCCTTGCGGATGGACTCGCGCACGGAACCGCCGCCCACGGTGCCGCTGCCGATGACGTCCCCAGGGGCGATGCGGCTGTCCTTGGCGGCGCGCTCGATGATCTCGCCCCAGCTGTACCACGCGTTGACCGCCTTGCCGTCGCGAAGCCAGTCGTCGCCATTGACCCGCGCGTGGCACTTGAGGTCCAGGCGGCCGTCCTTGATGTGGGGCATCATCTCGTCGGTGGTGACGATCCACGGGCCGATGGACGACGCGGAGTCCTTGCCCTTGGCTGGGCCCAGGCCGAAGGTCATCTCGTCGAACTGCAGGTCGCGCGCGCTCCAGTCGTTGAAGATGCAGAAGCCGGCGACATATTGCAGTGCCTCGGACGCCGGAACGTTGCTCCCGGAACGCCCGATGATGCAGCCGATCTCCAGCTCGTAATCCAGTTGCTCGGAGGCGGCGGGATAAGGCACATCCTCGTCCGGGCCGTAGATGACCAGCGGGTTGGAGAAGTAGAACACCGGCATGCGGTACCACACCGGGTCAACCACCCGCGTGCCCTGGGAGGTGGCGTGCTCCTCGTAGACGATGTAGTCGCGCACGGTGGGTGGCTGGAGAATCGGCGCACGCAGGCGCACGTCGGCCAGCGCCACGGCGGGAGCGGCCACGCTGCCAGCCAGGGCGTCGCCCACGCGGTCAACGGCCGCATCGCTGGAGTCCAGCAGGGCGCGAACGTCGGCCAGCGGGCGGTCCGAGCCAATCAGGGCGGCCACGTCAACCACGGCATCACCCTGGAGGACGCCGCAGCGAGGGCCGGAGCCGTTGTCGTAGGTCAGGAGTTTCATATTGGTGAATCCTTGTTGGTCAGATTGCTACAGAATAGCCTGCCAATCTCTCAGCGTCGTCGATGTAGTCGACTGTTTGGTAGATGCGGCGATGGACTTCGGACGCGGGCTCACAGATGCCGAGGTAAAAGCAGGCACCGTGCAGAATGCCCTGGCGGGAGTAGTATCGCCCAACCAGGGAGCTGATATTGTCGTCTGCTCCGGCAAGCATCAGCAGTCCTCGTGAAGTGTCTGAGGAAATTTCAGGCTCAGTGTCCGTCCGGGCCAGGATCAGCGCGTCGGTGGCCCGTTTGGTGGCGCACCACGCCTTCTCCGCGGCATCGCGCACATCGCCCGACTCCAGCAGCCGCAACGCGTCGGCGTGGACAGCGCGGGCGTCGGCGAATATGGCGGATACGTGGTCGGTGGTTACCATGGGGGTGTCCGACGTAAATGCCCAAGAGCCTCAGCTATTGGGTGATGCACTTGAGGCCGTAGATGCAGCCTTCAAGTCGGGCGGCGTCGCGCAACCCGTCGCCTTGGTGTTCCTCTGGATGATGGAATAGGGTGGAGTCTTTAGCCCACATCGCAGCCGCTATGGCTGCAACTACCGAGTCAAGACAGTCGTGATTGTTTCCGCTTCGTTTGTGCCAATGGTCAAGGTTCTTTACGGGCAAAGTGAGGATGTTTTCCAGACCATCCCAAATTTCATACCGATTTCGCAGTCTTTCCGCTTTCTGATCTGCCCTACGGTAGGATTTGTACTTTTGGGACGGTAGGCACAATGCGCTGAGGATAACCCCTGGCATGGTTTCCAGCAGTACGGGTCCAGTACGCCTATCGTTGTGCAGTGGGGGCACCCTACAGTTAGTTTGGGTCCAAAGGGTGTGCAACATTCTCATGCCAAGGAATGTCATCGGGGACATCTCTGGTGCGGCAGGGTTGAACGGGGAAAATGCTTCCGGAAAGTGCGCCCGGTCCCACTGCCTGAGGAGTTTGTTGAATCTCCGCAGACGCCCATTTCCACGAAAGCAAGGACGTATGTCTTTGATGTAGTTCGGTTTATGTTTGAAAATTTCTTCGATGATCGCCCATATTTCACACATGAAATCTCCGCAAAATCCGAACTCATCATGGGCAAAATCCTGCGGCACTCCAAACGGAAAATCCATGGCTGCTACCGCGCTTGGCGGTAAATTCATCAACAAATCTCTCAAGTCATCGCGGCTGATCCTGCGACAATTATCGATCGTGAGTGTCGTATCCCCGTCAAAACTGCCCTCGGTGACCCAAGTATCTCCCACTTGGTCATCTTCGCCCCCGCCGCTGAAGTCCACACCGATGATTCTTCGCTCAACTAATGTCATCCTCTTTCTCCGTCCTTGGACATGTTTGAGGCGTCCGCTCGCGGATTGGCGATTTCACTGTGAGCGTCTGTAGGGGCGAATAATCATTCGCCCCTACGGTTACGTCGTCAGTGCATTGGCGAGAAACTGGCCGGGACCATGATCTTGGTCTCCTGCTTGACGCGGCCGGGGGCTCCGGAGGGCCACTGGGGGATCTTGCTGGCGGCGGCGCGGATCTCGGCGCGGTGGTTGAGGTCCTTATATGGCCAGACGTGCATCCACTTATTCAGGTCGCCGAACTCGGTGAACATGCCGGCGGCCAGCGGGGAGAACTCCTCGCGGTAGGGCAGGGATTCCTCCCAGCGACGCAGCAGTTCGGGCATGGAACCGTTTTCGTAGGTGTAGACGCGCATTTCGTAGATGTCGCCCAGGGCCTGGTCGCCGCCCATGGGGCGCATGAAAGGCGCGGGGTTCCAGATCTCGGAGTTCATGTTGAGGATGTTGCCGGGGGTGATCTTCGGCGGCCAGTTGGGGTCTTTGCCGGCCTCGCCGCGGATGCGATTGCGCTCCTCGATGTTCTCGTAGCCCCAGACGTGGATGATCTGGTTCAGCGGGCCGATCTCAGTGTGCCAGAAGGCAGCAATGGGGGAGTACTTTTCGCGGTGGGGCAGGGCCTCGGCGAATGCGTCCTCCGCCTGGGCAACGGCGCCGGGCTTGAGGTCGTAGGTGCGGACTTCGTAAATCATGGTGCTCTCCTGGTGGGCGCGCTGGGCGCATGGTGGTTTGGGGTCAAGACACGGCCAGTGTAGCAACGGCGCCGAACGGGGGCAACGTGTGTTGCTATAATGCGTCTTACCATCCAAGTAACGGGATAACGACGATGAACGCTGCGGCCAACAAACAGACGGCATTGGAATACCTCAACGCGGCTAATCCCCAATCCACCGAAAGGATGAATGTGGCTGCGTGCTGAGGGGATGAGAAAGTGCTCCCGGCTTCGGGGATAATGGTTTTTGAAACAAGAAACCGACCCGAAACGAGGAGCACCTGTTAGATGCTACCACTGGGCAGCCCCGACCGCATCCACGTCGCCTTCGATGATCACCGTCTGGTGGCCAATGCCGGACTGCTCCTGCCGGTCACCCTGGCCCACCATCTGGGTCTGGGTGAGCTGGTGGACCGCCACGTTGACCTGGGAGATGCGCCGGGTCGAGCCAACCCGGGGGACAAGCTGCTGACCCTGGTGGCGTCGGCGCTGGCCGGCGGCGACTGCATTGACGACGCCGACGTGTTGCGCACCGGCCGGACGGCCAGCGCCATCGGCTGCGTGGTCAAAGCGCCGTCCACCCTGGGGACCTTTCTACGCAGTTTCCGGTGGGGTCATGTTCGCCAGCTGGATCGGGTGAGCCGGGAGTTCCTGGCTCGGGCCTGGGCTGCTGGTGCGGGCCCGGGCGATGCGCCGTTGACCATCGACCTGGACTCCACCGTCTGCGAGACCTACGGACTGGGCAAGGAGGGCGCCCGTCGCCATGGTTACACCGGCCAGCGGGGCTATCACCCGCTGCTGGCCGTCGCCGCGGACACCGGCGACGTGCTGATGGTGCGGCTGCGCCAGGGTCGGGCCAACACCGCTCGGGGCGCGGACCACTTCCTGCGGGAGACGGTGGGCCGGGTGCGCTACGCCGGAGCCATCGGACAACTCACCGTCCGCGCCGACAGCGGCTTCTACACCCACGCCATGGTCGCCGTCTGCCGCAAGATGGACGTCCGCTACTCCATCACCGTCCGCCAGCACCAAAGCCTGCGCAATCTCATCGAGGCCATACCCGAGAAGGACTGGACAGCCATCCCTTACTGGATGGACGGCGCTGCCGACGTGGCCGAGACTGAATACACACCCTTCCAGCATGAGCCCGACGCCGCGCCAACGCGGCTCATCGTACGCAGAGTGCAGCCCGCGCCTGGTTCCCAACTGGCGCTGCTTACCGACTACAGCTATCACGCCTGCATCACCGACCGGGAGGGGGACACTCTGGAACTGGAGGCCGACCACCGCCGCCATGCCGAGATCGAGAACGCCATCCGCGACCTGAAGTACGGCGTGGGCCTCAATCATCTTCCCTCGGGACGCTTCCCCGCCAACGCCGCCTGGCTGGCGGTGCAGGTCATGGCCCACAATCTGGCTCGCTGGACGGCGCGCATCGGCCTGGGCGAGCTGGTGGTTACCACCAAGACCCTGCGGCGACGCTTCTTCTCCCTCGCCGGACGCATCACCCGCAAGGCCCGTCGCCTCACCCTGCATCTGCCCCAACACTGGCCCTGGGAAAACCAGTTCAGTCGCGCCCTGGAGCGATTGCGAGCCCTGCCGCTCCCTTCCTGACGCCGCCTTCGGCGTCCGACCCTTCAACCAGACCGTCCAACCGCCTGGCCGTCCCGCGTCAGGCTGAGCTCCGCGGGTCTCCAACTGCCATCTGCCCGACGATCTCGCCCTCCGCCACCGCTTGCGAGCCGTCAGCATCCCCCTGGCATAGCTGTCTCTACCCTCACCCGCTCGAATCCGGCGGCGTCAGGGCACTGCTGTCCCATCACCCACGCTTCTCTTCCCTTGCGTAGCCAGCCCCCACGCATCCCTTCGGTGGATTCGGGCTAATGAGGCGTATGAGGCCGGCGACCACCGAGAAGCGGCCGGCCTGATGTGGGATGCCGCCCGAACCACCTTTGTCTCGCTGGGTCGAGCACGAGGACTGGAATCTTCCGATCTGATCGAGCTCGCTAAAGCGTTGGAGTCTGACGGATTGGTTCCAAAGTACCACTACCGCGGCGGTCTGGCAGGAGCCACCCTGCTTCGCGACCATGCCAAGATGGACGTGCTGGAAAATTATGAGATCAAAGACGCATTCGAAGTGACACGAGATTTTGTAAAAGACTGCGTCGATGGCAAGCGATAGCCCTTATACCCTGCGGGCACGTTGGCATGGAGCCCACGCACAGCATTACCGTCAACAGGGCGAACTGTTGTTGAACCGAGATAATGACCGGGATTAGGCAGGCGCGTTGCTATACGAGGCGGCCAAGCAATGTATCAATGCGGTAGCCAATCAACGCGGGTTCAATCCCGGAACCACCGCCGCCAAATTCAGCGCCTTGCAAGCAATTTCTAATGTCGAATCACCGGGCGCTAACCTGATGCGAAACTGGCGCTCTGTAATACAGTCGCACATTCACGCGGACCGCGGTCATCTCACCGCTCTAGAATTCATGTAGGCTTGGGAACTGGCCCAAGCCTACATCGACGATATGCTAACGATCTACCGACGCAACGGCTAACCCGAAGGGAGGCCAACCATGGAATACCGCATCAACCACGTACACATCCGCGCCGCGGACCCCCACGCCACGGCGGCGTGGTATGAGAAGCACTTCAACGCCCGCATCGTCTCTGAGCGAGAGGTGATGCCGCGCACCATCACCATCGGCATGGAAATGGGCGGGCAGTGCCGGCTCAACGTGTCGTCCAAGCCGCCGGGATCGTCCGACGACCGCGCCGTCGCGGAGTTGAACCGGCTGGGATTGGAGCACTTCGGGTTCGATGTGGAGGACCTCGAGGCGGAGATGGCGCGACTCACCGCCGCCGGCATCCGCACGGTGTTGCCCATCACCGAGACGCCGACGGGGTCGAAGCTGTCGTACATCGAAGGTCCGGATGACGTGCTGATCGAACTGGTACAGCCGGCGGCATAAAGGAGCCACGACATGGCAGACACACCGTTGCACTACCAGACCATCACCGAGGTTGCGGCAAAAATCCGGTCGCGGGAGATTTCGCCGGTTGAGTTAACGCAGGCGCTTCTGGACCGCATCGCTGCGCTGGACGGCCGGCTAAAGAGCTATGCCACGGTGATGGCCGAGCCGGCGATGGCGTCGGCTCAAGCAGCGGAGGAAGAGATCGCCGACGGCCGGTATCGCGGCGCGCTGCACGGCGTACCCATCGCGGTCAAGGATTTGTGCTTCACCACCGGCGTGGCCACCACGGGCGGATTGCAGGTGCTGCGCGACTTCGTGCCCGATTTTGACGGAACGGTGGTGCGGCGGTTGAATGATGCCGGCGCAATTATCCTGGGGAAGTTGAACCTCACCGAGGGGGCGATGGCCGGATACAACCCGGCGTTCGACATACCCGTTAACCCGTGGGGCGCGGACCGCTGGGCCGGCGCCTCCTCCAGCGGCTCGGGCGTTGCCACCGCGGCCGGCCTGTGCTACGGCTCTTTGGGCAGTGACACGGGCGGGTCGATCCGTTATCCGGCGGCCGCGTGCGGCACTGTAGGCATCAAGCCAACGTGGGGCAGGGTCAGCCGCTACGGGGTCTTGGCGCTGGCGGAGTCGCTGGACCACGTCGGCCCGATGACCCGCAGCGCGGCTGACGCCGGGATCATGCTGCAAGCATTGGCAGGGCAAGACCCCAATGACCCCACGTCGCTTCATGCCCCCGTGCCGGACATGCTGGCCGGGTTGGGTCAGGGCGTCCAGGGAATGCGCATCGGCGTTGACGAACGCTACATTGGCGACGAGGTGGATGCCGCAGTTGCCGAAGCGGTCCTGGCCGGCGCGCGTTTGCTCGAAAGCATGGGGGCGCAGCTGGTCGCCGTCCAGATGCCGGACACGCTCCCGTTTTCCAGCGCATGGGGCGTGTTGTGCTCCGCGGAAGCAGCAGCAGGCCATCGGGACACCTTCCCGGCGCGCGCCGACGACTATGGCCCGTGGTTCCGAGGCTGGCTGGAGAAGGGACACCGCTACAGCGCGGCTGAATTCGCCGCCGCCAACCAGGTGCGGCTGGCGTGCAACGGCATCCTGGCGGGGATATTCGAGGACATTGATGTGCTGGTGTGCCCGTCCATGATGACTCTTCCGGGTCCGGTCACGCCGGAGGAACTGTACGGACCCATGGATGAGGACGAGTGGACGTGGGGGCGTTTCACCGTCCCCTACGATTTCAGCGGCGCGCCGACGATCTCGCTGCCGGCGGGATTGAACAGCCAGGGCTTGCCGCTGAGCATCCAGTTCATCGGCAAGCACCTCGCCGAGCCGCTGCTGGTGCAAGTCGGCGACGCCTACGAGAGGGCAACGGAACATGGTTTGCGGCCGCCGGTGTAGGATTGGATCGGTAGGCGGTCCTATAGATGGCGGTTTGCCCGAAGTGACGAACGTTCGCAGTGGGTCAAATCAGGCGATGCGCAAAGCGTTCCCTATGTACCGCTCATAGCATTCGACTACTATGGTATCGGGGATGGACCGCTCGATCTGGTCTGATGCGACAGGGTGTTGTGCTCGGAATAACGAGTAGGAATTTGGGTTGGCATAAGTGTTCAGTGAACCCTCGGTGGTTACGTGGTTCACTGTCCAATCGACCGAACTATGGCTGTTCTGGGTGCTCTGCCGAGCTGATGTTGCCAAGGTATTTATTTTGGGATCCAACGCCCATCTGTGCCCTGCTTCTACTGATGCGACCAGCCAGTGCCTTATTTCAGTCGTGCCGTCTGTGCGTTTATGCTGCTCAGGATAAACAGTCGTTGCGATATACCCGTGTCCGTACGGGGCGAATGATGCTGAGGCAATCTGGAATGCAGGTCCGACTGGCACAACCTGATGTGCCATTGGCAAGTTTGAGATGCCCACAAGCCTACGGTCATATCTGGATTTCACGTGTGTCAACTTGGTCAGGATTCCTCGACTGCGCGGTTGTCGCGTTTTCAAGACAATTTGGTAATGGTCGGTTGTTGGCAGTGTATCGGCGGTGTGTAGGTCGGCTGTGATAGAACCCCTGATCTGGCTCATACGCTGAAGCAAGCATCTATAAGCTAGGAGGAACAACTGCTCGGAAAGGTCGCCGTAGGCCTGATCGCGCTGAGTGTCATCAATCACAGCTGCGGTAGGCCACATTGGCCAAGCAATAGCCGCATCTTCTATGGGCTTGAACGTAGCGTTGTCGCATGGGTTGCAGGCGAAATGTCTAGCCGACGCCGATCGGGTTCCTACCAGTTGCGGTGGGAAACGCTCGATGTCCCACGGCTTCCTGTACCACATTTCCCCGTCTGGCCCTTGGCACTCTTTGCCTATTGGGGCTGTGTTGATATCCATAAAGTCGAGAACTTCTGACCTGCCGCGGTTGGTGGCGGCTATGCGTTGTAGTACTTTTTCTTGGATGACATGGCTGTTGGCTGTGCGGTGGCTACAGTCCAATGCCGCGTGTCCACGTCCATCATTTCTAGGAATCAAGCAACTCGCAGGCAATCTTTCGGCCAGTCTGTCATTGGATGCCCGCATTGACCTGAACGATTTGTCGATGTGCTCCCCTGAAGCTCCTTCGCCGAAGAGGGGTGTTAGATGCTTTTGCAACGCAACTCGCATCCGGGCAATGTCGTACTGCATGTTAGGGTGTCTCGCTCCCAGTGTCGGTTGGATATGCGGGGGTAGGCCATTATTGGTCACGCTTCGTTTTGGGTCTATTGAGTTGTTATCCAGTCGGCGACGCGTTCGCCGATCATGATGGCAGTGGCATTGGTGTTGGCGCGGGTGACCTGGGGCATGATGGACGAGTCTGCCACCCACAGGCCCTGCACGCCGCGGACCCTGCATTGCTGGTCGGTCACGGCCATGGGATCAGCGTCGGGGCCGATGCGGCAGGTGCCCGAGACGTGGCGCGAGGTGCCGACGCTCTGCCGGATCCACGCGTCCAGCGCGGCGTCGTCGGCCAGGACATCGTCGGTGGGCGCGGTGCGGTGTTCCAGCACGTCCCGGTAGGCCTCGGATTCCAGCATATCGGCCGCCAGGCGGACTGCTTCACGCATCCGCCGCATGTCGTTCTCATTGTGCAGGTAGCGGTAGTTGATCTCCGGCTGCTGCGCGGGGTCGGACGAGGCCAGGCGCACCCAGCCGGAACCGTCGGGCAGCTCCAGGGCGCACGCAATGCGAGCGATGCGGTCGGGCAGATGCTCCCCGGTCATCACATTGAACACGCCCAGGGTGTGCAGCATCACGTCGTTGGGATATGAGGGCGCTCCCGAGGTCACGCGCAGTCCGAAGCGCAGGGCGCCGGCGTTCGCGTGGAGCTCGACATGGTCCTTCACCTGGAATGAAACGTTGCCCATGGGATGGTTGAACAGGTTCTGGCCCACACCAGGCAGTTCCCGGATGACCGGTATGCCGAATTCCTGAAGCTGGTCGCGCGGGCCCACTCCCGACAGCATCAGGAGGTGGGGAGATTTCAACGCGCCGGCGCTCAGCACAACCTGGTCAGCCTCCACGTTGAATATCTCGCCGCCGCTTTCGGCCTCCACGCCGGCGACGCGAGCGCCATCGAACAGCACCCGTCGGACGAAGACGTCGCCCTTGACGGAGAGGTTGAGGCGGTGGCGTACGGGATTCAGGTGGGTGATCGCCGTGCTCATGCGAACGCCGGCCTGGTTGTTCATGGGAATGGCGCCGATGCCATCCGAGTCGGGGCCGTTGAGGTCGGGGTTGGTGGCGTAGCCGCGTTCGAGGGCGGCGGCGTGGAAGGCTTTCTGAACGTCGGGCCACGGCTGGTTCTCGCGGCGGATGATGGGGATGGGGCCGTCGCTTCCGTGGAAATCGTCCTGGATGTCCAGGTCGGTCTCAGCCTTTCTGAAGAAGGGCAGGACTTTCAGGTAGGTCCATTCCTCGTTGCCGAAGGATGCCCACCGCTCGAAGTCCTCGGGCAGGCCGCGCAGATAGACCTGGCCGTTGATGGAACCGGAACCGCCGATGACCTTGCCCTGGGCGATGTTGATCTCGCCTTGCTGGTCGTTGATGGTGCCGCGCAACGACCAGGAGACCGGTGATCCGGGCTGCTCGCCCTCGTTGGAATACCCGTCGCGGACGATGTCGGGGAGATGGTCCGCGTTGGGATAGTCCTGGCCGGCTTCCAGCAGCAGCACCGAGCGGTTGGGGTCTTCGGAGAGACGGCTGGCAACCACGGATCCGGCGGAACCGGAGCCCACAACGATCACGTCATACTTCATGGCGATGCCCTCGCTTGCGGTTTCTGATGCGCGATTCTACACTATCGCAACAACGAGCCTGGCCCGGAGGTAGATGATGGCAACCCGCAAGACACCGCCTGACACCCCGATGTTGCCCTACCGAAGGCAGGGTGACATTGATTATGCCAGTTTGGATTTCCAACCCGACGTAAAGGAAACGCCGCCAGACCACATGGAACAGAACCGCGAGATACGGGAAATCACGGGCTTGCTGGCCGCCAGGTTCACCGAATTCGACACCCGTCCCGACGTGTTTCTGGATGACGGGTCCTTTATTTGCTACGATCCGAGCAACCTGAACGTGCGGGTCGCGCCGGACGTGTACCTGGTTTTCGGCGTGGACGCCGAGGCGATTCGTCCTCGACAGATATACCTGCCGTGGGAGGCGGGCAAACCGCCTGACTTCGCCCTGGAGGTCGCGTCGGAGAGCACCGCGCCGGTGGATACCAGACGCAAGCCCGACATCTACGCGGCCATCGGCGTGCCCGAATACTGGCGCTTCGACCCCAGCGGCGGTCAGTATCACGGGCAGCCGATTTGGGGCGGCGAATTGGTCGACGGAACGTATCGGGAGTTGCCGCTGACCCGTGAACCCGACGGCATCCTGAAAGCATACAGCCCGCTGCTGGGCATCAGCCTGTGCTGGGATGAGGGCTGGCCGCTGGTGTACGACCCGGCGGATGGAACGTATCAGCGGAATTGGCGGGCGGAACAAGCCGCCAGCATCGCCGCCCGGGACCAACGCGACGCCGCTTACGCCGAGATAGAACAACTGCGCGAAGAATTGCGCCGCCGCGATGGGGGCTGAAGCCCCAGGAGCACACTGGAACATGCTAACCGACCCACAGGAATTCCTACGCTATTTCGACGGCATACACCGCCGCACCGTGCGGGACATCCAAGCGCTGCCGGACCCCGCCGAGTCGTGGACGCCACCGGCGGGTGAGGGGGAGAATGCCTGGGGCATCGCACAGATCGTGCATCACATCTGCGAGTCGCGGATGTACTTCGCGCGCGCCTACCGCAACGAGGGATGGCTTTACGACTGGCCGGTTCCCAGCACCGCGTCGATCGACGACTGGGTTCCCGCGCTGGACGCGTCGGCGGCCGAGTTTCGCAGCCGCCTCGAGGACACACCGGCGGATTGGCTGACCCGGCGCATCAAGATGATCGACACCGACGGGATGCTCAGCGGCTGGCGGATCCTGATGATGCTGGTGGAACACGAGGTGCACCACCGTTCCCAGATCGACACCTACGCCGGCTTGCAGGGCTGGGACGTGCCGCAGATCTACGGTCGCACCCGGGAGCAGATCGACGAGTTGCAGGACGGCCAGCGGGCGAGCGCGCCAGGAGACTAGCGATGGGGGTCAGGGGTTGATCGCGCCGCTGCGGTTCTGCACGATGAAGGTCTCGCGCCTTTCGAGGTAGTCGCCAACGAGATTCAGCAGGGCCTGAGGCCGTTCAGCGGCGATGTGGTGGCCAGCGTCGTACACGAAGGCAATGTTGCAGTTGGGGATGCGGCTGCGGTAGATGCTGGCGGCCTCGGGAGCCACCCGCGTGTCTGCCTGGCCGAACACCACCAGAGTGGGACATTGGATTTCGCCGAGACTGCTTTCCAGGTCCGTGGCGCCACCGCTGAGAGCATCTCCGGCGGGTCGTATCGCTAGCGGCGCCACCAGGACCAGCGCCGTCACCCGCTCGGGGGAACGCCGGGCGTGTTGGATGGCCACGGACGCGCCGGCCGAAACTCCGATCAGCCCGTATTGTCCGGATGCCAATGGGCCGACCGCAGCGGCGAGTTGTTCCTCCGCCCCGGCCGTAAAGTCATCCAGGCGCGGTTCCAGGATCAACCACCGTTGGGCCAGGCCATCCCGCAAGTTGGTCGAAGGCTGTTCGGACCCGTCGACGATGACGACGGTCTCACGCATCTGGTCCGACGCCACGGCTACAACTCCTTGAGGCGAGGCAGGACCTCGCGGCCGAACAGGTCAATCTCGGTCATGACGTCCCGGTGGGTCAAGCTCGGTTGCTGGAAGAACAGGTCGATGACGCCGGTGCCGCATTGGTCATGGTAGGCCTTGATCTGCTCGAAAACGGTATCGGGACCGCCGACGAAGGTGAGGCCCGGCGCTCCGCCCACGATGTCGCCGCTGGCGCTGCCGGCGAACACGTTGCGGTAGTCAACGTCGTGGCCGGCGCGGGAGGCCTGGATCACCTGTGACACGGAGGAGCGCAGGGCCATGCCGGGAGCGCGACCCTGATCGGTCTGCGCCTGGAACCAGTCCTGCGCCTGGCGGTCGGTTTCCGCCAGGTAGATGCTGCCGCGAAAAACCAGTTGGTCCGGTTCCGGCTGCCAGCCGGCCTCGTCGCACCAGTGCAGGTACTTGTCGGTGATGCCGGCCACCTGTTCCGCGGGCACGAAGGATACGCCAAGGCCCATGCCGTGCGCGGCGGCGTATTGCACGGCGTCGTCGCTGCGGGTGGCCACCAGGGCGGACGGGAAGGGTTGCTGCACCGGACGGGGCCACACCGCCACGGTGCGGTACTTGTAATATCGCCCTTCCCAGGAGAAGGGCTCCGGTTCGGTCATGGCCTTGAGGATCAGGTCCATACCTTCCAGCAGCCGGCCTCGGCCTTCGGAGGGATGAACGCCATACACCTGGTCCTCGTTGGGCGTGCCGCGCAGGAATCCCATCACCAGGCGGCCGTTGGTGATGTTGTCCAGCAGGGCGAGTTCCTCGGCCGCCCGAACCGGGTTATTGAGCGGCAGCAGCGGGCCCAGCATGGCGATCTTGACCGACTTGCACCGCTCGGCCACGGCGGCAGCCATCACCGCCGGCGTTCCGGTGGCGATGCGGCCCGAGTAGTGGTGCTCGGAGAAGCTGACCCACTCAAAGCCCATTTCCTCGGCGAACTCGCATTCTTCCATGCCATCCTGGTAGCTCTGCACCGAGGTTTGGGGGTCGCTGTACGATGGCGGCGTGGGCCAGGTGGGCGGGAAGTCCCGCCGGTGGGCGTATCCCATGGCGCCAAGATAGGATGCTTTCATGCTGTGATGCTCCTGCGATCCTTTCTGGCGTTGCCGCCAACATTGTGCAATGGGCTGCGAATAACGCGCTGGGGCTTGGCCCGCCGGCCGGCCCGAGGGTGGAAAGCGGCGTGCATTTTTCAGGCTTCGACCGGGTCGTGGGACAAATGCTAACGCTGGCCGCGCCGCTCCTCGAAGCTGGCGGTGATCGCCAACTCGGCGCGCTTGCTGTGCTCTGCTATGAACTGTTCGAGGCGGCGGATTTCCGCGGCAGATTCCCCTGACGCGCCGTTGTGCGCGGCCTGCTGTTTCAGTTGGGCCAGTTCCTTGCGAGCCTGATCGACCTGCTGCACCGATTCCAGGGCGGCGAGTTCGTCCAACGCCGCCTTCTTGATGGACAGCACGCGCCGATGGTTGTCCTCGGCGTCCTGCAGCCGCTCTTCGATCTCGCCCATTGCCGATAGGGCCATGTCCAGCGGGGCGCGGCCGTAGATGGTCTGCCGGGGCAGGCGGCGCAACTGGGTGCGGAACTGGGCGATGCTCGCGTCCAGCTGTTCTTCCTTATGGCGAATTTCCGCCAGGGACAGCCGGAGGGCCGCCATTGCCTGTTGCAGTTGAGAAACAGAAGACATGACAACGGATACGCGCAGGGGCGAATGATCACTCGCCCCTACGGAATGTCGTGTGTGAATTAGCCTTTGAAACCCACCTTGGGAAGGACGCGCTCCAGGGCCTCCATCACCTCGGTGATGTCATCCTTGGTCACCCAGCCCAGGTGGCCGATGCGGAAGCAGTGGCCGGTGAGCTTGCCCTGGCCGCCGGCGAGAACCACGCCTTCATCCTCGCGCATCATCGACATGAACCTGCCGCCGTCAATGTCCTCGGGCATCTTGATGCCGGTGACGGTGTTGGAGGCGCGGGACTCGTCGTTGGCAAGAAGCTCCAGACCCAGGGCCTTGACGCCGGCGCGACAGTACGCGGCGACCTCGGCGTGCCGTTCGTAGACATTCTCCAGGCCCTCACCAAGAATGTGGTCCAGCCCCAGCCGCAGTCCGTAGAGCAGGGCGACGTTGGGAGTCCACGGGGTTTGCCCGCGGGACAGGGAACGCTCGGCAGCCATCAGGTCGAAGTAGAAGCGCGGTATCTTGGCGTCCTCATAGGCTTCCCAGCCGCGGGCGCTGATGCTGATGAAGGCCAGCCCCGGCGGGATCATGAAACCCTTCTGGGAGCCGGTGGCCACCAGGTCGCAATTCCAGCCGTCCACCGGCAGGGGGATGCAGCCCAGGCTGCTAACGGCGTCAACCAGCAGCAGCTTGTTAAACTCGCCCTTGACAATCCGAGCGATGGATTCCAGGTCATGGGTCACCCCGGTGGAGGTCTCGTTGTGCGTTACCAGCACGGCCTTGATTTCCGGGTCCTTGTGGAGCTCGGCGCGTATGGCCTCGGGGTCGATGGCGTCACCCCATTCGAAATCCATGCGGATCACGTCGGCGCCATAGCCCTCGGCGATCTGCACGAAGCGGTCGCCGAACGAGCCGGCGGTGGCGGCGATGACCTTATCGCCGGGGGACAGGGTGTTGACCACCGCAGCCTCCAGGGCGCCCGTGCCGCTGGAGGTGAGGATGTAGAGGTCATTGGTGGTCATGAAGACCTGCTTCAGACCGACGGTGGTGGCCTCGATCAGCTCCTTGAACTCCGGACCCCGGTGGTTGATCATGGGCAGGGACATCTCGTCGACGATATCGTTGGGGATGGGGGTTGGGCCGGGGGTTCGGAGGTTTTGGGGCTCAATTTTGGTCAAGGTCATCGGGAAAGCTCCTGGGGTCAGCCAATCGGGGGATTCGGGCAATGATGCGGTACAGGGCCGCAAATCGGTTCGCTACAGCGCGGCAAATACCAGCAACATGATGCTCACACGCGGCGAGTATTATAGCAAGGATTTACGAATACGGCCGGCGACGGCGTTGGTACGGAACCTCGCCGCCGGGTCACTCGAGCAGGAATTCACCAACCGTCAGCACCACGTCAGGGAACGCCCGGGGGCTGATCTTGCCGTCGGAGGGGACGACCCTACTGCTCTGGTACACGCCATCAACCGGGTCGTGGAAGGCTTCCACCTGCCGGGCCGGAACGCTGGCGATCCATACTTCGGGGATGCCGGCGACGGCGTAGCGCGGGAGTTTCACCTCGCGATCGTAATGTAGCGAGCTGTCCGCGATTTCGATCACCAGGAGCACGTCGTCAGGGGTGGGGTGCATCCGGTGGTAATCGTTGCTCAACCGCAACACAGCGATATCCGGCATGGGCAGGTTCAGGTCGTCGAGCTGAACCGGACCTTGTACGCGAACTCTCGCCCGCCCGTGTAGCCGGTAGATCAGGTCACTTCCCAGCCTGTCCGCCCCGTCGGCATGTGGTTCTCCGATTGGCGCCATCGTGATTAATTCTCCGTTGACCAACTCGATGCGTTCCTCCGGATGGAACACCGAGGCTTGTTCCATGGCGCAGTATTCATCCACCGTGAAACGGCGCCGGGTCGGCGTGGATGTTTGTAAGGGCAAGGCAGTTGTGGTCATGGCTTGGCCTCGCGGATCAGATGCTGCCCGAAAGCTGGTTGATCACCAACCCGGTGGGGAGTTTCGGGTAGAAGAAGGTGGACTTGGGAGGCAGGCGGTTGCCGGCGCTGACGATCTGGCGGAAGGGTTCCAGCGGGAACGGTTTCAGCAGTATCGCCGCCTGCTGCTCCCCGACGTTGACCTGCTGGACAATGGCCTCGTGGTCTGGATTGTAGTCGATGCACTGGGGCATGGCGTCTCCCAAGACCGGCGACAGGACGCGCTCCTGCAGCACCCACGCCTCGGAGACCGCCAGTTGACCCCAGGAAGCCCAGTCCACCCCGGGGCGCAGGGTGTGAATGGTCGGCGGGGCGTCAGCCCAGAAGACAGCGAAGCAG
Organism: Dehalococcoidia bacterium; assembly: GCA_965220055.1. Taxonomy (GTDB): domain Bacteria; phylum Chloroflexota; class Dehalococcoidia; order Lucifugimonadales; family UBA3495; genus Bin87. Next base: position 1,943,799 of record CBDCPE010000004.1, on the reverse strand, counting down.
TGGGCACTCCCGCCGACGCGGGCAACATCGGAAACGGCTGCTGCCGGCGTGATGTTGGGGTTCAAGGGCCGCGACTCGAAATACTCGCCCATTTTGGAGCGCACGGCATCGAGTTGGTCGGATGACATTCCGCCGGCGACCCGGTGGTAGGGGAGCAACAGGAGGCCGGGATCGTCAAACTCGACCAGCGTCATCATCACGTAGTTGCTGGCGGCGAGGTCATCGGACTGCCGGGCATCGGACTGCCTCCGGCGGTAGCGGAGGGCCGCTTCGTAACGGTGGTGGCCGTCGGCCAGAAAGACGGGGCGACCGGCGAAGGTATCGATGATTTTTGCCTGGGCGGCGGCATCGGCAATGCACCAGAACTCCGCGTTTCCGCCGGCAGGAGTGGCCGCTGACGCGTCCGGTGGCGCGGAGACGATATCGTCAAACACGCGCTGGAGATCGCCGTCCGAGTCGCGATACAGGGACATGATCGGGCTGAACTGGGCCTGGCAGGCGTCCAGCAACGCCACCCGATCCAGCACGGACGGTTCGCGGGTAAACTCGTGAGGCAAAACGGATCCGGCGTCGTAGTCCTCAACCAGCACGTCGGCAAACAATCCGAGGTGCTGGTAGCGGCGTCCGCCGAAGTAGTAGGCATGCCGCATCAAGTAGAACGAGGCCGCATCGTCCCGGCGTATCACACTGTCGGCGAGCCAGCGTTCGAACAATCCCGCTGCGTGTTGATAGCCGGCCTGAGGATCCACCGGATCGGGCTGTTCGCCGCCCTCGAGGTGCACTGCGTTGTAGGGGCTGCGCTGCTGAAGTTCGGACTTCAGTTGCGGACCGATCATGTCGTAGGGGGGGCAGATGACAGCGGAGAGGTTACCCACCGCGGTGGGATCGTAACGGCAACCGCGGAAAGGTTTGATGGTGGCCATGGCTGGTAGGGCTCCGAGAGATCAGTTGGGCTGCATTATACGACAGCGGGTTGGCATCGGTGCCCGAGCAGAGATGGATCGAGTCGTTGAGTGTACGGGAATAACATAAGGCGGGACGGCTCGGATGGGTGAGCCGTCAGGACCTTTCGATAATGCTGAGGGATGACGATGCTCGGCCACATCCGACGATCCGAGCGATGAGTGTATACCGGGATACCCCGTCGGCAGCAAAGCGAAACTGGATAATCGAAAGACCGTGGGTGAGCCGTCCGGCCGGGTTGCACTCTTTGCCGAAGCGTGTCAGCGGGCAGTGCCGGATGCCCAACAGTGCGAGAAACGGGCGCGCCGATTGCGGGCGGCTTGACGCGAAAGGGCCAGAAATCCATGCCGCTACTGAGCGATGCACCGGGTTTTCGGGACGTTGCCTGCGGCTCCAGTGCTCACCGTGACGACCGCGGTAGAGCTGATCGACCGTTCATTCCAGGCAGCCAATCAGGTTGTTGACCGCCTGGTGGTCGCCGGCGTGTTGGTTCAGATCAACGTCGACTGGCGTACCTGCGCTTTTGAAGCTCCCGAACTCATCGATGCCTTCACCGAGCTGGAACGACAATTGGCCAATGGAGGACAATACGCAGGTGTCCGAACCGTTGCGGGCCGTGCGGCGCAGACGACGCTGACCGTACCGACAAAACGGCGAACAGAACTCGGGTGATCTATCCCGCACTCCTCGCATCAGCACGATAGCCGGATCAGGGAGTAGCCTCTCCGAGTTGCAGTCGTACTCAGGTAACGTCAAATTGGGGAGGTGCGGTCATGTTCCGTCTCCGGACTCGCCCACCAAGTCGGGAGAAAGCAACTCCAGCCTTCGCGCTGCATGTAGAAATCCAGGAGGCGTTCCCATCGCCGCTTCATTCCGAAACCCCAATCCTCCGAAACCCCAATCCACCGAAACCCCAATCCACCGAAAAGATGAGTGTGGCGGCGTGCTGAAGGGATAAGAAAGTGCTCCTGTGCTTCGGGGACAATGGTTTTGGAAAGACAAAACCGACCCGAGACCAGGAGCACGCAATAGATGCTACCACGCAACGACCCCGACCGTGTCCAAGTCACCTTTGATGACCACCGTCTGGTGGCCAATGCTGGGCTGCTCCTTCCGGTCACCCTCGCCCAGCACCTGGGTCTGCGTGAACTCGTCGACAACCACGTTGACCTCGGAGCTGCGCCGGGCCGAGCCAATCCTGGCGACAAGCTGATGACCCTGTTGCTGATGACGCTGGTGGCTTCCGCCCTGGCTGGTGGCGACTGCATCGACGACGCCGACGTGTTGCGCACCGGCGGGACGGCTGGCGCCCTCGGCGGCGTAGTCAAGGCGCCATCCACCAAGGCGCCATCCACCCTGGGCACCTTTCTGCGCAGCTTCCGGTGGGGCCACGTCCGCCAACTGGACCGGGTGAGCCGCGAGTTGCTGTCCTGGGCCTGAGCGGCTAGCGGGACCCCGATCTTCGAACAATCACGCGCCGTTGACCATCGACCTGGACTCCACCATCTGCGAGACCTATGGACTGTCCCAGGAAGGGCGCGCCACCACAGCTATACCGGGCAGCAGGGCTATCCCCGCTGCTGGCCATCGCCGCCGGAACCGGCGACGTGCTGATGTCTCGGCGGCGCCAGGGCCGCGCCAACACCGTTCGGGGCGCCGCCCACTTCCGGCGTGAGACGGTGAGGCGGGTGCGCTACGCCGGTGCCAGGGGACCACTCACGGTGCGCGCCGACCGCGGCTTCTACACCTATGCCCTGGTCGCGGTTTGCCGCGATATGGATGTCCGCTTCTCCATCACCATCCGGCAGCACGCCCGCCTGCGCAACCTGATCGAGGCCATACCCGAGGAGGACTGGACGCCGATCCCCTATTGGATGGACGGCGCGGCCGACGTGGCCGAGACCGCCTACAGAGCCTTCCAGAGTGCGCCCAATGCCGCGCCGGTGCGGCTCATAGTCCGGCGGGTGAAGCCCACGCCTGGTTCCCAACTGGCCCTCTTCGCCACCTACAGCTATCACGGCTGCATCACCGACCGGGACGGGGACACCCTGGAACTGGACACCCTGGAACTGGGCACCCTGGAACTGGAGGCCGGCCATCGCCATCACGCCGAGATTGAGAACGCCATCCGAGACCGCAAGTACGGCGTCGGCCTCAACCATCTCCCCTCGGGCCGCTTCCCCGCCAACGCCGCTTGGCTGGCCATCCAGGTGATGGCCCACAACCTGGCACGCTGGACCGCGCGCATCGGTCTGGGCGAGCCGGTGGTGACCACCAAGACCCTCCGACGACGGTTCTTCTCCATCGCCGGACGGCTCACCCGCTCGGCGCGCCAACTCACTTTGCATCTGCCACAGCGCTGGCCCTGGGAAGACCAGTTCAGTGGCGCCCGGGCACGGCTGCGCGCAATTCCACTCCCAGCCTGACGGCACCGCTGGTGTCAACGCCGACGGAGAGCTGACCCACTCACCAGACTATCCGACCGCCGCGCAGCCTTGCGCCAAGCTGGTCCCCGAGCGTCTCTTGCTGCACGCTACCCTGACAATTTCGCCCAGCATCGCCACCGCGGGCCGCCATCAGCGTAGCGGTGTGGCTACCTCACGCCGCCCTCATCCCCATCTATTGGAATCGGGCCTGCCCCGTTCGCCTTCCCTTGCCCATCATCCCTGGTGTCAACGCCACGGCCCATCGCTTCGGTGGATTCGGGCTAAAGCCTTTGACCATGTTCAGTACTCGACGGGCATACACGACTGACCTATCTCGCGATCCTCCGTCCGCGTCAGTTGCCAATACGTTCTGATAACGCTCCATGAGAGCCGTAGCGGAACCTGTCCGCAGGTAACTCCGTTCATCCCAGATCTCCAGAGTGCCTATGATGAGTACAGCCTCGAACAAGGCCCTTTGGTGCTCCCACCGTTCGTCATCGACATCGATTTTGGCGAATATCCTTTGCGCGACTACCGTATCTTCGGTTTCCGCACTCATGAACTCGCGATACGTGACCTGGTCCATGATTCGGAGTATCAACGCAACTGCGGCAGAATACCCGAGGAACCGCGCTTTTGGACGTAAGGTGGCCAACATGAACCCCAGATGGTGGATCGCCTGATTGATGGTACGCAGGCTAACGTCCGAGGCAGCATAAACGGCTGAAAACAGCAACTTGATCTGCCGATATTCACCCAGCGCATGCTGGTCCAAGGTCCGGTCGAAATAACCGTCTAACTGGATGGAACTGAGAGCCTGTTCAATAAATCGTTCACGACTGGGTTCAGGGAGTCTCAAATCAATGTCGAAGAAACGGCGCAGGTATCCCGCCCCGTCAAAATCATTGCCGTAGAGCGAACGGATGGAGTGGGCCAACCGGTCTCGGTTGACTGCAAGGGCAAACACAACATGGTCTACTGCGAAAAGATGCTTGGCAATTTCCAGGAGATCAGCCCAGGGTCTTTCGATTATTGGAGTGGTGCGCCGATCAATGCTAATGGGCGCGATGGGTGGACGGCGTAGCGACGCAAGGCGGCGGCGATATTGGTTTCGCCAGCCAATCGGATCACGCTGATGGTGAGGTTGCGCCGGGCGGCCATGATCTGGGGCGCTGTGCCAACGCGTACCTGAGAGCGGTCTTCCTCAAAGGTAACGTCGCGTACCCAGTGCACTCGGTTCTCGATGCCCCAGTGTCCCCGCCATAAGGCGAGGAGCCTTTCGGGACTGGCTTCCTGAGGCGGCCAGCTGGTAACGGCGTCGGCCAGTTCTCGCCGCGTGGAGTTCTGGTTGCAGACGCTACGTTCCAGTCGGCATACCTGGCCCAGGTGAGGCCAGTCGTTGTAACCTACCAGCCGGTCAGCGGCCCACAACCGCCGCGGTTCCACTCGACCACCGTGCGGGTCGGTCGGGACGGCCGGTGGTGGCGCCGGAGGTTCCGCATCCCCAATGGCCGTGAGGTCCGGCAACCGGGTGGGCTGGTTCCCCTTTACCGCGCAGCAGTAGTTCCCCCTTGAGCCACGATCCCGGCCTGAGGGGCGTAGGCCGCCACCAAATGCACCCCAGGCAACCGATCACCGTGTATCCCGCGCCGCGCTTTCCCGTCAATGGCCACCGCCGCACCCTCGGCCACCGCCGCACCCTCGGACCGGCCACGCGCTTGCAGCCATTGCCCCAAGGCCGTCTCGCAGGCCTCTCGGTCCAATCTGGTGAACACCTGATGCAGCGTGGACACGCACCGGGTGCGTTCCCCAGTGAACCCCAAAGCCTGGGACACTTCCCGGCCCTGGTCCTGGCCCCGCTGGCTGATGGCGTAAAGACGGCGCGCACCGCACCGCATGGCGCACACCGCCAATCCCCAAATCGCCCCCAGAGGATGCCGCTTCCCAAGGGCGCGGCGCGGGTCCGGCAACCGGCCCAACACCTCGATCAGCGACAACCCAATTTCCGGTTCCTGCCATTGCCCCATCGCGCACCCCCAAACCTTTGGATGCCCTGACCCTAGATCTCCTACCCGGGCTTCTCCAAGCTCGCCGCCATCCTTGTTTTCTAAGAGGGTGTCTAAAAAGATCGAAATTGGGGTAGAGGTATCCAGGCATGATAAGGGCGTTGGTCGTAACTTAGGGGTATGAAACGACCAGCGTATCCCAGCGACCTCAGCGACCGAGAGTGGCAACTGTTGGAACCCTTGTTGCCGCCGCCCAAACCTGGTGGTCGACCCGTCAAGTATCCACGCCGGGAAATAGTGAACGCCATGCGCTACGTGCTCCGCACCGGCTGCTCTTGGCGGATGTTGCCCCACGACCTGCCGCCGTGGCGCATCGTGTTCCATTACTTTCGCACCTGGCGTCGTGATGGCACCTGGCAACGGGCACATGACACCCTGCACGCCATGGTGCGGCAGGCCCAGGGTCGCCAGGCCAGTCCCAGCGCGGCCATCATCGACAGCCAATCGGTGAAGACCAGTGAAAAAGGGGGCCCAGAGGCTACGACGCTGGCAAGAAGGTGAAGGGCCGCAAACGCCACATCGTGGTGGACACCCTGGGGCTGCCGCTGGCGGTGGCAGTGCATCCTGCCGATATACAAGACCGGGACGGCGCCCGGTTGGTGCTGGCCCGACTGCTGGGCCGGTTCCCTCGGCTACAGGTGATCTGGGCTGATGGGGCTTACGGCGGCAAATTGGTAGAGTGGGTCAGGACAGTGTGCGGCTGGACCCTGGAGTTGGTGCGGCGCCCAGCACAGCAGCATACCTTCCAAGTCCTGCCCCGGCGGTGGGTCGTGGAACGCACCTTCGGGTGGTTGAACCTGCAACGGCGGTTGAGCAAGGACTACGAAGCATTGTGTGAAACCACCGAAACCTGGATATACATCGCAATGACCGGCCTCACACTCCGCAGACTGGCCCGCCTTCCCCATTTTTAGACACCCTCTAAATAATCGAAAAACCCCGAGATCAGCCGCATAAGATGGACGGCAACGGTCCAGCTCATCGATGACCACCACCAGGGGAAGACCACCTTCCGCTTCCGAGACGGAGCGCGCCGCATCTTGAAGCGTGCTTCTGAAACCTACTAGAGATTCTTGAGCCCCTCGGTACGCGGACACTCTTTCTTGAGCGTAGGACGCCAAGGTTTGACCCAGTTCTCGCTCAAAAATCGGCGAGACATCCAAAACGCCGGCGGTGAGCAGTCGAATTGCCGCCGGCGTCCCCCGCAACGCAACCTCCTTGGCCATCTCCATCACGTTTTCGATCTTGAGCCGAACGACCCTCCCCGGTACCGCTGTAGTGCCTGCGAAATCTCGTCTGATAACGCTAGGTTCTGTTGACATTTCACCGTAACCAGATGAGAGCGGCGGTGAAATGCAGGAAGCCCAGGCATCTGGTGTCCAGCTTCTCAAACCGGGAGAAGATCCGGCGATAGTGCTTGATCTTGTTGATGAAGCATTCGACCAGATGGCGCTCCCGGTACAGATGCCGGTCATAGTCGGCGGGTTCCTTGCGGTTCGAGCGGGGCGGAATGACCGGCAGCATACCCAGTTCCAGAATGTGTCGGCGAAACTCCTGGGCATCGTACCCTTTGTCGGCCAGTACGTGCTCGCCAGCATAACCGGCGATTAACTCCTCCGCCTGGGTGATGTCGTGCTGTTGCCCTCCGGTCAGGATGAATCGTAAGGGGTTGCCCAAGCCGTCCACGCTCACGTGAATCTTGGTGCTGAACCCGCCGCGGCTCCGGCCCAGGGCCTGGGCAGCCTGGCCACCGTTTTTGGGGGAGCTCCCGCCGCGCAAGGGTGCGCCCGGACCACCGTGCTGTCGATGATCAGGTATTCCAGATCCGGGTCGTCGGAGCAATGTTGATGCATCTGTTCCCAGACCCCTTGGTCAGTCCAACGGGCGAATCGTTTGTAGACGCTGTTCCAGTTCCCGTATTCGGCTGGCAGCAGTCGCCATTGGGCCCCAGAGCGGTTAATCCATGAGACGGCCTCGACAAAACGCCGGCAATCCGCTTCCCGGCCAACGTACAGGCCGGTGCAACCACGCAAGAAATCGAGAACCCTGGCCCACTGTTCTGGTGATAATCTGATGTTTGACATACGGCCATTATAATGAAATGTCAACAGAACCTAGAAAAGTGTCTCCCGAAAAGTCGGTCTCCCAGGCGTTGAAGCTCACAACCGGGAAGCTCTCGTTACGAAGGTGCTGTGCCCACATCCGGAGGAAAGTCGTCTTGCCGGAGCGCCACGGTCCATCAATGCCAAGGACGCAGGGACCGTCAATGGCTTTGATCACGCTGGTCAACACCGAGATTTGCTGTTCTCGGTCCAGCAAATCATTGGCAAAGGGATTGTCTTCCGGGATATCGATTTTCTCGGCTGTACGCGTACCTTCACTTAACCCTCACCATCAAATCGAGCTATACGCACGATGCTACTTTTCGGTACAGCTTTCCATGATACATGGCCCTGTTTTGGCCCTTGACCATGGACACCATCGCGGCGTCGGCCCAATCGCGTGTCTTCGGAGTTGCAGTCATGGACCAAAAACGCGGCCGGCGGTTGCGGTGAAAGCCCGCTTGAAAAGGCCGGGGGGCGACCGCCAATTGCTTTGGCGGTCGCCCAGACCCTGCCGGGTCTAGTCATTGGGGATCAGGGGCATCACTTCGCGGGAGAAGCGTTCCATGGCTTCTTGTTGCTGGGCGGCGCTGTCAGCAGGAAAGCTGAAGATGAAGTGCTGCACGCCCAGGTCCTGGTACTGGCGCAGGTCTGCGGCGATCTGCTCGGGGATGCCCGACACCATGCGGCGGTCGGCGGGTGGCTTGTCGTGGAACACGCAGTCGGTGCTGAACACCAGGTCTACCGCGTTCTCGGCGCGGCCGGCCCTCACGCTGATGCGGCGCAGGCGAGCGACTTTCTCGGCTAGTTCCTCGGGCTCCAGTATGGCCGGCGGGCGCAGGCCGATGGGCATCCAGCCGTCGCCGAGGTTGGCGGCGCGGCGGATGGCTGGGTTGGTGTGACCGCCGATCCAGATGGGGGGATGGGGCTTCTGCACGGGTTTGGGCAGGAAACCCGCGCCGCTGATGTCGTAATGCTTGCCGTGAAACTCAGGGCTATCGGATGTCCAGAGCTCCTTGAAGATCTGGATGTACTCGTCGGTGACCTCGCCGCGCTGGGCGTAGGTGTCCAGCCCCATGGCCTGGAACTCCTCTTCCATCCATCCCACGCCGGCGCCCAGGATCAGGCGGCCGCCGCTGAGCACGTCCAGGGTCGCGAGGATCTTCGCGGTGAGCATGGGATTGCGGTAGGGCAGGATAAGCACGTGGGTGCCAAGCTTCACGCGGGTGGTGCAGCCGGCCAGGAAGTTGAGCGCGGCCAGGGGCTCGAAGTAGGTGTTGTCCCGCTGGAAGGGAGCCACGCCGTCGGCGGCGTAGGGATAGAAGGACGAGACCTCGTGAGGGATAATGATGTGGTCGCTGACCCAGACGTGGTCGAAGGATAGGTCCTCGGCGCGCTGGGCCAGGCTGCGCAGGTTTTCGGGAGAGGCCATGGCTCCCCGGCTGGGTAGTGAGCATCCAAAGGTGACGGGCATCGGGTTGCCTCCATAGTGGGTTTCAGTCTGGGTTCGAGTGTGGGAATGGGGCCGATGCTATACTACCGATATAGTGGCCGCAAGCAGCCGGCTGTTGCCGAGGAATCCATGCCTCCCCGAACCTGCCGCGAATCGCCGATCCGACGAGAAACCCGCATCCGCAAGCACCTTCCCAAGGCCAAAGAATATTGGTCCAAGTGGCCGATTTATCTTGCTGAGGGAGACCTTTGCCAGGCGGGAGAGAAGGGTTGGGGGGCCGTGGCTCAATTGGCCAAAGCGGTGGCAAGCTATCGAGGTTGGGCGCACTCCGGGCATGAAGGGATCCGAAGCGTTATTCGCCAGACAGCGGACGAGTCGCCAGACGAACCAGACATCCGCAGGGCATTGTTGGCCGCAGAGTCGCTTCATGGAAACTTTTATGAAATCCATCTTGACTATAGGGGAACGCAACTGGCTCTCGAAGACGCCGAATACCTGCTAGCAGTCCTATGGGGGCTACTGCCCGAAGAATACACCGGCGGCGCGACGTTTGACGATTGGGTTGCCTCAGACGACAATTGAAGTATGAGTGCTATTTCCAGTCATACAATTCCCAACCGCGTCGTCGTCGCCATGAGCGGCGGCGTGGACTCTTCGGTGGCGGCGCTGCTGCTGCACCGGGAGGGCTACGATGTCATCGGCGTCACTATGAAGCTGTACGACATCGACCAGGCTGATCTGCCAGAGTACTACCGGGGCTGCTGCACCCTGGACGATGTTGAGGATGCCCGCGCGGTCTGCCGCATCCTGGGCGTGCCGCACTACGTGCTCAACCTGCAGCGGGAGTTTCGCGCCTTCGTCATCGACTATTTCCGCCGGGAATACGAGAACGGACGCACGCCGCACCCGTGCATCGCGTGCAACGACAAGATCAAGTTCAGCTTCCTGGCCCAGCGCGCCCGGATGCTGCAGGCGTCATACGTCGCCACCGGTCACTACGCCCGCATCGAACCCGACGGGTCCGGCGCGCTTGCCCTGCGCCGTGGGGCGGACGCGGACAAGGACCAGTCCTACGTACTCTTCGGCATGCGGCAGGAGCAGTTGGCGGCCACCCTGATGCCCGCGGGACACTATCCCAAGTCGGAGATTCGACAGTTGGCGGAGGAGGCTGGCTTCCCCAACGCGGACAAGCCGGACAGCCAGGACATTTGCTTCATCCCTACGGGAGACTACCGGGAGTTCCTGCGCCAGCGAACCGACGAGCGTCCCGGCGACATCGTGGACGCCGACGGCAACGTGCTGGGTCCGCACGACGGCATCCAGTATTTCACCGTCGGCCAGCGACGGGGATTGGGGCTTTCCGGTGGCCCGCCGCGCTTCGTGATCCGGCTGGAACCCGATACGCGGCAGGTGGTGGTGGGTTCCGAAGCCGACCTGTATCAGGAAACGCTGTACGCCGAGCCGGTGTCGTGGGTGTCTGGAGAGTCGCCTGGTGGACCCGTGGACGTGACGGTCAAGATACGCTACAAGTTCGCGGAGGCGCCAGCCACCGTGACGGCATGCGGCACGGGAGCCGTGGTTCGGTTCCGCGAGCCGCAGCGTGCCATCACCCCCGGGCAGGCGGCGGTGTTCTACCGGGGCGATGCCGTCCTGGGCGGAGGGCCAATCGCCGGCCAGGAACCGACGACGCGTGCTGAGGACGCTGGCGCCGCGCTGGTCAATGCCTGACCTCTCCCTGGAAGCGGAATTCCGTGCCCAGGGCTATCACCTGATCGCCGGCGTGGACGAAGCTGGTCGAGGGCCGTTGGCTGGGCCGGTGGCCGCCGCCGCCGTCATTTTGCCTCCCACCCTGACCGGCGATGAACCGTGGCTCGCGGCGATTGACGACAGCAAGCGGCTGTCGGAGCGGCGGCGGACGGAAGCTGCGGAGCTGATACGCGAAAACGCCCTGGCCTGTGCGGTGGAACAGGTTGACCCCGAAGACATCGATCGCATCGGCATCGGGCATGCCGTGATCCAGGCGATGCTGGCTGCCGTGGACCGGTTGCGTACGGCGCCGGAAGCGCTGCTCCTGGACTGGGTGCCCATCAAGGAGTGTCCGTTGCCGCATCGGGCCGTGGTCAAGGGCGACGCCAGATCGCTGTCGATAGCCGCCGCCAGCATCCTGGCGAAAGTGGCCCGCGACGAGGTCATGCGTCGGGCAGACTGCTGCTATCCCGGCTATGGGTTTGCAAGCCACAAGGGGTACGCGACGGCGAGACACCTGCGCTGCCTCTCCGATCTGGGGCCTTCGCCGATACACCGCCGGTCCTTCAGCCCGTTGCGACAGGCGCGGCTTCTGTCAGATGCCGACGCCGGATGACGCCCGCCCGGCCTCGGGGCTCTCGCCGGGGCAGGTTGGCAGAATCGGCGAAGAGTTGGCGCGCCGGCATCTGGAGACGAAAGGGTATCGCGTGGTGGCGGCCAATTACCGGTGCCGCTGGGGTGAGATCGACCTGGTCGCCCGGGACGGACCGATCTGGGCGTTCGTGGAGGTCCGCACCCGGCGCAGCAGCTCCTACGGCGGGCCCGAGGCATCGCTGACGGAGGCGAAAGCGCGACGGCTGACCCTGACGGCGCAGCACTTCCTGTCCGAATCGGAACGAATGGACGTGGAACCGCAGTGGCGCATCGACCTGGTGGCAATACGGCTGGGAGCCGGCCGGCGCGTGCTCAGCATCGAACACCTGGAGAACGTCGTGTCGGGGTAACGCTGACCGGATGCTATAATCGCACCTGACCGCACCGCGTAACTCGCCGCATAGCCGGGGCCGCCATGACCACCAAACCCGCATCCCAACTCGGCTCGGCTGGCCGCCACCCGCGATTGACTCCCCTCCCGGACCCGCCGCTGCCGCCCGATATGCAGGAGCAATTCCCCTACATCAGTCGCGCCTACGTGATCCTGGAGGACCATTTCAGCTCCCGTCCCGACGTGTTCGTCGGCGGAGAGGGCTACCTCTGCTACTCCCCCAGCGATATTCCCCATGCCCCCAAGCCGGACTGCATGGTGGCGACCGGTCTGGAAATTCCCCCGGTGGAGATCACGGAATCCAACGGGTACGCCATCAGTGAAATCGGAAAACCGCCGGACTTCGTGCTGGAGGTAGCGTCCAAGAGCACCGGCCGGCGGGATTACGTCGAGAAGCGCGACATTTACGCTGGCTACGCCGTGCAGGAATACTGGCGCTTCGATCATACCGGTGGTCGCTACCACAATGCCGCGCTGGCCGGCGACCGGCTGGTGGATGGACGGTACGTACCCATAGAGGTCACCGGCGGAGACGGCGACGTCATCCGAGGATACAGCGCCGCGCTGGACCTGGAACTCCACTGGTACGACGGCTCCCTCCGCTTCTGGGACCCGAACGCCGGCGAGTACCTGCCGGAACTGACCGAGGCCAAGGCCCAGCGGGACGCCGCCCTGGAACAGGTACGTCAACTGGAAGCCGAACTGGCTCGCCTGCAGTCGGGGGAGTAGGCTGGCGCGGTCGGCGGTTGACTGTGCCATCGGCTGCGAATAGACTAATTTCCGCCTTGCTCCGGATAATCCGTTTGCCGCAGCAGCGCGTGCCAGCATTGCCGCCATGCCTATCGACCTCGCCCAACATATCCGGAACATTCCCGATTTTCCCATACCCGGGGTGCAGTTCAAGGACATCACCTCCCTGCTCCTGTCTCCGGACGCTTTCAACGAGACCATCGCCCGAATGGTGGACTTGGCTGCCGACGCTCGGGTGGACCGCCTGGCGGCCGTCGATTCCCGTGGGTTCATCTTCGCCGCGCCGATGGCCACGCGGATGGGACTGCCGCTGGTATTGCTGCGCAAGGCGGGCAAACTTCCCGGTGCCACCCTGTCGTACGATTACAGCCTGGAATACGGGCAGGCATCCCTGGAAGTTCACGCCGACGACATTCCGTCGGGCGCGCGCGTGCTAATCATTGACGACTTGGTGGCGACGGGCGGCAGCCTGAAGGCCGCCGCCGCGTTGATCGAAAAGGCCGGCGGATTCACCGCCGGCATCGGCGTCGTAATTGAACTCATTGGTCTCGGAGGCCGGGAGGCCCTGGCCGACTACGACCTTTTCTCATTGGTTACATTCGAAGTCGACGAATAGGCCGCAAGCGCCATTTGCCGCGTACTCAGGAGGAATTTCCCCATGGCAGATAAAGCAACCATCGGCAACGTTGAGGTTACCGCCGTCATCGACATGGTTCCGCCCGCGCGCGAGCCCTCTGCGATGTTCCCGGACGTCCCCGACTCCGCTTGGGCGGATTACCCGGACTCCCTGGAAGATGGGCAGCTCCAACTTTACTACGGAGTGTTCCTCCTCAAGACCACGGAACACGTCATCCTGGTCGACACCGGCATGGGACCCGGCCCGCATCCCGATCGCGGCAACATAACCGGCAACCTCTACGAGGAACTCCGGCCGCACCTGGAATCCAACGTCGGCGTGAACAACACCAACGTGGGCCCCAGCGACTCGGTCAACTACATCATCCACACCCACCTGCACGGCGACCATGTGGGCTGGAACCTGCGCTACTCCGGCGGTATGCCCGCGCCCAACTTCCGGCGCGCCCGCTACGTTATGTCGCGCCCCGACTACGACTATTTCACCTCGGCAGAGGGACGCCAGCGGTTCCCGTACATCGACCGCCAGGTCATGCCGCTGCGCCGGCTGCGCCTGCAGCAGATCCTGGAGGAACCGGAGCACACCATCAGCGACGAGATTTCCATCGCGCCCGCTCCCGGCCACACGCCGGGCCACCAGGTGGTGCTCATCAACTCCAACGGGCAGCGCGGTGTGGTCATGGGCGACGTGCTCCACACCATCGCCCAGATATCCGAGCCGACCTGGTGCGCCGGCGTTGACACCGACAAGGAGCAGTCCGCCGCGTCCCGTGGCCGCCTGCTGGACGCTGCCGAGGAAGGTGACTGGATCATCTGCGCGGGACATTTCCCGCCCGGCAAGCAGATCGGCAAGATCGCCCGCGTGGACGGCAAGCGGGTCTGGCAACCACTCTAGGCGAACCGACGACGGCGTGTTGGGGGCGAATAATCATTCGCCCCCACTTCACATCAGCGAGGCCTCGGAATGACTCAGCTGCGCAGCCTGTTGGAACGGATTGGGGCCGGCAGCGGCCCCTCGCTGGGCTTCGGCTCCGCTCAATCTGCCCGGCAGCCGGGCATGGCATTGATCGCGCGCTGCTCGGGCGATATTGACTCTGCACTGGCCGCCGCCGCGGAGGCCGCCGATGCCGTGGTGATCGCATCCCCCGGCCTCACCCCGGACGCGCTTCCCGAGCTGGGGCAACGAATATGGGGCGTCGGCGGGATACCGCTGGAACCTGAAAGCGTCCGAGCGTGGCAATCGGCGGGCGCCGATTTCATGGTATCTCCCATCGCCAGCGCCCTGGTCGATGCCATCGACATCGCCAACCCCGGGATGACCCACGGGGCCCGCATCCCCGACAACGTGGATGACAACATGTGGCGGATGCTGGCGGGCATCCCTCTGGACTTCCTGGTGCTGGACCGGTCCGCCATGATCGAGCGCTGGACGTTGGCCGACCTGGGTCAGGCTGCCGACGCCGCGCGCAGGACCGATAAATACCTTGTTGTCCGTGTGGGAGCCCGCCCTTCCGCCAACGAACTGCTTGCGCTGCGCCAGGCCGGCGCCGTGGCCATCGTCGCCGAGGCCAACGATCATGGAGCGGAGGGCCTGGCTGCGATCAAAGCAGACCTGATGGCCCTACCCCGGGCGCAGCCGGTATCGCGACGCGGGGGTCGGACCGGCCTGGAAAACTCTTCTACGTGATTCTTCAGAGCCTTGACCTGCTCCGGGAAAACCCTGCCGCGTTCGTCCTGGTGATCGGGATCGGGCTGGTTGGCCTGATCATCGGTTTCACCGTCCACGAGTTCAGCCACGCGCTGACGTCCCACATCGAGGGAGATGACACCGCGCGGCGCATGGGGCGACTGACCTTCAACCCCATCAAGCACATTGACCTGCTGGGTTTCATCCTGCTGCTGGTAGTGGGTTTCGGCTGGGCCAAGCCGGTGCAGGTCGATCCCTACAATCTGCGGCACGGGCGGTTGGGAATGTCGATGGTGGCCCTGGCAGGTCCGTTGTCCAACTTCGTTCTGGCGTTTGTGCTGGGGCTGGTGTTTCGTTTCGGCCTGTTGCCTGTCGTAACGGATACGCGATTTATTTCGGGGATTGTCGATATCCTGGGGTTCGCCGCGTTTCTCGCGATATTTTTCAACCTGATCTTGGGGATATTCAACCTGATACCGCTGCCGCCGCTGGACGGCAGCAAGGTTGTGGGCGGGCTGTTGCCCGGATCCATGTATCAAGGGTACCTGCGCTTCGAGCGGTATGGCTGGATCCCTTTGATGGGACTGATCGGCGTGAACCTCTTCCTCAGCTACGCCTTTGGCATTAACTTTCTGGGGCGCATATTGATACAGCCGGCGCTGTTTGTGTTCCGGCTGGCTACCGGTTTCGGCTAGTATGCGATCACCCCCCGGGCTTGATTTGCGCCCGGTCAGCGCAGACGAAAAAGTAGGGGCGAATAATCATTCGCCCCTACGTGGTCTTGCGGTGCCCGTTCTGCGCTAGCCGCGCAGGGGAATGGGCCGGTTCTCCTGGTTCTCGACGATCTGGTCCGTGTCCCATAGCTTTGCGAAGTTGTAGGCGCGGGGGCAGTGGCTGTAGGATTCCTCGACGTTGATGATGACGCCCTGGAGGTGCTTGGAGTTGTCGTCCGTCCAGTAGAGT
This sequence comes from Dehalococcoidia bacterium, assembly GCA_965220055.1. Lineage (GTDB taxonomy): Bacteria > Chloroflexota > Dehalococcoidia > Lucifugimonadales > UBA3495 > Bin87. Next base: position 1,927,962 of record CBDCPE010000004.1, on the reverse strand, counting down.
TCCAGTTCCACCTTCTCCCGCTCGAGCTCTTCCTTGCTCACGATGGTTACGGTTCCGTTGACCCGCACGGTGTCGTTGACGCCGGGGATCATGAACAGCAGGCCCACGTGGGGGTTGGAGTCCATGTTCTGGTAGGACTGGAACAGGCGGTTGCCGGCGACGTCCGGCAGCAGCAGGCGCGTGCTGTCGATGACCTTGACGAATCCGGGCTTGCCGCCCTTGGGCGAGGCGTCGCAGTGGCCGTCCGGGTCGGAGGAGGCCATGACTACGAAGGGCGCGGCGGCGATGAACTTCTGCACGAAGTCGGACATCTCGCCCTTGACCTTGAACTTGGCCCGCGGGCTCATTTCCCCGAAATCTTCGTTGAAGCGGCTCGCTTCCTGTTCGATGGTGCAGAGGTCGTCGGCTGTTGCGGCAGCGGTGGTCGTCATTTCCGTAAACCCTCCCGGCATTTGGTACTATGGATGATGGCGCACAGAATACCGGATTCGGCCGCGACACGCCACCGCAAACGGGCGTCGGTATCGAGGCAAAGGCCGACGAAATTCGCCGTCACCTTGACATTTTACGCTCCGGCGGATACGCTTGATAGCAGTTAAAAATTGCATACGCTGCTGGAACCCTTATTCAGACAGGCGGAGGGAACGGCCCTGTGAAGCCTGGCAACCTGTCTCGCTCACCCCGCGGGATGAGGTGCTAAATCCGGCGTCCCCCACGGCGTGGCGCGATTATCGCGATCAGCTGGTGGCGTGACGAAAGATGAGGGGAGGATTGTAAAGATGGGCCTTCCCGGTGCGGGTGGGTCTTTATTTTTGTCTGGTCGGTAAGCAGAATCCGCCAGTATGTTCCCGCAGCGTAGCACAGGACGCCACCGGCGCACTTCACATAGTTTGCCCATTTATGACCGAAATACGCCCAATCAACTGGACCCACGGTCGCCTGGAACTACTGGACCAGACGCTCCTGCCCCACGAGCAGGTAACGGTCAGCATCACCGATTACCGCGCCGCCGCTGCCGCAATCACCGAGATGCGTGTTCGCGGCGCTCCCGCCATCGGCGTGACCGCGGGTTACGCAATGGTGCTGGCCGCCGCGGAGCTGCAATCCCGCGAGCGGGACCACTTCATCGGCGCGTTGCGGGAGGCTGGAACACACATCGCCGCCGCCCGACCCACCGCCGTCAACCTCGGCTGGGCAGTGCGCCGCATGATGCGGGTGGCTGAGGCGGAGCCCGACCCGGGCAGTATTCGGCCCCGACTGGAGCAGGAAGCCCGTCGCATCCAGGAGGAGGACGAGGCGATCAACCGGCGTATTGGCGAGCACGGGCGCGCGCTGATGCCAGCCGACGGCCAGGGAGTGCTGACCCACTGCAACACGGGCGCGCTGGCGACTTCGGCCTTCGGCACCGCCCTGGGCGTGATACGCGCGGCATGGGAGGCCGGCGGCCGCTTCAACGTGTACAACACCGAGACGAGGCCCTGGTTGCAGGGCGCGCGTCTCACCTCGTGGGAGTTCCAGCAACTGGGAATACCCGCCACCCTCATCGCCGATTCAGCGTCCGGAGTGTTGATGCAGCGGGGCGAGGTTTCCTGCGTAATCACCGGCGCGGACCGCGTCGCTGCCAACGGCGACACCGCCAACAAGGTGGGCACGTACACCCTGGCGGTGCTGGCCCATGAGAACGGCATCCCGTTCTACATCGCCGCGCCCACCAGCACCGTGGACCTGGCCATCGCCCACGGCGACGACATCGCCATCGAGGAGCGGCCCCAGCACGAGGTGACCGGCTACGGAGGCACTCCCATCGCCCCTGAAGGCACGCCGGCCTACAACCCGGCTTTCGACGTGACGCCGCACCGCTACATCGCCGGCATCGTCACCGAAACAACGGTGTGCCGACCGCCGTACACCGAATCTCTGCGGCAAGCGGTGGACGCTGCCTGACCGACATTTGTGGTCCGCGAGGATACGCAATCCGCGGAGAATGTGACTTATGACCATTGAACAACAAACACGCCTGCGCATGGCCCGCACCAGTCTCACCGCGTGTGACCCGGCACGCGCCTGCCCCGGCTACACCCTGTACGCGCCGATGTCCGGCAACGGCGAGCTCTACCTGCTGGACATCAACGGCCAGGAGGCTCACCGGTGGCAGATGCCCTACCCGCCGGGTCTCTACGGCTACCTGCTGCCCAACGGCAACCTGTTCTATGGCGGCAAGGTGCGGGACGACGGCGGCTGGGACACCTTCGAGGCGCTCAAGCGATTCAAGGGCGGCGTCATGCTGGAGGCGGACTGGGACGGCAACATCCTGTGGGAGCACCGCGACCCCTACCATCACCACGATGCGCGGCGCACCGAATCGGGCGGCTGCCTCTACATGACGGTCGAGCGCATGGACGACGCCCTCGCGGCCAGGATCGAGGGCGGCCAGCCCGGTTCCGAGGACCGTGAGGAATACACCGGAATGTGGAGCGACGTGCTGGTCGAAGTCGATGCCAACGGCAACCGGATATGGGAATGGCACGCCGCCGAACACCTGGACCCTGAAACCCACGTCATCAGCTTCAACGACCATCGGGACGAGTGGAGCCACGGCAACACCGTCGTGCCACTGCCCGACGACCGGGTGATGTTCAGCTTCCGCAACATCTCCACCGTGGGCATCATCGACAAGGCCAGCGGAAAAATCCAGTGGCAGATCGGCGATGCCGTGCTGGCGCAGCAGCACGACCCGTCGCTGCTGGACAACGGCAACGTCCTCATCTACGACAACGGGTCGCACAGTCGCCACAACCCGATGCCCCGATCACGGATCATCGAGGTGGACCCAACGACCAACGAGATCGTCTGGCAGTACCAGGACAACCCGCCCTTCAACTTCTTCAGCGCCTACATCTCCGGCGCGCGGCGGCTGCCCAACGGCAACACGCTGATCACCGAAGGCCACTTCGGGCGCATCTTCCAGGTCACCCCCGACGGCGACGTGGTGTGGGAGTACATCAACCCGCACTTCGCGCCCAACGAGCAGGGCTTCCTGGTCAACAGCGTCTTCCGCTCGACCCACTACCTGCCGGAAGCGGTCCCGCAGTTGAGCTGAGAGGGATCTCCGATGGCGGCCCGACAATCCGACGACGCGACGGGTGGCATGGCGGCGGTTGCCAGCCAGACCTACGGATACCACATTTCCACGCCTCGCATCGTTGTACTGTCGATAATCAGCTTCGGACTGTACCTTTTCTACTGGCTGTACCGGACGTGGGATCAGTACCGGGAGCACACTGGGGCAAACGTCCATCCGGTCTGGCACGCGCTGGCCATGCTGGTGCCGGTCTACGGGTGGTTCCGCTTCTACGCCCATTGCAAGGCATACCGCGATCTCATGGAGGAGAACGGCGTCCCGCACAACCTGAACATGGCGCCGATCCTGGTGATTTTGATAATCGCCACGGCCGCGTGGAGCCCGGTGCCCACGCAGTGGCTGAACACCTACCTTGGCGAAAGCGGTATCAGCGTGATGATCGACCTGATCATGGACGGGGTCAGCCTGGCAGGCTTGCTGGTCGCGACCGTCGTGGTCTGCCGGATCCAGGCGAACTTCAACCGTTACTGGGCCGCGGTCGACGGCGCGCTGATGTACCGGGCCAGATACGGCAAGGGAGCAGTGGCGCTGGCCATTCTGGGTGCGATCCTGTGGTTTACAGTCGCCGGATACTACATCGGGTACTACCTCACCAACTGACCGACCACCCTCGGAACGCAGGAACAGCAAACACACCAATGACAGCTTGGCAACTGGACACCTACGGAGAAAGCGAGCCCTTCGCCGGAGACCTGGCGCGAGGCGCGTACATCTCCACGGCGCGCATCATCATGATGTCCGTCATCAGCATGGGCCTCTACTGGATCTACTGGATGTACCGCACCTGGAAGCAGTACCGCGACCACACCATCGAGATGGCGGCGGAAAGCGGCGATACCCACCATCCCGTGTGGCACGGGCTGACCCAGCTGGTGCCGGTCTACGGGTGGTTCCGCTACCACGCCCACATTCGGCAGTACCAGGCGCTGATGGTGGAACAGGGAGTGCCCGACACCCTGAACCTGGGCCTGCTCACCACCGTGGTCGTCATCAACGGGATCGTGGGCATTGTTGCGGGAACCCTGCGGAGCCCCGAGCTGTACTCCGGCGCCGTGCTCCTGGCCGGCGTCATCCTCAGCATCATTACCCTGATCGTGGCCATCGTCGTCCTGTGCGTGATGCAGTCCAACCTCAACCGGTACTGGGCCAGCGTGGACGGCCGTCTCGAGCGGACCGCTCGTTTCGGTAAGGGCGAGGTGGTATGTGTCGTCCTGGGCGTCCTTTTCTGGGCCGGCGTCGTGGCCGGCTTCATCTGGTCGTAGCCGTCGCCATCCTTTTCAGCCAACCCTCCCACATTCAGGAAAGCGCTTCAATGCCAAATCAACCACAAGCGGAAATCGCCATCATCGGCGGCAGCGGACTGTACGAGATACAGGGCTTTGCCGAAACGGCCGTGGTCGATATCGACACGCCCTACGGCAAGCCCAGCGACGTCATCACGGTGGGAGAGTTATTCGACGTGCCGGTGGCCTTCCTGCCCCGGCACGGGCGGGGGCACCGGATCAACCCCTCGGAACTGCCCTTCCGCGCCAACATCTACGCGCTGAAGACCCTGGGCGTGAAGCGCATCGTGTCCGTCAGCGCGGTGGGTAGCCTGCAGGCGGACTACGAGCCGCAGCACATGGTGGTCCCCGACCAGCTGATCGACCGCACGCGCCGCCGCGACAGCACCTTTTTTGAAGACGGCGTCGTCGCCCACGTATCCTTCGCCGACCCCTTCTGCCCGGGTGTGAGCACCGTCATCGCCGACGGCGCCGCGGGCCAGGGGATCCCCACGCACCAGGGAGCAACGCTGGTGGTCATGGAAGGCCCGGCCTTCTCCACCCGCGCCGAGTCCAACATGTACCGCGCCTGGGGCGGCGACATCATCGGCATGACCACGCTGCCCGAGGCCAAGCTGGCCCGCGAGGCGGAGATGTGCTACGCCGTGATGGCATGGGTCACCGACTACGACTGCTGGCATCCCGACCACGACGACGTGACGGTGGAGATGGTGGTGGACAACCTCGTGGCCAACGTGGCCAACAGCCGGATCATCTTGAGGCACATCATGCCCGAACTGGCCGCGCTGGGCCCCTGCGACTGCCAGACGGCGTTGACCAACGCCATCATCACCGACCGGAGGCGCATATCCGAAGCGGCCTACCGTCGCCTGCACCCCATCGCCGGCACGCATCTTGATGTGCCAATGAATGCCTAGATTGCTGCTTTCGCGGGAACGACGTGAGAACCGCCAGGGGCAACGAGCAAGAATGCAGAGAATTACGAGCAGAACGTCACGCAGACGTGCCAACCCAAGGAGGTAACTGATATGCCACGCCAGAACCCAGGCGAACCCTATTCCCGGGTCGATTCCCCGGAAGCCCTGCAGATCCTGCAGGCCGACCCGGCAAACACCGTCGTGATCGACGTCCGCCGCGATGACGAATGGATCACCGGCCACGCCAGCGGCGCCATCCACATCAACGTGGACGACCTGGCCGGCCGCATGGACGAAGTGCCCGATGACAAGAAGCTGCTGTTCATCTGCGCCGCCGGCGTCCGCAGCGGCCTGGCCTGCGAGCTGGCCGCCGCCATGGGCTACGACTCGGAGATGCTCTTCAACGTCGACGACGGCACGCCCGCGTGGATCGCCGCCGGCAATCCCACGTCCTACGGAGACAATCCGTAACTAACCAGGCATCCGCCAGACTTCAACGCCGCCGTTTTTAACGGTACGGGAAATCCAGATACGAGCAACCGAGGCTCTTTCATCGAGAGATTGCTGGAAATCCTCGCCGTCTCCCGGATGGCGCACTAGAAACCACCCCAACGAGAGGTACAACGATTTGACTGTTCAGAAAACCAAAGGCGACGTGAAAGACCTTTCCCTGGCCGGGGCCGGCGTGGACCGGATCCGCTGGGCCGCGCGTGAAATGCCGGTCGTCAACATGATCACGGAGCGGTTCCAGCAGGAGCAGCCCCTAGCCGGCATTCGGATGGCCGCGTGTCTCCACGTCACCACCGAGACCGCCAACCTCGCCATCGCGCTGAAGGCCGGCGGCGCCGATCTGGTCGTGTGCGCCAGCAACCCGCTGAGCACCCAGGACGAGACCGCCGCCGCGCTGGTGCAGGAGTATGGCATCCCCACCTATGCCATCAAGGGCGAGGACAACGAGACCTACTACCAGCACATCAACGCGGTGCTCGACTATGCCCCCATGGTCACCATGGACGACGGGGCTGACCTGGTGGGCATCCTCCACAAGGAGCGCAGCGACCTGCTGGCCAACGTCATCGCCGGCACCGAGGAGACCACCACCGGCGTGGTTCGCCTCACCGCCATGGCGGCCGATGGGCAGCTGAAATACCCCATCATCGCCGTGAACGAGGCCGAGACCAAGCACTTCTTCGACAACCGCTACGGCACCGGCCAGAGCACTCTGGACGGCATCACCCGCGCCACCAACATCCTTTGGGCCGGCCGGCGCGTGGTGGTCGGCGGCTACGGCTGGTGCGGTCGCGGCGTCGCCTCCCGCGCCCGCGGCATGGGCGCCCACGTCATCGTGACCGAAATCAACCCCGTGCGCGCCCTGGAGGCGGTCATGGACGGTTTCCAGGTTATGACCGGCCTCGAGGCCGCGAAGCAGGGCGAGGTGTTCATCACGGTGTCCGGCGGCTGGCACGTCATCGGCAAGGAACACCTCGCGGTCATGGCCGACGGCGCCATCGTCGCCAACAGCGGCCACTTCAACGTGGAGATCGACATCCCGGCGCTGGAAGCCATGGCGGTCAGCCACCGGGAGGTCCGGCCCTTCGTCGAGGAATTCCAGATCGCCGACGGGCGGCGCATCTACCTGCTGGGCGAAGGTCGCCTCATCAACCTGGCCGCCGCCGAGGGACACCCCTCCGCCGTCATGGACATGAGCTTCGCCAACCAGGCCCTCAGCGCCGAGTACCTGGTCAAGAACTACACCAGCCTGGGCAACGGCGTGCACGTGGTGCCCCGGGAGATCGACGCCGAGGTCGGCCGCCTCAAGCTGGAGTCCATGGGTATCACCATCGACACCCTAACGGCGGAACAGACCGCCTACAACGAAAGTTGGGAAGAGGGGACCTAAGCCTCACCAGGCCATCACCCGTGGGGGCGGACATCATTCGTCCCCACAATGCCAGATCATTACAAACTCCGGAGGAAACGAACAATGCCAATCCGCTTCATGACATCGCCCAAGTACCTGCTCACCTCCGAGTCAGTTACCGAAGGGCACCCCGACAAGGTATGCGACCAGATTTCCGACGCTGTGCTGGACGCCGCCTTCAGCGTGGACCCCATGAGCCGAGTTGCCTGTGAGACTGTCGCCGGGAAGAACCTGATCATGATCACCGGCGAGATCACCACGGCAGCCGACCTGGACTTTGACGCCATCGCCCGCGAGACCCTGCGGGAAATCGGCTACACGGACCTCAAGTACGGCATCGACGGGAATTCCTGTGGCATCATCCGCAACGCCAGCAGGCAGTCGCCGGACATCAACGCCGGCGTGAGCACCGCGCTGGAAGCCCGCAGCAATGGCTCCGGCGCCGACGCGCGCCGCGCCACCGGCGCCGGCGACCAGGGCATGATGGTCGGATTCGCCTGCAACGAGACCGACGGCCTGATGCCCCTTACCGTAGACCTGTCCCACCGCCTGGTGGAGCGTCTCGCCGCCGTGCGTAAGGACGGCACGCTGCCCTACCTGGGTCCCGACGGGAAGTCCCAGATCACCGTGGAATACCGCTACGGCAAGCCCCATCGCGTGGATGCGGTGGTCATCAGCAGCCAGCACGACGACACCGATGACCGCGAGGGCTTCACCGCGAAGATCCGCGCCGACGTCATCGAGCACGTGATCAAGCCCATCGTGCCCGCAGAGCTACTGGACGCAGACACCAAGTACTTCGTGAACCCCAGCGGCTGGTTCGTAGTTGGCGGACCCCAGGGTGACAGCGGCCTGACCGGACGCAAGATCCTGGTGGACACCTATGGCGGTATCGCCCGCCACGGCGGCGGCGCCTTCTCCGGTAAGGATCCGACCAAGGTGGACCGCTCCGGCGCTTATGCTGCCCGCTACGTCGCCAAAAACCTGGTGGCCGCCGGGTTCGCGGATCGGCTCGAAGTGCTGGTTTCCTACGCCATCGGCGTCGCGGAGCCGACTTCCGTTGCCGTCGAGACGTTCGACACCAACCACATCCCCAACGAGCGGATCGAGGAACTGGTGAGCGAGCACTTCGACCTGCGCCCCGGCGCGATCATCGAGGACCTGCAGCTGCGGCAGCCCATCTATCGCAAGACCGCTGCCTACGGCCACTTTGGCCGCAAGGACCTGGACCTCCCCTGGGAGCGCACCGACAAGGCCGAAGCCCTGAAGCAGGCGGCCGGGGCCGTCGCCACCGCCGGCGACTAGTTCTCCGAGTTCTCCGGCCGACCCGCCTGTTTGCGCCCCTTTCCAATGTTGGAAAGGGGCGTATTGCTGCCTCGGGGCGTGTGATCTCGCTGACGCCTCCGGCAATAGGCTCACGATCTCAGGCGTACCCACTTGCGCTCAATCCGTCATTGCGAGCGAAGCGTGGCAATTCCGTCGACCCCGTGCAGCCCCTCACGAGATTGCCGCGTCGCTGCGCGCCTGGAAATGACAAACGGGGTACGAGTGAGGCTCGCGATTCGTTGAAACCGGTGCCCCGTTATGTCCCGATCTTGGTGAGCTCGCGTCTAGAATTGTCATACTCCTTCACGGGAGCACACTACGCTTGGTGATTTAGCGGTATTTCATGGATAGTATTGTTCCTCTGCGCCGGTTCGCCTCCTGGCTTATTGACCGTTTATTGTTTCTGGGCGGCGGTATCGTCGTTGTCCTGATTATCCGGGAGCTGGGCTCTCCAGGTCCCGATACCGTAGATTTTGACGTCTACGATTTCCTGGCAATACACGTACCGCTGGGTCTGCTGATCACCTACATCCTTTGGTTCGGCGTCATCATCAAGTTCGGGCCGCCGGGGCGTCGTCTCACCGGAACCGACGTGCGGCGGCGGCGTGGCGGCAACGCGAGCTGGTGGATGAAACTGATCCGCGCCGCAGTGAAGTTCCTGCTGCACCTCACCCTGATCGGCTTCTTCGTCGACGCAATCTTCATCCTGAAGGACCGCAACGAAAGAAGGTCGATACCGGATCGGGTCGCCGGCACCGTGATCGCCCGCCACCGCTGGCGCTGACCCCCGGTGCTATAATCCCGTCATGGCATCCCCGATCAAGTTCGGCACCGACGGCTGGCGCGGGATAATCGCCGACGATTTCACCTTCGCCAACATGGCGCGCTGCTCGCAGGGGCTGGCCGACTACCTGCGGGTGGAGGGGACGGCCGGGAACGGCCTGGTGGTGGGATACGACACCCGTTTCGCGTCGCGAGAGTTCGCGGATACCGTGGCCTCGGTGATAGCGGGAAACGGCATTGCGGTTCGCCTGTGCCGGGAGCCGATGCCGACGCCCGTGGTCAGTCATCAGGTTGTGCGAAGTGGCGCCGGCGGTGGCGTGGTGATTACGTCCAGTCATAATCCGGCGGCATGGAGCGGGCTCAAGTTCAAATCGGCGCAAGGTGGCAGCGCCAGCCAGGCCACGACCGACGTGCTGGAACTGTGCATCCAATCGGCGCGGGCGCCGCGGACCATTACCCTGGATGCCGCTCGCGACGCCGGCCTGGTCGAAGACATCGACCCCGCCCCGGCATACCGCGAATCCATCACCGGCCTGATCAATTTGGACGCCATCCGCGCCGCCGGACTTGAAGTGATCGTGGACGCCATGCACGGGGCCGGCGCCGGTTTCATACCCGGGATGCTGAAAGGCGGGACCACGACCGTCACGGAGCTGAGGGCCGAGGTGAACCCGTCGTTTCCCGGCATGGCGCAGCCGGAGCCCATCGCGCGCAACCTGGGCGAGCTGTGTCGCCGTGTGCCTCGAGACGGCGCGTCGGCCGGCCTTGCCCTGGACGGCGACGCGGATCGCATCGGCCTGGTGGACGAGAACGGGCGGTTCGTCAGCACGCTGGAGGTGTTCTCGCTGCTCGCCCTGTACCTGCTGGAGCGCGGCGACCGCGGCGCGCTGGTGAAGGGTGTGACGGCCTCGGTGATGCTGAACAAGCTGGCGCAGCGGTACAGCGTGGACATCGCGGAGATGCCGGTGGGGTTCAAGAACATCGGTCCGCGCTTCCTGGCCGACAACGCTTTGCTGGGCGGAGAGGAGAGCGGCGGCTACGCCTTTCGCGGCCACATTCCCGAGCGGGACGGGATATTGAGCGGGTTGCTGCTGCTCGAATACATGGCCGTCGCCGGTCTGACCGCCTCCGGCATGGTGCGCCACCTTTTCGATCTCGTCGGCGAGCATCGCTACGAGCGGCGGGACATCGGCTTTGACCCGGCGCAGCGCGGACCCATCATGGGCCGGCTTGCCGGTGAACCATTGAGCGAACTGGCAGGAATGCCCATCCGCGGGATCGACGAAATCGACGGCCGCCGCTGGATGCTGGACGCCGGCTGGGTCGCCGCCCGTTTCTCGGGAACCGAGCCACTGCTGCGGATCTACTGCGAAGCCGACACAACAGCCAACGTGACCCGCCTGCTGGACGCGATGCAGGCGCACCTGGGCGTCTGAAAGGACCGGCCATGCTGCCCTCCCGTTTCACTGACATGCTGGGACTATCGCTCCCGGTGATGAATGCACCCATGAGCAACCACAGCGGCGGCCAACTGGCGGCGGCGGTGTCGAAGGCCGGCGGCCTCGGCACCTTCGGCGGCAGCACCGGATGGGGACCGGATTGGCTGCGGGAGGAGATGAAACACATCCGGGCGACCACGGACCAGCCCTTTGGAGTGGGCTTCATCACCCAGCTCATAGAGCCCAATCCGGAGAACTTTGAGGTTGTTCTGGAGGAGAATGTTCCGGTGGTCATCTTCTCCTTCACCGACCCGGAGCCGTGGTTGAGCCGCGCCCGAGACGCCGGGGCGATTACGATCTGCCAGGTCCAGTCGTTGGAGTTGGCCCGGGTAGCTGCCGACGCCGGGGCGGACGTGCTGATGGCGCAGGGCAACGAGGCTGGCGGACACACCGGCGGGATGAACCTGCTGCCCCTGCTGGTGGCCGTGGTGGAGGAGTATCCCCATCTTCCCGTGCTGGCCGCGGGAGGCATCACCACGGGACGGGCCCTGGCAGCGGTGCTTGCCGCCGGCGCGGAGGGCGCCTCACTGGGCACGGCCCTGCTGGCCACGCCGGAGGCGGTGGAGGTGCCCGAGGCATTCAAGGAGCGGATCGTGCTATCGGATGGTCAGGATACGACCTTCACCCGGCTGTACGACCTGCTGGGAACCACACCCTGGCCGAATGGGATCGCCGGGCGGGTGTATCGCAACCGGCTGGTGCGCGAGTGGGACGGCCGAGACGAAGCCATACTGGAGCGCCGGGAAGAACTGGCCTCGGACGTGATGGCAGCCCGCGAGCTGCAGGATCCCGAAATCTCGTCCGTTTACATGGGGCAGGGCGCCGGCGCAATCAACGCCATTCGCCCCGCCGCCGAGGTGGTCGAAGGCATCTGTCGGGACGCGGAACGCGTCTTGCTGTCCTTGAGAGGGTAATAGGGCCGGGTTCCCTGGAAACCAAGTTTCCTGGAGAAGCAGTGGACATCGTCGCCATCACGTCGGTCGCTGGTCTGATCGAACCGATAGGCTATTCGCAACGTACCAATTAGTGAGGTCTAGCCATGGAATACGCCAGCCCAATACGCCGGATGTTCGCCACCATTCTTGACGGTATTCTATTTTTCCTCACGCTGATTATCGGCTATATCATCTGGTGGTTGATCGTTTTGGGACGTGGGCAGACTCCCGGCAAGCAGCTGTTGGGCATCCGGGCGGTGAAACGCGACGGAAATCCGGGCGGCTGGGGCACCACCTTCGTGCGTGAGGTGGTCAAGGTTGTAGCCCATTGGTTCGTCATAGGCTTCTTCGCCGATGCGATTCTGCTACTGATCGACGACGACGAGCATCGCTCACTATCCGACCGGGTGGCCGATACGGTGGTGGTGCGGAACTAGCCCAGCACGGTGTAACCACGACCGAAAGCCCCGACTGAGATCGGCCACGCGAACACCGGACGGCGGAACATACTTAGCAGACAACACCGACCGAATATCATGTGAGCGCCATGACCACTCCAGTTGAAACTCAGACCTCCACCACCACTTTCTGGGACCGCCTACCCGTTAGTCGCAGCGTTGTGCTGGCGACGCTCATCGCCGTTGTCGCTTACGCCGTGGCTATCGTAGGTGCCCTGTTCTTACGGAGCACGGAGGGCATAGACGGCGTGAACCGGTTTGTTGAGTTGCTATCCGGTTCGTCGGGCACGGGCCTCAGCAACGTCGGGATCAAGCTCGGCTTTGCCTACGCGGTAGGGGCGGCTTCCGCCGTCAACCCGTGCGGTTTCGCCATGCTTCCTGCATACTTGGGCCTGTACGTGAGCGGCGGTAACCAGGACCAGCGGCCGTTCGTACTGGTGGCGCGGGCCGTCATGGTGGGCCTGTCGGTATCCGCAGGGTTCGTGGTGCTGTTCGGCCTGGTGGGTCTGATCCTGGGCTTCGGCTCACAGGCCATCGTGGTTGCCGCGTTGCCCTACGTGGGGCTGGCGATCGGGGCGTTGCTCATCGGAGCCGGGGCATTCATGGCCGGCGGCGGCAAGATCTACACCAGCCTGGCCCAGCGGGCGGCTTCTCGGATCGGAGACCCGAGCCAGATGAACCTGCCGGGTTACGTGCTGTTCGGAATCAGCTATGGGCTGGCGTCCCTGAGCTGCACGCTGCCGTTGTTCTTGGCGGTGCTGGGCGTGGGAGCGGGCCTGTCGTCGGGTTGGCTGGAAACGCTGGGGCAGTTCGTGCTCTACGCCGCCGGGATGGGCAGTGTCATCATGGCGCTGACGCTTGGGATGGCCCTGGCCCGCTCGGTGATGGTGCGGTGGATGCGGGCGATTCTGCCCTACGTGGGCGTGGTGGGCGCCTGGCTGATGGTGGTAGCTGGCGTGTACATCATGTTCTACTGGCTGACCATCGGGCGCGACCTGTTCTGAAAAGATGAACCCCTCGGTTGTCCGCTGAGGGGTTCTGGTTTACCGGGGAGCAGCGTACCGGTGCTTTAGCGCTTGGTGTACTGCGGGGCGCGGCGGGCGCGTTTCAGACCGTACTTTTTGCTTTCCTTGACCCGGGCGTCGCGGGTGATGAATCCGGCGCGGCGCAAGCTGGATTTCAGATTGGGGTCGAAGACAACCAGCGCACGGGAAATGCCATGACGGATGGCCTCGGCCTGGGCGTTGACGCCGCCGCCGTATACCTTGGCCATGACGCGAAAGCGGCCAACGGTCCCTGATGTCGCGAAGGGCTCCCGCACGGTGGACTGCCAGGGCAGCCAATTGAAGTAGTCCTCCATGGGCTTGTCGTTAACGATGATTGCGGTGCCATCGTCCGGATAAATGCGCACCTTGGCGATGGCTCTCTTGCGACGGCCCGTCCCGTAGAAGTACTGTGATTGCGGTTCTGCTTGCGTCACCATATTGGTCTGTTACCTGCCTTGCGTTGGCGATTGTCTGAAAACAATTGCGAAGCTATTGGGCGCTGCCCACTTGCGCTTCGTGGGGATGCCGGTCGCCGGCGTAGATGCGCAGACGGCGGAGCATGTGGCGGCCCTGCTTGTTAGAGGGCAGCATGCCCTTTACGGCGAGACGCAAAACCCGTTCCGGGCGTTCTTCCATCATGTCCCGCATCAGGAAAGACTTGAGGTTGCCCACGTAGCCGCTGTGACGGTAGTACATCTTCTGCATCAGCTTGCGCCCGGTGATGCGAACCTTGTCGGCGTTGATGACCACGACGTGGCACCCCGTGATAACGTGGGGAGTGTACATTGGCTGGTCTTTACCCTGGAGGGCCACGGCGACTTGGCGGGCCACCCGGCCCAAGCTTATGCCGGTGGCGTCAATGACGCGCCAGCTGTCCGGCACGTCACCGGCCTTGGCGAAATAAGTGCTAGTTCGTTTCATGGTAACTGGCTACCTTCAGCAAGTGATTGAATTCGGGGTAGTGTACCGACCGCAGACACAGTCCTTTTGCGGGGAGCGTGGCAATGCGATGGAGTTTCTGGGTGCGCCCGGCCAGGGTGTCGGCCATGGCGTGAATGGGCAATCGTCGTTTTCCTATCTCCACTAGTACCGCGTTGGCTCGTCTTATCTGGTGTCGTAAGAAGCCGTTGGCCGCGCAGTCGATAATAATGACATCCTGATCGTCGGTCTGGTGTTTCACGTCCCACCGGAACACCTGCCGCACCGCGCTCTGATCGGCGGGATGCGCCGTGGCGATTTGCCGGAAATCCCGGATGCCCAGCAGGCTGTCGCTCGCCTTTCGCATCAAATCGAGATCCAACGGCACCGGTTCTGCGTGATGCGTGAGCCGGAGCAGGGGAGAGGGTATGGGTCGATTGACGATGCTGTACCGGTAATTTCGCCTGGTGGCGCTGCGCCTAGCGTGGAAATCCTGGGGCACGTCGGTCGCCGTGGTGACACGGATAGCGTCCGGCAGGTAGTGGTTCATTGCCGCGACTACTACGTCGGTTCCGTGCAGGGTTCCGGTAACCAAGTCAACGACTTGGCCCAGCGCATGGGCGCCGGAGTCGGTTCTACTGGCTCCGCGGACCCTGACGCGTTCCCCGGTAAGCTGGCTGAAGGCTTTTTCCAACTCTCCCTGGATCGTCGGAGCGTCCGCCTGGAGTTGAAACCCGACGTAGTCGGTGCCTTCGTATGCCACCACTAGGGCGATGCGTCGTTCCGCGGCGTCGCCGGTGCGTTGGGATGTGATGCGGTCAGTTGGGCAATGGCAAGTCCTCAATGTGGGTGGGTCTAGCCGGGATCACACCAGTTCGATAACGGCCATCGATGCGCCGTCGCCCTGGCGGGGCCCGAGTTTGATGATTCGGGTGTAGCCGCCGGGTCGCTCGGCGTAGCGGGGGCCGAGTTCGTCAAATACCTTGGCCACTACGTCCTTGTGGGGCAGTCGGCTCAAGGCAGTCCGCCGGTTGTGCAGACTTCCTTTCTTGCCGTGGGTAATGAGCTTCTCCGTCATTATCCTGGTTTCCTTGGCCTTGGCCAAGGTGGTGGTGATACGCTCGTGTCGTATCAGGTCCGCGGCCAGGCCGCGCAGCAGCGCCTTGCGCTGATCCTTGTACCGGCTGAGTTTGCGGCCGGTTACGCGATGGGAGGGCATGGCTAGTCACCGTCGTCGTAATCGTCGTCTTCTTCATTGGGATCGAACACCAGGCCGGCGTCCGATTCGTCCAGCTGCTCGTCATCCAGGTCGGGATCCGCCTCGCTGACGGCCGCGCTGACGCGGGGGGAGCTGACGCCCAGCTCGGTCAGTTTGCCCTGCAGCTCTTCGAGGGATTTCTGTCCAAAGTTGCGGATGTTCAGCAGGTCATCGGAACTCAGGTCAAGCACCTGCCCCACGCGGTCCAGTTTGGCCCGTTTCAGGCAGTTGAGCGTGCGCGAAGACAGGTCCAGGCGCTCGATGGGCATGAGGTACACTTCTGAGGCAACGTTCAGGTTGCTGGTGTCCAGCGGAACGTCGGCGGGACGGCTCAGCTGGTTGAACATAAAGAAGTGCTGGACGAGGTTCTCGGAAGCTTCCTGGATGGCGGCCAACGGGCTCACCGCTCCGTCAGTCCACACCTGCAGGATCAATCGCTCCCAGTCAGTTTGCTGACCGACCATCATCCGCTCGACGGAGTATTCCACTTTGCGGACAGGGTTGTAGATGGCGTCCACCGGCAACACGCCCACCGGCAGTCCGGCCATGCTGTCGCCTTGGGCCACCTGCTGATAACCCTTGCCCGACTCCACGTTGAACTCGATAGACAGGGACACGTCAGGGTTGTCCAGGGTGGCCAGATGCAACTCGGGGTTGACGATCTGGTAGTCGCTGGCGATTGCAATGTCGCCGGCGCAGACCCTGCCCTCCCCGGTCACGTCCAGGCGCATCTTGCCGGTACGCTTGGTCAAAGCGTTGATCCGGATGCGCTTGACGCTGAGGAGAAGATCCATGACCTCTTCCTTAACGCCCGTTATGACGGAATATTCGTGGGGTACCCCTTCAATCTTCACCCAGGTCACGGCGGTTCCCTGGATGGAGCTGAGGAGCAATCGCCGCAGCGGATTGCCCACGGTGGTGGCGAAGCCCCGCTCCAGCGGTTCCAGGGCGACGCATGCGAAAGTATCGTTGCTGTCGATCACCCGGATGGACGGGGAAGGTATTTCGGGTTCGGGATCCCGCAATGGCGGGAGAATCTGGGAATCTAACATGCCGCAGGTTACCTTGAGTAAAACTCGACGATCAGGCGGGAGTTGATGGTTTCGGGCAGTTCGTTATCCGGCGGCATTGAGATCACCTGACCTTCCATTTGGGTCAGGTCGAGGGTCAGCCAGCTGGGGAGGGTACGCTTGGGCAGGCCGTCAGTTCGGTCGGCGAAAAACTCGCGCTTGCGAGACGTTTCCGTCCAGGCGATGGTCTGACCCGGCTTGACCAAGAAGGATGGGATGTCGGTCTTGCGACCGTTGACGTTGAAGTGGCCGTGCTGGACCATCTGGCGGGCCTGTTTGCGGGAATCGGCGAAACCCAGCAGATAGACCACGTTGTCCAGCCGCCGCTCCAGCGTGCGGAGGAGGTTGTTGCCGGAGATGCCGGGCGTGTTGAACGCTTCGGTCATGTACTTGCGGAACTGGCTTTCCATTAAGCCGTACATCTGCCGGGCCTTTTGCTTCTCGCGCAGGTGCACGCCGTACTCGGAAACGCGCCGGCGACGGTTTCCGCCGCCTCCAGGTGGGATGTGCCTGCGTTCAATGGCGCAGCGCGGCGAATAGCAGCGATCGCCCTTCAGGAATAGCTTCTCGCCGGCGCGACGGCACAGGCGGCACGAGGGTCCGGTATATCTGCCCATATTGGTTTATCCGTTCGTGGTGTGAGGGATGGAAGTTGCGAATCTACACCCGGCGCCGCTTGGGAGGGCGGACACCGTTGTGGGGAATGGGAGTCACGTCGCGGATGCTGGATACGTTCAGGCCGGCGGCTTGCAGCGCCCGTATGGCGGGTTCGCGGCCGGAGCCGGCGCCCTTGATGTAGACGTGAATGTTCCGCATGCCCATGTCCACGCCGCGGCGGGCGGCCTGTTCGGCGGCACGCTGGGCGGCAAAGGCAGTACCCTTGCGTGACCCGCGAAAGCCGGCGGTGCCGCCGCTGGTGGACGCCACGACGTTTCCGTCAGTGTCGGTCAGGCTCACGAGCGTATTGTTGAACGTGGAGTAGATGTAAGCGCGCCCCTGGGGGATGGAGCGCCGCTCACGACGACGTGCGCGTGGTCGGGGCATTGGGTTCTTACCTCGTTAGAGTTCCGGGCATGGCTCGGCGGGGTTGGACGCCAGCCGAGATTACTTCTTGCCGCCGGTGCGCCGACCGCGGCCGGCCACGGTGCGCCGGGCGCCCTTTCGGGACCGGGCGTTGGTGCGGGTGCGTTGGCCGTGCACGGGCAAGTTGCGGCGGTGGCGCAGGCCGCGGTAGCTGCCGATGTCGATGAGCCGGCGAATGTTCTCGTTGTGCTCGCGGCGGAGGTCGCCCTCGGTGATGTAGTCCTGGTCAACGATGACCCGGATGCGGTCGACCTCGATCTCTGAAAGCTCGTTCATGCGCGGCGGCATGTCCGTGTCCAGGTTGGCCTTGCCCACGATTTCGATAGCCTTGGCGGGGCCAATGCCGTAGATGCTGCGCAACGCGATGTGGGCGCGCTTGCGGTCGGGTACGTCGACTCCGGAGATACGAACCATGGTTATGCTCCTGAACTTCGGTGGTGGCCGTGGCACGGGCTGACCAGCTTGCGCTGAGTCGAGCTAACCCTGCCGTTGCACGTGCTTGCTGTTTACGCAGATGATGCGCACCACGCCCTTGCGCCGGATCACCCGGCAGCGGTCGCAGCGTGGCTTCACGGATGCGGACACTTTCATCGCTATTCTCCGCGGTTCTGGCTACTTGAAGCGATAGGTGATGCGGCCTCGGCTCAAATCGTAGGGAGACAGCTCCACCAGCACCCTGTCGCCCGGGAGCACCCGGATGAAGTGCATGCGGATCTTTCCCGAAATATGTGCGAGTACCTTGTGCTCGTTGGGCAGTTCCACCCGGAACATGCCGTTGGGCAGGGCTTCGGTTACCTGCGCCTCAACCTCAATCGCTTCTTTCTTTGCCATAAACCTTCCTGCTTTCGCCCCGGTCCGCCCATAGTAGGGCGAGCGGCGGCGCGTGAACCTTTAGTTGTGCATGGTCAGTATCTTGGGACCGTCTTCCGTGATTGCCAGCGTGTGTTCGAAGTGAGCGGACAGTGAACCATCAGAGGTAACCACCGTCCAATCGTCACCCAGTATGGTGGTGTCTTCCGTTCCCAAGTTGAGCATGGGCTCGATGCAGATGCACATTCCCGGGCGCAACAACACGCCCTTGCCAGCCTCTCCGTAATTCGGCACCTGCGGGTCTTCGTGGAGGTAGCGACCCACACCGTGGCCGACGAACTGGCGGACCACTCCGTAGCCACGCGGTATTGCGTATCCGGAAACTGCCGCTCCAATGTCGCCGATGCGGTTGCCCGGCTTGGCCGCCGCGATGCCGGCGTAGAGGCTCGCATCGGTATCGTCCATGAG
The DNA here is from genome assembly GCA_965220055.1 of Dehalococcoidia bacterium. Classification (GTDB taxonomy): domain Bacteria; phylum Chloroflexota; class Dehalococcoidia; order Lucifugimonadales; family UBA3495; genus Bin87. The sequence continues at coordinate 1,909,045 of CBDCPE010000004.1, read as the reverse complement.
CCGCTGGGCTTCATCGCTGATTTCGCCGACGGCGACCGAAATGGCGGCGTCGCCGATGAAACCGTCGATGGTAGCTCCCACGTCCATCTTGATGATATCGCCTTCCTTGAGCACCCGTTTGCCCGGGATACCGTGGACGATTTCCTCGTTCACCGAGGCGCAGATGGCAGCGGGAAAGCCATGGTAGCCGATGAAAGTGGGCACAGCGCCCATGCTGCGGATGTTCTTATCCGCGATTCGGTTGAGATCGCCGGTGGTCATGCCCGGTTCAACCGATTTCTTGAGGAGCGTCAACGTGGCGCCGACGATCGCGCCGGCACGCTCCATGGCCTCCATCTCGCGACGGGACTTTATTGTAATTCCTCCGCTGTAGGACGAAGGAGAATTGGAGGCAGTTTTGCGTTTGGGTGTAGTTTCCACCATTGTTATTATACCGGAGTGCCTACGATTTTGAAACAGCCATGCCGGCGCCGCCGCCCAGAGTCCGCAACACGGCGTCATTCACCGCTTCGATCGGCCTCTCTCCGGGGATTTCGGCGAGCAGGCCTCGCTGGCGGTAGAACTCCAGCACCGGGGCGGTCTCCTGGTGATAGACGGACAGGCGAATGGCCACTGCTTCCTCGGTGTCGTCATCCCGTTGGTAAATTTCGCCGCCGTTGGGGCATTCCACGCACTGTTCCGGAGGCGCGCCGGTGACAGCGTCGCGCGCGTAGGGGCGCTGGCAGACCCGGCAGACGTAACGATTGCTCAACCGGCGGATCAACTCTTCGTCCGCGACCTGGATGTGGACCACCCGGTCGATGTGTTGGCCCCGCTGCTGCAAAGCCGTTTCCAGCGCCTCGGCCTGGACGGTGTTGCGGGGAAAACCGTCCAGCATGAAGCCGTCTGCGTCGGAGATCTGGCCGATGCGATCAATGACCATGCCGATGGTCACTTCGTCTGGGACCAGCTCGCCCCGGTTCATGTAACCCCGGGCCAACTCGCCCAGCTGTGTGCCGTTGGACAGGTGGTGCCGGAAAAGGTCGCCCGAGCTGACGTGTTCGATGCCCAGGCGCTCCTTGAGCAACTGGGCCTGCGTACCCTTGCCGGCGCCGGGCGGTCCGAACAAAACCAGTCTGATGCCTTGTGCCTGATTCATCTCAGGAACCCCTCGTAGTTGCGCATCATGAGCTGGGCTTCCAGCTGTCGCAGGGTGTCCAGCCCCACGCCCACCATGATCAGCAGGCTGGTACTGCTGAGCGCGATGGCCTCCACGTTGGTGATCAGCGACGCGATGTAGGGCACTATGGCAATGAAGCCGAGGAACAGCGCGCCGCCCATGGTGAGGCGAATGATGACGCGGTTCAGATAGTCCTGGGTGGGCCGTCCCGGTCGGATGCCGAGCACGAACCCCCCGTTGCGCTGCAGGTTTTCGGCGATGCTCTGCTGTTGAAACACTACCAGGGTGTAGAAGAAGGTGAACGCCACCACCAGGACGAATGCCAGCACCCAGTAAACGGGGCCGCTGGGGCTGAGGGCGACCTGCAGGTTGCCGGCAAAGTTGCCGAGGAAACCACCGGCAGAGCTCAGGTATTGGGCCACGGTACCCGGCAAGATTACTATGGAGAAGGCAAAGATCAGCGGGATCATGCCGGCCGAGTTGATCCGCAACGGTATGTACGTGGATCCCGATTGACGGTACATCTGGCCGCCTCGGAAGATGCTGCGCCCGTACTGCACCGGTATGCGGCGGTGCGCCTCGTTGAATACCACGATGAGCGCGATGATCAGCAGGCCGATCAGCGCGAAGAAGAACACGCCGATGATGTTGTCCCGGTCCAGGAACCCGGTGGCCAGTAGCCCCGGGAATCCTGCCACGATGCCGGCGAAGATGATCAGCGAAATACCGTTGCCGATGCCACGCTCGGTGATTAGCTCACCCAGCCAGACCAGGAACATGGTTCCGGCGGTCATGGACAGGACGGCGGCCAATGTGGGCAGGAAAGAATCTCCAGCAAACCCGACGTTGGTGAGTACGCCGGCCTGCTGTAGCAACACCATCTGGGCAAAGGCCTGGGCGATGGCAATGGGAACCGTTCCCCAGTGGGTGATGCGGTTCATCTTGATGCGCCCGGCTTCACCCTCTCGCGACAGGTTCTGAAGCTGCGGTATCACGGGCGTCAGCAACTGCATGATGATGGACGCGGTGATGTACGGGAACACCCCCAGCGCCACGATGCTCATGCGGCGCAGGGCGCCACCGGAGAACAGGTCGAGGAACCCCAGGAGCTGGTTGTTTCTGAACAGCTGCTCCAGCGCGTCGACGTCCAGTCCGGGTATGGGGATATGGGCGACCAGCCGGTAAAGGGCCAGCATCGCCAGCGTGAACAGTATCTTGGTCCGCAGGTCGGGCAGGCTGAAAGCGTCGATTGCCGCCTGCACCAGGCGTGGCCATCGACCTCCTGCCTGCGCCTCAGTCTGAATCATGGCGCGCCTTGCCCCGTCAGTCCCAACCGCTTCCCGAGGCTAGATCTCGGTTACGGATCCCCCGGCCGCTTCGATCTTGGCCCGGGCTGACGCGGTGAACTTGTGGGCCGCCACGGTCAGTGGCTGCTGTAGTTCTCCATCTCCCACCACCTTCACCGGCAGCTTGGTGCGCCGTATGACGCCCATCTGATGCAGCAGTTCGGGTGTAACCTGCGCGTTCGCCTCGAACCGTTCCTGGAGCGTGTCCAGGTCAACCAGGGCGTAGTAAGTCTTGTAGCGGTTGTTGAACCCACGCTTCATGGGCAGACCCTTGATCAAGGGATTTTGGCCGCCCTCAAAGCCGGGTCGCAGACCGCGACCTGAGCGGGATTTCTGGCCCTTCATACCCCGTCCGGCGTAGCTGCCGCCGCCAGCGGAGTCGCCTCGGCCCACCCGTTTGCGGGCTCGCCGCGCGCCTTTCGGCGGCGAGATGTCATGTTCCATCATGGTAGCAATCGCTCCGTAATCTATTCGGATCGGGTGTTATTCGACCGGTTCGACCGTGACCAGGTGCTGCACCTTATTGACCATGCCCCGGATGGTGGGGCTGTCCTCGTGGACGACCGAGTGGTTCAGTCGCTTGAGACCCAATGAGTCCACGATCCGGCGTTGTTTGGACGGACGCCCGATGCAACTTTTCTTCCAAGTGATTTTGATCTGCGCCATCTGTTTATTACCTGAGATCTGCCTGCAACGGCAGATGTGGGAAACTTCCGCCTTTACGATTGTTCGCCGGCGCTTTCGGCCGATGGGGTCTCCGCAGACGGTTTTGCTTCAGGCGCCGGCGCGTCGGCGGCTTCCGTCGGCGGACTGTCTGCTACGGCCGCAGCGGGTTCGGCGGCGACTTCGGCGGCGGGCACTGATGCGGCCGTCTGGGCAGCTTCGCTAGGCGTTGCAACCGCGACCGGTTCGGGAGGGGCAGGGCTCGCCGGGATGGGTGCGGGGGCCGGAGGGGCTTCCGTGGCTCCGTTGGCGCCCGGGTGGGTCAGGCCCAGCCGCTTGGCTCGTTCCGTTTCCGGATCGCGCAACTGGCCCAGAGCTTCCATGGTCGCGTGGACGATGTTGATGGGGTTGCGGGACCCCAGGGACTTGCCCACGACGTCCTGAACGCCGCCCAGCTCCAGCATCGCGCGCATTGCTCCGGCGGCGATGATGCCGGTTCCCAGAGGAGCCGGCTTGATGATGACGATAGACGCGCCCTTGCGGACGGAAATTTCGTGGGGGATCGTGCTCCCCTTGATGGGAATCATGATGGTGCTTCGTCGGGCTACTGCCGTTCCCTTGCGAACCGCATCGGGAATGGCCAGCGCCTTACCCATGCCCACACCCACGCGTCCCTGGCCGTCGCCAACCACCACCAGGGCGTTGAACCGGAGCCGTCGTCCGCCTTTCACGACCTTGGAGATGCGTCGGGTGTGAACCACCCGTTCGGTCATACCACCGCTGTCGTCATCGCGTTGCCGCTGGTCTCGGTCACGGCCGCGACCGCCGCGGCCTCCCCTACGATCAGGGCCGCCTTCGCCGCCCCTACCGCCAGTGTTGCTTCTTGGGCCTCTACGGGATGCGGGTGAAACCATTAGAATACAAGCCCTCCTTCGCGGGCTGCGTCGGCCAGAGCCTTGACTCGGCCGTGGAACCGGTAGCCACCCCGGTCGAACACCACGGAGGTAACTCCGGCAGCCATGGCGCGCTCGGCGACCAGCTTGCCCACGGCAGCGGACGCCGCCGTCTTGGGCGTGGCCTCTTCGCCGCCAACCTCATGGCTCGACGCGTAGGCCAGGGTGTGACCTTCCACGTCATCTATTACCTGTGCATAAATGCCCTTCAGACTGCGAAACACGCAGAGCCGCGGCCGTTGGGCAGTTCCATTAATCTTGTTGCGAACCCGACGGTGCCGGACGATACGCAATTTTCGGGAGTCTTTGTCGCGTGGCATTTACAGATTGCTCTCGCTTGCTGTGGTTTGGCCGTCGAATTCCAGCTTTGGCAAGAATCCATGACAGCCGAGTTGGATCAATTTCACATGGAGTTGGCTGGTGGGTATCGATGACTGGCTACACGGCGCGACGCGCTGCGGCCTTGCCGGGCTTGAGGCGCAGAACCTCGCCCTGGTACCGGATACCCTTTTCCTTGTACCGGTTGGGAGGCCTGACCTTCCGTACTTTAGCGGCCAGTTGACCTACCTTCTGCTTGTCGACGCCGCTGACATGAACGCGGTTGTTGCCTTCCACTTCCATGGTCAGGCCCTCTTCCGGGAACACGTCGACGGTGTGGCTATAACCGACGCTCAGCGTGATGCCGTCGCCGTTCTGCTGAACGCGGTAGCCCACGCCCATGAGTTCCAGGGTCCTGTTGTACCCTTCCGTAACGCCGGTGATGGCGTTGGCCACCAACGAGCGGGTCAGTCCGTGAAGTGAATGGTGGAACTTGCGATCAGTCAACCGGTCGACAATCACCTGCCCGTCTTCCACCTTCACGGTGACTTCAGGGTGGTACCTTTGGATGAGTTCGCCCCGAGGGCCGGTGACCTTGATGCCTCCGTAGAGCACCTCTACCTGAACACCGCTGGGGATCGGGATGGGTTGACGGCCGATGCGGGACAGGGGCCGCTCGCTGGGTCGTATCCGTTCGGCGACGCCGGTGCTGACGGGGACCTCGTTACCAGACATAACAAACCAACTCTCCTCCGATGCCCTTACGCCAGGCTTCGTATCCGGTCATCATTCCCTGGGAGGTAGAAACTATGGCGATGCCCAATCCACCGTATACCCGGGGGATTTCGCCCCGGCCCACGTGCACGCGCAGACCGGGCTTGCTGACTCGCTTCAATCCACGGATGGCATTGGTAGCGTCATCGCGGTAGGTCAGATGGATCCGCATGGTGGGGAATTTCTGGTTGCGCGCCGCGTCCCAGTCACGAATGTAGCCCTGCGCCTTCAGGATGTCGGCGATGGCCGTTTTTACCTTGGACTGGGGCACCAGTACCGTCTGGTGCCGTGCCTGGATGGCGTTGCGAATACGCGTCAGCATATCGGCAACCGGGTCGTTAATCGGCATCGCGGAATCGCTCCTTGTCTTTCAGTTCTTCCGCCGGCGTAGCGAGGGAAAAGCTCATTTTTCTGTACTGATGCTCAGGTTCAAATCCGGGATCAGAGGCTGGCCTTCCGCACTCCGGGGAGCAGTCCATCCAAGGCCATTTCCCGGAAGGAGATGCGGGACAGGCCGAAGTGGCGGATATATCCCCTCGGCCGTCCGGTGGCGCCGTCCCGGTTCCGGATGCGGTTGGGATTGGCGTCGTGGGGCAGCAGGGCCAGTTTCTGGCGAGCCTCAAACCGTTCGCGTGCGGACCTGGACATATCGCGTGCTTCCGCCAGCAACTCCGCACGTTCCGCAGCGTACTTGGCGACGGTTCGCTTGCGTCGCTCGTTCTTGACGATCAAAGATTTCTTGGCCAAGTTTTTCTCCCTCTGCTTAGCTTGCGGTACCGGTCGGGCGGGCAGCCTATGGACGGACGAAGGGCATCCCGAAGTGTTCCAGCAAGCGGGTCGCTTCCGCGTCGTTACGGGCGCTGGTGGTGATAGTGACCTGCATCCCACGCAGCCGGTCGATGCTGTTGTAGTCGATCTCCGGGAATACGATCTGTTCGCGAAGGCCTAGGGAATAGTTGCCCCGGCCGTCGAAACCATTGCGCGAAATCCCACGGAAGTCTCGGATACGCGGTAGGGCCGTGATTACCAGCCGTTCCAGGAAGTAATACATGCGGTCACCCCGCAGGGTCACGGCGGTGCCGATGGGGTTACCCTCTCGCACCTTGAACGCGGCGATAGACCGTTTGGCGCGGGTGATGACAGGCTTCTGGCCCGAGATCGTGGTCAGGTCCCGGACGGCGCTCTCCATGGCGCGGCCATTGGTCAAAGCTTCGCCGAGACCGATGTTCAGGTTGATCTTAGTAACCCGGGGTACCTGCATGGGGCTGGTGTATCCGAACTCGGACACCATCGCCGGGACGATCTCGTTCCGGAAGCGGATCTTGAACGCGGGAGGGGGCAGCTCCGCCGGTTGAGAGCCGTTGGATTCGGCCTCTTCCTGTCGGCGCCGCTGGCGGCGACCTCCGCCCTGGTCGGTTCTTTCCTGCTGGTCAGTAGCCATGGGAATCACTCTCGCGAGGGTTACTCGTCCCGATTGCGGAACTGAGTGCTCGGTTCGGTGTAGTTGCTCTGGATGAGCTTGATATTGGAAAAGTGGATCGACGCTTCCTGCTGCACACGCCCGCCCTGGCGGACGCCGGGCTGAGGCTTGTAGTGCTTGGTTACCATGTTGACGCCCTCAACGAGGACCCGGTTCCTTTCGGGCAGCATGTTGAGAACGCGGCCGGTCTTGCCCTTGTCCTTGCCGGCGATGACCAGAACGTCGTCGCCACGCCGGATCTTCGTCTTGGCCATCACACCACCTCCGGCGCGAGGGACACGATCCGCATGAAGCCTTTGTCACGCAATTCGCGGGCCACGGGGCCGAAGATGCGGGTGCCACGGGGTAGCTGGTTGTCGTTGATCAGCACGGCAGCGTTGTCGTCGAACTTGATGTAGGTTCCATCGGGTCGGAGCAGGGGAGCCGCTTGGCGGACGACCACTGCCTTGACCACGGATCCCTTCGGTACCGGGGAATTTGGGATGGCTTCCCGCACGGTGCAGACGATGATGTCGCCGATCGAGGCGTATTTGCGCTGGCTGGAGCCGGGGATATTGATGAGCCGTATGCGTCGCGCGCCGCTGTTGTCGGCCACGTGCAGTCTGGTGTAACTCTGAATCATTTACGCATCCTCGTCGTCATCGGTAATATCTTCCGGAATGTCATCGACCGCCGCTGCGCCGTCTGCTCCCAGATCGTTCGCGTCGGGCTCGATAACGGCGTCTCCTTCCAGGTCAATGGCACGGACCTCGGCCACCTCCCGGCGCGCCAGGATATCCAGGAGCCTCCAGTGCTTGGTGCGCGAGATCGGTCGGGTTTCCTGGATGCGGACGGTATCGCCGATCCGGCACTGTCCCGCGGGATCGTGGACGTAGAAACGGGTAACGCGCCGCATCTGCTTACGGTAGACGCGGTGACGTTGCCTCCACACCAAATCCACCACGGCGGTCTTGTCCATCCGAGTTCCCACTACGGAGCCCACCCGGATCTTTCGCATTGTTTTGGCCATAAGGTAATCCTGAAAAATCAGTCTTTGCGTAGGGGAAGCACCGGTCACGACCCAAGGCGCGTCGCTACTGCGGCTGCCGTTCTCGCAAGCAAGTCAGCATCCGCGCGATGTCCTTGCGGGTTTTACGCGGCTGGTTGGTGTCGGTCAGTTGGTTGACAGCGTCCCGGAAACGCAGGTTCATCAGCTCCCGGTAGGACTTCTGAAGCTCTTCCTCGATTTGCTGGTCGGACAACGCCCGAATTTCGTACATCTTCATAACGGCTATCACCTGGCGGAACCGGTCAGGAGCGAGTTCACCCGATCCCGATAAACGACCTTGGTGGGAATGGGCAACTTGTGCGAGGCTCTCAGGAGGGCCTCTTCGGCTTGGTCGAGGGGCACGCCGCCGATCTCGAACATGATGCGGCCCGGTTTGACCACGGCGACCCAGTGGTCGTTCGCCGCTTTGCCGCCGCCCATGCGAACTTCGGCCGGCTTTTTGGAAACTGGCTTGTCCGGGAAAATGCGGATCCAGGTGCTGCCGCCGCGTTGCAGGTACCGGGAGATGGCGACACGGGCGGACTCAATCTGACGCGCGGTGATCCACTCGGCGCGCAAGGCCTTCAAGCCGATTTCACCGAACTCGACAGTGCCCCCGGTGGTAGCCATGCCCCGGCGCTTGCCCCGGCCCATCTTGCGATATTTCGTCCTTTTAGGCTGCAGCATGGTGCCAAACTCCCAGTTTGTTCGTCACGGAAGGAAAGACTGATTTGTTGCGCGCGCTAATTCTCGAACTCCGCGGCCTGCAACTCCGCTTCGGTGTCCTGGCTCGTGACACGGAACTCGATGCTGTCGAGCTCGCCGTCATCTTCCGCAGGCGGCGGCATGATTTGGCCCTTGTATATCCAGACCTTGATGCCGACGCGTCCCATTGAGGTGTGCGCCTCGGCCAAAGCATAGTCAATGTCGGCGCGCAGCGTGTGCAATGGCACCCGGCCCATCATCAGCTTTTCAGTTCGGGCGATTTCCGCGCCGGAGATACGCCCTTTGGTGATGATCTTGACGCCCTCTGCACCAGCCTGCATCGTCCGGAGCGCGGCCTGGCGCATGGCCCGGCGGTAGGCTACCCGTCGGCTCAACTGGTCGGCAATGTTGCGACCCACCAGGTAAGGGTCCAGTTCCGGCTGCTCGATTTCGAGGATGTTTAGCCGGAGCATGCCGGCGGTCATGGTCTCGAGACGGGCGCGCAGGCCCTTGACCCGGTCGCCATCGCGGCCGATCAGGATCCCAGGCCTGGCAGAGTGGATGTTGACGATGGTTTCCTGAGCCGTGCGGTCGATCTCGATTTTGGCGATGCCGGCGTCTGAGAAGGCTGCATACTCTTTGTGGATGGTCCGGCGCAGCGTCAGGTCCTGCTGCACGCCGGCCCGGTACTGCGAACCGCCATTGGCGTACCAGTGGGTGCGCCAGTCCTTGATGATGCCCAATCGGAAGCCAAGGGGATGTGTTTTGTGTCCCATGAGTTACCCCTCCTGTATCGCGTCCACTTCGATGATGATGTGGCTGGAGCGTCGGGTAACCCGTCCAATCCGGCCTCTGGCGCGGGGCCGGAAGCGCTTCAACGGGCGCGCCTGGTCCGCCGATATGCGCGTAATGCGCAACTCATTTCGGTTCATGAATTCGTTGTTCTCGGCGTTGGACGCCGCGGACTGGACCACCTTTGCCACCGACCGTGCCCACGGCGACGTCATCAGGCTCAGGTGGTCAAGGGCGTCATTTACGGTCATCCCTCGTACCGCGTCCATGATCGGCTTGAGACGCTTCGGAGAGGCGCCTACCTGCTTGGCCATTGCTCGCACGGCTGGCATGGCGTCACCTCACCCTGCTCGAGCGTTCCGACCGGGAGATGTGACCGCGATAAGTTCGAGTCGGTGAGAACTCGCCCAGGCGATGCCCCACCATGTTCTCGGTGATGAACACCGGAACGTGCCGCCGGCCGTCGTGGACGCCGAAGTTCAGCCCGACCATCTCCGGCATGATCATCGAGTCCCGTGACCAGGTGCGGATAACGGTGGCCTCACCGGATTCTCGAACCCGGTTGACCTTCTTGAGCAACTTGGGGTGGACGTACGGTCCTTTTTTGATTGACCTTGACATGGTAACAGTCTCTGCCTGTCGCGCCGCCGGACGGCACGAGGGTTGAGTTTCTACCTCCGCCAGCGTCGTCCGCGGACGATGAAGCTACTGGAGGTCTTCTTCTTATTGCGTGTCTTGTGTCCCAGCGTGGGCTTGCCGGTGGGCGACTTGGGTCCGGGCATCCCGATGGGCGAGCGACCCTCACCGCCGCCATGGGGATGGTCGACCGGGTTCTTGGCCACGCCGCGCACGTGGGGTCGACGTCCCAGGTGACGCTTTGCCCCGGCCTTGCCCAGGCTCTCGTTCTTGTGGTCGGGGTTCGACAGTTGGCCCACGCTCGCGCGGCAGGCCAGCAGGATCCGGCGCATTTCGCCGGAGGGCAGGCGGATAAGCACGTAGTCGCCCTCGCGGGACAGCACCTGTGCGCCCGTGCCGGCCCCACGTACCAGCTGGCCGCCTCGGCCGGGGGTCAACTCTAGGTTGTGCACCACGGTACCGGTGGGGATGTTACGTAGGGGAAGAGCGTTGCCGGGGCTGATTTCAGCATCCGGGCCGGACTGCACCTTGTCCCCCACGGAAAGGGTAACCGGTGCCAGGATGTAAGATTTCTCGCCGTCCGCGTAGTGCAGAAGGGCAATCCGAGTGGTCCGGTTAGGGTCGTACTCGATGGTCTTGACCGTGGCGGGTACGCCATCTTTGCGCCGCTTGAAGTCGATCAGCCGGTACATTTTCCGGGAGCCACCGCCGCGGTGGTAAGCAGTGATGCGGCCCTTGTTGTTCCGGCCGGCGCGCTTTTGCAGCGGCTCCAGCAGGGACTTCTCCGGCTTCTTCGTGGTGATCTCCTCGAAGGAGGGGCGCACCGCGTTGCGCGTGCCGGGAGTTACGGGACGAAGGTTCTTCAGAGGCATGGTTTGTGCTCACGTTGCCGACGTACGGCGTTGGGTTACAGGCCCTCAATAAGTTCGATCCGGTCGCCGGCCTGCAGCGTGACCACGGCCTTTTTCACGTTGGGTTGTTTCTTGGCACGGGGGCCATACCGCTTGTGCTTGCCGTGGTTGAGCGTGATGTTGACGCTGATGACCGTGACGTTGAAGTATTCTTGCACCGCCTGCTTTATCAGCGTCTTATTGGCCTTGGGCGCGACCTGAAAGGTGTACTGCCCCTCTTCTTGCAAAAGGGTGCTCTTCTCAGTGATGGTGGGACGCAGCAGGACTTCGCTGAGGTTCATTATTCTGCCACCTCGCTTGCCGCCCGGCGTGCCCGAAACTTTGGCGCCAAGCACAATTCCGCGATCCGGCGAACGGAGCCCACGGTGATGAGAAGGGTCTGCCGTTTCAGCACGTCGTTGGCGTTCACCAGGTCCGAGGGCAGAGTCCACACCTGCTTCAGGTTGCCGCCGGCCCGCGCCACGTTCTGCTGGGCTTCTTCCGTGACCACCAGCACCGACCCGGTGATGTTCAGGTTCTCCAGAACCTGCTTCATTGACTTGGTCTTTCCGTCCAGGCTGTCCAGCGAGTCGACGCAGATGAGGCGACCGCCACGGATTTTCTCGGAGAGTACGCACTGCAAAGCCTTGCGGCGCATCGCGCGGGGCAAGGCTTTTCGGTAGTCTCGAGGCTTCGGGCCGAAGGCGATGCCTCCGTGTCGCCACTGCGGGGAGCGAATGCTTCCTTGCCGGGCGCGGCCCGTGTGCTTCTGTATCCAGGGTTTCCGGCCACCGCCCGACACTTCGGCACGGGTGCGAGTGGAATGGGTGCCCTGTCGCTGGTTCAGCTGGTAGATGACCATCGCCTGGTGAACCAGCGTCTGGTTCATCGGGACGTCAAATACGCTTTCGTCCACCTCGATGGTGTCAATGGCGTCGCCGCCGATGTTCAATACGGGGAGTTCCATTTCGGATCAGTTCCTTGCCGATAGCCGCCGTTGTCGAGCAGGCGTTTCGGTTCGTTCTATTCCCTAGCCTTGCTCTTGCCGGTCTTGCGGATGGTAACCGCGCTGTTGGGGGCGCCGGGAATGCCGCCCTTGACCATCAGCAGGTTCCGCTCGGTGTCCACGCGGATCACTTCCAACCCCTTGCTGGTCACCCGGCGGTTGCCCATGTGCCCGGACATTTTCAGTCCCTTGAAGACCTTGCCGGGCGTGGTTCCGCCGCCGATGGAACCCGGAGCCCGTTGCCGGTCTGACTGACCGTGGGTCCGGGGACCGCCGTGGAAGCCGTGACGTTTCATTGTTCCGGCGAACCCGCGACCCTTGGACTTGCCTGCGACGTCGACGATTTCGCCAGGTTCGAAGATATCCACCGAAACCAGCTGGCCGACTTCAAACTCGCTGGTGTCGTCAGCGCGCACTTCCTCGAGGCGACGGCCGATCTGGCTGCCTCGCAGGTGGCCCGCCGCGGGTTTGATGGGTTTGCGCACCCGCCCGAACCCCAGTTGAATCGATTCGTAGCCGTCCTTTTCCGTGGTCCGTATCTGGGTAACGGCGCAGGGGCCGGCCTCGATCACGGTTACAGGCACCACCTGGCCGGCGTCGTTGAACACCTGGGTCATGCCGATCTTTTTGCCGAGGAACGCCTTGAGCATTTTTTTGCCTACGAGATGGTGTTCGTTAGATAAAATGGCGGCGGTGGCTTTCATGCCAGCCGCCAGCCGGAACTGCAATTCTACGACGGGATAACTATTCTTTCAAGCCTGATCGCCCCGCCGTTTGGCGTTTTGACCGCCTCACCCGTGATTCCGACCTTCGTCGGGCCGCGGGATCGGCCGATTTAGAGTTTGATGGAAATGTCCACTCCCGCCGGCATGTTGAGCCGGGTCAGAGCGTCGATGGTCTTGCTGGTGGGTTCCATGATGTCCAGGAGCCGCTTGTGCGTCCGGATCTCGAAATGCTCGCGGGAATCCTTGTCGACATGGGGACCACGAATGACGCAGAACCGCCTGATTTGCGTGGGCAGGGGAACCGGCCCCGCCACCCGGGCACCGGTTAGTTCGGCCGTCTCCACAATCTGTGTGCTGGATTGGTCCAGCACCTTGTGGTCAAACGCCTTAAGGATAATCCGCATTTGTTGCCGTGCGACCATAATCTAATCCGATAAGGCTCCTGTTGGTGTGTGGTTTTGGGTGAGCCCGTTCGCTACCTGTTGGTAACCAGGGTCCGGGCCACGTTTTCGGGTACCGGCTCGTAGTGCCGGAATTCCATGGTATACGAGGCTCGACCGCGAGTGAGCGACCGTAGCGCGGTAGTGTAAGCGAAGGTTTCTCCGAGGGGTATCAGCGCGCTCACCGTCTGCAGGCCGTCTTGTCCTTCGATGCTGCGGATCTGGGTGCGGCGTCCGCCCAAGTCGCCCAGCACTTCGCTGAGAAACTCGCCCGGCGTCGCGATCTCCATCTCGAAGAAGGGTTCCTGCAACACTGGAGCCGCCCGGCGCGTTCCGTCCCGAATCGCAATCATCGCTGCGGAACGGAAGGCCATTTCGGACGAGTCTACCGTGTGGTAGCTGCCGTCAACCAACGTGACCTTAAGATCCACCAGAGGATAGCCCGCCAATGGGCCATTGTCCAGACCCTGCTTCACTCCGGACTCGACCGCGGGAATGAAATTACGTGGGATGGTGCCCCCGGAGGTCCCGTCGACAAATGCGACACCGGCGCCGCGCTCTTGCGGTTCCAATTGCAGCCAAACATGCCCGTATTGGCCGTGACCGCCGGTTTGCCGCACGAAGCGCCCTTCAACCCGGATCGGCTTGGTGATGGCTTCACGGTAGGCGACCCTTGGCTGTCCAACCCGGGCCTCTACGTCGAACTCGCGGCGCATCCGGTCTACGAGGACTTCCAGGTGCAGTTCGCCCATTCCGGATATGATCGTTTGCCCGGTTTCGTCGTTGAACCGCACCACAAAGGTCGGGTCTTCCTCGGAGAGCTTTCGCATAGCCTCGCCCAGCTTGTCCTGGTCCGCTCGGGTGGCGGGCTCGATGGCCACGGACACCACCGGCTCCGGGAAGTGAGGCGGTTCGAGGATCACCGGCTTGTGGTCGGTGCATATCGTGTCGCCGGTGAAAGTGTCCTTCAGCCCGACCGCCGCGCAAATGTTGCCGGCGGTGATCTCCGGCAACTCTTCGCGGTGGTTGGCGTGCATACGCAGCAGTCGGCCCATGCGTTCCCGGTTCCCCCGGGTCACGTTGCGCACGGCAGCGCCAGATTCTACTTTTCCGGAGTAGATCCGGAGGAACACCAGGCGACCCACGTAGGGGTCGATCGCTACCTTGAACGCCAGGGCGGACAGTGGTTCGCTGTCCAGGGGTTCCCGGATCTCCACTGTGTCGGTGTCGGGCACCGTGCCTTCCACCGCCGGCACGTCCAGGGGCGAGGGCAGGTAGCAGATGATGGCGTCGAGAAGCGGGTGGATGCCCTTGCCCCGCATCGCGCTGCCGCACAGCACCGGCACCAACTGGCGGTTGATGGTGGCGGCCCGCAGAGCGGAACGCAGGTCGTCGGCACAGATGTCCTCGCCTTCAAGGTACTTGATGAGGAGGGCCTCGTCGGTTTCGACGATCTTCTCGATCATTTCCTGACGGTAGTCGTTATAGGCCTGCTCGAACCCGGCAGGGATAGGCATGAGCTCGGGTGGGTCAGCCACATCGTCGCGCCCGTCCGAATACATAATGGCCTGGCCTTCTATCAGATCGACCACGCCGCGAAATTCGTCTTCTACCCCGATCGGTACCTGCACCGCTACGGGGTTTCCATTCAGCCGACGTCGAATGGACTCGATGGTGCGCTCGTAGGACGCGCCGACCCGGTCCATCTTGTTCACAAAGCAGATACGGGGGACGTTGTAGGTGTCGGCCTGGCGCCAAACCGTCTCGGACTGGGGCTGCACGCCGGCCACGGCGTCTAGCACCACGATGCCGCCGTCGAGGACCCGCAGGCTGCGCTCCACCTCAGCGGTGAAGTCCACATGGCCGGGGGTGTCGATGATGTTGACCTGGTGGTCGCGCCAGTAGGCGGTGGTGGCGGCTGCGGTGATGGTGATGCCCCTTTCCTTTTCCTGAGGCATCCAGTCCATGGCCGTGGTGCCCTCATCCACGCCGCCGACCTTGCGGATGCGTCCGGTCAGGTAGAGCACGCGCTCGGTGAGCGTGGTCTTGCCGGCGTCGATGTGCGCGATGAAACCGATGTTACGGATCAGATCGGCGTTTGTTGTTACGACAGTCATACCTGTACCTGGGGGAAGTTCGGGGGGAGGGAATGACACAAAGTTAGGGGCGAATGATCATTCGCCCCTATAACGGAAGGCGGGGTTTAGCGGCGGTAATGTACGAAGGCGCGGTTTGCCTCCGCCATGCGGTGCAGTTCGTCCTTACGGCGCACTGCGGAACCTTCGCCACGGGCAGCGTCCATGAATTCGTTGGCCAGCCCACGGGCCATGCGCATGCCGTTGCGGCCCCGGGCGCCGCGAATGATCCAACGCATCGCCAACGCCTCGCTGCGGCTGGTACGGAGTTCGACCGGAACCTGGTAGGTTGCTCCGCCGACACGGCGGGGTCGTACCTCTACCAGGGGAGTGGCGTTGCGCAGGGCCGTGGAGAACACCCCCATGGGATCCTGGTTGCTGTCTTGCCGCACCAGCTCCAGGGCGTCGTAAACGACCCGCTGAGCGGTGGACTTTTTGCCCTTGAGCATGACCCGGTTGATGAACTTGGCCAACTCCGCGTTGTTGTACCGCGGGTCGGGTTTCACTATCCTCGGTTCGGCTCGACGTCTGCGTGACATGATTAATCCACCTTGCGTTCCAAAATGAGCCACCCCCGGCGGTGGGGGTGACGGTGGCTTTATTTCTCGGTTCGGGTCGCTGTTAGCCTCTACGAGTACCGTACTTGCTGCGACCCTGGCGGCGTCCGTCGACGCCTTCGGTGTCGAGATTGCTTCGTACCACGTGATAGCGCACACCGGGCAGGTCCTTCACGCGGCCACCGCGGATCAGCACCACCGAGTGCTCCTGCAGGTTGTGCCCTTCCCCGCCGATGTAGGCGGTCACTTCCACGCCGTTAGTCAGCCGCACGCGGCAGATCTTCCGGAGCGCGGAGTTGGGTTTCTTGGGGGTCATCGTACGAACCTGGATGCACACACCGCGACGCTGCGGGCATCCAGGCCCCCAACGCGTGCGGTTCCGCAGAGAGTTCTGTACCCAGTGAAGGGCCGGCGCCTTAGTCTTCTTGCGCATCGGCTTGCGGCCCTTGCGTACCAGTTGATTGACGGTAGGCATAAAAGATCCTTGGCTGCCGGTTGGATTTGCGGCGTAGCAGTAGGATATGTTACTGCCACCTCCCCGACTCTGTCAACTGAAAACGCCCTTCGCTATTGACGATAGTGATCAATTGACGCGGGCACACCGCTGCCGCCGTTCCGTTTCGGGATGGAGCGCCGGAATCGCAAATGGCATTGCTCAAGCCGGCGGCGGTTTCTGCTACATGAACAGTCCGCCGTTGACTTCCAGTTCCGCGCCGGTTACGTAGTCGCCCTCGGGCGAGCACAGGAATACCACCATCTGGGCGACCTCTTCAGCTTTGCCGAAACGGCGCAGGGGGATCAGGCTGAGCAGCCGATCCTGGACGTTTTCCGGTATGGATGAAACCATCTCCGTTGCGATGAAGCCTGGCGCGACGGCGTTGACGGTGATGCCTTTGCTGGCCAGTTCCTTGGCCAGGGTCTTGGTCATGGCGGCGACGCCGGCCTTGGAGGCGGCGTAGTTCGCCTGCCCGAAGTTGCCAATCTGCCCGATGACCGACGTGATGTTGACCACCCGGCCGTAATTTTGCTCAACCATTTGGTCGACGCAGACCTTGGTGCAGTTGAAAACGCCGTCCAGGTTGACGGCCAGAACCTTGCGCCAGGTGGAATGGTCCATGTTGACGAAGGTCTTGTCCGAGGTGACGCCGGCATTGTTGACCAGGATGTCGATGTGCCCAAACTGGTCAAGCACGGAATGGGCCATGCTGTAGGTGTCGGGGAAATCGCTGACGTCGGCCCGGGCCAGGACTGCCTTGCGGCCCAGGGCCTGTATCTCTTCTACCAGGCTGGCCGCCGCAGCCTCGTTGGACACGTAGTTGACCGCCACGTCGGCCCCTTCCGCGGCGAGTGCGAGGGCGATGGCGCGGCCGATTCCGCGGGAGGCTCCGGTAACCAGGGCAGTGCGTCCTTCCAGTTTCATGTTCGCCTCCTGTTGGATCGATGCGGTACGAGGGTCAGTATTGTAGGTCAGGCCTGCTCTCCTTCTCCGTCTGCAACGCCGGCCGCTGACGCGCGGGCCGAACGAGAGCCAGCCGGTTGAGGACGCCGGGAAGTGCTGAGCTCGCTGCGGAGCTTGCGGATTTCGTCCTCCAGATCGTCCAGCTTTTCCTCCATGCCGATTAGGCGGGCGAACAGCCGGTCAATCTGGCTACGGGAGGGTAGGTTGTACGTTCGCAGTATGGCGTTGATCTGCGGGTTGGCCTGCTTGGCCACGCGCTCCTGCAACGCCAGCCCCTGTTCCATGTATTTGCCCAGCCCCTTGGCGAATTCCTTCGTGCTCATCACCTCAGAGAACGTGGAAGCCATGGACTCCAAGTACCGGGCCCACTGGCGTTGGGCTTCTTCAATTGACGGTGGCTGGGCCTCGCCGGACTGGTGGCCCATCCATTGCGACTGCCAGGATTCGAACATCCGCTGCCAGGTCCGCATGAATTGGGTAGGATCGAACGGGGGAGTGAATGGGTTGGCACCCGGCGCGCCGGCGCCCGGCGGAGGGCCAAAGGGAAACCCGCCGAAGGAAAACGGGCCGAAGGGCATCGCACCCGGGCTGGGCGGGGTGAACCCGCCGAAACCGGAGGCGGCCTGGGTCCAGGCTTCGGTGGATTTGCGGACCATATCCTGCCACGCTTCGAAGAAGCCGGCCGCGGTCCCGTTGTCTGCGATAGTCATGTCTGGGAGCTCCCCTTGGGTAGGTTGCTTTAGCTTACGAATTCGCTAATTCGACCGGGCCGAAACCCATTCGTCTATCTTGGGCCAGAGGGTCTGGTGCGCTTGTCTTCCCGAGAAGACGGAAATGTGTCCGCAGGGCAACTCCACGAACTCCTTGTCCTCGCTGGACACCACGTCCATCAGACTCCGTGCTGCCGGAGACGGCACGATGTAGTCCTGACTGGCGGCCGCCACCAGCAGTGGCTGGTGGTGGATCCGCGACAGGTTGACCGCGCGGCCGTTGATGAGGAACTCTCCCTGGATCATCTCGTTTTTGCCGTACAGGTTCTTGGACAACTGGCGGAAGAAGCGGCCCGGCATTGCGACGAAGTCGTTTGCCCAGCGGCTCATCGCCTTGTAGCTTTCGATGTATCCCGGGCGGGTCGCGTTGGACCACAGCCCTGTCATGGCCTGGGCTTCCAGGGTAGGCCGCAGCATCTTGAACCCGGTGTTCATGAGGACGGAGGGCAGGCTCCCGTAGTGGTCGACGATCAGGTCGGCGGGGAAATAACGCTTGTCCAGCCAGGTGCGGAACATGCCGCCCTGCGCGAAATCGATGGGTGCCACCACCGCCACGAAATTGCGCACCGGAGCGTCCGGGTGCAGGGCCAGGTAGGCGGCGCTCAGGGTTCCACCCAGGCAGATGCCGTTCAAGGTGATCTCCGTCGCGCCGGACGCTTCCAGCACCCGTTCGATGGCCCGGGGGATGATCTTGTAGACGCCTTCCTCGAACCCGAGTTCACGGTCCTCTTCTCCAACTACGCCCCAGTCCAGCAGGTATACGTCGTGGCCGCGGTTCACCAGGTACTCGATCATGCTGCTGCCCGGAGTAGATCCAGGACGTAGGTCCGGCTGATCCCCAGCCACGGAACGATGAGGTATGGCAGCCCCAGGGTCTCCCTTTCGCGGGAACCGTAGCGCAGCAGGCGGGTATTCCCGCGCTTCCAGATGACTTCGAAAGGCGTGACCTCGGCAGGAGGATCCGCCGGATTGACCACAAAGGCGTCCATCAGGGTCTGGAAGCGCTCCCATTGGAGTTGGACTTCCTTTTGGAATTGTGAGGCGTTATCGGTCGAGTTGACCACGGATAGCTCTCCTGTTCGTTTACGGATGAAGATCGGCGGTTAGACGGGATCTCCAGCTAGAAGGGAGCGGTGGGGGCGGAGCCGCGAGCGACGGCGAAGGACCAGTCCATAAAGGCGTGGCTGCAATCGAACGCGCTCTTGGCCAAACCCTGCGCAGAGGCGACGAACTCGGCGTTGGCCCGGAGCATGGAAGCTGTCAACTGGGCGCGGCGCTGCTCCACACCCTGGGCGTATTCGGCGCAGGACTTGAACAGCTGCTGGTCGTTGGTGACGATGCCGTCGATGAGTTCTTTCGTTTCGTGGGTCATGCTGGCGTTGGGGTTGGCGGCGAACTTCCGGGTCAGTTTGGCCATTTTTTCGGTGTGGTCCCGGGAGCAGGCGATGGTCTCTTCCCAGATCTTGCCGGCGGCGGCCTACTCGGTCTGGGAGGTTTCAGCCACACCCTTCGCGTTGGAAGCGGCCTGTTCCCAGCCCGCACGGGCGGCGGTGAAGCCCTGGGACACCATCTCGTTGTAGGTCTTGACGAGTTCCTGGGCACATTCGGTTACGGTGGTTGGCACGGTGTGAGCCTCCTGCTGGTTAGGGCTTTTAGGATACGGCCAATAGATTACGAATTGGTTTCGCCATCGGCGAGGTCACTGACTGACGGTTCCGCTGCTTGGTTGTTACCTGTGGGGGGAGCCTGCCCGAAAGCTTGGGCGTACAGGTCGAAGAATCCGGTGATCATTCGCTGGTATCCCGAAACAACCTCGGTCCATCCCAGCAACATCTGCTCGCCGGCCTCGGTGATGCTGTAAACGCGCTTGGCCGGGCCGCTGCCGTCGGTCTGCCACTCGGAAACCACGTGCCCCTGCCTTTTCCAGGCGGCGCAGCTCCCGGTACAGCGTGGGATGGTCCACCTCGGCAAAGCCCATGCTGTTCAGCTGTTGCATGATCAGGTAGGAATGCAGGCTCCATTGTTTGAGCACCAGCAAAACCCATGGGGTGAGGAAATTCTTCGGCAGCTTGCGACTGCCGGGGGCATCGGGTCCGTCCATATATGTACATTTTCCACATAAGGACGGATCTCCAAGCCCGCTTGGAGGCTACGCGAGAGTCGTGTGCCGGATGACCAGGAGGTGACCGGCACGGGTAGGCCCCGGGAACTGGCGAGCCTCCGGCCGGCCGGCCGGCCGCGCTACTGAGCGCGTGGGCCTTTCGTGATTGGAATCCGCTCTACCGAGCCGTCCGGCGCGATCATCAGTCCCGAGTACGGGGCGGACTTGGCGTTGTAAATGGCGACGGTGTCCGCTCCGGTGCCCGGGTATCCCAGGCGGCGTAGCCAACCGGGAATGACGTGCTCCGGCAGGACCACCGTCTGGATATGCTCCTAGACTTCGTCGGAGAACGGCGCGGGTTCCAGCCCCAAGTCCTGGGCGGCTTCCAGGGCGATGAAATTCTGGAAGGGGGCCAGGCGCAAAGCCTCCAGCTCGGCTTTTGCGCTTTCCTCAATGATGATCTGCTGCAAGTCTTGGGGCATTCCTTCCCATACGTCGCGGTTGATCACGTTGTTGGTGTAGCCGAAGCCGATCACCGGGCCGGCGATATGGTCGGAGACTTCGAACAGGCTGCCCGTTACACCCAGCAGGAGGGTGGTGACCGCCGCGTCCACCATGCCGTTCTGCAGGGCCGTGTACAGATCGCCGACGCCCAACTCGACGGGCTCGCCGCCCATGCCCCGGATGAAGTCGGACATGGACGCCGAGTGGGTGCGGATCTGTTGACCCTCGAAGTCGTCAGTCGAGCGCACGGGCTGGTTGCTGAAGAACCACTGGTCTGAACCGGCGAACCAGTTGCGGTTGAGCACCGGGCTGCCGCCCGTGATATCGAGAAGCATCCGGTCGATGTCGGGAGCCATTTCCGCCAACACCGAGTACGAAGTTTCCCAGTCGCTGGCCATTCCCCACAGGGACTGCACCTCCAGGGACGGGTGAGCTCCGGCCACCTAGCCGGTGAAGGTGAAGATGTTGACCATGTCCAGCGACCCGTCGGCGACCTGGCTCAGGGTGTCAGGGCCGGTGAGCTCCAGTTCTACGAAAGACGTTACCGACAGCTCCACCTGGCCGTTGGTGCGTTCCCACAGGTTTGGCGACCAGTAGGTCTGTACCAGCACGCACGTGGGAAGGTTCCGGTCGATGCACACGTGCTGGATCTTGATGCTCTCCCCGGACGAGGTCAATTCCGTCGGGTCGGTCAGGTTGGCCTTCTCGATCAAACCACGGTAATAGTCGCTTCTGAAGATGAACAGGTGGTCCGGAATTCCGGCCGGCTGTAAACCGAGCACGGATGCCGCCGTGGCCTGGGTGTAGATCGCTTCATGAACCCCGAACATCAGGCTGTCGTGGGGTGGGGGGCCGATCAACTGGGTGCCATCGCCTACGAAAATCGCTCCTGGCCCGTGGGCGTGTCGGCCGCGTACGCCCGCAGTTCAGGGCTCGGAGCGGGAGGAGGAGTGGGTGCGGGCGCTGGTTGGGTGGCGGCAGGTTCCGTGGGAACGACGGTTGGAACGGCCACAGCGGCGGGTTCTGTCGGAGAGACCGTGGGTTCCGCTGGAGCGGCTGTGGGTTGCGTCGTCTCGAGTGGAGGGTCGGGTTGCGAGGCGATAGGTGTCGAATCTGCCGTGCCGGGCATTGCCGGCGCCGGAGATGCAGGAGCGTCCGGAGCCGCCGCGGGAGCCGCTGCCTCGGCGGACGGTTCCACGCTTTGTCTGGTTTCGGGCTCGTCCTGGCTGCAAGCTGTCGCTCCCAGTGCCAGTACGATTCCCAGCGCCGCCGCAAGCAAAATCACCATACGCCTCTGCCTCATCACCACTCTCCTTTGTTTCCGGGTCTCGCATCCGGGACCGGCTTGATTTTCATTGTAAAGCAGGTTCGGGCGCCGACAATAGCGGCTCCCGAACCTTTGATGGAACGCGTTGACGAAAGCCGTAGCGGGGCATCGGTCAATCGCAATCGTCGTTTGTAACGCGTTTCACAATGGGCTATAATGAGCGAAACCCAACGGGGTGGGGAGGGATCGCATAGTGGTCTAGTGCGGGCGCCTGCTAAGCGCTTATCCTGGGAAACTGGGATCGTGGGTTCGAATCCCACTCCCTCCGCCATTTCCATCCCGGACGCCCCCGCCCAAACGGGAACGAATCGAATGCAGACCTATCACATCTGGACCATTGGCTGCCAGATGAACACCGCCGACTCCGAACGCTTGGGGTCGGCGTTAGAGCAATTGGGCCTCACGCCCGTACCACGTCCAACCGACGCGGACGTGGTGGTGCTCAACTCCTGCGTGGTTCGCCAATCTGCCGAGGACAAGGTCACCGGCACTCTGAACCTGACCCAGCCCCTGCGCAAGAAGCGTCCCGAAGCGGTGCTGGCCCTGACCGGATGCATGGTAGGCCCCCGCACCGAGGACTTGCAGCGGCGCTTTCCTCACGTCGATCTTTTCCTGCGTCCCCAGGAGTTTGAGCCGTTGCTGGAGTTGGTGGGCGAGCGTCTCGGCCTGGACTGGGAAGGCTGCGTCGGCTCCTTGGCACCCCAGCGGCCCGATGTGGCCACCTACGTGCCCATCATTCACGGTTGCGACCTGATGTGCACCTTCTGCATCATCCCCTATCGCCGTGGCCGCCAGGCCAGCCGCTCGGTGGACGACATCGCCCACGAGGTGGAGTTGCTCACCGCCCGCGGGGTCCGT
The DNA here is from genome assembly GCA_965220055.1 of Dehalococcoidia bacterium. Classification (GTDB taxonomy): domain Bacteria; phylum Chloroflexota; class Dehalococcoidia; order Lucifugimonadales; family UBA3495; genus Bin87. The sequence continues at coordinate 1,886,420 of CBDCPE010000004.1, read as the reverse complement.
GAGGTCACGGTGCTGGGACAGACGGTGGACGCCTATGGCCACGACCGCGACGACGGCCAAGATCTCGCCGACCTGTTCGTCCGGCTCAATGGAATCGACGGACTGGACCGCATCCGTTTCCTGACCTCCCACCCTTCATACATGAGCAGCCGCATCATTCAATCCGTTGCCGATTTGCCCAAGGTGTGCGAGCACATCAACCTGCCGGTGCAATCGGGCGACGACGACGTGCTCCAGCGGATGCGCCGGCCGTACACCATCGCCGAGTACCGGGACATCACCAGCGAGATCCGCGATACCATCCCTGATGTCACCGTCAGCACCGACATCATCGTCGGCTTCCCCGGCGAAACCGAGGAGCAGTACCACAACACCCTGCGGCTGGTGGACGACCTTCGCTTCGACAAGGTCCACGGCGCCGCGTATTCAACCCGTCCAGGCACCATCGCCGCCCGCACGATGGATGATGACGTTCCCCAGGAAGAGAAGCAGACCCGGCTCAGGGGATTGGAATCGCTGCAGGAAGGCATACTGACTGTTATCAACTCCGCCTACATGGGCGACACGGTGCAGGTGCTGGCCGAAAATCGAAAGCGGGGCAGCTGGACCGGACGCACCCGCGGCAACAAGCTGATCTATTTTGACATCCCCGAAACCGCCAATTGCTCCGCTGACACCGACCTAACCGGTCAACTTGTCGACGTTCGGATTATGCGCACCGGACCATGGTCTTTGGCCGGCGCACTGGCGTAGTACCGCTTTTTTAGTTTAAGGAGGCGGCTTTTATGGTTACTCAAACCAGGCAACCAACCATTCCCCTCACCGAAATTGAGCACGCCGCCTTCTGTAAACCGGAAGACGAACTGCCCGCCAAGTCCCTGGCAGAAGAGCTGGCGATCAACGTTCGCTGGCAGAAAATCCCAGGCGAGTACCTGGCCTGCTCACCGGCCGAGTTGGACGAGCGCATTGGCGCGGCGCGGCACACCCTGGGCGACCGGGTCACCATCCTCGGGCACCACTACCAGCGCGAGGAGATCATCAAGTACGCCGACTTCCAGGGCGACTCCTTCCTGCTGAGCCAGGAAGCCGCATCCCGCCCGGAGGCCGACTTCATCATCTTCTGCGGCGTTCACTTCATGGCCGAAACCGCCTGCATCCTGGCCGGCGACCACCAGCAGATCATCCTGCCCAACATCACGGCCGGCTGCTCCATGGCCGACATGGCCCCCATCCAGGACGTTGAGGACGGCTGGGAGGACCTGCAGGACGTCCTCGGAGACCACGGTGGCATTGTGCCCGTCACGTACATGAACTCCGTCGCCGCCATCAAGGCGCTGTGCGGGCGCAACGGCGGAGCGGTCTGTACTTCGTCAAACGCCGCCGCCGTGCTGGAATGGGCTTTCGAGCAGTCCGATCGGGTCCTCTTCCTGCCCGACCAGCACCTGGGACGCAACACCGCCCTCAAACTGGGCGTCCCCCTGGACGAGATGGTGGTTTGGAACCCCTTCAAGGCTATGGGAGGCAACACGCCGGAGCAGCTGCGCAACGCCAAGATGGTGCTGTGGCAGGGTCACTGCTCAGTGCACACCCGCTTCACCGCCAAGCAGATCGAGTCGGCCCGGCAGCGCTATCCCGACGTGACCGTGCTGGTGCACCCGGAGTGCACTATGGAGACGGTTGAGGCCGCTGATATGAACGGCTCGACTGAGTTCATCCGCAAGGCCATCAATGAGGCCCCGGCCGGTTCGGTTTGGGCGGTGGGCACCGAGATCAGCCTGGTGAATCGGCTGGCCATGCACAACCCGGACAAGACGGTGTTCTGCCTAGACCCGGTGAGCTGCCCGTGCTCGACGATGTATCGTATCCACCCGGCCTACCTGCTGTGGACGCTGGAAAGCCTGGTCGCCGGCGAGGTCGTCAACCGGATCGCCGTCCCCGAGCAGATGCAACGGGAGTCGGTTGTGGCACTGCAGCGGATGCTGGCACTGCGGTAGACGGTAGGACGCTTACGGCATACAAAAAGCGCTCCGGCAATCGTCGGAGCGCTTTTATTCGTTAGTCCTGCTGATCGATGGTGGTCATTGCAGGTCAAATACGCGACTCCGAACGTTGAACACAAACCCAGGGAGCTCGGGGTCACCGCCGACCGTCTCTGGGTCGTCGAGCACTTCCGGTGCGGTGTTGGGACGATAGATGTGCACCTGCCGCAGGAACGTGTCGATGAGCCAACCCAGCGCGACTCCGTAGGCGATCCATTCCGCCATTTTGGACTGCTGAGATTCCAGTGTGTTGGAACGGGAGCGAATCGCAACCACAAAACGAGGGGCAAAGGGAATGCTGCCGAAGCGTTGCCCCGTAGGAGGCAATTCAGCAACCTGCTCCGGCGCAATCCAGCCGGCGTCCGCCGCGCGGCGGCCCGGCCGGAGCATTCGCACCAGTTCGTTGCCAATCACCACCTTTCCGCCGGGGCCGGTGCTGGTCCAGATCTGCAAATCAAACTGTAGATTGAATTGTCGCTCCGATCCATCCCTACCCTCGGACGCCATCGCCAGTAACCTCCCGCGCCGGTCAATCTCAAATTGGTAACCGGAGTCCTCGTTGTCGGCGTTGAACCGGAGTAGCCAGTCGTCCAGCGCGTCGTCGTCGGCTAGCAGAGCCAGTATGGAATTGATGTCCAAGGAGAACTCTGGTGGCATATCCTCATCGGGCAAGGTGGCAGTGCCGGGTTGAGGTGTTGCAACGGCTTGCGGGGTCATAAAGCCGTCTCCCTACGCCGCGTCGTCGAGGCAGTCGCGAAGCGGGCGGTTGATGCATGAGAAGATGGGCGTATCCTTCAGGGTGTAGGGACGAGCCTTGGATTCGCGGAGTTCCATGACGAGGTCCAGGAAGGTGCCGGGCTGGTCGGTCTCGAAGCCCAGGATGAACTCGGGGTCGTCGAGGCCGAAGGAGTAGGCGGTGGAGATCTTGACCTGCGGGTACTTGTGGCCGATGACGAAGTGGTCGTTCATCAGTTCCTGCCGGTCTTCCTTGGACAGCTGATACCAGTCGTGGGTCTTCCAGAAGGGATACATGAACAAGTAGCGCCTGCCGACGATGCGGATGGACGCGGAATCTCCCGGCCCTTCCTGCCCCTCGTGCTGGTGGTCGTCGATGTAGGGAGACCGGCGTGTCATGCCGAGGTACGAATGAGGCGTCTCCAGGTAGCCGCCCAGCCGGGTCTGGTTGAGGTGAGCGGCCAGCTCGTTGATGGGTTCCAGCTCGGGGCACACGCCCCACAGCATGAAGTCGGTATCGCCCCGCGCGCCCACCAGGGTGTAGGTGTTCAGGGCGACCCGGTCGGAGTGCTCGGCGGCCACCGCGGCAAACTCATCCTTGCTGCGCTCGCGCTCGGCGGCGGGCAGGCGGCGCCACTCCGGCTGCACGCGGTAGAACGTGTACTTGACGAAATCGCGACGAGGATCGGCCATGCGGGGCCTCCTTGATGGGGAACTGGGATGCGGGTATCGGGTACGGATGCCCCATTGTAGCATCGGGCCCGTCCGGGTCGCAGGGGCGCCCGATGGGTTACAATCGCGGTTGGGCACGACGCCGGGGAGCGTCGCCGCCATGAGAGGAGGAACACGGATGGTAACTATCGGAGAGGGCCAGTTCACCTACGAAGTACAGGAAGGTTGGGGGCAGCTTCCTGCCGGCTACACGTTCAAAGAGGTGGCCGCGGTGGGCTGCGACGACGACGACAACGTCTACGCCTTCAATCGCGGCGAGCACCCCATGATTGTGCTCGACAAGGACGGCAACTTCTTACAGTCCTGGGGCGAAGGCGTGTTCCCGCGCGCACACGGTGTCACCATGGCCCCCGACGGGACGGTGTTCCTGACCGACGACGGCGACCACACCGTGCGCAAGTGCACCCTGGACGGCGATGTATTGCTGACCCTGGGCACCAGCGGACACCCGGCGGCCTTCATGTCCGGCGATCCTTTCAACCGCTGCACCCACGTCGCCATCGACCCGCGGAACGGCGACTTCTACGTGTCGGACGGCTATGGCAATGCCCGGATCCACAAGTACAGCCCCGACGGACGCCTGATATTCTCCTGGGGAAAGTCCGGGAACGGCCCCGGCGAGTTCAACATCGCCCACAACATCTGCACCGACCGCGACGGTTTGGTGTACCTGGCCGACCGGGAGAACCACCGGGTGCAGGTGTTCAATCCCGATGGCAGGTTCATGGGACAGTGGAACGACATGTCGCGGCCATGCGGCCTGTACATCGACCAGGCTGCCGGCCTGGTGTACATCGGCGAACTGGGTTCGGCCATCGGCCCCAACTCTCAGGCCTCCGGTCTGGGTCCGCGAGTCAGCGTGTACGACACCGAAGGCCGCCAGCAGGCTCGCGTTGGCGACGGGCCCGAGGGTGAAGCGCCCGGGCAGTTCATCGCACCCCACGGAGTGTGCCTCGACTCGGCAGGCAACATCTACGTCGGCGAGGTGTCTTGGACCCACACCGGGCAGCACCTGGATCCGCCGCGGGAGGTGCGTTCGCTGCAGAAGCTGGTGAAGGCGGGTTAGACGGCATGGAAATACGCATCGGCAGTTTGTCCCGCGATGCCAACGAAGCCACCGGCGCGGCGCTGGTCATCGACGTGTTCCGCGCCTTCACCACGGCGGCCATCGCCTTCGACCGGGGCGCAGAGCGCATTACCCTGGTGGCCGAGGTCGAGGAGGCGCTGGAGATCCGGCGCGCCAATCCTTCCATCGCCGACATCCTCATGGGCGAGGTGGACGGGCGCCGGCCCGACGAGTTCGATTACGGGAACTCTCCGTATGAAGCATCCTCGGTTGATTTCGCCGGCAAGAGCGTGGTGCAGTCCACCCGAGCGGGCACGGTGGGCACAGCTGCGGCCGGCGCGGCCGGCTGCGATCCGATTTACGTGACTTCGTTCGTGGTTGCCGGCGCAACCGTGCAGGCGCTGTTGGCGGAGGACCCGCTGCCAGAGAGGGTGACCATCCTGGCCATGGGCGACCAGGGTGTGAACCGCGCGGACGAGGACGAGCACTGCGCCATGTATCTGCGCAACCGCCTGGAGGGACGTAACGCGGACCCGGAAGCCTTGCGCAAGCTCATCATGTCCGGCGGAGCAACCCAGAAGTTTTTTGATGACGCCCAGCCCCAGTTTCACCCACGGGACGTGGGCCTGGCGCTGGAGGTGGACCGGTATCCCTTTGCCATGAAGGTTACCCGGGAGGACGGCCTTCTCGTGGCACGACGCACGGGCTGAAGTTCGGTTTGCCGGTCGCCGTCCCGCAACGGGCTCGGTGGCGGTTCGTCAAAATGGGCATCATGCGGGGGCCAGCCGGCCCCCGCATTGCTTTTCGGATGCGGGCCGGCGTGCGCCGGCGAGTTGAGTGATCGCTCTCTGCGCCACGCGGCGTGGGGCTCGGGCGTACCCGGCTTGTCGTTGCTAGGAGCGTAGCAACGCGGCAATCCCGTCGCCTGGACGACGTCTCCTCCGCTAACCAGATTGCCGCGCTGCGCTCGCAATGACAGCTCGAACGCGATTGGGTACGCGTCAGGGTGTGGGGTGGTGGACAGGCGGGCCAGATACACAGAAACCCGCGGCGTTCGCACTATGCGCCGCATCCGGTGGTTGGGGTTCAATAGGCGTGCTTATACGCTTTCTATGAATACGACCAATATAGAACTCTGGCTCAATCAAATCCACTGCGACGACTGCCTGTCGGCGATGGGCCGGATGCCGTCGGCGTCGGTGAACCTGATCGTCACGTCGCCGCCCTATAACCTGCTCAACAGCAGCGGGAACGGGATGAAGAACGGCAACGGCGGCAAGTGGTCGCGGGCGACGCTGATGCTGCAGCAGGGATACGCCGACCACGGCGACTGCATGCCTCACGACGACTACGTGGAATGGCAGCGGGAGTGCATCCGGGAGATGCTGCGGGTGCTGACGCCAGACGGCGCCATCTTCTACAACCACAAGTGGCGGGTTCAGCGCGGCCTGCTGCAGGATCGGGCCGACATCATGGACGGTTTCCCGGTGCGGCAGATCATAATCTGGCAGCGTTCCGGCGGCTTCAATCACAATCCTGGCTACTTTCTTCCCACTTACGAGGTGATTTATCTGATCGCCAACCCGGAGTTCCGCCTGGCACCCAAGGCCGGCGGGGTCGGCGATGTGTGGCAGATACGCCAGGACCGGGGCAACCCGCATCCGACGTCATTCCCGGTGGCGCTGGCCCGCCGCGCGATTGCGGCCACCACCGCCGCGGTGGTACTGGACCCGTTCATCGGTAGTGGCACGACGGCGGTCGCCGCGCTGCTGGAGGGACGCCAGTACATGGGGATCGACCTGTCCGACGAATACTGCAGCCTGGCGCGTGAACGCATCGCTGCCGTCGCCGCTGAGCTGGCCCGATCCGACACCGAGCCGGCGGCAACTCCCTCCGCACTGGAAGTGAGAGCAATGCTCGGGGAAGTTCCGGCATCGGAACGCATCGGAAGGCGCTAACGCCGGCTTTTGCCTAGGGGCTGTCGTTGGGTTTCTGGTTCTTCTCCCTGGTTTCTTCTCCTATGAAGTTCGCGGTTGGCTGGGTGGTTGATCGGTCCAGTTTCGCCAGAGGATTAAGGGTCGGTGTCAGCCCCCGCGGCCGGGGGCGGTACGCAAAGATTTAACCCCTGTTTCGGATCACTGCGGGCCGACCGCGAGGGTCTGGGCCGCATCTCCCAGGATAGTGGCGTCTCCTGTGGCCGTTGGGACCGCGCCGGTGATGGTCTGGGTGAAGGCGGCGGCGGTCCCGGTGAGTCGGAGGGCCGTTTTGCGATTTTGATGCTGACGGGTTGGCCGCGAACGACCCTTTCGTACCTCTGGCTGAGACTGATGATTCCACGTGACGGGTATAGTATAGGAACTAATGTTCGCGATTGTCAAGGATGAGGATGCCCTCACGCGTACCAGTTTGTCATTGAGTACGGAGAAGCGGCGCGGGGGTCCCGTCGCCTAGACGACGTCTTTTCCGCCAACGAGATTGCCGCGCTGCGCTCGCAATGACAATGGGGACTTTGGAAAGACCGTATGTCGGTGGGCAGCGTTCCGTTTCAGGTGTTTGGCACGGATGCACAGGATAGACGGGATTTTCGACGGTGGATCCCCACTTGTGCGGGTCGAGGCAAGGACGTATTACTTGGTCTTCCAAGAGTATCTAGGAGCCAATCCGCCGATGGAGCGCGGCTTTCCTGCCCCTGAACGTGTTCTACGAGAGGATTCGTAGCTTGACGTGCGTTGTCGTAGGGGAAATGTTACAATCGTGCACGAAATGGGAACAATCTATAATCTCGCAAGAGGTTTAGTTTGAAGGAACCAACAGGCGGCGTAGTAATGAAGCGGACAAAGCCGGAATCGCGGCGAAAGTGAACTCCGTCGCCTAGCAAGGAAGAACCATGACAGCTGCAAATGATGAACATTCAACCCAGAATCCTGAGAAAGAATTCCAAGACGCTGTTGAAGCCATTAAATTCTATATGGAAGCTCAAGGCCTCACACAAAAGGACCTCGTTCCGATGATCGGAAGCCGTTCTAAAGTCTCGGAGGTTCTTTCAGGGACACGCGGCATAACGATGTCAATGGCTCGCGCCTTGCATCAGCATTTGGGAATTTCCGCTGATGTCCTGCTGAAGGAACCAGTCGTTGGGTCTGGGGAAGGCGTTCCTGAAATCGATTGGCGACGCTTTCCGCTTAGTGAAATGGCAAAACGGGGTTGGATTCGGAATCCCGGTGATCTTCGCGGGAATGCGGAGGAACTGGTTACCGAACTGATGCGTAAGGCTGGTCATAAGCAGGTGGCGGCTGCTTTATACCGGAAGAACGATCAAAATAGGGCGAATGCAAAGACCAATCCGTATGCTCTTAACGCTTGGTGCTGGCAAATATTGGCCCAAGCCAATGAAAAGGATCGGGTGCAAGCGGTCCAGAGCTTTGAGAATCGTTTTGAGCTCATGAGTGAAGTTGCGAAGTTGAGTCCTGCCACTGACGGCCCGTTGAGAGCTGTAGATTTCTTGGCAGAGCAAGGTATTGCCGTCGAGATAGCACGGCACTTGCCAGGAACACATCTTGACGGGGCTGCTATGAAATCGGCGGACGGGTTACCCGTGATTGGTCTAACTTTACGTTATGACCGAGTGGATCACTTCTGGTACACATTAGAACATGAACTTGCTCATGCTTTGTACCATTTGGACGATAACAGTGGTTCTTTCTTTGACGACCTCGGACTCGACAGCGTCGGGGATAAAGAGGAGTACGCGGACGAAAAGGCTAAAGAATCGCTGATCCCTACCGATGTTTGGATGTCAAGTGAAGTCGGAAAAAAACGATCACCTATGGCGGTGATTGGCCTCGCCCATGAATTGGGGATTCACCCGGCGATAGTTGCTGGGCGGGCCCGGCACGAAGAGCAAGACTACCGGCGGTGGTCCCAGCTTCTGGGCTCCGGTACAGTGCGTGGCTTATTCGGTGTCTAAATGGGAACAAATGGAAACGGCCAAAGCGAATGTTTGACTGGCCTAGTAATTGGGAGTAGCATGTACCCGGTAGCGGTTCGCGAGGGCGAATAACCCATCGCAATTTTATAAGCCGCTCAGGGGGTAAATTGGTTGCAATAGCATCCCAAGAACGCGAACTCAGACCAATCGAAGTGCTTGTCAAGGACACTGGGGGCGCCGGTATCGCCGGCGCTCATGTTCGCGCCACATACGCCTACAGCGGGCTAAGCAGCAGCGTCACGACCTGTGACGACGGCACTGCTACGGTTCCTCTGCTCTACTGCGACAAGGAGCCGATGCAAGTTGAGGCAGTAGCTCCTGGCTACCATGCCGAGGCTGTAACCGAATACCAACCTGATAAGGAGGACTTCAAGCTTGGGCTCAAGTTGCTGCCATTGGAGTCCGATTGGGAACAGGTCACCGTCCCGCTGCGTGCACCCGACGGGAGGGGAAACGTCAATCACCCCATTGTGGGGCAACTCCAAATTTCGGGGAGCAACTTCCACATAACCGACAACGGGGACGTTTCGGTTAATGGCTTCGTGGCAACTTGGCATAAAATTGGCATCGGGAAGGACTATAAACTCCTTAAGCCAAATGGAAGCGAACTGACGATTCGTTTCTTGGAGATCAACCCCAAGTTTTTCGTCACGTTGGAACACAGTCCTGCCAAGCAGCACGACTGCGCCCCATAAACAAAGCCCCCGGTGGGATGCGCCGGGGGCTACTGTGCGGAATCCCGCCGAACCAGGGACTCGTTACGCGGTAACAGCCGCAAAATACTCTGCGGAAGTGAATGGGTCAAGAACGGCACAGGTCGAGTATTACCGGGTTCGGTGGAGACTATGAAGGAGGCAGGAACATGGCTCGCAAATCAGTGACTTCTCGCCGGGTGGCCAAGGTCGCGTCTAAGGCGCTAAGCAGCAGTAAGACGTCCAAGGCGACGAAGACCTTGGCTGGCTCGGCGCTGAGCCAGCGTCCGTCCAGGCGGAAGTAGGTCAGGATCGGGGGTGACTGGGGTAATAACCTGGTCGCCTCCGTCGACCAATCTTCCCCCTTATGATCAAAGGAGTAAATACACGTGGTCAACAGCATCCTGTACGTGCTGCGCGTCGGCATACCCTGGCGGAAGCGTCCTACTTCCGCTGGGATTGGCGTGCCTGCCGATGCTTATTGGCGCAGGATGAACAACGGGTTTGCACGCGTATGGCAGGTTGCTGTCAATCCTTGCAGAGGCCCGACTTTTTCATCTTGCGACGATGCTCAGCGGAGAGTGCCCGAGCTCGTTCCTGCCGTTCCTCTGGGGTGAGGCGTACTCGCTTTGGCTTCTGGGATGCCTTTGGCTTTGAGGTGGTGGCCGCGGGTTTCGATTCTTTACGGGCCGGAGTGCGCGTTGCTTTTGGCTTGGCAGCCTTCTTGGTCTTGGGTTTGAGCTACGGATCGGGGAGATAGGCGGAATTGGTGGGCATCGGGAAATCGAATTCCCACTCGAAGGTTGTGCCTACTACCCGATTGCGCGGGGATGATGATCGCCAAGGCGCCGAGTGCATAGTGCGTTGGCACCGGGGGCCGGGGGAGCGGGAGTGCGCGTCCTGCGGTAAGATGGCGGTATCTGATCCGGGAGATTGTCGAGATGACTACCGCCGTCAAATCCACCACCCTCACTGCCCATGATCTGAAGGCCGCGCTTCCTCGCCTGGATGGCGTGCTCAACCTGCCGGGCCTGAAGGCCGACGTGCGGGTCTGGCGCGATCAGTGGGGCATCCCGCACGTCCGCGCCGTTAGCGAGCACGATGCCTGGTTCGCCCAGGGTTTCGTCACCGCGCAGGACCGGTTGTGGGCCATGGAGTACGACCGACGCCGTGCGGTGGGCCGCTGGGCCGAGGCGGCCGGCGAGTCTGCCGTTGGTCTGGACATGCAGATGCGCCGGCACCGGTTGGAGGACGCGGCCCGGGCGGATTGCGAGGCGGCAGGCCCCCGGGCGAAAGTGATGCTGGACGCCTATGCCGCCGGCGTCAATGCTTTCATCGCCAGCGACGCGCCGCTGCCGGCCGAATATGCCATCACCGGCATCACGCCGGAGCCGTGGGAGCCGTGGCACAGCCTGGCCATATACAAGGTGCGCCACATCTTCATGGGCGTGTTCGAGACCAAGGCCTGGCGGGCTCGGATGGTCAAGGCGTTGGGCCCGAAGCGGGCGGCGGAACTGTTCCCGTCCTACCCGCCGGGGCAGCCGGTCATCATTCCCACGGGCGCGAACTACGACGGCGCGGTGGACGTGGGAATGGAGCAGCTGATGGAGCATACCGCCAACCTGAACCTCGTCGGCGAGATGGACAGCGGCTCGAACTCCTGGGTCATCTCCGGCGAGCGGACGGCAACCGGAGGGCCAATCCTGGCCGGCGACAGTCATCGAGGGCTGGATACGCCCAGCGTCTACTACCAGAACCACCTTGCCTGCGACGCCTTCGACGTGGTGGGCAACTCCTTCGCCGGCGTGCCAGCCTTTCCGCATTTCGGGCACAACCAGTGGGTGGCCTGGTGCGTGACCCATACCGCCGCGGACTACCAGGACCTGTACATCGAGCGTTTCAATGACGCCGATCCGTCGCTCTACCAGCACCAAGAGGATTGGTACAGCGCCGACGTTCGCGACGAGGTGATCAAGGTGCGGGACGGCGCCGAGGTGCACCTGCGAACGTGGGCGACGCATCACGGCCCGGTGGTGGGCGGCGACCCGATGTCGGGCTACGGCCTGGCGCTGCGCTACAGCGCGGGAGACGGCGGGGACCCGTGGACGGACATCCTGCCGGCCATGCTGGAGGCTACCAGCGTGGACGAGTTAGCCGATGCGATGGAGGGTTGGGTCGATCCGGTCAACAACTTTGTGATGGCCGACGTTCACGGCAACATCGGGTACCAGTGCCGGGGTGAAATTCCCCGGCGACCCGGCGACGTTCCCGCGCCATTGCCTGTGCCGGGATGGGATGGAAAGCACGAATGGCAGGGCAGCATTCCCTTCAAGGAAATGCCGCGAAACATCAACCCGTCGCAGGGTTACATCGTGACCGCCAACAACCGGCCGGTGGGGGAAGATTACCCGTACTACATATCGATGGACTTTGCGCCCGGCTACCGAGCCATGCGGGTGGTGCACGGCGTGCGCAGCGTACCCCATGCCGCCGCCGCCGACATGGGACGGATCCACTCCGAACGGGTGTCTATCCCGGCGAAAGCCTACGTGGCCTCACTGTCAGCGGTCCCCGCGCCAGCAGACCCCGCCGTGGCGTCGGCGCTGCTGAAGCTGCAGGACTGGTCGGGCAGCATGGACCCCGATGGGGTGGAGCCGACGATATACAGCGCGATGCGGGATGCCCTGCTGTGGCGTCTGCTGAAGCACAATATCGGGGAGGATCTGGCCGCCATGGGCTGGCAGCCGGCCGACCGGGGACGCGGAGTATTCCTCAACCGTTTCAAGAACCTGATGACCGATGGCATCTCCGGTGGTGACACCGACCTGCTGCCTGCCGGCGAGGACTGGCCGGGCGCGTTGGGTTCCGCGCTGGCCGAAGCGGTGCGCACGCTGACCGCGAGGCTGGGCTCCGACATTGCCGGCTGGCGGTGGGACCGGGTGCATCGGGCGCGGCCGCAGCATCCGCTATCCATGGCGACGCCGGAGTTGGGCCCCCTGCTGGACCCGCCGGAAATACCCACCGGCGGCGACGGAGACACGCCGTGGGCCGGCTCATACGCGCCGGGCGACCTGGCCACGGTGGGCGGGCTCTCGGTGTTCCGCTATGCCTACGACCCGGCCGACTGGGAGCGTTCGCTATGGGCGGTGCCGCTGGGAGCTTCGGGGCACCCGGCCAGCCCGCACTTCGCGGACCAGTCGGAGATGTGGAGCAAGGTGCGGATGGCGCCGATGCTGTACGACTGGGAGCGGGTCGAGGCAGCGGCGGAGACGGAACAGACGCTGCGGGCGGGATAGGTGCTAGAATGTCAAGGTACAGACTTCGAGGGTTTGAGTTATGGCGGCGATTACGCTATCCGTAAGCAGGTATACCGCACTGCGGGTTATCGCGGTTGTAATCCCGATTGGCTTCGCTATGGGTGGAAGTGTGGCGGTTTTTCTCGCTGTGCCGCAAGTCAACGACGCCTTGAGATTGGCGCTTACCGACGGTGGAGCAGCGTTTCGATGGTTGGTGATACTCCCTGCGTCTTTGATGGCGGTGGTTACCACGGTCCTTGTGGCCAAGATCTTGTGGAGCGCCAGTGCCCCATCGCCTGCACATAGCGATGATACACACAGCACAGACCAGGCGTGATCGCCCGGCAATGGGCTCTTCTTGGGTGGATTTGGATCGCAGGGTTCACGGTTATGGGGGTAGGTATCTTGCTCGCTCCTTTGGTCAGCAAGCAGCTTGGCCCGGGTCAGGGAACAGCCCGTTTACTGGTTGCCGCCAGCATCTTGTTCACTGCCGTTGTCCCAACTCTTGGGACTACCGAGAACCGCTTGATTTCCTCAGCGGGCGTACTGACCGCGATATTCGGTTACACAGGTACTCTGATCATCCTGGGCGGGGAAAACCAAATTCTCGCGGCCATCATACTTTTATACACTGTCTACTTGGCACTGTCCGCCTTCATTCTGGTTGCAATCTTCCACGCGATTAGAACAATCTTCTCCCAGTTCAGAACCTAATCTTCCCGCAGATGCGGGGCTACCCGGTCGGCGAAGAGTTCCAGGTTGGCGATGCCGTCGTCGAGGGGCATGCCGGGCCACATCATGCGGAAGCAGCCGTGGGACATACCCAGCTCCCGGTAGCGGGATAGCTCCTCCACCACCTCGTCGGGGTTGCCGATAACGAAGCGGTCGCGGGCCAGGTCCTCGAAGGGCTCGCGGAAGTTCTCATCGCCGGGCAGCGCCTTGTCCTGGCCCCACTGGGCGTAGGCCTCGTACTTGCCGCCGAGGTAGGGAGCCGCGCTGGCGTAGGCCTCCTCGTGGGTGCGACCGACGAAGACCTCACGGCCGAGGGGCAGGCGTTCGGGCGCGCCTGAATTGGCGGCGCCGGCGGCCTCGTGGTACATCTCGACCTGCTGGCTGATGGTCTCGAACTTGGCGTGGGGGTTGACGTACCAAGTGTAGCCCAGGCGAGCGGCGCGGGTGATGGCGGCGTCGCTGTTGGCGGCGACCCACACCGGCGGATGGGGCTGCTGCACCGGGCGCAGCATCAGCTGGGCGTCCTTCAATCGGAAGTACTGCCCCTCGTAGTTCACCTTTTCACCGGACCACAGCAGGCGCATGGCCTCCAGGCATTCGAGATAGCGGCCGACCCGGGTGCGACGCGGTACGCCGAAGTTGTCATACTCCTCGGCGCGGTAGCCCAGCGCCGCGCTCAGGGTGAAGTTTCCGCCGGTTATCACGTCCATGGTTGCCACCCGCTCCGCCAGGTCCACCGGGTGATGCAGGGGCACCAGCATGGTAGCCACCAGGCCCATGCCGCGAGCCTCGGCAGAGATCCGGGCCAGCAGAGGCATGGTCTGCAGCTGCTGGTAGGGGTCGGTCAGGTAATGCTGGCCCTGATAGACCATGTCGAACCCGAGGTCGCGGGCCGCGCCCACGTAGGCGCAGATGTCGGCGAAAGCCTGCTGCATGTCGGCGCCGGCCGGCTGCTGGGCGATGGCGGAAAGGGAGACTCCGAACTTCATTGCGGTACCTCTGTAGGCGTTAGTGGGCCAGCGCGTTGAGCGAGGCAGCGGGGTTCTTGTTATGGCGGCGGTTGCGAGCGAAAGTAAGGGCGAATGATTATTCGCCCCTACAATTTGAACTCCGGCTGTGGTCGCGTGTGCGTGGCGGCGGTAGAGAAAACGTGGGCCGACGCGAGGGACTTAACCGGCCAACTCCCGGCCCAGCAGGTCGATGGCGGCCTGCACGGCGCCGTGCTTGGTGGCGTCACGATCGCCGCCCACGCGGATTTCGATGGCGGCGTCCTCGCCGTCCTTGACCGCCAGGCCGATCCAGAAGGTGCCGATGGGGAGGCCGCTACGGCCGGCGGCCGGACCGGTGACGCCGGTGGTCGAGAGGGCATAATCGGTTCCGGTCAGCTCCAATGCGCCCCGGGCCATGGCGATGGCCATTTCCCGGCTCACGCTGCCAGCGGTTTCATAGAGCTCGTCGGGCACGCCGAGGATCTTCTCCTTCAGCCCGCCGGTGTAAGCGACGACGCCGCCCGGGAAAAAGCGGGACGCGCCCGGGATGGTGCCCAGCGTGTAGCCGAGCAGGCCATTGGTGCAGGCCTCGGCCACGGACACGGTCTGTCCGCGCTCCAGGAGTATCTCTGCCACCTGTGCTACTTCCACGATACTGCCTCCTGAAGTTGCAAGCGATTAGACGTCCATCATCTTGTCGGGCGACATCAGCTCCCAGAATTCGATGCGGTTGCTCTCCACCAGTGGCCTGATCTGTCCACCCACTTCCAGCGCCGCCGGGGGCAGCTGATTATCGCCACGCATGGGCGACATCAGGGACTCATCAGTCCACTCGAGAATGACAACGTCCTGTTCTGCCGGAGTGGTCGCGCCGTTGAAATAAACCCGGAACTCGCTGCGCTGGCCGGCGTCGTGAAAGATCTGCGCCTGCTTCTGGAGCAGGCTGGCCACGCGGCGGGCCTCGCCGGGCTTGGTCTGGAAAATTCTCCGTAGTACGTACATTTAGTGCTCCTGGTAGGGTTAGTTGATGGGTTGTAAGCGCAACTATGATACCGGAATTTCTCCCGGGTGAACGGAGGCCGGCTGTCGGCATCCCGCCTCGGCCATCGCCCGGCGGCGGAACGTGCGCGTAGAGGCCGCCGCGGCCGGGGCGCTGGCCAACATTCCTGCGGGTGCGGCCTTGAGTTGCCTCCAGTAGACTGGTGAATAATGATAAGAACGACGAACGGGTCAGTCTGCGGCTCAAAATCCGTCGCCTGAAAGCGGGCAAAAACGCCCGATGACTTACATGGCATGGCCGATCGTCTCCGAATTAGTTCCCAGGTTACAGCCGGGTCCTCGAGGAGAAGTGGACTATGCCTCATTTCGATTCACCGCGCAGGCGGAATGGCCTGAAAGCCCCTCGGACCCGTAACAATGGGCCGAGAACGCCAAAGTTTTCGTTCGGTATCGCGATAAACGTCACTTTGGACGGCTCAATCACCGATCGTCGCATAGACTTTGCGCGGCTCGTAAACGCCGTGGGAGCCAGCGCGCGCGGGGGGTTCGCCTTTGCTACGGCCGTGTTGCGGCACGTTGCGCAGGTGCATCTCCTAAACCAAAGCCAAGGTGGGATGTGCATTTGCCGTGGGTTGGGAAGGGGGCTGGGAGTCCCGCAGCAGCCCTTCGGCCCTTGATTGCAGGACGGTGCGGCAGCGCCGTTTCACCTCCTCTTTCCGGCTGGCCAGCGAGGCAAGGAAGTTTCCGACCCTTTCCTGCACCAGGGACTTGGTCCCCAGGCACAGGTTCCCGGTCGCTTCCTCCCTCACCCAGCCCCAGACCGCCTCATCGGCGTTGAAGTCCGGGCTGTAACTCGGCAGGTTCATCAGCCGCAAGCCCAGGCCGGGCGCCCGCAGGTACTGCCGCACCGACTCGCCACGGTGCGCCGGTGCGTTGTCCCAGATCACATTCAGCGGCCCGGCGTGCTGCTCTCTTAACTGTCTCAGGAACACGGCCGATGTTTCTGAGTTGCTGTTCCCTTCCAGCTCCATCCACTCCACTTCCCCAGTCTCCAGGCACACCGCCGAGTAATAGCTGGCCTTTTCGCCATAGCGCGGGCTGCTGGAGTCCACCAAGGCCGGCGCTCCCTGGACCACCCACTTGCCCCGCAACTCGGCGTCCGCCCGAAAGTGGGCCTCGTCAACGAAGAATATCTTGGCCCCAGTCCGTTGGGCTGCTACCGTCAGAGCAGCATATTCCCCCACAAAGGCTTCCCGCCGCACTGGGTCCGCCTTGACCAGTCGTTTCTTGGGGCGCTGGAGCACGCATCCCAGCCGGTGCAGATAGTTCCGGCAACTGCTCCGGCTCAGTACCAACCCGAGGCGTTCCCGCACATACCGGCGCACCGCCTTCCAGTTCCAGTTGGATAGTTCGATGCCCGCCGGCGACGGCGATTCCCCCACCGCCGCTTTCAACTCGGCCTGCTGCTCCCCGTTCAGCGCGGGGGGAACCTCCCGTCTGCTCAAAAGACAGCGCCCTCGGACCGCCTTCCGAGAATGCCTCGGCCCATTGGCCAATGGTGTGGGCATCCCTTTCCAACGCCCGAGCCACCGCCGCGGCCGTCCAACCCTGCGCCAGCAACCACACCGCGTGCCAGCGTTCCCGCTCTCGAGGCGTCGGCGCTCGGTACATCCGTCGTCGTACCTCAGCCTCGTCCATGCGCCACCGCTCCAGCAGCGCTCCCATCTCCATCATACCCAATAGCAACCCCCTGCAACTTCCCAACCGATCGTCTCAATTACCTCCAATTCTATCCAACACCGATGCAGGTTTCACCTTGGCTTCAGTTTAGTACGCTACTGAGAGCACATCCGCGAGCTGTGGGAACACATTCGCGAGTCGTTTTAGCAGGCTGAGTTTTGGCCCACATCCGTTCTGGTACGCCAACCAGAACCTAGCGGTGATTCGACACTTGGCCCCGAACCTGCTCAAGCAGGAACGCAGCGCCAAAGTCGGCATCAAAGCCAAACGGAAAAAGGCCGGATGGGACTTCGATTACCTGATCAAAGTCCCATCCCAATGAAATGCGAATACCCTGAGATGTGCCCGATGCGGTTACGCGATTGGCTAATCGTTGCCCGGACTGACGCCGGGGACTTCGCCGGTCAGGGGAGCGGGTTCCCCGGGATGCTCGGCTGCCATGGGCTGCCCGGATCGGATGCCGAACAACCGCAGGATCCGGCGGTAGAGGTTGGGGATGGATTCTTCGAACAGCATGTAGACCACCGGGACGGCCACCAGCGTCAGGAAGGTCGAGCTGAGCAGGCCGCCGATGACTACCGTGGCGAGCTCCGCGCCCACCAGCCCGGCGGACTCGCTGAGCGAAAGCGGGATCAGGGCCAGGATGGTGGTGAAGGCGGTCATCAGGATGGGGCGCAGGCGCGTGCGGCCGGCGGCCATCACCGCTTCCAGGGGCTCGTGGCCGGCCCGGCGCAACTGTTGGACAAAGGTGAGAAGCACGATGGCATTGGTCACCACGATGCCAACCAAGAGCAGGAAGCCCATCAGCGCCGGCAGGCTCAGCGACCGGTCGGTGATGACCAGCGCGATCAGGGCGCCCACCACGGCCAAGGGCATGCTCAGCACCACGATGAAGGGTATTTTCAGCGAACCCAGGGTGGCCACCATCACCAGGTACACGAGGGAAACGCCGATGATCATGGCGACATAAACGTTGTTGAACTCCTCCCGGATGTCGCTGAAGGTGCCACCGGATCGGACGGTGACGCCCGGGGGTAGGGGCGTGGAGGCGACAATGGCGTTAATGCGTTCGCCGATGGCGCCGGCGTCCCGTCCGGCCAACCCGCCGGATATGGTGGCGGAGCGGTGGCCGTCGTAGTGGGTGACCACGCTGGGGCCGACCGTGCTACGGGTGTCGGCTATGCTGCCCAGCGGGATGGCGCCGGCGTTTCCCGTGATGGGCAGAAGCGGGAGGTCCGCCGGGTCGTTCACGGCTTCCGGTACTCCGCGGACCACCACGTCCAGCGTTTCACCCTCCATTTCGAACTCGGCAACGTCGTTGCCGCGCATCCAGGTGCGGATCTGGTTGGCAACGTTCGTCGTTGACAGGCCATAGCGTCCCGCTTCGTTGGGATCGATGGCGATGGTCAACTCTTCTCTTCCAGCCACGATATTGGTCTGCACGTTGCGCACGCCGGGATCGCTTTCAACGGCGGCCTGCAGACGGTCGGCGGCGATGCGGACATCTTCGTAGTTGGCGCCCGTGAGCGTGAGTCGGACTCCACCGCCACGGCCCGGGCCGCCAGAGTCCGCCTGTACCTGAGTGGTCACGCCCTCATTTTCGGGCAGGGCATTCCTGATTTGCTCGTCCAGGTCGCCTGGGGCATCGTCGCCCAGCAGGATGTTGAAACCGGCCCGGTCGAAGGCTGCGTCGGCGCTGGAACCGAAGCTTCGGCTGCTGGCGCCCAGGGTCACCTGGTAACTCTCCGCGTATCCGCTGTCGACGAATCCATCCAGTACGCGTTCAACCGTGCTGACCTCCTGGACGAGCTGGATGGTGGAAGGATTGCCGCTGAGGGTGAGGTCAATGCGAATGCCCTCAGTAGGTCCCCGGGAGAACAATTCGATGGGCAGTGCCCGGATGAGCGTGAGGCTGGCCAAAACCACCACGATGCTGGCAACGGCAGTGATCAGCCGGTAGCGCAGAGCCAACCGGAGCACGGGGGTGTACAGCTTCTGCAAGTACGTATCGCCCCGGGGCGTCGCGGGGTCTTCAACCATGTCACCCTGTCGCAGGAACCAGGATGCCAGAACCGGAACGGCGGTCAATGCAACCAGGGTGGATGCCAGCAGGGACACGCATACGGTCTGGGCGAAGGGGGAGAAGAACTGTCCCACCACTCCCGGCAGGAATCCCAGGGGAACGAATACGGCCACGGTGGTCAGCGTGGACGCCACGACGGGCGGAGTGACCTCCTGGGTGGCGGCGATCACCGCCACGGCGCGGGGGCTGCCCTCCTGGATGTGCCGGTAGATGTTCTCCAGTACTACGATGCTGTCGTCCACGATCCGGCCCACGGCGATGGCCAGGCCGGCCAGGCTCATGAAGTTCAGCGTCCAGTCGAACAGGGCCATGACGAGCATGGTCACCATCACGCTGAGGGGGATGGACAGGCCGATGATGATGGTGGGCCGGATGGCGTTGGCGATGCCGGCGAAAGGCCGCGGCCGCAGCTGCAGGAGGAAGAGAAACACGGCGGTTACGGCGAAGAGGAAGCCCTGGGCACCCTGTCGAATCACCTTGCCCAGCTCCCCTTCCAGCCGGGGCGCCTGGCTGTCGATCACCGCGATGTCCAGATCTGGGGGCAGGTCGTCCTCCAGATCCGCCATCAGATCTTCGATGGCGTGAGTAATGTCTAGGGTGTTGCCATCCGCGGTTTTGAGCACGTTCAGGCTGACGCTGGGCTGGCCGTTGGTGCGCGAAATGGTAGTGGCTTCAGGGGTGGCGACACGCACGTTGGCGACATCCGACATCCTGATCGGGGTGGCATTGCCACCGCTGGCGCGAGGAGCCCCGGGCTGCCCGGCGGGACGGGAGAAACCGACGGGCAGGTTCCGTAGGGCTTCCAGGCTGGTGTAGCCGTGAAAGGCCCGAACGGTCACCCTGCCGTCTCCCGACGTCACGCTGCCGGCATTTACGTCCACCGAGTTGCTCTGCAGCACGCTGACGACGTTCTGGATGGTCAATCCATGGGTATTCAGCAGCGCAGGGTCGACCGTTACGAAGACCTGCTCGTTGACGCCGCCCTCAACCTGCACGTCAAACACGCCCGGCACCGCCTGGAGCGGCGGAATGATCTGCCGTTCCACTATCCGGAGCAGTTCGGGGATGTCGCGCTGGCCCGATATGCTCAGCTCCATTACAGGCCGCTGGTTCGGGGTCAGCTCGTATACGCGCGGGTCGCCGGCGTTGTCCGGGAGCCGGAGGCTGGAAACGCGGCTGAGGATTTCCGCCTCAGCCTCCTCGATATCCACGTTGTTTTCGAAACTGGCCCGGACCTGAGATCGGGTGGACCGTGACGTCGACGTCACCTCTTTCAGTCCCTCCATGCCGATTAGCAGGTCCTCAACGGGCTTGGTGACCTCCTGCGAAACCTGGTATGGGGTGCCCTGCTCGTAGGAAGTGACGACGTTGATGACCTTGAGGCTGATCTCGGGGAATAGCTCCTGCTGCAACTGCTGGTAGGCGTAGACGCCGCCGGCCAGCACGAGGATCAGGATCATGACGGTGACCGTGCGACTTTGCAGCGCCAGTTTGGTCAGAAAAATCATCACGGCCTCTCGTCTACAGGCGTCGATTCCGTTATATGGGTTGGCGATCTCGAAGTCGCGATACGATTAATGTCTCGTTCCGTATCTATGCCCGTGTCGTCGATTCACGTTCAACTGCAACGTTTCTATTGACGTTTCCGCAGCAGGGCCAGGAACTCCCGGTTCCCGGAGTCGCCTGTGATAGGCGACGGAATGGTATCGACCAGGTTGACGTCAGCGCGGGAGGTCATCCAGCCCTGGACCCTGGCGAGGATATCGGCGCGGAGGGCATCGTCCCGAACGATCCCGCCCTTGCCTACCTCCCCTCGCCGGGCCTCAAACTGGGGCTTGACGAGGGTGATGGCGTACCCGCCCGTTTTCAGGTGGGTCAGCGGCTCCGGCAAGGCCATGGTCAGCGATATAAAGGACACGTCGGCAACCAGGAGATCGACGGTCTCAGGCAGGTCGAAGGGATAGCGGGAGTTCACCTTCTCCATGCAGACGACCCTTGGGTCCTGCCGCAGCCGGTAATGCAGCTGGCCGTGTCCGACGTCGACGGCGTAAACGCGGGACGCGCCGCGCTGGAGCAGGCAATCGGTGAACCCCCCGGTGGACGCGCCAACGTCCAGGGCGGTGATGCCATCGAGGGGTATGGCATGAGGTTGCGCCCAGGTGTCCAGGGCGTGGGCCAGCTTGACGCCGCCCCGGCTGACGTAGGGCAGCCGCTCACGGAGCTCCAGGGGCGTGTCGGGCGCCAGAAAAGAACCGGCCTTCTGCACCGGCCCGGCCGGCGAGAGCACGGCACCGGCCATGATCAGGGCCTGGGCCTGTTCGCGGCTCTCCACCAGGCCCCGCTCCACCAGCAGCAGGTCGGCGCGTTGCCGGGCCGGCTTGCGCGGTTTTTGCTGGGGAGCGTCGGACACGGGTCGACCGCTACTCGCCGATGAATTGGGGCCGGCGTTTTTCAAGGAAGGCGCGGAAGCCCTCGTGGTAGTCGCGGGTGTCGAACTGATTCAGGGGAAGGTCCGCCTCTTCCGGCGTGAGATCCAGGGAGGGCTTGGCCAGCACCTGGCTCATCGTCTTCTTATTGACGGCGTGGGACAGGGGCGCCAGCGCCGCGATGTCCGACGCCAACTTGTAGGTGATCTCTTCGAGCCGGTCCACGGGCACCACTTGGTTCACCAGCCCGATGCGCAGGGCCTCGTCGGCGTCCAGCAGCCGTCCGGACAGGAGGATGTACAGGGCGTTGCCCTTGCCCACGAGGTTGACCAGCCCGTACATCTCGCGGTGGCCGATGGTGATGCCCAGCCTCGCAACCGGTATGCCCAGGCGACTACCCTCGGCGGCGATGCGGAGGTCGGTGGCGACGGCGAGCTCGCAGCCGCCGCCGACGGCGAACCCTTGGATCATAGATATGACCGGCGTGCCGATCTCCGCCACCGTCTCCAGTAGCCCGTCCACGGCGGCGTTATACACGCGCCCCTTGGTCGAGTCGCTGCGGTGCTGCTCGAAATCGCTGATGTCCGCGCCGGCGGAGAACGCCTCTGCTCCTCCATCAGGGCTCGGGGCGCCGGTGATCACCACGCAGCGGACATCCCGATCGGCGTCCAGATCGCGCAGCAGTCCGGTCAGATGCACCCACATATCCAGCGAAATGGCGTTGCGCTGGGCCGGCCGATTGATGGTCACGGTGGCCACCGGCGGGTCGCGGCGGACGAGGATGTACCCGTTGGCATCCACCGGCGTATCGGCGGCTGGGGTTTGCACGGCGGCGGTGTCGGTCATGGGTGGGCGCTCCTGGTGACGATTGTATCGTTGGGGTCAAAAAAGCCTATCGGCGCGGGGGCGCATAGTCAACAACCGTTGAAATCCGGCGACTGGGTTCATGTTACTGCCCGGCACGCGATGGCATCAGCAAGCATCAACGCCGCATAGTGACTATTGGTAGCCATAATGTTGTCGGTAACAATATATTATGAAAGATAATCATACAAATTATGCTTTCATTCATTGACGCAGCGAATGATTGACATTACAATCGGCGCGAACAATCCTTGACAGTTTACGGGATGTCGCATGCGATGACGCTGTTCACGGTAAGGAGAAGATCTGCGTCGTCACAAATATTCACCTGACGAGGAGTACGATACTGATGTCGCCAAGGCTGATAACCTCCCTGATCGCCAGTCTCGCCGTAGCCGCTTCAATGCTTATTGGGGTGGCCTGCGGCGGTGCGGAGACCCCGGAACCCGCAGCGCCGCAAGCTACCGCCAGCGGCAGTGCGCCGGTTGACGCTACGGCAGCGCCAGCGCCACTGGCCGCAGGGCCCACCGCTACACCGCCGCCCAAGGCCACCATTCGTCCGACCAGCACGCCGGCGCCCACTACGGTGATTCGCGCCGCTCCCACGCCGGTTCCCAGCGGCGGGCCGCAGTACGGCGGCCTGGTTCACATGTCCGCCTATGCGGACACCAAGGATTGGGACCCGCTGGGTTCGTCATCCCTGTCCAGCGTCATCTCTTACTCCCAGCTGTACAACCAGATCGTGCAGTTCGACACCGATGACCCCACCCAGGTGGTAGGCGATTTGGCGGAAAGCTGGGAGATCAATGAGGATGGCACGTCCTTCACCTTCCACCTGCGCGACGATGTCAAGTGGAATGACGGGGAAACGCTGGACGCCGATGACGTGGTGTACAGCATGCAAAGGTACGGCAACCCCTGCAACGGGCGCGGCCGTTCCGGCCTGTGGCGCACCTACACCATCCCGATTGAAGTGGTGGAGCTGGCGGATAGAGCCGACTGCACCGCGACCAACGCCGACGAAGTCGTTCGCAAGGTTGACAATCTGACCGTCGAGTTCAACCTGGCCTTCGCGTCGGGGGCGTTCATCAACTTCCTGGCCATTGACTACGCCAAGATATTGCCGAAGCACCTGCTGGAGCAGGGGATTGACCTGAACCTGGCGGAAAACATCCTGGAGCACGGCGCCACGTCGGGGCCGTTCATCCTGGAAGATTACCAGTCTGGCAACCACTACAAGGTCAACAAGAACCCGGACTACTTCAAGGAAGGATATCCGTACTTTGACCGGATTGAACACTACATCATTACCGTGCCGGCCACCTTAATCGGCCAGGTGGAGGCGGGGCAGATTGACATGGCGAATGCCGCCGCCAACAACCTCACTGCGCCGGAGAACTACGCGATAGAGAAATCGACCAAAGACGAGTACGTGGCCCACGAGGTGCTGGGAGGGACCCGCGGTCTGATGCTCAACGTGAAGCGCGAGCCGTTCAGCGACCACCGGGTGCGTCAGGCCATCAACCTGGCGGTGGACCGGCAGCAGGTAAACGAGCGGACGCTATACGGGTCCGGCCGCGGTCACTGCCCGCTGGTGGGCCTGGCCCACACGTACGAGGAGTGCGACTCCTGGCCGGGCATACGACCCAAGGACTCTCCCGGCGGGCAGGAAGACATTGCCCGAGCCAGGGAACTGATGGCGGAGGCGGGCTATCCGGACGGTTTCGAGGTTGTATACACGGCGCGGCAGGTGGGCACCTACCCCGCGGAGTGCGCGGTGATCAAGCAGGACCTGGAGAAATATCTGGACATCACGGGAGACATTGAAACCCTGCCCAGCGCCGCCGGGTACGCCAGGTACGGCACCGCCCGTCCAGCCGACGCCCAAGGTGACTGGGAGATGGGTTGCCAGGCCGACGGCATGACCGTGTTCGACGTGGACGCGGTGTACGGGGGTATCTTCCTGAAGGGCGGCACGCGCAACTACACCGACTGGGAGGCCCCGGAGGTCAATGCCTGGTTTGAGGAACAGAAGGTGGAGTTGGACCCGGAGAAGCGGCGTGAGATCAACAAAGAAGCGGAGATCTGGCTCCACGAATTCCACAACAACCACTGGATCAGCCTCACCCTGGGCCGGAACTTCTGGATAGTGAACCGAGACATCAAGGGGTTCAACGCCCCGCAGACCGTGCAGTACGGCTTCAAGCACGAGCACCTGTGGTGGGACCGCTAGAAGCTCGGTACGGATAGCAGCAAGGAATCATCCAGCAGTTGGTCATTGGATTAGTACCCAGGCGGGCGGGACGGATACAGGTTCGTCCCGCCCGTTGCGGCCGGGCGAGGCTTAGGCAAGGCGACAGTACACCATCAAACGAATCGGCCTGTTCATCCCCACGGTGTTGTTGGTCACCGTGAGTGTCTTCGTGGTGATGCGCCTCATCCCCGGAGACCCGGCGCTGGCCATCCTCAGCGCGGATGACGCCGCCTACACCGAGGATGAACTGCACCTCCTCCGTATCGAAGCGCAAATCCCGGTCGGCGTCCAGATCGCGCAGCAGTGCGGTTAGCTGCACCCACATATCCAGCGAAATGGCGTTGCGCTGGGCCGGCCGGTGATGGTCGCGGCGGACGAGGATGTGTCCGTTGGCGTCTACCGGCGTATCGGCGGCTAATGGCAGGACGGCAGTTGTATCGTTGGGGTCAAAAAAGCCTATCGGCGCGGGGGGTCATAGTCAACAACCGCCGAACCCCCGCGACCCGGTATATATTGGTGTACCAGGCAGGCGATGGCGTCAGCGGCTGCCTTCACCGCAAAACGACTATTGATATCCATAATTTGATCGATATCGATGTATAACGAAAGATAATGATACGAAATCCGATTTAATTTATTGACGCAGCGAATGATTGATATTATAGTCGGTGCGGACAATTCAGAATCCAAACCAAACCGGTATTTACGTCCGGGTTAGCAAATTTCCAGCAGGCGAGGAGCCTATCCTGAAGGAGGACCTACGTGTCGAAGTATCTTAAGTCGACCCTGATCGCCAGTCTCGCCGTAGCCGCGTCAATGCTTATTGGGATGGCTTGCGGCGGTGCCGAGACCCCGGAACCCGCAGCGTCGCAAGCCAGCACCAGTGGCAGTGCGCCGGCAGACGCTACGGCAGCACCAGCGCAACCGGCGGCAGACGCTACGGCAGCGCCAGCGCAACCGGCGGCAGAGGCTCCGCCAACCGCTACACCGCCGCCCAAGGCGACCCTGCGCCCCACAAACACACCGGCGCCGACAGCAGTTGCTCGGACTGCTGCCACGCCGGTTCCCAGCGGCGGGCCGAAGTACGGCGGCCTGGTCCACATGTCTGCCTATGCGGACACGAAAGACTGGGACCCGCTGGGTTCGTCATCGACGTCCAGCGTGATCTCGTTCTCCCAGCTCTACAACCAGGTCGTTCAGTTTGACACGGTGGACACCACCCTGGTGGTGGGCGACCTCGCCGAGAGCTGGAGCATCAACCCCGACGGCACGCAGTACACGTTCCACCTACGGGATGGAGTGAAGTGGACTGACGGGGAAACGTTGGACGCCGACGACGTGGTGTACACCATGCAGCGTTACGGGAATCCCTGCAATGGCCGTGGCCGCTCCGGTCTCTGGCGCACCTATACGATTCCCATGGAAGTGGTGAACATTGTCGATAAGACCGACTGTACCGCCATCAATGCTGACGAAGTAGTTCGCAAGGTTGACGATCTGACCGTCGAGTACAACCTGGCCTTCGCGTCGGGGGCGTTCATCAACTTTCTGGCGATTGACTACGCCAAGATACTGCCCAAGCACCTGCTGGAGCAGGGGATTGACCTGAACCTGGCGGAAAACATCCTGGAGCACGGCGCCACGTCGGGGCCGTTCATCCTGGAAGATTACCAGTCTGGCAACCACTACAAGGTCAACAAGAACCCAGACTACTTCAAGGAAGGTTTGCCCTACTTTGACCGGATTGAGCATTTCATCATCACGACCCCGGCAACCTTGATTTCGCAGATGGAAGCGCGTCAGATTGATATGGCCAACTCGGCGGGAAACAACCTGACCGCAAGCGAGATCTACGCCCTGGAAACCAGCACCAATAGCGAGTACGTAGCCCACGACATCTATGGCGGCGCGACCCGTGGCCTGATGCTCAACATCAAGCGCGAGCCATTCACCGACCACAAGGTTCGCCAGGCGATCAACCTGGCAGTTGACCGCCAGAAGCACAACGAGCGGGCGTTGCATGGAGCCGGCCGCGGCCACTGCCCGTTGGTTGGACTCGCCAATTCCCTTGAAGAGTGTGAAAGCTGGCCAGGGATGCGTCCCAAGGATACCCCGGGCGGCCTGGAAGATATTGCAAAGGCCAAGGAACTGATGGCTGAAGCAGGTTACCCGGACGGTTTCGAGGTGGAGTACACGGTTCGCCAAGTCGGCACGTACGTGTCCGAATGTTCTGTCATCAAGCAGGATCTGGAAGAGTACCTGGGCATAACGGGCTCAATCGAAACGCTTCCCAGCGCCGCCGGCTACGCGAAGTATGGCACCTCGCGTCCGGCAGACGCCAAGGGTGATTGGCAAATATCCTGCCAGGCCGACGGCATGACGGTGTTCGACGTGGACGCGCTCTACGGCGGTATCTTCCTGAAGGGTGGTACCCGCAACTACACCGACTGGGAGGCCCCTGAGGTCAATGCCTGGTTCGAGGCACAGAAGGTGGAACTGGATACGGAGAAGCGGCGTGAGATCAACAAGGAAGCCGAGCGCTGGCTCCACGAGTTCTCCAACAACCACTGGGTCAGCCTCACCCTGGGCCGGAACTTCTGGATAGTGAACCGAGACATCAAGGGGTTCAACCCTCCGCAGACCGTGCAGTACGGCTTCAAGCACGAGCAGCTGTGGTGGGACCGCTAGAAGTTCAGCACGAATAGCAGCAAGGCATCATCCAGCATTTGGTCATTGGATTAGTACCCAGGCGGGCGGGACGAGCTAATATTCGTCCCGCCTCATGCCCGCTCTCCGGCGAGGCTTAGGCAATGCGACAGTACACCATCAAACGAATCGGCCTGTTCATTCCCACGGTGTTGTTGGTCACCGTGATTGTTTTCGTAGTGATGCGCCTCATCCCCGGAGACCCGGCGCTGGCCATTCTCAGCGCGGATGACGCCGCCTACACCGAGGACGAACTGCGCCTCCTCCGCATCGAACTGGGCACGGATCGACCCTTGGTAGTGCAGTACGTGGACTGGGTGTCGGGGCTGGCGCGCGGCGACTTCGGCACTTCCTTCTGGTGGGGCGGCCCAGTGATGGACCGACTGGGCCAGCGCATCCCGGTGACCATCGAACTCGCATTCCTGGGGATAGGGCTGGCGGTTGTTTGCGCCGTTCCGTTAGGTGTGATTTCCGCCATCAAACCCGACAGCCCGCTGGACCTCCTGTCGCGCGTATTCACGCTGGTTGGGATTTCCATTCCCACCTTTTTCAGCGGCATCCTGTTGACATTGGTTCTGATCAGGGCTTTTGGCTGGTTGCCCCCGCTGGGGTACGAGGACATCTGGGAGGCACCGTGGACCAACGTGAAGCAGTTGGTGCTGCCGGCGCTGGCGCTGGGTTTTTACGACATGGCGTTCATCGCTCGCGTGACCCGTTCATCGATGATGGAGATCCTGCGGGAAGACTATATGCGGACGGCGCGCTCTAAGGGGTTGGCCGAGCGGTTGGTGTTGTCGAGGCACGGGCTGAAGAACGCGGTGCTGCCCATTTTGACTATTTCGGGATGGCAGTTCGGCCGGCTTTTCGGCGGCACCGTAATCATCGAAAAGATATTCCTCATTCCCGGCGTGGGCCAGTTGCTGATTGACTCGATTTACCAGCGGGACTTTCCGACTATCCAAGCCGTCATCGTCATCGTGGCTCTGTCCATCGTGGTGGTCAATCTCCTGGTCGATCTACTCTACGGTTGGATTGACCCGCGGATCAGGTACGCATAGGGCGGCGGGGACTACCTATAACGGTCGGGAATAGACTAACGATCGGGCAACGGCGGAGCATTACTCATGGCCATGTACAACACAGGGCAAACGGCGGAACCAGCGGCAGTTGACGCGCAACTACTGGACATGCGGCCCAAGCGAACCGTGGCTCAAGGCCTGGTCAGTTTCGTTCGGACAAAGCCGCTGGGGGCGATCAGCGCCGGCATAATCATCCTTACCATCCTGACAGCGATCACCTCGCCGGTAATCACGCCCCACGACCCGCTGGACCTGGTACACGAGCCGTTCATCGCGCCCCAGCCCGGGGCATGGCTGGGAGCCGATGAGCTGGGGAGGGACGTGCTCAGCCGCATCATATACGGGGCGCGGGTATCAATGTACGTCGGCTTGTTGAGCGTAATCATTGGGATCAGCCTCGGCACGATTATCGGGATTCTGAGCGCGTACGTGGGCGGTGTGCTGGACCTGGCTATCCAGCGGATCGTGGACGCCTTGATGGCATTTCCGGCCATCATCATGGCGCTGGGGTTGACGGCTGCGCTGGGGGCATCAGTCAACAACATCGTGGCCGCACTGGTGGTAATCCTGCTTCCGGGGGCGATCCGCGTGATCAGAGCCCAGGTGCTGAGCATCAAGGAGCTGGACTACACCCTGGCGGCCCAGGCCATTGGCGCCCGGCCGTGGCGGATCATGCTGAGACACATCATGCCCAATGTGGTAGCCAGCTACATCGTGCTGAGCACCATCACGCTGGGACTGGCGATCATCATCGAGGCGTCGCTCACCTTCCTGGGAGTAGGCGTGTCCCCTGACATCCCGACGTGGGGCGGGATGCTGACCGAGGGAGCGCAGAAGTACATTCGAACGGCGTGGTGGTTGGCGATGTTCCCCGGCCTGGCGATCTCGATTGTGGTGTTTTCGGTCAACTTCCTGGGCGACGCGTTGCGGGACACCATGGATCCCCGGCTGCGCGGCCGGTAGAGGCGAAATACATCGCGATGGATGGCCCCTTCCAATTGGAAGGGGCTTCATTTTGTGCGTATTTCGTAATGCAGCGGACCGTTCCCACACATCGCCTATTGACACCGTGAGTTGGGTGGGCTGCCATTCCCGCTCGTATCTCACGGATTGTGGCAATTTCACAATTGGCTACATCCGGGGACTATATTTTGCAAGTTGTGGACGATAGCCCTTTTTCGCCCATCCGCAACAGGACGTATCCGGCATAAATGAAGACTGGAGGTTCGAACCGACTATGAAGCCATCTGCCCTGGGCCGACCATTCCTGCGGACGTTGCCGCTGATCGCGGGCGCCGCAGTTCTGATGGTCGGCATTGCCTGCGGAGGAGCCGAAACGCCGGCTGCCGCGCCCACTGCGGCCCCCGCGGCGGCCACGCAAGCGCCGGCAATGGCGCAACTGAACACTCCGATCCCCGAGGCCGCGGATGCGACGGTTCGCCCCACCAACACGCCGGCGCCCACGGCCGCACCTCGAGTTGCCGCGACACTGACGCCCAGCGCCGGACCTCAATACGGCGGGTTGCTGAAGATGTCTGCTTACGCGGACACCAAGGACTGGGACCCGCTCGGGTCCGCATCCCTCTCCAGCGTGATCTCGTACTCGCAGCTGTACAACCAGTTGGTCCAATACGACACAGTGGACACCAGTGCCGTCACCGGCGACCTGGCGGAACATGGGACGTCAGCTCCGACGGGTTGACCTACACCTTCCGCCTGCGTGATGGGATGTAGTGGAACGACGGTACGCCCATCACCGCCAGCGACGTAGTGACCACGTTCACCCGTTACGCCAACCCCTGTAACTCCACGGGCCGCTCGGGACTCTGGCGCAACTACACCGTGAAAATGGAAGTGGTTCAGTTGGCCGACAAGGCTGATTGCACACCGACCAACCAGGACGCCGTGCTCCGAGCCATCGATGACTCCACCGTGGAGTTCAACCTTGCGTTCGCCTCCGGCGCTTTCATCAAGTTCCTGGCCGTGGACTACGTGAAGGTCCTGCCCGGGCACCTGCTGGATGCCGGCGTTGACCTGAATGACCCGCGGGCTCTGTTGGAGAACAACTCGGGTTCCGGCCCGTTCGTCCTGGACGATTACCAGGAAGGCGACTACTACTACGTCGACAAGAACGAGAACTACTTCAAGGACGGCCGTCCTTACGTTGACCGCATCGAGCACTTTATCATCACCGACACCGGTCCCCATGCAGGCCCAGTTCGAAGCGGGTGCATTGGACATGGCCAACGGCGGTTTCACCAACATGGTGCCGAAGCAGTACTTTGAGATGGAACGCGCCACGGATGGCGATTTTGTGGCGCATCCCATCGCGGCCGGCACCAACTGGGGATTGATGCTCAACGTGAAGAAGCCCCAGTTCCAGGACACTCGTGTACGTGCGGCCATCAAACCGGACAGCGTGCTGGACTACCTGGCCTGTGTATTAACGCTGGTGGGTATTTCGCTGCCAACTTTCTTTGCCGGCGCCCTGGTGGTGCTCCTGTTATCGCGCGCGTTCAGCTGGTTGCCGCCGTTGGGATATGTTGAACTGTGGGAAGATCCGTGGACCAGCATCCGGCAAATGTTCTTGCCGGCGTTGGTGCTCGGCTTCTACGACATGGCGTTTATCGCACGGGTGACCCGTTCCTCGATGATGGAGATCATCCGCGAGGACTACATGCGGACGGCCCGGGCCAAGGGACTGGCCGAGCAGGTGGTGCTGATCCGCCACGGCCTCAAGAACGCCGTGCTGCCCATCCTCACCATATCCGGCTGGCAGTTCGACGCCTCTTCGGCGGCACCGTAATCATCGAGAGCATCTTCCGCATCCCGGGCATTGGAACGCTGCTCATCGAGACCGTGTTCCAGCGGGACTTCCCGACCATCCAGGCCATTATCGTCGTCATCGCGGTGTCCATCGTGATCATCAATCTGCTGATCGACCTGCTCTACGGACTGCTGGACCCGCGCATCCGCTACGCCTAGACCTGGCGCAGCGCGCTGGAAGCGCTTACGGAGAACTACCCGAATGACTACTACTAACACCGGGCAAGGGCTGGTCGTCGCCGACACCGAGGCTCCACACCTGGACATGCGTCAACGTCAGACGCGATGGCAGAAACTTGTCAGCTTCGCCAGGAACAAGCCCGTGGGCGCCGCCAGCGGCGTGATCGTCCTGCTTACGATCCTGGCAGCCATCGTCTCTTACGCCGCCCCCGGCGTCCTTCCCCACGACCCGTTGGACGTGCGCGCCCACGAACTGAAGTACCTGCCCCCGGGACCGAGCCACTGGCTGGGCAGCGACCACCTGGGCCGCGACGAACTGAGCCGCATCATCGCCGGCTCGCAGATCTCAATCTACGTCGGCCTGCTCAGCGTGGGCATCGGCGTGACCCTGGGCGCGCTCATCGGGATACTCAGCGCCTACGTGGGTGGGTTCATCGACCTGACCATCCAGCGTATCGTGGACGCCATGATGGCGTTTCCGCCCATCATCCTGGCGCTCGGACTGGTGGCCGCCGTGGGCGGTTCCGCCAACAACATCGTCATCGCACTGGTGGTGATACTCCTGCCCGGTACCATACGGGTGATCCGGTTTCAGGTCTGAGCATCAAGGAGTTGGACTACACCCTGGCGGCGACCGCCATCGGAACCGGCTCCATTCGTATCATGCTGCGTCACATTCTGCCCAACGTGATTGCCAGCTACATCGTGCTGTGGACCATCACGCTGGGTTTCGCCATTATCATAGAGGCGTCCCTGTCCTTCCTCGGCGTGAGCATCCCGCCGGACGTGCCGACGTGGGGCACCATGCTGACCCAGGGCGCGGACGAAATCCGCATCGCCTGGTGGTTGGCCGTGTTCCCCGGCATTGCCATCTCAGTCGTCGTATTCGCCATCAATTTCCTGGGCGACGCCCTTCGCGACACTCTCGACCCCAGGCTGCGGGGACGCTAGCCGCGGTAGTGCAGCAAGTTTAAATCATGCGGGGGCGAATGATCATTCGCCCCCTGTTTTGTCCGATATTCACAGCGTTAATCTATCCGCGGGAACCAAACGTTCTCCTACGGGATCGACAACGAGCTCGAAAATCTCGAGTGTAGTCGCACCTATGAGGTATTCGTCCTCGGGTCCGAAAATGACCGGGCAGTATCTGACTTCCTCACCTACGCCAAACCGTGCGTCAGCGACGTCGTATTCAACGGCGCTACCGTCAGCAATTCTGTATCGGCTGGTCCGCAACGGCGCAATTCTCAAGCGCGCCATCAACGATTGCGGCATCATCGAATGTGTCGCTCCGGTATCAACCATTGCCGACACCGGAAACAAATCTCCACCCGCTGGATGTCCGACGCTGACTTGCACGTTGAAGGTTCCCATATCGTCTCCGCCATTGATAATAATGTTGCTTTGCCGACTGCGTCAATTTTCGGCCTTGACGCTTCAACGCGTGCTAAACTGCGGCGACAAACCACAGGAGGTTCCCCATGTCCTGGAGCTTTGAACTGGTCGCCGGACCCTACGGCGGCACCACGGAAGGGCCGGTCTGGGATGGCGAGGCGTTGCTGTTCACCCTTATACCGGCCTCGAAGATACTGCGTTATGACCCCAAGACCGGCGAAGTTTCCGAGTACTTCGACGAAGCCTTCAACACCAACGGCCTGTGTTTCGACGCATCGGGCAACCTGTACGGCTGCCAGCAGGGCCGGCGCCGCATTGCCCGCTTCGACGCCGCCAGCAATACGGCCACGTCGATGCCCCACCTGCTGGACGGGAAGCGGCACAACAACCCCAACGACCTGGTCGTCGACAAGTCGGGCCGCATCTGGTTCACCGACCCGTATTCGGGCATCGGCGACAGTGGGCCGCAGGAGCTGGACCACATGTCCGTGCTGCGGCTGGACCCCAAGGGCAACGACCAGTGGGAGTTGGTAAGGGCCACCACCGACATCAGCCGGCCCAACGGGATCCTGATCAGCCGTGACCAGCGCACGCTCTACATCGCCCAGAGCGACTACGGCGCGGACCGGCGGCGGGAGCTGCGCGCCTATCCCATCAACGACGATGGCTCGCTGGGTGAGTACAAGACATTGCACACCTTCGGCATCGACGGCGGCGCCGCCAACGGCGATTTGCGCGGCCAGGGCAGCCAGGGCGTGCAGCGGGGTGTGGACGGCATGACGCTGGACGACGAGGGCAACATCGTTGTCTGCGCCGGCTGGGAAGCGGCCGGACCGGGGCCGATGATCTACGTGTTCTCGCCGGAAGGCAGGGTGCTGGAAACCCACCCGATGCGAGTAGACCGCCCCACCAACTGCTGTTTCGGCGACGCCGACA
The DNA here is from genome assembly GCA_965220055.1 of Dehalococcoidia bacterium. Lineage (GTDB taxonomy): Bacteria > Chloroflexota > Dehalococcoidia > Lucifugimonadales > UBA3495 > Bin87. The sequence continues at coordinate 1,852,663 of CBDCPE010000004.1, read as the reverse complement.
TGCGCACCTTGTACGTGACCACGGGAGGCGGCCACCTCTTCCGCGCCCGCACTGATCGGACGGGTTGGATCATGTGGCCGTAGCCCTATCTACCCTTGACAAGCCGCACCATTCCCCCAACAATCTGCAAAACTGCAACCGGCACACACTCCAGGAGATTATGCGATGACAACCGTGACCGCGCACAACACCAACGTATACGTCGGCCTCGCCGGCGAGAGCGCCCTGATCATCGGTGCCGAAGGCACCCCCCTTGGCGAGGGTGGAATGTACCGGCTCACTGAAGGCCAGTCCGACTGGGCTTCGATCGAGAACGGCCTGCCCGAAAACCCCCAGGTCCGAGCCCTGGTGGCCCACCCCGACGAACCGGGCACCGTCTTCGCTGGCACCCAAGACGGCGTGTACCGCAGCGACGACCGGGGCGAGAACTGGCAACGCACCGACACCCTCAGCGGCGACGTGTGGTCGTTGGCCGTGCACCCCAACGACTCGTCAATCATGTTCGCCGGCTACGATGGTGGGCGCGTGTGTCGGTCCGACGACGGCGGCAAAACCTGGCGTCAGACGAACACCGAGGGGCTGGTCCATCCACATATCACCATGAACCCGCATGAAATCTGCAAGAGGGTGATCGGCATCAGCATTGATCCGGCTTATCCTGACGACGTGTACGGGGCCATTGAAGTGGGCGGCCTCATCGCTTCCCGGGATGGCGGGGAGAACTGGTCCTGCATCACCGACGGACACTACACCCGCCTCGGCCCGGTGGACCTCCACGGCGTGCAGGTCAATCCGAGCAAGCCCGGCCTGGTGTATATCATCACCCAGCTTGCCATGTTCCGGAGCAGGGAGCGCGGCGAGTCCTGGGAGTTCGTTCCCATCGAAGAGATGTTCGAAGGCGGCAGCTACTGCCGCGACCTGGTCGTAGATCCCAGTGACCCGAACCGCATGTACCTGGCTGCCGGAGCCGGTGGCGGCAGCGCACCGGCTGGCACCGTTGACGCCGGCGTACTGGTGAGGTCCACGGACGCCGGGGAGACCTGGGAGCGGGTGGATATTGGCGAGATCACCCCGGCCCGCATGTTTCAGATCGCCATTGACCGCAACGCACCGCGCAACGTCTACTGCTGCGACCGCGACGGTCACGTCTACTGCAGCAACGACGGCGGCAACGAGTGGACCCGTACCGACGTACCCGTTGAGATGTCCCGCGGCCGCCACGTATATCCCATGATCGCCGCCTGATAGCGTGTGTCTGTCTTGTAGGGGCGAATGATCATTCGCCCCTACATCGAAACTACACAGGAAGCCCACCGGAGGAACAACCCAGTGACATCCAACCCGTTGTGGAACGCCACTTTCCGCGTCGGCGAGGCCGACTTGGAATACATGGCGTTGGAAGCCACCGATTTGCCCGAATCGCTGCACGGATACCAACTCGCGAGGTCCGGTCCGCTGGATAACCAGGAGATGGCCGAAAACGGCTTCACGGGCAGCACCGCTGACCGCTTCCGCGAGGCCGGACGCATCGGCGGGTTTATGAGGGAGTTCGTTCCCACCGCGGACGTTTCCCCGGCCAACGGCTTGAATTTCGTCGGAGCCACGGTGGTTCATCTGTTTGAGAACCCGGACCAGGTGTCCGGTTGGATGGCCGATATCTTCGTAAAGGATTTCGAAGACAACGTTGGCGAAAGCGTCGGATCCGGCCAACAGATAGTGTCCGTGGAACGGGTCGAAACGGGCAGCTTTTACGACGAGTCCGTGGGGCTGTACGTGCTGCAGGGCGGCCCGGCCGGCCTGCTGTCATCCACCGTCATAGACTTCCGAGTGGGCCGCCTTCTGGGCGTTGCCTTCGTGGGATCCATCGGCGAACACGAGCGGACGCAACTGGCCACCGAGATGGCCCTGGCGCTGGAAAAGAGGATGGTCCAGGTCGCTCTCGGCGGCCGATAACCGTTCCGAGCGTACCCTATGCAACTCCAGCTCAAACCCGAAGCCGGCTTGGACGCAACGGAAGTTGACTCGCCGGAGCGAACGTCATTGCCGGGCGCCGTCGGGCAGCCGGTGATGGTTTGCGAGGATAACATCGATTTCATGGATCGGCTCGAGGCTGCCGGCTTGCGAATGAAGTTGATCGTAACGTCTCCACCGTACAACTTGGGGAAGGACTACGAAACCAGGTCATCCCTCGATAACTACCTGAAATCGCAGGCCGAGGTGATCAGGAGGTGCGTGAGGCTGCTGCACCCCCAGGGATCAATTTGCTGGCAGGTCGGCAACTACGTTGATCACGGCGAAATCGTGCCCCTCGATGCGGCGCTTTATCCGATATTTTGCGCCGAGGGCCTGAAATTGCGAAATCGAATCATTTGGCATTTTGGGCATGGCCTTCATTCCACCAGGAGATTGTCAGGGCGATATGAGACGATCAATTGGTGGACCAAGGGCGACGACTACACCTGGAACTTGGACCCCATCCGGGTGCCGGCCAAATATCCGGAAAAACGGTATTACAAAGGCCCGAACGTCGGCGAGTTGTCCGGAAATCCGAAAGGGAAAAACCCCAGCGACGTATGGGAGTTTCCCAACGTGAAAAGCAACCATCCGGAGAAAACCATTCACCCGTGCCAATTTCCGGTGGAGCTTGTTGAACGCCTCGTCCTGTCGATGACCGAGGAGGAAGATACGGTTTTCGATCCGTACATGGGCGCAGGGTCGTCGGTGGTTGCTGCCCTGATGCACGGTAGAATCGGCTATGGATGCGACGTCGTCCCTGAATACGTGGATATCGCGTGGCAGAGAGTGAGCCAGTGGAAGCAAGGCGTCTTGAAGACCCGCCCCATGGGCAAGGCGATATATGATCCTTCCCTGCCCAGGGGAGGCCACTGATGATAATCGCAGCCAAGTATTCCCACCTGAACGGAGAAGAACACCTCATAGAGCACAGGAGACAACTCTGGGATCAAGTCCAGTCCGTCGTGGCAAAAGTGGACGCCGAAGAGTGCAGGACCAAAAGATCACAGGAATCCAGAAAGCGGGGGCAAATGTTGTATTCGCCCACCGATCTGAATTCGGCCTTCAAAAGGGAATTCGGAGCATTGGATTGGGGTCAGGAACGCCGCAATTTTTGGGTTGCCGCGGACGAGCGCCTCATGCGTCGGATACATGGCCTTTCCCCGGATGAGCAAAAGCGCGAGATCGAGAACACGGGTTACACCGCCATCGGTTCTTATAATCAAACCGATTTTGTCAAAGACCGGGTCGCCGTCGAAGTGCAATTTGGGAAATATGCCTTTGTGGCTCACGATCTGTTCGTGAAGCACCTGCACTTCTACGTATCTGATGCTATCGATGTGGGGATCGAAATTCTGCCAATGAAGGCTTTGGAACAAGAGATGTCCTCGGGCGTGCCATACTATGAGCGTGACCTGGTGAACGTACTGCGTCAGGGTAGAGGGGTTCCGGCGGTGCCGCTGGTGATTTTGGGAGTGGTGCCATGAGGAACGCCCGGCCCGATTAACGGACGCGGCTATTCAACACCACTACCCAAAATCATGGCATCCACCCGCCGAGGGAAGTGGGACAGGCAGATTGTTGCCAGGACTATGAACCGGGTGCCGTACTCGGTACGGTCGAGACATCCACGGCCAGCAACGAAGGGTCGATCAGCAATATTGCCAGCATTCCCCATCCCAGGATCAGCCCCACCGCGACCACCGTTATTTCGGGGAGGCTCAGGGGCATCCAGCCCAGCCTGATGCCCAGGCGGTGCTGCCAGAACCGGTTGATATTGGTTTGCGCGTGCGAGAGTATCCAGGACAGCAGCGCGACTTGGCCGAGGTTGATGGCCACGTAGGCCGCTTGCTGGGACGTGGATAGCGGCCCCTCGGCTGGAAGGATGAAGGACACCATTCCCAGCAAAACGACGCCGAAGTATATCAGCACTATGCGTACTGGGCTGAGCGTCGTTGGCACGCCTCGCTGCTCCATCATCTCCTGGTACACCCGCATGTGCGCGTGCAGCCGAAAGAACTGGTAAACGGGCACCAGGAGCGATAGCGCATGCATGATCGGGTAGGCGGTTTCGCCGGTGTGCTCCCGGTACTGCCGCCACGTCGCGTACATCCAGTAAAAAATATAGAGGCCCGAACTGAGCACCGTGAGCACTACAATGCGACCAGGAGGAATGTAGTAGGGGAATGCGTCGTCCCTCAGGGTCGCGTAGGCAGGGTCGGTGACAACTGGGGCGCCGCTGGGCGTCCCAATGTGGGTGTCTGGGACGTACGGAGCTCCGGCCAGCCGGTCGATTTCCTCCGCGGCGGCCGGCGTCGCGCCGGCGGCATTCAGTTCGGCGCCGCATGTTCCACAGAAGCGGTGACCGGGCGCATGACCGGACCCGCAACGTTGACACGCCAGCGACTCGCCGGAAGTCGTCATAGCCTACCGGCGCCTATGCGAGTATCCGTCGGGGCGAATGTTCATTCGCCCCCACCGCCGGGAACTGCCGTGTCAATCAGGCCTTGCCCCACACGACCGGGTTGCTCAGCGTGCCGACGCCGTTGACGGTGATGTCGCAGATGTCGCCGTCCTTCATGTTCTCGGTCGCGCCGTCGGTGCCCATCCAGAGTATGTCGCCGGGAATCAGGGTGAGGTATTTGCTCATGTCGCTGATGTACTCGCGGACGCCGAAGATGGCGGTTTTAAGGTCGTACTCGCCCACCACACGCTCGTTGACCTGGATTGTCACGTGGAGCTCGTCGGGATCAAGGCCGGTGGCGATCCACGGACCCATGGGTTTGAAGGTGTCGGTGTTCTTGGCGCGCCACATGGTGCGGTCGTTACGCTGCCAGTACCGCTCGCTGACGTCGTTGCCGATGGTGTAGCCGAGCACGTAGTCCAGGGCCTCGTCCTGGCTCACGTTCCGGCACTCCTTGCCGATGACCACCACGACCTCGCCCTCGTACTGCAACTCCTGAGTTGCGTCGGCCGGCACCATGATGGGATCGCCCTGGCCGGTCAGGGCGTTGACCGCGCGGTAACCCACGTCGGCCTTCTTGGGCAGGTTGGGTTCTTCGCCGCGCATTTGGGCCGCCCAGGTTACATGCTCCGGGAAATTGATGCCGGCGGCATAGAAGGTGGGCGGGACCACCGGCGGCAGCAGTTTGACCGAACTCAGCGCGTACTTGCTGCCCGATTCTTTGAGACCGTCGAAAAGACCTCCCTGGACTTCCACGACGGTGTCGCCGTCAACGATGCCGTGGGCTACCCGATCTCCCGTGCGAAACCTGCAAATCAGCATGGCCGTCGCCTCCTGTCATTCCAAGCGTGGTTACTTCCGGTTTGTCGGCGTCAATTCTGGCATCAACGCCCCACCGGGTCAAGCAAGCGCGCAATGCCCATCAGTTGGGCGGCGGCTGCAATCGTTCGGCGCCAACGATACCGGTGAGCAGGGCGTGGATGCGATTGGCGAATGCGTCGGCCTATCGGCAAGCGGCAAGCGGCGTCCGCTTCGCTGAAAATCACCTCAGCGTTGTAGTAGGCAGCCATACGCAAGGTTGCGAGCCTACCTATAACGGAACCCCAATGTCTTTCCACCAGGCCGGGTATTACTATATGCCGGCCGAACAAAGGGTTTAGGGCGCGGTGAGTGCGCAGCTCGACATTGTACCGCGCCAACGCCGCTTTGGCGGTATGCAGCACTGCGTAATAGGCCTGAGCAATAGCATCGGCGTAGAGTTCGTGCTGGAGGCACAGCCAAGCAGCCCTCCGGCAATCCTCAGCGCGACGCCATTCCGCAATCACCCGCTCCGAATTCAAAACGCGCTGATACCATCGTGCGCGAGCCGGTAAATCCAGCCTTTCGTGCGCTTGGCTTCTTCCCATTCCGCCGCAGTACGAACCATAAGCGTCGGGCCCACGCAAACGGTATCCACGTCCACCATATAGCCCAGATCAGCAACCTTCTCCGCCTTCTTACGGTCGCCTTCCTTGATGAGCACCAGCGTGTTGAAATCCACATCGGGGTCGGAAATCGCCCGGGAGTACGGCCCGAAGATGATGATGTCTTCCACCAAGCCGGGAAACTGTTCCTCCAATTGCCGGCGGAATTCGTCCAGCCAAGCCTGCTCGTCGGCGCTCAAATTCAACATTGCCGATGCTCCATCCGTCAGGTAACTACTCTTTAGCCCCAATCCGCCGAAAAGATAATTGTGGCGTCGTGCTGAAGGGGTAAGAAGGAGCTCCCGCGCTTCGGGGATAATGGTTTTTTGACACAAGAAACCAGCCAGGAACGAGGAGCACCCAACAGATGCCACCACTTGAGCACCCCGACCGCATCCGCGTCTCCTTCGACGACCACCGCCTGGTGGCCAATGCCGGGCTGCTCCTTCCGGTCACCCTGGCCCAGCGCCTGGGTCTGCGTGAACTGGTGGACCGCCACGTTGATCTGGGAGATGCGCCGGGTCATGCGAACCCGGGAGACCAGACGCTGACCCTGGTGGCCTCGGGGTTGGCTGGGGGCGACTGCATTGACGACGCCGACGTGTTGCGCACCGGTGGGACGGCTGGCATCACGGCAAGGGTTCTGGGCTGCGTGGTCAAGGCGCCATCCACGCTGGGGACCTTCCTGCGCAGCTTCCGGTGGGGCCAGGTCCGTCAGCTGGATCGAGTGAGCCGGGAGTTGCTGGCCCGGGCCTGGGCCGCCGGGGCTGGCCCGGGCGACGGGCCGTTGACCATCGACCTGGACTCCACCGTCTGCGAGACCTACGGGCTGGCCAAGGAAGGAGCCCGCCGCCACAACTACACCGGCCAGCGGGGCTATGGCCAGCGGGGCTATGGCCAGCGGGGCTATCATCCGCTGCTGGCCATCGCCGCCGGCACCGGCGACGTGCTGATGTCTCGACTGCGCCAGGGCCGGGCCAACACCGCTCGGGGCGCCGCCCACTTCCCGCGTGAAACGGTGGGACGGGTGCGCTACGGAGGGGCCCGGGGACCACTCACGGTGCGGGCCGACCGCGGCTTCTATGCCCACGCCATCGTCGCGGTCTGCCGCCAGATGGATGTCCGCTTCTCCATCACCATCCGGCAGCACGCCCGGTTGCGCAATCTGATCGAGACCATACCCGAGACGGACTGGACGCCCATCCCCTACTGGATGGACGGCGCCGCCGATGTGGCCGAGACCACGTATGTCCCCTTCCGGAGTGAGCCTGACCCCGCGCCGGTGCGGCTCATCGTCCGGCGGGTGAAGCCCACACCCGGCTCCCAGCTGGCCCGCTTCGCCAACTACACCTATCACGGCTGCATCACCGACCAGGAGGGCGACACCCTGGAACCGGAGGCCGACCATCGCCGCCACGCCGAGATCGAGAATACCATCCGAGACCTCAAGTACGGCGTCGGTCTGAACCATCTCCCCTCGGGCCGCTTCGCCGCCAACGCCGCCTGGCTGGCCGTCCAGGTCATCGCCCACAACCTTGTATGGTACGTAGGGATGCGACAGACCGATCCAACCTGGGTTGAAGAAAACCGTGGGCCAGCCTGGTCGTCGCATCCTACCCGGATAGAGCCCGAACAGTTGCCCGGGCCAATCGAGCCCGCATCGTGCAAGGAAGGGCCGACGCTCACACAGGAGGTACAGATGGGAGGAGAACCGAGGTTCGTAGGTATTGATGTCTCAAAGGCGCAGGTGGACGTTGCGGTCCGGCCTACGGGAAGGAGATGGGTCATGTCCTACGATGAGGCCGGAAGTAAGGAATTGGTCTCCCAGATGGTGGACCTGGGGCCCGCCCTAGTGCTGCTGGAGGCAACGGGCGGTCTGGAACTGCCCTTGGTGGCCGCACTGGCGGCGGCGGCGCTGCCAGTGGTCGTCGTCAATCCGCGCCAGGTCCGGGACTTCGCCAGGGCCACCGGAACGCTGGCCAAGACCGACTCGCTGGACGCGGCAGTCCTGGCTCACTTCGCCGACGCGGTTCGTCCCTCGGTGCGCCCCCTCAGGGACGCCGAGGCCCAGGTCCTCAACTCGCTGACTGCCCGCCGGCGCCAGGTGATGACCATGCTGGTCTCCGAGAAGAACCGACTGGGTACTGCCATCAGCGCGGTGCGTCCTCGCATCGAGACCCACATCGCCTGGTTGGACCAGGAGTTGCGCGACTTGGACCAGGAGTTACGGCAGTCTCTTCGCCGAAGTCCAGTATGGCGTGAGAAGGACGACCTGCTGCGCACCGTTCCCGGCGTAGGGGAGCAGCTCTCTCTCACCCTGCTGGCCGACCTGCCCGAGTTGGGCGCTCTGGACCGACGGCAGATCGCGGCCTTGGTGGGCGTGGCGCCCTTCAACCGGGACAGCGGTACCTTGCGCGGCCGACGCGCCGTCTGGGGCGGACGCTCCCGGGTTCGGGGTGTTCTCTACATGGGAACGCTGACCGCGACCCGTTTCAATCCCGTCATCAGCGACTTCTACCAGAGGCTGCTGGAGGCTGGTAAGACGAAGAAAGTGGCTTTGGTCGCTTGCATGCGTAAACTGCTCACTATCCTAAACGCCATGGTTAAGAATAGCTCTCCATGGCGTAGCTCGCGTCCCGCAGAAATTGCCCAACCTTCTTGACAGCCAACACAGTTGCTGGCTCGCTGGACGGCGCGCATCGGTCTGGGCCAGCAGGTGGTAACCACCAAGACCCTACGGCGACGTTTCTTCTCCTTGGCCGGACGGCTCACCCGCTCGGCGCGCCGCCTCACCTTGCATCTGCCCCAGGGCTGGCCTTGGGAAAACCAGTTCAGTAGCGCTCTGGCTCGATTGCGAGCCCTGCCACTCCCTGCCTGACGGCGCCGTCGGCGTCTGAGCCGTCCGCGACTACCCAACCGCCTCGCAGGTCCGCGCCCAGGTCGGACCCCGAGTGTCTCCTGCTGCAATCTGCCCGGATAATCTCGCCCCGCACCGCCGCTGCGAACCGCCAACATCCCTTGGCGCGGCTGCCACACCCGGCACCCGCGCCAATCTATCGGGACCAAGGCCCTACTGTCTCTTTCCTGCGCCTCTCATCCTTTGCCTGACCAGCAACCTGCATCCCTTCGGTGGATTCGGGTTTAGGCATTCTACCATCGGGCCCTCGCGCGGCCTCGCGCCGCTCGCCCGATCGTGCACGGCGTCGCCAATCGCTCCGGCACCGTGTGGTAACATATCCGGCGTCGCACTGGCAGCCTGATGCCGCCGTGCGTCACGATAACAACCACGGCAGGCAGGTGCGAATACAGTATGCAGCAGCCCGAAACCACACTGATCTATTGGGCGCCCAGCCGGGTGAGGTTCAACCTGACCCTGATCCTCGCCGCCGCCGTCATCCTTTTCGGCCTCTATCAGGTGTTCATGGACGCCCGCAGCGGCGGCGATGACGTGCAGGCTGAGAGCGCCGCGCAGACCCAGGACTCGGGCGGAGATGGCGAAACTGCCCCCAGCCGCAGCGGCGGCAGCGGGGCCTTTTTGCTGATCGTCGTGGGATTGGGCGTGGGAGCCTATTCCTGGCTCACGTCGCCGCGCCAATACCGGGTCTATTCCGATGCCCTGATCATCATGTTTGGCACTCCGAGGAGACGGACCATCCATTTCAGTGACATCCGCGAAGTGGTGAGTGATCGCGGAATGATGGGCGATCCCCTCCGCGTGTACACCATGAACCGCCGGCGTATCCCGCTCCAGGTCCGCGAACCGGAGGAGATGCATATCCACCTGGATTCGGCCCTGGCCGACTTCCGCCGCGCCTATCCCCAGTACGCGCCGACGGAGGAACCCGACTCGGAAGCAGCGGCGCCTGATGTGGTGGAATCCACGGCCGCCGACGTTACTGATGCGACCAGCGATGTTGGCCCCGAACCGGCGGCCACCGAGAGTGCAGAGGCCGAGTCTTCCGAGCCAGCCGGGCCGGATCCCGCGCCGGCGGATCCCGAGCCGGAGCGCAGCCCGCGCGCTCGCCGCCGCAGCCTCCGCGACGACGGTCCTGCCGGGGACGACGCGAACGGCAGCCGCCCGCGGATAAGCTGACGCTCCCCGTCGGTTACGCCTCTACAATCCGCAGGAGCTGACACCTGATGGTCCGGGTGTCGGCGGTTAGGTCGACGGTCGCGAAACGGATGCGGTGACCCTGAATGGTTGCCTCCTCGTCGTAGTCCACGCCGAGGGAAGGGTAGAGCAGCACGCCGGTGGCATTACTGGATAGCGGATCGCCGGTGTCTTCCTGAGAGCGCAGGTAGGCGTAGATCTGGTAGATGTTGCCGGAACGGAGCGACTGTTCGCGTTGCCATCCGCTCGTGATGATGGACATGAACTTGGTGTCGATAACGATGCGCCGGCCTTCAGATGGATTTCTCAGGTTGTGACAGTCCATAACGATGTCGGCGATCATTCCCGGCATGAACTCTCGTAAGCTGGGAGTTGGGTTCACAAGTTGCCAACTGAGGCGGTGTTGAGGTTTTACCCTCCATTTACCGTGCGGTAACACCGCGTCGTAGAAGCCGGCCACTGCATCTTCGTACAGCTTCCAGCCCTTGTTCGCCTCGCGGTCTGCTACTGCCAGCAGGGCGCTGCCCGCTTCCTCGGTGGGAATCGCCAGATCGAAAGCCAGCTGCGCCGCCGCCAGCATTCGTCGCTCCTCGGCGTCCGCCCATCCTTGCTCGTTACGCAGCAGGTCTCTGCCGGCCCGCTTTGCATCCGCCACATCCTGCACCCCCGCATGTTCCAGTCGGGCGGCCAGGTCGCGGCACTTATGCGCCAAGTCAGCTTGTTTGACCACATGCGTCAGCCGCAACAATGCCGCCTTGACGTAGCGGTTGCGCGGCGTGTCGACGGTCAGTTCGTCGAACACACACGCCACTCGCGCCCGCTGTAACAACTGCCGTCGTTCCGTACGCAGGAGGTCAATCCTCCCCCGCACTCGGTTGAGATCGTCTGCCCGCCGCCGGTAGCCAAGGGACAGATTGCGCCGCAGCCGCCGTTGCACCGCGTTGGCGAGCAATTCGGCCACCAGCTCGGGTATTTCATCAGGCGCTTCTTCCAATTTGACGCGCCGTGCTTCGGGCAGTTCCCGGTACAACTGGGATGCGTACAGGAGAAGCAGCCAGATATTCCGTACTGGAATCCGGTCGATGTATCCAGCAACGCGCGTTTCCGTTGTGGTGGTCACAACCCGCTCAGCAATTGCGACCGAGCGTCGGAAACTTTATCAGGCTGATCAAACCAGTATTCGTGCAGCAGCGGCACGATTTCGGTTTCCACTATCTGGGCAAACCATTCCGCGGGTTCGTCTATTATTTCTTTGGGGCCGGGCGTTACGAAGCTGTGGCCGATACGGAACTGGCGGCCCAGATTCCGGTCAGCGGCGACCTGCTCGTTCAACGGTGTGATGCGTTCCTTGATGTCATCGACGAATGATCCGTTGGTGTTGCACCGCTGATACGCCCAATCGCGCCAGATATCGTTGAGCATCGGCTCCAAGTCGAAGAAAGCGAAACGTCGGCGCAACGCGAGATCCACCATCGCCAGCGAGCGGTCGGCCAGATTCATGGTGCCAATGACGTAAACGTTGGGTGGAATGTATACGCGCTCACTCGATTCGAGCCGGTAGGCCAGCGCAAGAGCCTCTTCGGGTTTGCGTTTGTCTGATTCCAGCAGGGTGAGCATTTCGCCGAAGATCGAGGCTGGATTGCCCCGGTTGATCTCCTCGATGACCATCACATAGTCGTTGTCGAGATCTTTCCGCGCGTCCTCCACTACTTGCAGAAATGGCCCGTCTACTAGCGCGAGCTGTCCATTCCCCTGTGGCCTCCAGCCCCGCACGAAATCCTCGTAGGACAGGTTGGGATGGAACTGCATCGGCCGGACACGGTGATCGTCCTTGCGCCCGATGAGAGCGTAGGCCAGTTTTTTGGCCAGCCACGTCTTGCCGGTGCCAGGAGGGCCTTGAAGAATTAGGTTCTGCTTGGTTTGGAGACGCTGGAGCATTGCGTCCAGGGTGTTGCGGTCGAGGAAGCAGCCGTCGGTGAGAATGTCTTCGATGCTATAGTCTGGTACACGCACCCGTATCGGCTCTGGACTGAGCTCACGCGGAGGTGAGGGCGGGTATTGCGTCGGAGTCGGAATGGATCGGTCGGGTTGATAGGCTGCCCAAGAAAGCTCAGGGAAGGAGTGTACAGGGAAATCGCTCTCTTTGAACCGTTCCTCCAATTGGTTGCACAACGCCACATAGAGAGCACCGGATGGAACAGTTCGAGGTAATTGAACGCGCAACCGATTGGTAATGTACCTTCGAGAATTTCTGTCCAATGGTACGTACCACCAGGGACGTGCCCAGTAAAGACCCATCGTGAGATTGTAGGCGACGAGGGGTTGGGCCTCAGCAGCGTCGAACGAGCTAATGAAATCGGATGGGTCAAACCTGCGATCAGCAAAGGCAATTGCATCGGCGAAAACTTGCCACAACCTGTCGATATGGCCGTCCCGGCGGCGCCTCGCGTAGTGAAAGAACCAACTCCGCTGATTATTCAGCAGGGGGATCCCATCGTCATCTGTTGATAATTTTAGGGTGGGTTCTGCAACTCCAAGGAACTGTGTCAGTTCATCTGCTATAGCCCCGCGATTCGCGTCGGTAAGGCGACGGTTGAACAGCCCTATAGTGGTAAAAGGGCATATGTCTTGTAGCGGGCCGGTGGAACCATCCGGAAACTGATCGTTTATGGCGAATGGCAATTCGCGCCGTCTATCTGCTATATCACTGATAGCTTCAACAAGTGGGCTCCGGTTGTGCCTGTACCGCAGCAGCGCATCGGCGATCGCTTGATAGAAACTGGCCCAGCCTGTGGACGCGGTCGAAGTCATTAGCATTGTCTCCTTGGCTTCATACCCTATCTGCGACTAACCCCAGTTCCACGCAAAACCGCCCCACCGCACTGTCCGCCACGACATCCATACCCACCGCCCTCCCCAACTCGGCAACCATGCTGGTGACTGTGCGGTCGGTGATGCCGCAGGGTACGATGCCGTCGAACATGGCCAGGTCGGGGTCCACGTTGATGGCGAAGCCGTGGTAGGCGACGCCGCCGGCAATCTTCACGCCAATCGCCGCGATCTTGCGCTGGCCGTCCGCCGTCCAGACCCCGGTGCGCCCTTCCACGGTGGTTGCAGCCAAGCCGAACCCGCTCAGGACGCCGATGATCACCCGCTCCAGGGTGCGGACGTACCAGTGCGGGCCGCCGCGCCCGCGCAGCCGGATGATGGGATAGGCCACCAACTGACCCGGGCCGTGGTAGGTGATCAGGCCGCCGCGGTCCGTTTCCACCACGGCTATGCCCCGAGCGGCCAGCGTCGCCTCGTCCAGCAGCAGGTCGGTATCCGGAGCCAGGCGACCCCGCGTGTACGTGTGGGGATGCTCCAGCAGCAGCAGGGTTTCGGGCTCGGTGCCGTCACGGACGCCGTTGGCGATGCGCACCTGCCAGTCCCACGCCTCTTGATACCCAACCACGCCGGCCCGAATGATGCGGCAGGGTCCGTCACCCGCAGCGATTTCCGTGCCGTCAGTAGATGGGCGTGTCGCCATCCATCGCCTCGAGGCGAGCCTTCACCGACTGCATGAACGCGCCGGATTCGGCGCCATCGTTGATCCGGTGGTCGAAGGACAGGCACAGGTTCATCATCCAGCGTATGGCGATGGCGTCGTTGATGACCACGGGGCGCTGCTGCAACGCCTCGGTGGTTATGATGCCGGCCTGGGGGTGGTTGATGATCGGTCCGCCCAGGACGCTGCCGAGGGCGCCGGTGTTGTTCACCGTGAACGTGCCGCCCTGCACGTCTTCGAGGCGCAGGCTGCCAGCTCGCGCTCGACCGGAAAGATCTGCGACCGCGTGGGCCAGGCCGGCGATGCTCAACCGGTCCGCGTCGTGGATCACCGGCACCACCAGACCCGTCGGCGCCGCCACCGCGATACCCAGGTTGATGCGCCGCTTGAGGACGATGCAGTCGTCGCCCCACGACGCGTTCATCGTCGGATTGTCCTTCAAAGCGGAGGCGACAGCCTTCAGCGCAAAGGGCAGGTAGGTCAGGTTGACGCCCTCGCGGGCGCGGAACTGATCGCGCTCACGGTTGCGTAGGCCGACCAGGTCCGTGATGTCCACCTCCACCATGCTCCAAGCATGGGGGATCTGGGTCACGGAGCGCACCATGGCGTCGGCGATCATGCGGCGCACGGGGGTCAATGGGACGCGCTCCTCGTCAGCCCGTGCTGGTGCCGCGGTCGGTGCAGGAGCGGGAACAACCTGCGGAGGCTCGGGAGCTGCCGTGACGGTCGCCGGCTGCTGCTCCAGGTAGCGGAGCACGTCGTTCCTGGTGACCCGGCCGCCCATGCCGGTGCCGGCGATGCGGTCGACGTTCAGGTTGTGCTCGGCGGCCAGCCGGCGCACTGCGGGAGACAGGCGGTTGGGCGCTCGTTCAACGGTCGTTTCCTGGGCTTGGTCAACCGCTCGGATCGCCGTCGGTGCTACTGCCGCCGCCGGAGCCGGTTCGGTCGGAGGCGCCACTTCCTGGCTCTGCGCTTCCACTGCCGAACCGCCCGTAGGTCCCACCGGCCGGGCGTCGGTGATGAGGTACGACGTCGGAGTCGGCGAAGCGAGCGGAGTCGCAGACGGAACAGGTGCGGGCGCCGGCGCTGGCGCCGCAACTGCGGCTGGCGATTCGCTGGGGAATGACCCGCCGCCGTCGGCGTCCACCTCCGCGATGGGTGCGCCCATGGGGACGGTCTCGCCCTCCTGGGCGATGATCCGCAGCAATTCGCCGGAGACCGGCGAGGGCACTTCCATGGTCACCTTGTCGGTTACCACCTCCACCAGAGGGTCATACCGTTCCACCCGGTCGCCCGGCTGCTTGAGCCACTTGCCGATGGTGCCTTCGACGACGCTCTCGCCGACGTGGGGGAGTTCAATCAGTTGAGCCACGGGACAGTCCTTGGTTATTCGCTGGGCGTGATCAGTAGGCAGCCAGGCGGCGCAGTTCGGCGGCGATGGAGTCCGGGCTGGGCATGTAGGCGTCTTCCAGCGTCTGGGCAAAGGGCATCGTCGGAACGTCGGGACCGCAGAGGCGGGCGATGGGGGCGTCCAGGTATTCGAAGGCCTCGTACGCCGCCAGCGCGGCGATCTCGGCGCCGATGCCGCCGCTGATGTTGTCCTCGTGCACCACCAGTAGCCTGCCGGTTTTCTTGACCGATTCCAGGATGGTCTCGGTGTCCAGGGGCTTCAGGGTGCGCAGGTCCACCACCTCGGTACTGACCCCGTCCGCGGCCACGGCTTCCGCCGCCGCAAGGCAGTAGTGCATGGCCAGGCCATAGCTCACCACCGTAACGTCCGAGCCCGCTCGCTTGATATCCGCCGGTCCGATGGGCAGCGTGTAATCCCCATCGGGCACCTCCCCCCTCACCAGTCGGTAGGTCTTTTTGTGCTCCAGGAAGATGACCGGGTTGTCGTCCCGGATCGCCGACTTGAGCAGCCCCTTAGCCTCGTATGGAGTGGACGGCGTCACCACCAGCAGGCCTGGCGTGTGGAAGAACAGGGCCTCCACGTTCTGGGAGTGAAACAACCCGCCGCGTATCCCCCCACCGTAGGGTATGCGTACCGTCATCGGCACCTTCAGCGCGCCATTGGTGCCATAGTGGGCCCGGGCAGCCTCGCCGATCAGCTGGTTCACGCTGGGCCAGACGAAGTCGGAGAACTGCACCTCCGGTATCGGCCGCATCCCGCGGAAGGCTGCGCCCAGGGCGATGCCCATGATGGATGCCTCCGCCAGCGGGGAGTCGATCACTCGCTCTGGTCCGAAATCTTCAATGAACCCCTGGGTGGCCAGGAACACGCCACCGCGCTGGCCCACGTCCTCGCCCATGACGAATACGCGCTCGTCCCGCTCCATCTCTTCGTGGAGCGCCGAACGCACGGCTTCAATTATGGTCATCTCTGCCATGAGGCTTCCTACCTGCCGAGGTGGTCAAGGGTCGGGAACGACGGATACGATCACGTACTTGAAGGGTCCGCGCCATCCATCTCCTCCGGTGGCACAATACGATCCGGGTCAATGCCCTCTTCGAGCAACCGCGCGCGAACGTTTGCAATTATCTCGGCGCGAGCTTCCGCCCGGGCTTCTGCTCGGACCGCAGCCTTTCCTTCCGCACGTCCCTGGTTCAGAAGTCGCTGCTTTTGTGGTTCCAATAGATGCCGATTCAAAAATTCAGCGAGTACCATGGTAGCTCCCTTGATCTCTTTGGCTACTTGCACCAGTATGGTGTATATGCTGCCCGTAATGCCTAGCGCTATCACGCCGATAGCTATTTTGGTCAAGATAGGCGACGTTTCCAGGTCGGCAGTGGTGATCAGTCCGTACCATATTACCAGCGCATAGACGCCGCCAATAACAAGAATGCGGATGAGTCTGGCTAGGTATCGCAACCTTCGATCTGGCTCATTGGATTAGGCGAGGGCCGGCGCCAGCGAGACGGGATGGCAGGCCCGAGCCGATCATTGCAGGTTGTTACACGTACAGGTGATCGTAGATCGTAGATGCGTCGGGGGGCTGGGCAGCATCGGCGAAGTCGGTGGCGTCGTTGACCTGCTGCTGGGCGTCGGCGCGGAACCCGTCCAGTTGTTCCTGGGTCAGTATGCCACGTTCCACCATCTGGGATGGGAAAACGGCGACCGGGTCAAACTGCCGCGCGGCGTCAAGGGCGTCACGGTCCCGGTAGCGGCGGTCGTCGTCGTCGGTGGTGTGGGGCATGAACCGCTCCACCTTCATCTCCACCAACACCGGTCCGACGCTGCGAGCGTGGGCTATCCCCTCTCGGGTCGCCTCGTAACAGGCGACGAGGTCCAGCCCGTCGATTACGAAACCAGGGAAACCGTAGCCTTCGGCCCGGGCCGCCACATCGCTGATTGCCATCTGCGAATCCATCGGCGTCGATATGGCGTACTTGTTGTTCTCGCAGATGAAGATCACCGGCACCCGGTGGATGGACGCGAAGTTCATCGCCTCATGGGTCTCGCCCTGACTGGAGGCCCCGTCGCCGAAGTAGCAGATGGTTACCGTGTCTTCGCCCATCATCTTGCACGCCAGCGCGTAGCCGACGCTCTGGGTCAATCCGGCGGCGACGACGTTGGATATCTGGATGATGTTTCGGGGCAGGTCCGCACCCTGCAGCGGGAATTGTCGCGCTCCCGAGTAGGGCTCGCCCTCTTTGCCCATGAAGGACAGCATCACCTGGCGCGGCGTGAGACCGGCCGCCATCTTGACGGCCAGATCCCGGTAATACGGGAAGAGGAAACAGTCGCCGTCCTTCTGCGCCGCCAGCAGAGAACCCAATTCCGCCGCTTCGTGCCCCTGGCATGACGCCGCGATGGGCACCTTGCCCTGCCGGTTCATCATCCAGATGCGTTCGTCCATCGTCCGCACCAGGATCATCTGCCGGCACACTTCCACCAGGTCGTCAGCGGTGAGGCCTCCAGGCAGCGCGTCCGCGTCCACGTTCCTATGGGCGATGGCGACTGCCCCGTTAGCGTCGGGCTCGATGGGTAAAGAGCTCGTAGCCTGCGTCATCGGGCTGGTCATCTCCTCGGCGCCATAAGCGTAAGTGAGCGGCCTCGGCCGCTAGCTCAATCATAGACCAACCGGGCGGGGGCTGGCAAACCGGACTTTGACGACATACCCAATTGGGTATAGCATGAAGTCGTGGTTGGGGATGGTTACGGCCGGCGAGAGGTCACACGGCAACGCCGTTCTCTCGTTTCAACGCTGGATACCGGCGGGCATCGGGTCTCGGAGCAATACGACCCCTTGCTGAGGGCCGTGTGTAATCTCCAACCCGTCTCGATAGCCCAAGATAATCTTGGGCTTTCTGCGTTCCATGGCGGCAGATTAACCTTAGATTACTTCCATAGTGACCAAATGATCAAAGAACCGGGCGACCTCTTGCAGTATCTGCATTTGATCGTCTTCAACACCGTCCGGATTAAAGTGCATGATATTGTTTCGTATCTTTCGGACGCAATCCAACCGCTTCCAGAATGTGGCGCGGTCAATATTCAGTTTCAGCCGTTCCCAGTTTTCTGGTTTTCCCAGTAGTTGGCAGTAGTCACCGAGTGTGAGATCTGCCGAGCCATTAATCTGTTGCCCACCGACTGCCTTAAGCTCTTCGAGCGTGTACTTGCGGTGGATCAAATTGCGCAAATGGCCCTCTATTTCTCCTATGAGGAGAAAAGGTTCAGCCAGCAATGTGAACTGATTTGAGAGGTCTGTAGCGGTCACAATCCCGCTAATGACGTTACCTGCCTTTGGGTCTCGTACCAGTACATACCCTTGCTCTTCCACGATGCCTATAGCTTCAAACAGGGAGGCCTCCTTGGGAATTTCCACCTTCGGAATTCGCCCTACTGGCTCCATGCACTGACGCACAAACTGGCACTCGCGCCCCAGCACAAGGCGGGCACCAATAGATTGCCAATCGATGATGCCTTTAACGTCGTGCGTACCCGACACTACAGGTAGTTGAGAGAAATCATGTAGAAGCATTTCTGCAATCGCAACTTCCAGCCGAGTGGTTGGGCTCACCCTGACAGGCGGATTGTGAGCTGCAGCCAGCGAGTCAATTCGGCGGGTCGGATCGGGCCGATCGGCGTCGGAAATTGCGCCAGTGTATTCAGGGTCCAGTTCAATCGAAATCGTCGCATCTAACCATGTAGTGGTGAAATCGGGCACCGTGCGCAGGTCTAGCTGTTCCACCCGGTTGATGATACGGCTGTTGATCCAATTCCCGCGCCTAAGAAAACCATATTTGGATAGAAGGTCTCTGACCCGTAGCCTCTCAGGCAATTGAGCTGTACCCTTTTCCCATTCATCCTTTAATCGTTCGGCTATTGCACCCAGCCACGCGTCACCGGCGTTCATTTTGGTCTCCAATTCAATGCAGTCAGTGAAAAGCCAAACTGGTGTTCGCGACGAATGTTTGGTAACTGGCACTACCCCACGTACGTATTCCGAAACCTGTACAGCGTGAACTCGGGCTCCACGGGGGCCACGGGCATGTACTCGTCGGCCTCTTCGATCTTGGCGACGATGAACCAGGGGCCCGGCTCGCGCATGGCGCGGCCGAAGGCTTCTTCCAGCGTTTCGAGGTCGTTCACGGTGGTAGTCTTGGTGATGCCGCAGGAGTTGGCGACCTCTTCCAGGTTGGTATTGGTGGCCGTGTGGCTGGGCTGTCCGCCCGTCTGTCCCCACATCTCGTTGTCCCAAACCACCACGATCAGGTTCGACGGGTTCTCCCGCCCGATCGTGGCGATTGCGCCCAGGTTCATGAGCAGAGAGCCGTCACCGTCCAGCGAGATCACCTTGTCGTCGGTGGACAGGGCCATTCCCAGCGCGATGGACGAGCACAGCCCCATGTTGCCGTAGGTGTAGAAGTTCCGGTCGCGGTGGCCGGCGTGGTATAGCTCGTCGCTGGTGGGGCCCAGGTTGCCCACGATGGGCGAATCCCCGGCGTGGCGCAGGACCAGTTGGGTGGCGTCGAACCTAAGCAATTTTGCCTCCGTGAAGCATGGGGGTCATGCAGATGGCGACCGGATTGCGGTGGGCGTGGCACAGCTTCATCACGCCGTCCAGCAACGTGTCCAACCGGTCCTCGCTCTCGATGGTGTAGTTGGCGATGCCGAACAGGTCCAGGATACGTGTGGTGTTGCGGCCCATGGCGACCTGGGAGATGTTGAACTCGCCGACCTGTCCGCGCAGGTTCATGAAGATGGGAATGGGCGTCCGCGCCGGCAGACACAGACTGGCCACCGCGTTGACACTGTTGCCGAACCCGCTGGACTGCATGAACACCGCGGCGTTGCGCCCGACGGCGTAGCTGCCCACCGCGACGCCGATGGCTTCTTCCTCGCGGGTACAGGAAACCAGGTGGAAGAACGGGTCTTCGTTGATGATGCTGGTCACCCGGTCGATGGAAATGTCGGGCACGTAGGCGATGAGCGACGTGTCCCACTTCTTCAGGGTGTCAACGATGGTCTCAGCCCAGGGCATGGGAAACTCCTTGTGCTATGAATCGGCGGTCAGTATAGCGCAACTCGGCCCCCCTCGCCCCGCGGGCGAAACTATGACGCTGTCCGGTGCCGTGAAACCGTCAGTGCTAGCGAAGCGCGTCAATCCCGGTGTCGCAGCGACCAACCTCCGGCAGCATGGTTTCCACTCTGCCGCTCTCCTTCGCGTTGCCAGTCGGCCGCCCCCGATTTCGCCATCCCGTTGCCACTCACCTCTTGCATCGCATAGTACGTGTGTTCTATAATAATCCCGTCAGGCAATCCCGCCGCCAGGCCAGCGGCGTCGCCAAACCTACATCCGAATAGCTAGGCGATACGGTTTCGGGTCGGCAACGGCCCAGTCGGTTCTTCGCATCTTGGTCGCCAGCGGCCGCTACCCTCTCTTTATTCGACGGGGCGGCCGAGTGTCGACCCTGCGGGTGTCACCTCCGCCCCGTGCCGTGCGGCACCGGTCTCATTAGCCGGCTGCCCGCGGGTCACGGAAGCTTGGGACTCAAAAACTATGCGAGCAAAAAAGTGTTGGCCGTGCTCCGACACCGTCCCGAAACCGCAACGCCTGACACCCAAATCAAACCACCAACCGAGCCACCGGAAAGCAGGAGGTAAGTCACACCGCCCCAGGTATCACCGTGACCAACATATCGAGACCGGTATTGCAGGTCAGGCGCGCCGATCGCGTCGCGGCATCAGATGAACTCTGCCGCCGCGCCATCGACACGTCGCGCTACGCTGATCCCAATTGCCGAACAGCAACGCACGGCGACGACCGGATTTTGCGACCCGTGTCTTGCTGCTACAGCCAGGCGGTAACCTCGTCTGCCGGCGCCCGCACCGACGCTGACGGTCGCGACGGGTGTCCAATGAACAGCGCGCCCACCATCGTCCAGTCGGGCTCTCCGCCAAGGGTCTCAGCTAATTGGGCGTGCCGCGTCGTGTTGCCGGTGCTCCAGTCGCCGGCCAGGCCTTCGGCCACGGCGGCCAGCAGCAGGTTCTGCACCGCGCAGCACGCCGCCGCGTAGTTCTCCTGGGTCATTTCCTCGCTGTCGGCTGGGACGCTGTAGACGTAGATGAGGGCGGGAGCGTCCAGCACTCGCTGGCGGCTGCCGTCGGCGTTTTCATGGTTGCCGTTGCGCGCGAACAGGTGGTCATAAGCCAGCTGTGCTACCTCGGCCCGCTTTGTCCCGCTTTTTTCCAGCACGAAGAACCGCCACGGATTAGTCAACCGATGGTTAGGCGCCCACACCGCGGCGTCCAGCATCCGCTGCAGGGATTCGCGGCTGGGAACGTCTTCCGAAAATTCGTTGTTCATCCGGCGGTTGTGGATCGCCTCGTAAACGCTCATACCGGTTTCCGGCGCGGTTACGTTACCGCTGCGCAATCGATTGCTCTGTGTCATCTCAACAACCCCCGTTTAGGATGAATTCAAACTTGCGATAAGTGTCAACACTATAACGGTAAATGTCGCCGCCAAACAAGCCGTGATCCGGCGTCCCTGGTTCCGACCAACTCCGCTGCGATGACTTTGCCGGTGGTGTGGCATACAATGGCGCCACGCCGAGTGACCCGCGACGCATCTCCGTTTGTCGGAACCGTGCCGGCCCGGCTCCGTTTAAGCAACTTCCCATACCTGATCCAGGAGGACAATATGTCACTGCAATGGGAGCACGTCGCCGGACCCTTCAGCCGCTTGACCGAAGGACCCGCCTGGGATGGCCGCCGCCTTCTGTTCACCCACATCCCAGCCAGCCGGATCATGGCATACCACCCTGACACTGGCGAGTGCACGGTATATCGCGAGAACACCAACCACACCAACGGGCTGGCATGCGACGCCGAGGGCCGGCTCTACGGTTGCTGCTCCGGTGGACGGGCCATCGTGCGGTTCGAGGCCAACGGCACCACGACCACTATTGTTGACCACCTGGGCGACCAGCGGCTGAACACCCCAAACGACCTGGCCATCGACCGGCAGGGCCGCGTTTGGTTCAGCAACCCTTGGAACGCCGTCAACATCGACCCCAGCGAGCAGCCCGAGATGGCGGGGCGCGACATCCTACGCGCCGACCCCCAAGCCGACGGCAGTTACACCTGCCAGCAGGTGACTTTCGATACCACCGGCACCAACGGCCTACTGGTCTCCCCCGACGACAGCACCCTCTACATCATCCAGACCGATCCAGAACCGACCGGCGTGCGGGAGCTGCGGTCGTATCCCATAAACGACGACGGGTCCTTGGGGCAGTACATCGTGCTGCACCAGTTCGGCTCCGATCACCGCGGCCCGCAGCGTGGCATCGACGGGATGTGCCTGGACTCCGAGGGCAACATCGTCGGTACGGCTGGCAACTGGGCAACTGGCCCCGGCCCGATGATCTACGTCTGGACGCCGGAGGGTCGGGTCCTGGAGACGTACCCCATGCCCGTGGGGGTGGACATGCCCACCAACTGCTGCTTCGGCGACGCCGACCAGAGCAGCCTGTACGTCACCACGCTGGGCGGCCACCTGCTGCGCCTGCGCAACACCGGACGCCGTGGCTGGATAATGTGGCCGCCGGTGCGATAAAGACTCTCACGCCCATTCAACCGTTGCGAAAACGACCCGACAGTTTAGTCGGAGGTACAAACATGGACGTCTTCAATGCCATCAGGACCCGCCGCACCGTGCGCGATTTCACCGATGCCCCGGTGTCAGACGCCGTGCTGCACAAGATTTTGCAAGCTGCACGGTGGGCGCCGAGTTCCAGCAACACCCAACCCTGGCACTTCATCGCGATCAGGGACCGAGACACTATCGCCGAGCTGGGGCGCATCTGCACGCAAGGGGCGTTTATCGGGCAGGCGCCGCTGGCTATCGCGGTGGTGATGGGAGAAACGAGGCGCCCGCAGCTGGACGCCGGCCGGGCCTTGCAGCAGATGGAACTGGTGGCATGGTCGGAGGGGCTGGGGACGTGCTTCGTGGGCATACGGGGAGAGCAGCAGACCGAGGTCAAGGCGCTGCTGGACATTCCCGAGGACATGGAGCTGGTCACCGTGCTGCCCTTCGGTTACCGCGTCATGAGACCGGCGGGAACTGGGACGCCACGCAAGCCGATGTCGGAGATCACCCACGGGGAGCGGTTCGGACAGACGCTGACCTTTGCCGATTGAACGGGGCTCGCGCCTAGTGTGGGGCGGCTTCGCCGGACGAGTCAGGAACTTTGACGGCGGAGCCGCTCTTCCAGTTCGCTGATGCGGGCTTCGGCGGCAGCGCGCTCGGCGACGCGGGCCTCTCGTTCGGCGTTGAGTTCCGCCTCGGCGAGGTCGGCGCGGGACCGCTCGTCAGAGAAAGTCACAATGTGCCGGCCGGTCGCCGGGTTATACCACCCCAGGTGGCCCTCCTCCCAGCGGAGGTTCAGGTCCAGAACGGCGCTATAGCCCTGCAGGACGCCTTCTGCCACCTCCTCGATGGGGATGGGTTGGTATGCGCCGTCCACCAGGCGGTCGCCGGCCAGCCGGGGGCCGCGGCGCCGGAGGGTCTCGTCAAAGCGCCAATATTCGGGGATACCCAGCGCCGCGTAATCGATGCGTTTGTTCGTGGCGTCGATGCGCCTGGTGCTGGGAGAGGCGACTTCCATGACGAAATCTGGCGGCTTGCCCTGGTCTGCGATGACATAAGCCCGGCGGCGGTGATAGGCCGCCGGGTCCACGCCGAAAGCCATCAGCAGGTCAGGGTAACGCAGACCGGTCATATCCCGGGTTGGCGCGAGGGCCAAGTAGCGCTCGCCGGCCACCAGGGTGGTTTCGGGGTTGCCGAAGTGGATGGCCAGATGGTGGACGTTGCCGTTGACGGCGAGGTGGTCAAAGTTGGTCATCTTGTCTTCGGGAATTTCCGGCGGGTCCGGAAACACAAAGAATTCCCCGGGCTGCTCGAGCTTGGTGATGGCGCTGTTGGCGGTGGTCATGCTGAACCTCTGAGCGCTTGGCGAGTTAGCCTCGTTTCCGACGCAATGGGCAGTGCCCCCGATTATACCTGAACCGCTGCCTACCGCCCCTTGAACTCCGGTGCCCGCTTCTCCAGGAATGCCTGCCGCGCCTCCTGTGCGTCCTCGGAACCATTGAGGATGCCGCCGGCGTTGGACGTCAGGGTCATGGTGGTCTCCAGCGTGCTGTCCAAGGCAGCGCGCATGATGCGCTTGCTGATCCACTGCACCATGGGCGGCGTGCGGATGATCCGGTCGCACAGGTCGCGGGTGGCCTGTTCCAGTTCCTCTGACGACACCAGGTAGTTCAGCATGCCCCATTCATAAGCGCGCTGGGCGTCCAGGTGACCCGTGTAGGCGAACTCCAGCGCCCGGCCCAGACCGACCATCTTGGGCAGGTAGTAGCTGCCGCCGTTCTCGATGATCTGCCCCAGCTGCTGGTAGCCGATGAAGCGGGTGTTCTCACAGCCCAGCCGGATGTCGCAGTGCAGCGCCATGTCCATGCCCGAGCCCACGGCCGGGCCGTTGATCATGGCGATGGTCGGCTTGCGCACCTGCGAGATGTCCCGGTGCAGCTTGGTGAAGCCGTGGAAGAAGTGCTCCCGGGCCGCGTCCGGCCCTTCGGTGGTGCCCCGGTTGCCCACGAAATTCTCGCCGGTCAGGTCGGCCGGCGTGTCCCGCCGCATGTCGGCGCCGGAGCAGAAGCCCCGACCCACGCCGGTGAGCACCATTACCCGCACGTTGGGATCGTCGTCGCCGGCGCGCAGGTACTCGCCCACCTTGGCGACGGTTCCGTTCTCCTCGGATGAGCCGATCAACGCGTTCATCCGTTCGGGCCGGTTGAACTTGATCCACAGTATCCCCGACTCTTCGGGCTCGTAAAGCAGGTAGGGCACCAGGTTCGGTGTCATGGGTTGCTCCTTTGTGGTCGCGGATGTTTCCGATTCACTACCGGGAGATTGCCATGTTGTGGCCCGCGGCGCAACGTAGATCTGGCCCGGCTTCTGCCGGATCCGGCCCCACGACCGCACTATCCGGCCCGTGCGCCACGCGGCCCCGTCGGGCGGATCAGGTCCAACCGATGACCGATCTGACTACCTTCTGCGCAGCACCAGGTAGAGGAAAATACCGCCGATCATTGCGCCGATGACGATGAGCAGGATGATCAGCGTATTGCGGTCCCGCAGCGTGTTGGCCGCGCCCACGAGGGTGCTGCGAACCCGTTCCGGCACCGTCTCCGCCTCCGGCGTTGCCGGTGGTATGACCCCGGCTTCGATCACAAACGCCGCCGTCGGTACGGGCACGAGTGTGAGCGTCGGTGACAGCATGGCCAGAGCCGGATCCGTCGTCGGCTCCGGAGTCGGAACGGGTGTTGGAGTATTGGTGGGTCCCAAGGCGGACGCTATGACCGGTGCTGGCGTAGGCGTAGGCGTTGGGGTTGTCGCCGACTCCGGTTCCGGTGTCGCCGTCGGTTCCGGTGCCAGCGTGGCCGTCGGTTCTGGAGTTGGCGCCGCCGTGGCAGTTGGCACTGCGGTCGCGGTCGGCAATGCGGTAGGCGTTGGCAATGCAGTCGCGGTCGGCGCGGCCGTTGCCGTCGGGGCGGCCGTAGGCTTGGCCGTGGGTTTGGGAGGCGGCACCGCCCGCGTGCTCCTCACCACCGGGGGATCATCGTCGTCATCGTCGTCCGGCACCGGCGTCGGAGGCGGCAACGACGGCTCCGGTGATGGTTCGGGAGACGGCTCCGGAGACGGCTCAGGGGATGGTTCAGGAGACGGTTCCGGGGATGGCACGGGGGACGGTTCCGCAGTGGGCTCCTCGGTGGGCTCCGTGGTGGGATCCTCGGTGGGCTGCTCACCGCCACCGCCACCACCGCCTCCGCCGGTGCTTCCATCGCCACCGCCGCCACCTAGTGGGGGCAGAGAGTCGTTCGAATCACAGCGAAGGACCGAACTGCCCGGGACTGTATATGTTTCTGTTCCATTGAGCTCCGTGTAGGTTTGTGGTCTGTGATGTAGGTCGATGTGTCCACCATCGCAGGGGTCACTCGTCCACCCGTCGCCATTTGGAACACCGCCATCATTCGGGCCGGTGTGGAAGTGTGGGTAAGTCTTCCGGGAGGCCCAAAAGCGTTTGCGTTTGTAATCATTCTCCTCGTCTAGTGGGTCCAGATCCGTGGTGATGAACACCTGGTCGAGGCAGTTGGTGGTGCCCCAGCTCCGTCCGCCGTCGTGGTCGTGATCCGCCCACCACGTACTGTCATATTGGCTATGACAATTCGTACCGTCATGATCGGGGGGGGGTGGTCGTCCTTTCCGTCGCCATGCGCACTAACCGAGGAAGAAACCAGCGCAATCGCCATGAAGGCCAGCGACACCGCGCCGATGGCGGCCACCAGCACCGCTATTCGGACGAGCCAATGAGACCGACTACCCATCAGTGCACCATCACTGCTCGTGTGAAATCGCTCGTGTACGGCATGTTATGTAGCTTGGCGGAATCGACGCGCCGTTGGTGGGTCTCGGAATCGGCGCGGCGGCAATTGTATCCCGCAAATCTCGTTCGACATAACTCGCCCCAGACCGATTTCCAAATTGGCCGGTGTGCCCGCCGCGCGCTTATGTCGGTACACGCGTACATGAGAGAGCCCATCTTTAGTCTTTGTCGAATGTCCCCGGTGTGTGCCCCGCGTGCGGGCGACTGTCAGGACAGAATTTCCGAAGCGACGATCGAAAAGTAGACGCGGGAAAACGCCCGGCCCGGGTACACCTGTCTGGCCCGTAATCATCGGATCACACGAACAGCGCCCTGCGCCTGCGGAAGCCTGTGGCAGGGTACATAAATCCAGGAGGGTTGGCGACAAATAGCCTCATTTGGGTTGGAGCCTTTTGAGCATGAGCTGAACCGTGGCGACACGCCCCTATGTTTCGCTGCTGTCCGTGCGCTCGTCATGGTTCTTGTTCAACCGTTGGCCCCGGTTTCCGTGAGCCGGTGGGGCGACGCCTTCCCTCCGATAGGCCGCCAGAATTCGCCAGGCATGGCGTTCACTTATCTCCAGGATATCGGCGGCCTGCCCCATCGGCAGCCGGCGCTCCAACACGGTGTTGAACACTTGGAGCCTCGTCTGTTCTTGCCGATTCGCCGTCAAGTCCTCCATCACACTGACACTTTCGCCGACCAGTCAGCTACTGACCGGTCGTAGAGCATCCACCGGGAACCGACCCAACAGTTTGGCCAACACCGGCCTTGCGCCGTCCCGGTCCTGAATGTTGGCGGCATGGACCGGCACCGCCAGCAGCAATCCCATGGTGTCCACCATGATGTGCCGCTTGCGTCCGGTTACCCGTTTGCCAGCGTCGTGGCCCCGAGGCCACCTTCTCCGTGGTCTTCACGGTCCGGCTGCCGATGATCGCCGCGCTGGGGATAGCCTCCCGTCCCGCTGCTTCCCGCACCCGTGCCCGCAAAGCTTCCGCTACACGTTCGCAGGTACCGTCATCCCGCCACTTCCTGAAGTACCACCAGACCGTGCCCCACGGCGGCAGGTCATGGGGCATCAGGTGCCAGGGTATGCCACCGCGCGACACGTACAGGATGCCGTTGACCACCTCGCGCAGGTCGGTGGTCCGGGGATGGCCCCTGGTGGTGTCAGGCGGGAGCGGGGGCGCCAATTCCTTCCACTGGGCATCGGTTAAATCGCTGGGATAGGGTTTTCTACTCATTTCACCAGCGTAACCAACATCCCATTCTCACCCCAAGAACACGCCTTGCAGTTTTGGCCAATCGTCAAACATTCGCTCAGGTTTTTAGCAAGTGTCCCCGGCGGGTACTCCTGGTGCGGGCGACTATCAGGGCAGAATGTCCGAAGCGAGGACTGGGGAGTAGACACGCAAAAACCGCCGGCCTCGGTACAACTGTTAGGCGGGTAATCCTCGGATCACACGGGCAGCACCCTGCGCCGGCGGAAGCCTGTGTCGGGGTACGAAAACCTAAACGAACAATGAATCTTGCGTCGTCGACGCGGTCACACACCAAGCAGTCAGCCCGTCTACATGTGGATGGGCAGACCCTGCGTTAGGGCACGGGCGGGCCTGGGCTGGGACACATGTATATTCCAGTGGATCGAGTTGGTCCGGTTATCCACGAGAGGAGTAGTCTATTGTGTCTGACGCCTATATGCGGCGCCGCTGCCGTCGTTGCAACCTATCGGCCACACATTCAGGGGAGTGTCACATTTCTACCGGTTGGTCGCTATCCATCCATTCGGCATAGGAACCGTCGTACAGGCTGACGTTGTACCCCATTTGGTCCAGGGTCAGCCACGTTACGGCGGCGCGGATTCCGCTCCGGCAGTAGGCTATGACCGGTTCGCCTTCCGCGATGCCGGCTTTGGCCAACCGTTTCCGAAGTGTGTCCTGACCGGCGTACAGGTTGCCGTCCGCGCCTGCGAGGTCGGCGTGCGGCATGCTGATGGCGCCCGGAATGTGGCCGGGGCGATCGTCCATCTCGACTTCGCCGCGGAACTCCTCGGGGGTGCGGGCATCCACCAAGCTGGCAGATCCCCTGCCTGCCACATCATCCAGGGTGGCGCGGATGCCAGGGTTCAGCCGGACCGTAAAGCTGGCCGCGTTGGCGGGCACCGGGCGGTAAAGCACCTCGCGGCCGTCGTCTTTCCACGTTTCGTAGCGCAGGTCCATGATGTGGACGTCTTCACGCCCAAGGTACTCCAGTACCCAGGCCGCCATGGCGGCGTTGCGCCCGTCCTGGTGGTCGTAGAGGACCGGAGTAACAGCGTCCCCGAGGCCGACGTCGCCAAAGGCGGAGGCGAGCTGCTCGGGCGGTCCTAACCGCCCATAGGGTCCCTGCAGCTTCTTGAAGGGGACGCTGACGGCGCCGTGCAGGTGGCCCATGAGGTAGCGCATGGCCGACCGGGGATCGATTATCAGATAGCCCGGCTGACCGATGCGCTCGGCGACCCAATCGGGTGATACGAAGGTTGCCATTACCCGACCATTTCGAATTCGGTTTCGACGGATGTGGGGTTAGCCACCGACTGGGTTACGGGAGAGCCTTCCACGGCCAGCCGCCAGATCTCCCTGAGGGTGTCCTCGTCGGCGTCGGCGCGAACGAAGCACTTGGCCGAGATCTTGCCGTAGCCGGGATTGCCTTCGTCCTCAACACCGGCCCACTTGCGGATGTTGTCGAAGTAGCCTTCCACGGCGACTTCCAAGTCGTGGATCCGGACGCCCTGCTTGGTGGCGTTGACCACAAAGCCGACGGTCATGCAGCTGCCGATGGCGGAGAGCAATTGCTCGTGGGCGCTGGCCGCCACATCGGTGGCGGTGAGGTCTCCCGGCTCGTCCATGTCGACCTGGTGGTTGCGCATGTAGGCGCGGGCGCGCATGCCGTCCTGCCAGACGACACGGGACTTCCACGGGCCGGTTACCGCGTTGAAAACGTCCGGATCCCGGAAGGAGTCGAGCACTTCGGCGAGTTTTTCCCGGGGCAGACCGTTGAGGTTTTGTTCTTGCGCCATGAATAGCTCCTCATTGCTGGATGGGTTAGTTGCGGGTTTTGTTGATGTCGCTACGATTCAGCCTTGGCGGGTTGTAGCTGCTTGGGGCATCGCTGCTATCACCGAGGCTAGGTGATTAGACGCGTTGCGCAGGTCCACCGCTATGGCTGTCAAACCGCCTGTGGCCGATGGATCGCGGCGCCAATACGCGACTAGATCGCCGTTTTCGGCGACAATGGTTGCCGTTTCCGTGCCATTGCCGAACGTCAGCGTATCCGTTTCCGCGCAGTAGCCGCGCTTTCCCAGAGGAATGAAAGCGCTGATGCCAATGACTTCCAACCCAACTGCTTTATTGCTTACCTCGTCCGGCACGTCTACCATGACCCAACTGAGCCCTTCCACCTCGTAGGTCGCGCCATGCGGCTGCTCGTAGTTCGCGCCAATTGCATCGCAATCAGGGTCATAGTGCACTTTCAGCTTCATTTCGTATCTCCAATCGGCCGTAGTTTCGCTGAAAGTAATCGAAGTCTGCGCTGTTCAATTTTTCGGTAGCCGCCGTGTCCAGAAAGGCTGTGACAATCCGGCGGTCATCCATGGAAACCGCCACCCTCATCAAACGCTCAACACCTCCGTGCTCAACCCAGCCCAAATAAGCCATGCTGGGCCTCCCGGACTCGTCGTGCCGGGAACCTCGCACTACCCAATTGTCCAAAACGCCAAACTGATGTTGCTCGGTTATTTCGTGGCGCGTCGCCGCTTGCAGTTGCAGGTGGGTGGTTATCTCCCTCCGAATTCCCCCTGCGGTCAGTGTTTGGGGCCACCCCGCTGCGTCATCGCTACGCATACTCCGCGCGGAGGATCTGCGCGGCGTCGGTGATGACCTGCATCTTTTTGGCGGCCATCTCGTGGGTGTTGACGTTGCGCTCGGCGAAGGTGCCGAAGCCACAGTCGGGGTTGAGGTAGATCTTTTCGGGGTCGAAGTACTGCAGCAGTTCCTTGACCCGTTCGACGATCTGGCTGGCCGGTTCGATGTCGTCGGTGCGCGGGTTGACCACGCCGAGGCCGATCTCCTTCTCGTTGCTGTATTCCTTGAACACTTCCATTTCGCCGGCGCGGGGAGTGGCACACTCCAGCACCAGCTGGTCGATGTTCATCTGGATGAGGTAGGGCAGCATGGGGCCGTAATTGCCGGTGAGCAGGACTTCTTCCTTGCGGCTCCAGTTGCCGCGGCAGATGTGCACACCGGTACGGATACCCTCGATGCCCTCGAGGGTCTCGTTCATCAGTCGAACCGCCATCTCGAGCTCGTCGGTGGGATCGCGGCGGTTGGGCAGCGCGGCGCACATGAAGGTCTCGGTGCTCTCTTCGCCGAACACCACCTGGCTCAGGATGGGCTCGTCCAGCTGGACGAAGTCGCAGCCCTGGTCACGCAGCGCGATGATCTCCTCCCGCAGGATTTCCACCACGTCCTTGGCCAGGTCTTCCGGCGACGGATAGACCTTGTCGGAAAGACCCTCGAACCAGCTGGAGCGGGTGAGCATGTAGGGACCGGGCAGCGGTATTTTGATCTGGTGGTCGGTGTGCTCACGCATGAAGGCCAGCTCATCCAGGGCCAGTCCCTGCCGCTTGCCGATGCGGTCAACCACGATCGGGCTCTTGATGGCAAAGGAGGGAACGTCGAGAGCGCGCAACACCTCTTCCATGCGGGCGCGGTCGGTGGAGTAGTCCAGCAACTCCGACACCTTCATCAACTGCATGCCGGTGAGCTTGTCCACCGCGAAGGAGTAGAAGTTGTCCCGACGCTGCTCGCCGTCGCTGATGATGTCGACGCCGGCCTCTTCCTGGGCACGGATGCAGGCGAGGACTTCGTCGTCAGCAAGTGCACTGAACTCCGCGTAAGTGATCTCGCCCGCTTCCTTGCGGCGCAGGGCGCGGATCAGCTCGGTGGAGCGGGGCCAGCTTCCGACCACGGTAACGGGGAACAGGGGTGCGTCCGCCATGGGTGTCCCTCCAGGACTGCGATATTCCGATGCACGCGGCGGCAACCAGACCAATGCGACGAGGTGCTGCCGCCGAATAATCTACACCAGAAACCGTGCGGCAGACAAATTAAACCAGCAGGCAGATTGAAGCGGGACTTCGTTCGTTGGCCTTGGTTGTCAGTTCCGGACATTTGCGTGCTCCGACGGCCTGTTGCGATCGTCAACGCTCTTTTTTGGATTACCGCACGCTAGCAGTTGTCCGATTGTATCGTCATAGCTATGTGCAGCAGACGGCTACGATCATCTCTGCATGTTCTTGCTATAATAGAGATGCTTGGCCGAATTGGCCGCCATGCTTGGCATGTTTACGACAAATTACACCATGGATCGTCCGTATCATACGTTTTGTATAGGAATGCACGACTAGATATGTGACATTTGGTTGTGGGTATGGCCCCGAGGTTTGCCAGCGTTGCTACCTGTGCTCTCGATGTACCGCGGCTGATTTGGGTCAGGAGCTTGCATGCACAGAAAAATTCCGTTTGGGAGGTCCTGCATGGGTATGCAATCATTTTGGCCAGTGGGCTTGGCGCATGGGATGGCGTTATGTTGTGGCAGGCGCGTCGTTGCTGATGGTGGTGCTAGTAGCAGCTAATCTGACTGACGAGGCAGAGATCCTAAGGACACCGCTGATTATAGGGTGCGTTAGCGGTTTGGTTCTGGTGCTATCTGTACCCACTCAGATGCCCAAAAGTGAAAGTGAGTGGTTCAAGACCCTTGGTTCTCTAGCGACTTCCGGCACTTTCTTGTACGTTGCCTGGTTGTCAGTTGACGACGACGTTAGGTCTTGGGCAAACGGTCAGAGTACCCAGGCGGAAACGGTTTGGTGGATCATTGCAGCGTTTGTTGTTTTTGCAGTCATAGCCGCCACGGGGTTGGCCGCTGTAGGATGGCTGGTGAGGTCAACGGTTCAAGAGTTGAGGCACAGGAAGAAAAGCGTCAGTTAGCCGAGGAGGTTCTGTTAGCAAGCACAGATGCCGGTGGACGCGAAAGCACCTCCAACCTAGTTCTGCCCGATGAAATCCAGCACCAGCCCGTTCCATACCTGCGGACGTTCCCAGAAGCCGGCGTGGCCGGCCTCGGGCAATGATACTAACCGGCTGCTTGGTATGTGCTCCGCAAGCATTCGCATCAGCGCTGGGGGTGACAGTATGTCAGCTTCTCCCGAGAGCACCAGCGCGGGCACGCGCATGGTCGCCAGCCTGGCGTAGGTGATGGGTTCCCGGAGGGGTTGGGCAGGAACAACTCCGTAGGGGCGGGTACTATGATCAATCTCCAACCAGCGGGCGGATCCGGCCGGGTCCGTTCCACGGTATGAAGGCCCCAGCTCGCGTAGTTCCACGGGCAGGTTCTGGATTTCGGGCGGGCGCAGCCGGTGCTGCACCTCCAGGTACTCCGCGTCCTGCACGCCACCGATGGTGTTGGCCGCTACCAGACTGCGGACCCGCTCCGGGTGGGACAGGGCATAGTCGATCCCGGTGATCCCGCCGGCAGCGGTAGCCACCAAGTGGAACCGCTCCAGACCCAGGTGCTCAACCAAGCCGTGCAGGTCGTCGCCCTGGTAGCCGGGCTGCTCGCCACCGTCCTTTGAAGGATCCGTGGTGGGCCGTGAACGGCCCCAGGTGCGCCGGTCGTAGGTGATGCAACGGTAGCCGGCCGTGGTGAAGGCGGGCAATTGGTAAACCCAACTCTCGCAGGTGCCCGAAGCGGCGTGTAGGAAAATTACCGGCACGCCGTCGCTTCCGGCGTCCTCGTACCACAGATCGACGCCAGGGAGCGTTACGTGCGGCATCGGTTTACCCCTGCCAGTGAGGCGGCAGGCTGGGTTCGGCCATACCGAACTGGCGGGACAGCCATTCCTCGCTGTATCGGCCGTCCCGGTAACCGGAGTGTTCCGCCTTGTGCACGTCGGTCGCACCCCTGATGGACTGCGTCAAGGGGTCAAGAGCGGTTGTGTCCAATGCCGCGCCGTCAGCGCCGGCCATCAGCAAAGTGGTCGCGCCGACTTGGGAACCGAACCAGCGGAGATCGAAATACGATAGCGTGCGATGCACCGCCTCGCGTCGGGTCGGATGCAGACGCAGGTAATCGTTGATTTCCTCGAGCGGGTAGGCGCCGGTGCGCTGGGCCAAGTCTGCGGTGGCGTACAGGAGAGCCGGAGTGCACACCACATGCGTGACCTGTGCGCTCAGCGCTGCGGTTGTGAGCGCCAAGTCGTTGCCGATGGCGGCGATTCGGGTCCCATCCACCTCTGGGCGGCCGGCCAGGTACTCCAGCCCGCGAACGCAGTCGGCAACGATGCCCCGGTACACGTAGGCGGCGGGGTCGTCGATGCCGTCGGTGAGCAGGCCTGGGAAGGCTGCCGCGTAGGGCTGGTCGGCCAGGCGCTGGCCGCGGACGCAGATGGCGAAGGTAACGTGCTCCCGGCGCTGGCCGTTGGCAGTCCCCTGGGGCACCAGATCCACCACACTGCCGTAGCGGGGCAGGTAGTAGCGGGCCGGGAAGGGGCCATCTCCCTTCGGGATACTCAGGTAAGCGTAGAGACGGTAAGGGCCGATGGAGGTGAGGCGGACCCCGTAGGCGGTAGAGAAATCGGCGGATCGCAGGGGGATTTCCTGTACCTCAGGCGCAGCCGGCAACCCGGACAACTCGGCCAATACGTCGTGCCAATAGCTGTCGAAATCTTGCGGCTTGGCGCCGGTGAAAGTGGTCATTGGGTTACGTTCCGCTCCATGTTGGTAAGTTCAGGTGCAATCATGCAGCGGCCAACCGCTCGGCGTCGTCGATGTACTGTACGGTTTCCCTGATGCGGCGCTCGGTGTGCTGATTGCACGCTCCAGTATAGAAACACGCGCCGTGCAGTTGGCTAAGGCGGCTGTAGTAGCGACCCTGGAGAGAGGCAGAAGTCGGGTCCGAGGCGACCAGGTCGTCAAGGGAGTCGCTGGTAGGCCTGGGTTCTTCGCCGGTGCGGGCGAGCAGGAGGGCGTCGGTGGCGCGCTTGGTGGCGCACCAGGATTTCTCGGCGGCATCCCTGGTATCCCCCTGGTCGAGACGCTCGATAGCCTGTGCGTAGACATCGCGGGCGTCCGCGAAAATCGCCTGGGGAGATTGTAGTTGGGTCATGGAACGCCCATCAGTCCTGGAGGTGTTTCGCCATGAAGGCGTCGACGATTGCTGCGTGCTCGTAATTGTTGGCGTCGTGGCCGTGACCGTCGTAGGCGTACATCCGCTTGTCTTCGCTTGAGATGGCGTCGAACATGGCGAATCCGGTTTCGGGTGGGCAGGTGCTGTCCTGCAGGCCCACGCTGACGATGGTCGGACAGGTGATCCGGTGGGCCAGGTTGATGCCGTCAAAGTAGGCCAGCGTGTTCTCCACCTGTTCCCGGCTGCTGGGGTTCTGCCGCAGGTAGTCGGCGATCTCCTGGTAGGGGTAGGCATCGGTCAGTTCGATGGCATCCATGTAGCCGCAAAGGTAAGGCGCGCCGGCGGCAGCGGCCTTGATTTCCGGTCGGAGCGCGGCGGTGGATACGGTCAGTCCGCCGCCCTGGCTGTGACCGGTGACACCGAGGCGGTCGGCGTCCACTTCGTCGCGGCCGAGCAGGAATTCGACCGCGCGGCAGGCGTCCATATAGAAACCGCGGTAGGAATAGGTGTTGCGGTCCACCATGCCGTAGGTCAGCAGGCCAGGGTAGCCGGGGTTGAATTGGCGGTTGCTCCGCAGTTTGCCGCGGGGAGCAACGCTGAATGCGGCGTAGCCCTTGGCCGCCCAGTTCTTGGGCACGGGAGGTTCCATGTTGTAGCCAGGCACCTGCAGCAAGCCGGGGAGTCGGTCTTCCCGGTTCCGAGGCACGGCGTACCAACCGGCGATACGTACCTGGTCGAGGCTGGTAAAGAACACCTCGTACACGTCGATGGCGGCGGTGGACCGGAGCGGGTCGTAGACCACGTCCGGTTCCAGCGCTACCTGGGCCGTTTTCTCCAGCACGTCATCCCAGAACGCGTCGAAGTCTGCAGGCATTCGCACTTGGCTGGCGTACTGGTCGGCGGGCACCCTGGGCATGCTACACGTCCTCGACGGGCATGGTGGCGATGCCGTAGGTGCCGTAGAAGAAGTTGGCGTAGTGAGTGGAGCCGCCTGTGACGAACAGCAGGTACTGTTCGGGGGTTTCCAGGGCGGGAATGGTGGCGTCGGGGTCATCGGCCAGGTGCTGCAGTTCCGGATAGCGCAGCCACTTGCCGTCGCCGTCGGTGGGCATACCGGCCGGCCCGATGGCGTCGCGGAGAGAGGCGCGGCAGTGCTCGTGCAGCCACTCCTGGGTGTCGCGCTTGCTGAATCCAGCCTCGGCCAGGATCACTGCGCGGGAGGGGCTGAGAATGATGGGATGATAGGGGCTCTGGTACTCAACGCGCTGGTTGGTGTGACCCACCTGGGCGGACTGGCAGCCCCTGATCCAGCTGCCTCCGCCGGCGTGGCGATAGAACATCATGGAGGCGATGTTGTTCAGCGTGTCCTGGTGGTTCTTTGAGGCGTTGTCGAGGATGTCAGTGGGGCCGGTAACGGTAACCACGGTGACCGCGCTTTCGTCCGGGCGGAACCCCTTGTCCACGTGGTAGGGCTGCCAAGGGCTGACCTCTTCGTTCTCGGCGATGCACATGCCAAACTTGGTGGGCAGGCCAATGAAGTTGGGATCGCCGGCGCCGGCTTTGCAGTAGCCGATGTTGATCAGGCAAAGGCGCAAGGCGCGGCCGATGGCGGTGTTGGCCTTGTTGACCACGCCCGGACCCATGGCCGACGTGCCGTAGTTGATGCCGGCCCTGGCGGCGATGGGGCCGTTGACCAGAATCAGCGGAGCCTCGGTGTGGCCAGATACCTGCATGTCCCGGTGGTTCATCTCCGGCTGGGCGATGCACTCGAGGGCGGCTAGCAGGATGGGGAACTGCGCGGGCTGGCAACCGGCCATCACCGCGTTGATGGCGATTTTCTCCACGGTGGCCAGGCCGAAGCCAGGCTCCATCACCATGACCACGTCCTGCGGGTCGCGCCTGGTACCCTTGAGCATGGCCTCGACGGCGGCCGGCGTGGGCGGAACGATGGGCATGCCGTCGCTCCATTCGCGTTCTTCCATAAATAGGTTAACCGCGTCCAGCCCGAGCGGCGTGTCGTCCAGCTCCACCGTGAATACGTCGGTCTCGCTGTGGCCGTTGGCGCTGCCGGAGAGGTCAGCGGACGCGGACATCCTGGTCAAGCCGAGGATGATGTTGTCGATTTGCTCGTCCACCATCCCGTGGATGTAGTCGGGCTGCTGTCCGGTGCAAGCGTGAGGGATGGTGACAAAAGCGGTGGCGGGCTGTCCCCAGCCATCGACGCAGGACTGCCAGGCCCGGGCGAAACTGCGCGCGGCGATGCCCACGGCGGGCACGCCGGCCTTTTCCATGGCAACCATGTCGTGGGCAAGCCACGACGTGCAGCCCCCTCAATGGGCGGCCGCGCCAACCATGGCGTCGACCTCCGTGGCGATGATTGACGCCTCTCCCTCGTCAATGTGATTGCCCCGGCTGAGAGCTGGCCGGTCCTCGCGCAGGTTTCCGCCGTAGCTCACAAACTTTACGTTTGAGAAGCGCCGGCTGAGATGCT
Organism: Dehalococcoidia bacterium; assembly: GCA_965220055.1. GTDB lineage: Bacteria > Chloroflexota > Dehalococcoidia > Lucifugimonadales > UBA3495 > Bin87. Next base: position 1,815,418 of record CBDCPE010000004.1, on the reverse strand, counting down.
CGGCGACCCGGTTGACGGCCACGTCGGCGCCACCGGTCATGTTGTTGTACAGGCCGATAGTCTTGCCTTCCAGGGTTTCCAGTCGGGGCGCCGGCGGCACCTTGAAGTCAACGCGCGCCGCGGCCGGGGACATGATCTGCAACTTCATCGCGGTTCTCCTCCCATTCGGAGCCCTAAAGACGTTCGGATGGTGGCAGTCTATGTGTCGGCAACGGTTACGTCAACGGACACAGGCAGCAGGTGAAGTTCAGTTGCGGGGCTGGGAGCGAGACCCATTGCTTATGTCCTTCCAAACGGTTCAAATAGAAGACTGACCGTGTTGCCGATTTTGGGCCAGGAACCAGACATGTGTGCGCGATTGCAGTTAGGCACGGGGTACACAAATGCCGATTCGATGATACAATTCCCGCGAAACAGGCAGGGGCCATTAAGGGCCATTGGCGTGTGCGTTTGCGCATTCGCCAGTGCCTCCAATAACTGCCCGCGCAATTCAGGAGACAGCATTATGGCAATCGATTTCCAGAGGAATGAGGGCACCTTGGTCATTGAGGCTGCCGAACGCGTAGACAGCACCAACGCGCAGCGCTTCCTCGAAGATCTGGATGCAGCCATCGAACCCACCGACCAGGTAGTGATCCTGGACATGGAAAAGCTCACCTACATAAGTAGCGCGGGCCTTCGGGTGGTTCTGCAGACTGCAAAGACCTTGCAGCGTCAGAATTCCGGCTTTGCGCTCTGCGCATTGACGGGGACCGTACGGGAAGTTTTTGAAATCAGCGGTTTCGATCAGGTAATCGCTATCCATCCCTCGCAGGAGGAAGCCATCGCCGCTCTCATGGGATAATTTCTGCGAACGGCCGCCAGGTTACCCGGATAACGATGCAGTAGAATGGGCGGTAATCGCCCGTCGAGGATGGGACTATGGCAGATACGTCAGGGCCATACCGGATACTCGTGGTCGACGACGAACCTGACCTGGAGCCGCTGGTATTGCAGCGGATGAGGCGGGCGATCCGGTCCGGTCGCTATCAGTTCGTCTTTGCGCAGAATGGAGTGGAAGCACTCGAGACGCTCAATCAAGACGACGAAATCGATATGGTGTTGTCCGACATCAATATGCCTCAGATGGACGGGCTGGCGTTGTTGTCGCATATACCGGAGGTGGCGCCTAATATACATGCCGTCATCATCTCCGCATACGGAGATATGAAGAATATTCGCTCCGCAATGAACCTCGGGGCCTTCGATTTCGTGACTAAACCGGTCGATTTTGAAGACCTGCGCATTACGATTGAGCGGGCGCTGACCAACCTTGAAGCTTGGAGAGCGGCGACCGCCTCGCGGGAACGCTTGGTGGCGCTGGAGAACGAGCTTGACGTCGCCAACAAGATGCAGCAGACGATTCTCCCGACGGAGTTCCCGAGTCAATCTGGATTCCAGATCCACGGCAGCATGACGCCGGCCAGGGTTGTGGGAGGGGACTTCTTCGACGTTCTGTACCTGAATAACGGCCGGGTCGGACTGACTGTGGCGGACGTATCGGACAAAGGCGTGCCCGCCGCCCTTTTCATGATGGCCAGTCGCACGCTCCTCAAGAGCGCCGCAATGGGTCTCAAGTCGCCGCGCGAAGTTCTGCGTGAAGTGAACGATCTTCTCTACGACGATAACGACGCGATGATGTTCGTCACGCTGTTTTACGCCGTGTACGATCCGGCCACCGGGGAACTCACTTACGCCAACGGTGGTCACAATGCTCCGCTGATCGTGCACGTAGACGGCACCTCAACCATCTTACCCGGTACCAACGGGATTGCGTTGGGAGTCATGCCGGGGATGGAGTACGACGAACGGACGATTTCCACCTCGGCGGGCGATACCATTGTCTTCTACACAGACGGCGTCACTGAAGCAGTGAACGATCAGGGCCAAGAGTTTGGGATGGACCGGCTGCGACAGGTCTTCACCTCGCAGCCGATGCGAGACGCCGAATCAGCCACCCAGGCTGTTTTTGACGCTGTTAGCCAATTCGCGGGGGATGTCGCACAGTTTGATGATATTACCTGCCTGATCTTCCGCCGTAGTGAGTCGTTGCCATGACCACCCCAGTGCAATTGAAGATAGCGCCCAGCCACGACCAGCTCGAGTTGATCCCAGGGGTGTTAGAGGAGTTAGCTGAGCGTGACAATTGGCCTCCCGACCTCGTCTTCAAACTGAACCTGGTTCTCGAGGAATTGGGCGTCAACATCGTCAATTACAGCGGCGCCACCGGGGACATCGAAATCTTGCTGGTTTCTGACGCGGAAAGAGTCACGGTGGAGATTTCGGATGACGGCCGGCCGTTCAACCCACTGGTAGACTTGGAGACTCCGGATATCTCCGCTCCTTTGGGTGACCGGCCCATCGGTGGGCTGGGCGTGCACCTGGTGCGGACGATGATGGACGAGATGCGCTACAGCAGAGAGGACGGCAAGAACAAGATTGCCATGACAAAACGGAAGTCCGACTGATTCCGGTTGTCGTGCCCGCAACCGACTCGCCTCTGCAATCCCCCGCGTTCAGCCGTCTGGACTTTTGCCCCGGCCAATCCGCGCCGACACGCCATCTCCCTGCAAGATGAGACAGTCATCGGGACTGATAGCGAACCTGCTGCCACGGATAGTCGCTGCCGTCGTGTTCGCCGTCGCGCTGGCGTCGGTGGCATGCGGCCCTGAATTTTCCCCGGACGTTGGCACGGCAACACTCGCACCCCCCGCGGAACAACCGCCGATTGTTCCAACGGCGGACCTCGACGACCCGGGGATTTTTGAAGACCGCATAGTATTCGGGCAGTCGGCAGCGTTCACCGGCCCCGCCGGGCAGCTGGGCATTGGCATGCGCCATGGCATCGAAGCCGCGTTTGCCGAAGTCAACCGCGCCGGTGGAGTGAACGGACGCCGCCTGGAGTTGGTAACGCGCGATGACACCTACGAGCCTGAGCTTGCGATTTCCAATACAACGGAACTCATCGAAGAAGAGAATGTCTTCGCGCTAATTGGCGCTGTTGGCACTCCGACGTCGCGTTCTGCGGTGCCGGTGGCAGAAGCTGCCGGAGTACCCTACATCGCGCCCTTCACCGGAGCCGCATTTCTGCGCGACCTCAAGCTGCGCAGCGTAATCAACCTGAGGGCTTCCTACAACCAGGAAACCGAGGAGATGGTGGGACGCCTGACCGAGGACCTAGGTATCGAGCGCATTGCGGTCATGTACCAGGATGACTCTTTCGGCAGAGCTGGATTCAACGGCGCGAGAGCAGCGCTGCATCGACGCTATCTGGAACCGGTATCGGTAGGCTTGTACCAGCGCAATACCACCGCGGTGAAGACCGGCTTGCTGGATGTACGGAAAGGACGCCCGGAAGCTGTGATCGTGGTGGGCGCCTACCAACCGGTGGCTGCGGTGATCGCCTGGGCGAGGGAAATAGGAATGAATCCGGTGTTCATGACCGTTTCTTTTGTCGGAAGCAACGCCCTGGCCGACGAGTTGGGCCCTGGTGGCAAGGGAGTAATTGTCACCCAGGTCGTGCCGTTCCCTACCGATACGTCCATTCCGATCGTAGCGGCTTACCAAGAAGCCTTGTCGGAGTATGCTCCCGACGTGGAGCCAGGGTTTGTATCCCTGGAGGGGTACATGTCGGGTCGTCTTGCCATTGCCGGCATCGACCGGTGCGGCGACGATTTGACCCGGGCCTGTTTTTTGAGCGCGCTCCGAAACGCCCAGCCAATCGACATGGACGGCCTGGAGTTGCGCTACGGCCAGGAAGAGAGCAACCAGTGGTCTGACGCAGTGTTTCTGACGATGATCGGGGAAGACGGCGGATACATCCCCCTGGATGTCTTGCCGAAGGATGTATTGGGGAGCGAAAACAAATGATGGCAACACTGACCAAAATCCTTGAACTCCGTTACCGGATTTCTTCCCAGTTGTACCTGGCGCTTGGGGGCGCGGTTTGTCTTACGTTCGCGGCATCACTGGTGGGATGGTTTTCCTTTGACCAGGTGGGCGATGCCCAGAACCGGGTCAACGAGCGGAGCGTTCCGGACCTGGCCGCCGCTTTCGACGTCGCCCAATTCAGCAGTGCTTTGGTGGCGGACGCCGCGGCGCTGCCCACTGCCACCAACCCGGATGAGGTTGCCGTCGTCAGCGACCGCATCGAAGAGGCCCACGAGGCGTTCGCAGAACAATTGGCGATCCTGGAAAATCGCGCTGATGACTCCGAAAAAGAACGGTTTGTCCGCATACTGGCTTACTCGGACACCCTGTTGCTCAATATCGATGACATCAAGGAGGGTATATCGGAGAGGTTTGCGCTAGAGGACCAGTCGGAAGCACTGCAGGCCGAGCTGACCACACTCAGATTCCAGCTTGACCATATCGTCGCTCCGGCGCGCGACGATCAACTGTTTTACACGGTGACCGGCTACCGGGAACTTGGGGAACCCCCGGCTGACGAAATCGCGTATCGAGCGGAGGATGAACTCACCCGGTTCCATTACCTTTCCGAGTTACAGAGCAACGTAAATATTGCCACGCAAATCCTCGCCAGCGCGACCACGGTTTCCGATCCGTCACTGATTGAGCCTTTGCGGGAGCGGTTCGAGTCGTCGGTTTTCCACATCAATCGTAACCTGAGCCGATTGTCCGGCACCGAGATCCACTCGGAGTTGACGCCTCTTTTCTCGCGTTTGCTGGAATTGGGACAGGGCGATGAGAACAGTTTCGAACTGCGCTCACGTCAGCTCGAACTTGCAGATCTCCAGGTGGTATTGCTTGCCAACAACTACGACATCGCCGTACTGCTGCTGGACGAAATGGAGTTCCTGGTCCAAACCGCCCGGAACAGCGCGGAGGTCGCTACCGAAGCGTCCGACCAGGCGATTTTCACGGGCCGCACGTTGCTGCTGGCCATTACCGGCTTCAGCATCGTTGGCGCGGTGCTGATCGCGTGGCTGTTCGTGGGGCGGGTCCTCTTGCACCGCATCGACATGTTGTCGCAGTGGATGCGGCAGATGGCCGGCGGCGATCTGGAAGCCCGGGCAGAAATCAGGGGCCGCGATGAAGTGGCGGAAATGGCGGCGGCGCTGGAGGTCTTCCGCCAGCATGCCATCGAAATCCAGCGGCTGAACCTGGTAGAGGAGTTGGCCGATGAACTGCAGGGCAAGAACGGCGAACTCGAGCAGGCCCTGACGGATCTCAACACCGCGCAGGGTCAGATCGTGATGCGGGAAAAACTGGCGGCGCTGGGTGAGCTCACTGCCGGAGTCGCGCACGAAATCCGGAACCCGTTGAACTTCGTGAAAAACTTTTCTGAGGTATCCGAAGAGCTACTGGAGGAGTTGAAGGAAACGTTGGAGGAGAGCGACGACGGCCGTTTGAACGAAGAGCAGCAAGATCTGATCGAGGACATCTTCGGCGAATTGGGAGGGAACCTGGAGCGGATACGGAACCACGGAGACCGGGCGAACCGTATCGTACAAGATATGCTGATGATGAGCCGCGAATCTGTCGGACATCACCCCACCAACATCAACAACCTGCTGGATGAACACGCCCGACTGGCGTACCACAGCGCCAGGGCGATGGACTCCAACTTCCAACTGGACTTGCAGTACGACTTTGACGAATCGATGGGCGAAATCGTCGTCAATCCCCAGGACCTGGGTCGCGTTTTCCTGAATATCGTCAACAACGGTTGCTACGCAACCAACGAAAAACGTACGACCCTGACGCAAGGCGGGTCCGACTACTCGCCCACACTGTGGCTGTCCACTCGACGCGATGACGATCGGATCCACATAAGCATGCGGGATAACGGGACCGGCATGCCGCCGGAAGTTATTGAGAAGATGTTCAATCCGTTCTTCACCACCAAACCCACGGACAAGGGTACCGGCCTCGGCCTGTCGATCTGCAATGACATCATTCGCCGTCATGGCGGCGAAATTCTGGTCGAATCCGAGCCGGGTGAGTTCACGGAGATGACCATCGCTCTGCCGTTGCATCCCCCCGAACCCGTCGCCGACGAGCCCGAAGACGAAGTCGAACAGGAGCTTGTCGCCGATGCAGCAGAGGTGGGAAACGACTGATCTACGGTGATCAGGCAGCGGCGAGTAATCTACGGGAACAGACGTTGTGGCGTTCCAACCGGGCCGTCGTCATCGATGAGATGCGGTCCATCGTTAGCCACCCGGTTGACCGCCGAGGAGACCTCGCGCACCGACATTTTCGGCCAATCCCGGCTGCTCAATAACGCAATCAAGGCGTCGGGCTCGGTCTGGTCGGAGAGCCACAGGTCGTACTGATCCGGCCGTAGGATAACCGGCATGCGGTCGTGAATTGGCGCCAGCAGGTTATTCGCCGCGGTGGTGATGATCACGCAGGTCGCCTGCCTCTCGCCGTGGGTCTGTGGGGCATACCAGACGCCCGCGAAGGCGACGGGGTGACCGTGTTGGTGTGAGACCCACTGGGGCGTTTTGTTCCGCCCCGCTCCGGCTTTCCATTCGTAGAACCCGTTGGCCGGCACCAGACAACGACGGATCGCGAATGCGTTTCGGAAGATGGCTCGCTGGTCGATGGTCTCCGCCCGAGCGTTGAACACGAGGCGCGGAGCCGACCTGCTGTTCCCCACTCGGGACGGCGTCAGACCCCAGCGCATCATGTCGGCCGAGCGGGCATCGCCGTCCTTCAGCACCGTCAGGACGGGCACGGTCGGAGGGATGTTCCAGCGTGGCGTATAGGCGCTGAGCAAAGGCTCCGGCCCAAAATCAAATTGGCCGGCCAGTTCCCCCAACTCGGCGAACAGCCCGAAGCGCCCACACATTGCGTCTGGCTCCTATCGTATCACGTACATGGGCATCAGCGGTGAATGAGCGTTACACATCCTTCCTGCGGCTACAGCCCGGCGATTGGCCGGTTCCGCATCGGCCAAATCTACGTACAGCGACCGTTTCTAAAATCTCAAGGCCCACCGAAGCGGACCTTGGAACTGTTCCCAAAAAGCTGAGCTTCGTCCAAGAGCAACTATTTTGGTGGTAAAGCCCGCTGCTTGCGATTGAACGGTGAAACTACCGGTTCCCCGGTAGCTTTCTGGATAGCGAGTCGAGCGTGAGCGGCAATGGCACCGCTCTGCTTCGCCGCGTTTTGGATTGGGTAGAACCCTCTTACATCTTTAGTCAGGATTATCTCTTCCTCGGTTGTTTCTTGAAGCATGGTCAACGCTCGTTCTACTCCTGTCATGTGAGGGCGGACGTTTTCCTGCGCGCCTAGACCTTTTACTGTCCGATGTTCTGGAACCGATACATCGAACGTGGCTTCGTGCCCCACGCTCGTTAAGATCGCGTATTGCTTATCACGAATGCCACGCTCCTTCCAAATCCCGGTTAGCTGCTTCCGCGCCGCGGTGGCCTGGACAGCCTGTGCCGATTCAGCTTCGGTCATCCCGTAACGGCGTCTGTGGGTCTCGATCGCGCGCTCGGTTATCAGTTCCGGTTGACGTTCCTCACGTAGTCGTTCAGCACCAACATCAGAAAGCCATTGCCGAATGTGCTCGACTCGCGCCGTGGGCATCGACTGGACGATGCGGAGGAGCATCTGCTCATTGCTGGCATCCATTGGGCGGTTTTTGCCGTCTTTGGCAAGGAATTGCAAACTACGGCAAAATGCCGTAGTACTCAGTCAATGTTGGAGTAGCAGGGATAAAACCGCTGCAGTTTGTGTCTGGCATCCTGAGTGGTAAACCGCCAGTCGATGGTGGCTTTCCTAGCGTTACGCTCGGACTCATAGACGCCGATGGCCCGTTGCAGGGCAGGTTCGTCGGGATTGCGCCCCTGGAGGCAAGCTCGGGTCAAGACGCTGAACTCAATCTCCGCCATCCCTTCGGCAAGCTCAGGACAGGATTCAGCCAACTGGCGTGCTTGGGAGTGTGGTGAAACTCGAGGCGTTTCACGATGCGCCGAGCCTCAGCGGCGGGGAAGGCCTCGTAAAGCGCAGCCATGCGGTGGGTGTTCAGATTGTCGAGCACCACCCGTACCACCGGAGCGTTAGGATAGGCCACATCCACCAGCCACCGCATCTGGTGGGCAAAGTCCGGCATGGTGCGGCGTTCGGTGATGGCTAGGTGGCGCCAACCGGCCAGGGGTTCGCAGGCCAGGAACAGATTGCGGGTGCCCGCCCGGCGGTACGCGTAGTCCTGACGCCGCGGTCGTCCCGGTTGGGCGGGCAGCGGTGTTCGCACATCGGCCAACAGTTGGGTGGAGGTCTCGTCAAAGCACACCACCGGCCGGTGGGGGTCGTAGGGTTCCCCATAGAGGTCCAGCACGTCCTCCATGGCCGCCACAAACTCCCCGTTCACCTTGGGGATGCACCACTGCTGCTTCCGCCACGGCTGGAGGATGTTTTTTCAGCCGCAGACGCACCGTCTCGTATGACAACGATTCCACCAACCCCAACTCCACCGCCTGGTCGGCCAGCAACCGCAGGATAACTGGTCAAGGGCTCAGTGGTCATGGCCTTCGGGCACAGCGCTGCATGCCAGGGCAATCAGGTGGGCTTCACCTTTGTCGTCCAGCTTACGATACCGGTTGGCTTGGGGATGGTCGTGCAGCACGCCGTCCAATCCTTCCTCGGCGTAGCGCCGTTTGGTGCGGAACACCGTGCGCGGCGACGTGTCCAAGGCCGCCGCCACCTGGGACGCGCTCCACCCTTCCTCAGTCCGGAGCAGGATGCGCGCCCGAGTGATTACCCGTGCGGAACGCTGGCCGCTTCGTATCAATTGTCGGAGCCCGGCTCGTTCCTCCACCGTCAACTGTACCCCGTACTTCTCCTGAACCATGGATGCCGCACCTCCCGCACCGCTGATTGCTACTCAGCGTAGCCACTCCGGCTCACCTCCCGCCGTATCTGTCGATACAGGTTTGACCGAATACTAAACCGAAGCCAAGGTGAAACCCGCATTGGCGTTGGGTAGAATTGACGGTGGTTGAGTTGGTCGGTGAACAAATCAGAGTTGGGGGTTGCTGTTGGGCATGATGGAGATGGGGCCACTGCTGGAGCGGTGGCGCATGGACGAGGTTGAGGTACGACGGCGGATGTATCGGGCTCCGACGCCACGGGAACGGGAACGGTGGCACGCGCTATGGCTGCTGGTGCAGGGTTGGACCGCGGCGGCGGTGGCGCAGGCGTTGGAAAGGGATGCCCACACCATTGGCGAGTGGGCCACGGCGTTCGCGGAGGGCGGTCCCAAGGGGCTGGTTTTTGAGCAGACCGGAGGTTCCCCCCCGCGTTGGACGGAGAGCAGCAAGTCGAGTTGAAGACGGCAGTGCAGGAACCGCCATGGCAAGCGGGCATCGAACTATCCAACTGGAACTGGAAAGCGGTGCGACGGTTTGTAGGCGACCGCTTTGGGTTGGCGCTGAGCCGGAGCAGTTGCTTGAACTATCTGCACCGGTTGGGGTTTGCGCTGAAGCGGTGATAGACGACAATAAGGAATGCCTCCCTGTTGCCTCACCGAAGAATGTTACCGAAACTCTAGCACTTGGGATCCGCTCCAAACAGGTCCAGTTCCGGCAGTCCAGCTGGTTCCGCCGAGCCTGCGTTGGACGAAGCATAAACGAGATTTTTGGCCATGATGCCCCGCCAATCTTTCACCCGGCGTTGCAAGGTTCGCAGCGGCGCTTCGGTGAAACGGTCCGGGTGTTCCGACTGCAACCGTGCCATCAGCGCCTTGCCCGTGGCATCCGGCTCTGCCTGCAACCACCCCAACACGTCGCTCCAAACGCCCTCGAAGGGGTCTTGGCGCGTGCGCCAATGCCGCGGACCTCGCACTCGCGCGGCGTGTGTGGGACGTGTTTCGCCCTGCCGCCACAGACGCATTCCTTATTGTCGTCTATCACCGGTCCATAGGTCTCGCAGATGGTGGAGTCCAGATCGATGGTCAACGGCCCGTCGCCCAGGCCCGCACCAGCAGCTCCCGGCCCACCCGATCCAGCTGGCGGACATGCCCCCACTTGAAGCTGCGCAGGAAGGTTCCCAGCGTGGACCGCGCCTTGACCACGCAGCCGATGGCGCTGGCCGTCCCTCCGGTGCGCAACACTTCGGCGTCGTCGATGCAGTCGCCCCCAGCCAGGACGGAAGTCACCAGCGTCATCATCTTGTCGCCGGGATTGGCCCCGCCTGGAGCACGGCCCAGGTCCAGGTGCCGATCAACCAGTTGGAACAGGCCCAGATGCAAAGCCAGCGTGGACGGAATGATCAACCCAGCATTGCTGACCAGGCGGTAGTCGTCGAAGGCGATTTGGATGCGGTCGGGGTGCTCCAGTGGTAGCATCTATTGGGTGTTCCTGTTTCGGGGTGGGTTTGCCGTTTCACAAACCATTATCCCCGAACACAGGAGCATTTTCTTATCCCTTCAACCCGCCCCGGCACTCATCTCTTCGGTGGATTGGGGGTTACTCGGACAGGCTGCTAGTGTGGTGTAACTGAAGTTCATTGTAATAGTATTCGCGATGAGGTATCCTCCGGGTTAGCAGCCCAGAGGAGGATGACCATGGCAATCGGACGACCAATGCCGCCGCTAATTTTGGATGACGTGGAGCGTGAAACCTTGGAGCGGTGGGTTCGTCGTCCGAAAACGGCGCAAGCTTTGGCGCTGCGGGCCAGAATGATTTTGGGCTGTGCCGAAGGCCGCAGCAATACCACGGTGGGCACCGACCTGGGAGTGTCCGATGAGACGGTGGGGAAATGGCGTTCCCGGTTCCTGGAACGGAGGCTGGACGGACTGTCGGACGAACCGCGCAGCGGACGGCCTCGAGCGGTTACCGATGACGACGTGGAGCGTGTGATTACGCTGACGCTGGAGACCGCGCCCCGGGACGCGACCCATTGGAGCACCCGGTCCATGGCCCAGCGCAGCGGGCTGAGCCACAACACGGTCAGCCGCATCTGGCGGGCCTTCGGATTGCAGCCACACCGCACGGAGACTTTCAAGTTGTCGTCGGACCCCTTCTTCATCGAGAAGGTCAGGGACGTTGTGGGGCTATACCTGAATCCACCGGATCGGGCGTTGGTCCTGTGCGTGGACGAGAAGTCCCAGATCCAGGCGTTGGATCGCACCCGTCCGCTATTGCCCATGCGCCCGGGACAAGTGGAACGGCGCACCCATGATTACCTGCGTCACGGCACCACTTCGCTGTTCGCCGCCTTAGACACCAGGACCGGCAAGGTGATTGGTCGTTGCCACCAACGGCACCGGGCCGTGGAGTTCCGCAAATTCCTCGATACCATCGAGGCCGAGGTGCCCGCCGACCTCGACGTCCACCTGATCGCGGACAACTACGCCACCCACAAGACGGCGCTGATCCGGAACTGGTTTGCCAAGCGGCCCCGCTTCCATATGCACTTCACACCCACCAGCGCCTCGTGGCTGAACCTGGTGGAGCGCTGGTTCGGTCTGCTCACCGAAAAGCAGTTGCGCCGCGGCGTGCATCAGAGCAGCGCCGAACTGGAGACTGCCATCTACCGCTACCTGGACGTCACCAACGAAGACCCTAAACCTTTTGTCTGGACCAAGACCGCCGACCAAATCCTGGCCAACGTCGCCCACTTTTGCCAGCGAACTTTGAATACAGGACACTAGCTGCTATTCAGATGAGTTGCAGCAATTTTCCGGATGCGGTCTTCGTAACGGAGGATATCGTAGATGGCGTTGACGGGAACAAGCTGGTCTTCATCGTCTGCCAATTGAATTTGTAGGGCGCTGGAGTTTTTGAAGTACAGCCGGCACAACCGCTTACGGCTCTTACGACTCTGGTCCAACTGTATGGTGCAGTATTGCTTGCCCGAGTTTCGGTGCACCTCTGCCGCGCCAGCCATGCCTCGAAGGATATGACGGATGATCTCTTGCCCAGCCATCTCCTCAGAAGTATCACTATGGCTTTCCATTTGGTCGGCAACCAGCTCGTCAGCGAATTTCCGCAAAGCCCTTTTGATACGTGGTTCAAAGTCCTGCCGGTCCTGATCGGTCCAACGCTGGCGGTTGCTGCCGCTTTGCTTCGCGAGCAGGGAGATAAACTCCCTGTACATGGGCTCATCAAACATTTGCCGACGGAGATAACTGACTATATTCCTGCTGTATCCAGCGTCCTCCATTGCTCTTGCGGGTTCGAACATTGCGCGGGAGAAGCAGCGAAGAATGTCCACCTCTTCGTCATCGACACCGTCCCCAAGATCAATCTCGAGGAAGGGCTGCATGCTCATCTCATTCGAGGTGCTGCTCCTATTGCCGAAAAACTGGTATTCAGCGCCATTCGTGAGTATGCCGATGCTCGCCTCGGGAATTTTGCCGAAGTACCCGTGTAGCCGCCCGACGTTGGCATCGTCCAAATCGGTTGATACCCGTTTGCACTCAAAAATCATCGCGGTAGCATCATTGATTTTGACTATGATGTCCACGGACCCGCCCGCGACACTATATTCCCGCTCAACCTCCGCAATGTCTTGCGTGTCGTAACCCAGCGCCGCGATGAGCGGCAGAACTAAATTCCCTACGGTGTTCGACTCGTTGTGATCTTGCTCCTGTCCGAGCCTGACCCGCTCGCTGAGACGTTCCAGATCCGCTTTTAAGTCCATGCCGGTATCCATCATGCGTGCGTAATGTTTTGTAAAGGCTGATGACATAATATACGCCGCTGCCTCTGATTAGGCAGTGTTGACATTTGGACTGCGGTACAATCGGGGCATGTCAAGTATAACCATACCCCCAGAACAATGGTCGAAGCTGCTCCAATTTCTGCGGGAATGCCCTGATGTGTACGTGGGCGACGAGAACCAATGCCAGCAATTCGTCGAAGCCGTGCTGTGGATGGATCGCTCCGGCGCGCAGTGGCGGCTGTTACCCGCCGAGTACGGCAAGTGGAACACCATCTACAAACGCTTTGCCCGGTGGTGCGATCGGGGCATCTGGGAGCGAATGCACCGGCATTGCAGCGCGGAACCTGACCTTGAATACCTGATCATCGACAGTACGATGGTCCGGGCCCACCAGTGCGCTGCGGGGGCCCCACCAAAAGGGGGGCAGTCAGCCCAGGCCTTGGGCCGAAGCCGCGGTGGGTTCAGCACCAAGGTTCACGTCAGCGTGGACGGACTGGGCAACCCCTTGCGGTTCACGCTGACCCCAGGACAGCGCCATGACAGCACCCAGGCGGCAGCCTTGATCTCCGGTTACCAAAGTGAGTACGTGATCGCAGACCAAGGGTATGACGCCCAGGACTTCATCGCAGGCTTGGCGGAAGGCGGCATGGTGGCAGTGATCCCCGCCCGGACCAACCGCAAGTCGCCCCGTTGGTACGATGTCCACCTGTACCGGGAACGCCACGTGGTGGAGTGCTTCATCAGCAAGATCAAGCACTACCGAAGGGTATTCTCACGGTTTGACAAATTGGACAGCCGATACCTGGGCTTCCTGCAATTCGCTGCCGCCCTCATATGGTTGCGATGAAATGTCAACACTGCCTAGGGAGTGTCGTCAAAATAATTTGGTCCACAGTACCAGTGCGCGGATTTGGCAAATTGCCAGGAATGAAGCTGTGCTTTCGGCATAACGGGTTGCCACCAATCCCCGTAATCCTGCGGCAAATCCCGCCACGGCGACCCAGTACGCAAGATCCAAAACACCGCGTTCAGAAACCGACGGTTGTCCTGAGCCTGCCGTCCCACCTTGCCTGCTTCCCCCGGCAAGTCAGATCGCAGGCGTTTCCAAACCCGGTCCGAAAGGTCATGACGACCATGCGATGCAATCACACCCGACACCTTCTACACCATTACTCCGCATTGCGACGCACCATCCACTACCTAATTTGACGATACTCCCTAATTAGTGTCGTCAAAAAAGTTTGCTCCAGACCATCACGGCCCGGAGCTGGCAGATGGCCAAGTATGACGCCGTTCTCTTGGCATAACGGGTCGCAACCCCTCGCCACTGCTTGAATTTCAGGAATCCGTTCTCCACCAAGTGCCGCAACTTGTACAGCGCCCGGTCATAGTCCCGCTTTTCCCTCCGGTTGCTCTTGGGCGGTATTACTGGGTTAATTCCCCGATCCACAGCAGCAGCTACGATTTCGTTGGTGTCATAAGCCTTGTCTGCCAGCAAGCACTCCGCTGGTAACTGTTCAGACTTGAGGGGAAGCGAGTAGTTGACGGCAGGCGTTGAGGGTGTTGAGACCTTGTGCCCGCCAGGTGCCGAAGATTGACGCCAGCGTCATCTTGGTGGCAGTACCCCGGTCCGAGCGGGTGCCCCCACTGACCTTGCGGCTGACCACCAGATGGCGGAGGCTGCGCTCGGCGGCGTTGTTGTCCGGCGGCACCTCCGGTTCGGCCACGAAGACGAAGAGTTCTTTGATGTGGTTCTCCATGCGTCGGCACAGCCTGGCCTGGACCGCCGACGGGTCATCCAGAAAGGGACGGCAGAGGACCAGCAATCGTCTTTCCAGGGCCATTTTGGCGGTGCGGCGTTGTTGCTCTGCGGGGTGGGTAAAGGCCGTGGCCTGACGGTAGAGTTGGTGGACGGCGTCAGCCCACTGGGACAGCGATCCATCATCTGGGTAGAGTGATCGCAGGTCGTGGATGTCCCGCAGCAGGTGGGCCCAGCAGCGTTGTTTGGGACCCGCATAGTGGTGGTAGGCGGCGTAAAAGTCGCTGACCAGCACACCGGCGAAATCGTCGCCCAAAACCTCGTCCACTACCGCCTTGCCCCGGTTCCGTCGCAGGAAGTACCGCAGGTTGGGGGTGCTGAAAGTCCACACGTAGCCGTTGTGTCCATCCTGTCGCCAACCCGTCTCATCGGCGTGGACCACCGGACTGCCTCGGACCTGTTCCAGGATGTCCGCCACCACCCGTTGGGCCTTGCCAGCCACTTGCTGTGTGGCCGCCACGATGGCCCCCAGGCTGAGTTGCAGCCCATGCACGGTATCCAGGTGCCACTGGATGGTGCGCAACGGCAGCCTGGCTTCCTCCCGCAGGACCGCAATCAGGCTGATGACGTTGATCCCCAGGCGCTGCTTGCCCATCACCACGCCGTCCAGTTGCGCTTTGGGAACACAGCAGCGTCGGCAGCGGGGACAAGTGCGGGTCAGGTAAACGTGCTCGGTTACCTGCGCCGGAACCTGCGGCAGGTCGATCACCTCCCGAGTGCGCTGGGCCCAACCCCCAGACAACTGGGTCCCGCAGTCGGGACACTGCTCCACCACATGCTCCACTCGGTGGGTGGGCGTCATACGGGCTCGGGCAAAGCCGTGAGGTCGGGGTTTGCGAGGTTCCTTGGACTGGGCTGGCTTCCGGTCTGCTTTGGGTTTCAGACCGGGCATCCGGCGGGAGCCTTGGGGTTTGGCTTGCCCTTCCAACTGGGCAATGCATTTCTCCAGCCGCTCAATGATGGCCTGCTGTCGGACGATGATGCCAATCAGAACATCCCGGTCGGCAGTCCTGAGATCGATTTCGGTATCCATCCCAGTTATATGACATAACCACCACCCTCAGCGCCAGCCACCCGCACACCAAGTTCCGCCAATTCGCCTCACCAACTCTGAACAGTTACCTCCGCTGCAATGCCTTCCATCAGGGGCAGTGCCTGGGTACAATCGGCCGTCGTGCCTGCGGTTACCATCAGCCTCACCGGCATACCGTGGGAGTCCACCGCCAAGTGCAGCTTGCTGTTCAGCCCCCTTTTGTGCGGCCTATGGCTTGGTTGCCACCACGGGCCCCAGCGCTGTGGGGATGGGCCTTGATATAGCTGGCGTCTATCATCAGCCACTCATAATCGGGGTCGTCAATCACTTCCTCCAGCAACTTGGCCCATTCGCCGCGGTCTCGCCAGCGGCAGAAGCGGCGGTGAGTGTTCTTCCAGTCTCCGTAGTCCGAGGGCAAATCGCGCCAAGGAGCGCCGGTGCGCAGAATCCAGCACACAGCGTCGATAACTGCCGGTTGTCATGGGCCGGCCGGCCTCGCTTGCCCTCTCCCGCGGGCAGATGCGGCCTCAGCCGCTGCCAAACGGCAGCGGTCATGTCATGGCGGCGGTGCGCTGCCGTCATACTCCCCACCTTCCACACTCTCCCTATTTCCAGCAATCTACCACCCTCTCACCATTTTGACGACACCCCTTAGTCAAAACCCAATGTTTCGGTACGAATATGCTAGTTTTAACCCCAATCCACGGAAGAGACGAGTGTTGGGGAGAGATGAGTATTGGGGCGCTGAAGGGTAAGCCCGAATCCACCGAAGGGATGCGAGTGGGCTGGTGGCGCAGGGGATGAGAAGCGTGGTTGATGGCTGCAGTGCCCTGATCCCGCCGGATGCGGGCGGGTGCGGGTCGAGACAGCTACGCCAAGGGGATGTTGACAGCTCGCGAGAGGCGGCGGCGGGCAAGATCACCATAGTCGATGGCAGCTGGAGACAGGCGGTGCCCAGCCTGACTGCCGGTCTGCAACTGACCCAACGTCCTCCCAACTCGCGCCAGCTCGGTCCGCGAGGGTCTCTTGTTGCATGCCGCCGTGGCAATCTCGCCCAGCGCCGCCACTGCGGGCCGCCATCGTCGGGTCTGTGTGGCTATCTCACGCAGTCCTCATCCCCATCTATTGGAATCAGGCCTGGATCGTTCGCCCTCCTTTACCCCTCAGCCCTTGTGTCAACGCCAGCGCCCCTCTCTTCGGTGGATCCGGGTTTAGGGCTGCGATGCAATCAGTGCTGGCGATTATCTTGTCGGTCCGCGTGACGCAGTCATCCGCCACGGAGGCTCTTGACGTGACGCCAGTCTGAGACTTGTCGTGTAGAATACAGTCTCTGAAGCGTTTTTGTCTGTCGTAGGATTCCTCTGGGGCGGTCCTGTGGGATTGAGTTCAGTGCTGGCGATTGGTTATGCCGCCTTTCCTATCAGCCTTCGTTAATCTTCTCATCGGATTGGTGCCTTGGGGCACTCAGACGGTTCGCAACTGGGTGATCCTGGGAACATTAGTCTTAGAGGGTGTCTAAAAATGGGGAAGGCGGGCCAGTCTGCGCAGGGTGAGGCCGGTCATTGCGATGTAAATCCAGGTTTCGGTGGTTTCACACAATGCTGCGTAGTCCTTGCTCAACCGCCGTTGCAGGTTCAGCCAACCAGAGGTGCGTTCCACGACCCACCGCCGGGGCAGGACCTGAAAGGTATGCTGCTGTGCTGGGCGCCGCACCAACTCCAGGGTCCAGCCGCACACCGTCCTGACCCACTCTACCAATTTGCCGCCGTAGGCCCCATCAGCCCAGATCACCTGTAGTCGAGGGAACCGCCCCAGCAGTCGGGCCAGCACCAACCGGGCGCCGTCCCGGTCCTGTATATCGGCCGGATGCGCTGCCACCGCCAGCGGCAGCCCCAGGGTATCCACCACGATGTGGCGTTTGCGGCCCTTCACCTTCTGGCCAGCGTCGTAGCCTCTGGGCCCCCTTTTTCACTGGTCTTCACCGATTGGCGGTCGATGATGTTGGATATCGATGATGGCCGCGCTGGGACTGGCCTGGCGACCCTGGGCCTGGCGCACCATGGCGTGCAGGGTGTCATGTGCCCGTTGCCAGGTGCCATCACGACGCCAGGTGCGAAAGTAATGGAAGACGATGCGCCACGGCGGCAGGTCATGGGGCAGCATCCAGTGCGGAGCACGTAGCGGATGGCGGACGATCTCCCGCCGGGGGTACGTAATCGGCCGGCCGCCCGGTTTGGGGGGTGGTAACAGGGGCTCGAGCAGTTGCCCGCTGAGGTCGCTGGGATACGCTGGTCGTTTCATACCCCTAAGTTACGACCAACGCCTTTATCATGCCTCTGTATCGCTACCCCAATTTCAACCTTTTTAGACGCCCTCTTAGTTGTGATCGCGGTATTAGTTGCGGTGGTGGGTATCACATTCCTGTTCCCCCAAGACTCGCCTGACACGACCTTCACGAGGCGCGTGGTTATAGGGCTATTCGTGATAGCTTCTGCAGCACTCGTGGCAATCATCCTCTGTGCGATCGTTGCGGAGGTTCGCCGGGATCAGATTTGAACCGCCGCGCGATTAAGCCGATCAATACCGTGATCGCGCCCACAATCCAAGCGCTTGCCGATGCACTGACCGTGAGGGCTCCGGCCACTGTGACGGTGTCGTTCTTGACCAGAAACACGCCCACCAGCGTTGTAACCAAGCCTATTGCGGCGACGGCCGCTATCGCGTAAAGGATAAACTGGGTCCAGTCCTTCTTGCCGCTTGGGTGTTTCACGTCGTGGGGCGACGACTGCGGAGCAGGTTGCCCTGTTGGGTTGACGCCGTGCACGGCGCTGGAACCGTCAATGTCTGGACCGCTGCTTTGTCCGCCTTGTGTTGTCATGACGCAGACCTTTTTGGATCACTCCGCCCTAGCGGATCAGTACGTGGGTTGGGTGTCATTATAACCGGTTGTGTCGGCTGTTCGTAGCAATGCCTGAAACGCGCGGGCAAATGCCACTGATGACCGGCTGCGGTACGGTCTCGGTGTCGATGTAATAGGCGACGGTGACATGGCTGCGCCCTTCTGCTCTGTCGTCGCGTGGTTCTGCCAGCGCCGCATCCACCGGACGACGGGCGGCCGGGTTGGGGAAGATGCCCACCACGTAGGTGCGGCAGCGGATCCGCTAGTTTAGTCGCTTCAAGGGATTTTTGACCGAAGCTGCTGACAGTGGGAGACCGGGAAGGCGGTAAAAGCCATGACTTCGTAACAGGTGTCTGATGGTATGTGGGTGGTTAGCGGGAAGTGCTTTCGAAATTGAGCCACCACTCGGTTGGCGTGAGCGCAGACTTCCTCGGTATAGAGTTGCTTGTAGATGGTGCGCACCAAGGTGGTCACGACTGGCCGGGCCCGTTTGGGTGGACGCTTGGATAAGGTAGGCCATGATCTGCACGACGTGCCACGCCTGTTGCCGGCCAGTTTTGACGTCGACGATCAGGGCGTCCTTGTTCCGGACGACTACGAGGTCGGGTTTGCCTGCCAGCGTCGCTGATTGCCCTCGCAAGCGGAAGCTGTTCTGTCCTTCGACGTACACGTCGTGGCCTCGTGTTTCCCACTGGCCTTTTTGCTCGTTCAGGAGCGCGGTGTGGTCCAGCATCCACTGGGCTTGGTTGAACTCGGACGGGGTTCTGGCCCAATCCTGGTAATGGGCCTTGAACCAGACGGCCCATTCGCACGATTTCTCGCCGGTCAGGAGTCTGGGTAGCTAAGTGGCCCAGATGTAGGGATGTTCTCGACGGACGGGCATGGCGGGCCTCTCCGGACCGGGGTGTCCCCGAGTCTACGGGCCGGCCCGGCGGCCGCGCTACCGCCGTTTCTCATCAAATTCGGGCACGGAGGGAGATGGTCCGCGAATTCCTCTTCTGTTATGCGTACCATGCGATGTTCCTTAATTTCTGAGGGTGTGCCGGTCTGGCCCGCAGGTGGTTATGAGCCGCAATCCGTTGTGAGCCGTGGCTGTTCAGCCTGCCGTTACGCAGTGGCTCTTTCTACCGCGGCCCGTTCTAGGTTCAGTGCCAGCAGACGCTCTTCGATTTCCCCGTCCGCTAGGTCTGCCGGCCATCCGTAGGCGTTGGCAACCGCCGCGTCCAGCCGGGCGTGGATGTTATCCAGCCACGTCGGCCGTGCGTTGTACAGATTCGTCAGCGTCCGTTTCCGCAGCTCCGCCGCGCTGACCCCATGCGGATTCAGCCAGCCCTCCCGCAGCGCGTTCAACTCCGCCGCCGCCGCGCCAATCGCTTCCCGATGCCCATCGTCGGGACGCGGAAACGGAAACGTCTCAAAGCACGTCGTCGGTGTATAGCGGGGGCGCGTCTCCAACTGCGTACCCATTGCCAAAGCCCAAAGCTCGTGAAAACGTGAGTGCAAAACCCCAAATGTGTAATCGCTCCGATTAGCAATTGTGATGATCGCGCTGTCGCAGAGCGTGATTTCCGTTGTCCACGCGAACAATCGATGTTGCGACACCCTGGGTGTAGCGATATACCGTTCCAAACCGTTTAAGGCTTTTCGCATTCCTGGCCGCGGCTCCATATGCCACCACCAATTCTTGGCATATAATGGCCTGCGGTTATCTATGCGTGTTGGTTTCACGTGGGAATTGACGTATTCAAACGGTGCTTCGTAATGCGCCGCCTGCTCGGCTGTCATATCGCCGAAATCAATTATCCACATCCCTCGCGAACGGTCGGTTATGTCCTTGCCGTTCACCCACGGCCGGACTACCTCCGAGTTGCTCCGCCCGTGAGGGTTTGCGCTTTTGAGCATTTTCTGTGCCAGGTCATCGGGAATGTCAAACGGCCCGCCCTTGGTGTCGCCCATAAAGGCAATTCCAAGGTTTTCTTTCAGTCGTTTGGCTTCGGTCAGATCCGCTCCCACCGTCAGGTTGGCGTTGATGTACTCAACCGGCTGCCCGTTCAGTTCCCGGTCTGTGTCGGACCCGTCGTCAAACCCGACTATCGAGATGTGAACCGCCGCACCTTCCAGCACCCATGGTTGGTCCGACCACGCCCCGAAGATGTCGCCCGTTTCCCGAATTCGTTGCAACACCCGACGGTTTGCGCCGCCACGTATTCCCTGCGTCGCCAGCAGTCCCGCCCGTTGGGACTTTCCCGTCGCAATCGCGTCGCGGGCTTTTTCAAACCAGTAACACACCAGGTCCGCTTCGGCCGGCACCCGTTTGTCGTACTGGCTGAACAGCACGTCAATGTAATCGTCGCTCAACCCCTTGCGCAGCAGCTTGCCTCTCAAGAACGGTGGGTTCCCCACGATGAACTCCGCCGCCGGCCATTCCGGTTCCTGCGGTTCGTCCGGGTCCGTCAGGTCCAGTATCGCGTCGGTCTGCCGTATCGTGTCCAGCGGCGTCAGTATGGGCCGCTGCGTGTACGGAAACCCGTTGCTCTGGTGCCACTGAATGTAGCCAATCCACAACGCCGTCCGCGCCAGCTCCGCCGCGTAGTGGTTGATCTCCAACCCCAGCATCTGGTCCGGCTGCACTGTGGGCGTCAGGCCGTGCCACCCCCGCACCGCCGCGAAGTCGATCACCTCCCGTTCCAGGTCCAGCAGCAACCGCAGCGCGATGTACAGGAAGTTCCCGCTGCCGCAGGCCGGGTCCAGCACCCGCACTGACGCCAACCGCTCCCGGAACGCCTCCAGCCGCGCCCGCGCCCCCTCCTCCACTGTAATTGCGAGCGCAGCGCGGCAATCTCGCCCGGCCCCATCTGTCATTGCGAGCCCAGCGTGGGAATCTCGTCCCTCCTCCAGCAGCCCGTCGATCTCGGCCCGTGCCTTCTCCCACTCCCGGCGCAGGGGCGTCATCACGACGGGCTCCACACCAGTTCAATGTCGTCGGCCCCCGTGTAGTGCGCTCCCGTCTGCGCCCTTTTCGAATCGTCCAGCACGCGCTCGAACAGCGCCCCGAAGATCGACGGCTCGATGTCCCGCCCGTTCCGCTCGCCTCACCCAGCCGTTGCAGCGCGACGGTGCTCAACTCCACTGTATCCAGGGTGTTGAACAGGTTCCCGTTGAAGTGCGCGATCTCGTCCACGCCGGCAAACCCGCCCGTTCCCATCTGCGCGAACAGGCCCCGTATCGCCCGGTCGAACCGCGCCCTCGACTTTGTACAAAAGCTAGCAGAATTATAAGAACAGGGTAAGCTCGACCAAATCACTACAAGAGGTCGAGCATGCCTACCCTGCCCGCAGTCATAGTAACCCTGCTGCTGCCCTTTGAGCACCTGTTTGACCCCAGGACCTGGCGCAAGGCTCAACTCCTGGCGGTAGGAGCGATCCTGTCTCCCGGCAAGCGCACCGTGTCCTCCGCCCTCAACATCCTGGGGATTGGGCAGCACGGCGACTTCGCCATCTATCACCACGTGCTCAACCGCGCCCAGTGGTCGCCACTGCGACTGAGCCGGGTGCTGTTGCTGCTGGTGGCCGGGCGCCTTGGTTCGTCCACCGAGCCGTTGGTGTTCGGCATTGACGAGACGGTGGACCGACGCTGGGGCCGGAAGATTGCGGCCAAGGGGCGGTACCGGGATCCCGTACGCTCCACCGACGACCAGGTGGTGATGACTCCCGGACTGCAATGGGTGAGCCTGATGTTGCTGACGCGTATCGGATGGGCGGGTCGACACTGGGCGCTGCCGTTTTTGACCGCGCTGGTGGTGTCGGCCCGCTATGACCGACGCAAAGGCCGCCGGCACAAGACGGTCACCGACTACGCCCAGCAGATGCTGGTCTGCCGGCGCCGGTGGCTGCCGGACCGGGACCTGGTGGTGGTGGCCGATGGCGGCTACGCCAAGCGGGAGTTCCTGCGGCATTGCCAGGGCATGTCGAAGCCCGTTGTCGTCGTCACCAAACTGCGCAAGGATGCGTCCCTGCACCAGCCCGCGCCAGCGCGGCGGCCCGGCCAGATCGGGCGGCCCCGGGTGGTCGGAGCGCGACTGCCCAATCCCACTGCGGTACTGGACGATCCCGCTACCCAATGGACCCCCTACCGCGCCACCGGTTCCGACGGCAGTACCACCATGGTCGAGCTCGCTTCGGGCGTGGCGCTGTGGTACCACGGCGGGCCGCCGCGCCTTCCCATACGTTGGGTCGTCGTCAGATACCTGGCGGAGCGCCGCGGGCCCTATGCCTTGCTATGCACCGACGTCGCGGCGGAACCGCTGCGGATATTGCAGTGGTATCTGCTGCGGTGGCAGGTCGAGGTGACCTTTGAGGAGCTGCGGGCTCACCTGGGCATGGAAACCCAGCGCCAGTGGTCGGAACGAGCCATCGCGCGGACCACCCCCGCGCTCTTTGGCTTGTTCAGCGTGGTGACGCTGGCGGCGGATATCCTGATCGGTCAGCAGGGTGGCATGGCTCCGCGCACCACGGCATGGTATGACAAGACCAGCCCTTCCTTCGCCGACGCCATCGCCCTGGTCAGACGACACCTCTGGGTGCAGCAGGGTACTTTTATGCCGTCCGAGCGCGAGCACGAATCGATAAAAGTCCCGCGCCTCTTGTACCGCAGGATGCTCGACACGCTAGCCTATGCCGCTTGATTGTACAAAGCCGAGCTGATAATAGTCTCAACTTAACCTATTTCAGAGATCGTAGACAGGTTCTGAGACGCGGTGGCCCGGTGAGCAGCTGCGGTTTCCTGGCGCTGCACCATCACGATTGGGTAGCATTTGCGCCGCAAACTCGGGCCGGAACCAATCCTCCGCGGCGCCGTCGTCGTACCCTGTGCCATAGCTACCAGGAGGCACGCATCCACCATGACCATTTTTGCCGGCAAATTCCGGCTGGCCGGTCCCGCTCTGACCGCGCTCGTCCTCCTCGGGCTGACCGCTGCGGCCTGTTTCTCCGGTCAGCCTGCGGCCTCCTCCGACGCGCCGTTGTCCAACACCCGGACCACGACGGCGGCCTCGGAACCCACGGCTGTACCCACCGCAACGCCGGCGCCGCCCACGCCCATCTCGGCGCCGACGCCGACGCCGCAGCCCACCGTTGCATCTCCCACTGCAACACCCACAGCTGAGCCGGAGACGGCGACCCCGGGCGGGGAGCAGTCCGCCGCCGAAAGCTCGGCCATTTTTGGCGACGTGGCCCTGCTGGAAGAACGCGCCTTCAGCTACCTGAGCGAATTGTCGGAGGACGTGGGGGTCAGGACCAGCGGCACCGGCCTGGAGCACGCGGCCGCCCGGTTCCTCATGGAACGCCTGGAGGAATCGGGATACAGCCCCGAGGTCCAGGAGTTTTCATGGGACTCTCCCACGGCCAGCCTTAGCGTTGCCGACCCCGACCTGAACAGCCTGGACGCCAACGTGCTGACCGGCGCCACAGGCGGCCAGGCGACGGCGCCGCTGGTTCCGGTGGGCCTGGCCAAGCCGGAGGACATTCCTGCCGAGGGTCTGGAAGGCAAAATAGCCTTGATCGAGCGCGGCGAAATCACCTTTGGCAGCAAGGTGGCCCGGGTGCATGGCGCCGGCGCGGTGGCCGCTATCATCTACAACAACGAGCAGGGCAGCTTTCGAGGCACCCTGGGCGGCAGCAGTCAGATACCCGCCATTTCCCTGTCCCAAGGCGATGGACGCAAACTCAGGGAGTTGATGGGCCGGGGCGAGCCGGTGGAAGCCACCGTTGGCGTCCAGGACAACGCCGTCCATTCCCACAACGTAATTGGCGAACTGCCCGGCGCCGGAGACGGCGTGATTGTGGTCGGCGCCCACTACGACACGGTACCCGACTCCATCGGGGCCTCCGACAACTCCTCGGGCATGGGCGCGTTGCTGGCGGTGGCGGAACGGCTGGAGGGCCGCTCCTTCCCGTTCTCCCCGCGGTTCGTGGCCTTCGGTTCCGAGGAAACGGGGCTGCACGGCAGCGAGCATTATGTGGAAAGCCTTTCACCTGAGGAGCTGGAGGAAGTTCACCTGATGATCAACCTGGACTCGGTTGGTTCCGGCGACGGCCTGGTGTTTCAGGCGATCGCTGGGTGGTCCGCCACGTCAGAGAGGCCGCGACCAGGGAGGGCATTGCACTGGAAGTGAGCGCCCGGGCGGTGATGAGCAGCGACCACGCCAACTTCCGCAACGCCTGGGCGCCGGTGGTCTTTCTCCGGGCCGACGACCTGTCCCGCATCAACACTCCCGCCGACACCATGGAACACATCAACCGGCGTCTGCTGGGGTACGCAACCGCTCTGGCGCTGGACCTGCTGGAAAACGTGGACACCCTGCCCGGCTACGGGCAATAACTCCTGGGCGCGCCTTGCCCAAGCGGCGCCGAGGCACGCGGATAGTTCCGCGCACCGGTCTTGAATTCCGCAAAACACCGGTCGCCTGGCTCCGATGGTGGTCGCATCATGGCGATCTGGCGGCCAGATGGCGCTTACCCGCCGGCGACATGCCAGCGCCAGAATGACTGATGGCCCAGGGCCAGGTCCGGCTTGCGCAATACCTCTACATCGGTGAGGAACCACAGCCAGCGGCCGCCTCTGGAGTCTCACCATGGATCTGCAGGGATGCGTCCCGCTCCCATGGCACACCTGATCTCGGTGTTACCATCATGGATGGCGTACCGGCCCATAAGTCGACGTATTCCACCCTGGACATGCCGGCCAGGATAGCCGTCGCCAGCACCGCGCCCGCCGGTACGGTCGCGATAATCGGCCGCTTGGGTTCGTGATTGCCCCAACTAACGGCAGGAGTTCCCGAAGAACCAGATTACGTAATGGATGTTGCGCGAACCAAGCCTTCCGGCTCCACCTTCCACGAACGCCGCCAAAACGCGACGGTCAGTCTGCGCAATCATATGATCATCCCCGCGGGCGATTTTGACCAACAGGGATCCCCGTGCGTACAATGAGTGCTGTACACAATGTCTGGAGGTGCCGCACATGCCCAGGTTGGATATACGGCTCGATCACGATTGCCGGGCCCGGCTTGACGCTGTGGCCAAGGACTCGGGATTATCAGCCTCCGAAATCATCAGGAACATGATCGACCAGGCGTACGAGAGCATACTCAAGAAGGAACGCCAGAACGCCTTCGAGCGGCTGATCTCCCTGAATATCGAGACGCCGCCCGATCCCGCCGAGCTGTCCCGGGAGCTGGAGGAGGCCCATGCCCCCGGCCACATTTATTGACGCTAACGTCCCGATTTATGCGGCCGGAAGGGAGCATCCTTACCGCGAGCCTTGCATTCGGGTGCTGGCCGCCGTCAACGACAACCCTGAAGCGTTCGTCACGGACGCCGAGGTGTTCCAGGAGATCATGCACCATTATCTCCGGACGGAGAGGCGGGACGCGGGTCAAGCGGTGGTGCAAAGCTTCGCCGCGATGATGCACGGCAGGGTGTCTCCAGTGACCATCGATGATGTCCTCGCCGCGGGACAACTGGCCAAGGAACATCAGGGGCTGAGCTCGCGAGACCTCCTGCACCTGGCAGTTATGCACCGCTTGGGCGTGACCCGCATCGTTACGGCCGACGCCGACTTTGGCAGAGTCCCTGGCATCATCCGGGTGGATCCAGCCGACGACAGAGAGTGGAAACGGGCGTGAGGGCTGCCAGGGCATCTAGGATACCCATCCAATCCGTTCCATGGCGCGGCCTCTCCCGGCAGTGTCCAACCAAGTAGAGCGATCAGCTCCGCGTTCACGGTCAGGAAGAAGACGTGCGCCGATTGGTGTCCCGCGTCGACTACATTTGCCGAAATCCTGTTGCCTCATTGTCGTTAATCAGCTCGTTCATACGTCTCGCAACGCTGGCCTACGGCGAGCGGCGGCTGATCATGTTCAACGCCGCGGATTTCCGCCGCTACGGGGACCACATCGAGTTGGCGGCTACCTGACTCTCCGGCCCGCGCCACGATCAACAAATCCTCTGTCACAAACGATCGCCGTGGCGGCAGCCTCGGGTTTGGACAGGCGTCACGAGTCCAAGTTAAGCGGAGTCCAGCCGTCGTCCTGGTACCGCCAGGCGTGGCGTGGCGTCCGGCCCAGGATGAGCACATCGCCGCCGCACCCGGCGTTCAGTATCTGCTGAGCCACGTCCATGGGAAACTCGCTCACCGGCTTGACCTCCGCATAGGCCGCCACGCCGTCCAGCGCCAGCCGGAAGTCGGGGGTCCAGTCGTCGAACCGCGCCGGCTCGTACTCCCAGGCGATCCCCCGCCGGTCGAAGTACGCCGCCCAGCGGGCCTCCAGCTGGCTGCGGAAGGCGACGCTGCCGTACTCGGTGATCAGGGGGGCTGCTCCGGACCCAGGGTAGTGGGCGCCACGGCAGCCGCCCACCGGTGCAGCGCGGCGGCGGTATCCTCTCTCAGCAGCCGCTCCCGCTCCGAGCGCTGTCCCGGCTGGCGGGCGATCTCCAGGAGCGCCTGGGTGTACCGGCCCAGCAACTGTGTTGGCTGTCAAGAAGGTTGGGCAATTTCTGCGGGACACGAGCTACGCCATGGAGAGCTATTCTTAACCATGGCGTTTAGGATAGTGAGCAGTTTACGCATGCAAGCGACCAAAGCCACTTTCTTCGTCTTACCAGCCTCCAGCAGCCTCTGGTAGAAGTCGCTGATGACGGGATTGAAACGGGTCGCGGTCAGCGTTCCCATGTAGAGAACACCCCGAACCCGGGAGCGTCCGCCCCAGACGGCGCGTCGGCCGCGCAAGGTACCGCTGTCCCGGTTGAAGGGCGCCACGCCCACCAAGGCCGCGATCTGCCGTCGGTCCAGAGCGCCCAACTCGGGCAGGTCGGTCAGCAGGGTGAGAGAGAGCTGCTCCCCTACGCCGGGAACGGTGCGCAGCAGGTCGTCCTTCTCACGCCATACTGGACTTCGGCGAAGAGACTGCCGTAACTCCTGGTCCAAGTCGCGCAACTCCTGGTCCAACCAGGCGATGTGGGCTTCGATGCGAGGACGCACCGCGCTGATGGCAGTACCCAGTCGGTTCTTCTCGGAGACCAGCATGGTCATCACCTGGCGCCGGCGGGCAGTCAGCGAGTTGAGGACCTGGGCCTAGGCGTCCCTGAGAGGGCGCACCGAGGGACGAACCGCGTCGGCGAAGTGAGCCAGGACTGCCGCGTCCAGCGAGTCGGTCTTGGCCAGCGTTCCGGTGGCCCTGGCGAAGTCCCGGACCTGGCGCGGATTGACGACGACCACTGGCAGCGCCGCCGCCGCCAGTGCGGCCACCAAGGGCAGTTCCAGACCGCCCGTTGCCTCCAGCAGCACTAGGGCGGGCCCCAGGTCCACCATCTGGGAGACCAATTCCTTACTTCCGGCCTCATCGTAGGACATGACCCATCTCCTTCCCGTAGGCCGGACCGCAACGTCCACCTGCGCCTTTGAGACATCAATACCTACGAACCTCGGTTCTCCTCCCATCTGTACCTCCTGTGTGAGCGTCGGCCCTTCCTTGCACGATGCGGGCTCGATTGGCCCGGGCAACTGTTCGGGCTCTATCCGGGTAGGATGCGACGACCAGGCTGGCCCACGGTTTTCTTCAACCCAGGTTGGATCGGTCTGTCGCATCCCTACGTACCATACAAGGTTGTCGGCCACTGCCCTCGAGAGGCCCAAACCGCCGCCCACCTTGTCCCAGAGGACGACGGCGCGGTGCACCTCGCTGCTGCGGCCGTCCCGGACCACCTGGACGTTCCGGTGCGTGGTGCGGATATCGGCGGGATGGATGGCCTCCCGGCTGCACAGCACCGTCCGGAGCGCCCGGGCCACGTCCCGCCGCGTGTTCACGTCGTCGAACCAGTCCTCCCAGATGATGAGCACGGTGGCCGTGGTCCTCAGGTTGGACACAATCTCGGGGATGCCCTCGGCGCCGTAGTGGACGTCCCGCCACTCACCGTCGCCGGGCTCGCGTATCGAGCAGCCGACGATCCGCTCCCAGGCCACCGCCTGGGCGTGGGTGCAGTACTCCAGGTGGCCGAGGGTGGACGCCCGGGGCTGCTGGAGGGTCACGGTGGCGCCGCTGCGGGTGATGGGCCGGGTCTCACGGGGCGGAGCATGCCGCGCCGTGATCACCGTCTCGCCGCCGGTCTCCCGCCAGGCCATGACGGAGTAGCTCTGCTTGGCGTGGAAGTAGGTGGCCAGGGGATAGGCGTCCCGCGCCGCCTCCCGGCGGCTGACCTCGCTGGTCAAAAGCTCGGTATCGCCGCCCGGCATCAGCTGCACGATGCGGGCGCGCCCGTCGGCGGCGTCCCGGATGTCGTTGCGCTGGGGCTGCTGGGGATCCCCGGTCTGGAACTCCGGCGCGTAGTGATCGCCGCGGGCGATCTCGCGGAGCGTCTGGGGCAGCTGCTCCGGCCAGGCGTCCGTGGGCGACGGGATGGCGCGCTCCATGCCGTTGAGGTCCGTTTCCTTGGCCAGGCAGCGGCCGTGGGTGTTCTTGATGTTGGGATTGGACGGATAGCCGGGCCGGCTCCACCGGCTGCTGCCAGTAGCTCTCGAGGCTGTCCTCGTGGAACTGGAAGGCGTGGCGCGGCGCCACGATGATGAACCGACCCGGGCCGGTGCGTCCCACCCGTCCGGCGCGCTGCCGGACCCGGCCCACCGAGTGGGGCAGGCCCAGGTTGAAGCCCACCTGCAGATCGGGAATGTCGATGCCCAGCTCCATGGCGCTGGTGCTGGCCAATCCCCGGATGTCCCCGGCACGCAGCGCCTCCCCGATGCGCTCCCGGCGCATCAGCCCCGACCGGTAGGCCATGGCGTCCCGGCTCTCCACGATGATGGCGTCCTCGGTGATGCTCCTTGCCGCCTCGATGCCGGCGGCGGCCCGCTCCGCCAGCTGCCGGTCATCCACGAAGGCGATGTACGACCGGTCGGGGTCCTTGCTGATCACCTCCCGCACCGCCGCCTGCAGGTCCCGCCAGCCCTCGTCGTGCGGCTCCCGGCCGACGACGTGCTGCGCGGTGAGTTCGGCCCGGGGGCTGCCGTTGTAGCGGTCGTCCACCACCTGGAAGGGCAGACCGGTCAGCGTTTCGAGGTGCTGGGCGGGATTGTGGATGGTGGCGCTGGCCGCGATGATCCGCAGCGGCTCGAACTGCGCCATCAACTCCTTGCGCTTCTGCTGCAGGCGGTGCAGCAGGTAGAGGCAGTGGGTGCCCAGGGCGCCGTCGTAGGCGTGGGCCTCGTCCAGGATGAGGAAGGCCAGGTTCGAGACGAAGCGGCGCACGTTGTACTGGGTGTTCTGCACCTCTCTCAGGTCGTCGCGCAGGGGCCGCCGGTGGTACAGCGGCTCCGAGTATGCCATCAGCCACTGCTGGATGACGTCGGGGGTCATCAGGGCCAACCGGGTGCGCTGCAGGATCTGCCGGCGCTCGGTGAGGTCGCGCACGTCGCCGTCGATGCGGGTGATTGCGCTGGGGTCCAGTCCGGCGGCCGCGGCCATGCCCTGCCAGCGTGTCACCTGGTCCCGGGCCAGGGCCTTGATGGGGTAGATGGCGATGGCCGTGGCATTCGGGTGGGTGGCCAGGTGATCCAGGGTGGGCGCCTGGAATACCAGCGACTTGCCGCTGGCGGTGCCGGTGCTGATCACCAGGTTGTGGCCCTGTCCCAGGAGCTCCAGCCCCATGGCCTGGTGAAGATACAGATGACCACCGCCCGTCTGGGCCTGCACCGCGGGCCACGCCGGGCTGTCCAACAGCCAGGCGGGCACCTCGCCGTGGCGGGCTTCCTGGCCGGGGATGGTGATCTCGTCGTGAATGTCCACGCTGCTTCACCTGCGCCGGTACGATTCGCGCCGGTGGGCAACTCTAACCACCAGGATGACCAGCTCGTCGTCCAGCAGTTCGTACAGGATGCGGTGGTCGCCCACGTGCTGGCGGCGCAGGCCGCGCAGACCGCCCTTCAACGGGCTGCCGGCCAGCGGCTGTTCCCGCAGGGCGTCGATGGCCGCAATGATCCGTTCCCTGGCATCCCGGGGCAGCTGCGCCAACTCCCGCCGGGCGCTGCCCCTAATCCTGATCGAGTAGCTCACGCCGGACCTCATCCCAATCCAGAACCGGATCGGTGGGGTCCCGCAGCCGCTCCAGGGCCACTGTCAGGTCGTCGAAGTCCTCGAGGTAGCTTTCCAGGGCTTGGCGGATCACCTCGGCGCGGCTGCGATTGAGCGTGGCGGCCGCGGCATCCAGCGCTTCGGCCACTTCGTCCGACACGCGGGCGGTGATCTGCGCCATCAGTACAACCCTCCGTGATGCGTGTTGAGTACGTGCAATGTCATTGACATTGCACGTACTCAACATACCCCCGAACGGCAGAGGCCGTCAACGCGTCAGATGGCAGCAGCACGTTGGCGAGTCCAGCCGGCCGACGATGCCTGATGGCTGGCCAGCGACGTGCTGTGACCGGTGGATATCACTGGTTTCCATCGATACGCTTCGGGGCGGCGCTGCGCAGGCTGTGGTCAGGCGGTAGGTGGCCGTGGCGGCGTAGCGTGGCGATCAGCGCGCCAGCCTGCCGTTTGTCCAACTCGTCGAAGCGGGCCGGCGCTTCGGGCCAGCGGCGGCGCACCATGGGCCACGCGGTGTTGGTGCTGGCCAGCAGTCGCTCCAGGTACCGCAATTGCGCGGCGGTGGCTCGTTCCATCATCTCGCACCTCACTTTGCGCCGGACGTTGTCCACCACGTGCGGCTGAGGTTCGGGTCACTGTCGAGGGGTCGCTATGCTTCCATTATCCCAGATGCGGGATGCCGCCGTGTTTCCCACTGCGAATTCATGATGGCCAGCGTTGCCCCGCTGAGCCAGGTACCGGCGCTCCCCGTTCCGTGGTCGCGGCGAAATGCCCTAAATCTCCCTTATAGCCGGTTGCACCCGGCCGTCCGACGCGACCAGACTTGGCCCGACGGTCGTCGCATCCGGATCGAACACCGGCTTCCGCGCTTCCGATCCTCAATCCTCCAGATGCCAGCGGCAAGATCGTGGCCATGGAAACCCGCGGTGACCACGGAACCCCGATCATCAGTGGAACCCCGGTGATCAGCGCCGAGGGCCGCCTCGACAGCGCGCATGCCCAGGTCTTACACGACCGGCTGGACCACGCCATCGAGTCTGCCGGTCGGGCCGTCGTCATCGATATGGAGAACCTGTCCCACATCAGCAGCGCGGGCCTGCGGGTGATCAGGCAGGCCGTGAGAAAGACGCCGCGTCGGGACGCTCGCCTCGCCCTCTGCTCCCGGTCCGCCGATGTCCGGTCCGTGTTTCAGACCAGCGGGTTCGACCAACCGGTTGACATCCTCCCGTCGCGAGAGGACGCCATCGCGGCCGTCAGCAGCTGAACTGCGGCGAGCTAAGGGTGAGGCTACTCGTCCCACTGGGCGAAACGGCGCGCCTGGTCATCGGTCATCGTGGCCTCCCGGTTCTTTCCGTGGGCGTGGCCCCGCGCTTGGCGAATGCACGCATGGACAGCGCGGCAACCCTCGTGGGAAGCGTGTGGGATGGCGGTCGCGGCAATGTAACCCAACCTATCACCAAACGGTCGGTATCTGGGATGACGCGGCCAGCGCCTCATCCCAGGTAACCACCGCCGTGTCCAGAGCGTCCGCCTCCGCGGCGATCAGCCGGTCGTGCATCTCGGGAACCTCGGGAAAGCGGTCCAGCCGCTCCAGCTGCGCCCGGCC
The DNA here is from genome assembly GCA_965220055.1 of Dehalococcoidia bacterium. Taxonomy (GTDB): domain Bacteria; phylum Chloroflexota; class Dehalococcoidia; order Lucifugimonadales; family UBA3495; genus Bin87. The sequence continues at coordinate 1,783,244 of CBDCPE010000004.1, read as the reverse complement.
CAACTCGGACAACTCTATCCCGTTCACCGACTCCAGCGCTTCCAACAATGCAGATGGTTCCAGGGGACTGCCCAGCTTCGTCGACAGGTAGTAGAACTCGGCCACCACGATGGCGGGAACCACCACCGTGGCGTTGCCGGTCTCCGCCAGTTGGAAGACGGCGCTGGCGGCAATGCTGAGACGCTCCGGAGAACGGAAGTACCACCAGAGGGCGTGGGTGTCGGCAACGAACCGGGTCCGGCTAACCATTGGGGTTTCCGGCGCTGTCGTCGGACAACCGCTCCCGGGTCTCCCAGATGCCCTTGATGTCCTGGAAGTCCCGATAGCCGGCATCGGGCAGTTGGGAGAGCGCGCCCCGCAGCGTAGCCAGGGAGGGTTTGTCGTCGGAAACGGCCTCCACCGCGCTGAGCCGTCCGCAGGGCCGGCCCCGGCGCGTGATGATCACGTCCTCGCCGTTGCCCAGGTCCCGGAGTATCTCGCTGAGGCGGGCCTTCGCTTCCCTGATGCTATATGTGGTCATGTTGTCCATCGCGTGAAGGTCGCATTGACAAGCGGTCGTGACCACATTCTATCAGGTCGGATGTGCGCTACTCCGTGTGATATGGCAGAGTGGCCGGCCGCCACTGCCGCAGCCTTATCATAACCAGGTGGTGGCCAGACAGCGGTCACCCGCCGTCGCCATGCCAGCGCCAGAATGACTGGCGGCCCATGGCCGACACCGGATCCGGCAACGCCTCTACGTCGGCGAGGAACCACAGCCAGCGGCCGGCGCTGAAATCGCCCCAAGGATCGATTGGAGTCCGCCTCGTTCCCACGGCGCAGCTGACCTCGGTGATCAGATCATGCACCGCATGGCCGATCAGCGGGTCGACGTGCGCCACCCGGGCCATGCCGGCCAGAACGGCGCTGGCGAGCACCGCGCCCGTCGGTATGATCAGACGCCAGTCGTGTCCCAAGCGGGCTCGCAGCTCCCTTTCGATGGCAGCGCCCGGTTGACGGACCACCCGCTTCCCGGCGTGGATGGCGATGCGCTGACCCACCAGCCGCTGCGGAGCCGGCCAGGAACGGGTCTCCACCGTCTTGAGCCCCAGGGCGATCAGCGATGCCCAGGGCTGGTGCAGGGTGATGGCGTACATCGGGTCAGCGCTGGTGGGGCTGGTCATAATCGGCCGAGGGCGCTCCCCGCCGCACGACCGCGACCGGTCCGGCGCCGGGTTTGATCTCGGCGATGACGCCGGCGGTCACCACGGCCCTGATGACGTGGTGCCGGCAGTAACCCTGCCCGCCGATCCGGTAGAGAGTCTTGGCGTAGACGGTATGGGGAGCGCGGACGGGCGGCTCCAGTTCTGCGCCGCAGGCAACGCAGCAGGGCATGGCGTTCACCTCCGGTGAACAGGCTTGTTGCCGCCATTGTAGTCAAGACACCTCGCACTCCTTTATCGTTTACCCCAACCGGCCACCCGCGCGCCGCCTGGTCGGCTTTTATCCATTGGTATGGAATGGATTGAAGTCACGAACTCGCATGCCTACGTCCGCCACGTCAAGTCACATCACAAAAATCGGCGACTTCCCGGTACCGCCGAGCACGAGGAAATCGACAGGATCAGAGAAGCGTTGGCGCGAGAACTCCAATACGGCAACCACGAGCGCCCCACGACGTTGGGGCAGGAAGTACGTCCAGGCAGTCTATGGTCCGCTGCGATTCCGAATGCTCGTGGACTGAATTACGACGGCGAACTTTTGATGCTCACGTCGAACCGGGACACGGGAAATGGGCGACCGGCCCGGGAGAGGCCTGCGCGGGTTAGAGCTACAACAGCTCCTCGGCCTCGGCCTCGGACCTTGGCGCCACCCGCCGGACCACCCGGGTCTGCACACCGTCGATCCGGTCTCGGCCCGACTCCACCGCCGGCCACATGCGCCGGATCGTTTTGCCGATCACATGATGACCAACCGAGCCTTCCCCAACGGCGGTCAGGGCGTCTGCAACACCCGTCATGGTCATCACGTCATCGGGGTCGTCGGTGAACTTTATCGCCCGATACAGGGCGCGGTGGATCGAGGACGAGCTGGCCACCCGCATTTCCTCGGCACACGCCCGGCTGTATCCGCTGCCGGCCACCTGACCCGGATCTCCGGCCCCGCGTGGCGCCCCGCTGCCCTGCAGCTCCTCGTGGTACCGAACGGCGCCGCTGACCAGCATGGCCAGCAGGCACTCCCGTCCGTCCGGATCCAGCATGGCGTCGACATCGATGCCCTGCGCGTCCAGGGTCTCCTGGACGCGCCACGCCCAACCGCATGCGGAGGCGATGCGATGGTCCAAAGTATCCCAATCCTCGGGCCAGTCGGCGACGAGCGCGAGCAGATTCCCCTGGCGGAACGGGTTGGCCTGGCTGATCAAGTCGTGGATCTCCCACACCGGGAATCTGGATCGGGTGTCGGCTCCCGGCCACACGCAGAGGCGGGCCACTTCCATCCCCTGGGCGATGTCCCGAGTTTTGATATCGCCCCTATCCAGGGACAGAATGTGGACCCCGCTGGGTCCCAGAGTCTCACGCAGCGCTCTCGCCAGCAGCCGCATAGCGCGGTGGTCGCCTGCGATGACGTCGAGCGTCGCGTGACGCCCGCACAGCTGCCAGCCCAGTCGTCGGGTCATGATCTCGTCGTCCCCGTTTCCCAGGTAGCGCAGGAACCGGCGCATCATGGCAGTGCCCGGGGATTCGTGGGTGACGGCATCGGGTACGTATGAGGTGGGGCCGGGGGCCACGTCCAGTAGGTAGTGCCCCCTGAGGTCGCATGGGGACAGGACCCTGCCGTCGGACAGCCCGACGATCTGATCGCCGGCCAGCAGGACCGGACGCTCGGCCACAGGATTCAGGACGCTGACGTCGACGCTGGGGATGTGCACGGTCGGGTCCGCCGCCAGCCGGGGGACCCGCCGCAGCGCCCGGGCGGCGGAGCCGCCACCAGTGGTCTCGATATGGCGCCTCAGCCTGTGCACGGTCCGTGCGTCCACCGTGGGGTCCGCCGCCGCCATCTCCAGCGCCTCCTCGCCGGCCTCAGCCATCATCGCGTCAGTCACGCCCTCGAAGCTCGGTGTACCCTGCATGTGCCACATGCCGGTGCACCGGTCGCGCAGTAGCAGCCGTTGGATCAGATCAGGTCCGACGAACAGCCGGACGTCAGAGGGGTGACCATGGACCAGGCGCAGTGCATCGCCCCAGGCGGTGGCGGCATACAGGTCCCTAACCCCCACGAACAGCTCCACCGCGCCCGTCCTCCAATTTTCGATGGCCGGAGGGTCAACGCCGGGACCGTGCCGCGCCGCCGTCTCCGGCACGCGCTGGCCCTCCTCATCCTGGTGATCTGGTCCCAAAAATGTCGCCTGCGTCATGATGATGACCTCCGTGGCGCTGAGATATCGTCTGATCCCATGGTGGTGCAGCGCCCGGGACGCTTCGTCCAACCCCCGTTTCAAGAGTGGTACGACAGCCGAGACAGCAAAAAGCGCGTTTTCACCAAAAAACTCCTTTTTAGGCCGCGGGCGCACGGTAGGACCCGACGGTCCGGGCGGCGACCCTGGGCGCTGGGGAGCGGTTCCCGCCTCGACGGACGTTTGTGCTGGAATGGGCGATGGCTGTCGTGGTCGCGGGGCCCGCGGTGACCGTCTTGCGCACGCCCGTTCGCCGCGCGATAATACGTTATCGCGCATCTGTCACCCGCCGATATCATCCCTCCGGAGACCTGCCCATGACCACCACCGCCGGCTCCCAGATCACTCCCCACCGGCCCGCATCACTGCCGGCATTGCAAGCCGCCGACCGGGGCGTCGCCGAGGCCCTGGAGTCGGTCCTCTCCGATAACACCCAGCGCGTCTACGGAACCCAGTGGGGACTGTTCGAAAGCTGGTCCGCCGAGGTCGGCCTGCGCTCTCTACCGGCCGAGGCCCGCACCGTGGCCCGCTACTTGGAGGTATAGACCACGCCCAGCCGCTCTGTACCATCGACTCATTCACTCATGATTCCATTGCTTGCGCTGCTTGGAAATGCGTAAAGTCCAGCTTCAGTGATACAACAGGCTACGCCGAACCATTGGTCGGCAGATCAAGACGAAGGTCAACAAGGAGAAAAATAAATGGCCGAATTTGCTATCGCGTACGGGAGGGAAGAAGGGTGGCCGGTTTTCATCATCACAGCGCTGTGTGGACATACCTACCGGGTACACCGGAACCCGCCCAATCTCACCATTGAGAGATTCGTCAGGTTTCGCGGTGAGGTCGAACAATGCCCACCCTGTTTGATAGAGGGCCAGCAAGCGATGTTGGACGAATTCGATTACCAGCTGAACCCGGACACCGAACCCCTGGGGTGGTCTCGCCTCTCCAATGCGATCACTTTTGAGGAGACCTTCATCGGGCAATCCCCCGAGCAGGGAGACGAACAGCTGGACAGCGAAGAGACAATAATGACCAAGGACAGGCTCTACATGGTGCGCGGGCAGATCGACCTTGATGCACTCGCCGAATACATGCAGTACCGTGATGAACATGAACTTGATTACATCATGAGCTGCCTGATGGAGGAGTGTTTCGGTAGAGACCTAATTCCGAACACCTTCCGCACGATGTTGGGCCCAAATAACAAGCGCCCGCACTTCTTGGCGTACGGGGCGGCTGATGCGGAACAGATGCAACGAGCCCACGAACACCATTCCGGTGCTCTACTGGGGAGGGTGATACCGATTAATGGCATCGCTAGCAAGCTCATGCCACCGAATTGGCCGCCAGGACTGCGCGTGACGTTTGCAGTCCGTGTTCGGCCAACGTTTTTGGCTCACGTCGAAGGGGATCTGCCGCCAGCTATTGAGGTGGACTGGTATCAACATACATTGGAAAATTGCAGGGACGATGAAATTCCGCCCACCCGAGAAGAAGTATACAGTCAATGGCTGTCCGAAGAACTGGCTAAAGGGGGCGCTTGGCTCGACAGGAGAACCGCAAGGCTGTTAAATTTTAGCGACGAAGTCCGGCTTCACCCCTACAGATATGGCTTCGAATCTAAGGGGCCGTCTGGAATAGTGACCGGCGTGCTGGACATTGTGGATATTGCAGCTTTCAATCAGTTGCTTGCCACCGGGATCGGCCGCCATCAGGACCGCGGGTACGGCATGCTCCTGATGACTCCCGTGGGATGGAAACAGTGATAGACGACAATTAGTCCTGCCGCGCACTGCCTCAACACACATCTGCTGAGCTGCAGTTGCACAAGGTCTCCAGGTGGACCAGCTACGAAATTGGGTATAAGAGCCTATCCTAATAACCCAGCGGGTCTGAGGGAGATGAGTGCGCCGGCGAAATGAAGAAAGGCGATGTAATTTTCGGAGGACTTGTCCCAACGGACCAGGATGCGCCGGAATCGGTTCAGCCAACTATGAGTGCGTTCCACCACCCAGCGCCTGGCTTTGAACCCAGCCTCCCTGGCGAGAAACCACAGCCAGCGGCCGGGACCGAAGTCGCCCCAGAGGTCGATGCGCGTCCGTCCCAGCCCCGTGGCGCACCCGGCCTCGGTTATGCCGTCATGCACCGCCAGGCCAACCGATAGATCGACACGCGCCACACGCGCCATGCCGGACAGAACGGCGGTGGCCAGCACCGCTCCCGCCGGAATGGTCTTGCGCCAGTCCTCTCCCAAGTGGGCCCACATCGCCTGCTCAATGGCACCGACCGGTTGTCGGATCACCCGCTTGCCGGCGTGGATGGCAATTGCCTGGCCCACCAGCCGCTCCGGCGCCGGCCATGATCTGGTCTCGACGGTCTTAACCCCCAGGGCGATCAGCGACGCCCAGGGCTGGTGCAGCGTGATGGCGTACATCGATGCGTTCTCGCGCTGGGTTGGGCACGCACCGCGAGGGTCACTCCCGGGAAACGGTCGCCACCGGTCCGGCGCTGGCCCTGACTTCGGTGATAACGCCGGCGTCCACCGCGGCCCCGATGATGTGGTGGCGGCAGTAGTTCTGTCCGGCGAAGCGGTAGAGCTTCTTCATATAGACGGTGTGGGGTGTGCGGACGGGCGGTTCGAGTTGGGCGCCGCAGGCAACGCATTGGGGCATGGTTCTCACCTCCGGGTGATTTGTGGTGTTACCCGAATTGTAGTGAAAAGTTCCCGGACCCCTTGGTGCTTATCCCGGGAAGGCGCCAGGCCATGAACGGTATCGATTGTTATGCAATGGACACCAAGGCAATGGATACCAATGTAATGGATACCCGTGCATTCCATCGCCTGGTATTCCAATGCACAGGTATGGATACCATTGCAATGGATACCTATGGCTTCGTCGCCGGCGGGCCGGCCACGGCGGCAAACGGGGTTACGGTGAGGGCCGGACACACCCATAGCGCACCCGCAGCGCGGTTCGGGACCTTGGCGAAGGCTGGGAACGGGTCAAAACCGCCCGCTTGCGCCCGCTCTTGACACAGGCGTTCGCCGCGCGATAATCGGCCTTATCGCGCATCTTTCCCTCTGCCGATCCAACTGCGCTGGTCCTCCCACCTCCCGATCATCAGTTCCAATCCACGACCACGGCCCAGCTGATCCCGCGCTCTGGATCTCCGCCCGCATCGTTCCTCACCGCTGCCAGGGCGCGCAGCCCGTCGCACCACCAGGCTACGCCCGGCGATCGCGTTGGACGGAAACGGCCAACAGCGTTTAAAGTTAAGCCAATCTCATAGAGGAGGTCCGAATATGGACCCGATTAATTATATTTTCGGCTGCGATAACGCCGATTGCCAAGGCATACCGGGAGCGGAGGCACAAGTCCACCAACAAGGCGACCGATTCATCGTCATCTGTGGGCTATGCAACCGCCTCAGAGGGTTCAAAAAAGATCGCCTCAGCAGGAAGAAACCTTGGTTAATGGCCGAAGACCTGCGGGGTTATTTCACGGTCGCGGAGCGCTACACACAATGAACTGGCTAGCTTCGTCATTTCGTTCGCCGAACAGATGTTACGTAAATCGGCTCTGGCCGGCTTCCCAACCCGCCCGCAAGACGTTCCAACTTGTCCAGGGGGCGGGCCACGCCGCCCAGGGAGTCGTCGATGTCCTCGGGCGCCGCCTCGTCCTCGTAGAAGTTCCCGTGGAAGGCGTCGGCCATCTAGTGCCAGCGGTAGATATCGCGGTCCCGGTTTCCACCCTTAACCGGCTGGCCACCCAAGACAGGCGCCGGTGCTTGCTGTGGTCCCGGCCGCACATTATCTGCTATGGAACCGAGATGATGTCACCCAGGGTGTACGGTGCCAGCACGAAGTAAGTGTCCAAGGTCACGAGTGGGTCGTGATGCACCAGCCACGCCGATACCGCTAGAGCGCGCGCCCCAACCGGTTTGGTCTGTAACCCTGAGGTGGAACATCCGCGAGGCTTGAGCGCCGAACTGGTGATCGGAGGCCGTATTTCGATGCCACCGATTGCACCAATTGGATGAACCATTCTGGGGAGAGTGGCGAAACCACGACCTCGTGAATTAGCTGGCCCAACTCGACCTGGCAGTATCTTCCCACATCCCAAACGTCCGGCGAATGCGCGCCTAGGCCAGCGCCATCACTGGGTGGAAACTCCGTGATCAATGCACGCACCTCCCGCTCGTACTCGAAGCTTATCCGCTTACACAAGAACGCAGGGTAAATGCTGTGTTCAGGAATGAAGGTAGACCGATAATCGACGTATTCTACCCTTCCAATATGAACAGTGGTCGGGTCTGTGAAACTGGCGGCTAAGTATCTGAAGTCGGTTTTGATAGCTACTCCGTCGTGGTCTCGCGCGTAACGGTTCCACATCGCGGCTGACTCATACTCACTTGAGTGCCAGCAATTTACGGCAACGTATCGCCGAAACGTTTCGTGAATGCCGGGCAACTGGTCTATCATTTTCTGCTGATCTTTGTACAAAATTGGATGCAGCGCGTAGTTGAGGTCGCTGTGTGTACCTTCGAAAGGGTCCCCGAGCTTGTCAGTCCGTGCAAAAAACAGGGCCGATACTTCAAGAAGAGATACGAACTTCGTGAAATCGGTGTAACGCCACAGCGTAGTTTCTGCGGGAGGCGGATTAAATTCACCGTGTTCTTCGTACAAAGTGGGCCCTCCCGGTCACGCATTGTTGGATCACCGCCAATTGTTGCTGGCCAGTATCCACTCCGGCGCCGACCTAACTCCCGACCAGACCGTCCCATTACGGTCAAGCCTTCATCGCATTCCAATTAGCCGATGCGCAATCGGTACCCGGAGCCACACTCGAATGTGTGCGCTTAGCCGAATACTATCTGTATTGCTTCGGTAGCGCTGAACTTTTCGAGCCCGGTGCGTTGCCAAAGGTCGTCGGGTGCTTCTCGCGGCCACGGCAAAGACGGGGTGATGTTCTTGGTCGTGCCGTTGAGCGCGAAGGCCCTGTCCTCGATGACCAACCATATCACGTAACGCTCAACGTCCGAGTGTCTCGTCTGTGGCACATACACGAATGTCCCTTCTCCTTTGGGATTCGGTATTTCGCTCAGATGAGAAGCTTCAATGCCAAGCTGGTTGATGCCCAGGTCGCGGCTGACAACGACTACGTGGTTGGATTCCGAAGGCTGGTCGGAGCCACAGGCTGAGAGCATAGTGCATACAACGATGGCTCCCGCCGCGAAAGCTAAAATGGTGGGAATCTTCAAAGAGTGGACCTCCTTGGCGGTAATCTCACGCTGAACCGTATGCCCCGATTATACGATGGCAGACTTGGGCGCAAACTCTGCCACGGTCGTAGACCGCCTACTGCCTCAAATAGGGAAGCGCGTCGTCGCGCTCCATCCGCTGCTGTTCCACCCGCAAGTCGATCTCCAAGTAACACGGCGCCGGCTCCGGTAGATTATCAGCGTAAAGAACACCACGTAGCTCCACAGCCGCCGAGAACGGCGACCAAAGATAGACGGGACTATGAGTGAAAATCGTCTCCCGCGGCCGCACATCTCCAAACTCAACGGATATCTCCCACCGGTCGCTGAACCTTTGAACCACCGCTTCCACCTCATCGCCTGTTGGCAGCGTCCCATCTAGGGCCCGCGGCACAAGGTCATACTCCCGTTCCGGCAGCGGAGCCAAATATTCGGGCATCTCGACAGCGGACCCAGGGATGGAACCAACAAAGCGGACCCGCCTCGCCGAAGACCGGCTCTCGTTGTAGAGAGCCAAGCCCAACTGCACACACACCGCCTGTTGGAAGCAGTACTCGATAAGGTCATTTGAGTAATTGCTATTCACCCTGAAGCTCAAAAGATCCGGGAAAGGACGCGAGCGGACGGCGAAGTCGAACGTGTTCGGCGGCAATTGGGGGTGCAGTAGCACCCTATCCGCCGAATACGGTGAAGGGAGCAGGCTACGCTCCCCTGCATCGGCCCAACTCAGCACGAGGTTTGGCGCAGCTTCAACAGACTGCTGAGCCCCCATTCTCGCGATTTCTTCAGGGGTAGCCTCTCTCGTCGAACTGCCGGCTCTGAAATACACGACACCGGCTTTCACCTTGTCGTAGTCATTTACGGCGTATACGGGTCTGTCCTGAATCGGGACCTCGATAACGCCAATTTCGACCCCTTCCACACGTACGACCTCATACGAGAGTTCCACGCGACGCTGCGTCTTGCTGTTCACAAACTGTTGGAGGCTGGCATCCTCAATATGGCTTTCAATGCCGATTACCTGGCCACGTCCCCCCTTAACCTCCCGCACGCCGATGAGTACATAAGCGGGCGTCCGACGCCAGCTGTTTACGAAAGCCAGCACGTCTTTGAGCAGCTCACTCTTGTCCAGCTCGGAGGCACGTTCGAAGCGATACTGCGCTTGCTTGAAATCCAGAGATTGGCTTTCTGGCTCATGGAGCAACTGCTCAAGGAGTTCTAAATCCACTTCATCCCTCCAGGGAAGAGATCAGGTTTTCGCCTTGGCGAAAGCTAGGGACAGGCGGGCGTCCGAGCCGCCAGCCAGTGGCCACATCCCGCCGCGCACTCCACATGGACGACAACCTCGAGATCCATCGACGACACCAGCAGGCTGGCCAGCGGATGCCGACATGTACCGTGTTCTAAAATCCCAGTACAATCTCCCCACGGCAAAGGCCCAGAGGTCATCAGGCCTCCTTCCGCACGCTCTCCGTCGCCCTGAGGATGACAGATTATGTCACTCGTTGCGCGGGTTCGGAGCTGGGTGAGACTATGATTCAATGACGCCACGTTGGAGTCTCTGCGAGGAGGTTTCCCTGGGGCTCTTGATGTACCTCTTGACCACAGGGCTGGGGGACGTGCTAAGGGTAATTTCCATTGCTACGTCGCAATCGGGGGCGTGAGGACGCAAAAATACTGCAACCTCCGTCCTCCACAGCTCGTAAGTTACGCTTCGTTCCCAGTCCCCTATCCGCTCAAAACGGGGATAGACGATCCCGTCATCAAAGACATCATGCCCTGTCACCTCTCCACGGGCCAGCAAACTTCGTTTGCGCCAGTTTCGTCTGACACCCAAACTTGCAATCACCCAATCCTGACCGTCTGACATCGTTTCGAGCTTGATGTAAAGTCCTCGTTCTCCTTGCGACGACCAACTACGAACGAAGATGATCCTTGGTAGGGCCTGCATCTCGGACAGTTTGTGGGCCTTACGACTTATCCACAGAGATCCGGCAGAGATGGCCACCGCAATCATCGCGAGAACTGGAGACAATATTTCCAACCAGGTCATATTTCCATTCCGCTACATATGCGGAGATTTTGTTATTCGGCGGCCGGGCACTGGTCATTCTCAACGAGCAAAAAGCTTTTCAAGGTGAGGCTCTAAAGTATCGCGAAGCAGTACCAGGTTGGAGAACATCCACTCGCGGGCTGCCTCCGGGTCTTCCAAGTCTGCGTCCGACGCATCGGGCGATAAGCTAACCCACGACTCTCCGGCTTCTTCTCCGGTGTGCCACTCCAGCGGAAGGTCAGAGGCGTCGCCAAAGTCGTCCTTGAGCTGAGCCAAGCGTTGGTCGGGATCCGACGCATTGAACAGCAGAAAGGCATGGATTCCGCCGTCGCCTTCGTCAGCGTGGACTACGCTGTAATGGACGCCCTCGTATGGCGTCCTGAACCAGAGGAAATTGGCAGAGGTGTCCCAGCCGGGTTCTGCGGTATGGCCGAAACCGGCCGCGGCAAAGCGGTCGCGCAGCGAACTATAGAAGTCCCGGTAGAAGCGTTCAAATTTCAGGTTTTCTAAAGTTTGCGGGTCCACGGGTTCTGCTGGAACGACGCGGCGGAGCATGGGAGCGGTGGAATCTCCCATGCGCCAGACGCTCAGTTCGACGCAGCGGCCATCAACCTGATATTCCCGTTTGAGCCACGCCATGTTTTTGCGGTGTATGCGTGTGAAGGCGGGAGCGACCCAAATAAGGGTCTTGGCATTCCGGCAGGAGGCGTAGTACAGCAGCCGGACGAAATGGTCGTCATCGGACACCTCCAGCTGGTTTTCGATTATGGCGGTCTGGTCGCCGTACCGGGCCACAATGTCCGCCCTGCGACCGTCAGGCATTGATACTTCTGTTTCAGCTCCCTCAAGGTCGCATCCAAGGGCGTTGCCCAAGAGATCTATATTCTTAGCCAGCCAAGGCGTGAAATCGCGGTCTTCGCTGGGCCAGATGTCCCTCACCGGGACCGGGTGCATCCGCGCAAGATTGTCCATCATTGGTCTGCTCTTTTTCCCCTGATTATACCGTGGCAGAGTTTGGGGCAAACTCTGCCATTGCTACAATTGAGGTATGGACACTCTTCACAGCGCACTGATAGAGGCGGTAATCGTCGAAGCCGTTGCTCGAGGGCTCACTACACTAAGTGAGGATGAGCTTGTCGAAGTTGCGCTTGACGTGGCACCCAAATTTGGGGAAAGCGCTGCCGAAATCTTGTTGCCTATTATCAAACGGGATGCCAGAAAGGGACTGAGACGGTCTCGAAGGCAACGAGAAGGATTCGAAAAGAGACTTGGCAAGCATTGGGCCGAGCCCCTCCACCTGCTCGAATTGCTGGTCGAGTTGGCCGAAGAATTTATCGATGACGTGATCGGAGACCAGGAATCGGCCGAACATGATCCTGGCGACCACACTTTCGACGCCCTCGTTGCTATCCACGCGCGGGGATGTCAAATGGCACGTGCGATTTTGGCATTATTGCGCTCAGGTTTCGCTGATGACGCTGATGCTCGATGGAGGTCCCTTCACGAGTTGGTAGCCATCAGCAGTTTCATCAGCAAACATCGTGAGGAAGATGTAGCCGAAAGGTTTCTGCTTCACGAGACAATCCAGCAACGCAAATTGGCGCTGGCGTATCAGAAGCACGAAGTTAGAGCCAAGCTCGACCCGTTACGTCAAGAGGAACTTGACGAGCTAAACGAGCGATGCGCCTCATTGCTAGCGAGATTTGGCAGATCGTTTGGCGCTGAATATGGGTGGGCCGCGTCTGCCCTTGTGGGCAAAGAAGCCACGCTTCCCAACATCGAGGCCGACGTAGAGTTGGACCACTACAGGCCGTATTACCAGATGGCTAGCCACAACGTGCATGGCGGCTCCCACGCAGCTTTCTTCAAATTGGGTATAGGAGAAACTGACCGAACTGTCCTTCTCGCGGGACCAAGCGACCAGGGTTTGGCAGATCCCGGGCATGGAGTTGCGTTATCCCTGACCCAAATGACGGCTGCGCTTGCCGATGCGTATCCGACTGTGGATCGCTTGGTATCAGTCATGGTTATGAACCTTTTGGAACACGAAACGGGCGAGGCTTTTCTCCGGGCGCACGAGGAGGCCGAAAGAATCACCCGGCACGAACTTCAACGGTCCGAGCGCTATCGTGCGATGAAGCGTGGTCGCTTTGGGTCCAACGTGTAAGAGGGAATTGGGGACCAGTTGTTTGGACCAATGAGCTGATTCACTGCTCACCGGTGATGCCTCACGTCAAGATTTCGGACAGTACCGGGTCAATCACTGATGCAATAAATGGCAGAGTTTGGATCAAAGTCTGCCAGAAACAGAGGGATTCAACGCGGCGCCTTCGCCAATTCGGTGGCAAGCACTACCCTGCCAACGGAGTATCCGTATCTCCCTCAGCGAGTGCGTTCTTGTAAGCCAAGATAAGATTACGGGTTCGGTACATCCCGAACTCCGCCTCGTCTTCCCTTTGCACGATGGGGAACGTCGGGTCGACTAGGGGGCAGGATCGTACGCTAAGGCCGCTATCAGCGCTTTGGCCACCGGTATTCGCCGGTGAGCAGTATGTGGGCCAGGAGCTCGGGCTCGACGGTCAGCCCGGCGTGTTTCCGCTGTCTGACCGCTTCGCCGAGATGGGCGGTATTCCAGTAAATGACGATGGCGGCGAGCAGGTTGAGCCCGGCCATGCGGTAGTGTTGGCCCTCGCTCGAGCGGTCGCGGATTTCGCCCTGGCGTCCGATTAGCGTACGATCCTGCGCCCTACCGGAGTCGACCCGAGGTAGAGGTCCGCGTCGGCCACAGCCAGGGCGGGTGCGCTGAACAGTTGGCAGGCTGGGTTGGCGCCGTAGGTGATGGCGCAGCCGCCCAGGTTGATGAGGTGGCAGCGCAGGGGCAGGTGGCGGTCCATGTCGATGTGGGAGCCGTCCACGGACAGCGCCGTCCAGTCTTTGGGAACCTCGGGCGGCGGGCAACTGTCCAGCGGGCCCTCGGGGCCGGTGCGGGCGGAGATGTAGGGACGACGCCCCACCGCGGCGGGGCGGAAGGCGGCGGCCGCCGGATCGGGTACCACGGTCAGCGGGTCAGTCGCCGTTCCCGCCGGCGTGGGTTATAGTCAACGGCGGACATTGTGGCGGCGGGCCGGCGGCCGATATGCCGCAAGGGCACGGGAGCGAGCAGCGTGGTCAAGGTTCACCTGGAACTGGAGGGCGAGGTCACCGAGGTGTTTTCAGCCCTGAGCCGGATCGTCGGCGGGGCTCCCGACGTCGCTTGGAGTCCCGCCGGCCCGCAAACCGCGGCAGCGGAATGGATACCGGCGGAGACCCCCACCGTTCCGGAGCCGGAGATAGCGAGCACTTCCGCAGAGTTGCCGCCCGCTCGCTGGACGGAGGAGTTGGCTGGCGACTTCATGGCGGGCCTGGAACCGGCGGGCCGGCGGATGGCGCTGCACGTCTGGCGGGCCGGTGCAGCGGGCATCCATCGGAGCGCTCTGTGCCAACGTACGGAGCTGATGCCGGCGGAGCTGATCTCGTTGCTGATGCGGATGGGCCACGCCCTACGAAGGTTCCAGCGGGAACGGGGGATGACGCTGCCCCGGCCGGTGGCGGCCAACAGCCCGCTGCAGAGCTACTTCGTCGATCCCGACTTCGCCGCGGTGGCTTCGTCCCAGATGTTCGGCGAGAGGACGGCGGACCAGCTGTCCTAAGGCGCGCGGCGCCCTTGGTGGATCTCCGTCGTTGGGCGCTCGGGAGAGCCAACTGTGCAGCGGTTGTGTAAAGTGCTGACGATGATGTTCGGCCTGTGGATGGCGCTGGCCTGCGGGGTGGACGCCAACGATCGCATGGTGCGTCGATAGGCCCGATGCATGGCGGACACCAACACCACCCTGCATAAGCTGAGCGTGTCCGACGCCGTTGGGACCGTGCTGCTGAGCGCCGAGGCGGAGGAGCGAGTGTGTGCGCAACTGGAGCGAGGGGAGGTCACGATGGCGAAGATCAGGGCCGGCCACGCCCGCTACTGTGAATAGGTACGGGCGAGAGCTGCGGAAATGGCGTGGGCAAAAGCGCTTGGGCTGGGCCAGGGTCCGGTATCAAAAGCGCGCTGGGGGGCTGAATGGCCGGTGCGGCATGGTGACGACGCAATTCGTCGCGACGGGCGCGGGTCGGATGGCTGTAGCGACGACGTCGGGGCTGAGTATTTGGCGGATCCGTAATCTAGATGGTCCAAAATAGGCCGACGAAATCCGGCGTGAGCCTGACGATAAGAATCCTCGCACGGGATGATTTACGTAATGACCATTGGGCGAAGCAACGAGAGTATCAATAAGGCGGAGGACGACGGGGGATGGATGCCCGAATCGGGTTCGCCAATGCGTTGCAGCGTGTCTTTTCGACGACGGTGGCCAGCCAGTGCGATTTTCGTGGCTGGATCCGCCAGGAGACCTTGTGCGACTGAAGTTCAGGATGATTTGATTTGCGGCAATGCGCCGGCAGGACTAATTGTCGTCTATCAGGCAGACCCAGCATTGGCCACCAGGCGGTGGTCGTCGAAGACGATTTCGATGCGGTTGGGGTCGTTGCGTGGTAGCATCTTGGATGCTCCTGGTCTGGGGTTTTGTGTTTCCAAAACCATTATCCCCGAAGCACAGGAGCACTTTCTTACCCCTTCAGCACGCCGCCACACTCATCTTTTCGGTGGATTGGGGCTAAGACGCGATCGTCCTGGGCCATCCGTGTCCATCGGTGGATTCGGGCTAAATTGGTATATAATTCTCAAAAGTTAAACTGCATCTTGATACGGTTAAGAATCTCACCAACCTCGGACATTGATAACACAGCCCTTGCGAAGGTTAGGTCTATCGCATCTCGGTTGGTTTGTGGAGTAGCGTTAACTCGAGACCTCCGGGTTGATCCTCTGTCACTATTGAGAATGAAGTAGAGGGCAGGATGAGCACCTTTGAAGAAGGATTCGCTGCGACCGAGAAAGCGGCGGACTCGGTGTTACAAGCATTGGGCGATGTTTCCAGGCTAGCCAGACAACTCCAAAGGGACGCGAAGGCGGGCAACATCGGGGCTATTAGGAGAGGAACCGCCAGGCTGGAGGAAAGCCTGAGCCTGATCCGCCAACAGGTCGGCAAGGCAACTCAAGCCTGGCCTTTCGCCCAAGAAGAAGAACTGGCATATTTGCAACACCAATATGCCGGTGAATTGCAGAATGAAGCCAAAAAGGAAGGACTTCGACTGTTTGAACGGGATGGCAGATTGATTGCTCACCCTTCTGTTGTCCGGGTCTTGCCTGGGGAGCGAGCCGTGCGGATTGACCGCCGCCAAAGCTCATCCATCAGGCCGACGAAAATAGTGGCAGACCTCGCGAAGATCCAGCATAGCCCGTCCAGGTTCAGGCCTCAGCCGTTTCTGGAATCTCTATACGGCGCCTACCTGGCGCTTTCGCAATCTGACACTGCTGACAGGTTGAAGCTGGGGGGCGGCGGCCAAGTAGTTCGGCTGGATCGCATATATAACCTGTTCACGGGCTTGCCTGGCGCACAACGGGAATACAGCCAATTAGACTTCGCCCGAGACTTGTATAGCCTGGAAAACAGTGGTGTCAGTGAAGCTCGTTCAGGGGCTCGCGTATCTTTCCCAGCATCCACGGGCACCAGGAATCCCAGAGGAACCATCTCCTTCGTAGGATCAAACGGCGAAACTGTCCTCTATTACGGCATCCAATTCACCGGAACAAACCGATGACCAATACGATTTCTGCCCCAGAATGGCTGGAGGTAATCAAGGACGAGTACCTGGACGGGTTCGTAAGGGACGGCGGCTCGTCCATTAAGTTCGTCGTACCAGTGAAGCAAGCCCTAGCGCCGTTGATAAAGACCCGACTCCAGGAGATTGGTTCTGGCCTGGACTACCTGGTGGTCAGAGTCGATTCGGGAGATACCCGGGTCCATATGCCTCAAGAGATTTTCTTCCGCATCGCCCAGCAGGTCGATTGGCGGCTGCTGGCCCGCAGAGTTGTACTGCGGTTGTCCAGGGATGTGGGGTATCTTACCGACATGATTGACCCCCAGACCGAGTCCCCGATTCTCCAGGCTATCGGCATTGCCAACTCCGTTGAGGAGTCCCTGGTTCGCATGGAATTGCGGATGCCCTTGTTCCGGACTGTCGCGCAGAATTCAAACATGTCCCGGGATTTCCGGATGGCAATGACCCATTTGTGCCTTTCGGAAATCGGTGGAGCCGGGCTGAGCGAAGGGGCAGAATTGATTGAATGGCTCGCCGGCCGCAACCGCAGAGTGTCCAGCGTCCGGCGTTACTCCATTTACAACAGCATCGTCCGCACCAATGCCCGCCACTTCCTGGAATCCTTCCTCAACTGGGTGAAATTCGTTGGATATGCGGGAACACTGGTCTTGCTGGACGATTGTCGAGTGACCCTGCGGCGGAACCCAAAAGACGGCCTGTTCTTTTATTCCCGCCCGGCGACAATGGATCACTATGAACTGATGCGGGAACTCATTGACAGTACCGACCGCTTGGAAGGGGTTCTCATGGTGGTGCTAGCCGATGAAGGCTTCCTCGACCTGGAACTGCGCGGAAAAGGATTTTTTATCTATCAAGCACTCTACGCAAGAATAGGCGATGAGGTCCAGGACCGGAACCAAGCCAATCCCTTTTCCACTCTGGTCCGCTTGGCGGACTCCACCATCTTGGAGTAATTGGAACAGGAGTGATTCGAATGGGAATCGGCGCAGCAGAATCATCGTCCAAGCTAATGAACCGCCGGGCCCTGGAGGCTCTGAGAAACGGAGTGCCCAACGGCGACGCCGTTGCTGTGTTGGGGTGCAACCAACCTGCCGTTGAGCGTGAGTTCAACTCCATGCTCGCCCGTGTTACCGGCGAATCCGATATAGCAGAATCCGGCTTGGGGATGCTGGTGGCGGGAGAATTTGGCACCGGCAAATCCCACCTGCTGAGTTACCTGGAGACCCAGGCCTTACAGCAGAACTTCGTTTGCAGCCGAGTGGTCATCAGCAAGGAAACGCCACTGTTCGACATGGAAAAGGTTTTCAAAGCGGCCGTGGCCAACGGTAGGGTTCCCGGGATTACCGGCCACATGGTGGAAGAGATCGCCCAAACGCTGGAATACAACTCCCAAAGCTACGCCGATTTTTTCGTGTGGGCCAACCGGGAGGACAACGGCCTGCATCGCATCCTGCCAGCGACCTTGTTGGTTCATGAAAAGGACAACGACCCCGAGTTACTGAATGAAATCAACTGGTTCTGGGCCGGTGAGAAAATTCAACTCAAGAGCGTCCGAGACGGGCTGACGCATATCGAGCAACGCCAAGCTTACTCCTTCCGGGCCCCGACAGCCAGGGACATGCCCCCGCAAAAGTTACGGTTCCTCCTGGAACTAATCAAGGCTGCCGGTTACCGCGGTTGGGTTATACTCATGGACGAAATCGAGCTGGTCGCCAATTACAGCATTCTCCAGCGCGCCCGATCCTATGGGGAGTTGACCCGTTGGCTGGGTCGGGCAACCGACGAAAAATACCCGGGCCTGGTAGTCGTTGGGACCATCACTGCCGGCCTTGCCGAGTTGGTCCTCGACACCAAGGAAGACCGGGACAAGGCGGCCCCCCGCCTGCGGGCCAGAGGAAGGGACACTGACAATCTGGCCGCGGCCCGAGCCGAAATCGGGATGCGCCTCATTGAACGAGGGCAGCGCCCACTGGACGAGCCTGACGATGCGACCCTGTCCAACCTATATGACAAGCTAAAGGGCATTCATTCCCGGGCATACAGTTGGGATGCTCCAGACATTGACCGCGGAATCGGCCAGATGGGACGGCGCAGAATCCGGTCCTTCGTACGGCGGTGGATTAACGAATGGGACTTGCGTCGGCTGTACCCTGGATCGGAACCCGATATCGAAGTCACCGAGTTGCAACTCCGATACGGAGAAGACCGGACGCTGGAGCAGCCAGCCTCAGACGACCTTGACCTGCCCATTATCGGGGAAGAAGGAACGCCTCCATACGAACTTAACCCTCCAGCGACTGTGGAGGACGAGCCGCCTCCAGCCCTGGGTTAATGAGCGATTACTTTGCCTATACCGTTCCGCGATTTGGATGAAGACGAACTTTCGGGCGTAGCCGGCTTTCTGCGTTTCATAGACGAACCAGACGGCGGGGGAATACGTGGCGCCTTGTTCATCATGTCCGCTCGCGGAGAACCGATTGAGTTCGCTTTCACCAGGATCGACGTACGCTCTGGCGTACTGTGGCGGCCGGGATATGCCCGAAGCCGGGCGATATCCGCACTGACCAAGGCTCTGTTTGAATCATCCTGCAACCAAACCGACGTGGTTTTAACGCTGGCGGAGGAAACGCCTCCAGCAGTATTTTCCGAAAACATACGCCCCGGAACTCCCCTATGCCGCATAGCGTCTCAAGACTCCGTGGCTGTGGCACCATCGGAGGCAGCTCAACCGGTATCCGAGTCCCTAATCCTGTATTGGATTAACGGCTTGCCCCCTTCCGATTCAGTGACGGCCCGTACTGTTGCACTCCTTGAGCAGCGGCAATTATTGATCGAACCATTTGAGCGTACGGCGCTGGGGATTCAAGAGGCCTTCAACTCATGAAGTTATTGCCAAACTGGCTGACCAGCGCTACGACTTCACACCGGCGCGCTTGGGTTCCCTTGCGGCGTCAACTCCGGCCGCAGCCGACCCGCTCCGCTTCTCTAGTTCCATACCAGCGGCCGAGTGTGCGGAATACGCCCTGCGGTGTTGGTTCAGCAACATCCGTGGATTCCATTTTCTCCGAGGCAGGGGCCGTCCCATGGTCAGTGACCTCGGTTGTTCTGGTCCCGGTTTCTAGCGACGAAGCGCCAATGACATGCGATTCCCGACGGGAAAGCCGCTCGCCGTCCTCCAACGCTGGCCATTCTCAAGCTACACGTTCGCCCACCACACCCTCCCTGGCAACCCGGTTACGGTTGGTACTCTCACCGCCCATTGAGTCGTTGCTGCCCGGTCCTCATTCGGTCCTATCATGGGCAGGTGAGTTGATGCCGTTCCAACTTGACGGGGTTCGAACGTTAATCGGCAGCGAAAAATTGCTTTTGGCCGACGACATGGGGTTGGGCAAGACCATCCAGGTGGCTGCGGCGTTGCGAATTCTGATTGTGCAGCGGGCTATAGAGACCGTACTGGTTGTGGCTCCGGCGGCAGTTTTGGACCAATGGCGCCAGGAATTGCTCAAATGGGCGCCGGAACTAAGAGTGATGGTCATTCGGGGAACCCACAGCGATCGGGCATGGCAATGGATAACCGATGTCCACGTCGCGATAGTCAGCTACGACACGCTAAGGGCAGATTTCACCGATAATCTACAGTCTCCAGTACGCAAGAAGACCTGGGGAGTTTTGGTTGCGGACGAAGCCCAGCGCATCAAGAACCGTAACTCCACCAGCGCGGCTGCGAAAGGACTGCGGCGTCTCCGTTCGTGGGCGCTGACGGGTACGCCTCTTGAAAACAGCGAAGAAGAGTTGGCGTCTATCGTAGAGTTCGTGGACCACAGGGATCTAGTTTCTAAAGACCACTACTCCCCTGGTCTCAAGCTACGAGAGCGACACCGTGAATTGCAAATGAGGCGGAAGAAGGCTGAAGTGCTCACGGAGCTTCCCCCCAAACTGACCACCAAGCTGGCTATCGAACTGCTGACTAACCAGCGGCGCAGCTATGATCGCGCAGAACGAGAGGGAATAGTATATCTGCGGCAGTTAGGGGCGGATGTACGGGTGCAGCACGTGTTGGAGTTGATCCAGAGGCTCAAACAAATCTGCAACGCCGAACCGGAAACCGGAGAGTCCAGCAAGTTTGAAGATATTCGACGGAGAGTCGAACCCTTGTCTGTACAGGGTTACAAAGCCATAGTTTTTTCTCAGTACGTCAGCAACGGGTTCGGAGTCGACGCGATGGCGGGTATATTGCGCGCGTTCGACCCTTTGACATTCACGGGCGACCTTACGCCAGAAGAAAGAGGAGAGGTCATACGCCGTTTTCGAAACGACAACCGGCACAAAGTGCTTATTGTTTCACTGAGATCCGGCGGGGTAGGTCTTAACCTTCAGGAAGCCTCCTACGTGTTTCACGTTGACCGTTGGTGGAATCCAGCAGTGGAACGCCAGGCCGAGGACCGCAGCCATCGTTACGGGCAGTCGATGCCAGTCCATGTGTTCAAGTATTCCTGTATCGACACGATAGAGGAGCGAATTGACCGAATATTGGAGAGCAAGCAGGAGCTATTTGACGAACTGGTGGACGATGTAAGCATCGATCTCGGGAAGTCGCTATCAGCCGACGAACTGTTCGGCCTGTTCGGCCTGGAAGATCCCGCCCATAATCGTAGTGGTCGGGATACTTCCTAATCCCAAATCCCCCGATCGATGGCGACATATTGCTCACCCAGACCGATGCGCGCTGTCCAGTGTTGCTGGACGTGCGGCGGGATTGCATTGTCTCAGCGGTTGCGCAGCCGGTTCAACTCCGCCTCCAGCTCCCGGTTGCGCGCCTCCGCGGCCAGATGGGCCTGCCGTTCCGCATCGGCCCGGGCTTGGGCATTGTCGGCCCGGTCGCGCTGGTCCTCGTAGGTCAGGATGGGCTGTCCCGTGGCCGGGTCGTGCCAGATGAGCTGGCCGTTCTTCCACCGCAGGCGCAGGTTCAGCACCGCGCTGTAACCCTGCAGTACGCCGCCCGGCAACTCCTCAATCACCATGGCCTGGTACTGCCCGTCCACCAGCCGGTCTCCCGCCAACCGTGTCCCGTGGAACTCCCCCGTCTCGTCAAACCGCCAGTACTCCGGTATGCCCAACTCCGCATAGTAGTCCCGCTTTGCGCCCACGTCTGCCTCCGCCGTGCTCTCCGACGCCACCTCCAGCACAAAGTCCGGCGGCTTTCCCTGCTCCGACACGATGTACCCGTTGCTGGCCTCATAGGCCACCGGGTCCACCTCGAAGGCGATCAGCAGGTCAGGACGGCGCGCTCGAGACTTGTTGTACCCGGGACTGGGAACAATCCACCGGTCCGCCTCCACCAATGTAGTGTCGGGGTTCCCGAAGTGGACGGCCAGGTACCTTGGAATGCCGTGCTTGTGCAGGTGGTCGTAGCTGGTCATCTCGTCGGGCTCGCGCTTCGGGGGCTCCGGCAGGCGGAAGCGGGCCCCCTGCTTTGGTTTCTGCGTTGTGGGGATGCTGGGCTTGGCGGTGGTCATGCTGGACCTCCGGTTGGTGATGGGGCGTGGCGGCTTTGGTGGGACGGTGACGCTGATTATACCTGTGGCGAGTCCGGCCTGGGTAGCGTGGTCGGCAGCTCGTTCTGCCGCTGCCTTTTCCTGGTTGGCTCACCGGTGAAAATGGGGCGGTCCTTGCGAACCGTCCCTTGGCGATGGCTGCTGCGACGAACGGCCGGAGTTACTGGCCAGGCCCCGAAACCGTCAGCTCCAGACGGTGGGACAACTTCCTGCCGTCCTCCGCGCAGATGGCTCCGGTGTCAGCGCAGTCGGTGGTCGCCGGCAGGACGATACTCACGTCGCCGTTGACGTTGGGCTGAACCTCAATCCGCCCGCCCACGTTGCTGCCCCGCTCCAGCCGGCTCGCGTTCTTCGCCGTCCCGCCGGACACCGTGAAGACATGGTCCCGCAGCGTCCGGTAGCTCACGCTGAACTCTTCGCTGAAACGCAACTCGAAGGTGAAGACGCTCTCACCGTCATGTGCAGACAGCGTGTTCTCCAGGCTGGCCGTCAGCTGCAGCGTCTCCTCATGGCCTGCGTCGTCGGTGAACGACACCGTAACGCTGATGGCCCTGCCCTCGTCGGCGTCTGCCAGGGTATAGGTCGAAGCCGTAGCACCGGATATTTCCGCCCTATCGGCCAGCCACTGGTGGCTGTAGCTGACATTGGTCAGCCCGTCTTCGTCAGTAATGGCGGAAGTGTCCGCCGTCAGCGTCTCGTCCGCCCGGGCGGTGCCGGTGATGACGGGCGCGCCCGTGGCCGGGCTGTTGGGTCCCTGCGCCTCCTCCGTCCCGGGCACGGCGTCCGTCGGCTCGCTGGTCAGCGTCTCCGCGTTGCCTGCGTCGTCGCTGAAGCTCACCGTAACGCTGATCGCCTTGCCCATGTCACTAACGACCGGCTTGTAGGTCGCGTCGGTCGCGTCCCGGATCTCCGCGTCGTCGCCCACCCACTGGTAGCCGAACGCCGCGCTGCCGCCACGCCCATCCTCGGCCCGCACCGTGACCCCGTAGCTTGGCCTGGTGTCATAGTCAAAGGCGTACTCCACCTCGTCCGTGGTGTACAGCTGCCCCCGTGCTCTCATCGATGTCGAACACCGCCGCGTCCGTTCCCTCCAGGGTGTACATTAGGGTGTCGCCGTCGGGGTCGGTGGCAACCACCGACTCGCCGATGGGCGTGCCCGGCAGGCTGTGCTCCGCCAGCGTGCGGGTGGTCCCCGTCCCGTCGAAGAGGGGCGGCTCCTGCTCATCGGTCAGGTTGACCGTGACCGCAATCGTGGCGCGTGCCCCAGCGCTGCTGCCGGCCCGCACCGTTACCGCGTAACTGGCCCGGGTCTCGAAGTCGTACACGACGCCCTCGACCGTCGCAAGCTGACCCGTCGCCGTATCAATGGCGAAGGACGCGGCGTCGGCTCCCTCCAGCGAGTAGGCCAGGGTGACGTCATCCTGGTCCCCCGCCAGCGCGCGGGTGGCCGTAGCGCCGCCGAAGTCGGGGCCCGAGTCGGTACTGTCCCTCGTCAGCTCCGCATACTTCTGCTGCTGACGAGGGCGATAGCATCCCAACACTCATTTCGTACGACCGGTTTTCAACCGTTCCCGCCCTGACGGCAGCTCCGCGCTGGCGTGTAGAGTGGTGCCGCGGCGCTTGTCCTATTCGGACATCGGAACGCGGTTCATCGTCGCAGATAGCATTCGCAACTTGGGGCAGGAAGATCGGGCCGCGGTAATGCCGCACCGGCAGCCTCGACAAACGACTTCACGTAACGGCTGTTGGGCGAAGCATGGCGGGTATCGATAAGCCGCAAACGCCAGTATGGTGAGCGCGTAAATCAGGTTCGCCAAGGGGTTGCGGCGAGTCTTTCCGACGACGACGGCAAGCTACTCCCATTTCGTGGCTGGATCCGCAGGATACCTTATGCGACCGGAGTTCGGTGGCATTTGATGTGGGGCAATGGGCGGAAGCGTGGCCAGCGCATTGACGATATCTCTGTATTTGCGCTACGTTTGTTCGGATGGTCATCCTCATAGGACGTGGCAGTATGGAAGCCAAGAAGAAGCGATTCACTCTGGATCTGGACCCAGCGCTGCAGCGGCGCTTGAATGCGGTGGCTGCGCTCAAGGGCATCAGCATGCGTCAGTATTGCCAGACCGCCATTGACAAGGAGTTGATCAGAGACGAGGCCTCTGGCGTGCCGATCTTGCCCTTTGGCCGCGAAGCGATCGACCGGTTCGTGGCACTGCAAGAGGAAACGTTCAACGGTCAGCTGCTGCCCGGGGACTCAGCTGAGTTTATCCGGCAAGCCCGGGAGTCCAGGGCAGCATCGTGAACGGCCCGGTCGTGGTTGACGCTAGCCTGGCGGTCAAATGGTTGGTCAAAGAGGAGTACTCGGATCAGGCAATCGACCTCGCCCGGTTCTGGGAAAGTGAGGGAAGCAAACCGGCAGCGCCCTACCTGATGCCAGTGGAAGTAGCTAATGCCCTGCATCGCCGGGTGGTGCGGAGCGAACTGACCGTGGCGTCGGCGACCCGCCTGCTGGAATACCTATTAGCCTCGGGTATTGAGCTGCAGGAACCGCCCCACCTCCACGGCAGGGCAATGGAACTGGCATCCCAACTACGTCAGGGAGCAGTGTATGACTCGCACTATCTGGCGCTGGCGGAGACCCTCGGCTGTGATCTGTGGACCGCTGACGAGAGGTTCTACCGGGCGGTGAACCCCGTTGCGCCAAACGTGCGCTGGGTGGGCGAGTTCGGGGCGTCAGGATAACGAGTCACCGCTACTGTGTGAATCACAGCGGGTATCAATAAGTAGGATGACGCCGGAAGCATGGATACCCAAACCGGGTCCGCCGGTGCATCGCAGCGAGTCTTTCCGACGACGGTGTTCAGCCGTTCGTTTTTCGTGGCTGCATCGGCAAGAGGCTGGGTGCAACCGAAGTTCAGCAGCAATTTATTTGAGGCCATGCGCTAATTGTCGTTAATCACAGAGGGTTGGCTATTGCTACGTCGACTACCCGGCAGGCGACTACTGCGAGGCCAAACCGTAGCTGCAAACGACACCGATAAACGGCAAGTTGGGCCAATCTTACGACCACCTGGGCCATTTGCGGCGAGTCATACCCAGTGCTATGTTGGCGCTCGGGGGCGAGATGACACCGCAACTGCCTACAATGACGCCACAGGAGTTTGTCGCGCGCTGGCGGGACGCCGGGTTCGGCGAGCGGCAGGGGGCGCAGTCGTTCTTCAACGATTTGTGCGGGCTGGTGGGCCACGCGACGCCGGCGGGGTACGGCGATCCGGAGGCGTTCACCTTCGAGAAGAGCGTGCCGGGCGGGTTCGCGGACGCCTATTTCGAGGAGCATTTCGGCTGGGAGTTCAAGGGGCAGGACGCGCAGCTGGACGGGGCCTTCGACCAACTGCTGCGCTACCAGGTGCACCTGAAGACGCCGCCGCTGCTGATCGTGTCGTCGTTCGAGACGATACGGATCCAGACCAACTTCCCGGGGATGGAGACGGCGCGGTACGACGTCGGGATCGGGGAACTGGAGCAGGCGGAGCGGCTGGAACTGCTGCGGGACGTCTTCTTCGCGCCGCACCGGTTCCGGGAGCGGCTGCGGTCGGTGGACGCGGTGACCCGGGAGACGGCGGCGGTGTTCCAGTCCATCGTGGTGGACATGGAGGCGCAGAATGAGGATCCCGAACGGCTGGCGCGCTACCTGAACCAGCTGGTTTTCTGCCTGTACTCGGAGGACGCCGGGCTGCTGCCGGATGGGCTGTTCGCCCGGATCGTGCGGCAGAACTTCCGTGAGCCGGCTCGGTTTGACGGAGCGGTACGCAGCCTGTTCGCGCAGATGGCGACGGGCGGGTTCTCGGGCGCGGACGAGATCCCCCATTTCAACGGCGACCTGTTCAAATCGATTGACAACGGGCCGGTGGACACGGTGGAACTGAGCACGGTCGCGCTGCAACGGCTGGGCGAGGCGTGCGAGCGGAACTGGCGGGACATCGAGCCGTCGATTTTCGGGACGCTGTTCGAGCGGGCGCTGGACGCATCCAAGCGGGCGCAGACGGGGGCGCACTACACCGGCGCGGACGATATCGAGCTGGTGGTGGAGCCTGTCGTGATGACGCCGCTGCGCCGGGAGTGGGAGGAGACGCGCCAGGAGGTGAACGACCTGCTGGATGAGGAAGACGCCGGCGGTGCGCGGGCGCGCCTGGACGCGTTCCGGCATCGGCTGGCGTCGGTGCAGGTTCTGGATCCGGCGTGCGGCAGCGGCAACTTCCTGTACATCGCGCTGCGGTTGCTGCTGGACCTGGAGCGGGAGGTGATCGACTTCGCGGCGGTGCAGGGGTGGCACGGGCTGACGCCGATGGTGCAGCCGGACCAGATGCTGGGGCTGGAGATCAACCACTACGCGGCGGAGCTGGCGCGGACGGCGCTGTGGATCGGCTACATCCAGTGGCACCAAGCCAACGGGTTCGGCTACACGCAGCGTCCGATCCTGACGCCGCTGGACACGATACGGCAGACGGACGCGATACTGGACCTGACCGACCCGGAGCATCCGACGGAACCGGAGTGGCCGGCGGCGGAGTTCATCGTGGGCAACCCGCCGTTTTTGGGACACGTGCCTTTCCGCGAGTCACTGGGCGATGATTATGTGGACGCGGTGTATACCATGTACGGCAGCCGCATACCGAACTCCAGCGACCTCTGCTGCTACTGGTTGGAGAAGGCGCGGGGACAGATAGAAACCGGCGCCACCAAGCGGGCTGGCCTACTAGCAACGCAGGCAATAAGGTTCCAGTCCAACCGGCCGGTGCTGACGCGCATCAAAGAGACGGGAGACATATTTTCCGCGATTTCCGACAAGGATTGGATGCTGGAAGGCGCAGCGGTGCATATTTCTATCATCTGCTTTGACAATGGCACCGACACCGATCGGACGCTAGGTTCTGTTGACATTTGGACTTCGGTACAATTGCCCCATGGCGAGTATAACCATACCTTCAGACCAATGGGCGAAGATTTTGCAATTCCTGCGGGATTGCCCTGACGTGTACGTTGGCGACGCGGCGGAATGCCAGCGGTTTGTCGAGGGCGTGCTGTGGATGGATCGCTCCGGAGCGCAGTGGCGACTGCTGCCGGCCGAGTATGGCAACTGGAACACCATCTACAAACGGTTCGCCCGGTGGTGCGACCGTGGCGTCTGGGAGCGAATGCACCAGCATTTCAGTACGGAACCGGACCTGGAATATCTGGTCATCGACAGTACGGTGGTTCGAGCGCACCAGTGCGCTGGGGGAGCCCCCGCAAAAAGGGGGGCAATCAGCGCAAGCCCTGGGCCGCAGTCGCGGCGGGTTCAGCACGAAGGTTCACGTGAGCGTGGACGCTCTGGGCAACCCCCTGCGGTTCACGTTGACGCCGGGACAGCAGCATGACATCACCCAGGCGGAAACCCTGCTCACCGGCTACCGGAGCGAGTACGTAATCGCGGACCAAGGATATGACGCGCAGGACTTCGTCGACCATTTGGCAGAAGAGGGCATGGTGGCAGTGATCCCCCCACGGTCCAACCGCAAAGCGCCACGGGATTACGATAGACACTTATACCGAGAACGCCACGTCGTAGAGTGTTTCATCGGCAAGATCAAGCACTACCGCCGGGTATTTTCCAGGTTTGACAAATTGGCCAGCCGATACCTTGGCTTTCTGCAATTCGCTGCCGCCCTCATCTGGCTACGATGAAATGTCAACACTGCCTAGTACCGTTTCAATCTGATCTTGCAGGGTAGATATGTTGGAGCTTACGGCGAGCATCTTGGGTGGTAAACCGCCAGTCTATGGCTGATTTTGCTGCGTTGCGCTCGCGTTCGAGCGCCGCAACCTCTCGCCGCAGCTCCGGCTCATCGCTGATACGGCGGTTCAGACACCCTCTGCTGAAGACGCTCAACTCGATCTCAGCCATGTTCAGCCAGCTGCCGTGCGTGGGAGTGTAATGAAACTCGAGGCGTTGGGCGATGCGCCGAGCTTCGCCGGGCTCAAATGCTTCGTAGAGTGAGCCGAGCTTGTGGGTGTTGAGGTTGTCCAGTACCAGCCTGACCACCTCGGCATCGGGGTAGGCCTCGTCCACCAGCCACCGCATCTGGTACGCGAAGTCCACCGCAGTGCGGCGCTCGGTCACCGCCACATGTCTCCATCCACCCTTCGGCTCGCAGATCATGAACAGGTTCCGTGTCCCGTTGCGCTGGTACTCGGTGTCATAGCGTGCCATCCGTCCGGGGGCAGCCGCCAGGGGCGGACGCACCTCCCCAGTCAATTGCCGGGAGGTCTCGTCGAAACACACTACCGGCCGCTCCGGATGGTACGCCTGTTGGTACAGGTCCAGCACGTCCTCCATCCGCGCCACGAACTCCCCGCTCACCTTGGGGATACACCACTCCTTCTTCTGCCACGGCTTGAGTTCGTTTTTTTGAGCATCTGGCGCACCGTCTCCAGGGAGATGCTATCGGCAAACTCCAACTCCACCACCTGGTCGGCCAACAACTGGAGTGTCCAGTGCGTGTGCCCTTCGGGCGCGGCGCTGCACGCAATGGCGATCAGGTGCGCTTCCTGCCTCCCGTCCAGCTTGCGCTCCTGGCCCGGCCGCGGTCGGTCATTGATGGCGGCCTCAAGTCCTTCCTCCACGTACCGCTTCCGTGCTCTGGCGACCGTGGCCGCGTTGACCAACAGCACATCGGCTATCTCACGGTCCCTAACCCCCTGGTCAGCCTTGAGCAGCGACAGCGCACGCTTCACGGTGCGCACTGACGCCTTGCCTCGCTGGGACACCTCATTGAGACGGGAACGTTCGGCCTCGGTCAGTTCCACTTTATACTTGATGGCAGCCATGGCTGGGCACTCCCTCACAGAAAGATCATGCCCAAGTATGGCTGCTTTCTTATATTCTTACAAATCTACCTGGCAACGGTACTAGTACTACAGTTGCAGAACAAAGGCGGGTAGAATCAAGGCAGTCAAGGGCTGGAGAGGTGAGGCGGTGGTAGGTGTGATAGAAGATGTGGCAGAGGTGGCCCGTTGGGCCAAGGGAATCGAAGGGGTACACGAGTGCATTGCGGGACGATTCCGGCGTCCCGAGCCGCGTAGGCGGGTGTTGGACTACCTGCGAGGGCTGCTCAGTCCCGTGGAACGCAAGAACGGCTGGCAACTGGCGGAGCAGGCGGGGGACGCCACCCCCCATGGGGTGCAGCACCTGCTGTCCACCTACGTCTGGGACGCCGACCTGGTTCGCGACGATCTCAGGGACTACGTGGTGGAGCATCTGGGCGACGTCCATGGAGTTCTGGTGGTGGACGAGACGGGATTTCTGAAGAAGGGGAACAAGTCCGTTGGGGTGCAGCGGCAGTATAGCGGCACGGCGGGGCGGATCGAGAACTGCCAGATCGGGGTATTTTTGACCTACGCCTCTGCCCAAGGGAGGACCCTGATGGACCGGGAACTCTACCTGCCTCGGGTGTGGGCTGATGACCTGGAACGGAGGCGAGAGGCTGGGGTGCCTGAGAAAGTGGCATTCCGCACCAAGGCGCAACTGGCCCGGCGGATGCTGGAGCGGGCGCTGGAATCGGGAGTGCCCTTCGGCTGGGTCACTGGGGACGAAGTCTACGGCAACGACCGCAACCTGCGGCGGTGGCTGGAGCGGCGAGACGTTCCCCAGGTGCTGGCCGTCAGGAGCAACGAGAAGCTGTGGGCAGCGACGGACAAGGGATGGCGACAGGTGCGGGCGGACCGGCTGGCGCCTGGGGTGGAGGAACCCGGCTGGGTGCGGCGCAGCGCGGGCGACGGCGCCAAGGGACCCCGGGTATACGATTGGGCGCGGGTGGAGATCCGGCCCCTGAAGGAGCCGGGCAAGGGGTACTGGCTGCTGGTCCGGCGCAGCATCGCCAAGCCCGGGGAGTTGGCCTATTACGTCTGCTTCAGCCCGGTTGATACGACTCTGGAGGAACTGGTGCGGGTGGCCGGAACTCGTTGGACCATCGAAGAATGCTTTGAGGAGGCCAAGGGAGAGGTGGGTCTGGACCAGTATGAAGTCCGGAAATGGGATGGCTGGTACCGGCACATCACCCTGGCGATGCTGGCCCACGCCTGCCTGGCGGTGGTCCGGCGCCAGGCGTTGGAACCAGGAGGTCCGGGGGGAAAGGGGGCTGTCCCAGCTTGGACGAAAAGCTGATACCCCTGACGGTGCCCGAGGTCCGGCGGTTGCTCTACCGGCTGATATGGAGACATCAACCTACGGACGAATCAGTGCTGCGGTGGTCCCGGTGGAGACGGCGGCACCAGGCAACGGCCCGGCGCTGCCATTACCGACGCCGCCTGAAACTCCTCACCACATTTCTGCAACTGTAGTACTAGACGGTAGCAACGTTCCTGCCATCAATGCCGATTTGACTATCGGGTTCGACCTAACTACGGCCAAGCCATTGTTCGAGAACCGGAATCTAGCGTTCCAGGGCATAGGAAAGGTCGGGGATTTTGACATTTCAGCGACCGTCGCCATGGAGATGCTCGATAAACCCAACCCACATGGGCGACCTAACACAGAAGTGATTCGGAAATGGATAAACGGCGTTGATATTACGCAGCGTCCGCGCGATATGTGGATCATCGACTTCGGCATTGATCGTACGGAAGACGCCGCCGCATTGTACGAAGTACCTTTCGAATACATCAACACTAACGTAAAGCCTCAAAGAATCAAAAACAAGATGCAATGGCGGGCGACGAACTGGTGGCTGCATGGCTATCTTGCCACCGAAATGCGGAACGTGCTATCTCCGCTGCCGCGGTACATAGGCACTTCCGTTACGGCGAAACACCGTTGCTTTGCGTGGCTCACTCCTGACAGTTTGCCATCTAACTCAGTGGTAGCGGTGGCAAGCGCAGAAGATTACATGCTCGGAGTGTTGCACAGTAGGCAACATGTCGTTTGGGCGCTAGCAATGGGGACGCAACTGGAAGACAGACCTCGTTATATTGTTTCAACATGTTTTGAGACGTTCCCGTTTCCGCGTCCGACGGAGGAGCAGCGGGAGGCCATCGGCGCGGCGGCGGCGGAGTTGAACTCGCTGCGGGAGGGCTGGCTGAATCCAGCGGGGATCAGCGCGGCGGAGCTGCGGAAGCGGACGCTGACGAATCTGTACAACCAGCGGCCGACGTGGCTGGAGAACATCCACGGCCGGCTGGACGCGGCGGTGGCCGACGCCTACGGGTGGCCGGCGAATCTGGCGGACGCGGAGATACTGGAGCGGCTGCTGGCCCTGAACCTGGAGCGGGCGGGGGCAGAAACACATCATGGGTAAAACATCACGAATTGCCGCTGCTGCCACTGAGCTTCTCATTGCGAAGACTAACGCCGTCGACACGGTTTCGAGAGTCCCAGATACGTAACCCAGGGTCAAGCAAGGGAATTAGCCAAACGCTCAATACTAGAGAGGGAACGTTTGAAATCGCGGACGGCTATCGGCGCGGCAGCGCATATTGCGATGGGGAGAAGATTATGTGGCGCTTGTTGGTCATCATGCTGGTTCTCGCTGCTGTCGCGCTGGTGTTCG
The DNA here is from genome assembly GCA_965220055.1 of Dehalococcoidia bacterium. Taxonomy (GTDB): domain Bacteria; phylum Chloroflexota; class Dehalococcoidia; order Lucifugimonadales; family UBA3495; genus Bin87. The sequence goes on along the minus strand of CBDCPE010000004.1, from coordinate 1,751,600 downwards.
TATTCGATCCCGCGGGGGTTATCGCAGAATACATCATCCCTGATTTTGGGGAGATGGGCTGGAAGCAGTTAACTGCCTGGGCTTTCCGCGTACCCGGTACCGGCCTGGCGCTGTTGCTGGTCATCCCACTCTGGATCCTGGATTTCAAGTGGAGAGAAGCCAAGCATCCCAAGTTGATCGAGCCGGTAACCCAACCACCCAGTGGGCTGTCTGCAGCGGCGGTTTCCGTGCTGGAGAGCCGGCAGGTCAACGACCGCACTTTACTGACGTCGGTAGTCGAGATGTGCCAAAGAGGCATGCTGGAAATCACTCCGGTCAGGAGGGCTACGCGGAGAGGTGAATATTCCTATACGCTGACTGCCCGGGAGCCGACGAACTTCGATTGGGAGCGTCTGGTGTGCGACCAGCTACCCACGGGGCCGATCACGGTAGAGCGAATGGGTGAACGGCTGGGGGAGCAGAAAGAAGCCGTGGGTGACGGGCTGGGGGAATATCTGCAATACCAGGGGCTTTTCAGCGATAACCCGATACGAGTAATGCGGGAACACCAAGGACAGGGTACGTGGGCGGTAATACTGGCGGTGATCCTGTTCGGAGTTGGCGTGGGGTTGTGGCTGGAGCTATGGATTTCCCAGTGGTGGATCAACGCAATCGCCGGCGGCGTCCTGGGGTTCATATACTTTCTGATTTTTGATCCCACTAATGTAGGCAAACTCAAACCTACTGAGTCGGGTTTGAATGAGATTGGCCAGTGGTTGGGGCTGAAGGAATACCTGGCGGGTCTGGGCCCGGGGGGCGCTGTGGATGGTTCGGATCAGATGCTGGCGTATGCAATCGCACTGGATGCTGCCGGGCCGTGGTTGAACGATGCCGTTTCGGCCCCAAGCTGGTTTGGCGCGACCGAGAACCCCGAGGAGCAGGGGCTGGACTTGGACCAGGCATATCACTTCTTATTGTCTGCCAAAACGTGGAACCTGACCGGACGGAACGAAGGGGTGGACAAAGTTGCTGCCGAGGAAACCCAACGCGAGTCAGCAAGCTCAGCGCCGCGGCCCGCAGCACGTCCTTCCGGTGAGCCTGGGGAGCTGGGGACGGCCCCAGTTGCTCCGGCAAATGCCCCAGCGCTTACCAGCCCGGAGCCGGAGCAAGTGTTCTACGATGCCGGCCGGGGTTTTGTGTCCGCGAATCTTTTGCGGTTCCCCGGCAAAACCGTGACAATGAACAGAGTCAAGTCTGCGGCTGTGGTCGCGGTTGAAGTGGAGGCAGAAACGGGTTCGAATAAGTTCTTGAAAGTCGTCGGCAACCTTATAAAATGGCCGCCCGTGGCGGGCGCTACGGGGCTTTCGATTATTTTCTTATGGGGGGTTCTTTTTGCCGTTCTAGATCAGTTCGGTATCATAGCAGAGAGCAGGTTTGGCGACCCTTACGCAGGGGGTAATCCTTCATTCCCTTTCAATACGGGCCCGGGGGAGTATCTCTTGGAGAAGTGGGATGATCTCGCGGAGACAATCTCGTCTTTGATCGACCCTTCGACAGTGGTAGGTTGGCTCTTTGTCGGAGCCGTTATCCTGGGGGCGACGTTGGCGGGTTTGTTAGGACACAAAATCGTCGAATGGGGCACGGCCAAAACTACCAAATACCGCGCCGGCATTGACGCAACCGGTGAGAGCGAGTGGCTTTATTCCGGCGAATACGAGGAGCGTGCGGAGGTGGAAAGAATAGTATCAGCGATCGAACTGGCCAGAGCTGCTGGCGCGGCCCCCGTTGCTCCGACGAATGCCCCAGCGTTTACTAACCCCGAATCCACCGCAGGGATGTAGCCATGCCGGTCAGACCAGCGATGTGAGGCAAGGGAGAGAGACGGTGAGGGCTTGATCCCAATAGATTTGGCTGTGGAAGAGTGCGGTAGCAACGCAAAGAGGACGTTGACGGCCCGCAGTGGCGGTGCTGGGCGAGATTATCAGGGCGGTATGCAGCCAGAAACTGAAACGCTTGGGGACCGACCTGGCTCGGGTGTGCGAGGCGTTTGGGTAGTCTGGTGGATGGGTCAGGCGCCGACGGCGCCGTCAGGCAGGAGATGACAGCGCTCGCAATCGAGTGAGGGCGCGACTGAACTGATTTTCCCAGGGCCAACGCTGGGGAAGATGCAAAGTGAGGCGGAGCGCCGAGCGGGTGAGCCGTCCGGCGAGGGAGAAGAAGCGTCGTCGGAGGGTCTTGGTGGTTACCAGTTGCTCACCCAGACCGATGCGCGCGGTCCAGCGGGCCAGGTTATGTGCCATCACCTGGATCGCCAGCCAGGCGGCGTTGGCGGCGAAACGGCAAGGCTGCGGGATCGGCGTTCCTTGGGCATCCCGGAGAATCCCCGCGTGGGCGGATTCACATAATGACCCTTGGGCGAACCATAAATGGCATCGATAGCGCTCGTTCTCACCGTGGATATGCCCAAGCTGTTCGCCAGTCAAAATGCCATTGAACTCGGTGGTCAGGGTTGGCATCCAGGTTGGCCACTTTCTGTAGTCGAAGCTGTCTGCTCATAGACGCCGCCCTACGGCGGGAGATCCTGCGATTCCTGACGCGTCTGCGCTCGCAATCTGAACTCGCGCCGGTTGATTTCACTCGCTACACGACGATGCTCAGCTAGGGGCGCGGCCCGGTTGGACGCCTGGGACCTACAGGCGTCTTGGCGCAAGAGGATGCGCTACTCACTTCGCCGTCCGAGCGGACGTGCGTAGCTAGGCGTGCATTGGCGGTGGGAAACGCCTAGTACCGTTGCCAGGTAGATTTGTAAGAATATAAGAAAGCAGCCATACTTGGGCATGATCTTTCTGTGAGGGAGTGCCCAGCCATGGCTGCCATCAAGTATAAAGTGGAACTGACCGAGGCCGAACGTTCCCGTCTCAATGAGGTGTCCCAGCGAGGCAAGGCGTCAGTGCGCACCGTGAAGCGTGCGCTGTCGCTGCTCAAGGCTGACCAGGGGGTTAGGGACCGTGAGATAGCCGATGTGCTGTTGGTCAACGCGGCCACGGTCGCCAGAGCACGGAAGCGGTACGTGGAGGAAGGACTTGAGGCCGCCATCAATGACCGACCGCGGCCGGGCCAGGAGCGCAAGCTGGACGGGAGGCAGGAAGCGCACCTGATCGCCATTGCGTGCAGCGCCGCGCCCGAAGGGCACACGCACTGGACACTCCAGTTGTTGGCCGACCAGGTGGTGGAGTTGGAGTTTGCCGATAGCATCTCCCTGGAGACGGTGCGCCAGATGCTCAAAAAAACGAACTCAAGCCGTGGCAGAAGAAGGAGTGGTGTATCCCCAAGGTGAGCGGGGAGTTCGTGGCGCGGATGGAGGACGTGCTGGACCTGTACCAACAGGCGTACCATCCGGAGCGGCCGGTAGTGTGTTTCGACGAGACCTCCCGGCAATTGACTGGGGAGGTGCGTCCGCCCCTGGCGGCTGCCCCCGGACGGATGGCACGCTATGACACCGAGTACCAGCGCAACGGGACACGGAACCTGTTCATGATCTGCGAGCCGAAGGGTGGATGGAGACATGTGGCGGTGACCGAGCGCCGCACTGCGGTGGACTTCGCGTACCAGATGCGGTGGCTGGTGGACGAGGCCTACCCCGATGCCGAGGTGGTCAGGCTGGTACTGGACAACCTCAACACCCACAAGCTCGGCTCACTCTACGAAGCATTTGAGCCCGGCGAAGCTCGGCGCATCGCCCAACGCCTCGAGTTTCATTACACTCCCACGCACGGCAGCTGGCTGAACATGGCTGAGATCGAGTTGAGCGTCTTCAGCAGAGGGTGTCTGAACCGCCGTATCAGCGATGAGCCGGAGCTGCGGCGAGAGGTTGCGGCGCTCGAACGCGAGCGCAACGCAGCAAAATCAGCCATAGACTGGCGGTTTACCACCCAAGATGCTCGCCGTAAGCTCCAACGTATCTACCCTGCAAGATCAGATTGAAACGGTACTAGACTCCGTGCAGCCCAGCAACTGCATGGGGAACGGTTCTGCCATGCGTGCGTCGGTTCTATTAAGTCTCACCGGAAAGGACGGCAATGATGGAAACTTACATCGGGAAGACGATTTCCGATTTCACACTTCAGTCCAGCGATGGACAGACGATATCCCTTAGCAGTCTTCGCGGACAAAAGGTCCTGCTGTACTTCTTCACGAGTCCGGGCGGTGGTAATTGAACCCGCATGGCTCTTGGGTACCGAGAGCATGCTGCCGAGTTCACCGAGAGGAACGTCGTGCTGTTCGGAATCCATGACGGGAGCTTGGATGCTGCACGCCAGTGGGTCGAGAAAGAGCAGCTTCCGTTCGCGGTCCTGAATGACCCTGATCGACGAGTAGGCATTGAGCTAGGCATGTCCGCTCTCGATGGAGAGAGGTACGTCAAAGACCCGTCAGACGGGAAAAGGCCCGCAGTTGTCATCGACGAACACGGTGTGATCTGCGAGTGGGAACCCGACATGAACCACACCGATCAGATTGCAAAGTTACTGGAGCGTCTGTAGGACGACCTCAACGGTGCGGGCTTTTCGACTGTTGCCCGCCCTTGTGCAGCCGGCAAAACGGGGTTCAGCTCGGACTGTGGCTTAGCAGGCCGATATCGAAAGGCGCAAAGCTGGAGCGCGAAGCCCAGCCGGTTGTGCCCCCCGCGCCGTTATCCGTTTGTCCCAGCAGGTCCGGCGCTGTCCGTAAGGGGATCGTCCAGCGGACGGCGAGTCCGTCGTCCCGAACCCCGCCAAACCGGCGCCAGCAGCGTCTCATATGAATAGTACGGAAACAATTGCAGAAGCGGGCCCTATCCGTACACTTCCGCCCATGACGGCAACCCTCATCGGATACGCCCGCTGTTCCACCGACCGACAGGACCTGTCCGCCCAGCGACAGGCCCTTTAGGAGCTTGGCGTCGCCGAGGATCGCATCTACACCGATCACGGCCTCACCGGCGCCACCCGCGCCCGCCCCGGCTTGGACCAGGCCCTCGCCGCCGTGCGCCAGGGCGACACGCTGGTTGTGCCCAAACTCGACCGCCTGGCCAGGTCCGTACCGGATGCCCGCGCCATCGCCGACCAGCTTCAGGAACGAGGCGTGAAACTGGCCCTCGGCCGGACGCTCCACGACCCGGGCGACCCGATGGGAAAGATGTTCTTCAATATCCTCTCCACCTTCGCCGAGTTCGAAGCCGACCTCATCCGCATGCGCACCCGAGAGGGCATGGCCATCGCCCGCGCCAGGGGCAAATTGCGCGGCAAGCAGCCCAAACTCCCCGACCGACAGCAGCGGGAACTCTGCCGCATGCACGCCACGGGCGAGTATTCCATCAGCGACCTCGCCGAACTCTTCTCCGTCTCAAGACCAACCGTCTATCGCACACTCGACCGGCGCCTTTCCCCTTAGCGTACGATCCTGACCCCTACCGGAATCGACCGCATTAACCGGTAGCCATGGTCGTGATCCTGGCGTTCGGCCTCGGCGCCTTGTGTGCCGGTTGCGGTGCGTCGTACTATTGAAAATATGCTGCTCACCATCACCACCACGCATCGCCCCGCAACGGACCTCGGCTACCTTCTGTATAAAAACCCCGGGCGATTCCAGTCGTTCACGCTGCCCTTCGGCCGGGCCGACGTGTTTTACCCCGTGGCGGACCTGGACCGCTGCACCGCCGCCCTGCTGCTGGACGTCGACCCGGTGGGCCTGACGCGCCCCAAAGCCGGCGCGTCCAACTCCACCGGCTGGCTCCAGCAGTACGTCAACGACCGCCCGTACGTCGCCTCGTCGTACCTCAGCGTGGCGATCGCCTCGGTGTTCAACAGCGCACTGGCCGGAAACAGCAGGGAACGGCCGGAGTTGGCGCAACAGGCAATCCCACTGGAAGCCCAACTGCCCACCCTGCCCTCCCAAGAGGGAGCAGGGTTGATACGCCAGTTGTTTGAACCCCTGGGCTACACCGTTGAAATCCAGGAACACCCGTTGGATGCGGACTTTCCAGAGTGGGGAACCAGCCCATGCTTCGGCGTGAGCCTCAAGGGGACGGTGAGGCTGCGGGACCTGCTGGCGCACCTCTACGTCCTGCTCCCGGTCCTGGATGACGCCAAACACTACTGGGTCGGCGATGACGAGGTCGACAAGCTGCTGCGGTTCGGCGCGGGATGGCTGGGCAATCATCCGCATCAGGAACTGATATCCGCCCGGTACCTGAAGCGACAGCGCAACCTGGTGCGCCAGGCGCTGGTGCAACTGTCGGATGGTGGTCAGGCCGACCCCGACGCCGTCACTGAACGGAGCCAACACGACGAGGAGCGTCTCGAAAATCCCCTCCGGTTGGGGGAGCAGCGCATCCAGGCGGTGCTCGCCGCCCTGCGGGAGGTCGGCGCGACGCGCGTGCTGGATCTGGGTTGCGGGGAAGGCAACCTGCTGCGCGAGTTGCTCGGGGAACCCGCGTTTCGCTCCATCACCGGCATGGACGTTTCGCACCGCGCGCTGGAAGCTGCCCACGCCCGCCTGCGTCTGGACACCCTGCCCGCCGCGCAAAGAGAGCGGATTACGCTGCTCCATGGGTCGCTTTCCTATCAGGATAAACGGTTGGGCGGATACGACGCGGCCGTGGGCATGGAGGTAATCGAGCATATCGACCCGCCCCGGCTGGAAGCATTGGAGGCTGTCGTATTCGGCGCGGCGCAACCCGGCGCGGTGATCATCACCACGCCCAACTCGGAGTACAACACGCTGTTTGAAAACCTGCCGCCCAGAGAGTTCCGGCACCGGGATCACCGCTTCGAATGGACCCGTCAGGAATTTCGCGGCTGGGCCGGTGGAGTCGCAGAGCGGCGACGCTACGACGTGCGTTTCCAGGACATCGGCGCCGAGCATCCCACCCACGGCGCACCGACACAGATGGGGGTCTTCACCCGATGAATCTGGAAATCCCCGAACTGTGCCTGGTCGCACTGGTTGGGCCGTCCGGCTCAGGCAAGTCCACCTTCGCCGCCCGGCACTTCAAACCCACAGAGGTGGTGTCATCCGACGCCTGTCGCGCCATGGTGGCTGACGATCCCAACGACCAGGCGGCCACGCCGGAAGCCTTCGCCCTCCTGAATTTCATCGCCTCCACCCGATTGCGCGCCGGACGCCTCACCGTCATCGATGCCACCAGCGTGCAGCCCCAGGCGCGCAAATCGCTGGTCGAACTGGCCCGGGAGCACGACTGCCTCCCGGTGGCAATCGTGCTGAACTTGCCGGAGTCCGTTTGTTTGGCCCGCAACCGGGGACGCGACGACCGCAACTTCGGCGATCACGTCGTGCGCCGGCAGGCACAGCAGTTGCGCCGGTCCATGCGCGGACTGCGACGCGAGGGCTTCCGTTACATCTACGTGCTCGATTCTCCCGAAGACGTGGAGACGGCCAGCATCGAGCGGGTGCCGTCGTGGACCAACCGCCAGCACGAAACGGGGCCCTTCGACATCATCGGCGACGTGCACGGGTGTTTCGATGAACTGGTCGCGCTGCTGGAACGGCTGGGATACCGGATCACGCCTGCCAGCGCTGACCACTCCAACGGCAATGATTATGTGGTGGCCCACCCGGAAGGGCGAAAGGCCGTCTTCGTCGGCGACCTGGTGGACCGCGGCCCCGGCGTCGTCAACGTGCTGAAGCTGGTGATGTCAATGGTTGCCGGCGACACGGCGCTGTGTGTCGCCGGCAACCACGAATCCAAGCTCGTCCGCAGGCTGAAGGGGCGAAATGTTCAGGTGTCTCATGGTCTCGCGGAGTCCCTGGCGCAGTTGGAGATGGAACCGCCGGAATTCCAGCAACAGGCCACTCAGTTCATGGACGGCCTGATCAGCCACTACGTGCTCGACGGCGGCGACCTGGTGGTGGCGCACGCGGGGATGAAGGAGGAGTATCAGGGGCGGGCGTCCGCGCGGGTCCGCGACTTCTGCCTGTACGGCGAAACCACCGGCGAGACGGACGAATGGGGCCTTCCCGTGCGCGCCGACTGGGCCGCCGGCTATCGCGGCAAGGCCACCGTGGTCTATGGACACACTCCGGTGACGGAGCCGTCGTGGTTGAACCGCACCATCAACGTTGATACCGGCTGCGTCTTCGGCGGGCGGCTCACCGCGCTGCGCCACCCCGAACACGAGCTGGTATCGGTCCCGTCGGCGCGGGTCTATTACGAGCCCGTGCGACCCCTGGGCGATGGCGTCCGGGACAAACCCCAGGTCGTGGCAACCAGTGACCGGGCCGCCAACCTGCTGGACATCGACGACGTGATGGGCAAACGGGTGGTGTCAACCCGGCTTCGGGGCAACGTCACCGTCCGGGAGGAACAGGCTGCCGCGGCCCTGGAGGTCATGAGCCGGTTCGCCCTGGATCCCCGGTGGCTGGTGTATCTGCCGCCCACGATCTCCCCATGCGAAACCAGCAAACTGCCCGGCTTCCTGGAACACCCGGTTGAGGTTTTCGACTACTACCGCAGCAATGGCGTATCCAGCGTCGTATGCGAGGAGAAGCATATGGGATCCCGCGCCGTGGTGGTGGTGGGCCGCAACGCCGATGCCATCCAGCGGCGTTTTGGCATCGCCAGCGAAAGCGCCGGCGCGTGCTACACCCGAACCGGGCGCAGGTTCTTTGAAGACCCCGCGCTCGAAGCACAGTTCCTGGAACGGGTCCGCGCGGCCTGCACCGAATCCGGCCTTTGGGAAGAGCTGGAGACCGACTGGGCGCTGTTGGACTGCGAGCTGATGCCGTGGTCAATGAAAGCCCAGGAATTGTTGGTGGAGCAATACGCGCAGGTGGGGGCGTCGGCAAGGACCGGATTGTCAGCGGCGCAAACGCTGTTGCGGCAGGCGGCGGCGCGTGGTGTGGACGCCGGCGAAACCCTGGCATCGGTCGATGAGCGGCTTGGTCTGGCTCAACTCTATCGGGATGCCTACTCCCGCTACTGCTGGCCGGTGGCCTCCCTGGATGACATCAAGCTCGCCCCATTCCATCTGTTGGCCAGCGAGGGAGAGGTCCATTCCGACAGGGACCACCTCTGGCACCTCGGTATGGCCGAACGCCTCCGCCAGGCTACCCCCAATCTGTTCAGGGCAACCAGTTATCGGGTGGTGAACCTCGACTCGCACGAAGAGGATGACGCAATCCGCTGGTGGGAGGAGCTGACCGGTTCCGGCGGGGAGGGGATGGTGGTCAAACCCACGAATTTCATCGCCACCGGCAAGAGGGATTTGGTGCAGCCGGCCATGAAGTGCCGGGGCAGCGAATATCTGCGCATCATCTACGGTCCAGAATATACCCTGCCCGGCAACCTAGATCGGCTGCGCAATCGTGGCGTGTCCACCAAGCGGTCGCTCGCCCTTCGGGAATTCGCTCTGGGTCTGGAGGGTTTGCAGCGGTTCGTCGACCGTGAGCCTCTGTATCGAGTCCACGAATGTGCCTTTGCAGTGCTGGCCCTGGAGAGCGAGCCGGTTGACCCACGCCTGTAAATCGGCGGAGCCCGTTCACGGCAACTCCCAGCGGTCGCTCAGGCGTGCCCGGTTTCGCCTGTACTGTCATGGGAGTTTTGCAGTTGGAAGGAGCGTAAACCTTCATTCATCGACCGGAGAGGATCAGCCCAGCTGATCGAAAGCCATGCCAGACATACCGACACGTACCCTGGGCCGCACCGGCCTGAACGTCACCACCCTGGGATTCGGCGCACTGGAGCTGCGGGGGATGGTGGCAGGCGTGGGCCGGCCGCTGTCGCCCGGTGAACCTGCCGAAATTCTACACGCCGTCCTGGATGCCGGCATCAACTATATCGACACCGCCGTTGACTACGGAGAGGCCGAGGAGCACATCGGCCGGCACATTTCACAACGCCGGTCCGAATTCTACCTGGCCAGCAAGTGCGGATGCCCGCTGGACAACGCCGGGTTCCAGCCGGAAGAGCGCACCAGGTTCGGCGTTCCTCTGCCGCGGTTCCACGACTACAGCAGGGCCAGCATCGTTGACGCCTGCCACCAGAGCCTCAGACGGATGCGAACCGACTATCTCGACATTGTCCAGTTTCACTTCAGCCCGGCACGGGAAGTCCTGGAACAGGAAGACGCCATCGAAACGCTTCAGCAGCTGCGTCGTGAAGGCAAGATCCGCTACCTCGGTTGTTCCTCGATCCTGCCCAACGTCTTTGACCACATAGAGATGCACGTATTCGACGTGCTGCAGGTCCCCTATTCGATCCTGCAGCCGGAACATTCCGAGGCGATCGCGCAGGCGGCTGCGGCAGGACTGGGCATGGTCATCCGGGGCGGCGTGGCGCGTGGAGAACCGGGCGCGGGCCACGGGTCTGTCCAAGTGTGGGACCATTGGGAGCAGGCTCGACTGGAGGACTTGGTGGAGGGAATGACCGCCACCGAGTTCCTGCTCCGCGCCACCATCTCCAACCCGGATGCACACACCACAATCGTGGGCACCCTCAATCCCGCCCATCTGCGCGAGAACGTCGCCGCAGTGTGCAAAGGCTCATTGCCGGCCGACGTGCTGGAGGAGGCCAAACGGCGCCTGGAGTCCGTTCTGGACCCCCAGTAATCCGCCATTGCACAGGCGATGTTCAGCAGCCTATGAATCTCGCGCTCCCGGTCCCGCGATCGCCGCTCGTGTCGGGTTGCCGCGCCGGCGACCGCCATTCGCGGGTCACCGCCAGTAGCGTGGCCATGGCGAGTCCAGCGCGGGGTCAGCAAGGACCGCTTCCAGGAGAAGCCGTGCGCAACCGCAATTCCCGGAGCGTTTCGTCGTCGAACGGATTGTCACCGGACTCCAGCGCGCTGACCCACGCCTCCCGGCTGGGACCGTAGTGGGGACGGCAGGTCGGTTTCTCTGAAGCATCCAACCAGTCCAGAAAGACCCTGAAGTCGGCAACGGCATCGTCGGCCGAACCCATCACGCCGTACACCAACCCGCGGCTGTCCCGCGCCGGCCCGTCCGGCTCGCGCTCGAGCGCCAGGTCGCAGAAGGGCAATGCCTCCTCCGGCCGACGTTGTACGCCCAGCTGCCGACACAGTGCGTTGTTGACCACCGGATCCCGGGGATCCCGTTCCTGGGCCGCCCTCAGATCAGAGTTGGAGATCTCCCATTCTTGTGCCTCCGAGTGCAACAGCGCGCGGTGGTAGTACCCCAGGGCGTTGTCGGGGGCGAGGTCGATGGCTTTCGTGAAGTCCGCCATGGCCTGTTCAGCGTCCCCGTCTTCGCCTCGCTGCGACAGGGCATTGCCCCGGTTCACCCATGCCGTCGCCAGGTCGGGGTCTATTTCGATCGCGCGATCCAGGTCCTCAAAGGCCAGATCGAGGTCCCCATCGTGACCTCGTGCCAGGTACACCGCCGCCCGATTAACAAACACGCCGGGTCTCTCCACGCCGGCGTCGATTGTCCGTTCCAGATCCTCCAACGCCCGCTCCAGGTCGCCGGGCCGACCCCTCGCGATGTAGGCCGCGGCCCGGTTGAAATGCGGGGCGGCCAGATGGGGAGTCAGTTCCGACGCCCTGGTCAGGTCGGCGATGGCCAGGTCCTCGTCGCCCGGTCGTCCGCGTTCCAGGTAGGCCAGTCCGCGACTGCTGTACGTGTCGGCGGACCGTGGCTGCACCGACAGCACCTCGGTGAAGCGCCAGATGGCCTCGTCCAGGTCGGCGTACTCGCCATCCAGGTAGGCCTGGCCCAACCGGTAGCGCAGATTGGCCAGGGCGGCAGGATCCGCAGGCGGATGCTCCAGCGCCTAGTACAGCACGGTCTTGGCCGGTTCATATTCGCCCCGCTGCAGGTACACCTGGCTCAACGTCAGCAGGGCCACCGAACGCACCTCGGCAGTCAGGTCGATGTTGATGGCCGTGGGCAACTCGGACGGCGAGGTGGCGATTTCCACAACCTGTGGGCCGAGGGATTCGTTCTCGGTGGGGGTCGAGGTCAGGTTGGCCAGGACCCTTCCACTATCGTATTCTCCCCAGATCACGATGGCCGCGCCCGACTGCTCGGCGGCCGACAACGCTGCCCGGTGCCCCGGGACGGTTTCCATCCAATCGTCGATCCTGATGCCTTCAAGTCCGGCGGCCGCGATCTCGCGGTTTATGCTGCCCCTGAGGCGACCACGGATGTTGAACCCCTGCTGCCCGCCCGTATAGCTGGTGAATGGCGCGATCACGATCAGCGCCTCTCCGGCATCTGCCACGGGATGGTCGGGCTCACCCGAAAATTCGATCGGCGGCTCTCCAGTTGGCGCCATGGGACGGTTGGGCTCGTCGGAAAAATCGATCAGCGCCAGTCCCACCGCGATGCCAGCCACCACCACCGCCACTGCGGCCGACACGGCTACCCAGAGTCTCCGGCGTGTGCGGACAGGAACCGAGGGCGAGTCAGATTCGGCCGATGACGCGAGCGATGGCGTGTGGACCTCTTCCGTGGGCACAACCTCGGCCGGTGGCGCTTCCGGCTCGAAATCCGCCGCCACCAACAGCTCGTCCCGTTCCTCCGGCGTCAGCCGCAGTTCCTCGGCGCAACGGAGGACATCCTCGCGGTACCGCGGCCTTGCGGTGAGGCCTTCCTTCCAGCGGATCAGGGTCGCGCGGCTCACCCCGACACGTCGGGCCAGGTCGGAATCGCTGATACCCGACCGGCTGACGTGGGAGGTGAGAATTTCGCCGAAATCTGGCAAAAGATACAACCCTGTAGCATAAAATCGACCGAGTGTTACACATCTGTCATTCGGTGTACAGGCAGTGAACACCTAACCTTGACATCGCCAAACCCAAAACAAAGGAGGCGATGAGATGAACCCGATATTGTCAAAGGCAATCGTTCCACTGGCTGTGGTGCTTACGTTGGCCGTAATGGCCTGCGGCGGCAGCGCGGAGTCCCCCGCGCCGGCGGCACCCGCCGCTGCTCCTCCGTTCGCCCACTCCGTCCCCGCCGCTACGTCCGCTCCGGCGGCCGCGTATCCCGCGAGCGCACCCGCGCAGCAGCAGGCAGCACCAATGCCGGCCTCGGGGCCATCCCAGCCCGAGGGTTTCAACAACATCGGCGGCTCCGCCACCGTCAACGACAAGCCCTACGACCTGACCTTCTTCCAGCACTACGGCGTCAACCCGTTCATCGATACGGAGGACGACCAGCTCTCCACCTTCGCCATCGATGTGGACACCGCTTCTTACACCATTGCCCGCAAGTTCCTCGACGATGGGCACCTGCCCGACCAGAACTCCATACGGGTGGAGGAGTTCGTCAATTACTTCGACCAGGGCTACGAGGCACCCACCGACGACGCCTTCGCCATTCACATCGACGGCTCACCCTCCCCGTTCGGCAACGGCAATCACCGGCTGATGCGCGTCGGACTGCAGGGGAAAGAACTTCTCGATGAGCAGAGGCAGGACGCCACGCTGGTGTTCACCATCGACGTTTCCGGCTCCATGGCTCGCGAGGACAGGCTGGGACTCGTGAAGCAATCGCTGCGACTGCTTGTGGACGAACTCCGCTCCGACGACAAGGTCGCGATTGTCACCTATGGTGACCGTGGCTCCGTTCTGCTCGAGGCCACTGAAGTTCGGGAACGGGGCAGGATCCTGCAGGCCATCGACTCGTTGCAGCCGGGCGGCTCCACCTATGTCGAGGATGGCCTGAAAATCGCCTACAAGCTGGCGGTGGACGAAGTGCAGTCCAATCGCATCACCCGCGTCATGGTGCTCTCCGATGGCGTCGGCAACGTCGGCAACACCGGTCACGAATCGCTGCTGCGCCAGATCCAGAAACATGTTGACCAGGGCGTGACCCTCACGACCGTCGGTTTCGGAATGGGCAACTACAACGACATCCTGATGGAGCAGCTGGCCAACGATGGCGACGGCTCCTACTACTACGTCGACACTCTCTCCGAAGCCCGCCGCATCTTCGTCGAGGACCTCACCGGAACCCTCCAGGTCATCGCCAAGGACGCCAAGGTGCAGGTCGCATTCAACCCCGAGGTTGTCAGCCGCTACCGCCTCCTGGGCTACGAGAACCGGGACGTGGCCGATGACGACTTCCGCAACGACGCGGGCGACGCGGGCGAAATCGGCGCCGGACACAGCGTAACCGCCCTCTACGAGCTGAAACTCCGCGAAGGCGCCGAAGGCGTCATCGGGACGGTTTACATGCGCTACGAGGACGTCGGACTCAACGAGGTGGTCGAAATCAACCAGGAGTTCCACCACAACGATCTGGCCGCCTCCTTTGAAGAGACCGCTCCTACGTTCCAACTGTCGGCGGTGGTTGCCGAATTCGCCGAGGTCCTGCGCGGGAGCTACTGGGCTCGTGAGGGCAGCCTCCAGGCTGTGGCGGAAGAGGCCCGCCGCGTGCTGCTGCTGCTCCCGGAATTGACCGAAGTGTCCGATTTCGCAAGCCTGGCGGTTCAAGCAGCCAGCTTTGAGGCCGAGGCACCCGGCAGCTGATGATCGGGTTGGCCGGCGGATTGGCGCGAAACCTGATCACAGGGAAGAAAACTCATGCAATCGAGCGGAGTACGGCGATATTTGCCTCAAGCCCGCCGGCATTAGAGATGGCAAATTCCTGAACACCGAGGCGGCCATCAGTATCATTCGGCGACGTCCAGTGCCCTGGCTCCAGCAGCCGGTACACCGGACGTCGCCCGCTGCATCTATGCCGAATAGCTTTCCCAAGCAGCTCCGAGGCGATCAACGTTGTCGCATTTCGCCTGAAGTGCAAGTAAACCTCGACGTCCGGCTTGGAGCCCCATCCATTTCCCGACGCCGCACAAGGTGGCGGTGAACCTGACCACGGAGCAGAGCCCGATACCTTCGTCCGAACCGCCCATGGGTAATTCAACTCCGAGGTGATTGGTCGTCGCTATAAGGGCAGGCAAACGACGGTGGAAACGCCAACTTGCGCTCATCTTGCGAACACCCTTTCGCTGCGCGATAACCGTCAAATTAGCGTGAGAAAAGCTCGCCCATCGCGAGTTGCAGCTCTGAAATGTAGCGACGATAGCCACTGAATTTGAGCAATCTGCTCCTGTTAATTCGGCATACCGCAGATCGGTTTTCGTTAAATCCACGAGGTGCAATCGAGCATTGCGCAAGTCGGCGTGAACCAGGCAGGCGCCAGAAAGGTCTGATCTAGCCAATTCGGCTCCGCGGAGATTAGCGCCAATGAGGTCTGAACCATGCAGATCAAGCGTGAAATTGGACTCCAACTCCAACTCCCTGCCGGTCTCTTTGCGCGTGCCCACGGCTGTGATAGCAGCCTGCACGTCGTCGCGGAGGGGCGGGAAATAGTTGGGTGATGCCACGTACGATGGAAAGGGTACGTACGATGAAACGTAACCGAGCTTGTTGGAGTCTGAATTCCTCACGAACGCCGACAGCAATTCCATGCACTGGATGTGATAGTCCTCGGGGCGTTCGTCAGCTAGCCTTTTGAGGGCGTAGATTCCTCCCAATCGGACGGCCAACGTTTCGCTACCAAGCATCTCTGCTCCGCGCTGATAACGTTCGTTGAGCAATCCTTTCTGTGCAGTCTCAGTTTGCCCTTGAGAAGCCTTTGCTTGGCGTTCAGCAACTATCGCTCGCCACACACCAAAGACCAGAGCTAGGCTACCGGCGATCAGAAACCCCACATTCCTTGCGGTCTCGCCGTTCGACGCTGTCATCGATGTTTCGCGACGCAACCAATCCCAACCCAGCCACGAGAGGACGGCACCTACGATCAACAAGACCGCCATCACCATCAGGACTCTCGTAACGCCGCCATTGGGCCAGATCTTCCGCGCGAGTTGCTTCATGTCACGCCGCGGTCCCGAGCTCTAGCAACCTGGCTACCAGGTACTCCTGCAGCCGGTCGCCCTTCACCCGATTGCAGTGGGCGCAGAGCAATTGCAGGTTCTCACTGTTGTCCTGGCCGCCGGCGCGCTGCGGGTGATGTGGTCCACCTCCAGGACGCGGAACGGGAACTCGCTGCGGCAAACCGCTGCATCGGCCCTCCGCTGACCGAACAAAACGTGCTTGTTTTGTCGGTAGGGCACTTGCGCGTGGTTGAGACTGGGCCGATACCACCGCAACTGTTGGCACCGTTGATGTTTGAACACTCGACGGAGAGCGGGATGCTCGTAGGGCGTCACAATCTCGCCAATACGGCCATATCGCGGGACAATTTTTCGACTATCGAAACTAGGTCGAGCACATGCCCATCCGCCACGACGAGCCGTTGGCCGACGGTGAACCGGGTATCATCCGCGCGGTCTATGTATTGTTGGTCGACGACTCCGTCTCGATGTTCGACGACATGGCGTTGCTGGAAGTAGGTTATCAGCCTGAGGTATTCGTCGTCGGCCAGTATGTCGGCATAACCGGTTCCTGTAGCTGCCCGCCACGTCTCGTCGGATCGCCTGATGTTCTGGAAGAGGTTCCGTCGGTCTAGATAATCTTGCGCGCGCTCTAATTTCGCGAAGCAGTCCTCGGCGTATTTTTGAAACGACGCGACTACTTTCACCAACGCATTCTCTCTGATGTGGCGAGCTATATCAGTGGCAGAGTCCTTCCCCAATTCCGCTTCGACTGCGCTGAGTACTGTGGGTAGAGCAACGATGGTATTCCGGACTGTTTCCATGGCGTTGGCGAACGATTCTAGAATGGCAGTCCTCCCGCATGCGGGACAAAAGAACGCCGCGCCGAGCGACGCGTGCCGGCAACCGCATCCTTCGCATCGGAACACTTGGGTCATTACCTCCGCAGCGTTCGGTGGTATGAGGACTCGGATAGGACTAGGCCGATAGGACATAGTCATCGAAATGAAATTGCTGCGGTTTTGACCGGAGTTAAAACGCTTGGCCCCGCGTACGAAGGCGTCGTCGATCCTCCGTTGGGCATGATTCAGAGCCGTACCGCTGATGTGTTCGGTTTGTTCGGGCGTGTTCCACTCCGCCGCAATTTCTTCATGACAGCACCGAGGGCAATAGACTACCTCGTCAGACACGACAGCCACCCAGTCCTCAAGTAGTATCTTGAACTGGTTCCCGCATTCGATTGACGGACATTGGCGATCCAGATAACCCTGGTCATCGATTTCGAGATCGATAGGTATCTGCACAGGACCCTGCAGGTTCCGCAGTTCTCTGATCAACTGGTCAAACATCCCAATCTCCGTGAACCTCAAATTTTAGTCCACTGATCCAGCGGCCGAACCTTGTAAACCCTCCGGCATTCGGCTCTCTGTGTTCCAGCCCCCAGTTGAGCAAGGTTATCAGGGTCGGGGTTATGCATATCGGCACCAGCGCCACTCAAGGTCCGGGCGTGTGCGAGGTTGAAATTGAAGGGCTGTTACAGGTAGATGTCGACGGCCGCCACGTCATCCGAGCCGCGCATGACGGATGGGACACCAAGTCGGTTTTAACGCGGTCGGCCGAATTGCACATCGTTACGATGCGGTAGGTTAAGTCTAACGATGGCAGAATTCATTAGCAACTCTGCCATTTTGCCGCCTATCGACCCCACCGCTGTGCTTACGAATGCGCTCCGGACCAGCGCAGGGCGCACAACAATGGCAGACTTGAGGTACAAGTCTGCCATTGCGTCCGGTCTTCGATCACAGTCACTATGCTACACAAGTCCGCGTCGGTAACGTGGAAAGTGCCCAAACTCTCTGGGCCCATCGGTTCGGCGTCGTCTAGGCGATCCCAACAATCCCCAGGAGGATATAAATGACGTTGTTACGGGCATTCAAAGAGTTGAACCGTAAATTTATGGTTCGGGTAGAGGCCGACAACGAGCGCTTTCCCGATTTGGACAGCCACTACTTGGCGGTCAACCCACCAACCGCGCCCGTGGACTACGTCCTGATCGGTTCCGAGCCGTCGCTCATCGGCGTCAAAGAATACCTGGAAACGGGGATACACAATTTCCCGGGATGCCCGCGCTGTGAACCCCTCCATTACGTCGTCGACAGATACCTGAGCGACTCCAACCGGAACTACCACCTCACCGACTTAGCCAAAGGTGCCGTCGCCGGCGGACCCGGCAAGGAAAGCGTTCAGAGATACGACCTCTGGTTCGACCTGCTGAAAGAGGAACTTCGCTTGGTGGCCAAGCCCAACGCCGTGATTATTTCCTTCGGCATCCACGCCGGCTACTACCTCATGCGCAAAGGCCTCAGCGGACACGTCGGCATGATTCCTCACTATTCTACAAGGAACCGCTACTGGTACAACTTCCGCGCCTGTCACCAGCCCGAATGGAAACGGTTCGACAAAGATGTCGTCCAGCTACCGAACGGCACGAACATCAAGGCCGGCGTCAAGACTTGGATGTTCGGCTACTCCAATACCCTCCCGCGGTTCAGACGCGGCGGCGACATCCACTGGCAGGAAACTATTGTCAACGGAGAGCACAGCCAGATAGTGGAACGGCTCAACCCCTGTTGGAACTGCGACGAGGCAACCTAAGCGCTCAATTATGGCGCGCAAGTCAAACCTCTTCGCCCTGAATCCGCCGCTGGCAGACTTTGTACTGTCAATGGCGTCGGCAAAACGCACCGTTGTGGTGTCGTAGGTCAGGGGAAATGTCCGGTTAAGTGTTCAGCGAAAATGTCACTCGACTATGTTGCCATGGTATCCGATGTTGACGAAATGGGAACCGTCCGGGGCTGCCGTCCTGGTGGTCCTCCGGCCTCCAGATATTTCCTGATGGTGGACCTGTGGATCCCCAACTCCCGCTCAATTGCCCGCAACGACATGCCCTTGCGCCTGGCTTTTTGCACCGCTTTCCATCTCTCCTGCTGAAGGAAGGTCGGCTTGCGTGGACCAACGGTTGCGGCTGGCGCGGCCGGGGGCTCGCCATCGGTGACGCCCACTTTATCCGCTGATACGATCCCGGCACAGACCAGTGACATTTCTGCTGCACAGTAAAGCGGACATTTCTCCCGGACGGCGACAGCCATTGACAGAAATCGTCTCTTAGGGTGGTGGCGATTGCACTTCAACAGGACCCCTTGCCGCTCCACAAAGACACGATGCCAATCAGCGTCGCTTCAACCTGATCGTGTGGTGCGCTGAACGTGGGTACGTCCGAAATGGGCGAACTGTAACGATTGCGGGCAGCCGCGATACATTTAAGTGGGCACACCTCGAGAAAGTGAGCACACCTCGCGCAGGGCTAAGGATTGATACGCACGGGAGTGGGTGGCTCCAGCCGGTCCCTAATCTCCTCGTAAAGAAGGACATCCACGTTCTGCTCGACCTCGAGGGTGACCACCAACGCGTACCTGACCGTTTCGTCGAGATCTCCTGCATCAGCGCGGCATTCAACGCGGATCTCGATTT
Organism: Dehalococcoidia bacterium; assembly: GCA_965220055.1. Taxonomy (GTDB): domain Bacteria; phylum Chloroflexota; class Dehalococcoidia; order Lucifugimonadales; family UBA3495; genus Bin87. Next base: position 1,732,252 of record CBDCPE010000004.1, on the reverse strand, counting down.
CGTCCCCGTCGTTCACGATCTGGGCGCCTCTGCCCTCCCTCACTTCATGTTGGACGGTACCGCGGCGAACCTGAGGATGAGTGGCTCCAATGGGGTCTTCCGCCAGAGACCGACCTGCCCTGAACTCGAGCTGTGCCTTACGGTAATTGCGATGGGAACAGTTGATTGGAGACAGCCACGCCAAGGTTGTGATGATCCGCCGCGGGTCAGCTATACCCGAAAGCCCAAGCGGGGCCGGAAGGCGGAAGGTGTGGGCCTCCTCCGCGCCTATTTCGCCACATCCCACCACGGTTGCCCTGTGGTCGGTACAAAACATCGCCCGTTCCGTATCCGCGGCACCGTACCCAATCAACCGAGTCGCGACCTCCTTGTTCTGACGCTTCCCATTGGCGTCATTCAGGAGCGACGCGTAGTGATCAAGAGGCAATTCACAGTGCGCTCCATGCACCAGTAAGGCTTTCAGCAACACCGCGTCGTAGGGCTCACCAGGGAACGACGGCCACTGGGAGCGCAAATCGCACAGCACGTCGTACAGCCGGCAAGCCGCCCGGGAAGCCAATGCGGTAGCGTTGCTGGTCCCTCGGGTGTAGCGGCTGGCATCCAAACTACCTTGTTCACCCGGCCACGCCACCCGCTGACCCGGAGGAACTCGGAAATCTCTGATTTCAAGCGTAGCTTTTTCATGGGTAGTACCCATCTTCTCGGCCAACGATTGCCGCCCGCCGGGCAGCATGAGTTCCGGTTTGACGGACCGGCGGTAACCGGGCCCGTGGGCACTCACCACACTGGGAAATCCATCCTCGCTGTACGGGTTTATCCAACGGTAGCCGTCAGGCACTTCCGAGGAATCTGAATGAACTGCACCCACGGTTAGACCGTTAAGGGTCTCCGACGGCGACAGCAAACTGCGTTTCCTGGTATCGGCGGCCAGGGCATTGAACACAGCAGACGCTCGTCCCTCCCGGTCCAACTCTTCAAAGCCGCCTCGGGGCACGTTCAACTCAATGGCGTCGCCATGGTTTCCGGCGCTCACCAAGAATAGCACCCCGTACTTGAAGGCGAGCCAGTCCAGTAGACGAGCCAAAGGGCTCATCTCTCGCACGAACGGACGACGTTCGTCGCACACCGACAGATTGATGATCCGTACTCCAGACGCCACCGCCGGCTCTTGTCCATCGCCTTCGAACAACCGCCGCACCGCCCGGTGGATCAGGTCCACCGCCAATTCGTCCTCGGGAATCTTCTCCCTCCAAGATTGACCGCCCCATTCCGCAACAGGTCGCAGGATGGGCCGTGTGTAAAGACGACGATTGATGGGCTGTTCACCGCCATCGAGCTCCCCGTAGCAGATGAGGGAAGCCATGCCGGTCCCGTGATGACGTTGGTTCGCCTGGTAGCCCTCCTCATACCCGTCAGGGTCATCCAAAACCAACCGTCTGTCGAGTAGTTGGTGCCCGGTGAGAGGCAGGCCATCGAAAAGGGCCACAACCGGCTCACCCATTCCCTTCGGATCCCCATCTAGCAGAACCACATCGTCCGGATCGGCCAACTCGTCGGTTGCCGGGACCGCGAATTGGCCGACCGGCCGCAGGAACATCGCGTCTTCACACATGACGAGCTGGCTGTCGTCTTGCCCCACCAACTCCGAAACGCGGTTCGCCGGGATTCGCCCAAGAACTCCGTGGTAGGAGATCTCGGGAATCACGGAGCTTTGGAAGATCTCTCCGCCCATTGAACTCACGACGGCTCGAAACCTGACTTCCGCCTGCTGTCTGCTCAACGGTGTGCTTCGAAACCACAATTCAGCCTCAAAGGGCAATAGAGCCGTCTGGTCTGAATTGTCCAACCTGAAACGCCAATCCTCAAAGAGACCGAATTCCGCGAGACGATCCTCTGGCCCCCAAAACCGCACCGTCCGCAATTGTTCGAAGACGTGCCTTAACGGCGCCAAGCCACCAGGGAACCTGGCATCCGGATTTCGCTGGAATTCATCAAACCGCAACCTCAGCGTGGTTAAAGCTCCAGCGTCGGTCATCACCAGGAACAACCTGCCCGGCAGGACCCTCTCATCGTGATCATCCCGGTCGTCGCGAAAGTCGTCGTCAGGTTCAAGGTCCGACAGATCGGCTTCCGTAAGCCATTCAAGACCGTCGATCCTCCTGACCGCATCGACGAAATCATCTACCGAGCCGACGGTTTCCAGGACCAAGACCTGGTCGGGAAGCACCCCTACAGGATTATCACGGAGTTCCATGTTGCGGTTCCCGACCGCCTCGGCCAGTCGGCGGAATTCAGGATCTAACCTCTCGCCTTGACGACGCGCTCCCGGTAACCGGAGATGAGACGGGCCGCCGCCACCTCGAGGCTGACGCTGAGCAATCTCGGGATCAGGAAAGGGGAGCAGAGGTAAGTCGGCCACGTTACTAACTCGCCGGTGCGCCGACCCTGTTCCCCAGTTGGCGCAAACGGTCCCGCACTATGCTCTTCATATCAGTCTCGGGCTGGCTGAGTACCGCACGGCGAACGACGTCCAGTCCAAAATCCTCGACCTCCGCGAAACTCAGGCCCTGCAGCTTTCGCGCCAAACGTTCGATGGAGAAATCCATCTCGTAACCTGTCCTGCTCTCAAATCGCTGCAACCAAGTCACGATCTGCTCATACTCCGGCATCGGCAGCTCCAAGCGCATTTGAAAGCGGCGCCAGACCGCCCGGTCCAACAACTCTGGATGATTGCTGGCCGTCACGGTCACGACATAACTGGGCAGAGCATCTATCTGCAACAGCAAAGAGCTGACAACCCGCTTGATCTCCCCAGTTTCGTTGACGTCTCCCCTTTCCTTGGCCACCGCGTCGAACTCATCAAGAAAAAGCACGCATTGTCGGGAGCGAGCGTAATCGAAGACCTGGGAGATCCGTTGAGCGGTTTCGCCAAGGTAACTCCCGATGACCGCCTCATACCTCACGGTCAACAGTGGGACACTCAGGGCGTCCGCCAAGGCTTCCGCCAACGTGGTTTTGCCGTTGCCTGGAGGGCCCGTCAGCAGGACGCGATTCCGAGGTTCCAAATTGTAGGCCCGCAACAGATCGGACCTCAGTTGCTCCTCGATAAGTTCCAGGAGCGCAACTTCGACGCCTTCAGGCAATATTAGACTTTCGAGCCCGCGCGACGGATGCTGTTCGAAGAGGAGTTCTCTTGATGTCCCGCCCTTAGGGTCTCCAACGGGAGCGGCCGGTTTCCCACTCCCGTGTCCGTTGAGCGAGAGATTACCCAAGATGCGGTCAGCGAGGACCGCGTGGTGCTTGGCACGCTCATCGGCTGCGAGTGCTTCCACGGCCTTGCGAAACTGAACCCGGTCCCCGCTGGAACCAGCCTTGACCAAGTTCAGGATCAGATCCGCGCGCGCCATACCAAACGCCTACCTTGAGGCAACCAAAATCACTCTGTCTAACCCATGTAACGCCTTCCGAGGGTGGGCAATTATAGCAGGATGTGTCCTGCCTTCTGGGACACCAAGCAATGGCGGCGACGCAACCGAGTCCCAGGTAGTACGTGATGCCCTCTGTGCCCATGCGGTAGAACTGCAATAAGAGTCGCAAGTCTTAACCAATCCAGCGAGAGGGATCCGCTGTGCTCTCCTGTCGAGCGTTTGGGTAAAATGACGATCACCACTATGGTTCTGGCCGCCGGTTATCTGCCACAACCGCGCGCGATGCCTTTTGGTTGAGAGATTCGCGCCCCAGGCAACCCTGGCGCACGGTGCACACTATTCACCAATCCTGCATGCCGCAGCTGACGAGATCATCAAAACGGGCGCATGACCACGAAATACGTGGACTAGAACCGACGCGAGCCGCAGCCCCAACCAAGGTCCAGCCCTTGCTCAAACTCAACTAGCACGGGATGCGCTGCGATCTGCGGCAGTAACACGGCGACGTGAACGACTTATTCGTCAGCGTCGATTCCATGGCTGCGGCCCACCCCAACAAGATCATCGGAGTACCTAGGTCGTCCGTCTCAGCAGCGTCGACATCGCCCAGTGCCATATAATGGCGCCGGTAAAAGTAAGCGAGGTGAACGTGTTGGCGGAATTGCAGAGGACAGCGATAACCAGCGACCTGGCTCCCAACCCCTGGGCGTCTATTCGGTTGCAATGTCGGTGAACGCCGGCAAGCTGATATATGTAGCGGGACAGGTCGGTGTGGACCTTTCGGGCGCCCTCGTAGGACCCGGTGATGCCGCGGCCCAGACGCGACAGGTTTTTAAGAACATTGGCGGTGTTCTGGAATCAGCGGGTGCCGGGTTCAACAACGTGGTGGAATTGACGACCTATGTCGTGGGGCGCGACTCGGTGCAGGGCTTCATCGACGGAAGAAACCAGGTCTTCCCTGATATTTTCCCCAACGGCGACTATCCGCCTAACACCTTGTTGGTGGTCGATGGTCTAGTACGTGATGAGTTCCTGGTTGAAATCAAAGCGGTGGCCGCCCTGGCGTAGATAGGCAACACGGGTCATTAGCGGACGCGGTTCTTCTTGCGCCGGGCCTACACCGGCTGCTACTCGCTGACCGCACTGCCTGCCATTTCCATACCCGGCGGCTTCACCAGCGACGGACTGCCCATCGGCCTGCAACTCGGCGCGCGGCCCTTCGCCGAAGAGACGCTGTTCCGCGCCGCCCACGCCTACGAGCAGGCGACCGACTGGCATACCCGAATCGCACCGGCGGCCCAAACATAAACCGACAGGAGTTGACGCCATGACCGACACAATTCGCGTGGGAATCATCGGGGCCAATGCCAACTACGGCTGGAGCAAGCGGGCCCACCTGCCCGCCCTGCTGGGAATGCCCGACTTCGAGCTGACGGCGGTCTGCACCTCCCGCCCCGAAACCGCGGAGGAATCCAAGGCGTTCTACGGCGCAAATCTGGCCTTCCACGACTACACCGAGATGGCCAACCACCCCGACGTTGACCTGGTGGTGGTATCGGTCAGCGTCCCGGCCCATTACGGCATGGTGACAGCCGGGTTGCAGGCCGGCAAGCACGTCTTCTGCGAGTGGCCGCTGGGAGCCAACACCGTCGAGGCCGTCGAGCTGGCCAGCCTGGCCCACGACAAGGGAGTACGCACCCTCATCGGCTTGCAGGCCCGCGGCGGCCCCGCGCTGCTGCGCCTTCGGCAACTGGTGGCCGAGGGCTACGTGGGCGATATGCTGTCTTGCAACATGACCATGTTCCTCCCCGGCCTGATGGGACGCGGCGTAGACCGCGCCTGGATGGCCGACCGGGCCAAGGGCGCCAACAGCCTCAGCATCGCCTCCGGCCACGCCCTCGACATCTTCTGCCACTGCGTCGGCGAGTTCAGCGAGTTGTCCGCTCAGGTAAGCGTGCAACTGGGCCAGTGGAGCACCAGCGACGGCAACACCGTGGACGTGAGCGCGCCCGACAACGTGATGGTCAGCGGCACGCTGGAAAACGGCGCGGCGGCCTCGGCCCACATCGCCACCATCCCCTGGAACGGCAGCGGCTGGCGCATGGAGGTCTACGGCACCCAGGGCACTCTGTCGGCCCGCTCCCAGGAGATGGTGCAGTACGGCAACGTCCACCTCTATGGCGCCCAAGGCGCCGGTCAACCCTTGCAGCCGCTGGAAGTGCCGTCCCGCTTGTCGCTGGCCCCGGAGGGTGTACCGGCGGGCGAGCCGTATAATGTGGCCCAGCTTTACCGCTTCATCGGCGACGCCATCCGCGACTGTTCGGACGCGCAGCCCGATTTCGACACCGCCGTTGCCCGCCACCGCTTCCTCGACCTCCTGCAACAGTCGTCGGACGAGGGCCGGAGGGTCAAGGTGGGATAAAATGCGGGCCGGGTTGCATACTGGGTGATTTTCTTTGGCGTTACGATAGCGGCAACCCTTGCAGGGCAATCCCGTTTTAATGGCCGCAGTCCAATTTGATGATAGTTGTCCCTTGCCAAGCCTTGTAACCATTCCCTAGCATGGATCCATCTGTTTTTCAGATGGCAAGCTCACCGGCCTTGCTGCGCAGGTGGCTCCACCCTGAACCCAACGCTAACCTTCCCTGTTCACGCCAATGGCAGGAAATGACCGGGAAACCGAAAAATCAGCACCTCCAACCGGCAACTTTGGTCCATAGATCCACGCTGTCGAACTGCCGAAATCAAGACGCGATTGCTCGACGGACTGCGCCCGCGGAAACACCCGGCACCCCAACTTTGTAGTAAAATGAAAGCTAGGCCGATTTCATCGTGGCATTCACATCCTCTCCAGTAGGATTCCAGTCCGTGGAAGTGCGAAAAAATGACCACAGTAGGAACCGGGAAATACACCTACAACCTGGGACAGGACTGGGCCAAACTTCCCGAAGGCCAGTCTTTCGGCACAGTCAGCGCCGTGGCCACCGGTTCCCAGGACCGGGTGTACGTCTTCCAGCGGGCCGAGCCTCCGGTTGTTGTCTTCGACCGGGACGGCAACTTCCTCAGTTCCTGGGGCAACGGCAATTTTGTCAGCCTTCACGGTTTATTCATCGCCGCCGGCATCATCTATCTGACCGACCGGGAAGGCTCCGTGGCCATGAAGTACACCCTGGACGGGAAGCCACTGCAGATTATGGGCACCCACGGGGTTTACTCCGACACCGGCACCGAAGAGACTGGCGCGGTGGTGCCCCGTTCCTCCCGATCCTTCAACTACCTCACCGAGATGGTCCCGGCCCCGTCGGGAGACTTCCACATCTCCGACGGTTACTGCAACGCCCGGGTGCATCGCTTCTCCGACGCAGGCGAGCTTATATCTTCCTGGGACGAGCCGGGCAAGGGAGGACCCAACGAGTTCCAGCTTCCCCACAGCCTGATGGTAGGCTAGGATGGCCGGATATACCTCTCTGACGGGGAGAACAGCCACATCCAGGTGTTCTCGCAGGAAGACAAGTACATCACCATGTGGACCGACATGAACCGCCCCTTGGACATTTCCCAGGACATCGAGGGCGTCTTCTACATCAGCGAGCGGGCCGAGAAGGGCACTCCGCCGCAGATTAGTGTACTGGACGGAGAGGGCAATGTCCTGGCCCGCTGGCCCTCCAGGTCCGCCTACGGCTCCTGGGTTGACGCGCACGGCGACATCTACCTCGCCCTGACCGCCGAGCAGAGCGTAGACAAGTACATCCGGCAAGGGTAAGTTGAACCGGCATTTGAGTGTGGGGCAAGCCAACATGCCCGATTAAATTCCGTCATTCCCGCGAAAGCGGGAATCCACAAGGTAGCACGAAAGATTCCCTCTCCCCACTTACACGAGATCAAATTTTGCCGGGATGCCCGGCAAGGAGTCAGGAGCGAGAAGCTTGTCCATGCAAATCGGCATGTTCTATCAGATGCAGGTCCCCAGGTCGTCATCCCGTTCCTACGAGGCTGACCGGTTCCTGGAAATGCTTGACCAGGTTGCCTATGCTGAAGAGATGGGCCTGAGCAGCGTCTGGATGGCCGACCACCAGTTCCGTACCGAGTGGTCCCACTCCAGCGCCCCCGACGTAACGCTTGGCGCATTGAGCCAGCGCACCAGCCAGATGCGTCTGGGCATCGCCGTGGTGGTGCCCCCGGTGCAGCACCCTCTCCACATCGCGGCCCGCACCGCCACCCTGGACATTCTCAGCAAGGGAAGGGTTGACCTGGGCGTGGGCCGCTCCGGCTACCCCTACCAGATGGCCGCTTTCGGTGCAGACCTGAAAGACGCCACCGGAATGGTGGAAGAGGCCCTGGAAATCATCCCGCAGGCATGGAGCGAGGGAGAGTTCACCTACCAAGGCAACCACTATAAGATTCCCTTGCGCGAGGTCCACCCCAAGCCGGTCCAGCAGCCCCACCCGCCCATCTGGCTCGGTTGCAGTCAGGAAGACACGTTCAGGAAGGCGGGACTCATGGGCTTGGGCTGCCTGGCAATGGCCGGCGGTGGGGCTACAGGATTGGCTCCTCTCGTGCAAGCCTACCGGGGCGGCATCCGGAACGCCAGTCCGACCACCGGGGTTGTCCACAACCGCGTCTCTGTAAGCACCGTGGCCATCTGCGGGGAGTCGCGCAAGAAGGTGCGGGAGCGCTCCGCCGAATTGATCGACTGGTACCGCCATCAGCAGGCCCTCCGGGACGTCCGCGTGTGGAGCGAACAGGACGCGTCCCGCGTTCCCGAAGACTACCAGTGGCATTACACCCGCTCCACCGCGACCGACTCTCCAAAGCGCGAGGAAACATCATCCCTCGACCAGATAAGGAGTGGACGCTACTGCATCGGCGACCCCGACGACTGTATCCGCTACCTGGAAGCCTATGCCGAGGCGGGCGTGGACGAGGTCATGCCCCTGTTTCAGGTGGGCGGCATATCCCATGAGGAAGTGATGGATACGCTGCGTCTCTTCGGCAAGCACGTCATCCCCCACTTCAATGCGAAGGCAAGTTAGTCCTCTGGTAGCCCTGCAAGATATATGGTCCCGTTCCCTGCTCCAACTATTATTCCAGCGTCGGAAGGAACCCCCTGCCTTGGCGTCGGCTTGCCAGACCACCCGACAGGGAACGCAACATCGTCCGCGGTATTCTCAATGTTTGTTGGTTTTACGCCAATCAGCCCTCGTCATTCCCGCTTTCGCGGGAATCCGGGAACCTCGGCAGATACAATTCTCCCTCGGCGGAGGCCCATAGATTCCCACGAAAGCGGGAGTGTGCCTGCAATACCAACACATGCTGTGAATACCAGATCCCCCAACCACATCTCAAAAACGGTTCGGCCTATCGTCAAAATGGGCCCACCGAGTGCCTGGACGGACTAGGCTGGGCCCGCGACCCAAATAGGGCAGTCTGGTCGAACGCAGGGCTGGAGTCCGAGGTAGGGACCGTCCTAAACTGAAGCCAAGGTGAAATCTACATTCGCGGGATGGGAAGGGTCGGCTTGAGTGCTGGCAGTCAGTTCTGCTGCTCGAGCCTGAAGCACGGTCTGGCATCGGCGCTTGACTTCGTCGCATCAGCTGGACAGGCTGGCGAAAAAGTCGCCCACCTTCTCCTGGACTGCGGCACGGGTCCCCAGGCACAGGTTGGCGGTCACCTCTTGACGTACCCAGCCCCAAATAGCCTCGTCGGCGTTGAAATCTGGGCTATAGGTGGGCAGGTTCACCAAGCGCAGGTTCAAGTTGGGCTTGGCCAGGTAGGCTCGCAGCGCGTCGCCCCTATGAGCTGGGGAATTGTCCCAAATCACCGTCAACGGTTCGGTGTGTTGCGCCCGCAGTTGACGCAGGAAGGCAACCGACAGGAAGGCAACCGACAGGAAGGCAACCGACAGGAAGGCAACCGACAGGAAGGCAACCGACAGGAAGGCAACCGAGGTGGTGGAGTTGCTGTTACCTTCCAGTTCCATCAACTCCACCTCTCCGGTTTCCAGACACACCGCCGAGTAGTAGCTCGCCTTCTCCCCACGTCGCGGGCTGGTGGAGTCCACCAGCGCCGGTTCACCCTTCAGCACCCATTTGGCCCGCAGATCCGCATCCGCCCGAAAGTGAGCCTCATCAGCGAAGAATATCTTGGCCCCAGTTCGTCGGGCCGCCGCTGTCAAGGCAATGTACTCCCTCACAAAGCCTTCCCGCCGTACCGGGTCTGCCTTGACCAACCGCTTCTTGGGACGCTTCAGGACAAAGCCCAACCGGTGCAGGTAATTCAGGCAACCACTCCGGCTCAGCGTCAACCCGAAGCGTTCCTCTACCAACCGGCGCACCGCCTTCCAGTTCCAGTTGGACAAATCGATGCCAGCTTGCGACGGCAATTCCTGCACCGCCGCCTTCAACTCGGCCTGCCGCTCCCGGTTCAATGCGGGGGGGAACCTCCTGACTGCTCAAAAGCCAGCGCCTCAGGACCACCCTCCCGGAATGCCGTGGCCCATTGGCCAATAGTGTGGGCGTCCCGTTCCAACGCCGCGGCCGTCCAGCCTCGCGCCAGCAACCACACCGCGTGCCACCGTTCCCGCTCCCGAGGCGTCGGCGCTCGGTACATCCGTCGTCGTACCGCAGCCTCATCCATGCGCCACCGCTCCAGCAGCGCTCCCATCTCCAGCATACCCACCAGCAACCCCCGGCAACTTCCCAACCGATCCTCTCAATTCCTTCCAATTCTGTCTAAACCAAGTGCGGGTTTCACCTTGGCTTCGGTTTAGGAGGACGCCGTGGCCGAAAGCTGCCGCACGTAATACAACAGCAGCAGGACGAACTGGTGACTCCGGCCCGGCGTCAGCCGCGCGGCGCATACAAGGACGCGCTTGATAACGTCAGCGAGCTCGAACAACGTCTCAGCGCGCAACAGCAGCAGAAGTCGGAGATGTGGGAGACGCTCGAGCAGCTGGCCGCGACGACAGAACGGCTTGCTCGGCTGGAGGAGGGCAGCCAGGACCGCATCGATCAGAAAGAACTTACGGAGGCTCGGGATCAGCTTAACGAGGTGATGCGCCACGACCTGCAACTCGAAGCCGCCCACAGCGAACTCCAGAACCGGCAGAGGCAGTTGGAGCAAGCGGAACGCGCCCAAACCGATCGCGCATCCCGGCGAGTAGAGCTCAAGACGGATCGGGAAAAGCTGCAGCAGGACACCGAGCGGTTGGAGGAACGACAACAGCATCATCAAGAATCGTCGGCTGCACTTGATGAACTCCGGCAGGCTGCGACGGACGCAGAAGCGGCCGTTGAAGCAGCGACACAGTCAGAGGCCAGATGGCGTCGCATCTTGGATCGAATCACTCGCTCCGCAGAGTTGAACGACCTGCTCCGCCAACAGAGTGCTGTCGAGGCTGCGCAGGAACGACTCACTGACGCCCAGCAGCAGGCCGAACAGATCAAGGTCACGGACGAATCGCTGCAACGGATCCGCCAAGCTACGGACGCAGCCGAACAGGCAAATGCACGGCTCAGCGTGGCGGCAACGCGCGTCACCTTTGACATCCCGAGCGACCGTCTAGCCGGCATTGAGGCCGACGGCGTTCCGTTGACGGACCCGCCCGAAACGGTCGAAGCAGTGGAGCCGGTCAGCATCACTATCCCAGAGCGGGGAAGCATTCTCATCGAGCCGGCCGTCGCCGACCGTGACCAGCTCTTACGCGCGGAACGGGAAGCCAAAGCAGAGCTGGACGCAGCACTCGGCGAAGTCGAGGCGCAGACACTCGCCGAAGCACAAATCCTGCGCGACCAACGGCGTGATCACGAAGTCATCGCTGACGCGGCCCGACAGGAACTGGAACGAAACGCGCCGGACGACGGCGCAGCGACACTTCAACCACGAATCGACGAGCTGCGCCGAACACTGGAGAGCCTGCCGGCGGACGAGGATACGCCGGAAAAGGGACAAGCAGATGCCGGTCTGGAATCCGCTCAGGCGGAACTGCAGAAGGCAAGGGACGAGGAACGGGTCGCTCGCGAGGCCGTGGCTGAGAGGGCGCGATCCGTCTCAGACCTCATGGTGGAAGTGCGCACACTGCAGAACGTCGTGGATAGTCAGACCGAGGTGGTTGAAAGGCGGGATGAACAGCTCCGGAGCGACGCCGAAGGCGTACCCGATCAGCAACTCGCAGAGGCGCAAGAAACAGCAGCGCAGGTCGTGACGGAACAGAAACAGACCGTCTCCTCGCTGGAGGCGGAACGGCCGGCCAATGCCAAGACGCAGCTGGAAGCCCGCATCACACGACTGCAGGCGGCGATTGAAAAACGCGAAAGCGACCGCGTTAATCTACGAATCGAGAGCGTCCGTTTGAGTGAGCGCATCGAAGTTCACGATAGCGCCGGCATCGACGAAGCCATCGAACGCACGCAGCATGAACTTGAACAGGCGACACTGCGGCGCGACCGGTTTGAACGCGAAGTCGAGGTCCTAGACCTCTTGGCCGAGACGCTTCGCACAGCCGAGAGCGACGCCAAAGAACGCTACGTCGCCCCAGTCGTCAATCGCATCCATCCGTACCTCCAAATGCTCTTCCCTGACGCTGAAATCAGCATAGGCGAGGACATGTACATCACTGGTATGTCCCGCAACGCGGGATACGAGGAAAGTTTCGATCATCTGAGCATGGGTACTCAAGAGCAGATCGCCGTCCTCGTTCGCCTGGCCTTCGCCGAAATGCTGATTGACCAAGGCGCACCCGCCGCCGTGGTCTTGGACGATGCGCTGGTGTTTTCCGACGACCGGCGAATGCGGCTGATGTTCGACATCCTCTCGCACGCCGCACAGCGCGTGCAGATCCTGGTTTTCACCTGTCGTGAGCAACTCTTCGAGGGTCTCGGCGCACACCAACTGCAGCTCGCCACGGCTGATCCCGAGTCTCTCCGCTCCGCCTAAGTCTGTTCAATCTGGCGGGTTTTCGAAGAGGAGTGGATTAACGCTGAACCCGTTTGGCTTGCGGTCCACGACTTCAGGGGTGGGGTGGGATTGCAGCAGGTTCGGTGGAAGAGCGTCTACAGCCAAATCGGCGGTGCTACCTTGCCAGCCACCTGTTGGTAGCTTTCCGTCCAGCCCTGCCAGATGCGGCCTGGTTAAGGGTCGGCGCAACGGGCATGGTGTCCGTCGGGCGCGTGGTCGGAGTCCGAGGGTTGACCGGCGTCCTCTACCCACAGCGTCAGTTTTCCGGCCAGTTGTGCGGCGTGGACGATGATCATGACGGCTTTCTCTCGGTGAGTTTTACTACTTGGGACATGCCGTTGGAAAGAGCGCGGGAAGCAGCCGGCGTCGCAGTGGCTGTCCCGGCTCCGTGGAAACAGCGCCCGGACGCGCCCACTGGCCTCTGGGGCAGTCACCCTGTGTGCCGGTCCTGTTGTCCCCGTATCGCGGGAGAACCTTGCGCTTGCGGAACTTCGTGGGCACAATCCCCTTGACGCCCGTGTGGACTCGCGTTGACTTAATCTGCCGTTGAACAAGGGAGTCCCTTTATCAAGCGAGACGAGTACTTGGCGGATCAACACGTTGCTGGGTTCACCGAGTGGAAGAGCCAGATGGTGACGGGTGACTCGCGGCTGGCGCCTCGATGGACAAACAGGGGAACGAACCGAGGCCCGCACTGGTGAACGGCGAACCCACAGCGGCACGAAGGCCGCCTTCAGCGAGGTTGAATGATGCCTGAACTCCACGAGCTTTCGGTGGCAGAAGCCGCCGCGCAGATTCGCGAAGGAACCCTGTCGCCGGTGGCGCTGGCCGAGGCACTGCTGGCGCGCATCGACGCGCTGGACGGCGACCTGCAGGCGTGGGTCACCATCGACCGGGACGCGGTGCTGTCGGCGGCCCGAGAACGCGAGGCTGAGGTCCAGCGCGGCGATCCGCTTGGCCTGATCCACGGCGTCCCGGTGGGCCTGAAGGACATTTTCTACACCGAGGGGATGCTCACCGCCTGCGGCTCGAAGGTGAACACCGACTTCGTGCCCGACTTCGACGCCACCTCGGTGGTGAAGATCAAAGCGGCCGGTGGCATCATCCTGGGTAAGGCGGTCACCACCGAGTTCGCCTCGAGTGACCCTTCGCCGACGCGCAACCCCTGGAACCTCGAACATACTCCTGGTGGGTCCAGCAGCGGGTCGTCAGCGGCGGTGGCGGCGCGCATGGTTCCGGCCGCTCTCGGATCGCAGACCGGCGGTTCGACGTGCCGGCCAGCGGGCTACAACGGCATCGTCGGCGTGAAGCCCACCTACGGGCGCATCTCACGGTACGGTGTGGCTCCGGTGAGTTGGTCGCTGGACCACGTGGGTATCCTGACCCGCACGGTGGCCGATGGCGCGCTGATGCTGACCGTGCTGAGCGGCGAGGACGACAACGATCCCGGCAGCCTGCGCGAACCGGTGCCCGACTTGAGCGCGCAGATGGCGGAGCATGACCGGCCCCCGCGCATCGGGCTGGTGCGGCAGTTTTACGAGGACTACGCCACGCCGGAGATGTGGGCGCACACCGAGGTGGTGGCCAACCAACTGGCGGAGGCCGGTGCGGAGGTCGAGGAGATTTCGTTGCCCGACAGCTTCGCCTTGGCGCACAGCTACCATGGCATCGTGTCGGGCGTCGAGTGCGCGGCAGTCCACGAGGTCAATCACCGCGTTCGTGCCGCCGACTACGGCCCGCGCATCCGCGCCAGAATGGAGATGGGCATGATCATGCCTACGTCGGCGTATTTGAAGGCCCAGCGGCTACGGCGACAGTTCCGCGCCGACATGAGCGAGATGGTCGCCAAGGTCGACGTGGTGATGACGCCGGCGATGCCGGCGCCGGCTCCCCGTGGCCTGAACAGCACTGGCGACGCTGCGTTCCAGGTGCCGTGGTCGGTCGCCGGGTTGCCGACGGTGGTGGTCTCGACGGGCCTGAGCGAGCTGGGCATGCCCATGGCGGTGCAGTTCGGCGGACCGTGGGCGCAGGAGGGCCGTGTCCTGGGCGCGGCGCAGTGGTGCGAGCGGATCGCTGGGTTGAACCAGGCGCCGCCCAACTATTGACACGTGTCGTCCATGAAGTCGTGTACGTAGACGAACGTCACACGGTCAGGGTGCCGGCTGATACGCTCCGCCCCGACATCTCCCCTGAACCTTCAGGGGCTGTGGGGTCGGTCGTGTTGCCGGACTGGATTGCTGGTGCTGCGGGACGGGCCTTGGCAACCGTCGTGGACAGAGCGTGCATATAGCGCCTGAAACCGAATACTTCGCGCTGCGCGTCGCTCAAACGGTCCGGAACATCGCCCGTCACGACGTGACCATGTACGCAGGCCAGCAGCCACACATCGGCAAGGCCAGCGGCGTGCCCGACGACGTAATTCAAAACGTCCACGATGCCATGGGGGATGGCCTCCAAGAGAAGGAGGAATCGAAGACGCCATATCCTTGGCAGGGGACGATACCGTTGACTTGCTCTGCGCCGCCGGTATGTTGTTGTCCAGCGATTCCGTCAGTTCAAATGGAAAGCGAATCTGTCAGTCTGAGCGGTGGGTGGCTGGTTGATGTGACCGCCCGGCGCCGCGGTTAATGGGTCGATTGGTCGGCTGGGTCAGGGAGCGAGCATATTTGCGGACGGTGTTGCGGTGTACGCCGAGTTGACATGAGATCGCACGCAGGGATAGGCCCTGGGCATTGGCCTGCTGCACCGCCTTCCAGAGGGCCAGCTGTCGCGGGGTGAGTTCCCGGTGCGATGGAGGTTCACTCTGGTTGTTCTCGACCGCTGGTTCCTCGATGACGGGATCGGGCTCCAGGTTGGCCAGGTGCCGCAACTGGGGTTGGCTGAGGCGATGGTTGCCCAGGCGTTTCACGATGCGTCCGATTTCAGGCGTGGGAGCCAGAGCGCCGTAGGAAGCGCGCAGTGCGCCGGGTCTGGGCGGCGCTGTCCGACTGGGGATGATCTCGCCTTCGTGGCGGACCTGGAGGCGGCCGTCGGCGTGTTCGAGGACCTCCACCTGGACACCGGCGTAGCTGGGACGCTCTGCGCCAGGCAGCAGTTGCAGGGTGCGCCACTGATACTTGACCGTGTTGTCCCGAGCCACCTTGCGGGTGTGCTTGAAGCAGCGGATTTCGTCCAAGGGCCGGTTCCCGTTCCACGGGCGGTAGGCCGGTTCCGGATGCTCGGGTTGCACGGCGAACCGGGAGTTGTAGCGGGGCAGGAAGTCCCGCAGCACGGCGTTGGCCTGGTCGATGGTCTTGGTATCAGCCAGACGCAGTTCGGTCACCAGCCGATCCTGGAAAGTTCCGGCGGCCCTTTCCACACGGCCTTTGGCCTGCGGCGAGCGGGCGAAGATCTGCTGGATGCCCATTTCGGCAATGGCCTTACTGAAGTGGGTGGCCTCCACCGGTGGCTGGATATGCCTGGGCTTGCCGGAAAACTTGAACACGCCGTGGCGATCGCCGTAAAGCGCGATGGGCACACCCCAGCGTTCGATCAGGTCCTGCATCAGTAGGATTGTTCAAATAGGGATTGCAGCGACGTTATTCGTCGTGGGCTGTCGGATCGGCAGAGTTATTCGACCTCTGATGGTTCGTGGCTCTGTTGCGATGGCGCTGATCTTCGTACCGTGCTCGCCGTCCGGCGGTGGCGGTGTCTTGGATGTCCTGGAGTAGGGCCGCATCCGCGGCCGTCGCGGATGGCGCGGGCGCGTACCGGCGGTCTAGTCGGGCCGCAGGTCGGCGGGGAGGAGCTGGTGCCAGTGGACGGTGTCGGTGTCGATGATCTCTTGCGCTTCGCGGTCGTTGTTGACGCTGGCGACGACGGGATGCGCCGGGTGTCTGGTGAACAGGGTCAACAGGCGGGCGTTGCGGATGGCGCGGTTGGTGTCGCGGAGGTCGGCGGTGTAGGAGGCCTCGGCGGCCACGTAGTGGGTGCGCCGATCCTGGTCGGTGGCCTCGAATACCAGGTCGGCGGCGACGAAGCTCTGCCGCTCGCCGTGGGTGATGGTGTTGTCGACCCGCGCCTGTCGGCTGAGTGCCTGGAGGTCGGTGCGGGACAGCAGGCGGAAGATGGTGAGGTCGAGCATTGAGGCGACTTCCTCGTCTTGAGAGCGCAGCAGCCGTGCGGCGGCATCGCCCCTCAGGTCGCCGACGGCGATGGTCAGTCGTGACAGGGTCTCTTCTACGCTTGCGTTGTGGGTCTGCTGCTGGGTAATGAATGCTTCGACGTAGGCTGCGAACTGTGCGAATCGCTCGGGCATCTCAATCAGTTCGTCGGTCAGCAGGTGGCGGCGGAGCGCTTCCTGCAGTTCGGGGTCGTGCTGGATGGACTGCAGCAGGCGTTCGCGTTCGCCTTGGTTAAGTGGCTGGGTCATGGGGATGCTCCGGTGGTGTGTTGATTATAGACGGGTTTCCCCGTTATCTCTGGAGGTAGAGGTGAAGTTGCCAGCTGGTCATGTGCGTAGGCGGGGGGTTGCTGCTGGCGTCAGATGGTGCCGGCAGCGCTGGGCTGCTGGTTGGTTTCCGTGTACCCGCAGTCTTCCTCGGCCCACAAGATCTGGTTGATGGCGGCGGCGGCGGCGGCGAGTGCTCCGGCGAAGGCCATCGTCTGCGCGGCGGAGGCCAGCGAACCTTCGGCTGGCGCTTCGGCGGTGGTGGTTCCGTCGACGGTCGCCATCGCGTGGGTGGCTACTCCCGTGATGGCGGCGTGTCCGACTCCCATGATGTCGTGTGCAATGTCGATCAGGTGCCTGATGCGTGCTTCCAAGCCGAGGAGGTTCAGGCTCACGACGCCGGAGTTGTCTCTCATTGCCGTCATGTGCTCATGGATTTGTTCGCTGCTGCAATCTTGACGTATGACGTAGATTTTGTTGATACCGGCCAGGGTGTCCTGGGATTCCCCGGGGCAGGGTGCGCCGTCCTCCGTCAGGTAGCTGTAGTCGTGGCACTCCTCGAATTGCGCGATCATCATGTTGCCCGTGGCGCAGCGCACGATGGAACTGGTGCTCCCGATGTTTTCCCAGGAGGGTGGTAGCAGGTTGGCGGATTGCTGTTCCCACCGCAGCACGGCCTGTTCTATGGTGGCGATGTACTGGGCGACGTGCTGTATGTCGCGCCATTCCGGGTTGGCCAGTTGTCTGGTTTCTTTTCCTGCGGCGTGAAGGTAGGGCATGGTCCAGTTGAGGATCTTCCCAGCGTTCCAGTCTCGGAGACGTGTGAGCGCGTTGTACCGTTGCTCGTCCGGGTCCGGCTCGAGCTCGGTGCCCTGTTCCCAGAATCGTTCGATGCAGATCCGGTAGGCGTGTGCGTCAGTGTCGTGGACTCTGGCGAGGATCTCGCCCACCGTCAGGTTTCGGAACTCTTCGATGCGATGCTCGAACTTGGGGGTGTGTTTCAGGTACGCCAGCAGGTGTGATTTTTCGGCTTCCCTGGTTTCCTCTTCCTTAGGGGGTGTCGTCAAAACAGTGAGAGGGTGGTAAATTGCCGGTAACAGGGAGAGTGTGGAAGGTGGGGAGTATGACGGCAGCGCACCGGCGCCACGATATGACAGACGGTGTTTGGGAGCGGCTGAGGCTGTACCTGCCCGGGGGAGCAGGCAAGAGAGGTCGGCCGGCCCATGACAACCGGCGGTTTATCGACGCCGTTTGCTGGGTTCTGCGCACCGGCGCTCCCTGGCGCGATTTGCCCCCGGACTACGGAGACTGGAAGAACACCCACCGCCGCTTCTGCCGCTGGCGGGACCGGGGTGTGTGGGCCGGACTGTTGGAGGAAGTGATGGATGACCCTGATTTCGAGTGCCTGATTTCGAGTGGCTGATGATAGACGCCAGCCACATCAAGGCCCATCCCCACAGTGCCGGCGCTCGGGGCGGAAATCAGGCTATTGCCCGCACCAAAGGGGGCTGAACAGCAAGTTGCACCTGGCGGTGGACTCCCACGGAATGCCGGTAAGGCTGGCGGTTACTGGAGGCACGGTGGCCGACTGCTCTTTGGCGTTGCCCCTGATCGAGGGTATAGAGGCGGAGTGTCTGCTGGCGGACAAAGCCTATGACACCAATGAAATCATAGCCACCGCTCGGGCATCGGGAATGAACCCGGTGATACCGCCCAAAAGCAACCGGAGGGAAAAGCGGGACTACGACCAGGCACTGTACAAGTTGCGGCACTTGGTGGAGAACGGATTCTTGGACTTCAAGCAGTGGCGCGGAGTGGCGACCCGTTATGCCAAGAGAGCGGCGTCATACCTGGCCATTTGCCAACTCCGGGCAGTGATGATCTGGAGCAAACTCTTTTGACGACACCCCCTAGTGTCTGGATCGTTTCGGGTTGATCTGCCGTGCGTTATGTACGTTTTCCTCAGCAGGTCGCTGTGTCGTTTTGCTGCATGTCGGCTTGTCGTGGGAGATTACGGAATCCGTCAGGGACGGGCACCGTTCTCCCCTACTTGAACAATCCTACTGCATCAGGGAGAAGTAGCCGCGGGTGTCCTCCTCGGGACCGAACACCGCGCTGACCACGGCGCTGGTGGCGTCGTCCACCGCCAGGAGCAGGGTGAATTGGGGACCGTCATCGCCCAGCCACCGGTGGAAACTGCCGTCGATCTGCACCAGCATCCCAGCCTGGGGCATCCGTTGCCGTCGCACCCGGTGCTTGGGCGGACGCCGGTGGCGCGGGCTGGAGATGCCCGCACGGGTCAGAATGCGCCGCACCGTGGGCCGGCTCAGGTCGATGTCCTCCCGTTCCTTGAGCAGCTCGGTGAGGTGCGTGTGGTTGGCTCCGGCGTAGGTGGTGCTGGCCAGCTGCACCACCGCGTTCGCCGCGTCGTCAGCAACGACGTTGCGTGGTTTACGGCCCCGATTCCCGTGGGCAAGTGCGGCGGCGCCT
Organism: Dehalococcoidia bacterium; assembly: GCA_965220055.1. Lineage (GTDB taxonomy): Bacteria > Chloroflexota > Dehalococcoidia > Lucifugimonadales > UBA3495 > Bin87. Next base: position 1,712,950 of record CBDCPE010000004.1, on the reverse strand, counting down.
TCCCTCCGATAGACCGCCAGAAGTCGCCAGGCATGACGTTCACTCACCCCCAGGATCTCGGCGGCCTGGGCTACCGGTAGCTGGTGTTCCAATACTGAGTTGAGCACGTGGAGTCTCGTCTGTTCTAACTGGTTCAATGTTACGTCCTTCATCAGACTGACATTTTCGCTGACCAGTTAGCTACTGACCGAATCGTAGACCATCGACAAGTGATCGCCAAGGACTTTGTACCACCTTGGGCGCGTGGCGATTTTGACTATTATCAGGTTGTGGTAGGTCGGTCAATCACCTCCCTGGCGCCCAGGAGGGCACGGTGTGGCGACAGGCGTTCGCGGTAGCTGGTGCCTTCGATGACGATCTGGTAGCTGGCGTTGGCCAGGCGGTCGAGGGCGCTATAGACTAACCGGAAGTGTCACGCCGCTACCTCCACTCCGTGGGGCGGTGCGGAAGCATGGTCATTGACCATGGGCACCAGTTGGTAGCCCAGTTGCGCCGCTCGGCGCTTGGCGGCGCGTAACGCCCGCTGCTGATGCTGGGTTTCGTAGTATTCGGCCCCAGCGTCCACGTACTCCTGGCCGTAACGCAGCATGGAGTAGATGAGCCGGGCCAGCTTGTGCGCGGTGGCGGTAATGGCCTTGGGCGCACCCAGATGGGCTTTCTTCCGGCGCAGGAAGGCACCCAGGGCGCTGTCGGAGCGGTGCAGCGCGTTGGCGGCCAGACGCAATGCCGCGGCGGCCCGGTTGGCGCTGGCCTTGGTCTTCGAGCTGATGACCCGTCCGCCGGTGATCCGGTTGTGGGGGCTCAGCCCCAGCCAGGATGCGAAGTGCTTGGCGCTGGGCCATTTGGTCATGTCCATGCCGATCTCGCTGATCACCTTCAGCGCCGTGAAGCCGTCAATGCCGTCGATGCGGGTCAGGTCCACCCCGGTCATCCGGTACAGATGGCCTTGGACGTCGAAGCGCGGGGCGTTCTTCTGATTGCGCTTTTTGCCATTGGGAGCGGGAGGTTCGCCGTCACTGTGGTCTTCGAACCGCTCCAACTGGGCTTCAATCTCCCGGTCGCACTCGGCGATCTTGCCCTGGTAGAACCGGTACAGCTCCAGGGCTTGGGTCAGCTCGAAGATGTGCTCCTCGCGCCAGTGTCCCCGCAGCGACCTGGCGATGGTCGCTTCGTCGGCCTTGATCCTGGCATCGCGCAGACGCGCCAGCTTCCGCGGGTTCCGCTCGCCACCCACGATGGCCTCCATGATGTCCATGCCCGTCTTGCCGGTGATGTCCCGGATCACGTGCTGGAGCTTCACGTTCATCTGGGTCAAGGCTTTCTGCATGTGCTGGATGTGATGAGAAGCGTATTCCACCAGCATGGCCCGCTGCCGCAGATAACTGCGCAGACGCCGGACCTCCGCGTCGGGCCGGAAGGCTGCCGACAGCAGACCGTAGGTGTGCAGTTGCTGCAGCCACTGGCAATCCACCACGTCGGTCTTGCGCCCGGGCACGTTCTTGATGCGCCGCGGGTCCACCAGCATCACCTGAAAGCCCCGTTCCTCCAGCACCCCGAACAGCGGTATCCAGTACACGCCGGTGGACTCCATGACCACGGTCTCCACGCCACACTCGGCCAGCCAGTCCGCCAGACGGTACAGGTCCGCAGTGAAAGCCTCAAACTCTTGCACCGGCTGTTCCGCCCGGTCGGCGGGAACCGCCACATAGTGGCTGGTGGCGCCCACATCAATGCCCGCCGCGTTCAGGTTCAGCTGGGACAACCCCGCCGGTTTCGCGCTGTTCTGGCGTCTGCTCATCATTCCCTCCACGATGGCTGCGTAGACGTGACGCCGGAGGGAGTTACCAACATTGAACAATCTATAGAACGGGATCGCTCCAAGTGGGGCGTCACCAATGATGCCGTCGTAAGACTCCCGGACCATGCTCCCGATCGGGCGATATGCACCAGCGTCTGCTCGGCCTTCGTCCGGACGACGCGCCTCGCCATGAGCATACATCCTTGGGCCGACTCACCGGTTAGTCGCCTCTGCACGGGCCGGACACGGGCATAAAATTGCTCCCGACTAACTCAGGTTGTCAAGGAGTAGCAGAGGAAACTATCGCTGCGGCCTCGCAGTCGGGTCTGGATGAGGGAACCAAGTCGTACCCCAGCTGAGCCGCACGCCGTTGTGCAGCCCTGAAGGCTCTTTGGCGATACTGGTTCTCGTAATATTCCGCACCTTGATCCACGTAGTTTTGTCCATGCCGCAGCATGGAGTAGATGATCCTGGCCAGCTTGTGAGCTGCCGCAGTAATGGCCTTGGGGGATCCTAGTTGTGCCCGTTTGCGGCGATAAAACGCCCCCAAGGCACTGTCTGAATGGTGCAGCGCGCCGGCCGCGAGGCGCAACGCCGCCGCCGCCCGATTGGCGTTGCGTTTGGTTCTTGAGCTCAGGATCCTGCCCCCGGTGATCCGGTTATCGGGACTCAGACCTAGCCATGAGGCGAAGTGTCCGGCACTGGGCCACTTGCTCATGTCCGTTCCGATCTCGCTGATCACCTTGAGGGCAGTGTAAGCGTCCACTCCGTCGATCCTGGTGAGGTCCACCCCAGTAATCCGGTACAGATGAGAACGGACGTCAAAGGCTGGGGCATTCTTCTGCTTCTGGACCCGACCAGGCTTGGCGGGAGTTGCCCCCTCGGCGACATGTTCGAATTGTTCCAAAGCGGCTTCGATCTTCCCGTCGCACTCGGCGATCTTGCCCTGATAAATCCGGTAAAGCTCCAGGGCCTGGGCCAGTTCGAAGATGTGCTCCTCGCGCCAGTGTCCCTGGAGCGATCTCGCTATGGTCTTTTGGTCCGCCCTGATCCTGGGGTCGCGGTGCTGGGCCAGCTTGTGTGGATCCCGCTCACCTCTGACGATGTCGTCGATGATCGCCAAGCCGGTCTTTCCGGTGACGTCACTGATGACGTGCTGCAACTTCACGTTCATCTGGCTGAGGGCCTTCTGCATGTGCTGAATATGGTGGGAGGCGTAGCGGATCAGCATGGCCCGCTGCCGCAGGTAACTCCGCAGGCACCGGACTTCCCCCTCAGGGCGGAAGGCTGCCGACAGCAGTCCATAGGTGTGCAACTGTTGCAGCCACTGGCAGTCCAGCACGTCGGTTTTGCGCCCCGGCACGTTCTTGATGCGCCGGGGATCCACCAGCATCACGGCAAATCCCCGGTCTTCCAGGACCCCGAAGAGGGGTATCCAGTAGACCCCGGTGGACTCCATGACCACGCTCTCGACTTCACACTCGGTCAACCAGTACAGGTCAGCAGTGTAGGCGGCAAACTCCCGTACCTGCGGCTCCGCGCGATCTGCGGGCACCGCAACAAAGTGGCTGCTGGCACCCACGTCGATGCCTGCGGTGTTCAGGTTGACCCGCGACAGTTCCTCAGGTAGCTTCGGTTTCTTGGCCCTCTTGCCGGATCCCTTGACCGCCTCCTTGCTGTTTCTCATCATCCACCCCCAGGTCGGCGAGTAGCCGCATCGCCGGAGGAAGTCTCATCGATTCACAATCTCCCGAACGGGATCCCCCTGTTGGGGCGTCACCAATAATGCAGTCGCAAGACTCCCGGGCCATGCTGTTGCTCGGGCAATACGCACCAATCACTGATCGGCCTCGGTCCGGACGACACGGCTCGCCGTGAGCTTACACCCCCGTGGCCGCATGTGAGTTAGTCGGATTTGCACGGCCCGGACGACGGGCATAGGCTTGCTGTTGCCCAGGATAGGATCGTCAAAGAGGCTTAGCCATTCGTCCACGGCCCGGTTGCTGGTGATGATGAAGCTGGACGACCGATGGCGGTTGAGGATGAGTTCGTACAGGTCGGCGGACTGCTGGGCGGTGAGGCGATGCAGGCCGAGGTCGTCCAGGATGAGCAGGTCTGGGGACAGGAAGGACCGAAAGGCGCGGTCTGTCGAGTTGTCCACTCTGGCTTGAGCGATGGCCTTGAAGAAGTCGTCGGCGTGGCTGAAGCGGACGGTGTGTCCGGCGCGGATGGCGGAGTAGCCCAATGCCTGGGCGAGGAAGCTCTTGCCGACACCGGCCGGTCCCACCAGGAGGACGTGCTCGTGCTTGTCGAGAAACTCCAGGGAGAAGACGGCGTCCAGCAAACGGCGATCCAGGGTAATCGACGCCGACCAGTCGAAGTCCTCCAGGCGGCAGGTCTCCTCGAAACCGGCGCCCTGGAGGCGCAGTTCGGTGCGCCGGTGAGCGCGGCGGTTGACCTCGTCGCTGAGGATGATCTCCAGAAAGGAGGCATAGTCCAGCTGTTCCCGGCGGGCCAGGGCGATACGCTCGGGCAGGGTGGCGGCCATCGGCCCCAGTTGGAGACGCTTGAGCAAAGGCGTGAGTTCGGTGGTGCGGGTCATGCTTGACCTCCTTTGGCCAGGGCAAAGACGGAGCCGGGCCGGGCGAAGCGGCCAGCTGGCATGGGTAGCGGCAGTTTGGGCGTGGATTCCTCTTCCAGGGCCTGCACCAGGATGCGTTCCACGCGGCGCACATCGATGAGATCGACGTCGAGGGCGCGGCGACAGGCAGCATCGAGACGCTGGGCCGTGTAGCGCTCCCCAAGCCGGATGAGCTTGTGCCCCTGCCTGATCTTTGACCAGGGCAGTTTGTCGTCGAAGAGGCGTCCGGCGAATGCCGCCACCGCCGGCCCCAGCAGGGCCGCACTGCGCTTGATCCGCTCGGGGGCCTTCATGGTGTAAGCAGTGAGCTCGGCGGGATAATCATCGGGATCGGTGGCGCGGCCGCCCCTGGGTTGGCGCTGGTGGACCTTGATCAGCTTGCCTCGGTGGTAAATGCGCACCAGCTTGCTGTCCACCCTGATCTCCACCTTCTGGCCCGGTGGGCAGACCGACGCTGGCACTGAGTAGAGAGCGTACTGGCAAGCCACGTGGTAATCGGGATGGACTTTGGCGCTGCGCCAGTGGGTGATTTCGTAAGGCTCGCCGTCCCAGGGCAGCAGGAGATGACGCTCCTCATCCTGGAAGACCACCAGAGGGTGCCGACGGGTGGTGCCGTGGACCCGCCTGGCCAGCCACCTCCAAACACCAGCGCCGGGCTTCATTGCTCAGGTGGACCAAGCCATGGAAATCGCCGCCCTTGAAGAGACGCTCCCTGACGTAGGACACGCTGCGTTCCACTTTGGGCTTGTCTTTGGGATGTCGCGCTCGGGCCGGATCAGCAATGAAACCACGATGCTGGGAGTATTCCAGAAATCCCCGGGTCAGTCGGGGATGCAATGGGTCCGATCCCGCTACAGCGGCGGGGAAATTGTCGATGACCAGGTAGCGGGGTACGCCACCGAAAAACGCCCACGCCGCCTCCAGGCCGGCGATCACGTCCTCCAGTTTCTGGCTGTGCGTCGGCCAAACAAAGCAATGCCGTGAATACGACAGCACGATGATCAGCGCCCAGACCACTTTGCGTTTGCCCGTGACTGGATCGGTGATCATCCCCAACCGGCCGAAGTCCGCCTCGGCCACCTCGCCGGGCTCAGTGTAGGCCATCCGCACGGTGCGGACGCTCCGCCGTCCCCAGTTGCGCTTCCGGATGAACCGGCGCAACGACGTGTACGACACCGTACAACCCCGCGCTGCCAGCAACTCCTGGATGCGGGTCACCGTTAACCGGTCGCCGGTCAGCCACTGGTAGATCTGGTCCGCCCAGGGAGCCAGGCTGTCCTCAACCGGTGTCTCCACCAGGCGCGGTCCAGCCCGGCTGATCCCCGCCAACCGGCTCAGCTGGTCCTCGTCGGGAGCCGAACCATCCGGCGCCACCCCCGCTGCCTGCGCCGCGGCCAGATACTTCCGCACCGTGGCCCGCGACAACCCAGTCCCTTCCGCTATCTGACGCTGACTGCCTCCCGACTGCCAGCGTCGTATCACTTCCTGTATTTCCACTCGGAGCACCTCCTTGTACGCCATCGCTGCACCTCAAAACCGAAGTGCGGCAATGGTCGCCTCCCTGGCGCCCACCGGTGGTCATAGTCCTTGGCGAAGTGGTCGATAGTTCGTGGCGATTCCGTCGCTTACTGGTACATAGTTCTTGGCGTTTTACAGGCGGGGCTATTTCCGTCGCAACAACACCTGGGCGCAGCGCCGGAGGAGGCCGGCGACAACCACAACCATGCTGACTGACAGGATCGCTGAGCACTATCCAGGTGGGTCAATTTGAACTCGGCGACAGCCAGTCGCAGTTAGGCAAATGGGTCAATCCCAAATCGGCGATCCCACGCAACCAACCGGGGTGGGTGAACTCCCCGTCGGCGATGATGGGTCAGATCTCGGTCGGCGTTGACAGCGTCGAAGCTGACGGCGCCCAGCCGGAGCGCGTCCTTGACGGCGTGGTGGACCTCCTGATTAGAGAAGTGTTCCAGGAGCCGGAGGACCTGCACGAATTCCCGCTTGCCACGCTGGCCCATCCGGGTCTCCAACAGACGGCGCAGCGTTTGGTACTCCTGGGGCAGCTCCCACCCCTGCAACGGTGCGGCCTGATCCAGGGCCGCCGTCTTCTGCTCCAGCAGGGGCAGGTAGTGGATGGGATCGAAGATGAAATCGTCTTTCTCGTAGGAGCGGGGATGTCGTGCTATGACCTCGGCGCCGCAGCTAATCACCACCTCAGCCACGTAGCCACGCACCAGCACATCCCGGTGTCCAAACTCCACCGGCGCCGAGTAATCATTGGTGCGGTACCTCACCAGGGACAACGAACTCACCCGACTGGCCTGTTTGTCGCAGGCGTCGTAGGGGGCGCGTCGGGTAATGGCAGCAGGGCGTCCAGGTCCCGCTTCATCCGCTGGCCGATGGTCTCGGTGTGGCCTCGCAGCATGGCATCCATGCGCTCCAGGCACTTCTGCTCCAAGTGGGCATTGAGCGCCGCGAAACTCTCCATCCGAGGGATCGGCACCAGGAGGTTGCGCCGCGCGTAGCCCACCATCCCTTCTACCTTCCCCTTGTCATTACCTTTGCCGGGTCGCCCGAACCGGTCCTCAAACAGGTAGTGGAACTGCAACTCGGTGAAGGCACGGGTACGCTGCCTGTGACCATCACCCAGTATCCGGGCCACCGCCAGTTTCGTATTGTCGTACAGGATGCTCTGAGGCACTCCACCCAGGAAGGCGAAGGCCGACACGTGGCCGTCCAGAAAGGCCTCGGTGGTTTCCGCTGGATAGGCCTTCACGAAACAACCGTCGCTGTGGGGCAGATCCAGGACCAGGTAGTGCACCTTGCGCTCCACTCCGGCGATCACCGCCACCGCCTCGCCGAAATCGCACTGGGCGTGGCCCGGCGCGTGGGACAAGGGCACGAACATCTCCTGCGTCCGCCTCCCGTGCTCCCTGACGTAGTCCTTGACGATGGTGTACTGACCACCAAACCCGTATTCGTCCCTGAGCCGCTCAAAGATCCGCTTGGCCGTGTGGCGCTGCTTCCTCGGAACCCTGCCATCGTCTTCCAGGATGGCGTCGATCACGCCGGTGAAGGGCCCAAGCTTCGGACGGGGTGGCCGACTTTCACGCCGATAACCTGGCGGTACTGAGTAGGCCAGCATCTTGCGCACCGTGTCCCGGTGCAGACCGAACACCCGGGAGGCTTCCCGAACGCTCATCCCCTCCGCCAGGCAGGCCCGGCGAACCCGCGCATACAACTCCACTTTGTACATCCATTTCACCCTCCATAGGCTGGTGACCAACTCTACGGAGCACGGCGGACGGTACGGTTTTCCTCCGCCACAAGCCGACGATGGAGCCGCCCACGCGGTCCAATTTACCGCCGCCGTTTACATCCCGGTTGCGGTATTCAGATTCCCGGGACCTGAAGCGTTTAATCGCTCACCGGAAATAGTTGCAAGCCCTCCTCTCAGAGCAGCGACGTCATCTCCAGCAAGCAAATGGGGTCTTGGCCCGGCGTATTCAACGCCATGTTGCGCAATCTGAAAGCCTGGTTGTGGTCATCGGCCGGGATGTGTCCCGAGTCATTCGGAACAGTCCAATTTGGGGTTCCGGTCACGGTCAGCGGCGCGGATTGGTAGGATCAGTTGGCCGGTTCTGGGCTCGTTATTTCCCCATGTAAACGGCGGCGATGCTCGTCCGACGGGATGCGGGCGCCCTGCTGCATGGTTGTCCTACTGGCCTCATGTCGCGGCTCATGGCTATTGTGCAACCTGCGTTTACTTTGGCCAGTGTCACCGCCCGACAACACCGTATAGAGTGGCAGATCCTCGGGCAACCTGGCGACGGCTTCTGGTCTGTTCCCAATGCTGATCTGATCGGCTCGCACCGAGCACCGATATTGCTGTTAGGCGCCTGCCCGAGTAAGGTCATAATCCGGAGTCGGTAAGGGAATCAAAAACCGGAATCCATTTGCGCGGCATGTGTTTCCCCTGGGACGGTCCGCTCGAGGAACGCATCGATTTCCTGTCGGGCGTGCTTTTCGTCTGTCGGAGTGTATTGCCCCCAAAGGTAATGATAGAGCGACCGGAATGCCTCGACCAGGTCGTCCGCCAATTCTCTTCGGCTTTCCGCAAACGCCAACATCTTGAGAGCCGCGATTGCGTGAAGGCGCTCAGCGTGGGTGCCACCGCGGGCACGGATGGGGTGGTAAGCGAGCAGGACTTCGGCGGTTTTCGCAGCTTCCTGTGGTGCATCCAGCAACAATCACAGGTTCGCCAAATGGGGCGCGGACTGTGGGTTTGTCTCCACCGCGTTGACGTACCGGTTGGATGCGATTTTTCGGATTTCCGCAACCGTGCTGGAGTCGATCACGGTACGTCCCTGTTGTCCCATCTGATCCAGCAGAGCCCACAAGGCTAGCGGATTCAATGCGGGGTTATTGACCTGCTGCAACGCCCACTCTCGAGTCGGCTTTCCGAAAACTGCGGCCACCCGCGCCGCGCATTCGGTTGTTCCCAAATTTTCAACCAACAAGCCGGATTGCCGACGGACAAAGTCCGCATGGGACCACACCCGCTCGGCGAAGGCCAGCAGCTTTGCGCGGTCCAACCTTCGCCCGGCCTCCGCCAAGAGTTGAACGGCGTACAGCGCGATTGTCATCTGGATATGGGCGACCCGGTCAGCCACATTAAAGATTTGCCAGTCTTCGTCAGCATCCCACGCGCTCAACGGCAGTGCTTCGCATTTCTCGATTGCCCAATCCAGAGGGTCGACGTCCGAATGATGAATCATCACCGCCACAGCCAACGCGAGCAGCCAGTCTCGGTTGTTCCAACGCCCGGAGAGGCTCGGAGGCTGCATGTCTTGTTCTAAAGCAGCCGTCATGCGGCGTTCGTGTTCGTCCAGGAGGACACCAGCAACCTTGGCCGCTTTTTCGGGTCCCTGTTCTCGGATCTGCCACGCGATGTCTGCCAGGGGTTTGCCCCTGGGTTCGAGCCTGGCCCGCCGCAATCCGGATTCCAGTTCGCAGATCACATCGTCTGACCAGTGATCAAGCACCACGCCTTCGAGCAATTGGGTGCATTGCTTTTCGACCACCTCTGCCGTCAGGCGTTTGTCGTCTGGGCCGAAGGAGGTGTGGTTGAGCAGCTCGAACGCCCACCACGTGCTCCTTGCGGGTCCGAGTTCCTCAAGACTGGATGCCAGATCCGTGATTGCGTCCTCCAGTGTTGTTGGAACCGGGGCCTCCACGGCACTGAGACTCGGCCCGGTGGTGCCGTCTATTTCTGCTTGGTGGGCGAATTCCAATACGTGCAGAATCGCCAGCGCGATCAGTGCCCTCGGTGAACTGTCGGTAATCCACTGCAGAGGTTTTCGATGATCGGACGTGGCGCGGATCCCGGCAATGCAGAACGCGGCGAGCGATTGCAGCAGGCGGTCCTGCACTCTGCCCACCAGCTCGGGCAGCATTTCGGGGTTTAGCGCCAGAAGGAGGTGTACGACCGACGCGATGCCCGGATACATCGTCCGGTGCGCCTCGAATGCCGTATAAGATCCTACGTGGAAAGACCGCAGCAGGTCGTCGTCTGCCACTTCGACGGAATGTGCCCTGGCGCCCTGAACGTTACACCCGACGATGTGCTTCGGGTCAAAGATTTCGCCGTTTCTGTGGAGGCGCTCCAGGGCATCCAGGGCGTACTGGGAGAACGAGACCATCTGCTCGGGACTCCACGAAGCGCGGATGATTGACGCCGCCAAGTCCGGATTGATCGACCCCATGGCCCAAAAGGCCGTGTCGTGGTTGCCGATACCGGAGGTCCTTGAGAGCGCGACCCGAATCCCGTCGATGATCATCTCGGCAACCGGTTCTTTCATGTCCTGCCGCAGGTGGTTTGGGCCACCGTCGGGATCGAACCAGCTGCGGATGGTGTCGATGGCCCGGTCGGCTTCCTCCGTTTCGCCGAGCTGGTTTCGGATTATCGGGTCGGCCAGGTCTTGACACGTCGGCTCTTTCAGGGGCGCCAGACCATTGCCGAAAATGCGCCAGATGGCCTGAACTGCTTTCGCGGTCAACTCGATGGTCGGGACGTCGTCGCCTGGCATCATTTGATCTCCCGGACGTGAACGCCGTTGCTGTTGTCGCCGATGTTCAACCACCAGAATTCCTGGGCCTGGGCTTGGTATACGCCGTATGGAAGCGTGGCGAAAGTGACGCCGTGATCGTGCCAACCATTGATCGAGTGAGTGATGATGATCTCCTTGTCCGGAATGATGAGGTAGCGGTCGTGAAATGCCGGCTTGTCTTCACCTCTGTCGTTTTTGCTCGTAAACGACCTGACCGACACGTGACCAGCCAGTACCTCAGGATACCCGGACAACCACCCGTCGGCGTTCCCGCCTCCGCAAAGAATTCTCAGCTCTTGTCCTCTGGTCGCAGCGAACATGCCGCTGTATATCCGTTCGTTCGTATTGTCGCGATCCCGTTGCATGAAATACGGCTCGGCGAGGTAGATTGGCCCCTGCGGACGCCAGATGTCGCCAAGAAGATTGAGGAAATAGTCGATGGCCTCCTCGGTCTGGTCCGGTTCAAAACGACCGAGGTTTCCTTGAGTGAGAGCGTCCCGGTCTTGTCGCCAGGTTCTCCTGCCGAGCACTTCTTGGCGGATCTCGGCGTCCAGCGCGTCCGAATGTTCATCGCCAACCCTGATCACCGATCTCCCGTCACCTACGCTGACCGGATTGGAAGTGCCGCGTCGCGGATCGCGGACATTGATCGTCTGACCGGTTGAAACTCGACTTTGTACAAAAGCTAGCAGAATTATAAGAACAGGGTAAGCTCGACCAAATCACTACAAGAGGTCGAGCATGCCTACCCTGCCCGCAGTCATAGTAACCCTGCTGCTGCCCTTTGAGCACCTGTTTGACCCCAGGACCTGGCGCAAGGCTCAACTCCTGGCGGTAGGAGCGATCCTGTCTCCCGGCAAGCGCACCGTGTCCTCCGCCCTCAACATCCTGGGGATTGGGCAGCACGGCGACTTCGCCATCTATCACCACGTGCTCAACCGCGCCCAGTGGTCGCCACTGCGACTGAGCCGGGTGCTGTTGCTGCTGGTGGCCGGGCGCCTTGGTTCGTCCACCGAGCCGTTGGTGTTCGGCATTGACGAGACGGTGGACCGACGCTGGGGCCGGAAGATTGCGGCCAAGGGGCGGTACCGGGATCCCGTACGCTCCACCGACGACCAGGTGGTGATGACTCCCGGACTGCAATGGGTGAGCCTGATGTTGCTGACGCGTATCGGATGGGCGGGTCGACACTGGGCGCTGCCGTTTTTGACCGCGCTGGTGGTGTCGGCCCGCTATGACCGACGCAAAGGCCGCCGGCACAAGACGGTCACCGACTACGCCCAGCAGATGCTGGTCTGCCGGCGCCGGTGGCTGCCGGACCGGGACCTGGTGGTGGTGGCCGATGGCGGCTACGCCAAGCGGGAGTTCCTGCGGCATTGCCAGGGCATGTCGAAGCCCGTTGTCGTCGTCACCAAACTGCGCAAGGATGCGTCCCTGCACCAGCCCGCGCCAGCGCGGCGGCCCGGCCAGATCGGGCGGCCCCGGGTGGTCGGAGCGCGACTGCCCAATCCCACTGCGGTACTGGACGATCCCGCTACCCAATGGACCCCCTACCGCGCCACCGGTTCCGACGGCAGTACCACCATGGTCGAGCTCGCTTCGGGCGTGGCGCTGTGGTACCACGGCGGGCCGCCGCGCCTTCCCATACGTTGGGTCGTCGTCAGATACCTGGCGGAGCGCCGCGGGCCCTATGCCTTGCTATGCACCGACGTCGCGGCGGAACCGCTGCGGATATTGCAGTGGTATCTGCTGCGGTGGCAGGTCGAGGTGACCTTTGAGGAGCTGCGGGCTCACCTGGGCATGGAAACCCAGCGCCAGTGGTCGGAACGAGCCATCGCGCGGACCACCCCCGCGCTCTTTGGCTTGTTCAGCGTGGTGACGCTGGCGGCGGATATCCTGATCGGTCAGCAGGGTGGCATGGCTCCGCGCACCACGGCATGGTATGACAAGACCAGCCCTTCCTTCGCCGACGCCATCGCCCTGGTCAGACGACACCTCTGGGTGCAGCAGGGTACTTTTATGCCGTCCGAGCGCGAGCACGAATCGATAAAAGTCCCGCGCCTCTTGTACCGCAGGATGCTCGACACGCTAGCCTATGCCGCTTGATTGTACAAAGCCGAGGCCTGAGGAGACAGGGCGAAAATCATCTGGATGCCCAGTTCTTCCATTGCCCTTCGGAACTGGGTTGGCGTCCCGCCGGGCTGATATTCCGAGCGGTGCTTGAAGACCGCGTGGCGGTCGGTGTAGAGGGCGAGGGGGATGCCGCGGCGCCGGAGAGCAGGTTCTGCATCAGCAGGAAGTAGTTGCGGCTGTCTTCCCGCTCGCAAAACAAGGCGTTGGCCACGGCGCCGGTGGCGTCGTCCACCGCCAGCAGCAACGTGAACGGTGGGCTGTCATCCCCCAGCCATCGGTGATAACTGCCGTCCAGCTGGATCAGCATACCTTCCCTCGGCATCCGCTGGCGCCGGACCCGGTGCTTGGGCGGGCGACGACGGCGCGGGCTGCTCAGTCCGGCGTCCAACAGAATCCGTCGCAGGGTGGTTCGGCCGATGTGGATGCCTTCCCGCTCGCTCAGCAATTCGGTCAGATGGGTATGGTTGGCTCCCTGGTACCTAGTGCCAGCCAGATGCACAATGTCGGCGATCACTGTGGTAGGTGTCACGTTGGCGGGCTTGCGGCCCCGATGACCATGGGCGAGGGAATCTGCACCCCGATCCCGGTAAACTGTCAGCATGCGCCTGGTGTGGCGCGTGCTCACTCCCATCAACTCGACCGCCTGATCCAACGTAATTTGCTCTGCCAGCAAGCTGTGTTCTCTTGAAGTCAATGTCACGTTCTCCATAACGTGACATTTTCGCCGGCCAATTAGCGCGGACTTTTACGCTGGACATCGACATTACGCCGCTTGAAATGCGTAAAGCCCAGGTGGTGAGAAAGCTGAGAATAGATGATACGTCTTGGCGCGGCCAAGTATTTCGCAATTCGGTGAGCCGCACAAGCGGTTCAATACCCTGTGATAAACTTGGCGCGTCCCCTTTTTGAACGCAAATCACGGAGGAAATTCGATGCCGTCCGCCGAAGCTGTTGTGCTCCCCGACAACGTTCGTCCCATCCACTATGACCTGACGCTCACCCCAAATTTCGACGATTTCACCTTTGCCGGCGAGGTCGACATCACGGTGAGCATGGAACCCGGCACCACCGAAATCATGCTCAATTGCTCGGAGATCGAAATACATTCGGCAACCGTCAGCTGGACGGAGGCGAATGGCGAACAGGAACAGCCGGCCAGCGACATCGCTTACGATGCCGACGCGGAAACAGCGACGATCAGCATTGCCGGCACGCCGGACGATGGCCTCGTGGGCAACCAGCACCTGCGGATGTCGTTCACGGGCGAACTCAACGACAAGTTGCGCGGATTCTACCGAAGCCAGTACGGGAATCCCGAAGGTGAAACGGCCTACCTGGCAACCACCCAGTTTGAGGCTACGGACGCGCGGCGGGCCCTGCCGTGCTGGGACGAGCCGGCGGCGAAGGCAACCTTCCAAGTTACGCTGAACGTGCCGGAGGAAATGGAGGCCGTTTCCAATACCCCAATCATTGAGGAGACCCTCGGCGAAGACGGCCGGAAGATCCTTCTGTTCGATAAGACGCCGGTAATGTCAACTTATCTCCTGGCGTTCGTGATTGGCGACCTGACACACATCGAAAAGGAAGCCGCGGACGGGACGGTAGTGGGCGTGTGGATGACGCGCGGCAAGGAGGAGCAGGGCCAGTTTGCGCTGGACACGTCGGTCAAGTTGCTCTCGTTCTTCAACGACTACTTTGGCATTCCGTACCCGCTGCCCAAGCTGGACCACCTGGCGATCCCTGACTTTGCGGCCGGCGCCATGGAGAACTGGGGTTGCGTGACCTATCGCGAAACCGCGCTGCTGGTGGACCCGGTGAACTCATCGGCGGGCACGCGGCAGCGGGTGGCCGAGGTGGTAGCACACGAAATGGCGCATATGTGGTTCGGCGACCTGGTGACCATGGAATGGTGGGACGATCTGTGGCTCAACGAGAGTTTCGCCACGTGGGTGGGCACCAAGGCGGTTGACTGGCTGTTCCCGGAATGGTCGATGTGGACGCAGTTCGTTAACATGGACACCAACCGGGCTTTCAGCCTGGATGGCCTGAAGAATTCCCATCCGATTGAGCAGGAAGTAGCCAATCCGGCTGAAGTGAGCCAGCTCTTCGATGCCATCAGCTATAGCAAGGGTGGGTCGGTTTTACGGATGCTGGAACACTTCCTGACACCCAACGTGTTCCGGACCGGATTGAACGTCTATCTGACCCGGCACTCGTACCAAAACGCGCGCACAACCGACCTGTGGACGGCGCTAGAAGAATCCTCGGGTCAGCCCGTCAACTCCATCATGGGCAGTTGGACTAGTCAAACGGGCTACCCGGTACTGGATGTGGCGGCGACCCCTAACGACAGCGGGCTGAGCCTGGAGGTGCGGCAGGAGCGTTTTGTCTTTGACTCGGTGTTGGGTGAAGACGCCGGAGACAACGAGGAACAGGTGTGGCCGGTGCCATTGACCGTCGCGGCCGGCGGGGCGCCCGTCACCGCGCACCTGGTGAGCGGGGCCACTGATACGGTGCAGGTGGCGGCTCCCGGGCATCCCGAATGGTTCAAGGTCAACCCGGACCAGACCGGATTCTACCGCGTGAACTATACGGACTCGGACCGGGAACGGCTGGCCTCGGTGGTAGCCAGCCGGACGCTGCCGGCGACGGACCGGCTGGGGATTCAGAACGACGCTTTCGCGCTGTCACGCGCGGGGCTCCTGCCCGTTACGCGATTCCTGGCGCTGGCGGAGTCATACCAGGACGAGACGGACGCGTCGGTCTGGAGCGACCTTGCCACCAACCTGCGGGAGATCGAAAGCCTGATCGCCAACGAGCCGTACCTGGGCACCTATCATGCTTTTGGCCGGCGACTGTTCGGACCGGCGGCGCAGCGGTCGGGCTGGGAGCCACGGCCAGGGGAAGGACACCTGGACTCGTTGACGCGGTCTACGGTGCTTAGCCAGGCCGGCGTGTACGGGGACCCGGATATCATTGCGCAGGCGCAGGAACTCTTCGCGGCGTACCAGAATGACACCGCGAATGTGAGGCCCGACCTGCGCGGCGTGGTATTCAGCTTGGTGGCGCAGGCCGGAGACCGGGCGGTCTACGATCGCATGTGGGAACTGGAGCGGGCGGCTGAGTTGCACGAGGAAAAGATTCGGTTCCTGATTTCAATGGCGCGGTTCCAACAGGAGGAACTTCTGCGGGAGACGCTGGATCGTGCGCTCACCGACGACGTGCGGTTGCAGGACACCATATTCGTGGTCTCCGCTGTGGCGGCCAACAACAGGGGCCGGAACCTGGCTTGGGACTTCCTCAAGGAGAAGTGGGAGGAGTTCGACCGCCGGTACGGAGGCGGAGGCTTCGGGCTGATGCGACTGGTTGCCATCACCAACTCCTTCACCACCAACGAAAAGCGGGACGACGTGGCGGCCTTCTTCGAGGCTCATCCTACACCGGCGGCCGAGCGGACGATCCGTCAGGCACTGGAGCGCATCGCCCTGAACGTGGCCTGGCTGGACCGGAACCGGGACGAACTGGCCCGCTATTTCGGCTAGGCTACCGACATAGCCAGCAAACCGTCGGCCAGGCGCTCGATGCGCTGACGCTGGGGCACGCAGGCGAGCCACCGCTGGGGGATGCGCGAAGCGCCGTAACGGGCTCCGAGCACCGCGCCGGCCACGGCGGCGTTGGTGTCCGTGTCACCACCGGCGGCGACCGACGCGATCAGCGCGTCCTCGAACCCAAGGGGCGTCGCGGCGGCCCAAAAGCCGAACTGGGCGGCCAGCAAAGTGTGCCCGATGAGCCCGTGGTCGCGCATCAGCCAGCCCATGCCTGGGGGCGGCTGGCGTCCGTCGTCAAGAGCGTCCAGCGCATTTGCCGGGATACGGTCCGCACGGGCCTGGGCGGGCAGGTCAGGGCAACCGTCGAAGTGCGCCGCGGCGAGAAGGTCTGGCAAATCGGGATCCCAGCCGTTGAGCAATGCGGCGATGATCGCGTTGACCAGGATGCAGGACCACTGGCACGTCAGGGCATAGTGCGGACCGCGCAGGTTGTAGCGGAATCTGCCACGAGAAGATCCGCCTGGTTGCGGCGGGCGATGGCAACCGGAGCGCAACGCATCACGCCGCCGTTGGGCGCGATGCGGTTCCTGCGCTCGAACACCACACGGGCCGGTTCCGGTAGGGGCAGACCGTTCGCCAATTCGTCGATAACCTCGCTGGTGGTGATTCCGATGCCGCGACCGTTTTCGCGGGCCCAGATGATGAGACGATCGGCGAAGTCTCGTGCGTAATCATCCCCAGCCAGGAGGGCGTGTCCCAAGTCGACGGCCTGGGCAAGGTCGTCGTCCATGGCCCGGCTGACCTCGCGGGGGTCGATCTCCGTGAGCCCGCTGGGGTGCCAGGCGGCGATCTGGTCGTAGGGAGCGCCTTCCACGGAAAGGCCAAGGATATTGCCGGCGGCGAGGCCCAGGAGGGCGCCACGGGCACGGTCGCGGGCGCGTTCTGTGGTCGGACGTTCTGAGGCGTAAGAGGCGATAAAACTGGCGGTTTCGGGGGCTTGAGAGACTATTTCGTAAGGGCGCACCGGGTACTTCTCCTGGTCGATTTTGGAAGTGGTGGATCAGCGGTTTTCGGTTCATTCCGGTTTGACACGGCTACTGAATACAGGTAGCCTTGATTGTGATTTACGGAACAAATGGCACTGAAGTATGGATTTTGCAGAACGGATTAAAGAACTGAAATCGTTGCTCCGCGAGCGCATTCTGATCACCGACGGAGCGATGGGAACCCAGATCCAGGCGCGGGAACTCGGCCCCGAGGATTTTGGAGGTGCGGAGTACGAAGGTTGTAACGAATACCTGAACATAACCCGCCCTGACGTGATCGAGGACATCCACCGAGGATACCTGGAAGCCGGTGCGGACATCATACAGACCAACACCTTCGGCGCAACCGCGCTGGTGCTGGGTGAGTATAGCCTCGCTTCCGAGGCGCGCCGGATCAACCGCGAGGCTGGGGCCATCGCCAGGCAGGCCGCGGACGCCGCCACGGCCAATGATCCAAACAAGCCACGGTTCGTGTACGGCGCGATGGGTCCGACCACGCGAACGATATCGGTGACCGGCGGCCTGACCTTTGACGAGTTGGCGGCCGATTATCACCAGCAGGCGGCTGGGCTCATTGAGGGCGGGGCCGACGTGCTGGTGCTGGAAACAGGTCAAGACACCAGCAACATCAAGGCGGGGCTGGAAGGAATCGACCGGGCCCGTGCGGAGCTGGATGTAGACATTCCGGCGGCGGTGCAAGGGACCATTGAGCCGATGGGTACGCTGCTGGCCGGCCAGGACGCCGAGGCGTTTTACACCTCGCTGGCGCACCGGAACCTGCTGTGGGTAGGGTTCAACTGCGCCACCGGTCCCGAGTTCATGACGGACCACATCCGGACGCTGAATGAGTTGTCCCGGTTTGGGATCGCTTGCGTGCCGAACGCGGGTCTGCCCGACGAAGACGGCAACTACAACGAGACGCC
This sequence comes from Dehalococcoidia bacterium, assembly GCA_965220055.1. Lineage (GTDB taxonomy): Bacteria > Chloroflexota > Dehalococcoidia > Lucifugimonadales > UBA3495 > Bin87. The sequence continues at coordinate 1,694,751 of CBDCPE010000004.1, read as the reverse complement.
GGAAATGCTGGCGGCTACGCTGGAACGATTCGCGGCGAATGGCTGGCTCAATGTGACTGGAGGTTGCTGCGGCACGGGACCGGACCACATTCGACAGTTAGTCGAAGCAATGTCCGACAAGAGGCCAAGGTCCGTTGAGCCGATCATAGAAACGCGCGTGTCCGGCATCGAAGCCGTGGTGGTGAACGAGGACACCAGGCCGACAGTCATCGGGGAACGCACGAACGTGCTGGGCAGCCGGCGGTTCAAGCGGTTGATAGCGGGCGAACGCTTCGAGGAAGCGGCAGAGATAGGGCGCCGGCAGGTCCGGAACGGGGCGCACGTGCTGGATGTGTGCCTGCAGGATCCGGATCGTGACGAGATATCTGACGTAATCAAGTTCCTTGACCAACTCAACCGAAGGGTCAAGGCGCCGATCATGATCGACTCGACGGACGCCGAGGTGATCGAAGAATCGTTGAAACGCCTGCAAGGCAAGTCCATCATCAACTCCATAAACCTGGAGGATGGTGAGGAGCGTTTTCAACGCGTGGTGCCGTTGGCAAGGCGATTCGGCGCGGCGCTGGTGGTGGGATGCATCGACGACGATCCCAACCAGGCCCAAGCGGTAACGCGAGAGCGCAAGCTTGAGATCGCCCGGCGGTCCCACCAATTGTTGACCGAGAAGTACGGTGTGCCAGAGCAGGACATCATCTTCGACCCCCTGGTGTTCCCGGCGGGTACTGGCGATCAGAACTACGTTGGCTCAGCCGCGGAGACCATTGAGGGTGTGAAGCTGATCAAGGAGGCGTTGCCCAATACGAAAACTGTCCTGGGCATATCGAACGTTTCATTTGGTCTGCCGGCGGCAGGTCGCGAGGTCTTTAATTCGGTGTTCCTGTACCACTGCACGCAGGCTGGCCTTGATATGGCCATCGTCAACTCGGAAATGATGCAGCGTTACACCACCATCCCCGAGGATGAGCGCAAACTCTCTGAAGACCTGATCTGGCACCGCGGGGAAGACCCCGTGGCGGCGTTTGCGGCGCACTTCCGAGACCGGGCGCCGAGAGCCACCGCAGAACAGAGGTCGGCGCTGCCGTTGGACGAACGATTGGCGCAGTGCATCATCGAAGGCAGCAAAGAAGGATTGGCCGAGGACCTGGACCTGGCCCTGCAGGAACGGGAACCGCTGGCGATCATCAATGGGCCACTGATGGCCGGGATGGACGAAGTCGGGCGGCAATTCAACGCGAATCAGCTGATCGTCGCCGAGGTTCTACAGAGCGCGGAAGCCATGAAATTCGCGGTGGCCCACCTGGAACCGCATATGGAGCGGGCGGACGCCGCATCGCGGGGCCGCGTCCTGCTGGCAACCGTAAAAGGCGACGTGCATGATATCGGCAAGAACTTGGTGGAGATCATCCTGTCCAACAACGGTTACAGAGTAATCAACCTGGGAATCAAGGTTGCGGCGCAGGAACTGATCGCAGGATACCGGGAACACCAACCGGACATAATCGGGTTGTCGGGACTCCTGGTGAAGTCGGCCCAGATGATGGTCGAGACGGTGCAGGACTTCCGGACGGCAGGCATCGCGGCTCCGGTCCTGGTTGGCGGCGCAGCTCTGTCCAACCGATTCACCAGATTGAGGATCGCGCCGGAGTACGGCGGGCTGGTGGCATATTCGCCGGACGCAATGACCGGGTTGGCGCTGGCAAATGTCATACGGGACGACGATGAACGCGAACGGTTAATCATGCGGCTGGAAGCGGAAAGCGCCGAGCTGCAGGAGGAACTGGCCGCCCGTGGGTAGCGCACCGACGGCGACCGGCGTCGCCCAGCTCGAAGCTTCGCCGCGGCCGCCCGACCTACGGCTGCACGTGCTGGATGATCACGATCTGGACGAGATTTTCGGGTACATCAACCCGCAAATGCTCTACGTGCGGCACCTGGGTTATCGGGGGCGTTTCTGGGACGCGTTGCGGGAGGAAGAACCCAAGGCGGTGGAACTGCGCCGACAGGTGCAACGGATTGAGGACGTGATGCTGTCCCGCTCCGATATCAGCGCCCGGGCGGTGTTCAAGTTCTTTCCGTGCCGCTCGGAAGGGCAATGGCTGATCGTGTACAAGCCGGACGGGACTACCGAGCTGGAGAGGTTCTACTTCGGCAGACAGCGAGAGCGCGAGGGACTGTGCCTGGCCGACTACACGCGCCCGGTTGGCGAGGGTTCCAACGATTACCTGGCAATGTTCGTGACAAGTGTTGGGCCCGGAGTGCGTGCGCTGTCTGAGCGGTGGAAGAACGAAGGCCGCTATCTGGATTCGCACACGCTACAAGCTCTGGCCATAGAATCGGCCGAGGGTTTTGCTGAGCTGCTCCACAAGCGTATCCGCAGCATGTGGAATATCGGCGAACCGTCGGGGCTGAAGGTGAGCGGCGAGGATGAATTCCGGGATTTGTTCCGGGCCAACTACCGGGGGAAACGCTATTCGTTCGGGTATCCCGCGTGTCCGAGGCTGGAAGACCAGGAAAAGCTGTTCTCGCTGCTGGACGTGACCGCGAACATCGGGGTTGAACTGACGGATGGCTATATGATGGACCCGGAAGGCTCGGTTTCGGCCGTGGTGTTCCACCATCCGCAAGCCAAATATTTCAACTTGGACGAGGCGGATATCGAGAGGTTGGAAGCAGAAGTCGAAGATATGGCGGAAGGACGATAGCCGATGGCATCGTCAGCGACTCAACAGCCCGTATGCGTTTGGCATACGGGCTTTATTGTTTCCGGAGCGGGATTGAGGAATTGTGTGGGCGCCGCCGACGCGAGGCTATTGGGCGGTGAAGCCTCCATCGACGACGAGTTCGGCACCGGTGATGTAGGAAGCCTCGTCGCTGGCCAGGAAGAGGACGGCGTACGCCACCTCCTCGCGGTTGCCCGTGCGTTTCATGGGGATGTTCGCCATCATGGCGGAGCGGGTTTCCGAGTTGGCCGAACCGCCGGCCATGGGGGGCATCAGGCCGGGATGGACGGAATTGACGCGAATACCGGACTCCGCCCAGCGGACGGCCGCTGATTTGGTCATCAGACGGACAGCGCCCTTGGAAGCGTTGTAACCCATGTGGATGAAGTCCTGGCCGACGATTCCCGAAATGGACGAGATGTTGACGATGCTCCCACCGTCGCCCTGTTCCATGGCTGCGATAGCATGTTTCATACCGAGGAACACGCCTTTGGCGTTGATGTTCATCAGGTGGTCCCAGGTGGTGGTTCCCAGGTTGTCCTCCTCGTCGTAGCCGGAGATGCCCGCGTTGTTGACCAGAATATCCAGTCTACCGTACCTGCCGATGGCGTCGGATATGACCTGCCGCCAGTTGTCCTCATCGGTCACGTTGAGGTGGGCGTACTCGGCGGTGCCGCCGTTGGCGACGATGTCGTCGGCCACTCGCTGGCCAGTATCGTCGGTGACGTCACAAACGACCACCGTGGCGCCTTCTTCCGCAAACAGGCGGGCTTCGACCTCGCCCATGCCACGCGCGGCTCCGGTAACGATGGCGATTTTGCTTTCTAGCCTGGGCATCGGAACCCTCCTTCAGTACGCGTGCGCCGAACCTCGAGGCCCGGATTATAGCATCGCGGTCTGACTATCTAGTCCCAAGACATGAGGAACCAATGACGACTGCCCAAACCACGGATTCGGCACTAGCTACTGAACGAGCCGGCGCATCGCCTCACACAATCGCTGGGTATTCAGAGGGTTGTGAGGGAGCAAGTTCGCTCCCGCGTTACACCGGGGTCATCGACGTTGGATCGGGATCGGCGCGCGCGGTTGTGATGCAAGTCCACCCCGGGGGCGGCGTTGAAGTCGTCGCTCAGCGGAGGGTGACGCTGAACCTGATGAGCCACGTCGGAAACGATGGCTATCTGGACGAAAGCGGAGTGGCCAGTACGTTGGACGCGCTGGAGGATTTTGCGTTGGTGGCGCGAGCGTACGGGCTTGAAACCATCCATGCAGTGGGCACCGCGGCGCTACGCGAATCGGGCAACGCCGAAACCATCACCGCCGCAGCCCACCAACGGTTCGGCATCCCGCTACGGATTATCGATGGTTCCGACGAGGCGGCGTATTGCTTCGTTGGCGCCATACACGGCTTGCGGGCGCGGGACGGTCTTTTGGCGGACATCGGCGGTGGCAGTACTGAGATGGTCCAATTTCGTGACCGTGAGCTGGTGTCCAGCGTGTCGTTGCCGCTGGGGAGCCTTCGGATCGCCAATCAGTTCGACCTGGGCGACCGTCCGACTGAAGCGTCGGTACGGGCAGCGTACGGATACGTGCTGACGGTTCTCGCGGACGCTGGTGTTGAGCCACTTCCGGATGGAGCGACGTTGGTCGGATCGGGAGGATCGGTTCGCCTGTTGTCCCGCCTGGACCGGGGGCGTGAGCCTTATCCGATCATCAAGCTGCATGGGTACGAAATCGCCGCCGCCGCTTTGGCGGATCAGATTGGGCAGATGGCAGGGAAGACCCGGATAGAGCGGGCCGGCATCCCTGGGATGAACCCTGAGCGAAGTCATTCGGTGATCGGCGGGGGCGTGGTGGCGCATGCGCTGATGCAACACCTGGGAACAGACCGATTGCTGGTATCCGGGCAAGGACTGCGAGAGGGCTTGGCGCGGCACCCGGATCCGCTGGCGGCGCGCGAAAGGATACAGTTGCCTGATTTGAGGTCGGTACGGGCGGATTCGCTGGCTGATCTGGTGGGAAGGTTTGCGGACCGATTTGGGCAGCGCGGCGAGCGGCGGGCCGAATTGGCCGGACGCATCGCCGATGCAGTGTGGGACGGAGGCAATCCCCAGATCTCGAACTCGCTGCGGTGCGCGGCGAGACTCCTGGACATCGGAAACGCGGTGGACTATTACAATCGCCTCAATCGAACCGCGAGTATAATAGTGCGAACCGACCTGCCCGGTTTCACCCATGCGGAATCGGCGCAGATCGCGGCCACACTGCTGGCCGCGGAATTCGGGAACCTGCCGCGCAGGTTCCGAAAAAGCAGGCTGGTGCCTCCGGCCGAATTGCGGCTGATCAAGCAGGCGGCCGTGATACTGTTGACCGCTGACGAATTGGACGGCAGATTGCCGCAGGGAATGGCGGCAAACGCGGTTACAATAGGTCGAGAGGAAGGAACCTGGTGGATCTCTACTCCGAGTTGGTCACCGGTGGCCGCTCCGGATTTGCCGAAAAGATGGAAAAAGGCGTTCTCGGATGAAGTACGAATAGAAAGGGGAGCACCATGACCGTATTGCAGGAACAGCAGGCATACAAGATGGGCGAACGCTACGGGGAACATCCCGACGATGGACAGTATCCCGGCAAGCTGATCATAGTCGAGGGGATCGACGGGTCCGGGAAGAGCACGCAGATCGACCTGTTGGGCAAGTGGCTCACCAGCCAGAACCTGGTAACCGTGTTCACGGAATGGAATTCGTCGCCTATCGTGCGTCGGACTACCAAGCGCGGCAAAGTCGAGGAAATGCTGACCCCGATGTCGTTCAGCCTGATCCACGCCGCAGACTTCGCCAGCAGGGTGCACGCGCAGATCCTGCCTGCGCTACGGGCCGGCGCAATCGTGCTTGCGGACCGTTACGTGTTCACGGCGTTTGCGCGCGACGCGGCTCGAGGCGTCAACCGGGAATGGTTGCGACGAGTCTATTCGTTCACGGTGCAGCCGTCATTGGCACTTTACTTTAAGGTGCCGTTGGATGTGTCCATCCACCGGATCACGGTTGGGCGCGAGGAGCTGGGATATTACGAATCTGGACAAGACATGGGATTCTCGGCGGACCGGGAAGAATCCTTCCGCTTATTCCAAGGCCGGCTACTCAACGAATATGACGCGCTGACGGAAGAGTTCGGCTTGATGACCATCGATGCCACGCAGCCGATTGCCGTGCAGCAACAGCAGGTGAGGCGGTACGTCGAGCCGTTGCTCGAAGGGGCCATGGCGATACGCGGACAGAGCGTGCCCGAAGCCTTGGGGCAGTCCGGGTTGACCGGGCGTTACATCACCTCGCCGATGCGCCGGCGCTTGACGGAACAAGAGGCGCTGGCGGCCGCCGCATCCGACGGGTAGGCGACGCCGGAGGGCTGGTCACTGCTGCCAGCGAGCCGTGATCCAAATGAACGACAAGCAGGAGCGACGACGATGAACGAGGTCAGGTTCTACGGCCACACCCCACCGGGAGCCGGAGAGGAAGCGACACCGGGACGCCTGATAGTGGTGGAAGGCACCGACGGCGTTGGGCGGTCAACGCAGATCGCGATGCTCAGGGAGTGGCTGGAAGCCGAGGGGTATGCTGTGCTTGTCACGGGATTCCGGAGATCCGAGCTGGCGGCCAACGGGATCGACCGGGCGATGCGAGGCAACACGCTGGACCCGCTGACGCTCAACCTGTTCTATGCCACCGATTTCTGGGACCGACTGGAGAAAAACATCGTGCCGGCGCTGCGTTCCGGCATGGTCGCGCTGGTCGACCGGTACATCTTTTCGATCATCGCGAGGGCTCGGGTGCGTGGCGTGTCCGCGCGATGGCTCAACGACGTGTTTGAATTCGCGGTGGTGCCCGACCTCGTCCTGTACCTGGACGTGGATGTTGAACATCTGGTGCCGCGAGTGTTGTCCGTGCGGCAACTGGACCACTGGGAGTCGGGCGAGGACTTTCTGCGCGGACCGGACCTGTATGACAACTTCATCAGGTATCAATCGGCCCTGATCGACGAGTTCCGGGAACTGGCCAAAGAGCACCAGTTCGTGACCGTGGATGGCCGCGGGAGCGTCGGAGACGTTTTTCAGGCCCTGCAGACCGAAGTCCACAAGGCCCTTGAGGGGATGGGGGCTTTTTAGCCCCGTTACAGTCCGAGGGCGTCCGCCAACCGGCGCCGGTGGAACTTAGGATCGCCCAAAAACTGGTAAAGCGTGCGCGAGGCGGTGGTGTGTAGCGTGAGGCCGTACTCGGTGGTACTACCGACCCCGGCATGCACCTCGTGGGCGTGGTTACAGGCGTTGTAATAGGCCGCGCTACTGACCGCTTTGGCGAGGTGGATGCTGTCGGCGGCGTTGCGCTCAGAATCGAGTTTCCATAGGGCTTCGTAGGTGGTCCAGCGGGCGGCGTCCAACTCGTTGACGAGGTTGATGATGTGGTCCTGGACCCTCTGGAATCGGCCGATGGGGGTGCCAAACTGAATGCGAGTGCGGCTGTAGTCCACGGACATCTCGTAGACCTGTTGCGACCCACCCACCTGGAAAGCGCAGAGTAAGGGGATAGAAGCGGCCACGGCGCGTTCCAACGCCTCCCAACCGCCGGCGAAAGAGCCGCCCAGCACCGCCGACCGGGCGACCTGCACGCCGTCAAGCCGGACCTCGGCAAGGTTCCACGCGAATCCTTCCAAGCGGCGTATGGAAACACCGGGGGCGTCAGCCGGGACGATGACGAGGCCCACGTGTTGGCGGTTCTCCGTCCGCACGGCGCAAATCAGATCGGTGGCCGCCGTCGCGTCGGACACGTAAACTTTGGTGCCGGCGATCCGGTATCCATCGCCGTCGGCGGTGGCAAGGGTTTGCACGTCGGACTCGTCCCACTGGTAATCGGCCTCGGTGATGGCCAGAGCCACGGTGCGGCGGCCGGCGGCGATGTCCGGGAGCAAGGAACGTTTCTGCTCGTCGGTTCCGGCCTCGAGGATGGTCAAGGCGCCGAGGGCTGCGGTACTCAGGTGCGGCCCGGGCACGGGGCCCCGCCCCAGCTCTTCGAAAAACACTCCGGCGTCAGTGAACGAACCGCCTTCGCCGCCGTACTCGGTGGGAATGACAATGCCCAACCAGCCGGTGCCGGCGAGCTTCTGCCAGGGTTCGGAGGGAGCGCTCTGCCCGGTGGCGGACAACTCCAAAAGTGTTTCCTTGGGATATTCGGTGTCCACGAAACGGCGAACCGCCGCCTTGAGCATTTCCTGTTCTTCGCTGAGGGCCAGATCCATCGGGTCGATTACTCCTAGTTGGCGGCAACGCCAGGGACGTTGCCGCGGAAAAACGAATTCACGAGGGATGTGAGATCAGGCGAGGGCGCCGGCGCGTTCTCGCTGCTGGCGTCCGATCCCGATACGGCGGGCCATGATCACCTTCTGGATGTCGGTGGTGCCGCCCGGGTGGAGAGCGATAATGGCGGCGCGCTGGTGAGACTCGATGTGGCCTTCACCGGCGCCCCACTGCTCGTCCTTGGTCAGCGCCGCGGGGCCGAGAATGTCGAGTATGCCGGTGGCGATGCGGAGGCCGGACTGCTTGCGGAAGTACGACGCCTGAGGACCCTCGTAGGTAACGTTGGCTCCACTGTGGCGCATCCAGTAATTGCGAAGTTGGAACAGGCGACCGATTTCAGCATCGATGTAGATGTCGACCAGGCTTTCGCGAACGTCGGGATCCTTACTTAGGGTTTCGCCGCGACGGTTGTTGGACTTGCAATAGTCGAAGATGCGGTCGACGATCCAGTTCCGGCCGATACGTCCGCCGGTGCCGTGCTCCAACTCAAGGTGGGTGGTAGCGACCTTCCAGCCCTCGTTTTCGCCGCCAATCAGGTTGCGGGCCGGCACGCGAACATTGTCGAAGTAGACGATGTTCTTCACGCCGGAACCTGCGCCAGACTCGCCGGCGGAAGACAGGAGGTCCATCGGGAAGACGCTGATGCCGGGGAGATTGGACGGCACCATGAACCAACTGAGGTTGTGGTGACGGTCGCCTTCCGGATCGGTGCAGGTGATGGTCCACATGTAGTCGGAACCGTGGGCGCTGCCGACGTAGACCTTCTGGCCGTTGATGACATAATCGTCGCCGTCGCGCCGTGCCGCGGTCTTGGCGTTAGCCAGATCGGAGCCGGCCTCGGGCTCGGTCAAAAGCTGCCAGGTGCGGATCTCACCCTTGAAAATCTTGGGCAGGAATTCCTGCTTCTGTTCCTCGGAACCCCATACGAGGATGGAGCTGCCGCCGAGCCGTCCGCCGGAGTCGTAATAGGGAGGAAGAGAGAGGTTGTAGCCGTCAATCTCCTCCTCGAGAACCACGGAATGGTCGACGGTCAGGCCGCCGCCGCCGTATTCCTCGGGAGCGGTGGGCCACAGCCAACCCTTGTCGCCCAATCGCCGGCCCAACTCGCGGCGGAGCTGGTATTGCTCGTAAGTGAGGTCGATGGAGTCGGCTGGGTGCTGGATGCCGCCCGGGATGTTGTCGCGAAGCCATCCCTGCACTTCGGTGCGGAAGGCTTCCTGCTCGGTGGTATAGCGGGGTTCGAAGTCCATGGCGTGCCTCGAATGCGACCGGGTTACGGCCCAGCCTGAATGATTCCGGGAGTTAGTAGGCAATTATGCCCTAAGGGGTCGTGCGGGGGCAACCGAGAGCGTACACGCGATACTTTGACTGCCCCAATTGTATGTCGTATGCTTTTGACAGTATACAACATACACGTCGCGCGCAAGGAGGAACCCGGCAATGCGGATTGGCGTCAACATTCCCGACGAATTACTGAGACGGTATGAACCGCTTAAGTCTCAGGTCAACATATCGCAACTTTGCAGGGAGGCAATTATCAACCGCGTCGAAAAGTACGAGAACGCTGTTGAGAATCTCGCAATCGAGCCTACCCAATCGGCTCTGAACAAAGTGTATGAGGATGAGGAGGCGTATCGATCTATTGTCGAACGTGACTGGGAGACCCTGGGATACCAAAATGCTGTGTTGTGGGTGCAAGCAGCCGATCGTAAAGATTGGAATGGTTGGCACAAGTTGAGGGCTATCAGGCGCGAACAAGGTCGACCAGAATGGGAAGTGGAGCCCCCGCTTTTCAGTGCCGCAGACGGGCGATTGCCTTGCTTTGACCGATTGAGGTTGGAGTACTATCAGTCAAATCGGTCACAAAGTGACGCGTTTTACGAGTGGCTCGATGACCAGGGTTGGTATGTCAATTGGGACATCGCTCACGAACAATATGGTCGTTCTTGGTCGGCGTATATCGATGCCGCTTGGAAAGTGATCTGCGAATGGCGCGAACAACGAGAACAGGCTCTGCGCCGTGAGAGGGAAATTAGTCGTGTCAACAGGCCACCACCGTCTGTCCCTGACCACTTTGTGGAGGAAACGTAACGTTAGCGGCTGCGGAGTGCGCGGCCAGGGCGGGTGCCGGTGTGGCGGCCGTTGTCGATTACTAGGGTGCCGTTGACGGCAACGTAGTCGATGCCTACGGGGAACCGTAGAGGATCGTCGAAGGTTGCCGGGGTGTCGACGCCGGATGGGTCGAACAGGACGATGTCGGCCTTGGCGCCGTCGCGGATGATGCCGCGGTCTGATAGGCCCAAACGTTGGGCGGGCGCGCCGGTCATCTTGCGGATGGCTTCTTCGAGGGAGAACAGGCCCTCGCCCCGAACGAATTGGGCCAGGACGTAGGGATAGGTGCCATAGGTGCGAGGATTGGGACGCCCGCCAGTGAGGATGGCGTCGGTGCCGATCATCTGGGCAGGGTGGGATGCGATCTCGCGGATGTTCTCGAGATTGCCGGTTCGAGCCACGAAGGCCACCTGGAGGTCCTCCTCCAACAGCAGGTCGCAGACGGCGTCCACCATGCGTCCGCCACGATGGGCGGCCAGGTCTTCCAGGGACCGGCCCTCCCATTCCTTGTTTTTGTCCGACGCGATGTGGGCGAAAATGTAGTTGTCGAGAGTCTGGCCGCCCCACTGGGGCTCTACGGCCCGGACCATGAGATCACGCACGTTCGGGTCGGCGAGGCGGGTCATCAGCGCCTCGGGACCGCCGGCGTGAACCCAGTATGGCAGCAGGGAGTGCAGAATGGTGCTGGCGGCCGGGTACGGGTATTGATCGAAGGTGACATCATGACCGCGACTGCGGGCGTCGTCCACGAGGGCTGTCATCTGCGAGCCGAGGCCGGCCACCGGGCTGTGGTAGTGTGACAGGTGCACGGGAGCACCGGATCGCCGACCGATTTCCAGCGCCTCCCGGAACGGGTCGAGGAGGCGGTCGCCCAGGGTGTAGCGGGCATGGGTGCAGTAGAAACCGCCTTCTTCCGCGGCGACGGTGGCGATGGCGGCCAATTCGGCGGTGTCGCTGTAAGCGCCGGGGGCGTAGGTCAGTCCGGTGGTGAACCCGAACGCGCCGTCGCGCATGCCCTGACTGGTAAGGTCGCGCATTGTGGCCAGTTCCGCATCGGTGGGCAGGCGGGACGACCAGCCCATGGCGGCCACCCGAATGGCGGCGTGGGGCACGAAATGGAACACGTTGCAGGTGGAGTTGCCATCGAACAGGGCGAGGAAGTCCGCGACGCTGCTCCAGCGGACATCCGGTGGCGTCCCGTTGACCGCCGCCAGGTAGACCAGTAGTTGCTCCAGGGCACGAGGCGTGGTTGGAGCGTAGGACAGGCCATCCATGCCGAGGGCTTCGGTGGTGACACCTTGACGGACCTTTGCCTCGTGTTCGGGGTCGGTGAGCAGCTTCAGGTCGGAGTGGGAGTGCATGTCGATGAAGCCGGGGCAAATCACGTAGCCGCTGGCGTCGATAGTGCGACCGGCGTCGATGGCCGAGGCGTCGCCCGTGATGACCTGGATTGCGTCTCCCGTGACGGCGACGCTGGCGTGATAGCCGGCGGATCCGGTGCCGTCTATCACCGTGCCGTTGGCGAATAGCAAATCAACCATGAATGCGCTCCCATCAGCCCGGCGTCGGGCCCGGGCCGGCGTCTCGTTTTCGTGTTCCGGTGCATGATACACCGCTGACAGCGGCCGCCGAACGCACCGCAACCTGTAATGGGCTATAATGACGTGCACAAACTCAAGTGGAAGGAGAATGGCCATGCCGGCAACCGTAGATCGCGATGAAGTTTACGAAGCGCTCCGCACGGTATACGACCCGGAAATTCCAGTTAACGTGGTCGATTTGGGCCTGATCTATGAGGTCCAGGTGAGCGACGCGAACGATGTATTCGTCCAGATGACTCTGACCTTCCCCGGCTGTGGCATGGGACCCCATATTGCGCAGCAGGCCGAGTGGGCGATTCAGGATGTCGAAGGGGTAGAAGAAGTGAACATTGAGCTGACATTTGACCCGCCCTGGTCGCCCGACCTGATCAGCGAGGAAGCTCGCAATATGTTGGGCATCTAAGCCATAACGCGGTGACCTCGGTCGCCCGGCTACGGAGAGAAACGCTACGATGGCAACGCCACAGCAGCCCAACGCCCAGCAAAACGCGCGCTTGGAGCAGATCAAGCGTCAATGGGAACAGAAGCGGCAGATCACCGATCGCTTTGCCGCGGTGAGGACGAAGATTGGAGTTTACAGCGGGAAAGGCGGCGTCGGAAAGACCACTGTAGCGTGCAACCTGGCGACCATCCTGGCGAAGCAGGGCGAACGTGTCGGGCTGTTGGACGTGGACATCGACTGTCCCAATGTGACCCGGGTGATGGGAATCACGGACAAACCGGACTACCGCGACGGGCAGATCAGTCCGGCGGAAGGTCACGGCGTCAAAGTGGTGTCGATGGGATTTTTTCAGGAGAACGAGGACGAGGCGATCATCTGGCGCGGCCCGATGATCCACAACGCGATCAACCAGTTTCTCCAGGCGACCGACTGGGGCGAACTGGACTACCTGATTGTCGACCTGCCGCCAGGGACCTCCGACTCGCCGCTGACTGTGATGCAGACGCTGCCCATGGACGGGTTCGTGGTGGTGAGCACGCCGCAGGACCTGGCCATCATCGACGCCAAGCGGTGCATCAACATGATCCGCAAACTGAACCTGAACGTGGTCGGGATTGTGGAGAACTATTCGGGCGACATTTTCGGAGAAGGCGCAGGACGGCAGTTAGCGGAAGACATTGACGCGCCGTTCCTGGGCAGCATGTCGCTCAGCCCAGCGTATCGGGACACAAGCCGGCCCACGGTCTTGGTGGACGAGGCGGTCAGCGGCGAGTACGCCACCGTGGCTGACGAGTTGCGCCGTAGCCTGAAAGCGCACGGGCGGGAAGCGTAACGGCGCTTCGCGGCTAGGAAGCCTGTTTCTCGATCCCTTCTTCCAGTGCAGGAAGGGAGCCAAAGGCTGACCCGGGCAATTCCATTGCGCCAGTCGGCGCGCCTACTGCGTGCATGCGCAGGAGCGCGGATATCTCCTGCCTGATGGCTTCCTGAGCGAATGGGTTGAGCTCACCCATTTGCCGGAACTTCCGGTACCTCTGCTTGACCAGCTTGCCGGCGGACACGCGGCTGGCTTCGGCAAGATGTTTGTAGATGGAGTATTCCAGGTTCTCCACCGCCTGACGTCGGTCGAGGTGGGCGCCACCGGCGGGCTCGGGTATCACCTGATCGATGATGCCGAGTTCCTGGCAGTCTCGAGCGGTCAGCATCAGTACATCGGCGGCCTCGCGAGTGAGATAACGTTCGCGCATGCGGCCGCCCATCGCGTGGTGCAGTGAAATTGGCGAGTAGATTGCGTACTGCTGCATCAGGATGCGGTCGGACAGGCTCAGCGCCAGCGCTGCTTCGTTGCCGGCCTCACCAATGATCACCGAGACAATGGGAGTCTCCGCCTCGAGCATCATTGACAGGCTGCGGGCGATAGCGTTGCCAACGCCGTGCTCCTCGGATTCCAACCGGGGATCCGCGCCTTGGGAATCGATCAGGGTGACCAGGGGCAGATTGAACCGCGCGGCCAGGCTGATGATGCGTTGAGCCTTGCGTAGCCCGTCGGGATGGACGTGGTAGCGGCTGCGGTCGGTGTCGTGGGAATGAATCCGCTGCTGGCCGATGGCGGCGACGGGGTGTCCGCGCAGCAGGCCGATGCCTCCCACCACGGTGCGGTCGTCGCTGCTGATCCGGTCCCCGCAGATCTCGAAGAAATCATCCAGCATGTGCCGCATGTAGTAGAGGGCGTCAGGCCTTTCGTCGTGGGTGGCGGCTTCGACGGATTCCAACGTCTCCGTGTCCTCCACGGACGGCGCCATGAGTCGCGAGACGGCGCGGTGGCCCAGGCGTATCGGTTCAGGCTCCACTAGCAGATTGAGCAGTTGGCTCAGCCGTGGCCGCAGTTGTTCGCGGTCGACCACGTTGTCGAGGAGACCATGGCGGAGGTGGTATTCGGCCGTGTGGACATCGGGCGGAACCTGCCTTCCGGTTGCTTCGATCATGGCGCGGATGGGAGACAGACCCACGACGGAGCCGGGTTCGGCGATGATGACGTCGGCGAGGTTCGCGAAACTGCCGTAGGCCTGGCCGGTGGAAGGATTGGCCAGCACGGCAATGAATGGAATGGACGCTTCGCGCAGCTTGTTGGCCGCGGTGACCGTCTTGGCCATTTGCATCAGCGACAGGACCCCTTCCTGGGTTCGCGCACCGCCGCCGGTGACCAATGCGACGATGGGAAGGTTGCGGCGGACAGCGTGTTCGAAAGCCAGGGCGACTTTTTCGCCGACCACGCTGCTCATGCTGCCGCCCATGAACCCGTAGTCCAACACCACAAGCATCAGGTTGCCGCCGTCGATTTTGCAGGTTCCGGTAACGGCGGCCTCGGTCAAGCCGGTGCGGTCCTGGCTCTCGGTTAGTTGCTCGTCATAAGGCGTACGGTTGGAGAACGCTAAAGGCGCCACGGAGCGCACGTAGCGGTTCTGTTCGCGGAAAGTGCGGCGGTCGGCGAGGAGTTCGATCCTTTCGCGCGCGGACAGGGTGTAATGGAACCGGCAGAAGGGGCAAACCCGGTAGTTGAGGTAGGCCGTGGAATCGCTGATCAGTTCGTGGCAGTACAGACAATGATCGTGCACCGCAGACAAGTACATCTCCTCCAGCTCGTCGCCGTCGCTGAAGAGATGAACCAGGAAATTGGTCAGGTTACGGACCGGCACCCAAATCCTCCTTTGGTAGCCGACGGCCGTATGCGGGCGGATCCAGCCGGCTTTTCCAAGTCTTCAGGCCGTTCCAGTTACATCTTTATTTTACACAATAGCTATTTCGTCGAACGCATGATTGCGGGTAGATTTTATGGGATTGCGCCGCATCCAGTCGAGCCAACGCGCGAGTTCACGCGCCGCGGGTGTGGCCCACGCAACCTGATCACGCGTCCGAATCTGGCTCCGATCCGGACCGGCATGGCCCGCCGATAATCAGGCAGGTTCGATGGCGTCGGATTGAGGTTCAAAGCGAATGAACGTAGCGGCAGTCTGGCCCGACGTGAGACGCACGGCGGCCCAATCGGCGACTCGGACCCCGACGATCCAAGCAACCCCACGGGGAGTCACGACCAGTGGAACCCGCTCCCGCCAAAGCCGGGGGATCTTGGCGTCGGTGAAAATATCTTGCAACTTTCGGGTGCCCGACATGCCCAGCGGTTGCATGCGATCTCCGGGCTGCCAAGTTCGCACGGTGGCCCCTTCGGCCAAAGCTTCCGAAGACAGGTAGGCGGTCAGCGGGTTTCCGGTATCAAGGGGAGTTTCAGGATGCATGCGGGCGGACTCGGCGGTTACCTCCCAGCCGTCGCGCCTGGTGACGGCAACGGCGATGGGTCCCCAAGGCAAGGTGAGCCGGAATTCGCGCGTCCCGGGAGGGTACGGGCAGTTGTCTGCTCGGCCGGGACAGGCCAACGTAGCCCAGCGGGCATCCACGGTAAATCGAAAGCCGCGCGGCAGTTCGAGGGTCTTCCCGGAACCGGGATTGGCAGCGGCATGGGCCATAGCGGCCAGGTGTCGCTCGGTAAGGCGATGTTCCTGCCCGGTCGCTTGGACCCACGCGCGCCGGAGAATAACGTGTCGGAGGGCCAGGTGCGTTTCCGCAAGACCAATTCGGTCGAGATGCAGAGTGCCGCCTTCGGCTGCCGGTTCCGAGATGATCTGCGGCCAAACCAGATCGGCTTGACCCTCCATGTAGTCGACCTGTGCCGCCGCGGTACGCGAGACGCGCCCAAGTGCCTGGACGATCCTGGGGTTGAGCTGTTCCTTCAAGGCTGGCATAAGATCCAGGCGGACTCGATTTCGGGCGAACTCCCGCATGTAGTTGGTGCTGTCGTCGCGGTAGTCGATGCCGTAGTTCTTGCAGTACGAGATCGTGTGATGCCTGGTGAGATCAATCAGCGGCCGCCAGACCTTCAAGTCTGTTGCGGGCGCATCATGGCCGCGCAGTGTGGTCGGGTACGGCCATGGGTCGAGTTCGCTCATGCCGCGAAGGCCGTGGAGGCCACTGCCGCGAGCCACATGGAGCAACACGGTTTCGGCCAGATCGTCGGCGGTGTGGCCCACCGCGACCAACCTGGCACCGACCTGCCGGGCGACTCTGGCCAGGAACTCGTAGCGGACGTCCCGGGCGGCTTGTTCGAATGAACTGACGCCGGACTTGCGCTGATAAGCCGCCACGTCCTCTTCATCGAAGATGCAGTCGGGCCACATCTGGTGCACGAAGTCGGCGTCGTCGGAGGTCTCCTGCCCGCGGAAATCGTGCAGGAGATGGGCGGGCTGCACTTTGAACCCGTATCGATGCCTCGCCCTGCCCAGCACACCCATCAATGTGCAGGAGTCCGGTCCTCCCGACACGCCGGCGACCACCACGTCGCCCGGCCCAAGCCCGGCCCGACGCGCAGTCGTTAGGGCGGTGGTGTACAGCCGCCTTGCCGGCCAGAATCCGCGATCATTCCGCCGCTTATTGCGACCCATGACGCAGTGATTCCTAATACCCGGTGCGGTTTGCGGGAATCAGGTGGTCCACGGCGTTGTAGGCGGCCAGGCGGCGTCCACGCCGACCGGAGGTAATGGTGGTGCGGCTGCCCAGAGACAGTTCCATGTGATTGATGTTGGCAAGTGGAAGGTCGATGACGGCGGCGACGATACAGCGGATGGTGAAGTTGTGGGTGACGGCGATGACGGTGTCGTCAGCATCGTGGCGTCCGTCGATTTCGTCGATTGCCGCCATCGCGCGGCGCTGCACATCGCCCAAGGACTCTCCGCAGGGCATGGTGACGCTGCTGGCGTCGTGGCGCCAACCCTGGTACAGGTCTGGCCAGTCGTCGCGCATTTCCTGGACGGTTACCCCTTCGAGAGCCCCCATGTCCATCTCGATGATGCGGGGTTCGTCGGTCACGGACAAGCCGGACAAATCTGCGATGGCGCAGGCTACTCCGCGAGCCCGCTGCAGCGGGCTCGAGTACACGGCCACCGGGTGCCACGTCAAACTGGCGATGGCCAACTCCCGGGCCTGGCGATAGCCGCGGGGGGTGAGAATAGAGTTGGTGGTGCCCTGCAGGCGGCCCGACGCGTTGATGTCGGTTTCACCGTGGCGGACCAGGTGGAGCTTCATCCGGATGCATCCTCTAGGGGGATTCGACCAACCGCAGGCGTACCCTGTCAATGCGTGCCCCCACCATGTCGGTGACCGTGACCTCGAGGGTACCAGTCTTTACCGAGTCATTCTCGACGGGGATTTCGCCGAGTTCGTGCAAAACCAGACCGGCGATGGTCTGGTAATCGCCCTCAGGTACCTCAATGCCGGTGGAGTTGAGCCGGTCGTTGATTTCGATGATCGTCATTCCGCCGTCCAGCACGTAAGCACCGTCGGGTAGTTGCGCGATGCCGCTGTCTGCCGATACCGAAGGCGGGTCGTCGTCGACGAAGGTTCCGACGATGACGCCGATGAGTTGCTTCATGGTGACCAGGCCAGCGATTCCGCCGTATTCGTTGGTCACCAGCATCATCGAAAGGCGTTTTTCCTGCATGGTGTCGAAGGCGTCGGACACGGTCACGGTCTCGGGTATGAAGTCGACCGTGCGCATGGTCTCGGTGACGGAATCTTGAGGTCCGATTTCGCCGCGACCCTGAGCGATCAGCACCTCCTTGTTGGAGAGCACGCCCAGGACGGCCTCCTGGCTGCCTTCGAAAACGGGGAATCTGGTGTGGCTGTGCCGAGCGTACAGGGTCAGGAATTCGTCGAGGGTGGTGTCTTTCTCAATCCAGACGATTTCGGTACGTGGCGTCATTATTTCGCTGAGCCGACGATCGCGAAAGTTGAAGACACGATGCAGGCGTTCGGCCTCGTCGGATTCCACTTCGCCCTGTTGGCTGGACAAGTCAATCATCATCCGGAGCTCGCCCTCGGTGAAAGTGGTTTGCCAACTGTCGGATGAGGTTCCCAGGGCTTTATAAATCAGGCGAGGCACCACCGTGAAGAAATAGATCAACGGTGTGCTGAGTAGCATCATCCAGCGAACGGGACGGGCCGCGACCAGGGACCAACGTTCGGAGTAGGTTGCAGCCAGCGTCTTGGGGGTAATTTCGCCAAAGATGGATATCGTCACCGTCATGATCAGGGTGGTCAGCAATGCGGCTGAGCCCGGATCATTGAGCAAGTCGGCGGCAAGAGCAGTTCCCAGGGCCGTGGCAAAAATGGTGAACGCGTTCTGGCTCAGCAGAATGGTAGCGAAGAATTTCTCGTGCTGCGACAGGACATGGTTCACGGCGCGAGCGGCGGCGTTTCCCTGGCCGGACAAGTATTGGATTCGGATCTTGTTGACTGACACCAACGCCGCTTCGGCGCTGGTAAAAAAAGCTACTCCCAGGAAACTGATCGCGAGCAACCCGATCTGCAAACTCCAGGGCATGGATAACCCGCCAGAGGTTTCCCCCACCTGCAACAAGACGGCCCCAATGGATAAACCGTCGGGCGCGATGTCCATCATCTGGTTTCTATTCCTCCCAGCGGTCCCGTAGACGTAACCGTCGGGCGCACGGGGCTCGCCTGATTTAGATTATTACTGAGAAGGATAGCATCGCCCAGAATGGCGCGCAAAGCCGAGAGGGGCCAGTTGTTGGTTGATATAATGTGGCGACCCAGTCAATTCGAGACTACCGAGCCATGCTGATTTTGGGCATAGAAACATCCTGCGACGAAACCGCCGTGGGGATAGTGGAGGACGGCAGGCGTCTTCACGCGAACGCGATTGCGTCCCAGGCCGCGCTGCACGCCGCCCACGGTGGGGTTGTCCCCGAACTGGCGTCCCGGCAGCACATTCGTGACATGGAACCGACCCTGCGGCGTGCGCTTTCGGATGCCGGCGTAACCCTGGAAGACATCGACGCGGTGGCCGTCACGCACGGACCAGGTTTGGCCGGCGCCCTGATAAGCGGGGTCAACACCGCGAAATCGTTGGCGCTGACCCTGGATGTCCCGCTGGTGGGGGTTAACCACCTGGAGGGCCACGTCTACGCGGCTTGGCTCGTTCCCGGCGATGTGTCGCCGGCGGAGGCGCCCGGGTTCCCTTTGGCGTGCCTGGTGGCGTCTGGAGGCCACACGGACCTGATCCTGATGGAAGGGCACGGCGATTATCGCCTGGTGGGCCGGACTCGGGACGACGCGGCAGGCGAGGCGTTCGACAAGGCGGCGCGAGTCCTGGGATTGGGGTTCCCCGGAGGTCCCGAAATCCAAAAGGCCGCGGAGTCCCTGGCGGATTTCTCCGAGGATGGCGAGCCTTTGGAGGCAGTTGCGGCGCCGTTGCCGCGGGCGTGGATGCGCGATACGTTCGATTTCAGTTTCAGCGGGGTGAAGACGGCGCTGTTGCACCGTGCCCAAGACGTGGGCTTATACCCGCAACCACAACACCCGGACACAGACGTAGACCGGCTGGTGGCGAATTTGGCGTACCAATTCCAGGAATCGCTGGTGGATGTGATGGTCGCCAAGTTGCTGAACATGGCTGATCGCTACAAGGCCCGCGGTCTGGTACTGGGCGGAGGCGTGACGGCCAACGCCCGCCTGAGGCAGCGGGTGCTGGCGGACTCGCCGTTGCCGGCGATCATACCACCGCCAGTGCTGTGCACCGATAACGGGGCGATGATCGCGGCGGGCGCTTTCTACCAGATGCTGCGCGGCGCCGTAGCGGATATGGCACTGGACGTAGACCCGTCGCTGCCTTTTGGTGTGCCGGCGTAGGTGAGGTTCCGGCTAAGAGCCTGCGGCGCTGACCTCACGGATCGACGGTTGTTCCAGGCCTGGCCCGGTTACTGATCGCAACCGCAAGAGGATGCCGGCGAAGGCAAGGAGGTCGGCGTTGTCGGCTGTACACGGGACTTCGACGGTCCAATTTAAGCCGTCGATGCGGACCAGGTTACCGCCGGCATCAGTAAGGCTGCGCCAGATGATCCATCCCAGCAGTACGATCAGCACCATCAGTATGGCAGCCATGGCGTGCAGGTTTATGACCGGAATGATCACATCGGGAAGCCGGTCGACCAACCAATAGGCCAACAGCAGATAAACCGCGGCGCCGCCAAGCGCCAGCGCCGCCCATTGTTTCCAGGACAGACCGCGCCGGGAATCGTTGCGCACGCTGACCGCCGTCACGGTGTCCGCAGCGAACATTTGGACAAAACGTGTGGGTCCTTCCTCCATCACCGAGATGACCCTGCGGTTTGTCGCCACCAGAAGTCTTCCCGCAGGCGTAGGCTCTTCCGCCAATCCCCGTTCGGCGTCGAGAATTGCGACCACAATTTCGCCAGGGAGTAGTTCCACTCCCCGGATGCGGGACAGGAATGACGGGGTTTTATGCATCATGCAGAGCGACTGGAAGAAACGCCGGGTGGAATCGTATCACAAGGTTTGAAAGCTGGCGGGAGTTGGCTGCGAACAACGAGGGACGAGTAGCGATCCGAGTGTCGCTTCTCTTGACTGGCCTTGCATCGGTCGGTCAATGACGGGGCCTCGCAGGGAGACGATCTAGCGGAAATCGAGCCCGAGGAAATTTGTACTTTTTGAAAAAATGGATTAATTATGCATTTCCTAAAACACGCACCAGCATGGACCCATTTGCTAGATTGCTAGCCACGTTAGGGCGGGTGATCCAAGCGTGGGCGACTCGCGTCTCTACGGATAGCGGATTCAGAATGGGTAAGTGATGACACTGGCAGTATTGAACAGGCAGGGTCCCCCTGCTATGTCAGCTGGTTCAGTGTTGTCCGGACGGCCAACGTTGACCTTCGTGACAGACAAGAATGAGGACGAGGGTTTCCATCACCGGCCGGTTCTGGTGACGGAAACCGTGGAATGGCTGTCGGTTGGCTCCGGAGGGGTGTACGTGGACGGCACGGTGGGAGAGGGCGGACATTCGGCGGCGATCCTCGAAGCTTCTGGTCCGGACGGCAGCGTGTTGGGAATAGATCGCGACCCCCGCACCGTGGAAGCAGTACGAGGCCGACTGGCCGGTTACGGAGACCGGGCGCAAATCGTGCACGGCAATTACGCCGAGATGAGCGAAATTGCGACACGCTTCGGGCTCGAACGTGTCGACGGCGTATTGCTGGATCTGGGATTTTCCTCACGGCAGGTTGACGCGGCGGGATATGGTTTTTCGTTCCAACGAGATGAACCGTTGGACATGCGATACGACACGGTCGGTCCAACGGCTGGCGATTTGCTGAACCATACCGACGAGCGGGATTTGGCCGACGTGATTTATCACTACGGGGAAGAACGCCGCAGCCGAGCCGTCGCCCGGGCGATCGTAAACGCTCGGCCCGTGACCTCCACAGGGCGGCTGGCATCGGTGGTCGCCAGAGCTCTGGGAGGGCGCAGGGGAAGCCGACACCCGGCGACGAGAACGTTCCAGGCGCTGCGGATTGCGGTCAACCAGGAATTGATGCACTTGGAGATGGGGCTGGACGCTGTCCCGGGCCTGTTGAAGACAGGTGGAAGGTTGGTAGTCATCAGTTACCACAGCTTGGAAGACAGGCTGGTAAAGAGGTGGATGGACCGAGAGGCCGCGCGATGCATCTGTCCGCCGGAGTTGCCCGTTTGCGCGTGCAATCACGAGCCTGCCGTGCGGTTTGTGCGGCGGCGGGTCGTCCGCCCTTCTGCCGAGGAGACAGCAGCAAACCCGCGCAGCAGGAGCGCACATCTCAGGGCGGTGGAACGCATCTGATCCGCCGTCTACCCCACCATCATTGGCCCTTTGTAATAACCACATACCATTGAGGTAAAGCCACAATGCCACAGGAATGGATGTACGCTGCAGTTGACATAGGCACGAGCAAGATTGTCTCGATCGTTGCGCGCCTGGGGCCGGAAGGGGAACTGAAGCCGCTAGGCATCGGAATGGCCCCGTCCAACGGCGTTCAGCAGGGCATAATCGACGACTTTGGCGAGGTGAAGAACAGCCTGCAGGAGAGCATGTCGGAGTGCCTGCGTTACGTGGGCCGCAACCCGGTGGAGCGCTTTCACGTGGTAGTGAACGGCGATCACCTGGTCAGCACCAACTCCACGGAAATGCTGGGAAGCGGCGAAGAGGTGGTGACGATAACGGAGCAGCGTCTGCGTTCGCTGATGAGCAGCACGTCGGGGAACCTGCAACAGCAACTGGACAGCCGGAGTGCGCATACCCTGCACATGATCCCGATGAGATACCGGCTCGACGGGATGACCGGAGTGCGCAACCCGACCGGCCTTCACACCAACGAGCTGCAGATGGAGGCTCACATAGTGCGCGGGATGTCGGTACCGCTGGGGAACACCGTGCGGGCGCTGCAGGCGTGCAAAGCCAAGGTCGAGGGGATGATTGCCCATCCGCTGGCCTCGGCCGAAGGGGTGCTGACCGCCGACGAGCGCGAGATGGGCGTGGTGGTAGTAGACATCGGCGCCGGGACGATCAAGACGGCGGTCTATCGCGAAGGGACGCCGATTTTCTCTTCGGTGGTGCCGGTGGGCGGCAATCAGCTTACGAGGGACATGGCGGTGGCGATGCGCATACCGTACCAAATGGCCGAAGACCTGAAGGTCCAATTCGGTCACGCGCTGCCCGACGCGATTCCGTTGACCGAAGAGGTGCTAATCCCGGGGACCCAGGTGCAACCGAAGCGGATGGTATTGCGGCGCGAGTTGTGCGAGCCGCTGTACCTGCGTTCGTTGCAGGTGCTGAAGCTCATCAGCGAGGAACTTTACAAGGCAGAAATAGGGTGGATTCCGCCGGGAGGGATAGTGTTGACGGGTGGGGTATCTCGCATGCCCGGATTGGCGGAAATGGCTGCCAGAGGCTTGAAGACCGAGGTGCGTGTGGGGACCCCTTTGTGGTACGCGGGATTGCCGGAATCGTTGCGGCAGCCGGAATTCTCCGCAGTATTGGGCGCCCTACAGTGGGCAGTGAAGCACCGGAACCGGCTGGATCAGGAGCGCCCGCGCGGCTCTGGAGACCGCAACTGGTCTCCGGCGTCGCTTTTCCGGCGGCCGTTCGCCCGCTCCGCCGCGCGGCGAACCGCCAATGAAACGGAAGAAGAGTAGACCAGTTTGTACCGGGCCCGCCCAGCACGGCGGGCAAAACGAAATGGTTTGACAATCGACAAAGCCCCAAAGCAGCAACAATAACAGGAGGCGAAAGGACGATGATATTTCCCGATAACTCCGCGTCGTGGGAGCCAGCCGCGCGCTTCGATGAGACCGAAGGGCTGATACCTGAAATCGGACGGGGGGTTCCGCTGATAAAAGTGCTTGGCGTGGGCGGCGGCGGCTCCAACGCGGTGAGTCGCATGTATAAAGAGAAGCTGCCCGTTGTGGAATATTACGCGCTGAATACAGACGCGCAGCACCTGTCCAGGTGCGACGTTCACTACCGTATCCCCCTGGGTCGAAACCTCACTCGCGGGTTGGGCGCCGGCGCTCAGCCTGAACTGGGCCGCCAGGCTGCGGAAGAGTCGCGGGCGGAAATCGAACAAGCGGTGCGCGGCGCCGACATGGTGTTCCTGGCGGTCGGCATGGGTGGCGGAACCGGTACCGGGGCCGCGCCGGTGGTCGCACAGATCGCCAAAGAATCGGGTGCCTTGACCATCGCGGTGGTGAGCCGGCCGTTCGGTTTTGAGGCCCAAATGAGGCGCAGGAACGCTGATGAAGGCCTGGAACGGTTGCAGGATCATGTCGACACCATGATCGTCATTCCCAACGATCGATTGCTGGCGCTCAACGAGGAACAGTCCGATTCGTACTCGTGGGAAGACGCGCTCAAGCTGGCCGACTCGGTATTGCACCAGGGGATCAGCGCGATCGCCGAAGTGGTAACCGTGCCCGGCGAGATCAACGTGGACTTTGCCGACGTCAAGACGATCCTCACGGGCGCCGGCCAGGCTTGGCTGTCCATTGGCCGGGGTCGTGGGGAGGGTCGCGCCAGGGAAGCGGCCCGGCAATGCACCACCAGCCCATTGCTGGACATCTCACTGGAGGGGTCGCGGCGGATCCTGTTCGTCCTGTCCGGCGGCAACAACCTGTCGCTGCAGGAAGTACAGGAAGCGGCGGCGGTGGTTGAGCAACTGGCAGACCCCAACGCCAACATCATCTTCGGCACCAACCGGGATGCCCGGCTGGACGACGAGGTCAAGATGACGATGGTCGCGGCAGACTTCCCTGCGGTGGTAGAGACCCCGGAAGACGATATCGCCAAGTTGCTGAACGAGATGGAGGTGCCGGAAAGAAGGGATTACGAACTCCCGACGTTCCTGCAGAACCAGCAGAATCGCAGAGGATTTTATCGCTAAACCGATCCGGCTCCGACGCCAACGGCCCCCTCTTCTTATGGGAGAGGGGGTCATTTTTGTCCGTTCACGGTTGGGGAGCCCAAAACTCGTCAAAATGCATGTCAAAAATCTATACGTGCTTGGTGCAGACTCGAAACGGCCTCGGTTATAATCCTGACTACCACAAATTGTGGTTAGAGAGTTCAAAAACACAACATACACCGTTTTCAAAAACTGTCTGAAAAAATGACCAAAAGGCGTACCATCCGATGAAATGCCCTTATTGCGAAACCGTACAGAGCAAGGTCACCGATTCGCGGGATACCGATAACGGTATCCGGCGGCGGCGGGAATGTCTGTCCTGCGGCCGTCGGTTCACCACTCATGAACAGGTCAGGCTGCCGGCACTGCAAGTGGACAAGCGCGACGGCCGCAGGCAGGAATTCAGCCGGATTAAGCTAGTCTCGGGAATCGACATGGCCTGCACGCGGAGGCCGATTCCCCGGCGGGACATTGACCGGCTCGCCGACGACATTGAAATGGAACTCCAGCGCCTGGGCAGCGGCGTGGTCAAGTCCCGTGACTTGGGACTGATGGTCTTGGAGCGGCTGCGCGCGCTGGATGAAGTCGCGTACATGCGGTACGCGTCGGTGTACTACGACTTTCAGGGAGCGGACGACTTCGAGGAACAAGCCCGTTCATTGCGACAAGGGCACCCGGAACCGCTGCTGAGTCTTGCCGCGGTCACATCCCGGAAGCCCCGGGCCCGCCGCACCACTCGCCGCGGAGGGCAATAGGCCGAACCACGGCTAGACGATTTCACAAACCGGCACGTGATCTACCGATCGCATCGCGACGTATCGATTCAAGGACTCACGGGCGCTCCGGCATAGCCACCATTGCCGGGCGTCCAGGTCCAAACCAAATTGGCAAAATTGCCACCTGCTCGCCATCAACAACCCAAGGGAGGTGTTCAACACCATCATGAGCAGCACGGTTCAATACTCCGCCTTCACAAGGCTGTTGACCCACAACAATCGGGTTCACGACATGGAGGAGATGCTGCGGAAGATGTGGGTCCCGTCAGACTGGGCCACCAGCGACGTGGACAATGGCGACTCGTGGATTCCGAACCCCTTTGCCGAACTTCAGGATGACCTGGACCGAGAGTCCCGGGCGTGCCTGGTGAGTTGCTGGGCGGCACTGCCGGCGCAGCGGGAGGGCGATGACCTCATCGCGTGAATGCGTCCACCTGCCCAGACGGCCGACGGCGGCGGATGTTGATCAACCCCGCCGGGTGCCGACGAACCAACTCCAGCATGAGCGTACCGCTCGGGAGCCTGAACAAATGCAGCATTCGGTGCATTACAACGTAGAGATCAACTGCGGCCCGTGCCCGGAGGGGACCGAGGCCGAGATTACCCAGCAGTTGCGAACCGCCTTTGCGGTGACCAATTGTCGGAATACGTCCACGGGACTGGCATTGCGCCTGACCGCGGGTCACCAGTACGCGTACGGAGCATTGCGAGATTTCGCGGACTTGGTAGCGGATGCGCTGACCCGGTTGGGAATAAGCATGACGTCCGGGGTGATACGCCAGGTCACAAGAGGAACCCCTGGTGACGAAGGAGTTTGGCATCGCGTGCAAGACGCAACATCCGCGCTGGTCGGATTGGACCTGCGGCCGGAACGCGAGACGCCGGTGCTGTACTTCTACAAGGGTTTGAGGTTTGACCTGGATCTCTCCGCACGGCTGAAGGGAGTGAGCCGGAAAAGCGAGGTCGGAGCAATCTGACAAATGGGGCGGGGCGTTGGCGCGCCGGCGTCCCGCCACATCAGGACGATAAACCCGGCGCGCGAGAAGGTTGATGGTTTAGACTACAGCGGTGCACGGGAACCCCGCGCTGATCGTCATTCTATGTCTGTCAATCATAAATTGCATCAACATAATTGAATTTCAGGGAGGTACAGGCGGTGGCAACGGCTACGGGAAATGAATTGGTGGGTAGGGCTGAATCGGCCGATCCGGTGAGGCGACGCATACGGGACGCAATGGTCGCGGCCGGCATTGCCGGCGAATACAACGATCGAAACGGAACCCTGACCGATAACGCAAGGGTCGTGCTGCAACGTCGGTATCTGTCCAAGGACAGGGAAGGGAACATATTGGAAGACCCGGAGGGGATGTTCCGTCGGGTTGCCCGCAACCTGTCCCAATCGGAGCTGGAATATGGGGCCACGGAAGAGGAACGAGCCGCAGTAGAGGAGCGTTTCTACCGGGTGATGCGACGGCTGGAGTTTCTGCCGAACTCGCCGACGTTGATGAACGCTGGGCGTGAACTGCAGCAGCTGTCGGCGTGCTTCGTGCTGCCGATCGAGGATTCCCTGGATTCCATCTTCACCAAGGTGAAGGAGACGGCGCTGATCCACAAGAGCGGCGGCGGTACGGGCTTTGCCTTCTCGCGACTGCGCCCGGAGGGGGACGTTGTCGGGTCGACGGGCGGAGTGGCTTCAGGACCGGTCAGCTTCATCAACGCATTCGATGCGGCTACCGACGTGGTCAAGCAGGGCGGCACCCGCCGGGGCGCGAACATGGGCATCCTGCACGTGACGCACCCGGACGTGCTGTCGTTTATCAAATCCAAAGAGGACGGAACGCATCTCAGCAACTTCAACATTTCGGTGGCGGTCACGGAAGACTTCATGGTGAAGGCGGAGAAAGGCGAGGACTATGATCTCGTGAATCCGCGCACCGGGCAGGTGGTTAGGCAACTCAACGCCGGAGAAGTTTTCCAGCAAATGACCGAGCTCGCGTGGCGCACCGGCGACCCGGGCATCGTGTTCCTGGACCGCATCAATCGCGACAATCCGAACCCTCAGCTGGGCGACATCGAGTCGACCAACCCGTGCGGTGAGCAGCCGCTGCTGCCATACGAGTCGTGCAACCTGGGTTCGCTGAACCTGGCCCGGATGGTCCGGTACACGGCCGACGACGTGGAGGTCGACTGGGAACGGATCAGTGAAGTCATCACGACAGCAGTGCATATGCTGGACTGCGTGATCGACATGAACGTCTATCCCATACAGGAAATCGCCGACATGAGCCGGCGGACCCGCCGCATCGGACTGGGCGTCATGGGATGGTCGGACCTGCTGATCCAAATGGGCGTGCGCTATGACAGCGTGGAGGCCCTGGAATTGGCCAGCGAGGTGATGAGGTTCATCAAGGAAGAGTCCTACCGGGCATCGTGCGAGTTGGCGGAGTCGAGGGGCCCGTTCCCGGAGTGGGAAAACAGCGCATACAACGTGGGACCGGCTTCCACCCCAATGCGGAACTCGGCGCCGGTGACGATTGCGCCAACCGGAACGATCAGCATCATCGCGGGGGCTTCGAGCGGGATTGAGCCGCTGTTTGCCCTGTCCTACGTCCGGAACGTGATGGACAACACGCGACTGGTCGAGGGCAACGCTTTCCTGGAAGCCGTCGCCCGCCATGAGGGGTTTTACTCGCCGGAGTTGATGGAACACTTGGCCAGCGTCGGATCGCTGGAGGAGTTAGACGTGCCCGGATGGGTCAAGGACGTGTTCCGGGTGTCCCACGACATTGACCCGCGGTGGCACGTGCGGATGCAAGCGGCTTTCCAGGAATACACGGATAACGCCGTATCCAAGACGATCAACTTCTCCCACGACGCGACGGTTGAGGATGTGGCGGAAGCTTACCGGTCTGCCTATACCCTGGGATGCAAGGGGATCACGGTGTACCGCGATGGCAGCAAAGCGGAGCAGGTGCTTAGCACCGGCAACGCCGTGCAGGAATCGGGAGAAGGCAGCTTGGCCGACCCGGACGACCCGGACGCGGTGAAGATCATAGGACTCGGTAGCCGGGTGCCCCGGCGCCGGCCGCGGCAGATCCACGGCATCACCGAACGGGTACGGACGGGGCACGGCAACATGTACGTCACCGTGAACATGGATTCCGACGGACTGCCCTTCGAGGTGTTTGGGGCCATGGGTAAGGCCGGCGGATGCGACGCAGCACTGCTGGAAGCGGTATCGCGCCTGGTATCGCTGGCGCTTCGGGCTGGCATCGAGCCCAGCGAGGTTACCCGGCAGTTGCGCGGCATAACCTGCTGCCCAGCGTGGGATAACGGGGTGCTGGTTGGATCGGGTCCCGACGCGGTCGCCTTGGTGCTGGACAACATCGCCAGCGGCGGGAACGCCCGTGACGGCGCACCAGCCGGCGTGCAATTGAGCCTGGCCGGCGGGCCGACGGAGAACGGAACCGACGGTTATTCGTCGGCGCCAACGTACCCGGCGGGCTTCTCCCAGAGGTGCCCCGAATGCAACGGAGGCGTGGTCAACCAGGAGGGCTGCTTGACCTGCTATTCATGCGGGTGGAACAAGTGCGAATAAGACACTACCGAGGGCGGATACGTATCCGCCCTCGGTATTTAGTAATGGACTAGGCTGTGTTGACATTTCACCGTAACCAAATGAGGGCAGCGGTAAATTGAAGGAAGCCCAGGTATCTGGTGTCCAGCTTCTCAAACCGGGAAAATACCCGGCGATAGTGCTTTATCTTGTTGATGAAGCATTCCACCAAGTGACGCTCTCGGTACAGGTAAGCATCGTAGGCTTGGGGTTCCTTGCGGTTGGAGCGTGGAGGTATGACCGGACGCAGGCCCCGTTCCAGGATATGCTGACGAAACTCCTGGGAATCATATCCCTTGTCGGCAATCACGTACTCTCCGGCATAATCGGCGATCAGAGCATCGGCCTGAGTGATGTCATGCTGTTGTCCCCCAGTCAGGATGAACCGCAAGGGATTACCCAAGGCATCCACGCTCACGTGGACCTTGGTGCTAAACCCGCCGCGGCTCCGGCCCAGGGCCTGGGCTGCCTGGCCACCTTTTTGGGGGGCGCTCCGGCGGCGCAGGGATGGGCCCGAACCACGGTGCTGTCGATGATGAGGCATTCCAGATCCGGGTCGGCGGCGAAATGCTGATGCATCAGTTCCCAGATACCCCGGTCGGCCCAGCGGGCAAACCTTTTGTACACGCTGTTCCAGTTTCCATACTCGGACGGGAGGAGCCGCCACTGGGCACCGGAACGGTTCACCCACAGCACCGCCTCGATGAAACGCTGGCATTCCGCTTCCTGACCAACGTACAAGTCGGTACGACTGCGCAAGAACTGGAGAATCCTGGTCCACTGATTTGTTGAGAGCCTAAGTCTTGACATAGTTCTATTATAACCAAATGTCAACAGAACCTAGTTTTTATCGCGATACGTGGAATTAGAACGTGTCTCCGCCAGACCGACGTAGACGATACACGGTTATTCAATCTGACCTGTTTGACAGCGACTGGCGATTAGGGATACGGGAGGGATGGATCAATCCAATGGCCGACCCATCAACCTTGGACTACATCAAGGGACTTCTCGCCCAATCGCCATGGGCTCCTCTCAGAATCGCGGAATGGTCGGACAACATGAGAGCGATCGATTTTCCACGATCTGCTCGCGACCCGGTCGGCAAGTTGCGAATCCGCTACGAGATCATTGAAGACGACCAAGAGGTTAGCCTGCTGAGCATCTGCCCGATCACTTGATGACCCTGGCTTCCTGGATGTCTCGCGGCGTCATTGCCGCAGATATGACGCCGGCGAGTTCGTAGGCCATGGGCTGGCCATCTTCGGTAGACAGCCACGCGATTTCTTGATGCGAGTACTGCTCGATCCCAGCAGCATTAAAACCGGCGAAGCGGGACACCTGCGCCTCGAGGGTCACCAAGTCAGACGGTCCCAAACGTTCCAAATCGGCTGAACGAAGCGGCAACATTCGATAGCGGTGGTACCCGCCGCTCGACAACTCGTACAATACCTCGGCGTCGCCGTTTCCCTCCATTTGCTCGCGGACTTGATACCAATTTTCCGGGTACGGACCGTGAGGGAAATGCACGTACGTAGTCCCCGTTATGGGCTCGCCGTAATGGATGTATGAATCGCAATCTGCAAAATAGAGAAGCTTGGCCAATTTTGCCATATCAAAATTAGGGTCGTCCAACGAAAGTTCGCTTAGGTACAGTACCGCCTCGATGAGCTTGGCACGGTCCTGTTCATAATTTTTCTGCGGTATCATGCGCTATTCTCGCTGGAGAGGCGTTTGCTGGGATGTATTATGCCGAGTCTAAACCGATGTGCCAATCCGGACAACCGAAGGCAGCTACGGGAGCCGCGTGATGCCAATCGACTGCGTGCTATAATCAGCGGCCAATTGGCGGATCAAATTGCGCGCTAGCGCACGAGGCGTGAGATGGCATCTGCAATCGATACCGGCGTTCAGCGACCGACAATAGCGATCACCATGGGCGACCCCTGCGGGATCGGGCCGGAGGTGGTGGTCAAGGCGCTGGCTGACCCCCGGGTTTACGCGGCGTGCCGCCCGGTGGTGGTAGGCAACGTCCACGCGATGGAAGAGGCGGCCCGCCTCACCGGACTTGGCTTGGGCATCAACCGCACTGACGATCCGACCTTGGCCGGAGAAAATCCTTCGGTCGTGGACGTGGTGGACATCGGCAACCTAAATCCCGAGGACATCACCGTCGGTCAGTTGAGCGTTCCGTGCGGCAAAGCAGCCATGGAGTGGGTCAGCAAAGCGGGACAACTGGCGATGGCCGGTGTGGTTGACGGCCTGGCGACGGCTCCGTTGAACAAGGAAGCTGCCGCGCTGGCCGGCTACGAAGCCATCGGGCACATGGAGTTGCTGCAGGAACTGTCCGGTGCGAAAACGGTCGCAACGATGCTGATGGCCAAGAACCTGCGGGTGGTGCACTTGACGACGCACCGGTCGCTGCGGTTGGCCTGCGATTATGTGAAGAAAGACCGGATCCTCGACTACCTGAGGTTGACCGACGACAACTTCAGGCAGTGGGGATTTGCGGAGCCGAGGATCGGCGTGGCGGCGTTGAACCCACACGGCAGCGACGGCGGATTGCTGGGAAGCGAAGAGGCGGAAGAAATTGCGCCGGCGGTGCGACAGGCACAGAGTGAGGGGATCAAAGCCATTGGGCCGGTGCCGGCGGACATCATTTTCCACCAGGCGATTCAAGACCGATACGACGTGACCCTGTGCATGTACCACGACCAGGGACACATCCCGGTCAAGGTTTACGGCTTTGAGGAGAGCATCACCGCCAACCTCGGGCTGCCGTTCATTCGTACGTCAGTCGATCACGGGACAGCCTTCGACATAGCGGGCAAGAACCTGGCAGACCACACGTCGATGGTGGAATCGATTCGGATGGCGGTGGCCTTCGCCAGGGGCGACGGCCTCACCGATTCGTGGGGCGAGGATTAGCGTGATGAACATTGGCTTCATCGGCGGCGGAACGATGGCCGAGGCCATCCTGGGCGGGATGCTTGGCGCGGGCGTTGCCGAAGCCGGCGACGTGATGGTCGGAGAGCTAGTGCCGGCGCGGCGGGACTATCTGGCAGAGCGATACGGCGTCACGGTATCCGATAGTAACGGCGACGTGGTACGCGCGTCGGACCTGGTGACGTTGGCCGTCAAACCACAGGATCTGCCCAAGGTGTACGCCGATATCGGCGGCTCGTTCGGCGGTGGGAAATCGCTCATGTCGATTGTAGCCGGGGCCACGATGAGCTCGCTGGCGAACGGAATGAAGCATGATGGAATCATTCGCGTCATGCCAAACACGCCGGCGCAGATCGGCGAGGGCATGACAATGTGGACCTGTGCTGCCTCGGTTAGCAAGGCCCACCGCGAAGCAACCGACGCCATGCTGTTGACCATTGGCGATGCAATTTACGTCGACGACGAAAAATACCTGGACATGGCGACGGCGCTCAGCGCCAGTGGGCCGGCATACGTTTTCCTGATAGTCGAGGCGCTGATCGATGCCGGGGTGTACGTCGGATTGCCGCGCGACGTGTCGCGGCGGATGGCGCTGCAGACGGTTAAGGGAAGTGTGCAGCTGGTGTCCGAGACGGGCAAGCACCCGGGTGAGTTGAAGGACATGGTCACGTCGCCGGGAGGCACCACGGCGGAAGGACTGCAAGCCCTGGAGCGCGCGGGAGTGCCGGCGGCATTGGTCGACGCGGTGAACGCCGCGTATCTGAAATCCGTCCGGTTGGGCCAGAACTAGGCTCGTTCGGCTATTCGGGGGTTCCGGCATGCTCCAGCTCATCAGCTTATTCATCACGCTGTGCTACCTGCTGCTGCTGGCCCGGATCATCCTGGGCTTCGTGGTGCAGTACATGACGACGCAGGGCAACGGGGCGCCGGAGGTACTGGCTCGCCTGTACGATGTGGTGTTTTCGTTGACCGAGCCGGTGCTCGGCCCGATCAGGCGTGTGCTGCCGCAGACCGGAATGATCGATTTCAGCCCGTTGGTGGTGATGATCGTGCTGGTGGTGGTCCAATACGCCCTCCGGGCATTGTTGGCGTAGGGTCAAGCCGGTTCAAGTAATAAGGCGCAAAGGAGAGCGCTGGTGTCCGGATCAACGTCTCGGTCGCAGCGCAAGTTCTGGACGGCGGGAGGGCTTCGTCCGCCGGACCTCCAACTGCTGCGGTTGGCGTACGCTGACGAGTTACCCTTCACGACGGGTGCCTCTCCAAGCTTGGTGATACTCTGTGGGTTGCCCGGCACGGGAAAGTCCCATTTCGCCCGGGAATTGGCCCGACGAGCTCCGTTCGTCTGGCTGAACAGCGACCGAACCCGCAAACTGCTGGTCGATACGCCAAGCTACAGCCGGGGAGAGCACCGACGGGTGTTTGCCGCGATGCACGTGTTGACTCGAGGCTATCTGCGGGATGGATATTCGGTGGTGTTCGACGCTACCAATCTCAACGAGAACGTGCGGCTACCGTTGTATTCGTCCGCCCATGAGGTTGGTGTCGGGCCGTTGATTGTGCGTTTCACCGCGCCGACGGAACTGGTGCGGCGACGACTCACGGACCGGGCAGCGGGGCGTGCGGATGCCTCCCAGAGCGACGCCACGTGGGACGTCTACTCGCGCATGGCGGTAGCCGACCAACCGGTGCCACGCCCGCACCTGCTGGTCGGAGGTCCGGAGGAAGCGGAGTCCGTCCTGCAAGAGGCCCTGCGACGGACCGGGTGGTCGCCGGTTGTGCCGTAACCGGGCGGTTGGCACAATCTCGGCACAGACAGGGAGACTGACGGTTTCAGGAGAAGCGGCATGGCATCTACGATTAAGGTCACAGCCGGGGACGCAACCGAATTCGCGACGCCGGCGTTGGTGGTGAATCTGTTCCAGTGGGTCACGCAGCCGGGAGGCGGTACCGGCGTTCCAACCCGGACTCTGGCTCAACTGGCGATTAACCTGGCCGTCAGGCGCGGTAATTGACGGTCAAGCAAACGTCATTGAACGATCCGATGAGGAAACAGACAATTGGTGATACCAATAGGGAACCGAGATGATAATGCGCGCATGGAAAAGGTTGCGGTGGGACGTAACACTTGTGGTGGTCTCAATTGTGATCGGATTGGCGTTTGCAGGTTATATGATATGGACTACGGCTCAGCGCGAATTGAGTCCGCGAGAAGCTGTGCTGTTCCAAATTATAATATTGGGAGTCAGCCTGGTTGGCGGCTTGATCGGCTCGTACAAGTTTGGACAAAGTGCGGCCACCAACAAGCAGTACGCCCGCTCCGCGTTGCGCAGCGTCCTGGTTCTATTTGGTGGTCTACAACGCCTTCACGACGCTGTCGAGCAGGTGGCGGCAACTGATCAAGCGGGCGACCGCTTGCGGCCACTGTTACTGCAGATTGAAAGCCAAATGGATCTCGCTAACTCGGCGATTAATGATTGGCGCGATCTGATCCCGGAGGAGTTCGAAGATGTCGGAGGAAATCTTGAGCGAGCAGAATTTTTGTGACGGACAGCCCAAGCAGCCTGCCGAGATCGACCCAATCAGAGGTAAGGTCGCGAAAGTAATTTCAAACAGAGAGGTAGCCTTGAACATTGGGAAAAATCATGACGTTCAGGAAGGCATGCTGTTTGATATATTGGTTCCCGGGACTCTTGAAATCACTGATCCAGAAACCGGTGAGGTGCTTGGTACAGTTCGACCTGGGAGGAAAACCCGAATCCGCGTATTGAGCGTCAGCGAAAAATTCTCGTTAGCAGCCACTTATCGGACCGAAAGCATTGGCGGTATCCGACTGCGTGGTGATCTAGCGTTTGGGAGACGGACCGAGGAATTCAAGACGCGCGATACGCTGCACCAGGCCTTCACTGATGAGGCTTCGTATGTGACCGCAGGAGACCCCGTTGTTCAGGTTATCGAGGGCGCCTAGCTAACGGTCGAGCTCAATAAGGCGGCTAAGTTTCTCCAGCTGGTAGTCTGGCGCTGGGGTAATGACGGCAACAGAACTCTTGGGTGGGTCAGTTTCATTTTGACTGGAGGTACAGGATGGCAATGGTAGGCAGCGGAGATTTCATCTACGAGGTGGTGGACGATTGGGCGAAAACGCCCGACGGGTGGTCCATCGGACAGGCGGAGCCGGCCTGCGACTCCCGGGACCGGGTGTACGTTTTCAACCGCAGCGACCACCCGCTGATGGTGTTTGACCGCGAGGGCAATTTCCAGGGCGAGTGGGGCCGGGAGTACCTGACCGACGCCCACGGGATCTTCATCAGCGGGGAAGATCACGTCTATCTTCCGGTGCGGGAGTCGCACGCCATCGTCAAGTGCACGCTGGACGGCAAGCCCCTGATGACCATGGGGGTTTGGGATGCGCCGTCGGATACCGGTGGGGCCCGGCCCGATGGAACGATGTGGAAAGCGGCCGGGCCGTTCAATCGTTGCACGGACATCGCGTTGGCTCCCAACGGCGACCTGTTCGTTTCGGACGGTTATGCCAACAGCCGGGTCCACAAATTCTCGCCGGAAGGGAGGCTGCTGCATTCCTGGGGGCGCCCAGGCAAGCGCGGCCCAGGAGAGTTCCATATTCCACACGGTATCTGGGTGCACTGGGACGGTCGGGTCATGGTGTGCGATCGGGAGAACAATCGTATCCAGCTGTTCACCGGAGATGGGGAATACCTCGGCATGTGGACCGACCTGGCCCGCCCCTGCGACATCTATGTAGATCACGACGGCATCGCCTACGTGGTGGAGCTGGATGCTTTCATGACCATCCTGAACATGGACGGCGAAGTGCTGGCCAAGGTGGACATCGGTGGAGCGGGAGGTCACGCGGTATGGGCGGACTCCCACGGTGACCTCTACATCGGCCACAACCAGGAAGGGCGTCGATTGGTGAAGCTGGTCAGGCAGTAGTCCGAGGGATGTCGGGCACTTTGTGAATCACGTCGGGGCGAATGGTTATTCGCCCCGACAAAATTGCTCGTCCGGTTACGCGGTCGCGTCAGGCCAACGCACCCGCCTCCAACGCGGCGCTCGCGAGTTCACGCAGGTCCACGCTGTTCAGCTTCTGGCCCTGGACACCCATCAGGCGGAGGGGACGGCCGGGCCTGGTGATGCTGATGCGGTCCAGGACATCCTGCCAGGCGGCGAGGTAGTCGCAGGTGCCGCCGCCGTTGGGATCGTCGCCGCCCTCGATGCTTTCGCCGGATGGGAGGCGTACTGCGGTAACCGCGCCGGGATCGGCGGACGGGGCGAGCATCATCACCGGCAGGTCGCTTTCGGATAGCCCGACCTGCTCCAGCAGGCTGCGAACGGTGGTGGATATCCCGTGCATCCCAAAGACGACGAGATGAGCAAAGCTGGCGTCGCGGTTTTCGAATTCAGTACGGTAACGCCGGAATATCTCATGTGAGCCGGTAGCCTGGGGCTTGACCAGAAACAAGGCCATCGCAGGAAAACCCTCCGGGTCGATCATGGTTGCCTGCAGATCGGTCCGCCAGCGAACCAGCTTGTCGTGGTCGTGCTCGTCGTAGTGGTGTGACATGATCATCCTCTAGGCACTTGCGTATGCCTCGCGCAGCCGCTGCTGGTCGATTTTGACCAT
The DNA here is from genome assembly GCA_965220055.1 of Dehalococcoidia bacterium. Lineage (GTDB taxonomy): Bacteria > Chloroflexota > Dehalococcoidia > Lucifugimonadales > UBA3495 > Bin87. Next base: position 1,658,193 of record CBDCPE010000004.1, on the reverse strand, counting down.
TGGGAGTAGTTCGTTGAGAACTGCGGTGGACCTTGCTTCATCCTGCATCAACTCAGCCAGTTCGGCGGGAACGATTTGCCAGTGGACGCCAAACTTGTCCTGGATCCATCCACATTGGATGGGCGATCCGGCCACGGCAAGACTGTCCCAATAATCGTCGATTTCCTCCTGAGAATCGCAGTTGACGACAAAAGAGATGGCCGGCGTGAATTCGTAGGCTGGGACCCCGTCGAACGCGGTGAAGTGCTGACCTTTCACTACGAAAGACACCACGTGACTACCAGTGCCTGGACCATCCGGCAACGCCGAGTCGTCGACTATACGAGAATCCCTGAAAACCGATACGTAGCACTCCGCAGCCTCACGCGCACAACCGTCCAGCCACAGGAACGGGGTGATTTGCGGAGCGCTTTGGTTCATCGTTCGCCTCGTCCTCCGGCTCGTCGGGTCGATCAGACTTGGAGTGGAAGGCTGCGCGGGCTAATGTGCAGTCATCCGCCGGCGTCGAACTGGACCAGGATGCCGTCCGGGTCGTACACGTAGAAGCTGCTGACTCTGCCCTCGGCGTTGGTCCAAACGTCCATCGGGGCAGCCAGCGGTACACCCTGTTCTGACACGCTTTCTGCGAGAGCTTTCGGGTCCGCAACGCTGAAGGAGATATGGCTGATGCCCACCTGGTCGAGTTTGATGGGAGTGCCGTCCGGGTTTTCCCCAGGATGGGAGGTCATTGTCAGAGTAGGCTTGGCGCCGTCGGCGTAGGCGAGGCGAACCTGGCGGCGGGTGGCCCGACTATGGGCGTACACGTGAGGCAGTCCGCCGGTGGTGGTGTCCTGGATGACGTCGCTGACGATGGACATCCCCAGCACATCGCAGTAGAACTGCAACGAGACGTCGAGGTCTTTCACGCAGATGGCAATGTGAGACACGCCGGTGGCGTTCATCGGCATAGCGGCAACTCCTTGTGAGCGCGAGCAGGTTAGCGTTGGCGGGCTGGGTGGTCCTTTACAGTCTGGCGAGGGATCAGCCTCCGCCGCTGTCGAACTGCACCAGGATGCCGTCAGGGTCGTACACGAAGATGCTGGAGACCTCACCGTTGGCGTTGGTGAAACCGTCCATGGGGCCGGCCAGCTCGACGCCAGCAGCGATCAACTCGTCGGCCAGCGCTTTGACGTCCGAAACTGAAAAGGAAATGTGGCTGATGCCCACCTGGTCCAGCTTGATGGGGCCGCCGTCGGCGTCGTCACCCGGGTGGCTGGTCATCACGAGAGTCGGAACGCCTCCATCTCCATAGGACAGGACGGCCTGGCGGCGAGTGGAACGATTGTGGGCGTAGACGTGGGGAAGGCCGCCGGTGGAAGTGTCCTGCACCCGGTCGACGGTCACGGTCATGCCCAGGATGTCGCGGTAGAACTTGAGGGATTCGTCCAGATCGCGGACGCATACGGCGATGTGGGAAACGCCGGTCGAATGCATAGCCATAGCATGGCCTCCAAAGCAAGGTTCGGGTAGGGCGCCATGAGCAACCCGGCGTAATGCTACTGCCGCCACTCGGGGATGTCAAAATCGACGGCGGGTGGCGTGTCTTCCCCACCGGTCCACCCGTTTCCATACCAGTACCAGCGCGGCCACTCCGAGGAACATTGCACCGAGATCCGTGGCCGGAAACGACCACCACACCCCCCATGGCCCAAACGCGTGGGACAACCCGAAGACCCAGGCCAGGAGCAGTACGACCCGCTGTGTCATGGTGAGCACCACCGATGGCCAGGCCATTCCCAATGCCTGGAAGGCGATTGAGCTGACGAATTCGATCCCGACGATGGGGAGAGCGAGGAGGGTAATTTGCAATGCCGTGCCGGCCTCCGCGGGTAGGGCCTCGCTGGTGGTGAACAACGAGACGATGTGACGGGACAGCGGAAGAAGGACGGCGATCATAATGGTTCCGGCCACGGTCGCCCCGAGGCAACTCTGCCAGATGGCTTGCCTCACGCGGTGATAGTAGCCGGCGCCGTAGTTGTACGCGGCCAGCGGCAGGTACGCCAGCGCCGCGCCGATGAACGGTGCCAGGGCGAACTCCAGCACCGCGTTGATCACACCGAACAGCGCGATGTAACCGTCGCCACCCGGGTATTGGCTGAGGATGTTGTTGATCACGACGACGACGATTGACCGGGCGATTTCTATGATGCAGATGGGGGCGCCCAAGGCCAGGATCTCGCGCATCAATGGGAACCGGGGCAGCAAAGCGTCGGCGGTGATGCGCAATGCGCTGCGGCCTGAAAGGTAGAACCAGGCCCCGTAGAGCACTGCCGTCGCCTGGGCCAGTACCGTGGCGGCAGCGGCGCCGGTGACGCCCCAGCCGAACACGAGGATGAATACCGCGTCCAAAGCGACGTTGACGATGGCGCCGCCGGCCAACACTATAGTCGCCGTCGCCGGCCGTCCCTCGGCCATAAGGAGGTTGTTCAGGGTCATGGCAACCATGGTGAACAGGCTGCCCGGCAGGATGATCGTCAAGTACTGATCGGCGTGTTCAATCGTGTGGGCAGACGCGCCCATCCAGCCGGCCAGGTCGTCCAGATGGGTCAGGCCTGCTGTTACGGCGACGAGATATACGGGGATGAGGATGGCCAACGACGAGCCGATGACCCGGGAAGCGCGGAGCGAATCCCTTGCCCCCAGGGCCCTGGATACCACGGACATGCCACCCAGCCCGGTCAGCAACCCGATGGCGACAGAGGCCATCTGTATCGGGAAGGCGGCGGATAGCCCGCTCAGAGCGTCGACCCCCACGACATTGCCGATGAACGCGCGGTCGACGATGCTGTACAAGGCCATGACGATGATGGCGAGCATCGGCGGGAAGGCCATTTTCAGCAGCAGACGCCACATGGGCGCCGCGCCCATCGCGTCGGCGTGTCGAGTTGAATGATCCGAAGTTGCCATTTATCAGGTTGCGAAGTCGTTTTGACCGGTTTAACGCGGCGATGCTAAAATCGGACAACGTCGCATTATAAGAAACTGGGGGTGCACGCGAGCACCCACCTGGACACCAGTCTCCGCAGAAGCGAGATGGGACGGAGTACGTCACGTCAAGGAGGTGTCAAATGTCCGGACATTCCAAATGGTCGACAATCAAGCGTGCTAAGGGCGCGGCCGACGCCAAGCGTGGAGCGTTGTTCACCAAGTTGGCGCGCAACATCAGCCTGGCGGTCAAAGAGGGCGGTGGGGGCGACCCGGAGACGAATTTCCGGTTGCGCATCGCCGTTGACCAGGCCAGATCCAATAACATGCCCTTGGATAGCGTCACCCGCGCCATCCGACGGGCCAGCGGGGAAGGCGGAGAGGGGATGGAGGACCTGGCCGAGGTCACCTACGAGGGGTATGGGCCCAGCGGCGGGGCCATCCTGGTGAAGGCGCTGACCACCAACCGCAACCGCACCGCATCGGAAGTCCGGTCGGCTTTCAACAAGGGCGGCGGTAACCTGGGCGACGCTGGCTGCGTGGCCTGGAACTTCGACACCCGTGGAGTCATCGTCCTGGAGGTTGACGACGAGGCGGTGGCCGAAGAGCTGATCATGACCGCCATCGAGGCCGAGGCCGAGGACGTTAACTTCGAGGACGGCATCCTGGAGGTCTACACGACTCCCGAGAACCTGTTGTCGGTCAAGACCGCCCTGGAAGGAGAAGGAGCGCGGCCCTCGTCGGCCGACGTGTCCATGGTACCCAAGACGGTGATCCCGCTGCAGGACAAGGCCGCAGAGCAGACCCTGAGGCTGCTGGACACCCTGGAAGAGCTGGCCGACGTCCAGAAGGCGTATACTAACGCCGACTTCCCGGCGGAAGTGCTGGAACGCTACGGGTCCGCAGCCTGATGCGTGTCCTGGCCATCGACCCGGGTACGCTGCGCATGGGATACGGCGTCCTGGACGCCTACCCGGCTCCCGAAGCTGACGACTACGGAGTGGTCACCTTGCCGGCGTCGATGGCGATCGAGAAACGCCTTTACCAACTGCACACCCACATCCTGAACATGATCCATGTGTTCCAACCCGATGCCATCGCGGTTGAGGACCCATTTGTGGGCCGCGGCGAACGTGCGTTTGCGAAATCGGCCTTGGCGATCGGACAGGCGCAGGCGGTGGTGCTGATCGGCGCGGCCAGCCAGGGGATCCCGGTGCATCGCTATTCGCCGGCTGACGTAAAGATGGCGGTGGCGGACTACGGCCGGGCCAGCAAGGAACAGGTGCAGCAGATCGCGTCTTCGAGGTTGGGATTGGCGCAACAACCGGAATCGGACGCCGCCGACGCTCTGGCGGTGGGCTTGTGCCACCTTCAGCGCATGCAGGCTGACGAGCTGATCTCGCGCGAAATAGCGCCGGGCGAGGAAGTTTAGGCAGTGTTGGTCGGCGTGCGAGGCGCGCTGGAGGCCGTCGGATCGGACTGGGTTAACGTGCAGGTCGGCGGCATTATCCTGCAAGTGTCGGTGCCGGCCTCGGCCGTTGCGGGTTTGGGCAGCGTGGGAGAGCAGGTGCGGTTGCACACCATCCTGCGCATCCAGAATGAACAACCGGTGCTGTATGGGTTTGCCGATGCCGGAGCGGTGGAACTGTTCGGCGCGCTGACGGGGGTCTCCGGGATCGGACCGCGTTCGGCGATGGCCATTCTATCGGAGCTGGGCGAAGACGGTTTGCGGCAGGCGGTGGCTTCGGAGGACGTGGCGGCGTTGGCGCGGGCCCAAGGAGTAGGGCGGCTCACCGCGCAAAGGATTGTGCTGGAGCTGCGGGGCAAACTGCCGGACGCGGACGCCGGATCGCCGGCGCTGGTCGCCGCTTCGGGAACTGACGCAGAGGCCGTGGAGGCACTGACGGCGCTTGGGATGACGCTGGGCGACGCCCGTCAGGCGGTGGCGAGGCTGGAGCTGCCGGCGGATGCGGCGGTGGAAGACAAGGTGAGGCAGGCGCTCTTGGCCATCGGGGGTGGGTAACGCGATGTCTTATAATTGCGGTCACGCGAGCGGATCAACGGACTTTTCGCGAAACCAGGGGTCCCGAGTGATGAAACGGAGGAACCATGCCTGACTTTCAGCTGGTGGCGGATTTCGGCACGATGGGTGACCAGGAACAGGCGGTCGCGAAGCTGACCGCCGGTGTACGCGAGGGCTTGGGTTACCAGACCCTGCTGGGAGTAACCGGCAGCGGAAAGACCTTCACCATGGCCAACATCGTGCAGGAGGTGCAGCGACCGACGATCGTCATCGCGCACAACAAGACCCTGGCCGCCCAGTTGGCCACGGAGTTCAAGGAGTTCTTCCCCCACAACGCCGTTGAATACTTCGTGTCCTACTACGATTACTATCAGCCAGAGGCGTACATTCCGCGCACCGACACCTACATCGAGAAGGACAGTAGTGTCAACGAGGAGCTGGACAAGCTGCGGCTGGCGTCCACCACCTCGCTGCTGACCCGCCGGGATACGCTGATCGTGGCCTCGGTATCGTGCATCTACGGTTTGGGCGACCCGTCAGACTACTTCGAGATGGTGGCCCATGTAGAAGTCGGCGAGGAGTACAACCGGCGGGCACTGCTGCGTCAGCTGATCGACATGCAGTACGAGCGCAACGATACCGACCTTGCCCGTGGCCGGTTCACCGTGCGGGGAGATACGCTTGAGATCGTGCCGGCGTACGAAGAATTCGCGGTCCGCATCCAGTTCTTCGGCGACGAGGTCGAGAGGATTCTCACCCTGGACACGCTGACCGGTGAAGTCCTGAACGAACGGAGTGAGTTTTCCGTATATCCGGCCAAGCACTTCGTGACCAGTCGGGAGAAGCTGGACGCAGCCCTGATTGACATCGACGCCGAGATGAAGGAGCGGGTGGACTGGCTCCGGCAGGAGGGCAAGCTGTTGGAAGCGCAGCGATTGGAGCAGCGCGTCCGGTACGACATGGAGATGCTGGGCGAGACCGGCTTCTGCGCCGGCGTCGAGAACTACGCCCGGCACCTGTCCCGGCGGCCGGCCGGCAGTCCGCCGTGGACGCTGCTGGACTACTTCCCCGACGATTACCTGATGTTCGTCGACGAGTCACACATGACGCTGCCGCAGGTACGGGGGATGTACAACGGCGACATCTCGCGCAAGACCACGCTGGTGGAATTCGGGTTCCGACTGCCGTCGGCTCTGGACAATCGGCCGCTGCACTTCAAGGAGTTCGAGGACCACATCAACCAGGTGGTATACGTCTCCGCGACGCCGGGCCCGCTGGAACTGGAGCGCACCAGCACCATCGTGGAGCAGGTGATCCGGCCCACCGGGTTGCTGGACCCGACCATCGAGATCAAACCCACCGAGGGTCAGATCGACAACCTGTTGTATGAAATCCGCCAGCGCATTGACAGCCAGGAGCGAACCCTGGTGACCACGCTGACGAAGCGGATGGCGGAAGAGCTGGCCGACTACCTGTCCGAGGCGGGGATCCGCAACCACTACCTCCATTCCGATATCCAAACCCTGAACCGGGTGGAGATACTCCGGGATTTGCGCCTGGGCATCTACGATGTAGTGGTGGGCATCAACCTGCTGAGGGAGGGGTTGGACCTACCCGAGGTGAGCCTGGTTGCGATCCTTGACGCAGACAAGGAAGGGTACCTGCGCTCAACCACATCGTTGATCCAGACCGTCGGTCGCGCCGCCCGTCACTCATCCGGGCACGTCATCATGTACGCCGACCGGGTGACCGACTCGATGAAGAACGCGATTGACGAAACCTACCGCCGCCGGGCAATCCAGGGGGCGCACAACGAGCGCCACGGGATCGAGCCGCAGTCGATCCACAAGGCCGTTCGGGACATCACCGAGGGCCTGCGCCGGGTTGCCGAGACTAAGGCGGCCTACCAGGTGGCCCGGGAGGAGATGTCTCGGGACGACATGTACCGGGTCATCAAGGACCTGGAGTTCCAGATGAAGGAGGCCGCCCGCGCCCTGGAATTCGAAAAAGCGGCGCACCTCCGCGACGAGATGCTGGAGTTGAAGAAGATCATCCTCACCGAGGAGAAAATGCTGGCGGTGGGGTAGGCGCGCGGCCTACCAGTGCTGGGCCAGGTTGGTGACGAGATTGTAGATGAACCAGCCGTCGCCGGTGCGGAAGGTCTGGGGCTTGGCGGTTTGGGCATCGCGCATGACCCCGAGGCCGTCTTCGTAGGGTTCGAAGGACACGATGCGGTCGTAGCGGATGCGGAACCGCTTGCGCGGGCCGTGAAAGTAGATGTGCTTGCTGGTCACGCCCAGCAGCCCCGTGTCCTCATGGACCGTTTCTTCCCACTCCACCGCGCGACTGCGGAATGTGCTGGGACGGTAGTACAGGCCCTTGGCGACACGGATGCTGACGCCATGAGAGGTGCCGCGCCGTTCCCTTCGGGTCTTGACCTCATAGTAGTCCGCGCCGTCGATGACCCAGACTAGCTGTTCCGACTTCATCAGGTTAAACGGCACGTTAGGCACGTCCCCCAGCCGGTCGGGGATCAGTCCCTCCGCCGCCTCTCGGATGACGGCGGACTTGATCATCTTGTGGTAGGCGCCGTTGATATCCACGTCGGACGGTTGCAGTCCAAAGCGCCGGAGGTAACGGATGAGTGCGTGTTCCTCGTCCAGGGACAGGACGCCGTCCTCCAGGGAACCTTCGACGGCGGCCTCCCACGCCCGGGCGAGCAACAACCCGCGCTCACATGGTGAAAACTCGGAATATTCGAGGGCTTCAGCAAGGTCGTCGAGGTGGTCGTCACCCGTAGTGGTTGCCAGCGCGGCCAGCCGGGCATCCAGCATGAAGCGGTCCCGAACGGCCAGTTCCAGCTCAGCGACACCGTTTTGCCCCGCTTGATGCTGCGCATCGATAGCGAACTGCTCTCGGAAGTCCCGCAGCCGACCCTCTTCGTCTTGCGTCAGGATGCCGTCGGACAAACCCTCGCGCACGGCCTGGTGCCAACCCTCGGCCATGGCCGCTCGGATTCCATCGTCGTCGATGTACGAACCGGCGGCGATGGCCCCCAGATCACGCCGCAGCGCGGTTTCGCTGAAATGGGACTGGCCGGCAGCATCGACCACCAGCGCGACCATCCGCTGGCGACCCTCCTGGTGAGCGTTGTCGCAGCCCTTGTGGCTGCGGCGCAAGAAGCCGGCTTTCCGGCCGCAGTATTTGCAGTTTCCCATGTCGCGTTCGCGCGCTACGCGCCAGATTTAGCGGGCAAGCGGGAGTTCACCAAATCATGCAGTTCAACCAATACCGCCGCGTTTTCCTCCAGGGTGAACTCGTCAACGAGGTAATCGTGCTCGCCGCTGACGCCGCTCACCGCGCCGGCGTCCACCAGGAACCGGATGCAGTCGGCGTCGGTGTCGACGTCAGGCAGGAGATTGCGGCCCACCTCGAGGGACAGCGCGGCCACTAGGCCATAGCCGCCCCAGTTGGACGTGCTGGATATGATGAGTCGGTCGCAGCCCACGACGGCGGGATGGTCGGGCAGTTGGTCGGCTTTGGCGACGATGTCGGCCAAATTGCCCATGCCGATTTCGTTGCCGCCATCGCCGATACCAACCGACGGCAGCCCGAGGCCAAACAGACGGTCCACGCGGGCTGTCTGGGGAGATATGTCGCGGCCTCGCATGTTGCGGTATATGCCGTCAGCGTCTGGAGAGCAGCGCTCGATTGAGATCACCAGGGCCGGCTGAAATTCTGTCGCGACGCCGGCAACGAACTCGTCGTTATCCGCCGGGTCGGCGGAGATAGGGAAATCGACCACGCGCGACGGGTCACCGCAATGACCCAGCCAGGACGACATTATGCCGGCCACCGGCGCGTCCGCCAGGTGGACCACCGGATGCCCGAGGCTGCGCACGGCGTTGCCAATGGCGAAAGAGCCCGGTGGGCCGTCCGTTTCCGGCGCGTCGCTCATCAGGATGTAGAAGCCGGTGGTGATGATCACCGGCCCGGGATGATCCAGGACGTAACGAGCGGCCTGGCCGCAAAAGTCCTCCGGCAGGTGAGGGCGCAGCGCACCGATTCCCCTCCGGTCGTGGTCGAGAACGATGTCTTCGATTGTGCGCGTCATGATGCTCCGTGGTCAGATTACTGCGTAGTCGGCGTCGCGGCGGTCGGTTATGAACATCTTGCCCGGCGCGTGGGTGATCATCAGCGGCGGTTTGCAATTGAGGGCCACTGCCTGCGGGGTGACGCCGCAAGCCCAGAACACGGGCGTCTCACCCGGACGGATTTCGACAGCGTCGCCGAACTCCGGGGCGTGGATGTCGCGGATGCCAATGGAGTCAGGATCGCCGATGTGCACGGGAGCTCCGTGAGTGTCCGGGAACCGGGAGGTCACCTGCACTGCCCTGACGATCTGCTCTTGGGGGATAGGGCGCATGCTAACCACCATGGGGCCGGAGAACATGCCGGCCGGCCTGGTCGGTATGTTGGTGATGTACATGGGGACGTTGCTGCCGGCTTCCTGGTGGCGCAGCGGTATGCCGGAGTCGGCCATGGCGGCTTCGAAGGAGAAGCTGCAACCCAGCAGGAACGACACCAGGTCGTCTCGCCACACGTCGGCAACCGATTCCAATTCCCCGACCATCTGGCCATTCTCGTAGATGCGATAGGCTGGTATGTCGGTGCTGATGTCCGCGCCCGGGGCGGTGAACACGGGCTCCACGGAGCCGGCCTCGATGACTTCCAGCAGAGGACAGGGTCGAGGATTCCGCTGGCAGAAGAGCAGGAAATCGAACGCGAGGTCTCGCGGCAGAACCGCGAGGTTGGCCTGCACGTGCCCATTCGCCAGGCCCGCGGTGACGCCGGCGTACCCGCCGGCTCGAATTATACGGCGTAGTTCAACAGGTTGGGTGGGGAGCATCGTTGCGGTGGTCATAGTGGGACTCCAGTGGGGACGGCAGGATTGGTTCGCCGAGTCGTATGCTAGAATTGCGCCATTGTCTCGCAATGATAGACAGGTCACCGGAAAGCGTCAATTTCGCACCCGGCCATTCGGGCGTACCACTCCAGGCAGCAGGACATCGCTTTGTACAACGTGTTTTTGCTCACGCGGCCGGGCGGTGCAATGACATCCCTGGCGGGCCAGATCGACCGCGCCGGGTTGGCTTACCGGGCCGGGAGCGACGTGTTGGAATTGGAGGACGTGGCGCACACGGACAAGTTGGACGTGGTGTTGCTGGACATGTCGGCGGTAGGAATCGGCGCGCAATCGGTCATCGAGCGGGTGAGCCAATTGCATCTGCCGACGCTGTTGGTAATGGATGAGAACGCCATCGGCCAATACGATCCGGCCATCAATCCCGACGACTTCATCGTGGCTCCCTTGGATTCCGCCGAACTGGTAGCCCGCGTCGGGCAAATACTGTACCGGCGCGACGGGCGCGGCGGCGAGCAGTTGATCCGGGTGGGAGAACTGGCCATCGACCTGCAAAGCTACGAGGTGACGATGGCCGGCCGGCGGATCTCGCTGACCTACAAGGAGTTTCAACTACTCACACTGTTGGCATCCAACCCGGGCCGGGTCTACACACGGGAAGCGTTGCTGAACCAAGTGTGGGGATACGATTACTTGGGCGGAACGCGGACGGTGGACGTGCACATACGGCGGCTGCGGTCCAAGGTGGAGGACCCGGACCATCTGTTCGTGGAAACCATCTGGAACGTCGGATATCGTTTCCGGGACGTTAATTCCGGGGGATGACGCGGAGTTTCGCGGGAACAACCGACTGCGGCGCGCATTCTATCCGGCCGGATCAGTCGCTGATGTTGTCCTGAACCCGGGCCAGGAACCGGTCCTTTTCCGCAACGATGCCAGCGTGCTTCGGGTCGGTTAATTCCGGGTCGGCATCAAGGATGGCCGTAGCTTCTTGGCGGGCCAGCGCCATCAGGTCCTGGTCGAACACGTTGGCGATGCGAAGCATGGTCTGGTCGCCGCTCTGCGTGGTGCCGAAGATGTCCCCTTCGTGGCGCATCTGCAGGTCAATCTCTGCCAGCTTGAAACCGTCGTGATTGGCTTCGAGAGCTGACAATCGTTCTCGTGCCTTTTCCGACTCCGATTCGGACATCAGCAAGCAGTAGCTGCGGTGCTCGCCGCGCCCGACGCGCCCGCGGAACTGGTGCAGTTGGGCCAGACCGAAGCGGTCCGCGCCGTCGATCATCATCACCGTGGCGTTGGGCACGTCGATGCCGACTTCGACAACGGCGGTGGCGACCAGCACGTCTATCTCGCCGTCGCGGAACTGGCGCATCGCCTTGTCCTTGGCTCGTGATGGCAGGCGTCCGTGAAGAAGGCCGAGGTTGAGATCCGGAAAAACTTCGCCGGACAGTCGCTTATGTTCTTCAGTGGCAGCACGCACGTCAAGGTTCTCTGATTCCTCCACCAACGGGCAGATGATGAACGCCTGTCGCCCGGCTTCAACCTGTTGTCGTACGAAGGCATACGCGGCCGGGCGTTTGTCTTCAGGAACCATTCTGGTGAGGATGTCTTGGCGTCCGGGAGGGAGTTCATCGATGGTGGAAACGTCCAGGTCGCCGTAGAGGGTGAGCTGAAGTGTCCGGGGTATCGGGGTGGCGGACATCATGAGGGCGTGGGGTTGCTCCGGCCCGGCGCCCCTGAGAGCAGTGCGCTGGGCGACGCCAAACCGGTGCTGTTCGTCGGTGATGGCCAGGGAGAGGTTGGGAAGATCAACGCCGTCCTGTATCAGGGCGTGGGTGCCGGTCAGCAGGTCGAGGTGTCCCTCAGACGCCAGGCGCAGTACTTCCCTTCGTGGCGCGGCCCGGGTGCTACCGGTCAGCAGGCCGACGGTGAAAGGACGCCGCAGGCTGGGAAGATACGCCGAGAAAACGTTGGGCTGCTGCAGTGGTTGCTCGAAGGTGGAGAGGAGACGGCCCACGGTGACGAAGTGCTGCTCCGCCAACACTTCGGTGGGCGCCATCAGGGCCGATTGATGGTGGTCCGAAGCCGCAGCCAGTATCGCGGTCAATGCAACCAAGGTCTTGCCGCTGCCGACTTCTCCTTGCAACAAGCGGCTCATGGGCGGTGTGCCCCGGGCCATGTCGGACAGAATTTCGCCGATGCAGCGCACCTGCGCCTTGGTGGGAGTAAAGGGCAATTCGGACAGAAACCCATCGACTGCAGGGCCGCTGTATTGCACCGGGGTTCCGATTGCGCTCCGTTCGCGATGCCGGCGCCGGCCCAGGACCGCCATCTGAAATGACAGGATTTCGTCGAAGGCGAGGCGCCGGCGGGCTTGGTCGGCGCGGGACAGGTCCGGCGGATAGTGCGCGTCGTTGATGGCCTGGCGCAAACCTACCAGCCTGGTGCGCGCCAGCACATCTTCGGGCATCGATTCGGCGACGCTGTCCGAAAACCGCTCCAGGGCGCGCCAGGTGAGGCTCCGCAGGTTACGCGCCGTCATGCCCCTGGTCAGGCGATACACCGGGGTGATGCGTCCCGCATTCAGGGGTGGGGTTGATTCGGTGACCACGTCATATTCGGGCGACTGGATGGTCAATCGGCCACGGTAGACTTCGGCCTTGCCGTGCACGACCATGGTGCTGCCGGCGCGGAGGCTGCGAGCGAGAAACCTCTGCCCGAACCATTGCAGGTCGACGGCGCCGGTGTTGTCGCGCAAAGTCCCCTCGACCAACTGCAATCTGCGCTGGCCGACGTTGGAGGAGCGGATATCGGCCAGCTCGCCTTCCAGGGTGAAGGTTCCGCCGGCGTAGACATCGGCGATGCTCGTGACGTCCGCCCGGTCGTCGTATCGGCGGGGCAGCATGTACAGCAGGTCGCGAACCGTACCGGCTCCCATGGACTCCAACCGCTGCACGGTTTTGGTGTCCATGCGCTTTACGGTTACAGCCGACACGGGGTCATCCGGGTCGCCCGGGCTGGCAGCTGGCTTGGGAGCGACGTGTGGGCGCCGGCGGATTGCGACGTGTTGGAAGGCGTCGCCTGGGGCGAACAGCGGGATATCGAATGCGGCGGCCGAAACTGCCGCCGGCTGGTCTACGGCTGCTTCCTCGATTGGCGGGCCATCAATGCGCGGATGAGGGTCGTCCGCCACGCCGGTCAGCACACTGCGCCAGGCCGAAACCCACGCGCGTCTCTGCTCAAGCGGGAGTTCGCGGTAGGGTGCGGCTATCAACCGACCCACGCGAGCGGAATCATCGCCTAGCCACTGGCGGAGTTCGGGCTCCCAACGCTCGATGAAACGGCGGATGCCGCCACTTACGGCATTGTCTTCGAAGCCCTTGTGCTCCTCCAGCGCAAGGATTTTTTTGAAGGCCTCGCGCCAGACGGGAGCGGTCTCGCGGCGGTCAGTGTCCATTGGCTTGACCTGAATTGAGGGCCCGCTTGTGCCGGTTACGGCGTGCGGCCGTCAAGGGAGGGTGGACACCGCCACCGCACCGGGGCCAATGTGGGTTCCGATGGCAGAACCTATCTGTAGCGTGTAGGTGTTTTCGGGGTCCGCCAAGTCGGACAGACGGTTGCGTATCTCTTCCGCCGGGGCCGCGTCGGTGGTGTAGGCAACGGCCAGCTTCGACGCCGGGCCCTGTTCGCGCACCAATTCCTCCAAACGCTGCAACCCGCGGCGGAGATTGCGGGGGCGGTCCACGGGCAGTACCTCGCCGTCGGCCACCTTGAGGATGGGCTTCACCTTGAGCAACGAACCCATGAAGGCCTGAGCTTTTCCGATTCTGCCGCCTTTCTGCAGGTACTCCAGCGTGTCCACCATGGCGAACCCATAGCCCTGACCGGAGCGGGTTTGAGCAGCGGAGACGACAGAATCCAACGTCGCATCCGGCGCGGCGGCGTCGTCACCAGCGGCGATCACCTGCAGCATATGCCCGACGGAAGCGGTACAGGAGTCGATCACGGTCACTGCGCCATCGTCGAATTGGGAAGCGGCCTGTGCCGCGGAATTATAGGTGCCACTGAGTTGCCTCGCGATCGTTATGCACACGACCTGATCACCTGCTGATACCAGAGGCTCCATTGCGCCGATAAAGTCACCGGGAGTGGGCTGCGACGTACTTGGCAACTGAGCGGATGACTGGAGGCGGGAGTAAAATTGGGTGGGATTGATGTCGATCCCCTGGCGAAAGGACTCTTCCCCAAACAGGACGTAGGCCGGGACCACGGATATTCCGAAGCGGTCAACGGTTTCCCTGGCGATATCGCAGGTACTGTCAGTAATGACTTTGATGGCCATGCGGGATACTCCTTCGCAGCATCACGACTGGGCGCGGTTATTCAACGGACACCAGGTATGGGTAATGGGGCTGCCCTCCTTCGTACGCGTCCACCTCCGTCCCGCCGTAGGATTCTTCCAGTTCCTCCTGCAAGGCGGCGGCGGTCGCGGCCGAAGCGCCTTCTCCCCAATACAGGGTGATCACGCTGTTTTCGTCTGCAGCGGAGTATTGCAACCCCTCGCGCACCGCCGTGTCGGCGGTTTCGGCCAGGGCGGCCAGTTTCCCGTCCAGGATCGCCATGTACTCGCCTTCCCGGACCTCTCGGCCGTCGACCACCGAGTCCCGGACCGCCTGGGTCACTTCAAGGGTTTCCACGGCGCCACTGGCGGCTTCCATGTTGGCCAGATTGTCGGCCAACGAAACTTCGGGATTGAACCCCAGCAGCGCTCCCGTGCCCTGCGGCATGGTGCGCGTTGCCAGGACGTGCAAAGTCACTTCTCCAGTGTCGGCATCTTTAGCCTGGTTCGCGGCAAGAATGACGTTACCGTTGTTGGGAAGCACGATCACGTCGGTGGTGCCGGCGGACATGGCGGCGTCGATTATCTCGCTGGCGCTGGGGTTGAGCGTCTGCCCGCCGGGAATGATGGCAGCGCAGCCTGCGTCTTGGAACAGGTCGGCGAGACCTTTACCTGATGCGACCGCGATCACCGAAACGCCGGGGCGGATCTCGGTTGGCCGAGCGCGCTCCCGGTGCCCGGCCGCCCAATCGCGGTTTTGCAGGCTCATGTTGTCGATTTTCAACTCATCCAGTTCGCCGAAGGCGATGCCGTAGCTCAGCACCGAACCTGGATCGGTGCTGTGGACGTGTATCCGCACCGCCTGCCCGCCACCGACGATGACGGTGGAATCGGCAATGCCGGAAAATCCGGTTCGCAACCTGTCGACATCCAATTCGTGCCCATGGATGACGAACTGGGTGCAGTAGCCGAATTCTTCCGCCTCGTGAGCGTCGAGAAAGTCGGCGTCAACGGCGACGGACGCGGTCTGCTGTGGGTTGATAACGCCGCCCACGCTGCGCAGGCCCAGGTCAACGGCGGGTCCAGCTTCCCCCAGCAGATGCTGGAGAGCGCCGCCGATGATGGCCACTACCCCCAGGCCTCCCGAGTCGACCACTCCCGCTTCCTTGAGGACCGGAAGCTGATCGGGAGTGCGGGCCAGGGCTTCAATGGCGCCGTCGTAAGCCACCCGCCACAAGGCAACGACGTCGCGCTCCCCGGCGTCGTTGGCCCGGACCGCGGCATCCGAGGCGCCGCGGATCACCGACAGCATCGTGCCCTCGCGAGGCTGGCTCACTGCGTGATAGGCGGAGTCTGTGGCCGAACGGAATGCGGCCACGGCGTCGGAAGAGTCGATCTCCACGGCTCCGGCGACCCCGTCCGCGAAACCCCGCAACAGCTGCGAGAGAATCACCCCGCTATTGCCACGGGCACCCCAGAACGCGCCGGTGGCGATGGAGTCCGCAACTTCCCCAGCGGTTTCGGCGGCAGCGTCCTTGTTCATTTGCTCGACGCCGGCTCGAAGCGTGAGCAACATATTGGTTCCGGTGTCGCCGTCGGGTACAGGAAAAACGTTGAGCGCGTTGGCGGCGTCCCGATAAAGTTCCATGTATGCGACCGCGCCGAGCATGGCCTGGCGCAAATCGGTGCCCTGCAACGTGGTGGAAATCGATGTCATGCCGAAAGCGTTATATAGATAGATAGTTGGTCGGCGCAAGTATAGCACAGGGGGTTTTGGGTCCCGATTAGGTGAATCACCTTGCCCGCACGAGTTATGGATTTGCCGGCTGGCAGTTGACGTGGCACACTCTTGACATCCAGCGATTTTCGCGAACCACGAGGCGCACATGAGTCAGCAACTTCCGCCAGAAGTCCTCAACCTGATAGACGCCGCACTGACCGAAGACCAGGCATTCAACGATCCGACCACCCAAACGTTGATTCCCAATGGCGTGACGGGAAACGGCATGCTGCGCGCCAAGGCTGACGGCGTACTTGCCGGGGGCCCCGTTGCGGAGGCCGTGTTCAAACGGATCGACCCGGATCTTGGGGTCGAATTGTTGATGGACGACGGAGCCCCATTGGAGCCCGGTCGGGACATTGCCAGGGTGGTGGGGCCAGCGGCGGCGATCCTCAGAGCCGAACGCACCGCGCTGAACTTCACGCAGCGGATGAGCGGCATTGCCACCGCCACCAACCGATACGTGCGTGCGGTCGAGGGGACGGCGGCACGAATTGTCGATACCCGCAAAACGGCCCCGGGACACCGGTATCTGGACAAGTACAGCGTGCGCATGGGCGGCGGCTACAACCACCGCATCAACCTGGCCGACGGTATCCTGATCAAAGACAACCACCTCGCCGCGCGGGCGTCGTTGGAAGAACCGCTGGGGGCAGTGGTGCGGCACGCCATAGCACAGGCATCCCACACCATCCGCGTTGAGGTCGAGGTGGAGTCGCTGGAGCAGGTTCGAGAGGCCGTGGACGCCGGCGCCCACATCATCATGCTGGATAACATGACGGTGGACATGATGCGTGAGGCCGTGGATATCATCGCCGGCCGGGCATCCATCGAGGCTTCCGGCGGCATCACGTTGGCAACCGTACGCGAGGTGGCCGAAACCGGCGTCGATCTCATCAGCATCGGAGGCCTGACCCATTCCACTGACGCGCTGGACATTTCCCTGGACCTGGAGTTCCCCAACTAGCTGGAGTTCCCCGACTAGCATGAGGGTCCGACGAGTCGCGCGCTTGAACACGGGTACTGCGCGGCGGTATATTGCCCAGTGCCAGTCCAATAAACTACGTGCAAGGAGCATTCCCCAATGGCCCGACTGAGTGACGTAACGCGTGATCAACTCGCACCTGAGCATCAGGAATTTTTCGACTCCATCGCCAGCAGCCGCGGCAGCGTCCGTGGCCCGTACGGAGTACTGCTGCATAGTCCCGACCTTGCGGCCAGAGTGGCGCACACCGGCGCCTACGCTCGGTTCGACCTGGATATTTCCGAAGCCCACCGCGAGATCATCATCTGCGCGACGGCTCGGGAGATTCGCCAGCAGTACGAGTTCTCGGCCCACGCCCGCCTGGCGCGCCAGGCCGGAGTCCCGGAGGACGTGGTCAGCGCCATTGCCACCGGAAAGGCGCCGGAGGGCCTAAGCGGAATCGAGGCCTCGCTGGTCAAATACGTCCAGGAGTTGTTCCGCAACCACAAGGTAAGCAACGAGACTTTCGACGCCGTTTCCGGCCATTTCGGCATTCAGAAGACGTTAGAGATTACCGTGCTCATGGGCCACTATCTCCTGGTGGGCCAGGTCCTCTCGGCCTTCGAGGTCGACCTTCCCGAAGGTGTGCAGCCGGAGATAACCTAGTCGACGGTTAGTGCAACTGACACAGCGCCAAATCACATGAACCGACGCCCGTCCTGAGGAGAACCAATTATGGAACCCCTGATCCACAACATTAAAGACTTCGCTTCTGGGGCACCGGCGCGGCTCATCAGCGCCGACGACAATCCCGGGTTGGTGACGCTGGCATACTCGGTGATCGAGCCCGGCGGAACCAGTTCCCACCACATCCACGAGTGGGAGCACGAAGTCTACATCATTGAAGGCAGCGGCACGCTGGTCGCTGACGGCAAGGAATACCCGGTAAAAGCCGGGGACGCGATGCTCATCCCTCCCATGGTCGATCACGTCACCCGCAACGACGCCGGCAGCGCCATCCGGCGGATCGAGATCAACCCGATTGCGGCCGCCAGCGGAAACGCCCGGCCCGGCGGGTCTGAACCGGGCGCCGGCACACCGCCGGTGATCCGCAACCACGCCGACCTGAACGCCGAAACCGGTCACACGATGCTGGGCGGTCGTGACGGGTGCCCCAACTACCTGATGCTGTACAACGGGGCGATGCAGCCCGGCGCGGTCAGCCATCCGGAAACCGGCGGGCACAACCACGCATGGGACCACACTGTGTTCATCCTTGAGGGCGCGGGTACGCTGGTCGTTTCCGGAACGGAGTACACGGTTACCGCCGGCGACGCGGTGCTGGTGCCGCCTGGTGAGCATCACCAGTGGAAGAACGAGACCGACGCGCCGATGCTCAGGGTCACTTTCAACGACATCAAGTCGGAAGCCCACGGCTAACACGCGTTACGGAGCTGTAGCAGAGACGAGGCGATCGCGGAAAGAATCACCGCGCTTGCCTCGTTTTCTTCGTACATTGGCGAAAACAATCTGAGATGGCTGATTTGACCCGCATTCAATCAGTACGTGGTCGGGAAGTGCTCGACTCTCGCGGGAATCCCACGGTGGAGGTTGACGTACGGCTGCGGGGCGGCGCGTTTGGTCGCGCGATTGTTCCATCGGGAGCGTCAACCGGACGGCATGAGGCAGTCGAACTTCGAGACGGCGACCCCACCCGATATGAAGGGAAAGGCGTGCTGAGGGCGGTGTCGGCGGTGAACGATGTGATTGGCCCCGCGATTTGCGGCGACGCCGACGCCGCTGACCAGCCGAAACTGGACGCCCGGCTTAGCGAACTGGACGGTACGGCGAACAAGGCCAACCTGGGAGCGAACGCCATCCTGGGAGTTTCCCTAGCCACCGCTCACGCCGCCGCCGCCGCTGCGGGACAGCCGCTCTACCGGTACTTGGGTGGATCGGAAGCCTGTGTTCTGCCCATGCCAATGGTTAACATCATCAGCGGCGGGCGGCACGCAGCCGGCGGCCTGGACATGCAGGACTTCCTGGCGATACCCATCGGCGCCGAAACTTACCGAGAGGCGTTGCAAATGGTGGTGGCGGTGTACCGGGCGGTGGGTCGCATCCTGTCTCAAACGGGACCTTACCCGTACGGTGTTGCCGATGAGGGTGGATATGGGCCGCCTTTGCCTTGCCACGAGGACGCGCTGGGGCTGCTCTACGACGCCACTCGGTTGGCGGGTTACCGGTGCGCGCGGGATGGCGATATCGGGATCGGGCTCGATGTGGCGGCGACGGAGTTCGTCGGTGATGGCGGACAGTACGTGTTGCGCGCCGAGGGGCGCGCCTTTACCTCCAGAGAGTTGGTCGACCTCCTGGACCACTGGAGCAAAACCTATCCGATCATTTCGATCGAGGATGGGTTGGCCGAGGACGACTGGGATGGCTGGGATTACCTGAGCACAAAGATGGGCGGTTCGACCCAGTTGATCGGAGATGACCTGTTCACCACGAACCCAGAGCGCCTGGCGCGCGGCGCGGACGACGGCATCGCCAACGCGGTGTTGGTGAAACCCAATCAGATCGGGACACTGACCGAGACGTTGGAAACAGTGAAATTGGCACAGCAGCGGGGTTACCTACCGGTGATTTCGGCCCGTTCCGGAGAAACCGAGGACACTACCATTGCTGATCTGGCCGTTGCCACCGGCGCCGGACAGATCAAGGTTGGTTCCATCACACGTTCCGAACGGCTGGCAAAGTACAACCGGCTGCTTCGGATCGAGGAAGAGCTGGGAGACGGGGCTAGTTTCGCCGGGCGTGAAGTTTTCGCGCGGTTCTTGACCCCATGACCAGCGCCGCCGGGCTTGGGATGCAGATCCTGTCCGACCAGGCGGCGCGCCTGGGCCTGGAGTTGTCAGACGACCAACTCGCCCAGTTCGCCGAGTACGAACGGTTGCTGGAGGAAGGTAATCAGCGGGCCAACCTGACCTCCATAACCGGCTCCGAAGCCGTGCAGGTGCGTCATTTTCTCGACTCGCTGACTGCCGTACTGGCGGTTACCGATTGGCGGGACGGCCTGTGCCTGGTTGATTTGGGAAGCGGAGCTGGTTTCCCCGGGGTGCCGCTAAAGTTAGTATTCCCAGGCATCCGACTGACGCTGGTTGAGTCGGTGGCCAAGAAGACAGCATTTCTTGAAACGTTGGTGGCAGGCCTGGGCATCGATGACGTGGACGTGGTTACCATGCGTGTCGAGGAATTGGCCCGTATGGAAGGTTACCGGGGGCAGTTCGACGTCGCTCTCGCCCGGGGGGTAGCGCCGATGTCGGTACTCATCGAGTACGCGCTGCCGCTGTGCAAAGGACACGGCACGCTGGTCGCGTGGAAGGGCAAGGATGGCCCCAAGGAAGTGCAGGCGTCGAACAACGCGCTGTCCGAGCTGGGAGGCAAGGTTGCCGGCGTCCATTCCATGAACGATCTGTCGCCGCCGCTGCCGCCGGATCGCTGGCTGATAACCGTGGAAAAGGTGCGCCGGACCCCGGGGAAGTACCCGCGACGGGTCGGCGTGCCCCCTAAGCAGCCGTTATGAGCTGATCGCGGCCAGGTTGACGCGGCCATTCGCGTCCCAGCCCCTGGCGGCGTAGTAGTCGGTGGTCATCGCGTCCAACTCGTCGGCGGTTAGACCCACGCCGGCGGCGACACCGTCTGTCAGTGGCTCGGTTAGAGTTCGCACTGGAAGGGTATCGTCGGATCGTCGCCAGCCCCAACGCTGGTTGTACGCCTTCTTGAGGTCGGCGATGTGCGCGGCGGCGTGGCGAAGCTCGTCGGCGTCGAAATCTTCCCAGCCGGTGACCATGCGGTACACCGCCGCTGATTCCTCCCAAAAATCGCCGAAGGCCCGGCGCAGGAACTTGCACCAAATCAGCGAGTCCAGTGCCGCGGCAAAATCCTCGCTGTTGGCCGCGATGCGGCCGCGCCGGTCATCGACGGTCAGCCGGTCCACTTCCGGTGAGAAGTCGGCGTCGTATGCGGAGGTGCGATTGTGGCAAGCGCCGCGCGGGGTGGTCGCGAGTCCCAAGGCCAGCGTTTTCAGGCTGCGGGGTTCGTAACCGGGCATCTCCAATCCCTTGACCTGCATGGCCCAGGATTCGGACCCGTGGCCAACACGTTCGGCGGCCAGGCGGCTTCCCTCGGCCAGCAGACTGCCCAATAAGCCGCGACGGTGCCCGATGTCGTCCAACAGGCCGATTACGGCGGCGCCGTCGCCAAAGTTCAGCGAAAGAGCGGAGCCATCATCGCCACTGCCAAGGTCCACGTTTTGCAGTAGTCCCCGCTCTGCCGTTTCGATGGCCCAGGCGATGACTCCACCGGCGGAAATGGTGTCCAGCCCCAATTCGTCGCACTTACGGACCGCACGGATCACCGAATCGGGGTCTCCGACGCCGACCAACGGGCCGAGGGCGAAGAGGCTTTCATATTCCAGCCGGGCGCTGACCTCGCCGGTCTGCTTTCCACGGTCGGATTTCTTGCCCACGGTGACGATTTTTTCGCATCCGATGGTGCAGTTGGCGCAGTGGGCGGAACGGGTGGCCTTGGTTTGATGCAGCGCCTCGCCGCTGACCGCGTCCGCGCCTTCGAAGGTCGACTGTTGGAAATTGCGCGTTGGCAGCGTACCCAGGCGGTTAAACACCGACACGTTGGCGATGGTTCCCAGTTCGCGGTACTTGGCGGTGGCCGCACCCAAGCTGCGACGGCTGAGGTCGCGGGCGTAATCGCGCAGGGCCTCGGGATTGGCTGCCGGTGGATCGGATTTGGGATTTCCGCGCACGGCGATGGCCTTGAGGTTCTTGCTACCCATGACCGCACCGGGGCCGCAGCGTCCGGCCTGGCGCCCGCCGTCGTTGGCGATGCTGGCGAACCGGACCAGGTTCTCCCCAGCCGGGCCGATGCAGGCCACGCGCACGGGACGGCGACTACCGTCATCCAGTTCCTGTTTGACCGCCGATTCGGTGTCCATGGTGGAAAGACCCATGAGGTGACCGGCTGGCCGCACGCGTGCTATGCCGTCGGTATCGATGTGGAGAATAGCCGGTTTGTCGGCGCGGCCAGTGATAACCAGGGCATCGCCGCAGGCCCGTTTCAGCTCTACAGCCAGATGGCTGGAGGACAGTCCGTCGGCGATAAAGCCAGTCAACGGGGACCGGGTCATCACGGCAAACTTGCTGGAGGTGGTCAAACGGGTGCCCACGAGAGGACTGGTGACAAAAATCAGCGCGTTCTCCGGCTCCAGCGCGCCGTCAAGCAATCGCATCCTGTCTGAATGGGAGAGAGGTTCGCCGTCGTGGTCAACGGGGGGACCGGCGTAACGATGCAGCAGCCAGGTACCAAGTCCGATACCCCCGATCGTCGACCGGAGTGTCTCCGGCGGTATCGGGTCGCGACGATATTCGCCGGTGGTCAGGTCAACCACCGTGGCAAACCCACGGTAGCCATAAAGGACCGACATAGCGATCACCCGCCGGCCTGGTTGGACAGGAGAAGCAGTGAGTCGCCCGGTTCCCAATCCAACGGTACGTCCACATCGGGCGACAAAAAAGCCAGACCGTTCCGGTTCAAAGCATACCCGTCAGCGACCGAAATCGCGCCGTCCTCGGATCGGTGCAGGGCGCTCCCCAGCAGATCAGGGCATTCCTGCGCGAGGGCGTGCACCAATGTTGCCACGGGCGCCCGGGCGTCGACTTCCAAGGTCACGCTGCCGACGCCGGCGTGGATGCGTGCCATGCCGAATAGTTCGACGGTGACGACGACGGTATCGCCAGCGGTGGTTACGGCGTTCATTGCGTCAGTTCCATCGCGCGTGACAAGTCCTCGGGCCGGTTGATGTTGAAGAAGCTGAGCAAATCGGGATCGAAGTTCCGGATGTCACTCTCTGGCACGTACCGGACGGTAACGTCGTCGAAGAAGCCGGAAATTTTCAGCTGCCCGGCGCGCAGCCTGGCCTCAATTGCCGGCCGGCAATCGCGCCGGTACATGGCATGGGTGGGTTCCGGTCGGCCGTCCACCACCGGAACTACAGCGTCGACGCCGTCGCGCAGTCCCGCCAAGTGCGACAGCAAGGGCGCGGACAGGAAAGGCATGTCGCAGGCGATTACCAAGGACCATTCGGTCGACGAGGCGTTCAGCCCGGTATAGATGCCGCCGAGCGAACCGCAATCGGGAAACACATCGACCGCGGTCAGGTGCTCATCGTCCAACGGTAGTGCAGCGGCGCGATCCGGGTCGGCAACAACGACCACCACGTGGCGGGCGGAAACGGCCTCGGACGCCCGTCGGATGACGCGCCGGATCAGAGGTTCCCCGGCGAAGGGTTCGACGGCCTTGTCGCGTCCCAGTCGACGGCTCTGGCCACCTGCAAGGATTACGGCGGTAATCGCTGATTTGTCGACGGAATTCATAGTAAACATCGTATTGAACACGCGTTAAGTTCAGCATATCACTGGCGACGGGGAAGCGCACGGTGCCTGCCCGACCAGAGTCGTCAAACTCCCCGCTCACCAAACTCCCCGCTCACCCAGGAAGTTCCGCATGCGTTGCACGCACCATTCGGGGTAGATTACGTTGACGCCGTGGCCCAGGCCGGGCCACACGTCCAGGCGGCTGTTGGGGATTTCGGCGGCCATGAACTCCTGCTGCTCCATGCCGGTGGTAAGGGATTCGTCGCCGGTGAGCAGCAGCGTAGGCACCGCGATGTCCTTCAGGTGCGGGCCGAAGTCCAGGCTGTCCAGGTAACTGTGCAGGGCTTGGCCAATTTCCGCCGGCGTCTGGTCCATCTCGGCGATGTACCAGTCCTTCAGACCCTCCGCGGCGTGCCGCATGTCCAGGCGGAAGTTAATGGTCGCCGCGCTCCACGCACCGATGCCACCCTGCTCCATGGTTGCGAGCCAGCTGCCGCCAGGCGTCGAGCTTTCCCGTCGCGTCAGTCGACACGGCGAGTTGCACAGTACCAGCGCACGGCACCGGTCCGGGTAATCATGGGCGAACTGCATGCCCATGATGCCGCCGAAGGATTCACCGACGTACACGGCTCGTTCTACTCCGGCGTCGTCCAGAATTGTCAACAGGTCGCCTATCAGTGTATCCAGCGTGAGTTCGTAGCGGGCCGGATCGATGGCCGATTGTCCCATCCCACGCATGTCGGGCCGGATGACCCGATACTCCCGGCTGAGCAGGGGCGGCCAGTTGTACCAGAACTTGCCGCTACGAGAAAAGCCGTGCTGCAGCACTATTGCCTGGGGAGCCGATCGCCAGGGGTCGGTGAAGTCGTCCAGATAGTAGTGCAAACTGGCGTCGCCACGCTGGATAGTGGGCACGGTGCGCCTCCTGGATTGCGGTTTTCGCTCGTATACCATACCCTTGCCGCACTGGCAACACAGGCGAAATGGAGGCATGCGATGCCGGCGCGCACCGGAGCCCAATACATCGACGGAATCAGAGAGCGGGCTGCCGAGGTTTATATCAGCGGGCAGAGGGTGAAGGACGTCACCGCTCATCCCGCCTTTGCCGGCGGGCTGCGTACCGTGGCTGGGCTCCTGGACATGCAGCACGATCCGGGACTGCGGGACGACATGGTCTACGAGTCGCCGTCCACCGGCGATCCGGTGGGTCTTTCTTTCATCATGCCGCGTGATGGGGACGACCTGAAACGGCGGCGCAAGATGATGTCCAACTGGGCTCTGGCGTCGTGCGGGATGATGGGTCGCACCCCCGACTTCCTGAACGTGGCGGTGATGTCCATGGCCGCCGCCTCCGACTACTGCGGCCAGAATCGTCCCGAGTTCAAGCAGAACATCCTTGATTACTACGAGTACATTCGGGAAAACGACATCGTGATGACCCACACGTTGGTCAACCTGCAGCGCAGCCGTTCCGTCGGCCAGACGCCGTTCGACGATCGTACCGAGGTGGCGCTTTCGGTGGTCAAGGAAACGGACGCCGGGATCGTGGTGCGTGGGGCAAGGGTCCTGGCGACGCTCGGGCCGTTGTCGGACGAAATAGCGGTGTATCCGGCGCGCACCCGACGGGTGCCGGCCGGCGAAGAGGGGAAGTTCGCGTTCGGTTTCGCCATTCCCTGCGATAGCGCGGGCCTGAAATTCCAGTGCCGGGATACCGTCGACCTGGGCCGGTCCCACTTTGATCATCCTGCCGGCAGCCGGTTCGAGGAAATGGATGCCATCGTCTTCTTCGATGACGTGCTGGTTCCGTGGGAGCGGGTGTTCCTGTACAACGACGTGACCCTGTGCAACCAGTGGGGAGAGCGCACCAACCGCAACGCGCACACCGGACACCAGGTTGTCACCAAGAACGTGGTCAAGTGCGAGTTCATGCTGGGCCTGGCTTCGTTGATGGTGGACACGCTGGGTTCCGGCGATCTGCCCCAAACCCAACACCTGATCGCCGAGCTGATCGAGAACCTGGAAATAACCAAAGCGCTGTTGGCGGCGTCAGAAGCCCAGGCCTTTACAGACGAGTGGGGGATCTTCTGCCCGGACTATCGGCCGTTGCTGGTGGCCCGCAAGCAGATGATAACCATGTATCCCCGCATGGCGGAAATTCTGCACCTCCTCGGTTCCAGCAGCCTGATGGCCCTGCCGGCCGAAGCCGACTTGAACGGCCCACTGGCCGAGGACATTCACCGTTACCTGGACACCGACACGGCAACGGCGGAAGAGCGAATCCATTTATTCAGGCTGGCGTGGGATGTGTCGTGCAGCGCGTTCGGCGGGCGACAGACATTGTACGAGCGCTACTTCGGCGGCGACGCGGCCCGCAACGCTGCGCTGCTCTTCCAGATTTACGACCGTACCGATGCTCGCAACATGGTGGGCGAGTTTCTGTCCTTGGAGTAGCACTCGTGATAACCATTGCCGAAATCAACATAGCGCCGGTCAAGTCAATGGCGCTCGTGCCGCTTACGGAGGCGAAGCTGGACTTGGGAGGCATCCTGGACGACCGTCGGTTCTACCTGGTCAACAGCCAGGGACGATTGCTCACGCGTAGGCAGGTGGGCAAGCTGGCGCAGCTGGTGACTTCGTGGGACGCATCCTCCGAGTGGCTGCGAATCGAGTTCCCCGACGGCACCGTGCTGGAGGGAAATCCTGAACTGGACCGCTCAGTGTGGACGATCGTGTGGGGCCGCCGCGTGCGCAGTCGCGCTTTGATGGGCGACTGGATGGGGGCCATCAGCGAGTTCTGCGGCCAGCCTGCGACGCTGATGATGTCAGATCTGCCCTGCCAGGTGTTCGACGAGTTTCCGATTTCGGTCCTGTCACGGGCGTCCGTCGAGCGCCTGTCGACCCACATGGGTATGTCGGAGGACGAGTGCCTGGCGACGGATCGGTTCCGCCCGACGCTGCTTCTGGATGGCTGCGAGCAGCACCAGGAGGACGGTTGGATGAACCGTACCCTGTCGGTCGGTGACGCCGTGGTACGGGTCTTGGCTCCAGACCCTCGGTGCGCCATCATCAACCAGGATCCGGAAACGGGGGAGACGGACACCGACACGGTGAAGTCGATACTTGGCTATCGTCCCGATCCCGCAGCCGCGTACTTCGGCGTGTATGGCATCGTCGAGAAGCTTGGCGTTGTGCGCGTCGGCGATTCAGTGGCGATTTGACAGCAGTTGGCGTCGACAGTGCGACTTGCTATAGTAGGTACTGAATTGAGTCATTGCTCTGGTTATTTCGGTGGAGATTTCTTTCCGAACTCGTCGTTTACAAAGGCAGTTTTCGCGCCGTCGTGAGCTCGTAAAGGAATTCGGGGAACAAGGAGCTCGTGTCCTACAGTTGCGTTTGGCAGTTTTGGCTACGGCACAGTCGTTATCAGACGTTCCAACCAACCCCCCGGAACGCAGGCACCAGTTGACCCAAGATAGAGCCGGTCAGTATGCGGTGGATGTGATGCACCCGTATCGCCTGGTATTCGAGCCGGATATCGATCCCGTTCCCCGTCGAGCAGACGGAGGAATTGATCTGGACCAGTTGACAGCGATCGTCATTGTCGAAGTCGTCGACTATCACTGATAGAGATGGCATTTATGGCTACCACTCGGTACAAATACGAACCCGACTACGTGGTATCCCCAGGTTCGTTGCTGCAAGAACGGTTGGAACTACTGGGAATGTCAGTCTCGGACTTGGCGTCTAAAGTTGACCGGTCCGAAACCTATCTGCGTGATTTGGTCGCAGGCGAAGCCGCCCTCGATCATGGCTTGGCCCTCCAATTGGAGGGCCAGACTGGATTGGCTGCACACATCTGGTTGAATATTGAGTCCAAATATCATGATCACAGAGAGATCGAATGGGCCAACGCATTCCCTGTCAGTGAGCTTATCGAACGGGGTTCAATCGAGGGACCGGCGACCGGCACTGACCTTGTCGATAAGTTGCTACAATTCTTTGGAGTTCGGTCACTTGAAGCATGGCGCGAACAGCACCAATTGGCGCTAGTGGATTACCGCCACTCCCCTAGTTTCAAAAGCGACGAATTCGCTCTCGCTGCTTGGTTACGCTTGGGAGTGTTGGCGGCAGAGCGACAACCATGCCACGATTACCGCGAAGAGACTTTTCGGGAACAATTGTCGGACATCAGGGCTCTGACGAGACGTCCTTCCAACGAAACGCTAAGGATGGTGGAAAGAAATTGCAACGCGGCCGGTGTCGTTCTGGCCTTCGTTCAACCGTTTCCCAAAATGGCGGTTAGCGGCATATCCCGTTGGACAAGCCCGCACAAGGCATTGATACAGTTAAGTTTGCGTCACGGCCGCGACGATCATGCGTGGTTTACTTTTTTCCACGAAGCTGGGCATATTTTGATGGATCCAAGGAGTTACGTATTTTTGCACGGTACAAACTATGAAGAAGCAGACTTCGAAAACGCCGCGAATGAATGGGCGGCAGATTTTCTGATCCCACGCCGACAGTGGCGTCAATTCTCAGATTCCCGCAACTTCACTCAGTCCTCTATTGCTAAATTCGCAGAAGAACAAGGCATCGCTCCTGGGATAGTCGTCGGCAGACTGCAGCATGAGGACCGCATAGGTTGGAATTCCCGCTTGAATAGATTGAAAGCGAGATTCAGCTGGAGCCAGAACTAGTTGGCCCTCGTCCCGAGGGACGAGGGCCGTTCGCTTTGAAAGGTGGGTTGATGCGTTTAGTGCTGCACCAGCCCCTCTTCCATCATGGCGGCAATGGCGCCGTCGAACGCCTCGATGGTGAAGTCGATGTCGACCTCGGTGTGGGTGCCGGACAGGACGCCGCTGGTGCGGGACATCAGGTCCACACCGCGAACCTGTAAGGCCTGGCGCAGGCTCCGCTGGATCTGTGCCGGCTGGTCCTTCAAGCGCGACGCGTCCAGGCCGTC
The DNA here is from genome assembly GCA_965220055.1 of Dehalococcoidia bacterium. Lineage (GTDB taxonomy): Bacteria > Chloroflexota > Dehalococcoidia > Lucifugimonadales > UBA3495 > Bin87. The sequence goes on along the minus strand of CBDCPE010000004.1, from coordinate 1,629,784 downwards.
GATGCTTCGGGACCCGAAGAACAGGTGGAAGGTGGACGATTCGCCGTAGACCGTCGCGTTCACTTCGCGCCGGTCCACCACTTCGCGCAGACCCACGCGCAGGCGTTCCGCCATCAAATCAGCCTGGGCGTTGTACTCGCCGGTCGCGACCAGGCGCAAGGCGGCGTTGCCGGAGGCGGCAGCGTAAGGATTGGCGTTGAAGGTGCCGCCGTGAAGGACACGTTCGTAGCGGTCGTGGTGGCTGTCGCCCGTCTGGTGCATCACGGCCATGACTTCGTCCCTGCCACCGACCGCGCCGCCGGGCAAACCGCCGGTGATGATCTTGGCCATGGTACAGAGGTCGGGGTCAACGCCCAGGAGTTCCTGCGCTCCACCGGGCGCCCACCGGAATCCGGTGATGACTTCGTCGAGGATCATGACGACGCCGTGCTCACGGGTCAAACGGCGCACGCCATCGAGGAACCCGTCGGGCAGGGGCACCGTGCCGTATGACGCGCCGGACGCCTCGGTGATCACACCGGCGATGTTGTCGTCGCTGTTTAACGCGTTTTCCAGCGCGGCCAGATCGGTGGGCAGAACGATGATCGAGTCAATGACGCCCTGCGGTATTCCGGTTGACGCGGGCGCGTCGAAGGGCGGGAGGTTACCGGGCATGACGTAGTCGTGCCAGCCGTGGTAATGGGACTCCCAGCGGATGATCTTCTCCTTGCCGGTGTGGGCGCGGGCAACTCGCATGGCCAACATGGTGGCTTCGGCGCCCGACCCCACGAAGCGTACCTTGTCGACGCAGGGCATCAGGGTGCAGACACGCTCGCCCCATTCCAGCATTGACTCGGTCGGCGCTCCAAAGTGCGAGCCGTCAGCCAGGACGCCGGAAAGCGCGGCGACGATCTCGGGATGGGCATGGCCGAGCAGGAGAGATGCTGATCCCATCCCGTAGTCGACGTACTCGTTGCCGTCGATGTCCCATTTGCGCGGCCCGCTGCCGCGGGCGATGACCACCGGGAAGGGGTCGGAGGTGTAGCCGTCGTGACCCGGGCTGCCGGACGGGAACCGGGCCCGGTAGCTCGGCTGCAATTCCCGCGAACGAGGGTTCATACGGATGTACTGTTCCTGGATGGTTTCGGCCATGGTAGTAACTCCTGCTAGGGTGTCCCGGGTTAGTTGTCTGCGGCGGCCAGGGCATCGGGCTGCCCAAGCGCCTCGCCGAATACGCCTGACAGTTGAGCGCAGGTAGCGTCCACGGCCTGGCGGCCCTTGTCGATGACGTGGGGTAGGCCGAAGAATCCGTGGATGACCCCGTCGTACCGGACGAGAGTGGTAGCAACTCCGGCGTCTTCGAGCGCGCCGGCGTAGGCTTCGCCCTCGTCACGGAGCGGGTCGAACTCCGCCGTGATCACCAGGGCGGGCGGCAAGTCAGCGGACAGCCGAGCCCGGCCCGGCGAGACGAAGATGTTGTAGCCCGACAGGTTGGTGTTGTCCACGTAGTGATCCCAGAACCAGCGCATGCTTGCGGTCTCCAGGAACATGCCATGGCCATTGACGCTGTAGGAACGGGTATCGTAGGCGTAATCGGTGGCGGGATAGACCAGCAACTGGAACGCCAGAGGCTGGGGGAAGTCATCCTGCGCCAGCGCCACGGCGGCGGCCAGGTTTCCCCCGGCGCTGTCGCCTCCGACGGCGATGAGGTCGGAGCGGCTCCCCAGCGCGTTGGCGTTGGCCATCGCCCACATGGTCGCCGTGAGACAGTCCTCGAATGGCGTGGGGAACTTGTGCTCGGGAGCGAGGCGATAGTCCACCGACACCACGACGCAGTTGCCGCCGACGCAGATCTCTCGGGCAGTTGCGTCGGCAGTTTCGACGTTACCGATCACCCAACCACCGCCATGGAACCAGACCAGCGTGCCCCACGGGCCTTCGGTTGCGGGCGTGTAGATCCTAACCGGCACATCGCCCGGTTCCTTGCCGTGCGTGTTCTGCAGGATCCGGTCCTCGACCTTGCCCACGGCTGGCCCGTCCGGCCGGGGGCGGCTATTCATCACCTCCCGGCACTCATTGACGTCCATTTCCTGGAAGGGCTTGATCCCCATGGAGTCGAATAGCTCCAGCACGTGAGCGGCCTGGGGGTCCAACAGCTTACGCATCGCTGACGGGTCGCCCTCGTGGCGTCGGTGGTACTCCTCGGTCATGTCGTCTACGGCGCCCCGAAGGAACCGGCAGGCGTCGTCCATTGCCACCCGGGCGGTATCCATGACGCTGGCTATGCTGAAGAAGCCGTGGATCATTCCATCGTAGCGGTTGGTCTCGGCCGGAACGCCCATTTCGTTCAACAGCCGGGCGTAGGTCTCGCCTTCGTCGCGCAGCGGATCGTATTCCGCGGTGATCACCAGGGCCGGAGCCAGATCGTCGACGTTATCGAAATCGGCGCTAAGTTGCAGCGGCGCAGCCAGCGGATCTTCTGCTTGGGCCGGGTCCGCTAGGTACTGGTCCCAGAACCAGATCATGCCAACGCGTTCCAAGCCGTATCCGGTACCGTTGTCAATATAGGAGCCGGTGTCGAACTTGACGTCCGTCACCGGATAGACCAGGAGCTGGTGGCTGACGCGGAAGTCTCCGGTCTCGGCGGCTTGGATGTTAACTGCCGCCGCCAGGTTGCCGCCCGCGCTGTCGCCGCCCACCGCGACCACGCCGGGCACGCCGCCCAGTTCATCCGCGTGGTCGCTGGCCCACACTGTCGCGTAGTAGCAGTCGTCAAAGGGCTCGGGGAACTTGGCTTCTGGAGCAAGGCGGTAATCCACCGATACCACCACGCACCGGGAACCGGCGCAGAGATGGCGAGACGTGCCGTCGGCCGAATCCAGGTTGCCCACCACCCAACCGCCGCCGTGATACCAGACGAGAACGGGGAACGGTCCGTCGCCTTCCGGCGTGTAGATGCGGACGGGCACCTCGCCAGCGGGGCCCGGAACGCTACGGTCCTGCACCTTGCCAACCTCCGGTCCCACGCCTCGGGGGCGCTTGGCGGCGTTGGCCCGCGCTTCCTGCGGCGATACGGTGTGGTTGGGCGGCAAGCCCAGAGCGCGGGTCGCGTCGATAACCTCTTGCGCTTGCGGATGCAGTGGCATATTCGGCCTCCACCTGAGTTGGACTACTATAACGAGAGCCGCCGGGGCGCGTTATAAGCGTGATCCGGCGGCCCTTGTGACATCCGATCAATGACTACGCGCTCCGGTTGGCGTAGTCCTCTCTCGCCCGGTCCAGCGCCCGAGACCGGCCGGCCATCAGCTGCTCGTTGCGCTCGTAGGCCCACTGGTTGGACGCGATTGTCGCCTCGGCCGACCCCTGGAAGTGTGGCATCACATGGCGGGCCATCAACTCGTAGCTGTGGAGCATATGCTCCCTCGCGGCCCAGTCCACCGTCTGCACCATGAATGATCCGAACCCGCCGCTCCGTTCCTCGAGCCGCTTGATCCCCTCGATGCAGTCGTCCGGGGTGCCGATGATCCACGCGCCTCTTTCGGCCAATTCGTCGATGATCTTTTCGGGTGGCCCATCTACCACCGCCGGCCGCCCCATGGTGTGCTCGAAGTATTCCCGCTGGTACCGGCCGGCCCCAATGCGCGCCTGCTCGAAGGCGTCCTTGCGCGTGTCGGCCAGGTGAACCGGCAAGACTAGACGCCAGTCGAAGCGGTCGACCGTCTGGTTGTGTTCGGCGGCGGATTCTTCGCAGATGTCCCACAACTCGCTCAGGTCGATGCCCTGCGGCGCAGCCGGATCTCGCGGCGTCGTGATTGTCAGCACCGACGCGCCGTGTTTGCCGGCCAGGGACACGCCCGACGGGGTCTGCACGGAGGCCACCGAGATCGGCATGTGTGGCGTCTGGTACGGGCGCAGTTGCAACATTGCCTCGTTCAGCTCGAACCAGTCGCTCTTGTGGGTTATGGGTTCTTTCTCTGTGAACAGCCGCATGATGACGCCCAGGGCTTCGTCCATGCGCAGGCGCTGCTTGGTGGGGTCAATGCCCATCATGTAAGCGTCGCCGGGCAGCGCGCCGGGGCCCACCCCCAGCATCACGCGCCCCCGGGTCATGTGGTCGAGCTGGGTCATCCAGTTGGCGACCATGAACGGGTGGTGATACGGAAGGCTAACAACGCCCGTCCCCAGTTTGATGTGCTTGGTGCGGTCGGCGGCGACGCCGATGAAGATCTCCGGCGACGAGATGATCTCCCATCCGGCGCTGTGATGCTCGCCGATCCAGGCTTCGTCAAATCCCAGGTAGTCCAGCCATTGCACCAGTTCGAGATCGCGTTCCAGGGCCAGGGTAGGGTTCTCACCGGCTCGGTGGAACGGGCCCATAAAGATGCCAAACTTCATGCGGTCGGGTAATGCCATTGGAGAGCCTCCTCTCGTCCGCGCCCTGCGGATGCGTCACAAAGGGCCACTGCTCCGAAGCGACAACCGTCGCCGGGCTATGGGCGCTTCGCTGAACCGTTGGGGGTGAGCCTGTTGGCCGCATTATATGTGGCGCAGCCGGCGGCGGCAAGGCATGTGACCGTCCTTGTCAGGGCCTTTCGATTATTGCTGAGCGATGACGATTCTCGGCCACATCCAACGATCCGAACGATGAGTGTATACCGGGATACCCCGTCGGCAGCAAAGCGAAACTGGATAATCGAATGGCCCTGCCGTCCTTGTAAGCGAGCGTTACACGTGCGTGTGCGACCGATTATAATGTCGACTCGATTGCTACTGTTACAAGCGGAGGAACGACCAAGTATGTTGCAAGGCATCGCTGAATGTTGTCGAAGACTTAAGGGGTTTTTCAAATCGTGGTATTTTGCTCCTACTGTATTAGGGCTGGCGTTTGTACCCTTAATCTTCAGCTTGATCTTATGGCTCCCAATGGGATGGTGGCCAGGAGACTGGCCACAGTGTCCTATGAGTGGAGGACCCTCGGGCGTTGAGGCTACATCAGGCAAACAAACCGTTTTTGCATGGTTACAGTGCGGCCCAGAAGACGGAGAGTCTAACAGCACAACACTTCGCAATTTTGGCTTGTTGTTAGCAGGATGTTATGCGCTCGCCTTCGCTTTTTGGCGCGCGAAAATCGCCGATACCGAAAAAAATATCAATCTGAGAGGAAGCCAAACCAACCAAAGCGCGAAATCCGATTTTCCTTCGGATCCTAAATGGACAGGTGCTAATTTCGCTAACGCGAATTTTTCCGGTTCGCACTTCGAGGGAGCAAACTTTGGATGGGGTTCATCGGACGTGCTCGATCAGGAAACGACTAGTACAAGAGACGCCGACGAAAACCCAAATGGTGGGAAGGACGAGTAGAGTAGATACGATGACATGTGGCCGCCAACTGGATCCAACAGTTAAACGTCCTCAGCGGCGCGATTACAAAGGACAAATCCCGCCTTCCCACTTCATCACAATTAGGTTCTGTGGAGGGACGTCGATTCCGCGGCGGGTGTCTTTCGACCCGAACTAGCCAACGGGAGGCAACCCCGCGTCGGCGCGCACTTCGTTGATGATCTCCAGGACCCGTTGCTGCAGCGGTGGGTAGGAAAGCTCGAACTCCGTCAGCAGCCGGCTGTTGTCCACCATGTAGTTGCCGGAGTGTTCGCGGCCGCCTTCGTTGTCGAACGAAATCTGAGCGTCCGGCAGGTAGCCGCGTACTATTTCGGCAAGATCGCCCAGGCTGATGGGCGTGCCGCCGGAGTTGTACACCTGATTCTCGCTGCTATCCGCCAGGGACACCCGTACGAAAGCCTCGGCGATGTCCTCCACGTGAATCGGTAGTCGCATCATTCCCTGGTACGGGAAGCTGACGGGCTCGCCGCGGGACGGCAGAGTGACGCATCGCACGTGGTCCACGGAGCCGCGCACTTTGTCCGGGCCGGTGACGTTGGCCGGCCGGATGCCGGTGATGGACATCCCGTAATTCTCGTTGAACATCTTGGCCTGGAACTCGTTGAAGATCTTGTGCACCGCGTACTGGCTGGTGCCATGGGTCGCGTCGTCCTCGTTGGCATCACGGTCGCCGAAATTGGACTGCTGTCCGCTCACGGCCACGGAGCTGGCGTAGACGATGCGGTTGACGCCCAGCAGGCGGCCGGCCTCGAAGCAGTTGTCCATTCCAAGGATGTTCAGGCGCATCTGGTGGTGCGGATTGCCTTCGCCGCCGCCCAGCAGGTAGGCCAGGTTGATGATGCGGTCGGGTTCGGATTCGACGATGGCGCGGGTGACCTGTTCGAAATCGGTGATGTCCACCCTTGAGCTGCGCACGGCGCCGGCATCCACCCCGCGAATGTCAGGCAGCGGATTGATGTCGGTGGCGTACACGTCCTCGCCGCGCTCCACCAACTTGCGCACCACGCGGGGCCCGATGAAACCGGAAGCTCCCAAGACCAAAACCGTCATGTCTGCACCTCCAGATGCGTGATCGTCAAAACTGATGTGGAACTGCCACAGTGCTCGGCGACTACGATCGCCTGGCCCGGCGGCAAGTTACCGTCTGATGGCGACGAAAAACAGCCGCCGGAATGGATATAGGGTGACACCGTCCGGCCGCTTCGGGTACACGGCGTTCAACCGGCGCCGATACTCGGCGAGATAGGTTTCCCGCTCCTCGTCTTCAAGGCCGTTGAGGATTGGGCGTAGTCCCGTGCCGGTGACCCATTCGAGTACGGCGTCATCTCCGGTCAGCACGTGCTGGTATTCCGTGGTCCAGACGTCCAGGTGGTCGGCCTGGGGAGCCAGCAGGTCGTAGTAGAAGTCGGGATCCTGGACCCACCGGTTTCCGACGGCAGTGCGCAATTCCGGGGAGCCCACGGGTCGCCCTCCCGCGCCACCGTTTTCGAGGGTTTCGCGCATGATCTGGTGCGATCTCATGTCCCAACTCAGGGGAGCTTGGATCGCCAAGCAGCCGCCGGAAGGCAGCATATTCCATAGGCGAGGCACCAACTCATCATGGTCGGGTACCCACTGGATCACCGCGTTGGAGAAAAAGACCGACGGCGTTTCGGACGGTCGCCAGCCGGCAAGGTCTCCCTCCTCCCATCGGACCCTGGTCGGTGCGAAGCCGTCACCCGATCCTGCGGCCTGCGCCAGCATCTCGGGGGAATTGTCCATGCCGATGACGTCGGATTGCGGCCAACGGTCGGCGAGCAGTCGGGTCACGTTGCCACTGCCACAACCCAGGTCGTAGATGACTTGAGGGCGCTCCAATGGGATGCGTACCATCAGGTCCAGAGCCGGCCGAAGCCGGTGGTCAGCGAATTTCAGATACTGACCCGGATCCCAGGATTCTCCGGCCAGATCGCGTTGGTGGGGCGTTGCTTGCGTCATCTTGGACTGTGCGCTCTCAAAGGACTGTCGGGTGTGCGGCGAGTATAGGCACGGGAGAATCGAGCGTCAACCGCGATCAGGCCGTCACCGTCTCGCCCGAGCGCAGGCCTTATCGGCCCTCCAGCGCCACGAGCCTCCCGTCCGTGCTTGGTAGGTACAATGTGCGATCGGACACGGATGGTGCCGCAGATAGCGCCAGGCCGCCCGTGTCGTGTATCCATTCGGTTGACCCCGTAGCGACGTTCAATCCATGGAGGCGACCGTCAGCCGTGCCCAGTATCAACGTACCGCCGGCGACCACGGGTTCCGCGATGACCTCTCCGTCCAGTTGCGCTTCCCAGGCAACCGATCCGTTGGGGCCGCCGAACGCGGTAACCTTGGATGACTCGTTGACCACCAACAGGTTTCCGCCGGCATAGGCGGGACTGTGCTTGACCCTGCCACGTGCGGAGCCAACCCACCGGGTGCCCGTCTGCCGTGGCGGGTCGGAACGCAGGCGCCACGCGAAAAAGTTGAACTTGGCGACATAGGCGAAGCGACTGAACGGCCGGCTGATGGCCGAGGGGTCCACCGCCCAGACCCCTCCCCGGTTGGTGACAAAGAAGGCGCGCCCGTCGGCGATGACCGGACCGCCGGCCACGGGGGTTCCGGAGTAGAAAACGAGGCGCCGCCGCCCGGTGTCAGGGTCGACGGTCACGAAACGTTCCCCCAGTGACGTGGCGGCTACGATTGCGCCATCGGTAGCCGGATGGGCGACCACCCAGCCATTGGCCTCGGCGGACCACCGCGGCTCGCCGGTGGACGCGTCCAGGGCTTCGAGGTTCCCGTTGGTCGATCCAATGTACAACGTGCCGTCCGACACGATGGGCGAGCCCAGCACGATGTTTTCCAGGTTGCGCTCCCAGCGCAGATCGCCCGTGATTCGGTCCAGCGCCAGCACGCGGTGATCGCGGGTGCCCAGGTAAACGAAGCTACCGGCAACCGCCGGAGCGCTGTCGGACGGCGAACCGATGTCGTACGTCCAGGCTGTTTTGCTGGTATCAGCGTCCAGTGAAATTGCGAGTCCGTCTTCCGTGGCAATGAACAGCCGGTCTCCCACCGCAGCCGGCGTGCCCAGCACCTTCCCCGGAGTGGATATCTGCCACCGGGTGGAGAACGGCGGCTCCAGAGTCGACTCTGGCGACCATCCGGTCCCGCTGGCGTCCCCTCGCACCGAGGCCCAATCGTGACGATCTTCGGAGGAGTTGAACGTGTAAACGACTTGCGGCGGAGAGATTAACAGCGGCATCAGTTGAAACGCTCGCACGGTCCAAAGCGCCAGCAGCAATATGACGACAATCGAAATCGCCAGCCAAATCCTGACGTCACGAAACCGCCGGCCGCTACGGCTGACGGTTTCTCCATACCGGTATCGTCGACGCACCGTGGGCAGTTGACCTGGAGCGCGGGACGGCTAGGTCCGCCCGCGCAGTTTCGGGTCCAGCGCGTCGCGGATGGAGTCGCCAAACAGGTTGAAGACCAGTACGGTCACGGTGATCGCCACGCCAGGGAAGACTACCATCCACCAGCGTGGGATTAGGCCGGCCGCCACCGGCCCTCCTAGCATATTGCCCCACGTGGCCGTGGGCATGGGTATGCCCACTCCCAGGAATCCCAGCGAGGCCTCTAGGATGATCACCGAACCCAGGTGGGCGGTTGCCAGCACCAGCCAGGGTGCTACGCATTGCGGTGAGATGTGTCGAATCATTACCCGCCCGCTGGACGCTCCGATGGCCTGCGCCGCATCCACATACGCGTTTTCCTTGACACTCAAGGTAACCGACCGGATCACGCGGACTGACAAGGGAATGCGCGTGATGCTAATCGCAACGATCACAGTCCAGACCCCGGCACCCATGGCCAATACCAGTATCATCGCCAGGATCAGCGTGGGGAAGGACATCATCAACTCGAGGAACCGTTGGCTGTACATGTCAAACCGGCCGCCGATGTATCCGGTGGCGACGCCCCAGGCCGCGCCGACCAGATCCCCCACCAGCACCGCCACCAGGGCGACGAACAACGAGATCCGCGCCCCATGCACCACGCGGCTGTACAAGTCCCGACCGATGTCGTCAGTGCCCATCCAGTGGGCCGGCCCGGGCGCCTCGCGCAACGCTTGAAAGTCGGCGTATTCCGTGGGATGGTGGGTTGCAACATAAGGCGCGAAAACGGCGACGAACACGATGCCAAAAATGGCCAGTCCACTGATGGCCCCCACGGGATTGCGCTGGCAAAAGTTTACTATCGCCCCTACCCAGTTTCTGGTGCGGCGCTCTGCATCCTGTACGATGACGTCGGTAGCGGTTACCTGTGCCACGAGACTACTCCAGACAAGTGTGTTCTGTTTCGAGGTTAGCTGTAGCGGATGCGCGGGTCGATCCAAGCGTAAGAAATGTCAACCAGCAAATTGGTGAGAACGAACACGAGGCCGTAGATCAACACCAGGTTTTGAATGACGACGTAGTCGCGCTCGAAGAACGCGGCTACCAGGGTGCGCCCCAGTCCGGGCACACCGAACGCCTGCTCCACTGCCACCGACCCGCCGATCAGGAACCCCAGCAGCACGCCGGATAGGGTGATAACTGGCATGATGGCGTTCCGGAGCGCATGTCTCAAGATTACCAATCGTTCTGCCAGGCCTTTGGCTCGGGCAGTGCGGATGTAATCCTCGTGGATCGTCTCCAGGAGCGCCGAACGCGCCATTCGGCAGACGTACGCGGCCTGTCCCATGCCTAGCACCAAGGCTGGCCCCCAAATAATTTGCAAGTTAGCCCACGGGTCCTCCCACAGGTTTATGACTCCCAGCGGAGCTTTCCATTCCAGCGTCAGCACCAGTGTTAACACGATAAGCGTGCCCAGCCAGAAATTCGGAATCGCCAGGAACAGAATGGAGAAGAAGCGCCCGGCATAATCGAATGGGGTGTTTCTCTTCATTGCGGCCAGTATCCCCACGGGCAACCCAATGACCCACGAGAGAATCACGGAAATGACGGCGATCTCCAGGGTGATGGGGCCCCGGTTTATGACCAAGTCCATCACTGTGTCAGAACGCCAGAAGGACTGGCCCAGTTTCAGGGTCACAATGTCCTTGAGCCAGTCCACATACTGCAAGTAAATTGGCTTATCCAAGCCCAGGCTGGCGATGATTCGGGCTCGATCCTCCTCGCTGAGCTGCAAGGTGCCCTCTTCCCCAAACATCACGGTAAGCACGTCACCCGGCAGGATACGCATCACCAGGAAGATAATGATGGTAAGCCCGATAATGGCCGGAATCGCCAACAGTACCCGACGGAGAATGTATTTTTGCATCAGAACATCCAGCGGAGTTAACGCGATTGGGTGGGTTAGGATGTGAGGCGGGCGGCGTTGCGTCGCCCGCCACTGGCAAGCTCGCTCTGATAAGGAGGCCGGTTACTGGCCGCAACCTTCTTCCATCCACACGGTGTCCATTCGGTCCAGGTTGTGAACCAGAGCGCCGTGCTTGCCCTCAATGCCATGGACGCACTCCAGCCAACCGGCGAGGGTGCGGTTGTACCACCACTCCACCACCGGCGGGTCATCATCGAGCATTTTAGCCGCCTGTTGCACCAGTTCGTAGCGCTTCTCCAAGTCCGGTTCCGTGTCCACCTGCGCCATGATGGCGTCGAACTCCTCGTTGCAGTAGTTCGAGTGGTTTTCCCCGCCGCCGCATCGGTAGAAGCTGTTCATGTACGCCGACGGGTCAATGAACGGAGAGGCGATGGCCCCCACCGTGATGTCGAAGTTGCGATTAGCCAACTCTTCAAACCATATTGCCGAAGGAACCGGACGAATCGTGGATTCAATGCCCAGGATGCTACGGTACTGCAACTCGGCCATTTGTGCGATGGCTGAATACCAGGGGCTGTCCGGCTGACGTTGCAGCAGGTCAACATTTTTAATGCCGTCGGCGTAACCGGCTTCAGCCATCAGTCGCTTGGCTTGGGCGATCGCGGCATCCCGGTCGAATACCAGCCGATCGTCAATCTGGGCCTGCGGCAACTGGTACGCTTGCTCGGGAAGGGTCCAGCCCATACCGCCAGGGTAACCATACAGCCATTCGCTCACCACTTCGTGGGCCGACAGTCGGTCGAACGCCAGCCACATGGCTCTGCGCACTCTGACATCGTCCCAGGGTTCCCGGTCGGTGTTGAACCAGATCCCGCCGAACGAGTAAGACGAGAAGGGCTCGACCATGAACTTGGGATCGTCCTGCATGCGCTCGTAGGCGGCCGGGTCGATAGTCTGTGCGAAATCGACGTTACCGGCCAACAAGGCCGCCGAACGGTTGGTGCTGTTCTCCAACGGGTACGTCCAGACTTCGTCCAGGAAAGGAAGTCCTTCGTTCCAATAGTCGGGGAATTTTTCGTTCTTCCAAACCTCGCCCTGCTGATGTTCCAGATATCGGAACGCGCCGGTGCTGGGGGCGTTTTGCCCAGCAATCTTCAGGTCGTAACCGTGCTCTTCCAGGAACGATTTAGGAAAAATTGCGTGCCATTCCAGCGCGAACGCATTGAGCCCGTATTTCAGCGGTGGCGGCGTCTCGAAATTGAACGCCACAGTCAGCGGGTCGATTACTTCGATGGTGGGTCCGAAGGGGCTGTAAAGACCCTTCCGGGCGCTAACCACGCCTGTCGGGGGATCGATAACCCGGGACCAGGACGCGGCAACGTCGTCGGCAGTTAAGATCGTACCGTCGTGGAAGTTGACCTCTTCACGTATGGGGAAGGTCCAAGTTTTTCCGTCCTCCGAAACTTCCCAACTGGTGGCCAGGTCCGGGATAATAGTTTTTCCAGCGTCGATGGGGTTGTAGCGCAGGATGTTGTTGTACAGCATCATCTGCTTGAAGGAATTAGTGACGCTGGACACTTGCAGCAGGTCGAAGTGCGCAGGGTCGTAGTATCCGCCCCGCCGCAAAATCCCGCCGTATACCACGTCAGGATATATGGCAATCAGGTTTTCCAACGTTATCGGGTCGGCCACCACCTCGGTGGGCAACGCCGCCGCTACAGGCGTGGGCGTGGCGTCGGCCGATTGGGCCTGTTGCCGTCCCACCTGTTGAACGGGTGGGGTGGCCCGTTCGGACTGGGCGGCCGGCGCCGAGGTGGCTTGCTCGGATTGAGTAGCCGGCGCAGACGTGGCTGCCTGTTGAGATTGGGTTCCGGTGGTGTTGGAGGCGCCAGTCTGGCTTGCTCCAAGATCATCCGGCGCCGGAGCCTCGGCGCCACCGCACGCCACCGCCGCCAACATAACCAGCGCGAGCATTGCTCCTATGGTCGGGATGGGGGATGCGATATATCGAAAGGCCATGGCTGCTCTCCTCTCGTTCGTGCCAACCGCCCGGCAAGCCTGTCGTCCGGCGGCTTTTCACCCTGTTGTCTTTGCGGGGAACGGTCAATAGTGGGCTGGATTGGACGAATTTCGATAATAATATGGCCTATCGAATTTGAAACCGAACTCATTTGTCATTTGTCCGATGAGTTCCTAACCTTATCCTAGGCATTCTATGGCTAGTCATCGTGGGTGTCAATACAATATATCGACGGGTAACTGTTCAGAGTTGGTGAGGCGAATTGGCGGAACTTGGTGTGCGGGTGGCTGGCGCTGAGGGTGGTGGTTATGTCATATAACTGGGATGGATACCGAAATCGATCTCAGGACTGCCGACCGGGATGTTCTGATTGGCATCATCGTCCGACAGCAGGCCATCATTGAGCGGCTGGAGAAATGCATTGCCCAGTTGGAAGGGCAAGCCAAACCCCAAGGCTCCCGCCGGATGCCCGGTCTGAAACCCAAAGCAGACCGGAAGCCAGCCCAGTCCAAGGAACCTCGCAAACCCCGACCTCACGGCTTTGCCCGAGCCCGTATGACGCCCACCCACCGAGTGGAGCATGTGGTGGAGCAGTGTCCCGACTGCGGGACCCAGTTGTCTGGGGGTTGGGCCCAGCGCACTCGGGAGGTGATCGACCTGCCGCAGGTTCCGGCGCAGGTAACCGAGCACGTTTACCTGACCCGCACTTGTCCCCGCTGCCGACGCTGCTGTGTTCCCAAAGCGCAACTGGACGGCGTGGTGATGGGCAAGCAGCGCCTGGGGATCAACGTCATCAGCCTGATTGCGGTCCTGCGGGAGGAAGCCAGGCTGCCGTTGCGCACCATCCAGTGGCACCTGGATACCGTGCATGGGCTGCAACTCAGCCTGGGGGCCATCGTGGCGGCCACACAGCAAGTGGCTGGCAAGGCCCAACGGGTGGTGGCGGACATCCTGGAACAGGTCCGAGGCAGTCCGGTGGTCCACGCCGATGAGACGGGTTGGCGACAGGATGGACACAACGGCTACGTGTGGACTTTCAGCACCCCCAACCTGCGGTACTTCCTGCGACGGAACCGGGGCAAGGCGGTAGTGGACGAGGTTTTGGGCGACGATTTCGCCGGTGTGCTGGTCAGCGACTTTTACGCCGCCTACCACCACTATGCGGGTCCCAAACAACGCTGCTGGGCCCACCTGCTGCGGGACATCCACGACCTGCGATCACTCTACCCAGATGATGGATCGCTGTCCCAGTGGGCTGACGCCGTCCACCAACTCTACCGTCAGGCCACGGCCTTTACCCACCCCGCAGAGCAACAACGCCGCACCGCCAAAATGGCCCTGGAAAGACGATTGCTGGTCCTCTGCCGTCCCTTTCTGGATGACCCGTCGGCGGTCCAGGCCAGGCTGTGCCGACGCATGGAGAACCACATCAAAGAACTCTTCGTCTTCGTGGCCGAACCGGAGGTGCCGCCGGACAACAACGCCGCCGAGCGCAGCCTCCGCCATCTGGTGGTCAGCCGCAAGGTCAGTGGGGGCACCCGCTCGGACCGGGGTACTGCCACCAAGATGACGCTGGCGTCAATCTTCGGCACCTGGCGGGCACAAGGTCTCAACACCCTCAACGCCTGCCGTCAACTACTCGCTTCCCCTCAAGTCTGAACAGTTACATCGACGGCGGATAGGGCGAAATTTGATGGATCGAATGCCCGTCGCGATCGTTTCGAAGCACCGTGCCCATGGACCCATCCGGCCTTGTGCTATACTGCCGCCGTTGCCTGTTGTGACCTGATTTGTTCGGAGGCGCGCGATGGTTTCGCCCCTGGCCGCTACGCCCAACCCGTTCCGCGGAATAGTCGTTAATACTGCCGAGATGCCCTTCGACCCAGACGAATTTGCCGCGCGGTTGGACGCCTCCATAGCGGAGTGGCGGGATACGGGTTACGAAGTGGCCTGGGTGGACATTCCGATCACTCTGGCTTCTCACGTCCCAATCGCTGTGGAACGCGGGTTCGGCTACCACCACGCAGACGACCACGGGATCACGGCAACGCTTACCCTGATATCCGGTTCGTTCATCCCGACCTATGCAACCCACTATGTGGGCGCCGGAGGCGTTGTGGTGAACGATCGGGACGAACTGTTGGTGGTGTGTGAACGCTACCGTATCGACAATCGGCCACCCTTTTACAAGCTTCCCGGCGGGGCCCTCGAGCCGGGAGAGAACATCGTCGATTCCATCGTCCGCGAGGTCTTAGAGGAAACCGGAATCGAAGCCGAATTCCAAGCGCTGGCCTGCTTCCGCCACTGGCACGGATATCGGTATGGCAAATCGGATATCTATTTTGTTTGCCGACTTAAAGCGCTGACCCACCAGATAAAGATGGGCGAGAAAGAGATCGAGGAGTGCCTCTGGATGCCCGTCCAGGATTTCATGGCGGATGACGACATCAGCCCGTTCAACAAGGGCATCGTTCGTTCCGCCCTGGAGAGCGACGGCATCGTACGGGCAGACATGCCCGGGATGCCCCACGACCCCACGCGAGAATATTTCCTGCCTGATTTCCTCAGGCAATAGCGGTCGCGCCCCGGCGACCCGCCCGATACAGCTACGGTCCAACACCCGTTCCCGGCGCTTGACCGCCGAGCTACTGGAGGAATCCCATGACAACCACCGCCAACCCCGCTCAGAAATACCGTGTCATCGGCACCCGTCCGGTTCGCCACGACGGCGTGGACAAGGTGACCGGTGCTGCCCGCTACGGAGCCGATATCAACCTGCCCGGCATGTTGTATGCCAGGGTGCTCCGCAGCCCGCACTCTCACGCGCGCATCCGCAGTATCGACACCAGCAAAGCCGAGGCCCTGCCGGGCGTCGTTGCGGTGGTCACTTCGGCGGACTTTCCAATCATCGACGACCGGCTCCTGGACTTCGCGGAAGTTCAAGGCAACGCCCGGATGATCGCCGAAAACCTGATGGCAAAGGACAAAGCCCTATACGCCGGCCACGCGGTAGCCGCCGTTTGCGCGACCAGTGGGCATATCGCGCAAGAGGCGCTGGATCTAGTGGAAGTCGACTACGAGTTGCTGCCCACGGTGCTCTCCTGGCGCGATGCCATGGCCGAAGGCGCCACGCTGCTCCACGACGACATGACCACCTATTTCCGGCAGGAACGTTTCGCCCGCGGCGACGATACCGGCGTCAAGAGCAACGTGGCCGGCCACATCCAGCATAATGTCGGCGATGTTGAGCAGGGGTTCGCCGAATCTGACATCGTGATCGAACGCGAGTTTGAAACGCAGACTGTCCACCAGGGTTACATCGAGCCCCACGTTTCCACCGCCATGTGGTCTGCCGACGGCCGCGTGACCGTGTGGACCAGCACACAAGGATCGTTCAATATCCGCGCCCAGACCGCCGCGATCATCGGCGTCCCCGAATCACAGGTCACCGTCGTTCCCATGGAAATCGGAGGCGGGTTCGGCGCGAAAGGCATCACCTATCTGGACCCGGTTGCCGCCGCGCTGTCTCGCAAGGCCGGCCGACCAGTCAAGGTGATCATGGACCGCACCGAGGTGTTCGTGGGCAGCGGCCCCGCGTCGGCAACATTCATGCGTTGCAAAATGGGGGTCAAGAACGACGGGACCATGGTCGCCGGACAGCTCTACATGGTGTACGAAGCCGGCGCGTACCCCGGCTCGCCGGTGGGCGGCGGCGCGCTCTCCGGTTTTGGCCCGTACAAGATGGACCACATGTTGGTGGATGGCCTGGATGTCGTATGCAACAAGCAGAAAGTCCAGGCATACCGGGCGCCGGGTCAACCACAGGTGGCGTTTGCCGTGGAAGCGGTGGTGGACGAACTGGCCGACATGCTCGGTCGGGACCCCATAGATCTCCGCCTCCAGAACGCCGTCCAGGAAGGCGATCGCATGCCCAACGGCGTCCCGCATCGCGTGTTTGGCTGTCGTGAAATGGAAGAGGCGATGATCAACAGCGATCACAACCAGATGCCCGTGGGAGGACCCAACCGAGGTCGCGGCGTAGCCGTAGGGTTCCGCTGGCAGGCCGGACAGGCCTCCTCCGCCACGATAAACATCAACGCCGACGGCACGCTGAACCTGATCACGGGCTCCGTCGACATCGGCGGCACGCGCACCGCGGTAGCCATGCAAGTTGCAGAAACCCTGGGCATCGAAATCGACGATATCGCACCGACGGTGGTCGACACCGACACCGTGGGCTGGACGGCATCCACCGGCGGCAGCCGCATCGCCTTTGACACCGGCCTGGCCGCCATCGCCGCTGCCGAAGATCTGCGCGACCAAATGGCCCAGCGTTGCGCGATGGTGTGGGAGGTCGACCCAGAAAACGTCACCTTCGCCGATGGTGTGTTCACGTGCACCAGTACCGAGGAAAGCATGACATTCGCCGAGGCTGCCGGACGCATGATGCGCACCGGTGGTCCGCTCACCGCATCTGCCTCGGCCACGTCAACCGGCGTCGGCCCAATCTTCGCCGGTAACATCGTAGATGTGGAAGTTGATCCCGACACCGGCAAGGTGGAAATCCTGCGGTGCACGGCGTTCATCGACTCCGGGACCTCGGTGCACCCCAGCTATGTCGAGGGACAGATGCAGGGTGGCACCGTGCAAGGGTTGGGCTGGGCGTTGTCGGAAGACTACACCTATGCGGATGACGGACACATGCTCAACTCCAGCTTCCTTGACTATCGCATGCCGACGGCGTTGGACCTGCCCATGATCGAAACCGTGGTGGTGGAAGTTCCCAACCCGCGTCACCCCTACGGATTGCGGGGCGTGGGCGAAGCCCCGATCATTCCCCCTCTGGCCGCGTTGCACAACGCCGTCTACCACGCAACGGGGGTTCGAGTGAACAAGCTCCCGCTGTCGCCGACGGCGGTGCTGGCAGCTATGCAGGAGGCGAACGGACAGTAACGTGTGTCTGCCGTTCACCCAAAAAGAAGTGGGGCCGGTTTTGAACCGGCTCCACTTCTTAGGCAACTGTCGACCCGATTACCGTTCGCGCGGGCTCAACACCTCGGTCAACATCAGGAAGTTTGCCTGAAGCTCCGGAGCTAGCGGTGTCCCGCCGCGCGACAGGAGCAACAGCAGGCGCGCCTGGGCCGCGAGATCCGCAGCGAGCTTGCGCTTGGCCTCTGCCACGGTATCTGCGGACACCGGGACTCTGAGACCGTTGAGGGGCAGCGCCGCGCGGGATTCGCCGGCCCAATACTGGTCCAGGCTATCGATGATAACCACCGGGATGTCCTTCGAAACCACGAAAGGCGCTTCCCGAGGGCTATCGTCGGCGGTGAGCATGTCGGCAAACGCTCTGGTGACGTCGCTGTGGTTGATGTGGAACGTGGCGGCGTTGGGCTGGCTGGTCGAGGTGTTTTGCCACGTCCAAGCGTCAGGCAGCGCGGTGTTGGTGTTGGGAACAACCGCGACCGGCAGGGAGATGTCCTCAGCCAGTGTGCGGCCATCGCCAATGTCATCGGTCGGGTCCCGGAGCCCATATCGGGGTTCCGTCACCTCGCCGGGTTGTTCAGGAGCGGTCATTCTAGGCCTCGCGGGTTAGTGAGCGTGACCGTCGGTTTCGATCTCCCAGGCGGCATAGACTTGATCGGGCAACGTGATCGGGCCAACGGCTGCTTCGTAATCCCGCACGTGCTTGGCTGACAGGACTGCGATGGCTTTCATCATCTGAGGACTGACCTTGATGCGTGCCCGCAGGATAGGTTCCCGCTCTTCAACCTGCTCGCCGAAGAACAGCACAGCCGAGTACAGGCTGCTAAAGATGTGGAACGAGTCGCTGTAGAACGTTATGGGGTCCAGTGAACTGGGACCCTCGGCTGGAGATGCGGTCGGCGCGGCCGCCGTGTTCACGTTTAGGGAGGCGATGTCGCCCGGGTTGACGTAAGCATCCTCCTGGGGAGGCTTATCCTCGGGCGGAACATAAGGACGTTGGATGATGGGCATGGTACCTCCGTCGCTGTCCGCGCCGGGGCGCGGCAGGTCGATGCGGCGAGTCGGGGCCATTATAGCGACTCCAGCCTGGCATTGCCGGCACCGCTAACCGCCCGACTGGGACAAACCGTCTATGAATTCCAAGCCCGGCAACTTCCTCAGTTCCTGCGGAGGCATTTTCACCTTGGCCGACCGGCTTCCCGCCCCCAGGATGATGTAGTCCATTTCCAACAATCGCTCGTCGGCGTAGATGGGCAAGTCGTTTGGTAATGCCAAAGCCGTCACGCCGCCGATCATCATGCCTGTCACCTCGCGGGTTTCTTCGGGAGTCGCGAACGAGGCCCGAGACACCCCCATCAGGTGGCGCACTCGCCGATTCACGTCCAGGCGGTCACAGGCCCGCACGATGCAGGCGGAATAGGCGGCCGCTCCCCGTTTGCTGGCGACGATGATGGTATTGGCGGAATGAGCCAGGTCATAGCCGTACTGGGCGCAAAAGTCAGCGGTGTCCCCGTACTGCGGATCGATAGAAATCCATTCCCATGCGGCGAACGCCAGATCGTTGAGGGCGGATCGCACCTGGGTTTCCAGAACGTCGCTGTCGTCGTGTGCTTCCATGGCGATTATCCGAAGCTTAGAGTAGCGTCCGACAGGCACACGAGTTCGTCGCGCTGGTTGACGCCCCGAATGCGGCACTGGACCTTGCGTTGGCCGTACAGGTTGCCGCCCGTTCCAGTCACTTCGCCGGAAAAGGTCACCACGTCGCCCGCACGGAACGGGGTGATGGCCCGCATCACCAGGTTTCCGCCGTTGTACAGGGCCTCAGGCGGGACGTTGAGTCCGATGAACCGGTCCACGTAGGACATTGTCGCCGGTCCCGCGTTGACCGCTCCGCCGAATATGTTCTGGCGGGCGAATTCCTCGTCGGTGTGAATGTTGCTTTCGCTGGTACGGCCGGCCAGTCGGTGGGCGTTTTTGCGGAGAATGTTTTCGGTGGTTTCGCCAACTGACAGCGTGCGAGGCAGAGGAGTTCCGGCATGGGCGTCCTCCCAGGTGAGGAACTGTGTTGGGTCCGGAACCGCCCCCACGTCAGCGGCGGGAGGTGCGCCGGAGTACAGCTCGGGAACCGACCGTTGCCCGGCTGAATATTCGAATATGCAGGTGTAGTCGTAGCTGGCGACGACCGCGCCGGCCTCGTCAAATGCGGAAACCCGAAACGTCACGAACTTGCTGCCCCGCCGCTCGTATTTCTGGTACACCCGGCGCGTGCCGGTGAGGGTGTCGCCCGAACGCACGGGTCGATACCAGCGCATCTCGCACTTGGCGAATGGGGTCTGGCGGCGGTTGGTTTGTGATCGCTCCTGCGCCACGAAACCGTTTGCTTCGGCGATTTCGTCCCGGAGCAACGGCGCGTAGGTCAACGCCATGGTGGGCATTGCAATCACGGGCCCGGAATCCTGCCCGAGGGCCGGCATCGAATATCTGGGGTCGGGGTTTTGAGCGCAGGCCGCGTATTCGGCGATGTCCTCGGCCGATAGCGTCACGCGGGTTTCCGCTCCTGCCTGTCTAACGCGTACAGCGTCGTAAGTCCAAAGGCGCTCGGTAGCGATTGCGTTCGGTTGGGTCATGGTCGCTGCCTCCTGGGATCTGCGGGAATTATAACTCGGCTTGGCGGCCCTGCCCAAAACGACTGGCCGGATGTCGTTCTGGTCTAACCTGGCATTCGCCCCACGAACAGATTGCCCCCGAAGCCGCCCGCGTACCCGTCGGTCTGCACGTATTTTGCCTCCAGGCCGGCGTCACTCAGCGAGTCCAGCCACCGGGACTTGGGAAACAGCCCGCTGGTATGGCGGTCCACCTCCACCTGGATCTCGCCGTCGCGGTTGATTATGAACAAGAAAACCGACTCAAGCGTGGTCGCTTCTGGCGACGGCTGCGCAACATATTCGATGAAAGTTACGTACTGGTCTTCGGTTTCGCGCGTCCAGTCCACCACCCGGGAGCCGCCGAATGTATCTCGCAGGCAGTCTGGAGCAAGGAGGACCAGCCCACCGGGCTCCAGATGCGCCTGGGCGGTCTCGATTGCCGCGCGCAGGTCTTCTTCGTTCACCATATAGTTCACGGCGTCGTGAATGGTGACCACCTCAAAGGTGCGCCCGAGCCGGATGGTGCGCATGTCTCCAAGGTGGTGGACGGTGGTCGGGTTCAGGCCCCGCGAGATTTCCAACATCTCAGGGGATACGTCCACGGCTTCCGTGGTGAAATAGGACGTGAAGTGCGACAGCAGATGCCCGCCGCCGCAGCCCAGATCCAACAACTTGGCTCTCGGGTCCCACGCCGGCTGGTTCCCTGTCCACCCGAACTCCTCCCAGATCAAATCTCGCCACTCCGCCGCTTCGACCCGGTATTCCTCCGGCGGACTGATGATCGGCCAGAGGTGGGCCAAATCGTGGTAGAGGCGCAACGTCACGGCGAGCTCAGGCTGCTTTCGCGCTAATGCCGAAAGTGTCGACGTACAGGTATTCTCGAATTCTTCCGAGGGTCGGTCCCGGTGCCGGCGGGTTGTTGTACAACCATCGTTCCAGGTTGCTGACGATAACCCCGGGCTCCAACTCGATGGCAGGACGGCCCAATCGCTCCCACCTTGCTATCATGCGGGGCGCGTCGGTTGGTACCATGGAACCATTGTTCTTTTGTGCAGCAGAATAAGCGCTCATTTTGCGACCTCATGTTCGAATTACGAACAATTGTACGGTCAATAGTTGATCGGCGCAAGAGATGGCGGTCAGTGATCCCGACGCAAATTATTCCGCTGATAGTTGGTCCAGCCAGGACTCGATCAAATCGACGCCCCGCGCTCCAGAGCTGACATGGGCGATCCGGCCCTGTTTATCGATGAACACGTAGCTGGGGACTCCCCTGATGCCATATGCCCCAGCCAGTTGCGCCTGTTCGTCATATACGTTGGGGAAGGTGAGCTGATTGCGCTCTACGAATTCTACCGTTGCAGCTTCGGAGGTGTTGAACTGAGAGACTCCGACCACGTCGATACCTGCGGCATCCAGTTTTTCCCGGTAGAGGGATGCTACGGCGGGCAACTCCCGCCCACAGTGTGGTCACCAAGGCGCCCAAAATGCCAGAAGGGTTGGCGAACCGTAGGCTTCCTGCAGCGAAAATTCCGATCCGCCCAGCATCTGCGCGTTGAACGGTATCGCCGGTTGCCGGTCTTCGGTCGTAGCCTTGGTCGGCGTGGGCCAGGGTGTATAGGTGGGCTGAGGCCTCGGGGTATATGTTGGCGCCGGCATGTCGGTGGGTGGGGCCGACGTCGGAGTGGGCGGCACCGTGGGATCGGCGGTTGGCAACAACGCCTCAACGGTAGCCTGGTAGTCACTGTCCGGAGTTTCTGTGGGTGTTTGCTCGCAAGCCACCAGCGCTGCGCAAACAGCCAACACGGCCATCAGAAACGGAATGCGTAGAAGGGATTGACGAGACACTTCGCTCGCAAAGTTGGGCATGATGGGTTTCCCGCGCTTCATGGCATATGTACCCTAGCACACTTTTTAACGCCGTGGCATAGCGTGCCTTTGGGGTTGCGAACGAGCATGACCCGCGCAGCACGAGGACGACCGGCCAGCCTCATGCCGGCGATGCTCCTCACGCGCACCCAGTTTGTCATTGCGAGCGCCCTATCCCGCGTCATTGCGAGCGAAACGCGGCAATCTCGTCGCCGGAAGAGCCGTCGCCGCTTCGTCCTGCCCAATGCCAAACTGGGTACGCGGCAGCAACACCCCCTCTTGACATAGGCGAACTCCTGTTCCATAATCAATTCCGTCAGGTGATAATTCGCTCAGCCAGAGCCATACGGTCGTTCACGGCCATCCGTTAGCATCAAAATCGCAATACCTGGTCGTACGACGACAGGGACCGCCACCGTGCCCACCCGGGCATCTCGCCGGCGCGGTCCTCAGCGGCCACAGGAGACGCCACTATCCTGGGAGATGCGGCCATGACCCTCGCGGTCGGCCCGCAGTGATCCGAAACAGGGGCTAAGCCTTTGCGTACCATCCCCGGCCGTGGGGCTAACAAACGACCATCAGGCTCTGGCAGAACGAACCAAATCACTGCACCGAAACCCTGACCGCACCAAGTATCCGACGCATCTGGCATGTACCCACTTGCGTTCAAACGGTCATTGCGAGCGCCCGTTCCGTTGTCATTGCGAGTGCCCGTTGCATGGTCAATGCCAGCGTCCTTTCTGCTGTCATTGCGAGCGAAGCGCGGCAATCTCGTTGGCGAACGATACGTCGTCCCGGCGGGGGGATCGCTACGTCGCTTCGCCCCACGCAATACCCAATTGGGTACGCGTGAGGGCGATGCTCCTCTTGATAGTCGCCGCTCAGTGCCTGTGCGATATACTACCCCGCAAAGCTTGTGTCCCGCCGTTTCCATACGTTTCAAGCCGAACGTACCCTAGGACCGGGGTTCCGAGCGGCCCCGCTTATGTAGGAGATACCAGTGGCAATATCAAGAGACGACGACATCATGCGCGAACGGACGGAAGCGTGGCGGCAGCGCGCCGACGCTGCTCCCAGGCGCAAGACTGCGTACAAGACCCTGAGCCAGTTGCCCCTGGCGCCGGCCTACAGTCCAACGGACTTGTCCGAGACCGAATTTCTTGAAGATATCGGCCTGCCTGGCGAGTATCCATATCTTCGGGGCGTGCATCCCGCCGGTTACCGCTCCAGGCTGTGGACGATGCGGATGTTCGCCGGATTTGGGCAGCCCGCCGAAACCAACGAACGGTTCCGTTTCCTTTTGGACCAGGGAGAGACCGGCCTGAGCGTCGCCTTTGATATGCCGACCTTATACGGTTATGACCACGACGATGAGCGGGCGCGCGGCGAATTTGGCAAATGCGGTGTGGCCGTGTCGTGCCTGGAAGACATGCAAACGGTCTTTGATGGCATACCGTTGGACCAGGTCACCACTTCGATGACCATCAACAGTCCGGCTGCAATCATCTGGGCCATGTACATCGCCGCGGCAGAGCGGCAAGGGGCGGCGATAGATTCGCTGGGCGGCACGTTGCAGAACGACATCCTGAAGGAGTACATCGCTCAGAACGAGTACATTTTCCCGCCCCATCCCTCGATGCGCCTGGTGGTCGATACCGTCGAATTTGCCACCGACCGCATGCCCCGTTTCAACCCGGTCAGCATCAGCGGATACCACATACGGGAGGCGGGCAGCAACGCAGTGCAGGAACTGGCGTTCACGCTGGCAGACGGGTTTGAATACGTGCGCCATTGCGTCGAGCGAGGCATGGTCGTTGACGATTTTGCTCCCCGCCTGAGTTTCTTCTTCAATGTCCACAACGACTTTTTCGAAGAAATCGCGAAGTTCCGGTCGGCCCGGCGCATCTGGGCGCGCGAGATGAAGGA
Source organism: Dehalococcoidia bacterium (assembly GCA_965220055.1). Classification (GTDB taxonomy): domain Bacteria; phylum Chloroflexota; class Dehalococcoidia; order Lucifugimonadales; family UBA3495; genus Bin87. Next base: position 1,605,631 of record CBDCPE010000004.1, on the reverse strand, counting down.
GACTTTCGGGGCCGAAACCGAGCGCTCCAAGTGGATGCGGTTCCACGCCCAGACCTCCGGAGCGTCGTTGACCGCGCAACAACCCGAGAACAACGTGGTCCGCGTCTCCCTTCAGGCTCTTGCCGCAGTGTTGGGAGGCTGCCAGTCGCTGCACACGAATAGCAAGGACGAGGCTTGGGCGTTGCCATCGGCCGGGGCCGCCCTACAGGCGCTGCGTACCCAGCAGATCATCGCCCACGAAACGGGCGTCACTGATACGGTGGACCCGCTGGGTGGCAGCTATTTCGTGGAGGCCCTGACCAACCAGGTAGAGGCGCGCGCTTACGAGTATTTTGAGCAAATCGACCGGCAGGGCGGCGTCATACCCGCGCTGGAATCGGGCTTCTTCCAGCGGGAGATTGCCGACGCTGCTTACGTTTACCAGCAAGAAGAGGACCGTAGGGAGCGCATCACCGTCGGTGTCAACGAATACGTGGTTGCCGACGACAGCCTGTCGATACCGATCCTCCGCGTGGACGAGGCGGGCGAGCAGCGTCACCTCGCCCATCTGAACGAGGTGAGGCGTCGGCGCGGTGACCGCGAAGTCGCGACGCGTTTGCGCGATCTGGAATCGGCAGCCCGGCGATCCGGCAGCGAGACCAATCTGATGTATCCGCTGATCGAGGCCGTTAAGGCGGAAGCCACGCTGGGTGAAATGATGGGTGTTTTCCGCGACGTATTCGGTGAATACCAGCCCACGTGGGGCTTCTAACGTCGGTCAGCCCTCGCCGGGCGTTGCATAAAAATGAGGGGCGGGTGTCAAACCCGCCCCTCATTTTTATGCGCTATCAGGCTGACCGTTACGCGGTAGCCACCGCCTTTGCCTGCTTGGCGGTATCGATCACCCGTTGCTCAATGTTTTGCGGCACCTGTTCGTAATGGCCGAACTCGAACCGATACGACCCGCGTCCGCCGGTCATGGAGCGAAGGTCTTGGGAGTACCGCAGCACCTCGGCCTGGGGCACTTCGGCCTCGATAATCGTGTAACGGGCCTCCGGGACCATGCCCAGGATCCGGCCGCGCTTGCTGTTGACGTCGCTGATGATGTCTCCGGTATAGGTTTCGGGCACCGTGACGTACAGTTTGACGATGGGCTCCAGCAGAACCGGAGACGCCTTGGTCATCCCCTGACGCAGGGCCTGGCTGCCGGCAATCTCGAACGCGATCGGTTTGCCGTCAACGGGGTGTGTGCTGCCGTCGTAGATGATTGCTTTGAGATCGACGACGGGGAAGCCGGCGAGCACTCCTTCTTTCAGTGTGTTCACTACGCCTTTTTCCACGGCCGGTATCAGTTCGCGCGGTACCCGACCGCCAGTGACTTCGTTGCCGAATTCGAAGCCTTCGTCGCGTGTCTTGGGTTCCAACCGGAGCACCACGTGGCCGTATTGCCCACTGCCGCCGGTCTGCTTCTTGTGACGATACTCGGAGTTGGTGATCTGCGTGATGGTCTCCCGATACGGGACAACGGGGAGTTTGGTGTTCAGGCTGGCGCCGAACTTCCTCTTGATGCGGTCAAGCGCCACCTCAATCTGCACCTCGCCGAGACCGGTCAACAGACTCTCGTTGGTTTCAGGATTGCGGGTGAACTGCAGGCTGGGGTCGTCTTCGACTATCCTGGCCAATGAGGTCGACATTTTGTCCAGGTCGGCCTGTGTTGCCGGGACAACCGCGAGCGAGTAAAAGCCCTTGGGGAAGTTGATGCCGGAGAGTGTGACCCGGGCATCGCTGGCGCAGAGGGTGTCGCCCGTCAGCGTGGAGCCCAACTTGCCTATGGCGCCGATATCGCCTGCCACCACCTCCGCCACGTTGTCCTGGCTGCTGCCCTGGGGCAAATAGAGCTGGCCCAGCCGTTCGGACTGGTTTCGATTGACGTTGTAGGTCTCGCCGTTGGACTTGATCGACCCGCGGAATACGCGGAACATCGACAGTTTGCCCACGAACGGGTCCGATGTTGTCTTGAATACCAGCGCTGCAACCGTACCCGCACCGTCGGGTTTGACGTCATCGTCGCCAGAGGTTTGAGGAATGTCGGCCGGGGACGGCAGGAAGTCGTGCATCACCTGAACCAGTTCGTCCACTCCGATATTCTGTGTCGCGGAAGTGAGCAAAATCGGGATGAGGTCACCGTTGCGAATGGCTTCACGCGCGCCCGCGGTTACCTCAGCGGTGGAGATATCCTCTCCCTCCAGGTATTTGTCAGCGAGGGCGTCATCCGATTCGGCCACTGCCTCAATGAGCCGCTCGCGAGCCGCATCGAAGTCGCCGATAATGCCTGCAGGTATGTCCGCAGGCGGGTCCATCACGCTGACCAAGCCGGTGAAGTCTTGAGCTTCTCCGATGGGCAACTGGAACGGCACGCAGCGGCTCCCGAATATATCCTGCAACTCCTGGACATTGCGCTCAAAGTTGGCGTTCTCGCGGTCCATCTTGTTCAGCACGAAGGCCACCGGTATGCCGCGATCCTGGGCCATGCCCCAAGCGCGCTCGGTTCCAACGTCAACGCCGGATGCAGCGGCCACCAGTATCAACGCGGACTCAACCACCCGCATCGCGGCAATCGCCTCGCCGATGAACTCGTCATAGCCCGGGGTGTCCAACATGTTGATCTTATTGTCGCCATCGCTGATCCGCAGCAAGCTGGCCTGGACACTGGAAGTCCGCCGGGTTTCCTCGGGTTCGTAGTCGGAAACGGTGTTGCCGTCCTCCACTCTGCCGATACGATTAATCACTTTGGCATTGAACAGAATGTTTTCGGCGAGGGTGGTCTTGCCCGCACCGCTATGGGAGAGCAGGGCAACGTTGCGGATGGTGCTGGCGGATACGGCCATGGTGGTTCCCCTTTCTGTTCCTGAATCAGGTTGCAATTAGCGGATTGTAGCGAAATTATGATGCCCGTTGCAACTGAACGACCGCGCGGATAAAATAGTTGGCCAGCGACCGGTAGTGAGCCGCTCCTCCAGCGACTCCGCCCTTTGGGATCGGCCGCTCCTTTTTTTGCCTTGCTGGGAAGCTATAACGGCAATTTTCGACCGTCAACGGGCGGATAGCCTGGGTCGTCGGGAAGATCTTTGCACCGTGCCGCGGCGGTGGCCAACGCGTCGCACCGTTCGTTGCCCGCATTTCCGCTGTGCCCTCGCACCCAATTGAAATTTGTGGGGTGTCGTTCCAGCAGATCCAACAAGCGTTCCCAAAGGTCGGGGTTGACCGCAGGCTCGCGTTTGTTGCGCATCCAGCCGTTGTTGCGCCATTTCGCCGCCCACCCCTTGTTGACGGCGTCCACGAGATAGCGGGAGTCGGAATAAAGCGTAACCCGACAGGGTCGGGTGAGGCTTTCTAGGCCGGCGATCGCGGCGAGTAGTTCCATCCGGTTGTTGGTCGTAAGGGAATATCCTCCGGACAATTCCTTGCGGCGGCCCTGGTGGTCCAGGATAACGCCGTAGCCGCCCGGCCCCGGGTTGCCCAGGCAGGCGCCGTCGGTGTGGATGGTGACCTCCATCGCCACCGGTTTCAGGCCGAGGGGTGTCGAGCCACCTGGCGCATGATGGTTCGCGTAAGGCCGACGCACTTGTCGCGGACTTTAGCGGTCCATTCGTCCTGCACCGCGGCCTTCCAGGGATCGGAGTCGATTACTGACGGGTTGTCGATCTGGTATACGGCCGCGTACTTCGGAAAGCCGTCGGCGTTGGTGGTCTCCACGCGGTATCGTCGAGCGCCCAGGACACCGCCGACCTCGCACAGGCCGGGCAGATGGACGGTGTCGTAGAGGTGGTTGAACTCGTACTCGATGTCGGCGGGGATGTCGGTGCGCACGATGAAGATGTAAGGAGCTTCGGTGGATTCGTCGCCGGCGTCGGACGTACGCTTCAACATGGTGTGGGTGCGATTGGTAGCGTGGGGGCGTATCTTGTTCACCCAATCGCCCTTTTCGCTCTCAATGCTCCAACCCTCGGACGACGGCACTCCCGGCTCGTCGATGGCGTAGAGAGCAGCGTATTGGGCGAACTTGTCCGCGTCCGTCGATTCCAGCACGTAACGGTTGCAGGAGTGCACCCCCGGAGCTTGGCACAGGTATCTTGCGTGTTCCGTGTCGTAGACGCGATTGAACTCGGCTTCCCAGTCAGCTGGGATATCCATCTGAACGAAGTACGCGTAGTCGGCGGGCATGTCGTAACCTCCTTCGTCTTGTCCGGTTGGTGGGTGAACTCAGTAAGTCAGCGCGTCCGGCGTTCCCTCGGGCAGCTCCACCTGCAGGGCCTGGAGCGCGTGGGCCAGCCCATGGTAATAGGAGACAACCACCAGCAGGTCGACGATGCCGGCGTCACCGATTATTCTCTGCACCGCACCAAAGGTTGCGTCGGAAACGCGGTGCTGCCGAAGCAGCTCGATCACGAAACCGGATATCGCCGCATCGTCGCCGGTCAGACCGTTGGGTGCGCGGTACTCATGGATGGCGGAGATTTCGGCGTCGCCCAGGCCGGCGTTTCGCGCGGCCGGCTGGTTAACCGTCCAGACGTAGTGTCCGCTGGCTTCGCGGGCGGCGGTTAGTACGGCAACCGCTTTCACCCGCGCCGGTAGCGGGGTCTGGAAGCGAACGTAGCCGCCGAGGTGAGCGAAATTGCTCGCCGCCTGCGGGTTGTTCAGGATCGCTGCGTAGTTCCGCTGTACGCCTCCACGAGAGGTTTCGATCTCGTCCCACACCGCCTGTCCGGCGGCGTCCATTGTGTCCCTGGTGGCGAAAGGTACCCGAGCCATGGTCCGTGCCCTCCTTGCGTGCTGCTTGATTAGAAATGCCGGCGGCGATTGGCAACCGCCGCCGGCTGAATGCCCTGTTGATGTACCTGAGGCTAGCTGCCGTTCTTGTCCCAGAGTTCTTCTAGGATGGCTCCAGGCGACATGGGCAGCCGTTCCATGCGGACGCCGATAGCGTCGTGGATGGCGTTGGCAACGGCCGCCATCGGAGGAACGATCGGCACTTCACCCACGCCGCGGACTCCGTAGGGGTGTCCCGGGTTGGCTTTTTCCACGATGACCGTGTCGATCATTGGAAGGTCGAGGCTGGTTGGCATACGGTAATCCAGGAAGCTGGAGTTGACCATGTCGCCGGAGTCGTTCATGAAGTACTCTTCGTTGAGCGCCCAGCCGATGCCCTGCACCGCGCCGCCCTGCATCTGGCCTTCCACGTAGCTCGGGTGGATCGCCTTGCCCGCGTCCTGCACCACGGTGTACCGCAGTATCTCCACCTTGCCGGTGTCCCGATCAACCTCGACGTCCACCAGATGGGTGCCGAATGCGCCGCCCTCTCCGCCGGGGCTCACGCTCACCTGCGCGGATATGGGGCCGCCTGTCCTCGCCAGTTGCGAGGACAGTTCCTTGAAGGACATCTGCAGGTCTTCATCGGAGTTGTGCTTGAAAATGCCGTCAGCGAGGTCGATTTCCGACGCGTCCTTCTCCCAGATCTGGGCGGCGCGGTCGGTCATCTTCCGCTTGATTTCCTGGGCGCACTCGTAGGCGGCCCAGCCAGTGGCGAACGTGGTGCGGCTGCCGCCGGTCAGGAAGGTGTAGCCGACCGCGTCGGTGTCGCCGACGTTGGGGCGCACGTCCTCGGCGGGTATCCCAAGGACCTCGGCCGCCTGCATGGCGATCGACGCCCGGGAGCCTCCGATGTCCGTCGATCCTTCAACCAGACCGATGGTGCCGTCAGCGTTGACGCTGATGCTTGCGCTGGAGGCCAGGCCAATATTCATCCAGTATCCGCTGGCAACTCCACGGCCGCGGTTGGGACCTGACAGCTCGGACTTGTAGTGGTCGGTGTCCTTGGCCGCCTCGAGAGTTTCAATGTTGCCGATCACGCGGAACTGCGGCCCATCGACCCGGCGGCTACCCTCCTTGCTGGCGTTCTTCAGGCGGAACTCCAGCGGGTCCATTCCGCACTTGGCGGCCAGTTCGTCGACAACCTGCTCGCCCCCGAAGGCCGAGATCGGGGCTCCCGGAGCGCGGTACGCGAAGGACCGCGGCTTGTTGGTGACTACGTCGTAGCCCTCAACCCGCTGATTGGAGAGGTCGTAGGGTGAGAACACGCACTGAGCGCCGGCGGTCACCGGCGAAGCGCCGGGGAATGCGCCCGCCTCGTAGATGAGCACAGCGTCGGCTGCGACCAGTGTGCCGTCCTGCTTCGCGCCCATCTTGATCTTGACCCACGCGCCCGCGGTGGGGCCGGTGGCTTCGAAGGTCTCGGTGCGGCTCATTTGCATCTTCACCGGCCGGCCGGTCTTCTTCGAAAGCAGCGCGGCCACCGGCTCCAGGTACAGCGGGATCTTCCCGCCGAACCCGCCACCGATCTCCATGGGCACAACTTTGACGTGGGATACCGGCAGTTCCAGCACGTTGGCCAGGCTGTCGCGGGCTACGAATGCACCCTGCGTGCTGGTCCACACCGTCAGATAGCCGTCCGCGTTCCAAAAAGCTGAAGCGTTCTGCGGCTCGATGTAGCCCTGGTGCACCGTGCGCGTGTTGAACTCGCGCTCGATGACGAAGTCCGCCTCCGAGAATGCCGCTTCCGCGTCTCCCTGCTCGTACACGAACCGGTTGGAAACGTTGCTGTGCTTGTCGGTCTCTTCGCCAAACTCGGTCGTGGTCATGTCGTCGTGGAGCAGTTCGGCGTCGTCCTTCATGGCGTCGAGCACGTTGGTGCTGGCCTTCAGGACTTCGTAGTCGACCTTGATCAGGCCTGCCGCCTCCTCGGCGATGTGGGCGGAGTCAGCAGCCACGGCTGCAATGGGATGGCCTCGGAAAAGGGCCTTGTCGGCAGCCAGGATATTGTTGCTGGCCGAGCGCGCCGACATCGGAGGGTTCTCCTTGCCGGCGATGGGCAGATCGGCTCCGGTCACCACTGCTCGCACGCCGGGCAGCGCTTCGGCCGCGGAGGTGTCGATGGACTTGATCCGGGCGTGCGCGTGGGGACTCCGCAGGACTTTACCGAAGAGCAACCCGCTCATTTCAAAGTCTGCGCCGTATTTAGCCCGCCCCGTCACCTTGTCGGCGCCGTCGTGGCGAATAGGCCGCGTACCGACGACCTTGTAGTTGGTGTTTGAGAGCACGATGTTGGACATAAGTCGCCTCGCTGCTGGTAGTAATTGTGGCCCGATTTTAGCACAGGCCTTGCCGTAGCCCCAACCCCGGAAGCTGAGCCAGCGCGTATCCTCCGGCTCAGCTTGGGAGGCGCCGAGAGCAGGCCGGGACCGTCTAGGTTGTGAAGCCGGAGTATGGTGCACTCAGGTCAGTGGCAGGGGTGGTTGCCACAGCTTGCCCGTCTGGTTGACGGTGATCGAATCAACCCATTTCACCCAGTCGTAGCCGCGCTTGTGCGGCTCCACCATTCGGGCGGGGAAACCGTGCCCCGCTGTCAGGGGCCCTCCGTCGACCCGGCTGGCGAGCAGCGCGCGGCTGGCTTCCGCGAGAGAGTACCTGCGGAAGTATCCCGTGCGTGATCGTACCGTAATGCTGCCGGCGCCGGGTTTGAGTCCGGCTCGCGCCAACAGTTGGGCAACGGGTACGCCCTGCCACTCACGGGTGGTGTGCCAGCCTCCGGTGCAGTCCAGGGTCGCCGTGAGTTTTTCTCCCCAGTTTTGCAGCTCCTCAAGTCCCATGTGGTACGGCGATTCCACGTGGCCTTCGACGCTTAGCTCCCAGGTTGAAATGTCGATGGAGGGCACCCTGTCGTTCAGCCACATGGTTACCGGGAACTCGGCTCCGTTTTCCGGGTATGAGCCCGTGAACCGACGCTCGGCTCCCGGACCGGTTGCCAACACACCCGCCAACTCCGCAGTCCTCCAGGCGAGCAGACCGGCCATTGCGAACCCGACAACCCGCAGGACGTGACGGCGGTCGGCAAGATAGCGAGCGCGCAGGCTGATCCGATGCCGAAACGAATGCCACAGCAACAGAGGAATCAACATCCACGCCAGGTTCATGTGGATAGTCGTCCCGGAAAACCCCATCCAGCCGTAGGCGCCGAAGTGGCTCCACGCCAATCCCAGGCCCACAACTATCAAGATCCCCACCAGCAGCGCGATCGACCACAGCATCGACTTCAGGGAGCCGCGCCAGTTGCTCCTGGTTCGCAGTGACCCGAGTATGTTGCGGGATTTCCACGCAAAGAGCGCGAGAATGGCAAACCCGAAGATCCGGTGAAGGTGCATCGCGCCGATCCACTCGGTGTTGGAGTGGGTGAGGCCCAGATATCCTGTCGCCAGTTCGGCGATGAACAGGGCGATCAGAGCGATGTTGGCCCACGGAAAACGCATCAGGGGTCACACGTCTCCGTTTCGCGACCCGCAAAACTGGTCCCAGCTCCAGAGGATCGCGATTGCCGACAGATCCAGGTGTAGGGCGGTGGAAATCCACGCTATGAACCAACGATTGTCGTCAAAGACAGTCAATCCTAGGATCAACCGTCCCGCCATGGTTGCGAAATACGCGAACCCGATCACCATCACGCACCGGCTGGCCTTGGTGCCCAGCGCCTGCCGTCGCCTGACCATGCCTCGGATCGCCGCTGCCAGGACCGCCAGGATCGCGACTTGGCACGCCAGTAGAACGGGGTACGGAAGCCCGCTGCCTTGCCACGCCTCAAATGGAGGTAGGAACTCCACTGGGAACCACCGCTGGATCACCTGCCCCGCGACCCGAAACAGGAATGCGATGGAAAGCGTCGTCACCGCGCCAACCATCAAGACCTTGCTACGTGGGGTAATTTGCATTACGCATCGCCGGCATAGGTACGGTACCAGTCGCTGGAGAACACGTTGAGCGGATCGTAGTGCCTCTTTCGGGACAGGAACTCCGGAAACTGCGGATAGCACGTGGATAACTGGTCGGGTGTGGCGAATTTGTTGTAGGTGAGGAAATAGCTGCCGTCCCGGTCGATGGCCAAATCGATGAGCCGCTGCAAGGCGTGGACCACGGAGTTGATACCAGCCGGATCGTGGTCCACATGCAGATTGACGACGATGCACGCGTACGGCTGCCTGGCCCAGTTGAGTACCGTTTCGTCGTCGCGCTCGATGAGTCGTATGGTGCCGTAAATCACATTTGCTTCTAGCCGACGCAACTCCGACCCGGCTGCGGCCATGAAACCCGCTAATTCTTGCAGCGGCACGTACAACTCCGTGATCGTCTCGGAACCCGGGACACCGCGTCCAAGGCGTTGGTCGAGCTCATGGTGGTAGTGGTCAATATACTGACTCAGCTGAAAGGTGTCGCTGTCGTAGACTTGGCCGTCGGTGCTCCGGTAGAAGCCGGCGTATTCGTCAAACGCCCGAGCCTTGTCGGCGTGGGACCAATGCAACAGTTGCCGCCAGGCGGATTCGGTGAGCATGTTTTGCGTCGGGGCAGTCGTGTGGGCCTCGTCGTCGCCGACCGGTTGATAGCACGACAGCACCCCGTCCCTGAGGAACCCAGGCGAATTCTCGTCTGTACGATATTGGAAATCGCCGTAGGTGAAACCGTCCGCGATCCGCTCTTTGAACCGGGCTTCGAGCTTGTCGATCGTAGTGACTTCCACCACACGGTGGACGCGGTGGGCTGGCATGAGGCGTAGGTCGACGGTGGTGATGACGCCGAACAACCCGTATCCACCGATTGCCAAGTCAAACAGTTCGGAGTGGCTCTCCCGGTCGCACCGGATCAGGTTGCCCCGGGCGTCAATCATTTCGAAAGCGTCCACGTCCTGCACAATGGGTCGATATGTTAGCCCGCGTCCGTGGCCGTTGGCCGCCAGGGCGCCGCCGATGCTGAGCCGGTCCGCGCCGGTCTGCTTTTGCACGATACTCCAGCGCGGGTGAGTGTTCTGCTGAAGATCGCGGAGCCCGGATACCAGGTCCGACCACATGATTCCCGCCTCCACGGTGACGATTCCCTGCTCCGCGTCCAACGCGATGATGCGGCGCAAATGCAGTGTATCCAACAGCGTTCCACCGGATAGAAATTGCTGACTGCCCATGGAGTGGCGGCCTCCGGCTATGCTCAAGCTATGTCCGGCATCGCGAACTTTATTCACCGCCTGCTGGACCTCCGCGACGGAATCGGGTGCAATGACCTCCACTACTTCGGTTTCGTTCAGTTGAGAATGAATGTCGTTGACCGTTACGGGTTTCGTTGTTTGCATCGTCGGTATTCTTCGTCCTTCATGCGAGCTGGGCGCTGCCCGTACCTACGAGCGTGAGACGTGCCCGGATGCTCCTCCGTGATACACTCCCGTCGCGTTGGACGGCGCATGGGTGAGCCACCAACGGGCACTTTAGAATAGGCGGATGGTAAGAATGCAGCCACTTTCTGATTTGCGGGTTTTGGCCGTTACCGTGTTCCTCGCCGGACCGTTCCTGAGCATGACCCTGGCGCGATTGGGCGCCGAAGTGATCAAGATCGAGATTCCCGGCCGGGGTGATCCGGTACGCGGAAACGGTCCATTTGCCGGCCCGGACGGAATCCACTCCGAACAACGAACGGAAAAGCACATCGCCACCCGTTTTTTGAAGCGCAGTCAGGGCGTGAAGAGCGTCACCCTGGACCTGAAAAACCCGCGCGGACGAGAACTGTTCCTCGAGATGGCTCGGCAATCGGATGTGGTCCTGGAGAACCTGGCGCCAGGCTCCATGACCCGGTTGGGCTTGGGTTACGAAGACGTGGACGCGGTGAACCCGGGGATCATCTACGCCAGCATCTCCGGCTACGGCCAGACGGGCCCGTACGCCCAACAGCCGGCCCACGACCCGCAGATCCAGGGCATGAGCGGGTTGATGGACATCAACGGTGAACCGGACGGCCCTCCAACCCGGGTGGGTTTCTACATCGGAGACTTGGTCACGCCGATGTTTGCGTCGACGGCCATCCTGGCGGCACTGCGCGAAAAGGAACGCACCAGCAAAGGGGCGTACCTGGACGTATCGATGATGGACACCCTTACGTCGCTGATGCTGATGGAAAACCTCGAAGAGGACATGGCGGAAGGCATCCCTTTGCGCACCGGAAACAACAGTCGGAGTGGCCCCACCGGCCAGTACCAGGCTGCCGACGGCGCCATCATCATAACTGCCGCCAGCGACGACCAATGGCGTCGCCTGTGCAACGCCATCGGCACGTCCGACCTCATCGAAGACGACCGTTTTGCGCGTTACCAGGTCCGGTCGCACAACGCGGCCGCCGCCCGTGCCGAAGTCCAGGCGCGCGTTGGCAAAATGACCCGGGCCGAAGCGCTCGACTGTTTGTCCTCCGGCGACGTGCCCTGCGCCCCGGTCCGCACGGTACCCGAAATCATGGCTGACGCCCATTTCCGTGACCGGGGCGCTTTGCGACCCATGCGAAACGCTGCTTTCAACGGGGAAGTGGACGAGGTGGTCGCCGGCTTTCCCGTGTTGTTTGACGGCCAACCGCTTCCCGATGTTCCGGGCGCTCCGTCGCTCGGCATGCATAACGCCGAGGTTCTGAAGGCGCTTTGCGGCGTGGATGCGGCTGCCCTTTCGGAGTTGCGGGACGCCGGGGTAATATGACCCAGACGCGCGCTTGTTTTCGTTGACCGGAGCAATCTTGGCCTCTAGGGATTGATTGGGATCCCACACCGTTCTGCGGACTTTGATCCTCGCGGCCTGCGCCATCGAAGAAGGTGACCAGGGCTGCCTCGTCCGGTTTCTTGTTGGACAATAACAAACGGCAATGCCTGGCTCCGAACCGGCGCATCGTCGATGTTTCCTACGTCCCGACTTCCCAGACATGGCACGTTGTGTGCCGAATAGCCTGATTTATCCTCCCATGTCACAGGAGAGTTTTATCCATGTCTCGACTCACAACCAAGCCCCTGCGCTCCGTCATGTTCGTGCCCGGCAACAAGGAGGACTGGATGCGCAAGGCGCCCCAGTACGGCCCGGACGCGCTGATCCTCGATCTGGAGGACTCGGTCCCCGAGTACGACAAGGATGCCGCGCGCCCGCTGGTCGCGAAAATGATCGATGAGCTGTCGGAACGAGGCCAGACGCTGTTCGTGAGAGTGAACCGGTTGGAGACCGGGTTGACCGGCTTCGATCTGGAAGCCGTTACACGGCCTGGCCTCTACGGGATCCTGCTGCCCAAGGTCGAGACCCCGGCGGATGTGGTTGAAGCGGACGTGCTGCTGCGCTATTTCGAGCGCAAGGCCGGCATGGAACTGAACACCGTCTGCATCGACCCCGGGTTGGAGACCGCTTCGGGTATCCGCATGGCTTACGAAATCGCCATGGCGTCAGACCGGGTCGCCCATATGGGCGGGAGCGGCGGCAAGGGTGGGGACACCGCCCGCAGCCTAGGATATCGGTGGACACTGGAGGGAGCGGAAACACTGTACCTGCGCAGCAAGGTTCTGATGGACAGCCGGGCCGCCGGCATCCAGTGGCCCATCAGCGGCGGGTGGTTCGATATCCGTGATCTGGATGGCCTGCGCTACTGGGCCAACAATCTGAAAGCGCTGGGATACACGGGGATGAACCTGATCCACCCCTCCCACGTGCCCATCGTAAACGAGATCTTCACGCCGACACCAGAGGAGATCGCCTTCTGGCAGGGGTTGCTGAACGCCATGGAAGAGAGCCGGCGACAGGGCACGGCTGCTGTGACCTACGCGGGGGACATGGTCGACGTGGCCCACGAGGAAACCGCCAAGGCCATGCTGGAAATGTGCCGCAGCCTCGGACTGGTGTAGTCGGGCCGCTAGCCCCCCTCGCCGGCGCGGAGCACCCGCTGGACCTCCAACCGGCTGGTCACGAAAGCCAGCCAGATCACGGTAACCACGCTCACCGTCGCCAACACCGCGTAAGCCAGTGCGAGCATCCGCCAGTCGGTCTCAAAAGTCAGTGGGGGCGTGGCGCGGACGCCTCCCTCGGCCACCTCCAGGACCGGCAGCAGCGCGGCGCCGATCTGAGCGCCGGCCCAGGTTCCTACGGCCACGCCCGCAATCACGACGATGGCGAGGTTGAACCAGACCACGCCGTTCAGTTGGCCCCGTGTGCTTCCCAAGGTCCGCAGCAGGGCGAACTCGGTTTGACGCTCCCTGGTATCCAGCCAGCAGTACAACCCGATCCCGGTTGCGCTAGCCAGCGCCAGAGCGAGGAACATGATCACCAGCAGCCCGCCCCAGCCCGCGTTGGCAAGGGGCTCCTTACCGCGCAGAGCCGCCTCTTCCTCCGCGACAAAAGCCCTGCCCGCGGTCAGGCCCAATTGGTCCATGCTGGACACCGCGACTTCGGCCTCGGCGAGAGCGTGTTCCAGAGCACCGGGAACGATATCACGATCCAGCCAAACCTCGCCCGAGCCGCCGAATATACGCCGGCTATGTCGGTTGGCGTATTCGACGAACTCACCGAGGTCGGTGATTACGAAGGGCTGCACGCGCGGGTCTACCGTGGGGAAAAACTCGGCGACGCCGACAATCCGGATTGGCAGAGCGAAGGTCGACATGCCGAGGCTGATTTGGTCGCCAATCTCGGCACCAGTCGCTTCCAGTATTTCCGGACTGACCACCGCCTTTACGGGCGGAGCGTCCTGACCGGGCCACAATCCCGGTGCGCCGATCCCGCCCGGAGCCCAGCTGAAAACCGCCGACCCGGTGGTGCCGGATCTGGCCACGTTGCGGCTGGTTTCCACCGAGTAGAGCCCGGGTCGAACATAGTCTTCGATCACGCTCCATCCGTCGGCGGTGTTCAGCCCGGCGACGACAACCTCGCCGGCTCCCGTTTGGGCCGTCAATCCATCCACAAAAAGTATGCCGGGGCGATCGCCGGTAGTCCTTCCGGCAATTTGCAGGTTGATCAGAGAGTGTGGCGGCACGTCGAGCCGAGGAACGTCGGGGTCTTCGGTTGGTCGGCCTCCCCGGCCAAGGCGAAGGACGGTATCGCCCTGGAGCGATTCCCACTGGCGGGTCTCCCTCACGTCGCCCAGTGGCACGTCGTAGAAACGGCCGGCGCCATCACGCAGTCGGGCAGTCATGCCAATCAATGGTTCCCGTGGAAATGCACCGGTTTGAGTCGTCATCGCCCACAACGACAGTCCGGTGGTGCCATCAGGTAGCGGTAGTCCCCGCGGGGAGTCCTGGTTCGGTGAGATCATCGTCATCAGATCGGCCAGCCCGCTGCCGTCCGCGAAATCGTCGCGCCACCAGGCAACGTCCGCCAAACGGTCCGAGTCCACGGCCAGGACCGAAACTCGCTGAGATCCGAATCCCTCGGTCAACAGGCTACCTTCAGTTCGCATTGCTTCAGCGGAATTGGGCAAGACGTCCGACAGCCCGGCGAAAGCCCGCGATATGCGTCCGTTGTCGTGTTGTATGCGGATGTCCGCGCCGGAGTCGTATCGGACGCGGTCATGCAGGCTCCGGTTCAGGGTGGCCGAAAATGCACTGCCCACGACTCCCAGGGCGGTCGCAAGCATCAACAGGGCCACGAGGCTGCCTGGCGCGATTGGATCACGAGCGATGCGGCGTAACCCCTGTACCAGCCAGCCCGGCCCAACTGGTCCCACGATTCGAGCGGATATTCCCAGCGCCAGTGGGAAAAGGCGCATAACCAGCAGCCCCAGGGCAATCAGGCCCAACGCTGGACCCAGCAACAAGGCGAAATCGATCTCTAGCTCGCGCCCTCCCAGGCTCCGGGTCAGGACGGTACCGCGGTTGGAAATCTGCCACCATAAGAACGCGATTACCACCAGGGCCAGCAGGTCCAGGTAATAGCGGTGTATGAATGGCGTCCGGGCTGGTCGCGCTCCAGATTGGCGGAACTCCACGATCCCCTTGCTCGCAGCGGCGAGGGTCGCGAGCGACAGTACGATCACGGCCAACGCCGCGCCTGCCGCGCCCATTCCGAACGCTTGCCAGGACAGGGACACCGGCGCCCCTGCCGATTCGGAGTCAAACACCAGTCCACCCAGGACTTTGGCCAGCAACGGCGACAGCAGCGCTCCGGCCAACAGCGCGGGACCGGCCAGGAGGATACCTTCCACCAGCGTCAGGATGCCGATTTGGACCGTAGTTGCACCGCGGCTCTTGAGCATGGCGATCTCGCCGGCACGGGCACGGATGACCATGCCCGCCGTAATGATCAGGTAGTAGGCGAGGATTCCCGTGACCAGGAATACCATCAGGAACAGTGGGATGCGCGCCAACAATAACTGCTCCTCATGGTCCTCAAGGATCCTGATCAACCCGGTGGACGTGCTTCCATTGGGCAGACTGTTCGCCACGTCGCGTCGGACCCGTTGCAGCGCCAACTGCAGTTCGTCGACCGTCTTGGCCGGAATGCCTTCTCGATCGACTTGCAGAAACCATGCGGAACTAGTGTAGATACCGGGGTAACGGCGGCCTATCTGCTGGCGCAACGCCTGTTCCGAAGTGAACAGGGGAACCAAGGTCCAGTCGTCGTCTTGATAGGCGAGCAGTTTGTGCCTACGGTACCAATACTCATCCTCCAGGTCTGTGGGTTCGATGATGCCCACTACTACCACGCGGGTTGAAGGCTGCCCCTCTCCTCCCGTCGCCGGTACAATTTCAAACCCTTCTCCGAGTTCCAAGTCCAGAAACTCGAAACCCAAGAGGTCTACCACGACTTCAATAACTATTCCGTCGGTTCCGCCCGTGTTGTCGTCGTACCCACTGCCTCCGGAGACCTCGGGCCAACGTCCCTGGACCAGTTTGCCCTTGCCGTCCTTCAATCCAGACAGATATTGGACCCGCCCGCGCGGACGGACGTCGTTGGGCAGGTCCAGATTGGGGCGCCCGGTGAAGTAGAAAGTTGCCGTTTCTACCTGGAAGGACACCGCCCCGACAGCATCGCCCAATGGCGGGAGCACGCGCTGCGCAACGAACTGCCGGCTGGTGAGGTAGCGGTCGCTCGCCGGCGTGGCGACGCGAGGGTCGTCGAGGCCGTTGAACACGCGTACCCAGACGTTTACGTCGCTGGACTCGGCATCGGCCAGGGCTCGGCGCAGCGCGGTTTCAGCCAGAAGGTCGTTGAATACCACCGCGCTGGAAAGGAGAACGACTGCCAGCGCAACGCCCAGCAGTACCGTCAACTCCATCCGGAACGACGACATGAGTCGCCGTCGCGCCAGAACATAACCCAAATTGAGGATGGCAGTCATCTGCTGTTACTCTGCTTCCCGCAACACTTCAGGGGGTCTGAGCCGGCTGGACACCGCTCCCGCGAGGCCGATAGCTGCCACCGCCGCCACGACGAGACACAGGAAAGTTGCCACCAACCATGGACCTTCAGCAACAAAGATGATGGGCGGAGTGACCGCTCCGCCGGAAGCGTTCCCTGCCAACTCACCCAGCGTCCATCGCGCAAGTCCCCAACCGGCCAGCCCGCCGACTACGATCCCTAAAACGCCGATAACCGCCCGTTCCAGGGCCAGGCCGGCTATTCTCTGCCACTGGGGAATGCCCAATGCCGCTCCCACCGACATGTCGACCCGTTGCTCGCGCACCGCTACCGCAGCGTGGGCGCACAGCGCCAGGGCTACGGCCAGCGCCAATGCTGCCAGCCCGATGCCGGTCAGGGCGTCCCAGGCGCCTCCGGCCAACGGATTGCGTGTCGCCAGGTCGACGGCTTCAGCCCGGTCCCGGAGGAAGGACAGGCGGTATCCCACGTCCAGAATTTCATCGGCTACTCGCTCGCGGTCTGCGCCTTCGGCGACGTCGAACCACCATTCGTCGGGAGTGATGGGATGGGCGCCCGGCGCCTGGTCCAGCCAGGCGCGCAACTCGTACACCGATACCACCACGAATGAGCGCCGGGCGTCCAGCGTCGGGAAGTGATTGACGGTGCGGGTGACCCGGGCGGGCACCACGTAACCGTCCACGGTGAACCTCACCGTCTGGCCAGGGGTGAACCCCGGGCCGGTGATCGCCGGCAACGGAAGAAGTCCCGGCGGGATCACGATTCCCCGGGGAGACCGTCCCAACGGTTCTTCCCATTTTATGGACAGGCCGGCGTCGCCGGAGCGGGCGGCGTCCGCGGTACGCTCGGTGCGATCGGGAACGTTTCCGGCCTGCGGCAAAGGAATCCATGGGCCGATGTCCTCAAACCCTTCGATCACCTCGCCATCTGGCGGCAGATCAGCACCGTAAACGGTGACGCCGTCGAACGAAAGGCCGCCGGGCGGGGTCCGCGCAAATGAGTCCCCTGAAATGTAGATCGCAACCACGCGCCATTGATCATCGGCGGTTACGGTGGCGCTTTCCTGGGGCAATGGCGACCTCAGGTTATGCCACCCGGTTTGGTGTTGGTTCAGCATCCCCATTTCGAGGTTGCGATAAAACCCGCGATCGCTGCCAATGCGGAGCCACAGACGATAGCTGGGCAGAGGCACGGACGCTCCGACGTTGGGCGCGTCGTCTCGACGTACCCAAACGCCGATTTCCCGGGTGCCTTGGGGTATTTCAACGCCGGCGGTTTCCGGCGAAAGCGTCCGTCGCAGCGGCGCGACCAACGTGTCTAGTGGTGTTGCCTCTCCGTCCACTAAGTCGTCTCGCCACCACGACACGCTCCCGATGGTCAGGGGGTCAACCCCCAGGACGGTGCCACGCTGGAACGGCCCGTCGACGAAACCGACCGACTCCCGGATGATCGGAGACACCGCTTCCACACCGTCAATTGCCTTGAGTTGATCCACCCGCTGCTGTTCGGTGCGCCCGATGAAGCTGGTCCCGCCCAGAGTGATGTCACCGCCCACCCGGTGGTTCGCTTGGTCCGCTTCGCTGCGGGCCAGGGTGGTTTGAAAGGTTCCCGCGAACACGCCGAGGGCTGCCGCCAGCGTCACGACCACGGTCAACGAGGCGTAGGGCAGCGGATGCCGCGCCATTCTCCGCAACGAAAGGCTCACCCAAGCCGGCGCCAGTTGCCGGGACACCCATGCCGTTCCCGTCATCAACCAGGGCAATGCCCGCAGCAACAGGAAGGCCAGGGTTAACAGCGCGGCCGAGGGCGCCAACAACAGCGACGGGTCTAAAGCGGGTCCCCGGCCGGTCAGCTCAGCTTCCACGAAGCCGCCCCGTTGCCGGATCTGCCACACCAGGACGGCCAGAGCCACCACCGCTATCACGTCGATGTAGTAGCGTTGCAGCCACGGCGCGGACGGCGGACGCGCCCGGGCGCGCAGAAAATCCAGGATTCCGAGGCGCGCCAGGCTTCCGCCGGCCACGGTCAACACGGTGAGGCTCAGCAGGCTTCCGATGGCGCCCATCGCGTACATCTGCCAAGACAGGGACACGTCAAGGGGAGCTTCGCCGGCACCGACCCGGGCCGCAGGATTGATGGTCTCGACCAGCAGCAGGCTCCCGATGCCCCAGGCCAGGAGTGGTCCTATCAGCGTGGCCACGACCACGACGAGGCCTTCGCCCAACGCCAGCAGCCCTCCCACTTGCCCGATGCTGGCGCCCCGGCTGCGCAGCATTGAAGACTCGGCGGACCGCGCTCCTGCCAGCAGCCCCACGGCCAGGGCCAGGAAGTACAGGATGACCACCACCACTAGCGAAATGAACAGGATTAGCGGAGCCCTTGCCAGGGTGAGCTCCCGTTGGTAGGTGGCCAATAGTCCGGTATTGCGGCTGTTCTCCAGTCCGGTCAGTACGTACGACCTGGGAAACCGGCTGTTGATGTCCGTTTCCAGCGCGGTCAGGTCGTCCCTAGTTTGCTGCACGGTGGGAGAGGTGATGACGTCCGGGTTGATGTACAGGAACCAGCCGTAGTCGCCAACCAAGGTTGGAAACGGCTTGCCGATACCGTCGAAGAACGCTTGCTCGTGGACGTAGATGGGCGCCACGGGACGACCTTCCCAGTCACTGATGCGGAAATAGTCCGCGGAACCCATCCAGTACTCTTCCCTGGGGTCGACCGGTTCAACGATTCCCACAATATCGACCCCGATATATTCAGCCGGCTCGTCGTCCCGGCCGGGGAACACCACAAGCCAGGCTTCCTTGCCGACCCCCCATCCCATGAGACGGGAGGTGTCTACGCCCAGCACCCCCTCGATTCGTGGGCACCCGTCGGGAAAATTGACGCAGGCGCCGCCGTCCCGTCCGACCGCGGGCGACGGCCAGCGACCTTCAACGAGACGTGAATGCTCGGTGAATTCCGTAATGAAAAAGGGCCGGCCCAACGGGACATCGGAAATTCCGAAGGGAGCGCCTACCTGAACGAAAGGCAACGTAGGCAGCATTTTGGCGTACCGGTTTTGGTCCCGCCGCAGATACCCGACATCGTCCTCGATGATCTGTTCGATGTCGGTGCGCAGCGACGAGTAGTCCTCGGGACCCAACGGTCGGTTGCGCACCACTATTTGCGTATTGATTACGGTTGGAGACGTAACCGCCAGGGAGTGCCGCAAGCCGGCCTCCGCCAACCCCTGCGAGTACATGGCTCCCAGCGCCATGATGGTGACCGCCGCCAAAACGCCAAAGGCGGTAACAGCCAGCAGGCCCCAGGCGGAACGGATCCGCTTGGGTAGCAGCCAAACCAGGAGGGCGAAATTACGTGTCAAGGCGTGAAGTTCCGGCGCGAACGCCAGCGCCGACAAGGGTCAGTGATCACCGGATTTCGGACGCCACTCGGTCTCGCACCAGCGGCAATAGGTCGTTGGCCGCCCGGTGGCACTCCTCGACGTGCGGGAAGCCGCTGAGGATGAACTCGTCTATTCCCAGGCGCCAGTAGTCCAATAACTCGTTGGCCACCTGCTCCGGTGTACCAACCAGCGCGCTCCCGCAGTTGACGCGAACCTCGGAAAGGCCGTTCCACAGATGTCGGCCCAGGCGATGGTCCTCGGCTGCACGCGCCTGGGCTTGCTGCCCCACCATGGGCGTGCCCACGATGGCGGACTGCCGCTGCGCCTTGACCTCCGGTGAAGCGTCGGCGATCAGATTGCGCGCCGCCTGCCATGCTTCGTCTTCGTCGTCTCGAATAACCAGGTGGGTGCGCAGCCCGAGGGTGAGCGGTCGGCCCGTGTCACCAAATTCCCGCTTGAGATCGGCCACGCGCTGGGCGGTATCCTCCAGCGGCTCAATCCAACCGAGGTGGACGTCCGCCTGGCGTGCGGAAAGCCCAAGGGCCCGTGGCGACGCGCCGCCAAGATAGAACTTCGGGGCGTCCTGGCCCGGGGCCGGAGCGCAATAGGCTCCAGCAAGTTGGTAGAAGTCGCCGGAGTAAGTCACCGGCTGCGGGTCTTGCCACAGGGAACGGCAGGCCTGGATGAACTCTTCTGCTCTCTCGTAGCGTGTCGCGTGGTCGCTAACCTCGCCGACGCGTTCAAAGTCATTCTGGATACCGCCCGGAACGATGTTTATGTCCAGGCGCCCTCCGGATATTTGGTGGAGCGCGGCGGCCATTTGGGCGAACAACCCCAGGGCGATGAATCCGGGCCTTACTGCCACCAGGAAGCGAATTCGAGAGGTTACGGTCGCCAACGCGGTGGCCGTGGTCCAGGTCTCGGCCAACGGAGCGTCTTCCGAAAACAGCCCGTTTGCGAAACGGGTTGGAATGAGCATCGAGTAGAAACCGCATTCTTCGGCGGTTTCCGCGACATGCTTGAGATATTCGAAGGTCGGCGGTCGGTCTGCCCGTACCGTGCCGGCACGCTCACCGTCTCCGTCAATTGGTACGAACCAGTCGAAACGCGGTTCTGGACGATGCCCATTGCTAGTGACCATACTTCACCGATCAAATTTTAGGATGGGTTCGACAACGGCCCACATCGTACAAGTCACTTGGAGGATGGTCAATTTGAACGGTGGACCCGCCCGTCTAGGGCTCCGGTTGGTCCGGTCCCGTGGCGTCCTCGGCGTCATCGTTCACCGCAGGTTGCGGCATTGGCGGATTCGGATTTTCCTCCATCTCGCGCTGATACCACATGAACATCACGATCCCGGCGGACAGGATGCTCATCATGTCGCCCGGAACCCAAAGAATGAGCCCTCCAAAACGCTGGTCCGACAGGTGTGAGAAACCCTCCCACGGACGTGGAAGTTCCTGGTAGGCGGAGTAGATCAGGCCGTCCTGGAACGCAATCGCCGCTCCTAACAGAGTGTTGGGGAGCACTATCAGGCCCAAGTAAAGCACCCGCAACCCATAGTGCAGCCGCGAGCGGTGCGGCTTGGGGTCAATCACGATCCACCAGAACAGGAATCCGCTGATCAGCATCGTCGCGTGCATCAGCTCGTGAACCCAGTCGTTGTGCACCGCCAGGTCATGCGGTCCCGGCGCTTGCCAGATGTAGAGGAGCGCCAGGAACATAACGGTGGTAAATACGGGGTTCGTCGCCTTGACGTAGATCCACCGGGCCAGGGGCGAGCGGACCAACCGTCGGACGATGTTCTGGCGGGCCCATATCGGCATCCCGCGCAGCATCGGGGTTAGCGGAGCGCCGAGCAGGATCAGCAGCGGACCGACCATGCGAACCAGCAGGTGTTGCGCCTGGTGAACGGAGAAATAATGTTCCGCCAGCGGTTCGATCGGTGATTGCAACGCCGCGAACAGGACCAACACACCGGCGAAGAAGCAGCCCTTCTGCCACACGTTGACACGATGCGTCGGGTTGGGCCAGTTGTTGAGCCCATTGACGTACAGATAGACCGCCGCCAGCAGAAAGAGGCTCGGCACGGGATTGGTTATGAAGCCCCACGCCGTCGCCGGAGTCTGACCCGGAGGGATTCCCTGGTGAGCTGACGCGATGCCCGAGCTCATGACTACGGCGATTGCAGCGGCAACCGAGCCCAGCGCCCAGAGACTCCACCGGCGGTTATGGCACACGATCATTGCGACGTGTCTCCGCGTGCCACGGCCCTGGCCTTCTGGTTTTGGCGAATCCTCCAGATCAGATAGCCGGCGCCGGCAACAATCACCAATGCCACGCCGATGAAGACGAAACCGGCTGCCGAGTTGGTGCTCGGCTCCGGGACTTCTAACACAAACCCGTCGGCACCGTAAGAACCTCCGGAGGGGGGTTCGAGCAGAATAGTGGTTTCCCACCGTCCCGGGTCGAACTGTAGCGTGGCGGTATACAGTCCGGGCACGTTTGGACTCAAAGCGATGCTCTCCCCGGTGTCGTCGCTTCCACTCCATGTGGTCAGGACGGTCACCGTGAGATCCCCGGCGGGGGTTCCTGTCGACGTTTCCGTAACTCGGATGAAGAACTGCACCGACTGTAGCGAGGGCAGCGTCTGGGCGTCGACCACCACGGTGTATGGCCCGGCGACCGATTCGCCACGCAGGGAGTCCTCTCCCACAATGTCCTGACCCCAGGCGGCGGCGGCTAATCCCGACCACAGCCCGAGGACGGCGCACAAGGCCACGGCCAGTGTCAATGAACGGCGGATCAGCGTCATAGGCCACCGGGAAATGGAGGAGCGAACCATCGTCCGCTCCTCCATTTTACGCTACTGCCTGTACCGAGCAGTTATGGCTGGAAAGTCTTGCGCCAAATCCCCGGGGAACCCGCGGCGTGGGTCATGACGTCCCGCATGCGGCCGTTGTCCGGGTGAGCTTCCCGTTGCTCCAGCCATGGGGCGGTGGAAGACACCTCGGGGTTCTCAAATTCGTAGACCGTGGCGTACGTGGGTTCGCCGCGTACCGCCTTCCACCGGCGTCCGCGAATACAGCCAGGAACCTTTTCGTAGTTCGGCACGTAGACCGTTGAGTACCAGGTGTTCCACTCGGCATCGTTCGCCGCGGGCACTTCCATCCGTCCAATCTGCAGCGCGGCGGACATATCGGCATTGGCCAGTGCGTCGCTGAGGTCGGTGGGGTGGATCATCTGGTACACGTTGTTGAGCAGGGTGGTCGCCACTGCCCGGGGGCCGGCCTTCTGTCCCCACGGCGTGGGTGGTCGGTTTTTGAAGGCGTCAGTATCGACAACGGCGACCGATTCCAATTCATACATCGCCAGATGCTTGGGACCGCTGCTCGTTGCCTCGTACCTGGCGGCGTTTAACACGCCCGGTACGGACAGCAGTTCCTGAAGGTGCTCAGTGTTATACCAATGGTTGAATTCTTCCTCGGCTTCGGCTGGTACGTCGCACCAGACCATCATCAAACCGGTGCCGCGCTTTTTGGGCATAACGGTCCTCCTGTAGGTGTAATCGCTGAGTAAATATTGGGCGGTGCCAGTGTAACATAACGCGCATCGGGGTCGTCTCTGACATCGGCGATCAGTACTCGCGCATTAAAAGACGGCATCCCGGACACGATGGATACCCTCTAGCACCTGACCACTCGTGTGATAATATTGCCGCCATTCCGCTCCTGTTGCCACTGAAGCCATGACCTATTCCCTCCTGTCCGGCCTGCGCGTTCTGGAAATTGGATCGATGATTTCAGCGCCTTATTGCGGCAAGCTGCTGGCTGACGCCGGCGCCAAAGTGGTCAAGGTCGAACCTCCGGTGGTCGGCGAAGACGCCCGGCGTTACGGCCCATGGCCTGGCGATGTGCCCCACCCTGAGCGAAGTGGTCTTTACCTGTACCTCAACTCGGACAAAGAGGGAATTACCGCCAATCTCGAGACGCCCACCGGCCGCAGCATAATGCACCGGTTGGCGGCAAAATGCGATGTGGTGGTGCACAACGTCCGGCCGGCCGACATGGAACGGATGGGCCTGGATTACGACGTTCTCGCCGCTGACAATCCGACCTTGGTAATGGCCAGCATCAGTCCCTGGGGGCTGTCGGGTCCGTGGCGTGATTACAAGGCCTATGACATCAACCTGGCAGCTGCCGGCGGCATTTGCGAAGGGCTTGGCGAGTCGGACCGCGAACCGTTGACGTTCGGCACTCCAGAAGTGGGTTATTTCGCCGGCATGGCTGCCGCGTCGTCCATAGTCATGGCGCTGCTGGGTCGAGATACCCACGGAGGCCAGCACATCGACATCGCCGAGGCCGAAACGATGGCAGGCCTGTACAACGGTCCCGAAGCCCTGATGGCCGTTTACGAATGGCGCGTCACCCGCCGGACCGGTCACCACGCCCTCGATTTCCCGTACCCGAACTGCATCCTGCGCTGCAAGGACGGCCACATCTTCGTAGGCTCTCCGGAGGGACGGCAATGGCGGCGACTTCTCGAAATAATGGGCAATCCGGACTGGTCCCAGGAACAACGGTTTCGCAACCGCACCGCCATGAACAACCTCTATGCTGACGAGGTGGACGGGTACGTGGAAGCTTGGCTGGCCGACTACACCAAGGCCGAATTGCTGGAAATCGCCCTGGATAATCGTATTCCGTTGGCTCCGGTGCGTACCTACGATGAAGTGCGCGCCGATCCTTCACTGGATGATCTGTTCGTAGTGATAGAGCGCGACGACACCGGACCGGTGGCCTACCCGGGTACGCCGTACCGTTTGTCCGGAGCCGAGGCCATAGCCGCCAAACCGGCTCCCACCTTGGGCCAGCATAACCGAGCCGTCCTGTGCGATGAACTTGGCTACTCCCCGAAGGATCTGGTGAAACTTTACCAGACCGGGATAATCTGACGCCGGTCGCTGCAATGACACCCCGCGGTCCCGAAGACTGTCGAACCCCTGCCGTCCACCTTCCATGCTGATCCGTGCCGCAATTGCTTGTGTAGTTGTATTCCTGGGCAGTTGTCTCATCGCCCGGCAGATCGCGCTGAGCAAAAACCACCGCCCCGACGTCATAATCATCGCTGGTATCGTCGTGGGCGCAATTTGTTTCGGACTCCTCTGGACGCTGAGCCTGGCCTATGGCGGGGGATACACCAAACTCGCAGGGGCGGCGCTGTTGTCCGTTATGCCGGCCGTAGCAGCCTGGATCGTCCCTCCCCGCGAACAAAAGTGATCGTGTGACATGGCTGAACAATCGAATTCCAATGAGAATGGTGCGGACGTCCGACCCGGCGTGCTAAACGGATACCGGGTGCTCGATTTCGGTTGGGTGCTGGCCGGCGCCCTGCCCGGCATGGTTCTGGCGGACATGGGCGCCGAAGTTATCAAGATCGAGACCCGCCAGCGGCTGGATTACATGCGCATGGGCCGCCCGATCGTCGGCGATCAACCCGACCCCGAACAGAACCCGATGTTTCACAACGTTAATCGGGGCAAACTCAGTGTCACCCTGAACATCGGAGAACCGGACGCGGTGGGTTTGGTCAAGCGCCTGGTCTCCCGTTGCGACGTGGTGATCGAAAATTTTTCCCCGGGGGTAATGGACCGATTGGGCTTGGGATACGAGGTCCTGCGCGCAATCAAGCCGGACATCATCATGGCCTCCATTTCTTCCACCGGACAGGAGGGCCCGCTGCGGGACCTGCGCGCTTACGCCCCGTCCATCGGTTCGCTCTCCGGCCTCGACAGCACCATGGGATACGAAGGCGGCGGTCCCCTGGGTTTGAAGCATGCTTTCGGCGATATTTGTGGCGCGCTCCACGCCGTTTTCGCGATCGCGTCCGCGCTGTTCCACCGGTCCCATACCGGCCAGGGACAATACATTGACGTATCCATGCTGAGGGCGACGGTAGTCACCCAGGGTATGGGCCTCATGGAGCAGGCGCTGACCGGGCGTTCGCTACGACCCCGGGGCAACTATGATCCTACGATGGCGCCCCACGGCAATTACCCGTGCGCCGGGGAGGACAGGTGGGTGTCCATCGCCGTCAGCTCGGAAGAGGAGTGGCAGTCCCTGCGGAGGGCTATGGGGTCGCCGTTGTGGGCCGGTGATCAGCGGTTCGGCAGCCAATACCGCCGCCAGCGCCACCGCCGTGAACTGGACGCGCTCATGTCCCGGTGGACGGCCGAACGCGACGCCGACGCTATAACCGAGCTCCTGCAATCGCACGGAGTGGCTGCGGCTCCGGTGCTTGGCGCGGAGGAACGGCTCTTCCATCCGCACTTCATGGAACGAGGCCTGTACAGCGACACCGAGCACCCTGCGCTGGGGGCCGAACCCGTGTTCAACCTCATGTGGAACCTCAGCCAGACTCCGTCGCGCGTCCGACGCCACGCGCCGCTATTGGGGGAACACAATCGCGAGGTGCTGTGCGGTTATCTGGGGTTGGGCGAGGATGAGCTGACCGGGTTGGAAGAGCGGCGGGTGGTATATTAACCCGACACCGGACCAACGACGAGGAACACGCCATGACCCAGCAGCAGTCCCAGCAACAGGTTGTCGAAACTCTCCCGGAAGTGGAGGGTGGTATTTCTGACGAAGCCTTGGCCGCAGCTCGCGCCATGATCGGTGTGCGCATGCGTACGGAGCAGTACGTGCGGCAAGCCACGCTCGATACCATGCTGAATTTCGTCAACGGGATTGGCGACGCGAACCCGCTGTTTCGGGACCAGGAATATGCCGCTTATTCCAAGTACGGCAGCATTGTGGGTCACCCGTGCGCTCCGTACATGCGCCACTGGTCGGGACGCACGCGGTGGGGTTTGCCGGGCGTCCACGGGTTCTTCGCCGGTAACGACTGGGAGTTTTTTCGCGTGCTTAGGCCCGGCGATGCGGTGAATTGCGTGGAGAGAGTGCTGGACGTACAGGAAAAGCAGAGTGCCTACTCCGGACGGCTGGTTATCCAATACGTGGAAACCACTTATTCCAACCAGCGAGACGAGATCGTGGCTCGCGTCGTCGGCTGGTGCACCCGCCACCAGCGGCGCGCCTCCCGCGAGCGGGGCAAGTATGCCGATGTGCCCAAGCGCCACGAATACACCGAAGATGAACTGTCGGGCATTGACGAGCAGGTCCTCAACGAAACGGCAAGAGGCGGTCAGCCCCTCTACTGGGAAGACACCGAGGTTGGCGAGGAACTGCCCATCGTAGTGCGGGGCCCGTTGTCGCTCCAGGACGTGAGCGCGTTCCTGGTTGGTACGGGCCGTTCCAGCGCCCATGGGGTGCTATTGAGGGAGGCATTGCGCCATCCGGATCACTTCTTCCGCAACCCGGAGTCCGGCGGGGGCCTGGAGTACACCGGCATCGGTCACCTGCGCGATTCGGTCGCGGAGGCAGTGGGCGTGCCCGGTGCGTACGACTACGGCCCGCAACGCGTGTCGTGGCTCGGAACCCTGATGACAAACTGGATGGGGGACGACGCTTTTCTGAAGCGGTTGCGGGTCGAAACCCGTCGCTTCAATGTCTACGGCGACACCCAGTTCTGCAAGGGCCGCGTCGCACGAAAATATATTCACGAGGGCAATGCGTTGGTGGACGTGGACATCTGGACCGAAAACCAGCGTGGGGAGATCACCGCGCCCGGCATGGCCACGGTGTTGCTCCCTTCCAAGGAGCCGCGAAACCCGTGGTTCACGGATGGCAGTCAGCTCTCGCTGCGTAACATAACGCTTCCAGAAGAAGCGCCACCGATTCTGCCAGTTTAGGCCGGATCGCCCGGCAAGGCCGTCTCACGGCCCCGACCTCATGCTGTACTGAAAAAACGGCCGGCTTATTCCACGATCCGCACGAACCGCCGACGCCCGGCGCGGACGACATCGCCGGGCTGCAAAGTGACTTCGTCACCGACGTTGGCAGTTTCGCGAGTTCCGTCACTGCGAATCACTTCTACCGCCCCTTGATTGAGCAGCCTGCGGGCTTCACTGTTGCTGCTGGATAGTTGTGTCCGAGATACCAACTGCGGAGCGGATATCGAAGCAGAAGCTGATAACCCCAGGGCTTCTAGTTTCACCTCCGGTATCTCATCCGGCAGGTCCCTCCGCTGCACAACCTGTTCGAAATGGGCCTGCGCAACGTTGGCGGCATCGCTGTCGTGAAAGGTGGTCGTTATCCGATGCGCCAGTCCTTTTTTGCAATCCATCGGGTTGGCGGTTTCGGATTCCATGGCGCGCGTCATCTCGGCGATATCCGCATCCGGCACGTCGGTCAGGTATTCGTAGTATGACGTGATCAACTCGTCGGGCAAGGACATCAACTTGCCGTACATTTCCTGCGGCGGTTCTTCCAACGCTACGTAGTTGCCGAGGCTTTTGCTCATCTTCTGCACGCCGTCGGTTCCCACCAGGATGGGCATCATGAAACACTGCTGAGGCGTTTGCCCCATCATCCCCTGGAGCTCGCGGCCTACGAGCAGGTTAAACATCTGGTCCGTACCGCCGAATTCCACGTCCGATTCGATGACGACCGAATCGTAGGCTTGCATCAGCGGGTACAGGAGTTCCGTGATAGCGATCGGCTGGTGTTCCGCAAATCGCCGGGCGAAGTCATCCCGTTCCAGGAATTGGGCCACCGTAAACCGGCTGGTGAGCTCGATGACGTTGGCCAGCGTAAACTCTCCGAACCACTGGCTCTGCCATTCGACCTGTGTGCGGTCGCGATCCACAACCTTGAAGAACTGGCGCATGTAGGATTCGGCGTTTTCCAGTACTTCGGCGTGTGTGAGCATGGTGCGTGTGGCCGAACGACCCGATGGGTCCCCGATCTGCGCTGTCCAGTCTCCCACGATGAGGATGACCTGGTGGCCCAAATCTTGCAGTTGTCGGAGCTTGCGCAGCCCGACAACGTGGCCCAGGTGAATATCCGGCCGGCTGGGGTCAAACCCCATTTTCAGGCGCAGCGGTTTGCCCCGCTGCAGCATGGCGGTGAATTCTTCCTCAGAGATTATGCGGCTTACGCCCCGCCGCGTGATGGAGGACAGGTTTTCGGGGATCTGAACTTGGCTGGTCAACGCTCACCTCGCCTTTGTTGGTCAATATCGACCGGCGGATCAGGCGTTTTCCTGCCGGTCGTGCTGTGCGAGCACCAAACGGGCGTTTGCTACGTCCCGGTTCATCTGCAAAATGAGTGCATCGATTCCGTCAAACGTCTCTTGCCCTCGCAACCGGGAAACGAACTCGAGCTTCAGGTTCTCATCGTAAATGTCGTCGGAGAAGTCCAGCAGGTGCGCTTCAATCAAGCGCTGGCTCAGGCCGAAGGTTGGCCTCACGCCGATGCTGGTAGCCGCCATGTGACGTACGCCATTCACCGTGGCGTAGGTTGCATACACTCCATCTGCCGGGATCACGAAATTCTCTGTAGGGATGATGTTGGCGGTTGGGAAGCCCAACTGGCGGCCCATCTTCGCGCCGTGAACGACGATCCCGTCCGTGGCGTACGGCCGGCCCAGAAGGAACTCGGCGCCGTCCACGTTCCCGTCGGCCAACGCGTTACGAACCCGCCGGCTGCGCACCGTGCTTCCTTCCAACTCGAGCGGATGTACGGTCTCCACCCAAAAACCGAGAGCCGCTCCTCGACGACGCAGATATTCCAGATCGCCGCTGCGATTCCTTCCCAACGCGAAGTCCGGGCCGGTGACTATGCCCTGCACATGCAGGCAGTCGACGAGCATCTGCGTAAACTCGTTGGCGTCAAGATTGGCAATGTCGTTGGTGAACTCGACGCAGATGACGCTTTCCACGCCAACGTCATACAACAACCGCACCTTTTCGTCCGGCGTAATTATCTTGGTAACCGTGCGTTCCGGGTTTACCACTTCAGCCGGGTGATTACTGAAAGTGATAACCGTCGGGATCAAAGGGGGCTCGGCCAGGGCAAGCATGCGACGCAGCAGATGGCGATGTCCCAAGTGTACCCCGTCGAACACGCCTATGGTGACGACCGTGCCCCGGCCGGGTTGGGGGGCTGCATCGCCCAATGCCTGGTAAAAGGCCCCTCGGCCCAGAGTTCCGGAAGTTGCATTGTCCGAGGAGAGCATGGCGTCCAAGCGGCCGATCGGGTTAGATAAAATCGGAAGTTGGCCGCATCTGGCCGAGCACCGGTTCTGGGCGCCCGCCTAGTACTAACTGCGGCGCGACATGGCGAGGTTGATGGTAGCACAGGCCCCCCGGCCGGGCAAGCAGAGCCGCGGCAGCGAACTGGCGATATACTATTTGCTGTCTGCAGTCGCACGCGCAAAAGCCGCGAAATTTGTCGATACTGCATTCGTCGAATACGGTGCGGCCGGTTTTACAATGCCTTCACGAAAGTCTTACTCGATGCGAATATCCGGCGGTGCATCCAGGGGTTTCCCCTTGAAAGGAGCCATGGCGGCGGGAGTTCGACCCACAACTGAGAGGGTTCGTTCCGCGATTTTCAACATTCTGCAACCCGACAAGGTCGTAGACGCGCGCGTGCTCGACCTTTACGCCGGCACTGGTAGCTTGGGCATCGAAGCTCTCAGCCGTGGCGCCCAACGGGCTGACTTCGTGGAGCGTAATCGACGCCAATGCCAGGTTATCCAAGAGAATTTGGATTTCACGGGTTACCGAGATGCTAGCCGTGTCACTTGCGCCGAAGTATTAGACTGGTTGAATAGATCCGCCGCCGACCCAAATGGCACGGGATCGTATGATCTCGTTGTCCTGGATCCACCGTACCGCATGGGAAAACCTACACCTACCCTGGAGCGCTTGGCTCAGTCCGGTCTGCTGGGACAGAACTCTACCATCGTTGTCGGATTCAGCAGTCGCATCACTTTGCCCGCAGACATCGTTTGCCTGCATGAATTTGATCGACGCAGCTACGGCGATAATGCGGTAGGCTTCTACGCAGTCTCTGCCCCTGCAAGTTGACCGACACGGAAAGTGCATTGGAGTAACCCCGAATGGTAACCGCTCTCTATCCCGGCACATTTGACCCAGTGACCATGGGACACCTGAACGTGACGCAACGCGCGGCCCGGCTCTTCGACAACTTGATCGTGGCCGTTTACGACACACCTTCCAAGAGCCTCCTGTTCAACACGGAAGAGCGCGTAGGCTTGATGCGGGAAGCGGTTGCCGACATGGCCAACGTCACTGTTCGCCCGTTCAACGGCTTGGTGGTAAACACCGCGCGGGACGCCGGCGCCGCCGCGATTATTCGGGGTCTCCGGAGCGGTCCTGACTTCGAGTACGAGTCCCAAATGTTCTTCATGAACCGCCACCTTGAACCCGAAGTGGATATGGTCTCGTTGATGAGCGATCAGGAGCATATGTTCATCAGCTCCAGCCTGCTCAAAGAGGTCGCCCAATTGGGCGGCGATATCTCCGGTATGGTCCCTGACCATGTGGGTCGGGCCGTGGCGGAAAAATACCAATTGCCGCGGCGGTAGCCCTTTGTGGGCAATCTGAACCGCCGACCAAGGGGGTCATCATAGATATCAGTAGCATTGTCGACCGGATTGAATTATTGGTCGACTCCAGCAAGTCCGTTCCGCTCAGTAACAACGTAATGGTCGACAAGGGCAAGATCAACGAGCTTGTAGCCCAGTTGCGCATGACCGTCCCGCAGGAGATCAGGCGAGCTGAGGAAATGTTGTCTCGTAAAGATGACATAATGTCGTCCGCCGTCTCCGAAGCGCACCAGACGCGTCAACAATTGGAACAGGATTTCCGCACCCGTCTCAGCGAGCATGAACTGGTACGAAAAGCTGAGGAAATGCTGCGCGAAGCGGAATTGACCTCCCGCCGCATGATCGACCAGGCGGAGCGCGAGGCGGAAAGCCGGCGCAACCACGCCGATGCATATGCCCTGCGCACCCTTCGTGATTTGGAGCGTGAACTGACTTCCGCCACGGGTTCCGTGCGCAAGGGTATCGACATGCTCGCGGGCTCGACCTTGGCGGCCAGCGCGAGTCCCAGCATCCCATCTCCGAACGATTTCGCGCCGAATCTGAGCGATGAACGGGAACCTGCCGACTATGGGAGCCTACGCTAGGCCGTCCGCCCAAATTCAGTAATGGCCGGGGCGGAGTAACTCCCGCCCCATTTTCTTTCGGTTGTGGTAGGCGTTGCGATGTGGGTGCTCAGCGTGTACGCACGTCGCACGCTTGACACACGCGACTCGCGCGGGTGTACAATTCGCGTTGCCCGCTGTCCGGGATCGCGCTCGAACGACCCGGCCAGACCACACCGGAAGCGTTGATTGGAGTGACGGAGCGAGATGCGTGAACTGGTAATCGACAGCATCCGGATTAGCCAGATGAACTATCAGCGGGTGGTGGTCCTGAAAGAGTTGGCCACCGAGCTCTTCCTGTTGATTTGGATTGGCCCGACCGAAGCCGAAGCCATTGCCGTAAAAATGCAAGGCATGTCGGTTCCCCGCCCGCTCACGCACGACCTCTTCGTTGACTTGGTCAAATCAGTAGGCGGGACCTTCGAGCACATTCTGGTCAACGATCTTCAGAACGAAACCTTTTATGCGAAGATTGTCATCAGAATCGGTGACCGCACTCACGAGATAGACTCCCGGCCCAGCGACGCAATGGCGGTTGCCGTCCGTGCTGAGGTCCCGATCTATGTTGCGGAACAGGTCATGGAAAAGGCCGCAATCTCGATGGACCAGGAAACAGGCCAACCCGGCATCTCCCAGGAATCGAGTGGGGATCCCGAGCCTGCGGAAGTCACCGAAGAGGAGCTTCAGGGTTTGTCGGCTTTTACCGACCTGATCAACGAATTGGACATGGAGGACTTCGAGCGCAAGTAGGCTCGGAATCCGGACGTACCACTTCATGACAAATGTGGCCCTGCCCTTTATGGTGGGGCTTTTTCGTAATTTCGGCGACGTTTTCTGCAATATTCGCCGTTTGACACTTTGGACTACGGATGCTAGTATGTCTGCCGTTTGGAAACCGACATGCCGCCGTTGGTGATCACAGCCTTACGGCTTGCGGGCTTGGGCTGGTTTATTGCGGTATGCATCGTCCTGGGAATCTTGGGAGGCCTTTGGCTGGGAAACTTGACCGGCCAAATTGCCCTCTTGGTACTTGTCGGGACTATCACGGGCAGCGTAGTAGCGTTTTACGGGGTCTATCGAATGATCGTCCCGGCCATCTACGGCCCCGGCAGATCCAAACCCGCTCCAACTCCTTCAGAGAAACCGTGCGCTGAACGCGGAGGCAACGAATAGTCGTGACCACCAAACGAGTACTGCTGCTGATCGGTGCTGTATCGGCAGTCCTCCTGATCGTCGGTTTCGTTGTCGGCGCCGTTGGCTCAAGGATGTTCGGCTTTGAAAGGCCGTTCGTATCCCAACCGGAAATCCACTTGCCTCCACAGCCGATGTTCCCCGCTCATGTCAGGGATACGGCTCTGGGTTACGGCGACTACGCCGCAAAAGCTGAGGACCACAGCGCGAGTGAAAGCACGTCCGCTTCGGAATCCTCGCATGACGTCGATAAGTCGGAATCGGAAGATAAAGAGGAAGAGCATCACGGTGACCCTTTGGGCATCCTACAGTTCGCCGTCACCAACACAATGCTGTCGGCGTGGCTTACCAGCATTATCATGCTCGTGTTTTTCATCGGCGGGGCGCGGAATCCAAAGGTGATCCCCAGCCGGCTGCAAGCGTTGATCGAGATGCTGTTTGAACTGGTGCTGAACTTCGCGTCCAGTGTCCTTGGGCCGGAGATGGCGCGCAGAGTTTTTCCTGTAGTTGCGACCATTTTCTTTTTCGTTCTGTTCAACGCCTGGCTGGCTATCTTCCTGATCCCCATCTACCAGGCAATCGGATATGGCATCGCGGGCGATGACGGATTCGCGATCAAGGCTCATCTCCTGCGCCCGGCCGGCACCGATTTGAATTTCCCGCTTGCTCTGGCGCTGGTCTCGTTCGTATTCGTCGAGTATTGGGGTTTTCGCGCCCACAGATTTGGCTACCTGAAGAAATTCTTCGCTTTCGGGGACCTGCTCCGCGGCCGGCCGGCCGGGTTGATCAACGTCTTCGTTGGGTTGCTCGAGTTGGTCTCCGAATTGGTGCGCGTAGTTTCATTCACATTCCGTCTGTTTGGGAACATGACCGCTGGAGAAATCCTGGTGGTGATGATCACGTTCCTAGTGCCCTTCATCGCTACTCAGTTCGTGTTCGGTCTGGAGCTGTTGGTGGGCCTCATCCAATCAGTGATATTCGCCGGACTGACCCTGGTGTTCCTTTCAGTTGCCGTCAGCCACGAGGAGCACTAGTACGGTACACTCATTTATCCAAGGCACCATTGCCCCTCGGCGGTAGAACCGGGGGCTAGGGAAAATCATAAGGCCAATTTTGGTTCGGAGGATTATCAACAATGGCACTCGACATCTCAATGTTCGCCACTTTGCTGTCGGTGGGCGCCCAGGCGTTGTCTGCAGAAGGCGCGAAGTTACTGGCTGCTGGTCTCGCCATCGGTCTGGGCATGGTCGGCCCCGGCGTGGGTATCGGCATCCTCGGCGCTGGCGCGATGAACGCCATTGGCCGTAATCCGGACGCCGCTGGTGCGATCACCACCAACATGATCCTTGCCATCGCGTTTGCCGAGGCCCTGGGCATCTACTCGCTCATCGTCGCGGTCATCCTGCTCTTCGTGGTGTAGCAACATGGTTGAACTGGGACTGAACATTCCTTCGCTGATCAGCTACCTGATCAACTACATCGTTCTGCTGATTTTGCTGGGAGCGTTGGCCTACCGGCCCCTCTTGCATGCACTGGACAGCCGTGTCGAGAGCATTCGGGAGAGCCTGGCGGCCGCGGACCGCGCTCGTGAGGAAGCGGCCACTTCTCGCTCCGCCGTTGAAGAGGAACTGAACGAAGCCCGGCGCGAAGGCCAGCGTTTGCTGGACCAAGCCCGTGAGGCTGCGGACCGTTTCCGCGAAGAGGAAATGTCCAGAGCCCGGCAGGCGGCTGAGGAATTCTCAGCACGCGCACAGGCTGACATTGTCCGGGAACGCGACGCAGCCATCGACGAGGTGCGGACTGCTTTTGGTGACCTGGCGATCTCTGCTGCCGAACGCATAATTCGGCGCAGCGTCGACCGGCAGGCGCACCAAGAGCTAATCGATCAGGTGTTGGCTGAGGGCGAACAGGCCCTCCGCCGCAACTGACCGACTTAGCCCAACGGCGTCCCAGGGCATCGGAGATGCGTGGCCGACCTGAATTGCGACCACGCCTACTCAGGAACTAGGGAGACAGAAACCTGTGGCAAACCGCTTGTCCGGTCATCGCTATGCCCAGGCCATTTTCGAGCTGGCCGAGCAGCACGAGCAACTGGAACCGTGGGATCAGGAACTTCGACTGGCCGCCGACGTGCTCGGCGACGAGGAGTTCGGGTTGTTCTTGAAGCACGCCGAAGTGCCGCTGGAGCGTAAGATCACGGCGATTGACGAAGTGCTTTCCGAAGCGCACCCTCTGGTTCGTAACCTCGTGGCGCTCATAGTCAGCCGGGGTGGTGTGGAAGCCATGCGAGATGTGCAGGAAGCCTACACCCACCTGCTGGACGAACGGCTTGGGCGGCAGCGCGTTGAAGTCATCGCTGCGGTCCCGCTGGATCAGGTCGAACTGGACCGTATCACCGATCTCGTTGGCCGCATGGTGGGCAAGGAAGTCGTGGTCAGCGCTCAGGTGGACGAGTCGATCCTCGGTGGACTAATCATCCAGATTGGCGACCAACTCCTGGACGGCAGCGCAAGCACCGCCCTGGAGCGCCTTCGCCAGACAGTTCGGGCGCATGCAGCCTAACCAACGCAACTTTTAGGAGACTCGCCGATGGCAGTCAGGGGACAAGAGATAGTTTCGCTCATCAGGCGTCAGATCGAGGAGTTTGGCGGAGACCTCTCCCTCGTCGACGTGGGCACCGTCCTGCAAGTGGGTGACGGTATCGCCAGTATCCAGGGACTGCAGAGCGTGCGGTCCAACGAATTGCTGGATTTCGGCAACGAGGTCCTGGGTCTCGCGCTCAACTTGGAATCGGACGTTGTGGGCGCCGCGATCCTGGGTGATCCCAACGCGGTCAAAGAGGGTGATCGGGTCCGCGCTACCGGACAGATCATCGTGGTGCCAGTTGGTGACGCCCTGATCGGCCGCGTGGTGGACCCGCTTGGCCGGCCGCTGGACGGCAAGGGCCCGGTTGCGACGGATCGCACCATGCCTGTCGAGCGAACGGCTCCCAACGTGGTGGTCAGAAAGTCTGTTGACACGCCGGTGCAGACAGGGATTAAGGCCATCGACGCCATGATCCCCATCGGCCGTGGGCAGCGCGAACTGATCATCGGCGACCGTTCCACCGGGAAGTCAGCCATCGCAATCGACGCCATCATTAATCAGCGGGACACGGACCTGATCTGCATCTACGTGGCCATCGGCCAGAAGCAGGGTAAGGTGTCCCAGGTGGTGGGAATCCTGGAAGAGTACGGCGCCATGGACCACACCATCGTCGTGAACGCCGGTTCCGCCGACCCCGCCCCTCTACAGTTCATCGCCCCTTACGCCGGCTGCGCCATGGGCGAGGCATTTATGGAAGAGGGCAAGGACGTGCTGATCGTTTACGACGATCTGACCAAGCACGCTTGGGCATACCGCCAAATGTCGCTGCTGCTGCGTCGGCCCGCCGGCCGCGAGGCCTATCCCGGCGACGTTTTCTACCTCCACAGTCGCTTGCTCGAGCGCGCCGCGCGTCTCGATGACGAACACGGCGGCGGCTCATTGACGGCCCTGCCCATCATCGAGACCCAGGCCGGA
The DNA here is from genome assembly GCA_965220055.1 of Dehalococcoidia bacterium. Classification (GTDB taxonomy): domain Bacteria; phylum Chloroflexota; class Dehalococcoidia; order Lucifugimonadales; family UBA3495; genus Bin87. The sequence continues at coordinate 1,569,125 of CBDCPE010000004.1, read as the reverse complement.
GACGTTTCTGCCTATATTCCCACCAACGTTATCTCCATCACCGACGGGCAGATCTACTTGGAACCCGAACTGTTTAACGTGGGTATCCGCCCCGCCGTCAACGTGGGTCTGTCTGTGTCCCGGGTGGGCGGCGCCGCCCAGACACGCGCCGTGCGCCAGGTTGCCGGCCGTTTGCGCCTGGACCTGGCCCAGTATCGCGAACTGGCAACCTTCGCTCAGTTTGGAACCGCTGATCTCGATGCCTCTACCCGCGCCCAGTTGGCCCGTGGTCAATTGGCGACCGAGGCGCTCAAACAGGGCCAGTACCAACCACTCAACCTGGGCGACGAAGTTATCGTACTTTTCGCGGTCAACGCCGGTCTGATGGAAGATGTCCCGTTGGAGCGCCTTGCGGCGTTTGAAGAGCAGATGCTCCGCCAAGTCAACGCCACGCACCCGGAATTCAGCCAGTCAATTCGGGATACCGGAAACCTTCCCGACGATTTGAGCGAACAGTTGACGGTTGCCATCAACGATTTCAAGCCGACATTTCAATAAGATGATAGGACCAATAACCGTCATACCACCGGCGGAATCAGGGTCAGTACATGCCTAGCGTCAGAGACATCCGCCGACGCATCCGTAGCGTCGAAAACACCGGCAAGGTCACCAACGCGATGTCTCTCATCGCGGCTTCCAAGATGCGTCGGGCCCAGATGGCTGTCACGGACGGTCGTCCGTACGCCGAGAAGATCCACGAGGTCATTGCCACCCTGGCCGCGCAACCCAACGACGACGACACGGTCCACCCGCTGCTGACGACCCGCCCGGTCAACAGGGTGGGCATGGTGGTGGTCACCCCGGACCGTGGGTTGGCCGGCGGGATGCACGCCAACATCAACCGCCAGGTAGCCCGGTTTATCCTGGGCAGCGACGCGACGGTGCGTAGCATAGTGGTCGGCCGCAAAGGCCGGGACTTCCTGGTCCGCTATACCGATACCGTGCAGGCCGTTTTCACCGACCTGAGTGACCGGGTATCACTGGCAGATACCACCGCGATTTCGCGCCTGGTCATCGAGGGGTACACCGATGGGGGATTCGATGAGGTGCACCTGGCATACATGCGCTTCGTATCCACTGTTCAGCAGCGGCCGGTCATAGAACGCATACTGCCCGTCGAGCCGGCCGCGCTGGAATCCGCGCAACGCGTCGGGTACATCTACGAACCGGACCCGGCCACCGTATTGAGCGCGCTGCTGCCCCAGTTCGTTGAGATGCAGGTCTATCACGCGATCCTGGAAAGCATCGCCAGCGAACAGTCTGCTCGCATGGTTGCCATGCGCAATGCCACCGACAACGCCAATCAACTCGCTTCCGACCTTACACTGGTTATGAACAAACTCCGCCAGGACAGCATCACCAACGAGTTGCTGGACTTGGTTGGCGGTCAGGTTGCTATGGAAGGATGATCCGTCCGGCCTCGTTTGCGAAACGCACGATTCGCGGGACCGCGGAGATCCTACCGTCTTCAGTTAGCTTATCCGGAGGATAAACAAAATGCCCGGTAAAATTGCCCAAGTTATCGGTACGGTGGTGGACGTCGAATTCCCCGCCGACCAGCTCCCTAACCTGTTCGACGCACTTGAAGTCGACAATTCGGGTGAGCGCCTGGTGCTGGAAGTCCAGCAGCACATTGGCAACCATTGGGTCCGCTGTCTGGCCCTGGGATCCACCGACGGCCTGGCTCGCGGGAACGAAGTAATCGACACCGGCGACAAGGTCCTGGTGCCCGTCGGACCCGAAACCCTGGGCCGGCTTTTCGACGTAACCGGGACCCCTCTGGACAACTTGGGCGCAGTGGAAGCCGGACAGCGTTGGCCCATCCACCGCGATCCTCCCGCCTTCGACGACCAGAACTCCACTGTCGATATTCTCGAAACCGGTATTAAGGTGTTCGACCTGATCACTCCTTTCCCTAAGGGCGGCAAGGTGGGAGCCTACGGTGGCGCTGGCGTGGGCAAAACCGTCATCATCCAGGAACTCATCCGGAACATCGGTTCCGTGCACAGCGGCGTATCTGTGTTCGCCGGAGTGGGCGAGCGGTCCCGCGAGGGCAATGACCTCTGGCACGAAATGGAGGACTCCGGCGTGCTGGGCAGCACGGTTCTGGTGTTCGGCCAGATGAACGAGACCCCAGGCGTCCGCGCCCGTATCGGGTTGACGGGCCTGACCATGGCGGAGTACTTCCGCGAAGAGCAGAATCAGGACGTGCTGCTCTTCATTGACAATATTTACCGGTATATCCTGGCCGGTATGGAAGTGTCCGCGTTGCTGGGCCGGATGCCCTCCGCGGTGGGCTACCAGCCGACCCTCAGCACGGAGATGGGCGCACTCCAGGAGCGTATCACCTCCACCAAGAGCGGCAGCATCACCTCCTTCCAGGCCATCTACGTTCCGGCAGACGACTATACCGACCCCGGTATCGTTACTACCTTTGGCCACCTTGACGCCGTGGTATCGCTCGAGCGCTCCCTGGCCGCACAGGCCCTGTATCCCGCAGTGGACCCGTTGGCCTCATTCGCTCGTATCCTCGAACCGCGCATCGTTGGGGACGAACACTACCGCGTTGCTCGGGGAGTCCAGCAGGTGCTGCAGCGATACCGGGACCTACAGGACATCATCGCCATTCTGGGCATCGAAGAACTCTCCGACGATGACCGGCAGGCCGTGTTCCGCGCCCGCAAGATCCAGCGGTTCTTGACTCAGCCCTTCTTCGTCGCCGAAACCTTCACCAACCAGCCAGGCAAATACGTCGCCCTGCGTGACACCGTGCGCGGATTCGCCGAGATCCTGGACGGCCAGCACGACGACCTGCCAGAGCAAGCCTTCTATATGGTCGGTACCATCGAAGAAGCGGTTGAAAAAGCTGCCCAGATGCAGGCCACTACCTGATCACCCCGAGCGCGCCGATCGATAGGAGCTCGCCCTGATGCCGATGCAGTTGCAAATCATCACCGCTGAACGCGAGGTTTTCTCAGGCGAAGTGGACGCGCTGGTAGCCCCGGGAGTAGCTGGGCAGCTGGGGATTCTGCCCAACCACGCCCCCTTAATGACGGTGTTGCAGCCGGGCGAGTTGCTGGTGCGCGCCGGTGGCGACGAGAGTTTCCTCGCGTTGTCCGGAGGCTACCTGGAAGTGCTGGGCAATGTGGTGATAGTGCTAGCCGATGCCGCCGAAGACGTGGACGAGATCGACGAGGCTCGGGCGCAGGAAGCCTTGACCCGTGCTCAGGAACGCATCGCCAGCCGCGAGTCGGACATTGGGCTTGAGCAAGCGGCGGCTTCTTTGCGCCGGGCCCAGGTGCGCGTAACGGTTGCGCGCCGCAGGCGTTCCACGCCGCACCGCTCACTGGCGCGGCAAACCCAGTAGTAGTCTAGCGTACGGTTGACGAACCATTAGTTGATGGGCCGCCCTCGGTGAGGTAGTAGGTCATCGACTGTAGCGCCAGCACCGGGTCGATGTTGCGTACCCGTACCCCGTCCGGCACTTGGGCATTGATTGGCGCGTAGTTCAGTATCGCCCGTACGCCGCATTCCACAAGCTGGTCGATCACGGTCTGGGTGTGGGCGCTGGGGACGGCCACGATGCCGATGCTGATGTTGCGTTCAGCCACCGTCTGCGCCATCTCGCCCATCGGCTGCACCGACACCCCGCCTACCTCACGGCCCACGTTGGCAAGATTGTTGTCGAATGCTGCCAACAGGTGGAACCCGTCTGGGTTGAATCCGGGGTAATTCAGGATGGCATTCCCCAACCGACCGACCCCCACTACGGCTACATTCCATTCCGAGTTCAGGCCCAGGATCTGCTTCAGTTCCCTCAACAAATCGCGTACGACGTACCCTCGGCCCTGCTTGCCGAACCTGCCGAAGTACGACAGATCCTTACGGATCTGCGCCGGAGTAACCTGCAACTGTTCTCCCAACTGCTGCGAGTTGGTCACCTCTTCGCCTGCGTCCAACAATTGCGACAGGATGCGCACATACTGAGGCAACCGGGAGATGACCACCTCGGGGACCTCACCGGGAGTCAGCGCCGTCACGTTGCGAATACCTGGTCCGCTGGAACTGGATGCCATTTGCTTGTGTCGTGCCTTATCTTGAATGCGTCAAATATTCTCAGGAAATTTACGTATCGCTCAAACGATCGGTAGCCTGCTCCCATACCCTTCGGAGCCTAGGCATAATCTATCCCGCCAATTATCCATCGTCAATACCGGCAGCCACCGGTACCTATGACCTTCGTAAATCCACACTCACCCGTGCTGGCTGCGCGCCGTTACCGGGAACCGACACGGCGTTCGCCTGCTGCAGACCAGTTAGACTCTGCGAACGATTCGCCGCGTTCGCCGCACCGTATGGAATCAGACCCATGCACGTCGCCGTAGCCCACATCAGCCTCAGGGTCCCGGAGAGCCGCAGCCTCAAGACTCGACGGCAGGCCGCGCGCAGTATTACCCAGCGGATCCGAGGCCGTTTTAACGTATCGGTTGCCCAAGATGCCGGCGCCGATGGCAACGCTTGGCAGAGTCTTACCCTGGCGGTCTCCTGCGTGGGCGTCACCGCGGATCACACCAGGTCCCTGATCGACGATGTTGTCTCTTTCGTGACCGAGGTTCGCCCCGACCTGGAACTCCTCGACTACCAAATCGAGGTTATGGGCGGGTTTTAGGCAGGAAAAATCGTCCGGGTTTTCGGCGGCAACCGAAAACCCGGACGTTGACTACCAATGGGTTTAGATCCGATCGTTGATCGCGGCCATCAGGTCCTGCAGATCGGGGAACAGGTGGGCGTCGGGGGTGTGCTTGTGCTCCCCAACCAACTCGCCGTCGATCAGGATGTCGAACTTGCCGTGTTCCCCGGGTGTGAGTTTGAAGGTCGATATGTTGTCACCGGTGCGGGTCAATGCTTCGCTGGCCATCCAGGCCGCGCGTCCGGCGTGTCCTCAATCCCAGCAGTAGACGATTTCAACTTCCATTCGCTTAACGTCGGGTTGCTGCACCATGGTTCTCCTCTCTGTCGGGACTGCGCCCCGCGCAGGCGGGTATTTTCAGGATGATAGGGCAATCCCCAATTCAGCGCAACGACCGAACGGCTTCCAAGGCGCAACCCGAGCGAGCTACCTCATGCGGTTGGGGATCACATCTGATGACGGCACCACGACGCCGTCCAGCCACCCGCAGAGCGCCGTCCAGAAATCCGGAAAGTCGCCAATATCCATGTGGCCAGCCGCTGCGACTCCGGTAAATTGCTTGGGTTTGCGAGCGGCATCGTAGAGTTTGCGACCCTGCCAGCAAGGAACCAGATCGTCCTCCTGGCCGTGAAGGACCAACAGTGGACACCCGATGCGGTCAACCAACCCAACAGAATTGTAGCGGTTGCCAACTAGCCGGCCGGACAAGGTCAACGTTGGATACAACAACCGGGCCATGTCACGAAGCGACGCGAATGGTGCGACCAGGGCCATCGCCAAGGGAGGCCGCGATTCCGCCGCCAATCGGATCGCCACTGCTGCTCCCAGCGAGATGCCCATGAACAGAGTGCGGTCCAGTTCGGCATCGTAGCTCTTTTGGAGGTGCGACAGCGCTGAGCGTGCGTCCGATGCGGTGTTTTTCACTGAGGCTTTCCCGCTGCTGTTCCCAAAGCCACCGTAGTCGAAACCAAATATGTTTGCTCCGGTGTGCCGCCTGACCGCCGCGAACTCGCCCACCCGGAGGCTAAGGTTTCCACCAGCCCCACCGAACCACAACCACGTCAGGTCTTGCCGGGTATCTCCGGGCAGGAACCAGGATTGCAGTTTGCGGGCGCCCTCGCCCTCTATCCACGACTCCTCGTATTCCATACCCAGGTCGGTGGGCACGGCATCGCAAACCGGTCTCGGTTGAAAGAGCAGGCGGCGTTCAAAAATGTCAGGCAGCATGAGCCCGCATCCGTCGATGGGTCCGCCGCTCAGCAAATAGCCGTGAAGAGGCGGGTCAGTCGTCGTCCAAACTATCGGCTAGGATTTCCAACACGTCCTTCGCTTCCTTCATGTCGGCGTGGCCTTTGGATTGGATCCCCTCGGTCATCATCTGAAGGCAGAACGGGCAGGAGACTCCGACCGTGTCCGCTTTGGTTTCCAGGAAGTGGTCGGTGCGCACATGGTTTATCCGCTCGCCCTGGCTCTCTTCGATCCACATGTGACCACCGCCGGCGCCGCAACAGAACCCGCGCTCACGGCATCGCGGCGCCATCTCTACCAGCTTTAGCCCAGGAATGGCTTTGGCCACGTTGCGCGGCTCGTCGTAGACCCCGTTGTGGCGGCCCAGGTAGCAGGAGTCGTGGTAGGCCACCGACACGTCCATGATTTTCACCGGCTTGATCCGCCCTTCCCGTATCAGGCCATCCACGAACTGGCTGTAGTGCAACACTTCGTACTCGCCCCCGAACTGCGGGTATTCGTTCTTCATGGTGTTGAAGCAGTGCGGGCAGATCGTGACGACGGTCTTCACGTTGTAGCTGTTCAGCACTTCGACGTTCTGCTGGGCCATTATCTGGAACAAGTACTCGTTTCCCATGCGCCGGGCGGGGTCGCCAGTGCAGTTTTCTTCTGCTCCAAGGATGGCGAAGTCGACACCCGCGGATTTGAGGACCTTGGCCATTGAACGGGCTATTCCCTGGCTGCGTTGTTCCAGCGCCGCGGTGCAGCCCACCCAGAACAACACCTCGGCATCGGGCTTTTCCGCCAACGTTGGTACTTCGAGCCCTTCGGCCCAATCGGTGCGCGCGAAGGTGGTGCCCCGCCAGGGATGGCCCCGCTGCTCCATGCTCAATAGGGCGTTCATACCGGTCTCCGGTATTCGTGACTCTTCCAGCACCAGGCTGCGGCGCATGTCGATGATGGTTGGAACGTGCTCGACCACCACCGGGCATTCCTCCATGCATGCACCGCACGATACGCAATCCCAGACCGCCTGCTCCGGTATCGCTCCGTCGATCAAAGGCATCGGCTCCACGTGCTCAGCATCACGAGCGCCCTGGTGCCCGATGGCGATCATGTGCTCCTTGAGGTTTTCCACGATGTGCATCGGGGAGAGAACCTTGCCTGTGGTGTGAGCCGGGCAGGCGTCGGTGCACCTTCCGCAAACCGCGCACGCGTATCCGTCCAGTAGCTCCTTCCAGGTGAAGTCCTGCACCCGCGACGCGCCGAATCGCTCGACGTTTTCCAAGTGTATCGTTGCCAGCGTACCTCGCGGCTCCAGGTTGCGAAAGAACGCGTTCAGCGGCGCGGCCACCATGTGGATGTGCTTCGAGAAGGGGATGTACAGCCCAAATACCAGGACGATCAGCAGATGCACCCACCAGAAGATCGCCTGCAGAACGCCGGCGGTCCATTCGGACATTCCCATCCGGCTGAGCCAATTGCCGATAGCACTGCCGATAAACACGCCAGTTTCGGGACCCGCGCCACCGGCCGCCACGTAAAAGGAGTGGACCAGCAGCGTGGCGACCATCAGGCCTGCCGTCAGCCCAACGATGACCACCGACTCGCCCTTGCGTGTCAGGTCGAAACTCAGGCGGTGAGGCTGGGCAATCCAGCGGCGGAAAAGAGCCCAGATCAGCGCCGCCAGGATGACTGCCGCGAAGATATCCAGGTAGATGCTGTAGACCAGCACGCCGGTCTTGGTGAGTATGGTTTCTCCTAGCGGATGCCAGACGGATCCGCCAAAGATGAAAATCATGTACGACAGGCTGAAGGACAGGAAACCCCAGAAGATTGCAGCGTGACCCAGCCCTGCCAGGTCGATGCTTCGCGAACGAGGGTCCAATCGTCCCACCCGCTGCAGGACTTTGCGCTGCCCAAAAACGATCGCAGCGGCTCCCATCAGCCTGGTCAACGGCTGGTCGAATCGGGCCACCGGAAGGCCCTGTAGTACCAGCCGAAACACACGGTGGTACACCACGTAGCCCGCTACGCCAAATGTCAGGAGTGTCAGTACGTAGACGCCAACCCAAACGGGAATCACGCCAAAAAGCGAATCTGGGGGAACCATTCTCGTCTTGTCCTGGAGCGGTACGCACCGGGCCGTAGCGCTTTTCCTAAAATCGGCGGCTAGTTTATCACACAGGGAATCCGTGCCCGGTATGCCCATGAAAAAAGAGCGCGGGGGGTGGAGTACCGTCGGGATGTCGATACCACTACGCGATTGCTGTCTGACCCTCCGGACTACGTGGTAGACCTTGAGATCTGTGCAGCTACCAGGATAATTGTAACAGTTCAGAATTGAGGGGAAACGAGCAACTGAAGGCAGGCGTCGAGAGGGTTTAGACCTCTGGCGGGCCAGGTGCCGAAGAGAGATGCCAGCGCCATCTTGCTTTCGGTGCCCTGCTCCGAACGAGTGCCGCCGCTGACTTTGCGGCTGATTACCACATGGCGCAGGCTGCGCTCGGCGGCGTTGTTGTCTGGCGGCACGTCCGGTTCGGCCACAAAGACGAAGAGTTCCTTGCTGAAGTGCTCGATGCGTCGGCACAGCCTGGCTGGTATTGCCGACGGGTTATCCAGGAAGGGCTGGCAGATGGTCAGCAGGCTGCGCTCCAATGCCAGTTGGACAACCCGCCGTCGCTGTTGCTCGGGATGGTGGAAGGCTTTGGCCGCGGCATAGAGTTGGTGGATTGCCCCGGCCCACTGGACCAGTGGGGCGTCCTTTGGGTGGAGGGCTACCAGGTCGTGGATGTCCCGTAGCAGGTGGGCCCAGCACCGCTGCTTGGGGCCATCATAATGGTGGTAGGCAGCGTAGCAATCGCTGATCAATACTCCGGAGAAAGCATCGCTCAGCGCCTGGTCCACGACTGTTTTGCCCCGACCCCGCCGCAGGAAGTAGCGTTCGCGGGAAGTAGCGTTCGCGGGAAGTAGCGTTCGGTGGGGGTGCTGAAAGTCCACACGTAGCCGTTGGCCCCGCTCTGACGCCAGCCGGTTTCGTCGGCGTGGACCACCGGGCTGGCGCGGATGCGGTCCAGGATCGCGGCCACTGCCGGTTGGGCCCGCTGCGCCGTGCGCTGGATGGCGCTCACGATGGCCCCCACGCTGCGGCGCAACTGATGCACGGTGCCAGATACCACTGGACGCTGCGGATGGGCAGCCGCCCCTCTTCCCGCAGCGTGGCGATCAGGCTGAGCAGGTTGACGCCGCGGCGCTGCTGGCCCAGGACCACGCCGTCCAGTTCCGCCGGAGGTGTGCAGCGCCGTCGGCACGCCGGGCAAGTCCGAGCAATGTAGACCTGCTCGGTGACTTGCACCGGAACCACCGGCAGCTCGATGACTGCCCGAGTGCGCTGGGTCCAACCGCCGGACCGGTGGGCGCCGCAATCGGGACAGTTCTCCATCACGTGCTCCACCCGGTGGGTCGGTGTCATGCGCGGGCGGGCGAAGCCGTGGCGTCGCTGCTTGCGGGGCCCCGGCTGCGCTGGGGGCTTCCGGGCCGATTTCGCCTTGAGGCCGGGCATTCGGAGCGGGTCGCCCGGTTTCGCCGGGCCTTCCAGTTCGGCAATCCGCCGCTGCAACCGCTCAATCACCGCCTGTAACTCGGCGATGATGGCAATCAGCACATCGCGGCCGACGGTGGTGAGGTCAACTTCAGTATCCATGCCCGGTATATGACATAACCACCGCCACCCGTGCCAGCGTTCGGCAACCCGCCTTCGGCCAATTCACCTCACCAAGTCTGAACTGTTACGGATAATTGTGGCCGTGTCGGATTATGGAAATCGGCGCTATAATGGGCGAAGTATTATCAATAATGAATTATCGTTTCGGCACCACGTGGCAGCGAATGCGCTACCTGCAACGAGGTTGGTAGATGGCAAGCCGGGGACGAACGGGTCGAAAAAAGGGTGCGGCCAGGAACAAGAACAGTGGCCGGCAACCCAACGCCAATGGTTCGGGCGGTAGGCCCGGCAACTTCGATGTCTCTGCGGCATCGGAGGCAGATCAACGTAGAGGAAGAACCCCTGTCACGGGCAGGCTGACCGCACCGGTCCTGGTCTTGAACCTCAACTACGTACCGGTCAACGTCTGTACCGTCCGTCGCGCCATCGTGCTGGTAGCCAAAGGTAAGGCCGAACTCTTGGAAGAGCGTGCCGAGGCGTCCCAAATTCGCACGTACAACGCCTCGCTCGACGCCCCATCGATTATCCGCCTCGTTTACCTGGTAAAGCGTCCTTTCGCCCCGCGCCGCCTGTCCAAGAAGGAAGTGTTTTTGCGGGATCATTACACCTGCCAGTACTGCGGCAAGCGGTCCCAACAACTTACCCTCGATCATGTCGTCCCCCGCCGGCAACACGGCCCGCACACCTGGGACAATGTCGTTGCCGCGTGCGGACGGTGCAACCTGGACAAGGCCGGGCGCACTCCAGAAGAAGCGAACATGAGGCTGAACCGACTTCCGACCGCTCCTCAGCCTAACCCCTACCGGATCCTGGAAAATCGCACGATCCTGGAAGAGTGGAAGCAGTACATTCCCTGGCAAACCGCCGGGCGCTCAAGCAACACCGGAGAAAATGGTCTGGCCGTCATGGCGGTTGCCGATTGATTGCGTATGCCCAGCATCGATCTCCACGGAAGGACTTGGTCCGAATCCCTCCCAGAACTGATCGCGACCTACAACGGCGCCCTTCTGACCGGTTCTTCGTCGGAAACGCTGGACATCGTCCACGGCTACGGCTCCTCTGGGACCGGCGGATCGATGCGCGTGCGGGTACGGTCTTTCCTATCTGCGCATTCTAGTTGCCTCGAATTCATGCTCGGAGAAGAGGTCGACGGCAACCCGGGTCACACGATTGTCCTCGCGATTAAACTGCTGCCGGAAGTAGCCGACCTGCTCGCCGAGCAGGTCTTGGAATACTGCGAGACCGCCCGCACCCAGAGCAAGATCACGGGTAAGTTCCGCCGCTATGGCGATCCCAGCGTAACCCAAGCCATCCGCGCCCTCGAAAAACAGGGTCGGCTGCGTACTGTTACTCGGGGACGCAACAAAGCTTACGAAGCAGTATGATCATCCGTCTTGTGGCCTAGGTCAAGCCCAGCGGCACCGCCAGCATCATGCATTCCAACGCCAACCTCGGGTTGACGTTTGCGTCTAACGCGCCCAGCGTTTCGTGGATGCTTTCCAGGAAAACCACGATGTCGCCCGTCGTAGTTGCATCGGCCTGCGCGGTTAACTCCTCATGCCGGTCGTCGTTGTGGACGTGTTCGACCAATCCCTCTTTGGCAAGCAGGACATCTCGCCACCAACGTTCCCATACGTACAATTCCTGTCGAACCGATTCCCGGTCACCCGAAAAGTTCTGGGCGAGGGTGTTCGCGTAATTGAACCGCGCGTCCAACGGCGACGACCCGACAGCAGAGATTCGCGCCAATTGCTCACGGTAGGCGTCCAGTCGCCCCGGGTCGTCGAGGACGTTGATTGCCCACCCCGGGCAGCCGCGAGCCAGCCGCGCCAGTCGACCCGCTGCATCGGGCTCCATCCCTCGTTCGGATACCAGGTACTCGCTCAATGACCCGCCTGACATCGGGCGCAACGGCAATGTCCGGCACCGCGATCGGATGGTTGGTAGTATCGCGTCCTCGTTAGTGGTGAGGAGCAAGACCAGCACCTGGGCCGGCGGTTCCTCCAGCGTCTTCAGCAGTGCATTGGCCGGCTCGCTTTGACCTGCGGACAGAGTTTCAGCGCCGTCAAAGATCACGACTTTCCACGAACCTTCAACGGGTGTGACAGCGAGGAAGCTCTCGGCTTCCCGGACCTGGTCGATGCTAATCCGTGTGGCTACTCTCGCATCGCCGCCCACTGCGACGATCTTCAGGTCAGCAAACACTCCGCGCCGGATCCGCATGCAGGGGTCGCAGTGGCCGCACGGGCCTTCGGTGGCGTCCGGATCTGCGAACATGGACCCGGATTGTTTTCCAGCGACGACCGCGCAGTTGACGGCTGCGGCCATATCCAGGGCCAATGTCATCTTGCCCACGTGCGGCGGCCCCGACAGCAGGTAGGCGTGGGCCAGCCTTCCCGCGCTCAGGCCGGCGTCGATTTGCTTCAGCAGGTGGTCCTGCCCGACTGTTGACCACACGCTCTTGATCCTGTTGCTGGTACGCCGACGCTCAAACTGCTTGCCGGACTACAAATCACATTGCATCATGTCCGCGTACGATTCGCGCCGACGGATCAGCCGGCTTTTGCCGTCGTTGACCAGCACGATGGGAGGGCGCGGATTCAGGTTGTAGTTGCTGGCCATGGAAGGGCAGTAGGCTCCCGCCGCGGGTATGGCGATCACATCGCCCGCTGCCGGCTCCGGCAACAGGACATCTGAAGCCAACACGTCCCCCGATTCGCAATACTTGCCAGCGATGGTCACGGTGGCGTCGGGTTCGGCAGCTGGGCGGTTTGCCGACAGCACTTCGTAGGATGCTTGATAGAGCGCCGGCCGGATGTTGTCGCCCATGCCTCCGTCCACGCTGACGTACGTGCGCACGCCCGGGATCTCCTTAATCGCCCCGATCCGGTACAGGGCCACGCCGGCTGGCCCGATGATCGAACGGCCTGGCTCGATCACCAGGACGGGAGGTTCCATTCCCAGTTCTTCGCAGGTCGCGGTCAACGTGCCCACGATCGCTTCCGCGTAGTCGTCCGGGGCCGGCGGCTGGTCGTGCCGCGTGTACGCGATCGCGAATCCTCCCCCCGGGCTGAACTCCTGGAGGTCGAGCCCCTGTTCGCGCAGTCCTGCCGCGAACCGCAGCACCAGGTCCGTCGCCGCCTGGTACGGCTCCAACTCGAATATGGGCGACCCCAGGTGGAAGTGCAGTCCCCGCAGGTTGAGGTGAGGCGCCGCTATGGCCTGTTGGACCGCCTTCTCCGCGTCGCCGGTCTGGATGGAGAAACCAAATTTGGAATCGATGATGCCAGTGGTCGTGTAGGCGTGCGTATGCGGGTCGATACCGGGCGACACTCGCACCAGGATGTCCTGTGACTTGCCAGCTGCGGCGCAAATCCGTTCCAGCAGGTCCAGTTCGTGGAAGCTGTCCACCACCACGCGGCCAATGCCCGCGGCCACCGCCTCTTCCAGCTCGGCTGGCGTCTTGTTGTTGCCGTGGAAGTACACCCTGTCCAGCGGCACTTCCCCGGCCATCGCTACGGCCAGTTCGCCGCCGGACACCACGTCCAGCCCCAGGCCCTCTTCGGCGAAAATTCGCGCTAACGCCGGGTTGATGTACGCCTTGGAGGCGTACACGGCCTGCGCGTTGGAGTATCGCGCTGAGAACGCGCCGGCGAACTGCCGGCACCTCGAGCGCAGGGTGGACTCGTCCAGGACGTACAGCGGGGTGCCGTACTCTTCCACCAGGTCCACTGTGTCGCACCCGCCGATTGTCAGGTGACCCGCGGGGTTGGTGTCAGTGGTGTCGGGAAAAACGTGCGTCAGGTATTTGGGAATCATGGCAAGGTATCTCCGAGGGAACCGACGGGTTGGCGAGATGAAAAATAATTTAGCACATCGGCTGCATTCTTGGTGTGATGCGGTTACAAACATGAGCCCGCCGGAGTAAATTCGGCGGGCTCATGTTTGGAGTGAACTCTGGTGTTCGACTATGCCGGATCCTCTTCGGGCGGTGCCGGTACAGTCGGTGTGTGCGCAGGCGGCACGATGGCTGTCGCTGGACGGCTGCGTCGCGACAACGCCACTATCGCAACTATCAGGGCCGCCAACGCGAGCAACGAAGCGACCCCGGCCGCGCCCAGGGTATAGAGGCCGTAGTCGCTGGTCTCTCCCTTGCGGCCCCGCGTGCCCTCTTCTCCTTCTGGTCCTCGCTCACCTCGGAGGCCGTCCGGGCCGGACTGCCCCGGTTCTCCCCGCGGGCCCGCCGGTCCCATTGGGCCCTGCGCTCCCGCCGGACCACGCTCACCTCGCGGCCCCGCAACGACAACCGCGGTCGGTGCCGCAAGTTGTTCAGGACGTGCGGTTGGGCACGGCCGCGGTGTTGCAGTGGCAGCGGCAGCCGGTGCCGGACGCACTCCCAACCCGGCCCGAAGTTCCAGGTCGGCTTGCAGGAACCCGGCGCGCCAGTGCACTTCTATGTCCGCCCTTTGCCCGTTTACCAAAAAGTAAACCGGGCCAGCGCCGGGCGGCTTTGAAACCTGCAACGGACCGAACCGACCGTTGGTTCTCGCCGTGATACGACTCAATTGCGTGCTGCCCTGCATCGCCTGAATCAACGTCCCGGGCGGCACCAGCTGTCCGTCCAGCCACGCGGTTCCGCCAAGAACGGTCGGCGGCGACGGCGGCGATTGGGCCGACGCCGTGGAATGCGAAAACGCACCGAGCAGTGTCAGTAAGCAAACAGGCAGGACGAAAATCAGCCACCGCGTGTTGATCATCGGTTCGCCTCCTCCAACTCCAAGTCGGCGAGCTCTATGCAGGCCTCGGCCGCGTCTTCCACATCGTTGAGGGCCCGGTTCAATGTGGCGGTGGCATCGCCTGGGTTCGATATCATTTCGCTGATGCTCCGGTAAAAAGCGACTACGACTACGATCACGGCGACATACAGTGCAGCCATCTCGGGCTAGTGGCTTTGGTATAGCCCCCAACACGGGCCCAATTTTGCTTTGCACGTATCTGGCAATCAATGCGCCGGGGAGCGGGTTTACCCTCCAAGTAAAGCACTAACCGTGCAATTTTCGATGAGCAAATCCAACTGTGGGGTACGACCATTTTCGTATCGCTCTATGGTTTCCAGTCTATTTCGCTGGCTAATGTCCAATTCGCCCATGCCATTCCAGATGCAATTACAAAAAGTGCCAGCGGCGGCTCCCAACTCGGTGGCTAGCTCTCGCCGGCATTCAGCCATGAATTCTTGCTGGTCATGCGTAACGGGCAGCCCAGTCGGAGCCGCAAGCCCGGCCTGAGCGACACGAGCCACCGGAGTTTCCGTCGCTATCGCAGCTGCCATCGCTGCCGGTGCCATCGGCGCCGGAGCCGCCGATTCTTCCTCAGCCAAGTCTTGGATCGCCTCTCCCACTACGAAATTGCCGTCCGCTTCAGTGTCGTCGATGTCTAACTCGTCCTCCCGCTCTAAAAAGTCGGCCACTTGGTCGTAATCATCGGCCGCACGTTCCGCCGCACGCTCGTTGCGGAAAAGGAGCGCTATCTCGACCGTGGCTTCCTCGTCGCTCTCGTCAACCTCGGTCAACGCCCACCCGTATCCCTCGCAGCGTTCTACCGAGCAGGCGCCGCTGGTGTCGCCGTACACCACAAACCCGCTGCCAACCTTGTCCAGGATCTGTCTCATCTCGTTGTCATCGTCAGTTCGTGCCAGGGTACCTGAGCCGTTGTACAGGTTCTTCAATACGTTCTCTACCTGTCTCTCATCGGCGATGATGATGTACTCGTCAAACAGCGCTACCATCACACCTGAACTATTTTCCCAAGTTTCGTAACCCCGATAAGAATCCTCGTCGAACTCGATTTCCGCGTCTTCCAGCTCGTCCCGAATGTCCTCAAGGTCGAAGTTACCTTTCAACACCACCATTTCGTCGCCGTCCCGAGTCACGTAGAGCGTCTCGGACAGATCCTCCAGTTCTATTCCCAGAAGGTCTTCTACAGGTGCCCAGTCGCCTTCGTCGAAAATTTCCTCAGCCAGCAGGTCGTTTTCAAATACCCGCGCCAAATCGGTCGTTGTGATCGAGTCGGCGTCGTCCGGAGCCAGGTCCAGAATGGAGCCGGGCTGCGGGTTGCCACCGCCGATGACGCCGGTCACAAACAGCAGGACCACCACGATGACGATGGCCAGCACGCCGCCACCGCCGCCACCACCAATGATGAGCCATTTGGTGGGGATGCCAAATACTCCGCCCGATTGTTGCCCTCCACCCGATTGATGTTCGGGTGGTTGAGGTTGGATGTCTTCCGGCGGCTCGGGAACTTCGTTGCCGTTGGTTGTCATGGCCTTTGCCTCTCGGGTATCGGGATTGATTGGCGCAGTTGTGGCGCACTAAGACCAGCACCTCGAAGGCGTCAACGGGACCGTCCAAAAACCCGGTAAGGCGGGAAGACGCGAATACAGTGACGCGGACGGCGCCAGTGATGGCAGATTTAAGGGTCTCCGTTACTGGCTGTTGTCAATAGTTTCCAGGGCGTTACGCCGGAACTCCATTGGACCGTAGACAAAGACGACCTTGTACGGTCGGCCGCCGGTGCCGTTGACCGTTATGGTGCCAGCGTTGAACAGTCGGTCAATGAGACCTTGGCTGACTGCCAGCCCTTCGACTTGCCGATGGTTCAATTCCCGGGTCTCCCTGCGGATAAATCCCCATTTGACGACTACACGTCGCGAGGTGACAGCGAACTCCGTCGTAATGTACCGGATTAGCGCTCTCACAATAGGGATCGCGAAAAGCACCAAAATCACCAAAGCGGCGAATGCTCCACCTCCGCCGCCGATCGCGGCTCCCGCGACAATTGCGATGATTAGGCCTATGAAAAAGAATATCGCAGGGCCGACGAAAATGCCCCAATGTAGCCGCGCTCGGTGCACCACCCGCTCGCCAGACATCAAATTCGCTTCGACATAACTAGGCATGTTACCCCCATCGCGCGCGGCAATACTGGCCGGCTTTTCGGTTCGGAATGCGGTACCATAATCGGGCCCAGCGAATCTGTGTCCATAGACAATTGTCTATAGACTCAACGTCTATTGTCACTCAACTTCCCAACCGTGATGAGTTACCAAATCGCCTTCGGCCGTCATGTAAGGCAAATTCGGCTCGACCGGGACGAAACCCAGGAAGACGTGGCTGATCGCGCCGGCATCCACGTCACTTATCTGTCGGGTATTGAGCGGGGCGTCCGCAATCCATCCCTGACCAGCATCCGCGCCCTTGCTGCCGGGCTGGGGGTGCCAGTCAGTAAGCTGTTTGCCTTCGATGCCGGTGCTGCGGAGCAGGGACAAAAGACGGCGCCACCGCGTGGGCGCGCTCCTATTTGACGCCCGCGCAACAGAGCGCCGACAGCAGACCGCATCACGGCGTCGGCGCGCTCCGAGCAGCGATGTCTGAAAACACTGCGCCTTGCTCAATTTGACCGTCCGCCGGCGCGCCGTCTATACTGCCGCACCAGCGAACCGGCGGTGCTGTCCGCGGTGGGTTCGACCCTGCTGACTACCTCACCCTCGCCGCCGCCGGTATGGCGGTTGTCCCTGATAGAGGAGGTGTATTTTGCCGAATAAAGTACCCATCACGGTTACCGTGAATGGCCGTTCCCGCTCCGCCGAAGTGGAGCCCCGCACCCTCCTGGTCCATTTCCTCCGCGAGACCCTGAACCTGACCGGCACCAAGGTCGGTTGCGACACCAGCCAGTGCGGCGCGTGCGTGGTCCGCATGAACGGAATCACCGTCAAGTCCTGCACCGCCTTCGCCGTGCAGGCCGATGGCGCCGATATCACCACCATCGAAGGCCTGGCCCAGGACGGTAACCTCACCGCCGTACAGGAAGCTTTCTGGAACAACCATGGTCTCCAGTGTGGTTACTGCACGGCCGGCATGATCATGACGGTCACCGAGATCATTGAGCGGAATCCCAACCCGTCGGCCGACGAAGTTCGCGCCGGACTGGAGGGGAACATGTGCCGCTGTACCGGTTACAACAACATCGTCAGGGCCGCTCTGGCTGCCGCCGCTGCCGGACTAGGAGGCTGACGCTATGACTACCCGAATTTTCGGTTCCGGCATCCGGCGCCGTGAGGACCCTCGCCTGATCACGGGCCAAGCCGCGTACACCGACGACATCAAGCTAACCGGCATGGTCCACGCGGCCTTCCTGCGCAGCCCTCACGCCCATGCCCGTATCACCAGCATCAGCACTGACGCGGCCAAGGCCTCACCCGGCGTGATCGCCGTCTACACCGGCGTCGACATCGAAGGTGTGCTGAACCCAATTCCCTGCGCCTGGGCTATTCCAGACTCCGATCTGAAAGCCGTCGCCTACCCCGCCATCGCCTCCGACGTCGTGCGCTACGTTGGCGACGCTGTGGCCGTAGTCGTAGCGGAGAACCGCTACCAAGCCGAGGACGCCCTTGAACTGATTGACGTTGCCTACGAGCCGCTGCCTGCCATCATCAACCCGGAGGCAGCCATGGCCGACGGGGTTCCCCAGTTGCACGAGGACGCACCCAACAACCAGGCGTTCCACTGGGTAGCGGCCGGCGGTGACACCGACGCCGCTTTCACCGATGCTGCCATCGTGGTCAGCGAGACCATCAACCAGCAGAAGCTCATCCCTACTCCGATGGAAACCCGCTCGGCCATTGCTTCGTGGGCGTCTGCCATGGGCGAACTAACCCTGTGGAACACCACCCAGAACCCGCATATCGCCCGTTTCGTGACCTGCCTGGTTACGGGTGTCGGGGAGCATAAAATCCGCGTCATCGCCCCGGAAGTTGGTGGCGGTTTCGGCGCAAAGATCGCCGTGTACCCGTGGGAGATGATCACCGCCTTCTGCTCCATGCAGCTTGGCGTCCCCGTCAAGTGGACCGAGACGCGCAGCGAAAACTACATCGCGACCACTCACGGACGCGACCACGTGGAGTACGTGGAGATGGCGGCCGACGCCAATGGCAAGGTCACCGGCGTCCGCAGTGTAGTCTATGCGGGCATGGGCGCCTACCTGTCCACCGCCGCCCCGGGCATTCCGACTATCTTGCACGGCCTGATGTACTCCGGTCCGTACGATATCGCGAATATCAAGGCCGACATCTACGGCGTGTTCACCAACTCGACTCCCGTCGAAGCCTATCGCGGCGCCGGTCGCCCTGAAGCTACGTTCCTCCTGGAACGGCTGATGGACAAGGTGGCCGACGCGGTGGGCATCGACACCGTCGAGGTGCGTCGCCGCAACCTGATCGAGCCCTTCGACAACAACCGGGATGTCGCCATCGGCATCACCTACGACAGCGGAAACTACTCGGGTGCCCTGGACCAGCTCCTCGGACACATCGGATACGACCAGTTCCGCCATGACCAGGCACACGAACGGGAGCGCGGCACTTTCCGCGGGGTGGGCATCGCCTGCTACTGCGAGATCTGCGGGCTGGGTCCCTCCCAGGTAGCCGGCGCGGTTGGTTTCGGTGGCGGTCTCTGGGAAAGCGCAACGGTGCGCATCTACGCCACCGGCAAGGTGAACGTGTTCATCGGCACGTCTCCCCACGGTCAGGGCGAGGAGACTACCTTTGCCCAGATCGTCGCCGACGAGATTGGCGTTGATGTGGATGACGTCGAAGTCATACACGGCGACACCGACATCACACCAATGGGTTGGGGAACCTACGGCAGCCGCACCACCGTGGTCGGCGGAGCCGCCGTCGCCCTCACCATGCGCAAGCTCCGCGATAAGGCCCGCGTCATCGCCGCCCACTTGCTGGAGGCGGACGAGGCCGATATCGAGTACGAGGACGGCCAGTTCTTCGTACGCGGCGCACGGGACCGCTCCCAGAGCATCCAGGATGTGGCCCTTCAGGCCAACGTGGCCTGGAACCTTCCCGCCGGCATCGAGCCCGGGATGGAAGCCAGCACCTACTACGACCCGCCCAACTTCAGCTACCCATTCGGAGCCCACGCGGCGATCGTGAGTATTGATCCGGATAACGGTCACATCACCCTCGATCGCTACGTCGCCGTCGACGACTGTGGCCCGCAGATCAATCCCATGATCGTCGAAGGCCAGGTTCACGGTGGCGTCGTACAGGGAGCCGGCCAGGCTCTCTGGGAAGGCGCCGTCTACGACGACAACGGGCAGCTTCTCACGGGCACTATGATGGACTACGCCATCCCCCGAGCTCACCTGGTTCCGGATATCGAGGTCCATTCCACCGTCACGCCCTCGCCTCACAATCCATTGGGCGTAAAGGGCATCGGCGAAACTGGGACCATCGCTTCAACCGCAGCCATCTACAGCGCGGTGATGGATGCCCTCAAGCCGCTCGGGATAACCGGACTGGACATGCCGCTCACCCCCGAGAAAGTTTGGCGCGCCATCCAGGCGAGCGGCTACACCGGCAACGGGCACGACCACGACCACGGACATGACCATGGGCACGGGCACGGCCATGACCACGGTCACGGTCACAATCACTAACCGGCGCCGGCACAGGAGGACTGATTGCAATGTTTGCAGCAGATTTTGAATACCGGAAGGCCGGTTCCATCGCAGAAGCGGTACAACTGCTTTCCGAAAACCCAGGAGCTAAACTGCTGGCCGGTGGACACAGCCTCATCCCCTTGATGCGTTTTCGCCTTGCCAGGCCGGAAGTCGTCATCGACATCGGCGGGATCGCCAACCTGCGCGGCATCACGGTTAGTGGCGATACCATCAACATCGGCGCTCTCACCACCCACGCTGAGATCGCTGCGTCTTCCGAAGTCCGGCAGGCCAACGGCCTGTTGGCCGAAGCTGCCGGAGGTATCGGCGATCCGGCGGTACGCAACCGGGGCACCATCGGCGGCAACCTGGCCCACGCCGACCCTGCGTCCGACTGGGCTACCGTGCTTACCGCATTGGGCGCCAGCGTCTCGACGCAAGGACCTTCTGGAAGTCGGACCATCGCGGTAGCAGACCTAATCGAGGACGCCTTCGCCACCGTTCTCGGCGAAGATGAACTCATCACCACGGTGAGTGTACCCACCCTTGCCGCCAACCAGCGCGCCGAATACGCCAAGATGGCCCACCCCGCGAGCTTTTACGCCGTGGTGGGCGGAGCCGTGGTCGTTACCATGGACGGGAATCGTTGCACTGCTGCCTCGGTGGCCGTGGGAGGATTGACGCCGCGTCCGGTGAAGGCGCCGTCGGTGGAACAGTCCCTCTCGGGAACCACTCTGACCGCGGACAGCATCGGCGATGCCACCGCGCGTCTCAGCGACGATCTCGCCGCCGCGGGGGTGGACATAATCGGTGACGTCTACGCGTCGGCGGAATTCCGTTCCGGCGTTGCACCGGTGGAGGTGAAGCACGCCCTGCTCCACGCCATTGGACTGGCGCACCACTAGTCTAGTGGAGTAATCCGGCAACTGGACTGGCCGCCGTAAACGCTACGGCGGCCAATTTAGTCTCGCTGTTATCCTAACCTCCTGTGACTTGCACGATACCAATCGACTAATTTTGAACTCAGAGGCGACCTTTTGAAAATCTTGCTCACCAATGACGATGGTATTCACGCTTCCGGAATATGGGCAGCGGCCCGTAGTCTTGCCGAAGTCGGCGAGGTAGCGGTGGTCGCACCCGACCGGGAACAGTCCGGCGTGGGTGCATCCATGACCCTGCACGCCCCGCTGTTCGTCCACTCAGTGCCAGCCGAGCAGTACCTCTCCCAGTTTGCTCCCGGCGACGACACACCTCCGCGCAGCGCCGACGCCGTGCGCGTCCCTGCTCTGGATACCACGTTGACTCTGCCCCATCCCATCAGCGCCTGGGCGGTTCAGGGCACCCCCGCGGACGCGTGCATTTTGGCACTGGAACAACTGGTGACGCCGAAGCCCGACCTGGTGGTGAGCGGCATCAATCGCGGATCGAATTTGGGCTGGGACGTGATCGTGTCGGGAACGGTTGGTGCCGCGGTCCAGGGCTGGGTTCGCGGCTATCCCACGATTGCCATTTCGGTAGGCTCCGTCCAGGCGCCCCGCTACCAACTCGCGGCCCGGGTGGTGGCACATCTGGCGCGCAGATTAGCTGACGCCCCTGAGGTTTCCCCCGCTTATTTCCTCAACGTGAATGTTCCCAACGAACCGGCAGACCGGATTGCCGGGGTGAAGGTCACCCGCCTGGGCGGGCGGGCATACGGAGAATCTGTCCGTGCCGAAGAATCCTTCGGCCATCGCCGCTACTGGATCTCGCGCAACCGACCGGTGCTCGCCGGCGGTGAAGGAAGTGATATCGCCGCCAGCAAGGCTAACTATATCGGAATCACCCCGATGGGCATGGCATTTTCAACCACTGACGAGCGAGTCGAGATGGTCCAGGGACTGGTCGAAGGACTGCAGTTGGGAGCCGCCCTCAACTAATCTTTCGGACTCCGGTCCCTATCGGCGTTTTCGCCGGCTCCGGGCGCTGCCCCGGTTGGAACGCTTGCGCCTCTCCTGCGGGGCGGACGGGATTGCAGCCCTTGTCGATGCATCAGCGTTCGCGTTTTCGTAAGCCGCAAACCCACCGGCGTTTCTAATCCGCCGGATCCGTGGTCGGTCGCGCGTCAGCCACAACGTTTGTGTGATTACGGTCAGCACGATCCCCGGTGCTGCCAGCGCCCACAGCGTGGGATCAACGATGGCCGGCTCACCGCTGTGCCAGTGATATTGCATCCGGAGGAAGATGAACCCGCCTCCCACGATGATCCAAGCCCACGATAATGCGCCACTGACCACACCGTTGTGCCATGGTGACCGTATGAACAGCACCGCGGTGCAGGGCCACCACACAAAGGTCGGAACCAGGAACCATCCCTGGTAGTACCACGGCTTCAGCGCATCGGGCGGGACCGGCGGTGGTGGCGGCAGCGGCTCGTACGTGACGGGGGTTGCGCCCTGTTCCGCCTGAGTTTGATCTGTATCCTGGTTGGGCTGCTGCATGACCTGAGCAACTATAATGAAGTTAGTTTTGGGCCAACAACACGTGAAACTCGGGCTCGCAGATGTGCCGCCCATCGTTGATCGAGGCGGCGGCATGTTCGAGGCACATCCGCGCGAACCCGGTGTATTCGTACATGTTGCTGCCCAACAACGCCTGCGGGATCAATCCGTCTAGATCAACCTCGAGGTACGTTGGGTCCGCTCCGTTTGCCGGGAGTTCCCCCCCGATTGGTGATGCGTTCCAGCTTGTGCTTGATGCGGGTGACAAAAACGTCTTCCATGGTCTTCTTCCGTCCCATCCCAATCAATCGACACCGCACCTCCGGTCGGCCGGCGCCAGTCTGACGAGTTCTATTTTATCAGCGTGCGGGATATCGGGAACGCGGGTTTCGCGTGCCCTGTGATATGATTGCGCAACTTCGGTCCTGATCGCTGTAGCTGCGTACCCGATTCTGGCCGCCCACTGATGGCTTCTTTCCCCGCTGCTCTGATCCCCAAATGGGTACGCACCTATGCGGCCGTCGTATTGGCCGTATCGCTGGCGGTCAACCTGATCACCAGTTTTTCCCTGTACGTTCAGGCGCTCACCATCCCGGGGATGAAGGGCACCTTCGAACTGTCGTACACCACGGTATTCGTTCTCGTGGTCGCCCTGTCGATTTCCCGTGTGGTGTCCGGATTGTTGTCCGGAGCCGTGGCGTCCCGGTACGGCGGAAAATGGATGGTCATCGCCAGCATATTCGCGCAGGCAGTTTCCATGGCGTTCCTGGGTTGGTCGCCCACCTACTGGGTGGCCCTCCTCGCCATGATAGCCGTGGGCGTGTCGTCGGGGGCGGCGCTCACGCCCATGATGGGGATGCTTGCGCCATGGTTCCGCGCTAACGGCCGTGGCGTCGCCGCCGGCATCGCCGCGTCCGGCGGGAGCCTGGCGATAATTTTCACCGGAGTAATCGTGCCGCCGCTGACCGATGTCTTCGGCGACGAAGCCTGGAGATACACTTGGTATGTGCTGGCTGCCACCAGCGTGGTAATCGGCGTTGTGGCCGCGGGGTTCATTCGGGAAGCGCCACCCGCTGGTCCTCCATCTTCCCCCGGGCCATCCACTGATGCAGCTCCGAAGCGAACCCCAGCGCGGAGCGGGCCAGCCGGCTGGCCGGTCCAGGTCTATACCAATCCCTACGTTTGGCTGATCACCGGCATGGCGTTTTGCTCTGGGTTTGTTCACGGCATCCTCACCTCCAGCTACGGCGCGTACCTGGAAGTCGAGCACGGAACGGATGTGGCGGTAGTGGGCGCTCTGTTCATGCTGATCGGGATCCTCAGCATCGGCAGCGGTGTCGGATCGGGCGCATTGTCCGATCGAGTGGGGCGTGGGCTGGCGTTCGGCGTGACTTTCCTTATCGAAGTGGCATGTCACGCGTTGTTCTGGTTGGTGCCCGAGTTGACCTTCTTTATCATCGCGTCGGTGTTTGCCGGGTTCGCGCTGCGATCCACCTATACGATTTGCGCGGCCGCGGCCGGCGACTTCGTGCCGGTATACATGGCTCCCGCGGCGTTCGGATTGATGGGGATGGGGGCGGGTATCGGCGGCACCATCTCACCCGCCATTTCCGGTCCGATTGCCGACGCGACCGGAACGCTCAGGTGGTCGTTCGCAATGGCGTGCGGAGCCGCCATGGTTGGTGCGTGCCTGGGGTTCGCTCTCCACACTATTACGCGCAATCGCGCGTCCATAGCGAGGGACTCCGCAACGTCGTTGGCCTGAAAATGGCGGCTGTGCTAGCCGATGGCCTTGGGAATCCAATGCAGACCGGAGATCGATTTTGTTAGATAGTGAGACCGATGATTTCAGACGGGGGATGGTCGTCGTTGCCCACGCCGACGACGCCGAATGGGGCTGCTCCGGCACGGTCGCACGTTGGTGCGCTGAAGGCTGGGACGTGGGGTATGTTCTTTGCACCGACGGCAGCAAGGGAAGCGCCGATCCACAGATATCACCCGCAGAGCTGATCGCGACACGCGAGGCAGAACAACGCGAAGCTGGACGCATCCTGGGGCTGTCCGACATCGCCTTCCTGGGGTTTCCTGATGCCTATCTTGAACCGACGCTGGAACTGCGCAAGGCCATAACCCGAGAGATTCGCCGGCATCGGCCCGACGTGCTGGTTTGCATGAACCCGGTGCGGAACCTCGACGGCGACCGATATATTGACCACCCCGACCATGTCGCCTCCGGTGAGGCCGCAATGGCTGCCGTCTTTCCCTCGGCCCGCGACCATCTCACGTTCCCGGAACTACTGTCCGAAGAGGGCTTGGAGCCGCACAAAGTGCACGAGGTGTGGGTGATGGGACGTACCCATCCGGATCACGTGGTAGATGTGACACCGCACATGGAAGTCGCGGTGGCCGCCCTCCAAGCTCATCGCAGCCAGGTGAGCCCCGAGGACGCGGACCGTTACTTCCGAGAATGGAAGTGTAGCGATGGTAAGCGCATCGACGTTGAGTACGCCGAAGTTTTCAAACGATTCCGGCTGGGCTAGCGGTTCCGAACGTTGCCCGTATCTCGATGCAGCCGATGACCCATCAGGACCTCATTTGTCTCGGCGAACTGCTTCGCTGCAAACCGCGGCTTGTGAGCATGCGGGGCTCAAACCGGCGGCCAGTGTGCCGATGTTTATATTGACATCGGTTCGTTCCGGCGATACGATTCTAATCTGATAATCGTTCCGCAATCAGGGCGACGTTTTAACGGGATTCATATTGCGGATTCGGTAGATGTTACGGTATATTTCCACCACAAACATTCGGCCGACAAGGTCATCACCAAAAGGCAAATCAAAGGAGGAAACAATGGCAGGAAGCAACGACATCGCACTGATGGCGCACCTTCTCCGCCGGGCCGGCTTCAGCGCCAGCCGCGACGAGATCGAAGCCGCTGCTGCGAAGGGTTATGACACCGTGATTGGGGAGCTGCTTAACCCCGGCAACAGCTCGGGCGTCGAAGACGACATCATGCTGCGCTATCACCCCACCTACAACCACGCCGGCGCCATCGAGATCAACATCCAGAACTGGGTGTATCGCATGGTCAATACCGAGTACCAGCTCAAGGAGAAGATGGCCCTCTTCTGGCACATGATCTTCTGCGCGGGCCACTCCAAGATCGACTCCGGCGAAGAAATGGGCCGGATGATCCAGATGTTCCGTGACAAGGGAATGGGCAACTTTGGCGAACTGCTCATGGAACTGTCCACCAGCCCCGCCATGGTCTATTACCTGGACAACTGTGAGAGCCACAAGACGGCAATCAACGAAAACTACGGCCGTGAGCTGCTCGAACTCTTCTCTATGGGCGTCGGCATGGGCGGCGAATTCAACTACTCCGAGGACGACGTCAAAGCCACAGCCCGCGCTTTCACTGGTTGGAATATCGCCCCCGGGTACCCCCCTTTCCCCTACGGCCGCAGCCCCTGGGAATTCCGCTTTGACCCCGCCGACCACGATAACGCTGAGAAGACCTTCCTCGGTCAGACCGGCAATTGGAACGGCGACGACATCCTGAACATGATCGCTGGCCAGAAGGCCACTGCCCGGTTCATCTCCCGCCACATGTACAACTTCTTCGTCGCTGATGAGGTTCCCGTTCCCAGCTGGCGGCAAACCGCGCCCAAGGACGAGAGTCTGTTGGAAGAACTGGAGCAGGCGTACTTTGACAGCGGCTACAACATCACCGTGATGCTCCGCACGCTGTTCAACTCCGACTCGTTCAAGAACGCTCAGTACGCCAAGGTGAAGAACCCGGCCGAAATGGTCGCGGGCACGCTGCGCATGGTTGGCGACCACCGCGACGAGATCAAGCCTGGCATGTTCGAGCTCAGCCAGGAGCCCAAGTACATGGGCATGGACCTGATGAACCCACCCACCGTTGAGGGTTGGCACACCGGCCACGAATGGATCGACTCCGGCACCTTGGTCGAGCGCATCAACTTCGCCGCGGACTACTTGGGCCGCACCGAGCTCCCCGGCGTCCAGAGCATGATTTCCAAGCTTATGGCCCAGGGCGACAGCCTCAGCCCCGAGCAGTTTGTCGACAGCTGCGCTGACCTCGTTGGCTGCCTCAACCTCGCCGAGGACACCCGCGAGCAGCTCGTTGACCACGCCGGCCGCGGTGGCGAACTCACCCACCGAACCGACGCTGAGCGCACCGAGTTTACCCGCCGCTCGGGCGAGATGTTCCAGATCATCGCTTCCACCTCGGAGTTCCAGTTCGAGTAATCAGCCTGACATTTGGTCATTGGCCGGTGCCGTTTTGGAACAACGCATCGCCATCGCCGAACCGGCCAACCACAATCACTACGACCAGGTACACAAAACGGAGGACTGTCAAATGGTCTCTACCAACAAAGACAACGTTCTGGTGGTGCTCTCGCTGTCCGGCGGGAACGACGGCCTGAACACCGTCATCCCTTATAATGACGGCTACTATCGCGACTTTCGCCCGAACCTGGGCGTCGCTGCCGACGCGGTCATTGACTTGAATGGCGAAATCGGCATGCATCCCACTATGCTTCCCCTGAAGAAGTACTGGGACGAAGGCAAGCTTGCCGTCTTCCTCGGCATCGGCTATGCCAACCCTTCCTACAGCCACTTCCGCAGCATGGACATCTGGCATACCTGTGAGCCGGACACCATCGGAACCGAGGGCTGGCTGGGCCAGGTAATCCACGAGCTCGACCCGAAGAACGAAGGACAGGGCCTCACCGGCGTCAACTTCGGCCGTGGCCTTCCCCGCGCTCTCGCCAAGGAAGGCGTGCCGGTAGCATCGGTCGGCAACCTCGAGACCTACGGCTTGCTCACCGGTATCGAAGGCGATGATCAGCGCGCTGAGGCCCTTGACCTCTTCAGCAAGATCTACGCTCCTACCATGGGGCAGGGCTTCGTCAACGACTACCTGCGCTCCACCGGCACCTATGCGCGCATCGGCGCCGACATCCTGGCCACCGCTCCGCCGAAGTACACCTCGAATGTGGAGTACTCCAGCAGCACCGTCGGCCAGTACATGAAGAACATCGCCCAGACTCACCTGGCTGACCTGGGAACCAGGGTGCTCTTCACCACCAGCCCCTACAACGGCTTTGACACCCACGCCAACCAGGCGCAGCTGCACAGCGGCCTCTGGACCGACGTGTCTGCCAACGTTGACACCTTCATCACCGACCTGCGGGATCACAACGCCAGCGACAACGTTGTGCTGTTCATGTTCTCCGAGTTCGGCCGCCGTGTCGGCGACAACGGCTCCGGCACCGACCACGGCGCCGGCTCGGTAGCCTTTGCGCTCGGCGAGGACGTCAAGGGCGGCATCTACGGCGTCTATCCTTCCCTGGCTCCGGCCGATCAGGCAGAAGGCGGCAACCTCAAGTCCAACATGGACTTTCGCCAGGTCTACGCCACCATCCTGGAAGACTGGATGGGCCTCGACTCCAACCCCATCAACCGCGGCGTCTTCGAGAAGGTCCCCTTCCTGTAGGCTACCGGTATCCAAAATATTGAGGTGGAGGGTCCTCGCTTCACGGCAAACCCTCCGCCTCATCCTGACAACTGACGACCGACAAGAGAGGGAAGTCTATGAGCACCCACCTTTTTGGCCTCGTGGACACTGCCTTTACGTACAGTCATTCCATTGGGCGGAACGAGTTCAATGGCACCGGTTTCCGCAATCCGGTGGACATGGCTATCGACGCCGAAGGCAGGATCTACATTCTCAATCGCTCCTATGAAAACCGACCGGATGGGGTCCACGCCACCATCGCCACCATGGACGAGGATTACGTGGGCGAGTTCAGTCAGTTCGGTGAAGAGCCTGGCGACATGTATTGGCCGACGTCCTGCGCCCTGGACGCCAACAATAACCTGTACGTGGCCGACGAGTGGCTCAACCGGATCACCATCTACACGGAAGACGGCGACTACGTGAGCCACTGGGGCGAAAAGGGCAGTGGCCCCGGCCAGTTCGACGGCCCGTCCGGCATCACCATCGTCGGTGACACCATGTGGCTGGTCGACAGCAAGAACAACCGGGTCCAGAGCTACGGCCTCGACGGCTCTTTCAAGAGCCAATTCGGCGAGTCCGGCACCGGGGATGGCCAACTCAATATGCCGTGGGGTATCTGCCTGGACAAGAACGGCCTCATCTATGTGGCCGACTGGCGCAACGACCGTATCCAGGTGTTCAACCAGGCTGGCGAATGGCAGGCCAGCTACGGGACCAGCGGTGATGCCCCTGGTCAGTTCAAGCGGCCCAATGCTGTCTTCGTAGACAATGATGGCGACATCTACGTATGCGACCGCGAGAATGATCGCGTGCAGATCCTGGCCCCGGACGGACGCTTCCGCGCCCAGTTGAAGGGTGACCACCAAATCTCTGATTGGGGCAAGACCAAGTTGAACTCCAACCCCGACATGATCCGGCAACGCACCATGGCTATCACCAACGATGGCGGCACTTTCGAGAAAATGTTCTCGAACCCTTGTGCCGTGCGCGTCACCGAGTCCGGCCAGATCGCCATTCTGGACCACACCCGTGGCCGCATCCAGGTGTACCAGAAGGAAAAGGAGCCGGTCCTGCTCTAGGAGCAAAACCGACTTAAGCACCAAGGCAATGAAAGGCGCCGGCGGGTCAGGCCCGCCGGCGCTTTTGTTTCTTCGGTTGCTAATGCAGGTGGCTGATAACAGGCAACCCTGATACGGGCGCCGCCCAGTGTTATTCCTCGAGTCCCTTTGGCATCCCGGCGTCAATCCAGGCAGCGATCTCCGCGGCTTCCGCACGCGACAGGAACGGACCACGCAGCGGCATCCTCCCGAAGGTACCGCAACCCAAGCGCAACGAACGGACCAAATGGGTCTCGGCTCCTGGCTTGCCGGGCTCAATCGAGGGGTAACCGTTGAGCACCGATGCGGCCAATTCCTCCGGAGTCTCCCACCAGTATTCGTGTATTCCTGGGTAGGGTTGTCGGCCGTGTCGCTCGATCCAGCGATCCATGATTTCGTCCAAAAGCTCTTTGACCCGGGGCCAGTAGACGGGAGCGGCTTCGTTCGTTTGGGCGTCGGTGCTCATTTTGCGGCGGTCTCCGGTTGATGAGTTTGTTACGGCTTCGGCGTTCGTCAATTAGCGAGGGTGTTCCTGTACCGACTCGCGTTGCAAGAGTTCGATGGCGTGTGGCAACACTGGTAGTATCACGTCCAGGCACTCGCCCACTCCGCGCGGGCTCCCCGGCAGCGTGATGATTAGCGTCTGCCCCCGGATACCCACCACCGAGCGGCTCAGCATTGCCATGGGCGTGAATTTGAGGGTCTGCGCTCGCATGGTCTCGGCCATCCCCGGGACCTCGCGGTCTATGGCGCGCAGGGCGGCTTCAGGTGTGACGTCCCTGCGGCCTATCCCGGTTCCACCGGTGCTGACGATAAGGTCCACTTCGCCGGAATCCGCCCACTGGCTGAGCTTGCCGGTGATCGTGTCCGCGTCATCCGGAACTACTTCGTAGCGGACTTCCGCGTAGTTGGGCGGTGAAAGTTTGTCGCGTATCGCCTGTCCGCCGGTGTCTTCGCGCTCCCCTCGAGCGCCCGAGCTGCTGATAGTCAGAATTGCCAGACGGTACATGTCGCAGGTCAACGCAGGTGGTGCGGGAGGGTGTAACGGGCGCAATGATACCACACGCACCTTGAGATTTAGGCACTCGGGGAAGCCAGCGCCTTCCTTCATCGTTGACACTGCAAAGACGCAGTCCGTATAGTAACTGGGCAACCCCAGCCGTCACCATCGCAGCCTGCACGATACTTCCTTCAGTAGCCACTCAGTCTCATGACCACCGTGGGGGGCGTGCCCGACGACTATCCCCGATATATGCATGAGCTCTCAACCAACCAATTGCGTATTCTGTGAAATCGTAGCCGGCCGCGAACCGGCGAGGATCCGCTATCTCGACAATGACCTGATCGCCATCGTAAACCGCCTCACCTGGGTACCGGTCATGTTGCTTGTTATGCCCCGTCGGCACATGTCGCAGCTCGAGATGTGGAGCGACGAGATCATGGCTCGCCTGGGAGACGTGGCGGCCACTCTCGGTTGCATGTACTGCCCGAACGGGTTCCGCATCCTGTCGAACTTTGGCCACGACGGTTTGCAGAGCCAGTCCCACGGTCACGTACACGTCATCGGCGGTCAGTTCCTGGGCCACTACGCCTGACACCCTTCTGACCGCGAAAAACCTGGACCCAAGGAGACTTCGTCGTTATGCCTGAAACCGTGCTCTACGAAAAGACCGGGACCGACAACCATGTAGCGGTCATAACGCTCAACCGGCCCGAGTCTTCCAACGCTATCAACCGGCAGCTCCGGCGGGAACTGCAGGAAGTCATCAACCATTTCGATAATGAGGACGATGAAGCCTGGGTGGCGGTGGTGACTGGCGCCGGTCGAAACTTCTGCGCCGGCCGTGACCTGAAGGAGCGTGCCGCCGACAACGCCGAAGGCGTGCAGGCGCGCGCTGAAAACAGCATGTCTCCCAACAAACCGCACATGTGGGAGCGGCCGGCGAAACCCCTGGTGGCCGCCGTAAACGGCGCCGCCGCTGCCGGCGGTTGGTCCATCGCCCAGATGTGCGATGTTCGCCTGGCGGCCGACAACGCCCGACTCGGCATCACCGAGACCAAGTGGAGCCTGATGCCACCCTTCGCCGTGGAGCTCACCAAGATGATCGGCATCTCCAACGTCCTGGAACTCGTCATGACCGCCGACCTCCTGCCCGCCGAACGGGTCCGGGAAATGGGCTTCCTCAACAAGGTGGTTCCCGCCGACGAACTCGTGCCCGAAGCCGTCAAAATGGCCGAGAGCATCGCGCAGAACGCGCCCTTGGCGGTTCGGACCATCAAGGACCTCGCTTACAGCAGCCTCGACATGTCCATCGCCGAAATCAGCGCCAAGACCTACGTGGCCTACGACTACATCCTCACCACGCAGGACAGCAAAGAAGGCCCGCGCGCCTTCGCCGAAAAGCGCCGCCCCAATTGGCAGCTCAAGTAGAGCGTTTCACCATGCGACGGCTAACCTTCGATGTCGT
Source organism: Dehalococcoidia bacterium (assembly GCA_965220055.1). Lineage (GTDB taxonomy): Bacteria > Chloroflexota > Dehalococcoidia > Lucifugimonadales > UBA3495 > Bin87. The sequence goes on along the minus strand of CBDCPE010000004.1, from coordinate 1,537,343 downwards.
CAAAATGGGGAACAACTTCGCGACTGGCGCTGCCGGTGGCGGTCGTCGGCGCGCTGGCCGTGGCGGGGTTATGTATTTTGTGGTGGAAGCTGGACGCGGTCACCGGATATGTGGGACTGCCTGCGAGTGAAAAACTTGATATAGTGCGAGTGTATCTGCTGTCAGTCGGCGGGCTTCTACTAATCTGGCAAATATACGTCGCCAACCGTCGCGCAACGTCGGCGGAGCGCACCACCGAGTTGACGGCATTGGGCAATATCACCAAACGACTGAACTCCGCCACCGTCAACTTGGGCAGCGAGCAAAAAGTTATCAGGATAGGCAGCCTTCACCAATTACACCACATTGCGCGGGATGCGTCGGATTACCGTCGGACAGTGTTTGACTTGGTGGATGCCCATTCCAAATCGCTTGACCAGGAAGAAGATAGAGATGAGTGGGATATCACCACCCGGATGCTGAATCAAGACACCCGGGATGGGGGTGTTTACTATGACCAAAATGCGGAAGATGGGCCGCGAACTCAGTCGTGAGAACTTGCAGGGCAAGTTGCTGGACGATCTGGATTTCAGCAATAGTCGGTTCGTTCAGTCCGATTTGCAACGAGTCGTGTTCCGAAATTCGTCGATCAACAACGCGAACCTATACCAGGCTTTGCTACAGGAAGCCGACCTGACCAATGCGCAACTGGTCGCTTCGGATCTCATCGAGGCCAATCTGTCCAACGCTAAACTTGTTTCCTCTAACCTACGCCATAGCAAACTGGACGGCGTGAATTTCGACGGCGCGGACCTGACTAATGCTGACTTGAAATTCGCCACTGGCTATACCGCAGGGCAATTGAGTGAAGCGCGCTCTTTGTACCGGACTACGGGGATACATCCGAACGTAGCTGCCGAGTTGCGCGAGAGTCATCCCGATCTGTTCACCCCTCCGCCAGGATTTGTCGTCTCTGATCACACGCCTACGGCCACATTCAGCTTCCAACGCTCAGTTTTCGGACCCATCGGTTCCCTGTTTTCACGCTCCAAGAATTAGCGAGGAGAATTGACATGACCACCCAAGTACAACCCAAGAGCCGGACCGTCACCGCCAACGGCATCAACCTGCATTATCTCGACTGGGGCACCGAGGGCAATCCTCCGCTCGTCCTCCTGCACGGCCTGCGCGGGCACGCCCACGTTTGGGACGACGTCGCGGAATCCCTGTGCGGCGACTATCACGTCTATGCCGTCGACCAGCGCGGGCGCGGCGACACCGACCATGCTCCGGGCGGCGACTATTCCGGCGATGCTTTCGTCGCCGACCTGCTCGGTTTCGTCAACGCCATTGGCCTGGAAAAGTTTGTCCTCTTCGGCCACTCCATGGGCGGCCGCAACAGCCTGGCTTTCGCCGGCGCCCATCCCGATCGGCTGGAACGCCTGTGCATCGTGGACATCGGCCCACGCATCGAACCCACCGGCGGCAACCGCATCACCGAAGAATTGCGCGGACTCCCGCCCGGGTTCGACAATTTCGAGGACGCGCTGGCCCACGTTCAGGCGGCCAACCGCTTCGCGTCGGAACCCGTCATGCGCCGTCGCCTCGCGGGACAGACCCGACAACTACCCGACGGCAAGATCGATTGGAAATTCGACCCCGCCATCCGCGAGCAGCGCATCAACGGCACCGCCGCTCCCGCCGCTGACCTCTGGCCCGCGCTGGAAAACATCACCTGCCCTACCCTGGTGGTTCGCGGCACGGAAACCGACCTGCTCACCCAGGATACCGCCGACCGCATGGTGGACACCCTGGCCCAGGGCAGCATGGTCAACATCGAACGCGCCGGCCACATGGTGTTTGAGGACAACCCGTCCGACTTCATCACCGCCGTAAAGTCCTGGCTCGCAGACTGATCGATCCGTAGCGCGCGGATGCGGACCGGGCACGTCGCCGGGCCCGGTCCGCCAACGTCGCCATGCTAAAATCCGCTCATTCGATTGCGACGGCCCACGTGTCGCCGAGGTAACCTGCCATGAAAGTCTCTTTCTTCCACCTGATGCCCTACCGGGACCTGCCGGACGATTTCGCCCAGCAGCACCACTCGGCTTGGGTCGATCTGCCCAATGAAAACTTCGACCCCGCCAAGGGCAACGAGTATTACGCCCAGTACATTGACCAGCTCCGCTACGCCGACGAGGTCGGTTTCGATGGGATCTGCGTTAACGAGCATCACAACAACGCCTATGGCATCATGCCGTCGCCGAACCTGATCGCCTCGGTGCTCGCCAACTCCACCAATAATGGCGCGGTGATTGTGCTGGGCAACAGCCTCGCCCTCTACAACCCGCCCCTGCGCGTCGCCGAAGAGATGGCCATGCTGGACGTCCTATCCGGCGGTCGCCTCGTCGCCGGCTTCCCCGTGGGCACCGCCATGGACACGACCTTCTCCTATGGCCAGGTCCCCATCACCCTGCGTGACCGCCACACCGAGGCCCACGACGTCATCATGCAGGCCTGGACCCAGCACCAGCCCACCATCTTCAACGGCAAGTACAACAAACTGCGCTACATCAGCATCTGGCCGCGGCCGATGCAGGAGCCGCATCCGCCGGTCTGGATCCCCGGCTCCGGCAGCCTGGAAACCTGGGACTGGGTCCTGGACCGCGACTATGTCTATTGCTACCTGTCCTACTATGGCTACCTCCGCGGCCACAACATCGTCAAGGGATACTGGGAGCGCGTCGCCGAGCGTGGCATGGACGACAACCCACATCGCCTCGGCTTCCTGCAGTTGGTATGCGTCTCCGAGACCGACGAGCAAGCGGAGCAGGACTACGAGCAGCACGTCAAGTATTTCTACGAAAAGATGCTGCGCGTGTACCCGCCCTTCGCCGAATCCCCCGGCTATCGGTCCCTCGAGTCCATCCGCAAGTCCCTGCGTCCGCAGATGGGTGAAGAAGCCCAACGCACCGCCCAGGAGAACACCTGGAAGGACTACATCGAACAGGGCCACGTCATCGGCGGCAGCCCGGAGACCGTCCGCCGCAAGCTGGAAGAGGCGTGCGATCTGCTGCGCGTCGGCCACCTGATGGTCCTCCTCCAGATCGGCAGCATGCCCCCCGAGCTGGTCCGCAAGAACACCGACCTGTTCGCCAACGAGGTCATGCCCCACATCAAGGGCATGTTCAACGAATACGATGACCCGTGGTGGCCCGAGCGCCTCAAGTCCACCACCGGCCGAAGCCGTGGGGGACTGATCGGAAAGCGAGGCTTAGTCTGAAGGGCGGATGTCAAAGCATTCGCCCTTCATGATTCATCGCAAGCAAGCGCCAAAGGACCAACCTCTAAAACGGAGAAGTCAGAATGAGCGAAAAACTTCAACAGGGTGACCGCCTGCCCGAACTGGCTCTAAACCTCATCGACGGCGGGACGTTGACCCTGCCCGCCGATATGTCCTCGCGCTACCTCGCCGTTCTGTTCTACCGCGGCGTGTGGTGACCCTATTGCTCGCGGCAGTTGGCCGCGTGGCAATCGCAGCGGGAATCCCTGGCCGAGATGGGGCTGTCCATCATCGGCGCCAGCGTGGAGCCTCGGGAGATCGTCGAAGAAATGGCGACCAAGTCCGTTGTGACCTTCCCCATGGCATACGGCGTCACTCGCGAACAGGCTGACCAGTTGGGCTCATGGTGGTCAGACGACCGCGGCGGCTACATTCAACCCACCGAGTTGTTGCTTGGGCGCGGCGGCACGGTCTTGGGTTCCATGTACGCCAGCGGACCCGTGGGCCGGGTCAGCCCCGACGAGGCCGTGCACTTCGTCGAAGGCCGCGAGCGCGCCCGTCTCCGCAGCCAGTAACCCGCCACTCGCCAACTCAGTGGAGCCGCTAATCAGCCGGATCCACCCTCACGGCGCAAACCTTGTACTCCGGTATCCTCGAATCCGGATCGTACACGGCATTGGTCAGGAAATTCGCCGCCGAACCGCTCAGCCGCACGAAGGGAATGAAGATCTCACCGGTTCGCATGCGGTAGGTATATCGCGCCAATCCGGTGAGTTCACCTCGGCGGGAACGCACCCGGACTGCGCCGCCGTCCTTTACTCCAAACCGTTCGCCGTCGGCGGGGTTCATCGAGACTTCAAGCTCCGCGAACCGCGCCACCAGGCTTCCCACCCGCCGGGTTATTGTGCCCCCGTGCCAGTGGTACAACACCCTCCCGGTGTTCAGCACCAATGGGAACTGCGCCGATGGGGTTTCCGCCGCCACCGGCCCCTGTTCGTAGGCCACGAACTTGGCCCGATCTCCGCGGGGAAAACTGTCGCCGTAAAGATAGCTTGTGCCCGGATGGTCCGGCGTTGGGCAAGGCCATTGAATGCCGCCCTCGGCCTCTAGCCGTTCGTAGGAAATCCCTGACAAAACTGGCGTCAGATTCGACATCTCCGCGAAGATCTGAGATGGACGATTATAGGCGAATTGGCTGCGCCACGGCAGGTCCAGCCGATCGCACATCAGGGTCGCCAATTCGCTGATGATCTCCCAGTCGGGCCGGCTCGAACCCACGGGATCAACGGCTTTCCGAACCCTCTGGACCCTGCGTTCGCTGTTGGTGAAGGTGCCATCCTTCTCCGCGAAACTTGTCGCCGGCAGTATGACGTCCGCCAACCTGGCCGTTTCGTGCATGAATATGTCCTGTACCACCAGGAAATCGAGCTTGCGGAACAGTTCGTCGGCGCGGTTCAGGTCCGGTTCGCTCAGCAATGGGTTCTCGCCGGTGATGTACATCGCACGGACACCGCCAGGTTCACCGATCGAGTCCACCATGTCGGTCACCACCCGACCGGCCGCGCTGGGCAAAGACCCAATGGCCTGCCAGGCTTGGCCGAACTTCTCCATCGTATCGGCGCGCAGCCCCTGGTAGCCCGGCAGCGAGTCGGGCACGCATCCGGCGTCGCCGCACCCTTGCACGTTGTTCTGGCCCCGCAGCGGCGAGATGCCCGAGCCCGGGAAGCCCATCTGGCCCGTCACCAGCGCCAGGTTGAGCACGGAATGGACGTTGGCGGTGCCGTTGGTATGTTGCGTGAGGCCCATTCCCCAGATGAGACAGGTGCCGCCGCAACCCCTGCTACGGTCTCCATGTTTAGGGACCGGCGGCCGCGCCACTAGGCGCGCGCCACCCCGGATGTCTTCTGCGCTCACGCCCGTAATCGCCGCAGCTCGTTCCGGAGTGTATCCGTCGATCGTCGCATGCCAATCGTCGTGACCCTCAGTCCGCTGACTCACGAAGTCCTCGTTTGCCAGGCCTTCAGTGACGATGACGCGAGCCATGGCGTTCAGCAATGCCACGTCCGTACCCGGAAACGGCCGCAGCCACAGGTCTGCGTAGTCGCACATGTCGATTCTGCGTGGGTTGATCACTATCAGCCTAGCGCCCCGTTCCACCACTGCCCGGCGCATTCGGGATGCTGCCACCGGATGGTTGGAGGTGGGATCGCAACCCATCACCACCAAGCATCCTGCGTTCTCGTAATCGGTGTAAGAGTTGCTCGTTGCGCCGCTGCCCAGCGAGGTAAGCATCGCAGCCACTGACGGGGCGTGGCAAAGGCGGGTGCAGTGGTCGATGTTGTTGCTGCTCATCACCAACCGCGCGAACTTCTGCTGTACGTAGCCGTCTTCATTAGTCGCTTTAGCAGAACACAACGTCCCGAATGATTCGCCGCGATAGTCGGCTAGGCGTGAGGCGACCAGGTCCAGCGCCTCGTCCCAAGTCGCTTCCCGAAACTGGCCGGTGTACCGGTCACCCTCCCGGATCAATGGTGTTTTGATCCGGTCTTCGTGGTGAACGAACGTGTACCCGAACCGGCCTTTGACGCACAGCATTCCAACGCTGGAAAGATTGTCCGGGTCGTCGTGGGAAGCGACGATCTTCCCTGCATCCGGACCTTCAGTCGCACCGCTGACCTCGAGCTTGATGCCGCACCCAACCCCGCAATAGGGACATGTCGTCTTGACGGTATGTGACGGAGCCACGGTGTCAGGCGGTGACTTTACGGTTATCGCTCCGGTCGGGCATACGCTCAAGCATTGGCCGCACGTGGTGCAGATGCTCTCCGCCAGCGGTTTGTCACCAGCCGTGGCGATCCGGGCCGAATTCCCTGCTCCGAGAACGTCAATCGCTCCGATGAATTGATGGCTGGACTGGCAGGCGTTTACGCAGCGGGCGCACAGGATGCACGCGTCCATCGCCAGGTTGAACACCGGGTTGGAGGTGTCGGTTGCTTGCCTTTCCCGCGATCCCCAGCGGAGTTCGGCTATCCCGTGCAACGCCGCCGCGTCGGTCAGCAATCCGTAACCGTCGTTCGCTTTTTGCGCCCCGTCCCCGGCGCCCACCATCCCCAGCGTGAGTTGGATGACACCCGTGCGGATGCGTCGGGCGTCTTCGGTGTCCGTCCGGATCACCATCCCCTGGCTCGCCGGTGTCGAGCACGACGCCGGAAAGCCGCGGATCCCATCGATTTGGACTAGGCAGGTCCGACAGGCGCCGATGGCCGGCATGTCCGCGTCCTTGCACAGCTGCGACAGCGGCACGCCGGCAGCGTTCACGGCGTCCAGGGCACTCGCCCCCGGTTCAATCGAGACTGCAATTCCATCCACGATCACGCTGATCGTTGGACTGGCGACGACCATCGCGGCTACCCCCACCATGCCTATGCCGCCTCTGCGGGCGGCGATTGACTATGCGTCAGCCCTCGAAATAACCCTTTTCCTGGAATAACTCGGCCAACCTGGCCACGCCCTCACGTATTTCCTCGGGCGAATTGTGGCTGTAAGTCAGCCGCAGGTAGTTATTGCGTCCCCGGTCTGCCCGGAACACCCCGCCGGGATTGTACTTCACGTCCCGCGCGGTGGCCTCCGGCAACGTGGCCCAGGTATCGGCTCCCTCAGGTAGCCGGACAAATATCATCATCCCGCCGTGCGGGTGTGTCCACTCGCAAAAACTGGGGAAGTTTTCCTCCAGGGCACCCAGCAAGGCGTCTCGGCGCGCCAGCAAAGCCTGTCGCACGGTCTCGATGTGCTCCGCCTCGTGCTGACGCATGTATTCGTACACCATCATGGTCGCCAGATGGCTCACGCCGCGACGGGGCAGATTCTCGGAGTTCGCCCGGGGCAGCGCTTCCCGGACTCCCGGGGGCAGCACCCCGAAACCGACCCGGAGGCCACACCCGAGCAGCTTTGTGAACGAAGACACGTAGAGCACGTCCCCCTGGTCGCTCATGCCGGCCATGGCAGGGGGCAGCGGATCGCCATCAATGCGAAAATCCGCGTACGACTCGTTCTCGAGAATCGGTACCCCGTAGCGCTGCGCCAGGCTCAAAATCGCCCGTCGCCGGCTTTCGGAGACCGTGAAGCCCAACGGATTCTGGAACACGGGGATCGTCCAGATAAACTTCGCCCTGCGCCCGGCTCGCTCCAGCGATTCCAGGGACTCCTCCAGCGCATCGGGGAGCATTCCGTCTTCGTCGCCAGCCACGTGAATTGGCTCCGCTCCGCGCTCGAGCATCATTCGTAGGCTACCCATGTAGGTGAACTCTTCGACCAGGACCGCGTCGCCGGGGTCGATGAACGCCTCCAGCAGGCTGGTAATCGCTCCACCGGCGCCGTCGGTCATGACCACGTCGCCCGGGGAGGCTGGATAGCCGCGATTGGCCGCCAAGCGTTCGGCTATGAGTTCCCGCAGACCCACGTGTCCGCCCGGCGGGGGATAACCGGCCAACGAACTGGCTCCGTCGGTGTCCAAACCCGAGCGTATGGCGGACAGGTAGTTTTCCGAATCGACTACCTCGGGGACGGCGTTGGTCACGGAAAAGATGTACTTGACCGACGCGCTCGCTCCGGGTGGCGTTGCCACCGCTCTCGGCAGGTTGTTGGAGAATAGGGTTGCGTAATCTACCATCGGGTCCTCCGCCGTTCGATACCGGGCTATCCTATCAGATACGACGCTGCAATTCGGTCAGTTTTCGCTGAGCCGCTCTGCCATTCGTTTCCCTGCCTGGACTCCAGCCTTCTTGCGCTGTACCACGCCTTCCCGAACCAGCGGAATCAATTCGCGCCCGTAGTCGGCGGCGTCCGCCAGAGGATCGAAGCCGCGGATAATGAACGCGGAGCACCCCAGGTCGTAGTAGGCCAGCAGTGCGTCCGCTACCTGCTGCGGCGTACCCACCAGGCAGGTGGTGCTCCCCGACGCGCCGCTGGCCGCTGCTATGGGCATCCAGAGCCGTTCGTCGTGCACGTTCCCCTCGGCGGCGAAGCGCAAAAGACGCCACGCTCCCTCCGACTGCGGCCGCGTCGGGACGCCCGGCCTCACCCGGCCCGCCGTTGCCTGCTGGATCCGCGCCAGGATATCCTCCGCCCGCTTCCAGGCCTTGTCCTCGGTCTCGGCAAGGATCGGCCTCGCCGACAGGCTGAACCGCATCTCGGACGGATCCCGACCCGCCTCCGCTACCCGTTGGCGTACGTCCGCGATACGTTCGGCGATGGACGCGCGCGGCTCTCCCCACAGTGCGAACAGGTCCGCGCGCCTGCTAGCGGTATCCAGAGCCGCTACCGAGGCGCCGCCGAAAAACAGCGGAACGTGCGGATGCTGCCGACAACGGGCCTGGCTGTACGCCGCTTGCAGGTGGTAGAACTCGCCGTCGTGGTCAAACGGCTCGGTTTCCATCCAGATGCGCCGCATCACGTCCAAGTACTCGTCGGTACGGCGATATCGCGAATCATGGTCCAGCCAGTCCCCGTCCTGCCGCTGCTCGATGTCGTTGCCCCCGGTGATGATGTGCAGGGCGATGCGCCCGTTGGTCAGCTGGTCCAGGGTCGCGGCCTTCCGCGCCGCCAGCGTGGGCGCGACGAAGCCCGGCCGGTGCGCGATCAGGTAACCCAACCGCTCCGTATGCGCCGCCGCGTAACCCGCCACCTCGAACCTGTCCGGCGTGGACGAAGAATAGCCGGTCAGCACCATGTCGAAGCCGGCCTCCTCGTGCGTGCGCGCAAAGTCCAGGATGTAGTCCGGGTCCACCCCCGACGGCACCTCCGCGCCCGGATTAATCCCTCCGCCGAAAAGGCTCAACGTGGCTCCCTGGTTGGCCGCGGATTCACGGACCACACCAATCATGCCGATGATAGTGACCCCGTCCTCACCATACACGCCGGGAATGGCGCGTGGCGGTTGGTTTCCGTTGCGAGGGGCTTCGTTCATTCCTGCCATCTCTCCGCTGTCGTCACGATTTTTCCGTAGTTTAGACTATTTGCCCCTGGTCGCGCTGATCCCACGAAATCGCAATATTAATTATTTCGTTTGGGGTTGACAAGCATCTCTGCAAGATATACTATGTATTCAAGGTGCTGGGGGTACAGGGAACTCCCACCCACCGTCAACCCGATGGCCAGACCGTCGTCATTGCAGGAGGTTAGAAGTGGTTACGCTGATAGAGCTAAACCATAGCTGGCATTTCCCCCGTAAACGCCCTGTTGGCCGAACCGCAGTGGCATGACGGTGCCGGGCGACCGCTGACAGGGTCAAGACCCGTCAGCCCGACGCATCCTGGCGATGGGACGAACGGAAACCAGCAATCGGGGCCTCGACTGTTTATCGGGCCCCGGTTTACTTTTGCCTCCATCACCCCCCGCTCATGGTGAGCCCGTCGAACCATTACCTCAATCCGCAGCGATCCCCATCGCGTTCCGGGTCACCCGGCTCCCGCGGCTTTCAGCGCGGCCTGATATTGTTCCGGAGTGTTCACGTCCCAGAGCAACTCGGGCGCGCCCAGTTCTACCCTTTGCGTCGCCTCGCGGTGCCGTTCCGTGACCGCTCGCATTCCCTGTGTCTTCTCATCAATTGCGATGAGCTCGCTGTACAACCCGCGACTCACGATGATGGGATGACCTCCCTTTCCGTCGGAGGTGGGGATTGTGATTAGCTTGTCATCCCCGTTGTGGTGCTCACCCAGGACTTTCTCGATAATCCCGGCCGAGCGGGGCTGGTCAACGTTCAGCATCATGATCGCGGCGTCAGGATCAGCCGATGGCCCCAGCGCCCACAGCCCGGTCTTGATTGACGTTGTCTTGCCCAGAGCGTAATCGTCGTTGACCACGCACCGTACCCTGCCCAGGGTGTAGACGTCCCGGTTGGCGCCGATCCGCGCCTGCAATTCATCGGCCCGGTGGCCCAACACCACGACCACCTCATCCGCACCGGCCTCTCGCAACGCCACGATCTGGTGGATGATCAGCGATCGTCCCTGCCAGTCCAGCAAGGCTTTCAGGGTCCCCATCCGACGTGATACCCCGGCCGCCAGCAATATCGCGGACGTAAATGGCGACGTGTCAGCCATGCGTTGCGTAGCCGGCGGAGAGGTCGGCAGGCCGGCAACCCGACCGGTTTCCGACGGTTTCCCGGTTCATCATTGTAGCCGAGCCGGGAACACTCCGCACAGCGCCAGAACGGGGTCCCCGTTGGCGGAATAACATCGAGCTACAACAGAACCGGGTCGCCCGATTATCAGTCCGCGGTGGCTCCCATCGCCCGGTTGGCCCGTCGCTCGGCGCGTTCCAGGTACCAGTCGTCCATCGTCATCGGGCTGCCCTTGCCGCCCCGCCGCGCCATGATGATCTCGGACATGATGCTGACGGCCAGTTCTTCCGGCTCCAATGCCCCGATGTCCAACCCGATGGGTGCGCGCACTTCCGCCAGTCGCTCCCGGGACACCCCTTCCTGCAGCAAACGCTGGTAGATCATCAGCGTCTTGCGCCGGCTGCCCAACAGACCGACGTACCGCGCCTTGGTGGTCAGCGCCGATTCCAACGCGACGTCGTCGAACCAGTGCCCTCGGGACGCCACCACGATGAAACTGTTCACGTTGATGTCCAGGTGCTGGGCCCAGTCGGTGTACGGGGTAACGATGGTCTCTTCAGCGTAGGGGAATCGTTCCGCGTTGGAGAAGTCCTCGCGGTCGTCGACGATGTAAACGCGGTAACCCAATCGGTGCGCCAGGTCGGCGGTGGCCTTCCCCACGTGTCCGCCGCCCACCATTACCAGCGTCGGCGGGGTCGTGAACCCTTCGATGAACATCTCGGTCTGGTCGTCGATGGTCAGCGATTCATTCGCGCCCACCGCTGCTACGCGACCGGCTGCCTCCAGCGCGATTTCGTCCAGTTCCACGGTGCCGATGCCGCCGGCTATCGAACCGTCGGATCGCAGCAGCAGCTTCGCGCCCAGGCGGGCCGTGCTACCGTCCGACCGCACGATTGTGGCCAGCGCAGCCGGATCCGCGCCGTCATACGCGCCAAGCAATTCTGACCCGATGTCCGAAAAGTCGTCGGCATCCCGGAACGGCTCCAGGTAGAAATACATGGTGCCACCGCATACCAGGCCGTCGCGCGCCGCGATGTCTTCGTTCAGGTAGTAGTCCTTGAACTCTGGACCACCCTGGTTGCGCAGTATCTCCCGCGCGGCGAACCAAATGTCGCCCTCCACGCAGCCGCCGCCCAGCGTGCCCACGGCCGTGCCGTCCTCTCGCACCAGCAGCATCGCCCCCGCCTTTTGCGGAGTGGACCCTTTGGTGCGCACCACCGTGGCCAGCACGCAGGGATTGCCCGATTCCAACTGACTGACTGCTTCCTGGATCACGTCGCGCACGTTGTCACCTGCCTGACGCCCGATTCCGTCGGGCTAGTACCCTGATTAACGCCGGAAAGTACCGTTCCGCCGGCGTCAATATGATCGGCTTATTATACATCAATGCTGTTTTAAGTTCGCGACCTCCGAACCGGCCACTCGTGCGAGGCAACAATCCGACCGGGATAACCCGGAAACGCTGCTACTGGCGTCTTCATGAGAGGCCGCGCGGTGGCACCGGCAGCAGGCCATCGTGTATCATTGGTGATCATAAGTCCAGGATTTCGAGTTCGCCATTCCACTATTTCCGAACGGCGGTGACGATGATGACTGTGAACCAGCGAAGAGTTACCAAACCGGTGTACGTCGGCGGGGTCAAGGTCGGAGGGGGTGCCGACGTGACCGTGCAGTCGATGACGAAGACCGATACTCGTGACGTCAAGGCCACGGTTCGGCAGATCCATGAGCTTGAAGAAGCCGGGTGCGAGATCATCCGCTCCGCCGTGCCCGACATGGAAGCCGCCCAGGCGATGGCGGAGATCAAGAAGCAGATCAGCATCCCGCTGATCGCGGACATCCATTTCCATTACCAGTTGGCGCTGGAGTGCGCCGCCGGCGGCATCGACTGTCTGCGCCTCAATCCCGGCAACTTGCGCAACGAGGACCAGGTCCGCCAGGTCGTTGCCGCCGCCAAGGAGCGCAACATCCCCATCCGCATCGGCGTGAACTTCGGTAGCCTGCCTCCGGTGGGTGGCATCGGCCGCACCCGTGGCTTCTCTCGCCACATGGACCTCGTCAACCGGCTGCCTAAGGCCGGCGAAGCCCAGGCCGGCGACTACAGCATCGTAGACCACATGGTCGCCACCGCCCTTTGGGAGGTCAGTCTCCTGGAGGAACAGGACTTCGACCGGATCAAAATTTCCATGAAAGCCTTCGACGTGCCCACCACCGTCGAGGCATATCGCCGCCTGGGCGAAATGGTGCCCTACCCTCTACACCTCGGCATCACGGAGGCGGGCACCGCAAAATCGGGTTCCATCCGTACTGCCGTGGGGTTGGGCGTGCTGCTCTACGAGGGTATCGGCGACACCATCCGGGTGTCGCTGAGCGACGACAGCGTTGAGGAAGTGATCGCCGGGTTTGAAATCCTGAAATCGCTCAACCTGCGTGATAAGGGCACCACGCTGGTGGCCTGCCCCAGTTGCGGCCGGGCCGACGTGGACGTTCGCAAACTGGCGAACGATGTGGACGCACTATTGAAGAAGACGGACAAGAACATCAAGGTTGCCGTCATGGGTTGTGAGGTCAACGGCCCGGGCGAAGCCAAGGACGCCGATGTTGGCATCGCCGCCGGCGCCGGCCGCGCCATCATCTTCCGCAAGGGCGAAAAAGTGCGTGTGGTGCCGGAGGCGGAAATGCTGACCGCACTGATGGAGGAGATTGAGAACACGCCGGCCCATGTGTAGCCTACCGTGAAATCCGCTCTATTGGATGTAACGAGGTCGCTGCATGACCACCACCACCGACGGTGAAGCGATCTCCCCGTTCGACGTAACCGCTCTCGAAAGCCTGAGCATCCCCGAATTGCCCACTGACAGGGAACCCCTGCGCCGCCACCTGCTGGATGCCATCGCACGCATCCGGCCCATCCTGGAGGCCGACGCCGAGGCAAACGACGCCGCCGAGACACTGGCATGGTCGTCGGTTGTCGCGTTGTATCGCGAGGGATACCTGTCGCTCAAAGTGCCTCGGGAGTTGGGCGGCCCAGAAGTTGACCCCCTTCTGTACCTTGAACTCTGCGACGAACTCTCGTATATCAACCCTTCTGCCGGCTGGTGCGCCTTTATCAACAGCACTAGTGCAGCATTGCTTGGCGCGTTCCTTCCCGAGGCCGGAGCGCGGCGCGTTTTCTCCGGCAGCATGCCCATTGCCTCCGGCGCGCTGATACCGCGCGGCATGGCCACGCTGGTTGACGGGGGCTGGCGCGTCAGCGGCCGGTGGCCCTTCGCCAGCGGGTCCGCCCATTCATCGTGGGTGCTGGCCGGTTTCCGGATCCTGCACGAAGGCGAGCCCGGACCCGAGCACATGGTTATGGCCGCCCCCATTGCCGACGTGCGATTTCTGGACAACTGGAAAGTTATGGGACTGAAGGGCACCGGTAGCCGCGATTTTGTGCTTGATGACTATTTTCTGTCCGAGGGGATGGCCTTCGACCTTCTGACCACCGATCCCCGAAACGGTGGGCCGCAGTTCTGGCTGGGTCGACCGGGCTTCGTAACTCCAGACCACGCAGCATTCGCGATCGGCGTCGCCCGCCGCGCCCTGGATGAAATCTCCCTCCAGGCCAGTTCTTACCGACGCGGTTACCTCACCTCGCCCATCGCCCAACGGGGCGCTTTGCACCACGATTTGGGCAAATGCGACCAGCAACTCCGTGCCGCCCGCGCCCTGTGTCGCGAGGCGATCGAGGACGCTTGGGAATACTGCCTTCGCGGACAACGCCCCGACCTCGAACGCCAGTTACGCCTCCGTGGCGCCTGCGCATACGCCACCGACGTGGCCTGTCAGGTGGTTGCCACCGCCTTCCGCTATGGTGGCGGCGACGCCATCTACAACGACCGCGTCCTCCAGCGCTGCATGCGCGACATCAACGCCGCTGCCCAGCACTTCATGGTCAACACCAGCGCCTACGACAACCTCGGCCAGTTCCGCCTCGGCCTCCCAGACGTCAATCCAATGGGTTAATCATCAACCACTTTCTCGTTCCTATCCAACCCGCCCGCCCGTGTGAGTTATGCGCATCTCCCGATTGGTAACCCGTACCCTCCGCGACGACCCACCCGAGGCCGAGACCGCCAGTCATCGCCTGATGCTGCGGGCCGGTCTCATCCAGCAGGTGGCCACCGGCGTCTACGCCTACCTCCCCCTGGCTTGGCGTTCCCTCCAGAAGATCGAACAGATCGTCCGCGAGGAAATGGACGCCGCCGGTAGCCAGGAGCTGCGTATGCCCGCGCTGCAGCCCATGGAACTGTGGGAGCGGACGGGTCGCGCCGCCGCTTTCGGCGACAACATGTTCTCCCTGGAGGACCGCCGTGGTCGACCGCTGGCGTTGGCGCCTACCCACGAGGAGGTCGTCACCAACATCGTCAAGGGAAACGTGCAGAGCTACCGCGACCTGCCGGTGATCCTCTACCAAATGCAGACCAAGTTCCGGGACGAACCGCGCCCCCGCGCCGGCCTGGTGCGCGTCCGCGAATTTACCATGAAAGACGCCTACTCCTTCGACGCTGATGATACGGGCCTCGACGCGTCCTACCAGGCCATGGCGCAGGCTTACCGCAACGTGTTCCGCCGCTGCAGCATCCCCGTGGTAATGGCGGAGGCCGACAGTGGGGCCATCGGCGGCAAGGACTCCCACGAGTTCCTCCTCCCCACCGACACCGGCGAGGACACGGTCATCACCTGCCCGTCCTGCGGATACGCGGCCAACGCCGAAAAGGCCGCCGGCGTCTATCCCGATCAACCGGTGCCCGAGCCGCTTTCCCTGGAAGAAGTCAGCACCCCCGGTATGAAGACCATCGCATCCCTGTGCGAGTTCCTCGGCGTTGACGAAGCGCAGACCCTCAAGGCGGTGTTCTACGCGGCCGACGGTGAGGTCGTGTTCGTCACCATTCGCGGTGACCTCGAGGTCAATGAGGTCAAGCTGAAGAACGCCCTCCACTGCAACGAACTGCGCCTCGCCGAAGACGAGGAGATCGCCTCGGCCGGCCTGGTCGCCGGCTCTGCCTCCGCCATTGGTGTCACCAACGTTCGCCGCATCGCCGACCCCTCGATCTCCAACGGCGGCAACTTCGTCGTTGGCGCCAACAGGAACGACACCCACTATCGCAACGCCAACTATCCCCGCGATTTTGGCGCCGATTTGGTGACCGACATTGCCCTCGCCGAATCTGGGCACAGGTGCGCAAACTGCGGCTCGCAACTTGAGTTCACCCGCGGCGTTGAGGTAGGCCACATTTTCAAGCTGGGCACCTTTTTCAGCGAAGCGCTGGGAGCTTTTTATCTGGACCCCGACGGCCAGCAACAACCCATCACCATGGGTTGCTACGGCATCGGCGTCACCCGGATCTTGGCGGCGGCCATAGAGCAGAACCACGACGAGCGCGGCATTGTTTTCCCGGTCCCGATAGCACCCTATGCCGTCCATCTCGTCGCGCTGAATATGTCCGATGAAGCCGTTGCCGAATCCGCAACCGATCTGTACGACCGCCTGTGGGCCGCCGGGATCGAGGTCCTCTTCGATGACCGCACCGACGCGGCTGCCGGCGTTAAGTTCAACGACGCCGACCTCATCGGCTTGCCGCTCCGCCTGGTGGTGAGCCCACGCAACCTGCGCCAGTCGGCCGTGGAGATGCGCGGCCGTACCGCCGAAGACGCCGAGATGGTCGCTCTCGACGATGTGATCGATGCCGTCCGCGCGACACTCGGCCGCGCGTAATCATTTCCGGTTGCTCGAACAGCCCGGCTGGGGCCAATGAAACGGGCGGCACACGTGCCGCCCGCAATCATTACGATTCTATACCGGATCGATTAAGGCTCCAGAAGCAGCTTCCCGAAGAAGTTCGTCGCTTCCATGTCGTTGTGCGCTTCGGCGGCGTTCGCCAGCGGGTATGTCCGGTGGATCGCCGGCTTGATCACCCCTCGGTTGAGGCTGGCCACGATCTGCCGCATGTCCTCGCGGGAACCCATGTAACCGCCGTAGATCTCGATCTGCCGGCTGAACAATAGGCCCAGGTGCAGCTCCGCCCGCAGTCCGCTGGTCGCCCCGCAGATGCAGTACCTGCCGCCAGGCCGCAATGACCGGAACCCATGAGCCCAAACGTCCGCGCCCACATGGTCCACCAGCAGGTCCACTCCGGCCCCTCCGGTAATTTCCCGGACCCGTTGCGCGATGTCTTCTTCGTTGTAATTGATCACGTGGTCCGCGCCCAGGCTCCGGGCCAGTTCTGCCTTCTCCGGTGTGCTGGTGGTTGCGATCACCGTCGCTCCGACCACGTTTTTGAACACTTGGATCGCTGCCGCTCCCACGCCGGCCGACGCCGAGAACACTAGCGCCGTTTCCCACGGCTGCAGTGCCGCTCGGCGCACCGCCATGTTCCAGACAGGCAGGTACGTCGTGGGAACCGCTGCGGCGTCCGCGAAGGACACGTTGCCATCCAACTTGTACGCGTTGACCTCCGGCACTACAACTAGTTCGGCGTAACTGCCGTCCATTGCCGTCCCCAAAAACCGGCTGCGTCGGCACAGGTCGTCCCGACCCGAACCACACCATTGGCAGACGCCACAGGACAGCCTCGGGTTTACCACGACGCGGTCGCCCACGTTCAGGGTGCTCACACCCTCGCCAACGGCCACGACTTCGCCGGCGGTATCGCCGCCCAGGATCAGCGGCGGCGGAAATTCCCGCTCCAGCCCCCGCTGACCTTCCCTGGTGAAGATGTCCAGCCGGTTTAGCGCGCTGGCGCCAACCCGGACCACAACGTCTGATGCACCTGGCGAGGGGTCGGGTCGATCCCCGTACTGCAGCACCTCGACGTCTCCGTGTGCTTCGATGTAAACGGCTTTCATTGCTGGGTTTGCCTCCTTGAAACCGTCACTGTGACGGTGGGCGCCGGTTGTTGTAGCAGTCCTTGCACAAGAACACGACGGCCAGGGTTTCGTCATGGCTCGCGGCCTTCCCGCATCGGGGAACGTCGCTGTCCGGCGACCACGGCTGATGGAATGGGCCGCCGCACATCTGGCAGGTCGACCTGTGCGGCCCGTTGAGTTCGTCGTTACAGACCACGCAGAACACCGGGCCTGATACCTGGAATATGGTTGCCACTGCACTACCTCCCTGCAATCCGCAATGCGCGGACGTTAACATGCGACTTTATTCGATACGTCAGCCCATCGTCGGGCCAGGTTTTCCTCATCCTGAACGGAATGCGTCACTCCGTCCAAACGCGCTTTGCGCAGCTCGCGCAGTGCCTCTCCCACCGTCGGTCCGGCCGGTACCTCCAGCGCCAACAGGTCGTTTCCCCTGAGCCGGGGAGCCACGGACCACCACTCGCTTAGATAACGCGCGATCCGATCCGCGGCCTCCCTCCCCGCCATCATGGTCGCCCCTCGCAAAGCGTCCGGAGCCAAGCCATCCAGGAGCGCGCAAACATCCGAAGGTTTCAACGCATCCCAGCCCGCTGCGCCAAGTGCAGGCGCCATCCCGCGTATCGTGGCCGTATCCGTGATCACCCTGGTCCAATCCGACGGCGTGTTGAGCCGTGAGCTTAGGGCAGCGCCCTCATTTGCGCTGAGCGGCCAGACCAACGCCGCCAGCCAGGTCAACGGTGCAGCCCGTTCACCGCCAGCTTCCGCCAGATGACTCGCGGTCAGGGCCGGATGGATAGCCTGCAGGGCTCCGCAATCTTGGGCCAACCGCAATGCGGCTAGCGGTTCGGACTCCTGCAATGTGCGCTCCAGTTCGTGTCTCAACCGATCTCCCGTCAGAGTCGCCAAAGCTCGGTCGGCAAGCGCCTCTGACATGATCCGTGCGGTCTCTGCGTCAATCGCGAATCCAAACCGCGCGGCGTATCGCAGGGCCCGCAGGATCCTCGTCGGATCGTCGCGGAAACTTTCGGGGTGAAGCACGCGAATCAGGCCCGCGTCCAGGTCAGATTGCCCGCCATGCGGGTCCACCAACTCTTCGGCGAGCCCAGGCAGGGCCATCGCCATTGCATTGATCGTGAAGTCCCGTCGCGCCAGGTCGGCTTGTATGTCACCCGGTTCCACGTCAGGGAGGGCTCCCGGCCAACGGTAAGTTTCCCGCCGCGCCGTTACCAGGTCAATAGTCACAGACCCTGCGGCTACGGTGGCAGTACCGAACCGTTGGTGCACCGTCAGACGCCCGTTGATATCTGCCGCCAACCTCGCAGCCACCGCCGTCGCGTCGCCGACCACCGTGATATCCAGGTCAGTTATCGGGGCGCCCAGCAGACGGTCCCGAACCGGGCCTCCAACGAGGTAAGCCTTGAACCCAGAGTCGTCTGCAATGCGGGCTATGGAGTCCAAAATGAACCGGTGACCATCAACGGCATCGCCGTTGCCATCGCCACCGGTTGCGTGAACGTTTGTAGTTGTCAGCATTTTGTGGTCGGTTCAGTCACCATAACTAGATAGAGTGTAACGCAGGCATCCGGGCCCGGCAACATACATGTTCGTCCGTTCTGCCGATTGGCCTCGATCCGACCAGGGGATAGTGTCCTGCTGGTGCGCTATACTTCGGGTGTTATCTTGATTAATGGAGCGCAAGAACGCCATGGAAACTGTCGGATTTATCGGCTTGGGCAATATGGGTGGCGGCATGTCCGCCAACATCCAGCGGGCCGGCTACTCAATGATCGTATATGACCTTCGCGAAGAGGCGGCGCTTCCCTTGCTGGACGGCGGGGCCCGACTGGCCAACACTCCCGAGGAGGTCGCGGCCGCCAGCGACGTTACCTTTACCTCGCTGCCGGGTCCCTACGAGGTGGAGGCGGTGTCGACGGGAGCCGAGGGCGTCCTGGAGGGCATCAAGCCGGGTAGCGTGTACATCGACCTTTCGTCGAGCCGTCCCACGCTGATCCGGGAGATCGAGCCCAAGTTCCGGGCCAAAGGCTGCCACGTGCTGGATGCGCCGGTGAGCGGAGGCAAGACGGGAGCGGCGTCGGGGAACCTGGCGGTGATGGTAGGTGGAGATCGGGAGGTGTTTGACCGGGTGAAGCCGATCCTGGACTCCTTTGGCGACAAGGTGTTCTACGCCGGGGAGATCGGCGCGGGGAGCGTGGCGAAGCTGGTGCACAACATGATCGGCCACAGCGTGCGGCAAGCCATTGCGGAGGGGCTAACCCTGGGCGTCAAGGCCGGCGTCGAGCCGGAAGCCCTCTGGGAGTGCATTCGCCGCGGTTCCCTCGGTCGCATGCGCGTCCTCCACGAGGGGTTGGTGCGCACGATGTTCCGAGGCGAGTTTGAGCCTGCCAGTTTTGCGTTGAACCTGGCCTACAAGGACATATCGCTGGCCACCGAGTTGGCCCGCGAGTACGACGTCCCCATGCTCATGTCCACCCTGGCCGAGCAGATCGCCATGCAGGCCATGAACCGCGGCTGGGCAGAATCGGACAGCAGCATTACCGTACGGTTGCAGGAGGAACAGGCCGGCGTGGAAGTCCGGGCTCCTCATGTAGACCCGGTTCGCGGCGGTCGCTTCATTACGACCCACCCGGATGACGAGTAATCGCGCCTGACCCTGTCCGATCAACGATGCACAACCCTCTGCCCACGCTACGCGGAGCAACCAATGTACCTCAATGCCTATCTCCATTTCGATGACAACTGTCGCCAGGCATTCGAGTTCTACCGTTCGGTCTTCGGCGGTGAATTTGCCCTCTTGGCGACCTTCGGCGATGGCCCGGCGGACATGCCGTTGGTACCCGAAAACGAGAAGAGCCGCATAATGCACGTGTCCTTGCCCGTCGGCGAAGGCATGCTAATGGGCAGCGACACGTGCACCGCGTTCGGTCCGCCCCCCGTCGCCGGCAACAATTTCTCCATCAGCGTCGGAACTGACACTCGTGCGGAAACCGACCGCCTGATTGCGGCGCTCTCTGAGGGCGGCCACGTGGCCATGGCACCTCAGGAAATGTTCTGGGGAGCCTACTTCGGTATGTGCACCGACAAGTTCGGCATCAACTGGATGCTCAACTACGAGACCCAGTCCCACTGACCACGGACGCATTTGTTCCGCGTCCAAACCCTCGATTTGCAAGGAGGACCACGATGGCCGACCAGAAACTGACCATCGACTGCCAGGTACACTGCTACGAGCGCAACCGTCCCGAACGCCCTTGGGCCGGGTATCTGCAAGGCCCCGATGAGGTCACCGGCGACGATATGGTCGTCGCCATGGATGCCGTCGGCGTCGACGGCGCGATCCTGATCTCCCCCTTCTCAATGTACCGCTATGACGCCAGCTACGCCTTGGAAGTCTACGACAAGCATCCCAACCGTTTTGGCCTGATCCGCCCCTTCGATCCCGAGTCCGACTCCATTGAAGAGGAGATGTCCGAGTGGACTGGCCGGCCGGGGGTGGTCGGCGCCCGCATCATGCTGGGAAATGCGGACTTCGAACCGGACCACCCCGGCGTCAACCGCATCATCGCCGCCGGTGGCCGCGCCGGCGTGCCGGTCAACCTCATGTGCGCCGGCAAGTTGCCTTTGATGCTGGAACTCGCCCGCCGCAATCCCGACACCCAGCTCGTGGTGGATCACCTTGGCATCGCCCAACCCTCCGCGCCGCCGCCGCCGCCCCAACCTTTCGCCGAACTCCCCAACGTCCTCGCCCTCGCCGAATGCGCCAACGTCGTCATCAAGATATCCGGCGCCGGCACCCTGGCACACCAGCCGTTCCCCTATCCCGACATCTGGGAACCCCTGCGCCGCATATTCGATGCCTACGGTTTGGAGCGCTGCTTGTGGGGCACCGACTGGACCCGCGCGGTCAACTCGCTCAACTACGAGCAGGGCGTGGAGGCTTTCCGCGTGACCGATAGCCTGTCTGACGCGGAACGCGAGGTCCTCATGGGAGGCGCACTCGCCAATGTTTACAAATGGTCACCGCAGCCGGCCGCGTAATTCCCGGTTTGCCCGGATCAAGGCGGCATGGGTTTTCCATGCCGCTTTTTCGGCTGTGTATCCCGCCTGGACTGTGGCCGTCACGGCCAATGGGTCGGCAGCGCTACCAACTGCGCCTTGTGCGCTGCGGCTATGGACGTCGCCCATTAGCCGCCTGTGCCTTGCGGATGATCAGAAGGCCTACAGCTCACAGAGCGAAGTAACGGTGCAGGTATCCCGGTCAATGACACCGGCCCATCGGCTCTCGATGAGCGTTCCCGCGGCATTGAGCCCGCGGACTCGTGCAAAGAATTGCGATTCACCGTTCACGTTGGCGGTTCCCCAAACCAGCGATTCTTCTGACGGTCTCGCTCCGACGGTCCTGAACCACTGGAAACTGCTGGGATAGCGCATGCTCTGTTCAATAGCCCAACGCACTTCACCCGGAACGCCGCAATGCTCAAGCAGGTTTTTGCGCTCCTGAGTGTATTCAGGTTGCGGTGTGGCAACCGCGCACGCCACTGCGGACATCAACAAGATGGACAGGCTGAACCCGGTCCCGGCCAGGATCCGACGGACGATGCCTAGCCCACGATGCTTCACTGGGCTTTTCGCCTGGGCCATCCCATTTCTGCAACCGGTCGATCAACGATGGCGCGGCAACTCAAGACGCTTCTCGCCAGGCCGGCGGTAGAGAACGAATTCGCAGATATCTGGACTTTAATCCGCTCGCCGGGCTATCCTGCATCCGAACCAAGCCCTCGGGAGCGTTCTCTAAATGGTGGGCGGTAGTGGACTCGAACCACTGACCTCTTGCGTGTCGAGCAAGTACTCTAACCAACTGAGCTAACCGCCCACGGGTGGACCCTGCCGGTCCCATCGGATGATAGCACGGGCGGGCGCCCAGCAACAACTTGCGTGTGGAGCAAGTACTCCGATGAGAGGTGGCGCCGAGGTGCAGACCTGGTCCGCCAGATTGAAATTGCACCGGCGTCAGGAACCGGGTCAGCGCAGCGCAATCAGTCGTCGGTCGATTACTGAAACACCGCAATGTGGTCGCAACGGTGAAGATGACATCGGTCCCGAGTTGTCATATATTTCCTCTAACATTTTGTGGTAATCGTTCATGCCCATTCTCGTTTGCCCGCAGGGTCGAACCCATCCGGGTTCGGAAGAGGATTCCATGGAAAACGCCGGCGACAAGGTCTGTTTCTTTATTGCTCCGATCGGCGAACCCGGGACCCCCGTCCGCGAAGATTCCGACCAAGTCTTGAGGCACATAATTAGGCCTGTGGCGTTGAGTTTCGGGTTCAAGGCGATTAGGGCCGACGAAATAGCTGAGCCCGGCATCATTACCGCCCAGGTAATCGAACGGGTCATCGAAAGCCCTTTGGTCATTGCCGACTTGACGGGACATCACCCAAATGTGTTTTACGAGTTGGCCATCCGGCGCGCGATACAAAAGCCATTTGTGCAGATGATAAAAAGGATGAGGCTATCCCTTTCGATGTTGCTACAGCACGCACGGTCCGTTACGAACTTGACCTCAACGGGGCGGCCGATGCCGTGGATGAAATCAGTCGGCAAATAGAGTTCCTCGAAAACGATCCTTCAAAATTGGAAACTCCTATTTCGATAACGCTTGACCTCCAAAACCTGCGAGGGACCGGAGACTCTAACAGTAGCGGAGCGCAGCATTTGCTGCCTCTATTGGAAGACATCAGTGGTGCTGTCCATAGCAATAGCAACGAGATCACCCGGCTACGGGAGGCCGGGCTTAGCGAGAGACGGCAATCAGAAAACGCCTGGCAACCCGGTATCCACCGAGCGGCTCTCCAGGGTCGATTGTCGCACGGCTTTATCGCGTCCGTTGGAAGTATGCGTACCGCATATCCATGGTTATGCGAAATGGGGTTAGCCGCGTATACAAGGGTCATCGCTGGAGATATAGACTAAGGGTCAGAGATCTTCGATCAATTGCTTAGTTTGATGGAATATCGGTTCGCGTCTGAATCGCATTTCGTAGGCGAAATTATTCCCGAACTCAGAACGTTGTTTGAGAGGCTACTGGCAGCGCACGACCACCATCAGTTGATTGACGTCGATGATCTTCCATTTTGAACTTCAGTCTATACAAGAATCCCGACTGCGAGGCTCACGTGTTTTCGGGAAGGAATCCGACCACTAGCTCGTTCCACAACCGACACTAAGACTAGTACCGTTGCCAGGTAGATTTGTAAGAATATAAGAAAGCAGCCATACTTGGGCATGATCTTTCTGTGAGGGAGTGCCCAGCCATGGCTGCCATCAAGTATAAAGTGGAACTGACCGAGGCCGAACGTTCCCGTCTCAATGAGGTGTCCCAGCGAGGCAAGGCGTCAGTGCGCACCGTGAAGCGTGCGCTGTCGCTGCTCAAGGCTGACTAGGGACCGTGAGATAGCCGATGTGCTGTTGGTCAACGCGGCCACGGTCGCCAGAGCACGGAAGCGGTACGTGGAGGAAGGACTTGAGGCCGCCATCAATGACCGACCGCGGCCGGGCCAGGAGCGCAAGCTGGACGGGAGGCAGGAAGCGCACCTGATCGCCATTGCGTGCAGCGCCGCGCCCGAAGGGCACACGCACTGGACACTCCAGTTGTTGGCCGACCAGGTGGTGGAGTTGGAGTTTGCCGATAGCATCTCCCTGGAGACGGTGCGCCAGATGCTCAAAAAAACGAACTCAAGCCGTGGCAGAAGAAGGAGTGGTGTATCCCCAAGGTGAGCGGGGAGTTCGTGGCGCGGATGGAGGACGTGCTGGACCTGTACCAACAGGCGTACCATCCGGAGCGGCCGGTAGTGTGTTTCGACGAGACCTCCCGGCAATTGACTGGGGAGGTGCGTCCGCCCCTGGCGGCTGCCCCCGGACGGATGGCACGCTATGACACCGAGTACCAGCGCAACGGGACACGGAACCTGTTCATGATCTGCGAGCCGAAGGGTGGATGGAGACATGTGGCGGTGACCGAGCGCCGCACTGCGGTGGACTTCGCGTACCAGATGCGGTGGCTGGTGGACGAGGCCTACCCCGATGCCGAGGTGGTCAGGCTGGTACTGGACAACCTCAACACCCACAAGCTCGGCTCACTCTACGAAGCATTTGAGCCCGGCGAAGCTCGGCGCATCGCCCAACGCCTCGAGTTTCATTACACTCCCACGCACGGCAGCTGGCTGAACATGGCTGAGATCGAGTTGAGCGTCTTCAGCAGAGGGTGTCTGAACCGCCGTATCAGCGATGAGCCGGAGCTGCGGCGAGAGGTTGCGGCGCTCGAACGCGAGCGCAACGCAGCAAAATCAGCCATAGACTGGCGGTTTACCACCCAAGATGCTCGCCGTAAGCTCCAACATATCTACCCTGCAAGATCAGATTGAAACGGTACTAGTACTCAATCAATCTTGGAATAGCAGGGATAAAATCGCTGCAGTTTGGTTCGGGCGTCCTGGGTGGTGAACCGCCAGTTGATGGTGGTTCCCTTAGCGTTACGCTCAGTCTCATAGGCGTTGATTGCCCGGTGCAGGGCAAGTTCGTCGGGATTGCGCCCCTGGAGACAAGCCCGGGTCAACACGCTGAATTCAATCTCCGCCATATTCAGCCAGCTGGCGTGTTTGGGCGTGTGGTGAAACTCCAGTCGCTTCACGATGCGCCGCGCCTCAGCAGCCGGAAAGGTCTCGTAAAGAGAAGCCATGCGGTGGGTGTTCAGGTTGTCGAGCACCACCCGTACCCCCGGAGCGTGGGGATAGGCCACATCCACCAGCCAGCGCATCTGGTGGGCGAAGTCCGGCATAGTGCGCCGTTCGGTGATCGCCACGTGGCGCCAGCCCGCCAGAGGCTCACAGGTCAAGAAGAGATTGCGGGTGCCGCCGCGACGGTACGCGTAGTCCTGGCGTCGCGGGCGTCCCGGCTGGGCGGGCAGCGGTGTTCGCACATCGGCCAGCAGTTGGGTGGAGGTCTCGTCGAAGCACACCACCGGCCGGTCTGGGTCGTAGGGTTCGGCGTAGCGGTCCAGCACGTCCTCCATGGCCGCCACGAACTCCCCGTTCACCTTGGGGATGCACCACTGTTGCTTCCGCCACGGCTGGAGGATGTTTTTTGAGCCGCAGCCGCACTGTCTCATACGACAGGCTTTCCACCAACCCCAACTCCACCGCCTGGTCGGCCAGCAACCGCAGGGTCCAGTGGTCATGGCCCTCGGGCGCATCACTGCACGCCAAGGCAATCAGGTAGGCTTCGCCACGATCATCCAACTTCCGGTACCGATTGGCTTGAGGATGGTCGTGCAGCACGCCATCCAGTCCCTCCTCAGCGTAGCGCCGTTTGGTGCGTAACACCGTGCGCGGCGACGTGTCCAGCGCTGCCGCCACCTGGCTCGCGCTCCATCCTTCGTCAGTCCGGAGCAAGATGCGCGCCCGAGTGATTACCCGTGCGGAATGCTGGCCGCTTCGGATCAATTGCCGCAGCCGTTCCTGCTCCTCCGATGTCAACTGTACCCTGTATTTCTCCTGAACCATGGATCATGCACCTCCTCCTGTCCCGCGTCAACCAAATATGCCGAATGGCATTGCCTCAACAAAAACGTTACCCACGCCGAATGGTTGCCTCAACTAGAATGTTACCGAAAAGTCGGGAGGCAGCCACGTGGGAGGAGGCATCAGCAGGATGGCAAAACAGGAATTATTGATAACGATACGGGACCGTTACCGCGAGTCATCCAAAGAGGACAAGGGCCGAATCCTCGATGAGTTCATCGCCGTAACCGGCCACCACCGCAAGCACGGTATCCGGCTGTTGGGGCAGTCCGGCGACGCTGGGGAGAAACCGTCAATGATCAAGGGCCAGCGCATCTATAGGGCCAGCGCATCTATGATGAAGCAGTACGCGAGGCGGTGATCGTAATCTGGGAGGCGGCCGACCGTATCTGCGGGAAGCGCCTGCAGGCGGCGCTCCCCTATCTGGTGGCATCCATGGAGCGTCATGGGCACCTTGACCTGGATCCCGAAGTGCGACCGCGGCTAATGGCGGCCAGCGCGGCCACATTGGATCGGCTGCTGAAACCCATCCGTCCCACCGCGGGGAGCCGGCGCAGACGCCGGCGCGGGCGGCCCATGGGGAAGCGGGTTCCGGTGCGGACCTACAACGACTGGAATGGACCGCCGCCGGGCTTTCTGGAAATAGACCTGGTGGCTCACTATAGACCTGGTGGCTCACTGCGGCGGATCCGTGTCCGGATCATTCATCCACCGTCTGGTCGCAACCGACATTTGCACCGGCTGGACCGAAGCGGTACCCCTCCTGGCCCGGGAGCAGTCTCTGGTTGTGGAGGGGCTGGAGGCCATCTCGCAGCAGTTGCCCTTTCCCATCCTTGGCATCGACTCCTTGGCATCGACTCCTTGGCATCGACTTCTTGGCATCGACTCCGATAACGACGGCGCGTTCATCAACGAAACGCTGATCACATACTGCGCCAACCGCGGCATCGAGTTCACCCGGTCCCGACCTTACCGCAGCAACGACCAGGGATGGATTGAGCAGAAGAACGGTTCCGTGGTACGACGCTTCGTCGGCCATGACCGGTATTCGGGACAGGTGGCTGGCCTAATCGCCCTGTAAATCGACACATGGCCTATCTCTACGGAGCGCTGCGTCGGTACGTGAACTATTTCCAGCCCTCATTCAAGCTGATCGACAAGACCAGGGATGGCTCCACCACCGTCAAGCATTACAGTCAGCCCGCCACGCCCGGCGACCGGCTGATCCAGCAGACGCAACCGGCGCTGAGCTGAAAGCCTCACTTGAGGAATATCGGACTGGGTTGGACCCGGTGTTGCTGCTGCACACCATCCGTGAAGCCCAGTCGGCGCTGGTGGCAACCACGTCTCCGGGTGTGCGGGAAACGCCAGCAGGAGAAAGCCTCGAACGGTTCCTCGCCAAGTTGCCCAATCTGTGGCGGCAGGGCGAAACACGTCCCACACACGCCGCGCGAGTGCGAGGTCCGCGGCATTGGCGCACGCGCCAAGACCCCTTCGAGGGCGTTTGGAGCGACGTGTTGGGGTGGTTGCAGGCAGAGCCGGATGCCACGGGCAAGGCGCTGATGGCACGGTTGCAGTCGGAACACCCGGACCGTTTCACCGAAGCGCAGCTGCGAACCTTGCAACGCCGGGTGAAAGATTGGCGGGGCATCATGGCCAAAAATCTCGTTTATGCTTCGTCCAACGCAGGCTCGGCGGAACCAGCTGGACTGCCGGAACTGGACCTGTTTGGAGCGGATCCCAAGTGCTAGAGTTTCGGTAACATTCTTCGGTGAGGCAACAGGGAGGCATTCCTTATTGTCGTCTATCAGCAAGGGTCGGAAAGCCGTATCAGGGCACTGGGCGGGAACTTGGAAACGCCGGTTGAACCTGGGCAGGAACTGCTTCAATACAGCCTTGGCCTGCTCCATGGTGGTTGCTCCGGCCAGCCGGAGTTCCGTGATCAGCCGGTCCTGGAAGGTTCCCGAGGCACGTTCCACCCGTCCTTTGGCCTGAGGCGAGAGGGCGAAAATCATCTGGATACCCAGTTCTTCCATGGCCCGTCCAAACTGGGTGGGCGTCCCAGTAGGCCGATATTCCGACTTGTGCTTGAAGACGGCGTGGCGATCGGTATAGATGGCGAGGGGAATGCCGCGGAGCCGGAGCAGGTTCTGCATCAGCAAGAAGTAACTGCGGCTGTCTTCATGATTGCAGAACAAGGCGTTGACCACTTCGCCGGTGGCGTCGTCCACCGCCAGCAACAACGTGAACGGCGGGCTGTTGTCGCCCAACCACTGGTGATAACTGCCGTCCAGCTGGACCAGCATGCCCGCTCGGGGCATCCGCTGGCGACGGACCCGGTGCTTGGGTGGGCGTCTGCGCCGGGAGCTTTGCAGTCCGGAGTCCAACAGGATGCGTCGCAGGGTAGTCCGGCCCATGTGGATACCCTCGCGCTCGCTCAGCAGTTCGCTCAGATGGGTGTGGTTGACTCCGTAGTATCGAGTGCCGGCCAGATGCATTACGTCAGCGATCACCGCCTCGGGCGTGGCGTTGACCGGTCCGCGGCCCCGGTGGCCGTGGGTTAGGGAAGCCGCACCCCGGTCCCGGTAAGCCGCCAGGCTACCGGCGGGAGAGCCAGCCGCGTCGACCCAAGCTTGGGCCCTTCACCAGCGTGATCGACGCGATACTGGAAGGCGATAGCCGAGTACCCAAAAAGCGGCGCCACACGGCCAAGCGCATCTTTGAGCAGTTGCGCGACGAGTACGGGTTCACCGGTCAGTACACCATAGTTAAGCACTATGTCAGGGAGCACCGGCGACGGCAGAGGGAGCACCGGCGACGGCCGAGAGAGCAGCGGCGACGGCCGCAGGAAATGTTCGTGCCGTTGTCCCACCCGCCGGGCCACGCCCAGTGTGATTTCGGGGAGGCGGTGGCCATCGTCGGCGGGGTGGAGCGCAAGGTGCACTACTTCGTGCTGGATCCGACCCACAGCGACGGCTGCTTCGTGAAGACCTATCCCGCGGAGACCACCGAGGCGTTTCTGGGCGGTCACGTTTCCGCCTTCGCCTTCCTGGGCGGTGTGCCCCAGAGCATCCTGTACCACATACCAAACTGGCGGTGGCCAGGATACTGGATGACGGGCGGCGACTGAGCACCAGGGCTTTCACCGAATTGCAGTCGCGCTACCTGTTCAAGGACCGGTTCGGGCGACCCGGCAAGGGCAATGACAAGGGGAAGGTCGAAAGCACGGTGGGCTGTGTGCGGCGCAACTTCGCGACGCCGGCGCCCCGGGCGGGGAGCTTTCGGAGCGCCGAATACTGACCTGGAGCAAAAGTGCTTGGAGCGACTGGTCGTCAGGCCGCGCGGCGCGATCAGTCGTCGATGCTGTACACGCGCATAGCCGTGTCATGGAACAAAGCGGCACGCTCCGCGGCCGTGTAACCCGCTGAAAGTCGTTTGAAAGCGTTGTACAGAACGTTGTAGGAGTAGGACGGCTTGTCCACCGGGAAGTTGCTTTCGAACATGCAGCGGTCCGGACCAAACTGCTCGATGCAGTAGTTCATCAGCGGTCCCAGGGTACCGGCCAGTTCCTCCGAGCCAATAGGGGTTTCCCGGTCGTACCAGTAGTACCCGTAGCGGAGTTGCCCAACGCCGCCCAATTTGATGACGACGTTGGGACACTGGGCCACCTCAGCCACCCCTCTCCTCCACACCGGCAGCACTTCGTCATCCCGGTTGGCGTAGGGGCCGACGCGCACCAGGCCGCCGATATGGTTCAGGACGATGGTCAGCTCGGGAACTGCCCGGGCAAAATCCGCCAGTTCGGACAACTGGGGATGGTACTGCGAGTTCTCGAGTACCAGTCCCATTTCGGCCATAACCCGGGCACCGGCACGGTAGCCCTCCGTAGACAGGGCTCCCTGGATATCGCGGTTCACCAACTCAGGGCTCGCGTCCCATCCCGTCGAGTGGCGAACACCCCTGAACCGACCGGGACTGGCGGCTCGCATGGCTTCCAGTACCGGACGGACCGCAGCGCCAAGTTTCAGGTCCGCATGTCCGATTATGCCTACCGCAGCTTTCGTGGGGCCGTTGCTGCCGGTGGCGCTCTCCGCCGCGATGGTCTCGATGTACTCCACCTCACCCACGGGCCTCATCTCTTCTGGGCCGCTCTGGCGGTACTCGCACCGCACCTCAATGAAAACCGTGGAACGGACGTTGTGCCCGCTACTCACGTCTGCGGTCAACTCGGGCAACAGGTATCGCTGGTAAGCAGCAGGTTCTGGGCGGGAAACCCAGAAGTGGTGGTGCGTATCGCAAATCGGAATTTCCGGCTCGAGGGTTGTTTCGACGGTTTGGGCCAGCCAGTCTTCGCCTTTCAGAGCCATGTTATCCACCTCGGTATTGTCGCTTGACCCGATACTAACACGGTCGAATTCAGGTTGAGCCATCCGCGGAGGGACGCTTGCAGGACTATTCTGGATAGTAACGTGGGAGGAGGTTTCGTATTATCGAGCGCGCCGCACGAAGCAGTAGCCACAGCGTCTGCTCAACGGGCGGCTCGCCACGGGCCAAACCGTAATGGGCAGTCCTCAGCGCTCGGTGGGGCTGTAATCACTTGGGTACCACAAGACCAGTGAAATGAACTGGTATCGTCCAAACCTATGATGGATTTTGAACGGCAGAACGAGCCTGCTGCAGGGGGGCAGATCGTCGTCCTCATCAGCCTGCTGAAAAGCCTTGACTTCTAACACGAGCATATGACGGACGCTACCGAGGCCGGAATGACGGGTCTGGTGACCGGCCATTGTCACGCAAGGTCTGTGAGGCAATACCCCAACGGCCTCCCCTCTCGTTGACGAAGCAACCCCACCCTCCTAAACTCCGACCCATCGGACAACGGTCTCCGGTGTTCATGCAGTAGAGTTCTCAAATACGCTGAAAGTTGAGGGGAGACGACATGGCCCAGCAGAGGATCGGCGTAGCCGTAACGGCTGCCGATAGCAACGCCGCCCTGGCTACCGTGGAGGACCTGGAGAGGAGGGGCATCTCCGCCGCCTGGATGACCAGCGGTAGTGCCGGGGGTGGGGATGCCCTCAGCGTTTTCGCCGCCGCCGGGACTCGCACCCGGGATATTATGATGGGAACGGCCATCACCCAGACTTTTCCCCGCCATCCCATCGCCGTGGCCCAGCAGGTGTTGACCCTGGCCCAGTTTGCCCCCGGACGGTTCCGGCTGGGGTTGGGCACCAGCGGGCAGGGAGGGATGGAGCAAACCATCGGGGCCAACTTCCGCGCCCCCCTGGCCCACCTGCGCGAGTATATCCGCATCCTCAAGGCACTGCTCCAGGAGGGTTCCGTGGATCACTCCGGACGCTATTACCAAGCCCACAGCAACATTCCGGCCCCCTTGGACGTGCCGGTGATGGCCGCTGCCCTGGGGACCAGAGCCTACGAAATCTGCGGCGCCGAGGCCGACGGCGCCATCAGTTGGGTCTGCCCCCGTTCCTACCTGCAAGACGTTGCCCTGCCCGCCATGGAGCGCGGGGCGAAGCGCGCGGACCGAGAGGTCCCACCCCTGGTGGCTCACGTTCCGGTATGCGTACACGACGACCCCGATGAGGCGCGACAAGCCGTGGCCCAACAGTTCCGAGGATTCGCCCGGGCGCCCTTTTACGTCAACATGTTCGCCGCCGCCGGGTTCCCGGAAGTGTCGGAGGGTTCCTGGAGTGAGGGAATGGTGGACGCCGTGGCGGTGTGGGGCAATGAGTCCCAGGTTTCAGAGGGGCTGCAAGGGATGCTGGCGATGGGAGCCACGGAGATTATGGCCTCTCCGGTGGCCGCCGGCGCCGATAGCGAAGCGTCGTTGGAGCGCACCCTGGGGGTGCTAGCTCAGGTCTCCCGGTCGTTGATGGGGTAGCGTGGTCCGAGGGCATGACCAAAACCTCTGATCTTCCGTTTCTATCGTTGACATTGGGCATGGTCGTGCCAACCACGTCCATAGCTATGTCGCGCCGGGGCGCCGCCGATGAGGGTGCGCTCGGAGGAGGGTCCCAGGAAAACGCGGCGGTATATGATGTGCTTGCCGAAATGTTTCAGGGCATGGACGTAAAGGCATGAACCGGTGTCCACGACGGCGGCACCGCCGCCGGAGCCACCAAGGCTAGCGGACCCATACGGAGGAAAACGGGCTATGAATCTGGAGGACATCGAGCGCAGGCTTCGAACCCTGGAAGACGTGGAGGAGATCAAGCGGCTCAAAGCCCGTTACTGCGCCTATTGCGACGACAACTATGACGCCGACAAAATCGCCAGCCTGTTCGTGGAAGACGCGATTTGGGACGGCGGTATCCGGGGCAAAGCTGAAGGGCGTGATGGAATCCGGAACTTCTTCGTCAACGCTCCAAACAGGTTGCCCTTCGCCGTTCATATGGTAATGAATCCCATCATCGAGGTGGACAGGGACACTGCCACCGGAATCTGGTACCTGTTCCAGCCGTGCACCTACGCGGACGGCGATCGGCCTGTATGGGGCTCGGCAAGATACGACGACGAGTACGTCAGGATAGAAGGCGTCTGGATGTTCAAACACCTGAAGCTAACGTCCCACTTCTGGACTCCCTTTGACGAAGGTTGGGTAAAGGCGCAGTTCGTGTAGGCAGATGGACTATGGGTCTGTTGGGCGGGATGGTCGCAATACTCACCAGCGCCAGCCGGGGATTGGGGCGGGCCATAGCCAGGGACGACGTAAGCGTGGGCATCGAGAATTGGATACGGTCATCTTGCGGACGGTGAATTATGCGGACAGGGGCTGATTATAAAGAGAGCCTGCGCGACGGGCGCGACGTATGGGTGCTGGGCGAAGGCGCCGTGGCGGATGTCACGACGCACCCGGCGACGTCGGGCATGGTGGATGAGTACGTGGCGTGGTACGACCGCCACTTCGACCCCGAGTGGCAGGATATTCTGCTGACCAAGCCCGACGGCAACGGCGAGCGGCATCCCCTCGCGCTCACCCCGCCGAAGACCTCCCACGATTTGAGGCGCCTGGGGAAGGCACTCAGCGCCGTCCATTTCGTGACCGGCGGAAACATGACGCATACCCCGGGCTACGGTGCATTGATTGCCCTGGGGACGCTGAACGTGCTCAAGCGCCTGAACAATTCCTCCGAGGAGATCGAGGCGGCTGAGGAGTATCTGGAGTATATATCCAAGAGCGGCAGGTTTCTCACCTACGCGGGAGGCGGGCCGCTGATCGGCACCAGGCTGCGCCCGGATGAGAGCGAGCGCGTGGCGCTCCGCCTGGTCAGCGAAAACGCTGAGGGCATCGTGGTGAGCGGCAAGATCCAGATGCACACCAGCACGCCCTTCGCGGAGGAGCTGCTGATTTCCACCAGGAATGACATGCCACCAGGCAGCGGGCGGCACCTGTGGTTCATCGTGCCGGTGAACGCGCCAGGCCTCAGAGTGGTGTCACGCCGGGCCGTTGCCAAACACAAGAATCCGTTCCTGTCGCCCCTGAGCAGCCGGTTTGATGAACTGGATTCCATGGTCTGGATGGAAAACGTTTTCGTTCCTCGAAATCGCGTTTTCACCGGGGAGCCCCCCGACAGAAATCGGAAACAATCTTTGGTGTCCTGGATGCTTTGGCACCACAGCTACGGTTGGCTGGCCAAGGCGGAACTGACCCTCGGTCTCGGCCTGGCCTTGGCCGAAATCATGGGCCTAAAGGACAATCCTCAGACGATCGAGCAGCTGGTCGAGCTGACCGTCAATGTCCAGACCACTCGCACGTGCATGACCGCGGCGGAACTGGACCCCGAGACGTCGGCGAGCGGGTATGCGCTACCCAACCAGCTTCACGTGGCTTCCGCCGGAATCAACACCCTCCAAGTTCGCCAGCGAATGGGCGAAATCCTGCGCGGTCTCCCCGGTTCGTCATTGATCAACGCCCCTGCCGACACCGACTTTGCGGACCCGACGATGGCCGCCGAGTTGGAAGACGCCTTCGGGGGTGGCGGATACACCGCGCTCCAACGGGCGGCGCTCCTGCAGCTCGCCTGGGACCAGGTTTCGTCGGGCTTGGACGGACGAGAGGCGGCCTTCGAGCTGCATGCCAGCGGCGGGTTGGAGTCATGGCGCCGCCAGTTGGCGGCTTGGTTTGATGGTTACAACGAGCTAGCCAATGGCGTCCACGAGCTTGTCCAGGTGGACTTGCCAGCCATGGACCTGTCCAGCCTTCAGGGGGTGCCGGCCGTGCCCAGGCGAATGCCCCAGGTGAACACTGAGGCGGCGAATCCCTGATCGTCCTTCTTGCATGGATGCACAGGATAAACGGGATGACCGTAATGTTGGCGGCAATTAGATTTAGGTCATCCTCAGGAGCGCCGGGAAGTTCACGATATTTAATGTGATCCAGTCGATCCCGTTTATCCATGCAAAAATAGCGCAGTGGTCGTAATGGCGACTGCGCGTCGCCAAAATCGTGTAGGCAGGTCAACTATGGGTCAGATGGACGGAATGGTCGCGATCGTCACCGGTGCGAGCCGGGGACTGGGGCGGGCCATAGCAAAAGAGTACGCCGGGGAAGGAGCCAGCGTGGTTGTCTGCTCCCGCAGGCAGTCGCCAACCGGGCTGGCGGGGACACTTGAAGAGACGGTCACCGATATCAAGTACGCCGGCGGAGACGTCTTTGCCATTGACTGCGACGTCACCGATGAGGCGCAGGTCAATGAAATGGTCCGCCAGGCCACAGAACGTTACGGCAAGATCGACGTGCTTTTCAACAACGCCGGCACCATGGTGTTGGGGGAGTCGATCCTGGAAATCGACGCCGCCCGTTGGGAACAACTCATGCGGGTCAACGTGACCGGCCCCTATCTGTGCAGCCGAGCCGTGCTTCCCATAATGATGGAACTGCGGCGAGGCAGCATCATAAACATCGGTTCCAGGATGGCCACCGACCCCAACCAGGGCGGCGGCGTCCTCTACAGCGCCAGCAAGGCGGCGGTCCACATGTTCAGCTACTGCTTGGCTGACGAGGTGCGCGACTACAACATCGCGGTCAACATCCTGAGCCCCGGCGGACTGCGCAGCGAAGGCTCGGCGGCTATCCCGTGGACGCAGCGTGATTGGCATGAAAGGGTCGATCCGGGCGCAATTGGCCCACTCGCCGTGTACCTGGCCCTGCAGGATGCCAGCACATTCACCGGGCAGTTGGCGTCCCGGTTCGACTTCGGCACGGCATGGGGGCCAGGCGTCAAATAGCGCTCTCCCTCAACCTGGCACGGGGTGGTTGCATCCCGGCGGCGGCGTACGGAGGGCGGTTAGGCCTCGCCTATCGCCGGGCATCAGAAGCCACCACGCGATGCCAATATTGGCCGGCATCCCGACTGGAGGCATACCGGCACCAATCGCATCGGATGCGAGTGCCCGATGCTGCCGGGCCATTTCAAAGCCGATTGCCGTTACACGCGTGGTGAGCCTGGCGAACCTTGCCGACCGTCCTTCGACATGCGCAGGGAGAGCGGGTAGTTGCCAACCGCGCAACTTCGAACAAGCCTCGCCCATGGGGCGTGACCGTTTTATGGACATGCCTCCCGGGCAGAGGTGACCGGGTTGTAAGTGGCTTCGCCGCGTTTGTCGGGTATCGGAATTTGGAGGCGGCAGAGGACAGGCGATTGACCGCTGCCGCCGGAAAGCGTTCGCGTTGGTGCTGCTGTGGACTTCCTCCGAAGATTCAAGGTGTACAGGCGATGATTTGGAGTGTTTGACCAGGTTCCGAGCGGTATCAGCCCTACGGCCGGAGGTGGCGCGCTGTGGTTTTTGCTCTCATTCTCCATGCCTGAAGCATGGCGCGCTGTGGCAGGCACGGTGGCCGAGGGGACTGCCCCGATTAAAGTGGTCGGAGACAGTCTCCTGCAGAGGCCGGCAGCGACTTGGTGCTGATTGGCCGTGAACGCTCGGAACCTGGTCGATGGAACCGATTTATCGCCTGTGACCCTATTATAGAGCATACGTTCGCAATAGGACAAGAGGGTGGTGTCACCGACGGGCAACCAGTTTGCGATTGCATCGAGTGAAGTGACGCGGCCATCCCGGCGACGAGACGGTGCCTCCTTCGCCAACGAGATTGCCGCGCTGCGCTCGCAGTATCCGTGTTGGATGTCAAGGTTTTGATCTGATGGGTATTGGTTTCAGGTGGCTCAGGTGGGATCAGGCGTCCAGGGTGTTCTGCGGCGGGCGATGGTATGCAGTCGCAACAGCAGCTTGCGCATGACGGCCACCAGCCCCACTTTCTTAGCCTTGCCCCGCTCACAGAGGCGCTGGTAGAACCGCTGCAGTTCGCCCTCGTGCCGGACCGCCGCCAATGCCGCCATGTACAGGACGCGACGCACCACGGCGCGTCCGCCACGGGTGGCCCGATACCCCCGCTGTTGCCCGCTGTCCCAAGCCCAGGGCGCCAAACCCACCAGGGAACACCAACCCTTGCCTTCTCCCTGGCCCAACTCGGGCAGCTCCGCCACCAGGGTCGCCGCGGTCAGTTCTCCCACCCCCGGCACACTGCGGTACAGCGCCGACCGCTCGGACAAAACCGCACTGCTCTGCAGGGTATCTCGGTACTCCTGGTCCAGCCGGGCTATTTCCTCATCCAGTAGGATTGTTCAAGTAGGCAGTGCCATTACGAAAATCGCAATCGGCGGTGTGCCGTATCAGCGAATGGATGACGGGGTCTTCGTCTAGTTGTTTGACCGCAGAGCACGCCGCCCTGTAGGTCAGTGGAAACCGAGGGGATTTCGCTACTCCGATCCTCGGATAGCCGGATCAGGCACCTTCGATGAGCGGACAATGGCCAATGTGGTCATTCAAGGGGACGAACGGGGCACCTACAGTCGCACTAGATACGTCCTATGTCGATGACAACGGGGACAAGGTTCGGTCTGGACAGCCTCTAACCACCACGGTCTTGGTCACGGCTCTCGCCCTAGACCTTGCGTGCGCCTCTCACCTGGAGAACGCGCCACGCCACTACGATGACGACAGCCAACACCAATCCCGTGAACAGCACAAAGAACCAAAATAACAGAAAGGAGTTAAATATGGCTGACACGACCCAAGACTCTGCCAACCCAGACCTGTCCAACGCTGGAAAGATAAACACGGGTAGCGCCAGAATAAACACTACAGCGTATACGACCACCACGAACATGACCGCGAGTGCCGTCTTCATAGCAGTACTCCTCTGGTGGGTGCACGTGGAACCCTAGCAGGGCCCTATCCCCCAAGTCAACGGCTCCTCGGGATGGAGTTGCCGTAGGTAAGGATCAGCAGCCCGGCCGGTTGCCGTCCAAGAGGCACCGACACTTTGAGTAGTCGTCGTGGGTGTTCATGCACTGGAGGTAGGCGGGACTTGGGACTGTAGCGGTTGGGCTGGGGAATGTTGGAGGGCGTGTTGGATACCAGACACCGGGCGTTTGGTCGTTGCGTGTGTCGGTGGTCGTGGTGAAGGCGTTCCATAGGTTGATTGCGACGACTGCGATGATGACCAGTATGATGAAGCCGATGGCAGCACCGCACCGGTCCTCCTTCAGCCGATGCGTCCAGTCGGGTTTTCCCCACGTCAATCCCCATCACCTTCACCGCCCCTCCCTCGGCGCCTATGGTCGTCATGGTTCATCCCCTCCAGTGTTCGTCCCCTCCAATTGGCCTATGATTGTGCCGCGGTCCTCCCCACTTGCTGATGCGGGCCCCGCTGCCCCGGTATCCGTTCGGAGGGCCGTTGCCCTGGCGTGAGGGGTGTCCTACTGCGAGACGGTGCCACTGCGTCTCAGACCCAGCTCACCCAATGACAGACGACGCGCCCCTCACTCCTTCCCCACAGATTGGCCTACCCGCAGGGCACTACGCAACATACAAATGACATTCACGCTTCGGGGCATGACGTTCAGGAAAACCTAACGACCCTGAGAACAACCGCAATTATATGCCGGACATTTCGCATCGTGCACCAGTAATGCCGGACACACCAGGGCAATCGCAGTTGGAATGCGATCGCCCTGCCGGGCACATAGTTCGTGGACGCGCAGGTGCTTATGACAACGGCACAAGACTCTTGATACAGTCGCGGGCGCGGCAAAATGGATCGAGGCGGTTCAAACTGTTCAGTTTGACGGGTGGGGGGCGAGTGGTAGGATATTGGGGCAATGCAAACGCGAACCGCAGTTCCCACCCCATCTCCGCCTCTGCCGGGCACGCTGGCAGACCTGATCCTGCCCGAATCGGCCGGCGCACGCCGTATAGCCAGGGACATAGCTCTAGTTGTTGCCGGCAGCCTGGTGGTGGCGCTATTCGCGCAGATCAAGATACCGCTGGGGTTTACTCCGGTGCCGATAACCGGGCAGACGTTCGCCGTGCTGCTGGTAGGTGCGATGCTGGGGGGCTGGCGCGGTGGTTTGGCGTTGGCACTCTACGCCGTAGAGGGGGCCTTTCTGCCATTCTTCGCCGGAGGAGCGTCGGGCTGGTTCTGGCTGCTGCCGTCGGGCGGATACATCGTCGGGTTCATACCCGCGGCGGCGTTGGTGGGCTGGCTGTGCCAACGCGGATGGAACCGGCGTCCCTGGATCCTGGCGGCAATGCTGCTGGGAAATGCCGCGCTTTATGTACCAGGGCTGATCCAACTGAACCTGTTCCTGCCGGCCAACGTGGCAGAGGCCTGGGGCTGCGCTAATGTGTGGCAATGCGGGCTGCTGCCGTTCATCGCCGGAGACCTGGTAAAACTCATCGTGGCGAGCCTGGCGGTGCCGGCCGGGTGGGCGTTGCTTGACCGGTTGACAGTGAAACCCGGGCCGGGCGCCGAGTAACAGCGGACGGCCATGGACATTTACTGGCTGGGCCATGCCTGCTTCCGGCTGCGCTCGACTACCCTGGGACTGTCGATTATCACTGATCCGTACGCGTCCGGCGTGGGTGGTTTGGGGGTGCAAATCGACCCCAGGCAGACGGTGGACGTGGTGGCGGTCACGGTGAGCCACAATGATCGGATTCACAACAGCGCCGGCGAGTTGGGGGGCAATCCGCGAGTGTTCATCTCGCCGGGCGAGTACGAGTTCCAGGGCATCACAATTCGCGCGGTGATGACACCGCTGCCCGAAGGCGTTACGCGGAGTAAGCGAAACGTTGCCTTTGCCATTGCGCTGGACGGGATCAACGTGTGCCACCTGGGGAACATCACGCAGCCGCTGACGGCGCAGCAGATCGACCTGATCGGGCCGGCGGAAGTGGTGCTGGCGCCGGCGGGCGGGTCGGACCACAATCTGCTGTCGTACCGGGCCATCAACCAGACGGCGCAGCAACTTGACGCGCGGTGGCTGATTCCCATGCACTACCGGGCGGAGAGAGAATCCTCGGCGGTGGAGCCGGAAGGGCCAGAGACGTTCCTGCGGGAGCTGGGAGTGGCCGAGGGAAGTTTGCAGGCCCAGGGCCGGATGCAGGTGACGCGGAACAACCTGCCGCCTTCGCTGCAGGTCGGGTTGATGGCGCCGCAGTTCAGGACGCAGTAGGGGCGGGTCCTCCAGCGTTATCGCCATGCGCCCGGGCGGGACTTGAGTGCTCCGGCGGCGCCGGCCGCAATCAGGGCGAGGGACTGACGGATGCCCGTGTCGGGACTGCCGCGGCGACGGGATTGCCACGCTGTGCTCGCAGTATCCGTGTTGGATGTCAAGGTTTTGATCTGATGGGTATTGGTTTCAGGTGGCTCAGGTGGGATCAGGCGTCCAGGGTGTTCTGCGGCGGGCGATGGTGTACAGTCGCAACAGCAGCTTGCGCATGACGGCCACCAGCCCCACTTTCTTAGCCTTGCCCCGCTCACAGAGGCGCTGGTAGAACCGCTGCAGTTCTCCCTCGTGCCGGACCGCCGCCAATGCCGCCATGTACAGGACGCGACGCACCACGGCGCGTCCGCCACGGGTGGCCCGATACCCCCGCTGTTGCCCGCTGTCCCGAGCCCAGGGCGCCAAACCCACCAGGGCGCCAA
Source organism: Dehalococcoidia bacterium (assembly GCA_965220055.1). Classification (GTDB taxonomy): domain Bacteria; phylum Chloroflexota; class Dehalococcoidia; order Lucifugimonadales; family UBA3495; genus Bin87. The sequence continues at coordinate 1,497,441 of CBDCPE010000004.1, read as the reverse complement.
ACCCACCAGGGAACACCAACCCTTGCCTTCTCCCTGGCCCAACTCGGGCAGCTCCGCCACCAGGGTCGCCGCGGTCAGTTCTCCCACCCCCGGCACACTGCGGTACAGCGCCGACCGCTGGGACAAAACCGCACTGCTCTGCAACGTCTCTCGGTACTCCTGGTCCAGCCGGGCTATTTCCTCATCCAGCCAGGCGATGTGCCGCTGGGTCGAGGCTCGCGCTCCCGCGTTCCAGGCTCGATCCAGTCGGTTGCGTTCCTGGGTCCGCTGGTCGATCAGTTGCCGCCGGCGCCGCAACAGCGCCGGCAGGGTCGCCGGTTCCGGCTCCCGTTGCGGGTCTCCCTCCAGGGCAAACACCTGACCGTACCGGGAGAGTGTCTGGGCATCCAACCGGTCGGTCTTGGCCGGCTTGCCACTGGCCGGCGCAAAGGCCCGCACCCGATTGGGATGGGCCAGATGCACCGGCACCCCACATTCACCCAGACCCCGCACCAGGCAGGCCCCGCACCAGGCAGGCCCCGCACCAGGGGGCCTTCGTATCCGCCGGTGGGTTCGCATACCACCAGCTCCGCCCCCTGCGCTCTCAGCCATCCCAGCAATGCCGCAATCCCCGGGCCGTCGTTGGCGAAGCACCGCACCGGTCCTTCTGCAGCCGATGCGTCCAGTCGGGTTTTCCCCACGTCAATCCCCATCACCTTCACCGCCCCTCCCTCGGCGCCTATGGTCGTCATGGTCCATCCCCTCCAGTGTTCCTCCCCTCCAGTGTTCCTCCCCTCCAATTGGGCTACGATTGTGCCGCGGTCCTCCCCACTTGCTGATGCGGGCCCCTCTGCCCCGGTATCCGTTCGGAGGGCCGTTGCCCTGGCGTGAGGGGTGTCCTACTGCGAGACGGTGCCGCTGCGTCTCAGACCCAGCTCACCCAATGACAGACGACGCGCCCCTCACTCCTTCCCCACAGATTGGCCTACCCGCAGGGCACTACGCAACATACAAATGACAATGGAAGGGGCGGTGGCGATGACAATGGAAGGGGCGGTGGCAGGGGTTGGGGATGAGCACTGGCAATGGCAATGCCGGGAAACTGGATACGCTTGAGCTTTGAAAGGGCCTTGCGCTGTCCTACCTCCACCTTGACTTTGGAAAGGCCCTGGTCAGCCTGGGGTAACAGTTCAGACTTGGTGAGGTGAATTGGCCGAAGGCGGGTTGCCGAACGCTGGCACGGGTGGCGGTGGTTATGTCATATACCGGGCATGGATACTGAAGTTGACCTCACCACCGTCGGCCGCGATGTGCTGATTGCCATCATCGCCGAGTTACAGGCGGTGATTGAGCGGTTGCAGCGGCGGATTGCCGAACTGGAAGGCCCGGCGAAACCGGGCGACCCGCTCCGAATGCCCGGCCTCAAGGCGAAATCGGCCCGGAAGCCCCCAGCGCAGCCGGGGCCCCGCAAGCAGCGACGCCACGGCTTCGCCCGCCCGCGCATGACACCGACCCACCGGGTGGAGCACGTGATGGAGAACTGTCCCGATTGCGGCGCCCACCGGTCCGGCGGTTGGACCCAGCGCACTCGGGAAGTCATCGAGCTGCCGGTGGTTCCGGTACAAGTCACCGAGCAGGTCTACATTGCTCGGACTTGCCCGGCGTGCCGACGGCGCTGCACACCTCCGGCGGAACTGGACGGCGTGGTCCTGGGCCAGCAGCGCCGCGGCGTCAACCTGCTCAGCCTGATCGCCACGCTGCGGGAAGAGGGGCGGCTGCCCATCCGTAGCGTCCAGTGGTATCTGGACACCGTGCATCAGTTGCGCCGCAGCGTGGGGGCCATCGTGAGCGCCATCCAGCGCACGGCGCAGCGGGCCCAACCGGCAGTGGCCGCGATCCTGGACCGCATCCGCGCCAGCCCGGTGGTCCACGCCGACGAAACCGGCTGGCGTCAGAGCGGGGCCAACGGCTACGTGTGGACTTTCAGCACCCCCACCGAACGCTACTTCCCGCGAACGCTACTTCCTGCGGCGGGGTCGGGGCAAAACAGTCGTGGACCAGGCGCTGAGCGATGCTTTCTCCGGAGTATTGGTCAGCGATTGCTACGCTGCCTACCACCATTATGATGGCCCCAAGCAGCGGTGCTGGGCCCACCTGCTACGGGACATCCACGACCTGGTAGCCCTCCACCCAAAGGACGCCCCACTGGTCCAGTGGGCCGGGGCAATCCACCAACTCTATGCCGCGGCCAAAGCCTTCCACCATCCCGAGCAACAGCGACGGCGGGTTGTCCAACTGGCATTGGAGCGCAGCCTGCTGGCCATCTGCCAGCCCTTCCTGGATAACCCGTCGGCAATACCAGCCAGGCTGTGCCGACGCATCGAGCACTTCAGCAAGGAACTCTTCGTCTTTGTGGCCGAACCGGACGTGCCGCCAGACAACAACGCCGCCGAGCGCAGCCTGCGCCATGTGGTAATCAGCCGCAAAGTCAGCGGCGGCACTCGTTCGGAGCAGGGCACCGAAAGCAAGATGGCGCTGGCATCTCTCTTCGGCACCTGGCCCGCCAGAGGTCTAAACCCTCTCGACGCCTGCCTTCAGTTGCTCGTTTCCCCTCAATTCTGAACTGTTACAGCCTGGGCCGCTTGTTGACAGGCCCGGAGAAGGACTCTAGTATTGAGTCAAACGTGCATTGGCGTATATGAGTTGATGCGGAGCAGCATCCCTACACTGACTGGGGAACGACAGTGCAGGAGGTGCGGCAGCCATGGTTCAGGAGAAATACGGAGTACAGTTGACGCCGGAGGAGCGAGAACGGCTCCGGCAATTGATTCGAAGCGGCCAGCATTCCGCTCGGGTAATCACTCGGGCGCGGATCCTGCTCAAGACCGACGAAGGATGGAGCGCGAGCCAGGTGGCAGCAGCCCTGGACACCTCGCCGCGCACGGTGTTGCGCACCAAACGGCGGTACGCCGAGGAAGGATTGGACGGTGTGCTGCACGACCATCCCCAAGCCAATCGGTACCGGAAGTTGGATGATCGTGGCGAAGCCTACCTGATTGCCTTGGCGTGCAGTGATGCGCCGGAGGGCCATGATCACTGGCCCCTGCGCTTGCTGGCCGACCAGGTGGTGGAGTTGGGATTGATGGAGTCGCTGTCCCACGAGACGGTGCGTCTGCGGCTCAAAAAAACATCCTCCAGCCGTGGCGGAAGCAACAGTGGTGCATCCCCAAGGTGAACGGAGAGTTCGTGGCGGCGATGGAGGACGTGCTGGACCTCTATGGGGAACCCTACGACCCTGACCGGCCGGTGGTGTGCTTCGACGAGACCTCCACCCAACTGCTGGCCGATACCCGCACGCCGCTGCCCGCCCAACCGGGACGACCGCGGCGTCAGGACTACGAGTACCGGCGGGCGGCACCCGCAACATCTTCTTGACCTGTGAGCCTCTGGCGGGCTGGCGCCACGTGGCGATCACCGAACGGCGCACTATGGTGGACTTCGCCCACCAGATGCGCTGGCTGGTGGATGTGGCCTATCCCCACGCTCCGGTGGTACGGGTGGTTCTCGACAACCTGAACACCCACCGCATGGCTTCGCTCTACGAGACCTTTCCGGCTGCTGAGGCGCGGCGCATCGTGAAACGGCTGGAGTTTCACCACACTCCCAAGCACGCCAGTTGGCTGAATCCTGTCCTGAGCTTGCCGAAGGGATGGCGGAGATTGATTTCAGCGTGTTGACCCGGGCTTGTCTCCGGGGGCGCAATCCCGACGAACTTGCCCTGCAACGGGCAATCAGCGTCTACGAGTCCGAGCGTAACGCTAGGAAAGCCACCATCGACTGGCGGTTCACCACTCAGGATGCCAGACACAAACTGCAGCGGTTTTATCCCTGCTACTCCAACATTGACTGAGTACTAAACTGAAGCCAAGGTGAATTCTACATTCGCAGGGCCGTAAAAATCGGCTTGGGCGCTGCCGGTCAGTTCTGCCGCGCGAGCCTGGAGGACGGTTCGGCATCGGCACTTGACTTCCTCCCGTCGGCCATCCAAGTTCGCGAAAAAGTCGCCCACCTTCTCCTGAACCGCGGCCCTGGTCTCCAGGCACAAGTTCGCGGTCACCTCCGGGCGTACCCAACCCCAAATCGCTTCGTCGGCGTTGAAGTCCGGGCTGTAGCTGGGCAGGTTCACCAGGCGCAGGTTCAAGCCGGGCGTGGTCAGGTAAGCTCGCAGCGCGTCGCCCCGATGGGCTGGCGAATTGTCCCAAATCACCGTCAGTGGTTCGGTGTGCCGCGCCCGCAGTTGCCGCAGGAAGGCGGTGGACGTGGCGGCATTACTGTTGCCATCGAGTTCCATCACCTCCACCTCGCCGGTCTCCAGACACACCGCCGAGTAGTAGCTGGCCTTCTCGCCACGTCGCGGACTGGTGGAGTCCACCAAGGCCGGTTCTCCCCGCAGCGCCCACTTGCCCCGCAGGTCCGCATCCGCCCGAAAGTGGGCCTCGTCAGCGAAGAATATCTTGGCCCCAGTCCGTCGTGTTGCTGCCCGCAGAGCAGCATATTCCCTCACGAAGGCTTCCCGCCGGGCCGGGTCCGCCTTGACCAATTGCTTCTTGGACCGCTTCAGCACAAACCCCAACCGGTGCAGATAGTTCAGGCAACTGCTCCGGCTCAGCGCCAACCCAAAGCGGTCGCCTACAAACCGTCGCACCGCTTTCCAGTTCCAGTTGGATAGTTCGATGCCCGCTTGCCATGGCGGTTCCTGCACTGCCGTCTTCAACTCGACTTGCTGCTTTCCGTCCAACGCGGGGGGGAACCTCCGGTCTGCTCAAAAACCAGCCCCTTGGGACCGCCCTCCGCGAACGCCGTGGCCCACTCGCCAATGGTGTGGGCATCCCTTTCCAACGCCTGCGCCACCGCCGCCGCGGTCCAACCCTGCACCAGCAGCCATAGCGCGTGCCACCGTTCCCGTTCCCGTGGCGTCGGAGCCCGATACATCCGCCGTCGTACCTCAACCTCGTCCATGCGCCACCGCTCCAGCAGCGCTCCCATCTCCGACATGCCCAACAGCAACCCCCTCGGATTCCCCAACAGACCTTTTCAATTGCCCCCAATTCTACCCGACACCCATGTGGGTTTCACCTTGGCTTCGGTTTAGTATTTAGTCAAATCCGTATTGGCGTATACGAGGTGATGTGGAGCAGTGTCCCTACACTGACTGGGAAACAGCGGTGCGGGAGGTGCAGGATCCATGGTTCAGGAGAAATACAGGGTACAGTTGACTTCGGAGGAGCAGGAACGGCTCCGGCAATTGATTCGAAGCGGCCAGCGTTCCGCACGGGTAATCACTCGGGCGCGCATCCTGCTCAGGACTGAGGAAGGGTGGAGCGCGTCCCAGGTGGTGGCGGCCTTGGACACGTCGCCGCGCACGGTGTTCCGCACCAAACGGCGCTACGCTGAGGAGGGGTTGGACGGTGTGCTGCACGACCATCCCCAAGCCAACCGGTATCGTAAGCTGGACGACAAAGGTGAAGCCCACCTGATTGCCCTGGCGTGCAGCGCTGCGCCCGAAGGCCATGACCACTGAGCCCTTGACCAGTTATCCTGCGGTTGCTGGCCGACCAGGCGGTGGAGTTGGGGTTGGTGGAATCGTTGTCATACGAGACGGTGCGTCTGCGGCTGAAAAAAACATCCTCCAGCCGTGGCGGAAGCAGCAGTGGTGCATCCCCAAGGTGAACGGGGAGTTTGTGGCGGCCATGGAGGACGTGCTGGACCTCTATGGGGAACCCTACGACCCTGACCGGCCGGTGGTGTGCTTTGACGAGACCTCCACCCAACTGTTGGCCGATGTGCGAACACCGCTGCCCGCCCAACCGGGGCGACCGCGACGCCAGGACTACGAGTACCGGCGCGGCGGCACCCGCAACATCTTCTTGACCTGTGAGCCTCTGGCGGGCTGGCGCCACATAGCCATCACCGAACGCCGCACCATGCCGGACTTTGCCCACCAGATGCGGTGGCTGGTGGATGTGGCCTATCCTCACGCTCCGGTGGTACGGGTGGTGCTCGACAATCTGAACACCCACCGCATGGCTGCGCTTTACGAGGCCTTCCCCGCCGCTGAGGCCAGGCGCATCGTGAAACGCCTCGAGTTTCACCACACTCCCAAGCACGCCAGTTGGCTGAATATGGCGGAGATTGAGTTCAGCGTCTTGACCCGAGCTTGCCTCCAGGGGCGCAATCCCGACGAACCTGCCCTGCAACGGGCCATCGGCGTCTATGAGTCCGAGCGTAACGCTAGGAAAGCCACCATCGACTGGCGGTTCACCACTCAGGATGCCAGACACAAACTGCAGCGGTTTTATCCCTGCTACTCCAACATTGACTGAATACTAGCAGGACGACTAATACCCACCAACCTGCTGCGCCTCTAGACAAATCGCCAGTACCACGACTCCGGTGTTCGGCACCCGCCGAACCCAGACAGTCTCTAACAGCGAACAAGCACCAGCAACAATTTTTGTGCAAAGCCTCCCGAACCCGAAGGCGGAAACACCATCGACTTCTGAACCCGCTTTGTGCGGCATTGCCGGTCCGAGGGACTCTTGGGACAATCCCCGCCGTTTGCGCGACGGGGAGCAGTTCCAGCGCGTGACAGACGCCAGAAGCAACATTCGGAGGAGAACTACGTCAACATCCAATGGGGTCGCTTACGGAGGGAACGATGGCAAAATGACCAAGTACGAAGTGACCAAGGAAACACCCTCCCGACATTGGGAGGGTGCAGGACGTAGCTGCGCCACCGAATGACAATCCAGTGGCGGCGTACAATGAATATGCCGCCAGCTACTCCCAGCCGGTGCCCGACGGCTTCAGGATCAACGTGTAGTGCCAATTTTTCGGGACATGAAGGCGCACGCCCAGGTCCCTCAGCACGGTCTCGCGGGCAAACCGGGCCCTGACCCTGGCCTGGTACTGGCGGGTACGCGACTCGAAAGTGGCCATCGACAGACCGGTAGCCCGCTAGTGTGGTGTAACTGAAGTTAGTAGTAATAGTATCAGCGCTGAGGTATCCTCCGGGTGAGCAGTCCCGAGGGAGGATAACCATGGCCATCGGACGACCAATGCCACCGCTGATTTTGGACGACATGGAGCGGGAAACTCTGGAGCGGTGGGTGCGACGACCGAAGACGGCGCAAGCCCTGGCGCGGCGGGCCAGAATGATACTGGCCGGCTCCGAAGGCCGGAGCAACACCGCCGTGGGCGCCGATCTGGGGGTGTCCGACGCAACGGTGGGCAAATGGCGTGCGCGTTTTCTGGAACAACGGCTGGATGGCCTGTCGGACGAGCCCCGCAGCGGTCGGCCCCGAGCGGTTACCGATGATGATGTGGAACGGGTGATTACGCTGACGTTGGAGACCACACCTAAAGACGCCACCCACTGGAGCACTCGGTCCATGGCCCAGCGGTCCGGCCTGAGCCACAACACCATCCGCCGCATCTGGCGTGCCTTCGGACTGCAACCCCACCGCACCGAGACGTTCCAGCTGTCGGCAGATCCCTGCTGCATCGAGAAGGTGCGGGACATCGTGGGGCTTTATCTGGACCCGCCGGATCGGGCGTTGGTGTTGTGCGTGGACGAGAAGTCCCAGGTTCAGGCCTTGGACCGGACCAGGCCGCTATTGCCGATGCGCCCCGGACAGGCGGAACGGCGCACCCATGATTACCTGCGCCACGGCACCACGTCGTTGTTCGCCGCGCTGGATGCCAAAACCGGCAAGGTGATCGGCCAATGCCACCGACGCCACCGGGCCGTGGAGTTCCGCAAGTTCCTCGATACCATTGAGGCCGAAGTGCCCCTTGACCGGGACGTCCATCTCATCGTGGACAGCTACGCCACCCACAAGACGGCACTGATCCGGAACTGGTTAGCCAAGCGGCCACGGTTCCACCTGCACTTCACGCCGACCAGCGCATCCTGGCTGAACCTGGTGGAGCGGTGGTTCGGGATGCTGACCGAGCAGCAACTACGGCGAGGGGTGCATCAGAGCAGCGGGGCACTGGAAGCCGCCATCTACCGCTATCTTGACCTTACCAACGAAAACCCCAAGCCCTTTATCTGGACCAAGACCGCCGACCAGATCCTGGCCAAGGTCGCCAGTTTTTGCAGGCGTACTTTAGGTATATAACACTAGAACTCCACCGCTTCTTTGAACCGCTGCATGGCCTCGATGTGTTCGTCGGCGGTCTTCAGACCACCCCGCCGGTTCTCCACCGAAACATAGCCGGCCCCACATCTCCTGCCAGGCGCCAATCTCCTCGATCCAGTCCTCCGGCGTGCGCCCGGCGGTCTTGAGCCGGCCGTACAGCCCGAGGGTGTCGGGGTCACGGCCGTACCCGGTCATGTAGTCCCGGACCCGGTGATAGACGACAATAAGGAATGCCTCCCTGTTGCCTCACCGAAGAATGTTACCGAAACTCTAGCACTTGGGATCCGCTCCAAACAGGTCCAGTTCCGGCAGTCCAGCTGGTTCCGCCGAGCCTGCGTTGGACGAAGCATAAACGAGATTTTTGGCCATGATGCCCCGCCAATCTTTCACCCGGCGTTGCAAGGTTCGCAGCTGCGCTTCGGTGAAACGGTCCGGGTGTTCCGACTGCAACCGTGCCATCAGCGCCTTGCCCGTGGCATCCGGCTCTGCCTGCAACCACCCCAACACGTCGCTCCAAACGCCCTCGAAGGGGTCTTGGCGCGTGCGCCAATGCCGCGGACCTCGCACTCGCGCGGCGTGTGTGGGACGTGTTTCGCCCTGCCGCCACAGATTGGGCAACTTGGCGAGGAACCGTTCGAGGCTTTCTCCTGCTGGCGTTTCCCGCACACCCGGAGACGTGGTTGCCACCAGCGCCGACTGGGCTTCACGGATGGTGTGCAGCAGCAACACCGGGTCCAACCCAGTCCGATATTCCTCAAGTGAGGCTTTCAGCTCAGCGCCGGTTGCGTCTGCTGGATCAGCCGGTCGCCGGGCGTGGCGGGCTGACTGTAATGCTTGACGGTGGTGGAGCCATCCCTGGTCTTGTCGATCAGCTTGAATGAGGGCTGGAAATAGTTCACGTACCGACGCAGCGCTCCGTAGAGATAGGCCATGTGTCGATTTACAGGGCGATTAGGCCAGCCACCTGTCCCGAATACCGGTCATGGCCGACGAAGCGTCGTACCACGGAACCGTTCTTCTGCTCAATCCATCCCTGGTCGTTGCTGCGGTAAGGTCGGGACCGGGTGAACTCGATGCCGCGGTTGGCGCAGTATGTGATCAGCGTTTCGTTGATGAACGCGCCGTCGTTATCGGAGTCGATGCCAAGAAGTCGATGCCAAGGAGTCGATGCCAAGGAGTCGATGCCAAGGATGGGAAAGGGCAACTGCTGCGAGATGGCCTCCAGCCCCTCCACAACCAGAGACTGCTCCCGGGCCAGGAGGGGTACCGCTTCGGTCCAGCCGGTGCAAATGTCGGTTGCGACCAGACGGTGGATGAATGATCCGGACACGGATCCGCCGCAGTGAGCCACCAGGTCTATAGTGAGCCACCAGGTCTATTTCCAGAAAGCCCGGCGGCGGTCCATTCCAGTCGTTGTAGGTCCGCACCGGAACCCGCTTCCCCATGGGCCGCCCGCGCCGGCGTCTGCGCCGGCTCCCCGCGGTGGGACGGATGGGTTTCAGCAGCCGATCCAATGTGGCCGCGCTGGCCGCCATTAGCCGCGGTCGCACTTCGGGATCCAGGTCAAGGTGCCCATGACGCTCCATGGATGCCACCAGATAGGGGAGCGCCGCCTTCAGGCGCTTCCCGCAGATACGGTCGGCCGCCTCCCAGATTACGATCACCGCCTCGCGTACTGCTTCATCATAGATGCGCTGGCCCTATAGATGCGCTGGCCCTTGATCATTGACGGTTTCTCCCCAGCGTCGCCGGACTGCCCCAACAGCCGGATACCGTGCTTGCGGTGGTGGCCGGTTACGGCGATGAACTCATCGAGGATTCGGCCCTTGTCCTCTTTGGATGACTCGCGGTAACGGTCCCGTATCGTTATCAATAATTCCTGTTTTGCCATCCTGCTGATGCCTTGTATGTTGAGCGGAGGTGCGGTAGGCCGTCTGATGCCCGGGTAGCGAATACCGTGGTGGAGCCAGGTCGCCGCATTACCTTCCCGACTTTTCGGTAACATTCTAGTTGAGGCAACCATTCGGCGTGGGTAACGTTTTTAATGAGGCAATGCAATTCGGCATATTTAGTTGACGCGGGACACCGCTGCTTGGGGCCATCATAATGGTGGTAGGCAGCGTAGCAATCGCTGACCAATACTCCGGAGAAAGCATCGCTCAGCGCCTGGTCCACGACTGTTTTGCCCCGACCCCGCCGCAGGAAGTAGCGTTCGCAGGAAGTAGCGTTCGCGGGAAGTAGCGTTCGCGGGAAGTAGCGTTCGGTGGGGGTGCTGAAAGTCCACACGTAGCCGTTGGCCCCGCTCTGACGCCAGCCGGTTTCGTCGGCGTGGACCACCGGGCTGGCGCGGATGCGGTCCAGGATCGCGGCCACTGCCGGTTGGGCCCGCTGCGCCGTGCGATGGATGGCGCTCACGATGGCCCCCACGCTGCGGCGCAATTGATGCACGGTGTCCAGATACCACTGGACGCTACGGATGGACAGCCGCCCCTCTTCCCGCAGCGTGGCGATCAGGCTGAGCAGGTTGACGCCGCGGCGCTGCTGGCCCAGGACCACGCCGTCCAGTTCCGCCGGAGGTGTGCAGCGCCGTCGGCACGCCGGGCAAGTCCGAGCAATGTAGACCTGCTCGGTGACTTGTACCGGAACCACCGGCAGCTCGATGACTTCCCGAGTGCGCTGGGTCCAACCGCCGGACCGGTGGGCGCCGCAATCGGGACAGTTCTCCATCACGTGCTCCACCCGGTGGGTCGGTGTCATGCGCGGGCGGGCGAAGCCGTGGCGTCGCTGCTTGCGGGGCCCCGGCTGCGCTGGGGGCTTCCGGGCCGATTTCGCCTTGAGGCCGGGCATTCGGAGCGGGTCGCCCGGTTTCGCCGGGCCTTCCAGTTCGGCAATCCGCCGCTGCAACCGCTCAATCACCGCCTGTAACTCGGCGATGATGGCAATCAGCACATCGCGGCCGACGGTGGTGAGGTCAACTTCAGTATCCATGCCCGGTATATGACATAACCACCGCCACCCGTGCCAGCGTTCGGCAACCCGCCTTCGGCCAATTCACCTCACCAAGTCTGAACTGTTACAGATCTCCGTCGACGTTGACATTAGAAAGAGTCCCTGGATTCCCTGCCTCGTACTCGACACAGGGCCGGCTGTCCTTGCGCGGGAACGACGTACCGGAGGGGACGGTAGCGGCGACTTGGCACCGGCCCTGAGTTGGGGGCAGGTTTCAAATCTGCCCCCAACTGAAATACCCATTGCGACGAGGTTGGGCCATTTGCCCGACCGATCGCTTCTGGGCTAACGGTTAGCCTTGGTACAAGGGCCCCCGGAGGACCTGGCCGGGCAGCGCTCCGGTGTGCTCGCCGTCTTCCAGCAGAACCTCGCCGTTGACTATCACATAGTCGATCCCGATAGCGCCCCGCCTCACGTGCTTGGCATTAGCGCCGGCCGGGGGATAACCCACCGGTTCCCGGGGTTTGGAGGCGATGGTGTCAGCATCGAAGATGGTTAGGTCGGCGGCTTTGCCCGGGGCGATGAAGCCGCGGTCATGGAGTTCGTGCATCAGGGCGGTCTTGCCCGTCAGCCGATAGACGGCATCTTCCAGTGACATAATCTGCTTTTCCCGTACCCAGTAGCCCAGCAGATTGGTGCTGTATTCGTAGCGGTCCATCGTGTCCGGACGCGCGCCGCCGTCGGTGGTGCCGATAACGGTGTAGGGCGAGCCGAGTATCTGCCTCTGGGAGTCAACGTCCACGTTGCGGTCAACGCACAGGAAGTGGGTCTCCAGGTCTTCGTCCAGGGACAGATCCAGGAAGGCTTCCATAATCCCCTTACCCTGCTCCTGAGCCAATTGCTCGACGCTCTTGCCCTCGAACTGCCGGTTCCGCTCCTGGTGGGCCATGAAGACCTCCACCAAATCCCAGCGCCGGTTGAAGAATCCCCGGGGACTGCCCCGGCGGTCCGTCCCCGGTGCCGCCTGGGCAACGGTGCCTTCCACCGCCTCTGCGCTCAGCGCCCGGCGGATCTCGGTGTCCCGGAAAGCCCGCACACGCTCCGGAGTCGGCCGGGCCATGACCGAGTCCCAGGTGGGCATACCCGCGAACATGATATGCGGGCTGATCAGGTCTTCGTCCTGGGGAACATCCAATCCCAGCCTCAGGTTGAAGATCGGACCGGCCGTGATGGATATGCAGGAGCCATAGGCCCTGATCCCCTCTTTGAAGGAGTCTGCCAACCACTGCAGGTGCTCTTTCCATCCGTCGGGGTTGTTCAGCTCCTGGGACACCAGGTTGTAGATGGCAGGACGGCCGTTCCTCCGGGATAGCTCCTTGGCAGTGCGATGCGACGCGTAAACGCCCTCAGGGGAGCCGCCGCTAACCTGGAAGAGGCCGGTGCCCAGCTCGCCGAGGACGCTGCCGAGGATATACCGCTCTTCCTCAGCGGCGACGCCGGCAGGGTCATCCCGGTCCTTGGGGGTGGTGCTGAACCCCAGCGCGCCGGCCAGCATACCCTCTCGGACCAACTGCTTCATGGACTCGATTTCCTCAGCAGTGGCCTCGGCCCGCTCCGAGGCTGCTTCACCCATAACGTAGCGTCTTACTCCGGAGTGGCCGACCAGGGCGCCCACGTTGACGCCACGCCTTTGGCCCAAGGCGTCAAGGTACTCCGCGATAGATCCCCAAGTGAAGTTCACCCCGTTCTGCAACGCACTCAGCGGGATGGCCTCGGCGTCCGCGAAAAACTTCAGGTACCACTCCTGGTCCCCCGGCCGCGCCGGGGCGATCGTCTGTCCGCACTGTCCAACGACCACGGTGGTGTTGCCGTTCTGGACCGTATAGTTGCAGAGGGGATCCCATAACGCCTGGGGGTCATAGTGGGTGTGATGGTCAATGAACCCGGGGGCCACTACTCGGCCGTCGGCGTCGATAGTGCGAGCGGCCGATTCAGTGAACTTGCCGACCCCCACGATTTTCCCATTTTGCACCGCCACATCTGCGTAGAAGGAAGGCCCGCCAGAGCCGTCAACCACGCGCCCGTTCTTGATAAGCAGGTCATACGCCATTCTACTTCCTCCTGTTTACCTGTTTCGTTGCAGTTAGCGCTTTTATGAATGGTTATCGTGATATTTACCCGATGCTACGCCAGAACACGGCTACAACAGAGTTCAGTGTGTAGTTTATAGACCGCGGGAAGCCGCGTCAATCTTTGTTGCCAGCGTAAGGTAGCGTTCCGTATTCGCATTGCCTTAAGTAGGACGCTACCGAAAGGAGCGCTTCACGTAATGACCCTTTTGCGAACCATGTCGGGTGTTGATAAGGCCGGTATGCCGGTTTCAGCCTGACCATGGGGTGGTCCAAACCGAGCCCAAGCCTAAGCGTGCGTATGATGCTTGACGTCAGCCGTCACATATTCCTACACTGGTTGTCCAATGATCCAAGGTTATCGGGACCGACGGACCGCGGTATTCGCCGCCGGGGACTATGTACCGGCGTTTCAGGGTTTTGAGGATCAGGCAGGGCGCCGGCTTTCGATTCTGAACGCCGCCCGATCGGTGGACACTCTGCGGGCATTGCGCGGCAATCGTCTGGAAGTCCTGCGCGGGGACCGGGCCAGATAGTACTCCATAAGGATCAATCGTCAGTGGCGCATCTGTTTCAGTTGGCCTGAGGGCCAGGCCGGACCGTCAGACGTTGAGATTGTGGACTATCACTGAGGGGGTGCTGGCGACAATGCTGAAACGAGCCGTACATCCTGGGGATGTTTTGAGAGATGAACTGGAGGAGAGGGGGTATCGCCGGCGAGTTTCGCCAGGCAGATTGATGTGCCAGCCAATCGCATCAGCCAGATTCTGGCCGGCAAGCGTGCGGTGACCGGAGACAGCGCCCTTAGGTTTGGCCATTGGTTTGGCATGGATCCCCAGTTCTGGCTGAACCTGCAGGCGCAGTACGAGTTGGCGGTCGCGGAACGGTCGGTGGGAGCAAAGATACGTGCCCTGCCCACCGCGGCCGGAGGCGAGTAGAGTGCGCACGAGGTCACGTTTCTGCGTCCATGATGTGCCAGGACTTCCGACGGGGCGCGGAGCATACCGTATGGTAATCGGAATTGCGACTGTCATTACCATGGGGCCGGTGTCAGGAACGCCGGCCGGATCCGGGAGTTGACGGATGATCCTAATGCACGGGGGTTGGCAAGACGGGTGGATGTTGCTGTGGGCGGAGCAATCGCCGGACGAACTGCGCCCGGAAAGGGACGGTGATCCGGCGGGCAATGAGCATCCTTTTCGCGCTGACCACGGAGAGTTGGTAAACGTCCTGGCCAATGCCGCGCCCGGGTTTCGGGTGGACTCGGGCGAAGCGGTCTCCACCACCGCGTGGCTGCCCAGCAGGGGCGGCAGCCCCCTTCCGTCCAGCGCTCTGGTGGCGGACCCGCCCAGATCCAGGGCCAGGCCCAGGCTCATGCCCTGGTCCCTACCGGCATACCGAGTGTCTCCGGCGGACGCCATCCCCATTTTTCAGGCCTGCAAAGGGCGGGAGATGTTGACCACCGGCGTCGGTATCGGAGGGGACCTGGCCTATTGGAGCCGGGCGATGCGCTTCACGGCGGCGCTGGTGGCTCGGCAGCAGTTTCTACCGGGGGCCATCCACGACGCCGATGGCGCTCGCGCCACCTGGACGCCGCTGTTCATCGGAGCCGATGCCGAGCGACTGGCTCGGCTGAGCCAACGTATGCCGGCGTCGGCCCGGGCGCTGTCGGACCCCGACGCAGATCAACCGCCCGACCAGCCGGCGGCCACTGTCCTCAGGGGCTTCGTCGGTGCGGTCGCGGACAGCTTGGTCAGAAATGCCAACGGGGCTCCGGAGGTAGCTGCACCCAAAGGCCGCCGCGAAAAGTCAGCTTTCGACAGCGTGCACGATGCCTGGTTGAGTGGCCTGAAATCAGTCGACGGAGCAGTTCACGGTACTCCGGAACAACTGAGGCAGCTGCGGGCGCAGGTAGCGGAATGGCAGCGACCCATTGCCCTGGTGGCCAGCGCGCCGTTTCGGGTCTGCTTCCGGCTGGAAGAACCGCCGGAGCTGACCGGCGATGAACCCGACGTTGCTCCAACGCAGCGTGATGAGTGGTATCTGCGCTACCTGCTGCAATTCCACGAAGACCGCAGCCTGCTGCTGCCCGCCAGCGCGGTATGGAAAACCGGCGGCCAGCGGGTTCGAGAACTGGAACGGGACGGCTTCAACCCCCGGGAGTTCCTGCTGGCGTCCCTGGGTCAGGCCAGCGGGGTCTGCGCCAGCGTGGTCGACAGCCTGCACCGGAAAAGGCCCGCGGGCCGGAAGCTGGACGCCGTCATGGCATACCAGTTCCTGACCAGGGAATCCATCGCATTGGAAGAGGCCGGCTACGGCATCATCCTGCCGGCGTGGTGGACCCGCCGGGGAACCAAGACCAAGCCCACCGTCAGGGCCAACGTGAAGACTCCGCAGATGCAGGGCGGGGGCGGCGTGTCATTGGCCACCATGCTGGACTTGGATCTTGAAGTGGCGTTGGGAGACCAGGTCATGACCGCCCAGGAACTGGAAGCGCTGGCCCAGCTGAAAACGCCGCTGGTGAGACTGCGCGGCCAATGGGTGGAGCTCAACGCCAGCGAGATCCGGACGGCGCTGGATTTCTGGGACCGGAAGGGTGAGACCACGCTGAAGGACGTCATCCGGCTGGCGGTGGGCGCCGGGGAAACGCCGGGCGGGTTCGACTTGGACGGTGTGGTAGCCAGCGGCTGGGTGGAGGACCTGCTGGGGCAGCTCACCGGACGGTCCGAGTTCCAGGAACTGGAAACTCCCGAAGGGTTCTGCGGGACGCTGCGTCCCTACCAGCAGCGGGGCTATTCCTGGCTGGCGTTCCTGCGGCGCTGGGGGCTGGGCGCCTGCCTGGCCGACGACATGGGCCTCGGGAAGACGGTCCAGACCCTGGCCGCCATCCAGCAGGACCGCAGAGAAGGTGTGGAGGGACCGACGCTGTTGGTCTGCCCAACCTCGGTGCTGAACAACTGGCGCAAGGAGGCCGCCCGGTTTACGCCCGACCTGCCGCTGATGGTGCATCACGGTCCGGGCCGCCGTCGGGACGTCGAATTCGTTGAGGCGGCCCGTCAGTACGCCATCGTCGTGGCCAGCTACGGGGTGCTGGTGCGGGACGTCCGGTTCATGGCCGAGGTGCCGTGGCGGGGCATCGTGCTGGACGAGGCGCAGAACATCAAGAACCCGGCCACCCGGCAGGCCCGGGCTGCCCGGTCGCTGGGCGCCGACTATCGGGTGGCCCTGACCGGCACGCCCGTGGAGAACCACGTGGGCGACCTGTGGTCGGTGATGCAGTTCCTGAACCCGGGCCTGCTGGGAACGGAAGGCGAGTTCAAGCGCAACTACTTCATACCCATCCAGGCCGAACGGGATGAGGGCGCGGCCCAGCGGCTGCAGCGGGCCACCGGTCCCTTCATCCTGCGGCGGCTCAAAACCGACCGGGCCGTCATCACCGACCTGCCCGAGAAGGTGGAGACCAAGGAGTTCTGCCCCCTGACCCGAGAGCAGGCCACCCTGTATGAGGCCGTGCTCCGGGAGGCTGAGCAAGCGTTGGAAGCAGCCGAAGGCATCGAGCGCCGTGGCGCGATACTCGGCACGCTGACCAAGTTGAAGCAGGTTTGCAACCACCCCCGTCAGCTACTGGGGGACAACTCCGCCATCGCCGGACGGTCCGGCAAACTGGCGCGCCTGCAGGATATGCTGGAGGAAATCGTCGCGGTGGGTGACCGCGCCCTGATATTCAGCCAGTTTGCCGAGATGGGCGGCATTTTGCAGCGGCACATCCAGGACACCTTCGGCAAGGAGGCACTGTTCCTGCATGGTGGTGTCTCCAGGCGCCAGCGGGACCGGATGGTGGAGCGGTTCCAGGACACGAAGAACGGGCCGCCGGTGTTCATCCTGTCGCTGCGCGCCGGCGGCACCGGGTTGAACCTGACTGCGGCCAATCACGTCTTTCACTACGACCGCTGGTGGAACCCCGCCGTGGAGAACCAGGCCACAGACCGCGCCTTCCGCATCGGCCAGACCAGCAACGTTCAGGTGCACAAATTCATGTGCGCCGGCACCCTTGAGGAGCGGATCGATCTGATGATCGAGGCCAAGCAGGCCACCGCCGAGCGGGTGGTTGGGACCGGTGAAGGCTGGCTGACCGAGCTGTCCAACGATGAACTGAGAGATGTCCTGAGCCTGAGCTCGGAAGCCTCGGTCGCCTGAAACCGGCCGGAATATACACGTAGCCCACGCATTACAGGACTGAACGCCATGGTCTATTACGATTACGAATACACCCGTCCCCGGGAAGCCAAGGGCGGGATCCGGGCGCAATCAAAGCGGGGCGACTTCGGCGCCAACTGGTGGGCCAAGCGCTGGGTGCAGGCGCTGGAGAACTTCAGCCTGGGGTCCAGGCTCGCCCGAGGCCGGTCCTACGCCCGCCGGGGGCAGGTGGTGTCCATCGACGTGCGGCCTGGCGAGGTGGCGGCCAGCGTGCAGGGTTCCCGAAAGCGGCCCTACCGGGTCAGCATCCGGGTCGCCACGCTGCCGGGCCCCGATTGGCAGAGGCTCCAGGCCGCCTTGGCCGAGCGGCCGGTATTCGCCGCCAGCCTGCTGGCGGGCCGGATGCCGGAGAACATCGAGGACGTGTTCGCCGACGTCGGATTGTCCCTGTTTCCGGCGCGGGAAAGCGACCTGGAGACGGACTGCTCCTGTCCTGACTACGCCAATCCTTGCAAGCACATCGCAGCCGTGTACCTGCTGCTGGGGGAGGAGTTCGACCGGGACCCGTTCCTCATTTTCAGGATGCGGGGTATCGAACGGGATGAGCTGTTGGGACCTGACCTGCGGAAGTCCGTCGAGGCCAGCGCCTGGATGGCCCCGACGCTGGCGCCGGAACCGCTGCCTGCCGACCCCGACGCATTCTGGGGCCAGCCCGAATGGGAGGACAATGACGACCACATCATCGGACCGGCCCGCGTACCTGAGGAAGCGGCTCTGCTGCCCAGGCAGTTGGGCCGCTTCCCGTTCTGGCAGGGCAGCGAAGAGTTCCTGCCGGCCCTGGAAGCCATCTACGGCCGGGCGTCCCAGGTTGGGTTGGAACTGTACCTCGATACGGAATGACCCGCACAATCGTCTGTCGAAGGTCTGGCTGATTACCCATCTCGACCGGGACAATAGCTTTTAGCACCAGCGTTCCTTGTTGTCGCCTAACAGCCGGTGTTCGGAATCAACGGGCAGAGCGTTGGGCCGACGGCATCCACCATGAGGCTGACGTTCCGAGTGCCAGAGAAACTGACTCGACGTAACATCCTTTGGGCGAACCGAATTGGGTATCAACAGCCCGTAGGTCTGTGGAACACCGGGCGTTTCCCGAGTAAGGGTGCGCAAGTACACCTACGCCGAAAAGCCGCCACCAAGAAGCTCAGCGGCCAAGAACGCGCCAAACTGAAAGCGTTAGGTGAGCCCGCGACTGTCGCCAGCTAACCAAGTGGATATCGTCGCTTTCCGTTTAATAGTCCAGAATCGCTGGACAACAATAGTTTTGCTCCGCCCACCCGACACGTTTTTCCAGGGCCTTTCGATTATTGCTGAGCGATGACGATTCTCGGCCACATCCAACGCTCCGAGCGATGAGTGTATACCGGGATACCCCGTCGGCAGCAAAGCGAAACTGGATAATCGAATGGCTCCGGGGTTTTCCCAGGGCCATTCGATTATCTGATCACGGGGCAGTAGCCCCTGGTTTCGATGGTAGCGGCGGGCCGCCGGCTCGTGGTTCGACAAGCTCAACATGGGCGGACTGAATCGTCGGTTACCGATAAACGAAAGACGCTGCATCAACGACCCCGGACATTGAGCTTCACCCGAACTGCCCACACAAACGGCTCGCACATTCCCGGCCTCGCCAGCACTTACCGACATTTTCAGTTCATCATACGCATTAAAACCATTGAATTGACTGAACCAACCAATCCAAAACGTGGCGCCATCTAGCTTATTCATTTTTATTGTCGATTAAATTTCCAGATAAAAATCATATAGCATTATTCAAAGAACGGGGCTTACATTTGATTGATATAGCTGTATTATGCTCTCCGACTATGCTAGTGCTCAAAAGCCAGTAGCAATGAGACAGGAGGGCTGTTATGAAGCTTCGACATGATATCAATTGCATGAAACGCAAAATAAAGACCTACCTCTTCGTCCTAGCTTTCGCCATTGCATCAATATGTATCGTGGCCGACACGCCCATCGCCAGCGCCGCGCCCCAGCCGCAAACCACGCCGCGCATCGTCGAAGACGGCGTCCAGTTCGTTGACGCCTGGAACATGCCCGCAGCCGGTTTGCAGGCCTGGTTATCGCGACCACCCGGCGACGACACCTACGGCCGCGGCGACATGATCGCAATATCCGTTACCTTCTCCGAACCCGTGGACGTACACCCGGACGCGACGTTCCATATTGGACTGGGATACTACGTTCGCAACTTGGTATCCGTCTCAACGATGGACAACACCGCGTACTTCGCCACCACCATCGGTAACAACTGGTACGACACCGATGGCGTTCAGATCGGCGACCAGACCGAGACTCTCGGCCACAACCAGGCCGATTTCTTCCAGCACGCCGAAACCGGTGTCAACGCCGACCTCACGCACTCGGCTCTGGGCAGGTTCTCCAACCACAAGGTTGACGGCACCGTGAGCCAACCCGACGTCGTGCGGACCGAGATCATCGGCCCGGCTTGCGACAACAGCTACCTGCGCGACGAAACGGTGACCGTCAAGGTCACCTTCGACCAGAAAGTCAACGTCAGCGGAACGCCCCAGGTAGTCTTGAAACTCAGGGGAGACAACGGGCAATAACGGACCCGTGCCTCCTACGCCAGAGGCGCCGGCACCAACACGATCTACCTGGAATACCCCGTCACCGCCAAGGACCGAGAACCCGTCGGCATCCGTCTCGACCAGAACGCCATGCTGACCCAACGGTCCGAAGGCAACCTGCCCTTGAACGGGGCCCGGGTCACCAGCCAACGAGGCGGGCTGCTCGCCGACCTCAGAACACGCGGCATCGACCGTTCTCAAACCGCTCCCGTGGACGGATCTCGCCGATTGATACTTCATTGCCTGATCCAACTGCCCGCAGCACCGGTCAAAGCGAACTGGAAATGGAACTCGCTGCAACCGGGATCCACCAGTTACCGAAGCAAATTCACCATAACGAATGACCCGGGCCTCGGCACCAACCTGACAAGCACAACGTTCATCGCCGGCCGCATGCTCATCGCCAACGAACGGTTCATAATCGGTCTGACCAACCTTTCCACAAATCCACGAGACAACGCCAACCCCATCAAAAGCGCCACCTGCGCATCCTGGGACTCCGAAGCTGGGGACCACGGCACCGCAGCCCCCGGTGGCTGGAAGGCCATTCCGGTAAACGTACCGGGCAGCCCCACCGCTCTAGTGATCCCCTATTCATGGACCGCCACCACGTACACGCTGTCCGTCGAACGCACCACTACCGGAACCATCGGCTCCGTCTTCAAATGCTACGTCACCGCCCACAACACCAATAACCAAAGCGGCGAAACCACCACCACTCGCCTGTTGATCGGTTCTTTCTTCTTCGCCAACCAGTCAGGGCAACCCGCGCCGACAATCAACCCAAACTTCCCGCGCTTCGGCGCCGCCATCGCCGTGTCCGGGCCGGAAACGATACGGCCAATCGACATCCCGGTGATGTCCGTAGCAGTGGAACGGCCGAAACTCGAGGGCATGCGCCGCCCCCGCTACGCCGACATATCGTACGCAATCCGTGGCGGAGAAGCCGACAACGGTTTGGCCACGTTCGATTCCAGCAGCCAAACCATCACCCTCACCGCCGGCGGCGAGACCAGCCACGAAGGAATCACCCCAGAAGGGACACGATTCACTTTCAACGCCAAACGGTAACATCTTCACACTCAGTACCGCCCACCGCCGCGGCCCACCGCAAGATCGGCAACCACGCCGATGCCATTAGCGGTGACACCGCGGCGATTGGACTGGAACCTGGCAACGCCGCTCACTGGCGACGCCGTGCCGGGGCCCACAATTGTGGAAACACATCCCGACCTGAAAGAGCCATAGCTGTCGCTACGGAGGCCATCAAATTTGACCTCAATCACCACACAGTGTCGTTCGATTATCCGCAATTTTGCCGGCCTCTGAACCTGTTTGCTGCTCGAAGCCCGACGTTTGCCGTACTGAGGACTTTCTGGGTTCGCGGAAATGACGGCAGAGGAATCTCGATAATCGAATGGTCCTAGGGTTTTTCCCAGGGTCTTTCGATTATTGGAGTGGTACGCCGATCAATGCTAATGGGCGCGATGGGTGGACGGCGTAGCGGCGCAAGGCGGCGGCGATATTGGTTTCGCCAGCCAATCGGATCACGCTGATGGTGAGGTTGCGCCGGGCGGCCATGATCTGGGGCGCTGTGCCAACGCGTACCTGAGAGCGGTCTTCGTCAAAGGTAACGTCGCGTACCCAGTGCACTCGGTTCTCGATGCCCCAGTGTCCCCGCCATAAGGTGAGGAGCCTTTCGGGACTGGCTTCCTGAGGCGGCCAGCTGGTAACGGCGTCGGCCAGTTCTCGCCGCGTGGAGTTCTGGTTAGTGGAGTTCTGGTTGCGGACGCTACGTTCCAGTCGGCATACCTGGCCCAGGTGAGGCTAGGCTGTGTTGACATTTCACCGTAACCAAATGAGGGCAGCGGTAAATTGAAGGAAGCCCAGGTATCTGGTGTCCAGCTTCTCAAACCGGGAAAATACCCGGCGATAGTGCTTTATCTTGTTGATGAAGCATTCCACCAAGTGACGCTCTCGGTACAGGTAAGCATCGTAGGCTTGGGGTTCCTTGCGGTTGGAGCGTGGAGGTATGACCGGACGCAGGCCCCGTTCCAGGATATGCTGACGAAACTCCTGGGAATCATATCCCTTGTCGGCAATCACGTACTCTCCGGCATAATCGGCGATCAGAGCATCGGCCTGAGTGATGTCATGCTGTTGTCCCCCAGTCAGGATGAACCGCAAGGGATTACCCAAGGCATCCACGCTCACGTGGACCTTGGTGCTAAACCCGCCGCGGCTCCGGCCCAGGGCCTGGGCTGCCTGGCCACCTTTTTGGGGGGCGCTCCGGCGGCGCAGGGATGGGCCCGGACCACGGTGCTGTCGATGATGAGGCATTCCAGATCCGGGTCGGCGGCGAAATGCTGATGCATCAGTTCCCAGATACCCCGGTCGGCCCAGCGGGCAAACCTTTTGTACACGCTGTTCCAGTTTCCATACTCGGACGGGAGGAGCCGCCACTGGGCACCGGAACGGTTCACCCACAGCACCGCCTCGATGAAACGCTGGCATTCCGCTTCCTGACCAACGTACAAGTCGGTACGACTGCGCAAGAACTGGAGAATCCTGGTCCACTGATTTGTTGAGAGCCTAAGTCTTGACATAGTTCTATTATAACCAAATGTCAACAGAACCTAGTACCACGTCAGTGTGAAACCGAAGGATAGATACGGCGAAGCTTATGCCGGGCATCGGTGGTGGAGAATCTCCAGTCGATGGTTGCCGCAGCCTGATTCCGCTCGGTCTCCAAGGCGGCAATCGCGCGTTTGAGGGCATCCTCATCTTCAATGCGGCGATTCAAACATTGGTTGCTGAAGACGCTGAACTCGATCTCCGCCATGTTGAGCCAACTCCCATGCTTGGGAGTATAGTGAAACTCCAGCCGTTGGATCACCCGTCTGGCTTCCTTGGGCTCGAAGGCCTCGTACAGGGAGGCAGGTCTATGAGTGTTCAGGTTGTCCAGCACGACCCGGATCTTCTCCGCTTCCGGGTAAGCGGCATCCGCCAGCCAGCGCATCTGATGGGCGAAGTCGGTCATGGTGCGACGCCCGGTCACTG
Organism: Dehalococcoidia bacterium; assembly: GCA_965220055.1. Taxonomy (GTDB): domain Bacteria; phylum Chloroflexota; class Dehalococcoidia; order Lucifugimonadales; family UBA3495; genus Bin87. The sequence goes on along the minus strand of CBDCPE010000004.1, from coordinate 1,474,257 downwards.
CCACGTGCCTCCAGCCCGCCAATGGCTCACAAGTCATGAATAAGTTCCGGGTCCCGTTGCGCTGGTACTCGTAATCAAACCGCTCCCGCCGTCCCGCCTGGGCCGGGATGGGAGACCGTTTCTCCGACACCAACTGCTTGGAAGTCTCATCGAAACAGACTACGGGCCGCTTGGGGTCATAGGGTTCCGCATAGAGGTCCAGCACGTCCTCCATGCGGGCTACGAACTCGGCGCTCACCTTGGGGATGCACCACTCCTTCTTCCGCCACGGCTTGAGTTCGTTTTTTTCAACACCTGCCTGACCGTCTCCCGGGAGATGGGGTCGGTCAACTCCAGCTTCACCACTTGGTCGGCAAGCAATCGCAACGTCCAGCGAGTGTGCCCTTCCGGGGCCGCGCTGCAGGCCACGGCCACCAGGTGGGCTTCCTGCTTTCCAGCAAGTTTACGCCGTTGTCCCGGCCGCGGCAGGTCATTGAGGGCGCGTTCCAACCCGCCTTCTACGAAGCGCTGCCGCACCCGGCCGACCGTGGAGGGGCCGACCATCAAGGCTTCCGCCACCTGCTGGTCGGTAAGGCCTGCAGCGGCTTTACACAAAATCAAAGCCCGCTTCACTTTACGCCCCGAGGACTTGCCGCGCCGGGTGACACCCAACAAATGTTCCCGCTCATCCTGGGTCAAGTTCACTCGATATAACTTGGCAGGCATTCCCCACACACTCCACGATGAAAGAATGCCTCAATTATATCAATTCTTATATTTGTCAAAAACAGCCGGACGCGGTACTAAACCAAAGCCAAGGTGAAACCCACAGGGGTGTCGGGTAGAATTGACGGTGGCAATTGAGTTGGTCTGTTGAACAAATCAGAGGGGGTTGCTGTTGGGCATGATGGAGATGGGGCCACTGCTGGAGCGGTGGCGCATGGACGAGGTTGAGGTACGACGGCGGATGTATCGGGCTCCGACGCCACGGGAACGGGAACGGGAACGGTGGCACGCGCTATGGCTGCTGGTGCAGGGTTGGACCGCGGCGGCGGTGGCGCAGGCGTTGGAAAGGGATGCCCACACCATTGGCGAGTGGGCCACGGCGTTCGCGGAGGGCGGTCCCAAGGGGCTGGTTTTTGAGCAGACCGGAGGTTCCCCCCCGCGTTGGACGGAAAGCAGCAAGTCGAGTTGAAGACGGCAGTGCAGGAACCGCCATGGCAAGCGGGCATCGAACTATCCAACTGGAACTGGAAAGCGGTGCGACGGTTTGTAGGCGACCGCTTTGGGTTGGCGCTGAGCCGGAGCAGTTGCCTGAACTATCTGCACCGGTTGGGGTTTGTGCTGAAGCGGTCCAAGAAGCAATTGGTCAAGGCGGACCCGGCCCGGCGGGAAGCCTTCGTGAGGGAATATGCTGCTCTGCGGGCAGCAACACGACGGACTGGGGCCAAGATATTCTTCGCTGACGAGGCCCACTTTCGGGCGGATGCGGACCTGCGGGGCAAGTGGGCGCTGCGGGGAGAACCGGCCTTGGTGGACTCCACCAGTCCGCGACGTGGCGAGAAGGCCAGCTACTACTCGGCGGTGTGTCTGGAGACCGGCGAGGTGGAGGTGATGGAACTCGATGGCAACAGTAATGCCGCCACGTCCACCGCCTTCCTGCGGCAACTGCGGGCGCGGCACACCGAACCACTGACGGTGATTTGGGACAATTCGCCAGCCCATCGGGGCGACGCGCTGCGAGCTTACCTGACCACGCCCGGCTTGAACCTGCGCCTGGTGAACCTGCCCAGCTACAGCCCGGACTTCAACGCCGACGAAGCGATTTGGGGTTGGGTACGCCCGGAGGTGACCGCGAACTTGTGCCTGGAGACCAGGGCCGCGGTTCAGGAGAAGGTGGGCGACTTTTTCGCGAACTTGGATGGCCGACGGGAGGAAGTCAAGTGCCGATGCCGAACCGTCCTCCAGGCTCGCGCGGCAGAACTGACCGGCAGCGCCCAAGCCGATTTTTACGGCCCTGCGAATGTAGAATTCACCTTGGCTTCAGTTTAGTACTCAGTCAATGTTGGAGTAGCAGGGATAAAACCGCTGCAGTTTGTGTCTGGCATCCTGAGTGGTGAACCGCCAGTCGATGGTGGCTTTCCTAGCGTTACGCTCGGACTCGTAGACGCTGATTGCCCGTTGCAGGGCAAGTTCGTCGGGATTGCGCCCCCGGAGACAAGCCCGGGTCAACACGCTGAAATCAATCTCCGCCATCCCTTCGGCAAGCTCAGGACAGGATTCAGCCAACTGGCGTGCTTGGGAGTGTGGTGAAACTCCAGCCGTTTCACGATGCGCCGCGCCTCAGCAGCCGGAAAGGTCTCGTAGAGCGAAGCCATGCGGTGGGTGTTCAGGTTGTCGAGAACCACCCGTACCACCGGAGCGTGGGTATAAAACCTTCGATAGGCCACATCCACCAGCCAGCGCATCTGGTGGGCGAAGTCCACCATAGTGCGCCGTTCGGTGATCGCCACGTGGCGCCAGCCCGCCAGAGGCTCACAGGTCAAGAAGATGTTGCGGGTGCCGCCCGCCGGTACTCGTAGTCCTGACGCCGCGGTCGTCCCGGTTGGGCGGGCAGCGGCGTGCGGGTATCGGCCAGCAGTTGGGTGGAGGTCTCGTCGAAGCACACCACCGGCCGGTCAGGGTCGTAGGGTTCCCCATAGAGGTCCAGCACGTCCTCCATCGCCGCCACGAACTCTCCGTTCACCTTGGGGATGCACCACTGTTGCTTCCGCCACGGCTGGAGGATGTTTTTTTGAGCCGCAGACGCACCGTCTCGTGGGACAGCGACTCCATCAATCCCAACTCGACCACCTGGTCGGCCAGCAAGCGCAGGGGCCAGTGATCATGCAGGGCAATCGCGTCTTAATGCAAATTTTAGAAATGTGCTAATTTGCCATGATCCGGCTGACCGTGTGGAGGCAAGGGTCATGACACAGCCACCTAACGCAACTATTCTTGATCATTTCGCCGACCTGGACGATCCCAGGGTGGAACGCACGCGACGCCACAAACTCGTCGACATCATCGCCATCGCCATCGCCATTTGCGCCACCATCTGCGGCGCTGATTCCTGGGTACATGTGGAACTCTTTGGTAAGGGCAAGCTGGAATGGTTTCAAACCTTCCTGGAGTTGCCAGGCGGCATCCCTTCCCACGACACCTTCGGCGATGTCTTCGCTCGTTTGGACCCGGCGCAGTTCCAGAACTGCTTCGTATCCTGGACCCAGGCCATCGCCGAGCTGCTGCCCGGCGAGGTGGTCGCTATTGACGGGAAAACGGCCCGACGATCCCACGACCGGTCGGTAGGCAAGGGGGCCATGCACCTGGTCAGCGCCTGGGCGACGCAGAACACCCTGAACCTGGGTCAAGTCAAGACTAAGGAGAAATCCAATGAGATCACCGCCATTCCCCAACTGCTGGACCTGCTGGACCTTACTGGCTGCATCGTGACTATTGACGCCATGGGCTGCCAGCGAGAGATTGCCCAGCAGATTGTGGATGGCGGAGCCGATTACGTATTGGCGGTGAAAGAAAACCAGGGTCAACTGTACGAGGGCATACGAGACCTGTTCGACGGGGCCGAGGCTTTTGGTTTTGACGGGATGCCTTATGACTACGACCTCGGCTTTGTACAATCAAGCGGCATAGGCTAGCGTGTCGAGCATCCTGCGGTACAAGAGGCGCGGGACTTTTATCGATTCGTGCTCGCGCTCGGACGGCATAAAAGTACCCTGCTGCACCCAGAGGTGTCGTCTGACCAGGGCGATGGCGTCGGCGAAGGAAGGGCTGGTCTTGTCATACCATGCCGTGGTGCGCGGAGCCATGCCACCCTGCTGACCGATCAGGATATCCGCCGCCAGCGTCACCACGCTGAACAAGCCAAAGAGCGCGGGGGTGGTCCGCGCGATGGCTCGTTCCGACCACTGGCGCGGGGTTTCCATGCCCAGGTGAGCCCGCAGCTCCTCAAAGGTCACCTCGACCTGCCACCGCAGCAGATACCACTGCAATATCCGCAGCGGTTCCGCCGCGACGTCGGTGCATAGCAAGGCATAGGGCCCGCGGCGCTCCGCCAGGTATCTGACGACGACCCAACGTATGGGAAGGCGCGGCGGCCCGCCGTGGTACCACAGCGCCACGCCCGAAGCGAGCTCGACCATGGTGGTACTGCCGTCGGAACCGGTGGCGCGGTAGGGGGTCCATTGGGTAGCGGGATCGTCCAGTACCGCAGTGGGATTGGGCAGTCGCGCTCCGACCACCCGGGGCCGCCCGATCTGGCCGGGCCGCCGCGCTGGCGCGGGCTGGTGCAGGGACGCATCCTTGCGCAGTTTGGTGACGACGACAACGGGCTTCGACATGCCCTGGCAATGCCGCAGGAACTCCCGCTTGGCGTAGCCGCCATCGGCCACCACCACCAGGTCCCGGTCCGGCAGCCACCGGCGCCGGCAGACCAGCATCTGCTGGGCGTAGTCGGTGACCGTCTTGTGCCGGCGGCCTTTGCGTCGGTCATAGCGGGCCGACACCACCAGCGCGGTCAAAAACGGCAGCGCCCAGTGTCGACCCGCCCATCCGATACGCGTCAGCAACATCAGGCTCACCCATTGCAGTCCGGGAGTCATCACCACCTGGTCGTCGGTGGAGCGTACGGGATCCCGGTACCGCCCCTTGGCCGCAATCTTCCGACCCCAGCGTCGTTCCACCGTCTCGTCAATGCCGAACACCAACGGCTCGGTGGACGAACCAAGGCGCCCGGCCACCAGCAGCAACAGCACCCGGCTCAGTCGCAGTGGCGACCACTGGGCGCGGTTGAGCACGTGGTGATAGATGGCGAAGTCGCCGTGCTGCCCAATCCCCAGGATGTTGAGGGCGGAGGACACGGTGCGCTTGCCGGGAGACAGGATCGCTCCTACCGCCAGGAGTTGAGCCTTGCGCCAGGTCCTGGGGTCAAACAGGTGCTCAAAGGGCAGCAGCAGGGTTACTATGACTGCGGGCAGGGTAGGCATGCTCGACCTCTTGTAGTGATTTGGTCGAGCTTACCCTGTTCTTATAATTCTGCTAGCTTTTGTACAAAGTCGAGGGCTGGCCGCCGACAGTGAAAAACTCTCTGACGCCAGCCACAGTTGGCGTCGCACCAGGGCGATGGCATCCACGCAGGTCGGCGATGGTTTGTCGTACCAGGCCGCTGGGCGCTGGGTCATGGGGTGCGGTTTTTGCAACCCGTGAGCGGCCAGGGCGGTCCAGGAGAAGATCCCCAGCAGGACGGGCGTGGTGCGGGAGATGGCCAGATCGGACCACTGGCGCTGGGTCTCCACGCCCAGGTGGGTTCGCACCTCCGGGAAAGTAACTTCCAGAAAGTAACTTCCGGTTGCCCGCGCAGGACAAATCATTCCAGGACCTGGGTCGGGTCCGCCGCGGGTGATAGACGACAATAAGGAATGCCTCCCTGTTGCCTCACCGAAGAATGTTACCGAAACTCTAGCACTTGGGATCCGCTCCAAACAGGTCCAGTTCCGGCAGTCCAGCTGGTTCCGCCGAGCCTGCGTTGGACGAAGCATAAACGAGATTTTTGGCCATGATGTCCCGCCAATCTTTCACCCGGCGTTGCAAGGTTCGCAGCTGCGCTTCGGTGAAACGGTCCGGGTGTTCCGACTGCAACCGTGCCATCAGCGCCTTGCCCGTGGCATCCGGCTCTGCCTGCAACCACCCCAACACGTCGCTCCAAACGCCCTCGAAGGGGTCTTGGCGCGTGCGCCAATGCCGCGGACCTCGCACTCGCGCGGCGTGTGTGGGACGTGTTTCGCCCTGCCGCCACAGATTGGGCAACTTGGCGAGGAACCGTTCGAGGCTTTCTCCTGCTGGCGTTTCCCGCACACCCGGAGACGTGGTTGCCACCAGCGCCGACTGGGCTTCACGGATGGTGTGCAGCAGCAACACCGGGTCCAACCCAGTCCGATATTCCTCAAGTGAGGCTTTCAGCTCAGCGCCGGTTGCGTCTGCTGGATCAGCCGGTCGCCGGGCGTGGCGGGCTGACTGTAATGCTTGACGGTGGTGGAGCCATCCCTGGTCTTGTCGATCAGCTTGAATGAGGGCTGGAAATAGTTCACGTACCGACGCAGCGCTCCGTAGAGATAGGCCATGTGTCGATTTACAGGGCGATTAGGCCAGCCACCTGTCCCGAATACCGGTCATGGCCGACGAAGCGTCGTACCACGGAACCGTTCTTCTGCTCAATCCATCCCTGGTCGTTGCTGCGGTAAGGTCGGGACCGGGTGAACTCGATGCCGCGGTTGGCGCAGTATGTGATCAGCGTTTCGTTGATGAACGCGCCGTCGTTATCGGAGTCGATGCCAAGAAGTCGATGCCAAGGAGTCGATGCCAAGGAGTCGATGCCAAGGATGGGAAAGGGCAACTGCTGCGAGATGGCCTCCAGCCCCTCCACAACCAGAGACTGCTCCCGGGCCAGGAGGGGTACCGCTTCGGTCCAGCCGGTGCAAATGTCGGTTGCGACCAGACGGTGGATGAATGATCCGGACACGGATCCGCCGCAGTGAGCCACCAGGTCTATAGTGAGCCACCAGGTCTATTTCCAGAAAGCCCGGCGGCGGTCCATTCCAGTCGTTGTAGGTCCGCACCGGAACCCGCTTCCCCATGGGCCGCCCGCGCCGGCGTCTGCGCCGGCTCCCCGCGGTGGGACGGATGGGTTTCAGCAGCCGATCCAATGTGGCCGCGCTGGCCGCCATTAGCCGCGGTCGCACTTCGGGATCCAGGTCAAGGTGCCCATGACGCTCCATGGATGCCACCAGATAGGGGAGCGCCGCCTTCAGGCGCTTCCCGCAGATACGGTCGGCCGCCTCCCAGATTACGATCACCGCCTCGCGTACTGCTTCATCATAGATGCGCTGGCCCTATAGATGCGCTGGCCCTTGATCATTGACGGTTTCTCCCCAGCGTCGCCGGACTGCCCCAACAGCCGGATACCGTGCTTGCGGTGGTGGCCGGTTACGGCGATGAACTCATCGAGGATTCGGCCCTTGTCCTTTTTGGATGACTCGCGGTAACGGTCCCGTATCGTTATCAATAATTCCTGTTTTGCCATCCTGCTGATGCCTCCTCCCACGTGGCTGCCTCCCGACTTTTCGGTAACATTCTAGTTGAGGCAACCATTCGGCGTGGGTAACGTTTTTAATGAGGCAATGCGCCGGTGGACCGTCCGCCCGTGGGCTGTCGGAGGTGGGTCTTGATCAGCTTGCCGCGGTGGTAAATGCGCACCAGCTTGCTGTCCACTCTCGCTTCCACCTTCTGCCCCGGCGGGCAGACATACGACGGCACCGAGTAGAGGGCTTGCCGGCACTGGATGTGATAATCCTGATGGACGGTGAGGGTGCGCCAGTCGGCGATTTCATAGGGCTCTCCGTCCCAGGGGAGCAGGCCCAGGGGAGCAGGATGTGGCGCTCCTCATCCTGGAAAACCACCAGGGGCTTCCGGCGAGTGGTGCCGTGGATTCGCTGACCGGCCACGTCCCGACACCACTGCGGCGCGGCCGCTCTCACGTGGACGAAGTCGTCGAAATCGGCGCCCTTGAAGAAACGCTCCCGGGCGTAGGGCACGCCGCGTTCCACCTTGGGCTTGTCCTTGGGATGACGTGGGCGCGCCGGATCGGCGATGAAACCCCGATGCTGGGAATATTCCAGAAAGCCTCTGGTGAGAATGGGATGTAGCGGGTCGGTGCCCACCACCGCGGCGGGGAAGTTGTCGATCACCAGGTACTGGGGCATCCCGCCGAAGAAGGCCCAGGCCGCCTCCAGTCCGGCGATGACATCCTCCAGCTTCTGGCTCTGCATGGGCCACACGAAGCAGTGCCGCGAATGGCACAGTACGATGACCATCGCCCACACCGCCCTGCGGCGTCCCGTCGCCGGGTCCGTGATCATGCCGAGGCGACCGAAGTCAGCCTCCGCCACCTCGCCGGGCGGGGTGTCTTCCATCCGCACCGTGGTCTTGCCGCGCTTGCGCCAGTTCCGCTTCAGGACAAAACGGCGCAGCGACTGGTACGACAATACGCAGCCTCGAGCCACCAGCAACTCGTGGATGCGGGTCATCTGCAGCCCGTCTTTGGCGATCCACTGGTAGATCTGGTCCGCCCATGGCTCCAACAGGTCCTGCCGGGGCGTCGCTGCCGGTCGCGGCCTCGACTGGCTGATCACCGCCAGCCGGCTCAGCTGCTCCTGGTTAGGATCCGGCCCTTCTTGGGTGATGCCCTCGGCTTTTGCCGCCGCCAGGTACTTGCGCACCGTATTGCGGGACAAACCGGTGCCCGTTGCAATCTGACGCGGTCCGGCTCCCGCCCGCCAGCGGCGAATGATCTCTCGTATCTCCATCTTGGAAACCTCCCGGTACGCCATCGCTGCACCTCATTTCTAAAGTGCGGCAATGGTCGCCGATGTGGCTCCCAAGGTGGGTCAAAGCCTGTGGAAAACTGGGTCAATGACCTTGGTCATTTTGCGGTTTACCGGGTCAAAGCTCGAGGAAATTGACAGCGGGGAGCGTGCCGACGTGGAGTACGTGCGGATCCTGCACCTGGCGGCGACCACCATGGAGGCCAATGTGGACAGCGCGTTGTCGCTGCTGCTGGAGACTGGGAAACCCTTCGACTACGCCGCGGTGCGGGACCTGGCCGAGCCCAGGCCGCCGGAGGCTCCGGTGCTGATCCTGTCCGGGAAGCCGGACCTGAAGATCTACGACCGCCTCCTCACGGGTAGCTTGGTAGAAGCGGAGGTGTGCGGATGATGGACACCGACACCAGCGTCATACCGGAGCGCATCGGCCAGTTGTGCCACCAATTCAAGCTGCCCACCATGGGTGCCCAGTCGGTGGCCCGTTTCACCGCCGCGGGCCACGGCGATGCCCTGCCCACCTTCCTGGAGGTGCTGGAGCAGGAAGCCGAGGACCGCCGCCACCGGCGCATCGATCGGCTGCGTCAGGCGTCCCGGCTGCCCGCGGGCAAGACCTGGGAGACCTTCGAGCACCACCGGATGCCCCTGGCGCTCAGACAGCAACTGGATCACCTGGCCCAGGGCAGCTTCGTAGATGGCGGCGTCAACGTGCTGGCCTTCGGACTTCCCGGCACCGGCAAGACCCACGCGCTCTGCGCCCTGGGCCACCGCCTGGTGGAAGCCGGCTGCTCCGTCCTCTTCGCCCCAGCCTACCGCCTGGTGCAGGATTTGCTGGCCGCCAAGCGCGACTTCGACCTGCCTCGCCGGCTGCGGAGGCTGGACAACTTCGACTTCCTGCTCCTGGACGACCTGGGCTACCTGCCCCAGGGCGCCGAGGAGTCTGAGGTCCTCTTCACCCTCATCGCCGAACGCTACGAACGGAGGTCGTTGGGCATCACGTCCAACCTGGTCTTCTCGGAGTGGGAGCGCAGCTTCGCCAACCCCATGGCCACCGCCGCGGCCATCGACCGGGTGGTGCACCACTCCGTGATACTGGAGTTTGCCGTGCCCAGCTACCGCACCGACGCCGCCCAGCAACGGCGCCAGGTAGAGGAGGTGAACCGGCAAAACTAATCGACGATAATTCGGCATATTTAGTTGACGCGGGACATCCGGTGGTACGGGTGGTGCTCGACAATCTGAACACCCACCGCATGGCTGCGCTTTACGAGGCCTTCCCCGCCGCTGAGGCTCGGCGCATCGTGAAACGCCTCGAGTTTCACCACACTCCCAAGCACGCCAGTTGGCTGAATATGGCGGAGATTGAGTTCAGCGTCTTGACCCGAGCTTGCCTCCAGGGGCGCAATCCCGACGAACCTGCCCTGCAACGGGCCATCGGCGTCTATGAGTCCGAGCGTAACGCTAGGAAAGCCACCATCGACTGGCGGTTCACCACTCAGGATGCCAGACACAAACTGCAGCGGTTTTATCCCTGCCACTCCAACATTGACTGAGCACTAGACCTCGCGGCCCCGATATGGCACCGTGTCATACGCCGGGTTTTCTACCGCCCGGATAAAGTCGGTCTGGAATTTCATCAACTGTATTAGGTACCCTCACTCTATCGTAAAGCGGTCACAAGGAACATATCCTGCGGCGGGAATAAAACCCCTTACGCCCATGCGGACAGGGATCCCCGATAGTATGTATCGCATGACATTATGACGGTTATGACGGTTGCCCCCTATGGTCTGTATATACTGTTCCAGGGTAGTGGAACAGTATATACAGACCATAGGGGGACGATCCGTCATAACCGTCATTCCTACTACAGACCGTCATAGATTGTGTTCCGGCGGCTAGGTTCTGTTGACATTTCACCGTAACCAGATGAGAGCGGCGGTGAAATGCAGGAAGCCCAGGCATCTGGTGTCCAGCTTCTCAAACCGGGAGAAGATCCGGCGATAGTGCTTGATCTTGTTGATGAAGCATTCGACCAGATGGCGCTCCCGGTACAGATGCCGGTCATAGTCGGCGGGTTCCTTGCGGTTCGAGCGGGGCGGAATGACCGGCAGCATACCCAGTTCCAGAATGTGTCGGCGAAACTCCTGGGCATCGTACCCTTTGTCGGCCAGTACGTGCTCGCCAGCATAACCGGCGATTAACTCCTCCGCCTGGGTGATGTCGTGCTGTTGCCCTCCGGTCAGGATGAATCGTAAGGGGTTGCCCAAGCCGTCCACGCTCACGTGAATCTTGGTGCTGAACCCGCCGCGGCTCCGGCCCAGGGCCTGGGCAGCCTGGCCACCGTTTTTGGGGGAGCCCCTGCCGCGCAAGGGTGCGCCCGGACCACCGTGCTGTTGATGATCAGGTATTCCAGATCCGGGTCGTCGGAGCAATGTTGATGCATCTGTTCCCAGACCCCTTGGTCAGTCCAACGGGCGAATCGTTTGTAGACGCTGTTCCAGTTCCCGTATTCGGCTGGCAGCAGTCGCCATTGGGCCCCAGAGCGGTTAATCCATAAGACGGCCTCGACAAAACGCCGGCAATCCGCTTCCCGGCCAACGTACAGGCCGGTGCAGCCACGCAAGAAATCGAGAACCCTGGCCCACTGTTCTGGTGATAATCTGATGTTTGACATACGGCCATTATAATGAAATGTCAACAGAACCTAGACTGAAGCCAAGGTGAAACCCGCATTGGCGTTGGGTAGCATTGACGGTGGTTGAGTTGGTCGGTGAACGAATCAGAGTTGGGGGTTGCTGTTGGGCATGATGGAGATGGGGCCACTGCTGGAGCGGTGGCGAATGGATGAGGCTGAGGTACGACGGCGGATGTATCGGGCTCCGACGCCACGGGAGCGGGAAAGGTGGCACGCGCTGTGGCTGCTGGCGCGGGGTTGGACGGCCGCGGCGGTAGCTCGGGCGTTGGAAAGGGATGCCCACACCATTGGCCAATGGGCCGAGGCATTCTCGGAAGGCGGTCCGAGGGCGCTGTCTTTTGAGCAGACGGGAGGTTCCCCCCGCGCTGAACGGGGAGCAGCAAGTCAAGTTGAAGACGGCAGTGCAGGAACCGCCGTCGCAGGCGGGCATCGACCTTTCCAGCTGGAACTGGAAGGCGGTGCGCCGGTATGTGGGGGAACGCTTCCGGCAGGTACTGAGCCGGAGCAGTTGCCTGAACTATCTGCACCGGTTGGGGTTTGTGCTGAAGCGGCCCAAGAAGCGATTGGTCAAGGCAGACCCGGTGCGGCGGGAAGCCTTGGTGAGGGAATATGCTGCTCTGCGGGCAGCAACACGACGGACTGGGGCCAAGATATTCTTCGCTGACGAGGCCCACTTTCGGGCGGATGCGGACCTGCGGGGCAAGTGGGCGCTGCGGGGAGAACCGGCCTTGGTGGACTCCACCAGCCCGCGCCGAGGCGAGAAAGCCAGCTACTACTCGGCGGTGTGTCTGGAGACCGGCGAGGTGGAGGTGATGGAACTCGATGGCAACAGCAACGCGACTACCTCCACTGCCTTCCTGCGACAGCTTCGGGCACGGCACACCGAACCACTGACGGTGATTTGGGACAATTCGCCAGCCCATCGGGGCGACGCGCTGCGAGCTTACCTGACCACGCCCGGCTTGAACCTGCGCCTGGTGAACCTGCCCAGCTACAGCCCGGACTTCAACGCCGACGAAGCGATTTGGGGTTGGGTCCGCCCGGAGGTGACCGCGAACTTGTGCCTGGGGACCAGGGCCGCGGTTCAGGAGAAGGTGGGCGACTTTTTCGCGAACTTGGATGGCCGACGGGAGGAAGTCAAGTGCCGATGCCGAACCGTCCTCCAGGCTCGCGCGGCAGAACTGACCGGCAGCGCCCAAGCCGATTTTTACGGCCCTGCGAATGTAGAATTCACCTTGGCTTCAGTTTAGTAATCCGACCCCGATCTGCCCGCGCTTTGTTCCGCCCGCTATCGACGTTGATGACGGATACCCCATATCCGTCATACGATGGCCCAACCGCAATTGGGACATGACCTTGCCGCCTCGGTTGGCTTCCCACCACGCGGTAAACGCGGCGTACAGTTCGGGATTGGTGACAGTGAATGATGGCCCCGTAATCAGGCAATCATCCGCGAACTGTTTCAACGCGGCGTACAGTTCGGGATTGGTGACAGTGAATGATGGCCCCGTAATCAGGCAATCATCCGCGAACTGTTTCACCGGGTCCGCATCAATCTCGTATGCGGCCGTGTCCTATTTCAACACGTCGGGCGTGGTGAGTTTGCGCCATCGGTCAAACCCTTGCAGTATCCACGCCAGCGAGATCGGCAAGCAAGTCGGTTTTCAGGTCGGTATCGGGTTGCTCCGGTACGTTCTGAAACTGGACTATCCGCAACCGTCGCCAGATACCATCGCTTGACGGTGCATTGGGCCGATGGTTGCCCGTTGCGATCACGTGCGATACCGACTTGAAATTGATACTGTCTTGGCGCATCCGATTGGCCTCTAGCATCCCGCCATCAATCAGCGTGTTTATGTATTCCGATTGCCAGCGTCCGCCGTCGGGGAGTTCGTGAACGTAGACTAGCCGCTTGCCGGCCAGTCCCGCCAACCATTGAGCGTGTTGGTTACTTTCCTTGGCAACCCGGCTCCCGCTAACGGTTGCGCCGTGGCTGCCGAAACAGGCGGCGATGGTTTCAACGAAAGTCGACTTGCCCGACCCGCGTTGCCCGTAAAGGAATAGCATCGCCTCATCGCGGCAATCGCCAGTCAGCGCAGCGCCGCACCACTCTTGCAGGTAATCCTTGATTTTGTAGCGGTCTGCGAGATCGTAATGCCCCAACGCATCGAAAACGAAATTGTCGAATTTGGCCGATACGCTATCCATTTCGCCCGCTACCGCGTCGGGCAGGTTCTTTGATATGTAGTCCTGCTCCCGTTGATGGCCCATTTCGCCCGTGTTGGTATCCAGGTACAAGCCACGGGCAATCCGAGCTTGTGCGGGTACTTATCCCATTCCACGGCGCGCGCGAACTTGTGCTTTGACAGTTCGGTAACGGCAGAGATAACGGACCGGCTCAACCAACGTGTTTCCATCTGCTTATCTTGGCCGAACATGGTACCGATGGCCCATTCCATATGATGCACCACGCGTTCCGTGATGTCCCGCAGGTTCTCCCAATGATCCCAATGCCACTCACGCCATTGATCCTGGTCGGTGTCGTAAGCCAAATCCTGCTGATGCTCGCGGTAAAACCATTCGCTGTACGCGAGTTCGCTAAACCCCTTGTATTCCGCGAGTTGCCGTTCCCATTCCTCTTGTAGACGTTTGATGTTTTCGGGCAGGTTGGCGATAAACTCCGCAGCATTTTCAGGGCATTCGTGACAACCCTGACACGACGCGCCGCCGCAACCTGTGCTATATCATTCGGTATCGTTTCGTTGCCCGTTACGATCTCTGTGCCGCCGGTTTGCCCGCTGGCGGCCATTTTCATTTGTCCCATTACGCCTCCTTGATTTCGTACTCAAAATCCGCTTCCATAACGTTAGTGCTCTCTGACAGGTCAAACTTGCCGCCGATGCCCCGGTAGTAATCCAACGCTACCAGGGCGATGGATATGGCCTTGTGGTCGGTGACCACCAACGGGTTGTCCGATTGGACCTGCCCTTGCAACCATTCTTTCGCGGCATCCAACGCCGTCACCGTCGTATTCGTGAGCGTCACCGCCCGTTTCAATTTGCTCGGCATACGCAGTACTTCCGTTCGTAATTGACATCGTTATAGCATAGGGTACGTACCCTGCGCTATGTCGTATTGTCACAAAAAAGGTGCGGGCATTTGCCCGCACCTTTGGCGTTCGGGGTTAGGATCGGTTAGAAAGGCGACTGCATACGTGAGTACACCGCTTGTACGTCACTTTGCGCCGACAACTTCGAGCTCTTTGGTGCGCGCGTTCTGCACGGCTTGTTCCAATAACGCCGGATTGCTGGACACCCGTTCAACGGCTTTTGCGTCCTCGACCACCTTCCTTTCGGCTATGATTTTGATGATTTCTCCTATGGTATAAAACACGATCCAGCCTCCTAAATCGAGGGTGACGGCTATCGTGCCGTAAATGACTGCGCCAATACTAGCGTATTCAGCCAAATAGTCAAACTCGGTGTGCCCCACTTGGCGAACCGTCACCCGCCAAGTCACGAATGCGATTCCAAACGGTGATACTAAAAAATGCCACCGTAGTAATCTGTCCGACGCAAACCATCGCCGCCATTGCTCCATGTCTTGATTGTACCAAAAACCCCCGCTCCAATTGTTGATAGGATAGGTGGTGTATACAGTGATCTAATTGCCATCAGAACAGCGGCGGGTCGACATAATCCGCCCACTTTTGCAGCAGTTCCCGGCGTTCGTCCAGCAAAGGGCTTCGGAAATACGCTTGCGATACCGACGTTCCCACCGCGTGAGCAAGCGACAGTTCGACCGCTTCCCAGGACGCGCCGGAACATTCACGCGCCCAATCAGCGAACGATGATCTGAAACCGTGGACCGAGCAATTGAGTTTGTCTTTCTTGGCGCGCATCAACAGGGCAGCGTCAGACAACGGTTTGCCGTCCGACTTGCGGAACACATAACCGTTCGTGATCTCGGTCATAGTTTGCACGTCATCGGGCTCCGCGTCGGGGTCGGGCAAATGCCGCATTTCCCGCAAGATACCGATGGCTTGGGACGACAGCGGTACTTTGTGAGGTCTGCTGGCCTTCATTCGTTCGGCGCTTATCTCCCAAACGCCGGACTCCAAATCGACTTCATTCCACGTCATAAACCGGACTTCGGAGGTCCGCGCCGCCGTGTAAACAAGAAACTCAAATGCCCGCACCGTTGCCCGCAAGCCATAACCGAAACGCATTTTGCGGATAGCACCGGTGACTTCGGAATAATGGAGTGCCGCCCGATGTTCAACATCCGATTTGGATTTCGGCGGCAACGTCAACGACGTGATCCCGCGTTCGGGGTTGGCAACGATGTATTCACGCTCAACGCACCAATCCAGCACCTTGCGCATCCGCTGGCGTACCTTGCGGCCGGTTTCGGCGTGTTCAAACCACACGGGTTCAAGCGCGGCAATCAACCTGGGCCGGGTTAGCTCGTCGACCGGAACATTCCCGATATGGTGAGGTTTGGTCTGGCCGGCTTTACCGATGATGTGGAGGTCTAGGGTTTGCCACCAATTCCGCTTGGCTTTGTCGCTCTTGAAGGGTTGCAGGACGTGGACCCGCAACGCCGCTTCGCGGAAGGTCGGGGTCACCGTTGGGGCGGGTTTGGCGACTTCCACCGGTCGGGCATTTTCAGCCCAAGGGTTGCGCCCCGCCGAAACAGCCGCCTTGTTCGTTATTGCGAGCTTCCGCGCCTTGGCCAGCGGAATCGTCGGGTATCCACCCAAACCCCGGTCAACGCGCTTGCCGTCGACAACGATCCTCTGCACCCAACTTTTAGTGCCAGTCGGGGCAACGTAGAGATACAGTCCGCCGCCGTCTCCGAACCGCCCTTGCTTTGTTTCGTCGCGTACCTGTTTCGCCGTCAGATTGCCCATTTTACGCTCCCTTATTTCCCACATTTCCCACACAGGTTTTTACCACCTTATGTGGGAAATGATACCACCCTGGTGTTGTGAGCGCAATAGTATAATGGTACCCCTGGAGGGACTCGAACCCCCGACGCGCGACTTAGGACGCCGCCGCTCTGTCCAACTGAGCTACAGGGGCAGATACGAGTTGGTGGAGATAGCGGGGCTCGAACCCGCAACCTCGGCATTGCGAACGCCGCGCTCTCCCAATTGAGCTATATCCCCACTTCTACGGTCAGACTGCGTCAACCGCACTGTCGACTGTGATTCAATCGTAGCCAACTGGTGCCGTTAGTGTCAAGGAACCAGCCGAAAGTCGATCGGGCTCCGGCTCCTAACCCACAACCCGTATCCGGTGGTTGTTGCTGTCTGCGATGTAGATCTGTCCGTTGGCCGTGATGCCACACCCATGCGGCCGGTCCAATCCCGCCTCGGTAGCCGGACCGCCGTCTCCGTGGCCGCCCAACTGCCCTCCGGCGATGGTGGTGACCACGCCGGTATTGACGTCGATTTTGCGAATGGCGTGGTTTTCCGTGTCTACTACGATGACGTTCCCCGCTGCGTCGCAGCGCAGGGCCTTGGGTGCGCCCCAGGTGGCGGACAGCGCGGACCCGCCGTCTCCGGTGTAGCCCCGTTCGGCCGATGCGCCCGCGACGGTCCCCATGATGCCGCCCGCGGTGACCACCCGCACGCCGTTGCCCTCGCGTTCCGCGATGTACGTGTTGCCGTGCTGATCCATGCAAACCGCGCGGGAGCCCAGTATGCTCGCTTGCCGGGCCGGCATCCCGTCGCCCCCGCGTGCCTTTTCGCCGTTGCCCGCAAAGGTGTCGATGATCCCCGTTTCCAGATCCAGGCGACGCACGCGCTGGTCCTGGATGTCGGCTATGAGCAGGCCGCCGCGCCCGTCCAAGAAGCAGTCGTTCGGCTCTCGTAGCTGGGCCAGGTTGCCAGGCCCCCCGTCGCCTGAGTATCCCGGCTCCCCGGTTCCCGCCACAGTGATGATGACACCGGTATCTCCATCGATCCGGCGCACGGCGGCGTTCAGTCGGTCAACGACGTAAATGTTCCCACCCGCGTCGACCTCCAGGGAGTAGGGCTCGTTGAGCGTGGCTCCCGTGGCCTGGCCGTCGTCCCCGCCGTATCCGGCTGCTCCCGTCCCAGCCACCGTCGTGACATGCCCGGTGGGCGCATCAACCCGCCGGACGACGTGATTTCGCGCTTCGCAGAAAAACATGTTGCCCGAAGTGTCGAACGCGCACATGAACGGTTCGCGGAGCGTGGCGGACACGGCAGGCCCGTCGTCCCCGCTGTATCCGGCTTCCCCCGTGCCGACGACGGTTCGTATGGACTGGCTGTTGCCTGTTGTCATGCGTGCCTCCAAGGGTGGTTCATGGAACCCAACGCGCTTACTTTAGCAGTGATTCGGTTATGGCCACGACTGCGTGCTTGATCCTACTGTCGGACTGCATTGCTTGCCGTATCCTGCCGACGCCATGAATCACCGTGCTGTGGTTTCGGCCCGCCAGGAACCGCCCGGCGCCGGTAGGGGTCATGCCCAGTTCGTTCACCAGAAGATACATCGTCACCTGACGCGCTTGCGCCACTGCCGTGGTGCGGTTGCGACTCAGGATCTGTTCTGGCGTGAGTCCGTAATGATGCGCTGTTTTGCTCAGCACCTGCTGGGCCGTAACTTCAGCGCGGGCGTCCGGCCCGACGATGGCGTCCAGCTGCGTTGCGACGCTTTCGGCGGTCAACGGCGCATCCAGAAGCCGCGATGTTGCCACCACCCGATTGAACGCGCCCAACAGTTGGCGCACGTTGCGGCTGACCCGCTGGGCGATGATATCCAGAACCGGTGTGGGCACCTCTGAGCCGCTATCGGTAGCCCACGAATGGAGCATGGCTAGTCGCATTTCCAGCGACGGCGGCCGGATATCGGCCACCAATCCCCATTGGAAACGGGAGCGCAGCCGGTCTTCCAGCGGCGCGATGGTTTCGGGCGGCCGGTCACTCGTCAAGACGATCTGCGCCCCGGCCTGGTGCAGGTCGTTGAACGTGTGGAACAGGGTCTCCTGTGTCTGCTCTTTACCCACCAGGAACTGCACGTCGTCCAGCAGGAGCAAGCCTACGCCGCGGTAGCGCTCGCGGAATTCCGGCATCGCCTTCCGGTTGATCGCCGACACGAACTCGTTGGTGAACTGTTCGGAAGTTACGTAGCGGACCGAAACACCCTGCTGCAGGGCCAGATTGCCGATAGCGTGCAAAAGGTGGGTTTTGCCCATCCCGGATCCGGCGTAGAGCAGCAAAGGGTTATAACCCGGGGCGGCCTCCAGGCCCGCGCCGACTATGGTCCGTGCGGCGTGGTAGGCCAACTGGTTGCTCTCCCCGACTACAAAGTTGTCGAAGCTATAGCGTGGGTTCAAACCAACCGTTCCGGGAGACGGTAAGCTGTGCCCGGCTGACCCGAAATGCTGTGTCGACTGGCCGGCTTTGTGGTCAACCGCAGTGCGCAGATGAGCAGCCCGTTCCGCAACTACCGATTGCACGGAGGCGGTGGGTTCTTGGGCCGTGTCTCGGGGGGTCGTCGGCGCCGCCTCGTATCGAACGTTCAACTGTACGCCGGCCGCTTTGGCTACCGCTTCCCGCACCATTTCGAGATGCAAAGGCAATTCGAGCCATGAAACGGCGAAAGCGGTGGCGGCTCCGACCACGAGGCAATCGCTGTCCCACCGCAGCCCCGTGCAGGGTCGTAGGAAAGTGTTGAACTGCTCCTGAGGTATTTCGAGCTGTAGGCGTCCGAGGGCTGCTTGCCATGCTGATACTGGGTCCGGGCGGTCTTGCATCGTCTGTTTTCCTGCATCCAACTGAACATAAACGTATGGTTGGAAATGGTAATGGGGGAGCCGTCGGTCCCGCTAGACGGATGCCTAGATGTAATGTTTTGTCCACAAACGAAAAACGACATGAAATTGGTCATATAACAAAACGCATCGCGAAATCCAATCTTGCGCCTGGTCGGTGACGCCGCGAATGGAATATCCGTTTTCATGCGGCCCGGGGAACGCGGCGGCGAACGAAATCCTTGCCGCGTGACTATCGATAACAATATCTTGTAGATAGTCTCTCCGGGACAAACCGGGTTTCCGTTTGAGACTAGATTGCCGGGTGCAATCCGGGCCATACCGACCAGAAAATGCGACGGAGTGCGGCGCTGGAATTATGCCTTGACCGCGCCAATGATGTACTCCGTATGCATCCGCCTCTCGATGCCCATCGCAGCCGTGCTCGCGACGCCGGCACGTCCGGCGCTCCTGGCCGGCATCATCCTTCGGTCGCGGTCAAGCTGGCGTGGAGAGACCTTCACCACGTGCAATCCAGCCTGCGTGGCAAGATCCGCAAGGCATTCGTGGGTGGGTACCAGTATCCCCCGCATCGTGGATGGCCCCACTACGATCACGGCCGCCGACCCGGGCCGGAGTACCCTTTCCATTTCTGTTATCGAAGCTGACATGTCGGCGAAATACCGGCGGAGGACCCGCGATTTCGCGGCGTCCGCCGTGGCTATCTGTTCCACCACAGCTTCAACGCCCGCCGGTAGCTGTGCTCCGGACCTTGCGTCCGCTGGACTGCGTGCCGACTCGGACCCGATGTATTTGCCGCGCAATCTGGTCAGGGACGGGATGGGGTCGCCCAGCCAGGCCAGGGAGAATTTATGCGCCCGCATGTAGTCCAGCGCGTTCGCGTAAGGCGGCGACGTCACGATCAGGTCCACGCTGTTTTCCGGAAGCGGCAGGGCACGCGCATCGCCGGCAACGATCCGACAGTCGCCTACTGCATCCCGGTTAATGCTGGCGTAAGCGCCAGCGGCACGCTCGACGAGGTTCGCGAACAGCGGAATGGGACGCCGGGGGACCTTATCCGACACCCGATGAGGACGTGTGTGAGCCAAATCACGCGCCCGGGACACGCCGCCTGACTTGGTAACGATTGTCGAAGAAAAGATCACTTCCAACAGGTTCCGCAGATCCGGATCCGGCTCTTCCCGGATCGCAAGTGTCAGACATGCGAGCTCATGCTGAGTTTCCGGTAAGAACCAGTAGTCCAGGAATTCTCGCGTCGGCGCATCCATACTGGCCTTCAGCGCCCGCAGCGGATCCGGGTGCGCTCCCAACCCGGCGGCGAGGTCGGCAGTCTGTCGGAGCGCCGCGTGTCCCGCCTCGCGGATCTCGCTGGGGCACAGAGCGGTGGTCCGGGCCGACGCTTGCCGCCGCGCCAGCGGATCCAGGTCCACACCGATTACCGACCGCCCGGCAGCCCAACCCTCCAGCAGGGTGATCCCCGAGCCGCACATTGGGTCTAGCACTGTAGCGCCCGGCTCCGTCAGGGCATTGATGAAGTACCCCGGCAGGCCGTGCGGGAACCTCGCCGCAAACGGATGCAGCGCATGCAGCGGGTGAGCCTGACGAGCCGGAGCCTGAAATGAAAGATCGCCTGCCAACAAGGAGTCCAATCGCTGGCGGGCGCACATCTTGTGGTTGGTAAGCATGACTCGGGCGCCGAAAATCAGATAGCTAGATCCAGTGGTAGGTCAGCGATATCACGAAGGAGTTTACCCGAAATCATCGTGGCCAATGATTTTTGAGAGGCGGCTGAGCCCACAGACATCACCGATCGTTCGAGTTCAGGCAAGGCGATGTGGTAAACGCAGTCCATGTCCCCGGTTCCCAGCGCGATCGAAGCGATGCGCTGCGGTAGCGGTTCCGCAGTAATGGCAACGATGTGCGGCAACGGGCCTTTGCGATTTCTGACAAGGCTTAATGCTTCCGACCTCGTATTCTGTGATCGGTCACTTCGAATGGTCCATTTGCAGGAAACACTGGCGTGGAGCAGCGGTTTGCCTCCGTTGGCGGCGCGTAGCGGAGTGCGAAGGCCTACGGTACTGTCTACAAACGAACCCAATTCCTGTTCCGAAATGGGATAACGAGCGATCACAATATCTGGTTCGACCAGATAATCGCTGACCATTGCCGCGGCCAAATCGATATTGACCTTTGCTAATTCGGACAACGTAAGCAGATGGTCGTATTGATCAAAATGTGTGATTGCTAATTTACGAGCAATCTGCCAATGGCCGGGACGGACGTTATTAAGCGCAAGGAATGTATTAGCCAAGTATCCTGCACAGGCCGCTTCGAACTGAGCGCCTGCGCGCTGGCCTGAAAGTCGTCGTCCTGAGGCAGATACATTCAGGTTGGCAAATAATTCGGCCGCGATGGCGCAACTTTGTACGCTGGAACCGTCTGCGACGCTAGGGATACCATTGTCGATCTGAAGGCACCGATTTTCGACTAAAGTGTCGTAAAAACTGCGCCTAGCGGCGAGAAAGGTCGGCTCTGACATGGTAGCCATTGTTCGGCTATATTACGCACGGCAAGAAAGGTCAGTCAGCGGGCTCAGGAGCCGCGCGCGTGCCCCTATTGTGACGTGCAATATTGCGTTCCTGCTGCAATTGCAATCGCCTCGGAAGCGGAGGCCGCGGCAGGAACCAATAACCAATGGCTGCAGCAATGTACAGCGCGACCAGCGGGAACAGCGCCCAGTAGAAGCTGTTCGTGTAGTCGTAGATGGCTCCCATCCACATCGCGGTCCACATCGAGGCCAGTTGGTCCGGCAGATGCTGCCACCCGCGTATGGTCGCATAAGAGCGCCTTCCGAAGAAATCTCCCATGATGGCCCAGTTGAGCGGGTTTGCGCTCTCCGCAAAGGCCAGCAAAAGCATGAACACGGCGATCTGCCAGATGTGTCCGCTCTCGGTGAGCAGCGAGCCCAATGCTATTGCGCCGGAGACCATGCAGAGCGCGCTGAGTTTGCGTCGGTCCACCTTGTCGCCGATCCATCCGACGCACGGGTTGAACAACATATTGGCGAGAGAAAACCCGCTGACGAATGCCGCAGCGATGATGACGTGTTTCTGGCCTTGCTCGGACGTCGGGTCGACGGGGACTCCGGCCTCAATGAACCATATGATCAGCGGCGCCATCAGGAACGACGCGCCGGCGTGAACGATGTTGCGGAAACCGGTTGACATGACCAGCAGCCAGTACGACGGAGTTCGCATCGCCTCTCGAGCGGTGAAGTCGGTATCCCCTCCGTTGGTTGACCGTCGGCGCACAGCTGCATTCCGGTCGGACGGGTTCACGCCGGCCAGTTCGGGCACGTCCCCGTCCGGCAGCTGACCCATATCCTCGGGGGCGCGACGCAAAAAATACGACAGTGGGATAACCACGGCCAGGACGGCGAAACCCAGGATCGTGCAGGCGTCGCGCCATCCCACGAGGAAAACGAGCAGGCCGACGAGATACGCGGATGCGCCGCCTAGCCCATTGCCCATGCTGACTACCGACATCGCCAGGCCGCGTCGCCTACGAAACCAGTTGTTTACGGCCGCAATCGAGGCGTTGTTGTAACCCGACCTGAACCCCACCGACAGGACGATCACGAACACGAGCAGGAACCACCAGAAGTTGGTCGTGCGCGCCAGCAGGATGAAGCCCAAACCGGACATCAACCCGCCGAAGGCCAGCATCACGCGAGGGCCGAACCTGTCGGTGCAATATCCCATGAGCGGGCCCTGGACACCGCCCATAAACCGGCCCAGGCCTTCCGCCAGCCCCAACATCGTCCGCGATTGCGGACTGAAGCCCAGGACGTCCTTGGGGAAGATGAGGTCGCTCTCTATCGGAACGTAGAGAACCGTGAAACCACGGTTGAAACTGCCGTGTTTCATCCCGTCGGCAATGAGGCTGACGATGACGATCCACCACCCGTAGAAGATCCTGGGCCGCCGCATTGCTAGCAGCCTCCGACTCTCTGGCGACGCTTCGTCTCCGACGGGTAGGCTGGAATGCTGAACGCCACTGGCAGGATCATGCTAAACGGGTAGGCAGTTGAGGGCGCGTTGGATGACCCGCGCCCCCCTGTGCCGCCGGATTGTATCACAGGGCGATTGCGTCCATTTCGCTGCGAGCGTGAACCCGTTCACGGACGTGCACAATCGAGCTTTACCGATCGGGAACCACGCAGCAAAGCCCGATGCGGAATCGCCGGTCCCGCCTTGGGCCGAAAATCGCTTATGGTATGATACCTGCACCCCAACCCCGCACGCACCAACCCGTGCAGGGCCGCCGGGTGGAAATAGAGGTAACGATGCCGCGACTGACGCCACAGGAGATCGACGCCTACCTTGCGGGGCCGCACGTTGCCCATTTCGCCTCAATTCGCGAAGACGGTTCTCCCCACGTTTCGCCCGTATGGTACCAGTGGGAAGACGGAAAAGTAACCGTGGTGTCGGGCGACGCGGCAGTCAAGACTAGGAACGTGCGGCGCAACCCCAGGGTGACCATCTCCGTAGCCACCGACGAATGGCCGTATCAATACGTCATCCTTGAGGGCGACGCCACGGTACGCAACGACAACCTCAAGGACGCGGTGCGCCGGATTTTCTCCAGGTACGAAGGCGCGGAACGAGGCGAGCAGGACGCTGCCGACCTGGCCGAGGGCGACCAGAAACTGGTTGCCATTGAGATCGACGTAAACCGCGTCATGTCTTGGAAAGGCATTGATCAGTAACAGCCTCCCCAGCGTAGCCGACGCGGTCATCATCGGGGGCGGCGTCATCGGTTGCGCTATCCAGTACCATTTGGCGCAGCTCGGAATCGCCAATACCGTCCTGTTGGAACGGGACGTGCTTGGCTCCGGCAGTACTGGCCGCTCCCAGGCCATCTGCCGCATGCACTACTCCAATCGGATAACCACGCAATTTGCGTGGCAGAGTTTGCAGGTCCTTGCCGACTTCGACGCCCGCGTCGGTGGGCGTTCCGGCTTCGTGCAGACCGGCTATCTGGTGGTGGTCAACGAGGCCGACCAGGGCGGCCTGGAACGCAACGTCGCCATGCATCAGGAAATGGGCGTGCCCACCTCCGTGGTGTCCCAGGACGACCTCGCCAAGCTGGCTCCCATGGTGGCGCTGTACGACGACGAGCGAGCCGCCTGGGAACCCAATTCCGGCTACGCCGACCCGTACCAGGTCACCGTCTCCTATGCCGCCCGAGCTCGGGAAGCCGGCGCCGTGATCGCCTCCCGCAACCCGGCTGCCGGTATCGATACCACCTCCGGCCGAGTGCAGGGTGTCGTCACCGCCGCGGGCGACCGCGTCGCCACCGATACGATCATTGTCGCGGCCGGCCCCTGGTCCAAACAGGTCTTGGCCGGCGTCGGAGTGGACATACCCCTGCTTCCGGTTCGCCACCAGGTTGCCACCGTGGCCCGGCCGGCCGAACTGGTTCCCCAGCATCCCACCGTTGGCGATATCAGCCAGTCCTTTTCCTTCCGGCCTGACGGCTCCAACTTCACCACGATGGGTTTTGGCGACGATGAGGAGCAATCCGATCCCGACGCATACCCCCAGGGGATCGATCTGTCTGCCGCCGCCTCCGCCAGGGAACGGTTGGCCCGCCGTATCCCCAGCATGTCCGACTCCTACTACCGTGGCGGATGGTCCGGTCTGTTCACCACCACGCCGGACTGGCATCCCATCCTGGACAGCGTCCCCGGAGTTGAGGGTCTGTTCTGCGCGGTGGGTTTCAGCGGGCACGGTTTCAAGCTATCCCCCGCGATCAGCAAGGCGGTAGCCGAGCTGGTGGCCGAAGGCAAAGCGCGCGACGTGGACCTCTCCCCGCTGCGGTTCAACCGCTTTGCTGAAGGCGACCTCCTGGACTCGAGCTATCGCTATCGAGTGCTGGCCTGACCCTCAATCCTGCATCGGTCGGATCCTCTGTAGACTGCGGCGAACCATCCCGAGTTTCCAATACGAACCGCGTATCCGCCGCGCTGACAACTTAACCACCAAACGGAGCAACCCCGAATGGTCACCAACTTCCAGTCGCACTACATCCCCAACACCCTCGCCGAACAGGACGAGCTGCTGGCCGCAGTCGGCCTCAGCAGCGTCGATGAGCTGTTCTCGGACATCCCCGATGACTACAGAAATCCACCGCTGCGACTCCCCGACCCCATGTCGGAGTTGGAGATTCAGCGGGAACTCGGAGAGATCGCCGGGCGAAATCGCTCGTTGGCCAGTGGACCGTCATTCCTGGGCGCGGGCAGCTACTACCACTTCATTCCTTCTATCGTGAAGGCGGTCATGACCCGTGGCGAATTTCTGACGGCGTATACGCCCTACCAGCCTGAGGTGTCCCAGGGTACCTTGCAGGTCATCTTCGAGTTCCAAACCATGATCAGTTCCCTCTACGGCATGGAAGTCGCCAACGCCGGCATGTACGACGGGGCCACCAGTCTCGCCGAGGCAGTTCTGATGGCCTGCCGGGTGACCCGTCGGCAACAGGTCGTCGTCAGCGACACCGTGGCGCCGGCTTATCGGCAGGTGATCGCCACCTATTGTCAGGCCCAGGGAATCGTCATCGACGTCGTTCCAACCGCGAATATCGGCGCAAACGTAACGGAAGCGACTGCTGGCGTGGTGGCGCAATATCCCAACTTCTATGGTGGACTGGACGACCTTGCCGGCCTCGCTGCCACTGCCCGCGACGATGGGGCTTTGCTGGTGGTGTCGACCGACCCCTTGGCTATGGGGATGCTCAGGCCTCCGGGAGATTTCGGTGCAGACATCGTGACGGGTGAAGGACAACCCATCGGTATTCCGCCGTCTTTCGGCGGTCCGTATCTGGGGTTGTTCAGCTGCAAGCAACAGTACATTCGCCAGATGCCCAGCCGGTTGGTGGGCCGCACCACCGACACCCAGGGTCGCACCGGCTACGTGCTGACCCTGCAAACCCGCGAGCAGCACATCCGTCGGGAAAGGGCCACCTCCAATATCTGTACTAACGAAGCCTTGTACGCGCTGGCTTCGACCATATACCTGTCGGCGATGGGTCGGCACGGGCTGCGCCAAGTGGCCGAACTCTGCTATCACAAGGCGCACTTCGCCGCCTCTGCCATTGCCGGGCTGGCAGGATATGCCCTGCCCCAATCGGGAGAGTTCTTCCAGGAGTTCGTCGTCACCTGCCCTGAAGCCCCGGCCAAGGTCAACCGCCGGCTCATGCAGCGCAACATACTCGGCGGCCTCGACGTCAGCGACCGGTTCGAAAACGGTATGCTGCTCTGCGTGACCGAGATGAACTCGCGGGCAGATATCGACTCCTTGGTGGACGCATTGGCCGCCGCGAAATGACCGCAACCGCCTTCCAGGACCAGCAGTCGGACCCGGTCGCTAGGCTGTAACTACGAGCAACTCCTTATGATCGACCGCTACCGTTCAAATTTGAGCCGGACGCGGCGCTATGCGGATCCCTTCGGAGACGAAGGGGCGGCCTCCGACCGAGACGTTTACGTCAGATGGTTGGGTCTGCGGTGCAAAGAACGCACTTTGTTCGTGGTTGGTCTCACCCTGGCTGGCATCATGGTGGCTCTTTTGGTCGCCAAGTCGCTGCTGGATGGTCGCGTGTCTTGGCTGCCCACAGGCGTGTTATGGTTCGAGATCGGATTCCTGACCTGTATCGTACTGATGAGTATCACGGCCTGCAGCATGTTCATTTGCGGTTCCATCGCCGTCAGGCGCCAAATCCGCGACATGAACGCCCAAATCGCTCGTTGGGACGACGCGACACCTGAAGAGGTCGAGGCAATCGTCCGCGAATCGGACCGTAGACTCAACCGGCGCGTTTTTTGGCGCGCCCTGTTTTGGCTGGTTGCCATGTTGGCGCTGTTCGCGCTTTTCGGGACCACGTTGCTGTTCCCTTGGGGAGGCACGGCGGCCTTCGTCGCGGGTGTGGTCACCGTCGTGGCCGCCAGCGCCGTCTGGAGTTGGCGGGGCAGCCGGATTTTGTCGTTTGCAATCCGATGGGTGAAGC
The DNA here is from genome assembly GCA_965220055.1 of Dehalococcoidia bacterium. GTDB lineage: Bacteria > Chloroflexota > Dehalococcoidia > Lucifugimonadales > UBA3495 > Bin87. The sequence continues at coordinate 1,447,275 of CBDCPE010000004.1, read as the reverse complement.
CCTCTCCGCGAGGGTAGGTTTGGCCCACCGGAGAAACTGAATAAGCTGCGTAGTGGCGGTTCCGCCTCCGTAATTCAGTCAATCGGGTGAGCGGGAAACGGAGCGGCCATGACGCAAGGAGACAACCTACGATGTTGAATAAAGGTGGCAACCGAGACACCACTAAGCTGCTCATGGATCGGAGCGTGTCGGGCCGAGTTGGGGTCATTACCCCCGGCTTGGACGTGCCGACTGCCCCCTTGCCCGATGCAGCTTACCTCCGGGACGATCTGCCGCTCCCAGAGGTTTCGGAGCCCGAGGTGGTCCAGTATTTCACCGCGCTGAGCCAGTTAAACTTCAGCATCGATACCCACTTTTACCCGCTGGGTTCGTGCACGATGAAGTACAACCCTAAGGTAAATGATGAAATCGCGTTCCTGCCGGGATTCGCTGGAATCCATCCGCAGCAGCCAGCGGAGCAATCCCAGGGAGCGCTGGAACTACTGTATCGATTGCAGGACTTCCTCACAGAGGTCACGGGCATGGCCGTCACCAGCTTGGCAACTCTCGCTGGCGCTCATGGCGAACTGGGTGGCGTTCTCATGATGCGGGCATACCACTTGGCGCGCGGCGATTCCCGCCGCACCAGGATGGGCATCCCGGACAGCGCCCACGGCACCAACCCTGCCTCCGCAGCGATGGCCGGCTTCGACGTGGTCACAATCCCGTCGGACGCCGACGGCAACACGGACCTCGCTGCTTTGAAGGAACTCGCCGGGTATGATCTCGCCGGTGTGATGATAACCTTGCCCAGCACGCTCGGCCTGTTCGATACCAACATCCTCGAAGTCTGCCAAATCGTCCACGAATGCGGCGGTTTGGTTTATGGGGACGGCGCGAACATGAATGCGCTGCTCGGACGCGCAAAGCTTGGAGAATTGGGTTTCGACGTATGCCATTTGAACCTGCACAAAACCTTCAGCACCCCACACGGAGGCGGCGGTCCCGGCGCTGGCCCCGTCTGCTGCGGCGAGAATCTTGCTCCCTACCTGGCCGCCCCGGTCGTAACGGTAAACGACCGCGGCGAGTACTTGCTCTCCGAGCCCGAGCAGAGCATTGGCAAGATCAGCGGTTTCCACGGCAACTTTGGCGTCCTGGTTCGCGCCTACACTTACATCCGCACGCTGGGCGCCGCCGGATTGCTTTCCATCAGTGGCAACGCCGTACTCAATGCCAACTACATCATGGAATCGCTCAAAGACATTTATGAACTGCCGTACGACCGCACGTGCATGCACGAGGTGGTCTTCTCCGCCGACCGGCAGCGGGAAAGGGGCGTCAGCGGCCTCGAGGTGGCCAAGCGGCTCCTGGATTATGGCTTCCATGCCCCGACGATGTACTTCCCGCTAATCGTGCACGAAGCCTTGATGGTCGAGCCCACGGAATCCGAGACCAGGGAGACACTGGATGCGTTCATTGACGCCCTTCGAGCCATAGACGCCGAGGCTACAGCCGACCCCGAATTGGTCCAGCACGCGCCCCACTCCACGCCGGTCTCCCGGCTCGATGAAGCAACGGCGGCACGCCGCCCTGTTCTGCGCTGGGCGGCGGCTGCGGACTAACTCCTCACGTCCGCGTTGCCCGTCGTCGGAGTATCGATCAGATCCGGGAAAACATTCTGACCAGCCAGCGAGCCGCCAAGAAAAGGCCGTCCTTAATGAGAAAGACGGCCTGTATTGTTGACGGGTTGCCTTGCGCGATCAGCCGCCCTGTTCTTCCAACGCGCGACGCAGATCGTCGGGATCAACCTGCACATCTACTCCCGCCCGCTCTTCTTGGAGAAGCATCGCCACTCGCGAATCACGGGCGGCCCACCCGCGGTTGAGGGCTTCGGTCAACTCGGCCAGCGTGGTGTTAGCCAGCTTCATCGGCACGTCGAACTCCCGCCCCACTCCTACAGCCAGGTCCACGTCCTTGCGCGCCAGCCGCAACGCGAAATCCGGCGGATCGTAGTCGTTGATCAGGAAGTGTTGGGCCAGTCCTTCGAACATTCCCCGACGTCCGCCAGCTCCCTTGCGAACGGCAAGCCACAGTGCCAACGGGTCGACTCCCGCCTTGATCCCCATCGTGAACACTTCGGCCAGCGCCGTCTGGACGATGTAACCGGCGCAATTGTGCACCAATTTGGCGATGGCCCCGCTGCCTATGGGTCCCACGTAGTAGGCGGCGTCACCGATGGAATCGAGGACCGCTTTGTGCTGGTCGAAAACCGCCTTGTCCCCGCCAACCCAGATGGCCAGCCGGCCACTTGCCGCTCCAGCCGGTCCTCCACTCACCGGTGCGTCCAGCACGTTGATCCCCTGCGTCGCCACGCGGTCGTGGATCTGCCGGATCAGCGTGGGTGAACTGGTGCTGAGGTCAAAATAGGTTTTGCCTGCGGACATGCCCGACATGATCCCGTCTTCACCTAGCGACACTGCTTCAACTTCTACAGGTCCCGGGAGGGAAGTGAACACCACGTCGGTTGTTTCGGCGACCTCGCGGGGGTTGTCGGCCCATTGTGCGCCCGCTTCCAAATGTCGGGTTGCCGCCTCCCTCCTGATGTCGTGGACCACCATCTCGTTGCCGCCACGCAGGCAGTTGTACGCCATGCTGGCGCCCATAGTTCCGAGACCAATAAAACCTACTTTTGCCATCTCTGTCATCTCCTGGGAATATCGCCCGCCGAACGAGGGATTCGCCCGCATTCTATCAGAGGGGCAGCGCTTGGAACGCCGCCGCGGCGTTGACGCCGTGTCAGGCTACGCATAGACTGGTAGTGCTTATGTCACGCATCTTTGACTTACACATCCATACGACCAAAGGCAGCGCGGATTCCAGCCTTACCCCCGAAGATCTCATCCTTGAGGCAGAACGCTTGGGATTGCGAGGCCTGTGCATCACCGAACACGCTGGACCCTGGGACCGCCACGAATTTTCCGCCTTCGCCGCCAAGCACAACGTCGTGCTCATCCGGGCCATGGAAGCCGATACCGATATGGGGCACGTCCTGGCTTTTGGCGTGGACCGGTACCAGAGCGGCTTCCACCGCGCTGGGGAACTGAGCAGAGCCGCCCATGCTGCCGGCGGCTTCGTGGTGTCTGCTCACCCTTTCCGTGGCGTCCTCGGCCAACACCACAGGACCCGCCCGTACCTCTATCCCGATCCTCACGAGCCGATCCCCCAGGATCCCGATGCTGCTATGACGCATCCGGTGTTCCAACTGGCCGACGCCATAGAGGTTGCCAACGGCGGCACGTCGGACGAAGAAAACCGGTTCGCCGCCGATGTGGCCCACCGGCTAAATCTTCCTGTGACCGGCGGCAGCGACGCCCATAGCACGCACGGACTCGGCAGGTTCGTCACTGAGTTCCCCGACGAGATATTCGACGAGGCACAATTCCTATCTGCCCTACATCGTGGAGACTTCCGTCCTTTAGAAGGCCTCAGGCAGGGATCCCTGCGTCCGTATCAGCTGCGCTCAGTTCAGCAGGGATGAAGGGTCGGAACTTCCCGTCAAAATGACTCCTACGCTATTGCCCCAGGCTGACATTTTTGAGCGCGATTTTGTTAGCGTTGACCTGGAAACCACCGGTCTGAACGCCAACGCCGATGCCATAATTGAGGTGGGTGCCGTCAAATTGTGTGGCGGCGTGGTGCTGGACCGATACCAAACCTTCGTGAACCCGGACCGTCCTATCCCGGCGTTTATACAGCAGTTGACGTCCATCAGTCCGTCCCAGATCGAACGGGCGCCTCGATTTCAGCAGATCGCGGCGCAGTTCGCCGCGTTTGTCGGTGATTTGCCCATCGTCGGGCACAACATCGCGTTCGATATCTCATTCCTAGCGTCCCACGGTCTGCACTTGGCGAACCGTAGCTACAACACTTGGGACCTGGCGTCGATATTCCTGCCCACCCTGGCTGAGTACAACTTGAGCGCGCTCGCAAAGCACCTGGAGCTCGACCACAGCCAGGCGCACCGCGCCGTAGCCGACGCGGAAACCACCGCGCTGGTTTTCCATCGGTTGCTGAAACTGGGTGCCTCCTACCCGGCGGCCAAGATCGCGTTTATAGCCCGCGCCGCCCGCACGGCCAACGCCCCGGTGGCAGACTTGCTCGAGGAGCTGGTGCCGCATGCTGCGGGCGCAAACTCGGCGCCAGGAACCCCCGGGGCGGTCGGACTCAACGGGTTGAACTTGGATGGCCTGGCCAAGCGACTATCGAGCGATCCCGGTGATCAGCCGGGTGACGCCGTGCGCCGCGCGCTTACCGAGCAGCAGGTTGAGGATCTGCTGGCTCCCCACGGTGTGTTCGCGAACTCTTTTCCTGGCTTTGAGGATAGACCCCAGCAAGCCGAGATGCTGAAAGCGGTCACCCGCGCTATCTACCAGGGCCGGAAGCTCATCGTTGAGGGTGGTACCGGCATCGGCAAGAGTATTGCGTACCTGCTCCCTGCGGTTCTGTACTCTGCCACCCATGGTCACCGCGTTGTTATATCCACCAACACCATTAGCCTGCAGGAGCAGCTGATGGATAAGGATATACCGGCGGTAATCTCCATTTTGGAAGAGGCCGGCATCCTGGAGCCGGGAGCGGTTCGGGCGGCCCAACTTAAAGGGCGGTCAAACTACGTTTGCCTGCGCCGGTGGTCAAGTCTCGGCACGTCCGACTCTTTGACTGAGGATGAGGCCAGAGTGCTGGGCAAAACTGCGGTTTGGTTGGACGACACGGAAAATGGCGACCGAACCGACCTTAACTTAAGCTTTGGTGACCAGCGAGCTTGGTCGCGAGTTTGCGCTGACAACCAGGGCGTGTGCCAGTCATTCCGAGGCGGAGCACCCTGCTTCCTTCGCCAGGCCCGGCAACGAGCCGAGGCGGCCAACATTTTGGTAGTTAACCACGCGCTGCTGCTGGCGGATTTGGCCGTAGGCGGCACTGTGTTGCAGGATTACCAGCACCTCATCATCGACGAAGCACACCACTTGGAAGAAGAGGCGAGCCGGCAGTTGGGTTTTGAAATCGCCGAGGACGGCTTGCCGCAGGAGCTGGACAGCGTTTACCGCCTGATCAGACACTTGACCGCGGTAGCCAACCAGTCGCCCGAAGACGAAACCCTCGGTCGGGTGCGCGACGCCTTGACCAGCACGACGGCCAGTAGCAATCAGGCCTTGCAATCCTGGCAGCAGTTATGGGATGGGATCACCCGCCAGTATCAATCCCATGTTCGAGGCGACCATGACCGCCAACCGTTGTCGCTTGAGCTGAACGTCCGACAGACCGGCGAATGGGGAGCCCTCACCCGTGAATGGGAGTCGTTCTCGGCGTACCTGACGGAAAGCGTGAACAGGCTGAAGGACATCAGAGGATTCCTCGAACAGGGTAACGCGCAACTGGTGGATGACACCCCAGTCAACGAACTGGTCGGAGCGATCAACTCCATATCATTACTGGGCGACCGCTTGGCGACCGTTTTCGGGTGCCATGACGAGGAGCAGATCCAGTGGATCGATTTGGTGCGGCGGAACATCACGCTGCACTCCACCCCGCTGTCGGTCGGCCCCATCCTGTCGCAAAAGCTGTTCCAGCAGAAAGAGGCCGTGGTACTCACTGGCTCTACTCTGTCAGTCGACGGGGATTTCCAGTTCATCCGGCAACAGCTAGGCTTTCCAGACGACGGCTCTCCAGACCCGTTGGGCAGTCCTTTCAACTATCAACGCAATGCCCTCCTGATGATACCCGAAGATCTCCCAGATCCCCGGCGCGGTGCGGAACACGCACGCGGCACCGCGCAGGTCATCATCAATATGGCTCAAGCGTTGGACGGCCACCTCATGGCGCTGTTCACCTCTCACAGCGCTCTGCGGGAGGCGTCGTTTCAGGTGCGCGGACCCCTACGCGCTGCCGGAATCAACCTGTTGGCACAGGGGATCGACGGCACTCCGCGGCAGCTTCAGGACCGGATGAGGGAGAACCCGAAATCAGTCCTCTTGGGAACCGCTTCTTTTTGGACCGGGGTAGATTTGCCACCCGGAGTGCTCCGAGGTTTGTTAATCTGCCGGTTGCCCTTCCCGGTACCCACCGACCCCATCATCAAGGCACGGGGAAACTTGCATAACAATCCATTTAACGATTTCCAGGTTCCTCACGCTGTGGTGAGGTTCCGGCAAGGTTTCGGTCGCTTGATCCGCCGCAAGATTGACCGAGGTGCGGTCGTTATCCTGGACCGTCGCATCATGACCGCAAACTACCGCGAACGTTTCCTGAATGCCCTGCCACCCTGCACGGTCGAACGTTCCAGCATCAGCAGTGTCGGCGACCAGGCGGCCCGCTGGCTGCAGTTGGACCGCCCCGGCCGTGCCTGAGCAATTGCGTCCGTTTGGCAAGGGACCTCGTCCTCCGTGCCACATTGTGCAACTGGAAATAGACCAGCCCTTCGACCTCGCGGAGAGCCTGGAAAGCGGCCAGGCCCACCGCTGGCGCAAACTGGATGACGGCTGGTATTCCGGTGTTCTGGGCACTCGGTTGATCCATCTCAGGCAGTGCTCGGCCGGTTTGGAATACCGCGTGTTTCCTAGCGACGCTCCGGGTGATCAGGAATCCACGCCCGCCCGCCTTTGGGCCTATTTCCGCCTGGACGACGACATCCAGGCTATCTACGAGGACATTCGCCGGGACCGTCGAGTCGACGAAATGGTTGCCCGCTATCCGGGACTGCGCATTTTGCGACAGGAGCCGTGGGAGTGCACGGTCGCCTTCATCTGCTCGGCCACGTCCAACATTCCGCGCATCCACCAGAATATGGAAGCCATGGCCGATAGCTTGGGCGAACCCCTGGATTTGTGTGGAGAAGTACGCAAGACCTTCCCGTTACCCGAGCGGCTCGCGTCGGCCGGTGAAGGATTTCTCAGAGAGTTGGGCCTGGGTTTCCGCGCTCCCTACGTCGTTGCGGCGGCACAACGAGTGTGCGACGGCGAACTGGACCTCGACGAGTTGATACGGCTCCCTTATCCAGAGACGAAGCTTCGTTTGATGGAATGCTACGGGATCGGCGCCAAGATAGCCGACTGCATCGCGGTGTTCTCGTTGGAAAAACTGCAGGCTTTCCCGGTCGACGTCTGGGTGCGCCGCGCGCTGGCCGAATGGTATTTCCCGATGCAAAAGAAGCCGCCTGACAGAGCCATGGTCGAATGGGCCCAGGGTCACTTCGGCCAATACGCTGGCTATTCCCAGCAGTACCTGTTCCACGCGCGCCGGCGCGAAGGTCGGTAAACGGAGAGGTCGAGATGGTTCGGGAACTGGAAGTCAAGCAGCCTTTGGATTTGGGGTTTAGCTTGACGATGGGTCAGGCATTTCGCTGGCAAGAATTGACCGAAAACTGGTTTTCCGGTGTTTTAGGTCCAAACCTGATCCATGTTCGCCAAACCGATGTGGGTATTGCGTATCGGATTGGTGGGCCTGATGGAGAACGAGAAGCGACCGAGACTGACGATGAGATGCTAAGGACGTATCTCCGGGAAGATCAAGATCTTCTGGCCATTTATGACGACATCGGACGGGATGCGTATATTGCTGAACTTGTGGACCGCCATTGGGGAATGCGCCTGTTGAGACAGGACCCGTGGAAAAGTGTAGTCGCTTACATCTGTTCTGCGAATAACAACATACGCCGAATCAGCGATATCGTTGAGAGGATCGCTGCTGATTCCGGAGAGGCCGCGTTGCTAGGCAGGGAATCCCGTTGCCTCTTTCCTACGCCAGCCAGATTGATGTCGAACGCAAGTGTGGCAAATCGATTGAGCTTAATGAATTTGGGATTGCAGCGGGCACCCAACATCATCGCTGCGGCCGAACGCGTGCTTGCTGGCGAGCTGGATTTGGCTGGGCTAATGTTTCAGCCGTATTCGTCTGTAAAACGCGAGTTGATGAAGTGCAGGGGTGTTGGTAACAAAATCGCTGATTGCATCGCTCTGTTTGCACTGGACAAAATGGATGCGTTTCCCGTGGACGTTCATATCGGACGGGCATTGACCAGGTGGCCTGAATGTCCCCTGAAAGGGCATTTAGGGGGAATAAGCGACGGGCAATACGCTGCGACGGTGAAATGGTAATAGTTCAGACTTGAGGGGAAGTGAGCAGATGGTAGCAGGCGGTGAGAGGGTTGAGGCCTTGGGCCCGCCAGGTGCCGAAGATTGAGGCCAGCGTCATCTTGGTATCAGTACCCTGGTGGGAGCGGGTTCCTGCGCTGATCTTCCGGCTGACCACCAGGTGGCGCCAACTGCGCTCGGCGGCGTTGTTGTCCGACGGCACCTTCGGTTGAGCCACGCAGACGAAGAGTTCCTTGACGAAGAGTTCCTTGATGTGGTTCTCCATGCGTCGGCACAGCCGGGCCTGGACGGCCGACGGGTCATCCCGGTAGGGACGGCAGAGGGCCAGCAGGCGCTGCTCAAAGGCAAATTGGCGGTGTGCGGCTGTTTCGCGGAGCCATGTGTCAAGGTTGTGGCCTGGCGGTAGAGATGGTGGACGGCGTCAGCCCACTGGTTCAGTCGGTGATCCTCGGGGCATCGGTGATCCTCGGGGCAGAGGATGCGCAGGTGGTGGACATCCCGCAGCAGGTGGGCCCAGCAGCGTTGTTTGGGGCCGCGATTGGTCAAGGGCTCGGGTGGTGGTAGGCGGCATAGAAGTCGCTGACCAGCACACCGGAAAACTCCTCGCCCAGGACTTCGTCCACCACGGTCTTGCCCCGGCCGCGCCGCAGGAAGAACCGCGGGGTGGGAGTGCTGAAGGTCCACACGTAGCCGTTGTGTCCGTCCTCCCGCCCGCCGGTCTCATCGGCGTGGACCACCGGACTGCCTCGGATGCGCTCCAGAATGTCTGCCACCACTGCCGGGGCCTTGCCCGCGACCCTTTGCGTGGCCTCGACGATGGCGCCCAGGCGGAGACGCCGCCCATGCACGGTGTCCAGGTACCACCGGATGGTGCGGAAGGGCAGCCGAGCCTCTTCCCTGAGGGTGGCAATCCGGCTTACGACATTCACCCCCAGACGCTGCTTGCCCATCACCACGCCCTGGGTTGACGCCGATGGTGTCCACCCTAGTATTGAGTCAAACGTGCATTGGCGTATATGAGTTGATGCGGAGCAGCATCCCTACACTGACTGGGAAACAACGGTGCGGGAGGTGCGGCATCCATGGTTCAGGAGAAGTACGGGGTACAGTTGACGGTGGAGGAACGAGCCGGGCTCCGACAATTGATTCGAAGCGGCCAGCATTCTGCTCGGGTAATCACTCGGGCGCGCATCTTGCTCCGGACTGATGAAGGATGGAGCGCGAGCCAGGTGGCGGCGGCCTTGGACACGTCGCCGCGCACGGTGTTACGCACCAAACGGCGGTACGCTGAGGAGGGATTGGACGGTGTGCTGCACGACCATCCCCAAGCCAATCGGTACCGGAAGTTGGATGATCGTGGCGAAGCCCACCTGATTGCGCTGGCGTGCAGTGATGCGCCCGAGGGCCATGATCACTGGCCCCTGCGCTTGCTGGCCGACCGGGTGGTGGAGTTGGGATTGGTGGAGTCGTTGTCCCACGAGACGGTGCGTCTGCGGCTCAAAAAAACATCCTCCAGCCGTGGCGGAAGCAGCAGTGGTGCATCCCCAAGGTGAACGGAGAGTTCGTGGCGGCCATGGAGGACGTGCTGGACCTCTACGGGGAACCCTACGACCCTGACCGGCCGGTGGTGTGCTTCGACGAGACCTCCACCCAACTGCTGGCCGATACCCGCACGCCGCTGCCCGCCCCGCCGGGACGCCCGCGACGCCAGGACTACGAGTACCGGCGGGGCGGCACCCGCAATCTCTTCTTGACCTGCGAGCCTCTGGCGGGCTGGCGCCACGTGGCGATCACCGAAGCGACGCACCATGGTGGACTTCGCCCACCAGATGCGCTGGCTGGTGGATGTGGCCTATCCCCACGCTCCGGTGGTACGGGTGGTTCTCGACAATCTGAACACCCACCGCATGGCTTCGCTCTACGAGACCTTTCCGGCTGCTGAGGCTCGGCGCATCGTGCGGCGTTTGGAGTTTCACCACACTCCCAAGCACGCCGATTGGCTGAATATGGCGGAGATTGAGTTCAGCGTGTTGACCCGGGCTTGCCTCCAGGGGAGGAACCCGGACGCCGACGCCCTGCAACTCCACATCACGGCCTACGAGACCCAACGCAACGCCGCGGGCGCCACCATCAACTGGCGGTTCAGCACCCAGGACGCCCGAAATAAACTGCAGCGATTTTACCCCTGCCTTTCCAACGTTGACTGAGTACTAGTCGGCAGAGGGGGAAGGTACGAGCGATGTAGACGTGCTCGGTGATCTGCACCGGAACTCGAGGCAGGTCAATCACCTCCCGGGTGCGCGGTTCCCAGCCGCCTGACAGCCGGATCCCACCATCGGGACACTCCTCCTCCACATGCTCCACCCGCTGGGTGGGCATCATGCGGGCCCGAGCAAAGCCGTGGCGACGCGCCTTGCGTGGACCTTTGCGCTGGCCCGGTTTCCCCTTGGCTTTGGGCTTCAGGCCGGGCATCCGACGTGAGCCGCTGGGCTTGGCCGGCCCTTCCAGTTGGGCAATCCGCTGCTCCAGCCGTTCGATGATGGCCCGTTGCCGGACGATGACGGCATTGAGGGTATCCCGGTCGGCAGTGGTCAGATCGGTTTCCCCATCCATCACTGGTATATGACATAACCTCCGTCACCAGCGCCAGTACCTCCGCTACCCGCTTTCGATCAATTCACCTTCCCAACTCTGAACAGTTACGTGAAATGGGCCCAGGAGTACTTCGGATCATATGCAGGTTACGCTGGCCAGTTCCTGTGTTGCGATCAACCCAAGTAAAGTTAGTCGCCGACCCTTTTAGGTTAGCCGGGGCGCACTCCCCCGCCGATGATCCGAAAGTGTTGAACACTGGCAGCGGCGGCAAACTCGCGTTGCGCCTCCCGGAACGCTGGCTTGCTTTGCCTTTTCCGAGCGTCCAGTAGGACACCTACCACGGTCCCGCTGTGGGCCACGTTCACGCCTACCGCTCCGATTTGCGCCGCAAAGTCCACCGCTTGTTCCACCATCGGGCCGGCATCCTCGGGCCCTCCCGACCGGGCGCTGATGGTGGCTCCTCGACCGACCAACTCTGGTTCCCAGCGGAGGATACCTTCCCTGACCAACTCCAGAGCCTCGTCCGTTTGGTCGACAACCGACTGCCAATGCGAGGTGCGGTCCACTCGGTTGAATTCCATCGTGTCCACCTGGCCGCCCCGGTCGATGACGATCACTTCCATCGGAGGGGGCATTCCCAGCGGTTCGGCTATGCGCCCACTGCGGTGGTCGAACACGGCAATGCCCGGGAACATCACTCCGTCAGTTGGCTCAACCGCCAAGGCGATTTCCGCCACGGTTTCGGGCGTCCACCGCACTTTGGCTGCTTCGCAGACGGCGTAAACCGCAGCAGTTATGTCGGCGCTGCTGCTTCCCATACCTTTGCCCACTGGCACAGGATTGGCCACGGCAACATCGGCAATCAAGCCGGAAACGCCCAAGCAATTTTGCAGCCGGTTCAGCGTGAGCGCCACGGCCTGCCGGGTTTTTGAGAGTTGGTCGATCCCTCGCACGCAGTCGTCCGGCGTGACGCCACGGGAAACTGTCAGGGTCACCGTGGCCCGCGAAAACTGATTTATCGGGCAGGTGACCAGGAAGTCGACTCCGCCGGTCATTCCCTGCACCAGCTCGCCGCAGGTGCCCGGGGCCAGGGCAGAAGCCGTTCCCAATGTCTCGCCAGTCATCACACCAGGGAAATGCCGCGCCCGCAGCGACCGCCGGTTAGGCGCCGGTCCTCCGGGGCTTGATCGGAACCGGCAACCCCGCCACTACCATCGTGACCTCGTCGGCCGCCTCCGCTACCGCTTGGTTCACCGTCCCCAGCAGGTCCTGGAATTGACGCCCCATTCCGGACGTGGCTATCAACGAGTGCCCGACTTCGCTGCTAACTATCACCGCCTCGCAATCGGTTTCCCTGACATAAGACGCAAACCGTCGCGCAGCGCCCACAATGCGAGCCTCCAACTCGATTGTCGGCGTACCTTCATGCTCCAACATCAGATTCGACACCCAAACATCCACGGAGTCGAGCAACAAAATAAGCGGTCGGTTCGTTGTGCCCGTTTGGTCCTGCAGTGCTGCAACCGGGTTGAGCGGGGCCTCCAGGGTGCTCCATCTTCGGGGGCGACGCTGCCGGTGCCGGTGGATACGCTCCGCCATTTCCTGGTCGACGGCTATTCCGGTAGCAACGTACAGGACCGGACCGCAGCCTGCGATTTCCAATGCCATTCGTTCGGCGTAGGCGCTTTTTCCCGACCGGATGCCGCCCAATACAAGATGTATCGAGCTCATAACGCCGGTGTTAACCCCAGCATTTCGTAGACCGAATCCATACGCAGGCTATCCCTGACCCAGTCGGCGAGTCGGTCATACTCACGATCGCGGGCCACATCCACCCCTGCCGGTAGCCTGACCCCTCTGCGCCGGGCCAGTTCTCCCAGGATTGCGCGCCTGACTCCGGCATTGTGAAACAACCCGTGGATGTATGTCCCCATGACGCGGCCGTTTGCGTCGAGCGCGCCATCCAACGCCGTTTCTGGCGTGATCGCTGCGTCGGCTCGGTCGACCACGGCAAACGGGGGTATAACGCTTTCTCCCGAGGTTCGCCCCATGTGTATCTCGTAACCAACTACCGTCTCGCCAACGGCGCCGGACATCAGGTGTCCATGTGTAGACGCCTCTTGTCGTACGGTGGCCTCCACCCGGTGGGTTTCTTTGGTCCCGGTGAAGGTTGTCACTAGCGGAAGTAGACCTAAACCATGCGCCTCTCCAATGGCAGATTCGATTAGGTCCGGGTCCAACAGGGTTTGGCCCAGCATTTGGTATCCGCCGCAGATTCCGATCACAGAGGAACCGTGGTCGATGGCGCCCAACACTGCTTGGGACAATCCCTGCTGCTCCATCCACATCAGGTCCGGGATGGTTGTCTTACTTCCCGGCAGGATGACCAGATCTGGGCGACCGAGCCGCTCGCCGCTCTGGACGTACCTCAGGGATACGCCCGGCTCCCGCGCCAGCGGGTCGAAGTCGTCGAAGTTTGAGATGTGCGGGACATGGACCACCGCGACGTCCAAAACGTCAGGCGAAGATGCACGCGGCGGAGTGAAATCCAGTGCAACGGAATCCTCTTCTGGAATATGGATGTCTCGGAAATGGTGTACGACCCCGATCACTGGTTTGCCCGTGTAATCTTCCAGCCATGTCAGACCGTCGGTCAACAGCGATGCGTCGCCGCGGAACTTGTTGATCAATAGCCCCTTGACCCTGTCTCGCTCGGCTTCGTCCAGGAGCTGCAGTGTTCCCACAAGCGAAGCAAACACCCCGCCCCGATCAATGTCGCCACACAGCAGGACCGGCGCGTTGGCGTAAAGAGCGACGCGCATGTTGACGATTTCAGTTGCCTTCAGATTGATCTCCGCCGGGCTCCCGGCACCCTCGATCACCACGACATCGTGCTGGCTGCGAAGAACATCCAGGGAATTTGATACCGATTCCCAGAGGGTGGATTTGAGGTCGAAATAGTCGCGAGCCCGAGCGGAGGTCAGGGGGCGCCCCATGAGCACTACTTGGGCGTGACTGTCTGCTTCGGGCTTGAGCAGGACGGGGTTCATTTCCACGCGGGCTTCAACACCGGCAGCTTCAGCTTGGACGGCTTGGGCGCGGCCGATTTCCCCGCCATCGGCGGTGACATACGAGTTGTTGGACATGTTCTGCGCCTTGAATGGCGCAACCCGCAGTCCGTCCTGCCGGAATATGCGGCACAGCGCCGATACCAGGACGCTCTTTCCAACGTGAGACGCGGTGCCCTGGACCATTATTACCCGGCCTGCGGGAGAGTTGTTTTGAATCGTCATCGTAGGTACCGTAGTCCGTCTCGTATTGCCGCGCCGCGAAAGGTTTGTCACCGGCAATTAAACCACAGTTTCTGCGCTGGTGATTTACGATTCGGAGCCGCCTGTTTCATGGTCCCGTTTTCGGGTGTAACACGCCCTGTCGCTATGCTGGGCCGTACTGTTACCCGTCCGTTGCTAATTGGGATGTTGGATGCTACCGTTACCCGCGTGCGCGCCCGAATAATTCCGTGGCCGACGGGTCTGACGGCTCCATGGATACTGTTTCCCGCTCGCCGGTGCCTCATGATCTTGGTCGCCGTCACGACGGTTCTGCTGGCTGTGGCAGCCTGCGCCTCTGATCAGGCCCGTACCGAAAATAACGAAGTCTCCATGCCTATCAACCGCATCGCATACATCGACTCCGACAGCCATCTGGTCACCTCCAACCCTGACGGGTCCGGTCGGAACCTGCTGACTGCCGGTTCCGTAGCACGCGCCGGCGGAGTCTTGGCCCAGGCTCAGCGCCGCGATCTGATATATAGTTGGCCAGTGTGGTCACCGGATGGCTCCCGTATCGCGGTTTCTGTCCTGCGCGGCAACTCTCCCAGCGATGCACAGATTAGTGTCTACTCTCTGGAATCGTCCACCGGAGTCGGCGGAGCGGCATTCGTCAACGAGGCTCCGCTTACCATTGCGGACGGTACTCCTCACTACGTGCAGTGGTCCCCCGACGGGCAAAAAATGGGCGTGACGGCGGCGACCCCCGAAGGCCTGACGCTTTTCGTCGTAGACGCCACACCATCGCCGCAGTTGGATTCTCCTGCGGTTCCATTAGCGGTGCAGCGGGGCGCGCCTCTGTATTTCGACTGGTCGCCCAATAGTGCCGCACTGGCGGTTCACAGTGGCGAGGAAGTGCTTCTGGTCAGGTTAGACCATGATGGTCAACAGTTCAATGCACAGCCTTTGGCCCGCTCCCGTTCGTTCCGCACCCCTGCGTGGTCTCCAAACGGGACCCGGTTGGCCTGGTCAGCACCCGGCGGTGACAGCGAAGCACTATGGGTGGCACAACCCGACCAACCCAATGCGGCCCCCCTCCGGTTAGCCGAGGTTGAGGGCGCATGCGCTTTCCTGTGGTCGTCCAACGGCGAGGTCATTGCCGTGGCGGATCGTCAGATCGCGGGCTCTCCCGCGTACCGTCGGTTGCGCCTTTTGGCTGTCGATGGCAGTGCGGAGCGCCTTGTCAAAGAGGACGATTGGGTGCTCGGTTTTTTCTGGGAGCCGCAGGGCGACCGCTTGGCTTGGGTCGCCCTCAACCCGGAAGAGCGCACGATGGAGTGGAGAATTGTCCCCGGTCTAGCCTCCGATGACGTGGAGGATAGCGCGCTCGCGGGGCTCCGTTTTTCGCCCAGCGGGGAAACTTTCTTGATGCTGGCCTTCTTTGACCAGTACGCTAGGAGCCATTCGCCCTGGGCTCCAGACGGCTCGGCCCTTGTCGTGGCTGGGACGCAACAATATCTGTCGGAAAGGCGCAACGGCAGCAGCGGAGGAGGCTCCAGGGTGTACGTCTTGGAAACTGCCGACGGTGGACAGTTGCGTGACATCGCCAACGGCAGCATCGCGGTTTGGTCGACGCGCTGACAACCGCCAGGGCCGGATTATATCTGGCCGCGCTTATCGGAATAATTTGGACTGCCGTGGCATGCGGTAACCAGCCGCGTGACCCCGTCACACCCGCGCTCACACCTGCTCCCGACCCGGCGGCGCTGATGGCGGAAACCGCTGCCAATCTGCGGGCAGTTCGATCAGCTGAATTCCAGGTGACGCACGAAGTGGGAAGCATGTACGTGCCCAACTTCGGGGCCAAAATTACCGAAATTGCTGGGACCTGGAACGCCACCTCCGGGGCTGAACTTTCTATCGATGCCTATCTCGTGGCCCGCCCGGATGTTGATCCCCAATCCGGCTCTTACGTCCAATTGCGCGCCGTCGTCACGTCGCAGGGATATTTTTCCATCGAACCGATATCCGGTCTGTGGCTCAAGCAGCCCACCTCATCTGCGCCCCTTTCGGTCAATCGTCTACAGCATATCGTCTCGGACTTGGTCGGCGAGATTGAAAATCCTGTCCTGGTGGGTGAGGAGGCGATCGACGGCGTTCCGACGTACAGAATTAGAGGCGTTGTTTCAGCGTCCTCAATGGACTGGCTCCCCATAACCGCCTCTGAGGGCCAGTCCTTGCAGATCGAGGTCTGGACCGACACTGGCCAAAAACTGCTGCGCCGGATAAACGCTGTAGGAGCGGTCGGGGTGTACGACTCTCCCGAAACCAGCCGCACGATCTTCCTCACGAATATCGGAGAGCCAGTAACCATCACTCGTCCGGAACAGTTCATAGATCTGTCTGGCGGCTAGCTCCCCTGGGACCGGGCTGGCTGCCCAAATGCATACTGCGTTCACTCCGCCACGGTTGTCGCCGTGGGTTCTGGTCGGGGCCGTCGCTGCCGGTACATTCATTACGGCTCTGGATCAGACGGTGGTGATCACTGCGCTGCCCGCGATCATGGCCGATCTCAAGATCCCGATCCTGCGGTTCGAATCGGTGATCTGGATCATAACCGCCTATCTGCTCGGATACACAGCTGCTATGCCGTTGCTCGGTCGATTGGCCGACGTACACGGTTACCGGCGGGTATACCTGCTGTCGCTGGTTGTCTTCGCAATCGGTACGACCCTCGTCGCTCTCGCCGGGCAGTGGCAGTGGCTCAACGGCAATTTGGAGCCGATGTACCAGATAATCGCCGCCCGGGTGGTCCAGGCTATCGGTGGGGGTGGCGCGGTACCGGTCAGCCTGGCCGTCGCTGCCGGTTTGGTCCCGCCTGCCCAGCGTGGGCTGGCCCTCGGCGTCGTTGCCGGCGCTGCTGAGGCGGGAAGTATGCTCGGTCCGGCATACGGAGGAACGGTGATCGAGCTGTGGGGATGGCGCGCCATATTCTGGCTCAACGTCCCCCAGGCTGCCACTATCGCCGCAGCACTCCTGTTCCTGCCTGACCGGCGCAGCGAGGGAGCCCGGATGGATTATCCAGGGGCCGTGTTGCTTACTATCACACTCGTCTTGCTGTGTCTGGCGATGGCGCACGACGGTTTGTTCCGTATGTCTTCTTTGACGCCGTGGTGGCTTCTGGCCGGAAGCTCGTTGTGTGCCGTTGCTTTGGTCGTTGTCGATTTCCGCGCCGCGCAGCCACTCGTGTCCCCAATACTGCTGCGGGCCCGTACCTACCTCTTGGCCAACGTCGTTCAATTGCTGGTCGGCGTCGCCCTGATTGTGGCGATGGCGAGCACGGCAATCATGGCCAACACGGTCATGAATGTGCCACAACGCCCCGTCGACTCGTTCACTGCGGCGTTGTGGCTGCTCAGGATGACGGCGACGATCCCGCTGTTGGCTGTCATCGGCGGCCTCCTTTTGCGATGGTTGGACACGCGATGGGTCATGGTGCTCGGATTGGCGCTTATCGCAGTTGCGATGTTTCGCCTGGGCGGGTGGCCGATCGAGATCGCTGAACCGCGGCTGACGATCGATATGGTTCTGGCCGGCGCTGGTTTTGGCTTGGTGGTACCTCCCCTGATGCATCGGGCCGTCGCCGCTGCGCCCTCGGACTACCGGGCCGTGGCTGCGTCGATGATTGTCGTGGCCCGCATGCTGGGGATGACGCTCGGGATCGCCGCGCTCTCCGCTTGGGGGATCAATCAGATGCTCGCGATATTGACCGAAACGCCCTCTCCTCTCACCATGCCCGATTTGGACGCCAGCACCCGAGCCCGGGAGTTTGCCGAGTACCAGCGGTTCTTGCAAACGACGAGCCTGGATTTGTTCCACTCGTTTTATCGGGCTTCGGGATTCGTTGCTATCGCCGCCATCGTCCCTGCTCTCCTGATGCGTCCCGGCTCCTTGGAGATGCCAGAGAGGGTGGACCCATAGTTATCCAACCCTGTACCGTTCGTGACAGTTCTTGAACGTTCTTAGCGTGCCGCATTGTACTCGATTGGCAGCGGTTTGACCTGGTGATAGACTGCGCCTGAGCAATGGGCAGCAGCTCGGTGTATCCGGTAGAAACTCATCAACACGGGAGGTGATCTGATGATCCGATTGGGTGCAACAGGTTCCCCGGCACACCTCGACCTTTGCCGTGCGCTCGAAACGGTGTTCCGTCGCAACGGTGTAGAATTCGATTGGGTGCTCTACTCCGGTTACGATGAGATGGTTAATGCCTTCGCGCGTGGTGAAATCAACCTGGCATGGAACGGTCCGTTGTCGCATGTTAAGATGCGGCGTGCCTTGCCGGAAGGAGCTCCGGTGCTCGCTCTGCGCGATGTAGATATTGGTTTTACCACCAGGTTTATTACCCGGGCCGATTCCGCGATCGACACCGTGGAGGACCTGCCCGGTACCCGTTTCGCGTTCGCTGCGCGTGATTCAGTGGAAGCAGGTCTGTTGCCGGTCTATTTCCTCAAGCAAATGGGAATCCACCCCTCCCGCACGTTAGCTGCCGCCGATTTTTACGACCAACGCGACCCTCAACATAGCTCGGACCAGGTCGACGTGGCCCTCCAGATATTGAGCCGCTCCTATGATGCGGGAGCCATCAGCACTCGCGCGCTCGAAACCTTAGGAGAACGGCACGGCATCGACACCGGTGATTTGAAGGTGTTCTGGAGCAGCCCCGGTTACAGCCATTGCTGTTTCACCGCACGGCCTGAAGTTGATCCGGCCGAGGCTGCTCAGGTCACGGCGGCGTTGGTATCGGTCGACGATGGCGATGAGGCCGGCCGCGCGGTGCTAAAGGCAGAGGCTTGCGACCGATTGCTGCCGGGCATTGAAGACGGATGGGAGTTGGTGGAAGCGGCCGCCTTGGCGGAAGGGCTCATCTGATCCCCGTCGGGCCGCACGATTTGACGCCAACCATAGTCGTATCGAAGATCGTTCGTTGTCCCCTGCCGAACCGACCTGGCTCGGGATCGCGGGAGTTTGAATTTTGACTGAAAAGATCGGTTTCATCGGTTTGGGTCGTATGGGTCTGCCCATGTCTTACAACCTGTTACGCGCCGGCTACGACCTTATGGTTCATAATCGTAGCCAGGAAAAAGTTCGCCAGATCGCGGATGCCGGGGCTACCGCCGCATCCTCCACTGCCGAGGTCATGGCCAATTGCGATGTCGTGCTGGCCTGCCTGCCCGACGTTGCGACCTGCGAGACGGTTCTGCTCGGCGACGATGGCGCGCTGCCCAATGCCCGTCCCGGCCAGATCATCGTCGACCACAGCACCGTTGGGGCGTCGACCTCCAAAACCTGCGCCGCTGCCGCCGAAAACCGGGGCGCGATGTTCCTGGACGCCCCCATCAGCGGAGGCACCGAGCGCGCCACCGACGGCATGCTGACCATCATGGTCGGCGGCCCGGCTGAAGCCTACAAAGCGGCCCAGCCTTTGTTCGACGTGATGGGTGCCGTCGTGCGGCATGTCGGCCCGACTGGCTCTGGCACTGCGGCCAAGTTGGTGAACCAACTGCTGGTCGGTGTCCACAAAGTGGCGGCCGCGGAAGCCATGCTCCTTGCCGCCAAGTCCGGCGCCGATCCTGCGCTGGTGTTTGAACTGGTCAACTCGGGGTGGGGACAGAGTTTCATCCTGGGACGCAATGCCCCGGCTATGCTCGACCGTGATTTCGAGGGAATCCGGACGCAATTGCGCGTGTTTCTCAAAGACCTCGGTCTCATTCAGGAGATGGCGCGGGATTTGGACACGCCCATCCCTGGAGGAGATCTTGCCCATCGCCTGTTCCAAGAAGCCGTGGACCAGGGCCTCGGAGACCTGGACGGTGCCGCCATAGTCCTTCCCATGGAAGAGCAGGCCCAGTTCCAGGTACAGCGCACGAACGCGTGAAGCCGGTAGGAAAGTACCGGGGACGCGGCAAAGGACGGTAACCATGGCAGACGAAAAGATCGTCTATTTCAACGGTGAGATTACGCCGGCCAGCCAGGTGGGGATATCAATCTACGACCGCGGGTTCCTGTACGGCGACGCGGTGTTCGACGCTACCCGTACCTTCGGCGGCAAGACCTTCCGGCTGGATCGCCACATCGATCGCCTGTACAACTCCCTCCGTTACCTGCGCATCGACGTCGGCATGAGCAAGGCGGAGATGATGGAAGCCACCGAGGCCGTGGTCGCTCACAATCATCCTATGCTCCCTCCGGGCCAGGATATGTGGGTCATGCAGCGCATCAGCCGCGGGGTGGAGGGCGCTGATCGCGCCGGGGGAATCCAACCCACCATCATCATTGAGAGCCACGCCATCCCCTTTGCCGCACGTGCCCCGTTGTACCGGGACGGCGCCCGCATTAGCACTCCATCGGTTCCGCGTATACCTCCCCGGTTCCTCAGCCCGCGCGCCAAGACCCACAATTACCTCAACCTCATCATGGGCGAGCTGGAGGTGCACGGCGAAGACCCGGATGCCTGGGCGATTCTGCTGGACGAATTCGGCAATCTGACTGAGGGTCGGGGCAGCAACGTCTTCCTGGTCAAGGACGGCGCGGTAATGACGCCCAAGTCGCAGTACGTGTTGGAGGGAGTGACCCGAAACCAGACGCTCGAACTCGCAGATGGGCTTGGTATCCCCACCGCCGAATGCGACATTGATCTGTACGACGCCTACACCGCCGATGAAGCATTTCTGACCTCCACCAGCCTGTGCATCTGCCCCGTGTCAGCGGTCAACGGCGCAACCGTCGGCGATGGTGACGTTCCGGGGCCCGTCACCCACCGCCTAATGAGCGCTTTCAGCGATCTCGTCGGCATGGACTTCGCCGAACAATACCTTGCGTACCTGCCTGCGTAGCGCGCTTTCGCTTTCACACTCTTGCCCAGGAGGCAAACCATGCCCGAATACTTGGAAGGAATTGTCGAGTCTGGCCAGGAGGCACAGCAGCTCGCCACCGATTTCGCGTTCACCGAGGGTCCGCTCTGGCATCCGGACGGCTACTGGCTGTTTGTGGATCTGAGGCGGGAGCCGCCCGTCATTCACCGTATGTCTCCGGCCGGAGGGACGCCCGAGATCATCCGCGAACCCAGCGGCGGCACCAACGGCATGACCCTGGATCTCCAGGGCCGCCTGCTCATGTGCGAGGGCGACAACCGGCGCATAACCCGCATGGAGCCCGACGGCACCATCAACGTGGTGGCGGACCGGTGGGACGGCAAGCGCTTCCATCGCCCCAATGACATCGTCTGTCGCAGCGACGGCAGCATCTTCATCACCAACCCCAGCGGGCGTGTTCCCGAAGCGGATCAGGAGATCGAGTTCCCCGGCACCATACACCGGATTGCGCCCGATGGTACGGTGGAAATGTCCGCCCACGACATCGATTTTCCCAACGGCATCGCCTTCTCGCCCGACGAATCCGTGCTCTACGTGTCCAACACCCGCAAACTCGGCGAACGCCCGGACCAGTATTGGGACGGTGAGGTCAAGCAGAACCAGTTCGTTCAGGCCTACGACGTGGCCCCCGACGGCTCCTTGAGCAACAGCCGCGTTTTCGGCAGCATGGCCTCGGCCGAGGATGGTGTCCCCGATGGCATGACAGTCGACGCTGAAGGCCGCGTGTATTGCACCGGCTCCGGTGGCGTGTGGGTCTTTGCCCCGGACGGCCAGCACCTCGGCATCATCCGAGTACCGGAAATACCCGCCAACTGCGCTTTCGGAGGCCCCGACTTTCGCACGATGCTGTTCACCGCCCGCACGTCGGTTTACAGCTTGCGCATGACTACGCCGGGCAACCCTTTGCCTCGAGCATAGACCCCGAGAAAGCACATGCGAGAGTTTGACGCAATTGTGATCGGTGTCGGCGGCATGGGGAGTGCCGCCGTCTACCACTTGGCCCGCCGCGGCTGGCGGGTATTGGGTCTCGAGCAGTACGACATACCCAACGAGATGGGCTCGTCCCACGGCGTGAGCCGGATGATCCGCCTCGCGTACCACGAGGACCCTTCCTACGTTCCGCTGCTCTACCGGGCATACGAACTTTGGCACCAGCTGGAAAACGTCGCCGGCGAAAAGCTCCTGGTTACCACCGGATGTGTGCGCGGAGGCGTGGGGGCGAGCCAACTGCTTGAAGGATCGCTGGAAACGGTGAAGCAACATAACCTCCCCTACCGCATGCTGAGCGGCCCCGACGTGAACCGGGAATGGCCCGGCTATCAACTCCCCGAAGAAGCGGAAATGCTCTACGAACAACAGGGTGGTTTCGTACTCTCGGAGCGTTGTATCGTCGGGCACGTTTCTGCGGCGCTGGAAATCGGCGCCGAGGTCCACGGCCGCGAGGGCGCGGTGAGCTGGGAGCCTACCGCCGGCGGCGGAGTGGTCGTGTCGACCGAAAAGGACACCTATTCAGCCCGCCGCCTGATCGTCACTGCCGGAGCCTGGGCTGGCAAAGTGGCGCCCGAAATCGCCGCCCATGCCGTTCCGGAGCGGCAGGTGCTGGGATGGTTTGCGCCCTTTCGCCCGGAGCTTTTCCGCCCCGAGAATTTCCCAGTCTTCGGCATGGAGGTCGAAGAAGGCCGTTTCTACGGCTTCCCGTCTTACGGTATACCGGGCTTCAAGCTGGGTATGTTCAATCACTTCCGTGAGCAGGTTGACCCCGACACCATGGATCGGGAGCCCAACGCCCAGGACGAGGCGGTCCTTCGGCAGTTCACCGAGCGTTACTTCCCGGAAGCGGCCGGCCCAACCCTGGCGCTGAAGACCTGCATGTTTACCAACACTCCCGACGAGCATTTCATCATCGACACGCTGTCTGACCACCCACAGGTCTCTGTCGCCGCCGGGTTCTCCGGACACGGTTTCAAGTTCGCCAGCGTTGTGGGCGAAATCATGGCCGACCTGGCGGAGCACGGACACACCGAGCACGATATTGTGCTTTTCCGCCTGGGCAGATTCGACGGCAAGGAACTCACATGAAAATCACCGACGTTGAGGCAATCGCGCTGGTCTGGCCTGCGCCCGACCGTGAGTATTGGACCGCCCTGCGACCCATCGGCCGAGTGAGCGAACTCCTGGTTCGCGTCCATACCGATGCCGGCTTCTACGGGATCAGTGAAGCACACGGTGCAGGGCAGGGTTTCGCCGGAGTTTATCGTCAGGATACCGATGGTGCCATTCACGCCGACGGCGCATATCGTGCCGTGGTCGATCTGCTGAAACCGATGTTCGGGGGCCGCGATCCGGTCGACCACGAACAGCTCTGGGATGAAATGTTCGGTTCGTGCCATCAAATCGGCTGGGCCGCGTCTGGGTTTGGACGTCCTCAGATCCTCACCGCGTTGGCGGCTGTCGATATCGCTCTTTGGGATATCAAGGGCAAAGGGGCCGAAATGCCGGTGTATAAGTTGTTTGGCGGCCACTCCAACACTGCGCCGTGCTATGTCACGGGCGGGTATTACCAGGATGGCAAGTCGACCGCCGATCTGGTCCAGGAGTGCGAATCTTACGTTGACATAGGATATGAGGCCATCAAGCTGAACATCGGTCACGTCAGTCTAGCCGAGCCCTACGAGCGAGTACGCTCGGTTCGTAGCTCAATCGGTGAGAGTATTGACTAATGGTCGACGTCAACGAAGGATGGGACGTCGACACCGCCATTCGCGGCGCCCGTATGCTGGAGCCGCTCAACATCCGCTGGCTGGAGGAACCAGTCCATTAGTATGACCGGGTCGAGGGATTGGGCAAAGTCGCCGCATCGACCACCATCCCCATCGCGTCGGGTGAAAACGCGGTGACCCGCTGGGACGCGCGTGACCTCATTCGCCGGGGCGGGGTGCCTGTCATGCAGTACGACAGTACCCGCGACGGAGGCGTGACCGAGTGCTTGCGCATCACCACCTTGTGTGCCGCCGAGAACGTGCGGCTGGCTCCCCATCATGATCCCCAGGTGCACGGTCACATCGTGGCCGGCCTGTCTGTCGGCGAAATCTGCGAGACCTTCCCTAGTGCTGATCGGGACTCCATATGGGAGGAACTCTTTACGGTCAGGCCCGAGATAGTCGCCGGAAAGATCACCCTCTCGGATCGTCCCGGTTGGGGTATAGAGTTGGAGGAACGAACCCTCGAACGGCGGGGCGTTTAGGCGTAGCGTGATCTGGTTGCTGGTCGCTGCGGGCGGCGCTGCCGGCTCCGTACTGCGGTACGGTGTAGGCCGTTTGGCGGCGCAGTACCTGGGAGTCGAAACCGTAGTCGGAACGTTTGGGGTCAACGTGGTGGGATCATTCGCTCTGGGTCTGTTGGTCACCGTGTTTATTTCCCGATCGGAGTGGCCGCTGGAGCTACGGGCAATGCTCACCGTTGGCTTGTTGGGAGGCTTCACAACCTTCTCGACATTGGCCTATGATGGCGTGCGGCTCATTTTGGTCGGGGAACCGGGCCGCGCCAGCATTTCAATCGCCGCCAATCTGGCCGTCGGCCTTGTGGCTGCCTACGTCGGTGTATTGGCCGGCCGTGCCTTGTCCTGAAATCGTTGGAATATTTCGCAGCTTCGGACCCCCATATGCCGACCCGTAAGACCATTCGGTGCGACTGTCCGATGTTGAGTAATGCGCTCGGCGTCCGCTATAATCGACCCAAACCGTGAATCGACAGAAAACTATGCCCGTAGATTATTACGAAACCCTCGGCGTCGACCGGGGTGCCAACGAAGAGGATATCCGCCGCGCCTTCCGCAGGAAGGCGATGGAATTCCATCCCGATCGGAACAAAACGCCCGGTGCCGAGGATAAATTCAAGGAAATCAACGAAGCCTATCAGGTCCTCGGCGACCAGGAGAGGCGAACGCGCTATGACCGCTTCGGCCACGCTGGCGTAAACGGTAGCGGCGACCGCCCGTTCGACGGTTTCGACCCGTTCGGCGGTTTCGGGGACATATTCGACACCTTTTTCGGGGGTGGTGGACGGACCGCCAATCAGCCGCGGAGCGGAGAGGACATCAGTCAACGGGTCAACCTGACCTTCGAAGAAGCCGTATTTGGTTGCGACAAGGATATCGAAGTCAATCGGGTTGAACCTTGCCACCGCTGTTCCGGAGCCGGTAATGAACCCGGGACCGCCATCAATACCTGCAGTACGTGCAACGGCAGCGGCCAGGTGCGCCGCGCGCAGCGCAGCGTGTTCGGTCAATTCGCGGTGACCACGCCTTGTTCTAGCTGCAACGGCAATGGTCGATCCATAGAAACCCCGTGCGCTAACTGCCGCGCTCGGGGCTTCGAACGGCGTCGCCGGATCCGTACCGTCACTATCCCGGCGGGAGTTGATACCGGCATGCAGGTGCGCATCACTGGCGAGGGCGACGCCGGCGCCCACGGCGGGCCGCCCGGAAACCTGTACGTTCAGGTTAGGGTGCAGGATCATCCACTCTTCGTTCGGGACGATTCCGACTTGGTGTATCGCATGTCGCTAAATATGGCTGAAGCCGCGTTGGGGATGACCAAGCCGGTCCCGACTTTAGAAGGCGACTACGTCGACGTGGAAATTCCGCCTGGCACCCAGTCCGCGAGCCAGTTCCGCGTTCGTGGCCGAGGTGTCCCTCGTATCCGCCGCGACGGCAGGCCTACGGACCGCCGTGGAGACATCCGCGTCTTGGTGGATGTGGATATATCGACCAAACTGAATAACTACCAGCGCAAATTGCTGGAGGACTTGGCTTATTCATTGGCGAATAACGGCAAGGCGCCTCCTGCCCCTCCACGTAAAAAGCGGTCCACCACCCGCAAACCGGTCAGCGAAAACGTTGCTGAACCGGAAGGCGCGATGGTTGAGGACGTCACAGAGGCGGAAGAACCTCAAAACGACGACAAGCAACGCGGCCTGTTTGACCGGATCAAGGACACCCTCACGTCCGGCGGTGAATAGGGGGCGTGGTGTGCGGCTATTGGGGAGCGCGGCGGTGGAATTGACGGTGCGATGTCCTGGTACGAATTGAGCATCAACGTCCCGTTCGAGTACGTCGAGCCCGTCTCGTATCTGTTTGAACGGTACGGGTACGGCTTGAGCGTGGAGACGAAGCCGGGCGAATACGCAATCATGCGGTCGTATCTGCCGAGTTTGTCCCGCCAGCGGCTGGCCCACATTGAGGTCGGCATCAAGCTGGCGTCCAGCGTCGCCGATCTGGGGGACCTGAACATCCGCCCGTTGGACGACAACGAAGACTGGCGGAACAACTGGAAGCAGCACTTCACGCTGCTCCGGGTAGGGCAGAACCTCGTGATCAAACCGTCGTGGATCGAGTACGAATCGCAAGACGGCGACGTGGTGATCGATCTGGACCCGGGTCTGGCTTTCGGCACCGGATATCACCCGACAACAAATTCCTGTCTGGAAGCCCTCGAAGAAATGGTTAGGCCTGGCAGCATTGTCCTCGACGTGGGAACCGGATCCGGCATTCTGACCATCGCGGCGGCCAAGCTAGGAGCCGGGCACATCACTGCGGTGGACATCGACGGACACGCTGTGCGCGCAGCCCAAGGCAACTTCCGTCGCACGGGAATCGCGGAGCTCGTAAACGCCCAATCCGGGAGCATCCCTAGCGCTGCGACCAAAGGCTTGAACTACGACGTCGCCGTGGCCAACATCAGTGCCCGTGGCATCCGTATGGTGGTCCCTGCCATCCCGGATTTACTCGCTGATGACGGGGTTTTCATCGCATCGGGCATCATAGTGGACCAGAACGACGAAGCAGTTTCGGCAATTAAGGGGGCCGGTTTGGTCATCAACGAAATCCGGCAAAAGGAAGATTGGATCACTATCCTTAGCGGTCACAACCAGGCTTAGATTGTTAATCATGGATACCGTCACGCTGGATCGTTTTGAGCTCATCGGTCCTTTGGGGAGTGGTGCCGATTACGACGTTCGCGCCGCTGTGGACCGACAGACCGGTCAACCGGTGGTATTGAAGCGGCCGTCTCCGCAGACGGTCAGTCGTCAAATGCACGGCCCCACCGAGGAACGTACAGCACGGGCGTTGGAAGCCTACGAAAGAGCCGGACAGTATTGCGAAGTGGTGCCCCGGGTTGTCGGTGTTACCGAAATTGCCATTCACGACCACTATTTTGGCGAGGAATTGGGGCAGGCTTACTCCGTCCGCGTGGAAGAGCGCGCAGCCGGGATCCCGCTGGTCGGGGATCCCAGGAGTCGCATCTTGCGGGTGCCCATAGGCTTGGGACAGAACCTTTTCGCGCTGCATCCGTTTGTGCTGCCGGGCTTGGTCACCGGTTGGCCAATCCAGTCCCAGTTGTTGCAGGCGCAGGAAGTCTACGCTAACGCCGGCTACGCATTGCTGGATCTCGGTCCACACAACGTTTTCTACTCGCCCGGAGCCGGCCGCATTTCGTTGATCGACGCCAGTGCGTTGGTCGGACACGGCGTCGAGCGTAGCCAGGGGAACCGCGGCCCCCAGGACGTCCACGATTTTTACGTCGAAATGATAAAGTTCTACCTCGCCCCGGAACTCCCGCCCACGGACGTCGCCGGATACTACGATCCCTACAACCAGCGTCCAGTCATATCGGTTGAGAACGAGTGTGACGACTTGGCCCGCGCGTTTGCATCAGCCGGCGATGGGTTGCGAGAAGCCACAACCGGGTGCATAGCAAAAGTGCGACAACGCGCGTACACTTCTGTTGCCGACTTCGAGGAGGATCTGCAGGAATGCTTGCGCCTGGTTACCTTCCGAAACGACCAGATGCCCGGGCGACCGGCGGCCCTGGAAGTGTGGCGGGCCGCACTGGACCGGCTCTCTGAGAACCATTGGCAACGCTATCAATTCGACGCTGATTCTGAGCTTGCCGCACTGGCCGGCTGATCTGCCGCAAATCAAATTCAAGTGAGGATGCAAGAACCATGCTCACCAGTTCGTTAGCAATTCTTCACGATAACGCTGCCCACGGGGAGGATAGTTACCTGACCCGAGACTTGGGCGACGGTAACTTTCTGGATGTAGTGCTGGATGGTGTGACCGGTCACGGTGGTGACGAGGCTAGTGGTTCCGTAGCAGACGCCCTGAACGCGGTAACTATCACCGGACCCCAGGATATCATCGCCGTGCTGGGCGAACAGAACGCTGAGTTCCACCAGGTCGGCGGAGGGCGGTTCTTGCTGACCACCGCTTCCGCAGCTCTGTTCCTGGACGGCCGGCTCCATATCATTTCGGCCGGAGACAGTCCCATCTACGTAATCCGTCCCGATAGATACGATCAATACAGCGGCCGAATGGGCGGGTTGATCCGCCTCGGTATCTCAAAGGCCATCGGCGCTGAACCGACCCTGTCAGTGTTTCAAACCGAAGTGGGCCTTTCGCCCGCGGATCGTTTGGTGTGCTGCAGCGACGGTGTGAGCGACAACTTGCTCGGCGAAGAGCTGATGGAAATAGTCCGAGGCTCAGCCAATGCCGAAGAAGCATCCGGGCGAGTGAAAGAGCTGGTGGATCGGCACATCGAACAGGGTCGCGACATCAGGTTCCGTGGCGGGAGGTTCCGCCACGACGACGAGACCGCGATCTTCCGCTTTTTTGCTGAGGAATAGCCGGCGTCGGTCGCTCGTTTTACCTAACCAATCGTCCGTGGTTGGCGGTTTGCTTGTGCCGAAAGGCACCAAAATCCGCGTGTGTTAGACTATCTCGCAGTTTGATGCAGGTTGGCCTCGATTATTTCTAGTCTCGGTTTTCAGGGATGTTTGTACCGGGGCGGACCTCAAGGAGTACACAATTGGGCAAGATTAAGGTTGCCATCATCGGCGTGGGCAACTGCGCGTCTTCGCTGGTCCAGGGCATCCATAAGTACGTTGAGGTGCCGGACGACGATCCGATCCCCGGCGTGATGCACAATCGCATAGGCGATTACCGGATCGAAGACATCGAGGTCGTTGCTGCCTTTGATGTGGACCGTAACAAGGTCGGTAAGGACCTGTCCGAAGCAATCTTTACCGAACCCAATAACACCATCAAATTTGCGGAAGTTCCTCACATAGGCGTGACCGTGGAGCGGGGGATGACTCACGACGGCATCGGCCGTTACCTCGCAGACGTGGTAGTGAAGTCGCCGCACAGCACCGCAGACATCTCGGGCATCCTGCGTGAACGCGAAGTAGACGTGGTCATCAACTACCTGCCGGTGGGCAGCGAGATGGCCACCAAGTGGTACGTGGAACAGATCCTTGACGCACGTTGCGCCATGATCAACTGCATCCCCGTGTTCATCGCCCGCGAGGACTACTGGCGCAACCGCTTTGAAGAGCGGGGCGTTCCCATCATCGGCGACGACATCAAATCCCAGGTCGGCGCTACCATTGTCCACCGCGTCCTTACCCGCTTGATGGAAGACCGCGGCGCGGAAATCGACAATACCTACCAGCTGAACTTCGGTGGCAACACAGATTTCCTGAACATGCTGGAACGTGAGCGCCTCGTGTCCAAGAAGATCTCCAAGACTGGCTCCGTGGTCAGCCAGATGGACGTAGAGCCCGACGCCGATACCATCCACATCGGACCCAGCGACCATGTGCCGTGGTTGCAGGACCGGAAATGGTGCTACATCCACATCGACGGCAAAGTATTTGGCGGCGCACCCGTCAAGATGGAAGTGAAGCTCGAGGTCTGGGACAGCCCGAACTCCGCAGGCGTAGTGGTGGACGCCATCCGATGCGCGAAGCTAGCCATGGACCGTGGTCTGGGAGGTGCGGTGTATGCCCCTTCGGCGTATTTCATGAAAAGCCCTCCAGTCCAGTACACCGACTCTGAAGCTCACGATATGGTCGAGGCGTTTATCGCAGAGCCTGCGGTGGCGAGCGTCCAGGTAAAGCACGGCGACGAGGAAGAATAACCCGCGGCACTTCCCTGCATTCCTTGGCCTGAGCCGACTGAGGGGAGCGGGCTATGAAAATAGCCATGGTCTCCCCTTATGATTTCGCATGGCCCGGAGGCGTTAACGCCCATGTGTCCCAGCTGTCCACTGAACTGCGGCGGCGCGGACACGAGGTGACCGTCATCGCGCCGCAGACCCCGACGCTTCCCTCAGATGAATGCGGAGTTCCCGAGAATTTCATCCCGATGGGTCGATCCGTTCCCCTGTCGGCTGGCGGGTCTACGGCGCGGGTAACCCTTTCGTGGTGGTTGTATCCGCGTATCAGGCGACTCATGGCCCGTGAGCAATTCGATCTGCTCCACGTGCACGAACCGTTGGCTCCTCTGTTGCCATTGATGTTCCTGCAGCATTCCAACGCCGTGAATGTCGGCACCTTCCACGCGTTTTCGGACCGACAGCGGTTGTACCGGTGGTCCCGATTTGCCTTGGGGATGTGGCATCGTCGCTTGCACGGGCGGATCGCGGTTTCCGAAGCGGCTCGAACTTTCGTGGCTCCCCATTTTCCACAGCGCGCGTATCGCATCATCCCCAACGGCATTGACTTTCAGCGTTTTGCTGATGCCGCGCCCGTTCCGGAGTTGCGAGACGGTAGGAAAAACATCCTGTTCGTCGGTCGCAAGGATGAACGCAAAGGCCTGCGCTATCTTCTGGAGGCATTTGTGATCCTTCTTGAAAGCCGATGCGATCTCAGGTTGATCATCGTGGGCCCGGGGGAACCGGACCGGGCATGCGCGTCGGTGCTCAACGCCGTGACCGGCGTCGGCAGTGATTCGGTGAGACTGGTCGGAGCGGTCTCTGACGCCGACTTGCCGCGCTATTACGCCAGCGCGGATGTTTTTTGTAGCCCTGCCACCGGTGGAGAGAGCTTCGGAATCGTCCTGTTGGAAGCGATGGCCGCGGGTATCCCCGTGGTGGCGTCGGACATCGACGGCTATCGCGACGTCGTGACCCATGCCCGCAACGGATTGCTGGCGCCGCCGCGTGAGCCGGACGCCATCGCCGGAGCTATCGCCAGCGTGCTCGACAATCCTGACCTCGGGCATCGATTGTCGGAAGCTGGCAAAGATGTGGCGCGGCTTCATCGCTGGCAGCGGGTCGCCTCGGAAGTGGAAGATTATTACAAACTCTGCATGGAGGAGGTTCATCACGGTGGCTATGCTCGGTAGAGAGGAACTCCGCGCGGCTATGCTGCGCTACGTTGAGTTGCCTGGGGCGCGCGCCTTCCGCGCCATGGGTCTGACGCCTAACATAATCACCGTCCTCGGATTTGCGGTGTGCGTCGCCGGAGCCGCGCTGGTGGCTTTGGGTTGGCCTTTGTATGGCGGCATCGTTTTCCTGGCCGGGGGCATCCTGGACCTTTTTGACGGAGCGCTGGCCCGGCTGACCGGCCGGGCATCGCCGTTCGGAGCCTTGCTCGACTCCGTATTCGACCGGCTGGGCGAGGCCGCCCTGTTTGTCGGGTTGGGACTGTATTACTTGCTCGCTGATTTGTCTCCGCCCATGATGATAATTAGCATGCTGTCGGTCTTGTTGGGCCTGGTGTTCTCCCAGGGCGTCTCTTATCTTCGGGCACGCGGTGAGGGTCTGGGAGCGTTCACCCGTTCGGGCATCATGACCCGGACCGAGCGCGTGGCGATCCTGGGCATCGGACTGATCGTGGAAGGGTTGGCCCCGGTTCCGATCATGGTATGGGTCCTCTGGGTTATCGGCGGCGTATCGTGCTTCACTCTCTTCCAGCGCATGTTCACCATACGCGGGATCCTCGAGCGCCAGGCGGAGGACAGCGGTTAGCCGTGGTAACATGACGAGCACTTTTGCTGTAGGAGGTACTCAATATGGCGTCACATTCCATGGGGCTGTCGTTGCATGACGCTGCACGGCAGGTTGGAGTTCCCTTTACGGTGGAGAATGAGCCGGTGGACCGGCACGTCAAGGTCAATGGCCTCAATCTTCACTATCTGGAATGGGGCGATCCGGGTGCGCCAACGATAATGATGCTGCATGGAATCCAGCAGCAGGCCCACAGTTGGGACTTCATCAGCCTGCCGCTTTCCGTGGACTACCGTGTAATCGCGGTTGACCAGCGCGGCCACGGCGACAGCGATTGGTCGACGGACGAAGACTACTCTACGGATTCCTACGTCGGAGATGTCGAGGCGCTGGTTTCCGCGTTGGGGCTAAGGGATTTTCACCTGATCGGCCATTCCATGGGCGGACGGAACAGTTTGGCTTGGGCGTCAGGGCGACCCGGTACGTTGAGATCATTGACCATCGTTGACACCGGGCCGGAGACGCAACGTCGTGGCTCAAACCGGATCCAGCAGTTCCGCGAACTTCCCGACGAGTTGGATACCCTGGAAGAGTTTGCCCAGCGGGTCATGGAATACACCGGCCGTACCCAGGAACAGACGCTGGGCGCTTTGAAGTACAGCATCAGGCAGCGCGAGGACGGGAAGTGGACGTGGAAGTATGACAAGGTCATACGCCGGCAGGGTTTTCGCGCGCCGGCCTGGACTTCCGAACAACTCTGGGCTGGTTGGCGCAAGATCGACTGCCCAGCCTTGGTGGTGCGCGGAGCCCGCAGCGATATATTCGCTGACGAGACTATGATGCGGATGGCAGCGGAGCACCACGATTGCACCGTAGTTACCGTCGCCAACGCCGGCCACCTCGTCCAGGGCGACAACCCCCCGGACTTCCTCAAGGCCGTGAAAGGCTTGTTGGGCCGGTTCGCGTAGTTCGGTCGTGCTGAACGTTGGCAACCAAAGGGGGCGGTCGCCAGGCCGCCCCCTTGGTTTTAGTGAGTTCGGGTCCTCGTATGCCCCGATCCAGCGGTCAGAACCCCAAGACCCTCGGCAATAGTTCGCCGAGACCATACCCCAGCGCGGCCGAGGCGGCTCCAATGCCCAGTATCTCCAGCCCCTGCAGAATGGGTGACTTCCGCACCAGCCGCCCCTTCGCCAGTCCCAGCACGAACAGGCCAGCCAGTGACAGGCCCACGGACCATCCGATCGCCGCGGGTCCAACGGCGAGGAACAGGAAAGGGATGATGGGGATGATGGCTGCGGAGCCGAATGAAACGCACATCACGGCCGCATCCTTCAACGGGTTGCCGCCGAAGTCCGGGCTGATTCCCAGCTTCTTTTCCAACAGCGTTTTCAGCCAAAGCGTTTCATTGCTCGATATTTCGTTGGCCAGGCGGATGGCTTCGTCGTAAGTCTTCCCCTCTCGTTGGAAAAGGATGACCAGTTCCGCCAGTTCCTCCGCCGGGCGTTCCTCCAAGTCGCTGATCTGTCGCGTGATCGCCGCCTGCCGCACGTCTTCTTCGGCTCGCGAGCCCAGGTACGCGCCGGCCGCCATGCTGATCATGCCAGCAGCGGCGGCGGCCAGGCCGGCCACCAGAACCGTCCCGGTGGTCCCCACCGCGATGGCAATCGAGGTTGTCAGTGCCACCGTGCTGATGATGCCGTCCTGTGCCCCGAACACCAATTCTCGCAGGCGACCCAGGTTCGCCACGTGGAACGGCTCCTTGTCCAGGGCCAACGCGGCGTCGATGTAGGTTTCCAGATCCAGGGGCAACGCCGGAGCCACTCCCGAACTCGTCGCCAGTGGATCGGAGATGACCGCGCCCGTCGCCACGATCGACGCCACCAGGGCTGCCTTCGCTCCGTCCCCGGAATTTATCTGTAACTGGGACAGCGCGTCGGAGAACGCGATCTGGTGGTCTTTTTCCTGTTCCATCGCACCGATGAAGGCGTCCGCGGCATCCTGCCGCGCGTCGGTAACGGCGTCGTTGATCATTCGCGGGTAGGTACGGGTGTACTCCCGGGTTTCGCCGGCAATCACGTTCCCAAGGTTGGCCGAGGTGCTTTCGATGGCCCCGGCGACCTTCAGGTAGCTGATGCCGTGGAGGGTTTCGGCCCGAGCGACCTCTTCAAAAACCTCTGCGATTTCCGGATGGCCCTCGTCCCGTGCCTTTTGCGCATAGGCAGTGTAGGTGAGGTGGGCGACTGCTTCGGCCACGATCGCTTGCCAGAGGTTCCGGTCGGTGTTGGAAACGTCGTTCACCGTGCTCGGCGAATATGACATGGCTGGCTCCGTTGTAGCGGGTTGAAATACCTGGGATAGGATAATTATGCGATCAGCGGGAACGGTTATCGCCGTCCCTCGTTGACGCGACTGTGCCGGCGATTTATAGCCGGGGAGAACCGTGATGGGCGATGACCAGCCAGTCATCGCCGGATCTCACAAATATATTCGTGGCCAGGATGCCAAAACCCTGGGCCTGCCCCTCGACCACGCTCGTAATACTCTCAATGCAGGTGACATAACCGCAATTGCCTTCCAGTACGATGTTTACGTAATGGATGTTGAAGTGCATCAACGCCGCGCCGTTGAAAATGCCTTGCCATGATCTGCGGATTTCCGGCCAGCCCACTATCGGCTGCCACCCGGGATGGACGCACAACGCCCGATCCGACCGCTCCCAAACCGCGTCCATCTGGGCCATGTCCAAGGACCCAAAGGCGTCATAGAAGCGTTGATTGGCGTCCCGCAGGGACAGTACGCTGGCGTCGTCAGGAAGCATTTCTAGCTGCTTTGGTCGGTGTAAAGGGGGCTAAGGCGAGGGTCAGGCCAGTAGCTTGCTGGCGTAATCGTCCAGTTGGCGCAGTGCCTGGTCGCGGGGAGCGCTTTCGGCGAATACCATCGCCCGGGTTGCGCCGGCTTCCTCGTAAGCTTTGAGGATCTCCGGGTCGGCCGGCAGTCCGAAAACCGACACCTCGATCTGGTGCGGGTCCCGCCCCGCTTCCTGCGCCAGGCGAACTATTTCCTCTCGCGTTGCTTTCAACTGCTCCGGCGCAACGCGATTGGGCATCCAGCCATCACCCCAGGCCACAACCCGGCGCGCCACGTTGGGAGCGGTGCCGCCGATGAGCACCGGCGGATGCGGCTTCTGCACCGGTTTAGGCGACGAGTAGATCGGCGGGAAATCGATGTGTTTGCCGTGGAATTCGCCGGTCTCCTTGGTCCACAGCTCTTTCATGGCTTCGATTGACTCGCGCGTGTAGCCGATACGCTGGGAGAAATCGATCCCGAAGAGCTCCGTCTCTTCGCGAAGCCAGCCGGTCCCGATGCCGAAGAGGAACCGCCCGTTACTGAAATAGTCCAGCGTGGCAATTTCCTTGGCCAACAATATCGGGTTGCGCTCCGGCACCAGGCAGATCCCGGTACCCAACTTGAGCGTTGACGTTACCGCCGACGCGCGACCCAACGCCACGAACGGATCAACGCATTCGTAGTACATCTGCGGGATCGTGCCGTCCGGCGAACCGGGCCAGGGTGTCTTGGGGCCGGCGGGTATCGCCGGGTGTTCTGGCACCCACAACGACTCGAACCCGTGGGCCTCGCAGGCCTGCGCCAGTTCGGCGATGTCGATGGACGATTGGGTGACGAACATTGCGATGCCGATATTCATTGCATCAACCTCGGAGTTGGATGGCTGCGGCGGACTGCGCGATTACTTCAATTATAACGAATGTAGGGGCGAACGATCATTCGCCCCTACCACAGTTGCCCTTTCGGCTACCCTATGCGTGAGGAGAGAAGCTGGCAGGCACCAGGACCTTGGTCTCCTGGTTGACCAGGAACTCCCGCGTGGGCGGCGGCCAGTGCGGCGTGGCGGACGCTTCGGCGCGGATCTTGTCCCGCTCGCCCAGGTCCTTGTAGGGCCAGATATGGACCCACTTGTTCAGCCCTCCGATGTCGCTGTACATGCCGGCGGCCAACGGGGAGAACTTTTCACGGTGCTCGATGGCGGCGGACCAGATGTCCAGCACTTTGGGCATGGTGCCGTTCTGATACTCGTAAATCCGCATCTCGTACACGTTGCCCTGCTTCTGCCCGCCCCCCATGGGACGCATGAACGGCGCCGGATTGAAGATCTCCGACTCCATATGCAGGATGGTGCCCTGGCTGTCCGGCGGCCAGTTCGGGTCCTTTCCGGCCTCGGCGCGCACTTCGTTGCGCTCGTCCAGATTTTCGTAGGGCCAGATGTGGATCACCTGGTTCAGCGGGCCGATTTCCGTGTGGAAGAATGCGGCCAGCTTGGAGTACTTTTCCCGGTGCGGCAGCGCCGTGCCAAACGCTTCCTCAAAAATGGGCACTCCGCCAGGCTTGAGATCGTAAGTGCGAACTTCGTAAATCATTAGCCGTAACTCCTGGTAAGCGGGGTCTTGTTCATGTGGGTCCCCGAGAGGACGCCCCGCGCGATGTGAGGAGTCTAGCAGACCCCCGGAAACCGGGCAACCGAAACGGCGATGTTATAATCGCGCTGCCGAACGATTTGCGGCGCAATCCAAGTGGAAAAATAGGAGGTTTCGCACCATGGGCGCAACTGAAATGGTGGCAAAGTGGATCGTTGATACAACGTATGAAGACATACCGCCGGACGCGATCCGCGTAGCCAACGAGTCCTGCTTCGATCTGGTCGGCGTTATCTTGGCCGGCTCGACACAGAAGGTGGGCGACATCATCCGCAGCTATGCCGGGGACCTCGGCGGCAACGAAGAAGCGACCATCCTCGCCACCGGCGAGCGCACCTCCGTGTTGAACGCCGCCCTGGTCAACGGCACCATGGGACACGCCTTAGACTATGACGACTTCGGCGGTTTCGGGCACCCCACCGTTGCGATTTTCCCCGCCTTGATGGCCCTGGGCGAGAGCATCGGCGCCACCGGCCGCGACCTGATGGAAGCCTACGTCGTGGGTTGTGAGGTTGGGTTGGCGGTCGATTACGCCACCCACTACCACACCCATCAGATGCACCGCGGCTTCCATAGTACGGCCATCTTGGGTCGTCTGGCCGCAGCGGCGGCCTGTGCCAAGTTGCTCAAGCTGGACGAGCAGCAGACCACCATGGCGCTGGGTATGGCGGGTTCCATGGCCGGCGGCGTGATCCACAACTTCGGCACCATGACCAAGCCATTGCATGCCGGGATGACTTGCCGGGACGGCGTCATGGCCGCCCAGTTGGCGCAGCGCGGTTTCACCGCCGGCGACCAGATCCTTGAGCATCCCGTCGGCTTCACCGCCACCGTCATCGGCGACGAGGACACCGACCTTTCAGCCGCGGCGGATAAACTGGGCAAGCCGTTTCGCGTGCAGGATGCTTTGATGATCAAGAAGTACCCGTCCTGTGGCGGCAACCACGCGATGTTGGATAGCGTATTCGGCCTGATGCGGGAGCACGAGTTTGGCTACGAAGACGTCGCCAACGCCGAGGTGGTGCAGTCTTACGCCTCTACGGTGATGCTGTACGAAGAACCCGAAACCGACCTCAAAGGCAAGTTCAGCGCCAAGTACAACATGGCCGCCGCTCTGGTCGACGGCGAGATCGGTATCGACACGTTCACCGATGAGAAGATCGCGGAGAGCGATGTCCAGGACATGATGGACCGTGTCCGGTTGCGCGTTCAATCCAAGTGGGAACTGGGCGGCAGCGAGGTCTCCAAGGGCGTTCCGATCCGCATCACCCTGAAGGACGGGCGCGTCATCGAGCACGAGACTCCGCGCGGCGAGATCCTGGGCAGCCAAGTGAATCCGTGGGGGATGGACAATATCACCGGCAAGTTCCGCGAGAACGTCGGCCTGGTCCTGTCCGACGATCGCGTCGACGACGCTGTACGCCAATGGCAGGACGTGACCCGAGTCAGCGACGTCGGAGAGGCGATCCGGGGAACGCTGGTGCGTTAGCGTTCTCCTGGTCCGAACGGCGCCAAACCAATGGGGGCAAGCCCACGGCTTGCCCCCATTGGTGTCTGCGTAGGTGACACCCCGTCGTGCCTAATCGTCGTCCATCTCCGGCATGAGCACGAATTCGGGGTACGACTCCATGCCCAGTTCTGCTGCGTCCTGGCCCAGTCGTTCGGCATTTTCTGAGACCCGGGCGCCGATGGTCTTTTCGATGGCGAACCAGACGATCCACGATGCGCCGAATACAAAGGCGCCAATGGACGCTATGCCGACCAGCTGGACGCCGATGTTCCCTCCGGCCGCAATGCACACGGCTACCGTGCCCCACACGCCGGCGAACAGGTGCACGGGCACCGCCCCAACCACGTCGTCGATCTTCAAAATTTCCAGTAGCTTGAGACCACCGGTACATATAGCGCCGCCGACGATGCCGATGATCACTGCCCAGAAGGGGGCCAAGATATCCGGCCCCGCCGTGATGGACACCAACCCGGCCAGCGCGCCGTTGAGACACACCAGCAGGTCGATACGCCCGAAAACCAGGCGTGACAAAGCCATGGCCGTGATCACTCCAGCCGCCGCCGCAAGGTTCGTGTTTATCAGCACGTTGCTCATCGCCACCGCGTCAACTGCCGAACCGAGGGCTAACTGCGACCCGCCGTTGAACCCGAACCACCCAAACCACAGGATGAGGACCCCCAGCGTAACCAGCACCACGTTAGACGGCGGCGTGGCCCGCACGGTCCCGTTCTGGCGGAACTTGCCCAGGCGTGGTCCGACCACCAGCATTCCGGCCAGCGCGGCCCACCCGCCGGTGCTGTGCACGATGGTGGACCCGGCGAAGTCCTGAAAGCCCATCGCTGCCAGCCAGCCGCCGCCCCATGTCCAGGCTCCGACCACGGGATAGATCAACGCTGTCAGCACCAGCGTGAACACGAAAAAGCTCCACATCCTGACCCGCTCGGCCAACGCCCCGGAAACGATGGAAGCCGTGGTCGCCACGAACACCATCTGGAAGAACCAGTCGGACATCACCGAATAGCCGTTATCGATCACCGCTCCCAGCGCCGACTCGTCGCCGCCCAGCAACGCGATCTCATCCGCCGACGGCCCGTACAGCGGCCATACCACGGTGCCGATCACCTGCTCTACGTTGTTGTACATCAGGTTGTAGCCGATGAAGTAAAACGCCAGCCCGGCGATTGAATAGAGCCCGATGTTCTTGAGGCAGATCATCGCGGCGTTCTTGGTCCGTACTGACCCGGCCTCCAGCATGGTGAACCCGGCGCACATCCACATCACCAGCGCGCCCCAGATCAGGAACGCGAAGGTATTCAGGACGAACTTGGTCTCCTCGTTGACCCCGGCCGCGTGCGCCACGTGAGGCCAGGCGACGAAGGCCAGCGCCGGCAGGATCAGCGCCGCCGCAATGGTAATGAGACGGTATCTCGAAAACGATAGGACCCGGTCGATCAGCACCTTTATGCTCCGTTCGTGAATGCAAAGATCACTGCGTTGCATCGATATGCTGCCGTTTATTGAGCGCAGCTCGAATCTGGCGTTTCGGCCCATCGCTCGACGCCACCTGATATGGCATAGGTGACCCCGCTCCCTGCGCTGGGAGAAAATTCCTTGCTGTGAGCGCTGCGTCCCCCGACGGGGAACGCAGCCTAGGGTTCTAATCGGATAGTATCCCCGATCTTAATATCCCCGCCTTGCAGAACGACGGTCAAGATGCCTCGCTTGCCGAAAATCTCTTTTTGCAAGCCCGGTATCAGGGCATCCATCTTCTGGCACGGTTCACAGTCGCCCGTCACCTCCAGGGTGACATGGCTGTCCGGGTCGCCTACGAAAAAGACCTGGCCCTGTCGGGCTACCGAAAGGTCCATGCCGGTCACCGTGATGTTTTCTTTGATCTGACCCGGCTCCAATCCATAGTGGTCGAGAGTTTCTTTGTCCATCACCAGGACTTGCCGGAGGTTCCGCGGGTTGCGGCTGCGATCACCCTCCAACCCTTCGGCGGAAATAGCCCGGGCCTCTTGCACCGGGTCGGGCGGAGTGCCTTTTACGCGCGCGATGTGCAGGTTGACTATGGTGCCGGATTGCATGGCTTGGCTCCTCGGTTTCGGGCCGGGCCCGGCCTCGTATCTGCGGGTAGCGAACAACACCGGATTTTAGGATATGGCCGGGCTGTTGGCAAACGGCGGTTTTGCCGCATGTCCGAACGATTGGGTAGAATGTAGGCCAATCCGTTCGCCCCGTAGGTTTCCGGGGTGCTGTGAGGCGTTTGATATGGCTTATGAGTTCATCAAGACCGAAGTCGCGGACGGCGTGCTGGTAATGACCATGCATGATCCGCCCACGCGCAACGCATTGGGTCCCGACATGGCCGCCGAAATGTTCGAGCGGCTTGACGAGTTCGAAAACAACCCGGAGGAGCGCGTGCTGTTGCTTACGGGGACTGAACCGTCCTTCTGCTCCGGCGCCAACGTGCGCGGTTTCCGCCAGCGCATCGAAGAACGCGAAGGGGAGGCAGAGCCGGAGCCCCTGACCTGGGGCAAAATGGAGTACATGAAGGGACGGCAGCCCCGGTCGGAAAGCGGCCCCCGGGTCAACTTCGTGCCGCTCCGCATCCACGACCTGCAGAAGCCGTCCATCGCCGTGGTCAACGGCCCGGCGGCCGGGGTCGGCTGTGGTCTGGCACTCTCGTGCGACATTCGCGTAGTCGGCGACAGCGGGCGGTTGTCCGAGCGGTTCGTGCTCAACGGCCTGATCCCCGGGGACGGCAGCTGCTGGCAATTGCCCAAGCTGATCGGCACCAGCAATACCCTGCTGCTTCAGTACACCGGTGACTGGATGGGCGGTGAGGATGCAGTGCGCATCGGCCTGGCCAGCAAGTGCTTCCCTGACAACCAGTTGATGGAAGGCGCCATGGAACTGGCGACTCGGATCGCCCGAGGGCCCACGATCGCCCACTCGTTGACCAAGTACCTGGTCCAGGAAAGCATGGATCTCACGTTCCATGAGGCGCTGGAACTGGCCTCCGCGGCCCAGGAACACGTCCGTCGCACCCAGGATCACAAAATCGCCGTTCAGTGGTTCCTGGACAAGAACCGCGGCATGCCGCCATTCGTCGGACGCTGATCGATTTACGTGATTTGCCTCCGCAACCGCAATGATCGCCCGGTTGCCCTTGACGATAGGGCTGGCAAGGGCTATAGTGTCTTTCCACCAACTGAGTTGTGGGCCGCCTCTACTCTAGCGAGGCTTCCCAGTCACCGGCGGAAACGCCATAGAGGCAGCAACCGGCTGGTCAGCTTAACAACTGAATAGGAAATTTGAACTGTAAGAACCGAGTCTTAGGAATTTGAAGTTCCTAGCGTGGGTCAAATTTTAAAGGGCTTACGGTGGATGCCTTGGGACCAAGGGCCGAAGAAGGACGCGGTAAGGCTGCGAAAAGCCTCGATGAGCCGTCTAACAGGCGTAGTCGGGGGTCTCCGAATTGGGTAACCTGTTCCGGCGTTGAGTCGGTCCACCCGCGAAAGCGGGAGGTAAGTGGGGGAACTGAAACATCTAAGTACCCCGAGGAAAAGAAATCAACCGAGATTCCCTTAGTAGTGGCGAACGAACGGGGAACAGCCCAAACCGCAACGACCTAACGGCATGAGGGCCTATGTCGTTGCGGGGTCACAGGACACTTCTGGGGTCGCCTCATCAGACCTCAGGGAGTTACAAACTTCATCTCTAGTCGAAGGACCCTGGGAAGGGCCGCCGTAGACGGTGACAGCCCGGTAGACGAAAGGGATGGAGCTCCCGAAGTTGATCCTAAGTACCATGGGGCACGTGAAACCCTGTGGGAAGTCGGGGGGACCACCCTCCAAGGCTAAATACCCTTGGTCACCGATAGCGCACCAGTACCGTGAGGGAAAGGTGAAAAGAACCCCTGGCGGGGAGTGAAATAGACCTGAAACCGTAAGCCTACAGAATGTCGGAGTCCGTTTCGACGGATGACGGCGTGCCTATTGAAGAATGATCCGGGGACTTACTGTATGGAGCAAGGTTAAGGAACTGGAGTTCCGGAGCCGTAGCGAAAGCGAGTCTGAATAGGGCGTCTAGTTCCATGTAGTAGACCCGAAACCGGGTGAGCTACCCATGGCCAGATTGAAGGTTCGTTAACGCGAACTGAAGGATCGAACTCGTGGCTAGTACAAAAGCTTGGGATGAGCTGTGGGTAGAGGTGAAATGCCAATCGAACCCGGAAATAGCTGGTTCTCCCCGAAATGCATTTAGGTGCAGCCTCGGGAACTAGGAGGACGGAGGTAGGGCACTGAATGGGCTAGGGGGCGTGAGCTTACCAAACTCAATCAAACCACCAATGCCGTTCTACCGATACCCGGGAGTGAGACAGTCACAGATAAGTGCGATTGTCGAAAGGGAAACAGCCCAGACCACCGGCTAAGGCCCCCAAGAGCAGACTAAGTGGGAAACGAGGTAGGGTTCCCAAAACAGCCAGGAGGTTGGCTTAGAAGCAGCCACCCTTTAAAGAGTGCGTAATAGCTCACTGGTCGAGGGATCCTGCGCGGAAAATGTATCGGGGCTCAAGTCTGCCGCCGAAGCCGTGGATGCACAGGTTTTAGTGCCTGGGCATGGTAGGGGAGCGTTCCTCGGGCGATGAAGGTAAGTCGTGAGGCTTGCTGGAGCGCGGGGAAGTGAGAATCCCGGAATGAGTAGCGTAAATCAGGGTGAGAATCCCTGACACCGAAAGCCCAAGGTTTCCTACGCAACGTTGTTCGGCGTAGGGTTAGTCGGTCCTAAGCCGTAGGCAAGCGCCGAAGGCGATGGACAGCAGGTTAATATTCCTGCACCGCCGTTGTTTCGCTTTAAAGCCAAGGAGGGGTGCGGGAGGCTAGGCGGGGCGTGCCCATTGGACATGGTGCGTCCTTGCTTGTAGGCGTGCCGGGGCAGGCAAATCCACCCCGGTGTTAAGCTGAGGAGTGAGGGAATCCCTACCTACGGGAAAGGAAACCCCGTTGAGGCCATACCGACAAGAAAAGCTTCGTGGTTATGGAACCGCGGCGACCGTACCGCAAACCGCCACTGGTGGGCTGGGATAAACGTCCCTAGGTGTTCGAGCTAACCTCCGCTAAGGAACTAGACAAAAGGGCCCCGTAACTTCGGGAGAAGGGGCCCCCTGGATGG
The DNA here is from genome assembly GCA_965220055.1 of Dehalococcoidia bacterium. Classification (GTDB taxonomy): domain Bacteria; phylum Chloroflexota; class Dehalococcoidia; order Lucifugimonadales; family UBA3495; genus Bin87. The sequence continues at coordinate 1,404,376 of CBDCPE010000004.1, read as the reverse complement.
TGAAGCCACTTGCTGGTGGAGCTGTCTGGGGGCGCAGAGAAGAAGGCCGGGCGACTGTTTAACAAAAACACAGGTCTGTGCTAAGGGGAAACCCTACGTATACAGGCTGACGCCTGCCCAGTGCCGGAAGGTTAAGGGGCGGTGTGCAAGCACCAAACTGAAGCCCCGGTGAACGGCGGCCGTAACTCTAACGGTCCTAAGGTAGCGAAGTCCCTTGTCGGGTAAGTTCCGACCCGCATGAATGGTTGAACGACTTGGCCATTGTCTCGGCGGAGGGCTCGGTGAAATTGCGGTGCCCGTGAAGACGCGGGCGACCCGCGGCAGGACAAAAAGACCCCGTGGAGCTTTACTGTAGCCTGGCATTGGGCCGGGAATTGTCATGTGTAGGATAGGTGGGAGACTATGAATCCTCTACGCCAGTAGGGGTGGAGTCGCCGTTGAAATACCACCCTTGGCTGTTTTTGGTTCTAACCTCGGCAAAACCGAGGAACAGTGTTTGGTGGGCAGTTTAACTGGGGCGGTTGCCTCCTAAAAAGTAACGGAGGCGCCCAAAGGTCCTCTCAGGACGGATGGAAATCGTCCACAGAACGCATTGGCATAAGAGGGCTTGACTGTGAGACCTACAAGTCGAGCAGGGACGAAAGTCGGGCAAAGTGATCCTACGGCACCGAGTGGAAGGGCCGTGGCTTATCGGATAAAAGCTACCCCGGGGATAACAGGCTTATCTCGCCCAAGAGTTCACATCGACGGCGAGGTTTGGCACCTCGATGTCGCCTCGTCCCATCCTGGGGCTGTAGGAGGTCCCAAGGGTTCGGCTGTTCGCCGATTAAAGGGGTACGTGAGTTGGGTTCAGAACGTCGTGAGACAGTTCGGTCTCTATCCGCCGTGGGCGTAGGAGGCTTGAGGGAACCTTTCCCTAGTACGAGAGGACCGGGAAGGACAAACCTATGGTGTTCCAGTTGTTCCGCCAGGAGCAGCGCTGGGTAGCCATGTTTGGCAGCGATAAGCGCTGAAGGCATCTAAGCGCGAAGCATCCCCCAAGATTAGGCCTCCCTCCCCGATTTAGGTCGGGGGTAAGACTGCAGCGAGACTAGCTGCTTGATAGGCCGGATGTGTAAGGCTGGTAACAGCTTCAGCAAACCGGTACTAACCAGTCGAGTGATTTGACCCACGCTAAGAGCTTCTAATTCTCTTGGCTCGGTTCTTATCAACCCACAAATAACCAAGTTCAGATTTCCTGTTCAGTTGCGGGCGCTTAGGCGTCGCGGGGTGGAGCAGTGGCAGCTCGTCGGGCTCATAACCCGAAGGTCGTTGGTTCGAGTCCAACCCCCGCTACCAGGCAACTAGAACAAAACCCCCGGTGCCGTCGGGGGTTTTGTTTTGCGTACTGACCCCCGTTCCACGGCCCGCGTACTCATCGCCTGAAGCGGTGGCGCGGGTTTGCCTAGGGGCGACGCCCTCCGCGGTCTGGGGCATGAAATTGATATTGGCATGCTTCCGTGGGGTTGCTGCCCGTAGGCAATGGCATTGGTCTGCCCCTGACGGCATGCGAGCCATTGCCGCGATCGCAGCGGAAGACTCGGTGTCAAGGGCGGCGGGAAAACGTAACAGTTCAGACTTGGTGAGGTGAATTGGCCGAAGGCGGGTTGCCGAACGCTGGCACGGGTGGCGGTGGTTATGTCATATACCGGGCATGGATACTGAAGTTGACCTCACCACCGTCGGCCGCGATGTGCTGATTGCCATCATCGCCGAGTTACAGGCGGTGATTGAGCGGTTGCAGCGGCGGATTGCCGAACTGGAAGGCCCGGCGAAACCGGGCGACCCGCTCCGAATGCCCGGCCTCAAGGCGAAATCGGCCCGGAAGCCCCCAGCGCAGCCGGGGCCCCGCAAGCAGCGACGCCACGGCTTCGCCCGCCCGCGCATGACACCGACCCACCGGGTGGAGCACGTGATGGAGAACTGTCCCGATTGCGGCGCCCACCGGTCCGGCGGTTGGACCCAGCGCACTCGGGAAGTCATCGAGCTGCCGGTGGTTCCGGTGCAAGTCACCGAGCAGGTCTACATTGCTCGGACTTGCCCGGCGTGCCGACGGCGCTGCACACCTCCGGCGGAACTGGACGGCGTGGTCCTGGGCCAGCAGCGCCGCGGCGTCAACCTGCTCAGCCTGATCGCCACGCTGCGGGAAGAGGGGCGGCTGCCCATCCGTAGCGTCCAGTGGTATCTGGACACCGTGCATCAGTTGCGCCGCAGCGTGGGGGCCATCGTGAGCGCCATCCAGCGCACGGCGCAGCGGGCCCAACCGGCAGTGGCCGCGATCCTGGACCGCATCCGCGCCAGCCCGGTGGTCCACGCCGACGAAACCGGCTGGCGTCAGAGCGGGGCCAACGGCTACGTGTGGACTTTCAGCACCCCCACCGAACGCTACTTCCCGCGAACGCTACTTCCCGCGGCGGGGTCGGGGCAAAACAGTCGTGGACCAGGCGCTGAGCGATGCTTTCTCCGGAGTATTGATCAGCGATTGCTACGCTGCCTACCACCATTATGATGGCCCCAAGCAGCGGTGCTGGGCCCACCTGCTACGGGACATCCACGACCTGGTAGCCCTCCACCCAAAGGACGCCCCACTGGTCCAGTGGGCCGGGGCAATCCACCAACTCTATGCCGCGGCCAAAGCCTTCCACCATCCCGAGCAACAGCGACGGCGGGTTGTCCAACTGGCATTGGAGCGCAGCCTGCTGGCCATCTGCCAGCCCTTCCTGGATAACCCGTCGGCAATACCAGCCAGGCTGTGCCGACGCATCGAGCACTTCAGCAAGGAACTCTTCGTCTTTGTGGCCGAACCGGACGTGCCGCCAGACAACAACGCCGCCGAGCGCAGCCTGCGCCATGTGGTAATCAGCCGCAAAGTCAGCGGCGGCACTCGTTCGGAGCAGGGCACCGAAAGCAAGATGGCGCTGGCATCTCTCTTCGGCACCTGGCGCGCCAGATGTCCCGCGTCAACTAAATATGCCGAATTATCGTCGCTTAGTTTTGCCGGTTCACCTCCTCTACCTGGCGCCGTTGCTGGGCGGCGTCGGTGCGGTAGCTGGGCACGGCAAACTCCAGTATCACGGAGTGGTGCACCACCCGGTCGATGGCCGCGGCGGTGGCCATGGGGTTGGCGAAGCTGCGCTCCCACTCCGAGAAGACCAGGTTGGACGTGATGCCCAACGACCTCCGTTCGTAGCGTTCGGCGATGAGGGTGAAGAGGACCTCAGACTCCTCGGCGCCCTGGGGCAGGTAGCCCAGGTCGTCCAGGAGCAGGAAGTCGAAGTTGTCCAGCCTCCGCAGCCGGCGAGGCAGGTCGAAGTCGCGCTTGGCGGCCAGCAAATCCTGCGCCAGGCGGTAGGCTGGGGCGAAGAGGACGGAGCAGCCGGCTTCCACCAGGCGGTGGCCCAGGGCGCAGAGCGCGTGGGTCTTGCCGGTGCCGGGAAGTCCGAAGGCCAGGACGTTGACGCCGCCATCTACGAAGCTGCCCTGGGCCAGGTGATCCAGTTGCTGTCTGAGCGCCAGGGGCATCCGGTGGTGCTCGAAGGTCTCCCAGGTCTTGCCCGCGGGCAGCCGGGACGCCTGACGCAGCCGATCGATGCGCCGGTGGCGGCGATCCTCGGCTTCCTGCTCCAGCACCTCCAGGAAGGTGGGCAGGGCATCGCCGTGGCCCGCGGCGGTGAAACGGGCCACCGACTGGGCACCCATGGTGGGCAGCTTGAATTGGTGGCACAACTGGCCGATGCGCTCCGGTATGACGCTGGTGTCGGTGTCCATCATCCGCACACCTCCGCTTCTACCAAGCTACCCGTGAGGAGGCGGTCGTAGATCTTCAGGTCCGGCTTCCCGGACAGGATCAGCACCGGAGCCTCCGGCGGCCTGGGCTCGGCCAGGTCCCGCACCGCGGCGTAGTCGAAGGGTTTCCCAGTCTCCAGCAGCAGCGACAACGCGCTGTCCACATTGGCCTCCATGGTGGTCGCCGCCAGGTGCAGGATCCGCACGTACTCCACGTCGGCACGCTCCCCGCGCCATTCCCGGAGGGCGTCGTAGGCGAGGCGGAAGTGCAGCGTGGGAAACAGTTGCTCTCGGAAACGGTAACGAGCAAAAGCACCGGGCTTGCGCACCAAGGATCCGATGACGTGGCGGTAATTGACGTTGCTTTCTCCCTCTCCCCGCACCCGCTCCATGCGTTCGACCAAGTGGCCCTTGTAGTACACTTCCACCCAGTCGGCGTACAAACGGATCTGTACCTCCTGGTCGATCAGACGGGAGGGGACGCTGTAGCTCCGTCCCGCTACCTGGATGGTGCTCCACTTACGCACCTTGGACCGGTAGTTGGCGTATTCCGGCATGGGAGCTGGGGGCAGGGGCCTCAGGCAAGCCATTTCCTGCTCCAGCTTCCCCTTCACCAGGCGGTTGCGTCGCTCCACCATCTCCCGGACGAAGCTGGCGTAGTGGTCGGCGGTGTGGAAATCGCGGCTGCCCCGCAGGATGAGGGCCTGGTCAACGGCGTCCTTCAAGCGGTAGTGGGCGTGCTCGGCGACGCCGTTTTCGTGGCTCTGGCCGCGATTGATGCGGGTGGAGCGCAGACCGTAGTGGTCCAGCAGGGCGGCGTAATTGTCGTTTAGGGCCCGGCCGCGGCTGCGTTTCATCTCGTGGGTGGCGGCGGAGGTATTGTCGGAGCGCGCCACCTCTGGAACGCCGCCCAGGGTCCAGAGGGCAGCCTGCAATCCCTGCTTGAGCGCCAGGAAGGTCTCACCGGTGGCAACCTCGGCGTAGCGCCAGCCCGAATGGCTGAGGATCAGCTGGAACAACAGGTGGGAATAGGGCTGGCCAGCGATGGTCACCCCCAGAGGGTCGCCGTGGGTGAAGTCAAACTGGGCTTCCCGACCCGGCGGATGCTCCTGGGGGAAGTACACCTCCTGATCGGGACCATGCAGCGCCCGCCAGTCCTGTAATCGTCGTTGCAGGGTGCGCAACTGGGAGGCGCTGAACCGGCCGGGATGGTGCTCCTCCAACCACTCGATAATTGTCGTTGCTTTCAGTTGGCCCTTGGGGTCGCCCCGCAGCAGGGACTCAATCTCCTCCTCCCACACCCCGTCGAAGGGATCGGGCCGGGTGCGCCACCAACGCTCCTGTCTCGTCTCCGACGGCAACGGGCCGTCCTGCCACTTGCGTGCTGACCGCACGCACATCCCAGCCTTCGCGGCCGCCGTCTCCTGCGTCTTTCCTTCCATAAGTTTCTGCCTCCATAGTGCGACTTGTCGGTCCTTGATCAATCCGGCACCTCCGAGCCGGATGGTTTACTCCATCTCAACCGGCAAAAGTAGTCGTCGCATGAGGCATTCCTTATTGTCGTCTATCACCAGAGGTCTAAACCCTCTCGACGCCTGCCTTCAGTTGCTCGTTTCCCCTCAATTCTGAACTGTTACGGGAAAACGTATCAATGGGGCGGAGGAAAGTTGTACCACCTGAGGTGATGCCTGATGGGCATGGCATGGCTGGGGTGAGGCTAAGGGGAACCGTGCGAAGTCGACGCTGGCGTCGGCCTAAACGCCGACCGGTTCTTCCGGAGAGGGCGACGCGGCGGCGTCCTGCCGGCTGTCCTTGAGGCGGTAGCTCTCGCCGTTCATCTCCAGGATGTGGACGTGGTGGGTGAGCCGGTCCAGCAGCGCGCCGGTGAGCCGCTCTGATCCAAAGACGTCGGTCCACTCGTCGAAGGGGAGGTTGGTGGTGACCAGGACCGATCCACGCTCGTAGCGCTGGCTGAATACCTCAAAGAGCAGTTCCGCCCCGGTGGTGGACAGCGGCACGAAGCCCAACTCGTCGATGATGAGCAGCCTGAGCCGGGCCAGTTGTCGCTGCAGGTTGAGCAGTCGGCGGTCGTCCCGGGCCTCCATGAGTTCGTGTACCAGGGCGGCGGCGGTGGTGAAGCCCACGGACAGTCCTCGTTGACAAGCGGCCAGACCCAAGCCCAGGGCGACGTGGGTCTTGCCGGTGCCGCTGTTGCCGATGGCGATGACGTTCTCGCGACGCTCGATGTACTCGCAGCGGGCGAGTTGCATGACCAGTGCTTTGTTCACCGAGGGAATGGCCAGGAAGTCGAAGGTGTCCAGGCTCTTGGTGGCTGGGAAGCGCGCCGCCCTGATACGGCGCTCCACCATGCGCTGGTGGCGGTCGATGAGTTCGAATTCGGAGAGGCGAAGCAGGTAGTCGGGATGGTCGGCGCCTTCAGCAGCGCACTGGCCAGCCAGCTTGCGGTACTCCCTGAGGAAGGTGGGTAGCTTGAGCTCCTTGAGATGGTGCTCCAGCAGCAGCGTGGAGTGGTTGCTCATGCCGCCCGCCCCGACAGCAGGGTCATATAGTCGTGGGCGCGGGTGGTCTTCACGCTGACCCGGGGCAGGTAGGGATAGAGCTCCAGGTCGAGTTTGGGTGGCCGCCCCTCAATCCGGCACAGGACCAGATGCTTTATCGCGTCGAAGCTGATGGCCCCCAACCGGAGAGCATCCTTGATAGGGTGGTGGACCTCCTGATGGGAGAAGTGTTCCAGCAGCCGCAGCACCTGCACGAATTCCCGCTTGCTACGACGCCCATGCGAGCTTCCAGCAGCCGGCGCAGCGTCCGGTACTCCTCGGGCAACTCCCACCCCTTCAACGGGGCGCTTGGTCCAGTGCCGCCGTCTTCTGCTCCAGCAGCGGCAGGTAGTGGATGGGATCGAAGACAAAGTCATCCCGCTCGTAGGACCGGGGATGGCGTGCGATGACCTCGGCGGCGCAGCTGATCACCACCTCATTAACGTAGCCGCGAACCAGCACGTCCCGGTGTCCATAGGCTAGCGGCACCGAGTAGTCGTTGGTGCGGTACCTGACCAGCGATAATGAACTCACCCGGCTGGCCTGCTTGTCGCAGGCGTCGTAGGGCACTGCGGGCAAAGGCAGCAGGGCGTCCAGGTCCCGTTCCATGCGCTGGCCGATGGTCTCGGTGTGTCCCCGCAGGTGAGCGTCCATCCGCTCCAGGCATCGTGCTTCCAGGTGGGCATTCAACGCCTCGAAACTCTCGAAGGACGGCACCGGCACCAGGAAGTTGCGCCGCACGTATCCCACCATGCCCTCGACCTTCCCCTTGTCATTACCCTTGACGGGTCGACCAAACTTGTCCTCGAACAGGTAGTGGGACTGCAACTCGGTGAAGGCACGGGTGCGCTGACGACGACCATCGCCCAGTATTCTCGCCCCCGCCAGCTTCGTATTGTCGTACAGGATGCTCTGGGGCACTCCGCCCAGAAAGGCAAACGCAGACACGTGGCCGTCCAGAAACGCCTCGGTGGTCTCAGCAGGATAGGCCTTCACGAAGCAGCCGTCGCTGTGGGGCAGGTCCGTCACGAGGTAATGCACCTTGCGCTCCACTCCGCCGATCACCGCCAGCGCCTCCCCGAAGTGGCACTGGGCGTGGCCCGGCCCATGGGACAAGGGCACGAACATCTCCTGCGTCCGCCGCCGCTGCCCTCTCACGTAGTCCTTCACTATGGTCTGCTGGCCGGTGAACCCGTATTCGTCCCGCAGACGCTCAAAGATGCGCTTGGCCGTGTGGCGCTGCTTCCTGGGAACTCCCGTGTCGGCTTCCAGTATGGCGTCGATCACGCCGGTGAAAGCCTCCAGCTTGGGCTTGCGAGGTGGACTTTCTCGCCGGTAGCCGCGCGGCACCGAGTACTCCAGCATCTTGCGCACCGTGTCCCGGTGCAGCCCGAACACCCGGGACGCCTCCCGAACGCTCATCCCCTCCACCATGCAGGCTCGCCGCACCCGAACGTACATCTCCACTCTGTACATCTCTCTCACCCTCCAAAGACTGATGATCAATCCTATGGAAGGCTGTCCCGCGTCAACTAAATATGCCGAATTGCATTGCCTCATTAAAAACGTTACCCACGCCGAATGGTTGCCTCAACTAGAATGTTACCGAAAAGTCGGGAGGCAGCCACGTGGGAGGAGGCATCAGCAGGATGGCAAAACAGGAATTATTGATAACGATACGGGACCGTTACCGCGAGTCATCCAAAAAGGACAAGGGCCGAATCCTCGATGAGTTCATCGCCGTAACCGGCCACCACCGCAAGCACGGTATCCGGCTGTTGGGGCAGTCCGGCGACGCTGGGGAGAAACCGTCAATGATCAAGGGCCAGCGCATCTATAGGGCCAGCGCATCTATGATGAAGCAGTACGCGAGGCGGTGATCGTAATCTGGGAGGCGGCCGACCGTATCTGCGGGAAGCGCCTGAAGGCGGCGCTCCCCTATCTGGTGGAATCCATGGAGCGTCATGGGCACCTTGACCTGGATCCCGAAGTGCGACCGCGGCTAATGGCGGCCAGCGCGGCCACATTGGATCGGCTGCTGAAACCCATCCGTCCCACCGCGGGGAGCCGGCGCAGACGCCGGCGCGGGCGGCCCATGGGGAAGCGGGTTCCGGTGCGGACCTACAACGACTGGAATGGACCGCCGCCGGGCTTTCTGGAAATAGACCTGGTGGCTCACTATAGACCTGGTGGCTCACTGCGGCGGATCCGTGTCCGGATCATTCATCCACCGTCTGGTCGCAACCGACATTTGCACCGGCTGGACCGAAGCGGTACCCCTCCTGGCCCGGGAGCAGTCTCTGGTTGTGGAGGGGCTGGAGGCCATCTCGCAGCAGTTGCCCTTTCCCATCCTTGGCATCGACTCCGATAACGACGGCGCGTTCATCAACGAAACGCTGATCACATACTGCGCCAACCGCGGCATCGAGTTCACCCGGTCCCGACCTTACCGCAGCAACGACCAGGGATGGATTGAGCAGAAGAACGGTTCCGTGGTACGACGCTTCGTCGGCCATGACCGGTATTCGGGACAGGTGGCTGGCCTAATCGCCCTGTAAATCGACACATGGCCTATCTCTACGGAGCGCTGCGTCGGTACGTGAACTATTTCCAGCCCTCATTCAAGCTGATCGACAAGACCAGGGATGGCTCCACCACCGTCAAGCATTACAGTCAGCCCGCCACGCCCGGCGACCGGCTGATCCAGCACGACGCAACCGGCGCTGAGCTGAAAGCCTCACTTGAGGAATATCGGACTGGGTTGGACCCGGTGTTGCTGCTGCACACCATCCGTGAAGCCCAGTCGGCGCTGGTGGCAACCACGTCTCCGGGTGTGCGGGAAACGCCAGCAGGAGAAAGCCTCGAACGGTTCCTCGCCAAGTTGCCCAATCTGTGGCGGCAGGGCGAAACACGTCCCACACACGCCGCGCGAGTGCGAGGTCCGCGGCATTGGCGCACCCGCCAAGACCCCTTCGAGGGCGTTTGGAGCGACGTGTTGGGGTGGTTGCAGGCAGAGCCGGATGCCACGGGCAAGGCGCTGATGGCACGGTTGCAGTCGGAACACCCGGACCGTTTCACCGAAGCGCAGCTGCGAACCTTGCAACGCCGGGTGAAAGATTGGCGGGACATCATGGCCAAAAATCTCGTTTATGCTTCGTCCAACGCAGGCTCGGCGGAACCAGCTGGACTGCCGGAACTGGACCTGTTTGGAGCGGATCCCAAGTGCTAGAGTTTCGGTAACATTCTTCGGTGAGGCAACAGGGAGGCATTCCTTATTGTCGTCTATCACCTTTCAGGACCGGCTGATCACGGAACTCCGGTTGGCGAGAGCAACCACCATGGAGCAGGCGAAGGCTGTACTCGAGCAATTCCTGCCCCGCTTCAATCGGCGTTTCCAGGTTCCCGCCCAGTGTCCTCATCCCGCATTCCAACCCTTGCCGTCAGATCTGCATCTGGAGCAGGTCCTGTGTTTCAAGCACAAAAGGAGAGTGTAACAGTTCAGAGTTGAGGGGAAGTGAGCAGTTGACGGCAGGCAGCGATGGGGTTGAGAGCTTGTGCTCGCCAGGTGCCGAAGAGAGATGCCAGCGTCATCTTGGTGTCGGTGCCCTGCGCTGAGCGGGTGCCCCCGCTGACCTTGCGGCTGACCACCAAATGGCGCAGGCTGCGCTCGGCGGCATTGTTGTCCGGCGGCACTTCCGGTTGGGCCACGAAGACGAAGAGTTCCTTGATGTGCTTCTCCATGCGTCGGCACAGTCTGGCCGGGACGGCCGACGGGTCGTCCCGGAATGGACGGCAGAGGGCCAGCAGTCGCCTTTCCAGGGTCAGTTGGGCGGTGCGGCGTGGTGGTTCTGAAGGGTGGGTAAAGGTCGTGGCCTGACGGTAGAGTTGGTGGACGGCGTCAGCCCACTGGGCCAGTGATCTATCATCAGGGTAGAGGACACGCAGGTCGTGGATGTCCCGCAGCAGGTGAGCCCAGCAGCGTTGCTTGGGAGCGTCGTAATGGTGGTAGGCGGCATAGAAGTCGCTGACCAGCACGCCAGCAAACTCCTTGCCCAGGACTTCGTCGACCACGGCCTTGCCCCGACCACGCCGCAGGAAGTACCGCTGGTCGGAGGTGCTGAAAGTCCACACGTAGCCGTTGTGTCCGTCTTCACGCCAGCCGGTCTCATCGGCGTGGACCACTGGGCTGCCGCGGACGCGCTCCAGTATGCCCGCCAGTTCGGTCTGCGCTTTGCCCGCCACGGTGCGTGTGGCATTTACGATGGCGCCCAGGCTGAGGCGCAGCCCGTGCACGGTGTCCAGGTACCATTGGATGGTGCGTAACGGCAGCCTGGCCTCCTCCCGCAGGGCTGCAATCAGGCTGATGACATTGACCCCCAGACGCTGCTTGCCCATCACCACGCCGTCCAGTTGTGCTTTGGGAACACAGCAGCGTCGGCACTGTGGACAGGTGCGGGCCAGGTAAACGTGCTCGGTTACCTGCGCCGGAACCTGGGGCAGGTCGATGACCTCCCGAGTGCGCTGGGCCCAGCCTCCGGACAAGTGGGTCCCGCAGTCGGGACACTGCTCCACCACATGCTCCACTCGGTGGGTGGGCGTCATGCGGGATCGGGCAAAGCCGTGAAACCGGGGTTTGCGTGGCTCCTTGGGACGTGCTGGCTCCCGGTCCGCTTTGGGCTTCAGACCGGGCATCCGGCGGGAGCTTTGGGGTTTGGCTTGGCCTTCCAACTGGGCAATCCGCTTCTCCAGCCGCTCGATGATGGCTTGCTGGCGGACTATGATGCCAATCAGGACATCCCGGTCAGCTGCCCTGAGATTGATTTCGGTATCCATCCCAGTTATATGACATAACCACCGCCCCCAAAGCCAGCCACCCGCAAACCAAGTTCGCCCAATTCACCCCACCAACTCTGAACAGTTACAGGAGAGTAGCCCGAGACAACACCGTAAAGTTCCAGAGGCATACTCTGCAACTGCTGCCCGGTCGGCGACGCCGCAGCTATGCTGGCGCGACTGTGCTGGTGCTGCAGGGCCTGGACGGCCGGCTGTCGCTGCAGCATGAGGGACGCAGCGTTGCCGCCCAAGAGGCGCCGCCAAGTCCAGGAACCTTGCGAAACGGCATTACGCCTTCCTCAGGTGATCCCATCCCGTCTCCGTTCCCTGAAGGCCGCAGTGAACTGCGGGAACCAGTCCCCGAATTACTGGCAATGGTAGCCGCAGAGAACGGTCGCTCCTCCGTCATCGTCGATGAAGACGTGGCAACAATGACGGTGACCGCTGCACCCAGGAGGCCGACGTTTCTGCAAAGGGCCCGATGGGAAGCAGTGCAGAAGGCCAAGCTCGACGGCATGTCCATTCGCAAGATGGCCAGGGAGTTGGGTCTCCACCGAGATACCGTGAGGCGGTACATCGATGCCGAAAGTCCGCCAACGCGCCAGGTACCGGGAACCCTGCCGGCATCGACATCTGGTACGATCCCGGACTAGACAGGTGACATTTTCGCTGAACACTTAGGCGGACATTTCCCCTGAACGTCGACACAGCCGCAACCCGACGGTCGGCCGCCCACCTGGCCCAATTTACCGCCGCCTTTTACACCCGGTTGCCAGCGTCGGGAACTTCATTGACCGGGTGGAATTGTGGCACCAGGTGGCCGGCCTGCTAACGCTGGACGACAGGGTGCCCTTTGGTCGTCGCTCCGGTCGCAACACTCTCCTGCTTGATCTGCACCGCATGTTGCTGTGGTACGTCAGCGGAGCGATGCTACGCTTCGGCAAATGCGTTACAGGACGCGGGCGCACGGGCGCGGGGACGGAGGTCTGCTTCGACGACGGCGGTTTCGCCGGAGGCGATGCTTTGATGGCCGCAGATGGGAATCGCCCGGTAATCCGGAGATACACGTTTCCTGGTCTGAAACTTCATTACGGTCAGACTTGCTATCGGGCCGTCTCCGAGTGCGAACTGGATGACCGCCTCCGCCGGGTTGGCCGCGAAGTCTGTGGCGGAGAATTGCAGCTTAGCTTCTGCCCGCTCCAGCCCGCCCTCGTCTATTGGTACGCTCTGCAGCGTGCTTCCTCAAGCACTGTCCCCTAAGAGGGCGTCTAAAAAGGTTGAAATTGGGGTAGCGATACAGAGGCATGATAAAGGCGTTGGTCGTAACTTAGGGGTATGAAACGACCAGCGTATCCCAGCGACCTCAGCGGGCAACTGCTCGAGCCCCTGTTACCACCCCCCAAACCGGGCGGCCGGCCGATTACGTACCCCCGGCGGGAGATCGTCCGCCATCCGCTACGTGCTCCGCACTGGATGCTGCCCCATGACCTGCCGCCGTGGCGCATCGTCTTCCATTACTTTCGCACCTGGCGTCGTGATGGCACCTGGCAACGGGCACATGACACCCTGCACGCCATGGTGCGCCAGGCCCAGGGTCGCCAGGCCAGTCCCAGCGCGGCCATCATCGATATCCAACATCATCGACCGCCAATCGGTGAAGACCAGTGAAAAAGGGGGCCCAGAGGCTACGACGCTGGCCAGAAGGTGAAGGGCCGCAAACGCCACATCGTGGTGGATACCCTGGGGCTGCCGCTGGCGGTGGCAGCGCATCCGGCCGATATACAGGACCGGGACGGCGCCCGGTTGGTGCTGGCCCGACTGCTGGGGCGGTTCCCTCGACTACAGGTGATCTGGGCTGATGGGGCCTACGGCGGCAAATTGGTAGAGTGGGTCAGGACGGTGTGCGGCTGGACCCTGGAGTTGGTGCGGCGCCCAGCACAGCAGCATACCTTTCAGGTCCTGCCCCGGCGGTGGGTCGTGGAACGCACCTCTGGTTGGCTGAACCTGCAACGGCGGTTGAGCAAGGACTACGAAGCATTGTGTGAAACCACCGAAACCTGGATTTACATCGCAATGACCGGCCTCACCCTGCGCAGACTGGCCCGCCTTCCCCATTTTTAGACACCCTCTGAGAGCCTGTCTACGATCTTTTGAGGATTAGCACCATGAAGGCAAGCACCGCCATTTGCAGGCTGGTATTGAGCTTCCTTTCACAGTTCTTCCAGAGTCGGCGGCACTTTTCCAGCCAGGCGAAAGATCGCTCCACCACCCATCGCTTTGGCAGCACCACGAAGGTGTGCAGTTCGTTGCGTTTCACGACTGCCACTGCGGCTCCCAACCGGCTTTGCACCGCAGCGGCAAAGGGCTTCCCGGTGTAACCCCCGTCGACCAGCACCTTCTGGACCTGGCTGAGGTCGGCCCGGTTTTCGTCAAACATCGCCAAAGCCCCAGCCCGGTCGGCAACATTGGCGGTAGTCACAGGTATCGCATGGGGCAATCCTTGTGTGTCCACCGCGATGTGACGCTTGATTCCGGACACCTTCTTGCCCGCGTCATAGCCCTTGCTATCGGCACTGTCCGTGTTCTTGACGCTCTGGGAGTCCACGATGCAGAAGCTGGTCTGCTCTTTCCGTCCATTGCTTTGCCGGACCGCGCCAACCGATTTTTAAGGACTTGCTCCAGAATGGATTCTTTCGCCGGGCCAGGCTGCTCGCTCCATTGCCGGAAATACTGGTAGCAAGTGCGCCAATTGGGGAAGTCCGCAGGCAGCATTCGCCACTGGCACCCGCTTTTCAAGAGGTACAGCACGCCGCAGCAAACGTCATACAAGTCCACGGTGCGGGGTTTGGTCCGGCGGCGAGCCGACTCCAACGTCGGCAGAATCCGGGCGAATTGCTTCCGGCTGATGTCGCTGGGATAGGAATGAGACATGATTACCCCTCCCCTGATAATAGTCTCAACTTAACCTATTTCAGAGATCGTAGACAGGTTCTAAGAAAGCATAGGAACCTAACGTAGCGACGTTGATCGATCGGTGAAGGATTGACTCGGACTGCCTCGCTATCGGATCAGCGGTGGTGGGCAAACAGAACTCCGGGTCAGTCCGCTGCCGCAGCAGCCCCCGACGCTTCCAACCGGTGCACCACCTCGTAGGTGTTGAATTCGCCGGGGCCGAGCAGAAAATCGGGCGGCCCACCTGCGTGGGCGGACCGAAATGCGTCGCTCCGCGTCCAAGTATGATGATCCTCTTCAGTCTCCCAATGGGTTACCACCAGGAAGTCCTCGTGGTCCGGTGTCTTGTGCATCTTCCAAAGCTCAAAGCTGATGAAGCCGGAATGATCTTGTACGGCGCCCCGGGCCTTGAACATCTCTTCCAGGGTGTCGCCGAAGCCGGTCTTGACCATAATCCGGTTGGTGGCGATGAACATATTGCCTCCTTGTAGTGGCGGTAACGGTCGCGTCGTTTCAGTAGTCGGGATTAAGGTCGGCCAACTGCGGGAGCACCTCGGTTGCCAACAGCTCCAGCGAACGCAGCCCTTTCGCCCTTTCCGCGCCCCAGTCGTGGCAAAGCATCAGCAGATTGCCGAACCCTCCCGTGTGGTCGTGCAGTTCGCGTATTTGCCTCGCACATTCGTCCGGGTCACCCACGATCCAGAAGTTCTCCAGCATGTATCGGGCGGTGAGCGCCGAGTTGGGAAGATCTGGGCTGGTTTTGATGCCGTCCAAACCGCGTTGCCCGTATCCCAGCAACGGCACGAAATACTTGTCGAAAGTCCGCGCCGGCGGGCCGTTCATCACGTCGGCTACCGCCTGCTCGGTGGTCTCTCCAACGTAGACCTCCCGGGCAATCCTCCATTGGCTCCGCGATACCTCCCGCCCTGCGGCCTTCGCTCCCTTGGAATAGGAGATCCAGTGGTTGGGAAGATGCGAAGCGTGCAGAAACAGCGTGCTCATCGGCCACCAACCCATTTCGCCGGCGACTTCCAGTGTCGGTGATGACGGGCTGCTCCCCGCCACTGCGATTGGCGGGTGCGGTTTTTGGTACGGCCGCATGTGGTAGGCCAACCCCATCTCCGGTCGAGATTCCGGCAGCCGGACGGTGTAATGCTCCCCGTCGTGGCGAAAATCAGCTGGGTTGTCTGTCGTCCACATCTTGAGGATTACGTTGGCCGCTTCTCGCATCCGGTCCCGCTGCTGGCCGGACTGCCGATCCATTCCGAACATCTCGGAGTCCGTCGGAACTCCGCCCGACCCGATGCCGAAAAAGAAACGGCCGCGCGCCAGGTGATCGAGCATCGCCATGCGGTGGGCGATCATGATCGGGTCGTGAAACGCCAGGAGGGACACGCCGGTGCCCATCACCAGGTTTTTCGTCACTCCCAAAGCCCGGGCGATGAATAGGTCGGGAGCCGGCATGTTTTCCCACTCAGTGGTGAAGTGCTCGCCGATCCATGCCTCCGAATACCCGAGTTCGTCGGCGTACGCCATCAACTCCAAGTCTTCATCGTAGGTATCCGCGTGCAGGCGACCCGGCGGGTGCAGCGGCATGTTGAACAGCCCAAGTTTCATGCTGGTGTACTCCGCTACAGTGATTGCGCGACCTTGCCAAGCAGACTGATGGTCTGTTCCATGTCCGCCGCCGGATCGTCGCCGGCCGTGACTGGTGTCACCAGCAGTTCGGAGATTCCCATATCCAGCATCGCCACCATGCGCTCGCCGACGATGTCGGCGTCCCCGGTGAGCACGGTGGCCTCGATCATACCGTCGCTCCAGGTCTCTTCTGCCGCCTCCGGGTAGCCTGCTGCCGCCCACATGCGTTGGTAGTAGGGCAGTCTCGGATAGTTGGACAACTGTTGCTGGACCGCGGCACGAGTTGCGTCGGCGTTGTCGCTGATGCACACGGGTACGTGTGCGATCAGCGGGGGAGTTTCTCGGCTGGCTTGGTCGGAACCCCGACGCATCGCCGGAAGCGCCGTGTCCCGGAGGTACACCGCCGGGCTGACCCAGCTGATGGCTCCGTCGGCGATCTCGCCGCACAACTCGTAGGAGCCTTCCTGCAGTGCAGACGCCATCACCGGCACGTCCACCGGCCGCGGGATGCTGGCGTGGGCCGTGTATTCCTTGCCATCGAAGTCCACCGAACCCTGGTGCAAAAGGGCACGTAGGATCAGCAAGTATTCGCGCAGATTGGTCAGCGGCCGGCGCAGGTTGAAGCCGAACATCGAGCGCATGGTCGGCCGGTGGCTCGGGCCCACTCCCAGGCGCAGCCTTCCGGGCGCCAATTGATCCAGAACCTGCACCTGCTGGGCTGCCACGATTGGATGGCGTGGATAGGTCGGGACAATGGACGTCCCGAATACGATGTTGTCCGTCTGCACCGCAGCCGCCGCGAACAGGGTCAGGGCGTCAAGACCGGTGCCGCCTGTGGTGAGCCACGCGGCGTGCGCGCCGGCCGCTTCGGCGCGGCGCATGAGATCCAGCGACCCTTCGGCGTTCGGGGCCCCTGCGTGGATGCCGATCCTTTTGGTGGGCATGGCAACACCTCATTCCGGGGATTTTCGAGTTTCGCCCTATCCTAACACCGGCCATGGAATTTGTAGAGGACGGGGTTGCGTCCCCGTCCTCTGCCAAGCCCGTGGTAGTGATGCCCGTCTATCAACCAACTCCGGGCGCGTAGTCCGTTCCGATGTGCCCGGCTGCTTCAAACTCCGCGTACTCCGCTTCGGAATAACCCAGCAGCTCCCGGTAAACGTACTCGTTGTCCTGCCCGAACATCACCGGACCCCGACGGATGCCTAGCGGCGTTTCTGACATTCGATACAACGGGCCGGGATACAGGTGGGTCCCGCAGTCCTCCTGGGACGCTTCATGAAAGAACTCACGCGACTGGATGTGCGGGTCGGCGAACGCATCGGCTTGAGTCATCACCGCCCCTGCCGAAATGCCGTGCTCCTGCAGCTTGTGCATCGCTTCCTCGGGGGTCTGTCCCCGTGTCCATTCCGCGATCACCGGGTCAATCATGTCCTGACGGTGATGGCGATCCGCGGGGTTTGCCAACTCCGGGTCATCCTTCATTTGCGCCGCGCCGATTACGTCGCAAAGAGTTCGCCATTGGTCGTTGTCGTAAATTGTGATCGCAATCCATCGGTTCTCGCCCGCGCACGGGTAACAGTTCTGCAGCGCCCGGGGATGGCGATTTCCCAAAGTCCCGTGGATGCGCCCGTTCATCGCGTAGTCCAGGTAATACTCCCCCAGGAACGAGAAGACATTCTCGGCCTGACCCAATTCCACCAGCTGCCCTTCGCCCGTTCGCTTCCGGTGCCGTAGCGCGGCCAACACGGCGAACGCGCCCTGCGCTCCGGCGGCCGCGTCGGACATCAGGACGGTGGTGTTGTAGGACGGATCCGTGTCCTCGTATCCGCGCAGCATGGTGTGCCCGACGACACCCTCTATGTGTACGCCGTGCGCCCGGTAGTCCCGATAGGGTCCGTCGCTTCCGTAGGCCGGCATCCTCATCATGATGATGTCGTCCTTCACCGCCCGCAGCGACTCGTACGAGATGCCGAGCTTTTCCATAGTCTCGGTCGGGTTGTTCTCTATCAGCACGTCGCTGATCGCGACCAGCCGGTCGAAGATCTCGCGGCCGCCTGGATCCAGCAGGTTTACGGTCATGCTGCGTTTGTTGCGGGCGTGGGAGTTGAACATCGGCGAGCGATTGAAAGGTCGGTCCCCGGGTACTCGCCCCGGCGTCCCGCCGGAGTAAAGCGGCAGGTTGTCGATCACCGATTGGGAGAGATGGGCCGCCGCCCCTCGCGTCAGGGGCACGAAGGTCTTCGTGGACTCGACGCGGATCACTTCGGCCCCAAGATCCGCCAGGAACGAGCCGCAGTAAGGGCCCGCCCAAACCACCGTGATCTCCAGGACGCGCAAACCTTCCAGTGGCAGGCGAGGCACCTTACTGCCCCCTCGCGTTGACCAGTATCACGCCAGCGGCGCTGAGTCCACCAATGTCCGCATCCGTATACCCGATCTCGCCCAGCACCTCCGCCGTGTGCTCGCCCAGCAGCGGAGCTGTCCGCCGTAACCGCCAGGGCGAACCGCTCATTATGAAGGGACGGCCCGGATATCGCATCGGGCCTGCGGCCGGGTGGTCTCCTTCCGCGAATACTCCCCTGGCATTGAACGAAGGGTCCACGTCCAGGTCGGCCATTGTGTTGATCGGCCCGGATAGCACTCGACTCTCTTGGGCGGCTTGCCAGGCTTCGGCTCTGGTCTGTTCCAGTATCCATGGAAGGAAGTGCCCCGCCTCGAACTCCTCCTGCATTTCCGAGTTACCCTGTGAGGACGGGTCCTTCCACCGCTCTGTCTCCAATTCAGGCGGATTGCCCAGCATGGCGACGGCTCGCGGAAAGTACATCCGGCTGCCATTGATCTGGAGATAACCGTCCGAACATGGATACACCTCGTTCGGATACCCGCCGGATCCGCCCGACGCGGGTCGGTGGCTCAACTCGCCCGTGTATTGATACGCCAGCAGCGCGCTCTGCCGACGGTCAACCGACCCGAGCTGCGTTTCCAGAATGGAAACGTCGATGTGCTGCCCCGTTGCACCGTCCTCGTCGTCATCCACGTAGAAGGAGCCGGCCAGGATCGCTCCCATGGTCGCGACCGCTGCCACCGCACCCGCCTGGTACAGGCCAACGTTTCCGCCCAGTTTCAGGGGCTCCCGGTCGGCCAGGCCGGTGGAATGCATTTCGCCGCCCATCCCGTAGAAAACGATCTCGGAGCCCCGAAAGTCCCGATAGGGCCCGGTCTGGCCGAAGTTGGAAATGCTGGTGTAGACGATTGCCGGATTGATGCGGCTCAAGCGTTCGCAACCAACCCCCAGCCGGTCGGCCACGCCGGGCCGAAAGCTCTCCACCACCACGTCAGCCCACGAAGCCAGCCGCTCCACAATTCCCACGGCTCCGCTTTGCGTCAGGTCCACGACGATGCCGCGCTTGTTCGTGTTGAGGTGCAGGAACTGCGCGCTCTTTTCCTGATGCGGTTCGTCGCCCGGATATGGCCCCATGCGTCTTGACCCGTCGCCGTCCGGCGGGCACTCTACCTTGATCACGTCGGCGCCGTAATCTGCCAACAACTTGGTGCAATATGGCCCGGCCACATAGTGCGTGAAGTCCAGGACTTTGAGGCCGGTCAGGGCGCCTTCAGGCATACTCATCATCTGCGTGTCCGTCGCGCCGGATGCGCTACCATTGCATAATTCGCTGTACCGGTCAACTTGGCAAGTAGCCCCCTTCTGTCCGCCTTGTGTAGACTCTAACTGCCAATCTGGCTACGGGTGCGGGGTAGGCACTTCGCAACTGGCCATCTCGGCCGATAACGCCTTTTGACTCTTTGATGCCCGTGAGCAAGGAAACAAATGCAGACTTTTGAACTCGGGAAAATCCTCACGTGCACGCCGGATGAAGCCTGGCGCTCGGTGATCGATTTTCCTTCGCGCACCATTCACGGGTCGGCTTATCGCCGCTCCGATCTGCCCGATGGGCCGGAACCAAAGCCAGGGAACCGTATTGAACTGCAAATTGGGCGGGACAAATTCACCAGCTTGGTAATTGTCGTCCAACAACCTGAGATGCTCAGTCACCGCACCGTCGGCCCCGGCTTTTCGGTCGAGTTTTCCTACCGGGTTCGCCTCTGCTCCGATGCGGATTCCGGATATACCTCTGATGATGACGGCAACGCTCACCTAACTGTCGAGGCCGAATATGGTGGCTGGCTGGGATCGTTAATTGCCCGATTACGGCCCGGGGCGTGCCGCCGTTACGTGTCGGGAGAGTTGGCCGCGATCGTTTCCGCGTCGAAATCCGTGTCCGCGGAACCCGTCGTCGACTGACCCCAGTTCGTCTACGACCCTAACCGGAGTCATGAAATGACCGCTGCCAGCGAGTTCCCCATCCCTCCCTCCGCCCCCCGGCGCGCCCACACCGATACGGTGCATGGTGACGCCCGCGTCGACCCATGGCACTGGCTCCGGGATCAGGACGACCCCGAGACGATGCAATACCTGCGTGCCGAGAACGAATATACGGAAGGGTTCCTCGCCCCTTTGGCATCCTTGCAGGAATCGATCTACGATGAAATCCGCGGACGAATCAAGGAGGACGATAACTCCGTTCCCGAGAAGGAAGGCGACTTTTATTACTATGTCCGCTATGAGGAAGGTGGCCAGTACCCCATCTACTGTCGCCGCGCAGGAAGCGACGAAGGTCCTGAAGAAGTCCTCCTGGACGTGAACCTGCTGGCCGAGGGCCGCGACTACACCCAAGTGTCGAGTTTCGAAAACAGCCCCGACCATCTGCTGGTCGCCTACGGCGTGGATTTCGACGGTTCGGAACAGTTCACCATACGGGTGCTTGACCTGGAATCGGGGGAAACCCTCGGCGACGAGATACCCAACACCTATTATGGACTGGAGTGGGCCAACGACAATCGGACCTTCTATTACTCGGTCCTGGACGAGCACCATCGCCCGGTTTACATCTATCGTCACACCCTCGGCGCCGACCCGTCCGCCGATGAATTGGTCTACCACGAGGAGGACTCGCGATTTTTCGCCGGCGTCGGCAAGTCCAACAGCGGGCGGTTCATCTACGTGGCCGCCGGTGGGAACAATATGTCCGAATGGCGGTTCCTGGATGCCGACGACCCCGCTTCAATACCGGTGCTGATAGAACCGCGCGCCACCGATTTTGAGTACGATGTGGAGGACCACGGCGAACGGTTTATCATCCGGCACAATGGCAAGGGCGCCAGGGATTTCATGCTGGCCACCGCTCCTATCGACAATCCCGGATGGGATAACTGGTCCGATTTCATGCCCCACGAACCCGGTCGTCCCATTCGGGGTATCCAGGCCTACCTCGACCACCTGGTCGTCGCCTGCCGACAACACGGCCTGCCCCAGGTCATGGTGCATCGCCTTTCTGACGGCGATACGCACTACATCGCCGGCGTTGATGAGGACGACTTCGCCATGTCGCCTCGCGGTGGCCGGGAGTTTGACACCAGTACCCTGCGTTTTGCCTACACGTCCCTCAAGACCCCGGCCGCCGTGTACGACTACAACATGGCCAGCCGCGAGCGGGTCCTGCGCAAACAGCAGGAAATACCCTCCGGATACGACGGCGGCCAATACGAGACCCGCCGGGTTTGGGCTACGGCCAGGGACGGCACGGCGGTTCCGATCAGCCTGCTGATGCGCCGGGACGTCCCGGTTGATGGCAGCGCTCCCCTGTATCTCTACGGCTATGGTAGCTACGGCCTGAACATGGACGCCAACTTCAGCATTTCCGCGTTGAGCCTCGTCGACCGTGGCTTCATCTTTGCCATCGCCCACATCCGGGGCGGCATGGAAATGGGCTGGGACTGGTACGAAAACGGCAAGCTCCTGAACAAGCGCAATACGTTCAACGATTTCATTGATTGCGCCGAGTACCTGGTCTCCGAGGGCTACACCGCTCGCGGACGCATTGCCGCCGCCGGTGGCAGCGCCGGCGGTATGCTGATGGGCGCTGTAATTAACGAACGTCCCGACATCTTCGGCTGCGTGGCGGCGCATGTCCCCTTCGTCGACGTCCTCAACACCATGCTGGACGATACGCTGCCCCTCACCACCATGGAGTACAACGAATGGGGCAATCCCAATGACGAGGAATACTACCGCTACATGCGCACCTATTCACCCTACGATAACGTGCGCGGGCAGGACTATCCCCCCATGCTGGTCACCGCGGGCATCAGCGATCCGCGGGTAACCTACTGGGAGCCGGCCAAGTGGGTCGCCAAGTTGCGCACCATGCGCACCGACGGCCAGCCGCTCCTCCTCAAGACCCACATGGATTCGGGTCATGCCGGCGCTTCTGGCCGTTTCGAACGCATAAAAGAGGTTGCCGAGGAATACGCTTTCATCCTCCACTCCTTCGGAATGGCGGACACTCCCGCTTGATCTCGCCTACAACCCGATGAACCTCCGGGCGTTCTCCCCCAATATCCCGTCCACTTGGTCGGATGTGAGCGGCAGCGACGCCAGGAATTCCGACTCGCTGCCCATGTCCACCAGCGGATAGTCGGTCCCGAAACAGACCTTGTGCGCCCCGTGCTTGCCGATGATCGCGGTCAGCGTGTCGGCTGTGAGTTCACGAATCGACGGCGGCCAGGTCGTGTCCACCAACACGTTCTCGTGTCCCATCAGCGCGCGTTCGGCCTCGTCCAGCATGTAGAACCCGCCCAGGTGCAGGGCGATGACTTTCAGCTTGGGAAACCGTCGGACGATGTTGGCGATCCGTTCCGGCGCGGCGTAGAGCGGCGCGTGCGCCCCCTGGTGTGGCAGCCGACCGGCATGGATGGACAGCGTCATGTCATCGCCCAACTCTTCGTAGACCGGAAACCACTGGGGATCATCAGGGTAGAACCCGTTGATCACCGGGTGCATCTTGATTCCCTTGACACCGTTTTCCCGCAGGTATCGTATCTCGCCGGCTTTGTCCGTCAGGTCCGGGTGCACCGCGCCAAACGGGACCAGTGTTTCGTCTGCGATGGAAATGAGCCAATCGTTGGCCCGTCTCACCTGGTCGGCCCGCGCCGCAACCCCCAGCACGATTGACTTGTCCACCCCGGCAGCCTCCATGTGTGCTTTGATCCCGTCCACCGTGTTCGCGGCTATTGGCTCGAATCCCAGCTCCGACTCCATGTTTTCCGCCACCGCGCCGGCGATCCGGTCCGGCCAAACGTGGGTGTGAACGTCAACGCGCATGATTGCCTCCGCGACAAGGGTGAACTCTGAGCATGCTATTATAATTTGGTATCGACTTCCCCCTTTTTGTGGTGCCAGATGATCCGAGAAGCCATTTTGGCGGCAACGGCCGGCGAATCCTTGTCCATGGACGATGCCGTCACGGTCATGCGCGAAGTGATGGAGGGAGAGGTCACCCCGGCGCAGTTGGGATCATATCTGACTGCGCTGTCGCTCAAGGGCGAGACTCCCGAGGAAATCGCCGGCTTCGCCACCGTAATGCGTGAAAAATCCCTCCGCGTAAGGGTGGACGGGACGGCCATCGACACCTGCGGCACCGGTGGCGACCGCAAGGGGACTTTCAATATATCCACGGCCGCCGCCTTCGTGGTCGCCGGCGCCGGCCTCACCGTCGCCAAGCACGGCAACCGCGCCGCGTCCGGGGATTGCGGCAGCGCCGATGTGCTTGAAGCCCTGGGCGTCCGTATCGAACTGCCTCCGGAAGCCGTCGAGCGTTGCCTGCGCGAGATCGGGATCGGCTTCATGTTCGCCCCGGCCTACCATCCGGCCATGCGCTACGCTGCGCCGGTGCGTCGCGAAATCGGCATCCGCACCGTTTTCAACGTCCTGGGCCCCATGACCAACCCCGCCGGCGTGCCCTGTCAGCTTATCGGCGTCGGCTACCCCGAGGTTGCAAACAAAATGGCCGAAGCCCTCCGGCTTTTCGGCGCTCACCACGCCATCATCGTCCACAGCGACGATGGCATGGATGAACTGTCCCTCGGCAGTGATACCGCCGGCTGGGAGGTGCTGGACGGAGAAATCCGGCCTTACGTGGTACGCCCCCGGGACCTCGGTCTTCCTCATGCCACCCCTGATGACCTCCGCGGCGGCGACCCGGCAGCCAACGCCGCAACGATGCGCGAGATTCTCTCCGGCTCCGGTGGACCAATCCGCGACGCCGTCGTGCTGAACAGCGGCGCCGCCCTCGTCGCGGGTGACATGGCGGACTCCCTCGCCGAAGGAATAGACATGGCGGCCGCCTCCATCGCTGATGGCCGGGCGGCCCAAAAACTGGATGCCATGGTGACTTTGACCCGGGAACTGGCTCCGCAGGCGCAGTAGAGGAGACGACACATGCCAAGCATCCTCGACCGGATCGTCGCCAAAAAGCGCGAGGAACTTGCTGCGTCGATGGCGGCGGTTCCATTGTCGGCATTGCAGGACGCCATAGCTGCGCGGCCTTTGCCCCTCGACTTCCCCGCTGCTCTGCGAGGCGACCGCATCCGCCTCATCGCCGAGATCAAAAAAGCTTCCCCTTCCAAGGGATTGCTCCGCGAGGATTTCCATCCCACGGAACTCGCGGCGACTTACTCCGGCAATGGCGCAGCGGCGATTTCAGTTATCACCGACGGTCATTTCCTGGGGGAGCCGCCACACCTGACATCTGTCAAGGAAAGCGGTGTATCGGGATCAGTTCCCGTGCTCCGCAAAGATTTCCTGTTCGACCCCTACCAGGTATACGAGGCCCGCGCCATCGGCGCCGACACCTTTCTGTTGATCGTCGACATTCTGTCCCCGTCGCAGCTTTCCGAGCTTATCCATCTCGGCTCCGAACTGGGGATGACACCGTTGGTGGAGACGCACGACGCCGAGGAGATAGCCACGGCCGTGAAGGCTGGAGCGGAGGTCATCGGCATCAACAATCGCGATCTGCATACCTTCGTAACCGACCTGGCGACCACCGAGTCTCTGGCTCCCCTGATTCCCGCCGATAAAGTCATCGTCAGCGAGAGTGGTATCAGCACGCCCCAGGACTTGGCCCGCCTGGAACCCTTGGGCGTCCACGCGGTCCTGGTAGGGGAAGCCTTGGTGACCGCGGCCGATACCGCCGCCAAGGTGAGATCCCTCACCGGCGCGCCCGTACCGGTGTAGGGCAGCGGCAGTGGAACCCACCACCGTCAAGATTTGCGGCGTCCGTAGCCTCGACGACGCTCTGGTCGCTGCGCAGGCCGGCGCCGACTACGTCGGAATGGTGTTTGTGCCCGGACGTCGCCGCCGTGTCGAACCCGAAGCGGCCCGGGTAATAACCGACGGGTTGCGGGCCCTCGGACCGGTAGGGCCCAAATCGGTAGGCCTTTTTGGCGACCAGCCGCTGGACGAGGTATTGGAAATTGTCGCCGTTGCTGGCCTCGACTACGCCCAATTGTGCGGCGAAGAGGCGCTGGATTACTGCCGTGCGGTCCTAAAGCACGCCGGCGTTATCAAGGTCCTCCACGTGTCCGACGACGACCACCCTGACGCCGTCGCAAACATCGCTGATCGAATCGACGCTTTCATTGCGGCCGGGTGCACCGTGACCCTGGACAGCCAGGTGACCGGATTGCACGGCGGAACCGGCCAGTCCTTCGACTGGCGTATCGCCGGCCAACTGGCCGTCAACGGGCGTCGGTTCATCCTCGCCGGAGGATTGACCCCCGCCAACGTCCCCGAGGCTGTCGCCGCGGTTCATCCTTGGGGCGTCGACGTTTCCAGCGGTGTGGAATCCGACGGCGCAAAAGATCACGCAAAAATCCGACAATTCGTGGCCAATGCCCGGCAGGCCGCCTGATCGGCCGGAGGCTGAAACGACATGGTAGTCACCACCCAGACCAACCTTCCTGACGAACGGGGCCGATTTGGCGATTTTGGCGGGAAGTTCGTCCCTGAAACCGTAATGGCCGCCCTCACTGAACTCGAGGATTCCTACCGTGCGGTTCAGGACGACGCCGGGTTCGCCGAGCGACTCAGCAATCTGATGACCAACTACGCCGGTCGTCCCACCGCCCTGTACCATGCTGAAAACCTGAGCCGGCATTGCGGCGGCGCTCTCATATACCTCAAGCGGGAGGATCTGGCCCACACTGGCGCCCACAAGATCAACAACGCCCTCGGCCAATGCCTGCTCGCCCAGCGCATGGGCAAGCAGCGTATCATCGCCGAAACCGGCGCGGGGCAGCACGGCGTGGCTACCGCTACTGTCTGCGCCATGCTCGGCCTGCAGTGCATCGTCTACATGGGAGCCGAGGACACGGTGCGCCAGGCTCTCAACGTTTATCGGATGCGCCTCCTCGGAGCCGAGGTTATCGCTGTCGAGTCCGGTACCCGCACCCTCAAGGACGCCATCAACGAAGCCATCCGCGACTGGGTCACCAACGTCGAGACGACTCACTACCTCATCGGTAGCGTAGTTGGACCGCACCCGTATCCCATGCTGGTACGCGATTTCCAGTCTGTCATTGGCCGCGAGGCCCGTGAGCAGATCCAGGAAGCCGAAGGCCGACTACCGACTGCTGTGGTCGCCTGCGTGGGTGGTGGCAGCAACGCTATTGGCACCTTCTATGAATTCATCGGTGACCCCGACGTTCGCCTCGTCGGTGTGGAAGCCGCCGGTGAGGGCGTGGAGACCGGCCGACACTCTGCTACCTTGTCCGCCGGACGCCCCGGCGTGCTCCACGGTTCACTTTCCTACCTGCTCCAGGACGAACACGGCCAGATCCAGGAGGCTCACAGCATATCGGCTGGTCTCGACTACCCCGGCGTCGGACCGGAGCACAGTTGGTTGAAAGCCACCGGACGTGCCGAGTACTTGGCCGTAACTGACGACGAGGCTCTGGAGGGTTTCCGACTCCTCTGCCGTACCGAGGGCATTATTCCGGCACTCGAGTCCGCCCACGCCATCTACCACGTCAGTCGCATGGCGGCCGATATGCCTGCCGATGACATCATCGTGGTCTGCCTCAGCGGGCGGGGAGACAAAGACGTGCCATCCATTGCGGAGCGCGAGGGTTTTGGGTCCTGAAGGGTATCGAGGCCTGACGCCTTTGAGGGTACCCGCGGTTGCCGCCTTGCTGGCTTCGGCGGTCGCCGCCCTGTTGGTCGTCGCTTGTGAATCCGACGTAACCGGTTCCATTGATGCCGCGCGGCAGTTGGCCGGCGATGTCGTCAGTAGTTCAGAACCGGCGGCAACGACCCCCGGGCAACCCGCTCCGGTAGACGCATTGCTGGGACCTCCGGAAGTTCAGTCGTTGATCGTCACCCTACGTGGCCTTCAGGTAGCCGCCCGGGCAGCGACATCGCATACAACCGCCGAGATTGGCGGCACTGGGTGGACGCCGACCGGGATTGCCGGGATACCCGCGCCGAGGTCCTGATCGCCGAAAGCGTGGCTCCAGTTTCCTTCGCCCCCGAGGATGATGGCGATAAATGTCGCGTCATATCCGGCGAGTGGGTGGGCCCTTGGACCCGCGAGGTTTTCACCGACGCTTCCGATGTGGACATCGACCACCACGTTCCATTGGGCCACACCCGCCTGTCCGGCGCCTGGCAGTGGGTCCCCGAGCGCAAACGCGCCTACGCCAACGACCTGTCCGATCCGGCTAGCCTTCAGGCCACCAGCGCTCCGGTCAACCGCTCCAAGGGCAAACAGCCGCCCGACGAATGGCGACCGGCAGAGACTGCCAGCTGGTGCCGCTACGCCGCCGACTGGATCTTCGTCAAGGAGCGATGGGATTTGACAGTCACATCCGACGAAGTTGACACCCTCGAAGAGATGCTCCAAACCTGCGGCGACACGGCTTCGTGGGGCTTGTCCGGGCCGCCAGCCCACTGATGAGTCTGGCCCCTTATGCTATAATTTCCGATGCCCGTAGACATAATTTGCCGCCCGAACTATTCATGGTGTTCGGGCCGAGAGCGCTAAGGAGGCGAGCCATGGAGATGGGACTGGACGGCAAAGTAGCCATTGTTACCGGTGGTAGCGAGGGCATCGGCAAGGCGGCTGCCCAACGCATGGCCGGCGAAGGGGCGAACGTAATCATCGTGGCCCGCCGGCAGGACGTTCTGGATGCGGCGGCCGACGAGATACGCACCGCCACCGAGGGCGAGGTGCTCCCCCTCTCCGCCGATGTCACTGACAAGGCGACCGCGGTGCGCGTAGTCAATACCGCCGTTGAGCGGTACGGCCGCGTTGACATTCTGGTGAACAATGCCGGCGTCTCAATGGCCAAGGGCTTCGAAGACGTCAGCGACGACGACTGGGAAATCGACTTCGAACTCAAGATTTGGGGCGCGATTCGGCTCATTCGGGCATCCATCCCTGAGATGCGTAAGGTTGGCAGTGGACGCATCATCAACGTCACTAACCTGGGTGGTCGGACTCCGGGCGCTAACTCTATGCCCACGTCCATCTCCCGGGCCGCCGGCATTGCGATCACCAAGGGCCTGTCCAAGGATTTGGCCAGCGACAACATCCTGGTCAACACTGTGTGTATCGGCCTCATAAAGAGCGGCCAGCACCAACGCCGTTACGACGCCCGCATCGTGAATGAGCCCGACCTCGATATGGGCGACTTCTATGCCCAGTTGGCTGCAGGGCGCGGGGTGCCCATGGGCCGCGTTGGCGAAGGTTCGGAAGCCGGCGACGTTATCGCTTTTTTGGCCTCCGAGCGAGCCAGCTACCTGACCGGCGTCGCCATCAACATCGACGGCGGTGCGTCCGCAGTCGTCTAGCCGTCCTTCCGTCGCATCCCGGCTTGTTTGTCCGTAGGGGGAGACCATCGTGACCGAATCATATCGAGACGAATTCGAAGCGCCGAACCGACTCCTGTTGGGTGCGGGACCATGCACCGTCCATCCCCGGGTCCTCCGCGCTATGACCCAGCCGGTGGTGGGTCACTTGGATCCCGTATTCTTCCAGGTAATGGACGAAGTCTGCGAGATGCTGCGCCAGGTGTTCCACACCCGCAACCAGGTGACCATGCCAATATCCGCGACAGGGACCGGAGCAATGGAAACCGCGTGCGTCAACGTGTTGGAACGCGGCGACACGGCAATCGTCTGCCGGAACGGGTACTTCGGTGTGCGGCTTGCCGACATCGCTCAGCGATGCGGCGCCAATACGATCATGGTGGATTCCCCTTGGGGCAAGCCGGCCGATCTCAACGCTCTCGAGGATGCCCTCAACGCCAACCCCGGCACGAAGATGGTTGGCCTAGTCCACGCCGAGACCTCCACCGGAGCGATCACTCCGCTGCAGGACGCCATTGACCTCGCCCACCGCCACGGGGCCTTGGTAGTTGCAGATGCCGTGACTTCGTTAGGCAGCCACGACGTGCAGGTGGACGACTGGGACATCGACGTGTGCTACAGCGCCAGCCAGAAATGCCTCGGCGCTCCTCCAGGCCTGGCTCCCATCAGCTTCGGCGAGCGGGCGATGAGCGTTATCGACAAGCGCGACAGCACCGTGGAAAGCTTCTACTTCAACCTCCAGGGCGTCGCCGAATACTGGAACGAGACCCAGCGGGTCTACCACCACACCAGCCCCATCACGATGATCTACGCCATGCGAGAGTCCCTGCGCATGATGATGGAGGAGGGCCTCGAGGGGCAGCACGAACGCCACGCCAGGGTTGCCGCCGGCCTGCGCGCCGGCCTGACCGCCATTGGTCTCGATCTGGCCACTGATCCGGACTACCAGCTCAACCCCATCACCGTGGTCAACGCCCCTGACGGCGTCAACGAGGCGGAGGTGCGCGCCCGCCTGCTGAACGACTTCGACATTGAGGTCAGTGGTGGCCTGGGCGAATTCCGTGGCCGCGTCTGGCGCATTGGCATGATGGGCAACGGCGCGCGCGAAACCAGCGTGCTATCGGTCCTATCTGCCCTGGAAGTCATACTCGGCGATATGGACTACGAGGTGGCCTACGGAGCCAGCGTCGCCGCGGCCCAACGCAGCTTCGCCAACCACGGTGACTGACCTGAACGCTTGAAACCTTCTATCGTCGGCAAACCAGGGGGCGCTAATCGCGCTCCCTAAATCGTTGGCAGTCTACCGCGCCACGGCCATTCCGCTGTCGCAAGTACCTCCGACGAAGTAGGGTGAAACCTAATTCATGCAATACCTGTTTGGTGTTTCCTGATTTGCGTAGCAGTGTGACGAGCCAGCGTATACTGATCCTTGCCCGCAATCATGCGATTCACGAGCTATTTCCAATTTGCTCGCCAGCAGCCGGACCGTTCCTTCATAGCATTGGAATGGATCCAGCAAGTGATCGATCACCCAGTTCACGGGGTGGTTCAGACGGACGGGCGGATCAGGTTATGGGCTCCAATCTCGGAGACGGACGGGCCGTATTTGAGGGTTATCCTGTTACCGGATAGAATGCCAGTGCGCAACGCTTTCTTTGACCGGAGGTTTAGGCCATGAAGGTCAAGTATTTTCCCGACACAGATACACTATAGATAGAACTCTACGCCGCTGCAGTCGATGAAACCCGCGACTTGGACGAAAACACGTTTTTGGACCTGGATGACTCTGGCCGCCTGTGCGCCATCACCATAGAGCACGCCAGCACGCGTTTGGACATCCCTGCCTTTTCCTAAGAGCAGGTACCGGCCCCTCCTCAGCCCTCAGCCTGATACGCCGCATCCAGTATCTCCACCACGTGCATCACCCGCACCTCACTCTCCGCGTTCCGCAACCCTTGTTCTAGCTGGCTGATACACCCAGGGTTGGCGGACGCGATTACCTCCGCCTCCGTCGCCAGCGCGTTCCCGATCTTGCGTTGTTGCAGGCGCTGCGACATGTCCCGCTGTATCAGCGAATAGAACCCCGCTGATCCGCAGCACAGCGACGACTCCGCCATATCCACCAGCTCCAGTCCGGGAATGATGCGCAGAACCTGCCGAGGCGCCTCGGTAATCCGCTGCGCGTGCGCCAGATGGCAAGGGTCCTGCATGGTGACCCGCCAGGGCAATTCCGCGCTTGGGGGATACAGGGGCAGTTCGGCCAGGAACTCGGTGATGTCCCGCGTGTTTCCAGCAAATTCCCGCGCCGCGTCGGCGTAGTCCGGATCGTCCCGCAGCAGATCCCCGTACTCCTTCATCGAAGAACCGCATCCGGCGGAGGCTGTCACGATTGCGTCCACGCCGGCGTCCATGAACGCGTCGATATTCCTGCGCGCCATACGCCGACCCAGTTCCAGGTCTCCCGCGTGCAGGTTCAGCGCTCCACAGCATCCTTGCGCCGGTGGAACCGCAACGACGCATCCATTGCGTTGCAGCACCCGTACCGCCGCTAGCATGGCTTCGCCCTGCATCAGCGGCATCACGCATCCGGACAGCAGGCCCACAGTCATCCGCCTTTCGCCTTGTGCCGCGAAAACTTGGCCGCGAGCTCCGAAAAACTGCTTCCCCATAACCGGCATCTGCGCTTCCATTGCGGCAATATCACCCGGCAACAGGCTGAGCAGCCGAGACTTGCGAACCAGTTGCTGCGCACCCGACCGTTGGTATAACCGCATCAGGTGTCCGGCCAGGCGCAATCTCCCGTTGTGGGGCAACGCGGCCCGCAGGAACAGCCGCGACAGACGGCCCAACTCGGGACTTTGCAGGTTGTTGTCCTGAACCTGCGCTCGCGTGTGCTCCATCAGCCGTCCGTAGGGCACGCCTGACGGACATACCGCCTCGCACGCTCGACACTGCAGGCACAACTCCCAGTGCGACACCAGCCGTTCGCTGATCCCCGTCCTGCCCTCGTGCACCGCCTTCATCAGGGCGATGCGCCCCCGGGGGGATTCCGTTTCCAGCTGCGTTTCCACATAGGTGGGACACGCGCTCAGGCATAGCCCACAGTGCACGCATCGATAGAGATCCTCCTCGGCGGGCGCATCGGACCCGGCGAACCCGGGACCGTCGTTCAGTGACCCCTCGAAAGGTACTCCGTAGGGGAAACCGTGCCCGGCGTCTATCCCTCCACCCATGTGCTGGCCGGTGTCCGAGTGCCGGTCTGTCGAGCTGACCATCACAATCCTCCAACAAAGCGGCCGGGATTCAGTATGTTTTGCGGGTCGAACTGCTGTTTTACGCGGCGCATGATGCCCATTCCGGAAGGCTGTTCACCCCACACGTCAATACGGGTTTTGATCGCGTCTGGACACCGCTCGACTACCGCGTCGCCCCCCAGTGATGCAGCGGCCCTTTGGATCTTGCGAAGCCCGTCGGAAATGTTGGCCGCGCTGTCGCCCTCAAAGTCGTCCCACCATAGCAGGCGACCTCCTCCAAAACCGACATCGGCGATGACCGCCGGCGGAGGTGCACTGCTGAGCCCTGAGTCGGCGAACGCTAGGACATCGCGCAACGCCGATGGCCGAGCGTTGACCCGGATGCAGACGGTCGGCGGTGACACTTCGGCTGCCGGCAGGTCCGTCAGGGTTTTGATCAGGTCCACCGCCAGGTCTCCGTGTGACGTCTCAATACCGTTTGCGGCGTCGTTCCACAATGCAACGGTGTCTCCTACCCTTCTATCAACCGACGTCGTGCGACCGGCCACGACCGCAATCGCGACCACCCGTCCATCACCCATGGCTTGCGACGGCTGCAACTTGTTCGCCGCCGTGCCCGTGAGGATATGTAGCCCCAGGGGAGCGTAGTATTGGGCCTGCAGATTCTGACATTCATCGGCCGCCGCGAGCGTGTCGGCGAATGTCGCCGTCACGACCGCCCATTCGGATGGCGCCGGCGCCAGCTTGAATGTGGCTTCGGTGATGATCGCCAACGTCCCCAGCGAGCCGGTGTACAGCCGGTTCAGGTCGTAACCCGTAACGTTCTTGACAACCTTGCCGCCGGACTTGGTCTGGATTCCGTTGGCGCCAACCACGTTGATGCCGATAAGCCAGTCCCTCGGCAGTCCGTAGACGGATCGCAAGGGCCCGCTTATGCCGGTTGCCAGCGTCCCACCTACCGTGGCCCGATTTCCCGTCGGGGCCGCTATTGGTACGTGCTTCCCATCTTGGGCGAGCGCGGCGTCAAGTTCGGCAATTGTCATCCCAGCCTCGACGCTGACGGTGAGGTCAGCCGGCTGAAAATCTACCAATCGGTTCAGTCGGGTCAAATCCAGGACGATGCCTGCCCGCGCCGGCGCGTTGCCCAATTGGGTCAACGTCCGTCCACCGGAGGGGTAGATCGCGACTCCAGACCGCAACGCCCACCTGGTTACTTCTGCCACCCCGTCGGCGTCTGCCGGCCGCGCCACCGCTACAGGCACAAACGACCCGATCGCGTAGTCTCCCAAATAATCGGCGTCAACGACACCGTCAGCCCCTACGATATCCATCAACCGGGAGGCAATGAGCGGCCGGGAGGTCATTCCGCAATCGCGTGCAGGAGTGCCCGTGCCCGCGCGCTGTCAATCATCAGGCTCACGCGTATATCCCGACGGTATGCGCCGCCGGGTGCGCTGACGGCCTCCAGTAGCTTCCGTCGGGGAAGATCTTGCCGGGGTTCAGACGGTTCTCCGGAGCGAAAGCTTCCCGTACCCTCTGCATCGCCTCCATGTCCGCGTCGGTGTACACCAGCGGCATGAATTCCTTTTTCTCCAGCCCGATTCCATGCTCGCCGCTCAGCGTGCCTCCCAGTAAAGCGCACTCTTCCATCAGCTCCGCGGCGGCGGCCATGGCGCTTTCCATCACGCCCGGCTCCCGGGCGTCAAACAGCATGCATGGATGCAGGTTTCCATCGCCGGCGTGGAACACGTTGGCTATGGTGATGCCGTAGCGGTCGCTCACCTCGTTCACCTTCCGCAGCATCTGTGTTAGGCGGGTGCGCGGCACCACCCCGTCCACCAGGTAGTAGTTGGGCGCGATGGTGCCGAAGGCTCCGAACGCCGTCTTTCGACCCACCCACAGCCGCTCCCGCTCGGCGTCATCCTCGGCGATCCGGACGTCCGTGGCGCCGGTATCCCAAAGCGCTGCTTCGACCTCTCCGCTGACCTCATCCACTTCTTCGTTCAGGCCTTCCAGCTCGATTAGCAGCACGGCTCCCGCGTCGTTTGGGTACCCCGCGTCGGTTACGTTTTGTACTGCCTTGATGCTCAGAGCGTCAATCATCTCCAGCGCCGCCGGAACGATCCCATGCCCGATCACGGCTGACACCGCGGTGCACGCCGAATCTATATCTGAGAAGACCCCGAGGAAGGTGCGTACCGTTTCCGGCAGTGGCAATAGCCTGACCAGTATCTTCGTAGCGATGCCAAACGTGCCTTCAGAACCCACGAAGGCGCCTCTTAGATCGTATCCGACCGCCTCGCGTGCCATGCTCCCCAGGTGAACCACCTCGCCGTCTTCGAGCACTACTTCCATCCCAATGACGTGGTTGGTGGTTGCCCCGTATGCCAGGCAATGCGGGCCGCCGGCGTTCTCGGCGATGTTCCCGCCCAGGCTGCACGCCCGCTGGCTCGACGGGTCGGGCGCGTAGCGCATCCCGAATCCTCGCACGTGGTTGTCCAGGTCCAGGTTGATCACCCCCGGCTCCACGAGCGCGGTCCGGTTGACCGTGTCGACGTCCAAGATGCGGTTCATTCTTGGAAAGGCGATCTGTAAACCGTCCGGCGGCGTGATCGCCCCGCCACTTAGTCCGGTACCGCTCCCGCGTCCCACTACGGTGATTCCTGCCTCGTAGGCCAGTGCGATCACCCGGCTGACCTGCGGCGTGTCGGCCGGCAAAACGACCGCCCAGGGCATCGAGCGGTCGACAGAGCCGTCGTATTCGTAGACCAAAAGGTCTTCCCGGTGGGCGATCACATAATCGTCACCAACGACGGCGCGAATGCTGCCCAGGAGGTCGTTGTCGGTCAACGTCCGGTCAGTCCTTCCGGCGCTGGTACACCTGGATCCGGTGCCGGTTGGCCTCCACGACGAACAACCTCTCCTCCGGGTCCAGCCGGAGCGACACCGGCCCCCAGAAATACGGCTCAGTTTGCGCCGAGATCAGGTACGGGGTGTCGAGGTGGTCGGGCAGATCCGGCACCAGGTTGGCTATCTGGCGGGTGTTGTATTCGTCCGGGTTCACCGACATGAAGTCCTGAGCCCATTTGGACAGCGTGGCCTGCCCCCGCAGCGACTGCACAAAGTTCCCGGCCGGGTCGAGCAACTGGACCCTTTCGTTGCCCCAGTCGGCTACGTAAATGTACCCTTCGGAATCCACAACAACCCCGGAGGGCCTGCTGAACTGCCCGTCGCCCGCTCCTGAGGATCCGTAGGTTGCCAGGTGTTCGCCGTCGCTGGTGAACTTCTGGATACGATCGTTCCGCCAGTCCGCGACGTACACGTTGCCGGCGGCGTCCAGCGTAAGACCCCAGGGCATATTGAACTGGCCCGGTCCGTCGCCCTGCTCTCCCCAATGAGATATCGGCTGGCCCTCCGACGTGAACCGCTGCACCCGGTGGTTGTACTGCTCTGCCACGTACACCGTTCCATCCGCAGCTACGGCGACGCCCGCCGGTCCGTTCAACTGTCCGGCGCCGTCGCCCTTCTCGCCCCACATCCTGACGAAATCGCCGTCCGTGTCAAACACCGTCACCCGATGCAGGTGCTCGTCGGTAACGTGGATCTGCTGGTCGGCGCTGATGGTCATGCCGATCGGCAGTTGCCACTGGCCCTCGCCGCGCCCGGTTCCCTTGCTGAACTCGCCCAGGTACTCCTCTTCCCAGTTGAGGATGCCGATGCGGATCAGCGCAGTTCGAGCCGCGTCGCAGTGGTTGAGCACCATGATCCGCCCGTCGTTGGTGAAAGCGCAGTCGTACGGGTTGATGAACCCTCGACCACTCTGGTTGGTGGTCACGCCGATGGTCTTGACGTATTCCACCGGACCCGCGCCGACCGCAGTCGTGGTAGTCATGGCAACCTCTCCTTGTTGGCCGTAGGGGCGAATAACCATTCGCCCCTACAATTTTACGTGCGTCCCGTTCCGACTCTTACGCCAACTGGTATTCCCGCGTCGCGGTCAGCAGGCGCAGCAGGTTGGCAATGCGCTGCTCGTCGGCCTCGGTGCGCGATCCGTCGCGCAGGTCGGCCTCGCCCTGCTGGCGGGCGAATTCCTGCAAGGAAGTCCGAGTGCCCTCAGAGATTTCCAGTGGCCCCAGCAGGTCCACGCAGCCAGCCACCTGTTCCTCAGGTGAAAGCGGCCCGTCGCCCTGGCGGGCCATGCGGTCGATGATGGCCTTGACGCCGGGGTTGGCCGGGTCGCCCAACTCCTTGCCCACGAAGTTGACCCGTTCCACCAGCGCGCCGCTGTCAATCCACTCGGCGCCCTCGTGCCAACCCTCCACGCTGGGCGGCTGGAAGATGCCCTGACCCATGTACATGCTCTGGCGAGCCAGCTGGTCGGCGCCGAAGGTGGGCTCCTGATAGGTGCCCGCCATGCGCACCGCGCCGACAACCAACTCCACCGGCCCCTTGACCCTGGCGAACCTGGCGTCGTCCGACTTGAAGTAGTCGGAGTTGAACAGCGTGCGCAGCACGGAACGAATTTCATACTTCGAGTCGAAGTACGACGCCATCATGTCGTTGATGACTGCTTCGCCAGCATCGTCGACCTCGTCGGCCGCGAAGTACTGGAACACGCGGGTGCTGATGAACCGCGCTGTGGCTTCCTGCTGCACGATGATGTCGATGATGTCCTCACCGTTGAAGTTGCCGGTGTGCCCCAGGAAGGTCTTTTCGCCGTCGTCGTGGTCGTAGTCGCGATAGTTGAAGTGCCAGTTGATGCGGCTGTACGGCCAAATGGAGTCGCGGCTGGCGCGAGTGGACATGTACTCGACGTTGCCCAGCGTCCATCCGGTGAAAGCGCGTGCGCATTCCTTGATGTCGTCCTCGGTGTAGTTGCCGACGCCCATGGAGAAGAGCTCGAGCAACTCCCGCCCGTAGTTCTCGTTGATGTTGTCGCGATGGTTGTCGTGGTTGTCCAGCCAGATGATCATGGCCGGGTCCTTGGACAGTTCCACCAGCAGCGTCTTGAAGGAACCCAGGGAGTGGCGGCGGAAGGTGGTAATCTGGTTGACCAGGGCGTTGGCCTGGTTCAGCTTGGAGTAGCCGGTGGCGAACAGGCCATGCCAGAACAAGGCCAGCTTCTCTTCCAGCTGGTTCTGGGTCGTCACCATGCGGTACATCCAGTATGCGCCGGCGCTATTCAGCTCGCGCATCTCGGCCATTTCCGAGTGGTACCGTCGGATTACATCGTCGGGTATCACGCCGGCGTCGCCGGGATTAAGCAGGCTTTCCACGACGTTTTCGTAGCCCTGCCCGACTAGCTGTTCCAGCTCGTCGCGGCTGGCGCCGAAGCCGGCTCGACGCATCAGGTGAGCCATGAGGGCAATATCGGCATTGCTCATAATTGCCTCCGCAGATTCTGTTTCAAAAGGATTGACGATTGGGGCAGCGGTCTAGCTGCGGACGAAGTCCCACTGCTCGAACTGGCCGTTCACGATTGAAACCGGATCCAGTCCCAGCCACTGCTCGGCAATGGTGGAGTAGGTGGACCTGAAGTCGTTGTTCCAGTGCAGGTCACCGTCCAACTGGTCCCGTTCGGCCAGCGACGGGTACTGGCCGTAGAGGCCGCCGTTGACCTGGTTGCCCATGATGAACGCGGTACCGCCGGAACCGTGGTCGGTGCCGGTGCCGTTGTCCCGAATTCGGCGGCCGAACTCGGTCCACACCAGGACAATGGCATCGTCTCCCCGTCCGTGTTCTTCCAGGTCGGCCAGGAAGTCGCTGACCGCGCCGGAGACCTGAGTCCAGAGGCCGCCGTGAACCTTCACTTCGTCACCGTGGGTGTCGAAACTGCCGTGCTGGGTGTAGTAAATGCGGGTGCCCAGATCGGCGGTCATCACCTGAGCCACGTTTTTGAGGGACTGAGCAATGGGGTTTTCGGCGTACTCCACCGAGGAGGAATACTTTTCGGGAGCGGTTCGCAGGATGTCCGCGCCTTTCAGAGCGTCGCGCCCGGTCTGACCCAGGTAGTCCATCACAGCGTCCTGGATGGACCCGCCGTACATCTTGCCGAAGGCGTCGAGGCACAGTCCGCGGATGCGCTCCTCTTCCACGTCGGGGAATAGGCCGTAGGTTTCCAGGTTGCCCACGGAAGCGACCGGAACGCCGGAGGCACCCATGGAACGGGGGAGGCCACGGCCGAAGTTCACGCCGGTAATCACGTTCTGTCCGGCGGGGTCAAGGTCGCGGATCACGCGTCCCAGCCAACCCTCGGTGGCGATCTTTTCCGGCTCGCAGGTATGCCAGATGTCCATGCTGCGGAAGTGGGATCGGGTGGGGTTCGGGTATCCGATGCCGTTGACGATCGCAACTTTCCCTTCGTCCCAAAGAGCCTTGATCGGGGCCATGTTGGCGTTGAAGGCAAGCTGCCCGTCAATTGGGATAACTTGGTCAGTGGGGATACCGACGTTGGGACGGAAGTCGTGATAGTGCCCGTCGGTATAGGGAATTACGGTATTCAACGGGTCATTCGCGCCAGTCAATTGGATTACGACCAAAGACCGATCATTATTGATGGTGGTCATCGTGGATGGACCTCCTCATTTAGGCGCAGCGCAGAGCGCCAGCGCAGGTTCGGCTGATGCTCGCAGTTTAAGGTGTGCATCCCGGCGTGTCAACGCGATTCGTGCAGTATCGACGCTCGCGTACGCGGGTTCAGAAGATCATGATGTCACCGTACGGCGAACCGGTCCGAAGCTAACTCGTGCATGATCAGGCTGCGGGGCTGGCATCGCGACCCGATAGCGCCCTGCACGTTCCCCTGACGCGTACCCAGTTGGGTATTGCGCGGGGCGATCTGACGTAGCAATCCCATCGCCGGGACGACGTCTCTTCCGGCGACGAGATTGCCGAGCTGCGCTCGCAATGACAGGGCGAAGTGCGCTGGCAATGGCAGGGCGGAGTGCGCTCGCAATGGCAGTTTGAACGCAATTGGGTACGTTTCAGATGCGTTGGATACTTGGTGCGGTCAGGGTTTCGGTGCGGTGATTTGGTTCGTTCTGCCAGAGCCTGATGGTCGTTGGTTAGCCCCACGGCCGGGGTGGTACGCAAAGTTTTAGCCCCTGTTTCGGATCACTGCGGGCAGACCACGAGGGTCATGGCCGCATCTCCCAGGATAGTGGCGTCTCCTGTGGCCGCTGAGGACCGCGCCGGCGAGATGCCCGGGTGGGCACGGCGGCGGTCCCTGTCGTCGTACGACCAAGTATTGCGATTTTGATGCTAACGGATGGCCGTGAACGACCGTATGGCTCTGGCTGAGCGAATTATCACCTGACGGGATTGATTATGGAACAGGAGTTCGCCTATGTCAAGAGAGGGTGTTGCTGCCGCGTACCCTCAGGCGTACCCAGTTTGGCATTGGGCAGGACGAAGCGGCAACGGCTCTTCCGGCGACGAGATTGCCGCGTTTCGCTCGCAATGACGCGGGATAGTGCGCTCGCAATGAGAAACTGGGTACGCGTGAGCCACGTTCCCCGTTTGATACCCAATTACCCATAGGCTATACTACCGGCCGCCCCGTAGCCGGTAGGATTCATACCCCGGCAACTAGGGAGACGCACTAACAACTGGAGCCGTTGGCAACATGGATTTCAACATCGCGGTACTCGGTGGAGACGGGATCGGCCCGGAGGTCACCGCTGAGGGTGTCAAGGCCATGCAGGCCGTGGGCCGCGCATTTGGACACAACTTCATCCTCGAGTACGGCGACGTCGGCGGTATATCCATCGACAAACACGGCACGCCGCTGACCGACGGTGTCCGCGACCTGGCCACTTCCGCCGATGCTGTCCTGTTTGGCGCGGTCGGCGGCCCCAAATGGGACGACCCGTCGGCTCCCACTCGACCCGAGGATGGTCTGCTGGCCCTGCGTGCGCACCTCAACGTCTTCGCCAACATTCGCCCCGTCAAGGTCTATCCCCAACTCACCGACTCCAGCGTGCTGAAGCCCCATGTCCTCGAGGGCGTGGATATGGTCGTCGTCCGTGAGCTCACCGGCGGTCTCTACTACGCCCTGCCCAAGGGCCGCACCGAGACCCCGCAGGGGATCGTCGGCGTCGACACCATGCGCTACTCAGAGTCCGAGATCGAGCGGGTGCTTCGGGTCGGGTTCGAGTTGGCCCGCGGCCGGCGCGGCAAGCTGACCTCGGTGGACAAGGCCAATGTTCTTGAAACTTCCCGCCTCTGGCGCGCCACTGCAACCCGCCTCGCGGGCGAATATCCGGACGTCGAACTGGAGCACGTGCTCGTCGACGCCTGCGCCATGCAGATCATTCTGCGTCCCGCCTCCTACGATGTGATCGTCGCCGAGAACACCTTCGGTGACATCCTGACCGACGAAGCAGCCATCCTCGCCGCGTCCATGGGCCTCCTGCCGTCTGCCAGTCTCTCCGGTGTGCCCCAGGCCGGCGCCCGGACTCCAGGTTTCTACGAACCCATCCACGGCACAGCTCCTGATATCGCCGGCCAGGGTATCGCCAATCCCTGCGGCTCCATCCTCAGCGCGGCAATGATGCTTCGCTATTCCCTCGGACTGACCGAGGAAGCCGCCGCCGTCGAGCGTGCCGTCCAGACCGTTTTGGAGCAGGGCTACCGGACGGCGGACATCGCCACCCCCGGCGATACCGCCACGCCCACCACCCAAATGGGGGACCTGATCGCCAACGCTATCGGCTAGGGCACCCCGCGCTTCAACCGTGTTCAACCTTCTCGGTAGCGTCGGCCTGACGATCGCGATCCTGGTCTTCCTGGCCAGCGCGGTCGCCGTGATTTTCCTCGGCGTACAGCTCGCCCGTTACGGCGACGCCCTGGCATCCCTCACCGGATGGGGTCGCCTCTTTGTGGGCAGCATCCTCGTTGCTCTCGCCACGTCGCTCCCGGAGTTGTCCAACAACATTACCGCCGTCCGCATCGACAATCCGGAGCTGGCCCTGGGCAACATTGTCGGCGCCAATATGGTCAACATGTTCACCATGGGCATGGTTGCTCTGGTGTTCGGCGGGCGACGATTCCTGCAGCGAGTGGCCCCGGAACAAGGCTACCTCATCGTTTTGGCCGCTATTTTGACCGGCTTGGCCGTGTTGTTCGCCGCCGTGCGGAACGGCGCCAACATCTGGCAGATCGGGGTGTCCTCCATCATCCTGCTGATCGTGTATCTCATCGGGATGTGGATCGTATACAAGCGACGCCCGGCTGACGCCGGCGACGATGGAGAGGAAGAGACCGGCATCACGCTCAGCCGGGCTTGGATCATGTTCGGCCTGGTGTCCGTAGGAGTGATCATCGCTGGCGTGTTCCTCGCCCAGAGCGTGGACCGCGTGGCCGACCTGACCGGCGTGTCCTCCGGCGTTCTGGGCATCCTCGCCGTGTCCATCGTGACCACCATGCCCGAGGCATCGGCCGCCGTCGCTGCCGCCAGAATGGGGGCCGCCGACCTGGGGGTGGCGGGCCTTTACGGCAGCTGCGTGTTCAACGTTACGATCCTGTCCTTCGCCGACCCCTTCTACCGCAACGGCATTATCCTCAACAATTCGGCGCCCGAGCACTTCGTCGCCGGCATCATCGCCGTCTGCCTGATCTTGTTCGGCGGACTGTTGCTCTGGGGCCGCAACCGTTTACCTCAGCCTGTGATCGTCGCCGGGCTCGCGGTGATGGCTGGCGTTTACATAGTCGGCGCGATCTGGGTCGCCCTGCTCGGCGCTCCAGCGGCCTAGATTTCGGCCCCCGGAAAGCGGGCCAGTTCCACGAATCCATTCGTGATACCAAACATCATCCAACCGTCATCGTCCTCCCAACCGAAAAGCGCCGCTTCCACCACCCGTTCACCGTTGATCCCCACCACCAGTTGCTGCACGGGATAGGCCGGTCCGTCGCCCCACGGGCTGGTCGCCACCGCCCGGTCCGTTTCCGACAGGTAGGCCCGGCCGTTGGGATGGGAGTGGTAGATGATACGGGCCGGCGCCTCGGAATCCAGGCTGTTGTTCAACTCCAGGAGGTCTCCCGTGCTGAATACGTACGCCGACTCCGCGGTGCGTTCCGCCACGGTGGGGTGATTGCCCGATGCCTGGTCGTTTACCACCGGCCTGATTGCGCTCACTGTGGACCCGTCGGCCGGTCCGCTCAGCCAACCGCAGCACTCCGCTGGAAAGGAATTCCGCGCTTGTCGGAATACCTCCTCAAAGATTTCTGCCGGAATGTCCAGCGGTTCGCCAAAATTGGCCATAAAACCCCCTTGTTACGAAAACCGTAACCTGATATTCTAATTCGGCCGTCATTGACTGGTTTACCGTAACACTCCGGTAATGCCGTAGCGGTAAACTGAAAGTACAAACCGGCAGCCCGCCCCGCCGACCGCGGCGACAATAGCGAACAGGATGGAGAAATGCAGACCCTAACCCGCAAATCTTTGAAACTCAAGGCGTGCCCCCGCTGTGGCGGTGATGTTTGCCGCATGAGGGACACTTTCGGAGTGTATCACCAGTGCGCCCAGTGTGGCCGCGAAATCCGACGCGTGGCTTCGAGCCCGGTCCTGGCCACCACCATCGCGACAATGGATGTGCCGTTGAATCCGGCCCACCATCGCGAGAAAGTAATGGCCTGATCCGAACCCCGAGCGCAAGTAACCGTAGGCAGCGGCCTCGGACTTGGCTCCGAGGCCGCAATTCTTTTAACACCGCATCTTGACCGTAGCGACAACCGTGCACCAAGTTACCCCGACCACGTACGCACAGCCACGACCAACGGCCGCCACATCCGGTTAGGCCAAGGAGTAGAGATGATGGAAAGGATACTGGAACGCGAGCGGTCTGTTCGGGGCGTACGCCGCCGGCGCATGGATTTGGGCTCCTGCCCCCATTGCGGCGGTGACGTGCGCCATGTTCGCGACATCTACGGCGATTACCACCAGTGCCTGCAGTGCAGCCGCGAAATCCACCCCGATACCGTGCCGGCGGTGCAGTCGGCGTCGGTGGGCCAGCATCCCGCGCCGGACTCCGATGAAC
Organism: Dehalococcoidia bacterium; assembly: GCA_965220055.1. Lineage (GTDB taxonomy): Bacteria > Chloroflexota > Dehalococcoidia > Lucifugimonadales > UBA3495 > Bin87. The sequence continues at coordinate 1,361,505 of CBDCPE010000004.1, read as the reverse complement.
TGCTGATCGCCTGATCGGCAAACAAACCAATTAAGGTTACGGGGTACGCGAGCAAATCGCGGACCCCGTCGTCATATCGTTATTACCTGAACCGTCGCGGCAGGTTGTCGTTGCGGTCCTTGACGAATTTGGCATATTCGCGGACCGCCTCTTCTTGTGTGGCGGTCTGGATCGAACCGGGACGCAATTGCCGGATGTAGCTGATCGCCTCGTCAGGTTCCCAGCCGGTGTTGACCAGGTAAGATGCCAGAACCGTCCCGGTGCGGCCAATCCCAGCGGCGCACGTGACCACCGTGGGCCGCTCCCAAGTTTCAATCTGCTGCTCCACGAAGTTGACAATGCGGTCGATCTGCTCCACCGACGGTGCCTGGAAATCTGGCACGGGCTCAAACAACTCCTCAAAACCCCAGGGCTCCGCCGAAATCGTCTGCTCTTCCATGCGCACTACGGCGGTGATGTCCAGGCGCTCGAAGTAGATCAGGTGCCGCCGCTCCGTCGGCCCCATGGCCCCGGCCAGCGCGCCAGGTAGGATCCAACTGAAGTTGCGGAAATTGTCTTGCATGCGACGCTCCGTTGTGGGGCAAACCGATTTGGGCTCAGCGGAAGGTTCCGGCATTGCCTTGAGATGTCATTAGTTCCTGAAGGCGGCGCAACAGTTCCGCCCCGTCGATTCCGGCAACCTCCACGACCTTGTCCCGCGAACGCTGCCCGCGGATCACGCCCACCGCTGTTCCCGGCAGGTCCAGGGCCCCGGCCAACATCCCGGCGACCGCCAGGTTCGCCCGCCCTTTGGTGGGTGGTGCGGTTGTGCGGACTCGTATGCCACCGTCGTACCAGCCGGTTATCTCCGACCGCGCGGCATTGGGTTGTACCCGCACCCGTAGGCGGCATGTGACCGGCTTGGTCATCAATAACGTGATAGTAGGTCTGGTATAGTATGGGAGCCGCGGTTCTGGGAACCGTCGCGCGTTCGCAGGAGATCGGAATGGAGTATAGCAACATTACGCTTACGGTGGGAAACCGCGTCGCTACGCTCTGTCTCAACCGCCCGGACGCACTCAACGCCCTCAGCCCGGACATGCTCGCCGAATTTTCCCACGCTGTCGCCGCGGTTAGCGACGACTGCTCCGTCAAGGCGATGGTGGTGCGGGGCGAGGGCCGGGGCTTCTGCGCCGGCGCTGACTTGCTATATTTCGACCAGGTTTTCGAAGACCTCTCCCTATTGCCCGATTACGTGAAGGACCTCAACGACGCATTTTTCGCTTTGGAGGAGATGCCCATTCCGACCATCGCCGTCGTACATGGGTACGCCTTGGCCGGGGGCATGGAGCTGATGATGGCTTGCGATATGGCCGTCGTCGCCGAGGACGCGCGCATCGGCGACCAGCATGCCAACTTCGGGTTGATCCCCGGCGGCGGCTCCACCCAGCGCCTGCCGCGCCGGGTCGGCATGCCCCGTGCCATGGAATTGTTGACTACGGGCCGGTGGCTGTCCGGTAAGGAAGCCGTCGACTGGGGTCTGGCCCTTCGGGCCGCTCCGGCGGAACACCTTGAGGCCGAGCTGGAATCCCTCCTTGAGGGCCTTCGCGCCAAGAGCCGCGTGGGCCTTAGCCTCATGAAGTCCCTGGCCCGCCGGAGCCAGGATCTACCCCTCCGCGATGGCGTCGCGCTGGAAGGTGCAACTTTTACCCACGTGTTCGCCACATCGAGCCATCCCCGCGAAGGTATCCGGGCTTTCAAGGAAAAGCGCCAGCCGCAGTTCTAAAACCGCGTCGTAGTAGCGCAATCCCTTGCCGTACTAACGGTGCCTTTGTTAAGGTTGGCCTTTTGGGTTTATTGATTTGAAAATAAAGGACATCCTCGGCGGCCGAAGGACCATTTCCTTCGAATTCTTCCCGCCCCGTGAGGCCGACGGCGTCCCCGGCGTGGTTGACGTCGCGGACCGGCTGCAGCGATTCGCCCCCGACTTCGTCTCCGTCACTTACGGGGCCGGCGGAGGCACCAGGGCTTTCACCGAAGAGATCACTTTGCGCCTCAAACGCCGGGGCGACATGGAAGTCATGGCACACCTGACCTGCGTCGCCCAGAGCCGCGACGAAGTTCACGGTGTGCTCGAAAGGCTGACGGCTGCTGGCATCGAAAACATCATCGCCCTGCGTGGCGATCGTCCGCAGGATACCGAAGCGGATCCGCCTGGTGACGACGAATTCGCCCACGCCACTGATCTCATCCAGCACATCCGCTCCGAGTTCGACTTCGGCGTTGCCGGCGCTTGCTATCCCGAAGGGCACACCGAATCCCAAAACTTCGATTCTGATATCGCTTACGCCCGCATGAAGCAGGACCTCGGTGCGGACCTCCTTATCACCCAGCTGTTCTACGACAACAGCCACTTCTACGGCCTGCAGGAACGCGCTGCCGCCGCTGGGATTACGATTCCCATCATCCCCGGCGTTCTGCCCATCTTGAGCACCCCCCAGATTCGACGCTTTACCTCCCTGTGCGGCGCGACAATCCCGGCCCAGTTGGACGCTCGCCTGGAACGCTTCGCCGATGACAATCGAGCCGTACGCGAAATCGGCATCGAACATGCCGCTCGGCAGGCTGAGGACCTGTGGTCCAACGGCGTGCCTGGCATCCATTTCTACGTCCTCAATCGCACCTACTCGGTTTCCCACATCCTTAGCGATCTGCACATCGAAGGACACTACGGCGATTGATCCGGCCGAGCCGCTGATTGCCCATGCTCTCCACCGGCGTTGACTTCATAGAGATCGATCGCGTGGCCAGTGTCCTGGACCGGTACGGGGAACGGTTCCTGCGCCGCGTCTTCACCCCCGGAGAGATCGCTTATTGCCGTGGTCGCGCTCCCAACCTGGCAGCGCGCTTCGCTGCCAAAGAAGCTGTAATGAAATCTCTGGGAACGGGTTTTCGAGGCGTCGGCTGGCGCGACGTCGAGGTCGTCCGCGCTCCCAGCGGCGCCCCGAGCCCTCGACTGCACGGCCGGGCCCGCCGTCGCGCCGAGCGCCTGGGCGTTACCGAGATCGCAATCAGCCTTTCCCATTCCCGCGGGTTCGCCATGGTCGTCGCGGTGGCCATGCGCCCTGACACCCCGGAATCCCTCGCGGCCGCACAGGCCACCCTTTGGGGCGACGCCGTGGCTCCGCGGGTCGATTGATTCGGCATGGCCATCAAGATAGTCACGGTAGCCGAGATGCAGGCGCTGGAAGCCGCCTCCGAAGCAGCCGGGGTCAGTACTGACACCCTGATGGAAAACGCCGGCCTGGCCGGCGCACTCCGCGTTCGCCAGCGCATGGGCGGCGCTGCCGGTCGCCGCGTCGTCGTTCTGGTCGGACCCGGCAACAATGGTGCGGATGGCTTGGTCGTGGCCCGGCACCTGAGCCGGTGGGGCGCCGACGTGTGTTGCTACATTGTTCGCGGTCGGCCGGTGGACGATCCGAAGATGTCTGATGCCCTGGCCTATGGCGTGGCGGTTGCCGACTCCGCGGAAGACGACCAACTGACAAATTTGGGCTGGCTTCTCAGTCGCTGCGAAACGGTCGTCGACGCGATCCTCGGAGCCGGGCGGTATCGTCCTTTGGAAGGCTTGGTCGCGGATGTCTCCTCCCTCGTCAATCGCATCCGTTCCGCCCGGTCGGGTCTCTCTGTCGTCGCCGTGGACCTGCCCACCGGCGTTGATCCCGACACTGGCACCTCCGCCCCCAGTACGATCATTGCCGACGAGACCCTCGCCCTCTGTTATCCCAAATACGGCATCGCTAACTTCCCTGGCGCAGGCTGCGCCGGCAAGGTCACCGTCCTGGAAATCGGTTTGCCGGACGCGGTGGTCGCGTCCGCCGATGTTGACCTGCTCACCGAATGGATGACCGCCGCATCAGCCCGTGCTCTCCTTCCATCGCGGCCCCTCACTGCGCATAAGGGGAACTTCGGCCACCTGTTAATCGTAGCCGGTTCTCGAAACTTTGTCGGCGCGGCGTCCCTGGCGGCCCGGGGAGCCCACCGCGCCGGCGCTGGCCTCGTGACTCTCGCCGCTCCGGAGTCGGTGTACCGCATCGCCGCCTCCCGGCTCACCGAGACCATCCACCTGCCCCTCCCGGAAGATGCTGACGGACGCATTGACGAGTCCGCCGCCATCGTCATACGTGAGAGGATCAACAATTACTCGGCGTTGGCGGTGGGCTGCGGTATGGGTTGGTCGGGCGGTACGACAACCCTGATGGCAAATTTGTTGCTGAACGGTGAGGATGCTCCCGTGATGCCAACCGTCATTGACGCCGACGGATTGAACAACCTTTCACGGTGCCCCGATTGGGCCGACCGTTTGCATGCCCCAACCGTTTTGACCCCGCACCCCGGCGAAATGGCTACTCTCACGGATCGGGCCACCGCGCAGGTCCAGGCAGATCGGCTGGATCTCACCACCCAATCGGCGGCGGATTGGCGGCAGACGGTGTTGCTCAAGGGCGCCCACAGTATCATCGCTTCTCCAGACGGCCGGCGATGCGTCCTTCCTTTTGCCAATCCGGCCCTCGCCGCCGGCGGAACTGGAGACGTGCTTACCGGAATCATCGGCGGTCTCCTGGCCCAGGGCCTCGCTCCGTTCGATGCCGCGCGGTTGGGCGGTTTCCTCCATGGCACCGCCGCCGACCAGGTGCGGTCTCAATACGGCAATGCCGGTGTCGTTGCCAGCGATCTCTTGGATCGCCTGCCCGCTATCATGTCTGTCCTTCACGGCCGGGGGGCGACCCGTGTTTAGCTTGACGCCCGAGCAGGCGACCCGGCTCTCCGAAACTCCTGTCGGCCATCTGGCCACCGCAGACGCCAACGGTCGGCCCCACGTCATACCGGTCTGCTTCGCCTACGATGGGCAGTACATCTACTCCGTCCTAGACGCCAAACCCAAGCGGGGCAGCCTCACCGGCCTCCGGCGCGTTCGCAATATCCTTGCCAACCCGCAGGTCTCGTTGGTCATTGACCACTACGACGAGGATTGGACCCGGCTCTGGTACCTGCTAGTCCAGGGCCGCGCCGAACTCATTGAAAGCGGCGCGGAACCCGCCGATGCCGTCAGTCTCCTCCGGTCCAAGTACCCGCAGTATCGGAAAATGGACTTGGACGGCAATCCCGTAATCAAAATAACCCCGGAGCGCGCCACCGGTTGGTCGGGAGGATGAGCCCTCGGCCACTCGCCTTGACCCCGTAGGCGGCGCACCCTAGAATGCCGGCACCCGGCCCGTAGGGCCGCTTGCCGCAGGTTTGTATGACCCAACTCGTTTTCATCCACGGCCCCGGAGCCGGCGGCTGCGCCGATTCCTACGTCAACCAGGTCTACCATTATCCCCGCAGCCTGGCTCCAAACCTGCCCGGTCACCTTGACGGCGCTCCGTGCAGTAGCGTGGAGCGCTATACCGACTGGTTGCGGGGCTGGTTGCATTCCAGGGGACACACCCGCGACCTTGTGCTCAGTGGCTTCACCCTCGGCGCCTGCGTCGCACTGCAGTACGCCTTGGACTACCCTGATGAGGTGAAAGGCCTCGTGCTGATGACCATCGCCATGCGTCCCAAGCAGCGCAGGCCCCAGGACTTGCAGTTCCGTCTCGATGCCGCCGAGGACGACGAGACTTACGACAGGTGGCTTGGGATGATGAACGGCGTCATGCACTTCATCGAGCCCGATCTCCGCGCCCGCCTGTTGCAACGACACCGCGAGGTCGGGCCGGTCGCTCAGTACCGCGACTTGGTCGTCATTGATCGCTTCGACGTCCGCGACCGGATCCACGTCCTCAAGGCTCCCTTGCTGCTGATTCAAGGCGTTGACGACCCGTTAGCGACCGGCGACTACGAGGAAGAGATCCACCGTGCCGTTCCCGGTTCGAAGCTCATCAAGATGAAAGATGCCGGCCACTTTCCAATGGTCGATAAACCTGGTGAGTTCAACGCGGCAATGGACTCTTTTCTCACGGAAATCGACTGACAGACCAGCCGGCATATCCAGCAACCGAAACAATCTCTAGGAGTTTAGACGTGGACGGAGTTACCGCTGTAGCCAACGTATTGAAGATAGAAGGCGTGGATTGGATTGCCGTCATGCCCTCCAACCCGCTCATCGAAGCGGCGGCCATCGCCGGCATCCGCCCCGTCGTCTGCCGCCAGGAACGCACCGGCGTGCACATGGCCGATGGCTTTTCCCGTATCAACAACGGCAACAAGATCGGCATCTTCCTGGCCCAGAATGGCCCCGGCGCCGAAAACTCCTTCGGCGGCGTCGCCCAGGCCTACGCCGACTCCGTACCCATCCTGGTGCTTCCGGCCGGCGTCGCCCGTAATCGCCTTGGTGTGGAACCTAACTTCCATCCCGTCCAGGCCTACGCGCCCATCACCAAGTGGGCCGCCCACGTGAACTTCGCCGACCGCGTGCCAGAGCTCTTCCGGCAGGCCTTCACCAAGCTCCGGTCCGGCAAGCCCGGCCCGGTCCTGCTGGAAATCCCCTCCGATCTGGTGTCCGACCAGATCAGCGAGGAGAACTTTGATTACATCCCGCCGGTGCGGATGCGTGTCGCCGCTGACCCGGCCGCCATTTCCCATGGCGTTCGCGGACTGCTCTCAGCCCGCCGCCCGGTCATTATGGCCGGCCAGGGAGTGATGTACGCCGAGGCCACCGATGAATTGTTGGAACTTGCCGAGTTCCTCCAGATCCCCGTGTTGACCACGCTCGAAGGAAAGAGCGCGTTCCCCGAAAACCACCCGCTGTCCCTCGGCGTCGGCGGTTCCAGCCAGACCGGGCCCGTGCACCGATTCCTCACCAATTGCGACGTCGTGTTTGGCGTAGGCGTCAGCTTCACCAAGAGCGGCTTCACCGTTCCCATACCCTCGGGCAAAACCCTGATCCACCTTACCAACGGCGACGGCGACATCAACAAGGACTATCGTACCGATTACCCCATCCTCGGTGACGCCAAGCTAGCCCTGCGTCAGTTCATCGACGAGCTCAAGGTCCAGGGGGCCCAGCAGCGCGACCCCAACCAGGAGCTCGCCGACGAGATCACAGCCAGCCGCGAGGCTTGGATGGCGGAGTGGCTGCCCCGCCTCACCAGCGATGAAGTCCCGTTGAACCCCTATCGCGTTGTCTGGGACATCATGCATACGGTCGACCTCGACAACACCATCGTCACCCACGAGTCCGGCAGCCCCCGCGAGCAGGTCTCACCCTTCTGGGAAGCCCGCGCTCCCCGCAGCTTCATAGGCTGGGGCAAGTCCACCCAGCTCGGCTATAGCCTCGGCCTGGCCATGGGGGCCAAGATGGCCGCCCCCGAGAAGATGGTGATCAACTTCATGGGTGATGCCGCTTTCGGCATGGTCGGCTTGGACGTCGAAACCGCCGTCCGCGCCAACATCCCGATCACCACCGTGGTGATGAACAACTCCACCATGGCCATCTACCCCGACAGCCGTATCCCCACCGCCGTCGAGCGCTACGGTCTCAAGGACCTCAGCGGCGATTTCTACCAGGTCGCCTTGGCCCTCGGCGCCTACGCCGAACAGATCCACACCCCGGACGAGATCAAGCCCGCCATGCAGCGTGCTATGCAAGCCAACGCCGACGGCCGCCCGGCCCTGTTGGAATTCATCACCAAGGAGGAGGGCACCTTCTCCAAGTTCCGCTTCGACTAAATCTCCAGTGGTGGACCTCAGGGCAGTTCTTCGTAGGGGCGAATAATCATTCGCCCCTACATTTTCCGCCTCAAAACCGCCAGCCATCGGAGCCAACTCGCCGGATATCTTACGGCTCGCTTCGTTCAATAGCGCCATGGTCACCCAACCACCCATACCCGAAACGGAACAAGATATAACCGCCGCCTGGGTGCAGCAGGCGTTGACCGCCGATGGTCTGACCGCGTCACCGACGATCGCAGACGTCGCCGTTGAAAACATCGGCGCCGGCGTCGGAATGGTAGGAACCATCTTGCGTTGCCATCTGACCTATCAGGGCGATGCCGCCACAATGCCGGAGACGGTGATCGTCAAGCTGCACAGTTCACACCCGGGTACATTTCGGACCGCTCGTAGCCTGAACCTATACCGGAGGGAATACGCCTACTACCGCCACTTGGCTCCTCACGTTCCCCTGCGCTCTCCGGCTCTTCTGTACGGCGATTTCGACGACCGCGACCACCGCTTTGTCCTGGTTCTGGAAGACCTGCGCGACATGGCGACGGTGGACCAGATCGACGGGGCGAGCGCAGCGCAGACGATAACGGCCTTGCGGGCGATTGCCCGGATGCACGGCCGCTATTGGAACCAGGTGGATCGGCCACCTGTTTCCGGTTTCCACGATTCCGCCGATCCGGAGCGCCGGCGCTTCGTTCAAAACGTGTATCAGGCCAGCCTGCCAGCAGCCTTTGACCGGCTGGGCGGTCTGTTCCCCGATCGGATGCGGAGGTTGGCCGAGGCATACGGCCATAGCATCGTCGAGCACATAGACGCTGTCGCTGCCGGCCCGCTGACCTTCTGCCACGGCGATTTCCGGCTGGACAATGTGTTCTTCAGCGCCGACGGCGCCAACGATTTCGCCGTGGTTGATTGGCAGGTTTGCGGTGTGCGCAGCGGGCTGTACGACGTGGCTTATTTCCTGTCCTCCAGCGTTCCCGTCGAGGTTAGGCGGCAGATTGAGCGCGAGGCGGTTGACGAGTATCACCAGGTCATACGGGGTATGGGGGTCGATGATTTCACTCGCGAAGAGTGCTGGAATAGCTATCGGCAGAACATGCTGAGCTGTTTCCAGACCCCCATTATTGCCGGCGGCCAACTGGATCTCTCGGGAGAGCGGAGCCGCCAACTCGCTGACGCATTTCTGACCCGCACGCTCACCGCCATCGATGATCTGGACGCGGAGGAGTTTCTGCCTGGTGGTCCGTTCCAATAAGAGATGGTGCGGCCAGTGTAAACCGTAATGGCTACCCATCCTGCCATACCCGCGGGCCCACATGACATAACGGTGGACTGGCTCCGGCAGGCATTGGCACAAGCCGGAGGTTCCGATCCCACGGAGTTGCAGGCCGTTCAAGTCGAACCTGTGGGTTCCGGCCGCGGACTGTTGAGCGAAGTTATGCGTTGCCACCTGTCGTGGCCTCCTGACGCCCAACCGGCGCCGAGCAGCGTAATCATTAAGCTTCATAGCCCGAATCACAAAACATCACGATTTGCCCGAATCCTCCAGCTTTACCGACGGGAATACGATTTCTACCGGCGTATCGGTCCAGCAGCCGCCATCCGTTCCCCGGCGATACTTTACGGAGACTTCGCTCCCTGGAGCCACCGGTTCGTGTTGGTATTGGAAGACCTGGCGGATTTGCAATCAATTCCCCAGGTAGACGCGGCCAACGAAATACAGTCGACGACCGCGGTACGCGCCGCCGCAAAGATGCACGCCCTATATTGGAACGACGTCGGCGGACCCGCCTTGTCGACTTTCCCCGATTACACCAGGCAATTCCGGCGCTGGGCGCAGCTCGGATACCTGTTTAACTTGGTGCCCACCCTCCATCGATTCGGCAGCCTGTTGTCCTCCGAAATGCGCCGTCTCGCCGAGACCTACGGCCCCCGCGTCGCCGATCACTTGGCCGATTTATCGGCTGGGCCGAAGACCTTAACCCACGGCGATTTCAGGCTCGACAATATGTTCTTCGGGCCAAACGATGCCGACGATTTCGTAGCCGTCGATTGGCAGAACTGCAGCATCCATTCCGGCCTTTGCGACATCGCGTATTTCCTGTCCACCAGCGTCACTACCGAGCTTCGCCGCTCGGTCGAGCGCAGCATCCTGGAGGAATACCACGGCGCCCTCCGCGATGCTGGTGTCAACGATTTGCAGTTCGACGACTGTTGGCGCACCTACCGGCAGATCATGCTCAGTTGTCTGATCGGACCAGTCATTACCTGCGGCAGCTTGGACCTCGACGACCAGGACAGCCGGAGCATGATAGAAATCGGCCTGAGCCGCACCCTGTCAGCCATAGAGGACTTGGACGCCGGCGAGTTTCTTCCGGGCCGACGTCGCATTTTCAGTGTGGCCCCCGTCGTTTCCGCGATCTCCGCCGGTGTATATCGCGTTCGGCGAACAATCAGCCAGGCGTGTGCTCGCCGTACCCTCCGTTGCCGACTGGCCCGGGATCTGAATCTCGTCGGTGAAATTGCTGACACCCACGAGTGGCGCGACCAACTCGCTGCGATTTAGACTGGCCGCTGACATTCTCGACTAACGGAGTCAACCATGACTGTCGCCGAACTGCCGGCTGAAACTGCGGACCTCGATGCTTTCCGCGCGGAACTGGAGCGCATAATGGCCGGTGCGCCGGTGGCCACCAGTAAGCCGGCGCCGGAGACCAACGAACCTTCTGTCACCGCGGAACTCGACCCCGCGACACCCGAAACTCGGTCTGGGCCTCCGGTACCGGTAGCGTATCAACCCACCATCCGCGACTTGCCCGCCTGCGAGCGTCCCCGGGAACGCCTGCGCGAACATGGCCCCGGTTATCTCAACAACGCGGAGCTCGTCGCGATCCTCCTGCGTTCCGGAATTGCTGGCGAAAATGCCGTCAGCGTGGCAATGCGCATCATCGCTGAGTTCGATGGCCTCGCCGGACTGTCGCGCGCCGCCTACGCCGAACTCTGCGGCCAGCGTGGGCTCAGCGACGCGAAAACTTGCGAGATCATGGCCGCGCTGGAGTTGGGACGACGCATCTCCTCCCTCGCTCCCGAAGAGCGGTCCCAGGTATCCTGTCCCCAGGACGCCGCCAACCTGGTCTCGGCGGAGCTGGAATTGCAGGCGCAGGAAAACCTGGTCGTCCTGTTGTTGAACACGCGCAACCAGGTCGTGGCCCGCCGAACCATATATATTGGTACCGTCAACAGCAGTGCTGTGCGTCCCGCGGAGGTGTTGCGACCGGCGATCCGGGAAAACGCCCCGTCCATCATCGTGGTCCACAACCATCCCTCCGGTGATCCAACGCCCAGCCCAGAGGATGTGGTGGTAACCCGTGACCTGGCCGCCGCTGGCAAACTCATGGACATCGAGCTGCTCGACCATCTGGTGATCGGCCACGGCGGCCGTTTCGCTAGCCTTAAAGAAAAACGTTTGGGTTTCGAAACATCCTGATCAGTCAAGGAGTCAACGCCATGAGCGACTATTTCCTGCAACTCGAAGGCCGCGATTATAAGGACCTCGCCGAGGGTGCCAGAACTCGCACCTTCTGGGGAGCCCAGATGCTCTTTTCCCTGGTCGAGGTGGAGGCTGGGGCCTTGGTCCCCCTGCACACCCACCCCCATGAGCAGGGCGGCATCATCGTTGAAGGCGAACTCGAAATGGGGATCGGCGGCGAGGTGCGCGTTCTCAAACCAGGCGATATGTACATCATCCCCGGTGACGTTGAGCATTATGCCAAGGGACAGGACACCAAGGCGGTAGCCCTGGACATATTCAGCCCGGTGCGCGAGGAGTTCAAGTACTAGGGAGAGTCGCCTAAGTACTCCGCCACCGCCAACACTAAGTTGCCCATGTGTGGGTGGTCCGGTTCTACGTCCACCCGTATGTCGTACTCCTGCAACTTCCGGGTGCAAACCGGGCCCACCGACGCCACTGCTACTGATCCGCTCAGGCTTCTGCGCAGCGATTCTTCCCGGCCGGCGTTGGCGGCAATGGTCATTAGGTTCGGCACCTGGGGCCGGCTGGTAAAGGCCAGGGCATCGATCGTTCCCTGCTCCATGCGGTCGATCAGGTTAACCACCGGGGCAATGTCGTCTGGCAATCCCCAGTCGTATAGGGTGAGCTCTTCGTAATCCGCGCCCTGGTCCCGCAAATACGTGGGTAGCTCGGCATCCGGCCCCCCGTAGCGCTGGAACAGCACCCGTTTGTTGTTGAGGTCCAGATCCTTGATAGCTGCGACGAGATCGCTGGAGGTATACGGCTCCGGAGGCATGATATCGATGGGAATCTTGTGTCGGCGCAGGATTCGCCCGGGTTTCGGGCTGCGCGCCACCACCGTTATCCCCCGTAGCGCTTCCTCGAATTCGGCGAGCCGCCCCATGCCGTCTGCGATGCCCATCATCGCGTTGGCCCCAACCCCCGTAAGGAAGATGGTCGCGTGGACTCGTCCATCGCAGACATCACTGATCGCCCTCTGTACCTCCGGGCTGTCCTGCCGGTAGTGCTCCTGCATTACCGGCGCACCCACGGGCACACCAGCGTGCCGCCGGATGAGGCCAGCCATTTCGTCGGGCATTCGCGCCTCGACGAAGGCCAGCACTCTTCCGTTCAGCGAAGCTTTGGCCATTGTGATGCGGAGACGCTGCTAGACCGCGCACTCGCCTTCGCCGCGTTCCAGCACGTACTGGTTGGTCCGGTCCCAGTCGAAGTACATCTCGCCGCCGCCCTCGGCTTCGTGCCCGATCTCTTGGGCGCGCGCCGCCACGGAGGTCATCTCCTCCAGGCCCACCCGGTCCAGGAAGTCGTTGAACCGTTCGGCATCGTCGGCGCGATTGTCTTTGTAATAACTAACGATGTCTTTTAACACCGAGGGTACCAGTTTGGCCGGGACCTTGACCCGCGGCACGCGGGTGCCGATCCGGGAATCCTCTACTCGATTGTCGCCGTAATTACCGCCCAGGAACAGCTCATAAGCTGGGATCTGCTGTCCGTCCACGCCTTTGACGGCGGCACCGTGGAACCCGATGTTGGCGATGTGATGCAGTCCGCACCCGTTGGGGCAACCGCTCATCTTGATGCGGATGTCGCCCACGCCCTTGTCCTCGGAAAGCCCGTTCCAACCTGCCATCTCTGTGTGTAATGCCTGGGCCAGTCCCATGGACGCGGTTATGCCCAGTTTGCAGCTATCGGTGCCAGGACAGGACACGACGTTGGTGATGTGACTGTGGCCGGGTTCAGCCAACTCCAGTGACTTTAGGGCCCCCCAAACGTTGTAGAGATGACCCGTGGGTATCCATCGCAGGACCAGGTTCTGTTCTTGCGTGGTGCGCGCCTTCCCACCCGTGTATTCCCGCACGATATCCGCCAACCCGTGAAACTGTTCCGGCGACAGGTCTCCGCGCACCGTCTTGATGTAGACGACGTGGTAACCATCTTGCCGCTGCGCTTCTACATTGGAGTCCAGCCACGGCTGGTACTCGGGGTCGCTGTGGTCGCCATTCCCTGCGGACGGCTGTGCCGGCGGCTCTTCGTGCTGGATCTCCTCGGCGGTCATCAGCGGCCGGAAATCGATCGGACCGATGTTCGCCAACTCGGCGTCGACCATGCTGCGGAATTCGTCCAGGCCGATCTTGTCAATCAGCACCTTGAGGCGGGCCATCATCCGGTTCTTGCGCAGGATGTCGGCATTGTTGAAGACCGTCCACACCGCCAGCGCCACCCGGAGGTAGTCGTCCTCGGACACCCATTCGTATAGAGGCTTGGCCAGCCGTGGCATGATCGAGGTTCCGCCGCCGCAGTAAATCTTGAACCCCTTGCGCTGCTCGCCGCCCATCTTTTTGTACTGGGACACGAACGTCAGGTCCTGGATCGCGGCCGCAACTTCGTCGTGCTGGTCATTGCCGGTGAACGCCGACTTGAACTTGCGCGGAAAAGCCTGCGTGATGGGGTGGCGTACCCCAAACCGGACGTACGCCGTCAGGTACGGCGTCGGGTCGAATACTTCCTCAGGACTCACGCCGGCCGTGGGAGCCCCAACCACGTTGCGCACCGTGTTCCCGCACGCTTCGCGGGTCGACAACCCCACCTTACCCAGCAGGCGCAGCACTTCGGAGGTCTGCTCCAACGGGATGTGGTGCACCTGGATGTTCTCCCGCGTGGTTATATGCCCTTTCTTCAACGGCGCGTACTTTTCGGTTACGTCACCGAAGCAGTCCAGCATGTCCGCCGAGATGATGCCCCCCGGCAGCTTGACACGGATCATCTGCACGTCGGCTTGCCGCTGCCCGTACACTCCCTGGCGGAGGCGGAAGGGTGTGAACACGGTGTTGTCCAGTTCGCCGGTGCGGAACCGGTCGACCTCCACGTCGAACCGCTGGATTTCATCCTCCATGAAGGGGATGATCGCCGGCGAATCTGACGCCAGGTGCATGCTGGACTCGTGGATGTCTTGTTGGCTGGGCTGCTGTGCCTGGGTGGTCAAGGTGCTCCTCCTTAGCGGCTGGACATTAGAAAACCCACCGTTGCCATGCGGCAAGTCCGGTGGGTGCAGGTGTGAACCCGAAGTTGTCAGTCAGGTCAACCCGCCCCCGCTGTCGGGGGACAGGTACATGTGCAGATGCAAATCGATTTGTAAGTACTATGCATTTGCGAAAACTATACTGTCGAGGTCGGGAATTGTCAACGACGATTTCATGCTCAATATCAGGGGTTTTCCGACTTGCTGAATTTGCTTCGATCAGCGCAGCGAACGGTCCGATTTTACGTTCCCGGTTCCGACTGTATGACCCGAAACCAGCCACATTACCCGTTCTGCGATGTTGGTGGCCCGGTCGGCGATCCTTTCCAGGTCGTGGGCAACCCATAGGAGATAGGTGGCCCGCTCGATGTTGCGCGGGTCCTGCAGCATGTACGTCAGCAGTTCCCGGTAAATCTGGTCGTACAGATCGTCAACCGCGTCGTCGTCCTGGCAGATCTTGCGAGCTTGCCATTCGTCCCGGTTGGCGTGCGACTGCAGGCTCTCCTTGAGCATGGTCAGCGCCAGTTCCGCCATCCGCGGGATGTCGATCAGCGGCTTGAGCAGCGGTTGGTCTCCGATTCTCAGGCATATCTTGGCGATGCCTTCGGCGTAGTCCCCCATTCGTTCCAGCTCTACCGCGATGTGCACCGCCGACAGCAACGCCCGCAGGTCGATCGCCGTCGGCTGCTGCGTCGCCATCAACGAAACGCACTTGTTTTCCAGGGCGTCTTGGAGCCGGTCGATGTGGTCGTCTTCGTCGATGATCTGCTGCGCCCGCGCAAGATCTTGGTTCTCCAGTGCGTTGAGGGCGCCTCGGGTCGCCTGCTCAACGTGCGTAGCCATTTCCGACAGGTCGGCTTGCAAGCTTAACAGATCGCGTTCGAAATCTGATCTGAGCATTCGACGCCTCCTTTGGGTGGCCCCTCAGACCGCCTGACCTCCGCATTGGCGCTTAGCCAAAACGGCCTGTAATGTACGCCTCGGTACGCTCGTCCGACGGGTTAGTGAACAGCGTCCGGGTGTCGCCGAATTCGATCAGGTGCGCCACCCGGTTTTCGTCCGGCAGCAGGAAGGCCGTCTTGTCCGAAACCCGGCCCGCCTGCTGCATGTTGTGCGTCACGATCACTATGCTGTAGGTTTTCTTCAGTTCTTGCATCAGCTCTTCGATGGCCAGGGTGGCGATCGGGTCCAGGGCTGAGCAGGGCTCGTCCATTAGGATCACGCTGGGCTCCACAGCCAGAGCCCGGGCGATGCACAGTCTCTGCTGCTGCCCGCCGGACAGTGACAGCGCTGATTCCTTCAACCGGTCTTTGACCTCGTCCCACAATGCAGCGCCCTGCAGCGACTGTTCCACGAGGTCGTTCATGTTGCTCTTGAACCCGTTGATGCGTGGCCCAAAAGCGACGTTGTCGTAAATCGACTTTGGGAACGGGTTCGGCCGCTGGAACACCATCCCGATCCGGTACCGGATTTGCGTCGGGTCCGAGCCGGGCGCGTACAGGTTGAAGTCTCCGAACCACATCTCTCCTTCCATGCGGAAGACCTCGATCAGGTCGTTCATCCGGTTTATGCAGCGCAGCAGGGTCGTCTTCCCCGCGCCGCTTGGCCCGATGATGGCGGTGATCTCGTGCTCCGGCATGTCCATGTTTACGCCCTCAACCACTTTGTTGGAGCCGTAATAGACCCCAACGTTGATGGCGCGGATTGCTGGAGGAGTTGCCACTGGGGTTGTAGCCATTGCGGTTTACCCCCGTAGGTTCTTCTGTAACCGGTTCCGCAGGAAGATGGCGAACGCGTTCATGCCCAGCAGCATGATCAACAGTACGACAATCCCCGCGGCCGCCAGGTGATGGAACTCTTCCTGCGGCTTCGAGATCCAAACGTAGATCTGGATCGGCAGCACCGTGAAACGGTCCAGCGGGCTCGCCGGAGCGAATGGCACGAAGGAAAGCGCTCCCATGATGACCAATGGCGCCGCCTCTCCCATCGCCCGGCTCACCGCCAGGATGATTCCGGTCAGGATGCCGGGCATGGCCTGTGGCAACACCAGCCGCCATATCACTTGCCACTTGGCCCCGCCCAGCGCGTACCCGCCTTCTCGTATCGAGGGCGGGACGGCACGGATCGCCTCTTCCGAGGACACGATCACCACCGGCATGATCAGCAGCGCCAGCGTCAGGCCCGCGGCAGACACGTTTTTGCCGTCCGTGTCCGGGGCTACCATCACGAAGAAGGCCACGAAAATTGACAGTCCCAGTATGCCGTACACGATTGACGGTACCGCCGCCAGGTTCTGGATGTTCGTCTGGATTAGCTGGGCGATCCTGCTGCCGCCGGAGTACTCCTCCAGGTAGATGGCCGCCGACACACCCACAGTGAAGGATACGAAAATGCATATCCCCATCACCCACAGGGTGCCCACGATAGCCGGTAACAACCCGGAGTTCACCGCTTTGCTGGACGCATTGTCCGTCAGCAGTGTTTTGATCGAAGTGCCGTCCAGGTTCAACCAGGCGATGGCCTCCGATATCACGCTGTACAGCAACGCAACCAGCATCAATAGCGCGACGACCACCGCAGCGACGCACACGGCGTAAAAGATGGCGGCGGTCCGCTTGCGGCTGGCCAACCGCTGGTTGTAGTTGCGGTCGATTTCGGCTGCCATTATTCGTACACCTCACGGAACTTGGCAACTACGAACTGACTCACCAGGTTCATCAGCAACGTGATGATGAACAGGGTGATACCCACGGCGAACAGGGACTGGAATTGCGCCGTTCCCGGAATTGCGTTGTCGCTGAAGTTGGTCGTCGCCATGAACCCCGTCATGGTGTTCACGGGTTCCAGCGGGTTGAAGGTCAGTTTCTCGTTCTGGCCGGCCGCGATGAACACGATCATCGTTTCGCCGACGGCTCGGGACATTGCCAGGATGAACGCCGCGACGATACCGGACAGGGCAGCCGGCAACACCACCTTGGTGGCTACTTCAACTTTCGTCGCTCCCAGTGCGTAGGCGCCCTCCCGCAGCGCGTTGGGCACCGCCCGCATCGCATCCTCGCTCAGGCTGGAAACCATGGGGATGATCATCACGCCCATTACGATGGCGGCCGACAGCGCGTTGAAGATACCCACGTCGTCGCTGAGATTGCGCAGGATCGGAGTGATGAAGAACAGCGCGAAGAACCCGTATACCACTGTGGGAATGCCCGCCAGAATTTCCAGGATCGGCTTGGTGATCGCTCTGAGTCGCGGATGCGCGTATTCACTCAGGAAGACGGCGCTCAGCAGGCCCAGCGGAACGGCTACGAACATCGCCAGCACGGCGATCATGGTGGTCCCCACCAGCAACGGCCAGATGCCGTACGAACGCGGCACCAGCAGCGTGCGCCACTTGGTGTCCGTCAGGAACCGGTGCCACTTCACCTTCTCCGGCACGCTGAAGGAGTCGGTCTGCAGGCCCACGCCCTTTCCAGGGCCCGCCAGGGCTGCGACGGTAACCTTATGCGAGCGCCCCGGCGCGGCGTTGGCGATAACGCATGATGTCCGGTCTGCCGGAAGGTTCGCGCAGTCGGAAAGGTCCGCGCTCAGGCTTGGCAGCACGGAAACATCATATCCCGTGGGCTCCTGCCCAACTGTGGGCCTTTCCCATTTGACATGAATCAGGGAATCGGTCGTGGCCCGCACCTCGACCTTGGGTACAATCCCCGGAGCGAGTGTGCTGGGCGCAACGCCTGCCAGTCCTTCGGCTTCGCTGATCGCCACTCTCTCTGTCGGCCGTTGCTCGTAGAAATCCGCGGTGAAAAAGCGCACTCCCTCGAACAACAATACCGACATGATGCCGACGGTTGTCAGCACCGAAACGGACGCTAAAAGAAAAAGTACCCACTTGACGATGCGTTCAAGTAGGTACTTGGTGCCGCTCCCGGTGAGCGGTTGACCGGCCGTCGGCATTTCTTCGACTGCCGGTTTGGATCCAATTATTTTGTCGAAGAGCAATGCGGCTTACCTAATATGGCTGGCAACCCGGACCCGTCGTCGGGAATGGTCGCCTCGTTTTATTGCGCGCTACTTTTTCCCTTGGACATATTTATAATAGGTCAGTGAGCCTTCGCCGACAACCCAGATCTTCGTGATACAAAAAATGACGGCGCCGGATACCGCGTGTATGCGCGATCCCAATGCGATCTACGGTCAGGGGGACAACTTGAGCCAAAAACTGCAACTGAGCGTGGTCGATCAGTCGCCGATGCGTGAAGGTAGCAATGCCGGTGTCGCGCTGCGTGAGACCATCCAGCTCGCGACCGCCACCGAGCAGATGGGCTACCAGCGTTATTGGGTAGCCGAGCACCACAATCTGCCCAACTTCGCTGGTACCGCTCCTGAGGTCATGGTGGGCCAGATCGCCGCTCACACCAAGAGCATCCGGGTCGGTTCCGGCGGTGTCATGCTCTCCCACTACAGTTCCTTGAAGGTTGCCGAAACCTTCCGAATACTCGACTCTCTCTATCCCGACCGCATCGACCTCGGCCTGGGGCGCGCTCCGGGCAGCGACCAGATCACTGCGGCGGCCCTCGCCTACCCGACCATGCCCAAGGACATCCGCCATTTCCCCCAACAGGTCCGCGACGTCGTCAATTACCTGCACGATACGCAGCCCGAGGACCATCCCTTCCATGAGGTTCTTGCCGCACCTGAAGAGTCTGAGACCGTTCCTCAGGTTTGGCTGCTGGGTTCCCGGTACGAATCCGCCTTCATGGCCGCCAAGATGGGCCTGCCTTTCGCCTACGCCCACTTCTTTGGCATGGGCGCTACCGACGGTCCACAGATCGTCGAATCCTATCGGCAGAATTTCGAGGCTTCCGAATTCCTTGCCGAGCCTCTGATCAACGTCGGTGTCCAGGTTTTATGCGCCGACACCGAGGAGGAAGCCCACCGGATAGCGTCCAGTCGCAACCTTGGCCGCCTCCGCTCTGTCACCGGGCGAGCCAAGGGAATTCCTTCCCCGGAATTGGCTGCCGAATACAAGTACCTGGCCAACGAGTGGCAGTTCATCCAGCAGTACAGCCGCAACTGCGTGGACGGCGACCCCGAGCAGATCAAGGCAGGATTGGAGAAGGTCGCCGAGGACTATCAGACCCCTGACCTGAGCGTGGTCACCATCTGTTACCACTACGAAGACCGCGTCCGCTCCTACGAACTCGTTGCGCAGGCCTGCGGTCTCGAACCCCTAACGACGTAGGGGCGAATAATCATTCGCCCCGGCGCTTTTGCATTGGGTTTGGCTTGAGAATTACGCTCCCAGCTTCGAAGCCAGGTCCACAAAGCTGTCAGCGACCACGTTGAACGACGGATCCGGCGTCGGGTCTGGCGTGCGGTCCGGCCCGTGCTCCCGCGGGCGTGGCACGAACCCGGTGCGCAGGCCCACCATGGCGGACGCCAGCAGGTCGCCCTGGTGCGCGGCAACCATCATCACCTGCTCCGGTTGCAAACCCAGCAGTTTGACCGCCGTACCGTAGCTCTCCGGGTCGGGCTTGTAGTGCTGCGCCACCTCTGCTCCCAGGATGCAGTCCCACGGCATTCCGCCGTTCTTGGCCATGTTGGTCATCAGCGCAATGTTGCCGTTGGACATCGGTGAGATGATGAATTTGTTCTTTAGCCGGTACAGCCCGGGCACGCTGTCAGCCCAGGGGCGGAGGTGGTGCCAGAAGTAGGTCACTTCCATCTTCTCATCATCGTCGAGACCGCTGATCTCGAACTCGTCCAACACTTCGTCCAGCGCCATGCGGTGCAACGCGTCCAGGTTCGTCCAGGGCAGGTTCCCGTTGCGGACCTTGTCCATGTAGGGACGATACTTGCCGCGCCACGCATCCGCGAATGCGCTCCAGTCCCGTTCGATTCCCTTGATCCGCCCCATGTTCGCGCACTGCTCGGTGACGCTGGATCTCCAGTCGACCACCGTGCCGAAAACGTCAAAAATGCAGGCTCTGATGTCTAGACCCAACGGGGTGTTGGCCATGATGCTTCGCTCCTTTTCCTGGGCAGTCCTGTCCTGCCGTCAGCGTCGTTATCCTAGCACATCTGCCTTCCCGAACCATTCGGCGCTTTCCGCCCGTCGCCCGCGACGAAGCGTTCTCCATGGGACCTTCGCGCCGGTATGACGCGCCGACCGTGCGCTAAATCGCCATGGTGAGCGAAACGCGGGACCCCGTCGCTGGAACCGGCGCTCTCCGGACTGCTGACCCCGACGCGCCTCCGGGTGTTTTCCGCGGACAGTCGAACAACGGTGAGCACACGCGCCGGGCGCGGATGCCATCACGAGCGACTTTGGCGAGACTCTGGCACGTGCTGAGTAACGCTTACGCTGGCAATGACTCCGGGTTATAATCCGCACCACGACGCCGGTGCCGTTGCCGATGGGGGGAAGTGCGAATATGAAAGATCGTTACGAAGAGGAAATCGAGCAGTTGCTCAACGAACTGGAATCCGAGGTGCCTGAACCCCCTACCGCGCCGGCTGACGCTCCTCCACCGCTGGACGACCAGCCGTCTCCATTCGCTCCCCGACCGCGCCGGTCCAAGCGCCTTATTTCGCCTACCAAGTTGGCAATTGCGGGCGGGGTGCTGGCCCTTATTGGCCTGTTCCTTGCCAGGATTATGTTGCTGTCCTTGGCCGGGCTCGTGTTGATGGCTGCGGCAATCGCGTGGATGTTCTTCAGGCGGATGGGTAACCAGCGTCAGCAATATTGGCGCGGCCGCCCCATCGATCCGGAGCCTAAGGGAGCCTGGCAGCGCTTCCGCCGCTGGTTGTCCCGGTAATTACCAGCCGACGGCTGCTCCATCTTTGCGCGGTTCGCTGCCGCCGCTCAGTACCCCGGACTCGGGATCACGGCTGATCACCTGACCGCCACCCATGCCGCCGGCCCCGCCCCGCTGCGGACCATGCATCACGTTGACCCGGTGGCCCCGCTGGTGCAGTCCGGCCACCACTTTGTCGTCAACGTCCCCTTCCAGCCAAACCGAATCACCGACCACCTGGAACCGCAGAGCGTCCAGGGCACCCTGCGAGTCCATGCCAAAGTCCACCATGTTGCTTATCACCTGCAGGTGGCCCTGGGGCTGCATGAACCCGCCCATCACGCCGTAGCTCAGCCACAGTTCGTCGTTCCGCGTTGCCATGGCCGGAATGATGGTGTGGAACGGCCGCTTGCCGCCCTCCAGCGAGTTCGGATGTCCAGGCGTGACGTTGAACAGCGATGCCCGGTTGTGCATCACGATCCCCGTTCCGGGTACCACCAGCCCAGACCCGAAATTGGCGAACACGCTGTTGATCAACGAGCAGGCGTTCCCCGCGCCATCGACCACGCTGATGTATACCGTGTCACTTCCCGGCACCATCTTCCCGTAGGGTGCCGTGTCCATCGCCCGCTCCGGGTTGATCAGGCCTCGCCGGCCCTTGGCGTACTCCTTGGACGTCCACATTTCGGTGGGAACTTCAGCGCAACGCGGATCGGCCAGATGCTCAAACGCATCCGCGAATCCCAGCCTGGTCGCCTCAACCAGGTGGTGATACCGTTCGGCGCTCTGCGGCCCCATGCCGGCAATGTCGAATCCCTCGACGATGTTCAGCGCCTCCAGTGCGATGATCCCCTGCCCGTTGGGCGGACACTCCCAGCACGTCACACCCCGATAGTCCGTCTTGATTGGCTCATCCCAGTCGGAGTGGTGCGATTCCAGGTCCCCTTTGGCAAGCCAACCACCCTGCTCCTGGACAAATTGCGCCATCGCGGAGGCGATCGGACCGGTGTAAAACGCCTTGCTACCGCCCTCGGCAACTGCCCTCAGCGTCCCCGCCAGGGTCGGCAGCCGCATGATCTCCCCTTCGCACGGGGCCCGTCCGTTGACCAGCAGTTCCTGGCCGGACGGCAGCGCCGCCAGCTTGTCTTCCTGCTGCTTCCACTGGAAACCGATGATGTCGCTTACCGGAAACCCGTTCTCCGCATAATTGATGGCCGGCGCCAGCGCGTCGCCCAGGCTCATTGTCCCTTCGTTCTGCAGCAATACCTCCCACCCGTGCACCGTCCCCGGAACCGAGATCGACAGCGGGCCGAACGCTGGCATCCGGCTGCGCCCCTTCGCGTGCAGTTCCTCAATTGACGCGGCTTTCGGAGCCCGGCCGCTTCCGTTCAACGCCAACACCTTCCTGTCAGCCGCTTTCCAAATCAACGCGAAAACGTCGCCGCCAACTCCGGTCGACATCGGCTCTACCACGTTCAACGTCGCCGCCGCCGCCACCGCGGCATCGATGGCGTTTCCGCCATCCATCAGGACTCTCAGCCCGGCCATGGCTGCCAGCGGCTGGCTGGTCGCGACCAGCCCGTGCGTGGCATGTACGGTGGAACGGCGGGAGTTGAAAAACATGGCAATGGCTCCGAATTTAGGTGCCGGCCAGTTTAGCATGCCCCCGGAAAAGAGGGGTTTCAGGTCGTTATGATAAGATGCTGGCGTCGTTTCCCCGGACCTGTTTTACCGGCCGTCAACGACTTGCTCACACCCTCGTTATTTATCACCAGCCAGGAGGTTCCTTGATGGCTATCACCGTAGGGCAGTCCGCTCCCGATTTCACCCTGCATGAAAACCCTCAGACCCGCCACAGTCTGAGCGATTACCGCGGCAAAAACGTGGTTCTCGCCTTCTTTCCCGGCGCTTTCACCGGCGTCTGCACCACGGAGATGTGTGCCCTCCGTGACCGCATCGACCAGTTCGATTCGATGAACGCCGTGGTCCTCGGGATCACGGTAGACCCGCCCTTCGCCCAGGGCGCGTGGAAGGCCGCCAACAACGTCAATTACACCTTCCTCAGCGATTACAACCGCGAGGTGGTCAACGCCTACGATGTTGCGCTGCCCGGCCTGGCCGGCATGGACGGCTATGTTGCCGCCAAGCGCGCCGTCACCATCGTAGACGCCGCCGGCGTCGTG
This sequence comes from Dehalococcoidia bacterium, assembly GCA_965220055.1. Taxonomy (GTDB): domain Bacteria; phylum Chloroflexota; class Dehalococcoidia; order Lucifugimonadales; family UBA3495; genus Bin87. The sequence goes on along the minus strand of CBDCPE010000004.1, from coordinate 1,338,288 downwards.
CGTTACCACTGGGTGGCTGACTCTCCCGCCACCGAGCCGGACTACGAGGAAGTGCGGGCCGCCGTCGCTGCCCTGTAATCGTCGCGCGTCTTACTCAGGCATGACTCGGGGCGGCTCTTGAGGGGTCGCCCCGCTGCGTTATCACCTAATAGGCCGGGGTTTTCCTGCTAGGTCGTCCAGGGAAAGCTGACCAACCTCTCCACCACCATTTCCGTCAGTCGCTCGGCGTCCACTTCCAGGCACACGTCGACGTTCGCCTCCCGGCCTGTCATGCCGTACCAATCCGCGACCGTTTGCCCCCGGGTCAGGTTGCTGCCCGTTTCGATGGCCACCGGCAACCGCTGCATGGTCATCAGGGTCGGGTCGACGGCGGCTGCCACGGCGGGCACGTCGTTATAGCGCACCGCTTCGCCGTCTGCCAGTCGACCCAGCCGCCGGTATGCCGTCTGCGTATAGGCCGACGCCGAAACCAGCAGTCGCACTGCCGGGGCGGGATTGGCGCGCAGTCGCTCAAACTGTTCATCTGAGAACCCGCACCGGTCGCATACGTCCAATCCCACCTGGATAATCGGCACGCCGGAGTCGTACAGGATCGCCGCCGCTTCCGGGTCTTCGTGAATGTTAGCCGTCGCTACCGGCGACACGTTGCCGGGAACCCTCACTGCTCCACCCATGACCACCACTCCCGCCAGCGCGCCGGCGATCTCTGGTGCTAGCCGCAGTGCCAACGCCACGTTCGTCATCCGGCCCAACGCCAGCACCGTTATCTCGCTGGGAGAATCCAGGGCTCTGGAAGCGATCTCCACTGCCGCCCGGTGCGCGGGCCCGGTCTCATTTGGCGCAGGTTCTCGACCGTCGCCGGCCGCGTCTCCCAACGCGTCGCCGCCGTGGATGTGCGACGCCCAACCCCGGTTTGGCGGCCGGAGTAAGGGGCTTTCGGCGCCCGGAAATACCGGGATGTCGTCGCGGCCTGCCGTTGCCAGTATTCGGCGCGCGTTGGCCGCGCATTGCCCCATCGACCCGTTGCCGTAGCTGATGGTCAGCGCATCGACCAGCAACTCCGGGCTCGCCAGCGCTAGAAGTATGGCCGCGCAGTCGTCCACCCCGGGATCGGTGTCGATTATTACCCGTTTCGCCATCCTGCTCCTTCTATCCGTGCCGGGTTACTGTGTCAGTCAGCGTCGACCGGACATCTGGTCCAGTACCGTTAACCCGATACGGTGCCGATCAGCAGACACGCGGCCCCTGACGTGCTGGTCGTCGGCCCTTTAGCACGGTCGGTACGGGCGAAAAAATTCGCGGTAGTTCGCACACGAGGCGTTCACGACCGGCCAAGTCAGCTTGTAATGACCCGGGTTCTGGAGCAATCCCCGACCCTGATCCCCAACCTCGGCTTGAATGGCTTCGACGGCTTTCAAATCGCGCGTCCTGCTTTGACGCCCGCACTCGGTTGAGGCATTATACCTGCCGCTAGCTGGGCCGCTCGGTGCCCACGCGGAGGAAAAACTGATGCCGGTCAACGAAGTTCAGGGTGTTGTCTCGCGGGCTAAAGGCGCGCCCGTGGAACTGGTTCCGATCTTGGTGCCGGATCCCGGCGAGGGCGAGGCGTTGGTGCGCGTTCAGGCCTGCGGTGTCTGTCACACCGACCTGCACTACCGGGAAGGAGCTATCAACGACGAGTTTCCCTTCCTGCTGGGCCACGAGGCGGCCGGCGTGGTCGAGAAAATCGGCCCGGACGTGTCCAACGTACAACCTGGCGACTTCGTGATCCTCGCGTGGCGCGCTCCCTGCGGCAACTGCCGGTCCTGCCGGCGCGGTCGGCCGTGGTATTGCTTTGCCAGCCGCAACGCCCAGCAGAAAATGACCCTCGCCGACGGTTCGCCATTGTCGCCGGCTCTCGGGATCGGCGCTTTCTGTGAGCTCACCCTGGTCGATGCCCTCCAGGCTGTCAAAGTCGATCCGTCCGCCAGCTCGTTGGCCGCCGGTCTCATCGGCTGCGGTGTCATGGCCGGTTTGGGCGCCGCCATGAACACCGGCAATGTCGGTCGCGGCGACTCTGTCGCCGTCATCGGTTGCGGTGGGGTGGGCAACGCTGCAATTGCCGGCTCCCGTTTGGCCGGCGCCCACACCATCATCGCCGTCGACATCGACGACCGCAAGCTGGAATGGGCCCGGGGCTTTGGCGCCACCCACACCATCAACTCGACCCAAACTGACCCGGTGGAAGCCATCCGAGCGCTTACCGCGGGCAATGGCGTCAATGTCGCTATCGAGGCCGTCGGAAACCCGGTCACCTACGAGCAAGCCTTCTACGCCCGGGATCACGCTGGCACCGTCGTCCTGGTTGGCGTGCCCGACCCCGCCATGAAGATCGAACTGCCACTCATCGAGGTGTTCGGTCGCGGAGGTTCCCTGAAGTCTTCGTGGTACGGCGATTGCCTGCCCACTCGCGATTTTCCCATGCTCATCGATCTGTACCTGCAGGGCCGGCTCGACCTGGATGCCTTCGTCAGCGAACGCATCGGCATCGGCGATGTGGAATGCGCCTTCGCCAGCATGGAGCGCGGAGAAGTTCTGCGCTCCGTCGTCGTGATGTAGGTCTGAACCGTGGCCACTTTCGTTCTTATCCACGGGGCCTGGCACGGCGGATGGTCTTGGTGGAAGACCAGTCCTCTGTTACGTCAGGCTGGCCATGTTGTCCTAGCTCCCAGCCTTACTGGGCTGGGTGAGCGGCGGCATCTGGCCGCGCTCATGCCCCCTGCGGCAATCAACCTCGACCTGCACATTCGCGACGTCGTCTCCCTGCTCCAGGCTGAGGACCTCACCGATGTCATTCTGGTTGGCCACGCTTACGCCGGAATGGTTATCACCGGCGTCGCGGAACTGGTCCCTGAGCGCATCGTATCCCTCGTCTACGTCAATGGTGTCGCCCCGTCTGACGGCGAGGCTATGGTCGATCAGCTTGAAGCCGTCCGCGGTCCCGAATTCGTCGCGCGCATCCGAGGGCTCATCGCCGAAGGCGCGCCGTTCATGCCCGCGCCCACCGAAGCGGAAGAAATCGCCCAGCGCTGGACAATAACCGACCCGTCGGATCAGGCGTTCATGCTGCCTCGCCTGTCTCCGCAACCAACTCTGACTTTCTCCCAACCCGTCCGCACCGGCAACCCTGATGCCGCTGCCCTTCGCCGTGAGTTTATCGTGTGCAGCGAGTCCGGTTTCGAGCCAGTCGCCGAGCGGGCCTCCGCCTCCGGGTGGGGCGTCCACCATATCGACACCGGCCACGATCCCATGGTCACTACCCCTCAGGAGTTGGCCGGCATACTGCTCGCCATCGCATCATCTTGATCGGTCAGCCTCCGCGTTGGATGCGGCTCAACCGAAACCAACTTCAGCCGCCCGACCTCAAGATTTTCTTGACGCATTCCGGGTTAGGCAGTACCATAATTTGCCTTCGGAGATCTACTTATGCCCAAACGTACTTACCAGCCGAAAAAGCGACGCCGCGCTCGTGTGCACGGCTTCCGCTCGCGTTCACGCACTTCAGACGGGCGCGCCGTCTTGCGCCGCCGGCGTTTCAAGGGCCGGCACCGGCTGTCCGTGTAGCCAACTGTCTGTTGGCTGCTTTGCTCGCCGACGGCGTTCTTCGATACGATGCAACGACACCGTAGGCTGGGCAGCGCCAGCCGTATCTCTGAAATCCATGGCCGAGGGCGTAGCGTGGCTAACGGTCTCTTGGTGATGAGAGTACTTCCTAATGGCCTGGACCGCAGCCGCTTCTGCTTCGTAACCGGAAAACGTGTCGGTAATGCCGTGGTGCGCAATCGCGTTAAGCGGCGTTTGCGAGAGGTCGTTCGCAATTCGGCGTCCGCTCCTGGATGGGACACCGTCCTCATCGCCCGAAAAGGAGCCGGCGACGCTGATTTCAGCGAGCTCGAACGCGCTGTACATAACCTGATTCGCCGCACGAGGTTGAACGTTCCGCCGGCCGTGGCCGCCCCTTCCGATGATTGCCGGGACCCCGCGCAATGAAAGTCGTCGCTGTCGTTGCCATCCGTTTCTACCAGCAGGCGTTGTCCCCCTACCTGCCAGGCTTCTGCCGATACCAGCCCAGTTGCTCTGAGTACACCGCCGACGCCATATCCCGTTACGGCATCGTTCGGGGAACTTGGCTCGGCGTTCGCCGAATTTTACGCTGTACCCCCGTGGGCGGTCACGGGTATGACCCTGTCGCTTGACCGTTGATAATGTCCTATCATTTCCTGCCCTCCCGCAAATCTTTGACCCGCTGGGCCACCTCGCACACATCCCGATCTTTGAGGCTGGTTCTGGCCTTCGCAGCGTTGGCTGTTTTGTGCCTGGCGATCACCGGTTGTGGTCGGAGCTTAGGGGCGTCAACCCAGGGATGGGGTTCCATCGCAGTGGCCAACGGAGTGGTCTACGCCACCACGTTGTCCGGCCAGGTTTATGCTTTGGATGATTTCGGGCTGGATGGCGTCAGTACCCGTTGGGTGTCCGCCGTTGGTAGCGAAAATGGATTCGGCGGCTCCTACAGTTCGCCCGCCGTGGGACGCTTCGTCTACGTATCCGGCATCGACGGTATCTTGTACGCTTTCGACGGTTCCGCCGGCGCTGGGTCTGTTCAGGTGGCGTGGCGCCAGCCTCAGTTCGAGACCGAGGACATGCCGCCCCTGGTCGGAAGTCCCGCTCTGGACGAAGCCGGCGGCATTGTCGCTGTTGGCTCCGAGGACGGTGGCCTCTACGCCTTCAACGCCCTGACCGGAGAGAACCTCCGTTGGTCGCCCTTCCGCACCGACGGGGAGGTTTGGTCAACCTCTGTTCTACGGAACGGCGTGGCCTATTTCGGCTCGCAGGACGGCAGCGTCTACGCCGTCAATCTGGAAACCGGTGCCCTCGTCTGGCGTTTTGATACCGGCGGAGCGGTGGTTGCTACGCCGCTCATCCACAAGAACCTGCTCATAGTTGGCTCTTTCGACCGCCAGCTGTACGCCCTCGGACTGAACGATGGTCAGCCCCGTTGGCAGTTCGTGGCCGAAAACTGGTGGTGGGCGACCCCTGTTTCCTCTGGCCGTGCGATATACGCGGCCTCCATGGACGGCAACGTTTATGCCCTCGACGAAAACGGAGTGTTGCTCTGGAGTTACGACATGGGCGCCCCCGTCGTCGCCAATCCCGTGCTGACGGAGCGTGGTTTGGTGGTCGCCTCCCGGGAGGGCAAGGTAGTGCTGCTCCGCGCGACGCGGTCCGCCCAAGAGTCTCCTCAGGAAATCGCCTCCTACAGCATCCGCGATGGGCAAATTAAGGCCCCCCTGGTCAAGTCCAGCACCATCGGATTCGGAGGCTCCAACGAACAGGAAGTGGTGTACGTCGGAACTGACGACGGTAAGGTTCGGCGGCTGCAGGTGCTGTCCGGCTTTATGCCCCATTGGTGTTACGACACGACCGACAACGTGCAATGTCCCCGGAACTAGCCACGCGGAGCTGCTGCCCCGACGGCGACAGGCAGGAATAAGTGGAATTTTTCTCCATATTCATCCTCGTCTGGAATGAGGTGATCATCCGGCCCATGCTCAACACCTTGTTGGTGTTGTATGTGCTGTGCTTCTCCCAGATGGGATTCGCCATCATCGCCTTCACCGTGCTAGTGCGCGTGGCGACCATACCCTTGACTGTGCGTCAATTGCGGCAAATGCGCGCGATGACCGCCATGCAGCCGCGAGTCCGTGAAATCCAGCAACGCTACGAGGGTGACCGTTCGCGAATCTCCCAGGAGACCATGCGGCTGTACCGCGAGAGCGGCGTGAACCCGGTCGGCTGCTTGGGCCCGTTGATCATCCAGATGCCCATTCTGATCGGCTTGTTCCGGGTGCTGATCCTTACCCTGTTCAACAACCCGGAAGACTTGGTGAAGCTGTCCGACAAGTTGTACTTCTGGATCACCTTCGTCCCGATCCATTCGGCGGTGCCGGTTAACAATACATTTCTGTGGCTCGATCTCAGCAAGCCGGACCCGTCGCCCATTGTCATGCCCGTATTGGTCGCTGTCACCACCTGGGTGCAGCAGAAGATGACGCAGATGCCGTCGCCGGACCCGCGTCAACAGTCCAGCCAAACGATGATGTTGTGGATGATGCCTATTTTCCTGGGCGCGTTCTCTTTGCAATGGCCCAGTGGGCTTCCGCTCTACTGGGTGGTTTCCAACATCATCGGTATCGCGATCCAGTATTTCATCACTGGTTGGGGCCCTTTGTTCCCGCTGTTCCCGCGACGCGGGCAGGATGCGGCAGAGACCGCTGCGGCAGTTCCGGACCCTGACCCGCAGGAGGGTAGACCCGATGAATCAGATAGTGCAAACCGGGAGAACCGTAGAAGAGGCCGAAGGGCAGGCGCTCGCAGCTCTCGGCGTCGACCGCAGCGAGGTAGAGGTCGAAATACTAAATAGGGGCCGTCAGGGGTTCCTAGGAATAGGCGGTGAAATGGCCGAGGTCCGCGTCACCCGTATCGGTGGCGCTACTCCATCCGAACCGGATGAAAGTGACGAATTCGACTTGGACGCGCCTCCGTTCGATGAGCCGGAACCCGTTGATGAGCGGGAGCCGACCGGCGGTCCCGCGCCGATCCCGCCCATAGACTCGGACTCTCCCGCTGGAGCCGCTGTACAGGCTGTCGAGCGCATCCTCACCGCTGTCGGCGCTGAAGTTGACGTAACACTCCGCTCCGAGAACGACGAGTTGGCAGGTGGCCCGGTGATCGACATCAACGGCCCCGATTCCGGGTTGTTGATTGGGCGTCGCGGCAACACCTTGTACTCGCTCCAGTTCATCGTTCAGAGTATCGTCCGACAACGGTTCGATGAGGAGGTCCGCGTTTCGTTGGACGTCGAGCAATATCGTCAGCGCCGCGAGGATTCCCTCCGCGAAATGGCTGACCGCGTCGCCGAGCGTGTCCTTCAGACCGGCCGTAGCATAACTTTGGAACCCATGGCCCCTTCCGACCGCCGGGTGATCCACCTGCATTTAGACGAGCGCGACGGTATCCGCACCGAAAGCGTCGGATTCGGCGATGCCCGCAAGGTACAGATCATCGCGGAGCGGGACTGAACCCACTGGAGACCCGATATCAGGGCTTCGGCTGATATTGTTGGCGGCGTTTTCGTTGACCCGCCGCCGGCCGGCCAATAGAATGCAACCATGATATCGCAGTCGGCTATCTACTCGGGTAGCACCGCCCTTGACCACCCGCGCGAAGAGTGCGGAGTTGTGGCTGTGTATTCGCCGGGTTCGCACAGCGCCTCGCTCACCTCCATCGGCCTGTTCGCCTTGCAGCATCGAGGCCAGGAATCCGCCGGCGTCGCCGCAGCTGACCACGGCCGGATAAAGGTGTACACCGGCATGGGCCTGGTGTCGGAGGCGTTCCGCGATGGCGACATCGATGGCATCACGGGTGGATTGGCGATCGGCCACACCCGGTACTCGACGACCGGTGCCAGCCGCAGTGACAACGCTCAGCCGTTGCTGGTGCGAGGCCTCAACGGGCCGCTGGTGATTGCTCACAACGGCAACATAATCAACTCCAGGCAGTTGCGTGAGCAAGTACAGACTCAATGGGACTGTCATTTCGAGACCAGCACTGACAGCGAAGTCATAGCCCATTTGCTGGCTAACGCTCCCGGCGATACCTGGCCTCAGCGGCTCTTCTATGCCATGCCCCGTATGCAAGGGGCGTTCTCCCTCGCCCTGTTGACGCCCGATGCCATCATCGCGGTCCGCGATCCATTGGGTATCCGTCCCTTGTGCCTGGGACGCCTTGAAAACGGATGGGCCGTTGCTTCCGAGACCTGCGCACTTGACCACATGCAGGCCGAGTTCACCCGCGAAATCGAGCCCGGCGAGGTGGTCGTGATCAGCGCCGACGGCGTTCAAAGCGCGATTTACGGCGACTCTGCCCGCCGGGGTCGTGCGCTGTGCGTGTTTGAGTGGATCTACTTCGCCAGGCCGGACAGCGTGATGGACGGCCGGCTCATGCACTCCGTGCGTGAGGACATGGGTGTCCAGCTGGCCCGCGAACATCCCGCCGACGCCGACCTGGTGATCGGCATCCCCGACTCGTCCACTTCCGCCGCTGTGGGTTTCGCCCGTGAATCCGGTATTCCCTTCGCCAACGGTTTGGTGCGTAATCGCTACGTCGGCCGTACCTTCATCGAACCTGAGCAGCAGCGCCGCGACCGCGGCGTCCGCCAGAAGTTTAACCCCATGCCCGCGGTGCTCAGGGGCAAACGTCTCGTCGTCGTGGACGATAGCATCGTCCGCGGCACCACGACCCCACACGTCGTGGACCTCCTGCGCCGTGCCGGCGCTGCCGAAATCCACCTCCGGGTATGCGCACCGCCCATCAAGCACCCCTGTTATCTCGGCGTGGACATGGCGACGCGTCGGGAACTGATCGCCGCCAACAAGACCGTACCCGAAATCTGCGAGTTGACCGGTGCGGATTCCTTGGGTTACCTCAGCGTTCGGGGTTTGATGGACTTGGTACACGGTCAACAGGGTGGGTTCTGCGACGCCTGTTTCACCGGTAACTATCCGGTGCCGGTGCAGCTCGAGCTGACTAAGCAGTCCCTGGAACGGGCTACCGGCTGATGACCGCTGGAGAGGTTGGCGCGGCTGCCTCTGCATCGGCCGAATATGAAGCCGCCGGCGTCGCCTTGGACGCCATGGACGGCCTGAAAGACCGTATCAAAGCCTTTGCCGCCATGACCCATGGCCCCGAGGTGCTGGACAGCAGCGGGGGGTTTGCCGGGCTGTTCGCTCTCAGCGGCTATAAGGATCCTGTGTTGGTCGCCAGCACTGATGGCGTAGGCACCAAGCTCAAGATAGCGGCCCAGCTTGGTCATTTCGAGGGAGTCGGCCAGGATTTGGTCACCCTCAACGTCAACGACATACTGACCAAGGGTGCGCGGCCGCTGTTTTTCCTGGACTATTTGTCCTTTAGCGCGTTAGACGAGCATCGTCTGGAAATGTTGATGCGTGGCATGGTCTGGGGCTGCCGCGAAGTCAGTTGCGCTCTGATCGGCGGCGAAACCGCTCAGCTCCCCGGTGTCTACGCGGACGCCGATTTCGACCTCGCCGGTTTCGTGGTTGGCGTGGCCGAACGGGATAACTTGCTCGACGGCGCCCACGTCGTTCCGGGCGATCGCCTCATCGGCATACCATCCAGCGGCGTGCATACCAATGGGTTTTCATTGGTCCGCCGGGTGTTCGGTACCGACGACGACCCCGAGGCCCTTTTCCGTCCATGGCCCGGGTTGACGCGCAACTTGGGCGACGAGTTGATGGTACGCCACCGCGCGTACTACCCCCTGCTGGAGCCCTACTTGGGCAGCATCAAGGCATTGAGCCACATAACCGGTGGTGGTTTGCCCGGCAAGATGCCCGCATCACTGCCAGATGGAGTGACCGCCGAGTTTCACGTCGGTGCCTGGCCCGTGCCTCCTGTATTCGACGCAATTCAACGGGCCGGCGGGATCAGTGCCGAAGAGATGTACCGCGTGTTCAACATGGGTCTCGGTATGGTCGCCGTGTGTGATCCCGACCGCGCCTCCGAGCTGCTGTCCAGTCTGCCGGACGCCATGGATGTCGGTCAAATCGTAGCGAGCACGGGTCCTAACCGAACGTTGTTCCGGGCCGTTTAACACGGAGAAGGTGGAGGCCTGTTTTATGAACCTGAAAAACCCGTTCCGCCGTGGTGCCCGCAGCAATGTGGTTGACAAGTCTGAACCCGTTCTTGATGTCATGCGTCCTTGGTGGGCCTGGGGCCCTTTGGGCCTGATTTGGTACAGCGGGGGCCATGACTCCGGATCGTCGATCGACGGCGGCCAGTTTCACAATTCCGGCGATGCCGGCGGTTTCAACCACACGATAGATCCCGGCGGCGGCTTCGGAGGTTTCGACGGCGGAGCCGGCGGCGTTTAGCTCTGGCCAAATTTCAAGAGGAGATATCCAGCGAGTTGAAAGCTTTACTCAGCGTATTCGATAAAACCGGTATCGAGCATTTCGGCAAATCCCTCGCCGACGCCGGCTATGAACTTATCAGTACGGGCGGCACCCATCGCAGCCTCGCCGATGCCGGCGTTCCGGTCACCCAGGTATCCGACGTTACCGGCTCCCCTGAAATTCTGGATGGCCGCGTCAAGACCCTGCATCCGGTGATACACGGTGGTCTGCTGGCCCGCCGCGATTCGCCCGCTCACATGGCGGAGTTGGAACAGCACCGGATTGGCGCCATCGATGTGGTTGTCGTCAACCTCTATCCTTTCGTCGAAACTATCAGTAAAGCCGGCGTCACGCTGGACGACGCCCTCGAGAACATCGACATAGGTGGCCCCACGATGCTCCGGGCCGCGGCCAAGAACTTCCCCTCAGTCGCCGTCGTTGTTGACCCGTCCGACTACGAATGGGTTGCAGAGGCGTTGTCTGGTGCCGGCTTGGAAGCCCAACAGCGCCGTGCCCTCGCCGCCAAGGCCTTTCAGCATGTGGCAGTGTACGACGCCGCGGTAGCCGGTTACTTGTCGTCTGACCCGACCTCGGAAGACGAAATGCCCCAGCAGGTGACCATCGGACTCACCCGGGTGTCGAGCCTGCGCTACGGCGAGAACCCCCACCAGCGGGGCGCCTTGTACGTCCCCGCCAGCGGCGGACAGGGTGGCTTGGCCCGAGCAAGGCAACTGCACGGCCGGGAACTGTCTTTTAACAACCTGATGGATGCCGACGCAGCCTGGCGTACGGTCAACGATTACGGCGACCCGTCGGCCTGTGTGATCAAGCACGCGAACCCCTGTGGCCTCGCATCGCGCGACGACATTGCGGAGGCGTACGAGCTGGCATACGAGGGCGATCCCGTGTCCGCCTTTGGCGGCATAGTAGGATTCAATCGATCGGTAACGGCGGCCGCGGCCCGGGCTATGGACCCCGTGTTCTACGAAGTGATCGTCGCCCCCGGCTACGATGACGACGCCCTCGAGATCCTCCGCCGGAAGCGCAATCTCCGTATCCTGACCGTAGACCCGGTTGTCAGCTCCCCCGGTTCCGCGCACTACGACATCCGCCCTCTCAGCGGTGGCGTCCTGGTGCAAACCCCCGACGTCATTGACGAGCACCCCGATGCCTGGACCACCGCTACCGAACGCGCTCCGACTCCTGCGGAGCTGGCCGACTTGGCATTTGCTTGGAAAGCGGTCAAGCACATCAAGTCCAACGCTATCGCCTTTGTCAAGGACCGTACCCTGGTCGGCATGGGTGCCGGACAGCCAAACCGGGTGGTCAGCGTCCACCTGTCGCAGCGTGCTGCGGGCGATAAGGCTGCGGGATGCGTGCTGGCTTCCGACGCCTTCTTCCCCTTCCCCGACAACATCGAGCTCGCTGCCGATGCCGGCATAACGGCGATCGTCCAGCCCGGTGGTTCCATTCGCGACGACGAGGTGATAGCCGCGGCCAATCAGGCCAATATCGCCATGGTGTTCACCGGCATTCGTCACTTCCGTCACTGACCGTCCCCGTTGGACGCCTACCTGGACATCGAGACCACCGGCTTTATCGCTGGTAACTCCTACCCGACCGTGGTCGGCATCGCCGTGGATTTTCCCGGCGATTGTTTGACCACCCAACTGGTCGGGGACCGCATCACCCCAGGCGCCGTTCTCCACGTCCTCGAGGGCGTGACTACCATCTACACCTTCAACGGCTCCGGCTTCGACCTCCCGTTCCTGGCTTGGAAGCCCGGTGTGGACCTGCGCCGGCGATTTGAGCATCAGGACCTCATGCGGGTTTCTCGGCGGGCCGGCCTGAAGGGCGGCCTCAAAGTAATAGAAAAAGCTCTGGGTATACCCCGCAATCTGCCGGATATGCGGGGATACGACGCGGTGCTTCTGTGGGAAAAGTACCTGCGGGAGGATAACCCGTCCGCGTTGGAAATGCTGCTGGAGTACAACCGGGAGGATGTGGAAAACCTGCGCGTCCTCCGAAATAAGTTGGAGGATGAAAATTGGAACTTGGACTGAAAGGCAAGAACGTGCTTGTAACCGGCGGCGGCAACAATATCGGCCGGGCCATAGTGCTGGCATTTGCCGCCGAAGGCTGCAACATCGCCATAGCCGAGTTGGACCACGCTGCCGGTAAGCGCGTCGCGACCGAAGTCGGGGCTCTGGAATCAAGCGCTTCCGCCATTGTCGTCGACGCTGACGTGACCGATCAGGCCAAGACCGTCGCCATGATGACCGACGCCATCGAACGGTTGGGCAACGTAGACGTCCTGGTCAATAACGTTGGCTGGACCATCGACCGGCTGTTCATGGACAAGTCACGCGACGAACATGTAAAGGAAGTGGACGTCAACCTCTGGGGTGCCATCAACTGCATCCACGCGGTCCTTCCCCACATGATCGAGCGGAAATCCGGCGCCATCGTCAGCATTAGCAGCGACGCTGGCAGGATGGGCGAGTACCGCGAGGCCGTTTATTCCGCCTGCAAGGCCGGAGTTATCGCCCTCAGCAAGTCCCTGGCCCGCGAAACCGGCCGCCACGGTCTCCGGTTCAACATGGTTTGCCCCGGCCTGGTCGTGCCCGAGCAGTCCGAGGTGGCCGGCTCCGAGAGTATGTGGAGCCAGGGCATGCAGGATCTATTCACTGATGAGGTGCTTGAGCGGGTGAAACGCGCCTACCCGCTCCGCCGAATGGGTTCTGCCCAGGAAGTCGCCAACGCGGTGGTTTTCCTCGCGTCCGACGCGGCCAGCTTCATAACCGGCCAGACCCTGAGCGTGTCGGGCGGCTATACCATGATGTAGCTGCCCGCATCGGCAGGACACAACGAATGAGAGGCGGGTCTGAGACCCGCCTCTCAAGTTCCGGTTGGTGGGGACGAACAATCATTCGCCCCAGACCTTTGGCACAATTACCGCTGGTTGGTGCCAACCAGGGCCCAGGCCTTCTCTTCCATTGCCGGGACCACGGCCTGCACCAGGTCGTTGTCCAAGCCGGAAGCGACGGTCGGGTAGCCCGCCCGGTCGATCATGCTGGCCAGGTTGCCAGCCTTGAACTGTTCCAGCGTCCAGGCCAGCGTGTGGCCGCTGGTGGTCGTGTCCCAGTAGACCCGGACGTCCTGGTTGCGCGGGCCGTAGTGGTAGTGCGGCGCGATCTCGAAGCAGTCAAACGCCAGGAGTTCGAATTCCTGCCCCAGGTGGTCAGTCAGCACGTGGATGGCCACGCCGCGGTCGTTGGCCGCGCCGATGTTGTCGCGGAACTCAACGCCGAACCGGATGTTGCCGGCTTCGTAGATGTGGTCGCCGCGGAAGTGCGTGACAGTGCGCCGCTCGTCGCGGGCCTTGCCCAGCGCGACCTCTTCCACTTCGTCCATCTTGTTCTCGTCGATGCCGTTCATCTCAACGGCGGACGCCAAGTCGTCATAGCCGGCGCGGCGTACCATCGAGGGCAGGTTGGTCCGGATGTTCTTGAGGGTCCAGCCCAGGGGCGTACCGACTGTGGTCTTGTCCATGTGCAGCCGGATGTTCATGTTCTCCGGCCCGTAGTGGTAATGCGGGTCCTGGTCGAAGCAGTCGAACCGCAGGATCTCGGTGTCGTGGCCGTCAATGTCGCCAAACACCTGAACCATCAGGCCCTGGTCGGGCATGATCTCCTTGCGATAGGACAGGGCCACGTCCACCGGCCCGATATTGATAGTGGTGTCTCCCTTTTCCATGAAGCTCGCCTCCTCCTGGAATGTGGATTTATTTGGCGGTCACGACAACCGTGACCGCTCCGTTTGCGCGAATTATAGCACTGCCGAAAATTAGCGCAAGAACACTTTTCAAAAGTTCGCCCAATACCATGCCAATTGTCTCCACACTCCCTATAATTCACCAGTCTCGTAAACCCATGCCCGAGCGGCGCCACATCCCCATCACGGCTGACTTTCCCGGGGCGGCCTGCCCTCCCCGTAGTGTCATTCGATTCGCCGGAGTGGGAGGTCGCGAGCATCGCGCCACCGTCACTTCAATCCGCGCACGCCGTGCGCACGCCATTGACGATCAAGGCGTTGAGTGGAAGGTCTCCTATTCCTCCGTCCTGTCTGTCGATAGTGCCCCTGCGCCTGACTGCACCCTGCATGAAATCGAGAGCTTGGGCAATGGCCTCTTGTCCAAATTCAAATCCAGTGGAGCCTTGCCCAAGGCGTGGGCGTTCGGATTCGACCTCGCTACTTCCCGAGCTGGCGTCTGTCGATATCTTGAACAGTGCATCGATCTGTCCGTCAGTTATTGTTTGGCTGCCTCTCGTGCCGAAATCGAAGATACCGTTCTCCACGAAATTGCCCACGCTATTGTTGGTCCTCGACATAACCACGACGCGGTTTGGAAATCCAAGGCGCGTGAAATCGGGTGCGTGGGCGAGCGCTGTCACCGTGTCCAGCACACCACGCCAAAGTGGGTCGGAGAATGCGGTTGCGGTCAGCGGTGGTACCGCCAGACGCTCCAGCGTCGCATGATGCGCAATCGCGCTTGTGCCAGGTGCCGGGGCGTCATCACTTGGCGCAGGAACACCGACGCCGCGTTATAGCCCAGCGCGGACCGGCGTTTCTTCGCCTCGGGCTGAGGACTCCAACTGCGATGCTATAATGCCGCCGCCCTCGGATCAGGGACTGCCTCCTTTCAATTCACCCTGCGGCCAGGAGATATTCGTATGAAAATAGGTGTCAGCGTCCCCCGTCTGCCGGACGCCGAAGGTATCCGCGCGTTCTGCGAGCGCGCCGAGCGCTTGGGCTTCGAGTCGGTGATGGCCGGCGATCACATCGTGCTTCCCGTCGCCGGTACGAACCAGTACCCCTACACTCCCACCGGCGCCTTCCAGCGCCCGTCCGACGAACCTTTCCTCGAAACCATGACCATGCTCGGGTTCATGGCCGCCTGCACCAGCGAAATTCGTCTGGGCAGCACCGTCCTGATCCTTCCTTACCGCAATCCCGTGGTCCAGGCCAAGATGTTCGCTTCGCTGGATGTGCTATCTGGTGGCCGCATGATTTGCGGCGTGGGTGTGGGTTGGTTGGAGAAAGAATTTGACATTCTGGGCGTCCCTTACGCCGACCGTGGGCCAATGACCGACGAATTCCTCGCCATATTCAACGCCCTGTGGACCGAAGAAGTTCCCGATTTCCAGGGCAAGTACTACCAGATCGACGGTATCTACTTCGAGCCCAAACCCCTCCAGCAACCACGCATCCCCATTTGGGTCGGCGGTCACACCCGACGCGCTCTACGCCGTACCGCGAAATACGGTGATTGCTGGCACACTACCCGCCAAACCCCCGATTTCGTAGCCAAGAACCTTCCCTACCTGCGCGAGCAAACGGAACTGGCCGGCCGCGACCCGGCCGACATAACGATCTCTCTGAAGCGTAGCCTTCACTTCACGGACATGAGCGGCGCCGAGGAGGGTGTGGGTGTCCGTTCCGGCGGTGCTCTCATCAACACTACCCAGGCGGTTGTCGACGATGTCCACTACTGCAACGAACTGGGAATTGATCAGCTGACCTTCGACTTCCGCGTCGACGGCATCGGTCCGTGCATCCAGGTAATGGAACACTTGGCGGAGCACATCCTCCCCTTGGCGGAGCGACTGGCCTGACCGACCTGAACAAGCGCAAATGAAATGGGGCGAATGATCATTCGCCCCTGATTGTTGTCATGGTTCCGGGCCGCTCTACAGCCCGCTTTCCTTGAACCATTCCGCGCGTTCAACTAGGTGCTCGGCGGTCATGCGCATCTGTGCGATCTGCTCGTCCGAAACCGGTCGTTTCACCGATCCAGGGACACCGGCCACGAAGCTCCGGTCTGGCACGTCCACGTTGGACAGCACCACCGCGTTGGAGGCGATCAGGCACTCCTTACCGATTGTCGATTCGGTCAGGAAAGTGCAGTTGTTGCCCAGCAGGCTGCCCGTGCCAATGCGGTCGCCGTGCACCACCACGCAGTGTCCGATTGAGACATAGTCCTCGATCACCAGCCCGTCGCCGTGCACCACGGAACCCTCCTGGACGTTCACGTGATTGCCGATGGTGATGAGCTCACCGTCTCCCCGTATCGTCACACCCGGCCAGATGCTGCTGTACTCGCCGATCACCACGTTGCCCACCACGTAAGCGGCCTCGCTAACCCACGCGGTGGGCGCGATCTTCGGTTCAATGCCACGCAAGCTACGTATCAAGATGCTTACCTCACAATAGAGCGCCCCGGCCCCTGCGAGCCGGGACGCGGTTTTCGCCAGAAATTATAGCGTGGCTTAGCGGCGGCAAACAGTGGCAGGGATCACTCCCGCCACTCTTTCAACGCTTGCCTCGCCTGCCGTTCCCGTTCCCGTTCTATGATGGTGCGGCGCTTGTCGTATTGTCGCTTCCCCCGTGCCACGCCCAGTTCGACCTTCGCATGGTGGTCCTTCAGGTAGAGGCGCAGCGCGGCCAGAGTCAACCCTTTTTCCGCCGTTTGTGCCGCCAGGTCGCTCATCTGGCTGCGGTGCACCAGGAGCTTGCGGGGACGGCGCGGCTCATGGTTCATGTAGCTCCCCGCGTCGTACGGCGCGATGTGCGCTCCGTGCAGCCACAACTCGCCGTCGTGCACCCGCGCGAATGCGTCCCGCAGGTCGACCTTTCCGGCGCGGATCGATTTGATCTCAGTGCCGGTGAGCACCAGGCCTGCTTCCACTCGGTCCAGAATCTCATAGTCGTACAGGGCTTTGCGGTTGACCGCTACCTGTCGGTTGTTGCCGCCGGCCGCAGTCTGGACTTTCTTCTTGCTGTTTCTGTTCTTACGCGGCATGGCACCCGCCCTTTCGTTTCCGCCTGGGCTGCGTCTCGCTGTTTTCGGCCGGTCCCCGTGGTTTACGGTAAAGCGGTACGCTATCGCGCAGCGATTTGTTCGTTGAGCACCTCAACAGCACGCATCAGTACTACGTCTTGACCGAGCTCTACGGGCAGAGGATGCGCGTCAGCTTCAATCTCGATGTCGGGGGTTACTCCCTCGCCTTCAATCTGGGTTCCGTCCGAAAGATACCATCGCCGGATGGTGAAGTAGATCGCCGAACCGTCTGATAATTCACGGGCGATGTTGACGCTGCCCTTGCCGAAGGTACTCGTTCCCACCACGGGAGCGCGGTCACTTGTCTGAAGCGCTCCGGCCATGATTTCGCTTGCACTGGCCGAAAATTGGTTGACTATCACCACCATCGGTACGTCGGTGGCCGGCCCGCGTCGGTCTGCTTCGTAGTCGTTCCGGTCACCGTCTGCATCGATCTCGTACAGAATCGTCCCGCTGTCCAGGAACAGATCGGTGGCGCTGACTACCGACGCCAGCAGCCCTCCCGGATTGTTCCGCAAGTCCAATATCAAGCCGCGCCCATCCTCAGCTTTCAGGTCATCCAAGGCCCGACGCACTTCGTCCTCTGTGGTGTTGGAGAAACTGTAGAGCCAGAGGTGCCCTATCCCGTCATCCAGCATTTGGAACGCGGTGCTCTCGATCGGGATGCGCCCGCGCGTCACCGTGATGCTCACATCTTCAAATTCGCCGATGTGTCTCACCAGCAGCGTGACCGCGGTACCCCCTGGGCCTCGGATCAGGTTCACCGACTCGATCAGCGTCTGCCCGTCGATGTCTTCGCCGTCCACCGCCAGGATCAGGTCTCCCGCACGTATGCCCGCTTTCTCAGCGGGAGCTCCGGGAATCGGAGCAATCACCGTCAGGCCGGCTTCCGTCAGCGTGACTTGCGCACCGATGCCCTCGAAGTAGCCCCGGTAGCCCTCCTGTTCTCGGGAGTGCTGTTCTGGGCTGAGGTACGAAGCGTGTGGGTCGTCCAGTGCGGCCAGCATCCCGCGAATCGCCCCTTCCGTCAGGTTGTCGGGGTCCAGCACCTGGTGGTCGACGTGTTCATCCAGCAGGATGCGGTACGTCTCGCCCACGGTACCCAACTCGGCTGGTAACCGATCTCCCGGGGGAATCGGCTCCGTGGCGCCGGCGCTCACCCGGTTGCAGCCGGCCAGAACCACGAGCAGCGACAGGGCAATCAGAAGCAGCGGCAACCTCGCGGCTGTCAAGCGATCAGTCATTGACCGCATTGTAGCACGCACCTTTTCGTTGACACTCCGTCGCGCCCGCTGATAGCATCCCCGGCACGTCTTGTCCCCAGCCAGGAGTTGGAATTTGGTCGGCATCGCTGCCTATGGCGCGTACATCCCCCGCTACCGTTTGGGCGCGGACACCGTCGGCTGGAACTCGCGCCAGGAACGTGCGGTGGCCAACTTCGACGAAGATAGCGTGACCATGGCCGTCGCCGCCGGATCGGACTGTCTCGCCCAACGTGACCGGAGCCGCATCGATGGCATCGTTTTTGCCAGCACCACCCCGCCCTACGCTGAAAAGCAGTGCGCTGCAATTGTGGCCGCGGCGTTGGACCTGCGAAACGATATTTTCGCCGTCGACGTCGCAAACGTCCTCAGAGCCGGGACCAGTGCGTTGCTCACCGCTTTGGACGCGGTTGCGTCGGGGCGGGCTAGCCAGGTCCTCGTGGTCGTTGCCGATAGCCGGCAGGGCCCGCCCAGGGGTGAAACGGAACGCGCATCCGGCGATGGCGCTGCCGCTTTCGTTATTGCTGACCAGGGAGTGGTCGCCGAACTCGTCGGCAGTCATGCCGTGACCGACAACATGCTCGATACGTGGCGTTCTCCTGGTGACCCCTTCGTCCGATCGTGGGAAGACCGTTTTGCTACCGAAGAAGGAATCGAGCGCATCGTGCCCGAGGCCGTCACTGGCTACTGCCAACGCAACGGCGTTTCATTGTCCGACGTAGCGAAGGTCGCCCTGTATGCTCCCGATGCTCGCCGTCATTCGCGTCTGGCCCGTCAGTTGGGTTTCGCCGACAACCAGGTCCAGGATCCGCTGTTCGGGTCAGTTGGCAACACCGGTGCCGCCTTTGCTCCCATGCTCCTGGCGTCTGCGCTGGAGAAAGCGGCGCCCGACGACCTGCTCCTGACTGTGTCGTACGGGGACGGCAGCGACGTCATCGGCTTCCGCGCCACCGCCGCTATCGCTCAAGCGCCGACCCCGACCATGGGTGTGTCCGGTTGGCTCGAGGCCAAGTTTGTGCTCGGGCAGTACGAAACCTACGCCCGCTGGCGTGAGGTCTGGACGCTGGACGACGCTTCCCGTCGACCCGCCGCCGCATCTCCTTCCGTGTCCGCGTTGTGGCGTGAAGGGGATAAGAACGTGCGGCTCCATGGAGCCCGATGCCGAAACTGTGGTTACGTCCAGTACCCCGCTCAGCGCGTGTGCGTTGAGTGCCGCAAGGTTGACCAAGGCGAACCGGTGCGCCTTAGCGAGACGCCGGCCGAGGTCTTCACCTATTCAATGGATTACATCGCTGGCGCGGTTGATACCCCGCTGGTGGTCGCCGTCGTGGATTTCGAGGGCGGCGGTCGCCTCCTTTGCATGATCACGGATCGCGAACTCGATGAAGTGCGGGTTGGCCTGCCGGTCGAAATGAGCTTCCGTCAGCTGCGCGTCGTCAACGGCATCCACAACTACTACTGGAAAGCGATACCCAGGCGCACCCCTGTCCCGGCGGCAGCTGCCGCACAATTGTCGGAGATAGAATTGTGTTAGAGGGGCTTAAGGCCGTTAGACGTTGGATTTTTGTACACGGAATTTGGAGAGAGGAGGCGGATTGCGTGACCTTTGTCGGAAACGAAGTCTCGGGTGCAACAGTTGGCCCACAGATCTCTCCCGTCGCTGATACTACTCCTGTCGGTTACGCGCGGACCGATGTTTACTTTGGCGGCGGCAGGCTGAATACGACGGTTTCCTTGCCATCGTCTCATGCGGCCCTAGGGTACGTTCTGCTTGGTTGGAACCCCAATGGCACTCGTTTCGTTGCCGCTGGAGTCGGCAGCACGACCGGACACGCGTACGCTATCGTAGAATACAGTGTCGAGGTACCTGGATATTGGAGGACGCTGGCGGCTAGTGGCCATTTGGCAAACGTGCAGCCCAATCGCCCCGAACCGATCGGAGTCAGTGTGGAAGGCCAGACGATAACCTTGGAGGTCGACGGAGTAACGGTGCTCGAACATGTGTTGGACCGACCTCTGGAACGAGCGCAGATCGGTGTTATGGCGCACGGGGAAACTCCGATTAAATTTGGTCCGATCAAGGTGGCGACTCGAACGCGTTCGGCCTTTGTCGTAATGCAGTTCACCTCGCCGTTTGATGAATTGTTTGACGATGTGATCGGGCCGGTGTGCGCCGAGATCGGCATAGACGCCTACCGCGCTTCCGACATTTACCGGCCCGGCGTCATTTTGCAAGACATTATCCAGGGGTTAGCTGAATCCGACGTGATCATTGCCGAAGTAACCCCTACCAACGCCAACGTCTTTTACGAACTCGGTTACGCCCATGCCATGCACAAACCAGTGGTGTTACTGGCGGAGCGAGATACCCCGCTACCTTTTGACGTAAGCGGCTATCGCGTCATCTTCTACGAGAACGCCATTCGTGGCAAAAATAGCTTGGAAGCTGACCTGCGACGGCATCTTGTGAACATATTCGGCGCAATTCAACCACTTTAGGAGTACGGCAATGAGCGGAATACGAGATCGGGTCGCCGTGGTCGGCATGGGATGTACCCGTTTTGGTGAGCGGTGGGACGCCTCCGCGGCGGATCTCATGGTCGAAGCCGCCTACGAAGCCTACGAGGATGCCGGGCTGGAAACCGGCGACATTCAGGCAGCTTGGCTTGGCACCGTCAGCAGCTTCCGCACTGGCCAGCCATTGGCCGAAGCCCTCAAGCTGGACTACATACCGATCACCCGCGTCGAAAATGCCTGCGCCACCGCTACCGACGCTTTCCGCAACGCTTGCTACGCCGTGGCCGCCGGCGTGTACGACATCGTACTCGCCATGGGTGTTGAAAAGCTGAAGGATAGCGGCTTTTCCGGTCTGGCTATCGCTGCCGGCCCCGGCTCCGACGTCGAACCGCCCACCCCGCCGCCTTCCCAATTTGCGATGGCGGCCACACGCTATTTCCACCACTACGGTATCGACTACGACGATGGCAAACGTACCCTCGCCCAGATCGCTTCCAAGAACCATCACAACGGGACGCTGAACTCCAAGGCCCACTTCCAGCGTGAGGTCAGCGAGGAGCAGATAATTAACGCCCCGATGATCGCCTGGCCCCTCGGCCTGTACGATTGCTGCGGCGTCAGCGACGGTGCCGCGGCCGCCATCATCACCACCCCCGAGATCGCTCGCACCCTCCGCGACGACTACATCCTCGTCAAGGGGATCGGCCTTGCCGTCGGCGCGTTCGGTGTCCTGCGCAACGACTGGGACTTCACTTACTTCCCGGAAACCGTGCGCGCGAGCCAGGCCGCCTACGAAGAAGCCGGCATCACCGACCCTCGCGCCGAAATCGACATGGCGATGGTCCACGATTGCTTCACCATCACCGAGTTGATCATCATGGAGGACTTGGGATTCAGCCCCCGGGGTCAGGCCAGCGCCGACGTCGCTGACGGCGCGTTTTCGCTGGAGGGCGATTTGCCGGTGAACACCGACGGCGGCCTCAAGTGTTTCGGCCATCCCATCGGCGCCAGCGGCATCCGCATGATCTACGAGGTCTACAAGCAGATGCAGGGCAAAGCAGGTGGCCGGCAATTGCAGAAAGCCGACTTGGGCATCACCCACAACCTCGGCGGTCGGCCAGGATCGTTCACCTGCTCTGTGGCCATTTTTGGACGCCCCGATTAGCTATCATCCATCTGCGTAGACCGCTACTCGATCGCTGTAAAGACACTCTGGCCGGAGCCGTGAAAGCGGTCTCCGGCCAATTTGATGAGAGGATGTCTCCATGCTCGGCTCTGTCAAAACCGTCGGCATCTACGTTTCCGACCAGCAGAAATCGGTAGATTTCTAGGTGGATATACTGGGATTCGACGTTCGTCGCCGGATGCATATGGGCGCTGGCGCTGAGTGGGTCGAAACCGCCCCGCCCGGCGCCGAAACGTGCCTCGTCATATATCCGAGGGATCTCATGGCCGACTGGACGGAGCGCAAGCCTTCGATAGTGTTTTACTGCGCCGATGTCGCTGGCCCGGCAGCCGATTTGGAAGCGCGCGGTGTCAAAATCACAATGCCGCCAGCCGAATTGCCGTGGGAAACCTTTGCTGCCATAGAGGATCCTGACGCCAATTTGCTGGGCATGACCGACCAGGCGATCGCCTATCAACCCGAACTCCCCAGCGCTACCCGGTAGGATTCGAGCACAACACACGCCGAAAACGGCTGCGCGATTTTTTGAATTCGGCCAAACTTGCAAGCCCGGCCCGAGGCTGTTGCCCGTCACCAATTGCTATAACTGGTGGCGATGTTGACCAATATCACAGAAACACATGATTTGGTCCGGGTCTCCGGTCGCGGCGCGTTGGTCAATTTCGAAATTGACGACCAGGTGCCGCTCAATGACGCCTGCCGCGCCCTCCGCGAGCACTTGGGCCGGAACCGTCACCTCTACTCTGGCGGCGAAGTCATCGCCGACATCGGCGTCCGCCTCCTCAGCGACAGCGATCAGGGGCGCATTCGAAAGGTCATCGAGTCCGAGTCTGGCCTGTCCGTAAAGCAATTCTGGTGCCGTCCCGAGATCCTGGAGCGGGAGAGCCTGCGAATCGCCCGCTTGATGGCAGAGCAGGCAGATATTGCGGGTCCACGCCCCCTTGGCGATGAGCCGGCTGTCAACATGCCCGTCGTGACGGATGACGCAGATGCGGGCCACGAGGTTCACTCCCCATCCGTTGCTGAGGAATCCCTCCAACCCGAGCCCTTATTGGGCGAGACCGAAGGGCCTGATCGTGTCCCCACCGAAATCGCGCGCGGAAACTTGCGCGCTGGGGAGACGCGCGTTTTCCCGGGTCACGGCGTCATTTTGGGTAACGTAAACCCCGGGGCGCAGGTAATCGCCGACGGCGATATCATCGTCTTTGGCGGATTGCGTGGCCGCGCCCACGCCGGCGCCAGCGGCGACAGCACTGCCACGATCATCGCCACGTCAATCGCCTACCCTGTGCTCCGCATCGCGGACTATTCCTGGCACCGCGACGGTCCGACCAACGCGTTCGGCCGCCACAGCAACGATGGAAACGGCCCTACGTTGGCCCGAGTGTCAAACGGAGCCATTCACGTTGCCCCATACTTGAACATTGATTCCATCCATCAGGGAGGCAATCCTAATGAGCGGTAAGACCATCGTCATGACTTCCGGAAAGGGAGGCGTGGGAAAAACTACCGCAACCGCCAACGTCGGCACCGCTCTGGCCCTTCGTTCCAATCGGGTAGCCGTAATCGATACCGACATCGGACTGCGCAATCTCGACGTGGTGATGGGCCTCGAGAATCGCATCGTTTACGATCTGGTCGACGTCGTTGAAGGACGCTGCCGCCTTGAACAGGCCCTGATCCGCGATAAGCATGCTGGCGAACTGTACCTGATAGCTGCGGCGCAAACTCGGGACAAGGATTGCATCACGGCGCAGCAATTGATCGGTCTGTGCCAAAGGTTGGAGGACGATTTCGACTACGTCATCGTCGACTGCCCTGCGGGAATCGAACAGGGATTCCGCAACGCGATCGCGGCGGCTCAGGAAGCCCTTGTCGTAACCACTCCTGAGGTTTCAGCCATACGCGATGCCGACCGGGTGATTGGTCTTCTCCAGTCGGCCGATATCCGCGAGATCAGGCTCATCATCAATCGCATCAAGCCCGAGATGGTTCGCCAAGGCAACATGATGGACGCGTCGGACGTCTTGGAAATGCTGGCAGTCGACGCCATCGGATTGGTACCGTCCGATGACCGAGTCATCACCTCCACCAACAACGGCACACCCGTGGTGTACGACGGCCAGTCGGCTTCCGGTCGCGAGTTCGTCCGTATTGCCGCTCGCATTGACGGCGAGTATCTGCCGTTGATTGATCCGGTCGACGAAGCTCCAACGTCCATCATGGAAAAGGTACGCAACATCATGGGCATCAACCGCAGGGCTTCCGCTCATGTTTGATTTGTTGCGCAAAAATCGTGGCCACCGCAGCGGAAACCCGCGGCAGGTCGCCCGGGAGCGAGTTCAATCTGCCATCCGCCGGGACCGAATGGAAGTCTCCTCGCCGCAGTTGACCGCCCTGCGCGAAAGCATGCTCTTTACCATCCGGGAACACCTCCCGGTCGCTCCCGAGTTCACCGAGTTCGGCATTCAGCGCGACGGCGACGAGTTTTTCCTGATCTCTCGCGTCCGCCTCCAGCAGAGCCACTGACCAGCCCGCCGATATTGCCGGCTTCGCCGCCTTGAAAGTCCGCAACGTCACCGTGCATGGGTGTGGCTCTGGGCTTCCGCGCCCAATCCCCCACGGTGGAAGCCCGTCGGTGGCGCCTTGCGCAGCCGGGCTCTCCTTCCTGATCGTGCTTTCCCGGCGCCGGATCGTGGAATACCTTGGCGTGGGACTCGCCGACCATCGGCTTCGGCATACGCAATTTGACCCCCGGTTGCCGTGGGTTATAATGCGCCAATTACGTCAAGTTAACCGCTGGTAACGACGGTATCAACGCAGCCGGCAGGGAAAGTTCGCTGAAATCTGGGCTGCGCATGTTTTCTGGCCACGCCTGTTGGTCGATACGGCATCCGTCGCAGTAGGAGTGTCGATATGGCCACGGCTCCCGCCCCGCAGCGCAACTTCTTCTCACAAAAAGCCTATCGGTTCCTCGCTGCTCTGGTGTTTCGCGACTTCCGGCTCCTTGCCTTAGCGTCGTTGTCCAGCGGCAGCGGCGCGTGGGCTCTCATTGTGGCCCGCGGGGCATGGGTCTACAGCATTCCTGAGCTCCAGGGATCTTGGGGCCTCTGGGTGGGCTTGATCACCTTCGCGGCCATGTCGCCGCGGTTCTTCGCCACCCCCTTCATCGGGTATCTCGCGGACAGGATGACCCGCAAGACCCTGCTGCAATGGGTGTACGCCCTGCAACTGATCCAGGCGTCGATCATGGCCGTTCTGGTTATGGTCGGTATTGACAATCCGTGGTATGTGGTGGCCTTGGCCATCGTGAACGGCACCCTGCGTGCAACTCAGCAAACCGCCGCCCAATCGTTGACGCCCAACCTGGTGGACCGGGAACGGCTGCCCAACGCCGTGGCGTTGAACGAAGCCATGCAACAGGGATCCCGCGCTGTCGGTCCGGCTATCTTGTTGGCGGTATCTGCGGCGGTGGGTGGCAGCGTGCTGTTCGGTGGCGGAGGCGTAGCGTTCAGCATCCAGACCTTGGCGCTCACCATAGGGACGTCCGCGATCGTGTTCTGGGCCTGCGGGGTCTTCTATCTGGTTGCGCTGGTGTCCGCGCTCAGCATTCGTACCGTCTCGTCCGGCGTCATTGACCGGCGGCGCAGTTTCTGGGCCAATACCGCCGCCGGGTTCGTTTACTCGTACAGCACTCCCCTGGTGTTCGGCATCATTCTTATGGCCCTGGCCCACTGCGTGCTGGTCATGTCCTTCGAGTCGATGCTACCCCCACTCGCCTTGGAGAAGCTGTCCCCGGATGGGGTCACGTTTAGCGAGAATGATGTTTACGCGCTGATGACTGCCCTGGGCATTGGAGCCTTGCTCTCTTCGATTTTCGTGGGCGGAATCGCCAGCCACATGACGCGCGGCCGGGTTTTCCTGTTCCTCGGTTTCACGAGCAGCCTGACCCCCATTGGGTTGGGGCTCTCCGCCCAGACCGGCATTTCCATGATCGCCGCGATTTTGATGGGGCTCGGTACCTCCGGGTTCATGACCATCACCCACACCATAATCCAGTCGGTTGTGCCGGATGACATCCGCGGCCGCGTCTCCTCCGTCTACTCCATGCATGTCGGCGGCAGCATGGCATTCGCCAACCTTCTGTACGGCCGTTTGGCGGACTTCTGGTCGCCCGGCAACGTTATGGCGGTTGCGGGAGCCGCATTCACCCTCGTGGTGGTTGGGACGCTGATCGGCAGCGGTTTTTGGCGCGGCATCTACTTCCGCGGAGAGGCGCGCCCGGTCGCCGCCGTGGCTAGCCCCGCCGGCGGAGACGATTAGTTTTCTCCAGTCTCGCTGCTACAGGACGCTCCCAGTTTGTTGGACGATTGTCGCGCCGTTCCGCGCTGGTAGACATTTGGTCGCGCGCTGGCCAGGCCGTGTGCGGTGGCTGACTGGTCGGTCTGATATTCTTAGATCGGGACACTGCCAATACCCGGAGTTGTACTGTGCCTTCCAATGAAATAACCCGCTACATCGAAACTACACCCAAATCCCGCGCGATTTGGGAAGAGGCTTGCCGGTACTTGCCCGACGGCGATAGCCGCCATTCCATATTCTGGAACCCGTACCCGATCTTCACCGAATCTGCCCAGGGAGCTGTAGTCACGGACTCCGACGGTGTCGAGCGCCTCGATTTCATCAACACCATGACCACCATGATCCTGGGCCATGGACCCGCCCCTGTTCTAGATGCTGCCCGTCAGCAGATGGAGCTGGGTCTGGCGTACAACTCGCCCAACCGGCATCAGGTGGAACTCGCCAAGCTGTTGTGCGAGCGCATCCCCTCGTTCGACCGGGTGCGCTTCACCAACTCCGGCACCGAGGCGACGCTGAATACCATCCGCGCCGCTCGCGCCTTCACCGGCCGCAGCAAGTTTGCCAAGGTGGAAGGCGGCTATCACGGGACGCACGATGCTGTCCTGGTCAGCCTCCGCATCGACCCGGCTACCGGTGGTGCGTATGATCATCCTGAGCCCGTCGCGTCCAGCGCTGGCCTGGCCGACGGCGTCTTGGACCAGGCTGTTATCGTTCCCTACAACGATGTGGACGTCGCCCGACGCATCTTGGAAGATAATCGCGAAGACTTGGCTGCCGTCATAGTCGAACCCGTCATGGGTTCTGTGGGCATGCTTCCCGCCGACCCGGCGTACCTGTCCATGCTGCGCGATTTCGCTGATGACAGCGGGGCACTCCTCATATTCGACGAGGTCATCAGTTTCCGCGTCGCTCCCGGCGGCGCCCAGGAATATTACGGAGTCACCCCAGACATGACCGCTCTGGGCAAGATCATCGGTGGTGGCTTCCCCGTGGGGGCCTTCGGTGGCCGGTCCGACATCATGGCCCAATACAGCCCGGTCAATGGCGCCGCCATCGCCCACGGCGGCACCTTCAACGCCAATCCCATCAGTATGGCGGCTGGCGTGGCCACGCTGAACGAGCTGACCCCAACGGTGTATCGCCGCCTTGCTGAGCTAACCGAAATGCTTCGGCAGGGAATCCGGCAGGTGTGTTCCGAATTGGAACAGCCGGTTGTGGTGACCGGCGCCGGCTCCCTCTTCGGCATCCACTTTGCCAGTGGACCGCTGCACAACTATCGTGACATCGCCGCTTCAGACAAGGACCTGGCAAGGCAGGTGTTCATCGGAATGCTGAACGAAGGTTTCTTGTTGGCCCCCAACCTGGTGGGCGCGCTGTCCACGTCTTTGGGAGAGGTTGAAATCGACGCTTTCGTGCGTGGATTCAAGCGAGTTCTGCAACGCCAGATCGACTAGCGCGCGGCGTTGGGAATCTAAAAGGGCAGGTCATGAACCTGCCCCATTTTGCTCACCTATACGACGGTGATCAGTCCACCGGAGGCCGCTTTTCCCACTTCTCCGGTACCGGATACACCGGTGTGGCGATCTTGCGGATGTTCTCAGTGGCGAACCAGTCCGCGCATTCCTCCCGCCACTTGACGAAGTGTGGAGCATTGCGATGGGCTTCCACGGCCGCTTCGTCCTGGTACACCTCGAACAGGTGAATCTTGTTCTCGTCCTCGTTGTCTTGCAGAACGTCAAAGCGCAGGCACCCTGCCTCATCGTTGTTCGAACCCCTGGCGTCCCCCAGCATGGAGGCCATGAACTGGTCCTTGAAGCCGGGTTTGATATTGATTTCCACAATCAGCGCAATCATTGTTGTCTCCTTGGATGTCGGGGATTCCTCGGCGATTATAGCAGCGACCGGCGCAAAGTTGTAGAATGCCGGCCATAGTCGGCTCGCCACACGGGAGGCAATCATGGCAGATATCCCCATCGCGTATACCCTCACGGTGTGTCCCGCATGCGACTCGCTACGCGCCGCTTGGCGCCGCGAAGGCGTTGAATACGAGGAACGCCGCGTCGACCAGAGCCAGGACACGCTGGACGAGGCGTTGGACTTTGGTGATACTGTCCCCATCATTGTGTGGCCCGACGGAAAGGTGGAGACGGGATTCCGCGGTCAGCGCGGTTGAGAAATCGGCTGACGGGCCGGTGGTCTGTCCCCAACCCTTCCCTCGGCAATTGTCGGAACCAACGTCGCTGAACTCAAGAGGTGCAATCATGGTGCAGGAAGCCAGCGTGGTGACCCCCGAGCGATATGCTCAGGGCATGACCTACGATCAATACATGAACACCGTCAAGGTCAACAAGGCCAGGATCGAAGAGTACTACTCCAACGTGGAACTGGATGCTGAGCAGACCGCCCGGCTGAAGGAGCTGACGGCCGCGGAAGGCGGTCCGGCTCGCTTGATGGTGATCGGCGAAGACTGGTGCGGCGACGTTGTGCGCGAACTGCCAGTGCTCGCCCGGGTTGCCGAGGCCGCTGGCATTGAGTTCCGCATCTTTCCTCGCGACGAGAACCACGACATCATGAACGAGTTCCTCAAAGAGGGACTGTACATGTCGATCCCCGTCGCAGTGTTCTACGACCAGGGGCATGAGTACATCTGCCACTGGATCGAGCGTTCACAGGTCGCCGGCCGCGAGCAGGGCGAGATTGAAGCAGCGATCCGCGCCGAGCAGCCGGATATCTCAGACCAGGACTTCGGTCGCCAGCGCCGTGCCCAAACCGCCGCCCGGGCGGGCGACTGGCAAAAAGCCACCGTTGACGAATTGGTGGGTCTTCTGCAGGCACACCTGCACTGAAGGCCGGGGCGGGCCTCTAGGACGGACCCCGTTATAGTCAGGGGCGGACCATTGTCCGCCCTCGACTCTATTCGACCGGTTCCAGTGTAAACCGGTAATTCTCGATCACCGGGTTCGCCAGCAGCCGGTCACACATTCCGTCCACTTCGCTTTCAGCTTGGGTCGGGCTATCCGTAGCCAGGCGGATTTCAAGGTATTTTCCGATGCGCACGTCTGCCACGGTTTCGTAGCCCAAGCTGTGCAGACCGCCCATTACGGTCAGTCCTTGGGGATCGTTCACGGCGGGTTTCAGGGTGACGTAGACCCTTGCCAAAAACATGCTGGTAGCGCTGCCTCTCCGATCGACCGTGCGTCTAGCCGCCGGACGATTGCGTCATATCGATCCCGGTCGTGCACGGCAGCCCGTTGGGGAATTCTGGCCCGGTGTTGCCCGGATAGTCTGTGAAGAACTTGGCGATGCGTTCCGGGTCGACTCCCTCCATCCGGTCCAGGACTCCCCAGGTTGTCAACGCAACCATCCCTTCCGGTATTGCCGGGTAGCGACGCACGATCGCGTATTCTTCCGCGAGCGGGATGGACGCGACGGCGGCTCGCAGTGCGGCCACTTCAGCGTCGCTCACCAGGTTGTAGCTGACGATAATGTTGCCGTGTTCCAGGTTGTGAACGATCAATTCGTCCGGCAGTGGATGATTGTAATGCCCGCAATCGCTCCACGCGCCCCAGTGGCGGCCCGAGGTCGGTGGAACCGTGCTGTACCCGCCGGGTACCACGTCGGAAATCTTCATCTGGGACGCGAAGTGGTCCCTGCTGGGCATCGCTTCGACTTTAATAGGCCCGTCGGTTGGCTGCAGTGCGACCAATGCCGGCTCGGTCGGGCCTGGCGTATCGGTTGGGTCTGGAGTATCGGTTGGTTCGACCTCCCGTTGCGACGCCGTGAACTCAGGTGTTGGCGTGTGTACGCTCGCTGCCGGCGCCATCGTGTAGGTGGGTTCGGCTAACGGTGTGGCGCTGGGCATCGGTGTGGCCGTTACGATTCTATCGGGTGTCGCTTCTGGTGCGGGCACCGGTTCCCTCGTTGATTCACACCCCAGTAGGACCAAAAACAAACCCAGGATACAGGCCGTTCCCAGCGCGATCCGCGCAGTCATAGCGCCGGGCGACCTACGGGTTCATCGTGCCGCCGGTCGTGCATGGTGCCCCGTTGGGGAATTCCGGCCCCAGCTTTCCCGAGTAGGCATCGAAGAAGCGTTCGATCCGCTCCTTGTCTACCTCATGCATCGGCCCGTCGACGACTCCCCACGTGGTCAAATAAATCGTGCCTTCGGGAATCTCATCGTATGGTCGCGCCACGCCCCAGCTGTCAGTCAACCCGATATTGTCGAATGCGTTTTCCAGTTCGTCAATCTGCGTTTGGTCAATCAGGTTGTAGCTGACCACTATGTTTCCGTGCTCCATGTTGTGCACGACGCGTTCGTCAGGCACGGGGTTAGTATAGAAGCCGCATTGCACCCACCCGTTCCAGTGTCTCCCGGATGTGGGCGGTGTCGTCAGGTAACCCTCGGGCACCACCTGGCCAACGGATAGCGTGTCCGGAAAATGTTCCCGGCTCGAGGCGACCTCTGCCAGATCCCCAATACCCTCGACGTACTCGCTGGCCTCTCCTTGGCCGCCACCGCCGAAATTAATCGGCAGTACGGGGATCAGCAAAGCAAGGATGAATAGGACGGCTATCGCACCAAACGCGAACAGCAGCCATCGGTTACGAAATCCGCCGCCGGTGGCAATCGGTGGCGTGCGCCGTTGGGAACGCCGGGCGGCACTGCGCCGGCGATGTCGCGAAGGAGGCAATCCTATTCCTTACTTGGCGGCCGCCACGTATCGACGCTTACAGCGTGTCGCCGGTGAGCCGCTGGTAGGCTTGCCGATATAGCTCGGCGGTCTGCTGGACAATGTCGTCGGGTAATTCGGGCGCCGGCGGCTCCTGGTTCCAACCCTGAGCCGTGAGCCAGTCGCGAACGAATTGCTTGTCATAACTCGATTGGGATTTTCCAGGCGCGTATCCCTCGGCGTCCCAGAAACGACTGGAGTCCGGGGTCAGCAGTTCGTCGATCAGGATCAACTCCCGGTTGAGGAAGCCGAACTCCATCTTGGTGTCCGCCAGGACTATTCCCCGGCCTTTCGCATAGTCGTGTGCGTGCAGGTACACCGCCTTGCTGATGTCCGCAAGTCGTTGCGCTGTATTAGATCCCACCATTTCGACTACTTGCTCGTCGGTCATGTTTTCGTCATGGCCTTCTTCGGCTTTGGTCGTGGGTGTAAATAGCGGCTCTGGGAACATGTCCCCTTCCACCAAACCGGTGGGCATGGGCTTCCCTGATACCGTGCCTTGCCGCCGGTACTCGCCCCAAGCCGAACCGGTGATGTACCCGCGCACGATGCACTCTATATCGATGCGTTCCGCTTTCTTGACGATCATCGCTTGCTTTCCGACGTCATCCTCCGCGTAGCTTGGATGGGCAACGACCGGGTTGCCGGCGTACGCGGCTGCATCCGGCCCGTCGGCCAGGGCGACCAGGTGGTTGGGCACGATGTGGTCCGTTAGCCCAAACCAGAAAGCGGACATCTTGTTGAGGGCCTCCCCTTTGTCCGGTATACCGTTGGGCAGAACGACGTCGAAAGCCGATATTCGGTCGGTAGCCACCATCAGCAACAGGTCGTCCGTGAGCTGGTAGGTATCGCGGACTTTTCCGCGATGCATTCGGTCGGGCATTCGGGTTTCAATAATCATGGCAGTCATTCAGAGTAGGGATCGGGTCGGTCGAGAGGTGCGGGTCAGGCCAGCGCCGGCACAGGCAGCAGCCCGATGCGCTTGAAGTTGTCATCGATGTATCGCGTGTAGTAGCCGTAGTCGAAAAGGTCATCCATCTCTGCCGCGCTCAGGTGTTGGGTAGCCTCGAGGTCCGACTTAAGCAAAAGCCGGAAATCCTGGGCGTCGTCCCACGCCCGCATGGCGTTGCGCTGCACGATGTCGTACGCGGCTTCACGAGACAGCCCTTTGTCTTCGACCAGTGTCAGCAGCACCCGTTGGCTGAAGATCAACCCTCGGCTGCTTTCCAGGTTCTGCCACATCCGGTCCATGTCAACGCGCCAGCCGCTCACCACGTGGGTGAAGATGCTCAAAATGTAGTCCAGCATGAGGCAGGTGTCGGGCAGGATGATCCGTTCTGAAGACGAGTGGCTGATGTCCCTTTCGCCCCAAAGCGCCACGTTTTCCAGGGCGGGAACCGCGTTCCCTCGGATCGTGCGCGCGAGCCCGCAAATCCGCTCCGTCAGTTCGGGGTTCCGCTTGTGCGGCATGGACGATGACCCCGTCTGTCCGGCTCCGAACGGCTCTTCCACCTCGTGGACCTCCGTGCGCTGCATACCCCGTATTTCGGTGGCGAACTTCTCTAACGACGCGGCCACCAGGGCGGCAGTCGTGATGAAATGCGCATGGCGATCCCGTTGTACCACCTGGTTCGATACCGGAGCCACGTCCAGACCCAGGTGGTGGCAGACTCGCTCCTCAATGTGCGGCGGTATGGTGGCGTGGGTTCCCACGGCTCCCGAGATCTTGCCCACGCGTATCGAATTGCGCGCCGCTTCCATCCGTTCCCGTTGACGCCGAAGTTCGTCCCACCACAGGGCAAGTTTCAGCCCGAACGTGATCGGTTCAGCGTGCACGCCGTGGGTGCGGCCCATCATCAGCGTGTCCTTGTGACGAATGGCCTGTTTCCCGACGGCCTCGATAGCGGCGTCGATTTCCTTGAGCAGCAGGTCGGCTGCGGCCACCATTTGCAGTGCCTGCCCGGTGTCCAGCATGTCGGAAGACGTCATTCCTAGATGGAGCCAACGTCCTTCCGGGCCCAGGGTTTCCGTGATGGAACGCAGGAACGCCGTGACGTCGTGCCTCGTCGTCTCGAAGATCTGCATCATCCGCTCATGGTTGTACGCGGCTCCCCGCAACGACTCCATGTCCTCAAGCGGGATGACTCCGGCCTCGGCCCACGCCTCGCATACGGCCAACTCTACGTCCAGCCACGTGCGGTACTTGTTCTCATCAGACCAGACCTTCTTCATCTCGGGCCTGGAATAGCGGTCAATCACAGCGTGGCCTCCGCACGATATCCATAACGGTCAAACATTTTATCACAGCTACATTCCACCCTGACTGTCGCGGGCGTCAAATCCGGTTCCTCAAACACCCAAACGCTTCGCCAGGATCAACGGGCCTGCGGTACGCTCACGTACGCCCGTACCGCTTCCAGAACCGGCCGGAAATCAGTGAATGGGGCGAATTGGATCCCGGCCTCGTCGCACATCGCCGCCATTTGACGATGCGCGAACACGGTGTCCGCGACCTCTCCGGCTTCGAAGTCCGAGCGGCCGTCCCCCATGAAAAATACGTGATGCCCCTGTTCCTGGAACCGACGCACGATCAAGGCTTTGCTGTTCCCCAGGTGCGGCGCGTCGGGGTACGCGAAATCGTACCGGTAACCCGTTACGTGTCCTTGCTGGTCGAATTCCGTTGCCACCGCGTACACCGGCATTTCCGGTTGCCCGCTCCCGTCCAGCAGCGCCTGGATGTAAAAGTCCAGGCCCTGGCTGATGATGCACATGGGAATCGAGCGGTCCTGGCAGAACGCGGACAATTCGGTGAAGTGCGGGCGGAAGTTTGCATTTGCCCGAACGTAAGCCTGCATCGCGTCCTTGTCTGCTTGCATCTGCCGGAACGTCGCCTCCTGGTAGTCTTTCAGCGACAATTCACCCGCCCGGAACCGTTCACGCACGTCGGTCCAGGATGGGTGGCCGAACTCGTGCAATAGCATTTCCGCCACGTTTTGGTCGGCGGCGGTGTCGTCGAAGTCTGTGAGCACCGCCGGCATCCGACGGTCCGCCCTGCCGGCTTTAGCGTTCACGAAGGGACTGCCGATAGCGCTCGACGGCCTCGCGGATATCGTCGTGTTTGATGCCGAGAATCTGGGCCGCATAGTACGCCGCATTTCTCGCTCCCCATCCGCCGACCGCCATGGCCGCCACCGGAATGCCGGGCGGCATCTGAGCCGTGGACAAGAGGGCATCCCACCCGTTGAGCTCACTCGACGTCAACGGGATCCCGATCACGGGTAATGTGGTCTGCGCTGCCAATGCTCCGCCCAACGCCGCGGAACCGCCGGCGGCAGCGATGATTACTTCGATCCCCCGCTCCCGCGCCGTCGATGCGTACTCGTGGACTCGCTCGGGTGTGCGGTGCGCTGACATGACGCGTACCTCGTAGTCCACGCCCAGCGACTCCAGTATGTTGATGGTCGGTTGGACCGCCTCTTCATCAGAGGCGCTGCCCATGATAACTCCTACCAGTGGCAAGATGCTGCTCCTTGTTTCTGCTTGTGGGAACGCCATTTGTGATGGCGATCAGTCCATGTCGGCGATGTCCCGGAACGCGGCCGATAGCGCGTTCTGAATTGATTCAGTATCGTCGTCCACTTCCTCGTCCTCTACTATCACGTATCCAGCATCCTCGTCGTCAATCCCTACCCGCACCTCTATTTCCACCGGCTCTCCGTCGTGCCAGTAGAGCGTATAGACGATCTCGTCAGCCAACTCGTCATCACCATCCACCCTGTCGTCATCGTCATCGAAATCGTACTGCCACGATCGGTCCACGATCAGGCGTGCGCCCCCGTCAAGCAGGACGTCGTTCATTTCGCCCAGCATGCCTTCCACCGTCAATTCGACCGCAAATCGCTCGAGCAACGTGCGCCGCTCGGCAACGTCCGCCATCTGCTTGCCGTAACCCTCGTTGTCCACGCGGACGCGCAGTCGTTTCAGGTCATCTAGCCAGGGCATTGGTCAATCCTCCGTCGCGGGCTCTGCTAGGGCTGGTCCCCAGCGGCGTTTTTTGTGCGACCGTTAAGGTAGCAGAACTCGTCGACGCTGCGAAAGTCGGGCAGTTGCATCCTGCGGGCCAATACAACCAACGTGTCCAGCAGGTCGATGTAGCACAATCCGGGATGCCCGTTCCGGAATCCGGCCGGCAACATGCCGAAACGGCGCAGAGTCCGTTCCGTATGCGGACTCCATGGCGCGAAAAGCATTGGTTCCCTCAGGGTCAGCAGATATGATGGCCACTCCCTTCCTACTCCGGCCAACCCGAACCCGCCCGTTTCGGTGGCGCACTCCTCGAACCGATTTTCTAGCTTGATGGTGTCGTATAGCAGGAAATCCACGGCGTCACGCACTTCGGCGATCGGATTTGTCCTAAACCGTTTCGTCTGCCTTCCGCCCGCGCCGCGATACAGCGTCGTTGCCTCTGCCTCGGTAAGCGAGATTAGATAATCCTGTTCGAGCCAATTGGCGTGCCCGTCGTTCCCCCAGCGGCGGCGGCGGAACGCGTCCAATTCCCCGCCTTGCTCCGCACGACGGAAATTATCTGCAATTGCTGGCCAATCAGGCACAATCGAAGTTTTGGTCACCATGGCGATTAGTCAGTCTTCACGCTACCGGACCGTGGTCGGTTGACCCAAACTGAGTTGCGCGATGTCCCGCCGGTAGTACGCGCCCTTGAAACTGACTCCCGCGGTGTGTCGATACGCACGATCCCGGGCCTCTTCGATGCTGTCGCCCGTTCCCACGCAGGCTAAAACGCGCCCGCCCGAAGTTAGCAGCTTTCCGCTGCCGTCCCCGTCCCTGCGAACCCCGGCGTGGAACACTATGCCTTCCTCACTGTCCAACTCGGAGCCGTCCAACCCGTCTATTTCAAACCCGGTCTCATACGAACCGGGGTATCCCCCGGAAACCATCACTATCGCTACCACGGGACGGTCCGACCATTCCACCGGTGCAACGTCGTCCAAGCTGCCCGTCGCACACGCTATCATCGCCTCGGCCGGGTCGCTGACCAGTCGGGGCATAATCACCTGCGTTTCCGGGTCTCCGAACCGGCAGTTGAACTCCAGCACTCGCGGACCGTCGTTGGTCAGCATCAGCCCGCAGTAAAGCGCGCCGCGGTAGGGCGAGCCACGCGAGGCTAGTTCTCGGATTACCGGGAGCATGAATTCGCCGCGAATTTGCTCGGCCAGGGTTTCATTCCAGAAGGTTGGCGGCCCGTAGCTACCCATGCCGCCGGTGTTGGGGCCGGTGTCGTACTCGCCTACGCGTTTGTAGTCCGTCGCCGCAACCACGGCCGACAGGTTCTCGCCGTCCGTGAACCCGAAAACGCTCACTTCCGGGCCGTGCAGCCACTCTTCGATTACCACCGTTTCCCCGGCCTCGCCAAACATCCGGTCTTGCATGCACGTCATGATGGTGGACTTGGCCGCTTCGAGGTTGGCGCACATCGCAACCCCTTTTCCCGCCGCCAGCCCGTCTGCCTTGACCACTAGGGGCCGGTTTTGCTGCTCGGCGTAAGCCAGGGCCGCCGATGCGCTGTGGAATACCCGGTACTCCGGGCCGGCCAGTCCTGCCGCGTCCATAACGTCCCGCGCGAAACTCTTGCTCGATTCCAGGCGCGCCGCCGCTCGGCTCGGGCCGAAACACGGGATCCCGGCGGCGGCCAGCCGATCCGACAGCCCCAGGGCTAGCGGAATCTCGGGGCCTACCACCACCAGATCAATCGACCGGTCGGTGGCGGTTCTCACCAACCCATCGATGTCGGTGTCGGCTACGGGTAGATTGATTCCAACGCTCGCGGTGCCCGAGTTTCCGGGGGCGGAGAATATTTCAGTAACCGTCGTTGAACGCGCCAACCGCCACGCCAGCGCGTGCTCACGACCTCCGGAGCCAACAACCAGAACACGCACTGCGGGTCACTCCCACTCGATCGTTCCGGGCGGCTTGCTGGTGATGTCGTAGACCACGCGGTTCACGCCATCAACCTCGTTCACGATGCGATTGCTCATGCGAGCCAGCACGTCGTATGGCAACCTAACCCAGTCCGCCGTCATCGCATCTTCCGAGTTGACCGCACGTATGGCGCAAGCGTATCCGTACGTCCGATAGTCACCCATCACCCCCACCGTTCGGTTGTCGGTGAGAACCGCGAAACTCTGCCAGATGTCTCGGTACAGACCCGCGCCGTCGATCTCTTCCAGCACGACGCGGTCACAGTCGCGCAGCAACTCGACCCTTTCCGGGGTGACTTCGCCGATGATCCGTATCGCCAGCCCGGGACCCGGGAACGGTTGCCGGTAGATGATCTCTTCCGGCAGGCCCAGCTCCAACCCCACCGCGCGCACCTCGTCCTTGAACAAGTATCGCAACGGCTCCACCAGGCCGAAATTCATCCGCTCCGGCAATCCCCCCACGTTGTGGTGGGTCTTGATGCGAGCGGAGGCCCGGTTCTCTGGCGTTTCGCTTTCAATCACATCGGGATACAGCGTGCCTTGGGCCAGCCAATGCACATTTTCTATCTCCGCAGCCGCGTCCTCGAACACCCGGATGAATTCGTTGCCAATGGTCTTGCGTTTCGTTTCCGGGTCTGTGACACCGCGCAACCCGTTCAGAAAGCGGTCCGACGCGTCGACGTAGCGCAGGTCCATACCCATGTTGTTGTTGAAGGTTTCCTGCACCTGCTGCGCCTCTCCGTGTCGGAGCAGACCGTTGTTCACGAAAATGCAGGTCAACTGCGGCCCAACTGCTTGATGCAGCAACGCCGCTGCCACCGAAGAGTCGACGCCTCCGCTAAGGCCGCAGATCACCCGGTCGCTCCCCACTTGCTCCCGCACCCTTGCCACCGTGTCGGCCACAAAATTGCCCGGCGTCCACGAGCCGGAGCAACCACAGATCCCTCGCACGAAGTTGCGCAGAATGGTCATGCCGTCCGGCGTGTGCTGCACTTCCGGGTGAAATTGCAGGCCGAACCATCTCTCGCCGTCCGACACCGCGGCGCAATCATTGTTCTCAGTTCGTGCCAGCGTCGCCATTCCCTCTGGCAACCGCTCCACCCGGTCGCCGTGGCTCATCCATACCGGCGCCGAAGCGCTGATCCCGGTCAGGAGGCTGCTTGCAGTTTCAGCTACATGCAGGTCTGCGTGGCCGTACTCGCGCGCGTCCCCCGGGGTGACTGTCCCGCCCAATTGGTGCACCATGGCCTGCATGCCGTAGCAGATCCCCAGCACCGGAATATTGGATTGCAGGACCCAATCGGCTATGGTCGGTGCCCCCGCGTCGTACACGCTGGCCGGGCCCCCCGAAAGGATGATCCCCTTGGCGTTCAGGTGCGCAATCCGTTCCCGGCCCGCCGATGCCGGTATTATCTCCGAATAAACTTCCAGTTCGCGGATTCGCCTGGCGATTAGATGCGTGTACTGGGAGCCAAAATCGATTACCGCGATGGCGTCTGGCTGCGCTGCGCTGCTCATAAACTCCCCACTGGCCGCTTGGGAATCTGCGGATTATATTAGCACAGCAACCCACCGGTCTCGGTCCGTGCCCACCTCCGTGTCGCCATCCTGCTAGAATACTGCCGGAACGCTTGACCCTCTTTCGCTATACCCATGACTGTCTTTACCACAACTAGATCCACGCGGCCGGCCACGCCGCAGGTAAACCAATGGCCACTGCCGCTGAACCAACGGAATCAATTCGACGGTCTGGAACTCCTCGCCGCGCTCGACCCGGAAACTATCCCATTGTGCATTTTTGACCCTCAATACCGAGGGATCCTAGACAAAATGCAGTACGGGAACGAGGGCACAAGTCGCGGGCGGTCTCGATCTGCGCTGCCGCAGATGAGCGAGCAGACGATCAGCGAGTTCATCGCCGGCATCTCCGCCGCTTTGATACCGTCTGGCCACCTATTCTTGTGGATAGACAAGTTCCACCTGTGTACCGGGGTCGGGTCTTGGGTGGAAGAATGGGGTCTCGAGATCGTGGACCTCGTCACCTGGAACAAGGACCGTCTCGGCATGGGATACCGGACCAGGCGCGTCGGCGAATATCTGCTCATCTTGCAGAAACCGCCCAAGCGCGCGAAAGGAGTTTGGCAGCGCCACGACATCCCTGACGTGGTAACTGAACGGGTGGAACGTATCGGCAACGTTCACCCTAAGCCTGTTAATCTCCAGGCTCGCTTGATCGAGGCGGTCACCGACCCTGGTGACGTTGTTCTCGATCCCGCCGCCGGCAGCTATTCGGTGATGACCGCAGCCCACCAGGTCGGGCGCCAGTTCCTCGGCTGTGACATCTCCGGCGACGTGTGACCGGGCAAATGGTCAGGATCGAAGACAGTAATCCGGGTCGCAGGGACGGCGGCTACGCCCGGCTTTTCAACGATCCGGATATCGGCGCGTTGGTATCTCGCGTCC
This sequence comes from Dehalococcoidia bacterium, assembly GCA_965220055.1. Taxonomy (GTDB): domain Bacteria; phylum Chloroflexota; class Dehalococcoidia; order Lucifugimonadales; family UBA3495; genus Bin87. Next base: position 1,298,858 of record CBDCPE010000004.1, on the reverse strand, counting down.
ACGCGACCAGCATCCGCGCGGGCACTGAACTCGAGCACATCATCCACCGGGAATCTGCAGCCAACGGCACCGCGATCGACGACTTGGACGCATTCCTCGAAAATGGCAGCGACGGGGTGTTCCTGGCCGACAAATCCGCCATCAAGAAATCCAGCCGGATCCATTTCCCCAGCTCCGAACCCGATTACTTGGTATTCGTGCGGGATGCCTGGAAACGCGAGTGCTACGTGCTCGAACTTAAAGACGGTGATCAGTTCGACACTAAGAAATCCAGCGGTGAAGTGAGCAATCTGTCGGCATTCAGCACCAACGTTGGCTCAACGATACCGTACTCAACCTCGATCAAGGTTTGTTCTTTCAATCAGGACGACAAGCAGGCAATCGTGGTTGGCTTCAAACAGACCATAGATGAAAGTATGGTCTGGACGGGTCGCGAATTTTGCGCGCTGCTCGGATTTAATTACGACGCGATCATCAACGAACGCAAAACCGACGCCAACGACAACCGGCGTTTCCTGGTCGAGCAATTGCTTCGTATCCCTGAATTGCGGTCCATTGCGGCCCGCGAGTTGAACAATTGACCAATCGATAGAACCGGGCCTCGCCGACCGGTCGCGAAGGATCCCGACCCATTTGCGCATCGGCAACTTTTATCCCCAGGCTGAATGTCTCTCTAAAATAGTGGACCTCCTCCCTTTGGACTTTGAAACTGAAATCCGCCAGGCAGCCCGACGTCTTGCCGACGGTGGCGTGATCGCCATACCGACGGACACGCTCTACGGTTTGGCGGCGGATGCCCTCAACCCCGAAGCTCTCGATCGCGTTTATGCCGCCAAGGGCCGCCCTGCCGACATGCCGTTGCCCGTGTTGGTGTCCGGCTGGGAGCAATCGGGACAGGTCACGGCCGTTCCCTCAGACAGCGAGGTGCCGGCTCGCCGCTTGGCCGAAGCCTACTGGCCCGGTCCGTTGACAATGGTGCTCCCGGCCGCTCCCGGTTTGCCGCACCGCTTGACCGCCGGCCGCAATACCGTCGCCGTGCGAATGCCCGACCACCCGGTCCCCCTGGCGTTGGCCGATGCCCTGGGTCGCCCCATTACCGGTACCAGCGCCAATCGCAGCGGAGAGCCCGACATAATTGACGCTGACGAGCTTCGCCGGACCCTCGCTCCGTGGGTTGATGGTATTATTGTTTCCGGTCCTGAGCCGGTAGGTGCGGCAAGCACCATCGTGTCGTTGGCAGCAGGCAGTGTCCGCCTGCTCCGTGAGGGCGTACTGCCCTACGAGCGGGTGCTCGCCACCCTCGAAATGCTCGAGACGCCCGAATAGCGAGGTCGGTTATTACATCGGTGGAGACATACGATAGTTACCGGGCTGGCGTGCACGCCGAACTGCGATCAGCATTCGACGGCCGGCAGGGCATGTTGTACGACCTCCTGCGTTATCACTTGGGATGGGTGGATGAGAGGGGCAACCCTGCGGAAGACGCGCTGACTCCGTTGCATCACTACGGTGCGCTGGCGCTGGCTTCTGCAGACGCGGTATCTGGCGGGCATCAGGAGGCGGTATCGGCCGCGGCTGCTGTTGAGTTGGCATACAATTTCGTCCTCGTGCACAACGACGTGCAGGCCGGACGCATTGATCAGGACAACGTCCGCCCCAGCATCTGGTGGGTGTGGGGTCCGTCCCAGGCCATCAACGCCGGCGATGGATTGCATGCTCTGGCCCGCTCCGTGTTGATGCGGCTGTCCGACGCGGGGGTCGCCGCTGAGACCGTTCTGGCCGCATTGAGTGCTTTGGATCGGGCCTGTTTGACCCTGTGCGAGGGTCAGTACATGGATCTCACTTACCAGGACCAGTTGATGGTGTCTGAAGCCGATTACATGGATATGATCTACCGGAAATCCGGGGCATTGGCTGGATGCTCAGCGCGTCTGGGGGCGTTGGCCTGCGGAGCCCAGCCAGCCACCGCCGATGCTTTGGAGCAATGGGGCACGAAGCTTGGCATGGCTCGCCAGGTCAGGGATGATATCTACGACCTGTGGGGGCGATCAGGTGATGGTTTCACGCCCGCCAACATCCTCAACAAGAAGAAAAGCCTGCCCCTGATCCACGCGTTGCATCACACCGACACTGCCGCCAAGCGCGAACTCGGCGGCATATACATGAAACGGGTGCTGGAACCCGGCGATGCGCCCCGGATTGTCTCAATCTTGGACGAGGCCGGATCCCGAGAATACTCGAACGAAAAAATCGACCAGCTTCTTCGGCAAGCGCGCGAGGCCGTAACTGGCGCGAATGTCACGCTGGAGCAGCCAGAGTTGTTGGATTGGGCGACCAAATTGATCGTCGACCGTGATTCCTAACTGACCTGACCGAAGGTCGCAGCATGTCCAAGCGTTCTCTCTCCCAACTGGATGTCAACGGAAAGACCGTCCTGGTCCGGGTTGACTTCAACGTGCCTATTGAGCAGGGCGCGGAACTCATCTCCAATTACGATCATCGCTTGCGCGCCACCCTGCCCACCATCGAGTACCTGCTGGAGCGGCAGTGCAAGGTGGTACTGTGCTCCCACCTTGGTCGACCCACAGGCAAGGTCGACGATGCCCTGCGCTTGGCTCCGGTGGGCGAGCGGTTGGCTACCCTTTTGGGCCGGCCCGTTACCCCTTTGGATGATTGCGTCGGTCCAACGGTGGTCAAAGCGGTTGCTGAAATGTCTCCGGGAGATGTGTGCCTTCTCGAAAACTTGCGCTTCCATCCGGGTGAGGAAAGCAACGATCACGCTTTTTCGGCTCAGTTGGCTGGCTTGGCCGACTGCTTCGTCATGGATGCGTTCGCTGTGGCCCATCGGGCCCACGCTTCTACCGTCGGTATCCCGCGCCATCTCCCTACGGCCATGGGCCTCTTGACCCAGCGCGAGGTACACTGCTTGGGCGTCGCTTTGGAAAATCCGGATCGCCCGTTGGCCGCGCTCATGGGCGGCGCCAAGGTTAGCGACAAGATTTTGGTCCTGGAAAACCTCCTTGCTCGCCTCGACCATCTGTTTATCGGTGGCGGCATGGCGGTGACTTTCCTGGCCGCCGCCGGCAAACCGGTCGGGGCGTCATCGGTCGAAACTGATCGGCTGGACTTCGCTCGCGACGTAGTTGAAAGAGCCGACGCTGCTGGCGTGAAGGTGCATCTGCCTCAGGACCTCGTAGTCGCCGATCAATTCGACCCGAACCCCGCTTCGGTCGACACTGTGCCCGTGGACAACGTCCCCGACGGTTGGTACATCATGGATATCGGTCAAGCAGCGGCCGCTACATACACGGCAGCACTCGCCGATTGCAAGACCATTGTGTGGAACGGACCAATGGGCGTGTTTGAAATGGAACAATTCAGCGCTGGCACCCGTCAGGTCGCGAATGGCATTGCGGGGTTGCGGGACGCAACTACTGTGGTCGGTGGCGGTTCCACCGCGGAAGCCGTGGAAGCCCTCGGCCTCATGGACAGCATGACCCACGTGTCCACCGGCGGCGGCGCTTCTCTGGAGTTTCTCGAAGGGCGCGTGCTCCCCGGAATCGACGCGATCCCTGATGTTTGACGGCCCGCCGGCCACCGGAGCTAAGCATGATTGATCTGGAACAAATCCGCGACAGTATCGCCAGCACCCCGTCGAAAATCGTCCTGTTGGTGGCCGATGGTTTGGGTGGATTGCCCCATCCTGACACCCGCAAGTCCGAGTTGGAAACGGCCGACATCCCCAATCTGGATGCGTTGGCCCAGCGCAGCGCCTGCGGACTTACCACTCCGGTGGAGATCGGTGTTGCTCCCGGGAGCGGACCCGGCCACCTGGCCCTTTTCGGGTACAACCCGCTGAAGTACCTGATCGGGCGTGGTGCCTTGGAAGCCCTGGGTATCGGCGCCGAACTGCTGCCCGGTGATGTAGCCGCTCGTGGCAATTTTTGCACCGTGGACGACGATGGCATTCTCACCGACCGACGGGCCGGCCGTATCGCAACTAAGCTGAGCGCTGCGTTGTGCCAGCGCCTCGACGGCATCGAGATACCCGGAGTACAGGTGGACGTGTTGCCGGTACAGGACTATCGGTTTGTGCTGCGCCTGCGCGGCGAGGGTCTGTCCGAAGCGGTGGAGGAAACCGACCCCCAGCGCGAAGGTCTGCCGCCCAGGCCAGCTCGCGCCTTGTCGCCTGCGGCCGAGCGCACCACCGAAATCGTTCAGGAGTTCGTGTCCCAGGCCGGTCGCATCCTTTCCGAGGAACAGCCGGCCAATATGGTCCTGCTCCGCGGATGGGCCCAGCTTCCCAACCTGCCGGATTTCGGTCAGGTCTATCATTTGAACCCGGCCGCCATTGCCGCCTATCCCATGTACCGGGGACTGGCTTCCGTCGCCAACATGCGGATCATCCCTACCGGCATGACCTTCGGCGACGAGGTGGACACCCTGCACGCCAATTGGCACGACCACGACTTCTTCTTCATTCACTACAAGCCCGCCGACGCCGCCGGCGAAGACGGCGACTTCGATGGCAAAGTGAAACGCCTCGAAGAATTAGACGCCCACATTCCGCGCATCTTGGACCTGGAACCCGACGTGCTGATGGTCGCCGGTGACCACGCCACCCCCGCTATCATGGCATCCCACAGTTGGCATCCCGTTCCCTTCATGCTCCATTCCCCGCTGACCCTCGGTGAAGGGGTCGAGGGTTTCAACGAGCGCGCGTGTGGCCAGGGGTCTATAGGCCGCATACCGGCCGAAACCATCATGCTCCTGGCCCTGTCCCACGCCGGCAAACTGTCCAAGTACGGCCCGTAACCGAATCCAATCCCCCAGGATCTTCTGATGACCTCTCCCACCAACATCGTCGCCGGCAACTGGAAGATGAACACCGACCTCGCGTCCGGAGTCGAGTTGGCATCTGCTGTGGCCGCAGGCGTCGTGGCAGTACCCGGGGTCAGAGTCATAATCGCTCCACCGTTTGTGGCACTGGCGGCGGTGCGGGATGCCCTGACCGGCAGCGGTGTAGCCGTCGCCGCGCAGAACATGCACGCCGACGATAGCGGCGCTTTCACTGGCGAGATCGCTCCGCCAATGCTGGTCGGCCTGTGCGACTACGTGATCATCGGCCACTCCGAGCGCCGCCAGTTCTTCGGCGAGACCGACGAATCCGTCGGTCGCAAGGCCGCCGCCGCGCTGCAACACGGGTTGCGTCCCATCGTTTGTGTCGGTGAAACCTTGGACGAGCGAGAATCCGGTCGGGCCGCAGAGGTCATCCGGCGCCAGGTCGTCGCCGCGCTGACCGATCTCGACCCTGAAGCCGCGGTCGGCGCACTTGCCATAGCTTACGAGCCCGTGTGGGCCATCGGAACCGGCCGTGCCGCTACTCCGGAAATAGCCGACCAGATAATGGGCGGGGCCATCAGTTCCACCGTCGCGGCGGTGTTGGGAGCCGACGCCGCTTCGGCCACTCACCTTCTTTACGGCGGCAGCGTGAATCCGGCAAACGCCGCCGACTTCGCCGCCGTTCCAAGTGTTAACGGTGCGCTTGTCGGCGGGGCAAGCTTGGACGTGGGCGCGTTCTTGGGCGTGGCCGCCGCGTTCTCCGACCGTCAGCAGTAGTCGCCACCCCGGCCGGTTCATGTCGGCCCTGCACAACCTGATCGCTGTCGTCGGCCCCACCGCGGTGGGCAAGACTGCCCTCTCCATCGCTCTTGCGCAAGGATTCGACGGCGAGATCGTCAACGCCGATAGCCGGCAGGTCTATACCCGTATGGACATCGGCACCGCCAAGCCTACTCCGGCCGAGCGCCGGAGCGCCAGACATCACCTGATCGATGTCCGTCCGCCCGATTCGCCAATTAGCCTTGGCGAGTACTTGCCGTTGGCGCGGGAGTCCGTCGAGACCATCGCAGCCAGGGGCAAATTGCCCATATTGTGCGGCGGCACGGGTCAATACGTGTGGGCCCTCCTCGAGGGTTGGACGGTTCCCCAGGTGCCACCCGACCCGGCCTTCCGTGCTCAGTTGGAGCATCGTCTCGCTGCCGAGGGCCTTGGCGCCCTGTGGCAGGAGCTGCGTCGTCTGGACCCCAACCGCGCCGTCACCGTCGATCCACAAAACCCGCGCCGCATCATCCGGGCCCTCGAAATTCTGAAGGCCACCGGGAGTGCGATCCATGCGACCGGTAAAAGCCCCGCGCCTCCGTATCGTGCCCTCGCCATCGGTCTCACTGCCGACCGCACTGCCCTGTACCATCGTATCGATGCTCGGTTCGACTCGATGATGGCCGACGGCTTGTTGGACGAGGCCCGCCGTCTTGACGCTGACGGGTACACCCTCGGCAGCGGCGCTTTGTCTGGCGTGGGTTACACCGAGCTCGGCCAATACCTGGCCGGAGAAATGACGTTGGACGAAGCCGTTGCTCGCTCGAAAACCCGCACGCACCGACTGGTCCGCCGCCAGTACACCTGGTTCAAACCGGGCGATCAGCGCGTTCATTGGCTCGACGCCACCCACCGGTTGCCGGTCGCCGAGGCCTGCTCTCTCGTGCAACGTTTTCTAGGACCTCCGACCCCTTGTGATACAATTGGCGCCTGACGGAAAGGGTCCATTTCGGCGCAGGAGTCGCGACAATGGAATTCACCAAAATGCACGGCGCCGGCAACGATTACGTCTATGTCGACGCTCGTGCGATGCCCGAACGGGATTGGAATAGCCTGTCTCGGGCCATCAGCGATCGACATTTTGGAGTCGGCGGTGATGGGTTGATCCTGGTGATGGAATCCGACGTCGCCGACCTGAAAATGCGCATGTTCAACTCGGACGGGTCCGAAGGAGCCATGTGCGGTAACGGTATCCGGTGCTTCGCCAAGTACGCGATAGAGCGTGGCATCGTGTCCAGCTCCGCCCACCAGGTGACCGTCGACACGTTGGCCGGCGTTCGGACCATCGTGCCCCACTACGCTGGCGCCACTGTGGACTCGGCGCGCGTGAGTATGGGACCGCCGCGGCTCGCTCCGTCCGAAATCCCCGTCGATTTGGACCCCGCCATTGCCGGTCAATCCGGCCCGGTCATGAACTACGCTGTCCACCCTGGGGACTTCCGCCTGTTCCTTACCTTCGTGTCCATGGGTAACCCCCATGCGGTGACGTTCATCGACCAGCCCATAGAAGAATTTCCCTTGCACAACATCGGACCCCTGGTGGAACGGCATCCCATCTTTCCAGATCGTGTCAATTTTGAAATCGTCAATATCCGGGACGACGGCAATCTGGACGCCAGGGTCTGGGAGAGAGGTTCCGGCGAAACTATGGCCTGCGGTACCGGAGCCTGCGCTATCGGCGTGGCCTCCCGGCTGTTGGGTCACACCGGCGACCGCGTGGCGGTCAACCTGCCCGGCGGAACCCTCAACATCGAGTGGGATGGCGCCGGCGAGGTTTATTTGGAAGGCCCCGCGGCAGAAGTTTTCAGCGGAGTGTGGACAGAATGAGCAATTACGTAACCGGCCCTACGACCTTTGACCAACTGCGTTGGTCGTCTCAAGTTTTCCGCAGCCTCGCCGACGATGCAACGTGCCTCGCCGCCCGCGCCCAGTCCTTCCGCGACCCGATCATATCGGGGCAGAAAGATTCGGACTGGCCTGCGCTGGTCGGCTACGTGAACCAATGGGGTTGCCGTATTCCCCGTCACAAGTCTGCGGGCATCGCCGCCGCAGTGGGCAACGCCGCGCGGTTGCTGGAGCCCATGGCGGCCTCTGCCCTGGAGTTCGACGACCTGCGTTGCTCCACATTGGATGTCGTGGAGCGCGCCTTCGACTGCCTCACGGAGGCCGACGGCGTCGGCCCGACTGGGGCGTCTGCGATCCTGACCGTACTCAACCACCAGCTGTTCGTGTCCTGGGGCGCGGGCATCCGGAACGCCTACTTCCCGCAAGACCGCCCCAACGGCGCGACTTACTCCCAGTTCCTTACCGTCATGCGCATGGCCGCCCTGTCGGTGGCCGCCGACGCGCGCAGCCAGCATGGCATCGAAGACCCGGCGGGCGCGCTGTCGGCCCAGTTGGGTATCGATCCCCCCTTCAGCCTCGCCAAGTTCGTGGATGAATACAACTGGGTGACGCTGGAGCGCGAGATGACTTATCAACCGGACGCGGCGGTTTCCGTGTAGGCAGCCGCATCCGCGAGCAAATCCCACCGGTTCGTTGCTGGCCGCCGGTTTCTCCACCGTTGTTCCAGCGTCCATCTAACCAGCCCATAGTAGCCCAGGAGCATCATGCCTAACCTGTCCCAACGCCTCGGCAAACTCTCCCCGTATCCCTTCGTAGAGATCTCCCGGATCATCGCGGAGAAGCGCGCCGCCGGCGCTGATGTGGTTACCTTTGGCATTGGTGATCCCGATATACCTACTCCGCAACCCGTAATCGACAGACTTCTCACCGCCTCCCAGGACCCCCCCAACCATCGGTATCCCGAAACCGACGGCCTGCCTGAGATGCGACGCGCCGTCGCCCACTGGTACAAGCAGCGCTTCGACGTTGACCTCGATCCCGATACCGAGGTATTGCCCCTGATCGGCGCAAAAGAGGGTATTGGTCACGCGGCCTTCTGCTTCCTCGATCCGGGCGACATCGCCCTCGTACCCGATCCGGCCTATCCCGTGTATGCGGTCGGTACCATGTTCGCCGGTGCCGAGAGCTACGTCATGCCCCTGTACCAGCGCAACGGCTGGCTGCCCGAACTCGATGCGATTCCCGAGGACGTGGCCCGCCAGGCCAAGGTAATGTGGCTCAATTATCCCAACAACCCCACCAGCGCGGTGGCCTCCCAGGAAGACCTCGAGTCTGCGCTGCGGTACTGTCGCGAACACGACATCGCCATGCTCCACGACGCCGCGTACTCCGAAGTCGGCTATGATGGCTACCGCGCCGGCAGCATGATGCAACTCGACGGTGCCAAAGAGGTCGGGTTGGAATTCCATTCCCTCTCGAAGACCTACAACATGACCGGATGGCGCATGGGCATGGCCGTCGGCAACGCTGACATGATCAAGGCCCTCTTCCAGATCAAGGCCAACCTCGATTCCGGCGTCCCTCAGGCCATTCAGGAAATGTCCATGGAGGCGCTTACCGGACCGCAGGACTGTATCGACGATAACATTGGCATCTACCAGTGGCGCCGCGACCGCGTCCTTCAGGCGTTGACCCGCATGGGCCTGAATGTCGAAACACCCCGTGCCAGCCTCTACATCTGGGCACCCGTGCCCGAAGGCTTTACCTCAGCCGACTTCGCGGCTCGCCTGCTGGAAGAGGTCGACATTGTTGTAACCCCCGGCTCTTCCTACGGGCAGTACGGCGAGGGCTACATTCGCCTCTCTCTGACCACTCCCGACGAGCGGGTCGAAACCGGCTGCCAACGTCTCGAAAACTGGACCATACCGGCGCCTCGTGCGTAGCCCTTTGGCCGTCCACTGATCATTCACCTATGCCCAAATCTCGCCAACCCAAACTCACTGGCCCGCAAACCGAACGGGCGGTTTTGGTTGCCGTGGAAGCGAAGAAGCGCGGCGCGAATCTCTGGGGGCTGGATGACACCCTGGTTGAGTTGGATTACCTGGCGCGGTCCGCCGGGGCCGAAGTCGTCGCGACCCTGTCCCAGCGCGCGGAACGTATGACCCCAACCTACTTGGGCAAGGGCAAGCTCCAGGAGTTGCAGGAGTTATTGGAGGAAGAACGTCCGGACGTGGTGATCTGCGACGATGAGCTGACGCCCACCCAACAGCGCAACTTGGAAGCGGCTCTCCAGATCAAGGTCATCGACCGCACCGCGTTGATCCTGGACGTATTCGGCCGACACGCTCGTACCCGGGAAGGCCAGATCCAGGTTGAATTGGCCCAGCACCAGTACCTGCTTCCTCGGTTGGTCGGCCAATGGTCCCACTTGGAACGTCTCGGCGGCGGCATTGGCACCCGCGGCCCCGGTGAAACCCAGTTGGAGACCGACCGCCGCCTGATCCGCCGTCGCATCCAGAAAATCGAATCGGAACTTGACGACGTGCGCAAACGTCGCAGCCATTATCTCGAGCGTCGCCGACAGTCCTCCACCCCGATGGCCACGCTCGTCGGCTACACCAATGCCGGCAAGAGCACCCTGTTCAACGCCCTCTGCGAAGCCGGCGTCCCCGCCGAAGACCAGCTGTTCAACACCCTGGACCCCGTTACCCGTCGTCTGCGCCTCCCCGATGGTAACGAGCTGCTGCTCAGCGACACGGTGGGATTCATCCAAAAACTATCGCCCACCGTCGTTGCCGCCTTCCGCGCCACACTGGAAGAACTTAGTGAGGCCGACCTGCTGCTGCACGTCATTGACATAACCCACCCCAAGGCTCCCGAGCAGGTTGAGGTCGTGGAACAGACCCTGGCCGACCTTGACCTTGGCGGTAAGCCACGCATGTTGGTGATCAACAAGATGGACTTGCTTACGGACGACCCTGCGGACGTAGACGTCCTCGACCGGATCGACCTGTCTGCGATCTCCGGCGCCGAATCCCCTGCCGTCAGCGGTCGGGTCTTTGTGTCCGCTGCTCGGGGTTGGAACCTGCCGGCGCTCTTGGATGCGATACTGGCCCGGGTTGGCGACCCGGTTACCGTGCCCACTTCCGCCACTGCCTGAGCAAGACCCATGCCCACGTCGTCGATGAGTCCTCGCCGCAAAATTCGCATCATCCATACCTCGGATACCCATTTGGGAGACGACTGGGACCCCGCATCCGCCCAACACGCTCTTTCCGCCGTGGTGGATGGGGTGCATGCCCTGCGCGGTGATGCCCTCTTGATCGCCGGGGATGTCTTCGATAACGCCCGCATCGCCGATTCAGTCCTGGAGTTTTTCGTGGGCGAGATCGCCCGCGCTGAAGTGCCAGCCGTGATACTGCCCGGTAACCACGACCTGTATGACGCCTCGTCGCTGTACCACCGAGCTCCTTTCGCCGACCGCCCGGATAATCTCCACATCATCAGTGGTACCCGCGGACAAACCCTGACCTTTCCTCATCTGGACCTCGAAGTCTGGGGCCGCGCCATGGACAGCCACACGCCGGCGTTCCGGCCCTTGGCCGGCATTCCGGCCCATCGCAACGGGCACTGGCGCGTCGCCGTGGCCCACGGGCATTTCCACTACCCCGACGATACCGAGGAACGCTCATCACCCATACGCCCCCATGAAATCGCCGAAGCGCCATGTGACTACATCGCGCTGGGACATTGGGAGCGATTCGAAGACGTGTCCCAAAACGACGTGACGGCCTTCTATTCCGGTTCCCCCATGGGCGCGTCCACCACTAGAGGGAACGTGGCGGTCAACGTAGTAGATTTGGACGCGCCCAATGCAAATCCGGTCAGGGTCACGCAAGCGCAATTGCCCGTCGAAGCCAAATGACGGAGCGCAATGATGCTTGATATTAACGACCTAATGTCTTGGTTGTCGCGACGACGCCCTATTTTCCATTCCGAGGCGGATTTTCAGCACGCGCTGGCGTGGCTTATTCACGAAACCCGGCCCGATTGCGATGTCCGTCTGGAGTTTGACCCGTTTCCAACCAGCGATCAGCGAATGGCGTTGGATATCTGGGCCAAGCTGCCGGAAGCCGCCGTTGCCATAGAATTGAAATACACTACGCGTGAATTGCAGCAGGAATCGCAGGGCGAGCAGTTTGTTCTGGGCCGGCAACATGGAGCACAACCGCCCCGACGGTATGACTTCGTTACAGATATTCAAAGACTTGAGCGTGCATTGCAAATCCCCTTCCCCGCCGATTACGGATTTGCCGTTCTGTTGACCAATGACTCGATGTATTGGACCCCTCCAACACGCCCTGACACTACTGACGCTGCCTTTCGGATTCACGACAGCCAGAGTCTGGGCGGAGGCGAACTGTGCTGGGGCGATAATGCCAGCGATGGCACTAAGAAGAATCGTGAGGAACCCATACAGCTGGATGGTTCTTATCGCCTCCGCTGGCGCGATTATGCCGTGTTTAGCGATAAACCCGGTGATCGTTTTCGGTATCTCGCTGTTGCCGTCTTGCCGGCAGAGGAGTAAGCAATATGAAATCCATTTCCCGTGACCACCGCATCTACATCCTCCACCCCGAGAACGAGCCTGCCGTAACCATCGACTCCGGCGACGACCTCATGGTGGAAACTTGGGACGCTTTCGAGGGCATCCGCGAACCCGGCGTCCTGCAGGAAAAGTCCCTCAAGGGACCTGCCACCGGCCCGATCTACGTCAACGGAGCTGAACCCGGGGACGCCCTCCGCATCGAGTTCGTCAGCATCAAGCCCAAGGAGAACCCTGCCCACATGGTGATGCCCGGCCGCGGCTTCCTCGAATCCGAGTTCACCGAAGGCTACCCCACCGTGATGAGCATTGACGGCGATGACCTGGTGCTGCCCAGCGGCATGCGTCTGCCCTTGAATCCGTCACTGGGCCTGGTTGCCACGACGCCCACCTACCCGCAGGAAACCGCCAGCGACAGCGGCCCCTACGGCGGCGACATCGACATGAAAGAGCTGGTCGAGGGTAGCTTGCTCTACCTGCCGGTGTTCGTCCCCGGCGCCCTGCTTGCCATGGGTGACTGTCACGCTGTCGTCGGCGATGGCGCGGTGGCCGGAACCGGAGCGGAGTGTTCCGCCGACACCCACGTCCGCGTCACCGTCGAAAAAGGCATGAGCCTCACCGGCCCGCGCGCCATCACCCCTGAACACTACGTCGTCCTGTCCCACGGCGACGATCTCGGCCCCGCGATGAAGCAGGCCGTACGCGACATGGTGGACTTCCTGATCACCGAGAAGGGAATGCAGCCCTACGACGCCTACACCCTCTGCAGCCTCGCCGGCGACGTCCGTGTCTCCCGCACCTTCCGGCCCATCAGCCCCGTCAAGATGATGCTCTCCCGCCATGCTCTGGAGCAACTATAGGCCTGGGCGGCGGATGGTCTCCTCGCGCGTGAACCGCCATATGTCGCCGGGGCATCACGCCCGCCCCGGTTTTGCTATGAGAATGCGCGTTGTCTGACAGGTCAGCCTACGCGCTCTGCTTTGAGGTGCTGGCCGTACCCGTTCTGGCGGTGGTGGTATTCGGACTGTTTGAAGACCAAATTGACCAATTCTTGATCACGTGGACCAGGAGTTCAGCCAACCCGGTGCAGCAATCCTTGGGCGGCATCATCTGGTTGCTGGCGTTGATCGGTTGGGCATTAAAGTTGTACATCCCGCCACTCGTTTTTTTGGGAGTTGCTGCTCTGCTTGTGATGGCGGCAACATATTTTCATTTAACCCGCCACCAATAGTCCACGGTCAGCTTTGCTCGCCGAACACCTCGGCGAAAAATTCCTCGAATTCGGTTCCGCCCTTTTCGTCCGCTTCTGCACGGGCAATCTCGATCTCTTGGCGTTCTTCAACGTCAGGCTCCAGGTCGGCGAGCCACGCCTCAATGGCCTCCACGGCAATATCCTGTACCGCCCTGCCGCTACGGTCAGTCACTTCAGTAAGCGCGGAATACAGGCTGTCCGTCAACAACAGGGTTTTCAAAAACTATCCTATGTAGTTGGATCGTTATTGTGTGGATGGTCGCCTCTGAATGCACGCTGTCGGTTACGTCGCCTCACGCCACCGAAAATCCCCCGTCAACCGCGATAACCGCCCCCGTTACGTAATCCGACGCCCGGCTTGCCAGGAACACCGCCGCTCCCTGCAGCTCGTTGGCGTCGCCCCACCTTCCAATCGGTATGCGCTTGTTGATCAGGTCGTAACGCTCCGGCTGCGTTTCCGGAATTGCCTGCGTCAGCTCGGTCATGAACCAACCCGGTAGTATCGCGTTGGACTGGACGTTGTCTCCGGCCCACGCCACCGCGAAGCTCTTTGCCAGCTGTACGATCCCACCCTTGCTGGACGAGTAGGGCACGCCGCTGCCCCCGCCGCCGAAGATGCTGTACATGCTGCCTATGCTGATGATCTTCCCCCCGCCCTGGGCCTTGAAGTGTGGGTAGATCGCCTTGCACGAGAGGAAAGCTGCCCGCAGATTCACGTCAAGCACGTTGTCCCACTCGGCGGCGGTGATGTCCTCCGGTGCCTTGCGCACCGTGGCCCCCGCATTGTTGATCAGGATGTCAACGTGGCCGAAATGGGCCACGACGCGCGACGCCATGTCGTCGATGTCCGACTCGCTCGTGACGTCCGTTGGAATCGCAAAGGCGCTGCGGCCGGTCGCCTCGATCTCGGCCACGGCCGCTGCGTTCTTCTGCGCGTTGCGCGCGGCGATGGCGATGTCCGCCCCGGCGTTGGCCAGTCCTAACGCCATGCCCAAGCCCAGACCGCCGTTGCCTCCCGTAATCAGCGCCACCTTTCCGGTGAGGTCAAAAAGATTGCCGTTGCTGCTGGTCATTGCTGTCGTCTCCATGCTTGAATCGGAGAGAAGCGATCTCCGTTGGGAAATTCATCCGGCCGTCCGAGACCGGCGTCGGGGCTTTGCAGGCTAATCGCCCCATGGCCCCTCGTAGCCACACATCCCGGACCTCGGCGAGTTGACCACCGGCAACAGATATGCCGCTTGTTCGCCGGTGGTGGGTGCGCAGGAATTGCATAATCCGGCGGTCATCATTAGCCAATCATCCTCCGACTGGCCGACTCGAGTCGCCGCCGCTCCGCACACTCCGCATACAATCTCCGGCGCGTCGTTGCGGGCCAACAGGCGGATCCCGCCCGATGGGACAGTCAGCTCATCCACGCTGCGCAGCGTCAGGTGGGTCGTGGTGCCGAAGTCGTACTCGTACCGGAAGTTGGTTCCCGGCGGGACTGCCCGGCCCAGCGTGGTGCTCATTCCTTTATCGCCGTACTGAGGGTAGGAATGGTACTCCTCGCCTCCGATGTCAAACGCGCTGAGATGCCCGCAGCAGTCCACCCAGGTAGCCCTCAGGCAATCGTCCAGGTCAACCAATTTCGCGCTGGCCGGCGCCGCCAGGTGCAGCCAATATTCCGGTCGGTAGGCGTCCGTAACCGAAATGTGGATACCCTTGACCCGCCGGGGCCGACGGCTCGAGGAGGCGGTTGGTGGATCCGGCCATCCGGTTCGCGTCAGGCAACTTTGCAGATGCCGCGCCATCCCGGATTTGCGATACGATTCCCCGCACAGTTCGCACCTGCCGCTGGCTGTAATGCGACTCATTACCCTGCCCCCATCCTGATTTTCCGCCATTGTGCCATTCGCCGGCGCCCCACGCCAGTCGTGCTGGCCCAACGAAAGAGGGCGACCCGCCGGACCGCCCCCATATATACCGTATGCCGTTCGTCGCACCTACAGGTTGATCAGCGACGGCGCCGCCACGAATGCCGGAGCGAACACCAGCGATACGATCGCCATCAGCTTCAGCAGGATGTTCAGGCTCGGTCCGGAAGTGTCCTTGAAGGGATCCCCGACCACGTCGCCTTCCACCGCGGCCTTGTGGGCATCCGAGCCCTTGCCGCCGTAGTTGCCCAGCTCAACGTACTTCTTCGCGTTGTCCCACGTTCCGCCAGCCGATGCCATCATGATCGCCAGCATGAAACCGGCCGAGACCGCTCCGATGAGCAACCCGCCCAGGGCGGCCTCGCCCAATATGAACCCGGCGGCTATCGGGGCTAACACGGCCATTACGCCCGGTATGATCATCTCCCGCAGCGCCGCGCGTGTGCTGATGTCTACGCACCTTGCCGAGTCGGGAGTGGCCGTGCCTTCCATCAGGCCGGGTATTTCGCGGAACTGTCGCCGCACCTCGTCAACGATGCCCTGCGCGGCCCTGCCGACCGCCTGCATCGTCAGCGCCGAGAAGATGAACGGGAGCATCGCGCCGATGACCAGACCCACCAAAATCTGCGGCTGTAGGATATTAATGCCGGTTCCGCCTGCGGCCAGCCGGCCGTCCGGACCCAGCGTTATCAACCCGGCGCTCACTGAGTAGGCAGCCAGCAGCGCCAGTGACGTCAGGGCCGCCGATCCGATGGCAAAGCCCTTGCCCGTGGCGGCCGTGGTGTTCCCCAAAGCGTCCAGCGCGTCCGTACGCTCGCGCACCTGCGGGTCCAGGTTAGCCTGCTCGGCGATACCTCCCGCGTTGTCCGCGACGGGCCCGTACGCGTCGGTGGCCAAGGTGATGCCCAGGGTAGACAGCAGCCCGACGCCGGCCAGCGCAACCCCGTAGAATCCCGAGAACCAGTACGCCAGCAGGATGGCTACCGACACACAGATCACCGGGACCAGGGTGCTCAGCATTCCTGAGGCTATGCCGCTGATGATGACTGTCGCCGCACCGGTCTGCGACGCTTCCGAGACCCGCTGCGTCGGCTTGTAGCTGTATGACGTGTAGTACTCGGTTGCCAGGCCGATGATCGTCCCCGCTATCAGGCCGGCCACCACGCAGCCGAACCACCACCAGTTGTGGGTCAGGGTGATGGTCAGGATGGCCGCAAATACGATCAACAGGCCGCCCGCCGCAAAGATGCCGTAGCGCAGCGCCCATAGTAGCTTTTCGAAATCAGCCTGCTCACCGCTGCGCACCACGAAAGTGCCCAGGATTGCGGCAATGATTCCCGCGCCGGCCAGCAGCATCGGGAACACCGCGTCATTGCCGAACACCGCAAAGGCGGTCGTGCTGGCCGCTGCCAACGCCACCGCCGAGATGATGCTGCCCACGTAGGACTCGAACAGATCGGCGCCCATGCCAGCCACGTCACCTACGTTGTCGCCCACGTTGTCTGCGATCACGCCCGGGTTGCGCGGGTCGTCCTCGGGGATCCCTGCCTCAATCTTGCCCACCAGGTCGGAACCCACGTCCGCCGCCTTGGTGAAGATTCCGCCGCCCACGCGTGCGAACAGGGCAATAGAGCTGGCGCCGAACCCGAACCCAGCCACCGCGCCGATGTCCTGGAAAATCACGTACAGGATGGTCACGCCCAGCAGGCCAATGCCTACCACGGTTACGCCCATCACTGTGCCGCTGGAGAAAGCTATCCGCAACGCCGGATTCAATCCCCGCATCGCCGCCGCTGCGGTTCGAATGTTGGCGCGTACCGCCACATTCATCCCCACGAACCCGGCCAGGCCGGAACAGATCGCGCCCACTAGGTATGAAATGGCCGTGGCCGGCACGCCCAATTCGTGGGTAAAGACCGTGTAGTCCAATACCCCCAGCACCACCGCCACCACGATTACAAATGGCAGCAGCGACATATACTCGCGGCGCAGGAAGGCGGACGCTCCGGTGCGGATCGCGTCGCCAATCTCCCGCATGCGCTCATTGCCCTGCTCCGCGCCAATGACCCGAAAGGCCGTGAAGGCCGCGAACGCCAGGGCAATCACCCCGGCAACCAGGGCTACGATGATTGATTCCATCCTCTCTTCTCCGTTTTCCGGCTAAAAGTCACGACAAACGTTGCATAACTAGCACATGGCCAGTTGGGTGTCAATCAAGCTGTTTGTCCGTTTTCGGTGCCAAATCTACAATCCGTGCACTGATTTCGCCGCCGTCGATATCCAGTACTGCGATAGTCCCCAGCGAGCGGGGCGTGTGGCGACGACCCGGGTAAGTGGGACTCCCTGGGTTCACAAACAGTACCCCTTCTTGCGATTCCACTAATTCCTCATGCGTGTCTCCAAACGCTACCACGTCAACCTCTCCGCCAAACTTCTTCCGAAGTAGCGTGCCCAGGCCTGATTCCGGCCACACCAGCCCGGTCCCGTCCGGCGTTGTCGCAATCACCGGCGGTGGCCACTGTATGTCGTGCACCATTCCAATGCGTATGCCGGCCACCTCGACTATGCGCGAGACGTTGGCCAGTCGCTCGCCTGGCTCAACGGGGTCCTCATACCCGCGCACCGCCAGCACGGGCGCCAGTTGCTCCAGGTAGTCCAACACGCCGATGCATTCCAAATCGCCGCAGTGGAGCAATAACTCGCAGCCCGCCAATGCGTCGAAAACCGCGGTCGGCAAGTCCCTGCCTCTCCCCGCGGAATGGGTGTCGGAGATCAGGCCGATCTTCACGGGACCGGCTTAGCCCGTCGTGGGTGCCAGCGCTTCCAGCGTGGCCAGCATCGTGTCGCGGTCGGAACCGTGTGGGAACGCGACTATCGGCATATCGACGCCGTTGCTCCGGAAGCGGGACATCTTCTCCCGGCAGTCATCTGGTGTACCGATCACCGTGATGTTGTCTACCATCTCATCGGCTATGCAGGCTGCCGCTTTGCCACGGTCTCCCTCCGCCCACGCTGATCGCAACCGGTCGCACTCGTCTTGGTATCCGTACCTGCAGAAAAGATCGTAGTAGTACCGGCCCATCCCGCCGATGTAAAAGGCCATGTGCGACCGTGCCTGCGCTACCGCGTCCGCTACCGTCGCCTCATCCCCGCTGGCGCAGCTGAGGATTTGCGGAGCCGTCGTCACGTCGGAAACCTGCCGCCCAGCCGATTGCGCTGCATGCGCCAGTGGTTCCTTGACCACGGGAAGCTTCTCGCTATGCGTCCAGATGGGCAGCCATCCGTCCGCCGCGCGACCGGTCAACTCCAGGTTGCGCTTTCCCAGCGACGCCACGTAGATCGGCACCCGGTCCTGCACCGGCCGCACTCCCATGCGAAAACGCTTCAGGTTGTAGAACCTGCCCTCGTAGTTGACCCGTTCCCCCGAAAGCGCCAACCGGATGATGTCGATGTACTCGGCCGTGCGCGCCACCGGGTGGTCAAATTTCACGCCGTGCCAGTTCTCGATCACTATGCGACCGCTGCTGCCAAGTCCCAGGATGGCTCGCCCGCTACTGATGCAGTCCAGGGACGCGATGCTCTGCGCCACCAATCCCGGTGTCCTACTGTAAACGGTGACTATGCCGGTCCCCAAGCCTATGCGTTCCGTGTGGCATGCCAGCATCGTCAGCACGGTGAAAGCATCCCGTCCCCACGACTCTCCGGTCCAGAACGATTCGTATCCCAAACGGTCCGCGGCTTGCGCCACGGCAATCAGGTCGTCGTCATCGTTGTTGTCCCGGCTGCTGAATGTCAGCGCGATGCGTTCGGTGGTCAAAGTTCTTCCTCAATTCCGATTTTGCCAGATGTAGTACGGGTCAAGGGATTCCTCGGTCATTGTTTCGCCGAGCGCTTCCCCGGCGGCCGGAAACGCCTTGCTTTCCTGCTGGATCAACCTGCTCAGCTCCGCGGACCAGCGATCAACGTCAGTGCTGTCCAACTTGTCCGACAGCATCTCCGAAAACCCCGCAACAACTTGTTCGGTGGGAATCGCCAGCGTCGGCCCCGAAATAACGAACACCACCACCTCCGGCATTTTGTCTTCGTCGTGGTAGTCCACCCCAAGCCGCTCCAGGATGCAGTGCATCGCCACTCCGCGCACGATATCGTCCACCTGGTTGGGCAAGTGCATCAGGTGCAGGAATGGCAGATCTCCGCCCTCTCGCAAAGCGCTGGCGAATTCACTCTCCACGGTGCGGTAGTATTCGTCGTTGAACACTTCTTCCGTGGACAGCAGCCGGACTTCCGGGGACGGCCCCCGGGTGTCTACCACCATGAATTCCTTCAGGTGCGGAAATATGGCCAGGGTGATGTCTGGATACCGCCCGTTTGGAAGCGGTCCGCCGCTGAGTTCCTGGAACAAGGTTGTGCTCCTTGCGCGCGGTCGATCCCCGGGCGGGTTCCGACTCGGTGGAAGGTCGCTCGACTTTAGTGTTAGCCGATGACGAGATCCCGTATGGCCGCCGCTACGCCTGACAGGTCGTCAACCTCGGCGTCTGCTTTGCTATTCGGGTCGTCCGGGTCCTCGGGCTCGTAGAACCCGCGTATCCAAACGGATTTCATCCCCACTCGGTTGGCTCCGACCACGTCGTTGCTTACGTGATCGCCCACGTGGATCGTACTTGCCGGGCTCGATTCCAGGGCGCCCATCGTCATCAGAAATATCTCATCCGAAGGTTTAGCTAACAGAACCTCGTCGGAAAAGGTCATCGTCTGGAAATAGTCCGCCAACCCGTGTTGCTGCAAAAATTGCCTGAACGTATACCCGGGCGTCATTCCGGTATTCGATATCAGGCCAATCCGCAGGCCCATTTCACGGACTGATTCCAGGGTCCGTTGTGTCGCCTCGTGAAACCGTGGAGGATAGTCAAAGAAGGACTCCGCGTATACCCTCTCGATCTCGGCGACCGTCGCCTCAGGCAAACGCCCAACCAAGCCATCTTCAATCAGGTTGACGAAGATCCCCACCTGCTCGCGGAAACTCACGTCCACGTTGTCGTTACGAACCGCCCGGCATGCTCGGTAGCACGCCCGATAGGCTTCTCGGATGTGATCCGGGTCGTGGTGAATCCCCTGCTCGGCCAGCAATTCACGGGCACCGTCCAAGCGAACTTGCGCTCGTTGTTGGCCCAGTTCCCGGTTGTCCAGGATCAGCGTCTGCCACAGGTCGAAGGTTACGGCGTTTATTGTAGTCACGTCGCTTACGGTTCCTCCCGTTGTGGGAGCATAATTCCTGGTTCGCGTAACCGGACTACAGCGGAGGCCGCTGAGCGTGCCAGTCCGTCGCCTGCTGGTACGCGTACGCGGCACGCAGCACCGTCAGTTCGTCAAAGTTTCGGCCCGCCAGGTGTAGGCCAACAGGCAGTCCATCCGGCGCAAATCCGCACGGGACCGAAATTGCCGGCGACCCGGTGATGTTGTAGACCCGCGTGTACTTCGTCAGCATCGGCACCGCCGGCAGCGACTCCCCGCCGATCTCGATGCGCCGCTCCAGGATCTTCGGGGCCGTTACCGGCTCCACCGGTCCCGCCAGCAGGTCAACGTTGTCCAACAGGTCCGCCACCTGCCGGCAGAAGACCTGCCTGGCTTGTTGCGCCCTCAGGTATTCCGCGGCCGAGATGAAAAGCCCTTCTTCCAGCCGATCACGAACCTGGGGGTATAGCTTGTCTCCGTCGCTCAGCAGGAGATCCCGGTGCGCGGCTGTCGCCTCGGCGCTGAGGATGGCATTACTGATGGGCTGGGCATAATCGTAGAGCGGCAGGGAGACTTCCACGATCTCCGCGCCGAGTTCTCCCAAAACTGCTATCGCCTGATGCGTCAGTGTCGCCACGGCAGGGTCGATTTCGGTTTCGAAATATTCCCTCACCACGCCGATGCGCAATCCGCGGATGTCGCCGGTCAATGCCGTCGTGTAGTCGGGCACCGCAGCGTCCGACGTCGCATGATCGCGAGGGTCATGCCCGGCAATGATGTTCATGGCCAACGCCGCATCTTCCACGGTGCGTACCATCGGTCCCGGATGGTCCAGGCACCAGGACAGCGGCGTCAATCCGGCCCGGCTCACGCGCCCGTAGGTCGGTTTCAGGCCCACTATCCCGCACAGCGCCGCCGGAATCCGCACGCTGCCGCCGGTGTCGCTGCCCATGGTGATCGTGCATTGTCCAGCCGCCGTCGCCGACCCGCTCCCGCCGCTGGAACCGCCGGTGATCCGCTCCGGATTCCACGGGTTGTGCATGTGCCCGTAATCGCCGTTCTCCCCGGTAGGTCCAAACGCCAGCGGGTGCATGTTCAGTTTGCCCAGCAATATCGCGCCGGCCTGGCTGAATCTGGCCGCAACCGTGCAGTCTTCTTCAGGCACGTAGTTGTCGTAGATCCGCGTTCCCGACGTGGTCTTGACCCCCGCCGTGTTGAACAGGTCCTTCAACCCCACCGGAATACCGTGCAACGGCCCGCGGTAATTCCCCCTTCCGATCTCAGCCTCGGCTCGCCGTGCCGCGTCCCTCGCCTGTTCGGGCATCAGGGTGATGAACGAGTTGAGCGTCACCTCGGTCTCTTCGATCCTGGCCAGGCACGCATCCACGATCTCGACCGGCGATACTTCGCGGCTCTGAATCAGGCCGGACAGTTCCCAGGCCGACATGTAATGCAGCTCGTTGCCTGCCATGGTCTAATCCCTGCCGGGCGTGGCTTCTTGGTGCGTCGATGGAATGAAAGCCGAGGGAGCTTCGGCGCCAGACACGTCAATTTCGTAGAGACGGGCTAACCCTTCGCGCATCAAACTCACCCGGCGCACGAGGTCTTTGCCCCGTTCCTCGTCCGACACGTCCAAACCCATCGCTTGGGCCATGCGGAGAATCCCCTCTTCAAACCCTGGTGAATTGGAAGCTGTGACCATTAGCTCTCCCCGCAATATTGGGATGATCTGCTGTCCAGACGGGCATCCGCGATTATGGCCCAACGTGCCCCAGTTGGCAAATGGGACCGGCGTACCGACAGACCCGTTCCATTGCGTCGAACCCACCCCCGTCGTTCCCGTGAAAGCCGGTGCCCACGCGATATTTTTCAGTCTAGGCGAAAGGTGGACAGGTCCCTTGCCGCGCCTGAAACCACCAGTCCGAAAACGGGCTCACCCTGCGCCAGGCCCCATTTAAATTGACGCGTACCCACTTGCATTCAAACTGTCATTGTGAGCGCCATTTCCCTTGCCATTGCGAGCGAAGCGCGGCAATCTCGTTGGCGGAGGCGCCGTCTTCCAGGCGATGGGACTGACGCGTCGCTACACTCGTCGCGATGACAAACTTGCTACCGGTGAGCCTATCCACAGCCCGGGCAATCCTGACCGTGCTCTATACTGATTCGTCCAACTTGCGGGCTCCGTCCACGATAACGCTGTTGTAATGCAATTGTTCTGCACCCATTGCGGCTCCGAGATCTCCACCGGAGTTTCGGAATGTCCGACTTGTCAGACGGTTATTGCACCCGCATCCATTGCGCCGGGTGCGCCCCGATGGGGGGTTTGGCAACCCGCCTTCGCGATAATGGCCCTCGTGCCCACGGCTGTCCTGACCGCGTCGGTGGCACTGGTAATTCCCCTGGCTATCGCCGCCGTAGTTTCCGCGACCGCCTTGGGCATCCTCCAGGTCGTCCTCGTGTGGCTCCTCGGTATCCGTTCCTGGCCGCCCCCGTTGATGCTGGTGGGGTTCACCAGACCCTCCATTTCGTACCCCGTTACGACGTTGCTGGCAGTGGTCGCGATAGTCTGCAGCCTCGGATTCGCCCAGTTGTACACCATGACCGCGATGGCGTTGGGTTGGGACTTCTTGATGCCCCCCGAACTACCAGAAGGCCTTTTGCTGCCCGCAGGCTGGGTCGTTTTCAGCGCCCTGGCCTTGGCGGTTTGGACCCCGATTGCCGAGGAAGTGTTCTTCCGTGGATTCGTACTGCAAGGTCTCGCCAATCGTTGGGGTTCCGCGCCTGCCCTAATCCTATCTTCCGCAGTGTTCGCCGCCCTGCACCTGGCGCCGGCTTTGCTGCTGCCTGTTTTCGTTACGGGCTTGTTGCTGGGCTTCCTGTACCTGCGGACCGGTTCCCTTTGGCCCTGCATCGCTGTCCACGCTGCCCAGAACCTGGTCGCCGTGCTCAGCGCATGGTTGGGCCTTTAGCGCCTGGGCCGCTATCAACCCAATGATGGTTGCTCCAATCGGCGGGCCCCCGTGCACAATCGCGCTGTCTGGACACCCGCCGGCCCGTAGGATAGTCTAGTCATACTCCAAACTTTCCCGAGTGCCACCTATGTCCACCCAGACCGCAACCCGCCCAGATCGCATCGCCGCCAAGTTCGCCGCCACAAAGGCCGAGAGCCGCCCCGGCTTGGTGGTGTTCGTCACCGTGGGTCATCCCTACAAAAACGCCGCCCTCGACGTCGTGCCTCGTCTGGTCGAGGCCGGCGCCGACGCCGTCGAGTTGGGCATACCCTTCAGTGATCCCATCGGCGAAGGTCCGGTGATCCAGGCGTCCAGCTACGTGGCTCTCCAAAACGGTGTTACCGCCCAGGATTGCCTGGATACCGCGGCCGCTCTCCGCCCCCAGGTCGGTGACACCCCTCTCATTTTGATGGGCTACTACAACACGGTCATGTCCTTTGGGCTGAAGGAGTTCGCCGCCGCGTGCTCCGAGGCAACCGTGGACGGCCTGATCATCATAGATCTCCCCAGCTCCGAAGCCGATGCCCTCGTGTACGAACTCGACCCCTACGGTGTCCGTCTGATCCCTTTGCTCGCTCCGACCAGCACCGACGACAGCATCGAGAGGTCGGTCACTCTCGGCGGCGGCTTCGTCTACTGCATCAGCGTCGTGGGAATCACCGGTGCTCGTTCCGAGGTATCCGACCGTGGTCTGGACCTTGTCGACCGTGTCCGCCAGTACACGGACCTCCCGATCGCAGTCGGGTTTGGGATATCGCGCCGCCAACACGTCCTCGACGTCGGTAAGAAAGCCGACGCTGCGGTGGTCGGTAGCGCCCTCGTGAGCGCCCTGGCTGATGGGCCCGATGAGCAGGCGGCCGATCGTGGAGCCAGCGTCGTCGCGGAACTCGCCGGACGGCCTCGGTAGGCTTGGCTCGGGCTCCCGCGCTTGATGAACGGCAATATCCCCCAATATGCCGCTTTCCCCCGTTGACAACGCAGTATGACGGGAGTAGCATTTTTTCGAAATGAGCACCGCCTGCCGCCAAATCGCCCCCGGGTATTATCGCCCCTTCTACTTTTACGCTTACCGCAACACGGTCAGCGTAATTCCGGTGTTGGAAGCCCGATAAAACTTGGTGACAACCACTTTGGCAGGACTTCAGCCGGACGCAGGCTGAAGTCCTTTTTGTTGGACAGATCGGCCCCTCGCATTCGGTACCCGTCAGGAGGACAAACAGATGGCAATCTCACCGGCAAAAGACGTTAACGTGATGAGTAACAATGCACTGATCAAGCCGTCGGAATTGGAAGCTCGTATTCCTCTTACCGGAAAAGCCGAGGAGGTGGTGCTCGATAGCCGCCGCCAACTGGAGAACGTGCTGACCGGCGAGGACAAGCGCTTTGCGGTTATCGTCGGTCCTTGCTCCATTCACGACCAGTCGGGCGCACTCGACTACGCGGCCCGTCTCAAGCCCCTCGCCGACCGGCTCAGCGACCGAATCATGATTGTGATGCGTGTGTATTTCGAAAAACCTCGCACCACCGTCGGTTGGAAGGGCCTTATCTACGACCCTAACCTCAACGACACCTACCAGATCGAAGACGGCCTCCATCGTGCCCGCCAGCTCCTGGTGGAGATCGCGGAAACCGGCCTGAGTTCCGCCACTGAATTCCTCGATCCCATCGTGCCCCAGTACGTCTCCGACCTCGTCACCTGGGCCGCCATCGGCGCGCGCACCACTGAGAGCCAGATCCATCGCCAAATGGCTTCCGGCCTGTCGATGCCTGTCGGCTTCAAGAATGGGACCGACGGCGACCCCCAGACCGCCGTGGACGCTCTCGTCGCCGCCCGCACCCCCCAGGCGTTCCTCGGCATCGACCACGATGGCCAGGCCTCCATCGTGGAGACCCGGGGCAACCGCAACTGCCACCTGGTCATGCGCGGCGGTCGGAGCGGTACCAACTTCGACGCCCGCTCCATCTCCGCCGCCGCGGACGCTCTCCGCAAGTCCGGCGCCCCTTCGTCCATAGTGGTGGATTGCAGCCACGGCAATTCCAACAAGGACCACACCCGCCAGCACATTGCCTTCCGGGACGTTCTCCAGCAGCGGTTGGCCGGCAACTCCGATCTCATCGGGGTCATGCTTGAAAGCAACATCAACGCTGGCGCCCAGAAGCTCGGTGCGGACCCGTCCGAACTGGAGTACGGCATCTCCATCACCGACTCCTGCATCGGTTGGGACGATACCGTCGACCTGCTCGAATGGGCCTACGAATCCCTGGGTAGCGAAGTCGCCGTACCCGCAGATTAGTATCCCGACTCGCGCAGCCATCCTATCGGAAGAGGGGCGAACTGAAGTTCGCCCCTCTTCCGTTTCTGGCCTATGCTCTACCCGTCCCACCCGTACTCACCGTGTTATAATCCGGGGAATTCCTTGTATAAATTTGGCCCCCCGAAGATCGGACAATCATTACCATTGCAGTCCTAGGAGGCCGGTATATGTTCCCAACAATTAGCCTTAACTCAGACATTTCCCGAGAAGATGTTTCCCGTATCCGCGATTGGCTGCGCGATCCCGAAGTGAGTTCGTTATGGTATGGTAACGATGATTCCGACGGGCACGCCCTCCACATCGGTTATGCGCCCGAATCGATCCAGGACGCCGATGAAGCGACGTGGAATCAGACGTTCAATCAGGACGAGCGACGCGTTTACTCCATCTACGCCAGTGACGAGGCTCATATCGGCGAGGGCCAGTTGCTTGTCGAATGGCCTCTTGAAGAGGCGCAACTCTTTATCTTGATCGGCCGCAAGGATCTTTGGCATCACCACTACGGGACCTCGGCCCTGATTACCCTTCTGGATGAAGCTTTCGACAACCTTGAGCTCCACCGCATCTGGGTGGACGTTCCGGAGTACAACGAGCACGCGCTGCAGATGTTCCGACACTTGGGTTTCGTACTCGAAGGGCACTTGCGCCGTACCCATCGGAAAGACGGCAATTGGTACGATTCCTTCGCGATGGGTTTGCTGTCCGATGAGTACCGTCGCCGCCGCGAACGGGTCCTGTCCCAATACACGGCGTAGCCTGAGCCCGAGACGGAGGAAATATCATGCCGGTCATAACCATCAACGGCGTCATCGGCAGCGGCACGCTGGAGATCGGCCACCTGGTGGCCCAGAATATGGGCCTGAACTACGTCGACCGGTACATCTTCTCTGAGGCGGCCCGCCTGGTCGGCTCTCCGATCAGCCGCCTCATCGAGAAAGAGCAGCGGGTGGTCCCGTTCCGCGAAAAAGTCGCCCGCTTTATGCAGACCGTTCTCGAGCGTTCCGCCGTGGCCGGCGCGGGCGCCGAACCCTACTTCGGCCGTGGCATCGAGATGCTGCCGGCCGAGGCCTATACCGAACTGGTATCCGACGCCGCTTCGTCGTCCACCGTCCACGACCGCGCCTTCATCGAGGCCACTACCTCGGTTATCAAGGAATTGGCCGGGGGCGGCGACGTCGTAATTATCGGCCGCGGCAGCAACATGATCCTGGCCGATATTCCCGGGGTTATCCACGTCGGCCTGCTGGCGCCCATGGACGTCCGCGTCGACACCATGGCCAAGCGCGAGATGTTCTCCGCCGACGAGGCTCGCGCCTACTCCGAGGAGCTCGAGAACGCTCGGGTGACGTTCTACCGTAAGTTCTTTCGGGTCGAAGCAAACGATCCCACCAAGTTCCACCTGATGCTGAATATCGGGCGCATTGCCCAAAGCACCGCCGCGGAAATCATCGCCCACGCCTCAGAAGACCTTACCGAAACAGTTCCCGCTTAGCCGTGCTGCCCATCTCCGACGCCGGGCGGCGTCACGGATCCTTACCCGTCGTCAACCTTGTCCTGATCGGGCTCAACGCCCTCGTATTTCTTTACGAGATCGGCATCGGCGGGTTCGGCTTCCTTTTCGGCGGGGGTGGCCTCGGGATCTCCGTTTTCTTCCTGAAATTCGGCTTCATTCCCGCCGAGCTGTCATCCGGCCGGGCTTTCGAACTGGTCGGGCTTGGCTCTGGCGCCGTCAGCATCGCCTCACCCATCCCAACTTGGGGAACGATGCTCACCTCCATGTTCATCCACGGCAGTTTGATGCATTTCATTGGCAACATGCTGTTCTTGTGGGTGTTTGGCGACAATATCGAATCGACCTTTGGACACGTCAAATATCTGCTGTTCTACCTGGTCGCCGGCGTGCTCGCCACCCGGTCCCATTACGCCATAGATCCGTCCTCACAAATCCCGTTGGTCGGAGCCAGCGGTGCCATCTCCGGCGTGTTGGGCGCCTACCTCCTCCTGTTCCCCCGCAACCGGATCCGCACCCTGCTGATCTATATATTGATCACGGTCATCGAGTTGCGCGCGGTTTGGCTCCTCCTCATCTGGTTTGCCCTGCAGGCTATTCAAGGCCTCCTCTCCATTGGCGTCAGCCACGAGGTGTCCACTGCATTCTTCGCCCACATCGGCGGCTTCGTGGTGGGCGCTATCGTCGGCCTGGCGGTTCGTTCATTCCGGCGCGGCCCTACCAACTCGTTCCGCACCAGCGGTGGCGGTGGCCGCCGCGGCGGCGATGGTGAATACCAACGGCCGCCCCAGTATTGGCGCGGCCGACGCATCGATTGATTTCCGCTTACCCTGCTCTTCTGTCCATGGCAACAGCGCGCGCCAGCGCTATGCCTCCGGATACGGATTCAACCCCAGCATGTCCCGGGCCTGCTGCGGTGTTGCCGGTTCTCTGCCGTGCAGCCGTGCCATCGTGACGGCCCATTCAATGTACTGCGCGTTTGATTTGGGTTCGGGGTTGTTGGGCAGGAAGGGGCTGTCTTCCATGCCGACGCGGATGTGCGCGCCGGTGGCGATTGCGATGGCGCACAACGGGAAGGTTTGTCCCATGCTGCTGTGCGCCAGCCAGGTTGCGTCTGGGTAATGTTCTCTGATGGTGTCGGCGATGAGCATGTAGTTGCGTGGCGAACCCACCATGTTCAGGCGACCGTCGCCCCAATGGGCGCCCGGCTCTACCAGGAAGTAACGGGAATCCTTGATGTAGCCTTCCCGCATCAACGTGATGGCAGCGTTCACGTTCCCCACGTCGTGGACAGCCGGCTCCGGGAAGGTGCCTCGCTGGTAGCAGGCGTCCAGCGTGGCCACGATGTCCTCAAAGGAGTTGGGGCTGGTTACGGTACGACGCTGGCCGGTATCCGGGTCGAGCACCCACCGGGTGCCCGTGCCTAGGTTCAGCGACACCATCTCCACCGGCTGTGGCGTTTCCAGCAGATACCGCGTCACCGCTTCCACCGGGACATGGGCCTGCCGCGCCGTGGTGTGATTCAATACCAGGTCGCATTGCGCCCGTATCATCGCGTCCGTCTGCGCGTACCACGACGGGTCGTAGCTGATGCCTCCATCCGGCGTCCTCGCGTGGATATGGACTACCGACGCCCCCGCTTCATAGCACCGCACTGCTTCCTGTGCGACTTCCTCTGGTGTCCACGGTACGTTGGGATTTTGTTCTCTTCCCCGACTGCCGTTCAAACACCCTTTGATGATGATGGTATCCATTTGTCCCGCCTTATGGCCGCCTGATTTTGGTCGCCTTGGGCCGGCCCTGCAGCGGTGTGCCGGGTAAAGCCGGACCCTAACATTTACCGAGCATTAACACGGAACGGGAACGGGCCCGTCCCATCGGTTTGATCGCTATGCTATCATACTGCCCGGACGCGATTCTCGCGTGCCGCGTACCCTTTCCAAGCCCGCATTTGACGTACCAGCCGGAGGAATAACTAATGCTGGACTACAAGCCCAATATGGTCCTGACTAGCGACAAGGAATACAAGGTAGTCGGGACCCGCCCGGTGCGCCACGACGGGGCGGACAAGGTCACCGGCCTCGCCCGCTACAGCGCCGACCTCAACTTGCCCGGAATGCTGTACGGCAAGGTTCTCCGGAGCCCCCACGCTCACGCCCGCGTCAAGTCCATCGACACCAGCAAGGCCGAGGCCATGCCTGGCGTCCGTGCCGTCATTACTGGAGCGGACATCGTCGAACCCACCGGCCGAGCCTCCGACTTGGCCGAAGGCGCAATGATCAACTTCAAGTTCCTCAGCAACAACATCATGGCTCAAGACAAGGCCCTTTATAAGGGCCACGCCATCGCTGCTGTTGCTGCGGTCAACGCTCACACCGCTGAAGAAGCGCTGAAGCAGATCGATGTCGAGTACGAGGTGCTCCCGCCGGTCATTCACGCTCAGGAGGCTATGGCAGACGATGCCACCCTGGTCCACGAGCGCCTCGCCGCGTTCACCACTGCCGGTACTCGTGCTGGCGGCATATTGGACGACGACGACTCCTCCGCCGGTACCAACGTCGCCAACCACTTCGAATTCCGCATGGGCGATCTCGACGCCGGTTACGCCGACGCCGACGTAGTGGTGGAGCGCAGCGTGTCAACCTCCGCCGTCCACCAGGGCTATATCGAGCCCCACAGCGGTACCGCCATGTGGCACGACGATGGCAACCTGACCATCTGGTCCAGCAGCCAGGGCCACTTCACCGTGCGCGACCACACCGCTAGGCTCGTGGGCATCCCAGTATCCAAGGTCAAGGCTATCCCCATGGAGATCGGCGGCGGTTTCGGCGCCAAGCTCGCCGTCTACATGGAGCCCTTGGCCGCCTTGCTCGCTCGCAAGGCGCACGCTCCTGTCAAGGTCTCCATGAACCGTACCGAGGTCTTCGAGGCCACCGGTCCTACCTCTGGCACCGAGATCTCATGCAAGATCGGCGCGACCAACGACGGCAAAATCACCGCCGCTGAGGTGCACTTGATCTTCGAGGCCGGGGCCTTCCCCGGATCCCCCGTGGCGGGCGCAGCCAACTGCGTGTTCTCCGCTTACGACATCCCCAACACTTTCATCGAAGGCTACGATATCGTCGTCAACCGGCCCAAGACTGCGGCCTACCGCGCCCCGGGCTCGCCGGCTGCGGCCTACTGCGTGGAAGTCGCGCTGGACGAGTTGGCGGAAAAACTCGGCATCGATGCCATCGACCTTCGCTTGATCAACAGCGCCAAGGAGGGCACTCGTCGTCCCACCGGCCCGCTGACCCCTAAGGTCGGTTATATCGAGACGCTGGAAGCCACCAAGGCGCACCCGCATTACAGCGCGCCGAAAGATGGCAAGCGTCGCGGACGGGGAGTAGCCTCCGGTTTCTGGGGCAACAACACCGGCCCGGCCGCTGCCGTGGCCCTGGTCAACCCGGACGGCACCGTGACCCTCACCGAGGGTTCCCCCGATATCGGTGGCACCCGCGCGTCCGTTTCCCAGCAGTTGGCCGAGGTGCTGGGCATCGCCGTCGAGGACGTGAACCCGCAGATTGGCGACACCGACAGCATCGGTTTCACTTCCAACACCGGCGGCAGCAGTGTCACCTTCAAGACCGGTTTCGCGGCATACACCGCGGCTCAGGACGTCAAGCAGCAGATGATCGCCCGCGCCGCCCGCATCTGGGAAATTGAACCCGAAGATGTGCTCTACGAGGACGGCGTTCTCAAGCATCGCGCCGACGACCAGCTGCAGATGACCTTCCAGCAACTTGCCGCACGTCAAGTTCCCACCGGCGGCCCCATCGTCGGACGCGGTGGCGTCAACCCCGGCGGCGCCGGCCCGTGCATCGGTGTCCATATCGTCGACGTCGCGGTGGATGAAGACACCGGCAAGGTGGAAATCGTCCGCTATACCGCTCTCCAGGACGCCGGCAAGGCGATTCATCCCTCCTACGTGGAAGGCCAGATCCAGGGCGGAGCGGTCCAGGGTATCGGTTGGGCCCTCAACGAGGAGTATTACACTAACGACCACGGTCACATGGTCAACTCCAGCTTCCTCGACTACCGCATGCCCACCAGCCTCGACCTGCCGATGATAGACACCTGCATCGTAGAGGTCGACAACCCCAACCATCCCTACGGTGTTCGCGGCGTGGGCGAGGTGCCCATCGTGCCTCCCATGGCCGCCATTGCCAACGCTATCTACGACGCCATCGGCGTCCGCTTGACCGTCCTTCCCATGAACCCGGGCAACGTCCTGGAAGCCCTGTGGGAAAAGAACGGTAGCTAGCCCGCTATAGCCGCGCCGGGGGCGACTCTTACGGGTGCCCCGGCGCGGCAGCCAACCGTCAGGGGGATGCAAAATGCCCGACGTATGGATACCCCCGCAGATGCAACGTATCACCGGGGCTCCCGACCGCGTCCAGGTTGCCGGCGCCACGGTTCGACAGGTGATCAATAACCTGGAGCAGATGCACCCGGGCATGAAGGAACTCCTCTACGACGAGGAGTTGGATGACATAACCCCGGGCCTCGCCGTGATCGTGGATGGCGACGTGAGCCAGCTCGGGCTCATGGAGCGAGTTGGTGAAGACACGGAAATGCACTTCTTGCCCGCCATTGGTGGTGGTGGTTGAACTCGGTCACACGTCTGACATCGATCGCGCGTCTGACGAAGATTGGGGCAGCAATATCATCTGCCCCTTCTCTTATCGACGTGGGTTGCTTGGGTGTCAGGTTGGAGACCGCCGGTCGCGCCCCTATTCGGGAAGCAACGTGATCACCGCCACGCTGCGACTGTATCCCTCACCGCCATTTGACCCGATGACCAGGACGCCCAGGCCTCCATGCAACGCCTCGTACTGATCCGTTTCCAAGCCTAGGTCATCTGCGTCCAGATTGCCGACTATCCCATGCGCGTCGACGTATCCAAGGAATTGCCGGGCCACCGGCAGGTACTCCATCGCTCGTCTGTATTCCGCGTCCGAGGATAGGCTCTTTCCCTGCCCGTTCTGCACGTTCACGACTGCCCTCAACGCTTGTTCGGTTGTGCCTACGGTCAGGTATTGATCGTGCAGCACATAGCCCGGTTGGTAGCCGATCGGCCCGCCCACGAGCATTGCCAGTGGGCCCAGGTCGAACACCGTCGCTGGACCTTCTCCACCGACGTCGACCGCGTTGGCGCTCATGCCGGCGTGCGTTTGCGCCAGCCCTGTAAGGCGGTTCATGGTCTGTACTAGTTCATACCGGTTGCCCTCGCGGTAAGACAGCATTGCCACCGCGTCGACGGGATTGTCCAGCGGATTATCTCGCACTGCCTCAAAATCGAAGTCCCGCACCCCCAGGATAGCGGTCCCGACCAGGTGGTCGATGAACTCCTCTTCTGGGTCTACCCCCGAAACGTCCTCCATCAGCCACAGGACTAGGTCCAGCGCCTCCGCAAGGCTGGACTCTTCGTCCAACTCTGGCGCGTCCCCCGTC
Organism: Dehalococcoidia bacterium; assembly: GCA_965220055.1. GTDB lineage: Bacteria > Chloroflexota > Dehalococcoidia > Lucifugimonadales > UBA3495 > Bin87. The sequence continues at coordinate 1,266,020 of CBDCPE010000004.1, read as the reverse complement.
GCGATTCCGCTGGCTGCATCGTTGATCTGATCGATCAAACCCGCGTCGGGCAGCACATCCGCCAACTGGCGCCCTCGCCATGCCGCGCGCCAGTGGTCAACGTCCGGATCAAAGCTCGTTGCCAGAAACCCCAATGTGTCGTCTGGCAACAATCCGGCGGGGTCGTCCAGGCCCGCTACTTCCAGTCCGTCCGCTGGAGCCGACGGGGACACCCATTCTGTGACCAGACCCCGGTCAACCCATGTCGCTGCAACCCCCAGCCATGCGGTCGTCTGCCCCGGGCCGCCAGCCGGGCCGAGCAATCTGGGACCAAGGGATCCGAACGTGTCACCCCATCCCGCGAGAAGTTCTTCTCCCCGTTCGTAGTCTAGGTACGCCGAAGCAAATCGCCGTTCCGCCAGCGCGTCCCGAGCCGCCTCAAATTTGGTTGCCCGGGCAAGCGATCCCTGGCCGATACCCTCAATTCGATCAACAATCGCGTGCAGTGTGTCCTCGTCTGTGGCGTATATCAGCCAGTCGTCCGTCAAAGAATAGGTTTGATCGTCGGCGTCGGATGTCCAGGTCGGATTCTCTTGGTACGTGCGGGTGTCGAACTCCACATTCCCTTTGGCCTCGACATAATCTATCCACTGGTCGAGGAATTCGGCTGCTGCATCTTGGTCGCGAACGCCGATCAACACCGCCGCGCTGGGACGTCTCGTTTCCGCGTCTATATCCAGAATCCCCGCCGACACTTCCGGACCAATCCAGGACGCTACGTCCTGGTCGAAACTGATGCCGGTTTCCTCGGTAAAACCCGATTTCCAATCGTCGACTGTGCTGACGAATCCGGGATACTCGTTGAACCCCTGCCAAATCTCCCGCATGTACCGCATTTGTCTGTCCCGCGGTGCCAGGGTTACCCATGTGTATGCCAGCGTGTCTGGAGGGTAGTATCGTGCTGAGAACTCAGGTTGTCTGGTGCGTGCAAACACTCCCAGGAGTGCCATCGGGACCGGGATCACTCTGAAATATATCGCCAGTGCGATCGCCATCGCGGCGACTATTGTCGCCGTCCCTATTGCGCTCAATATCCTTATTCCCATGCGTATGTCTCCTTGCGTATCGATCCTGTTCCCTATCACTGTCCTGCGTCGCCGGTGGTCATTGGACCGGCGTAGGGTTCCCGGCTATGGTGCCTTTGTGTATATTTACGATCCGTCTTCCTCTTCGGATGACGACTCTACGAGTGTGTTTCAACCCTTGCTTGTTTGAGTTCATCCGATCTTCCTCTGGTGCGGCCGCCTGGCAATGAACCCCGCTCCGGACTACTCGATTCGGTCAGCTTCAGCCGCCGTTGACAAGGCCCAGCATCCGGGCTACATTGGCTGGGCGGTCCGACCGCCGAAAACCAGACATCGGGCGCCATATAACCCCATCGGCTTAATTGGGAAGGCGGTGCGAATCCGCCGCGGTTGCGCCACTGTAAGCGGGGAGCCGGCCGACGAATGGCCACTGCCATCCGCCCAACGCGGATCGTGGGAAGGCGTCGGTTCGGTTGGGAGCCGCAAGCCAGGAGACCTGCCCGGTGTTGCCTCGGAACTCTGCTCTGCGCTCAACAGGGTCGTTCTGATTTGCGCGTGATTGATAGGTCAAGAGCCTCAAAACGTCAAGTGCGCTTCAGCAATAACCCTAAACCCTGGTGGAGTTGGTTCCCCAGGGTTTTTTGTTGCTAACAAGCTGATGACATCCTCAAATGCAGGAATCAAGATGACCGTCGTGGGCGTCGGCCCCGGCGATCCCGATATGCTCACCCTCAAAGGCCGTGAGGCGATTGAACACGCCGATGTGGTGGTGGGCTTCAAGACCGTCCTCGACGTCGTCGCCGGGCGAACCGGCCATGCCGAGGTGCGCCCCATGGCCTACCGCGATCAGGAGGCCGTGCTGGACTACGCGCAGGAGCAGGCCCAACAGGGCAAGCGCTGCGTCGTCTGCGTGTGGGGAGATCTGAACGTCTCCGCCAAGGAGCTCCTGAACCGGGTTCGCCGACGCGCCGAGACCGTCGAACTGGTGCCCGGCATCAGCAGTATTCAGTTCGCCTGCGCCCGCTCTGGAATATCCCTCGAAGAATCATTGTTCCTGACCCTTCACCAGCGCTGGGACCGCGGCTCCGAATTGGGCGAGTTGGTCGAGACCCTGAACCACGGCCGGCGTAACGTGATACTGCTCCCCCGTCCCTTCGACTTTATGCCGCCGGCCATCGCCGCCAACGCCGTCACTGACGGTGCCGATCCCGACCAACCTGTCACCGTGTTCCAGCGCCTCACGCTGCCCGACGAGCAGCGCTGGGACGGGACGCTGGCTCAACTGGCCCAGGTCACCGACGAATTCAGCGATCTTTCTATCATGGTGTTTCCCCGGCCTACAGACGATCCGGACTGATCCATGACCACCGAAACTAAGCCCGCGACCGGTTCCATCGTACTGGTCACCACAGCCGACACCGACATCCTTACCGCCGAGCGCGCGCTGGTGGGTATGCCCTGGGACGACTCGGTCAGCGTGCACGCCTTCAATCCGGTGGCCCTGGAAGGCGAAACTGATGGCGCCGCGAGTACTCGGCGTGACCTGCTGCAGGCCGTGGACGGCGCCTCCGTAGTAGTGCTCCGCCTCTTGGGAGGCCGGCGTGCCTTGGGCGACGTGTTCGATCCCTTGTGGGAAATCTGCCTCCGCAACCGGACCCCTCTGATCGCGTGCCCGGGCCACCAGGAATGGGACGATGACCTGGTTGCCGCCTGCACCGCTCCCGTTTCCGAGGTCGAGACCGTCTTCTCTTACCTGATGCGCGGTGGCGTGCTTAACTTCCGCAACCTCTTCCTCTTCCTCGCCGATACCTACCTGGGCGGCGACTTCGGCCACGAAGCGCCGGCGCCCATGCCGTGGCAGGGGATCTACCACCCTGAAATGGCCGAAGGCATTTCCGTTGCCGACTACCGGCTTGCCCGGTTTGCCCCCGGTCGTCCCTCCGTCGGCGTCCTTTTCTATCGCGCCCACTGGATGAGCGGAAACTTGGCGTTCGTCGACGACCTCATCGCTCGCTTGGAAGCCCAGGACGTCAATGTCCTCCCCGTGTTCTCCTACAGCCTCAAGCATCAGCCTGAGGAGGACGAGGCCGGCGGCCACACTCTCACGGAATACATGGTTGATCCGGACGGTGTCCCCCGTGTGGACTGCATCGTCAACACCATGGGCTTGGCCATGAGTGACCTCGACCACCAGCAGGGCGGAACGGGAGCCACTGTCGCCACCGGCTGGTCCCAGGAGTTCCTCGATAACCTGGACGTTCCCATCATTCAGGGCATTGTCAGCACTGGCAGCCGTTCCGATTGGGAGGAGAGCTCCCTGGGCTTGGGCCCCATTGACACGGCCATGAACGTCGCTTTCCCCGAGTTCGACGGTCGCATCATCGCTGTACCCGTGTCCTTCAAGGAGGAGGTCGGCGCCGCTCCCGACACCCTGTCAGCCGGCCGGATGCAGCGCTACGTCGCCCAGCCCGATCGGATGGACTTCCTCGCCAGGCTGGCCTCCCGTCACGCCGCTCTGCGCCGCAAAGCCAACGCCGAAAAGCGCATCGCCATTATCCTCAGCAATTACCCCACCAAGAACGCACGCATCGGCAATGCCGTCGGTCTCGACACCCCGGCGTCGGCCATCAACCTCCTCCATGCCCTCAAAAATGCCGGATACCACGTCGAGGACATCCCGGTCGACGGCGATGAGCTCGTCCAGCGCATGATCGACCGTTGCAGCAACGACACCGACACCCTTACCGAGGAGCAGCTTCGTCTTGCCGCCGGTCACGTCGAACGCCGCGATTACGCAGAGTGGTACACCGGCTTCCCTGAATCCGTCCGTGCCGAATTACTGGAATCCTGGGGCGAACCACCCGGCCATGTGTATCGCACCGGAGATCGTCTCGCCATAGCCGGCCTGCCCATGGGCAACGTGTTTGTCGGCTTGCAGCCGCCCCGTGGCTTCGGCGAAAACCCGATCTCCGTATACCACAATCCGGACCTGACGCCCACGCACCACTACATCGCCTACTACCGTTGGATCCGCGACGTGTTCAAGGCCGATGCCATGATCCACATCGGCAAGCATGGCACGCTGGAATGGTTGCCCGGCAAGGGGGTCGGGATGTCCCAGGCCTGCTATCCCGAGGTGGCCCTGGACGACATACCGCTGTTCTACCCGTTCATCGTCAACAACCCCGGTGAAGGGACCCAGGCCAAGCGTCGCACCCACGCCACCATCATTGACCACCTCATCCCGCCCATGACCACCGCTGACTCCTACGGTGACATCGCCAAACTGGAGCAGCTCATGGACGAGCATTACCAGTGCCAGACCCTGGATCCCGCCAAGCTGCCCACCCTCGAAGCCCAGATCTGGGAGATGGTTCAGCAGGCCGAACTCCACCGCGACCTCGGTGTTGACGAGCAACCCGATGATTTCCTCGAGTTCATGCTGGAAATAGACGGCTATCTCTGCGAGATTAAGGACGCCCAGATCAAGGACGGCCTCCACACCCTCGGGCAGCCGCCCACCGCCGACCAGATGGTGGGCCTCCTCTGCGCCCTGACCCGCCTGGATAACGGAGCCGTCCCCAGCCTGCGGCGGTCCCTTGCCGAAGCCCTTGGCTACGACTACTACGCGCTGCTTGACGACCCGGCCGCTGCGGTCAACGGAAGTACCCCATCGGTGCTGCGGAGTCCAGAAGGTGAATCGCCCATCCGCAACGCCGGCGACGTCATCGAAGCGTTGGAGTCCCTGTGCCGCCAGGCCTACCAGCGTCTCTGCGACGGCGGCTTCTCCGCGCATCTCATCCCGGGCGTGGTCGCGGACGCGTTGGGCAAGCCCGACCCGCGTACCGAGAGCGTGCTGACCTACGTCGCGCAGCACATCTATCCCTCCCTCCTGCGCACCACCGACGAGATCGACAACCTCCTTCGCGGCCTCGAAGGGCGCTTTGTTCCCCCTGGCCCGTCCGGCGCACCGACCCGGGGTATGGTCAACGTCCTGCCCACCGGCCGCAACTTCTACTCCGTGGACCCCCGGGCCCTGCCCTCGCCAACCGCGTGGGATGTCGGCAAGTCCCTCGGTGACGCCCTCCTGCAGAAATATCTGGATGAAGAGGATGGCTACCCGGAAATGGTCGGCGTCGTGGTCTGGGGCACCTCCGCCATGCGCACCCATGGCGACGACATCGCCCAGATCCTCTACCTCCTCGGCGTGAAGCCCGTTTGGCAGGCCGAGAGCCGCCGCGTGAGCAGCCTGGAGGTCATCCCCATCGCCGAACTGGGACGGCCCCGTATCGACGTGACCGTCCGCATCAGCGGCTTCTTCCGCGACGCCTTCCCCAACCTGATATACCTTATCGATCAGGCCGTCGCCTTGGCTGCCGCTCAGGACGAATCCCCGGAGGACAATTACATCGTCAAACACGTCCGCGAGGACGCCGAACGCCGCGCCGCTGCCCCCGAGCCCGAAGCCACCGACAGCGCTGGCGATCCGGCCCTCTTTCGCATCTTCGGGAGCAAGCCGGGAGCCTACGGCGCCGGCATCCTGGGCGTCTTGGACGAGCGCAACTGGGAGACCGTCCACGACCTTGCAGAGGTGTACACTGCTTGGGGCGGGTTCGCCTACTCCCGCCAGGATTTCGGTGTCACCGCCCGCAACGAGTTCCGGACCCGCTTCGGCCAGATCGTTATCGCCGCGAAGAACCAGGACAACCGCGAACACGACGTGTTCGACAGTGATGACTACATGCAATATCACGGCGGCATGATCGCCACCGTCCGCTCGCTGACCGGCCGCAACCCACGCCAGTTCTTCGGCGACAGCAGCGACCCGTCCCGCGCCCGCGTGCGGGATCTGCAGGACGAGGCCCGCCGCGTCTTCCGCAGCCGTGTCGTCAACCCCAAGTGGATGCAGTCCATGCAGCGCCATGGCTACAAGGGCGCTTTTGAGCTGGCCGCCACCGTGGACTATATGTTTGGCTACGACGCCACCGCGCAGGTCATCGAGGACTGGATGTACGAGGGCGTCACCGAAGAGTACGTCCTGAACCCGGAAATGCAGGAATTCTTCCGTCAGAGCAACCCTTGGGCCCTGCGCGGTATCGTTGAAAGACTGCTGGAAGCGGTCCAGCGCGGTATGTGGGAAAACCCTCCCCCCGAGATGCTGGACGAGCTCCGCCGCATGTACCTCGAACTCGAGACCGACATCGAAGCCCGGCAGGAAGCCGGCGCCCGTACCAATCCCGCAACTACTTCATGAGCAGGAGGACGCGGCCCATGGAAAATACCCTCGAGTTGCTCAAGGAATTGACCAGCGATCCCAGGATGATGTGGGTGGTCGGCGGCGGTTCCGTGGTCAGCGAAAATCACGCCCACGGTATCCAGGAACCGGATGTCCACAATGGCTGGGCTACCATCGAGGCCGACAACTGGCACTTCCATCTCCAATTGGAAAAGATCGACGGTATCCAGTTCGTGGAGGCGACCAGCCACGGCGACCTCAAGTCCTATTACGTCCGGTTCTCCCATGAGTGGGACGATACCTTGGTGCGCTGCTATTTCCCCAACCCATATTTGGACGACGACGAAAAGCGCACCGACCTGCAAACAGATAAGCTCCGGGCTTTCGAGCAATCCCGCGACCGTTGGGTCGGGAAGGAGGACGACCTCATCTTCGTGGAGCGCTGATCAGTGCAATCGACGATATTGTTAGACTGCCGGTATTGTGCTACTGGCAGCGAGAGACTAAAATGCCACTCGTTGATGCGACGCAAAACGTCCATCCCACCAAGAGGAGTGAAAACATGGGTATGATCAATCGGTTCCTGTCCGCCACCGACACCGCTGCATGGGCACCGTGGCTCGTGCTGGGCGCAATGGCCCTCTACGTCGTCGGTTACGTTGATGGTGGGGTCCACGCCGCTTCCATCGGCGCCCCGGGCATCCTGGGCACCGTTCACGAGTTCTTCCACCACGCCCGCCACGTCGCCTTCATGTGCCACTAGGCTCTACGCCGGCCCGGCGTTGATGTGACGCCGGGCCGTCTCTTTCTTCCGGCAGGAGCCGGAACGGGATCGGCAAGTTTCGCCGCGCAAACGCTCCGCGGAGCGCCTGGAGGAGGGCGTTGTGGATCTGCCTGACCGGTTTTCCGTTTTGTCACGGTTGGCCGCACTGGCCCTATGACCCGTTCAGTCAGATAGTCATCGGAGGTTCATGATGACGCGCATTCTCCCCACCGCCCTGGTTATTGGTGTAATCGTAGGTCTGCTCGTTGCGGCCTATATGAACATCTTCAATGTGCCCGTGATGGAATGGGCCATCGCCCTCGAAGGCTGCGATATTGATCGTGCCGGCTGCGCCGAACAGTTGGTAGCGGCTGAAGATGAGGATCCCCTGCCGCTTTCCTTCCTTATCTCGCTGGGTGGCCAGCGCATCGGTATGAGCGTCGGCCTCGCCGTTATCGGCATCCTCTACGCCGCCGTTTTCACCGGTCTGTACCACCTGATGCGCAATGCCACGCCCGGCTGGAACCCTTGGGCCTGGGCTGCCGTCGCCGGCTTATTGGGCTTCTGGGGCGTGTCCATGTACGCCCAGATCAAGTTCCCCCTCAACCCGCCCGGCATTGGAGATGAGGGCACGCTGCTGGCCCGTCAGGGTTTCCAGTTCCTCTTCATCGCGGTGTCCACCATTTCCGTGTGCCTGGTGGTATACGGCGTAGGACTGATCAACCGCAGTGCGGCCGGGTCCGGACGTTGGCTGCGTTACGCCGGCATCGGTCTGGCTTACGCTGTGGTGGCGTTGCTCCTCGCATTTGCGGTGCCCAGCGTGCGCGACGCCGCGCCCGCGTGGCTTCCACCGGAACTGACCATAATGTTCCGCACCTTCACCGCCAGTGGCCACTTCCTCCTCTGGATGGGTATCGCCTTCGCCACCATTGGCTACCGCTACTATCGTGAGCGCGACGTCCACGCCTATCGCCAGGCCGGCGGCGCCGCTCGAGCAACCGCTGGCTGATCAGTTCGGCAACTCTTTGGTGATCCCGTGACGCAACCCGCCGCCGGCCGCGAGCCCAGGTTCCCCTTCACCGCCATCGTCGGCCAGACGCCGATGAAGCGCGCGTTGCTGCTCAACGCCATCAATCCGCGCATCGGCGGCGTGCTGGTCCGGGGCAAGAAGGGCACCGCCAAGAGCACCGCCGTGCGCTCCCTGGCTGCGCTGCTGCCCCAGGTTCCCGTGATGCCGGGCTGTCCCTACAGTTGCCAGCCCGGGTCTCCCCAAGATGTGTGCCAGTGGTGCCAGCAGGCCGGGCGATCCGGCAGCCCGTCTGCTCGCCAGGTTCGTATCGTCGACCTGCCAGTCGGAGCGACCGAAGACCGCCTTGTCGGTTCGTTGGATATCGAACAAGCCATCAAATCCGGCGAAAAGAACTTCGAGCCCGGTCTCATCGCTTCTGCCCATCGTGGCATCCTGTACATTGACGAGGTCAATCTGCTCAACGACCACCTGGTGGACGTACTCCTTGACGCCGCCGCCATGGGTCGCAACTACGTGGAACGCGAGGGCATCTCCGTCAGTCACGCCGCGGAGTTCATGCTCGTCGGCACTATGAACCCCGAGGAAGGCGACCTGCGCCCCCAGCTCCTCGACCGCTTCGGACTTGCCGTCGAGGTCGACGGCGTTTTCCTGCCTCCCGAGCGCCGCGAGGTGGTGCGCCGCCGTATGTCCTTCGAGGCCAGCCCCTTCGAATTCATGAACAACTGGGCCGAGGCCGAACAGGCCGAGCGCGAGCGCCTGTTGCGCAGCCAGCGGCTTCTCGCCGACGTCGTCGTCCCCGACGAGATCCTGGAGCTCATCACCGACATCTGCGCCGAGTACCAGGTCGATGGGCTGCGCGGCGACATCGTCATGTACAAGACCGCCAGCACGATCACTGCCTACGAGGGTCGCACTGTCGTCGACGTGGAAGATGTGCGCGAGGCCGCCCTGATGGCCTTGCTCCATCGCCAACGCCGCCAGCCCTTCCAGCAGCCCCATCTGGTTACCGAGCAACTGGACAACATGCTGGAGGACTTCCAGAACCAGCAGCGTGACCGGGAGCCGTCCGCCGACCACGATTCGGCCAACGACGACCCCGGCGACTCCGATAGCGATAGAGAACCCGATCCTCCCGAAGACCAGCCTGAAGACCCCGCCGATAGCTCCCTCGGTGACGAATGGTTCGAGATCGGCGACCCCTACGCCGTCCAGAACCTGCAGGTCCAACCCCCCGACCGCCGCGCCCGTCGCTCCTCTGGCCGCCGCGCCACCACGATAAGCGGCACGTCAGCCGGCCGATACGTCGGCGCCCGCGTCCCCGAGGGTCCGGCATCCGACCTGGCGTTGGATGCGACCCTGCGCTCCGCCGCGCCCCACCAGCAGTCCCGCCGCCAGGCCTCCGACTCTGATGCCGCCGCGCTGCTCATCGAACCTTGGGACATTCGCGAGAAAGTGCGCGAGACCCACACCGGTTCGCTGATCCTCTTCGTCGTCGACGCCAGCGGCTCCATGGGCGCCCAGCGCCGCATGGTCGCCGTCAAAGGCGCAGTGATGTCCCTGTTGCTGGACGCCTACCAGCGCCGCGATCGCGTGGGCCTGATCGCCTTCCGCGGCACCGGCGCCGAGATGCTGCTCCCGCCCACCGGCAGCGTTGAGATGGCCCAGTGGTGCCTCCAGGAGATGCCCACTGGTGGGCGCACTCCCTTGGCCCGCGCCCTGTATCTCGCCATGGAAACCCTCGAAACCGAACGCCTGAAGGACCGTGACGTCCTGCCTTTGCTGGTGTTGATGTCCGACGGCCGCGCCAACGTAAATCTGGCCGGCGAACAGTCGTCCAACGTCCTCCTCCTGCCCGACGAAGTGCGCCAAATGGGCGAAACTGTGGCGGCCGCCAAGATACCCGCTGTCGTCGTGGACACTGAGCAGGATTTCATCAAGCTCGAGCTCGCCAGGAACATCGCCGACGCCATGTCCGCGCGCTACATCAAGCTCGACGACCTCGCCGCCCAGAGCCTCGCCGATGCCGTCCGCGGCGAACTGCCCGGCGAGCGGCCTGCCGATCCCGTTCCAGCCTAGCGATCTTCCGATAGCGCTTCGCGCGCTGGTTACTCGCCGTCGCTCAGCGCCGGCGATCTGTGCACCGCTGCCGAAGGCGGGTTCTTCTCGATCATTTGATGAGTGGTAACATAATTCCACCCTGATCCTGACAACGAGGTCCCAGTATGCCGCGCATCCTCCCCTACGCCGATATGGATAAAGTCCTGTCCCTCTCCAAGCGACGGGGTTTCGTGTTCCAGTCCAGCGAGGTATACGGCGGCCTCGGGTCAACTTGGGACTACGGCCCCCTGGGCGTCGAACTCAAGCGCAACGTCAAGGAGGCCTGGTGGCGTTCCGTCGTCTCTGAGCGTGATGACGTCGTGGGCCTGGACGCCGCTATCCTGATGCACCCGCGCGTGTGGGAAGCCAGCGGCCACGTCGAAAATTTCAGCGACCCGTTGGTCGAGTGTCGCCAGTGTCACCGCCGCTTCCGCCAGGACCAGCTCGAAACCGACTTATGCCCGGAGTGTGGCGGCGACTTCACCGAACCGCGCCGCTTCAACCTGATGTTCCGCACCTTCATGGGCCCCGTCGAGGAATCCAGCAACGAGGTTTTCCTGCGGCCCGAGACCGCCCAGGGTATCTTCGTCAACTTCCAGAACGTCCAGACCGCCACCCGCAAGAAGCTGCCCTTCGGCATCGCCCAGATCGGCAAGGCCTTCCGCAACGAGATCACCCCCGGTAATTTCACTTTCCGCACTCGTGAGTTCGAGCAGATGGAGATCGAATTCTTCGTCAAGCCCGGGTCCGACGATGAATGGCTGCAGCAATGGGTGAAGACCCGCTTCGACTGGTACGTCAGCTACGGCATCCGCCCCGGCAACCTTCGCCTGCGGGAGCACGCCGGCGACGAGCTTGCCCACTATGCCAAGGCCACCTACGACATCGAGTATCGCTTCCCCTGGGGTTGGGGCGAGCTGGAAGGCATCGCCAACCGCACCGACTTTGATCTCGGTCGCCACAAGGAGTTCAGCGGCGAGGACCTCACCTACTTCGACGACGAGATACACGAACGTTACCTTCCCTACGTCATCGAACCCTCCGGCGGTGTCGACCGCGCCACCCTGGCCTTCTGGCTGGACAGTTACGACGAGGAACCCGACGGCAAGGACATTCGCACCGTTCTCCACTTCCACCGTGCCCTCGCTCCTGTGACCGTCGCCGTGCTGCCCCTCAGCCGCAACGCCCGTCTCGCTCCTACCGCCCGCAGCGTCTACGACCTGGTGCGCCGCCGCTTCCGTGCCCAGTTCGACGACGCCCAGAGCATCGGCCGCCGCTATCGCCGCCAGGACGAGATCGGCACCCCCTACTGCGTCACCGTCGACTTCGACACCCTAGACGACCACGCCGTAACCATCCGCGACCGCGACACCATGATCCAGCAGCGCATCCCCGTCAGCAACCTCCTCGAAGTCCTCCAGGACCGCTACGACCACGGCTGGTAAAATCGTCACAACGATCATGCCCCCTCGAGCTCATCGCGAACCTCCTGCCCGCCGCGATGCTCGCATCCGCAAGCATATGGCCCAAGCCAGGGATTACTGGTCGAAATGGCCTGCCCACCTGGCTGATGGCGATCTGTGCCAGGCCGGCGAAAAGGGTTGGGGCACCGTAGCCCATCTGACCAAGGCGGTAGCCACCTTGCGCGGCTGGCAACACTACGACCATGTGGCCATACAGGAAGCGATCACTGCTCTGATTACTGAGCTGCCGGAGCACGCATCTGACATTGATCAGGGTCTCAGTGCTGCCGAGCGCTTGCACGGCAATTTTTACGAAGTCTTTATGACTCCTTATCGCGCCGAGCTGGCACTCGCTGAGGTCCAGCCGCTTTTGGAAATCCTGTGGGGATTGCTGCCGGCTGAATATACGGCTGGGGTTTCGTTTGCCGACTGGGCGACGGACGGCTAACACCGCGCCAGACGCGTCTTGACAGACCATGCCTCCCTCCATCGTCGTCCAAATGCTCCGCTCCGGCCTGTACACCGCCACAATCGGCCGTAGTGTTCGGTTCTACCAGTCCACTGGCTCCACCATGGACGACACGGCCGAGTGGGCCCGCGCCGGCGCCGAAGAGGGCGCCGTCGTGGTCGCCGAGACCCAGACCGCCAGCCGTGGACGTCTCGGCCGCCGTTGGGTTTCCGACACCGGCAACCTCTACTTCTCCGTCCTCTTCCGACCCGACGCTGACGCCCTGCCGCTGCTCAGCCCCCTGGCCGGCGTCGCCGTCGCCCGTTCCATCCGTCAGGTCGCCGGCCTGTATCCGATCATCAAGTGGCCCAACGACATCATGATCGACGGCCGCAAGGTCGCCGGCATCCTGGCCGAAAGCTCCCTGTCCGGGCCGCAAATTCAGCAGGCCGTCGTGGGTATCGGTGTCAATGTGGCCCTCGACGTATCCGCCGACCCCGAGATTGCCGCCACCGCTACCAGCCTGAACCATCTCGCGGAGTCTGAGGTCGACCGCGCGGAGCTCCTACGCCGCATCCTCCAGCACATGGATGCCCTGTACCTCGATTTGCGCCGCGGTCGCTCCCCCATCCCGGAATGGCGTCGCTGGCTGGACACCCTCGGCCAGCGTGTGACCGTAACCCACCACGGCTCTATCGCCACCGGCATGGCCGAGGACATCGACGAACATGGTAACCTGCTGCTCCGCACCGACGACGGGGAGTTGTTGACCCTCACCGCTGGAGACATTACCCTTCGCGCAGCCGAAGGAGAGCCCGTTCCCAATGCTTGAAAACCTGTATCTCGACGGCAAAGTTGTCGTCATTACCGGCGGCGGCACCGGTCTCGGTCTTGAAATGGTCCGCGCCCTCACCCGCTCCGGCGCCAACCTCGTCATCGCTGGTCGCCGCCCTGGCCCCATCGAGGCCGCCCGCGACGAGGTCATCGCCGCCGGCCAGGACGCCATCGCCGTGCCCACCGATGTGTCCAAGTCGTCGGACGCCGACGCCCTGGTCGCGGCTGCCATGTCCCATTTTGGACGCGTTGACGCGCTCGTCAACAACGCTGCCATGGTCGCCGAAAACGTCCTGAAACCCATTTGGGAGATCACCGACGACGACTGGGAATCGGCCATGTCCGTCAACCTGTCCGGCGCTTTCTACTGTGCCCGCGCCGCCGCCAAGCCCATGGCGGACGCCGGCAAGGGCAAGATCATCAACGTCGCATCCGGCTTCGGACTCCGGGGCGGTCGCGATATCTATATGTACTGCTCCTCCAAGGGTGGGGTGATCCAGTTGACACGCGTCCTCTCGTTCAGCCTGGCTCGGTACGGCATCACCGCCAACAGCATCGTCCCCGGCTTCATTCCCACCATCGATCCCAGTGCCGAGATCAACCGCACCCTGCCCCAGTCTGGCGATTTCCTGCCCACCGGCAAGCTGGGCAAGCCCGAGGATCTGGGCCCCATTGCCGTGTTTCTCGCCTCCGACGCCTCCGACTACATGACCGGCGAAATGTTCATCCTCGACGGTGCGGGACTCGCCGCCGGCATCGCTCCCACCGGTCACGCTCCTGTCGCCGCCCTGGAACCCTAGCCCAGCAATTGTGGCGCGGCGGCTCCGTCCTGTTCTTGTGCCTCCGTGGCGCACCAGTCCCGTACCCCTGCAATCGCCCGAATCCCTGTCATTGCGAGAAGCGTAGCGACGTGGCAATCTCGACCCTGCTCAGATCCCTTGATTCGGCCTCTGTCCAACCGCGCCTCGTCCACTACCAACCGACCCCGTTCATCGCGATGCGCTCATCGTGATTCTGTCCCACCACTAACCACCATCTGTCATTGCGAGGAGCGTAGCGACGTGGCAATCTCGTCCGCATCTAACCTGCCCGCTGAATTTGACCTCTCCGGTCACACCGCCATCGTCGCCTCGGCCGGCGGAGACGAGACGCCGCACATCGCCGCCGCCCTAGCTGAGGCCGGAGCCGCCGTATTCGCCGTGGCGCGTCACGCCGGTTCGACCGACGCCATTCGCACCGCCGTTACCGCTGTTTCCGGTACGGACACCTACGGGTACACCGGTCATTGGGACACTCCGAACGGCGCCGGGGCGGTGCTGGCCGCATTCGCCGCCGCGCATCCCAGGGTCGACATACTGGTCAACGACACTCGCAGCTTCTTCGCCAAACCCGCGGTCGATATCGATCTTTCCGAGTGGGACGAGCTTCACGCCCGCAACGTCCGCGCCACCTTCATGCTCAGCCAGGCTGTGGGTCAACGGATGCTGGGCCAACGGTACGGCCGGATCGTAAACGTCATCTCCAACCTGGCGGAGCGCGGGATCATCAATTGCTCGGCTTTTAGCGCCACCCAGGCCGCCGTCCTCTCATTGACTCGATCACTGGCCGTGGAATGGGGCCGCAGCGAGATCCGCGTCAACGCCGTCGGCTCCGGCTGGTCCACCGCCGAGGACATCCCCCTCGAAACCCAGCGCGAGGAGCTCCTCGTCCGCTACACCCCCATGCGCCGCAAGGGCCATCCTCGCGACCTCGCCGCCATACTCGTCTACCTCTGCTCCCCGCATTGCGACTACCCCTCCGGCCAGCCCGTCTACATCGACGGCGGCCTCAACGCCCACCCGTGATTGGCGGTGCAACCATGCCGGCACTGGATAATATTACGATCAGAGGTTTCAAGAGCATCAAAGCAGTTGAAGGCCTCGAGCTAAACCCGATTAACGTGTTGATCGGTGCTAACGGTTCTGGTAAGTCCAACTTCATCGAAGTGTTTTCTCTGTTGCGCGATGTGGCTAGGGACCGTGTCCACGAATTCGTTGCTAGGGCCGGCGGGGCCGATCGAATTCTCCACTTTGGCTCTCGTACCACGCAACAACTGGAGGTTGTGATCACCTTCGACAACGGTGAGGTGTATCAGTTAGCGATGACCGATACGACAGGCGATTCGTTCGCCAGTAGAAGCCACACCGGCAAGTCTCTACAACCTTTTTTGACGTCAAGACCGTCGTATGACGAAGAAACCACGAGCGGAGAACTCCGCTCGGTAGACCCGTGGGTTGCATACCACTTTCACGACACTAGCCGGGCGTCTCCAATGAAGAAGTTGGGCGATTTGTATGACAACCGTGCGTTACGGACCGACGGTTCCAACTTGGCTGCGTTCCTGTTTTTCCTTCAGTCCATACATCCCGAATCGTACCGGACCATTAGGAGAACGGTTCAGATGGTGGCGCCATTTTTTGATGATTTCGACTTGGCGCCGCAATCGTTGAACCCGGAAAAGATCCTTCTTGAATGGCGGCACAAAGGGTCAGACTCCTACTTCAACGCCGCGTCATTGTCTGACGGCACGCTGCGATTTATTGCTTTGGCAACCGTCCTGCTGCAGCCGCAAAGGCTCCGGCCTTCGGTAATCCTACTGGATGAGCCGGAATTGGGTTTGCACCCCTATGCCATTACTCTGCTGGCTTCTATGGTGAAACGGGCCGCCGTGGATAGCCAGGTCATCATGGCAACGCAATCGCCAACCCTGCTGGATCATTTTGAGCCGGAAGACGTTATCGTGACTAACCGAGTCAACGGAGAGGCTATTTTTGAACGGTTAGACCCCCAGAGATATTCGGTATGGCTGGAAGATTACAGCATGGGGGAGTTGTGGGAAAAGAATGAAATCGGAGGTCGTCCAGCGCAGGAATGACGGCGATTGTGAAGTGATGACCCGGCTGCTTATCATCGTCGAGGGACAAACCGAGGAAGATTTCGTTGGTAGGTTGCTTGCACCCCATCTTTACGGATATGGATACCTGGCCGTAAATAGCCGTCTGATGGGCAAACAGCGGGCGAGACGCCGGCGCGGTGGGATACGGCCTTGGCCAGAAGCCCGACGCGATATCATCAACCATCTTCGCGCGGATCCCGGCATTATTGTAAGTACCTTCGTTGATTATTATGGCCTGCCATCAGATAGACTGGGCGGCTGGTCAGGACGCGCAGAAGCCGGACATCTCCCGCCACCGGCAAAAGGCGACCATGTTGAGCGCGCTATGCTCGCCGATGTGGTGAATGAGATGGGACAAGGCTTCAATCCCGATCGATTTTTGCCGTACGTTATGATGCACGAGTTCGAGGCCATGTTGTTCAGCGATCGCCAGGCGTTCGCGCGGGCGATCGATCATGTCGAGCTCGCCGAACCTTTCCAGAAAGTCATGGATAGCTTCGATACACCGGAAGAGATCAACGATTCCCCGGAAACCGCCCCATCCAAGAGGATTAGCACTTTGCTACCGGGTTATCAGAAACCACTCCTTGGCGTCGTCGCCGCTACTGCAATCGGGTTACCCGTAATTCGCGAAGAATGTCCTCACTTCGGGAATTGGTTATCGGGCCTTGAAAGTCCCGCGCTAAGGCACGCGTAGCGGTCGGGCGCGACCGCCGTGCCGCGCAGATGCTACAATAACACGCGATGATTTCCGCTGATTCCCCCGTCCGTCCCAACCCCGTGGGCCGCTTGGTTGGCATGCGTGATTTTGCCGCCGACGCCCACCTGCACAAGCAGCGCGTCCAACGCCGGCTCGCTGACTTCGTCGGCAGCTTCGGCTACGCTCAGTTGGAAGTTCCGATCTTGGAAGCCACCGAGCTGTTCATTCGTAAATCCGGCGGCGATCTGGCATCCCAGATGTATTCTTTCACCGACCCCGGCTCCAATGCGGTCAGCCTCCGCCCCGAGTTTACCTCCGCGATCATGCGGCACTACCTGGAGACGACCACCGACAGCGACGAGACCCCGTTGGTGCGCTGGCAGTACTGTGGGCCCGTCTTCCGCTACGACACCGGTAGCGCCGCGGACACCGGCCAATTCACCCAGGTCGGCGCCGAACTGGTGGGTGCCAATAGCATCCTCGCCGATGCTGAGCTCTTGACCCTGGCCGCCGGTATCCCCGCCGAGCTGGGCATCACCGACTATCGCCTGCGCCTCGCGGATCTGGACGTATTGGACAGCGTGCTCGACACCGTGGGCCTGTCCGACCGCGCCCGGGAGTTCATCATCGCCAACATGAACCGCATTGGCGACGGCAACGAAAATTTGGCGTCGACCCTGCAACGTGCGGGCGAGCTGCACGTTGTCTCCGGCATCGGCCTGCCCGACGAGGAAAAGCACCTCGCCGTCGCGGTCAACGGCCTCCCCGACGGCGCGGCACGCTCCGTCTTGGCCGGCTTCATGCGCTGGAACACGTCGGCGGACATGCCCTTGGGTCGCCGTACCCCCGACGAGATCGTCGACCGTCTGTTGCGCAAGTTGCGCGGTGGCGACGCGCCCGACGCAGTCGAACGCGGCCTCGCGCTGGCCAGCCAGCTTGCCTCCGTCAAAGGCGACCCGGCGCACGCGTTGCCTCAGGCACAGTCCATTGTGGTGGCCGCCGGCGCGGACACTCAGGCCGTCGATCGGCTCATCGAGCTCACCGCCCTCATCACCGGCGACCCGGCGGTTTCCCAGAGATTGGAGATCGATTTCTCCCTTGCCCGTGGCATCGCGTACTACAACGGAATAATTTTCGATATCGTGCGCGGTGACGCAAATGCCCCTCTGGGCGGCGGCGGCCGTTACGACGCCCTGGCGCGAGCGCTGGGCGGCCCTGCTCCCGTGCCAGCCTTGGGATTCGCCTGTACCTTGGAAGCGCTTCTGGCGGCAATGCCGGTCCGTGATTCCCCTGAATCCGATGCGGATTCTGTCCTGGTGTCCACCCCGGATGAACAATCCCACGCGGCGGCGTTGCGCGCCGCTTCAGACATCCGGCGGCAGGGTGGCGTCGCTGTGCTGGACGTCGGCGGTGGTGCCGATGAGACCAGCTTCGTCCGGAAGATCGTCGTGTAGGCTCGGAGAAACGTCTTGAGACTGGTAATACCAAGCGACGGCGAACTGGGCGATCCGACCATGAGGTTCTTGGCGTCCTGTGGCGTCAAGGTGAGCCGGCCCAATTCCCGCCGCTACACTGGCACCATCCCGTCTTTGGCCGGCATCGACGTTCTCTTCCAGCGTACCGCCGACATCACCACCAAGGTGGAAGAGGGCAGTGCCGAGATGGGAATCACCGGACTGGACCGACTCATGGAGTACCGTCGCGACGATGATTCCGTGATCCCCGTCATGGACGATCTCGGCTTCGGTGGTTGCGAATACGTGCTGGCCGTCCCTGACTCCTGGCTTGACGTAACGTCCGTCGACGATCTGGCCGACCTCGCTTTGGAGTTCCACGAGCGCGGACGCCAGCTTCGCATCGCCACCAAGTACCCGCGTCTCCTGCGCCGTTATCTGTTCGAGCGTGGCATCAACTACTTCACCCTCGTCCCGGCCAGCGGCACGTTGGAAGCTGCTCCCATCGCCGGCTACGCCGACCTCATCGCGGACCTCTCAGCCACCGGAACGACACTTCGCGAGAACCGCCTGAAAACCCTCGACGGCGGCACCATCCTAACATCCCAGGCCTGCCTCATCGCCAATCCGTCGTCCCTCGCCAGTTGCCCGTCCGATCTGGAGCTCGCCCGCTCTTTGACTGAGATGCTGGAAGCCCATCTGCGCTCCGAGCCGTATTATCGTATCACCGCCAACGTTCAGGGCCGTTCCGCCGAGGACGTGAGCTCGATGATCCTCGCCCGCCCTGAAATCGCGGGTATCCAGGGTCCCACCGTAGCCCGCGTGTTCAGCGTCGAAGAGGAGGATTGGTACGCCGTCTCCCTGTTGATCCGCAAGAACCGCCTGTTGGACGCTGTCGCCCACCTGCGCGAGTGCGGCGGAGTGGATATCGCCGCCGCACAACTTTCCTACCTGTTCAAGGGCGAGTCCCAGGCGTTCAGTGGCCTCATGTCCCACATCGCCGCCATGAACGCCGACGAGCGCTGCCATGCCTAACCTGCCCATGCACATCTACCTGTGCCAGCAGGTTGCCACCGAGCTTGATTGGGGCTACGCCCACGATCATCCCGGCGCGGCGTACCTCGGGTCGACGACGCCCGACATCCGGGCCATGACCAAGTGGGACCGTGCCCGGACCCATTTCTCCGACCTGTCCGTCACTCACGTCGGCGCCGGTGTCCAGCGCATGTTCGAACTGCACCCGCGCCTGGCCGGTTCCGAAAACGGGTTGTCTCCCCAGACCAGGTCATTCCTCCTGGGTTACGTGAGCCATCTTGTGGCTGACGAAATGTGGATCACCACCATGTTCCGTCCCCACTTCACTCCGGACAACCGCGTCACCGACACCGAAATCGAGTCGCACATCTGGGATCGGGCCCTTCAGCTGGACATGGATCGTGCGGTCCTGGACGAAAACGACCGCCTCGCCATTGAAAGCGACGCCATCGCCGCCGTGGACCAGATGCCGGCGTTGGAATTCTTGCAGGACGAACTGATCGACGAATGGCGAAGTTGGGTCGCACGCCTGTTGGGCTGGGATTTCACTTGGGAGCGCCTCAAGCGCGCGCTCAACCGCATGTACCGCGATAGCGACGAAGTGCAGCAGGTCGTTGACGGTTTCCTCGCCGAAATGCCCCAGAGCCTCGAGCGCGTGTACGAACGCATCCCCGCCGATCTCATCGACACCTACCGCCAGCGGGTTATCGACGAAACCAAGGCCCAGGCCCGGGAGTATCTCAGTGCGACTTAAGATGGTGCGCGGGCTGGCGGTCGCCGAAACGGTTCTCACCCGCATCGACCCCCTTGACCTGTCGTCCCTGCCCGAGGAGGCGCTGCGTCGCACCCGCGATCTCTTCGGTGACGACGCCACTCCGGAGTCCTCCGTTATACAGATGCTCCGCGAGGTTCGCGCGGAAGGTGACGTTGCCGTCCGCCGCTATGCCAGGCTGCTCGACGGCGCGGATCTGGCCAGCCTCGAAGTGCCTCGGGCCGAGCTCGAGGCTGCTTGGGAATCGACACCAGCCGACTTGAAACAGGCTCTGGAACTCGCCGCCCGCCGCATCACCGAGTTCCACGAGGCCACTTTGCCCCGCGATTGGGTGGACCTTGGCGGCGGTTTGGGCGAGTTGGTACGACCCCTCGAACGCGTTGGACTCTACGCACCAGGTGGCACCGCTGCTTATCCTTCCACCGTCCTGATGACCGCTATACCAGCCCGCGTCGCCGGCGTCAGTGAGGTCGTCTTGGTTACACCCCGCCGCGGCCAGGAACCGTTGAACTCTACGGTCCTCGCCGCCGCCCGCATTGCCGCCGTGGATACCGTCTACCAGGTCGGTGGCGTCCCTGCCATCGGCGCGCTCGCTTACGGCACTGAGACCATCCGTAAGGTCGACAAGATCTGCGGTCCCGGCAACGTCTTCGTCGCCTATGCCAAACGCATGGTGCAGGGCCAGGTCGACATCGACGGCGTTTTCGGTCCCACGGAAACCATCGTTCTCGCCGACGCAACTGCGAACCCCGTCTTCTGCGCCGCCGATCTCATTGCCCAGGCCGAGCACGATCCTATGGCCTCGGCTATCCTCGTGACCGACTCCCAGGACCTGATCGATACCGTTGCAGCCGAACTGGACGCCCAGATTTCCGGCAACCCTCGCGCTGACACCATCCGCCATTCCCTCGAGCGTCAGGGTTGCATCGTTCTGGTGGACGACTTCACCGAGGCCATCGCCGTTGCCAACCATATCGCTCCCGAGCACCTCTGCCTCATGGTCGCTAACCCGTGGGCCTGGGCTGGTCAGGTGCGCAACGCCGGCGGCCTGTTCCTCGGGGAATTCTCCCCCGAGGTCATGGGTGACTACATCGCCGGTCCGTCCCACGTCATGCCTACCGGTGGCACCGCCCGTTTCAGCTCCGCTCTCAGCGTCCACCACTTCCTGCGAACTATGCCGGTGGTTGGCCTCAGCCCCCAGCGGTTCAGTGACTTGGGTGCCGCCGCCGTCCGTATCGCCGAAGCCGAGGGCCTGCCGGGCCACGCCGGCGCGGTGCAGGCTCGCCTCGACCACATCGCTGCCCTGCAAACTCGCTAACGCATTTGGAACGCCCTACCATGCCCGATATTGAAGATCTGCTCCTTCCCCACATCAGTCGCCTGAAGACCTACCAGGGGGTGTCACCCAGCGAAACGCTGGCCGAAGAAGCTGGCATACCGTTGGAACAGGTCATTCGCCTGAACGGAAACGAAAACCCTTATGGCCCATCCCCCCAGGTAGCCGAGGCGCTCGGCAGTTTCCGCGACTACAACCACTATCCTGATCCGTCCCAGCGCCGCCTTCGCGCCGCCTTGTCCGATTACCTCGGCGTCTCTGAGGACAATATCGTCGCCGGTAACGGCAGCGATGAGATCATCGATCTGTTGATGCGCATGTTCCTGGCGCCCGGCGATGAAATCATCATCCCGGTGCCGACCTTTGGCATGTACTCGTTCTCCGCTGATGTCGCTGGAGCCAAGGCGGTCTCCGTCCCTCGCGACCACAATTTCGACATCGACATCGAGGCGATACAGGGAGCCATTACCCCTCGCACCAAGGCCATCTTTTTCCCCACCCCCAACAATCCCACGGGCAACGTGGTCACCGAGGCCCAGGCCCGCGCCCTGCTGGATACCGGCCTGTTGGTCGTTTCTGACGAGGCCTACTACGATTTCTGCGGCCAAACCCTGATACCGCTGCTTCCCGAATATCGCAACCTCGTGGTGCTGCGCACGTTCAGCAAGTGGGCCGGCTTGGCCGGGCTCCGCATCGGCGCGGGTGCCATGGATCCCGAACTGGCAGCCACCATGATGGGAATGAAGCCCCCCTACAACGTCAACCTCGCCGCCGAAATCGCCCTCCTGGCTTCCTTGTCTGACACCGCTCACCTCCTGGATCGCGTCGACGCCATCGTCAATGAACGTGGACGCATGTATCGGTTGCTGTGCGAGATCCCCGGGATCACGGTCTGGCCTTCGCAGGCCAACTTCATCCTCTGCAAGATGCCCGATGGCCGCGGCTTGGACGTGTACGAAGCCATGTGCCGGCGGGGGGTCTTCCTGCGCTACTTCGACAACGAACTGCTCCGCGATTACATACGTTCCAGCGTCGGGAAGCCGGAAGAGACTGACGCTGTGATCGCCGGCTTTCGCGCCGTCCTCGGAGTGGACTAGCATGGCCACCCCCGATTCAACCGCACGCATTGCAAGATTGGAGCGTTCCACCGCCGAAACCAGCATTTCCATAGCTGTGAACCTGGATGGCCAGGGCCAGTATGACGTCGACACCGGCAACGGCTTCTTGGATCACATGGTCAGCCAGATCGCGCGGCACGGCCTGTTCGACATCACTCTGAAAGCCCAGGGCGACACCCATGTTGGCTGGCACCACCTCGTTGAGGACACCGCAATCATGCTGGGCCGCGCCTTCGGCCAGGCCCTCGGGGAACCGCGTGGCATCCGCCGGATGGGCCATGCCATTGTTCCCCTTGACGAGACGTTGGTAATGGTCGCGGTTGACTGGAGCGGCCGTCCCTACGTCACCGTGGAAACCACCCTCAACGATTTGATGGTGGAATCCCTGTCCGGCGACCTGATCGCCCACTTCCTCGAGTCCTTTGCAATCGAGGCCCGCATCAACCTCCACGCTAAGGTGCTCGCCGGCGTCAGCCCCCATCATAAGGCCGAAGCCTTGTGCAAAGCCCTCGCCCGTGCCTTGCGGGATGCTGTAGAACCCGACCCTCGCGCCGCCGGCCAGGTCCCCAGCACCAAAGGCACTTTGGATGCGTAAAGTTATAATGTAGCGGCGTAGGTCAGATCTAGGTCTGTGATCTGGAGCAACGTCAAATTCTATGTCCTGGCTTTTGCTATCGTCTTGGCATCCTTAAGAGATCACCGACTCGACGAAGAGCGCCGGCGTGCCTAAAATGCGCGGCTCGATGCGGAGAATGCGCGGGAGCGAGCCAAAAATGCACAGGAGCTAGCTCCTGCTGCCCAGTAGGAAGCCGAACTGCAACGCCTGCGTGCCGACCGCGCCGAAGCCGAATCGCAGCGTCTGCGTGCCCAGTACCAGGCCGGCGACCTGGCCGCCCGCATCCGCCGGCTTGAAGAACTTTACCGCATCAGCGGCGACGACGCTGGTAACGATGCCACCGATAACCGCACTGTCGAATAATCGAGTATAATCGGAGTGAATACGGTGGTTTAGCCACGCGCTAACCGGGGGAACTATGCCGATCATTCAGAACAGCGTCTATCGAGTCAACCGGGTCCTGGTGAACGTCTTGGACAAACCTTTGGTTGCCCGCGCCCTGTCACCCTTTCAGCCCATCGCCAACACGCTTACCTCACGATACCTCGATTACGCCATGCCGGGCGATTGTCCTCCTGCCTCGCCTCCCGTCGCCTACACCATCATCGATGCTGACGGGAACACCAGGTGGAGCGGGGATACGGCCGAGCTCGCCGAGAACCCTGAGCACCGCCATAGCAACTCCCGCTGAACCTGCGATCGCAGGTCGCAAAACGCCCTCACCGCATCCGGTGAGGGCGTTTTGCGTGCGTTGACCCGATTGAGGTTATGCGCCGCGCACTGGTCGGCCGCGTCGAGCCAAAAAGTCCGGGAATGCCTCTTCCGCCAAGGTGCCCCGCAGGACGTTGGTGGTGAAGTCCTTTTCGTTCATCCACTGCTGTTCCAGGCTGCCGCCCATGTGCTGCAGCAGCAGTCGCTTGATCCCGATCACCGACGGTGTGTCGTTGGTGGCAATCTCGGTCGCCACCTCCATCGTCTTCTGCCGTAGCCGGTAGCTCGGCACCAGGTGGTTGAGCAGCCCGATCCGGTAAGCCTCTTCCGCTTCGACTATCCTGGCGGTGAACAGCAATTCCTTCGCCTGCGGCCAACCTACCTGGTTGGTCAGCGTCCAAGTCGAGTTGATCCGCCCATACGCCGCTGCCAGGAACCGGAACCGCGCTGCGTCGGATCCGATCCGGATGTCCACCGACGAAGACAGCACCGCGCCGCCGCCGTAGGCCAGTCCGTTTATCATCCCGATCACCGGCTTGTCGGACGCGCTGAGTTCATAGCCGCCTCTCTGCCGTCGGGCGGATCGAGTGTCCAGATCGTCCGTGGTCAGCCCGCCTGCGTTCAGCGCCGCCTGGTCTTCGCGTTGCTCGTGGATGTCGCCGCCGGCGGTAAACGCCGGGACTCGCGGGTGCGTGTCGGCGCCCGTGATCACGATGCACCCAATGTCTGCGTCCTCGTTCGCGTACCGCACGGCATCGTGGAGCTCTTCTGTCAGCTGCCGATTCATGGCGTTCAGCACTTCAGGTCGGTTCATGGTTAGAAACGCAACGTGTCCCACCTTCTCACGACGCCGGTCGCCGTTGCCTTCCCACTTGGAGACACGCTCTTTGTCTGACAGAATGTACTGGTAGTCCATGGAATCGTCCGCTCCTGTTCCGATGTTCGGTTGACCGCATTGTATGGGCAGCCGCCGGCCCTAGTCAAACCACCAACATGGGTACCCCCGATCAGTCATTGCGATGGGTATCCCTCCGACCAGTCATTGCGAGCGAAGCGCGGCAATCTCGCCGGCTCATCAGGATAGGTACCCCTCGGATTAGTCATTGCGAGCGAAGCGTGGCAATCTCGTAGACGTAGCAATGGCGGTCGCGCGCGGCCGTGCATGGACCAGATTCCCACGAATACCGTGGGGATTCGGCCGACGACGATTTACAAAAGTGAATCCGCCCGCGTCATCTCACCCGATTGACATGTAATAGTTCAGACTTGAGGGGAAGTGAGCAGATGGTGGCAGGCGGTGAGAGGGTTGAGGCCTTGGGCCCGCCAGGTACCGAAGATTGAGGCTAGCGTCATCTTGGTATCGGTACCCTGGTGGGAGCGGGTTCCTGCGCTGATCTTCCGGCTGACCACCAGGTGGCGCAAGCTGCGCTCGGCGGCGTTGTTGTCCGACGGCACCTTCGGTTGAGCCACGAAGACGAAGAGTTCCTTCGCTAACCGCTTTCGATCAATTTACCTTCCCAACTCTGAACAGTTACATTGACATACCTCATGCTCGCCCCGATCATAAACCCAGGTACCCGCTCATGCTCTCCGCTGCCATCAACCGTCGGTCGGTCCGCCCACTCGTGAGGCGGTGGGCGGTGGTTGCGACGTGTGCCCTCTTCATCACCCTAGGGATGTTCGGCCTGGCCGGACCTGACGGCCGCGTCAATGCCCAAGCCGACACTGTTCTGAATCTCCGGATCGAAAAGACCATCAGCCCGGTCAAGGTCCGCGTAATCCGCCGCGCCGTCACACGATCCAACGAAAATGGGGCCCAGTTGCTGATCATCGGGCTGGACACTCCCGGAGGCCTCTACAGTAGCACTCGCGAGATCGTAGAGATCCTCCTCGGCTCCCCTGTGCCCGTCGCCGTATTCGTCTCGCCGCGGGGAGCCCAGGCCGGCTCCGCCGGAACCTTCATCACCGCAGCCGCCCACGTCGCGGCCATGACCCCTGGCTCCAACATCGGCGCCGCCACGCCTGTCTCCGGCACCGGGGAAGAGATCAGTGAGACCCTCGCCAGCAAGGTCACCAACGACGCGGCTGCCCTCATCCGTGCCATCGCCGAGGAGCGCGGCCGCAACGCCGACGCTCTGGAGGAGACCGTGCGCTCCGCCGCCTCCTACAGTGCTAGCGAAGCCTTGGAGGCGAAAGTCATCGACCTGATCGCCGATGACATCCCGACGCTCCTCGCCGCCCTCGACGGCCAGACCGTGTCCACCGTCGCCGGTGATCAAACGCTGCACTTGGCCGACGCCGAGGTGCAGGAAGTCAAACTGCAGTGGCGCGAGCGTTTCGTCGAGTTCATCTCCAATCCGAACATCGCGTTCCTTCTCCTCTCCCTAGGAAGTCTTGGTCTGATATTCGAGATGCTGACGCCCGGCGCCATCGGCCCCGGCGTCGCCGGCATAATCTGCCTGGGTTTGGGATTTCTCGCCCTCGGGAACCTGCCCTTCAATTGGGCCGGCGTCGCCTTCATCCTCCTGGCCGTTGTCCTGGCCGCCCTCGAAATTTTCGTTTCGGGCTTCGGTGCTTTGGGCATCGGCGCCGCCGTAAGCCTCGTCGTGGGTGGCCTGTTGCTGTTCGGTGACTTCGGCGGCGGGCGCATTTCTCCCCCCAGCTTCCCCACCGTGTCGGTAAACCGTTGGGTGCTGGTCGGCGTCGGAGGCGCCCTGCTCTCCGTCTCTGGCTACTTGGCCTATGAGGTGATCAGGTCCCGCCTGGGGCGCGGCCGAGGCGCGACGAACTCCGTTGACACTGGTGGCGACGGTCGCAGTTCGCCCGGCTATTTGGTCGGGCAGGCCGGTATCGTCACGTCGGCTCTGCGACCCAGGGGCGTCGTTGCCCTCGCCGATGAAACCTGGTCCGGTGTCAGCAATGACGGCCTCACGATCCCTGCCGGCCATCGCGTGCGCGTGGTCGCCGTGAACGGCCTGCTCCTCATTGTGGAGGTCGACGCCGGCCCTGCCACCGTTGAGGGCCAGGAATGATGCTAGAATGGGCCTAACTCACCTCTAACGCCGATGCCCATAAGGAGGCAACAACATGGCTGTAGGGATCGTCGTCGTCCAGCAATACCAGCGCATGGTAGTCCAGCGTTTCGGTTCGTATGTCGGCATCCGTGGCCCCGGCCTGCGCTTCCTCATCCCCATCCTCTATCACGGCACCAAGGTCGACCTACGCGAGCGTGTCACCCGCGTTCCCACCCAGAAGTACATCACCGCCGACAACGTGGTGGTGGACATGGACTTCGTGATCTACTACCGCGTGATGGAAGACCTCGCTGACCGTGCCGTGCTGGAAGTTCAGAACTTCGAGGCGGCAGTCATCAACCTCGCCTTCGCCACCCTTCGCTCGGTGATCGGTTCCCTCGACTTGTCGACCACCCTGTCAGAGCGTGAGCGAATTCGCGACGATGTCCAGGTCCGCATGGACGAGGTCACCACCCGTTGGGGCGTCAAGGTGTCTCAGGTGGAAATCAACGAGGTTGACCCTCCGATCGGTGTCAAGGCTGCCATGGAGCGCCAGAAGTCCGCCGATGCCATCCGCACCGCGGAGATCACCGAATCCGAGGGCCAGCGTCAGGCCGCCATCAACCTGGCTGAAGGCCAACGTCAGGCCGCCATTCTCAATGCGCAGGGCGAGCGTGAGGCGGAAATCCTCCAGGCCGAGGGCGACCAGCAGGCCGCCGTCCTCCGCGCCGAGGGTTTTAGCACCGCCCTGGAGCGCATCTACAGCGTCGCCAGCACCATCGACGGGCGTACCATGAGCCTCCAGTATTTCGAGACCCTTAAGTCCCTCGGCTCCAGCCCGTCCACCAAGTTCATCTTCCCCATGGAGTTCACTTCCATGCTGTCCCCCTTCCTCGGCATGGGCGGCATGAGTCAGCAGGACGGCGGCGGCACCGGCAACAACAACCGCCCCAACTCCGGCAACTGAGCCAGCAGCGGCGACGACAGTCGTAGTCAGACCCTCAAAAGCAACCGGGGCAACCACGATGGTTGCCCCATTCCTTACCATTGCATCTGGAAGTAAGCCACCTATGGAACCTGTCAATCCTAAAATGTGGATGGTGCGCGCCGAGCGCGACGGCATTCTTATCCACCATTTCCTGAACGAAGGTGTCGCACACCTCGGATGGGGCGTGGGCCCTATCCATCCTACAGACACTAATGCTAATATCAGGTGGCGCTTGGATGAATCTTATCCATACGAGAAACCCGGTGCGCGTCCGAACATCGTCGGTATGCTCAGGCGGTTTTCTTGTGAAGTCCGGATCGGAGAAACCTTCGTCACCTACGATCCAGTGCGCAGGCTGTACCACATTGGCGTTGTCAAATCAGATGCAGAATGTCAAGTTGTGCCCCGGGTTGACCTCGCAACTGGTATGGAGTTTGAGGTGCCGGGATATGTTCGTGACGTGAATTGGCTAAGTGCAACCTCCCGGGATGCACTTACGAGATCCACCCAAAACGCTCTAAATCCCCAACTGACCCACTATCGGATTTCTGCTGTGGCAAGCGCAGAACTCCGCCGGCTTCGCCCTTAGCACGATCGGACTCTTCGGTCCAGCCAGAGTAACCGGGCATTCGTCCCGTTGCACCAGACTCTGATGTCGGTGTAAGGCTGTCGTACTGCTCTTCGGCAGTGCGACGTTAACCTTCCTTGCCAGTCTTTTTGGCGGCCTTTTCTTGCTGCGCTTTCCGTATCTTTGCAGCGATGGCTTCCAACTCTTCAGGCGTGAAGCCTTCGGTAAGCCCATCCAGAATGCTTGCTTTAAGACCCTTGGGCGTTTTGGCAATTAGCATCCTGATCCCTCTTGATAGAAACTCTATGGCAATGACCGCTACTTCCACGGACAACCATAGCATACAGATGCTGAACGCCTGATCAACCGGCTCGTCTCCAAGCGATTCCGCTAGGGCCGATTTTAGCCGCAATTGCTGAAAATACTACAGCGCATCGGTCAATAGGATGCGCGCCGCCCAAAACCCGGCCCACACACAGCATAGCCCGCCCCGCCCCATACGCGTGAGCGGAACCCCCGCAACCGACGCCAGCAGTGAATCGTCGCCGTCAACCCCGCGCCGTCCCTCACCGTCCATTGAGCTATTCTACCGTTGGCGACAATCGCTTCGATACCCGGCGCCCCGCAGCTAAAATTTGCCGAACCCCTCGCCGTCTCTCAGCAACCCCATCGCCGCCCCAAACGGCTCCACGGTCTTCCCGTCTATCTGTCGTAGTAGCTCTCCCAACTCGGCGTCGGCACCCATTCGTTCCGTTATCCGCCGGTACAGTTCCTCCTGCACCGTCTCCAGGAACTCCGCCCGACGCCGCTCGGCCCGTCGCTTTTCCAACCCACCCGTGTCGGTCAGGTATTCGCGATGCGCGATCACACTGTCCCACAGCTCGCCGATCCCTACGTTCGCGTATGCTTGGGTCAACAGCACCGGCGGGTTCCAACCGTCGCCTAGATCCGACAATTGCAGCGTCGCCGTGACCGCGGCCGATAGCTGATTTGCCCCGTCCCGGTCGGCCTTGTTGATCACATAAAGATCCGCGATCTCCATCACGCCGGCCTTCAGCGTCTGTATCGAATCCCCCGATTCCGGCGTCATGGCTACCACCACCGTATCGGCCACGTCCATGATCCCCAGTTCCGTTTGCCCCACACCCACCGTCTCCACCAGCGTCACGTCCTTGCCCGCTGCATCCAGCGCCCGCACCATGCTCTTCACGATCCGCGGTAGCCCTCCCGACTGTCCCCGCGTCGCCACGCTGCGAATGAACACCCCGTCATCCAGGTAGTGCCGTTGCATCCGGATCCGGTCTCCGAGCAGTGCACCTCCCGTGAATGGACTCGTTGGGTCAACCGCCAGGATGCCCACCGTCAGGCCCATTCCGCGCAGGTGTTCCGCCAGTCGGTCCACCAGCGTGCTCTTGCCCACTCCGGGCGGTCCCGTGATCCCAACCGCGTATCCCGATCCGGTATGGGGGTCCAGCCGCGCCATTGCCGCCGCCGCCGCCGGATCGCCGCGCTCCAGCAGTGTCAGGACCCGCGACAGCGCACGCAATTCGCCCTTCAGGACGCGCTCAGCCAGTTCACTCATCACATATCCACGCGACGAAAATCGTAACCTAGGTAACGAAACACGGCGGCCAATTTAGCACCGGCCTGTGCTCGGGTCAAGGATGGCGCGGTCGCCCTCGCTTAACAACCCCCGTATCAAGGGTTATCATCTTTTCGCTCTTATCCCAACGACCGAACCCAGAGGTGACCCAAATGACAACCCACCCCGAAACCCTACAAGGCCGCGTGGCCATCGTTACTGGCGCCGCCAGCCCCATCGGCATGGGCCGCTCCATCACCACCGGACTCGTCCGCGCCGGCGCCCGCGTCGCCATGCTCGACATCAACGAGGACTGGCTTGACCAGACCGCCAACGATATGCGGGAAATCGGTGGCGACGATTGTGTCATGCCCGTTATCGCCGACGTCACCGACCCCGAGTCCGTGCAGAACGCCGTACAACGCACCATCGCCGAAATGGGCGGCCTGCACATCCTCGTGAACAATGCTGGTATCAACCCGCGGACCGCCGGCTTCGGTGGAAGTGCCTCGGGCAGCCGCACCGACTTCTACAGCATCGTCCCCGACGCGTGGTTGCGTGTCATTGCCGTCAACCTCAGCGGCCCCTTCATCATGGCCCATGCCGTCGCCGGCCACATGGTCGAACAGGGATACGGCCGCATTATCGGCGTCACCACCAGCATGGACACCATGTGGCGCAAGGGCGGCGCGCCTTACGGCCCTTCGAAAGCCGGCCATGAGGCCCTCGTGGCCATCATGGCCCAGGACCTCGAGGGCACCGGCGTAACCGCCAACGTCCTGACCCCCGGCGGCGCCACCGCCACCAACATGGTTCTTCCCCCTGAGGGCTCCACCGCCGAAGCCCTTATCCAGCCCGAGATTATGCAGGCTCCGGTTGTGTGGATCGCCTCTGATGACGCCAGCAATTGGACCGGTCGGCGCATCATCGCCTACTACTGGGATGAATCCCTGCCGCTGGAAGAGCGCCTGGAAAAGTGCGGCGCCCCCGCCGCCTGGCCCCAGCTCGGCCTCCAGGCCGTCCACCCTGACTGGTTCGGCCGCGGCTGACCGCTAACGCAAACCCGCAAATTCGTAGGGGCGAATAATTATTCGCCCCTACCTGTTTCGCCAAATGTCCGGAATATTAGTGCCGGAACCCCGTATCAAACCCCTGCGCGTTCGGATTGATCAGCAGGTCCGGCCTGCTGCCCCACCGCTTTAGGAACCGCCCGAAGTTCTTGCGGCTAAGCTCGTCGCGCTGGTTGTCGTCCAGTTCCTCCCACTGCCGGTGTTCGTGCCGTACTAGCGGCAAGCCGCTGTCGCACACGACCCGGTAGCCGGAGTTCTTGAACTGGAAGCAGTAGTCGATGTCCAGGTTCCGGTAGAACCGGAACGACTCGTGCATCAACCCGACCTTGGCTAGGTCGGCCCGTCGGAACGCCATGCAATATGCCTGCATCGCGTCGGCGTCGCCCCGTTCCACTTCCTCGTGGAAGTGCTGCATGTCGTCGGTAGTCAGCCCGTACGGGCCGAATACTCCGATGCTGTCGTCCGCCAAATGCTCGGCCACCGGCGACAGAATATCGCCCACCACTTCGGTCGACGCGTCCAGCAGCACGATGTACCGTCCCCGCGCTTGCTTCAGTCCGATGTTCTTGCCCGCCGCGTCGCCCACCACGTGGTCGCAGTGGATCACCCGCACGTTGTCGTGTTCGGCCTGCGCCTCTTCCAGATACTCCGCCGTCCCGTCCGTGGACCCGTTGTCCACCACGACCACCTCGACCGACGCTCCGCCGGTGTACCGTAGCACCGCCTGTACGCACCGACGCACGTCGTCCACGTAGTCATAGGCGTTGATCATGAAGGTGAAATCGTAAAGGTCAGGCTCGCTCAGCAGCGACGGTACCTCCCGAGAAGCCGACACTGAGGACCAGCGCGCTTCCTGCAGTTCCAACGGAGTCTGCGGGCGTACCCGCGTCATCGGTCCAGCGTCCTGAATCACCATGCCACTCGCCAATACTCGCTCGCGTATCGCATCAGCGTCGTGGTAAGCGAATTGCTGGCGCAGCGCGGACCGCTGCTCGATAACCTCGCTGTTGGTTGGGTCGATTTCGTACCGCGCCGGCACTTGGTCCAGGTCCAGACCGAATACCCGGTCGAAGTCCAGGATCAGTTCCAGCTTGTCCTCCGCGGGAAGCTCGGAACGCACCATCGCCCAGGTCACCGCCAGGGCCGTGGGCAGATCAAGGTCGTTGTGCACTGCGTCCCAGAACTTGCCTCGCCATTCTTGGCCCTCGCTGCTGATCGCATGGCTGGCGGATCCATTGCTCGACAGGCTCCGCCATACCCAGATCCGGTTGCGCAGCCCAGTTAGCGCCTTCTCCGCTGCTCGCAGCGAGGTGAACGTGAAGTTCATCCGGTGCCGGTATCGCACCGTCATGCACAGGTACCGGAACGCCAGCGGGTCAAATCCTCGCGACGCTAGGTCCTCGATCAGGAACACGTTTCCGGCCGATTTCGCCATCTTGGCGCCGTCCGCCAGTAGATGTTGCCCGTGCACCCAGTAGTTCACGTGCTGCTGGCCAAAAGTCGCTTCGCTCTGCGCGATCTCGTCCTCGTGATGCGGGAAAACGTTGTCCACGCCCCCCGTGTGGATGTCGAACTTCTCGCCCAGGTATTTGTGCGCCATCGCTGAGCATTCGATGTGCCAGCCTGGGAATCCTTCGCCCCACGGGCTGTCCCACTTCACGTCCCTTCCCGGCTCGGCGGCCTTCCACAGCGTGAAGTCCCTCGGGTCCCGCTTTAACGGGTCCGCTTCCGCCCTAACCCCTTCCAGCAGGTCGCCGCCGACATTGCGCGACAACTTCCCGTACTCCGGATAGCTGTTCACGTCAAAGTAGATGTTCCCTCCCGCTTCATACGCCGCCCCGTTGTTCATCAGCGACCCCACCATCTCCAGCATTTCAGGGATGTGGTGCGACGCCCAGGGAAACACGTGGGCCGGCTGTATGTTGATCCGTTCCTCGTCCCGCCAGAAAACATCCGCGTAGAATTCGCCGATCTCCTGTAGGGACTTTCCTTCGGCCAACGCCGCCATGATCATCTTATCGCCGCCAGCCTCGGCCAGCTCTTGGCGCATGTGTCCCACGTCGGTGATGTTCTTGACGTGGTAGACCTCGTTGCCGTCGGTCGTCAAAACGCGCCGGATCCAGTCCGCCATCAGATAGGTGCGCAGGTTGCCGATGTGGGCATACCGGTACACCGTCGGCCCGCACGTGTACATCGACACTTTGCCCGGCGTCATCGGCCGGATCTCCTCGACGTTTTTCGTCAGGGTGTTATAGATACGAAGCATTCCGCTACCTCCGGCGGGGCAGATGGCGCAAGTTTAGCACGGCGCTCCCCGCTTTGCATCCGCGAACGGCGTGCCTTCCTGGCCCTTTCGGTTCTCGCACTGTCATTGCGAGCGCGGCGTGCCAATCTCGTCGGCGTAGCATGGTCCGTTGGGTGCGGTAATTGTTGCCGGAACGGGATTGCTGCGTCGCTGCGCTGCTCGCAATGGTAACCGGAAGACCTTGGCGCGCCTTCCCGGCTTTTCCACAGTCCTCGCAAGGGGAGTCCCCGCAAAATTGCCGTAGCAGCCTCGCCCGCATCATCGTAACCGCCCAGCCGACCGGCTCTCCCCTCCCCGCCGTGCAAGACCCGACCGCATCCACAGCGCGACTCCCCCGACTGCCGTCAACCCGGCGCACCAGGCCATGGTCTGCGGAAGGGAGACCGCTCCATCCAACGGATTTCCTCTCGCCAGCGGGGCCAACGGCTCCATATGCGAGTGCGTGGGCGCGTCCAGCAGCACGTGACCCCACGCTCCGACCAACGCCGACAGCACCGTGACCCGTGCCGGCACGTCGGGCTCCATGTACCAGATGCTCCCCGCCCTAGCTCCCACCAGGCGGTTCCACCACCGCCCCGCCGGACGGAATACCGGACGCGCCAGGGCTATCGCCAGCAGCGCCGCCGCCGTCGCCCCTGCCATTGTGTGCATCACTTTGTGATACGACAGGTCTCTACGCACCGGAAATCCCAACAAAACTTCGCTGTCTATCGCCACTTGTGTGAAACCGTAAATCGGTATGCTGAAATGGCGACCCGCGACTGCTTTTGCCGCCAGCGCCGGCCCCATGTGAAATGGTGTGAAAGGCATCCTGGTTCCTTTCAGCTACTACCGCCGGCTCGGTTCTGAACGAGCTGGCATGTCAACCGTGTTGGGCACAAAAACCACCGGCCGCCGCCCGAGAATGCCGGTAGGGGCGAACAATCATCCGCCCCCACCGGCAATCCGCGTGGCTGTCGACTCTTTAAGGGCTCGGCGCTACCGCCGCTCCCGAGGCCTTCAGCGCCGCGATCTCCGCCGGCGAGTACCCCGCTTCCGTCAGGATCTCGTCCGTGTGCATCCCGAACCACGGGGCCGGCGGCCCCAGCCTCGGCGGCGTCGCCGACAACCGCGCCGTCGTGCCTGAGTGGTCCACGCTGCCCCACACGGTATGCTCCCGCGTCACGATGAACCCCGCGTTCCGCACCACCGGATCGTTCCGGTAATCTTCCATCGTCAGGTTTGGGGTAACCGACACTCCCAGCGGACGCAACACTTGCATCCAGTGTTCGACGGTGTTGCCCAGAATGACCTCGGCGATCGCGGCGCCGTCCTCGTGCATATCTCGGAAATTCAGCGCCGACAACAGCGACCCGTAGGCGCCGCCATTGGGACAATGAATATACAGCCACCCGTCTGACGCCTGATACAGGCGGGAGCGAGGCGAGTATCCGCGTGCGTCCGTTCCCTCAATATCCTCTCGCCGGAATCCGTCGTAATCCAGGAAGTACGGAGACTGCAGCAGGCCTGCCGTCAGCGCCAGCCCGCTGTCCACCGACTGCCCCTGTCCCGTCCGGTTCCGCTCGTGCAGCGCCAGCGCCACGGCGTACGCTCCCATCAGACCCGTCCCGTAGTCATTTACCGCATAGGGCGACAGCATTGGCTGGCCGTCCCGCCCCCCGCGCCGCACCTGCATCCCGCTGGTCCCTTGCGCCAGCTGCTCCCAGCCGGCCCGCTCCGACCACGGCCCGTCGTATCCAAAGGCATTCAACGACGCGTACACGATGTCCGGCTTGACCTTCTTGACCTCTTCGTAGCCCAGCCCCAGCCGCTGCACCGCCGACTTCCGGTTGTTCTCCACAATCACGTCGGCTGTTTCCACCAGCTTCCAGAAAACCGCCCTGCCTTCGTCGGTCTTCAGGTTCAGCATGATGCCGCGCTTTCCTCGGTTCACGTCTATGTAGCTAACCGGGTCCAGGATCCGCGTCGGGTCGTCGATCTTGATCACGTCCGCCCCGAACTCACCCAGCGTCCGCCCGCACGTTGGCCCCGCCAGGATGATGCACAGGTCCAGCACTCGGACTCCCTGCAATGCCGACATCACGTCGCTGTGGCCGTTGCTCGGTACCACGCGCGTCGACGCGCTCGCCACTTCTGCCAGCACTTCATCTGTGTGTTCTCCCAGCTTGGGTGCCCGGCCCTGTATCGACCCCGGCGTGCCCCTCAGTCGCACTTGCACCCCCGGCTGTTTCATCTTGCCGTGCTCCGCGTCCTCAATTTCCACCACCATCTTTGCGTCCACCGCGTGCTCGTGCACCAGCCACTCGTCCACTGTCTTGCACACCGTGCACGCGCCACCCTGCGCGTTGATGTCCGCCTCCCACTGCCACGCCGTCCGCTCCTTGAACATCTTGGCGAACCGGCCCTGCCACAACGCCAGTGTGTCCTCGTCCACCGGCCGGCCGAACAACGACGCGACTTCCTCGATCCATTCGGTCTTGCCCGCAGCCGTCAGCGTCTGCCGCGCGAAGCGCTCGAACATCCCGTGGTGGTAAACCCACCGCCCGTCGGCGCATTCATACGGGTGCGACATCACCGTTCGCGGAAAGTCAAACAGGTTCACGTACTCATAGTTGTTGAACTTGATGATCCGGCTGCCCATCGCGGTGAACATCGCCGAGTGCAGCGGCACCTCGATGCGCTGACCCTTGCCCGACTTGTCCCGCGCGTTGATCGCCATCGCCACTGACACCGAGCCCAGCAGCGCCGAGAACGTGCTCGCAATCGGCAACGGTGTGAACAACGGCTCGCCGTCGCTATCGCTCGTCTCGGGGTAGAAACCCGTCTCCGCGCTGATCACCGGATCCCAGCCCGGTTCGTTTCGGCTCGGGTGCTCCTCGCCGTACCCCGGCAGCGAGCAGTAGATCAGCCTCTGGTTGTCCGCCGATAGCTCCTCGTACCCGATTCCCAAACTGTCAGCGACTCCCGGGCGGAAGTTTTCGATGACCACGTCGGCATCGGCGACCAGCCGGCGCGCGTTCTCACGCCCGGCGTCGGTCTTCAGGTCCAGCATCACGGATCGCTTGCCCCGGTTCCAAGTGGCAAAGGCCGGCTCCGACCGCGCCGGGTCGCCGCCCGGCCGCTCCACCTTGATGACGTGTGCCCCCTGGTCGGCCAGCAACATCCCCAGCATTGGCCCGGGTACGTACTGCCCGAACTCCACCACGTGGATGTCTCGCAAAGCGCCTGAAGTGCCGTTGGTAGTCATAACATGTCTCCTTTACAACCGGATGCGCTCCAAGTGTCATTGCGAGCGCAGCGTGGCAATCTCGCTTGTGGCCGCATGCGCTCAAGAGTGACAATACGTGCGCAGCGCGGCAATCCCGTCAAAGCATCTGGTACCCGGTGACCTCGAGCCACGAACGTCGGTACGCCCATGGCGATACGGACAACCGTTTTCACCCTTGCTTCCCGCCAAAACGCCCCGGATCGCACCCTTCCAGGCTGATCTCGGTGCTGCCCAATGCCACTATCTCGGCTATTCCCTTGCCCATCGCGGGCCCAAGCAGGATGCCCTTCTTCTGGCCCCCGGTGCAGATGTACACGTTGTCCCATCCCGGCGCTTGTCCCACGATCGGCAGCCAGTCCGGCGTCACCGGCCGCAGGCACGCCGTGTGCATGACCTGTTCCGCTCCGCTTAGCGCCGGCATGAGCCGTGTCGCCATCCCCATGATGCTGTCCCGCGCCTCTTCGGTCAGGGACAGGTCAAACCCGACCTCTTCTTCCGTAGAGCCGCACCAGATCAGCCCGTCCGTCTTGGCATACATCGAACTGCCGCCGCCGATGAGCTCATAGTCCAAGCCCGGCCCGTCCGGCCGCACCCGAATGATCTGCCCCTTCAGCGGATCCACTGGTATCGCGATGTCCAGCCACTGCTCCGCCGTTCGACACCACGGCCCCGCCGCGATCAATACCGCCCCGCAGGCGATCTCGCCGTCGTTGGTCACTACCGATTCAACCTTCCCGTTGCCCAGCCGGAATCCCACCGCGCTGCCCGTCACCACCCTCGCGCCCCGTCCCTCCGCTGCCGCCGCTAGCGCCTGGGTGAACTCCAGCCCGTCCAGCGCGCCGTTGCCCACCGCCCGCACGCCCGCGATCACCTCCGGAGTGAGCCTCGGCTCCAGCGCCAACACATCCTCCCGTTCCAGCCATTCCGCCGAGAACCCGGATTCCGGTGCGTTGTTGAACGTCTCCAGCGTCTCCCGCAGGTCCGCCAGTTCTTCCTCGCCCAGCGCGACTTTCAGGATCGAAGTTATCCGCCCCTGGTATTCAATCCCGGTATCCGACGGCAGCTTACCCCACAACTCTTTGTGCAACGCGAAAGATTGCAGCGCCATCGGTTGCAGCGGTTCCGGCCAACCGTGCCCTTCCAGCGGATTCAGCCCACCGGCGTTGTATCCGGACGCCTGGCTTGCCACGCCCTCGCGCTCTATGATCGTTGCTCGGATGCCTTGCTCGGCCAGGTAGTAAGCGGCGGCGCAGCCCGCCGCGCCCCCGCCGACAATCACCACGTCTGCAACTTGTTTGGAAGTCATGCTTGTGTTCCTTTCAAAACCGGACTTTCGTCGTCCCTTTTCAGGGTTGCCGCGTGCGGCACACTCGCCCTGGTGTGGACCCGCCGCAGTTAGAATATAATCCGCAACAGGAGGTGTCTATGCCAATCTACGAGTATCACTGCGCTGATTGCGGCGCCGACTTCGAGTCCATCCGCCCGGTTTCCCGCGCCGATGACCCCACCGACTGCAAGTCCTGCGGGCAGCCGGCAACCCGCCAGATTTCCAACTTTTCCTTCAAGTCCGACACGTTTACGTCACCCAAACTGCGCAACCGGCCCGGTACCTTCCGAGGCCGAAACACGGACGACGCGCCGACCACCTAGTTGTCATCGCGTGGACCTCGAACCCAGGGGCAGGATTCGACTCTGCCCCGGTTCAGTCTCCGCCTGATCGTGCCCGTTCCTCGTTGCAAGCGATGCACGTGCAGGCCGCTCGCAGCGTTCGGTACGTGTAGATGCCGGTGTAGTGGGTATCGCTCCACAGGAACTGGAGCGCGTACTGCCCTACTGCCATCTGGTCCAACGCCCGTACGTCCTGCGCCACACTGTCCGGACTCAGCAACGCCCGCCCCGTCATCTCCTCCACGCACGACGCGCACGGGCAGCGCAGTCTCAGCATCCGGTGCGGATAGATCCCCCGGTGCCCGTCATCCCAGTTGATGACGATTGCGTTGCCCGTAATGTCAACGTCTGTCGGCTTGATGATGTCGTAGGTCGCCATGATCACTATCCACCCGACGCCGGCGCCTGCACTTCGGCCAGCCGCGCCGGTCTCGGCATCTCGTCTGGATCCGTCGGTATCTCGATGATGCTCGGCCCGTCCACCGCCAGCGCCTGCGCGAACACCTCGGCTATGTCCTCCGGCCGGTCGACATAAAATCCGGTCCCGCCGAACAGCTCCGCATACTTGTCGAACCGGGGGTTCACCGTGTCCGCACCCACGTACCGCTCGTTGAACGCGTACTTCTGGTACGCCTTTTCAGATCCCCAGCAGTCGTTGTTCATCACCACGGAGATGTTCTTCAACCCGTAGCGCACTGCGGTCTCAAATTCCTGCGCATTAAAGAGGAATCCGCCGTCGCCGTTGAAATTCACCACCGGCCGCTCCGGCGCTGCAAAGTTAGCCCCAATGGAAGCCGGGAAGCTGAACCCCAATCCGCCCAGGTCCAGTGCCATGATCAGGCTGCGTGGTTGGTAGTAGTTCAGCCGGTCCTGCCCGAAGTTCGGCGTCAACCCCGCGTCCAGCGCAATGATGGCGTCCCTCGGCATCACCTTCCGCAGCTCTGCGTACACCCGCTGCGGCTTGATGTAGTCCCCGGTCAGCTCTCCCTCCGCAGCCAGCCGTGCAGCCCTCGCCGCGTTCCACCCTGCCACCCGGCTCTTCCATTCCGGGTCCGGCCTGAGCTCAGCCTCGGCGACGATCCCGCTGATCTCCTCCACCACCGCGCCCACGTCGCCCTCGACGCCCACCGCGATGGGATAGATCCTCCCGATCTCTTTCGGGTCAATCTCGATATGCACGATCCGCGCGTCGGCCGGTATATACCGGTTGTCAAAGAACGTCGTTGACTGACCTAGCCGTGTTCCCGCCGCCACGATCACGTCGGCATTGCGGGTCGCGTCGATCGCTTCCTGCGCCCCCAGGCGTCCCAGGTGCCCCAGATAATTGGGATGATCGTTGGGAACTGCGTCCGCCCGCCCGTACGACGTGACAATCGGCGCGCCAGTCAGCACTGACAGCCGTGCTACTGCGCCGTCAGCCAGGCTCCATTCCACTCCGCCGCCGGCCACGATCACTGGCCGTTTCGCCGCCAGTATCTCCCGTGCCGCCGCCTCAACCTGCGCCCGGTCTCCCCGCGAACGTCCTTGTCCCGTTCGATACGCCTCAGGTACCATCAGGTCCACGTCAACCTCTGCTCCCGGCAGCAGGTCCCGTGGAATGTCCACCAGCACCGGCCCCATCTTCCCCGATGTTGCGATCCGGAATGCCTGCCGCAGCGCGTCGGGCAGCCGTTCTACTTTGTTGATGGAAAAGCTGGCTTTGGTGATCGGTTCAAACAACGCCACCTGGTCGAATTCCTGCGTCGAGTCCAGGTGCTGGTGGTCCCGCGAAGCCGACGGCGCCAGCACCACCACCGGCGAGTGCGCCACATACGCTGATGCGATGCCGTAAGTCAGGTTCAGCACGCCCGGCCCGTTGGTAACCAGGCAGACCGACGGAGCACCGGCAATCCGGCTGTACCCGTCGGCCATCAATGCCGCGCCCTGCTCATGCCGCACCCCAACGAACTCCATGTCGTCGCGGTCGTAAAGCGGGTCCAGCACATCCAGGAAAGACGAGCCCACAATACCGAAAATCTTGCTCACTCCTTCCTGCCGCAGCAGCTCAATCACCGCCTCCCCGGCCTTCATTCGCTGGGCCATCGCCAAACGCTCCTTTTCTCGAACAAATCGCTCGGCAGTGTAACATAGGGCCAGAATAGCGACAGGACACTTCTTAACGTGAAGAGTGGCAATGGTCTTCGGGTTCTCCAACAATCGACACGTGATAGACGAGGCGCTCAACGAGCTCGCGGCTGGTCTACAGCCCTTTGTCGTCAAAAGAACCAGCGTCGTAGTCGATGCAGATCCATCCACTTTAATCCGGTTGATGCTTGACCGGTGGGACGATGCGTTTCACGCAGATCTCGGGTACAGGGTCAAAAACTTGCTTTATGAAATCAGGGATATCCGCAACGACTGGGCTCATAACAGCAGATCTTTCGATGACGACGATACTGACCGTGCCCTCGATTCGATCGAGCGTCTATTGGACGCAATCGACGCCACGGCCGAGGCTGGCCGATTGAGACAAGTCAAGGAAGATAGCCGTCGCGCGCGCTACATGCATTCGGCACGAATGAGACGCTCCACCGAATCGCAAACAGTGGCGAACGTGACTGCAAATAAACCGCCGACAAATTGGGATGCATTCGCTCGATACCTACGTGAAATGCGACGAATGGGTGACACTACGATCCGTAGCCGCGTGAGCAACTGTAAGCGTGTAGCGCAGTTTGAAGGAGACCTGGACGATCATTTTGACCGCGATGAGTGTCGAAACTTACTGAACCGGCTGGCGTACTCTTCCCGAGACCAAAATTTGGGCCTGAAAACTAAGCACGGGATTCCGATCAACGGCGACATACGAACCGGATCCGCCACCCTGAAGCAAGCGGTCTCGCTGTACGTTCAATATCGCCAACATCGTGGTGAATGAAAGTTCAGGTGTGCGTGTTTCGGCCCCCGGTATTCAGTATCGGCCCATGCTATAATGCCGCATCAATCACCGAGGAGGCCTCCCCAACATGAGCACAGTGGCAGTGGAGGTGGTGTACCGGGGGATTTTTCAAAAAACTCTGGCCCGGAACATCGTCCGCACCATCGTTTTTGCCGCCCGTAAGGAAGGCAAAATAGGTACCGCTTTCGGCCGCTACGGCGACTCCCCTGAACGCAACGGCATTCCCGCCAAACAGTTCGCCATCGTGTCCGACAGCCCCGAAGAACTCGAAGAAAACCTGGCCGTTTATGAGGCCCGCGAGGTTGACGTTACCATCAACGTCGACGACACCATGTGCAAGGGCATCGAGTCCTGGGCCTGGTACGGCTTGCAGCCCATCAATGCCCTGACTAAGTCCGGTGGAACCGTAATCGTTACCTCCCGTCAGGAGGCTGACGCTCTGATCGAAGATATCCATCAGAAGGACACCGCCTACAACCTCGCCATCGTGCCCGCGTCCACCAGTTTCTCCGGCCTCTGGGTGTACAAGGACGACCACACTGACGCTCGCATCCTCGGTGCTCTTGCTAAGGCTTGCCCCGAGTTGGTTAGCCTCGATTCCATGGTCGCCGCCATCGACGACCAGGGTTGGGGTGACCTCAAGCAGACCTCCGCTCGCAATTCTTTCGACCGTCTCGCCTCGCGCCCGGTAGAACCTGGCGAAGGCAACGACGACACTCCCTTCAGTTTTGAACTCCCTGGTTGGCACGAAATGGAAGAAGGTCTGGTCATCAAGGCTATTGAGCCGGGCGGCGGCTTCCGCGGCGGCAATGAGGGCTACGAGCCCGTCCGCAACGCGGTCTTCAAGAAGTTCAGCACGCGCTCCATGCGCCCCGTCATCAACTTCGAGACCTGCATCAAGTGCACTCTGTGCTGGCTCCAGTGTCCCGATACTTGTTTCGACGTGACTCCTGACGACCTCTACGACGCCAACATGGAGGCCTGCTGCGGCTGCGCCGTGTGCGAAGCGGTCTGCCCGGTGCCCGACTGCATCACCATGGTCAACGAGGCCGAGTTCAACGACAACAACAGCCAATGGGAACACTGGACCCGTGACAAGGACGGCTACGACAAATGGATGACCGAGCTCATCCAGGTCCAGAAAGCCAGCGACGCCGACTCCGAACGCAGCCACGGCTATCACCGCCCCGGCAAATACGAAGCTGAGTCCGAAGTTGCCCTCACCGGAGACGATGACTGATGGCCACCGAAACACTCCCCCAGACCGAGCGTCCTCAGGAGCGCGAAGAGCTCATCAGTGGCAGCGAAGCCATTGCTATCGCTTGCTCCCTCGCCGACGTCGACGTGATCACCGCTTACCCCATCCGGCCCTACGACACGGTTATGCAGTACGTGTCCAAGCTCAAGGCCGACGGCGCTCTCGACTGTGACTTCATCGTCGCCGAGAGCGAGCACTCCCAGTTCGAAATCGTCAAGCACGCCTCCGCCGTCGGTGCCCGCACCTTCTGCGGGTCCAGTGGCGTGGGCTGGTTCTACGCCTTTGAGGCCATCACTGTAACCGCTGGCCTCCGCCTCCCCGTCGTCGCAATGGTCGGTAACCGTGCCCTCGACGATCCGGGTGCT
The DNA here is from genome assembly GCA_965220055.1 of Dehalococcoidia bacterium. GTDB lineage: Bacteria > Chloroflexota > Dehalococcoidia > Lucifugimonadales > UBA3495 > Bin87. The sequence continues at coordinate 1,223,384 of CBDCPE010000004.1, read as the reverse complement.
TTCGGTGTCGAACACAACGACGCCATGGCCGTGCGCGACCTCGGCTGGATGCTCTATTGGGTCGGAACGGCCCAGGAGGCCTTGGACATCGCCCTCCTCGCTTGGCGTATCGCCGAAGACCCCCGAGTCTTCTTGCCAATGGCCATCTCCTGCGACGGCTCCTTCCTTACCCACTCCCAGGCCATCGTGCACGTGCCCACCCAGGAGCAGGTTGACCAGTTCCTGCCTCAGTACGACCGGGGCCGCCTCCAACTGCATCCCGACAACCCCATTACCGTTGCGCCGCAGGTCAACGAGGACTGGCTCATGGAAATCCGTCGCCAGACCGACGACGCCATGCGCCGCAGCAGCGATGTGATCCGGGAAGCCTACGATGAGTTCAAGCAACTCTTCGGTCGCGGTGACGACAGTCCGTTCATCGAAGAGTACATGACCGAGGACGCCGACATCGTATTCGTCGGCATGGGGACCCTTGCCATGCCCGTCCGCGTCGCCGTTCGACGCATGCGCGAGCAGGGCCAGAAGGTCGGCTTTGTCCGCGTCAAGTTCTTCCGCCCCTTCGCCACCGATGAGATCCGTGAAGCCCTCAGCCATTGTAAGGCCGTCGGTGTCATCGACCGAGACTACTCTTACGGCTCGCCCTCCTACGGAGGCGTGCTGTTCAATGAAATCCGTTCCGCCCTGTACACTCTGGACAGCCGACCGCTCATGCAGAGCTTTATCGCCGGCCTCGGCGGCCGGGAAATCCTGGTCCGCGACGTGGAAGAGATGACCTCCATGGTCCAGGACTCAATCGACTCCGGACGGGTCGAGCAAGAAAACACCTGGATTGGTGTGCGCGATTAGGAGTGCCGCTATGACTACCATGACTCAAGACCTTCCCCAAGTTAGGGGCGTCAAGCAGATCCCGGTGTTCGAAGGCTTTACCTCCGGGCACCGCACCTGCCAGGGCTGCGAATCCGCCCTCGTGATGCGTCTCATGATCAAGGCCGCCGGCCCCCGCACGATCGTGGTGGGCAGCACCGGTTGCATGTACGTGGCCAACACCACCTACTACAGCACCCCGTGGGTCGTGCCGTGGATGCACACCCAGCTCGGCTCCAGCGGCTCCGCTGCTACTGGCACCGCCGCCGGCTTGGCCTCGCTCATGCGCAAAGGCAAGATGAAGGAAGAACCCATCAATGTCATCGCCTTCTGTGGTGATGGTGGTGGTGTGGACATGGGATTGTCCGCCATCTCCGCCGCTCTGCAGCACGATGAGTACAACCTCCTCATCCTGTGCTACGACAACGAGTCCTACGCCAACACCGACATTCAGGTGTCCGGCTCCAGCCCTTGGGGCGCAAACTCCACCTTCTCCCCTCCGGGCAAGGTTCACCGCATCATGAACCGCCGCTGGAAGAAGAACACCGTCCCCATGCTGGCCGCGGGCCATCCTGACGTCCGCTACATCGCCACCGCCTGCGGGTCCTACGGCCCAGACTTCACCAACAAGATCCGGCGCGCCCTCACCATTGGCGGCCCGACCTTCATCCACAGCATTGACCCGTGCCCCAAGGGTTGGGACTACGACCCTAAGTACTCCCACGAGTTGGGTATGCTTGCCGTGGAAACTGGCATCTGGGTGCAGTACGAGATCGTCGACAACGAACTGATCCTTAACGGACCCTCGCGCGCCATCTCCCGTGGCATCCGGAAGCGCAAGCCCGTCACGGATTACCTCCAGCGCCAGGGCCGCTTCGCCCACCTCAACGAGGAAGACCTCAAGTTCTTCCAGGATCGCATCGACGAGACTTGGGAGAAATGGTGGATTCCGGGCATCGTCCCCTTCGGCCCCCACGACGAAGGACAATAGCCGCAACTCGGGCTTGTCAAGCCAACGTTGTTCAAGGGCGGGTTCAAAACCCGCCCTTTTGGTTTCATACTTGTAAACTCGTCTATCCGTCCAACACCTAAAGCGTATGTTGACCCCTCGTAATAATGTGTTAGACTTGTCGCGGAACTGACACCGCGAGGTAAAACAATGGTAAAGGTTGCCCTGACATTTGAAGGCGATGCCGATGAAGTGATCGTTGCGATGCGACAACTTGCGGTCGGAGATGCTGGTGTCCCTTTGCCTGTTGTTCAAAATACCGAAACATCCGTGGTGATCGTGCCTGCGGAACCTCCTGACGATGTCCAGCCAAGCGCGTCGTCACCCGTCCCTGAAGGTCGTTGGACCATTGAACATGTCCGAACTTTTTGGGGCTTCTTGGCCGCTGATGCCAGGGAAATCTATCAAAGAGTTGCCCAAAGCGCGGGCTACGTTCTGTCTCGCCAGGCTTTGCTGGAAGAAATGCACCTGACCGTGCGCCAACTGTCCGGCCGCCTTTCTTCGCAAGGGCACGCCGTGAGACGGATCCGGCGCGTTCACAATGTGTCCCTGCCCCACCCAATGTCTTTCGACTCGCAGGCCGACGAGTACAGAATGCTCCCGGACGTCGCCGATGCTATTGTCAGGCTAAACCTGTGATGCTACTCTGCGGCATCCCAACAGTTGACTTCCCGATCCAGTCAACGCCCGGAGTATCCCCATGAGAATGGACCCCATTAACCTTTACGACTACGAGGCTCGGGCGAAACAGGTGTTGCCCCACAACAACTGGGAGTTCATCGAAGCCGGTTCGATGGACGAATTCACCACCGCCCGTAATCGTTCCGCTTTCGAAGCGCTGACCCTGCGCCCGCGTTTCATGCGCGACACTACCGAGCGGAAAGTCTCCACCACCGTCCTCGGCCAGGACATCAGCTTCCCCGTAATGATCTCCCCCGCCGGTGGCCACGGCAACGCCCATCCGGAAGCGGAGTGCGCAACTGCTCGCGGTGCCGGCATGTCCAACACCCTGATGATGTGCAGCACCTCGTCCAACTGTAGTATGGAGGAGATCGCGGAGGCGGGCACCGGCCCTCTGTGGTTCCAGCTTTACCACCGCGGCTACGACATCACCGAAAACTTGGTCAAGCGCGCTGAGGCCGCCGGCTTCCGCGCCATCGTCCTCACCGTCGACACTCCCGCCCCGAGCCCCAAGGAACGGGACATTCGTAACCGTTATGAGCGGCCCGGCGAACTCGGTAACTTCCGTGCGCAGCAAGACCAATTGGCCGCGGTCAGTGGAACCGACGAATCACCCCGTTGGGAAATGCCTCAGTCTCCCCCGCTGACTTGGGACGAAATCGATTGGCTCCGCGGCCTTACCGACCTTCCTCTCGTGCTCAAAGGGGTTCGCGTCGCCGAAGACGCTCGTATGGCTGTCGACCACGGCGTCAACGGGGTCTTGGTCTCTACTCACGGTGGTCGCCAGCTCGATAGCACCATGTCCAGCATCGAAATGGTGCCCGAAATCGTCGCCGCCTGCGGGGACAAAGCCGAGGTCTACGTCGACTCCGGCGTGCGTCGTGGCAGCGATGTGCTCAAGGCTCTGGCTTTGGGAGCCAAGGCGGTCGCGGTCGGCCGGCCCCTCTACTGGGCCCTCGCCGTCAACGGAGCCGAGGGCGTCCACCACATGCTGGAACTCCTCCGCGAGGAATTCAACCGCGCCATGGCCTACTGCGGCCAGAACAGCGTCGACGATCTGGAGAATCGCCTCCTCAACGTGCCGCGGGAATGGGGCCCATTCCGCACCGAGAACGACATCGCAGAGCACCTTCCCTTCTAATCACCTGTCTTCAGGTATCCGGCATAGCATCGTAGGGGCGGATAATCATCCGCCCCTACTTTTTCGGCCCTTGCCGCTGTCGATCGACTGCGCTCTAATCGTCCGCCGCGACACCCACCGTCCCCACGCCAACTTCCGCCAGGAACCCGGCCAGCAATCGATTGAAGATCGCCGCCTGCTCGAAGTGGGTCGAATGCGCGGCCCCGGCCACCACCTCCAGCCGGCTCCCGGGTATCAGTCGGTGCGCCGCCTCGATCACATTCGGCGGGAATATGCGGTCCTCTTCTCCGACCACCAGTAGCGTCGGCGCCGCAAACCCCGCCAGGTCAGCCGCCTGCGGCCCAGCCGGGTTCCGGAACAGTCCGGATACGATGCTCACCGGCATGGGCGGGTTCATCCTGCCGATCGATCCGAACAGGAAGGTCAACTCCGGTTGGCTTTCGATGAACCCGTCGCTCAGTGCCCGGCGCAGCGGGTCCTCCGGCGGATGTACGTCTTCTAGCAGCGACACCACTGACGGATCGCCGATCCCTCCCGTCGTGTCCGCCAGCACCAGGCCGGTCACCCGCTCCGGATGCGCCAGCGCGAACCCCAGGCTCGTTACGCCGCCCATGGACTGCGCTACCAGTACCGCCCGCTCGATCTCAAGGTGGTCCAAGAGCGCTTCCAGGTCGGCGACGAACGTTGCTGGTTCCGGCAGTTTGCCGGTGCCGAGCGTCAATCCCCAGCCGCGATGGTCAAACGTGACGCACCGATATTCATGCTGGAATGCTGCTACCTGCTGCCACCAGCTCAGGTGGCTGCCGCCTCGACCGTGGGCAAACACCAGCGCCGGCCCCTCGCCGTGGCTCTCGTAAAACATCTGCGTTCCGTTGATCTCTGCGTACGGCATGTAGCGCCTCCCTATCCTTTCGTTGTCTCACGCTTCGCAACCCGATGTTCGCACGACACTTCCAAACCTAAACCTCCCATCCCTCGCGCCGGTAGGCAGCTTCCCAGAACATGTACTCGTACCGGCTGCTCGCCATGAACGCGTACCGCATCGCCTCCCTCTCCTGGCCCCCAACCCGCTCTGCCATCTCGTCCACAAAGCCCGTCCACGCGTCCACGCTCGATTGTAGGAACCCTTCTACGTAAAACCGCGTCCATTGCCCGTACAGCGGGTGCTCCGACTGCCCCACTTCGTCCTTGAGCAGATGGTACGTCCACGGACACGGTAGTAGCGCCGCCGCCGTCGGACCCAGCCCGTACATCGCCGCCGTCACCAGCATGTGATTCACGTACGCCGTGTTCGTCGGTGACCTGGTCGCACCCTCCACTTCCTCCATCGTGAGACCTGCCGCTTCAATTAGCACGTGGTGTAGTGGCCGCTCCACTGGCGTCATCACCCGGTGCGCCAACTCCTTCAGCAGGTCCGAGTCTGGCGACTTCGCCAGCGTCATCGCTACGGCCCTGCCGAACCCCTCCAGGTAATGGTAGTCCTGCCCCAGGTAATACTGGAAAGTCTCCAGCGGAAGCGTTCCGTCCTTTATCTCCCGCAAGAAGGGATGCCGGAAAATCGCCTCCCAAATCGGTTCTGCCTCCGCCCTCAGTTGCTCGCTGAATCCCGCCATGTCCTGTTCTCCCTTCTGTGAACCCTGCCTGCGTTGTACTCCAGGGCCGTTCAGTTATACCGGTTTTGTCAGAGCGCGTTATACCGAATGTGTCATTGCGAGCGCAGCGTGGCAATCTCGGCGACGGAGGAAACGTCGTCCGGGCTACGGGATCGCCGCGCCGCCTCGCTCCTCCGAATGCCCCCGCGTTGCACGCTGCGCCCATTGATATGCGGTTGCCACAGCGCCTAAAAACGCTCGTTGATCAGCACCAGCTCCGCATAGGACGCGTATCGACATCCGAATCCCTCTCCAGCTTCCCTGGCGTGCGCCGTCAGAAACTCGAAAGGGCTGTTCCCCACGTCACCAAGGTTGTCAAGGTACACCCTATGTTCTCGCAGCGACGCCAACCCCGTCTCCCAGTGTTCCGACACGTCCACCGCGTGTGTCGGAACCGTCGAGCCGAACACCGCCACAAAACGCACTTCGTTCCACGGTTCCAGCCCTTCGTCCAGCAGCTCCGGGAAGATCCAGCGATTTCCCGCGTCTCGCGCCGCGTCGAACACCGCCAGTCCCACCCAGCGGTGGTCCGCCATGTTCAGATGTCCGCTGAAGAATTGCACGTGATGGTTGATCGTGATCACCACGTCGGGCCGGTATTTCCGTATCGCCCGGCTCAGGTCCCGCCGCAGCGGCAGGCCGTACTCTATCACCCCGTCGGTGTGACCCAGGAATTCCACCGTGTCCACGCCTACAACCCGCGCACTGTTGATCTCTTCCTGCGCCCGCAGCGGCCCCACCTCCGATGGGTGCATCGAGTCGATCCCCGCCTCTCCCCGGCTGACCATGACGTACGTGTTGCGCTTCCCTTGAGCGGTCCACTTGGCGATTGCCGCGGCCGCTCCGTACTCCAAGTCGTCCGGGTGGGCCACAATCGCCAGGCCCGTTTGCCAGTTCTCCGGCACCGGCACGTTCGGCGCCTCACGCTGCTGCATAAATCCTCCTGTGAAGTCGTCCCATGATGTTTGATCGCGGACTGTCCCTCAACTCGGCTGGCCCGCTGATGATCTGAACGCCTGCCCTCGTCATTACAGGAGGCGCGGACTCGGCGACTGCACCACCGCCTCTGCCGTCGCCACCCGGTAATCGGCCGCATTCCAAACCGACATGATCACCCGCCGTGTCTCTACGCCCGCCGCGTTCGTGTCGTGACCGATCACCACGCCATCGCAGCACAGCTCCACGCCCGGCGACACTGCCCGATGATAGGCAATCGACATTCTGCCGCCCCACCGGAAGTCCCCGCCGAAATCCCCGCCCAGTAGGGATTCCAACCATCCTGCCGTAAACGACGTTAGTCCGTTGCCGTCTCTCGCAATCTCCATCCCAAACATCGCCTTCGCCGCATTGGGGTGCCCCACCAACTCCTCGGCAGCCGGCAGCCGCAGCCGACCCAGGTGGCCGCCGTCGCTGGCGCGGCCCCGCGCAAGGTTCCTCACTGTTGGGTTGTCCCGCTTGCCTTCAGCGAATGCCCCGGGCTGGGCCTGCTGACTCGCCAATTCGAAAGCGGCTTCCGATCGCAGTATCTCCGTGCCGATCTCGTCGACCGCAAACGCTGCCATCTTGATCCACGGTCTGCAGCGCTCCTCCCGTAGTTCCCTCACCCATCCACCGACCTGTATCCGTCGCCCCATGATCGGCGGGCGCAAGAAATCCAGCCGCTGCCAGACCGTGGTCAGCGTTTCCCCCGCCGCGTGCCTTTCCAGCATCGCCCGGCAGTCTTCCGCAATCAGGTTGGGGAAACACCCATCGCTGCCCACCAGCAGCCGGTATTGCGCCAACGCATCGTCATCGATCGCGTATTCCAGATTGCCGATCTGTTCGCCGGCCCGTAACCCGCCCCACGACCCGTTGCCCATTAGACGGGACCGCCCGTCCGCCGCGCGTATTCGATCAGGTCTGCCGCGGCCGCGTCCTCGTTGCCCAGTGCGCGGTTGGCCAGGCCTCTGCCCCGGTATGCGTCGGCCAGGCTCGTGTTGAATTCCACCGCTTTCCCGAAGGCTTCGACCGCAGCCGCGTAATCTCCCAGTGCCGCTTTCGAGTTCCCCATCGATAGCCAGACGCCGGCCAGTTCCGCGTTTTTTTCGATCGCGATTTCATACTCCGCAATCGCCGCTTCATGATTGCCCAGATCCGCCCGCGCCACTCCCCGGTTGTGGTGCAGCGTCGCCGTATCCATCCCGCACGCCTGCGCCTCGTCGAAATCGGCGATGGCATCGGTCGGCTCGCCCCGGTTCCGCTTGGCAATCCCCCGGTTGTACAGCGCGTTGGCGAACGTGGGCACCAGCGCGATGGCGGCGTCGTAGTCCGCGATCGCCGCGTCGTACTCTCTGCGGTCGCTGTAGAGGTTGCCTCGGGCGTATCGATAATCCGGCTCGCGCGGCCGGAGCTCTATCGCCCCGTCGTAGTAGCCCAGGGCCGTTTCCCGATCACCCGTGTCCCGGTACGCAATCCCCAGGTTGTACAGGGCGTTGGAGTGCTCCGGGTTTATCCTCCCGCACGCCAGGAAGTCAGCGATCGCTTCCTGGTACCGTCCCAGCGAGATCCGGGCCACCCCTCGCGCGTAGTAGTAGTCAGCGTCGTCGGGTTCCAGTTCGATCGCCGCGGTGTAGTCGCTGATCGCGTCCTCGTAGAAACCAAGATGCCGCCTCACCACGCCCCGAGCGTAATACGGCACCGGATATTCGGGATCGGCGACTATCGCCCGCGTGTAGTCCGCAATCGCCTGGTTCAGGTCTCCGCCGTTGCGGTATGCCAGGCCCCGGTAGTAGTAGGCCGGCGAGAATTCGTCGTTGATCTCCAGCGCGTGGTTGAAATCGTCAATCGCCGCGTGCAGTTGGCCCGCCCTCAGGGCCAGTTGTCCCCGCGCCGTGTAGTGAAATTCCGTCGGTAAATCCCCGCCCGTGCTCATCGTTCCTGCCCGCTGATCCTCATCGCTTCGGGATCTCCGGAGCAACTCGCCCGATCAATTCCCGATCTTTCGGGACTTGGAACCATTGCTCGATGTCGCCAACGGCATTGGGTCGACGCCATCTCACAGTTCCGTCTCGTATAGATCGTAGTGTGAATGGCTCATGCCCAGCGCTTCGTACGTTCGCTTTGCCGTCCGGTTCTCCCGCATCACGTACAACCGCATGCCCCGAATGTCCCCTCGTGCAATGGCCATCTCCGTGAGCCGTTGGTACAGCCTTCGGTACACCCCTTGCCGCCGCGCTTCGGGCTTAACATAAACCGATTGGATCCACCAGATCCACCCGTTGCGCCAGTCGCTCCATTCGGTCGTGACCATCAGTTGACCCACCGGGTCCCCTTCGGTCTCCGCCAACAGGTAGAACGCCTTTAACTCATCCGTCAACGCGGCGTCAACTCCCGCTCGCAGCGTCGCACGGTCCAGCGATACCCCTTCGGACTCCAACGCCATCGCCGCGTTGAATCTGGTGATGATCTCGCCATCGTCGACTCCGGCTTGGCGTATGTTCAACTCTGCTGGCATGGCGTCATAATTCTAGTAACCCACGATATAATAGGCAACCTAATTGAACCGCTCACGCGTACCCGGTTTTGTCATTGCAAGCTGCGGAGCCGCGGGGTAGTCCCTCTTTCGCGGTGTTTGCCGTTGCTGTGAAGGACTTCCGCCCCTCTTTCGCCGTTACTGGTAAGGAAACCGGCATGCGCACGAATTGTACTGTCCGACCAAAGAGGTGCGCCCATGCCCAACCAGGAACGATTGATCAACGACTTCTGCGACTTGTGCCGTATCGACAGCCCGTCCGGTGAGGAGTGGGACGTCGCTCTCCACGTCTCCGATCGTCTGTCCAACCTCGGCTTCCAGGTTGCCCGCGACGAACACGGCAACGTTATCGCCCGCGAGGACGGGGACAGCCCCCTCCTGCTCTCGGCCCACATGGACACCGTCGACCCCGGCCGCAGTATCAAGCCCCAGGTCGTTGGCGACCTCGTTACCTCCGATGGCAACACCATCCTCGGCGGCGACTGCAAGGCCGGCGTTGCCGCCATCCTCGAGGCGCTGCAGGCTGTCCATGAGGACAATCGCCCCCGCCGCCCGGTCCAGGTTGTGTTCACCCGGGGCGAGGAAATCGGCCTCGTCGGCGCATCCAACCTCGACTTCTCAATGATCAGCAGCACCGAGGCCGTCGTCTTCGACGGCAACGGCCCGGTGAACACCATCACCGGCGGCAGCCCCACCTACATGGCCTTCGACATTGACATCAAGGGCCGCGGCGCCCACGCCGGCGTCGAACCAGAGAAGGGTCTGTCCGCCATCCGGATCGCCAGCGATATCATCGCCGAACTTCCCCAGGGCCGCATCGACCACGAGACCACCTTCAACGTCGGCACCATTTCCGGCGGCACCGTTCGCAACGCCGTTCCGTCCGCGGCCACCGTGTCCGGCGAGTTTCGCAGCATGAACATGGAGTCCCTCGAGCTCATGCGCATGCAACTCGTCGCCGCCCTCAACACCATTCGCGGCCGCTACTCTGAAGCGGAGATCAACGAAAACCTGGAAATGATGTTCCAGATGTACCGCCTCGATCCCAATGAAGCCACCGCGCGGCTCGTTAGCCGGGTCATGCGCGATATGGGCTTGGAACCCGATATTCGGCCCTCCGGCGGCGGCACCGACGGCAACGTGTTCCGCCTTCACGGCATCGAGAGCGTCGTGGTCGGCATGTCCACCAACCTCATGCACACCATCGACGAGTACGTCGTCGTCCCCGACCTGATAAACACCGCGCGCTTCTGCGAGGAGCTGATGACCTTCGGCGCATGACCCCGTCGCCGGATGACCGCCCGTTAATCATCTCCCTGTCTCGATAGCCTGCTCGCGCGAAACGTAGTGCCGCACGGCCCCGGTCATTTCGAGCGCAGCGCGGGCAACCGCGTCGCGGTGACGCAAGCGTTTGACCACCACCGCCGAAGGTTAGGGCGATGGCGCCGCCCGCTCGGGTGGAACGAAATGCCCCGCTACCCCGTCATTGCAAGCGAAGCGTGGCAATCTCGTCGCCGTATTGTGACTATTCGAGCACACACGCCGAGCGCCGGCCCTGTATCGCCGGCAAATCCGGTTCAACGAACAACCAGGAAAAGTTCAGAGCGTCCGCACTTTGCGGACGCCCTGATTGCGGTCACTGTGGGCTCACCAGCCTCGATAACCCATCCCCAAACTCCTCCCGCTGCCACCGCCGGATTTCCCCGTCGCCGCCGTCTAATTCATAGTCCAGCCTGTCGGGCTTCAGTGCGATCCTCTCCAAGCTGGGCGTCGGCCAGATGTGGCTCACCGCCAATTCCAGTTCCTGCCCCAACTCCGTTCGCCACTGTTTCAAAGCCTTCAGCCGCTCCCGGCTTTCGTGCGTCCAGACCTCGCTGCTCCGGTCCGGCCTCGGCGGCTTCGGCGCCTCCGGGGCGGTCATTCCCCGCTCGATCGCTTCCATCAATTCCCCAAAGCAGCGGGATGCCAGCATTCCACCAATTCCCAGTGGCGGACTTCCGTCGCACTGCGCCAGTTCCAGCAGGTCTCCGTTGCTCGTCGCCATCGTCGGCGGCACGTCCCAGGCGCACGCCTTCCCGTCGCGAAACGCGTACAACTCCATCAGCACCGCTGCTTCCCTGGGATTAAGTCCTTCCCACCCCCTCACCCGGCGAAACGCCGTCTCCAGGGGTTCTTCCGGTGGATATCGCAACGCCTCGATCCGTCCGCACTCTTCCTGCACCCACTCCGCGCGGCCCAGTTTGTCCAGCCGGTACTCCAGCTCATCCGCCAGCGGCAACAGGTGGTGTACGTCGCTGGCCGCGTAATCAAGGGCCGGACCCGACAGCGGCCGTAAACCCCAGTGGGACACTTGCAGCTTGGGGTCTTTGGCGATCTCGACGCCGCAGAACTCCTCCAGTACCGCGCCCAGGTTTGGCCTGCTCACTCCTAGGAATCGAGCCGCCATTCCAGTGTCGAATAGGTTGTTTACCGGAAATCCGAAATCACGATCAAAGTAACGCACATCCTCTTCGGATCCGTGCATCACTATGGTCACTGCCTCGTCCGCTAGCAACCCGCCCAGGGCATCCAGTCCCTTCACCGACAATGGGTCCAACAGGTGCGTCCCGCGCCCGTCGGAAATCTGAATCAGGCAGATCCGCTCACGATACGCGAACCGGCCGTTTCGCTCAGTATCTACCGCCAGCCGCGGCGCCTGGCGCAACTCCTCCACCGCCTCGTCCCAATCACCCTGTTCGCCAATATATCGATACTGATCCCGCAACAATTACCCCGAATTACGCAATCGGTTGTCTTGTATTCTCAACCAGCCCAGTGTAGCACACCTGACCGGCTCCCGCCGTGCTCCACGCCACTGCTCTGAGCCTCGCCAAAGCTGATCCATCGTTCCTTCGAAAGTGGGAACCCCGTTGCCTGCTCAAAAACGCTCCACGTTCCCTTCCAATCGCAGATGATAGATCAGGACGAAACACCATTGTGAGCGACTTTGGAAGGTCCTTGATCACCGCTCTCGTGCCTCCCCGGCCGGTCCTGATGAGCCCGATTCGTTGCGTGCTATACTCCCGGTAAATCCCACCCCAAGGAGCAATCCACCCCATGAGCGGCGCAGACCTCAAGCAGACCCTCAAACAGGGCGGCCGTATCTTCGGCACCATGATCAGCATTAACCGTAACCCCCGTTGGATACCGATCCTCGACGGCGTCGGCCTCGACTATGTCATCATTGATACCGAGCACAGCCCCCGGAGCCGCGGCGAGTTGGGCGACTACCTGACAATGTTCAGCACCATCAGCGTCGTGCCCATCGTACGCATCCCGATCCCCGACTCCCACTACGTCACTATGGCCATCGACGCCGGCGCTCAGGGCATCCTCGCCCCCTACTGCGAGACCGTTGATCAGGTGCGCGAGGTCGTGAAGGCTGCCAAGTTCCGCCCCCTCAAAGGCGCTGCCGCCGAAGACGCCCTCGAGTCCGGCAGGTTCCCCAGCGACGCCAGTCAGGAGTACCTCGCCAGCCGCAACCGCGACAACATCTGCATCATCGGCATCGAGAGCCAGGCCGCCGTCGACAACCTTGACGCCATGCTTGATGTTCCCCACATCGACGCCGTCTTCGTCGGCCCCAACGACATGAGCATCTCCCTTGGTGTGCCCGACGACTACGCCCAGGAAATCTACAAGACCACTGTCAAGGGCATCATCGACAAGTGCGAAGCCCGCGGCCTGCCAACCCTGGTCCACCACCAGACCCCAGAACTTTCCGAGTACTGGATCGAGCAGGGTGCCCGCTTCGTCCTCCACGGCACCGACCGCCGCGCCCTCGCCGAAGGCTTCCGCACCGAGTTCACCCGCCTCCGCGACAAGGCTGCTGCTGTCTAACGCCCGTGGGTAGTGTCATTGCGAGCGAAGCGCGGCAGTCTCGCTCTAGAGTGAACGTCACTCACTGCCAGACCCACGAGCCAACCACTTAATCCGGCCAACGCGCCAAATATCCCGGTGACAATTCATGAGGGCGGGTGCACAACCCGCCCTCATTGGATTCCCATTGCATCGCTTCCCCGCCCACACCTTCGGCGGGCCCAAACCTCAATTCCGCGAACTCCCTTCCCACCTTTCCCGAAGCGAGGCGATGTACACCTTCTCGTACTCCCCGTGGTGCCCGTTCGCCGAGTCATCTGCCAGCCGTTCCGCCCACATGTACTCCACGTCCGCCCACGCGATCGGAAACTTGGGCCGGTCAAAAAACGCCCCTACCGCGTCAAACGGCGTGGCCCCTTCCATGTAACCCAGCATCTGGAAGTTGTCGTACAGGTTCCCCTGTTCCGACATAAATCGACCCTTCATCGCAGCCATGATCAGGTAGTTCGCCATGTTCGTCCCAACCCGTCATTCGTAGCCCAATGCCGCTGGCCCGCTGCCTCACGCATTCCTGTCGTTCCTGGCGCGACGCGGAAATGACGGAACTCTATGAATTATCGTCATTGCGACCGTAGCGCGTCAATCTCGTAGATCCATGTGTGTTTGTCATTGCGAGCGCAGAGCGGCAATCCCGTTGTGGTCAGCGATCTCGCCATAATGACGACCCAAACCGCGCCAACCTCGTTCTTTCCCCTATTTCGTCAGGATATGCACCGTCGTAACGTCTCCGGCCCCCGAACACTGCGCCACGCCGACCCGCGCGTTCTCCACCTGCCTCGGCCCGGCTTCGCCCCGCAACTGCATTACCGTTTCGTGCACCATCCGGATCCCGGACGCCCCAAACGGGTGTCCCATTGCCAGCAATCCCCCGTCCGTGTTCACCGGGATGTCCCCGCCCAGCGCCGTTCTCCCCTCTTCCGTGGCTCTCCAGGCTTCGCCGAACGGCGTCAGATGCAGGGCCTCGATCTGCTGCAACTCGCCGATGGTCGCCGCATCGTGCACCTGCGCCAGGTCCACGTCCTCAGGCCCGATCCCCGCCATCTCATACGCTTGCAACGCCGCCGGCTCCGTCCGGTACGGGCTGAACGCCGAGTGGTCGCTGCCTCGCCCGTTGTAGTTGCCCGAGGTCAGCGCCGCCGCCGCAACCCGAATCGCCCGGCTCCTGTCGACGCCGTAGGTGTCCAGCATATCCGCCGCGCACAGCACCGCTGCCGCCCCTCCCTCGCTGGTCGGACAGCACTGGTACAGCGTCAGCGGGTCTGCGATCAGCCGCGAGTTCAGCACGTCCTCCACCGAGTAGGTTTCTTTGCGGTGCGCATACGGGTTCATCGACGCCGCCTGCCGCGCTTTCACCGATACCTGCGCCAGCGCCGACGCCGGCGCCCCCGTTTCCTCCATGTACCGCTTCATCCGCAGCGCGTAGCCCGCCATCATGTGGTCGCCGCCGATGTACCGCGCCGGGCTGTTCTCCGCGGTCACTGTCACCGGCCCGCTCGGCACCTTCTCCGCCCCGAACGCTAGCGCCATGTCGAACACGCCCGACGTTATCCCCCAGTAGGCTTGCCAGAACGCCGTCGACCCGCTGGAGCACGCGTTCTCCACGTTGATGATTGGCACCCCCGTCAACCCAAGCTGCGCCAGCGTCGACTCACCGATCGACATCCCGTGGTAATACACGTGCCCGAAGTACGCCACCGGTATCGCCGACCACGGCACGCCCGAATCCCGCAGCGCGTCCACCACGGCGTCCCGCGCCAGGTCCGACAGGCTCTGCTCGGGAAATCTCCCGAAGGCGTGCAATCCCACTCCCACTACCATCACTTCGCGCCCGGGCCGAAACTGCGTCATCTTTCCACCACCTGATTGTCATTGAGAGCAAAGCGCGTCAAACCCGCGTCCACTCCTGCGAACCTGTCAATGCCAGCGAAGCGCGTCAAACCCGCGTGCGCCCAAACGAAGCTGTCATAGCGAGCAAAGCGCGTCAAACCCGCGCCCGCCCCTCCGAACCTGTCATTGCGAACAAAGCGCGGCAATCTCGTTGCTCTCTCTAGATGGGTCGCCACTTGTACACCGCCCTCTCCGAGCCTTCCACACCGCTCATGGCTACCGTCTGTAGCGCTAGCGTGACCGCCATCCCCACCCGCAGATCGTCATGCGCGCATTCGATCACCTCCGCTAGCACGTGGGGCCCCTCGGGCAATTCCGCCTCGCCCAACACGTACGGCACCGGCCCCGGCCATCCCGACGGCGGCACCCTGACGATCGTGAAGCTGTACAGCGTTCCCTCCGTCGACAGCTCCACTTCCTGCAGGTCTGGTGCCGTGCACGACTGGCAGAAAGTCGCCGGCCCGAAAACGCATACGTCGCACTGCGAACACCGCATCCCCAACAGCACCCCACGTTCCCCGCTCTCGTCGGTCAGACGCAGGCATTGTGTATCTACTGAAACGACCATATCCGTCCTGCTAAGCGCTACGCAAATCCCCGGCAAGTCGCTTCCGGCGTGGCCAGGAGACCAGCGACACGGCCATTGCATTCAGGTGTCAATGACCGCCAACCGGGTGCATGGCAGTCTAAATCCGCCCCAAATCGCTGTCAATTGACCCATCCCAGTCGCCGTGACTGGAGCAGCACTCTGCCTGCCGACCCTGCCACCTGTGCGGCGTCGGTCGTAAGAGCGAACAATCGTCCGCCCCGTGCTCCGCACTTGCATACCTTTCCCTTATGCCACCGCGCTGTCGTTGCGAGCAAAGCGCGGCAATCTCGCCGGCAATCCGCTGTCATCTCCTTAACCCCGACGACCGTCGCCCCTCCTGTAGACACGCACCTTCCGCCATGTGCACGATCCCCCAGCCGTAGGGGCGAACAATCATTCGCCCGTGCTCCTCCCTACTCACCTACCCCCTCCGTCGGCAACTCCCACTGTCATTGCGAGCGAAGCGCGGCAATCTCATCGGCGATCCGCTGCCCTCCTTACCCAACGACCGTCGCTCGGCCCACTGACACGCGCCTGCCGCCATGTGAGCGATCTCCCAGCCGTAGGGGTGAATAACCCCTCGCCCGTGTTCCTCACTACTGACCTTCTTCCGCCACTCCGCACTGTCATTGCGAGCGAAGCGCGGCAATCTCGCCGGCTCCACTGGGCTACTCAGAACACGACTTACCGTCCCCAAATCTGGTGACACCCGCACCCGGCCTCTGCCAGAACGCCCGTGCTATCATGGTTCCACAGGTGAAAACTCGATCCCGACCAGGTCCCAGGCAACACGGCCACATCAGCACCAAGTCGCTACCGGCCTCTGCAGGAGACTGTCCTCGGTCGCTATAACCGGAGCAGTCCCCTCGGCCACCGCGCCTGCCACAGCGCGCCATGCTCTAGGCATCGTGCCCCGGAGGCATGGAGAATGAGAGCCAAAAACCACAGCGCAACACCTCCGGCCGTAGGGCTGATACATACCTGGGACCTGGTCAAAATCCCAATCGCCTGCAAACCAACAACCACCTGCAACCCAGCAACCAAGGAGCAAGCCCATCGCAACACCGCCTCGTGCCTGACCCGCCAGCAGCCCTTCGCCTGTCCGCTGCCGCGTCGGTCACCCGGCAACCACCACCAACCCGGTACATCTGTCATTGCGAGCGCAGCGCGGCAATCCCGTGGCCCCGACACACCCCGCTCGTGGTGAACCCGTCGAGCCATTACCTCTGCCTGTAATTGCGAGACTGCCTTGTGCATTCGCGGCAATCTCGCCGGAGCATGGGCGGCGTGACGCACCACCAATCGCATCATCGAGCAGGGGCAAATAACCATTCGTCCCGCCCTCACCGGCCACCGAACCGCAACCCACAACTATTACCCATCCCATCGGGACACACCCATCCAAAGGAGCGTCATCCATCATGGGCAGTGTCCATCATCATCAGACCCAGGCCCGGCGGTTTCTGTCGCTGGCGCGGTCCGACCACAACTCCGGCAAATACGATCGTGCCGCCAATGCGCTGGCCCGGGCGGCCTCGCACGCGGCCACGTCGGCCTTGTTCCACTGTGCCCTGTTGCGCCGGCCCACCCGACGCAAGTTGACCAACACCCTGTTCATGCTGGCGGATGCGGGACAGATCTCCAACGGAGGGGTCCGCATCTTCCGGAGCATCTACCGGCTGCCCGACCAACTGGCTGCGGCATTACCCATCCAACGGCAGCGTCTGTCTCGTCGCGCCTGCAACCGCGTCGCGGCGCTGATCCGTTCGGTGGAGGGAGCCATCGCCGGCCGTCCCACATCGGGACGGGGCCGCCGCAACCGCCCGCCACGCCGACCCGCGCCCACCTGCGTGACGGAGATCATCGCCCTGGCGGACTACAAGGAGATCGCCGCCGAGCACCACCTGATGGGCGCGCCATTGGCGAGACGACCGGACCCCCACGGTTTCTACACCCATGGCAAGACGCCGCCGGAGTGCCCCTGCCATCCGGTGCCGCTGCCCATGCGCGACGACCGCGACGCCATCGAGCTGTCGCCCTTATGGAAGCGCGCCTTGGAGCGCACCTTCCGCGTTCCCTTCCCCGACGCCATCCCGGTCCGGCCACTGGCGTAGCGGGGCCAGGGTTCCTCTCAAGCGGGTGTCCCAGATGCCCTGCTATTGACCGTACCCGGCTCGCGTGATAGCGTGAAACCTACGTAATCCGTCGCCGGCTGCACGCTTGCCGCCGCACGTTTCTGAGTTTATTTATGAGCAGGATCCTCGGTCTGGAGCCATTGCCCAACCGCCAGTCGTGGGAAAAATCCCTCGGTGAGTTTCTGGAGATTGTCGTCGGCTCCAACCCCGACAAGACATTCATCGAGATCGCTGGCCGGCAGATCACCTACTCCGACTTTTATCACCGCTGCCGTTCGGCGGCCACCATGTTCCGTGATTTGGGCATCGGCCACGGCGACCGAGTTTGCATTTTCCTGCCCAACGTCCCCGAGGTCCTCTACACCTGGTTCGGTCTCGCGCTCATCGGCGGTATCACTGTCACCATCAACACCGCCTACCGCCGCGACGAGATGGCCTTTATCCTCAACAACGCTGAGGCCTCGGCCCTCGTCGCCCATGAAAGCTTGCTCGACGTCGCTACCCCGGCCGCTGATATCGCCCCGTGCGTTCGCCATCGGCTCTTCGTCGGCGATGATGCTGCGCCTTCCGGTTGGACCAAATACTCCGACCTACTGGCCGCGTCGCCTGAAATCGCCGAGCTTCCGCCCGTGGCTCCCACCGACATCTCGATGCTCCAGTACACCTCCGGCACCACCGGCAACCCCAAGGGCGTCCAGGTTACCCATCAAATGTACGTGTCCGCCGGCCAGGGTTTCGCTCTCTGGACCCAGGCCACGCCCGATGATCGCTTCTTTACCTGCCTCCCCTACTTCCACGCCAACGCCCAGTACTACAGCACCATGGGTACCCTGGCGGCCGGCGCCACCCTGGTCGTGCAGGATCGTTTCAGCGCCTCCCGCTTCTGGGATCAGGTCCGAGAAGCCCGCGCCACGGTGGTCAACTTCATCGGCATGATGATGCCTGTACTCTCCAAGAATGATCCTCAACCCGACGACCGCAACAACACCGTGCGCCTCTTCTACGGTTCCCCCGCCTTTTCGCCCGAATTCCTCACCGAGTTCGAGCAGCGCTTCGGCACGGACATCATCGTCGGCTTCGGAATGACCGAGACCTGCTACGGCACCATCGAGACCATCCGTGGCGAACGCCGTCCCAACTCGTCGGGTCAACCCCGCCAGCATCCCGACTCCGGATTTGAAAACGCCGTGCGCATCGTGGACGATGCCGGCGATCCAGTTCCAAACGGCCAGCCCGGCGAAATCACTATTCGCAACCCCGCCACCATGGCCGGCTACTGGCGCAACGACGCCGAGACCAGCGCCTCCCTGCGTGACGGTTGGCTTTTCACCGGCGATCTTGGCTGGCTCGACGACGACAACTATCTGTATTTCGTCGATCGTAAGAAGGACGTCATCCGTCGCCGCGGCGAGAACATCTCCTCTCAGGAAGTCGAGGACGTGATCAAGAGCCACGAGAGCGTCCTGGACTGCGCCATCATCGCCGTTCCGTCGGAGCTCGGCGAGGACGAGGTCAAGGCCTATATCACGCCACGTCCCGGCGCGTCTCCTCAACCCGAGGACGTGATCTACTGGTGCGCCGACCGCCTCGCTTACTTCAAGGTTCCCCGCTACATCGAAATCCGTGACGAACTCCCACGTACCCCGAGCCTTCGGGTCAGAAAAGACGTCTTGCGCCAGGAGCGCGAAGACCTGATCTCGGGTTGCTTCGACCGCGAAGCCGCCGGTATCCAAATCCGGAGATGATAAATATTTGGTAACAGGAGCTATTTGATGATCAAGATTGAAGCAATCTTCCGGCCCGAACGCCTGACCAACATTAAGGATGCTCTGAGTGAGGCCGGTATCGTTGGTCTGACGGTGACGCAAGTCTCTGGCCGCGGGGCCCAGGGCGGTGTCGAGGTGACCGCTGCCCGTGGTCTCGGCACCTACCGCATCGACATGCTCCCCAAGGTCAAACTCGAAGTCGTCGTGAACGACCCAGATACCGATCGCGCTGTCGACATCATCCGTACCAACGCCATCACCGGCGCCCCCGGTGACGGTAAGATTTTCATCTATCCCGTCGCCGACGCCATCCGCATCCGCACCGGCGAACACGGGAGCGAGGCCGTCTAGGGTCCCACATCGGTCCTGCCGTCGTTCACCCGCTCCGAATCGGCAACCATTACGCAGACCCGTTCCGTATGTCCATGTAATATTCTCCGGAGTTGACTCGATGCCCGAACCCCGTTATTGGCTGTTCAAGTCAGAGCCTAATTCTTACTCCTACGACCACTTGGCGTCCGAGAACGACCAAACCGCTGAGTGGGACGGCGTGCGCAATTACCAGGCCCGTAACTTCATGCGCGACGACATGCGCGTTGGCGATTGCGTCCTCTTCTACCATAGCAACGCCAAGCCGCCCGGCGTCATCGGCACCGCTCGCATCGTTCGCGAGTCCTATCCCGACGATACTGCGTGGGATCCAAACTCCCGCTACTACGACCCCAAGTCCAACCCGGCCAACCCGACCTGGCTGATGGTTGACATAAAGGCCGAAAACCGTCTGCCGCGTTTCGTCAGCCTGAACGAGCTCAAGGCCAACCCGGCCCTCGCCGACATGCAGGTGATCCGGCGTGGTCAGCGTCTCTCCATCCAGCCCGTAACCCCCGAGGAATGGGCTGAGGTCCTCGCCATGGCCGACCGCTCCGCTGACTAGATGCGGATCGTTAGCATTTGACACCAAAAGGGGGCGGGTTGCAAGACCCGCCCCGCTTCTTTCATGAGTGTTGCCTATCACGATCAGCGTCGCTCAGTTACTACAGCGCCCCGCTGATCGTGATGTCCAATAGCGCCGGCTTCCCGCTGTCGAATGCCCGTCTTACGGCCGGTCCGATTTCCGCGGGATCGTCCACCCGTTCGCCATGGACGCCCATCGCCTGCGCCATCATCGCCAGGTCCAGCCGGTTCGCGAATTCCATTCCCACGTATGCGCTGTCCCGCTCCCGGTCGTCCAGCATGTCCCGCAGGTAAACCTCCATGTTCACCTTCAGGATGCGGTAGGCCTGATTGTTGCAGATCGCATAGACCACCGGGATGTTGTACCGGCTCGCCGTCCACAGCGCCTGCACCGTGTACATCGACGCGCCGTCGCCCACCACCGCCAGCACCGGCCGGTCCGGATGCGCCAGCTTCACTCCCAGCGCTCCCGGCATGGCCCAGCCCAGCGCTCCTCCGCGTATCCCGTAGATGTCGCCCGGCTTCTCAAAGTCGAACGCCCGGTTCACCGCTGGCCGCGACGTCACCGCTTCGTCGGCCACGATGGTGTTTGGCGGCACGGCAGCCGCCAGCTCGTGCATCATCCGCTCCACGGGCATCGGCGCGTTGTCCCACGTCGCCTTGATGCGTTCTTGGTATCGTTCCGCATCACGCTTCCGTGTCGCCGCCAGTGTGGCCGCCCGAGTCGCTGCGGCTTCCCGCTGGCCGCCGGTCATGCTCGATTCGAGCGATACCGCCAGGTCTGCCATGCCCGCGGCCGGGTCCGCCATGATCCCCACTTCCGTCGGGTAGCTCTTTTCAATCTCCCAGTAGTTGCTGTCCATGTGGATCAACTTCGTGTCCGGATTCAAAAATGGCACGTCCACGTACAGGAACGACGCGAAAACGTCCGTGCCCACCGCCATCACTACGTCGGCGTTTTGGAACTGTCGCGCCGTCGCCGGACTGTTGAGGTTCAGCATCCCGCCCCACTGCGGATGCGCCGTCGGGAAGTTCACCTCGGAGTACGACGTCGCCACCACCCGCGCTCCCGTTTGCTCTGCGACCCGTACCACCTGCTCCACCGCTCCCGACTGCGCCACCCGGTCTCCTAATACGATCACCGGATTCTCTGCCCCCGCCAGCAGCTCGGTCGCTCGGTCCACCGCGGCGGCATCCGGCCGGATCCGGAAATACCCATCCGATGACGGAACAGCCTCGAAATCAATCTCTTCGTCCAGCGTGTCCCACGGGAACGACACGAACACCGGTCCAGTGGGCGGCGTTTTGGCCTCTTTGAACGCCCGCCGGATCGCCACCGGAATATCCGACGCGGGCCGGATCTCGACGCTCCACTTGGTGTATTGCTTGGTCATCTCCACCAAGTCGCCCGACAAGACCGGTTCGCTGATCAGCATCCGCGTGTCTGAATTCCCCGCCGTCAGCACTAGCGGCGTCCCGCCCCGGAACGCGTTGTACAGCCCACTGATCCCGTTCGCCAGACCGCCCGCAATGTGGATGTTCGCGAATGCCGGCTTCCCCGTGGCCCGAGCGTACCCGTCGGCCATCCCCACCGCCGTTCCTTCCTGCAGCGCCTGGATGTACTGCAACTGCGGGAAGTCCTGCAGCCCGTCCAGGAACGGTGTCTCGCTGGTGCCGGGATTGCCAAAAATATACTCCACACCTTCAGCCACCAGCATCTGTGCCAGGGTGTGCTTGCCAGTCATCCGTGCCATGATCCGTCTCCCCTGCCTTTGTAGTCCGTCGTAGGGGCGAATGATCATTCGCCCCTGCTCGCTTGCTTCAGTCCTCTCTGGTAGCGTCGATTTACTGGTAAACCATCCACTCCAGTAGGTTGTTGTCTGGGTCTCGGGCGTACAGGCTTACCGCCGGCAGGGCGCCCCGCTGCCGTGCCCCCTTCCGTGGACCCGGTCCTCGGATCACCTCGACCTCGGCTTCCGCCAGCATCTTCTGGCATGCCTCCACCGTTCCGTCCCACACGAAGCAGATGTCCGTGCAACCCGGCACTGCCGTGGGTCCCCGGTAGTCCGCCAGGTACCCTTCCGGGTGCACGTTGATCTTGGAGTCGCCGATCTGGATAGAGAAGATGTTGGCCGTCCCTGCTCTCCATCCTTCCTCGTCGTTAATGCCAAAACCCAGCTTCTTGTAGAACTCCATCAGCCGCTCGGCGTCGGCGGTGGGCATCGCGATGTGATCAATCCCGATCGTTGCCATGGTCATTCCTCCGTGGTTTAAGCCTATTCGTATATCATCCATTCCAGCAGGTTCCCGTCCGGGTCCCTCGCGTAAAAGCTCAGCGACGGTGCAGCACCCCGTTGCCGCGCACCCTTCCGAGGCACCGGACCCTGAACGACCTCCACTCCCGCCTCCGCCAGCATCGCCTGGCACTCACCGACAGTGCCGTTCCAGACGAAGCACATATCCATGCAGCCGGGCACGGCCGTCGGACCCCTCAGGTTAGCCATGTACCGTTCCGGGTGCACATTGATCTTCGAATCGCCGATCTGGATCGAGAAGATATTCGCCCTGCCCGCACGCCATTCCGACTCGTCGTTGATCTCAAAACCAAGCTTCTTGTAGAACTCGATCAGCCGCTCTGCGTTCGCCGTGGGCATCGCTACATGGTCAATGCTGACCGTCGCCATAGGTCGTTCCTCCGGATGAATGGGCCCGGCCGTGTTTCTCCCCGCGCGGGGTGGGCGACGGCCGGCGGGTTGCGGTGAGCACTGCGTCAGTTTGCAGCGGCTTGCGCCTGTGCGGTGGACGCCCGCCGCAGGAACTCGATGATGATTCGCTGCGTGTCACCGGCCGCCTCGTTGGTCATCAAGCCGTGTTCCGCGCCCGGTATAACATGCAACTCTGCGCCGCCGATCCCCGCCGCCAGGCTGCGCCCGCACTCCACCGGAATCCGGCTGTCCGCGTCCCCGTGGACCACCAGCGTCTGCATCCTCAATTCGGATAGCCGCGATTCCAGCGAGTCGCCAATGTCTAGGTACGCCTGTTGCGTGGCGGCAATCCCATCGATGCGGGCCAGGTTCTCGGCGGCTATTCGCGCGAACCGCTCTGGATCGTCCGAAGCCATCTGCGGGAACCGGTCCTCCAGCGCGTGTTCCACTGCCGCGGACCTGCCCACTGCCGCGATCCTCTCTTTCAGGCTGTTCAATTCCTGCCGTCGCACCTCACGCTGGTCCTCCTGCGAATAACTCATCGTGTTGATGAGTATCAGCGTGTCCGTCGCTTCCGGATAGTCCAGCGCGAATCGCGTCGCGATCGGCCCGCCGGCCGAAGACCCCAGGATATGCGCCCGCTCGATCCTCAGATGCCCCAGCAATTCGTGCAGATCCCGCGCGCAGTTGGCCATGTCGTACCCGTCCGCCGAGGTATCAGACTCTCCGCACGCCCGTCGGTCGTAAAATACGCAACGATACTGCGCCGACAGTGCCGCTGCCTGCCGGTCAATCGTATCTCGGCTCCCATCACCGCCCCCCAAACCGCCATGTATCAGCGCCAGCGCCGGCGCACCGTCTACCCCGAACACCTCGTAGTGCATCCGGTATCCGTTGATCTCTGCAAAAGCCATCTTGAACCCCCCAACGTCATTCGCCAACTTCGCAACAATATAGTCGCCCGTCATAGGCGTGGCAAGGCGGGACTAATCGCCCGAGCTACCATCCGGGATCGTGTTCCCCCGAGCTGGCGTGCCGGACCGACCGGAACACCGCAAGCGCAGCCTTGATGCTCATGTCGGTCCCAGGGTACTCGTTGATGCCGCTCTTGGTTACCGGCGCTCGTGGCACACACGGCCCTTTCCAGTTCAGCGCCCGTTGGAGACTCGGAGTCGGTTTGGTTCTCAGTAACGCTTGGACAATTCCGGCGGGCCCACCAGGAGGTCAGGCCCCTTGTGGCGTCGGTGGGGCCGATAATCCCCGACGCGGAGGATCAGCCGCAACTTTCCGAGGTGGATATCAGCTTGATGCCATCGCCCGCTGCCGCCTGGCAGAAACCGGTTGGATCGGGTTCCTTGTGGAAATACTCGGGGTATTGTTCTCCGCAACGGTCGCTGTTTTGGTTGTCAACGTGTGCACCTGCACCGCGACCGCGCCGGTGAAATGTTGGCAGTACGCCCGGACCGTGACGGTCATTACGCGGTGTTCCGCGATGCGGTAAACCGTTGTATCGAGCCGACCGCTTCAATCGTAATCGGAATGTCGGTCGCTATCGCCTAGGCCCCGTTGCTGTGGTACAAGTGGGTCCCTTGACGGCGGTTTGATGGTTTGGCGCTGTCAGGTCGCCGCAAACAGGCGGCGACCCCTATGCTAAAATTCAATGCGGTACGCCACGCCATGACCACCCAAAGCCACATCTACTTCGATCACGCCGGCACCACTCCCATGGACGAAAGCGTCCTGGAAGCGATGCTGCCCTATTTCACGCGGTTGTTCGGTAACGCCTCCAGCGTCCACACCGTCGGACAGGAGGCCCGTTATGCCCTGGACGCCGCGCGAGAACGCGTCGCCCGGGTGCTGAATTGCCGGAACCGGGAGGTGGTCTTCACCAGTGGCGGCACCGAATCTGACAACGCCGCTATCCGCGGCGCTGCTTATGCCCTAGAGGAAACCGGACGCCACGTCATCACGGCGGCCGCCGAACACCACGCCGTGCTCCACGCTTGCCAACTGCTGGAAAACCGCGGTTGGGAAGTCACCTACCTGCCCGTGGACGACTACGGCCGCGTCGACCCCCAGCAGGTCGCCAATGCCATAACCTCGGAAACCGCTCTCGTTTCCATAATGTATGCCAACAACGAGATCGGCACGATCAATCCGATCCCTGAAATATCCGTGGCGGTCAAGGAGCGTGCTCAGGCGCTCAGCCGCACCATCGTCATGCACACGGACGCTGTGCAGGCCGCCGGCTTTCTGGACCTCGATGTTCGGCGCCTCGGCGTGGACATGATGAGCCTGTCCGGCCACAAATTCTACGGACCCAAGGGAGTGGGCGTGCTCTTTTTGCGAAGAGGCGTGCCTTATCTTCCTTTGATCACCGGCGGCGGCCAGGAACGGGAACGCCGCTCGGGAACCGAAAACGTGGCCGGCATCGTCGGACTGTCCGTAGCCCTCGAGCTGGCGGACAATCGACGGGAAGAGGCCGGCGCCCACTGCGCCGCCCTGCGCGACCGCATCATCGACGAGGTTCAGCGTATCATCCCCGATTCTATCCTGAACGGACACCCGGACGAGCGGCTGCCCAACAACGTCAACTTTTCCTTCGATGGCGTCGAAGGTGAATCTATCTTGCTCGGGTTGGACCTCCAGGGGATCGCCGCCAGTAGCGGCAGCGCCTGTAGCAGCGGCTCTCTTGAACCCTCCCACGTCCTCCTGGCCCTGGGCCAAACCGCCGACACCGCCCGGGGCTCTCTTCGCGTCACCCTCGGTAAAGACAATACTGACGCCGAGGTCGACCGCCTGTTGTCTGTGCTCGTCGGCCTCATCGGCGATTTGCGCCAGCTGCCCACTTTGACCGGAACCGGCGATGACTAATCTCTTTGGTCGCTCGTTCGTCCGGCGGGCTGCGCCGGTATTACTGGTGGTGTTGCTGGTCGTGGTCGCCGCTCTAGCTTGCTCGTCCCAGTCCCCCAACATTGGCAAGTTCTACAAGGGGCGCATACTGCACATCAGCGTGGCAGCGTTGGAACGCACCGACGAGTTGCGCTGGACTACGTCCACCCGCTTTCCTGCCCAGGGTGCCGTCGACGAGCCACTCTACAAGCTTACCCCGCAATCCGTCGAAAACGAATTCGTCATCGTGCGTGTGAAGGTTGAAAACCACACGGCCACCAGCGCCTTCGTCAACGTCGACCGCGATTCGGCGCAACTGCGCGACTTTTTCCAGGGCCGCTACTCGCCAATCAACGTCGGCGCTCTGGCGCAGGAAGCAGACGTTCCCGAAAAGCCGTCCGATCGTTGCAACGTCCCGGTGAATCCCGACACCCCTACGGAATGCGTTCGATTCCTGTGGAACGCTACCTACGAGGAAACTCAGCCCGACGGCCAGACTAAGATAGTCCAGCGGGCCCAGGAACTGCCCCGGGGGACCGGCCTGGATGGGTGGATGGTGTTCGAAGTTCCCAAGGACACCGAGTTCCGCTCTTTCCGTTGGGCCGCCGGCGACACCATCATAATTGATTTTTGATCGGCGTCGGCACTGACCGTCAACGGGAAGCACAGCGGGCTTTGCGGATGTGCCAGACTGGTCGCCCTGTAGCGTGGCGGGTCTCCTCGGCGTTGCTTGTATGAACCAACCCGCCGGCACGGCCACCGTACCTGTGGGTCGTCGCGTTTTCCACTTGGTGGCCGCCAGTTTCACCACGCTGTTGGCCCTCGCCATTCCCGAGCCAGTCTACATGACCCTCGTCGGTGGTGGCGCTCTCCTCTCGTTGGCGCTGGACGTCGGTCGCCAGCGCACCGGATTCATCAACCGCGCCTATATGGGGCTATTCCGATCCATACTGAAACCGTCGGAATCCACCGACATAACCGGTGCTACCTACCTTCTGATCGCGACCTTCTTCGCGTTCTATTTCTTCGGACCGGAGGTAGCGATACCGGTGTTGATGTTCGTGGCCGTGGGAGACCCGGCGGCCGCCCTGATCGGCCCCCGCTGTCCGGGGCCGCGTTATTGGGGTAAATCGCCCGTCGGCATCCTCGCTTTCGTCGCCGCCTCCGTGGCCGCCTGGGCCATCTTGGGGGCTTTGGGATACGGGACGTGGTCCTGGGCAGTTTTGATCACGGCTGTTTTCGCTGCAGCCGTCGAGTTCGCTCCGATCCCATTGGATGACAACCTGACGGTGCCGTTAATCGCCGGCGGCTTTATGGTGCTGGCTCAGGCCCTTGGTTTGTGACGGCGCCGCAATCTATGCTGGGGCCCCGTCGTACTCAATAACCTCTGCCCGCTGGCGCTGGAAGTTGAGATACGATGCCTTTGACATCGCCGGCCTGAACGATGACGTTACCCGTCTGGCGCCCTCAGCATTATCGGCAAGCAGATCAATCACCGACATCGCCATGATCTTCGCCGGATTGACCACCGCTTGCTGATAGTCCGTGACTAGGTATTCTAAGCTATGCCCCGGCCCTTCTGCTCCGGCCGTGTAAGGGTGAATCGCCGGAATGATATGGCTTAGGTCACCCATGTCGGTGGAACCACCTCGGTTTCGAGTGGGCGGCATCATCAAAACGCGGCTTTCCTGCAGCAGGTCCTTCGCGTTCCCACGGAATACGTCTAGGAGTTGCTGGTCGTGTCTCATCGGCAGGTATCCCGGTATGTTGGTAATCGACACCGACGCGCCTACCGCTAATGCTCCCGATCGGAAACACCGGTCCACTATGTTTGAGTTTCGCACCACGGCCTCGGGAGTCCCGGACCGGACCCGCCATTCCAGCCTTACGTCCGACGGCACCGCGCTCACTGCCTCGCCGCCGTGCGTCATGATTCCGTGGATCCGCACCGTGTCCTGCTCGCGGTAAAGCTCGCGGTTTGCGTTGATCGCCTGCAGCGCGAAGTTGGCCGCGTTGAGCGCATTGATCCCTAGATGTGGCGACGCCCCCGCGTGTGCCCCTCGTCCCGTAAAGCGCACGTACTTGACCACGTGCCCGTTGCTGGTGCCTCCCATGGCGAACGTGTGCGATCCCATGTCGCTGGCGGTATGGCACATCATCGCGATGTCCACGTCGTCGAACTCACCCAGCCGGATTAGTTCCTGCTTCCCGCCCATGAACTCGATCTTGCCCGACTCGCGCAGATCGAGCCGCCGCGCCACCTCAATGAATTCCTCGGCCGGTACTGCGAACGGTACGACCTCACCGCTCAATTCTGGCAACACTTCAGGCGAGGACAGCCCGACCACCGCCCCCAGCATCATCCCGATTTGACAGTGGTGTCCACACGCGTGCGCCGCGTTGGTAGTTTCGGCCGCAAAGGGATGGCCGTTTACAATCAGGCTGTCCAGTTCCCCGATGATCGCCACGCGCGGACCCGATCCCGCTCCGCCCTTCACGGTGCCCTTCAGCCCGGTCAACGCCAATCCCGCGCGGAATTGCACTCCGAGCTTGGCAAACTGCTCCGCGACCACCCTGGCCGTCCGGTATTCGCTGTATCCCGGCTCCGGGTGTTCCAGGATATCTTTGGCGACCGCGATCAGATCGTCGCTGTGCCGGTCAATTGCGGCGCATGCCGCCTGCTTCAATTCTTCACGCGTGGCCATTGAGTTCGTTCCGCTTCGAGAATGTGATGTTTCGCTGCTGAGTTCGTGGTCCGGGCGCCCGTGCGCCGCCTTCCCCCGCGCGGTCTGCAGCCGTTATACCTCGGTGTAAGTATCTTCGGACGCGAGGGTCCGCATGAAGTTCACGTATTCCCGTGATGTCATGTCGACCCGATGGTTGGCCACTACTTGATTGGCCTCTTTTGCCCCGTCAGCCATCAGGTCGATCACCGTCGATGCCATTGCCTTGGCTCCGGTGATTACCGCCATCTGGTAGTCCTGCACCACGTAGTCCGCGCCGTGGCCAATGCCCGTGGCACCTCCCACGTACGGGTGCAGCACGGGCATTAGCGCGCTAACGTCGCCCATATCGGTGCTGCCGGTTCTGTGCTCTGTGCGGCCGATATTCTCGGCACCAACCAGTTGTTCGGCGTTCGCGCGAAAAATCGCCTGCATCCGGTCGTCCTGCAGCATCGGCAGGTACCCGGGAATGGTTTGGATGTTTACCGTGGCGCCCACTGCCATGGCCCCCGCGCGCAGGGCGCGGTCAACCTTACGATTGGCGTCCATGACCGCATCCAGGGTTTTGCCCCTTACGAACGTTTCCATCCGCACGTCCGCTGGTACCGCGCTAACCGCTTCGCCGCCTTTGGTGATGATGGGATGAACGCGTACCGTGTCGGTGTCCACGAACGTTTCGCGGTTGAAATGTATCGCGGTCATGGCCAGTGTCGCTGCGTTCAACGCGTTGATTCCAAGGTGCGGCGACCCACCGGCGTGGGCTCCCTTGCCCACGAACTGTATCTTCTTGGCGACCGTCCCGTTGTTGGTTCCGGTGAGGCACAGTTGCTTCTCGCTCGGCGAGCTTGTGGTGTGCATCATCATAGCCAGGTGCACGTCGTCGAATTCGCCCAGCCTGATGAACTCCGGTTTGCCGCCCAGGAATTCGATCTTGCCGTCCCGCCGCAATTGGTCCCGGTATTCGATCTCGATGTATTCTTCGGCTGGGACCGCCATGGACAGTATGCGTCCACTCAGGTGAGGCAATACGTCGTCTCGCATCAAGGCCCGGGTCACCCCCAGCATCATGGCGATCTGGCAGTGATGCCCGCAGGCGTGAGCGGCGCCTGTGTTCGAGTTCGCATGCGGATGCTCGTTCACGATCAGGCTGTCCAGTTCGCCGATGATCGCCATGCTCGGCCCTTCGCTGCCGCCGATGATTTCTCCGCGCAGGCCGGTCATCCCCAAGCCGGACCGGAATGGGACTCCCATGGCCGCGAATTGCTCACCAACCAGCGCGGCGGTTTTGAATTCCCTAAACCCTGGCTCGGGGTTGGCCAGGATCTGTTGGGACAGGCTGATCAATTCCTCGGCGCGGGAGGCGATATCAGCGAATGCCCGGTCCTTCAGCTCTTCTTTGGTCGGCATTCCCAGCCCTCCGGGGCAATCTGAAGCCGCTCTCGGCGACCGCGCGAATGGTAACATAACCTTCCTCCCGTGCCTATTCGGTTTGCGAAACGGCCGCAATACTCCGGCCCATGACCTGTTCAGGTGACCGTTGGAGTGAGGGGATGCCGCCGTCCTCCAAGTTATAATCCAGCTATGGCACTACGAATAGTAATTTCCCCTCAGGCATTCAAGCAGAGCATCAGCGCACGTGAGGCCGCGTTGGCCATTCAGCGCGGCATCCTGCAGGCCGCTCCAGACGCTGAGACCATCCTGATACCGGTGGCCGATGGCGGTGACGGGACATTGGCGGCCCTCATAGATACCACGGGCGGCGCATATCATCAGGCCACGGTCACGGGCCCACTCGGCGAGCCGGTCGATGCGCGGTGGGGCGTGATGGGCGACGGCGAAACCGCGGTCATAGAAATGGCCCTGGCTTCCGGCTTGGCCTTGATCCCCGACAACCGTCGCGACCCGCGCCATGCCACCACCTGCGGTACTGGGGAGCTGATGCGCGCCGCGCTTGAAGATGGCTACCGACGTGTCATCGTGGGTTTGGGCGGTAGCGCCACCAACGACGGCGGCGCCGGGATGGCGTCCGCCTTGGGCGCACGGTTCCTGGACGCGGGAGGTGATCAGTTGCCGCCCGGCGGGGCCGCGTTGGCAAACCTTGCTCACGTTGACACTTCCGCGCTGCATCCGGATATGTCCGCAACCACCATCATCGGCGCGACCGACGTAACCAACCCACTATGTGGTGAAACGGGTGCGTCCGCAATCTTCGGACCGCAGAAGGGGGCCACTCCCGAAATGGTTTCCGAGTTGGACGGTTGCCTGGCGAATCTGGCTCGTGTGGTCCGGTCTGATCTCGGTATCGACGTACTGCACACGCCCGGCTCGGGGGCAGCCGGCGGTTTGGGTGCCGGTTTGATCGCGTTCGCCGGCGCCGAATTGCGTTCCGGAATCGACATGGTTTGCGATGTGCTCGACTTCGACCGCCACGCCCGGGAAGCCGACCTCATAATAACTGGGGAAGGGCGGGCCGACCGCTCAACGGCCTTCGACAAAGCTCCGGTCGGCATCGCCCGTCGTGCCCGGCAGTTTGGCGTTCCAACCATCTTGGTGGCCGGTAGTCTGGGCCCGGGTTACGAAACCCTCTATGGCCACGGAATCGACGCCGTTTTGCCCATCGCTGAGGAGCCGGCAGATCTGGACTCTAGCCTGCGGCGCGGCTCCGAACTCCTCCAACGGGCAGCTGAACGCGCCATCCGTCTCTACGGCTTGGGACGCAATGGCTGATGCCTGATTTCACTTTGGATACCGAGCATTGGCTTCCCAGGCAACCCGGCGCCGTTTTCGATTTCTACGCCGACGCATTCAACCTCGAACGGCTGACTCCGCCGTGGCTGCGCTTTGAGGTTGTCACTGCGGCTCCTATCACCATGCAAGCTGGCGCCGAACTCGACTACCGGCTGCGGTTGCACGGTTTGAGTTTGAAATGGCGCAGCCGCATCACCGTGTGGGACCCGCCGCACCGCTTCGTCGATGAGCAACTCCGGGGACCTTACCGGCGATGGCTCCACGAACACACTTTCACGTCCCACGAAGGCGGTACCCTCGTTCGCGACCACGTGGAATACGGCATATTCGGAGGCTGGTTGGCTGACCGCCTGCTAGTCCGGCGCGACCTCAGGCGCATTTTCGCGTTTCGCCAGCAACGCCTGGCCGATATCTTCAGCCCCTAGTGTGCTCCACGGCGGCTCGTCGCCGGTCAACCCACCGTCAGGTCAGGCAACGCGCGAAGACACGAACTGCAGCACAATGCCGGCCAGTTCCATTGCCCGTTCCGCGTCCACGTCGTCGAAGGCTTCCGACGGTATCCCGCTGGGCAAATATTCTGGATACCTCGTGATGTCGTAGTACTTGTCCAGTTGCCGTGCGTCCGCTTTGATCGTGTCGAAAAACATCTCGAAGATCTTGGCGTCTTCGCAGAGGTCGATCAACGAGTTTCCCCACACGTCTTCTGCCCCGCGCTTATACAAATAAGCCTTAACCGCCTTCTCCGCAGCCTGTTGGCTCAGGAAGCAGGCAACGTTGTATCGGCCTCCTCCCCGGTTGAAACCCGCGTCCTCAAGGTCTTGCTCCGCCTGTCGAAACCAGCGAGCGCCTTCTGCAGCGAAATCAGGCATCAAAAATCACCCTTCCTTGCTTGCAGGCCTGGTGTAGTGCCGGCAGCGTGTCCTGCAACTCTTCGAATTCAGACGGCGTGTATACCTGCGCTCTCATGCCGACCTGCGAGCCTATATGGTAGGAGAAGAAGTCAGCGCGCCGCCCGAACGGGCGGTCGGTATCGTGAACAAACACCAGGTCAATGGTGCTGCTCGGCGAGTAATCGCCGCTCACCATATCTCCAACCAGGATCGCCTTCTCGATGCCCAACGTGGGCAGCACGTCCAGTATCTCGGACAGTTGCTGTTCCATCATTTGCCGCCTGAACTGGATGAACCCTACTCGCATCGGCATTGCCCTACTCCTTGTTCAGCAGCACCATGTGGACCTCACGGGGTCCGTGCACACCCACCACGATAGTCTGCTCAATGTCCGCGGTCCGACTGGGCCCGGTGATGAAATTCAGGTAACTGCCCATTTCGCCCCCGTTCCGCACGTACTCCAGCCGGCGCAGCGTGAACAGGTCGTCCAACGTGCCGAGAATATCCGCGGGCCTGACAATCGCTACATGGACTGGCGGCACCACCGACACTAGGCGGCTCAGGCCTCGCCTGGGCAAAACAATCACCGATCCCGTTTCCGCAATCGCGTAGTCAGCCCCAGTGATCCCCATGCCTGATTCGGCCAACCGCTGCCGCACGTCGGTCCGGCTGGAAGGCCCGTCGTATACCGCGGGCCAGCACAGCCCACCGGCCCCCGCGATCGCAGCGTCCACCGGGAGCGTGTCGAATACCGGCTGTTGCGACCTTGCAACCGATGTCGCTCCCAGCCGTCGCACCAGCGACACGACATAATCCAACACTTCCTCCCCTCCCCCACACCTGTGCACGTTCCAGCCCCGGAGCCCAGCCGTCGCTTCTATTTGGTCCAGTAGCTCCGGCGTTTCCCAGGCAATCCGCTCCCGCACGGCTTCCGCTTGCGTCTCCAGGGCAGGGAGTTCTTGCGTCAGAATGCCGTACGGTTCTGGAGGCGGTCCGCTCTGCCTCCCTAGTGCCGCCCGCACGGTCTCCCTGAACTGCTCCGATGGGATACCCATCGAACCGCTTTCGTCCGAGCTTCCTCGTGTGAATGGGATACCCATGTATTACGGCCGATTTCGGTCGGATCTGGTTCCTGATAGCTCGTCGCGCCAGATTTCGCCGAACGAACGGGATGCCGGAATCGGCAAGTCCCGGGAACGTGTCCAGCGCGAGACCAACGGTATGCGCGTCTGACCCAGCAACCCGCCTTTCGACACGGGCCGTAGCAGCGTCCTGCCGATCTTGCGTCCCAAGTTGAGCAATACCGGATTAGACATAACGGTGGCAAAGCCGCGCGCTAGCAGTCCGGCCGTATCTGAAGCCGTGTCCTGATACGACCCTTGACCTTCGGCTATGTTGTGTCGCAGGTGCAGCAGCATTCGGGGGATGTTAATTTGTACCGGGCAAGCGTCCCGACACGCTCCGCATAGGGTCGATGCGTTTGGCAGATCCTTGGCCTGCCCAATGCCAACCAGCGCCGGCGTCACGATCGAACCGATCGGGCCGGGATACACCCAGCCGTAGGCATGACCTCCCACCCGCTGGTACACGGGACACACGTTCAGGCACGCCCCGCAACGGATGCAGTACAACGACTCGCGCAATGCAGGGTCGGCCAGCAGACGACTCCGCCCGTTGTCCACGATCACCAGGTGAAATTCCTCCGGGCCATCTTCATCATCAGCCCGACGCGGCCCGGTGACCATGCTCATGTACGACGTGATGCGCTGGCCGGTGGCCGAGCGTGGCAGCAGCCGCAGGAACACCGTCAGGTCCTGCAGAGACGGGATCACCTTCTCCATGCCGGCTAGGCCCACGTGGATCCGCGGTGCGGAAGTGCACAGCCGACCATTCCCCTCGTTGGTGATGATCACCAGCGAGCCGGTTTCCGCGACCAGGAAATTGGCTCCGCTGATCCCCATGTCCGCGTCTAGGAACTTCTGGCGCAGCACGACTCGAGCCACGCGGGCCATCCCCTCGATATCTTCAGAGTACGGGACTCCCAGCTGCTCCTCAAAAAGGGCGGCCACCTGCGCACGGGTTTTGTGCAGGGCCGGCGCCACTAGGTGCGAGGGAGTTTCGTCCGCCAACTGGATGATGTATTCGCCCAGATCGGTCTCGAAAACATCGATTCCCTGCTCCTCGAGCACGTGGTTAAGACCGAGCTCCTCCGATACCATCGACTTGCTTTTGGTTACTGTGCGCACCCCGTTGGCGCGGGCGATTTGCAA
This sequence comes from Dehalococcoidia bacterium, assembly GCA_965220055.1. GTDB lineage: Bacteria > Chloroflexota > Dehalococcoidia > Lucifugimonadales > UBA3495 > Bin87. The sequence goes on along the minus strand of CBDCPE010000004.1, from coordinate 1,189,049 downwards.
AACGATCGCGTTGGCTTGCTGCGCATCGGCGGCGAAATGGACCTGTCCGCCGGCCGCGGTCACGTTCCGTTCCAGCATCTCCAGGTAATAGTCCAGGTGCCCTATGGTGTGTTCTTTGATCTGCCGTGCCTGTTCCCGCCATTCCTCCCACACCTCGGGCGTGACTTCGGCGATCGCCTCGCGCCGCGTGCCGTCAAATCCGGTCCCGGCACGGCGAAGCGCCTGGCGAAGCTGCGTGTCCTTGACAGCCGCCTGCGAGGCGGCTACGAACTGGCGCGTGACGACTTCCGCCATGGTTAACTGGCCTCGTCGTCCAGAATTTGGGCAATGTGGCGAACGCGGAACGGCAGCTTCCGACGGCTTATCGCCCCACCGATGTGCATCAGACACCCCATGTCGCATGCTGTCAGCGTATCTGCGCCGCTGGTAGTGGCTGCCTCGACCTTATCGGCCAGCATCTCTTCAGAGATGTGGGGATACTTGATCGCGAAGGTTCCGCCGAACCCGCAGCACTGTTCCGCGTCCGGCAGTTCGACCCGCGACACGCCCGGTGTCGCGTCCAACAATCGCTGCGGAGCCTCTTTGACTTCCATCTCGCGCAAAAGGTGGCAGGATGGGTGGTACGCGACGGTGGTGCCGGTTACTGGGTCGTCCCCCACTCCCGGCTCGTAGCCGGCCACATCGGCCAGGAATTCCGTGAATTCGTACACTCTCTGGCTGAGATCTTTGGCTCGGGCCCGCAGTTCGGGATCGTCGTCGAACAGGTCAAGGTAGAACACGCGCATCATGGCTCCGCACGAGCCCGAAGGTACGACCACATATTCCCGGTCGGCGAGGATACTCAGCGTGCGTTCCGCGAGTTTTCGCGCCTCTGCGGTGAAGCCCGAATTGTAAAGGGGCTGGCCGCAGCACGTCTGCCCTTCTGGGAAATCGACATCCACCCCAACGCGTCGTAGCACCCGAACGACGCTGACTCCAACCTCGGGATAGAGCTGGTCGACGATGCACGTAACGAAAAGGGAGGCCCTGATGGGCTGGGTCTGACTCAAATCAAATCCTCGTTCTGCGGCGAACCAAGGTTAGCAGAGTGGTACCCGTGGGACAAGACAGAACCGGAACGGTAACTGTTCAGAGTTGGTGGGGTGAATTGGGCGAACTTGGTTTGCGGGTGGCTGGCTTTGGGGGCGGTGGTTATGTCATATAACTGGGATGGATACCGAAATCAATCTCAGGGCAGCTGACCGGGATGTCCTGATTGGCATCATAGTCCGCCAGCAAGCCATCATCGAGCGGCTGGAGAAGCGGATTGCCCAGTTGGAAGGCCAAGCCAAACCCCAAAGCTCCCGCCGGATGCCCGGTCTGAAGCCCAAAGCGGACCGGGAGCCAGCACGTCCCAAGGAGCCACGCAAACCCCGGTTTCACGGCTTTGCCCGATCCCGCATGACGCCCACCCACCGAGTGGAGCATGTGGTGGAGCAGTGTCCCGACTGCGGGACCCACTTGTCCGGAGGCTGGGCCCAGCGCACTCGGGAGGTCATCGACCTGCCCCAGGTTCCGGCGCAGGTAACCGAGCACGTTTACCTGGCCCGCACCTGTCCACAGTGCCGACGCTGCTGTGTTCCCAAAGCACAACTGGACGGCGTGGTGATGGGCAAGCAGCGTCTGGGGGTCAATGTCATCAGCCTGATTGCAGCCCTGCGGGAGGAGGCCAGGCTGCCGTTACGCACCATCCAATGGTACCTGGACACCGTGCACGGGCTGCGCCTCAGCCTGGGCGCCATCGTAAATGCCACACGCACCGTGGCGGGCAAAGCGCAGACCGAACTGGTGGGCATACTGGAGCGCGTCCGCGGCAGCCCAGTGGTCCACGCCGATGAGACCGGCTGGCGTGAAGACGGACACAACGGCTACGTGTGGACTTTCAGCACCTCCGACCAGCGGTACTTCCTGCGGCGTGGTCGGGGCAAGGCCGTGGTCGACGAAGTCCTGGGCAAGGAGTTTGCTGGCGTGCTGGTCAGCGACTTCTATGCCGCCTACCACCATTACGACGGTCCCAAGCAACGCTGCTGGGCTCACCTGCTGCGGGACATCCACGACCTGCGTGTCCTCTACCCTGATGATAGATCACTGGCCCAGTGGGCTGACGCCGTCCACCAACTCTACCGTCAGGCCACGACCTTTACCCACCCTTCAGAACCACCACGCCGCACCGCCCAACTGACCCTGGAAAGGCGACTGCTGGCCCTCTGCCGTCCATTCCGGGACGACCCGTCGGCCGTCCCGGCCAGACTGTGCCGACGCATGGAGAAGCACATCAAGGAACTCTTCGTCTTCGTGGCCCAACCGGAAGTGCCGCCGGACAACAATGCCGCCGAGCGCAGCCTGCGCCATTTGGTGGTCAGCCGCAAGGTCAGCGGGGGCACCCGCTCAGCGCAGGGCACCGACACCAAGATGACGCTGGCCTCAATCTTCGGCACCTGGTGAGCACAAGCTCTCAACCCCATCGCTGCCTGCCGTCAACTGCTCACTTCCCCTCAACTCTGAACTGTTACCCGGAACGCCGTCTTGGTCTCAACGGCCGCGATGGGTATCATATTGCGGCCATTACCGCCTCGGGGAGAAGAGAAATCATGGTAGAGGAACTCGGCAGAATTACCCGCCCGGCTACTGCGAACTATCAGGGAAAGCGCAAGCTTTTGCTGGCCCCGCTGATACATCTGGCGGCTCCCGCGGAATCCGTGCCGCCGGAAGGAACGGAGATCCTGCATCGCTATTGGGAGCAAGTGGATGTCCAAGTCAGGGCTGTGCAGAACGCCTTGGGCAGTATCATGCACGTCTACCACGAAAATTTGCCTGAGGGTGGCCCCGCGGGCCTCGGCTATCTGGAAGCGACTGCCCAGGGCAGTCACGCACTGACCGCGGGTTTGGTCGATGCCGGGGCTGCCCTGGAAGCGACGGAGTCTATGGAAATCTTGGCCGAAAACTTGGATCTGCAACGCTGCCTGATGCAACCGTTGATGAGCCCAACCGTTGCATCTCGACTCCAGGAGTGGTTCGGCGAGGCCAATCACCGGCGTTACGAATTCGTCGCCAACACTATCAACACCACCTTGGGCGAAGACGAAACGGGCCTGCTCTTCATCAACGAAAGGCATCAGGTCCAATTCCCCGGCGACATCGAAGTGATCTACATCGCTCCGCCGGCTTTGGACGAATTCCGCCGCTGGCTGCAGAACTGGAGCGAACAACTCCAACGCCAAATGTCCGAAGCGACCAGCGACGCCGATCCCTCCGACTCATCAAGCTGACGTAGGCAACGAAAAGCCCCGGGCTCACACCCCGGGGCCGTATCCGATGATATGTCGTTCCGTTAGCGGCGGTCAACCCTAAATCCCGATGCTGGCGGGAGTGCGAGGGAGTCGAACCCACCTACCCCGCTCGTCACGAGGCATAACGGATTTGAAGTCCGCAAGAGCCACCGGGCCCCATCCACTCCCGCGCTAACCGTGCTAGCTGCCGAGTACGGCGTCGATCTTCCGCTTCAGAGCCGGCTTGGGTTGGGCTCCGACCACCTGGTCAACCGGCTGACCGTCCTTGAAGAAGATCAGCGCGGGAATACTGCGGATGCCGTAGCGCTGCGCGATATCAGGGGCGCTGTCCACGTCCAACTTGGCCACGTTCAACTTCCCTTCGTACTCCAGGGCTAGGTCGTGCACCGCGGGAGCGATCATCTTGCAGGGCCCGCACCATTCTGCCCAGAAGTCCACCATCACCGGCAGTTCCGAGTCCATTACGCTGCTTTGCCAGTTTTCTCCGTTCACTTCGATAGGTTCGGGCATTCTAATTCCTCCAGGGTGAGTCGCTGACTCGCGGTTACAGCAGACGACGGCAACCGTCGCTACGGTCGGCTGGGATGTAGCCAATATTATACCCCGGCTGTTGGGCGGTCAACCGAACCGGTTACCGTCGCATGCGCGTGTTCCTGCGATCTCTATTTCGGTGGAAAGGCCCGATCGCTTTTGCCGGTGAGCGGGCGGTAGAGCCAGGCCTTATCTCCATTCCACCGGCGAAAACCATCGGCCTATACGAACTCCGGGTCTGCCGTTACCGATAGATGTTAGTATATTTCCCATGACCCAAAGCGCAGCCACCAACGAGTTGGTCTCATTGCAGCGCGGCGATTTCGTCCAGTTGGACCTTCACGCGTGGGGTCGCCTCGGGGAGGCCATGGGTTCTCACGCTGGGTCGGATGTTTTCGTGTTCGGCGGCATACCCGGCGAACGAGTCGAAGCCGAGATCGTGGCCATCCGCCGCAAGTACATTGCCGCGCAAGTCACGCGGGTCATCACCCCTTCATCATTGCGCGTCGAACCGCCCTGCGAATACTTCGGACGATGCACTGGCTGCCAGTGGCAGCACGTTGACTACGAGGCCCAGTTGGCGACCAAAACCGGGATTGTGCGCGATGCGTTGGAGCGGGTCGGACATTTCCACCAGCCCGAGGTGCAGCCCACCTTGGCGTCGCCGCGCCAGTATCACTACCGTAACCACGCCCGGTTCAACATCTGGCGTGAGAGCGGAAGCCTCGGGTTCACCCACCGTGAACGGCGTCGCTTCGTGCGCATTGATCGCTGCATGTTGATGCACGATGGCATCAATGATCTCCTTGCCCAGTTGCAAGGCCGCTGCGGTGAGACTTCGCAGTTGGCAATTCGTCGTTCTCCGGACACCGGTGACTACCTTATCCAGCCGACCCTCAAAAACACCGAAGTCGCGGTCCCGACGGGACAGAAAAGTTACCGGGAATCGATCGCCGGCCAGGAATTTCAGGTGGCTTCCCCGTCCTTCTTCCAGGTCAACGTTTGGCAGGCGGCTCTGCTGACCGAGCTGGTCAAGGATGCTCTCAAACTCACCGGTAACGAGACCGTTGTCGATGCCTACGCCGGTGTCGGGACATTCGCGGTATTGCTCGCGCCATACGCTCGCCGGATCATCGCGGTGGAAGAATCCACCGCGGCCATGACCGATGCCAGCGAGAACGCGTCTGGCTACTCGAACGTGCGCCTGGTCATCGGCAAAGTGGAAGAGGTACTCCCGCATCTGGACGAAACACCGGACGCCGTGATCCTGGACCCATCCCGGTCCGGATGCCAGCCCCTGGTCTTGGATTCCCTCCTCGCGCTGAAGCCGGACCGCATCGCCTACGTGTCCTGCAATCCCGAATCATTAGCCCGGGATTTGCGCACGCTCAGCCGAGGCTACCGGGTTGAATCAGTCCAGCCCGTGGATATGTTTCCGCAAACTCACCACGTCGAATGCGTTGCGACGTTGGTCGCAAAACCTGCGACCGGCGAGATAGTGCTCGCCTCGGCGTCTCCCCGGCGTAGAGAACTACTGACCGGGCTCGGCATTGATTTCCGCGTCGCGCCCTCTGACATTCCGGAAGATCCGGAACCCGGCGAGACACCCGAGCGGATGGTACGCCGGCTGTCGCGCGAGAAAGCGCTGGCCGTCGCTCAAGCGGAGTCGCCAGCATCGGGCTATTACGTTGCCGCCGACAGCACGGTGGTCCTCGATGGAGAATCGATTGCCAAACCCGCGGACGCCCAGGAGGCCCGCTCCATGCTCAGGCGCCTGCGGGGTACGACGCATCAGGTTGTCACCGGCTTCACCGTATACGACGCGCAAACCGGACGCTGCGTCACGGACGCCATCGCCGCCGACGTACAGATGCGTGATTTCAGTGACGCCGAGATGGAAGCGTCCATCGCCAGCGGGACCCCGATGGACAAAGCCGGCGCGTACGCCATCCAGGATCCAGACTTCAAGCCGGCGTCGCTTCTTTCCGGTTGCTTTTCCAACGTGATGGGTTTGCCGGCCTGCCGGGTGGTGGAGACCCTGGCTGATATGGGATGTTTGCTGCCTGACCGGTTATCCATGAGGGTCCCGTCGGGATGTACCGTCTCCTGTACCTTGGGCTCGTTGTCGCCCTGATTTCTTCGGACGCTGGACCGTGAATTTCTTCGGGATCGGCACCCTTGAATTGCTGGTGATCCTGCTGGTCGCCTTCGTAGCTTTAGGCCCGGGCAAGACGGTTGAGGTCGCTCGCACTATCGGCAAGATGGCCCGGGAAGCCCGGCGCACACTCACCGAGATCATGGACGCGGCCTCGCTGGAAGAGCGAGGGGCACGCGCTTCCGACAAAGCTGAGCACAACTCTCCGGTGTCTCCCCCGACCGAGCCAGTGTCCGAACCGTCTCACCTGTCGGCCCAATCCAGGCAACCGTCCGACCTTACCGAATCCGGATCGACCGATCCCAGACCGCCCGACAGCCGATGAGCCGGGCGATGCCCTTGCGGGAGCATTTCCGCGAGTTGCGCTCGCGGGTGTTGGTGTGCCTGTTGGCGTTGCTCGTCGGGACGGCGGTTTGCTTCTACTTCTACGAAGACATCTACCAGGTTTTGCTCCGCCCGGCTTACCATGCGTCTGACGTCGAAGAGTTCAAACCGGTGCGCACCGAGATCACCGAGTTCCTCAGCATCACCGTGCGCGTCACGCTTCTAGGCGGATTCGTACTGGCCCTGCCTGTAATCCTGTATAACACCATCCGCTTTGTTGCTCCGGGACTAACCCCCAGGGAGCGCAAAATCCTGTTCGCGTTCTTGCCGGCGTCTCTGCTCGCCTTTGCGGGCGGCATGGCGTTCGGCTATTTCGTGATGATCCCGCCGGCCCTGAGCTTCCTAATCGGATTCGGCAGCGAGGTTGCAGACCCGTTCATTAGGATCAGCAATCTCGTGAACATTATGATCCGGCTTCTCTTCTGGCTCGGATTGTCTTTCGAAACTCCGTTGGTGATGTACGTGCTGGCCGTGCTGGGCGTTGTGAATGCCCGGGGATTTGCCCGTTTCCGCAAGCTCTGGTTGGTCGCCGCATTCGTTATCGCAGCCGCCATCACTCCTACCATCGATCCCCTCAACCAGGCCATCGTGGCCGGCCCGCTCATCGTGTTGTACGAGCTCGGCATTCTCCTTGCGCGCTTCGCCGGACGGCGCAACCGCGCCAACTCGCCCCCGAACTCGGAACCTGACGGCGAGTAACAGATAAGGAAACGGGCTCGCCAGAAGCAAGCCCGTCTCAGCGGTTCAATTCCATTTGACGCCTAGGAACGTTGCTCTTCGGACGCCGCGGGCTCTCTGTCCGGCTTGTCGTCCTCTCCGGTCACGGAAGTCTTGAACGACCTGATCCCCTTGCCCAGAGCCGACCCGACTCCCGGTAGTCGGGAGGCGCCGAAAATCAGCAACACCACCAGTAGAATGATCAGGAGTTCGGTAAGTCCGAGGCCCGCAATACGCATGTTTACTATGTCTCCACGAAGTTGCCCTCATTCTAACAGAAGGCCCTTGAACTAACCACCGGCCCAAGGTGCGCGGAGCGTATCGTACTGTGCTCATCATCGCTGCCAGCGGCCACGACAGACCGCCAAACCTAATCCGTGTCCTTCAATGCGTGCCAGCCATCCTGCGAAGCAAATCCCTCGCGAAATCAGTACACTGCCTCTCTGAGGCCGTCCGGATTACTGAATTCGCCGGGACCAACCTCATTGCTTTGAAAAAACCCCCACAATGTTTGTCATGGCGTTGCACAATTTGACATATCCCACTAACATCTAAATGGATACCGGATTGCGCAGGGAGCGACCGGTCGTTTCACACACGAGCAAATCAAGGAGAATTGAGTTGGCTGATATGCCTAGCGAAAAGGCCATCCAGCGGATGCGTCTGTTCATCGACCGTTACTGCGAAAAATCCGGCACTTTTAAACATCCGGGAGAGGGCGTCACCGAAGCCGTCGTCTTGGGGCTGGCCCAAAACGTGGATGACATCGGCCGTCCACTGTGTCCTTGCCGCTTTTATCCCGACAAGACAGAAGAGATCAAGCATCGCACGTGGGTCTGCGCCTGCGACGATATGCAGATTTACAAATACTGCCATTGCCTGCTGTTTGTGAACGAAGAAGGCTTGCCAATCACCGAATACCTCCCGGAAGACCACGAAGGTCGTGCCATCTACGGTTTGGTGGAAGACCCTACCCCTGACAAGGGTAGGCCCCTTCGCAACAAGGCCGAGGAACGTGAGCAGGAGCGCCAGGATAGGCCTTCCTGAAGACCGGAAACACCTCCGTCGCCGGGCCTTGCTCGGACGGAAACGGCCGCTCCCCGAAGCATCAGGGAGCGGCCGTTTTGTGCTTTGCTGCAACTTGCCGCTGTCCACCGCCGCCGCTATAATGCCACAACCCGCGCAACCTCCGCCTTGGCGGTGCATTGCCGATGAGCAGCGAGCTGCGCTCGAATAATTCACCTAACCCGGACAGATTGATGACGACCGCTTCGGAGTATGACGTAGCAATAATTGGTGGCGGCCCCGGCGGCTACGTTGCCGGAATACGGGCCGGTCAGCTGGGCCTGAAAGCCTGCGTCATCGAGAAGGAAGCATTGGGCGGTGTCTGCCTCAATTGGGGCTGCATACCTTCGAAGGCCCTCCTCAAAAACGCCGAGATCGTCTCTTACGTCCATCGCGCGGACCAGTTCGGCCTGAAGTTCGACAACTTCCGTGCCGACTATAGCGTCGCGATGAAACGCAGCCGGCAGGTCGTTGATCGCATGACCCGTGGTGTCGACTTCTTGCTCCGCAAGAATGGCGTTGACAGCATTTCGGGAACTGCACGCATCGCTTCGCCCAACGCGGTCGACGTCACGGGACCGGACGGACAGAACGCGCGGATCACGGCCCGCAACATCATCATCGCTACCGGTGCGAGGCCTCGCAGCATTCCGCCGCTTCCCGTGGACGGTGAGCGCATCGTAACCAGCCGCGAGAGCATCGTTGCCGAAGACGTACCGGGTTCTATCGCCATCGTCGGCGGCGGAGCGATCGGTGTTGAGTTTGCCTACATCTACCGTATGTACGGAGCTGAGGTTACGGTCATCGAGTTGCTGCCCCATATTGTCCCCAACGAGGACGAGGAAATCAGCCAGCAGCTTGAGCGCGCCTTTAACCGTCACGGCATCAAGCTCGTCACCGGAGCCGGTGTGACCGATGCCCAGGCTGACGCGAGCGGCGTCACCCTGACGATTGATAAGGACGGCGTAACCGAGACGGCTCGGTTCGATAAGGTACTGGTGGCCATTGGCGTCCTGCCCAACACCGAGGACTTGGGACTGGAAACCGTGGGCGTGGCGACCGAACGCGGCTACGTTGTTATCGATGACAAGATGTCCACCAACGTGCCTGGCATCTACGCCGTGGGTGACGTTACCGGCAAGTTGGCCTTGGCCCACGTCGCGTCTGCTCAGGGCGTCACGGCAGTGGAATCTATCGCCGGCGAAGAGACCCAGCCGCTCGACTACACGTTCATGCCGCGCGCCACCTATTGTCATCCCCAGGTCGCCTCGTTCGGGCTTACCGAAGCCCAAGCCATCGAACAGGGCTACGACGTGAAGATCGGCCGGTTCAACGTCCAGGCCAGCGGTAAAGCCGTCGCCATGGGTGAAAATGACGGGATGGTCAAATTGGTTTTTGACGCCAACTACGGTGGAGTGCTGGGCGGCCACATGTGCGGCCCCGAGGTCACCGAGCTCCTGGCGGAGTTGCAGATGACCCACCTGTTGGAAGGCACTACTTTGGAACTTGGTTGGGCGGTCCATGCCCACCCCAGCGTCGCCGAGATGGTTCACGAAGCCGCTCTCGACGCCGAAGGCCGCGCCCTACACATGTAGGCCGGCGCACAGATGCCGCCCTCGTTTGGGCGACGTCGCAAATCTGCCATTGAGGAAGGGATATGCTGAAAGCGGACGTCCCCGAACTTAACAAATCCGACCTGCTGGGCTTCTACCGGCAGATGAAGCTCATCCGTGAGTTTGAGCGAGAGTCGGAACGGCAGTACACCCGAGGCAACATCAAGGGTTTCCTTCACGTCTACAACGGCGAGGAAGCGATCGCGGTCGGTGCCATCAACACGCTGCGGCCCGACGACTACATCGTGACCCACTATCGGGACCATGGCCAGGCTCTGGCCCGCGGCATTACCAGCAACGAGGTGATGGCCGAGCTGATGGGCAAGGCCACGGGATGCAGCAAGGGCAAGGGCGGCTCCATGCACCTGTTCAGCTCCGACCTGAACTTCATGGGTGGCTATGCAATTGTCGGTGGCCAGCTTTGCATCGCCACCGGCATCGCGCTCGCCGTGCAGTACCGCGGCGACGACCAGGTCGTGCTGTGTTTCTTCGGTGACGGTGCCGTCAACGAAGGCGAGTTCCACGAAGCTATGAACCTCGCCGCCATCTGGAATCTTCCGGTCATCTTCTTCTGTGAGCATAACCTGTACGGCATGGGCGCCTCATCCAAGGAAACCCTCGTGATGTGGGATTCCCTCCACGAAATGGCCGCCGCCTATGGGATGTCCCGCTACGAGGTGGACGGAAACGACATCCTCGAAGTGCGCGCTCTTATGCAGAAGATCAACGCCGAGGTTCGGTCCGGCAAGGGTCCCGCTTTCGTGGTCGCCCGTACCTACCGCCTGCGCGGCCATTCGGTCGCCGACCCGGCCGACTATCGCCCTGACGACGAGGTCAGCTATTGGGCTAGTCAGGACCCAATCCCCCGGTACCGCGAGTGGCTGACTGACGAGGGCATCGCCACCGTCGAGGATTTCGAGGAAATAGACGCCAACGTCGATGAGGAAATCGTCATCGCCGCCGAATTTGGCGAAAAGTCGCCGTGGCCCGGATCGGCTTCCCTTTACGACGACGTGTACACCGACCGACCAACCGAAGGTATCCCCGCGTAACACGACCCATTCCTGGCGAGAGGAACCATCATGTCGGTCATCACCTATCGCAACGCCGTTTCGTCAGTCCTACGCGAAGCCCTTGATGAGGATGAACGCGTCTTCCTGATGGGCGAAGACATCGGGCCCTACGGAGGCGCGTTCGCCGTCACCAAGGGCTTTTGGGAGCAGTACGGCCAGCGCCGCATCAAGGACTCTCCCCTGGCGGAATCGGTCATCGTCGGAGCCGGTGTAGGTGCGGCAATGGCCGGCCTGCGGCCCGTTGTCGAGCTGATGACCATCAACTTCAGTCTTTTGGCTATGGATCAGATCGTCAACCACGCGGCCAAAATACGGTACATGTCCGGTGGCCAGTTCTCGATTCCGTTGATCATCCGTACCGTCACCGGCGCTGGCGCATCAGTCGGCGCGACCCACTCCCAATCGTTCGAGGGGTGGTACGCTGCCGTGCCCGGCCTCACCGTCGTGACGCCATCAACCCCCCGCGACGTTATCGGCCTGTTCCGTTCTTGCCGCGAACTCAGCGACCCGGTGATGTTCGTCGAGCACATCCTGCTCTACGGCACGCGAGGCGAGGTTCCCGAAAACGGCGATTTCCGCATCCCCATCGGTCAGGCCGACCTGCGGCGCACCGGCAGCGACATCACTCTGTGCGGCTACTCCCGTATGGCATTGGTCGCCGAGCAGGCGGCCGACATTCTCGCCCGGGAAGGCATCGACGCCGACGTCATCGACCTGCGTTGCTTGCGCCCACTGGACATGGACACGGTGGTTGCCTCTGTCAAAAAGACCCACCGCGCTCTGATGGTGGAGGAAACTACCCGCTTTGGCGGTTTCGCTGGGGAGTTGGTCTCTCAAGTGCAGGAAGAGGCGTTCGAGTATCTGGATGCTCCAGTCGGCCGGATCGCCGGCGCCGAGGTCCCCATACCTTATTCTTTCCCGCTGGAACAGCTCGCGATACCCAACGCCGAATCGGTCGCCGCCGCTGCACGTAAGCTTGTCAACGGCGCCTGAACCTTACGACCGCCCTTGGGCCGTCGATACCCTTCTACACCCCGACACCACAGGAGAACATCGTGGCTACCAACGTCGTCATGCCTCAGATGGGATACGATATGCGGGAAGGCACCGTCGTCCGCTGGCACAAGCAGGAGGGCGACACCGTCGACCGCGGCGAGGTGATCGCCGACATCGAGACCGACAAGGCCACGGTCGAATTCGAGGCCTACACCGGCGGGGTGCTGGGTCGCATTGTAGCCGAGGCTGGCATCGCGGTGCCGGTCGGTCAGCTGATCGCCATCATCACTGAACCCGGGGAAGCGGTCCCAGAAGCTGCTGCTCCCGCGCCGTCCGCTGCTCCTGCACCGGTCGCCGCCCCGCCCGCGCCCGAACCAACCCCCGCACCTGCTCCCTCATCGGCGCCGTCTGCGGACGGCGGAGTTCGAGCCTCCCCCATAGCCCGGCGTTTGGCCCGCGAGCGCGGTATCGATCTGGCGTTGGTAACCGGTTCGGGTCCTAACGGCCGCATTACTGAGCGGGACGTGGAGAACTACCAGCCCGCTGCCGCCGCTCCCGAACCCGTTCCGGCCGCTGCGCCAGCTCCCACGTTCGCACCCATGGACGCGCCCGCCGACTCGCGCATCGAGCTCAGCCGGATGCGTCAGACCATTGCACGAGTGACTTCGGACAGCAAATCCACCGCGCCCCATTTCTACGTCACCGCCGAGATCGATATGGGCAAGGCCATGTCAATGCGCCGTGACGTGAACGACGCTTCCGACCCCGAGAACCGCGTTAGCGTCAACGACCTGATGGTCAAGGCTTGCGCGCTGGCCCTCGCCAAGCACCCCAAGTTCAATTCGTTCTTCCGGGGTGACTATCTCGAGGTTCGTGGCGCAATGAACATCGGTATCGCCATTGCCCTCGAGTCGGGTCTGATCCTGCCCGGCGTGAGCAACTGCGAAAGCAAGAGCCTGCTGCAAATCGCGGCCGGCACGAAGGACCTCATCGCCCGCGCCAACGGCGGTACCCTGCGCAACGAGGAATACAGCAGCACCACGTTCAGCATCAGCAATATGGGCATGTTCGACGTCGAAAGCTTTACCGCCATCATCTACCCGCCCCACGCCGCTATTCTGGCCGTGGGCAGCGTCAAGCAGCAGCCCGTGGTCCGCGACGGCGAACTCGCCGTCGGCCAGATGATGAAAGCGACACTTTCCACCGACCATCGCGTCGCCGACGGCGCCGAAGCGGCTCAGTTCCTCATGGAGATTAAGCGGGTTCTCGAAAACCCGGTCAGCTTGTTGCTCTAAACCGACGGCGAACCCACGGAGTTCCCATCATGCCCCAAATGACCGGCGGCCAGGCTGTGGTCGCGTCCTTGCATGCCCAGGGCGTCGACACCGTATTTGGCATCATATCCGTCCATACCCTCGACCTGTTCGATGCGTTGTTCGATCGCCAGGACGATGTCCGTTTCATCGGCGGGCGTCTCGAGCTGGGCTGCGGCTATATGGCCGACGGCTATTCCCGCGCCACCGGGAGGCCCGGCGTTATCCTGACCAGCACTGGTCCTGGCGCCGCCGATTCCGTTGGCGCTATGGGCGAAGCCTACTTCTCCGCGTCCTCCATCCTCCAGGTGACCACCAACGTCGAGACCGAATTCGTCGACAGCGGCAGAATGGCCACCCACGAGACCAAGGATCAGCTCGGCATGTTCGCTGCCGTGACTGACTGGAACGCCCGCATCGATCAGATAGAATCCATCCCGGATCATTTTGTCGAAGCGTTTGTCCGGTTCGGCGAGCGTCGTCCCCGCCCCATCGAACTCGAGGTTCCCACCGATCTTCTCGGCCAGCAGGCGGAAGTTGAGGTGCTCCGGCCTCGTGAACCCGACGTCCCCCAGGGCGATCCGGTTCAGGTCGAAAGGGCTTGGAACCTGCTCCGCAACGCTAAACGCCCGGTCATCTTCCTCGGAGAGGAGATCCACACCACCGGTGGAGCGGATGACATAATCCGCCTGGCCGAAAGGCTGGGTGCCCCGGTGGTCACCGGCGACGGCGCCAAGGGGACCTTCCCCGAAAACCACCCGCTATCTCTGGGCATGGCTCTCGGCAATCGCATCTGGGGTCAAAATCCGGTCTTGGACTGGTTGGGTGGGTGCGACGTCGCACTGGTGTTAGGCAGCAACCTTCCGTACCGCTCTACCTCAGGCGTCGGCTTGAAACTCCCGCGGAAAATCGTTCACGTCTTGCTGGACGGAGACTACATCGGCAAGAACTATGACACTGAGGTTGCGATTGCTGCCAACAGCGGTGCCGTAGTGCGCCAGTTCCTCAGCGCAGCCGGCGACGCCGACGTCGGGACCGGCGAAGACTATCGTAAGGAAATCGCCGACCTCAAGGCCAGCGTCTATTCCGGCCTCCAGGAGCAGTGGGGCCCCGAGCTGCAGGCTTGGGAGGCCATCCGCTCCGTCATACCCGACGACACGATCTTTTCCCTGGACGCGACCGTCCCCGCCAATCGTGCGGTACGCTGCCTCCAGATGAACCGCCCGCGCAGCTACATGTATCCCCACGGTTGGGCCGGTCTCGGCTTCGGTTTTCCTGCCGCCATGGGAGCCAAGGTGGGCCGTCCCGAGTGCCCAGTGATCTGTGTAACCGGAGACGGTGGCTTCCAGTACAACGCTCAGGAACTGGGCACTGCCGTGCAGTACGGAATCAATCCCATCGTCATGGTGTTCAACGATTCGGCATGGGGGGTGCTCAAGGGTTTCCAGCAGGACCGTGGCGGCCGCCGGATGGCTACCGATCTCGTGAACCCTGACTTCGTCAAGCTGTTCGACTCCTACGGCATCGGCGGCACCCGGGTCCATAACGTGTCGGAGATGACCCGCGCCGTCCAGGACGCCGTAGTTGCCGATCGCATCCACCTCATTGAGGTCGTGATGCCCGACGGCTTTCCTGACTTCTGCAGGAATTAGACCGTGTCCATCCAGCGCAGTCGCCACACCGAGACGGTTCGCGAGCAGTTTCGCATCCAGTCGTCCCAGTTCGAGCAGCAAATCGGCGGTCACGGGAACCGGGCCATAGGCCCTTGGATCGTCGAAAGCCTGGGTCTGAACGGTACTGAAACCGTTTTGGATGTCGCGACCGGAACCGGCCTCATGGCCCGGGACTTGGCGCCCCACGTCGCGCACATCACCGGTATCGACGTAACACCGGAGATGCTGGCTCAGGCCCGTCAGATCGCCGCCGACTCCGGTATCGCCAATCTCGCCTTCGACGATGGCGACGCCACCTCTTTGCCCTATGCTGACGACCGATTCGACCTCGTCATCAGCCGCATCGCCATCCATCATTTCGACAATCCGGAGGTTGAACTGCGCGAAATGCGTCGCGTGTGCAATCCCAATGGCAGGGTCGCCATCGTTGACATAGTCGCCTCCGACGATCCATCCGTCGCCGATGCCCACAACCGCTTAGAGCGGATGCGTGATCCTTCGCACACCACTGCTTTCTGCCTGTCAGACCTCCACGCGTTGGCCCAACGTTCCGGGCTCAATGTCGTGTACACCAGCGAAAACGATGCGGTTCGTGACCTCGACGAATGGATGGACCTTACCGGCACTCCCGATGACGTCGGTGCCGCCGTACATCAGGCATTCGAAGATGAAATCGCCGGCGGCTCACCCACCGGCATGCGCGCCCACCGTGTAGACGGTCGGCTCAAGTTTGCTCATCACTGGGCAGTTCTTGCCTGCGAACTGGCCCCGGAGTGACGTTAGTGCACCTATTGGCCTGGCCTGGCTTCGTAGGGGCGAATAATCATTCGCCCCTGCTTTTGTCTGCCAGGTCGTCCAGCCCGATGCGCGGTGTGAGACATGCCTGCATGCGCGGTGAGCGCGGGCGTCCGATCGTCTAGGATCCGGCTCACGCTGATCTGGAGATCGTCAGTCGTTTATCATTGGCATCAATCCAACGTCCGCCCAATTCCAATCCCATGCTACACGACCCAACGACTTCAATCGCCAACCCCCGGCGCATCTACCCCTTGTCTCCTCGAGACTTCACCGAGGAGCAGATCGCGGTCACCTTCGCGATGACCTCCCGGAGGCCTGAACCTTTCGACGAAATCGCCCTCCAGGTGACCGCCGAACGGGCCGCAGATTTCAACGAACGATGGGTCGTCGGATACGGCCATGCATCCGTGGCTGAGCATGCGATAGTTCATCTGGCAGTCGAGAACATCTCCCGCCTCGCCTGCGACACCCTCGAAGACAACCGCCTGGCTTCGTACACCGAAAAATCCTCCCGCTACCAGGTCATCGACTCCGAGAATTTCCATATCCCCCGGGAGTTGGACGGTCACCCCGGCCTGCGGTCTCGATACGTCGCTGTATGCCGGTCCCTCTTCGTAGCTTACGCCCGGCTCATCGAAGGCGTTACCGCCCATCTCGAATCTAGCCAACCGCAGCGCGACAACGAGAGCCACGGAGCCTACGCTCTGCGCCTGCGCCGACAGGCCACCGACGCATGCCGCGCGGTCCTGCCAGCCGCTACGCTGACCAATGTGGGAGTCACCGCCAACGCCCGCACCTTGGAACACGCCATCAGCAAGCTGATGTCGTCGACCCTGACGGAAGAACGAGACATTGGAGTGGAACTGCGGGAACAGGGTCGCTCCATCACTCCCACGTTGGTCAAATACGCCGACCATAACTCGTATCTCGCTGAAACCCGTCGCATCGCGCCCGGCGCCCCCCAGCAGCCCGAACGGGATGCCCACTGGTCCGTCCGCCTGTTGGAGTTTGACGGTGACGCACCCCGCAAGTTGTGCGCTGCCCTGCTATTCCGCCGGGGCGGCAGCTACGGCGACGCCTTGGCTTCAGCGAAAAACATGCCAGTTGCAGACTGTCTGGCGATCATCAGTGAGGCCGTACGCGACATCGGCCCCCACGACCCACCTCCCCGGGAATTCGAGCTGGTCGACTTCACTTTCGAGTTTGTCTTCGACTATGGTGCGCTCCGCGAGTTCCGGCGCCACCGCATGCAGACGTACCTTTCCCAGCCGTTAACCGTAGTCAACGGGCATGAAACGCCGGCTCTTTTCGTGGCGTCTGGGATGCCCGGAGTGTT
This sequence comes from Dehalococcoidia bacterium, assembly GCA_965220055.1. Lineage (GTDB taxonomy): Bacteria > Chloroflexota > Dehalococcoidia > Lucifugimonadales > UBA3495 > Bin87. The sequence continues at coordinate 1,172,066 of CBDCPE010000004.1, read as the reverse complement.
CGAGACGGCGATTGCCGAAGCCGATGATTTGTTCAGAACTCTCGGCGAAGCAAATCCAGCGCTGGCCCAGTACGCAGTGACCCACGCTCACCGACAGCGCGTGCTGTCCAAGATGAACCTGCGGGAGTGCTACCATCTATTCAAGCTCCGGAGTTCGCGCCAGGCTCATGTGGCCATTCGTCAACCGGTGTTGGAAGCCATGCGTCTCGCCGTCGAAGCGCAACCGGAGCTGTTTCGGTATTTGCCCTTGCGCAACCCTCCCGCCTGGTGGCCGTTCACCCAGGAATAACCGGAGCGGTCGCTACGGATCCGAACAGTCCCTGGTGAACCCGCAGTTGCGACAGATGATCTTGCAACTGCGTTCGTACATGCGGTTGCCGCAGATCTCGCAATCCAGCCCGTCATCAGGCTTCGGAATGCGCGGAGTTTGAGGCCCGGTCCGTTGGGTGGTCATGTTCCATCACCTCCCTCTCCAGATCGATGGCGGCACCGGCGGTCCGCCGATGATTCGAGCGCTCAGGAATGTTTCTCCTGTGGGCACCGTCGGTCCGTGCCGTTCGTCCGGCAACAGCGCCACCTCTTGGAACCCGAAAACCGATTGGTCCAGTTCCAGGTCCTTGACGCCGCTTCCGTCATTTTCATTCACCACGATGCGGTCAATCAACTGTCGGTCGTCGTGGCGCAGTAGCCAAATCTGGTAGGAGTCGGCGGGCATACCGGTCACCATCAGCACGCCATGCGTGCCGGTTGCGTCGATCATCAGCAGACCACGGGCCGCGGTTTCGGTTCCCATGGGGGACGTCATCGAAAGTTTCTCTGTCTCTGGCTGCGCTGAAAGCACGGTGGCTTCAACCATATCCGCCATTTCCTGCTTGACTAGGTCTACCGATTCGGACCCTTCGGCCACCCGTGCCTCGGCCGCCTCCGACCGCGCAAACTGCCCTTCGTTGGGCGCCAGGTTCCGGGCACTGCCGGTCCGGCTGATGGGAATGGCCTGTCCATTTTGTTCGTCACCCTGCGCCGCCGCGGCGGTTCGCTCCTCCGTTGTACGTACTTCGACGTGGGTTAGCGCTTCCGACGCTGAACCCGTTGACGCCAGGGCCGCCGACTGCTGACTCGCCGTCAGTTCATCTTGCATCGCTGACATGTGGCTGATCTCCCTCTGTTGGGAAATCATGAAACCCACCGAGGCGGCCAGCAGCAAGCTCAGGGTTCCGACCGCCAGCGGCGCCATCCAACGGCGCAATCGCTTCACCGACCAGCGAGGGTCCGGCCCGATGCGTCGCGCAGCGCCCGCATGAGCCGTCCGGCCTGTGGAGTTGGCCAGCACGCGCTCTTTCAGGCTCGCCGGCAGTTCGACCTCAGGTGCCGAGGCGGTCAGTCTCGCCGCGGTCTCTTGGAACCCCAGCAGCACCTCTTGGCAATGCGGGCACCGGATCACGTGGTGGAACACTGCCTGGAACTCGGCGTCGTCCAGCGCGTTCAGCGCGAAGGCGGCCAGTTCCCCTTCGGGATGCTCCGATCCGGAGTATATTTCGCCTGAATTGTCAGACCACATGTGCTTCCAACGCAGCCTTGAGTTTCTGCATACCCAAGCGCATTCGAGTCTTTACCGTTCCCAACGGTATCCCCAGCATCTGGGCTATCTCCGATTGACTGTATCCGTGCCAGGCTGAAAGGTATAGCGGACGGCTCTGTTCTTCAGGCAACGTCATCATCGCGTCCCGAACCAGTCGTGCGTCGAATCCGCGTTCAACTTGCCGCTCCACGCTCATTTTCGCGTCCGGGATCCGTTGCAGCGCATCGATCTCAGGATAAACCGTGTGATCCGTGGTGCGCCTCCTCGATCGGTACATGTCCACTACCTTGTGATGCGCGACGGACATGATCCACGTGCTTGGCGCAGCCATCCCCGGCCGGTAGCTCTCCGCTTTCAGCCAGATGTTGGTGAAGACCTCCTGAACGGCGTCTTCGGCCAGTGCTTCGTCCTTCAGGATCGAAACCGCCAGCGAGAAAACCCTCTTGGCGTAGCGATCATAGATCTCTTCCAAGGCCCTCTCGTCGCCGGCGCCGACTGCGGCTATACGCTGTACATCTTCAGTATGTGTGTTGTCTGGCACCACCCCTCCAAAGTTATCGGGGGTTCCATGATTGCCTAGTTAAAGATATATACGAGCGGCCCGGTTATTCGGATTGCTCCAGCACAACGCCTCCAACCAAGGGGTGCGTAACGGAGCCTCGGGCGTCAGACCACCAAGCTGTCAAATATCCCTTGCAGGTTCGGCAGGTTCTCAAGCGACCAGATCAGTTCCAGGGTCTGTTCGCATTGCTGCTCTGTGATTGTCGGGCAGGCCAACCGGAGGAATTTTGCGTCCACATCAGCGTCGCTCAGCGGGTTCTTCCCGTGACCCTTGGGGAATCTGGTCTCCGCAATCTCAGTTTGGCCGTTGTTCTTGATCACCTCGATCCGGCAGTTGTACTCCGCAGGGTACTTCTTGGTGAACTCCTCGTTTTCGTCTATCCGCATCTTGTTCATGATGGCGCGGAGTCCTTGGTCTGCAATCCGGTCCGACTCGAAGGTGGCCGGCGTAACCGCTCCATCCCGAAGTCCAACCGCGGCGAGGAACGGGATGCTGTGGTCGGCCGTTTCCCGCGTCTGCGGGTCCCACTTTTCTGGCTCTGTGGATGCGCTGCTCACCGCGGAGCGATAGGACTGTATCTTGATCGATGCTATGTCGTCCACGTCGACTCGGTCATGGAGTTGTATGGCCAGATCAATTGGGGCTTGAGTGTGTATCTGGGACGGGTAAAACTTGAAAATCGTGTCCGAGATGCGAAACGGAGCGTCATCGCCGCCCATAGCGTCGATTTCGATCGGATAGCCGATCACTTGCTCCCACAGTCCCTTGCGACCTTCGAACGGCTCAAAGGGCCCAGTCATCCCTTCGGCGGCCAACTGCGCCGCAAAGATGCCGGACCGGGTCGCGGCGGCCGCGGCGCACCCTTTCCACATGGACAACTCGCCCATCCGCGTCACCCGCAAAGGCACGTTCGGGACTACGGCCAGCGATATCGCGTGGCCCATTTGCTCTTCGTCCAGCCCCAGCACCTTCCCTGCCGCGCAGGCGGCCCCGATGACGCTAAGGACTCCCTGGTCCCATTGGTTGTCCGGCACGTGGTCCGCAATGCGGCAGAATGCCTCGTAGGCCAACGCGATCGCGGTTATGAGCGTCCGTCCATCAGCCTCGACACTGTCCGCCACCGCCAGGGCCGCGGGGATCATGTCGCTGGGATGCCCGCCCCCGGGCGAGAAATACGAGTCGTTGCAGTCCAGGTAGCGTACCATCACCCCGTTGGCAAAACCGGCCATGTCCAGCGAGGAGCGGTCGTACGTGCCGAGGATCCTTGCCGAGGTTTTGCTCGACACATCCCCGGCAAGTTTGCGAGCGACCTTGGCCGGCTCGCTCAGGTATCCGCCTACGGCGCACCCCAGGGTGTCGGCAACGGTGCGCTTGACTTGATGCACTACCTCGGGCGGCAGATCCTCGTACGTGAGATTGCAAGCATAGGAGCTCAGCAGCTCGGTGGTGCGGTCCATAAACCCCGTTACCTCTCTTCGTCGCGTGTGCCCGAAGACCTATCGTGATCCATTCTACCGTTCACCGGCGCGTGGTCGCTCCTGGCTGCAATCTAACGAATGACCGCTTCTGCCATGCGCTCCAGCTGGGCCGACATCTCCTCCTCGGTCTCGCAGTGCTCCGGTCGGACTACCACCCGATCGGCTCCCGCGTTGAGGAAGTCTTGCACCAGTTGTCCATCCGGAGCCTGGCCGTAAACGGAAATAGTCAATGACTTGGGATCACGCCCCCTCTCCACCGCCAAGTCATCCAGCCGCTTCCGGCTTTCTTCCACCTCGGCCGGCGTGATACGGTTCGGCAGCCAACCGTCGCCCCAAGTGGCTACCCGCTGTAGGACCCTGCGGGCCAGCCCACCCAGTATGACCGGCGGATGCGGCTGCTGAATAGGCTTGGGGTTGGACTTGACGGCCGGAAAATCGTAGTAAGTCCCATGGAACTCGGCTTCGTCTTTGGTCCACAGTTCTTTCATCACGTCAACGGCTTCCCGTGTTTGCGTCCACCGGTGATCGAAGTCGCCGCCGAATATCTCCGTTTCCTCTCGGTTCCAGCCTGCCCCGATGCCGAACAGGAACCTGCCTCCGCTGATTCGATCCAGCGTGGCGATCTCCTTGGCCAGCATTAACGGGTTCCTCTCCGGCACCAACGTGATCCCTGTGCCGAGCTTTATCGTGGTCGTCGCTCCGGAGGCTCTAGCCAGTGCTATGTAGGGATCGGCGAAATGCGCGTAGGTCCACGGGATCTCGCCTCCGGAAGGGAACTGGCTCGCGCTTTGCACCGGCAGGATCGGGTGCTCCGCGTACCAGATCGATTCAAACCCCAACGACTCGGCGGTGCGGGCCATGAACGCCGGATCTAGGGTGTAGGCCGGCAAAGGTATGGAAGTTCCTACAGACATAACGTTGCTCCTTTACGTTGCCAAATTCACGAGCTGCGCTCAAATGCTTGACCTGCTCCACCACTTGTCCTTGTCCAGCCATTTGTTCAAACACCGAGCCAACTCACGGACCGAAGCGGTGTCATCGTTTGTTTCTCCAGAAATCGTCCTTCGTCCGACATCTACTGTCACCACGTGCCGGTCATGGATTTCCCCACGTTTGCGCAAATTGTATATTCGCCAAATGATGCCATCCGTCAGTACCCCCAGTCCGGAACGCAAAGGTTCGGTATACCCTTCGAGCTGAGCTTCGTGGTTGACAAGATTCCTGCCATGGTATTTGGCTTCGATAACAATTACCGGGCGTGCCGTGCGGTTGAACAAGACGTAGTCCGCTTTTCGCACATATTGGCCGGGTGGCATAGCCCATTCAACAGCCAACTGGTCAAAATCATTCATGTCCCAATCTAGAGCCCAAATGATGGGGTCAATCAGTAGATAGCGAGTAGCTAACTCACTATACATGTGCCCGTACGCATCGCCGGTCGGGGGATAGTGTTCCAACTGCGTGCGTACTCGCCGGATGGCGTTTTCGAGTTTGGAGATGGTCATGACTGTAATCCCTGCCTAAAACTTTGCCGGACTTCGCCGGGATCAGTCATCCGCCGCCACCGCCTCCCGTACGCCAACGATGGCGTCATACACTTCGGCTCCCTGGTCCACAACCACGACCACGTCCTCTTCGAGCAGATAGCCCTGCTGCACCAGGGTGTCGGCGTATTCTCGCACCCGCGCCAGGTATTCGTCCCGCGACGCGTAGCGTTCTTCAATCGAAGCACGCGGGTCGCTCGACGCCATCCGGTCGGCTCGGCTGATCGCGAAGGGGATGGCTCCGCCGACTACGGTCCCGCCCGGGGAAAGCACCTGTCCTTCCCCGCCGATGTCCGCGTGCCGCACGTTCCATCCCGTGTACGTGGCCAGGGGCACCGCAATGGCCGGTAGCCGGATGCCGCCAACCTCGTTCCCGTCGGCGTCCACCGCGGACACCAGCGACGGATACTCATCACCAACCCCCGGCGGTATCACCGTCGGCACGGCCCGGTCGGGTCCGAAATCCAAGCGACGCATGATCTTGCGATGCTCCGGGAACTCGACCCCTGGCAAAGCGCGGAACTGGTCCGCCAACGCGCCGGCGCCTACAATCGTATTGTCCGCGTATGTGGGATACCTATGATCTGGCGGGGCTTCGTCATGGGTAACCCAATTGTCTAGGTGCACGAGCGCTGCACGCATGAGCGGTCGATAGTCGACGTAGTTCAGGACCTGCGTGCCCCTGGCTCCAGTATCTAGGTTGAGGTCGGATATCGGCAGGTTTGCCGGGCCGTGCTGCGTCCCGCAGAACAGCCACGACCTCACGTTGTCGGGCAGCGTCGCATCCGCTTTGCCGTCTGCAGTGACATGGGCCAGCGCGCCGTGGCCGCCCCAATATTCCGACGAGGTGTTGGTGTAGATGATCTTGGGCGCGACGCCGCGCTTCGCCACTTCTGCCAGAACTCCTTCCTCGCCGCCCGATTCCAGATCCAGGAAGGGCGGTAGATTGTTGACGCTCCGGTTGGACAGGCTAGACGGCTGCGCGAACCGGACGTTGAACTCGCCCATCTTGCCGCCGGCCACGTTTGGCAGCATCCCCTCGAAGACGATCCTGCCATCTTCGTCGCGGTTCAACCCCAGGTACAGCATCAGACGTAGGAAACGACCGCTCTGGCTGCGCCCGTATGCGTAGGCCCGCCCGAGCGCGCCAACCAAAGGATTGGCGGTTCCGGACGGGTCCGTCTTGCCGTGTCGTAGCCAGGCCACGATATCCCGGGTCGCCAGCAATCCCAGTCCCACCACCGGTGCGTGCGAGGTTTCGTACACCACCCGATACACCTTGCCGGCCTCGAACCCACCGTCCAGGGTCAAATGCGCCGCATCCGGCACTCGCCTCCTGTCAACCAGGCGGGCGAAAGCCCACTTTTCGCGCGGAATGACGGTTTCGGGTCCGTCCTCGTGCTCTTGGACCGTGAGAACGGAATCCCAGCTCTCCAGGTGGTTGGTGGGATACGGCTTGTGGTCACGGTCGGACAGGAACTGGGTGTCGATGCGTGCCAGCGGCTGGAATGAGACCACGATCTTGCCCGAAAGCGGCGAACCGTCGTCGTTCTGCGCGTTTAGCACGTTGCACCGGAACAGACCTGGCGCGTCCGGCACGTCGTGTTGCCACCCGCACCATACCAGGCTGTACCCTTGCTTCATCAGGAACCCGTTCCCCGGTTGCGGCTCCGCGTTTGGCGGACCGTCCGGCGCGCTGTTTAGGTTTTTCAGCGCCAGTTCTTTTCCACGGTTCAGCACGTCCAGCAACAGCCGACCGTTGCCGTGGTCATTGTCGACCGGCTTGATGATCCGAAAATCGGAAGTGAATTCCACCAGGCCATCGCCGTTTCGCGGCGCCAGCGCTATGTCCGCGACTACGGCGTTGTCCGGATGTAACGGATCCACGGCGAAGTGCGCCAATCCGTCGATCTGTTCGTAACTGCCCACGTTACCGAAGGATTGCCCCTCGGCGAACGGCTTCCTCGTTGTGATTTCCAGTCTGACTAGCGCCATCTTCGTTCACCTCAGGTCTTCGCGGTTGCTGTTCCGGCCAGCCGCCGGGCATTTACAGGATTTCGCTCGCGTCGACGTCCAGATCTGTCGGTGGTTCCGCTCCGGTGTTGTCCCTCCACCACTGGGCGAACGGGTCGTCCCCCATCCGCTCCTTGAGCCGAGCCAGGTGCGCCTTGACCTGCACCATCATGGGCAGTTGGTGGTCCGCGGCCAATTGATACGTGCGAGCTACCCATTCCAGGGCGTCTGGCAGGTTCCCTCGTTCCTCTTCGACCATACCCAATTGACCGTAGGTGCGCGCTGCGCGCAGCACGTCCCGCACGCTCTCAAAAGCAACGCGGGCTTGGTCGTACCAGTGATAGGCTTGGTCCAGGTCGCCCTGTTCGTGGTGAACGACACCTAGTTGCCGCGCTTCCACACCGACTCCCCGCACATCGCCCATCTCCTCCCGGTACTCCATCGCAACCCGCAGCCACTCGTCTGCTTCGTCCGCTATGCCCCTGGCCTGTGCCAGCGTGCCTAGGTGATGAAACTCTACGATCATCTGCTCGGTCATGCCCAGGCGGTCGGAGAGGCCCAGCGCCTGCTGGTACCAGGATTGCGCGTCCTCGAAGAGGTACTCCGAGTGGTCCACCGTGCCCAGAGAGTGGAAGATGTAAACGGCGGTTTCCTCGTCGCGGTTCTCTTCCACCATCTCGCGCGCCCGGTGGTACCAGCTCCGAGCCTCTTCGTACTCGAACCGTAGGTGGCACGCCGACCCCAGGGCGCGGAAGTCGTTGATCATTTCCTCGTAGTCGGGCAGCCGCTGGTGGATGTCCAGTGCCCGCGAGTACCATTCTTTGGCGGCCCCGTACTGACGTTGGTGGTGCCGCACCTGCCCGATCGCGAAGCACGCGTCCGCAATCGACTCCTGGTCCTCGCCACCGTCGATGATTTCCAACCCCTTCTCCAGCCACTCCGAGGCGGTGTCGTACTGTCCCCGCCGCGTCGAGATCAGACCGTTCTGGTGATAGACGGCCGCGGTTCGTGCGTCCGTTTCCCCGTCCGGTTGCTCTAGCAGATAGTCCAAGAGTTGCCGGTTGAACAGGTCGGCCCGTTCCAGGTCCATCCGCTCCACCGATTCCATCGCGTCTGTTCCCAGCAGGTACTGCCAGAATTCGATGGCTCCGTTACCCTCGGCCTCGCTGGCGGTATGCCCGATCGTATCCAGCAACTGCCCCCGCAAACGTCGCAACTCCGGGAACCGTTTCTGCATCCGGTACACTTGAGCCAACGGCTGGAACAGCACCTGGGCGTTGTCCCATTGCCGGTACTCCAGGGCCAGTCCCAGCGCTTGTGTCAGGTTTCCCTCCTCCGCCAGCACCGCCGTGACCCCCGTGTCCTGGTTCTCATAGAGACTCTCCATGAAGTAGTCTGCGGTATCGGCATATACGCGTACGAACTCCATTTCCAACTGCTGTATCCCGTTACCCGACACTTGCCTCCCCAGTTTCCGCCCTAGGAACCAGGGCATCGACGGATTGATCTGGTAGACGCTGGGAGAAATCGATTCCAGCAGTCCCGCCGCGTGCGCCGACCGCAACATAGTCCGGCACGCCGCGTACGACCGGCCGGTGGACTGTATCCCGCCGTCGGGAGTCAGCAGGCTGCGCGACGCCCCTGCGGTGAGATCGTCTCCGACGATCTGCCCGTATGCCCTCTCCTCCGTCATGTGCGATAGAACGTCCAGCATGACCCTGCGCTGGAACAGCGAAAGGAACGGCAGATGCGTTCGGTTGCGACGCGACATCCGCGAGAAAGAGTACTCCATCGCTGCCGTCAACACTGCTCCGCGACCCGCTTCTCCGCCGTCCGGATCGCTCTCTATGAGCCTGGTCATCTCGCTGACCACCGCCGCGGCCGGAACGTCTTTCACCGGCGGAATCGCGATTTGCATCGACAACGGGTGTCCGTCCAAAAGGTCTAGCAGTTCCTCGAAATCCGCGCCGGTTCGCGAAGCCGGGACCTCCGACTCGTGCATGATCTGGGCGGTCAAAGCCAGCCGGTCGGCGCCCGCCAACCCGTCTAACGTGAGCGAGGCGTGGGGAACCGAAACCCATTCCTCGGTAACCCTCCTGCCCAATAGCAACGCGCTTGTCCCGACCGGCCCTGTGGTCACCTCGCCGAGGAACGCCGCCAAGTCCGGCAGTTCCTGTTCGTTCAGCAGTCCGGGGGCCCCGTCCGGGAAGCCGGCAACGTTTTCCACGTTGTCCCACACTAGCAACGAAGCGTTTTCTTGTAGATAAGCCGTCACCCACCGCTGTTGCTGTGTCGCCGGCATGTCGGCGAAATCCAGGCCTGAGACCGCCGTTCCGATCTCGTGGACCACGCGCTCCAGGCCGGCCGGCTGCGACGTTTCGAACGCCGCGTAGAACACTCCGCCGGGATAGGCGACCCGGGCTGGCTTCAGGAACCACCGGCACAGTCCGAGGGCCAGTTCCGTCTTGCCCACTCCGGTGTCACCCGACAGGTGTACCACCGAATGCGTTTTCAACGCTCTTTCCAACTGCCGTAGCTCTGCTTGCCGCCCGATCAATCCATACTGGCCGGCTACCGGGATCTGCAGATCTTCTGTGGGCGCCTCTTCCTGATGGATTACCGGCGGAGCCAGCGGGTCCGGTTGATGCTGCGTTATCCCTGGAGGCTGGTGGCTCCGGGACTGGTAAACGGATGGCAATTGCCAGTCCCAAAACACCCGCCGGCCGTACATCGTGACCCGTTCCGGCGTGTCCATCAGCCCGCGCCGTAGGGCGGCCACCGCCTCAGCTACCGTGTTGCCCTGCGCTATGCGACGGTAAAACGTCGCCACCGCGTTTTCTCCGGTATCGGGATGCATGGGAGCCGGCACGACCGCTACTTGGGAAACGCCCGCTTCCGCCACTGCCATCGCAGCCTCGGCCCATCCCGTGGACGGCGGGAACTCTTCCTGGACCCCCGCGGTGATCAGCGCCACGTTGACGCCGCCGGAAGCCAGCGTCTCGCCTAGTGCGGTAGCGGCGACCGGATTCGGGCTGCCGTCTTCCTGCTCCAGCAAGATTGTCCCGTCATCACCCAGGGTCGCTCCGTCTATGTGCGCGACGTGGTAGTGATTTGGGCTGTGTGCCAGCAGGTCCTGCAGTGCTTTCAATGTGGCCGGCCTTGGATTGTCCAACGAAACTTGGACGTTCAGTCCCTCCAGTGCCGCCACCGCCGCGTCAGCCAGGCTCCCCCCTGCCGCCACCGGTTCTGCCAGCAATGGTCCCGAGCTCGGAACCTCAAGGGCCAGCGGACTCGCCGAGAGCATCAGCACGTGCAGGGTGTCTTCCTCCACCTCCTCCACATCGTCGACCGGCACCTCAGCCAACGACTGCCGTACTACTCCAACCAACCCGTTAATGAAATACCCCAGCGATGGGTCGTTCATCAGTTCCCAGGGCAGCGACATGAACTCCGGTCGGGAGGACACGAGCGTCAAGACGGCCCGATCGTCGCGCCCCATCACCTCGTCCAGTATCTCCCGACTGCCCGTGTCTGCAGCAAACGCCGATTCGAACAGTAGCCGCCCCAGGTTGCGCATCGCTAGCTCGACCGCTTCAATCTGGGCGATCCCTCCTGGCGACCCTTCCCGGTATTCGGTGTGGTACCGGTCCAGTGCTCCGCGTTCCTCCTCGGAGAGTTCTACGCTAAAGGCCCTGGGCGGCGTTTCGCGTGACTCGCCGGACGTTTCAACTAATAGCACCTGTACTTGGCCTACGTCGTACAGATCGTGGATTTCCAAACTAGCGGCCATATTGGAGAATTGCTCCTGTAAGTCCTGCAGCGGTGAATTGTTTGGACTGGGTGCGCTCACCTGACGTCCGGCAAACTATGCCGGCGCGTCGGCGGTTATAGAGACACGCACTATCCACTACAAGTTCCGTGAATGTAGGGAATAACTTGCGCCTTACAACATTTGCTGTTCCGCAATGGTTCGAGCGCATTTCGGCGAAGGTTTGGCAACCGTTCAGAACTGTCCCTCATGCTGGAGGTAGGGATTTTTACATAACGTTGACCATGTTGTTGACCAATCGAAACACTTCGTAACCTAGTTGCCTTGTTGCCACACAGTGCGAACTCACTTATAATCCGATGCACTTTTCGGGCAAACCTGTAGACGTCATTCGAGTCGGCGGCATTATACAACATAATGCCGCCGTTCATTCCCCGATAACGCACGGATAACCTCCATGACTATCCCAACGCCAGTTCGGCGTTCTTGGTTACTCACCCCGGTATCGCAATCTGAACGCGTGACGGCCGCTCCATCGGCAGGAGCCGACGTGATCGTTCTTGACCTTGCTGAGTTCGTGACCGAACCGGACAAACCTGCGGCTCGGGAGGCCCTGCGCGATTGCCTGGTGCCCGCCAAATCCGCCGGTGCGGAGGTGTTCGTCCAGATCGACCCCGAGTTGATGCTGGCCGACCTCAGCGCCGCGCTATGGCCTGGCCTAGATGGCATCGTAGTGACCCGCGCCGATACTACTGAACAGGTCGCCGCGGTCGACGCAATCATCTCCGACCTTGAAAGTCGCCGTGGGATGTTGCCTGGCAGCGTCGATCTGGTCCTGTGCTTGGAGACCGCCTTGGGCAACCACAACGGTTTCGAGGTCGCCAACGCGAGCTCCCGGACTTGGGGCCTCTCGCTCGGCCGCGCCGACCTGGTCATGGACCTGAGGCCGGAACCCTCCGGCGAAATCCATCTGATGCAATACCTGATGCAGCGTCTGGTGACATTGGCCTCGGCTACCCGCGCCGTCCCCTTGGGAGCTTGGTGGCGTTTCCCCGATCGTGGCCTGCTCGCCTCGCCTGAAAACACCCTTACGGCCGCCCAACGGGGGCGCGCCGTCGGTTTCAAGGGTTCTTTCTGCGTTCTGGACAATCAGGTCCGGCCCTTGAACGAAGGCTTCACCCCTTCGGAATCCGAGGTTGCAACCGCACACGGTCTTTGCGAGGCATACGCGTCGGCCACCGCGTCGGGCACTTGCACCGTGGTATCCGTGGATGACCGCGTGCTCACGCCTAACATCGCCCGCCAGACCGCCAACACAGTCGCTTTCGCCGACGCTTGTTTAACCCGCGACCGTTTCAAGGCCGCAGCGGTTGACGGCATTCCCATTCCTGTTCCTTAGGAGTTCCCCATGGCCAGCACACCGCGGCGATTGAAGCGGTCCGGCCTGACGATGCCTATCGTCACCCCACGCTTCATCAACAACGCTTGGCACCGAGGGTGCGATTACATCAACATGGACTTGGAGGATTCAGTCCCTCCGCGTCTCAAGGACGTTGCCCGCGACCTGATCCGCGAATCTATTCCCGTAGTGAACAAGGGTGGCGCGGACGCCGTATGCCGCATCAACCACGACCTGATGGAAGCGGACCTCAATGCTGTTATCTGGCCGGGCCTCGTGCAGGTGAACTACCCGAAGACCGAGTACGGCCACGAAATCACTCGTATGGACGAGATCATTGCTCGTCTCGAGGCCGAGCGCGGGATTCGCCCCGGCACTGTCGAGATCGGCGCCAATATCGAGACCGCTGTCGGTGTTGCTAATGCCTACGAGATCGTTACCGCTAGCCCGAGGGTTCGGGACTTCGGCGGCGCGTCCGGCTACGACATGTCTCGTAACCTCGGCGTTGAGATGTTCGTTGGTTTCGACCAGTTCGTCTACGGCAAGGGCGAAGTCGAGCTTGCGGCTCGCGCCGCCGGTCGCGAACCCCATGCGGCTCCCTTCACGCCGAACATTACCGGCAGCGTCAGCGATCCCGACCGGGCTTTCGCCGAGGCTGACGCGTCGCGCAAATGCGGCTTCCGAATCGGTGGCGGCTTGCACCCCTATGTGGTGGAACCTCAGATCCGAGGCTTTGCGTCCTCCGATGAGGAAATCGATGATGCTAAATGGGTGCTGCAGGAGTACCACAATCTTGCCCGCTCCGGCGCAACCTGGGTGCAGATCGACGTTTCTAGTGCGGACCGGGAAGGCTCTCCCCGTCCTATGGGGGCCGACTCCTATCTGGGTCGCCATCGCGTGATCGATCGGTACGAAGCCGCCCGTGCTCAGGAACTGCTGCAATGGCAAGACCTTTGCCAGGATCGCGACCAGGAAAAAGCCGAGGCCATCGCCCGCGTCCGCGCGGCCGAGGCCGCATAATTCGCACGGTGATTGGGAGACCCCCTCTATGTCCATTCTTGTTCGACGGTCCAACCTGATTGTTCCCGCTGTCGAACAGCGGATGATTCGTTGGAGTTGGAAACGCGACGCCGATGCCATCACTATCGACTTGCAGGACGGCACTCCGGCCGACGAAATCCAGCGGGTCCGCAAAACCCTCCGACAATCGATCGGCATCGCCGGCAAGGCCGGAGCCCAGGTATTCGTGCGGGTCAACCCCGAGTACGTTTACGCCGACAGCGACGCTGCCGCCGGTCCTGGGCTGACTGGCATAGTCCTCCCCGGCGTCGAGTCCGCCGATCACGTCTCCGAGGCTGCCACGATCCTTACCGATCTCGAACGAAAGCATGGCGTCGTAAGTGGCTCTCTCGAGATCACTCCGTCCATCGAGACTGCCGCTGGCATTTGGCACATTCGGGAAATCATCACCGCCTCCAACCGTGTGAAACAGGCGGTCATTGACGAGGCCGCCCTCGCTGCCTCCCTCGGCATTACCCAGTCCTCCGACCACGACCCGTTTGTCTACGCGCGCGGCAGGTTGTGTATCGAAGCCACCGCCGCTGGAGTGCAACCCATTGCTGTTGCCGATCCCATGGGTGTTCAATCCGGCCATTTGTCCGACGAGGAGATGACGAAAATCGCCACCGACTCCCGCAATCTCGGTTTCAAGGGCATGGTCTGTGGGCACCCCAGTTGGATTGGCGCAGTTAACGAAGCGTATACGCCCACGGAATCCCTGGTCGATTACTACACGCAGGTTCGCGAGGTCTTCGCCCAGGCGCTCGCCGCCGGAACCGCCGCAGCCCCCTTTGCTGGACGCATGATCGATGTGCCGGTGGACGAGTGGGCCAAGGACGTTCTGGCCATGAGCGCCGCCTGCGTCGCCCGGGACGCTGAAAAACAGGCCGCCCGCCAGGCTGCCGACGTGTGGCTGGACGCCCAGCCGATTGCCCGGTAGCTCCTACCCCCGCTCTCGCAGTCGAAACTTCCCCGCCCGGGCCGGGCCCGGATGTCCCTTGGCCCGACCGCCTGCTCGGCAGGTTGATTGTGCCCGTTCCCCAGCGTCAGCTTGGGCACATGCCTGCCAGGAGGTGCGCCATTGCACGGATCTCCCCAATACTCATTGGCAGTCGCGGACCAACCGCGGTTCCGACCCTGCCGCAGCTCGTTCCTGCACGCACTAGATGACGGAGTACCCAATGATCTACATCGACGATGACCTGCGCCGCCGCATCGACAACGCCCTGTCAGACCGCTGTCCCATGTTCATCGCTACCGTCTCGCCCGATGGCGAGCCCCAGATCAGCATGCGTGGCTCCGTTCTGGTTTTCGACCGCGAGACCCTGGCGTACTGGGAGCGTGGCTGGCGCAACTCCGCTGCCAACATCGAAAACGGCTCCAAGATCGCCCTCTTCTATCGCCACCCAACCGAGCGCATCAACTTGCGCTTCTATGGTACCGCCACTATGTACCGTAGCGGTGCCATCCGCGACAACGTCATGTCCCGCACCGTCCAGGGCGAACTCGACCGCGACCCCGATCGCACTGGTGCCGCCGTCCTAATCCGCCTCTACCGTATCAACCAGCTCTCCGGCGAAGTCCTTCAGGAAAGATGAGCCGTTATCTAGTCGCTGGCTTTCAGCAACTCACTACCCATATCCGACGGGTCCAGCCCAGCGGGGACGCCGGTTCTAAGGTACTGATCAATTCAATCGTTGGCGGACTGGTTGTAGGTGCGTCCGCCGGTTTCGCGATCGCCCTCATGTCTCTAGTACCCGGTTGGAACACGGTGTCTTTGGCAGCCACGCCGACCTTCTGCATCGCCTCGCTATTGTGCGCCACGGTCATAGCAGTAAAAACCTGGTCGCGTTGACCGGCCCCGCGCCGGTACTGTTTCCGCGGTGGTTTGGTTCGCCTTCTCTATCTCGTGGGCGGTGGACGCCGGGCACGTACCCATTTACGTTTTAACTGATGGCGAGCGAAGCGCGGCAATCTCGTAAACAGAGGAGAGGCCGACCAAGCTGCGGGGTTGTCGCCTCGTGCACTCTTTGCAATGACGAACGGGGTGCGCTTGAGCGGTGGGTCCACTTTGATTTGAGATAGCCCGTATCCGCCGCACTACGGCTATTCTCCCCTTGGATACCTTTGCATGGGTATCCTTTCGAGGCACCGCGGCACCAGCAATAAGTGATCATGGCAGCGGGCCCCACTCACCACCTTTCATTCGGTTGCCTCGGTCTCCCTGGTACCCACACTTATTTAGGATGATCGTTTCTAGGTACCACTGGCTTAGATGCCATGCCTCGAACATCGCACGCTCAGCGTACTTCGCATCAAGCGCGTTTATTTTATTCTTCGGATGCTCAAAATAGTCCCGCAACTCACGGAGCACCTTGGGCCCAGATGCCAGCTGGTACTTTTGGGATTTCGCCCACTCAGGATTGTTTTCGTACAACGCTTGGAGATTGCGACATTCATCGGGAATGTTCAAATTCAGTCCCGCACATTTGAGGTCTTCTGCGAACTTCCGCCATGGGCCTGTGCCTGCCGGATACAAAACAGCCGCCGCCATCTCTCCCATTGTTCGCATCGACGTGAAATCCATGAAGGGTTGCGTCGCGTTCGCGGTCAGGTAGCGTTCAATCGATCGACCGATGCTGTCGTCAGACGCAGTAGCTTTCATGTACAGCGGAAAAAGGGTCGCCATTGCGTTGCTTTCGTGCCGGTTGAAATGAGTATTCGTCCACAACCAAGATTCGGTTCTTTCTCCGGCGGACCAAGTTGCTGGGTAATTCTGCCAGTATTGCCACACCGTGTGCCAATGTGCGTCCGCTCCGGTTAATCTGCACGTTCCCACCCAGGCACCGTTCGAGAATGACAGGAACAGTCGAACATTTGCCATTTGCAAGAGTACCTCGTCGGGGCCAAAAGAGCTTCCATCACTCTTGTACATCGACGCGATGTGGGTGATACCGTAGCCACCAATAGTTTGCAGGTAGCGTTTGATTTTTCGACGGAAAGGGTGTTCTCGGATTTGGATCGTCCAGTCACCACCCACGAGGTTGGCGCCACCTATCGCCTCCATCCGACTACTCCCGTCCACAAAGTGCCCGAAGCCGGTCAGTACCGTCATGTTGACTATGCCAAACGACGCCTCGGTCAAGGCCGGTGATTTTTGGTCCGGTGTCTTGTCGCGTGAAAAATGGAATGTGAGAGGGTTGGCGCGCGCATTGAAACCCCACTCTGATGGAACGGAGGCAAACACCTCTGCATCCATGACAACAAGGTCTGAAACTATCTGAGCCTTGATTTCCTTGCCATGGACACCGCGCAACGCGCGCAACGCGTCCCGGTCTAACCCGGTTTGAGCGTCATACGAACACTCCAGCACGATGCTTGGCTGGGGTGCGAGCCTTTCCAAGGCTCGGCGACGCATCTTGAATTGGTGCGTGCCGAGTTCGAAACGTAGCTCTGCGTCGGCAAGGACCGTTGGTCCAACCGAAAACTTCTCGCCTTCGATTTCTATCGAAATCTCTCGTCGCTGCACCATCGGTAATCGCTAGGATACGCTAAACCGTTAGTTATCTTGTTTCGGTGACCGCGTGGGAAATCGCCTGGTGCTTCATTTCATTCCCACCACCAGCGCGTCCGCCGCCTTCACCCCCTGCCCTTCGGGCAACACCATCAGCGGGTTGATATCCAACTCGCCCAGGGAACCTTCCAGTTGCGCCGCCATCTGCGAAACGTTCACGAGCACGTCGGCCAATGCGTCCACGTCCGCCGCCGGCGCCCCACGGTACCCACGCAGCAACCGCGCTCCCTTCACCTCATCGATCATTTCCAGCGCATCCCCCCGCGTGATCGGACAAAGGCGCAGTGCGACGTCGTTGTACACCTCCACCATCACGCCGCCCGTCCCGAACAGCAGTATCGGCCCCAACTGCGCGTCGTACGACACCCCCACAATCGTCTCTACTCCTCCCGAAACCATCTCCTGTACTACCGCCCCGTCGATCCCGGCGTCGGCGTCGTAAGCCCTGGCATTTGCGACCACCTCGGCGAACGCCGTCCGAACTGCGGCAGCGTCGCGCAAACCCAACCTTATCCCGCCGGCCTCCGTCTTGTGCAGAATGTCCGCCGAGTTCACCTTCAGTGCCACCGGATACCCGATCCGCTCCGCTGCGGCCACCGCCGCCTCGGCGTCGCCCGCGATCTCCTCCCGCGTCGTCGGCACGCCAAACGCCCGGATCAA
Source organism: Dehalococcoidia bacterium (assembly GCA_965220055.1). Classification (GTDB taxonomy): domain Bacteria; phylum Chloroflexota; class Dehalococcoidia; order Lucifugimonadales; family UBA3495; genus Bin87. The sequence continues at coordinate 1,154,429 of CBDCPE010000004.1, read as the reverse complement.
CGCCTTGCTGTCGTACTCCGACAGCGACCCGCCGCCCGCCGCCAGCGCCTTCACGGCCTTGGCCTGCTCTGCGGTCATCTCCCCAGCCGCGGCGAATCCCAGACTCAACCGCCGTTCGCGCCAGTCGTGGTAGTCGTTCAGGTACCGCACGCCCGCCGCCAGTTTGTCCGGCACGTAAAACACCGGTATCCCCGCCTGCCTCAGCATCGGCAGACCTGACTGCGCGCCGCGCGTGCCCGTCCACAAGAACGCCACCGGCATCCCGCTGGCACCCCGCTGAGCGATCACCTGCGTAGCCTGCGGGTCCGCCCCTGCTGACGCCACCACCAGCGTGCCCACTCCCTCGTCCTCCGCCATGTACGACATGATCGCCGGGAAATCATCGCTGTTGGCGAACCCAGTCACGTCCGACGGATTGGCCGCCCATCCAAACCCCTTCAGGATCCCGTTGATCCCGTCCCGCGCCCGCTCTGACAGCGGCGGCAGGTCCAGCCCTGCCTGCCCGAACATATCCGCCGTCAGGCTGCTGATACCGCCCGAGTGCGACACCACGGCAACTCCGCGCTTCGGCGGCCGCGGGCACCGCGCCATGAGGTTCGACACCTGCAGCAGGTCGTCGTAGTCCTGCACCCGTATCACGCCGTACTGCGCGAACGCCGCCTCGTACGCCTCGTCCACGCCGGTCAGCGCCGCCGTGTGCGACCCGGCCGCCCGCGAGCCCAGGTCCGACCGCCCGATCTTGATCAGCACGATTGGCTTGCCCCGTTCCGCTGCCAGCCGCGCCACCTCCAGGAATTTCCGTCCATCCTTGAACCCCTCTACGAATCCGGCGATCACTCGCGTGTCGTCGTCGTCCAGCAGATACCGCGCAAAGTCGCAGAAGTCCAGGTCCGCCTCGTTCCCCGTCGACACGATGTACGTGAACCCGATGCCCTCGTCCACCGCCCGCGTCAGGAACGGCCCGAACGCCGAAGCGCCGCTCTGGCACACCAGCCCGATCGGCCCGCTCAGTCCGGACGCCCCCCGCGACGAAGCGCTCGCCCAGATGTCATCCTTCAGGTTCGCCAGCCCCAGGCAGTTGGGCCCGCTCACCCGCATCTCGGACTCCCTCGCGAATCGCCCTAGCTCGCCCTGCAGGTCCCGTCGGTCGTCCACCTGGCGCTCGGCGAACCCAGCCGAAATCACGATGGCCGACTTCGCCCCTTTCTCGTGGCTCTCCCTCAGCGTGTCCAACACCGCATGGTACGGCACCACGACCCCAACCACGTCCGGCGCCTCGGGCAGTTCCGACACCGACGGATAGCACTGCAATCCCTGCACCTCTTCGTACCGCGGATTCACCGGATACACGTTCACCCCGTGCTCCATCGACCCCATCGCCGCCGCCAGGAACCGCCCGCCGTACTGCATCCTCGGCGTCGCTCCCACCACCGCAATCGATCGCGGGTTCAACATCCGGTCAATCGAAACCAACTGCGCATCAGTCCAGAAATCCATCACTGTCCACCTTTCCGGTCGTTTCAATTCTCGTGGTCCGCGTTTGCTCTCAGGTGCTCGCGTATCGCCTCGATATCCAGGTTGTACGCCAGGTCTTCGCCGATCCCCGCCTCTGCGGCAATCCGCGTCACGTCTCTTCTCACATCAACCACGTACTCGTCATCGTAGTCCTGCGGCCCTTGGGGACATTTGGTCAGCCTCAGCCAGCGCAATTATCGTGACATACCCCTCGTACACGAAAGAACCTGTCCCGCCGCCGGCTATCCGGTCAATCGCGAACGCCCGCATCGACAGGTAGTTGTGCACCGGATTGTCCTTCCGTCCGGACCGCAACTGCCTGCCCCCAGACCGAACTCCAAATCCCCTGACGTGCTGCACGACGCGCAGGCGCATCCTAGCAAGGACAGCCGCTCGTTCTGTACCGCCACCGCGTGCTCGACATCAACCATGGTTCGCCAGTCGCTGGACCGTAATTCCAAACCGTAGGGGCGAATAACCATTCGCCCCTACGTACTTTTACCTATTCTGTCATTGCGAGCGCAGCGTGGCAATCTCGCACCCTGGGATCCCTAAGAGGGTGTCTAAAAATGGGGAATGCGGGCCAGTCTGCGCAGGGTGAGGCCGGTCATTGCGATGTAAATCCAAGTTTCGGTGGTTTCACACAACGCTTCGTAGTCCTTGCTCAACCGTCGTTGCAGGTTCAGCCAACCAAAGGTGCGTTCCACCACCCACCTCCGGGGCAGCACCTGGAAGGTATGTTGCTGTGCTGGGCGCCGCACCAACTCCAGGGTCCAGCCGCCCACCGTCCTGGCCCACTCTACCAATTTGCCGCCGTAGGCCCCATCCGCCCAGATCAGCTGTAGTCGAGGGAACCGCCCCAACAGTCGGGTCAGCACCAGCCGGGCGCCGTCCCGGTCCTGTATATCGGCAGGGTGCACTGCCACCGCCAGCGGCAGTCCCAAGGTATCCACCACGATGTGGCGCTTGCGGCCCTTCACCTTCTTGCCGGCGTCGTAGCCTCTGGGCCCCCTTTTTCACTGGTCTTCACCGATTGGCTGTCGATGATGGCCGCGCTGGGACTGGCCTGGCGACCCTGGGCCTGGCGCAGCTCGGCGTGCAGGACGCCATGTGCCCGTTGCCAGGCGCCATCACGACGCCAAGTCCGGAAGTAGTGGAAGACAATGCGCCAGGGCGGCAGGTCGTGGGGCAGCATCCGCCAGGAGCATCCAGTGCGCAGCACGTAGCGGATGGCGTTGACGATCTCCCGCCGGGGGTAGGTGATCGGTCGGCCGCCCGGTTTGGGCGGTGGCAACAAGGGCTCGAGCAGTTGCCATTCTCGGTCGCTGAGGTCGCTGGGATAGGCTGGTCGTTTCATACCCCAACGTTACGACCAACGCTCTTATCACGCCTGGATACCTCTACCCCAATCTCAACCTTTTTAGACACCCTCTAAGTCTCCCCCGACCTCCGCACGTCCGCCCGCCAGTCGTCTGGACTCGGTCCCCGGTCGATCAGCACGTCCACCACCGCCGGCAGACCCGATGCCCGCGCGTCTCGCAGCGCGTCGGCCAGGTTTCTCGAGTCCGCCACCTGCACACCGAAGCACCCGAACCCGCGCGCCACTGCCGCGTTGTCTGTCTCCGCGAACTCCGACGCGATGTACTGCCCCGGAGCCTGGTGGTGCCGCACCATGCCCAGTGCCCCGTCGTTGAACACCACGCAGATGATCGGCAGGTTGTATTGCATCGCCGTCGACAGCGCGTTCACCGTCATCATGTACCCGCCGTCTCCCGTCACGCTCACCACCTGCCGCCCCGGATACGCGATCTGGAGCCCAACCGACGCCGGCAGACCCCAGCCCATGCCGGCCGTCCCGCCCGGGCAGAAGAACGTGTGGGCCTGCTGCGACTGGAACAGGTGCGCCATCCACGTCCGGTTGTTCCCCGCGTCCAGCGCGTACACCGTATCCGCCGGCATCGTCTCCTGCAGGATCCTCACCACCCGCTGCGGCAGCACCGGCGACGAATCCGTATGCAGTCCCGCGTCCTCGTAGAACCCTTGGTCGCTCTTCCGACCCGGCAACGCCCCGGCCCACTCGCTCCGGTTGCCCGACGTGCTGCCCGACGCCTCCGTCGATGCCTCCACCAGCTGACCCAAGATGCTCCCCGCGTCGCCGATCAGCCCCAGCTCCACCGGGAATGTCCAGCCGGCATTCCGGTCGTCGATGTCAATCTGTATGATCCGCTGACCCTTCGGGTTGAACACCGTCGGCCGCTCCCGCACCGTGTCCTGCGGGCTCAGCTTCGCCCCCACGATCACCACCGTGTCGGCGTCGCCCACCGCCCGGTTCGCCGCCTCCTGCCCGTAGACCCCGACCATGCCCACCGACAGCGGGTGCGTCTCCGCAATGGCCGACTTCCCCTTGTAGCTAGTGGCAATCGGCGCGTTCCACTGCTCCGCCAGCTGCTGCAGCGCCCCGTGCGCCCGCGCCATGTGCACGCCGTTGCCCGCCACGATCACCGGACGCCGCGACTGCGACAGTATCTCCACCGCCTTCTCGATGTCCGCCGGCGCTGCCTGCGGTTTGGCCGTGTTCAGGTACCCCGCCGTGTCGTGGATGAACGGCGGCGACTCCAGGTCAACTTCTCCGGAGATCGACGCTGATCGCATCAGCAGGCACGCCGGACCCGGTCGCCCGCTCATCGCATGCTTGATTGCCAGTTGCGCTCCCAGTGCCGCTTCCTTGGGCGAAGTCGCCAGCGTCGTGTACTTCGTCATTGACCGGAAGATGCTGTGCAGGTCGATGCTCCCGTACTCGCCCGCGCCCGACTGGTTCGCCGGGTGCTGCCCCACTCCGCCGTCCGACGTGTCCGTAAGCACCAACATCGGGCTGCTGCTCAGCATCGCCTCCATGATCCCGAACGCCGCGTTCGACCCCATGAACAGCCCCTGCCCCATGATCACCGCTGGCTTCCCCGTCGCCCGCGCGTACGCGTCGGCCATGATCGCCGCCGTCTGCTCGTGCCGCGCCAGGTACGTGTTGATCGCCGGTTCCTTCCCCACCAATTGATCGTAAATCTGCCCCGTTCCGCCGCCCGGTATTCCGAACACGGCGTCGATCCCCGCCTCCTGCAGAAACTGCACAATCAACTCATTGGCCTGCGGCATGGTAATTCTCCAGTGGACACTGCACTACCAGCATCCGATGATTGTCATAGCGAGTGCTGCGCGGCAATCCGTCGCCCCAACTTGTCATTGTGAGGAGCCCCGTCCCCGTTTCTCATTGCAACGACCGCCGTCCCCGTCCGTCATTGCGAGGGACCCGGCGACGTGGCAATCTCGTCGCCCAAATCACCTGTCATTGCGAGCGTAGCGTGGCAATCTCGTAAGGACCCGAACGGCCACATCATACCCGCGAATTGCCGCGATGATACCCACACCCTACCTGCGGGTCAACAAACGCCCTGACTCTCTAACTCGCCTCAGGGTCAGCCTGACGGACCACCGCTTTCCCCACCTTCCCATCCTGCTGCGCCGTTCTCTCATTCTTGCGAAAACAGGAATTCAGAAAAACCTCAGGACGGGGAGGGCCAGACAATCTCCTCTCCGCTCCCGGTGGAGCGTCGGCATGAGGCAGTCCCGCCACCCTTCAAATATTCGCCTCGCTTGTCCGCCAATCGAACCGGGCCCGTCGTCACTCCATCAGAGGATTCAGCCTCTCCACCAACCGCTCCACGTCCGACAAAGCCGATCTCACGCTTTCCGCGGTGTTCCAGTTCTCGTAGAAGTTGGTGTGCAGGCTGTTTGCAACGTTAAACAGATTGTGAATCTCGTCGTCCCCGGTCTCACTCACCACATCGGTGACCACCCGAAACAGCGCTGCATGAGTTCTATGCTGCCATCCTCGGTTTTCCGCGATCGCCTTCACCATCTGCGCCGCCGCGCCCCATCCCTTTTCCGACGCCTGCCGAACGTCCCCTTGCTCCAGCTCGGCCCGCGCCTGCCCCAGCAAATGCCACGCCGCCTCCACGTAGGTCCCGGTTACCATGTCGTTTCCCCACCTCGCAGGATGCTTCAATCGTAGTGTAGCACCCCTGCGTCGTCGGAGCTCCAACCCGCCTACGGCCATCAAATTGTCATTCCAAAGACCACAGCGACGCGGCAATCCCGCCGCCCAGATCCCCCGTCATCGCGAGCGCAGCGCGGCAATCTCGTCGATACAGCGCACCACTCTGCAAATCGCCTTCGACTCCCGCGACGATACCCACCCCCTGCCGGCCGGTCAACAAACCCAGTTCCTGAACGGAAACCGGGCGTTGACCCCGGTTGCTGCCGCATCTACCATGCCGACCACTGAAACTGGACGTGCGGAGTATGCCATGACAACCCAACAACCCCGTCACAGCGAACCCAGCGCCAACAACGACCTTGGCGACTTGCTGCGCGGCATGCTGTTCGGCTGCCAGGTTCGTTCGGAGAACACTCAGCTAATAGTCGGACAACCCAGCCTTCAGCTCGACAATTTGATCACGGCCCCTGACCGGGCTCCAGTAGTCGTAGAGGCCGAGTACGAAGCCTTGGGAACTGGTGAAACCGACGCATTGGGAAGGTTAGGACTGCCGGTTGTTGATGAAACTCATTCCATAGAAGCCTCTATTGCTTTGCGTTATCCCGACTCGGTCAGGTTTGGCGAGGATCTGCGTTCTTCTCTAAATTCTGCTCGGCTATCTTATGCTGTGTTTTACGACGACGAAGATCATAGCCGCTTCCCCGAATCGGGATGGCTTGAGGGATCCGTAGCCGACTTGGCCGACCTGATCCGTCTCGTGTCCGTTCCCCAGAAAGCCGTAAACGCTGCGGCTGACGCGCTCGAAGATGGTATAGATAAAGCGGCGACTATCCTTGACCAAATGGCGGATAACAGGCCCAATATATCTGCCACGATCGCGCGGCTTCTGGGCATGGCGGATGTCCAACAGACTCGCCGCATGGCTTCCGCGATCCTTGCCAACGCCCTGGTGTTTCATGAGCGCATCGCGGGGATGCATGACGGCGTGAACACCCTGGTACTCGTCTGCGGCCCCGAGGTTTCAAATCCTAAGTCCGCGACTCTTGCATCTTGGGCGACCATCCTGGACATCAACTATTGGTCCATTTTCGCGATCGCACGCGACATATTGACCCAGTTGCCTGCCCCGGAAGCCAGCCAGATCCTGAATGTGCTCCGCAACACCGCGGAAGAGTTCGGCGCAACCGGCGTCAACAACGCTCACGACCTTACCGGACGCATCTTCCAGCGGCTCATCGCGGACCGCAAGTACTTGGCCACGTTCTACACCCTCCCGGCGTCGGCCGCCCTGCTGGCTCGTCTGGCCGTAGCCAAGATGGATGGGATCGATTGGTCCGACGCCGAAGCCATCGGCAAGCTTCGGATCGGAGATTTCGCCTGCGGCACCGGTGCACTGCTTTCGGCCGTCTACGACCAGATCGCTGCCCGGCACGAGCGGGCTGGTGGAGACCCTTCTGCTATCCACGTCAGGATGATGGAGGAAGTTCTGTACGGCTGTGACGTGATGCCTTCTGCGATTCACATCACCGGATCCACGTTGTCAGGAGCGTACCCCGATACACAGTTCGCTCAGTCGCGCCTTTACACCATGCCTTACGGACGTCAGGCTGACGGGACGGTCAAAATCGGATCACTGGAGTTGCTCCAGTCCTCTGCGGTCCAAACGCTGTTCAACACCAGCGATCCAGCCCTTCGTACCGGTAGTGTTGGAGAACAGACTGCGGCCCAGATAACAGCGGACATCCAAGATGAGCATTTTGACCTAGTGATCATGAACCCCCCATTCACTCGTGCCAGCTCTGATTGGGAAGGCAGCAGTAGGGACAAAGACTATGTGAAACAATTCCGCGGACTTGCCACCGACTTAGACACGCAAAAGCAAATGGCGTCCACGCTTAGCCGCTTCGCAAAAGGAACCTGTTATCACGGCTATGCTGGAATTGCCTCTGCGTTCGCTGCCTTGGCCCATCGGAAACTCAAGGCAGGCGGAGTTTTGGCGTTGGTAATGCCCCTTTCCGCAGCCGCCGGCCAGTCCTGGGTTGGTTTTCGGCAAATGTTGGAGAAAGACTATGACAATTTGGAGGTGCTCAGCATCGCCGCGAATGGACGCGATATCTCTTTCTCCTCCGATACCGGTATGGGAGAGTGCTTGGTTGTCGCGCGCAAGGGAAGTGGCAACACCGCGAACAAAATCGGTCGGTTCGTATCCCTCCGTCAGCGACCTCAGGGTTTCGCCGAAGCCGACGCCATCGCTAAAACGCTCTCTGGCGCGGAGACTGTCAATGGCATCGGTGATGGACCTTACGGCGGTTTTCGGGTCGAGATTGGCAGCGAAATGGAGGGCGAAATTATCAGCGCTCCAAACTCAGGGGCCGGGCACGGCTGGGGTAGTGTCAGATTGGTTGATTTCTCATTGGCTCAGTCCGCCTACGCTTTGACGCAGTCGAAACTGTGGCTACCTGCCAACAGGAGCGCTTTGGAAATACGGATAGCGCCGCTAACTGCTGTTGGGAACCGGGGGTATCATGATATGAACATCGCGGGCGCGAAAGCACCGTTTGTTCGGGTTTCTCCTTCGCCTACAGCTACTTATCCTTGCCTGTGGAGCCACGACGCTAAGAAAGAGACTTTCATGGTCTGTGAGCCCGACTCCCAATTGCAAGTAAGACCGGGTTTGGAGCGCAAGGCAGATGATGTCTGGGGCACCGCAAGTAGGTCACATCTGAACCGTGACTTCCGCTTCAATTCTCAACCGCTTGCCGCCGCATACACGCTGCGAGCGACTGTAGGCGGCATAGCTTGGCCAAACATAACGTTTAAGAACCAACGGTTCGAAACTGCTTTTGTGATATGGAGCAATAGTACACTGGGTCTGTTGGCCTATTGGTGGCACTCCAACAGGCAACAAGATGGCCGAGGCCGAACCACAGTGACTGGCATTGAATCGCTCCTCGTCTTGGACTTCCGCACCCTCACAGAACTGCAATTGGTAACCGCTGAATCCATCTTCGACGAATTCAGGGGTCTCGAGCTCAAGCCCGCATACTTGGCCGACGCCGACCCCAATCGCGCCCACCTCGATCACCGGGTCATCTGCGACCTGCTCGGCTTTGATGAGGACATCTACCAGGCTGTCCGTCTCCTCTCGGCCAAGTGGTGCGCCGAACCCTCCGTCCACGGCGGCAAGGCCCGCCCCAAATCCGCTCGGCTAGTGGTCTAGCGATCCGGTTATCCGAGGGTTTTGACCATACCCGTGGTGAGGCCCAAATAAATCGACAGTGGGAGAACCGATATGACGACCCTCAAAACGAATAGCCGCATTCCAGTTCGATGCATATCCGCGGCCGACCTGCCGGATTTGATCGCATCTAAACGGCGAGAGGTGGAGGAATACGAACAACGCTACGAGTTGGCCAGCGCAAAAATGGCCGAACTCGTCGACTGCGAGTCGATCATACCCACCATCGACGTCATCAAGTGGCATCACGCCTACGCCGAGCTGAAATTCCTCCTCAAGGAGATCCCCACGATTGGAATTCCTGGGACAAATACCAGTAGGTCCGTCCCAGATCCACCTCGCTGATTATCTGATACCTCCGCCGTTACCCACCTGCGAACGCCTGTGCTATAATTATCCAGCAGGCGAAAAACTCAGGTCCCGACCAGGTTCCGAGCGTTCACGGCCAATCAGCACTAAGTCGCTGCCGGCCTTTGTGGGCGACTGCCACCGGCCACTTTACCCGGTGTAGTCGCCCCGGCCACCGCGCCCGCCACAGCGCGCCATGCCTCGGGCATGGGCAATGAGAGCAAAAAACCACAGCGCAAAACCTCCGGCCGTAGGGCTGATAACCGCTCGGAACCTGGTCAACACTCTTCAAATTCAGCGCCTGTCCAATCCAAACCTCAGGAGGAAGCCGATCAAAACACCGATCCGCTAATCATCGTCGGCAGCAGAAATCGCCTGTCCGCTGCCGGCGCCAAACCGTCCCGACCCACATCACATCCATAATCAGACCGGCCCCACGCCGGCCATCCCCGCGTGTCAATCGCAACCGACGCGGATGCGTACCCAACCGCGTTCAAACTGTCATTGCGAGTGCCCTTGCCCTCGTAATAGCGAGCGCCCTTCCCGTGTCATCATTGCGAGCGCGCTTTCCCGTGTCATGGCGAGCGCGCTTTCCCGTGTCATTGCGAGCGCGCTTTCCCGTGTCATTGCGAGCGCGCTTTCCCGTGTCATTGCGAGCGCGCTTTCCCGTGTCATTGCGAGCGAAGCGCGGCAATCTCGTGGGCGCAGGAGACGTCGTGCCGGCGGCGGCATTGACGCGTCGCTTCTCGCAATCACATACTGGGCGCGGGTGAGCAACCGACGCGGTTGACCCTGAAATTGTGCTGCCCTATTATCCGGGTATTCCAACCCTCGAACTTCATTACCGATGGCGACACCAGGACCCACCGCAAACAAACATGCACGACTGGCGCAAAAGCTGCTTGACGACGCCAGGCGGGAAATCGCTGCCGGCGACACGGTACAGGGAGCGGAAAAGCTGTGGGGGGCTACCAGCCAGGCGTTGAATGCCTACTGCGAGAGTTACCGGCTGCCCCACGCCGAGTGCGCCCACCATCGGCGCGCCGCCTTGCAGTTGGCCGAGCAGCTCAACAATCCATTCGTCCGCGCCACCTTTGGCGTGGCCCAGTCCTGCCATTCCAACTTCTACAACGATTGGATGGAACAGGAAGACCTCGAAGGCTACCTGCCGGATATCGAATCCCTGGTAAACATAATCCTCAACGCCAGGTCCGCGTGAACCCATCCCCCGCTCATCGTGAGCCTGTCCTCCGCTCATCCTGACCTCGTCGAAGGATCGCCCTGACCTCGTCGAAGGATCGCCCTGACCTCGTCGAAGGATCGCCCTGACCTCGTCGGAGGATCGTCCTGACCTCGTCGGAGGATCGTCCTGACCTCGTCGAAGGATCGCCCTGACCTCGTCGGAGCAAAATCCGGTCCCCGTCGACGGATCCAGTCAGCCACCTTTCGTTGGGCAGAATGATCATTCGCCCTGGGACGCCGCCGCCTACCGGTTTTCCGGACCGGACCAACTTCAATCGGAACCACACCGCGACTGCTGCCCGGTTGACCCCGCCCCCACGCTGCCCTATCATCCCGGCTAGTCTACCCACCGGCCGGTTCCTGTCATTGCGAGCGCAGCGTGCCAATCTCGTTGCCGCTTGGAGCCTGAGCCGTCCCAACCGACGAGAGGTGCAGCCATGCGTGGATCGGAAGCCGTAGTCAAAGCCCTCGAACAGGAAGGAATACGTTACATATCCGGATTCGCCGGCGGTGGCCTCGCCCCCCTGTGGGGCCCCTTGCGCGCCTCCACCGTCCGGCCCTTCGCCGCCCGCAACGAGCGTCTCGGCGTTGAGATCGCGGACGGCTACGCCCGCGCCACCGGCGACGTCGGCGTCGCCATGACCGGCACCGGGCCGGGCGCAACCAACTGTCTGACCGGCATCGCCGGTTGCTACGCCGACAACGTCCCCGTGCTGCTCCTCATGGGTCAGCACCCCCTGCGTAACCTCGGCCAGGAGTGGCAGCAGGAGGTCTCCGCCAGCATCTTCGACGGCCTGTGCAAGTGGCGCGGCTCCTTCACCCGTGTCCAGGACATTCCCCAGGTCATGCGCCGCGCTTTCACGGCCCTGCGCTCCGGCTCCCCTGGCCCCGTCGTCCTGGAAATGCACCAGGATGTCCTCACCGCCGAGGCCGATGAATCCGCCCTCGCCTACACGCCCGTGGGCACCCCCGGCAAGTCCGGCCCCGCCGATGCCGAGGTCCAGCGCGCCGCCGACCTCCTGGTCAGCGCCAGCCTGCCGGTTCTCAACGCCGGCGGCGGTGCCATGAGCGCCGGTGCCGCCGACGAGGTCCGCGAGCTGGCCGAAATGCTCTCCATGCCCGTCGCTACCACCATCATGGGCAAGGGCATCTTCCCCGAAAATCACCCCCTCTCCCTCGGCGGTGGCGTCTATCCCCGCAGCCGTTATGCCTCCGGTGCGGCCATCCAGATCAACCGGAGAGCCGATGTCGTCCTCGCCGTCGGCAACTCCTTCCGCCAGCCCAACGGCACCGACGGCCGGCCGATCCCGGCAGGGGTCAGCATCATCCACGTCAACGCCGACCCCGCGGACCTCAATAAGACCTACCAGGTCGACCTCCCTATGCTCGCCGACGCCAAGCTCGCCCTGCGCGCCATCATCGACGCCGTCCGTCAGCGCATCGGTCCTAACGGAGGCGGCATCAAGCAGGAAATCGTCGATGAGATCCGCGCTTGCCACGAGAAGTCCGAGGCCGAATGGATGCCGCGCTTCACCGACTCCGAGACCCCCACCAACGGTTATCGTGTCGTCCACGAGCTGCAGCAGCTCATCGATCCCGACCGCACCATCGCCCTCCACGACGCCGGCGGCAGCCGCGGTTACGTGGTCCCCTTCTGGCAGACCACCCGCCCGCGCAACTTCGTCGCCATGGGTGGTATGGCCGCCATGGGTTGGTCCGTCGGCGCCGCCATCGGCACCAAGCTCGGCCGCCCTGACCATCTGGTCGTCCACGTCCTCGGCGATGCCTCCTTCGGCATGACCGGCATGGACCTTGAAACCGCTTCCCGCATGGGCCTGCCCATTCTCACGGTCGTCATCAACAACGGCGGCACCGGAGGCGGCATGATGGGCATGGAAGACCCCAATGGCACGCCCCCGGAGATGGCCGTCCTGGGCGGCAACTTCAGCGTCGTTGCCAATGGCCTCGGTTGCTTCTCCGAGCGGGTCGAGCATCCCGAGGACATCCGCCCTGCCTTCCAGCGCGCCATCCGCGCCACCGAGGAAGGCCAGTCTGCCCTCGTAGAGGTCATGATCCGACCCTTGCCTACGCCCGAACTCCCCGACGACTGGTCCCTATAGGGCGTGGGGGCGAACCAACATTCGCCCCTGCCTCTGCAGCGAAACGCGTACGGGCGGGTTTGACACCCGCCCGCATCTTTAATCCCCGCTCAACCGATTGCGCCAGGAGGAACCGCCATGCAGTCCGTCAACATTGATCGCGCCAAGCGCCTCAAGGAACAACCGAACCTGGGTCACAACCGCTGGCACCCCGACATCCCTCCCATCGTCGAGGTCGACCCCGGCGAAGAGGTCGTCCTCGAAACCCGCGACGCCTCCGATTCCCAGATTCAGCCCAGCATGACCGCCGCCGACCTTGGCGGCCTAGATGCCAAGGTCGGCCACCCCCTTACCGGCCCGGTCTACGTCAAGGGCGCGGAACCCGGTGACCTGTTGGAGATAGAATACCTTGACATAACGGCCCAGCCTCGGGGTTGGACCCGCAACCGCCCCGGCGCCGGGTTCCTCCGCGACCTGTTCACGAACCCGTACCTGGTCCACTGGGATATCGCCGATGGCTGGGCAACCTCCGCGCAAATTTCCGGTGTTCGAATCCCCGATGGGTCCTTCATGGGCACCGCCGGTCTGGCGCCTTCCCACGAACAGATGGCCGCTTGGGCCGCCCGCGAGGCCGACTGGGTGCGCCGCGGCGGACAGGCCGCCCCGCCCGACCCGGAGGATGCTGTACCAGCCGGCGGCCGGATCGCCAATGAAGGCTTGCGTACCATTCCTCCGCGCGAAAACTGCGGTAACGTGGACGCCAAGCAATTAACCACTGGATCGCGCCTGTTTATCCCGGTTTCCGTGCCCGGCGGCCTCTACTCCGCCGGCGACGGTCATTTCGCCCAAGGCGATGGCGAGGTCTGCATCACGGCCATTGAAATGGGCGCAACCGCGGCCGTCCGTTTCGCCATCCACAAGGGCGAGGCAGCGCGGCACAACATAATCTTCCCGCGCTATTCTCACCCCGGGTACTTCCTGCCACCCGAATGGGCCGCACCCCGGAACTTCACCGCCACCCTCGGCTACCCCATCCGCGCCGACGGCACCCAGGAAGGCGAGGACAGCCTCGCCTTGGCGGCCCGCAACGCCCTTCTCAACATGATCGCTCTGCTGCAGGAACGCGGTTGGACTGCAGAACAGGCTTACATAATTTGCAGTGTGGCCGTGGACCTCCGCGTCAGCAACATCGTGGACCTGCCCAACGTCACGGTGTCGGCGTTCCTTCCCGAGGACATCTTCAACGGATAGCTTCCCTGTTCCTATCCGGCATTGCTAGGGCGCCCCGAGTGGGGTGCCTTATTTTTGCTCCTGCCATGATGGCCACCTAAGGCGGGGTAATTCGCGCCGACCGTTGACTTGGGCAGGCAGCAAAACACCCCGACCTTTTGCCACCGGCCGGGGAGTTCTGCTGTCCCACGCTTGCACGCGGAACCAGTGCGCCGACGGACCAGCTCGCCTTTGGGTCGTCGGCATGTCACCTGCGTCGCGGGCGGACCTGGGCGCGCTCCGCGACGTAGTTGCGATTAGTTGGTGCGCTTGACCTCCAGCACTTCACCAGGAGCCAACGCGACGCGCTTTACATTGATGCCCATCTTGAGCATCCAGTAGCCCAGCGTGGCCTTGCTAACACCCAGGGTGTCGGCCGTCGCCGTCAGCCCTTGGTCGTTGACCAGTTCCGGCAGCAACCGCTCCAAAGGCTGGTCGAATTCCTTTTCTACGCGAAGCATCAATTTGGTTTTGCGTGCCATAATGCACCTCCGTCGGTGTACCTATCGGTGTACACTCCGTAGTCGGCAGCGTAGGTACGCTGTTGATTCGTTACCGAAATCAATATTCCGCTACACTACCTTGGGATTGGACCAATGTCAAGCGCTCCCAAAGAACAATCATAAAAGTTTTTTATATTCTTTTAGAACGCTGCTGGTTACGTGCCTATTTTGACACAGTGCAGACCTGGTTGCTAGGCACTCGAAAACCAAATCCGGGTAATTTTGGTGATTTTTGGTCTTTGCAGTCGGTGAGGGTCCAGTTGGCTACTCTGACTTCGAGCCAGCAGGGATTCTGACGCGCCGTGTTGGGTTACCTCGCTAACGGGATGTCATAAATGGTTGCATGGCACCCCCTGTTGGGGTGGTGTACTGCCCATTGCGAAGCGTACTGCGCCTGCGTCCCGGTCCTGTTGCCCTGGTTTCGTGTATTAATTGCCAGTACATTTATATTGGGCAGCCGATCGTCGACAATGCTGCTTATCGTGGATGTATTGATGTATTACTTTTGCCGTAACGGGCACCAGCTTTAGATTTTACACGAAATCCAACTGTGTACACGTAAAATCCGCTCAAATACAAGAAAGCCAATGACCATCAAATGTATCATGAGTCTATTACACGGCCGTCGGCCGGTTGACAAAAACGCATGGCGACCGTGGGTGTATCGAAGTGTAATGCATCCAGCAGTACATGTGCGTAGTCCCTTCCGGCATCGGTTCGATTGCGCCTGGTGAAAGGATGTCGTAGGCAAAGTTGCCGTCCCTAAGCATCCACTGGGCGGTTGACACCAAAGAATGGCCTCTCTAGTCTTGCGGAGATACAGAGCAGCCGCATTGGCGCTACCACGGAGAACCGCTTTGAACATCCCAACCCTGCGCGACGTGTATCGCGCCCGTTCCACTATCAGCTCTTACTTTCCGCGTACTCCGCTGACTTATTCGGCCGGATTAAGCGAGACCTTGGACGCCGAGGTCTATCTGAAGCACGAGGAACATCTTCCCCTGGGCGCTTTCAAGGCCCGCGGCGGCATCAATCTGCTTGCCAACATGGATGAAGCGGACCGGCAACGCGGCGTGATCACTGCAAGTAGCGGCAATCATGGTCAGTCCATCGCCAGTGCCTGCCGCACCTTTGGAGCCCGAGCCTTGATTGGCCTGCCCGTTGATGCGAACCCGAATAAGGTGGCCTCAATGGAAGCCTTGGGCGCTGAGCTGATCTTCCACGGTGCGAATTTTGATGAGGCTCGTCGTTACTGCGAGCGGCTCGCGGCGGAAGAGGATTACCGCTATATCCACCCTGTCAATGAGCCGGAGCTCATAGCGGGAGTCGCCACCGCCAGCCTCGAGATCATTGAAGACCTGCCCGACGTGGACGTGATGTTCTTGCCTATCGGTGGTGGCAGCGGCGTATCAGGAGCCTGCATCGTCGCTCCGGCACTCAACCCCGAGATCCGGGTCGTCGCCGTACAGTCGGAAGCCGCTCCTGCCGCCTACCTGTCTTGGGAGCAGGGACAGCTGGTGCAGGCTCCCATGCGCACCTGGGTGGAAGGCACAGCGACCGCTGAAGGCTACGAACTACCCCAGCAGATCATGCGCCATCGCCTGCACGATTTCGTCCTGGTCAGCGAAGACGACATCCGGCGCGCCGTCGCTATGCTGGTGGAAAAGGCTCACACTCTGGCCGAAGGGGCCGGGGCCACCGCGCTGGCCGGAGCCGTAAAGCGCCCGAATCTCGTGCGAGGGCTAAAGGTGTCGATAACCGTCAGCGGCGGCAACATTACGCTGGCGCAGCTGCGGGATTGCATCAACCTCTACTTGGAGGACTGACTACTGCGTTTCCAGGAATCGGGCCAGTTCATCCCGGCGGAATTCGGGTAGAGTGTGCTCACCCTCGCGGTCGATGAGCCACAAGCCATCTGAGGCTTCCATCATCTGACCGATTTCCCAGCCGGTGACGCCGATGCGGTCCAGGGCCCGCAGTGCTCGCGGGACGTCTCCCGCCCCCATGGTAGCGATCAATGCGCCGGAGCCCAGCAGTCCCAGTGGGTCGATGTTGACGGCGTCGCAGATCTCCCGGCACTCCGGAAGTACTGGGACGCATTCTGCCTCTGCCACCAATCCCAAGTTCGACGCAGTGGCAATTTCCCGGAGGGCTGTGATTAGGCCGCCCTCCGTAATGTCGTGCATGCTATGAACGTCCACGGCGCCACGGAGAGCCCGCGCCGCCGATACTACGCTGATGCCTGGATTGCTCAGGTACGTTGATGCTTGCCCTATCGTTTCGGCGTTCACTCCGTTTGACTGCAATGCGCCCCAATACTCGCGGGCCAGTATCGCCGTGCCCTCAATTGCCACGCCGGCCGTAACTATGATGCTGTCGCCGTCCCTCGCGCCGGAGGTGACCACCAACTGTCGCCGGTCCGACAATTCGCCCATCATCGTGCCCGATATGATCGGCCGCGGCACGCCGTCCGTTACCTCTGTATGTCCTCCGATCACCGAGACTTCCAACTGGCGGCAAGCCTCAGCGATGTCCGCGAAGATCGCTCGGGCGTCGTCCGGGCCGGCGTGGGATGGCAGCAGAATGGTGGGCATGAACCAGCGCGGCTCAGCTCCAGAGCACGCGATGTCGTTGGCATTCGCCTGGACGGCATACCAACCGATCCGGTCCGTGGCAAACGTGATCGGATCCGATTTGGCGACCAGCAATCGGTTACCTATTTCCACCACGGCGCAATCCTCCCCGACAGACGGCCCCACCAACAGCTGGGGGTCTGTTGTGTTGAGGCCAGCGAGCAGCTCCGTCATGAGTTCGGGTGGCAATTTTCCTGTTTCCAATTCCATTCCTTCCGACAAGTGGGCGGATGTAGCCAGTTTAACAGAAGTGCGTCGCGGGCAAATCAATTGACCCGCTGGCAGGTCGCCGCCCCGCGAAAGGAAATCTGATGACACCGGCTCGTTGCGCCTGGTCGTGCTTCCGGTTTAACAGAAACCTGTCAGGCAGCCTCTACCGAAGCCAGCGCAACTTCTGTCGGACGCCGCCAGGCCAGCGGCATCGCCGAACGAACGTCGGAACACGGTCCAGCGATACGGTTTGGGACTTGCAACGGCCCAGTCCATTGTCGTAAGGAAAAGTCTGTCACGGGCCAATGCGTGATGTTTCCGTAAGGTGGCCTGCCCGATGTCTGGTGGGTGATACCTTCCGCCCCGTGCCGAGCCTTCCCGGATCAACGCGATTTAGACCACGCGGGACGCGGAATCTAAGGATGCAAACTTCTGCACAAAAATGGTGTTGGCCGTACTCAGACACCAACTCGAAACCGTAACGCCTGACGCCCACGCTAAACCATCGACCTGCCGCAAGGAGGACATCAGTCAACCAGTCTGGACATCTCGGGTCACACACAGCACAGGGACAACCCTGGGTTCTGGTATTTTCGTCGGCGACGCTCGCTGTCGCCCGACACCCGCTGGCTCCGTTCCACGCGGCCCCACAACCTAAACTGAAGCCAAGGTGAAACCCGCATTGGCGTTGGGTAGAATTGACGGTGGTTGAGTTGGTCGGTGAACAAATCAGAGTTGGAGGTTGCTGTTGGGCATGATGGAGATGGGAGTGCTGCTGGAGCGGTGGCGAATGGATGAGGCTGAGGTACGACGGCGGATGTATCGGGCTCAGACGCCACGGGAGCGGGAAAGGTGGCACGCGCTGTGGCTGCTGGCGCGGGGTTGGACGGCCGCGGCAGTAGCTCGGGCGTTGGAAAGGGATGCCCACACCATTGGCCAATGGGCCGAGGCATTCTCGGAAGGCGGTCCGAGGGCGCTGGCTTTTGAGCAGTCGGGAGGTTCCCCCCCGCGCTGAACGGGGAGCAGCAGGCCGAGTTGAAGGCGGCGGTGCAGGAATTGCCATCGCAGGCGGGCATCGAACTATCCAACTGGAACTGGAAGGCGGTGCGCCGGTAGGTGCGGGAGCGCCTCGGGTTGGTACTGAGCCGGAGCAGTTGCCGGAACTACCGGCACCGGTTGGGGTTTGTGCTGAAGCGGCCCAAGAAGCAATTGGTCAAGGCGGACCCAGTGCGGCGGGAAGCCTTTGTGGGGGAATATGCGGCTCTGACGGCAGCAGCCCGACGGACTGGGGCCAAGATATTCTTCGCTGACGAGGCCCACTTTCGGGCGGATGCGGATCTGCGGGGCAAGTGGGTGCTGAAGGGAGAACCGGCCTTGGTGGGCTCCACCAGCCCGCGCCGAGGCGAGAAAGCCAGCTACTACTCGGCGGTGTGTCTGGAGACCGGCGAGGTGGAGGTGATGGAACTGGCGGGCAACAGCAACGCGACTACCTCCACTGCCTTCCTGCGACAGCTGCGGGCACGGCATAACGAGCCGCTGACCGTGATTTGGGACAATTCGCCAGCCCATCGGGGCGCTGCGCTGCGAGCCTACCTGACCACGCCCGGCTGGAACCTGTACCTAGTGAACCTGTACCTAGTGAACCTGTACCTAGTACCGTTTCAATCTGATCTTGCAGGGTAGATACGTTGGAGCTTACGGCGAGCATCTTGGGTGGTAAACCGCCAGTCTATGGCTGATTTTGCTGCGTTGCGCTCGCGTTCGAGCGCCGCAACCTCTCGCCGCAGCTCCGGCTCATCGCTGATACGGCGGTTCAGACACCCTCTGCTGAAGACGCTCAACTCGATCTCAGCCATGTTCAGCCAGCTGCCGTGCGTGGGAGTGTAATGAAACTCGAGGCGTTGGGCGATGCGCCGAGCTTCGCCGGGCTCAAATGCTTCGTAGAGTGAGCCGAGCTTGTGGGTGTTGAGGTTGTCCAGTACCAGCCTGACCACCTCGGCATCGGGGTAGGCCTCGTCCACCAGCCACCGCATCTGGTACGCGAAGTCCACCGCAGTGCGGCGCTCGGTCACCGCCACATGTCTCCATCCACCCTTCGGCTCGCAGATCATGAACAGGTTCCGTGTCCCGTTGCGCTGGTACTCGGTGTCATAGCGTGCCATCCGTCCGGGGGCAGCCGCCAGGGGCGGACGCACCTCCCCAGTCAATTGCCGGGAGGTCTCGTCGAAACACACTACCGGCCGCTCCGGATGGTACGCCTGTTGGTACAGGTCCAGCACGTCCTCCATCCGCGCCACGAACTCCCCGCTCACCTTGGGGATACACCACTCCTTCTTCTGCCACGGCTTGAGTTCGTTTTTTTGAGCATCTGGCGCACCGTCTCCAGGGAGATGCTATCGGCAAACTCCAACTCCACCACCTGGTCGGCCAACAACTGGAGTGTCCAGTGCGTGTGCCCTTCGGGCGCGGCGCTGCACGCAATGGCGATCAGGTGCGCTTCCTGCCTCCCGTCCAGCTTGCGCTCCTGGCCCGGCCGCGGTCGGTCATTGATGGCGGCCTCAAGTCCTTCCTCCACGTACCGCTTCCGTGCTCTGGCGACCGTGGCCGCGTTGACCAACAGCACATCGGCTATCTCACGGTCCCTAACCCCCTGGTCAGCCTTGAGCAGCGACAGCGCACGCTTCACGGTGCGCACTGACGCCTTGCCTCGCTGGGACACCTCATTGAGACGGGAACGTTCGGCCTCGGTCAGTTCCACTTTATACTTGATGGCAGCCATGGCTGGGCACTCCCTCACAGAAAGATCATGCCCAAGTATGGCTGCTTTCTTATATTCTTACAAATCTACCTGGCAACGGTACTAGTGAACCTGTACCTAGTGAACCTGTACCTAGTGAACCTGTACCTAGTGAACCTGTACCTAGTGAACCTGTACCTAGTGAACCTGTACCTAGTGAACCTGTACCTAGTATTCAGTCAAATCCGTATTGGCGTATACGAGGTGATGTGGAGCAGTGTCCCTACACTGACTGGGAAACAGCGGTGCGGGAGGTGCAGGATCCATGGTTCAGGAGAAATACAGGGTACAGTTGACATCGGAGGAGCAGGAACGGCTGCGGCAATTGATCCGAAGCGGCCAGCATTCCGCTCGGGTAATCACTCGGGCGCGCATCTTGCTCCGGACTGACGAAGGATGGAGCGCGAGCCAGGTGGCGGCAGCGCTGGACACGTCGCCGCGCACGGTGTTACGCACCAAACGGCGCTACGCTGAGGAGGGACTGGATGGCGTGCTGCACGACCATCCTCAAGCCAATCGGTACCGGAAGTTGGATGATCGTGGCGAAGCCTACCTGATTGCCTTGGCGTGCAGTGATGCGCCCGAGGGCCATGACCACTGGACCCTGCGGTTGCTGGCCGACCAGGCGGTGGAGTTGGGGTTGGTGGAAAGCCTGTCGTATGAGACAGTGCGGCTGCGGCTCAAAAAACATCCTCCAGCCGTGGCGGAAGCAACAGTGGTGCATCCCCAAGGTGAACGGGGAGTTCGTGGCGGCCATGGAGGACGTGCTGGACCGCTACGCCGAACCCTACGACCCAGACCGGCCGGTGGTGTGCTTCGACGAGACCTCCACCCAACTGCTGGCCGATGTGCGAACACCGCTGCCCGCCCAGCCGGGACGCCCGCGACGCCAGGACTACGAGTATCGGCGCGGCGGCACCCGCAATCTCTTCTTGACCTGTGAGCCTCTGGCGGGCTGGCGCCACGTGGCGATCACCGAACGGCGCACTATGCCGGACTTCGCCCACCAGATGCGCTGGCTGGTGGATGTGGCCTATCCCCACGCTCCGGGGGTACGGGTGGTGCTCGACAACCTGAACACCCACCGCATGGCTTCTCTTTACGAGACCTTTCCGGCTGCTGAGGCGCGGCGCATCGTGAAGCGACTGGAGTTTCACCACACGCCCAAACACGCCAGCTGGCTGAATATGGCGGAGATTGAATTCAGCGTGTTGACCCGGGCTTGTCTCCAGGGGCGCAATCCCGACGAACTTGCCCTGCACCGGGCAATCAACGCCTATGAAGCCGAGCGTAACGCTAAGGGAACCACCATCAACTGGCGGTTCACCACCCAGGACGCCCGAACCAAACTGCAGCGATTTTATCCCTGCTATTCCAAGATTGATTGAGTACTAGTGAACCTGCCCAGTTACAGCCCGGACTTCAACGCCGACGAGGCGATATGGGGTTGGGTACGCCAGGAGGTGACCGCCAACTTGTGCCTGGGGACCAAAGCCGCGGTGCTGGAGAAGGTGGGCGACTTTTTCACCGCCCTGTCCAGCCGATGTGAGGAGGTTAAACGCCGATGCCGAGCTGTACTGCAAGCGAAAGCAGACGAATTAATTGGCAGCACCCAAGCCGATTTCCTCCTCCCCGCCAATGTAGATTTCACCTTGGCTTCGGTTTAGGCGCCACGCGACTTGGGGGATTTGCCCGCTGCGGGTGGTCTGGATTGCAGGCTAACCCGCGCCGTATTCCTTGAGTCATCAGCGAGCACTGCTGGTGGCCACGTCCCGCCGTCGGTCCAGGCTGCTGCTGGCAATTCAATAGCTGCCTAACTTGGCCCGGTGATCGGCGATTGTTTGTGCCGAACTAAGGGAATCAAGAACCCGTCGATTTTCACAGTCACCCTCGCGAGCGCAGCGGGGTGATCTCGCCCGCGTGGGTGACTATGCTTAGGCAACTAACCGCAATGGGACGGCATTCCTGCGTAATGACACGCGTCATCAAGCGTGCCCCGATCGTCTTCAAACGAGATCTCCCGGTTGCAAGCCGAGTGGCACGTGCTATAATTCGCTACATTCCGGTTGGGTCGCCAATCGGTTTTCTTTTCGGCGCATTCGTCTAGCGGCCCAGGACACCGCCCTCTCAAGGCGGAGATCAGGGGTTCGAATCCCCTATGCGCCACTCAAATATCCCTACTTTGAGTAGGGATTGGGCATTTCTAGCAACCGTGTATCACTTTGTGTAGCACAACGTGATTTAGTCCGGCTGCTGGCAGGTTGAGGCTAAAGGAACGTGTGCAACGCGTAGTGTTGTTACAATGATGGCCCGGTCGATTGACCGGGCCATTGTCTGCGGGGAGTAACGCCTGTGTGGACAGACCGGGTACTGATAATACCCAGGGCGGTAGGTAACGCTACCGTTGCGGTTCGACTCCGCTGCTCCCCGCCATCGTCTTGCCTAGGTTCCTCTCTGATGATTTCGCCTAGTAACCGCAAGCCGGACAGCACGAGTATAGCGCAGTTGTTTGACCTTTGTACAATTTAGCCGGGCCGCTGGCGGATCATACCCCGATGCCCGCGAGTTCCTTGGCCTCCGAAGTCGGTAGGCCAGCCTCGACATAGCCCTTGAATGCACGGGCAGCAGCGGCAACGTCGGCAGCAAAGATCGGGTCAAACCCTATGGTGATCTCCCGGTCCAATCTGGCGGACAGTTCCGCCGCAACCAACTTGCCGAGCGGCGCGATGCTGATTCGTAGCAGCTGCCGGTAACTTTCACGGATGGCCGACCCGTCTCCGCTCACCAACTGCGGATTGATGCCCAACGCGGCCAGCGCATCCCGGCCCACGTCGCGGCGCAGCTCAACGTTGTACTGCGGTATGGTCGCGCCAACCCGCACCATGCCCCAACCCGGCGTATTCCCGCGCATCGGATCGCCGCCGTCGCCTTTGGGGGTCAAGGCAGTTCCGCCGGCCGCAACCTTCAGGTCGGCGTCAACCTTGTCAATCGTCGCCTTTGACACGCCCGGATCGTATTCGAGCAGGTATCCCGCCCGTGCCCTGCTTTCGTCGCCTAGCCGCAGCTCCAGCCGGGCCAGCATCCGGGCAGTCAGTCCGGCATTCAGCAGGGGCGATCTCCCGATCCAGGGGTATTTGCCCTGCCCGATCCGGCAGTGAATGACTCCATCCCGCGACGTGCGGATCGTTTCGTCGCGCGACGGCCCGGGTAGGTCCAGGATGTAACGCCATCGGGCCGGATCGGGGGGCCCGGTAACATCCCACGTACTCGCGGGCAGCAGCGCCAACCCGTCGCCGTTCACCTGTATGGCGTCAAGCGAGTTGCCCGTGACAATCAGGCGTCGCGCTACACCGGCCAGATAGTCCGGCGACAATGCGGGCAGCGCCGGCGACACGTCAGCCACGGCAAACGCGCCGGTGAACATCGCAACGCCGAAAACCACCATGCCCACGGCGTTACCGTCCAGGCGGCTATCATCGCCCGTAACCTGCCCGTAATCGGAGTTCAACACCAGCTCGGTAAAGTCTTGCCGGATTTCGGGCGCCGGATCATCGGCCGATTTTCGCCAAAAACGCAGTTCCATAAAATCACCCGACTACTGCGGAATGTTCAACGCGCCAGTCGCGCATAGCCGCCGCCCCGGAGTTCACCAGGGCGTTGCTGAAACTCATATTTGAGCTGGCCAGGGGTTGGTCAAACCAGTACCCGCACAGCCGGATCACGGCGAGATCGTGTATGGCGTCCGGCGCATCCGGGGTCCACTTCTCGACAATCGCGGTCGCGGCGGCAAGGTGTCGGGCAAGGATGCCCGCGATAGGTTCGGTCGGGGCGGTAGCGCCATCGCCTAGACGCAACTCTGCGGCCAGCGCCGTAGCGGTAATGGTAACGGTCATCTAAATCACCGTCCGCCGGCGTCGGCGTCGCGCGTCCAGGTGCTCCCGCACTTCCTCGGTTCCGTACCAGCGACTCATTGCCGCGGCGCATTGTTCGGAGATGCTGCCGCCGCCCGATAGCCGTTCGGTGACTGTGCGGATGCCAGGGTCAATGATCCGTTCCTCCGCATGGCCAGGTCCGCCCAGCAAGCCTAGCAGGTGCTCGCGGCGTTCCGGCGAGCTATCGGAGTTGGTGGCAATGACGGTCAATTCGTTTTCGGCGGCACTGCGGATTACCACGGTTCGCAGCAGTTCCGCCATTTGCAGCGCGTAGGCTTGCGTTTCCAGGCGTTCGGGGTAGCGTCCGGTGTCCAGGCGCAAAATGCCCAGTATCGCGGCGTACAGCGATTGGAAGTCCGCGAGTACCGACCTCGGGAGTTCGGCCAGCAGTTCCCGCGCGGCCGCGGACTTGCCGCCGCCGGCCGGCCCCGACAGTAGGACATTCGCAACGCCGTTCTGCCGGATGCTGATTTGAGACTGCCGGTATGCCGGACGGGTAACGACACCCACGGCATCGCCAGCAACCCGCACAACCTCCCGGACGCCATCATCGGCCCGGTATTCCTGCAGGATGTCGAACTCGCCGGACAGTCCGGTGAGGACTCCCTTGCGGGCAAGCATGGCAGTCTCGCGGCCCGGATCCGTGTCTGGCAACACGAGATCGGCCAGCAATGCCGCACTGGTGTCAGTGAGCGTCAACCCGTCGCCGGTGCGCCCAATCTCCCGGCTACGGTTGTGCATCAAATTGGCGGTCCAGGGTTGCCGGTCGACGTCCGGGCCCCATGCGCCCGCCGCCATCCGTTCCGGCCCTAGCCCGCCGTGCGGCGACGGCGCAACGTCGCCATAGACGACGATAGCGCCGCTGATTGTCCCCGGCGACGGCGTTCCGGCGTCTTGCCGAATTTGCAGATCGCCGCCGTAGGTGTATCCCGTTGGCATGGATCAGGCAGTCTTGAATTCGACACGGCGATACCGGGCAGCGTCAACCATGTCTTGCCCGACGTAAACCGTCGCCGTTACTGCGGTCTGATCCTCCGATGATTTGGTGTACACGTCGCGGATCAGCCGGACACCGCGCCAAATCGCTTGCGTGAAACCACGGCCAGGGCCGGCGGCGTAGGTCAAGGCGGTCGCGATGGTGTCGTTGCCCCCGCTGGTAGGGGTAGGCGGCATATTCGCGCTCACTCGGAAACGTCCGGCGGGCAGTCGGTCGCGCAGCAGGTCGCCGCTGGTGGCAATCTGCAAGCCACGGGCGAATTTCCAGGTGTCGGCGTTCACCAGCATTCGGATGGCCGAGTCGTCCATAGCATACTTGCCGTCAACGGCGTCATCGTAGGCGTCCAGGAAATCCGTCCACGTCGCCGCCGCCGTCGGGTTGGTCGGGTCGGTTACCCCGTTGACTATCCCGGTCAACGCCGGAGACGTGTTGGATACCGCGGCCTGCCCTTGCAATCCCGCCATGTCCAGTTTGTCGGCCAGCTGCATACGGAGATCGGCGGCCAGCGCATCGCTAGCGCCGCGCATCCGCACGTCCGCGATGTTGTCATACAGGTAGCGGGCAGTCACACGCGACGGGTTGATTGCCTTGGTGGTAAAGGCACCAGCGGTCGCGTCCAGGACAACGCCATCATCCCGAAAGTCTGCCGAGCCGCCCGACGTGAGCGAAACGTAGGACTGCGTTCCAAAGGCGACGGTCGGGCGGTCCGCGCCCATGTAATCGAGCGCGCCGATGGCGAACACCCGCCCGGCGATGCTCGATTGATTGTCCTGTACGGCGGCGGAAATGCTGGTCGCGGCGTCCACGCGGAGTTGACGGGCGGGCAGCAGCAGGTCCAGGGGCATGTATTCCGGCGGGCAATCATCGCCCAGCGTCGCGGCCCGGAGTTCGGAGGGCGCGCCGGAAACGACACGGCCAGCAACGGCGGCGTCCAGGTAGTCACCAACGCCAACCCGGTCAAGCAGCCGCGCAATCTCGCGGTCCTGCGGATCGGTACTGCGCTCGGTTCCGGCGTCGGGGTCGGCGTCGGCGTCGGATTGCTCCCCAATCAGCGCCGCCCGGTACTGACTTTCCAGGCTGCTGTACTCGCCAGTGAGCGCGTCGCGGTCGGCGTCGGCCCCGTCCTCGGGAAATGCGTTGATGTTCTGCCGCAGTTCCGACATTCGGAGTTGCAGCCGTTGGCTTTTCGTCATGGGGGTATCCTCCGTTATGCCGGCACTTCTGCCGCTGCTTCTATGTCGAGCCATCGGCGGCGAGTGCGCCCGTCCGGCCCCGTTATCTCGATTATTTTCGTAACTGAAAACGTCGTGCCGTCTGCATCCGTTACGGTTGCCGTAGTCGCCAGCGCCGTTGCCAGCTCCGCAAACCAACGGACGCGCCAGACACGATCAGCGCCCAGCCGGTTGCCGGTGGCTGCGATTTGATCGCTGAATGACAGGTCAAGCGCCGCCGCCCAAACGGGATAGTTGGCGTCCGTTCCCGGCACCCACTCGCCGTGTTCGTTGCTGTAGCCAGGCATCCCTATCGACACAGTAATCAGCCGGTCGGGTGTTGGCGCTCTAAATTGCCGGGTTGCCATAACGTGATTTTATCACAAGGGTATCCGGCTATGGGTATCCGGCTGCACCAGCGCGGCCAGGTAAACATCCCATTCGTCGCGGCCAGCCGGCGGCGCGCCGTAATGCCGCAATTTGTGGCAGGCCCGGTCTAGGGTAACCAGGTTCTCAAGGCGGTTATCGGTTGGGTCTAGGTTGATGTGGTGGACCTCGAAACGCCCGCCGCGCTTGCCGCAGTCGCCGCACGTCCAGGCGTCGCGGGTCAACACCGCCGCCCGTAGTCGCCGCCATGCCGCGTTTGTCGTCTGCCGGTTCGCTCGCATTAGCCCATGCTCCCGCGATATTCAGGGCGAGCGTCGGGGTCTGGCGCATCCCGCCGCCCGGCGCTCACGGCCAAGATCGCCGCCATCAGAACGTCAACCCTGCCATCGTACCGCCCCTTTGTCAGCCGAACGTTGCCCTGTTTGTCCGGTTCCAACTTGCTATCACGAATGGCGGCGGGCAGGATCACCGTCTCTGGGAATGTCACCCCGCCCGTGATTACCGCAGTCTGAAAATGATCGATGTCATATGTCGCGTGTTTCCAGCGGACGGGCCGAATTGACAACCGTGCTGCCCATTCGTCCAGGCCGGCGGCGTCCAGGCCATCCCGCAGTTTCGCCGCCCGGTATTCGTCGGCAATCAGGGCCGCGACGGGAACGCCGTCAAGCCTTGCCGCGAGATCGGTAACGAATAGGTCAATCGGCGTTTCACGTTGCGAGTAGGTCCATATCTCGCCGCGCTCGAATGCCCGCACGTACAGATCGCCAACGCCATCGCCCCGCGAGCGTTCGGCCAGCGGCGGATCATCGCCGATACCCGCGTACACCTCGCAACGGCCCGTGAGCGGCCAGAATGCCGCCGCCCCCGTGAAACTCGTAGCGCCGCCGCAGTCCAGGGCAACGTAGCATTCCCCGGCCCGTTCCGGCAGCACGTCGGCAACGCATCGGGCATAGTCCGCCATGCTTACCACGGTTGCCGCAGTCGGAGATTCGGGAATGTTCAGGTCCAGGACTCGAAAACCAGCGGCCGCGGCCCCTGTTTGCGCCGCCCGTTCGCTGGCATCCCGCATATAGTCCATGCTCTTGATGCCCGAACGAAGGCCGGGATTTGCCTTGTGCCATTCGGCAACGTCGGCCAGGTCCGCACCAGCGGCGGCGGCGTACTCGTGTATCACGATGCCCGGTTGCCCGCGCCGCTCCAGCAGCTCCGAAAACATCGGGCCATCGCCCTTGATGCTGATATGCACGTTGCGCCCGTCGCGTCCGCTCACGCACGAATAGACAGCATCCCAAACCGGCCGCTGACTTTCAGGCATCAACCCCGATTCGTCGGTCAACGTGAGATCGGCCCCAAGTGCGTTGCCCGTCGCCCGGTCGCTGGCAAGGAACGATATTTCCGCGCCGCGTTGCCCGATGATCCGGCCCGGCGTCGGACTGCGATAGTCGCGTATCGATTCGTCCAGGCCGGATGCTGCTGAAATTTCCACAATCTGCCGGCGCAGTTCACCGGCCAGCGCGCCCGTCAAGGAAACGCATACCGCCCGCCAGTTCGGGCGGTTGCAAGGTCCGCACAGGAAACATAAACCCGATGCTGCAATTAGACCGCTTTTGCCATTTTTGCGCCCGCAACACAAGGCGCACTCGCGTTGACCGGGGGCGAACGCCTCCCGCAGAAAATCAATCTGCCATCCGTCCAGGCGGAACGGTTGCCCGGCCAACCTGCCCGTTGGAACTATCAGCGTCCGCTCGGTCCATTCGGCTATCACGTCGCCGGCGTCGGCCAGGTCAACCGGATCATCGGGCAGGTCCAGGTCGGGCGCCTTGGTGAATGCGGCCAGTTCCGCCCGCAACCGCTCGATTTGGGCATCGCGGCGGCGGCGCTTACCGCGCTCGCGTTCGGCCTGTTTTGTGAGTGGCATATCGTGATCCTAGTGGACGGCGGGTATCTGGTGCTCGCGGACGGAAAGTACAGGGGCGGTTGTGGGCGCCGCGGGATGGTTTCGTTCAGGGTTCCCTCGCCCCATGTAGCGTATCGGTTTATTCAAACTCCTCTACGACGAGTTTCCATTGTTCGCCGAAATCGAATTCCCACCTCCTCAACCACTCAAGCCATTCTCGGTGCCTGGGGCCGTATTCATTGTCCAACTGCTTCACCACCTCGACCAGCGTATCGTGTTCGTATGGCGTGGTCCGATTGTTGGGTTTGTGCGATGTCTCGCCTATGTTCTCGGTCCATTTGCCGTCTTTGTGAGCGATTTCGGCGTAGTATCGTGGTTCCGTCCCTTCCAAGATGATCAACTGTCCACGCCGCTGGGGGGTAACGGTCAAGTTGTTAACGGTCGTGATCGGTTCCATCGTTCAACCTCCAATAGCGTTCCGTCTCAATGATCCCCATGATAGCGTCGGGCAGTGTAACAGGCTGGGTCGGTGGCGGCGCCGGATCGGGCGCGTCGCATTTGATACAGCGATGCGTCGGGCTGGGCCGGCCGCAACGTGGGCAGGGGATCAACGTCGTCAACAGCGGAATGCCACGGCCACACCAGCACCAACCGCATCCTGGGCATCGCCAGTGGTGAAAGGTTCCCTTGATCATCGTCGGTATGGAAATAGCTCCTTACTACGTAATTGTCTTTATCTGTTCATTTATAGGACAGGGCACGCCACGTATGGGCGTGGACCCATCCCTATTCATAAATAAACAGACACGTCAAATCTCAATAGGATGTCTGTTTATTTACCCGCAACCCAGGCCGTCGGCGTTGACTGACAACCAATAGCGAAACCCGTTGCGGCCCCTGCTGCCCTCCCGGAGATAGCGGCCAGCATCGTATCCGCGTCGGAGGGCAGCCTTGACCGAGCTAATCGAGGGGCGGTCGTCGAGGGGGATTAGCTCGTGTATCTCAGCCGGCGTTAGTGACGTTTCGGCGTCGACCAACACGTCGTCAATCAGGCCCTCGGTGTGCGCGGTCCTTTGCGTGGATGAGTACCAACCCGTACTCGGATCCCACTTTACCCACTTGCCGTTGTCCACCAATCCGTCGGGCGTTATACGGCCCGAAAACCGCAACACCCTGGTGTATTCGTCGGCGTCTGCCGGCACTTCAAGCGAGATCACGTTGTCCACCGCCGCCGTGAGCGCCATGCTGCCCAGGGCAGATTGAATGGCGTCGCCGCCAGACTTCCGGGCATGATGCACGACGATGATCGCCAACCTCGGGAATGCGGCCGAAAGCTTGCCGAGGGGTTCGATGCTGCGCATCGTTTGGGCGTAGTCATTCCAATCGTCTTGTCGTGTCCACCGCCCCAAGGTGTCCACCACCAAAACATCGGGCGGACCGTCGCTAACCCACAACCCGCCGGCGGCGTCCACCATGCGCCCCCAATCGTGGGTTTGCAGATCGTAAAACCCACAGACATCCCACGGCGGTTGCTGTTGCCCTAACACCATCTGGCCCGCCAGCCGTGTCCGTTCAATCATCCCGGAGAGTGTGCGGTTGCGCTCCTCTGTCCAAATCTTGACGGTCAATCCAGGGGCAACGGGTTGGTCTATCGCTCGGTTACGCTGCAACGCTTCGGACAGCATCCCGAAGATCAGTTGTGTTTTGCCCGCCTTGCTGGGTCCGGTGATCAGGGTGATTGCGCCTTCGGCCCCGATGTAAGGCAGTTGCCAGCCCGTGGCGTCGCCACGCGCCAGCCATTCGGCAATCGGAGTCTCCAGGTAATAGACGGCATTGGGGTCGTAGGATGTCTTTTCGGCGCCGCCGGGCCGGGCTGGTATCCATCCGTATTCCTCGGCCAACTCGAATACGGCGTTGGGGTTTCGACCGCGGTCAGCAGTTGGGAAGTCGCCCCATGCGGTGGTACATTCAGGGGCAATCTCCGGGTATTCGCCAGGGGCAAGCCAATCGCCCCAGAGCAACCATTCGTTCAGATCGTACCCTGCGGCGTACAGTGCCTTACCCACGTCGCCGGAGCGCTCAAACGGGATCAATTCCAGGGCCGCGAGCAGCTTGGCGTCCACTTTGGCAACGGCAGTCATCTCGCCACCCCTTCACGGTCCCGAAAGAAACCGAGCAATCTTTTGCGCCGATGTTCGGCGGGTGGCTGTGGCTGCTGACGACGAGGTGGTTGTGGTCCCCGTGGCATCGGCTGACGGTCCACGTCCGGCGGCATTCCTCTGGTGACCGCAAGGTGGCCTGCCTTGTATGCCTCTGAACACGCAAACACCCCCAACCCGGGGTGAATGGGCGGGTCCCAATGCCCGCGCTTGGCGTCGGCGGACCCGCGCTGCCGCAGATCGTTCAGGGTGATCTGGTCGCCGCAGTCGGCGCACTGATCAGGCGTGTTGCGCGGCCCCCGCGCCGTGGGTACAATGCCCATGCGATTCTCCGTTTGATTGGCGGGTTGTCGTGTCGGCCCCGCGTTGCCGCGCGGGGTCATTTGTTGCGCCGGTTTCGTTCGCCGGCAGCGCCTCCATCCATGCGTCAATCTCGCTGGCGCGCCAGGCAACCGCCCGGGGCCCGAGTTTCACCGCCACTGGGAAGTCGCCGGCGGATACCCTCCGGTAGAGAGTAGTCCGGCTCATTCCCGTTAGCATCAACACCTCCGGGGCCCGCATCAGTCGGTCGTTTTGTACCATCTTTCACCTCCAAAGTGGGGTACCAAAAACAACCATAGCACTGCAAATTGTGCGCGTCAACACTTTCGCCTACACTTTGGGGCGCGAAAGTGTAGGCAGATTGCCTACAGTGGGGGCTGACAATTGTAGTCGCCCTCACAAATCCTGGAAAAGTCTAGAATTTCCGCGAAAATGCCAGACTTTTCTACCTAAATGCGTCCGCCCCAAAAAGTTTCGGCCTATTCACTCGCTGGAGCAACATAGCTCGCCCATTGATCCATAACATCCCGACGACGCTCGAAAAGATCGGATCGGAAATATGCCCCTTCAACGCCGCCGACCTCGTGCGCCAGGCAAGCCTCCGCAACCTCGCGGGCAACGCCGTTGTCTCCGCACCAGTCCCTGAAACTGCTCCGCATCCCATGCGGAACGGCGGCAATCCCGTTCTCCCGTACCAATTTGCTGATCGTGGCGTCGGATAGCGCCTTGCCACGCGGCGACGGGAATATCAGCCCTTCACTGTCCGACAGCTCCCGCGCCGCCGTGAGCACGTCCAGGGCAGCATCGGCCAGCGGCACGCGATGCTCGTTACCAGTTTTCGTGCGCTCGGCGGGAATTTCCCAAACGCGGTTATCGAGGTCGATTTCGTCCCAAGTGGCAAGGCGGGTTTCGCCGCTACGGGTTGCCGTGAGTACCAGTAGCTCAAAAGCGAGCTTCGTTGCCGGCCACGCGCCGCTATCGCGGATCGTGGCAATCGCCCCCGCAACCTCGACATGGGGTAGCGCCCGCTGGTGAGTAACCCGGGCCCCTGTTTTTGGCAACGCGGCCCCGATGCTGTCGCCGGCCGGGTTGTCCGCCCGGTATTCCTGGGCAACGGCCCACTTGAAGATCGCAGACATCCGCCGGCGTAAGCGCATCATCGTTTCGCGCTTGGCGGTCCACTCAGGGGCCAGAATTGTCATAACGTCGGCTGTCGTTACATCTGACACCAGCTTGCCGCCGATGGTCGGGTAGGCGTAGCGTTCCAGCGATGATCGCCAGATCCCGGCTTGCCGCCCGCCGTCTTTCCAACCCTCGGCGTGAATGCCTATCACGATCTCCGCGGCGTCGGCAAAAGTCGGGATCGTGGCAACCGGCGCCCTGGGATCGCCGCCCTCGGTTATCAGCTGGGCATTCTTGACTGCCCGCGCCCGCGCCGTCGCCAACGTCGCCGCTGGGAAACTCCCCAACCCCAAGTTGGTGATCCGGCCGCCAATCCGTATGCGCTGGCCCCAGCTCCGGGAGACACGCCCGTTTGCCGTGGAATGGACGCGCAGATATAATCCGCACGATCCGCGTCCGTCTCCATAGCGGCCGGGTAGCGAAACTGTCCGAACAAAAGCGGCCGTAAGGGTCTTGGGTCGTTCCATTCGTATCACCTCGTGTATCACTTTATAAGCGAGATTACATGAAACCCGGTGAAACGTCAAGGAACAATAATCAAGCCAATCCCTGAACAAAACAGATTAGCCGTGCTACTTTACGGCGTTTGATGGTCAACCGTGAAACTCTATCACGGTTGCCCTATGCGCCACCACCAATTGATCACGCCGACGCCATCGCAATGACGTCGGCGGATTGATTTTTCGGCTGGTCTTCGGGCGTTGCCATGCTGGATTCGACGACACTCACGGCGTTGGTGCTGGTATTGGTGTCTGCCGTCGCCCACGCCACCTGGAACCTGCTGCTCAAGCGCGCACACCGGCAGGAAGTGTTCGTCTGGTGGTTATCGGCCGCCGGCGCGGTTGGTGCGGCGCCCATTGCCGCCGTCCTCGCGTTCCGGACTCACTTCGAGCCGGTCGGGCTCTGGTTCATCGTTGCTTCTGCTCTCGTACACATCTGTTATTTCCTCAGCTTGGGACGCAGTTTGGCGCGCGCGGATCTATCAGTGGCCTATCCAATTGCCAGGGGATGTGGGCCGGGCCTGGTGCCGGTGCTGGCCGTTCTAGCCCTTGGGGAGACCGTCACCGTCCCGGCGTGGGCGGGCATCGGGATCATCGTGGTCGGTATCTATACCATGGCTTGGTGGGGCCGGGTTCGCAGCATCGTTGCCGGCGAACTCTCGGTTACCAGGTCGGGGATCGGCTATGCCCTGGTAACCGGACTCTGCATCGCGCTGTATACCTTGGTCGACAAACAGGGAGTGTCCTATGTGAGCCCGTTCCTGTACCTGTATCTGATGACGTGCGGCGTGGCCGTGGGGATGCTGCCGTACATTCTGAGGGCGCACGGAGCGTCTGCGGTGGCCCAAGAATGGCGGGGTGGGATGCGGGCGGTCGCCGCCGCGTCGGGCCTTTTGTTCCTTGCCTACGGGTTGGTGCTAACGGCGATGCGCTTTACGGACGCCAGCTACGTCGCGCCGGCTCGGGAGGTGGGCTTGCTGTTCGCGGTCCTGCTCGGCGTCGTCGTGTTGAAAGAGCGGATTACCCCCGGTAGGTTGATAGGCGCGGCAATGATAGTCGCGGGGTTGGTGCTGATTACCGCCTTCCGGTAACGTGCGGTGAGCAGCGGATATAATGGGCTCGACGCCGTTAGCAACCAATGCTGCTCGAGGAGGAACACCATGGCTGATCAATTCGACCTGTTTGAGGCAATCTACAGTCAGCGCCAGATCACCCGCTACAAGCCGGACCCGGTGCCGCAATCCGCGATCCAGCAAATGATCGACGCTGCGGTTCGCGCGCCCAACGGCGGCAATACGCAGCCGTGGGAGTTTGTGGTCGTGAACGACCCGGACACGGTGAGCGCCCTCGGAGAGTTGTACAAGAACACCTGGCTGGACGCTATGGGCTGGGAGCCATCGCCGACCGAGTCGCGCGTTTATCGCCACGCCAGGTACCTGGCGCATCACATGCCCGAAGTTCCGGCGATGATCGTGGTGTGCGCGGATCACTCGCGCGGCAGCGGCTTCCAGCCGGATGAGCCCATCGAGCGCGGACGTCACGCGGCATCCGTTTGGCCCGCGATCCAGAACCTTTTCCTGGCCGGACGGGCCCTGGGACTTGGCACGCGCATCACAACCGTCCTCAATCGCAAGGAGGACGAGGTACGCGAGCTTCTGGGGCTGCCGCAGTCTGCGGAGATGATATGCTTGACCCCGGTCGGATACCCTCGAGGCAGTTTCGGCCCCACAAACCGCCGCCCGCCGTCGGATGTCACTTCGTTCAACCGCTGGGGTTTCCGCGATTGGGCCGACTAACCGCCAGGAGTCCTGATGAGCGATCCCACTACCCTGAAGATTGACGGCGCGCGCTACATCGTCACGATGGACCCGGAGCGACGCATTGTGGCCGACGGTTCGGTTGTCATAACCGGGAACCGTATCAGCCAAGTCGGCAAGGCCGCCGATCTCGCGTCCGTTACGGCCGACCGTACCATTGACGGGTCTGGCATCGTGCTCACGCCGGGATTCGTCAACGGGCACATGCACATCAGCTACGCCCACGCCGCGCGGGGCCTGTTTCCGGATGATCTCGGAGCGGAATACCTGCCCAACGTGTTTCGGCTGCAGCAGGCGATGACCGCAGATGACGAATACGCAACCTCGCTACTCGCCATCGTCGAGCTGTTGAAATATGGGACCACCACGTTTATTGACCCGGGGACGACCACCCATCTCGATGAATGCCTGGCCGCCTACGATCTGGCCGGCTGCCGCATCGTGATTGGTCGCAGTGTGCAGGATCGGCCCAATCCGCTGAACTTGCCGGTTTACGGAACCGATGCGGCGATCCAGGCTACTGAAGACGTCGTTTCGCTGGCCGATCGCCTGCCCGGCGATCTGGTGTCCGCGTGGTCGATGCCGTTCTCAGCGGAGTTCTGCACACCCGAATTGCTGGCTGCCTGCGACCGGATCGCCGCCGACCATGAAACACGATCCACGCTGCACTTTACGAACGGGCCTCGATGGATAGCAGAGTGCCGCCGCACCCACGGCTGCTCTCCCACCGAGTACCTCGATCGTTGCGGGGCGCTCAACACGCGCATGACGCTGGCGCACTGCCTCGGCATCGACACAGACGAAGCCAAACTGATCGCTGATCGCGGGTCCGCCGTGGTGATGTGCCCGACCGCCGCGGTCAAAGGCGGGGCTGGGACTGCATCGCACGGTTTGCTTCCCGAGCTGCTGGAATTCGGGGCCACCGTGGGCCTGGGCACCGACGCCGGCAACAATTCCAACCTGCTTGAAACCTTGCGCTCGGTATACCTGGCCGCGGTGTTGTACAAGGACGGCCGGCGGGATGTGAGCATGATACCGGCGGAAACGGCGCTCGAGCTTGGCACGATCGGGGGCGCGGCCGCTCTGGGTATGGACCACCTGATAGGCTCTGTCGAACCGGGAAAAGCGGCGGATCTGGTGTTGTTTGACACTCGCCGGGCCGAATGGGGGGCTTTGCACAATCCGATCAACAGCCTGGTTTACAACGCGGACGGACGCAGCGTTCACACGGTCATCGTAGACGGCAAGGTAGTCGTGGGCGATCACCGGCCGCTGTTCGTAGATGAAGCGGCGTTGGTGGAAGAGGTTCAAACCAGAGGCGAGGCGCTGTTAAAAAGAACCAGCGTGGCTTTTGCGCCACGCTGGCCCGTGGTGTAAACCCGCGAACCCAAGGATCATGTATCCTGGCCCGGTTCCCCGATGTCCCTGAGGATGTTCTCCAGAGCCTGGTCCAACGCGGGATCCAGATCAACCGGCTCAACATAAGGCGTGTACTGGTAGTCGAGACGAACCTGATCGATTATCTGCTTCGCTTCGCTGTTGGTACGACCGAGCCGTTCCAGGTTGTCCAGAAGTTCCTGCGACTCCCGATTGCCCATCTGCTCCAACTCGGACAGGTCCATCTCTATCTTGAACAGTGACCTGACGCGGCGCAATATGTCGTAGTAGGCCCGGTGGTCCTGGGTGATGCCCAGTTGGTTGTTGTTGCTGGTCATAAAGGGGTACATGGGGGCCATGGCTCCCATGCGGAACATCTGCACATCCGGATACTGGTAGTGGGCGGCGGATACCAGGGCCATACCGATGGTTGGCCCCTGCCGGCCACGACTACCATAACTGCTGAATTGGACTCCGTGACGCTCCAACTGTTCGCGCATTTCGGGACGGGAATACACGCAAGTGATGCGCCGTTCCAAATCCGGAGGAGCTGGCCCGTTGACACCCTCTACGGCAACGGTTTGCTGAATACCCAATTCCTTGATTGCCGAGAAAAAAGCTTCTGCGTAGATGTCCAGGCGGTACCAGGGTTCCTCGCCCAGGAAGACCACCAGGCCGCTGCCAATTTCGTAGAAAGAGTTCTGCCGCGACATCGCCACGCTGGGCAAGCCTTCGTTGAAGGCCGCTGAGGGTCGGAACGCATCGTGCGTACCCGCGACCTGAAACGGGTAGCACATTCGGTTGACATATTCGCTGAATTGACCGAACTGGCGTCCGCTGTTGGTGTCAATGAGATAGCGCGGCAAACCGCTGGAGATACGGCCCCCATTGGACCATTGGCGCCGCCAACCGGCCAGCAGATAGCTGACTTTCGGCTTGTCGGTAAAGGTGAACAGATCCTCTGGCATAAGTTGACCGCCTCCGTGCCCGGTTGCCACGCCGAGGTTTGGCCCAATATATCACATCGCCGGCCGTCGACCCTTATCGGTATGCAGACGGGTCGCTGCGTCGGGGCGGGTGCCAGCCGGACCTAGTTTCGCGAGAAACCGACGCCACCGACGCCACCGCCGACACCACGGGTTCGCTCGTTGACCAGAAAAGTAGCGGTGTCGCGGCCGTGGGAGGTTTCGAGTTCGGCGTCGAAACGTTGCCCGCCGAACGCGCCCAGCATTTCGAAGCGCCGTTCGGTGTAGACGCGCCCCTCGTATCCTTCGCTCTGAATATCGCGCTCCGGTTCACCGGAAAGATACATTTCAACCGCAGTCGTCATGAGCGAGTCGCGGTCCTCCCCGCTGAGAAAATTCGGAGCGCGCAAGAACACGTAGCCCCAGCGTATGCCCTGGTGTTCCATCATGAGGTCAGAATCCCATTGCTTTCCGACGAGGAAGGACGCGCCAGCAACGTCTCTAAAATAACGCGCGGGTCAGCGGGACGAGCACGGCTGTCGGCGTCCCGGCACAGGCAGATATTGAGGAAATGGTGGGCGGTGAGGGACTCGAACCCCCGGCCTTCTGCGTGTAAAGCAGACGCTCTAACCATCTGAGCCAACCGCCCGGGAGACGTCCCACGCAGACAAAGAAATGGTGCGCTTGGCGAGATTCGAACTCACGACCTCTGCCTCCGCAGGGCAGCGCTCTATCCGCTGAGCTACAAGCGCGCGTCGGAAATTGGTGCCGAGGGAGGGATTTGAACCCACACGTCCTAAAGGACACTGCGCCCTGAACGCAGCGCGTCTGCCGTTTCGCCACCTCGGCAAGGTGGTTTCCGTTTTTGGTCCCGCTGCGGCCGGTATGGTGGGCGATGGAGGATTTGAACCTCCGACCTCCTCGGTGTGAACGAGGCGCTCTAACCGCTGAGCTAACCGCCCGAGCGTGACCTATTGGCAAATATTATAGCCCTGGCGTGCCCACACGGCAACCGGTACACGGCTTCGCGAGAGGCAAGACAAGGACGGACCCGGCACATTGGCTGGCCGGGTCAATGGGCACACGTTATGTAAAAGAAGCCTCAATTTTGTGCGTGCCGTCTACATAACGTGCGTTGTGCGAACCAACTGGGATCAGTGACCACCGACCCCGCTGGGTTCTTTGCCAGGTTCTCCCACGGCTCCCGAATCCCTTAGCCTGGCAAAAGCCTCGGAGTCGTAACCGATCTCCGCCAACACTTCTTCATTGTGTTCGCCCAAAAGCGGAGGGGCCATTCGCAGTTGGGCCGGAGTCCCCTGTAGCTTTATCGGCGAGTTGGGAACCCGAAGGTCCGGCACGTGGGGATGGTTGATCTCCAGGAACATTTCCCTGGCATTGACCTGTTCATCAGCCACCACGTCCGATGTTTTGTTGATCGGTCCCACGGGAACTCCCGCCTCATCGATCACCTTTACCCAGTGCGCCACGGAGTTGGTGGAGAAAATGCCGTTCAAAAGGTCAACCATCTCGCCACGGTGCGCCACCCGATCGGGATTCGTGGCAAACTTGGGATCGTCCTTCAAGTCGGGATGCCCGATTGCGTTACAGAACCGCTCCCAAAGGTTCGGGTTGGCTACCCCCAGGATGAAAAAGCCGTCGGAGGCCTTGAAGCTTTGGTAAGGCACCAGGCTGGGATGGCCGGATCCCAGGCGATGGGGCTCGATGCCGGTGCCGATATAGCCAGTGGCGTGGTAGCTCATGGCGGCGACCTGTCCATCCAGCAGGGCGGTGTCGATAAGCTGTCCCTCTCCCGTCTTGTCCCGATGGTACAGGGCGGTGACGATGGAGCCGTAGGCCAGCATTCCCGTGAAGAGGTCCACCAACGAGAACCCCACCCGCTGGGGCGGGCCGTCCGGATCGCCAGTGAGGTGCATCAACCCGCTGTAGGCCTGGATGATCAGGTCGTAACCCGGCTTGTTGGCCATGGGACCGGTGCGCCCGTAGCCGGAGATGGTGCAATACACGATGTCCGGATTGATGGCCTTGATGTCCTCGTAGCCCAGTCCCATCCGCGCCAAAGTGCCGGCGCGGAAGCTCTCGATCATTACGTCGGCTTCCTTCGCCAGCTTTTTCACGATGTCCAGGCCCTGGTCTGATTTAAGGTTGACGGACAAACTGCGCTTATTGCGGTTGAACGACATGAACTGGGTGCTCTCGCCGTTCCAGATGGGTGGCCATTTGCGGGTTTCGTCACCATCATTGGGCTCTTCGATCTTGATGACGTCGGCCCCCATGTCGGCCAAATTCTGGGTGCAAAACGGGCCCGCCAGGGTGCGGGTGAGATCGACGACCTTGATGTTTTCCAGAGGCTGAGGCATCGTTTTGGTCCTCGCTTTTTCAGGTTTTCCGGATTATAGCACGGGGGTAATCACGCGTTGACGCGAGCGGTTTCAGGTGTTAACGTAAGCCCGAATTTTTGTTATGTCAGGTTGTGATGACGAACTCTGGAGATCGCCGCCCGTTGATACTCTCCTTGGGCGGCATCAACATGGATCTGGTTACTTTCTCGGCCCGCTTGCCAGCGGACGGAGAAACGGTAGTTGGCGACCGGTTCGTGACCTATCCGGGGGGCAAGGGAGCCAACCAGGCAGTGGCGGCGGCCAGGATGGGAGCTCGGTCCGCGATGATAGGGCGGGTCGGGGATGATATGTTCGGGCCCGAATTGGTCGATTTGCTCGAATCGGCGGGCGTCGAAACTGGTGCGGTGGGCGTCACGCGGGATAGCAACTCGGGTATTGCCGTCATCAGCGTAGGAGACCGTGGACAGAACCGTATTGTCCAGGTTCTGGGCGCCAACGACACCTGCGGTGATGCGGAGTACGAAGCCATCGCCGAGCTGATACCCCGCGCTTCAGCTCTCATGCTGCAATTGGAAGTGTCGGTGGACCTGTCGATCAAGGTTGCCGAGTTGGCAGTATCGCAGGGGGCGACCGTATTCCTGGATCCGGGTCCCGTCAGACCGGTACCGAACGAATTCTACCGGTACGTGTCCGTAATCACGCCCAACGAAACCGAAGCGGAAGCACTGGTAGGTTATGTGATTGCGGACATGGATGCGGCGGCATCGGCGGCCCGCCAGTTGCTGGAACGGGGGGCAGGGTCAGCGGTCATCAAGATGGGGGACCAAGGCGCATATTGGGCCGACGGACGCGCGAGTGGGCATGTGGTTCCCTTTAAGGTGGAAGCTATAGACACTGTGGCGGCGGGTGACGCGTTCAACGGCGCTCTGGCGGTAGCGTTGTCTGAGGGCCATCCGTTGGAATCAGCGGTCCGATGGGGATGTGCTGCCGGCGCGTTGTCGGTCGCGCGTGTTGGGGCTCAGGATTCGATGCCGGAACGTGACGCGGTGTTGGCGCTGTTGAGCGAGCGCGTGCGCTAGGGTCAACAGGCCAGTACGATAAGGGCTATGACCGATAGCGACAAATTCTGCGCCAGTTGCGGGACACGGTTGGCCATACGTGAGCACGAGGGTCGGAAGCGGCCAGTGTGCCCGACGTGCGGGCGCGTGGTGTACTACGATCCGAAACTGGCCGCCGCGTGTGTCATCGAGCGGGATGGGCAGACCTTGATGGTAAGGCGGGCCGTGCAGACGGGATACGGGTTGTGGAGCATGCCGGGTGGTTATGTCGACCGGGGAGAACCGGTGGAGGCTGGTGCGGCCAGGGAAGTCGTGGAGGAGACGGGGCTGATGGTGGAGGTGGGGCTACTGATCGGGTTGTTCTCTGATGCAGGTAATTCGGTGGTGGTGGCAGCCTACTCGGCGACGGAAGTCGGAGGGGTACTGGCACCAGGACCGGAGTCGTTGGACGTGGGCTTTTTCCCGATCGATGATCTGCCTCCTCTCGCTTTCCCGAGGGACGAGCAGATCATTCGGCGTTGGCAGCAAATGCGCAACGGCCGCTCTTGAGCAGACGGTCGTGTCACTGTTCAGTAGGCTGACGCCACTGCAACATCTGGCCGAACAGGCCGGTCGCAGCCTGCTCGACGCGCTGTATCCACTGGAGTGCGCAGGTTGCGGTGGTTCCGGAAAGGTGATCTGCGACAAATGCGCAGCATCCTTATCCCGTTTAGTCCCGCCATTTTGCGAGGTTTGCGCCGCACCAGACGTCTGCGGAACTTGTCAAACCTGTGCGGGATCGGGTCGGGAGTTCGACGGCATCCGTGCTCCGTTTCGGTACGAGGGAGCTATTCGGCACGCGATACTAGCCCTGAAATACGGCGGCATCAAGGCGGCCGCGCCGCAACTTGGAGACATGCTCGCCGAATACATCCAGGCCAATCCGCTTCCCGGGGATCTGCTGGCGCCGGTACCGATGCATTCCAGTCGGAGGCGGGAGCGCGGGTACAATCAGGCTGATCTTCTGGTGCGTCGGGTTGCGGGCCGGTGCGGAATTTCGTACCAGAGAGACCTTTTGGTCCGTACTCGGCGGGTTGACCCCCAGGCTGGGGTTAGCAGCGCCGCCGGGAGGTTTGCCAACGTTGCCGATAGCGTCGCGCTATCCGACGGCAGCGATGCAATAGACCGACGCATCATACTGGTTGACGATGTGGCGACCACGGGGAGCACCCTGGATACCTGCGCCGCGGTGCTCAGGAATGCCGGCGCCGCGTCGGTCTGGTGCCTGACGCTGGCGGTGGCCGGAACCCGTCACCGGGGAGAATAGTCAAGCGGCACGGGCAGCAAAGTACGACCCGGTTGAAACCACCGTTGTTGGGTTGCAATCGTTAGCGCCGCGATGGGATTGCAGTCCCGTTCATGCGCCGTCACACGCGCTAAGCGCTCCTGCCAGGTCAAGGTGATTGCCGGGATTCGCTCGAAATAGCTACCGAGCAGGCTTACATGGTCCGTCTAGAGGAGCGGTGAGTTTGACATCCTACAGGCAGTCTGCTGAAATGGCGGCAACGGCTACCAAACCGACACCAAAGGATAGGAGGCAGCATCATGGCAGGCAACACTATCGTCTACGTTGGCGCCGAAGCCAGCGGACTGTACCGAAAGATGGCGGGCGATGCGCACTGGGATCTGCTCACCGATGGGCTAGCGCCCGCCACGCAGGCGCGGGCCATTGCCATTCATCCCAACGACCCCCGTACGATTTTCTGTGGGACACAGCGTGGCGTTTACCGAAGTACAGATGGCGGCGACCACTGGCAGCGCATGAACATGATTGAAGGGCGCGTGGTCTGGTCCATTCGATTCCATCCCAACGACCCCAATATCATGTTCCTAGGCACCGAGGGCGCCGAGGTCTATAAAAGTGAAGACGGAGGCGAGAACTGGGCGCACATCGCAACCGTGTCGAACCCCAGCCAGGTGCAGATGGCCTTTGCGATGCGCATCCTGGGCATTGACATTGAGGCAAGCAACCCGGACAACATGTACGCGGCGCTGGAAGTCGGAGGCGCGGCCAGCAGCAC
Source organism: Dehalococcoidia bacterium (assembly GCA_965220055.1). GTDB lineage: Bacteria > Chloroflexota > Dehalococcoidia > Lucifugimonadales > UBA3495 > Bin87. Next base: position 1,112,301 of record CBDCPE010000004.1, on the reverse strand, counting down.
CGACGGTGGTCACACCTGGACCATCCGCAACAGCGAGTTCGCCGGCGACGTGGACCTGCTTGACCTGCACGGGGTAGCGGTCGGCGGAGCCGACTCCAGTTCCGTGTTGATTTCCAACCGCACGGGCGTCTGGCGCAGCACCGACAGGGGCGCGTCCTGGCGCGACTGCAACTTTGACCAGTTCTCGGACATCAAGTACTCACGCGGCGTGGTTCGAGATCCCAGCGATCCGAACACCCTCTACGCCTGCGTGGGCATGAACTTCGGCAGCGAACAGGGCGGCGTGATGCGGACCACCAACCTGGGCGAGTCCTGGGAGCGGTTCGACAAAGGCGTCAGCCCGGGCAGTACTACCTTCGGGGTGGCGGTGAACCGGCAGGACCCGTCGCAGGTCTACTTCTGCACCCGCCGTGGCCAGGTTTTCGGTAGCCATGACGGCGGGGCCAGCTGGACAGCGGACGCTGTTCCGGAGACGGCGGCGAACGTCATCAGCGTGGCTTGCACCTCGGCATAATCGCTCCGGCGATACAGCCCACAAAAGGGGAGGGGCTGGTTGAAAAACCAGCCCCTCTTTTTGCCGATCGGCACGCGGTGATCTAGCTGCTGGCTTTGGGTAGCCAGTCCTGGTTCCAAGGGAATTCGTTGGGGCCAGTGCCGAACGCCGGTTGGCCCTGGTCGATACGGTCGCGGTAGGGGCTGCTGACGGGCTCGCGGTAGGGGTAGATCCCGCCTTCGTACATCTGCTCGCCCTTCTTGAAGTGGGTGGCCTGTTCCAGGGTTTCCACGAAAGGCATATTGATGTCGTAAAGGTTGCCGGCGCTGGCGCGAGGCCGCGGGCCAGCCTTGGAGACGTGCCCGTAGAGTTCCCGGCCCATGATGCGCTCGGCCGCCCAGACACAGTCGATGAGTTTGTCGATGTCGACGCTGGTTGGGATACCCATATCCTCCATCATGTGGAGCAGGTCTTCAGTGGGTGCCATACCGGTGGCACGACCGTTCCCGCAGTAGGGGCAACCGCCGAAACCGCCGATGGTTCCGTCGAGCTCAAGGGTATCCTCGGGGCCGAGAACGCGCATGGCGGCGTAGGCGGAGGCGATAGCCATGTTGCGGCCGTTGTGCAGGTGCAGGCGGAAGTGGTTGATTTCGGGCCAGCGCTCCTTGACGCGAATGATGCTCTCGTCCACCTTGGCCGGCGTACAGTGGCTCATGGGGTCGCCCATGGAGCAACTGCGGACGTCGATCCCGGCTTCATCCCACAATCCATGCTGATATTCCAGCAGGGTCATCAGGGTGTCCACTTCGAACTCGCCGAGGAAGTTGGAGCCCCAAGAAGCGTTGCAGCCGATGCCGGCCTCGGTGATTCCGACTTCCTGAGCCTGGGCAATGATCGCCGGCCAGCGTTCCATCTCGTCCATCTGGCTGCGGTTGGTGTTAAGGCGGGCGAACACGTCGCACAGGTGGCAACTGAGGCGCGGATAGGGATCACGCTCGATAGTCAGGGGCGGCGAGTAGGCGCGGGCGCGCTCAACGCCGCGCTGGTTGAGGGCCAGAGCGGAATACGTCACTCCTGCTTTGGGGGTGAACTTTTGAACGATCTCGTCGATACGTTCCATCTGCGGGGTCCACTTGGGACTGACAAAAGAGCCTACGACAATGCTCTGGAGGCCGGTTTCGGACAGCATGTCGAGGAGTTCAACCTTGTCGTCAACGGAAATGTTGGCATCCTCAATCTGCATGCCCTCACGCATACCCTCTTCCTTGTAACGAACGGTGGGCCATTGGTTTGGCATGGGAAACTCCTTGCGCCGCGGGGCGCGGTTAGGTCGGTTCCTGAGGCGCGCGAACGCGCCGAACGCGCGGAACGCGCGGAACGCCGCCCGGAACGCCGGAACGCCGGAACGCCCGGAACGCCCGGAACGCCGGAACGCCGGAACGCCGGAACGCCGGAACGCCGGAACGCCGGAACGCCGGAACGCCGGAACGCCGGAACGCCGGAACGCCGGAACGCCGGAACGCCGGAACGCCGGAACGCCGGAACGCCGGAACGCCGGAACGCCGGAACGCCGGAACGCCGGAACGCCGGAACGCCGGAACGCCGGAACGCCGGAACGCCGGAACGCCGGAACGCCGGAACGCCGGAACGCCGGAACGCCGGAACGCCGGAACGCCGGAACGCCGGAACCGGAACGCCGGAACGCCGGAACGCCGGAACGCCGGAACGCCGGAACGCCGGAACGCCGGAACGCCGGAACGCCGGAATGCCGGAATGCCGGAATGCCGGAATGCCGGAATGCCGGAATGCCGGAATGCCGGAATGCCGGAATGCCGGAATGCCGGAATGCCGGAATGCCGGAATGCCGGAATGCCGGAATGCCGGAATGCCGGAATGCCGGAATGCCGGAATGCCGGAATGCCGGAATGCCGGAATGCCGGAATGCCGGAATGCCGGAATGCCGGAATGCCGGAATGCCGGAATGCCGGAATGCCGGAATGCCGGAATGCCGGAATGCCGGAATGCCGGAATGCCGGAATGCCGGAATGCCGGAGTGCCGGAGTGCCGGAGTGCCGGAATGCCGGAATGCCGGAATGCCGGAATGCCGGAATGCCGGAATGCCGGAATGCCGGAATGCCGGAATGCCGGAATGCCGGAATGCCGGAATGCCGGAATGCCGGAATTCTAGGGTTGGGCCGCCGGCGTTGTCAAGGAAACATCCGGCATGCCCGGAGCCGACAGCAAGGGCGGCCCGGGTCCCGCGCCGGGGAGATCAGGTTGCTCGGCGTAGGCAACCGGGTATGGGCACTGCGATACGTTTCGCGGCCGGCAATCCGTGTTGAATCGCGATCGCTACCCAGAAGCGCCCGCAGTCAATCCTGAGAGACCGGCGTCTAGAAAGCTGGCCGGAAACCGACTGGATTATGGCGAGGGGTTATACTCCGGGCAATCGAGGCTAGCGGAGCAGGGCAATGCTGGGAAAGGGTTCGGACCAGAGGGGCCTCTGGGAAGCGGACCGTCGGTGGCGGCGTCGCGAGCGTTGTATCTGGACTACGTGGGCAAGGACACCTGCTACGGTTTGCTGTCCTCACTGCGGGGCCAGCGGTTCCGCGATGACGATTTCGCCGAGATCTACTGTCCGGACAATGGACGGGACCGCGTGCCGCCCCGCCTGCTGGTCACGGCGCTGCTGTTGCAGACCTACGACAAGGTGAGCGACGCCGCGGCCAAGGCGAGGGCCGACTGCGACATCCGGTGGAAAGTGGCGTTGGGGATTGAGATTGAGGATCGACCCTTCGCCAAGAGTACGCTGCAGATGTTCCGGGCACAGTTGATAATGCACGACAAGGTGCGGGAGGTGTTCGAGCCGAGCCGGCGCTTGGCGCGGCAGTCGGGCTATCTGAAAAAGCGTGGGATGCGGGTGGCGCTGGACACGACCTACATCCTGGGACGGGGCGCGGTGAAGGACACCTACAATCTGTTGGCGGACGGGATCATTAAACTGTTGCGGGCCCTGGCGGCGGTGGCGCAGATCACCGTCAGGGGATGGGCCGAACCCAGGGGTAGGAGAAGTACCTGGTCTCCAGCATCAAGGGCGAGGCGGCGATCGATTGGGGCGATCGATTGGTCGGACCGCAAAGCGCGGGCGGCGTTGCGGGCTGAGGGCGTTGCGGGCTGAGCTAGTGGCCGACGCGGACCGGCTGCTGGAATTGGCGCGGCCGGGGTGGGTGAACTTGCCGGAGGACAGCGCCCCGCGGCAGAGCCTAAACCAAAGCCAAGGTGAAATGCGCAGAAGCATGGGGTAAAGTTGTAGGGGAGTTGGGTTAATCCGTCTTGGAGTGAGAGAGGGGATGGTGATGGGGGTGAGGGAGATGGAGCGGTTCCTGGAACAGTGGCAACTGGATGCCAGGGATTTGCGCCGGCGGATGATTCGGTCGCCGACGCCCCGGGAGCGGGAACGGTGGCACGCCCTGTTGCTGCTAGCCCAAGGTTGGACGGGTTCGACGATGGCCGAGGCCCTGGAACGGGACCCCCACACCATTGGCCGATGGGCCGCCGCCTTCGGCGAGGACGGTCCCGCAGCCTTGATTTTCGAGCAGTCCGGGGGTTCCCCCCCGCCCTCGGTGAGGCGCAGCGGGCGGAGTTGAGGGCAGCAGTGCAGGAGTTGCCCGCCAAGTCGGACATCGGTCTGGCCAACTGGAACTGGAAAGTGGTGCGGCAGTTTGTCCTGGAGCGGTTCGGCATCAGCCTGAGCCGCAGCAGTTGCCTGAACTATCTGCACCGGCTGGGATTCGTGCTCCAGCGCCCCAAGAAACGACTGGTCAAGGCTGACGAGCAGAAGCGGGAGTCCTTCGTGGCGGAGTATGCCGCCCGGTGGGACGAGGCGCACCGGTCTGGGGCCAGGATCTTCTTCGCTGACGAGGCCCATTTTCGGGCGGACGCCGAGTTGCGGGGCAAGTGGGTGGTCCAGGGAGCGCTGGCCTTGGTGGACTCCAGCAGCCCGCGCTATGGCGAAAAGGCCAGCTATTACTCGGCGGTGTGCCTGGAGACCGGGGAAGTGGAGTGGATGGAGCTGGAAGGGAACAGCAACTCAGAAACATCGGCCGTGTTCCTGAGACAGTTAAGAGAGCAGCACGCCGGGCCGCTGAATGTGATCTGGGACAACGCACCGGCGCACCGTGGCGAGTCGGTGCGGCAGTACCTGCGGGCGCCCGGCCTGGGCTTGCGGCTGATGAACCTGCCGAGTTACAGCCCGGACTTCAACGCCGATGAGGCGGTCTGGGGCTGGGTGAGGGAGGAAGCGACCGGGAACCTGTGCCTGGGGACCAAGTCCCTGGTGCAGGAAAGGGTCGGAAACTTCCTTGCCTCGCTGGCCAGCCGGAAAGAGGAGGTGAAACGGCGCTGCCGCACCGTCCTGCAATCAAGGGCCGAAGGGCTGCTGCGGGACTCCCAGCCCCCTTCCCAACCCACGGCAAATGCACATCCCACCTTGGCTTTGGTTTAGTACTCAGTCAATGTTGGAGTGGCAGGGATAAAACCGCTGCAGTTTGTGTCTGGCATCCTGAGTGGTGAACCGCCAGTCGATGGTGGCTTTCCTAGCGTTACGCTCGGACTCATAGACGCCGATGGCCCGTTGCAGGGCAGGTTCGTCGGGATTGCGCCCCTGGAGGCAAGCTCGGGTCAAGACGCTGAACTCAATGTAACAGTTCAGACTTGGTGAGGTGAATTGGCCGAAGGCGGGTTGCCGAACGCTGGCACGGGTGGCGGTGGTTATGTCATATACCGGGCATGGATACTGAAGTTGACCTCACCACCGTCGGCCGCGATGTGCTGATTGCCATCATCGCCGAGTTACAGGCGGTGATTGAGCGGTTGCAGCGGCGGATTGCCGAACTGGAAGGCCCGGCGAAACCGGGCGACCCGCTCCGAATGCCCGGCCTCAAGGCGAAATCGGCCCGGAAGCCCCCAGCGCAGCCCGGGCCCCGCAAGCAGCGACGCCACGGCTTCGCCCGCCCGCGCATGACACCGACCCACCGGGTGGAGCACGTGATGGAGAACTGTCCCGATTGCGGCGCCCACCGGTCCGGCGGTTGGACCCAGCGCACTCGGGAAGTCATCGAGCTGCCGGTGGTTCCGGTGCAAGTCACCGAGCAGGTCTACATTGCTCGGACTTGCCCGGCGTGCCGACGGCGCTGCACACCTCCGGCGGAACTGGACGGCGTGGTCCTGGGCCAGCAGCGCCGCGGCGTCAACCTGCTCAGCCTGATCGCCACGCTGCGGGAAGAGGGGCGGCTGCCCATCCGCAGCGTCCAGTGGTATCTGGCACCGTGCATCAGTTGCGCCGCAGCGTGGGGGCCATCGTGAGCGCCATCCAGCGCACGGCGCAGCGGGCCCAACCGGCAGTGGCCGCGATCCTGGACCGCATCCGCGCCAGCCCGGTGGTCCACGCCGACGAAACCGGCTGGCGTCAGAGCGGGGCCAACGGCTACGTGTGGACTTTCAGCACCCCCACCGAACGCTACTTCCCGCGAACGCTACTTCCCGCGAACGCTACTTCCTGCGGCGGGGTCGGGGCAAAACAGTCGTGGACCAGGCGCTGAGCGATGCTTTCTCCGGAGTATTGGTCAGCGATTGCTACGCTGCCTACCACCATTATGATGGCCCCAAGCAGCGGTGCTGGGCCCACCTGCTACGGGACATCCACGACCAGCCCTCCACCCAAAGGACGCCCCACTGGTCCAGTGGGCCGGGGCAATCCACCAACTCTATGCCGCGGCCAAAGCCTTCCACCATCCCGAGCAACAGCGACGGCGGGTTGTCCAACTGGCATTGGAGCGCAGCCTGCTGACCATCTGCCAGCCCTTCCTGGATAACCCGTCGGCAATACCAGCCAGGCTGTGCCGACGCATCGAGCGCCACATCAAGGAACTCTTCGTCTTTGTGGCCGAACCGGACGTGCCGCCAGACAACAACGCCGCCGAGCGCAGCCTGCGCCATGTGGTAATCAGCCGCAAAGTCAGCGGCGGCACTCGTTCGGAGCAGGGCACCGAAAGCAAGATGGCGCTGGCATCTCTCTTCGGCACCTGGCGCGCCAGAGGTCTAAACCCTCTCGACGCCTGCCTTCAGTTGCTCGTTTCCCCTCAATTCTGAACTGTTACAGCCTGGGCCGCTTGTTGACAGGCCCGGAGAAGGACTCTAGTATTGAGTCAAACATGCATTGGCGTATATGAGTTGATGCGGAGCAGCATCCCTACACTGACTGGGAAACAACGGTGCGGGAGGTGCGGCATCCATGGTTCAGGAGAAATACGGGGTACAGTTGACGTCGGAGGAGCAGGAACGGCTCCGGCAATTGATTCGTAGCGGCCAGCATTCCGCTCGGGTAATCACTCGGGCGCGGATCCTGCTCAAGACTGATGAAGGATGGAGCGCGAGCCAGGTGGCGGCGGCCTTGGACACGTCGCAGCGCACGGTGTTGCGCACCAAACGGCGGTACGCTGAGGAGGGATTGGACGGTGTGCTGCACGACCATCCCCAAGCCAATCGGTACCGGAAGTTGGATGATCGTGGCGAAGCCCACCTGATTGCGCTGGCGTGCAGTGATGCGCCCGAGGGCCATGATCACTGGCCCCTGCGCTTGCTGGCCGACCGGGTGGTGGAGTTGGGATTGGTGGAGTCGTTGTCCCACGAGACGGTGCGTCTGCGGCTCAAAAAAACATCCTCCAGCCGTGGCGGAAGCAGCAGTGGTGCATCCCCAAGGTGAACGGAGAGTTCGTGGCGGCGATGGAGGACGTGCTGGACCTCTACGGGGAACCCTACGACCCTGACCGGCCGGTGGTGTGCTTCGACGAGACCTCCACCCAACTGCTGGCCGATACCCGCACGCCGCTGCCCGCCCCGCCGGGACGCCCGCGACGCCAGGACTACGAGTACCGGCGGGGCGGCACCCGCAATCTCTTCTTGACCTGCGAGCCTCTGGCGGGCTGGCGCCACGTGGCGATCACCGAAGCGACGCACCATGGTGGACTTCGCCCACCAGATGCGCTGGCTGGTGGATGTGGCCTATCCCCACGCTCCGGTGGTACGGGTGGTTCTCGACAATCTGAACACCCACCGCATGGCTTCGCTCTACGAGACCTTTCCGGCTGCTGAGGCGCGGCGCATCGTGCGGCGTTTGGAGTTTCACCACACTCCCAAGCACGCCGGTTGGCTGAATATGGCGGAGATTGAGTTCAGCGTGTTGACCCGGGCTTGCCTCCAGGGGAGGAACCCGGACGCCGACGCCCTGCAACTCCACATCACGGCCTACGAGACCCAACGCAACGCCGCGGGCGCCACCATCAACTGGCGGTTCAGCACCCAGGACGCCCGAAACAAACTGCAGCGATTTTACCCCTGCCTTTCCAACGTTGACTGAGTACTAGACTTTGCCGATAACGCACACTGTCGGATGTCTGCGGATACGTTTTGTTCGTGGTCCGCGGAAAAGTCATTCCTCAGGCAAGTATTCAATTCGCCCGAGGACCATCGACGATGGTCCGACAGAAGCTGCCTGCAAAACTGGAGCCGCCACCACACCCAGAAGCGACCCGCAGGGTCGACAGTTCGAAGAACTCGACGTCACAGTCGACACCGGCTCGACCTACACGGCAGTGCCCAGAGAAATGCTCCAGAGGCTGGGCGTGCCGGTCGAAAGGTCGCTCCCCTCCGAGACCGCCGACGGCAGAATCGTCCCAGTCGACGACGGGGAAGCCACCATCAAGCTGGAAGTTCAGTTCCACACGCCGGTCATATTCGCAGAGGAGAACGAGCCAAGCCTGCTGGGCGTAGTCTCACTGGAGCAGGCCGCCCTCGCCGTCGACCCCCTAGTATTACAACGACAGTTGGTAAAGACAGACCCTGATTTTCGCACACGCTAAACGGGGAGGACACTCAGATGAGGATAGCTTGGCCACCCTCGGATGTGGAACGTCAAGCGTCAATCACTTAATCCGTCGTTGTAATACTAGTGTGGTGTAACTGAAGTTAGGAGTAATAGTATCAGCGCTGAGGTATCCTCCGGGTGAGCAGTCCCGAGGGAGGATAACCATGGCCATCGGACGACCAATGCCACCGCTGATTTTGGACGACATGGAGCGGGAAACTCTGGAGCGGTGGGTGCGACGACCGAAGACGGCGCAAGCCCTGGCGCGGCGGGCCAGAATGATACTGGCCGGCTCCGAAGGCCGGAGCAACACCGCCGTGGGCGCCGATCTGGGGGTGTCCGACGCAACGGTGGGCAAATGGCGTGCGCGGTTCTTGGAACAGCGAGCTTGGATGGCCTGTCGGACGAGCCCCGCAGCGGTCGGCCCCGAGCGGTTACCGATGATGATGTGGAACGGGTGATTACGCTGACGTTGGAGAGCACACCTAAAGACGCCACCCACTGGAGCACTCGGTCCATGGCCCAGCGGTCCGGCCTGAGCCACAACACCATCCGCCGCATCTGGCGTGCCTTCGGACTGCAACCCCACCGCACCGAGACGTTCAAGCTGTCGGCGGATCCCTGCTGCATCGAGAAGGTGCGGGACATCGTGGGGCTTTATCTGGACCCGCCGGATCGGGCGTTGGTGTTGTGCGTGGACGAGCAGTCCCAGGTTCAGGCCTTGGACCGGACCAGGCCGCGGTTACCCCTGCGCCCCGGACCGGCGGAACGGCGCACCCATGATTACCTGCGCCACGGCACCACATCGTTGTTCGCCGCGCTGGATGCCAAAACCGGCAAGGTGATCGGCCAATGCCACCGACGCCACCGGGCCGTGGAGTTCCGCAAGTTCCTCGATACCATTGAGGCCGAAGTGCCCCTTGACCGGGACGTCCATCTCATCGTGGACAACTACGCCACCCACCAGACGGCGCTGATCCGGAACTGGTTAGCCAAGCGGCCACGGTTCCACCTGCACTTCACGCCGACCAGCGCATCCTGGCTGAACCTGGTGGAGCGGTGGTTCGGGATGCTGACCGAGCAGCAACTACGGCGAGGGGTGCATCAGAGCAGCGGGGAACTGGAAGCCGCCATCTACCGCTATCTTGACCTTACCAACGAAAACCCCAAGCCCTTTATCTGGACCAAGACCGCCGACCAGATCCTGGCCAAGGTCGCCAGTTTTTGCAGGCGCACTTTAGATACATCACACTAGTATTCAGTCAAACCTGTATCGACAGATACGGCGGGAGGTGAGCCGGAGTGGCTACGCTGAGTAGCAATCAGCGGTGCGGGAGGTGCGGCATCCATGGTTCAGGAGAAGTACGGGGTACAGTTGACGGTGGAGGAACGAGCCGGGCTCCGACAATTGATACGAAGCGGCCAGCGTTCCGCACGGGTAATCACTCGGGCGCGCATCCTGCTCCGGACTGAGGAAGGGTGGAGCGCGTCCCAGGTGGCGGCGGCCTTGGACACGTCGCCGCGCACGGTGTTCCGCACCAAACGGCGCTACGCCGAGGAAGGATTGGACGGCGTGCTGCACGACCATCCCCAAGCCAATCGGTATCGTAAGCTGGACGACAAAGGTGAAGCCCACCTGATTGCCCTGGCATGCAGCGCTGCGCCCGAAGGCCATGACCACTGAGCCCTTGACCAGTTATCCTGCGGTTGCTGGCCGACCAGGCGGTGGAGTTGGGGTTGGTGGAATCGTTGTCATACGAGACGGTGCGTCTGCGGCTGAAAAAACATCCTCCAGCCGTGGCGGAAGCAGCAGTGGTGCATCCCCAAGGTGAACGGGGAGTTTGTGGCGGCCATGGAGGACGTGCTGGACCTCTATGGGGAACCCTACGACCCCCACCGGCCGGTGGTGTGCTTTGACGAGACCTCCACCCAACTGTTGGCCGATGTGCGAACACCGCTGCCCGCCCAACCGGGACGACCGCGGCGTCAGGACTACGCGTACCGCCGGGCGGGCACCCGCAATCTGTTCCTGGCCTGCGAACCCCTGGCCGGTTGGCGCCACCTAGCCATCACCGAACGCCGCACCATGCCGGACTTTGCCCACCAGATGCGGTGGCTGGTGGATGTGGCCTATCCTAACGCTCCGGTGGTACGGGTGGTGCTTGACAATCTGAACACCCACCGCATGGCGTCCCTTTACGAGACCTTTCCGCCAGTTGAGGCTCGGCGCATCGCGAAACGGCTGGAGTTCCATCACACTCCCAAGCACGCCAGTTGGCTGAATATGGCGGAGATTGAGTTCAGCGTCTTGACCCGAGCTTGCCTCCAGGTGTCCCGCGTCAACTAAATATGCCGAATTATCGTCGAGCGCATTGCCTCATTAAAAACGTTACCCACGCCGAATGGTTGCCTCAAATAAAATGTTACCCAAAATCGGGGAGGCAATCGCGTGGGAGGAGGCATCAGCAAGATGGCGAAACAGGAACTGCTGGCGACGATCCGAGACCGTTACCGAGCCTCATCCAAGCGGGAGAAAAGCCGGATCCTGGACGAGTTCATCGCAGTAACCGGTCATCACCGCAAGCACGGCATCAGGTTGCTGGGGCAGTCCAGCAACGACGGAGATCAGCAGCCGGCGGTAAAAAAGGGCCGACGGATCTACGACGAGGCGGTTCGGCAGGCGCTGATCGTGGTCTGGGAAGCTGCTGACCGGATCTGCGGCAAGCGGCTGAAGGCGGCGTTGCCCCACCTGGTGGAGTCCATGGAGCGCCATGGCCACCTGGATCTGGACCCTGGGGTGCGCCAACGGCTGCTGGCGGCCAGCGCCGCCACCCTGGACCGGTTGCTCCAGCCGATCAGGACACCGGCGGGCCGCCGGCTCAGACGCCGGAGGAATCAGTCGCCGGGCCGCAATATTCCGGTGCGGACCTTCGCAGACTGGCATGCGCCGCCACCAGGATTCCTGGAGATTGACCTGGTGGTCCACCACGGCGGCTCCCTGTGGGGCTCCATGATCCACAGCCTGGTGGCCACCGATATCTGCACCGGCTGGACCGAGGCCGTTCCACTGCTGGCTCGGGAGCAGTCCCTGGTGGTGGCAGGACTGGAGGCCATCGGGCGACAGCTGCCCTTCCCCGTCAAAGGCATCGACTCGGACAACGACAGCGTATTCATCAACGATACTCTCACCCAGTACTGCGCCGAGCGGGGCATCGAGTTCACCCGTTCCCGGCCGTACCGCAAGAACGACCAGGCCTGGATTGAGCAGAAGAACGGCGCCGTGGTCCGCCACTTCGTCGGTCATGACCGCTACTCCGGCTCGGTGGCCGGACAGACCATGGCCCACCTGTACGGGGCGGTGCGACAGTACGTGAACTACTTCCAGCCGTCGTTCAAGTTGGTGGAGAAAACTCGGCACGGCTCCAGGGTGGTCAAGCGGTACAGTCCGCCCGCCACGCCCTGCGACCGGCTGCTGCAACACGACGCGGTCAGCGCGGAGATGAAGGCGGCGCTGCGTCAGTATCGGGTCAAGTTGGACCCGGTGGCGCTGCTGCACGCCATCCGGGAAGCCCAGTCGGCCCTGGCCGCGGTTACGTTCCCCGAAATCCGGCCCACTCCCAGTGGCGAGAGCCTGGAACAGTTCCTGGCCAAGTTACCCGACTTGTGGCGGCAGGACGCAGCGCATACCTCACGGGAGCGGCGGGTGCAAACGCCCCGCACCTGGCGAACTCGGCCAGACCCTTTCGAGGGAGTGTGGTGCGACGTGCTGGGCTGGTTGCAGGAAGACCCGGATGCCAGTGCGGTGGTATTGCTGGGCCGACTGCAAGAAACTGAGCCAGATCGTTTCAGCCGGGCTCACCTGCGCACGTTGCAACGCAGAGTGCAGCAGTGGCGCGGCATCATGAGCAAAGAGCTGGTCTACGCCACGGCTGGCGAGCCCATGGCGGGACTCCCTGCAATGCCGGAATTAGCGCTGGTTGGGGTGGACCCCAAGTGCTAAAGTTTCGGTAACATTTCTGAATGAGGCAACAGGATTCGGCATATTTAGTTGACGCGGGACAATACCTGATCATCGACAGCACGGTGGTCCGGGCGCACCCTTGCGCGGCAGGAGCTCCCCCAAAAACGGTGGCCAGGCTGCCCAGGCCCTGGGCCGGAGCCGCGGCGGGTTCAGCACCAAGATTCACGTGAGCGTGGACGGCTTGGGCAACCCCTTACGATTCATCCTGACCGGAGGGCAACAGCACGACATTACCCAGGCGGAGGAGTTAATCGCCGGTTATGCTGGCGAGCACGTACTGGCCGACAAAGGGTACGATGCCCAGGAGTTTCGCCGACACATTCTGGAACTGGGTATGCTGCCGGTCATTCCGCCCCGCTCGAACCGCAAGGAACCCGCCGACTATGACCGGCATCTGTACCGGGAGCGCCATCTGGTCGAATGCTTCATCAACAAGATCAAGCACTATCGCCGGATCTTCTCCCGGTTTGAGAAGCTGGACACCAGATGCCTGGGCTTCCTGCATTTCACCGCCGCTCTCATCTGGTTACGGTGAAATGTCAACAGAACCTAGTACCGCGTCAGTGTGAAACCGAAGGATAGATACGGCGAAGCTTATGCCGGGCATCGGTGGTGGAGAATCTCCAGTCGATGGTTGCCGCAGCCTGATTCCGCTCGGTCTCCAAGGCGGCAATCGCGCGTTTGAGGGCATCCTCATCTTCAATGCGGCGATTCAAACATTGGTTGCTGAAGACGCTGAACTCGATCTCCGCCATGTTGAGCCAACTCCCATGCTTGGGAGTATAGTGAAACTCCAGCCGTTGGATCACCCGTCTGGCTTCCTTGGGCTCGAAGGCCTCGTACAGGGAGGCAGGTCTATGAGTGTTCAGGTTGTCCAGCACGACCCGGATCTTCTCCGCTTCCGGGTAAGCGGCATCCGCCAGCCAGCGCATCTGATGGGCGAAGTCGGTCATGGTGCGACGCCCGGTCACTGCCACGTGCCTCCAGCCCGCCAATGGCTCACAAGTCATGAATAAGTTCCGGGTCCCGTTGCGCTGGTACTCGTAATCAAACCGCTCCCGCCGTCCCGCCTGGGCCGGGATGGGAGACCGCTTCTCCGACACCAACTGCTTGGAAGTCTCATCGAAACAGACTACGGGCCGCTTGGGGTCATAGGGTTCCGCATAGAGGTCCAGCACGTCCTCCATGCGGGCTACGAACTCGGCGCTCACCTTGGGGATGCACCACTCCTTCTTCCGCCACGGCTTGAGTTCGTTTTTTTCAACACCTGCCTGACCGTCTCCCGGGAGATGGGGTCGGTCAACTCCAGCTTCACCACTTGGTCGGCAAGCAATCGCAACGTCCAGCGAGTGTGCCCTTCCGGGGCCGCGCTGCAGGCCACGGCCACCAGGTGGGCTTCCTGCTTTCCAGCAAGTTTACGCCGTTGTCCCGGCCGCGGCAGGTCATTGAGGGCGCGTTCCAACCCGCCTTCTACGAAGCGCTGCCGCACCCGGCCGACCGTGGAGGGGCCGACCATCAAGGCTTCCGCCACCTGCTGGTCGGTAAGGCCTGCAGCGGCTTTACACAAAATCAAAGCCCGCTTCACTTTACGCCCCGAGGACTTGCCGCGCCGGGTGACACCCAACAAATGTTCCCGCTCATCCTGGGTCAAGTTCACTCGATATAACTTGGCAGGCATTCCCCACACACTCCACGATGAAAGAATGCCTCAATTATATCAATTCTTATATTTGTCAAAAACAGCCGGACGCGGTACTAGCAATGTGCGCGGCTGCCGCTGGAAGCAGTCGGCAGTCACGGATGTTGACCGCATGCTCAGATGGATGCGTTGAGTTACCGCAAATAGGCCAACCGCAGCGGGTCAACGGACAGGCGAGGGACCAGTTGACCCGCAGACTGGCGAAGCGATGTTGCGATAGGCGGGTTCCTTATTTGAGTGGGCAGGCGATTGGCTGTTGACCAGGTCCCAGGAACTAATCAGCCCCACGGCCGGGGGTTTTGCGCTGTGGTTTTTGCTCTCATTCTCCATGCCCGAGGCATGGCGCGCTGTGGCAGGCGCGGTGGCCGAGGGGACTGCTCCGGTTAAAACGACCGAGGACAGTCTCCTACAGAGGCCGGTAGCGACTTGGTGCTGATGTGGCCGTTTTGCCTGGGACCTGGTCAGGAAAGGATTTTTCGCCTGCAATATTATGGTAGCACAACCGTTCTGGGCGGTTAGAGTGTGCGATGTCATCAATTTCGGGAAGTCGTCGGGTAGACCCGAAGGGACCCTGATCCGGCGGCACCGTCAAATTTGGACGCCCGCAGAAAGTTGGAGCGTGCCGTCGGTCAGGGAGATCCTGAGGCCAGAGCGTAGGCGATCAGCTTGTAGACCAGCTTGGCAGCGGTGTATGAGTGGGCGGGCAGGCCCTGGTCAGGCGCCAACTCGCATACGTCGAAACCGACGATACGGTGTTCTCCGCATACGCGCCGAAGAAGGTTTATCAGTTCCGACCAGTGCATGCCGCCGGGTTCCGGAGTTCCCACGGCGGGCATTTCGGCCGGATCCAGGACATCCAAGTCGACGCTGACGTACACGGGAGAGCGCAAGCCAGAGGTTATGTCACGTATGTAGTGGTCGTTCGCTGGCGGCCAATAGCAGGTTGGAATAGAGGAGCCCTCAATATAATCCCGCTCTTCCAAGGCCAGCGTGCGGACACCCACCAAGGAGATTGGACAGCGCTCGGCAATGCGGCGGGCTCCGGAGGCGTGGCCCCAGGCGGTGCCCTGGTAGGTGTCGCGCAGGTCAGCGTGGGCGTCGACGTAGAGCACAGACAGGTCCGGATTGCGCTCGAGATGGGCGAATGCCGACCCAATGGCGGCAGAATGATCGCCACCGATCACTCCGGTCAGCTTGCCGGAACCCAGGGACGCGTAGTGGGAAACCGCCTCACGTACGCGCTCCATCATCTGACGAGGGTCGCCGGCGTGGGGTTCCAGGGGTGGCGTCGTGTGGATGACGAGATCGGCTACGTCGATACCGAGCTCGATATCGTAGTCTTCCAAGGCGGCCGAGGCGGCGATGATCGCGGCTGGACCGTGGCGCGCACCGGTGCGGAAAGACGTGGTGCTATCGATGGGGACGGGAATGAGTACGGCGGCCGCGGTATCCAGCGCGGATTGCTCGGGCGGTAGAGCCAGAAAGTTAGTCGGCGTCCAGGGTACGGGTGGAACCCAAGATTCAGGCAACAGGCGAGCCGGAAGCGGCGGCTTGCAGCAGGGTGCGCTGGCGTTCGGTCTCGCGAGCGCCCTGATCGGCGTCGAGCCATTCCAGGCCGCGGTCGAGTACCCATGTCTTGACCTGGCGCAAGTCGAAAAGGGAACGGGCGTCGGCCAGGGCCTGCTCGTGGTCGAAGGACTTGCACGAGAAAACGTCGATGTTGACGTAGTCGCGCTCTGGGAATGTGTGGACGCTGATGTGGCTTTCGGCGATTATGACGAAGCCAGAGATACCGTTGTCGGCGGGCTTTGGGCCGTGGTATTCCAGCACTTCCGGTTCGGTGATCCGGGTCATTCCCAAAACGGCCGGGTATTCGTCGAGGAAGGTTCGCAGGCGGTCGGTATCCCACATCATGCCGGGGTCGCCGCCGAAACCGTCGATGATCAAGTGCATCGTACTACCGAGCCCCCCACCGATAAAATGGGCTCCGTGAGGACGGGGCCGCGCCGTCTTGTGAAATTGCGGCGCATAGAATATCATAGCCGCCACGCTAATTCAAAGGGTGAAATCCGCAGCCGCTGCTCATCGGCGCCGAGGTCGCAAATCCGTTGACCCGGCGTCGGCGTATGATAGCCAACCGAACTTCAGGTTTGATGTTGCCGGCAGGGGCGCGACCGAAGAACAGGACTATGGCCGTAGAAGCTGAAAACCAAAGTGTTCCAGAATTGGAGCCGGTCATGGAGTCGCCTGATTTCGAGACGATGATCGAGGTCCGCGATCTGACCCATTATTACGGGCCGATGCTGGCGGTTGAGAACGTCAACTTCACGGTGCGCCGGGGTGAGATCCTCGGGTTCTTGGGCCCGAACGGGGCGGGAAAGACGACCACCATGCGGATCCTGACCGGGTTCATGCCGCCGACGCGGGGCACGGTAACGCTGGACGGGTTCGACGTGGTCGAGAAGTCACTGGAAGTGCGCAGGCGGGTTGGCTACCTGCCGGAGTCGGTTCCGCTGCACACCGAAATGACGGTCACCAGTTACCTGAAATACATGGGCACGCTGCGCGGCATGAACGGCCGCCGGATCCGCGGACGCATCGACGACGTGATCGACGTTTGCCATTTAGAAGACTACAGCAAGACCATCATTGGCAAGCTGTCCAAAGGCTTCCGGCAGCGCGTGGGAATCGCGCAGGCCATCCTGCATGAGCCGGAAGTGCTGGTCCTGGACGAGCCAACCATTGGGATCGATCCCATCCAGGTGGTGGAAACGCGGAGCCTGATCCAGGATTTGGGCCGAGAGCAGACCGTCGTCCTCAGCAGCCACATCCTGCCGGAGGTCAGCATGATCTGCGAGCGGGTTCTGATCATCCACGAAGGGCACATTGTGGCGGCCGACACTCCAAACAACCTGGCGCAGCACCTGCGCGGTGTGGCTCAATTGGAAGTGGAGATTGGCGGGCCACCGGCGGACGTGCTGCCGGTACTGCGGAACGTTGAAGGAGCCACCGAGGTCACGCACCACCCGCGCCCCGGCGTGAACGCGTATCGGGTTAAATTCAGAGAGGGTCTGGACTTGCGCGACGAAATATCCCGCACCGTGGTGAGCAACGGCTGGAGCCTGCTCAGCATGCAAATGAGCAGCATGAGCCTGGAGGAGATATTCCTGCGGGTTACGACGGCTGAAGACGACGCAGAGTAGCCGGACCACAAAGATGCGAACCATCCGCGCGGTGGCGTTCAAGGAAATCCAGATCTACTTCAGCAGTCCCGTGGCGTACATCGTGGCGCTGATCTTCATGGCGCTGAGCGGGTTCTTCTTCGTCCGTGATCTGGGAAACCCTTTCCCCGAAGCTTCCTTAAGCAATTTTTTCCAAGGCGCGACTTTCTTGCTGATCCCACTGGCACCGGCGTTGACAATGCGGCTACTGGCGGAGGAGCAGAAACTGGGAACTATCGAGTTGCTGCTGACCTCCCCGGTGAGGGACTGGGAAGTGATCCTGGGGAAGTACCTGGCCAGCCTGGTTTTCCTGCTGTTTCTGCTGAGCCTGACTTCGTATTACGTGATCCTGTTGCTGGTTTTCGCAACGCCAGACCCGGGGCCGATCTATTCTGGGTATCTGGGACTCGTGTTATACGGCATGGCTGCGTTAGCAGTTGGGATCTTGACATCCACGCTAACCAGCAACCAGATTATCGCAGCCGTGGTTGGAATCGGAATCCTGGTCGTCCTGTACGCCACATCGTTCATCGGCGACGTAGTCACCGGCGTTTGGGCCACCGTGTTCAATCAGCTGGGATTCACCAGTCATTTCAACGACTTCGATCTCGGGATCATCGATTCGACGCACATCGTGTATTTCGTGACCGTGATTGCCCTGTTCCTGTTCCTGTCGATACGCGCGCTGGAGTCGCGGCGCTGGAGGTAACATGAGCCAGCAGCGCATTGGCGACGGGCCCCGAGATTGGCGCCGGCGCAGAGGACGAGGACGCCAGGATGATGCCGGAGACGGTAGCAGGCCAAACGATCAGCCGGCAGCGTTGGAGGAACAGTCCCGGACGCTGTTCTCGTTCATTGAGCCAGTTTTTGACCTGATCGCGGTTTTCTACGCGCCGATACTCATAGCCGGAGTCGTCGGTTTGATCGTTGGCGCGGTGCTGCTGGCGTTCATCGGTTCCCTGAAGCTGTATGGTGGGATCGTCCTGGGCATTGGGGCGGTGTTGGTGCTCCTGGTCGGGATTTCGTATTTCAGCCAGGTGCTAGCGGCGTTTTTCAGCCGGACCGGCCGGTATGGGATCAATACGGTGATCATGACCGCTGCCTTTTTCGGATTGGTCGCGCTGGCCAATTACGTGGCTTTCGAAAACCATGTAAGGGTGGATACCACGGCGACCAATCAGTTTTCCCTGGCGCACCGCACCCGTGACCTGCTGGACGCCCTGGACCGGCCGATCAGCGTCATAGCCTATTACCCAGATGAGGTAATCGATATCGATATGCTGACCAGGCGGGGGAAGGTTGAGACGACGCTGAGCGAGTTCGGACGGCGCAGCGGCGATTTCACTTATCGCTTCATCGACCCGCAGAAAGAGGCGGACCTGGCGCGGAGCCAAGGGGTGACGTCGTACGAAACGTTGGCGGTGTCGGCGGTGGGTACGGATATCATCGATTTGGTCCAGCCCACGGACGAGGTCTACAGCCGGCTGGAACAAGATCTCTACACCGCACTGCTGGTGGCGACCGAAACACAGCGGAAGAAGGTCTATTTCCTCGGCGGGCACGGTGAACGCGACATCAACCGCATGGCTGAGGATGGGTACCTGAAAATCCGCGAAGGACTTGAGGTTGATAACTATGAGGTGGCAACCCTGCCGTGGGCTCCGGTCGACGAAGAAGTAGCAGTGCCCGACGACGCCGCGCTGCTGGTGATCGCCGGCCCGACGGCAGAGTTGCCGACGGCGCACCTGGACGCACTGAATTACTACATGGCCGGCCGGTACTCCGACGGGGAGCCGCGTCGAGAGGCCGCACGGATGATTTTCCTGGCCGAACCAGACACGCACGATACCTTCCGGGCCTTCCTGGCATTCTGGGGAGTGGTGGTGTCCGACAGCTACATACGTGATGTTGAAGGATCGCAGCCCAACGCACCCCGCACGTTGCGGGTGGGCATTTACAACCCGCAGGCGCCGCCGGAAATCGTGGCGCCCAGGGGACGACCGTTGAACGTGGCTTTCATGCCAGGAACGGCCGCGATTGAACCGATACTGGAAGAAACAAACACGCGCTTGCCGCGTCCAATCGCGGCGACCACGGCGTCGGCTCGGCTGATCGACGACATTGAGCGCGTTGATCCGGTGGAAAGCGACCCGAGGAGGGTGTATTTCCCGGCAATGTACCTGGACATCATTGCGCCGGTGGGCGCGGCGGCGCCGACAGAGCGGCCCCCGGAGAACCAAGTAGCGAGCATGGTCGTGTTCGGCGACTCCGATTTTGTGTCAAACCGGAACGTGGACCGGGGTTCGAGCGCGGCGCTGTTCTTGAACTCGGCGAATTACCTGATGGGCGACTACTCGCTGGTGTCGATACGGGACCGGGAGTTCGTCTACCGCGAGTGGAACCTGGACGAAAACGAGTTCAACTTCGTGCGGTTCTCGACATGGCTGCTGCTGCCTGGACTGATGGGCATCATGGCGATCGTGGTCTGGTGGGTTCGCCGGTAATCGGACTGCATCGGTAGCGCCATGAATATCCGATTGACCATCCTGTTGGTGTTCGTGCTGGCGCTTTTCGGTGCGCTGGCGCTTTGGTTTAAGCCATGGGACCAGAACGTGCCTCGCCAAGACGAGCCGTGGGCTTGGCGCATCGACGACGACGCGATAGTGAACGTGGTGGTGTCGCACCAGGGCACGACGATGGTTTATGACAAGGACCTGGGTCGCGGAAAATGGTTCATCGTAGAAGGCGATGAGCGGGAGGAGGTGTACCAGGACAAGTGGGGCGGCACACCCCTGCTGCTGAGCGGACCCAGGGTCAACCGGGTGTTGGCGTCGACGATCGAAAACCCGGCCCAGTACGGGCTGGAGCCGCCGGAAAGCGTCATAGTCATCACCGAGGAAACCGGACGGTCCTACGAGTTCTGGCTGGGCAATCGAACACCCGACGAAGGTTACAACTACATGCGGCTGGTCGGGGACGCTCAACTATTCACGGTTCCGGAGATCTGGGCGACGGTGGTGAACCGGTTAGTGACCGAACCGCCGCACATCCCGCCCCCGCTGGAGTTGGGGTACTTCTACGAGGAAGATTTCCGGGACATCCAGGAGTTGGCGATTACCCATAACGGCATCACGGTAATCTACGCGCCGGAACCTGGCGAGCGGACCTGGTACGCCACGATTGGAGACGAGCGAAAGGCGACTAAGGAACCGGAGTGGTGGCTCTCGCAGTTGCAATGGTTTGGGCAACCCGGCAAACCGGGCGGCCCCGAAAATCCTGGCGGCTGGCATGTTGACGAGGAAGGAGCGAGCGATCCGAAATACGGACTGGAGCCTCCGGATACCACGATACGGATCAAGACGCACGAGAAGACGCGTGAGTTTTACATTGGCAGCGGCCACATCGAGGTAGACGAGGACGACCGACCCATCCTGGACGCCGCCGGCAACACGCAGGTGCTGGTGCATTATGCCGGCCGGCCTGACGACCCGATAGTTTATGTCATCAACACAGTGCGCGCGGAGCGGACCTTTTGCCTGGTGACGAACCTACCCACCGAATTGCCCTACGACTGCCCATAGGCGGGCCGCTGAGGAGGCTGTTTTGAAGGCAGAGATCATCTCCATAGGTACCGAGTTGCTGATGGGGGAGTTGACTGATACCAACTCCAGTTGGATCGCTAGTCGATTGCCGGCCTTGGGCATCCAATTGGAATTGGTGAGCATCATCGGCGACGATTTACCCAAGCTCACCGAGGGTTTCGCGCGCGGTTGGGAGCGCTCAGACATCATCTTTACGACAGGCGGCCTGGGACCCACGCAGGACGACCTGACCCGGGAGGCCGTTGCCGCGGCTCTGGGTGAGGCACCCGTGGTTCAGGAAGCCGAACTGGAAAACCTGAGGCAGTGGTTCCGGAACCGCGGACAAGACATGCCGGCTCACAATTTCAAACAGGCGCACCTGATACCCTCGGCTGAGTTCATCGCGAACCGGAACGGTACGGCGCCCGGATGGTGGGCGCAACGGGACGGGAAACACATCATTTGCATGCCCGGACCCCCGGGTGAAAACCGGGCCATGTGGCAGGATGAAATCGACGTCAAACTGAAAGAAATCATCGACACCGAGGTCACCATCACGCGTAACATCAAGACGCTGGGACTGGGCGAGGCTTCGGTGGACGAGATAATGTCGGAGTTTTTCGGCCTGGAGAACCCGTATCTCGGGATTTATTCCAAGGCCGACGGCATCCACCTTCGGATCATCGCGCGCGCACAGGATGAGGCCGTGGCCCGGGAGATGATCGCTCCGATAGAAAACGCCATTCATGACCGCCTGGCTCCGTACGTTTGGGGCTACGACGACGAAACGCCGGAGCTTTCGGTCGGAGCGGCGTTGGTGTCACGCGGCATGACCCTGGCGACGATGGAATCGGTCAGCGGGGGATTTTTGGCCAACACGATAACCGAAGCTCCGGACAGCAATCGGTGGTACCGAGGAGGAACCGTGGCGTATACGACGGAGGCAATGATCGCCGCCGGGGTGGATGCCTCAGTGCTCGCGAGCCACGGTGCCGTGAGCCAGGAAACAGCCAACGCGATGGCTCTGGTCGCCCGGGCTGCCACAGACGCGGACTTTGGCGTCGGCCTGAGTGGAGTGCTGGGACCGCAGGAGTTGGAGGGTCACCGGCCCGGTACCATCCATATTGCGATTGCCCATGGAGAAGACGTGCGTGAGTTTCCGTTGCGCACCCCGCCGCGCCGGCTCGTGATCAAACGACGTTCGTGCAACACGGCGTTGACGGAGTTACGCAAACTGATTACCGAAGTGGCTCCGTAATCCAACGGGACAGCGTTAAAGTTAGGGCGTCCGCAAAAGCGGACGCCCTTTTTGCTTTGGATGCAGGGAAACTTCACATGGTCAATGTGCGATAGAGCATGGGCAGCCTCTCAGGGAGCGCCCAGATATCGTCCAGCACCTCGTAGTTGAGATCTCCGCACATCGTCTTGAGGTAGTCGTGACCGGCCTTGTCCACCGTGAGACAGAAGGGGACAATGTCTTTGCGCTTGGCTTCCAGCAGCGCCTGGTGAGTGTCATGGACGGCGTATTCTTTCTCGACGCCCTCGCGGCTGTAACCGCGGTCCTGGGGACGACCATCACTAATCAGGAACATGATCTTGGTGACCGCGTCCTGGTTTTCCAGCTTGGTGATGGCGTGTCGGATGGCAGATCCCATGCGAGTAGCGTGCAGAGGGGTCACCTTGTCGATACGCCGCTTGATCTTGTCGTTGAACTGCTCCTCGATGTCTTTGATCACGTAGAATTCCACGTTTTCGCGACCATAGCCGGAGAAACCGTAGATCCCGTAGGTGTCACCGATGGACTCCAGCGCGTTGATTAGCAGGGCGCAGCTCTCGCGTTCAAGGTCGATGATGCGCTTGTAGTGGCGACGCACCAAGCCCTCACGGCGGCGGCGCAGCCAGACCATGTACTCGACGGGATCGTCCGGGGCGTCCCGGTCGTCGACCGAGTGTCGGCCTTCATCGATGGCTTCGGCGGTTGAAGCCGACATGTCCAGCAGGAAGACCACCGCGACACTACGTTCGACGCGGTTGCGCCGCCAGTAGATCTTCTCGTCGGGCGGTACGTTCATGCGCAGGTCGGCCCAAGCTTCGAGGGCCGCGTTGAGGTCGATGTCCTCGCCGTCGATCAGCCGGTAGGTCTTGCGCCAGGTTTCGGGCATGATCAGCTCAAACTGCCGTTTGATGTGGGCCAGCAGCGAGGCGTAATTGCGAAGGGAATCGTTGTAGAAGTTCGGGTCGCCTTCGTCGAGGATCTTCTCCTTGACGATGCACCATCGCGGCTTGTAGTCGTTGGCGCGGAAGTCCCATTCGTCGTAAACGAAGGTCTTGGGTTCCAATGCCTCCAGTTGGCCGCCAGAGTCGTCGTCGTGCAGGATGGGACCGTAGCCGCGCCCCGGGTCGTTGGACGGAGGGGGAACGCCGGCCTCCTTCATGATGTTCTGGGCGAACATAGCCATGCTCTGATCTACGTCGCCTTCCTGGGCGTCGAGTTCCAGTTCGGCGCTATCTTGGAGCAACTGTTCGAGTTCCTCCTGGGTCATGGGCTCGGCGTCGCCCATTTGGCTCTGGTCCATCTGGAGCTTGGTGAGCAACTGGACCATTTCGGGTTTGAAGTCACCCCGATACTCGACCGGCTCGGGAGATTCGTAGGGGTCTCCTTCGCCCTGCTCACCCTGCTGCTCGCTCATCTGCGCCTGCAGCTTGTCGAGCAAAGCCTGGTACTCTTCTTCGGAAAATTCGCCGGGATCGTCCAGATCTTCAGGTTGGAACTCGTCCTCGGGTTCCTCCTGGTTCTGGAGACGGGAGATGATCTCGTAGGCCCTCAATGCTGCTTCGGCGGTGTCTTCGATGGAAGCGCGGATCGTCCGCAGGCGGTGCATGATGCGGGCGAGCATAAACGCTTCTTCCCGATAGTCCTGCGGCACCGGCAGACCCTCAAAGCGGTCAAGGCTCATGTGGACCAGCAACTCGATGAGGGCTTCCTGCAGCGGAAGTTCCTCGATTCGGGGTCGCTGGGTAAGGGCGTCGCCCTGCACGTCCAGCGCCGCCCTACGGATGCCGGGATACTCGGTCTTGATGCGATAATCCAGCCGGCAGTCTTCGAGCACACTGAACAGGTCGAAGGCCATCCGGCGGTCTTCGAATAGGGCCAGGAAACGACCGATGTCGGTGTAAACACGCATGGTGCCACCGGGCCCGTCGCCGATTTCGATAGCCGGCGCGGCGTCGGAATCCTGCAACTGGAAGTGCTCGGCGGTGGCGGTGCGGACGGCTTCGATGCGCGCCTGGATCGCGTCTTCCATTTGTAACCGGCGATCTTCAAACACGTTGGCAGGAGTGCCGAACTCGAACCGGAAGCTCCCGAATTCGAGGTGGGACACCTGGTGGGTGGCGACCACCTTGAACCAGGCGAAGTTCTGAGCCTTGTCGTTATAGTTATCAATCACCGGCGGCAGATAAACCTTGGTTCCGTCGGTAGAGGCAGTGTCCTGATCGACCCAGCCGATCTGTCGGCGAACGAGTTCCGCGGTGCTCATCACCTCGATGTTTTCGCCGGATAGCGCGCGGGTGTACAGGCGCATAATACCCTTCACCCGCTCCAGGTCCAAGCTGGAAGAAAGTGTCTCCAACATGGCTTCGGAAGTATTGGATTCGATCTTGAAGAAAGCGATGCCGCTTTCGGGGTTTTCGTTGAGGAGTTCTACCCCGTGCTGGTACCACTGGTCGAGTTGCTGCAGCGTGACCCGGTTCAGGACCGGATCCAGACTCTTGAGGAACGGTGGGACGGCGTCGGGGGTGCTGGCCAGCAGTCCCTCGCACAAGTCCAGAATGTGCCCCTGCGAGCCGGCGGAGACGTGGGACAACGCTTGCGCCCCGTCGTAAAGGAAGCGAGAAGTGTCGCGGAGGCCCATCTTGGCGAGCTTTTCGCCAAGGCGCAGGAACCTTCCGGTTTGGCCTTCTTCCACGTGCTGCAGAGCGCGGGGAGCCATTTCCAGACACGCCTTAACCTCCCGCCAACTGCTGTCGGTCAGGGCGCGAGACATGGACAGGAAAGCCTCGCGTTCGCGTCCCATGGCCGGGAGGACATCCCGACCCAGCACCAAGCACTCGGCCGCCACGTCGTAGGATTTGTAGGACAGCGCCTCGATCAGGGACGCGAACACCTCGACGTCCCAGAAGGGTAGGTTTCGCACCAGATCGGGGCTGACCTCGAAGAATCGGGCTGCCAGCGTGCTGGACTTCCAGGTACCCTTGTAAAGCGAGCGGCCCAGACCGGCCCAACGCGGGATGTACTGGGGCCGCAGGTTGGTAACGATGGAAGGGCTGGCTTTGAAGAAGGCGACTGCCAGTGTAGGGGAGTCCTGGGACAGGTAAGTTCCACAGCGAGCCCATTGCATGAATGAGGCGAAGGCGAGGGATCGAGACACCTCGGGGCTCACACGGTAGTATTCCACCGCCGATTCCCAAGACCGAACCGTTTGGGTGCCGATGGCAACGCCCTCGCGGGCCCATAGCGCCGTTTCTTCGTCACTGAAGGACTCGGCCATAGCGTCGGCGACGGCCTGATAGGCTTCGGCAACTGCCGGGGGTAGCTTTGCCAGTTCGTCCAGCAGGTTGCCTGTAGCGGAATTAGTCAAGGCTCGTGTCCTCCTTTGTCAGTTCGCCCTCGATGGTGTCGAGGAACTGGTCGAGGATTTTCGCGGTGGCTCCGTAGACCAGATGCTTCTGGTAACCGTAGGAGCGCACTGAAATTCGCTCGCCATTTTCTATCCGGGAATCCCAGCGCAGCGTGGCAGGATCGCGCAGAACATTGATGGGGATTTCGACGACCTCTGCGATCTCGTGCGAGCTGGGGTTGAACCGGTACGGGTAAGGGATCGTGCCCACAAACACTTTGACCAGGAAATTGGAACGGGTGACGTTGTCGTCAAGGCGTCCCAAGATTGTTATGTCATTGCGGGCAATGCCCATTTCCTCTTCGGTTTCGCGCCGGGCGGTGTCCTCGAAATCCACATCTTCGGGGTCGCGGGCACCGCCGGGAAACGACATTTCTCCCTTGTGGTGCTCCACCGTCATGGACCGCTTGTTCAGCAGGACGCAGAACTCACCACCCTTCGGGTACAACAATAACGTTACTGCCGCCGGCATCAAGCCTTCAACGGCGGCAGTAATTCGCTGGCGGTTTGCCAGCGCATTGCGGACTAGATCTAGGGTGATTGCACCCATTGAGGTTCCATCAGCTACTCGAAGATGGAGTACACCACCTCTTCGATGCTGCGTTGGAGTTCGGTCTCATCGCTCAGGGTCCACACAATAGCCACCTGGCAGGCGCGGCGAGCGGAGATGCCCTGCCGCATCAGCCGGGCGGCGTAGATCAGCAGACGAGTGCTGGCGCCTTCGGCCAAGCCGTGCTCGCGGAGGTTACGGATCTTCTCACCGAGGCGAGCCAAAGAGTGGGCCTGGTCTTCAGAGCAACCGCTTTCCTTGGCAATGATTTCGGTTTCAACGTCAACCGGCGGGTAGTCAAATTCGATCGAAATGAACCTTTGCCGGGTGCTGTGCTTCAGGTCCTTCAGAGCGCTCTGATAGTGGGGGTTGTAGGAGATGCAGAGCAGGAACCGATCGTCGGCTTCGATGATGTTGCCGGTTTTTTCGACCGGGAGAATGCGCCGGTGGTCGGTCAACGGGTGGATCAAGACGGTGGTGTCCTTACGGGCTTCAACGACTTCGTCCAGGTACAGGATGGCACCGGCCTTGACAGCGCGGGTCATGGGACCGTCGATCCAGCGGGTGCCGTTGGCATCCAACAGGTAGCGGCCGACAAGGTCGCTGGCCGTGAGGTCTTCGTGACAGGCAATGGTTACCAGCGGCACACGAACATCGCCTTCCCGCATTTCCTGGGATTCATCGCTTCGAACCGTGGAAATAGGTCGCCCGAGCTTCCAAGCCATGTACTCAACGAATCGCGTCTTGCCGCAGCCAGTCGGGCCTTTGAGCAGTACCGGGATGTGTTGCTCGTAGGCGGCTTCGAACAGTTCCAACTCGTCGCCGATAGCGCGATAATACGGCTCGCTGCGGACCAGGAACTCTTCGATGGCGAACTCCTTGAAACTGGGTTCGTCTTCCAGAATTTCGATGTTTGCTTCAACCATTGCCTTGATTTACCTTTCCTTTGACTCGGGCCTGCCACAAAGTTGCCACTCCGCGTTCCAACGAGGCCAAATCAGCAGAATTTTCAACCACCACGTCGGAACGCCGGTTGCGTTCTGCCGCCGGCATCTGCGAGTTAATTCGTTTTCTGGCTTCTTCCTCGGTCATTCCGTTGCGCTGGCGCAGGCGTTCGACCACCACGTCGGCTGGGGTATGGGTTGACCAAACTTCGTCGACCAGATCGTTCCAACCTGCTTCAAAGAGGACCGCAGCTTCGACAACCGCCACGCCGACGCCTTCGGCAGCCATGGTGGCTTTCCGATCCTCAACCATCCGGGCCATCAACGGATGCATAATTCCGTTGAGCCTTTCCAGTTCGGCCGGATCAGCGAACACTACGGACCCGAGTTTGCGCCGATCGATTTCGCCTTCCGTGGTCAGTATGTCCTCTCCAAAGGCCGCAACGACCTGACGCCAGGCTTCGGAGTTCGGTGCGTAAGCTTCGTGACCCAGCCGATCCGCGTCGATTATCGACGCGCCTTGCTCCCGCAATAGCTCGGCAACTGCGCTTTTGCCGCTTCCAATGCCGCCCGTTAGACCGATTGTAAGCATGACCGCCCGAATAAATAGACTGCCGGGCATTCTAACAAGGCGGTAAACATCGGTCAACCGACGCCTTGGGACGGTAACTGTTCAGAGTTGGTGAGGCGAATTGGCGGAACTTGGTGTGCGGGTGGCTGGCGCTGAGGGTGGTGGTTATGTCATATAACTGGGATGGATACCGAAATCGATCTCAGGACTGCCGACCGGGATGTTCTGATTGGCATCATCGTCCGACAGCAGGCCATCATTGAGCGGCTGGAGAAATGCATTGCCCAGTTGGAAGGGCAAGCCAAACCCCAAGGCTCCCGCCGGATGCCCGGTCTGAAACCCAAAGCAGACCGGAAGCCAGCCCAGTCCAAGGAACCTCGCAAACCCCGACCTCACGGCTTTGCCCGAGCCCGTATGACGCCCACCCACCGAGTGGAGCATGTGGTGGAGCAGTGTCCCGACTGCGGGACCCAGTTGTCTGGGGGTTGGGCCCAGCGCACTCGGGAGGTGATCGACCTGCCGCAGGTTCCGGCGCAGGTAACCGAGCACGTTTACCTGACCCGCACTTGTCCCCGCTGCCGACGCTGCTGTGTTCCCAAAGCGCAACTGGACGGCGTGGTGATGGGCAAGCAGCGCCTGGGGATCAACGTCATCAGCCTGATTGCGGTCCTGCGGGAGGAAGCCAGGCTGCCGTTGCGCACCATCCAGTGGCACCTGGATACCGTGCATGGGCTGCAACTCAGCCTGGGGGCCATCGTGGCGGCCACACAGCAAGTGGCTGGCAAGGCCCAACGGGTGGTGGCGGACATCCTGGAACAGGTCCGAGGCAGTCCGGTGGTCCACGCCGATGAGACGGGTTGGCGACAGGATGGACACAACGGCTACGTGTGGACTTTCAGCACCCCCAACCTGCGGTACTTCCTGCGACGGAACCGGGGCAAGGCGGTAGTGGACGAGGTTTTGGGCGACGATTTCGCCGGTGTGCTGGTCAGCGACTTTTACGCCGCCTACCACCACTATGCGGGTCCCAAACAACGCTGCTGGGCCCACCTGCTGCGGGACATCCACGACCTGCGATCACTCTACCCAGATGATGGATCGCTGTCCCAGTGGGCTGACGCCGTCCACCAACTCTACCGTCAGGCCACGGCCTTTACCCACCCCGCAGAGCAACAACGCCGCACCGCCAAAATGGCCCTGGAAAGACGATTGCTGGTCCTCTGCCGTCCCTTTCTGGATGACCCGTCGGCGGTCCAGGCCAGGCTGTGCCGACGCATGGAGAACCACATCAAAGAACTCTTCGTCTTCGTGGCCGAACCGGAGGTGCCGCCGGACAACAACGCCGCCGAGCGCAGCCTCCGCCATCTGGTGGTCAGCCGCAAGGTCAGTGGGGGCACCCGCTCGGACCGGGGTACTGCCACCAAGATGACGCTGGCGTCAATCTTCGGCACCTGGCGGGCACAAGGTCTCAACACCCTCAACGCCTGCCGTCAACTACTCGCTTCCCCTCAAGTCTGAACAGTTACTTGGGACGAAGCATGGTCTGCTGGCCTCATGATGGAACATGAACAGGACCTTTGGATTGCCCAGAGGCAAGGCTGGCGCATCGCCATTCCGAGGAAGCCGTACCCATTTCCCCTGACCATTTGGCATGCGTGAGATCAACGAATTAGGCTTTGGCTTGAATTCCGCTACTTGCGCATCCGATTTTGATAAAATCGAGCCGAAACGGAGTGAGTTCACGACACGAAAGGGGGATCATCATGCCGATCGCGAGACTTTACACGGGAGAAGACGGTCAGTCGCACATCGAGCAAATCGAGCTGGAATCGCACCCAGAGTACGCCGCCATGCAGGCAGCGCAAGGGATCGTGTTTCGGCGGGTCGAGCCTGGGTCTTTCAGTGACTGGCACCAAGCGCCGCGCCGCCAGTTCGTCATCACGCTGGAAGGTGAGGTAGAGATAGGTTTGGGAGACGGGTCGGTGCACCGGTTCGGCGCGGGGCAGGCCATGCTGGCCGAGGACTTGACCGGCCAGGGTCACACGACGCGCGCGGTAGGCGATCAGCCGCGACTGACGGCCACCGTACCGCTGGACGAATAAGGGCTTCGTGGTCCGCGGGTTACCGGGTGGCGATCCGCTGGAGCCCAACATGACGACATCCACGGTGAAATATCCACCGCGACCGGTCGTGGACCGCGGGGATCTCCCTCCGGGGCCCCCGGAGTTGCCCGTCATTGGGCAGACGCTTCGGTATCTCCGCGATCCGATCCGGTTCATGCTGGAGGCGGCTGAGTACGGGGACCTGGTCACGTTGTCGGTCAAGCCGGCCCTGCTGCTCATGGTCAACCATCCCGACCTGATACGGGATGTGGTGGTCACGAACCACCGGCTGGTGGGGCGGGGGCCGAATGCCGACGTGCTCAAGTACGCGATGGGCGAAGGTTTGGTAACCGCCGGGCCCGCGGATCACCTGCAGCAGCGACGGCTAATGCAGCCGCAGTTTCACCGGGGTCGCACCGAAGGTTACGGGGAACTGATGCGGGATTATGCCGTCCAGCACCGGGCCTCGTGGGCTGACGGGCAGCAGGTGGACATGGCCCGGGAGATGGGAGCGCTCACCCTGAGGGTAGTAGTCAAGACGCTGTTTGGACTGGAACTGCCGGACGACGCGCGGCGGATCGGCAAGTCGTTCGAACTGATAAACAGTTACCTGGTGGCGCGGGTGAACCAACCGCCAAAAATGCGCCGGCTACTGCATCGACTGCCGGTGCCGTACACGGTGCGGTTCCGGAGGGCCACAACCCAACTCGACCGCATGATCTTTGGACTGATCGCCGAGCGGCGGGCAACATCCACAGGTGAAGACGACTTGCTTTCCCTGTTGCTTGACGCTCGTCTCGAGGACGACGAGGGCGTCGGGCAGCCGCTCACTGATCAGCAGGTACGCGACCAGACGATCACCATGTTTGCGGCGGGGCATGAGACCACTGCAGTTTGCCTCACGTGGACTTGGTACCTGCTGGCGAACAACCCCGACGCTCAAGCACGCTTCCACGCCGAACTGGACGAGGTGCTCGGCGGAAGAGCGCCGGAGCTAGGCGATCTGCCGAAGCTAACCTTTACCGACCAGATACTGGCGGAATCACTGAGGCTGTATCCGCCGATCTGGTTCTGGTCACGGATGGCGTTCCAACCATTTGAACTGGGAGGGTACCAAATCCCCCCGGGTGCGCTGTTGGCCGCGCCTCAGCTGGTGATACAGCGGGACCCGCGCTGGTTCGATGAGCCGCTGGAGTTCAGACCGGAGCGTTGGACCGAGGAATTTCGGAACAACCTGCCGCGTTACGCCTATTATCCTTTCGGAGGAGGGCCGCGTCAGTGTATCGGCGAGGGCTTCGCGACGATGGAGGCGAAGATGATCCTGGCGACCCTGGGCCAACAATGGAAAGTGCGTCACGACGCGCGGCACAAAGCGGAAATGCTGCCCCTGATATCACTGCGGGCCAAGGGCGGAATGCCGATGTACCTAGAGCAGCGGGCGAAAAAATAAGGGCGACCAACTGGTCGCCAATTTTCTGGGAAAGCAGCGCGAATGGCTGCCCCGCCTGGGTTCGAACCAGGGCTTACAGCTCCAAAGGCTGACGTGCTACCGCTACACCACGGGGCATCTGCTTCGATTATAGCATGGTGCCCCGGACTGCCCTTCCGGGTACGCTATACTGCCCCTCGCATAACCCAAAAATCAGAGCAGGTGAACGTTATGGAAACCGTAGGATTCATCGGATTGGGCAACATGGGCGGTGGCATGTCCGCCAACATCCAACGCGCCGGCTACCCAATGATCGTATATGACCTTCGCGAAGAGGCGGCGCTCCCCCTGCTGGAAGGCGGGGCTCGACTGGCCAACACTCCCGAGGAGGTCGCGGCCGGTAGCGACGTGACCTTCACTTCGCTGCCGGGTCCCTACGAGGTAGAGGCGGTAGCCACGGGATCTGGGGGTGTGCTGGAAGGTATCAAGCCGGGGAGTGTCTACATCGACCTGTCATCGAGCCGGCCCACGTTGATCCGGGAGATCGAGCCGAAGTTCCGAGCCAAGGGCTGCCACGTGCTGGACGCGCCGGTGAGTGGTGGCAAGACGGGAGCGGCGTCGGGCAACCTGGCGGTGATGGTGGGAGGAGATCGGGAGGTGTTCGATCGGGTGAAGCCGATCCTGGACTCCTTTGGCGACAAGGTGTTCTACGCGGGGGAGATCGGCGCGGGTAGTGTTGCCAAGCTGGTGCACAATATGATCGGTCACAGCGTGCGGCAGGCAATTGCCGAAGGTCTGACCCTGGGCGTGAAAGCGGGCGTCGATCCCGAGCCGTTGTGGGAATGCGTCAGGAGGGGAGCGTTGGGCCGAATGTCCTTCCTCCACGAGGGGTTGGTGCGGACGATGTTTCGTGGGGAGTTTGAGCCCGCGAGTTTCGCGTTGAACCTGGCGCACAAGGACATCTCGCTGGCGACGGAGTTGGCTCGGGAGTACGACGTGCCGATGCCGATGTCTACGCTGGCGCAGCAGATTTCCCTGCAAGCCATGAACCGGGGTTGGGGTCACGCAGACAGCAGCAGTACCGTTCGACTGCAGGAAGAGCAGGCGGGAGTGGAGGTGCGGGCTCCGCAGGTGGATCCGGAGCGCGCCGCTCGCTTCATCACGACGCATCCGGACGCTGAGTAACTGAGCCAAGGCAGCACAGGATCGTGCGTGCAACGTTGTTGGTCGCCTGGGCTGCCTTAGCTGTGATTTCGCTTTCATGTTTCGGTGGCGACAATCAGCCGGAAACGGCACCAGACTCTCGGTCCACGCCGGACCTGCAAGCTACCATTAACGCTGCGCTCGCCAAAATTGACGCAAACGGGCCCGTTCCTACAGATACGGCACAGATCGTGCCCCGTCCGCAGGCTGCTACGCCTACGGTTGATTCCGGCCCAACTGCGCAGCCGGGTTCCGAGTCGACCCCGGTTACGGCTGCCTCACCCGCGCCGACAGAGACGGCAGCACCGTTTCCTACGTTCACGCTGTCGCCGCCGACACCAACGCCGCGGCCCACGTTCACACCAACGCCTACGTCAACGCCGCGGCCCACGCCCACACTGGCGCCGACACCAACCCCAACACCGGTAGTGTCCCCGGAACTCCGCCATATCGACGAAAAGCGGCACATGCTGGAACTGATTAACGCCGAGCGTGAACGTGCCGGCTTAAATTCTCTCGATTTGGGCGACAACATCGCCGCTCAACTGCACGCCGAATCGGCTCTGCAAAACTGCTTTTCATCGCACTGGGGTATCGATGGTCTGAAACCCTATATGCGTTACAGCCTGGCCGGCGGCTACGAATCCAACGGCGAAAACGGTCACGGATTAGACTATTGCATCAGAGGGTCCAATGGCTACCTCGCCAACGACAGCATCGGGCAAGAGATCAAAAAGGCCATGGATAGCTGGATGATCAGCCCCGGACACCGTCGCAACATCCTCGACCCGCAACACAAACGGGTCACCATCGGGATAGCTTGGGACCGATACAACACGGCAATGTACCAGCATTTCGAGGGGGGTTATATCGAGTACGACCAACTCCCGGCAATCTCAAACGGCGTCTTGTCATTTTCCGGCACCGCGAAGAACGGCGTTCGGTTCAGTCATCAGCGGGACCTCGGCGTACAGATATATTATGATCAGCCACCGCACAATTTGACTCGCGGACAGGTAGCCCGGACTTACTGCTACGACAACGGACTCAGGGTCGCCGGATTGCGGGCGCCGCTTGCTGGGAGCAGCAATTACACTACCGACGAATTCACTGCCACATACGATCCTTGTCCGGACCCCTACGATGTTGCGGCAGATACACCGGGGCCGCGTTCGCCTGACGAGGCGCACCAAGCGTGGCAGGATGCACAGGATGCATATGACGTCAGTCGCTCCGTTCAGCCTCAAACCGTTACCGTCCCGTGGGTTACCGCCTGGGAGTGGACGGCGGCCGGAACATATTTTGCGGTGAAAGCCGACATCAGCGAAATACTGAATCGGCACGGCGACGGCGTTTATTCGACCCTGGTGTGGGGCGACAACCGCGGCGCGGGCCTGGTCATCTCAGAATATTCGATGTTCCACGGGGTTGAGCCGCCAGACACCTACCATTCCAACCGGGAATAGTGGCACCTAACCGGCCAGTTTACGCAGTTGGGCGGAGACGAGGTCCACGAACAGGACTAGGACCAGGTACCAGAAGAGGATGAGGGTGACCTCGGTGAATTTGAAGTGGCTCATTGCGAGGCGGAATTCAGTTCCGAGGCCGCCGGCAGCGACGAACCCCACCACGATGGTGGTCCGGATGATCACCTCCCACCGGTAGAACAGGTAGGTGATGAACTTGGGGAGCGCCTCGGGAAGCACCCCGTAGAGCAGCACCTGCATCCGCCCTGCCCCGGTGGAACGTAGTGCGCGCATCGGCCGGGTGTCGAGCCCTTCGACGATTTCTGATCCCAACTTGCCCAGGATCCCGCCGTTGTGGATGGCCAGAGCCAGGACACCGGGCAGCGTGCCTTGGGTGAAGACGAACACTAGGATCATGGCCCACACCAGCTCAGGGACAGCCCGGCTGACGGTGAACAGAGCGCGCACCAGGAAAAAGGGCGCCGCCCAAAGGGGTGAGCTGTACGGGGCAAGGCTGCCCATCATCACGTTGCGCGCGCCGAACATGAACGTGGCAAGCGCGCCCAGGGCAGCCAATCCCGCTGCAGCCACGCTCATGCCGAGGGTTTCCGCGGCCAGTCGGCTTTTTTCAGCCCATTCACCAGCCTGGAAAAACGCCGGAGTTGCGGCGGTTTCCAGCCCCAGCAGACGGCCAGCGAAAGCTGCCCCTCTATCGATTGCTTTCAAGGAAAAGAGATCCTGGCGGGGAAACTGATCGTCGGTGAGGATAGTCGCCCACGCGGCCACTGCCAACGCAAAGGCGAAAGCGGCCGACACAGCGAGAAATCCGATCCTACGAGCCGGAGCGATGGGCGCGATGGCGCCGCCGCGGGCTACCGGTTCGCCCCGGCTGTATTGCTGGGCCATGGGTCTAACCCTGCTCTATGGCCACGCGGCGCCGAACCATTGAGCTCCAGAGGTCCACTACGACCACTAACGCAATGAGAAAATAGACGAAGGTCCACATCCGGCTGTAGTCAATGTCCTGCAGGGAAATCTGGATGTTTTGGCCAAGCCCGCCAAGACCCACGAAGCTCAAAATGGCGGCCGACCGGATCCCGCATTCCAGACGGTAGAAGGTGTAGCTCAACATGTCGGGCAGAGCCATGGTCAGCCGGCCGAACCAGAACACGCGCCATTCCGTAGCTCCGGCGCCTCGAAGGGCCCGTAACGGAGCGTCCGTAACGTCCTGCAACAATTCGGCGTAGATCCGACCGAGGATGCCACCATAGGGCAACCCAAGTGCCAAAACGCCCGCCATGGGTGAAAGGCCCAATGCGGCAACGAATATCCAGGCCCATACCAATTCGTGGATGGCGCGGAATACCGCGAGCACGAAACGCGCCGAGGAAATGTTCCACCGCCTCGCCCAGGGAGAGCGAACCACGGTTCCGGATCCGATGATCCCCAGCGGGAACCCGATAACCAGGGCAACCGTCATCCCGGCGCAGGCGTAGGCGATGGTCGTCCAGGTGGAACGCGCGCCGATCGACAGGACATCAAGCGTCAACTGCGGTTGAAAAGCGGCTGCCACTATCTGCCCGACCGCCCGAAGACCGCTGGTGTTGATTACTCCGTCCCCCCAACCTATCCCAACCAGGCTGACGGCGAAAGCCGCGAAAAGGATCGCGGTGAGCGCGCCGCGTCCGCCCAGCGAACCGTGGGACGTCCGATCATTCATCCCTCAGGCCTTGCAGGGCGTAGAGGGCGTCCAACTGATCATCCGTGACGCGTTTCGACGGAAGGTCAAATTCCAACTCGCCGTTGCGTATGCCGATCAGGCGACCGAAGTAGGTCCTGGCCAGATCAATCGAATGGACGGTGGCCAGCAGCGTTTTTCCGGCTTCACGGGCCGACGCGGTAAGGATGTCCATCACCTCTTCAGCGCGGGCCGGGTCCAGGGACGATACTGGCTCGTCGGCGACGATGATGGCGGGATCCTGCACCACCAGTCGGGCGACGGCCACGCGTTGCTGTTCGCCGCCGGAGAGGAAGCCGGCGCGTACCCGTGCCCGCTCCGTGACGCCCACCCGGTCCAGGGCAGCCATGCCCATCTGTCGATCCTGCGGCCAAACGAGGGAAACCACCGACTTTAGCGCGTTCCAATGGCCCAGCCGCCCGGCCAACACGTTCTGGAGGGCGGAAAGGTTGGGCACCAGGTCGTACTGCTGGTGGATCATGCCGACTTCGCGGCAGAGTTCGCGGCCGGAGTGCAGGTGGGCCAGGTCCTTTCCACGCAGATGGATGGACCCCTTGGACGGCTCCAGCTCGCCGGCGATCATGGAGAGCAGCGTGGTCTTGCCACTGCCGCTGGGACCCAACAGCGCGACGGTCTCTCCAGACTCGATGTTCAACGAGAGTGGACGAACCGCATCGACATCCCCGTAACTTTTGCTGGCCTGATGGACGAGTATGGCCAGGTTGCTACTGTTCGGAGATGATTCCGAGATCGCGGGCGATTTTTTCGATTGCCTGATAGTTTTCATTGTTGGTTGGGATGAACCAGTCGGCCTGGAAAGCGTTCATGATTTCCGCATCGCGCCCACTGTTGGACGCGTTCAGTTTAAAGAGGGCGTCGACCACGCGCTGGGCGAAACCGGATCCGTAGACCTCGTCCAAGCCGGGGCGCACAACCCAGTGATAATCGACGTAGCCGGGGGTAGTGTAAAAAGCGTCGACCCTGGAGGCGTCGACATCGCCATTGTCCAATCGGATCTTCCAGACGTTGGCGTTGAGTGCGCCGGCCTCGACTGCACCGGCTTCGATCTGTTTCCACGTGGCGTCGTGGGACCCGCTGTAGGCGACGCTCTTGAAGTCGTCCTCGGGAACGATGCCCTCCAGGCTTAGAAAATACCGGGGCATCAGATTGCCGGAAGTCGAGCTCTCGCTGCCGAAGGTGAAAGTGCGGCCGTTGAGGTCGGACAGCGAAGCAATACCGGAGTCGGGAGCAGCGACGAATACGGACGTGAAGTGTTCGTCGCTGCTGCGCTGCGCGACGGCGTTAGAACCGGGCACTGCCAGGCGGGCTTGGACCCCGGTGAGGCCGCCGTACCATGCCAATTGGACGTCGTTGTTGTTCCAACCCGTCACAAGCGCCGCGTAGGACTGGGATGGCAGGTACTGAACGGCAACCCCCGTCTCCTCGGCGATATGTTCGGCGAGCAGATTGAACCGTGCCTCCAGGATCGCTACGTCCTGGTCCGGGATACCGCCGATATAGAGGGTGGGTTGGTCTTCATCTCCGCATGCGGCGATGGCCAGTATGACCACGGCCGCGGCAACGGCACTGGCCGCCCGGAGCAAGAAACGTCTGAACATCTGCGTTTCACCATAATCAGCGAAGCAGGCGTGCGAACACGCCAAATCTAACTGGGAAAGACGGGAAACGCGGACGCAGAAAGATAGCGGAGCCGGTCAGTCACATCGCGCACGACGCACCCGCCCACCACTCAACCCGGAGTGGTCGGCAAGATCGTCAAGTGAAGCCGGACTCTACGCTGTGCATACGCCCGGCAATGATAACCACGGCTCGCAGCGACGTCAACGCAGCGAAAGTATTATCGGCGTGCCCCAGGGTGGGGCGGGTCGCCCCTGGGCGTGAGCGCGGTCAGTGGGCTTGGGGCCAGCCAACTTACCCAAGCCACCGTGCTACGCCGGGGATAGCGTCACCGAAAATCGGCGGGCGCCGGGAAAGCAGCCAGCAGCGGCGAAACGGTGTCGATGGTCGCTGAGCCTATGCTTTCGATCGTGGGGCAGCCGCACATGCCCATGGTGGCGTCCAGTTCGTCGCGGAGGAGTTCGAGAACGGCCTCAACCCCAGGTGAGCCGTCGACCGCCAGACCCCAAAACAGTGGACGGCCGATCAGCACCGAACGGGCTCCAAACGCGAGCGCTTTGAAAATGTCGGTTCCCCGACGGATGCCTCCGTCGAGGTACACCTCGGCGTTGCCGCCGACGGCGCGTACCACTTCCGGAAGGACTTCGATGGTAGCCGGGGTGGTGTCCAGATAACGCCCGCCATGATTGGAAACAATGACAGCCTGGGCACCATTTTCCGCAGACAGCCGTCCGTCCTCGCCGGCCATGATGCCCTTTACCACCACCGGCAGCCGAATGTTTGAGGCGAACCATTCCAGATCGTCCCACGTGGACGCAACGTCCCTGATGTCGCTGGGGCCGGCCGGGGCGTCCGCGGCGAACTTCCAACTGTGGGTGCCGAGGTCCAGCTGGGCATAGTTGGGGGAATCCGCTCCGACATAGCCGTTGCGAATGTTCCGCTCCCGCTTGGGCTTGATCTTGGCGTCCAGCGTCATGCAGATGGCCGAGTATCCAGCTTCCTCGGCGCGGGCGGCCATCTCCAAAGTCAGCCCTCGGTCTTTGAAGAAATACTGCTGGAACCACAGCGGACCGGATGCCGACTCGGCTACGTCCTCCAGTGTGCGGGAGGCGTGGGAACTGAGGACCATGACCGTACCCATTGCTCCGGCTGCTTTGACCGTGGCGATTTCCGCCTCGGGGTGCGCCGAACTGTGATTGCCGGCGGGATCGAGCATCACCGGCATGGCTATTTCCTGTCCCAAGACCGTAGTAGCCATGGACCGATTTTCGACGTCAACCATCATCCTGGGCCGCAACATGATGGAGTCGAACGCCGCCCGGGTGCGCCGAATGGTGATTTCGTCGGTGGCTCCTCCGGCGATGAAATCGTAATGCCCTTGCTCGATGCGTTCCTTGGCTATCTGTTCGTACTCGAAAATGTTGACGGGATCCGCGGCCATGATGACTACCTCGTGTGTTCTGTTTAATGATCAAATTGATGGCCGCCATTATACATATCAAAAAGCGGACCTCGTGACCGATGTGGGATCGCCCGCCGCATTGCAAACGGACGCGAATTCGGTACCGGCCGTGTCAATGCGTGGCGTCTCTACCTAGCCGATTTGGTTCCAGAAACCTCGCGGGTACGGGCAGGTTCGTTTCTCTATTGCTTGACCCTCAATCGGGCCCATGCTAGCCTCGTTCCAGGAGAAAGCCGGACCGGCCGGGTGACCGCCGCGAGGTCTTGTACCTCGGGGAGGAAAGTCCGGGCTCCACTGGACAGGGTGCTGGGTAACGCCCAGGCTCCGGCGCTGTTTTTGGCGCCGGGGACGGAAAGTGGCACAGAAACATACCGCCGAGGCCTGTTCACGGCTGAGGCAAGGGTGAAATCGGACGGTAAGAGCGTCCGGCCGAATGCGGCGACGCACCGGCGGCCAAACCCCACCTGGAGCAAGGCCAAATAGGGGGACTATGGGTGTCCGGCCCGTCCCCGGGTTGGCCGCTTGATCCCAGCGGCAACGCTGCTCTGAACATCAGGGCGATACGGCGCCAAACCGTATTCGGGGCTAGATAGATGGTCACCGTCCGCTTTCGGCGGATACAGAACCCGGCTTACAGGCCGCCCGGCATTCTCCGTTTCCATCAAATCACCAGGGCACGAATCATCGAAACTGGTAATTCGCGCTATCCACGGAGAGAGACATGGTCAGAACGAACCGCGCCAAAGCAAAACTGCTCGCAGGCGAGATCGCCGTCGGCGGCAGCGTAAATTTTTACGCTCCAATCGTCGTGGAAATGTACGGCGTCCTAGGTTTCGATTGGGCCTGGATTGACTGCGAGCACGGGTCGTCCAACGACTCCGAGTCGGAGAACATGATCCGGGCGGCCGAATTGCACGACATCACTCCTGTCGTGCGGGTCCCGAACGCGGAGCCATCCACGCTATTGCGGTTCCTGGATCGAGGGGCGCAGGGTCTTATCGTCCCGCATATCAACAACCGCGAGGAAGCCGAGGCGGTGGCGCGGGCGTCCCACTATCATCCGATGGGTGACCGGAGCAGCTCCACAGGCGGGCGCACCAACCGGCTCGGCAGCGGGCTACCACCCGCCGAATACTACGAGGCCGCGAACCGTGAAACCCTGGTGATCTGCATGGTTGAAACTCCTGAAGCCGTTGCAAACGTGCGCGAAATCGCCGGCGTGGAGGGGGTTGATGCGATATTGGTCGGCAGCAGCGACCTGACGCAAGCCATGGGCATGCCGGCGCCGGCCGAAGTTGACGCCGCGATTTCACAGGTAATCGATGGGACGTTGGCGGAGGGCAAGATCATCGGCGTCGCCGGCGCCGGCATGACTGTCGACAATGTCGGGCGTTTCCGCGAGTTCGCCGAGCGTGGTGTGAGGCTGATGTCGGTCAATCTCCAGGACTTTGTGCGGCAAAGCGCGGGACGGTTCCTGACCGATATCAGGGCGTGATTTGCTGCGGGTAGCGGGTTGGCCAGCGGCAGGCAGTAAAGGTGTGCAAACGTTCGGTTGTAGCCTTTAGCTGGCTTACGAGATTGACAAACGGCCGGAATGTATAGTGGCGAACTATGAGGATCCTGCATTTTTCCGACCTGCACATTGGCGTGGAGAACTACGGGCGTACGGACCCCAACACGGGGCTGTCAACCCGGTTGGGGGATTTTCTGGATGCCCTGGACGAGTTGGTGGAATTCGCGCTGACCGGTGGGGTCGATCTGGTGCTATTGGCCGGCGACGCGTACAAGGGCCGTGATCCGTCGCAGACCCACCAGCGAGAATTCGCCCGTAGACTGCTGCGGCTCTCGAATGCCGGAATCTCGACTTTCCTGCTGCCTGGCAACCACGACCTGCCCGCGGCCACCGGGAGGGCCCACGCGGTAGAGATATTCTCGACGCTCGAGGTGCCCAACGTGTATGTCGGATCCAGCCTGCAGACGTATACGGTGCTGACCCGGGCCGGGCCGTTGCAGGTCCTTGCGGTGCCCTGGCCGTCGCGGGGGGCGATGG
Source organism: Dehalococcoidia bacterium (assembly GCA_965220055.1). GTDB lineage: Bacteria > Chloroflexota > Dehalococcoidia > Lucifugimonadales > UBA3495 > Bin87. Next base: position 1,071,530 of record CBDCPE010000004.1, on the reverse strand, counting down.
TGGCGCGAGAAGAGTCGCGGGGTCTCAACATCGAGGAGATACGGGCGGAGACGGAGCGACGGATGACCCTGGCCGTCGCCAACCGCGCCCAAGCGATCGACCGCGATGCACCGGCGGTACTGGCGGGCCACGTCACAGTGAATGGGGCCACCGTGGGGTCGGAGCGTTCGATGATGCTGGGCAACGACCACGTGCTCAATGTTAGCGCGGTGCAGCGGCCGGAACTGGAATACGTTGCGCTGGGACACATACACAAGCACCAGATCCTGCGTCCGCCCGGTGGACATGGCCCGGCAGTTGCATACTCCGGAAGCCTACAGCGGGTGGATTTTTCTGAGGAGGCGGACGACAAGGGATTCTGCGTGGTGGACATCGATCCACGGGCGCCTCAGGGAGAAAGGCTGACCGATTTCCGGTTCCATGAAATTGCGGCGCGTCCGTTCGTGACCGTGGACGCGGCCGTTCCGGAAAATGAACCGAACCCCGCCGAATTCGTAACGCGAGCGATTGGCCGGCATGAGGTAGATGGGGCCATCGTGCGGCTCCGTATAAAGATGACGTCCGAGCAGTCTTCGAAACTAAGAGACGTGGACCTGCGTCCGTCGTTGTCGCCGGCGCATTATGTCGCCAGCATATCTCGGGAGGTTACAGACGCCGAGCGGCGGCGGATCTCGGTAGAACCGTCGGACCTCCAGCCGCTGGCGGCGTTGCGTCTGTACCTGGAGAGCCGCGGGTTCGGCGCCGAAAGGCGGGACCATCTGCTGGAACGTGCCGAAGAGTTGTTGTCATCGGTCGGAACGGACGCTGACCCATGACCTCGCCCGGCCAACATCCCGGATCCATAGTTGACGTACCTGGCGTTTCGGCGGGGCATTGGACCGACGCGGAAGCCGCCACCGGTTGCACGGTGATCCTTTGCACCGACGGGGCTGTAGGCGGTGTCGCGGTGCGCGGCGGCTCGCCGGGGACACGCGAAACCGATTTGCTCGATCCCATCCGGCGGGTTGACCGGGTCCACGGAGTCCTGCTCAGTGGCGGCAGCGCGTTCGGTCTGGCCGCAGCCGGAGGCGTACAACAGTGGTTGGAGGAGCGCGGGATCGGTTTCGAGACGCCACACGGCTACGTGCCCATCGTTCCGGCAGCGATACTTTACGACCTCGGCGTGGGCAGATCGGACGTGCGGCCAGGTGCCGAGGCGGGCTATGCCGCTTGCGTAGCATCGGACAGCGGAGCGATGGCGGTCGGTTCGGTAGGGGCGGGCACGGGCGCCACGGTGGCCAAGGCGCTCGGGATCGGTGGGGCGGTCAAGGGGGGGATCGGTTCGGCGACTATCGCGCTGGCCGACGGTGTATCGGTGGGCGCGGCGGTTGCGGTCAACGCCTGGGGCGGGATCTACGACCACCGCAACGGCGAGTTGATTGCCGGCCCGCGCGGCGATGATGGCAGCTTGTCGGATCCGCTAGAGGTTATGTTAAATCGGAGGAATTCTGCCGAGACGTCTCCGCTGGTGAATACGACCATAGGTGTGGTGGCGACTGACGCAACGCTGGACAAAATGCAGGTCAATTTCGTTGCTTCCACCGCGCACGACGGCATGGCGTTGACCATCCGCCCGTGCCACACACCGAGCGACGGCGATACGTTATTCTGTGTGGCGACGGGCCAAAAATCCGTACCGGCTGACTTGATGGCCATAGTTGCGGCCGCCACGCACGTGACCGCGCTGGCGATCCTGGATGCGTTACAGTCGGCTCGGGGGCTCGCGGGAATACCAGCGGTATCGGAGTTGCGGAATGGTCAGACCTGACGACGTCACGATCGGTTTCGTAGGGGCCGGTGTTCTTGGCAGCGGGCTGGCGCTGGCGCTCAGCGCGGCAGGTTGGCGCGTTGGTGCGGTGGCCAGTCGCACCTACGCGAGCGCGGAGCGAACGGCCAGCCTAATCGACGGCTGCGAGGCTCTAGGCACCACACAGCAGGTCGTGGACGTCTGTGATCTCGTGTTCGTAACTACTCCGGACACGGCCATAGCCCAAGTGACGGCTGACGCTACGTGGAGGCAGGGCCAAGGGGTCGTGCATTGCTGCGGAGCGGCGTCAACGGAACTCCTTGCCGCAGCGTTGGACGCCGGCGCCGTCACGGGTGCGATGCATCCGTTTCAGACGTTTGCGGCAATAGATGGACCGGCGCAGGCAGCCGAACGGCTAACCGGAGTAACATTTGCCATATCGGCCAACGGCTGGCTGACGCAGTTTCTCCCCAACCTGGCTCAATCACTGGGAGGGTGGGGCATCGCGATCCCCGACGAAATGCGTCCCCTTTACCATGCTAGCGCGGTGTTGAGTTGTGGGTACCTGTCAACACTGATTGACGCTGCGGTAGGATTGTGGACCAGCATGGGCTTCACAGAGGAAGACGGTGTCAGGGCTGTCATGCCGTTGGCACACGCCACGATTGAATCGATTGATCGTCAGGGGCCGGCCAACGCGGTAACGGGGCCGGTAGTGCGTGGAGACGCTGACACGGTGGCGGCGCATCTAGATTCGCTGTCGCGACATGCCGCGCATCTGCTCCCTCTGTATCGCCGACTGACGGAATCGTCGCTCCATCTTGCCCGGGCCAAGGGAATCGAGGAACCGCAGTTGGACCGATTGAAACGGACAATTTGCGCGTCCGACTGATAAAATCGCGGCAACATGGCGATCACGATTCGACAACTGGCCGACATGAAGCGGGCCGGGGAGAAAATCCCCATGGTCACCGCATACGATTACACGGCCGCGCGTATCGCCGACGCCGCCGGAATCCCGATCATACTGGTTGGCGACAGCTTGGGTATGGTTGTCCTCGGTTACGATTCTACGGTGCCGGTTACCATGGACGATATGGTGCGGCACGGACGGATGGTGAGCCGGGGGGCGTCAGAGGCCCTTGTAGTGGTAGATCTGCCGTTTATGGCTTACCAGGTCGATCCGGCAGAAGCGCTGCGCAATGCCGGTAGGTTGATGCAAGAAGGCGGGGCCCACACCGTCAAGTTGGAAGGAGGTGTAGCCATCGCGGGCACGGTGCGCCGTATGGTGGATGCCGGCGTGCCGGTGATGGGGCACATTGGGCTGACGCCGCAGTCGGTGAACGCTCTGGGCGGCTACCGGGTGCAAGGACGGACCAAGGCGGCGGCGCGGCGGGTGTTGGACGATGCCTTGGCGTTGCAGGAGGCGGGAGCATACTCGGTCGTTTTGGAGTGCGTGCCGGCCCCGTTGGCGCGGGTGATCACCGAACGGCTCACCATCCCCACCATAGGGATCGGCGCGGGGCCGGACTGTGACGGGCAAGTCCAGGTTTTCCACGATATGCTGGGTCTGTTCCCTGATTTCGTTCCCAAGCACGCCCGGCAATACGCCAATCTGGCATCGGATATGACGCAGGCCTTCCAACGATACGCCGAAGACGTGCGTACCGGTCAGTTCCCGTCAGCGGCGGAAAGTTTCACGATGAATGAGCAAATACTTACCGAACTGCTGGACTCAGAGTAAAGAACCCTGTTGGCGATCGCTGGCGGGACGGCAGGATCAGCGTTTTCGGGATATGTTCCCCCTGAAATAGATAGTTGCTGGTGTGCAGGATGCTCCGGATGCTTCTCGTCGGGGCGTTTTGCTCTACACGGTTCGTCACCGCAGGAAGACTGCCCGCGTCTTGACCCCGAATTGTTATAATCGTCGGCGTCAGCCCGGTGGTTACGGTTCGAGCCGCAAATCAGCGGGCACCTGAGAAATTTCCTGAACCCAGGACATTCCGGACACCACAAACCAGCCGGTGCTCGACACAGATTGCTCCATCCAACTAAAGGATCGACCTGAAATGCCCAGACTTGAAGGAAAAACAGCTATCGTAACCGGCGCCAGCCGCGGGATAGGCGCTGAAATCAGCAGGCTTTTCGCGGCCGAAGGCGCCAGAGTGGTCTGCGCCGCGCGTACCGTCAACGAGGGTGACCACCCCTTGGAAGGCTCGCTGGCCAAGACGATCTCGGAAATCAAAGAAGCCGGCGGGGAAGCCACTGCGGTAGCAGTCAACATCTCGCTGCCTGAAGATTGCGAGCGGCTGGTGGAAGAGACCCGAAGCATCTACGGGCCAGTGGACGTGTTGGTGAACAACGCTGCGTTGACTTACTACCTGCCCGTTAAGGATTTCCCCATAAACCGGTGGATGCGGTCCTGGGCAGTGAACTTCCACGCGCCGTTCATTCTCAGCCAACTGGTCCTGGGGGATATGACCGAGCGGCGGTCGGGGAGCATCGTCAACATCTCCTCCGGTTCGGCTGTCGGCCCGGGCCGAGGACCATACACCACGCCGCCGAACAACGGCACCTGCTACGGCGCGGAAAAAGCGGCGCTGGAGCGGTTCTCACAGGGTCTAGCGCAGGAGGTTTACGAGTACGGGATTTCGGTTTCCGCGGTGGCCCCGTCACTGGTGGTGCCGACGCCCGGTACTGTCTTCCATCATCTGGTGGAGGGAATGGATGATCCGCGGGGCGAGCCGCCAGAACTTTTGGCCAAAGCTACACTGCTGCTGGCTTCGGAGCCGGCAGAGAAAGTAACCGGCCGGGTTTGTTACAGCCAGCAGATCCTGCTGGAATTCGGCTGGATTACCGAAGGCCGGGGCTGGGGTGTCGACGACACGCGCGGACCCGGTAGCGGATACAGCCAAATCTAATCGCCTCCGTGATAATATGGCCGAAACGCCGAGCTCAGGAGATCTACCATGGAGTTCCAGCTAAGCAGCGCAGACGCCGCATTCCGAAACGATCTGCGAGAATTCATTGATGGTGAGTATGTCCCGGAATGGGAGCTGGGAGAACGGAGCTCCGGCGAAGAGAACTGGGAACGCACACTGGATGTGCGCCGCAAGTTGGCCGACCATGGCTGGCTCACCATGCACTGGCCCGAGGAATACGGCGGGCAGAAAGCATCCCCGGTACGCACGGCCATCTTCAATGAGGAGATGACGTATCACCGCGCGCCGGGCCGCGACAACTTCGGCGTGCGGATGATGGGCGCTACGCTGATGATCCACGGGACGGACGAGCAGAAGGCTGAGCATCTGCCTCCGGTTGCCAAGGGCGAAGTGCAGTGGTGCCAGGGTTACAGCGAGCCGGAATCGGGATCTGATCTGGCGTCGCTGAGCACGCGCGCCATCCGCGACGGGGACGAGTTCGTGATCAATGGGAGCAAGATCTGGACCTCTATGGGTCACCGGGGCGATTGGATCATGCTGCTGACGCGGACCGACACCGACGCGCCGAAACACCGTGGGATCAGCTTCTTCCTGGTGGACATGAAGACTCCGGGTATTGAAGTGCGCCCGATCATCAACATGGGCGGTCGGCACGAGTTCAACCAGGTGATCTTTGACAATGTACGCGTCCCGGCGCGCAACATCGTGGGTGAGGAGAATCGCGGCTGGTATGTGGCGGTGACGCTGCTGGACTTTGAGCGGTCCGGTATCGACTATTCCGCGGCGGCCCGCCGCCATCTGGACGACACCCGCCAGTGGGCCGACGGGATCCCCCGCAACGGAAAACCGCTGAGCCAGGAGCCGTGGGTACGCAACGTGTTGGCCGACCGTTACATCGAGTGCGAGGTGGCAAGGCTGATCGCCTACAACGTGGCCTGGATGCAGGGAGAGGGCTTGGTGCCCAACAAAGAAGCCTCGATGTCTAAAGTGTTCGGTAGTGAGACCGTGCAGCGGACCACCGCTTCCTGCCTGGAGATCATGGGCATGTATGGCGGCCTACGGGACGAGAAATGGACTCCCATGGAAGCCGATATGCAGGAGCACTGGCTTCGCGCGTTCTCCCATACCATCGCGGCCGGAACCAGCGAGGTCCAACGCAACATCATCGCGAGCCGTGGGTTGGGATTGCCGAGAGGATAAAGGAAGGTACGAATATGGCAGGCTTGCCCGTCCTGTACTCCATCAGTCCTGAGGGCGTCGCGACTCTTACGCTCAATAACCCAGAGAGGAGAAACGCTCTCTCATCGCCGACGTTGGCGGCGTTGGAAAGCCTGCTGACCGAGATTGCGGATGACGATGCGGCGCGCGTAGTCGTTTTCAGGTCAGAGGGCCCGGTGTTCAGTTCCGGCCATGATCTGAACGAACTGGTTAACGGTGACGCCGAGGACTACGCGGGGGTGTTTGAAGCTTGCACGCGGGTGATGGAGGCTATCCGGTTGCTGCCCAAACCGGTGATTGCGCAGGTCCAGGGGCTGGCCACGGCCGCGGGATGCCAACTGGTGGCCACCTGCGACATTGCGGTGGCCGCAGACACTGCGGCGTTCGCGACGCCCGGCGTACAGATAGGATTGTTCTGCACGACGCCCGGCGTAGCGGTGGCTCGTTCGGTGATGCCCAAGAAGGCGATGGAAATGCTTCTGACGGGACGGCCGATTTCGGCGCAGGAAGCTTTGGACTTTGGTCTCATCAGCCGGATCGTGGCTGCTGATGAACTGGAAACACAGGTAGCGGAGTTGGCGACCCAGATCGCGTCAGCCAGCGCGCACACGCTGGCGCTGGGCAAAGCTGCTTTCTATCGTCAAATCGAGATGGACCGTCCGTCCGCCTATCAGTTTGCAAGCCAGGTTATGGTTGACAACCTGTTGGCCGACGACGCCAAGGAAGGCATATCGGCGTTCCTGGGAAAGCGGCAGCCCATCTGGACGACTTAGCCCCAACCGGAGGTGATGATGGCGCTCAAGGAGTTCATCAAGGAATCGTTCGACAACAACTGGGAATGGCTGGTGCGGTATGTGGATGGGCTGACCCAGGACGAAATCGAATTCGTTCCAAACGACCAGTGCCATTCCATCGGGTTTATCGTTTGGCATTACGGTCGGGCGTTGGACATGTGGGTGCAGTCGCTGGCCAAGCAGGAGCAGCAGCTCTACGAGCGGGAATGGGCAGAAAGGTTGGGTTTTGCGCCGGAACCGATGAACGTCGGGTTCGGCTACACCGTGGATGACCTCGTCAACTGGCACTGTCCCGGCAAGGCATTGCTGATGGAATACGCTGACGCCGCGCGGAATAACCTGCTGGAGTTCCTGGACCAGCACGACGACGATTCGCTGACCAGCACCCAGATGACCAACCGCCGCGGCGAAACTATGATGGTGGCCGACATGTTCCGCCTGCTTATCTGGGAGGTAAATCAACATGGCGGACAGGCTGGCTACCTACGGGGCATGCAACGCGGCCTGAACCAGTAAAACTACCGAAGTCAACTGAGTTGGGGGCGAATTACCGTTCGCCCCTACTTTTTACCAATGGAGGCACCAACATGGCGGCAAGCAGCTTGCAATACCGATATAACCCACTACACCAGGACATCATATGCTCTGAGACCGCGATCGACGACCTGTCGTCCACGGTGGACAGCCTGGGCGCAAGCCGGGCGATGATCACCTGCGGACCCACCATCCTGAGGGCGTGCGACGTGGTGCCGCGAGTCCAAGAGGCTCTCGGTTCCAGATACGTCGGGACGTACTCGGGTGTTGCGCCCCATTCGCCGGTGGAAACCGTGGAAGCCGGTGCGGCGATGGCCCAGGAGACCCGGCCGGACATCTTCATCAGCGTCGGCGGCGGCAGCACCCACGACACCACCAAAGCCATGGCTACCCTGCTGGCAGAGGGCGGCGATATCCGCGATTACGCCATCATCTTCGAGCCCCCCAACAAAATCACCGTGCCACCCACGCCGTCGCCCAAACTCCCCATCTTGAGCGTGCCCACGACGATGGGATGCGCGGAGTTCAGCCGGGGTGGAGGCGGTATCACCGACCACCAACAGGGACGCAAGCTCAGCATCGCCGGAGATGGAGTGACTCATCGCACGGTCGTCATCGATGGACAGGCCCTGGCGACGACGCCTTTGCGCATCCTGGTATCCACGGCCATCGGCCAGCTCCGCATCGCCATCGAAACGGTGTATTCCACAGGTCATAACCCGATTGGCGACGGCATGGCCCTGCACGCAGTCCGGCTGCTCTTTGAAAACTTGCCCCGCTGCAAGGACGGCGACATCGACACGCTGCTGGCGACCAAGACTGCCTGCGCCATGGCGTCTCTGGCGTCCTTTGGCGGGTTGGGACTGAACACCGCCACCTGTCACCACGTCGGAGGGCTGTACGACGTGCCTCACGGCGAGGCCAACGCCATATTGCTCCCGCACACCATGCGGTACAACCTGGACGCGTGTGCCGACCGTCAACGGCTGATCGCGGAGGCCATCGGGGTCGCTAGCAGCACGATGACGGACGAAGAGGCTGGCCTGGCCGCCGCTGATGCGGTTGACGGGCTTTGCCGGGAACTGGAGCTTCCGCGTACTTTGCGAGAAGTCGGTGTGCCGGAAGATGGTCTGGAGTACATTGCCACAGCCACACTGCAGGATCGCAGTCTGAGCACCAACCCCAAGCCGGTTGTGGACGCCGGGCCGATTATGGAAGTGTTGCGGGCCGCCTACTAACCTTCGCCTACAGGTTTTCGATCTGCACGGGTTCCACGGGATCGGGCAGGTCGAAGCCGAACACTCGGGAATAGAAGTACAGTTCGGCTTCCAATGCGCGCTTGATGTTTTCGGCGCGACGGAAGCCGTGCTGCTCTCCTTCGAAGGGCAGATAGGCGCAAGGGATACCCTTGTATCGCACTGCTGCGTACATTATCTCGGCCTGATTGGGCGGGACGATCTGGTCCTCCAAGCCTTGGAAAAGGATGATAGGACAGGAAAATCCTTCGGTATGGTTGATCGGTGAGCGACTCCGATACGTTTCCGCGCTCTCGGGGTAGGGGCCCACCAAGCGGTCCAGATAGCGGGACTCGAACTTATGGGTATCCTCGGCCAGGGCGGTGAGATCGGAAACGCCGTAGTAGCTGGCGCCAGCGGCAAACACGTTGCGGAAGGCCAGCGCGGCCAGGGTGGTGTAGCCGCCGGCGCTTCCGCCCCGGATGGCCAGTCGGCTGCCGTCGGCCAGATGCTGGTGCACCAGGTGGAGGGCGGCGTTGGCGCAGTCGTCGACATCGACAACACCCCAGTTGCCGTTCAGCAGTTGGCGATAGGCGCGACCGTATCCGACGCTGCCGCCGTAGTTCACATCGACAACCGCGAAACCGCGAGTGGTCCAAAATTGCACCCACATGTCCAACGCGCCAGAAGCGGCACCCGTGGGGCCCCCGTGGCTCAGAGTTAGCAGAGGCGGCAAGGCGCCTTCGGGTGCATGGTAATCCGGGTTGCGTGGCGGGTAATACAGGGCGTAGGCCGGGCGACCGTCGTTAGAGGGAAATTCTATGGTTTGGGCCGGCGAGATGTAGTCGGCAGGGACGCCGACTGTTGAGGATTCTCGGAGCGTGTCCCAAGCGCCAGTGCGCAGGTTGACGCGCATCAATGACATAGGCCGCCTGGCATCGCCGGCGACGACGGCAGCGGTTATGCCCGACGCGGCCAGATCTCCGCGTCCCATTTCGCCGGCCGGAACGTTCAACGGGGTGAGTGTCCTAGCATCCGGGTCCACCAGGTTCAGTGACCAGGAGCCGCTACGGTTGAGCGCACACACGATGTTGCCGTTGCCGGCAAAGGCGTACGCGCGGGACCCGAAGACCCACTGGGGGCGGCCGTACTCGGCATCGTCCGGATACAGGGATTCGGGGCCGTCCACATCAAGGCGATACAGGTTCCACCAGCCGGACTGATCCGCCACGAAGTGCAATATTCCGCCAGGCGACCAATCGGGTTGGCACACTGACACGGCATTTCCACCGGCAACCAGAGCGGTTTCTCCCAATGAGCCATCTTCCAGAATGGGCGCCGTCCACAGGTGGGTTCCATCCCATGGCATGTTGGGGTGGTTCCACGACAGCCAGGCGAGGGTTTTGCCGTCAGGGCTCATGCGGGGCGATGAGACAAAATCCCATCCGCCGAACAGGATGATCTGGTCGCCGACGCCGTCGGCTGGAACTGCCGCGATGCAGTTGACGACATTCTCTGGGTCGGTGTGGTCTTCGCGCACGCAGATGAGGCGGTTCCGGGTGCGGTCCAAGATGTAGTCGGCGTAGCGCAACGGTGCGTCGAGGGTGACTGCCTGGGGTTCAGCACCGGATTCCCGACGGTAGATGCGCTGGTCATCGAAGTTGGAGAACCATACCGTGCCGCCATCCGCTAACCAGGCTCCACCGCCATACTCGTGGACGCGGGTGCGGGCATTGAACGGAGCCGGGTTCACGTCGGAGACGGCGCCGTCCGGTTGAAGGCGAACTATTACGTAACGTCCACCCTCGGACGGTCGGGATTCCGTCCACAGGATGGCGTCACCGTCGATCGCTAAGCTGCCTATGCCAATGGACTCAGCGACGATGGCCTCGGCCGTGATGGGAGACCACCACGAACCGTATGGGGCTGTGGTTGGAGTGGCAGGGTTCGTCAAGGTCTGTCTCCGATGTATCCTACCAGAACTGTATCGCACAGGTTTCTACGGGCGGTCTATGCAACGGCAGGCATCACCTCGGAGGCCACGGTTTCCATGGCAGGGAACACGACCTCGGGATCTCCGGAGTACGGGGACACCACGATGCGCGATACGCCGATATCGGCGAAAGCCTGAGCGTTGGCGCGCATCTCGTCCGGCTCGGTGCCCAGGGCGAAACGGCCGGGCCGGCCTCCCTGGAGTGGAACGCTTACCGAAACGGGAATTGCGGCGGGGTCACGCCCCGCGCGGTCGGCCTGTTCGTGCAGATACCGGATCCTCTGGGCCAGATCTTCTGGAGGCATGGCCGTGGGATGCCAGCCGTCGCCGCGGCGGGCTGCCCGACGGATGGCGGCGCGACTGGTTCCTCCAATTATGAGAGGGATGCCTGCTGGTCGGACGGGCCGAGGCGAGAATGCCATTCCTTCGAATTGGAAGAACCGGCCATCATGGCGCGGGTTGTCGTCGCACCAAAGGGTCTTCATTATGTCAATGGACTCGTCGGTGTACGGACCCCGCTCGGAGAAGGGCACGCCCATTGCTTCCAACTCGGTTTCGATAACGCCCACGCCGACACCGAGGGCCACGCGTCCGCCGGACAATTGGTCCAACGTGGCGGCCTGTTTCGCCAATCGCATCGGGTTGTGGTAGGGCAAAACCAGTACGCTGGTACCCAGGATGATCCGCTGGGTTTGGGCGGCGGCAAATGTCAGGATAGTCATTGGATCGTAGTACGGTCGATCGCCGAGGCGCTCGTAGACGTAGCTGACGTTAAATACGTGGTCACTGGCCCAGACGGAATCGTAGCCCAGCTCCTCAGCTCGGGAGGCGACGCTCACCACGTCCTGGACGTTGGCGAGGCCCTGATTATTGGAAAGGGAAAAGCCGATGTTCACGGTAATCCTCGCAAATGGGTGGGACCGGTCAGTCCTCGAAGAAGCGGCGGGGGTTGTCGACCATCATCGCCTGTACGTCGGCGTCGGTCGCTCCCAGCTCCAGCAACCTCGGCAGGACGTTTCGAGTGATAAATAGATATCCGTCCGGGTTGAAAGCTTCGCGCTCCTGGCGTAGTTCCTCCGAGGGCTGCACCACGGGTGTCGAGTGGTCGTGGGACAGCATCAACCGATGTGCCCAACTTGCGTCCACGAGTTGTTTGACTACTTCGGTGCGCTGCTCCCATTTGGGAGTTTCGGGCGTGCGTCCGCCGGGGTAGCGGTCGAGACCCAGCCACACGCCTTCCTCAAGGAGGCCGATCAGGTAGCCGATGTCGGTGTCGTCGTTGCTGTGGCCGATGTAAACCCGGTTGAGGTCGACGCCCTCTTCCTTCAGGATGCGTACCTGCTCCTCGCCGACCCGGTCGGGCGACCAGGTGTGAGTGCTGATACGGGTTCCCGTGGCGTTGCAGGCGCGGGCGGCGGCGCGCAGGATGATTTCCTCATTCTCGGTGATGCCGCCCCGGTCGCTGGCGACCTTGATGATCCCCGCCTTGACCCCGCTGTCTTCAATCCCTTCCTCAATCTCCTTGATGAAGAAGGCGGCAACCTTGTCCACAGGCGCTCCCCAGAAGATGCGAGGAACAGACAGGTGGTTTCCGGTGCAGGGGATGGCGTGGACGCCGGAACGCCGGCTGACCTCCTGCATCATAGCGACGTCGCGGCCCAGGTCGAAGGTGGTGACGTCGATGATGCTGCGGACGCCTCCCGCGTAAGCCTCGGCAAGGGCGGCGGTCGCGGCGTCAGCGATGGCCTGACGGTCCTGGAAGCCTGGGTAGGTTGCGGCAGCGCCCGCGGCGCCCAGGGTGATGTGCTCGTGGCTGAGGGTGAAACCCAAATCGGCGGAGTCGATCGGGCCGAGGACGGTGTTGACCTGGGACATCTGGTTCCCTCCCTTATGTCAAATGGATGATTTCGACGTCACCCCAATGCTGCTGGAGATGCTCAGCGACGAGCCGGCGGTGACAATTGTGCGGTTGGGGCTCGGTGCACAGCAGGCAACTATCGGCGATTATATCCCGAGGGATGGCGGCCCGGATGAGCCGGCGCTCAATCAGGGCATGGAATATAGGTTCGTACTCGTCCCAGGTTATGCGCTTATTCCGGTAAGCGTCCAGCAATGCGTCAGTGGGCGACAGCCGTGGCAAGTGGACGTAATCCATGCCGCACAGTTCACGGAGAAACCATGGTAGATCGCTTTTCTTGGTGAAACCCGCGAGGCCGGAAGTGTTGCGCAGGCGGATATCGACCACGCGTTTCGCACCGGAGTCCCGCAGGAGGCCGAAAAACTCGGCGGCGGATTTCCGAGTGAAGCCGATTGTGTAGAGCTTCACGGAATGGCCTCCCATTCATCGTCGGCGGGTGGCAGGTCGGCTGTCACATATGCGAACTTTTGAGCCTGCCTGGTCAGGGCCTCGACGATGACGTCGTCCCGGGAGCGAAACATGTCGCCTTGCGGCGGCAGCTTGTGGATTTCTAACAGGCGGCTCATGGAGTCGTCGTAGCTCTCCAGGGACCCATCAGCCTGGATGTGGGCAACGCTGACGCCCCGATCGTCCAGAGATCGGGCCACCAACAGGGTGCGGTGGCATTCCAGAGGCTCTTTTTCGGTGCACAGAAGCGCCGCGCAGTTTTCTTCAGCCACCCGGATAACTCGGCGCAATCCGTCATCGAATGGATCGGTTGCAGCGACCCGATCGTAATGGACACGGCCGTCCGCGTCGTAGCAGGAACGGTCAGCAGGACGGCCGCCTAACTCTCCGCCCAGGTACGTGTATCCGATGCCGATATCGCCCAGCATCCGCTGGAGACTGTCATGATTGAACTGTGGGGAGTAACGGCTGTACGGAGCGGAACGGACGTCTATGACCTCATCGACGCCATGGCGTATCAGCAAGTTGATGAACGCTTTCGATGGGTGGTTGGAATGTCCGACGGTGAGGACCGTGGGCTGCGCTTGGTTCAATCCGAAGTTCTCCGTCAGGGCCGGATGATGGCGGCGATGAGTTTGTACGTGTGGCCTTCGAACGGTTCGCCGAGGCTGACCGTCAGGTAGCGCTCGCCCACCCGGTATTCGCCGTAACCCAGGTCCACCGAGCCGCTTTCGCTCACGGGGTCGGTAATGCGAAAGCAATAGGTTGCATTGCAGTGAGTGAACCGTCCCCGCAATATCGGGTAATTGGCGCTGGGGCGTGACGGCTCGGATACAGTAACGGTCAAATCATCAACCCTGACCAGGCGCAGCGAGGTGTCATGCCCAGAAGCGATATCGGCAGGCACCTGGTCGTTTTCTCCCCCGCGGGAGCTGAAACCGTTGGTCCAGAGCGGAGCCTCGCGGTCCGCCAGTTTCGGCAAGTCATCCCAGGTGAATCGTCCTGCTTTGCGCCACCGGCCCGACGCGATCAGCAGCCAATTTTCCTGCTGATAGCTATTGGGTTTGGGTCCGGCAAGAGGTACCTCGATGATGTCCAGGACGTCTGGATCGCTGCCGTCAGCGTAGTATCGTTCCTGCTCGGAGACTTCCTCGTTTTCGCGATTGCTGACCGGACGGATCCAACGGCCGGCGCTCCCGTCCGCCAGCAATTCCTTCCCGGCCACACATCGCTCGCCATATTTCCGCGAATTGGCGAGGCAGACAATGCGCTTGACGGTCGGGGTGGTCACAGATGCCTCCGCATCAGTCCAGTAATCGCCACGCGGCTTGCAGATAAGCGATCGCGACGGCGGTGTCCAGCCGGTCATCCGAATCGCGCAGACGGCCCTCGGCGTCGATGTTGACGGTGGACCACTCGGGCAGAAGGGACGACAGCAGATAAGCGATGTTGCTGGCGTGGAGGCCACCGGCGACCACCAATCCCAAATCGGGAGCGGCTGCGTTCAGGGCTTCCAGGTATGCGACTGAACGAGCGGCGTCCAGCGGGAGGCCCAAGCCCTCGGACGCGTCCACCAGCACATCGGTTACCAGGCCGGAATATTCGGCACAGCGACGGGCCAGTTCGTCCGGTTGGTGATTGGCAGATTCCATCGCCTCACGTCCCGCCTGAAAGACGATCCGGGACGGCCGACAACGTTTACAGTATTTCGCCAATGCGTCCGGGTCGGGCCAGGGAACGCCACGCGTGGCGTTGATCTGGATACCGTGACAATTGGGTCCGCCTGCTTCTGTCGCTCGGGACAAGGCGTCGGCGACGTTAACCTCCGCACCCGGGCGATAGTGGACCAGGTTGAGACAGCGGGGATCGTCGGAGAAGATGCTGGCGATGGTGTCGGGCGCAGGGCAGCGGTTGGGCGCGTCACTGGATCCGCCGGACAATAGGGCATTGCTCAGCAACACACCGCACATCAGCAGCCGATTGGGTTCTGCCGGAACCGCCTCCAGCACGGCATCGACTTCGCCCTGCGAACAGAAACCGGTAATGCCGACGTAGGGTGCGGTGCGGGTGAGTGTCACGCTGCGCTCAAGACGAGGAGAGGGCTAGACGCCCAGGCCCAGTTGTTCTGCGGCCGTCTGCCGGAGCAGGTATTTTTGGACCTTGCCGCTGGAGGTCATGGGGTAGTCGTCCATCACGACGAGATGGCGGGGTATTTTGAAGCTGGCCATTTTCCCGCGGCAGAAATCGCCAAGGTCGGCGTCGGTGATGGCCTGGCCCGGCTCGACGACCACGCAGGCGCAGGCGACCTCGGTGAGGCGCGGGTCAGGGACGCCGATCACCTGGACCTTGTTGACCGCGGGGTGCTCGAGGAGGAACGCCTCGACCTCGGTGGGGTCGACGTTTTCGCCGCCGACCTTGAGTACGTCCTTGTAGCGGCCCATGAAACGGATGCTGCCGTCGTCGCGCATGGTGGCGACGTCGCCGGTGTGGAACCAGCCGTCGCCGTCGATGGCTTCCGCCGTGGCCTCGGGTCGCTTGTAGTAGCCCTGCATGAGGGCGTAGCCGCGGACGCAGAGCTCGCCGATGGTCGATGCCGGTTGCATTGCGCCGGTCTCGGGGTCGATTACCTTGAACTCGTAGCCGGGCAGGGCGTGGCCGCTTTCGACGCAACGGTCGTCTTCGGGGGCGTCCAGGAAGGAACGGGTGGCCCCGACGCCGACCTCGGTCATGCCCCACGCCGACAGGGAGGGGCACAGTTTCTCCTGGGTCAGGCGCGCGGTGGGTTCGCTGGAGGCCATGCCCACGGCCAGCAAGATGGTGCGGAGGCTGCTCCGGTCGATGTGGTCAACGTCAGGATGGTGGGTGAGGTCGAAGAAGTGGGTGTCGAAGCCGTTCATCACCGTCGCCCGCTCCGATTCCAGCAGGGACAGGACTTCTCCGGCATCAAACATGGTGGTCAGCACGGTGCGGGCGCCAGTCACCCACGACATCAGCGGGCCTTCGTAGAGGCCGAAGCAGTGGAACAGGGGCAGGTACATCAGGATAACGTCGCGGGGGGATACGGCCATGCGGTTCGCGGCGTCCGTGATGGTGCGGATGGGGTTGTGGCAGTGCATCACGCCCTTGGGGAAGCCGGTGGTGCCTGAGGTGTACATGAGCAGGAAGGTGTCGTCGGGACTGACGGCGGCCTCGCGTTGGGCCAGTTCTTCGGCCTTCACCTCGTCGGCGCCGGCCAGCATGGCATCCCAGGCGATGGAGCCGGCCGGGCGGTCTGCGCCGAGGACGACGACGTTCCGCAGCGCGGGGAAGGCGGGTGGGTGGAGTTGCGCAGCGTTGCCGGTGTTAACCTCTGGAGCGACCTCGCGCAGCATGTCGAGGAAGCTGACCGGACCGGAGCGGTCCATCAGGATCAGGGTGGTGGAATCCGAATGGTTGACCAGGTATTCCATGTCGGTGGTGCGGAACCGGGTGTTGATGGGAACGAGGACGGCGCCGATCTTGGCAACCGCGCCAAACAGGAACAACCATTCCGCGCGGTTGGGCATCCACAACGACACCTTGTCGCCCGGTTGCACCCCGAGGTTGATGAGCGCGCGGGCCACGCGGTCGACCTCGGCACGAAACTCGGAGAAGCTCCAGCGACGCCCCTGGTACATCAGGGCCTCGCGGGGTCCGAAGCGGTCGGTGGCCTGGTTGAGCAGGTCGCCTATGGTCTGCTTGGGAAACCAGTCGGACATGGGTGCAAGCCTCCGGTGGTCATTTGCATGGCGGTGGCGGCCCGGCGGGTGTGTTGCCACGGGCCTATGGCAGGGCCTTCAGCTCCGGCATCACTGCGTCGGCGAAGAGGCGCATGCTGGCTTCGGCGGCAGCGTAGGGCATGGCGGCGTAGCTGAATGCGCCGACGTAGGTGTCATGGGCGGTGCGGTCACGGATTTGCAGGATTTTCTCGTAGCACTGTTCCGGCGTGCCCCAAACCTGTAGGTTGACGAAGAAGTCCACGACCTCGTCGTCGCCATAATCGAACATCTTCTCGGCGACCTTGCCGTAGTATTCGTAGCCCTTGATGTCCTTGTGGTGGTCGGCCTTGAACTGGTAGTGGTCCATCACCGTGTGCCAGTAGCCGCCGATGTATTGGCGGGCCATGTCCCGGGCGTGGTCGGCGTCCTCATGGCAGAAGGTCCAGCAGGCGACCACCGGAGCCGGCGGGCCGGCGGAACCGGCGCCGTGGCTTTCGAGCCAGGCGCTGCGGTAGTTGGCAAGGTCGCCTTCCACCTCGTCCCACGGCTTTTGAGGGATCACCAGCATGCCGACGCCGAGCTGGGCCATGATGCGGCTGCTTTCGGGCGAGATAGCCGCGGCGTAGGTGCGGTCCTTAAAACTGCGGAATGGGTTGGGCCGGATCTCCCTTCGCGGTTGCTTGATGTATTCGCCGTCGAACTCACAGAACCCGCTTTCCAGCCCGGCCAGAAGGCACTCGGCGGACTCGATGAAGCGAGTGCGGGACTCGTTCATGTCAACGCGGAAACCATCGTACTCGACCTTGGCCAGGCCACGGCCCATGCCGAGGATGAACCGGCCGTCGCTGAGGTTGTCGAGCATGGAGACCTGCTCGGCGACGCGCACCGGGTCGTGCCAGGGCAGGACGCAGACCATGCTGCCCAGCTGCATATCGGAGGTGCGACCGGCCATGTAGGTGAGGAACTGGAGCACGTCGGGGCACATGGTGTAGTCGGTGAAGTGATGCTCCACGCCCCAGATGGACTCGAAGCCCAACGGCTCAGCCAAGTCGGCCAGACGGAGTTCCTGCCGATATACATCGTAATCGGTGGTGAACTTGCCTGGGTTCTGGAAGATGGTTGCGGCGCCTACGTGCATGATCGCCCCTTTGGTTCGCGCGATAATTTCGGCACTGGTGGTGCTATTACGAGGCCCGCACTTTGTCGGGGGCGCAGGCCTGCATGACTGCCTGGGTCGAGGCGATCTCGGGCCGCGCGGAAATCACGCGAACCAGGGCGACATCCAGGCCCTGGGCCAGCTTGGCGAAGGCGGCGGCGGCGCCGTCGGGCTTGCCGTAATAGCCGACGGCCAGGAGGGCGTCGGATGGGTAGGCGTCGGCCACCTCGTCCATGTCGCCGCCGCGCGTGCGGATGGCGTCCGCGCCGGCCAGTTCTTCGGTGTAGCCCATGCGCTCGAAGTGGGCACGGTACCCGAACTGGCGCTCCCGGGTCGTGGGAACTGCGGCGCCCAGCGGGTAGCCCAGGCAGTTCTTGGCGAAAGCGCGGCGGGCTACATCCTCGTCGTCGTCCACGCAGATGCGGATGTATTCCACGACCTTGACCTCGGATGGGTCACGGCCGACGCGCTCCGCTCCCTCGGCGATGCGCTCCCGGCTCCAGGCGATCTGGTCCGGCGTGCACCAGTTCAGGCACACGCCGTCGGCAACTTCACCGGCGAGCCGCAGCATCTCGGGACCCAGGGTGCCGAGATAGACGGGGGTGTCGGGAGCGGGCCGGATGGCCAGGCGGATGTTGTTGTAGTTGATGTGTTCTCCCTGGTAGTTGACGCGTTCGCCGCGCACCAGGCCGCGAATGGTGGTCAGGTAGTCGCGCATCAGGTTGAGGGCAGACACGCGAGGGAAACCGAGGTCGCGGCGGTTGGCCGGGCGATAGGCGCCGCCGGCGCCGACTCCGAGGATGAACTTACCGCCGGTCTGTTGGCTCATGGTGCCGCCTGACATCGCGAAGCCGATGGGCGTGCGGTACATGACGGGAGAAACGCCGATGCCGGTGGTCAGCCCGCCCGCGACGACGTCGCAACTGGCCTGCCAGCGGCGGGCGCACACCTGGAACGAATCGGTGCCAATGTTTTCGGGGGTCCAGATGCTCTCGTAGCCCAGTTCAGCGGCCTCGCGGGCCAAGTTGGCCTGATCGTCCCAATTCATCCCCAAGGTGTGGTCCAGTCCGACGCCGATTTCCATTGAATAGTCCTCCGATAGTCGCTCGAATAAACAGCAGAATTTTACCACGTGAACGCTGGCGGTCGGCCCCACACCTGGGTAGGCCTTCAGGGATCCGAAAGGATCGCCCACCTTGGGTCAACGAGGCCCGGTGCTATAATCGGCGGCGGGCTGCGAGGGAGGGTCTAGGACTTGGCCACACTTCTGGGCGCCCGGGCGAGCGAGACCTTCGGCTCGTTCCGGCGGCGCGACTTTTCGCTGGTCTGGGTGTCCGCCAACATCGCCATGGCCGGCCGGCAGATGGAGATCATCGCCGTACTCTGGTTGGTGCTGGAGTTGACCGGCGACGCCCTTTTGGTCGGCCTGGCTGGCGGGTCGGCTCTCGGTTTGGCGTTTCTTTCCGTCTTCGCCGGCGCGGTGGTGGACAGGATGCCGCGCCGGCTGCTGATGGCGGCGGGTCATTTCATCGCGGCGGCATTGGCATTCCTGCTGATGGCGCTCCTGCTGATGGATGCGCTGAAGGTCTGGATGATCTTCGCAATCATCCTGGGCGGCGGTGCGTTCCGGACCATCGAGCTCCCGGTGACGAATGCCCTGCTGATTGATACGGTGCCCCGCGAGCGACTCACCAACGCGGTGGCCATGCTGGGTTTCGGCCAGAATCTGACGCAGTTTGTGGGGCCCATTGCCGGGGGGTTTCTGTACACCCCGCTGACTCCTGCGGGACTGTTCGGCTTCATCGGCGCGATGTATGTGATCGGCGGTTTTCTGGCCCTGACAGTACGGACCCGAAATGCGACCGCGGGCCACACCACGCCTCGCCAGATAATCATCGGCGTGGCCGAAGGCATGCGTCATGTCTGGCAGCGCAAGGAACTGTTCATGGCGCTGTTGATTGCCGCGATGTACAACGTCACCGGCTTTCCGTTCTCCACCGCCCTGATGCCGATCTTTGCCAAGGACACCCTGATGGGCGGCCCGGAGGTGCTTGGCCTGCTCAACGGAGCGATGGGCGCGGGCGCGGTAATCGGCGCTTTGGTGGTGGCCGGCCTGGGCGATCTCCGCCGGCAGGGTTGGTGGCTGGTTTGGGCGGTCAACGGTGGGTGGCACGGCTCGATGATACTGTTCGCGGTCGCCGTGATGACGCTGCCGAGTTTACTGCCGTTTACAGCAGTACTGGTGGTGGCCCTGGCGATCAAGGTGCTGACAGGAATAGGGCGTTCCGTGTCGTTGGTGCTGGTGATGACGCTGCTGATGGGCAACTCCGATCCGGAGTTTCGGGGCCGTATGGGCGGGATGCGCGTGTTGTCAATCCAGGCACATTTCCCGGCCAGCGCGCTGAATGGATGGATGGTGACGCAGATCGGAGCGCCGTTGACGGCGCTGTACCTGGGGATCGCCGGATCGGTGGCGGTGTTCTTTTGCCTGTTTTCCCGGCGGCTGCGGGAAGCGTAGGCCGGGACGCGGCGCGATTGACCATACCGAGAGAAGAGCAATAGAATCCGTCGCGAGGTCCATTCGGAGTTGAGAGGGGCACCATGACTACTGGACAATTATCGCAAGGAAATGGCGAACGGCTTGCCGAAGAAACAGTTCGCGACGAAACTGAAAATAACGATATTGAAGAGGCCGTGAATTATCGCATCACTAGCTACGGAGCGGATTTTGATGTTGAGGGATTAGTCCGGAGAATAAACGGTGGGGATATTTTTGTGCCCGATTTCCAACGGGGATTCGTTTGGAATTTTAAACAAGCGTCACAATTCATCGAATCCCTCTTACTGGGACTTCCGGTGCCTGGGATATTTCTCACCATGGAACCAGCCACGGAAAAATTGATGGTGATTGACGGACAGCAGCGTTTGAAAACCCTCCAATATTTCTACTCAGGCAAATTTGGGGATGGCGAGCAGAAGTTCGCGCTACAAGGCGTGACACAGAGTTTAGCCGGGAAACAATACGCGGACTTGCGTCAACCAGATAGGCGACGCTTGGACAATTCACTCTTCCATGCCACTATAACCCGCCAACTGTTCCCAGACGATGGGATGAGCAGCGTATTCCATATCTTCCAACGGCTGAACAGTACAGGACAGCGTTTAACCCCACAGGAAATCCGCCAAGCGATGTACCGCGGCACTTTGCTGGACAATATAAGAGAGATGAACGTCGACGGAAATTGGCGCACGATATTCGGCCGCACTAGTCCGCGACAGAAGGACCAAGAACTGATCTTGCGCTTTTGGGCGATGCACGTGAACTCGGAGAAGTACGCTGCGCCGATGCTAGGCTTTCTCAACGACTTTGCTGTCGAACATCGGAACCCTGATCAAGAATTTCTAAACCGCGGACGATATTTGTTTGGAGAGGTGATGGAACTGTTCAATATTGCCGTTGGCAACCGAGCGTTCCGCACCGACGGTAGCAGACAAATGAATGCTGCGGTTTTTGACTCGATGTCGGTCGGCTTAGCTCGACGCATAGCCACTAAGCGAGAAGCCGAGCCCAGTCCCGACACCATACAGGCTGCGCATGATGCGCTTCTCAAAGACAGCGAATATATCGCCAGTGTTTCAGGCGGTACTGCTCAAACGCAGTCTGTACAAACCCGCCTCCGGAAAGCAGCAGCTGCATTCGGAGGATTGTGAAATGCAAAACGCGAAGGCTCAGAACCAGTTGCAGGAAATCCTGGAACTGTTCAGGGAACTTGGCGTAGCGAGCAGAATGCAGGTGCATTGGGGACGTTACTTATGCATCATGATCGCAAGCTTGCTTGAGAATGCAGTGCAGGCCATATACGAGGAATACGCTTACTCGGCAGCGGGCGGTAACGTGGCGCAATATGTCAGCAATCAGATCGCATTCACTGTCGGCAATGCCAACTCTGATAGCATCGTGAGAACGGCAAGAGCATTTAGCGAAACTTGGGCTAACGACCTGCGGTCATTTTTGGCGGACGACGACCGACAGTCTGCCATCAATACTATAATAAGCCAACGAAACCTCATCGCCCACGGTGAACAGTCCTCCGTCTCGCCGGCACAAATGAGAGCACATCTAGGAAAAGCCGTCGCAGTGTTAGACTTTATCGAAAACCAATGCCTTGGGTTGTCCCCACCAGAACATTAACCGACCGTTCATTCGCCATTAGGAGGGACCAACATGACGACACCGAACATTCCCACCGAGGAACAAGTGCTGGGCTGGTTCGATTCGCTGAGCAACTGGGGCCGCTGGGGCGACGACGACGAACTGGGCACCCTGAACCTGGTTACGGACGCCAAGCGGAAGGAAGCTGCCGCTTTGGTGCGCGAGGGCGTAAGCGTCACCTGCTCTCGGTTGCTGGTGCCGGAGATGGCGCCGGACGTGACCAGCATCCCGCCGCTGCACTATATGGTGTCCACTGGAGAGTCCGCGCCGTCTGAAGGCGGCGGGGGAGCCAGCGATTTCATCGGCGTGTCGTTCCACGGCCTGACGGTCACCCACCTGGACAGCCTGTGCCACCAGTTCTGGAACGGCAAGATGTACAACGGGAAGGACGCCGGCCTCATCAACAACGCCAACAAGGCCGGAGCCGGCGCCATCGATACGGTGCGCAATGGCGTGGTTACGCGCGGAGTGCTGCTGGATATCGCCGCCGTGAAGGGCAAGGATTGGCTGGACGCCGCCGAGCCGGTGTTCACCGCGGATCTGGAAGCGGCCGAAGAAGCGCAGGGCGTTCGGGTCACCGAGGGTGACGCGCTCTGCATTCGCCTGGGATGGTACAAGCGGCGGCAGGAAGTGGGCGCTCCGACGGCTGCCGAGGGTCGGCCCGGTTTGCACGCGGAAACGTTACCGTGGCTTCGAGAACGGGGAGTGTCCATCGCAGCCTGCGACGCCTCATGGGACGTTGCGCCCAGCGAGTATCCGTACCTGGGCCTGCCCATCCACAAGGTGGGGATCGTCGGCATGGGGTTGTGGCTGATAGACGCCGCCAATTTCGACGAAGTGGCTCCGGTGTGTCGTCGGCTGAACCGGTGGGACTTTATGTTCACCGTCGCGCCGCTGCGCTGGCACAACGCCACGGGGTCGCCAGTCAACCCTCTGGCGACGTTCTAGGCGGTGCGGATGTCCAATTCCGACGACTACGGGCCGGGTCTGCTGGCTCCATACCGGGTACTCGATCTGACCGACGGGCGCGGGTTACTCTGCGGGAAGATGCTTGGGGACCTCGGAGCGGACGTCATTCAGGTCGAGCCTCCGGGAGGCAGTCCAGCACGGAAGATCGGGCCGTTCTACAAGGACGAGCCCGGGGCGGAACGCAGCCTGTTCTGGTGGGCCTACAGTGCCAACAAGCGGGGCGTCACGCTGGACGTCAGCAAGACGGACGGAGTTGCGCTGTTCCGTCGACTGGTGGGTCAGGCCGACTTCGTCGTTGAATCAGCGGACCCGGGCTACATGGCATCGTTAGGGTTGGGTTACACCGAATTGCACGATTTGAACCCGCGGCTGGTTGTGGTCTCCATAACGGCCTTCGGCCAGGACGGGCCATACACCGACTACGCGGCGTCCGACATCGTCGGCATGGCGTTGGGCGGGTTCATGCATCTCACCGGGGACAGCGACCGGCCTCCGTTGAGGGTCAGTATGCCTCAGTTCTATCAGCACGGGAGCGCGGCGGGCGCGGCCGGCGCGATGATCGCCCATACCCATCGGCAGTTGACGGGCGAGGGGCAACACGTCGACGTGTCCTGCCAGCAGGCAGTGGCTCGGACGCTGGCCCACGCACCGCAGTACTGGGACCTGGAGCAGACCATCCTGCGCCGCATGGGCGCTTACCGGGAATCCGCCGGCGGGACGTTTACGCGTATCAACTGGCCGTGCAAGGACGGATACGTTAATTTTCAGCCGGGCGGCGGGACGGCGGGAGCGGCTCGCAGCGTGCGGGCGATGCTGGAATGGATGACCGAAGAAGGAATGGGAAGTCCGGAGCTGGACGCGGTCAACTGGGAAGAGCTTGGTTACGGCACGGCGCGGGCGGAAATCATGGAGCAGACAGTGGCTGCGGTGGCTCCCTTCTTCATGACGCACACTAGGAACGAGTTGGCCGACGGCGCGCTGGAAAGGCGCATTCTGCTCTTTCCCGTGGCTACGCCTAGCGACATCCTGGCGCACCGGCAACTGGCGGCGAGGGACTACTACGATCAGGTCGAACACAGCGACATCGGCGAAACCGTCACCTACCCCGGACACTTCGTGAAGGACATGAAGCACCCGCAACGTGTGGGCATACGCCGGCGAGCACCTGGTATCGGCGAGCACAACCGGGAGGTTCTTGGTGGGGAGTTGGGCCTTAATGAACGGGACCTGTCGCGGCTCACCGAGTTGAGCGTAACTTAGAGAGTTACGGGCGCATGCGGAGCGATTGACAATGGCCGATTTGCCGCTGGAAGGGCTGAAGGTACTGGATTTCTGCTGGGTGGCCGTAGGGCCGATGACGACCAAGTACCTCTCTGAGTATGGCGCGACGGTGTTGCGGGTGGAGTCAGGCAAACGGCCGGAGACGCTGCGGCGTGCCGGACCCTTCGCCGGTGGCGAATCGGGAATCAACCGGTCGGGTTATTTCGCTAACTACAACGCCAACAAATATGGCCTGTCCATAGACATGGGTCATCCGCAAGCTCCGGATCTCATCCTGCGCATCGCCGAATGGGCCGATGTGGTTACCGAGAACTTCACGCCGGGGACGCTGGAGCGTTGGGGCCTGGGTTACGACGAGCTGAGCAGGGTCAACCCGCGCATCGTGCTTTTCAGCGCGTCGATGCTGGGGCGCGGGGGCCCGATGCAAACGCAGCCCGGGTTTGGCGCGGTGCTGTCATCGCTGGCGGGATACACCAACATCATCGGCTGGCCGGATCGTGGGCCGGTTAACCCTTACGGCGCCTATACGGATTTCGTGTGTCCGAAATTTGCGGTGGCCGCGATACTGTCCGCCGTGGACCGGCAGCGTGCCACCGGCCAAGGGACGCATCTTGACATGTCTCAGTTGGAAACCAGTCTGCATTTCGAAGGGCCGATGCTGCTGGACGCAGCCGTCAACGGACGCGAACCGGAACTGGTGGGTAACCGGCACCCTTCGGCCTCGCCCCACGGAGCGTATCCCTGTGCCTCGGACGCCAACGGCGAATCCGACCGTTGGATTGCCATCGCAGCGTTCACCGACCAGCAGTGGGAGGCTTTGCGCGACGAAGTTGTGTCGGATGGGTTCGACGAGATTTCCTCGGGCGAGTTCCGCACTTTTCGCGTACGCAAGGCGCATGAAGACAAGCTGGACGGCATCATTGCGGACTGGACGGTTGATCACGACCGCCATGAGTTGATGAGCCGGCTGCAGGCGGTGGGCGTACCCGCCGGCGTGGTCAATGACACCCGCGACCTGTTCGAGGACCCCCAGCTGCTGCACCGGGAGCATTTCACCTGGTTGGACCACCCAGAAATGGGCCCCTATGCGACGGATTATACCGAGGTGCAGCTTTCGCTGACCCCGGGACGGCTGGATCGACCGGCACCGCTGCTGGGGCAGGATACGGAGTACGCGCTGCGCGAGATAGTGGGGCTGAGCGAGGGGGAGTACCGGGAATTGCGGGAAGCGGGAGCGCTGGAGTGAAACCGGCGCCTGCTCGCGGTGTCCTTCCGGCGGCTGGGTGTTTTTGGTCCAACTGATATTGCTGGCGGTGCATATCGCCGCCGGGTCGGTGTCGCTGGCCACCGCCGCGGTTGCCCTGGTTACGGCGAAGGGAGGGCGGTGGCATGTGCTGGCAGGCCGGATCTATGCGGCAGGGATGACGGTGGTATTCCTGACAGCGATTCCGCTGGCGATCATGGGGAGCAGCCTTTTCCTGTTCCTGATCGCGTTGTTCAGCTTCTACCTGGTGTCTCGACTTTGTACAAAAGCTAGCAGAATTATAAGAACAGGGTAAGCTCGACCAAATCACTACAAGAGGTCGAGCATGCCTACCCTGCCCGCAGTCATAGTAACCCTGCTGCTGCCCTTTGAGCACCTGTTTGACCCCAGGACCTGGCGCAAGGCTCAACTCCTGGCGGTAGGAGCGATCCTGTCTCCCGGCAAGCGCACCGTGTCCTCCGCCCTCAACATCCTGGGGATTGGGCAGCACGGCGACTTCGCCATCTATCACCACGTGCTCAACCGCGCCCAGTGGTCGCCACTGCGACTGAGCCGGGTGCTGTTGCTGCTGGTGGCCGGGCGCCTTGGTTCGTCCACCGAGCCGTTGGTGTTCGGCATTGACGAGACGGTGGACCGACGCTGGGGCCGGAAGATTGCGGCCAAGGGGCGGTACCGGGATCCCGTACGCTCCACCGACGACCAGGTGGTGATGACTCCCGGACTGCAATGGGTGAGCCTGATGTTGCTGACGCGTATCGGATGGGCGGGTCGACACTGGGCGCTGCCGTTTTTGACCGCGCTGGTGGTGTCGGCCCGCTATGACCGACGCAAAGGCCGCCGGCACAAGACGGTCACCGACTACGCCCAGCAGATGCTGGTCTGCCGGCGCCGGTGGCTGCCGGACCGGGACCTGGTGGTGGTGGCCGATGGCGGCTACGCCAAGCGGGAGTTCCTGCGGCATTGCCAGGGCATGTCGAAGCCCGTTGTCGTCGTCACCAAACTGCGCAAGGATGCGTCCCTGCACCAGCCCGCGCCAGCGCGGCGGCCCGGCCAGATCGGGCGGCCCCGGGTGGTCGGAGCGCGACTGCCCAATCCCACTGCGGTACTGGACGATCCCGCTACCCAATGGACCCCCTACCGCGCCACCGGTTCCGACGGCAGTACCACCATGGTCGAGCTCGCTTCGGGCGTGGCGCTGTGGTACCACGGCGGGCCGCCGCGCCTTCCCATACGTTGGGTCGTCGTCAGATACCTGGCGGAGCGCCGCGGGCCCTATGCCTTGCTATGCACCGACGTCGCGGCGGAACCGCTGCGGATATTGCAGTGGTATCTGCTGCGGTGGCAGGTCGAGGTGACCTTTGAGGAGCTGCGGGCTCACCTGGGCATGGAAACCCAGCGCCAGTGGTCGGAACGAGCCATCGCGCGGACCACCCCCGCGCTCTTTGGCTTGTTCAGCGTGGTGACGCTGGCGGCGGATATCCTGATCGGTCAGCAGGGTGGCATGGCTCCGCGCACCACGGCATGGTATGACAAGACCAGCCCTTCCTTCGCCGACGCCATCGCCCTGGTCAGACGACACCTCTGGGTGCAGCAGGGTACTTTTATGCCGTCCGAGCGCGAGCACGAATCGATAAAAGTCCCGCGCCTCTTGTACCGCAGGATGCTCGACACGCTAGCCTATGCCGCTTGATTGTACAAAGCCGAGCCTGGTGTTTGCCGGGTGGCGTTTCGCCCGTAACCGGCAACGTCGGGCTCACCCGGTGGACTGGGTTGCCGTCGCCGCCATTGGAGTCACCGGACTGGCGATGTGGGGTTACGCGATAGTTCTGGCGATGGGCGGGAGTTCCCAGTGGGTGACAATGCTGGTCTTCGGCGGGATCGCGTTGGCACTGGGGGTGGCGGACGCCAGTTTCCACCGGAGGCAGCCGGGCGGCGCCCGTCGCGTGTCGCGGCATCTCACCAACATGATGGCCGGCACCATCGCGACGATCACGGCGGTGACGGTGGTCAACGTCGATATGGACCCGGTGTGGGTTCCCTGGATACTGCCCACGGTGGTCATCACGCCGCTGATCGCCTGGTGGAACGTGCGCGTGCTGCGCCGCAACCGCGCAAGTTGACACTCGAAACGCGTTGCCGCTACATTGTCACTCAAACATGTTCACCCCAGTTGGATGAGAGGCCGCAACTATGCTGAAAGATCGAATCCACGACGAATTGCTTTCTCCGGAAAACCTGCGCAACCCGTACCCGTATTACGCGATGTTGCGGGAAGAGGCACCGGTGTACTGGAACGAGAAGTTCGACACGTGGGTGATCACGTCATACCAGGCGGTGGTGTGGGCGCTGCGCCATCCGGAGTACTTCTCGTCCGAGGTGTTCCTGCGGGACGATAAGCCACCCAGTCCGCCGATTTCGGAAGAGGACTTCTCAAAGTACAAGTTCAATCTCGACTACATGAACAATTGGTTCATCCGCCGGGACCGGCCCGATCACCTGCGGATGCGGCGCGCCGTCCATCCGGTGTTTAACCCCAAGTACATCGACAACCGTTTCCGGGCGATGGTACAGGGCATCATCCAGGACCTCTTGAAAGACTTTGATCCGCAAAGCGGGGATATGGATGTGCTAAGGGACTTCGCCAATGCCATGCCGGTGCTGGTTATCGCCAACTGGCTGGGGATGCCGGCGGAGGACCGCGAGTTCCTGCGAACGCTGTCCCGGCAGTTGCTGTCGTTGGATCAGGAATCGCCGGACCGGCACACCCGGGTACACGAGGCCATTACCACCCTGAATGATTATGTCAATCCACTGGTGGAAGAGCGTGTCAGCGAACCATCCGATGACCTGCTGTCGGTCCTGGCTATCGGTGAACGCGAGGGGGAACTGAGCCGGGAAGAGGTGCTGGGCAACACCCTGTTGCTGCTCATCGCCGGCCACCAGACCACGATCAACCTGGTGGGCAACGGGACCATGGCGCTGATGAAGAACCCCGAGCAATGGAACATGCTCAAGGAGGACGACAGCCTCCTGGTACGCGCGACGGAGGAACTGCTCCGCTACGATTCTCCGGTGAAGCGAGCCCCGCGTATCGCGCTGGAGGACATCGAACTGGGCGGCGAGAAGATCCGCGAAGGTGAGAAGGTGATGACCATCATCAACTCCGCCAACCGGGATCCGATGGCCTTCGAGAACCCCGAGGATCTGGACATCACGCGCTACCCGAATCCGCACGTCGCTTTCGGCGGCGGGATCCACCATTGCCTGGGAGCCAACCTGGCCCGTCTGGAAGGGCAGGAAGCGTTCCGGGCGCTGACCCGCAAGTTCCCACCGTTCAAGTTCGCCAGCGATCCGAACCAGCTGGAGTACCATAACCTGCTGAACATCCGCGGCGTGGTGAGCCTGCCGGCCGAGTGGTAGCAGCCACGGCTGGATACCGGTCAACACAAAAAGGGGCGAGTGCGAATTCGCCCCTTTCCGCGCTGTGGGTGTTTGATCTGTAGGTTTCCGTTCTGTAGGTATTCGTTCTGTAGGAGACCAGGCGGCTACGGTTCAATCATGCCGTACCCGACGTTCTTGACGGTGCGGAAATAAGTCTCGGCGCCGTTTTCCAGCTTGTAGCGCAGGCGGCGGATATGGACATCCACGGTGCGTGTACCGCCGATGTTTTCCACTCCCCAGACGTTGGCTAACAGCTGGTCCCGGGTGAATACCTTGCCCACGTTGTCCATCAGGAAATGCAGGAGTTGGAACTCCAACCAAGCCAGGTCCACCGGGCGACCGTTGGCGCTAACCTGGTAGGTGGCCGGGTTAAGCGAAATCCCGCCCACCCGTATCGAGTCGGCCGAACCCAATTCAATCGCCCGGCGTTGAGCCAGGCGGAGGATGCGTTTGACCAGTTCGGTGGGGGCGCAGGGCACGGCGACGAAGTCATCGGAATCTTCGTAGAGATCGGGCGAATCCAAATCATCGTCGGCGACGCATCGGAGCACCAGGGGGCCGTTGTCATCGTCCGGTTGCACGGGCAGATCCGCGTCCGGAGACAGGAGCAACACCGTAGGAGAATCGACACCGTAGTCGAAGTCCGCGTCGTAATCGCAATCCGCACCGATCACCTCGATGGCGCCGGTATCAGAAGCGGCGGCGAGTGCGCCCTGGATCATTTCCCAACCCGGTCCCAACAGGAGGACGCGAGGCGCGACGTTGTAGGTTTGATAACTTCTGTGCGTGGTCATCGCCGAACCTTATCAGCAACAAACGGATAGATTGGAAGGCCGCTGCCGATGGTTTTATATTGGGCATAACGGATTAACGCACGATTACGAACTGATTACGCTTTTGTTAAATGCTCGGTTAGATCCGAATTGGTGGTGTCCGCGGGCAAAGGCCGGGCGGACGGCACCGAAGTAAACGGACACTGCAGGAGAACTCCGGTGCGCTTCCCTCCCTTGGTTGAAGGGCGATTCATCAAGCGACTGAACCGTTTCGCGGCTCTGGTTGACGTGGAACGCAAAGAATATCTGGTGCACGTGCCCAATTCGGGTCGAATGGGCGAGCTTTTGGTGCCGGGGTTTCGCGTCCTCCTGGCGCCGGCTCCGAGCGGAACCGGCAGGAAGACGAGCTACGATCTGGCGCTGGTGGACACCGGCAGCGCGCTGTCGTCCGCCGATGCCCGGCTGCCCAACAAGCTGGTGGCCGAGGCGTTGGCACAGAGGCGTATGCCGCAGTTCCGCAGCTACCCGGTGGCGCGAGGGGAGCAAGTCTATGGGGATAGCCGCCTGGATTTCCTGCTGGAAGGGCCCGCGGGCAAATGCTACGTCGAGACCAAGTCGGTTACGCTGGTTGAGGATGGCGTGGGTTTGTTTCCGGACGCTCCCACCATTCGGGGAGTGAAACACCTGCGCAGTTTGATGGCGGCGCTGGAGGAGGGACACCAGGGCGCGGTGGTATTCGTGATCCAACGTGCGGACGTGGAGGCGTTCGCGCCGCACGACGAAGCAGACCCGCTACTGGGCGCGACGCTGAGGCAGGCGCACGATGCCGGAGTGGCGGTTTGGGCGTACCGGTGTAGCCTGACTGAGCAGGGCATCGAACTTGCCGACGCGGTGCCAGTGCTGCTGTGATCCCGATGTTCCATTGCTACTCCCGCCTGGTTCGATGCAGGTGAACACGGCCGAGACGCAGCCCGGGCTGTCGGAGATATACCGGCGGTTGCTGAACGCTTACGGCCCGCAGGGTTGGTGGCCGGCGGCCAGCCGGTTTGAGATGATCGCCGGGGCCATCCTCACCCAGGCGGCCGCGTGGCGGAACGTCGAATTGGCGTTGGATAACCTGCTTTCCGCTGGGATAGACGGGTGGCCGGAGATCCACGCATTGCCCGTCGAGGCGCTGGCCGAACTGGTGAGGCCGTCCGGTTACTACAACGCCAAGGCGCGCAAGCTGAAGGCGTTTGCAGCTCACGTGTGCGAGCGCTACGGCGGCAGCCTGGACGACATGTTCGCGGCGGACACGGAGACGGTACGGGGTGAGCTTTTGGGCATTTACGGGATAGGGCCGGAAACTGCGGACGACATCCTGGTGTACGCGGCCGGGAAGCCGTCTTTCGTTATCGACGCCTACACCATCCGGATCCTGAAGCGGGTCGGACATTCACCGATGGAGCGCGACAACTACCAAGGGTGGCAGGCGTTGTTCCATGCCAACTTGCCGGCCGATGTCTCCCTGTTCAATGAGTTTCACGCCCTGTTGGACCATCACCACAAGGCCGCCTGCACGAAGAATGCGCCGCGCTGCCACGGTTGTTGTCTGCTGGACATCTGCGCGCACGGCAGCAGCAGCATTCAGGGGTAACCGGTGCTATGATGACGCCAACCGACGCGGAACCGGAGGACAGGAAATGCAGGTAGTCAGGATCTACACGGGCGAGGATGGCGAATCGCACATCGAAGAAATGGAGCTGCCCTTCGAGCAGGTGGGCCACGCGTTGAGGACCGCGACCGAGGCGGCCACGGGCGTGCAGTTCAGCAGCTTGAAACCCACCCAGTTGGTGGACTTTCACACCGCGCCGCGACGGCAGTATGTCATCACGCTGCAGGGCCAGGTGGAGATTGGGCTGGGCGATGGCACCAAGCGGATCTTCAACATTGGCGACATCGAACTGTGCGAGGACCTGAGCGGCCGCGGCCACACGACCCGCAGCGTCGGTGATGTTGATCGAGTCAGCGTGCAGATCCCACTGACCGATCAGACACCGGGCGGCGGTCTCGACGTTTAGCTGTTGACGTTGCAAACGCGCCCGCAAGTACCCGGGCTCTGCCCCACACAGGCGATCAAACGCAGGAGAGGACCATGCCAATTGCCCCGCTAGCCGGCGACCTGGAGATGTACTACGACGACGATAACTACACCGATCCCTGGCGGGAGCCGGCGTCGGTCGAGACCATCGTGCTGCATCACGGCAACGCCAAGAATGCCCGGCTGTGGTACGCGTGGCCGCCGCTGCTGGCCCGGCAGTACCGGGTGATCCGGGTGGACGCGCGAGGCTTCGGCCGTTCAACGGTGCCGGAACCCGGTTACGATTGGTCCCTGGAGGGCTTCGCCGGAGACCTGCGGAACCTGCTCGACTACCTGGAACTGGACAAGGTGCACCTGATCGGAGAGACCATCGGCGGCACCATCGCTCTGCAATTCGCCTACCAGTTTCCGGAACGGCTGCACACGGTGACGACGTGCACGTCGCCCTACAACTTCACGGGCGTTGACACGTACCAGAATTACCATCGGCTGGTGGAGGAAGAGGGTGTGGAAGGCTGGGCGCGGGCTACCGGAGGACGCCGGGTCAGCGCGACCGCGGCTCCCGGGCATCACGAGTGGTACATCCAGCAGATGGGCCAGACGTCCCGCCACGTGGTCCTGGAGACGCTGGCGTACCTGGGCACGCAGAACCTGACGGAGAAACTGGCGTCAATCCATACGCCGGCGATGGCGATGGTCGGCGAACTGAGCGAGGGCGACATCCCCGACCGCGCGCAAGGGCAGGCCGACCGGATGCCCAACTGCACCCTGGCGCGGGTCCCGGGAGCCGGGGGTTATGTGCAGCACTCCGCGCCAGAAAAGTGCGTGGAAGCCTGGATGGAGTTTGTTGGGACGGTGCACCAGGCCGGCTGACCGCAGAGTCATAGGGATCGGCGGTCAAGTGGCCGTCCGATAAGATCGAGATCAGCGAGACGCGCCGGCGATGGTTCACACGGCGCGTCTCGGGGTTTGGGTGCACCGGGTTTCGGGGCGGCGCGGTCGGCTAGAACAGTGACTTGGACTGACCGCCGTCCACGTTGATGCAGGCGCCGGTGATCAGGCCCGCCCGATCCGAGGCCAGGAACGCCACAGTTTCCCCGATGGGTTCCGGCCAGCCGAACTTGCCCATGGGGAGATTGCGGTCGATGAACTCGCCCACAACCTCGGGGGTGTTGTTCTGCTGGAAACGGTCCCAGGTGCTCCCGGGGAAATCGATGCTGCCGGGGGCCACGCAATTCACCAGCACGCCAGTCTGGGCCAGTTGCAGGGCCAGGTGCTTGGAGAAGGCGATCATCCCGGCTTTGCCGGTCATGTAGTCCACGGAACCACCGTGTTCGCGGCCGTAGATCGAGGCGATGTTGATTACGCGGCCCCAGCCCTGGGCCTGCATGTGAGGCAAGGCCAGCTTGGTCATGCGGACCGCTGAAATGAGGTTGACCTCCAACCCTTCCACAAACTGTTCGATCGAGGTCTCGTCGAAGAGGACGGAACCGCGGCGGCCCCCAACGTTGTTTACCAGAATGTCGGGAGCGCCCAGGGCCGCCGTGGTCTGTTGGAGGAACCGGTCCGCGTCGTCGGAACTGGTGACGTCGGCCTGGCTGCCGTTGGCGTTGATGCCGAGCGCGGTCAGCTCGGACACGGTTTGCTCAACCTGCTCGCCGTCGCGTCCGCAAATGGCGACCGCACAGCCTTCCCGGCCCAGGGCCAGGGCGCACTGACGACCGAGACCACGACTGCCGCCCGTGATCATTGCAACCTTACCGTTCAGGGTCAAATCCATGGGAACTCCTCCCTTATGTCAGGTGAAATCGGAACGGTGGAATTATAGCGGGTTGACCTCTGCTATGAATGTCCGGCGGGCAGGGTCATTCGATTATCGTGGAAGGCAATGATACGAGGCGGAGGGCGCGGGTCGACGCAGCGGGTTTTGGCAAGAGTCATGGCTCACGGAACGAGATTGCCACGCTTCGCTCGCCATGACATTCAGGGAAACCGGCGCAATGACATTTAGGGAAACCGGATGGCCCTGCAGGCCATCTTGTAGCACACTCACCCCAGTTGCGCGGGGTACGGCCGGCCAGGTCGGGGGGCTCCAAAGCGTCAGGCAAAACGATCAAAAAAGGCGCGTGATATAATGCGCCGCGATCACTATTCGAGCGGAGCACTGATTGGATGATTAAGCGGTTTTCGGTTCTGTACGTGGGGCAGATCGACCTGGACAACGTTGGCGCGGAAGGGACTCCGGCCGACCAGCGGCGTTACACCAACGACCAGTTGATCCAGGCATACGATCACGCTGAAGCGCTGGCCAAGCACATGGACGAGCGTGGGTTCTACTGCATGTGGATGGCGGAGCACCACTTCCAGCACGAGGGTTACGAGTGCATTCCCAACCTGATCCTCATGGGAGTACACCTGGCGGGACAGACCAAGAACCTCAAGTTCGGGCAGGCGTTCAACATCATCCCCATGTGGCATCCGCTGCGGGTGGCCGAAGACTTCGCCATGGCCGACGTCCTGACCGGCGGGCGCATGATATTCGGTGTCGGTCGTGGTTATCACAGCCGCGAGGTGGAAACGTTCGGCGCGCCGGTGATTGACAACGACGCGAACCGCGAACTGTTCCTGGAGCAGATGGAAGTCATCCTGAAGGCTTTCAACGAGGACTCATGGAGCCACAACGGCAAGTACTACACGATCCCGCCGCAGGTGCCCTATCGGGGGTATGACCTGAAAGAAATCACCATGGTGCCGCGGCCGGTCAGCAATCCGGTGGAGATCTGGCAACCTATCGCCAGCGGACGGACGCTGAACTACATCGCTGAAAGGGGCATCAAGGCGATGGTGGCGTTGACGGGCGAACTGTACGCGGAGCAGATGATCACCCAGTATCACGACGCCGCAACGGAAGCGGGTCGCGACATCCCGCTGGGCGGTGACATGGCGTTGGGGTTTGGCTTCTACATCGCGGGCAGCCGGGAAGAGGCCATCGAAAAGGTGCGACCCTTCCACGACGAGCGCTACAAATGGTTCGCCCCCTTTGGGTTCGTGCGTTACACCGACGAGCAGGGTCGGCCGTGGGGAACGCCGGGCGCGCCGGCCCGAACGCCGCGCGTCGAAGACGGTGTGGAGCAAAAAGCCTGGTTCTGCGGCAACCCGGACGACTTCATAGCGTTCCTGCGCGAGATTGAGGACAAGTATCCCGGCCTGGAGGACATCGTGCTCCAGTGGCCGGAAGGCATGCCGTGGAGCGAGTTCCGAGAGCAACTGTCCATATTCGCTGCCGAAGTGATGCCGGCCTTCGCGGAGCGAGAGGCTGTCCTTCCGGTCGGCGACGACTAGGCGCGAGGACGGCAGCGTTGGAGCAGTTGCTTGGCGAACCCTGAGCACGTTGCTATCGCCAAGAGGCGAACCTTCGCCATAGCGCGCTGGCGGGCGCGCGAGTTTCAAAGCCGCCCGCGCCTGGATCTTTCGGGCGCCTACCTCAGCGGGATCAAGATGCCCGGCGTCGATTTGGGGTACGACGATCTGACCCAGATCGACCTGACGTCGGCAGATCTGAGGCATGCCAATTTCGTCGGAGCCC
The DNA here is from genome assembly GCA_965220055.1 of Dehalococcoidia bacterium. Taxonomy (GTDB): domain Bacteria; phylum Chloroflexota; class Dehalococcoidia; order Lucifugimonadales; family UBA3495; genus Bin87. The sequence continues at coordinate 1,036,163 of CBDCPE010000004.1, read as the reverse complement.
GCCTGAGAGGGGCGCACCTGTCGCGCTGCAATCTCAACCGGGCAAACTTCGCGGATTCGCATGCGGCTGAGGCCACGTTCCTGCGCTCCGACCTTAGAGGCAGCAACCTCGACAACGCGGACCTGCGGGGAGCCGACCTTTCCAACTGCGACATTGCGTTCGCGACGCTGGTGGGCGCGAACCTGGCCGGGGCGGACCTGACCGAAGCCGATCTGACCATGGCAGACCTGACCGGCGCCAACCTGAGCGGGGCCAAGTTGAGCGCGGCGTGCCTGGACGTGGCCAATCTCACCCGCTGCGATCTGCGGCGCGCGACGCTGGTGCGGACTCGCCTGGATCGGACGTTGCTGGAGGACGTGGTTCTCGATATGACCCTGTTCGCGGACTGCGATCTGAGCGCGGCGTTGGGGCTGGAAACATTGCGCCACGATGGGCCAAGCATGGTCGGGGCGGACACATTGGCGCGTTCCAACGGCGGAATACCCGAGTCCTTCCTGCGGCCGGCCGGAGTGCCGCCGGAGTTCATCGACGGTCAGGCCGGATCAGGCGATCAGACCATTCCCCACCGGCGGGTCCTCCTGATCGGTTCAGTGGCGGATGACACCGTCGTGAGGTGGCTGGAGACGGAACTGAGGTCGCTTGGGCTGCAATGCTGGAGTCTCCTGGCGGACGACGAGGAAGCGGCGTACAACACCTCGGTGATCCCCCCGATGAGCCGCTTCAAAGACTTCGACCGGGTGGCGCTGCTCTGTTCTAGGGGCGCGTTGGAAAGCCCCGCCTGCTGGAGACTGTACCAGGAGATCATGCAGCGCCAGGCGACTTCAGCGGCCCGGCGATCCTATGTGGCCGCGCTGGCTATGGATGACTGCCTGGATAACGACGGTGACGAGCTGTACCGACAGCTGAAGGGCGGACCGACGGCGCGCCTGCGAGCGCGCAAGGACCGCGTCGGAGGTTACCGGCGCGACCTGCCGGGGGTTCTGACGACATTGACGGCGGAAATCAAGGTGCAGCCGGATATATGGGACGACGAACCTGAGGACGGGGATACCGAGGCGCCGGCGGAGTAAGGCGGTGAAGCCTCAGTGCGGGTGCTGGGAGTAGTCCCACCCGTCAGGCAGGTACTCGATCCGAATGTCACTGCCCAGCATCAGGCAAGGCTCGCCCCATTGGCTGGCGGATCCGACATCCCAAGCGTCGGAGGCGTCAGCAGGCCGGAGGCGGATGCCGTCCTCGCCGCCGTAGATCAGCATGATGACGCCCTCGCCGGAGTCCTCGGACAGGGCGGCCATGGCGGCGCAGGGTTCGCCGTTTTCCCAACCGACCACATCGCACCAGACATCCTCGCCTATTGCGTCCGGAGCCAGGACCCGCACGATGGGCCGCGGGTCGGTCAGCAGGTCAAAGACCCGATTGAGGTCCATGGGGCTGTTGCCGTCGGCGACTACTTCTACTTCGTAGAGCATGGTTACGTCTCGGGAAGGGTCGACTGGGCCGCGAAAGCAAGCGGTCGGGGTTGTTCACCGGGTCTTTCGATTATTCGCAAATCGTTTGACCGCCGCGCCTGACTGTGCTCAAAAGCCAAGGCTCGATGTTAGAGGGATTCTCTGAATTCGTGCTTCCACAGGAATGACGGGACCGAAATAAGGAACGACGACGAAGAAATCTCGAAAATAGAATGACGCTGGGTTGCTCGCGTCCGGGAACTCGAAGTAAACGCCGATGCTACAATGGCCCAGCCATCTCCATTCAAGCCGTTTGCGGCGAAAGGAAGCGCTCATGTCAGGAATCGCTTTTGAGAAACACACGCTGCCCAACGGCCTGGATGTCATTCTGCATCAAGACCGTTCGATCCCCGTGGCGGCGGTCAACGTCTGGTACCACGTGGGTTCCAAGGACGAGGAGATTGGCCGCACCGGCTTCGCGCATCTCTTCGAGCATATCATGTTCCGTGGGACGCGACACCACAAGTCCAGCCATTTCGAGCCGCTGCAAAAGATCGGGGCGACGCTGAACGGCTCGACCACCGGGGACCGGACGAATTACTGGGAGGACGTGCCCTCCAATTACCTGGAACTGGCACTTTGGCTGGAAGCGGATCGCATGGGGTTCCTGTTGGACGCGCTGGACCAGGAAGGGTTCGATACCGAACGCGACGTGGTGAAAAACGAGCGGCGGCAGAGCTACGAAAACCGTCCCTATGGCATGGCGTCGTGGCACATGCAGCAATCGCTGTTCCCGCTTCCGCATCCCTACCATTGGATGACCATCGGTTCCCAAGAGGACCTGGACGCGGCGAGCCTGGACGACGTGAAGGATTTCTTCCGCCAGTATTACTCGCCGTCCAATGCCAGCCTGGCCATCGCCGGTGATATTGATACTGCCGCAGCGCTCGACCTGGCGCACCGCTACTTCTCGGACCTGAACCCGGGGCCAAGCGTCCGCCGCATCGACCGGGCCGATTCGCTGCTATCGGGCAGGGTGGACCTGGAAATGACCGACCGGGTCACGCTGCCCCGGATCTACGCGGCGTGGCTGGCTCCGGCCAACTTTTCGGGTCGCGACGACGCGGGGGACATTTTGCGCGCCATCCTGTCCGACGGGCAGAGCAGCCGGATGTACCGGACCCTGGTTTATGACAAGCAGATTGCCCAGTCCGCCTCGGTGGGCTACCACGCGGCGGAAATCGCCGGGCAGTTTCGCATGGAGCTGACGCCCGCGGACGGGCACACGCTGGACGAAGTGGAGGCAGCGGCCGAGGCGGTGCTGGCCGGCATCGCGGATGACCCGCCGACGGAGGAGGAGTTCGAGCGGGCGGTCAACCGCATCGAGATGCAGCACCAACGGATGCTGTCGCGGGTCGGCGGTTTCGGCGGACGCGCGGATGCCCTGAATTACTTCAACGTGTTCACCGGCGACCCGGGCGCTCTCAACCAGGCGATGGACAAATACCGCAGCGTCACGCGAGAAGACGTGCTGCAAGCGCACCACGAGATCATGGCAGCCGGACAGGTACGGATGCGGGTGTACCCGGAACGCGCGCTCAGCACCGCCACCGTTGCGCTGGATCGCACCCAGCAGCCGGCGGGCGGCCCGACGCCGGAGTTCGTCCCGCCAGTACCGGAGCGGGCTCGGCTGCCCAACGGAATGGAAGTCGCGGTCGTCACCAAAACGGGCACTCCGCTGGTGACCCTCTCGGTGTTGGCCCGGGCGGGAGCGATTGGGGATGACGCCGGGCTGCCGGGCCTGACGTCGTTCATGGCTGCCCTGATGGACGAGGGAACCACCAACCGGAGCAGCCAGGAAATCGCCGCCGCTTTCGAGTATATCGGGTCGCGACTTTCGGTCGAGGCACGCAAGGAGGTGACGCTGCTGACCGCGGAGACGCTGAACCGGCACTGGCGTCACGCCCTGGGGTTGGCCGCCGACGTGGCGCGCAACGCCAATTTTCCGGACCACGAACTGGACCGAGTGCGGCGCGAGCGCTTGACCGATTTGCGCCGGGCCCGGGACGACGCCGGGTTCGTGGCGGATTCGAACTATGGCGCACTGATTTTCGGACCGGAGTCGCCCTACGCGCATTCGAGCCTGGGCAATGAGGCCACGGTGTCCGCAGCGCGACGCGACGACCTGGTTGCGCGGTACGGCCAGGCGTTGCGACCGGACCGCCTGTGCCTGTTAGTGGCCGGGGACGTGAACCTCGAAGAGGCGATGCGCGCAGCCGAAGAGTATTTCGGCGACTGGTCGTCGCGCGCAGACGGTATCGCAGATGTCGATGTCCCCGCCGGAACGACGGGCGGCGGCCCGCAGCTGTTCCTCATCGACAAGCCGGCCGCTGCCCAGTCGGTGATCCGTGCCGGGATGCCGTTGGCGCAACGCAATCACCCGGATCACATGCCCCTGTCCGTGTTGAACTACGCTTTCGGCGGACAGTTTTCCGCTCGCCTCAACCAGAACCTGAGACAGGACAAGGGGTACTCCTATGGCTACAACTCGGGGATTTCCTGGTACAACGCGCCTTCGCTGCTTTCCGCCGGCGGGAGCGTCCAGACCGAGGTGACTCGGGAAGCGGTGATCGAAACGCTGCGGGAATTCGAGGACATCAGCGGGGCACGTCCTCTGACCGTCGAAGAATTGGAAAACGCCCAGAACGGTTTGCGGCTGGGCTACCCATCCGGGTTCGAGCGGCCGGCCCAGTTGCTGGGCCAACTGGTACCGCTGGTCCAGTTCGACCTGCCATCGGACTACTTCCGGACCTTCGAGCAGCGTCTGGCCGGGGTAACCCTGGCCGACACCCACCGGGTGGGCGCGGAATACCTCGCGACGGAGCGGTTGCGAGTATTGGTGGTGGGAGACCGGGAGCGGGTCGAGGAGCCGCTGCGAGAGTTGGGTTACGAGTTGACAGTGCTGGATACTGAGGGGGCAGTGGTGGGATAAAATGGACTTTACACTGCCACTCCCGTCGCTGAGGACCATGAAATGAATGAAATATGCCTTACGAATGGGATGAGCAAAAACGCAGGGAGAACCGCGACAAACATGGGCTTGATTTCGCGGAAGTGGAAGAATCTTTTCAGTGGGCAACGGCGGTAAGCGAGCCGAGCCCGCGCGACGGTGAAATGCGTTGGCGCGCCATCGGCTATATTGGCACGCGCCTGCACACGGTCATTTATACGGTGAGGGGCGATAATACCCGTATCATCAGTCTGCGTCGGTCGGGTGCCACAGAGGTGATAACGTATGACGAAGGAACCTGATTCGACTACCCAGCAGTTTAGTGAGCTGGTAGCAAGCGAACTGACCTTTTCCGAGATCGCTGCGGAGCATGGCGAAGAAATTGCTATCAACGTTGGCATCGCCAGGGATCCGGACAACCCGGAATGGACCGCCGAGACGTTGGCCCGGTCACGGCCAGCGATTGAGGTTCATCCCCATCTGGTGGCCCAGGATTTGCGTCGCCGGCGCCAGCAGGAAGGACTGAACAAATGGGAGGTCAGCGTTGAGCTCGATATTGAACTGCTGGCCCATTTTTTGGAAGGCGGGCCGGGTTGGCAGGGCCGGATCAATGATGCTTTGCGACAGGCTGTAAATGAGACAGCCGAGGGTAGCCCGTTACCCCGCGAATAAGGCGATGCCGGATAAAGTATCTCAAGCGTACCCTGTGCTCCTGTACGGAGTTGACCAAATATGCAGAGCGCACGCATCGTCCACTACGCCACGGGACAACACACAACAGCGTGAGGCCGGTCGGGTCAGCAGACGGCAAGGTCCGTTATTAACTGGCGTTTGGTCACCTGCCAGGATTGTCTAGCATACCGGACCAATCGACGGAGGATACAGATTATCGGGGGCACCGTAGCATTCTCTGTGCTGTTGCTGATGGTTGGCATATTCGGGTATGCCGCTATAGCCGGAGATGGTGACGGACGTAAGATGGCGCAGGCGGAGATTGGCCAGACCATAATTGCGGAGGGAATTCAAGCGACGCTGCAATCTATGAGCCAAACCCGCGAATATCCTACTCGTCAGGCCATGCGAGCCACCCAAACGGTTGTGGCCGCAACCACCATCCCGCAGACCCGCCACGCCCTCACTGTCAGCCAGACGCGAGCTGCCTCCCAAGCGACCCAAACCGCCAGGAACGCGCCAGCTCCTTACTCCATCAAGGTTCGAGGAACCGAGGTGGTTTGTCGGGAAATCGCCTACGAGTATGTCTATATGGCGGACTTGGGAAAGATCGCCGCATTGCAGCACGTAGCCAACGCCATAACCCTTCGCAGCAATAACTCAACGGCTTAATTCAGCGCCAACGACGCCGAGAATGCTCTGGTTGATTGCAAATGCTTCTCGCCGCGCAATTGCAAACCGATCCGTTAATGAAGCCCCTCGCATTACGGCAAACGACATCATGTAGTCCTGCTGAACATTGGCGGTATGCGCCATCCGGTTCGCGGTTGCGTATACGCCAATGCTGTTCACACAAGCGGGACCGTCAACTTTCACCCCAGCGCGGCTCGCTGCGCCGCGAATAGAGGTTCGAGGCCCTGGGCTGCCAGCGACAGGACTTCGCCGACCCGTTGGCGTGGAAAGGCATTGCCCTCGGCGGTGCCCTGGAATTCAACCACGGCGCCGGCGTCGGTCATGACGATGTTGAAGTCCGCATCGGCCGTGGAATCTTCCGAGTAATCCAGGTCGAGCAACAGGTTGTCGTTTGACAGGCCAACGCTGATTGCGGCGACGGAGCAGACCAGCGGGATGGAGTCGAGCTTTTGCGCTGCCACCAGCGATTCCAGGGCCAGTTGCAGCGCGACAAACGCGCCGGTGATCGCGGCGGTACGAGTGCCGCCATCGGCCTGGAGCACGTCGCAGTCCAAGTAGACGGCCCGCTCGCCCAAGGCTTTCAGGTCAGTGGCGGCCCGCAACGAGCGACCGATCAGGCGCTGGATTTCCTGGGACCGGCTGGCGGTGCGACCGGAATCACGGTCGCGGGACCGACGCGAGGATGTCGCGCGGGGGAGCATATCGTATTCGGCGGTCACCCACCCGGAGCCGCGGCCCTGCATCCACCGGGGGACCTGTTCCTCCACCGACGCGGCACAGAGGACCGTCGTGTTGCCCATTTCGATCATGGCGGAACCTTCGGCGAAAGGCTGGCATCCAGGCGTGATGCGTACACTGCGGGCCTGGTCCCATCGCCGTCCGTCGGCGCGTATGAGGTCAATGTTCATGCTTGGTGTGTCCTGGTTGGAGTGCATGTCATTTTGCCACAACCAACGGCGCACGACGGTTGATTGAGGAGCTCGATTTCGGTTGCATCGCCGCCAGTGAAGGCGCACAATCGGCCCGTGATTTTCGGACTTTTCGACTCGCCGTGGCATTTGCTGGGCCTCGCTGGCTGGTGTTTTCTGATGGGCTGGGGCTTTCGCATTGGCCTGTTGCGAATGGCGCTCTCGCTGACCGCGCTGGCAGTTTTGGTTGGGCTGGCGTGGTTGTTCAAAGACGCCGCAACTCCGGCCCTAGTGTACGGACCGCTGGTATTTGTCGGCGTAATTACCGTCATCAGCGTTGGAATCTTCGGTCGCCACCTGGAGCAGCGGTTCGGCTACGGGTCCACAGCGGTCAGGGTGAACCACGCCGGCGGGATGCTGCTCGGATTGCTCATAGGGGCAGCGGTTTGGGTTTTTGCATTGTGAAGTGGGTTCCCAATCCCAAGGCTTGCCGCCGAATAGCCTGGCGGGAAGTGCAATCCGGGGCGGCAATGCGCCGCTGCTATAATCGTGCCAACCGTGAGTGCGGACAATAGACGAACGCGAGGCAGGGGTATGAACGCGACCAACTCCGACAGCGACGCCGTGGGTATAGTTCTAGCAGCGGGGCGCGGGTCCAGGATGCGTTCGCGGATTCCAAAACCGCTGCACACCCTGGCGGGCCGGGAGCTCATCCGTTATCCCATTGCAGCGCTGCAAGAGTGCGGAATCTCCCGGCTCATGGTAGTCGCATCTCCGGAGAATCGGGATGCGATTGCCGGTATCCTGGGAGATGAAGTTATCTTCGCGGTACAAGCCTCGCCTAACGGAACGGCCGATGCCGTCGCTTGCGGCCTGGCTGCCCTGCCTGCGATCCCGCGCCTGGTAGTCGTCCTGGCTGGCGATACCCCGTTGGTGAGACCCGAATCGATCCTGAGATTGTTGGAGAACCACCGGACTGATTCGAAGCGCCGGATGACCATACTGTCTGCCGCCGACGCTTTCGGTCCGGACCTGGGGCACATCAAGAGAGTAGAGTGCCATTCGGTAGATGGAACAGGCGAGGTGCTGGGCATAGAGGAGGCCGCTGATCGAGCTGAAACCGCTTGTGGTCTTGCTGAGGTCAACACCGGGGTCTACTGCTTCGACGGTCCCTGGCTGGACAAATGCATCGGGACAGTGCCGGAGTCCGCTGCGGGAGAACGCTACTTGACTGCTCTGGCGGCCACGGCAGTGGACGCCGGAGACGCGGTTGAGGCCGCGCCGATTGCGTTGGCTGACGAGGCGATGGGCGTAAACGACCGGGAGCAACTGGCTGCGGTCGGCGCAGTTCTCAGGGACCGGATCAACCGCTTCTGGATGTCTGAAGGCGTCACGCTGGTCGATCCGGCAGCGACCTACATCGATGCCGATGTGGCGATTGGTCAGGATACGGTGCTGCAACCCAACACGATGCTCGTGGGCAACACAATCATAGGCGAGGACTGCGAGATCGGGCCAGACGCTCGCGTCTGTGGCTCCTCGGTTGGCGATCGGTGCCGTATTGTGGCTTCGACCCTCGAAGAGGCGCGGGTCGAGGATGATGTCGAAATCGGCCCGTACAGCCACCTGCGCCCCGCAGCATTGATCGAGTCCGGTGTACATTTGGGCAACTACGTGGAGGTAAAAAACAGCCGCGTGGGCGAGGGTACCGCTGCCGGCCACTTTTGCTATCTGGGCGATGCCGATATCGGCGCAGGGGTGAACATCGGAGCCGGCGCTATCACATGCAACTACGACGGGGTGGACAAGCACCCAACAGTGATCGGGCGAGGAGCGTTCATAGGGAGCGACACGATGTTGGTCGCCCCAGTAACCGTGGGGGACGGCGCGGCCACCGGCGCCGGCTCAGTGGTCACTCGCGACATCCCGGAGGGTAGACGCGCCGTCGGCGTTCCTGCTAGACTCCTCCAGCAACGAAAAAGCGGGAGCGACTGACCCGCTCTCGGTGCCGCGAGCGCCGGTTGAGGGCCTCTGGCTTGGATACTGATAGTAGCTTACCTCCGTTATTGTTCCTGGCAGCCTCGCTGCTGATCTTCGCTTGGGCTAGTGTCGCTGCAGCGTCCAGACGACAAAGCCAAGCGTCCGCGGTCTATTTCACCCGGCCGACATCCCCGGCAATTGGGATCCTGTTAGCTGCTGCCGCTGCCACGGCCGGCGGCTCTGGGTTGGCGATCGCATACCAATTCTCCAACGGATCGCCGCCCGTCATTGCGCTGGCGTTGGCGGTGTTGGTGACCTCCGCGATACTGGCGGGCGTTTACCTCAGTGCACGCCTTTGGGCTCGACTCTCGCCCCGCGTTGTGCGCCGGGTGGCGGATCCCAGGGCGTGGGCGGGGAATGGAAACTGGGTCGGTTCCGGAAGTGGCACCAGCCTGCCGATAGCTGTTGACGGAAGCGGTGACGGCGATCCTGAAAACGGTCATTCCGACGGGCCGACGCTAACCCCCGCGGAACTCATGAACCTGGACCGCAATGATATCGACATGGTCCGGTCCATCAGCCACATGGACGATCTTGACGTGCAGGACATCATGGTGCCTCGGCTGGACGTTCAGGCCGTGGAGGTGGCAACGCGTATGGACGATCTGGTCCAGATGCTGGTTAGCACCAGGCATACGCGGGTTCCGGTTTACTGCGACACGATGGACAACGTCGTGGGTATCATCCACATCAGCGACGTGCTGCAGGCGGTGGCGAACGGCGCAACCGAATCCAAGGTCAACGCCATTATGCGTGAACCCGAATTCGTTGCGGAAAACATGGCTGTCGACGATCTGCTCCACTTGATGCGGTCAAAATCGTTGCAGATGGCGATTGTGGTGGACGAGTACGGCGGAGTCGAGGGCATAGTCACGCTGGAAGACGTGCTGGAAGAGATTGTTGGAGAAATTGACGACGAATTTGACGACGCTGAAGCTGAAGAGCTCGAGCCCGTAGCCGATGGATCATGGCTGGTCAAAGCGACGGCCCCGGTGGAGGACGTGTCACGCGCCGTCGGGTTGAAACTCGATTCCGGCGACGTCAATACGATCGGCGGCTATGTGTATACCCAGTTGGGACGCATGCCATCTGTCGGAGACGTAGTCGTCTCGGATCAGACGTCGATCGAAGTCACGCAAGTACGAGGGCGCCGCATATACCAACTGCGGCTGGTTCCCGCAGCCGTAGTGAAACGAAGCAAGACCGAATAGCCTGTCGGTCGATGGGGTGGGCAACCTTAGCGGACGCCCACCAGCTCTCCGCTGAGGATCAGGAAGTGGTCGTACCACCCACTGGGGACCGGCAAGACCAAGTGAATGGTGGCCCGGTCGCTGCTGTTCAAACGCAGGTCGGTAGCTTTAACCACCTCGGTGTGCGTAGCCGCATACAGGTAATCACGCTCTGAGGTGTTCACGAACATCAGCAATTCGTCGCCTTCGGTGAGCAGACGAGGAGCGCGGGTGATGCTCCCAAAGCTGCGTACACCGGAGCCGGCCGGCCCAAACAACCACATGGCCCCGCGTTCGCCAGGATTTGCCGTCACCGGAGCGTATCCGGCTGCCGGATTGTCTCCGGAAGCGTAGTTGGCAATAGAATCGCCGGTAACGCTGACCTCGTCCAGTTTGGCGTCGATCCCCAACGCCGGCACGATCAAGCGGTTTGTCGGAGGTTGGGTCCCTACGGGCCACGCGGCTGAGCTGGGCATCTCTGCGTAACCCAGTTCAGCCACCCGCTGGGCGTGAACGGCTACGGGTAAGAACACAATGGATGCCCCCGTTCCGCCGTCTGTACCCGCCGGCGCTGCGGCTTCGATCACCGTGGCGTCCTGACGTTGTGCCTCATAATCGTCGAGGCTGGCCCTCAAAAAGTAGAGATATCCGTAATATGCGAGGCCTGCGACGGCCAATGTCCCGCCAACCGCCATGAGAGAGATGCCCGCCCAGCGCAACCCGTAATATTGCGCTCGGGCGCGCATCTGCATGTAATCAAGTCCAATTTGCATATTTGTTCCCTGAGTATTCTTCGCGCCATATTCCGTTCATGCGCGCGATACCGTGCCGCCGAAATTCCGGCGGTCTGCCTAGGAAATCCCGCTCAGGCGGGTCGCCGTGATCAGTGCCTTCCCGCCCTGATAGGTTCGTTGACAAAGATATCTCCGTTGCGGATTTTGATGTTGTACCCGCAACCGGGATTGGTGCATGTCCAAGCTTTATAGTGGACCGCAGCACCCTGAGCACCGTAGTCCGAGAGTGGTACCAACGACCCAATGTTGCACTGCTGACAAATCGGCAACTCCATCGCTTCCACCGATATTACCTCCCTTACCGTTCCAGACTGGGTATGCAGCCCTGAGTATAGGCATGTCGGCGCAGATTTGCCTTCATATCCGCCAACGTTCTTTGGCGGTTTTATAAAATGTCTACGAGGAACGGGTCACGGCTCAACCGAAAAGTGTGCGGGGCAGTGTCGAACACTGCCCCGCACCATGAAACGGCTGCAGCCGATGGCATTATTCCAGATAGTCGCGCAGTTTCTTGGAGCGGGTGGGATGGCGCAACTTGCGGATGGCCTTTGCCTCGATTTGACGGATTCGCTCGCGTGTTACCCCGAATTCGCGGCCGACTTCTTCCAGGGTGCGCGTGCGCCCGTCTTCCAGACCGAAACGTAATTTCAGCACGCGACTTTCCCGGTCAGTCAGGGTGTCCAACACCTCCTGCACCTGCTCCCGGAGCAGTTGTGCCGAGGCAGCGTCGGCCGGAGCCAACGTGGTACGGTCCTCGATGAAGTCTCCTAGGAACGAGTCCTCCTCTTCTCCGATCGGGGTTTCCAGCGAGACCGGCTCCTGGGATATCTTCTGGATTTCCTCGACCTTCTCGGGCGTCATTTCCATGGCTTCCGCTAGCTCTTCGGTGGAAGGCTCGCGGCCTTTTTCCTGCAGCAGCCGGCGATGGTGCCGCATCAGTTTGTTGATGGTCTCTACCATGTGGACGGGGATACGGATCGTGCGAGCCTGGTCCGCGATGGCGCGGGTGATGGCCTGTCGTATCCACCAGGTTGCGTAGGTACTGAACTTGTAACCCTTGCGATAATCGAATTTTTCCACTGCGCGGATCAATCCGATATTGCCCTCCTGGATCATATCCAGCAACGCCATTCCCCGGCCTATATATTTCTTGGCCACGCTTACCACGAGGCGCAGGTTGGCTTCGGTCAAATGGGTCTGGGCTCGTTCGCCGTTCTTCATCGTGATGTAGTAGTAGCCTGCCGCCTCGAATTTCTTGTCCTCGACCCGGTCGATCAGCCCGGGGTCGCGGAGCAGTTGGGACAGTAGCAACAGCGAACATTTGTCGTCGTGCACGTACACCGACGGCACGTCCAGCCCCTGTTCCGGGCTGTAGCAACCTTCCACGCCATCCGGATGCAGCTCCGCCCAAATCGGCACGTAGGCGGTGACTGCGTCAACGATGTTACGGGGCAAGACCCAGGTATCCAGCGAGAGCTGTACGATGCGCTGGTAGGCGACCTCGACGCTGATCCCGAGATCGATGGCTACCTGTTCAATCATCTCCGGGGACACCTCGGCGTCGATGGCTTTCCGAAGCGCCGGAGAGACCTTGACCTCATCCAGGGGCATGGCTTCGTTGAGTTCGAGATAACGCGCCAGGGAGCGAACCAAAGGCGCCGCGTTGGCGATACGGGCCAGCAAAAGCATGGTGGTTTCCCAGACCGCGTTGTCCAACTCGATGTCGCCGATAACGGGCAGGTAATTAACGCTGAAGCCGTTGGCGAGGCGAGCGGCTACCTTCCTGCACGTGTCCTTTGACTCGAGCAGCGGTTGGTCGTCCAACAATTTCTCAAGTTCTTCCGGGTTGTCCAGCGTAGCCAGATACCTCATGCCATCGAACTTACGCAGGTGGTTTAGCCCCTCTAGCTCACGAGCCAGGCGACGTTCGTCGGCGGAAGTGAGCAGGTCGACTCGACCGATTTCACGCAAGTACATTCGGACCGGATCGTCTAGAGCATCAGCCCCGTCGGACGTATCGACTTCGGCCCAATCGCGCTCCTCACGAACCATGTCTCGAGCCGATGGCCCGTCGAGCTCGGGGAGCACGGTGCGGACGGCAGCCGCACGGCGGATTTGCCATTCATCCTCCGTGGAATCCGGGTCGTCTTCGATTACTACCGCTACGGTCGCTTCGTCCTCTTCGGGCCGCTCGTCTTCGTAGTCACTCTCATCAGCAGCGGCGAGATTGGAACGGGCCCGACCGAAATTGTCTGAGTCATCGGAGATGGCGACCGCTTCACCCGCGTCATAGTCCCCGTCTTCATCGTGGACGATTACGTTTCGGCGGTTGTTGATGGTCATAAACCCCTCCATTATCTGTGGTGTGGCGAGGCCGGCTGCAATTGCATGTCGATCTCGCGACGGCGGTTCTTGTTGTTCAGCCAGGCTCTGAGAATTTGCGAATCGGATTCGAAGATATCCTCTTGCTCCATCGCGTCGGCTGATTGGAAGATTTCCTTGTTCAGGTGCTCCTTTTCGAGATTGAGACAGGCTTGGCGCCATGCCCGTTCGACTTTGGCAGATGTGGACAGCATCAAGTCGCTGGTACGCAATTGGTTGAGGCAAGGCTCCAGCTCCGGCGGCACGGATACGTCGCCAGCAGTGTCGGGTTCCATAAGAGAACATACGGATAGAAAAATCTCGCGGTTCTCAGACCGACTGAACCATGCCGAATGCAGGGACTTGACTGCGTCCCCTTCCAGTTGATCCCGGTACTGAAGCAATATTGCCAACACCAAGTCCTCAGTAGCGTTCTTGTCGCGATCAGGCAGCGTCGTTGCGTCGGCGGCGGTACTGGGTGTGCGATTGCTTTGCCGCCTCGGACCGTCCGTCCGCGTAACCGCGGGCATTGCAGCCCTTAAAGTGCCGATGTCAACGCCGAAATGCGCCGACAGAGCGTCGAGGTAAAAATCTCGTTTGATCAGGTCAGGAACGTGCGCCACGAAGCGCAGCATGGTTTGCACGGCCCAGGATCTTCCGTCCGCGCTCGTCATGTCGACACGTTCAGTCAGTGCGGCGAGGAGGTATTCGAACAACGGGGCGGCAGCTTCTATAAACTCAGTCCACTCGTTGGGTGCCTGGCGAATGTAGTCGTCAGGGTCCTTCCCGGGCGGCAACTCCGCGACGCGCAGGTCCAATGCCTCAGGTTGTTGGAGTACGGATGCACCTGCCTGCCGAGCGGATCGTTGATCGCGCTGCTGGAAGACACCCCACGAAGATTCCAGGCTGCGCAGCGTAGCGTTGCGTCCCGCCGGATCGCCGTCAAGAGCCATGGTAACGCGGTGGGTCAACCTCCGCACGAGAGACACTTGGTGTTCCGTAAGAGCGGTTCCCATGGAGGCGACCACGTTGTCAAACCCGTGCTGGTGGGCCATCACGGCGTCCATGTAACCTTCGACGATTACCGCACCATGCTGGCGCACCGGCTCTTTGGCCAGGTGCATTGCGTACAGGATCCGCGACTTGTCAAACACCGGAGTGCGGGGAGTATTCAGATATTTCGGGGTGGCGTTGTCATCCAGAGCTCGACTGCCGAATCCGGCCACGCGGGCCGACCAGTCGCGGATTGGGATCATCAGCCGACCCCGAAACAGATCGTAATAGCGACCGTCTTCCGTTTCCCGGGCCAGGCCGGCTTCTGCGATCATCTCCGGGGCGTAACCGCCGCTGGTCAGGTGAGTGAGCAGCCGATTGTCGCGCGCCGGGCTGTAGCCGAACTCGAAAGTCTGCAGCGATCGGTCGTTGAGTCCCCGGGCTTGCAGGTAGTCTCGGACAAAAGCGGATCCGGGTTCCGCTAACATGCCTTGGAAAAATTGGCGTGCCGCATCGTTAATCTCGAACAACAGGCGTGATCGGCCTCCGGTTTCCGCCTGGTCCGTGATGGTCACGCCCACGCGGGCACCCAACCGGACGAGCGCTTCCCGGAAGTCCACCCGGTCTGCCTTCATCACGAAGGCAAACGCGTCGCCGCCCTCGGCACACGCCCCGAAACAGCGCCACGACTGTCGGTCCGGGAAAATGAAGAAGGACGGTGTATTTTCCTGGTGGAAAGGGCAGTTCGCTTTGAAGGAACCACCAGACCGCTGCAACTGAACGTACCCGCCGACCAGTTCGACGATGTCCAGCCGGCTTTTTACGTCATCAAGTTGCGTCATAAGGAAGCAAATTACCACAAAGATAATTCGCCAAACCTATTTTATCACACAACCGTTGCTATGTGTAGGACGGTTCTGTTAGGGTAACAGTTCAGAGTTGAGGGGAAGTGAGCAGTTGACGGCAGGCAGCGATGGGGTTGAGCGCTTGTGCTCGCCAGGTGCCGAAGATTGAGGCCAGCGTCATCTTGGTGTCGGTGCCCTGCGCTGAGCGGGTGCCCCCGCTGACCTTGCGGCTGACCACCAAATGGCGCCGGCTGCGCTCGGCGGCATTGTTGTCCGGCGGCACTTCCGGTTGGGCCACGAAGACGAAGAGTTCCTTGATGTGCTTCTCCATGCGTCGGCACAGTCTGGCCGGGACGGCCGACGGGTCGTCCCGGAATGGACGGCAGAGGGCCAGCAGTCGCCTTTCCAGGGTCAGTTGGGCGGTGCGGCGTGGTGGTTCTGAAGGGTGGGTAAAGGTCGTGGCCTGACGGTAGAGTTGGTGGACGGCGTCAGCCCACTGGGCCAGTGATCTATCATCAGGGTAGAGGACACGCAGGTCGTGGATGTCCCGCAGCAGGTGAGCCCAGCAGCGTTGCTTGGGACCGTCGTAATGGTGGTAGGCGGCATAGAAGTCGCTGACCAGCACGCCAGCAAACTCCTTGCCCAGGACTTCGTCGACCACGGCCTTGCCCCGACCACGCCGCAGGAAGTACCGCTGGTCGGAGGTGCTGAAAGTCCACACGTAGCCGTTGTGTCCGTCTTCACGCCAGCCGGTCTCATCGGCGTGGACCACTGGGCTGCCGCGGACGCGCTCCAGTATGCCCGCCAGTTCGGTCTGCGCTTTGCCCGCCACGGTGCGTGTGGCATTTACGATGGCGCCCAGGCTGAGGCGCAGCCCGTGCACGGTGTCCAGGTACCATTGGATGGTGCGTAACGGCAGCCTGGCCTCCTCCCGCAGGGCTGCAATCAGGCTGATGACATTGACCCCCAGACGCTGCTTGCCCATCACCACGCCGTCCAGTTGTGCTTTGGGAACACAGCAGCGTCGGCACTGTGGACAGGTGCGGGCCAGGTAAACGTGCTCGGTTACCTGCGCCGGAACCTGGGGCAGGTCGATGACCTCCCGAGTGCGCTGGGCCCAGCCTCCGGACAAGTGGGTCCCGCAGTCGGGACACTGCTCCACCACATGCTCCACTCGGTGGGTGGGCGTCATGCGGGATCGGGCAAAGCCGTGAAACCGGGGTTTGCGTGGCTCCTTGGGACGTGCTGGCTCCCGGTCCGCTTTGGGCTTCAGACCGGGCATCCGGCGGGAGCTTTGGGGTTTGGCTTGGCCTTCCAACTGGGCAATCCGCTTCTCCAGCCGCTCGATGATGGCTTGCTGGCGGACTATGATGCCAATCAGGACATCCCGGTCAGCTGCCCTGAGATTGATTTCGGTATCCATCCCAGTTATATGACATAACCACCGCCCCCAAAGCCAGCCACCCGCAAACCAAGTTCGCCCAATTCACCCCACCAACTCTGAACAGTTACCTGTTAGGGACGAAACACCGGGCGACGTCGAGGGCGCTCCCACAAGGTGCACCACGCACATTTCCGCCACTGCCACGCGGGGTCCACCTGGAGCGCAGCTCCCAGAGCTGGATCGGGCGGTCAGCCTCGTAGCGGGTCAGAATCCGGGCTGGTAGATGACCGTGATGACTGCTTCGGTTACTTCCGCGCCGCGGGACGCCACTACCCGAATTGTGTTCACACCAGGTTGAAGCAGTACGTTGACCGCCCACTGGCCCGTGGGATCGGGCAGCACGGGGATCAGGTCGCTTACGACCACCTCAGCGTCAGGAGCCGTGAAGCCCGACATGGTCAGGACTCGGTTGCTCACGGTAGATCCATCCTCCGGTTCCGTAACCGTCAGGGTCAGCGAGGCCTGAGCGCCCGCGTAATTGACCTGGAGAAATTGCCGCGCCTGTTGGGAAGAGGAGCCGTGGTAGCCAATGACTTCGATCACGTTGATCCCTTGTGACAATGGCACCGTGGCAGAATAATTGCCTGCAGCGTTAGCTTGGACCCTCACGTCGCGCTCCGGGAATGCGCTGCTGGAATAAATGAATTCAACGATCGACCATGGGAGCGTGGAACCCGACACGACGGTCACCGGGGCACCGTGAACCGTCGCCATATTCGGCGGGTTGTGCACCACTAGGAAAGGGGGCCGAGGAGTAGGTGTCGGCCGAGGCGGCGTTGAGGTCGGACGGAGTGTGGGTGTGGGGGCGGGCGGCGGCACCAAAGTCGGAGTGGGAAGCGCGGTAGGTGTAGGTGTGGGCGAAGGAGTGGGCGTTGCGGTCACCACCACGGGAGTGGGTGCCACCGGCGAAGGGGTCACCGTAGGCTGTGGACGCGCTGCTTGGTAGGGAGCGGTCGGCAGACCCGGCAGGCCCGAGAGCCAAACAACCAGGAACACAGCCAACAACAAGATGGCAGCGGTGACGGCTACAATCTGCTGCCACAACGTATGACGGTCCGATGCAGGAAAGCGGGCGCTAGGAATCAGGAGCGCCGACGGGAAGCGTCAGCGTGAATACGGTGCGGGCTCCCTCTGCCGATGCTAGGGTCGATTCCACTGACAGGTCTCCTCCGTACCGAATGGCAAGGGTACGGCTGATGTACAACCCGAGACCGGACGAGGTTTTTTCCTCGCTGCGGCCTAGTTGTGGTGTCCACCCGCGGTCGAAAAGGTGAGGCCGATAGTGCATGGGGATGCTTGGCCCGTCATCGGCCACGCGCACCTGGAAGTTGTAGGAATCGCGGATGACCGTAATTTCGACGTAATCTCCGCCGTAGCGGAGCGCGTTGTCCACCAGGTTGGCGATGATGTGCTCCAGAGCGGTAGCGTCGGAATACACGAGGCCAAAATCCTCCGGTTCCGACCACCACGCGATGTCTTTGCCCTGCTCGGCGGCCTGCCCGGTGTAACGCTCCACGATGCGGCTCACGACTGCTGAGGGCTCCACGGGATACCGTTCAATGGGCGCATCCGGCGTTTCCAGGTTGATCATGACCTGGATGTTGCCCATCATGAGCCGGAACGATGGCGCCTGCTCTTCGATTTCGTCCAGCAGTTCGTGGATAATTACAGACACGTCCTCACCGGTGGCCGCCAGCACGCCACGAACCTCGCGGCACTTGCCCAGGATGCGGCGCATTGGGCGACCCAGGTCGTGCTGGAACGTCTCGAAATGCTGCTCGGTCAGCCGGTTCCAGTCGTCAGCGCCGTTGACGCCGTTGGCGTGTCGATGCCGCATGCCCGACACGACGTACACACTCACGGCGACAGCCAACCCCACCACCACCGCGGCAATACCGATGTAAGACAGCGGCTCAACGGCCCACGGTTCCGGGAACATGCGCGCCGCCGGCAAGAACACCGACGAGATCATCAAGGCCAGTCCCAAGACGGCCAAAGTGATACCGACCAGCGCGGGCCAAGGGTGCAAAGAGAGTCTTCGCCGGGTCAAAACCGCCATGGGATCACACTATTCACGCGGGGGCAGCAACCGGTAACCACGGTCCCGCACGCTGACGATGAAATCGTTGGCGCCCAATGACAAGCCCATCGCACGTCCCATGGACACCTTTATCTCGCGGATGCGCACCCGCAACGACGCGCGGGTGTCGTCGCCTTCCAGGTAGCGTTCCAAGCGATCAAAAGGAACCATGTTCCCAGGGCTGCGATACCAGGCTTCGGCCAGCTCCTTCAGGATGTCGAATCGGCGACCGGAAACGTCCGCGACCGCCGACGCCCGCCCGTTTTCGTCCCGGACCAACACGGCGCGCGCGTCGGTGTCGACGATGATACGGTCCCCGATGACGATAGAGCGCGGCTCGGCTCCGACCAGGCGACGGATGCGCAGGGCCACCTCCTCCGGAGAGGCCAGCTTGTCGATGAACTCCACGGGCGCCTCGACCTGGAGGGCGCTGCGGGCCACGGTGTCGCGCTCGACCCCCTGGCTGTACTGGGTGAACATCAGCACGGGAAGGCGCGGGTGCTGTCCGACGATCCGTTTCAGGATGTCCAGCCCCTTGAACTGGTCGTCGCGGTACTCGCCCAGGCGGACATCCAGGATCACGCCGTCCGGGAGGCGCCGCTCTATGGCGTCCAAAGCGGCCAGCATCATGTCGTCGGCCGACCCGTGCTCGTCCTTGCCAACGACGGTTGTGCCCCAGCCTTCGTCTTCTAGGCGGCGACGCACCGCCCGAACTATCGCGGACGCGGCTTCATCGTCGACTATCAGTATGTTGCCTGAGCGCGGGGACAAGCGCATCCTCCGATGGACGATCTCCGTGGCCCACACATCCCACCGGCCACACCCGAACATTATACGTGCCGCCGGGACCGGACGATTTGTCGGCCTCGCCGAAGTTGCATTTCATCCGGCACGGAGAGAATTATAAAGCCGATCCGATCCCTGCGTCGTAGGTATGGTGTCGCCCGTTGCGTGGTTTCGCGTGGCTGCGCCCAACGGAAAATGGCATGAACCGGCCAGGGAGCCACAGCCGATCGCCGGATGGCGTGTCATATACTTGATAGGCTTGCCGCTACGGGACTGGTAGGGCGGCGTGACGATCAGGTAGCTAACCCGGGGAGGATGCCCGTGCGAGCATTCAGCAATATTATGGTGTTTGGACGATTTTCTCGTGCCTTTATCTGGCCGGCTGCCGGGTTGATGCTTCTCGCAGTGGCCACAGGTGTCACGTTGCTGGCCATTGATCCTGGGTTGGTCCAAGCGCTGACGCCCGACTGTACCGCCATGGAGTTGGATCAAGACGGCGATTACACCCCGGGTTCTTCGGCTGATCTCACTCTTACATTCACACCAGACGGTTGCAGCCCGGGCTCTTTGAATCAGGAGTTCACTATATTTCTTCACGAAGACATTGGCTTCCCGTCGGGGTTCGACAAAGATGATGTCGTCATTCTCGCCGGAGGCAGATTCGTTCCCGATTGGGTGAGTTCTAGCGAGGGTAGGGGTGAGCCCCATGAGATCGAACTGCCCGGATGCCAGTCGTGGCGCAGGGGCAGCGGCGATCCGGGAGTATGTGACGAGGCCGCTTATCCGGTAGTCATCGAGCTGCGAAATTTCAAACTTCCAGATCAACCAGATGCTGATGATGAACCCTATGAAATCACAGTCGAATGGGATGACGGGCAGACGCTGACCGACAATGTTCGTGTCGATGCAACGCTCGAAATCGATGGCGACAACGAGATCGGTTACGGAGAGACCGTTGCGATCGAAGGACTTGGGTTCAGCGATGGCGTCGGCGTCGATCTGTTTGCCAAACCGAGCACGAATTCGGAAGATTGTTCAACCGCGCGCGGAAGTGGCTGGACCAAGATCGGGAGCACCATGGTGGACCCCGATCATCGCTTCACCATAGACGTGGAGATCAGTTCCAACCTGTTCCGGTCGGCCGGCAGATACCAGGTTTGCGCGATCGACGGTGCAGGCAATCCGAACAGTCAATCGTTGGCCATCGTGGTCACCGCGGGCCTGGAGATCGTTGGAAGTTCCGAAGTATCTCCCGGTGACCGGGTTACGCTGAAATTCATCGGCGGCAGCGGCGGGAACGTAACCAGCGTGCAGGTCGCGGGGCGTCAGTTGGCCAACAGCGAGTGGAGCCGTTCCGGCGACAATCTGATCGTCACGCTCCCGCCAAACGTGAGCGGTACGGTGGTGATCACGGTGTACATCGACACCAACCCCGTCTCCGCCAAGGTTACCATCGGCGATGCCGACCTAACCGTCAGCGGTATTCCTTCACGCGGGGTCTCACTTGGTCACCAATTCCTCGTCCGGTCGAACAACCTGCCGGGCGATAAGGTGTGCCAGGTGACCCTTGATGGTATACCGCTGGCGTTCCTGGATGAAGGAAACGATCGTGTCCGTTCATCCAGCGACTGCCCGGAGATCGCCAGGGGCGGCCGGTTCCTGGCATCGGTGGCCTTGCTGAACGACAACGGCAGCATCAACAGCGACCTGATCAACAAGCTCCTGGATTCCAGAGGAGAGGAGGAGCTGGAAATCACCAGCGACGCCGGCGTGCACGCCTCCGCAGATATCAAGGTGGCCGCGCCCAAGCTGACCGTGACCCCGGATGACGGCGAGGTCGCGCCCGGGGACCACCTCTTCTTCCGGGGAGAGAACTTCCCAGCGGAGCGCCAATACTATAATCCTCCTCACGTTACCCTCGAGGTGAATGAGCGGATCGAGTACAGCGTATACACCGATAGCGGCCGGTGGGACTACGAGTACCGTGTCACGTCTAGGACCGAAGGCGGTGAGCGCATCCGCCCGGTGATCAAAATCGACGGCTACCCCATCCACGAGCTCACCCTAGACCTGGACATCGAGGTTGCGGCCGGCAAGCTCGAGATCAACCCGGAGGATGTCAGGATCGGTCAACCGGTCAGGGTAACCGTGAGCGGATTGGACAGGTTCGTCCAAGGTTTCTCGGTACGCATCAGCAATGGTCCCACCTTGTCGTTCGACGGCGAGTCCCGCTTTGCTTCGGACGGTTCGGGCACGTTCTCCGGAACGACCGTGATCCCCGAAGACTATCACCGCGATTACGCGGAGGAGCGGACTCATCCGGCAACGTTCCATGTCTACAAGTCAGGCGAGCGTTTGCCCGGTGTGGTGGCTACCGTGAGGCTGCTGCCGCAGCGCTACGCGACGCCAACGCCAATTCCCACCAACACGCCCATCCCCACTAACACGCCGATACCCACGAATACGCCGGAACCGACGGCAACGCCGGAGCCCACGCCGACGCCGGTACCCACGAATACGCCGGAACCGACAGCAACGCCGGAGCCCACGCCGACGCCGACGCCGACGCCGGTACCCACCGACACCCCTATACCGCCTGCTCCGACCATTGACCAAGGAGCCCTCACCTCCACCATCGTCGCGGCGGTGGCTACCGGTGAGACCGAGTCGCGCGACCGGCCGGTGGTTGAAGAGGAACCTGGCGGAGGCGGTTTGAGCGGTCTGGCGATCGCGCTCATCGTGATCGCGGTGGTAATCGTGCTGGCGGTTGCCGGAGCGGTTGTCGTCCTCGTGATCAGGCGGCGCGGGACCGGCGGTGGCCCCGGTGGAGGCGGCGGAAATGGCGGCGGCGGAGGTGATCCGGACGCCGGAGCATAAACAAAAGTAGAGGCGGGTTCCAAACCCGCCTCTTGCATTGCTGATTACTCGACTGGTCGCTGCTACGAGTCTTTGGTCAGGTTGGAAAGGAATTCGGAGTTGGAACGGGTACGCGCGAGACGTTCCAGCACACGCTTGGTTGCGTCTCCCATGTTGGACTGGTCACCGGCGGACGCCAACGTCACCATGCGTCGCAGCAGCCAGATCTGCGGCATTGTTTCCTGGTCGTAAAGCAATTCCTCGCGGCGGGTGCCGCTGCGCACCACGTCGATGGCTGGGAAATACCGCTGGTCGGCGAGTCGGCGGTCCAGGTGCAACTCCATGTTGCCGGTGCCCTTGAACTCCTCGTAGATCACTTCATCCATTCGGCTGCCCGTGTCGAGAAGGCACGTCGCGATTATGGTAAGTGAGCCGCCCTCTTCAAGGTTGCGGGCGGCGCCGATGAAACGCTTGGCCGGGTAGAGCGCGGCTGGGTCGATACCGCCGGACAGCGTGCGCCCTGAGGTGGGCAGGGCCAGGTTGTAGGCGCGGGTGAGCCGCGTGATGCTGTCGAGCAGGATCACCACATCGCGTCCGGTTTCGGTCATGCGCTTAGCGCGTTCTACGGCCAGTTCTGCGACCCGGCACTGGTCTTCGACCGACTCGTCGAACGTTGACGCGAATACGTCTCCTTTGACCGCTCGGCGCATCTCGGTAACTTCTTCCGGGCGCTCACCAATGAGCACCACCATCAGCATCACTTCCGGCCGGTTCTCCGTGACCGCGGCGGCTATTTGGCGCAGAACCGTGGTCTTGCCAGCCTTGGGTGGCGACACCACCAAACCGCGTTGGCCCAACCCGATGGGCGCAAACAGGTCGATCATCCGCGTGGACAGCCCGCCCTGCGGATGCTCGAGGACGATGTGGTCGTCGGGGAAAATGGGCGTCAACGACTCGAAGAGCCGGCGCGAGGCGGGTTTTTGGTCCTCCGGATCCAGCAGGTTCACGCTGGTCGCACGAGTCAATCCGTAGCGGCGCTCGCCTTCTTTGGGCGGCCTCACCAGACCGGTCACCGTATCCCCGGTCTTGAGGTTGAACCGCCTGATCTGTGATTGCCCAATGAACACGTCGCCCGAAACCGGAGGGTATTGCATTGAGCGCAGGAGGCCGTGACCGGCGTCCATCACTTCAAGGATGCCTGAAGCGGTCAAAAGATTGCGATTGGCAGCTGAGTGACGGACCCGGTTCAGCAGCGCATCCTTGCCGAGGTCGGCAAGGGAACCGTCACCTCTGAGTCCGACGTCCGGCGCCAACTCGAGGAGCTCATCCTGGGACATTGTGGTGAGTTCGGCAACGTCGACATAGCGACCTGGCTGAGAGCCGTTGGTGTACGGCGGGCCTCCCTCAGGTGCGTCGTCCTCCAGAGCGGGTTCGGCCAGCGCGACGTCGGCCTCTTCGTTGGCCGGAGAACGCCGGCGTCGTCGGGGTGCGGTTGGGGTTCCAGTGCGGGCGCGGACCATTTGTCAGCCTCCGGATGCTTGCTGCCAGTCCTGAAGGAATCGCGACAGACCGGCGTCGGTGAGGGGGTGTTTTATCATTTGCGTCAATACGTTGTAGGGTATGGTGGCAATATCAGCGCCGGCAGCGGCCGCGGTCACGCAATGTCGCGCTCCCCGGATGCTTGCGGCCATCACCATGGTTTCTACGGATTGTTGGCGGTATACGGCCACGATGTCCTGAACTAGGGCCATGCCGTCCTGGCCGATATCGTCGAGCCTTCCCACGAAGGGACTGACCACGGTGCTCCCGGCGTTAGCTCCCAGCAGCGCCTGGTTGACCGTGAAAACCAGGGTCTGATTGATTTGTATTCCGTCCCGGGCCAGGACGCTGATAGCTTTGAACCCTTCCTCGGTGCTGGGAATTTTGACCCAGGGATTGGGGATCCACTCGGCAATGTCCCGGCCCTGGGCAATCATGCCGGGGGCGTCTGTGCTTACCACTTCAACAGAGATGGGCCCGTCGACAATGTCCGCGATCTCCTGCACTGCCGCCCGATATCCAGCGGCGCCGCCAATGCCTTCTTTGGCAGCCAGGGACGGATTGGTGGTGACCCCGGAAATGACGCCCAATTCAGCGCCCATCCGGATCTCGTCGATGTTGGCGGTGTCCAAAAACAGTTTCATTAGTGCATCCTCGTGGCGCCCGGAAGAAAGTCCTTTTGTCGGTATCGCGGCGCCGGTCCGCTGCCACAGACGACTGGCAAACAACGGGGGGTATTCGGCGTACCGCCGAATTCACGAGTTGGGGATCAGGGATCCGGCTTGCGCCGGAATGGGGATAGAGATGTAAATTGGCGGGCTTGCAATCCCTGGTAAGAGTTAGTCCGCTGAAAATGACCACCCGCCGGCTCGCCGGAAAGGCAATTGTCTTCCTTCTCGTACTGTTTGCTGTGCCTGCTCGATCAGCGCGCTGAAGAGCGGATGAGGGCGATTGGGCCGCGACTGGAACTCAGGATGAAACTGCACACCGACCATGAACGGATGATCCGGCACTTCGGTCGCTTCAACCAATTCGCCGTCCGGAGACAGTCCGCTCATGACCATGCCCGATGCTTCCAGACATTCACGGTATGCGTTATTTACCTCATATCGGTGCCGGTGACGTTCTCTGATTTCGGAACGGGCGTATGCGTCTGCGGTCCTGGTGTTGCTCTGGGGCAGGCACGGGTAATGGCCCAACCGCATCGTGCCGCCTAAGTCGGTAATGCCGCGCTGCCCGGGCATTATGTCGATCACAGGATGCTCGCAGTCTGGATCAAGTTCAGACGAATTGGCGTGCTTGAGGCCGGCGACGTCGCGAGCCCAGTCGATGACCATCACCTGCATACCCAGACACAAACCCAGATAGGGGACTTGCTTGCTCCTGGCGTAACCGCTCGTGTCGATCATCCCTTCGACGCCTCTGGGGCCAAACCCGCCCGGGACCACTATCGCGGAAACGTCGGCCAAGTGGGCATCCGGACCGTCGCGCTCGATAGCTTCGGAATGGACCCAGCGCACGTCTGCCCGCACTCCACAGGATGTCGCGGCATGCCGCAACGCTTCGCGCACTGACATGTAGGAGTCAGGGTATTCGACGTATTTGCCAACAACCGCGATCGGTACTTCGCCGGTGGCACCATTCATCTGGTCAACGAGAGTGCTCCATTCATCGAGGTGCGTTTTTCCCTGCAGCCCCAAAGACTCCGACAGACAACGTCCCACACCAAAATGGTCCATAATAAGCGGCACTTCATAAACATTGCTCACCGTGGGCATAGGGAACACGGCCTCGGTGGCAACGTCACAAAACAAGGACAGCTTTCCCCGGATACTGGTAGTGACGTCAGCGTCGCTCCGGCAAACCAGGGCGTCGGGTTGTATGCCTATGCTCCGCAACTCCTTAACGCTGTGCTGGGTTGGTTTGGTTTTCAACTCTTCGGACGCCGAGATGTAGGGGAGCAGGGTCAGGTGCATGTAAAAGACATTATTCCTGCCCACGGTGTTGCGCATTTGCCGGATGGCTTCGAGGAAGGGCAGCCCTTCGATATCACCCACGGTTCCGCCAACTTCTACAACCACGACATCGGCGTTCGATTTTTCCGCCAAGCTTATGAGCCGGTCCTTGATTTCGTTAGTCAAGTGCGGCACGGTCTGGATGGTGCCCCCGAGAAAATCGCCACGCCGTTCGCGTGTAATCAGTTCGAGGTACGCTTGCCCGGCGGTTACGTTGCTGTCCCGGGTCAACTCGACGTCGATGAACCTCTCGTAATGTCCAAGGTCCAGGTCCGTTTCTCCTCCGTCCTTGGTCACGAAGACCTCGCCATGTTGGTATGGGGACATCGTCCCCGGGTCTACGTTCAGGTACGGATCGAGTTTGATTACGGTGACAATGAGGCCCTGGCTTTTCAGAATGCGCCCGATTGAAGCGACGCAGATTCCCTTGCCGATGGAGCTGACCACGCCCCCGGTCACGAAAATATACTTAGCGGGCATACGGAATCAAACCAGTCCCACGCCTCACGCTAATCAGGATCACTTTGCAGCCCTATCGAACAATCGCAGTTCCCTCGCCGGAACCTGGGCGGTCTTACTTGCTCGGAGCAAGGCCGGGTATTAACGCAAACCGTCCACCGGCTTGCCAAGGCGCGTCCGCATCGGGACGTGAACAAACGATAGGAGATGATGCCCTTGGCACGCGTATGCTACACGCTGGGTTTGTGAGCGTCAAGCGGACGGAAACACCCAGTGTCGCGGGTTCACGAGATCGGCAGTTCGTTCGGGGGCGTTCGGCCGATTGAGTACGCCCTGATCTTTGCGTGGGCCCACTGCGACGTGACGCGATGCACTGCGGCTGCCATAACTATGCGCGGAGTCCGCTCTCGGAGAGTGCTTGTGCCACGGTATCGCCGATATCCGCCGGTGTGGGGATGATACGTGCGCCGGCCCGTTCCAGCGCGCGGATTTTCGATTCGGCGGTGGCCGATTCACCGGTGATGATTGCTCCGGCATGGCCCATACGTTTGCCGGACGGGGCTGTTGCCCCCACGATCAAAGAGCAGATCGGTTTCGTGAACTCGACTGAACCGATGTATTCGGCGGCTTCCTGCTCCATGTTGCCACCGATCTCCCCGATGAACACCACGAGGTCAGTGTCCGGATCGTCGTTGTAGAGCCGCAAGATGTCGACGAAACTGCTGCCGATTATCGGGTCGCCGCCGATTCCGACGCACGAAGATTGGCCTATTCCCTCTGCCGTCAACTGGCCGACCGCCTCGTAGGTCAAAGTACCGCTGCGAGAAACAACGCCCACCCTGCCAGGCATATGAATGTTGCCGGGCATGATGCCCACTTTGCAGCGCGCTCCAGGGTTTATCATCCCCGGGCAATTGGGCCCGATCAGGCGAACCGGGTTCGCTTTAACGTACCGATACAGGCCCACCATGTCATGAACCGGTATTCCTTCGGTGATGCAGGCGATCAGCGGGATCCCAGCGTCTACCGATTCCGCAATGGCGTCCGCGGCGAAGGGCGGGGGCACGAATATGAGCGACACGTTGGTCTGGGTGGCGTCTACAGCCTCGCCGACCGAATCAAACACGGGAACCGAATCGTCGAACAATTGGCCGCCGCGGCCCGGCGTCACGCCGGCCACCAACTGCGTCCCGTACTCCTTGCATGCCCGAGCGTGAAAACTGCCTTCCCGTCCCGTGATGCCTTGCACCATCACCCTGGATTGCTCATTGAGAAGGATCCCCATGAGTCTAGGCGCCCGTCCGTGAACCGGAAAGTGCCGCCGTCACCTCAGTCAACGTGTCGGCGAAAGTCACGTTGAGACCCGACCCGGCGAGGATCGACTTGCCTTCTTCCAGGTTGGTCCCCAACATTCGCACCACCAATGGCTGTTTGGCCTGCAGCCGGTCGTAGGCAATCACAATGCCGCGGGCCGCTACGTCACAGCGCAGGATGCCGCCGAACACGTTGACCAACACGCGGTCCACCTTGGGATCGGACAGGATGATTCCTACCGCCTGCGCCACCTTTTCATCGGTGGCACCGCCGCCTACGTCCAGGAAGTTGGCGGGAGCCGCGCCGGCCGCGTTGGCCACGTCCAGCGTCGCCATAGCCAGGCCTGCACCATTCACCAGGCAACCCACGGAGCCGTCGAGGCTTACGTAGGCGATTTCGCCGTCAGCCGCTTCGGCTTCAAGCGGGTCTTCTTGGTTTCGGTCGCGCAAGTCCTGCAGGTCCGCGTGCCGGAATAGCGCGTCGTCCTCGACGTCCATTTTGGCGTCGAGCGCCATGATCGAACCGTCTCCGGTGACTATCAACGGGTTGACTTCAACCAGCGAGCAATCGTTTTCAACAAAGATGCGATAGAGGGCAGAGAGCACCCCTGCCGCGTCGCGCAGCGATGACCCGCTCAGTCCAAGGCGCGTTGCCACCCTCCGGCACTGGTACGGCATCAGTCCTAGGGCGGGCTCGATCGTCTCGGTGATGATGGCGCCCGGATACTCTGCTGCCAGTTGCTCGATGGACGTGCCACCGCCGGCGCTGGCGATCATCACCGCCCCCCGGTGATCGCGGTCCATGGTTACCGCCACGTACATTTCTGTGCGGATGTCAGCCAACTCTTCAACCAGGACTGAGTCCACCGGGACTCCGCTCGCATCGGTCTGATGGGTAACAAGACGGGAACCCAGCAGCCCAGCGGCAAAATGTCTTGCTTCATCGGGGCTGTTCACAACTTTGACGCCGCCAGCCAATCCACGCCCACCGGCGTGTACCTGGGCCTTGACGGCGGCCCGACTGCCAAAGGACAAGGTCGCTTCGGCCGCCGCATCCGCAGTGTGGGCCAGGCTACCATTGGGAACCGCAATACCGTATCGGGCAAAAATTGCCTTGGCTTGATACTCGTGGAGTTTCATGGCGCAGATCATTGTGCGGCAAGTCTCGGTAGGCGTCAACGCGCAACGGACCTTGGTAACAGTTCAGAGTTGGTGAGGTAAATTGGTCGAAAGAGGGTTGCGGGGCACTGGCGCTACCGGCGGTGGTTATGTCATATGACGGATATGGATCGGGAAATCGACCTCGCCACTGCCGACCGGGATGTCCTCATCGCCATCATCGTCCGGCAGCAGGCCATCATCGAGCGCCTGGAGAAACGGATTGCCCAGCTGGAAGGGCCGGCCAAACCCAGCGGTCCCCGACGTATGCCCGGTCTGAAACCCAAAGCCGACCGGAAGCCTGCCCAGCCCAAATTGCCACGCAAGCCGCGGCCCCACGGCTTTGCCCGGGCCCGTATGACGCCCACCCAGCGGGTAGAACACACGGTGGATCAGTGCCCCGACTGCGGGACCCGGTTGTCCGGCGGTTGGGCCCAGCGCACTCGGGAAGTCATTGACCTGCCCCAGGTTCCGGTGCAGGTTACCGAGCACGTCTATATCGCCCGCACCTGTCCCCGGTGCCGACGCCACTGGACGCCCCGAGCGGCAACGGACGACGTGGCACTGGGCAAGCAGCGTCTGGGGGTCAACATCATCAGCCTGATTGCCGCCTTGCGGGAGGAGGCCCGGCTGCCCGTCCGCAGCATCAGGTGGTATCTGGACGCCGTGCACGGGTTACGCCTCAGCCTGGGGGCCATCGTAGCTGCGACGCACCAGGTGGCACGAAAAGCCCAGGCGGTGGTGGCGGGCATTGTGGAACGCATCCGGGGCAGTCCGGTGGTCCACGCCGATGAGACCGGCGGGCGGGAGGACGGCCACAACGGCTACGTGTGGACCTTCAGCACCCCCACCGAGCGGTATTTTCTGCGGCGGGGCCGGGGCAAGACGGTGGTGGATGAAGCCCTGAGCGATGCTTTCTCCGGAGTATTGGTCAGCGATTTCTACGCTGCCTACCACCATTACGATGGCCCCAAGCAACGCTGCTGGGCCCACCTGCTGCGGGACATCCATGACCTGCGCACCCTCTACCCCGATGATACGCCACTGGCCAGGTGGGCCGACGCTGTCCACGGGATTTACGACCGGGCCAAAGCCTGCACTCATCCCCAGGCCAAGCGGCGGCGCACCGCCCAACTGGCCCTGGAACGACAACTGCTGGCCCTCGGTCAACCCTTCCGGCACGACCCGTTGGCAACCCAGGCCAAGCTGTGCCGACGCATCGAGCGCCACCTCAAGGAACTCTTGGTCTTTGTGGCCGAACCGGACGTGCCAGCGGACAACAACGCCGCCGAGCGCAGCCTGCGCCACCTGGTCATCAGTCGCAAGATCAGCGGCGGCACCCGCTCGGAGCAAGGCACACAGAGCAAGATGACCTTGGCCGCTCTCTTCGGCACCTGGCGCGCCCAGGGTCTAAATCCTCTCGCCGCTTGCCGTCAACTGCTCATTTCCCCGCAACTCTGAACTGTTACGGACCTTGAACTTGCCGTGAATCGTCGACCATCGGAGGCGCCGGAGTACCATGCGGGCGGTTATGGTATCGTATTATCGGGGCCATATTCGGGAGGCGCGACGGAGTCCTGAGCCGAGGAGCGTCGTTCACAATGTCTCTCCGAATGTCTCCGCAGTCTTCTTCATTTTGAGGTGTTTCACCGATGGTTGCTCACACTGAGCGCATGGTGTCCGTTCGCGGCGGCATGTTCAACGTCCAGGTCGCCGAAGGCGGCTCCGGCGATCCCGTGGTTTACCTGCATGGTGCGGGCGGGTACGTGGGATGGCCGGATTTTCTTGACCGCATCGCCCAGGACTACCGCGTATATGCTCCGGCGCACCCCGGTGTCGCCAAGTCCACGGGCCTGAACCACCTGGACGACCTCTGGGACCTGGTGCAGTTCTTCGAAGAGTTTCTGGACGCCCTGGGGATCGAACGATGCCACCTGATCGGGCATTCGTACGGCGGGTTCTGCGCCGCCGAGTTGGCAGCCCATCGTCCGGACCGCATCTCCCGGCTAGTGTTGGTGAACTCGTTGGGTTTGTGGTTGGAAGAAAAGCCGGTTGCCGACTTCTTCATCCTGACACCGGATGAGCGGCGCGAGATGTTGTGGTACGACTCGGAAGGCGAACTAGCGCACGCCTACGTTGCTCAGCCCACTGAGCCCGAAGCTCGGCTCGAATACACGTTGGACCGCATTCAGACTCTCCAGTCGGTGGCCAAGTTCACCTGGCCGATCCCTGAGCGAGGTCTCACCAAGCGGGCCCATCGCATCGTGATGCCCACGCTGATCGTCTGGGGGGACTCCGACCAGGTGATCCCACCGGAATATGGGGAGGCTTTCCGCGACCTGCTTCCCAATGCCACTTTGAGCGTCATCCCGCAGTGCGGCCACATTCCGCAACTGGAGAGACCCGAGGCGTTCTTCGACACCGTCCTGGGGTTCCTCCACGACTGAGCGCTTGCGCAACAACCAGGTTTCATCGCCCACCGGTTTCACACGCGGAGTACCAACATGGCCTTCAGCACCGCCTTGCAGGAGGCGTTCAACCGCCACATCAACGCCGAGTTCTACTCGTCGTATCTTTATTTGTCCATGTCGACCTACTGTGATTCCATCGACCTGCCGGGCTTTGCTCACTGGATGCGCATCCAGAGCCAGGAAGAGTACGATCACGCCATGCGTCTGCTCACCTATCTGGAAGATCGCGACGGCCGCGTGACGCTGCTGCCCATCGAGCAGCCGCCCATTGAGTTCGACTCGGTGGAGGACGTGATGTGCCAGACCCTGGGCCACGAGCAGTATGTTTCGGAGCTGATCAATCATCTCTACTCGGTGGCCGCCGACTGTGGGGACTTCGCCAGCCAGGTCATGCTGCAGTGGTTCGTCAACGAGCAGGTCGAAGAAGAGAAAACTGCCCGCCACGCGATCGCGTCTCTGGACATGGTCTCCGGCCGCAGTGATGCACTGCTGCTGCTGGATCGGGAGATGGCCGCTCGCGTCCCTTCTCCCCGCGCCGCATAGCTCGGGAGGTTACGCCATGACGCTCAATGAGTTCATAACAGACGCGCTGGACAAGGAGAACGGCTTCCTGCTGGACGCCCTCGGCGGGTTGGGATCCGACGAGCTAGCCTGGCAGCCCGCTCCGGACGCCAACTCTATCGGATGGATCCTCTGGCACATGGTGCGCGTCGAGGACATGTGGATCCAATTCTTCGCCCAGTTCCAGACGGAACTGTGGGAAACTGGCGGCTGGCACGAAAAGTTCGGCCTGCCCACGCGTGACAACGGATTCGGTCACACGCCCGATCAAGTGAACAATTTCCCACGTCTGGATTTGGCCGCGTTCCTGGAGTACCGCGCCGCGGTTCGGCAGGCCACTCTGGCCTATCTGAATACCCTGACCCCAGAGGATATGGAAACGGTTCCCAGGGAGCGGCGGCCCGAAATGTCGTTGGGTGCGATGTTCCGCCAGATAATCGGTGAGATGTACCAGCACGTGGGCCACATCGCGTACCTGCGGGGGTTGCAGGGGAAGTGATCCTGGCGATCGGCCGCACGCCGATCCCGTCGTTTTTCCTGTTGTGGGCCATCCTGGCGGTCAGAGTGCCTATGGTCGTCGCGTGCGCCTCGCCCACGGTGGAAAGAGACGGACTGTGCCGAGAGGAAACCAACCGTCCAGCGCAAGAAGCCAACCAGGTTCGTGAGGTTCGCGTCGGTCCCGTCCGGGTAGAGTGTTACGGCCCTTTCCGCCGGATGTGCCTGGTTGTTGACGAAGGGTTGTTCTACATCGAAATAGAAGGGTTCAAGCATGAACCCGGGTATGAATACCGGCTTCGGATCGAGCGGTACGATGCCTGGCCAGGGCAAAAAGAACCGCTCCAGGATGCGGGCAGGTATGGGTACCGCCTGCTCGAGGTAGTCTCGAAAACGCGAGCATCCGGGATGATCTCTGAGGTAACGGTTGCGCCAGCGAGGGTGCAATGTCCTCGGTCGGACGAACGTTGTTTGCTGGTGGACGGCAGGTCGTTTCCCGACGCTATCGGTGGCTTTCGATATGAACCCGGATTTGTACATCGTGTCCGAATTGAAAGCTTCGGGGACGGTTCTCACTGCCTCCTCGAAGTAATTGACGGCGAGCCGGCCAGCGGCACGGTTGAGGAAATATCCGTCGGTCCCTGGTGTCGAAGTCCAGGGAAAATGTCCGGTTAAGTGTTCAGCAGAAATGTCACTCGGTTAGGCCGGGATGGTATCAGATGACGTCGTTGAGGAAACCACCCGGCGTTGTCGCGTTGGAGGACCCTCGGCATCCACGTATTTCTTGATGGTGCCCCGGTGGATTCCCAATTCCCGCTCAATCGCTCGAAGCGACATCCCCTTGCGCCTGGCTTTCTGGATCACCTTCCACCGCTCCTTCTGGAGGAACGTCGGCTTGCGCGCGGAGGTGGCTGCGGGCTTGCCGGCTGTGGCAGCGTCGTCAATGATCATACTTGGATTATTGTCGTCCTCTGACCGTGAGTGCAACGGTTCGAGGGTCGCGGTCCAGCGTTCGCCCAAGCCGTCTACACCGGAAGTCGGGACCGTAACACTTGGGGAACGCCGGTGGCCGTTGCGGAGAAATACCGGACTGGATGGCGCCTCCTGGGCAGCGAGGATGCACCCTTCATGCCGCACCGACAGCCGGCGGTCCAGTCCTTCCAAGACCTCCACAGCCGCCCCATCATAGCTGGGGCGACCGCCCTGGCAACAGTTGGAGGGTATGCATCTGGAACCTCACCGTATTGTCCTTGACCACCCTCCTGCGGTGTTTGAAGCACAAGATCTGTTCCAGGCGCAGCTCCGGGTCCAAAGGCCAGAATGCGGGCTCAGGGTATTTGGGCGAAACTTGAAAGCGCCGGTTGAACCGTGGCAGGAACTGCTCCAGCACCCTGTTGGCTTCCCCGATGCCGCGCGCCCCGGCCAGTCGGAGTTCAGTTACCAGCCGGTCCTGGAAGGTTCCTGCGGCACGTTCCACGCGGCCCTTGGCGTGGGGCGACAGGGCAAAAATCATCTGGATTCCCAGTTCCTCCATGCCCCGGCTGAACTGGGTTGGCATCCCGGGGAGGCCGGAACCGGGTGTGTGCCTGAAGACTGCGTGGCGGTCGGTGTAAAGGGCGACGGGTATGCCGCAACTCTGCACCAGACCGTGGACCAGCAGGAAGTAGTTGCGACTGTCTTCCTGCTCGCAGAAGAGGGCGTCAACCACCGTACTGGTGGCATCATCCACCGCGATCAGAAGCGTGAACGGCGTTGCCTGGTCCCCCAACCATGGGTGATGACTGCCGTCCATCTGGATCAGCATGCCCTCCCGAGGCATGCGCTGGCGGCGGACCCGGTGCTTGGGCGGACGCCTTCGCCGCGGGCTGGTGATTCCGGCCTCCAGCAGGATGCGCCGCAGGGTGGTCCTGCCAATGTCGATGCCGTCGCGCTCGCTCAGCAACTCGCTCAGATGGGTGTGGTTGGCCCCTTCGTACCTGGTACGAGCCAACCGCACTATGCTGGCCACCACGGCATCGGGTGTCGCGTTGGCTGGCCTGCGGCCCCGGTGACCATGAGAGAGGGCAGCTGCGCCTTGCTCCCGGTAGACCGCCAGGATACGCCTGGTGTGGTGCGGGGTGACACCCATCAGCGTGGCTGCCTGGTCCAATGTCACGTGCTCAGCGAGGAAACTGTTCAGAACCTGAAGCCTTGCCTGTTCTTTTTGAGTCAAAATCACATTCTCCATACCGTGAATTTGACATTTCTGCTGGCCAGTTAGCGAGGACGCTTTCGCTGAACGTCGACATCCCTGGCGCGTGCGGTGCAACAAAACGCACCAGGCACGTCCGCGTGCACCGAGGTCAACGGTGAGCCGTTTTACGGCACAGTCGAAGGGTTTGGGCGCCGGCACGGTTACGATTACCGCCTGCGGGTGGAGAAGCACGACCTCTTACCGGACACCGACACGGTTCCGCCCAAAGTACCCAAAAACAGCTACCGGCTGCTGGAAGTACTTTCCTAGACCCCGGCCAAGAACCCGCCCACGGCGAATTGACCACCGGTACCTATCGCTGGCTCAGTCTTCGCAGCCCCTCTTCCAGCGCCACCCAGGGCAGCAGGGCGCACTTGATGCGCACCGGGTACCGCCGCACCACGTCCAGCGCCTCCAGATCACCCAACTCTTTCAGGGCTACCGCCGGCAGAGGTTTTCCCTGCATCAGGTCTCGGAACAACTGGGAGAGGTCCGCCGCCTGGTCCACAGTGCGACCGTGCACGTTGTCGGCCAACAGCGATGCTGAAGCCTGGATGATGCTGCATCCCTCGGCCAGGGCGCTGACGTCCTGGATGGAGGCCGAGTTTCCTTCCGACCGTCCCAGGCACAATTGGAGCGTAGCCCTGTCTCCGCAGAAGGGATTGAACTCCTCGGCTTCGACATCGGCACACTGCAACCGCGCACGGTGGCGCGGCCTGCGATAGTGGTCCATTATGACGTCGCCGTAGAGCGCGTCGGGATTATCGGGCAACGAAGCCATCGGAGCCGGCCCAGGTCCGTTTACTCGGTGGTGGCGATTTCTTGGCCGTCCATCGCAGCTTTCAGGGTGTGCCAGACCAGAATAGCGCATTTGATCCGGGTAGGATACGCGATCACGCCGGCAAGAATTTCCAGGTCGCCCAGCAAGTCGTAGTTAAGCTCGGCGTCGGGCTCGGTCAGCATCCGGTGGAACTCATCGAACATCGCAATGGCATCGGATGTCGACGCTCCTTTGACCGCCTGGGTCAGCAGCGACGCCGAAGCCCGGCTGATCGCGCATCCGTGTCCTTGGAAGCCGACGTCGCCGACGGTTTCTTCATCCAGGCGTAGTTGCAACGAAATCTCGTCGCCGCACAGAGGATTGAAACCGTCCGCGCGGTGCGTGGCATCCTCCAACTTGCGGAAATTGCGCGGGCGCCGGTTGTGTTCGAGAAGGATTTCCTGGTAGAGATCGCTCAGGTCAGATGCCATCAGCCGAAAACCTCAATCACCCGATCAATCCCTTTGATCAGGGCGTCAATTTCCTCGGTAGTGTTGTAGAAGGACAGGGAAGCGCGCACGGTCGCCGGGATTTCGTAGCGGGCCATCACCGGCTGCGCGCAGTGGTGACCGGTGCGCACAGCTATACCTTCAGCGTCCAGGATGGTCCCAATGTCGTGGGCGTGGGCAGCTTCCATGTAGAACGAGAGGACGCCTCCCCGGTTTTTCGCCGTGCCAATGAGCCGAACGCCTTCAGTGCCGGTGAGGCGTTCGGCACCGTAACGCATCAGCGCCTGCTCGTAGGCTGCGATCCGCTCCATGCCTATGGACTCAAGGTACTCCACCGCTGCGCCCAATCCGATGGCGCCGGCGATGTCTGGGGTGCCGGCTTCAAACTTGTGAGGCAGGACGTTGTAAATGGTCTCCTCGTAGGTGACCGAGCGGATCATCTCGCCGCCAGACTGGTAAGGAGGCATTTCGTTCAGCAGATCGGCGCGCCCCCACAGGACGCCGATTCCGGTTGGGCCATACATCTTGTGACCCGAGAAGGTTAGGAAGTCGGCACCCAGGGCCTGAACGTCGACGGGCATGTGCGGGATGGACTGGGCAGCATCGACCATGACCGGCACGCCGCGAGCATGCGCCAGTTTCACAATGGCGGGCACGGGGTTGATGGTTCCAAGGGCGTTGGACTGATGAACGACGGACACCAGGCGGGTACGCTCGTTGAGCATGGCCTCGTATTCGTCCATCAGGAGCTCGCCGTCGTCGTTGAACGGTATGACCCTAAGGCGAATGCCAATTTCCTTGCCCAGGATCTGCCAGGGGACGATGTTGGAGTGATGCTCCATGCCGGTGATGATGACCTCATCTCCGGCCTTGAAGAATTTGCGTCCATAGCTGCTGGCGACCAGGTTCAGCCCTTCGGTGGTGCCCCGCACGTAGATAATTTCCGAGGCGTCTGGGGCGTTGATGAATCGGCGAATCGCTTCACGACCCGCCTCGTAATCATCAGTGGCCCGTTGGCTCAGGGTATGCACGCCACGGTGCACGTTGGAATTGTTGTGCAGGTAGTAGTTGCTGATCGCGTCGATCACCGGGCGCGGTTTTTGCGTGGTGGCCGCGTTGTCCAGATAGACCAGGGGCTTCCCATTGATCAGTTGGTCCAGAATGGGAAAATCGTCGCGGATGCGTGCGACGTCGACGGCGGTCAGCGCGCCGGAGTTGGAACCGTGAGCGTTCCCGGTGGCGTCGGTCACGAGCGGCCTCCGATGGGCAAAGCGATGTTTGCGGAAGGGATGGCATCCTGGAACCGCTGGTCGAGATAGTCCCGCAGGGGTTCCAACGCCACCGTGTCGATGATCTCGCGGGCGAACGCCTGGATCAGGATGCGACTGGCGGTGGCGAGATCGAGGCCCCGACTGCGCATGTAGAACACCGTGTCCACGTCGATGTGGCCCGCCGTTGCGCCGTGCCCGCATTTCACGTCGTCGGCGTAGATGAGCAGGCTGGGCTTGCTGTCAACCTCGGCTTCCTCTGACAGGAGCAGATTTTTGTCGGTCTGCAGAGCGTCGGTCTTCTGCGCGTTCTTGCGGACGGTAACGTTGCCACCGAACACGGCGCGAGACTGTCCGTCCAGGATGCCCTTGTAGAACAGCCGGCTGGTGCCGTAGGGCTCAGCGTGGTCGATGTTGATGTAGTTGTCGATGTGCTGGTTGCCCTTGGTCAGGTAGAGGCCATTCAGCATGGTTTGCGCACCGGTTCCGGCCAGGGTGACGCCGAAATCGTTGCGCCCCAGGGCAGCTCCCTGTGAGAGCGCCACCGAGGAGAACGACGAGTCTTTTTGCTGCACCACCCGGCTCACGCCCACATGGTAGGCCTCGCTGCCTTCCAGCAGGAGCCGGTAGTGCTCGACGCTGGCGCCCTCACCCACCGACGTTTCCATCACGGTGTTGGTCAGGTAGCGCGTGTCGGGACCGGCAAAGGTTTCAATGACGGTGACACGAGAATTTGGTTCGGCAGCGATCACGGTGCGCGGGTGGGTTGCCCGTGGTTGGTCGCGCCCGGTGGTCAGGTAGATGACGTTGACCACCCCAGCGTCGACTCCCGCCGGCACGTAGATACCGACGCCATCACCCACGAACGCGGCGTTGAGCGCGGCGAACCCGTTTTCCTCGGGCGGGGCGAGCTGTCCCAGGACATTCGCGGCCAGCTTCGGTTCCGAATGGACTGCATCGGCCAACCCCGTTGCGATGCCGGCTCCGGTAGTGTTGCCGGTTGACAGACCGGGAGCGAACGCGCCGTCCACCACCACCAGGTTGCGCCAGTCGGGTTGCCACGGAGCGACCGCCTGGACGTCCGCCAGCGTCGATTTTGGGTCACCGACCCGGGACAAGCCGGAATGCGAGAAACTCTCCCTCGCGATGGGCCCGGCGTTGGTGTACTTCCAGGGTTCGTTGCCGCGCCTAGCGGTGGGCAGCCCCAGGGTGTTGAACGCCTCCCAGCCACGCTCACGCATTTCCTTGATCGCGAGAACGTCGCTGGCCGTCTGCCCGGCGTACGCCGTGGCGTAGTGGGGGTAGGTTTCGGCGACCGATATGGGGGCAGTGGTAGTCATTCAGCCTGCTCTTGTTTCAACGGTAAGGATGGTTGCCGTCGCGAGGACAACGTCGTACACGCGGCAAACGGGCGGTCTACAGGTCGGAGGGCGCGATGGGACGGGGTTCCGATGGCCGTGCGACCCTAACTGGCCGCCGCCTGGACTTCTTCGCGCACCCAGTCGTAGCCCCGGGCTTCCAGCTCTTCGGCCAATTCCGGGCCGCCGCTCAGGGCGATGCGACCGTCCACCAGCACGTGTACCTGGTCGGGCGTTATGTAACTCAGAATGCGTTGGTAGTGGGTCACGACCACGGTGGCGTTGTCAGGTCGTCGGAGACGGTTCACGCCGTCGGCCACGATACGCAGGGCATCGATGTCCAGCCCGGAGTCGGTCTCGTCCAGCAGCGACAGGGTGGGCTCCAGCAGAGCCATCTGCAGCACTTCGTTGCGCTTTTTCTCGCCGCCGGAGAACCCCTCGTTGACGGAGCGTCGGACCAGTTCCGGATCGATCTCGACCTCGGCGACCTTGCTGCGCAGGAGTTGGTCGAACTCCCGGGCGCCCATTTCCTCTTCGCCCAGATGGACCCGCTTGGCATCCACCGCGGCTTTGAGGAATTGCCACGCGCGCACCCCCGGCAGCTCCACTGGATATTGGAAGGCGAGGAAAACCCCTTCGCGAGCGCGATCTTCCGGTTCCATGCCCAGCAGATCCCTGCCCTTGTACACGGCGCCGCCGCCGGTGACGGTGTATTCGGGCCGTCCGGCCAGCGTGTTGGCCAGCGTGCTCTTGCCGGACCCGTTGGGTCCCATGATCGCGTGCACCTCGCCAGGTTTCACGGTCAGGTTCACGCCGCGTAGTATTTCCTGCTCGTCAATGGAAACCTTGAGGTCCTTGACCTCGAGAATAGGTGAAACGGTTTCATTCGCGGTGGTCATCTTTGCTTCGGCAATCCTTTGGTTCAGTGGGCGATGTCAACCTGTGATACCGGCCAGCCCGTTAGCCGACGGTCCCTTCCAGGCTGACTTTGAGGAGCTGCGAGGCTTCCATGGCGAACTCGAACGGCAATTCCTGGAAGATACCCCGGCAGAACCCGTTGATGATCATGAAGTGCGCATCCTCGACGCCGATACCGCGCTGCTGCAAGTAGAAGAGCTGGTCGTCGGACACCTTTGACGTGGTCGCCTCGTGC
Source organism: Dehalococcoidia bacterium (assembly GCA_965220055.1). Classification (GTDB taxonomy): domain Bacteria; phylum Chloroflexota; class Dehalococcoidia; order Lucifugimonadales; family UBA3495; genus Bin87. The sequence continues at coordinate 996,715 of CBDCPE010000004.1, read as the reverse complement.
TCCATCTGGGCGGTTGGGTTCTTGACCTCGATGTAAGGCACCGTGTGCGCGCCGCACTTGTCGCCGACGAGCAACGAGTCGCACTGCGTGAAGTTACGGGCGCCCTTGGCGGAGGGATTGATCTTGACCAGCCCGCGATAGGTCTGCTGACCCTGGCCGGCGGAGATGCCCTTGGCGACGATGGTGCTGCGTGTGTTCTTGCCCAGGTGGATCATCTTGGTGCCGGTGTCGGCCTGCTGCCAGTTGTTCACCAGGGCCACCGAGTAGAACTCGCCCACCGAGTTGTCGCCCTGCAAGATCACGCTGGGGTACTTCCAAGTGATCGCGGAGCCGGTTTCCACCTGCGTCCACGAGATCTTGGAGTCGGCGCCGGCGCACTTGCCGCGCTTGGTGACGAAGTTGTAGACGCCGCCCTCGCCGTTCCGGTCGCCCGGGTACCAGTTCTGCAGCGTGCTGTACTTGATCTCCGCGCCTTCCAGCGCCACCAGTTCCACCACTGCCGCGTGCAACTGGCTGGTCTTCCGCATCGGCGCCGTGCACCCTTCCAGGTAACTGACGTATGCGCCTTTGTCGGCGACGATGAGCGTCCGCTCGAACTGCCCGCTATCCGCCTGGTTGATGCGAAAATAGGTCATCAACTCGATGGGGCAGCGGACCCCCGGTGGGATGTACGCGAAGGAACCGTCGGAGAACACCGCCGAGTTCAGCGTGGCGTAGAAGTTGTCCGCGTAGGGAACCACTGAGCCGAGGTACTTCTGCACCAGGTCTGGGTGGTTCTGGATGGCTTCACTCATGGAGCAAAAGATGATGCCGGCTTTTTCCAACTGTTCCTGGTACGTCGTCGCTACCGACACACTGTCCAGCACGGCGTCGACCGCAACTCCTGCCAGCCTGGCCTGCTCTTCCAAGGGGATGCCAAGCTTGTTGAACGCCTCCAGTACCTCTGGGTCCACGTCTTCCAGGCTCTGGGGGCCGTCACCTGCGGACTTGGGCGCCGCATAGTAGTGCATGTCTTGAAAGTCGATGGGCGGATGCTCTATGTTTGCCCACGTCGGCTCGGTGTACGTCTGCCGCGACCAGAACCTGAAGGCCTTAAGCCGCCATTCCAGCATCCATTCCGGCTCGTTTTTCTTGGCCGAAATCAGGCGCACCACATCTTCGCTGAGGCCTTTCGGGAAGGCCTCCTGTTCGATGTCAATGGTGAAACCCCACTGGTAGTCGGAGTCCAACTCCTCAGAGGTGGTGTCCCGGGAAATCACGCGCTGGGCCTGGGTGGTCATCGGGCGTACATCCTCCTCCACCGACTTTCGTTAGCGGCCTGCCGGCGGATCGTTCGAATAATTCCCGACCATTAAGGTCAACAATTATCCTAGACCAGCCCAGCGGTTCTGTCAACGGCGGCCAAGCCACGCGCTTACCACGGTCGTTACCCTGTCGTAATCGTCAGGAAACAAAGCGACTGTAGGATGCAACCATGCGATGATTAGAGGTCGCCTGATGCCTGCCGCAACCGCATTGCCTGAAGCCATAACCGACGCACCCGATGCGCAATACAGCGTCGATGCCTATGGATTGCGAGCCTTGGCCAAACAGTTGGCTTCCCGCCTTTCATGGGGAGGGTTCGATCACCTTTCAGCAGGGGTTTGGGCGACGACTTCACCCCGGATGTAGCCGAAGCCCTCACCGCCGCTAGCGCCGCGCTGTCGGAAGGTATGTAGGGTTCGTCCTCTACCAACGCTTGAATCCTTGCACCGCTTGCCGTTATCGTCGGGGCATACTCTTTGCTGGCGTCTATCAACGTACACAATTCAAATGGAAGAATATAACCCTGATGAACGACGCGAATATCCGCCTGGTCCAGGAATCAATCACCAAGGTTGAGCCCATAGCCGACACTGCCGCTGAACTGTTCTACGACAGATTGTTCCAGCTGGACGGCGATCTGAAACCTCTCTTCCGCTCGGACATGGAGCAACAGGGACGGCTGCTCGTGAAAATGGTCGTCACTGCCGTGGATCACCTGTCCGATCTTGATTCCCTAGTGCCCGTAGTCCAGCGGTTGGGCGCCCGCCACCGGAACTACGGCGTCGAGCCTTCCCATTGCGACACCGTGGGCCAGGCATTGCTGTGGACCCTGGAGCAGGGCCTCGGCGAGCATTTCACCCCCGAGGTCGCCTCGGCTTGGGCCAATACCTACGGCCTGCTCTCGGGCATGGTGATGGAAGCCGCCGGGTACGAAGAAGCCTCCGCGCTTGAGGCTGAGCTCAGCGTCACCTGATCCCCACCGTCGCCAGCGATGGCGATTTGATGGCGCGGGCCGCCCGTCATCGCCGGCCTGACTCTGGAGCCAGATACGGCCCCACCGGCGCGCCGTGTCCATTCACTCGGCGGGTTTCCCGTCCGGGAGTGTCCCTCTTCGGTGGCCGACTACCAGCGGCCCCGAGCGATGCCCTGGCTGGTCGCGGCCCAGTCGGTCTGTCCGGCGATTGAGGGCCAGCGAATGCTGCCGCCGGTTGCAACCGTTGTCATGGCTGCGTCGATCTCAGTGGCCAAGGTTCCCAATCCAAAACGCGATCCGTACCGGGGGGGAACCGGGCGGTGAAGCGCGTCACGCTGCCGGCTGCAACCCTCGACCGCCCGCTCTCGCGCATATTTTCCGACCAGAATTCACGACCCACTTGTCCGCTGGTAACAGTTCAGAGTTGAGGGGAAGTGAGCAGTTGACGGCAGGCAGCGATGGGGTTGAGAGCTTGTGCTCGCCAGGTGCCGAAGATTGAGGCCAGCGTCATCTTGGTGTCGGTGCCCTGCGCTGAGCGGGTGCCCCCGCTGACCTTGCGGCTGACCACCAAATGGCGCAGGCTGCGCTCGGCGGCATTGTTGTCCGGCGGCACTTCCGGTTGGGCCACGAAGACGAAGAGTTCCTTGATGTGCTTCTCCATGCGTCGGCACAGTCTGGCCGGGACGGCCGACGGGTCGTCCCGGAATGGACGGCAGAGGGCCAGCAGTCGCCTTTCCAGGGTCAGTTGGGCGGTGCGGCGTGGTGGTTCTGAAGGGTGGGTAAAGGTCGTGGCCTGACGGTAGAGTTGGTGGACGGCGTCAGCCCACTGGGCCAGTGATCTATCATCAGGGTAGAGGACACGCAGGTCGTGGATGTCCCGCAGCAGGTGAGCCCAGCAGCGTTGCTTGGGACCGTCGTAATGGTGGTAGGCGGCATAGAAGTCGCTGACCAGCACGCCAGCAAACTCCTTGCCCAGGACTTCGTCGACCACGGCCTTGCCCCGACCACGCCGCAGGAAGTACCGCTGGTCGGAGGTGCTGAAAGTCCACACGTAGCCGTTGTGTCCGTCTTCACGCCAGCCGGTCTCATCGGCGTGGACCACTGGGCTGCCGCGGACGCGCTCCAGTATGCCCGCCAGTTCGGTCTGCGCTTTGCCCGCCACGGTGCGTGTGGCATTTACGATGGCGCCCAGGCTGAGGCGCAGCCCGTGCACGGTGTCCAGGTACCATTGGATGGTGCGTAACGGCAGCCTGGCCTCCTCCCGCAGGGCTGCAATCAGGCTGATGACATTGACCCCCAGACGCTGCTTGCCCATCACCACGCCGTCCAGTTGTGCTTTGGGAACACAGCAGCGTCGGCACTGTGGACAGGTGCGGGCCAGGTAAACGTGCTCGGTTACCTGCGCCGGAACCTGGGGCAGGTCGATGACCTCCCGAGTGCGCTGGGCCCAGCCTCCGGACAAGTGGGTCCCGCAGTCGGGACACTGCTCCACCACATGCTCCACTCGGTGGGTGGGCGTCATGCGGGATCGGGCAAAGCCGTGAAACCGGGGTTTGCGTGGCTCCTTGGGACGTGCTGGCTCCCGGTCCGCTTTGGGCTTCAGACCGGGCATCCGGCGGGAGCTTTGGGGTTTGGCTTGGCCTTCCAACTGGGCAATCCGCTTCTCCAGCCGCTCGATGATGGCTTGCTGGCGGACTATGATGCCAATCAGGACATCCCGGTCAGCTGCCCTGAGATTGATTTCGGTATCCATCCCAGTTATATGACATAACCACCGCCCCCAAAGCCAGCCACCCGCAAACCAAGTTCGCCCAATTCACCCCACCAACTCTGAACAGTTACGTCCGCTGCCATCCGGTTGCACTTGGAACCATTCCCTGAACTGTCCTGCCACCACGGCTTCCACCACTGCCTGGAAACTCTCGAACTGGTCCTCGGCGCCTTCGTCGCACGCGTCACAACCGCAGTCCGGGAACGGCTCGGTGTGGAAGCGCCCAAAACGGACATAGATTGAAGGGTGGGAGTGCTCGGTAAACGCCACCACGATTGGCGCTGCGCCGTCCCGTCCGGGTGTCAGCCGCACGGTCGGCCTGGCCGGCGGAGTTCGTTCCAGTTCCGGGTCCAGGCCGTGGCCTTCTTCCCGGGTAACTTCGTATGCAGCCTCCAGCCCGGATAGCAGGTTCAGCGACCATTGGTGCAGGGGCCGGAACCGCTCCGGCTCCGTGACCCTCGAGTAGGCTTCTTCCGGTGGGCCGTCAGGGCCCCAATTGAATCGTCCCATATCCCGAACTCCCTGGCGCGGTCGCCGACGCATGCAGTGAGGGCAAATCGCGCCTGCCGCGACTTCAATTGTATCGGGAAATTTCGCTACTGAGGGAGTAGGGTGAGTTCGTGCATGCAGCGCAGGCGCGCCTGACGGCGGGGCGGTGTGCGCTTATTGCCAGATGGGCTTCCGGCGGCATGCCCACGCTGGTTTCCCATTTTCGAAACGTAGGCTCGGTGTTGCAACGTAATGGTCGTGATGCTCTTCTCAGTCTATCGGTCGCTTTCTCTTCGAGTAGCGAAATCTCCTGGCTATTTTTATCAACGGTACATCACGGAAAAGGGAATGGATCCACCTTCGCACGAGGGTTTGTCTTTCTCGGTCCGAATCGAAAATTATTGTTGTACTGTGGATTCAAATAAACGACAGACATGGGACCTCTGCTCCGGCCAGCCTCCTGAAGCATGTGAACCCTCTGTCTTTCACGGTCATTGAACTGCTTCACCATTGAGGGGTCGATGCAAGACACAAAGTGGATAGATGTATTACTGGGTTCTATCCTTAATATTCCATCCTTGGTTCGCCAAGATTTTGGATTATTGGAAACGGGCTCAACCCTCAAACCAACGCTACGTGGGTCTCCGCTCACGGTTTTCAAGACGAATTGCTTCATTAGCAAATGATCCGTTGACGATTGGCTGTCAGAGTAACAAACATACAAATCCTCGTCGATTACTCGATAATAGTGGCAGGGACATTGAAAGCTCGGGAGACCGTGAATTACTCCGCCTCGGTTCCCGTTGCACGCCTCGTGCATCACCTGCAGATTCCAATCTTGGTTGAACTCGTGAGGATTCGCACCAAAGGCGGGGTTTTCAAAAAACGACACCGGTATCATGTGGTCTAAACTGGGTTTTCGTTCCACTGGGGTCATGCAACCACCCAAATGGACGCCACACATCTTGTCGTCACGATAAGACGCCCGTGTTCGCTTTGTGCGACTATTTTTGCTTGCCATGATTCACCTGTCGCAGGTTGTGAGCGCTCGTTGCTGGCGTGGGACCGCACCGGGACAACATAAAGGGACGCAGAATCATTATACCAATCAGCGAGACTGGGTAGGTTCGGGTACAGTTTGCCTCGGGTACGTAAGCCAGAATACAGGAACATTCATGGACTTCTGTGACTTGCGTCGGGCAAGGTACCGCAGGCCAAATGCTGCACGCGTGGGTCGGCGGCTTTTATAAGGTCGAGGTCGTCGGACTCGCACTCCGACGACCTCGGCGAACCCCGCCCCCTGGACCCAGGAGTCTTGGAGTTGCTCGCGTGTCAGATCATTAGAAGATTGCGAAACTCAATTCGCGTTTTTGTGAACAGCAACAGGTGCCTATGCTGGTCCCGGATACGTTGCTTGGTTCCCTTGCGGGTACGGCGGTTCACCGGGGCCAGCGTTGCCGGATTTTCTACTCCCGCCATGGCTGCTACACTGCGGTGCCGTATGTTTTTCGCACCTGGTACTACAGGGATGCCAGATGCTGGTCGTTTCGCGCGCTCATCGTTTGACGATTCTATCCGCATGGGGGTTTCGCAATCTTCTCTCAATTGTATGCCCCGCAGCCCCGATTGAGCCGTCAAGTGCTATACTGCGTGCGACGGCTGCCCGGCAGACTTTTGGCCTGCAAAGTTCTCCTGATGCCCTCCACGCCAATCTATTGCGACGCCCATACTCACCTTGACCAGTACGTGCCGGAAGAGATACTCGGCATCCTGGAACGGGCAGGCGAAGCCGGGGTTGGCTACATCCTGCTGGCCGGCACCACGATCGAGTCGACGGAGCGGTGCATCGCGCTGGCCGATGAGCACCCCATGTTCTACGCCGGGGTGGGCATCCACCCAATGCAGGCCGACGATCCCGTCGATGATGACGCATACGGCCGGCTCGAATCTCTGGCCCGCAACAACCCGCGCGTCGTGTGCATTTCGGAGGTTGGCCTGGACTACCTGCCCTCCTCTCCTGACCACGAGGTCCAGGATCAGGTTTTTCGGGCGCACATACACCTGGCCAAGAGCCTGGGGCTGCCCATCATCTTCCATTCCCGGGAGTCCCACCCGGCGGTGTTCAAGGTGCTGCGCGAGGAAAACGCCGGCCAGGTCGGCGGCGCCATGCACTACTTCCAGGGCGACGCCGAGACCGCGCGTGCTGCGATCGACTGCGGCTTTTTCATCTCCCTGGCGCGGCCGTTGACCCGTTTGCCGGAGTTGCGGGAAGTCGCCCGAGATATAGCCCTCGAACACATCGTGCTGGAAACCGACGCTTATCCGCAACCCTTCAAGAAGTACCGACACAACTGGACGGAGCCGCGGCACTTGGCGGATGTGGCACAGTGCCTGGCCACCGTCAAGGGCATATCGGTGGAGGAGGTGGCGGAAGTGACTACGGCAAACCTGAGCCGGCTGTTGGGTATCGAAACCCCGACCGCTCCCGGCTCCGTGAACCAGCCTGCGCCGGGCGAATGATCATCAGCCCCTATCTGGCTAACCAATTCGTCGCCGCCCAGGAAACCAGGAACACGTTATGACAACCCACCAGGAACGACCACATCCCGATGCTCCAGAACAGGTCATCCCCCAGAGTCTGAACGACTACCTGGAGGTCATGACCAAAGCTGTCTTCCAGAGCGGCATGTCCTGGAAGGTGGTCAACACCAAGTGGCCGGGGTTCCAGGTATGCTTCCACGGTTTTGACGTGGCGAAAGTGGCCGCGATGGACGAATCGGCTATCGACACTCTTGCAGCAGACGCGGCCATCATCCGCAACCGGCGCAAGATCGCCGCCACCGTTCATAACGCCCAGCGTCTGATCGAACTGGAGGAGGAATACCGCGGCGACATCCGCAACTACCTCCGCTCTCATGGGGACTTCTATTCGATCCTCAAGGACGTGCGCAAACAGTTCAAGTACATGGGTGATACCGGTACCTACTACTGGCTGTATGTCCTCGGGGAAGACGTGCCCGACTACAGCGAGTTCTGCAGCCGCGGCAAATAGCTGGAGACATTCCAAGCGCAGTAAGCAATTCACCCAACAGCACAATTCTGTCGATCCTTTAAAACCGCGCAAAATACCGGAGGTTGAGGCCATGACCACCCCTGAGACCTGCCAGTTGGCCCTGAAAGAGTGGGCAATAACCGTCAAGGCCCTGGCCGATGGCGACCAGATCATGATGCTCCGCAAGGGCGGCATCCACGAGGAGAGCAAGGACTTCCGCGTGGTGCATCCCGAGTTCCTGCTGTACCCCACGTATCTGCACCAGAAGGAAGACCTCCTCAAGGACAGCCACCAGACCGCGCTGCGGCAGTTGTTGGCCGATGACCCGGACGACAAAAACGCTGTCACCTTCTCCCACTGGGCCCGCGTCCACGAGCTCATCGAGATCGACCAGCAGGGCAAGGTCGAAGACCTGGCGCCCCACCACATCTGGACGGATACATACGCCCAGTCCCGCCTCCACTGGAAGCCTATGGTGCCCCTGACCATCATGCTGCTGCGTGTGTACGAAATGGAATCGCCCACCACGGTGGCATACATCCCGGAGTACGGGGGCTGCAAGTCCTGGGTCGACATCATCCCCACGGTCCGCCTCGGCAACGCCAAACCGGTGCTGGACGACGCCCGCTTCAACGAAATGGTCGAAGCCGTGCGCGGCAGTCTGGGCCTGGTGCCGGCGTAGCGGGTTCCCGATCGTCAGAAATGCTTGCTGAGCGCCCGCAATCTTTCCCGGTGCTAGATGAGCCGGTCCGGTTGCGGCTATACCGCGCGTGTGGCGTATATTTTGGCCGAATGACCGAGCCGAGGTGGTTTGTCCGTGCTTCCGGCTAAGATCGATGCCGTCAGTATCCGTGGTTTCCGCTCTTTGGCGGATGTGACCCTTGCAGACTTGCCCGATGCGACGGTGCTCATCGGTGCCAATGGCTCGGGCAAGTCTAATTTCCTCCGATTTTTTGAGATGCTGAACTGGATGGTCGGCATACGTAGGCTGGGAGAGTTCGTCCAGCGCCAAGGAGGTGCTGATGACCAATTGTTCGGGGGCAGTCGAACGACATCCCGCTTAGAGGCCGAAGTGACGGTGATGACGGCCGTTCACGGACGTGCAGACTACAAATTCGCGCTTTCCCATGCCCACCCGGACCGTTTTTTGTTCAATGAAGAAGCTTTTAGGTTCAACAGTCAGGTTCGAAGAAATCCCGACCCTTGGCAGCATTTGGACAGTGGACACACCGAAGCGAAGATCGTGGAAGCGGCCCAATCATTACCTGATAGCGGCGTACATCTAAATCCTTTCATAGCGACGCCAGCGTACGTGATCACAAAGTTCATCCCTGACTGCTACGCTTATCAATTTCATGACACGTCAGACGTTTCCAACATTAAGCAGAGTTGGGACGCTACCGACCGTGACCGCTTGCTTAAGCACGGAGGCAACCTAGCCGCCGTCCTCTACCGTCTGGAACGTGAAGACATCCGACGTTACGAGTTGATTTGTCGGCACATTAGACGCATTCTTCCAGGTTTCGATCGCTTCGTTGTTGAAGAAAATTACGGCAAAGTGACCCTACGGTGGCAGGCCAAATGGACAGATAAAACCTTCGGCGCGCATCTGACTTCTGATGGGTCGCTACGTCTTTTTGCGTTGGTGACGCTCCTCAACTTGCCTCTAGCCATGCTACCAAGCGTAATCCTGCTGGACGAACCAGAGTTGGGCCTGCATCCAGCCGCGGTTACATTGATAGGTGGCATGATTCGTGCTTTGTCTACTCAACGACAGATCATCGTTGCCACCCAGTCGCCCCTGCTAGTCGATGCGTTCGGCCTCGACCAGATTTTCGTCCTAGATTTGCGCGAAGGGCGTACAGAAATCCGACCGCTCGATCCGGCCAATTATCAAAAATGGATGGAAGATAGTTTCACCCCAGGTGAACTCTGGCAGAAAAACCTTCTAGGAGGGCGGCCATGATCCGCCTCGCGATCGCGGTGGAAGGTGAAACAGAGGAAGAATTTGTCAAGCGAGTTCTGGCCACACACTTGACTAGGAACGGCATCAACGCGCAACCTGTCCTCATGATGGGGGATGTAACGGTAGAACGGTTAGCGTCGGAAATGGCTAATCTGTTTTGGTCCCACGATTATGTAACGTCGTTGGTGGATTTTTATGGATTCCGACGCAAAGGAGACGTAACCCCCAACCAATTGCAGGAGCGGATCAACTCCGAAGTAAATCGGAAAATATCTCGTGACTGGGATGAGTCGCGAGTATTTTCTTACGTCCAGCAGTACGAATTCGAGGGATTGCTGTTTTCGGATGTCGATGCATTTGATACTTGCGTCGACCTCCCGGTCAGCGCGACCGCTGAATTACGCCGGATACGCTCTCAATTTGAAACACCAGAGCACATCAACGACGACCCCATAACCGCTCCCAGCAAACGTATCCTGAGTGTGATACCCAAGTATCACAAACGGGTTGATGGCCCCATAGTTGCCGAGAGCATCGGCTTGAATACTATCCGCGGCCAATGCAGACGTTTCAACTCTTGGTTTACTCGTCTGGAAACACTGGGGCACCGACACGCGCCAGGGTAATGTGGTCAACGCCTGTCAACTGAATGCAAAGGACACGACACCATGAAATACCGCCAACTCCCCCGCACCGACCTGATGCTGTCCGAAGTCGGCTTCGGCGTCTGGACCGTGGCCACCAACTGGTGGGGCCAGATCCCTGAGGAAACCAGGCGACAGCTGCTTGAAGAGGCGCTGGAATTGGGCATCAACTTCTTTGACACCGCCGACACCTATGGCGACGGTTACGGCGAAGATGTCCTTGCCAAGTTCATGAGCCACCGCCGGCATGAGATGATCATAGCCACCAAGTTCGGCTACGACATCTACGACCAGACCACGCCCCGCGTCGGCCACCAGGAGCGCCCGCAGAAGTTCGAGCCGGACTTCATCCGCTTCGCCTGCGAGCAATCGCTGCGCCGCCTGAAGACGGACTACATCGACCTCTACCAACTGCACAACCCCCGCATCGAGGCCATCGAAAAGGACGAGGTGTTCGAGACGCTGGAAGAGCTCAAAAACGAGGGTAAAATCCGATACTACGGCTCCGCCCTGGGCCCCGATATCGGCTGGTTCGAAGAAGGCCAGGCCAGCATGCAAGAGCGGCATGTCAGCAGTTGCCAGATTATCTACAGCATCCTCGAACAGGACCCGGCCAAGGACTTCTTCCCAATCGCCGAGAAAGAGCAGGTGGGCCTGCTTTCCCGCGTGCCCCACGCGTCCGAGGCATTGACCGGCCGCTACGACGCGCCGCCCGAATTCGATGAGAACGACCACCGTTCGTATCGCCGGCACCAGTGGCTCAGCGAGGCTCTGGTCAAGGTGGAGCAGGTCAAGTTCCTCGCCGGCGAAGAAGTCGGGCGCACCATGAGCCAGGCCGCTATCCAGTTCGTGCTACATCAACCTACGATTACCAGCGTGCTGCCAAACTTCACAACGCTGGAGGAACTCGAGGAGTATTCGGAAGCGGTGGACACGCCGCCGATCGCCGAGGGCGACCAAGCAATCATCGACGAACTGTGGGCCAACAACTTCTACATCGGAGAGCCGGAGCCTGCTTTCCGGGAAATCTGACCGCATGCGGGCGTAGCTTGTCGTAGTATCGCCGCATTGCAGTGTTCACCGCAGCGCGCTCATAACGAATTCGTTGAGAACGCTACGGATTCGGCGAACGTTTGACACTGCTATGGGCTAGTGATAACTTTCACATAGCCCATTTTCGTATTGCGACAGGAGAGTGCGTTCCTGATGCCCGTTAACATTTGTGTCCTGGCCAAGCAGGTCGTGGACCCGGAAATGCCCGCCGCTGCGTTTCGAATAGACCCGGACGCCAGGCAGGTGGTTCCGCCCGCGAACATCCCGCCCGTAGTGAACGGGTTTGACGAAAACGCCGTCGAAGCCGCCCTGCAGATCAAAGACGCGCAGGGAGCCAGCATTACCGTCATTTCTTCCGGCACCTCCTTTGCCCTGGACGTGATGAAGAAGCCACTGTCCATGGGCGCCGACGAGCTCGTCTTGCTACAGGACGACGCCTTCCGCAACTCGGTGGACTCTTTCTTCACGGTGCAGTTGCTGACCGCCGCCATCAAAAAGCTGGGCGGTTTCGACCTCATCATCTGCGGACGCCAGGCTTCCGACTGGGACAACGCGCAAGTGCCGCTGGGCGTCGCCGAAACCCTCGGTATAGCCTGCATCACCCTGGGCAAGAAGGTGGACGTGCAGGACAGCAAGGTAGTTGTGGAGCGTCTCGCTCCCGACGGCTACGAGGTCGTTGAGGCTGACCTGCCGGCCCTGGTGACCGTCAGCAACGAGTTGGGCCAGCCCCGCTATCCCACCCTGCGGGGCATCATGGCGGCCACCCGCAAGCGGCCGACCGTGTGGACGACCAGCGATCTGGATATCGACGATGCCCAGTTGGAACCGCGCCTGACCCTGCACGATCTGTTCGTGCCCGAGCGCGACCAGGACTGCGAGATAATCGAGGGCGACGACGATATGGATTCTGCCCGCAAGCTGGCGTTGCGGCTCCGCGAGGACCGCTTCATCTAACCTGAGAGTACGAAACTGGCGGGTCGGAACCCGCCCTGTTGTTGGGTCCCCACCCACGGAGTATAAAATGGCAGACGCTACCGGTATCCTAGTTTTCGGCGACGCCCCCGAAGGCAATCTGGCCTCCACCGCCCAGGAACTCCTGGCGGCTGGACGTTCCCTTGCCGATGCCCTCAACCAGGAACTGGCCATTGCGATCCTCGGCGGAGACGTTGCGGACTCGCCTCAACAAGCTATAGCCCACGGCGCGGATAAAGCCTACGCGGTGACCAATCCCTCGCTTGCGGACTATCATCCCGATCTGTACCTGTCCGCGATGCAGACCGTAGCCGCCGAGGTCAACCCGGGCATCATCCTGATCGCCCGCAACAATGAGGGACGCGAACTGGCTCCTCGGCTGGCATTCCGGCTGGGCGTGGGTCTGGCACAGGACTGCCTGGAAGTGTCTGCGGATGCTGAGACCGGGCGCCTGCTGGCCAACCGTCCGGTATACGGCGGCAGCGCGATCGCCGTGGTTAGCTGCACCCATACTCCGCAGATCGCCGCCGTTCGGCCAAAGACCTACGAGCCGCTGGACGCCGACGCCGGCCGCACGGGGCAGGTGATCGCTTTCCCGGTCGACATCGACGTCTCCACAGCGAAAACCCGGGTCGTTGACGTGGTGCAGGAAGAAGCCGAGGGGATCAAGCTGGAGGACGCCCGGATAGTCGTGTCCGGTGGTCGCGGCCTTGGCGGGCCTGAGCCTTTCTCGCAGCTTGAAGAACTGGCCAACCTCCTGGGCGGCGCCGTGGGCGCGTCCCGGGCGGCAGTGGACTCGGGCTGGGTTCCCGCTAACTACCAGGTCGGCCTCACCGGCAAGACCATCACCCCTGACCTCTACATCACCGTGGCCATATCCGGCGCCAGCCAGCACATGGCCGGCTGTAGCGGCTCCAAGGCCATCGTTGCCATCAACAGGGATGCCGACGCTAACATCTTCAAGGAAGCTCGCTACGGCGTGGTCGGCGACTGGGAGAAGGTGATACCCGCCCTGACCGAAGTGGTCAGGGAGTTGACCCAGTCGTAGAGCAAGCGCCCCGTTGATTTGTCGCGTATAAGTTGCGAGGCATAGAAATGAAAGCCGGAGAAGTTGTTTTCCAAAAATTGTTGGATGGAAAGATACAATACGTTGTTCCGTTGTACCAACGGACCTACAGCTGGGAGGAAGAGCAATGGGAGCAATTGTGGGACGACCTGCTGGAAATTTACGCGATGGCCACTCCGAAGAACCATTTCATAGGTTCGGTGGTTACACAGCAAATTCCGAATGAACCCGAAAGCGTGTCTCGTTATACGCTCATTGACGGCCAACAAAGGATGACTTCCTTGTTCATCCTATTGAGTGTCATCAGCCAACGAGCCGCGAGCGAACCGGATGTTTGGAAGAGGTTGGCCACCGAAATACAGAATACTTGCTTGATCAATGAATTCAACGACGGGGATGAACGTGTCAAGTTGATGCCCACACAGAGGGACCGCTCGGCGTTCAGTACGGTAGTCAATGGCGAATCTTCAACTGGTGGAACGCAAATAGACCGCGCGTGTTCATATTTTTTGGCAAAGTTGCAGGAAGGCGATATCGAAGGAAATCCGATCGACTTGCGCAAATTACACAGTTGTATAGTCAATCACTTGGACATGGTAAGTATTCATCTTGACCAAGATGACAGTCCCAATAGAATTTTCGAAAGCCTCAATAATACTGGTATGCCTCTCAGCGTTGCAGATTTGATACGGAATTATTTTCTGATGAACATCATGGATCCCCAACGACAAGAACAAGCATACTACTCATATTGGTACCCTATGGAACAAACCCTTACTGGTGGAGTCCAGAGTTCATCCACCAATTTTTTCTGGCATTACTTGATGAAAGACGGGAGCCTTCCTCGTAAAGACGAAACCTACGATGAGGTGAAAAAGACTTTCGACAGGCCCACCCAGGATGCTGCGATCGAGGCGTTACAGGATTTCGCCAAATTCTCCAGTTATTACGCTCAGATCACTGAAATCAAAACATCAGGATTAGACGAACATTTGTCGAGTCAGATGAATAGACTCAACCAATGGGAAGTCGCGGTAGCCTACCCATTTTTGCTAAGCCCGAATCCACCGAACGGACGCGAGTGGGCTGGTGACGCAGGGGATGAGAAGCGTGGTTGATGGCTGCAGTGCCCTGATCCCGCCGGATGCGGGCGGGTGCGGGTCGAGACAGCTACGCCAGGGGGATGTTGACGGCTCGCGAGCGGCGGCGGCGGGCAAGATCACCATAGTCGATGGCAGCTGGAGACACGCGGTGCCCAGCCTGACGCGGGTCTGCCAGGCGGTTGGGCGGTCTGGTTGAAGGGTCGGGCGCTAGCTACGCCGTCAGGAAGGGAGCGGCAGGGCTCGCAGCCGGGCCAGGGCCTGCATGAACTGGTTTTGCCAGGGCCAGCCTTGGGGAAGATGCAGGGTGAGGCGGCGGGCGGTGCGGGTGATGCGTCCAGCCAGGGAGAAGAAGCGTCGCCGGAGGGTCTTGGTGGTAAGGATCTGCTCGCCCAGGCCGATGCGCGTGGTCCAGCGGGCCAGCAACTGTGTTGGCTGTCAAGAAGGTTGGGCAATTTCTGCGGGACGCGAGCTACGCCATGGAGAGCTATTCTTAACCATGGCGTTTAGGATAGTGAGCAGTTTACGCATGCAAGCGACCAAAGCCACTTTCTTCGTCTTACCAGCCTCCAGCAGCCTCTGGTAGAAGTCGCTGATGACGGGATTGAAACGGGTCGCGGTCAGCGTTCCCATGTAGAGAACACCCCGAACCCGGGAGCGTCCGCCCCAGACGGCGCGTCGGCCGCGCAAGGTACCGCTGTCCCGGTTGAAGGGCGCCACGCCCACCAAGGCCGCGATCTGCCGTCGGTCCAGAGCGCCCAACTCGGGCAGGTCGGCCAGCAGGGTGAGAGAGAGCTGCTCCCCTACGCCGGGAACGGTCCGCAGCAGGTCGTCCTTCTCACGCCATACTGGACTTCGGCGAAGAGACTGCCGTAACTCCTGGTCCAAGTCGCGCAACTCCTGGTCCAACCAGGCGATGTGGGTCTCGATGCGAGGACGCACCGCGCTGATGGCAGTACCCAGTCGGTTCTTCTCGGAGACCAGCATGGTCATCACCTGGCGCCGGCGGGCAGTCAGCGAGTTGAGGACCTGGGCCTCGGCGTCCCTGAGAGGGCGCACCGAGGGACGAACCGCGTCGGCGAAGTGAGCCAGGACTGCCGCGTCCAGCGAGTCGGTCTTGGCCAGCGTTCCGGTGGCCCTGGCGAAGTCCCGGACCTGGCGCGGATTGACGACGACCACTGGCAGCGCCGCCGCCGCCAGTGCGGCCACCAAGGGCAGTTCCAGACCGCCCGTTGCCTCCAGCAGCACTAGGGCGGGCCCCAGGTCCACCATCTGGGAGACCAATTCCTTACTTCCGGCCTCATCGTAGGACATGACCCATCTCCTTCCCGTAGGCCGGACCGCAACGTCCACCTGCGCCTTTGAGACATCAATACCTACGAACCTCGGTTCTCCTCCCATCTGTACCTCCTGTGTGAGCGTCGGCCCTTCCTTGCACGATGCGGGCTCGATTGGCCCGGGCAACTGTTCGGGCTCTATCCGGGTAGGATGCGACGACCAGGCTGGCCCACGGTTTTCTTCAACCCAGGTTGGATCGGTCTGTCGCATCCCTACGTACCATACAAGGTTATGGGCCATCACCTGGACGGCCAGCCAGGCGGCGTTGGCGGCGAAGCGTCCTGAGGGTAGATGATTGAGCCCCACGCCGTACTTCAGGTCGCGGATGGCGTTCTCGATCTCGGTGTGGCGGCGGTGGTCGGCCTCCAGTTGCAGAGTTTCGCCCTCCCGGTCGGTGATGCAGGCGTGGTAGCTGTAGTCGGCGATGAGCGCCAGTTGGGAACCGGGTGTGGGCTTCACTCTGCGTACGATGAGACGCGCCGGCGCGGCGTCGGGCTGGCTCTCGAATGGAGTGTATTCAGTCTCGGCCACGTCGGCGGCGCCGTCCATCCAGTAGAGGATGGGCGTCCAGTCCTGCTCGGGTATCTCCTCGATGAGATTGCTCAGGCGAGCGTGCTGGCGGATGGTGATGGAGAAGCGGACATCCAGCTTGCGGCAGACGGCGACCAGGGCGTGGGCATAGAAGCCGCTGTCGGCGCGCACCGTGAGTTGTCCCCTGGCGCCAGCGTAGCGCACCCGCCCCACCGTCTCACGCAGGAAGTAGGCGGCGCCCCGAGCGGTGTTGGCGCGGCCCTCGCGCAGCCGCGCCATCAGCACGTCGCCGGTGTCCGCGGCCACGGCCAGCAGCGGGTGATAGCCCCGCTGGCCGGTGTAACCATGGTGTCGGGCCCCTTCCTTGCCCAGTCCGTAGGTCTCGCAGATGGTGGAGTCCAGGTCGATGGTCAACGGCTTGTCGCCGGGTCCCGCCCCAGCGGCCCAGGCCCGCGCCAACAGCTCCCGGCTCACCCGATCCAGTTGGCGAACATGACCCCAACGGAAGCTGCGCAGGAAGGTGCCCAACGTGGATGGCGCCTTGACCACGCAGCCGATGGCCCTGGCCGTACCGCCGGTGCGCAACACGTCGGCGTCGTCGATGCAGTCGCCACCGGCCAGGGCCGAGGCCACCAGTGTCAGCAGCTTGTCCCCCAGGTTGGCTCGACCCGGCGTTTCTCCCAGGTCAACGTTGTTGTCGACGAGCTCACTCAGACCCAGGTGCTGGGCCAAGGTGACCGGCAAAAGCAGTCCGGCGTTGGCCACCAGACGGTGATCGTCGAAGGCGACGTGGATGCGGTCAGGGTCGTTGCGTGGTAGCATCCGTTGGGTGCTCCTCGTTTCGGGTTGGTTTTCTGTTTCAAAAACCATTATCCCCGAAGCCGGGAGCACTTTCTCATCTCTTCAGCATCCCGCTGCAATCATCTTTTCGGTGGATTGAGGGTAAAGTGAAGCGGGCTTTGATTTTGTGTAAAGCCGCTGCAGGCCTTACCGACCAGCAGGTGGCGGAAGCCTTGATGGTCGGCCCCTCCACGGTCGGCCGGGTGCGGCAGCGCTTCGTAGAAGGCGGGTTGGAACGCGCCCTCAATGACCTGCCGCGGCCGGGA
This sequence comes from Dehalococcoidia bacterium, assembly GCA_965220055.1. Classification (GTDB taxonomy): domain Bacteria; phylum Chloroflexota; class Dehalococcoidia; order Lucifugimonadales; family UBA3495; genus Bin87. The sequence goes on along the minus strand of CBDCPE010000004.1, from coordinate 979,349 downwards.
CAACGGCGTAAACTTGCTGGAAAGCAGGAAGCCCACCTGGTGGCCGTGGCCTGCAGCGCGGCCCCGGAAGGGCACACTCGCTGGACGTTGCGATTGCTTGCCGACCAAGTGGTGAAGCTGGAGTTGACCGACCCCATCTCCCGGGAGACGGTCAGGCAGGTGTTGAAAAAAACGAACTCAAGCCGTGGCGGAAGAAGGAGTGGTGCATCCCCAAGGTGAGCGCCGAGTTCGTAGCCCGCATGGAGGACGTGCTGGACCTCTATGCGGAACCCTATGACCCCAAGCGGCCCGTAGTCTGTTTCGATGAGACTTCCAAGCAGTTGGTGTCGGAGAAGCGGTCTCCCATCCCGGCCCAGGCGGGACGGCGGGAGCGGTTTGATTACGAGTACCAGCGCAACGGGACCCGGAACTTATTCATGACTTGTGAGCCATTGGCGGGCTGGAGGCACGTGGCAGTGACCGGGCGTCGCACCATGACCGACTTCGCCCATCAGATGCGCTGGCTGGCGGATGCCGCTTACCCGGAAGCGGAGAAGATCCGGGTCGTGCTGGACAACCTGAACACTCATAGACCTGCCTCCCTGTACGAGGCCTTCGAGCCCAAGGAAGCCAGACGGGTGATCCAACGGCTGGAGTTTCACTATACTCCCAAGCATGGGAGTTGGCTCAACATGGCGGAGATCGAGTTCAGCGTCTTCAGCAACCAATGTTTGAATCGCCGCATTGAAGATGAGGATGCCCTCAAACGCGCGATTGCCGCCTTGGAGACCGAGCGGAATCAGGCTGCGGCAACCATCGACTGGAGATTCTCCACCACCGATGCCCGGCATAAGCTTCGCCGTATCTATCCTTCGGTTTCACACTGACGCGGTACTAGCACGCAGTACGCCATTTTAGACACCCTCTAAGTTTCTCGTGAACCTTTCCAAGCTGCTTGGGTCTTGCGGATAACGGTGAAAAAACGCCATCACCGGAGGGATCCAATCCACGTTGTCCAAACGACGCAAACTCTGTAGACAGTTCTCGATTTGCGGCGTACTGGTGATTATGCCTCCGGGCAGACCGAGTACGCTCTTATACGCATCGTCATACTGATCGAGAATTCCATCGATGAATTCTATGGCAGTGTGCCGTTTCAGGACATGCTCGCGAAACTCTTCCTCTAGGCTCCGACGTTGCTTGGCCTTCGCGTATACGGTTCGGACGTGAGCAAAGAAGTCACCGAATGCCTCCCTGCCCAACTCTTGCTCGATGTCTTCCCATTTGTCCGCGTATCTACGTTGCGCGTCCTCGATATCGCCAACGACTTCGGCTTTCAGGATGTCCGTCGCTGACAGGTCCAGATCTCGGTCGTTCATAACCGAGAAAATCCGATAGGCGGAGGTCATATCCGACGCCTCGACCGTAACGAGGTAGCAACGTTGGATGACAAATGCAGCTAAGAGCCTGCGCTCCACCTCCGAAAGTTCAGAGAGTGTTTCGTGCAAACGCTTGACGTTCTCAAAGATACGATCTTGACTGTCCGTTTCCCGTCGCGAAGGGCTTGTGAGCAATGTGCTTATGCCGCCACCGTCCTGGACATTGTTGTAGAAGAACTCCCTGTCTGTCAAGGGCGGCGGGAAAACGTAACAGTTCAGACTTGGTGAGGTGAATTGGCCGAAGGCGGGTTGCCGAACGCTGGCACGGGTGGCGGTGGTTATGTCATATACCGGGCATGGATACTGAAGTTGACCTCACCACCGTCGGCCGCGATGTGCTGATTGCCATCATCGCCGAGTTACAGGCGGTGATTGAGCGGTTGCAGCGGCGGATTGCCGAACTGGAAGGCCCGGCGAAACCGGGCGACCCGCTCCGAATGCCCGGCCTCAAGGCGAAATCGGCCCGGAAGCCCCCAGCGCAGCCCGGGCCCCGCAAGCAGCGACGCCACGGCTTCGCCCGCCCGCGCATGACACCGACCCACCGGGTGGAGCACGTGATGGAGAACTGTCCCGATTGCGGCGCCCACCGGTCCGGCGGTTGGACCCAGCGCACTCGGGCAGTCATCGAGCTGCCGGTGGTTCCGGTGCAAGTCACCGAGCAGGTCTACATTGCTCGGACTTGCCCGGCGTGCCGACGGCGCTGCACACCTCCGGCGGAACTGGACGGCGTGGTCCTGGGCCAGCAGCGCCGCGGCGTCAACCTGCTCAGCCTGATCGCCACGCTGCGGGAAGAGGGGCGGCTGCCCATCCGCAGCGTCCAGTGGTATCTGGCACCGTGCATCAGTTGCGTCGCAGCGTGGGGGCCATCGTGAGCGCCATCCAGCGCACGGCGCAGCGGGCCCAACCGGCAGTGGCCGCGATCCTGGACCGCATCCGCGCCAGCCCGGTGGTCCACGCCGACGAAACCGGCTGGCGTCAGAGCGGGGCCAACGGCTAGGTGTGGACTTTCAGCACCCCCACCGAACGCTACTTCCCGCGAACGCTACTTCCCGCGGCGGGGTCGGGGCAAAACAGTCGTGGACCAGGCGCTGAGCGATGCTTTCTCCGGAGTATTGGTCAGCGATTGCTACGCTGCCTACCACCATTATGATGGCCCCAAGCAGCGGTGCTGGGCCCACCTGCTACGGGACATCCACGACCTGGTAGCCCTCCACCCAAAGGACGCCCCACTGGTCCAGTGGGCCGGGGCAATCCACCAACTCTATGCCGCGGCCAAAGCCTTCCACCATCCCGAGCAACAGCGACGGCGGGTTGTCCAACTGGCATTGGAGCGCAGCCTGCTGGCCATCTGCCAGCCCTTCCTGGATAACCCGTCGGCAATACCAGCCAGGCTGTGCCGACGCATCGAGCGCCACATCAAGGAACTCTTCGTCTTTGTGGCCGAACCGGACGTGCCGCCAGACAACAACGCCGCCGAGCGCAGCCTGCGCCATGTGGTAATCAGCCGCAAAGTCAGCGGCGGCACTCGTTCGGAGCAGGGCACCGAAAGCAAGATGGCGCTGGCATCTCTCTTCGGCACCTGGCCCGCCAGAGGTCTAAACCCTCTCGACGCCTGCCTTCAGTTGCTCGTTTCCCCTCAATTCTGAACTGTTACGGGAAAACGTATCAATGGGGTGTCAACGGTCAGCGAAAAGGTCCGCACTAACTGGTCAGCATAAATGTCACAGTCCCCTCTATGGAGAATGTGACGTTGAACCAGAAAGAACAAGCGAGGCTCAAGGTCCTGAACAGCCTGTGGGCAGAGCAGATGACCGTGGACCAGGCAGCCGGGCTGATGGGAGTGAGCACACGCCACACCAGGCGCGTTCTGGCGGCGTACCAGAGGGAGGGTGCCGTCGCCCTGGCTCACGGCCATCGTGGTCGTCGGCCGCCCAACGCAACACCGGAGACCATCCGCGCCGAGGTGTTGCACCTGGCCAGCACCCGCTACTTGGGAACCAACCACACCCACCTGAGCGAATTGCTTGGAGAGCGCGAGGGTATCGACATCGACCGCAGCACGCTGTGGCGCATCCTGGTGTCCGCTGGGTTGAACAGCCCACGCCGTCGCCGTACGCCGCCGCATCGGGTGCGTCGTCAGCGAATGCCGCAGGAGGGCATGCTGATCCAGATGGACGGCAGCTATCACCGATGGCTGGGGGAAGCGGGACCGCAGTTCACGCTGTTGCTGGCGGTGGATGACGCCACCGGCGCCGTGGTGAACGCGCTCTTCTGCGAGCATGAAGACGCACGCAACTATTTCGTGATGATGCAGGAGCTGGTGCAGAGCTACGGCGCCCCGGTTGCCCTCTACGTCGACCGGCACGCCGTCTTCAAGCACACGCCCGGGTCTGGGCTCGCCGGTGCGCCGACCCAGTTCAGCCGCGCCATGGACGAGCTGGGGATCCAGATGATATTCGCCCTGTCGCCCCAGGCGAAGGGTCGGGTGGAACGAACGGCGGGAACGTTTCAGGACCGGCTGGTAACGGAACTCCGACTGGCTGGCGCGACCACCATCGCGGAAGCTGACCGCGTACTGCAGGGCTTCCTGCCACGCTGCAACGCACGCTTCAGCGTTCCGCCGCAATGTCCCGAGGCCGCTTACCGCCCACTGGCATCGGACGTGTGCCTGGACCGTATCCTCTGCATTCAAGCACCGCAGGAAGGTAGCCCGGGACAACACGGTGAAGTTCCAGTTGCACACCCTGCAGTTGCTGCCCGAGCCGGAACGCCCCAGCTATGCCGGGGCGGCTGTGGAGGTCCTGGAAGGACTGGATGGTCGTCTATCCCTGCAACACCAAGGACGCGCCATCCCTTCTCAAGAGGCGCCGCCCAATCCGGCATTCATGCGAACCGGCAACGGATCATTCCCACACTTTGCCAGCCACCGTTCCGATCCTGACCATCCCGCCAGGACTTGGGCGACGACCCTCCTCCAACTCGACACCAATTGTGCCGAAGAAACCGCGCCTGACCCGGTTGCCAGCCACGAGACCGCAGCCGGCAAGATGGCAGCCATTCCGCCTCGGAAGGCGACGTTTCTCCAGAAGGCGCGGTGGAAGGCCATACAGAAGGCGAAGCGCAACGGCATGTCCATCCGAGGAATAGCAAGGGAGTTGGGGATCAACCGGCCCACGGTCAGGAAATACATCGACGCGGATACTCCACCGCTGCGGCAAGTCCGCAGCACGTCAACTACGCCAACTTCTGATACCATCGCGGCATAACCGAGTGACATTTATCCTGAACACTTAGCCGGACATTTTCCCTGACCTTCGACAGGCCTATCATCCCGACCGCAAACGCCGGCTTAGCGACGCCAACCACGCTGAAGAGCGTCGGCAGGGGACAGGAGTTCGTGCTAGACCTCCATCACTACCCCGAAGCCGTCGAATGGTGGTCCGACATTACGAGCACCCTCGGCTCCCACACACGAAGTTCCTAAGGCGAAATCGCTAAGCTCCGACCGAACGCCGACGGCGCGACAAAGTATCCTTCGCGGCCATCAAGGACAGCACGGAAACCGTCCCCACCGTGAACGGAGAAGTCATCATGGCGTACGACACTCTAGCCTCTGGCTGCACACCGGCGATGGGCACGCTTGAGATCCGGGTGACAGCAACGAACGCGGCGGGAAGGACCCGTCAACTACCACACCTCCATATATCCCCCATCGCGCTCGACCAGTGCGACGCACCGGCGAGCTACAACTCTGCAACAGCGGCCAATGGCATTACCCGGCAAACTGTGGCTGGCTGTGGCCATGGAGTATGGTCAATCCGGGACCTGGGTGAACTTAGGACCCGCAAAGATACCTCTGGTGTCCCGGTCGCGGTTGCCGAGCTTGGCTAGTATGAGATAGCGCGCAAGATTGTGATGGTGCAGCGTCCAGTTGACGACGTTTTGCTCGAGCCCTTCAATGTTGATTCTCCTACCGTGGTCTACGTGGTTGCGGTATTTTGACACTACCTGGATTATGTCCCTCAATTGGCGTTCATCGACGGCAACGCCGCTGCCTTGACCCAACTTTGCCTTTTGCACCGCCTTGATTAACAGTTGGTCAAATGTAGGCCCTGGAGGGCCAAATCGGTTGGATATGCCCAAGCCGTTCCACCAACGAGTCAGTGCTTGCAAGGTTGACTGTGCCGCGACCAAAGCTTGACCAACGGGGCTGTCGTCAAAAACGCGCTGTGCTTCGACATAGTGGTGCACGGCGTTTCTGAGGTGCTCACGGCTGTTTGGCGCGGCGTATTGGTTCCAAAATTCTTGGAACAGATCGGGCCACTTTTGGAAGTCTGCTGCAACCCATGTGTTTCTACCAAACGAGCTTGGTGAAGACAGCTTGCCTACCCACGCCAGCTTTATGGTGGGGTCTCCTTTGCCGAAGGTAATGGTCGCTTGTTCGCTGCTTGTGTAAACCCCCAATATGTCCGCGCCGGAAACGTCTTCAAAGCCGGGGTGCCCTTGGAGGGAGTCGTTGAGTTCATCAAGATCCATGCGGCCGCTGCGTTCTGATGTAATAAATTTGCGCACTGCGTTCAGAACTCCGTTGGGCGTTTCGCCTTCGCGCAAGGCCAGCTTCTTTTTTACCGTGCTAAACACGGGTTTGCCCACAATCGTGGGAATATCGACCCATCTGCCGCATTGGAATGACAAAAATTGCTTCAGGGCGATTATGATGCTGTCGTCTAAATCGTCGCCTAAACCCCAATCCACCGAAGAGATGAGTGTCGGGGCGGGTTGAAAGGGTAAGAAAGTGCTCCCGGCTTCTGGGATAATGGTTTTTGAAACAAGAAACCGACCCGAAACGAGGAGCACCTGTTAGATGCTACCACTGGGCAGCCCCGACCGCATCCACGTCGCCTTCGATGATCACCGTCTGGTGGCCAATGCCGGACTGCTCCTGCCGGTCACCCTGGCCCACCATCTGGGTCTGGGTGAGCTGGTGGACCGCCACGTTGACCTGGGAGATGCGCCGGGTCGAGCCAACCCGGGGGACAAGCTGCTGACCCTGGTGGCGTCGGCGCTGGCCGGCGGCGACTGCATTGACGACGCCGACGTGTTGCGCACCGGCGGGACAGCCAGCGCCATCGGCTGCGTGGTCAAAGCGCCGTCCACCCTGGGGACCTTTCTACGCAGTTTCCGGTGGGGTCATGTTCGCCAGCTGGATCGGGTGAGCCGGGAGTTCCTGGCTCGGGCCTGGGCTGCTGGTGCGGGCCCGGGCGATGCGCCGTTGACCATCGACCTGGACTCCACCGTCTGCGAGACCTACGGACTGGGCAAGGAGGGCGCCCGTCGCCATGGCTACACCGGCCAGCGGGGCTATCACCCGCTGCTGGCCGTCGCCGCGGACACCGGCGACGTGCTGATGGTGCGGCTGCGCCAGGGTCGGGCCAACACCGCTCGGGGCGCGGACCACTTCCTGCGGGAGACGGTGGGCCGGGTGCGCTACGCCGGAGCCACGGGACAACTCACCGTCCGCGCCGACAGCGGCTTCTACACCCACGCCATGGTCGCCGTCTGCCGCAAGATGGACGTCCGCTACTCCATCACCATCCGCCAGCACCAAAGCCTGCGCAATCTCATCGAGGCCATACCCGAGAAGGACTGGACAGCCATCCCTTACTGGATGGACGGCGCTGCCGACGTGGCCGAGACTGAATACACACCCTTCCAGCATGAGCCCGACGCCGCACCGGCGCGGCTCATCGTACGCAGAGTGCAGCCCGCGCCCGGTTCCCAACTGGCGCTGCTTACCGACTACAGCTATCACGCCTGCATCACCGACCGGGAGGGCGACACTCTGGAACTGGAGGCCGACCACCGCCGCCATGCCGAGATCGAGAACGCCATCCGCGACCTGAAGTACGGCGTGGGCCTCAATCATCTTCCCTCGGGACGCTTCCCCGCCAACGCCGCCTGGCTGGCGGTGCAGGTCATGGCCCACAATCTGGCTCGCTGGACGGCGCGCATCGGCCTGGGTCAGCAGGTGGTAACCACCAAGACCCTCCGGCGCCGCTTCTTCGCCCTGGCCGGACGGCTCACCCGCTCGGCCCGCCATTTCACCTTGCATCTCCCCCAATGCTGGCCCTGGGAAACCCAGTTCACTCACGCCCTCACTCGATTGCGTACCCTGCCATCTCCTTCCTGACCGAGCCGTCGGCGCCGAACCCATCCACCATACCTCCCAACGGCCTCCCAGATCCCCGCCAGGCTGGTCTCCCAGTGTCTCCCCATGTGCGCCGGCCTGGCAATATCGCCCAACACCGCCGCTGTGGGCCGTCCAAATCCCCTCAGCATGGCGGCCGCACCCCCCACTCCGGCCACATCTTTGGGATCAGGGCCTCATCGTCTTTGTCTCTTGCCTCACATCCCCCTTCTCTCCCACATGCCTGCATCCTTTCGGTGGATTCGGGCTGATGGGCATGGCATGGCTGGGGTGAGGCTAAGGGGAACCGTGCGAAGTCGACGCTGGCGTCGGCCTAATCGCCGACGGGTTCTTCCGGAGAGGATGTCGATACGGCGTCCTGCCGGCTGTCCTTGAGGCGGTAGCTCTCGCCGTTCATCTCCAGGATGTGGACGTGGTGGGTGAGCCGGTCCAGTAGCGCGCCGGTGAGTCTTTCGGATCCAAACACGTCGGTCCACTCGTCGAAGGGGAGGTTGGTGGTGACCAGGACCGATCCACGCTCGTAGCGCTGGCTGAATACCTCAAAGAGGAGCTCCGCGCCGGTGGTGGACAGCGGCACGAAGCCCAACTCGTCGATGATCAGCAGCTTGAGCCGGGCCAGTTGCCGCTGCAGGTTGAGCAGTCGGCGGTCATCCCGGGCCTCCATGAGTTCATGTACCAGGGCGGCGGCGGTGGTGAAGCCCACGGACAGTCCCCCGCTGACAGGCGGCCAGACCCAAGCCCAGGGCGAGGTGGGTCTTGCCGGTGCCGCTGTTGCCGATGGCGATGACGTTCTCGCGACGCTCGATGTACTCGCAGCGGGCCAGTTGCATGACCAGTGCTTTGTTCACCGAGGGGATAGCCAGGAAGTCGAAGGTGTCCAGGCTCTTGGTGGCTGGGAAGCGCGCCGCCCTGATACGGCGCTCCACCATACGCTGGTGGCGGTCGATGAGTTCGAATTCGGAGAGGCGAAGCAGGTAGTCGGGATGGTCGGCGCCTTCAGCAGCGCACTGGCCAGCCAGCTTGCGGTACTCCCTGAGGAAGGTGGGTAGCTGAGCTCCTTGAGATGGTGCTCCAGCAGCAGCGTGGAGTGGTTGCTCATGCCGCCCTCCCCGACAGCAGGGTCATATAGTCGTGGGCGCGGGTGGTCTTCACGCTGACCCGGGGCAGGTAGGGATAGAGCTCCAGGTCGAGTTTGGGTGGCCGCCCCTCAATCCGGCACAGGACCAGATGCTTTATCGCGTCGAAGCTGATGGCCCCCAACCGGAGAGCATCCTTGACGGCGTGGTGGACCTCCTGATGGGAGAAGGTCTCCAGCAGCCGCAACACCTGCACGAATTCGCGCTTGCCCCGACGGCCCATGCGCGCCTCCAGCAGCCGGCGCAGCGTCCGGTACTCCTCGGGCAACTCCCACCCTGGCAACAGGGCGGCCTGGTCCAAAGCCGCCGTCTTCTGCTCCAGCAGCGGCAGGTAGTGGATGGGGTCGAAGACGAAGTCGTCCCGCTCGTAGGACCTGGAATGTTTGGCGATGACCTCGGTACCGCAGCTGATCACCACCTCATCCACGTAACCGCGCACCAGCACATCGCAGTGTCCGTAGGCCACCGGCACCGAGTAGTCGTTGGTGCGGTACCTGACCAGCGATAATGAACTCACCCGGCTGGCCTGATAGACGACAATAAGGAATGCCTCCCTGTTGCCTCACCGAAGAATGTTACCGAAACTCTAGCACTTGGGATCCGCTCCAAACAGGTCCAGTTCCGGCAGTCCAGCTGGTTCCGCCGAGCCTGCGTTGGACGAAGCATAAACGAGATTTTTGGCCATGATGCCCCGCCAATCTTTCACCCGGCGTTGCAAGGTTCGCAGCGGCGCTTCGGTGAAACGGTCCGGGTGTTCCGACTGCAACCGTGCCATCGGCGCCTTGCCCGTGGCATCCGGCTCTGCCTGCAACCACCCCAACACGTCGCTCCAAACGCCCTCGAAGGGGTCTTGGCGCGTGCGCCAATGCCGCGGACCTCGCACTCGCGCGGCGTGTGTGGGACGTGTTTCGCCCTGCCGCCACAGACGCATTCCTTATTGTCGTCTATCACCGGTCCATAGGTCTCGCAGATGGTGGAGTCCAGATCGATGGTCAACGGCCCGTCGCCCAGGCCCGCACCAGCAGCTCCCGGCCCACCCGATCCAGCTGGCGGACATGCCCCCACTTGAAGCTGCGCAGGAAGGTTCCCAGCGTGGACCGCGCCTTGACCACGCAGCCGATGGCGCTGGCCGTCCCTCCGGTGCGCAACACTTCGGCGTCGTCGATGCAGTCGCCCCCAGCCAGGACGGAAGTCACCAGCGTCATCATCTTGTCGCCGGGATTGGCCCCGCCTGGAGCACGGCCCAGGTCCAGGTGCCGATCAACCAGTTGGAACAGGCCCAGATGCAAAGCCAGCGTGGACGGAATGATCAACCCAGCATTGCTGACCAGGCGGTAGTCGTCGAAGGCGATTTGGATGCGGTCGGGGTGCTCCAGTGGTAGCATCTATTGGGTGTTCCTGTTTCGGGGTGGGTTTGCCGTTTCACAAACCATTATCCCCGAACACAGGAGCACTTTCTTATCCCTTCAACCCGCCCCGACACTCATCTCTTCGGTGGATTGGGGGTTACTCGGACAGGCTGCTAGCTGCTATTCAGATGAGTTGCAGCAATTTTCCGGATGCGGTCTTCGTAACGGAGGATATCGTAGATGGCGTTGACGGGAACAAGCTGGTCTTCATCGTCTGCCAATTGAATTTGTAGGGCGCTGGAGTTTTTGAAGTACAGCCGGCACAACCGCTTACGGCTCTTACGACTCTGGTCCAACTGTATGGTGCAGTATTGCTTGCCCGAGTTTCGGTGCACCTCTGCCGCGCCAGCCATGCCTCGAAGGATATGACGGATGATCTCTTGCCCAGCCATCTCCTCAGAAGTATCACTATGGCTTTCCATTTGGTCGGCAACCAGCTCGTCAGCGAATTTCCGCAAAGCCCTTTTGATACGTGGTTCAAAGTCCTGTCGGTCCTGATCGGTCCAACGCTGGCGGTTGCTGCCGCTTTGCTTCGCGAGCAGGGAGATAAACTCCCTGTACATGGGCTCATCAAACATTTGCCGACGGAGATAACTGACTATATTCCTGCTGTATCCAGCGTCCTCCATTGCTCTTGCGGGTTCGAACATTGCGCGGGAGAAGCAGCGAAGAATGTCCACCTCTTCGTCATCGACACCGTCCCCAAGATCAATCTCGAGGAAGGGCTGCATGCTCATCTCATTCGAGGTGCTGCTCCTATTGCCGAAAAACTGGTATTCAGCGCCATTCGTGAGTATGCCGATGCTCGCCTCGGGAATTTTGCCGAAGTACCCGTGTAGCTGCCCGACGTTGGCATCGTCCAAATCGGTTGATACCCGTTTGCACTCAAAAATCATCGCGGTAGCATCATTGATTTTGACTATGATGTCCACGGACCCGCCCGCGACACTATATTCCCGCTCAACCTCCGCAATGTCTTGCGTGTCGTAACCCAGCGCCGCGATGAGCGGCAGAACTAAATTCCCTACGGTGTTCGACTCGTTGTGATCTTGCTCCTGTCCGAGCCTGACCCGCTCGCTGAGACGTTCCAGATCCGCTTTTAAGTCCATGCCGGTATCCATCATGCGTGCGTAATGTTTTGTAAAGGCTGATGACATAATATACGCCGCTGCCTCTGATTAGGCAGTGTTGACATTTGGACTGCGGTACAATCGGGGCATGTCAAGTATAACCATACCCCCAGAACAATGGTCGAAGCTGCTCCAATTTCTGCGGGAATGCCCTGATGTGTACGTGGGCGACGAGAACCAATGCCAGCAATTCGTCGAAGCCGTGCTGTGGATGGATCGCTCCGGCGCGCAGTGGCGGCTGTTACCCGCCGAGTACGGCAAGTGGAACACCATCTACAAACGCTTTGCCCGGTGGTGCGATCGGGGCATCTGGGAGCGAATGCACCGGCATTGCAGCGCGGAACCTGACCTTGAATACCTGATCATCGACAGTACGATGGTCCGGGCCCACCAGTGCGCTGCGGGGGCCCCCACCAAAAGGGGGGCAGTCAGCCCAGGCCTTGGGCCGAAGCCGCGGTGGGTTCAGCACCAAGGTTCACGTCAGCGTGGACGGACTGGGCAACCCCTTGCGGTTCACGCTGACCCCAGGACAGCGCCATGACAGCACCCAGGCGGCAGCCTTGATCTCCGGTTACCAAAGTGAGTACGTGATCGCAGACCAAGGGTATGACGCCCAGGACTTCATCGCAGGCTTGGCGGAAGGCGGCATGGTGGCAGTGATCCCCGCCCGGACCAACCGCAAGTCGCCCCGTTGGTACGATGTCCACCTGTACCGGGAACGCCACGTGGTGGAGTGCTTCATCAGCAAGATCAAGCACTACCGAAGGGTATTCTCACGGTTTGACAAATTGGACAGCCGATACCTGGGCTTCCTGCAATTCGCTGCCGCCCTCATATGGTTGCGATGAAATGTCAACACTGCCTAGGGAGTGTCGTCAAAATAATTTGGTCCACAGTACCAGTGCGCGGATTTGGCAAATCGCCAGGAATGAAGCTGTGCTTTCGGCATAACGGGTTGCCACCAATCCCCGTAATCCTGCGGCAAATCCCGCCACGGCGACCCAGTACGCAAGATCCAAAACACCGCGTTCAGAAACCGACGGTTGTCCTGAGCCTGCCGTCCCACCTTGCCTGCTTCCCCCGGCAAGTCAGATCGCAGGCGTTTCCAAACCCGGTCCGAAAGGTCATGACGACCATGCGATGCAATCACACCCGACACCTTCTACACCATTACTCCGCATTGCGACGCACCATCCACTACCTAATTTGACGATACTCCCTAATTAGTGTCGTCAAAAAAGTTTGCTCCAGACCATCACGGCCCGGAGCTGGCAGATGGCCGAGTATGACGCCGTTCTCTTGGCATAACGGGTCGCAACCCCTCGCCACTGCTTGAATTTCAGGAATCCGTTCTCCACCAAGTGCCGCAACTTGTACAGCGCCCGGTCATAGTCCCGCTTTTCCCTCCGGTTGCTCTTGGGCGGTATTACTGGGTTAATTCCCCGATCCACAGCAGCAGCTACGATTTCGTTGGTGTCATAAGCCTTGTCTGCCAGCAAGCACTCCGCTGCAATGCCTTCCATCAGGGGCAGTGCCTGGGTACAATCGGCCGTCGTGCCTGCGGTTACCATCAGCCTCACCGGCATACCGTGGGAGTCCACCGCCAAGTGCAGCTTGCTGTTCAGCCCCCTTTTGTGCGGCCTATGGCTTGGTTGCCACCACGGGCCCCAGCGCTGTGGGGATGGGCCTTGATATAGCTGGCGTCTATCATCAGCCACTCATAATCGGGGTCGTCAATCACTTCCTCCAGCAACTTGGCCCATTCGCCGCGGTCTCGCCAGCGGCAGAAGCGGCGGTGAGTGTTCTTCCAGTCTCCGTAGTCCGAGGGCAAATCGCGCCAAGGAGCGCCGGTGCGCAGAATCCAGCACACCGCGTCGATAAACTGCCGGTTGTCATGGGCCGGCCGGCCTCGCTTGCCCTCTCCCGCGGGCAGATGCGGCCTCAGCCGCTGCCAAACGGCAGCGGTCATGTCATGGCGGCGGTACGCTGCCGTCATACTCCCCACCTTCCACACTCTCCCTATTTCCAGCAATCTACCACCCTCTCACCATTTTGACGACACCCCTTAGAGGGTGTCTAAAAAGGTTGAGATTGGGGTAGAGGTATCCAGGCGTGATAAGAGCGTTGGTCGTAACGTTGGGGTATGAAACGACCAGCCTATCCCAGCGACCTCAGCGACCGAGAATGGCAACTGCTCGAGCCCTTGTTGCCACCGCCCAAACCGGGCGGCCGACCGATCACCTACCCCCGGCGGGAGATCGTCAACGCCATCCGCTACGTGCTGCGCACTGGATGCTCCTGGCGGATGCTGCCCCACGACCTGCCGCCCTGGCGCATTGTCTTCCACTACTTCCGGACTTGGCGTCGTGATGGCGCCTGGCAACGGGCACATGGCGTCCTGCACGCCGAGCTGCGCCAGGCCCAGGGTCGCCAGGCCAGTCCCAGCGCGGCCATCATCGACAGCCAATCGGTGAAGACCAGTGAAAAAGGGGGCCCAGAGGCTACGACGCCGGCAAGAAGGTGAAGGGCCGCAAGCGCCACATCGTGGTGGATACCCTGGGGCTGCCGCTGGCGGTGGCAGTGCACCCTGCCGATATACAGGACCGGGACGGCGCCCGGCTGGTGCTGACCCGACTGTTGGGGCGGTTCCCTCGACTACAGCTGATCTGGGCTGATGGGGCCTACGGCGGCAAATTGGTAGAGTGGGCCAGGACGGTGGGCGGCTGGACCCTGGAGTTGGTGCGGCGTCCACCACAGCAACATACTTTTCAGGTGCTGCCCCGGAGGTGGGTCGTGGAACGCACCTTTGGTTGGCTGAACCTGCAACGACGGTTGAGCAAGGACTACGAAGCGTTGTGTGAAACCACCGAAACTTGGATTTACATCGCAATGACCGGCCTCACCCTGCGCAGACTGGCCCGCCTTCCCCATTTTTAGACACCCTCTTAGGAAATACGCCTCGTTATCGTCGCGGCGCATGGCAAAGAGCAGGTCATCCAGTAGCTCGTCAACCTCGTCGGTAGTCCAGGCATAAGGTCGTTGGAACACGGGTATTTCAAACAGATAGTCGTTGCAGAATATCTTTTCAACGTTTTGCTCGCTCGCCTTGATAGTCCCTGGCATCCGTAACTCTCCTTTGGGACAATACCTAGTACTCAGTCAAACCTGTATTGGCGTATATGAGTTGATGCGGAGCAACAAGCCTACACTGACTGGGGAACGACAGTGCAGGAGGTGCGGCAGCCATGGTTCAGGAGAAATACGGAGTACAGTTGACGCCGGAGGAGCGAGAACGGCTCCGGCAATTGATTCGAAGCGGCCAGCATTCCGCTCGGGTAATCACTCGGGCGCGGATCCTGCTCAAGACTGACGAAGGATGGAGCGCGAGCCAGGTGGCGGCGGCCTTGGACACGTCGCAGCGCACGGTGTTGCGCACCAAACGGCGGTACGCTGAGGAGGGATTGGACGGTGTGCTGCACGACCATCCCCAAGCCAATCGGTACCGGAAGTTGGATGATCGTGGCGAAGCCCATCTGATTGCCTTGGCGTGCAGTGATGCGCCCGAGGGCCATGACCACTGGACCCTGCGGTTGCTGGCCGACCGGGCGGTGGAGTTGGGATTGGTGGAGTCGCTGTCCCACGAGACGGTGCGTCTGCGGCTCAAAAAAACATCCTCCAGCCGTGGCGGAAGCAACAGTGGTGCATCCCCAAGGTGAACGGAGAGTTCGTGGCGGCCATGGAGGACGTGCTGGACCTCTACGGGGAACCCTACGACCCTGACCGGCCGGTGGTGTGCTTCGACGAGACCTCCACCCAACTGCTGGCCGATACCCGCACGCCGCTGCCCGCCCCGCCGGGACGCCCGCGACGCCAGGACTACGAGTACCGGCGGGGCGGCACCCGCAATCTCTTCTTGACCTGCGAGCCTCTGGCGGGCTGGCGCCACGTGGCGATCACCGAAGCGACGCACCATGGTGGACTTCGCCCACCAGATGCGCTGGCTGGTGGATGTGGCCTATCCCCACGCTCCGGTGGTACGGGTGGTTCTCGACAATCTGAACACCCACCGCATGGCTTCGCTCTACGAGACCTTTCCGGCTGCTGAGGCTCGGCGCATCGTGCGGCGTTTGGAGTTTCACCACACTCCCAAGCACGCCGATTGGCTGAATATGGCGGAGATTGAGTTCAGCGTGTTGACCCGGGCTTGCCTCCAGGGGAGGAACCCGGACGCCGACGCCCTGCAACTCCACATCACGGCCTACGAGACCCAACGCAACGCCGCGGGCGCCACCATCAACTGGCGGTTCAGCACCCAGGACGCCCGAAATAAACTGCAGCGATTTTACCCCTGCCTTTCCAACGTTGACTGAGTACTAGCGTTACTGATCTTGGGATTTTAGGACCACGTTATCGATCAGTCGCACTGACCCAATCCGCACAGCAGTGGCAACCATCGCCGGTTGCCCGTCGATAACCGTCTCCGCGTCGGCCATGCTTTCGGCGTCGACCAAGCTGAAGTAGTCCACGGCGTCCACCAACGGCTCATTATTCAACACCCGCAGCGCGGCGGCACGCAGCCGTCGAGCATCCCGCTCTCCGGTATTCCATAGCCCCTCCGCTGCCCTTAGCGCCCGATACACGACGGGAGCGGCCGCGCGTTCCGCTTCTCCCAGATAGGCGTTTCGGCTGCTCAGCGCGAGGCCGTCCGGTTCCCGGATGGTCGGTATGGCCACCACGGCAACCCCCAGGTTCAGGTCGGCGTTCATCTTGCGGATGACCGCGACCTGCTGACCATCTTTCTGGCCGAAGTAGGCACGGTCAGGCCTCACGATTGTGAACAATTTTGCGACCACCGTCGCCACTCCGCGGAAGTGGCCTGGCCTGGCCGCCCCTTCCATGCCTTCGGCCACGGTGCCCGGTTCGATCCATGTGTCGAAACCTTCCGGATAAACTTCCGACGGGGGTGGCACGAAAACCAGGTCGGTACCCTCCGCTTCCAGCAGCTCCAGGTCGCGTTGCAGGCTGCGCGGGTAGCTGGCGAAGTCTTCGCTTGGCCCGAATTGGGTCGGGTTGACGAATATGGACGCCACCATGGACTCGTTGTTCGCCCGGGCGTGGCGCACCAGCGACAGGTGCCCGTCGTGCAGAGCTCCCATGGTCGGCACGAGGCCAAGCGGACGTGCTGCTACCCGGCACAACTCAGCCATCTCGGCGCAAGTCTCAGCTACTTTCATCACCAGGTACCGGTACCGTCATTTGTCTCTCAGCAGGCTGTTTGGAGGCATCACTCTGGGGGGAAAAGCTCGTCGATCTCCCGCTGCATGCGGTCCGCATCGGATTCGGCCAAGGCTGCCCCAACCGCCCTGCCGGGGGCGGATACCATTTCAGCGTAGAACGCTTCGTCGTAGTCGCGGGGCCGCACCACCACCGGCATGGGGACAGCATGTCCGAACACCAGCGCCTGCTGCTTGCTATCCAGCCGCGCCAACACGTTTCTCAGCTGCCCGGCGTCCCTGGCTCCCATGAGCACCGCGTTCATATCCCGATCGTCGTTCAATGCGCACGACAGTCGCGTGCCAAGCTGGCTCATCACCTCGGAATCGATGCCGCTTGGCCGTTGATCGACTATCATCAGCGTGACGTTGTACTTTCGCAACTCCCGGGCGATCGTCCCGAAAATCGTCTGCGAGGCGATGTCGGAAGTCAGGAACTTGTGGGCTTCCTCTATGAAGATCACCAGCGGCCGGGGTTCGTCTTCCTGACCGCCGTCAGCCAACTCCTTGCGACGCACCCAGGTTTCGTGGATCCGGCGGGTCAGCAGGTTGCTGACCAGCACGTACGCAGCGGTGTTACGTCCGTACTGTCCAAACTCCAGCACTACGTGATTGCCACGTTCCAGCTGTTCGATGATACCGCCGGCGCTAGCGCTCCCCTGGCTGGTATCTGCGAGGAACCCGAACCGCTCCCAAGACCGCAAGCGACGATGGAGCGTTTGTAGAGCGGATAAGTTGACCCCCATTTGGTCCGACAGGTCGCCGACGTCGGCAACGCTCAGCGCGATGAATTCTCGCAGCCAGTTTACTTGATAGTGCCTGGCTAAGTTCCACGCTGTGGCAGCCGCCACGTCCGATAAATTGAGCAAATCCCGGAGAACTTCAATGTCGGCCGGCTCGATCTCGTCGTACCCGATGCGAACCACTCCGTCCGGCGAGGCTCCCCTGCGGCGGCTGCTTTCCTCGTCGAGCGTGAACGTGACAACCCGGGCCGGAAAAAGTTGCTTGAGCCCCTTCACCTGCCGCCCCCGGTCGTTGTCCTGACCCTGCCAACCGTACTCGCTCTCCATGTCGAATACCAGCGACACCGCGTGCGTCTGTTTGACCAGACCAGCCAACAGCATTCGTGCCAAAAACGTCTTGCCCGTGCCTGAAGCGCCGAACACGCCGACCGACCGGTTAACCAGGGTTCCAAGGTCCAACCGGACCACCGACGCCTCCATACCCTGTGGTGACCCCAACGCGAAGTCTCCCTCACCGGCCCGAAACACTGCGTCAATATCCGCTTGCGACGCCGCGTACACCGGGGCGAAATGCTCGGGTATTGTCTTGGCCTGTTCGGCGATCCCGTCAGGGGACGCGCCGATCGACATGGCCATGCCAGGCATTACCGACAGTTGACCGTACGCCACGGTGCCCGCGATGACCTCCGCTGTATAGTCGCCACCGGTAATCCCGTTTGGAGAAAAAGCCGGTGGGAAATGTCGCACGCTGTCATCGACGGCCCGCAATTCCACGTCGGTAACCACCGCAAAATACTTTTGCCGGCGCCCCTGGATCGTTACAAACGATCCGACTGCGACATCCTCAATCCCGGCGTCCGACGCGTCCAGCCGGACATCCAGACCGCGAGACAGCGATCCGCCAACTATCTGTCCCAGTCGACGCGTTGCCGCTGGCCGGAAGCCATTGCCTCCCGGTCCGTCCGCCATGATCATCCCCCGACCTCGCGCAACAAAGCTCGCAGCCGCTGGTGCTCACCGGACAATTCGGCGGCCAAGGCCTTTCCTGCGCCGATCAAAAACTCACGCGTGTCCGTTTTGGTTTCCGCCGCTTGGCGCAGCAAATTCGCGATTGCCGTGTCCGAGGCCGGCGTCCGTTCCTCCAGCAACAGCCTTAGCCATCCAAGGTTGATCCCGAATGCTGCCAGGTCTCCGGCGTCGCACAGGAACACAAATGAGTGAAGGTCAGGCGGCAAGGTCGGGAGTCCCGGACGGATGCCAGCGCCATCCTGATAGCCAACGATCGACGCGCTAAATCTCGTGGTCAACATCGTGCTCAGCTGAGGATTGGCGGCGTAGAGCTCATCTTCCGTTTCCACATCTGCACCCCTGGGAGCCAGCGGCCGGGTTGGGTCCAGCGGTTCGTGCCGAATTTCGAGCACCACCGCATAGATCGGTGGCGACCCGATGCGTACCAACGAACCCAGTGGTGGAGCGGTGCGCGCCCCGTAGCATTGCGCCTCGACGCGCTGCGTGCGCGACGCCGTCACCTCTGCCAGACGCTGTCCAGGTTGAATTCCCGCCATGGTTCGAATTCTAGCACGACGGTCCTTACCTCAGGCGACGCCTCATACGCTGACGGCACGCCCTCGGAACCGGTTGACAATCTCGTCTTCGGTGCTATAATTCGTACTCGCAAATTACTGCAATAACGGTAGGTGGCGTATGTCTGGACACGAATCGGCTATCGGCCGCTTGCGCTCGCAGGGCTACCGAATCACTCCACAGCGTCTCTCCGTGCTGGATATCGTAGCCGGTCGCACGGGTCACATCGGAGCCGACGAGGTGTGGTCGTTGGCCAAGGAGCAGCATCCGTATGTGGACCTGGCGACGATTTACCGCACCCTGCAACTGTTGAAGCGCCTCGGCGTAGTTACCGAAGTGGTCATCGGCAACAAACTCCACTTCGAACTCGCTGATCAGCACAACCGGCACAACCATATGGTCTGCTCTGCGTGCGACACCGTCCAAACGCTCAGTCCCGACTACCTGAACGAATTTAGCGGGCGGTTGGAGCAGGAATTCGGTTTCACGCCCGACCTTGAAAATCTCACGATCGGAGGCAAATGCGCAAGATGTCTGTCCTCGAATTCGGAGTAGCCGGCCGCCCAGTCCGACGCAATATCTTGCCCGGAGAGATTGCCGGTGTTGGCATTGCGTAGCCCCATCCTCGTTGGCGCAGCCTTGTGCGTCGTTCTCGCCGCATTGGCTTGTGCCGGGGGCTCTCCCGACTCTGCGGGCGCTCCTAGCGTAAACGCAGGCAGCGAAACCGATCGAATCCGCGTGGTTACCACCGTGTCGCCCATTACCAGCATCGTCGAAAATATCGGTGGGACCCGCATCATCTTGGAAGGTGTGGTTCCGGAAGGTGTTAACTCCCATACCTTCGAACCGGCCCCGTCAGTGGCCGCGGTAATTTCGAAAGCCGACCTGATGATCCTCAACGGGCTATTCCTTGAAGAGCCCACCCTGGAGATGGCCAATGCCGACCTCAAGCCCGGTGCTTTGATCGTGGCCCTGGGCGAACAGACCATCAGCCGCGACCAATGGCGGTTCGACTTCTCCTTCCCCGAAGAGGGCGGCCAGCCGAACCCGCACCTGTGGCCCGATCCCATTCTCGCATTGCGCTACGCGGAAATCGTGCGAGACAACCTCGTTGCCAGGGACCCCGATAACTCAGAGTATTACTCTTCCAATTACGCTACCTTCTCCACGCGGATCGCTTCCCTGGACGCAGCCATCAAAACCGCGATCCAAACCATTCCGCCCGGAAACCGCAGGTTGCTCACCTACCACGACTCTTGGGCATATTTTGCCGATCGCTACGACCTAACCGTGGTGGGCGCCATACAACCGTCCGATTTCTCCGAGCCGTCTGCCAAGGAAGTCGCTGATCTTATCCGGCAGATCCGCTCCGAAGACATACCCGCCGTGTTTGGCTCCGCCGTGTTCCCCAGCGACGTGATGCAAACAATCGCCGCAGAATCCGGTGCAGCGTACATCGACGAACTTAGTGACGATGATCTGCCCGGCGCGCCGGGCGATCCGTACCACAGTTACCTCGGCCTCGCCGTGACTAACCTCCACGTGATGATCCCGGCCCTGGGTGGCGACGCTTCCGCCCTCGACCAGGTAGACGTTTCTCTCGTTTTCGACGGAGTGTCCGACGCCGTATACATCCCGTAGACCGCTCTTGCCCTGAGTGCAACCCATCGCGACGACATGCTTCATCCTCCGGAACTAGAACACCTTCACCGACCCGACCCGGACGCCCGTCCCGTTGTTGAATTCAGGGACGTGGATGCTGGCTACAGCGGTTCCCGTGTCCTCCAGGGGGTCAACCTCCGGATCATGCCTGGGGATTTCGTTGGTTTGCTGGGCCCCAGCGGCTCCGGGAAGACCACATTGCTTCGGACGGTGTTGGGAGCAGTTCCAGTTCAATCCGGAGAGGTTCGGGTGAACGACAAGTTGGTCCGCGGCCGACGCCACCGCGCCGGCTACGTTCCGCAGCTCGAAACAATCGACTGGAACTTCCCCGTGACCGTCGAGGAAGCAGTGTTGATGGGACGCACCATGTCCAATTCGCTGTTCCCCTGGTTTCGCCGCCAGGAACGAGAATTGGCCCACGACATGATGCAGCGTCTCGGCATTGATGACCTGGCGAAGCGCCACATCCGCCAGCTTTCCGGCGGCCAGCAACAGCGCGTTTTCCTGGCCAGGGCCTTGATCAGTAGCCCGGATTTGCTGCTGCTGGATGAACCTACCTCCGGCGTCGACCTTAAGACGCGGGACGACGTGATGCACCTACTCCACGACCTCAACCACGCCGGAGTCACCATAGTGATGACCACCCACGAAATCAACGCGGTCGCCGTGCACCTGCCGCGGATAGTTTGCCTCAACGGAACCATCGTGGCCGATGGACCGCCCCACCGCGTGATTGCGCCGCATATCCTGCGCGAGGTCTACGGAGCCGAAATGCCAGTGATCCAATACCAAGGTATGACGCTTGTGGCCGAGAGCGCCCACTTCTGGATCGACCGTAACGGCGCTGAGCCCCTGGCTACCGTCCCTGACGACAGCCACACGGATCCCATTCTGGTCCACACGCATCCGTCCGACGGCAACGTCCCAGGCCATCACCATCACGAGAGCGCCGATGACTGACCAACCGGTGATATCTGAATCAGATCTGTTCTGCCCGGGCACAGCTGCTGGGTGGACTGTTTCCCCCGATCTGTGTTCTGACTACCGGCCGCTTCCCTAGACTCATGCTGTTGGAACCTTTCGAATTCGGGTTTTTCGTGCGTGCGATCATAGCGGCATGCTTGATCGGCGGACTGTGTGGTCTCATGGGCGTCTACATCGTCCTGCGCGGGATGTCGTACATCGGACACGGCCTGTCCCACGCCATCTTCGGCGGGGCGGTGGTTAGTTGGATTATGTCGATCAACTTCTTTGTTGGCGCGACGGTGTGGGGATTCTTGTCGGCTGTTCTGGTGACGTGGACCACTCGTAGGAATCCCATCGGTTCCGACGCCGCCATCGGCATCATCACTACGGCAAGCTTCGCCTTGGGTATCGCCATCATCAGTCGGTTTGGCAGTTTCACCCGTGACTTCGAGGCTTCGTTGTGGGGAAGCGTCCTCGCGGTCGATCGAGAAGACCTGATCGCAATAGCGGTCGTATCCGCAATCGTCGCTGCGGTGTTCTTCGTGGGCTACAAGCTATTCCTGTTCGCGACCTTCGATTCCGACGTTGCACAGTTCTACGGTGTGCCCACGGGCTGGGTGGACACCGTGTTCGCGTTGCTGCTGGCGGGCACCATTGTCGTTTCGATGCAGGTGCTGGGAGTGACGATGATAGCTGCAGCAGTGGTCATCCCGCCAATAGTCGCCCGATTGCTGACCAACAGCTTCCGTAAGATGACCTTGCTGTCCACTGGCATCGGTATAATCTGCTCCGTGCTGGGTATCTACATCAGTTATTTCATTGACGTGTCCTCCGGAGCCAGCGTGGTGTTGCTTTCGGCGGTCCTCTTCGTAGCGGCTCTAGCCTGGTCCAAGATTCGTGATCGAATCAGCCGCTCCCCGGTCACATCCGGCGGGCTCTCTCAGTTGCCCCGGAGTGCCGGTGGTTCCCTGGAATAACCTCCAAACTTAAAGGCCACGGGAGGTCGATATGGCGCATGCACATCAACACGCTATGCCTTCAGCAGCGGAAGGCCGGTCCGGTTTCCGGAGGGGAGCGGCTTTCATAATCGGGGGCCTGACTAGTGGGCACGGCGTGTTCCACTGGGTGGCCCAGAGCTTCATCGTAGTGCTGCCCGAGGTCCGCGACCTCCTGCTCGGGGGAAGCATAATCGCGGCGACCAGTATCCAGACGACCCGCGAAATCGCGTCCGGTGTGGTCGCCCTGCCGGGCGGCGTGCTTACCGACGCGCTGCGCCGCTATTGGGGCTGGGTGATGGCCGTGTGCATGGCGCTGTTCGGAGTGGGTTGGCTGCTCATGGCGGCCGCCGGATGGCAGGTGGCCGGAAGCGCGTGGCTGGTCACCAGCCAGAGCGCCGGAGCGGCCAGTACCGACGGAGCGCTGAACCCGGTTGGCTACACCTTGCTGATAATCGGCATGGCCGTCGTTGCCGTCGCGGCGTCGGTGTGGCACCTGCCAGCCATGGCCGCGTTGTCGTCCCACTTCGCGCACAGACGGGCATCCGTGCTTTCCTTCCACGGCGTGGGCGGAAACGTGGGCGATGTGCTGGGACCCGCGCTCACCGGATTCCTTCTCATCACTATGACCTGGCAGTCGATCATTACGATCTACGCAGCGGTGCCGATTTTCCTGGCGTTCCTGGTCTTCTGGGCTTTCCGAGACATTGGCCACCGCGCCCAGGCCGCCGTCGAATCCCAGCCAACTATCACCATGCGCTCGCAGATCGAGGAGACGAAACTGTTGGTCCGGAATCCACGTATCTGGGGAATCACTGTGGTCGCCGGACTGCGCGGCATGGCATACATCGGGTTCGTAACCGTGTTGCCGCTCTACCTGAACGACCAGCTGGGATTGACGGTGAACCCGGACGGCGGCGTATTTGAGGGCGTGTTCCTCCGAGGTTCGCTGATCGCCCTACTGGTATTGGTCGGCATCTTTGCCAGCCCGGTGATGGGCTACCTATCCGACCGTTTCGGCCGTAAGATGGTGCTGATCCCCGGCATGATCTTCCTCGCTGTGGTCACGCTGATCATGGTTCCCTTCAGCGACAACCTCGCGATCATGACCATTTTGCTGGCTGCCCTCGGCATGTTTCTCTACAGTGACCAGCCGATCCTGACCGCCGCTGCAATGGACATCGTGCGCGAGGGTACGGCGGCCACCACCCTGGGACTTCTTTCCACCTCCCGGTTCATTCTCAGCGCGGCTTCTCCGCTCCTGGCGGGGTGGCTCTACGGCATCGACTACACCTACCTCTTCTACTACACGGCGGCCCTGTACTTGGCCGCGGCGGTGATTTTGGCCATCGTGCGGCTGCCGCAATTGGCTCCGGTTGAAGATCATCACGACGATCACGGTGGTCACGGCGAGCATGGTCATCATGACGACCACGCAAGCCATGCGGATCATGGCAGCCATGACGATCACGGTGACCATGGTCACCACGATGATCACGACCACAGCCACGGTCACCGGAGTTAATGATCACCATAAATGCCACAAAAATTAGGGGCGATCGGAAGGTCGCCCCAATTCGTTTGGGCAGTGGTTGCCGGCGCCGCTTAGTCCTCGTTCTGCTGCGTCTGGCTGCCTTTCACCGTGATGGTGATGTGGGACATCGCCGTCGCGCGGGAGCCGTGCCAGTGGTCTTCGCCAGCGGGGATGATCGCCACGTCGCCTTCCGTAACCGTCACTTCTTCGCCGCGCGTGGCGACGATGCCCGTGCCCTCGGTGACGATCAGGATCTGGTCGCCGCTGTGGGTGTGGAACTTGTTGCGAACTCCGGCCCCGAAGTGAACGATGCCAAAGTTGAAGTTGTTGCTGTCGTCGGGGTCAAGGATGGCCTGACGGCCCACGGGGCCGGTGAACAAGGGCGCGGTCCCTTCAGTCTTTTCCACTGCCGACATCTTTACGATCTTCATGGGTGTCGCGTACCTCCAAAGTTGATTGCGGGTTCAGATACCCCAAGAATGATACCGTGCGGTGCGTACTCCGTCTAGCGGCATCGGCGCCGCTCCCTCGAGCCGATGCTCGGTGCTCTGCGTTGACTCTGCAAACTGCGCACCGTACACTGCGGAGCCAGTCAAACCCTTCCCATTTGGCTCGCGGGAATTCCCCATGAGGAGGCACAGCAATGAGTTTTGACCTGTACGAAAAAGGCATGAAAGTCGAAGCCACCGCCGATTTCGAAGTGCGTGAAGTGATGGCCTCCCCCGTGGGTTCGTCGGTCCGGAGCATCTCGACCGGGGACGGCGGCGAGGTCCGCGAAAAGCGGTCCATCGGCTCGGCGACCTGGCTGATCGTCTATTTCGACAGCGTGAAGCGCCAGATCAACATCGATCAGACGAATATCGATAACATCAAACCTGCCTGATCCCGACTGGTAATCTCGCTATGCCTGACAATCCTCTCGCCCAAGTCAACACCCTGGTTTTCGATATCTTTGGCACGGTGCTTGACTTGGGCGGAAGTTTGTCCGAGCCGGCTGGCCGCTTCCTGGCGGAGCACGGTTCGCCGGTTACGGCGGAAGACTTCTGGGACGACTGGCGCGGACGCCAGCGCATTGAACAGTACCAGGACAACCTGTTCATGCTGGGGCACAGCGGTTACTTGGAGACCTGCCGGCGGTCCTTCGTCTATTGCCTTCGGCTGCACGACGTGAACTTTGAACAAGGTGACGTGGACCGCTTCATGGCGGTGTACGACGACTTGCGTCCGTTCGATGATGCCGTACAGGGCCTGAGCAGGCTGGTTGACAGCAAACGGTTCAGCCGCCTGGTGGTATTGTCCAACGGGGAGCAGTCGTACCTGGAGCGCATGGCCAAGGATAATGTGGGGATCCCCTTCGATGACGTCATTTCGGTGGAAAAGGCTGGCGTATTCAAACCCCACCCGGCGGTGTACCGGACTGCGACCCGCATTCTGGGCAAGGCGCGGGGCGAAATTATGATGGTCTCCTCTCATTCGTTCGACGTCACGGGCGCGCGGGCCTCCGGGTTCCGGGCGGGTTACGTAAATCGCTACAAACTGCCGAACGAGGAGTCGGTGTACCAGCCGGATTTCGAGGTAGCGGACTTCCACCAGTTGTCGGACCGGCTACTTGCAACTTCAAAGGCTGGGGCTGACGCCTCGTAGCCCATGGCCTCCGTCGCCGGCGCTGGCCGGCTGCGCGCGTTCTCCGCTCTTCGCCACCGGGATTTCCGGTGGTTCTTTCTGAATATCGGTGTCCAGTCGTTCGGACAGGGAATCCAGTTCCTTGGCATTGGCTACCTGGTTCTTGACCTGACCGGCGATCAGACCTCGCTGGGCTTGGCGGTCAGTTTGTTCGGGGTCTCCAACCTGTTTTTCACCTTCGTCGGCGGCGTGCTGGCCGACCGGGTGGACCGCAAGCTGTTCCTGATCGTCTGCGTTTTGGGCAACGCGGTCGTCACCCTCGCCCTGGCGTTTTTAGCGCTGACCGGGCTGGCCCAGATGTGGCACGTGTACGCCGTGGTCTTCATCCTGGGCGGGCTGATGGCGGTGCAGATGCCGGCCCGGTTCGCGCTGGCCGCCGACCTGGTTCCTCGCGAAGATATGATGAACGCCGTGGCCCTGCACACCTCAGTCGGGCAGATCGGCAACATGACGGGTCCCTTGGTCGGAGGCTGGGCGATCCAATACATTGACACCTGGGCCGGGATCATGATCAACGGCGTCAGCTACCTGGTGGGGATCGTTTTCCTGATGATGGTGACGCGCCCGGTGGCCACGACACGCCGCAACTCGTCGCCGATCAGCGACCTGGTCGGAGGGTTCGCGCACGCCATACGCACGCCCATGGCGGCGGTGCTGATCATCATGTCCGCTTCGTTCGGCTTTTTCGGCATGGCTTACATGCAGGTCGTGCCGGCGTTCACCACCGAATTTCTCCGACTGACGCCCTTCCAGACCGGAATCTTCATGGTGTTCAGGGGGGCAGGCTCGTTCATGGGATCCTTGGTGGTTGCCAATTGGGGCGACAGCAAGAACAAGGGCCTGCTGATGTACGCGGAAGTCAGCCTGTGCTGCGTTGCCCTCATCGCGATGTCATGGGCCCAATGGTTCTGGGCGGCGTGCGCCTTGGTGGCCTTGGTGGGATCCACCAGCATCGGGGGCTTCTGGCCTGTTTCCAGCTCAATGATGCAGCTGACCACCGCCCCCGAAATGCGCGGACGCATGATGGCAATGATGCAACTCGCTCCCGTCTTCCACTTCCTGGGAGCCTGGCCGCTCACCTGGCTGGCGCAAGTTTTCGGCTGGTCGGTTGCCATCACCGGCGGAGCGGCCGTCCTCCTGGTTATCTCGCTGGCCGGCTGGGCGTATCGCCCCATGGTTCGGCGCATGAACGAGGTCTGACTGCGCCTGGAACCCACACGACACGGCTTTTGCGCGGCCTAATTGCAGGCTAACCGGGAAACGTGGTGTACTTGCCCAGCATGGACAACTATCGTATAGTTCTGCTAACAGACGCCGTAACTGCACCTCTGGAGGAGTAGAAAATGGTCAAACCCAAGCAAGTAGGACACCTCGTGATCAACGTCTCCGATGTGGAGGCGTCAACCAAGTTCTACACCGATATCCTCGGCTTCGACATCGCCGTGCAGCGCCCGGGAGCCACCTTCCTGACCTGCGGTGAGATCCATCACGACCTTGCCCTGTTCCAGGCATCGGACGAATCCCCGGCCACTCGCAAGGGAAACATAGGGCTCAACCACTTTGCCGTGCAGGTGGAAGATCACGATTCCCTTCGTGATTTGTACCACACGCTGCTGGAACACGACGTCAAGGTCGATCGCACCACGGACCATGGCATGACCGGAAGCGTGTATTTCGAGGACCCCGACGGTAACGGCATCGAGTTCTACTACGACAAGTTCGAGACACCCGAGGAAGGCCTCGCTGAGATGCGCCGCCCAGGGCGGGAGAACACGGTTTTGGCCTTGGACTAAATCCGACCGGATACCCAAAAACGCCGGAGGGGCGGGTCTCAGACCCGCCCCTCTTGTTTTTCTGGACATTGAACTGCGGGATCAGCGCTCGGGCGGTGATTCGTCGTCCGGACCCGACAGGTCGAACTGGCCGAGGATGTCTGCCAGCGTTCCCTCGATGCTCGGGTTCAGCTCTACCGGCTCCTCGAACGGCTGGAACTGGTGGTCGTTCCGCACTCGGTCAATGTACCGTCGCGCTTCTTCGTTGCGCTGGGCCACCCGGTCCAGGGATTCCAGCAAGCGCGACGATTCTTCCTCGTAGCGTGGCCTCAGGTCGGAAAGATCTATGTCCAGCGAATACAGCGCCCGCAGCCGTCTCATGATGTCATAGAAGGCCCGGTGATCGGTCGTGATGCCCAACTGTCCGCCTCCACCTCCACCGCCGCTTTCTCCCCCGCTGAAGGGGAACATCGGCGCCATGGCTCCAACCCGTACCATCTCCACGTCCGGATGTTGGTAGTGCGCAATGCTGACTAACGCCATCCCCACTGTGGGTCCCTGCCGCTGCTGCGATCCATAGCTGGAAAACAGCATTCCGTGCTGACGCAGTTCATCTGCCATGGAAGCCTTGCTATACACGCACGATACCCGGCGCTCCAATTCCGGCGGCGCGGGTCCGTTGTAACCTTCCACCGCAACGATCTTGGGGTTGCCCAACGCGGCCGCCGCCTCGAAAAACGCGTCGCCGTACAGGTCGATCCGGTACCAGGGTTCGACCCCAAGGAATATCACCAGGCCGTTTCCGGCATCCCAGAAACCGTTGTCCCATTGCAAGGGGCGGCTCGGCAGTCCGTCATCGAATGCCGCCCTGGGTCGGTAGAGATCGTGGGTGCCAGCCACCTGGAAGGGGAAGCACATCCTGGAGATCTCTTCCGTCATCTGCCCGATTCGCCGCGCCGACCGCTTGTCGATCAGCCAGCGCGGCATGCCGCTGGATATGTTGCCGCCGTCAGACCACTGCCGCCTCCAGCCGGCGATGAGCACCCGCGTCTGCGGGGTTTCATCCAGCGCGATCAGCGGCTCTGCCATGACGTCCTCCTGACAACACCCCTAGATCAACTGGGCTGGCGTAAAGATGCCTTCCATGTCCTCATCGGAAGCGGGGGTCTTGGCCGGCTGGCCCAGCTGGTCGTCCATGAACCAGTACACCTGCTTCAGATGGTGGGTGCTGTGGCTCAGGATTATGTTCAGCAACTCGAGAACGGTGACTTCGCCGCCGTAATGGGCTGGGACCACGCGTTCGAAACCTTCCGTGTCCCCGCTGTTGAGAAAATCGGCGATATCATCGATCACCTTTGTGGCGTACGCGGCGATATCATCGGACTTGTTCACGTGCGCGAGGCTTTCCTTGCACGCCCGCATGTCGTCGCTGTTCATGGAACCGCGCGTCCGGCTGGTGTAGGCCAACTCGGGGAACGACACGATATGGACCAGGGTGTCCCGAAGCATTTCCGGCCGCCACTGTACGGACCGAGTCAGCTGCTCGTCGCTCAACTCACAGGTAACCCTAACTGCTGCGCCCAGGATGCGTCGGTACTTGTCCGCCAGCCAGGCGGTACGGCCGGACAGGTCGATGGGCGCATCTTCCAAGCCCAGGGCAGGGATCAACTTCTTGGGATAGTAGCCGATGATGACCTCAGTCCCGTCGATGATAGTGACTGGGGCCGATAGCACTCCGCGCGACTTCAGGTCCTCGCGGGCTGCGTCATCAGTCAGAAGATCGTGGTGCTCATACTGAACACCGTTGGACGACAGGAATTCTTCCAGCGTCCGGCAACTGAATCAACCAGGGTTGGTGTAGACGTGGACTTCTCTCTGTGCGGTTGTCATGGTCGTTTACCTCTTGCTTTTTGGTCTATTCCCCGGCGCGGAACCAGTCGGACTTTCGCTCGGCGATCATGATCGTCGTGCAGTTGGTGTTGGCGCGGATGCAGTTCGGCATTACCGAAGCGTCGGCCACGTGGAGGTTCTCCATGCCGTGCACCCGGCAATGCTGGTCGACCACCGCCATGGGGTCATCGGCCGCCCCGATCTTGCAGGTACCGGAAATGTGCTGAGACGTACTCACCGTGCGCCGGAGCCAATCGTCCAACGCTGTGTCGCTCTCCATGTCTGCCGGCAACGGATCCAGGAGCTCGTCCGCCACGTCCTTGTAGTGGTCGTTCTTCAGCAAGTCTACGCACACGCGAACCGCTTCGCGCATGCGGGACAGGTCGAACTCTTCCTGGAAGTAGTTGTAGTTGAGCGCCGGCTGGTCTTGCGGATCGGTGCTGGCCAAGCGCAATTGCCCCGACCCGATTGCGAGCTCCAGTATGCAGGTAAATCGAATGCCCTCGGCCTCCAGCGGATCGCCGGCGATGGGCGAGGAGAAGGACGACTGCATGATCTGGATGTCGTTGCGCAAGTGACTGCCGCTGGCGGTGTAGCGGAGGCAGACCTGGGTGCGTGGAGCGGCGGCGTCCAGCGGGAAGTCATCCTTGACCTTCACGGGAACGCGGATGTTGGGATGGTCGCGCAGGTTTTGACCCACGCCGGGTAGTTCGTGGACTACCGGAATACCCATCTCCCGCAGGTGGTCGGCCGGCCCCACACCGGATAACAACAGCAACTGGGGGGAGGCGATCGCACCCGAGCTGAGGATGATGTCCTCGCCTTCCACGGTGAATACCTCTCCGCTGCTTTCCACCTCCACGCCAACGGCTTGCTTGCCCTCGAACAGAATCCGGCGGCAGTTGACGTTGGGGCGGATGGTCAGATTCAGGCGATGCCGGGCTTCCCGCAGGTACGTGATGGACGTGCTCATGCGCACGCCGTTGGGGTTGTTCATCGGCACCGGTCCGACGCCACCAGAATCCGGATGGTTCATATCAGGGTCGTGGGGGTGGCCCGCGTCGCGACAGGCGTTCCAAAATGCTACCTGCGCTGGAAGCCAGTCTTCCTGGCGGTGTCGCCGCACGGGTATCGGACCGGTGTTGCCGTGGAAGTCGTCGGTGATGTCGGTGTCCGTCTCCATCTTGCGGAAGTACGGCAGGCATTCCGTGAATTTCCACTCGTCGTTGCCCAAGGCCGCCCAGGCGTCGTAGTCTTCCGGAACGCCGCGGAGTAACACCTGGCCGTTGATAGCAGACGATCCGCCGACCACTTTGCCGCGGGGTACAGGCATCGGGTTAGCCTGGCCGGGATTTTGAGCCCAGAAGGTCCAGTTATGCGGAGCGTCCACCGCCGATGCCGTCTGGTCGTAACCGAATTTCAGGTCATCGGGATAGAGCTCAAAATCTGGGTAGTCCGGCCCCGCCTCTAGCAGCAGCACCGACCGGTCGGGATCTTCGGTCAGCCTGGCCGCCATGGTGCAGCCGGCCGAACCCGCCCCGATAATGATTACGTCGTACTTCATTCCGTTGCGCCTCCTGATGAACGCTTTCGGATTATCGCTTTAGGGCGGATTATCGCCTTTATCGCCGCTGCTCGCAAGTGGCGACGGCTACTGCGCAGGGTCTTTCCTAAGTCTTGGCGTTGGGGACATTGTTTTGCCGGGATGAACAGGATGGCCAGGATGTTTTAGATTAGGATTCCTGGATCCCTGCCCCGTATCGAGTACGGGGTCACGTTCTTTCGCGGGAATGACGGTTGAACTTTGGAAAGGCCGTGC
This sequence comes from Dehalococcoidia bacterium, assembly GCA_965220055.1. GTDB lineage: Bacteria > Chloroflexota > Dehalococcoidia > Lucifugimonadales > UBA3495 > Bin87. Next base: position 948,127 of record CBDCPE010000004.1, on the reverse strand, counting down.
GCACTACCGCGAGGACTTTGCGGAGGCGAGAGAGGGATGGTGACTGCAAATCGTGCTGAGGGGCTAGCCGCGGGAAGCGAGCAGGGGGTCGACGCTGGCGCACTTGGGACAGGCGACGATGTCAGACAACTGGTACACCTGACGCAAGGTGCGCTGGTGGGTGTTCTCCAGCAAGCCGTCGAACATGAGCCGGCTGATCACGATGTGCAGACGGCGTCGGGTATTGTGAGGATAATGCCAATGGACGCGGCAGCGGTCACGGTGTGAGTGGCGGAGCGTCTGAGGGCTCTGGCAGCGCGCTGGTATCGCCGGCGTCGAGATCGGCGTTGACAAGGTCCAAGAAATGAAGGTTGCGGCTGAGGTGGTGATCTGGGTTCACGGGCGTCCTGGTCGGGTGTAGCGATACGTCGCCCTCACGCGCACCCAGCTAGGTATTGCATGGGGCGAAGCGACGTAGCAATCCCATCACCTGGACGACGTCTTTTCCGCCGACGAGATTGCCGCGCTTCGCTCGCAATGACAGGACGAAGGGCGTTCGCAATGATAGGGCAGAGGCTTCCCTCGCAATGACAGTTTGAACGCAAGTGGGTACGTGCCAGATGCGTTGGATACTTGGTGCGGTCAGGGTTTCGGTGCGGTGATTTGGTTCGTTCTGCCAGAGCCTGATGGTCGTCTGTTAGCCCCACGGCCGGGGTGGTACGCAAAGTTTTAGCCCCTGTTTCGGATCACTGCGGGCCGACCGCGAGGGTCATGGCCGCATCTCCCAGGATAGTGGCGTCTCCTGTGGCCGCTGAGGACCGCGCCGGCGAGATTCCCGGGTGGGAACGGCGGCGGTCCCTGTCGTCGTACGACCAGGTATTGCGATTTTGATGCTAACGGATGGCCGTGAACGACCGTATGGCTCTGGCTGAGCGAATTGTCACCTGACGGGATTGATTATGGAACAGGAGTTCGTCTATGTCAAGGGAGTGGGAGTCGGCGCGGGGTCATTCGATTTTCCCAAACGTCATTGCGAGCGAAGCGTGGCAATCTCGTTGCCGTAGCACGGGCTCTTGCCGACAGCGGTTGCGTCGCCCGGTGACGCGCACATCGCGTCATCCCTGGCGACAACAATCGAAAGGCCCTGGCGTACGCCCACCGGGCATTTCTATCCTCCGAAAATCCCGTTCCCGCTCCCCGCCACCGGCTCTCCCCCGAAAGCGGAAATCCCGAAAACCCTGCGGTGCAAGCGGCCACGCTTGCATCCAGCACGACAAAAAACACACCGGATTTGGGAAAATGGAAAGGCCTTGGGAATGTGACGTCGGCCTTTCGATTATCCTGAATGTCATTGCGAGCGAAGCGTGGCGATCTCGTCGGCGTGGTAGTCATACTTGGCGCAAGCGGTCTGACCGCAACAAGATCGCGGCGTCGCTCTGCCCCTCGTAATGACAATCGAATGACCCTGGAGTCGGCGTCAGGGCCTTTCGATTATCGTGGGTGCCGCCGGGAGTCGGCTCGTCCTTCGACAAGCTCAGGATGAGCGGACGGTGGATGAAGGAACGGTCTGGCGAAAGTCATTGCCGTGTGCTTGGATAATCGAATGACCCTGGAGTCGGCGTATAGGGCCGGCTGCCGCGGAGAAATCCGTGCATCGCGACGAGATTGCCGCGCTTCGCTCGCAATGACAGGTGGGTGGGTGCTCGCTACGACAGGTGGGTGGGCTGGGAAGAGCGGGGCGAGCTGGATTGCGGCTTTCGCGGGAATGGCCGGTGGGTGGTTTGGTGGGAATGACGACTTTCCAACAGGAAATGTCATCAATTCTGAACAGTTACTGTCAGGGTAGAGGGATGGCCGCCGGGGCGAAAGCCTTGCATCGCGAGGGGATTGCCGCGCTTCGCTCGCAATGACAAGCGAAAGGGAGATGACGATGGCAAGGGAACGGGTGCCCGCAATGACAAGCGAAAGGGAGATGACAATGGCAAGGGAACGGGTGCCCGCAATGACAGGGAAAGGGCGCTCGCTAGGACATGGGGGACTCTGGAAATACCCTGGCTATTGCCGGCCCGGTCATAATGGTTGGCGATTGGGCCGTTCGACGCCGCGTGCACGGGACCGCCCCAACGGTGTCCGCACCCTCGGCGCCCGACCAAATCCAGGCTGATCCGTTGCAATCAGTGTTGACGAGGAAAACATGACGCCCGGAACCCGTTCACTCAAAATCGATTCGTTTGCCGCCGGTTACGAAACCCTGATCGAGGGCCTGAAAAGGTTCCCAGAAGAGATGTGGGACTTTCGCGACGAGCACGGATGCTGGAGCATCCGGGAGCATCTCCTGCACATCGCGGACAGTGAGGCCAACAGCTACATCCGGTGCCGCCGTTTGATTGCGGAGCCTGGCGAGCCGCTGATGGCCTACGATGAAAACGGCTGGGCAGAGCGGCTCGGTTACGCCGACCGGAGCGTGGAAGACGCGCTGCAATTGTTCCGCCTGCTCCGCCGCGAGACGCACGCCCTTGTCGCGACGCTGCCCGAATCTGTTTGGTCCAACACGTGCTACCACCCGGAAAACGGCGATGTGACCCTGGACGACTGGTTGGCCGTGTACGAAGTTCACATCCCCGAGCACGTGGATTACATGCAGCAAAATTACGACGCATGGCTCGCCACGCGATGACCTCTTTCCAGCGTGTCGCCGGCGATCATTCATTCGTCAAGAGATCGCGATTGCGCTATACTGCCGCCAACAATTGCGTTTGGCGCTTTTGGTTGCCTTTCGTCGCGCACTCGCTCGCGATTGGCCTGAAGCGCCCCTCGTAGCAGTCCCGCCGCACAGGAGAAATGCCATGCAATTCGGTTTGCTTTACGAATGCCAGCGCCCGTTCGAGGGCACTGAGATCGATTGGAACGCCCTCTATAAGGAAACTCTGGAACAGTGTGAATTGGCCGACCAGGTAGGGTTCGACAACCTGTGGTTCGTTGAACACCACTTCCTGACCGGTTTCTCCGGCTCTCCGTCGCAAGACGCCATCTTCGGCGCATTGAGCCGTATCACCAAACAGATTCGCATCGGCTACGGCGTCTGCATCCTGCCCTATCACCACCCGGTTCGGGTCGCCGAGCGCGTGGCGCTGCTGGACCAGCTCACCGACGGTCGCATTGAAGTGGGAACCGGGCGATCCAACGCCTATGAGCAAACCGGTTTGGGCGTTGACCCGCGGGACACCCGCGACCTTTGGAACGAATCGATCAACATGCTGCCCAAGATCTGGACGTCCGACGAGTACGAGTACGAGGGTGAGAACTGGAGCGTGCCCAAGCGCCGGGTACTCCCCAAGCCCTTCCAGCAGCCGCACCCGCGGATGTACCTCGCCTGCACTTCAGAAGACAGTTTCCGCTTGGCCGCCCAGAAGGGTATCGGCGTGCTGTCGTCCGCTTCTTACGCCGTCGAAGTGCTGAAAGAAAAGGTGCAGATTTACCGCGATGCCCTGAAGGACTGCGAGCCAGTCGGCGAGTTCATCACCGAGTTCTGGGGCAATAACGTCCACGGCTTCTGCGACGACGACGACGATTACGCCAAGGAACTGGCCGCCGAGTCGATGAAGACCTTCTTCGGCCCGGACAAGCCCTACATCGCCGGGCGTATCGGCGCCTACGAAGAGCTTCTCGAAGCCTGGGGTGGCGTGCCGGATCACCTGAGCGCTGACTTCAGCCGGTGGCTTCGCCAGTCCGACGAGGAGCACCAGCAGCTGGCGCAGGACGTCGGTCTGTCGCTGGACGCTGGTCCCGGCGCCGCCCGGGCGGCCATCGCGCAGCTTGACGGCAAGACCCTGTCCGACCGCGGTGTCATCATCGCCGGAGACCCCGAGTCCTGCATCAAGACCTGCCAGATGTACGAGGACATCGGAGTCGACCAGGTCATGCTGATCATGCAGACCGAGACCATCCCCCACGAGAAGGTGATGGGCTCCATCGAGAAGTTCGGCAAGGAAGTCATTCCCGCGTTCCGCAACGGAAACGGCTCGAAGTAATCCGGCTCAAATCGGCTTCCCGCGTAGGGGCGAATGATTGTTCGCCCCTACTTCTTTGGGTTAGACCAATGGCATCCGCCTCCGTAAACGCCCCGGTCAAGTTCAACGTCCGCATCAACCAGTACCGTTACGGGTACGAAGACCTGCTCCGCGTCTGGCAGGAAGCCGACCGGTTGGGTTACTACTCGGCCAGCCTGTTCGATTTGCTGACCATTGACGCACTGGAATGTTGGACCACCCTCAGCGCACTGCTGGCCCAGACCGAGCGTATCCGCGCGGTGCCGATGGTACTGGCGAACCCGTACCGCCACCCGGTGCTCACGGCTAAGATGGTGGCGACGCTGGACGTTATCAGCGGCGGTAGGATCACCCTGGGCATCGGCGCCGGCGGCAGTCGCAGCGACACCGTCTCCAGCGGCTTGCCCTTTCCATCGACGCGTGCGCGCTGCGCGATGCTGGAAGAAGCGGTGGCACTGATCCGCCGCCTATGGACTGAGCCGTCCGTGGATTTCGACGGTCGATACTACCCCGTTTCCGGTGCGTCCATTCTACCCAAACCAATCCAGCGTCCCACGCCCCCGATCCTGGTTGGTGGTCACGGCCCGCGTTATGTCCTCCCAGCCATCGGGCGCATCGCCGATATCAGTAACGCCGGTTCAAACGATACCGTGGACGAACACAGGCAACACGCCAGCGTCATATTCGGCGCTGCTGAAGCCGCCGGGCGAGACCCCGCTACCATCGAGCTGACGCACAACGCCGACTGCGTGATCGCTCCGACCCAGCGAGAATACGACCAGTTGGTAGCCGATCTCGCGGAACGGGCCGGAATGACCGTTACGGAATATCAGAACGGGCGTTTGCGCAATACCCTTGCGGGCACACCGGAACAGGTGTGCGACCGGATCCAGGAGTACGTGGACTACGGCATTCGTTACTTCTTCGTCGTTTTCCCGGATCCGGCGCCTTCCGAGACCCTCGCCCTGTTCGCCGACGAAGTCATGGCCCGGTTCGCGTCTGCAACCGATTAGCCTTGAGCGTCGCCGAGGGTTGTCTCGGAGGGTGCATGCTTGGGATCGCCGAGCATCCGGTAGGCCCCTATTCCCACCGCGGCGGGAACTATCGCAGCTGCGTACTCCCAGGTAGGGTTTTCCGCCAATTTTGTGACCAACAATGGGCCACCCACCATCGCCAACTCTGCAACGGCGATCAACAGCCCTTGGGTGCCCAAGAGGGTTGCGAACCGGTTTCTTCCGAAATAGTCTCCCACCGCTGCGATGCCCAGCGCCCGCAAGCCGCCGTACCCAGCGCCAAGGATCACGGACGCGACGAATAACCACCACGTGTTCGGTGCGAGCAGGACAATTATCACAGCGAGCAAGTGGACGATGGCGAAGATCAATAACGCGCTGCGAAGCCGCATTCGCATCGCCATTAGCCCGCCGACCAGGAGGAACACCGAGGAAACAATCCCGTACGGATCTTCGAACTGCCGGTATGAACCTTCCAGTTCGAAACGGTAGTCGGCGATGGGAAAGAGCAACCACCGCGTCAGTTGGTCCACCGCGGTGAGGCTGGCCGCGGCCGCAGTCAACAACCAGAATTCACGAGTCCTGACCGCTTCAGTCCACCGATACTCCGGCGCAGAATATCCGCCGTCCCAATTGCCGGGTTCGTCACGCGGTGGCTGGTTATCCCCTGCTACCCGGCCGACTCCTGGCTCCTGCCGGCGGACCTGCGTTGCCAACGGCAGTCCAATCACCAGGATGAGCACCCCGAAAATAAGGGTCGCGGTTCCCAGGTCCGTGGTCGCCAACGAAATCGGGAATTCGAGCGCGTCGACGGCGAACAGCAACACCGCTATTGCCAGCGCTCGCCGGCGGTAGAACCAGTGGTTGATGCTCGTCAACACCGGCGTGCTGGTGCCCACCAATGTGCCGGCCGTCAAAACCGGTAATAGCGCTAACGTAGCTACTCCGACCGGCAGCAATGACGCCGCCACCGCCGCGACGGCGCACAAGGTCAGTCCTGCCAGCATCATCGGGCGTGGTCCGAAACGATCCACGGCCAAGCCAACTATTGGCAGCAACACCCGGCTGAACTGGCGTGAGGAAGTGACCGTCCAAAGCAGCAGCGCCCCCGATCCGCCCGAAAGCGCGGGTGCCAGAATCCTCACTAATGAGAGCACCAGGCCATTCCCGGTGAGCGTCATTACGACGACACCGATCCCCACGAGCCACCACCCGTAATTGGCCTTGGCCGAGGGCTTGAAGTTGAGCAACACCGATTGGAAGCCTCAATGCAGGCGCAACGGTGTGCTCAACGGCCCCGCGGATGCGCGGCCGCCAGGGGGAATAGCGAACAGCGTCAGTCGTTGGACCCGCTGGTCGATCCCTGCGTGACCAGCCGCTGCACATCCGCACGCCGCCGCTGGGAGGGAGACAGGCGCGGGTTGCCCATGAGCAGGAACATCACGGAACCCACCGCGCTCACCGCTGCGATGGACGCCAGCGGCAGCGTGTAACTGCCGGTGATGTACTCCTCCATCCACGCGATATACGGCACCACCACGACGAACATTATGTTCATTGGAATCATCGAAATTCCCGTTATACGGGCAAAGTTGCTGCGGCCAAAATAGACGCCGCGAATGGCAGTGGTCAACGGCGTCCTGCCTCCGAACCCGATGCCCATCAAGACAGTGAACAGGTAAAACATCGGCAGCGTTTCGGCCGTCAACAAAACGATCATGGCGATAGATTGCAGGAGTGAGAAGCCGAAGATAGCCAAACGGATGGGCACGCGGTCTCCGATTACGCCTCCCACCAATATGAAGGCCGTGGATACCGCGGTCTGCGCCGAAATCACCCCGCCAATTTGCCCCAGCGTAAAACCGCGTTCCACCATCAACAGGCCCAGGTAGAACATCACGCTGATGATGATGATGGATGAGCTGGCGTGCCCCATAGTAATGAACCAGAAAGCCCGCGTTCGGATCGCTTCCTGCCATGTGTAGTCCGGCGCAACGGTTCCCCTGCCGTCGGCGGTCCTCCGCGGACCGGCCTGTGCGGCCGTTTCCGGGTCAATTCCGTCCGGATGCTGCCCGTAGTCCTCCGGACTGTTCCGCACCAGCCGGGCCAAGGGCACTGCCGCCACGAAGCCGATAGCGCCCACCAGCAGCGCTGTATTCTGCCACCCCAAACGGCCCGGTATCTCCACAGCGGCTTTGGTGTCCCAGCCCATCGCCCATGCCATCAGCGGCACTACGAAAACACCGCCAATACCAAACCCGAGCATGGGTATGGACATTGCGGTTGAACGGCGCACCCGGAACCAATTGTTGAGCGCAGTGTTGGCCGGCAGCCACGAGCCCAGACCCGCTCCCAGGCTGACAACCACGAAGGCCAGGTAGAACATCCACAGGTTACTCGTCCGGCTGAAAAGAACGAATCCAACAGCGAATATGACGAGACCGATCGCCACCATCTTGCGCGGGCCCAGCTTGTCCACACCCCAACCGGCGATGGGCCCCATTACCGTTCCTTCCACCCGGGTTAGCGTGAACGCCCAGGACAACTGTAAGGGTGTCCAACCGAAGTTCTGCGACAAAACCGGCAGCCACAAGGAAAGCGCCTGGAATAGCGGCACGGTACCGATGACCATTATCACGGCGCCGATGACGGCCAACCACCATCCATAGAACATCCCGCGCGCCAACCGGATCGGATGGGCCAGTTCACTCGCCTGAATCAATAGCGCGCTCCAGTTCTGTTGCGACAATCGCCAAACAATGCACCGATTCGGTGCATTCAGCCGCGCTATTATACTCCACTCGACGTTGGTATCCGTGTTTCAAATATGTAAAACCTTGTCGTATTGCGCGATGATCCTGTAACTGCTCGTGCGATACGAGCTACAGCACATTTGGAGCGTCTATGCCCAACTCAACGCCCGCAACCGGTCTGACGGTTCAGTGCCTGCTCCTGGAGCAACCGGAGCAGGCACTGTTGTTGTCTGGATGCTCGGCGGCTGGGCTGATCTGCTAGCAGGTGATAGCATCCCCGTCGTCGTACAAATGGCACGCGGTGGCGTGTCCCGTGGCGTACTCCCGTAGCAACGGCACATCCACTGAGCAGCGTTCCATCACGAACGGACAGCGCGGATGGAACGTGCAGCCCGACGGTGGATTCAGAGGCGATGGGACCTCGCCGGTCAGGACGATTTCTTCTCTCTGACGCCGGGGGTGCGCCGGCAGTGAGGCCGAGATCAACGCCCGCGTGTACGGGTTCTGGGGGTTGGTGAACAGCTCCACCGGCGGCGATTCCTCGACGATCTTGCCCAGGTACATCACGCCCACCATGTGGCTCATGTAGCGTACCGTCGCCAGGTTGTGCGCGATCAACAGGTAGCTCAGCTCATAGGTAGCCTGAAGCTCCTTCAACAGGTTCAGGATCTGGGCGCGGATTGACACGTCCAGGGCAGATACCGGCTCGTCGAGGACGATCAGCCTTGGCCGGGTGGAAAGGGCGCGGGCGATGGCTATTCTCTGGCGTTGCCCGCCGCTGAACTCGTGAGGATAACGCTCGGCATGGAAGGGGTGCAGCCCTACCACCTGCAGCAGTTCCTGTACCTGGGCGCGCACCGCGGACCGGCTGAGCCGTTGGTGGGTGATCAACGGTTCGGAGATTATCTGGTCCACTCGCATCCTGGGGTTCAATGAGCTCCAGGGGTCCTGGAATACGGCTTGCACCGAGGCCTTGAAGTTCCGTCGCTCCGCCCCCGAGAACTGGTTCATCCGGCGGTCATCGAAATAGATATTGCCTTCCGTGGGATTGTCGGCCATCAGCAGCATCCGGCTGGTCGTGGTCTTTCCGCAGCCCGATTCTCCTGCCAGGCTGTAGGTCTCACCTGGCATGATTTTGATCGAGATGCCGTCAACGGCCTTCACCGTCCCGGTCCGGCGTCGCAGCACGTTGCCTCGAAAAACCGGGAAGTGGCGACGTATGCCCTCCAAGCGCACCAGCGGTTGTTCGCCGCTGCCGGTAGCCGTATCCGCCATTTCAGCAGTAATAACCATTATTCCGCCCTCCAGCACCGCGACACATGACCCGGCGCCACGGGGAATTCCAGTGGGTATTCCTCGCAGCGGTCCCACGCATGTGGGCAGCGCGGCGCAAACGAACAACCCTCGGGCAGGGCGTCCAAGGATGGCGGCTGGCCCTCGATAGAAGGCAGCATGTCGACATCGACGTCCAGGTCCGGCACCGACTGCAACAAGGCTTCGGTGTACGGGTGAGCCGGCCGGTCGAACATGTCTTCAACATCCGACTGCTCTACGATACGCCCCGCGTACATGACGGCCATCCGGTCTACGATCCCGAAATCGTGCGTGATGAAGATAATTGCCGCACCGGTCTGCGCCTGGAGGTCTTTGAGTAGACGCAAGTACTGCAGCTGAATGGTTGCGTCCAGGGAAGTAGTAGGCTCGTCAGCGATGAGCAAGTTTGGCGCCCTGGAAATGGAGATTGCACCCACCACACGCTGGCGCATACCGCCGCTCATTTGGTGAGGGAAGTTTTTCAAACGGTCTGCGGCCGCCGGAATTTGGACGTTTTCCAGGAGCCGCATCGCTCGGTCACGCAGTGACCGCTTCGGTTCGTTGTATTCCAAGTTCAACGTTTCGACCAGCTGGTCACCCACCGTGAACACGGGGTTCAGCGACGTCAACGGGTCCTGCATCACCATGCAGATGCCGGAGCCGCGGATATCCCGCATTTCGCCTCGACTTTTTTCGAGCAGGTTTTCGCCGAGGTAATTGATGCCCCCGCCTACTATGCGACCCGGGTGCGGCACCATACCCAGGATCGACCACGCGGTCATGCTTTTTCCAGATCCCGACTCGCCCACGATTCCCAAAGTCTCTCCGCGCTTGAGTTGGAAGTTGATACTGTCTACCGCCTTCACGACGCCGGTACGGGTGAAAAAGTGGGTCTGTAAATCCTGCACCCGCAGGATCACGTCGTCTGTCATCCATTCACCTACTGATATGAGCGCCGTCCGGTTGAGGCGAACCCCATCGTCATCACTGCGCTTTCTTGCCAGGGACGGTGCTGTATTTCACTACGAGGGGCACCGCCAACGCGTAACCGCCAGACACTGAAATAAAAGGCCAGCACCAACATGGTGCTGACCAGCCCACGAAATCGCTATACCCGGGCACGCGTCAGGAATTGCTTCCTGCCCGTCGGCAACCATTATACCGTAAGGCGTCACACACAGAGACCGGCGGGAACATGGCTACCTCCCAGGCGAGGAAACACCGGGCCGTCGATGCTGATGCCGAGAGCTGTCCATCCCAACCCAGAATGGGTTCGCACGCGGTGTGTCCGTATCACTTGGTGATCCCCTGCGCCGGCTGGCGACGCCGATTGAAAGATGGCCCGGTGCTGCCATTTCACGATGTGGTCGCGGGATGGTCGCTAAGTCTGATGCCAGCGCGCCAAACACGGAAATACGCCGTGGTCCTCTCACGTCCTTCCGAATTCCCGTAGTCGCGGCTGCATTTCGCAAAGCATCTCGATGCGGAGGTGGGTTGCCGAGACCCAGCAGGTACCGATGCGATCAACGGTGATGGATCAACTTTCCAGGACTTCCGCTCGCACCACCTTGCCGGTCAGATTCCCCAATATTCCCGTAGTCGCGACTGCATTTCGCAAAGCATCTCGATGCGGAGGTGGGTTGCCGAGACCCAGCAGGTACCGATGCGATCAACGGTGATGGATCAACTTTCCAGGACTTCCGCTCGCACCACCTTGCCGGTCAGATGCCCCAATCGAGCGGACGTTATGCTATTGCCCATTTCCGCGTTGCCCTCGGCCGACACGCGTACATAGTTGTCGGTCAGCCCACTCCAGAGCATCGTTCCATTGCCAGCCGGTCGGGTTGTTTCCCACAACACGCGGCGCACTTTTCCCTTGATGCCGGCGCGGAACGTTTCGAACCCGACCGAGGCCGTTGCCGCCATCTCCCCGGCACGCCGGCGCTTGTCGGCCGGTGTCACCTGTTCCTTCATGTAGTGAGCCGACGTTCCAGGCCGTTGTGAGTAAGGGAACACGTGAGCGTCCGCGAAACCGATTTCGCCAACCAAGGCCACGCCCATTGCGTGATCCTGTTCCGTCTCGCCCGGGAAGCCCGCGATCACATCCGTGGTTATACCCGCGTCAGCGACCGTATCCCGGATTAATGTTACTGCTCTCCGGAACTTTTCGATATCGTACCGGCGCCGCATCGCCTTGAGCACGTTGTCGCTGCCGCTTTGCAACGGCAGGTGAAAGTGCGGGCACAAACGCGGGTCCTCCCACCGCTTCAGTAGGTTCGGACTGATCTCATGCGCCTGCAGCGATGAAACCCGCAACCGGGGCAGGTCCGTTTCTCCCAATATCTGGTCGAGCAACCCCGGCAGGTCTACGCCTTGGAGATCGAACCCGTACGTACCAAGTTGCGTGCCGGTCAGCGTGATTTCCTTGAACCCGGCGGCCAATTGCAGTTGGATCGCCTCAACGATTTGGGCAGGAGGGACGCTTCGTTCCCGACCCCTCACCTTGGGTACGATGCAATACGCGCACACCTGGTCGCAGCCCTCTTGTATCTTTACCATCGCCCGGCTGCGGCGAAGGATGCCTGCCTGGACACGGTTGTCGGACCGCGCCTGGGCCGGTGCCTCGGTTCCGCGCCGCCTGGTGCTTTCGGCCACCGCCATGGCCACCAAATCCGGCTTGGCCCGGTTGCCCACCACCAACGATACCTCGGGGATGCGACGCAGGTCCTCCGCAGCTCGTTCCGGGTAACAACCAGCGGCGACGACCACCGCCTCCGGATTGGCCCGGTGGGCGGCCCGCAGGGCCTGGCGAGCCTTGGAATCTGCCGTGGCGGTCACCGTGCAAGTGTTGACTACTATGATATCGGCGTCACGACGGCGGTCAACCAACCTGTAGCCGACTCGAGCGAACTCCTGCGCCAGTACCGCGCTGTCCGCCTGGTTCAGTTTGCACCCGTGGGTCTCGATTACGACGGTGCCTGCCTCGGCGGCGGGCACGCCCGCGAGATTGGGACGACTCACCGTGGTGGGCGACACTACGTGCAGAATGTCATCGGACGCCAAGAATCACCCGCCGAAGTCTGCAACGTCGTCATCGGGGTCCGCGGACGGTAAGGATTCATCGCCCCCGGGTATCCGGGCAACCAACCGGTCAATGCCTTCGTCAAGGTCGTCCATAGCGAGGATCAGATAATCGACCCGAGTTCGTCTCTCGCGTACTCGCTCGGCCGTGTCGGCCAAGGCTGACAGGTGGTCAAAAGCGTCGCGGATGTACCGGTCATTTTCCTCCTCCCCGACGCGTCTCACAAATTCCTTGAGCTTCGTGTCGTCGCTGGTATCCTCGCCGTACCACAACGCGACACCGCGCGACGCGGCGACCAGGCTCCCCCAGATCAACTCTTCCGCCTGGCTCCACTGCCCCCTTTGCGTTGCGACGCGCGCTGATTCCTGTAGGCGCAGGGCCTGGTCCCGGTATCGGGTCAGCCGCGCCGGCAGCGAGCCAAGGGGTGGTGTGGGCCGTTGTGCAGACATGTTGGTAGGTCGATTTTATCAGACCTTCGTGGCGAGCCTCGTACGTAGGTAGTAAAATGCTGATCGGCTATCGCCCCTTCAGAGGGTCCCATTTTCACCAAAGGTTTGCTTATGACAACAGTGCACTCGTTTCGCCACGTCGCCTACCCGGTGCGCGTTTTCGCCGGCGACGGCGCGTTGTCCAACCTGTCGGCGGCCGTACAACGCACCGGAGCGGTCCGGCCTTTCGTAATTTGCGGTCAATCGGTCGCCACGCGTACCGATTTGATCGAACGGGTAACGGAAGCCCTCGGAGGAACGCCCGCCGGTGTATTCGACGGAGTCGAGGCAGGCTCGCCCGTGCCGTCGGTCATGAAGGGTGCCGCAATGGCCCGAGATGCCGGTGCAGACCTGATTGTTGCGGTGGGCGGCGGCAGCGCGGTGGTCACCGCCCGGGCCATTATCATCATACTTGCAGAGGACGGGCATCCGCGGGATCACGCCACCAAGTATCCTGCGGGACAGCCTCCGATAAGCCCGCGTTTGATGGCCCCCAAGATCCCCAACATCCTGGTTCTGACCACACCCACCACCGCGGCCACGCGCGCTGGAACGGCAGTGATCGACGCCGACACGGGCCACCGGCTGGAGATGTTCGATCCCAAGACACGCCCGGAGGCTGTGATCTGGGATTCCGAGGCCCTGCTGACTGCCCCGGCGGACCTGTGCATCAGCGCGTCTGGTTCTTTGTTCAGTGGAGTGGTAGGCGCTCTCCAAGCCCCGAGCGTCAACGCTATGGCCGCTGCCGACCTGCTATCGTCACTGGGGCTGCTGGTGGAGAATCTTCCGCTGGTGCGCAAAGCCGGTGAAGACGGGACTGCCCGCGTAAACCTGTGCGTGGCATCGTTCATGTACAACCGTGCGTGGGACACGGGAGCCAGCGGATCAGCCCTGGGCGTGGTAAGCGCTTTGGCGCATAGCCTGGACACCCGCTACCCCGATTGCAACCATGGCGCGGCGTATTCGATAACCACCGGACCCGGGATGCGGTTTAATCGCGACTTCAATACGGCCGGGCAGGCGCGGGTTGCCGACGCTTTGGGCGTCCGCGAGCCCGGCGATAACGATCAGGAAGCTGCCGATTCGGCCGCGGCTGCGGTTACCGGGTTTTTCGAGGCCATCGGCCTGCCCGTGCGTTTGCGGGATGTAGGCGTCCCAGCGGAGGGCCTATCGCAGATCGCCGGGGATGCCGTGACGGATTTCGGCTTGCATCGCAACGTACGGCCGATTAACGGGGCCGAGGAATTAGAGACCGTACTGCGCTCGGCCTGGTAGCGGGTTTAGGCGGGTGGGATCGAGAGCTAGCCCCACCAAGCGGTCCCGATAATCTGCTCCACGCTGTCCACTTCCCAACGCGTGAGCAGGTCTTCCAGTTCCGACAATATGCGGAAGGGAGCGTACAGGTCAGCCAGGTTTGCGCTGCCCACCTGAACCGCCGTGGCTCCGGCCATCAGGAACTCGGCCGCGTGTTGCCCGGTCATGATGCCGCCCACACCTATGATCGGGACGCTCACCGCCTGAGCAGCCTTGTGCACCAGCGCCATGGCGACCGGACGCAACGCCGGCCCGGACAGTCCTCCGTAGCCAGTTCCCAATACCGCCCGCCCGGTCTCAATGTCGACATGCATTGCCGGAATTGTGTTGGAGATGGTCAGCGCGTCAGCGCCGGAATCGATTGCGGCATGGGCTATTTCAGTGATATCGGGAACGTTGGGAGACAGTTTGGCCCAAAGCGGCAGGTCGGTTTGGCGACGCACCGCCGCGACGGCAGCCTCCGTGAGGCGCGGGTAGTGGCTGAACATTGCACCGTCGTCCACGTTCGGGCAACTCAGGTTCAGCTCAATCGCCGAAAACCCTTTCACCCCCCGCGTGAACGAGGCCATCTCCTCCCATTGTTCGGGAGAGTCGCCGGCCATGCTCATCACGAAGTTCACGTCTAAACCCGCCCATTGCTGCGCCAAATCCGCCATCGCCGCTTCTATTCCGGGATTGGTCAGGCCGACTGAGTTCAGCAAGGTAGTTTCGCCCGCCTCCAGGCCTTCCCTGAATGATTCCGGAAACCAACGGGGTTCCGGGTTGCCCATTCGCGCGTGACGGGTGAAGGTCTTTGGCAATACGGCGCCCAACGATGCCAATGGAGCGTCCTTGGCGAGCCCCCGTCCGTAACCGTCGTAGCCGAAGGTCCCCGACGCGATCATCACCGGATTGCCTAACGCCAGTCCTTCAGGCTTGCCTGGCGCCAGATTCACCGACAAGTCCATGGCCTACAGAACCTCCTTTAGCATGAACGTAAGGGCGATTATATTTCGCCCCTACTCGGTTCCCGTGGGTTGTTCGTCGACTACAGCCGCGGAATGTCCTCGACCTCCTCTTCGAACGGCGAGAAGATCCGCGATGCGGTCAATTCCACTTCTCGATCGATTTCGGAGTCGTTGTCGGTCAGGGATTGGGCCTTTCGCAGCAACTCGTCCTCTTCTTCCGCGGTCCTGATCTGGAAACCGGCGTCGCCGATGCCAGTGCCGCCAAATTGCGACAGAGCCTGTCCCGCGATAAGATTCTCGTCGATCGGTTCCTCCGCTCCGTCCAGACCAGCAAACTCGTCCGGTATCTCTCCGTCTCCGGAGAGCCATGCCGGGGCCAACTCATGGCCGAATTCGTCCATGGCTTCGCGCAGCGCGAAGTCGTTCTCCGCCTGTAGCAGAGAGTCCAGCCGAGCCGGGATCAGACGGCCGATGATCACGTTCTCCTTGAGACCACGCAACCAGTCTCGGTCGCTGGCGACCGCAGCCATGGTGAGCACCTTCGTAGTTTCCTGGAAGGAAGCTTTGGAGAGGAAGCTGTCCGTGGTGAGAGCGGCCTTGGAAACGCCCAGCAGCAACGTCTTCGCTGTCGCCGGCTCGCCACCCTCGGCCAGCACCTGGGCGTTCTGGTCCTGGAACCGGAACTTGTCCACGACGTCGCCGGGGATGAACTCGGTGTCACCGGCCGTTTCGACCTGCACCCGCCGCAGCATTTGCCGGAGGATGACCTCGATGTGCTTGTCGTGGATGCTCACGCCCTGAGAGCGGTAAACCTCCTGTACCTCGTCAACCAGGTAGTGCTGCAGACCTTCCAAGCCCCGGACGTCCAGCAGTTCGCGCAGATCCAACGGTCCGTCCACCAGCGCGGCACCGGCCATGACCTGTTGGCCGTTGCCGACTTTCAGGTTCATCTGCGAACTCACGTCGTACACGCGGGACTCTTCCTCCCGCCACACAATGGTTATTCCATTGTCGGAAACTTCCGCCTCGCCCTGGAAGTCCGAGCGAATTTCGTTCACCACGTCGGTGTTTGCCAGGGCAGTGCTCGGCTCGGCGTCGCCGTCGGCAACAGCGGGCGAGGAACCGATGTTCAGCACCACGGCCAGCAACTTGCCTTCTTCGACTGGTTCGCCCCGCTCCACCAGCCGGATGGCTCCAGCCGGCAGCGCATAGTCGTGGCGTTCCTCTTCGTCGTAGGTGACGCGAATCCGCCTCGAGCCGTTAGGGTCTTCCTCTATGCCTATGGTACCGTCGATGTGCGTCAGCACTCCCGCGCCCTTTGGAGGTCGCACCTCGAATAGCTCCTGCACCCGAGGGAGACCCGTGGTGATGTCGGAGCCGGCGATCCCTCCGGTGTGGAAGGTGCGCATGGTCAACTGGGTGCCAGGCTCACCGATGCTCTGGGCCGCGATGACGCCCACTGCCTGTCCGATCTCGACGAGATTGCCGGTAGCCGGCAGCCGTCCGTAGCACATCTGGCAGATGCCCCGGCGGGTTTGGCAGGTCAACGGCGACCGCACCGGTATCCGGTCGATACCGGCATCGCGGATGGCCGCGGCCACTTGCTCGTCAATCATTTCATTGCGGTCGACGATAATCTCGCCGCTGGTCGGTTCCGCTATCACGTCCCCCGCCATACGACCCACGACACGTTCCGGCAGGTTGGATAGCGTCGGATCGTTGGGCCTCGGTTCCACGTAGAACGGTTCCGCGAACTCGCAGTCCGATTCCTGAACGATCACTTCCTGGGACACGTCCACCAACCGCCGCGTCAGGTAGCCACTGTCCGCGGTTCGCAGCGCGGTGTCAGTGAGTCCCTTTCGCGCACCGTGCGTGGAAATGAAGTACTCCAGCGCCGTCAATCCTTCGCGGAAACTCGACTTCACCGGCCGCTCGATGATACGGCCTTCCGGGTCGCTCATCAGGCCGCGCATTCCGGCCATCTGTTTGATTTGCGAGATGTTACCCTTGGCTCCTGATTTGGCCATAACGGCGACACCGCCGTAGTTGGCCATCTCAGACTCCACTATCTTCTGCATGTCGTCGGACGCCCGCGTCCAGGTGTCGATAATACTCTCGTACTTCTCCTCCTCCGTCATCATTCCCATCATGAAGTTGTCCTCGTGTTCGGCCACTTTCTGGCCCGCCGTGTCGAGGATGTCCCGCTTACGTTCCGACACCTGGATGTCGTTAATGGCGATGGTGATGCCGGACTTGGTGGCGTAGTAGAAGCCCATGTCCTTGATGCTGTCCAGGGCCCTCGCGGTCTCTTCGTTGGACAGATTTCGGTAGAGCTCCGATGTAAGGTCCTTGATGGCGCCCCGGTCCATCAACTGGTTCTTGTATCCCAGTGCGTCAGGTATGATCTCGTTGAATATCAGCCGGCCCATGGTTGTCTCGATCTTGCTATCCGTGCCGGCTACCTTCAGCACCGTGATCGGGGAACGAAGGTCAATCTGCCCGTCGGAGTACGCGATGCGGGCTTCGTCGACATCGTAAAATACTCCGCCGCCGCCCTTGCCATCCGCGACCAGTTCGGTCAGGTAATAGCAGCCCATCACCATGTCCAGCGTCGGCGCCACCAGCGGGTCGCCCGAAGCCGGGGATAGCATGTTGTTGATGCTCAGCATGACCGAGCGGGTTTCGTGCACCGCCATGGCCGACAGGGGCACGTGTACCGCCATCTGGTCGCCGTCGAAGTCTGCGTTGAACGCCGTACACACGAGCGGGTGCAATTGGATAGCGCTACCCTCAATCAGCACGGGCTTGAAAGCCTGGATACCCAACCGGTGCAGGGTGGGCGCCCGGTTCAACATCACCGGCCGGTCCTTGATGACATCCTCGAGGATGTGCCAAACCTCTGGCGAGGAACGCTCGACCATGCGCTTGGCCGCCTTGATGTTTGGAGCCAGGGCGTTTAATACGAGGCGGTGCATCACGAACGGCTTGAACAACTCCAGCGCCATCCGCTTGGGCAGGCCGCATTGGTCCATTTTCAGCTCGGGGCCCACGACAATCACGGAACGGCCGGAGTAGTCCACCCGCTTGCCCAGCAGGTTCTGCCGGAACCTACCCTGCTTACCCTTGAGCAGATCGCTCAGGGACTTCAGGGCATGGTCGCGCTTGCCTTTGACCGCCTTGCCCTGCCGGCCATTGTCGATCAGCGAATCTACCGCTTCCTGCAGCATCCGCTTTTCGTTCCGGATCATCAGTCCCGGGGCGCGCATACTGGCGAAGCGCTTCAGCCGGTGGTTGCGGGAGAGGACCCGCCGGTACAGGTCATTGAGGTCACTGGTCGCGAACCGACCGCCGTCCAGTTGCACCATTGGCCGCAATTCGGGCGGGAGGACCGGCAGCACGGTCATGATCATGTCCTGCATCCGGTTTTCGCTGCGGCGGAAGGTTTCCAGCAGGCGCAACCGCTTGCCAGCCTTGGTACGAATCTGGGCAGAAGTCGCCCGCATTTCCAGTTCAGTGTAGTAGCGCTCCTGGTCCAGGTCCGTGTCCAGAAGCTTCAAAGATTCCAATATCGGCTCCGCGCCCATCTCGGCGTCGAAAGCCTCGCCCCAGAAGGGCTTCAACCGGTCGTAGCGGCTGGTGGAGAGGGTGGTCAGGTGCAGGCCCAACGAACCGCTGCGGGCGATGTAGAATTCGTCCGGCAATTCGGTTTCGTTGCGGGCTGCAGCCGGCAGCTTCAGGTCGTCCCACAGCCAATCCACGTCTGCGCTGCGCGGGCGCTGGGAAGGATCCCACCGCAGCCAGCGCATGGCCTGGATCAGGTCCACGGCTTCCTTGCGACGTTCCGCGACGGCCCGCAAAAGGTAATCGTCGACCACTCCGAGCAGGTCGCGAATCACCGGCAGCTGACGGCGCCATAGCGAGATCTCTTTTTGCCGATTTTCCGGCGTGATGTCGGTCTGGATGAACTCGATACGGTCTTCCAGCTCGCCGATCACTTTCATGTCGCTGCTGTCTGCGTGCAAGCGTTCCAGCAGCGCATTGAACGCCGGCAGATTCCAACCGCGTCCCTCAGGGTTGTCATCCGACCGACGGTAGTTCCAGCTGCGAACCCCCTGTTCCACGGCCGTCAGAGCGTGTTCAATCTCCGCCAAGTCGTCAGAAAGCGGTTGCTGTGCGGTCGGTCCGAAGGACCCGGATCCGACACCGATCACCGCGGCGGCCACGCCATTGACTGCGGGCGCTAACGCCTCGTCATATACCGCCGTAATGTCGTCCCGCAGACGTTCTACGGCGTCGATCAGGTTGTCCTGTAGCTCCTCGCTGGGATCGGTGCGGCACGCGTTGAAGGCGTCAACCACGGCTTGGGCGTACGGCGATTGTCGGTCAAGAGCTTCCTTAACGGGAATGCTGCCGTGGTGAAGGCCTGAGATCGCGACTGCAATCTGGTCGCCCTCAATTGCCGCCATGGCAAGCTTATCGGGAGAGTCGATCACTCCCTCCGCCAGCAGCAACCGTCCGACTTCGTACGTAGCGCGCTCAGCCTTGATACCTGCGGGCGTCAAGGCAAGCAGGCTGTCCAGGTCAGCCGAGAAATCGCCCTCTTGTGGATCCTGGATGGCGGCCAGGCGCATCAGGGCAGACTTGGCTGCATTTACCACCTGCGGCAGGTCTTTCGACGGACCACTGATGATCGACACGGCCTCGTGCAAACTGCCTTCCAGTGCCCAGTCTCCAACGCGGTCCGCAACACGCTGCCACGCGCCGTAGGCAACCGACAGCGGGCCCTCACGCAGTTCGTCAACTTCAGTGCTGTGTCGCTCCAGCTGCTCACGCATCAGATCGATATCGACCTGATTGATCATGTAGGCCGAGTAATAGAGCACGCGAGTGAGGTCCGACAGTTTCAGGTCGAGCGCCAGGCTCATCACGCTGGGCGTGTTCTTCACGAACCAAATATTGGCCACCGGAGCGGCCAAGGCGATGTGACCCAGCCTCTGGCGCCTGACATTCGCCCGCGTTACCTCAACGCCGCAGCGGTCGCATACGACGCCCTTATACTTCTGGCGCTTGTACTTGCCGCACTGGCATTCCCAGTCCTTGGTTGGGCCGAAAATTCTCTCACAGAACAGCCCGTCCTTTTCAGGCCGTTGCGTTCGGTAATTGATGGTTTCGCCCTTTTGCACCTCGCCTGAAGACCACCCCGCGATCTGCTCGGGCGAGGCTATGGAAATGCGTATCGCGTTGAAATCAGAGGAAGTGGCTTCGCGGTTGTCCAGCATTCTGACCATAATCTAGTTGACCTCTGCGGCAAAGAGATAGTCGTCTTCTCCGGGCAGACCCAGGCTACCGTCTTCCTGCTCCTCTTCGTCCTCCAGTCTCACGTTCAGCCCAAGGCTTTGCAGCTCTTTGAGCAGCACGTTGAAGGATTCCGGGATGCCAGGTTGCGTAATGGGATTGCCCTTAACGATGGATTCGTAAGTATTGACCCGACCCGTGACGTCGTCGGACTTGATCGTCAGCACCTCCTGCAGGTTGTGCGCGGCCGAGTAGGCCTCCAGAGCCCAGACCTCCATCTCGCCGAAACGCTGCCCGCCGAACTGAGCCTTCCCGCCCAACGGCTGCTGCGTAATCATTGAGTAGGGCCCGGTCGATCGTGCGTGGATCTTGTCCTCCACCAAGTGGATCAGTTTCAGCATGTAGATGCTTCCAACGGCGACCGGTTGGTCGAACGGTTCGCCTGACCGCCCGTCGTTCAGTTGGAATTTCGCGAAGGTCGGCGGAGCAATGAGCTTGTCACGATGCACATCCAGCGCAATCTGATGTAGTTCCGCCAGACTCATCCCGTCGGGGTTCTCACCTGCCACGTCCCTCAGCCAGAGGTACAGACACGCGTGGCGTGCCGTGCCTTGCTGCGATTCATCGTAGATGGCTTCCGGATCGAAACCTTGCTCCCGCAGCCAGGCGTAGACCTTCTTCAGGTCGATTTCGCCTTCGGGTCCGGTGCTGTTGTCGGCAGCCTTGGCTTGCTCGGCGAACCACCACCGCGCGAGGGAATCTTCGATATTGTCGTCGTCGGCCCCTTCAAACACAGGCGTCAGAGCCTGGAAGTTCAGACTGCGCGCCGCCCATCCCAAATGACTTTCCAGCACCTGGCCCAGGTTCATCCGGGAGGGAACGCCGATTGGGTTCAGGATGATGTCCACCGGGGTTCCGTCGGGCAGGAACGGCATGTCCTCTTCCGGAAGGATCCGTGAAACCACGCCCTTGTTGCCGTGACGTCCGGCCATCTTGTCACCGACGGAAATTTTGCGCGTCTGCGCGACCCAGACTCGAATGGCCTCGTTTACATCCGGGGGCAATTGGTCGCCGGGTTGCTCGTCGCCCCGTTTTTCGCGGCTCAGAGCCTTCACCCCGATTACCTTGCCCCGCTGACCATGCGGGACCCGCAAGGACGTGTCGCGCACGTCCTTGGATTTTTCGCCGAAGATGGCGCGCAGCAATCGTTCTTCCGCCGTCATCTCCGTTTCGCCTTTCGGAGTAACCTTGCCTACCAGGATGTCTCCCGGGCCGACGTCCGCGCCGATCCGGATGATCCCGCGTTCGTCCAAGTCCCTCAGGTTGCCTTCACCCACGTTGGGAATGTCACGAGTGATCTCCTCGTCGCCCAACTTGGTTGACCGGCTTTCGACTTCGTACTTTTCGATATGCACGGAAGTGAACTGGTCGTCTTTTACCAACCGTTCGCTGATGATAATGGCGTCCTCGTAGTTGTAACCTTCCCACGACATGAACGCCACGAGTACGTTCTGACCCAAGGCCAATTCGCCGCCGTCGGTGGAAGAGCTGTCAGCCAGCGTGTCTCCCACGTTGACGGAGTCTCCCTTCTGTACCACGGGCCGCTGATTCAAACAGGTGCCCTGGTTGGTCCTCGCGAACTTGACCAGCCGGTGTGTGTGCTGTTTTCCAGCACCATCCACCACCACGATTTCGCGACCGTTTACGGATATCACCGAGCCTCGAACGCGCGACAGAAGCACCTGGCCGCTGTCCCTGGCAACACGGCTTTCGATACCCGTCCCAACGATCGGCGCCTGGGGTTGGAGCAAGGGCACCGCTTGCCGCTGCATGTTGCAACCCATCAGAGCGCGGTTGGCGTCGTCATGCTCCAGGAACGGGATCAACGCGGCCGATACGCTCATGATCTGGAGCGGCGACACGTCAGCGTATTCCACCGTAGCCGGCGGAGCCAGACGATAGTTGTCTCCTTCGCGCACTTCGACCAACTCGTCGGTGAATTGGTACAGATCGTCAAAGCCAGAGTTCGCCTGCGCAATCCGGAACTGCTCTTCCGTATCAGCGGTCAGGTATTGGACGCTCTCCGGTCGCGTGTCCACAAACGGCGCAACATCTATCGCCAGGTCACCGGACAAACGTCGGAGCCGGCGCCAATCCTCCTCCGTGATCTTGTCGCCCGCTTTGATGATCACTTCGCCTTTGCGAGTCTTCACATCTGCGGCCACCATGTGGCCGATCGGATCGAAGTATCCCGGCAATCCGGGGATGCGGCAGTCTCCCAGCCACAGCTTTTTGATTACCGGCCAATATGGGGTTTCGATAAATCCCAGCCGGTCGATACGAGCATAGGCGGCCAAACTGCTCAGCAGGCCGATGTTTGCCCCTTCCGGGGTCTCAATCGGACAGATGCGCCCGTAGTGCGACGCGTGGACGTCTCGAACGTCGAACCCCGCCCTTTCGCGAGTGAGGCCGCCGCGACCCAGCGCCGAGAGTCGGCGTTTGTGGGTCAGCTCCGCCAGCGGGTTGGTCTGGTCCATGAACTGCGACAGCTTGTCGCCGCCGAAAAATTCCCTGATCGCTCCGGTGACCGGACGCACGTTCACCAGTTTCGCTGGCACGGCGTCCTCCGGCTTTTCGAGCCGGCCCACCCGGTCCTGGAACATCCGGTGCATGCGCAGCAGACCGATCCGCACCTGGTCACGCATGAGCTCACCGGCCACACGTACCCGCCGGTTGCCCAGGTGGTCGATGTTGTCCCTGGGTTCACCATTTGCGATGTGCTGTGTGATCAACGCCTCCAGCGTGTCCATGATGTCCATTAGATTCAGTACCCGACGCTCGTCCAGCTCGATGCCAGGCAGGTTGAACCGCATCCGGTGCATGTTTCCGTTGGGGCCGCAGTTAACCTCGGTCACCACACCAACAATACGGGATGCCCGCGACCGGACTGGCGTCAACTGCCACGACTGTAGCGGGCCCTGGCTGACGCGCTCGGCGTAGATCAACTGCCCCGCTTCGACGATGCTGTCGCCGGCCAGGAAACGGTTCTTCAGGATGGCGACCTCACCACAGGTGATGGCGTCGTCCGAAGCGGAACCGCCGAAAATCGGCTGCGTGGCGATGGCCACCGGATCGCCCAGCGTTTCTGTAACTTGCTGTTCGACGCGAACCGTTCGGGTCCCGTCTTCCTGCACACCTATGTGCGAAAGCAGGGTTCCAGCATTGGCGGCGTCGAGGGTTTCGACCCGGACGTTTACCTCTTCGTCGGATAGTCCTTCGAACACGTCCACGGGTATGATCCGACGGTCTGCCCGACGTGCCAGGTAACCGTAGTTGATCAGAGCGTCGACGTCCCGGTCCGATAGTATCCGGTGCTCCCGTCCTGATGCGGCGAATATTTCCGCGGTGGTAATGCCGTCGCCATTTTCGGCTTGATCGCGGACGAGACCGAGTATGTTTTTGTGGTGTATTGACAGGATCTGCGAGATGGATCGCCCAAGGCGTTGGTCGATCTTGATCCGCCCGACTTCTCCCAGGTCGAAACGGCGACCGTCGTAAAAATGATTGAGCACGAAGGTGCACGCGGCATCCACCTGGACCGCCGGTTCACCGGGGCGCAGCCATTTGTATAGGTTCCGTTGTGCCAGCCCGATGCGATAGGCCTGCTGGCTGTCGAAGTCGCGGTCAGGGTGGATCCGGTCCCAGAGAGACCTGAGTTCCTCCTCTCGCGGGTTGTAGTCCCGGTCTTCTGCGGGTTCCGCTCCGGCGACGAAACGGCGACATTCGTGGTTGTCGACTCCTTCAAACAGCGCCCGCATTTCCTCGGAGCTGACTATGCCCAGGGCGTACAGGAAGGTCGACACGCCCATGCGGCGGCGTCGGTCCACGCTGACTGTGATGGTTTCCGGCAGGTTACGGCGGCGCGCGTAGTAATGGGTCCAAGTTGACAGTTCGATGCGAGCCCCCCGGCTGGCAGATATCCGCGCCTTGTAGTACCAGTTCTCCAGCTTTCCACACTCCGGACACGCCGGGTCCTGCGAGGGCTCCCGCTCGAAGTACGCCCCGGGTGCGCGCTGCAATTGGCTGACGAGAACCCGCTCGGCTCCGTTGATGATGAACGTGC
This sequence comes from Dehalococcoidia bacterium, assembly GCA_965220055.1. Lineage (GTDB taxonomy): Bacteria > Chloroflexota > Dehalococcoidia > Lucifugimonadales > UBA3495 > Bin87. The sequence goes on along the minus strand of CBDCPE010000004.1, from coordinate 923,770 downwards.
CGGTTTCGGTCATCATGGGCACGTCGCCGAAGAAAATGTCCGACTCGGTGATCTCGCCTGTTTCCTGATCCCGCAACTGGGCTTTCACGTACAACGGTTGCGAAAAGGTTATCTCCCGCTCCCGGCACTCTTCGGGACTGAACTGTGGGGCGTCGAACCAATGGTCCAGGAAATACAGCTCGAACCGCTCGGCACGGCGCGACCCCTCGCCATTGGCGAAACGACGGGTTATACCAGCGACGATAGGTGAACACTCTCGGAAAGTCTCTGCCAGTCCATTTGTCTTGAACCAGTCGAAAGATTCGATCTGGCTTCGAATGAGGTTTGGCACGTCCAGAACGTTCGCGATGCTCGAATCCGAATAGGTTTTCACCTCGCGAGCGGACAGACCGCGTTCGTTCCTGCCTGAGCGTTTACGGGTCAAGACCATAAAGCGGCCCTCCTGACGGGTGCGCGGGGGTGATTAAAGCGATTTTGCCTGCTCCTCGATCCTTCCGAGCCGACACGAAGACACGGCCTACCGGTCCCGGCAAGCCGCATCTGTGGTCCAATTAGAGCTGAGGGAGCAGGTGTAACTTCAAAAAATCAGGGCGATTAGCATTCTGCGCATGTATTGAAAGTGTTCCGATATTATCCGATTGGGAGTGGAATTGTCAACCGCGTGATCGTCAACAATGATGCATTACTGTGTCATGGAGGATCAAGAAGCATACTAAGTGAGCCGATTGCCGACACCCCTACCGTAGACGGCGAGCCCGACCTGCTCGAGATCCGAGCCCCATAAAAAGGGTCCCGCCGGAAGGCCTCCGACGGGACCAGAACTCCGCTCGCAATACCGCCTACCGTGCCGTTTTATCCGCCGCCGCCCCGAACTTCCAGGCTCGGCTTTGTCATCTCTTCCGGGTTGAGCAGGGCGTCCAATTCCGCTTCGGAGAGCGAGGTGTCGCTCCGGGCGATTTCCCGGATTGTCATCCCCGTTTCGGCCGCTTTCTTGGCGATCCCGGCAGCGGCATCATAGCCGATAGAAGGCGCCAACGCCGTGCCCAGCATCAAGCCTTTTTCCACCATCGCCGGGCCGGTTCCCGTCGCGGTGATTCCGACCACGCACTGGTCCGCGAAATTGCTTGCCGAGGCGGCCAACAACGACACGGATTGGAGCAAGTTGTACGCTGCCAAAGGCATCATCGTGTTCAGCTCGAAGTACCCGCCCGCTCCGGCAAGGGCTACCGCCGCGTCATTCCCCACGACGTGCGCCGCAACCTGGATCACCGACTCTGAGATCACCGGATTCACCTTGCCGGGCATAATGCTGCTGCCTGGCTGCACCTCCGGCACGTTGATCTCGCCCAAGCCGGCGCGCGGCCCGCACCCAAGGAACCGGATGTCGTTGGCGATCTTGTGGAGGCTGATGGCTATGGTTTTCAACTGCCCGCTCGCCTCGACTATACCGTCCAGCGCCGACTGTGCCTGGAAGTGGTTGCTCGTTTCACGGATGGAGACCCCGGTCATCTCCGCCAATCTTGCGCACGTCCGCTGCGAGAACTCCGGGTGCGTGTTGACGCCGGTGCCTACCGCCGTTCCGCCAAGAGCCACCTCCGCCAGCGCTTCCTGCGCTCGACGGACTCGCGCAACACTGTATCCAGACTGCCCGGCGTAGCCACTGAACTCCTGGCCGAGACGAACCGGCGTCGCATCCTGCAGGTGTGTCCGGCCCGTCTTGATTATCGGCCAGAACTCGTCGGCTTTCGCCTGCAGCGCCGATTGAAGCGTTTCCAATGCCGGTACCAAGTCCTCTTTCAGGCCCAGGAGCGCCGCCAGGTGGATCGTCGTCGGTATTACGTCATTGGACGACTGCCCCAAGTTGACGTTGTCGTTGGGGTGTACCAACCGCGATCCCAGGTCGCCGCCCAAAATCTGCGACGCCCGGTTAGCGATCACCTCGTTCGCGTTGGTGTTGGTCGAGGTGCCCGATCCGGTCTGGAAGATGTCCAGGACGAAATGATCGTCGTGCTTGCCGTCCGTGACCTCTTGCGCTGCCTGGACGATAGCGTCCCCAATGGTTCGGTCAAGGGCGCCCAGATCCATGTTGGTCTGCGCCGCCGCCAATTTGACGAGCCCCAAGGCCCGTATGAACTGCCTGGGGAAGCGTAGGTCGCTGATGGGGAAGTTCAAGACCGCCCTCATGGTAGATGCGCCGTATAGAGCGTCGGTCGGGACCTGCATCTCACCCATGGAGTCGCGTTCAATACGAGTTGCGGAAGTAGTCATCGCTTGGTGCCGTCCTCTGTTGATTAGTTCGTTTTCGTGAAAATCGCGGGCCGGACTTTAGCGGACCGGCGGGCCAACGCTACTTGCCTTCCCGGATGAAGTCCGCGGCCCGCTCGGCGATCATGATCGTCGTCGCGTTGGTGTTGGCCCGGATCACGTCCGGCATAACCGACGCGTCGACAACGCGTATATTCTCCATGCCGTAAACCCGGCAATACTGGTCGACCACCGCGTCAAGGTCTGAGCCCGGGCCCATTTTGCAAGTACCCGATGAATGATGCTGCGTGTAGGCATTGCGCAACATCCATTGGTCCAGTGCGGCGTCTGAAGCCAGGTCTTCGTCCGTGGGGGATAGACGCTCCGCTACAAACTCGCGGAAGGTGGGCTGCTCGGCAATTTGCAGGCCCAGTTTGACTGCGGCGCGCAGGCGCTGGCGATCGATGGGGTCGGACAGGTAGTCGTAGAACAGGTCCGGCTGCACGTGGGGGTCGGTGGAAGTCAGACGAAGGCGCCCGGCCGTGGCCGCGTTCTGCAGCGCCGCGCTGAACCCGAAGTGGAAATCGTCCGTTTCGATGTTCACGCTGGCCGGACGATGCTCGCTGGTCATCAGGATCGGCGACAGCTGAATGTCCCCCCTCGTTCCAGTGCCTACTGGGCTGTACCGGAGCGCGACTTGAATGCTGGGAGCGTCCAGGTCTGGCGGGTCTCCCACCCCTCGAAAAAGGCTGAAAACCGCCGGATGGTCCCGCAGGTTCTCTCCGACTCCCGTCAGCTCATGGACCAGGGGTATGCCCATTTCCTTGAGATGATCCGCCGGTCCTACCCCCGACAGCAGCAGGATTTGCGGCGACCCGATGGCTCCGGCGCTCAGGATAATCTGGTCGCCGTAGACTTCAAACCTCTCTCCCCCACTCTCTGCTTCGATCCCGTTAGCGGTTTTGTCGTCGAACAGCACCCGCCGCGTAACCACGTTACCGCGCACCGTGAGGTTCATGCGATGCCGGGCGATCGACAGGTAGGTCAGTGACGTGCTCATCCGGACGCCGTCGATGTTGTTCAACGGACGCGCCGCGACGCCATTCGAGTCCGGATGGTTCTGGTCGGGATCTTCCGGAAACCCCAGTTCCCGGCAGGCGTCGTAAAACGCCTCCGCCACCGGCAGCCACTCTTCGCGCTTGTACCGGCGCACCGGGATGGGCCCGCTGTTTCCGTGGAAATCGTCGCCGGCGAAATCCAGGTCGTTTTCGAGCCTGCGGAAATAGGGCAGCACCTTGGTGAACGACCACTCGTCGTTGCCCCAGATCGCCCAGTTGTCGTAGTCCTCGGGAACGCCCCGGAACAGCACCTGGCCGTTGATGCTGGACGAGCCGCCCATGGCCTTGCCACGCGGAATTATGATCGGCTCTTCCTGTTGCGGGGTCCCCTTGGCCAGGTAATCCCAGCTGTGCGGCCCGTAGGCCGACCGCCACACGTTGTTGCCGTTTTTCAGGTCGATCGGCAGGTGCTCGAAATCAGGATAGTCGGGTCCCGCCTCCAGGAGCAGCACCGACACGCTGGCGTCGTCGGTCAGCCTCGATGCCAATGTGCATCCTGCTGATCCCCCGCCGACGATTATGTAGTCATACTTCAAAGTTTTACCTCCCGATGATCCAACCATTCCTCGTCGGATTGTCTTTCACAGACCGCAGCTGTCCAACAGGCAATTGAAAAAGTCCACATCGTCGATCCCGCCCAGCGCTTCGTCGTGCCGGTCCTCCAGATGCCTCATGATGCGCGGCGTGTTCATCGGAACCAGCAGCGCGGTGGCATTGATGCTCACAATGCCTATCATCGGGTAGGCGGTGAATCGGCCCGCAGCCTGCGATTGCTGCTCGCAGCGCAGGCACCGTACCGTGATTTCCTCGTCCCGCTGGTCGTATATGAGGCGTATCAGCGGGGCGCCTTCCAGCGGGGTACGTTTCAACTGGGCATCGTACACCTCGCCGTTGCCAAATTGGTCGGGACCTATGTATTCCGCAGCCAGCGAGTTCGTCCACCCTTCCGGCGGATACACGACCCGATTGCTGTCCCTGGGCATGGTTCGCACCTCAAAATCCGGGTAAACACGCGTGCAACGATTTTACCCCATTGGCGTTCCCGTCCGCCACGGCGGACACCCCGGACCGCATGGCCCCGTCCGCGACGTTTCGGCCCTTCTCGTTGGGACCGTGCATGTGGGAGAAATGACGCACCTGAAACGCCGGTTCCCACGATGATTTATCGCGGGTCCATGGTCAATGATATTTGACGCACTGTTGCCCTGCTCCATACAGTGTGGCACCATGATCCCCATTTCGTTACCGTGCGCTAATTATGGCGGGAGGTGGATCAATGAGTTTAGATATCTTCGATGTTAGCGGCCAGAAAGTTTTGCTAGTTGGCGCGGGACGTGGCATTGGGAAGGGTATTGCCCTGGCGTTCGCGCAGGCCGGCGCCGACGTGGCCGTGACCGGCCTAACCACTACCGGCGTCAACCGGGTCGCCGAAGAGGTTCGTGCCATGGGCGGGACCTGTCTTCCGCTAACCGGCGACGCGACCACCGCGGCCGACACCGACGCCGTCGTGGACCGGACCATCGCGGAATTTGGCCGCATCGACACCCTGGTGAACTGCGTCGGTGACGCGATTCGGAAGCCCGTTGTCCAACTCCCGGGTAGCGATATCCCCGGTATGACCGAAACGGAGTGGCACAGCATCGTCGATATCAATCTAACTGAAGCATTCCAAGGGTGCCGTGCCGTCGGACCGCACCTGCTGGAGCGGGGCCAGGGCAACGTCATCAACATCAGCGGTTGGGCCTCCTTCCGGGGACGCCCGATGTCTGCCGCGTACGACGCGGCCAAGGCCGGTCTCATGCGTTTCACCGAGTGCGTGGCCCAGGAGTGGGCGCCCTTTGGCGTCCGATGCAACGCCATCGCCCCGGGAACCTTCCCCGACCCGGAGCAGATGTCCGAGGAAGCCTTTGAGGCCCGTGATTCTGCCGCGGGCGAGAACATTCCCCTTGCCCGAGTCGGTCGTCTCATTGAGGTCGGCTACCTCGCCGTCTATCTTGCATCACCTGCCGCAACCTACGTGACTGGCCAAACTTGGGCCATTGACGGTGGCGTGAGCATCAAGCATCCATAAAACTCGCCCATTGAGCGGCGCGCCGTCTCGTTGCACCGGGAACGTGGGTGGTACGGAACGCGCGTGATTTAAAGGATACCTAACCAGTTTCGGCAACCAGATGCAATAGATTACAGGAGACCGGCGATGACGATGCGCTACGAATTGTTGGCCCACCGAATTCTGGAGCGGGCCGCCGTTCACTTTCCGAAAAAGGAAATCGTCACACGCGTTGGCGAGGACACTCACCGCTATACCTACGCTGAGATGTTTGGACGCACCGCTCGCCTCGGCAACGCGCTCAGAGAGTTGGGCGTCGGCCCGGGTGACCGCGTTGGCACGTTCGCGTGGAATAACTACCGGCACCTCGAGGCGTACTTTGCTCCCGCTACCATCGGCGCGATCACCCATACCATCAACATCCGATTAGCGCCCGACGACATGGCGTACATCATCAACCACGCGGGCGATAAGGTGCTGCTGATCGATCCGGATCTCGCACCCCTCATCGAAGCCATCGCGGACCGGCTCTCCGCGGTCCAGCACTTCATCATCCTTGGGAAACCGGACGAAATGTCAACGACGCTGCCCGACGCCGCGTGCTATGAAACCGTGCTTTCCGCAGCGTCGCCGGAGTATCGGCCCGCTGACGTTGACGAATATTCGACCATGGGCCTGTGCTACACCTCCGCCACCACCGGATTGCCCAAGGGAGTAGCCTACTCGCACCGCGCCGTTTACCTGCACTCCCTGACCTCCGCTACCCCTGACATGATCGGTGTGTCCGAGAAGGACCGCATCATGGCCATCGTCCCCATGTTCCATGCCAACTGTTGGGGATTTCCCTACGCGGCCACCATGTTCGGCGCGTCGCAGATCTTTCCTGGCGTACGCCCGGACCCTCGAATAATTTGCGAGATGGTTGAGAGCGAACAGGTGACTATCAGCGCCGGCGTGCCGACCATCTGGATCGGAGTTCTCGACTACCTGCAGCGGTCGGGGGCCGAGTACGATTTGTCCTCGCTGCGCCAGATTATCAGCGGTGGCTCCGCGGTGCCATTGTCCGTTTTGCAGGAATACCGGGACCGGTTGGGTGTAGACATCCTCCATGCCTACGGCATGACGGAGGCCGCTCCGCTGATTTCGACCAATCGACGCCGCAGTTGGCTTGACGACCTGTCCGAGCGCGAACGCCTCGAACTGAACGCCAGCCAGGGCGTCGTCGCCCCCGGGATCGATATGAAGCTCGCCGACGAAAACGGCGACGACCTGGCGTGGGACGGCGAGCAGCGCGGGGAGCTCTGGTTCCGCGGCCCATGGGTGGCTGATGAGTACGTCGATGATGAACGCAGCGCGGAAACCTTCGTCGATGGCTGGTACCACAGCGGCGACATCGCTACCATCGACGCCAACGGCTATATCCAAATCGTTGACCGGGTCAAGGATATGGTGAAAAGCGGTGGCGAGTGGATATCCTCCGTGGACCTCGAATCCGCGATCATGGCCCACCCCGACGTGCTGGAAGCGGCCGTCATCGCCGTACCCCATCCCCAGTGGCAGGAACGCCCGTTGGCCTGCGTGGTAGCGCGCTCCGACGCCGCGTCGCCGCTGAGCAAGGACAGCATACTGGAGTTCATCCGACCTGACTTTGCCAGGTGGTGGCTCCCGGACGACGTGGTTTTCATCGACGAAATACCCAAAACCAGCGTGGGCAAGTTCGACAAGAAGGTCCTCCGGGCACGATTTGAAAATCACCGCTGAACCGATTGGATGAACGCTGCATATTCCGGTCCGTCAGCTGTCGCGGCCGCCAGCGTCCGCAAGGAATATGGGGGCCGTAGCGTCCTTCGTGGCGTTGACCTTTCCATCCCGTGGGGCCAAACCGTAGTCCTGTTCGGGACCAACGGAGCAGGAAAAACCACGCTGCTGAGGATCCTCGCCGGCCTTTCCCGTCCCGACGAAGGCAGCGTGCATATTGCCGGACAGCCGATGCGGCGGTCTGGTGGGCGCGCTCGAACCCTGGTTGGTTTCGTCGGCCACCAGACCCTTCTGTACAACGACTTGACCTGCCATGAAAATCTCGCCTTCTACGCCAAGCTTTACCGCGTTGCCCGGCCCAAGCGCCGTGTCGAAAGTGTCCTCGAGCAATTGAACCTGTCCGACCGGGCGGACCGTCGCGTCCGCACGCTGTCCCACGGCATGCAGCAGCGTCTGTCAGTGGCTCGCGCCATCCTCCATGAACCCGCGGTCCTGCTGCTGGACGAACCCGAATCCGGTCTCGATGCCGAGTCGGTCGCGTCCCTGGGTGATCTGTTGAGAGACTGGTCGGCATCGGGCCGGGCCGCGCTATTGACGACGCACAGCTACGAAATCGGGCAGGCTTGGGCCGACCGCGTCCTGACGTTGGATCGGGGCCGAGTTGCGGAAGAGACGCTGCCCAATCGTGATGCTGTAGCCTTCTCCGCCGGCTCGAATGGCGATCAAGCCGGCGGCTGAAATACTCGGTTTGGACCGTCGTCCATGCGATTGCTGAGAGCGACCCTGGCCATCGCTTGGAAAGACGTGCGTCTGGAGTTCCGTTCCCGTGAGACCGTCGTATCTGCCCTGGTCTTCGGGCTCATCGTGGTCGTCGTGTTCAATTTCGGCCTCAACCGCACGCCGGGCAGCCTTGCCCCGGTCGCGCCGGGACTGCTCTGGGTGGCCTACGCGTTCGTCGGAGTGCTTGCCATGAACCGCACTTTCGCCCGCGAGTTGGAACAGGGCGGGATGGACGGGTTGCTCGCTGCTCCGGTCAGCCGCGATGCCGTTTTCCTCGGCAAGATGCTTGGTACCCTGGTTTTCATGCTGGTCATTGAGGCCGTTCTGCTCCCAGTTTTTGCGGTCATGCTGGACCTGTCCGCGCTATCTCCGGTACTGGGGTTGATAATCCTGTTGGCGACCATCGGGTTCGCCACCGTTGGGACTTTCTTTTCGGGCATCGCGGCACAGTCTCGCTCCCGCGAAATCCTTTTGCCGGTGCTGTTCTTCCCGGTTATCGTTCCTGTTATCATCGCCGCCGTCGAGGCCACCGCCCTGGCTCTGCAGGGCGGCCCGATGCAGCCGATCTGGACCCGGTGGCTACCTCTCCTGGTGGTGTTCGACGCGCTCTTTTTGGTAATATGCCCGTGGATATTCGGGTTCGTGTTCGAGGGATAACGTATTTTGGCGGCGATAACGGGCCATAGCTCCACCGACTCTCCTCTTCGATCCGCAATCCGCGATCCCCGTTCGTGGCTGCTCCTGTTGACGGCAGCGTTGACTATCGTGGACGGCTACCTGATCTTTGTGGTCGCTCCCACCGACGGGGTGCTGGGCCACATTCAGCGCATCTTCTACATCCACGTCCCAATTTCCATCCTTTCGTTCCTCGGTTTTTTCGTCTGCGCCGTGGCCGGCGTCGGCTATCTCGTCCAACGAAACGAAGTTTGGGATCGGGTAGCACACGCATCGGCCGAGGTTGGCGTCGTTTTCGTCACCCTAGCCCTGGTCACTGGCGTCATCTGGGCCCGACCGGTGTGGGGCGTCTGGTGGACATGGGAGCCGAGGCTCACCACCACCCTGATCCTGTGGCTGATCTACGTCGCCTACCTGATGATCCGACATTACGCCCCAACGCCGCAGCAGGGCAAGGCCTGGTCGGCCGTGGTGGGTATCATCGGCTTTGTGGACGTGCCCATCGTGTACTGGTCGGTGAAATGGTGGCGCTCGATTCATCCGGTGCAGGTGTTTGGTCCGGCGGCGGCCGACGACGCCTTGGAGCCAATCATGCGGCTTATCCTGTATTTCTCCCTGGTCGCAGCGCTGGCGCTGTTTGCCTACCTGGTGCTGGAAAGGGTAGCGCTGCGGGGCACCGAGGACGCCGTTTCCGCCATCCGTCGGCAAGGAACCTACGACTAGAAGGAACCTACGACTAGAATGACTGTACCCCCCAACAACCTGCCTTTCCTGTTCGCCGCCTTTGCCGTTTTGTGGGCAGTGTTTTTCATCTACGCCGCATATATGTCCTGGCGCCGCCAGTCGGTCCAAAGGGACCTGCGGGAACTCCAGGCCACCGTCGTATCTGACGAGGGACCGGATCGAGAGGAGGCTGAGCGCATCGAGCCGGTATAATGGGACGGACATCTCAAACCGATGCGCGATGAGACTTCATGCAAACCGATCCTTACACTGGAGCAGTCCCCGATACGGCGCTCGCCGTGGAGGCGGAAACCGAGCGTTCCGCCTGGCGTAGCCACCGTACGCGTCTCCTGATCCTTGCGGGTGTGATTGGCCTCGCGGTGGCCTACATGGTCTATGCCGCCTTCCCCGGGAACACCCTGTATTTCGTCACCGTTAGCGAATTCATAGACGATCCCAAGCTCCACGATGGCCAGACCTTGAGGGTCGCCGGCGCTCTGGCGCCCGATACCTTCCGGAGGGAGGACGGGACGACGCTGTCGCGCTTCAGATTGGGTGACAAGCAGCCCGATGTCCCAAGCGTCGCGCCCGGAAGTCTCCAGATGGAGGCCAGTTACGTTGGCGTCCTGCCAGACCTCTTCTTCAACCCTCACTCGGAGATCATCCTGGAAGGTCACTACGACGGCCACGACCAGGTGTTTGCCACCGACAATATCCTCGTCAAGTGTCCATCCAAATACCAGTCGATGCAGGCCGATAACCCCGACCTCATTCCCGGTGCTGTGGCCCCGCTGCAGTCTTACTGACCCAGCGCTGCGCTTCCCGCAACCCACATCGCAGTAGATCCGATCGGAACCCGAACTCAAACGAAATGAGGCCGACGTCGCGCGACGTCGGCCTCATTTCGCGTCCCTGATTCGGCGGGAATGTCTAGAAGGCGTAGGCTTCCATCAACTGTTCCGCCGACCGCTGACGCGCCTTTGCCCGTATGGACTCCATATTGCCTTCCAGCGAAGCACGGGTCTCATCGTTATAGATGACGCCCACAGGCAGACCGCCCTGCTGGACCAACTCGTAAGCCGCCTGTTTGCTGGACGGATCGTGGTCTTCGGGTATGTCCCAAAGCGCGGGGGCGATGCCCTCTTTAGCATTCCCTTTGATCAACTGGAAAGTATCGTTATAGGTGACGCACGGCGATTGCACATGGATCATCGACATTCCGTCGTGATTCATGCCCTCGTTGATCAAACGTGCTAAGACACGAGGTTGTCCCGAGAAACCGGACGCAATGAATGAGACACCCAGTGTGAGATACAACTCCAGCGGATCCAGGTCTTCTTCGATCTTGCCGAACGGCGTGCTGCTGGTAACGGTGCCCATCTGGGTGGTGGGCGAGCTTTGGCCCTTGGTGAGGCCATATACACCGTTGTCCATGATCACGGCGGTCACGTTCACGTTGCGCGCCGCTTGCGGAGCGATGTGCTCGCCGCCAATGCTCAGGAAGTCGCCGTCACCGGCCACTACGACCACGTTCAACTCGGGTCGGGCCATCTTGACGCCCATCGCGACTGGAAGCGTTCGCCCGTGGATGCCGTGGATCCCGTAGGGTTGCTGGCCTTCGAGCAGGTGGACGAGGTTGCCACTGCAGCCTATTCCGGCCACCACCACGTTGTTCTCGATGGGCAGGCCGGTTTCCTCCAACCGGTTGATCATGGCCAATTCGAGCGCGCGCCGCACGCCGAAGTCCCCGCACCCGGGGCACCATTTGAAGTCGTATTCCGGGTTTTTCTTGCTCATGCCCGTGCTTCCTCCATGTGTTCCGCCATGATCTCTTTGACCCTGATCACCAGGTCACTAACCTTGAAGGGCAGGCCGGTGTATTGCGTGATTGGCGTTGACGCAATCCGGTGGAACCGCAATATGTTGGCCCACTGCCCCTGGTAGTTAAGTTCGGGAACGATCACCAACTCCTTGGCCCGTAGTTCGTCGCGCAGTTTCGGCGGAAGCGGGTGCAGGAACATCGTGTAATACCAGGCGATGTCTATCCCTTCTTCCCGCAGCGCATTGTAGGCCTCGCTCACCGGTCCCTTGGACCCGCCCCACGGCATCAGCGCAATCTTGGCCTGGGTGTTGTCGCTTTCGTAGCGGTCTTCTTCGAGCAGCTTCAATTTGCCAAAACGGCGTTCCGTCATCTGGACGTGCCGGCTCGGCAGGTGCGTGGTGTCGCCCATCTCGTCGTGTTCGCTGCCGTTAGCCACGTACGCGCCAGGCCCTCCAGGCAACGGCATCGGCGACAACTCGTGGCCAGAATAACGATGGTAGCCGTTCCCGCCTTCGTAAGTCAGGCGGTCTTCCACCGGAACCTTGCTCAGGTCGGGCTTCCGGATGTTCTGTACCCGCTCGGCCATGGACATTTCGCTCATGAGGATCACCGGACCCTGATACCTTTCGGCCCAGTTGATCGCATGCACGGCTCCGAAGAAGCACTCTTCCACCGAGCCGGGGGCGATGATAGGCATCCGCACGTCACCGTGGGCCGGGAACAGGCATCCCATGAGATCTGATTGCTCGGTCTTCGTGGGCAGTCCCGTCGCCGGGCCGCCGCGCTGCACGTCGACCACGACCAAGGGGATCTCCGCCATCCAGGCGAGACCCAATCCCTCGCCCATCAGCGATAGGCCCGGTCCTGCCGTCGCCGTCATGGCCTTCTTGCCCGCATATCCGGCTCCCAGGATTGCGGTAATCGCTTCGATTTCCGAGGACACCTGGTACGCGAATTTGTCGTCGCCAACCAGGTTGCGCTCCATCCAGAGCAGGATGGTAGTAGCCGGTGAGATCGGATATCCGGCGTAGAATTGGACGCCCGCATGCACCGCTCCCAGAGCGATCGCCTCGTTTCCCTTGAGCATGAGTTGCTGGTAATCCGGGGGGTTGGGCGGAGCCAAATCACCCAGCACGAAGCCGCTTTCCGCGGCGTTCTGACGACCCAATCGCATCGCCTCAATGTTCGAGGAGATGATCTCGTCGTCGTTATCCCGTCCCCGACGGAACCGCGCTTCGACGAAGTCGTCAAGGTAGTCTTGGGACATGTGCACCAGCTGAGCCAGCGCACCGATGACCACCATGTTGGCGGCGCGGTTGTTGCCCGTCGAGCGCGCCAGGGAGTCAATCGCCAGGCCGAATGACCGCGGGTCGGTCATGGTGAAGTCGTCGGCGTTGTAAATGATCACGCCGCCTTCCCGCACATCTTCAGCATGGGTCTCGTACGCTTCCTCATTGAATGCGACAAGGACATCCACCTGGTCCCCGGAGCTGAGGATAAGCTCGGTACAAATCCTGGCTTGCGTCCAGGTCGGCCCACCCAGAATTTGGGAAGGGAACGTCGCGTAGGTCATGGCGTGATAACCAACCTGCGTGGACGCCTGGGCCAGTCCCTCGGCCGAAGTAACGACGCCCTGCCCGCCTTCACCGGCGAACCTGACGACGAAGTCGTTCATCTGCATCTGGAGGTTCCTCCGAACCGGCTGTAATCTTCGAGTTTCCGACCGGCGTTGTCTGCTAACTGATCCGCGCGTTTCGGAACATAGGCAAAAAAACACCGTCCCACGGGACTGCGGGAGGCGTTATTGGTTGTCACCGAAATGTGGGCCGCAACTCGTTGTGCCGCATTCGACATAGTTCATCGCATACACGATAACGCCGTCTGTTAATCGCACGGAATATAGCATCGTGCCTCGATCTTTGTCAATTTCGCTCGCACAATTGTGCTCGGCACTTTACGTTAATTGGTCCCCGTTGGAACGTCAATCGACGCTGCCTTCCGACTGCGCGACGAATCCGCCGATCATGTGCCGCGGGTCGTTGGCCAACCGTAGCGCTGAGGGGACACCGCCACGACGGCGGCGAGAAAGGGATGCCCTTATCGGCCTCATATGGCCGGTTGTTGCTATAATTTCCCAATCATGCCGGTCAGCCTCGATGTGGTCATACCCTGCCTGAACGAAGAACGCGCTTTGCCCGAAAGCGTTTGCCGGCTTCACGAGTTTATGTCATCCAACATGGGTGAATACTCGTGGAACATAGTCGTCGCCGACAATGGGTCGACCGACGGCACCCTCAAAGAGGCTGCGTACCTTGCCGACCGTTTCCCAGAGGTGCGATACATCCGGCTTGAGCAACGCGGTCGCGGCAGGGCGTTGCGCCGTGCGTGGACTGAGAGCCACGCCGACGTTGTGGCGTACATGGATGTCGACCTCTCCACGGACCTGGCATACCTGCCTGACCTGGTCGGCGCAGTTGCCACCGGCGGCTATCACCTGGCCGTCGGCTCGCGCCTGTTGGCCGGGTCACGTGTGATAGGGCGAACCTTGAAACGCGAGATAACTTCGCGCGGCTACAGCCTGCTGTTCCGCTCCATGTTTTTCACCACGTTTCGGGACGCCCAGTGTGGGTTCAAAGCAGTCAGCCGGAAGGTTGCCGATGATCTGGCCCCCCTGGTGCTGGACAACGGCTGGTTTTTCGATTCCGAATTGCTGATCCTCGCTCAGAAATGTGGTTTCCCAATTCGAGAAATACCGGTGCGCTGGACCGACGACCCCGATTCGCGGGTCCGCATCATCCGTACCGCCTGGGAGGACGTCAAAGGACTGCTTCGCCTGAAATTTGGCGGGGCCTCCAGGGTGCGCGGTCAATTGCGTGCCGCCGGCAAGCTATAACTGAAAGATTCATGCGACGCCCCAGGATCGTCGTCCCGCGGGTCACTCACTCGGGCCAGTTCAACTGGCCGACCGGAGGTCTCTGTGCTCGACCTCATCATCGAGCCGATGCAGCACGGATTCATGCAGCGCGCCCTTTTGGTGTCGGCTCTTGCGGCCACTGCCTGCGGAATCGTAGGCACTTTCGTAGTCCTGCGCGGCATGGCATTTCTCGGCGACGCCATCGCTCACTCCGCGCTGACCGGAATGGCTGCCGCTTTCCTTTTCGGCGCCAACGTGTTCCTGGGAGCGTTGTGCTGGGCGGTCCCGGCCTCGCTGGTGATCTCTGCCCTGTCGCGCCGGTCCGGCATCCGCATCGACGCAATCATCGGCGTAATGTTTGCCGGCGGTTTCGCCGTCGGCGTGATCATCATCAGCAAGTGGGCCAACCGCTCGGGAGATTTGCTGGGTATTCTGTTTGGAAACGTATTGGGCGCCTCGTGGTTCGACGTGTTGAGCGTCGGCGTGCTGGCGTTAGCGGTCATCGCGGTGGTGGCTGCGTTCTATAAAGAGTTGGTATTTACCACTTATGACCCCACGGTCGCTGAAGCCGCCGGTGTGCCCGTCCGCTTCCTCGAATATATGCTGCCGCTTTTGGTGGCATTGACCACCGTCGCAGCCATCAAATCAGTGGGCAACGTCATGGTCATGTCCCTGCTTGTCGTACCGTCGGTCACCGGTACTCTGGTCGCACAACGCTTGTCGTCCATCATGGCGGCCAGCGTCGTGTCCGCTCTGATCGCAGTTGTAGTCGGATTGTATTGTTCCTACTACTTTGACCTGCCCCCCGGTCCGACTATTGTCGTTGCGTCCGTGGCATTACTGCTCTTGGTAGTGATAATCTCGCCACGACGCGGGTTTCTTCCATCTTGGTTGAAGCGCAAGTCATCTGGCGAAACTGTGATGGACGTTGGATCGACCGATCCCATTTGTACACAATGATATGTGGCTAGGCGGTGATCACCTTGGCTGCACATCATCACACTTCGGATCATTCCTCCGTCTCCAGTCACGACCATACTCACGACTACCGCGGAGCAAGTAAACGTACCTTGCTGATAGTGCTGTGCTTGCTGGCCACGCATATGATTGTTGAGGTCGTCGGCAGCGTTATGTCCGGCAGCCTCGGCCTGCTCGCCCACGCGGCCCATATGCTGACCGACGCTGTCGCTGTCTCGCTTGCCCTGTTCGCAAGGTGGATCGCTGAGGGCCCGTCCACTATCACCCGTACTTATGGCTACCACCGTATCGAGGTGCCGGTCGTGTTGTTCAACGCGCTGGCCCTGTGGGTTTTGGCCGCGTCGATCGCATACCAAGCCTACCTCCGGATCACCGAACACGCCCATGGCCACCACCATGAAGTCGATGGTGGCATCATGGTCGTAGTCGCCGGCACGGGCTGGCAATCCATCTTTTCGCCGCGTGGATTCTCCATCGGTCAACTCGACACAGCATCAACGTCGAGGGAGTGTTCTGGCACATTATTGCCGATATGATGGGTGTCATCGCCCTGATCGTCTCCGGCTTCCTCGACCTGTTCTTCCACTGGGATCTCGCCGACCCGATCATCACCCTGTTCATCGCCGCCCTGATCCTCGTCAGCTCCGTTCGCCTGGCTTTCAAGGTCTTTCGCGTTTTACTGGAAACCGTGCCTCCTCACTTGGACATGTACCGGCTTTGCCACGCGCTGGAGGACATCGAAGGCGTGACCCTGGTTCACGATGTCCACGCTTGGACCATCACCACTGGCTATGATGCCCTCACGGCACATATCCTCATCGATCCCGATTATGATCGATCCCGATTACGCCGACCAAACCGAACCGCTGCTGCGCAGGTTGAGGCAAATCGCATACGACGACTTCGGCGTTCACCACATCACGTTCCAGGTTGAACACTCCGCGGGCGAATGTACTGAGAACCACCATGTTGGGCACCTGTTAGCAACATCGCGTACTGAAGCATGACATCGGCGCATCGCAAATCCGACCACAGCAACCACGCCATCCACGACCATGAACATCGTGGCGCCGGCCGGCGCCGGCTGTGGACCGCTCTGGCTCTGATTGCCAGTTATATGTTGGTCGAAGTAGCTGCCGGAATTCTCTCCGGCAGCTTGTCTCTCATCGCCGACGCGGGCCATATGCTCACCGACGCCGCCGCGATCGGCCTCGCCCTGTTCGCTATGTGGCTCGCCGACCGCCCCGCCTCTATCGAACGCACTTTCGGCTATTATCGCACTGAGGTCCTGGCCGCTCTGTTCAATGCGGTAGGCCTGATGGTCATTGCCTCGTGGGTTATGTTCGAGGCTTATCACCGGTTTTTCCACGCTCCCGAAGTAGATGGGCTGGTCGTCCTTATCGCCGGTGGTACCGGCTTGCTCGTCAATCTGGCGGCTGCATGGGTCCTGCGGCCGTCCGCGGGGCGCAGCCTCAACGTGGAGGGGGCATTCCGGCACGTCATCGCCGACCTGCTCGGCTCCGTAGGCGTGGTGATATCCGGAATCCTGTTGCTGGCGTTCGGCTGGCGTCTCGCCGACCCCGTGTTGGCAGTTCTCATCGCCGTCCTCATCCTCGCCAGCGCCTGGCAGTTGGTGCTCAAAGTGTTCCGTGTGCTCTTGGAAGGCTCGCCTCCGCACGTCGATATGCATGGCCTGTGCACCGCCTTGGAGAGCGTACCCGGCGTTACTCTCGTGCACGATATTCATGCCTGGACCATCACTTCGGGCTATGAATCCCTCACAGCGCACGTCCTCGTCGATCCGGACTATCCGGAGGATTTGGAATCCTTGCGTCGCCGACTGCAACACATCGTGTACCAGGACTTCGGGATTGACCACATCACCATTCAGATCGAGCAATCGCTCGAGGGTTGCACCGAACGCCATCACTTCGACCACCTGCTCGATCCTACCAGCCGGTGACAATGGCCTGTCAGAAGTTTCCCGGTTGGGATTTATTGCCGGCGTCAACAATGGCTTGGCTCATCCTCGCTCCTGTAGTTGCCTGCCTCCATGTTGGTCCGATAACGCATTCAGACGATCGGATTCGGATAGCCTTCCCAACTCTGAACTATTACCGGTAGGCCTGCGATATTGCGATGGGTGTTGCCCCTTGATATAATTCACGCCGTTCAATGTGGACAGAAAAAACGAATTACGCCATTAGGTAGCGTGCCTCTATGTCGATGAGCGCCGACGCCCTTGCAGCGCAACCCCACGAGTTTGATAGCCGCCGCCGCCGGCTGATGGAATCGCTTTCGCGCGGCACCATTGTCTTAGCATCCGGCCACGACGCCGCTCGAAACAATGACGTCGACCACGAGTACCGGCAGCCCTCCACCTTCTGGTACCTCACCGGGTTTGACGAACCCGACGCCGTTGCCGTCCTGCGGCCCGGTTCCCGTACTCCGTACACGCTTTTCGTTCGGCCCTACGATCCCACCTTCGAGATTTGGGTCGGCTATCGCGCTGGAGTTCGGGGCGCGGTGGGTCCCCTCGGCGCCAACGCCGCCTATTCGACAGATCAATTAGACACGCAACTGCCCAAACTCTTGGCCGATTGCGACACTGTCTATTACGCTCTGGGCACCGACGATCGGGTTGATGGCATAATCTCCGGTCTGGTCAAGCGTCGTCGCGGGTTGGCCCAGCGTGGGATGAAGCCCATTCGCCGCATCGAGGATCCTACTTCTCAGATCGACCTCATGCGCCAGATCAAGACCGACGATGAAATTGGACTCCTGCAGCGCGCCATCGACATCACCGCTCGCGGGTTCGACGCCGCCATGCGGACCGCCGCCCCGGGCGTGCATGAGTACGAGGTTCAAGCCGCTCTTGAGCGTCCTTTCCGGCAGCACGGGTCGCCTCGCAACGGCTATCCGTCCATCGTGGCCGGTGGCGCCAACGCCTGCGTCCTGCACTACATTCGCAACCGTGATCCCCTGGGCTTTGACGACCTGCTGCTCATTGACGCCGGCGCCGAATACGGCTATTACACCGCCGATGTCACCCGCACTTGGCCCGTGTCTGGCAAATTCACTGCGCCCCAGAGGGAGATCTACGACCTCACGCTGGAATCCCAACGGAAAGCCATCGCCGACGTCAAACCGGGCGTCGGTTTCGACGACGTGCACCGTACTGCAACGCGTACGTTGGTGCAGGGCCTTATCGACTTGGGAATTATGTCAGGCAGCGTGGACGGCATCATGGAGCAGCAGTCCTACCGCGACTACTATATGCACGCCACCTCCCATTGGTTGGGCCTGGATGTGCATGACTGCGGACCCTACCGTGACGACCGCGGCCAGGTCCGCCTGCGCCCCGGCATGGTTCTCACCGTGGAGCCCGGCCTATACTTTGGCCTTCAAGCGAAACACACCCCTGAAGCCTACCGCGGCATCGGCATTCGAATCGAGGACGACGTTCTCGTGACCGAAGACGGTTGCCGCGTCCTCTCCGAAGGCATTCCGAAAGATCCGGCCGAGTTGGAAGCGATTGTTTCCGACGCCCGTTGAGCCATGTTTGCCACGAACACCATTTCCGCCACGCCGGTACCCGTGGGCGCTGTCGTGGAAAAATTGCCAAAAGGGGAGCCGTTGCCCGCCGTGTATATGTCGGCGGGAGCGGTGCCGGTGTTTATCGCACCCGCCGCAATCGACCCGACCCAAGCGTCGTCATTTCGCACCACGGGGGATTTGTCCCCCGTTATTTTTTGCTCCTACACGAGCTGGGCGCTTGCCCCGCTAGGGCGGAGTTTTACCGGGGATGCGCCCCTTGCACCTGCCGCTCTCGCGGGAGCGGCGGAAATTGCTCCCACTTCTTTACAGACAGCGAAATCGTTTGATTTCGCTGTTTTTTACCGCACCGACCGAGTCGAAGATTCAGTTGGCGCATTGGGAAAAACGAGAGACCACGAGGAGGGATACTTATTGAACACTGCAGCGGTCGGGTCCGTCTGGCCGCAATTCGCACGCGCCAATTTCAGCTAATCCACAGGAAATCCGACCAACTTTCCTTTTTCAGGAGGATCAATGAGTTGCGCCACATTGGCTACTCTGAAAACGTTTCCGTTCCGGTTGCTGCTGATCGTGGCCGCCTTGGGCTGCGCGACCGTTCTCATGGCCGCCGCCTGTAGTGCTGCAGATGAGGCTCCCGCTACTCAGTCCGGTGCGGCTACCACCGGTTCTACCGGGTCTGGCACTGGTCAGCCGGAAAAGGCGACCGACCCCGGCACGTACGCCAGCCTGTCCGGCGACATTCCGATTGACGGATCGTCCACGGTGTTTCCGATCACGGAGGCCGTGGCCGAGGAGTTCGGCGGTTTGACCGATGACCAGGTTCGGGTCGTAATTGGCATTTCGGGAACGGGCGGTGGGTTCAAGAAGTTCTGCGACAACGAGACCGTCATCTCCGATGCCTCCCGTCCGATCAAGCAGAAGGAAGTTGATCTGTGCTCGGCTGCCGGCATTGAGTACATCGAGTTGCCGGTGGCGATTGATGGTCTGTCCGTGGTGGTGAACCCGGAGAATGATTTCGTCGACTGTCTGACCGTAGATGAGCTGAACACGATCTGGAGCCCGGAGTCCGAGGGAGTGATCACCCACTGGAACCAGGTGAACGCGGACTGGCCGGAGGAAGAGATCAAGATGTACGCGCCCGGAGTTGACTCTGGCACGTTCGACTATTTCACTGAAGCGATCAACGGCGACGGCGGCGTGTCCCGGGGCGACTTTGTTGCGTCAGAGGACGATAACGTGCTGGTGCAGGGAGTGGCCGGTGACAAGTACAGCATCGGCTACTTCGGTTACGCGTACTACGTGGAGAACAAGGACAAGGTAAAGATCGTGCCGGTCGACGGTGGCAACGGGTGTATTGCCCCGACCGACGATGCGATCAACAACGGTTCCTATGCGCCGTTGAGCCGTCCGTTGTTCATCTACGTGCGCTCGGACGCGGCGCAGCAGGAGCATATTGCGGAGTTCGTGAAGTACTACCTGAGCCCCAACGGCCAGAAGCTGGCGGCCTCCGTTGGATACATCCCCTTCCCGGGTGAGGTATACCAGTTGGGTCTGGCGAAGTTCGGCGCTGGGACCGTGGGCACGGTATTCGGTGGCGATGACGCCTTCAAAGGCCCCATTGCCGATGGTCTGGGCGGGGGCGCCATGATGGCTGACAAGATGACCCGCGTGCTTGACTACAGCGCCCTCTCCGGCGACATTCCAATTGACGGATCGTCCACGGTGTTTCCGATCACGGAGGCCGTGGCCGAGGAGTTCGGCGGTCTGACCGACGACCGGGTTCGGGTCGTGGTTGGCATTTCGGGAACGGGCGGTGGGTTCAAGAAGTTCTGCGACAACGAGACCGTCATCTCCGATGCCTCCCGTCCGATCAAGCAGAAGGAAGTTGATCTGTGCTCGGCTGCCGGCATTGAGTACATCGAGCTGCCGGTGGCGATTGATGGTCTGTCCGTGGTGGTGAACCCGGAGAATGATTTCGTCGACTGTCTGACCGTAGATGAGCTGAACACGATCTGGAGCCCGGAGTCCGAGGGAGTGATCACCCACTGGAACCAGGTGAACGCGGACTGGCCGGCGGAAGAGATCAAGATGTACGCGCCCGGCGTGGACTCGGGCACGTTCGACTATTTCACCGAGGCGGTCAACGGTGATGGCGGCGTGTCGCGCGGTGACTTCGTGGCGTCGGAGGACGACAACGTGCTGGTGCAGGGCGTCTCGGGTGACAAGTACAGCATCGGTTACTTCGGTTACGCGTACTACGTGGAGAACAAGGACAAGGTGAAGGTAGTGCCGGTCGACGGCGGGAACGGGTGTATCGCGCCGACGGACGACGCGATCAACAACGGGTCCTATGCGCCGCTGAGCCGGCCGTTGTTCATCTACGTGCGTTCGGACGCGGCGCAGGAAGCGCACATGTCGGAGTTCGTGAAGTACTATCTGAGCCCGAACGGACGGAAGCTGGCGGCGTCGGTGGGATACATACCGTTCCCGGCGGAGGTTTACCAGCTGGGACTGGCGAAGTTCGACGCTGGCGCGGTGGGCACCGTATTCGGCGGCGATGACGCCTTTAAGGGATCGGTGGTCGACGGACTGAAACGGTAGGTCGCCGGCAGATCGGATCAGGCAAGGTGTAGGGGCGACCGTCCGGTCGCCCCTACGTTATCTACTTTGAGAAGGCGCGCCAAATGGTACGGCCTATCGCCGAACGAACGGCGGTTATTGCGCTAGATGAAACAAGCGAGCAAGGCTTTCTCGATTGCTTTAACAACCAACGGCTGCCCCAGCGTGCTTATGGCGCTACAGGCCGCGTCATTGGCTATCCAGGCCGCGAACAGCCACAAGACAACTACAACAGGGATTGCGATCAGTATCGGCATATGCTCATGCCTCCCAATGTATTACAGCGCACGACTGGCTGCATTGCTGCGACGGTATTCATCGACCAGTATCCAAGCGGCGCGGGTTAGTACCGCTTGTTGAACCTATACGGCAATTATAGCCCAACCGCTGTCTTTCTGTGGCGAGAATACGGCTCCAAAGGAAACTCCGATGATTATCGCGGAATAGTGTATCGCCACGCCAACGATTAGCATATTCCACGCTATCCTCCAGTTCCAAGTTCGCGGCCGGAAAGTATTCCGGTCCATCGTCTGCACCACCAACAACGCCGTGGCGAGAAGCCCCGTCGCAATGATGGCTCCGAGATGCTCCTCAGCCGCGTATGACACCCCTGCGAACACGAACGTCGCAACCGAGATTGAGACGAAAACCGTTATCGCTATTCCCCTGAAAGCCATTATCCGATGACCGTCCATTGGAGCATGGACTCAGTCCCGCTCCAGGAACTTCCGCGCCTGTTCCATGAGTGGCTCCCGGTCATAGATACCCAACAGTAACGCCGCGTTGCGCATCCAGTCTCCCTGGAAGTAACGCTCGTACAGGACCTGCCGGCCAGCGAAGGAGCTGCACGCCGCGTCCCACGCCAGCCGGAACAGACGGACACGCTCCTGCGCTGTCGCGGTAGCCGTGTCCAGGTACGTGTCCAGCACTTCCCCCAACGGGCCACCGAAGTCCCCCTCGGAAGGTAGTGCCATCAGGCTGCTGGATCCCAATAACTGGATTATCTCCGCCATCCTCGGGTACATCTTGATGAACAGGTTGCGCGCCACGTTCAGCGGTACCCGGTCCGGCAGCATCACTCCCCAGTGGTCGATCTTCGCGTTAACCTCGGATTGGGTCAGCAACGCCTTGGTGATCTCCAGGTTCGCCACCAACTCGGCCAGAAGCCCCTGCACCTGCGGGATATCGCCGCTGCCTAGGGTCTCTACCATCAGGCTGGCGATACCGGTGATAAATTCGCACTTGGCGACGTTCTTCGTCACCACCTGGTGCCCGGTTTGCACGTACTGACCAGTTTCGCCGGACATATTGTTGCACTTATGCCGGTCGCCGTACATGAAGACCCGCTCCCACGGCACCAGCACGTCATCGAAGAAAACGATGGCGTCCATCTCTTCAAATCGCGAGCCCAGCGGATGGTCGAAGTGTGACTTCCCCAGGTCGAAACTTTCCCGGCAAATAAACTTCAGCCCTTTGATCCCGCACGGCACCGCGAACGCAAAAGCGTATTTGTGGGCATCTTCGTCCCGCGCCAGCAACGAGGACCGTGTGGGGTACACCATGATCTCGTCGGACAGCGGACCCAGCGTCGCCAGCACTCGCGGCCCGCGGATCACTAACCCGGCATCTGTTTCCTTCACCACGTGCAGCGCCACGTCCGTGCTGTAGTTCATCGAGTTGGCTGAGGGAGCCCGGTTGCGCTGCAGGTTCACCAGAGTGTGGGTCATGCAGATATCGTTTTCACGGGCGTATTCGTAGTAGTTGACGACGTTCTGCTTGAACTCCGGCCGGTGTTCCCCAAAGAATTCCCCGGCCGCCGCCATCGCCATGATCGTCGTATTCAGAAAATCCGGCGTGCGCCCCATCATCCCGTAGCTCGCGTGTGCCCACTGGGACATCATCTCGCGTCGCCGCGCCAGGTC
The DNA here is from genome assembly GCA_965220055.1 of Dehalococcoidia bacterium. Lineage (GTDB taxonomy): Bacteria > Chloroflexota > Dehalococcoidia > Lucifugimonadales > UBA3495 > Bin87. The sequence goes on along the minus strand of CBDCPE010000004.1, from coordinate 900,609 downwards.
ATCCGAGGTCTTGGGCACTATGAACGAAAGGCCCACCGGGTCTCCAGTAGACGGCGAGGCATAGGTCATCGAGCTGCTCGCCGCCCCGTTGTGCTGCATGTCGTACAGCTGCGCGATGGAGCGCGCCCCGTTCGCCAATCCGGGGAACGTCGTCGCATCATCGACGCGCTTCCCGTCCATCCAAATTTCCCGTTCTTGCTCTCTCAGGCCGGCCAAATATTCGGCCCCGGTCCTCGCAGGCATGATATCCTCCTGCCGCTGCCCGTCTCGATGTCAGTTTATGTAAGTTATGTCAGGTGTGGTTCGCGCCGATCAGGTGCCGAGGTACCTCTTCAGCCAGTTCATCGCATGCACATTGAAGTCCGTGCACGGGCTGTGGGTCAGGTCCGGGTACACCAACAGCGATTTGTGCGCCCTTATCCGGTCAAACACCGGCATGATGGTCTCGTAAGGGCACGTAGTATCGGCCATCCCGATATTGACCAGGGTGGGGCACTCGATGGTGTCTGCAAGCGTCAGCGTGTCGAAATACCGCAGCGTGTCCAGCATTTCCTGACGCTGTTCTGGGTGTTCCTGTACGTAGTTCCGCAGTTCGTGGTACGGCCGGGTGTCAATGTCGATCGCTGTCGGGTAGTTGCACATGAACGGCTCTTCAGCCACCGCCGCGGCGAGTCTCAGGTCCAAAGCCGCCGTCGCCAGCGTGAACCCACCGCCTTGGCTCCGGCTCCACATCCCAATGCGATTGGCGTCCACTTCCTCCCGCTCGCAAAGGAAATCCACGCCCCGCACGCAGTCCATGTACCCGCTCCGATAGTAGTAGTTGTCCCGGTCGGTAACGTTGTACGTCATCTTGGTGCCGTGTGGCAGGTCCCACTCCGGGATACTTTCTCCCTGCGCCCTCGGGAACAGAGTGAGCACGGCGAACCCGTGCATAACTACGTGGTATGGGATCTCCTTGACCCCGCCGTACCCCGGCACGGCCAACATTGCCGGAAACTTTCCGGAAGAGGGAACGTCCCGTGGCGCAGTGTAGAATCCGCGTAGCCTCTGTCCGCCGTAGCTGCGCAGGGTTACGTTCCAGGTTTGGTACTCCCGTCCGCTGCGCTCCTCGCACTCCGACACTTCCGCGTCCAACGGGGTTTCATTCAAGATCGCCCGCGTGGCATTCCAAAAGTCTGTGACCGCCTGGTCCATGTCTGGTCCTCCTGGTGCAACTTCAGCTCTGGGGTTGATCAGCGCGGTCGAATATTGCCATAGCCTACGCTGAGCCTGATGGTGCAACGCCGCAGACTGCTGTCGGTTCCCGAACCGCGACCGCGCTGCGATGTCACCTCTGGATAAATGTTATCACGCTGTGTTCACTCAACACTCGCGGAAACGTGCCTGAACTCGTAGCCGTACTCGGATACCAGGAATGGAACGTACTGGTTTACCAATTCAATCATCCGGTCGCTTACGTGCGACGGGTTCTTCTGAAAGCCCTCAATCGACGCCACGTATTCCGCCAGCCTCGGTTGGAACTCGGTGTAACCCTCCAGTCCCAGCGACGCGTAGATGCGCTCTATCTGCCCCATCTTGTCCTGTTCAAGATCTTCGTAAAGCACCTCCACCAGCCGGCCGTCCGGTATCAACCGTTTCTGCTCCAGGTACGCTTCGGCCATTCGACGGTACACATCCGCTTGTTTCAGCAGCAGCTCGTCGAAGTCAACCCGTTGCAGCGCGTGCCAATCGTTCATCATCCGCAGCAGGTAGGCGTATGAGCGCAGCGTGTCGTACGGGTCCCGCTGAATGTAGACGAAACGCGCGTCGGGAAACATCTGCAACAGCGCCGAAATGCGGCTGGTGTTCGACGGTGACTTCAGCAGCAGAGGCTTGCCTTCCATGTGGTAGCTGGCCGTCCGCAGCATTCGCGTGAACTCTCGCCGCCAACCCTCGCGCCGGGCGTTGTCCAACCGATCCTCCGCGAACAGGTAGTCCAACGTGTCCTCGCCCGTGCGCGGGAAATGCAGGTAGACATACGGGCTGAAACCGCACATGCAGTCCAGGGCGACCTCTTCTTCCTGGGGCATCGCCAGGTCAACCGGTATGTTGTCCACCCCGCGATTGGCCGGCAGTGTCCTCTCGATCATCTGACGCACCCGCTTCTGACCGGCGAGGAACGCATCGGGCATCGCAGCCTGGTACGTGCTCACGAACCCCCATTGCGGGTCCATTGACAGCAGGTTGTGCAGCAGCGTCGTCCCCGACCGCCAGAACCCCAGCAGGAAGAGTGGCCGCCGATGTATCTCCGTCCTGCTGATGCGACCGCCGTACAACATGCTTTGCCAACAACGCATCGGCGCAATCATCGCGTCCGCCGCCAGGATGCCCAGGTACCGCCGCCGGTATTCCCGGTCAACGCCGTGTCGCAGCCCCAACCGGATGGCCAGCGACAGCTTCCCTGCCGACAGAAAGTTGTTGAACCCCGAAGCGAAGGTCGCGGCAGTGTCCTGGGCTCGGGGAATGTACCCGGACCGGGTGCTTTGAGCCGGGGCGCCGGCTTGCTCCGTGTTATCCGTCAAACGTTCGCCCGCCATCCTGATGACTCCTCCTGCCCGTGGTCACTCAGCACGCTGTCCTGGTATCGCTGCCGTCGCCGATCCAGCCTTCGATCTTCTGGCGCCATCGGTCCCGGTACCTGCGGCCAGGGCACCCCGCCGCAACCTGGAGATGGCGCCCCGTTGATCTGGGCCACCCTGGTGGCACGGGCGGAAACGGTATCGCCGTTATGGTCGGCCAGTTTAGCACTCCCCGAATCCTTGCCTAGTTGACGGCGCTGACTGGCTACCGCGCATGATGCACGCCCCAATTTGACCCGCGACTGTGCGTGACGATAAACGCGCTGCCGGCGTGGGGCGGTGTACAATCCGGCCGGCGTACGCGGAGCACACCGCCCGCGCGGAGTGTTTTGCATGGCACGCATCGGCGTCCGGTCCACATCCCCGATGCTTGAGGTTCTCGGCAATCCTCGTTTTCGGGCGATTTGGTACGTCGTGAATGTCGCCGAGCTGACACGCTGGATGGAGCTCCTGGTCACCAGCGTGCTCGTTTATTCGCTGACCGACTCGGCACTGATGCTCGGCCTGGTGCTCGGCTTTGAGAACCTCCCGCGGCCCATATTCTCGCCATTCACCGGGATCATCGCCGACCGCTTCGACCGCAAGAAAATCTGGGTCAGCTCGATGTTTATCAAACTGGGCGCCGGCGCCGCGCTCTTTCTGTTGCTGTTTTCGGGCAACATCGCTCCTTGGCACGTGTTCGCCGCCATGCTCGCGCAGGGCATCAGCCGGGCCCTGGAAGACCCGGCCCGCCGCACCGCGATCTTCGACATCGTGGGCGAACGCCGGGTCGTCAACGCCCTGTCCATCGACTCGATGAGCGGGACCATGGGGCGCATGTTGGGCCCCTTCGCGGGCGGTTTTCTGATCGAGCATGTCGGTTATTTCTGGCCGCACTATCCCGGTTACACCTGGGCCTATGTCGCCGTTGTCACGATGCATGTTGCGGCGTTGCTGATGGCAATTCGCGTCATCATCCCCCGGGTGGAACGGGAATGGCGGGTGGAACCGATCTGGAATAGCCTGGGCGACGTGGTGCGGGCGGCGTTCAGCCACCGGCAACTCATGGGCATGCTCTTCATCACCATTATGATTAATGGCCTGGCCTTTCCGGCCCGACAGTTCGTGCCTGCCATTGGCCGCGACCAACTGAATGTCGGCGAAACACTGGTGGGTGTCCTCGCGGCCGCAGAATCCATCGGCCAGCTGGTGACCGCCGTGATCCTGGCATCGGTCGGGTCAATTCGGTATCACGGGCGCATATTCGCCATCGGCGCCTTCAGCGTGATGATAACGTCGACTATTTTCGTCTGGTCGCCGTGGTATGCCGCAACGTTTGCAATCCTGGTTCTCAGCGGCATCGGCGTGTCCTGCTTCGGCACCATGCAGGGGGCCATTACCATGCGCTCGTCTCCCCCCGAGATGCGAGGCCGCATGGTTGGCTTGCAGAGCCTGTGCATCGGCATCGGGACGCCTCCCGGCGTGCTCCTGATGGGTTTGCTGGGAGATGTTATTGGCATCCAGACATCCGTTACGCTCACCGCGCTGGCCTGCATCGCCATTTCTGTTCCCGCCCTGTTCCTCACGCCGTTGGTAACCCGCCCGTCGCAGCCTCCGCCGGAAACCCAACCCCAGTCCCGGCCCGCCTGACGCCTTCACCGGTGAGCGCAGCCTCGCCGCCGGTCGGGATGCCGCCGGTCGATCGTGCCAGCTCCACTAACTGCCCGTACCGTGTGCTAAAATCCCGGTGTTGCACTCGCGGTGATCGATAATGCCTCCCAAATCTGCCGCCAAAACCCGCCGCTCTCGTCGGCCCAAGAAACCCGGCGTCACCGTATCTGACGCCATCCGGCTGCTCACTGAGGAGTACGGCCCGTTCGAAAACGAGCCGCGCCTCGATCCCGCCCACGAGCTCGTTTTCACGATCCTGTCCCAGCATACTTCGGACCGGAATTCCGAACGCGCTTTCCGCAGCCTCATGCACACGTTCGGAACCCTCGAAGCCGTGGCCGCCGCCGCCGTGGCCGATATTGAAACCGCGATTTCGGGCGGTGGGTTAGCCCGCGTCAAGGCGCCCCGCATCAAGGACGTCCTGGGGCGGATCCTGGATCTGAACGATGGTTCACTCGACCTGCATTTCCTCGCCGAAATGCCCATGGGTGAGGCGCGGGCGTGGCTGCGGCAACTGCCCGGTATCGGCCCCAAGTCCGCCGGAATCATCCTGAGCTTTTCCCTCGGTATGCCGGCCATGGCGGTGGATACGCACATTTACCGTGTGAGCCAACGGTTGGGCATTATCGGCCCCAAGGTCAACGTCGACAAGGCCCATGAAGTCCTGGAAGCCGCCATGCCGCCGGAGGACGTGTACCCCTTCCACGCCGCTTTCATCACCCACGGGCGCCAGGTGTGCAAGGCACAGCGACCCCGCTGCGGGGATTGCGTCGTGAACTACGGTTGCCCGTCCCGCGACGAGGATGCCATTCGCCAGGCTGAGGCGAACGCCGATACCGTCGAACCCGCGCCTGCTGTCCGGGACGCCGCAGATACCGACCGGCCCGACGGACAGGCGCCCGGGCGTCGGCGACGAAACCAGGAGTCGCCTACCCCTGTTCCCCACACCCAGGTCGTCAAGGAGCTCCAACCGTGAAAGTCGGAATCATCAACGTCACCGGATACGCTGGCTGCGAACTCGTCCGCATCCTGCGCCATCATCCCGAGGTCGAAATCGCTTCTGTTACCGGTCGCAGCGCTGCCGGGCAACCCCTCGGCCAGGTTTTTCCCCACCTGGACAATATGGACCTCGACATCACCGCCGATCTGTGTAATGACCTCGACCTCGTCTTTTCAGCCCTGCCCCACAAGGCCAGCGCCGAAGCCTGCATCCCGCTGCTTGAGCAGGGCATCAAGGTTGTCGACATCTCCGCCGACTTCCGCCTCAAGCAGGCCGACGTCTACAGCCAGTGGTACGGTGTCGATCACCCGGATCCCACCTACCTCGAAGAGGCTGTTTACGGCCTCACCGAGCTCAACCGAAACGCCGTCGCCGATGCCCGCTTGGTGGCCAATCCCGGCTGCTACCCCAGCAGCGCTATCCTGGCACTCGCTCCGGCGATTCGGAACAATCTCATCGGCAGTGACATCATCGTTGACAGCAAGTCCGGAGTTTCCGGCGCTGGCCGCACCCTCAGCATGACCACTCACTTCTCCGAGGTGAACGAGAATGTCATGGCCTACGCGGTCAACGGCCACCGTCATCTGCCCGAAATCAGCCAGGAGCTCGACTCCATGGCCGATGATCCGGTCAAACTGACCTTCCTGACCCACCTCATCCCTATGACCCGCGGCATTCTCAGTTCCTGCTACGCCCCTCTTCACGCCGACGTGGCCCAAGACCCGGACGCTAGCGGTCGAATCCGCCAACTCTACCAGGATTTCTATGCTGATGACGCCTTCGTCCAGGTGACCAACGATCCTCCACAGACCAAGCAGACCTTGGGAAACAACTATTGCCTGGTTCACCCGGTGGTCGACGCTCGGACCAACCGCCTCATCGTGATTAGTTGCCTCGACAATCTAGTGAAAGGCGCCGCTGGTCAGGCAGTCCAGAACATGAACCTCATGTGCGGTTTTCCTGAGGAGATGTCCCTGGAGGCGTTGGCCGTTTACCCCTAACTCCGACCCCTGTGGTAAACTATTCGCACGCGGCAATCGCCGTTCCGCACGCCCCGGTCGTCTAGCCTGGCAAGGACGCCACCCTTTCAAGGTGGAGATCATGGGATCGAAGCCCATCCGGGGTACCAGACGATGAAAAAGCCCTCCGCTGCCACGCGGAGGGCTTTTTAGTGCCGCATATTTCCGGCGAACTCGGCTATCCTCCGGCAAAGAAGTCCACTACGTTACCAAGAGTCGACGTGCTGCCCTTGTAAATTTCTGTGTAACCGCACTGCCGGCACGACACGGTGGTGAACTTCTTGTTCTGCACGTCAAAGATTTTAGCGAAGTTGCCTCCCGTAGCACGAAATTCTTCCATGTCGCACTTGGTGTGTTGGCACTTTGCGCACGCGTAGGTCGCGGATGTGATCGCCATAGGCCCTCTCCAGTTTTTTTGGTTCTTGGCCGCCTAGTCTAGCCTTGCCGGTTCATTAATTCTTTACGCATCGGGTCGTGATTTGGACTGTTCTAGCATTCTAGATACGTACCAACGGGTGCGAGCCCGATTGGCGTCACTCTCAACGCGGACGAGGCACCGAGATCCCAAAGTTGGATCACGCGTAATCTGTCAACCCGGAAACGCGCGGCCCTAGCCGCGTTGCGCACGCCAGTGCATCCGTGCGACGGAGAACCAACGTGTCGTCATGCCGCCCCCCGGATCACCTTGTGCGTCCCAGGATATGGTGCGGGTTCCCAGATCAGCCGCGACGGCCAGTTGAACTATGCCGTTCCCGGCGGCTATTCTATGCTGACGGTCCGGCGCATGACCGGACGCGCCACTCATCCCAACCCTTCAGGAGCATCTAACTATGGCCGGCACCAAAACCGCACTCACCGTGGACGTCAACGCCGAACATATTGGTCTGATCAATTCGGCCAAGGAAAAATACAACATCGCTGACGAGGGCAAGGTTGTCCGCGTCGTTATGGACTACCTGCTCGTCAACCCGGACATCCACGAACGGGTGTTCAAGGACGTGCGTTGCTTGCGTTGCGAGTAGGGTAGAGGGTATCGGAACCTATGCGGCGGTGTGTTTCACCGCCTCCATGGCCAGATAGTAACCGTACACGCCAAACCCATACACGCATCCCTTGCTCACCGGCAGCACCGCTGAAACGGTGCCCCGGGCCGTCGGGTTGCTGGCGTGTACTTCAATCACCGGCATCGGCACTTGCTGGATCGCTCCCCGAAGCGGGCCATTCACCGTGGTGTACCCGGCCGGGTTGATCAGGCAGGCGTCGTACCCATCCTCCCACGCGTCGTACAGCGCGTTCACGACCTCGCCCTCCACGTTGGAGTGGACGATCTTGACGTCAACCCCCAGGCTTTCGCCGTACCCGAGAATCTGCTCGTTCATCTGCTCCAGCGTGTTCGGGCCGAAGATTTCCACCTGCACCTTCCCGCGCATGTTCATCCCCGCGCCCTGGATTACGAGCACCTTGGTCATGATTCGTCTCCTTGAGGTTGCTCGGAAGCGCCGTTCGCGTTTCCGTTGCTCCGATTTCCGTCCAGGATGTTCGTGAGAACCCGGCGCACGCCTTCTGGCTCCCCGTCCAATTCGTCATCCTCGAACCTGGGCGGTTCTGTTGCCGGAGTGGGTGTTTCCGTCACGTAGCCCGCCAGCAGCACGTCCAACTGGAGCATCAGCAGCTTGTTCCAAGCGGTCGACGTGCGCAGCACTTGGACCTGGTCCGGCATGTCCTCGGACAACACTCCGGCAATCGCTGTCTGCGCAAAGGAAATCGTTCCGATCATGAACCTGGCCGGCACTGAACCGAGATAACCACGCTCCAGCGAAGGGTTGCTGTGGACGACGCTCATCGCCAGGAGGAATACTGGAAACTGTTCGTCCAGTTGAAAATCGATGCTGTGACGCAGCCAACGCGCCAAGCTGTGCTTGCGCCGGTCCAGGCGGGTCTGGTCGATTTCGCCCTCCGGGGTCAGGAAGAACCGCGCGGTCTGGGGAAATTGCAGGAAGTGGTCATACACCGCCGTGGTCAACTCTTCGGCCCGGTCCAGCAGGAACGGTCCGCTTGCCCGGACCAACTCGAGATCCTCCTCCGTGAAACCCACGAAATCGGCCATTTGCTGCATCCGGGCCGGCCAGTCGAATATCATCGGTGCGTCCTCGCGGCGCCGTGTTCGGCGACAGCCAGACTATACGCCCGGTGCTCTGTCCGGGCAACCAAGGCCCGATGCCCGGTATCCGAGATCGGCTCATGCTCCGTCGCGACATGTGCCGGCCCCGGCCTGAGCCGAAAGCGCGGGGCATGGAACTGTCAAAAAACCCACTCCCCAGTCCCACTCGGGCCGCACCAACACCGTTAGTTCTCCCCTCCTCCCATTCGTTCCGCCCTCAGGAAGCGTTCCAGATCGCGCACCAGGTCCGCCGGGTCCGGCATCTCAGCCGCGCCGATGGCCGCGTCGTACTTTTCTTCCAGGGAGAGAATGTACTTGCCCAGTTGCTCGTCATCGGCGATCACCTTTTCAACCTCACGGTCGAACGCCTCAGCCATTACCGTCAGCTTGTCCAGGTCAACCGGCAAGCCCAGCATGTCGGACAGGTTCTGCGCCAGTCCCAAGCCTACCCGGAAGTTCGGCGTCGCGTGCAGGTAGTGTGAGACGTGTCCCCACAACGAGGTGTAGCTGATCCCCCGGGCCGCGAGCGACTCCGATACCGGCAGCGTGATCCCGGACGGGCCCTGGTAATTCGAGGTGCGCACGTTTCCTCCGTCGAAAGCCACCTGAATGCGTTGGTTAGTAGACGTCCCGCTGAACTTGGTCGTCCGCGTATGTGGGACTGCGTCCAGTAACGCGCCAATGTGGACCACCGATTTCACGCCGCAGTTTCGGGCCACGTCACCGATCAACGATGCGAAGGTGCGCCATTTTAGATGCGGTTCCGTGCCGAGATAGAACACCGCCGCCGGCGCTACTTCCGTCCCTGGCCACAGGTAAAACTCGTTGGCCGGCCACTGCAAATGTCTAACTCCGTCTTTGCTCCGGGTTGAGCGCGGACGTTCCTGCGCAAAATTGAAAAACTCTTCCGGGTCGATCTCCGCGAACTTTTCCGCTCCCAGTGCAGTAAGCACGTAATTTAGAGTTGCTGTCGCCGCGTCTCCTGCGTCGGGCCATCCACGAAACGCGGCGATCATGCGCTCCACCGGTTGCTCCGGAAACTGGCTCACTAAAACGTAATCGTCAAAAGAGGGCATCTGTTCATCCCGTTGGGTTATGTCGACTAAGTGCTTATATGTTCACAACGGTCGGCATTTTAGCACCGGTATCCCGGCCGGGCAACGACGCCGTTTTCATCGCTTCTGCGCGCGCTCGCGACCCGAAGAAAACCCTGAATTCGCGGGATGTCCTGAATAATATCCCGCCGCACCTTAGCCCGGTTTCTCTGAATTGGTTATGTCATTGGCTGGCCGGCGCTGAACCCTTCTTAGGTACTGCACAGTCCTGCTGACCCCCGCTTCCCGCAACGTTACCGGAGACACCTCGCCGTGCGAACCAACCTGCTGAGGTCAGATCTCTATCCGGATCTCCCCGTAGCGCGCGAGAAACATTTCCTGCAGCGAGGCGAACTTTTCTCGATAGGAGCTCGTGTGGATGGGATCCGTGGTCATTATCACCGCGTCTTCTCGGTTGTCCGCGTAATAGTTCTTGCGTATCCCTGCTTCGTTGAAGCCATATTTGTCGTACAGCCTTTGCGCCACAAAATTCGACACCCGCGCCTCAAGCGTCACCTCTTCCAACCCCTGTTCGTAGGCTACCCTCAGCGTTCCAATCAGCAACAATTCTCCGATCCCACGCCCCCGGAGTTCCTCTCGCACCGCTATCTCTGTTATGTGAGCCTGGTCGCCCTGAAGCCAGATGCCAACATATCCCGCGAGGTCATCCGAATCCGGGTCTCGTTTCATCCCCAACGCAGATTTCACTCCGGTCAGCATCCTCCCCCACAGCGAATCATCGGCCGAGCCCGACTGTCCGCGACGTCCGTTCTCGCCAGCGTCATCACGCTCGCCGTCCGCGTCGTGGTATGCCACCAGGAATCGCGTATACCTGCTGTTCAGCTCCCGCCGGAACGGGGTTCCAACCCACCCCAGCGAGAACGCTTCCTTCTCGATCTCGATGACCTGCGGGATATCATCGGCCCGCATCCGGCGCAATTCAATATCCATGTCCGCCGCTTCTGGGATGATTTGCGCCATTCTAGCAAACCGCTGATCCAGACTTCGCAGGCTGCGACCAAAGCGCGCCTGCCGCGCCGCATCCAAACGGGTTAATCGCCGGCCAACGAGATCGATCCATACTGCCCGTCAAAACCTGGGCTGATCTGTACCCGCCCAGTTCGGACATGCATTATCGCCCGCGCGAGATCTTCTCCCGTCGCCGCCTCCAGATCCCCCGCGGTAGCCCAGAGCAGCGCGTCCAGTTCGCTCCCGATTGCGTCGGTGATGGCTGAGTATTCTCGCATGACCGTCCGCGTATTCACTCCTACGCCTTTGACCGCCGCGATGATCTCCTGCAGCGGTATCAACCGAGCGTACGGCGGGCCGCCGTCGTCGGACCGAATGAACCCGTCGGCGCCAGGCTCCAACTGGCTGACCATCTGACGCCCGGAAACCTGGTTGACCCGGTGCAGCACTCCTAAGGTCAACTGACGCCCGCACACGGGACATTCTGTGCCGTTCCGCTCCAGGTCAGCCGTGCCGTACGCGACGCCGCACTTGCGGTGCCCGCTGTAATGGTATTTCCCTTCTTCCGGGTAGAATTCCACGGTGTAGGCTACGCCCCGGTTGTCGAGCGCACTGGCCAACCCGTCCCACGAAAGCGGTCCCGAAAACGCCGTTACTTCCCGTCCCAGCTTCGCTGGCGAATGCGCGTCTGAAAACGAAACCACTGCCCGGCCGTCCAACTCCGGCACCGCTCGATTCATCGCCGGATCCGACGATAACCCGCTTTCCACCGCTCTGACCATCGGAGCCAAATCGCCGAAACATTCTTCCAAGCTGTCGAAACCGGCCTTCGAGCCGTATATCCCGTACCAAGGCGTCCAGGCGTGGGCCGGGATTAGCCGTGCTTGCGGGGCGCAATCCAACGCCGTTTCCAGCAAATCGCGAGCTGTCAGGCGGACGGTGGGCCTCCCGTCGCTTTCCAGCTTGCAATAGCCATCCAGCCGCTTCGTGAACGCCGCCGCCGATTGGAGGTTTGGCAGCAACACCAACAGATGAATTCGGCGTGTGCGTCCGCCCTGCTTGTACACGCAACTGATCTCAGTCCCGGGTACGAATCGGACGCCACCGTACTCGTAGAGCCCATCGCTCGATTCCGTCAGTTTCTTCTGCAGGCCATCAGACCATACTGGATGCGTAAAATCGCCCGTGGCCAGCAGGTCGATCCCCTTGCGTCGTGCCCACGCCGACAGGTTGTCCAGCGTCAGGTTCTTGCTGCACGCAAACGCGTAGGGGGAATGGATGTGGAGATCGGCGACGAAGGAACCCGCCGGTTTGGCGCTCATGTCACGCCGCCAGCAGTGTTTCCGCCAGTTCCCTTGGTTTCTGCATCGTGACCTGGTGCCCCGAATCCAGTTGCACCACCGTCGCACCAGGTATTCGCGCCGCCATCGCCTGCTGCCGACTGGCGCTAATCAATCGATCGTTGGATAGCACCACGTAGGTCACGGGGCACGGCAGCGCGTCCACGCTGAGAGAAACTTGCTCGGTGAGCATCTTGAGGGGCAGCGGCCCGAAATGTCCAATCGTTTGTATGCGGTCCATCGGGTCCAGTCCGCCGCACCGGTACCGATTGATTGCTTCCAACGGTACTGGAATGTCCTTACCAATCAGTGCTCCCACAGTTTTGCACAGTCGCACCAGCATGCGAACCGGCGTCGGGTACACGGAGATCGCCGGTTGCCCCGGAGCCGGCACGATGCCGCATACCAGTATGATCCTCCGCGGCGCTCGCGGCAGCTGGCCCAATGCTTGGAGCGCCACCGTCCCGCCCAGCTCATGCCCGACTAGCGTATAGTCCGAAAAATTTTCCTGCTCCGCTACACGTATGACCGCCTTCACCGCCTCCGAAAGGTCGATCATCCCCGCGTCCTGGGCAGCATCCGATCCGTGACCGGGAAGGTCGATTGCCCGCACACGCACCGCCTGACGCGCGCGAGACAGCGGGGGTGGGTGCTGATCCGGGGCCGTCATGTGCCCCCAGACCTTGCCCCAGCTCTTTGCTCCCTGCCCGGCTCCATGTACCAAAAGAAAATCCGACACGCTCTACCCCTGCGTTGTGCGACCGTCGCGTCCGGTTTGGCGGTTACCGCGCCATCACCGCGGTGACCGCCTTTATTACATCGTCGTCCTGTTCCGGCAGCACCGTCCTGGGATCCAGGCGCACCGTATCTTCCTCGATCCTGGCTATCACCGGTGTGGGTTGACCCCGGAGCCCAGACAAAACGGATTCCGGCGAAGAGCCCGTCGGAGGATTGATCGACAACACCCACGACGGCAGGGTTTCTCCGGGCAGGCTTCCGCCTCCGATCGCCGACCGCGCCGTTTCAACATCCGCCTTGAAATCGTGAGTCGCCAGGACCGCCTGCCATTTTTCCGCCCGCGCCCGCACATCCTCCGCGGTCGCCGAGATCATGCGCCAAACGGGCACCTTGGCTTCCGCCTCTCCCATCACGTAGTGCGTTAGCGTAGCCGTCAAGCTCGCCAGGCTCATTTTGTCGATCCGGACCGCGCGAGCCAGTGGATGTCTCTCCAGCTGCGCGACCAGGTCCCGTTTTCCGACCACGATCCCGGCTTGAGGACCTCCCAAAAGCTTGTCCCCGGAGAAAAACACCAGGCCAACGCCCGCCGCGATGCTCTCCTGCGGGGTTGGCTCGTGCGCCAACCCATATTGCTCTGTAGGCAGTAATGCGCCGCTCCCCACGTCGTGCAGCACTGGGACGCCCGAAGTTTCCCCCAGCGCCACAAGGTCGCGCTCGTCTACGAAAGCGGTGAACCCTTCAACCCTGAAGTTGCTGGCGTGCGCTTTCAGGAACGCTCCGGTCTGGTCGCTCATGGCGTCGGCGTAATCCCGTACGTACGTCCGGTTTGTGGTCCCCACGTCAACCAGGGTGCAGCCGCTTTGGCGCAAAACGTCCGGTATCCGGAATCCGCCGCCGATTTCTACTGCCTCTCCCCGAGAAACGATGACTTCACGGCTCGCGGCTAAAGCCGATAACCCCAGCAGGAGCGCCGACGCGTTGTTGTTCACCGCCAGCGCCGCTTCCGCCCCGGTGATGCGTCGCAACAAGGATTGCAGGTGTGCCTGTCGCGATCCTCGGCGCCCAGTACCGAGGTCAATCTCCAGGTCTGAGTATCCCCGGCCGACCGCATCGGCCGCCGCCAATGCGGCGTCGCTCAGCGGCGCACGTCCCAGGTTGGTGTGGATGACAACGCCCGTTGCGTTGATCACCGGGCGCGGCGATGGCTCGGCCAGGTTGGCGATCAGGTCCAGCACCGCTTCGGCGATCTCTTCTCCCGCGGGCGCCGCGCTGCCGGCCAGTACACGCTTACGGGCTCCGTCGAGCACCTCTCGGGTTAGTTCCACCACCATCTCGCGCCCGTGCGCGTCCACGGCTGCGGAAAGCATCGTACCGTTAACCACGCGCTCGACGCTGGGAAGGTTTCGGAGCTCGGAACTGCTAGTCATCGGTTACCCGGACCCGGCGGCGACCCCTCGGAGGCGGCGCCTCAATGTCGGTTGGTATTCTACCACCCCGCCGTCCGGCACCCGTTCGCGCCATGTACCCGCGGCAACACGCGAGCCGGTCACCGGGTTACGGATTGCCGGCGTGAGATGCCCCGTTCCTGCAAAGACGCCAATGCGCTATCATAGAAGCCGTTCGCGCCGAGCAATGGGTTGACCGTTGGATAGGGTAAGCCATGAGACGCAAAACAGTCGGCATTGGGATCATCATCGTAATGGCCGGGGCTATTCTGTTCGGGACCGTGGGCTCGGTGATGGAAGTAGTTGCAGCCACATCGGCTCCGCCTCCATCTCCAGACGCCGAGTATGTGGCACGTTTGGCCCCGCCTGCGGATGAAAACCCGGCCCTGGAAGCCTTGAAATATGCGTGTCCGTTCCATTAGGACGTGACCGTGGCAGCGGACTGATCCTTTCCGTGCCCGAACGCCTGTCGATTGTCGACGAGCTATCCGCCATGTTTGCGTGCCCCGATTATGCCTCCCAGGAGAAAACATGACCCCGGATATCGGTTTGCCTCCCGAGCTTGACGCTCTCAAAAACACCGTCCGCCAGATCATCCACGACGAATGCATTCCCCTTGAACCTGAGTATCTGGCGCATCCTCCCCAGGAAGGCGAACCGGAAAGCGGCGCTCCCCGTGGCGTCCTCGAGACCGTACCCGGCGTCCTCGGCACCCTCTCCGCCGACCAGTGGGCTCGCCTGAACAACGTCTCCAAGCAGACCGGCGTCTACACCTCGTTTGTTCCCGAAGAGTACGGCGGCGGCGGCATGGGAGCCCTGGGCCATCTGGTGCTGGAGGAGGAAGTGCACCGCAGCATCGTCCACCTGCCCACCTCCCCGGTGCCCATGTTCATGATCGGCGCGTGCACCCCGGAGCAGGAGGAAAAGTACCTCTATCCCGCCATCAACGGCGATCTGTATTACTCCTTCGGCCAGACCGAGCCCCAGGCCGGCTCCGACCCCGGCGGCATGATGCAAACCCGGGCCGTCCGTGACGGCGACGATTGGGTTCTCAACGGCACCAAGATGTTCATCTCCGGCGCCGCCTCTGCCGATTTCCTCCTTGTTCAAGCCGTAACCGATCCTGACAAGCGTCAGCGGGGCGGCATCACCATGTTCATCATTGACAACCCCACGCCCGGCGTTACCTTCGAGCCCATCCGGGTCTGGATTGTCCCCACCAAGGCCCAGCAGCATTACATCCACCTCGACAACGTTAGGGTTCCTCAGACCCAGGTCCTCGGCGAGGTCGGCGGCGGGTTCACCCTGGGGCAGCAGTGGCTGGTCCACCACGACCGCCTTCTGCGCGGCGCGATGGCATTGGGCATCCTCACCCGCGCCCTGGAGATGGCCATCGAGTGGTCCCAGCAGCGCGTAACCTACGGCCGGCCCATCGCCGACCGTCAGGCCATCCAGTGGATGCTCACCGACGTATACATCGACATAGTCGCTCTCCGATCCGTGGCCCGCGAAACCGCCGCCCGAGCCGACGCCGGCGAGGACGTCCGCGTGGAAGCCTCGATGGTCAAATACGCCGCCGGCGAGTGGGGTTGGCGCAGCATCGACAAGATCATGCAGGTCTTCGGCGGTATTGGCGAAACCCTGGACCTGCCGATCGCGCATTGGTATCACATGCTCCGCCACGCCCGGATCGGAGGAGGCACCTCCGAAATCCATAAATTCGTCATGGCCCGCGCCCTCTTAGGCGGTCGGGTCAACTTCCAGGGATAAGGGCCAACTATCCTCATGCGCATACTTCCCGTCCGCATTACTCTTTTCGTAGCTTGTGCGTCGATCGTTTTGGTCCTCGCGGCTTGTAGTTTCCCCCCGCCGGCCGCGTCTTTGTCGGGTGGCGTCGCCAACGAGCTCAGTAATCGGTTCGCCACGTCCGCCGTTTATCCCTTTGACGCTATCGTGGTTACCGGGTCCGGCAGCGCCAGCGGCGTCCCCGACTTCGCAAAGTTATCGCTGGCCGTTTCCGTTACTGCCGATACCGTAGCCGATGCCCGCAATTCCGCCGCCGAATCGATGAAAGACGTGCGCGCCGCCCTGAAGCGCCAACGGATCCTCGACTCGGATATCCCCACCAGCCACTTCCGCATTCATCCCCAGTACGAATACGGTCCGGACGGCCGCGAACAGGTGGGTTATACCGTCAGCAACGGGTTGACCGTCACCGTCCGGGACACCGATAAAGTGGCTGCCGTGATCGACTCCGCCGTCGCTGCCGGCGGCGATCATCTGGTCTTTAACAACCTGCGCTTCTCATTCTCGGACCCGGCAGAATTGGTGAAAAAAGCTCGTGAGGCCGCCGTTGCAGACATGCGGGAGAAAGCATCCCAGTTGGCCGAGTTCTCCGACCGCGAGTTGGGCGATCTCAAAGTCATTTCGGAAGGGGTTTTCAACGAATCTAACCTGCCGGACGGCGCGTTCTTGCTTCGGGCCGAATCGGCTGATTTCGACACCCCGATCTCGACTGGCGAAGGCGCAGTCACCGTGAACATCACCGGCGTCTATGGGCTGAAGTGACCCTGATGGTTCTCAGCGACCGCAGCATCCGCCGGCAGCTCGACGAAGGCCGCATCGTGGTCCAGCCCGTCGACGACGCCGACATTCAGCCAGCCAGCATCGACCTGCACCTGGACAGTCGGTTCCTGGTCTTTTCCAATTCTCGCCAACCCTACATCGACGTGCGGGAGCCGTTGGACAACCTTACGGAAGAAGTCACCATCGGTGACAGTGATCCTTTCATGCTCCATCCCGGGGAATTCGTGCTGGGCGGTACTCTCGAGCACATCGAACTGCCGGAGGATATCGTCGCCAGGCTTGAAGGCAAAAGCAGCCTTGGTCGCCTCGGCCTCCTCATCCATAGTACCGCCGGCTTTGTAGACCCAGGATGGCGGGGCCGCCTGACCCTCGAGTTGAGCAACGTCGCGCGCCTGCCGATTGCTCTGTACTGCGGCATGAAAATCGGCCAAATCTCGTTCCTCCAATTGACCACCCCTGCCGAGCGGCTCTACGGTTCGCCCGAACTCCGCAGCCGTTACCAGGGGCAGTCCGGTCCCACCGCGAGCCGTTTCCACCGGGATTTCGCAGGACCCGGCAACCCGTGACCATAATCGCCGCGCCTAACGATCCCATGACCCGGGCGATAGCCTTGGCCCGGTCCGCTATGGGGTCCACCAGTCCTAACCCCGCCGTCGGAGCGGTAATCGTCAACGAAACCGGCGTCGTCGGCGAGGGTTTCACCCTGCCTCCCGGGCAGGCTCACGCCGAAATCGGTGCGTTGAACCAGGCCGGTCACGCCGCAGCCGGGGCGACCCTGTACTGCACCCTGGAGCCCTGTTGCCATCATGGTCGCACCCCTCCGTGCACTGACGCCATCATTGCCGCCGGGATCGGCCGTGTCATCTACGCTGTTACCGATCCCAACCCGCGCGTATCCGGAGGAGGCGCGGCGGCGCTGCGTTCCGCCGGTATCGGGGTGGAATGTCGTTCGAACCCGTGCGCGGAGTTGCTGTACGAAGCCTTCGCCAGGCACGTGACCACTGGTTTACCCTTTGTGGTGGCCAAGTTTGCCATGAGCCTGGACGGTAAGATCGCTACGCGCACCGGCGACTCCCAATGGATCACCGGCCCCGATGCCCGCGCCCGAGTCCAGCAGATGCGCAAAGAACTCGACGGGATCATGGTTGGCATCGGCACCGCTTTGGCTGATGATCCGCAGCTGACCGCCCGCGACGACAACGGCGATCCGCTCCCGGCCGATTTGCAGCCTTTCCGTATCGTCGTTGATAGCGACGCGCGCACCCCGGTTGGAGCCCGGATGCTCCGTCTACCGGGCCGTACGCTGATCGCCACTGCTGCGGACCCCAACTCTTTTCGCTCCGCAGCTTTGCAGGATGCGGGAGCTGAGGTGTTATCGTTCCCAGGTACGGACGGCCGGGTGAATCTGTCCGGACTGCTCGCTTATTTGGGCCAACAGGGTGTCGTCAGCGTGCTGGTCGAAGGCGGAGGGGGAATTTTGGGCGCCATGCTTGACGCCAGGCTGATCGATAAGGTGTCAGTGTTCCTCGGGCCGATGTTGATCGGAGGTGCGGCTGCCCGCTCACCGATCGAAGGCAACGGAGCGACCACGATGTCCGACGTCTTGCGACTCGAGCGCATAACTACGGAATCGATCGGACCCGACTGGTTGATCACCGGATATCCCGCGCGCGGAGGTGGCTGAATGTTCACTGGCATCGTGGAAGAAGTAGGGCGGGTCGCCTCTATGTCCGACTACAGGCTGGTCATCCAGGCTGAAACTGTGTTGTCGGATGTCGGCCTGGGCGACAGCATCTCTGTCAATGGCGCTTGCCTGACGGTCGTGGAGTTTGACGCCGGGAGCTTTGCGGTCGATCTTGCCCCCGAGACGCTGCGTCGGACATCACTGGGCCAGGTCGGGCCGGGCGGCGCCGTCAACTTGGAACGCGCTCTCGCCGCCCACGACCGAATGGGTGGGCACATCGTCCAGGGCCATGTAGACAGTACCGGCGACATCACCGGGCTGACCCCGGAAGCCGACTGCTTCATCATGGAGATTACGGCCCCCGAATCCCTGGCTCCCTACATCGTGGAGAAAGGGTTCATCGCGGTTGACGGAATCAGCCTTACGGTGGTACAAAGTTCGGAGTTCCGCTTCACGATTTCGGTCATTCCATTCACCATGCAGCACACTAATCTGCGCGAGCGGGAAGTGGGTGACAAGGTAAATTTGGAAGCGGACATCTTAGCAAAATACGTGGAGAGTTTGCTGGCTGCCAGGTTCGCCTGATTCCCAGCCACTCAACACTCTGGATCCAGAATTTTGATGCAACTCGTAAGCATCGAGCAGGGACTGCAGACCCTGAGAGCCGGCAAATTCCTCATCGTGGTGGACGATGAAGACCGCGAAAACGAAGGGGACTTGGTCATGCCGGCCGAGTTCGTCACTCCAGAAGCGGTGAACTTCATGGTCACCCACGCTCGCGGACAATTGTGCATGCCCATGACCGCCGAGCGCCTCGCAGAGTTGGATATCCCCATGCTTCCCAGCCGGCATGCGGATTCCCCGATGCCCACGGCTTTTACCATGCCCGTCGACTACTCCATCGACACCACAACTGGCATTTCTGCTCAAGATCGTGCGGCTACCGTTCGCGCCCTCATTGACCCGGACGCCCGCCCCACGGATTTCATACAGCCCGGGCACCTCTTCCCCTTGCGTTATCAAGCCGGCGGCGTGCTGGTGCGTCCCGGTCACACCGAAGCCATCATCGATCTGTGCCGGCTGGCTGGTTTGTATCCCGCCGGTGTGGTGTGTGAAATCATGAAAGACGACGGCACCATGGCGCGTCTGCCTGACTTGATCAAGATGGCTGAAAAGCACGAGTTGAATATCCTGTCCATCGCCGACCTGGTTGATCACCGCCGTAAGCACGACCCATCGGGTCAAGAGGCCGACTGAGGTGTCCGGGAACCGTCCTCCGGTCCAACCGTCTGCTCTCCGATTTGCCGGTTTGCTCGGGTTCCAAACATTCCGCTTCCCTCGGAGGAACAATGCCCCTATGCAGCCTTGAAGAGGCGCTTGAAGATCTGACCGCCGGCAAGTTTGTCATCGTGGTCGACGACGAGGGGCGCGAAAACGAGGGCGACCTGTTCCTTTTTGCTGAGCACGCTACCCCCGCCGCAATCGCGTTTATGGTGACGCACGCCCGTGGGCTGGTTTGCGTTCCAATGCAGGGGGAACGGCTCGACGAACTCCAAATCCCCAACCTGCGCAGCCGCAATTCTCCGTCGCCTCAGCCGACCGCTTTCACCACCTCTGTTGATTACAAACCGGGCACGTCGACCGGCATCTCCGCGTTTGATCGCAGCGCCACCATCCGCGCTCTGGTCGATCCCGACGTCTTGCCATCCGATTTCATTCACCCCGGCCACATGTTTCCCCTGCGATCAAGCCCTGGCGGCGTCCTTAACCGTCCCGGCCACACCGAGGCGATCGTCGACCTGTGCAATCTAGCCGGCGCGTATCCTGCCGGCGTGGTCTGTGAGATCATGAACGCCGACGGCACGATGTCCCGACTGCCCGAGCTGGAACAGTTCGCCGTGAAGCACGATCTCAAGATCTTCAGCATTGCCCAGTTGATCGCCCATCGCCGCATTAGCGAATCCTTGGTCTCCCGGGTCGCGGAAGCCAACCTGCCCACCAAGTATGGTGTGGCGCGCATAATCGGCTACCGCAGCGCCATCGACAGCGGAGAGCACGCCGCGCTGGTGGTGGGAGATTGGAACGAGGGCGATGAGGTGCTTGTCCGCGTCCACAGTGAATGCCTCACCGGCGACGCCTTCGGTTCCCTCAAGTGCGACTGTGGCGAGCAACTGGACATGGCGATCCGCATGATGTTCGAAAACGGATCGGGAGCCCTGGTCTACTTGCGTCAGGAAGGCCGTGGCATCGGACTGCACAACAAGATCAAGGCCTACGCTTTGCAGGAACAGGGGTTAGACACCATCGAAGCCAACATCGCCCTGGGTTTCCAACCCGACGAGCGCAAGTACGACTTGGCCGTTCAGATCATGCGCGACCTCAGCATCAGTCGCGCTCGCCTGGTGACGAACAACCCCCACAAGATGGCCGGCATCAGCGGTCTCGGCATCCAGGTCACGGATCGCGTGAGCTTGGCGATACCGCCAAACGAGACCAACGAGGAGTACATGCGGACCAAGCGCGACAGCATGGGCCACCTGCTATCGTCCCTGCCGGCGAGCCCGCCCAACGTGTCTGACTAATCCGCTCCGAGCTGGCTCACCAGCCAGGCTTCGATGAATCCGTCGATCTCGCCGGCCAACACGGCGTCCGCGTTCCCCATCTGGTGGTCGGTCCGATGATCTTTCACCGATTTGTACGGGTGCAGCACGTAGCTCCGGATCTGATTTCCCCATTCGGCCGAGACCCGGTCGCCGCGCAGGGCTGACAATTCCTGGGCCCGTTCCTCTTCGCGCAGCGCCAGGAGCTTGGCCCTCAGGATCCTCATCGCGTAATCGCGGTTCTGGTGCTGTGATCGCTCCGTCTGGCATGTGACCACAATCCCGGTGGGCACGTGGGTCAGGCGCACCGCCGACGCGACTTTCTGCACGTTCTGCCCGCCGGGCCCGCTGGAACGAAAGAAATCCATCTTCAGGTCGTCTGCCCGCACCTCTACCTCCGGGTCATCGTCCACCGCCGACGGCAGCACCTCCACGCGGGCGAATGATGTCTGGCGCCGTCGCGCCGGATCAAAGGGGGAGATGCGCACCAGGCGGTGTACTCCCACTTCGGCGTTCAGGTAGCCGAAAGCGTGCAACCCCCCGATCTCCAGCGTGCTGGTCCGCAAACCCGCTTCGTCACCGTATGCCGTGTTCAGCACTTGAACCGGCCGGCTGCCCGTGGTGGCCCAACCGGCGTACATACCGGTCAGCATTTCGACCCAGTCGTGGGAGTCCGTGCCTCCGGCCCCCGAATGGATGGTCAAGATCGCCGGACGATCGTCATAGGGGCCCGACAGGGTGAGGGCCATCTCCGCCTTCGCCAGGCTCGCCGCCGCCGCCGCCGTTTCCACGGACAACTCGTCAGCCACGCTCTCGTCGCCGCTTTCTATCGCCAGCGACGTGAGTTCCAGCAGGTCCGCCACCTGGCTCCCCAGGCCGCGCCACAACTCCACCGAGTGCTGTAGCTGGCCCAGTTGCTGCATCTTGCGCTGGGCCGTTCCGGCATCGTCCCAGAACCCGGGAGCGGAGGCCTCCTTTTCCAGTTCCCCGATGGATGTTTCACGCCCTGACAGGTCAAAGACGCTCCATGACCGCGTCCAACTTGGTGGACATGTCTTCAAGCTGTTGGCGCAGTTCTTCCATCTCGGGTTCCTCCAGTCAGGGGGAATTTTACGTGAATTGCAATTATAACCCACGCTCCCGGAGAGTTTACCGGAGTGTTGCCAGCGTGCCCCTGATTTGACCGAAAAGTCCATCAGTTATAATGATTCCGAGAGTTTTCCCCCGTTTACCACCACCAGGCAGGTACGATAATGCTGGACCATGGAACCCCGGAACACGCCGTCGCAGATCCCATCGAATCGCTGCGGCATCGTATGCGCCACTCGGCCGCCCACATCATGGCCGACGCCGTGTTGCAACTGTTCCCGGATGCCAAGGTCGGCATCGGCCCGCCCACGGCGGACGGTTTCTACTACGATTTCGACGTGGACCAGCCCTTCACTCCGGAAGACCTGGAGCGAATCGAGTCGCTGATGCTCGATACGATACGGTCCAACGCTCCTTTCGTGCGCGAGGAGTTGTCCCGCGATTCGGCCAAGTCGATGTTTTCCTCGCAACCCTACAAGCAGGAGATAATCGACGACCTTCCGGATGAAACGACCCTCAGCATCTATCGCCACGGCGAGTTCACCGACCTCTGCCAGGGGCCCCATGTAGCCAGCGCCGGAGACGTGACTGCCGTCAAGCTGCTCAATGTGGCCGGCGCATACTGGCGCGGCGACGAGAACCGCCCGATGCTCCAGCGCATTTACGGGACCGCGTTCGAGTCGGAGCAGGAACTCGAAGCGCATCTGGAACGCCTGGCGGAAGCCGAGCGCCGCGACCACCGCACCCTGGGCCGCCAGCTCAACCTCTTCACCGTGCATGAGGAAATCGGCCCGGGGCTCATCGTGTGGCATCCGAAGGGCGGCATTATGCGTTCTCTCATCGAGGACTACTGGCGCGACATCCACTACCGCCGCGGCTACAACATCGTCTACTCCCCTCACATCGGCCGGGCGCGCCTCTGGCAGACCAGCGGCCACCTGGACTTCTACCGGGACAGCATGTACGCCCCAATGGAAATCGACGATCAGGAATACTTCCTGAAGCCGATGAACTGTCCCTTCCACATTCAGGTCTACCGCTCCTCTCTCCGCAGTTACCGCGAGCTGCCCCTGCGCATCGCCGAGCTCGGAACCGTGTATCGCTACGAACGCAGCGGCGTGCTGCACGGCCTGATGCGCGTGCGGGGTTTCACCCAGGATGATGCCCACATCTTCTGTCTGCCCGATCAGGTGGCCGCGGAAGTGGGCGACGTATTGGACCTCACCTTCGAAATCATGTCCGCCTTCGGGTTCGAGGAATACGACATCATGCTGTCGACCCGGCCCGAGAAATACGTGGGGGAACCCGATACGTGGGACCATGCCACCGAATCGCTGCGCCAGGCTCTGGTCTCGCGTGACCTCCCCTACGCCATTGACGATGGCGGCGGCGCCTTCTATGGCCCCAAGATCGACATCAAGATCAAGGACGCGCTGGGCCGGGACTGGCAGTGCACCACCGTCCAGTTCGACTTCAACCTGCCCGAACGCTTCGATCTCGTCTTTCAGGACGACCAGGGCAACCGTTCTCGGCCCTACATGGTCCACCGCGCCATCCTGGGTTCTTTGGAACGCTTCTTCGGCGTCCTCGTCGAACACTATGCCGGAGCATTCCCGCTCTGGCTGTCTCCGGTCCAAGCCGTCGTGATTCCCATCGCCGACCGCCACAACAAGTACGCTGAATCAGTCGCCGCCCAACTGCGCGACGCCGGCTTCCGGGTTGAGGTCGACGACCGCAGCGAGCGAATGAACCAGAAGATCCGCCAGGCCCAGCTGCAAAAGACGCCCTACATGCTGGTAGTCGGCGACCGCGAGGCCGACGCCGGCGCCGCTGCCGTCCGCACTCGCGATGGCGATAATCATGGCGCCATGCCGCTGTCCGAGGTAACCTCCATGTTGCAATCGGGGCTGGCCGGCACGCCTGCCGCACGCCGACGGCGGCCAATAGATTAAACGCGTGCGGGCAACCAGTGAGGTTGCCCGCTTTGCTTGTGGTGATGCACGGAGTTGCCGTGCTGCGGCTATTGCACCAGCCCGTCAAACTCCGCGCCGAAGTCGGCTCCCCGACCCCCGTAGCCTTTGCGGAATGTGATGACACCTGCGCTGCCGACCGCGATCATCGAGGATTGGCTGACAATCCGCAGGTCGGCGAGCATTGATCCCACCGGCTGCGTGGCAATCATGTCCGTGTATCCGTTTTCAGCTATGTACTCTTCCAGGGTGTTCGCGCTCTCGTTGAAGGCAACGAGGTAAAAGTCAACCTGTCCAGCGTGTTCCGCAACTATTGGGCTCAGCGTCCGTAACTCGGCGCGACACGCTGGTCACCAGGTCGCGAAGTACATCATGAAGACCGGTCGGCCGGTACCCACGATTTCTCCCGACTCGATCCGGGATCCGTCAGACCGGTCCATCGCGAATGCCGGCGGTGTCTCCCCGACCTGGGTCCCGACATCAACCGCCGGCGCCTCGGCAGCCATTGGTTCCGGCTCCGTCGTGTTGGTCGCTGCCGGTGACGTGGGAATTTCGGTGGCAGCCGGTTGCGTGGCTGTGGTGGTCACCGCTGTCGTAGGCGGGTCGGTTGCCGGAACGTCCGTTGGTGTGGACGCCACGGCAGCAGTTGCGGTCGCCGTCTTTGTCGGCGCCGAGGGGGCTTCAGTCGCGGTCGCGGCTTGCGCCGGCGGAGGAGCCGGATCGGTCGCGGCAGGTTGCACCGCGGCCCCGCTCGGTTCGGACCTGGTTTCGGTGGGCTGCTGGGGAATCGATGGTTCCGAAGCCGCGGGGGAGCCGCACGCCACGAACGACGTAACGGTCAGCGCCGCCAGTCCTGCAACCAGGAGTTTGTATTTCATTCTCACCTTGCTCAGTTGCGGCGTCAACGACGCCGGTGCCTATTGTCATCAAGCCGGCAGTTGCATGTCCATCAACCGCCGTCCCTTTTGCTGTTCGGTTTGCTCTTTGGAAGGTACCGCGTCCGGGTCCTCGGTCAATTGCGCAAAATGCGGCGCCCACTGGTCCGCGGAACCCATCAGCTGACGGTGGTAGATCACTCCCTCCGAGTTCAGGGCCACCATGGCCATCTGCCGGGTGATCTCCAGATCTGCCAGCATCGTGCCTTCTGGCTGAGCCGCGATCAGGTCCGTATAACCTTGCTCCTCGATGTATTGTTCAATCGTTCCGGCGGGCTCGTTGAACGCCACCACGTAGAAATCGATCTCGCTGTATTCCGTCGCGATGGGGTCCAGCGTCTGCAACTCAGCGCGGCACTCCGGTCACCAGGTCGCGAACCAGAAGAGGTGGGCCGGCCGGTCGTTCGCTATCAGGTCGTTTGAGTCTACCGACGAACCGTCGGCCAGCGTCATGGCGAACGGCGGAGCGGTTTGTCCTACCGCAAGACCCCCGTTGCTGACCACTTCCCCGCCGCCGCCTCCCGACGCCGGGGCGCACGAAATGACGGCAAGCGCCAGAACGCCGACCAGCAGCGTTAGCGCCATCGAACCCCGAATTCGTGCTACCCAGTTCATCCCGATCCGTAACCCGTCCCGTAGTCTTGGGGGCGTACGAGCGATCCCGCCGATTGTAGCAGACTGCCCAGTATCCCTACATACGGCCTCCAGGCCGGTCCGGATTTGCGACACGGACCGTCCCCGTCGACTGGAGATTTCCCGATTAGCCGGTGGGACTCCGGGGAGGTCGTTCCGATGTCTGAGTTCCTTGCGAAGCACCACACACTTCCTGATCATGGAATGCGCTCCGCTAGGGCGCGGAATCCTGCCTTCCGGCGTATTCCGGTACAATCAGCCCGTTCGATCAACCCGTAGAACTTGGACCCCAGACAGCGAGGACAAGCATGACCTATGGACCTGACCTCGGCCAACAGCCAATCCCGGGGGTCCATCGGACCCCCGACGAGCAGTTCGCGACCGTCGATGACTTCCCCTTCGCGCCACACTACCTGGACATCGACGGACTGCGGATGCATTACATCGATGAAGGATCGGGCGCAGCCGGCACTTTCATACTCCTGCATGGCGAGCCGGTGTGGAGTTACATGTACCGCGACGCGATCCAGCCCCTGGCGGCCGCCGGATACCGTGTCATCGCGCCGGACAACATCGGGTTTGGCAAGAGCGACAAGGTCATCGACGTCGACTGGTACACCCTCGATCATCACGTGCTCACCCTGAAGACCCTGGTCACACGGCTCGACCTGCGCGGTATCACCATCGTGGTGAATGACTGGGGCGGGCCCAACGGGTTGATCATAGCGACCGAGATGCCCGACCGCTTCGACCGCCTGATCATCCTCAACACCTGGCTGCACCACGAAGGCTTCGGCTACACCGATGCCCTGCGCCAGTGGAACGTGCAATCGCAGTCCCTCGATTTCACCACGGGCGTGTTCACCGGCACACCGCCGCCGCCGGCCAGAAACTACCCGAACGCGGTTCTGGCTCCGTTCGACAGCCTCGACGCAACGGCCGGCCCGCTGCGGTGGCCCTGGATGCTGCCATTTGCGCAACCGGAAGCCGGAAACGCCCGACGCCAAGCCGCCGCGTACGACGCCCTTGCGTCGTGGAAAAAGCCCGCGCACGTCATCTTTGGAGACTCCGACCCGGTTTTCACCGAACAGTGGGGCCGCCGGTTCGCCGCCCATATTCCCGGCGCCACCTTCAGGATTATTGAAGGCGAGGGCCATCGGCCGCTGCTGTGGACCGGTGGCCGCACCGATGGGCGGCACCGGGGCGGCGAGTTCGCCGAATTGGTACTCCGCCTGATCGACCAGGAATGAGTCGGGAACCCTGCGGTACCTTCCAATCGTCATTGCGAGCGAAGCGCGGCAATCTCGTCGTCGCCGGGGTCCTCGCCGCCGCCGGCTCGACCCGTCCCGGCCCGAGGCGACGAGCCTGTTCCGGTACTTGCGATCGGCGGCGCTGTCCCGGCCATTGTGGCGCGATTGCACCGGCGAGCGGTGCTGGTGGTCATCGCAGCCTGAGGCTTGCCTTTGCGCACGCCTCCTGAACCCCGGCGGCAACTAACGTGTTTTCGCGCCGTAACTCGCAAGTTACTGTCCGAATCCGTTCAGGTCGTCGCTCCCGAATTGTTCCATTCTTCAAGGGCGCACTGCAAAGCTCGGAAGGTCGATCCCGCAACCGGCGCCGCCACCAACCGACCCAGGATGTCGAAAAAACGCTGAAGCCGGCGGGGATAATCACCTGCTCACCTCAGGGATTACCCTTGTTGCCCGCTATCGGTCGGTGGTCCGCGAGGGCAGATCCGGCAACTCGGAAGGATCAGGACTTTGCGGGGGATCGGAAGTTTCAACTGGCCGGTCTATTCGGTGCACGCACTGGGCGGTCCAAACATGGCTGGAGAGCTTGCTTTTTGGCCAAGTCGACCTGCGAAATGCGACCAGCACATCTAAATCTCGGTACGCAGCGGAGATTGGCAAACTGACAGACTCAGTGTGCGTTTCCCCTGGTTCAACATAGGCCTCCTTCGCGGTCTCGGTAATGAGATGGATGACGTCCCATGGGAATACGAAATTGTCCGCCTTAACAGATGATGACGAGAGCAGGGAGGTTGCGTGTTCAGCTATCCATTCATCGGTGTAAGGTGCGAGGCTTCGAATACCCCAGTACGTCTCTGGGATGGTGATCTTGACGCGGGAGGTGTTGGTGATTTTGGCGATGATCGTTATGGCGTTCCATGACGGAGCGGCTTCACAAGAATGAACCTCCAGCTCGATCGTGGCGGAGGGCTGAAAGTAGCGGAAGATGTTCAGACGCCATGCCGCTATGGCTGCGCCTCCAATTACTGATAGCGCAAGGGCTGACTGCCAAATCATGCCGATGATGTCTTGCGGGGTGACTGGGGTAGGAGTCATGATGCCGGCAGGATAGCACGGTGCTGTACGGCCTAGCAGCGGTCGGCGGGCAAAGGTAAACCCCGGCTGGTCGGGCCAGGGCGAGGTCGGGAGCGGGAATGACATGGCGACCACCGCCGTAAACCTCAATCGTCGAGGATGGAGCGAATGGCCGACTGCAGGGGCTTGTCCCTCCCGACGGCCAGCACGCTAATATTCGTAACGCGTCGGCGGTGGCTGCCTCGGTAGTCTCAAAGACCTGTGCGCTGGCGACTATGGTTTCATGCGGCCGCCCAACGCCTGCCGGCCCATAGGCTCGCACAGGGTACAAAGACCAGACCAGTCCATGCCGGGGCTCTCCCGTGGGGTGACCATAGATGCGGCAATTATTCCGCACATCAATGCCGTCGTCGCCGGAGTCCTCGTCCCCACTCGGTCAATCCTGGCCCGCCCGACCCGCGGCCTCTCCGAACTGCTTGCCGAACAGGCTCGTCAAAAGTGCGCACGCGATCGTCACACCGAGGATCAGGAAGCCCATTCCCAGGTAGCCCGTGCTCGCCAACAGCGCGCCCGCGAACGCGGCCCCCAGTGCTCCTCCCGTCTGGTTGCTCAGGCCCATCAGACTGGCCCCCGTGGCCTTGGATTCCCCCGAATACTCGGTGCTGGCGGCGACCAGCGACGGCATTGCCACGCTCAACAGACCCGTGCCAGCCGTGGCCACCGCCACCGACAACCAGATTCCCGGATCCGAGGAGAACAGCAGGAATACGCAGACCCCGCCTGCCGCCGAAGTGCTCGCGATCAGGACAGCACGGTACCTCTGCTTTGCCACGCAAGTGGCGAAATAGCTTCCGATCACCTGCCCTACGGCTGTTATCACCAGCAGCAGGGCCACGAATCCGACGCTCACTTCGTATGTGAGTATCAGGTACGCCGGGAAAAAGCTCAGCGTCGCCCAGAAAGCGATCCGTTGCGTCACCCCAACCGCTATGGCCACGCGGAAAAAACGCAACGACAGCAGCCAGCGATATCTGGAGAAAAATTCCCGGTTGCGCGCGTGTTCACCGGTGTCTCGTGGAAACCATATCCAGTTCATCAGTAACGCCAGCGCCAGCAACAGCCCTGAAGCCATGAAGGGAAGCCGCCAGCCTCCCTGGTCTGCTATCACCGCAACCAGCGGGATGGTCGTCGCCGAAACCACCCCTTGCAGGGCCCAATATTGCGGTTACCGCCCGCGCCCGCCTGGCCGGGGAAATGACATCCGACACTACCCCAACCGCGGTGGGTGGCAGCGTCCCCCCTGCCATTCCGGTCAGCACCCGGAGCGCCAACAGCGTTTCGATATTGGGCGCGAAAGCCGACGCGACCACCGACCCGCAGAGCACCACCAGCCGGGTGAGCAACACCGGTCGGCGGCCGAAGGAATCGGACAGGGGGCCCACGCAGAGCAGGGAAACCGCCCATGCTGTGAAGGTCACGGTGGCCAACTGACCCGCGACCGCCACCGAAACCTCGAAATCCGTCGCGATTTCCATCAGCAGCGGTGGAACAATGAACACCGCGCTCAGACCCGAAAAAACGGCCAGCGAAAGCACGGCGAAAAACCACGCCTTGTTTATCTCTGGACTGCCCGCTTGCGCCGCTTGCATCCCGATGTTGCTCATCCCCCCCGTTCCAACGCCGTCGCATCGCCATTGTCACATCTGCTCAATCCACGCCGCGGACCATGCTACCAGCAAGCCAGCTCTTCAGCAGGCAGTCCGATCGTCAGTAGCCAGGGTCATTCGATTTTCCCAAATGTCATTGTGAGCGAAGCGTGGCAATCTCGTGGCCGCAGCATGGGCTCTCGCCGACAGCGGTCGCATCGCACCGTGACAGGCGGATTGGGTCATCTCCCTGCCGACAACAATCGAATGCCCCTGGCGCCGGATGGGATGACCTTGACAATTATTGTTATACGGTATAGTATTTATTCTAAGTGCTGGGGTTGCTGGGCATCCCCACCCACCGTAACCCGATGGTCAGGAACAGAACCGTCGTCAACGCAGGAGGTAAAAAGCGGTTTCTCTGATAACGAGGCACCATCAGTGGCAATGCATTTGTCGGCGCCCTGCCGGTGACGCCGTGGCGGTTCGCTGAACCGCTCCGACCGGCGGGGATACCGGACGCATCGGGCGACCGTTGAGCCCAGGGTGCCGGCCATATGGCCAAAAGGCGCATCGCGGCGCCGATAACGCACCGTTCGAAAGACCAGCCAACGGGCAACCGGAGCAGAAGGAGATTGGAGGCCAGGATACCCACCCGGGTCCTGGCCTCAGCATTTGCCCTCGCATTGACACCAGATGCAGTACGCCAAAGCCCTGTTGCGTAAACCCGTTTGTGCCGGAATTGCCAGCCCCGCCACTCCCCTTAGCCTCGCCGCCACGCTGCCTCGCGCGACACGCAATCGTCAGACCTTTCTACTCCTCGTCGTCAAACATACGAGGTGCCCCATGATGAAACTGCACAGACCGCAATCCGGAGTGACCAGAGGACATGCGTCGATCAGGGCCATCAGGCTGCGGAGCACATCGAACGATAATCCAGCCGAGGAGCCGCGATTCCGGTTCCACACGGTGCTGAACGACAAGTCAGTGGGTACGGTCGGTATCAGAACCGGCTCGACCTACGACGACGCGGCGGAGCGATCGCAGAAAGCCACGATCCACCAGGGACAGTGCTAGGAATACACTGACTCCGCCCTCTCCGCAGCCGGAATCCGGCAACTGCATCCAGATTGCAAGGGAAATGACGCGAGCGGCTGCAACCGCGGCCCCTTGCCCTTCTAACCAGAGCCACTCCAACTCCGTCCAATACCACGCGATGAGAGGCCAAATAAAATGGAGAAGACCATCAACCCAACGGAGTTCAGTCAACCGGATGGGAAACAGTCCCTGGTAATCCTGAATGGCCGGCCCATGGGAAGTATCCAGCGCTTCGGAAACGTGACATGGACCTACGACCATAAGGGAGTGTCCTTCGTCGGCAAGTACCAGGACGTCAAGCACGCCGTCAGCAACTACTACAAAGGCCGCGGCCCAAAGCCTTAATTGGCACAAACACCGGCAACCCTCAGCGCCCACGACCCAAAGCGGGCGCCTGCCTCACAATGATCGAATGGCCCCGTGAGACTTCGCCGGGCCGTTCGATTGTCATTGCGGGGAGCGAAGCGACGTGGCAATCTCGCAGCGTCGGTGGCATTCTTTAGCACAAGCACCGGCAACCCTCAGCGCCCACGACCCAAAGTGAGCGCTTGCCTCAGAATGATCGAATGGCCCGGTGAGACTTCGCCGGGCCGTTCGACCGTCATTGCGAGAAGCGAAGCGACGTGGCGATCTCGCAGCGTCGAGCGTCGGCCCCACAACCGGACCGCAGCCGCCACGAAAACCCAACGATCCCATACTGATTGTCGAACCGAGCGCCACCCGGATCATCGCCAATCGGGACCCCGTCGTCGGCGCCGCAAGCTACCTGGTCCAATGCCGCCTCAAAGGCGAGAGCATCGCCGAGGACACCAGGCTCACCACCCAGGCATCCGACGCCGAGATCAACATTTCCGGCCAGGGAATACAGATCGTCCGCCCGCAAGCCTGCAACGCCGATGGATGCAGCGGCCCGGCCACTACATCCACACCGGCCATCATCATCACCCTCGGCCATGCCGCCGTCCGCGTTTGGCATACCGACGACGCCCTCGAAGCTGACTGGGACCAAATACCAGCCATTCGCGTCGTCGTGTACCACCTCAGCGCCGACCATGCCGAATGGAAAACATCACCCGTCCACAACCGAGCCCGGGTATTCCCTATCCATCGGCGACCTTGCCGACTTCGCCGGCGTCGGCCATCCCATCATCCGCGTCTACTTCCACTGCAACGCCGCCGCCGAAAAGCGCGTCTCGCTTGGCCGCTACCCGACCAACACATCTGACGAGCCGACCCGCTTCACGGATCCACCTCCGCCACCGGCGCCCACTTCCCGCGCCATGCGCCACGCCCCGACCGAGATCTCCGATCCGGCCACCCGCGTCCTCCGGCCCGCCTCGGACATCACCATCACCAGCGAAACTCAACCGGGCCGCGGCCAGCCGTTCCGCCGCGTGGCCCGCCCCAGCGAAAATCGCTGGGAAACCCATCATTACCGCGAAGCCTTGAAGAAACGTTCGTTGCACGAAGTCGAAATCAACCACCGCTGCGTCTGCGACCCCGACGCCACCTTCCCTGACGACGCAATCCGCGGCGAACGAGACACCAGGACCAAAGACGACCGCAACGTTTACCGCGATACCGTCAGGCTCTGCAACACCCACCCGGACCCTGCCGCCGCCGCCAACGCCGACGACCCACGGTCCCCCCGACTGGCAACCCCGCAGTACAGCAACTCCCTACCACCGCCCACCGTCCCCTGCGCTTATGGGTCTCATTGCTACGACCCTCGCCCTCAAAGCCCACCTCCCCATTGCGTCCCCAATCACCCGACGACCGATCCCCGTCCCTGGGCCAGAAACTCTCCACCGCCGCCCAAGCCTCTTACAGCGTCCCGCGATTGGTCGAGGATCGGTCAGAAACGCTCCTCCGACAGCAATCACCGCTCCCTGCCTACTCCACTGCCTAAACCCCAATCCACCGAAAGGATGAGTGTGGCGGCGTGATGAAGGGATGAGAAAGTGCTCCCGGCTTCGGGGATAATGGTTTTTGATCAAAGAAACCAGCCCGAAACGAGGAGCACCCAACGGATGCTACCACCTGAGCAGCCCGACCGCATCCGGATCGCCTTCGACGTAACTGTTCAGAGTTGGTGGGGTGAATTGGGCGAACTTGGTTTGCGGGTGGCTGGCTTTGGGGGCGGTGGTTATGTCATATAACTGGGATGGATACCGAAATCAATCTCAGGGCAGCTGACCGGGATGTCCTGATTGGCATCATAGTCCGCCAGCAAGCCATCATCGAGCGGCTGGAGAAGCGGATTGCCCAGTTGGAAGGCCAAGCCAAACCCCAAAGCTCCCGCCGGATGCCCGGTCTGAAGCCCAAAGCGGACCGGGAGCCAGCACGTCCCAAGGAGCCACGCAAACCCCGGTTTCACGGCTTTGCCCGATCCCGCATGACGCCCACCCACCGAGTGGAGCATGTGGTGGAGCAGTGTCCCGACTGCGGGACCCACTTGTCCGGAGGCTGGGCCCAGCGCACTCGGGAGGTCATCGACCTGCCCCAGGTTCCGGCGCAGGTAACCGAGCACGTTTACCTGGCCCGCACCTGTCCACAGTGCCGACGCTGCTGTGTTCCCAAAGCACAACTGGACGGCGTGGTGATGGGCAAGCAGCGTCTGGGGGTCAATGTCATCAGCCTGATTGCAGCCCTGCGGGAGGAGGCCAGGCTGCCGTTACGCACCATCCAATGGTACCTGGACACCGTGCACGGGCTGCGCCTCAGCCTGGGCGCCATCGTAAATGCCACACGCACCGTGGCGGGCAAAGCGCAGACCGAACTGGCGGGCATACTGGAGCGCGTCCGCGGCAGCCCAGTGGTCCACGCCGATGAGACCGGCTGGCGTGAAGACGGACACAACGGCTACGTGTGGACTTTCAGCACCTCCGACCAGCGGTACTTCCTGCGGCGTGGTCGGGGCAAGGCCGTGGTCGACGAAGTCCTGGGCAAGGAGTTTGCTGGCGTGCTGGTCAGCGACTTCTATGCCGCCTACCACCATTACGACGCTCCCAAGCAACGCTGCTGGGCTCACCTGCTGCGGGACATCCACGACCTGCGTGTCCTCTACCCTGATGATAGATCACTGGACCAGTGGGCTGACGCCGTCCACCAACTCTACCGTCAGGCCACGACCTTTACCCACCCTTCAGAACCACCACGCCGCACCGCCCAACTGACCCTGGAAAGGCGACTGCTGGCCCTCTGCCGTCCATTCCGGGACGACCCGTCGGCCGTCCCGGCCAGACTGTGCCGACGCATGGAGAAGCACATCAAGGAACTCTTCGTCTTCGTGGCCCAACCGGAAGTGCCGCCGGACAACAATGCCGCCGAGCGCAGCCTGCGCCATTTGGTGGTCAGCCGCAAGGTCAGCGGGGGCACCCGCTCAGCGCAGGGCACCGACACCAAGATGACGCTGGCCTCAATCTTCGGCACCTGGCGAGCACAAGCTCTCAACCCCATCGCTGCCTGCCGTCAACTGCTCACTTCCCCTCAACTCTGAACTGTTACCCTTCGACGACCACCGTCTGGTGGCCAATGCCGGACTGATCCTGCCGGTCACTTTGGCCCATCATCTGGGAGTGGGCGAGCTGGTGGACCACCACGTTGAGCTGGGGAATGCGCTGGGTCGGGCGAATGCCGGAGACAAGCTGCTGACGTTGGTAGCGTCGGCATTGGCCGGCGGCGACTGCATTGACGACGCCGACGCGCTGCGTTCCGGCGGGACTGAGCGGGTCCTGGGCTGTGCGGTCAAGGCGCCGTCCACCTTGGGGACCTTCCTGCGGAGTTTCCGCTGGGGCCATGTCCGCCAGTTGGATCGGGTGAGCCGGCAGCTGCTGGCCCGGGCCTGGGCGGCTGGGGCGGGACCTGGCGATGATCCGTTGACCATCGACCTTGATTCCACCGTCGGTGAGACCTACGGGCTGGCCAAGGAAGGCGCGCAACGCCACAACTATGCCGGCCAGCGGGGCTATCATCCGCTCCTCGCCATCGCCGCCGGAACCGGCGACGTGCTGATGGCACGGCTGCGAAAGGGCCGAGCCAACACGACGCGCGGCGCCGCCAATTTCCTGCGGGAGACGGTGAGCCGCGTGCGCTATGCCGGAGCCACCGGACCACTCACGGTGCGGGCCGACAGCGGCTTCTACACCCACGCCATCATCGCCGCCTGTCGCGATAAGAGTGTCCGCTACTCCATCACCGTTCGACAACACCAGAGCGTGCGCAACATCATCGAGGCCATACCCGAGGCAGACTGGACGCCCATACCCTACCGGATGGAGGACGCTGCCGATGTGGCGGAGACAACTTATACCCCCTTCCAGAATGAGCCAGACGCCACAGCCGCGCGCCTCATCATCCGTCGGGTCAAGCCCACTCCCGGCTCCCAACTTGCCTTGTTTACCAGCTACAGCTATCACGCCTTCATCACCGACCGGGAGGGCGACACCCTGGACCTGGGCACTCTGGAACTGGAGGCCGACCATCGCCGCCACGCCGAGATCGAGAACGTCATCCGCGACCTCAAGTACGGCGTGGGTCTCAACCATCTCCCCTCGGGACGCTTCCCCGCCAACGGCGCCTGGCTGGCCGTACAAGTCATCGCCCACAATCTGGCCCGCTGGACAACGCGCATCGGCCTGGGCGAACCGGCAGCAACCACCAAGACCCTACGCCGACGCTTCTTCTCCTTGGCCGGACGACTCACCCGCAAGGCGCGCCGCCTCACTTTGCACCTCCCCCAGGGCTGGCCCTGGCAAAACCAGTTCAGTAGCGCCCTGCCGCTCCCTTCCTGACGCCGCCGCCTCTGACCCGTCCGCACGATTATCCACAGGCTTGGCTGACCCGCGCCAGGCTGGGCCCCCAGTGTCTCCGGCCGCAGTCTCCCTGCTGGTCTCGCCCGTCTCCGGCGCCGCGGCCCGCCAATAATCCCCTTGGCGCCGCTGACACACTCAGCACCCGTCCCAATCCGTCGGGATCAAAGCCTTGCCGGCCTTCCCTTCACGTTTCATACCTCGTCTGATCAACTCCACCGCATCCCTTCGGTGGATTCGGGCTTATGGAGCGCGCTCCCACATCCGGTGGCATCGTTAGCATCTGCATCCTTGATGGTCCCCCCGTTCAGGCTGACCTTGTCCGCTTTGATGGCAATGCCGTCGGTGTCGGTGTCGCCCACCGCCACGGTCTAGATGAAGACGGCCGCCGCTCCATCGACGCTGCTGAAGGCGGCTGCTTTGACGGTGCCGCCGCCGTCCAGTTCCACCTGGGGAGCGCCCCGCTCCACGTCCACTATCGGATTTCGCAGCGACTCAGCCGGTTTTCCCATCCCACCATGCGTGCCTACCGGATGCCCGTTAGCTAGCCTGTTTTCTTGATGGCACCCTCAAGCACGCGGTATAGTGCAACAACCCTGTGATCCACGATGGTGAGCTTTATCGTCACCGACCAAGCTGTTTCAGTCGAAGAGGCCGCGACACCAAGAAGCGACCATCGCGAGGGGATTGGCGACGGCCCCAATACAGCCTGTTTTGCCCCATTTTTACGGCTGATATCGGACGCCATCCACAAATATCAGGCAGAACCGAGAAGGAGCGACAACGGCGGATGTCCACGCCAGGGAACAGGAATTACACCAACGCTGTCCGAGCCCTTTTGTGGTCACATTCAGGTGGCCTATGCGCCTTCCCGGATTGCGACGTGATATGTGTGCTGCCAGCCAACGACAACGACCCGGCAGTAACGCTAGTACCGTTTCAATCTGATCTTGCAGGGTAGATATGTTGGAGCTTACGGCGAGCATCTTGGGTGGTAAACCGCCAGTCTATGGCTGATTTTGCTGCGTTGCGCTCGCGTTCGAGCGCCGCAACCTCTCGCCGCAGCTCCGGCTCATCGCTGATACGGCGGTTCAGACACCCTCTGCTGAAGACGCTCAACTCGATCTCAGCCATGTTCAGCCAGCTGCCGTGCGTGGGAGTGTAATGAAACTCGAGGCGTTGGGCGATGCGCCGAGCTTCGCCGGGCTCAAATGCTTCGTGGAGTGAGCCGAGCTTGTGGGTGTTGAGGTTGTCCAGTACCAGCCTGACCACCTCGGCATCGGGGTAGGCCTCGTCCACCAGCCACCGCATCTGGTACGCGAAGTCCAC
The DNA here is from genome assembly GCA_965220055.1 of Dehalococcoidia bacterium. Classification (GTDB taxonomy): domain Bacteria; phylum Chloroflexota; class Dehalococcoidia; order Lucifugimonadales; family UBA3495; genus Bin87. The sequence continues at coordinate 863,870 of CBDCPE010000004.1, read as the reverse complement.
CGCAGTGCGGCGCTCGGTCACCGCCACATGTCTCCATCCACCCTTCGGCTCGCAGATCATGAACAGGTTCCGTGTCCCGTTGCGCTGGTACTCGGTGTCATAGCGTGCCATCCGTCCGGGGGCAGCCGCCAGGGGCGGACGCACCTCCCCAGTCAATTGCCGGGAGGTCTCGTCGAAACACACTACCGGCCGCTCCGGATGGTACGCCTGTTGGTACAGGTCCAGCACGTCCTCCATCCGCGCCACGAACTCCCCGCTCACCTTGGGGATACACCACTCCTTCTTCTGCCACGGCTTGAGTTCGTTTTTTTGAGCATCTGGCGCACCGTCTCCAGGGAGATGCTATCGGCAAACTCCAACTCCACCACCTGGTCGGCCAACAACTGGAGTGTCCAGTGCGTGTGCCCTTCGGGCGCGGCGCTGCACGCAATGGCGATCAGGTGCGCTTCCTGCCTCCCGTCCAGCTTGCGCTCCTGGCCCGGCCGCGGTCGGTCATTGATGGCGGCCTCAAGTCCTTCCTCCACGTACCGCTTCCGTGCTCTGGCGACCGTGGCCGCGTTGACCAACAGCACATCGGCTATCTCACGGTCCCTAACCCCCTGGTCAGCCTTGAGCAGCGACAGCGCACGCTTCACGGTGCGCACTGACGCCTTGCCTCGCTGGGACACCTCATTGAGACGGGAACGTTCGGCCTCGGTCAGTTCCACTTTATACTTGATGGCAGCCATGGCTGGGCACTCCCTCACAGAAAGATCATGCCCAAGTATGGCTGCTTTCTTATATTCTTACAAATCTACCTGGCAACGGTACTAGGCGTGATTGCCCACATCGAGTCGCTTAGCGACGACGGCCCTCGAGCTAATCCGAATTTGACCCTCCAACAGCGCAATTCTTACGACAATCTCATGATCCTTTGCGCAACTCACCACGCCCTGGTTGACGCCCAAGACAGCACCTACACCGTCGAAATGTTGCGGACATGGAAGGAAGACCAAGAAGACCGACACCACCGATTTTTGGTTCAAGAAATGCCCAACATAACTTTTGCTGAGCTGGAAGTGATCACGAATGTACTCGTGGACGGTGAGCAACTTCCGATGTCACCATTTACCGTCATCCCGCCTCAAGACAAAATCACCAAGAACGGACTTACTGAACGGTCTAGCCAACTGTTCCGAACAGGCATGGCGCAGACCAAACAAGTCAAAGAATACATCGAAAGCACAGGCAGCCGTAACCGCACTTTCGTCGGCAGATTAACTTCTGGCTTCATTGGCGAGTATGAGCAACAAAGGCAAGCCGGATTAGAGGGCGATGCTTTATTCGCAGCTATGTTCCAATTCTCCACGCAAGGCAGGGCAGATTTCCAACACCAATGCGCCGGACTGGCAGTCTTAGTGTACTTGTTCGAACGGTGCGAGGTATTCGAACAATGACATTGTTGCCCAACAAGCACATCCCAACCAATCGTTCACTGGTTGGGATAGGCGCTCTGGTGCTCGGGCACCTAGTACCGTTGCCAGGTAGATTTGTAAGAATATAAGAAAGCAGCCATACTTGGGCATGATCTTTCTGTGAGGGAGTGCCCAGCCATGGCTGCCATCAAGTATAAAGTGGAACTGACCGAGGCCGAACGTTCCCGTCTCAATGAGGTGTCCCAGCGAGGCAAGGCGTCAGTGCGCACCGTGAAGCGTGCGCTGTCGCTGCTCAAGGCTGACCAGGGGGTTAGGGACCGTGAGATAGCCGATGTGCTGTTGGTCAACGCGGCCACGGTCGCCAGAGCACGGAAGCGGTACGTGGAGGAAGGACTTGAGGCCGCCATCAATGACCGACCGCGGCCGGGCCAGGAGCGCAAGCTGGACGGGAGGCAGGAAGCGCACCTGATCGCCATTGCGTGCAGCGCCGCGCCCGAAGGGCACACGCACTGGACACTCCAGTTGTTGGCCGACCAGGTGGTGGAGTTGGAGTTTGCCGATAGCATCTCCCTGGAGACGGTGCGCCAGATGCTCAAAAAAACGAACTCAAGCCGTGGCAGAAGAAGGAGTGGTGTATCCCCAAGGTGAGCGGGGAGTTCGTGGCGCGGATGGAGGACGTGCTGGACCTGTACCAACAGGCGTACCATCCGGAGCGGCCGGTAGTGTGTTTCGACGAGACCTCCCGGCAATTGACTGGGGAGGTGCGTCCGCCCCTGGCGGCTGCCCCCGGACGGATGGCACGCTATGACACCGAGTACCAGCGCAACGGGACACGGAACCTGTTCATGATCTGCGAGCCGAAGGGTGGATGGAGACATGTGGCGGTGACCGAGCGCCGCACTGCGGTGGACTTCGCGTACCAGATGCGGTGGCTGGTGGACGAGGCCTACCCCGATGCCGAGGTGGTCAGGCTGGTACTGGACAACCTCAACACCCACAAGCTCGGCTCACTCTACGAAGCATTTGAGCCCGGCGAAGCTCGGCGCATCGCCCAACGCCTCGAGTTTCATTACACTCCCACGCACGGCAGCTGGCTGAACATGGCTGAGATCGAGTTGAGCGTCTTCAGCAGAGGGTGTCTGAACCGCCGTATCAGCGATGAGCCGGAGCTGCGGCGAGAGGTTGCGGCGCTCGAACGCGAGCGCAACGCAGCAAAATCAGCCATAGACTGGCGGTTTACCACCCAAGATGCTCGCCGTAAGCTCCAACATATCTACCCTGCAAGATCAGATTGAAACGGTACTAGACCGTCCGACGAACGTAAGTCGTCTTTGGGAATCAGTCAAAGACGAACGGGAAATCGCGAGTTTTGGCAACTTCATCCTGTCGCTGGACTACCTCTTTGCGGTTGGAGCGATCGATTACGAACGCGGACTCCTGATTAGGTCCGACCCATGATTTCATCGGTTCGCAGCAACATGCCTTCATTCAAGGAGGTCGAATTCACGCCCGGGTTCAATGTCATCTTGGCTGACCGCACCAAGGAATCCACCAGGGGCGATTCCAGAAACGGGCTTGGCAAGACCACCCTATTCGAAATTATTCACTTCTGCCTTGGCGCGGGGACACGTCCTAATCGAGGCCTGTTAGTGGCTCCTTTGAAAGGGTGGACGTTTACGGTAGGGTTACAGATTGAAGACCGGTCTCTGACCGTCACCCGAAGCACAGACGGACCAAGTCGGGTCCTGCTGCAAGGCGACGTTGACGACCTCATGGACGTGGGCGAGCGCCAACTCGATGGACTGGCGATGCGCATTACCGATTGGAATACCTTCCTAGGCCAACAACTTTTCGGGCTCAGCCTGGAAGGACCTCTCCCCAAATACCAGCCTACATTTAGAAGCCTATTCTCGTACGTGGTTCGGAGAACCAGAGACGCATTTTCGTCACCCTTCACCCACTACAGGAGCCAGCGCGAATGGGACAAGCAGGTCAATAACGCTTTCCTACTGGACCTGGCATGGCAACACGCCAGCGAGCTCCAAGAACTCAAAGACAACGAAATCACTCTAAACGGGCTCCGCCGCGCCGCACGTGAAGGATTGCTAGAAGGTTTAGTCGGCAACCTTGGCAATCTCGAAGCCGAACGAACCCGACTGGATTCGGAGATACGCCAGCGGTCGGATAACCTACGGAATTTCCGCGTCCACGCAGAGTACGCTGAGATCGAGCAGGACGCCAACCTGTTAACCTCCCGCATCCAACAAATGTCTAACGCCAATATCGCTGATGGCAGACTTTTGGACCTGTACCAATCGTCCTTAGAATACGACCAAGATCCCGGAACCGACGACCTTCTCGAACTCTACCAGGAAGTCGGCGTTACCATGCCGGACATAGTCAGGCGCCGCCTCGAGGAAGTACAGGATTTTCATCGACAAATCGTTTCTAACCGGCGAGCATACCTCCAGTCCGAGATCCAAAGAATCGAGAGCAACATAAGCCAGCGCAGACTCGAATTACAGTCCGATATGGAAAGACGCGCACAGTTATTCTCGGTTTTACGAACCCACGGAGCGTTACAAGAATTCACAGCATTGGAAGAGTTACATCTCGGATTAGTGTCCAGACGCAACGATGTCGACAATCGCATTTCGAATCTCCAGAGATTCGAGCAAGGCAGAAGCGAGGTGCGAGTAAAACGCGAGCTCCTGCTCCAGACTGCCCGCCGAGATTTCGACGAAAGACGCGAGGCGCGAACGACAGCTATCAGCATATTTAACACGTACTCGCAGGCCCTCTACAGCGCCCCGGGTGATCTGGTGGTCAACGTCGCTGACACCGGATTTAGTTTCGACGTCGACATCATGCGGTCTGGCAGCCAGGGCATAAATAATATGAAAATCTTCTGCTACGACTTGATGCTCGCGCAGTTGTGGGCCGCGAAATACTCGTCTCCTCGGTTGCTAATGCACGACAGCACCATCTTTGACGGCGTCGATGAACGCCAAGTCGCTCAGTCCTTGGAATTGGCCCAGCGAGAGGCCGACAACAACGGATTCCAATACGTTTGCGCACTCAACTCCGACACGCTGCCTTCTGGCGAGTTTTCCCCTACGTTCAACTTACAAAGTTTCGTCAGGCGCCGCCTCACCGACGAGTCGGAAGAAGGAGGTCTCCTCGGAATCCGATACTGACTGCCCACGGGTTAACCCGTGGGCACCCAAACAGTACGGGCCTTGAAAACCTGACCCGCGCAACAACCCGCCCTTGCTATTCCAATGCGCGGAGCGCGGAACCTCGACCTGCCACGGTCACACAAAGCATTCGTCCAGATCAGTCTATTCAGTCGACGCGGTTGTCCGCCGCGTAACCATCTTTCCGCGACCTCAACGCCGCCGTGTAGCGTGAATTGAAGCCCGATGCTGGTGTCGCTCAGTGTGAGCTTGATGTCAGTCTGTTCTGGTGACGCCACGGTGAAGGTATTGGTACTGAACCGTCACGTTACATGCACAGGAGTATGGAATTGATCAGGATTGAGACCATGTGCGGCAGAGCGCTCTTAATCCTGCTAATCCACAAGTCCGGTAAATCCTGATACTGACGATACCACCGCCAAAAGCGGGCACGCGTGGGGCGAACTCGAGGGCGCGGCTTCCCTCGGGTCTGTTCGTGCTGCCGCGGACCCACCGGGCCCGGCTCTATGCGATCCTGCGGTTGTGATGCGTTCCTCCTGACATCCTGGCAATCGGGTCAGGATCGACGGCGACGCGGTCGTGGGCCGCAGATGACCCGACATTGCCAGTGCCGGTCCGCAGGCGTCCCATCGTTCATTTGCATCTGGTCGTCGCCGCACAACCCCGCGCAGCCTCCGCTTTCCCCTCCCCCGGCGAACCCGGCGCCCGGCCCCCCATCAGCGCCTCCGTCCACCGACCGCCCGTCCCACCGCGCTACCCCACAACCACCTCCCCAATCGCCGCCCCGCCGCCCCGTGCTATCATCCGGTCAACACCCGAAACGCGAGATCGACCGGGCCCCTCCATGACCAACATCGCGGACCCGGACCTCCCGGACTGGCGACAACCTGGCCGCCGCCCCGGAAAATCCGAGCGCTTTGGGCGAAAATCGACACCCTCAAAACAGGGGGTTGACACCCCCAAAATGGGGGGTTGAGCTGCTAAAAACACCCCATCGAGAAGGCGTTTTAGAACTTGCGTTTCGCCGGATTTTCGTCGCCCCGGACAGCCTCCAGACGCCCCCGGACCCGCAAACAGTGATCCTTAAGCGCCCCCTTGAGAAAAACCGAGCCCCGCAATCTGGCCGTCGACACCTCCAAATCGACACCCTCAAAACCGGGGGTTGACACGCCTAAAATCGGGGTTGAGATGCCAAAAACACCCCATCGACAACCCGTTTTGGACCAGTATTTTCACCGCGTGACCGCCCCGGCCGCATTACGGGCGACCGCTCGCCGGACTGCCCTCCGGCCCACCTCAGGGACTTCGAAATCGCGGCCTGAACCGTTAGAATCGCCCAATGACGTACGTGACGGAATTCGTCAATCACGTTACGAAACCCGCCGGACTAACAAAACGGCCCGGCATACGCAATCCTCCGCCCAGCCCTCCCCAACCGCGCCCAGGAGAGTATCCCCATGGCAAACCGCCTGATCAACGAGACCAGCCCCTACCTCCTGCAACACGCCGAAAATCCGGTCGACTGGTATCCGTGGAACGAGGAAGCTCTCACCCGCGCTCGTACCGAAGATCGGCCCATCCTGTTGAGCATCGGCTATTCCGCCTGCCACTGGTGCCATGTCATGGAGCGCGAGTCCTTCGAGAACGATGACATCGCCGCTCTCATGAACGACAGCTTCGTCAATATCAAGGTGGACCGGGAGGAGCGGCCCGACCTGGACGCCGTTTATATGGAAGCCGTCCAGATGATGACCGGTAGCGGCGGTTGGCCCATGACCGTGTTCCTGACACCGGAGGGTCACCCCTACTACGGCGGCACCTACTTCCCGCCCGAAGACCGCAGTGGCATGCCCGGGTTTCCCCGTCTGCTGGCCGCCGCCAGCCAGGCCTATCACACCAACAAGGGCGAGATCGACCGCGTCACCCGCCAGCTGTCCGAGCAGATGGGCCGCACCAGCGAGATGCCTCGCGGCTTCACGCCGCTGACCACGGAGGTGATGCACAACGCCTATTCGCAATTGGCGACTCAGTTCGACCACCTCAACGGCGGTTTCGGCAACGCCCCCAAATTCCCTCAGCCCATGACGCCCGAGTTCCTCCTGCGTTACAACCGTCATGGGTTCAACGCCCGCGCCCTCGAAATGGTGGAACTGACCCTCCAGAAGATGGCCTATGGCGGCATCTACGACCAGGTTGGCGGCGGTTTCCACCGTTATTCCACCGATGCCTACTGGCTCGTTCCCCACTTCGAGAAGATGCTTTACGACAACGCGCTCCTGGCCCGCCTCTACCTCCACGCTTGGCAGGTCACCGGCAAACCACTGTACCGGCGCATCACCGAAGAGACCCTCGACTACGTCCTGCGCGAAATGACCGACTCCCAAGGCGGTTTCTACTCCGCCCAGGACGCCGACAGCGAGGGCGTCGAGGGCAAGTTCTTCGTCTGGACTCCCGATGAACTTCAGCTCCTTTTGGGAGACGATGCCGACCTCGTCATGGGATATTACGGTGTCACGGAGCGCGGCAATTTCGAGGGCGCCAACATTCTCAACGTATCCACGCCCTTGGAGGACTACGCCAGTCGCCGGGGCGTGTCCGAAGCGACCTTGTCGGCCGCCGTCGCCCGGGCTCGTGCCGTCCTGCTCGAGGTTCGCGAACGGCGCATCCACCCGTTGCGTGATGACAAAGTCCTAACCTCGTGGAACGGACTCATGCTACGCGCATTCGCCGAGGCCGGCGCGGCCCTGGACCGCTCCGACTACCTGGACGCTGCGCGCAAGAACGCCGCCTTCGTCCTCTCCGCCATGCGGGAATCCGACGGCCGCCTGCTCCGTACCTGGCGCAACGGCCAGGCCAAGCTGAAAGGCTATCTCGAAGACTATGCCTGCCTCGCTGACGGCCTGTTGTCCCTGCACGAAGCCACGTTGGAGCCTAGTTGGTTGCAGGAAGCCGTGGCCACCGCCAATGGCATGATCGCCCTGTTCTGGGATGACGCTGCGAGCGGGTTCTACGACACGGGTAGCGACCACGAGACCCTGGTGATCCGGCCCCGCGATGTGTTCGACAACGCGCAGCCCTGTGGCGGGTCTGTCGCCTCCGACATCCTGCTGCGCTTGGCGGTGATTACCGGCAACGACGAATACTCGGCCAAGGGGGCCACGCCCCTTCGCGCCATGCAGCAGCTTTTCGGTCGCGCCCCGTCGGCCACCGGACACTGGCTGGGCGCACTCGATTTCTATGTGTCATTGCCGAAGGAGATAGTCATCGTCGGCCCGGGCGAGCATCCGGATACGCGAGAGTTGCTCGCCCAGATCGGCCAACGTTACCTGCCCAATCGCGTGGTTGCGGGCCTGGCCGATCCCGGCGACCCTCCGGTCAATGATTCTCCGCTGTTCGAACAGCGCGTGATGCAGGATGGCTTGCCCACCGCCTACGTCTGCGAGCACTATGCCTGCCAGTTGCCGGTCACCGACCCGGCGTCGCTGGCAGCCCAACTCGACGCCTGACGCGGCCTAGGCGCTGGACGGTAGCAGGCCCGCCGCCGTGACCGTTTCCCGGTTCACGGTGTCGGGCAGACGATAGCGCGGCCATAGCGCAACGCCCAGCAGAACGAACACCCCCGCCATCAGCGGCGCCAGTCGGATGCCCAGCGGATTCTCGGCAGAATCCCCGAGCTGTAGGATCAGGCTCAGGAACAGGGGAGGCAACGCGTAGGTGACCTTCTCGAAGAAGTTCTGGGTCGAGTAGAACATCGCCTCCCGCCGTTCCCCCCGGAGCAGCGCATCGTAGTCGGCGATGTCCGCAGTCAACCCCTTGGGCAGCAGGAACACCGCGGCCATCGGCATCCCGGCGATGAACACTAGAACCAGGCCCTGCAGGACCAGGTGTTCAGGCATTACCAGGCCCACCAGACCCAGCAACGGGAACAAGGCCGCGCTGGCCACCAGGCAAATACCGTAAATCCTGCGCTTGCTCACCGCGCCCGTCGCAAACAGGATCCATATAACGATCCCGAACACGATCGCGCCGCCGATGATGCTGGTGGAAAGCCAGCTGGACGCCGCGCCGTCCCTCTCTTGCAGCAGAACTCCCACGGCGAAGAAGGGAATCCAACCCTGTAGCACCCCGACCCCGGTGGTAAACATCACGAACGTCGGCAGGAAAGCAACGAATTGTGAGTTCCGCAGCGTGTCTCGCAGCCCCAGCCAGAACGGCACCTGCGCCGGCGTGATATCCCGTGGCGCATGCTTCCAAATCGCCGACAGGGAGATGTAGCGGAAGACCAGGGCCACTGCCGCGAATATGCACCCCGCGACTTGGAACCCGAACGCGTCTTTGATGTAACCACCCATCACGAGCCCCAGGCCGGCGCCACCGATCGCGAACAGGAAGATGAAACTCACTACCTGCATTCGATCACTGGCCGTGCGGGTCAGTTCCGGCACCAGTGCCTCCAGGGCACCGCTGGACATCGTGGCCGCCGTGAAGAAAAGTTCCAGCATCACCACGAAATACACGACGTTCCACCAGCTGTTTCCGTCGTCGGGCAGGAACCAGATCATCGCCCCGAACAGGGCGTAAAACGGTGTGCTGAACAGGATGAACGGAATGCGCCTGCCCCACCGGCTGCGCGTCCGGTCACTCCACCACCCGATCAGCGGGTCCGTGAACCCGTCGACGAACCGACCCGCGAATATCAGCATGCCGGCGAGTACCCGGGCATCGATCTCCAACCCAATCAGCGATACGTCCGGTACCCGCGCCACGCCCTCCATCGCGGGTGGCGCCAGGAAGAAAAGGACCCATTGTTGTCGGAAATACCCGATCGCCTGCCAGCCGATATGGTCGGTTGAAAACAGCAGTTTGTTGAGCAGCGGCAGTCGCGCCGCGGGCTGTTCGGGTTCGGTCATTCCGTCTCAGAGCGGGTGGGCAATTCTCGCCGCAATGTATCACAGTCCGACCGCATCGAATGCTCCCGCAGCATAAGGTGCCCGGACGTGTACCCGTATCGTCATTGCGAGCGAAGCGCGGCAATCCCGCAGTCGCAGCATACCTGGCGGCAGCGGCGTTGCTGCTCTCCGCTGCGTTGCCAGGTAGCATCACCCGAATTTACCTTCCCGATGACACCGACCCCTCGCTTTGCATAGTACGTGTGTTCTATAATAGTCCCGTCAGGCAATACCGCCGCCAGGCCAGCGGCGTCGCCAAACCTACATCCGAATAGCTAGGCGATACGGTTTCGGGTCGGCAACGGCCCCAGTCGGTTCTTCGCATCATGGTCGCCAGCGGCCGCTACCCGCTCTTTATTCGACGGGGCGGCCGAGTGTCGACCCTGCGGGTGTCACCTCCGCCCCGTGCCGTGCGGCACCGGTCTCATCAGCCGGCTGCCCGCGGGTCACGGAAGCTTGGGACTCAAAAACTATGCGAGCAAAAAAGTGTTGGCCGTGCTCCGACACCGTCCCGAAACCGTAACGCCTGACACCCAAATCAAAACATCCAACCGTCACACCATCCAAAAGCAGGAAGTAAGTCACCCACCCTTCGGTCTCACTCCGACCCGCTGTGGTCAAATAGTAATCGCCAACCGCAGGTGACGGTCCCCAAGCGTACCCGGTTCGTCATTGCAACCCCATACTTGATACCGGGTGTGGCAATCTCGTCGGCGTAGCTACGGCGGTCGCATACCGTCGTCCGTGCCCCGCCGTGATTGCTGCGGATGCTTGCCGGGACTTTCGCCATGGCCCTCCGTGCACGTAGCTACCCGTGAGGGGCAGACGCCGGGTACCATCGAGCAGGAATCGTGTGTATAATCACGAAGGCTTACCCTATGCTGGGTGGGTCGTATCCAGTACTCATGTCCGGGCCTGAAGTCCAACAATCCTTGGCAACCCGTTTTGGCCCGTGAAATCTACTTGCTAAGGAGGAGATCATGGCAGAAGCCGCCAAGATCATTTACACCGACACTGATGAGGCACCTTACCTCGCTACGCACTCGCTGCTCCCTATTCTCCAGGCTTTCACCAAGCAAGCCGGAATTGAACTGGAAACTTGGGACATCTCGCTGTCCGGCCGCATCATTGCCAATTTCCCTGACAATCTGACCGATGAACAAAAAATCCTCGACTACCTGCGCATGTGTGGCGATTTGTGCTTGGATCCGTCCGCGAACCTCATCAAGTTGCCCAACATTAGCGCGTCGATCCCGCAGTTGAAAAGCGCGATCCAAGAGTTGCAGAACAAGGGATACGATATCCCCGACTACCCCGATCAACCTGCGAACGACGCGGAGCGCCAGACCCAGGCGCGCTATTCCAGGGTGGTGGGTAGCGCGGTCAACCCGGTTATACGGGAAGGCAACTCCGATCGCCGTTCGTCCGTTGCGGTCAAGGAACATGGTAAGCGCAATCCCCATCGCATGATGCAGGATTGGCCGGAAGTCTCCAAGACTCGCGTTGGCCACATGACCAGTGGCGATTTCTTCAGCACGGAGAAGGCCGTTACCACCACCGAAGCAGGGTCAGCCACCATCCAATTTGTGGGCAACGACGGCACCGTCGCCGAGCTCAAATCCGGGATTCCGCTGCAATCCGGCGAAATCATCGACTGTGCCGTGATGAATGCCAGGGCGTTGCGAGAGTTTTACGCTGAAGAGATGGCAAAAGCCAAAGCCGACGACGTGCTGTTCTCCCTCCATGTGAAGACCACGATGATGCGCGTCTCGGATCCGATTATTTTCGGCCACTGCGTTTCGGTTTACTACCAGGACGTGTTCGAAAAGCACGCGGCCGAACTGGCTCAAGTGGCGGTGGACCCGGACAACGGGGTTGCCGAGCTCCTCACGAAGATCCAGTCTCTGCCGGAAGGCAAGCGAGCGGAAATCGAGGCGGACATCCAGGCGGTTTATGAGAGCCGCCCTGACCTGGCGATGGTTAACTCCTACAGGGGTATCACCAACCTGCATGTGCCTAGCGACACGATCATTGACGCCTCCATGCCGGTTATTATTCGCGATGGCGGACGCACCTGGGGTCCCGACAACGAATTGCACGACGCCGTCGCTCTGATCCCTGATCGCTCCTATGCGACCATATACCAGGCGGTGATCGAGGACTGCCAAGAGCACGGCTCGCTTGATCCTTCCACCGTCGGCAGCGTCGCCAACGTGGGCCTGATGGCGCAAGCGGCTGAAGAGTACGGGTCCCACGACAAGACCTTCACCGCACCCGGTAACGGAACGATCAAGGTCGTGAACGCGTCGGGCGACACCCTGATGGAGCAGAGCGTTGAGGCCGGCGACATCTTCCGCATGTGCCAGACGAAAGACGCACCGATCCAGGACTGGGTCAGGCTTGGTGTCAGCCGGGCCAGGCTCACCGGGCAGACGGGCATCTTCTGGTTGGACTCGACCCGCGGCCATGACGCTGAGCTGATCAAGAAGGTGGACCAGTACCTGCCCACTCATGACACGAGCGGGCTGGACATCAGTACCATGGCTCCCGTCGATGCCATAAAGGCCACGATCGCGCGCAGCCGAGCCGGCCAGGACACGATTTCCGTGACCGGCAACGTGTTGCGCGACTATCTGACCGACCTCTTCCCTATCCTGGAATTGGGTACCAGCGCCAAGATGCTTTCGGTCGTTCCATTGCTCAATGGCGGCGGCCTGTTCGAGACGGGTGCCGGCGGTTCGGCCCCCCGGCACGTTCAGCAGTTCGTGGAGGAAGGCCATCTGCGGTGGGATTCCCTGGGTGAATTCTGCGCCCTCGTCGCTTCGTTCGAACATTTCGGCCAAGTGTTCAACAACGACCGAGCCAGCCTCCTCGCCGAGACCCTCGATCAGGCCATCGGGGAGCATTTGGAACACCAGCGGGCGCCGTCGCGCCGGGTGAACGAGCTGGACACCCGTGGCAGCCATTTCTACCTCGCCCTTTACTGGGCCCAGGCGCTGGCCAGCCAGACTAAGGATACAGAGCTGCAAGCCCGCTTTAGCCAGGTTGCCCGGCAATTGGCTGACAGCGAAGAAAAGATCGTCCAGGAGCTGGTGGAAGCCCAGGGAACGCCGATGGATATCGGCGGCTATTACCGACCCGATGCCGAGATGGCCGCCAACGTCATGCGGCCCAGCGCCACGTTGAATGCCATCGTGGACGCAATCTAGCAACGCACTGACTCAACGGAGGACCATTCACCCGATGCGAAGCAAAGTAACTGTCGTGGGCGCCGGCAACGTCGGCGCCACCACCGCTCAGCGCATCCACCAGCTTGGATACGCCGACGTCGTCCTCGTTGACGTCGTTGAAGACCTGCCCCAGGGCAAGGGGCTGGATATGCTCGAATCGGGACCGGTTGTCGGTACCGACGCTTTGATCACGGGCTCTAATGGCTATGAGGAAACCGCCGACTCCGACGTGGTGATCATCACCGCCGGCATCGCCCGCCGTCCTGGCATGAGCCGCGACGACCTGCTTCTCACCAATATGCGCATCACCTCCGCGGTCACCGAAGAGGTAGTGCGGTATTCGCCCAACTGCATTATCCTCACCGTTACCAACCCCTTGGACGCAATGGTCCAGAACGTCTACCAGTCCTCGGGCTTCCCGCGCAACCGCGTCTTCGGTATGGCCGGCGTGCTGGACACCGCCCGCTACCGGACCTTCATCGCCCAGGAACTCAACGTGTCCGTCGATGATGTCCAGGCCATGGTCCTCGGCGGCCACGGCGATGACATGGTCCCGTTGGTCCGTTACACCACCGTCGGCTGCATCCCTCTGACTGAGCTGATGTCCCAGGATCGCATCGACTCCATCGTGCAGCGCACCCGCGACGGTGGCGGCGAGATCGTCGCCTTGCTGAAGCAGGGGTCGGCGTTCTACGCCCCCTCGGCGGCTATCACCCAGATGGTCGAGGCCATCCTGCTGGACCGCAAGCGGATCCTCCCGGGCTGCGCCTATCTCGAGGGTGAATACGGTATCAACGGCCTGTGCGTCGGCGTACCCGTCAAGATCGGCGCCGGCGGCATGGAGCAGGTCATCGAGATCGGCCTCACCGATGATGAACGGGCTGCTTTGCAGTCCTCCGCAGCCTCCGTGCAGGAACTCGTTGATGTGATGGCCAAAGCCAGGGAAGAGGCCGGATAGCGCCCCCATTATCGGCGTTCCAGGCAATTTCGATCTGGGGCGGGTTTACAACCCGCCCCTTCGTCATTCGGCCCTCTGTATAATTATTCCAAACTCATCCATTGATGTGAGGCCAGCATGACCCAGCGCACACCACTCGAACGGGACCTCCTCGAAAAAGCCGCCCAATATTTCCCCGGTAGCGGTACCGGCAACACGAACTACCCGGATGAGCTCAAATTCCTGGTTCGCGAAGGCAAGGGCGGACGGGTCTGGGACGTTTCGGGCAACGAGTACGTCGATTGGTTGATGGGTTCCGGCCCCATGATCTTGGGCCACGCCCACCCCGCAGTCACCGAGGCCGTTTTGTCCGCCGTCGGTCGCGGATCTACCTTTTTCGCCACCAACGACCAGGCCGTCCTGCTGGCCGAGGAGCTGGTGAAAGCCGTCCCCTGTGCGGAGCAGGTCCGTTTCACCACCAGCGGTACTGACGCTTGTTTCCAGGCCATGCGTGTCGCCCGCGCCTACACCGGCAAGGAAAAGATACTGAAGTTCGAGGGCGGCTATCACGGCACCAGTGATTACGCCATGATGTCCGTGTTCGCGTCGGCGGCCGTGGAGTTCCCCCAAGCCGAGGCCAACACCGCCGGAATTCCCAAAGCCCTGAACGACCTCATGCTGGTCTCCCAGTTTAACGACTTGGACACCACCGCGGCCATCATCTCCGCCCACAAAGACGAGCTGGCCGCCGTAATCGTGGAACCTCTGCAGCGCACCCTCGCCCCCGACCCGGGCTTTCTCGAGGGCTTGCGCAAGATCACCAGGGATACTGGTCTGCTGCTGATTTTCGACGAGATCGTCACTGGTTTCCGTCTGGCTTATGGCGGGGCTCAGGAATGCTACGGAGTGACGCCCGACATGTGCACCGTGGGTAAGATCATGGGCGGCGGTTATCCTCTGGCGGCGCTGATGGGCACTTCCGACGTGATGTCGGTGTACGACCGCGCCGCCGTGTCCGCCGACGGTTATGTCGACCAGATCGGTACCCTGAACGGCTTCCCCATCGCCTGTGCAGCCGGTTTGGCTACTCTCGCGGAGTTGCGCACCGACGGCACTTATGACCGTCTCCGTGAGGTCGGCGGACGCATCCGTGGAGCGTTGGTAGAAGCCTGCGAAGGGGAAGGCTTCTCGGTTCAGAGCGTCGGCGAAGACGCGATCTTCGACATCTACTTTGCAGACCACCCGGTACGGAACTTCCGCGACGGCCTGGCAGCGGACGGCCAGCCGCTTGCCCGCCTCAATGCCGGCCTCTTGGAACGCGGTATCCTCAAGTCCTGGCCGCAGAAATTCTACCCCTCAATTGTGCACACCGACGCCGATATCGACCGAACCGTCGAGGCCATTCGGGAAGTCGCCCCAAACATCAAAGGCTAGCTGACCGCGCTTCAGTGGCTTTGGCAACATTAAAGGGCGGGAGATCCCGCCCTTTTTCGTTTGCCGAGACCGTCAGCCTTGCTATCGCCGCAACCCGGCTTTGACTTCCAGGGGCCCCGTGCTGACGATGTGCTTTCGCATCCCCAGTTCCGACGGTGACATTCCCATGGCCAGACCGATCAGCTGCGGCATGTGCAGTATCGGCAGGTCGATCGACCTGCGCGCCTGCGAGGCGGCCTTGGGTTGGAACCCGTCGAGATTCAGGTGACACAGCGGGCACGGCGTCACCATGGCGTCGGCACCCAGGTCCTTCACCTCGGAAGTATGCTTCCCCACCATCGCCATCGAGTTCCGCTGGTTGATCGTCAGAATGGGAAACCCACAACAACGGGTCTTGCCTTCAAAATCCACCAGCGTCGCGCCCAACGTTTGTATCAGCATCTCCAGCGACTGCTGGCGTTCGGGGTGGTCAGCGATGTCAAGCGCTTCCGTCGGCCGGACGATGTAGCACCCGTAGAACGGCGCGATCTTCAGGTCGGTTAGCTGCCGCGTGATGTACCCGCCCAGCCGGTCCAGTCCGTAGTCCTCGATCAGAATCCAGAGTAGGTGCTTTGGCTCGGAGTTCCCACTGTACTCCAGCCCTTCCTCGGCCAGGTAGGAGTTGATCTCCGCCAGGTACTCCGGGTTTCGCATCCGGTGGTTAGCCTGCGACATCACGCCCTGGCATGTGCTGCAAATCGTGAGAATGGGCAGGCCCATCTTCTCGGCTTTCGCGAAGTTCCTCACGTTCAGGGTATCGCCGAACAGCTGGTTCTTCTCCTGGATCACGCCCGCTCCGGTACATGTCCAGCCGGGTATCTCTTCCAGTTCGATCCCCAGCCGCTGACACACCATGCGCGCGGCCGGGTAGAGTTCGGGCGCGCCGCCCTGGGAAACGCAGCCCGGAAAGAAAGCGTACTTCACGAGTTCCTCCAATGGATACCGGCGTTCAGTAACATAGGGGCGAATGGCGGTTCGCCCCTACAGTTGCCGGGATAACGTAGTTATTGGACATCCGATACGGCGGCTAGCCGAACGGGGAATTGTTACTGACTTTCGGGGCGGGCGCATCCGGTTCCGTCTGCTGGAACAGCCTCCGCACGGCCTCAACGTTCTCCACGTTTTTGTGGGCAATGGGCGGCATTTTCCCTCGCCGCAACGCCCGGAACGCCACCGGCATGTAGTCCATCAAGGCCGGCATGTTGGTGAATCCGCCAACCGTCTTGATGGGCAGCCGTAGCTCGTCTAACCGCCCGCTGTGGCCCACCGATTCGGTGAAGGCGTCTGCATGGCGCGCTCCATTGTTTTTGTCGTAGCCCTGCTGGATCGCCTGCTCGCGTATTGCCATGATCCGGTCCATCGGGGCGACGCCCTTCGGGCACGCCTGTACGCACTCGTTGCACCGCGTGCAGTCCCAAATGCCGGTGGGCTCGCTCAGGGCCCACAACCGCTCCATGGACACGCCAGTGGCGTCGCCGTCACGCGGGTCTGCGGTGAACCGGTAGGCCTTGGCGAGAGCAGCCGGACCCAGGAACGTCGGGTCTACCTCCAGCACCGTGCAATCGGACACACAGGCCCCGCACATGATGCAGGCGGTAACGCCGGACAGGTGCAGCATCGCGTCGTTCGAAACGATGTACTCGCCCGCCGGCTCCGGTCCCATGTGCTTCAGGAACGGGTCGACCGCTTCGATCTTCTCCCAGAACAGGTCGAAGTTCACGATCAGGTCTTTGATCACCGGCATGACGCCCGCTGGCTCCACCGTGATGACCCCATCCTGTACTACTGTGCTGGCGATGGTCTTGCAGGCGAGCCCGGCGTGACCGTTGATGCGCATCGCGCACGACCCGCAGATCGCGCTCCGGCACGAACACCGCAGTGATAGTGTCCCGTCGTCGTCTTCGCGGATTTGGATCAGCGCGTCGAGGACTGTGGCATTGTCGGGAATGGTGACCGGGTATTCCTGCCAATGAGGCAGACGGCGCTCGTCTTCGGCTTCTGGGTCTTGTCGTCTTACCCTTATGGTAACGTCCATAGCCTAGTATTTCCTCTCTTCCGGCGTCCACTTGGTTATGGTCACCGGCAATTCGGATATCACGGGTCGTCCATCGCCCTTGCTGAGGACGATGTGGTGCAGCCACTCTTCGTCATTACGCTCGGGGTAGTCCGTGCGGAACTGCGCCCCCCGGCTTTCCTTACGCTCCAGCGCTCCGACGGCAATTGCGTCTGCGCAGTCCAGCATGTAGCCCAGCTCCAGCGCGAAGATCAGGTCAGTGTTGAAACTCTTTCCCTTGTTGTGCACTGGTACGTTTTCGTAGCGGCGGCGCAATTCATGCAGGTCGCCGATGGTTTCCTCGATCCCTTCTTCGTTGCGGAACACGGCTACGTTCCGGTTCATGGACTCACCCATTTCTCGCCGTATGGCCGACCAGCGGTCTCCGTTCTCAGGGCGGTCCAGCATCTCCTGGATCCGGTGCCTTTCCCGATTCATCGTGGCGTCTGCGTCGAATTCAGGGTAGCTCATGTGGCGCGTAAATTCTGTGGCATGGTTTCCCGCCCTCTCGCCGAACACGATCGTGTCCAACAGCGAGTTGGCCCCCAGCCGGTTACCACCGTGCACGCTGACGTTGGCGCATTCGCCAGCGGCGTACACCCCGTACAGGTTGGTGCGGCCATCAATATCCGTTTTGATGCCGCCCATTAAGTAATGCATACCGGGGCGAATGGGAATCGGCTCCCGGATCATGTCGGTGCCCGCCAGGTCGATCCCGATCTCCCTGATTTGGCTAAGTTTTTCCATGATCAAGGCTTCACCCAAGTGCGTGCAATCCAACAGCACGCAGCCGTCGATGCCGTTGCCCGCGTTGATCTCCGTCTGCCCCGCGCGCGACACGACGTCTCGGGAGGCCAACTCCATCATGTTCGGCGCGTATTTTTCCATGAACCGGTTCCCGTCTTTGTCGCGCAGAAAGGCGCCTTCTCCTCGGGCCGCTTCGGAAATCAAGACCCCACTGCCGGCCAGGGTGGTGGGATGGTATTGCACCATCTCCATATCCATCAGCTGCCCGCCGGCGTTGTATATCAGGCCCATGCCGTCGCCGGTGACGATCAGCGCATTGGTGCTGGGCTCGAAGAGCCGTCCGCAGCCGCCGGTGCAGAAGATCACCGACTTCGCGCGGATCAGGTGCAATTCGCCCGTTCGGATCTCCAGCGCAATGACGCCCGCTGCCTGGCCGTCCTCCATGATCAACGACGTGACGAACCACTCTTCGTAACGCTGCACGCCCGATTTGATGAGCTGTTCGAACATCACGTGAAGCAGCGCCTGACCGGTGAAGTCACCTACGAAGAATGTGCGCGCCCGCCGCTGGCCACCGAAAGCCCTGGTGCCCAACCGGCCGTCGTCGTCCCGGTTGAAGGTGACGCCCATGTGTTCCATGTCGATCAGGGAAGCGCCTGCCTGACGGCACATCACTTCGATTGCGTCCTGGTCTCCCAGGAAGTCGCTGCCCTTGATGGTGTCGTAAGCATGGTCTTCCCAGTCGTCGCCTCGGTCCAGCAGCGCAGCGTTGATTCCGCCCTGCGCCGCGTTAGAATGACTCCGAACCGGGTGGACTTTGCTGATGACGGCAGTGTTCGCACCGCCGGCCCGAGCCGCTATTGCGGCCCGCATGCCGGCCAGCCCGGCTCCCACGATCAACACGTCGTGTTGCAAAACCTCTGGCATGTGTGTTTTCCTCCGGCCGGGTAACGCCGAGCCCGGCTATTGATAGCGCTCGATTGGCGCGCCCGCTAACGGCGGCTAATTATCGCCCATAACCCGCATCGCAAGCAACAACGACGCTATGCTCTTGCCGTCCCGTATGCGACCGTCGAAGATCAACTCGGGGATCTTTGTCAACGGTACGCGCCGCACTTCGATGAATTCATCCTCATCGCTTTCCCGGCTGGATTGCCTCAGGTCGGTGGCAAGGTACGTATGCATGAATTGCGTGCAATAGGCCGGAGCCACGAAGAAGCCTCCCAACGATTTGAGGTGCCCCGCCGTGTGCCCGATTTCCTCTTCCAACTCCCGGATAGCGGTCACGTCGGGTGGCTCTCCCGGTTCCATCTTTCCGGCCGGTGCTTCCAACAGAAACGCCTCGGCCGCTTTTCGATACTGGCGGACCAATATCACGTGCCCGTCGGTGGTCATTGGCACCACGCACACCGCCGATGGATGCGTCACTATTTCACTGGTTTCCTTACGGCCGTCGGGCAGGAGATCTACCTCGACTCGCACTTCTATGATCCGACCTTCGTACACCGGCACGCGTCGGGATTGATCGAGGTGCCGCGAGGACCGGTCCGCACCGAACTCGCTAGCCATTTCCCAGGACCCGTAGCGCCAGCAGCAGCGACGCCACGCTCTTGGCGTCCTGCACCTCACCCGACGCGATCACGTCGGGGACACCAGACAGCGGGACCCTGACCACGTCGATAAACTCGTCATCGTCCGAATCCAGGACGGCCGGCTCCAACTCTGTCGCTAGGAATGAGTACATGTACTCCGAACACCACCCGGGCGCGAGCCAGAACGCGGCGAGGGCAACCAGGTTTCCCGTGTTATGCCCAATCTCTTCCTGCAGTTCCCGCCGCGCCGCTTCTTCCGGCTCTTCCCCCGGCTCAATTCCGCCCGCGGGAACCTCCAGCAGGAAGCCGTCGGCCGGCTTGCGGTACTGCCGCACCATAATCACGTTACCGTCGTAGTCCACGGGTACCACGCAGACCGAAGGAGCGTGATCCACAATTTCACGCGTGCTCTCCCTGCCGTTCTTCAGCCGCACCGTGTCGACTCTCACATCGATGATCCGACCGCTGTAAATCTCCCGGGAGGAAATCGTGGGTTCGTTGTCGGGATACGTCGTCAAATCGACCCCTCGTCAGCGGCCTTGCAGGCTTAACCCGAGACGACGGGTCAGCGTCGCCCAGAAGTAGTTGTGCTCGTTGGCCCGCAGGAACCTGGCCCGGTATGGGCTGCGCGTGATCCGGACCCAGTCGCCCGGTTCAATGGGGTGGTTCTCAAACCCGTC
This sequence comes from Dehalococcoidia bacterium, assembly GCA_965220055.1. Classification (GTDB taxonomy): domain Bacteria; phylum Chloroflexota; class Dehalococcoidia; order Lucifugimonadales; family UBA3495; genus Bin87. Next base: position 843,597 of record CBDCPE010000004.1, on the reverse strand, counting down.
CACGCTGATGATTGCTTCCTGCGATCCTTCCAGGTGAAAGTCCACGCTGCTGGTCGGACGAAGCACCAGGGGAGTGGTCAGACCCACGTGTGATGCCAGAGGCGTCAGCACCACGTCGTCGGACAGCGGGTCCAGGATCGGACCTCCCGCCGCGAAGCTGTAGCCTGTGCTGCCCGTTGCCGTCGCCAGTATCACCCCGTCGGCGCGGAACGTGGACACGTCGGCTCCGTCGATCACGGCCCGCACCGTTATCACTCGGGATACCCGGCTGCGCGACAGAACCACGTCGTTCAACGCGTGATACGGACCCTCCGCGACCGGTTCATTGGCGTCGGTCCTGCGGTACACGGCCGCCATCAGCATGCTGTGTTCTGAGACGCGCATGCCGCCTTCCAGGTAGCGGGGAAGCTGCTCCATCACCACAGGCACCGTAAGCTCCGTCATGAACCCCAGCCGGCCCATATTGACGCCCAGCAGGGGTATACCTCTGGGGGCGATGGCCCGGTTGACGCGCAAAATTGTTCCGTCGCCGCCGATGGTGATCACCAGGTCGGTGTCAGCGGCTCGCTGGCTCAGGTCTTCGGCGTCTTCGGCCCTCAGGATCCAGCTGTTCGCGCCGAGGTTCAACTCGCCGACGATGGCGTGGGCCAAGTCCAACGCCTCGGGAATGAGATCGTTGTATGCGATGCCGACCGTTTTCATTGTTGCGCGCCCGCCCGTGTCACTAGCCGCCCGACAGGAGCACGACGGCTGCTCGCTCCGCGGCTCCCAATATCATTGCTGGTGCAACTCCGAGCCAGAGCATGCTCAGCGCGGCGACACCCAGCGCGACGTTCACAGGCCACGATGCTCCCAGCCGTTCAGTGTATATCGCCGGCTGAAGGAACATGACCTTGATCACCCGCAGGTAGTAGTAGGCCGAAACCACGCTGTTCACCACTCCGATGATCACCAGCCAAGTCATCAGCGATTCGCCGGTGTTGATGGCGGCCGCAAAGATGTAAATCTTCGCGATGAATATGCTCGTCGGAGGTACCCCGATTAGGGCGATCAGGGCTAGCGCCAGTGCTATGGCCAGGAACGGCGCGCGCCGCAGCATCCCGGCGTAGTCCTCTATCTCGTCGCTGTTGATCCTGTTGCCGATGCACACGATCGCAAAGAACGCCGTCAGGTTCGCCGCCGCGTACGCTGCCAGGTAGAACAGCACGCTGCTCGGCCCGAAAGTCTCCGATCCGTTGTCTGCCGTTGCCACGGCGGCAACGCCCACCAGGATGTATCCGGCGTGCGCGATGGTGCTGTACCCAAACATCCGCTTGATGTTCCGCTGCGCAATTGCCACCAGGTTCCCAATCGTCATGGACAGCGCGGCCAAGCCGGCCAGCAGCACCCACCAGTCGCCGCCCAGGGAGTCAAATCCGATATAAAAGACCCGGAGAACCAGAGCGAAGGCGGCCGCTTTGCTCGCCACGGAAAGAAACGCCACCATGGGCGTCGGCGCTCCTTCGTACACGTCGGGCACCCACATCTGGAACGGCGCGGCCGACATCTTGAAACCGAATCCCACCAGCAGCAATGCCACCGCCAGCAGCACCGCCATGCTGCCGAACGGGAATGTCCCCGATTGCTGACTCGAGGCCAGCGCCATGGCTATCTCGTCCAGGCGCGTGCTTCCCGTAAACCCGTAGATCAGCGCCATGCCGTATAGCATCACCGCACTGCTCACCGCTCCGAGAATCAGGAATTTCATTCCCGCTTCGCTGGATCGCCCATTTGGTAGGAACGCCGCCAACGCTGCCAACGGAAGTGTGGTCAGCTCCAGCGCGATATAGATCGTAATCAGCTCGTTGGCCGCGGCCAGCAGCATCATGCCGGTGGCCGACAGGAGCATGAGCCCGAAGTACTCGCCCTGCAGCCGTTCTACCCGTCGCACGTAATCGTTCGAAACCAGTACCACCAGCCCGACCGACGCCAATATCAGGAAGTTGAAAAACAGTGCGAACCTGTCGATCGACAGGGTGTAAAGGATCACCGACCCTTCGGCCGTCAACTCGTTTGCACCGCTGCCGGTCAATTCCACCATCTGCCAGGCGCTCAGCGCCGCCGGCACGGCAAGGCCCACGAAGGAAAGGCCCACCAGCAGACCGGTCCGACGGGTCACCAAGTCGGCCACTATGACCAGCATGGCCAGTGCGGCCAGGGCTAGGTACGGCGAAACCAGAAAGAGGTCGTATGCGGTCATCGTTCGTCCGGTCTCTAAATCTAGCGGGGAACCCCGGCCAGTCCGGCGTTGTAACCGCTCACAATCGGATCTAGCCCATCGCGGAACACGTCCGTCAGCCACGCTGGGTACACGCCCACAGCTATGATGCTGACCACCAACAGTGCCACCGGCACCAACTCAACCGGGGACGCGTCGGTCAGCTCATCCCATCGCGCCGGACGTGGACCGAACAGGGTGCGCTGCAACATCCACAGGATGTATCCCGCGGCCAGAATGATCCCCAGTACCGCGAGAATCGTCAAAATCGGGAACGCCCGGAAACCACCCAAGAATACCAGCAGTTCGGACACGAACCCGCTCAGCAGCGGCAGACCCAGCGACGCGGCGCCGGCAATCAGGAACGCTCCGGATACCAGCGGCATCCGGTTTGCCAGCCCTCCCAGGTCCGGTATGTGCCTTGTGTGCGTCTTTTCATACAGGATACCCACCGCGACGAACAGCAAGCCAGTAATCGTTCCGTGGGTGAACAGCTGCATGGCCGCGCCGGTCAGGCCTGCGTCCGTTAGCGCGCCGCCCACGACCGCAACCGATCCCAGCCCGATCAGCACCAATCCCATGTGGCTTACGCTGGAATACGCAATCAGCCGTTTGAGGTCCGTCTGCCGTAGCGTCACCACGGCCCCGTAGAGCACGCTGATGACTCCCAAGGCTACTACCGGCAGCGCGTAAGCCTGTAACTGCTCGGGAAACATCCCGGCGTTGACCCGCAGCAACCCGTAACCTCCCATCTTCAGCATCACGCCGGCCAGCATCACGCTGCCGGCAGTGGGTGCGTCAGTGTGGGCGTCGGGCAGCCACGTATGTACCGGCCAGGTCGGCAGCTTGACCGCGAAGGCAATGAAAAACAGCCAGAACAGTACGCCCATCGGTAAGGCTGCGCGGGATGCGTCCAACGCGCCTCCCGGCTCCAGCAGCCGTGTCATGTCGAAGCTACCCACCCCGGCGCTGACGAACACCGCCACGATCGCCACCAGCATGAACGCTGATCCAAGGATCGTGAACATCAGGAACTTCATCGCCGAGTATTCACGCCGGCCCGTTCCCCATGTCGAAATCAGCAGGTACATCGGCACCAACTCAATCTCCCAGAACAGGAAGAACAATAGGAAGTCCAGCGCGGTGAACACTCCGAGCACCGCTGTCTGCAGCACGAAGAGCCAAATGAAATATTCGCGGACCCGGTTGTTGATGTGGAACGACACGAACACCGCGCACAGTCCCAGCAACCCGGTCAGCATCACCAGCGGTGCGCTGATCCCGTCTACGCCCAGGAGGTAGCTCGCGTGTACCGTCCCGGTGTCGATCCAGTCGAACCGGTCGACCAACTGGAACCGCTCGCCGCCCCTCTGGAACGAAGCGAACACGATCACCGATAGTACGAGGTCCGCGGCTGCAACGGCCGCAGCGAACCAACGGATATTGCGAGTGCCGCTGACAGCCCCTACGGCCAGCAGCAGCGAGGCCACGGCCGGCAGGAATACGGTTGCGGTGAGCAGTCCTGTGAATCCGGTAGGCATGCAGTTTTATCCCAGGACCAGGTACAGGACTATGATGATCACGCCGCCGGCGGCAGCCACGAGCGGGTATGTTTGCACCTGTCCGTTTTGCGCCAGCGCGATCAGGCTGCCGACGTTTCGCGAGATCCAACCCACCAGTCCGACGATACCGTCAATGACGTTGCGATCAAACCAGTCCGTGATTGCAGCCACCGTGCGATAGAAGACGCGCCCTACGACGAGTCCTTCATATAATTCGTCCATGTAATACCGTTGGGACAGCAGTGTGTGCAGGAGCACGGCTTTGGTCAACGGATCAGTCGTGACGAACGGTTTCGGCCAAGCGTACGTTAGCACGGCAAGTCCTATGCCAGCGATGCCGACCACGTTGGATATCAACGCTATCCCTATGTTGAACGGCGGTGCGTGGTGCCCACCATGCAATCCCGACGCAAAGTACTCGGTCAACCAATGCGATGGTATCAACCCGAAAATGCTGGACACGCCAATCGGGTTCGCCAGCCACCCCGCAACGATTGCGCTGAACCCCAGGATCCCCATGGGTACCACCATCACCTTGGGTGATTCGCCCAGGTGCACGTGGTGGGTGACCCCGGTGGGCGCCGGCAATCCGGCCTCCTCGACGTCATGCAGCTCCTTTTCGCCGCCGCCTCGGAATTCGCCGTGGAACGTCAGGTGAACCATCCGGTACGAGTAGAACGCCGTCAGCAGCACTCCGACTAACAGCATGACGAAAACCAGTACGCTGATCGACGCCGGCACCGGTCCGCCCGCAAGCCAGGCCTCCAGCAGGATCTCGTCCTTGCTCCAGAACCCCGCCAACGGGAATATTCCCACCAGGCTCAGTGCCCCGATGACGGTCAGCCAGTACGTCCAGGGCATCTCCTTCCGCAGGCCCCCGATGTACAGCATGTTGAAGGTGCCGGCGGCGTGGTTCACACTTCCCGCGCCCAGGAACAGCAACGCCTTGAAGAAGGCGTGGGTGAACAGGTGGAACAACGCCGCGTTGTACGCGCCGACGCCGAGGGCGGCCATCATGTAGCCCAGTTGGCTCACCGTTGAATAGGCCATCACCCGTTTTATGTCGTTGGCTGCCAGGCCCATAGTGGCGGCAAAAACCGCCGTGAACGCTCCGATCAACGCAACGACCATCATGGCGGTTTGCGATTCTGCGAACACCGGGAAGAACCGGCCGACCAGGAACACTCCGGCGGCTACCATCGTCGCAGCGTGGATCAACGCGCTCACCGGGGTGGGACCTTCCATGGCGTCTGGAAGCCAGGTATGCAGCGGGAATTGACCGCTTTTGCCCGCCGCTCCGGCGAACAGACCCAGGCACAGCCATAGGACCGCGCCCCCCGCTACGATCCCGGCTCCGCCCGCCGCTATCGGTGCCGCCGCTTCCCAAATGTGAGGGATGTGCAGCGCGTTCAATCCGTGCGCCGCGAAATCGTCGGCCTGGAAGAACAGGTAGATGATGGCCAGCAGGAACCCCACGTCGCCGATGCGCGTGACGATGAACGCCTTCTTCGCCGCCGCCGCTGCGGCGGGGCGGTTGTGCCAGAACCCGATCAGTAGGTAGGAAGACAGGCCCACCAACTCCCAGAATACGTACATCTGCACGATGTTCACTGCCAGCACCAGCCCAATCATCGAGGCGCTGAACAGAGACATATACGCGTAGTAACGGGCGAGACTTTCGTCGCCTTTCATGTATCCCAGAGAGTAGATCTGGACCATTAGGCTGACGCTGGTCACCACCACCAGCATCACGTTCGTCAGCGGGTCCAACAGCAGCCCAACCTCGATGGACGCCGCCCCCAAGTCCAGCCACAAGTACGGCGCAAAATCGTACACATCGTTGTGCGCCGCCGACCGCAAAAGCCAGACGGAAAGGACGAAACCGATCCCCAGTGCAGTGATCGCGGTGTAGCCGGCCAGCTGCGCGTAGCGGGCGCCCATCGGCCGTATCGCCAGGCCGATCAGCAGGAACGATGCGACGGGCAGTAGCAAGATCGCCCAAATCAAGGCTTCGGTCAGCATGTTTGCGCGTTCCTCACAGCTTCCGCACGATTTCTTCCGCTACGTGCTCCCGTCCCTTGGGCACGTATATGCAGAAAGGCACCCTCTCGCTCCAGTCGAGGATGTCGCCTTCGGGAAGGATTCGGCTGGGCAGTCCTTCAGCCTCCAACGCTTCCTTCCAGATTTCGGCCGCCATCAAGTTTGGGGCGCGTTTGAATTCTACCCACATGGTGTTTGTGCCAAGGTGTTGGCCGATGTGAATCGACGCATTTTGGACTAGTGACGCATCGTAGCGGCGTCTGTCAAATCCACGCTCTCGTTCGAGCGGAATATCGCGAACACTATGCCCAAGCCGAGCGCGATCTCGGCCGCCGCCACCGTGATGATGAACACCGCGAACACCTGCCCGGTCAGGACGGACGAAAGTTGCTCCTGCACCGCATACGGCACCAGCCACCGGCTCATGCCAACCATTGTCAGGTTGACGCCGTTGAACATAAGCTCGATAGACATCAGCACCGCGATGAAATTGCGACGGGCCAGAGCCCCGTACAACCCTATGCAAAAGATGATCGCTGCTACGATCAGCAGGGATTCCAGCGTCAAAGCCCTTATCTCCCCCGACCCCGGGCCAGCGCCAAGCCGCCGATGGCAGCCGCTAGCAGGAGCAATGAGACCGCCTCGAATGGAAGGACGAACTCGCCGATCAACAGGTCCGCGATCCCTCCGCTGCTGATACTTTCAACCTCAGCGGCGGTGAGCCCGGCCTGCGCCAGTTGCGATACGTCCGGTATGCCGACCGCTTGCGTTTGTGCAATCTGCGCCTTGGCCTCGTAACCCGCCCCCGCCAACGTTGTCCAGTCTGTTGTTACCGCCGTAGCGATCATTGCTGCCAGGAGCAGCCCTGAGATCACCGCCGCCGGTATTTGGAGCCGGTTCGGAGTGTTGCCCTGTCGCACGTCCCGCGTCAACATCACCGCGAATATGAACAGTACCGCGATCGCCCCAACGTAGATCAGTATCTGCACTACAGCGAGGAACTCCGCGTTCATCATCACAAACAGAGCGCCCACTGCGACGAATACCAACGCCAGCAGCAGAGACGCCCTGAACAGGTCTCGGATCAACACCACCCCCAGCGCGCCAGCAACGGCGACCAGAGAAAGCGCCCAGAAGATCACCTGCTCGAACCACATTTAGGATTTGACCTCGGAGTCGTCCGAACCCGTAGCCAGCCGCATCCCTGCCTTTTCGTGCTGATGCCACCGCCAATTCTCGCGGCCCACCTCCCGCCAGCCGAGCGGCCGGCCGGCTCCCGGCCTGTAGTCCATCCCTTCCAGTTGTGGCCGGAACCACGTGCTCGGGTTCTTTTCTGCCTGCCGCAACCGGTCAATCGTGATGACCAGGTCGGTGCGTCGATACTGTCCCTCCTCGAATCCACTGCCCATGAACAGGGCGTCGTAAGGGCACGCTTCCACGCACAACCCACAGAACATGCAACGCTGTAGCTCGATATCGAAGGTCTCCAGGCGGTACTTGTCGCCCTGCAGCGGAGCGGTCTCGCTGGGCGAGGTGACGATCTTGATAATCCCCAGCGGGCAGTACTTGGCGCATGAAGCGCAGCCCGTGCACCGCTCCTCGTACCAGGTGAATTCCTCGCCCCTGAACCGCGGATGCTGGCGTAGGCGCTGCTCCGGATACGACGTTGTGAAGGGTTTGCGCATCAGGTTGGTCAGGGTCACTAGGAGCCCCTTAGCCATTTCCAGTCCGTACACGGCGTCCTCCTCCGACTAGCTGACTTCGATCGTCGGCCCGCCGCGCACTGCCGGATGCGCCGTTGCGGGGTTCTGCCCGCTCGTCCGAACCCGCTGGCGAACAAGGCGCCCAAAGAACGCGATGGACCCGGCGGCCAGCGCAATGTTTATCGCTGCCATGATCCAGAGATCCGCGGTGCTCAGCACGCCGTTCGCGTCCCTCAGGAAGAACACCTCCAGCACCACCGCGATCAGATTGATGATACTCAACGGCATCAGGAACTTCCAGCAAACGGCCATGATTTGGTCGAGACGCAATCGCGGGTAGGTGGCCCTGATCCAAACGAACAAGAAAATGCCGATGAACGTCTTGATTAGGAACCACAGCCAGCCCAGCCAGTCGGCCACTGGCCCAGCCCATCCGGCCAAGAACAGCGTCGCAATCAACCCGGACACGACAAGCGCCCCTCCAAATTCAGCGGCCTGTATCAGCGCGAATTTGATCCCGCTGTACTCGGTGTGATAACCGGCGATGATTTCCGATTCCGCCTCTGCCACATCAAACGGCGTCCGGTTGAGTTCGGCGGACATCCCGGCAATGAACACGAAGAACGCCAGCGGTTGCACTAGGAAAAACGGCACCGCCTGCGCCGCCACAATATCTCCAAGCGACATTGAACCCGCTACCAGGACCACTCCCAGCAACGACAGCACCACCGGCACTTCGTAGCTAAGCAGCACAGCCACTGCTCGGCCCGCCCCGAACAGCGCATAACGGTTGTTGGACGCCCAGCCAGCAGTGAAGACGGCGATCGAGGTCAGCGAGCTGACGGCAAGGATGAACAGTACTCCCACGTTCAGGTCGACCAATGCCACGTCTTTCGCGAACGGTATCACCGCAGTGGCCACCAACAGCGATGCCACCATGATGACAGGTACGGCCGTAAACGCCAGGCGGTCCGCGCCGTAGGGAATGATGTCTTCCTTGGTGATCAGCTTGGCCAGGTCGGCGATAGGTTGCAGCGCCCCGAACGGTCCCCAGCGGTTGGGGCCCACCCGGTTTTGGAACCGTCCTAGTAGCCGCCGTTCGCCCCAGCTTACGATGGCCGCGCCCAGCAATACGGCGTTGACCAGGATCAGCATGATGATCAGGCCGGCCACCAAGTAGCTGGCCCAGCACGGTGCCACATGGCCTACCGCGTTATAGATGAAGTAGAACAGCGGGTTACCGCCCAGGACTCCGTCCGGGCTGAGCATTCCTTCGGGATTGGCCACGCAACGCATCAGCGATCGACCTCGCCCATGTTAATGTCAACGCTCCCCAACGACACGATCATGTCGGCCAGTTTCCAGCCTAGCAACAGGTGCTCCGTTATCGTCAGGTTGATCAGAGAGGGGGATCGTATCTTGCACCGGTACGGCGAAACTCCTCCGTCGCTCACCAGGAAGAACCCTAGCTCCCCTTTCGACGCTTCCACCCGACCGTACGCTTCGGCTCCGGGTTCCGCCCGTAGCACTAAGGGTAACTCTAGCCGGACCGGGCCTGGCTCAATCTGCGCTATGCACTGCCGTACTATCCGGAGGCTCTGCCGAACTTCCTGCATCCGCACCCAGAACCGGTCGTAATTATCCCCGTTCTGGCCCAGCGGCACGTCGAACTCTACCTCATCATAGGCGTCGTACGGCGCCACTTTCCGCCAATCCCAGTTAACGCCGCTGGCCCGCAGCACCGGCCCGCTCGTCGAGCAGTTAACCGCCACGTCCGCCGGCAATGGACTTACGCCGAGAGTGCGCACCATCAGTATCTCGTTGTGCAGGAGCAAGTTTTCAAGCTCCTCCAGTTCCCCTTCAAAGTCATCGAGAAACTGGCCCAGAGCCGGCCAGAAATCGGTCGGAGCGTCCGAGAATACTCCTCCCGGCCGCATGTAGCTCACGGTGATCCGTGCGCCGCACAGCATCTCGAACAGGTCTAAGATCCTCTCGCGGCTGCGGAACGTGTACATCAGCGGTGTGCCGAAAGCTCCCAGCTCCTGCACGAAGAATCCTACTGCTATCAGGTGACTGGCGATCCGCTGCAGCTCCGCAGTCAGCGTCCGCAGGTACTTTCCCCGTCGCGGCGGCTCTATGCCGAGCAGTTGCTCCACTGCCAGGCAGTAGGCCTGGTTGTTGATCATCGACGACGTGTAATCCAGCCTGTCGGTCAGCGTCACTACCTGCACGTAGTTGCGCTCCTCGGCCAGCTTCTCCGAGCCCCGGTGCAGGTACCCCAGTACCGGCTCGACCTCGACGATGTCTTCGCCGTCGAACGTGATCCGCACCCGGAAGACGCCGTGCGTGCTGGGGTGTTGCGGTCCCACGTTGACCGTCATCGGTTCGGTGCGAATGCTCATCGTTAAGCGCCTGATCAGCCCGTAAGTAATCGCTTACAGGAAGTCTTTCCGCAGCGGGTGCCCTTCAAAGCCTTCCCAGAGCATGATCCGCTTCATGTTGGGGTGACCGGTGAACCGCACCCCCATGAGGTCCCAGATCTCGCGTTCCTGGAAATCCGCCCCTTTCCAGACCCCCACCACTGACGCCGCCGTGGGTTCCTCACGTCCGTATACCCGGCTGCGGACCACACCGGTGTGGCCCTTAGCCATCGACGTCAGATGATAGACCAACTCGAAATATTCGACGAAATCAATCGCGCTGATAGCATTCAGGTACCGAAAGTCCAGCTCAGGATCGTTGTGCAGGGCATTGGCGACCGAGCCAATGCTTGCGGGTTCAACCCACACCGCCGCTTCGTCCCAGCCTGTCACTACGTCAGGCGCCGCCGTTTCCAGTCGCTGAGCCAGAAATTCGCCGGACAAGCTCGTCAGCGTCACGGCTTGAAACTCCCGCTTCCCAGATTCCGGTACCGCTTGATCTTCTCGTGCAGTTCCATAATGCCGTACAGCAACGCGTCCGGCCGGGGCGGGCAGCCGGGCACGTACACATCCACCGGAATGATATGATCCACGCCGGGTACCACGCTGTACGAACCGAAATAAGGCCCTCCGCTCGTGGCGCACACACCCATTGAAATGACCCAGCGCGGCTCCGCCATTTGCTCATAGACCCGCTTGATGGGCGGCGCCATCTTCCAGGTTACGGTGCCCGCCACGATCATCAGGTCAGCCTGCCGTGGCGACGCACGGAATACCTCCATGCCAAATCGGGAGATGTCAAAACGGCCCATGGCTGTGGCCATCATCTCAAACGCGCAGCACGCTAATCCGAACGACACGGGCCAAAGTGCGGATTTCCGGCTCCAGTTGACCAACGCGTCCACCGACGTCACCATCAAATTCCTCTGGAGGTCGTCCGGGACCTCAATGGCCGGGACTTCGATCGGGGTTTGCGACGCGGCGATCAGTTCGTTGACCGTTTGCCCTTCCGAACGGTCGATGTCCCAAGTGCGGCTGTGCAGTGGCCCGCCGCCCTGCGGAAGCGTGAAACCGGTTGGTTCTACCATAGCCGTCAGCCTTGCCACTCCAGGTCGCGTTTCCGCCATGCGTACGCCCAAGCCAGCAACAGTATCCCAACGAATACCGCCATCTCGATCAGGGCAAACAGCTCCAGCGTCAGGAATTTCGTGGCCCACGGGTAGAGAAACACCACTTCCACGTCGAACACTACGAAAAGAATTGCGAACATATAATACCGAAACTGGAAGCGGTTCCACGTTCCGCCGATGGTCTGGACACCGCACTCGTAGGTGTCGTGTTTCACCGCGTCCGGTCGCTCCGGTCGGATACCGAGCTTGGAGAGCCCATACGAGGCCAGCAGCATGCTGCATGGCACCGCGATGGCTAAGACCGTGAAGATGGCTATGAGGCCGTACTGGCCGAAGTGATCTTCAAGCATATTGCCGGCTTCTCCCGCCGACGCTCTCAAAAACGTCTGGCTAAATGGGCGGCAGCATTATAGCATATCGTCCAATCTGCAAACATCGCCGCAAGGTCACCGTAACTGTTCAGAGTTGGTGAGGCGAATTGGCGGAACTTGGTGTGCGGGTGGCTGGCGCTGAGGGTGGTGGTTATGTCATATAACTGGGATGGATACCGAAATCGATCTCAGGACTGCCGACCGGGATGTTCTGATTGGCATCATCGTCCGACAGCAGGCCATCATTGAGCGGCTGGAGAAATGCATTGCCCAGTTGGAAGGGCAAGCCAAACCCCAAGGCTCCCGCCGGATGCCCGGTCTGAAACCCAAAGCAGACCGGAAGCCAGCCCAGTCCAAGGAACCTCGCAAACCCCGACCTCACGGCTTTGCCCGAGCCCGTATGACGCCCACCCACCGAGTGGAGCATGTGGTGGAGCAGTGTCCCGACTGCGGGACCCAGTTGTCTGGGGGTTGGGCCCAGCGCACTCGGGAGGTGATCGACCTGCCGCAGGTTCCGGCGCAGGTAACCGAGCACGTTTACCTGACCCGCACTTGTCCCCGCTGCCGACGCTGCTGTGTTCCCAAAGCGCAACTGGACGGCGTGGTGATGGGCAAGCAGCGCCTGGGGATCAACGTCATCAGCCTGATTGCGGTCCTGCGGGAGGAAGCCAGGCTGCCGTTGCGCACCATCCAGTGGCACCTGGATACCGTGCATGGGCTGCAACTCAGCCTGGGGGCCATCGTGGCGGCCACACAGCAAGTGGCTGGCAAGGCCCAACGGGTGGTGGCGGACATCCTGGAACAGGTCCGAGGCAGTCCGGTGGTCCACGCCGATGAGACGGGTTGGCGACAGGATGGACACAACGGCTACGTGTGGACTTTCAGCACCCCCAACCTGCGGTACTTCCTGCGACGGAACCGGGGCAAGGCGGTAGTGGACGAGGTTTTGGGCGACGATTTCGCCGGTGTGCTGGTCAGCGACTTTTACGCCGCCTACCACCACTATGCGGGTCCCAAACAACGCTGCTGGGCCCACCTGCTGCGGGACATCCACGACCTGCGATCACTCTACCCAGATGATGGATCGCTGTCCCAGTGGGCTGACGCCGTCCACCAACTCTACCGTCAGGCCACGGCCTTTACCCACCCCGCAGAGCAACAACGCCGCACCGCCAAAATGGCCCTGGAAAGACGATTGCTGGTCCTCTGCCGTCCCTTTCTGGATGACCCGTCGGCGGTCCAGGCCAGGCTGTGCCGACGCATGGAGAACCACATCAAAGAACTCTTCGTCTTCGTGGCCGAACCGGAGGTGCCGCCGGACAACAACGCCGCCGAGCGCAGCCTCCGCCATCTGGTGGTCAGCCGCAAGGTCAGTGGGGGCACCCGCTCGGACCGGGGTACTGCCACCAAGATGACGCTGGCGTCAATCTTCGGCACCTGGCGGGCACAAGGTCTCAACACCCTCAACGCCTGCCGTCAACTACTCGCTTCCCCTCAAGTCTGAACAGTTACAGGTCACCCTATGCCCACTAACTCAACTCGCGACGACTGGACCAGCCGGTTCGTCAACGCTAATGGAATCCGCCATCACTACCTTGATTGAGGGGATCCGTCCCACCCCCCTCTGCTCATGCTCCACGCCACCGGTTTGTGCGCCTGGCCGTGGAAGCCCATTGCCCGCCGACTTGCCGAACGCTACCACGTGATGGCCTTCGATCAGCCTGGCCACGGCGACACTGACCGCTCAGCAATAGGCTATCGGTTCGAGTACGCCGGCGAAGATCTGGCAGCCATCGTCGACGCGCTGGTCCTGCTCTCCCCGAATGTCGTCGGCCATTCGTCCCGCGGTCTCGCCACGATAATCGCCGCCAACCTGATGCCGGAACGGTTCGGCTCGGTCGTATTAGTTGAGACTCGCGTCAGCAACGATGCTCCAACGGTTCCCGCCCAGGACCTGGACCTTCGCTCCGACCGTACCCGTCAGAAGCGGCCCATTTGGGAATCCCGCCAGGCAATGTTTGAAGCCTACCGCACCCGCGCCGCCTTCAACGATTGGGAGGACGAACCCTACTCCGAATTCGTGGGCGGCGGCACCAGGCTGCTAGCCGACGGCCGCGCGGAGCTCAAGTGCCACCCCAAAACCGAAGCCACGTCCTACGGCATTCGCGACTCCCTGTCGGTCGAAGAATATCTCCAGGGGCTCCCGGGCGATTGGCTCCTACTCCTCGCTGACTACCCCGGCTGCCAGCGTCCCGACGACCCCGGCATCAAGCGGTTCCAGCAGCTGGTGGCTGGTGCCAAGGTCAAGCCCATGGGCAAGGGTACCCATTTCCTCCCCATGGAATACCCTGACGATGTATTTCACGCCGTAGCCTCGTGGTTTGACGGTCGTGCGGCCTCGGCTTAACATCGTGTATCAACCCTTGCCCGAACCTACACCCAACAGGACGGCCGTCGTGACCTCTACAACCAAACCGTCGGGCCCGTTGTCCGGCCTCAAGGTGCTCGACCTTTCAATCATCGTGGCCGGCGGTACCGCTTCGTCGCTGATGGCCGATTTCGGCGCCGAAGTCATCAAGGTGGAGCGACCCGGATCCGGCGATCCCTTGCGCAACTGGGGCCCCTTCTACAACGGCGTGTCTCTGTGGTGGAAGGTACATTCCCGCAACAAGAAGTCCATCACTTTGAACATGGCCGATGCGCGAGGTCAGTCCCTCCTCAAACGACTTGCGGCTCAGTGTGACGTGTTGATCGAGGGTTTCAGGCCCGGCACCCTCGAACGCTGGAACCTCGGCCCATCCGACTTGCACGCCAAGGATGTTAACCCCGGCCTGGTGATGCTGCGTTTTTCCGGTTTCGGGCAGACCGGACCCTATAAGGACCGACCGGGTTTTGGCACCATCGCGGAGTGCATGAGTGGTTACATCGGAATGACCGGCTTCCCCAACACTCCACCGAATCTGCCGCCTATACCGTTGGCGGATGAGATCGCGGGCGTTTTCGGAGCCATGGCCGGCATGATGGCAATCTATCGCCGTGACGCTGACCGCCGCGAAGGATCCTCAGGCGTCGGGCAGGTGGTCGATTTAAGCCTCTTCGAGCCCTTGTTCCGCCTCTGCATTCCCCACCTGACCATCTACGACCGTCTCGACGAGGTTAGGGAGCGGGTAGGCAATGACTTCCCGGATGCTGCCCCTCGAAGCCTGTTTCTCACCGGAGATGATCGTTGGCTGGGGCTATCAGCCACATCGCAGAACACTTGGGAAGGTCTTGCTCGGGCCATGGGTCTTGACGATCTGTTGAACGACGCCCGCTTTGCCAATAACGCGGCCCGCCTCCAATCTAAGGACGCGCTCAACGATGTGTTGCAAGACTGGCTCGGGGACCGCAACACCGACGCGATCATGGACGAGCTAATTCCGGGCGGCGGCGTGGTCGGGCCTGTTTACAACAGCGCTGACATCGCTGCGGATCCGCACTATGAGGCACGCGGCGACATCGTGGAAATCGACGACCCAGAGCTGGGGCACACTCGCATGCTCGGGCTGGTTCCCAAGTTCAGCGAGACCCCCGGCGAGCTTCGGCACATGGGGCCCACGGTGGGTCAGCACAATGCCGAAGTTTATGCTGACTGGCTCAGCCTGGGCGACGCCGACCTGGCAGACTTGGCGCAAGAGGACGTCATCTAGATATGCCGAATTCTGTCCTCGTCGTGGCCACGCGTAATCAGGGCAAAATGCGCGAATACCGCCGGTTGCTCGCCGAATGGCCTGGAGACCTGTTGTCTCTGGACGACGTTGGAGTGACGCATGAAGTCGAGGAGACGGGCGACACCTTCCTGTCCAACGCGCGCCTGAAAGCCGGCGAATACGCCAACAGGTCGGGTCAACTTACAGTGTCTGATGACTCCGGCCTCGAGGTGCACGCGCTGGGCGGCGCGCCCGGGGTATATTCCGCTCGCTACGGAGGCGACGCGTGCCAATCCGACGCCGACCGCGTGGATCTACTGATCCATAACCTGGCCGGTGTCCCGTGGGAGCGCCGCATCGCCCGGTTCCGGTGCTTCACCGCCGTGGCAGACCCTCAGCGCGGCGTGATTTCCGCGGTCGTCGGCTCAATTGCGGGAGTGGTACAATACCAACCTGAAGGGGAGCACGGATTCGGTTACGATCCGGTGTTTCACTTGCCGTCTTACGGCAGGACGATAGCACAGGTGCCGCTGGAAATGAAGAACCGCATCAGCCATCGGGCCGATGCCGCATATAAGCTGCTCCGCGTCCTCCAGGAGATTATCTCCTAATGCGCCGGCTGGACCATCATTAGCATGATTACCGATCTATTCGGTCGCCCCTTGCGCGACCTCCGCATTTCGGTCACTGATCGCTGCAATTTCCGATGTCCTTACTGTATGCCTGCCGAGATCTTCGGGGAGGCTTACGAGTTTTTGCCGAAGGACGAAATCCTAACTTTCGAGGAAATCGCTCGGCTCGCTGGTCTGTTCGTAGCCGCCGGCGTCAACAAGCTGCGCGTCACTGGCGGCGAACCGCTGCTCCGCGTGGATCTCCCAAACCTGATTGGCCAGTTGACTGCGATCCCCGGAGCCGACGACATCACGTTGACTACCAACGGCTACCTCCTCGGACAGCAGGCCCAACAATTGGCGGCCGCCGGCCTTAACCGCATCACCGTGAGCCTGGACTCGCTCGACGATGACGTGTTCAAGCGGATGAACGGACGTGGATTTGGGACCCGCCGCGTGCTCGATGGCATCAAGCGCGCCTCCGAAGCCGGCCTGAACCCTGTCAAGGTCAACGCCGTTGTCCAGAAAGGCGTAAATGATCACACCATTGTCGACCTGGCCCGTCACTTCAAGGGCTCCGGCCACATCGTCCGCTTCATCGAGTACATGGATGTCGGGAACCGCAATGGGTGGAAGCTGGACGAGGTAGTAACCGCCGCCGAAATCGTATCCATGATCGACGCCCAATTGCCCCTGGAGCCAGCCGAACCCAACTATGTCGGCGAGGTCGCCAATCGCTGGCGATACCGCGACGCCTCCGGCGAGATCGGTGTCATCGCCTCAGTTACCCAGCCCTTCTGCGCTGACTGCACCCGCGCCCGTCTGTCCACCGACGGAAAGCTCTACACGTGCCTTTTCGCCACCGGCGGCGTCGATCTGCGCGGTCCCATGCGCGACGGCGCTTCCGACGACCGACTCGGCGAGATTATCAGCGGCGCGTGGAGCGTGCGGCGCGATCGTTATTCCGAAGAGCGCACAGAGTTGACCGCGGCCGAAGCGGCCGCCCGCACTAAGGTTGAGATGTACCACATTGGCGGATGACCAGGCTCTCATGACTACCGAAAATACCAGCAAACCGGCCGACCGGCTCACCCATCTCGCCGATGATGGCAGCGCCAGGATGGTAGACGTTGGCTGGAAACCAGTCACTGACCGCATGGCCCAGGCCACCGGTTACATCGTGATGCAGCCTGCCACCCTTGCTCTCGTTCGCGACGGGTTGATGAAGAAGGGCGACGTGCTCACCATCGCCCAGCTCGCCGGCATTATGGAGCGAAGCGTACCTCTGAGCTGATCCCCTTGTGCCATCCGCTCCCCCTCAACAAGGTAGACGTCGAGCTGACTTTGGACGAGGCCGGCAGTCGGGTCTGTGTGATTGCGACCGCCACCACCTCCGGCAAGACCGGGGTGGAAATGGAGGCTCTCACCGCAGTCTCCGTCGCCGCCCTGACCGTCTACGACATGTGCAAGGCGGTCGACCGTGCCGTACGCATCGACGGCGTCCGGCTGCTCCGCAAGACTGGCGGCCAATCCGGCGATGTCGACCTGACCGACGCTTAGCCGGCCCTCTTCTCGATTTCGCCCGCAAGCGCGCGTACCGCCTCCGTCAGGTAAACCAGGTATGGCGCCACGGGTAACTCCAACGGCCTGAACTCTTCGACCTGGTCCACTTCCAACACACCGACCACGCCGGGGATCGCCGTCACGTCCAGTTCGGCAATTGTCCCATCCGGCGTCACAACCACGCACCCCAGATCAGGCGCGGGCGCCGGGTTCGGTTCCAGTTCCAGGGCTTGGATCGTCGTCATCCCCAAGAACGCCGGAAACGGGTCCAAGCGCCGGCACAATTGCGACACTATCGTCTCAAGTTGCGCGACCGTTTCCCATAGGACGGTGTCACTCGCTCTACGCTGCGAGACCATCAGATTGACAACCCGGCCGGGCGACCCGTAACATTGATGGCCCGCGGTAGCATCGGCGTCTGGTCGAGGCCGCTCGGTAGGCGACGTAGCTCAGAGGCAGAGCGGGCGCTTCATAAGCGCTAGGTCGTTGGTTCGAATCCATCCGTCGCCACCATCGCTCCCCGCGAGCGCAAAAATGAGCCGGGTCACTCGACCCGGCTCATTTTTGCGCGTCCGCCGTTCTAGTCTTCCCGCTGTCCGAACTCCTCACCCAATTCACTGAGAAACTGCTCAATCTCGGGCGAAAGCGCTACTGCGTCTTCCTGTTGCTCCGGCTCCGGGACCGTCTCGCCTTCCGCCTCGTTGTTGTCGTAGTAGTCCTCCATCTGCTTGATGAGGCCCTGCAGGTCGGAGTTGCGCTCTACCGCCGCGTTCAACTCCCGGTACTGTCGCTGCCCACGTCGGGTAGGCGCCAGGTCCGAAGGTATCTCCGAGTACACCGAGGAAAGCACCTCGATCATTCGCGCCGTACCGTTGTAGTCCTCGTCGAGTTGGACGTACTGCGGCAGGTGGACCATGAAGTTGATCGCTTCGATCTCCAGCTTGTCGATCCCGTCCGACACCAAGTTCATGATCGTCGTCGGGCCCTGATAGGTGCTGCCCCGCAGCTTCAGGTTTGGCACCGACCGGAGTTGAGGGACCGTGCCAAGCGATCCGGTCACCAACAGCGGACGCGTGTGGGGCACCGCGTCATACATCGCTCCCAGCCGGCAATATCGCTTGACGTTGAACTTCTCCACCACCTCGAGGATCGAGTCGGTGTAAATCTCGCTGTTAGCGTGGGGTTCGCGAAGGTGGAGGAACAGGTAGTCCGGTCCGTTTTCCGTCGTCGCATACCGGATGATGCTGTTCGGTATCCGCACCCGCCGCTCATTGTCCACCAGCCGCATGTTGGGCCGGTATCTCGTGAAATCGAAAAACTCGCCCGGACGATGCAACCGCCCCAGTTCTTTGGAACCGAGGTATCTTTCCAACCGGTTCAGCGTCAGCGTGCCGACGCTGCCCACGTCCACCCACGGGCGGATCATCGCGAAAACGTGAGGGTCTCGCAACTCCGGCAAAGGTTCCTGAAGTTCAAATGCGCCAATTCTCATGATAACGATATCTTGCCAGAGTTCCCCCTGTAATTCAAGGTATAGGACAGTTGAACCGCCGTCTCGGTTGGCCTAAAATGCTCCTGTCGCACGGTTCCGGATTGCAGCGGGCCGTCTGTGGCGCCTAATGCGCCTGATCACCGGAGGCTTTTGATGATTACCACCTTTGACAGTCTGTACGCCGGGCACGTCGATATGGTCGACGTTGGCTACGGTGGCACCGCCGTTAACGACCGTAGCTTCTCAGACGAGTACCTTGCCACCGCCTTCGACAAGGGAGTGGCTATCGCCCAGACTCTGGACAAGAATGGCTACGACACCTTCTGGATGGCCGAGCACCATTTCCAACCGGAAGGCTACGAGTGCATCCCCAACCTTTTGATGTTCATCGTGCACCTGGCCCACGTTACCGAGCGTCTGCGTTTCGGCTGCGGTTTCAACATCGCCCCCATGTGGCACCCCCTCCGGCTTGCAGAAGACTTCGCCATGGCCGACTGGCTCACCAAGGGCCGCGTCACCTTCGGTGTGGGCCGCGGTTACCACACCCGCGAGGTCGAGTCCTTAGGCTCACCGCTCATGGACCAGCCCGCTAACCGGGAGCTCTTTGAGGAGCAGGTCGAGGTCATCTTCAAGGCCTTCAACGAGCGCTCCTTCTCCCACCATGGCAAGAACTACGATTTCCCGCCCCAAGTGCCCTACCGCGGCTACGACCTGGAGGAAATCACTCTGGTTCCTCGCCCGAAGACCCTGCCCGTGGAGTGCTGGCAGCCTATCCAAGGCGGAACCGGGCGCGCCCTCGAATTCATGGCCAAGATGGGCATCAAAGGCGTCATCGGCGGTGGTTCATCCGAAGGTGGAACTATGGACGGCATCATGCACGCCTACCGTGACGCTCTGGCGCGGCACGGCAAGCCTGACGCCGAACTCGGCGAAGACCTGGCCGTTGGTTTCCACTTCCACATCGCACTGACCGTCGAGGAAGCCGCCCGGGCCGCCGGCAACTATTACGAAGAAAACCTCAAAATGTTCGGTCCCCTGCGTCTCACCCGCGGGCTCACTGAGCAGCAGATCCGCGACATCAGCAATCCAGAGATTGCCCCCAACGCCGGTCTCCCTACCATCCAGGAAGCAATCGAAAATGGTAGCGTCCTCGCTGGCCCGCCCGACATGATCATCGAAAAGCTCAAGGGCGTGGAGGAGCGCTACCCCGGCCTGTCGCGCGTTCAGGTCGGCCAGCCCGTTGGCACTCCCCAGAGCGCAATTCTGGAACAGCTCCAGTGGTTCGCAGAAGAGGTCATGCCGGCGTTCAAGGACGTCAAGGTGGAAGTTGCCGTCCCCGCCGACAACTGACCGACCGATCCTACACCAAGAGATCCCCGTCAAGGGGCGAATGGTCATTCGCCCCTTATTTTTGCCCGGTAAGCCATGCCCGACGAGATCGCTGCAAACGCCATTGCCACAAAACGGTGACACGACGCGGGGTAACAGTTCAGAGTTGAGGGGAAGAGAGCAGTTGCCGGCAGGCGGCGAGGGGATTGAGTCCTTGGGCGCGCCAGGTGCCGAATAAAGAGGCCAGGGTCATCTTGCTGTTGCTGCCCCGTGCCGACCGGGTGCCGCCGCTGACCTTGCGACTGACGACCAGATGTCGCAGGCTGCGTTCGGCGGCGTTGTTGTCCGGTGGCACCCCCGGTTCGGCTACGAAGACAAAGAGTTCCTGGATGTGGCGCTCGATGCGTCGGCACAGCTTGGCCTGGGTTGCTGAGGCGTCGTCGAGGAGGGGCTGGCAGATGGCCAGTAGGCGTTTCTCCAAAGCCAGTTGGGCAGTGCGCCGCTGCCTGGCCTGGGGATGGGTAAAGGCCTTGGCCCAGTCGTAAATCTCGTGGACGGCGTCAGCCCACCTGGCCAGTGGTGCATCATCGGGGTAGCGGGATCGCAGGTCGTGGATATCCCGCAGCAGGTGAGCCCAGCAGCGTTGTATGGGGCCGTCGTAATGGTGGTAGGCGGCGTAAAGTCGCCGACCAGCACGCTGGCGGCATCGCCCAGCACCTCGTCCACCACCGCCTTGCTTCGGTTCCGCCGCAAGAAGTATCGGTGGGTGGGTGTACTGAAGGTCCACACGTAGCCGTTGTGTCCATCCTGGCGCCAGCCGGTCTCATCGGTATGGACCACTGGGCTGGCGCGGACCTGGTCTAGGATCTGATCCACTGCGCTCTGAGCCCTTTGCGCCGTGCGCTGGACCGCAGCCATGATGGCTCCCACGCTGAGGCGCAGCCCATGGACGGTGCGCAGATACCATTGGATGGCGCCAATGGGCAGTCGGGCCTCCTCTCGGAGCGTGGCGATCAGGCTGACCAGGTTGACCCCCAGACGCTGCTGGCCCATCACCACGTCGTCCAGTTGCGCTGGGGGCAGACAGCGGCGTCGGCAAGCTGGACAATTCCGGGCGATATCGACGTGCTCGGTAACCTCCGCCGGAACCTGGGGCAACTCGATGACCTCCCGAGTGCGCTGGGTCCAGCTGCCGGACAACGGGGTTCCGCAATCGGGGCAGCACTCCACCACATGCTCCACCCGTCGCGTGGGCGTCATGCGACGGCGGGCAAAGCCGTGGGGCCGACGCTGGCGTGGTCTCTGGCGCTGGGCAGGTATCCGGCTGGCCTGGGGTTTCAGACCGGGCATCCCCCGGGAACCGCCGGGTTTGGCCGGCCCTTCCAGCTGGGCAATCCGTTTCTCCAGGCGCTCGATGATGGCCTGCTGTCGGGCTATGATGGTGATGAGCACATCGCGGTCAGCGGTGGACAGGTCAATTTCCGGATCCATACCCGGTATATGACATAACCACAACCCCTAGCGCCAGCAATACTCAAACCCCTTTGGACCAATTCAACTCACCGAGTCTGAACAGTTACAACGCGGGCGACGATTTCTGTCACCGCCTGCTATCCTGAAACAGTAAATCTTTCACGGGGGTCCTTCATGCCCGAAATAACCGAATATCCTCCAGGGTTCCCGTCCTGGGCCGACCTTCTTTCCAAGGACGCACAGGCGGCCAAGGATTTCTACGCCTCTCTCTCTTCGGCTGGACCTTTGACGACCACCCGGCGGGCCCGAGCATGGTGTACACCATGTTTTCCCACAACGGTATCCCAGTGTGCGCTTCCGCCCAGGCTGGCCCGGGGCAGGAGAACCTGCCTCCCCACTGGAGCGTTTACATCACGGTAGACGACCTGGATGCTGCCGTCGCACGGGCGAGGTCCGCCGACGTAACTGTGCTCATGGAACCCTTCGACGTTATGGATGTGGGCCAGATGGCGATCATCTAGGACAAACAAGGAGCTTTTCTTCGCCTGTGGTATCCGTTAAAGTACGCCGGCGCCGGCAAGATGCATGAGCCCGGGGCCCTAGCCTGATTCGAGCTGCCTACAATTGATGCCGATTCGGCTGCTGCCTTTTACGCCCAGGTTTTACAGGTCGAGGCCGGCCCTGGCCCGAACACGGACTTTCCGTACACGCTCATTACGGTGGGGGGTATCCCGTCGGCCGGCATCATCCAGATCGGCGACGATTGGGGCCCGGTGCCTCCAAACTGGGGCGTCTATTTCGGGGTTGACGACGTGGACTCTGCCGCCGCGAAGGCCACAGAACTTGGCGGGAGCGTAATCGTGGAACCCCGGGACATCCCGGACTTCGCGCGTTTCGCTGTCCTGCGCGATGCTGAAGGCGCCGTTTTCAACGTTATAAGGGTGAATGAGTGGCCTGCATAGCTGCGGGTCCGCTGCGGAACCAATAGGGGCGAATAGTTATTCGCCCCTAAAACGTCCCCGGCGGATAGTTCGTCAGCCACCACCGCGCGATCTCGTCCCGGCGGGCGAACCATACACCGGGATGGCTCCGCGCGTAGCGCAGGAACCTATCCAGCGCCCGCGAACGTGCCGGCCTTCCTGCTATACGGCAGTGCAGCCCCACCGACATCATCTTGGGGTGCGTCCTACCCTCTTCGTACAGCACGTCGAAGGTATCTTTAAGATACTCGTAGAAGTCGCCGACGCTGTTGAGGCCGCCCCGCCAGAAACGCGCATCGTTGGTCTCGAAGCTGTAAGGCAGCACCGGCCAAGGCTTGCCATGAACCTCTGTGTAGTACGGCAGATCGTCGTTGAATACGCCGCTGTCGTAGGTGAAGCCGCCTTCCTCGACCACCAACTCCCGCGTGTTGACACTGGGACCATACCGGGTGAACCAACCCGCTGGCCGCTCGCCGGTGGTCCTGGTCAACGACTCCACCGTCATACGGATCGCCTCCGCCTCCTCGTCCCGCGTCTTGTTGTGGTATTCCTCCCAGCGGTATCCGTGCCCGCAGACCTCGTGGCCTCGTTCCACCACTGCCCGCGCCACTTCCAGGTTCCTCTCGAACGCCAGCGCGCAGGCGAAGAACGTGCTCTTCACGCTGTACTTGTCCAGCACGTTGAGGATCCGCCAGACCCCCACCCTGCTGCCGTACTCGAAGAACGACTCGTTGAACAGGTCCCGCTGTCCCGCCGGAACCGGAGACGGTACTTCGTTGTTCGTTTCGTGATACGCGTCGCCATCCAGCAGCGACGCCTCGCTGCCCTCCTCGTAATTCACCACCACAGATATCGCGATGCGTGCATTTCCTGGCCACCTCACCACCGGGGGGTGCTCCCCGTAGCCGACGAAATCCCGCTGTAGTTCTGTCATACGCGTTGATCCTTCTAATATGGGCTGTAATCACAAACGCGGTTGCTGTCTGGGTAGCCGGCGCGCGGGCTCCTGCAACCGATCTCAACACCTGAGCCGCACGCCTGATCGCGAACGGTCACCCAAGACCGCCGCAGAATAACGGAATCGTCTCAACTGGACAATTCGACACCCAAGAGTCAGAATGACCGCGATCCCATCAAGCCCATAACAAAGAACCGATCGGAGCAACGATAATGACGACCATCCACGTCACCGACCGCATGCTCAGCCCCCTCCTCTTTCTGGAGCGCAGCGCAGCCGTGTATCCTCACCGCGCCGCCTGTATCTATAACGGCGCTGTCACCACCTACGCCCGCTTCTACGAGCGCGTCCGCCGCCAGTCCGCCGCCCTCCGCAGCGTGGGTGTGTGTCCAGGCGATCGTGTTGCCTTCCTTCTGCCCAATCTGCCGTCCATGCTCGAGGCAAACTTCGGGCCCATGGGCATCGGCGCCGTGCTCGTTGCCCTCAACATCCGCCTCTCCGCGCGCGAAATCGCCTACATCTTGAACCACTCCGGTTCCAAGGTGTTGGTGTTTGATTCTGAACTCGCCGACACGGTGCGCCAACTGCGCACGGACTGTCCCGGCGTCGAGACTTGGGTCCAGGTACGCGATACCTCCCCGCTGGCGGAGGACATCCCGGGCCCTGAGTACGAGCAATGGCTCGCTTCAGTCGACCCGCTGACTGAACTCCCGGGTCCAGCCACCGAGAACGACACCATGACCATCAACTACACCTCCGGCACCACCGGTATGCCCAAGGGTGTCGAGTACACCCCGCGCGGGTCGTATATCAACGCCCTTGGAGAGGCCATGGAAATGGGCATGAATTGGCGCAGCATCTACCTCTGGACGCTGCCCATGTTCCACGCCAACGGCTGGTGCTTCCCGTGGGCTGTCACCGCCGTCGGCGGTGCCCACGTATGCTTGCGCCGCGTCGATCCTGCTGAGGTATATCGCCTCATCCGCGAGGAATCCGTTACCCACCTGTGCGCCGCGCCCACTGTGCTCACCGGTCTCTACGCCGCGCCCGAAGCTGCTTCCGCCGAACTCTCGGGCCTCACCATCATGACCGCTGGCGCCCCACCGGCTCCCCAGGTTATCCGCACCATTGAGGGCATGGGCGCCGAGATCATACATGTCTACGGCCTCACTGAGACCTACGGCCCCTGCACCGTTGCTGCCGGCCAGCCCGAATGGGATGCAATGTCGTCCGAGGAACTGGCCCGCGTTAAGGCCCGCCAGGGCGTCCCCTTCGTGGTGTACGGCTCCGGCCTCCGGGTGGTCGACGAGAACATGGCCGACGTCCCCCGCGACGCCGAGACCATGGGCGAAGTTGTCATGAGCGGAGACGCCGTCATGAAGGGCTATTACGACGATCCGGAAGCCACCGCCGAGGCTTTCCGCGGCGGATGGTTCCACTCAGGTGACCTGGCCGTTCGGCATCCCGACGGCTATATTGAGCTCCAGGACCGCTCCAAGGACATCATCATCTCCGGTGGTGAGAACATTTCCAGCCAGGAGGTCGAGAAAGTTATCATGGAGCACCCCGGAGTCCTCGAGGTCTGCGTTGTCGGCGTACCTGATCAGCGCTGGGGCGAAGTCCCCAAGGCGTTCATCGTCCCTCGTGATGGCGGCCAACTAACCGCAGATGAGATCATCAACTTTACCCGCGACCGCATCGCCCACTTCAAGGCGCCCAAGAGTGTCGAGTTCGGCGATCTGCCCAAGACTGCTACCGGCAAGATCCAGAAGTACATCCTGCGCGATAAAGAATGGCAGGGCCAGGCGCGCCGCATCCAGGGTTCGCAGGTGTAACCCGCAACTTGGCGATCCCACGAACCCCAACGAGGAGGACAGGTATGGAGTTCGGACTCTTTCTCGAGTTTCCCCGACCACTTGATGGCGACCATCACGACGCCTTTACCCAGTCGTTCCGTCTGGTGCAGGAAGCTGAAGACCTGGGCGTGGCATCCGTGTGGCTCGCCGAGTACCACTTCAACATGGAGCGCGTGTTGGCTTCGCCTGTGATGATCGCGACCGCCATCGCCGCCAAGACCAGTACCATGCGTATCGGCACCGCCGTCTACTGCCTGCCGCTGGGCCATCCGATCCGCGTCGCCGAGGAAATGGCCACGCTGGACCACATCAGCGACGGCCGCGTCGAACTGGGTGTCGGGCGGGGAACGTTCCCCAATGTCCACGAAGGTTTCAACGTGGGTTTCGAAGAGAGCCGTAGCCGCTTCGACGAGTTTCTCGAAATCGTCGTCGCCGCTTGGACCCAGGAGACCTTCTCCTTCCACGGCGAACACTATTCGTGCGATGAGCTCACCGTCACTCCCCGGCCCTACCAGCAGCCCCATCCGCCCGTCACGGTGGGTGTGACTTCGGCGGAAAGCTTCCCCATCATCGGGGCGATGGGATACCCGCTCATCGTCAATCCATCCCGCGTCTTCACTCTGGCCGAGTTGCAGGGGGCAATGGCCGAATACCGCTCCGCCTGGAAGGCCGCCGGCCATCAGGGAGAGGGCAAGGTGGGCCTGCGGGTGCCAATCTATGTCCATGAGGACGCCGAGCTGGCTTACCGTAACCCCAAGGAATCCGCCATGAACTCGATGTCCCGCCTGGGCGAACGCGTCGGTTCCTATGCCGGCCGCACCGGCACACTGGGCGACTGGGCCGAGCAGAGCCGCCGCATCCTGGGCATGGACTACGACGACTGGTTGCGCGACAAGGTGGTGTACGGTACGCCCGACTCGGTCACGGAGCGGTTGGCGGAGCTGGAGGAGACCCTGGGGCTGGACCAGCTGATCTACGAAATCAATTACGGCAACCTGATGCCCGACGATATGCAGACGGCGTCCCTGCGCCTCTTCAACAAGAAAGTCTTGCCAAAACTCACATGATCCGCAAGAAACAGCGGCGCGGTTGTTCGCGCCCCTAACGGTTGAAAACGTCCTTCGGTAACCCTGATTGCCTGATTATCGATCCGAGTGTGCCCGGTTTGACATCCTCTCTTGGCCTGCTAAATGACAAGACCACTACCCAACTCTTGCCATTGCGGTACGCCCGATACACTCGGTGACTTCCTTTCCCGTAGCGCGCGAAACGGAACCCGTTTTCTTCCAAAACCGAGATGACATCCCTGTATGTCATGCGGAAGGCGTCACTGAAAACTCGGCACGGTGAATGCCTCTGCCTCCCGCGCCAAGTTTCAACGCAGATGTAAACCCGAAGAGTTTTGACGCAATCGCCAGCCGGAACCGAATGTTCAGCGGAGCTTTCCGGTTCAGCAACGTGCGCCGTTCGATTTCGGGCAATTCCCACACATAATCGACAAACGTCTCGACCGCGTCCGACAGCTCGCTACGCACCTGCTCGAAAGTCTCGCCCTCTGCCGCTATGTCCAAGTCCACGCACAAGGCTTCCCAATCGCCAGGCTTTCCCCACGCGTAACACGTCAGCTTGCGCATCGCGACCCTCCCGAGGCTACCAGGGCTGGAGCGTCATGCCCAGGTAAAGCAGACCTTGCCCGTCCCGCCGGCTTCAAATAGCTTGTAGGCCGCGTCTGCCTCGTCCAGCGTGAACCGGTGGGTGAATAGGTCCTTCAGCGGGACCTTCCGGTCCACCACGAACCGCGCGACCTCTGCCAGTCCGTTCAGGCTGAACGTCCACGACCCGACGATGGTCAGCTGCTTGTGGATGATCTGCGGGCTGACGTCGAAAGTCGTGGTATTGCCCTCGCCCACGAAGCACACCCGGCCCCACAGCATCGCCGAATCCACCGCGTTGATCCGAGCCTCCGGTCGGCCCGTGCAGTCCAGGGTCGCCGGCGATCCCTCGCCGTGCGTCAACTCGCGAATCGCCTCCACCGGGTTCTGCGTTCCGGCGTCAATGCAAACGTCGGCTCCCAGGCTTCGCGCCAGCTCCAGTCGTTCCGTGTCCACGTCTACCGCGATCACCCGCGCGCCCATCGCTTTGGCGAACATCGTTCCGCTGGCTCCCACCGGCCCCTGACCGAAAATCGCCAGCGTGTCGTCGCCGGAAAGATTCAACCGCTTCAACGCCCAGAACGCTGTCCCCGTTCCGCACGCGCACGCCGACCCTTCGTCGAAATCAAGCCCGTCCGGCATCTTGACGCATGTGTACGCCGGACAGATCAGGTAGTCCTCGTGTCCCCCGTTCGCTCCGGTGCCGTATACCACCGATCCATGAAGGCACATCTGCGTGTATC
Organism: Dehalococcoidia bacterium; assembly: GCA_965220055.1. Taxonomy (GTDB): domain Bacteria; phylum Chloroflexota; class Dehalococcoidia; order Lucifugimonadales; family UBA3495; genus Bin87. Next base: position 815,768 of record CBDCPE010000004.1, on the reverse strand, counting down.
CAATGCGGCACATCGTGCACGCTCGGCAGCCGGTGTAATGGTGCATCATCACGCGGTCACCTACTGCAAGCTCAGTAACGCCGGCCCCGATCTCGGCGATCACCCCGCAAGGCTCATGCCCGGCGACCTTCAAGTTCGTCGGGTCCCCGCGCTCGGCTTTGGGCGCCCGGTAGTGCCGCAGATCGCTCCCGCACAGGCCGGAGGCTTTCATCTGGATAACCACTTCGCCGGCCCCGGGGTGTGGATCCGGCAGCGTGCGGATTTCGACTTCCTTGTCTCCCGTGAAAACTACGCCACGCATCTTTGAACCTCCTGTGGTCCAGCCTCGCCGATTGCCTACGGATCGATCAAAACGCCTGGGTTCAAAATACCGTTGGGATCAACTGCTCGCTTCGCCGCCCGCAGCGCCTCTGCAAACGGGTCCGGCCGCTGCCCGTCGTACCACGGCCGGTGCGTGCGTCCCACCGCGTGGTGGTGTGTGATCGTCCCGCCCGCGGCCATCACGGCGTCGGACGCTGCCTGCTTGATCTCAGCGTGCGCCTCCAACTCCCCACCTACTCGGCCCAAACCCTCGAACGTGTAGTACGGAGCCGGCCCGTCCGGATATACGTGGGTGAACCGGCATGACACGCGGCCACCACCACACGTCCGCTGCAGTGCCTCTCCCAACGCTCCCCGCACCATCTCGTCCAACGTCGGCCACCGCTCCCACGTGATCGCGGTCTCCAGCGTCTCGGCTACGATCCCGAACCCAATCGTCGCGTTCCGTTCGTACGGCGCGTTGATGAAGGAGTCCCGCCAGTTGCCTACCGCACCCTGTCGCCCTGCCGATGACCCCGACCGTTCGGCGGCGTCGGCGATCACGATATCGTCCTCGTTGATCGTACCGCCGGCATCCCTCGCGATGACCACCGCCTGTCGGATGTTTTCGCCCTGCGGAATTTCAGCCGATTCGAAGCCAACGATCAGCAGCGCCTGCTTGCCGTCCAGACCGGCGAAGTCTTCCGCTTCCGCTGGGTCCAGCACCCTCAGGTTGGCCGGCCACTGTTTCGCCTGCGCGATCAGCCGAGCGCCTTCCGACGCCGCGTCAAAACCCTCAAACACCACTCCCGCCGACGCCCGGAATCGCGGCCGCGCCTGCATCCGCATCCACGCCTCGGTGATGATCCCGAGGATACCCTCGCTGCCGATCACCATCCGGTCCGGAGAGGGCCCGGCGCCGCTTCCCGGCAGCCGCCGCGATTCCCAAACCCCTGACGGCGTCACCATCCGCACCGACTCCACGAAGTCATCGATGTGAGTATGGTTCGTCGCGTAGTGCCCGCCGCTCCGCGTGGCGATCCAGCCTCCCAGCGTCGAGAACTCAAAGCTCTGCGGGAAGTGCCGCAGCGTGTATCCGTGGGGCCGTAGCTGCGCTTCCAAACCCGGACCCAGCGCTCCCGCCTGGATGCGCGCCGCTCGGGAGGTTTCGTCCACCTCGAGCACCTGGTCCAGGCGCGTCAGGTCTATCGTGCATACCTTGTCCGCCTCAGGAGGCTCGACGCCCGCTACCACAGTGCTCCCACCTCCATAGGGAATCGCCACGATGTTCGAGTTGGCGCACCAATCCAGCACCCGCGTGACCTCTTCCTCGGTGCGCGGATAGGCGATTACGTCAGGAGGGTTGGGAAAATCACAGTTGAAACCGCGGATGCGATCCCGGAAGCTGCGGCCGTAGGTATGCGCCGCCCGATCGTGGTCGTCCATCGTGCAAAACTCGGCAACCAGCGGGTGCGGCGTAAAGCGCGGCTGCCGGAGGTTGAGACCGGCGTCGGTGGGAGGCGTGGGCGCGGGAAGCGATGCGCCATATCGCCCGTGGATCCGCTCCGCCATCGTGGCATAGTCCGCCGGCGACGGCTCACGGTCTTCCATCCCCCAGGCCCAGAAACTGCGGCGCGCCATCGCGTCCCTCCTGTTCGGGCAAAAATAATGGTCGGGGTGAGTGGATTCGAACCACCGACCTCCACGTCCCGAACGTGGCGCGCTAGCCACTGCGCTACACCCCGACTATGTTCAAATTGTAGCATATCCGCAGGGCGACCCCGCAAACCGCTGGCGACGTTGTTCCGTATGATGGGCAGTTGTAAGGGGGCCGTTGACATGCGTATGCGTAACCTGAGAAGCACCTGGATTCCCACACTGATGCTGGTCCTGGCGGCGTTAGCCCTCGCCTGCGGGGGGGCGGCGTCGGCGCCGGCGCAGGCTCCTGCCGCGCCGTATGCTGAGGACTCCGACACATATCGAGAGTTTGGACTGGGAGAATCGGGTTCGCAGGGAGCACCGGGTCCGGCCGGCGGTGACGGTGGGGATCGCTTCGGCCGAGAGTCGGGTCCCGCCGCCACAACGGCGCCCGCCGCCGCGGCCGCGATGCCCACACCCGCACTCGTCGCCGCCTCGCGGCCAGCTCAGCCCCAGTCGGCAGTATTGAAGGAAGCAGAAGTATCCGACTCGCCTCAACCCCAGGCCGCGCGAAAACTGATCGTGGAGTCGTGGATGAGCCTGGAAGTCACCGACATCGACGGAACCGTTCGCCGGGTTGAATCGCTGGCCGTTCAGAGCGGCGGCTGGGTCGAATCGTCCGAAGTCTTTGGGGAAGCCGGTTACCGTGCCGCCACCGTCCGAATTCGCGTGCCGGCTGACCGCCTGGACAGCGGCCTGGACTCCTTGCGTTCACTGGGACGGGTCACCGACGAGGGCGTGTCGTCCACCGACGTTACGGAGCGCCTCATCGACAACGAAGCGCGCCTCACTGCCTGGTACGCCCAGGAGGAGCGCCTCGTCACTCTGCTGGAAAACGCTCCCACGGTTGAGGACATCATCCAGATTGAGCAGCGTATCGCCGAGGTCCGCTCTGATATCGAGCACGTTGAAGCGACCCAGCGGGATCTGACGGGCCGCGTGGCGACTTCGCTGATCACGGTCAACCTCCGTCTGCCCGGACGTTACGCTGCCGATCCCCCGGTGGGTAATCTTGAACTTTCCACCGGCGGTCCGTCCGCCGCCGCCGATGCCGTCGTCGCCCGTGTCGGCGCACTGGACGGTTACGTGGGCCGGAAGCGCTCGTACGACGAGGGCGGCGGCCGGGCGGTTGACCTGATTGTGTTCGTCAAGCCTGCCGACCTGGCCCCACTGATGGACTACGCGGCGACCCTGGGCGCGCCGTCCGGCCGGCAGCTCACCTCCGTCGGCCCGGCGCCGCTCAACGAGGTGCCCAATGCCCGCCTCACGTTGGCCATTCGCTCCAACGTGAACCTGGAGGCATCTCTGGCGCTGTCCGCGTCCGATCCCCTGTCCGTCGCCGAGCAGATCCGGTCGCGCACCGAATCTCTTGGCGGCTACGTGGACAGCTGGAGCGAAACCAGGCGGGATGAGGACAAATTCGTCACCATGGAGATGGCCCTGGTGGTCAAGTCATCCGACCTGCGGGACATCATGGAATACGGCGCCGCACTGGGCAACATCGAGCGCTGGAATTACAGCGCGCTCGGCCAGGACCCCGCGTCGGACGCCCCGGACGCCAGGCTTCAGGTGTCGGTGTTCACCCCGCACTCTGATGCTGAAACGTGGATCATCATCGGGGTGATCGCCGTGGCCATCGCAATAGCAGTCGTGGCCGTCATCGTGGTTAGCCTCCGCCGTCGCAGCCGCGCTTCCGCCATTCGCGCACGCGATCTGGAACCGACCCCAACGCCCGAAGCATAATCCCCCGCGGCCCGAGCCTGGTCGCGCAATATCGGCGAAAGACGGCGCCCGAGCGTGTTCTACGCGGCGGTGACGGGGAGGCGCTGGCCGTTACTTGCGCCGTGCCGTGTGCCTTCGGCACTGACCGCGTACACCCCGTCAGTCGACGGCGACCGGCTGCTTGGTCGGCCGTCGCCGTCTCCGGATGCGCCCGGTTCCTTCGACCTGAACGGCGGGTTCCGAACCGGCCGCTTCTTGAGCCGCCTCCATGGCCTCCCGCATCTCATCGACGAATGTGCCCACCCGGCGCAACGCCCGGGCCAGTCGGGCCACCCCGTGGTCCGTGTCCCCGGCTGTTCGTACTTCCAGATCCCGCCTTCCCACTTTGATCCCCGGGCCCATCTTGTTCTGCAAAGCCTGCCTCGCGTCACCCACCGGATGCCGGAACACCACGGTGATGATCCCGTCGCTGCCTCCCGCGATCGACTCTACTCCGGCGGTTGCTCCCAGGCAGCGGAGATCTGTGATCGTCAACAGGTTTTCCACCTCGTCCGGCAATGGCCCGAACCGGTCTTGCATGTCGGACCGGACTGCTGAGATCTGCGTGCGGTCTGCGACGTTTGACAGCCGTTGATAGAAAGCTAGTCGCGCTGGCAGATGCGCAATGTAGTCCGACGGGATCGAAGCCGACACCTGCATATCGATCCGCGGTGGCGGCATTGTGTCCGTAACGACCGCGCCGCTGCCGTCTTTGCTCAGGTCCTGCACCGCCTGGTTCAGCAACTCTGAGTACAGGTTGAGCCCCACGGCGTGGATCTGCCCGCTCTGGTCAGCTCCCAGCAGATTGCCCGCTCCGCGTATTTCTAGGTCACGCATTGCGATACGGAACCCGGCTCCCAACTCGTTCGCTTCCAGGATGGCGTGTATGCGTTTGCTGGCAGCCTCCGTGATCTCCTGGTTGTCCGGTAGCAGCAGGTAGGCGTACGCCCGGTGGTCGCCGCGACCCACGCGCCCTCTCAGTTGGTATAGTTGCGCTAGCCCGAATCGGTCCGCCCGGTCGATGATTATCGTGTTCACGTTGGGCATATCCAGCCCCGACTCGATGATGGTCGTGCATACCAGCACGTCGGCTTCCCGGTTGGCGAACGCCACCATCACGTCCTCCAGTTCTGCCTCTGGCATCTGGCCGTGGCCCACCAGTATCCGAGCTTCAGGAACGAGCTTCCCAAGTTCTTCGGCCACGTTGCGGATCGTCCGGACCCGGTTGTGCAGGAAGAAAACCTGGCCGTCACGCTCCAACTCCCGCAGCATCGCTTCACGTACCGGTTCGGCGCTGTCTTCGGAAACGAAGGTCTTCACCGGTAAGCGCTCCTCCGGCGGCGTGTGGATGACGCTCATGTCCCGTACCCCCGCCAGCGCCATGTGCAGCGTACGTGGGATCGGGGTGGCACTGAGAGTCATTACGTCCACCTCCGCCCGCATTTGCTTCAGCCGCTCCTTGTGCGCGACGCCGAACCGGTGCTCTTCGTCGATGATCACCAACCCCAAATTGTTGAAGTCCACATCTTTTTGCAGGATCCGGTGCGTTCCGATAACTATGTCAACCGTCCCCGATTTCGCTGCTTCTACCACCTGTTCCTGTTCTTTGTGCGTCCGGAACCGGCTCAGCACCTCGACTTTGACCGGGTAAGGCGCCAACCTTTCCGTGAATGTCGCGTAGTGCTGCTGCGCCAACACCGTGGTCGGCACCAGTATGGCCACCTGCATCCCTTCGTTTATCGTCTTGAACGCCGCTCGCAGCGCCACCTCAGTCTTGCCGTATCCCACGTCCCCGCAGATCAGCCGGTCCATGGGTTTGGCGGCTTCCATGTCGTTCTTGACTTCGTCGATCGCCTGCATCTGATCAGGCGTTTCCTGGTATGGGAACGAGTCCTCCAAGTCTTGCTGCCATGCGGCGTCCGGGCCGAACCGGTGCCCATCGACCGTCTCTCTGATGGCGTAGAGCCTGAGCAACTCCTCCGCGATCTCCTTTGCAGCCCCGGTCGCCTTCTCCTTGATTCGCTGCCATTCGCTTCCGCCCAGCCTCGTGAGTGAGGGTGGTTGGTCGGTTGCCGCAACGTACGCCCCTATTCGGTCCAGTTGCTCGGTGGGTACGTACAGTCGGTCGTCGCCCGCATATTCCAGAACCAGGTATTCCCGGTCGTCGCCTGTTGATTCTAGCTGTGTAGTGCCGATGAATTTCGCCACACCGTGGTCAATGTGCACCACGTAGGCCCCCGGGGTCAGGTCGCCCAGCGTGACGGCCTCTCCCAGGTCCTGCCGTTTCCTTGATGGACGGTAGCTGCGGCGTTTCACCGTTCCGAACAACTCCGCGTCGCTGTACACTGCAACCGCGGGCCCATTTTCGGTAGCTTCCGTCTGCCATCCCCGGCTCAATGCGCCGTTCAGGACGTACACTCGGTTCGGCCGGGGGCGGGTGGGCAGGCTGTCGGTGGACTCCGCCGAAACTCCTTCCTCCTCAAGCACTTTGGCGAGCCGGCTCGCGTGTTGCGTGATCGCAACCACCGCTCCCCCTTCGCTTACCCGGCGGGCCGTGTCGTGTGTGAAATGATCCAGCCCCGCGCTGAGATCGGCCAGAGGCTCCACCAGTCTCCGGGTTTCTTCTGTGCTCCACCGTTCCATGCTCACTGTGGTGATGCCCGCGCGGTTCACCCGTTGCGTCATGTTCTCCCAATCGGTGGATGGCGATGGGAAACCGTACGGCAGTTCGCCCCTATCTTGCCGATTGGATCGCTGCTGGTCGTACTTCGCCTCTTGCTCCTCCGCTTCGCCCGCCAGACGGTTCGGGCGGTCGAGCACCAAGATGCTGTCATCAGGGAGGTAGTCCGCCAACGTATGGCAGTTCAGCAAGCCGTTATAAAACGACAGCGTTTCTGGATTCGGGTCCGTCAACAGGTGCGCCAGTTCTTCTTGGAATCTCGCCACATTACCCGCGTTGCACGGGCTCAGGTCGATGCTCCTTCGTTGTTCGTCGAACCAATCGGTGTCGCAGAGTTCTGGTAGCTGCTCTCGGGCTGCCACGATGGCCACGCCTTCGACATCCTCCACCGACCGTTGGGTTTCAGGGTCGAACCGTCGGATCGTGTCGATTTCGTCGTCCCATAGCTCCACTCGGTACGGCATCTCCGCGTTGGTCGGGTAGATGTCCAGGATGCCACCGCGCAAGCTGAAGCACCCGGGCGTCTCCACCTGTGGCTCCCGGCGGTATCCCAGCCTCACCCACGCGTCCATCAGCGCGTCTATCGACGCCATACGATCCCCTTTGGACACCAGATTGGTGCCCGACACTTCCGGGTGCCGTCCCACCGCGAGCTCCGGCGGCAGCGTGAGCCTCAGCGCGGACGCCACCGACGCAACCACCACGGGAGGCGGTGCATCGTTGTTCCGTTCCCGGTAGCTCGCCAACCCCGCCAGAGCTGACAGCCTTTGGTTCCCCGTCCGCGCATCAACCGCCAGGCGCTCAAAGGGCAGGACTTCAGGCTCCGGCAACAGCCATACCGGGGCCTCGTCGCCCAGGTAAGCCAGCAGCTGGTCGTGCAACCGCCGCGCGTCCTCCAACCGTGGGTTTATCACTATGACCGGTCGTTGTTGCAGGTGCCACAACGCCCCCACGTAAACCGCCTGGTGGTCGCTGTCTATCGTCAGCGTCGCCCGCGCCTCGGGCCGTTCCAGGTTTCGCAGGTGACCCCGCATCCACGCTTGTGCTCCAACCAACGACAGCAATCCGGTTAATGCCATTTGCCACCACGCTGAAATATGATCTCGTGCTACACGCCGAGACGGGGCCAGCCTTGCGCCAGCCCCGTGCAAAAATTGTACGCCCGTTCCCGCCTTATGTCCAAAACGCACCACCGCCATATGTCCTTTCCGCAATCCGGTTTGGGACCGCACGGAGTCCAGCGGCGTCGCAATGTCGTCCAAGTGGCTATGAAAGTTACAACTCCGGGTCGCGGCGCCTGTTCCGCAACAACCGTTTGGCGTTAGCTGGGCGCTTATCAAGGATGCATGTCCTGCTCGACGGTTCCAAGCCGGGGTTCAAGGCTACATGCTATAATCCAATCGTCCCCACGCAGCCGGAACCTCCGTATGTCAGCCTCGCGGCAACAGACCGACCAAGCCACTTTGCCGCACGAACGCAGCGGGACAGCCAGGCCATCCTCCTACCACCGTATAGTCGTCAAGGCCGGCACCAGCGTCCTCACAGGGAGCAACCCAAGGGGCAGCTTGGATTCCGCCGTTATGGGTTCCCTCGTCTCCCAAATCGCCGAACTCTGCGATGTGGCAGGCTCTCAGATGCTTCTGGTCACCTCGGGCGCCATAGCCGCAGGGCGCCAGTCCGCTACTGAATCTCCCGGTGCGCCCGCCATCCCCGACATCCCGACCCGGCAGGTGTACGCGGCCCTGGGCCAGAGCCGGTTGATGAACATCTACGCCGATCTCTTCGCCGGCCACGGTATCGCCGTCGCCCAAGTACTGCTCACCCTCCACGATCTCGCCGAACGGCAGTCCTACCTCAATATCCGTAACACTCTCCTGTCCCTGCTGGAAATGGGCGTCGTGCCGATATTGAACGAAAACGACGTGGTTGCCGCGGACGAAATCGGTGAAATATTCGGCGACAACGACCGGCTTTCCTCGCTCATAGCCGCACTGATCGACGCCGACTTACTGATAATCCTCTCCGATATCGACGGCTTGTACACCGCCGACCCGCGCTCTGACCCAGCGGCGACCCGCCTCGAATTCATTGCCTCCGTCGACGCGGATGTGTTCGCCATGGCCGGCGAACACCGCAACGCCTGGGCCCGTGGCGGCATGCCCACCAAGCTCCACGCCGCGCAATTGGTGACCACATCCGGCATTGCGATGGCTATCTGCCGCGGCCGGGATCCGGACGCCCTACTACGGATCGCCCGGGGTGAGCCCATCGGCACCTTCTTCAAGCCGGCTCAGAGCAAGCTTGAAGCCCGCAAGCGCTGGATGCTGTCCCGTGTGGGCGACAGCGGCTGGGGGCAGGTCATCGTGGACGACGGTGCAGTCGCCGCCCTGCGCGGCAGCGCAGTCAGCCTATTGCCAGCTGGTGTCCGCAGTGTGATCGGCGACTTCAAGCGCGGCGACATCATCTATGTTTCCGACCTCGCCCGGCAGTACGTCGCCTGCGGTATCGCCAACTATTCCGGCGCTGACGTCCAGCACATCCAGGGGATGCGGTCGGACCGCATAATCGACATCCTCGGTTATCATTACGGGCAGGAAGTCATCCACCGCAACAATCTAGTTCTCCTGTGAACGCGTAACTTTAGGCATTGGGAGACCAGTTCCATGAACGCCGCAGACCGCCTCATCCAACAGGGTTCCGCCGCTCAGGCCGCGTCCGCCGAACTGGCCAGGTTGCCCGCCGAGACCCGCAACCACGCCTTAGCAAACATCGCCCGCGCGCTGGAGACCGAGCAGGGCCCGGTCCTGGAAGCCAATGCCGCCGATTACCGCGACGCTAAAACCGACGGCATCGACGACGCCTTCCTGGATCGTCTCCTCCTGAATCCTGAGCGCCTCAACGGCATGGCATCCGACGTGCGCCGTGTTGCCGCCCTTCCCGATCCCGTGGGCGAACTCGTCGAGTCCTTCGTGCTCGAGAACGGCCTTGAGGTCGAAAAGCGGCGCATTCCCCTCGGCGTCATAGCCAGTGTGTACGAGAGCCGTCCCAACGTCACCACCGACATCATTGCCCTGGCTCTCAAGTCTGGCAATGCGTGTCTCTTGCGCGGCGGAAAGGAGACCCTGCGATCCAACACCGTTTTGGTTTCCTTGGTTCATCGAGCCGTCGGCGAGGCGGGCCTGCCCACCGACGCTGTTCAGTTCGTCGATGATACCGACCGCTCGTTGGTCGATGTCATCCTGAACATGAAGGAGCAAATCAACTTGCTCGTCCCCCGGGGTGGCTCCGGCCTGATCAACTTTGTGGCCGAAAACGCCACCATGCCCGTGCTGACCGGCGGCGTCGGGGTCTGCCACACCTATGTCGACCGCGACGCCGACGCCGACATGGCGGCCCGCATTATCTTCAATGCCAAGGTCCAGCGACCGACGGTCTGCAACGCTCTCGATACCGTTCTCGTCCATTCCGAGGCTGCCGGCCGCTGTCTTCCAGAAATCGCCTCCCAACTCAACGGCGCCGGCGTGGAGATACGGTGCGACCACCGTGCCCTCACGATCCTCGGTCCCGACAGCGGCCTGAACGCCATTCCCGCCCAACCAAACGACTGGGGACAGGAATTCCTCGCGCTGATCGCCGCCGTCAAGGTGGTCGACAACCTCGACGACGCCCTTTACCACATCCAGACCTACGGCTCCGGTCACTCTGAAGCCATCGTCACGCAAGACACTGTGGCGGCCAATCGTTTCCTCAACGAAGTTGACGCTGCGGCGGTGTACCACAACACCAGCACCCGCTTCACCGACGGCTCCCAGCTCGGTCTCGGCGCTGAGGTCGGCATCAGCACCCAGAAGTTCCACGCCCGCGGCCCCCTGGGACTTCGCGAACTCACTTCCTACAAGTGGATCGTCCGCGGCAACGGACAGGTCCGTCCCTGAGCACAGCGTAATGCCCTTCGATTACGAACGCGAGGTCCGCACTCCTCAGTCCGAGGCCTACCTCATCCTCGATGGCGAAGATCCGGTCGGGCGCATTGACACCCACTTCATGCCCGGAGTAGCGCACGTTGCCATATCCGTCAACCAGAATCTCACCACGGAGCAGATCGAAGAAATCTTATCCGACATCGACGCCGACATGCTCAACACTGTGGGAACCGAGCAAGATACCCACCACTTCCACATCTTCCAGGGAAACGAGATTCGAGTGTTCAGCAACGCCGGCTACGATGATTATCCTGGCGGCAACGGAAACGGCCGTGGCCACGGCCCTCTCTCCCCCTCCGGCCCCTGACTCGGTGAACCCAGGCGATGGCCCGCTGGCCCAGGTGGCCGCGCTAACCTCGTTTCCGCTTTAGTACCTGCAGGACCGCCTTCTCCACCCCGGCGGGAGTCAGGCCGTTCTTCTCCATCAGCTCATTGGCCGGCCCGGAACTGGTGTAGCCATGGAGTGCCACCATCTCTACCGGGACAGGGCAATTCCTCGCCACGACACCTGCTACCACGCTTCCTAGCCCGCCATGGATATAGTGCTCCTCGGCCGTGACGATCGCCCCCGTTTGAGCCGCCGCCGCAATTATCGCCGCCTCGTCGGCCGGCGCCACGGTGTGCAGGTTGATCACTCGCGCGTCAATTCCCTGACCGCTCAGGCACTCCGCCGCATCCAACGCCGGGGCCACCAGCGACCCTGCGGCTATGATGCTCACGTCCCAGCCCTGGCGTAGCAGGTCCGCTGCTCCTATCTTAAATTGGTATCCGCTGTCATGAACGATCTGCGTTGCAGCCCGAGGCAGGCGAACGTACACCGGCCCATCGGTGCTCGCAATCGTTCGCACCACTTGCTCGGTTTCCGGCGCGTCCGCGGGGGCAATCACCGTGAACGACGGCAGTGCGCACATTAGAGATAGATCCTCAATTCCGTGCGCCGACATTCCGTCCTCGCCCGTCAAGATGCCCGCGTGGGTACAGACCAGCTTTACGTTCAGCGAAGGCTGCGATATCAGCACCCGCAATTGGTCGTACGGCCTGCCTGTCCCAAACACGCTGAACGTGCTGACGAACGGTATCTTCCCCGCAGCCGCTAGTCCTGCCGCCACTCCGACGATGTTCTGCTCGGCCGGGCCGAAATCGAAGAACCGATTCGGAAACTGGTCCCGCCACAGGTGCACAAAGGTGGACACATTCAGGTCACCGCCTAACACCACGATGTCTGGGTGCTCGTCCGCCATGGTCAGCAGGGTGCGGCCGTAGGTCTCCCGCGTCGCCGCAGACGCCCTTTGCGTCGTCATCACGCCAACTCCTTCAGCGCCGCCTCATATTCTTCCGCGTTCGGCGCGCGCCCGTGGAAGGCCGGGTTGTTCTCCATGAAGCTAACGCCCTTGCCTTTCACCGTTTGGGCGATGATCGCCGTGGGTCCGTTTTCCGACGCCGTCTGCAACGCCCGCAGCACGTCGGCATGTTCGTGACCGTCGCAGTCGATAACGTTCCACCCGAAATCGCGCCACCGGTCCGCCAGGGGCTCCAGCGTCATCACCTCGTCCGTGAACCTGTCGTTCTGGATCCGGTTCCGGTCTATAATCGCCGTCAGATTGGTCGCCTTGTGGTGCGCCGCCGACATCGCAGCTTCCCAGACTTCACCCTCCTGGCATTCGCCGTCGCCCAGCAGCGCGAACACCCGGTAGTCTCTTCCGTCAAGCCGCGCCGCCAGGGCGTGGCCCAATGCGAAGGACAGGCCCATACCCAACGACCCGGAGTTCATCTCTACGCCCGGCGTCATCGGGTGTGCGTGCCCCTGCAACAGTCCGTCTGTCTTTCGGTAAGAACTCAAATGTTCGCGACCGAAATACCCCGCCCGCGCCAGCGTTGAGTAGAATCCCGGCGACGCGTGGCCTTTGCTGAGAACGAACCGGTCGCGTTCCGTCCACTTTGGTTCTTCCGCATCGTAGCGCATTACCCCGAAATACAGGACTACCAGAATGTCAATTTCCGATAGCGAGCCGCCCGGGTGCCCACTTCCGGCACCGAAAATCATTTCAAGGCTGTCACGCCGCAGTTGCAGGGACGTTTCCCGCATCTCCTCGACGGTCTGGAGCGGTTGATTGACTACGGCCAAAACATCACCTGCGACATAGAAAGTGATAATAATAAAAGCCAACAAGATTATATTCCGGGCCTGTAACCCTGTCTATAAGCCCAATTTCCTGCCCATCGTGACCCCGTCACAGGATCGCTCGCCCGGAGAACGTCGAAAGTGTAAATCAGGGGTTGCCAAGCCGTCGTGTCCCACTTATCACACCGCCTACTTGACCTCAGCTCAGCCTTCCGCGCTGGATGCGCAGGGTAAGAGCATGTCCACAATCCCCGATCCCAAATACCCGGGCACAGCCCCGAGGTCCCGCCCGCCACGCTCCCTCGCACGGGTGGTCTATACTGGCGCGATAGTCGTCACCGGTCGCCAGGTGGATCGTCGCCAATGATTATCGACAGCCACTGCCACATTCTCCCTCCCGATTTTGGCTCCCGTCACGACGAGCTGGCGTCTCGCGACGCCACCTACGCTGCGTTGTTCCCTGAACCCGGCAGCCGCATCGCCGACGCCGAGCAGTTGCTTCACGACATGGACTCCGCCGGGGTCGGTCGAGCGTTCGTCATGGGGTTCGGCTGGACCGATCCGGACATCGCCGCCGCGGTCAACGATTACCTGATCCAGGCAGCGGCAACTCACCCGGACCGAATCACCGCCTTCGCTTCGGTGAACCCTGCTTGGGAAGACGTCGCCATCCGCGAAGCCGGACGCTGCCTGGACGCTGGCGCGTCGGGTATCGGCGAAATCCACGCTGACTCCCAGCAGTTCGACATCACCGACGCTAGAACTATAGGTCCGTTGATGAGGCTGCTGCACACCCGCAACGCTCCGATCGTGGTTCATGCCTCGGAGCCCGTCGGCCACCAGTATCCCGGCAAAGGAACATCTACGCCGGAGCGTCTGTTGCGTTTCGCCGCCAATTTTCCGGAAAATCCAATCGTATTCGCCCATCTGGGCGGTGGTTTGCCGTTCTATTCCTCCATGCCTGAGGTCGCCGAATGCCTGAGAAACGCCTGGTATGACACCTCCGCGCTCCCCTATCTCTACCGTTCGACCGCTGTTGTTGCTGCCACTGCGGCCGCGGGCCCTGATCGTATACTTTTCGGCACCGACTACCCCTTGTTGCAACATCGCCGTGTCATCGATTACGTTCGCTCGACCAATCTGCCCCAAGATCAAATTGACGCCATCTTGGGTGGAAACGCCATGTCCTTGCCGTCCGCCAGAGACCAACCAATGGAAACCTTACCGGACTATCTGTGCCCCGGGTTGGACATCGTCCTGATCGGCCTCAACCCGTCCGTACGCTCAGTCCGGGCCGGCCACTATTTCGCGAATCCTCGCAACCGCTTCTGGCCGGCCCTGTCCGCCTCCAATTTGCTCGGCCGCACCTTCGGCCCCGAAGACGACGCTTCCCTGCTGGACCACGGGATTGGCTTCACCGACGTGGTCAAGCGTCCTACCCCTCAGGCGTCCGGACTTACGGCAGAGGACTACCGCAGGGACGCTCCGGTCCTCCGCGAAAAAATCCTGCGCTACGCTCCGCGCATCGCCTGCTTTCATGGCCTCACCGCCTACCGTGCCTACCTTCGCCACGCGGAAGGGGTCACGAACCCAGGAAATATTGAACTCGGCAGGCAGGACTTGGCTATCGGCGCCAGTTACGTGTTCGTCCTTCCGAACCCGAGCCCAGCCAACGCTCGATATTCGTTGGACGACTTAGCCGCGTGGTACGTCGAACTCAACCGCTGGCGTGTCGAACTGAACCAATGAATACCGGTTCCCAAACCCTGCGTACGTTCATCGCGCTGCCCCTGCCGCCCGAGTAGACTAGGCAATTGACGGAAACGATCGAGGTGTTACAGAGGGCGACGCCAGCTGGCGTACGTTGGGTTTCCCCGGACGGCATCCACCTGACTCTGAAATTCCTTGGTCCGACCGATGCTCGTCTGGTGCCGTCGATCCTGGATGCCCTCACCACGAATTTCGCGCAAGCCATCTCGCCAATTTTGGCTTTGTCAGGGCTCGGGACCTTCCCGTCGGGACGTGACCCTCGCGTTATTTGGGCCGGTGTAACCGGCGGCACCGAAGACTTGGACGACCTGCACTGGCGCGCAGAGCAGGCGGTTAGCGAGCACGGATGGTCTGCGGATTCTCGTCCGTTTCGACCCCACCTCACCTTGGGTAGAGTGTGGGACCGTGTCGATCCGAAGCAGCGTCAGACCGTCGCCAACGCCGTGGCGGCTTGCCGACTCCCCGTCATTCCCAATTGGCGGCCCGACACTGTGCGGTTGTACCGCAGTGTCCTGACCCCCCAGGGCGCCCAATACTCCAGCCTCGGCGAGGTGCAAATCTGATGGAAACCACCGTGGAGAACACCCTAAGGCCGATCCCGCCTTACGACTTCGAACTCACGGCCGGGCAGCCCAATTATTCCCGTGACCAGGAATTCAAGACTGAAGACTACATCGATGGCACATATATCCGCCTTTTGGATTTGGGCGATAAGGCCGCTTTGGCTTCGGTGCGTTCCGTCGGCACGGTGGACCAACCGGAGTTGTTGGTCTCAGTCACGGGTGAGGACCTCACCAACGCTGACGGCGATCGCGCGGCAAACCAGATTGCTTGGCTGTTGGGTTGCGATCAGGAATTGCGTTCCTTCTACGATTCCGTTGCCGACGATTCTGTTCTGGCTGACGTCGTCAACGATTTCTACGGCTACCACAATACCCGGACTGCCTCAGTGTACGAAGCCTTAGTTCAGGCCGTCATGGGGCAACAGATCGCAACCAACGTCGCCAGAATAGTCCGCAACCTGCTCGTCCAGACCTATGGGGTTCGGGCTACCGTCTCCGGACACGAGTGGTACGCTTTCCCGCGCGCTGAATCCCTGGCGATCGCCGAAGTGGGCGATCTGCGCCAACTTAAACTCAGTTTCCGTAAGGCCGAATACATCCAGGGCATCGCCCGCGTTGCACTCGAGTCACCCGATGGATTTGAAGGGATGCACCAACTACCGGATCATGAAGTCGTTAAGCGTATGGTAGCCCTTCGTGGCGTCGGGCAGTGGACCGCCCAATGGGTCCTCGTGAGGGCCCTCGCCCGCCCTGACGGTTTCCCCATAGGCGACTTGGCTTTGCGGCGAACCGTCGCCCACCTATACTTTGATGGAGAGGAGATCGACGACAACCAGTTGCTCGAATTTTCCGTCCGCTGGTCTCCTTGGCGATCCTATGCTACCTCTTATCTGTTCGCGGCCCTTCGTTCCGGCCGCATCGCCGCCTCTTAGAGGGTGTCTAAAAAGGTTGAAATTGGGGTGGAGGTATCCAGGCGTGATAAGAGCGTTGGTCGTAACGTTGGGGTATGAAACGACCAGCCTATCCCAGCGACCTCAGCGACCGAGAATGGCAACTGCTCGAGCCCCGGTTGCCACCGCCCAGACCGGGCGGCCGACCGATCACCTACCCCCGGCGGGAGATCGTCAACGCCATCCGCTACGTGCTGCGCACTGGATGCTCCTGGCGGATGCTGCCCCATGACCTGCCGCCCTGGCGCATTGTCTTCCACTACTTCCGGACTTGGCGTCGTGATGGCACCTGGCAACGGGCACATGACACCCTGCACGCCGAGCTGCGCCAGGCCCAGGGTCGCCAGGCCAGTCCCAGCGCGGCCATCATCGACAGTCAGTCGGTGAAGACCAGTGAAAAAGGGGGCCTCGGGGTTACGACGCCGGCAAGAAGGTGAAGGGCCGCAAGCGCCACATCGTGGTGGATACCCTGGGACTGCCGCTGGCGGTGGTAGTGCACCCTGCCGATATACAGGACCGGGACGGCGCCCGGCTGGTACTGACCCGGCTGTTGGGGCGGTTCCCTCGACTACAGCTGATCTGGGCTGATGGGGCCTACGGCGGCAAATTGGTAGAGTGGGCCAGGACGGTGGGCGGCTGGATCCTGGAGTTGGTGCGGCGTCCACCACAGCAACATACTTTTCAGGTGCTGCCTCGGCGGTGGGTCGTGGAACGCACCTTTGGTTGGCTGAACCTGCAACGGCGGTTGAGCAAGGACTACGAAGCGTTGTGTGAAACTACCGAAACCTGGATTTACATCGCAATGACCGGCCTCACCCTGCGCAGACTGGCCCGCCTCCCCATTTTTAGACACCCTCTTAAGGGGCGCCCGCTACCGCAGCATGCGCATCAACCCTTTCGGGTTGTTCGAAAATTGCCGCATTAGCCGCTGCGTTTGTTTGAACTGGCCGAGCACCCGGTTCACGTCGGACGGGTTGGTTCCGCTGCCCAAAGCGATGCGCCGTCTACGGCTGCCCTTGATGATCTCCGGCTTCTCCCGCTCTTCCAGAGTCATAGACCGGATGATCGCCTCGGTTTTTTTCAGCTCAGACTCGTCCAGTTGTTCCTGCATTTTCTTGGATTGACGGCCCAATCCCGGCATCATCTCCATAACCGACGCCAACCCACCCATTTTCTTCACGCCCTGGATCTGGTCCAAAAAATCGTCCAGCGTGAACGAGGCCGTCCGTATCTTCCGTTGCAATTCACGGGCTTTTTCTTCGTCCACCGCTTCCTGTGCCCGCTCAATCAAAGTCAGCACGTCGCCCATGGCAAGTATCCGTGACGCCATCCGGTCCGGATGGAATTGCTCCAGCGCGTCGCTGCGTTCCCCGGTGCCCACGAATTTGATCGGGACGCCGGTTACTCGCGTGATCGAAAGCGCCGCGCCGCCGCGAGCGTCACCGTCCATCTTGGACAGCACCAGTCCGTCGAGCCCCACGCGGTGGTGGAACTCTTCCGCTGCGTTCACGGCGTCCTGGCCGGTCATCGCGTCCACAACCAGGATTGTTTGATGCGGTGCCACCGCCTGCTTCACCTCTTCAAGCTCCGACATCAGCTCGTCATCGATGTGCAATCTCCCGCCCGTGTCAACGATGGCCCAGGTCAGCGCGAGGTCCGCCGCCCGACGCACCCCGGCCGTGGCCACTTTGGCCGGGGTCGAAGATCCCGGATCTTCCGAGTACACCGGGATATCCAGCTGCTTTCCCAGCGATTGTAGTTGGGCAATCGCCGCCGGCCGCCTCAGGTCCGCGGCTATCAGTAAGGCGCTGTGCTGCTGCCGCTTAATCTGGAGCGCCAGCTTGGCGGCCGTTGTGGTCTTACCCGACCCTTGCAGTCCGACTAGCATTAGGACCGAAGGCAACTGGCTAGCCGGGGTGAGGCGATGATCCCCCGCGCTCAGGACCGAGGTCAGTTCCTCATGAACAATCTTGACGACCTGCTGACCGGGCGACAGGCTTTCCAGCACCTCGCCTTCCAAAGCCCGCTCCTTGACCGTTGCCACGAATTCCCGAGCCACCCGGAAGTTCACGTCAGCTTCCAGCAACGAACGGCGCACTTGGCCCAGCGCGTCGTCAATGTCTTTTTCCGTAAGCCGGCCTTTGCCTTGCAATCGGCTGAAAATCCCGGTCAGGCGGTCGGTCAAATTGTCAAACATACCCGTACACTCCCGTCGCGCTACTACCTATACCTGTACCTGTGACCTTCGGATCACTCCCACCGGAACGTGCGATTGGCTATCACGAACGCTATCACAAGCCATACCGCGAGGCCGAGGAAATTCGGCCACTGCATCACCACGGTGTCGCCTTCGACCGTCATTCCGCGTATGGCTTCAACCAGGTAAGTCAATGGTAGGAAATCGGTGACGCGTTGCAGGATATCCGGAAGTACTTCCCGCGAAAAGAAAACCCCGGATAGGAACATCATTGGCAGCGAAACGATGTTCGCCAGCGGAGCCGCCTGCTGTTCTGTCCGGGCCCATCCGGACACCGCAAACCCCATCGCCAGGAAAACCGCTCCCCCCATCGCTGCCGCCAGGATCACCGCGAAAAAGTTCCCCGCAAACTCCGCCCCGAACAGGAATACCGCCACGGCCGCGAGTATAACCGTTTGGATTACCACCACGATGAGCCGGGTTATCACCTGGGCCACCAACAGCGACGTAGGATCCAGCGGCGTGGCCAGTAGCCGCCGCAGCACACCTTCCCGTTTCATCGTAACGAAACTGAACGCGACGCTGAACAGTCCCAACTGCATGATGGCCATCCCAATCACCCCGGGCATCAGGAAATCGATGTACCCCAAGTCCCGCGCTTCCACGGCTTCCTCTGCCAGCGTAATGACCCGTTCAGCGCCGGTGATAGCAAAATTCAACTCGTCAACGGCGGACTGTATGACCGTCAGTCCCAACCGCGCCTCCGTTTGCCGGCTCCCGTGGTACCAGGCGACAATCTGATTTCCGCCTTGAGCCAGGGCCAGATCCTCCGGCAGTACGATTACGAGATCCCGCTTCCCGTCCGCCAGCGCCGCGCGCTCGCCCCCGGCGGTACCGATCTCGATCCGGAGTGCGTCGATCTCGGACAATCCCTCAATGAATGTTCTCGATGGCTCGTTGTCGGCCAGATCTACGATTCCCACGTCGACTTTGCCAAGTTCCCCGAAGTTCAGTAACCCGAAGATCACCATGATGACCAACGGCAGGAAGAACGTCCAAAACATCGCCGCGCGGTCCCGCGACCACATCTTTATCGACCACCAGGTCAGATTGACTGCAGCCTTGGCGAGCATCCTAAAACTCCCGCAGCGACCGGCCGGTCAGATCGAGGAATACGTCCTCCAGCGTTGCCAGTCGCACTTCCTGATCTCGGTGGAATCCACGCGCGATTAGATCGTCAATTAGCTCGCCAGGCGATGCCATGGCAACGATCCTCCCGCTGTCCATCACCGCCACCCGGTCGCACAGTTCCTCTGCCTCTTCCATGTAGTGGGTGGTCAGGATCACAGTCCGGCCGTCCTGTTTCCAAGTCTTGGCCAGGTCCCATATTAATCGTCGCGCCTGCGGGTCGAGCCCTGTGGTCGGTTCATCAAGGAACACCACGTCCGGATCATTTACCAGTGAGGCCGCTATCGCGAAACGCTGCTTTTGCCCGCCGGAAAGCGTACGAAAGGACGCTGACCTCCGCTCGGCCAGATCTACGGACTCCAGTAGCGGTTCAGGGTCGACCCGTACCCCGTATATGCTCCCCAGCATTTTGAGCAGTTCTGCTAGTCGTAATTGTTCAAAGAATGCGCTGCTC
The DNA here is from genome assembly GCA_965220055.1 of Dehalococcoidia bacterium. Classification (GTDB taxonomy): domain Bacteria; phylum Chloroflexota; class Dehalococcoidia; order Lucifugimonadales; family UBA3495; genus Bin87. Next base: position 796,102 of record CBDCPE010000004.1, on the reverse strand, counting down.
TGCAACTGTACGCCGATAAGTCGCTTGACCGCCCTGGGATTGTCGCGTACGTCGATCCCAGCGACCGTGGCCCGGCCGCTATCTGCTGTCCTCATCCCTTCGATTATTTCGATCGTGGTGGTTTTCCCCGAACCATTCGGGCCAAGCAGCGCGAATACCTCGCCCCGATTTACCTCAAAGGATATTCCGTCGACCGCCTGAATATCCCCGTATCTTTTCCTCAGTTCTTGGACCACTATTACGGGAGCGTCTTCATCGGTAGCTTTAGTATTGGTAATTGCCATCGCAGTACGTATTCCTCGACGAAAATTGTATCACCGGCCGCTGGGGTAGCGAACACCGAGCCAGTAGTTCCATCGTCTGAAAGGTTCGCTCCGTGGCCCCATCTACCCGGTGATACAATTGTGAATACGATGATCCCTCTCAGGCTTTCGGTCCGTAATTTTCTTTGCTACCGAGACGATGTGCCGCCGTTGGATTTGCGGGGAATACACGTCGCCTGCCTGTGCGGCGCCAACGGCCATGGTAAGTCGGCGCTCCTGGATGCAATGACGTGGTGCCTGTGGGGACACGCCCGCACCGGTACTCAGAACCATAACGACCTGATTGCTTACGGCGAATCGGAGTGCCGGGTCGAGTTGGACTTCTCGGCTCGCGGGCAAGCTCATCGCGCCATCCGGAGACGCCGGCAGACGGGCCAGGGCCGTACCGAAGTGGACCTATTCATCCTCGATGACGCTGGGCAGCCCCGGTCTATCAGCGGCAATTCGGTTCGGGAGACCAACTGGAAAATCCAGAACCTGGTCGGGATGGACTACAACACGTTCGTGAACACTGCGTTCCTCCTGCAGGGTCGTTCAGACGAATTTACGCGCAAGACTCCTGCAGAGCGCAAGGCCGTTCTGTCGTCGATCCTGGACTTGGGCCTTTACGAGTCGCTGCAAGCGTCAGCCGGCGGCCGTAGGGACCAATGGCAAACGGAAGTGACGCGAACGGAAGGAGCCTTAGCCCAGAACTTGGCTTCGCTGGAGGCGATCGCCGACCCGACCAAGGAACTCGCCAGCCTTGACCTGCGTTTGCTCCAACTGGGAGAGGATCTGGAAATAGCATCGGCGGAATCGGTACGGCGTCGCAAAGCGGTTGCAGAGCTGCGGCAAAAACAGGCTGAGGCTGCCGCCGCCGCTGGCAGAATCGAAAGCTTGCGCCACGATATCGTGCAGACGGAGGCTGAAGCCGGCGCTATTTCCCAGCGGATTTCAGGCGCACGGGCATTGGAAGAGCGCTCTTTTGAAATCTGCTCCGGCACCCGGGATCTGGAGTTGGCGCGCGTTGAACTGGTCCGCTTGGAGACTGCCAGAGTTGAATACGACCGACTAAGGGCGAGACGTAGCGAACTCCAGGCTGCGATCGACCGTGAACAAGCGGCCCTCGATGCGCAGATCACCCAACTACAACAGCAAATCAACGACGTGTTCCGACCTGCCGCTGCCCGCTCCGAAGGCATTGCGCACGAATTAGACGCGTTGGCATCCGCAGAAACGTCGGTTGTCGCAGATCAGGCTATTGTCGAAGTTCAGAAGACCGAGTCGGCAGATCTGCAACGTGAAATCGCCATCGAGCAAGCAGAGCTGGAACGATGCATCGCTGAAGGAAAGGATTTACGCAGCAAGCAAACAGAGATGCTATCGGCGGATGCGCGGTGTCCGCTATGCCGAACCCCTCTCAGCGAGGATACCTGCGGTGACATCACCGCGTGGTATGACGCAGAAATCCAGGCGAAAATCATGCGGCATGATCAAATCAAGCGATCACTGTCTGTCTCCTCTGACCGATTGGAAAGATTGCAGGCCGATATCGTCAGCCGGAGCGCATCCTTTTCCCGCCGCCTGGAACAGATTCAACGCCAGCGAGGCCGGCTCGAACAAGAGCAACGACAATGCGAAGATGCCAAGTTGCAATTAGAGACGCTGCTGCCGCAATTGGAAGATCTGCGAGAAACGTTGAGCGGCGGAGGATACGCCGGTGACAAACGCAAGTCTCTAGTTGACGTGGACGCCGTGATCTCCTCGCTCGGATACTACGAAACGTCTCTCCAAGAAGCCAACCAACAAGTACGCTCTCTGCAGCACTGGGATACTGAACGACGGGATTTGCAAGACTCGCGCGCTCGCTTACTTGAAGAAGAATCTTCTCTGAACCGGGCTCGCGACAGGCTGAACCGACTCCGGGCTCAGCTGGCAGAGACCGAAATGATTCAGGACGCTAGCCGCGTCGCCTTGGTAGATCTTCCCGAGGCGGAACAGGCAGCGCTGAGCGCCGGGGAAAGCGTCGCGAAGCTTTCTGCGGAGCGCGACAATCTCCTCGCCCGCCAGGGTCGTCTGCAGGGAGACGCCGACCGCCGAAAGGCTTTTCTGGAAGGGTTAGAAACCCTGAAACGAAGTCGCTACGCATCCCAAACGGAACAGGCAATCTATTCCGATCTGTTCGGCGCCTTTGGGCGGAGTGGCGTTCCGGCGATGCTCATTGATGCGGCCGTTCCTCGGATCGAAGCCGAGACCAATCTGCTGCTGGGCCATATGACCGACAACCGCTTGGCCGTAAAGTTGGAAACGCAACGCGTACGACAGGCCGGCAACGTATCGGAAACTCTGGACATCTTCGTAAGTGATGAGCTCGGCTTTCGGAATTACGATCTGTTCAGCGGCGGTGAAGCCTTTCGGATCAACCTGTCCCTCCGCATCGCCCTGTCCAAAGTCCTAGCCCAACGCATGGGTCTTCCCTTGCCCACGCTGTTTATCGATGAAGGATTCGGTACACAGGATGCCGCCGGACGTGAGCGCATCGTTGATGCCATCGCGTCGATCCAAGATGAATTCGATAAAATCATCGTCATCACGCATCTGGACGAGCTCAAAGATCTGTTCCCCGTCCGGATAGAAGTGCTCAAAACCGCTGACGGCTCCCAGTTTTGGCTCAGTTGATCTATCCGCACGTTTTGATCGGCGACCGTATCCACGCAACAAGGAGAAGTCAATGCTAACCGACGCTCAACGCCAATTTTTGTCCGAAAACCACAACGGCGCGCTGACCACCTTTCGTCGAAACGGCGCAGCGCAGATGAGTGTGGTGACGTGTGGACTGCAGGGGGACGGCGTAGCCTTCACCACTACAGCTGACCGCGCAAAACTTCAGAATCTCCGCCGCCATCCCGCATGTACGATCCTGGTAGGAACCGGTGACTGGCGCAACTTCCTGGTTTTAGAAGGAGAGGCGCGTTTGGTCGGGACCGACACCGCGTCGCCGGACGAATATCGTGAGACACTGCGGGATGTGTACCGGACAGCTGCCGGCCAGGAACATCCCAACTGGCCGGAATACGACCAAGCCATGTTGAACGACCATCGCTACGCCGTCTTGGTTACACCTTCGCACGTCTACGGGCGATCCGATTAGGCCGGGCAGTCGAAAGGGGTGAGCTTGCGCGCACCCCTATCTTCCATCAGCACTCATCGAGGCCAATCAGTCGGCGGCGATTCCCTCCGCGCGGCGCAGTTCGTCCACGTCAAAGTAGATTTCCTGGTCCTGGCCGTTTAACGCCGCAAGGACACGCTCACCCGACAGCGGCAACTCTTTGATACGGACGCCCACCGCATCGAACACTGCGTTGGCGATCGCAGCCGGAGGCCCGAACCCCGGCGGTTCGGCTACCGCGCGGGCGCCGAACGGACCGTCCGGCGCTGGCACGTTTATCAACACGTTCTCGAGTTCAGGAAGGTCAATAGCCAACGGCATCAGATACGACGCCAATGAAGGATTCCGTACTGCGCCCGTTTCTGGGTCGAACTGCTGATCTTCAGTAAGAGCGCGGCCAATACCCTGGACGACGCCGCCGTCGAGTTGGCCTTCGACGGCCATCGGATTGATGGCGGTCCCGACATCCTGAGCCTGGATGTAACGGAGTACCTTGACCTGTCCGGTGCCGCGGTCAACCTTGACCTCCGCTACCTGGGCCGCGAACACCGGGGTATACGGCATACTGGACAGCGCTGCCATGCCGATGATTGGGCCACCCCGCGACGTTATGCTAGCGGCAGCTAGTTGGGCGAACGTCAATCCTTGAGGCTCGTTATCCATCACGTAGATGCGCCCATCTTCGCAGCTCAGGGCATCTTCCGGCACACCCAGCCGATCGGCCGCAAGAGCCGTCAGCTTATGAATGGTGTCCTCAGCCGCCCGCTGGACCGCAGTGCCTTGGCTGTACACGATTCGGCTGCCCCCAGACTGTCCTGTGTAGGGCGCCAAATCGGTGTCGCGCTTCGCGACTACCACCTTTTCCATCGGAATACCCAACGCCTCTGCGGCGATGGCCGCGAGGGACGTGTCGCTGCCAGAAATATCCACCGACCCGGTGAGCAGGCTCACCGTGCCGTCGTCGTTGACGCTGATCGCCGCTGTGGACGGTCCGCTGCCACTCCTCCACTCGCACAGCGCCATCCCCAGTCCATGGCCGTCTTCAAGTTGCCGCGGCCAATCAATCCTTTCTTTGATTGCCTCGAGTGCTTCCATGAGGCCGTTGGTAGGAACCACTGCCCCACTCACCGAAACGTCGCCCTCACGCAGGGCGTTCTTCACTCGAATTTCATAGGGGTCCATGCCCAGCCCGTGAGCGATGCTGTCCATGTGGGATTCTACTGCGAACGTCATGTCGGCGACACCGGAAGCCCGGTACGAGCCAACGTAGATCTTGTTGGTGTATACACCATACGAGCGCAGCCGGAAGTTGGGCACGTTGTAGGCGCCAATGCCGTGGCCGATGCCGGAGTTTGGGCCCGCGCCCAGGTAGGCCCCTACGTCAAAGATCGTGTAGGCTTCGCGGGCGATGATGGTCCCATCCTGCATCACACCCGATCTAATGTAGTTGGTCACCGGAAGGCGCGGCCCATTCATGGTGAACACTTCCTCGCGGGTGTTTACCAATTTCACCGCTCGCCCCGTTTTCATTGCTAGGAGGGCGGGGAATGCCTCGCACGCCAGCCGCAACTTGGCTCCAAAGCCGCCGCCGAGCTCCATGGGGACTACGCGAATTCGCGACACTGTGATTTCGAGCGCCCCCGCCAGCGCGGCCCGAAGCTGATAGGGGCCCTGAGTGGACGCGTAAACGACCAGCCGGCCGTTGGGCTCCACATCGGCTACGCAAGCCATCGGTTCCAGGAAGCCCTGGTTGATGCCCTGGGATCGATATACGTCCTCGACCACCACGTCGGCGTCTTTGAAGGCCTGGTCAACGTCGCCCCGGTCGGCATCCAACAGCGTGCTGACGTTGTGTCCGAGGGTGAACCCGTATCCCTCGTATTCTTCCAACTCCGGGTGGACCGTAGCCGCGCCGGAACCCATCGCGGACAACGGATTAACCACCGCCGGCATGTCCTCGTACTCCACCTCGATCAACTCGATGGCTTCCTGAGCCGTGGCTTCGTCGTCCGCGGCCACCGCTGCTATCGGTTCGCCGACGAAATTTACGACTTCGCGAGGCATGACATACCGGTCCCGTAGGGCGCCGGAACCGTACCGGATATCCGGGAAGTCCGTTCCGGTGATGACACACCTGACGCCTGGATGCGAGGCGGCTTTACTGGTGTCCAGCCGTAAGATGCGGGCGTGGCTGCGCGTGCTGGGCAACAGCTTGCAGGCCAACATTCCTGGCAGATAAACGTCGGACGCATAGGTGGCCCGTCCAGTGACTTTGTCGTATGCGTCGATGCGAGGGTGATTGCGTTCCAAAACTTTGAACTGCGTAGCCATTAGATGTGCCTCCATCGTTGCCGGAGCAGATCGCTCAGCGACTTTCCCTCATTTCCTGTGCTGCGGCCATGACGGCCTCGACCACTCGCGAGTAGCCGGTGCACCGGCACAGATTGCCGCCAATGGCGAAACGGACATCCTCTTCCGTGGGGTCCGGATTGGCCTGCAAGAATCCGGTGGCCGAAATAATTAGTCCCGGAATGCAGAACCCGCATTGCAGACCGCCGTGCTCCACGAACGCTTTTTGCACGGGGTTGAGGTTATTCACTTCGGCCAAACCCTCGATGGTGGTGATGGCAGAGTCGTGGGCGCTGTGGGCCAATACCAAGCACGACGTGACGGGTTTGCCGTCCATCAGCACGGTGCACGCTCCGCAGTCCCCTTCGTCGCAACCCTTCTTGGCACCAGTCAATTGCGCTTCGTCGCGCAGGCAATCCAGCAAGGAATAATACGGTTCCACCAGCATCAACCGACTTTCGCCGTTGATCCTTAGAGTGAGCGGCTGTTTCATGAAATAAACCTCGCAGGCCAGTTACCAGGCGGTTTGCACGGCCAGGCGCCGAATATCTTCAAAATCCGGAACACCACCGGCGGCGGTCGCCGCAGCGTGTCGCAGGGTACGTTCCGTGAGAACCTGCGCGATTTCCCGGCGATATTCCGCCCCACTGCGCACATCAGCGATGGGTCGGGAAGCGTGGGCGGCCAGGCGCGCCGATTCAGCAATATTTTCGTCGGTAGGAATTTGACCGATCAAACGGTCCTCGGCATCGTGGGCCCGCATCGGCGTGGGGGCGACGGCTCCCAACGCGATCCGTACCGAGGCGCAAGCACCGTCCGAACCGATGCTTACGACGGAGGCGGCGCCCACAGCGGATATATCCATCGCCCCGCGAGGACTATGCTTGATATACAAACCACCGGAGTTAGGCGCCGGAGTTGGCAGGCGGAGCTCGGTCATTATCTCGCCGGCAGCGAGCGCGGTTTGACCCGGCCCGACGAAAACTTCGGTCAGTGGCAACCAACGCTCTCCTTTGGAGCTTACGACACGACATTGGGCGTCGTACGCCAATAACGCGGGCAATGTATCGCCTGCAGGCGACGCATTGCATACATTGCCAGCGACAGTAGCGAGATTTCGAACCTGCACTCCGGCGAACGCAGATGCGCTAGCGGCTAACGCCGGATATCGCGCACGGACCGTGACGCTCTGCTCAATGTCCTGGACCGTAACCATCGCGCCAATCGACAGACCGTCATCGTCGTTGAAACTGAGACCGTCCAACCCAGGTACGTGCTGCATGCAGACCACAACCTCGGGCCTCCACGAGCCGGTGCGCCATCGAACCAGGAAATCCGTGCTACCAGCGACAAGCCGTGCCCGGGTCCCGTTCTTCTCCAACATCCCGAGCGCCTCATCCAGCGAGTGCGGCTCAAGGTAGTCGAAACGAGCCATTTCAGCCCTCCCATGCCGGCGCCCGTACGGCGTACAGTCCGAGCGCGGACGATCCCGCTCGGCGCCAGTCTACGGGGGATTATATGGCGGGCCGAAAAAGCGGTCAATGAACCCGCAACTAGAATCCATCGGGGCGGGAATTTCCCCGCCCCGATGAAACGGACCAATCAATGTCGCGGTATTTGCGCCGAGCGTTCAGTGGTTACCGTTGCCGTAGGGTTCGATCAACACTCTGAGCGTTCCGTCGTTTTCTTTGCGTTGGGTTAACAGGCGGTGCCCGGCCTGCTCGGCCCAGTAAATGACGTCGTAGATGTTTAGAGCGTCATGGAGGATGGCCTCAATGAAGGAAGTACGGTCGTATTCCATCTGACGGCTCAGCGCAGCAATGACACCGGCACAGTTCTTGCCGCGGCCATCGATCACAGTCCAACCGTTTCCATGGCCGTTGCCGTTCGCGTATCCGTTACCATTCGGACCGGCACCCACAGGTGCGCGCACGTCAATCACGCCGGTCTTTCGGAGGTCCAATTGCTCCTTGAAGTAGGCAACAGCCTCCCAAGCTACAGCACGGTCACGCTCTCCGCTGGAGCACACGGCTCCCCGTACGCCGACGATGTCGGGGTTAATGCGGGCCAGTTCGTCCAGATTCTCCAGCTTGAGGTGCCCGCTCAAGGCGGTACTCAGACCGGCCTGCTTGGCCTCCATTACCATGTCCCGCAACAGGGGTTCTGGCATGAAGTCAAACAGGTTCCTACCATCTTTGGTGAGAGTGTCGATCAAAAAGCCGTCGCACTCGCTGTCGATGGCCAACTTCACCATGAGTTGAGGGTCGAGGCCCCCCTCGAAGAGCAGATTGTCAGCGAACAAGGAGCCAATCAGCTTGGTTTCGGAATCGCCGATTGCGGCGCGAGATTCTCGCAGGACCTCGACCGCTGTTTCGTAGTCTGCAACCCGGAAGCCAACTTTGACGGAAGTAGCATCCAACAATGTGGCGGCGTGGACCGCCATCGCCACGGTGCCGGGCTGGTTGGGCACTACACCCAACGTAACGCTAACGTGTTTTTCGGCCGGGATCCGTTCGCGAATTTCTCGAACGAGAATGGGGTGACCTGATCCAACCAAGGCTTCCTGTAGGTTCTTGACGTCGATGATGTCGGCCCCGCCTCGGTCGGCTTCCAATGCCTCGGCCATGTTCTGGACACTGACCAACAGCATCATGCCAGCCTCCGAGAGGCCGCTGCGCCCGTCACGCACGCCATTGCCGTTGAGCCAGGTCGCGGGCGGGCGGCCATGGATTACTTCCCGGGTGGGTGGGGCTGGCGTAGTAGCGCGGGGGAGCAAAGGTTCCAACTCGTTCCACAACTCAACCTTCTCATCGTGGGTCAAGTCCTGCAACGGGGCGCGGACGCTCCCGCCCGCCATGCCCATCATCTCACCCCACGCCTTGCACATCGCCACAGGCAGCGCGCCGCCGCTCTTTTTCATCGTGCCGCCCCACCATTTGTCGGACAGGGCTTTGATGTCCTTCAAATAGCGGTTGTAGAAGTCCACATCAAGGTCGCCGGCAGTGGCGCGGTCGATGAATTGGGTATAGTAATTGTGCCGAGGCGTGTCGAACCGCCAATCGGAGGTGTTGGCGAACATCACTTGCTGGTGGAAACCCAGTTCCCTGGCCTTGTGGAAAATCCACTCGTCGGGAGTGCTGATGATGGCGTCGCGGCCGACCAAGAGATGGGTTTCGATGGAAATTTGCTGATTGAAGCTGGCCTCTTTCACTCCAACGACGTTGGGGATGGCACACAATCGCTTCAATCCCTGGGGGCTGATCGTTATCCCGAACTGGGGAGAATTGTAGAACATCATCGCCAGTTCGGTGTTTTCAGCAACCTGACGCACGAAGTCTACGACCTGGTCCTCTGTCTTGGTCACCATGTATGAGGGGGCAATGATCAGCAGATCAAAGCCGCGGAGCTCAGCGTGCCTGGCCAAGGCGATGCTTTCCTGCAACGACGTGTCAGTCACGTGGGCCCCAATGAGCCAATGACCCGCAGCTTCGTCGGCCACGGTGTCCATCACCAACCGGCGCTCGCCTTCGGTCAAGCTCCAGAATTCGCCCATGTTCCAAGTGCAACCGCCGCCTCGCACGCCCAAGCTTTGAACGTGGCGAATGTTCCGGCGGAGACCTTCAGTGTCCACCTGATTGTCCGGCGTGAAGGGCGTAACCAGCGTGGTCCATTGCCCTTTCAAGGTTTGCCAGGCCCATTCCTGCGCTTCGTGCTTGCGGTAACCGGCCATGATAGAAAGCCTCCAACGACAATTGCCCTGCCTTGTGAACCAATAACGCGGATAGCCGGCAATGTACCCGGCGGACAAATCCGCTTGGCGTGAGACAGTGTACGGGCCGACTTGCCACGTCGTCAACAAAAGCCGCGCCAGCCCGACCGGGACTGATTGCGAGGTCCTCCATAGTCCTCTCATGGTGAGCCAGCCGAACCACCAGCCAGTCGAGCCGGCGTCCTTCGACAGGTTCAGCATGTTCGGATAACGGTTGCTGCTCGCGCTATGCAATCGTCCGGTCACGACGCCTGGGCGCGGTGAGATGTACCTGTGGGTGACTTACTTCCTGCTTTTGGATGGTGTGACGGTTGGATGTTTTGATTTGGGTGTCAGGCGTTACGGTTTCGGGACGGTGTCGGAGCACGGCCAACACTTTTTTGCTCGCATAGTTTTTGAGTCCCAAGCTTCCGTGACCCGCGGGCAGCCGGCTGATGAGACCGGTGCCGCACGGCACGGGGCGGAGGTGACACCCGCAGGGTCGACACTCGGCCGCCCCGTCGAATAAAGAGCGGGTAGCGGCCGCTGGCGACCATGATGCGAAGAACCGACTGGGGCCGTTGCCGACCCGAAACCGTATCGCCTAGCTATTCGGATGTAGGTTTGGCGACGCCGCTGGCCTGGCGGCGGAAATGCCTGACGCGACTATTATAGAACGGGCGTCCTATGTAATGCAAGGGGTCGAGTTCCGCTCGTCAGGGTCTGTTTTTTTGCAAGTCGTATGGCGTGGCGACGAGATTGCCGCGTTTCGCTCGCAATGACACCATGAGAACCGAACGGCCCGGCAAAAGTCGTGGGGGCGAGAACGGGACCTCACCTGATACACGGGAATGAGGGGAAGTCTGGCGTAAAGTCGCTGGTCGGATGGGAGGGACCGTGGTCAACCGGCAGGCTGGCACGAGGGGCAATGCCACGAACTGCGCCCGCGCACCCGTACCATCTGGACCACACCCCGGCATTTCGGGCACGGTTGGTTGGTCGACCTGGGAATTGACCAGGGAGAGAGGGCTACCGGCGGATCCGGCCATTCGGCGTCCCTTGCAGCAGCATAGGCAGCGACGGAAATCGACAGGGCCTGGACAATGCCGGCGTGCAGGGCCTGTGATTCGTCGTCGCTTAAATCCTGAGCCAGGCGTTCCGGGTGTATCGCGGACAAAAACAAAGCTTCGTCAGCGTAGAGATTGCCCATGCCCGCGATCACGGATTGATCGAGCAGAACGGCTTTGATGGGGGACCGACGGTTCGACAGAGCTTCGGTAAGTACACGAACAGTGAAGGTTACTTCCAGCGGCTCGGGGCCCATTTTTCGCATGGCCGCAGCCGGATCGGGCAGCAACCACAGGTGTCCGAACTTGCGAGGGTCGATAAAACGCATCTGGCGGCCATCGTCCAGTGGGAAGGTGTGCCGGACCATGGAGGGTGGTTCCCGCTGGGCGTCGTGGATGCGCAGACTGCCGGTCATGCCCAGATGCAGGACCAAGAATTGATCGTCATCCAGAGGAGCAATCAAATATTTCCCGCGTCGCAGTAGGTCCGTTACATATCGCCCGGCCACGCCTTCGATGAACTCACCGACGGAAGGCATGTGGACCGTTTTGTGCCAGGTGATATCCGGCACCGAGAAACGGCGACCCACCAGGCCGCTGCGGAGCAGGTATTGACGGGTGTTTTCGACTTCTGGGAGTTCGGGCATGCCGGCTTAGACGCGGGTCAGACGGCGCACCCCGAGAATGACTTCCATCCCTTCTATCTGCGCGGTCTCCGATTTGGCGGCGTCGTGAGGAACTGAGCCAAGCAACTCGTCACTGAGGGTTTCCTGCTTGATGTAATCGCCGTGGACGGCCATTACGCGCGCGATGTCGTCGGGTCCATCGTAATAGGTGACGATGCGGTCGGTGATCTCAAACCGGGCATTCTTACGTAGGTTCTGGATCCGGTGGGCAAGTTCTCGTGCCAGGCCCTCGTCAGCCAAGTCAGGAGTGATACGGGCGTCCACCGCGACCATGTAGCCGGCTTCCAGGGCCGCCGAATAGCCAGCGACCGAAACCACTGTATCGCTATCGTCGCCGACGAACGCCTGAGCCTGAGCGTAGAGGTTGCCGGCACCTTCGGCCGATCGCAACTCCTTGATGTTCAGTTCCTCGAGGATCTGCGGACGCACCTGGCCCAAGTATTCGGCTTCAGCATCGGTTCGGGTCTTGACCACTACCTCCGCCAACGGTTGGCGGACCTTTAGTCCAGCCTTGCTCCGCGCCGCACGGCCCATGCTGGATACGCGAATCGCCAAGCGGGTTGCCTCCATGATGGGTTGATCGATCAGGGAGGCGTCTGCCACCGGGTAGGAGGCCAAATGCACGCTGTCGGGCCCGTCAGGTTCGTAGCGAAGTTCCAGATTGCGGTACATCTGCTCGGATATGAAAGGTGCCAGGGGGGCCATGAGCCTGGCCACCGTGGTCAAGCAACGATAGAGCGTTGCGTAGGCGGCGAGCTTATCCGTATCGTTTTCCGACTTCCAGAAACGACGACGCGAACGGCGGACGTACCAATTAGAGAGAACGTCGATGAACCCGGCGATCCGGCGTCCGGCGTCGGTGGGGTTGTAGTTGTCCAGGTGATCATCCACGACCTGAACCAACTGGTTGAGCTCGGCCAGGATCCAGCGATCGAGCTCGGCTTCCGGGAGCCATCCCTCTGGAATTTGCGACGGCTCGAATTCGTCGATGTTCGCATAGTTAGTGAAGAACGAGTAGACGTTCCACAAGGTCAGCAACACCTGGCGCAGGGTTTGCTGTACCAGACGGTCGGAGAAGCGCCTGGGTTCACCCGGGTGCGATGCGGTGAACAGATACCAGCGCAAAGCGTCGGCGCCATGAGTGTCCAGAATGGTGTCCGGCTCGACGATGTTGCCGAGCCGCTTGCTCATCTTGCGGCCGCGTCCGTCCAGTATAAGCCCGAGGCAGATGACGTTGCGGTAAGCGACGTCATCCTTGAGCAACGTGGACAGGGCGTGAAGACTGTAGAACCAGCCGCGGGTTTGGTCCACCGCTTCACAGATATAGTCAGCCGGCAACCGGCCGTCGTTGTCGATTTCGGAGTTTTCGAAGGGATAATGCCATTGGGCGTAGGGCATCATTCCGGAGTCAAACCAGCAATCCATCACCTCCGGGATGCGTTGCATAACGCCGCCGCAGCCCTCAGATTGGCACGGCCAGGCCACGTCATCAACGTAAGGACGGTGTAGGTCGAGACCGCTGAGATCCTCATCGGAACATTCCGCGAGTTCCGCGACGCTGCCTACGCAGCGCATGTCGTCGCACTGGTCGCACCGCCAGATTGGTATCGGCGTGCCCCAATAGCGTTCCCGGGAGATGGCCCAATCCACGTTGTTGCGGAGCCATTCGCCGAAGCGGCCCTCGCGGATGTGGCCCGGATACCAGTTGATGCCGCTGTTGATGTCCACCAACCGATCTTTGACGGCGGTGGTGCGGATGTACCAGGAAGTCTTGGCGTAATAGAGCAGCGGCGTGTCGCACCGCCAGCAGAAGGGGTAGGTGTGATGATAGACGCCCTGATGGTAAAGCAGACCGCGGGCCTCCAAGTCGGCGGCGATTTCCGGGTCGGCGTTTTTTACGAACTTGCCGGCAAAGGGGTAGTCGCCGGTGATTACGCCTTGCAGGTCAACCGGTTGGACGAAGGCCAACTCCCTTTCGCGGCCCAGCGCCAGGTCTTCGTCGCCAAAGGCCGGGGCAATGTGAACGATGCCGGTGCCGTCTTCCATGCTGACGAAATCAGCAGCAACGACACGTGGGGAGTAGAAATCTGCGTCCTCCAGCTGGGTCACGCCGTCGCGGCGAACGAACTGCTGTATGGGTGAACTGAATTCGGTGGCGTCGTAAAGGGGTTGGTACGAGTGTCCCACGAGTTCACTGCCCCGTAGCGTTTCGATTACGGAGTAATCATCGTGGAGTACCTTGAGCAACGCAGTGGCCAGGATGAGTTGATGATCGGCAACCGAGACGACCGAGTACTCGGCGTCGGAGTCAACGGCCAAGGCCGTGTTGCCCGGCAGGGTCCACGGGGTGGTCGTCCAGGCCAGGAAGTATGCCGGCACGTCGCCGGGCCATGCCGTGGCTTCGAATTTGATGAAAACCGACGGATCAGGAGTGTTTTCGCGGTAACCCAGGGCGACTTCGTGGGACGACAAACTGGAGACGCAGCGCGGGCAGTGCGGGGTGCCGCGGCGGTCCTGGTACAGCAGGCCCCGATCCCACAACTGTTTGAGGATCCACCAGCCGGTTTCGATGTAGTCGGTTTCCAGGGTGACGTAGGGGTCGTCCATATCCACCCAGTAGCCGATGCGGTCGGTCATCACCTCCCAGTCCTTGACATAGCGGAAGACGCTTTCCCGACAGCGTTTGTTGAACTCGGCGATGCCGTATTCCTCGATGTCTCGCTTGGAGGACAGGCCCAACTCCTGCTCGACCGCCATTTCCACCGGAAGCCCGTGGGTGTCCCAGCCGCCTTTGCGGATGACGCGGGAACCCTTCATCGTGCGGTAGCGAGAGATAACGTCCTTGAACACGCGGGCCAAAACGTGGTGAATGCCCGGACTGCCATTGGCAGTAGGAGGGCCTTCATACATCATGAAAAGCGGAGCGTCCGGGCGATCGTCGACGGAACGACGGAACACGTCGCGTTTCTTCCAATAATCAAGGATTTCGGCGTCGAGTTCCGGGAAGCTGACCCGACTGGAAACCACGTCAAAACCTGGCATGGCTGTAATACCTCATAGTTGAGTGCGGATGGGCCAACCCGCTGGCTGAAAACCCAAAAATCCCACCTGAATCCCGATTATAACGGAGCGCGGATTTCACCAATACGCGTGGAAATGATGCAACGGGCCATGACCCCGGCCAATGGGATAGGAAGTGCGAATGGCCGCGGTTACGTAATCTTTAGCCTGTTCCACTGCGACGGGTAGGTCCAACCCGTGGGCGAGCCCGGCGGCTATTGCAGAGGCAAACGTGCAACCGGTCCCGTGAGTGTTCGTTGAAGGGATCCGCTCCGTGGTGAACTCCAGGAACTCACGACCGTCGTAAAGCACGTCCGTGGGTGGGCCGTCGCGGTGGCCTCCTTTTATGACAACCGAGCGAGCGCCCATGCTGACTATGCGGATCGCGGCCTCCCGGACCTCATCGTCGGTCCGGATACGTAGACCCGTCAAATCTTCGGCCTCCGGGATGTTGGGCGTCACTACGGCCGCAAGAGGGATCAGGGAGTTGCAGATGGCATAAATCGCTTCCTCACGCAGGAGACGATCGCCGCTTTTGGCTACCATAACGGGATCAACCACGAGGTTGACAATGCCGTGACGCCGGATGGCCTCAGCTACCGTTTCCACGATTTCATTGGAGGACAGCATGCCGGTCTTGACGGCGTCGGCTCCGATATCCGTGATTACGGCGTCAATTTGTGCGGCGATGATGTCAGTGGGAACCTCGTGTACGGCCGTGACGCCAACGGTATTTTGGGCGGTGATCGCGGTGAGGGTAGAGGTGCCGAACACGCCCAAAGCGGAAAAGGTTTTCAGGTCCGCCTGGATACCAGCCCCACCTCCCGAGTCGGAGCCGGCGATAGTCATCACGGTTGGTGGACGCGCATCGGGCATATCAGGTTCCGCCTGTGGCTTTGGATCCGTTTAGTCGGGTTCGTCGGGCAGCCGCCAAGCATCGTGGCTTTCATCGTCGGACCCGTCAGGGCCGTTCGGGACGGTGAGAGCAACCGCTACGTCCCGCAGGATGCTGATATGTTCCTCGTCTGAGAGGACTCCGACCGGCATGGCTGGCAGGGTTTCAATGTTCAATCCTGCCCGGACGCCCAAGTCCAAGGACAGCCTTGCTGCTGCATGATTGTCTTCGGCCTCGGTGATAATCACGAAGTCGTGACGCCCTAGCACCGCGTATTGTGACAACACCTTGCTATCGGAAGTTTCCGCATCCTCAGCAGCGTCGCTCAGCAAGTCGGGGTTGTCCTGGCGCATGCGCCTTCCCCGGCCGGTGAAATTGGCAAGCATTATGTACAACGGCATCGCACCATTCCCGATTATGAGATTGAACTTCTCGATGAGAATAAAACACCATCGCTAAGTATATCATCGGCGGACTGGACATCCGCATGGACGCGCGCTGAGGGCGGTGCTATCATCCCGGCCAAATATGGCAAACGGCGCATTCTCCTGGAGGCAACAATGGACATCGGATTGAATATGTCGATTTCGACCAACTCGATCGACGTGGCGGATATCGCCGCAAGGGCAGAAAGCGCCGGGTTCGAGTCCATATGGTTGCCCGAGCATCCGGTTATGCCGGCAAACCCGACATCCAAGTACCCCGGGTCACCTGACGGATCGATACCGCCGAATATGGCCGACATGGGCGATCCCTACATTGGACTGGCCAGGGCGTCGGCGGTAACGACCAGGATCAAGCTGGGGACAGGTATCACCCTAATTCCGGAGCGCAACCCATTGGTTCTGGCTGGCGCGATATCAACGCTGGACAGATTTTCAGGAGGGCGGTTCATCCTGGGGATCGGAACGGGATGGTTGCGGGAGGAAACCGAGATCATGGGAGGTGACTTCGATCACCGGTGGACACAAGCCCGCGAAGCGATCGAGGTGATGCGTGCACTGTGGACACAGGATTCCGCAGAATACCATGGCCGGTTCTACGACTTCCCGCCCGTACAGTGCAACCCGAAACCCGCGCAGGAAGGCGGTCCTCCGGTGCTCCTCGGGGGAAACGCGAGGAACGTGTTCCGTCGTGTGGCCCGATGGGGGGATGGGTGGATGCCGACGGCTGCAAGCCCGGATCAAATCGCCGCGGGTAAGGCTGCCATCGACGAACTCGCCGAAGCCTCGGGCAGGGATCCATCCGGCATTGACATCACGGTTTTTGGACAGGCGGCGGACCGTGACACTATTTCCCGATTTGAAGACGCAGGGGCGAACCGGGTGATAATAAGGCTCGGGGACACGACCGACGCCAGCGCGCTCGATGAGATTGACAGGATCGCGGAGGCGGTGTTGTAAACTCCGGCTACACACCGCGGCCCGTGGATTGGCCGCGTCGGCGCTTTCACCTTGGGGTGGGAAAGCCGCCGACGCGGCATTTTTATTATCGCGATCGTTGATACATCGTCAGATTATATATCATATATTAAGGGGGTTGATAACAGTATGTTGACAAGTCGTAAATGGTATTGATTATTGGAGGTTAATTTCGTAATATTATTACGTTAACCGTATTATTGAGCACTATACCCTACGATTTCCTTCGTAAAGGTTGCAAACATCGTATTTGACTGGGCTTGTCGCTTTTCCCTATATTGCTTGGGCCATTAGGTGGCCCCGACAGTTGCCGCCACACGCTGGTTGGGTTAACGGCATCTGAAACGCATGCGAACCTGGAGAAAGAACATGTCAATCAGACAGCACTTGAAGCTTCCGTTAGTCGCTTTGATAACGACGTTGGCCATCGCCGCTTTCATTGTGGGGTGCGGTGGAGCGGGGCAGCCGGTGGCACCGGTTGCTGAGCAGGCAACGGCAGCTGCGACGAACACACCCGCGCCTCGAGCTACCAACACACCGGTGGCGGCCGGCGCTCTGCCTACGCCCACGCAGCGCGCATCGGTGTTGCAGGCTACGCCCAGGGCCACCCTGGCTCCAATATCCGGAGGAGAGTTGGTAACCGACCGGCTGATCCTGGTTGCCGACCCACCATCATTGGAGTCGATGCTGGACTGTGAAGTAACTGGCTCCGGGGTGCTCAACTATCGTATGTCTGCGGAGTGGATGGTGGACGCCAGCCGATTTGACGGGACATATGAACCCATGTTGGCCACGGAATGGGGCATCAGCTCCGATGGGCGGACATGGAACTTCAAGCTACGGCAAGGAGTGCGCTGGCACGACGACTGGGGCGAGTTCACTGCCCAGGATGTGAAGCACTCCATGGCGTATTACACCAATCCGGATTGCCGTGCTTCGTACTCGGACTATTTCCGCAGCGACCCGGGCGGTGACGTGGAAATCGTTAACGATTATGAAGTCAACATCCACATGAAACGCCGTCCCGCGGTTGACTTCGTCTACTGGTATTCCGGCTATCGTGGGATCCCCCACAGCAGCAAAGCCCAATGGGATCAGGCCTGCCCTAATGGCGAAGCCGACTACGGAAATAACGAAGCTGGCCTCCCACTGGGGTATTGCATACAAAGCCGGGACGCGGTGGCTGAGAAACCGGCACGCACCGGCCCCTACGAATACGTGAGCTTTGAAGAGGGTGTCGGCTGGGAATGGAGACGCGTTGACTATGACCACTGGCGCGTAAATTCTGATTTCGCCGAAATCGAGATCAAGGACGTGCGAGAGTCAGCTACCCGCCTGGCCATCATGCAGGCGCGCGAAGCGCATATCGGGACCATCAACCGGGCCTTGATACAGGACGCAGTTGACGACGGGCTGGAGGTGGTGGACAGTTCAGTGAGGTCAATAACGGCTTTCGCACTGTTCGGTGGATTGTACTTCGCGACCGGCGAGAAAGGCGTGCCTACCGACCTTTCCGCGGAAGAACAAGTGGACATCAAGGCGAGTTACGATATCGTGGCCGCCAGGGACGAAAAGATGCCCTGGAACGAACCCGGTGAATCCGGGAAACTGGTCCGAATGGCCATGAACAAGGCAATCAACCGTGACCAAATCAATGAGGCCATCTACCAAGGCGTGGGCGGCCGACAATGGGTCGGCACCCTGGTTCCCGATTTCCCGGGCGGATACAACCCGGATTGGGAAGACCGATGGGATGAACTCTATGGATATGACCCGGACAAAGCCCGTGAGCTCCTGGTTGACGCTGGTTACCCCAACGGGTTCTCGTTCCGCATTCCGGTGTTCCCCCTGGGCGGCGTCCCCGAATTGCCGGACCAGATGGAAGCGATGGCCAAGTTCTGGGCTGCGATTGGCTTGGAGCCGAAACTAGACCCCATTGAGTTCTCCAACTGGCGCAACCACTATCGTGGTCTCGACACCGACTGTTGCGTTTACGGTTTCCGCGGGCCGGCAGCACCCATCGATACCCGAGTTCACTTCTACTTTAGCGCCGAACGGTTCTTCAGGGCATATTCCAGCGACGACATACAGGAAAACAAGAACCGGGCGCTGCGAGCGTTGAAAGAAGCAGATGCCGAGACGGACTGGCAGAAAGTTTCGGACGAAATCTTTTATGAAGTCGGGACCATTCCCGGCTGGACCATGCCCATCACCGCAACCATCGACCCTGATGTGGTGGCCGAGTACGTCTTCCTGGGCCCGAACCAGGGAAGCTTCATCTACCTGGAGTACGTGAAGGGTGTGCGTGAGTAGCGCACGCCCACGCATCCTTGAGGCTCATTTCTTCAGAATGAGACGTTAATTGCGGTGTTTGACACGCATTATGACAATGCACATCGTCATTGGCTGAACATTGCACATTTGACTATGCTTATCGATTTTCCCTATATTGCGTCCGCTGACGGGTGGCCCGGATATTGGCTGCCACAGGCCGGTTGCGTCTAAGGAATCCGAACCGTGTACGAACTGAGAGAAGGATCATGTCAGTCAGACAGCAATTGAAACTACCGGCAATCGCTTTGATAACAACGCTGGCCATCACCGCTTTCATTGTCGGGTGCGGCGGGGCTGGAGAAGCGCCAGCTACCAGTTCCGAACCGGCCGCTGCAGCACAGCCGGCCGACGCGTCTCCTACCAACACACCAGTGGTTCGGGCGACAAACACGCCGGTCGCGGCAGGCGCCCTGCCCACCCCAACGCAGCGCGCGTCCGTACTACAGGCCACCCCCAGGCCTACCGTTGCTCCAACCGAACAGGAAGGAGAATTGGTCACCGATCGGCTGATCCTGGTACTTGACCCTCCATCTCTGGAATCGATGTTGGACTGCGAGGTGACCGGTTCGGGCGTAGTGAATTACCGGATGTCCATGGAATACATGATCGACGCCAATCGCTATGACGGCGCGTATGAACCGATTTTGGCTACCGAATGGAGCATTTCGGATGACGGATTGGTTTGGAATTTCAAGCTGCGCCAAGGTGTCCGATGGCATGATAATTGGGGTGATTTCACCGCCCAGGATGTGGCCCATTCACTTGCGTACTACACCAACCCGGAGTGTCGTGCATCTTATTCGGACTACTTCAGGTCCAACCCCGGCGCAGCTGTCGAAATCGTCAACGACTACGAGTTGAATATGCTGATGCAGAAGCGTCCGGCGGTCGACTTTGTTTATTGGCTTTCGGGCTTTCGCGGTATGCCCATCAGCAGCAAGGCCCAATGGGATCAGAACTGCCCCAACGGTGAAGCTGA
This sequence comes from Dehalococcoidia bacterium, assembly GCA_965220055.1. Lineage (GTDB taxonomy): Bacteria > Chloroflexota > Dehalococcoidia > Lucifugimonadales > UBA3495 > Bin87. Next base: position 776,092 of record CBDCPE010000004.1, on the reverse strand, counting down.
TTACGGCGAGCTGGGTTACTGTGTACAGAGTAGGGATGCAGTATATGAAAAGTCGGCCCGGACCGGCCCTTACGAATACGTCAGTTTCCAAGAAGGGGTCGGTTGGGAATGGTCTAGGGTGACCTACGACCACCACCGGGTGAATCCCGATTTCAGCGAAATCGAAATCAAGGATGTTCGGGAACCCGCCACACGCCTAGCGATAATGCAGGCTCGAGAGGCCCATATTGGATCGGTGAACCGAGCGCTGTTGCAGGACGCGACAGACGACGGCTTGGAGGTCGTCGACTCGTCGGTTACGGCCACCATGGCTTGGGCGATCTTTGGCGGCCTGTACTACTCCACGGGCGAAACACCCGAAGGATACGTGGAAGAATTCGATATCGTAGGCCATCGGGATGAAGAAATGCCGTGGAGCATTCCGGGCGAAACCGGTCGTACGATCCGCATTGCCATGAACAAAGCAATCGATCGCGACGCCATCAACGAAGCCATCTTCGGGGGAGCGGGTGAACACCACTGGATCGGCGGTATCATTCCCGACTTCCCAGCCGGATACAACCCGGATTGGGAAGGCAAGTGGAACGAACTTTACGGGTATGATCCCGAAGCGGCAAAAGAATTGCTTGCAGAAGCGGGATACCCCAACGGATTCTCTTTCCCAGTCATTGCGTACCCGTTGGGCGGCGTTCCTGAAATACCCGATATGCTGGAAGCCATGTCCGCCTATTGGTCGGAGATCGGTCTGGATCCTACCATTGAGCCTATTGAGTTCTCCAATTGGCGAAACGAGTATCGCGGTCTCAATACGGACTGTTGCATCTATCCGCACCGCGGACCCGCGGCGCCCATCGACACCCGGGTGCACTTCTACTACAGCGCGGAGCGGTTCTTCCGGATGTACACCAGCGACGACATCCAGAACTACAAAGAGCAAGCCCTGAGGGCATTAAGCGAGGCAGACGCCACCCACCTGTGGCAAAAGGTCTCGGACGAAATATACAACCAGGTTGGCGTGATTCCCGGCTGGACGCTTCCGATCAGCGCCACCATTGACCCTGATGTCGTGGCCGACTACGTCTTTCTTGGTCCCAACAATGGAACCTTCATCTACCTGGAGTACGTGAAGGGCGTGCGCGAGTAAAACGCGCCAACGTACCCTGGCAATTTCCCCTGACGCTACGTTCTCGATATGGCGTCAGGGGTTCGGCAACACATCGCACTGAAGAATTGAACCGACAAAAAGATTCCGTTCGGCCATTGGGATTGTAAGTGGAGCCAGTAACATGCAGCGATTCATCGTGCTGAGGATTTTACAGGGACTGCTGGCGGTGTTTGTCATCAGTATTATCGTTTTCGCGCTGTCACGCGTGGCGGGCGACCCGCTAGCGGCGATCCTAGACGACGAAGCGGGCAAGGAGCAAATCGAGCGCCTTCGCCAGAGCTGGGGGCTCGACAAGCCTATTCATGTCCAATACTTCACTTATGTGCGGCGTCTTTTGACCGGGGATTTGGGAGTATCGTTCCGGTGGGACCGGCCGGTGCTCGAGTTGATAGCGGAGCGGTTGCCGGCCACGGTGCAACTATCGTCATTTGCCCTGGTAATTACCGGGTTAATCGCTTTCCCAATCGGGGTTTTATCGGCGGTGAAAAAAGACTCCTGGTTCGATGCGGGCGGGAAAATGTTCGCCATATTAGGCCAGTCGGCGCCGACTTTCGCCGTTGGCTTGATTTTGATGTGGCTTTTTGCGGTTCAGCTGGGCTGGCTGCCAACATCCGGTAGAGGGGGGTTCAGGCACATGCTCCTGCCCGGCTTCGCGTTGGGTTACTACAACGTAGCGGCGATAATGCGGTTAACCCGCTCTTCGATGCTTGACGTGCTGGACACCGAATACGTAAAACTGGCCCGCATCAAAGGGATACCGGAATGGAAAATTGTGTGGAAGCATTGCTTCCGCAATGCCTTGATCGGACCACTGACGTATTTCAGCCTGATCTTCGCGGTGTTGATCACCGGCTCCGTGGTCATCGAAACGGTGTTCGCCTGGCCAGGGCTGGGCCTTATGGTCATTGAAGCCATCAACTCTAAAGACCACATCGTGGTCCAAGCGGTGGTATTGCTGTTCGCGATACTTTATGTCGGAATCAACATCATCACCGACATTACTTACGCCTACGTTGACCCGCGCATCCGTTACGGCTAGAGACGCGCGCAGATTTGGCAGCTTGGCGCCAGGCCAATCATGACGGCGTAAAGCTGGGAGGGAGAAACAAATGGCTGTACAGACAAGCGCGCCACCGGGCGGACCTACTGGAGCAGTGGCAGGAGCTGCCACCGGCGCTCGTGGGTTATCACTGGGACGGGTGTGGGGCGAAATCCGCCGTTTCCCGATGGTGCCGTCGTTCATCCTGATCTTCCTGCTCGTCATCCCCGCGATATTCGCTAACGTGCTGTCTCCCCATCACAGCACAATTGGCGACCTGAACCGGGCTTTGGAACCGCCGGGTTGGGTTCCCGCCCGTGAAAAGAGTCAGGTCGTAGTGCAGCGCGTGAAAGATAAGAATTCCGATGAAATCAGCATCAACAACGCCCGGCGTAATCTGGGTAGGGGCGTGGCCACGTTGGTGGACGCCAACGGCAACGGTGAGGTGGATCTGGGCGAAACCGTGGTCCGACTCGAGGAAGGCGGCAGTTGGGAATACCCCTTCGGCACTGACAAGCAGGGCCGGGATGTGCTGACCCGAATGATGCACGGCGCCCGCATCTCTCTGGCAGTCTCGTGTCTCGCCATTTTGGTGGGGGGAACCCTGGGCACCGGCCTGGGAATGCTGGCAGCGTACCGAGGCGGTTTCCTGGACGCCGTGTTGATGCGTATTGTGGACATCAAACTGGCGTTTCCTTCAATTCTTCTGGCGCTGACCCTCGTGGTTGCCATCGGTTCCGGATTCAGCACTGTCATCGTCGTCATCGCCCTGCTCCTATGGGCCCGCTATGCACGGGTCATCCGGGGGGAAGCATTGGCAATTCGGGAACGGGACTTTATCGACAGGGCCAGAGTCGCCGGAGCGTCCAACTTCAGGATTATGGCCAAGCACATTTTCCCCAATGTGTTCAATACGGTAATTGTGCTCGCGACTCTGGAAGTGGGGCACGTTATCATACTAGAAGCGACGTTGAGCTTCCTAGGTGCTGGGATACCGCGACCCAACCCCGCGTGGGGGCTGATGGCGGCTGACGGACGGGAAGTGATCACCAGTGCCTATTGGATTTTTATGTTCCCCTGTTTGGCCATTGTGCTGACCGTTCTGTCGATGAACCTGCTGGGGGATTGGCTGCGCGACCGGCTGGATCCCAAGTTGAGGAACGTTTAAGACATCCAGGAACAGGTCACATTGGGCGCGCAACACGCTATAATCGGCACCGATGCTGATGAGCAGCTCGAACACACCAACGTCAGCGTCGAATGCGAGACTGCGGCTGGGAAACATGGAGGCACCGGCGAAATGGGACCATCGCGACGCGAATGTGTTCGTGAGCGGATTATCGACGGTACGCTAAAAAACGCCCTTGCGGCACCTGCTAACACGCCGACCAGACCCATACACGGGAGAACGCTGCCATGACCGCTGTACAAACAGCCGCGGATACCATCCTTGAGGTCAACAACCTCAAGACCTACATCTTCACACGGGCGGCTACCGTAAAGGCAGTCGACGGGGTCTCGTTCGATCTCAAAAAAGGGGAGACGCTCGGCATCGTGGGCGAATCGGGTTGTGGCAAGACAATGACGGCGCTGTCGTTGTTGCGTTTGGTTCCGAGGCCGGCCGGGCGCATCGTGGAAGGTGAGATAGTCCTCAATGGCGAGGATCTCATGCAGAAAAGCGAAGACGAAATGCGTGACGTTCGCGGCCGACAGATTTCCATGATCCTCCAGGACCCTCAGACCTCGCTAAACCCGGTGTTCACCATCGGAAACCAATTGCGCGAGGCACTGGGGATCGCACACAAAGACAATAAAAGCTCGATGTTGTCCCGGGCGGTCGATGCACTACGGAAAGTGAACGTCGCGGCGCCGGAACGCCGGCTCGACGACTATCCGCACCAGATGTCGGGCGGCATGAAGCAGCGGGTCGTGGGGGCGATCGCAATGTCATGCGAGCCTGGGATCATCATCGCCGATGAGCCTACCACTGCCCTCGACGTGACAATCCAGTTGCAGTACCTGCGCCTCCTCAAGGAAATCCAGGCTGAGACCGGACTGGCGATCATCTTCATTACGCACGACTTTGGCGTCGTGGCCCGCATGTGCGACCGCGTGGCCGTGATGTACGCGGGCCGAATCATCGAGCAAGGGGACGTCCGGGATATCTTCAGCCGACCGGCGCATCCGTACACCCAGGCGTTGATCAATTCCGTGCCCAAGCTAGAGGAAAGCGTTGATCGTCTGTACTCGATTGAAGGCCAGCCGCCGCTGCTGTCCAATCTACCCGAGGGTTGCCGTTTCGCGCCGCGTTGCCCGTACGCCTCCGACCGGTGTCTTGAGGAATATCCCACTTCATTCCAAATCGCGGAGGCGCATCACGCGGACTGCTGGGCGCTGCACCCGGATTGGGAAGGAACGCCCGTAGCGGAATTCGTGGCACCGACTGGCACTACGGGCTGAGCCTTGAATACGTACTTCATCATCCAAACGACCCAGAGGAGGTTCCTCCACTATGGCAGTCGCCACTGACAATACCCTGCTGGAAGTCAAGGGCTTGAAAAAATATTTTCCGGTGACCAAAGGTCTCATCATGATGAAGACCATCGGTCACGTACAGGCTGTGGACGGTATCTCATTTACCATCAAGCAAGGTGAAACTCTTGGGCTGGTAGGAGAATCCGGCTGCGGCAAGACCACTACCAGCAAACTTCTGCTCCGGTTGGAGCGGCCGACGGAAGGCGAGATACTGCTGGAAGGCGAGGACATCAACACTTTTCGAGGATCTCAGCTTCAGGAATATCGAACGACGGTCCAGGCAGTGTTCCAAGATCCCTGGTCGTCGTTAAGTCCTCGCATGCGGGTCCGTGACATCGTATCGGAACCTCTGGTCGTCAACCGCAACGTGACTACGCAAGAGAAAAACGAGCGCGTTGCCGAAGTGCTGTCACAGGTCGGACTGCACACTGAGCAAGCCAACAACTACCCGCACGAGTTCAGCGGGGGCCAAAGGCAAAGAATTGCCGTTGCTTCCGCTTTGGTGTCGTACCCCAAATTGATTGTCCTGGACGAGCCGGTTTCCGCGCTTGACGTGTCGATTCGGGCGCAAGTGATGAACCTGCTCAAGGATCTGCAGGAGCAGTACAACGTCAGCTATCTGCTCATCGCGCACAACTTGGCTACGGTGCGCTACATGGCGCACCAGACGGCGGTGATGTACCTTGGGCAAATTGTTGAATATGCTGAGACCGAGGAGCTTTACAGCAACGCGCTACACCCGTACACAAAAGCCCTGTTTTCCGCTGCGCTGCCCTCGCATCCAGACCTGATACGGGAAGATATCGTGCTCCAAGGCGAGGTCCCGTCGCCGATCAACCCGCCTAGCGGATGCAGGTTTCACCCGCGTTGCCCGTTTGCGATGCCCCAGTGTTCAGAAGAAGTACCGGTTGAAAAGGAAGTCTCGCCCGGCCATCGGGTGTCATGCCACCTCTACTGATCGACCGTTTCCCACAGGGATGAAGAACGCCTCTGGCCGCAATTGCGGCCAGAGGCGTTTTGTTGTAGACGTTGGTTAGGGCTTCATTCGATCCCGTACACGTTGCCGTCGGCAGTGCGGACAATAAGCAATCCGTTGCTGACTATCGGGGGAATCTTGATGGGTGATCCCAGATTCATGCTCCAGTTTTCCCGTCCGGTCTCCCGATCGAGGGAATAGAGACCGCCGGACTCATCGCCAACTAACAGGTGGTTTTTGATGACCAGAGGCGACGCCCATACAGCATCTTGGGTGCGGAAAACCCACAGAAGATCACCGTTGCTGGCATCCAGTGCGTAGACATTATGATCGTGCCCTCCAATATACAAGGTGCCGCCACCTGCACTGTCGACGAGGGCCGGGCTGCTTTTGACCCCTTGGAGCGGATTTTCCGGCGTGAAGCGCCACAGACCCCCCTGTTGCCCCCTGGGACGGGGAACACCGGGAACTTGCCATAGCCACAGTTGAGCCCATAACTGTTTGAACTGGTAAAGTCCGGGTATCTCCCGGTGTGTCGCTCCAACCGCGTACAGCTGGCCGCCGGCGGTGAAATAAGCGCGTTCCCCATCTTCAGATATTACCGGAGAACCGGTGATCGCCCGGGGGGTTCGGAAGCGGAACCATTCCTGGCCAGTCCGAGCAGACAAGATGTAGAAAACGCCTTTTTCATCACCTACGAACAGCTTGCCATCGTGAATAGTAGCCGCGTCACTGGCATTGCTGTCCAGCTGCTTTTTCCAGATCAGTGCTCCGTTGTGCGCGTCGAGCGCGTAAATCCAGCTCTCCCCGGAGCTGATGTAAACCAAGCCATCTGAAACCACGGGAGCGGCCTCCACAGTGTCGGCGGCGGGAAAGCTCCAGCGTACCTGGCCGTCAAACGCGTTCCATGAACTGACGGTGTGATCCGTGCTACCGAAGAACAGATACAAGCCGACCACTGCTGCCCCGGCCGTGATTCGACCCGGTGTATCACCTTCCCATTTTTCAATGAACGACAGGTCAGCGTGGGATAACGCGTACATGCCTTCAGAGGAACCGATATACACGTGAGTATCCTGCGCCACTGGTTCGGCCAGCAAGGGATCGCCTGGTACGTCGAAGTTCCAGTACCTGATCTGACCAGACGGCGGGGGCGGGCCGATATCCACGCGACGGCTGTGCCGTAGGTCTCTCCCCACACCTGTCCATGACCCCGGTCCGGCGTCTATTGTCAAGTGAGTTTGGGTTTTTTTGAACAACACCGCTGGGTCGGGAGCAAACGGATAATTGATCCAGATGACGAAAACAATAAAGAGCGCCACAACACAAGCCGTGATGATCCTTCGCCACGACAGGCGCCGCATGAACCAATTGCGCCGGCGGTGCTGGGCCCAAGCGGGTAGTCGCACGATCACCTGATTGCATCGTTCATTAGCGCATCGAGACCCCACCCGTTGTTGTTCTGCGCCGCAATACGGGCAGGTCACCTGCAACGGATCATCGAGAAATGCGTCGTCGTCCGCGACTTCAACCAGCGGAGGTTCTAGCATGCCGATATGAACGTCGTCGCGTTGGCTCGCGGCAAAACCCATTTGGGGTTCGGTCGACGGTGAAACTGCCGTTTCCCCGACCGGGTGATCGCCCAAGGCGGGCTGGGAGGTAACAGAGTCACCGGTCGCTGAGAATGTGAGGCGGCCCAACAGATGTGAAGAAGGAGGAGCGTCGTTGTCGTGTTCCAGAGTGGGATCATTGGGCGGTGCCAGGTTGGACGCGGCGGAGTAAGTCTCCTCCGGCTCCTGCGGACGCCGTGAAAATCTGCGGAAAATATCGCCAATGCCTGGCATGGTCGTCGACGATACCGTCAGCCGGTCCGAGGGCCGGCCAGCTCGTCATGAATCAACAAGCTAAACGCCGCCAGGGTCAGCAACTGAGCGCGCAAATGCAATCCCTCTCGGGAGACATTGGCAATTGGGCGCGGGCACATGAGATACGGGAAATCCGCCGCCACCATGAGCAGCGTATAGGCGTGGGCTGTATTGGCAAACACCGCGGCGATTATCGTCCACGGCGGGATGCCCTGCGTGTCGAGATACTTCCAGCCCAACCGGCCCAGCAACTCGGAATGCAAATGACCGACAAACCACGCCCATTCGATACCCCGGCCAAAGTATAGGCCCAACCCGTGCGAGGACATCTTAGCGGCGATGGAATCCCAAAGGCTTTCTACGATTCCATAACGGTTGCCATGCGTGAACGGATCCTGGATTGTAGTCACGATTACCGTCGACTGCTGGGGCAAATATCCCTGGCTGATATGGAACGGCTCCCATGGGCTGTTCTCTTCATCCTTTACAATAACCACGGCAAACTTGGTCAAGCTGCCCATGCAACCGTGATCCAAAACACTGGGCAGCTGTTCAAACAAATCGATGAAAATCAACCGCAACGCTCGCCCAATTGTGGAGTTGGCGCGGTGCCCAGGGATGAACAGGTGGTCAGTGCAATTCAACTCGATCTCACGCCGGATGGGACCGTTGACCGCGACGAGCAAGCCCGTGGAGTTGGTCGCGGCGGACACTTCGTGGATGCAATTGAGGTCGTATCCAAATAGCACGCGCAGCGTTGCCAGGTCTATGGCAAAATAGGCCGACAAACAACCCGCCGCCACGGCGTTTGCCGACACTAGCTCAGCAGGCAGCGTCCTGCGGCGCACTGGGACTTGGCCCAAAACGTCGCCCGTCTCGAGCCTTGCCGCTTCCATCATCGCCTGAACACGGTCGGCGATGAGACGTAGGATCGGCAGACCGTCTGTCCACGCGCGCCGGTAACATCCCTCGATGTCGTCCGGGGAGTCGGGGCTCGTGTGTATGGCCGCGGGCGGCGCAGTATCAGGCACTCGGATCCTATCTGGCTGGTTTATCCTGGCCAGTCTATTCTTTTGGAGATCGGCTTGCGTTAGAGCATTCTAACAACGGGTGATCAATTATCTCAACTTGGGCGGGAACGTATCCCATCTTTTTGTGACGCTAACTGGTCGGCCAATGTACCCGGGCTTTCGACCCGTGAGCCAAAAGAATTGAGGCTGGTGGTTGAGCCATGACATCAGTGAACTGGGGACCATACAGGGCTCGGGCGTCGCACTGCAATCCATAGTCGGCGGCCGGACTCACCGACCATTTACACCTTGAAACTCGGTACGCTCGAATCCGGCGGGCGGATTGCGCGTTGTAACCCCAGTACCGAGCGGTGAGGAACTCGTCCAACGAATTGGGTTCGACCACGTACGGATCCCCCCCGCTTTTGATCCAAAGTCCTTCATCCCGACCATGGTTGCGCCAACCATAAAACACTCGTTGCCGTTTGCTGGTCTCTTCTGGTTCCGGCGGGTTGAATTCGTGGCTCATTTGCGTAGCCGACATCGGCTCCCGGAACAGCAAACGCCCTCCCAGCGCGATCAATCGATGTGCAACCAATTGCCGAAGGAACACGACCCCGCGCAGGTTAGCGCCGCCTTGGGTGGGATGAACGTAGAAACGCAGATTGACTTCCTCAAATCGGTTCGGCCAGACTGGCAACCCTAACATCCGCAGGTTTTCGACGAATAGGCCCACGAGGCTAATGTAAGCTTCGCCGCCCCATCGATCAAGGACCAAACCGTTAGGCACAAACGGATCCAAATGACCGCCGTCAATAGGCCAGGACAGGATGACGATATTTCGCCAGCGGGCGGTGATTGGAGCAAATCGTCCCATCAGAACATTCGATGCCAACGGGCTGGATCTACCCGGTCGGGCGGTCGTAATCCAACTGACGATGCAGAGATTATTTCAGGTCCTTGAGCCGTTGCTCCAACCGCCGCTGCTGAAGCGATATGGTCAGATCACCGCGGGTGCGTTCCAACACGCCCCGCATGGCGTCTGTGCTGCGCCGGAGGCCGCCGGTAATAGCTTCCGGAAAGTCAACCGTAACCAGGATTCCGTAAATCTCGTCCATCAATTCCATCAACTCTTCGCATCGGGAGGTATCGTCCCGGCGCAGGGCGTCAAGGATGTAGCGACGCAATTCCCCGATGACTTCTGCCATCCCGTTCAGGTAGGCCGGCGGGTCCATGTCCAGTGCCTGGGCGTCCGGGATTTCCGATCCGGAAATCACAGCTAGCGTAATGCTGGCTTCAGCAAATTCCTTGCGCGCGTCGGACAAAAATCCAGCGTAGTAAATTTCCGGGTTGTCGGTGCGTATTCTCCGGGTCTCGGCCAGACGGTCTGCGGCTTCCGCGATCAGGCGGCGCGCTTCATTGAAGTCGTTGCGATGAACTGCGCGGATCGAGTTGGCCGAATTCCTAATCACTTGCCGGGACACGCCCAGGGCCTGCTCCCTGGCCCGATGCCTAGCCGACAATTCCTCCACCGCTTGGGCAGACAGTGCTGCCAGGTGCGGGCCGTAACGCGTGGGCATACTTAAAATTGCTAAACGCGTCCGCCAGCCGACCGAATTGCCTCGGTCAGGGCTGCCGCTGCTGCTTCTGGCTCCGGGGCATTCCCCACCGCTGCCGTGACGCAAATTGCATCAGCGCCGGCCTCAACCACCGGCGCTACGTTCTGTGCCGTGATTCCGCCTATGGCTACCAACGGCACCCGAGCGGCTGCGCGGGCCTGTTTCAGTCTCTCCGGGCCCTGGGGCGCGCGGGTGACCTGCTTGGTGGTCGTGGTGTACATCGCGCCGAACGCAACGTGATCCGCACCCATTCGCTGCGACTCGATGATCAAGTCGATCTCGCGGTTGGATCGGCCGAGCACTTGACCGGGCGCCAGAATTTTCCGCGCCTCGGCTACGGGCAAATCAGTTTGCCCAACGTGCAATCCCACGTGATTCGGTCCCAAAGCGGCGGCCAAATCGGCATGGTCGTTGATGATCAGCAGAGCATCGTTGGCAGCACACAATTCGCGGAGGGCGACTCCGAGGGGCAATTGTTCGCCTTTGTCCCGCAACTTGTCACGTAGCTGTAAGATGCGGGCACCGCCATTGATGGCAGAACGGGCGATTTCCATTGGATCGCGGCCACCGGTCACTTCGGGATCAATGATTACGTACAGCCCGCGGATGCGATCCGCCTGATGTCGCCGCAGGGCAGCGCCAATCCGCTCAGCAGCGTCGTCGAGCGCGCGACGCGTCTGCAATGCCCCATCAGCAGGGATGGCCTGCGCGGTCTCCAGAATATCGAGCAAGTTACGCGCGCTGCCGGCCATCTCCATAGCCTGGTTCCGGCTTTGCACCGAATAGGGCGCGGTGGACCGCCGGTTCGGATCGCTCAGGTCACTGCTCAACCAACCGATTTCGCCGCGCATCAGGCCCTCGGGAAGGCCGTCGGATACGACCAAGGCGTCCAAGCAAGCGACGAGTGCCGATAACAGATCGGACGTTGGATTATTATTCGGCTCGGTCACAAGTCCAATCCTTTGGGGGCCTCACCGCTCCGGGCGGAATCAATAGATGCGCGGACAGAGTCGGGCATCGCCACGCCATGACGGACGAAGGATTCTTCGACGTGCCGACCGATGTTGCGGGGGTCGCTGTAGTAATCCTGCGGGTTGCTCCCCAAGGGGTGCCCACCGTGGATCTCGACAGTCGTTTTGCCCGTGGAGAAAGTAGACATCCGGCGATCCACTTTCTCGCTGCCACACGTGTCACAAGCCGGCGCCAACGGGGAGTTGATCGATCGCACGAAGATTGCCGAGACGTTCCGGCAATGGCGACAGCGGTATTCATATATCGGCATGTCGTCTGTCTCTAACGAAAGTAGGCCGATGATGCGGTTCTGTGCAAGACCAACACTGGTTCAGCCGTCGGGATGAGTGATTTCGTGCCGGTGTTCGTGGAAATCCGGGGTTACCTGACCGCCCATAGCTTCACCCATACGGCCCATGTGAGCATCAATGCTGCCGACATGGCCGTCGTCCAAATCAGCAGCAGCATTGTCCGGCATCCAGTTAAGGCTGTCACCCCAGGAACGGTGGAAGGAAAACCCCGACATCAATCGGATCAGGTCGGTTCCAGCGCATACGCGGCAGGATATCGCGTCGGCCGGTGTCCAACTGAAAACGAGGCGGGATTGACGGCCCCCGCAAAGGTTGCACTGGTATTCGTAAACGGGCATAGCTCGGTCATTTTAGCATAGGGCGGAACGTTCTCGGCTAGTCGCTGATGTATAATGCGGCAACCGTCGGTGGTTTCACCTACTACCGACGGATCTGCGCACGGAGACCCCTCATGTCCAGCGCCAGCCAGATGTCTATGCCGATGACGTTCGCCGCCGCCGATCAGCGGCCTCAACTGCTGCTGTTGATAGATGGACATGCGATGGTGCACCGTTCGTACAGGGCGATCAGCGCCAGCCGCAACCTAACCGTGTCGACCACCGGCGAAGATGTGACGGGCGTTTACGGGTTCGCCAGCGTGTTCATGCGGTCGCTGAACGAGTGGCAGCCAACTCACGTCGCTGTCGCTTTCGATACCCCATCTCCGACGTTCCGGCACGAACGATTTCCCGAATACAAAGCACAACGGCCTCCGACACCCCCAGAACTACGCGGTCAGTTTGACCGCGTGAAAGAGTTGATGGCAACTTTCGCCGTGCCGATTTACGAGTTGCCCGGGTTCGAAGCGGACGACATCATCGGCACACTCTCTCGTCAAGCCGAGTCCGCTCACGTAGCCACGGTGATCCTCACCGGGGACCGGGACACTTTCCAGCTAATTTCTCCGCTGGTTCGCGTGGACCTGGCCAGCAGCGAACGCGACCGGCGGATAGTGGACGAGGATGAGCTGGCCGCCAGGTATGGCGGACTAACCGCCGAACAGCAGCCGGACTACAAAGCGCTCGTTGGCGACAAATCGGACAACATTCCCGGAATCCCTGGCGTTGGTGACAAGACGGCTACCAGTCTGCTAAGCAACTACAGCACACTGGAAGGCATATACGAACATCTGGAAGAGATTACGCAGAAGCGCGTGAAGAACAACCTCGCGGCTTGCCGGGACGAGGCATTTGAATATCGCTTCTTGACCACCATCAAGTGCGACGTGCCGGCCGAGCTCGATCTCGATGCCTGCCGGCTTGGCGATTACGAACGGTCCGAAGTGGTCGCGCTGATGACGGCGTTGGAATTTCACAGCATTGTGGGGCGCGTACCTTCGCCCGATGCACCATGGGCGACGGCGTCTCAGATCGGAGATCGTTCCGCTGCTCCGGTTGCGGCTCGCGACCTGGAAATCATGGATAGTGATTATCGCGTCGTCGACACCCAAGCCGATTTGGACACAATGATCGTTGCCATCAGGAAAGCTGGCTCCTTTGCGTTTGACACCGAGTCCAGCAGCACCGACCCTATGGCCGCCGAGTTGGCTGGCTTGAGTTTCGCCATCGATGGCGGTCAGGCCTGGTACGTGCCGGTTGGGCATGCATCCGGCCGGCAGTTGCCCTTAACGGAGGTGATGGCCGCGGTGCGCCCTTTGTTTACGGCTGAGGGTTTGAAGCGCTCCGCCCACAACGCCAACTATGATTTGACCCTGCTGAGCAACTATGGCGTCGATCCCTACCAGGTGGTTGACCACGACACCATGATCGCCGCCCATCTGTTGGGCAACAACCGGTTGGGTCTGAAGCCGCTGGCCCTGTCGATATTGGGCCGGGAAATGACCGAAATCACCGAGCTGATCGGCAAGGGAGCCCGGCAAAAAACATTTAACGAAGTTGAGATCGCAGACGGGGCGGCGTACGCGGCGGCGGATGCGGACTGCACGTTGCGATTGCGTCGGCACTTTGATCCGCCTTTGGTGGCCCAGGGGCTGGTCGATCTTTTCACCGACGTCGAGTTGCCGCTGGTGCCGGTTTTGGTGGAGATGCAGCGGTCGGGAGTCCGCTTGGACGCAGGCATCCTCCACGAGATGTCGCGCGACCTGCACCAACAATTGGAACAAATCCAAACAGAACTGTTCGACTCAATCGGCCATGGAATCAATATCAACTCTCCCAAGCAGTTAAGCGACCTGCTTTTTGGGGAGTTGGGTTTGCCCAAGTCGCGGCGGACGCGGTCCGGTTATTCCACCGACGCCAACGCACTCGAGGCTTTGAAAGGCCTGCATCCGGTGGTGGACAAGATCCTGGACTATCGGCAGGTATCCAAGCTCAAGTCAACCTACGTTGACGCTCTCCCTGAGATGGTGAACCCTGGTACGGGCAGGATCCATACGTCGTATCACCAGACCGGGTCGGCTACTGGCAGGGTCAGCAGCAGCGATCCTAACCTGCAAAACATACCAGTCCGAACCGAATTGGGCCGCCAGGTTCGCCGGGCTTTCGTGGCTGATTCCGGTTGCCGATTGCTCTCGGCCGACTATTCACAGATCGAGTTGCGGGTATTGGCCCATATGTCGCAGGACCCGTCATTGCTGGATGCGTTCCGCAAGGGGGAGGACATACACGCCGCCACGGCCAGTCAGATGTTCAACGTGCCCATCAACGATGTGGATGCCGAGCAGCGCCGCATTGCCAAGGTGCTTAACTTCGGCGTGATATACGGCTTGGGTCCGCACGGCATCTCGCAACAAACGGGGTTCAGCCGAGAAGAGGGGCGGCATTTCATCGACACCTATCTGTCCCGGTACCCGGGCATCAGTGGGTACTTGGAATCGGTAAAAGAACGGACGAGGAACGTGATGTACGCGGAAACGCTGCTGGGGCGGCGGCGTTATCTGCCGGACATCCAGTCCACAAATCACAACAGCCGCGCTGCTGCGGAACGAATGGCCATCAATATGCCGATCCAGGGCACGGCGGCCGACATTATGAAAATAGCCATGATCAATGTGCGCGCCCGCATGGTCAACGATCAAATGCGATCCAGCATGATCCTGCAAGTGCACGACGAGCTGGTTTTCGAGGTGCCTGACGACGAAATGGACTTGATGACCCAGTTGGTGATGGACGAGATGCCAGCGGCAATGGATCTCGATGCGACCCTCAAAGTGGATGTCAAATCTGGCTACTCCTGGGGCGACTTCTGATTCCCGCAACGGGCCATGGAAACACCTTTGGGAGCAATGTTCCAGCGCGTAACCTGGGACACGAATGGCCGGCTCTGCTTATTTTTGTACCGACACGACGTTTCATAGAGGTCCACACCAGTGCAATTGCTCCGTAGCCTCGTTTTTGTCCCCGGGAACCGGTCCAACATGCTCGAGAGGGCGCTCGGATTCGGCGCGGATATCATCATGGTGGACCTGGAGGACTCGGTGCCGCCGGGTGAGAAGACCGCCGCGTGCGAGTTGGCTGTTCAATGGGTTCCGCGTTTAGCCGAGGCAGGCAAGAAGGTGATGGTACGGGTCAACGCCCTGGAAACCGGGTTGGCCGCCGCCGAATTGTCCGCCGTGGTATCGGCGGATTTGGCTGGGATCAGCGTTGGGAAAGGGAACACGGCGTGGGAGTTGCAGCAGGTTGACAAACTGCTGACGCCGTTGGAAGCGAAAGTCAGGATTGAGGCGGGTAGCATCAAGGTCATCCCGTGGATCGAAACCGCGATGGCCATCGTCCACGTCTACGAGATGGCACGCGCTTCTCAGAGGATTGTGGGAATAGCTTTTGGAGGCGAAGACTACACCAACGATATGGGCATTATTCGGAGCGACTTCGGCGAAGAGTGCTATTTCGCCCGATCTGCGATGGCGGTGGCGGCGAGGGCTGCTGGAGTTGCCGGACTCGACGGCCCATTCGTCGGTTTTCGTGACCCTGAAGGCCTAAAGACCGACGCGAGCGTAGCACGACGGATGGGTTATACGGGGAAGTTTGCGATTCACCCGGCCCAGATAGACGTAATCAACGAGACATTTTCACCCGGCCCCGACGAAGTGGCTTACGCAAGACGTGTGATAGAAGCGTGGGATGCAGCGGAGGCAACCGGACGAGGTTCGCTGTCGATCGACGGGCGCATGGTAGATGTGCCGGTGGTAAAACGAGCCCAGAATTTGATTGCCCAAGCCGCGGCCATCGAGGCACAGACCAATTGCTGACCGACGTGAAGGTGACGGTGCGGGCCGGATAGAGCGCCCTCGTGATCGAAACGTTGGTGTTGGCCTGACTATACCGGGTGCAGTCCGACACGTCGGCAAGAAACACAGGAACAGCCCCGCAGTGTTGAATCGTCCCCGATCGTCCATCTGATGACTCCAGACCGCATCATTCTTACCGGCCTCCAGTTCTATGGGTTCCACGGGGTCAACCCGGAAGAACGGAGCCTTGGGCAGCAATTCATCGTGGACCTCCAGGCCGAGCTCGACCTAAGTGTCCCTGCCGCCTCGGATCGTTTGGAGGATACGGTGAGTTACACAGCACTGTACCGGGCGGTCAAAGCGGTGATGGAGGGCGAACCCCGCAACCTGTTGGAATCCGCCGCCGGAACGGTCGCCCGCAACGTTTTGGACCAACACCCGCAAATCGGTGCGGTCCGTGTCCGAGTTCAAAAACCCCGCCCGCCAATCAAGGGGTCAGTCATAGAGGCTGCGGCGGTTGAAATCTATCGGTCACGCTCGGCTTGACCAGCCTCACCACGACACCAGGACTAAACGCCATGGTTACCAACCAGACAATCGACGACGCCAGCGTAGCCGGCGCATTCAACGAGGCGACCAAGCTCCAGTACATCAATCTGAGCAATAAGCCGCCTCGGTACAAAATCTACCCCGGGCTGCGATCCATACCGCTACCGGATGTTGCTGGCACATCAGGGCCGGAGATGTCGACGCTGCAAGCGATCCGTGGCACGGGCCAAGGCACCGACAGGGGGGGCCCGCTGACGTTGCAGACCTTGGCTGAATTGCTCTATCACGCAGCGGCGGTAATTCGGCGGAGAACCCTGCGGGATGGAGAGGTCCACTATCGGGCGGCAGCGTCCGCCGGGGCCCTCTATCCAACTGAAGTGTACGTGGTTTGCGGAGACCTGGACGGTCTGCGGGCCGGCGTATACCACTTCAACCCGCTGGATTTCACCCTAGAGCGCTTGCGAAACGGGGACCTGCGGCGCTGGGTCGCCGCAGCCTCTCAAGACGCCGCCGCATATCCGGCGACCTTGGTGTTCACCACCTTGTTTTGGAGGAGCGCCTGGAAATATCGGGAGAGAGGTTACCGATACTGCTATTGGGACCTGGGTACCATTGCCGCCAATCTCACGGCAGCCGGAACCGCCACGGCCACGGCTGTGGGGCTCGCGTTTGGATTCGTGGACCGGTCGGTCGCCGGTTTCCTGGGGATTGATGGGCTTGACGAGGCCCCGTCGTTGCTGGCGACTATTGGCAACCCGGACGGCACGTTGGACCCGGGTTCTGGCGACGTTCCGGGAATGTTGCCCCAAGAAAGCAACGATCTGGCGGCAGGTGCCTTGGAATATCCCTTGTCGCGCGAAATTCATCGGGCTTCCGGGCTGCGGACCAGAGAAGACGTGGCCGCTTGGAACGAACCCGGGGGAAGGAGCGGCAACAGCGACAAAGAAGAGCTCGACGGCACTGGCGAGCGTTTCCGCCCGTTGCGCTCGGGGTCAGACGGAACCTTTGACGCGGAGTTGGACCTTTCGTCCCGCTCGGCACAACCGCTGGGCGATTGCATTCGTTCCCGCGGGTCGACCAGACGTTTTGCCACGGAACCGATCGCGTGGGAGGATTTCCGCTCGATTGTTGAAGCGGCTGGGAACCCGATAAATGCGACGCATCTGGCGGACGGATTCTCACCGTATCTGAGTGTTTATTTCATAGTGAACGCGGTAGCCGGCCTCGCCTCCGGAGCCTACTACTACAATCGTTTCTACAATGGCCTGCGGTTGCTCAAGGAAGGCGATTTCAGGGAAACCGCAGGGCACCTCGGATTTGAACAGGCGCTCCCGGCAGACGCTGCAGTCGTAGCATTCATCACTGCTGACTTGCCGTTGATCGAGCGCGAGTTCGGGGCCAGGGGGTACCGGATGGCGCAGACGGTTGGCGGAATTATCGGCGGTCGCATCTACCTCGCGTCGCACGCGCTGGGGTTAGGCGCCACGGGCCTCACGTTTTACGACGATGCGGTCGTCGAGTTTTTTGGGCCTCACTCTGCCGGCCAGGAAGCGGTATTCGTAGTGCCCATCGGCGTTCCGCATCAGAACAACCGGGTCCGTCCGTTCCGGTCCAGGTTGGCGGTTAGCCTAGATTCTCGCGCTCGAGGCGCGGGACAAGCGTGATCCCGCGGACCCCCGACAATGGGGCGACTAGTTCCATTCCTCGTCGACTTCTGAGGCCGGCGTTATAGGCGACCAACCGGTCGCATCGTCGTCGGCGTCCAACGTTGGGACGTCGTCAATGCCCACTGATTCGACCGCGGTGTCGTCGGGAATGTCCAACACTGCGGCTTCGGCGGGATCCATGGCATTATCGGAGTCAGTTGCGTCCACCGGAACTTGGTCTGGCTCGTCATTAGGTGGAGATGCGTATTGATCACGTTCTGTTATCGGATTGGGGCGATGCGGTTCGCTGACCTGAGCCGGAAATGAGACCACATGACGCAATGCAGGCGCTTGGACAGTCTCACGCCAAATGACTGACAAGCCGTTTTTTCGATTCCTACTACGGCTGCCTCGTATCGGTTGCCGCCGGTCATCAGCTGGTTTGCACGTCGGCCTAATCGGCGTTGCAACGCTCCCAAGTAGTGGCCGTCCAGGGTGTTAACAGTTACCCCGTCATTCTTCGCGGTCAACAGAACGACGTCACCAGCGCTCACGGGCGCGATTTCCGACGGTCCGGCCAGCTGGTACAAAGTGGTGTTACACGATTTGCCGCTTTCAGCGATGAACATGCGAGGCGATTTTCCTGTTGCCACGGGCTGCGAGCGAGCTTCGCTGTACCGACTTTGGAGTTGATCAAGTCGGGCGAGATTTTTGCGCGCGATGACGTTTGCCGGCGAATGCAATTGAAGCTGTTCGATAGTCAGGCGAGCATCGGAATAGTTCCCGAGCTCCATCAGGGCTTTCGCCAAGCGATTGGACGCTTCACAGTCAGTAGGACAGATGTCCAGGATCCGCTGGTTTGTCGCGACGGCGTGTGCCCATTCGCCGTTCAGCGCGCATCGGACAGCTTGCTTACCCAGCTGGGCTTTTGCGCGGTTGTCAGTTGAATCGTTCACCGGCGCACGGCGCTGCGAGTGAGACACGTGATTCACCATAATTGACCTCCACCACCGATCGGCTACCCTGCCAAACCGTTAACCGATGCCTCGATATAGGATTACACCGTTGTGGGGGTTACGTTCAATCTATTGAGATTGCCGATTTCGATGATTACTTGTTGCGATCACAACCCTCGTAACGGCCGATGAGCGACCGATACCGAATCATGACGAGGTCTCGTAACGTGCGCCATCCGTCGCGTATGGGCCGAACCTTGCTCTCGGACCTGTAATGCCAGTCGATTCCGATCTCTGCGACCGTGAATCCGCGCTGGAGGGCGAGGAACAGGATTTCGGCGTCGAACGCGAACCCGTCCAGTGTCTGCAATTCGAAGAGGGTTTCAGCGGCGGTGGCACTAAATACCTTGAACCCGCATTGCGTGTCGGCGATGCCGGGCGTGGCCAATATCCGGGTCATGGTATTGAAAACCCGGCCCATCAACCATCTGAGTCGGGGTTCTCCGATGCGTCTGGCTCCGGGCGCTTCTCTGGAACCGATGACGATGTCAGCATGTGGATCGCCCGCCGGCAGAAAACGTTCCAGCAGTGTGATAGGCATCGATAGGTCTGCGTCGCAGAGGAAACGAAAATCACCACAAGCGGAGAGCATGCCGTGCTTGACCGCCCAGCCTTTGCCTCGGTGCGGCAGACTAAGGAGCTTGATTCGGGCGTCAGCTTGTGCGGAGCGACCAACCACATCTGCCGTAGAATCTCGACTCCCGTCGTCGGCTACTATGATCTCCCACGCATATGCCTGCGCACTCAAATATGCGCGGACGATTTCAAGCGTCTCAGGGAGTCGGCGCTCCTCGTTGTAGGCCGGTATAACGACGGATAGATAACAAGCGGACATCACCGTCCGGCCATCGTCCACCTAATCGGACTTGTCCAGTTCGAAACCTTGGTGTAGCAAGCGAACAGCGTCCTGCACCTGGTCGCGACTGATAATGCACGAAATACGGATTTCAGACGTAGTGATCATGTCGATGTTGATCCCGCCGTCGGCCAGGATACGAAACATGCGTGACGCGTAGCCTGGCGTGTTTTGCATTCCCGAACCCACCACGCTGACGGAGGCCAGATTGGGATCGCTTATCACCTGAGCCGCGCCCAGGGCCGTTTCCAGAGGCGCCATCACGCGCATTGCGTGGGTCACATCGTCGGCGGTCACCGTGAAGCTGATGTCCGTGGTTGTACGGTCGGCGCTGGTGTTCTGGACAATGGTATCCACATTGATGCCGGCCGCGGACAACGGTTCGAACAACGCGGCTGCCACGCCAGGTTTGTCGGCCACACCGCACACCGTCACCTTGGACACGTTGGTTTGGTACGCGATACCCGTTACCTTAATCCGGTCTTCCATCTGTCTCTTGTCCGATGCTGGGTGTATGAGGGTGCCGGGAGCATCAACGAAACTGGACGCCACGTAGATGGGGACATTATAGACCGCCCCCAGCTCGATTGACCTGGGGTGCATCTTCGCTCCCGCAGCGGCCAATTCCAGCATCTCTTCATAGCCGACTTCAGGCATTTTGACGGCGTTCCCAACCACTCTTGGGTCCGCGGTGTAAATGCCTTCGACGTCGGTGTATATGTCACAACGATCGGCCCGTAGCGCGGCGGCCAATGCAACTGCGGTAGTGTCTGAACCGCCGCGTCCCAAGGTAGTAATGTCATCGTCGGGGGTAAGGCCCTGGAAACCGGCGACGATCACCGGCCGCCGTGCGTTCAATTCGCGGCGGACTCGATCCGGATCTACCTGGCTAATCCGAGCGCGACCGTACGAGTTGTCAGTTCGGATGCCCGCTTGCGGTCCGCTCAGGCTGATGGCGTCGTATCCCAAATTGCGCAGGGCCATCGACAGTAACGTGATCGATACCAGTTCGCCCGTGGATAGCAAGAAATCAAGTTCCCTTGGATCAGGCTCGATCGATACGGTTCGGGCCAAATCAATCAACTCATCGGTGGTGTCGCCCATAGCCGAAACGACCGTTACAATCTGATGCCCTTCGTCATGAACAGCGGCGATTCGTCGTGCCACGTTCACGATCTTTTCGGCGTCGGCGACCGAACTGCCGCCATACTTGTGCACGTAGAGGCCCATTAGATCTGCGTTGCGCGGTAAGTGAGCAGGAATCCCTAGTGGCGGACAACCAAACTGGTGAGATGACGCTGGACCCTTTTACGCATCGCCGTTATCAGAAACCACGTGAGCCCCTAGGGTCGTCGGTTGGGTGACCTCCACCCGGCCTTCGACTCCAGCGAGTCGCGCAGCGTCAAACATTTCATAAGCGACAGTCATGGCACGATCGCGCGCAAACGCCAGGATGGTGCTGCCACTCCCTGACAAGAAAACTCCCAAGGCCCCGGCCGCTTGGGCAGCAGCGAAGATAACTTTCATTTGGGGGAAAATAGTTTGCCGATAGGGCTGATGCAGCCGATCCTGAGTGGCAATGTTCAGGTATTCGGGGTGCTCCGACTCCATGCTCGCCACGAGCAACGCGGTTCGGCTCATATTGTACACCGCGTCGGCTACTGATATGTGCTCCGGCAACACGCGCCGGGCATCCGCGGTAGCGATTCGTCGCTCCGGGATAAACAACACGGCCTGCATATCTTCTGGCAGCCGGATAGGTGCGGTGTACAGGCGGTTCTCATCCATTACCACCAATCGCATCCCGCCGTGAACCGCTGCGGCCACATTGTCCGGATGCCCTTCGATCGTAGCGGCCATTTCCAACAGGTCGTCCTGGCTGAAGATATCGTCAAGAAGCCGATTGGCCGCCACCAAACCGCCAGAGATTGCCGCAGCGCTGCTTCCCATTCCCCTACTTAGGGGTATCGCATTCTGGCACCGAAGTGACAACGGGGGCAGAGGAGCATTTGCTTCGTTGAACAAGAACTTTATGGCCTGGTAGGTCAGGTTTTGCGTGTCGGTATCCAGCTCTCCTTCACCTTCGCCTAGAACGACCACGGCGGGATCGGAACCGGCCGGGAGAATCTCCACCGTCAAGGTGTTCCACAAGTCCAGGGCCATACCCAGGCAATCGTAGCCCGGACCGAGATTAGCAGTCGTCGCTGGAGCCCGTACGTCCACCGTTGTCACTGCTTCCTCCGTGAGATCCTCGTTTTCGTCAACCCAGGACGCGTTCGGACACGTAGCGACCCAAATCGCGGTTTTCCCGGAATTCGAACCCGCCGAAATCCCCGCCGTAGCCGATGATCGGCACCCGCCGCTCATGAGTCGATCCGTGGGAACGCAATCCTGAAGGCAGGGTAACTTCGGCAGGGTCTCCGAAAACAACGTCCGCAGACCCGGAAACAACGATGTCCCCGATGCGCTCTTCCATTAGCGAAAAACGCTCTGCGGCTTCGGTGCGCGGCAGAGCTTCTTCCACGCCGTCGGTTTCGCGCAGAATCCCCACAGCATCAGGCACTGCGGCTGGATCGGCCAAATGCAGATAGATGCACCCACCGAGATTGGAATGGTGAACTACGTATTGATCCTTAATGACTGGGACCGCCAAGGCATCGATGCCGTGTTTCGCCAACAAGGCAGGCAGGTTCAGCATGCGCCGCTTGTCGGACATGCCATGATCGGCTGTTATCAAGACCTGGACGTCAGGGATATCAGCCACCAGTTGTCCCAGCGCTTCATCCAAGATCGAAAGATGCCGGCGCGATTCCGGATGTTCCGGCCCGTACGCGTGCATCGCATAATCGGTGGTGGCGATGAACGCAAGATCGTAATGTTCCGCCTCAAGCGCGGCCCGCGCAGCGTTGATGGTCCATCCATTGACCTCCAACGAATACACGTTAGGTGGTGGGCCCGCGGCGGCGATCGCTTCGGTCGTAGGACGTTCCGATGAAAATGCGAGATCCGTGTCGTTGCCCAACAGACGTCTCAGTTTGTCTTTGGAGGCGGCGAGCAATGACGTGCCTCCCTGCCTACGGCACTGGTCGAAGATGGTTTCGGCACAGATGAACTCCCCAGACTCAACGTATTCTTCAATCCCCGCCTGGCGATCCAACCAATAATTCGAAACAATGCCGTGCTGAGCTGGATAGTGCCCGGTGACCATGGTCGTATTGTTGACGTTAGTCACGCTAGGCATCATGCCGCCCCCGGTCACATGAAACCCGTCGGCCGCGAAACGCTGCAGGTTGGGCGCTGGGCAAACAGCCAGATATTCCGGGTCGAGCCCGTCGATCATTACGAGTATTGTGGTGCGCGCCATGGCGTTGCATTCCCCAATAGAGCGCCTCAGGGCACTGACGGATCACACAGAAGGTTAGGCATGGTTTCGGGCTTGATGAGCCGCTTCCATGTAATCATACAGCAGGCGTGGCAGGAGGAAATTGTCCCGGACCCGGTCTTTCGCGTTGCGGCCGATGTCAGCGCAAATATCCGGATCGGCCAGGGGTTGAGCTATTCGCTCGCCCGCCTCCTCAGGAGAATCGACCAGAAATCCGGATTTCCCATCTTCTATCTGCAGCCGGATCCCGCCGACGTTTCCACCGATCACAGGTTTGCCTTTCCACATGCCCTCGGAGACGGTCAGACCAAATCCCTCCCTAGTGGATTTTTGCAACAATACGTCGCAATGGGTTTGCAAAGCGTTGACGATTTCATCGTTACTCGCCGGCAGACCATCCGGGCTAAAGAACAGGTGGATGTCAGGGTCACCGTCAGCGTAGCCGTGCACTGATTCCAGTACGCTGGCTCCTTCCGGATCGTCGTTGGCCTGGCTCAGACCGAGCAACGCCAGCTTTACACTGGGATGGGACTTCCGGGCCAAACGATACGCGTCCACGACGCCCCAGGGGTCTTTCCAAACATCGAATCGCGAAACCTGCGTGATCAATGGCCTGGTCACGTCGATCCCCAGCGCTCCAACGATCTCCCGGACCCGTTCGGGAGGTAGCGCAGCGTTTTTATCAGTGAGCGGATCGATTGCTGGCGGAGCAATGTGAGTTCCCACGTTGACGGGCAGGGCGGTCGGCAAGTATTCCCCGAGTGAGCAAATCAACGTGTCGTAGGCCTCGGTCAGGGGCAGCAACTCGTCCAACAGCCAGAGATTCGGGTGGGTCAGATCGATATGGACCGTCCAGATTAGCGTCGTGCGCTCGCACCGTTTGATCGAGCGTCCCAGCGGCAGCGACTGAGGATCGTGCCAAAACCAGACATCAACGGATATGCCGGTCCGTTCTATCTCGCAAGCCACCTCGTCCAAACAGCCGTAGTAGGCGTCGAGTTCCCCGGCGGAGAGTTTACCTTCAGCTCCCTGCAGCATGTTGTGAGTTCGCTTGGTGACGGCGAAGAAATTGGGATCCTTGGGAACGATAACAGCCCGCTCGGTTTTGATGCCCAAAGCGTTGCTCAAAGGTACCAGGGAGTGGAGAATTTCGGCCACTCCACCTCCGTTCGCGGTGCTGTTGATATGCACCACCCGGAGGCCAGCGAAGCAATCTGCCAGTTTCGTAAGTCGGCCAGCCGCTTCCGGAGACCTGAGGTCCAAGTATCGGCGGGCGTCCGTTTCCGGATATTCAATGATGTCAATCAAATTGACGAGCCTCCGGTACTATGGGCGATCGACATGAACGCGCCACATAGTTCTGGACACGGTAGCCGCTCCCCGCGTTTATCGCGCAGGTGCAGACGGAGACAGCGTGACTAAAGCGGAACATTTGTCCATAGTAAATCCTGGTCGCCCCAGATGTATAGCAACATCTGTCGCGATTTGCACCGTTTTTGGTCGGCTCCACAGATTCTTGACCAGCCTAGTCCGATCGAAAGGCGGGTATCACCGCGAACCACATCATTGAGCGTACCGCTAAGCGAAGTCGCAGAGGACACCCTGGTTACCGTCGGCGGCAATACCAAGCGCCACGATACCTAAAAACGTGCGCTTCGCGTCCATCGACGCTCGGCTATTCCACGGTGACGGACTTCGCAAGGTTCCGCGGTTGATCAACGTCACAACCGCGGCGAACAGCGATGTGGTAGGCAAACAGCTGTAACGGTACAGTAGCCAGCAAAGGCGTCAGATTAGGTGGGGTTTCAGGGATAAATATCGAATCATCCACTAATTCGGAAAGTCGTTCATCACCCTGGGTGAGAACTGCCAGGACATCTCCATCTCGGGCTTTCACTTCGTGGATGTTGTTTGCCATTTTGTCGTATAAGTCGTCCCGAGGAGCGAGCGCCAGGGTAGGCATCGCATGATCGATCAAGGCGATCGGGCCGTGTTTCATTTCGCCCGCCGCATAGGCTTCAGCGTGGATATAACTGACTTCCTTAAGCTTGAGCGCGCCTTCGGTTGCGACCGGGGCGTTGATACCCCGCCCCAAGTAGAGAAAGTTGTTACGGTTATAGTATTGCCGCGCCAATCGTTCAACGTCATCGGAGGATTCCAGGAGGTGTGCCACGTTACCGGGTAGCCTTGCCAATCCGTCAACCAATTCACGGGACTTACCCGAGTCTAAGTGTCCACGGGCCGCACCTAGTCTCACAGCCAACAAATTCAGCAGCGTTAGCGATGACAAGAAAGTCTTGGTACTGGCGACGCCGACCTCGACCCCACACCCCATTAGAAGCGTATGATCAGCCAGCCGTACGGCTTGGCTATTTGATGCATTGCAGATCGTTACCAGTCGCGCACCGCTTTCCCGCACCGCTTCCATCGCAGCCACAGTGTCCGCAGTTTCGCCGGACTGGCCAATCGCTACCACGAGTGTAGACGCATCCAGGAACGGTTCACGATAGCGAAACTCGGATGCCGATTCCGCCTCAGCGGGAATGCCCGCCAATCGTTCCACCAGATGACGGCCTATGTGAGCCGCGTTCAAGCTTGTGCCGCACCCAATAAGAACTACCCGACGCAACCCGGCGAGCTCCCCATCGGAGAGGGCAAGGTCCGGCAAGGTTACCAAGCCTGTCCCAAAATTCACTCGGTCCCTCAAAGCGGCGGTCACTGCCTGAGGCTGCTCCATGATTTCCTTGAGCATGAAATGTCGAAACCCGCCCCGCTCAACGAGCACGTCGTCCAAATCGACATGGCGCATCGGTTTCTCGATGTGTCGCCCATCGCGATCCAGGAAAACTATTCCCTGCCGCTTCACCACTGCGACCTCCCCGTCATCCAGAAAACCGACCGGCAACAACATACCTCTGCCAACGATGGGCAATAGCGCAGGCAAATCGCTGGCAACGATGCCTTGTCCCTCATGGTGGGCAACGGCGACGCTGCCAGCGTTCCCAAGCTTCAGGGCACACAAGCAATCGTCTTCGCCGTGGTGTCCTGCCACCACCGCCTGTGGGCCCTGTACCTTTCCACCCATCTGCAGCATCGCCGCCGGCAAACCCAGGCCGCTGTCCATCGCGTCTTCAATCAGATGCGAAATAACCTCGGTGTCGGTCTCGGACTTGAAACTGTGACCCTTTCGCTGCAGATCGACTTTTAGTTCGACGTAGTTTTCGACGATCCCGTTATGGGCGACGGCGATCTGGCCCGTGCAATCAGTGTGAGGATGTGCATTCGCCACTGATGGGCGCCCGTGAGTGGCCCACCTAGTGTGACCCAAGCCAGCTGAACCGGCCGGGGCAAGGCAATCCTCGTCGTGGAGCAACCCCAAAACCCGGCCAACGGTCTTGCGCAATTGCAGACCGAACTCCGGACCCCATACCGCGACCCCAGCGCTGTCGTATCCCCGGTACTCCAAGCGCCGCAGACCCTCAACGACGATTGGCCATGCGGGACGGTCGCCGACATATCCGAAGATGCCGCACATATCTAAAGCTTCGGGCAATCAGTCGCCGTCGGCATTCGCGCTACCCACGGACATGGTTTCTTCGGGTACCAGAGTATCGCCAAAGTCGTCGCAGTCGAAAACCAACTGGGCCACGGCAGTTTCTCCGCGGACCCGTTCGGGGGAGCTGACGAGATCAATGATTGCCTGACCCAAGGCAGTCGGACTGTGCCGAATAAACACGCCAGGGGCCAATAACGGTCTATCCACTATGCGCCCCACCATAGTCAGAGATGCCGACTCGTCCACGAAGACCGGGTGTTGTCCCTCCGCGGCGTAGCGTTCCAACAACCGCGGTGGGACCGGCGTGTTGTTGACGATCAGGAAGTCCAAGGGTTGGCTCGTTCCCAGGTATTCCATGAGCAAAGCCAAAAAATCGGATGTCCGGAACCCGGCGCTTTCGTTGGGCTTCGTCATCAGATTGCAGACATGAACCTTGATCGCGTCCGAATCGTTGATCGCCTGTGCCACGTCCTCAACCAGCAAATTCGGGAGGACGCTGGTATAAATGTCGCCCGGGCCCAGTACAATAGCGTCCGCGTCCGCAATGGCTTCCAAGACCGGCGGATACACGTACGCCTTCGGGTCGAGGTAGATGTAATCAATGGGAACGTCGAGTTTATCGTTCCTCAGGTCAATGGCCGATTCTCCGATTAGTTCGGAACCATCCAGCAAACGGGCACACAAAGCGGAGCGCGTAAGCGTGACCGGCAAGACCGCGCCTCGAATTCCGAGTATTCGGGCGGCTTCGTCAATAGCGGTTATAGTATCGCCCGTGACCTCGGTCAAGGCGGCCAGGAGCAGGTTCCCGAAACTGTGGCCGTTCAAGCCGTCTCCGGTGGAGAATCGGTAGTCAAACAACCGCCGCATCAGGTTGGATTCAGCCGTGTCCGAGGCCAGTGCCATCAAGCAGCGTCGGAGATCGCCAGGCGGCAGATGACCCATCTCATCGCGGAGACGGCCGCTGCTGCCGCCGCTATCGGTCATAGCAACTACAGCCGTGACATCGCATTCACGGGATCGCAGGCCGGTCAGAGTAGTATGATTGCCGGTGCCGCCGCCGACCACGACAATTTTTTTATTGGTCATCGGAAAAGGGCCGGACCCGCCGGATTTGAGAGGCATCGAGCCTTATCGTCGGGAATAAGCCCGTAGCAGTATATGGACGGTCAGTTGGCGCAGTCAACCGTGGGGTTCAGTTCTCAGAACCGTACCTGTTTTCGAAATACGGGATGACGGTGTCGCCCATTTGATCCACCACCCGCATCGCCATGCGTGCATCCATGCCCGGATACCAGATTCGGAACATGAAGTGATTTGCGCCGACTCTCTGGTGATGGTCTTCGATCTGTTGGATGACTTCTTCACCGCTTCCCAGAATGAACCGGTCACGGGCCAATTCATCGAAGGGTATCCGGAAATCTTCGTCGCCGGGCAACGCCTTGTCCTGACCCCAGTCCGCGTAAGCCCGGTACTTGGCTTCCATATAGGGTTGGGCGTTGCGTACCGCTTCTTCGTGGGTGGACGCTATGTGCATTTCCTTGATGATGGGCATTTCGGCCGGCATTTCCTGGCCGCCGGCAGCCAGTCCTTCCTTATAGATCGCCGTCTGCCTTTCAAGCGTGGTCAGAGTGGCATGCGGGTTGACGAACCAGGGCAGGCCAAGCTCGCCGGCCCGTCGGACCACGGTGTCAAAGTTGGCGGCCACCCATATCGGCGGGTGCGGTTGTTGTACCGGCCTGATCGCGCAGGTCGCGTTGTCCAGATTGAAGTGGCGACCGTGGAAAGTAACTTCGTCCTCGGTCCACAGTCTGCGAACTAGTTCCAAACTCTCCAGGAACCGCCCGACCCGATGCCGACGTTCGACGTTGAATGCCTGGTATTCGACATCGCGATAACCCAAACCCACGCCCAGCACGACGCGACCTTCGCTGATCACATCCAGGGTGGCAACCGTTTCCGCTACGTCCGCAGGGGAATACAACGGCAGCAGCAATATGGACAACACCAGCTGCATGTCGCCGGAATCGGCAGCCAATCTGGCCAACAGAGGTATGCTCTGCAGGTTCTGGTAGGGCGGCGAGAGGAAGTGTTGGCCGCAGGCTATTGAACTGAAGCCTGCGTCCCGAGCCAGGCGCGTCAACTCGACCGTTTCATGGAATCGCTGGGTTGCGGAATCGGTCGATGGATGCTGGGGCATCGCCATAATGCCGAACTTCATAGAAATCACTCCAATGGGACGTTCGATTGTCGATTTGGCCTGGCCAATAAATTGGCTACCAAGTCATCTATGTCACGGTTTGATGCTTGCCCATCAACCGCCACAGAGTTACGCCGGATTTCGGTAATAGGTAGGGGGTGTCTGATCTCTGGCGGCTGCGCGTTTAACGGGGAACCGCACGCCATGGGTCCAAAACCGATACACGAAGGACGGCCTCAAGCCCGGTCTCATGCTTTTGGTTGGGCGAATTCACTGCCCGGAAGGTGTGATGGCGGGCACGGATCGCGAAAATTATATCTGCGGGTAGTGACCACCGCAAACGGACGGATCAGCGGATGCTGGTCGCATCAGGTAGGTATCGCCAAGGTTCCGTTTGAAATTGCGTGATGCGGCCCGACGGTGGCTAGGCGGTGTTGATAAATAGCCAGAGGACGAACAGCCGCGCTTGGTTGTAGTGGGTAATTTGGGACGACTTGGCCAGTGGCGACTGTCCGATTTCGGCCTGATATTGCCCCAGGGCAATCTCTGTCTCCCGCAGGGCGGACTCGCTGACTTTGGGCATAATCCACCTCCGTCGGCTGGAGGAGTGGGTGCTGGCAAGCCACAGTTCATCACCTCCAATGCGGTCCTCGTTGACCGAGCGGCGATTGACTGCTGGCTTGACCCCGGAGCAACCGATGCTAGGATGGCATCAGGTTCGTTGCCATCCGGGAGTTCCCGGTCAGCGAGGGTGGACCGAAAAATACTTCCCGAATGCGTTGCGCTGATGTTGCAGGGGAAACGAGTATCGTGAAGGCATTTTTTTCTTTGGAGACTACGACTCTCCTGTTGGTCATGGTAGTCATAGCCGGCGTGGTCATTGGTATCGCGTGGGTCGTCAATGATGGCACCCCTGCATCTCGTATTGGCTTGACGGCGGTGGCGTCAGTTGCTTGGACAGCAGTGACGGCGTTATGGAAGATTCCCGCCTTTAGAGTTCTTCTACGCACGCTACACCGCCGCTTCGGCGGTCCCACCTATGTAATCGAGGCAGGCGGTGTGGTCTGGCCCGGTATTGCCGCCGCAGACGACACCCAGTTACTGAACATGGGGTTGTCAGTTGCGAAGAGGATGCACAAAAAGGCCCAACCAGACGCAACGTTCGATAACCGTATGTTGATTCAAGGCGACCGCTCCCGTTCCATCAGGCTTGATGTCCAACGAGAGACTGCTGACGACGTGTGGTCAGACGATTTTGATGAGAGTAGCGAACCGCAGCTGTCTTTCCTGATGAGGGGCTACACTGGCAACATGGCTCGCACAAAAAAGATGCTTGACCGTGAAATCGGTCCATTTATGAATCGCTTGGTCGATGAGGCAGAAGCGAAGCGTAAAGGCCGGAATTTCTGGTTGCGCATAACGATGGAACAGGGCCAGAATCCTTTGTTGCGGTTTTACCTGCGAGACGTACCGACTGCCCAAGTGGATTCATTCCAATTGAACCTAACCGACCGCTCCGGCGACGAGCCGGTGCGCGTGGTCGTTCGTGGAGATGGGTTCAGCATTTCGACCAGAACCGTTGATGGGTTGACGAACTCGGCGAAAACGTACCTGTCCAGTCTTGCGCTACCGGACACTGACAGGGACTAACTCGGAATGGGCCCGGATGTAGCCGTCTAACCGCTGCAACAGGTCCAGCGATGATGTCCCTTCCGGGTCATTGGCAAACCTGACCGCCCCGCTCATCTTAATTGTGATTTTGATGATGGCATTCTCGTGTTGATACTTGAACGTGAACACCCCGACCTCTTCGGCCCTCGTATCGAAGTCGTCTATTTCTTCGTTGTCGTCAAGCTGTTGCCCTGCTACCACTATTTTCGTTAGCGCTCTGTCGCCGTCCACATTCAGGAAAGTAAGGTCGCTCGATTCCACTCCCATTTCTTCGCGCAGCCTTGCCCGCAGTTGACGCAAATTGATTTTGCGGCGCATCAAACTTGCCCCCGCGTTACCAGGCGTGCCTCTGTACCGCCTGAACATCTCTTTCAGGATACTTTCGGGCGCGGTGGCGTACAGGTGCCCCCATTGGTCATCCAACTCATATGCAACGAACCTGACCGGCTTGACGTACCCTTGTCTGATTTCCTTCTCACTATCGCTAGCCTCGCCATCTGTGGACCGGGGATAAGCGTAGATGTAGCGAACATCGTCATGGATGATTTGAAAGGGATTGAAGGCGTCATGGGAAACACCAGCGATAGCGAAACCCCTCGTCACGAGAGTGGGGCGAAATGCCGCTACTTCGAGTGGTGACTGCCTGGTAATGCGTAGCACAAGGGGATCGCTCTCGAAGACCAATACTTGACTCACTTGGGGTGTTTGACCCTCGAAATCTGGTAACTCCTGCGTTGATTCAAGGGGAGGTTCCGCCAACGGTTCGGTCATTGGATGCAACAGGTCCCGTCCAAATGCGGCGAAACAGTAGGTCACTGATGGCATCGGGTGGTTACCCTCCGGGAGTCCCCGCTCAACGGGGATTAACAGCAAAACGTGCCCGACCGGAGTTCCGGCCGGGCACGTTTTGCTGTTGCACGGCCCCGGACGCCGCTGATAAAATCAACTCGTCTTAAGGCACTTGGTTCGCATGCCCCGATCAGGTGTTCCCGCTCCGGCTCGCTGTACCAGCAGCGGGCCGACGGCGTTATCCGGTTGTTGGCCTGATGGTAGCACGCCCCGGGCCGGCGTAGCAAATGCTGCTCACGCGGCCAGCACCGTCTCCGGCGCGGCGGCAACGGGCGCGATGGCGGGCTCTCTCAACCACCTACCAACGCCGCCGCCTGCCTTACGACGCGAAACGACCGAACAGCCTTCCACTAGTAGCTAGGCCCACAGAATGACAGAAATGGGAAAGGGCGGGTTGAGCGGACTGACATATCCATCACGCACAAGTAGACGGAACCGCTCATTTTGATACCCACCCGACGGAGCCACCGTGCGCTCCCAAACCTGCAACTCTGAAACGACCCGCATCCCGTATCGACAATTCTGGCATCCCGACATATATGAGAACAACTGCCCAACGCCGTTGTTCTCATCGGCAGGCTTAACTGTCTCGCGCTTGCATTCGATCACAATGACGGCGTTATCTTGACTGCCAATACGCTCAGGAGGTTCAAGGTGTACAAAATCGGGATAGACGTTGGAGGCACCTTTACCGACTTCGTCGTAGCCGGCGAAGCCGGGCAGCCACGTTTCTTGAAAACGCAGTCCACGCCTGACGACCCTTCTATAGGCGTAATGACCGGACTACAAGAAGCCGCCACCGCGTACGGACTGACCCTGGACCAGTTACTAGGCGACACGGACCTGGTGATCCATGGGTCGACGGTCGCGACCAACACGCTGGTCGAACGGAAAGGAGCAAGGGTGGGGTTAATCACCACCGATGGCTTCCGCGACCTGCTGGAGATGCGCGAGGGATTGAAAGAGGACCGATACAACCTGCGTATGACGCCCGTGGAGCCGTTGGCCGCCCGTTACCTGCGGGTGGGCGTGCCCGAACGAATCCGCGCCAACGGGATGGTGGAACGACCCCTGGACGAGGCCGCGCTGGTCGAGAACCTCGAGTACCTGGTCCAGGAGGGGGCCGAGTCGCTGGCGGTCTGTTTCCTCTTCTCGTACCTCAACCCCACCCACGAGCAACAGGCTTGGGAAAATATTCGCCGGCGCTTTCCGGACGTGTACACCTCTCTCTCCCACGAGGTGATCCCCCAGATCAAGGAGTTCGACCGTCTGAGCACGACGGTGATCAACTCGTACGTCGGGCCAGTGTTCAGCCGCTATCTTTCGCACCTGAATGAGCGGTTTAAGACGTACCCCCAACTGAAAGACGTGCTGATCATGCAATCCAATGGCGGTGTGGCGCCGATCGACGACTCCAGCCGCATGGCGGTTCGGGCGATCCTGTCCGGCCCCGCGGGAGGGGTTAGCGCCGCTGCGCACATTGGGCAGTTGCTGGAGGAACCGAAGGTCATCGCCCTCGACATGGGCGGGACCAGCACCGACATCTCGCTGATCGAGAACGGGATTCCCCACATCACCAACGAAAAGTTCGAGGCCGGCTGGAAGATCGCCGCCCCGATGATCGACATCCATACCCTGGGAGCCGGTGGTGGCAGCATCGCCAGGGTGGATGAAGGCGGAATTCTCCATGTTGGTCCGGACAGCGCCGGGGCTGATCCCGGCCCCGCGTCCTATGGCAAGGGTGGCGTCAACGCCACCGTCACCGACGCCAGCCTGGTATTGGGCTACCTGGACGCGGCCAACTTCCTGGGTGGCAAGGCCAGTCTGGACCCTGCGGCGGCCGAGCAGTCCCTGACTGACAACGTAGGCACGCGGCTCAGCCTTTCCAATGTCGAGGCTGCTTACGGCGTGTACAAGGTGGTCTGCACCACCATCGCCGAAGGCATACGACTGATGTCGGTGCAACGGGGCGTCGACCCGCGCGAATTCACCATGATGGGATTCGGAGGCGCATCGGGTCTCCACGCCGCGGAGGTAGCCCGGCAACTGCAAGTAGCCAAAGTGTACATACCGGCATCGGCGCCGGTTTTGTCCGCCTACGGCATGTTGAACACCGACATCAAGTATGACTTTTTCCGATCATACCCGGTTAGCCTGGACCGGCTGAACCTCAACGAACTCCGTTCCATGTTTGAAGAATTGGGGGACCAGGGACGGGAAAAGCTCTTGGCACAGGGCGTGGTCTCGGATGCGGTGGAGATCCACTATTCAGCTGACATGCGGTACCTGGACCAAATCTACGAAGTCACCGTGCCGCTACCGGACCCGACACTACCGGGCACCGAATTCGTCGCACGATTGACGTCTAATTTTCATGACAGGTACCAGGAACTCTACTCCTACAGCCAGCAGGACCAGGAGGTGCGGCTGGTCACACTTCGGTCGGCGGCAATCGGCAAACTCCCGAGAATTGCCCAGCTTGACCTCAGCGGAGGCGAGGGCTCAACCAGCCCGGTTGGCTACCGCCGGGTCTATTTGGGCGAATGGTTCGAAGCGCCGACCTATGCTACAGACGCGCTACCTGCGGGGGCGGAGATCGCTGGCCCAGCGATCCTAGAGTCGGATTTCACGACCATCCTGGTGTGGCCAGGTGACCACGCCACAGTCGATTCCATGGGCGGCATCGAGTTGCGCGTGAAACAGGAACCCGTCCTAGACACGAAGGATACGAAGTCCGAATTCGCAAGAGCGGATGGTCGCGAATTCCTCGCATACGACGACCCCATTACCCTGGCGGTAGTGGAGCATCGGCTGGAATCCATCGCCCAGGAAATGACCGAGGCAATGCTGCGCACGGCGATGTCCCAGATCCTCAACTCCAGCCGGGACTTTTCAACCGCTATCCTCGACGGCGATTGCCAACTGGTGGCCCAGGGCGAGGGCATCCCAGTACACATCAGCGCGCTTCCTGTGGCCGGCGCCGCCGTCAAGGACTACTTTGGCGAGGACATCCACGATGGAGACCTATTCATCCTGAACGACCCCTATTTTGGTGGTAGTCACCTGCCGGACATCACCATCATCCGGCCCGTTTTTCACGAAGGACGGCCCCTGTTTTATGGGGTGAACCGAGCGCACCATAGCGATGTCGGCGGGGGCACCCATGGAGGTTACAACCCTGCCGCCAATGAAATATTCCAGGAGGGCCTGCGCATACCTCCGTTGCGGCTCTACGATAGGGGCGTACCCCGCACCGATCTGCTCCAGATGTTGTCGGCCAATGTACGGCAGCCGGAGAATTTCCTGGGCGATCTCAACGCGCAGATCGGCTCGGTAATGCTGGCCGCCCAGCGGATCGAAGCCCTGCTCGCGGACTACGGCGCCGATCGGTTGATGGCGGTGATAGCCGAAATTCTGGCCGCCACCGAGCGGCAGGTCCGGCAGTTCATCTCTGGATGGCCCGACGGTGTGTACCACGGGGAGTCGTTGGTGGACGACGACGGGTTTGACAGCAAGCTGGTCCCGATCCGGGCGAAAGTCACCATTGCCGGCGACTCCATGACCATCGACCTGAGCGAGTCCAGTCCTCAGGTTGAGGGGTTCATCAACAGCGCCTACGCCAACACCCGATCCCTGGCCCACGCTGCAATCATGTACCTTGCGCCCATGGACGTGGCCCGCAATGAGGGTTCCATGCGGCCCGTACAGATAATTGCCCCACGGGGTCTCGTCGTCAACGCCAACCCTCCCGCGCCGGTTTGCATGAGCACCAACCACTGCGCCGAGGAGGTAGTGGAGGCGGTGTTCAAGGCGTTGGCCCCGGCCATTCCGGGCGCGGTCTCGGCAGGGTTCTCCCGCCGGCTGCGTTACGCCATCACCGGCATGGACCCACGGACAGGGCGACGGTTCATTTGGCACTTCTTCCTGGCCCGGGGCGGCGGCGGTGCCTCAGAAGGTTTCGACGGATGGTCCAACGTGGGCGAGGTCAACGTGGCCGGCGGAATACGGTCACCCAGCATCGAGGTGACGGAAGAGCGATTCCCGTTCTTCATCGAACGGCATGAGCTGCGACCCGATTCAGGAGGGATTGGCGCGTGGCGCGGAGGACTGGGAGGGGTATGCGACCTGGTCTACGAGGGAGAGGGCCCCGCCCTGCTCAACACCGCGGGCGACGGGGTGGTGGTGCCGCCCTTCGGGCTGTTCGGCGCGGACGACGGCCTGCCGCACCACTACAAGATCACATCCAACGGAACCGAGCGCGTGCTCGGCTCGAAGGAGGTGGGCGTGGTGGTCAATCCTGGCGACCATATCATCTGCCTCTCCTCCGGCGGCGGCGGCTACGGATTGCCTGAAGAGCGGGACCGCGATGCGAAGAGGTGGGACTTGCAGAATGGGTACGTGACGGAGTAAGAGAACACGAGGGCTGGCTGGGGCGACAAAGAGTGTCCAACGGGGATCGCTGCCTATCGTTTGTCGCTATTCCGCGCTGTTTGGCCCGATAACTTTGGCGCCAGGAGCGGACGCCCAATTTCGCCAGTACGGGATCCGCCGTTTCAAGAAGGCTTTCCGGTCCGGAGGAATGTTTGGGGTCTTGTCTATAGCTTCGCCCATCCCGTCTATCGAAACAAGCCGACTAGCGAGATGTGGTCCTGTTGTGAACACTGGTGGAACAGTAATGGCATGATATCTGCCGTGGCCGACTGCTTTTACAGTCAAAGCCTGGGTGATATCACCGTCCGCCTGGAGCCCGTCAAAGGACATCAACTCTTCATCTGTGCCGGGAAGCAACGTGCCTCTTTGTTGAGTTAGCCGATGGTCGTTTGCGAACTCGGAGCGCCGTCCGTAAATTAGGATCATGTGCAACTGCATAGTTCGCATACGCATGTAATCCGGGATGCCGTACTGTTCGAGGAATTGCTGTTGATTCGAGGGGCTGTTGAACCAAGATCGCCACTGATTGAGTTGGTTGCGGGCTCTGGTGAAATTGGACGATGGAGTCCCATCTTTGTTGAAGATTTTCTTCCCCGGCTTTTCGATTTCTATCAAAGTCGGGTACCACGATCCACTGTGGGTAGATATCCACATGAAGTCAGGGATGTATCTGTCGAGACCATACAGTTTTGGCTGCGCGATCAGACTGCAATGTAGCGGCGGATGTCCCGAGCGTGCTCCTGGCGTAGAGTGACCGGGCACAAGGGAGGGATGCCTTTCCAAAAAATCCTGTACTTCATGTTCTTCCGGATCTTTCTCGAGGAGTGCTCTGTACCCGTCGTTGCATATTGAGACGTAATCTTCCTTGGCCATATACGGGGGACCATGCTCTATTTCGTAATCGATGGCAATGGAGGACATGTTGAGCTCCTAGCGTTGGTTTCCTTGATTGGCCCGAGTGAGTTGTGTCAGGGCCTCCGCAAGGGTACTGCCTAGATGAGACCTAAGCCTGAATTGTGACGAGCGACCGATATTATAAACCGCTCACCTCTAAGCCTAAGCGTTTCGATGATACGACCGAGAAATCGGTGGCTCGAAATGCAAGCTTCACGAAAGCACTAACAACGCAGGCTGAGCCTGTATCGCTTCGGCGACGCAAGGCGGGAATAGTCAGTCTTCAAGATCACCGTTTGTCCTTCACCTGTGCTGACAACTGGAACCATTAGATAGCACCGGTAAAACACTCGATCATCCGCAGGCTGGCGCAGCTAGTAACGGTGTCAACGCGCCGAGCCGGCCGGCTTCCACCTGTATCATTCCCCATCAATTCGCCAAAAACCCCTACCCTAAACTTCCTCGCCACGATCCGCTGAATGCGTAACGTCCTCGTGAGGCATCGAATAGATTCGCCCATCGATACCTTCTCCGCCACTACGTAGTTCCATAGCGTGCCGATTCCGCTGATCTCGACTTCTATGGTGTCGCCAGGGAACATGTCGCCGTCGGCGCCCTCGGTGCCCATCCAGAGGATGTCGCCCGGGTAGACGATGGCGTGGTTGCTCAGTTCATGGATCCAAGTGGCGGTGTCCCAGATATGGTCGGCCGATGAGAAGTCCTTGCACACCTCGCCGTTGTGGCGGACGATGATCCGAAAGCCCGGGTGGGACACCCGGCGAGATGGCCAAAATCTAGGGAAATCGACACGGCGAAAACCCCATGTTGACGGCTCGCAAACGGTCGTTGATGCCCTGAAAAAGCCCGGTGAGATCGTCAAATCCGTCGTGTGCGACACTCCGAAAACCCTCTGCCGGCGGCTCCGAAATGGCCGTTGACGGTGCGAAAAGTCCCGGCGAGATCACTAATATCTCGGGTTGCAGACGGCCCGAACCCCCTGTCGACGGCTGCAAAACGGGCCTTGGCAGCCTGAAAAGGCCCCGTGAGATCGCCAAAGTCCCGGGAATTCGACACCCCTAAAACCCCTTGTCGACGGCTTCAAAACGGCCGTTGACGTCCTGAAAATGCCCGGTGAGATGGCCCAAATCAGCCGATCTTGGGGGTGTACCGCC
This sequence comes from Dehalococcoidia bacterium, assembly GCA_965220055.1. Lineage (GTDB taxonomy): Bacteria > Chloroflexota > Dehalococcoidia > Lucifugimonadales > UBA3495 > Bin87. Next base: position 738,114 of record CBDCPE010000004.1, on the reverse strand, counting down.
CAGCTTACTCCTCCCCCACCACGTAGTTCCGGAGCGTGCCGATGCCGCTGATGTCCACCTCGATGGTATCGCCGGGGAACATGTCGCCGTCTGCGCCCTGGGTGCCCATCCAGAGTACGTCGCCGGGGTACAGGGTGGCGTAGTTGCTGAGCTCGTGGATCCACGTGGCGGTGTCCCAGATCTGGTCGGCGGACGAGAAGTCCTCCCACACCTGTCCGTTGTGGCGGACGATGATGCGAAAACCCTCGGGGTCCAGATCGGTGACGACCCACGGCCCCATGGGTTTCCAGGTGTCGCAGTTCTTGCCCCGGAACATGGTGCGATCGGCTTGCTGCCAGGGCCGCTGGCTGATGTCGTTGCCGATGGTGTAGCCGAACACGTAGTCCAGGGCTTGGCTCGCCGGCACCTTGCGAGCCTTCTTGCCGATGACCACCGCCAATTGGCCCTCCGGCTGGACGGCGCCGGAAGAGTCGCTGGGAACGACGATGTTTTCTTCCGTCCCGATAATGGCATGGACCGACCGATAGTTGGGTGACGGCCGGTCGGGATACACGGGTGGCGCACCCCGCCGCGCCGCCATACCCTCGACGTGCCCCCGATAGTTGGGCCCCGCGGCGTACAGCATGGGAGGCGCGATGGGCGCCACCAGCTTCACCCGGTCCAGGGCATAGGAATGGTTGGTGACGGCATAGTCATCCAGTGGGTTGCCCCACACCTCTGTCACGTTGTCGCCGTCGACGATGCCAAAGCTGGTCTTGCCGTCTAACTGAAAGCGGCACCAAATCATGGGGATACTCCTTTTGCAGTCTCACACCACCCAGCCCGTCCTCGCAAAGAACGCAGCGACCTGGCGATATCGTCCCCGTAGCGACCGGGGGATACCCTGACGAGATTGCCACGCTTCGCTCGCAATGACTGATTAGTGGTCAGTGCGCGTGAGGGTTATTCGGGTGTAACCAACGATTCCGCTTCCTCACCGGAAAGCACTCGCAGGATGTTGCCGTAAGCGAAATGGGCCGCCCGCAGCGCGGTTTCGCTGCTTTGGCCCGCCATGTGCGGGGTGATGATCACGTTGTCCAGGTCGAACAACGGGTTGTCCGCCGGCGTCGGTTCCACCTCAAGGACATCCAACCCGGCGCCGGCAATCTGTCCTTCCGTCAGGGCACGATACAGCGCCGCCTCGTCCACCACCGGGCCACGACAAAGGTTTATCAGGAAAGCCGTGGGCTTCATCATGGCAAACTCGCGGTCGGACATCATCCCACGGGTGCGCCGGGTCAACGGCACGTGGAGGGTGACGATGTCGGAGGTCTCCAACAGTTCATCGAATGACACAGGCTCGGCCTTGACTTCCAGCTGAACGTCGCCTGGAATGTCCTCGACGTCGTAATAGATGGTGCGGGTGTCGAACCCGGTGAGCCGTTTGGCCACCTGCCGGCCTATGCGGCCCAGACCCACGATACCCACGGTTTTGTCGGTAACCTCCGACAGGTCGGTTTGATAAAGACTGCCCCGCCATTGGCGTTGCCTGGTGGTGCTCTCCCATTGGGCCATGAGGTTTCTGCCGATGCCGATCATCAGGGCAAGGGTCTGCTCCGAAACCGAGATGGCGTTGGCGCCTCCGTTGTTCGCCACCGGTATTCCCATCTCCAGGATGGACTCGAGGTCCAGCCGGTCGTAGCCGGCGCTGAGGGTCTGGATCAATTTAACCTTGGGACATTCCCTCAGCACATTGGTCGAGAGATCGCTGGTGATGAGAGCATCGGCGTCGCGGCAAAGCTCGATCTTTTCGGCCTCCGATAGCGAGGGGTCCACGACCGTGACCTCCAAATCGTCAGGGGCATTGTCCAGCATCACCTGCGGGCGTCCACCTACTCCGCTGAAATACGCAACGTTCCACGTGGGCATATCGCAATCTCCTTTGCGTGTGGCCTGGAGCCTTGAGCGCTATGACCGCAATTATAGATGCAGCGTTGGGCGTGTCAAAAAACTTGAGGCCGCCTCGCATCCGGAGATTTCCTTGGTACGCTGGGTGGCGTCCAGGGCTGCGCCCTGGCGTCTGGATATGATGAACGATAGTTGGTCTCGGGTTGTGAAGCCTGACTGACTGCACTGGCGGGTAGCATAAGGTGCAACGTGTTATCGTCGGAGGGACTTTCGGAGAGGGATGGGGCCCGCAGTTCGAAAGAAGTAACCGGTTCCTGCTTGTTCTGCGGCAATGCGAACCGTTCCGTTGGTCGGGATCCAGACCGCGCGAAAAGGCAAGGACGGCGCCGTTAAGATAAACCCCAATGCCGGATGACCGAGCGACGTCGAACCTTTCCGCATAAGAAAGTCGTGCCCAACGTCGGTCGGAAGAAGTACCTGCGACCGAAGCGGAGCCCCGGAGGTGGCGTAGCGGGGTTACGCCCCGGCAAGTGATCAGGCGACCGCGCTTGCTTCGGTCATTGTTGCGTTTCCCCGGTTTCTATTTCTCACCCGGTGGTGGTCGCAAAAGGCCACGGCGGACCCCGAGCGACGTGATTCCCTGGTTCGCGGATGGCTTACCTGTATCACCCTCGCTGTCGCCGCGGGTTCTCTCCTCGGGGATATGATCGCCCTGTTGGCGAACGTATTGGCAGGCGATCCGACCGTCCCCTCCACTCTCAAGGCAGCAACGATTCTGGTTATCAAAGGCTGCATCTTCGGATACTACCTCCGGGATATGCGGCAGGTCGCCGAAGCTGCTACGTCATTCGAGAACACTTGGGTGGTCCGCGGCTTTCTTCGGGCCGTCGTCATCACGATCGTGGGATGCATCGCCCACGCTCTATTCCTGATAGGCCACCCTGCTAATAGAGGGACATCAGGTCGTTGTGGCCCGCGCCCGGTATGATCTGCATGTGCTTGTGGGCGGTCTCCAGCTTGTTGAACGTGTCCACCGCGTCGGCCAGCGGCGCCGATTCGTCCTGCTGGTCAAACCCAACCGGTTGGGCAACCAGCGCGGCCGCCGGACGAAAAGCTGAACGCATCGACACCGAGGCTGTTGCAGCTCCGCTACGACGACGAAACAAACGCTGCCGGCCGCCGCCGACCAACGGGGCGGCCGGCTTATTTTATACGAGCCCAAGACCGTCGTTGACATAGCCGCCGCTTGTCCGCGGCATGCCGGGCGACCCTGACGGTTGCCCCGCCTCGGGCAAAATCGCCGCGCCCCGCGTTGCGAACAGCAACCGCGTCCGGCCACTGTAAACGGCGGTGGTGAACCGGTCCGGGTGTTCCGATTGCAACCTTGCCAGCAGCACCCGGCTCGGCCTGCAACCAGACCACCACTCGCCCCAAACACCCTCGAAAAGGTCCTTGCGGGTTCGCCAGTGCCGGGGACCTCGCACGCGAGCTGCGTGAGTAGGTCGGACCTCACCCTGGCGCCACAGCCTCGGCAACTTGGCCAGGAACTTGCTGAGACTTTCGCCTGACGGCGTTTCCCGCACTTCCGGAGCGGTCGCCGCCACCAAGGCCGACTGGGCTTCACGGATGGTATGCAGCAACAGCACCGGATCCAGCCTGGCCCGGTACTCCGTCAGCGCGGCCCTGATCTCATCGCTGGTTTCATCATGCTGGATCAACCGGTCGCAGGGCAGGGTCGGCGGACTGTAACGTTTGACGATGGTGGCGCCGTCCCGGGTCTTGTCGATCAGCTTGAACGAAGGCTGGAAGAAGTTCACGTACAGACGCAACGCCCCGTACCGGTGCCATGGTCTGACCGGCAACTTGCCCCGAGTAACGATCATGACCGACGAAACGCCGTGCCACGGAGCCATTCTTCTGCTCGATCCAGGCCTGGTCGTTGCTGCGGTATGCTCGCGACCGGGTGAACTCGATGCCGCGATCTACACAGTACTGGATCAGCGTCTCGCTGATGAACGCGCCGTAGTTGTCAGAGTCGATACCGCGGATGCGGAAAGGCAACCGCTGCCCGATGGCTTCCAGTCCCTCCACAACTAGGGACTGCTCCCTGGCCAGGAGGGGAACGGCTTCAGTCCAACCGGTGCAGACCTCGGTGGCGACCAGGCTGTGGATGAATGATCCGGACAGTGGTCCACCGCTGTGAAGCACCAAGTCTATTTCCAGAAAGCCCGGCGGCGGTCCGTTCCAATCATTGTAGGTGCGTACCGGAACACGTTTGCCCATCGATTGCCGACGCCGGCGTCTGCGCCGGCTGCCTGCTGTGGGACGGATCGGCTTCAGGAGACGGTCGAGAGTGGCCGCACTGGCCGCACTGGCCGCCAACAGCCGGTCTCGTACCTCAGGATCAAGATCGAGGTGCCCATGGAGTCCACCAGGTGGGGCAGCGCCGCCTTCAGGCGTTTTCCGCAAATACGGTCAGCAGTTTGCCAGATCACGATCACCGCTTCCTTGACGACCTCATCGTAAATGCGCCGGCTTTTTACCAAACGCGTTGTGTCTTCGTGGTCGTCAAGCTTCCCGAGCAACCTGATGCCGTGCTTCCGATGGTGTCCAGTGACCGCGATGAAAGTAACTGTTCAGAGTTGGTGGGGTGAATTGGGCGAACTTGGTTTGCGGGTGGCTGGCTTTGGGGGCGGTGGTTATGTCATATAACTGGGATGGATACCGAAATCAATCTCAGGGCAGCTGACCGGGATGTCCTGATTGGCATCATAGTCCGCCAGCAAGCCATCATCGAGCGGCTGGAGAAGCGGATTGCCCAGTTGGAAGGCCAAGCCAAACCCCAAAGCTCCCGCCGGATGCCCGGTCTGAAGCCCAAAGCGGACCGGGAGCCAGCACGTCCCAAGGAGCCACGCAAACCCCGGTTTCACGGCTTTGCCCGATCCCGCATGACGCCCACCCACCGAGTGGAGCATGTGGTGGAGCAGTGTCCCGACTGCGGGACCCACTTGTCCGGAGGCTGGGCCCAGCGCACTCGGGAGGTCATCGACCTGCCCCAGGTTCCGGCGCAGGTAACCGAGCACGTTTACCTGGCCCGCACCTGTCCACAGTGCCGACGCTGCTGTGTTCCCAAAGCACAACTGGACGGCGTGGTGATGGGCAAGCAGCGTCTGGGGGTCAATGTCATCAGCCTGATTGCAGCCCTGCGGGAGGAGGCCAGGCTGCCGTTACGCACCATCCAATGGTACCTGGACACCGTGCACGGGCTGCGCCTCAGCCTGGGTGCCATCGTAAATGCCACACGCACCGTGGCGGGCAAAGCGCAGACCGAACTGGCGGGCATACTGGAGCGCGTCCGCGGCAGCCCAGTGGTCCACGCCGATGAGACCGGCTGGCGTGAAGACGGACACAACGGCTACGTGTGGACTTTCAGCACCTCCGACCAGCGGTACTTCCTGCGGCGTGGTCGGGGCAAGGCCGTGGTCGACGAAGTCCTGGGCAAGGAGTTTGCTGGCGTGCTGGTCAGCGACTTCTATGCCGCCTACCACCATTACGACGGTCCCAAGCAACGCTGCTGGGCTCACCTGCTGCGGGACATCCACGACCTGCGTGTCCTCTACCCTGATGATAGATCACTGGCCCAGTGGGCTGACGCCGTCCACCAACTCTACCGTCAGGCCACGACCTTTACCCACCCTTCAGAACCACCACGCCGCACCGCCCAACTGACCCTGGAAAGGCGACTGCTGGCCCTCTGCCGTCCATTCCGGGACGACCCGTCGGCCGTCCCGGCCAGACTGTGCCGACGCATGGAGAAGCACATCAAGGAACTCTTCGTCTTCGTGGCCCAACCGGAAGTGCCGCCGGACAACAATGCCGCCGAGCGCAGCCTGCGCCATTTGGTGGTCAGCCGCAAGGTCAGCGGGGGCACCCGCTCAGCGCAGGGCACCGACACCAAGATGACACTGGCCTCAATCTTCGGCACCTGGCGAGCACAAGCTCTCAACCCCATCGCTGCCTGCCGTCAACTGCTCACTTCCCCTCAACTCTGAACTGTTACCGATGAACTCGTCGAGGATCCGGCTCTTGTCCTTCTTGGAAGAGCACCGGTAACGGTCTCGTAGTGTTGCCAATAGTTCTCGTTTTGCCATCCTGCTTATGCCTCTACCCACGTGGCTGCCTCCGAATTTTCGGTAGCATTTTATGTGAGGCAATGCGCTGGCGGCCGTGTAGAGGTTCGGGGACGGCCTGACGCTCTACATTTATTCCGGCTGTGACGGGAGCCGTCCGAGAAGTTCAGCCCCGGAGCAAATCCACCAAACCGTTGATAGGTGCCCCTTCTTCCAGCAGGTCCAGGCGGGCCAGGACTTTCGCCGTCGTTGCTTCGGACAGTGACTGAGACGCGCAGTCCCGGAACTTCTCGCGGATATCCTCCACTGTGACGCCCCGCAGGGCGCCGCTGCTGGCGCGGTGCGCCTGTTGCCGGAGTGTGCTTCCGTCCTTCAACTGTACGTCAACTTGGTGGTAGCCCTCGGTCCAGCTTGGCTTGCCCTCGTTGCCCGGGATGCGGCGCATGTCAATGCGGGGGATCATCGCCTGGGCCTCGGGACGCATCACCTGGTCGTCGGTGAAGGACTGCAGCCCCACCCGGCGGTCCAGCAGGGCGGCTGCCAGACAATACTGCATGCTGAACTTGCCCTCCAGTGACGACACCGGGCGCGAATGGATCAGCGAGCGCGGCGGGTCAAAGTCCACCATCACATCGATACGGTCGACGGCCTCCGGGTCTATAGCGCCCTGGGACAGCAGGTCGAAGGTAGCGTCAAGAGCCAGGTGGGCGCTGCCGCAGCAGGGGTACTTCTTTATTTCGATGCCGGATTCCACCAGGTAGAGCTTTTTGCCCAGGTTCTCCGCCACCTGCTGGCTGTCGAAACCCTGGCCCCCCGAGAAGGCCCGAATGAACCCGAAACGTCCCTCCAGGGCATCCGGACTGGAGGTGAAGCCGTCCCTGACCAGCTTGGCCGATACCACGCCGGCCCGGGCAGCGTCTCCGGCGTGGAAGGGCTTGGTCATGGTGCCGAAGTTTTGTCGCAGCCCTGATGCCTGGGACGCGGCCAGCGAGATAGCCATCGCCGTCTGTTCGGGGTCCAGCGACATGATCCGGCTCGCGGCTGCCGCCGACCCGACGGCGCCCAGGGGGCCAGTGGGATGCCATCCCAGGTCATCGTAGTAGGCTTCACTCAAGGACTCGCCCACGGCGCAGGCTACCTCGAACCCGGACATGTAACCCAGCAACATGTCCCGGCCGGAGGCGCCGCACTCCTCGGCTACGGCCAGAGCAGCGGGCAGCAGGACTGCGGTGGGGTGCGTCTTGGTGACCTGGGTAATGTCATCGTAGTCGAGAGCGTGGGCCATTGCCCCGTTGACCAGGGCGGCGTTGGCTGCGGAGGTCCGAAATCCCCGACCCACGACGCTGGCGGCGGGGGCGGCCGCCTCGGCCGCGACGTAGCGGCAGAGGATGTCCGACAGGGATTCCCGGGAGCCGGCCAGCATGCATGCCAGGCAGTCCATCATGGCCGCCTTGGCGGCTTCGATGGCATCGGGTGGGAAGTCCTCGATATCGGTGCCGGTGACGTATTCGCCAATATGCTTAGTGATGTTCATGGAGAACCTCCGGATAATTCAGGGCAATTGCGATGCTAACACGGGCCGGGTCGTGACGCGAATGACCGCCTTTCCGGAACGGCGCCGACCCGGTCAGGCATGCACGGTTGGGCTGGCGCGGGGGAGAGGCAGGTAAACCACAAGTCGACGCCGACAAGGATCAATCTCCGCATGGCATTTGCATTCCCGTCCGCGTCAAAACGCAATTGTCGTACGTCTGAGCAGTTGCACCGAGCAGGCCAGATTGGCTACACCTCGAACACCTGCACCAGCCCCAGGTGAGAACGGGATTGAGAAGAGGCTGCGCAGCGCGTCGGGTACAACACTCTCCACCGGGTGAGTGCGTACGGGTCCAACCCTCCGGCGGCGCGCCGCCGGAGGGTTGACAGTTAGTGCGCGGCTACGCCCCGCACCTTGGTTTGCAGGCTGTAAACCGAGTCTCCCGCGGTGATGAACATGGTATCCAGGTTCGCGCCACCAAAAACGAGGTTACGTGGCACCTCGGGGACGCGGATAACACCCAGCCGGTTGCCTTGGGGATCAATCACCCAGATCCCTCCCGAGCCGGTGCAAAAAACTCTGCCTTCGGTATCCACTTTCATGCCGTCCGGCACCCCGGGCTCGGCTGATGACATGTCGCAGAAGATACGGTTGTTGCTGAGCGTCCCGTCCGCGGCGACGTCGAAGGCCCGGATACGCCGGTGTGTACACACCTCACCCCGTTCCCCCTCCTCGACACAGCGGTCGTCAAGACGGCTGATCGCAACGTAGAGCACCGTCTCGTCCGGGGATAACGCGAGCCCGTTGGGGTATTCGCACTCGTCGGTAGCCATGTGCAACGTATCATCTGGAGCTATCCGAAAGACGCCGGAGAAGCCCAGTTCCCGCTGTTCCACCGGGATGCCGAGTCCCGGATCGGTGAAATAGACGCTGCCATCGGAGCGGCAGATTATGTCGTTGGGACGGTTGAGCCGTTTTCCCTGCCATCGGTCGGCCACCGTGGTTACCGATCCGTCCCCGTCCATCCGGGTGATTTGCCGGTTGGCCCCCTCACACATCAGCAGTCGGCCCTGAGGGTCCAGGGTACAACCGTTGCCTTCGCCGGTATCGGTGCGAATCGCACGGGGTCGCCGCCGTCGTCCCACCGCATCAGCATACTTTCCCGGTGTCTTACATAGGTCAAATAGTTGTCGGGATGCCAAAGCGGCCCTTCGCGGGCCCTCCGGCGGCGATCCGGACTGGGGCGCTGGACTCAACGATTGCGGAAAGGTCTTCAGCCATGGCTAACACACTCCCAAGCATGTGTCGGAAACCGTTACCAATTTGCGCGATTATATCAGCCAGATGCTGACATGACGGGGTTACTGTGTAAAGGGCGTCAAAACGGCGGACGGTACAGTTATCTGCCGCCGCAATGTCGACGTCTAGCGTAACAGTTCGAGGTAACTGGCCAGCAGAAATGTCACACTCACCTCATGGAGAATGTGATATTGACGCCAAAAGAACAGGCAAGGCTCCAGGTTTTGAACAGCCTGCTGGCGGAGCAGATTACGTTGGATCAGGCGGCCGAGTTGATGGGAGTGAGCTCACGTCACGCCCGACGCATGCTGACAAGCTTACCGGGACCGGGGTGCGGCTTCCCTAGCCCACGGCCACCGGGGCCGCAGACCGGTCAACGCCACGCCTGAGCCGGTGATCGCCGATATAGTGCATTTGGCCGGCACTCGATACCACGGAGCCAACCACACCCATCTGAGCGAACTGCTGAGCGAGCGGGAAGGCATCCACATCGGCCGGACTACCCTGCGACGCATCCTGTTGGACGCCGGACTGCGAAGCTCCCGGCGCAGACGCCCACCCAAGCACCGGGTCCGTCGCCAGCGGATTCCCCGAGCGGGCATGCTGGTCCAGCCGGACGGCAGTTATCACCAGTGGTTGGGCGACAACAGCCCGCCGTTCACGTTGCTGCTGGCGGTGGACGACGCCACCGGCTCTGTGGTCAACGCCTTGTTCTGTGAGCAGTGAGCCAGCCGCAACTACTTCCTGCTGATGCAGAACCTGCTCCAGCGCGGCGGCATTCCCCTCGCCCTCTATGCCGACCGCCACGCCGTCTTCAAGCACAAGTCGGAACATCAGCCTACTGGGACGCCCACCCAGTTCAGACGGGCCATGGAAGAACTGGGTATCCAGATGATTTTCGCCCTCTCGCCCCAGGCCAAAGGACGGGTGGAACGTGCCGCGGGAACCTTCCAGGACCGGCTGATCACGGAACTCCGGCTGGCCGGAGCAACCACCATAGAGCAGGCCAAGGCTGTATTGAAGCAGTTCCTGCCCAGGTTCAACCGGCGTTTCCAAGTTCCCGCCCAGTGCCCTGATCCGGCTTTCCGACCCTTGCCGCCGGATCTGCACCTGGGCCAAGTCCGGTGCTTCAAACACAAAAGGAGAGTGGCCAGGGACAACACCGTGAAGTCCCAGAGGCACACCCTGCAGTTGCTGCCTGGCCGGCTCCGTCGCTCCTCCGCGGGAGCAGCTGTGTTGGTACTGCACGGACTGGACGGACGGCTGTCATTACAACATGAGGGACGCATCATCGCCGCCCAGGAGGCGCCCCCAAGTCCAGGATCGCTGCGAAACGGCATCAAGCCTTCCTAAACCGAAGCCAAGGTGAAACCCGCATTGGCGTTGGGTAGAATTGGCGGTAGTTGAGTTGGTCGGTGAACGAATTAGAGTGGGGGTTGCTGTTGGGCATGATGGAGATGGGAGTGCTGCTGGAGCGGTGGCGAATGGATGAGGCTGAGGTACGACGGCGGATGTATCGGGCTCCGACGCCACGGGAGCGGGAAAGGTGGCACGCGCTGTGGCCGCTGGCGCGGGGTTGGACGGCGGCGGCGGTAGCTCGGGCGTTGGAAAGGGATGCCCACACCATTGGCCAATGGGCCACGGCATTCGCGGAGGGTGGTCCTAAGGCGCTGGCTTTTGAGCAGTCGGGAGGTTCCTCCCCGCGCTGAACGGGGAGCAGCAGGCCGAGTTGAAGGCGGCGGTGCAGGAATTGCCGTCGCAGGCGGGCATCGAACTATCCAACTGGAACTGGAAGGCGGTGCGCCGGTATGTGCGGGAACGCCTCGGGTTGGTACTGAGCCGGAGCAGTTGCCGGAACTACCGGCACCGGTTGGGGTTTGTGCTGAAGCGGCCCAAGAAGCAATTGGTCAAGGCGGACCCAGTGCGGCGGGAAGCCTTTGTGGGGGAATATGCTGCTCTGACGGCAGCAGCCCGACGGACTGGGGCCAAGATATTCTTCGCTGACGAGGCCCACTTTCGGGCGGATGCGGATCTGCGGGGCAAGTGGGTGCTGAAGGGAGAACCGGCCTTGGTGGACTCCACCAGCCCGCGCCGAGGCGAGAAAGCCAGCTACTACTCGGCGGTGTGTCTGGAGACCGGAGAGGTGGATGTTATGGAACTGGCGGGCAACAGCAACGCGACTACCTCCACTGCCTTCCTGCGACTGTCCCGCGTCAACTAAATATGCCGAATTATCGTCGCTTAGTTTTGCCGGTTCACCTCCTCTACCTGGCCCCGTTGCTGGGCGGCGTCGGTGCGGTAGCTGGGCACGGCAAACTCCAGTATCACGGAGTGGTGCACCACCCGGTCGATGGCCGCGGCGGTGGCCATGGGGTTGGCGAAGCTGCGCTCCCACTCCGAGAAGACCAGGTTGGACGTGATGCCCAACGACCTCCGTTCGTAGCGTTCGGCGATGAGGGTGAAGAGGACCTCAGACTCCTCGGCGCCCTGGGGCAGGTAGCCCAGATCGTCCAGGAGCAGGAAGTCGAAGTTGTCCAGCCTCCGCAGCCGGCGAGGTAGGTCGAAGTCGCGCTTGGCGGCCAGCAAATCCTGCGCCAGGCGGTAGGCTGGGGCGAAGAGGACGGAGCAGCCGGCTTCCACCAGGCGGTGGCCCAGGGCGCAGAGCGCGTGGGTCTTGCCGGTGCCGGGAAGTCCGAAGGCCAGGACGTTGACGCCGCTATCTACGAAGCTGCCCTGGGCCAGGTGATCCAGTTGCTGTCTGAGCAGGGGCATCCGGTGGTGCTCGAAGGTCTCCCAGGTCTTGCCCGCGGGCAGCCGGGACGCCTGACGCAGCCGATCGATGCGCCGGTGGCGGCGATCCTCGGCTTCCTGCTCCAGCACCTCCAGGAAGGTGGGCAGGGCATCGCCGTGGCCCGCGGCGGTGAAACGGGCCACCGACTGGGCACCCATGGTGGGCAGCTTGAATTGGTGGCACAACTGGCCGATGCGCTCCGGTATGACGCTGGTGTCGGTGTCCATCATCCGCACACCTCCGCTTCTACCAAGCTACCCGTGAGGAGGCGGTCGTAGATCTTCAGGTCCGGCTTCCCGGACAGGATCAGCACCGGAGCCTCCGGCGGCCTGGGCTCGGCCAGGTCCCGCACCGCGGCGTAGTCGAAGGGTTTCCCAGTCTCCAGCAGCAGCGACAACGCGCTGTCCACATTGGCCTCCATGGTGGTCGCCGCCAGGTGCAGGATCCGCACGTACTCCACGTCGGCACGCTCCCCGCGCCATTCCCGGAGGGCGTCGTAGGCGAGGCGGAAGTGCAGCGTGGGAAACAGTTGCTCTCGGAAACGGTAACGAGCAAAAGCACCGGGCTTGCGCACCAAGGATCCGATGACGTGGCGGTAATTGACGTTGCTTTCTCCCTCTCCCCGCACCCGCTCCATGCGTTCGACCAAGTGGCCCTTGTAGTACACTTCCACCCAGTCGGCGTACAAACGGATCTCTACCTCCTGGTCGATCAGACGGGAGGGGACGCTGTAGCTCCGTCCCGCTACCTGGATGGTGCTCCACTTACGCACCTTGGACCGGTAGTTGGCGTATTCCGGCATGGGAGCTGGGGGCAGAGGCCTCAGGCAAGCCATTTCCTGCTCCAGCTTCCCCTTCACCAGGCGATTGCGCCGCTCCACCATCTCCCGGACGAAGCTGGCGTAGTGGTCGGCGGTGTGGAAATCGCGGCTGCCCCGCAGGATGAGGGCCTGGTCAACGGCGTCCTTCAAGCGGTAGTGGGCGTGCTCGGCGACGCCGTTTTCGTGGCTCTGGCCGCGATTGATGCGGGTGGAGCGCAGACCGTAGTGGTCCAGCAGGGCGGCGTAATTGTCGTTTAGGGCCCGGCCGCGGCTGCGTTTCATCTCGTGGGTGGCGGCGGAGGTATTGTCGGAGCGCGCCACCTCTGGAACGCCGCCCAGGGTAAAGAGGGCAGCCTGCAATCCCTGCTTGAGCGCCAGGAAGGTCTCACCGGTGGCAACCTCGGCGTAGCGCCAGCCCGAATGGCTGAGGATCAGCTGGAACAGCAGGTGGGAATAGGGCTGTCCGGCGATGGTCACCCCCAGAGGGTCGCCGTGGGTGAAGTCAAACTGGGCTTCCCGTCCCGGCGGATGCTCCTGGGGGAAGTACACCTCCTGATCGGGACCATGCAGCGCCCGCCAGTCCTGTAATCGTCGTTGCAGGGTGCGCAACTGAGAGGCGCTGAACCGGCCGGGATGGTGCTCCTCCAACCACTCGATAATTGTCGTTGCTTTCAGTTGGCCCTTGGGGTCGCCCCGCAGCAGGGGCTCAATCTCCTCCTCCCACACCCCGTCGAAGGGATCGGGCCGGGTGCGCCACCAACGCTCCTGTCTCGTCTCCGACGGCAACGGGCCGTCCTGCCACTTGCGCGCCGAACGCACGCACATCCCAGCCTTCGCGGCCGCCGTCTCCTGCGTCTTTCCTTCCATAAGTTTCTGCCTCAATAGTGCGACTTGTCGGTCCTTGATCAATCCGGCACCTCCGAGCCGGATGGTTTACTCCATCTCAACCGGCAAAAGTAGTCGTCGCATGAGGCATTCCTTATTGTCGTCTATCAATCTAAGAACCTATCTACGATCTCTGAAATAGGTTAAGTTGAGACTATTATCAGCTGGACTTTGCGCATTTCAGGCGGCGTAAGCGAGGGAATCCACCAGTCGGTGGTACAGAGCGGTGGGGAGTTCTTGCGTATCGGGGTCGCTGGGCGACCGGGGGAAACCCTCCGACGCCAGCCACAGGTGGCGGCGCACCAGGGCGATGGCGTCGACGAAGGTCGGCGACGGTTTGTCGTACCAGGCCGCTCTACGCTGGATCATGGGGTGGCGTTCTTGCAGCGCGTGGGCGGCCAGGGTGATCCAGGAAAAGAGTCCCAGCAGGACCGGCGTGGTGCGGGTGATGGCCAGGTCGGACCACTGGCGCTGGGTCTCCACGCCCAGATGGGTCCGCACCTCCTGAAAAGTGACCTCCAGTTGCCAGCGCAGCACGAACCATTCCAGGATCTGGCCATTCCAGGATCTGCGTCGGGTCTGCCGACGGGTCGGTGCACAGCAGGGCCTGGGGCGCGAAGGCGCCCTGTGGGTCTCGGATCAGCACCCAGCGAATGCGCACCGGGGGTTTGCCCGAGCGGTACCAGACTGCGGTCTGGGAGGTGAGTTCCACAGTGCGGGTGGCGCCGTCGTACCAGCCCACCGTGGCGCTGGTCCAGGTTACCTGAGGCTGGTCAGTAGCCGGGGGCTGCTCAAGGAGCGCTTTCAGCGAGGGTCGTCGTGCGCCCTTCAGCGCTGGGCGGCCGTTCTGACCCGGTTGACGGGGTGGCGCGGGCGCATAGAGGGCGGCATCCAGGCGCAGTCTGGCGATCAGGGTAACGGGTTCCGACAGGGACTGGCAGCAGTGCAGCAGGTCGAGCACAGCGTAGCCGTTGTCCCCCACCAGCACCAGCGACCGCTGCGGCAGCCAGCGGCGCAGTTGCAGGACCATCTGGCGTGCCCAGTCGGTGAGCTTCTTGTGCCGACGGCCTCTCTCCTGATAGTACCGCGCCGATGGCGCCAGCACCGTGAGCACCGGCAGGGCCCAATGGCGTCCCGCCCAGGGCACCTGGCCCAGCCACATCAGGGAGATCCAGCGCAAACCACTGGCTTTGACCACTTGGGAGCGGCTGGAACGCACCGCATCACGGTAAACGCCCAGAGCGCCGATGCTACGGCCCCGACGCCGCTCCAAGGTTTCGTCGACGCCGAAGATCAGGGGGCCATCGCCGCGATCCAGGTGCTGGAGCAACAATACCAACAGAATACCCGCGGCCGCACGGGGCGACCACACCGCCCGGTTGAGCACCTCATGGTAGCGGGCGAAGTCGCCGTCATCGCTGCGACCCATGACCCGCAGCGCCGCGGCCACCGTGCGCTGGCCTGGCGCCAGTATCGCGCCCACCAGCAACACCTGCGCTTTGCGCCAGGTTGGGTTGCTGAACAACGTTGCGAAGGGAACGAGAACGGCTACAATGGCATCGGGCAGGGTGAGCATGGCTGGACCTTTCGTCGAAAGTGGGGTCAGGCCATCTTACCCTGTCCTTATTCTTTTCCTAAAAAATACGCAAAGTCCAGATCAGGGGAGGGGTAATCATGTCTCATTCCTATCCCAGCGACATCAGCCGGAAGCAATTCGCCCGGATTCTGCCGACGTTGGAGTCGGCTCGCCGCCGGACCAAACCCCGCACCGTGGACTTGTATGACGTTTGCTGCGGCGTGCTGTACCTCTTGAAAAGCGGGTGCCAGTGGCGAATGCTGCCTGCGGACTTCCCCAATTGGCGCACTTGCTACCAGTATTTCCGGCAATGGAGCGAGCAGCCTGGCCCGGCGAAAGAATCCATTCTGGAGCAAGTCCTTAAAAATCGGTTGGCGCGGTCCGGCAAAGCAATGGACGGAAAGAGCAGACCAGCTTCTGCATCGTGGACTCCCAGAGCGTCAAGAACACGGACAGTGCCGATAGCAAGGGCTATGACGCGGGCAAGAAGGTGTCCGGAATCAAGCGTCACATCGCGGTGGACACACAAGGATTGCCCCATGCGATACCTGTGACTACCGCCAATGTTGCCGACCGGGCTGGGGCTTTGGCGATGTTTGACGAAAACCGGGCCGACCTCAGCCAGGTCCAGAAGGTGCTGGTCGACGGGGGTTACACCGGGAAGCCCTTTGCCGCTGCGGTGCAAAGCCGGTTGGGAGCCGCAGTGGCAGTCGTGAAACGCAACGAACTGCACACCTTCGTGGTGCTGCCAAAGCGATGGGTGGTGGAGCGATCTTTCGCCTGGCTGGAAAAGTGCCGCCGACTCTGGAAGAACTGTGAAAGGAAGCTCAATACCAGCCTGCAAATGGCGGTGCTTGCCTTCATAGTGCTAATCCTCAAAAGATCGTAGACAGGCTCTTAGGACCGCCTTCCGCGAATGCCTCGGCCCATTGGCCAATGGTGTGGGCATCCCTTTCCAACGCCCGAGCTACTGCCGCGGCCGTCCAACCCCGCGCCAGCAGCCACAGCGCGTGCCACCTTTCCCGCTCCCGTGGCGTCTGAGCCCGATACATCCGCCGTCGTACCTCAGCCTCATCCATTCGCCACCGCTCCAGCAGCACTCCCATCTCCATCATGCCCAACAGCAACCTCCAACTCTGATTTGTTCACCGACCAACTCAACCACCGTCAATTCTACCCAACTCCAATGCGGGTTTAACCTTGGCTTTGGTTTAGTACTCAGTCAATGTTGGAGTAGCAGGGATAAAACCGCTGCAGTTTGTGTCTGGCATCCTGAGTGCTGAACCGCCAGTCGATGGTGGCTTTCCTAGCGTTACGCTCGGACTCATAGACGCCGATGGCCCGTTGCAGGGCAGGTTCGTCGGGATTGCGCCCCTGGAGGCAAGCTCGGGTCAAGACGCTGAACTCAATCTCCGCCATATTCAGCCAACTGGCGTGCTTGGGAGTGTGGTGAAACTCGAGGCGTTTCACGATGCGCCTGGCCTCAGCGGCGGGGAAGGCCTCGTAAAGCGCAGCCATGCGGTGGGTGTTCAGATTGTCGAGCACCACCCGTACCACCGGAGCGTGAGGATAGGCCACATCCACCAGCCACCGCATCTGGTGGGCAAAGTCCGGCATGGTGCGGCGTTCGGTGATGGCTAGGTGGCGCCAACCGGCCAGGGGTTCGCAGGTCAGGAAGATGTTGCGGGTGCCCGCCCGGCGGTACGCGTGGTCCTGACGCCGCGGTCGTCCCGGTTGGGCGGGCAGCGGTGTTCGCACATCGGCCAACAGTTGGGTGGAGGTCTCGTCAAAGCACACCACCGGCCGGTGGGGGTCGTAGGGTTCCCCATAGAGGTCCAGCACGTCCTCCATGGCCGCCACAAACTCCCCGTTCACCTTGGGGATGCACCACTGCTGCTTCCGCCACGGCTGGAGGATGTTTTTTCAGCCGCAGACGCACCGTCTCGTATGACAACGATTCCACCAACCCCAACTCCACCGCCTGGTCGGCCAGCAACCGCAGGATAACTGGTCAAGGGCTCAGTGGTCATGGCCTTCGGGCGCAGCGCTGCATGCCAGGGCAATCAGGTGGGCTTCACCTTTGTCGTCCAGCTTACGATACCGGTTGGCTTGGGGATGGTCGTGCAGCACGCCGTCCAATCCTTCCTCGGCGTACCGCCGTTTGGTGCGGAACACCGTGCGCGGCGACGTGTCCAAGGCCGCCACCACCTGGGACGCGCTCCACCCTTCCTCAGTCCGGAGCAGGATGCGCGCCCGAGTGATTACCCGTGCGGAACGCTGGCCGCTTCGTATCAATTGTCGGAGCCCGGCTCGTTCCTCCACCGTCAACTGTACCCCGTACTTCTCCTGAACCATGGATGCCGCACCTCCCGCACCGCTGATTGCTACTCAGCGTAGCCACTCCGGCTCACCTCCCGCCGTATCTGTCGATACAGGTTTGACTGAATACTAGAAAGGTCATTCCGCTCTCGGGACGACGTCCCCTTGACCCATTACCATTGGCGGACAAAATCAGGAGATTCGACGGGAAAACACGGAAAATAACCGGACAATCTCAAACCAAGCACCGCTCTCCCTACACGCGAATGTCCGCTTTTGTCCAGTTTGACACTTGAGCGCTTCTCTCCTCGGGTACGTCAAGTTGCCACCCGACTCTGGCGTGGTTACAATGCCCCAATTGCGGATGCTAGGTTGTGCGCCCCGCCTTCCCGACGACTTCCGGCCCGGCGCACAACGACCCATCCTGATAATGGAGAGTGATTCGGTTTGAGTATCGACCTGTCGGACCGGATGAACTACCTGCGGGAGCAGTACCACTACGCCTGGCTCGTGGTCGGGATGGGCACCATGCTCCGGGTCACCGCCAATTTCGTCAGCCAGGCCTTCGCCGTCATCCTCGTCGTCCTCCAGACCGACTTCGCCTGGGGCGTCACCGCCATTGTCCTCGCTCAGGTCTTCCGCAGCGTCGCCAGCGCCCTCCTTGCTCCCGTCTCCGGATGGGTCGGCGACCGCTACGGAGCGCGCAAATCGCTGTTTGTCGCGGCGACGCTCTATGTGGTCGGGATGCTGCTCCTCAGCACCGTGGACCAGATCTGGGAACTTTACCTCTATTACAGCCTGTTGTTGGGATTGGCCCAGGCCCTCTTCACCGTCAACATCCCCACCACCGTCGCCGCCTGGTTCAAGAGGAAGCTCGGCGTCGCCGTCGGCATCCAGCAGTCCATCGGAGGCATGGGAGCATCGGTCACCGCACCGGGCCTGGCGCTGCTGGTAGCCCTGACCGGATGGCAGGTCGGGTTCTGGATCATCGCCGCCGTGGGTGGAGTAATCCTGTTCTCCCTGTTGTTCTTCTTCCACAGCGAACCCGCCGACCGCGGGATGAAGCCCCTGGGGGCCACCGACGACGACCCGGTGCCAGTACCCGTCAACGCCGCAACCGCCAAGTTGCGCAGCAAGGTCTTCCTGCAGCATGCCCGCCGGACCCGGGCTTTCTGGAACCTCCCCTTCATCCACTTCCTCGGCTGCTTGGGCCACGCTGTCGTCATCTGGCACGTCGTGTTCTTCGCTACCGAGCAGGGATTGTCCCTCACGACCGCAGCCTGGATCGTCACCATCTACACCATGGCCAGCGTCAGCAGCCGCCTGTTCATTCCCATCCTTGCGGACCTCTGGGGCGCCAAGGTAACGATGATCCTGCCCTACTTCCTGCAGGGCGTCACCGTCATAATGCTTTTCTGGGCCCAGAGCGCATGGGAGTTCTACCTCTTCGCGGTCCTCTTCGGCATCGGATTCGGCGGGGAAATGTCCGCCTTCCTCATCGCCAACCGCCAGTACTATGGCATGGGTCCGGTTCGGTCCATTTTTGGATTCCAGCACCTCGGCTCCGGCTTGGGCATGGCCCTCGGAGGACTGGTTGGCGGGTTGGTCTACGACTTCCGCAGTGGCGAAGCTCCGGTGCGGTACCTTGGCTTCATCGACATCGGGGGAGGCTCCTACGACCTCGCGTGGACCATTTCGATTGCCGCAAGTCTCGTCGGTGTCGTCTTCATCCTGTTGCTGGAATCATCCTCCCGCATCCTCATCCCCAACTGGGAAGATTCCCTGCCCCGGGAGGGACAAACCTCGCCCGCGGCTTCGTGACGCGGCTTCGTGATCGGTGGTTTGGGCGACAGAAGCCGGCCCAAGTTGCCGGGGTTTATTCGGGGACAGCAGTGCGGTAGCTCGGGGTATGGTCAACCTCCCGGGATGGGAGATCGCCGGTCGGATTAACCCGAAACGCCCGCCGGTTCCCTCGCAGTCTCCGGGGTTGGAGCCGGTGGCGGTTTGGCCGCCAGCGCCATGATTCCCGCCAGGAACACTGCGACGGCGAAAAACGTAAACGGGATCCGGTAGCTGTCGAAATAGTCGAACATGAACCCGGCGATTACCGGCCCCAGGGCCTGTCCGCCCACCTGCACCGACATCGTCAGCCCCCGGATTGTCCCCAGGTTCTGCCGCCCGTAGTAGTCCGCCCACACCAGCCGTGTCAGCAGGTGCAGGCCGCCCACGCCGAACCCGACCCCCGCTGCCGAGATTATCTCCGGCAGCAGCCAGTCGCTCATCACCGTCCCCGTCGCGGCCAGCGCCACCACGAACGCCGCTCCCATCATCAGGAATCGGATGGGCATCCGCCGCGCCAAGGCCGCCCAGAAGAGGCTCGCGGGCATTTGGGCCAGGGCGAACGTGCTCGCGCTCATCGCGGCGAAACGCGGGTCAACTCCCTGGCTAATGTAGTGGGAGACCTGGTGCAGGCTCACCCCCGCCTGGACCATCATACCGGCGCCGGAAAAGACCGCCAGGATCCAGAACGCCCGCGTTCGCAGTGCCTGCCGCACTGTGAAGTTGGTCTCGGCGAAGCTGCTGGCGTTGCCGGAACCTTCGGCCGCCGCGGAATCCTGGTTGGCCGAGTCTTCCCGTGCCGGTACCGGGTCAGGTTCCAGCCCCATATCCTCCGGCCGCCGTGCCACCAGCAACAGGGATGGAACAACCCCCAAGGCAAGGGTCAGAATACCCAGGGTCACCCACGCCGTCCGCCAGTCATACCCCGTTATGATCAGCTGCATCGCCCAGGGGACGATGGCCAGGCCGGCCCCCTTGGCGACGGCGTCCACGGCCAGCCCCATCGGACGCCGCCGGACGAACCAGTTGCTGATGGCGGTGGGCAGCCCCAACTCCATCGGACCGGAGAAGATCATCCGCCCCGGAACGTACAGGAAATAGAAGGCCAGCGGATGGGTAACGAAGGCCAACCCAATCGCCAGCGCACCCGTGGCCAATGAACCCGCCCCGAGGATTACTCCGGCGCCGTACTTGTCCAGCCATCTCCCCACGATGGGCGAAATGAAAACCGCGACCAGCCCTCCCAGGCTGACCGCACCGGAGAACATCCCCACCGACCAACCCATGGATTGGGTCATCGGAACAACGAACACGGAAAGGGTCGCCACCGCCATCACGGTCCGGGTGGACAGGCTCAACGCCACCCCGTTCCCCGCGATTACCCAGCCGTAGTAGAAGGGCAGGGCGTGGGCCAGCCTCGTCCGCCAGGCGGTAACGTTGGTCATTGCTCTACCCCGAAAGCCGGCCGTTGCATACCGGTCTACGCATGGCGGGGCCAGTCCCGCGCCAGTCGTCCCGGTTATTGATCAAAGGTCCGACCTTTCCAGAATGGCGGCGGTGAGCACGGCCAAATCGGTCCCTCGGCCGGCGCGCAACTCCGGCGCCGACTCCTCCAGAAACGTGGCGATCCGGTGATAGCATGACATGGTCGGTCTCTCGAAGCAGGAACGTGGGTGCGTCACCTGTTCTTTACCCGGACAAACCGGCTTTTTCAACCCTCCACTCCAAAGTGAGTACGCATGAGGTTGCCAACGCCCTTGACAATGTACGAGACTCCGATGTTATCCCTCAACAGGACCTGTTATTTGGGGTAATATGATGCTCGGAAAGATAAACCGTTAGAAGGCTAACGTATCGAGAGGCAATACCGATATGCCCAGTTACACAACCAGCGTCGGCAATGTTCAATTGGTGTCGTTAAACGATGGAATGCCCATCCAGTCTCCCTTCATGCCTTTCCCGGACACCACCGTCGAGCAATGGCGGGAGTTTCCTGAACTTTTGGACGACCACGACCAGATCACCGCCTACGAGACCCAACGCAACGCAGCGGGGATCACCATCAACTGACGGTTCAGTACCCACGACGCCAGAGCCAAACTCCATCGTTTCTACCCCTGCCTTTCCAACGTTGACTGAGTATTAGGCGCGGGGCGTAGGAAGCCTGAACAACACGACGTTCAGGTGCAAGGGCAGAACAGGTACGATCCGAACCCGCGCCCGAACTCACCGCAGCCGACGTCGAGGAGGCCATCGGGGCGGCGCTGGCCGAGATGTGGCAGCCGGACAACAGGGGGTTGTCTGAAGAAGAGGTCGCGCAGATGGTCCAGGCCGCCATAGCAGCCATTCCCGAACCGCGGACCGGACTCACCCCCGCTGAGGCCGAGCGGATCGCCCGCAGCGTGGTGGCCTCCATCCCGTCCAGGTCCAGTCCCCATTGAGTACACCAAGTTCCTCGTAAACCAGGCAATCAGCAGGTACGACACCCGAGGACTCGACATCACCCTTGCGTACTACGCCACCCAGAGAGCGTCGACGGCGAGTGGTACGTCTTCGTCGTCGACCAGGACGACCTGGTAATTGGGCATCTCGACGCCCACCGCCTGGGCCTCGACCTCAAGGGTTGGGTGGGCACCGATGCCAACGGCGACAACTTCGGGCCGAACATGCTCTCCGCCACGGAGGACGGTATGTGGGTCTCCTACGTCTACCAAAACCCGAAGAGCGACAGACTCGGTCCCGGCCACACCGGCGCCATGCAGCTCAAAAACGCCTGGGTGGTGAGACATGACGGGCTGCTGTTCGCCTCCAGCTGGTATATAGACTCCGATGAGTTCACCCAGTCCTTTGCGGCAGCCGCCGTCGCCAAGTTCCGCTTGGTGGGACTGGAAAGGACCGTCGCCTACTTCAGCGGCCCAGAGAGCGTTTACTCAGGACTGGCGGCGACCATCGACTACTACAACAGCGCCGGTAACGTCGAAGGGGAATGGTTCGCATTCATAGCCGCCGGAAGCGGCACGATCGTGGACCACTACGACAAGAGCATGGTGGGAACGGACCTTGAGGACCTGCTCGGAACGAATATGTTTGAGTCCACCGCCCAAGGGAACTGGTTGACCACCGACGACGTACGCCTCTGGGGCCGGCTACGACGGGATGACGTTCGGCTCCGGCTGGCGCAATAACGAACCGGGCAACTGACAGGAACAGCCCAAACACCCGGCAAAGCCGTAGACAACGGACTGCGACGTCACTAGCGCCATCTGCACCAGCGACGGACGGAAGCTGTCGAACTCCACGTCAGCTTCGGTCGCAGGACCGGAATAAGCATCGGCCACCGACGCAAACTCACAGGAGCCACAGGATCCCTGTTGGCCTCCTGTGCCGCTCTGAGCCCACCAGCAGCGCGCCAGCCGACGATTCACACCATAGCCGCAGTCCCGAGAATTACCCCGACCAGCTACTCCGCAGCGTCGCCAGACCACGATGGATGGAGACAACGAGTTCCACGGAGAAGAGATCATCCTCTGCGCAGGCGCCATAGAATCGCCGCAGCTACTGCTGCTGTCGGGAATAGGACCGGCCGATCAACTCCGTGCGCTGGATATACCCATCGTCAGGAACCTCCCCGGCGTGGGTCGCAACCTGAGAGACCACCCTGACATACCGATGTTCTGGCGCACACGACGGGACTTCCCGTTGGACACAAACCAGGTCAACACCGGCACCGTGACCCTAAGATTCACCGCGCCCGGATCGCCCTCCAGCAATGACATGGTCATCTATATGGGCAACTACTCGTCGGCCACGCCCATGCGCGGCGTTGACCATGTGGAGCCCGAGGGGATAGGGTCAGCCAGTGCCTGTACATGGCGCTCAGCCAAGGAGAACTGACCATCCGATCCCGAGACAGCAACCCCACATAGACCTCAACCTCCTGGACCACTCCTTCGACCTGGAACGAATGCGGGCGAGTGTCCGGATGTGCGCCAACCTGTTCAGGCACAGGGCCTTCGACGGTATAATGGAGGAGCGCTCCGGCCCCTCGGATGAGATCCTGGAGAGTGACGAAGCGCTGAACTTGTGGATGAGGAGACAGGTCATAACGGCCCACCACGTCTCCAGCACGTGCAGGATGGGCCGCGCAGATGACGAGACGGCCGTAGTGGACCAGCACGGGAAAGTGCGCGACACACAGGGGCTGCGCGTCGTCGATGCCTCCATAATGCCCGAGGCCGTGCGGGCCAACCCTAACCTGACCGTCATCGCCGTGGCGGAGATGGCGGCAGACTTCCTAAAGGAAAGCCGATAGCAGAGCCGCGGATCGAGTGAAGATGGAATTAGCAGTCAGTAAACAGCCGCGCCGCCCACGGTTTCGATGATCAACCTGGTCACAGTGTATGGGTCACAGTTGGCGTTGGGACGCCTGTCTTCGATGTACCCCTTGCCATCTCGGGCCACCTGCCAAGGAATCCGCACCGAAGCGCCCCGGTCGGATACGCCGTAGCGGAATTCCCGGTAGGAGCACGTCTCATGCAAGCCAGTTAGCCGCTCTTCAATCCGGTGCCCGTAGTTCTCGATGTGCAAATCATGACGGGTCTGGAGGGCTTCTGCTGCGGCGACACAGGCATCATAGTTCTCCCGCATCTGGTTGGTAGAAAAGTTGGTGTGAGCACCGGCGCCGTTCCAGTCGCCCTTGACCGGTTTGGGATCGAGGGTGGCGCTGATGCCCTTGCGCCCGTCCACGGTCTCTACTTCCTCGCCGATGCGGTAGAGCAGCCAGCGAGCCAGCCACAAGTGGTCGGCCGCGGTCGGCGCTCCGACCGGTCCGATCTGAAACTCCCATTGGGCCGGCATGACCTCGCCGTTGATGCCGGCAAAAGCCAGGCCGGCGTACAAACAAGCGTCCATATGCTGCTCCACCACGGGCCTGCCGAAAACCTCGTCGGAACCGACGCCGCAGTAGTAGCCGCCCTGGGGCGCTGGGAAACCGTTGTCCGGCCAGCCCAACGGCTTGATTCCGTCAAAGAAGGTGTACTCCTGCTCTATGCCGAACCAGAAGTCCAGGGAGGCGTATTTTTCAGCCGCGGCAGCGCAGGAGGCTCGGGTGTTGGAGGAGTGCGGCGTCATGTCGGTGAGCAGGACTTCACACATCACGAGCTTATGGTCGCCGCGCCGGATAGGGTCAGGCACCATGAGGACCGGATTGAGCACGCAGTCCGAGTTTTCGCCAGGGGCCTGGTTGGTGCTGGAGCCGTCGAAACCCCAAACGGGAGGATCCTCACCATCGGGAACGATCTTTGCCTTTGACCGAAGCTTGGCAGTGGGCTCCTGTCCGTCAATCCAAATGTATTCCGCTTTGTAACTCATGAACCAAACCTCACAATCCAGATTACCTTACGATTGTACCCGAACTTCCCTTCCGCAATCACCACGCTGCAACCTTGATCGCAGATCCTTTGGAACAGCTATTCAGCTTCCCCAGATCCAACCGAGATGTCCTCGCCGAATCGACCATTATCCTTTCGCAAGCTTTTCCAAACCGCAGTCGACGGCGCTCCACCCATTCGTTTCTCGCACGGTGCCGCAACCGCAGAGCCGCTTCTCTGGCGAGGTTAACTCGATCGACATGTAGTCATCGTCCAAACTATAGAAGGCCGCGTCCGTGATCGCAGCATCCAGCCTGTTGCGCAACTCAACACCTTCATCAGCTGCATCCTCCATGGTGAGCACCAAAGCTGGACTTTACGCATAATTTAGAAAAAGTATAAAGACAGGGTAAGCTGGCCAGACCACACTTGCCACGGAAGGCCCAGCCATGCTCACCCTGCCCAATGCCATTGTATCCCTGCTCCATCCCTTCGCCACGCTGTTTCACAGCCCGACCTGGCGTAAAGCCCACATCCTGCTGGTCGGCGCGTACTGGTCCCAGGCCAACGTACCGTGGCGGCGGCGCGGCGCGTCATGGGCCGCAGCGACCAGCGCGACTATGCCCGTTACCATGAGGTGCTCAATCGGGCGGTGTGGTCGCCCCGCCCGGCGGCTCGCACCCTGCTGTTGCGGCTGCTCCAGCACCTGGATCAGGGCGATGGTGCGTTGATCTGCGGCATCGACAAAACCCTGGAGCGGCGTCACGGCCCTCAGATCAAATCCTTGGGCATCTACCGCGATGCGGTGCGTTCCAGCCGGAGCCACCTGGTCAAGGCCAGCGGCCTGCGCTGGATCTCCCTGATGTGGCTGGGCCAGGTCCCCTGGGCCGGACGCGATTGGGCCTTGCCCTTTCTCACGGTACTGGCGCCCTGGGCACGCTGCTACCGGCAGCGCGGACGCCGCCACAAAAGCTCACCGACTGGGCGCGGCAGATAATCCTGCAACTGCGCCGCTGGCTGCCGCAGCGCCCCCTGGTGCTGGTGGGCGACAACAACTACGCCGTGCTGGACCTGCTCCACTCTGGACCTGCTCCACTGCTGCCAATCGTCGGCCCAGCCGGTTACTCTCATCGCGCGCTTGCGCCTGGACGCCGCCCTTGATGAACCGGCGCCAGCACGTCAGCCGAGCCAGCACGGTCGGCCTCCGTTGCAAGGCCGACGGCTGCCCGCGCTGAAGGCACTCCTGGCTGAAGGCACTCCTGGACTTGCCCACCGTGTCAGGGGTAGAGGTGTCGGTAGCCTGGTACGACGGCACTACCCGCACGGTGGAACTTACCTGGCAAACGGCGGTCTGGTATCGCTCGGGCAAGCCACCCGTGCCCCGGCGCTGGGTCTTGGTTCGGGACCCCCAGGGCGAATTCGCCACACCGGCTTTGCGGTGCACTGACCTGGCCGTGGACCCGGCGCAGAGCTTGGAATGGTTGGTGCTGCGCTGGCAACTGGAGGTCACCTTCCAGGAGGTGCGGGCTCACCTGGGCGTGGAGACCCCACGCCAGTGGTCGGATCGACCCATCGCACAGCGGCGTGGTACGCCAAGCCGTCGCCGACCTGCGTGGATGCCATCGCTCTGGTGCGCCGCCACTTGTGGCTGGCGTCAGAGAGTTTTTCACTGTCGGCGGCCAGCCCTCGACTTTGTACAAAAGCTAGCAGAATTATAAGAACAGGGTAAGCTCGACCAAATCACTACAAGAGGTCGAGCATGCCTACCCTGCCCGCAGTCATAGTAACCCTGCTGCTGCCCTTTGAGCACCTGTTTGACCCCAGGACCTGGCGCAAGGCTCAACTCCTGGCGGTAGGAGCGATCCTGTCTCCCGGCAAGCGCACCGTGTCCTCCGCCCTCAACATCCTGGGGATTGGGCAGCACGGCGACTTCGCCATCTATCACCACGTGCTCAACCGCGCCCAGTGGTCGCCACTGCGACTGAGCCGGGTGCTGTTGCTGCTGGTGGCCGGGCGCCTTGGTTCGTCCACCGAGCCGTTGGTGTTCGGCATTGACGAGACGGTGGACCGACGCTGGGGCCGGAAGATTGCGGCCAAGGGGCGGTACCGGGATCCCGTACGCTCCACCGACGACCAGGTGGTGATGACTCCCGGACTGCAATGGGTGAGCCTGATGTTGCTGACGCGTATCGGATGGGCGGGTCGACACTGGGCGCTGCCGTTTTTGACCGCGCTGGTGGTGTCGGCCCGCTATGACCGACGCAAAGGCCGCCGGCACAAGACGGTCACCGACTACGCCCAGCAGATGCTGGTCTGCCGGCGCCGGTGGCTGCCGGACCGGGACCTGGTGGTGGTGGCCGATGGCGGCTACGCCAAGCGGGAGTTCCTGCGGCATTGCCAGGGCATGTCGAAGCCCGTTGTCGTCGTCACCAAACTGCGCAAGGATGCGTCCCTGCACCAGCCCGCGCCAGCGCGGCGGCCCGGCCAGATCGGGCGGCCCCGGGTGGTCGGAGCGCGACTGCCCAATCCCACTGCGGTACTGGACGATCCCGCTACCCAATGGACCCCCTACCGCGCCACCGGTTCCGACGGCAGTACCACCATGGTCGAGCTCGCTTCGGGCGTGGCGCTGTGGTACCACGGCGGGCCGCCGCGCCTTCCCATACGTTGGGTCGTCGTCAGATACCTGGCGGAGCGCCGCGGGCCCTATGCCTTGCTATGCACCGACGTCGCGGCGGAACCGCTGCGGATATTGCAGTGGTATCTGCTGCGGTGGCAGGTCGAGGTGACCTTTGAGGAGCTGCGGGCTCACCTGGGCATGGAAACCCAGCGCCAGTGGTCGGAACGAGCCATCGCGCGGACCACCCCCGCGCTCTTTGGCTTGTTCAGCGTGGTGACGCTGGCGGCGGATATCCTGATCGGTCAGCAGGGTGGCATGGCTCCGCGCACCACGGCATGGTATGACAAGACCAGCCCTTCCTTCG
Source organism: Dehalococcoidia bacterium (assembly GCA_965220055.1). Taxonomy (GTDB): domain Bacteria; phylum Chloroflexota; class Dehalococcoidia; order Lucifugimonadales; family UBA3495; genus Bin87. Next base: position 710,681 of record CBDCPE010000004.1, on the reverse strand, counting down.
CCGACGCCATCGCCCTGGTCAGACGACACCTCTGGGTGCAGCAGGGTACTTTTATGCCGTCCGAGCGCGAGCACGAATCGATAAAAGTCCCGCGCCTCTTGTACCGCAGGATGCTCGACACGCTAGCCTATGCCGCTTGATTGTACAAAGCCGAGCCGCTGACCCCGATATACGGAAAGTCCTGGTCGCTCTGTACCACCGACTGATAGATTCGTTGGCCTACGCCGCTTGAATTGCGCAAAGCATCACTATGTCCGCGTTGCGGGCCGTGCAGAGGAGACTAACTGACGAGACCGAGGCGGGCGTGTAATCTCATGACGAGGCGTGTCGTCCGGACCAAGACCGAGAGGACATTGGCGCTTGTTGCCCGGCGCAAAGCATGGTCCGGGAGTCTTACGGCGGCATCATTGGTGACGCCCCCAATTCGGGGCGATCCCGTTGGGGAGAGCGTACGTTGTCAGTGACTTCCTCCGGCGATGCGCCTACGCTGTAATGGTAGAGGGGATATGATGACTACACGCCAGAGGAGCGCGAAACCGGTGGGAAAGACCGCAAGGGAGCGGCAGCGTCTGCCAGCGGAGCTGTCCCAGTTGAACCTGAACGCTGGGGGCATTGACGTGGGCGCCACCAGCCATTTCGTGGCGGTGCCTGCGGACCGCGTAGAGCCGCCGGTGCGAGAGTTCTCCGGCTTTACGGCGGACCTGTATCGCCTGGCGGACTGGCTTGCGGAGTGTGGCGTGGAGACCGTGGTCATGGAGTCCACCGGCGTGTACTGGATACCGCTGTTCGGGGTGCTCGAAGAGCGCGGGTTCCAGGTGATGCTGGTGGACCCGCGGCGCATCAAGAACGTGTCCGGCCGCAAGACCGACGTGCTGGACTGCCAGTGGCTGCAGCAGCTGCACACCTACGGCCTGCTGTCGGGAGCCTTTCGGCCGGAGGCGGAGATCCGGCGTCTGCGCAGCTACCTGCGGCAGCGGGCCATGCTGGTGCAGTATGCGTCCCATCATATCCAGCATATGCAGAAGGCGCTGACCCAGATGAACGTGAAGCTCCAGCACGTCATCAGCAACATCACTGGCAGGACCGGCATGGACATTATCGAGGCCATCGTGGACGGCGAACGGGACCCCCGAAAGCTGGCGCAGTTTCGTCGTCCTGGCATGAAAGCAGACGAAGCCACGATTGCCAAGTCGTTGCAGGGGCACTGGCGGGAGGAGCACATCTTCGAGCTGACCCAGGCCCTGGAACTGTACCGGTTCTATCACGAGAAGATTGCCGAGTGCGACTGGGAGATTGAAGCCCAGCTGGAACGGTTCGAGGACCGCAGCGATGGCGAGTCTTCGGCTCCCGATGGCAAAAAGCGCGGCCAGGGGAACGCACCCCGCTTCGACATTCGAACGCACCTGTTTCGGATGACGGGAGTGGATCTGACCCGGATCGACGGCATCGACGGCTTCACGGCGTTGAAGGTGGTTAGCGAGATTGGCACGGACATGACGAAATGGCCGAGCGCCAAGCACTTCGCATCCTGGCTGGGACTGAGCCCCGACAACCGTATCACCGGCGGCAGGGTCATGAGCTCAAAGACCAAGCCCAGCGCCAATCGGGCCGCGGCGGCATTGCGTCTGGCGGCCAACGCGCTGCACCGCTCCGACAGTGCCCTGGGCGCGTTCCTACGCCGGAAGAAAGCGCAGATGGGCGCGCCCAAGGCCATCACCGCCACGGCGCACAAGCTGGCCAGGCTCATCTACACCATGCTGCGGTACGGCCAGGAGTACGTGGATGCTGGCGCCGAATATTACGAAAGTCAGTATCAACACAGAGCCTTGCGCGCTGCCAAACGGCGGGCGGCCCAACTGGGCTACCAGCTGGTGCCTATACCCGATGGTGAGGACCGGACCTCAGGCTTTCCCCCAGCCGCGGCGTCCACCGCAGCGTGAGAGCCCCGGTTAGTGGGGAGTCCAGCTTTTGTGGTCGGCTGTCCGGCTCGCAGCCAGAAAGCGCCTTCACTGCCGCGCTACTGACGCGGCAGTATCTGTAACGCAGTGTGTCTATCAACCGCCCTTTTTTCGGACAGCGCTGAACGGGCAAGTTCCCAGTCGGCGACCGCTGTCTGTTAAGCGTGTACGAATATATCGACCTGTCCGAAAACGGCCTAACGGACTTTTCATCCATTGCCGTCGAGCTGAGGTTACCCACTCAATTGGTCTCAGATGTCCAGCCTGCGTTGTGGGCGGCAAGTCAAATGCAACGAGACGGTGAACGGAAGATTAAGCCGCTGCGCGGATGGACTATTCCACTTGAGCCGCTTGCCTGGAGACGTCCTGATTCGGAAAGGAGGATTCTCCGCCCCCATGATCGTTTCCTAGAGGGCGTCGTCAAAAGAGTTTGCTCCAGATCATCACTGCCCGGAGTTGGCCAATGGCCAGGTATGACGCCGCTCTCTTGGCATAACGGGTCGCCACTCCGCGCCACTGCTTGAAGTCCAAGAATCCGTTCTCCACCAAGTGCCGCAACTTGTACAGTGCCTGGTCGTAGTCCCGCTTTTCTCTCCGGTTGCTTTTGGGCGGTATCACTGGGTTCATTCCCGATGCCCGAGCGGTGGCGATGATTTCATTGGTGTCATAGGCTTTGTCCGCCAGCAGACACTCCGCCTCTATACCCTCGATCAGGGGCAACGCCAAAGAGCAGTCGGCCACCGTGCCTCCAGTAACCGCCAGCCTTACCGGCATTCCGTGGGAGTCCACCGCCAGGTGCAACTTGCTGTTCAGCCCCCTTTGGTGCGGGCAATAGCCTGATTCCCCCCCCGAGCGCCGGCACTGTGGGGATGGGCCTTGATGTGGCTGGCGTCTATCATCAGCCACTCGAAATCAGGCACTCGAAATCAGGGTCATCCATCACTTCCTCCAACAGTCCGGCCCACACACCCCGGTCCCGCCAGCGGCAGAAGCGGCGGTGGGTGTTCTTCCAGTCTCCGTAGTCCGGGGGCAAATCGCGCCAAGGAGCGCCGGTGCGCAGAACCCAGCAAACGGCGTCGATAAACCGCCGGTTGTCATGGGCCGGCCGACCTCTCTTGCCTGCTCCCCGGGCAGGTACAGCCTCAGCCGCTCCCAAACACCGTCTGTCATATCGTGGCGCCGGTGCGCTGCCGTCATACTCCCCACCTTCCACACTCTCCCTGTTACCGGCAATTTACCACCCTCTCACTGTTTTGACGACACCCCCTAATTAGTGTCGTCAAAAAAGTTTGCTCCAGACCATCACGGCCCGGAGCTGGCAGATGGCCGAGTATGACGCCGTTCTCTTGGCATAACGGGTCGCAACCCCTCGCCACTGCTTGAATTTCAGGAATCCGTTCTCCACCAAGTGCCGCAACTTGTACAGCGCCCGGTCATAGTCCCGCTTTTCCCTCCGGTTGCTCTTGGGCGGTATTACTGGGTTAATTCCCCGATCCACAGCAGCAGCTACGATTTCGTTGGTGTCATAAGCCTTGTCTGCCAGCAAGCACTCCGCTGCAATGCCTTCCATCAGGGGCAGTGCCTGGGTACAATCGGCCGTCGTGCCTGCGGTTACCATCAGCCTCACCGGCATACCGTGGGAGTCCACCGCCAAGTGCAGCTTGCTGTTCAGCCCCCTTTTGTGCGGCCTATGGCTTGGTTGCCACCACGGGCCCCAGCGCTGTGGGGATGGGCCTTGATATAGCTGGCGTCTATCATCAGCCACTCATAATCGGGGTCGTCAATCACTTCCTCCAGCAACTTGGCCCATTCGCCGCGGTCTCGCCAGCGGCAGAAGCGGCGGTGAGTGTTCTTCCAGTCTCCGTAGTCCGAGGGCAAATCGCGCCAAGGAGCGCCGGTGCGCAGAATCCAGCACACCGCGTCGATAAACTGCCGGTTGTCATGGGCCGGCCGGCCTCCCTTGCCCTCTCCCGCGGGCAGATGCGGCCTCAGCCGCTGCCAAACGGCAGCGGTCATGTCATGGCGGCGGTACGCTGCCGTCATACTCCCCACCTTCCACACTCTCCCTATTTCCAGCAATCTACCACCCTCTCACCGTTTTGACGACACCCCTAAGAACCTGTCTACGATCTCTGAAATAGGTTAAGTTGAGACTATTATCAGGGGAGGGGTAATCATGTCTCATTCCTATCCCAGCGACATCAGCCGGAAGCAATTCGCCCGGATTCTGCCGACGTTGGAGTCGGCTCGCCGCCGGACCAAACCCCGCACCGTGGACTTGTATGACGTTTGCTGCGGCGTGCTGTACCTCTTGAAAAGCGGGTGCCAGTGGCGAATGCTGCCTGCGGACTTCCCCAATTGGCGCACTTGCTACCAGTATTTCCGGCAATGGAGCGAGCAGCCTGGCCCGGCGAAAGAATCCATTCTGGAGCAAGTCCTTAAAAATCGGTTGGCGCGGTCCGGCAAAGCAATGGACGGAAAGAGCAGACCAGCTTCTGCATCGTGGACTCCCAGAGCGTCAAGAACACGGACAGTGCCGATAGCAAGGGCTATGACGCGGGCAAGAAGGTGTCCGGAATCAAGCGTCACATCGCGGTGGACACACAAGGATTGCCCCATGCGATACCTGTGACTACCGCCAATGTTGCCGACCGGGCTGGGGCTTTGGCGATGTTTGACGAAAACCGGGCCGACCTCAGCCAGGTCCAGAAGGTGCTGGTCGACGGGGGTTACACCGGGAAGCCCTTTGCCGCTACGGTGCAAAGCCGGTTGGGAGCCGCAGTGGCAGTGGTGAAACGCAACGAACTGCACACCTTCGTGGTGCTTCCAAAGCGATGGGTGGTGGAGCGATCTTTCGCCTGGCTGGAAAAGTGCCGCCGACTCTGGAAGAACTGTGAAAGGAAGCTCAATACCAGCCTGCAAATGGCGGTGCTTGCCTTCATGGTGCTAATCCTCAAAAGATCGTAGACAGGCTCTTAGATATAGCATTTTATGAGGCGCAACTGTAGGTCCATAGATTGTGCCGCTGATTCGATGGCGCTACGTTGGGTCGGCGCGAGATGCAGTTGGCCGGCCTACCTGAATCAATGATACCCAAATTGTTTCGCCCAACATCCATTATGCAATTCGGTTAGTTCCCAGTGCGGCTCTCCACCTACGTGGAGACCCCAGTGGCGCCCCATCTGGCGTGATAACATGTGGTCACAACGCCTTATCCATCGACCCTTACGCGACGGACAACATGACCACATATAGCATCCGCGAGGCGAAGGCCCGCCTCAGCGAGATCCTCCGGGACCTGGACCACGGCGAGGAGGTGATCATTACCCGCCGGGGACGGCCGTGCGGCCGGCTCACCGCGGTGGATGCCGGCGCTGGCGATAAGCCCTCCCTGGCCACGCTGCGTGGAAACCTCTCCCAACTGGCCAATGCCGACTACCAGGACTTCTAGGACATCAGAGGAATCTGGGAGACCAGGGAACGGTTGCCCGACGATATCACTGGGGACGCCGATGGTTAGCCGGACCCGGTTCGTTGCCGACACTCACGCCCTCTGGTGGTATTTCCGTTCACCAGAACGGCTCAGCGTCGCCGCCAGCGCCGTTTTCCAGTTGGTGGCGACTGGCAACTCCACGGTGGTGGTTCCGGCCATCGTGATGGCCGAGTTCTACTACCTGTCGGTCAAGCTGGGCAGTCCCCTAGAACCGTCGGCGCTCCTGCAAGCACTGGACTCGGTGAACGGGATAGAACTGTCCGAGTTGGGCCGGGCCCAACTGGAGAGGCTGGATCGGTTCCCCGAGGTGCCGGAGATGCACGACCGGCTGATCGCCGCGGAGGCAGATGCACTGGACGCGCCGGTGGTGACCCGCGACGAGGTGCTGGGGGCATCGGATCGGATGGACACCGTCTGGTAGTTGATGTCGTACTCGCCATTGTTTGCACGCTGGACGTGTACGTAGAGAACCCGGCGGCCTGACCGTCGCCGCGGCAGCATGAACATTCACGACGAGATCACCATCCCCGGCCAGGAGGGTCGCCACGGCGACGTGCCTGCTTGGCTGATGGATAGCCCGGCCTGGCCCGCGGTGAAGGCGCAGACGGGCGGCGATCAACTGTACCTGCACCAAGCCATGGGGCTGGAGCTGTTGGGTCAGGGCCACAACCTGGTGATCAGCACCGGCACCGCCAGCGGCAAGTCCCTGGTCTTCCAGGCGCCCACCCTGCATCACCTGCTGACCCACCCGAATGCCACGGCCATTGCCATCTACCCCATCAAGGCGCTGGCCCGGGACCAGGTCATTCGTTGGAGGAACATGGCGGAGGCCGCCGGACTTGACCCCGAGGCCATCAACCGGATTGACGGCGACGCCCGCGACCTCACCGAGCGGCGTCAGATCCTGCAGCGCACCCGCCTGGCCCTGATGACTCCCGATATCATCCAGCAATGGCTGATGGCCTACTCGGAGCCCCTCTACGGCAAACGGCCGCTGCGCAATGACCTCAGGGAGGTCCAGAACACCCAGTACAACGTGAGGCGCTTCCTGTCCAACCTGGCCTTCCTGATCCTGGACGAGGCCCACACCTACGACGGCGCGCTGGGCACCCACTGTCTCTACCTATTGCACCGGCTGCAGCAGAAACGCAAGGAGCTGATGGCGCAGTTCGAGCCGCTGCGTGTCGTCGCGGCCAGCGCCACCATCCACAACCCGGCCCAGCACCTCGAAACGCTGACCGGCCTGCCCTTCCAGGTGGTGGACGACCGCTACAACGGCAGCCCCCGGGCGGAGCTCACCGTGCAGCACGTCGTCGGCCGGGAGCCCCACGACGAGGGCTGGCGGGACCTGCAGGCGGCGGTGCGGGAGGTGATCAGCGACGATCCGGACCGGTCGTACATCGCCTTCGTGGACGACCGGCAGCTGGCGGAGCGGGCTGCGGCGGGCATCGAGGCGGCCCGCAGCATCACCGAGGACGCCATCATCGTGGAGTCCCGGGACGCCATGGCGTATCGTTCGGGGCTGATGCACCGGGAGCGCATCGAGGAGGCGCTGCGTGCCGGGGACATCCGCGGCATCGCCAGCACCAGCGCCATGGAGATGGGCATCGACATCCCCGACCTGCAGGTGGGCTTCAACCTGGGCCTGCCCCACTCGGTGGGAAGGGTCAGGCAACGGGCCGGACGGATCGGGAGAACCGGCCCGGGTCGGTTTATCATCGTGGCGCCGCGTCACGCCTTCCAGTTCCACGAGGACAACCTCGAGAACTACTGGGGGCAGCCGGTGGAGCCGGTCCGGCTCTATCCGTCCAATCCCAACATCAAAAACACCCACGGCAGGTGTCTGGCTAAGGAGACCGACCTCAACGGGATGGAGCGCGCCATACCGTCGCCCACCGACGCCTGGCCGGAACAGCTGCCCCAGACGCTCCGGGAGATCGCTCGTGGCGACCACTACGCGCCGGAGTTTCAGACCGGAGATCCCCAGCAGCCCCACCGCAACGACATTCGGGATGCCGCCGACGGGCGGGCCCGCATCGTGCAGCTGATGCCGGGCGGCGAGACCGAGCTGCTCACCAGCGAGGTGACCCGAAGGGAGGCGGCGCGGGACGCCTATCCGTTGGCCACCTACGTCCACGCCAAGCAGTCCTATACCACCCTGGGCTGGCGGGAGTCCGGCGGGGAAACGGTGGTCACGGCGCGCCACGCTCCGCCAAGGGAGACCCGCCCCATCATCCGGAGCGGAGCCAACGTGACCCTGCAACAGCCCCGTGTATCGACGCTGGGGCACCTGGAGTACTGCACTCACGCCCAGGCGGTGACCTGGGAGCGCATCGTGGGCTGCTCGGTGCGCGAACCGGGTGACGGGGAATGGCGGGACATCCACTACGGCACCGAGAGCATCCCCGAGGTGGTTTCCAACCTGCGCACCACGGCCACGGTGATCATCATCTGGGAGGACTGGTTCGATGACGCGAACACCCGTCGGGACGTGGCGCGCGCCCTCAGGACCGTCCTGTGCAGCAGGGAGTCGATCCACCCGGCCGACATCCGCACCACTCACCAGAACGTCGAGGTGGTGCGGGACGGACGCAGCAGCGAGGTTGACCGTGCCATCGTCATCTGGGACAAGGTGGGCGGCGGGCTGGGATTGTCGAAGGCCGTCGCCGACAACCTGGGACGGTACACCCAGGCACTGCTGGAGATAGCTCGCCCGCCGGGCCAGCGTTCGGAAAGGGAGAGGTTGCTCCGGGAAGATACCGCGGCCCTGCTGCACCGTTGGGCCGCTGCCGTTGCACCCCACACCCTTGATCCGGAGCAAACTCCCATAGTCACCGAGTACGGCGGCGTCACCTTCCGCAGCCAGCTGGAGGCCCGGTGGGCGGCCTGGTTCGACCGGCGGGGCATCGCCTGGGAGTACGAACCGGTGCGGTTGGGCGGCTGGGTGCCCGATTTCCGCATCGTGCTGGACCGGGTCGAAGTCTACGCCGAGGTCAAGCCGGTGGCCGAGTTTCCCATGGACGTGGCGCAGAAGGTGCTGAATGCCGGCTGGAGCGGCGATATCCTCATCCTGGGCCGGGAGCCGCGCCATGCCTGGCGCTACCAGGGCGGAGGCTGGACGCCGCTGGGTCTGGCTGGCGTAGCGTCAGCTTAACCAACAGCTGCTAATCAACCAGCCGGCGGCGAGTAGACCGCCGACTCGCGCGGTCTTTCGAAGGTTACGATGACGTCTCAGGTGATGGGCGAGGGTGATCGGAAGCAGCAGCCCGGCGTTGGACACCAAGCGGCGGTCGTCGAAGGCGACTCGGATGCGGTCCGGGTGCTCCTGGTCTGGTGGGTGCTCCTGGTCTGGGGTCGGTTTTGTGCTTCCAAAACCATTATCCCCGAACACGGGAGCACCTTCTTACCCCCTCAGCACGCCCCCGCACTCATCTCTCGGTGGATTGGGATTTGGACACCCCCTCAGGAATTCGAGCGGAGAGCCGTAGGGTGTTCGCGGGCACCGGTCCACGAGGGCGGAGTGGGCTTGGGGTCGTCCACCAACGGCTGGGCGGTTTCCGGCAGATGGCCGGCCTTCATCAGCCATACGGAAAACAGTCGCAGGTAGTTGGCTATGAGCCTCTGCTGCTCCGGCGTCCGTTCGTCCCACCGTTTGATGTGGTAGTCAGCTCCCCATGCCGCGACTTTCGACTTCTCGGTCGCGATGTCCGACGTGTCGTCCAAAGTCGTACGACGTCTGCGATATCGGACTGCCGGGGCCGGAAGTGCGTCCAGGTCGAGGGGAACTGTGTCATCGTCATATCACGCTCCTGGTCCATTGACAGCGCGACGTACACAATGTCGTCAATGTACCTTACGTACTACACACAGGGTTTGGGATATTGTGATTTATTAAGGGACTGAATTAGCTGACCGGATTGCACCCCCTCGTGGCAGCCCAGTTGGGCAAAAAGCCGGAGCGTGCAATTCTGCTAAGGGGTGTCGTCAAAATGGTGAGAGGGTGGTAGATTGCTGGAAATAGGGAGAGTGTGGAAGGTGGGGAGTATGACGGCAGCGCACCGCCGCCATGACATGACCGTTGCCGTTTGGCAGCGGCTGAGGCCGCATCTGCCCGCGGGAGAGGGCAAGCGAGGCCGGCCGGCCCATGACAACCGGCAGTTTATCGACGCGGTGTGCTGGATTCTGCGCACCGGCGCTCCTTGGCGCGATTTGCCCTCGGACTACGGAGACTGGAAGAACACTCACCGCCGCTTCTGCCGCTGGCGAGACCGCGGCGAATGGGCCAAGTTGCTGGAGGAAGTGATTGACGACCCCGATTATGAGTGGCTGATGATAGACGCCAGCTATATCAAGGCCCATCCCCACAGCGCTGGGGCCCGTGGTGGCAACCAAGCCATAGGCCGCACAAAAGGGGGCTGAACAGCAAGCTGCACTTGGCGGTGGACTCCCACGGTATGCCGGTGAGGCTGATGGTAACCGCAGGCACGACGGCCGATTGTACCCAGGCACTGCCCCTGATGGAAGGCATTGCAGCGGAGTGCTTGCTGGCAGACAAGGCTTATGACACCAACGAAATCGTAGCTGCTGCTGTGGATCGGGGAATTAACCCAGTAATACCGCCCAAGAGCAACCGGAGGGAAAAGCGGGACTATGACCGGGCGCTGTACAAGTTGCGGCACTTGGTGGAGAACGGATTCCTGAAATTCAAGCAGTGGCGAGGGGTTGCGACCCGTTATGCCAAGAGAACGGCGTCATACTCGGCCATCTGCCAGCTCCGGGCCGTGATGGTCTGGAGCAAACTTTTTTGACGACACTAATTAGGGAGTATCGTCAAATTAGGTAGTGGATGGTGCGTCGCAATGCGGAGTAATGGTGTAGAAGGTGTCGGGTGTGATTGCATCGCATGGTCGTCATGACCTTTCGGACCGGGTTTGGAAACGCCTGCGATCTGACTTGCCGGGGAAGCAGGCAAGGTGGGACGGCAGGCTCAGGACAACCGTCGGTTTCTGAACGCGGTGTTTTGGATCTTGCGTACTGGGTCGCCGTGGCGGGATTTGCCGCAGGATTACGGGGATTGGTGGCAACCCGTTATGCCGAAAGCACAGCTTCATTCCTGGCAATTTGCCAAATCCGCGCACTGGTACTGTGGACCAAATTATTTTGACGACACTCCCTAGCAAACCAAGCGTTGGAGCCGGAAACGTCACCGGCGACGGCCATCCTCGGCATAGATACCAATGGTTTCGTCGCCAGCGCTGTCAATGACGACTTAGAGGGTGTCTAAAAATGGGGAAGGCGGGCCAGTCTGCGCAGGGTGAGGCCGGTCATTGCGATGTAAATCCAAGTTTCGGTGGTTTCACACAATGCTTCGTAGTCCTTGCTCAACCGCCGTTGCAGGTTCAGCTAACCAAAGGTGCGTTCCACGACCCACCTCCGGGGCAGCACCTGAAAAGTATGTTGCTGTGGTGGACGCCGCACCAACTCCAGGGTCCAGCCGCCCACCGTCCTGGCCCACTCTACCAATTTGCCGCCGTAGGCCCCATCAGCCCAGATCAGCTGTAGTCGAGGGAACCGCCCCAACAGTCGGGTCAGCACCAACCGGGCGCCGTCCCGGTCCTGTATATCGGCAGGGTGCACTGCCACCGCCAGCGGCAGTCCCAAGGTATCCACCACGATGTGGCGCTTGCGGCCCTTCACCTTCTTGCCGGCGTCGTAGCCTCTGGGCCCCCTTTTTCACTGGTCTTCACCGATTGGCTGTCGATGATGGCCGCGCTGGGACTGGCCTGGCGACCCTGGGCCTGGCGCAGCTCGGCGTGCAGGACGCCATGTGCCCGTTGCCAGGCGCCATCACGACGCCAAGTCCGGAAGTAGTGGAAGACAATGCGCCAGGGCGGCAGGTCGTGGGGCAGCATCCGCCAGGAGCATCCAGTGCGCAGCACGTAGCGGATGGCGTTGACGATCTCCCGCCGGGGGTAGGTGATCGATCGGCCGCCCGGTTTGGGCGGTGGCAACAAGGGCTCGAGCAGTTGCCATTCTCGGTCGCTGAGGTCGCTGGGATAGGCTGGTCGTTTCATACCCCAACGTTACGACCAACGCTCTTATCACGCCTGGATACCTCTACCCCAATCTCAACCTTTTTAGACACCCTCTTAGAGGGTGTCTAAAAAGGCTTGCTGTATGCTAGTCGGCGGAGCATGAGCCCAGTCATGGCGATGTACAACCAGGTTTCGGTGGTCTCGCACAACGCTTCGTAGTCCTTGCTCAACCGCCGTTGCAGGTTCAGCCATCCGAAGGTCCGTTCCACCACCCACCTCGGGGCAACACCTGGAAGGTGTGCTGCCGAGCGGGACGGCGCACCAGTTCCAGGCTCCAGCCCCCAACAGCCTGGGCCCACTCCACCAGCTTGCCACCGTAGGCCCCGTCGGCCCAGATCACTTTCAGCCGATCGTAGCGACCCACCAAATGCTGCAGCACCAACCGTGCTCCGTCTCGGTCCTGTATGTCGGCGGGATGCACTGCCACCGCCAGCAGCAGCCCCAGGGTATCGACCACGATATGACGTTTGCGGCCCTTTACCTTCTTCCCCGCGTCATAGCCTCTGGGCCCCCTTTTTCGGTGGTCTTCACCGACTGGCTGTCAATCACCGCGGCGCTGGGGCTGGCCGGGCGTTCCTCAGCCTGTCGCACGCTGGCGTGCAGCGTGTCATTGGCCCGTTGCCAAGTACCGTCCCTACGCCATGTCGACGTTCAGGGGAAATGTCCGCCTAAGTGTTCAGCGAAAATGTCACCTGTCTAGTCCGGGATCGTACCAGATGTCGATGCCGGCAGGGTTCCCGGTACCTGGCGCGTTGGCGGACTTTCGGCATCGATGTACCGCCTCACGGTATCTCGGTGGAGACCCAACTCCCTGGCCATCTTGCGCATGGACATGCCGTCGAGCTTGGCCTTCTGCACTGCTTCCCATCGGGCCCTTTGCAGAAACGTCGGCCTCCTGGGCGCAGCGGTCACCGTCATTGTTGCCACGTCTTCATCGACGATGACGGAGGAGCGACCGTTCTCTGCGGCTACCATTGCCAGTAATTCGGGGACTGGTTCCCGCAGTTCACTGCGGCCTTCAGGGAACGGAGACGGGATGGGATCACCTGAGGAAGGCGTAATGCCGTTTCGCAAGGTTCCTGGACTTGGCGGCGCCTCTTGGGCGGCAACGCTGCGTCCCTCATGCTGCAGCGACAGCCGGCCGTCCAGGCCTTGCAGCACCAGCACAGTCGCGCCAGCATAGCTGCGGCGTCGCCGACCGGGCAGCAGTTGCAGAGTATGCCTCTGGAACTTTACGGTGTTGTCTCGGGCTACTCTCCTTTTGTGCTTGAAACACAGGACCTGCTCCAGATGCAGATCTGACGGCAAGGGTTGGAATGCGGGATGAGGACACTGGGCGGGAACCTGGAAACGCCGATTGAAGCGGGGCAGGAATTGCTCGAGTACAGCCTTCGCCTGCTCCATGGTGGTTGCTCCCGCCAACCGGAGTTCCGTGATCAGCCGGTCCTGAAAGGTTCCCGCGGTACGTTCCACCCATCCTTTGGCCTGAGGAGAAAGAGCGAAAATCGTCTGCATACCCAGTTCTGCCATGGCCCGTCGGAACTGGGTGGGCGTGCCATTGGGCTGGTGTTCCGACTTGTGCTTGAAGACCGCGTGGCGGTCGGTATATAGGGCAAAGGGAATGCCGCGGCGCCGGAGCAGACCCTGCATCAGCAGGAAGTAGTTGAGGCTGTCCTCCTGCGGGCAGAACCAGGCATTGACCACCGCGCCGGTGGCGTCGTCCACCGCCAGCAGCAGCGTGAATGGTGGGCTGTTGTCGCCCAGCCATCGGTGATAACTGCCGTCCAGCTGGATCAGCATGCCCTCTGGGGGCATCCGTTGGCGACGGACCCGGTGCTTCGGTTGGCGGCGACGGCGGGGACTGCTCAACCCGGCGTTCAACAGGATGCGCCGCAGCGTGGTCCGGCCGATGTGGATGCCTTCCCGTTCCGCCAGCAACTCTGCGAGATGGGTGTGGTTCGCTCCCTCATACTTGGTCTTGGCCAAGCGCACCAGGTCGGCGATCACCGCCTCGGGTGTGGCGTTGGACGGTTTACGGTCCCGATGTCCATGGGCCAGAGCGCCCGCTCCGTACTCGCGGTAGGCAGCAAACATGCGTCGTGCGTGGCGCGTGCTCACTCCCATCAACTCGGCCGCCTGGTCCAACGTAATCTGTTCGGCCAGCAGGCTGTTGAGAACCTGAAGTCTACTCTGCTCTTTCGGCGTCAATGTCACATTCTCCATGGTGTGACATTTTCGCTGGCCAGTTAGCGCGGACCTTTACGCTGGACATCGACACTACGCCAGGTGCGGAAGTAGTGGAAGGCAATGCGCCAGGGTGGCAGGTCGTGGGGCAACATCCGCCAAGAGCAGCCGGTGCGGAGCACGTAGCGCATGGCGTTCACTATTTCCCGGCGTGGATACTTGACGGGTCGACCACCAGGTTTGGGCGGCGTCAACAGGGGTTCCAGCAGTTGCCACTCTCGGTCGCTGAGGTCGCTGGGATAAGCCGGTCTCTTCATGCCGCAACACTACGCCCAACCCGCAATTCCCGCCTGCATTCCTCTATACCAATCGAACCCTTTTTAGACACCCTCTTAGCCCGAATCCACCGAAAGGATGCAGGCATGTGGGAGAGAAGGGGGATGTGAGGCAAGAGACAAAGACGATGAGGCCCTGATCCCAAAGATGTGGCCGGAGTGGGGGGTGCGGCCGCCATGCTGAGGGGATTTGGACGGCCCACAGCGGCGGTGTTGGGCGATATTGCCAGGCCGGCGCACATGGGGAGACACTGGGAGACCAGCCTGGCGGGGATCTGGGAGGCCGTTGGGAGGTATGGTGGATGGGTTCGGCGCCGACGGCTCGGTCAGGAAGGAGATGGCAGGGTACGCAATCGAGTGAGGGCGTGAGTGAACTGGGTTTCCCAGGGCCAGCATTGGGGGAGATGCAAGGTGAAATGGCGGGCCGAGCGGGTGAGCCGTCCGGCCAGGGCGAAGAAGCGGCGCCGGAGGGTCTTGGTGGTTACCACCTGCTGACCCAGACCGATGCGCGCGGTCCAGCGGGCGAGGTTGTGGGCGATGACTTGGGTGGCCAGCCAGGCGGCGTTGGCGGCGAAGCGGCCCGAGGGGAGATGGTTGAGCCCGACGCCGTACTTGAGGTCGCGGATGGCATTCTCAATCTCGGCGTGGCGACGATGGTCGGCTTCCAGTTCCAGGGTATCGCCCTCCCGGTCGGTGACGAAGCCGTGATAGCTGTAGTTGACGATCAGCGCCAGTTGGGAGTCGGGCGCGGGCTTCGCCCGCCAGACGATGAGGCGCACCGGCGCGGCGTCGGGCTCGGTCTCGAAGGGGGTGTAGGTAGTTTCGGCCACGTCGGCGGCGCCGTCCATCCAGTAAGGGATGGGCATCCAGTCCGTCTCTGGTATGGCCTCGATCAGATGGCGCAGGCTCTGGTGCTGGCGGACGGTGATGGAGAAGCGGACATTGGTCTTGCGACAGACCGCGACCAGGGCGTGGGCATAGCAGCCGCTGTCGGCCCGCACGGTGAGTGATCCCGTGGCTCCGGCGTAGCGCACTCGGCTCACCGTCTCACGCAGGAAGTGGGCGGCGCCCCGAACGGTGTTGGCTCGGCCCTGGCGCAGTCGGGCCATCAGCACGTCGCCAGTGCCGGCGGCAACAGCCAACAGCGGGTGATAGCCCCGCTGCCCAGTGTAGCCGTGACGGCGTGCCCCTTCCTTGGCAAGTCCGTAGGTCTCGCAGATGGTAGAGTCCAGGTCAATGGTCAACGGCCCGTCGCCAGGTCCCGCTCCGGCACCCCAGGCCCGTGCCAGCAGCTCCCGGCTCACCCGATCCAGCTGGCGCGCGTGGCCCCACCGGAAGCTCCGCAGGAAGGTCCCCAGGGTGGACGGCGCCTTCACCGTACAGCCCAGCACCCGCGCCGTCCTGCCAGCACGCAGCGCATCGGCGTCGTCAATGCAGTCGCCCCCAGCCAGGGCAGAAGCCACCAGCGTCATCATCTTGTCGCCGGGATTGGCCCCGCCTGGGGCACGGCCCAGGTCCAGGTGCCGATCAACCAGTTGGAGCAGGCCCAGATGCAAAGCCAGCGTGGACGGAAGAATCAACCCAGCATTGCTGACCAGGCGGTGGTCGTCGAAGGGTAACAGTTCAGAGTTGAGGGGAAGTGAGCAGTTGACGGCAGGCAGCGATGGGGTTGAGAGCTTGTGCTCGCCAGGTGCCGAAGATTGAGGCCAGCGTCATCTTGGTGTCGGTGCCCTGCGCTGAGCGGGTGCCCCCGCTGACCTTGCGGCTGACCACCAAATGGCGCAGGCTGCGCTCGGCGGCATTGTTGTCCGGCGGCACTTCCGGTTGGGCCACGAAGACGAAGAGTTCCTTGATGTGCTTCTCCATGCGTCGGCACAGTCTGGCCGGGACGGCCGACGGGTCGTCCCGGAATGGACGGCAGAGGGCCAGCAGTCGCCTTTCCAGGGTCAGTTGGGCGGTGCGGCGTGGTGGTTCTGAAGGGTGGGTAAAGGTCGTGGCCTGACGGTAGAGTTGGTGGACGGCGTCAGCCCACTGGGCCAGTGATCTATCATCAGGGTAGAGGACACGCAGGTCGTGGATGTCCCGCAGCAGGTGAGCCCAGCAGCGTTGCTTGGGACCGTCGTAATGGTGGTAGGCGGCATAGAAGTCGCTGACCAGCACGCCAGCAAACTCCTTGCCCAGGACTTCGTCGACCACGGCCTTGCCCCGACCACGCCGCAGGAAGTACCGCTGGTCGGAGGTGCTGAAAGTCCACACGTAGCCGTTGTGTCCGTCTTCACGCCAGCCGGTCTCATCGGCGTGGACCACTGGGCTGCCGCGGACGCGCTCCAGTATGCCCGCCAGTTCGGTCTGCGCTTTGCCCGCCACGGTGCGTGTGGCATTTACGATGGCACCCAGGCTGAGGCGCAGCCCGTGCACGGTGTCCAGGTACCATTGGATGGTGCGTAACGGCAGCCTGGCCTCCTCCCGCAGGGCTGCAATCAGGCTGATGACATTGACCCCCAGACGCTGCTTGCCCATCACCACGCCGTCCAGTTGTGCTTTGGGAACACAGCAGCGTCGGCACTGTGGACAGGTGCGGGCCAGGTAAACGTGCTCGGTTACCTGCGCCGGAACCTGGGGCAGGTCGATGACCTCCCGAGTGCGCTGGGCCCAGCCTCCGGACAAGTGGGTCCCGCAGTCGGGACACTGCTCCACCACATGCTCCACTCGGTGGGTGGGCGTCATGCGGGATCGGGCAAAGCCGTGAAACCGGGGTTTGCGTGGCTCCTTGGGACGTGCTGGCTCCCGGTCCGCTTTGGGCTTCAGACCGGGCATCCGGCGGGAGCTTTGGGGTTTGGCTTGGCCTTCCAACTGGGCAATCCGCTTCTCCAGCCGCTCGATGATGGCTTGCTGGCGGACTATGATGCCAATCAGGACATCCCGGTCAGCTGCCCTGAGATTGATTTCGGTATCCATCCCAGTTATATGACATAACCACCGCCCCCAAAGCCAGCCACCCGCAAACCAAGTTCGCCCAATTCACCCCACCAACTCTGAACAGTTACGTCGAAGGCGATTTGGATGCGATCGGGGTGCTCCAGTGGTAGCATCTATTGAGTGCTCCTGTTTCGGGGTGGGTTTGCCTTCTCACAAACCATTATCCCCGAACACAGGAGCACTTTCTTGACCCTTCAACACGCCGCCACACTCATCTCTTCGGTGGATTGGGGCTTAGAGGGTGTCTAAAAATGGGGAAGGCGGGCCAGTCTGCGCAGGGTGAGGCCGGTCATTGCGATGTAAATCCAAGTTTCGGTGGTTTCACACAACGCTTCGTAGTCCTTGCTCAACCGTCGTTGCAGGTTCAGCTAACCAAAGGTGCGTTCCACGACCCACCGCCGAGGCAGCACCTGAAAAGTATGTTGCTGTGGTGGACGCCGCACCAACTCCAGGGTCCAGCCGCCCACCGTCCTGGCCCACTCTACCAATTTGCCGCCGTAGGCCCCATCAGCCCAGATCAGCTGTAGTCGAGGGAACCGCCCCAACAGTCGGGTCAGCACCAGCCGGGCGCCGTCCCGGTCCTGTATATCGGCAGGGTGCACTGCCACCGCCAGCGGCAGTCCCAAGGTATCCACCACGATGTGGCGCTTGCGGCCCTTCACCTTCTTGCCGGCGTCGTAGCCTCTGGGCCCCCTTTTTCACTGGTCTTCACCGATTGGCTGTCGATGATGGCCGCGCTGGGACTGGCCTGGCGACCCTGGGCCTGGCGCAGCTCGGCGTGCAGGACGCCATGTGCCCGTTGCCAGGCGCCATCACGACGCCAAGTCCGGAAGTAGTGGAAGACAATGCGCCAGGGCGGCAGGTCGTGGGGCAGCATCCGCCAGGAGCATCCAGTGCGCAGCACGTAGCGGATGGCGTTGACGATCTCCCGCCGGGGGTAGGTGATCGATCGGCCGCCCGGTTTGGGCGGTGGCAACAAGGGCTCGAGCAGTTGCCATTCTCGGTCGCTGAGGTCGCTGGGATAGGCTGGTCGTTTCATACCCCAACGTTACGACCAACGCTCTTATCACGCCTGGATACCTCTACCCCAATCTCAACCTTTTTAGACACCCTCTTAGAGGGTGTCTAAAAATGGGGAAGGCGGGCCAGTCTGCGGAGTGTGAGGCCGGTCATTGCGATGTATATCCAGGTTTCGGTGGTTTCACACAATGCTTCGTAGTCCTTGCTCAACCGCCGTTGCAGGTTCAACCACCCGAAGGTGCGTTCCACGACCCACCGCCGGGGCAGGACTTGGAAGGTATGCTGCTGTGCTGGGCGCCGCACCAACTCCAAGGTCCAGCCGCACACTGTCCTGACCCACTCTACCAATTTGCCGCCGTAAGCCCCATCAGCCCAGATCACCTGTAGCCGAGGGAACCGGCCCAGCAGTCGGGCCAGCACCAACCGGGCGCCGTCCCGGTCTTGTATATCGGCAGGATGCACTGCCACCGCCAGCGGCAGCCCCAGGGTGTCCACCACGATGTGGCGTTTGCGGCCCTTCACCTTCTTGCCAGCGTCGTAGCCTCTGGGCCCCCTTTTTCACTGGTCTTCACCGATTGGCTGTCGATGATGGCCGCGCTGGGACTGGCCTGGCGACCCTGGGCCTGCCGCACCATGGCGTGCAGGGTGTCATGTGCCCGTTGCCAGGTGCCATCACGACGCCAGGTGCGAAAGTAATGGAACACGATGCGCCACGGCGGCAGGTCGTGGGGCAACATCCGCCAAGAGCAGCCGGTGCGGAGCACGTAGCGCATGGCGTTCACTATTTCCCGGCGTGGATACTTGACGGGTCGACCACCAGGTTTGGGCGGCGGCAACAAGGGTTCCAACAGTTGCCACTCTCGGTCGCTGAGGTCGCTGGGATACGCTGGTCGTTTCATACCCCTAAGTTACGACCAACGCCCTTATCATGCCTGGATACCTCTACCCCAATTTCGATCTTTTTAGACACCCTCTTAGACTTGGCCCATTCGCTACAATCGCCGAAATGTCGGATGCGAACTCCAACCGCGGCTCGGGCGCAAACTCGCTCCACCGACCGGGCGACCACGCCTTGGTGCGCTGCCTGTCGCTGGACCTGGAAGTGGGCCGGAACGACGGTCGGATCCACGCTCTGGCCGGATGGCGCCACGTGGCAATCACTGTCAATTTCCTCGAGCTTTGACCCGGTAAACCGCAAAATGACCAAGGTCATTGACCCAGTTTTCCACAGGCTTTGACCCACCTTGGGAGCCACATCGGCGACCATTGCCGCACTTTAGAAATGAGGTGCAGCGATGGCGTACCGGGAGGTTTCCAAGATGGAGATACGAGAGATCATTCGCCGCTGGCGGGCGGGAGCCGGACCGCGTCAGATTGCAACGGGCACCGGTTTGTCCCGCAATACGGTGCGCAAGTACCTGGCGGCGGCAAAAGCCGAGGGCATCACCCAAGAAGGGCCGGATCCTAACCAGGAGCAGCTGAGCCGGCTGGCGGTGATCAGCCAGTCGAGGCCGCGACCGGCAGCGACGCCCCGGCAGGACCTGTTGGAGCCATGGGCGGACCAGATCTACCAGTGGATCGCCAAAGACGGGCTGCAGATGACCCGCATCCACGAGTTGCTGGTGGCTCGAGGCTGCGTATTGTCGTACCAGTCGCTGCGCCGTTTTGTCCTGAAGCGGAACTGGCGCAAGCGCGGCAAGACCACGGTGCGGATGGAAGACACCCCGCCCGGCGAGGTGGCGGAGGCTGACTTCGGTCGCCTCGGCATGATCACGGACCCGGCGACGGGACGCCGCAGGGCGGTGTGGGCGATGGTCATCGTACTGTGCCATTCGCGGCACTGCTTCGTGTGGCCCATGCAGAGCCAGAAGCTGGAGGATGTCATCGCCGGACTGGAGGCGGCCTGGGCCTTCTTCGGCGGGATGCCCCAGTACCTGGTGATCGACAACTTCCCCGCCGCGGTGGTGGGCACCGACCCGCTACATCCCATTCTCACCAGAGGCTTTCTGGAATATTCCCAGCATCGGGGTTTCATCGCCGATCCGGCGCGCCCACGTCATCCCAAGGACAAGCCCAAGGTGGAACGCGGCGTGCCCTACGCCCGGGAGCGTTTCTTCAAGGGCGCCGATTTCGACGACTTCGTCCACGTGAGAGCGGCCGCGCCGCAGTGGTGTCGGGACGTGGCCGGTCAGCGAATCCACGGCACCACTCGCCGGAAGCCCCTGGTGGTTTTCCAGGATGAGGAGCGCCACATCCTGCTCCCCTGGGCCTGCTCCCCTGGGACGGAGAGCCCTATGAAATCGCCGATTGGCGCACCCTCACCGTCCATCAGGATTATCACATCCAGTGCCGGCAAGCCCTCTACTCGGTGCCGTCGTATGTCTGCCCGCCGGGGCAGAAGGTGGAAGCGAGAGTGGACAGCAAGCTGGTGCGCATTTACCACCGCGGCAAGCTGATCAAGACCCACCTCCGAGAGCCCACGGGCGGACGGTCCACCGATAACGACGATTACCCTGCCGTGCTGAGTCCCTACGCCACCAGATCTCCGGACCGGATCAAGCGCAACGCGGCGAAGCTGGGACCGGCGGTGGCCGAATTCGCCGAGCGCCTCTGCGACAACAAGGCACCCTGGTCCCAGATACGTCAGGGACACAAGCTGCTGCGTTTGGGCGAACGCTACACCGCGGCACGCCTGGACGCCGCCTGCCGAAAGGCTCTCGCCGTGGATCTCATCGACGTGCGCCGGTTGGAACGCATCTTGGTGCAGGCCCTGGAAGAGGAAGCCATGCCCCAACTGCCTCTGCCACTCCCGCCCGGCCGCTTCGCCCGTCCCGGTAGCGTCTTTGCCCTCGCCGTAGGAGGTCAGTCATGACCAGAACCGCCGAACTCACGCCCCTGCTCAAGAGCCTGAAACTGGGCGCCTTGGCCGCCACCTTGCCGGAACGCATCGCCCTGGCACGTCGGGAGCAACTCGACTACGCATCATTCCTGGAAATCATCCTCAGCGACGAGGTCAATCGTCGCGCACACCGCCGCACCGAACTGCGCCTCCAGGGCGCTGGTTTCGAGGAGACCTGCCGCCTGGAAGACTTCGACCGGTCGGCGTCAATTACCCTGGATCGCCGCTTGCTGGACGCCGTCTGCTCCCTGGAGTTTCTGGACAAGCATGAGCACGTCCTCCTGGTGGGACCGGCTGGCGTCGGCAAGAGCTTCCTGGCTCAAGCATTGGGCTATTCCGCCGTCCGCTCCGGCCACGCCGTCCGTTTCATCCATGCCGACGGTTTCTTCAGGGCTATGGCCCAGGCCAGAGTGGACAACTCGGTGGACCGAACCTTCCGGTCCTTCATATCCCCCGACCTGCTCATCCTCGATGACCTCGGGCTCCACGGGCTCACCGCTCAACAGTCCGCCGACCTCTACGAGCTCATCCTCAACCGACATCGGGCGTCCAGTTTCGTCATCACCAGCAACCGTGCTGTGGACGAATGGCTGGGTCTCTTTGACGACCCTATCCTGGGCAACAGCAAGCCTATGCCCGTCGTCCGGGCCGTGCAAATCCGACTAACTCACATGCGGCCACGGGGGTGTAAGCTCACGGCGAGCCGTGTCGTCCGGACCGAGGCCGATCAGTGATTGGTGCGTATTGCCCGAGCAACAGCATGGCCCGGGAGTCTTGCGACTGCATTATTGGTGACGCCCCAACAGGGGGATCCCGTTCGGGAGATTGTGAATCGATGAGACTTCCTCCGGCGATGCGGCTACTCGCCGACCTGGGGGTGGATGATGAGAAACAGCAAGGAGGCGGTCAAGGGATCCGGCAAGAGGGCCAAGAAACCGAAGCTACCTGAGGAACTGTCGCGGGTCAACCTGAACACCGCAGGCATCGACGTGGGTGCCAGCAGCCACTTTGTTGCGGTGCCCGCAGATCGCGCGGAGCCGCAGGTACGGGAGTTTGCCGCCTACACTGCTGACCTGTACCGCCTGGCCGACTGGTTGACCGAGTGTGAAGTCGAGAGCGTGGTCATGGAGTCCACCGGGGTCTACTGGATACCCCTCTTCGGGGTCCTGGAAGACCGGGGATTTGCCGTGATGCTGGTGGATCCCCGGCGCATCAAGAACGTGCCGGGGCGCAAAACCGACGTGCTGGACTGCCAGTGGCTGCAACAGTTGCACACCTATGGACTGCTGTCGGCAGCCTTCCGCCCTGAGGGGGAAGTCCGGTGCCTGCGGAGTTACCTGCGGCAGCGGGCCATGCTGATCCGCTACGCCTCCCACCATATTCAGCACATGCAGAAGGCCCTCAGCCAGATGAACGTGAAGTTGCAGCACGTCATCAGTGACGTCACCGGAAAGACCGGCTTGGCGATCATCGACGACATCGTCAGAGGTGAGCGGGATCCACACAAGCTGGCCCAGCACCGCGACCCCAGGATCAGGGCGGACCAAAAGACCATAGCGAGATCGCTCCAGGGACACTGGCGCGAGGAGCACATCTTCGAACTGGCCCAGGCCCTGGAGCTTTACCGGATTTATCAGGGCAAGATCGCCGAGTGCGACGGGAAGATCGAAGCCGCTTTGGAACAATTCGAACATGTCGCCGAGGGGGCAACTCCCGCCAAGCCTGGTCGGGTCCAGAAGCAGAAGAATGCCCCAGCCTTTGACGTCCGTTCTCATCTGTACCGGATTACTGGGGTGGACCTCACCAGGATCGACGGAGTGGACGCTTACACTGCCCTCAAGGTGATCAGCGAGATCGGAACGGACATGAGCAAGTGGCCCAGTGCCGGACACTTCGCCTCATGGCTAGGTCTGAGTCCCGATAACCGGATCACCGGGGGCAGGATCCTGAGCTCAAGAACCAAACGCAACGCCAATCGGGCGGCGGCGGCGTTGCGCCTCGCGGCCGGCGCGCTGCACCATTCAGACAGTGCCTTGGGGGCGTTTTATCGCCGCAAACGGGCACAACTAGGATCCCCCAAGGCCATTACTGCGGCAGCTCACAAGCTGGCCAGGATCATCTACTCCATGCTGCGGCATGGACAAAACTACGTGGATCAAGGTGCGGAATATTACGAGAACCAGTATCGCCAAAGAGCCTTCAGGGCTGCACAACGGCGTGCGGCTCAGCTGGGGTACGACTTGGTTCCCTCATCCAGACCCGACTGCGAGGCCGCAGCGATAGTTTCCTCTGCTACTCCTTGACAACCTGAGTTAGTCGGGAGCGCCCTCGACCGGCTGGCCAATGCCAGCTATCAGATCGTCATCGAAGGCGCCAGCTACCGGGAGCGGCTTTCGCCGCACCGGGCGCTGGCGGGCGTCCAAGGAGGTGATTGACCGACCAACAGCAACCTGATATTTATCAAATCACCGCACTCCCAGGGTGGGTCAATGACCTTGGAAAATGACAGTTCACCCATGCCGGTCCTCGCGGTGGCCTGGCGGCGGCGCTGGCCAGGCTGGCCGACCTGGCCGACGGCGCGGACTTCCTGCTGGGGCACAACCTGATCGACTTCGACCTGCCCCACCTGAGAGCCGCCAACCCCAGCTGAGGCTGTTGCAGCTGCCGGCGGTGGACACGCTGCGGCTGAACCCCCTGGCCTTTCCCCGCAACCCCTATCACTACCTGGTGAAGGACTACCAGGACGTCCGGCTGAAACGGGGGAGACTCAACGATCCCGAGCTGGACGCCCGGCTGGCCCTGGAGGTGTTCGCCGACCAGCAGCAGGCGTTCCGAGAGGCGGATCCGGACCTGCTCACCGCCTGGCACCGGCTGACCGGCGCGAACGACGGCGCGGGCTTCGGCAACTTCTTTGCGCACCTGCGGCAGGCGGCGCCGCGGCCGTCCGACGGGGAGGCGTATGCGGCCATCGAACGGCGTCTTACGGGCGCGTCGTGCCGGACGCAGGCCCAGGCGGCGATGGAGGACGCTGAGCAGCATCCCTGGGATCTGGCCTACGCGCTGGCATGGCTGTCGGTGGCCGGAGGCAACTCCGTCATGCCGCCCTGGGTGCGCCACCAGTTCCCCGGAGCCGGACGATTGGTCCGGCGGCTGCGGGACACCGCCTGCACGGGCGTCGGCTGCGACTGATGCTGGGAGCGGCACGACGCCCAGAGGGAGCTGAGTCGCTGGTGCGGGTTTGACGATTTCCGCCCCGAGCCCTCAGGCGAGGACGGACGGCCCCTGCAGCGATCCGTGGTTCAGGCGGCCCTAGGGGGAGAGCATGTGCTGGCCATCCTGCCCACCGGCGCCGGCAAGTCCCTCTGGTACCAGCTGCCGGCCCTGTCCCGCTACGACAAGACCGGCGCCCTCACGGTGGTGATCTCGCCGCTGGTGGCGCTGATGGCCGACCAGGTGGCAGGACTTGAAGCTCGGGGCATCGGTTCCTGCGTAACCGTGAACGGCCTGCTGTCCATGCCGGAGCGGGCCGACGCGCTGGAGCGGGTGCGCCTGGGCGACGCCGGCATCATCCTGATCTCTCCGAAGCAGCCGCGCAGCGTGTCCCTGCGGCGGGTCCTGGAACAGCGGGAGATCGGCGCCTGGGTGCTGGACGAGGCCCAGCCTCTCCAGGTGGGTGTCCCGCGTCAACTAAATATGCCGAATGGCATTGCCTCAACAAAAACGTTACCCACGCCGAATGGTTGCCTCAACTAGTACCGTTGCCAGGTAGATTTGTAAGAATATAAGAAAGCAGCCATACTTGGGCATGATCTTTCTGTGAGGGAGTGCCCAGCCATGGCTGCCATCAAGTATAAAGTGGAACTGACCGAGGCCGAACGTTCCCGTCTCAATGAGGTGTCCCAGCGAGGCAAGGCGTCAGTGCGCACCGTGAAGCGTGCGCTGTCGCTGCTCAAGGCTGACCAGGGGGTTAGGGACCGTGAGATAGCCGATGTGCTGTTGGTCAACGCGGCCACGGTCGCCAGAGCACGGAAGCGGTACGTGGAGGAAGGACTTGAGGCCGCCATCAATGACCGACCGCGGCCGGGCCAGGAGCGCAAGCTGGACGGGAGGCAGGAAGCGCACCTGATCGCCATTGCGTGCAGCGCCGCGCCCGAAGGGCACACGCACTGGACACTCCAGTTGTTGGCCGACCAGGTGGTGGAGTTGGAGTTTGCCGATAGCATCTCCCTGGAGACGGTGCGCCAGATGCTCAAAAAAACGAACTCAAGCCGTGGCAGAAGAAGGAGTGGTGTATCCCCAAGGTGAGCGGGGAGTTCGTGGCGCGGATGGAGGACGTGCTGGACCTGTACCAACAGGCGTACCATCCGGAGCGGCCGGTAGTGTGTTTCGACGAGACCTCCCGGCAATTGACTGGGGAGGTGCGTCCGCCCCTGGCGGCTGCCCCCGGACGGATGGCACGCTATGACACCGAGTACCAGCGCAACGGGACACGGAACCTGTTCATGATCTGCGAGCCGAAGGGTGGATGGAGACATGTGGCGGTGACCGAGCGCCGCACTGCGGTGGACTTCGCGTACCAGATGCGGTGGCTGGTGGACGAGGCCTACCCCGATGCCGAGGTGGTCAGGCTGGTACTGGACAACCTCAACACCCACAAGCTCGGCTCACTCTACGAAGCATTTGAGCCCGGCGAAGCTCGGCGCATCGCCCAACGCCTCGAGTTTCATTACACTCCCACGCACGGCAGCTGGCTGAACATGGCTGAGATCGAGTTGAGCGTCTTCAGCAGAGGGTGTCTGAACCGCCGTATCAGCGATGAGCCGGAGCTGCGGCGAGAGGTTGCGGCGCTCGAACGCGAGCGCAACGCAGCAAAATCAGCCATAGACTGGCGGTTTACCACCCAAGATGCTCGCCGTAAGCTCCAACATATCTACCCTGCAAGATCAGATTGAAACGGTACTAGAATGTTACCGAAAAGTCGGGAGGCAGCCACGTGGGAGGAGGCATCAGCAGGATGGCAAAACAGGAATTATTGATAACGATACGGGACCGTTACCGCGAGTCATCCAAAAAGGACAAGGGCCGAATCCTCGATGAGTTCATCGCCGTAACCGGCCACCACCGCAAGCACGGTATCCGGCTGTTGGGGCAGTCCGGCGACGCTGGGGAGAAACCGTCAATGATCAAGGGCCAGCGCATCTATAGGGCCGGCGCATCTATGATGAAGCAGTACGCGAGGCGGTGATCGTAATCTGGGAGGCGGCCGACCGTATCTGCGGGAAGCGCCTGCAGGCGGCGCTCCCCTATCTGGTGGAATCCATGGAGCGTCATGGGCACCTTGACCTGGATCCCGAAGTGCGACCGCGGCTAATGGCGGCCAGCGCGGCCACATTGGATCGGCTGCTGAAACCCATCCGTCCCACCGCGGGGAGCCGGCGCAGACGCCGGCGCGGGCGGCCCATGGGGAAGCGGGTTCCGGTGCGGACCTACAACGACTGGAATGGACCGCCGCCGGGCTTTCTGGAAATAGACCTGGTGGCTCACTATAGACCTGGTGGCTCACTGCGGCGGATCCGTGTCCGGATCATTCATCCACCGTCTGGTCGCAACCGACATTTGCACCGGCTGGACCGAAGCGGTACCCCTCCTGGCCCGGGAGCAGTCTCTGGTTGTGGAGGGGCTGGAGGCCATCTCGCAGCAGTTGCCCTTTCCCATCCTTGGCATCGACTCCTTGGCATCGACTCCTTGGCATCGACTCCTTGGCATCGACTTCTTGGCATCGACTCCGATAACGACGGCGCGTTCATCAACGAAACGCTGATCACATACTGCGCCAACCGCGGCATCGAGTTCACCCGGTCCCGACCTTACCGCAGCAACGACCAGGGATGGATTGAGCAGAAGAACGGTTCCGTGGTACGACGCTTCGTCGGCCATGACCGGTATTCGGGACAGGTGGCTGGCCTAATCGCCCTGTAAATCGACACATGGCCTATCTCTACGGAGCGCTGCGTCGGTACGTGAACTATTTCCAGCCCTCATTCAAGCTGATCGACAAGACCAGGGATGGCTCCACCACCGTCAAGCATTACAGTCAGCCCGCCACGCCCGGCGACCGGCTGATCCAGCACGACGCAACCGGCGCTGAGCTGAAAGCCTCACTTGAGGAATATCGGACTGGGTTGGACCCGGTGTTGCTGCTGCACACCATCCGTGAAGCCCAGTCGGCGCTGGTGGCAACCACGTCTCCGGGTGTGCGGGAAACGCCAGCAGGAGAAAGCCTCGAACGGTTCCTCGCCAAGTTGCCCAATCTGTGGCGGCAGGGCGAAACACGTCCCACACACGCCGCGCGAGTGCGAGGTCCGCGGCATTGGCGCACCCGCCAAGACCCCTTCGAGGGCGTTTGGAGCGACGTGTTGGGGTGGTTGCAGGCAGAGCCGGATGCCACGGGCAAGGCGCTGATGGCACGGTTGCAGTCGGAACACCCGGACCGTTTCACCGAAGCGCAGCTGCGAACCTTGCAACGCCGGGTGAAAGATTGGCGGGGCATCATGGCCAAAAATCTCGTTTATGCTTCGTCCAACGCAGGCTCGGCGGAACCAGCTGGACTGCCGGAACTGGACCTGTTTGGAGCGGATCCCAAGTGCTAGAGTTTCGGTAACATTCTTCGGTGAGGCAACAGGGAGGCATTCCTTATTGTCGTCTATCAGTGGGGGCACGACTTTCGCCCCGACTACCGCTACGTGGGAGGCTTCATCAGGGAGCGGGCGGCTGATGGGCCGGTTCCGCCGGTACTGTGCCTGACCGCCACCGCCAAGCCCGACGTGAAGGACGAGATCACGAGTACTTCCGAGACGCATTGGGCATCGAGTTGAACGTCTTCGACGGCGGCGCCCGGCGCACCAATCTGGAGTTCGTGGTGGTGCCCACCCGCAACTCGGCCAAGTTCGACGACATTCACCAG
This sequence comes from Dehalococcoidia bacterium, assembly GCA_965220055.1. Lineage (GTDB taxonomy): Bacteria > Chloroflexota > Dehalococcoidia > Lucifugimonadales > UBA3495 > Bin87. The sequence goes on along the minus strand of CBDCPE010000004.1, from coordinate 682,754 downwards.
ATCCTCCAGGGGGACCTGCCCGCGGACACGCCGGGCGGCGCCATCATCTACTGCGCCACCCGACGCCACTCCGAGGAGGTGGCCCAGTTCCTGCAGGAGAAGGGCGTGGCCGCCGACCTCTTCCACGCCGGGCTGCCGCCGGAGACCAGGAAGAACGTCCAGGCCAGCTTCATCCGCGGCGACCTGCGCGCCATTGCCGCCACCAACGCCTTCGGCATGGGCATCGACAAGCCCGATGTGCGCGGTGGTTGACGCCGACATCCCCGGCTCCCTGGAGAACTACCTGCAGGAGGCGGGACGGGCCGGGCGGGACCAGAAGGCCGCCCGGTGCGTGCTGCTCCACGCCCAGGACGACGTGGAGCGCCAGTTCGGGATGTCGGTCCGCTCCAGGCTGACCAGGCCGCAGATCCACGGCGCGCTCCGGGCGCTCCGGCAACTGGACCGGAAGAAGCGCACGAACGGCGAGGTGGTGGCCACCACCGGCGAGATCCTGCGGGAGGACAAGGACCACGACTTCGAACGGGACTCCACCGACGACATGCGGATGCGCACCGCGGTGGCCTGGCTGGAGGAGGCGGTGCTGCTCACCCGTGAGGAGAACCGGGTGCAGGTGTTCCCCTCCTCCCTGCGGGTCAGCTCCATCGAGGCCGCACGGGTCCGGCTGGCGAGAGCCGCCATCACGGAGGTTTACCGGGAGCAGCTGCTGGTCATCTGACAGGCGCTGTTTGTAAAAGGCGGCGGTAAATTGGGCCAGGTGGGCGGCCGACCGTCGGTTTGTGGCTGTCGACGTTCAGGGAAACTGTACCGCCCGCGGCCTTCCATAGGATTGATCATCGGCCATTGGAGGGTGAGATGGATGTACGAAGTGGAGATGTACTTACGGGTGCGCCGAGCCTGCGTGGTGGAGGGCATGAGCGTTTGGGAGGCGTCCCGGGTGTTCGGGCTGCACCGGGACACGGTGCGCAAGATGCTGGAGTACTCGGTGCCGCGCGGCTACCGGCGAGAAAGTCCACCTCGCAAACCCAAGCTGGAGGCTTTCACCGGCGTGATCGACGCCATACTGGAAGCCGACACGGGAGTTCCCAGGAAGCAGCGCCACACGGCCAAGCGCATCTTTGAGCGTCTGCGGGACGAATACGGGTTCACCGGCCAGCAGACCATAGTGAAGGACTACGTGAGAGGGCAGCGGCGGCGGACGCAGGAGATGTTCGTGCCCTTGTCGCATGCGCCGGGCCACGCCCAGTGCCACTTCGGGGAGGCGCTGGCGGTGATCGGCGGAGTGGAGCGCAAGGTGCATTACCTCGTGACGGACCTGCCCCACAGCGACGGGTGCTTCGTGAAGGCCTATCCGGCGGAGACCACCGAGGCGTTTCTGGACGGCCACGTGTCTGCGTTTGCCTTTCTGGGTGGAGTACCCCAGAGCATCCTGTACGACAATACGAAACTGGGGGTGGCGAGAATACTGGGCGACGGTCGTCGTCAGCGCACGAGGGCGTTCAGCGAGCTACAGTCCCACTACCTGTTCGAGGACCGGTTCGGACGACCGGGCAAGGGCAATGACAAGGGGAAGGTCGAGGGCATGGTGGGATACGTGCGGCGCAACTTCCTGGTGCCGATACCCAGGGCGGAGAGTTTCGAGGCGCTGAATGCGGACCTGGAAGCACGATGCCTGGAACGGATGGACGCTCACCTGCGGGGGCACACCGAGACTATCGGCCAGCGCATGGAGCGGGACCTGGATGCGCTGCTGCCTTTGCCCGCAGCGCCCTACGACGCCTGTGACAAACGGGCCAGCCGGGTGAGCTCACTGTCCTTGGTCAGGTACCGCACCAACGACTACTCGGCGCCGGTGGCCTACGGACACTGCGATGTGCTGGTGCGCGGCTGCGTGGATGAGGTGGTGATCAGCTGCGGTACCGAGGTCATCGCCAAACATTCCAGGTCCTACGAGCGGGACGACTTCGTCTTCGACCCCATTCACTACCTGCCGCTGCTGGAGCGGAAGACGGCGGCTTTGGACCAGGCCGCCCCGTTGCAAGGGTGGGAGTTGCCCGAGGAGTACCGGACGCTGCGCCGGCTGCTGGAGGCGCGCATGGGCCGTCGGGGCAAGCGCGAATTCGTGCAGGTAACAGTTCAGAGTTGGTGAGGTAAATTGGTCGAAAGAGGGTTGCGGGGCACTGGCGCTACCGGCGGTGGTTATGTCATATGACGGATATGGATCGGGAAATCGACCTCGCCACTGCCGACCGGGATGTCCTCATCGCCATCATCGTCCGGCAGCAGGCCATCATCGAGCGCCTGGAGAAACGGATTGCCCAGCTGGAAGGGCCGGCCAAACCCAGCGGTCCCCGACGTATGCCCGGTCTGAAACCCAAAGCCGACCGGAAGCCTGCCCAGCCCAAATTGCCACGCAAGCCGCGGCCCCACGGCTTTGCCCGGGCCCGTATGACGCCCACCCAGCGGGTAGAACACACGGTGGATCAGTGCCCCGACTGCGGGACCCGGTTGTCCGGCGGTTGGGCCCAGCGCACTCGGGAAGTCATTGACCTGCCCCAGGTTCCGGTGCAGGTTACCGAGCACGTCTATATCGCCCGCACCTGTCCCCGGTGCCGACGCCACTGGACGCCCCGAGCGGCAACGGACGACGTGGCACTGGGCAAGCAGCGTCTGGGGGTCAACATCATCAGCCTGATTGCCGCCTTGCGGGAGGAGGCCCGGCTGCCCGTCCGCAGCATCAGGTGGTATCTGGACGCCGTGCACGGGTTACGCCTCAGCCTGGGGGCCATCGTAGCTGCGACGCACCAGGTGGCACGAAAAGCCCAGGCGGTGGTGGCGGGCATTGTGGAACGCATCCGGGGCAGTCCGGTGGTCCACGCCGATGAGACCGGCGGGCGGGAGGACGGCCACAACGGCTACGTGTGGACCTTCAGCACCCCCACCGAGCGGTATTTTCTGCGGCGGGGCCGGGGCAAGACGGTGGTGGATGAAGCCCTGAGCGATGCTTTCTCCGGAGTATTGGTCAGCGATTTCTACGCTGCCTACCACCATTACGATGGCCCCAAGCAACGCTGCTGGGCCCACCTGCTGCGGGACATCCATGACCTGCGCACCCTCTACCCCGATGATACGCCACTGGCCAGGTGGGCCGACGCTGTCCACGGGATTTACGACCGGGCCAAAGCCTGCACTCATCCCCAGGCCAAGCGGCGGCGCACCGCCCAACTGGCCCTGGAACGACAACTGCTGGCCCTCGGTCAACCCTTCCGGCACGACCCGTTGGCAACCCAGGCCAAGCTGTGCCGACGCATCGAGCGCCACCTCAAGGAACTCTTGGTCTTTGTGGCCGAACCGGACGTGCCAGCGGACAACAACGCCGCCGAGCGCAGCCTGCGCCACCTGGTCATCAGTCGCAAGATCAGCGGCGGCACCCGCTCGGAGCAAGGCACACAGAGCAAGATGACCTTGGCCTCTCTCTTCGGCACCTGGCGCGCCCAGGGTCTAAATCCTCTCGCCGCTTGCCGTCAACTGCTCATTTCCCCGCAACTCTGAACTGTTACTCGTGCAGGTGTTGCGGCTGCTGGAGACCTTCTCCCATCAGGAGGTCCACCACGCCGTCAAGGATGCTCTCCGGTTGGGGGCCATCAGCTTCGACGCGATAAAGCATCTGGTCCTGTGCCGGATTGAGGGGCGGCCACCCAAACTCGACCTGGAGCTCTATCCCTACCTGCCCCGGGTCAGCGTGAAGACCACCCGCGCCCACGACTATATGACCCTGCTGTCGGGGAGGGCGGCATGAGCAACCACTCCACGCTGCTGCTGGAGCACCATCTCAAGGAGCTCAGCTACCCACCTTCCTCAGGGAGTACCGCAAGCTGGCTGGCCAGTGCGCTGCTGAAGGCGCCGACCATCCCGACTACCTGCTTCGCCTCTCCGAATTCGAACTCATCGACCGCCACCAGCGTATGGTGGAGCGCCGTATCAGGGCGGCGCGCTTCCCAGCCACCAAGAGCCTGGACACCTTCGACTTCCTGGCTATCCCCTCGGTGAACAAAGCACTGGTCATGCAACTGGCCCGCTGCGAGTACATCGAGCGTCGCGAGAACGTCATCGCCATCGGCAACAGCGGCACCGGCAAGACCCACCTCGCCCTGGGCTTGGGTCTGGCCGCCTGTCAGCGGGGGACTGTCCGTGGGCTTCACCACCGCCGCCGCCCTGGTACATGAACTCATGGAGGCCCGGGATGACCGCCGACTGCTCAACCTGCAGCGGCAACTGGCCCGGCTCAAGCTGCTGATCATCGACGAGTTGGGCTTCGTGCCGCTGTCCACCACCGGCGCGGAGCTCCTCTTTGAGGTATTCAGCCAGCGCTACGAGCGTGGATCGGTCCTGGTCACCACCAACCTCCCCTTCGACGAGTGGACCGACGTGTTTGGATCCGAAAGACTCACCGGCGCGCTACTGGACCGGCTCACCCACCACGTCCACATCCTGGAGATGAACGGCGAGAGCTACCGCCTCAAGGACAGCCGGCAGGACGCCGTATCGACATCCTCTCCGGAAGAACCCGTCGGCGATTAGGCCGACGCCAGCGTCGACTTCGCACGGTTCCCCTTAGCCTCACCCCAGCCATGCCATGCCCATCAGGCATCACCCCAGGTGGTACAACTTTCCTCCGCCCCATTGATACGTTTTCCCGCCGCCCTTGACACGCTATTCGAGGCCGACGCCGACGAGGGCATCTCCACCGATGAGTTGATGGCCGCATCGGGCTGTCGTTTTTCAACGTCATTAGGCCAGTGAGTTAGGGGATTTGTTGTTGTCCAGCGATTCTGTCCGTTTGAATGGAAAGCGCAAATGTCCGGTCGGTTAGTTAGCGATGGTTGCGGGCTCGTGTAACGCTTGCAGCTTGGCGCGTTCCGGCGCGCTGAGCTGCTTGGTAGGTGGCTTCTCGGCATGCGCGTACTTGCGCACGGTGTCTCGAGCGATCCCGAGTTCCCTGGCAATGGCCCGCGGGGACAGCCCCTTCAGCCGGGCCTGCTGGATCGCCTTCCACCGGGCCAATTGGGTGGGCGTGGGCGTACGCCCCCGCGGGTTCGATGCTTGGCTGGCGGTGTCCTTCTCAGGGGTGTCCTTCTCAGGGGTGTCCTTCTCAGCGGCGTCTTTCCCGCCGACAGCCTTGACCGAGGCCTCGTCGATGCGCACCGGTTCCAGGGCGGCCAGACGACGTTGCTGGGACCTGCTGATGTGGTGATCCCCCACGCTGCTGACGATGCGTTTGAGTTCGGGTCCGGGAGACCAAGCGGTGACCGACGCCCACAGCGCGCCCATCCGCGGCGGTGGCTCCTGCGTGGCCACATATGGCCCTGGTACTGGATGATGAGTTCCCCGTCGGGCCGTTCCAACACGTCGACCCGTAGGCCAGCATAGCTGGGACGTGCCCCATCGGGCAGCAGTTGCAGTACCCGCCAGTGGTACTTCACCGTGTTGTCCCGAGCCACCTTGCGGGTGTCCTTGAAGCACCGGATTTCCGACAGGCAGAGGTCAGGGTCCACCGGACGATAGGCAGCTTCCGGATGCTCCGGCTTGACGGCGAAGCGAGCATTGAACCGGGGCAGGAAGTCCTCCAGCACGGCCGTGGCCTGGTCGATGGTCCTGGCGCCAGCCAGACGCAGTTCGGTGACCAGCCGGTCCTGGAAGGTTCCTGCCGCTCGTTCGACCCGGCCCTTGGCCTGGGGTGAGCGGGCGAAGATCTGTCGAATACCCAGTTCCTGCAATGACCTGGTGAACTGGGTGGCTTCCGCCGCGGTCTCCGGCTTGCGGGCGTTGTGCTTGAAGACGGCGTGGCGGTCGCTGTACAGCGCCAGGGGAATGCCCCAGTCCTCAATCAGCCCCTCCAGCAGCATGAAGTAGCCCCGGGTGTCCTCCCCGGTGCGAAAGACGGCGTTGACCACGGCGCCGGTGGCATCGTCCACCGCCAGCAACAGCACAAACTTCGGCCCTCGGTCCTCCAGCCAAGCGTGATGGCTGCCGTCCAGCTGCACCAGCATCCCCGCTTGGGGCATCCGCTGACGCCGGAAACGGTGTTGCGGTGAGCGCCGGCTGCGGGGGCTGCCGATGCCCGCCCGGGTGAGAATGCGCCGCACCGTGGGACGGCTCAGGTCAATGCCCTCCCGTTCCCTGAGCAGTTCGGTGAAGTGCGTGTGGTTGGCGCCCTCGTAACGCTGGGTGGCCAGTTCCACCACTGCGGCAGCCTCAGCGGCGGGGATGGCGTTGTGGGGTCTACGCCCTCGGTTGCCGTGGGCCAAGGCAGCGGCACCTTGCTGGCGGTAGCCTGCCAGCAGTCGGCGAGCATGGCGTTGGCTCACCCTCAACAACTCAGCAGCCTGGGCGATGGGCACCTGGTATTCCAACACGGAGTTCAGCACGTGGAGTCTGGCTTGTTCTCGCTGATTCAATGTCACATCCTTCATGGATGGACATTTTCGCTGACCAGTTAACCACTGACGGAATCGTAACAGCAACAGCCGGTTCCCACGTTGATCAGGCCACATTTGCCAGACATCGTGCCGTCTCCTCGGGTCGAGGTTGCCGAGCCGCACGGATGTGATCGCGAAAGACGTTCCTGCGACCGGCTTTGGCCTCGTCGGTGTATAGCTGCCTTGCCAACTCGATGAGGCCCTGCTCCAAGTCCTCAACCGACATCTGACGGGGTCGGAAGTTCACGTCGAACAACGTGCATTTCTCCCAACCGGTGTCGTCGAGTAACCTGCCTTCCCCTCCGAGCCGCGCGTATAACGGGGTCCCTGGGAAGGGAGTCATGACGATAATCTGGACTTCGCACAGTCCACTGTCCGCGACAAAGTCGCGAACTGCCGGAAAACACTCCGCCGTATCGCCGTCCATCCCCAGTACGAAGCAACCGTTGACCGCGATGCCGTGGGACTGAATGCGCCGTATGGCTTCCCGGTAATCATCGAGACGCTTCCGCTTCCAGTTGTTGTTCAGCTCAAGGCCGTCCAGGCTTCCGGCCGTGGGGCTCTCGAAGCCGATCAGGACTTCCGCACAACCCGATTGACGCATCAGGTCAAGGATTTCGGGATCGTCGGCTACGGCAACGTCGGTCTCGGTGAAGCACTTGATGCCTTCGTCCGCCAGAGCCCGCAGCAGCTTTTTCGAATGGGCGCGGTTGACGAAAGAGTTGTCGTCGGCGAATTGGATAAAGGGTCGCGGCCAGATTTCCTTGATCGCCCGGATCTCGCGGATCACGTTTTCCACCGGCTTCAGCTTGTAGCGCTTGGTCATCATGATGGAACTGGCGCAGAAGTCGCACCGCCACGGGCAGCCGCGTTGGGTTTGCACCGTAATCCAGTTGTATTCGTCGGGGTTCAGCAGCTCGAATCGGGGCACAGGAGAGTGGGCAAGATCGAACTCCTGCCCGCCGGTACGATAGATGCCGCCCAGGCAGCCTTTCCGAAAGTCCTCCAGTATCCGTGGGCAGGTCAATTCGGCCTCGCCGACCACCACCGCATCGCAGTGGAGAATCGGCTCTTCCCGCATCGCGGTGGCGTGATGACCGCCGATGACCGTTTTGACGCCCGCCTCGCGGTACCTGTCGGCCAGGGCGTAGGCGTCCTTCACCGGAGCGGTGAACGTCGAGATGGCGGCGAGGTCGCAGTCAGGCAGCCGGTCCAGTTTCCTGATGTCTGGCACCTGGTGGTACTCAACCTCGAAGCATTCCGGCGTCATCCCCGCCAGGGTGAGCAGTGACAGGCTGGGCAGTGACGCGATCACCTCCCACGCTCCATGAAGCCCGGCATGGTCATACCCAACGCCGTGAGTTCCTCGTTGAAGGCGCGCACGCCACTCATGGCAATCAGTGCAATCTTCATCAATCTGTCTCCTTGAGTTCAACCGTCGTGTTACGATGCGGCGCCGCGACCATCCCGCATATTTGGCGTAGCAGTTATGGTGGAACGTTCGTTTAACCAAATGGTACGGTCCATTATCTGACATATCCATAACGATCCGGGATATAGTCATGACGGTTACATGACAATTGGCGGGGAACGGTTCATTGCGTCCCGACTAGATCGCGAAGGCCGGCCCGATTGCGTTGCTTGGGCAGCGAGACCGGAGGTAAACGTGACTACCACAGACGACCAGACGACACCGGGAATGCAGGCGCTGCAGGACCGCCTGACCAAGCTGAGCGAGGCAAGCCTGCGCATCAACGAGGACCTGGACTATCACAGCGTGCTCGAAGAGGTGATCAACAGCGCCCGCATCCTTACGGGCGCGAGGTACGGTGCAACAACGGTCCTCGATCACGCCAACCGGCTGGAGGAGTTCGTTACCTCGGGCCTGACGCCGGAAGAACACCGTCATCTGGCAGCGTTGCCGGAAAGCGAGCAATTCTTCAGCTATCTCAACGATGTGCCCGATCCGCTCTGAATCAACGATTTGCCCTCGTACATGAGATCGCTGGGCATGGCGGGGTGGAGTCCTCCCGTGGACGTCGTTTCCCTGCTGGTTGCTCCCATCCGCAATAAAGGCGTGCGGTTGCGTTCCATATACGTGACGAAAGGGGAAACGGGCAGCGAGTTCACGCGTGAGGACCAGGACACCCTGATGATGTTTGCGTCCCAGGCGGCGCTGGTCATCGCCAACGCCAGGAGGTACCGAGACGAGCAGCGGGCTAGGTCCGACCTGGAAGCCCTGATCGCCACGTGTTCGGTGGGGGTTGTGGTCTTCGACGCGAAATCGGGAACGCCGGTATCATACAACCGCGAGACGCTGAGAATCGTCGAGGGTCTCCGGGCGCCGGACCACCCGGTCGAGCAGATAATTGACGTTCTGAGCATCCGGCGACTGGATGGACGGGAGATATCGCTGCAAGAGTTCCTGCTAGCTAATCGGCTGAGCGCCGGCATAACGCTGCGCGCTGAGGAGATCGTGCTGAAAGCGCCCAACGGCAGGTCGGTGACGGTGGTGGTGAATACTACCCCCATCTACTCGGAAGACGGGGACGAGATGGAATCTGTGGTCGTTACCCTCCAGGACATGACGCCCCTCGAAGACTTGGAAAGGCTCCGGGCAGAATTCCTGGGTTTGGTCAGCTACGAACTGCGGACCCCGCTGGCCTCCATCAAGGGTTCGGCCGCGACCCTGTTGGACGAGTCGGCAAATTTGAACCCCGCGGAGACTCGCCAGTTCCACACGATTATCAATGACCAGGCAGATCGGATGCGCAGGATGATAACCGACCTGCTGGACGTGGCTCATATCGAGACCGGCACCCTTTCAGTTAGCCTCGAGCCTTCCGACGTTACAGCTCTGGTGGGTCAAGCCAGAACCTCGTTTGTCAGCGGAGGTGGCCGCAACGACCTCCAGGTGGATCTCCCGGCAGAACTCCCCGCCGGCATGGCCGACCGTCCACGCATAATTCAGGTGATCAGCAACCTGTTGTCCAATGCATCCAGATACGCGCCGGGATCATCCGGCATCAGGGTGAAAGCCGAGCGCGAAGGTTTACACGTTGCGGTTTCGGTGGCGACCGAAGGTCGGGGCGTGCCGCCCGACCAGCTGCCCCACCTGTTCCGGAAATACTCCCGTATCGACAGCGACATGGTTGAGCGAGATATTGCAGGGTCCGGTCTGGGGCTGTCCATCTGCAAGGGAATAGTTGAGGCCCACGGCGGCCGGATCTGGGCGGAAAGCGACGGTCCCGACCGGGGCGCCCGGTTCACCTTCACGATCCCGGTCGCTGGCCAGTCCATCCAGGAAGACTTCGCCCATTCTGACCCGCCAACCGTCCGTTCGCGTCCCGGGGAAGCTGGTCCGGTGCGCATCCTCGTGGTGGAGGATGATCCCCAGACACTGAGACACGTGCGCGACATCTTTTCAAAAGGCGGTTACACCGCGATACTTGCCACCGATCCCGATGATGCGCTTCACCTGATCGAGTCGGAAAAACCCCAACTTGTCCTATTGGATTGGGCCTTGCCTGGCGTCGACGGTTTTGAGTTGATGCAGGACATCCTCAACATCGCCGACGTGCCGGTGATTTGCCTTTCCGCGCAAGGGAAAGACCAGGACATTGAGCGGGCCCTTGACCTTGGAGTCTCGGATTACCTGGTCAAGCCTTTCTCGCCTACGGAGTTGACGGCGCGGATCAGAGCCGCGCTTCGCCGGACGGCCACGGCAGACCCGGGCGACTCGGCGGCGCCATTTGCCCTGGGCGACCCGATTATCGACTATGCCCAGCGCAGGGTGGAAATTGCCGATCAGCCCGTCCATCTGACACCCATCGAGGATGTTGCGGGTGCCCGCCCGGCGGTACGCGTAGTCCTGACGCCGCGGTCGTCCCGGTTGGGCGGGCAGCGGTGTTCGCACATCGGCCAACAGTTGGGTGGAGGTCTCGTCAAAGCACACCACCGGCCGGTGGGGGTCGTAGGGTTCCCCATAGAGGTCCAGCACGTCCTCCATGGCCGCCACAAACTCCCCGTTCACCTTGGGGATGCACCACTGCTGCTTCCGCCACGGCTGGAGGATGTTTTTTCAGCCGCAGACGCACCGTCTCGTATGACAACGATTCCACCAACCCCAACTCCACCGCCTGGTCGGCCAGCAACCGCAGGATAACTGGTCAAGGGCTCAGTGGTCATGGCCTTCGGGCGCAGCGCTGCATGCCAGGGCAATCAGGTGGGCTTCACCTTTGTCGTCCAGCTTACGATACCGGTTGGCTTGAGGATGGTCGTGCAGCACGCCGTCCAATCCTTCCTCGGCGTACCGCCGTTTGGTGCGGAACACCGTGCGCGGCGACGTGTCCAAGGCCGCCGCCACCTAGGACGCGCTCCACCCTTCCTCAGTCCGGAGCAGGATGCGCGCCCGAGTGATTACCCGTGCGGAACGCTGGCCGCTTCGTATCAATTGTCGGAGCCCGGCTCGTTCCTCCACCGTCAACTGTACCCCGTACTTCTCTGAACCATGGATGCCGCACCTCCCGCACCGCTGATTGCTACTCAGCGTAGCCACTCCGGCTCACCTCCCGCCGTATCTGTCGATACAGGTTTGACTGAATACCAGTGTTGGGGCAGGCGGTTGGAGAAACCCCAGCGGCAGACTGGCGCCCCTACCGCCGACGTCCTCGCCGTCATCCGACTCACCGCTGTCCAGCCCCGCCTTCGGGGCCGCGGCTTCGAAACCGCGGAGCCGGCCGCCGATCGGGCCCGCTTCGACGTGGTCCTGGTGGCGGCGCCCTTTATAACCATGGTCCGCTCCAAGACCGACGTGGAGGCTGCCGGCGCCGTGGTGACCATCACTCCCGCCGCCATGCAAGCTTTGGACGCCATCGGGCCGGCGGGGGTTGGTGATGAGGTGCAGGTGTTCGGGTTGTCGGAGCCGCAGATCGCCCGGTGGGTGAAGGTCATAGCCAAAGCCGCGGGGTTAACGGATTGGGAGTACTTCAGCGGCCACAGCTGTAGGGTGGGCATGACACGCCACATGGCCCAGAACGGCGCGCCCACCCACGAGATCGAGCGCCAGGGCCGCTGGAAACAGGGCGGCGGCATGGTCGGCCGCTACACCCGCGGCGAGTCCACCGGATCCGCGCTGCGGTATCTGTAGGAGCATATGGCGGCCGACCTACCGAATGGCGATGTCACCAGGTAGATCCCGTGAACGCTATTAGCTGGGCTTTACGCATTTCAAGCGGCGTAAGCCAGGGAATCTACAAGTCGGTGGTACAAAGCGACCGGGAGTCCCTGCGTATCGAGGCTGGCCGCCGACAGTGGAAAACTCTCCGACGCCAGCCACAGTTGGCGTCGCACCAGGGCGATGGCGTCCACGAAGGTCGGCGCCGGCTGGTCGTACCAGGCCGCCCTGCGCTGGGTCATGGGACGCCGTTTTTGCAACGAGACGGCGGCCAGGGCGGTCTAGGAGAAGATCCCCAGCAGGACGGGCGTGGTGCGGGCGATGGCCAGGTCGGACCACTGGCGCTGGGTCTCCACGCCCAGGTGGGTACGCACCTCCGGGAAAGTAACTTCCAGTTGCCCGCGCAGGACAAACCATTCCAGGATTTGCTGCGGGTCCGCCGCGGGGTCGGTACCGAGCAAAGCCTACGGAGTGCAGGCGCCCTGGGGATCGCGGATCAACCCCCAGCAAATGAGGACGGGAGGTTTGCCGGAGCGGTACCAGACCGCCGTCTCGGAGGTGAGTTCCACTGTGGAGGTGAGTTCCACTGTGGAGGTGAGTTCCACTGTGGAGGTGAGTTCCACTGTGGAGGTGAGTTCCACGGTGCGGGTGGTGCCGTCATACCAGGCCACTGTGGCGCTGGCCCACCTCACGTTGGCCGGGTCAAGGAGGGCTTGGAGCGAGGGTCGCCGCGCGCCTTGCCGCGGGGGGCGAGCGTGCTGACCCGGTTGACGAGGCGGCGCGGGCGCATCGCGGGCCGCGTCCCGCCGCAATCTGGCGATGAGGGTTACCGGCGGGGCCAGGGACTAGCAGCAGTGGAGCAGGTCCAGAGTGGAGCCGGTCCAGGACGGCGTAGCCCTCGGCGCGGTACTACCACCAGCGGGCGCTGCGGCAGCCAGCGGCGCAGCTGCAAGATCATCTGCCGCGCCCAGTCGGTGCGCTTTTTGTGGCGGCATCCCTGCTGGTGGTACCCGGCTGGTGGTAGTACCGCGCCGATGGCGCCAGCACCGTGAGCACCGGCAAGGCCCCAAGTAGCCCATCCGGGTCAAGGAAATGGCGTCCGGCCCAGGGTACCTGGCCCAGCCACAGCAGAGAACTCCCGCGCCGACCGCTGGCCTTGACCAGGTAGCTGCGGCTGGAACGCACCGCGTCCCGGTAGCTGCCCCGACCTTGGATCTGAGGACCTTGGATCTGAGGACCGCGACGCCGTTCCAGGGTTTCGTGATTGGTAAAAGGCTCGTATGCCGCAGATCAGCGGGCCGTCGCTGTGATCCAGGTGCTGGAGCACAGCAGCAGGACGCGGGCCGCCTCACCAGGCGACCACACCGCCCGATTGAGCACCTCATGGTAGCCGGCGTAGTCCTGTGGGTCGCTGCGGCCCATGACGCGCCGCGCCGCAGCTACGGTGCGCTGGCCCGGGGTCAGGATCGCGCCCACCAGCAGCACCTGGGCTTTCCGCCAGGTTGGGTTGGTAAACAGCGTCGCGAAGGGAAGGAGCAGCGATACCATGGCATCGGGCCGGGTGAGCATGGCTGGGCCTTTAGTGAGATATGGGTCAAGCCAGCTTACCCGGTCTTTATATTTTTTTCTAAATTTTGCGCAAAGTCCAGGGAAGAGGTCTCCATCGAAGACAAAGACGCTGAGCTAGACGCTGAGCAGCCGTGGCTAGGTGGACGCGGTGGAACCGCTTTCGGCAGCGTGCTCCACGCGGTGCTGCAGTATGCGTTGGGCGAGATCTTGCCGCAACTGCCGGCAGCGGACGACGGGGCATTGGACGCGCTGCTGGCTCGACTGGACAGCGCCATTGACCGGCTGGTTGGGTGGCAGGCCAGCGAAGGTGGCATGCACGACAGCGTCGGTGCCATCGCCCGGATGGCCAAATGCGCGGTACGGCACGAATCGGTTGTGGCCGCGCTGCGGGCACCCAGGCTGTGGCCGGAAATCCCGGCGGCCGCCCAATTGGACACCCCCGGCGGCCCCATGGTCGTCGAAGGCATCATAAACCTGTTCTACTTGGACTACGACGACCAACTGGTCATCGTAGACTACAAGCCCGACGACGTGGCCGATGATGCGGCTGTGCAAGCCAAGATGGAGCAATACCAACGGCAGGGCGCGTCTAACGCCGCCGCCGTGGAACGCGCTGCCGGCAAAAAGGTGAGGGACGTGCAGTTCCTGTTCGTGCGGAGAGAACAGGCCCGGTCCATTCCTAACCTACCGGAACTGCTGAATCGGCTGCCACAGTTGATTTCGCCACAATCCCACCGTCAAGGGCGGCGGGGCGGACCCTGGCTCCGATGACTTGCCCGGCGGATCGGATTTTTTCGGCGGTCAAGGGGAGGCGTTGCCCGCGCGGGAAGTGGAAACTACAGTGGTAACAACACTCACAAAACGCAAAATCCCTACTCAAAGTAGGCACGCATTGGCGTCCCAGGCAGGATTCGAACCCGCGGCCAGCTGCTTAGAAGGCAGCCGCTCTATCCACTGAGCTACTGGGACGCGCTGGGATTAGGATAGTAAGAGCGGCAGTGGGCTGTCAACAATCCAGACCATCGAGCCGTGGTCTGTGCGTGGCGGCACAATGTCCATTAATCCGAAGCGCAATGGCAGATCGAGCGTTCCCCGCACACGCCGTTCCGAGCGACGGTGTGCTGGAATCGCGGGAACCGGACGCGCGCGATCGGACGAAGCAGCCACTTTGTGGCGCTGGGGGCACACCTCCAGTTTTGTAGTAAACTGATGAGCCAGATAGTGCCGCAGGCTCCTGCGTACGCTGCGCTAAAGTGCCGTAACTCGGCAAGACTTGAAGACCGGACTCGCCTGAATGACCGCCCAACGCACAAATCCGATTCGCGTCCTCGTGGCCAAACCGGGATTAGATGGACACGATCGAGGAGCCAAGGTAATCGCCCGCGCCCTGCGAGATGCCGGTATGGAGGTCATCTACACCGGGATCCGCCAGACGCCGAGGATGGTAGTTCAGGCTGCCGCCCAAGAAGACGCGTCAGTCTTGGGTTTAAGCATACTTTCGGGAGCCCACATGGAACTGCTGCCGGAAATCATGCGGTTATTGGGCGAACAGCAAATGGACGACCTATTGGTCGTGTTGGGCGGTATCGTACCGGAAGAGGACCGCCAGGCTTTGTCCGAAATGGGAGTCTCTGCTGTTTTCGGACCCGGCACTTCCACAAACGATATCATTGAGTACATCAACACCCACGTCCCTGACTAGTGATAAGTGAAAAGTTCGATTTCTGCCATGCAGGGTTGCGTTCAGGGTTTGAAAATTCAAAAAATTAGCAAAACTAGTCCGCCAATCTATTGCTGGCCTAGCGGCGCCAACCTATAATCTGTCGACAAATTATCGAGTTGCGTGCGTTTCCAGGGCGTGTCTCACCATGAAGTACAACGTCGCGCAATTGCTGAAAGAACCCACCGGATCCCAACGAAATGTGAACATTGAGGAGGAAATCTGCGACGCCGAGCATCCTATGGATCACGTGCGAGGAACAGTGGATATGGTGCGGACTCACCAGGGGATATGGGTAAAAGCTCGACTGGTCGCCCGTGTTCCGCAAAACTGCTCACGGTGCCTGGATGCATTTCCGCGAACGTTACGCATCGAACTGGACGAAGAGTATTTCCCCGAAGTTGACTTCAAGACAGGCTTCAGGGCGATGCCACCAGACGATTGGGAAGGGCTGTGCATCGGAGCAGATCACAATTTGGATTTGTCGGAGGCCACCCGTCAAACCACTTGGGCCACTTTGCCTTTGAAACCCTTGTGCAAGCCCGATTGCATTGGCATTTGTGACCGGTGCGGTTGCAATCGCAACGAAATCGCATGCGACTGTTATAATCGGGAAATCGACCCACGGTGGGAAGCATTGCGCTCTCTGATTGATGAGCAGCAAACCTGAAAGAGACGCCCCTAAGTCCGGATGTTCCTCGACTGGCAAACGTCAATGAGGCTTCGGCTTGAAAAATGGAATTGAAAAATGGGAGCACTACCAAACAAGAAATTGACAAGAGCGCGCAAGGGACGACGACTTTCGTCTCCAGCGTACCGCCTCAAGGCGTTGCATCCGGCTCGCTGTCCCAGGTGCAGGGCCGCCAAACGGCCTCACGCAGCATGCCCTGGATGTGGGTATTACAGAGGCCGGCCAGTCAGAGCCTAAACGTCCAGGCCACATCACGATAACTACGAAATTACTGGACCGCGATTTTGCATCGCAATTTTGGAGAGCGGTCATCATGGCAGACATCGCCCGAGCTCCGGTTTACTCCTATATCTTCCCCGGTCAGGGCACGCAAAAAATAGGCATGGGACGCTCGTTGTACGAGCGGTCGCCGGCCGCGCGCGATGTGTTCCGCGAGGCTGACGAGAGCCTTGGTATTCCCCTGTCTACGTTGATGTTCGAAGGTCCCGCAGAAGACCTGCAGGATACAGCTCACGCACAGCCGGCGATAATGACCGTTTGCATCGCCATATGGCGGGCGTGGCAAGAGTACCTCGGCCCGCAAGCACCAAGTCCGGCTGCGGTCGCCGGTCACAGCCTCGGCGAGTACACGTCGATGGTGGTGGGCGGTGTCATGGACTTCAGGGACGGCATCCGGCTCGTACGCGAACGCGGAAGATTGATGCACGAGGCGTCGGAAAGCCACCCGGGGTCTATGGCGGCGATCATCGGTCTCGACGAATATGACGTCGCTCAAGTTGCCCTTGACGCCGGCGTTGAGATGGCCAACATTAACTCGGACGATCAGATAGTGGTGAGCGGAGACAAGATGGCATTGGCGCGGGCGATGGATTTGGCATCGGCGCGTGGAGCCAAAAAAGTCGTCCCGCTGGCGGTGAGCGGAGCGTTCCACTCACGCTTGATGGCGGAAGCACAAGAAGGGTTGACTGACGCCATTGACAGCGTTGTGTTGCACGACCCGAAATTCCCGGTTATTGCGAACTCCACGGGAACTGCGATCGTTAATTCGGAGCAAGCGCGGCAGGAGTTGCTCACGGGCTTGTGCCACTGCGTGATGTGGAAACACTCAGTACGCTTCATGGTCGACTCTGGCGTGAACCGTTTCGTGGAGTTTGGGCCGGCACGAGTGTTGTCCAGCCTGGTCCGCCGTATCGATCCCGATGTTGAAGCATTGACCTTATCGGACCCGGAATCGATCCGCAAGTTAGGCTCGGAAGCCCCTTAGCTGATCAAAGGCTGACGTGTTGCCGGAGTTAGCCGGAACGTTTGCCGTTGCGGCGATAGTTGCCAATGTCCGATAGCCCGTTTACTCCAGGCGTCCGCCAAGGTCCAGTTGGCAGGCAGGCGCGAGTCCTGTCGTTATTATCGCTTTATGCCCACGATGTTCGGGCACACGCGGCCGGCGCCACGATGGACTGGTTGTGCTCTCAGAATGCGGTCACGACCAGCACTCGACGGGCCGCAGAGACCATGGTCACGGGTATCACCGAAGAACGTTCGCGCGTGGACGAGATCATCGCGCGCTATGCATCTGCTCTGCCCGTACATTTGCTATCCATCGTTGACCGCAACATATTACGTGTGGCAATCTATGAACTCACCCACCGCACTAACATGCCCAGGAGCGTTATTATCAACGAAGCTGTCGAGCTGGCATCCATGTTCGGCAGCGAGAGTAGCGCTCGTTTCGTCAACGGCGTTTTGGGGTCGGTAGCCCACGATTTGCAATTGCCCGTTGACAGTGCGGTAATTTAGATTAGACTTCGCACGCCTCAGACCCAATTACGTGGTTATTCTCACGACTATTTTCACGGAGATGAACCTGTGAGTACCGTGCTCGAACGGATTACCGATATTGTAGTTGACAAGCTCGGCGTGGACGCCGGGGATGTCAGCGAGAGGTCATCTTTCCAAGATGATCTGGGAGCCGACTCCCTGGACCTAGTGGAACTGATCATGGCGTTCGAGGAGGAATTCAGTTCCAACGAAAACACCATAGAAATCCCGGATGAAGACGCCGGCGAGATCCACACTATCGCCGACGCGGTGAATTACCTGAAAGACAAAGGCGTGACGGACGAATAGGCCCGCGGCTTACAAGACGCTGCGACATCGGACATGGGAAACTCACAGCATGGACACGCTCGCCGAAGTAGCTCGTCTTGTGAACGCATGCACGGATTGTCAGTTACATGCTAGTAGAACCAATGCCGTACCAGGTGAGGGGCCCGATGCAGTTGACATACTTTTCATTGGGGAGGGCCCCGGCTACCACGAAGACCGGCAGGGGCGCCCGTTCGTGGGACCGGCCGGGAATTTTCTCGAGGAACTGCTGCAGTCGATCGGCATGACCAGGGACCAGGTGTACGTAGCGAACATGGTCAAATGTCGGCCGCCAAATAACCGGGATCCCGCGCCCTCAGAAATTGCCGCGTGCAGCAAATATCTTGATCGACAGATAGACCTGCTCAACCCGCTACTGATAGTTACGCTGGGGCGATTTTCCACGGCGCGATTTATTCCGGGGCAAAGCATCAGCAGGGTCAGGGGTCGTTTGAGATCACTCAACGGGCGACATATATTCCCGATCATGCATCCGGCAGCCGGATTGAGGCGCCAAGAGATGAGGGCCGCGATCGAGGAAGACTTCGCCAAGATACCCGGCCTGTTGGATGTTTTGCGCCTCCAAGCTGACCCAGCTTCAGAGAGTGCTCAAAACCGAGAGGCGGTCCCATCCAGCGTTTCCACACAAGCCAATCAAGAGCGTTCCCTGTGGGACATGCTGGCACCCGCCGATCCGGGAGGCCCGGAACAAACGGGCGGTCTTTCGGCCGAGGATGAAATCGAGAGGCCGGATGGTCCACTGCCCGGTCAGCAGCGGCTGTTCTGATCGGGACCCGCGTGATCACGTTGCCTGTGTCTAGCCCGCTCCCTAACGAACCGCTGCGGATCTTGCCTTTGGGCGGGCTGGGTGAAATCGGCAAGAACATGATGGTGTTGGAATGCGGGGATGACATCATCATCGTCGACTGCGGGGTGCAATTCCCAACGGAGGACATGCCCGGGGTTGACCTGATCATACCGGATGTCTCGTATCTGACCGCCCAAGCACACCGGGTGCGCGCCATCCTTATCACCCACGGGCACGAGGACCACATCGGAGCGTTGCCATACGTACTGCCGGAATTGGATGCTCCGGTCTATGCACCCAGGCTGGCCCATGGCCTCATAACCGTAAAACTCAACGAAAGGCGACGCACCCGCGATGCTGTAGTGCATGCGGTTGATCCTGAACAGCCCGTCCAATTCGGGGATCATTTTCGGGCCACTTGGTTCCGGGTGTGCCACAGCATCCCCGACGCCATGGGGATCTACATCGAAACACCGTGGGGAAGCGTAATTCATACCGGTGATTTCAAGATCGACCACACCCCGGTCGACGGCTATACCATTGACCTCCCCGCGCTGGCCGAGAGAGGAAAAAGCGGAGTACTGTTGTTGTTTTCCGACTCCACCTACGCAGAGTTGCCGGGGTATACGCCTTCCGAGCAAATTATGGTGGACGCGCTGGATCGGGCGGTTGGGGACGCTCCAAGTCGGGTGATAATCGCGACCTTCGCATCGTTGATCAGCCGGATACAGCAGGTGATCACTGCGGCCGAAAATCACGACCGCCATGTAGCGTTTGTGGGCAGAAGCATGCTCGCAAACGTGCATATGGCCACCGAGATGGGTTACCTGGATGCGATTCCGGGCACTATCATTCCGGTGAGTGACGTGGCGGCATTGCCACCCGAAAGCGTGGTGCTGATGACGACCGGCAGCCAAGGCGAGCCCACATCGGCGCTGGTGCGCATTGCCAACGGGGAGAGCCGGGACGTCGACCTGATGGAAGGCGACACCGTGGTTATCTCGGCCACGCCAATTCCCGGTAACGAGCGGGCGGTGAGCCAGACCATCGACAATTTGCTGCGGCAAGGAGCGCGGGTGTTGTATGACCGCATCGCACCGGTTCATGTGCACGGGCATGCCAGTCAGGAGGAGCTCAAGTTGATGCTCAACCTGACCCGCCCCCGGTATTTTGTGCCGGTACACGGAGAATACCGCCACCTGCGGGCGCACGCCCAACTGGCCTGGGAGCTTGGAGCCGCCCCGGACGGGATCTTCGTGCTCGAAGACGGGGAAATCCTCGAAATAGGCCATGAAGGGGCACAAATCGTGGGATCCATACCCGCCGGCCCCATATACCTTGACGGCCTTACGGTAATGGATACGGACAGCGTAGTGTTGCGCGAGCGACGGTCCCTGGCCAGGGACGGTGTGGTTGTGGTCTGCGCAGGAGTTGACGCCAACGGTGAGCTGACGGGCCCGGTACAGGTTGCAGCCAGCGGATTCGTTGAGCCCGGTGAGGCTCCGGCTACGCTCAATCGACTGGCGGAGGCGGTCGAGATGGAAATCGCAGGCGGGCCGTCATTGGGTAACCCGGACCAGGCACGGGCAAACATCAGAAAAGTCGCCAGACAATTCCTACGCAACGAACTAAACAAACGGCCTATGATAATTCCGGTAATCTTGGATACGTGACGGGCCGCCGGCAAGTCAACGCAACGTGACAGATATTCCGCCGCGCCTACCAGGGGCGGCGGTCTTGTTTGTCTTTGACCGGTCCGGGCTGGAACAGTTTAGGAGTCGAGGACATGTCGACCGCCACCGCAGCCTTTACCGGCGGATTCAATTGGTTCAAGACAGGTATCACAGCGGGCGTGCTGTTGGTGGGGGCAATGCTGTTTGCCCTGGTGTACCTGGCTAAACCCGAGTTCCAGCAATGGTTGATGGTGACGCTGGGCGTCGGCTGGGCGGTGGCCGCAGGATTTGGGGTAACGGTATTGCTCGCAATCGTCTACCGGCCCACATCCCTGGTGAGCGGGTGGAGATGGTGGTCATCGCTGGCGATAGTTGCGGCCACGGCGGTAGGCGGGCTGACGTTCTGGCAAGGAGATAGCGGAGCATCCTACGCCTACGGAATGGCGGGACGATGGGGATACGCCTTGACGGGCGGGCAGATGTGGTTTGGGTTGCTCGAACTTCTCGCAGCGCTAGTTGTCATCAGCTTGCTGCTTGTGCCTGGCGCGGGGAAAGGATACCTGGCTGCCGGTCGATTCCTCGGTATTGCCGCCTGGGCTGGCCTGGTTTTTGCAGCCATCGGGCTCAAGTACATCGGGATATGGCTCGCGCTGGCTGCGGTCGCCGTTGGCCGTGGGGTGCGCCGCCTGGGCGGGTTGCGACGGAACAAACCAGAACCCAGGGCCAAGCACATGGCAGCGCCAGTGTTGGCGACTGAACGAAGAGAACCCGAGGAGCCGGAACCGCCGCGCTCCCCGCAAAAGGCAAGCCTGTCGCGATCCGGAGGATGGCAACTGCCACCATTGGACACGCTGGCGCCACCGGAGCCGCACGAGATCAACGGGGCAGCCATCGCGGACATGGCTGAAGAGATCAAGGACGCGTTGGGCGAGCACGGGGTGTACGTCGACGTGGAAGACGTGAAGGCTGGACCGCGGGTGATCAAGTTCGGCCTGGTTCCGGGATACATGCCACAAAGGGCCTCAAAGAATGGAGACACGTCGAAACAACGCCCCAGCCGGGTGCGAGTCGGCGATATTGCCAAAAGGCAAAAGGACCTGGCTCTGGCGCTGAAGAGCCCGTACATCAGGATCATTGAGACGCCGGAACCCGGCGAAGGTCTAGTGGGCCTCGAGGTGCCGAACCCGTCGCCCGGAAAGGTGCTGATGCGGTCCATCGTCGAGGGGCCGGAGTTCAACAAGATCATGGAGAAGGGCGGACTGGCATTTGCCCTCGGCGAAGACGCCGGCGGACAGTCGCTGGCGCTGGACCTGGCGGCGATGCCGCACCTGCTAATCGCGGGAGCGACCGGGTCCGGCAAGAGCGTGTGCATCAATTCGCTGGTGGCGTCGCTGCTTATGACGCGGCCGCCGGACGAACTGCGCATGATCATGGTCGACCCGAAACGTGTGGAGCTCACGCCGTTCAACGGGATCCCGCACCTGGTGATGCCGGTGATCGTGGAGCCAGACGAGGTGCAGCCGGCCTTGCGGGGACTGATCAACGAGATGTCCCAGCGATACAAGCTGATGGAAGAGATGGGCGTGCGCAACATCGCCGGGTATAACGCCAAAGCCAATGAGCCGATGTGCTTCCTGGTGCTGATCGTGGACGAGCTTGCCGATCTGATGATGACGGGCGGGCTGGAAGTCGAGCAGCAACTGGTCAGGCTGGCACAGCTGGGACGGGCAGCCGGGATACACATGGTGCTGGCCACGCAGCGTCCGTCGGTCAAGGTAGTCACCGGGCTGCTGAAGGCCAACGTGCCGGCCAGGGTCGCGTTCGCGGTGGCGTCCCAGGTGGACTCGCGGGTGATCCTGGACGGAGGGGGAGCGGAAGCGCTGATGGGCAAGGGCGACCTGTTGTTGCTGAACAACGATTTCCCGAAAGCCCGGCGAGGCCAGGGCACGCTGGTGTATGACGATGAAATGGACCGCCTCATCGACTTCTGGCGTAACCAACAAGGGCCGGCGCTGCCGCCGATCGACCTAACCGAGGAAGACGAAGGGACGGGTGAACCCGATCCCGAGAACATCGACGACATATACCAGGGCAACGTGTTGGACCAAGCGCGGGATCTCGCGTTGCGGAACCCGCGGCTCACGTCGGCGATGTTGGAACGTCGATTCAAGGTTCGAAAATCGATCGCCGACGAACTCATCGAAGAGTTACGGGGTGAAGGCCTGGTTATCGGCGGCTGATAAAAGGGAAAGCCATCTCCTTATTGGTCTTCAGCGAACAGGGTCGCTTTGTTGCGACCCCGTTCGCGATTTGCGGGCCGGATGCGGCTACGCATCCAGGGTATCCGGTATCGAAATGCCCATCTCTTTCTCCAAAACCCTCTGCCAGATGGGCGACAAGGGAAAACGAGATTGAAGATGCGAAGGCAGGTCGGAGGTTTCCGGATGGCACGGGCACCTTTCGGGCGTGGCGCCACGGGCGTACCACCCGTGAGGATCGGGGCGCCGCATCATGGGCACGCGCTCCAGGCCCCAGTGCGCGACAATCTCGCGATAGTTGTGCAAATCGAGTATGTCGCGCACGCTGGTGATTCGCGGGGAGTCGAGCCCTCCACGACGCGGAGGCAGGCCACGGAGCCAACGCTTGTGATAACGGACAGGACGGGGATTGCCGGCGACTATGGCTTCCACGTCTTTGAGCAGGACAGCTACGCGGCGCCGGAGACGGCGAAGCGGGCACCCCCGGCCACCGATGCGTGTGGCGGCGCTTGTTTCAGCCGCCGCCAGATATTGAGGGAAAGCATGAACCTGTCGAAAAGTCTTGACGTGCGAGCGGCTGAGCTGGCCACTGCTGATATAGGCGTGTAGAGCTATCTCCAAGCGACGCCTGGAGTTGTGTCGCATCCCGAGGTTAACCGCGAGAGCCGCCGCCGCGTGGGACGCTGACCTACGCATAGCATTGGCAGCATCGGCAACGTCGCCGGACTCGGAGGCCTGGCGGGCGCGACACAGGAAAGCCGCGCTCCGGGCCTGATGATGACTTACGGAACCCATTTTGATCCTCGACAAGAGTTGGCAGCACCAGTCAGCCGTCTGCGGCCAGCCGCCGGGCCCGGCGGGGCCATACTGATCACGCCGGTCGACGGCGCGACAACGCGTGTGCGGCGGCACTGAAAACGGCCGATGGTAACGATGCGATGATTTGGACCGGGATGGTTCCGTACGGTCCGTGGATGGCGGGAATTCCTCCTTCGGTTTAGTTGGTTTTGATGGTTGGGAACATCGGGGATCGGGTGTATGGGTCCAGGGTGTCGGCGCCACGGCCAGAGAGCGTTGTCTGCGAAATTTCAGTGCCAAGCTTCCATGTCCCGGCTTTCGCGACACGCGCGAAAGTCGACACGGGGCGGAGGTCACACCCGCCGCGCTACACTGCGCCCGTTCCGTTGATTATGACGGCGTGAGGACGCGAGATAGCGAGTTGCATACCCGACGCGCCGCGGCCCGGAGCCCGCGACGGTTTAGGCCGTTGAACCTGAACCCGTCTACCCGATATTCCCGATGTTTTGGCAAGACGGCCGCACCGATCATCCCCTGCGCCAGGGACTCCGAGCAACGAGGCGTGCGCTGGGCCTGGTTACCCGTCTCGGGACCGCCCGTCCGGTTGGCTAATATGTTATAGGACGGGCGTAGGTTCACGCCTGCAGCGGGTGTCAGCAATTTTTCGGGGCCGCCATCGCGCGGTTCAACCCGGAAACTACGGATGTTTCCGTTTTGGAATCAATCGGCCAGCCCACGATGAGAGCGGGAGCGACGGCGCTGCTCAATCCGTGATCGGTGGTATCATTCGCCGTCGAGGGAGCCGTCGGAAAATTGTTGGTCGACCTGCATGCGCATACCTATCCGAAGTCGGACGACAGTTTCGTGTCTGCGGACGAACTGGTCGACGCTGCGCGCCAATGCGGCCTGGACGGGATCTGCCTGACGGAGCACGACGATTTCTGGCCGCAGAAGTCGGCGCAGGAGTTGACGAGCCGGCACGGAATCCTGGTCCTGCCGGGGGCAGAGGTCAACACCGACGCCGGGCACGTGCTGGTTTTCGGTTTGGACACCTACAAATTTGGGATGCACAAACCGACGTTTCTGCGGGAAGAGGCGGACCGGCACGGAGCGGTTCTGGTAGCGGCGCATCCTTACCGACGACGCTTCCTGGCCGATCCGGGGGAAGACCCGGCGGCGCGGTCGGAGATGCTGAAACGGGCGCTGGACGACGAGATGCTGCGATTGTTCGACGCCGTCGAATCGCGCAACGGCAGGGGTAAGGAGTCGGAGAACCTCTTTGCCGACGATCTGCGAGTGGAGCTGGGGCTGCCGGGAACCGGCGGGAGCGACACACATTACCTGCGACAGATGGGCACGGCGGCGACGTTGTTCGAGCGACGGGTCGCGTCGTTGGACGAACTGGTCTTGGAACTGAAGGCGGGCCGGATGCGGGCGGTTGACCTGACGATGGCCGCGCAGAAACCGACGGGCCGGGCCGGTTAGCATGGTTTCAGTCCTACAGATCGAGGACCTGCGGGTGGAGTTCCGGGTACCCAACGGGGTGGTGCACGCGGTGAATGGGGTGACGTTCTCGCAGGAAGAGGAGGAGGTGTTCTGCATCGTCGGAGAGAGCGGTGCGGGAAAGAGCGCGTTGGCGCTGGCGGTGATGGGCCTGCTTCCCGACAACGGCGCGGTGACCGGTGGAAAGATACTGTTTGACGGAGTTGACCTAGTTACGGCACCCGATGCATACGTGCGGGAACTTCGGGGCAAGGCGATGTCGCTGGTTTTCCAAGACGCGCAATCGGCGCTCAACCCGGTGCAGACAATCGGGAGCCAGTTGACGGAAGTGATCATCACGCATTCGCAGTTGAACCGGAGGGCGGCGGGATCAATTGGCCAGGAAATGCTGAGGGAGTTGGGGGTGCCGGACCCGAAGCGCATGATGTCCGCGTACCCGTTCACGCTGAGTGGCGGACAGTGCCAACGGGTGATGCTGGCGATGGCGATGGTCATGCGGCCCCGGCTGCTCATTGCAGACGAGGTTACGTCAAGCGTGGACGTGACGCTGCAGGCGGAAATACTCGAGCGGTTGAAGGAGCTGAGCCGGGATTCGAAGTCGGCGATCCTGCTGATCACGCACGACATGGGAGTGGTGGCGAACATGGCGCGGCGGGTTGGCGTGATGTACGCGGGTCACCTGGTGGAGACGGCGAAACTGCTGCCGATCTTCAAGCAGCCACGGCATCCCTACACCTGGTCGCTGTTGCAGAGCCTGCCGCGGCTGGACGCTGCCGGAAGGAGGCTGCAGGCACTACGGGGCGCGCCGCCGGACCTGATCGATCTTTCCGGCGAATGTCCCTTCCTGCCGCGGTGCCCGAAGGCGCTGACGCGGTGCCGGGCGGAGAGCACACCCGGTTTGTCCGAGGTGGAAAGCGAGCACTGGGCGGCGTGTTTCAACCCTATGACCTACCCGGATGGGGAGTGACGCTCCGGGACCATGGGTTATGGGTTGGTGGCCAAATCGGCGACTAACAACTGCAGGGAGAGGGCGGGGTCGAGGCGGCCCTGCTTGATTGCGAGGTCGCTTTCGAGCACCCGGCGGTACTTGCTGCGGATCTGCGGCAGGGTGAGCCGGCGGGCCTGGCCGAGGATCTTGCGCACCACAAAGTCGGAATTGGTACCCATGCGTCGACCGAGGTCGGGCGGTGAGACACCACGGTCGGTGAGATCCCGGGCGAGGGAGATCAAGCGGAGCTGCCGTTCAATCATCGCAATGATGTAAAGCGGTTCCTGGCCGTCCTCCATCAGTTGCATCAACAAACGCAAGGCAGGGCCCGGCTTGCCGTCCATGATGGCGTCCACGGCCGCGAAGATGTTGGCCTCCTGAGCGTACGGAACCATGGCACGGACATCGGAATCGGTGATGTCGCGCCCCGTGGCATAGAGCGACAGCTTTTCGAGCTCTCGATCGATGGTCCAAAGGTCACCACCCACCAGTTCCGCGAGGACCTGCATGGCCGGGGGTGTGATGGAAGACCCCTTGTCCGCGGCGCGGCGCTTAATCCATTGGAGCAACGCCTGGGCGTTGGGAGTGGACTCGCGGTGGACAGTGCAGTGCTCGGCCAACGAGCGGAGCAAGGGGTTGCTCTGCTGGACATCTCCGTCGACAAAGATCAGGAGCGTTGTCTCGGGAAGAGTTGGCACGGAATCCACCAACTGCGTCCAGGCGCCGCTGGCTGAGGCCGCGCGCCGGGCGGAACTACGTGCACCGCCGGATCCCTGCTGAGCGGCGAGGACGCCTTCGATCTCGACAAGGCGCATGGGATCAAGGAACGGCAGGGAGTTGCACATCGCCAGAACCTCATCGGGGCGGGCGCGAGCCGCCGTAACGAGGTGCCGGTTGGAGTCCATAAGGTCGGAGGCGCCAGTCTCGGATTTGACGCGGCGCAAACGCTCGGCCACGAGGAAAGAATCGCCGTAGATGACGTGGGCTGGCATCGCTCTTTTGCCAGCTCGGGGCTAACGCCGGTCAGTTCTCGACCAGTTCAGTCAACACGCCAAAGACCGAACGGGGATGAACGAAGCCGATGGATCCCGACAAGCCGTGGCGTGGCTCGGAGTCGATGAGGGACAGTCCATTGGCAGACAGGATCTTGAGCTTCCCTGCAATGCTATCGACGTTGAGGGCAAGGTGATGGAGGCCCTCGCCGCGCCGTTCGATGAAGCGACCTACGGCGCTCTCCTGGGACAGGGGTTCGAGGAGCTCCAAGCGGGTCTGGCCGACTTCAATGAGGCAGGCGCGGACAGCTTGGTCATAGAGTTCAACAACCTCGGCGTTTGGAGAGCCGAAGTTCGCGGAGAAGAAATCCAGAGCGGCGCGGATGTCCCTGACGGCGACGCCGACATGGTCAATGTAGTTGATTGCGCAGACTTCTGGCATCGTGGGTTCGGCTCCCGGGCGTGCGGTTGCATCTAACGGGGTGGGATCAGACGGGGTATTGGGCGAGGACCTGGCGCGCGATGATCATGCGCTGAACCTCGGAGGTGCCTTCGTAGATCGTGGTGACGCGGGCGTCACGGAAGATGCGCTCGATACGGGATTCCTTGAAGATGCCGATGCCACCGTGGATCTGCATGGCCTCGTAGGCCGCCTTGTTGCACATCTCCGAGGCGATGAGCTTAGCCATGGACGCCTCGTTGATGAAAGGCAGGCCGGCATCGCGCAAGGTGGCGGCGTGCATGGTGGCGACGCGTGCGGAGTGCACGCCGGTGGCGATGTCGGCGAGCTTGAACTGGATGGCTTGGTGGCGGGCCAGCGGGCGGCCGAAGGTCTCGCGGAGCTGGGAGTAGCGGACGGCCTCTTCCAAGGCGGCCTGACCGATGCCGACGCACTGGGCGGCGATGGAGATGCGGCTGGAGTCGAGGATGTCCATGGCGTAGCGGAAGCCCATGCCGGGCTCGCCGATGATGTTGTCCGCGGGGATCTCGGCGTCCTCGAAGACGATCTCGCAGGTGCTGGACGCGCGGATGCCCATCTTGTTGTGCTGGGGGTTGATCTGCATGCCCTGGGTTCCGGCCGGGACGATGAACGCGCAGACACCGCGATACCCAATGGACCGGTCCTGGTTGGCGAAGATCACCAGGGTTTCGGCGACGTCGGCGTTGGTGATGAACTGTTTGGAGCCGTTGAGGATCCAGGAGCCGTTGCGTCGAGTGGCGGTGGTGGCCATGGCGGCGGCGTCGGAGCCACTGCCGGGCTCGGTGAGGGCCCAGGCGGCGATGCCCTGGCCGGAGGTCAAGGACGGGAGATAGCGCTGCTTCTGTTCCTCGTTGCCGAAACGGGCGATGGTTTCGAGGCCGAGGCCAAGGTGGGCGGCCAGGGTCACGCTGGCCGCGACGTCGGCGCGGGCGAGTTCCTCGATGGCGATAGAGGACTTGCGGAAACCGCCGCCGCTACCGCCGAACGCCGGGTCGACGCCGATGCCGGGCAGGCCAAGCTGGGCCATGCCGCGCCAGTTTTCGTGGGAGAACTCGGCCTTTTCGTCCAGCTCAGCAGACCTGGGCATGAGTTCGCGCTCGGCGAAGTCCCGAACGAGGTTCTGGAGCATCTTTTCTTCTTCGTTCAGGGTCACGTCAATCACGGGATTCCTCCGGAGAAAGTTGGCGGAGCGATGGAATATCGAAGCGATATCGAAAGTTTATCACAGGCCTCCGGCGGGCTCGTATTCACCGAACACCTGGCGCAGTACGTCGCAGATCTCGCCGAGGGTCGCGTACCGTTCCACGCATTCCATCATGAGCGGGACGGTATTAGCTCCGGCGGAACGGGCGGCGTCGGCGAGGCGGGCGAGACTGATCTGGACGGCCATGTTGTCCCGTTCGCGACGGAGGGTCTTGAGCCGTTGGACCTGTTCGGAGGCGGCCGCGGCGTCGACGCGCAGGAGACCGGATATGGGGGGCGACTCGGTGACGTACTGGTTGACGCCGACGACGATGCGGTCGTTCTCGTCCACCTCACGCTGATGGCGGAAGGCGGCGTCGCCGATTTCCCGGACCTGGAACCCATCCTCGATGGCGGCAACCGCACCGCCCATGTGATCGATCCGCTGGATGTACTCGATGGCGGCGACCTCCAACCGGTCGGTCAGGTTCTCGACGTACCAGGAGCCGCCAAGGGGATCGACGACATCCGCGGCACCGCTCTCGTGGGCGAGGATCTGCTGGGTGCGCAGGGAGAGTTGCGCGGATTCCTCTGTGGGAAGGCTCAGGGCTTCGTCCCGGGAGTTGACGTGTAGGGACTGGGTGCCGCCAAGGACAGCGGCAAGGGCCTGAACGGTGCTGCGGATAAGGTTGTTGTCCGGCTGCTGGGCGGTGAGAGTCACGCCGGCGGTCTGGGTGTGGAAGCGCAGCATCATGGAGCGGGGGTCTTTGGCACCGAACCGGTCGCGCATGATGTTGGCCCACAGACGGCGGGCGGCGCGGAACTTGGCGACCTCTTCAAAGAGGTTGTTCTGGGCTACGAAGAAGAAGGAGAGGCGCGGGGCAAAGTCGTCCACCGGAAGGCCGGCGTCGACAGCGGCCTGGACGTAGGCGATGGCGTTGGCGAAGGTGAAGGCAAGTTCCTGGCTGGCGGTGGCACCGGCTTCGCGCATGTGATAACCGCTGATGCTGATGGTGTTCCAGCGAGGCACGTTGGCGGCGCAGTAGCGGAACACGTCGACTACGAGGCGCATGGAAGGGCGGGGAGGATACGCGTAGGTGCCCCGGGCGATGTATTCCTTGAGGATGTCGTTCTGAAGGGTACCGCTGAGCTGATCTGGGGACACTCCCTGCTTCTTGCCAGCCGCGATGTAGAGGCACAGCAGCACGGAAGCCGTGGCGTTGATGGTCATGGAGGTACTGACCTTGTCGAGGGGTATGCCGTCGAAAAGGGTCTCCATGTCGGCCAGGGAACAGATGGGGACGCCGACCTTGCCGACTTCACCTTCGGCCAACGGATGGTCGCTGTCGTATCCGATTTGGGTTGGCAGGTCAAAGGCGACAGAGAGGCCGGTCTGACCGTTCTCGAGGAGGTAACGGTAGCGCTCGTTGGTTGCGGCAGCCGTGGCGTAGCCGGCGTACTGGCGCATGGTCCAAATGCGACCACGGTACATATTGGGCTGTACGCCACGGGTGTATGGGAACTCGCCAGGGTAGCCGATGGAATCAGCGTAGTCGACACCGGCGGAAATTTCATCCTCCGGGGTGTAGACGGTGTCGAGACCGAGGCCGGAATCGGTTGCGAATGACTCGCGGCGTTCGGGAAAGCGCTGGGTGACGCGGGAAAGGGTAGATTCCTGCCATTCTTGCTTATTGGTGGACATGATGCTCTTTCCGGCCGGTGTTTTAGATTTTCAGGGGTTGTCGGGTCATTCTACCATCGGCGGCGCGTGAACTCGGGACCGCGCACGCGGGACGCGGAAAACAAGCAGGGCACCCCTTAGTGGCGCCCTGCAAAATGACCAAGGAGCGAGGGGATTAGTCGCTGGTGAAGGCGTAGTCGGTGGGGCGCATGATGGAGTGCCGCGAGACGCGGACGATGGGCCCATCGACCTCACTGGCGGCGCGGGCCTTGCTCCACTCGGGATCCGCCTGGAAGGAGCGCCAACTCTTTTCACGGTCGCCGAGGCTGGGGTAGCCCAGCATGTAGACCAGGACGTTGTTCACGCCGACGTCTTCTGACCAGTAACCGATGTTCTCGATCCCGTGCTTCTCGAAGAGCCCGATGGTGTGGTTGGCGAAGCGGTTATGCACGTCGGGCAAGCGGCCGGGCATGGCCTCGTAGATGCGGAGCTCCTGAACGGCAGTGGAAATCTTCGGCTCCGGCGAGTACGGGGTCAAGCGCAGGAAACGGTTGGTTACGGCGTCAACCAGCGGGCCATTGGCCTCGGTCTGCTTGCGGACTTCCAGCCAATCGGGATCGGTACCGAATTTGGCCCAGCGAGATTCCCGGTCGGCCATGCTGTCGAAAACGTTGATGTAAGTAAGGCGATTGCTCTGGCCGATTTCATCGGTCCAGAAGCCGAGGTATTTCACGCCGTGCTTACGGAATAGGGTGCAGGTATGATTGGCGAACCGACCACTGATGTCGGGCAAGCGACCGGCTACGGCGTCGTATATGCGGAGTTCGTAAAGCATCGCTTCTCTCCTTCCGGGTGTCAGAGGTGACCAATTTGATCTCGGGGACCGCCACCATCTGGCGGCCTTCCGCTGCTGCCGGTAGTATAGCATCGGGCCGGCCGATAGCGGGTCAATCCGTAGCGTCGCCCGAGCCGTAGAATAGACGGGACCAGCCGCGTTTCGGGGCACCGCGCGCTTGAACCGCGTTAGCGAACTGACGCTGTGGGCGGACGAAAAGCGCTTGAAGTTCCGGGCGGCTGGGGCACCAAACTACCAGCGAGCAAGCGACGATGTCGGACGACGCAACGGGAAGCGCACCATAGGACGCCAACGATCCCGGTGCAAAGGCCGATCAGATAGCAGAGGTGGGGAGTAACGTGAAAAGCGGGACGAGAGTTTTCACAAGGGCAAGACGCGCGTGGCCCTGTTTGGCCACGTTCGCCCTGGCGTTGATCCTCGCGGCTACATTGGCGTGCGGACAAGGCAGCCCGACGGAAATAGCAACCGTTGAGTTGACGCCACCAGCGGTGAACTCGGCGATTCAGCAGGACCAAGCGGCCACCGTCGCGCCTCCACAGGCGGTCGAATCGCAGGCGCAACCCGCGGTAGAACAACCAGCCCAAAGCGGAACGCCGGAGACCGAAACTCAGTCTACCGCTCTGGCGATAGTGGCGGCGCACGACGAAGTGATGTCAGGGATCTATGAGCGAACCATCCCATCGGTGGTCGGGTTGAGAGTCATCAAGTCGATCACAATAGGCGGAGCCGCACCGGGGATGCCACCGGATGATTTCCTGTCACGCGCCGCCGGGTCAGGGTTTGTGTGGGATGAAGAGGGCCACATCGTCACCAACAAGCACGTGATAGACGGAGCCGACCGGATAATCGTGGTGCTGAGCGACGGGATCCAGACTGATGCCGAGCTGGTAGGGGATGATCCGGATTCGGACCTCGCGGTGATCAAGATTACGGACGACACGGTGCGGCCTCCGGCCATTGCGCTGGGAGACAGCGACACAATCAAACCCGGACAATTGGCGGTGGCGATTGGAGACCCCTTTTCCCGGGGATTCTCGATGACTTCCGGCATAATCAGCGCGGTCGGGAGAACGATCAATCCATCTGACAGCAACTTCTCGGTGCCCAGGGTGGTGCAACACGACGCGGCGACGAACCCGGGGAATTCGGGCGGCCCGCTGCTGAACCGCGCCGGCGAGGTGGTGGGGATCAATACGCAGATAATCAGCGAAACGGGGGCGTTTTCAGGCGTGGGCCTGGCGGTGCCGGTGAACCTGGCGAAGCTGGTGGCGCCGTCGCTGATAGCGGACGGGCGCTACGAATACCCGTTTATCGGAATTCGTGGGGTGTCGATGAGTCCAGACATCGCCCTGGCGATGGAACTGCCGGCCGACACGAGAGGAGCCCTGCTGCTGGCGGTGGGCACCGGCACTGCGGCGGAACAAGCCGGACTGCGGGCCTCGGACAGGCTCACCGTAATCAACGGAGCGGAACTGCCGATCGGCGGTGACATCATCACCGCGATGAACGGAACGCCCATGATGGGGATGGACGACGTCGTGGCATACACTGTCGAGCACACGCAGCCCGGGGATACTGTTGAATTCACCATCATGAGGGACGGGGAGGAAATGCAGATGGAGATCACGATGGGAGCGAGGCCGGAATAGGGGCAAATCGCCTGACAAAAGAAAGCCGACGGCAGCGATCAAACTGCCGTCGGTTATTTGCGGGTGGCGCGCCTGGCAGGACTCGAACCCGCAACCCCTGGGTCCGAAGCCCAGTGCTCTATCCATTGAGCTACAGGCGCATTTTCAGGCGACTATTGTCACAAGAGGATGGGGCGAGCAACGGGATTCGAACCCGTGATCTCCTGTGCCACAGACAGGCGCCTTAGGCCACTTGGCTATGCTCGCCACGGACGCCCGATCCGAAAACCGGGTCACGTTTTGAGATTAGCATATAACATCAATACGGACAATACACCGCGCGGCGCACAATTGAACGGGGCGGGGTGATTGGATAAAATCGCTGCGTAGCACGCCGGCAGTATCGCGGCGCAAGTAATTGGGGCAAACTGATTCCGGTCAGTGTCTCGTAATCCCCTTGACCCTGAGAACTGATTCGGAGGACTGATGAAACGCAAGATTTTCAGATTACTGTTGATGGGAGCCATATTTGCCGTAATGGTCGGGTTGACGGCGTGCGGTGGCAGTGATGAACCTCAAGCAGCCGAGCCCGCCGCGCTGGCCGCAACGGCAGCGCCCACTACGGTCTCCGTTCCGGCCACTGCGCCCAGCGAAGCTCCGACGCCGACATCGGAAACGATGATGGCCGCGGCTCAACCGACGTCTATGGGAGAAAGCTGCGCTCCCTCGGCGGACCTGACGTTCGACGACCGGCCGCCGCAGGGAGGGACGCTGGTCAGGTTGTTTGCCGATCCGCCCACGCTTGATCCCCATCTGATGGGTGATGTCACGTCGAGCGTAATAGGCGGAGAGGTTTTCGGCGGACTGGTGACTCTGAGCCTGGACTACCAGCCGGTGCTGGACCTGGCGGAGACCTGTTCCATCAGCGAAGACGGCCTGGTGTACACCTTTGTGCTCCGGGAGAACGCCAAGTTTCACGACGGCAAGCCGGTTACGGCTCACGACGTCAAGTGGTCCATTGAGCGGGCGGCCGACCCCGACACGCTTTCGCATACGGCAGAGACCTACCTGGGCGACATCGTTGGAGTGGCAGACAAACTGGAAGGCAAGGCCGCGGAAATCAGCGGAGTCAGGGTGGTGGACGATCGTACTGTCGAGTTCACGATCGACGCGCCGAAGTCGTATTTCGTGGCCAAACTCACCTACCCCACTGCATTTGTTGTTGACCGGGAGCAGATTGAGAACGACGACTCCTGGCTGGATCAGCCGAACGGCACCGGTCCTTTCAAGCTGGCAACCTACGACATTGGCGAACTGATCGTCCTGGAGCGGAACGAAGATTATCACCTGGGCCCGCCTCATATCGAAGACGTGCGCATGATCCTGAGCGGCGGGTCAGCGATGATCATGTACGAAAACGACGAGATCCACCTGACGGGAGTAGGGTTGGACGACCTACCGCGGCTGTTGGACCCCAGCGACTCGCTGCATCCGCAACTGCACCGTTCGCCACAGGACTTCGACGTGTTCTACATCGGGTTGAACGTGGACGAGCCTCCTTTCGATGACGTCAAGGTACGCCAGGCGTTGAACTACGCGATCGACTTGCAGGGCATCGCCGAGAACGTGTTGGATGGCAGAGTCTCACCGGCGACGGGGGTGATACCGCCGGGGTTCCCGTCTTACACTGAGAACCTGCGCAGCTACCACTTCAATCCGGACCGGGCGCGGGAGTTGTTCCAAGAGTCGAAGTACGCTGACGCTGTGGCGTCCGGAGATTTCCCACGCATCACGCTGACCATCCCGGGCAGTTTCGGGGCGGCGCTACCCACCTACCTGGAAGTGATGCTGGAGCAATGGCGCCAGGAGCTGGGTATAGAGGTTGATATTCAGCAGACGGAATGGGCGACGTTCCTGCAGGACGTGAACGACCGCGAGTACCAGATGTTCTCGTTGGGCTGGATCGCAGACTACCCGGATCCGGAGAATTTCCTGGACGTGCTGCTGCATTCGGACAGCCAGAGCAACCACACCAACTACCACAATCGTGAGGTGGACCGGCTGTTGGAGGAGGCCAGGACGGAACGGGACCGGGCGCGACGGTTCGAGATTTACAACCAGGTCGAGCAGATGATCCTGGACGACGCGCCGTGGGTCTGGACCTGGTTCAGCGGCGAAAGCTACGCGCTGATCAAGCCGGAGGTCTCGGACTACTTCCTGCTGCAGATGAGCATCCCGAAGTACCGCTACGTGTACTTCAACCAGTAGGATTACCGAAGATCGCGGCGCAGGGGCGAATAATCATTCGCCCCTGCGGTTATTGCCACACAGGACGGACGGTTATAGATGGGAGCGTACGCGGCTCGGCGGCTGGTTTGGCTGCCATTCCTGTTGATCATCGTGACGTTCGTGACGTTCGCACTGCTGCGGTTCGGGCCCGGGGACCCGGTCCAGGTTTGGTTGGGCCAGCACCAGAACGACGAGGTACGGGCGCGATTGAGGGCGCAGTTGGGATTGGACGATCCGCTGGTGGTGCAGTACGTGCACTATGTTGAGGACGTGGTGACGCGGCTGGACTTCGGCGAGAGTTTTCAGTTCCGAGGCAAGTCCGTCGGAGAGTTGCTGGCCAAGCGCATCCCGGTATCGCTGCAGCTGAACCTGGCTGCCATCATCATCACGCTGGGGGTTGGCATCCCCGTAGGTCTTTTCGCGGCGTTACGCCAAGGCACGGGCGTGGACAACGTGGTGGTGGCGATTGCGCTGGCGTTCCAGTCGCTGCCCGTATTCATCACCGCGCCGGTGCTGCTGCTCGTGTTTGCTTTGTACCTGGACATCCTGCCAACGAGCGGATGGGGCGGGTTCTTTTCGCCGAAGATTGTAATGCCGGCGGTGGTGATGGGAGTGCCGGGGATTGCGATAGTGGTGCGGTTGGTGCGGGCCAGCGTGCTGGACGTGCTGGGGCAGGACTACATACGGACAGCGCGAGCGAAGGGGCTGGCGGAGCGTTCGGTGCGCTGGAGGCACATCCTGAGGAACGCCATGATTCCGGTGGTTACCAGCTTCGGGTTCACGATAGCGGGACTGGCCGGCGGAACGTTCATAGTGGAAATTTACTTTGGCATTCCAGGAGTAGGTTTCTTCACGATCAATTCCTTGTTCGCAAGAGACTATCCGGTGATCATGGCGTTTGCGATCATCTCCACGACGCTATTCATGCTAGCCAATCTGGTAGTTGACCTGATGTACCCGCTGTTGGACCCGCGGATCAGGCTGGGGGCCGGTAATGTTACCTGACCGCTGGGGCTCGCCAGCGCACGACCACGGACACGCACTGCACCAGGACAGCGACCTTCAGGGCACGGACTGGTCGGCGAACGAACTGGCGGACGGCCGGCGTGAGGACCTGGAGGAAGAGCCGGCGCGGGGGCACAGCTACTGGAGCCTGTCGGTGCGCCGGCTGGCGCGGAAGAAGCTGGCGGTGGTCTGCCTTTCAGTCATCGTAATGATGTACGGCGGGGCGTTGCTCTCGCCGTTGATCACGCCCTACGAGTACACCGCGCAGGACATCTCCCAGAGCAGAGCTGGGCCCACACTGGCGCACCCTTTTGGCGCGGACCGGCTGGGCCGTGACATGATGACCCGGGTGATCTACGGACTGCGGACCACAGTGATCATCACTATAATATCGCTGCTCGGTGGCACCCTGGTATTGGGTATCGTCCTGGGACTGTTGAGCGGATACATGGGACGGTGGGTGGACTCGGTGATCATGCGGACCGGCGAGGTCACATCGTCGTTCCCGGACATCATACTGATCCTCATATTCGTCGCGGCGCTAAGACCGCGGCTGGTCGGAGCCGTGCAGGGGTTTGAGGACGCGACAGGGATCGACTGGATCCTGCGATTGGGGATAGTGGACTACGCGATCATTTCGTTCGCGCTATCGATCTTCGGTTGGTTCGGGATGGCGAGGCTGGTGCGGGGGCAGGTTCTGCAGGCGCGGGAGAGCCAGTACACCGAGGCGGCTCTGGTGGCCGGGGCAACGACGGCGAGGATCCTTCGGGTTCACGTGCTACCGAATATCCTGAGCCCGCTGATCGTTTCGATATCGGCGGGGCTGGCGGGGGTGGCCGGAGCCGAACTGGTGCTGAGCTGGATCGGGATCGGGGTGCAGCCACCGGTGCCGAGCCTGGGACGGATGATGTTTGAGAACGGAAGCATCCAGGTGCTGCGGAACGAACCACATCTGATCCTGTTTCCCATCGGTGCAGTGACGCTGCTGTTCTTCTGCTTCAACATCCTGGGTGACGCGGTGAACGACGCGTTCAACCCGCGGGCGCGGTGATGCATCCCCAACAACGCCGTTTCTCTGCCCCCAATTACGAGGTAGCCCACCGAGCAAGCCAGGATGTACCGCTCACCCCCCTAATGATGCGGATAAAGCTCTCGCCGTGGCAATTCGACCGACTATGGCGCCGGCATCAATCTTACTTGCTCTGACGCCGCACCGAGCGGCAAATTGCCAATGAATAGCCCCTGTGCTAACGTCTATGAGGCTGATAGTTGCGGATCATCATGCGGGCGATTGGAAAGAAGGACTGGGGCATTGAGCACGACATCGGGTGAACCTGCGGCGGCGGTTGCGACCGGAGCCGTTGCCTGGCGACCATGGGGTCGCGACGCGTTCGAAATTGCCCAGACCAACGATCGGCCGATGCTGCTATCAATCAACGCGGTGTGGTGCTACTGGTGCCACGAGATGGACGCCGGAACTTACGCTGACACCGACGTTGTCGAGTTCATCAACACGCATTTCACACCCGTTCGAGTTGACACCGACCACAGGCCGGATATCAACGCCCGTTACAACGTGGGCGGCTGGCCCACGACCTCGTTCCTGACCCCACACGGTGGCTACATCGCGGGCGCGACATATCTGCCCGCGGACCAGTTCCTGGCCATGCTGGACGAGGTACGGCGCGCATATGCCGAGCGAAAACCGGAGCTGTACGAACAGGGCAACGATATTCTGCGGCAACGGCGTGAACACGCGGGACGCGTATCCGCCGGAAGGGAACCGGACGCCGGCGTGGTTGACGGCATCTCACGGCGCGTGGCCGGGACTTACGATGCCCTGAATGGCGGGTTCGGGCTGGAGCCCAAGTTTCCGTCGACGCCCATGCTGCGTCTGTTGCTGCACCGGTTCCGGACAACCGGAGAGCCGTTCTTCCGCGTGATGCTGGAGAAAAGCCTTGACGGGATCATCGGCGGCGATCTGCGCGACCGGATCGACGGTGGCTTTTTTCGGTTCACAGCGGGCAGCGACTGGACGCAGGCCCAATACGAACAAATGGCCGAGGACAACGTCGCGTTAGCGGGCATCCTGATGGACTCGGGCATCATCCTGGATCGCGCGGACTACCTAGGGGTTGCCGGTGAGACCGTCGATTACATCTGCGGCGTGCTGTACGATCCGGTTGCTAAGGGCGTCCGGGGAAGCCAGGGCGCGCATTCCGAATACTACGCGGGATCACGCCAGGCCAGGTCCCAGTCCGAAGTGCCAGCGGTTGACCCGTTCTGTTACTCGTCGGTCACGGCCCAAGCGGCTTCGTTGCTGCTGGCGGCAGCATGGAAACTGGGCCGGCAGGAGCTCACAAAAGTCGGCGTCGTGCTGTTGGACGGGCTAGTCGACGCATCCGAAGGTGGGAGACTGGCGCACACGTACTCGGCTGCCGGTAGGCTGCCGCAGGAAGAGGGCGACCTGCTGGTTGACTGGGCCAATTTCCTGGTGGCCGCGCTGGACGGATACGACGCTCTGCCCGGTGGGTGGGAACGGTATCTGGAGGCGGCGGAACGGGCGGCGCAGGCGCTGCTGGACAGGTTCCTGGACGGTCCCAGCGGTGGGTTCTGGGACGTCGAAGCGGGACAAGAGCGGCTTGGCTACTTGCACGCTCGCGAGAAGCCACTGGCGGAAAATACGTGTGCAGCGGTTGGAATGATGCGGCTGCATCACGCGACGACGGAGGACCGGTACCGACAGGCGGCGCGGCACACCCTGAGCGCGTACGCAGACGCCAACCGCGACTATGGCGAGCTCGCTGCGGACTACGCCGCGGTGGTGGACCGATACCTGCATCCCGTGGTGGAAGTCACGGTGGAAGGCTGGCCGGGAGCGGCAAGCACCGACGCCATGCTGGCTGCGGCGATGAAGCTGAGCGACCCGCATCTGATCATCAAGTTGGCGCCGGCCACCGCAGAAGACGCGCAGGCCCAAGCGCACGTGTGCCTGGACACCGTCTGTTACCCGCCGGTGACGGACCCCGCGGAACTGGCGGTGGCGGTGGCCGAAGGCGGCATGGTTATGGAAAGCCCGTTCCAAAACGTCCTCGACCTGCTGGGCTGAACCCGCCCGAACAGCATCACCAATCCTCCCAGGAGTTGACGCCCTGAAGACCCAAGACTGCGGCCAGTTGCGCGCCGCCCACGATGGCACCGCCACTACGTTATTCGGCTGGGTCAGCCGGCGACGAGATCACGGCGGGATCATATTCATCGACCTGAGAGACCGCTCCGGATACGTGCAAGTAGTGCTGAATCCGGAGACTCTGGCGGCGGAGGACTACCAAACCGCCGAGCGGCTGCGTTCGGAATGGTGCGTTGAGGTCACCGGAACGGTCCGGTTGAGGCCGGAGGGTTCGGAGAATCTGGCACTGCCCACGGGCGAGATAGAGGTAATGGTCGAAGGGCTGACGGTGTTGAACCAATCGCTCACGCCGCCCTTCTACATCACAGACGATGTCCAGACGGATGAAAGCCTGCGGCTGCGTTACCGCTACCTAGACCTGAGGCGACCGGCGATGCAAGAGAACCTGCGCCTGCGTCACAAGGCGGTGAAGTACATTCGCGATTACTTGGACGGTTACGGGTTCCTGGAGATCGAAACGCCAATCCTGATCAAAAGCACGCCGGAGGGGGCACGGGACTACCTGGTTCCCAGCAGGACGCATCCGGGGAGTTTCTACGCGCTACCTCAATCGCCACAACAGCTGAAACAGCTCTTGATGGTGAGCGGGGTGGAGAGGTATTTCCAGATTGCCCGTTGCTTCCGCGACGAAGACCTGCGGGCGGACAGGCAACCGGAGTTCACACAGCTGGACCTGGAAATGAGCTTCGTTGAAGAGGAGGATGTGCTGGGG
Organism: Dehalococcoidia bacterium; assembly: GCA_965220055.1. GTDB lineage: Bacteria > Chloroflexota > Dehalococcoidia > Lucifugimonadales > UBA3495 > Bin87. Next base: position 642,936 of record CBDCPE010000004.1, on the reverse strand, counting down.
CTGATCGAGGGGTTGTACGCGGGACTGGTGAGGGATCTTACGCCGCATTTCAAGGTCAAGACTCCGTTCCGGCGCCTGTCTTATGCCGATGCCATGGCACGATTCGGAAGCGACAAGCCGGACATGCGCTACGGATTGGAAATGGCGGAGGTGAGCGACCTGGCCGCGGAGACGGAGTTTCGCGTCTTTCACGGCATCCTGGATCGTGGCGGGATCATCAAGGCGATGGCGGTACCGGGCAAAGGGAGCCTGACCGGTTCGGACATGCGCCGGATGGAGGAGACGGCAAAGGAGTTCGGGGCGGCGGGCATGAGCCATGTGCGGCTGAGCGGAGACGGCTCGCTGGATTCGCTGACGGATGACGACGCGTTGCTATCCCCGGGCCTGAGGATGCCGGTTGAGTGGGTACGCCGGCTGGCGCAAAGAGCCGGGGCGCAGCGTGGCGACCTGATACTGCTGATGGCGGGGCCGGCCAGGCTGGCGAACCAGTGGCTGGCGGCAATGCGGAGCCACCTCGCAGCGCAGATGGAACTGGCTGATCCAGCCACCCTATCCTTTGCGTTCGTAACGGATTTCCCGCTGTTCGAGTGGGACGACGATGCCGGCCGTTGGGACTCGGCGCACCATCCCTTCACGGCGCCAGCGCCCGGCTGCGAAAACATGCTGGACGGTGAGAATCTTGCGTCCATCCCGTCACGGGCCTACGATCTGGTGTGCAACGGGTCGGAGTTGGCGAGCGGGAGCATCCGGATACATCGCCGGGACCTACAGGAAAAGATATTCCGCATCTTGGGTTACTCCCCTGAACAGATAGCCGAGCGATTCGGGCACATACTGGAAGCATTCGACTACGGCGCGCCGCCGCACGGAGGAATCGCGCCGGGGATCGACCGGCTGGTGGCCATATTGGCGGGCGCCGACTCACTGCGCGAGGTGATCGCGTTCCCGAAGACCCAGAACGGCTCGGACCTCCTGTTCGGCGCGCCCTCTGCAGTTGACCCCGGGCAGTTGCGCGACCTGGCGATCAGAATCGTGGAATAAGGTCGGAGCGGACCGACACCCGGCAGCGCCGCGGTTTCCGGCGCTACGATTTTTACCTTCGGCACAGGAGAACAACCGATGAGCGAGTTCAATTATGAAGGCCTGTTCGCGGAACGCGCGCCGATCACCACGCGGAGCGCAAACCGGAACGCCAAGTATGACTTCGCGGTTGCCTACCCGGACCCGGATACGCTCCCGCTGACGGGTCTCGTCGAAGCGCTGAGCACGGCGCTGGAGCGGGAGGGGCGCGACCTGGCCTACTACCCGGTTTCGGCAGGATATCCACCGCTGCGGGAATTGGTGGCGGACAAGTTGCGGCGGGACCGGCAGATGGAGGTCACGGCGGACGATATCGTGCTGACGTCGGGGTCGGGCGAAGCCATCAACATGTTGATCCAAGCGATGACGGACCCAGGCGACGTGCTGCTGACCGAGGAGTACGTTTACCTCGGGACGATGCGGCAGATGCGACTTTGGGGCGCGACCGTGGTGGGCGTCAAGTGCGACGACGACGGGATCATACCGGAAACTCTCGACGGGACCATCAGGGCACAGGAGGCGGCAGGCCGTCGGGTCAAATTCCTGTACACCATTCCCACGTTCCAGAACCCCTTGGGATGGACGACTACCCTGGAACGCCGGCAGCGGATGCTGGAAGTCTGCCAAAGCCACGGCGTGCCGATCCTGGAAGATGACTGTTATGTCGACCTGCGGTTCGAGGGCGAGGACGTGACTTCAATCAGCAGCCTGGACGACAGTGGGCAGGTCCTGTACGTGGGGTCGATGTCTAAGATCATCGCGCCGGGCATGAGGATGGGATACCTAGTGGCCCCCGAAGTGGTGAGGGAGCGTGCATTGAGCTTCAAGTCGGGCGGGGTGAACCAGTTCGCCGCGCTGGCAATCGAAGAGTATTTGCGGAACCACATGTACGACCACATCGACGAGGAAAATCAGGCACTCCGAGCCAAGCGGGATGCGATGCTGGCGGCGCTGGGAGAGCACTTCGGCAACCGTGCAAGCTGGTCGAAGCCGGAAGGCGGGCTGTACCTGTGGCTCACGATGCCGGAGGGCACGGACCTGGCGGGGTTCCAGGAGAAGTCGTTCCAACAGGGCGTCGGTTACTATAACGGCTCGATGTTTTCGCCGGAGGGCAACGGCGCGCACATGGCGCGGCTGTGCTTCGGGCATCCGACGGCGCAGACGGTTTCCGATGGAATCGCGGAACTGGCGGCGATATTCGAGCGGAACGGGATATTCTCGAGCTGAAAAAACCGATCCGTCCAAACGACGGATCGGTGCCAAACGAAGAAGGGGCGGGTAATACACCCGCTCCTAAACATTAGTGGTCTGGTTGGATTAATCGTCGTCGGCAGTAGCAACGGGCTCAGCAGCAGGCTGGCGTCCGTTAGTGCGGATGGCGAAACGGTCGACGACGTCGCCAATGCTCTGGCGGAAGCCGGAGTATTCCAACTCGCCGTAGGGGAGCATGGCCGCGCCGGACCAACCTTGGGAGCGCATCGCGATGCCCTTCTCCTGGGCCAGCTGACGGGTGTAGTCCCAAGCAGGATTGTCGAAGAAGTCCGTAGAGGATTCGGAGAACTTACCCTCCGAGTTGATGCTGAAGCCGAGGCACGAAACCAACGGCAGGCAGTACATTCCAGTAACGGCGGTGTTGATCGCCACGGGCATCAGGGGCATGACATGGGAACCGCGGGCGTCGCCGCCGATGTAGTGGGCCTTGGTGTACGGGGAAATGAGTTCCTCGGGAGCGGGGAATACACCCTGATTCCGTACGATGGCGACGGGGTCGTCTTTGCCGGTGTAGCTGCCAGCGATGTTGTGCAGGCGCGTTGCGGAGATGGCCGCGGCGGTCTGTCCAGTGTAGCGAGACGTGATGCTTTCTATAGCGAACCGTTCGTTGTCGCGGAGGAGCACCGTGATGCGATAGTAGTCCTCAGGTGCGTTCAACGAGACGATGCTGTCGCCGTCGGTGTTGTCCATGTCAATGATGTTGAAGGTGAAACCATCGCCCAAGCGAGGGAGCATCAGGCCGGCGCAGTACATAGGATCCGCGAATCCGAGGAACATAGGAAGGTTGTACGCGCCAGGACCGCACTTATCGGCGGCGAGGACGAAGAAGGACTCGGCAGGCCGAATGGGGTTGGTCTTCACCGGATCGTGGTCGAACGTAATCTCAGCCACGGCGGGTCCGGCCCCGCGGATGTTGCCGGACGGGGCATCTACCAGAAGGTCCTGACCGGCGCCGTACAGGCCATACTGACGGGCGATGTCAGTTGCTTCGAGGAACGTGTTCCAAGCGAATTGGTGAACGGCTTCGTCGTTGTCGCCGCGGGTGTGAGTGCTCGTAATGCAGATATCGTCACCAGTGTGGCCGACGTAAGCATCGATGAGCAGGCCGTCGCGGACGGCTCGATCCACGGCCGCGCGCACGGCGTCCAGCATGCGATCCGACGGCTTGGTGTGACCGCCGATTGAGCCGACGTCGGCTTTAAGCACAGAAATGGTCAAATCCATGTGAGTTTACCCTCCCACGTACGGGCGACCGGGAACCACAGCCGGCGCCAAACGATGCCTTCCAAGTACGAAAATATGCGTCGCCACGATAGCATCGCGCAGGCGAAACTGTCAATTTGAAGCACGATCAACAGCCAGGCTCATGATCGGTCGCAAGCGATTACCGGCCTCTGACGGACTGCGTCGCGACGCGTACGACTGACTAACCGTGGGCGAACGATGATCTTTGACTGACCGGATTAAGTTTTCCAGCCCGCGGCTGAGCGCTCCGCGGGTCTCGACCGGGTCGAGGCCGCTCCACGCCCACGGGCACGGTTGCCTTAGGGGGGTGAAACGGCAGGTTTGCCGCTAATGCAGCAATCCCGCTATAATAAGAACAAAGCCGGCATTTAACGGGTGCAAATGAATATAATCCTTCAAGTCCTGTCCCTGCTTTTCGTGGTTATGTGGACGGCGAAACTGGCGCGGAACAAGGGGCGAAGCCCCCTGGTCTGGGGCGGTGTTGCGGCAATTCCCGCGTTGGGCTTGCTCGATATCTTCCCGGAGTGGATCACGGTGCTCTGCATGCTGCCGATGCTGGCTTTGGTATTCATGCCGGCCCGGCGACCGGTGGCGACGGACGGAGGGCAGGACGGCACGACCCCGTGCCCCCGTTGCCAGCATTCCCATGAAGCGCGGCCCACATTCTGCACCAACTGTGGATGGGAGATGGCCCGGCCGTATGCCACGACGGATGCCACCACAACGGTGACCGACGGGAGCGAATCCGCGACAGTTCAAACGGTCGTGCCAGCGGCAGGAACCGCCGACGGCGTTGAGCAAAGCGCGCCGGTGACCGGTGAGCCTGTGGCCCACCCGACGGCCGATCCGGTAATGGCGGCGCAGCAAGTTGACGATGCAGAGCCGTTGGCGACGGCGCAATCGGCCCAAGTTGAAGCCGACCTAGCGCCAGCATTTGCGGCGGCCCCGTTGAGGATCACGCGACCACTCACCGCGGCCGGCATGACCGAGTTGGGCTTGTCGATGTTCAACCAGGGGAGGATCCGAGAGGCGGTGGACCAATTCACCAAGGCGATCGCGCTGGATCCGATGTACCGCGAAGCTTGGGCGAACCGGGCAAAAGCCTATACCGAACTGGGGCTCAGCGATAAGGCGGCGGCCGACCGACAGCAGCTGGAAGCGATCTAAGCATTCATCCTTTCACACCGCCATGATGTGATAGCCAGCGTCCACCGGAAGCACGGTCCCGGTCACACCGCTGGAAAGATCACTGCAGAGGAAAAGGGCGGTCTGCGCCACCTCGTCGGCGGTGATGTTGCGGCCGAGGGGAGCCTTCTCAGCGTGGGCACGGCGCATATCCAGGAAACCGCTGATTCCACGAGCGGCCAAGGTATCAACGGGGCCGGCTGAGATCGCGTTGACGCGGATGTTTTCGCCTCCGTATTCGTAGGCCAGTTGGCGTACTTCGTGCTCCAGAGCAGCCTTGGCGGTTCCCATTACGTTGTAGCCGGGATAGACCCGGCTAGATGCCTGGAAAGTCATGGCGATGACGCTACCACCGTCAGTCATCAACGGTGCCGCGTGTCGGACCATGGGCAAGAGGGTGAAGGCGCTGATTTCCAGGGCCAGGCGAAAACCTTCGCGACCGGTATCGGCGAGGCGACCGGCCAGGTCTTCACGGCTGGCGAAAGCGATGCTGTGGACGAGGATGGACAGGGACCCCATCTGATCGCCGATAGCGTCGAAAACCGCCTGGATCTGGTCGTCGTCCGAGGCGTCGCACTGGAGCAGGACCGGGTCTTCGAGGGTCTCGGCAAGGCGGGCAGCGCGGCTCTGGAGTCGCTCGTTCTGGTAGGTCAGGGCGATGCGGGCGCCGGCGTCGGCGAGGGTGCGGGCAATGGCCCACGCGATGCTGCGGTCGTTGGCGACACCAAAAATGACCGCATTGCGGCCAGTCAAATCAATGGGGAACACGAAGCTACCTCGTCACATGGTGGATATGTGGGCCGCGCGCCGCGTAGGCATCAGCGTCGAAAGTCGGGGGCAACCTGCTCAAGGAAGATTTGCATCTGCTCTTCCTGGCGATAGGTAGCGAAGCGCACCACTATCTGATCGGCGCCGGCCTCGGCGTAGGCGTGGATGCGTTCGCGGATGCGTTCCGCGTCGCCGAACGGACCCCAACGGTCGCCCCAGATGTTGGCGCCGTAGTATCCGAGCAGCCAATCTTCGGCTTCAGCTTCGGCCCGGGCGACGTCTTCGTCCAGGTTGACGGTGAGATACATCACGGTAGACAGGTCGTCGGGGTCGCGATCGTATTCGGCGCAGTAGCCGCGAATTGTTTCTTTGAGTTCGACGAACTCCTCGGGAGTGGCCGAAATGGAGATCGCGCCGTCGGCCAGGCGGGCGGCGCGGCGCGCCTGGCGCTCGCGCTGGGCGCCCTGTCCATCGCCGCGGCCGTGCCAGTGGACACCAACATACACGGGAACGCCGTTCGGTTGCACCGGAGTGGGTTCCATCACCACATCGTCAAGTTGGAAATGCCGCCCATCGTAACTGAACGGCTCGCCTGTACCAAGGCCTTTGACGACCTGGATCGTCTCCTCGAGTCGGCTCGCACGAGTGCGTTGCGGAACATCCGCGTTGCGCCACTCCGCCTGCTGCATGCCGTTGAACGCGCCGCCGACACCGACGCCGAGTTGCAACCGCCCGCCGGAGATAAGATCGACGGTGCCCATCATCTGTGCCAACAGGACTGGGTGTCGCAAGGCCATGAGCATGACAGCCGTGCCAAGACGTACCCGGTTGGTGCGGGCGGCAATGGCCGCCAGGGTGGTCATGGCCTCGAGGCGCGGTTTGGCAGTAAGGCTGTCCCCGACCCAGACCGAATCCATGCCGGCCTCCTCGGCCCAGGTCGCCAGTCGGAGGACGGTTTCGGCGTCCGTTGGCTTGCGGTCGGCCAGAAGCAGGCCTCTGGTGGGCAAGAGGCAACCCAACTGAACGTTTGCGGTCATAGGTTAGCGGAGCTCCAGGCTGGTCATGTTCAGGGACTTGGGTTCGCGCCCGATCAGGCGCGTGAGCAGGCCGGGCTCCATGTGCTCATACTCTTCGAGGTCGGAGCCATCGTCCAGGTCGAACCCCATGCCCTGACTGTAATAGAAAGCGACCGAGACACCCATCCGCGCCGCGGTGCCAACGTGTTTCCGGAAGCTGTTGTTGCCGAGTTCCGGGCGAAAATAGGGTATCAGGTCGTAGGGAACCAGTATGGCGTTGGTTCCGCCATCGCGCCGAGCGGGCGAAAGGGTTATGTTGTGCTGGTGCTCGGCGCTTCGGATCAGCTGGTGGATGTCGCCGGGCTTGATGAAGGGCAGGTCGGCGGGCAGATAGAGAGCTGATACGCCGCGCAGACGGGCGCTTTCAAAGGACTTGGTGATGGTGTCGTTAAGGTTGCGGCCCAGGTCCTCCATCCAGTTGGCTCCCAAGGTGCGAGCCAAGTTGCGGACGCGCTCGTCGCCACCGACCACCCAGAAGGGATCGACTCCGGCGCCGCGAATGGCCATGAGGACGCGGCGGAACATGCCTATCGTCAGGTCGGCACGATCGTCGGGACCTATGACTCGCGACAGGCGGGTCTTGCAATCGGCCAACCGTTTCATGGGGACAACCGGGACGACGGTGGGGTTTGCCTGATCGGGCGAATCGGTCATGATTATCGGCTCTCCAGGTCAGCAGCCAACGCGAGCACCAGTTCCGCCAGCTGCACCTTGTCTTCGTCTGTCTTCATGATCGTGGGCATCACGGCGGCGTCAACTCCTGCGGAGCGTACAGCTTCGGCCAGGTCCGCGTCCTGGGAGTCGAGGACCAGCACGTCGCAGATACCACTATATTCCCGCGCCACGCCAACCGAGGAAACATCCGAGCCCAGTTCCCGCATGATCTTGCCAGCGGGGCCGCGAACGGCAGCACCGCCGACGATTGGGCTGACGGCGATGCGTGGCGCGTGGTGTTTCGCCAAGGCGTCGCGCACGCCGGGGATCGTGAGGATGGGCGCCACGCTGAGGAACGGATTGGACGGGCAGATGACGATGGTCGACGCGGCATCGAGGGCAGAGGCGAAATCGGGGGACGGAACGGCGTCGGAGGCTCCGACGTAATCAATGGAGCGCACCACGGGTTCGGCGCGTTGCTTAACGAAATATTCCTGCATTGACAGTGCGCCGGCGTCGGTTTCCAGGACAGTGCGAACGGGTTGATCGCTCATGGGGATGATGCGGTGTTCGATCCCCAGAGTGGCGGTCAACTGGGAAGTGACCTGGGTCAGAGACAGTCCTTGTGCAAGCAGTTCGGTGCGTCGGATGTGCATGGCGAAATCGCGACTGCCAAGGTTGAACCAGGTATCGGCGCCCAACCGGTTCAGCATCTGCAGGGTTTCGAAGGAGTCACCGTTGATTCCCCAACCGGTTTCAGGATTATACAGTCCTGAGAGGGTATAGGTCATCGTGTCCAGATCGGGTGAGACGTGCAGCCCATGGAACGTCTCATCGTCGCCGGTATTGACGACGATGGCCAGTCGTTCCGGCGGCAGGATCCTGGATAACCCAAGCACGAGCTTGGCCCCGCCGACGCCGCCGGCGAGGGCGAGCACCAGGCCGGATGGAGATGCATTCACAGGTGGTGCCGGCTACTGGGCCGCAGCGCGCTCCCGCTGAGTGCGGGGGTGCTCGAACCGGTAGGATTCCATCTGCACCAGTTGATTGTAGGAGCCGAAAATCTCCTCCACGTTGTCGCCAACGAGGTCGAGAGGATCGAGGGCGTCGTCGGCATCGCTGTAGATGCGGCGGAGGCCATAGGTGGTGTATCGCTCCGCGGGGGTGCGGCCGGCCTCCCGGATCATGGCGCGGAACTCGGAAGGGCGCATGAGTTGGCCGTGCATTGCACCGGCGGAGGTGGAGATGCTCTCGTTGATCAGGGTGCCACCGAGGTCGTTCACGCCGGCGGTCAAGAGAAGCTGAGACATCCGGCTGCCCTCTTTCACCCACGACGCCTGGATGTTGGGGATCCAGTTGTTCAGCATGATGCGTGCGATGGCATGGACCTTGATCACGTCCATGCCGGTAGGACCGGACCGAACGTCTTCCACGGTGCCCTTGAGGTACATGGGAGCTTCGGAGGCGACAAAACTGAGGGGAACGAACTCGGTAAAGCCACCGGTCTGCTGCTGGATATCACGCAACAGGGCGATGTGACGGACGATCTGGGCGTTGGATTCCCGGTGTCCAAACATGACCGTCGAAGTGGTCGGGATACCCAGATCGTGGGCGTTGGTGATCACCTCAACCCACTGGTCGACGGTGATCCGGCCGGGGGAGATGATGTCGCGCAGGTCCTGATCCAGGACCTCGGCGGAGGTTCCGGGCAGGCTGCCAACGCCGGCGTCCTTGAGACCCCGGAGGTACTCGCGGATGGTGCACTTGGAGCGGACGGAGCCGTAGAGCACTTCCTCGGGGGAGAAGCCGTGGACGTGGATGTCGGGCAGCTCTTCCTTGATGGCCTCGCACAGGCGGATGTAGAGGTCGCCTTCCATCTGGGGAGGCAGGCCGGCCTGGACGCAGACCTCGGTGGCTCCGTAGTCCCGGGCTTCCTTGGCGCGGCGGATGATCTCGTTCACCGGCAGGAAGTAGCCTTCCTCCTGGCGAAAATCGCGACTGAAGGCGCAGAAGCCGCAGCGTTTGATGCAGACGTTGGTGAAGTTGATGTTCCGGTTGACCACGTAGGTCACCAGGTCACCGACCACACGCCGGCGCAATTCGTCGGCCACCATAGTCATGGCAGTGAACTCGGGGCCGGAGGTAGCGAACAGGGTTTCAGCTTGTTCGACGGATATATCGCCGCCGGCCAACGCGTGTTCCAACACGGAAGCTACGTCCGGCTGAAGAGAATTGATCAAGGCAACCAGGGTTGCCGGAGCATCGTGGTCAGTTGCTGTGGACATAGCGTTGGATTCCCCCTTTGACGTATCCGGACTCATCGGTGAGTCGAAGCAGTTTTTCCTTGAGAGGTGGCGGCAACGGCCACTGGGAGCCGTCGGCGAAGTATTCAGGATACACGGGAAGCCGCGGCCGCAATTCGTAGCCGGCTTCCCGGGTACGGCGTTCCAGTTCGGGCAACTGCGGCCACGGGGCTTCGGGATTGACGTAATCGATGGTGAGCGGCGAAACGCCGCCCCAATCGTTGATGCCAGCGGCGATGTACCGCTCGTAGTTTTCGCTCAGGTTGGGCGGAACCTGTATGTTGACCCCCTCGCCGAGGATGAGCCGGGCAACAGCGGTGGTCCACATCAGTTCATCGGGAGCGGCGTCGGGAGTGTCGGCCATCGGGGTATCCGCCTTGGCGCGGAAGTTCTGGATGATGACTTCCTGAATATGGCCGTAGCGTTGGTGGATGCGGCGGATGTCCAGGAGAGATTCGACGCGTTCCTGCCGGGTTTCTCCGATGCCAATGAGGATGCCGGTGGTGAAGGGGATGCCCAACTCGCCGGCGAGTTCCATGGTCCGCAGACGGACGCGGGGTCGCTTGCTCGGAGCAAACTCGTGGGGGCCGCCGGGCTCGTAGAGACGAGGGCTGGAACTTTCCAGCATGATGCCGATTGACGGGTTGGTGGGCTGAAGAGCCTCGAGTTCGCGGCGGCTCATGGTGCCGGGATTCCCGTGGGGAAGGAGGTCGGTCTCCTCGAAAACCGCACGGCACATGCGCGACAGGTATTCGAGAGTGGTACGGAAGCCGCGGTCCGCCAGCCACTGGCTGGCCTCCGGGTACCGCTGTTCGGGTCGTTCGCCGAGGTGAAAAGAGCCTCGGTGCAGCCCAGGCGCTGGCCAGCGCCGGCAACCGACAATACTTCCTCAAAGGTCAGATACAGACCGTCGGATTCCTCAGGAGATTGTCGGAAGGTGCAATAGCCGCAGAAATCGCGGCACAAACGGGTAAGGGGAATGAACACCTTGGGCGAGAAGGTCACCACGCGGCCACGGCCGCGGTCACGCAACTCAGAAGCGGCCGCGCACAGGTCAGCAGTAGAGTTGCCATCGGCGTTTGTCAGAGCGATGGTTTCATCGCCGGACAAGGCGGCACCAGCGGCGACGCGGTCCAGTGAAGGGAAATGAGGGATGGTTGTATGGACTGCTATTGCAGAAGACACGTGCGAGGTCCACAGGATGGATCGGCGAGAACGCGATCAATTGTATGCAGAGGATTTGACGGATTCAAGGCGGCGAGAATAATCAGAGACGATAAAGCCAACGTTATGTTAAGTTATAACACTCCGGTACTGGCGTTGACCAATATGCTCGCGCACTATGGCACACGTTATGTCATTCACGAAACAGTTGTCCTTGACGGGAAGGATCGACGCGGGCTCCAGACCATGGCCAACCGAGGTACTCGTAGGCGAGCCGCGTCGCGACGCGGCCCCGGGGGGTACGGTCCAGAAAGCCCTGCTGAAGGAGGAAAGGCTCCAGAACTTCCATCACAGTGCTGGCGTCCTCGCTGAGGGAGGCGGAGAGGGTGTCCAGGCCAACGGGGCCGCCGTCGAACTTCTCAATGATTTTGGAAAGCAGGCGGTGATCGGCTTCGTCCAGGCCACGCGCATCGACGCCGAGCCGGTCGAGGGATTCGCGAGCGACGGGGCCGGTGACGCGGTTATCAGCGCGAACGAGGGCGTAATCGCGAGCGCGACGAAGCAGGCGATTGGCGATGCGCGGAGTGCCGCGTGACCGCAACGCCACCTCATGAAGGCCTTCGCCGTCAGCGTCGATTTCCATTATGCGGGCCGAGCGGTTCACCACGGTTTCCATGTCGTCATCGGAGTAGTAGTCGAGGCGGAACACGGAGCCGAAACGGTCCCGGAGGGGAGCACTGACCAGCGAGTAGCGGGTGGTGGCTCCAACCAGGGTGAACGGATTGATGCGCAGGTTGATGCTGCGGGCGGACAGTCCCTTGCCCACGACCCAGGAGAGGAAGAAGTACTCCATGGCTGAGTACATCACCTCCTCGACGGCGCGGTTGAGGCGATGGATCTCGTCGATGAAGAGAACATCGTTGGGCTGGAGACCGGTCAGGATAGAGGCAATGTCGCTGGCGCGCTCGATTGCGGGTCCCGACGTCACCTTGATGGTGGAGGCCATCTCGTGGGCGATAATGTTGGCGAGGGTGGTCTTGCCAAGGCCGGGCGGGCCGTAGATGACCACGTGATCGAGGGCCTCGCCGCGTATGCGGGCCGCCTCCATGGCGATACTCAGGTTCTCGCGTACCGGGGCCTGGCCGACAAAATCGTCGAGGCGGGCCGGCCGGAGGCGGACGTCCTGTTCCCCGTCGTCGCCTTGGGTCGCGGGCGAGACCGGACGCGCTTCGGGGTCGGTGGCGCCATCGGGTCGCTGTGCGGTGGCCATAACCTCATTCTAGGGGCCGTCCTGTTCGGGGGTCAACCGTGATGCCGACGATGCGGTGCACCGTTACCTCGTCTACGGACGCCCCGCGCTCCTCGTCGACGCCAGGGAGCCGGCCCTGTGGCTCAACCGCTACGGCGGCCGGCTGTCCCGGCAGTCGATCGCGGGCATCGTCGGCCGTTACGCCCAGGCCGCGGGTCTGACGTCCGGAGTTCACCTCCACACCCTGCGGCACTCATTCGCCACCGCCATGCTGGAGGGCGGAGCTGATCTCCGGGTCATCCAGGAACTGATGGGGCACAGCAACGTGGCCACCACGCAGATTTACACCCACGTCGGACAACTGGAGGCGAGAAGGGCACTCCTAAACCGAAGCCAAGGTGAATTCTACATTTGCGGGGTCGGGAGATTGGCTTGGTGGTTCCACATCATTTCGGATGCCCGAGCTTGCAGCACAGTCCGGCAGCGCCGTTTGACCTCCTCACGTCGGCTGGACAGGGCGGTGAAAAAGTCGCCCACCTTCTCCAGCACCGCGGCCTTGGTCCCCAAGCACAAGTTGGCGGTCACCTCCTGGCGTACCCAACCCCAAATCGCCTCGTCGGCGTTGAAGTCTGGGCTGTAACTAGGCAGGTTCACTAGGTACAGGTTCACTAAACCGAAGCCAAGGTGAAACCCACATGGGTGTCGGGTAGAATTGGGGGCAATTGAGAAGGTCTGTTGGGGAATCCGAGGGGGTTGCTGTTGGGTATGTCGGAGATGGGAGCGCTGCTGGAGCGGTGGCGCATGGACGAGGTTGAGGTACGATGGCGGATGTATCGGGCTCCGACGCCACGGGAACGGGAACGGTGGCACGCGCCATGGCTGCTGGTGCAGGGTTGGACCGCGGCGGCGGTGGCGCAGGCGTTGGAAAGGGATGCCCACACCATTGGCGAGTGGGCCACGGCGTTCGCGGAGGGCGGTCCCAAGGGGCTGGTTTTTGAGCAGACCGGAGGTTCCCCCCCGCGTTGGACGGAGAGCAGCAAGTCGAGTTGAAGACGGCAGTGCAGGAACCGCCATGGCAAGCGGGCATCGAACTATCCAACTGGAACTGGAAAGCGGTGCGCCGGTTTGTAGGCGACCGCTTTGGGTTGGCGCTGAGCCGGAGCAGTTGCCGGAACTATCTGCACCGGTTGGGGTTTGCGCTGAAGCGGCCCAAGAAGCGATTGGTCAAGGCGGACCCGGCCCGGCGGGAAGCCTTCGTGAGGGAATATGCTGCTCTGCGGGCAGCAACACGACGGACGGGAACCAAGATATTCTTCGCTGACGAGGCCCACTTTCGGGCGGATGCGGACCTGCGGGGCAAGTGGGCGCTGCGGGGAGAACCGGCCTTGGTGGACTCCACCAGCCCGCGCCGAGGCGAGAAAGCCAGCTACTACTCGGCGGTGTGTCTGGAGACCGGCGAGGTGGAGGTGATGGAACTCGATGGCAACAGCAACGCGACTACCTCCACTGCCTTCCTGCGACAGCTTCGGGCGCGGCACACCGAACCACTGACGGTGATTTGGGACAATTCGCCAGCCCATCGGGGCGACGTGCTGCGAGCTTACCTGACCACGCCCGGCTTGAACCTGCGCCTAGTGAACCTGCCCAGCTACAGCCCGGACTTCAACGCCGACGAAGCGATTTGGGGTTGGGTACGCCCGGAGGTGACCGCGAACTTGTGCCTGGGGACAAGGGCCGCGGTTCAGGAGAAGGCGGGCGACTTTTTCACCGCCCTGTCCAGCCGACGTGAGGAGGTCAAACGCCGATGCCGAGCTGTACTGCAAGCGAAAGCAGACGAATTAATTGGCAGCACCCAAGCCGATTTCCTCCTCCCCGCCAATGTAGATTTCACCTTGGCTTCGGTTTAGGTTCTGTTGACATTTCATTATAATGGCCGTATGTCAAACATCAGATTATCACCAGAACAGTGGGCCAGGGTTCTCGATTTCTTGCGTGGCTGCACCGGCCTGTACGTTGGCCGGGAAGCGGATTGCCGGCGTTTTGTCGAGGCCGTCTCATGGATTAACCGCTCTGGGGCCCAATGGCGACTGCTGCCAGCCGAATACGGGAACTGGAACAGCGTCTACAAACGATTCGCCCGTTGGACTGACCAAGGGGTCTGGGAACAGATGCATCAACATTGCTCCGACGACCCGGATCTGGAATACCTGATCATCGACAGCACGGTGGTCCGGGCGCACCCTTGCGCGGCAGGGGCTCCCCCAAAAACGGTGGCCAGGCTGCCCAGGCCCTGGGCCGGAGCCGCGGCGGGTTCAGCACCAAGATTCACGTGAGCGTGGACGGCTTGGGCAACCCCTTACGATTCATCCTGACCGGAGGGCAACAGCACGACATCACCCAGGCGGAGGAGTTAATCGCCGGTTATGCTGGCGAGCACGTACTGGCCGACAAAGGGTACGATGCCCAGGAGTTTCGCCGACACATTCTGGAACTGGGTATGCTGCCGGTCATTCCGCCCCGCTCGAACCGCAAGGAACCCGCCGACTATGACCGGCATCTGTACCGGGAGCGCCATCTGGTCGAATGCTTCATCAACAAGATCAAGCACTATCGCCGGATCTTCTCCCGGTTTGAGAAGCTGGACACCAGATGCCTGGGCTTCCTGCATTTCACCGCCGCTCTCATCTGGTTACGGTGAAATGTCAACAGAACCTAGTGAAAGTAACTGTTCAGAGTTGGTGGGGTGAATTGGGCGAACTTGGTTTGCGGGTGGCTGGCTTTGGGGGCGGTGGTTATGTCATATAACTGGGATGGATACCGAAATCAATCTCAGGGCAGCTGACCGGGATGTCCTGATTGGCATCATAGTCCGCCAGCAAGCCATCATCGAGCGGCTGGAGAAGCGGATTGCCCAGTTGGAAGGCCAAGCCAAACCCCAAAGCTCCCGCCGGATGCCCGGTCTGAAGCCCAAAGCGGACCGGGAGCCAGCACGTCCCAAGGAGCCACGCAAACCCCGGTTTCACGGCTTTGCCCGATCCCGCATGACGCCCACCCACCGAGTGGAGCATGTGGTGGAGCAGTGTCCCGACTGCGGGACCCACTTGTCCGGAGGCTGGGCCCAGCGCACTCGGGAGGTCATCGACCTGCCCCAGGTTCCGGCGCAGGTAACCGAGCACGTTTACCTGGCCCGCACCTGTCCACAGTGCCGACGCTGCTGTGTTCCCAAAGCACAACTGGACGGCGTGGTGATGGGCAAGCAGCGTCTGGGGGTCAATGTCATCAGCCTGATTGCAGCCCTGCGGGAGGAGGCCAGGCTGCCGTTACGCACCATCCAATGGTACCTGGACACCGTGCACGGGCTGCGCCTCAGCCTGGGCGCCATCGTAAATGCCACACGCACCGTGGCGGGCAAAGCGCAGACCGAACTGGCGGGCATACTGGAGCGCGTCCGCGGCAGCCCAGTGGTCCACGCCGATGAGACCGGCTGGCGTGAAGACGGACACAACGGCTACGTGTGGACTTTCAGCACCTCCGACCAGCGGTACTTCCTGCGGCGTGGTCGGGGCAAGGCCGTGGTCGACGAAGTCCTGGGCAAGGAGTTTGCTGGCGTGCTGGTCAGCGACTTCTATGCCGCCTACCACCATTACGACGGTCCCAAGCAACGCTGCTGGGCTCACCTGCTGCGGGACATCCACGACCTGCGTGTCCTCTACCCTGATGATAGATCACTGGCCCAGTGGGCTGACGCCGTCCACCAACTCTACCGTCAGGCCACGACCTTTACCCACCCTTCAGAACCACCACGCCGCACCGCCCAACTGACCCTGGAAAGGCGACTGCTGGCCCTCTGCCGTCCATTCCGGGACGACCCGTCGGCCGTCCCGGCCAGACTGTGCCGACGCATGGAGAAGCACATCAAGGAACTCTTCGTCTTCGTGGCCCAACCGGAAGTGCCGCCGGACAACAATGCCGCCGAGCGCAGCCGGCGCCATTTGGTGGTCAGCCGCAAGGTCAGCGGGGGCACCCGCTCAGCGCAGGGCACCGACACCAAGATGACGCTGGCCTCAATCTTCGGCACCTGGCGAGCACAAGCTCTCAACCCCATCGCTGCCTGCCGTCAACTGCTCACTTCCCCTCAACTCTGAACTGTTACTAGGGGGTGTCGTCAAAACAGTGAGAGGGTGGTAAATTGCCGGTAACAGGGAGAGTGTGGAAGGTGGGGAGTATGACGGCAGCGCACCGGCGCCACGATATGACAGACGGTGTTTGGGAGCGGCTGAGGCTGTACCTGCCCGGGGGAGCAGGCAAGAGAGGTCGGCCGGCCCATGACAACCGGCGGTTTATCGACGCCGTTTGCTGGGTTCTGCGCACCGGCGCTCCCTGGCGCGATTTGCCCCCGGACTACGGAGACTGGAAGAACACCCACCGCCACTTCTGCCGCTGGCGGGACCGGGGTGTGTGGGCCGGACTGTTGGAGGAAGTGATGGATGACCCTGATTTCGAGTGCCTGATTTCGAGTGGCTGATGATAGACGCCAGCTACATCAAGGCCCATCCCCACAGTGCCGGCGCTCGGGGCGGAAATCAGGCTATTGCCCGCACCAAAGGGGGCTGAACAGCAAGTTGCACCTGGCGGTGGACTCCCACGGAATGCCGGTAAGGCTGGCGGTTACTGGAGGCACGGTGGCCGACTGCTCTTTGGCGTTGCCCCTGATCGAGGGTATAGAGGCGGAGTGTCTGCTGGCGGACAAAGCCTATGACACCAATGAAATCATAGCCACCGCTCGGGCATCGGGAATGAACCCGGTGATACCGCCCAAAAGCAACCGGAGGGAAAAGCGGGACTATGACCAGGCACTGTACAAGTTGCGGCACTTGGTGGAGAACGGATTCTTGGACTTCAAGCAGTGGCGCGGAGTGGCGACCCGTTATGCCAAGAGAGCGGCGTCATACCTGGCCATTTGCCAACTCCGGGCAGTGATGATCTGGAGCAAACTCTTTTGACGACACCCCCTAGTGAACTTGCCCAGTTACATCCCGGACTTCAACGCCGACGAGGCGATATGGGGTTGGGTACGCCAGGAGGTGACCGCCAACTTGTGCCTGGGGACCAAAGCCGCGGTGCTGGAGAAGGTGGGCGACTTTTTCACCGCCCTGTCCAGCCGATTTGAGGAGGTCAAACGCCGATGCCGAACTGTACTGCAAGCGAAAGCAGACGAATTAATTGGCAGCACCCAAGCCGATTTCCTCCTCCCCGCCAATGTAGATTTCACCTTGGCTTCGGTTTAGGTACAGGTTCAAGCCGGGCGTGGTCAGGTAGGCTCGCAGCGCGTCGCCTCGATGGGCTGGCGAATTGTGTCCCGCGTCAACTAAATATGCCGAATTATCGGCGATTAGTTTTGCCGGTTCACCTCCTCTACCTGGCGCCGTTGCTGGGCGGCGTCGGTGCGGTAGCTGGGCACGGCAAACTCCAGTATCACGGAGTGGTGCACCACCCGGTCGATGGCCGCGGCGGTGGCCATGGGGTTGGCGAAGCTGCGCTCCCACTCCGAGAAGACCAGGTTGGACGTGATGCCCAACGACCTCCGTTCGTAGCGTTCGGCGATGAGGGTGAAGAGGACCTCAGACTCCTCGGCGCCCTGGGGCAGGTAGCCCAGATCGTCCAGGAGCAGGAAGTCGAAGTTGTCCAGCCTCCGCAGCCGGCGAGGCAGGTCGAAGTCGCGCTTGGCGGCCAGCAAATCCTGCGCCAGGCGGTAGGCTGGGGCGAAGAGGACGGAGCAGCCGGCTTCCACCAGGCGGTGGCCCAGGGCGCAGAGCGCGTGGGTCTTGCCGGTGCCGGGAAGTCCGAAGGCCAGCACGTTGACGCCGCTATCTACGAAGCTGCCCTGGGCCAGGTGATCCAGTTGCTGTCTGAGCAGGGGCATCCGGTGGTGCTCGAAGGTCTCCCAGGTCTTGCCCGCGGGCAGCCGGGACGCCTGACGCAGCCGATCGATGCGCCGGTGGCGGCGGTCCTCGGCTTCCTGCTCCAGCACCTCCAGGAAGGTGGGCAGGGCATCGCCGTGGCCCGCGGCGGTGAAACGGGCCACCGACTGGGCACCCATGGTGGGCAGCTTGAATTGGTGGCACAACTGGCCGATGCGCTCCGGTATGACGCTGGTGTCGGTGTCCATCATCCGCACACCTCCGCTTCTACCAAGCTACCCGTGAGGAGGCGGTCGTAGATCTTCAGGTCCGGCTTCCCGGACAGGATCAGCACCGGAGCCTCCGGCGGCCTGGGCTCGGCCAGGTCCCGCACCGCGGCGTAGTCGAAGGGTTTCCCAGTCTCCAGCAGCAGCGACAACGCGCTGTCCACATTGGCCTCCATGGTGGTCGCCGCCAGGTGCAGGATCCGCACGTACTCCACGTCGGCACGCTCCCCGCGCCATTCCCGGAGGGCGTCGTAGGCGAGGCGGAAGTGCAGCGTGGGAAACAGTTGCTCTCGGAAACGGTAACGAGCAAAAGCACCGGGCTTGCGCACCAAGGATCCGATGACGTGGCGGTAATTGACGTTGCTTTCTCCCTCTCCCCGCACCCGCTCCATGCGTTCGACCAAGTGGCCCTTGTAGTACACTTCCACCCAGTCGGCGTACAAACGGATCTGTACCTCCTGGTCGATCAGACGGGAGGGGACGCTGTAGCTCCGTCCCGCTACCTGGATGGTGCTCCACTTACGCACCTTGGACCGGTAGTTGGCGTATTCCGGCATGGGAGCTGGGGGCAGAGGCCTCAGGCAAGCCATTTCCTGCTCCAGCTTCCCCTTCACCAGGCGGTTGCGCCGCTCCACCATCTCCCGGACGAAGCTGGCGTAGTGGTCGGCGGTGTGGAAATCGCGGCTGCCGCGCAGGATGAGAGCCTGGTCAACGGCGTCCTTCAAGCGGTAGTGGGCGTGCTCGGCGACGCCGTTTTCGTGGCTCTGGCCGCGATTGATGCGGGTGGAGCGCAGACCGTAGTGGTCCAGCAGGGCGGCGTAATTGTCGTTTAGGGCCCGGCCGCGGCTGCGTTTCATCTCGTGGGTGGCGGCCGAGGTATTGTCGGAGCGCGCCACCTCTGGAACGCCACCCAGGGTCCAGAGGGCAGCCTGCAGTCCCTGCTTGAGCGCCAGGAAGGTCTCACCGGTGGCGACCTCGGCGTAGCGCCAGCCCGAATGGCTGAGGATCAGCTGGAACAACAGGTGGGAATAGGGCTGTCCGGCGATGGTCACCCCCAGAGGGTCGCCGTGGGTGAAGTCAAACTGGGCTTCCCGTCCCGGCGGATGCTCCTGGGGGAAGTACACCTCCTGGTCCGGACCATGCAGCGCCCGCCAGTCCTGTAATCGTCGTTGCAGGGTGCGCAACTGGGAGGCGCTGAACCGGCCGGGATGGTGCTCCTCCAACCACTCGATAATTGTCGTTGCTTTCAGTTGGCCCTTGGGGTCGCCCCGCAGCAGGGGCTCAATCTCCTCCTCCCACACCCCGTCGAAGGGATCGGGCCGGGTGCGCCACCAACGCTCCTGTCTCGTCTCCGACGGCAACGGGCCGTCCTGCCACTTGCGCGCCGAACGCACGCACATCCCAGCCTTCGCGGCCGCCGTCTCCTGCGTCTTTCCTTCCATAAGTTTCTGCCTCAATAGTGCGACTTGTCGGTCCTTGATCAATCCGGCACCTCCGAGCCGGATGGTTTACTCCATCTCAACCGGCAAAAGTAGTCGTCGCATGAGGCATTCCTTATTGTCGTCTATCAACGCCAGATGCGGCTGATGGTGTTGTGGCTCAGGCCGGACCGCTGGGCCATGGACCAAGTGCTCCAGTGGGTGGCGTCTTTAGGTGTGCTCTCCAACGTCAGCGTAATCACCCGTTCCACATCATCATCGGTAACCGCTCGGGGCCGACCGCTGCGGGGCTCGTCCGACAGGCCATCCAAACTCCGCTCCAAGAACCGCGCACGCCATTTGCCCACCGTTGCGTCGGACACCCCCAGATCGGCGCCCACGGCGGTGTTGCTCCGGCCTTCGGAGCCGGCCAGTATCATTCTGGCCCGCCGCGCCAGGGCTTGCGCCGTCTTCGGTCGTCGCACCCACCGCTCCAGAGTTTCCCGCTCCATGTCGTCCAAAATCAGCGGTGGCATTGGTCGTCCGATGGCCATGGTTATCCTCCCTCGGGACTGCTCACCCGGAGGATACCTCATCGCTGATACTATTACTACTAACTTCAGTTACACCACACTAGGTACAGGTTCACTAGGTACAGGTTCCAGCCGGGCGTGGTCAGGCAGGCTCGCAGCGCAGCGCCCCGATGGGCTGGCGAATTGTCCCAAATCACGGTCAGCGGCTCGTTATGCCGTGCCCGCAGCTGTCGCAGGAAGGCAGTGGAGGTAGTCGCGTTGCTGTTGCCCGCCAGTTCCATAACATCCACCTCTCCGGTCTCCAGACACACCGCCGAGTAGTAGCTGGCTTTCTCGCCTCGGCGCGGGCTGGTGGAGTCCACCAAGGCCGGTTCTCCCTTCAGCACCCACTTGCCCCGCAGATCCGCATCCGCCCGAAAGTGGGCCTCGTCAGCGAAGAATATCTTGGCCCCAGTCCGTCGGGCTGCTGCCGTCAGAGCAGCATATTCCCCCACAAAGGCTTCCCGCCGCACTGGGTCCGCCTTGACCAATTGCTTCTTGGGCCGCTTCAGCACAAACCCCAACCGGTGCCGGTAGTTCCGGCAACTGCTCCGGCTCAGTACCAACCCGAGGCGTTCCCGCACCTACCGGCGCACCGCCTTCCAGTTCCAGTTGGATAGTTCGATGCCCGCCTGCGACGGCAATTCCTGCACCGCCGCCTTCAACTCGGCCTGCTGCTCCCCGTTCAGCGCGGGGAGGAACCTCCCGACTGCTCAAAAGCCAGCGCCTTAGGACCACCCTCCGCGAATGCCGTGGCCCATTGGCCAATGGTGTGGGCATCCCTTTCCAACGCCCGAGCTACCGCCGCCGCCGTCCAACCCCGCGCCAGCAGCCACAGCGCGTGCCACCTTTCCCGCTCCCGTGGCGTCGGAGCCCGATACATCCGCCGTCGTACCTCAGCCTCATCCATTCGCCACCGCTCCAGCAGCACTCCCATCTCCATCATGCCCAACAGCAACCCCCACTCTAATTCGTTCACCGACCAACTCAACTACCGCCAATTCTACCCAACGCCAATGCGGGTTTCACCTTGGCTTCGGTTTAGGTTCTGTTGACATTTCACCGTAACCAGATGAGAGCGGCGGTGAAATGCAGGAAGCCCAGGCATCTGGTGTCCAGCTTCTCAAACCGGGAGAAGATCCGGCGATAGTGCTTGATCTTGTTGATGAAGCATTCGACCAGATGGCGCTCCCGGTACAGATGCCGGTCATAGTCGGCGGGTTCCTTGCGGTTCGAGCGGGGCGGAATGACCGGCAGCATACCCAGTTCCAGAATGTGTCGGCGAAACTCCTGGGCATCGTACCCTTTGTCGGCCAGTACGTGCTCGCCAGCATAACCGGCGATTAACTCCTCCGCCTGGGTGATGTCGTGCTGTTGCCCTCCGGTCAGGATGAATCGTAAGGGGTTGCCCAAGCCGTCCACGCTCACGTGAATCTTGGTGCTGAACCCGCCGCGGCTCCGGCCCAGGGCCTGGGCAGCCTGGCCACCGTTTTTGGGGGAGCCCCTGCCGCGCAAGGGTGCGCCCGGACCACCGTGCTGTCGATGATCAGGTATTCCAGATCCGGGTCGTCGGAGCAATGTTGATGCATCTGTTCCCAGACCCCTTGGTCAGTCCAACGGGCGAATCGTTTGTAGACGCTGTTCCAGTTCCCGTATTCGGCTGGCAGCAGTCGCCATTGGGCCCCAGAGCGGTTAATCCATGAGACGGCCTCGACAAAACGCCGGCAATCCGCTTCCCGGCCAACGTACAGGCCGGTGCAGCCACGCAAGAAATCGAGAACCCTGGCCCACTGTTCTGGTGATAATCTGATGTTTGACATACGGCCATTATAATGAAATGTCAACAGAACCTAGTATTCAGTCAAATCCGCATTGGCGTATACGAGGTGATGTGGAGCAGTGTCCCTACACTGACTGGGAAACAGCGGTGCGGGAGGTGATAGACGACAATAAGGAATGTCTCCCTGTTGCCTCACCGAAGAATGTTACCGAAACTCTAGCACTTGGGATCCGCTCCAAACAGGTCCAGTTCCGGCAGTCCAGCTGGTTCCGCCGAGCCTGCGTTGGACGAAGCATAAACGAGATTTTTGGCCATGATGCCCCGCCAATCTTTCACCCGGCGTTGCAAGGTTCGCAGCTGCGCTTCGGTGAAACGGTCCGGGTGTTCCGACTGCAACCGTGCCATCAGCGCCTTGCCCGTGGCATCCGGCTCTGCCTGCAACCACCCCAACACGTCGCTCCAAACGCCCTCGAAGGGGTCTTGGCGCGTGCGCCAATGCCGCGGACCTCGCACTCGCGCGGCGTGTGTGGGACGTGTTTCGCCCTGCCGCCACAGATTGGGCAACTTGGCGAGGAACCGTTCGAGGCTTTCTCCTGCTGGCGTTTCCCGCACACCCGGAGACGTGGTTGCCACCAGCGCCGACTGGGCTTCACGGATGGTGTGCAGCAGCAACACCGGGTCCAACCCAGTCCGATATTCCTCAAGTGAGGCTTTCAGCTCAGCGCCGGTTGCGTCTGCTGGATCAGCCGGTCGCCGGGCGTGGCGGGCTGACTGTAATGCTTGACGGTGGTGGAGCCATCCCTGGTCTTGTCGATCAGCTTGAATGAGGGCTGGAAATAGTTCACGTACCGACGCAGCGCTCCGTAGAGATAGGCCATGTGTCGATTTACAGGGCGATTAGGCCAGCCACCTGTCCCGAATACCGGTCATGGCCGACGAAGCGTCGTACCACGGAACCGTTCTTCTGCTCAATCCATCCCTGGTCGTTGCTGCGGTAAGGTCGGGACCGGGTGAACTCGATGCCGCGGTTGGCGCAGTATGTGATCAGCGTTTCGTTGATGAACGCGCCGTCGTTATCGGAGTCGATGCCAAGGAGTCGATGCCAAGGAGTCGATGCCAAGGAGTCGATGCCAAGGATGGGAAAGGGCAACTGCTGCGAGATGGCCTCCAGCCCCTCCACAACCAGAGACTGCTCCCGGGCCAGGAGGGGTACCGCTTCGGTCCAGCCGGTGCAAATGTCGGTTGCGACCAGACGGTGG
Source organism: Dehalococcoidia bacterium (assembly GCA_965220055.1). GTDB lineage: Bacteria > Chloroflexota > Dehalococcoidia > Lucifugimonadales > UBA3495 > Bin87. The sequence goes on along the minus strand of CBDCPE010000004.1, from coordinate 619,724 downwards.
ATGAATGATCCGGACACGGATCCGCCGCAGTGAGCCACCAGGTCTATAGTGAGCCACCAGGTCTATTTCCAGAAAGCCCGGCGGCGGTCCATTCCAGTCGTTGTAGGTCCGCACCGGAACCCGCTTCCCCATGGGCCGCCCGCGCCGGCGTCTGCGCCGGCTCCCCGCGGTGGGACGGATGGGTTTCAGCAGCCGATCCAATGTGGCCGCGCTGGCCGCCATTAGCCGCGGTCGCACTTCGGGATCCAGGTCAAGGTGCCCATGACGCTCCATGGATGCCACCAGATAGGGGAGCGCCGCCTTCAGGCGCTTCCCGCAGATACGGTCGGCCGCCTCCCAGATTACGATCACCGCCTCGCGTACTGCTTCATCATAGATGCGCCGGCCCTATAGATGCGCTGGCCCTTGATCATTGACGGTTTCTCCCCAGCGTCGCCGGACTGCCCCAACAGCCGGATACCGTGCTTGCGGTGGTGGCCGGTTACGGCGACGAACTCATCGAGGATTCGGCCCTTGTCCTTTTTGGATGACTCGCGGTAACGGTCCCCTATCGTTATCAATAATTCCTGTTTTGCCATCCTGCTGATGCCTCCTCCCACGTGGCTGCCTCCCGACTTTTCGGTAACATTCTAGTTGAGGCAACCATTCGGCGTGGGTAACGTTTTTAATGAGGCAATGCGCTGGAAAACATCTCGCAAGGGACCGGATGCTTGGTAGGGGAGACGGTTACCGAAGATCCGGAGTCCATCAAGAGCCTCAAGAATGAGTTCGGATCTGGTGACATCCTCTACGGCAAGCTTCGGCCCAATTTGAACAAAGTTTGGCTGTCCGATAGAAACGGAATATGTTCTACGGACATTTACGTCATAAGCCCCAAGCAAGACGACGTCGTCCCAGAACTCTACGCTTGCATCTTTAGGGGGCACCTATTCAACGATGCAGTGGTGAAACAAGTCAAGGGAGCGCAACTACCCAGAGTCGGCTGGGATGCAATCGCACGTTTGGAAATCCCCCTGCCGCCGCTGGAGGTTCAGCGGGAGATCGTTGCCGAGATTGAGGGCTACCAGCGGGTGATCGACGGGGCGCGTGCTGTAGTCGACAACTGGCGTCCGCAGTTCGTGGTTGAATCGGACTGGCCTCTGGTGGAGTTGGGCAACCCGGAACTGTTTCGCATAGAAAGCGGTGGAACTCCGAAGTCGGGAGTCAAGAGATACTGGGACGGAGGCGTACCATGGATTACGCTGATGGATTTGCCACCTGACAACTTGATAACTGAAATCAGGTCCACCGAACGGACCATCAGTGAGGATGGCCTGCGTAGTTCGTCAGCAAAACTGTTGCCAGCCCATTCCGTGGTCGTTTCGTCAAGAGCGACAATAGGTCGCATCGGCATCAACCGGATACCCTTGGCCACCAATCAGGGTTTCAAAAACGTCATCATCGAGAACGAAGCACGGGCAATACCCGAATATGTGGCGCAGGCGTTGACGAAGTTGGTTCCGATCATGCAAGCCAATGCGAGTGGCGCAACCTACAAGGAAATCACGAAAACAAGGTTCGGCCAACTTTGTATCCCACTGCCACCTCTGGAAACACAGAGAGCAATTGTGGCTGAGTTGGACGAGGAGCAAGCGGCCGTTGACCAAGCGAAAAGGCTAGCCGGCAAGATGGCACAGCGCATCCAAGACGTCATCTCGCGAGTGTGGGCAGCCCAATCCAATCAAACAGCGCAGTGATAGTGTCAACGAACCCAGAGAGGGCAACGAAATGGAATGCGCAACGGAGTTTGCCGACTACCTTCCGTACACACCGATGTCACCGGACGGAGTGGAATTCAATGGCATATTAATTGACCAGCTTGCCGCCAATTACGAGACAGGCCAGTACGACTTCACGGTACTGGCCTGTCACCTTGTCACGATGCAGGTAACTTACTACAAGCTCTGGCAGAGTAACCGAGCCAATCCGATCGGTTTCCGGACCGCTGTCGAAAACATTAAAGACAGCGACAAGCAGGGGGTCGGCAACTACCCGACCGATTTCAGTAGAATCAGCGAAAGGAACGCCGTTAAGCTCCTGCGGACGCTGGGTATCCCAAGCTGGGCGGTAACCGCCTGCATCCAGCTGGTGGACGAACCTAACAGCATCGCACACCCCAGCGGGAAGGTGAAGTACAGACAGGGGCTCAATCTCATCTTCCCACACCCCGTAGAAGGGATCGGGCCGAGTGCGCCACTGCGCTCCTGCTTCATCTCCGACGGCAATGGGCCGTGCTGCCACTTGCGTGCTGACCGCACGCACATCCCGGCCATGGCGGCCGCCGTCTCCTGGGTCTGTCCTTTCATAAGTTTCTGCCTCAGTAGCGCATTGCCTCAATAAAAAGGTTACTTATAGGAAGTAATTGCCGCACATAGAATGCCACCGAAAAATCGGGAGGCGTTGGTGTGGCAGGAGGCATGAGCAAGATGACGAAACGGGAGCTATTGGAAACGATACGGGACCGCTACTGGGCGTCCTCGAAAAACGATAAGACCCGCATCCTCGACGAATTCGTGGCGGTAACCGGCCATCACCGCAAGCACGCCATCAGGCTGTTGGGGCGATCTGACGATGATGAAGGCGCGCCGCATCCGGTGCGGGGCCGGCGCATCTACGATGAAGCGGTGAGAGAGGTGGTGATCATGGTCTGGGAAGCCGCCGACCGGATCTGTGGAAAGCGTCTCAAGGCGGCGATGCCCCATCTGGTGGAGTCCATGGAGCGACATGGCCATCTCGAACTGTACCCTGAGGTGCGATGCCGGTTGCTGTCCGCCAGCGCGGCTACGTTGGATCGGCTGCTGAAACCCATTCGTCCCACGGCAGGGAGCCGGCGCAGACCTCGGCGCGGGCGGTCCATGGCAAAGCGCGTTCCGGTGCGGACCTACAACGACTGGAACGGACCGCCACCGGGTTTCCTGGAGATCGACCTGGTGGCCCACTGCGGCGGTTCCGTGTCCGGATCATTCATCCACAGCCTGGTGGCCACCGACATCTGCACCGGCTGGACCGAGGCGGTTCCCCTCCTGGCCCGGGAGCAGTCCTTGGTGGTGGAGGGGCTGGAAGCCATCTCGCAGCAGTTGCCCTTCCCCATCCTTGGCATCGACTCCGATAACGACGGTGTGTTCATCAACGAAACGCTGATCACGTACTGTGCCCACCGTGGCATCGAATTCACCCGGTCCCGACCCTACCGCAAGAACGACCAGGCCTGGATCGAGCAGAAGAATGGCTCTGTAGTACGCCGTTTCGTCGGCCATGACCGCTACTCGGGCCAGGTGTCCGGTCAGACTATGGCGCATCTCTACCAGGCCGTGCGCCTGTACGTGAACTTCTTCCAGCCATCGTTCAAGCTCATCGAGAAGGTTCGGGACGGCGCCACCACCATCAAACGTTACAGTCCGCCTGCCACACCCTGCGACCGACTGCTCAGGCACGACGCAGCCGGCGATGAGCTACAGGCTGGGTTGAACGAGTATCGGTCCGGTTCGGACCCGGTGCTGCTGCTGCATACCATTCGTGAAGCCCAGTCTGCCCTGGTGGCAGCAACGGCTCCGGAAGTGAGAGAAACGCCAACTGGTGAAAGCCTCGAACGGTTCCTGGCCAGGTTGCCCAGTCTGTGGCGGCAGGGCGAGGTACGCCCCACTCACGTGGTAAAAGTGCGCGCGCCTCGGCACTGGCGAACCCGCAAGGACCCCTTCGAAGGGGTGTGGACAGACGTGCTGGCTTGGTTGCAGGCCAAGCCTGATGCAACCGGCAAGGCGCTGATGGGACGGTTGCAGTCGGAACACCCGGGCCGGTTCAGCGAGGCTCAGCTGCGAACCATGCAGCGCCGGCTGAAAGAGTGGCGCGGCATCATGGCCAAGGAGCTGGTTTATGCCGGGACTGCTGCAGCATCAACGGCACCCAACGGATCACCGAAAATGGCGCTGGTGGGAATGGATCCCCGGTGCTAAAGTCTCGGTAACATTCTTTGGTGAGGCAACAGGGAGGCATTCCTTATTGTCGTCTATCACCGGCGGCACCGAAGGCAACATGTACGGCCTCTACCTGGCTCGGGAACTCCATCCCGACGGTATGCTCTACTTCTCCGAGGAAGCCACTACTCCATCCTCAAGATTGCCCGCATCCTCAACATGCCCCACACCACCGTCAAAAGACGGACCGACGGGGAGATAGACTACGACGACCTCAGGGACATGCTGACCGTCCATCGGGACCGTCCGGCCATCATTCTGGCCACCATCGGCACCACCATGCGCGGCGCCGTGGACGACATCCCCGCGATCCGACAAATCATTGACGAGCTGGGCATCGGGGAACACTACATTCACGCCGACGCCGCACTCAGCGGAATGATCTTGCCCTACGTGGATGACCCACAGCCTTTCGGGTTCGACGCCGGGATCGACAGCATCTCAATCAGCGGCCACAAACTCATCGGCGCACCCCTGCCCTGCGGCATCGTGCTAGCCCGCAGACACCTGGTCGAAACCATGGGCCGGGCCATAGAACTGATCGGCGTCAACGACACCACCCTGTCCGGTTCCCGCAACGGCCTCACGCCGCTCATGCTCTGGTACGCCATCAACCAACACGGCGAAGATGGATGGAGAGAGACCGTTCGCGGCATGCTGGACACCGCCGAGTACGCCGTACAACGGTTCAACGAACACGGCATCAACGCCTGGCGACACCGGAACTCTCCCACCGTTGTATTCGACCGCCCCTCGCAGGAAGTCTTCGACCGGTGGCAGATTGCCCCCGAGGGCGAAGTGGCCCACATCATCACCATGCCCCACGTGGACTTCGCAACCATCGACCGGCTGGTGGCTGACTGCGTCAGTCCCCGTCCCGAACCGCGGCAGGAACACAATCTGCCGCCAGCGGAAACCGACCTGCCGGCTCAAGAGCAACAGACGGAGCCCGCTCACGCAACAACAATGCAGCGCATCGTGATCATGGCCGAAAACCGCATCGGCGTCATTGCACAGATTGCCGGCACCCTAGCCGAGGGCGGAGTGAACCTCAACAGCATCGCGACCGAGAACGAGGGACAGCACGGTGTGGTGATCATCACCACCGACCGCACGGACCACGCCCTCGCCATCCTCAACGAGGCCGGCTTCAAAGCAGTCTCTGACGAAGCTGTACTGGTGCAGTTGCTGGACCAGCCCGGAGCCCTGGCCAACCTTGCCAGCGAACTCACGGGCGCCGGCCTCAACATCAGGACTTTCCACATCATCGAACGCAGAGAAGACTACGCCACGGCGGCCATCACCACCGATGACCAGGAGAGGGCCAAGACGGCCCTTACCAACCGCTACACCGTCATATAGGTCACACTGCGGCACCAGAGCGTAGGCCACGTTCCATAACACCAACGATTGCCACGAACGGAGTCTGGGCCTTCCCAAGCGTAACGGCCACCACCGACGAGACGGGCACAGGCTCTTTCCCGTCCCCAAGGCGGGGCGTCCCTCTGGACCCGTTTCAAGACCCCTCTGCGCTGTTACGATGCGAGGGCATGCCAGTCTCCATTCAGGGTGTGGAGCTCGTGCGTTTGCCGCCGTGCTCATTTACAACGGCGGCTTTTCCTACCAAAGAGGCGGCCGGCTTTTTGTCGGGAGCATATCAGGATTTCGCCGCCGTCTCCGCAACATGGAGGTGAGACTAGAGCGCAGCGGCCGTGCCGTTCATCACCCACCTGACGATGCACGGCCGTTGAAGCCGTCGCGGACCAACGAAGACAACAGCCGCCACCGCCTGCGTTCAAAAGGTCCATAGGACGCCCTCAAGTAACGAAAGTGCACAAAGGTACTCCAGAGGCCATAAAACGCACCCATGAGCTGTCTACCGGCGGCAATTGAGCCCTTCCGCGACGCCACACCCGCCACCGACGGGAAATGCCCCACCTTTCGGCTTGCCTGCTGACTTACGACATCGACTGGCTAACGGCAGATTAGGCCGTACGAGCAACAATCCGCGTCGTCGCCATCACCCGTTACAAAGGGTTCACGGCAATCGTCCATCAACCAGAATCGGCAAGGCCCTCAATCCGCTGGCGCAATCTTTCGATGGGGATGATGGACTCTTTTCCACATGTGGCGGTTAATTTATCGAAGAGCTCCGGTTGACTGAACTCGAACATCTCTTGCTTGTCATTGATGGTGATGCTCATCTCAACGACCTTTGCATCGAGGTCAGATCCTATCTTGAATCTCGGTAGAGTGAATCGCCGCTTCAGCGTAACCGTGGACTTGCCCGCCGCCGCCTCTATTTCCCGGCTTTCATCAGCCGTAAATCGGCTGAAGAGATAATCCGAGAAGGGTGAAAACCTCGCATCCCCGCGCCTGTCCCTAACGACATCCGCAAGAGCGTAGACGTTCTGATGGGCGAAAATAATGTCTCTCGCCTTGGAGTCGATGGTCAGCTTTTCCAGCCGACTACGCAACATTCCCACGAAATCATTGACAGTTATCCCGTCTAGGAAGCCAATGACTTCGGTTAAGAGTTCTTCCACCTTGATCTTCGTCCCGAACAAGTCGGGCAATCCCGGCACGTCCTCACCGGAGAAAATGTCGTGGATGAAGCCCCCTGAAACCACGCAGTACCTGTGGTGGCAGAGCGCGTGGAACAACTGCTGCATTGATACTCCGGTGGTTCGGTTGCCTTCATAATCGTAGTTGGGCACGATGCGATTGCCTTTGCCGCTGAAAATTTCCACGAGCGCTCGTACTGGCAGGGCAGACATCAACATTGCATCCTTGATTATTTCATCCTGCTTGTAAAGGAACAACGGAGAGAATTCGCTCGCTGGAGAGGTAAAAATAATCTCGTTGCCGGACCGAGATTCGGTCAAAGATGAGCGAATTTCCGAGGGAAGGGATTCCGTCAACTCCTTTTGGAGAGCTTCCATCCGAAAAATCGGTCTGGCAGCTTCGTGTATGTGATGGGGAACGCTGCCGTAGATGATCTCGTGCTTACCCAACTGCTTCGAGACCACAAAGGGAGACTTCCATTTCCCCAAAGTAACTTCGCCTGTCACTTGGGAGGCGTCCACTCGCAAGGGGTACACGCTCCCGTACAACACCTCCTCAACCCTTATGTATTGAACAAGTAGCCGTTCCAGTTGATGTTCTTCGTCAGCCGAGGTCATACAAACAACGTCTCCTTCGTAAACTCCTCTTTGCACGCCACCCGTTCGTTGATGCCAATTTCAGCAGAGCGACGCCGTAAATCCAATGTAACAGGTGCATCGGCCCAGCCAGCACGCCGCCCACTTAGGACATCCTAGGGGGTGTCGTCAAAAGAGTTTGCTCCAGATCATCACTGCCCGGAGTTGGCCAATGGCCAGGTATGACGCCGCTCTCTTGGCATAACGGGTCGCCACTCCGCACCACTGCTTGAAGTCCAAGAATCCGTTCTCCACCAAGTGCCGCAACTTGTACAGTGCCTGGTCGTAGTCCCGCTTTTCCCTCCGGTTGCTTTTGGGCGGTATCACCGGGTTCATTCCCGATGCCCGAGCGGTGGCTATGATTTCATTGGTGTCATAGGCTTTGTCCGCCAGCAGACACTCCGCCTCTATACCCTCGATCAGGGGCAACGCCAAAGAGCAGTCGGCCACCGTGCCTCCAGTAACCGCCAGCCTTACCGGCATTCCGTGGGAGCCCACCGCCAGGTGCAACTTGCTGTTCAGCCCCCTTTGGTGCGGGCAATAGCCTGATTTCCGCCCCGAGCGCCGGCACTGTGGGGATGGGCCTTGATGTAGCTGGCGTCTATCATCAGCCACTCGAAATCAGGCACTCGAAATCAGGGTCATCCATCACTTCCTCCAACAGTCCGGCCCACACACCCCGGTCCCGCCAGCGGCAGAAGCGGCGGTGGGTGTTCTTCCAGTCTCCGTAGTCCGGGGGCAAATCGCGCCAGGGAGCGCCGGTGCGCAGAACCCAGCAAACGGCGTCGATAAACCGCCGGTTGTCATGGGCCGGCCGACCTCTCTTGCCTGCTCCCCCGGGCAGGTACAGCCTCAGCCGCTCCCAAACACCGTCTGTCATATCGTGGCGCCGGTGCGCTGCCGTCATACTCCCCACCTTCCACACTCTCCCTGTTACCGGCAATTTACCACCCTCTCACTGTTTTGACGACACCCCCTAGGATTTTGTTGGCCTGCGTAATCTCGCTTTCGGTCAACGAGGTGTAGGTGCTCAGTCCGACGATGTCGGCATCGGTTCCGGTTGCCCCGGCGTCGCCAACGAAGATCGCCTTGTCGACGGCCTGCATGAGTTCCGACGCCATATCGCGGCGCAAGGCATCGGCCAAACCAGGCAGTCGGGCAGCATCTTCGATGTTGTAGATCAGATGGACGGCATTGCGCTTAGGCTTCATCTCCGCAACGCCAACGGCATACGCGGCAGCCGTAGCACTTTCTGACTTGGCACGCTGCGCTGCCGTGCTGCCCGCCGTGGTAGTCATATAGGATGCCACGCCAGCCGGGACCGACTCCATCGTGATACCCAACCGAGCCGCCGCGCTGGTGGCGAACAGCCGGTCAAGCCAACGCCGCTGATTGGCCTGGCCGTCGACGGCGGTAGTCTGGCGCATCTGAACCGGAGCCGGAGCAAGGATGCTCAAAGGGAACTGACGAGGACCAATGCCATGCGCGGCGTTCCACTCGCCGGCCGCACCGTCTGCGGAACGCATTTTCAAGGCAGCGCGAATGTAATCGCCAAACCCGACCCCGCTCCCGATGGCGTCCATCTCGCGTTGTTGACTGTCGCCAAGATCACCATTCCGGCGAGCCATTTCCAGGTCGTGCGCTTCCTTCACGATGGCCGCGCCGTACTGGGCGTCCACTCTCCGGTACTGAACCGTGAGTTTCAGCAGTTCGTCAGCATCGCCCGTATCCGGGTCAATACTGTCCATTGCCGTCCTCAACTCAACTTTCTTGCAATCAAGGCTCTGACTTTCAAGCATGGCTATCCTCCTAACTGGTTATCGTGATTGTTACGCCCACACTGAGATTGCCAAAGTCCGTTAGGTCTAGTTCCGTTTGGTCAATGGTCGGCGTAAACGTACAGGATGGCCCGGAACTTTGCCCGCCATATCCTCGCCAAGTGTCCACAGTCGCCACGGTTACCGTTACCGTGTACCCATTGGTGAATACCATCGCAAGCGTCTGGCCCACCTCAAAAGCAGAGAACGCTTGACCGTCGGCGTCAGCGTCGTTTACCAACAGATTGTTAGTGTTGTTCAATATCCATATCTGATAGGCTCCGTCTCTTGACGGTGAAGCAGTCAGGCCGGTACGTCTGTCCCAGCGATAGATTGCGCCAGATACCGGCATTTCCGGCGTCATGGGGTCAACCGGGGTTAGTGACAAGGTGCGCCCCAGTATCTCAACGAACCTGCTGCGGCCTAGCTCGGAAACGCCTTCAATCCGACGATCATTGCCGTCGTCGTCGACAAACATTGACCCCAGTTCTAGAACGATCCCGGCCCGGACAATGAACCTCGAATAAGTGAGCGAGACTTGCTCGAATGTCTGGCTTGTTGAAACCACATCCCGTGCGGTCAAGTCTCTACGCGCAGCCCACACTTGACTACCATTTATGGTAATCAAACGGTCTAAAACCGGCGGTCAGCCATACTCACCAAACGTCACCATAATACCAGTATACCACGTTAGGCCAATATCGGCCACTATGAGTGAGCCGAGGTAACTGTTCAGAGTTGGTGGGGTGAATTGGGCGAACTTGGTTTGCGGGTGGCTGGCTTTGGGGGCGGTGGTTATGTCATATAACTGGGATGGATACCGAAATCAATCTCAGGACCGCCGACCGGGATGTCCTGATTGGCATCATAGTCCGACAGCAGGCCGTCATCGAGCGGCTGGAGAAGCGGATTGCCCAGTTGGAAGGCCAAGCCAAACCCCAAAGCTCCCGCCGGATGCCCGGTCTGAAGCCCAAAGCGGACCGGGAGCCAGCACGTCCCAAGGAGCCACGCAAACCCCGGTTTCACGGCTTTGCCCGATCCCGCATGACGCCCACCCACCGAGTGGAGCATGTGGTGGAGCAGTGTCCCGACTGCGGGACCCACTTGTCCGGAGGCTGGGCCCAGCGCACTCGGGAGGTCATCGACCTGCCCCAGGTTCCGGCGCAGGTAACCGAGCACGTTTACCTGGCCCGCACCTGTCCACAGTGCCGACGCTGCTGTGTTCCCAAAGCACAACTGGACGGCGTGGTGATGGGCAAGCAACGTCTGGGGGTCAATGTCATCAGCCTGATTGCAGCCCTGCGGGAGGAGGCCAGGCTGCCGTTACGCACCATCCAATGGTACCTGGACACCGTGCACGGGCTGCGCCTCAGCCTGGGCGCCATCGTAAATGCCACACGCACCGTGGCGGGCAAAGCGCAGACCGAACTGGCGGGCATACTGGAGCGCGTCCGCGGCAGCCCAGTGGTCCACGCCGATGAGACCGGCTGGCGTGAAGACGGACACAACGGCTACGTGTGGACTTTCAGCACCTCCGACCAGCGGTACTTCCTGCGGCGTGGTCGGGGCAAGGCCGTGGTCGACGAAGTCCTGGGCAAGGAGTTTGCTGGCGTGCTGGTCAGCGACTTCTATGCCGCCTACCACCATTACGACGCTCCCAAGCAACGCTGCTGGGCTCACCTGCTGCGGGACATCCACGACCTGCGTGTCCTCTACCCTGATGATAGATCACTGGCCCAGTGGGCTGACGCCGTCCACCAACTCTACCGTCAGGCCACGACCTTTACCCACCCTTCAGAACCACCACGCCGCACCGCCCAACTGACCCTGGAAAGGCGACTGCTGGCCCTCTGCCGTCCATTCCGGGACGACCCGTCGGCCGTCCCGGCCAGACTGTGCCGACGCATGGAGAAGCACATCAAGGAACTCTTCGTCTTCGTGGCCCAACCGGAAGTGCCGCCGGACAACAATGCCGCCGAGCGCAGCCTGCGCCATTTGGTGGTCAGCCGCAAGGTCAGCGGGGGCACCCGCTCAGCGCAGGGCACCGACACCAAGATGACGCTGGCCTCAATCTTCGGCACCTGGCGAGCACAAGCTCTCAACCCCATCGCTGCCTGCCGTCAACTGCTCACTTCCCCTCAACTCTGAACTGTTACGAGCCGAGTTATTAGGTTGACTGACTTATTTCTGTCAACACCTTTTGCCAAGCCAAACGCTCCGGGTCTATCGCTCTGGGTCGGTGAGCATCAAAGTGGCAATCACGGCATAGTGTCTGCCCGTTGTCAGCATGATGCTCCCCGTCTTCCTCCAGGGGTACTACATGATGACTTTCGAGTCGACCTCCCAATTTGCCGCACGATTGGCAGCGATAACCATCGCGGATGAGCACTTCCTGTCGAAACCGACCCTGTGAACGTTTGCCTACGCGCGCGTGGTGCCGACTCATTAGAAGAACCCGGAGTAGGCCGGAGTCTCGGACACTGCCCACGGCTGGTGCCTTTCAACGGCTCCCGCCGCCAACACCAGCGCGGAGGCCACGTCGTCACGAGCCAAGTTCGCGCTGCTTTTCTTTACCATGCGAACATTGCCAGCATCGTCATTCTTGACCATTGCCACGGCCAGCGATGCAGTGAGCAACTGCTGACTTTCGGTGTCACAGGACATCGGCCCGTCCATAGCCATGCGCCGCAGTGCTCGAATATCGTAGGCTGCTTCCGACCATCTCGTTACCCTCGAATCCAACTGAATGTCAGGGGCAGCGTCACGCAGCTCACCTTCGCGGAAACGGTCACTCACCATGAATAGCGGTTCACCCCAACGCTCCCGCACAGCGTCGGTAAGCATGGCGACCGGAGGAACATAGAGACCCTCCGCAACCCGTAGCGCCCCGAAATGGTGCAATGCCCGGTAGACGCCAGCCGGCACCCGATCTCGCCGCTCTTGCGCTTCCAGCCCAGGAATGCCCGGCGCAACGGCGAGGGCTTCCACACGGCCCGTGCTGTACAGCGCAACCGCCGCCGACCATGCCCGACTCCCTCCGCAGTCTATCCCGACCACGGGCGCACCTTCTCCTCGAGGAGCAACCTCTCGGTCTATCACCCGCTGCCAATCATCGACATTCAGCAGCATTACCGACTCGTCGGCGGTTGGCAGGTTCAACCTGTAGGACAGAAACCTTGCCTTCAATCTGGTATCAGCATGGGCGGCGTCCAGCTCCGACCGCAGTTTTCGACGAAAGTCTGCATCGATGGTGGACAGAGGATTGACTCTTCGTATTTCCTTCCATTCGTCCCACTTTGAAGGATCGGCCTTGAGCGTTTTAACGTAGGTTGACCCGCCGGAACCGGCAGCAACCAGATCATGCCACCAACCGCCCGTAGCGGGGGCGAGCGTCCCAATGAAAATGACGCGCATCGGCGAATTTGGCTTGCCTTGGCTCGTCAAAATTGCATCGGCCATCAAAGTGCCCCCGCCGACCTCCCATGAACCAGGTTCATCGGCTACCAGCAAAGGGCAACCGACAATTCCCATGCTGGTTTTGCCGTTGCTGGAAAGTACCCTCAAACGGGTGTTGTCTCGCTTGTCTCTAATGCCGATCCTAGTTGAACTGTCAAGAAATCCATAAAACCCGGTCGGTTCAAGGTCGGCCCGTACAAACCGGAAACAAAGGCGAGCCTGTTCAATCGACGCAGCGCACAGCAGAACCTCCGAACCAGGAACGTGCAAAGGATCGCCCGGCGTCAACGCACGAGTTAGCAGGTGCGCCGCCAGCCAAGATTTTCCGTTGCCCCGTGGAATGGAAAGTGCGGCGGTATCGATCCTTGGAGCCAACGCCCGGCGTACAAACTCCCGCTGAAATGGCCGTAGGACTGTCATAACACCTCTGATTACACGGTCGGTACCCTTCGCGCTTCCCAAGCGGCTCGGCGGGTCAAATGAACCTTATCCGTCGGCGTCGGCGTTTGGTTTGCCGAAGCAGGGCAACGCCCAATCGATCAGGCCAGGGCAGAGTCCAGCTTCGTCATTGCGATAGCCGGGCACTTCACAGACGACGATCTTGCAAACGAAGCAAGTGTAGATAGCATAGACACCCGCACAACCGTGCGGGCATTCGTCCAGGTGAGCGGCGCTTATCGTATGGCCGGCGCCGGTGCTAATGGTCGTCATTGTCCATCTCCGATACCTGGCGTTCTAGGCCAGCGATAAAATTTTGTGCCGTTTTGCGGGTTTCCAGATCGGTGGATTGCAACCCAGCCTGAATATGCGCCTGCTGCTCGGGTTGCGGCGCGTGGTCCAATTGAATCATCCGATTTAGCCATTGCATGGATAGACTGTTCGGGTCGGGCACTGTCATCATCTAGTCTCCTGTTCGGTACGGACCTGCTCATTTTGAGCACCCCTGTTTCAGCAGCGCAGTCTGGCAGGATGCCGGTTCGCAGTCTCCGTAGTCTTTGTGCTCCAATGACGGCACGATGGCTGGCCGGCAGATGGCTATGGGCAGCGTGGGCAGGTGCAGTACAGCGGTGGCAGCGGACGGCTATCGCGGGTACGCCCCCCGCACCACCTATGGGTAATATGCAATTTACCGCTTGCTCGGCAAGGCGGATCATTCGCTTGCCCAATCCACCGGGCTCGTGTTGCTAAGCCTGTACCAGCTTCCAAATGGGTACGCGCTTGAGTACGTTACGCACTGTCTTTTCACAGCATCCCACGATGGCGGCAATCGTTTTCATAGTGAGCCCACGCTTGTAACGGAGTGAGCGAATACGGGCGTGCCATCTTCGGTTATTCCATCGGCGCACAGCATGGGATTTCCGGTTACCCCTCATTGCTTGCTCGTGAGTGAAGTATCCACACTTCCGGCAGGGTTTGTTGCGACTGCCGTGGCCTCTTGGCCGGCGGTGTCCACATCGATACTTCCCTGCTAATGGAGATCGCGGCGGCCCCCATTTTCGGCTGTAACAGTTCAGAGTTGAGGGGAAGTGAGCAGTTGACGGCAGGCAGCGATGGGGTTGAGAGCTTGTGCTCGCCAGGTGCCGAAGATTGAGGCCAGCGTCATCTTGGTGTCGGTGCCCTGCGCTGAGCGGGTGCCCCCGCTGACCTTGCGGCTGACCACCAAATGGCGCAGGCTGCGCTCGGCGGCATTGTTGTCCGGCGGCACTTCCGGTTGGGCCACGAAGACGAAGAGTTCCTTGATGTGCTTCTCCATGCGTCGGCACAGTCTGGCCGGGACGGCCGACGGGTCGTCCCGGAATGGACGGCAGAGGGCCAGCAGTCGCCTTTCCAGGGTCAGTTGGGCGGTGCGGCGTGGTGGCTCTGAAGGGTGGGTAAAGGTCGTGGCCTGGCGGTAGAGTTGGTGGACGGCGTCAGCCCACTGGGCCAGTGATCCATCATCAGGGTAGAGGACACGCAGGTCGTGGATGTCCCGCAGCAGGTGAGCCCAGCAGCGCTGTTTGGGACCGTCGTAATGGTGGTAGGCGGCATAGAAGTCGCTGACCAGCACGCCAGCAAACTCCTTGCCCAGGACTTCGTCGACCACGGCCTTGCCCCGACCACGCCGCAGGAAGTACCGCTGGTCGGAGGTGCTGAAGGTGATTGGTCAAGGGCTCGCACACGTAGCCGTTGTGTCCGTCTTCACGCCAGCCGGTCTCATCGGCGTGGACCACTGGGCTGCCGCGGACGCGCTCCAGTATGCCCGCCAGTTCGGTCTGCGCTTTGCTAGCCACGGTGCGTGTGGCATTTACGATGGCGCCCAGGCTGAGGCGCAGCCCGTGCACGGTGTCCAGGTACCATTGGATGGTGCGTAACGGCAGCCTGGCCTCCTCCCGCAGGGCTGCAATCAGGCTGATGACATTGACCCCCAGACGCTGCTTGCCCATCACCACGCCGTCCAGTTGTGCTTTGGGAACACAGCAGCGTCGGCACTGTGGACAGGTGCGGGCCAGGTAAACGTGCTCGGTTACCTGCGCCGGAACCTGGGGCAGGTCGATGACCTCCCGAGTGCGCTGGGCCCAGCCTCCGGACAAGTGGGTCCCGCAGTCGGGACACTGCTCCACCACATGCTCCACTCGGTGGGTGGGCGTCATGCGGGATCGGGCAAAGCCGTGCGGCCGGGGTTTGCGTGGCTCCTTGGGACGTGCTGGCTCCCGGTCCGCTTTGGGCTTCAGACCGGGCATCCGGCGGGAGCTTTGGGGTTTGGCTTGGCCTTCCAACTGGGCAATCCGCTTCTCCAGCCGCTCGATGATGGCTTGCTGGCGGACTATGATGCCAATCAGGACATCCCGGTCAGCTGCCCTGAGATTGATTTCGGTATCCATCCCAGTTATATGACATAACCACCGCCCCCAAAGCCAGCCACCCGCAAACCAAGTTCGCCCAATTCACCCCACCAACTCTGAACAGTTACCCCGTCCGCCCCATCGTTGACACTGTGCCGGCCTACTGGTACGGTATTTTGTCAAACTGTGCCGCACTCTGTCTGGACGCCGCTTCTGGTCCGCGCCGACCGCCGCACAAATCGTAACCTCGAGGGAGATCCCATGCACAAATCACGCAGATTGCGCTCGTTGCCGGCGGCTTCCCTGCCGTGGCGAGCGGTCTTTGCCGCTGCCGCCGTCGCCCTGTTGATGACGGTGGTTGCCGCCTGTGGCGGCGGTGAGCCGGAAGCTCCCGCCAGTTCCGGCGCCAGCGGGGGCGGGGCCACCGCTCCGGAACCCACCGCGATGGCTGCGGAGCCCACTGCGGCCATGGCCGAGAACACGCCCGTGCCGCCGACCCAAACACCGCTGCCCGCCGCAGCAACCCAGGAGGCCCTGGTCCTGCAGGTGGTCTGCATCAACCGGACCCTGCGCCCCTGCGAGCTCATCCGGGACTTCTATGCTCCCAAGGTCAGTGAGCGGACCAACGGCGAAGTCACGGTGGAAATTTCGTCGTACCCCGAGCTCGGCCTCGCCGGCCCCGACACCATTCGGCTGGTCGCGGACCAGACCCTGGAATTTGCCGAGATTTACTCTGGATACGTCGGCGGTGACCTTCCGATCATTGACGTCGGAAACCTCTGGGGCCTCTCCCCGAGCAACGACGCGCACCTGGAGCTCACCGACGCCATTGAAGACGACATGATTCGCATCCTCCGGGACTCCACCGGCGGCGAACCCATCTTCCGCGCGTACTATCCCAATCAGTACGTCTTCAGCGGTGAGCCCCTGCCCGATCTTGCTTCCTACAAGGGCAAGAACATTCGCCAGCACAGCACCATCCTGGGCGACCTGCTGGCCGGCCTGGGCGCGGCGGGTCAGTTCGTGGCCTTCGCCGACGTGTACACCGCCCTGGAACGCGGCGTCCTCGACGCTGGCATCACCGGCGGCACCCCCGGCTACGGCCAGCGCTGGTACGAGGTCACCGACTACCTCTATGGCCCCATCGTCGGCTCCATCGGCGTGACCTATGTTACCGTCAATGGAGACAAGTGGCGTCAGCTTACCGCCGAGAACCGCGAAATCCTCAAGGAAGTGGGCGAGGAATTCGAGGCCGAGAACCTCCGTCTTCTCAAGACCGATTGGGACCCGGCCGGCATCAGCCTCAACGTCGCCGAGGGCATGGAATACTCTGACTTCCCGGACGACGTCAAGGCCCAGATGCGCGACACCGCGCTGAATGCGATCATCCCGAACTGGGTTGAGCGCGCCGGCGGCGCCAGTTCCGAGGGCGTCAACATCTTCAACGAGAAGGTCGGCCCCATCGTCGGCGTGGTCATCAACCCCGATGGCACCGCCAGCGAGACCGAGGCCATGATGCCCGCTACCGCCGCCTCCGACACCATGGCCTCTCAAACCCAGTTGGTAACCCAGGGCGAGAGCTTCGAGTTCCAAATGACCTGCATCAACCGCACCGTTGCCCCGTGTGAACTTCTCACCGGCTTCTTCATACCCGAAGTTGCGGAGCGCACCAACGGTCAGGTCCAGATGGAGGTCTCCTCATATCCTGAGCTGGGTATCGCCGGACCCGACACTCTTCGCCTGGTGGGCGACAACACCCTGGAACTTTCCATAATCTACAGTGGATACGTGGGTGGCGACCTGCCGATCCTCGATATCGGAAACCTGTGGGGCCTCTCGCCCAGTGAGGAGGCTCACCTGGCCCTCGCCGATGCCATCGACGAGGACTTGGTTGCCGTGCTGCAGGAGACCACCGGCGGCCAGCCCATCCTGCGGCAGTACTACCCCAACCAGTTCCTCTTCAGCCGAGATACCCTGCGCACCGTCGCCGATTTTGAGGGTAAGAAGATCCGGCAGCACAGCACCGTGTTGGGCGATCTGCTGGCCGGACTGGGCGCGGAGGGCCAGTTCGTGGCCTTCGCCGACGTGTACACCTCCCTGGAGCGAGGGGTAATGGACGCCGGCGTCACCGCCGGCGAAGCCGGACACAGCCAGCGCTGGTACGAGGTTACCGACTACTTGACCGGTCCCATCGTAGGCTCGGTGGCTGTCGCCTACCTGGTGATGAGCGGTGACCGCTGGGATACCCTTCCGCCCGACATTCAGCAGATCATGCTCGAAGTGGGCAAGGAATACGACGATCTGGCTCGCAAGACCCTGATCGAGGAGTGGAACCCCTTCAGCATCAGTGCCAACGTTGAAGCCGGAATGACCCACGAGCCATTCTCCGACGAGGTACAGGCGCGTATGCGGGAGATTGCCCTCGACGTCATCCTGCCCAACTGGGTGGAGCGCACCGGCGGCCCGGACAGCGACGCGGTGAAGCTCTACAACGAGAAGGTTGCCTCCATCCTTGGCGTGGTCATCAACCCCGATGGTTCCGCCAGCGAGACCGCGCCATGATGTCGGCCGAATCCGCCACGGAGCAGGCTACATCGTCGTCGCCGATGGTGAAGCCGAGGACATCAAGTAGCTAGCAGCTGATCAGGGGCCTCCCGTCTTCAGGCCGGGCTGATAAAAGACCCACCGGATCGCGGCGAATATCGCACTGGTTGACTTTTATCAGACCGGTCAATATAGTCCCAGCCTGCGTGTCATATTCGGGGATTGCTGCCCCTTTCTCTTCTTTGTATGTCTAGCATTCGATGATTTGCCGGCGCATCTCTAACACTCGTGGCCGGCTTACCGGAGGCGCCAGTTGGCTACACCATCCGCGGCAACCCCCACGCCGGTTTTGCTGACCCGGCTCATCCACCGGATCGACGCTGCCTTGGATTGGGTCTACCGCGTCTTTGGGTATATCTGCGGTACTCTTTTGCTCCTTCTGGGCATCTACATCACCTACCAGGTGATTGTGCGTAAGATCGGTGGCCCCGTTCTGGGCAACCAGGAGTTGGTGGGCGGCTACGTCCTGGCCTTCGCCGGAACTTGGGCCTTCTCCTACTCCCTGCGCACCGGCTCCCATGTCCGCATCGACGTACTGCTGCCCCTCTTCTCGCGAATCCACCCCTATATGCGTTCGGCGGCCGACTGGCTGGCCCTCGGGTCCGTGGGCTTCTTCGGCTTCATCACCGCCATCAAGAGCTGGGAGGAGGTCGCAGAGTCCAAGTGCATCCGCACCAACGCCGAGGGCATGTGCGAACCCGCTCTGGCCAACACCTATCTCATCGGTAACTTCTTGCCCGAACTCTGGATGTTCCAGATGATCGTCGCCGTCGGTTTCACCATGCTGGCCTTCACTGCGTTCCAGTGGATGCTCAGCATGATACTCCGCGGACTGCTCGAAATCTGGCACAAGAACTCCGGCGGCGACGTGGCCGACCTGGCGCCTGACGCCGAGGTCTTGCAGGAAGCCGCTTCCGGCGTGTAGCCCTCCTGCTCATTTCACGATAGCCCTTCCTACTCCACAGCAGCCGTCGGTCAGGCGGCCGTCACTGCACGGAGGACCGTAAAACATGGCAATCATCGCCGCTTTCAGCATGATGGGAGTTTTCTTCCTCATCGGATTGTACGTCGCCGGCGCCCTCGGAGTGCTGTCCCTGGTGATTATGCAGGTCTTCTCCGATGCTCCGTTGTGGAACATCCTCGGCAACAAGGCATGGGAGAGCAACACCAACTTCATCCTGGTTGCGGTCCCCCTCTTCCTGCTCATGGGCGAGCTCATGCTCCGCTCCGGCATGGGCGAGCGCATGTACGGCGCCCTCTCCCGTTGGCTGGTGTTCCTGCCCGGCGGATTGCTCCACACCAACATCGCCTCTTGCGCGGTCTTCGCCGCCTGCTCCGGCTCCAGTGTCGCCACCTCCGCCACCATCAGCCGCGTCTCACTGCCGTCCTTCCGCCAGCGCGGCTACAGCGAACGACTCGTCATCGGCTCCCTGGCCGCCGGCGGAACCCTGGGCATCTTGATCCCGCCCAGTATCGGACTCATCATTTACGGTGTGCTGGTTGAGGAGTCCATTGGCCGTCTCTACATGGGCGGATTCCTGCCCGGATTCCTGCTCGCGTTCGTTATGATCCTGATGATGATCATCACCTCTATCATATTCCCGGGCACGGCGCCTATGGAGGAGGGAGTCCGCCGCCTCTACCGCGCCTGGTTCAACGGCATCAGTGTCCGTCGCTACAACCAGGAACAGATGACCACGATGCGGCAGGAGCAGGCCATCGAGGCCGGCCTGTCCGACATCGACGATCGGCGCGCCTATCGACGTGGCCGCTCCACGTTGTCCTACTCTGAAGCCGTCGCTGAATGGCTGCGGATGATCAAGGAGGCCACCTTTGGCCTGATCGCCATCATTCCGGTGCTCATCATCATCGTGGTGGTCCTCGGTTCCATCTACACCGGCTGGGCCACCCCCACCGAGGCCGCTGCTATCGGCGTGGTTGGTGCGCTGGTGGTGGCCATTGCCAACGAACTCTACAAGCGGGTGCTGGGCATCTACCCCGATTGGAACGGCTCGTACCAGGGCATCAAGGTGATGTTGCTCGACGCCATCATTTCCACCGTCCGCACCTCCTCCATGATCATGCTCATCGTCATGGCGGCGTTCACCCTCAGCTTCGCCTTCGCTCGCTTGGGCATCTCCGGGGACATTTCCGAGTGGATCACCGGCCTGAACCTTAACGCCCTCCAGTTCGTCATCATCCTGGTGTTCTTCTACCTGCTGTTGGGCACCTTCATGGAAAGCTTCGCCATGTTGGTGACCACCATCCCGATCCTCACGCCCTCCCTGGAAGCCGTGGGCGTTGATCTGGTGTGGTTCGGCATCATCATGGTGATCCTCGTCGAAGCCGCCCTCATCAGCCCGCCCGAGGGCATCAACCTCTACATCCTCCACGGCGTGAGACAGGACGTAGACCGGCAGATGGCGGAACAGACCGCGGAGGCCCAGGCGGCTTTGCAACAAAGCACGATCACAGATGTCTATATCGGAGTCTTGCCATTCATGGGCTGCATGGCTCTGGTGATAGCACTGTTGTTCGTGTTTCCCGATATCGCCCTGTGGGCGCCGTGCATCATCTACGACGATCCTAGCCGCGATTTCCTGCAATCGGTCAACGTCGAACGCGATGCCGCCGGCTTCTGGGAGCAGGTCCGCTATTGCTCGTCAGAGTTCCGCCCCCTGGCGTACCGGTAGCGCGGGCTCCCGTCTCCCTGCCGTATAATGCAGGAAGCGCCTCTGCCGCCGTTGGGAGGCAGGGGCGCTGCTACGTTAAACGACACCGAACGTAATTTGGTTGCCGGTTTGAACGAGGGCCAAAAGCGAGGTACGCCCATGAAATACCCGGTTTTGCTGCATAAAACAGACTCTGGGTACACCGCGGTTTGCCCCAGATTTCCCGCCTGCAACGCACAGGGCGCCACCGCCGAGGAAGCCCTCGAAAACGTCCGGGATGCCATTATCGATTTCACTACTGTGCGCGAGGGACTCCGCTGGCACGATGTCCTCGACAGCGATGACATCACAGAGGTGGAAGTTGAGCAACAGAAAGAGATCGTATTGCAATACCGCATCAGGATGATCAAGCACTCCGACGGCTTTTCTGTGTCGTGTCTGATGCTGCCTGGCTGCCACTCACAAGGCGACACTATGGAAGAAGCGCTGGCAAATATCCAAATCGCGATCCGCGAATGGCTGGTCTCCGCCCAGGAAATTCTCCTGTTGGGCGAACCGGATGTGGAGGTCGTAGAGGTAGGCGATGAGGACGAAGTGGCCGTTTAGCTATGCCCAGGATCCCAGGGGTCAATCATCGACGGGCGGTCAGAGCGTTTGAAAAAGTAGGGTTCGTAGTGCAAAGAGAAACCGGGCACGTTGTAATGGCGCGAGGGCAGACAAGGTTGATCATTCCCCGCCACAATCCCATCGACGCATTCACAATGGGCAGCATCGTCACCCGCGTCGGCCTGACTGCGGAAGAGTTCCGCAACCTGCTGTAACACATTCCATGTTCGGTACTGATGCGTTCCCACTTGCGTTCAATCTGTCGTCGTTGCCACACTCATCCCACCGTCATTGCGAGCGAAGCGCGGCAATCTCGTCGGCGGAGGAGACGTCGTTCAGGCTACGGGATTGCCGGGTCGCTACACTCCTCGCACTGACAAACTGGATACGCGTGAGATGTTCAGCAATGTTCCATATCGGGTGCTTTTTTCTGGTTGTGTCGCCTAATCATTCGCCGCTACGCTGGCCGCTTTGCGCAATCCTCTCGAATCTCAGTCGTAACGTAATGAACGTTGCCATTGACCCCATCCGACTGCCGCATTAGCATACCCCCGCCATGTACGCTCTCATCCTCGCCGGCGGAAAGGGCGAACGACTTCGTCCCCTCACCGACAACGTGCCTAAACCCATGATTCCCCTGTTCGGCCGTCCCATCCTCTGGCATCAGGTACAGTGGCTGCGCGAGGCCGGCGTCACTGACGTTGTCTTTCTGGTCGGCCACCTCGCCGACGCGGTGCGGGATTATTTCGCCGACGGCAGCCAATACGGCATCCGCGCCCACTACAGCCGCGAGGACGTTCCCCTCGGTCGCGGCGGTGCCCTCCGTCATGGCCTGGCCATCCTGCCCGAAACCGACGAGCCCGTAATCGCTACCAACGGCGACATCGTCACCGACGCCTGCCTAGCGGATCTCCTCGACGACTACCATTCCCGTCGTCTCCAGAACCCCAGCCACGTCGCGACCATCCTCACCCTCTCCATGACCAGTCCCTACGGCATAGTGGACACCGACCCGAACGGCCTGGTGAGCCAATTCCGCGAAAAGGCGACCCTCCCCTACGCCATCAACGGCGGCGTCTACGTGCTCCATCCTGCCATCCGCAACCTGTTGCCCGAGTCTGGTGACCACGAGACCTCTACCTTCCCGTCCCTGGCCGCACAGGGCCGCATGTCCGCCGTATCCACCGACGCCTTCTGGCGCAGCGTCGACTCTCTCAAAGACCTGCGTGAAGCTGAAGAGCATCTTGCCGGTCGGGCCGACGAGCCGGTCAAGGCGGCCCGGTGATCACCTCCGCCCAGGCGCAGCAAATCGCGGATACCGCCACCAGGATCCGCGAAAACATCCAGCTGGCCATCGTCGGCAAGGACGAGGTCATCGAGTACATCCTGGCCGCCCTATTCAGCGCCGGCCACATCCTCGTAGAGGACGTCCCCGGAATCGGCAAGACTACCTTGGCCCGTTCCCTAGCCTATTCACTCGACTGCGAGTTCCGGCGTATCCAGTTCACCCCCGACCTGATGCCCTCCGACATCACCGGCATCCATTACTACAACCAGCGCAACGGCGAGTTCGAATTCCGCCCCGGTCCCGTCATCTCGCAAATCGTCCTCGCCGACGAGATCAACCGCGCCACGCCTCGAACCCAGTCCGCGCTCCTAGAGGCCATGGCCGAGCGCCAGGTCACCGTCGATCAGGACACCGTACAGTTGCCTGTGCCTTTCCTCGTCCTGGCCACCCAGAACCCCATCGAGCTGGAGGGTACCTTCCCCCTGCCCGAGGCCCAGATCGACCGTTTCCTCCTCCGCCTGCGCCTCGGCTACCCCTCTGAGGACGACGAAAACGCCATGCTCGAGCGTTTCGAGGACGCCGACCCGCTCACGACGCTCCAGCCCGTGGCCTCCGCTGACGACGTGCTCCGCATCCAGGGCCTAGTCCGCCAAGTCTACATCGACCCCGTCCTCCGCGCTTACCTCGTCCAGGTGATCCGCGCCACCCGCGAACACCCCGACGTGGAGCTCGGCGCCAGTCCCCGCGCTACTCTCGGCCTCTACCGCTGCGCCCAGGCACTCGCCGGCATCCGCGGCCAGGAGTACGTCACCCCCGACGACATCAAGTCCCTCGCCACCTCCGCCCTGGCCCACCGGATCATCCTCAAGAGCATGGCCCGCCTCCGCGAGCGCAGCCAGGAATCCGTCGTCAACGAAGTCCTCGAAGCCCAGCCCGTCCCCATCTAGCCGAACAACCCCCGCTGCCCGTCGCTATCATCGCCGGCCTGACGCGTACCCACTTGCGTTCAAACTGTCATTGCGAGCGCAGCGCGGCAATCTCGTTGGCAGCAAGACGTCGTCCAGGCGATACGTTTGCTACGTCGCTTCGTCCCGTGCAATAATAAACTGGGTACGCGTGAGCGTCGCTGGCGCCGTGCGGGGATTGTTCCGTACCGCCCGGTGGATGTGGTGGATCTGGGCGACGCGTCCGTATGTGCTCTGGCGGTGATCGGGTTGGTATATCGCCCACACCGCCTCCGTCCCTTGCTAGTGCCGCGCAACGCGTGTGCCGGTCACCTTCAATCAACCGCTAGTATTGGCTCAAATCAGGAGTAGGAGTTCTTAGAGCCTGTCTACGATCTTTTGAGGATTAGCACCATGAAGGCAAGCACCGCCATTTGCAGGCTGGTATTGAGCTTCCTTTCACAGTTCTTCCAGAGTCGGCGGCACTTTCCCAGCCAAGCGAAAGATCGCTCCACCACCCATCGCTTTGGCAGCACCACGAAGGTGTGCAGTTCGTTGCGTTTCACCACTGCCACTGCGGCTCCCAACCGGCTTTGCACCGTAGCGGCAAAGGGCTTCCCGGTGTAACCCCCGTCGACCAGCACCTTCTGGACCTGGCTGAGGTCGGCCCGGTTTTCGTCAAACATCGCCAAAGCCCCAGCCCGGTCGGTAACATTGGCGGTAGTCACAGGTATCGCATGGGGCAATCCTTGCGTGTCCACCGCGATGTGACGCTTGATTCCGGACACCTTCTTGCCCGCGTCATAGCCCTTGCTATCGGCACTGTCCGTGTTCTTGACGCTCTGGGAGTCCACGATGCAGAAGCTGGTCTGCTCTTTCCGTCCATTGCTTTGCCGGACCGCGCCAACCGATTTTTTTAGGACTTGCTCCAGAATGGATTCTTTCGCCGGGCCAGCAACTGTGTTGGCTGTCAAGAAGGTTGGGCAATTTCTGCGGGACGCGAGCTACGCCATGGAGAGCTATTCTTAACCATGGCGTTTAGGATAGTGAGCAGTTTACGCATGCAAGCGACCAAAGCCACTTTCTTCGTCTTACCAGCCTCCAGCAGCCTCTGGTAGAAGTCGCTGATGACGGGATTGAAACGGGTCGCGGTCAGCGTTCCCATGTAGAGAACACCCCGAACCCGGGAGCGTCCGCCCCAGACGGCGCGTCGGCCGCGCAAGGTACCGCTGTCCCGGTTGAAGGGCGCCACGCCCACCAAGGCCGCGATCTGCCGTCGGTCCAGAGCGCCCAACTCGGGCAGGTCGGCCAGCAGGGTGAGAGAGAGCTGCTCCCCTACGCCGGGAACGGTGCGCAGCAGGTCGTCCTTCTCACGCCATACTGGACTTCGGCGAAGAGACTGCCGTAACTCCTGGTCCAAGTCGCGCAACTCCTGGTCCAACCAGGCGATGTGGGTCTCGATGCGAGGACGCACCGCGCTGATGGCAGTACCCAGTCGGTTCTTCTCGGAGACCAGCATGGTCATCACCTGGCGCCGGCGGGCAGTCAGCGAGTTGAGGACCTGGGCCTCGGCGTCCCTGAGAGGGCGCACCGAGGGACGAACCGCGTCGGCGAAGTGAGCCAGGACTGCCGCGTCCAGCGAGTCGGTCTTGGCCAGCGTTCCGGTGGCCCTGGCGAAGTCCCGGACCTGGCGCGGATTGACGACGACCACTGGCAGCGCCGCCGCCGCCAGTGCGGCCACCAAGGGCAGTTCCAGACCGCCCGTTGCCTCCAGCAGCACTAGGGCGGGCCCCAGGTCCACCATCTGGGAGACCAATTCCTTACTTCCGGCCTCATCGTAGGACATGACCCATCTCCTTCCCGTAGGCCGGACCGCAACGTCCACCTGCGCCTTTGAGACATCAATACCTACGAACCTCGGTTCTCCTCCCATCTGTACCTCCTGTGTGAGCGTCGGCCCTTCCTTGCACGATGCGGGCTCGATTGGCCCGGGCAACTGTTCGGGCTCTATCCGGGTAGGATGCGACGACCAGGCTGGCCCACGGTTTTCTTCAACCCAGGTTGGATCGGTCTGTCGCATCCCTATGTACCATACAAGGTTGCTCGCTCCATTGCCGGAAATACTGGTAGCAAGTGCGCCAATTGGGGAAGTCCGCAGGCAGCATTCGCCACTGGCACCCGCTTTTCAAGAGGTACAGCACGCCGCAGCAAACGTCATACAAGTCCACGGTGCGGGGTTTGGTCCGGCGGCGAGCCGACTCCAACGTCGGCAGAATCCGGGCGAATTGCTTCCGGCTGATGTCGCTGGGATAGGAATGAGACATGATTACCCCTCCCCTGATAATAGTCTCAACTTAACCTATTTCAGAGATCGTAGACAGGTTCTCAGAAATTGCGAGGGGTTGGTGATGGGCGTGAGGGAGATAGACCGGTCTCTGGAACAATGGCAGATGGGAGTCAAGGACTTGCGGCGGCGGATGATTTTGGCTCCCACACCCCGGGAGCGGGAGCGGGAGCGGTGGTACGCCATCCTGCTGCTGGCTCAGGGCTTGACGGCAGCGGCGACGGCGGAGGCGCTGGAGCGGGACCCCCACACTATCGGGCGTTGGGCGTCGGCCTTCGGTGAGGGAGGGTCTGCGGCGCTGATATTCGAGCAGACCGGTGGTTCCCCCCCGCCCTTGACCCGACGCAGCAGAGGAGTTGAAAGGGGCGGTGGAACAAGCGCCCGCTGCGGCGGGCATCCAACTGGCCAACTGGTATTGGAGGGTGGTGCGGCAGTTGGTCTCAGAACGGTTTGGCATCAGCCTGTGCCGCAGCAGTTGCCTGAACTGGCTTTACCGGCTGGGGTTTGCCTGCAAGCGCCCCCAGAAGCGTCTGCTCAAGGCGAATGCGTCCAAGCGGGAGGCCTTCGTGGCGGAGTACGCCGCCCTGTGGGAGGAGGCCCAACGGACTGAAGCCAGCATATTCTTTGCTGATGAGGCCCACTTCCGGGCGGACGCGGAATTGCGGGGCAAGTGGGTGCTGAAGGGTAAGCCTGCGTTGGTGGACGCCAATAGCCCGCGGTATGGGGAGCCGGCCAGCTACTATTCAGCGGTGTGCCTGGAGACGGGCGAGGTGGAATGGATGGAACTGGAGGGCAACAGCAACAGCGGGACCTCGGTTGCCTTCCTGACGCAACTGCCTGACGCAACTGAAGGAAAAGCATCCAGGGCCGCTGCGGGTCATCTGGGACAATGCGCCGGCCCCCCTTCGACAAGCTCAGGAGTGGGGAAGCGGTGCGGGAGTACCTCAGGACGCCTGAGCTGGAGCTGAGGCTGGTGAACCTGCCGGGCTACAGCCCGGACTGCAACGCCGATGAGGCTATCTGGGGCTGGGCGAGAGAGGAGGCCACTGGCAATCTGTGCCTGGGGAGCAGGGCGGCGGTCCAGAGAGGGTCGGCAAATTCCTGGCCGGGCTGTCCAGCCGGAAAGACGAGGTGAGACGGCGCTGCCGGACGGTCCTGCAATCAAGGGCCGAAACACTCCCGCGAGACTCCCGCCCCGATTCCCAGCACCCGGCAAATGCACATCCCACCTTGGCTTTGGTTTAGGGCTGTAGTCTTCTGCTCCAGTATCGGGATGAAAGGCTGAAGCACGAGATAATGCAAATGAAACCTGCCGCAGCCACCGCCAACAAACCCGCGGCTTCCGCCGCCATTACGCCCGCATTGACGCACCCACTCGCCACAGCTGCTCCCGCTACAACGTCGCCCAGCACGTAAGGGCAAACCAGCGGGCGTACTCAATACGAGCGGGCACCGAGCCGCTATCGCGCCTTTACCTTAGCGTCTCAGCCCGAACGCTGGCCCGGGACGTCAACTATTTGAGAGAGCATGACCTGGTCGACACCCAGGGAGACTAGGTTCTGTTGACATTTCACCGTAACCAGATGAGAGCGGCGGTGAAATGCAGGAAGCCCAGGCATCTGGTGTCCAGCTTCTCAAACCGGGAGAAGATCCGGCGATAGTGCTTGATCTTGTTGATGAAGCATTCGACCAGATGGCGCTCCCGGTACAGATGCCGGTCATAGTCGGCGGGTTCCTTGCGGTTCGAGCGGGGCGGAATGACCGGCAGCATACCCAGTTCCAGAATGTGTCGGCGAAACTCCTGGGCATCGTACCCTTTGTCGGCCAGTACGTGCTCGCCAGCATAACCGGCGATTAACTCCTCCGCCTGGGTGATGTCGTGCTGTTGCCCTCCGGTCAGGATGAATCGTAAGGGGTTGCCCAAGCCGTCCACGCTCACGTGAATCTTGGTGCTGAACCCGCCGCGGCTCCGGCCCAGGGCCTGGGCAGCCTGGCCACCGTTTTTGGGGGAGCCCCTGCCGCGCAAGGGTGCGCCCGGACCACCGTGCTGTCGATGATCAGGTATTCCAGATCCGGGTCGTCGGAGCAATGTTGATGCATCTGTTCCCAGACCCCTTGGTCAGTCCAACGGGCGAATCGTTTGTAGACGCTGTTCCAGTTCCCGTATTCGGCTGGCAGCAGTCGCCATTGGGCCCCAGAGCGGTTAATCCATGAGACGGCCTCGACAAAACGCCGGCAATCCGCTTCCCGGCCAACGTACAGGCCGGTGCAGCCACGCAAGAAATCGAGAACCCTGGCCCACTGTTCTGGTGATAATCTGATGTTTGACATACGGCCATTATAATGAAATGTCAACAGAACCTAAACCGAAGCCAAGGTGAAACCCGCATTGGCGTTGGGTAGAATTGGCGGTGGTTGAGTTGGTCGGTGAACGAATCAGAGTTGGGGGTTGCTGTTGGGCATGATGGAGATGGGGCCACTGCTGGAGCGGTGGCGAATGGATGAGGCTGAGGTACGACGGCGGATGTATCGGGCTCCGACGCCACGGGAGCGGGAAAGGTGGCACGCGCTGTGGCTGCTGGCGCGGGGTTGGACGGCCGCGGCGGTAGCTCGGGCGTTGGAAAGGGATGCCCACACCATTGGCCAATGGGCCGAGGCATTCTCGGAAGGCGGTCCGAGGGCGCTGTCTTTTGAGCAGACGGGAGGTTCCCCCCGCGCTGAACGGGGAGCAGCAGGCCGAGTTGAAGGCGGCGGTGCAGGAATTGCCGTCGCAGGCGGGCATCGAACTATCCAACTGGAACTGGAAGGCGGTGCGCCGGTATGTGGGGGAACGCTTCCGGCAGGTACTGAGCCGGAGCAGTTGCCGGAACTACCGGCACCGGTTGGGGTTTGTGCTGAAGCGGCCCAAGAAGCAATTGGTCAAGGCGGACCCAAGTGTCCCGCGTCAACTAAATATGCCGAATTGCATTGCCTCAACAAAAACGTTACCCACGCCGAATGGTTGCCTCAACTAGTGTGGTGTAACTGAAGTTCATTGTAATAGTATTCGCGATGAGGTATCCTCCGGGTTAGCAGCCCAGAGGAGGATGACCATGGCAATCGGACGACCAATGCCGCCGCTAATTTTGGATGACGTGGAGCGTGAAACCTTGGAGCGGTGGGTTCGTCGTCCGAAAACGGCGCAAGCTTTGGCGCTGCGGGCCAGAATGATTTTGGGCTGTGCCGAAGGCCGCAGCAATACCACGGTGGGCACCGACCTGGGAGTGTCCGATGAGACGGTGGGGAAATGGCGTTCCCGGTTCCTGGAACGGAGGCTGGACGGACTGTCGGACGAACCGCGCAGCGGACGGCCTCGAGCGGTTACCGATGACGACGTGGAGCGTGTGATTACGCTGACGCTGGAGACCGCGCCCCGGGACGCGACCCATTGGAGCACCCGGTCCATGGCCCAGCGCAGCGGGCTGAGCCACAACACGGTCAGCCGCATCTGGCGGGCCTTCGGATTGCAGCCACACCGCACGGAGACTTTCAAGTTGTCGTCGGACCCCTTCTTCATCGAGAAGGTCAGGGACGTTGTGGGGCTATACCTGAATCCACCGGATCGGGCGTTGGTCCTGTGCGTGGACGAGAAGTCCCAGATCCAGGCGTTGGATCGCACCCGTCCGCTATTGCCCATGCGCCCGGGACAAGTGGAACGGCGCACCCATGATTACCTGCGTCACGGCACCACTTCGCTGTTCGCCGCCTTAGACACCAGGACCGGCAAGGTGATTGGTCGTTGCCACCAACGGCACCGGGCCGTGGAGTTCCGCAAATTCCTCGATACCATCGAGGCCGAGGTGCCCGCCGACCTCGACGTCCACCTGATCGCGGACAACTACGCCACCCACAAGACGGCGCTGATCCGGAACTGGTTTGCCAAGCGGCCCCGCTTCCATATGCACTTCACACCCACCAGCGCCTCGTGGCTGAACCTGGTGGAGCGCTGGTTCGGTCTGCTCACCGAAAAGCAGTTGCGCCGCGGCGTGCATCAGAGCAGCGCCGAACTGGAGACTGCCATCTACCGCTACCTGGACGTCACCAACGAAGACCCTAAACCTTTTGTCTGGACCAAGACCGCCGACCAAATCCTGGCCAACGTCGCCCACTTTTGCCAGCGAACTTTGAATACAGGACACTAGAATGTTACCGAAAAGTCGGGAGGCAGCCACGTGGGAGGAGGCATCAGCAGGATGGCAAAACAGGAATTATTGATAACGATACGGGACCGTTACCGCGAGTCATCCAAAAAGGACAAGGGCCGAATCCTCGATGAGTTCATCGCCGTAACCGGCCACCACCGCAAGCACGGTATCCGGCTGTTGGGGCAGTCCGGCGACGCTGGGGAGAAACCGTCAATGATCAAGGGCCAGCGCATCTATAGGGCCGGCGCATCTATGATGAAGCAGTACGCGAGGCGGTGATCGTAATCTGGGAGGCGGCCGACCGTATCTGCGGGAAGCGCCTGCAGGCGGCGCTCCCCTATCTGGTGGCATCCATGGAGCGTCATGGGCACCTTGACCTGGATCCCGAAGTGCGACCGCGGCTAATGGCGGCCAGCGCGGCCACATTGGATCGGCTGCTGAAACCCATCCGTCCCACCGCGGGGAGCCGGCGCAGACGCCGGCGCGGGCGGCCCATGGGGAAGCGGGTTCCGGTGCGGACCTACAACGACTGGAATGGACCGCCGCCGGGCTTTCTGGAAATAGACCTGGTGGCTCACTATAGACCTGGTGGCTCACTGCGGCGGATCCGTGTCCGGATCATTCATCCACCGTCTGGTCGCAACCGACATTTGCACCGGCTGGACCGAAGCGGTACCCCTCCTGGCCCGGGAGCAGTCTCTGGTTGTGGAGGGGCTGGAGGCCATCTCGCAGCAGTTGCCCTTTCCCATCCTTGGCATCGACTCCTTGGCATCGACTCCTTGGCATCGACTCCTTGGCATCGACTTCTTGGCATCGACTCCGATAACGACGGCGCGTTCATCAACGAAACGCTGATCACATACTGCGCCAACCGCGGCATCGAGTTCACCCGGTCCCGACCTTACCGCAGCAACGACCAGGGATGGATTGAGCAGAAGAACGGTTCCGTGGTACGACGCTTCGTCGGCCATGACCGGTATTCGGGACAGGTGGCTGGCCTAATCGCCCTGTAAATCGACACATGGCCTATCTCTACGGAGCGCTGCGTCGGTACGTGAACTATTTCCAGCCCTCATTCAAGCTGATCGACAAGACCAGGGATGGCTCCACCACCGTCAAGCATTACAGTCAGCCCGCCACGCCCGGCGACCGGCTGATCCAGCACGACGCAACCGGCGCTGAGCTGAAAGCCTCACTTGAGGAATATCGGACTGGGTTGGACCCGGTGTTGCTGCTGCACACCATCCGTGAAGCCCAGTCGGCGCTGGTGGCAACCACGTCTCCGGGTGTGCGGGAAACGCCAGCAGGAGAAAGCCTCGAACGGTTCCTCGCCAAGTTGCCCAATCTGTGGCAGCAGGGCGAAACACGTCCCACACACGCCGCGCGAGTGCGAGGTCCGCGGCATTGGCGCACGCGCCAAGACCCCTTCGAGGGCGTTTGGAGCGACGTGTTGGGGTGGTTGCAGGCAGAGCCGGATGCCACGGGCAAGGCGCCGATGGCACGGTTGCAGTCGGAACACCCGGACCGTTTCACCGAAGCGCAGCTGCGAACCTTGCAACGCCGGGTGAAAGATTGGCGGGGCATCATGGCCAAAAATCTCGTTTATGCTTCGTCCAACGCAGGCTCGGCGGAACCAGCTGGACTGCCGGAACTGGACCTGTTTGGAGCGGATCCCAAGTGCTAGAGTTTCGGTAACATTCTTCGGTGAGGCAACAGGGGAGGCATTCCTTATTGTCGTCTATCAGGAAGCGCCAAACGGGTCGCTCGGCCATAGTACAATGCGACAAACTACCGCTGGGGGGACCGCCATGACTGCCGTTGATTACTCCGTGCTGGACAACCCCGAGGCGTCGGCCCGTTCCTTCCACCCCTTGCGGGGCTGGAACGACACGCCCTCGGGGGCGGTGGACTACGGGATTACCGTCGCTGACGGGACTGTCCTGTCGAGCCGATTCTTCGCGGTTGGGCGAGACAACCCCACGGTGCTGTTTTTCTACGGCGGCGGGGAGAACGTCGCCCGTTACGATGAGATCGCGCCGCACTACAATGAAATCGGCGCGAACTTTTTTGTTGCCGACTATCGGGGCTTCGGCGCGTCCAGCGGGTCGCCGAGTTTTAACACCATGCTGTCGGACGCGTACGTCGCGCTGGACTGGCTGCAGGAGACGATGCGAGCGCTGCGTTTCACGGGCCCGCTATACGTCATGGGGCGCTCCATGGGACGTCACTCCGCCGGGGAGCTTGCCATAGCCGCCGCCGACCGGATCAACGGCGTCATCATAGAGAGCGGGCGGCCCAACCTGGGACGGATAGCCGAGGGGCTGGAGGCGGAGGTGGTACAAGCGCTGGAGGACGACTACCAGGCCAAGTTCTATTCCATCGACATTCCCGCGCTGGTGATTCACGGCCAGTGGGACGAATCGGCACCGCTGGCCGAAGCGGTGGACATGTTCAACAAGCTCGAGACTGCCCACAAGCACCTGGAGATCATACCGGGCGCGGGCCACAACGACCTGATGTACGTGGGCTTCCAGCAGTACTTCAACGCCATCAGGGGCTTCATGGCCCGGTACGCCGGGCCGAGCGCGGCGACTGCGACCACAAGCGAAACCACCGAGTAGGGGCGGGTCCGAAACACCATATGGTACCCGTTTCTACTCGAACTGTCATTGCGAGCGGACTGTGGCGATCCAGTCGTTGGCGGAGTCGTCGCTCAGGCAATGGGATCGCCACGTCTCCTCGCTCCTCTCGATGGCAAACTGGGTACGCGTGAGGACGTTGTAGGGGTTGACATGTATCGCGAAATAGTATAATCTGTATTCAAGGTGCCGGGGTTGGTATTGGAAACCCCGCCCACTGCAGCCCGACGGTACGCGCCGTCGTCACCACAGGAGGTAGGAAGTGGTTTCTCTGATCACGAGGCACCACAAGTGGCATTTCCCGTGTCCGGTCCCTGTCGGTGACGTGGCGGCGATGCGGTAGCGACGGTATCGACAGGGACGAGAGACCGGGCCGGGGGCATTGTGGCCCTTGGCGCGCGAAGGCCAGGACCGGTGACGGTCCTGGCCTCGTTTCGTTTGGGGATAGCCTGGCGACGCGGCGGAGTCGGGCGGGTAGAGTGTGGGAGTACCATGGAACGGGATTCGGCGTGGCTGTTGCTGCTCGATGGGGCAGGTGAAGGCCGTGGCTGCGAGACGAGGGCGCTTCCGGTGGCGAAGGCGGACGGGGATCGACGCTGGCGGCGGGGTCAGGCTGGGCCGTGGATTTTGGCGGACTGAACCGGGGGAACGCCGGGTGATAACATAGCCGCCGTGAAACGAGACCCGACGGTCGAACCAAGGCAGTGAGCGCGTGATATGTACTCCAATGTGATTGTTCCCCTGGATGGATCCGAGTGGATGGATCCGAGCTTTCGGAAATGGCTTTGCCCTACGCCCGGTTGATTGCGGGTGGGCTGGCGGTTCCGATATAGCTGGTGGAGGCCTTCGACATCCTGCCGCCAGTGGTGCATCACCGGCACTCGGCGTTGGTGACGGGGAGGATGCTGGAGGAGGCGCAACGGCATTCGCAGAGCTACCTCTCGCGCGTGCGGGAAGGGCTCCGATCGATTGGGATCGCCGCTTCAGTTGCGACGTTGCCCGGCGCGCCGTCGAGGGCCATCACAGACTGGGCCGGGCACGAGCCAGACGCGCTGGCGGTGATGTCGACCCATGGCCGGGGCGGGATCGCGCGTTGGGCGTTGGGCAGCGTGGCGGACAAGGTGCTGCACTCCATCCCAAACCCGGTGCTGCTAATCCGGAGCGGCAGCAGCACACTGACGGCAGCGGTTGAGCCGAGGACGGTGCTGGTTCCGCTGGACGGGTCGGAGTTGTCGGAACTGTCGCTGCCGCACGCGGCATGCGTGGCTACGGCGCTGGGCGCGCGGATCGCGCTGCTTCGGGTGACCGCGACGTCGGACTTCTACCGCCTGTACCTGGGGCAGGAAGCGGCGGGATCGAGCGGCGGGGAGTGGACGTCGGCGGATGATCTGGTACGGACCAACTCGCAGGAAGCGCAAGCGTCATTGGACCGGGCGAAGCGGCGGTTGGCAATCGAATTCGGGTTCGCCAAAGAGGTTACAGTGTGCCACCTGCAGGGCCAGAATCCAGCGGAGGCCATCGTGGAGATGGCGGCGGCGGAACCGACGCTGGTGGTGATGACGACGCACGGGCGGAGCGGGATCAACCGGCTGGTGCTGGGCAGCGTGACGGACCGGGTGGTGCGCCACGCCAACACGCCGGTGCTGGTGATGCGAAAGTGGGACGAACCCGGCTTCACCGGGGTGGAGGAGAGGGTATCCCAAGGCTATTCGGCCGGCTTTGGGAACGCGGAGGCGCAGCCGGCGTGACCGACCTGACGCGTACCCAGTTTGTCATGGTGAGGAGCGCAGCGACGCTGCAATCCCGTCGCCTGGACGACGTCTCCTCCACCGACGAGATTGCCGCGCTTCGCTCACAATGACGAGGGGAATTGCCTTCGCAATGACAGTTTGAATGCACGCGGGTACGCGTCAGCCTAGCGTACCGGTTTCCGCCGTGCGGCTGGCGGGAGGTTCTGATTGACCGGGGGCGGTTGATACACTGATATTCGGGGAATGCCCCAGAGTGCACAAACTCGGGACATAGATCCGCGACGGACTACGCGATCGCGCCGATACAGACGGAGACAGGCATAAGGCGGGGCGAGCGGTTTGGACCGCCATTTCGGCAGGTCCAGGCCGGCTCAGGTAGAGACGGTTCGCCGCCGCGCGAACGTCTCTACCAGCGCGGTCGCGATGGTAGCCAGCGACACCACGCCGATGGTGAACGGGGCCGTCATCATGGCGGTCAACACCCAGGCCTCCGGATAAATGCCGGCGATCATCACGTTGAAGGCCCGCACGACGGCAACGAACACGGCAATCGCGGCCAGGAACGCAACCCCGCCGGTCGCCACCATCAACGTCCAACGATAGCGGTCCATCATTCCTCCAAGCCCCCTGGGCAAGTGTCGAAAGTCCCCGACAGGTTCAAAGTATACCCCTTGTCAGAACCGATATACGCTGCGTCGGCGAGAGCAGATTTGAGGGGTTTGTCGTTGCGGGGCGAACCGCGCGGTGGGTTGGATAGTGGGCCGATAGGTGTCGCGTCTGCAAGTCGGGCGGCCCATCGGTATTGGATGGCGGGCTGATCTTATCCGGGGACTGACTCGGTCGCAAGTGTCAACAGCGGTTATACTGGCAGTATAAAATCTGACCGCAAATCTTCGCGACATCATCGACCGGGAACCTTCGTTGCAAAGCGATTCACGTGTTGGTAAACAAGCGAACCAAACAGCGGTTTTTGGGAATTCTCTTCATCCATGCAGGAGCATATATTGTGAACAACCAGGCTTGGCAAGCGATCACGCGTTTCGAATCGCACGACCTGGTGAAGGCGTGGTACCAAGAAACGCATGGTGTAGAACCGAATTCCGAGAAAATTTCACAAGTCAACGCCTTTTTCACACAAGGGAGCGCGTATTTTCAGAATGCGGTGTCAGCAGATGTCAGCGTAAAGCCGCTGCTCCTCTACTACGGGGTATTGTCTTTGTCTCGAGGTGCTATCTTGCTGCGAGACCACTCGAAAAAAGAGGAAGCACTCCAGAAGAGGCATGGGTTGCAGGATATCAATTGGCAGCAGACTTTGAAGGACGGAATTAAGAACGTCCTTGACTTGCAGGTCAAGGCAACCAACGGTACATTTCGCGAATTGGTGGGGGCATGCACGAACCTGCATCAAGAGCATTGCTTCTATATCCCTGGTAACACCAAAATGGTGGTAGACCATGACCTTGGAGACATCAATTTTGCAACCGGCAATAGTCTACTCAGCTTGGACGACTTGCTGTCCAGGCTCATGGCAACCACGTTCGATTACCAAGGGATTACGGGCAGGAAGTCCAAATGGTTTCCGGTGATCGTGTCAGATGACACGACGCAAACCAGGTTCGCGCTCCTGTCGCCACACGTGGTGCCTGACCTGCAAGGGTTGGTAGACGGCAAGTCGGTACTTATGCAGCCTACGCCGCACTCATGGCCAAATTTGTTGATTGACACGATCCCTCAGTTCAGTTTGGTGTTCTTGCACGAGCCCAATAAAACTCACCAGAAGAAATTTCCTGTATTCCACCATCGAGATGATAGCCCTTCTATGACCGGCATTTTGGATTTCCCTAACGGGGACAAACTGAGCGAGTTGTTCAAGCTGTACCTCGTTTCATACATCTTGGGGATGCTGGCGAGGTATTACCCGTCTAAGTGGATGGGTTTAATGCATTACAGTCCAGGCGATTTCGCTCGCCCGCTGTTGCTGAAGGCAATCGAGGCCGTCGAAACTGAGTTTCCAACCGAGCTGTCGAAGCAAGTTAGGCAGCATCCCACGACGTTAGGTTGATTGAGTGCCGTCTCCCCCTACCCTGACACGTTTTCAAAAGAGAATGTACCTGAACGATAGACAGGCAATTGGGGATGCACGGCGTGGAGCGAGTGCAATGATTTGTGACGGATTATTGAGCCACCCGGATGATGTGGTACATGTGCCGGCACACTCGCCACGCGCCTGTCAGCAGGGGCGCCCAGGAGGTGTCGGCGTCGGGGCTCACGTGGCGGAAGATGTCGGTCTCGGTGTAGTACACCCGCGCGTTAGGGCGCTGCTGGGACAGTGCGGCGACCAAGCGGCGGGATTCGCTCACCGGTATCACGGCATCACCCCGGTCGTGCATGATCCGCAGCACCGTATCGTCACTCCATCCGTGTATGCGTTGGGATGGTGAGACTGCGGCGACATCCGAACGGTACCCCTTATTCGATGGCCACCTCCCGCCCGGTGTCCGACGCCGCCTGGATGCCGTCGATGAGGTGGTGCAGGCGTACCGCCTCGTCGAAATCGGGCTGGCAATCGGCGCCGTTCCGGATGGCCTCCCCGAACTGGTAGTACATCTGGCCGACGCAGTACGGCGCGCCGCGAGGCATCCCCTCCAGCACGTAGGTGTATCTGGCCGGGACCTCCAGGTCTTCCAGCCGGTTGCTGCCCTGGGAGCCCTGAAGCTTCACGCCCTCGTGGTTGGGCGTATCGTCGGACGTGGCCACCAGGGTGCCGTCCCGGCCGTGGATCTCCATCAGGTAACCGCTGTCCACCCAGGGATTGCTGGCGACGTGGGCGGATGCCACCGCGCCGTTCACCAGGCGCCCGCTGATCAGCACGTTGTCCGGTGAGGTCACGTCCACCATCTGGTTGGTATCCGACTCGAACCACTGGTTGGCCTGCGTGCTCACCACGGTGGACACGTGGCTGAAATCGCCCACCACCATCCGCAGGACGTCGATGGTATGGCCGAAGGTGATGGTCAGCGTGTGGGCGCCCAGCTCCCGATCGCGCTGCCAAGTCCGGTCGGACTGGCGCGTCAGCGAGCCCCCGGAGATGCGGCGGACGTGGCAGGACATCACCTCGCCCACGTAGCCCTCGGCGACCAGGTCCCGCAGGTACAGCAGCGCCGGATTGGCCCGGGCCTGCAGACCGACAATGTTGCGCACGCCCGCGGACCGGGCCAGATCGGCCATCTCCTGGGCTTCCTCAGTGGTCCGGCCCAGGGGCCATTCGACATAAACGTGCTTGCCGGCGTTGATGGCCGCCACGGTTGGATCGTAGTGGTTCGGCACGCGCAGGCTGACGGCCACGGCGTCGATGTCGGGGTGGGCCAGCATGGCGTGGTAATCGTCGAACGCCAGGCGCGCGCCGAACATCTGGCGCGACTCCTCGGCGCTTTCCATGCGCGTGGTGCAGACGGCGGTGAGTTCGAACTCGGGGCTCGCCACCACGGCGGGGAGGTGTGAACGCACCGCCCATCCCCGGTGGATGTTCGCGCCGATGATGCCCAGCCGGATCTTGTCTGCCATGATGGTACTCCTGCCGCGTATTTTCGGGCATCGTAACATAGCGGCTCCGCCGATTCTGACCGTGAGCCGATCAGTAACCCGCGATGGCGCACCCGCCGAGCCTTGCCACGGAGGCAGCTAAGCCTTTACCATCCGGCAACAATGGGAACCGCCCGCCTTGGGCGAGCGTGGAGGTATGCGGCATGGCCGTTACGAATGATGCGGAACTGCGAGAGGTCTACCGGCCGCCGGCTCCCCGGGCGGCGCAGAAGGTGCTGGACCGCCTGGACGTGCACTGCCGAGACTTCATCGCCCTGTCGCCGTTCTGCGTGCTGAGCTCCAGCAACGCCGACGGCCAGGCCGATGCTTCGCCCCGGGGCGACCCGCCGGGCTTCGTCAAGGTGCTGGACGAGCGTACGCTGCTGCTGCCCGACCGGCCGGGCAACAACCAGGTGGACTCGCTGCAGAATATCGTGGAGAATCCGGGCGTGGGCCTCCTGTTCTTTGTGCCGGGCATGAACGAGACGCTGCGGGTCAAGGGGAAGGCGGAGATCACCACCGACCCCGGGCTGCTGGAGCCGTTGACGGTGTCGGGCAAGGCTCCGCTCTCGGGGCTAAAGGTCTCGGTAGAAGAGGCGTTCCTGCACTGCGGACGCGCGCTGATCCGGGGCCGGATCTGGGACGCCAAGGCGCAGATCGACCGGTCGTCGTACCCCTCCTACGGCCAGGTGCTCGCCGACCAGATCGCCGGGGCCGACGCCCGGGAGATCGACGCAGACGAGGACAAGGCCAACCGGCAACGGCTGTACTGACTGCGTGCCGCGCGTCCCGATGTCGATCAGATCACGAGGACTGACGGTCAGGGCCGCTCAGTCTCCAGTGTCATGGTGTTGGCCGGCAGACCGATCGTTGCCGCCTGATCCAGCGTCGCCGTTTCGACGGTGGTCACGTATACGCCGGATCTGTCGATACCATCACTGTGTTTCTCTGCCGCGTACCCGCTTGCGTTCCAATTGTCATTTGTATGTTGCGTAGTGCCCTGCGGATAGGCCAATCTGTGGGGAAGGGCTGAGGGGCGCGTCGTCTGTCATTGGGTGAGCGGGGTCTGAGACGCAGCGGCACCGTCTCGCAGTAGGGCACCCTCACGCCCAGGCAACGGCCCTCCGAACGGATACCGGGGCAGAGGGGCCCGCATCAGCAAGTGGGGAGGACCGCGGCACAATCGTAGCCCAATTGGAGGGTAGGAACACTGGAGGGTAGGAACACTGAAGGTGATGGGGATTGACGTGGGGAAAACCCGACTGGACGCATCGGCTGAAGGAGGACCGGTGCGGTGCTTCGCCAACGACGGCCCGGGGATTGCGGCATTGCTGGGATGGCTGAGAGCGCAGGGGGCGGAGCTGGTGGTATGCGAACCCACCGGCGGATACGAAGGCCCCCTGGTGCGGGGCCTGCCTGGTGCGGGGTCTGGGTGAATGTGGGGTGCCGGTGCATCTGGCCCATCCCAATCGGGTGCGGGCCTTTGCGCCGGCCAGTGGCAAGCCGGCCAAGACCGACCGGTTGGATGCCCAGATACTCTCCCGGTACGGTCAGGTGTTTGCCCTGGAGGGAGACCCGCAACGGGAGCCGGAAGCGGCGACCCTGCCGGCGCTGTTGCGGCGCCGGCGGCAACTGATCGACCAGCGGACCCAGGAACGCAACCGACTGGATCGAGCCTGGAACGCGGGAGCGCGAGCCTCGACCCAGCGGCACATCGCCTGGCTGGATGAGGAAATAGCCCGGCTGGACCAGGAGTACCGAGATACCCTGCAGAGCAGTGCGGTTTTGTCCGAGCGGTCGGCGCTGTACCGCAGTGTGCCGGGGGTGGGAGAACTGACCGCGGCGACCCTGGTGGCGGAGCTGCCCGAGTTGGGCCAGGGAGAAGGCAAGGGTTGGTGTTCCCTGGTGGGTTTGGCGCCCTGGTGAGTTTGGCGCCCTGGGCTTGGGACAGCGGGCAACAGCGGGGGTATCGGGCCACCCGTGGCGGACGCGCCGTGGTGCGTCGCGTCCTGTACATGGCGGCATTGGCGGCGGTCCGGCACGAGGGCGAACTGCAGCGGTTCTACCAGCGCCTCTGTGAGCGGGGCAAGGCTAAGAAAGTGGGGCTGGTGGCCGTCATGCGCAAGCTGCTGTTGCGACTGCACACCATCGCCCGCCGCAGAACACCCTGGACGCCTGATCCCACCTGAGCCACCTGAAACCAATACCCATCAGATCAAAACCTTGACATCCAACACGGATACTGCGAGCGAAGCGCGGCAATCTCGTCGTCCCAGCGCGAGCTCTCGCTGGAAGCGGCTGCATCGCCTCGTTGCTGCCGTGCCTTCCATTCCCGACGGCGACAATCGAATAACCCGACAATCGAATAACCTTGGGTTGTTCCACACACTGACTGAGACATATAAAAGGCGATGAAACGATGAGATTTCTAATCAATCGATGGCGTCAAATCGGCACACGCCTCTACTTGGCGCTCGTCTTCGCGGTGATTCTCACCCTCCTGTCCTGCGCCGTCGGGATCTACTATTTCGAGCGCAGCGGCGACCTCAGTTACCGGATCCGTTCCGAGTCCGCCCCTGCCGTCGACGCCGCCTGGGCCGCGGCGCTGTCCGCCGAGAAGCTGCGGTCATACGGCCGCGAAGTTATCGCCGGTTCGGGCTCCGCCGGACCTGCCACCGCCCAGGCGGATGTGGGAGACATCTTGACCGAATTGGATGCGTCGCTGAGCCGGTTGGTTGCGCTGAAGGACCTGGAATCCCTGGCCCTGGCCGTCCAGGTCTCCGCGTATGAAATGGCCGGCGTGATCGACCGCCTGGTCGCCGCCCCCCAGGCGTCGGAAATGCCAGCCCTGGTGGCCGAGTTCGACCAAAGTAGCAACGCTCTTGATGATATCGTCGGCCTCCTCGTGGAGGGTGCCGGCCAGTACGCCGACGCAAACCTCACCGCAACCGTGGGCAGCTTCGACCAAGGACGAGTATTGCTGGCAACCATCTGCGTGATTAGCGTGGTGGCCGCCACCCTTACGGCGTGGGTGTGGGTGGGCAACGGTGTCTTGCGCCGCCTCTCCCGCGTGTCGGACCGGATGCGCAGCATGGCCCAGGGAGACTTGGAAAATCCCGTGCCCGAGGTCGGTCGCGACGAGATCGGCCAACTTGCCCGCGCCCTCGAGGTCTTCCGGCAGCACGCCCTCGAGGTGCAGCGCCTCAACCTGGTGGAGCGGCTCTACGAAGAGTTGCGGGAGGCGAACGACGAGCTCCAGACCATGCAGGCGCGGTTGGTGGCGCAGGAGAAATTGGCCGCGCTTGGGGAATTGGTCTCGGGCGTAGCCCACGAGATCAGCAACCCGCTGAACTTCGTGACGAACTTCAGCCAGGGAGCCACGGAACTCTACGGTGAACTCACGGCAATGTTGGATACCTACCGCGACGGTATGAAGTCTGAGGATGTCGCCTTGCTGGATGACATCACCAATGAAATGAGCGATAGCCTGGGTCGGGTGATCACCAACGGCGGCCGGGCCCTCGCCATCGTCGAACGGATGCAGGGCTTGAGTGTCGACACCAGGCCCCCTAGCCAAGCGGACCTGAACGCGGAGCTGCAGGACGCCGCCGTGTCAGCCTGCGAGGGTTACGATGTTGCTCCCGCGTTCGACCTCGACGACAACATCGGTTCGACGCTGATTGTCGTCGAAGAATTCAGGGAATCGGTGGGCAATTTGGTCACCAACGCCTGCTACGCGATGAACCTGAAGAAAGCGGAATTGGGCGACGACTATGAGCCCGCGTTGTCGGTATCGAGCCGCCTGGTGGACGATGTGGTCGAAATCAAGGTGAGGGACAACGGGCCCGGTATCGCCGATGACCTGCGGGACCGCATCTTCAACCCGTTCTTCACCACTCAGGAGGGCGTAATGGGCGCCGGCCTTGGCCTGACCATCGCAGCCGATGCGGCGCGTCGGGCCGGCGGAGACCTCATGGTCGATACCGTGTACGGCGACTACGCCGAATTCCTGATGACAGTGCCGGTACACGAAACCGCGGCAGTGGACGTCAACGATCCGGATGACGATGATGACGATGCCTGGTGTTAGGCTTCTCTTCACGCCGCTGGGCGAATGTCGGAGCGGTCTGGACGCATTACCTCCAGTCATGTCCGGAACCGGCGTGCAGTTCCAGATCCGCCCGCAGCGGCCAGGCCCGTTCCGCCATCACGTTGAGCGTGTTGTCCCGGCGGGAAACTGCGCCTTCAATGACAACCAGCGGCCGTCGCAACACGTGCTTGAGCGTCTCCCAACGTTGCTCCCAAACGGCCACCGGTATCAACCCGAATTCGTCCTCCAGGGTGAGGAACACCGCCCTCGCCAGGGGGCGCTGCCGCCTGACTACCCTGCCCGCCACTCGGACCACGTCACCTTCGCGGCAACTCTGCAGGGTATCGCTGCTATGCACTCCTCTCAGTTCATGGCGCGCCAGTTCCATGATGTGACCATCCGGGCAGAGCCCCATCATGTCGTATTCGTCCAGCATTATCGCCGACCGGTCCTTCGCAACCACCGCTGCCGGCGCCTCGGCTACCGCCATCGGCAACGCCAACTGGCCGCGGCGTGCGTCCGGCACGTAGCCGGCTCCTATCTGCCACAGCGCGCTCCCCCGGTCGGTGCAATCCGGCAGGCGGTCCATTGCGCCGGCGCGCGCCAGGTTCTCCAATGCCTGGCGCGGCAGGCCCGAGCGCGCCAACACGTCCGCCAGGCTTCCGAATTCGCCGGCGTCACGCGCGTGCAGCAGGATCTCTCCCAGGCGCCGGTCCACGCCCTTCACAAAGGTCAGCCCCAGCCGCAGCGTGCGCTCGCCTTCAGCGGTGCTCAGCAGCTGGGAACGATTGATGTCGGGATGGGCCACCCGCAAGTTGATCCGACGCGCGTCCTGCTTCAGCGTGTCCAGGTCCCAGAACCCCATGGGCTGCTCGTTGAAGAGCGCGACGTAGAATTCCAGCGGGTAATGACGGCGCAACCAGGCCATCTGATAGGCGGTGAAAGCGAAAGCCAGGGCATGGCCTTCGGGAAACATATAGTGGGGATTGAACTTCCCGAAAATCACCTCGGCTGTCTTTTTGGGTACGCCACGCTCACGCGCACCCTGCAGGAACCGTTGCCGATACTCCGTCACCAATGCGCCGCCGTTACGGCGTCCAAACGCGCGTCGCATCCGGTCCGCGTCAGCAGCG
The DNA here is from genome assembly GCA_965220055.1 of Dehalococcoidia bacterium. Taxonomy (GTDB): domain Bacteria; phylum Chloroflexota; class Dehalococcoidia; order Lucifugimonadales; family UBA3495; genus Bin87. The sequence goes on along the minus strand of CBDCPE010000004.1, from coordinate 576,579 downwards.
GTGAAACCGCCCACGTCCATGCCCAGCTGCACCACCTGGTCCTGGAACATGATTATCCCCAACGACCGCTCCAGGGCCCCTCGTTCCAGGGGATGGGCATAGTCCCAGGCGTATCCCTTGCGCCGGCGCAGGAACTCCGACACGCCGTCATGCGCTCCCACGCCGGGACGCACTGCCGCGATTTCCAAAGCCAGTTCGTAGATATCCTCCGGGTGCATCCGCACGATGGTCTGCATCTGCGCCGCCGACTCCACCTGGAACACCCCCACCGTGTCGCCCCGCCCCAGGTCGTCGAAAACATCTTTCTCCCGGTAGTTAATCCGGCTCAGGTCCGGTTCGACGCCGGTGCGGTTCCGGACCAGGCGTACCGCCTGCTGTAGCTGCGACAGCGCCCCCAGCGCCAACAGATCAATCTTCACCATGCCAGCGTCATCCACGCTCTCCTTGTCCCACTGCCCGATATAGCGTCCCGCTATGGCGGCCGGCTGCACTGGCATGAAGTCCGTGAGGGCGGTGGAGCTCAGCAGCATTCCTCCCGGGTGCTGTGCCACACCCTTGGGAAAACCCTGGAGGCTGTCGGCAAGCGTGAAAAGACGGTCCCAACCCGGGCGTTTCACCAGTTCCTCGTAGCCCGGCAGCTGGGGCAGTTCCCATACGGAGTTGGAATCCACCCGTCGGGCCAGCGCGCCCACCTCATCAGGCGGCAATCCCAGGGCTTTCCCCAGGCCCCGTATCACTCCTCGCGCTTTGTACGTGGGGAACATTCCCGTCAACACGGCATGGTCCCAATCCCACTCCTCGATAATTCTCAGTATGAGACGCTCACGTATATCCCGGGGAAAGTCCAGGTCAATATCCGGCATCGATGTGCTCTCGGACGACAGGAAACGGTCCAGGGCCAGGCCGTAATCCAGCGGGTCAACGTGCGACAGGCCGATCAGATACCCCACCAGCATTGACACCGAGGAGCCGCGGCCTCGTCCCGGAGGGAGCCACTCCAGCGGCGTTTCCTGGTGCCCCCATCCCAGTTCCAGCATGACTTCGCGCGCCAGTTCCACAACTCGGTGGTAGACCAGGAAAAACCCTGCCAGACCATGCTTCCGGATAAGCTCGAATTCTTCATCCAGGCGTTCTCTTACCCGTTGATCAATACCACCGTAGCGTCGCGCGGCCGACTCTTCGCAGAGCCGCTCCAGCCATGACTGGGCGTCATTGCCCGGTGGCGTGGGCACATCCGGGAAACGGTAGCTGCTGGTCACAAAATCCAGCGCGCTGAAATTGGAACACCGCTCCGCCAGGACAAGTGTGTTGGTAAGTGACTCGGGATATTTGCGGAGTCGTTGTTCCATCACATCTCTTGCCTGTAGGTCGTAGTGGCAATTCACCTTGAGACTATTGCGTATCTCGCTCAGAGAGGAGTTCATACGCATGGCCGTAAGTGAGTCGTGCAGCCGCGCGCGGGATGTATCGTGATACCAGGGAGCGTTGGTCGCAACGCAGCCCAACCTGCACCGCTCCGCCAACTGTGACATGCGCTTGTTGCGGACGGTATCGCCATGCGCCAGGTGCTGCTGCAGCCCCAGAAATACCGACCCGGCGCCGAACCAGTCGGCGTACTGCTTTGCCCGTCCCTCGGCCATGCTCCAGCGTCCGGCGGAAATGTCCGCCGCCAGGAGGCCATCCGGATTCCCAAGCAGCGCGATAAGACCCTCAGCGTGAGGCTCCAGGAAGCGGATGTCCAGAACTGGCGTGGTTCTCCCGCCCGTCACGTGCGCCAGCGATATGAGTCGACACAGGTTGGAGTAACCCGCGCCATTCTCCGCGACAAAGGTCACCGGGCCCATCCGGTCACCTTCCCGAACCGTCAGGTCGGCGCCCAGTACGGCCCCTATGCCGGCAGAGCGACACTCCTGCACGAAATCCAGCGCGCCGCATAAATTACTGACGTCCGTCAGGCCCAGGGTTGGATAGCCGTAGTAACCGGCCCGGTCCACCAGCTCGGCCGGAGACGACGCGCCGGCGCCGAAGGAATACCAGGAGTGAGCACACAGCTCAACGAAGCCGGCGGACAAGTCAGTAACCCTGCCGATACCACCCGCCGGTGGCGAGATTGCGGTATACCGTGATCAACTTGCCCCCATCCGTCACCAGCCGCCAGTACCGCCGGCGCGCCGGTTCCGGCATCCACCACTCGGTATCCACATCCCATAGGTCAATCACTTTCCGGACAGAATGCGACCCTACTGCTCGGGGCACGCTGTGGACCTCGGAAACGGCCACGGCAGCGACACCACGGAGCGGCAGCAGTTCGGAACCCAGCGCCCAGCGCCGCTCCGGCAAGGGAGATCCCAACGCCAGGGCAACCGGACGGTCAACCCCATCGATTATCGGGACAGCCACGCCCCGTCGTTCCTCCAGCCACAGACCCATTTGCCGGCCGGACAACCGGACCAGGCCGGACACCGTGAGCGACAGGTCGGTCAACGCTGCGCCCGGCCAGCGACCTTGGCCGCGACTGTTCTGGGCATTTAACCCGGCCAGAACTGCCGAAGCCAGGCTCTCCGACGAACCGGCAGGAGCGCGCAGCTGCCGGTCAAAATGCCAAATGCCATTTGGCGAAAGCTCACCTTCGATCGATATTTCCGTTATCCCTTTCCCCCGCAGATTGGGAGTGTTCCAAATACGTTCGGACAACAGGCGAACGCCAGCTTCCCAACCGGAAATCGTATCTACCGGAAATGGAAACTCCATGCGTTCGTGAAGCGCCTCTGGCAGTGCCGTCGGAACCACCGGGTCGTCATCAATGCCTTGGGCCAGCTTCCAGGCTCGGTATCCAAAGACACCCAGGAAATCTGCCAGGACGTATGACGGCATTGCTGCTACGTTACCCATCGTAGCGATACCAAAGCCGCGTAAGCGCGCTACAGTGTCGCGATCCAATGGCAGCCATGACACTGGCCAGGTTGCCAGCCATTGAGCAACGTCTCCAGGGGCGGTAAATCCCTTACCGACCTCGGCGCTGGCCGCCGCGCAGTATGAGGGCAACTTGCCTGAAGCCAATCCCAGCCGGGGTTGCAGTGTGGCATCAATCGCAGACAGCATCGCCAACTCCAGGCCGGACGCTCCACCGTACATGGACGCCATCCCGGTCAGGTCCAGATAGAATCTACCGTAACCGTCCGGCTCTACTCGGTCGACAACCTGGAACAGAGAGGTCATCAGATCATTGTTGAATGACGACAAATACTGGTCATCAACGGTTAAAACCACCGCGTCAGCGCACAGGGATAAAGCCTCAGTCAACGGCTGTCCGGCACGAACGTCTCTGGCTTCTGGTGCGGCGTCCACCACCAGACGACGGCCGGAGTCCCCAGCGGCCACAACCACTGCACGACCAGCCAGATCAGGCTGTCGCGCCAGTTCGGCCTTTACGGGAAAGTGCGTAACCAGCAAGCATCCGACTGCGGTGTCCATGCGTCACAAGATAACAGCACAGACGTTCTTACAACACATCGGGATGTCATGAAAATCCCGCAGGTGTCGCCAGCTCAAGCGGCGACACCTGCGGGACCAACAGCACGCTACAGGATTAGCCCCTAAGCTCCATCATCCACGCAAGAGAGGCCCGTCTGTAGGGTGTTCAAGGCCTCTCTCTAGGCTGCACGAGCGTTGTCTGGTTGACTTCGGAAAAGTCTGGGGATAAAGAGGGATTTCACTTGCTCGGATCGCGGAGGCTGACCACACGGTTCTGGAGTGGACAGCTCCGAGATGACGACGGTGGGCTGGGCGCCGTTCCCGCTACTACGCCTGTAGATGGCAACAATCAGGTTGCCTCCAATAACAACCACTACGTAAACGAAATTGGATAACGCGACCCAGATAAATCCGAGATGCAACCTTTCCGTTAGCTCGTCTTGGGTGTATCCCAACGCAGTGAAATCGATATCCCAAGAATACAGGAGGTTGTGGTCCGGCTGGGGAAGAGAACTGGGCGCTAAGTAGAGTGTCAGAATCGCCGCTCCCCCTAGAGCTGACAGAACGATAGTCGCCGTCACCACCGCCCAAAGCAGGAATCTCAGGTCGCGTTCTCGCGGTGTGACGACCGGGTCGCGCAGCACCAACAGGGTGATAAACACGACGCCTAAAACGGGTAGAACGACCGTAAGGTGGATCCAGGACCCAACGTTAGAGATGACCATGATGCAGCAGTAAACGAAAGCCAGGGGCAGGAGTGCAACCCATGCCGCTCTCTGCGGAGCCCTTCTCTCACTGACATCTTTGGAGTACTGCCATTTCCATAACAAGTCGAACATTAGCCCTGCGATTAGAGCCAGAGCTAGATTCACTATCAGGGCTAGCAGGCAAGGTATCGGCGTGCCGGCAAAATCGGCTATGGTGTAGAAACCATAGTTGTCCATACGAATTAGAGGCATCTGTAGCAAGGGGGTGCTCAGGAGAAAAAACAGCGACACGAAGAAGAATTCGCGTAGCTGGTCCCCCTTGCGCATTCGGAGAAATCCTTGGGTCAGCACCAGTCCCATAACGACAGCGATGAAAAAGGTCAGTATCCAGTCTGCAGTCCATCCAAGCGCCGACAGCACATACCCGCCACCAGCAACGCACAGCCCTGGTAACAGGAAGCGAGAGAGGCAATAGCGGATTGCGCCGGAGAGATTGGACGAAGCGACCGATCTGTCCCCTGTTTGGGTGTCTGCCGCGCCGACATTCACCAGCGCATCCCGTGAGTCATCGGCAATGCCAATGCCTGAACTACTCGAAGCGGACGTTCGATGAAGGGTGCCCACCCGGTCGCGGCCATCCAAACCCGCGAGGGTTATCAGCCCGTCGACTTCCACCGATGACAGTTCCAGGGCTTTGCCAAACGCTATCAAGCGTTGCCGGGTAGGGCGTGTCGCACCCGATTCCCAGCGGGACACGGTGCTATGGCTGTACCGTTCCCCGTACTGACCGTCCACTTCCGCCATACGGACCAGCAACTCTTCCTGCGTCAGCCCCTTGCGGCCATCTGCCTGCGCGAAGGACTCACGGTAGGCCCGCATCAGCATCCCCACCTGGGCGGCTCTCAACCGGCGGTCCTCGCGTTCCAGTCCCATGTTTTCTGCACGCTGTGATAGTGATATGTGCAAATTGGCATTTGCACAGACTTTCGGCAATCTGGTGCTTATTATCCCGCACGGCTCAAGTAGTGGCAAGCCAGAGTTACAGGATGTTCACACCAATATCGTGAAGCATTGAGCCACCACTTTGCCCGTTTCACACACTTTTCGACGAAGTCGTGCAATATCGTCTTATGAAACATCAAAACACGTCATATCGAGATCTAATTTCCAATCGTTTGCTCTGGGTTAGCATGGCGGTTGCTGTATCGGTTGCACTGGTTTTCTGGCCGTGCAGTAGCGCACCGGCAGAAGCCAGTCAGGCGCGCGCTACAGTTGCAACCGTTTGGGATCTGGCGGAGCCAAACCATTTGGTCACCACCTCTCAGGGCAACGATGCCACGGCCTTTCGGGAAGAGGACGCGGGCATTTCCGCACATCACCGGGTGCCCGATCACTTCCAGGGAGACGGGCAAAATGACCTCCGTCCGCGACTCAACGTAATAGCCATCAGGGATGCCCTGTTGGAAGAACCGGACGAATCAAATGGAAACCGGGTGGAGGCCGGCCGCCACGTGGATTCAGGAGCCAATTTCGGCATAGTGGAGTTGCCGACGGTCGCCGCGGTCGGCTTCGGGAGCGCGGTACAGCCCAGACAGGTCACGGTCTATTTCGATGACCGCGGATGGGTCGTGGCCTATTTGCCGGCTGACGCGCCAGCCGCGGGCATCTGGCGGTACGACTCGCTGGACCAACAGGCGGACAATTTGAAACAGAACCTCCTGGTACTGGCCGTTAACGAGGTGTTGTCCGCCGCCAAGCAAGACGTGCCCGAAATCATCGAGGCAACCCACGACACAGTCGGCTACTACCACTGGCAACATCCGGAGCACAACGCTTTCGTGCTGTTCAGCCATGCGTCAAACGGAGGAACGTCCGACCCGGTCAGGTTAGTAGTCCCGCCGACCATCGAAAACATCCTGGCGTCGGCGTCGGTATTGATCGCCAGTATCCAGACGCAGGGCCAATCTACTGTGACCGCCGAATTGATGGTAGATGGCAGCGCGGTCGTCACTGTTCAGGAGCCCGCTCGGTTAGCCGTATCGGCGTTCGAATTAGAACGTACCGACGACGCAAGCCGCCTCTACGAAGTTACGGTCGCCGTCGACACCGGAGCAACCGCAACCGGGGCAGTCATGTTTGTGTACACCAAGCCGAGCTCCTGACGCGGGATCCGTCTAGCCTGCGGGCTCTGCTAACCGAGTTCGATCATGAACGGCGTTCGCCCGCTGGCATTGATTCTGGTGGCGATAACCGGCTGCATGGCTTTGGCGAGCGTGTGGTCGGGCCCTGCCGACTGGAAGGTATTCCTCCCTGCTGAAATTGCAGAGAGCGCGGCACCGCAACAGTCCTGCGTGGACGACCTGAGCATCCAGAATCTGTCCGTTTATGACCGCGGTAACGGCTATGTTTTCCAAGATCCTCCCAATTACGCCGATGGCGACGATATCGCGATTTTTTACGATGTTGTCAATTCAAGCTGTCGCGAAGTAACTGTCACAGTGGTTCTAACGGGGTCGGTGAGTGGGGCAACAATTCACGATGCTGATGGCTCTTCAGCGCCTTGTCTGGACGGGTGCACCATAGCCGCCGGCGCAACGCAACAATCGAATGCCCAGTGGGACTTGGGCAAGCATCCCAATCCCCAATCCACCGAAGAGATGAGTGTCGGGGCGGGTTGAAAGGGTAAGAAAGTGCTCCCGGCTTCTGGGATAATGGTTTTTGAAACAAGAAACCGACCCGAAACGAGGAGCACCCATTAGATGCTACCACTGGGCAGCCCCGACCGCATCCACGTCGCCTTCGATGATCACCGTCTGGTGGCCAATGCCGGACTGCTCCTGCCGGTCACCCTGGCCCACCATCTGGGTCTGGGTGAGCTGGTGGACCGCCACGTTGACCTGGGAGATGCGCCGGGTCGAGCCAACCCGGGGGACAAGCTGCTGACCCTGGTGGCGTCGGCGCTGGCCGGCGGCGACTGCATTGACGACGCCGACGTGTTGCGCACCGGCCGGACGGCCAGCGCCATCGGCTGCGTGGTCAAAGCGCCGTCCACCCTGGGGACCTTTCTACGCAGTTTCCGGTGGGGTCATGTTCGCCAGCTGGATCGGGTGAGCCGGGAGTTCCTGGCTCGGGCCTGGGCTGCTGGTGCGGGCCCGGGCGATGCGCCGTTGACCATCGACCTGGACTCCACCGTCTGCGAGACCTACGGACTGGGCAAGGAGGGCGCCCGTCGCCATGGCTACACCGGCCAGCGGGGCTATCACCCGCTGCTGGCCGTCGCCGCGGACACCGGCGACGTGCTGATGGTGCGGCTGCGCCAGGGTCGGGCCAACACCGCTCGGGGCGCGGACCACTTCCTGCGGGAGACGGTGGGCCGGGTGCGCTACGCCGGAGCCACGGGACAACTCACCGTCCGCGCCGACAGCGGCTTCTACACCCACGCCATGGTCGCCGTCTGCCGCAAGATGGACGTCCGCTACTCCATCACCATCCGCCAGCACCAAAGCCTGCGCAATCTCATCGAGGCCATACCCGAGAAGGACTGGACAGCCATCCCTTACTGGATGGACGGCGCTGCCGACGTGGCCGAGACTGAATACACACCCTTCCAGCATGAGCCCGACGCCGCGCCAACGCGGCTCATCGTACGCAGAGTGCAGCCCGCGCCTGGTTCCCAACTGGCGCTGCTTACCGACTACAGCTATCACGCCTGCATCACCGACCGGGAGGGGGACACTCTGGAACTGGAGGCCGACCACCGCCGCCATGCCGAGATCGAGAACGCCATCCGCGACCTGAAGTACGGCGTGGGCCTCAATCATCTTCCCTCGGGACGCTTCCCCGCCAACGCCGCCTGGCTGGCGGTGCAGGTCATGGCCCACAATCTGGCTCGCTGGACGGCGCGCATCGGCCTGGGCGAGCTGGTGGTTACCACCAAGACCCTGCGGCGACGCTTCTTCTCCCTCGCCGGACGCATCACCCGCAAGGCCCGTCGCCTCACCCTGCATCTGCCCCAACACTGGCCCTGGGAAAACCAGTTCACTCACGCCCTGGCCCGAGTGCGCGCCGTTCCCCTACCAGCCTGACGACGCGCCGTCGGCGCCCGATCCGTCCACCGGGCAGCCCCGGGGGCTGTCCCGCCGACCCATGCCAGACCAGCCCGCCAGCGCCACTTCCGGCATGCCGCCTGGCCGTTTTCGCCTGCCGCCGCCACTGCGGGCCGCCACATTGCCACTGGCGTGGCCGCCACCGACCGCCCTGAACCACATCTATTGGCGATCGGGCCGGGCTCGTTCGCCTTTCTTACCCATCATCCCTCACGTCAACGCTAGAACCGCATCCCTTCGGTGGATCGGGCCAATGCAACCGGGGAGAAGGTGGTTGCCACGGTAACTATCGACGCGCCGTCGGACTTCAGCGACGCCGATACGAGCAATAACAGCGATACCTCAGCTGACGCCATAAACATCGTCAATGAGGTGTCTTCGGTGGACATCGCCGTCAAATCGGTCACGGCGTCCAAGACGGCGGCGTTGATTGGGGATGACATTGATTTCACCGTCACCATCAGCAACGAGGGCGACTCCGAAACCGACGCCACGGTTACCCTCGACCATGGCGACGAGACGGACGAGCTGGATTCAACCACGGTTTCGGCCCTCGCGGCCGACGGCGAGAGCACGGTGACGCTCTCGTGGGACACCGACGAGGCAGAAGCGGGAGCACACAATCTGCGCGTACTGGCTGCATCGGAGGGGGACGGCAACTCTGCCAATGATAGCAAGACGGTCACAGTGACCCTTCGAGAGCCCTCCACGGACGTCGCTGTTAACGGGGTGCAAGCGTCGTCAACTGAAGCGGTCATTGGTGATACAGTTGACTTCACCATCTCGCTCAAAAATGACGGTGACATCGCAATTGCTCCCACCGTTTCGTTGTACAAAGGGGACGATACGGAAGCATTGGGCTCTGCAACTGCTGCCACCATCGCTGCGGGAGGGACAGCCACCGTCACGATCTCGTGGGATACAGATGACGTTGAAGCCGGGACCTACAGCCTGCGCGCGGTTGCAACAGTTGCCGACGACGACGATTCAACCAATGACAGCGTGACTGCGTCCCTCATCCTGCATGATCCGGTGGACGTGGAGTTGAGCTTGACCAGCCCCATTGCTTCTTCAGCGGTCAGCGGCAACTCCGTGAGTGTGCCGTTTACCGTCACTAACTCGGGAGAAAACGACACGGGCGAGGTGCAAATCAGTCTCTATGTCACTGAAGTCGGCCAGGATCAGACGACAGAGGATACGACTGCCGACGGAACTGACGACCAAGAGGAGGAAGAAGCTACGGCGACTGCAAATGTAGCGACGTTGGCCGTAGATGAATCGACATCAGGCACACTGACATGGGCCACGGCGGACGCGAATGTCGGCGACTACGACATTTTGATCGTGGCGACCACATCTGGGGATACAGATGAGACAAACAACTCCGTCTCAGCGAGCATCGAGATACGAAACTGGTTGGTGCTCAAAAGCGCTTCCCCACAAAACGCCGTCGCGATCGTCGGTGACAACATCGAGTTTACTGCTCAAGTTGAAAACGTCGGTAGCGGCCAACTGGCGAACTTGACGGTTGGCCTATACGAACCCAACGTGGACGGAGCGCTTGGTTCTGCGACGATTTCATCCGTTGCAACCGGCAGCACGGCCGACGCGACCATCGAATGGGACACGTCGGGCCGGGATGTGGACGTGTTTGACCTCCTCGTCGCCGCCGGTGCGGATGGTCAGGACCCGGATAGAGACGACAGCCAATGGGTCAACATTGATCTTCGCAATCCCATAGCGTTGTCATCAGCAATCCCAGCGTCGACAGACAACCTGGCAGCGTCGTCCGTTACCATCAATGTACAGGTGCTCAACGAGAGCGGTACCGAGGTCACCGACGTAGCGGTTGATCTGTATGTTAGGACTTCGGAGCAGGCGAGCGGCACTGCAACGATCGAGTCGATCCTGGCTGGCGAAACCATCGAGACAAGCCTGGAATGGGATACGACCGACATTGAACTCGGCGATCACCAACTGAAAATCGTTGCAAGCGTTCCGGACCACAACGGTGATTCAAACGACGCAGCGCTGCTTACCGTGGCTCTCCGGGCGCCTGTGATAGCCGTGGAACTCACAGCGGCGATTATCAATCGCAACGTGGCAGCCATCGGTCAAACGTTGGAAGTGGTTGCAACGGTCACCAACCATGGGGAGGCTCCAGTCAGGGTACCAGTCGGACTATACCTGGTCGGGCAGCTACAACAGACGACGGCGGCGTCAACGGGAACATCGTCTCTCATTGCGCCTGGATCCAGTTCAGAGGTGGTGCTGCAGTGGGACTCCACTGGCGAAAGCGTCGGAACGCATACGCTGAAAGCGGCCGCGGAACTACCCGAGGACACTACTACCGACGACAACGAGGATCTTCTGGAAATCGAGCTCTTCCGGTCCGCATTCGACGGCATTGAAGAGGCAGACGGCTGTGTCGAGGATGTCAGGGTCAAAGTCACTGACATCAGGGATCTCGCCGGTCAAAAACGATCCCCTCCGAACTACTACGTCGGCGAGAATTTGAGGGTCGCCTACCGGGTCTACAATTTCAGCTGCCAGACAGACATCACGCTTGCGCTCACTATGAACGGGCCCGAAGACCAAGCGGTCAACGATGCCAGCGCACTCTGTTTTTCGCATTGCGTCGTCCCGTTCGGTGCCAAGGCAGAGGGCGAAATCGCGTGGATCATTCCAACACTGCCCGCCTTGAGCGACGGAACAATCGGCGTCGCAACCACGATAGTTAGCCCAAGCGACTTCGTGGACGTCAACGAAGCCAATAACGCGGAAGCATCAACAGACCGGATTAATATCGTACATCCTGACGAAATTGTTTTGCATTTGGGGGAACAAAAAGACGACAAAGTAAGCATAAACCAGACGCTTACTGAGCCGGAATTTGGAGTGGTGGATCTTCGACTGGCATCAGTTCATCCTCTCCAGGCTACTTTGCCGTTCACCGCCGATACCATCGAAGTCACCGTTGAAGTGGCTAATGACGGACCGGCAACCGAACCGGCCACTATCCGGTTCCTCTTGGAGCCGAAGGACGGAACAGAACAGCAAGAACTGTACCGGCACACGATGGTAATACCGGCGGGTCAATCTAAAACAGAAAATCTTGCAGTGCCGGTAGGGGATGTGACGCCCGGCGCTCATACCATTGAAGTATTACTCTCAGCGGCGAGAGATGAGTCTCCAGAAAACAACACCGGAACCGTTGAGATCAATCGCTCGGGTCCGGCGGTGAATGTAGAGATGACGAGCGTCGTGGTTTCTCCCGATGTTCTGGTCCTGGGAGACCAAGCCACGATAAATGCGACGATTCAAAACAACAGCGAGGTAGCCCTTTCTCTAACCCTAGAACTATATGTAGACGATGCTTCAGAACCGACAGTCACGAAAACCCTCAACGAGTTAGCGTCAGATGGTCAATCTGCCGAGCAGATTGCCTGGCGTGTCCCGGCCTCTACCAACATGCTGGGACAGCACGTGCTGAAATTGGGGGTTTCATCGGAAGTCTACGGTGACATCGCGATTGCCAATGTTGATATCATATTGCACATTGACGCGGAGATAGTCGGCATCCGTACATCGCCTGAAGAGACAGCGATGCAGGGTGAAGAGATAGCCATCGAGGTGGAGGTGCAGAACAATGGTCCGGCCACCGTCAACGTGCCGATAGTGTTACATTTTCCATCGGAAACCAAGTCTTCCGAAATGCGCAGTCCTTCCGTCTTGCCAAAGACGACTGAAATTGCTCAGTTCACTTGGAAAACCCGAAATTACGATATCGGCGAGCACACGTTGACGGCCAACGTGCCTGGGGAGCACAACGTTGCAACTGGACAAACCGCTGTCGAGCTGCAGTTCGTGCTCAGGCAGTTGCTCATCACGGCAACCATCTTGGATGTTTTGGCCAATCCTGAAAATCCGTCGGTTGGCGAGCCAGTGACCATTACGGTCACGGTGCGAAACGAAGGACCGATTGCGGCCAACATCCCGATCACCCTGCACTTCCCGTCAGGCGACAAGCAGCCAGAAACCAGGAGCCCGCGCTTGGACCCGGGAGAGATCGTGGCAGTTACGTTCGACTGGCTCACCAGCGATTACGCGGCGGGGGCGCAACAGTTTCTGGTTGAACTGGCCGCGGTAGGCTCTCCGGTTCGGCCCTTCACAGTGGATTTGTTACCGACCGTGATCGACGTGGCAATCGTAGGCATCGGTGCGTACCCGGTCGACACCGCAATGGTGGGCGAAACCGTTGAAGTTTGGATCGAGGTCCGCAACGACGGACCGGCTGCCATCAATGTTCCGGTTCAGCTTGCTTTCCCGTCCGCCGGCAAACGTCCTGAGACCAGGTCGCCGCGAGTCGATCCCGGCGGTATCGCGAGGGTCTCCTTCGACTGGAAAACGTCGAACTACGGTGTCGGCGTTCATATTTTGCGGGCAACGATCCTGCTCCGCGACAACGTCACGCTCGGACCAACGTCCGCGGAACTCCGGTTTTTGCTCACACCGTTGGTAGTAATTGACACAATCGTGGACGTTGTCGTAAGTCCGGAATCCCCGCGGGTAGGTGAGCCGGTCACCATAACCGTGACCGTACGGAATGATGGCCGGGTTTCTACCAATATCCCAGTAACCTTGCATTTCCCATCGAATGAAAAACAACCCGAAACCCGGCGGCCACGCGTGGAACCCGGCGCTGTCGGCTCGGCTTCTTTCACTTGGCGTACCAGCCGTTATGAACCTGGCATACACGATTTCCGAGCAGAGGTGGCTAGCGATCCACCGTCGTCGCAACGGTTTGAGATCGAGCTGCTGCCGCCGATCGTGAACGTCGCTATCTTGGGCATCGGTTCCGACCCTGCCGATACGGCCGTTAAAGGTCAGGCCGTGAAGATCTGGGTAGACGTGATCAACAACGGTCCGTCCGCCCTGGAAGCCCCGGTGCAGCTTTCGTTTCCGTCTGACGAGAAGAAGCCGGAGCGCAAGTCAACACAAATTGAGCCAGGAGAAATCGCACGGGTCAAGTTCACGTGGAAGACTGCCAACTATGACATAGGCGTTCACATCCTGACAGTTACGCTCCTAGCGGAGTACAACACTACAGAGCTGGACACATCGGCCACGATCCAGATCAGACTCATTTCTGCCCAACTGATAGCTTCAATCGTGGAAATATCGTGGAGCCCCAAATCTCCCGTGGTGGGTGAGCCGGTCACCATAACCGTGACCTTACGGAATGATGGCCGGATTTCTACCAATATCCCAGTAACCTTGCATTTTCCATCGAATGGAAAACAACCCGAAACCCGGCGGCCGCGCGTGGAACCTGGGGCTGTTGGCTCGGCTTCTTTCACTTGGCGTACCAGCCGCTATAAACCCGGCATGCACCATTTTCGAGTGGAAGTGGCTAGCGATCCTCCCTCGGCGCAGCGGTTTGAGATCGAGCTGCTGCCGCCCATCGTGAACGTCGCTATCTTGGGCATCGGTTCCGACCCTGCCGATACGGCTGTCAAAGGTCAGGCCGTGAAGATATGGGTAGATGTGATCAACAACGGTCCTTCCGCCCTGGAAGTCCCGGTGCAGCTTACATTTCCCTCTAACGAAAAGAAGCCGGAGCGCAAGTCACCACGAGTTGAGCCAGGAGAAATCGCACGGGTCGAGTTCACGTTGAAGACTGCCAACTATGACATAGGCGTTCATATTCTGACAGTTACGCTCCTAGCGGAGTACAACACTACAGAGCTGGACACATCCGCCACGATCCAGATCAGACTCATTTCTGCCCAACTGATAGCTGCAATCGTGGAAATATCGTGGAGCCCCAAATCTCCCGTGGTGGGCGAACCGGTAGCCATCACGGTTAGCGTGCGCAACGATGGGCTGGTTACCTCCAGTATCCCGGTTACGTTGTACTTCCCTTCTGGGGGCAAGCAACCGGAAACCCGCAGGCCTCGCGTGGCGGCAGGGGCAATTGGCTCAGCGTCGTTCACGTGGCGAACCAGCAGATATGAGCCTGGGGATCACATCTTCCGGGTGGTAATAGTGGGGATGGCGGGCGCAGTACGCGATTTCGTGATCGAACTGCTACCGCCCACGGCTGATTTTGCGGTGGTCGATTTCCAGCCGCCAGATGCGTTGTACCCGATCGTAAAGGGCGACTGGGTTCAGATCACCGCCATGGTACGGAACTTGGGGCCGTATGCGAGCCGAGGCACCGTGACTCTGTTGAATGAAACCGACCGCGATACGATGTACGAGCAAAGCGTGAGCCTGGAGCCAGGCGAATTCAAAGACGTGGAGTTCATCTGGAAAACGCTGCGGTACCCTGTGGGCAAGTACGACTTGATGGTTCGAGTTGACACGGAATACGACACGGACCCTGACAACGACTATTCGGATCAAGTGCAAGTTCGCTTGCTGACCGACCGCGACATCACCGTGGGGTTTGGCGACGGCGCCCAACCCGCAGTTTTTGCTGACCGGACCTCAAGGACAATCCTGCGGGCCACACCGCAATACTCGGATGCAATCCAAGTCACTGGCGGCGTTCAATCTCCGGTTGACGGCCTGATCAGCCCGGCAACGGAGTTACAAATGGGCGTGGCGCCGAGGCCGATGGGCGGGAAATACGACTCAGCCAGGATGTACTGGCAGTGGCGTTCAGCCCAGATCTCCGCCTGGGAATGCGCACGATACCAAAAGGTTATCGAGGAGAGCCAGCCGCGCCCGATACTTTGCCCTGAAGCGGGTGCGCTGGTGCGGTAATCATTCCGACAATACAACCGCGTCGCGCAATACCTCGATAAGGTGCCGAGCCCGTCGGCCCGCTCCGTGTTCCACCTGCTGGCGGCATGACACGCCCATGACCGCTACCTCGGCGTCCGGCTTGGCGGCGATGGCGGGGAACAGGGACAGTCCGCCGATCTGCATGGAGATGTCGTAGTGTTCCTTCTCAAATCCGAAGGAGCCGGCCATCCCGCAGCAGCCGGCGTTGATCAGCTCGGCCTGATAGCCGGGCGGCATTCCCAAGACGGACATCGAACTGGCCGTACCCGCCATGGCTTTCTGGTGACAGTGGCCGTGGAACATGACCTGCTTCTCCAGGTCAGAGAACTGCAAGTCCAAGCGGCCTTCGGCTTGGGCGCTGGTGAGGAATTCGTCGATCAGGAATGAGCGTTCGGCAACGGTTTTGGCGCGATCATCGCCAACGAACTCTGGGTACTCATCCCGCAGGGTCAGCAGGCAGCTGGGTTCGCAGCCGACGATAGGGACGCCCTGGCTGGCGTAGGCGTACAGTGCGTCAATGTTGGAACGGGCCTGGTCGCGGGCCTGGTCCAGCAGGCCCTTGGAGATCATTGGACGCCCGCAGCAGCCGCCGTTGACCAGTTCCACCCGATAGCCGGCAGCCTCCAGCACCTCGACGGCGGCGATGCCGATTTCGGGGTAGTTGTAGTTCATGAAGGTGTCGTTGTAGAGCGCCACCGTGCCGTATTTGGCCTCGGCATGGCCGTTCTGCCCCCGCCGCGCGAACCAGTCCGGCAACGAGCGGGACGCAAAGGCCGGCTGCTGACGCTTAGGGCTGATGCCGAGGAAGGTCGATGCCAAGGAGCGGCCCAGTGGTGAACCCGCGAGCCAGTTGGTTATGGGCGCGTACCGACTCCCCAGCTTGTTCAAGCCGTTGATGTTGGCGAAGATGCGGGAACGCAGGGGCACGCCGTGTTCCTTCTGGTAGTGATCCAGAAACTCGTACTTGAGCTTGGCCATGTCCACGCCCGACTCGCACTCGGCCTTGCAGGCCTTGCACTCCAGGCAGAGGTCAAGAGCCTGGTGGAGGCGGTGGTCGGTGATGGAGCTCTCGGCGCCGTCGGGCATGCGGCCGGACAGGGCGGCGCGGAGCAGGTTGGCGCGGCCTCGTGTCGAGTGTTCCTCGTCGCGGGTGGCCATGAAGGACGGGCACATGGTGCCGTCCAGCTTGCGGCAGGCGCCCATGCCGTTGCACATCTCCACGGCACCTGCGAAGCCGAAATCCGCGGAGAAGTCCAGCGTGGTGTCCAGCGCCATGGGCTGGTAGGCGACACCGTAGCGCAGGTTTTCGGTCATGGGCGGCGTGTCGATAATCTTGCCCGGGTTCATGATGCCCTGGGGATCCCAGGTCTGCTTGAGCTCACGGAAGGCGTTGTAAATCTGGTCTCCGAACATCTTGCGGGTCCAGACGCCGCGAACGATGCCGTCGCCGTGCTCGCCGCTCATGGAGCCGCCGAACTCCTTGATCAGGTCGGAGACCGCCTCGCCGATGGAGACCATCTTGTCGATGCCGTCCTGGTTCTTCAGGCTGATGAGGGGGCGGATGTGGAGGCAACCCACGGAGGCGTGGCCGTAGTAGCCGGCGGTGGTGCCGTGCTCGGTAACAATTTCGTCGAAGCGGCGGACGAACTCGCCCATGACCGACGGGTCCACGGCGGGGTCTTCCACGAAGGGGATGGGCTTGGCGTCGCCGCGGGTGCTCATGAGGAGGCCGAGGCCGCCCTTGCGCAAGTTCCAGACGGCGGCCTGACCGGCGCGGTCGAGGATGTTGACGCAGGCATAGGCGAGGCCGATGTCGGCCTTGAGACCGTCCATCTGGGCGGTCAATTCGCCTTCCGTTTCACCGTAGAACTCGACTATGAGCATGGCGCCGGGATCGCCCTCTACGAAGGAGGGAAGCCGCGTTGCGCCCAGGGCGTCGCGGCTGCGGTCAAGGACCATCTTGTCGATGAGCTCGATGGAAGACGGCTGGTGCTGCAACACGCGTGTCGTTGCCTCTGACGCGTCGAAGATGGAGCGGAAGTGGAGTACGGAAAGGGAGGTCATGGTGGGCCGGGGAACGAGGTTGACCTTGGCCTCGGTGACCACGCACAGAGTTCCCTCGGAGCCGACGACCATGCGGGCCAGGTTCACCGGACCGCCGCGGCGGGCGTCGTCGAGGATGAACTCATCCAGGTTGTAGCCACTGACGCGGCGCTGGATCTTGGCGTAGGTGCGGTCGATCTCGTCCTTCTGCTCGCGGGCGATGCGCAGGACGCCGCGGTAGATGTCGCCCTCCAGGCCGCTGGCGCTGAGGCGGGACTCCAGCTCCGATGGGGTGAGTTGGCCGAAGTGGGCCGTGGAGCCATCGGATAGGACGACGTCCAACTCCTGGATATGGTCCAGGGTCTTGCCGTAGATGACGGAGTGGGCGCCGCAGGTGTTGTTGCCGATGCCGCCGCCGACGCAGGCCCGGTTGGCGGTGGTGGGATCGGGAGCGTACTGGAGGCCGTGGGGTCCCATCTGACGGGTGAGCTGGTCTAGGATGATGCCGGGCTGGACACGGGCCCATTGCTCCTCCGGGTTCACTTCCAAGACATTGTTCAGGTACTTGCTGAAGTCGAGGACGATGGCGTGGTTCACGGTCTGGCCGGCCAGGCTGGTGCCGCCGGATCTTGGCAGCACGGGAATGCCCTCGCGGGCGGCGAATTCGACCACCGCCTGCACGTCGGCAGCGGAGCGGGGTATGACCACCCCCACGGGCTCCATCTGGTAGATGCTGGCGTCGGTGCTGTAGAGCAGACGGGAGTGGGGGTCGAAACGGACCTCGCCGTCCACGCGCTGGCTCAGCTCATCGGCAATCTCCTGGCGTTCGCGGCCTCGAATCCTGCGCTCCATTACCGTCGCCATCTAAGGTTCCTCCCAAGTGACCCAAACCGTCCCGTAGCGGACGATTTTGAGTAGCAAAGCAGGGCGCAAGCGCCTAGCCGGCAGTATAGCACGCGCATTCTGCCCGCCTGGGTTCGCGCCGTCGTCCGGCCGTATCCCGGGAGGTGACCGTGTTATATTGGCGCAACCATTCGACCCACGAAAGGCGGCGATATGTCCACTCCATCCGGCTCGGGCGAGCAACAACCGGAAAACCGCATCGGCATGATGATCGAGAAGGTGATGGTCGGCCCGCCCCACGAGGGGGAAGCCGGTCAGGGTCTGATGATCTGCACCAACCGGGGCGACATTCCGGCCATCCTCCACGCCGCGGAGGAGACGACGAAAGCCGTGGTCTGGGTCTGCGGAGCGCGAGGCGGATTCGGCGGGCCCGGCACCGGACTGTACGCGGAGCTTGCCGAGGAACTGACCGGCCAGGGAATCACGTCCCTTCGCATGGATTACCGGCAACCCAACGAAATCCAGCAGTGTGCCCTGGATCTGGTGGCCGGGTGCAACTTCCTCAGAGCCACCGGACACGGGCCGGCCATTGTCGTGGGCCACTCATTCGGCGGCGCGGTGGTGATCGCGGCCGGCGCAATCAGCGACAACATCGCCGGCGTGGTGTCGCTGTCGCCCCAGACCTACGGAGCACAAGGCGCGGGCATGATCTCTCCCAAGCCGCTGCTGGTCGTTCACGGCAAGGCCGACACCCGGTTGCCCTTCTCGTGTGCCGTGGCCATACACGACTGGGCCAAAGAGCCCAAGGAACTCGTGCTCTACGAAGGCGCGGAGCACCGCCTCGACGAATGTCGCGACGAACTGGCCGACCTGCTGCGCCAGTGGATCCCCGAGCACCTTCCCGCAGCCGTCGATACCGAATAACAGGACAGTCACATGGATTTCATTGACCGCATCGGCTATGACGGTGGAGCCACACCGTTGGAAGACTCGCTGGCCTTCGCCGCCGAGCACGGCATCCACTACCTGGACTTCTCGGCCGAGACGGGCGCCAATCGCGTGGATAATTGGCCGGACGACCGGATACGGGCGGTACGGACGGTGATGGACCAGAACGAGATCGCCGTCACGGTACATACGGCATCATCGGTCAACGTCGCCGAGTTCGCTCCTTACGTGAGCGATGCCGTGGATGCCTACCTGCGAGGCAATATCGACCTGGCCCGGCGCATCACGGCGCACGGAGTCGTGGTCCACGGCGGCATGCATTTCACCTCGGCAATCGACGCCCGCATGGAGGCCGCCCGTGACCGGCTGCTGCGCGCAGTTGACTACGCCGAGAACAGCGGAGTTTCGCTTTTCTTCGAGAACCTTAACTGGGAACCGGACAACGCCGAGGTCCACTACCTGGGGCACACTGTTGCGGAGTGTCGTTACTTTTTCGACGCCATCCAGTCGGAGCGGTTCGGTTGGGCCTTTACGGTCAATCACGCCAACCTGGTGCCGGACGGCGTCCACGGGTTCATCGACGCCTTCGGCGTGGAGCGCATCGGCGAGGTGAGATTGGCCGACAACACCGGCGAGGTGGAAGTACACCTGCCGCCGGGCCAGGGCAACATCGACTTCCCGGCAATGTTCCGACGGCTGGAAAGCGCCGGCTACCGGGGCTACTACACCATGGCCTTCGGCTCGCTGGATGACAAGTTGGCGGCCCGCGAGTTGTTCCGCAGCTACGGTATCTAGCCTCCCTCACGAACTCGGCCCTTTGGACACTCCGGCCGCTCGATCCAAACTTGCCCATTGTCCGGTGGGTCTTGAATAACGACCCACACGACGAATGTGGCTCAGGAGAACTGGAACCGAATGCCTCCAGCCGATGACCTTCGCCGAACGGCGCTCGTCCTGGTTTCCATCGGGCTCGCATGGAACCTGGTTGAGGTTGTGGTCGCTTTCTGGGCCGGCGCCCGGGTCGGCAGCGTCGCCCTGATTGCCTTCGGACTGGACAGCATCGTTGAACTCTTTGCCGGCGGAGTCCTGGTGTGGCGACTGAGACAGGAGGGCGACGGGCATGAGGGAGAGGCGGCGGAGAGGCGGGCGCAGCGGCTGATCGGGTTCACGTTCTATCTGCTGGCGGCCTACGTTGCCGTACATTCCGCGGCCAGCCTGGCGGGATGGTTGCCCGAACCGCAGCCGAGCCTGGTGGGCGTCGGTATCGCCGTGGCGAGCGCCATCGTGATGAGTGCCCTCTACGTGGCCAAGATGCGCGTCGCCACCCGGATGCAGTCCCGCGCATTGAGAGCCGAGGCGCTGGAAGGCTTGTTCTGCGACCTCCAGGACCTGACCATCCTGATCGGGCTGGGGTTCAACGCTCTGCTCGCCTGGTGGTGGGCCGACCCGGTCGCGGCCCTGCTGTTGATCCCATTCTTCATCAAGGAAGGCCGGGAGAACTTCTCCGGCGATGAACATGACCATGAGGATGAACACGACCATGATGACGAACACGCAGCATCGCGAGTCTGCTTTTGCCGCAGCTGCCTGTTCGGCCTGACCACGTGTCGGGCAGCTTGCTGTCGGGCCTAGCCGGCAATTTACGGCCGGCCCCGCCTGCTTGCCGCCACCGGTGACGTTAGCATGTAAGGTTTGGCGCCTGTATTGGAAAACTGCGGCGATGACGGGTGAAGGTGGGTTGTCGCGTTGCCGATGCGACACACGAACACCCGGGACGTAGTGAGGGCTGGGGCGAGCTGCAATCGGCAGCAGGGGCGAGCGCGGGCGGAGGGGCATCTTCTGGACAGTGTCCTTATCGTCGGATACTATGGCGCAGGTTTTTCACCCCGTCGCTGCGGCGCCATTACCGGAAGCTCCGTGCCTGGTCGTTAAAAGGGGTCGCGCGACGGGGTTTTTGTGTGTGTCCGTAACCCCGACCTGAGAGACATTCGACAGTCGCATGCTCATCGCCGTCGCATTCATCCTGATGGGGGTCATGTTCTTCGCCGGTATGTACGTGGCCGGCGCGCTGGGGTCGCTGGCGCTGATCCTGCTCAACCTGTTCTCCGACAACCCGGTCTGGAACATCATGGGCAACCGGGCGTGGGAGACCAACACCAACGTCAACCTGGTGGCCATCCCGCTATTCATCCTGATGGGCGAGATCGTGCTGCGGGGCGGGTTCGCCGACCTGATGTACCGCGCCCTGTCGCGCTGGGTGGACTTCATCCCGGGCGGTCTGATGCACACCAACATCGCCTCCTGCGCGGTATTCGCCGCGTGCGCCGGCTCGAGCATCGCCACCGCCGCGACGGTGAGCCGGGTGGCCCTGCCGTCGTTCCGGGCGCAGGGCTACCAGGAGCGGCTGGTGGTCGGATCGCTGGCCGCCGGCGGGACGTTGGGGATACTGATTCCGCCCAGCATCCTTCTGGTCCTGTACGGGCTGACGGTGGGCGAGTCCATCGGGCGGCTGTTCCTGGCGGGTTTCATCCCGGGAATACTGCTGGCGCTGGTGTTCATGCTGATGATCGGCGTGGCGTCCGTGATCTGGCCGGCCATCGCCCCACGGCAGCAACAGGGTCGGTTCTGGACCTGGGAGGGTTGGACGGAGCGGCTGCTGTTCACGTTGCTGATGATCCCGGTGATCGCGCTGATTTTCATCGTGCTGGGAAGCATCTATTTCGGTTGGGCGACACCGTCGGAGGCGGCCGGGTTTGGCGTGGCCGGCGCGCTGGCGCTGGCGATCATCTACAACTTCGTGCGGCTGTTCACGGGGGACATCGCCTGGTTGCTGCTGCGGAGCGGCATCGCCGACCGGATGTCGCCGGAGGTGCGGGGTACGCTGGAAGGCTGGCGAGAGCAGTACCGGTTCGACAGGGAAAGCCTGCGGAACTACTTCCGGTTCATGGGCGCGATGACGCTGGAGTCATGCGGTTCGGCAGCCCGCTCCTCGGCGATGATCCTGTTCATCCTGATGGCGGCGTTCACGCTGCAATTCGCCTTCGCCTACCTGCGCATCTCCATCACCATGGCCGAGTGGGTAGCCAGCTTCAACCTGGGCACGGTGCAGCTCGTGCTGTTCTTGGTTGTCTTCTACCTGTTGCTGGGGACATTCATGGAAGCATATTCGATGATGCTGACGACCCTGCCGATCATTTCGCCGGTGCTGCGGGCCGCCGAGGTGGACCTGCTATGGTTCGGGATCATAATGATCATCCTTCTGGAAGCGGCGCAAATCAGCCCGCCCCAGGGGCTGAGCCTGTACGTGCTGCAGGGGGCACGACACGACGTGGCCCAACAGGAGGCGGACGAAACGGGCCAAGTCGCTAAAACGGGCACCATCAACGACGTGTACATCGGCGTGCTGCCGTTCATGGCCTGCATGGCCGTGGTGATCGGGTTGATCATCGCTTTCCCCGACCTGGCCCTGTGGCTCCCCGACCAGATCAAGGGACCGCGGTAGATCCTGGACAATATTTCAGCTGCAGATTCAGGTTGTGAGAGCGATGGAAACGCAATACGATCTGGCGGTGATCGGCGCGGGTTCCGCCGGCCTGACCGCGGCCCGCTTCGCGGCCCGTCTGGGGCAGCGGGTGGCGCTGATCGAAGCCAACCGGGTCGGGGGGGACTGCACTTGGACGGGTTGCGTCCCCAGCAAAGCGCTGCTGCACGCCGCGAAGGTGGCGCACACCGTCCGGACCGCCAGCCGATACGGGATTGTTGCCGCCGAGCCGGAGGTGGATTTTGGTTTGGTGATGAACCGGGTCCGGGGAGCGATAGAGGAGGTTTATGCCGCCGAATCGCCGGAGGCGTTGCAAATGGAAGGGGTCGGGGTCATCGAGGGTAGGGCCGAGTTTCGGGACCGCAGCAGCATAGCAGTAAACGGGAGCCACATATCGGCCAAGCACTTCCTGGTATGCACCGGAGCATCGCCGTTCGTACCACCGATTCCCGGACTGGACGGGACGCCGTACCTGACATACGAGACGTTCTGGGAACTGGAAGAACTGCCGAGTAGGTTGATCATCATCGGGGGTGGGCCGATCGGGTGCGAGCTGGCGCAGGCGTGCCAGCGGTTGGGTACGCAAGTGACCCTGGTGGAGGCCATGGACCGCCTGTTACCCAACGACGAACCGGAGGCGGGCGAAATTGTTGCCGCGGCACTGCAACGGGACGGGATCGATCTACGCCTGTCGTCTCCGGTGGAGTCGGTCGGACGCGGCGGCGGCGGCGGCGGCGGGCGCGGCGTAGAGGTAAACGCGGGTGGGGAGACGATTTCCGGCGACGCTTTGCTGGTGGCAGTGGGGCGCCGGACGAAGTTGGATGGGCTGGGTTTGGAACGGGCGGGGATCGAGCACAGCGCGCGCGGGATCACAGTTGACGACTACCTGCGGACCAGCGTGAAGGGCGTTTACGCGGCCGGCGACTGCGCAGGCGGCTACCAGTTCACGCACTACGCAGGGTTTCAAGGCGCGATGGCGGTGCGGAACATGCTGTTACCGGGTCGGTCTCAGGCCCGGCCGGCGCATCCCCCGTGGGCGACGTTCACCGACCCGGAAGTGGCGCACGTGGGCTACACGGAAGAGCAGGCGCGACAGCGGTTTGGCGACAAGGTGCGCACGGCGCTGCTCCCCATGACGCACGTTGACCGGGCAGTGACGGAGGGCAGCACGGAAGGGTTCATCAAGGTGGTGCAGCGGACAAACGGCGGAGTACTGGGAGTGACGGTGGTAGGGCAGCGCGCGGCCGAAACGCTGCAGGCGTGGGCGATAGCGGGCGACCACGGTCTGAAAGTGGGTGACGTGGCGCGGACGATGCAGGCGTACCCGTCAATGGCCACCGGCAACCAGCAGCTGGCGTGGGAGGCCTACCTGGAAGGGCTGACGAGGGGCTTGACCGGGAAGGTGTTACGGTGGTTCGCGGGTTCGAGCCGGAAGTGATGTGCACCTGCCGAATGGGGAAAGGCGCCCGGTAACCGAGCGCCCCTAATCGTGTGGCCGTATGCAAGGCGCACCGCAACCAGTGCGGTGGCCGAGTTAATCTTTCAACAATTGTCGCGCAGCCTCGTGCTCAGCGTCGCTAAGAGTGCAAAGGGAGTTGCCAGACGAAGCTTCCTTTGCAGCACCGCGAGGCCAGGCGCCCTGGTGGGATCGTCATCTACTCCATGCTATTTTCGGCAGTGTCGATCCTGGGCATGAGTTTCACCAAGCAGGTCCGCATGGGCGACCCCATGACGGCCACCCGGACGATTAGGGCGTGGCCCCAATTCGGAACTTCTTGGTGCCACAGTCAACGCAGATTGCCTGCGTGGCCGGACGGCCATTCTTCATCGTCACACCCTGCACATCACGCGAGTCGGTCTTCGACTTGCACTTGACACAGTAGATCTGAACTTGAGTCGTCATTGAGATTACCCTCCGATGGATGCTGGGCTCCTATGGTGGGCCCGTCTTGAGTAATACCCTAGCGCCGCAATGGTGTCAATGGAATGCACCGGCGTTTGGGGAGCATTTTTGTGATGCGACCGGAACCAACCCACCGTCGATGCCTCCAGGAGTTGGAACGGGGTCGCAGGCTGAGATGAATGGCTCCCGACACTGTCATCCAAGCATATACCCGGCAGTTGGCCGAGGGCTATTTCCATACAGGCTAGAACACGGCCACGGGATTGACGGGCGAGCCGGTAGTGTTCTGGAGACGCAACGGGTTGATGCTGACCATGAAGGTCCAGCGGTTGCGCTCCCGGCAGGCGTCGGCCACCTGCTCGAGATTGGCGTTGTCCAGGATCCACAGACCCATGGCGGTGATGGAGACCTGGTGCACCGGGTTGGTGAGCTGGCCCGGATACTGGGGCGGGCTCACGTCGTTGCCGGTGTCGGAGCCGAGGACGGCGATGTCCCGCTCCCGGAACAGGGGAAGGCACGCGGCTTGGCACGCGGTCGAGCCGGCTTCCCGCGGGACTGGACCTTCGACCGTGCGCCGGTGCAGTTGCCCGGTGCGGATCAGGAGCACGTCACCGGATTCGATCCGGAACCCGCAGCGCTCCTCGGCGGCCAGGATGTCCTCGGGCATGACGCCTTCGCCGCGCTCCACCCAGTCGATACCGCGGACGAGCGGGACGTCCACCAGCACGCCGCGGGTCATGAAGCCGTTCTTAGCCTGTTCGACGGAGCAGACCGTGGCTCCCAAATTGGTGGATACCATGTGGGCTGGCTTGCCGTTGTAGGTCTTGCCGTTCCAGAAGAAGTGGGCGAGGCTGTCGACGTGGGTGACGGAGACGCCGTGGAAGATCATGCCGATGTAGTCCATCGCCACTGCGGAGGCGCGGGAGGAAACCTTGTCGCCGGTGGCCCAGCCTTCGCCGCTTTCGACCATGTAATGGACGGGAGGGGCAGGCACGTCCACCTCCGGGTCCCAGGTGACGTCCCGGGACAGGGAGACGCAGAGCCCTTCCTGAACGGTGGCGAGGGCCTGGCGGGTCTTCTCGGGGGTGATCAGGTTGGGAGTGCCCAGCTCGTCGTCGTCGCCCCAGCGGCCCCAGTTCGACAGGCTATCGAACCAGCCCAATACTTCCTGTTCCGACGGAATACCGGCTTGCGGCATAGAACATCCCTCCAGTCCTGGTAACGTAAGGTTCACCCGGGTTGCGGGCATTATGAGGCAGGGCCAGAAGCGGCGCAACACGGGAGCGCCCAAGAGCAGGGCCCGCCCGTTGGCCCGGCGGGAAATCGCGAACTATTGGGGCTCGGTTGCCGGCGGTTGACGGGTGTTGCGGGGCTTTCTCCTTGGGTTGGTGGTTCGGGTTTTGCGGTGGTTGTTTTGATTTGGGTGTCAGGCGTTGCGGTTTCGGGACGGTGTCGGAGCACGGCCAACACTTTTTTGCTCGCATAGTTTTTGAGTCCCAAGCTTCCGTGACCCGCGGGCAGCCGGCTGATGAGACCGGTGCCGCACGGCACGGGGCGGAGGTGACACCCGCAGGGTCGACACGGGGCCGCCCCGTCGAATAAAGAGAGGGTAGCGGCCGCTGGCGACCAAGATGCGAAGAACCGACTGGGGCCGTTGCCGACCCGAAACCGTATCGCCTAGCTATTCGGATGTAGGTTTGGCGACGCCGCTGGCCTGGCGGCGGGATTGCCTGACGGGACTATTATAGAACACACGTACTATGAGACGCAAGGGGTAGGGCGTCATTGAGGCAGTGTGTCATATCAGGTGGTTTTCTTGCGTGGATGTACAGGATGAACCGGATTTTGCCGATTTGGGTTTCCTGGATTCCGGCCCTGTATCGAGTACGGGGTCACCCCGTATCGGGGTGCCGGTACGATTGCAAAGTCCCGTCTGATCCGCTGGTAGTGAGTTGGTAGGACCAGCGACCGGTTGTGCTGGTGTCCTTCGACAAGCTCAGGATGAGCGGGAAGAGTTTGGCGCTCCCGCTTTGCAATCGTCCTGGGCGGTTGGCTGCAGGGAGCGCAAACTCCGTGAAGTCAGGCCGGTGATTGATCGGCGACGTAACGACGGGGCGGTTGTCCGAGACATGGAGGCGGGAGTAATCCCGCCTCCAATTTAGCACTCGCGGCGTTTCTCCAGCGGTTACGAAGCATCGGCCCCGGAAGCGCTGGAGATCTGCAGGCTCCGGGTCTGGGCGGCCTCGGCGACGGGCACCGTCACGGTGAGCACACCATGTTCCAGGGCGACGCCGGCGTCGTCCAGGTTGAGGTCGTTGGGGAGCCGCAGCGCGCGGGAGAAGGTGCCAGTGCGGCGTTCGCGCATCAGGTACTCCTCGCCCTCATAGCTCACTTCCGACTGGTGGGATGCCTTGACGGAGAGGATGCGGTCGGGGCTTATAGACACGTCCACGTCGTCGGCCACGAACCCGGGAAGGGACGCGGTCACGGTCAGGGCCTTGTCGTTGAGGCACACATTCATGGGGACGGAACAGGCCTCGCTGGCGTGATCAACGCCGTCATCCAGGGGGGCACCCCAGCGCTGGGCGGCCCACAAGGGGCTGTTGAACAAGCGGTTGAAATGGCGCATCTCGCGGAAGGGATCAAATCGTTGCATGGTCGTCATATTCTGTCCTCCAGAGGCATCGGCACGCTGGCCGAGGATTTTGGTGGCTGTCCTTGCGGCCGGTGATGTCATTATACAAAGTTGATAGGCTCATATTATGTATACGATATGTTCAGCATCAAATTATTGATTGTTGAGGCATCGTCCTATATCATGGTAATACAACGAATTTAACACAGGCAGGCGCCGCAATGGCTGACTATTACGACATACTGGGCGTTTCGCGCAGCGCCGACGACAAGGAGATCCGGCAGGCCTATCGCCGGCTGGCGCGGCAGCATCACCCGGACGTGAACCCGGGGGACGCCGCCGCGGCCGAGCGGTTCAAGAGCATCAACGCCGCCTACGAGGTTCTATCGGACGCGGACAAGCGGACCAAGTACGACCGCTATGGCGACCGCTGGGAGCAGGCCGAGCATTTCGAGCAGCAACGCGGCGCCGGACCTTCCCAATTCTTCCGAGGAGGCAATTTCGGCGGAGGCAGCGGCGGGTTCAACTTCAGAGCCGGCGGCGCAACCCTGTCGGATCTGTTGGGAGGCATGGGCGGGTTCGCCTCTGAAATGGGGGGCAATGCCGGCGACCGGAACCGGTCGCGGCCGGCAGACGTGAAAGTGGAAATCACGCTGGAGGAGGCCGACCGGGGGACGACGCGGCTGGTGAGCCTGCCCGACGGGCGTCGGCTGGAAGTCAGGATACCCGCCGGGATCGTCGACGGCGGACGGGTGCACATCGCGGCGGGCAGCAACGCCGGCGGGGAGTTCAACCTGCTGGTGTCGGTGACGCCGCACGGGCGGTTCGAGCGCCAGGGCGACGACCTGCACACCACCGTGGACGTGCCGCTGGTCGACGCGGTACTGGGCGGGATGGCGACGGTGATAACGCTGCGTGGGCAGATCGAGCTGACGCTGCCGCCGGAAACGCAGAACGGGCGCCGCTTCCGCCTGGCCGGCCAGGGCATAGCCCGGCTGAACGACCCGGAGAAGCGGGGCAACCTGTTCGCGGTGGTGAACGTGTCACTGCCGACCGACCTCACGGACGAGCAGCGGGGCCTTTTCGAGCAGCTGCGCGAAGCGGGACCGGGAGCAGAGCAATGACGCCGGACAGCAACTTCGAGACCGAACCCTGCTTCGTGATCAGCGTGGCCGCACGGATGGTGGGGCTGCACGCGCAGACCCTGCGCTACTACGAACGGGTGGGGCTGGTATTTCCCTCACGGTCGGGCGGACGGCAGCGACTGTACTCCATGGCCGACGTGGACCGGCTGCGCAAGATAAAGACGTTCACCGACGAGATGGGGGTCAACCTGGCAGGCGCGGAGGTGGCGCTGAAGCTGATCGACCACATAACTGAACTGGAGAACCAGGTGGAAACATTGACCAACGAAGTGGTCCGACTGCGCGCGGCCGACGACGGCATGACACGCAATAATTCAATCAGGAGGTAACCGATATGGTGATGACCGCGGATAAATTCACGAGACAGGCGCAGGAAGCGCTGCAACGCTCCCAGGAGCTGGTGCGGAACTACCAGCACAGCCAGTGGGACGTGGAGCACGTGCTGCTGGCCCTGGTGGCGCTGGAGGACGGGCTGCCGGAGCGCATCTTCCGGGAACTGGGGATTGACCCGGAGCTGATCAAGAGCGGGTTGCACCAGACGCTGGACGGCGTGCCGAAAATGGTCTCGGGCTCGCAACAGATCTTCATCACGCCACGGCTACAGCGGATGCTACAGCTGGCGGACGAGGAGGCCCAGCGGCTGAAGGACCAGTTCATCAGCGTGGAGCACCTGCTGGTGGCGGCGGCCCGGGAGGACGCCGGCGATTCCGCGCGGCTGTTCCGGGAGCTGGGCGTCAACCAGGAGATGGTGTACCAGGCGATGCAGAAGCTGCGCGGGTCGCACCGGGTGGACGACCAGAACGCGGAGCAGCGCTACCGCTCGCTGGAGAAGTACAGCGTGGACCTGACCGAGCTGGCGCGCGTCGGCAAGCTGGACCCGGTGGTGGGGCGCGACCAGGAAATCCGGCAGGTGATGCAGACCCTAACCCGGCGCACCAAGAACAACCCGGTGTTGATCGGCGAGGCGGGCGTGGGCAAGACGGCCATTGCCGAGGGCCTGGCCAGCAAGATCATCTGCGACGACGTGCCCGACTCGCTGCACAACAAGCGGGTGATGGCGCTGGACATGGGCCGGCTGGTGGCAGGGGCCAAGTTTCGTGGGGAGTTCGAGGAGCGGTTGAAGTCGGTTATCGACGAGGTGACGTCGTCCAACGGCGAAGTGATCGTCTTCCTGGACGAGATGCACACGCTGGTGGGCGCGGGAGGCGGCGAGGGCGGCCTGGATGCAAGCAACATGCTCAAGCCGGCGCTGGCGCGGGGCGAGTTGCAGGCCATCGGGTCGACGACGCTGGACGAGTACCGCAAACACATCGAGCGGGACCCGGCGCTGGCGCGGCGGTTCCAGCCGGTGTACGTGGAGGAGCCGACGCCGGAGCAGGCGCTGTCCATCCTGGAGGCGCTGAAACCCCGCTATGAAGCCCACCACCGGGTGACCATCACCGACGGGGCCATCGCGGCGGCGGTGCGCCTGAGCGACCGCTACATCAGCGACCGCAAGCTGCCGGACAAGGCCATCGACTTCATGGACGAGGCGGGCAGCAAGGTGCGGATCGACGCCGGCATGCTGCCGCCCAAGCTGCAGGGCATGGAAAACCGGCGGCGGGAACTGACGGACCTGGAAGAACGGGCCAACCAGTTGTCCGATTACGAAAGGGCGGCCCAGTACCGCACGGAGCGGCTGCGCCTGGAAGGGGAGCTGAATACCGAGCACGAGGCCATCGAGCACACGACGGGGCCGGACCTGGTGGTGAACGAGAAGGACATCGCCGACCTGGTGTCCAACTGGACGGGCATACCGGTGGGCCAGCTGATGGAAGGCGAGGCCGATCGGCTGCTGCACATGGAGGAGCACCTGCACCACCGGGTCATCGGGCAGGAGGAGGCGATCAGTGCGGTGGCGGACACCATCCGGCGGGCGCGGTCGGGCCTCAACGACCCGAAGCGGCCCTTCGGAAGCTTCATCTTCCTGGGCCCCACTGGGGTGGGCAAGACGGAGCTGAGCCGGGCGCTGGCCGAGTTCCTGTTCAACGACGAGGACAGCATGGTGCGCCTCGACATGTCGGAGTACGGCGAGCGGCACACGGTGTCGCGGCTGATCGGCGCGCCTCCCGGCTACGTGGGGTACGACGACGCCGGACAGCTAACCGAAGCGGTGCGTCGCCGGCCCCACCGGGTGATCCTGTTCGACGAAATCGAGAAGGCGCACCCGGACGTGTTCAACCTGCTGCTACAGATACTGGAGGACGGTCGTCTGACCGACGGCCAGGGCCGCACGGTGGACTTCCGCAACACGGTGATCATCATGACCAGCAACCTGGGAACGGGGGACCTGTCGCAGCGACCCTTCGGGCTCAGTCCGACGGCCGACCGGGAGCAGGAAGCTGGCCAGGTGTCGGCGGAGCTGTCCCGTTCGGTGCGCGACGCGCTGCAGCGAGCGTTCCGTCCGGAGCTGCTGAACCGTATCGACGAGATCATCGTGTTCCACCCGCTGAGCCGGGCTCAGATCGGCGAGATCGTAGGGCTGATGGTCGGCGAGGTGCAGAAGCGCTTGGCGGAGCGGGACATCACCTGCGAGCTGACCGAGGCCGGCTGTGACTGGCTGGTGAGGGAAGGGTTCAACGTGAGCTACGGGGCGCGTCCCCTGCGCCGGGCCATCCAGCGCCACCTGGAGAACCGGCTGGCACAGGGCGTGCTGGCCGGCGAGTTCAACGAGCACGACCACATCATCGCGGACGTGAACGATGCGGGGGATGGGCTGGAGCTGCGGGCGCGGGACGGCTCGGAGGCGGGTGCGGAGAGGGAGTTGGCAGGGGTTGTATAGGTCGCTACGCTGACCGGCTATTGGGCGCGGCCTCGTCCGAGTGGACGGGGCCGCGCTGGTTTTGGATCACCGCGTTGCGCAGCGCTGGCCGGATTAGTGCCGGGCCAGCGAACCGTTTGACGACGAATACCGGGTAGTTTATATTCACCTATAGGGTGAATGATGGAAGTCAACTTCCGCACCAATGAACTGCGCCGGTGCCACGCAGAAGCGGCGAGGGCAATTCGACGGTGGGGACCTGACGTTGGACGAAGCTATATCACTCGAATTAGACAGCTATACGCCGCCTCAAGTTTTAGTCAGTTGTACAACAGCAGGGCGTTACGATTGCATCCTCTGCAAGGGCCCCATCGCGGGAAATTCTCTATTTATCTGACTGGTAGATGGCGCTTGATCGTTACGCAGGGTGACACGGAGGATAGCCTAATTGTAGAGGAGGTGAGCAACCATTATGACGACTAAGGGCGAGCGTGTGTATTCCGACCTGCCCATACCTCCAGGGGAAATATTGGCGGAGGAAATTGAAGTGCGCGGCATGACCCAACGAGAACTCGCGGCTAGGCTGGGACGGCCGCCGCAAGTCGTCAACGAGATCATTCGCGGCAAGAAGGCAATAACACCGGACACGGCCATCGGCCTAAGCCAAGTTTTGGGTATCGAAGCGTCATACTGGATGAACTTGGAAGCTGACTACCAGATGACCCTGGCGCGGGAACGGAGTCGCGCGGCGATGTCCGACCAAGAGCAATGGCTGGGCGAGTATCCCGTCAGAGAGCTGATCAAGCGCGGTTGGATCGAAGCAGGTCGTGACAGGGTGAGCAGGGTACGGGCTTTAATGAGTTTCTTGGAGGTCGCCAGCATCGAGCCGAGAGTGTACCAAGAAGCGGTTGGTTTCCGGATCACAGATGCCGCCCGAGAAAAGATATCTCTCGGCGCATTGGGAGCGTGGCTGCGTAAGGGCGAACTGGATGCTGAGAGTATCCAAACCGCTGACTACGACGCGGGCACGTTTCGCGAGGCGCTCGCCGAAATACGAAAACTGACGTTGGAACCACCTGAAGAGTTCGTGCCCAAGATGGAAGCCCTATGCGCGGAGGCCGGCGTCGCATTCTGCGTCGTACAGGAACTACCCAAGCTCGGAGCCAATGGCGCGGCGCGCTGGCTGAACGACAGTAAGGCTCTCATCCAGATGAACATTCGTGGCAAATGGGCTGATGTGTTCTGGTTCTCGTTTTTCCACGAAGCGGGACACTTGCTGCGACACCGTTATCAGCGGCGCATTGTGGTGGATGGACTAGAGGTGGACCCGGATGCAGCGGCCATAGAAGCCGAAGCCGATGAGTTCGCCCGCGATTTTCTGATCGACCCCGAAGATTGGAAAGGGTTCAGTGGCTCGAGTTACTTCGACGCAGGGGACGTGCACGAATTTGCACACTTAGTTGGGATATCCCCTTTCGTAGTAGCCGGCAGGCTACAGAAAGAAGGGTTGGTGCCATACAACCGGCTAACCCAGTTGAAACAGCGATACCAGTGGGTTTCCAATCCACGAACATAACCGTACTCCAGCACATACCAGGAGCTTTTTATGCAGTTCGTTCATCATGATCTTGGTCAGCGCAAGAGCGGCGAAATCATCGAGATTACTCTTTCGGGCAACGCTGCTAACGTGCGGTTGCTCGATAGTTCCAACTTCAGCAGTTACCGCAGCGGAAGACAACACCGTTATTTCGGTGGTCTCGCGAAACAATCGCCGGTTCAGTTGCAAGTCCCGCATTCAGGGCATTGGCATGTAGCTGTTGATATGCAGGGATTAAGAGGGAGCGTTCGCTCGTCGGCGCGTATTCTGCCGAGTGCTCTTCCACCGATACAGCAAGCCCCGCTGTCCAGCGTGCCGAGCTTGATACAAGCAGCCCCTGGCAACGAAATGCCAGACATGGAGAAAGATTACGATGTCTTCATCTCCCACGCCTCCGAGGACAAAGAATCTATCGTCCGTTCATTATCCATCTCATTGAAAGAACGTGGATTATCCGTGTGGTATGACGAATTCGAACTTAGGATCGGTGATAGTCTGCGTCGCAAGATCGATCGAGGGCTGGCAAACTCTCGGTTCGGAATCGTGGTGATTTCAAGGGATTTCATACGCAAAGGCTGGCCCAACTACGAACTCGACGGACTCGTCACGAGGGCGGTAGACGGACAGCAGATCTTGCTGCCGATCTGGCACAACGTGACCAGGGATGAGGTTCTGGAATATAGCCCTTCGTTGGCCGATAAGGTTGCCCGCAGTACGGCAACGCACACTATCGAGATGATCGTTGCGGAGATCGCGGAGATGATCCTCGGTCCCAGCGTCTGAACCACTATCGGAACAAATCCTTGTCAGGGTCCCGGACTATGGCCCGGCTGTCGGCGTCTTCCATGGGTTCGTAGGGGTAGCCCTTGATTAGGGCGACGGGGACGCCTAGGAGCTTGCCGGTGACCAGCTCGGCGGTGGCGGCCAGCTCATCGGCGACGGCGATGGTGGTCGTGTGCAGTTCGTTGCCGTGGGGGTCGAACTCGCCGATGTAGCTGATGACGGGGTTGAAGCCGGCCACGCCGATCGAGACGTTGACCGCGCCGTTGCGCCAGGGCCGGCCGAAGGTGTCGGACACCAGGACGGCCACGTCCACGCCGAGGCGCTCACGGATGCTGTCGCGGATGC
This sequence comes from Dehalococcoidia bacterium, assembly GCA_965220055.1. Taxonomy (GTDB): domain Bacteria; phylum Chloroflexota; class Dehalococcoidia; order Lucifugimonadales; family UBA3495; genus Bin87. Next base: position 542,917 of record CBDCPE010000004.1, on the reverse strand, counting down.
GGCGGGCCGAGGCGTCGGGGTCGACGGGCAGCAGGCAGATGGAGTTGGAGCCGGGGATATTTGAGGCGTCGATGCCGGCGTTGGCGCAGATGTAGCCGTGGTAGGTCTCGCTGATGATGACTCCGCGGTCCATGCGGACGACGCGGCGGCTCTCGCGGAGGATCATCTCGGTATGGCGGGGATCGCGGCGGTGACCCTCGGTGATGGCGACGGCCAACGGGGAAGCCTCGACCTCGTCGATGTCCATCACCCGTCCCTCGGCCTTGCTGACGATCTTCTGGGTGACGACCACCACGTCGCCCGCCTCGATGGGAGCGCCCTGAGCGGCGGCAGCGTCCATGATCTGGGCAGCCAGATCGTCTCCGGCCCGCACTTCGGGAAGGCCCTCAATTCCTACGGCGCGAATTTCCGGCGGCATGGCGCACCTCCCGTTGTGGCGGTGGGGTGATATTGCGTGAAAGAACGATGGTTTCAGTTTATCATCAGGCCGGGGAGTGCACCGCCCAGGGGTGACGCCTCGCGCATGCCGGTTTGTCGTGGCGAGGAGCGTAGCGACGCGGCAATCTCGCTGCCTGGACGACGTCTTATCCGCCGACGAGATTGCCGCGCTTCGCTCGCAATGACAAGGGAAAGGGTGTTCGCGATGACGAGGTGAAGGGTGTTCGCGATGCCAAGGGGAAGGGCGCTCGCGATGACCAGGTGAAGGGTGTTCGCGATGACAAGGGAAAGGGCGCTCGCGATGACAAGCTCGACTTTACGCAAAATTTAGAGGAAGCAACGGATGCCATCACGTTGGGACGCCGCCACTCATGGCTGGAGTCGGAGGGTTTTTCACTATCCGCTGCCAACGCTGATGTCCAGGGACTTACGGCTACCCTGTACCATTGAGTTGCAACCTCTCTCGCTTACGCGGCTTAAAATGCGTAAAGTCGAGACAAAGGGAAGGGTGTTCGCGATGGTGGTTGAATGCAAGGGGGTACGCGTCAGCGGGTGACGCCCGGCTGGTGTCAAACCGAACGAGATTGGCGGGGATAGCTAGTGATATGGCAATTGCGTTGGGACCGGACGAGACCGGCTCCGCAGCGCACCAGATGCGGGGTCTGCGAAGTCATCCTAGCGTTACCTTGATTGCGTCAGTATGATAGCGGGACGCCAAGTCCTCTAAATCGCGGCAGCGGCGGCGTGACGGGCGTATCGCAATTACTTTTCGCGGGGGCAGGATGAACCAGCAACCATTCGGGGTTCGGAGTGACGAACCAGGTGCATTGTCCGTGGACGGGAGGGGCTTCGCCTTTCCCGAAACGGAGCGGCAGGCAGTGTACCGGGCAATCTATCAACGCCGGGACATACGCAACTTTCGCGCCGACCCCATATCGGACCGGACGCTGGCTCGCATCATCAATGCGGCGCATCACGGGCCATCGGTGGGGTTCATGCAGCCCTGGGACTTCATCCTGGTACGGGACGTGGAACGTCGGCAGCAGGTGAAGGAGTTGTTCGAACGAGAACGCGCCTCCGCTGCCTGCTTCTTCGACGAACCGCGCCGTTCCGCGTATCTCTCATTGAAGCTGGAAGGCATTCTTGAAGCGCCGGTGAACCTGTGCATCACCTGCGACCCCACCCGGGCGGACGTGGTGCTGGGGCGCAATTCCATGCCGGAAACGGACGTATATTCGACGTGCTGCGCCGTGCAGAACCTCTGGCTGGCGGCGCGCAGCGAAGGGGTTGGAGTGGGATGGGTGAGTATCCTGAAGCTGCCCCAACTGCGCGGGATATTGGGCATACCGCCGCACATCATTCCGGTGGCCTATCTTTGCCTCGGCTACCCGATGGAATTTCCGGACGAGCCGGGGCTGCAGACCGCCGGCTGGCGTCGCCGCCTTCCCATTGACCAACTGGTCCACCTGGACGACTGGGGAAATACGGACGATGATGAGGACTGGCGCGGGTTCCTGGAGGCGCTGGATCTGGAGGCCGGTCAGGGCTCGTAACCCGTGGCGCACACCGTTTGCCGGGGCGAGAGTTCTCATGCATGCCCAATTTGTCATTTTGACGAGCGCAGGGTCGGGGCAATCTTTTTCCAATGGTGATTTCACCTCGGCCAAGAACACGTGCCACGCCGACGAGATCGCCACCCCCTTATCAAGTACGGGGTCGCAATGACGAACCGGGTACGCATGGGGACTGCCGCCTGCGGCTGGCGACCACTATTTGATCACATAGGGCGGGGTGAGACCGAAGGGCGTGTGACTTACCTCCTGCTTTCCGGTGGCGCGGTTGGTGGTTTGATTTGGGTGTCAGGCGTTACGGTTTCGGGACGGTGTCGGAGCACGGCCAACACTTTTTTGCTCGCATAGTTTTTGAGTCCCAAGCTTCCGTGACCCGCGGGCAGCCGGCTGATGAGACCGGTGCCTTGCACGGCACGGGGTGGAGGTGACACCCGCGGGGTCGACACGTGGCCGCCCCGTCGAATAAAGAGAGGGTAGCGGCCGCTGGCGACCAAGATGCGAAGAACCGACTGGGGCCGTTGCCGACCCGAAACCGTATCGCCTAGCTATTCGGATGTAGGTTTGGCGACGCCGCTGGCCTGGCGGCGGGATTGCCTGACGCGACTATTATAGAACACACGTACTATGTGACGCAAGGGGTAGGGCGTCATTGAGGCAGTGTTCCATATCAGGTGGTTTTCTTGCGTGGATGAACCGGATTTTGCTGATTTGGTATTCCTGGATTCCGGCCCCGTATCAAGTACGAGGTGACCCCTTATCGGGGTATGGGGCAGGCTGTTTTCCGTCGGAATGATGGTCTAACTTTGGAAATGCCCGGGGCAATGTGAGAGTTGGATTGACGATTCCGGGCATGTCGAATGTATAATCGGGCCAATGCAGCCGGCGGAGCCGGAATATGGCACGTGTTCAACCATCAGGACGGGAGGTATGAAGAAATGACGCAACAGATGCACGCGCAGATGGGAGGGAGCACCGGGGGAGGCGAGGAGCTGATACCGGCCGGAGCAGTGACCTTCGGGTTGGTGTACCGCACCGACGTGGGCGCCATGAGCGACGAGGGGATCTGTATCCACGTGTACGGCAACGATGTCGAGGGAGACGACAAGGAACTGCTGCGGTTCGACTGTTTCCGCATCGGTCCGCACTACCATTACCGCAATGCCCCCACAGGCAAGAACGACCGGCTGGAGCTGGACTTCACCGCCGAGGGCGACCCGCTGTCCTGGACGTTGGACAAGATTCGCAACCGGCTGCCGACAATGTTGCTGCGCTGTGAAGCTGATTCCACCGCGCGCAACGTTGACCAGCGGGATGTTGACGCGGCGCTGCCGCACATTGTGGCCTGGGCCGAGACCAAGACTCACAACCGGGGATAGGCTTTCGGGTTCGAGCAAACTGGTGTGGAGAACCGAAGGGCTCGGCAATCGAGATGCCGGGCCCTTCACATTTCCCTTTCCGGCGTTCCGAAACCTGTATCTCAATTCAGTTGAACGAATCGCAACGGCAATTGACAGATGCGGGCGCTGAATTCCCGCACTGCATGCAGGGCGGCGTGATATTCTTGCGCCGAAATCATGGAACTGTGATTGCTGGGTCGCTGCCCTCCTCGCAATGACAAACTGGGTACGCGTGAGACGAGCACACAGGGTTGCCCGTACGGAGCGGTGCAATTAGAATCCGGTCCGCGAGCCGGATGGTCACTAAGGCTATCCTGGCACGAGGTGTCTGCAACATGAGCCAGAGCAATGATCAGGAGCGGATATACCAGGAGCTGCGCCGGCGGGCGGTCGCGGAGTTTGGCGAGGAGCGTGCGGTGGAGTTGGAGTCGTACCTTAGAACCGCAGCAGGACAGATTTACGATGTTGACCGCGCCGACGTGCATCCGGACCTGGAACCGCTGAACCAGGAATAACCGCGATCCGATCCTGGGAGCGCGCCAGCGAATCACGCACCGACGGTGACACGCGTGCCGCCGTCAACGAGGTTGAATGATGCCCGAACTCCACGAGCTTTCGGTGGCAGAAGCCGCCGCGCAGATTCGCGAGGGAACCCTGTCGCCGGTGGCGCTGGCGGAGTCGCTGTTGGCGCGGATTGATGCGCTGGATGGCGACCTGCAGGCCTGGGTTACCATCGACCGGGAGGCGGTGATATCGGCGGCCCGGCAGCGGGAGGCCGAAGTAGAGCGCGGCGAGCCGCTCGGCCCGATCCACGGCGTGCCCGTGGGCCTGAAGGACATCTTCTACACCGAAGGGATGCTCACCGCCTGCGGCTCGAAGGTGTACGCCGACTTCGTACCGGAGTTCGACGCAACTTCAGTGGCGAGAATCAAAGCGGCCGGTGGGATCATCCTCGGCAAGGCGGTCACCACCGAATTTGCGACCTCCGACCCATCGCCGACGCGGAATCCCTGGAACCTGGAGCATACTCCCGGCGGCTCCAGCAGCGGGTCGTCGGCCGCAGTGGCGGCGCGGATGGTTCCGGCGGCGCTTGGATCGCAGACCGGCGGCTCCACGTGCCGGCCGGCGGCCTACAACGGTATCGTCGGGCTGAAACCCACCTACGGGCGTATCAGCCGGTACGGCGTGGCCCCGGTGAGCTGGTCGCTGGACCATGTGGGCATCCTGACCCGCACGGTGGCCGACGCCGCGCTGATGCTGACCGTACTGAGCGGCGAGGATGACAATGATCCCGGCAGCCTGCGGCATCCCGTGCCCGACTTCGGCGCCCAGATGGCCGAGAATGACCGGCCACCGCGCATCGGGCTGGTGCGACAGTACTACCAGGACTACGCCACGCCGGAGATTTGGGCCCATACGGAGTGGGTGGCGAATCAACTCGCATCCGCCGGAGCCGAGATCGAGGAGCTGCCGTTGCCCGACAGCTTTGCCGTGGTGCACAGCTTCCAGCGCATCGTCATGAACGTTGAGTGCGCCGGATTCCACGAAGTTAATCACCGCGTTCGCGCCGCCGATTACGGTCCACGAATACGCGCTGGCATGGAGATGGGCATGATCATGCCGACGTCTGCGTACCTGAAAGCCCAGCGGCTGCGGCGGCAGTTCCGCGCCGACATGAGCGAGATGGTTGCCAAGGTGGACGTCGTGATGACGCCGGCGATACCGGCGCCGGCCCCGAGGGACCTGAACACCACCGGCGACGCTGCGTTCCAGGTTCCCTGGACAGCCGCCGGCCTGCCGACGGTGGTGGTTTCCACGGGTCTGAGCGAACTGGGCATGCCCATGGCAGTGCAGTTCGGCGGGCCGTGGGCGCAGGAGGGCAGGGTCTTGGGCGCGGCGCAGTGGTGCGAGCGGATCGCCGGGTTGAATGAGGCGCCGCCGATTGCTCGGGGGTGATGAACGCTCCGGTAGTGGACACGCCAGCCTGGGGACTGTTGACATTCACCGTTCGGGTGGCCGTCCCCTATCGGGAACCGCTGCCCAAGGCGCCAATCCATAAAGCCGTCCACCTCATCCGCAGGAGAATCTTTTCCATGTGGCCGTTCAAGAAGACTACTCAATCCGTTCGCCAACAGACGCCGACTAGAGGACTGGGTACAGACGCACACTTGCCGATACAGTTCTCTGATGACCTCACCGACACAGCTGTGTTGAAGCGTCACGCGCTGCAGGCTCTCTGCGGAGCGATGATGAGCGTCCACTCCCAATGTCGGTCTCCTCACCCTTTCTGCGGCGCCGACGCGATCTCAAGGCAGGGCGATGTGATCAACGTGATTGCACACGCGACGCGCCAGGTCAATTACGATAGCGGCGATGAACTGCTGTCAATTTATCTGGTCAGGGCCGAATCATCTCGTCAACCAGGGTCGGACGATCTTCCGTGGCAGGTAAACTACGCCCTTTCATTGGAGCCTGTGGAGAAGAACCCGTACCGGAAGATGGCGGTCATGCCGTCGCGGGCAGGAGGGTATGTCGCCCAATACGGCATGATCGCGAACCCGGTCGAGGGAGATTACGCGACCGGGAGTTTGGAGCGGGAAACCGCCCGCGTCTTGTACTGCAACCCTCGTCCCAAGCACGTGAAGTGGGAGCACGAAGCAATCGTTCTCGGAGATGACGAGCATGTGGCGACGTTTCTGTGCTTCATGTACGCCAAGGTCTGGCACGTGGTGGACACAGGCATGCGTGATGGTCAGCCCATGTTTCACTATGTTGCAAGAGCGAATGTGGGGGATGATCCCGATCATAACTTCGGCATCTACAGTGGTCATCCACGCGACGTTTACGGCATCGACCCGCGTGACGACAGTGAGTATGCAAAAGTCATCAGAGAAAATTGCCCGACCATTGGATTTTAGTCATCGTGATGTTGGGGCCTTCGTGACATTCGGGGTCCGACAGATGTGATTCCGCCCGCGAAAATCAGCGTGGAATCTGAATGTCAACAGGACCTAAGGAGTTGCACGAGCGCGATAGCGCATGCCCACTTTGTCATCGCGAAAGCAAAGCGACGCGACGATCCCGTTGCGGGAGCGACGGGCGTCGCCCCCGCATCATGTGCAGGGTGACGTTGCTGCGCTCGAAATGACAATCTCGCAGAAGTTGGACAAGCGTGAAATGACAGGGCCTTTTCAAAGTCCCGGATGGCGGCCTTTCACCCCGAACTGTCATTCCGGCGAAAGCCGGAATCTAGAGCAATCCGAACACAGCGACCTTCTGGATTCCCGCTTTCGTGGGAATGACGGATTAACTTTGAAAAGACCCTGGTGAGTCGAGGCGCGTGGTTGCGTCTGGGCGGTGGCGCTGATAATCTTGCGCCGCTATGTTTTCGATATTCAAGCGAAACCGGGATGCCGTTAACCGGGAGCAGACTGACGCCGCAGTGAAGCGGAGCCGGGACAGCTGGTTCGGGCGCATCCGCAACCTTTTCGCGTCGCGTGAATTGGACGATTCGGTCTGGGACGAGATTGAGGAGATCCTGATCTCGGCGGACGTCGGGGTGGAGACCACCCTGGCGGTGCTGGACGAACTGCGAGCCGAAGTCCGGTCGGGGCGCGTTGAGGACGGAGAAGGAGCGTATTCGCGGCTCAAGGAGCTGATGGCGGCGCAGTTGTCAGCAACGGACGACCCGGACGCGTGGCTGGACGACGACAGCGTTGAACCGCCCTACGTGATCCTGGTGTGCGGCGTGAACGGGGTGGGCAAGACCACCAGCATCGCCAAGCTGGCGCATCACTTCACCGGGGCGGGCAAGAAGGTAATCCTGGGCGCTGCCGACACGTTTCGAGCCGCCGCCGAGGAGCAGTTGGAGATCCTGGGCGAACGAGCCGGCGTGGACGTGATCAGCCATCAGCACGGGGCGGACCCCGGCGCGGTGGCCTACGACGCGTGGCAAGCGGCCAAGGCGCGGGGAGCGGACATCCTGATCGTGGACACGGCGGGAAGGCTGCACACTCGCCAGAACCTGATGGACGAGCTGCGCAAGGTCCGGCGGGTGATCAACGGGCTGGACGAGGCGGCGCCCCACCAGGTGCTGCTGACGCTGGACGCCACGACGGGACACAACGGGCTGACGCAGGCGCAGGCCTTCACCGAGGCGGTGGGCTGCACGGGCATCTTCCTGGCCAAGCTGGACGGCACCGCGCGGGGCGGAATCGTGCTTTCGATACGACGGGAGCTCGGGGTACCCATCCTGTTCATCGGCACGGGCGAGGGGCTGGACGACATTGCACCTTTTGACTCCCGCGAGTTCGTGGAAGCCATGCTGTCGCCGGCCGCCTGACGACCCGGCCAAACCCTAACCGTGCAGGACATCGTCGCCTGGCTCATCGCTCTGTGGGCTCTGTCGCTGGTCGGGTTCCCAATCGGATCCACGGTGTGCGGGTTGGGGAGGTTGGCCGACCGAGGTTGGGCGGTATCCCGAGTTCTCGCGCTTCTGGCGCTGGCGTGGGTAACGTGGATCGGTGGCACGGTGGGCATCGTGCCCAATTCGGCAGCTGGTATAGGCGCCGTACTTGTGACCATGGGCATTGCAGCGGCGTGGCTAGCCTACGGGCAGCGCGCCGAGCTGGCGGACTTTTTTCGGCGGCGCTGGGCGGTGGTAGCGGTTACCGAGCTGACGTTCCTGGCTATTTTCGCGTTCTGGGCACTGGCGATCAGCGAGGTCCCCGCGATCAACCACACGGAAAAGCCGATGGATTTCGGCATCCTCAACGCCATCGCGAACGCGGACGGGTTCCCACCCGAAGACCAGTGGCTATCCGGACACAGCATCGCCTACTACTACGGCGGGCACTACATGGCGGCGATGCTGGCCACGCTGACCGGAGTTGCCACTGACAAGGCGTACAACCTGGCCGTGGCCACGATTCCGGCCATGCTGGCCGCCGGTGTGTTAGGTCTGGTGTACAACGTACTGCGGCTGGCGGGCGGGAGGGCGTTTCCGGCGCTGGGAGCGGGACTGTTGACCGCGACCGGAGTGACAATGCTGGGAAACCTGTCCGGTGTGCTGGAACTGGCCTACGTTCGAAGGGTAGGGGGCGACTGGTTCTGGAATTGGGTGGCGGTAAAGGGACTGGAGGCTCCGGCCGGCGGACACGGTTGGCTGCCCGACGGATACTGGTGGTGGTGGCGCGGAACCCGGGTCATAGACACGCTGACGGAAACGGGGACATCGCTGGACTACACCATAACGGAAGTGCCATTCTTCAGCTTCCTGCTGGGCGACCTGCACGCGCACGTATCCGCGCTGCCCTTCGTGACGCTGGCTCTTACCCTAACGCTGGCGCTGCTCGTGTCGCCTTTCGCTCTCGGGCTGCACTGGCTGCGCCGACGGCCAGGAGAGGCGGTGGCGCTGACCCTCACCCTGGGATCACTGGCGTTCATCAACGCCTGGGACTTCCCGCTCTACGTGGCGATCGTTGCGATGGCGGCCGTGGCTTGCTGGTCGGCATGGCGCATCAACAGGTCCGAACCGGGGATGGACAGCAACGGAGCGGCGTCCACCAGCACGCTGACGCGGGCAACGGGGCGAGCCACGCTGCTGGCGTTCGGGCTGGTCGCGGTTGGAGTCGTGCTGTATCTGCCGTTCTACCAATCCTTCGACAGCCAGGCGGGAGGCATCCTGCCAGTCACCGGGCCGGCGACGCGTCCGTTCCTCTTCCTGGTGGTGATGGGAGTGCCGGCGTTTCTGGCAGGGGCCCTCGTGGGCCGATCGTTCCTGGCGCTGGGAGCGCCGACCCCTGGCAAACGGCTGCTGGCGTGGCCGGTGGCGGGGGTCAGCGCCGCGCCGTTTTTCGTCTGGCTGATCGCGGTAGGGGTGGTCGTATCCCTGCGTCCGGAGGAAACGACGCTGGCGGACGGACTGGTATGGCACCGGCTGGTGCTCGCGGTACCTCTGCTGACGATGGGCGGACTGGCGGCGTACTGCGCGCTGGTGCTGGCGTCGAGCCGGCGGCCACTGCAGTGGTTGGTGTTCGCGCTGATCCTGGCGGCGGCGGGGTTCTACCTGCTGGGAGGAGCGGAGCTATTCCGGATCGTGGACCTGTTCGGCAACCGGATGAACACTGTGTTCAAGGTGTACTACCAGGCTTGGATCCTGCTGGGGATTGCCGGCGGGGTGGGCATCTATTACATTGTGGCCGGGCAGTTCCGCCTACGTCCGTCAGACTACCGGGCGGGGCTCGCCAAGGCGCTGGGCATCGCCTGGGCGTTGCTGGCGACCGGGCTGATACTGGCGTCAGCCTACTATCCAGTCGCCGCTGTTCTGGACCGCACGGGATGGTTTCAGGACAGCGTGAACCGGGATGGCAACACCCTGGCCGGGCTGGACTATCTGCGGCGCAGCGAGCCGGGGGAATATGACGCTATCGCCTGGTTCAACAACGAGGTGGAGCCGGGTCTGATCGTGGAGGCGGTTGGCGACGGGTACAGCGACTACGGACGAATCGCGGGGGCCACGGGCCGGGCGACCGTGCTGGGTTGGGAGGGCCACCAACGGCAATGGCGGGGCGACGACAGCGCCTTCGTTGGCCGCGGCCACGACGTGGAGACGATCTACCAGGGTACTGACGGGCCGGAAACGCTGCGCCTGCTGGACGTTTACGGTGTGCGCTGGCTGGTGGTGGGACCCAGAGAGAGAGCAACCTACGGAGATGACGTGGATGAAAGGATGGATGGGTGGGTGGAAGAAGGGTGGCTGGAGCCGGCTTTCTCATCCGACGATGTGACAATCTACGAAGTAATCCGCAAGTAAGACATGAAATTTGGAGGCAACCATGGAATTCAACGACGTGCGCAACTTTTTCGCCAGCAACCACCGAGGGGTGATCAACACCTTCCGCCGGGATGGCTCGGTGCAGACCAGCATCGTGGTGTGCGGCGTCTCGCCATTTGAGGGCGACGACGGGCCGGTTTTCGTCACCGTGCGGGGGACATCCTACAAGGTGCGGAACCTGCGGCGGAACAACCGATGCAACGTGATGGCGGTGGCAGAGGACTGGCGGCAGTTCGCGGTGGCGGAGGGGACGGTCACCCTGCACGACTACCAAAATACCGACGACGAGGAGATGCGCCAGATGCTGCGCACGGCGTTCAGGGCGTGCGGCGACAACGAGCACCCGGACTGGGAGGAATATGACCGCGCCATGAAACAACAGGACGGGGTGATTGTCAGGGTCCAGCCGGACCGGGTCTACGGGCTGATACGGTAGTACGACGCAGACCGACGGGGCCGGCTGCCACCAATGGGTCAGCCGGCCCGGTCAAGTTTGTGCGTTGCACACGGATTCGACGCGACCGGCGCTCCACGCTCGCAATTGCGGTGCGGTTTTTCACGCTGACCGCGAACGGCTGGCGCAGCGGTGGAGCGTACGATTATCTCGCGGTACTCGCGGCGACCGTGTGCAGTAAACTTAGGGATTGGTGCCTACGGCGCAGTGGAAGGGAGTGGAGATAAAGAAGGTTCCGTCGGCCTGCGCTTGCTCTGCTGCTGCTCGCCACTCCGCGGCCTCCTCGGCGTTCAGGGTGGGCAAAATGCCGCCCTGGAGGAACTGCAGCCGAGTTGGCTCCGAAAAAGTGCTGATGAAGGGGAACATCCTGGTGTTTTCCAGCCCCAGGCGGGCGAAGCGCTGGTAGAGAGAAGCGTTGTCACATCCTTGGGGATGGCCGGGGTCGTCGACCCACGGGGGCGACTCGATCCTGGACTTGAGGGCAGGACCCAGCGGCAGGTTCACCCAGCGGTTCATGTCGTGGGCGTGGCCCAACACGGCGACCCGGCCGCCGGGCCTGACGACCCGCACCAGCTCCGGGAGCATCAGGTCCGCGTTTACGCGCTGGATCACAGTGCTGGAGAAGACGACGTCGAAGCTGTTGTCGTCGAAGGGCAAAGCCTCGGCGCTGCCTTCGCGGAAGCTCACCACGTCTTCCATTCCCTCGCGTCTGGCGATCTCCGCAGCCTCCCGCAGAAAGTAGACGTTGACGTCCACGCCAAAAACAGGGTTCTGGCGGTCCGTCCGCCGGGCCACCCAACGGCAGAGCACGCCGGTGCCGCAACCGGCCTCCAGCACCCTCTCACCGGGCTGGATTTGCACGGCGTCAACTAGGCTGCCCACGGCGGACAGGTAACCGGGCGTACGGCCCCGGCCTTCCAGGCTGCCCACCATGCCCAACACGGGTCCGGTGAGGGTCACAACGCAATATCGTTCGGTCAAAGCCGTGATGACGGGATCCCATTGGGACGGGGCGGCGCCCAACGGGAGCAGGACCAACGGCGGTCCCGAACCCTGGACCCGAAAATAGATGCCGTCTACCTCGCCTTCCTCGACGGAATGGGACACGCCGGGCAGGCTGTTCCCGGAGTCAATGCCGGCCAGGAAGTCCAGCATGGGCGCGGCAATGCCTTCGCCTTGCTCAACTCCGATGTCGGCGTAGTTGTTGGGGTAGGCGTAGCCGGCCAGGGTCACCTTTGCTGCAGACGGGAGATCCGCCAAGTTGCGGTCTATGGTCTCCGTAGCGCCGCCACGGTCGGCATTGAACACCAGTAGCCGTTCGGCCAGCGGGGCCAGTGCCTGGGAATCGAAACCGAGGGGGCAGATCAAGGTCAGAGAAGCTACGGCGTCCGGAGAGTTGACGGCCAACCCGCGCCAGTCGCCCAGATTGCGGGAGGCGAAGTGGGCGCGTTCGATCCCCAGTTCTCGCAAAACCCCGACGATCCTCTCTTCAACGGAAGTGTTTGCCTGTGTCGTCATACTGTCCTCCCGGCCGGATCGGCCACTCCCTTTGGAAACTACTTGCCCTTGACCATACCTCCCGAGTACTTCCCTATCTAATCACGTTGTCACAGCACCAATGAGCCCTGCTCACCCTCGGATTCTACGGGATCGGCCAACGTGCCGCCGATGCTGGCGGGGTTTTCCAGCAGGGCCATGAGTTGGTACTCGTCGAGCACGGGGACGTCGAGACGCTCGGCGGTAGCCAGCTTGCTGCCCGCGGATTCGCCGGCCACCAGCCAGTTGGTCTTCCGGCTCACGGATGATGTGGTGACGGCTCCAAGGGCTTTGACCTTGCCCTCGGCCTCGCGTCGGGTCATGGACGCCAGGGTGCCCGTAATGACAAAGGTTTGACCCTTCCACGGCTGCGCGGACTCGTCGACTGGGGCCAGTTCCTGCCAGAGCTGCACGCCGGCGTCGCGGAGGCCGGCGATGGTCTCCTGGTTGCGCGGAGTGACGAAGTAGTTGACGATGCTTTCGGCGATGCGGGGGCCTATGCCGTCGATCTCGGTGAGTTCATCAACGCGGGCTTCCGCGATGTCGGCGATGCTGGCGTAGCGGGCGGCCAGCAGTTCGGCCACCTCGGCGCCCACGTGCAGGATGCCCAGTGCAAAGAGGATGCGGGCCAGAGGCCGCTTCCTGCTGGCCTCGACGTTGTCCAGGATGCGGGTGGCGAGCTTGTCGCCCATGCGGTCCAGCTCGGTTAGTTGCTCCAACTTCAACCCGTACACGTGGGACACGTCGGAAACCAGGCCACGGTCGATGAGGATGCGGCACCAGCGCTCGCCCAGGCCGTCGATGTCCATGGCGCTGCGGCTGACAAAGTGCTTCAGCGACTCGAAGAACTGGGCCGGGCAGGCCGAGTTGGGGCAGCGGTGCATGGCGTCGCCTTCCTCCTTGACCACGGCGGTGTCGCACTCGGGGCAACGCTCGGGCATGCCGAACTCCGGTCCGCGTTCCTCTCCGGGAACGTGGACGGGGCCGAGGACATGGGGGATCACATCACCGGCACGCTCGATTTCCACCATGTCACCGATGCGGATGTCCTTGCGGTGGATGTCCTCCTCGTTATGCAGGGAAGCGTGCTGGACCGTTGCGCCGCTGACGACGACGGGTTCCAGGATGGCCTGTGGGTTGAGACTGCCGGTACGGCCCACGTTGATGATGATGTCCAGCAAGCGAGTGTTGGCGCGCTCGGCGGGGAACTTGTAGGCGATGGCCCAGCGGGGCTCCCGTCCCGCAAAGCCGAGGGCGTTCTGCTGGGTGAGGCTGTCCACCTTGACCACGACACCGTCGGCCTCGTAGTTCCAGGCGTGACGGCGGGCCAGCATCTGGTTGTAGAACTCGCAAACCTGGTCCACAGTGTCGAAGATGCGGTTCTCCTCATTGACACGGAAGCCGTAGGATTGCAGCCGCTCCAGAGCTTCCCAGTGTCCGGCCGGCATGGGCGCGTCGCCGGTGTCATTGAGGCTGTAGGTCCAGATCTGCATGTTCCGGCTGCGGGTGACCTCGGGATCGAGCTGGCGGATGGTGCCCGCGCCGGTGTTGCGGGGGTTGGCGTAGAGGGGCTCGCTGTTGCGGGCCCGCTCCTCGTTCATGCGTTGGAAGCTGTCCAGGGGCAGGTAGACCTCTCCGCGCACCTCCAGGTCGGCCGGGAAATCACCACGGAGGGAATGTGGGATGCTCTCGACCTCGCGGAGGTTGCGGGTGACATCCTCGCCGGTTTGGCCGTTGCCGCGGGTGGCGCCCAGTACTAGTTGCCCCTGGCGATAGACGAGGCGGACGGCGAGGCCATCGATTTTGAGCTCGGATACCATGCGGAAGGGTTGGCCGTCCAGCAGGTCGGTGACGCGGCGGTGCCAGGCCTCGAGGTCGTCACGGCTGAAGGCGTTGGCAAGGCTTAGCATGGGTATGGGATGCTGAACCTGGGGAAAGCGGTCGGAGGCGCTGCCACCAATCAACTGGGTGGGCGAACTGGCGGAACGGAGTTCGGGATACTGGGCCTCCAGGTCTCGGAGCTCCTGCATCAGCGCGTCGTACTGCCCGTCGCTGATGATGGGTGCGTCGTCGTTGTAGTACCGCTCGTTGTGGAACCAGAGCTGATCCCGGAGTTGGCGAGCGCGTTCAACGGGGTTTTCGGCGGAGGATGGAGTGCTCATCTGCATCGTCCTGCTGTTGAAAGGTGGGGATTAGCAATAGTATAGTCCCGGCGGGCGAGGCAATGCACCGACGAAGGATTGCGCCGCACGTGTTATTGCCAACCCAGAATTATCCCGGTACCAACCGACCAGGAGGCGACCACCATGCCAGCAGCCGCCGACGGCCTTATTTCCGCCCTGGAAAACAATTTCACCACCATGGACCTGGCTCTCAGGGACCTCGACGACGACGAATTGCGGCGCATCCCGGCGGACGACTGCAACTCGGTGGCCTGGATATTGTGGCACCTGTCCCGGGTGATCGACTCGTTCATTCACACCCGGCTGCGGGACCTGCCGCAGCTATGGGACACGAACAACTGGGCGCAGCACTACGGGATGCCGGCGGACGGCGAGAACCGTGGGCTGGGTTGGACGCACCAGATGGTGTGCGATTGGCAGCCGCCGTCCCGCGCCCTGCAGATGGAATACTTCGAGCAGGTGCGCTCAGCTTTGCGTGAATACCTGCCCGGGTTGACGGAAGCCCAGATGCACCAGGCGAAGATCATCCCACCGGTGTCGGAGCCGCGCACCGTTGCGGCAGCGCTGGGGCAGATGACGTGGGACTGCGTGTCCCACGGCGGACAGATCGCCTTCCTGCGCGGGATGTACAAGGGAATGGGCTGGCATCGGTAGGCCAGCCAGCCCACGCGATCGGGGATCGCCGTCAGCCCCGGCGGGGACGGCCACGGTCGGCGCTGTCGACCATTATGGTGACGGGGCCGTCGTTCTGCAGGCTCACCTGCATATAGGCCTGGAATTCGCCGGTGGTCACGGTGAGGCCGGTCTCGCGGAACATCGCCACGGCCCCTTCATAGAGGCGAATTGCCGTTTCGGGGTCAGCGGCGGCGGTGAAGTCAGGGCGCCGGCCGCGGCGGGTATCGGCGTGGAGGGTGAACTGGGACACGACCAGGAGATCACCGCCCGCGTCGAGGGCCGACAGGTTGAAGCGGCCCTGCGCGTCGGCGAAGATGCGCATATTGACGATCTTGTCGACAAGGTAGCGGGCGTCGGTCTCGTCGTCGCCATTGGCCACGCCCAACAGCACGACCAGTCCGGGACCGATGCGTCCGACCTCATCATCGGCGATGGAGACAGATGCGGACGCAACCCGCTGGATGAGAGCGCGCATGGTGCTGGCGATTAGCTGATGGCAATCGAAAGGCCGCACCCTGGAGCGCGGACCGATTGGTCGAATACCCGTGCTGGTAGATCAGGCGGAATCGCCAGCGGCTGCGGCAGCCGGGGCAGGAGCATCCGAGGAGGATGAAGAGCCAGAGTCTGCGGACGATGAGTCGCCACCGCTGGTAGAGGGGACTGGTGACTTGGTCTCGGAGTCGGATGCCTTGCTGTCTTCCTTCTCGACAGGGCGCTTGGGCCGGCCGTAGTCGGTGGTGTAGAAACCGCTGCCCTTATATATCACGGGCACGGCGTGGAATACACGCTGGCCGGCGCCGCCGCACGACGAGCATTCGCCCTGGCCGGCCTCGCTGAATGTCTGAACCAACTCGAACTCGGTAGAGCACTCCGTGCACCGATAGTCATAGCGCGGCAAACCTGCCCTCCTTGCATGTGAAGAACGCCGCCGGGCCAAGCACACCCGGCGGACTTATTCCGATTGTGGCGCCGGCGGAGTCTAAAACCGCGCCCGCACAGGGTCAATTTGCGGAGGCTGAACGCGGGTCAGCCTCGCGATGGGCTACCGCCGCTGCCGACGGCGGCGCCGGGCCGCCCGCTGGGCCGCCAAGCGTTCCTTCTGCGCCTTGGAGCGGAAGAACCGGCGGTCCTTCAGTTCGCGCAGGATGCCGGCGTGTTGTACAGACGCCCGGAATCGATTCACCAGGCTCTCTGGAGTTTCGCCGTCTCGCGGCGTTACGTAAGCCATGCAGTGCTCCTGAGTACGTGTTTCGTAGACACTGGTAAGTAGGCCAGACTATAACATGCCCGTGCGGAACGTCGCAAACGACGAGACGACAAAGGGGGCGTGGTCGAGTTCAGTGCGCCGGCGCGGCGTCGACCGAAGCGATGCTCCCATCGGCCATCTGGAGGCGCCGGTCGGCCATGTCGGCGAGCAGTAGGTCGTGGGTGGCGGTGACGACGGTAACGCCGCGACTGGCGCCGATGTCACGCATGATGCCGCCAATAGTCTGGCCGGTGACGCTGTCGAGCTCGCCGGTGGGTTCGTCGGCGAAGAGCACCGATGGATCGGCGACCAGGGCGCGGGCGATGGCGACACGCTGTTGCTCGCCGCCGGAAAGTTCGTAGGGACGATGGCCGGAGCGTCCGGTAAGTCCCACCAGGTCCAGGGCCTCGTTGGCGCGGCGGCGGCGGTCACGCCAGGACATGCCGGCGATGTGCAGGGGCAGTTCCACGTTTTCGAAGGCGGACAGCAGGGGTATCAGCCCGAAGGACTGGAACACGAAGCCGATGCGGTTGCGGCGAAGGCCGACCAAATCGCGTTCAGGCATCTGGGACAGTTCACGTCCTTCGAACCACACCTTGCCGGAGCTGGGGCGGTCGAGTCCCGCCAGCAGATTCAGCAGGGTGGTCTTGCCGGACCCGGACCGGCCCACAAGGGCGACGAATTCGCCAGGTGAGATACTGATCGTGACCTCGTTGACCGCGCGTACGGCGCTTTCTCCTTCGCCGAACTCGCGGACGACCGATTCCGTAGCAAGCGCCGCCGTCACCTCAACCATCGGGTTGCCTCAGTTTGGATACCCGCACCGGACCGCCTAGCTGGCTGCTCCGGTCTCCCACCGCTCCCGGCTGCGATGCGGAGCTGTGGCCGGGCGGAGGGTAATTGAGCCGGTTTCCTCGTCCATACCGGCGGTGGCCAGGCCCCCCAGCGACAACTGCTCCACGTATTCGCGGGGCAACTGGAGGCGGCCGGCGCGGTCGACCACCAGGTATTCCTCCTCCTGGCCTTCGCCACCGCGATAGGAGGACATGAGGTATGACTCAGATCCGATGCGTCCGTCGCGGATGCGAACCACGCGGTCAACCCAATTGGCGATTCCAGCGTAGTGGGTAACGATAATAATGGTGACTCCGAACTGCCGGTTGATGCGCTGCAGCATCCGGAAGACTTCCTCGGCCATGTTGGTGTCCAATTCGCCCGTGGGTTCGTCGGCCAGGAGCAGCGGAGGGTTGTTGGCCAGGGCGACGGCCATGGCGACGCGCTGCTGCTCGCCGCCGGACAACTCGGAAGGGTAACGGCGGGCCTTGTCGGGCATCTGCAGGGCTTCCAGCAATTCCTCGGCTCGCTGGCGACGCTGCCGCTTGCCGGTGCTGGCGATGGCTTGGGGCAGCTCGATGTTGTCGCGGACGTTGAGGTAGGGCACCAGGTTACGGCCGGTGGCCTGCCAGACGAACCCCACCTCCCGACGGCGATAGGCCACCAGGTCCTTGTCGGTGATGTCGAGGAGATCGCGTTCGCCGACCCGGATTCGGCCGGCGGAGGGGCGTTCCAACCCTGCCAGAATGTTCAGGAGGGTGGTTTTGCCGGAGCCGCTGGCGCCGACGATGCCAATAAGCTCGCCGGACCGGACTTCCAGGTCGACGCCGCGCAGGGCGACCACTTCCAAATCGGCCGGCTTGTAGATCTTGAACAGGTCGTTGGCTTCAACGTAGGCCGGCGCAACTTCGTCCTCTTCGGCTGCGTTCGCCCAAGGTTCAGGGGCCGGCGCGGGGGCCGGACGAACGCCGTTATCGGACGCGGGTCGCGGCGGGACGGGTTCGAGGGGCGCGCGTTCGGGCGCCACGGGTTTCGGCGGGGCACTCTGGGATGCGCCGTCTGAGGCAACTGCGACTACGGAGTCTGCCTCGATATTTTCCGGAGGAGTATCCGCAACCAGCACGGTTTCTTCAGCGGCATCGGCCGCGGCCTCTTGCACGGGCAACCGGGCGCGCCGTGCGGGCGGCATGAACTGACGGGCGTATTCGTCGTTAGGATTGTGCTGTGGAGCTTCGGCCATGTTATCCAATCTCAAGAGACGTGCGCGAGGAAACCGATGGCATTATAACGCGCAACGCGGGAGTGTGGCAGGGTCGGAACACGGCTGGGCGAGCCTGTGGCACGCCCAGTCGAAAAGCCGCGCGGGGTGAAGACGGGACTACTGCGGCTTGCGAGCCGACACCTTAACGCTCGCGACGTTGAGGGGAACGTCGTCCTCGTCAAAGCGGATGGTCTCGTCGATGGTTGCGATATCGGTGAAACCGGCAGCGACCATGCGATCCAGATAGGTTCCGCGATACTCCGCGCCGCCGATGCAGGATGCCCAAGCTTCGGCGTCGGTGAGGCGTGGACCGTCCTCGCTGAGGGCCAGCATGTCGGACACGTGGAGGCGGCCACCGGGGTTCAAGACACGAAAGGCTTCGCGGAACACGGCGTCCTTGTCGGGGGACAGACAGATGACACAGTTGCTGATCACAACGTCGACGCTGGAGTCGGGCAGTGGGATGTCCTCAAGATGGCCCGGCACGAACTCAACGTTGGTGAGGCCCATGCGGTCGCGGTTGGCGTTGGCAAGGGCCAGCATCTCGAGGGTCATATCGAGCCCGAAGACCTGGCCGGACTCGCCCACCTGCTCGGCGGCGATGAAGCAGTCAATGCCGCCGCCGGAACCGAGATCCAGCACCGTTTCGCCGGGGCGCAGGTCAGCCAAAGCCGTCGGGTTGCCGCAGCCGGCCGAGGCCGCCATGGCCTCCACGGGCAGGCCCCGGAGTTGGGCTTCCTGGTACAGGGTCATAGCGCGTTCGGTATCCGCGGGCCCGCAGCAGGCAGCGGCGGTCGCGTCGCCGCATCCGCAGGCTGCAGCGTCGTGTCCACAGTCCTCTCCGCCACAGGTTCCGTGTCCGCAGCTTTCGGCGCCGCATCCGACCCCCTGGGGGGGTGTGACATCGGTCAACTGGATCACTCGCAAGGCACGCTGACCATAGTGCTCCTGGACGGTCTGGCGAATATCGTCGGTATTGCTCGGTACAGTCGTCATCGGCGCCTCCCGTGGGGTATTGAGGATCTGCGTTCGGATGATCTAATGCTACGCCGGCGGGGGACGGGCGTCAAACTGGGGCGTGTGAGGGTTGTTCGGGTTATAATTGCCCCGCTGGCCTTGTCAGCATCAAAACACAGGAGCGCAACCTGATGAAAATTACCGGCGCGACGACGCGCGTTCTGCAGACACCGGCCGACAATCCGCTGGTGGTCGGCATTGACCAGCCCGGCACCCGGGAGTTCGTCACCCTTGAACTGCATACCGACGAGGGCATCACCGGCGTGGGTCTGACCTTTTTCGGGGGGCCACTGGTGCACGCGCTGAGGCGGGCAGTGGACGACCTGGCCGGACTGGCGGTGGGCGAGGACCCGATGAACCCCGAGGCGGTGTGGGGAAAGCTTATGGATGCCTGCTCCTCGGCGGGGCCGGAAGGCATTCTCTCCCTCGGTTTGGCGCCCATCGATATGGCGGTATGGGACATCAAGGGCAAGGCGCTGGACCAGTCTGTGTGCTCGCTGATGGGCGGCTACCGCGATCGCGCGCCCACGTACGCCAGCGGCGCGTTGATGCGACCGATGGGGTTGGAGTACCTGGCCGAGGCCGGTCCGCGACTGGTGGAGCAGGGATTCCGCCAGATGAAAACCCAGATGGGCGCGGAACCCACCGCGGCCCGCGAGGTGGCGCGCATACGCACTCTGCGCGACGCCATCGGGCCGGACATCGACCTGATGTGCGACATCAACCAGCTGTGGAATGTAAACCAGGCCATCCAGATCGGCAGCATGGTGGAGCAGTACCACCTTTTCTGGCTGGAGGATGTGGTGGCCCGGGACGACTACCAGGGGCTGGCGCGGGTCGCGGACGCGTTGACGACACCTATTGCCGCTGGCGAGTACGTGTACGGCATCCGATCCTTCCGGCACATGGTGGAGCAACGCAGCATCGACATCGTGATGGTGGACCTGCTCCGCGCCGGCGGCATCACGCCCTTCCGCAAGATCGCCGGGATGGCCGAGGCGTTCAACCTGCCGGTGGTGTCCCACCTGATACCGGAGGTGCAGGTGCACACCATCTCCGCCATCCCCAACGGGCTGACAGTGGAGTACATGCCCTGGACGTTGCGCCTCTTTGACGAAACGCCGGACATCGTCGACGGTGAGATCCTGGTACCCGATCGGCCTGGCCTGGGCCTCTCCTTCAGCCAGGACGCCATCGCCCAGTACCAGGTCGCCTGACCTGACATTCCGCACGAACAATCACACCCGGAGGAAGAAGACAATGGCTACCTACCAACTGCGCATCTACACCATCAATCGCGGGATGATGGATTCCTGGCTGGGCTTGTTCAACGAGCACATCCGCCCGCTGCACGACCGCCTAGATATCCCGGTGGTTTCCAGCTACGTTAACGCCGACCGGACGGAGTTCATCTGGGTGCGCCGGTTTGACAGCGCGGACCAGATCGCGGAGAAGGAAGCGGCCTACTTCGCCTCGCCGGAGCGGAGCGGACTGGGCGACCGGCCAACCAGCCATATCGCCAAGATGGAAGTGCGGGTGATGGACGGCGTTGAGGCAGCAGTGGTAGCCTAGCCCGTCTTTAGACACGTGGGGGCGAGTGGTTATTCGTCCCCACCTTTCTCCTGATGCTCGCGCCAGTTGGCGTTGATGCGGCCCCAGTAGTCCTCCCAGTCGCGGCGCATCTGGTCCTCAGTTGCCCCGCCCCAGTAGCCGGGGGACACCAATGGGAGAGCCTGTTCGACGCGGATCAGGACGACGGCACGCACGCTGTCGGCCAGGCCGGTTGCGTTGGAGGGCCCGTTGCGCATCCGCTCCTTGACCGCCTCCTGGAGGTCGTCATCCTTGTGGACGGCCACGGTACCCTTGAAGCGGAAGCCCTTGCGTGCGAAGACGTCCAGGGTGTTGATCTCAATCGACGGATTGTGGGCGAGGTTCCGCATGGTCCCTGGTGAGGCCAGGTCGGTGAACAGGATGTGATCGTCGTCCCAGACCATGATGGTGCCCTTGGGCGAAAGGTTGGGGGTGCCGTCGGGACAGACGGTGGCGGCGAAGATCAGTCGCTGTTCCGTCAGGGCCCGTTTCATTTCATCGGTGAGGATGCCCATATTGCGGTGTGCCTCCCGGCATCAGAGTTCCTTGACCATCTCGCGGTGGGGAATGCCCGCTTCCTGGAACATCTCGCCGACCTCGCGGTAGCCGTGGCCGGCGTAGAAGGACTTGACGTACTCCTGGGCGTGGAGGGTGATCTGCCGGAAGCCTCGGGCACGGCCCTGGTCTTCCAGGAAGTTCAGCACCAACCCACCGACGCCGCCTCGCCGCCGGTCCTGTTCCACGGCCATGCGCCCGATGTGCGGACCCTTGCCGTCGACGTCGGGCAGCAGGCGGCCGGTGCCGATGATAACGCCGTCATGCAGGGCCACGGCGTGGACGGTGCTGGGATCAGTGTCGGCCTCGTCCACCTCGATGTCGGCGGGGACGCCCTGCTCGCCCACGAAGACGCGGATGCGCAGGCTGAATGCGCCCTCGAGCTCGGCGGGGGTTTCGACTAATTTAATGGTGACGTCAGAGGCAGGTGGCATATCGGATAAAGCCGTGCAACTCTCCTAATTGGAGCGATAGACTTCGCTGCGGTGCCCGACCAGTTCCACGACAATCCTCTGGCGCGGGTGATCCAGTGTGTACAACGCACGGTAGTTTCCTACGCGTAACCTGTAGAAACCACGCCAACGTCCGGTCAATGCTTGGTGTTGGACCGACTCTGCATTTTCGGCCAGCCAAACTAGCCGGTTAACCACCTGCTGCGCAATCATCCCGTCAAGGTGCGACAAATCGTCTTCGGCATCATCGGTCATTTCGACGCCGTACATCAGGCAGACAGACCATGTCGTCGGGCCACTTCGGACAAGGGTTTGGTTGGGCGTTGACCCTCAGCAGCCTTTCTCGCCGCTTGCAGCCTGGCTGCTGCCCAATCGGTTAGTTCCAGCCCCTCGTCCGGGTCGTCCAGCAACTCCGCGACGACCTCGGTGACGGTTTCGCGGATCAACGCGCGGAACTCGTCGATGGTAAGTTCGGCAACTGTCTGGGCGGCCATGGTTCCTCCGGTCGAGGGCGAGTATGACGGCGCGGGGCTTGAGTCAGCGGAGCGACAATGAGTCTAACACCGGGCGTTTGCACCGGGCAAACTCGCAAAAATCGCCGCCACCTGCACGTTGGCCGGCGGCGGCAGACTCGGGCCTTACGGCCTTGCTTGGTGTTGTCGGATTACCGCACCAGGTTGGGCGTGACTTCAGGGGGGATGCCGTCGGCTTCCATCTCGCGGCCGCGGGACTCCACCTGGGGGATCACTGAGGCGAGGAGGTCTTCGTCCAGATCGGCGGCGACGCCAGGGTAGCCGGCGCGTTCCAGCATGGCCTTGAGCTTGCCGGTCTTGAACTGGTCCAGGCACCAGCCCAACGGGTCGGGAACCAATGTCTTGTCCCAGAAAATCCGATGGTTCTTGTTGCGAGGGCCGTAGTGGTAGTGAGGATCGTCGCGGAAGCAGTCGAAGGCGAGGAGCTCGGTTTCCTCGGTGAATACCCGGCCGGTGTTGCCAGCGAGCTCACTCAGCACGTGGATGGCCAATCCGCCGTCGCCAGACGCCTGCCGGCGCATCTCCAGGCCGAAGCGGATGTTGCCGGCCTCAATGATGTCGGTGCCGCGGTTGTGCTTGACGGTGTTGCGTTCGGCGGCGAACTTGATTCGCGCCGTGCTGTCCACGTCGGCCAACACCGCATTCACCGCGCCCATATCC
This sequence comes from Dehalococcoidia bacterium, assembly GCA_965220055.1. Taxonomy (GTDB): domain Bacteria; phylum Chloroflexota; class Dehalococcoidia; order Lucifugimonadales; family UBA3495; genus Bin87. The sequence goes on along the minus strand of CBDCPE010000004.1, from coordinate 519,680 downwards.
AGAGAGCCGGCGGCGTCAGCATACCCGGCTGTGGTCAACATGGCGGCGAAGTTGTTGCGAATGGTCTTCACCGACCAGCCGATGGGGTTGCCGTCGACCGTGTGGTCCATGCGGTACGTGACGTTCTTGCCGTCGGGGGCGTAGACGTAGCTCTTCTCGATATCGAAGCAGTTGAACCGGAGGGCGGTCTCGCCGCCGACCTCAACCAGAATAACCACGCCCTGGTCGGAGTGGTCCTGGATATTGCCGTCCCACAGCTCATGCTGGACGACGAAAGTTACGTTGCCGGCTTCAAACCTGGCTCGACCCGTCTGTGTAGTCATTGGTGGTTTCCTCCTATTTTGCGCATGATACTAGCTGAAATATAACCGGGCGGTTCCGGGAGTGTCAATCGCGGCGTGTTGTGTCACATGCCCAACGCCTCGCGGATGGCGCGCAGTTGGTTCAGATGCTCGCCCCAGTGGCGCTCCAAACCGTCTATGAAGGATTGTGCCGTGCGTTGTTCGTGGATGCCGCGGTGTGGCAGGTGGGCCATGGCGGTTCGTTCCTCAAAATCATCGTCGCCGGCGTTGGAGATGGCATCCTCGGCGGTTTGCAGGATGGCCAGTGGTCCGGCTAGGGCGTCGTCTTTGTCGGCGGCCAGGCGTTCCGGCGTCATGTTGCTGATATCGGGCAGGATGGTGACCTCTGGCAGAGTGCCGGCCAGGACGCCGGCGATGATGCTGCCGATACCACCTTCGGGAGTGTCGACCAGGTGGTACAGGACCTCCCGGGCGCACCACCCGTCGCCGTCTTTCCAATCCATGCAGTAGTCCATACCGTCCAGCAGCGTGGTCAATTCAGCGTGGACGCGGTGGACGGTGGCGAGGTTGGTAGCGCGGTCAGCCATGTTCAAAAGCTCCAGTCGTTTGTGAAAGTTCGGATCAGGTCCGGGCCGGCTCAGGCGGTTGGAGCCGCCCGGCCACCAGCCAAACGCCGCTGGCGATGAGCCAAATCAGAAACGCAACGCCGGAAATCCGGTGCATTGCGGTGGCGGCGTCAACCCAGATGAGGAGCATGGCGACGCCGATGATCACCCCGACGATGGAGCTGATCTTGAGCAGCCCACCGATACGCCACTGCACTGGCCCGAGAGCGATCAGGCCGAGACCGGCCAGGGTGAAACCAATCGTACCGGTAATCCACCGGCCGGCGTCCACCGGTTCAATCCAGCCAGGAATCTCCCACATGATCGGGGCAACCACAGGGCCAGGCCCGCCACCAACTGCCTGCGGGATCTCGGCGGCCAGCACGAGCATGCAAGCGCCCGATACCGCGGTAGCCGCGCCTGAGAACCCCAGCAAAGTGGTGGCGATGCCTGCGGCTACGGGTTGACTCCGCCTTAGCGCGAGCCTCAGGGACACTGCCGCCGCGACCAGTGCAAAGCCGGAGAGTGTCCGCGCGGAGCCGGCGACGACGTACTGCACGGTGTCCAGGATGTTGGGGAATAGTATGGGGTTGCCGGGTGGAGGTTCCACGCTGCTGTTGAGGCGGGTTATCACGGAAACCGCAGTGGCAACGGCGGCGAGGAGAAGGAAGAGGCCGGCGAGGCGGGCGTGAGAGGTAAACAGCGGCATATCAGGCGGCCATTGGAAGGAGGCGGTTGCCGAGGCCGCGGGTTGTGCCTATCGCCGCGACAAGAGGATCACCCCGCAAGTTGTTGAGATAAAAGTGAACATGCAGCCTTTGAGCGTCACCAAAGGCGTCAACGATGTCAGGATCGTTGGAAACCATCGCCAGATCGCGAATCACCTGTCGCCTTTGACGGTGGTCCATGTAGGGCCAATCTCGGCGGACGGCCACCGCAATGATCACTTGCGTGAGAGCGCCATACAGCATTTCAGCGCCCGCCATGGTGTTGCCAACGCCCAAAAGATCTTCCGCCAACGTGAGAAATCGGTTTGTCTGATGGATCCGTTCCGGAGCAGTCATTTGACGTTGCGCACTGAAAAACCCAGCAAACGATTGATGAAACTGGTGGAAATGTCCCAGTCTTCCTCGATTTCGTACGGTTCCTGAACCAACCCCTGCCCGTTAGTACGCAGCAGCTCGGCGGACCCAAGGGCCGAGGTCCATCCGAATTCATTGTCGGACTCTGCGGCCAGCCGTCGGCCGGCATCCCAAATCTCCTCAAAACTGCCCAAAGGCCAACCCCGCTCCGTGGCAACGCACTTGATAGCGTGGGCGGTGGCCTCCCAAATGCGCGTACAAAATAGTTCGTGGTCACGTTGGGCCATGGCCTGGTCGGCGAGCCAAACCTTGTCACGTACTTCTTGTATTTGCTCCGGCGACAGCATGGCTGCACTCCGCATCCGAATGGTACGGGATCATTATAACCGCCCAGCGGTGACGGCCCCTGGCCAACTTCCCTGCTCTCAGATCAAGGCGGAAGCGGCGCGTATGAGAACCAGCCTCCGGGCGGCAGGAAGTATCCCAGCAGCCACACCAGCAGGATCGCCACCACCAACGCGAAGTAAAAGGGCCAGATCGAGGTGGACCGCAGGCTGACCAGCATCTGCCGGCCGACGGGCCGGCCGGGTTTCACCACGTACAGGTCAGCCAGGGTCACCGTGCCGTCGTGCAGCCGGTCCACGAAGGTCTCGTACGAACGGCGAAAGGCCTGTTCCAGCGCAAGGTAATAGGCGTCGAGGAACAGGAACAGCACGGCCGGGATCAGGGCCAACAATGCGTAGGCAGGAGCGCCGGTGCGGGCCACCAGCACCAAAATGGCCGCCACCAGCACGATGCACCAGTTCTTGCACGACGCGCTGTTTCCGGCCATCCTATTGATGACACTCTGCAGAATGGTCAGGTGCGCTCGTACTGCCTCAGAATTGGCATCGTATTCCGGTTGGCTGGCCATGGTGCATTCTTCATCGTGGGTTACGTTGTCTGATGGCGTTTTCGACCCATGCCGCTATGTTGTTGGTGATGTATTGGTATACCGCCTGGCTGTTCCAGTATGGCGGGTTGTAGGTTTTCACGACCGCCGACATCGCCTGCCTGGTGCCATTAAACCGCAGAACGTCAAATGGATTTGCGCCTTGGGCGGTCGGGTAACCGAATCGATCTTTCAGGTTGTGGATGTAAATGCCCACGACGCCTTTTCCTGAGTTCCACGATTTGACGATTTCGTACTCTACCCACTTGCGACGCGCTGTATCCCTTCCGATCAAAACTACAGTACATGATCTGGTACTGATCTGTTGATCGATCCACCGTTGGATAGCAGACTCGCCGCCTCTCTTGATGGTTTTCCAGTTGTTATCGGTGACAGGCTCGTTGCCTTCCAAAGTGCCAGCGTTTCTAATTTTCGCGGCACGCCATGCGTCTTTCTCGTAATGAAAACTGAAAAACACTCGGCGCTTTGGTGAAGCCATTTATTGATCCTTTGTGCCTTGTATGCAACTTGATCCGTTCAATATTTTAGCATCAGACTACGCTGCCGGCTCCCGCTCCCGGCCGGGGATGGCCAGGGCCGCCAGGAAGCCGACGGCGTAAATGCCGCCGGCGATGAAGAAGCCATACTGCCAGCCGAACCACTCGATGGGGCCGAATATGAACACCGCGGCAACGGCGCCGAAGAGAACGTTGTTGCCCCACATCAGGCCGAGGAAGCTGGACTCCAGACGGTAGCGCGCCGCGACATCGGCGGCAGCGGCCGAGGTGAGGTTGATCACCGTGAAGTGCTGCAATCCATACAGGGCAACGCAGACCGTTATCCAGACCGAGTACTGTTGCCCGCCCATGGGAATTGCCAAGGTCAATACCGTGGCGAAGGCCATCAGGAACACGATGAGCGGCTTTCGTCCCACCCGGTCGGACAGAGCGCCAAGCAGTGGAGCGGTTACCATCGCTGGCCCTACCATCAGCGCCAGATGCGCTGACGCCTGAAAGGTGTTGATGCCCAGCGCCTGGGTCAGGTACAGCGGCACCAGGAACAGCATCGACCCATCGGCCATCCCCCGCACTGCAGCCACCGCAAAGATGGCCCATAGACCCGTCCCGCGAAAGGCTACGTAGGTGCTTTGCCACATGGTCCTCAGCTGCTGCCCCAGGTCAACGTTCACCGGTGGTGCGTTGCCGGCATGACGCAGCAATCCGTAGATGACAAACGTGGCAATGAACATAATCGGCGCGCCACAGGCCAGAATCCAGCGCCAGCTGACCGGCTCGATACCCAGTTCCCAACCCACAGCCAGACCGTCGGCCGCCTCCCAGCGCAACGCTCCAAGCAGCAGGATGCCGGCAATCATCGGCCCCACCACGTCGCCCACGCTGCCGGTGGAACGGTGCATGGACAGGAAAAGCCCGCGGCGGTTGGGAAATCTCTGCGCCAGCAGACCCAGCGCCGGCGGATGCCAAAGCGCCGCCCCGGACGACGCCAGCGCCAGCGCCAGCAGTATCACGGCATACGAAGGGGATATCGCGATCAGCAGCAGTCCCACCGCGGTGAGGAAAGCGCTGATGGACAGCACCCAGGCAATCCGGTGGTGGAGCAGGTCGGACAGGAATCCTCCAGTCACGCTGGTTATCCCCGCCGAGGCCGAACGCACCGCTACGATGGCCCCCACCTGCAGCGCGCCCAGGCCCAGTTCCACCGCCATTACCGTGGTCAGCAGCGGTATGGTGTTGGAAATTAGATGTTCGAAGCCGTGGGCGCCAATGAGGGTGGACGCCAGCACACCGTTTCCCGTGCGGCGTCCACCCTCGGCCGGCGTATCCGGCAATGTCGTCTGGGCTGTCGTCAACCTGCTATGGCCCTGCGATCAGGCCGGAGCCGGAACCGCCTCGGGCTCCTGGACTTCCACAGGCTCGGACGGGGAGTCCTGTGCCGGCACCGCCTCGGGTTCTCGCGGTTTGCCAGGGATCATCAAAGAGACAAGGAACCCCGCGAAGTAGATGGCGGCGGCGATGAAGAAGCCGTACTTCCAGTCAAACCATTCCACCGGGCCGAAGATCATGAAAGCGGCGATGGCTCCGAACAGGGTGTTGTTGCCCCACATCAGGCCGAGGAAGCTGGACTCCAGGCGACGGCCGGCGGCGATGTCGGCGGCGGCGGCCTGGGTCAGGTTGTTGACTGAGAAGTTCATCATCCCGTAGATGGCGACGAAGACGGTGATCCACGCATTGTAGCCTGCGCCGCTGACCAGGATGATGGCCATGGTGAGGATGGTGGTGACCCCCATGATAAAGATGATCAGGGGGCGACGGCCGATGCGGTCGGACAGCGATCCGATAATCGGGCCGAAGAGGATGCCGGGGAGCACCATGAGCATGACGTGAACGGCGGCCTGGAATTCGCTGACTCCCAGGTGGATCAGGTACAGGGGGACCAGGAACACGAGGGACCGGTCGGCCATGCCGCGCACGGCGGACACGGAGAATATGGCCCACATGCCGGTGCCGCGGAAGGCGTCTTTCATGCCGGCCCAGTTGGTGCGGACGCGAGCTCCGATGTCCACGTTGACGGGCCGCTCGCTGCCGGCGTGGCGCAGCAGGAAGAAGATGGCCACGGTGGCGATGAACATCACCGGCGTGCTGAACCCGAGGATGTAGCGCCAGTCGACGGTACCCCAGGGCAACGGCCAGGATACGCCCACCTCGGCCTCGCCGGCGCCGCCGCTCCAGGTGAGGGCGCCGGCGATCAGCGCGCCGGCGGCCAGCGGGCCAATGACGTCGCCCACGCTGCCGGTGGAGCGGTGCATGGATATGAACAGGCCGCGCCGCTCCGGGAATCGCCGGGCCAGCAGGCCCAGGGCCGGTGGGTGCCACAGCGCGCTGCCCATTGAACCCAGGGCGAGGGCACATAGGATCAGGGCGTAGGAGGGGGCGATGGACATGAGCAGGTAGCCGGTGCCGATCATCAGCGTGCTGATAGCCAGTACCCAGGCCACTCTATGGTGGAACAGGTCGACGAGGAACCCGCCGGCGGTGCTGGTGATGCCGCCGAAGATGGAGCGTATGGCGACCACGGCGCCGACGCTCAGAGCCCCCAACTCGAACTCGGTGATGATGGCAAGGATGATGATGGGGATGCTGTGGGCGTACAGGTGCTCGAAGGCATGAGCGCCCACCAGCGTGGTGGCCATCACCGAGCCCTTGGTGCGTGGCGGCGCGTCGTGGGCGGCGGGTTGGGAAGGGCTGACGCCGGCTGCCTGTGCCATGTATTGCGCTCCTCAAATAGTGGCCAAGGGCGGAATGGGCCGCATTATACACGGCGGTCAATGTGCTGCCACGTCAGAGGACATCTCGCCAATGCGTTCCTGAGCGTAAGTAGCTGGCATGGTCGTAATTGGTCACGGCCACGCATACCCGATCAGTCCGACCTAAAGGGCTAAGAGGGTGTCTAAAAATGGGGGAGGCGGGCCAGTCTGCGCAGGGTGAGGCCGGTCATTGCGATGTAAATCCAGGTTTCGGTGGTTTCACACAATGCTTCGTAGTCCTTGCTCAACCGCCGTTGCAGGTTCAGCCCACCAAAGGTGCGTTCCACGACCCACCGCCGGGGCAGGACCTGAAAGGTATGCTGCTGTGCTGGACGCCGCACCAACTCCAGGGTCCAGCCGCACACTGTCCTGGCCCACTCTACCAATTTGCCGCCGTAGGCCCCATCAGCCCAGATCAGCTGTAGTCGAGGGAAACGCCCCAACAGCCGGGTCAGTACCAACCGGGCGCCGTCCCGGTCTTGAATGTCGGCCAGATGCACTGCCACCGCCAGCGGCAGTCCCAGGGTGTCCACCACGATGTGGCGTTTGCGGCCCTTCACCTTCTGGCCAGCGTCGTAGCCTTTGGGCCCCCTTTTTCAGTGGTCTTCACCGATTGGCTATCGATGATGTTGGCTATCGATGATGGCTGCGCTGGGACTGGCCTGGCGACCCTGGGTCTGCCGTAACTCGGCGTGCAGGGTGTCATGTGCCCGTTGCCAGGTGCCATCACGACGCCAAGTCCGGAAGTAATGGAACACGATGCGCCACGGCGGCAGGTCATGGGGCAGCATCCGCCAGGAGCATCCAGTGCGCAGCACGTAGCGGATGGCGTTGACGATCTCCCGCCGGGGGTACGTAATCGGCCGGCCGCCCGGTTTGGGGGGTGGCAACAGGGGTTCGAGCAGTTGCCATTCTCGGTCGCTGAGGTCGCTGGGATACGCTGGTCGTTTCATACCCCTAAGTTACGACCAACCCCCTTATCACGCCTCTGTATCTCTACCCCAATTCCGATCTTTTTAGACACCCTCTAAAAGAATGCGACCCATGCGCCAGGGAGGTGCGGAGCACTTTTCTGTCTACCAAGTAGAACATCTATGCCTTCTTGATAAAGGGCATCTCTGCTTATGAAGTTCTCGTCCGGCAAGTTGACGTTGCCTCCAGTGCCTATGTGGGTCGTATTACAGAAGCCTTCTGCATCCGGTGGCGAAGTGGGCCCTAACATGGCAGAAATGTCCTTGCTGAGGTAAACACCGTTCTCGAACACTACGCTTACCAGGTACTGTACGGTGCCGTCTTCGTTTCTTTTTGCATAGGGTCTGATGGAGACGATCTGTTTTTCGTGCCCGTCCAAGAATGTATCGTCCAAGGTTTGCAAAGCAACTAATTTAGCTTGCGATCCGCCCCTGTCTCTCGCGGTCGTGGACACCATGAACCCCATCTGATTCAAGAAATCAAAAACGTGGTCAGTGCTTAGAATCATTGGGTCGCCGCATTCGAACCACTTGAGAACCGTGCATTGGCCTGTCTCCCGGGTGGTCGCCACACCGTTGTGGATGAAATCGTTCCGGATGTGCCGGAAATCGCCGATCGGATCTAATTTAGGAGGAATTTTGTGCGGGAACACTGACCCCTGCATATCGCCGGGAGGCTGGAGGTTCTGTTCCAACTCCCTGCGGTAATTTCTTTCCCAAATGATGTGATACACCTGCTCCACCCAACCCTTGAACGCGAGTTGCTCGGCTTGCCCACGCCGTCTGATCACTTCTCGATGGTCCGCACTGGAGCTATGCACAGCGATGGTCACGTGCGTGTATGACAGTTCAGCAGAATGAGATTGTGGGTCCTGCTGACCAGTCCGGGATTGGCCGTACATTTCGATGCGGCTTGTTCTAACTGCCTCCATACCCTGGAGTAGGTATAGCAGGGTTGACGTGGCCTGCATCAACTCACAATGGAGTGAGAAGAACGAGTCGGCGAAAGACTGGTTGTTGCGGTTCATGTTTGCCCCTTGTTCTCGTCGCCCAGAGATAAGCCGCTATGTGGTAACGAACCCGCTTGCATATCAGTATTCGTAGAACATCTGCTGGAGGGCGTGGCGGTCGTTGGTGATAGTGAGGCCGAGCATGAGGAGGAGGCGGGCCTTCTGGGGCATGAGGTTGTCGGAGACGATGAAACCCTGTTCGTCCTTGCGCGGGGTCATCACGACGCGGCCGGCGCTGGAACGGCTGGCGAGGACGACGGGCATACCACCGGCGACGGCACTCTCGGCGGCGGAGATAACGGTCGGCGGGAATGTACCCGCGCCGAACCCTGCCAGCACCAGTCCGGCGGAGCCATGGGCGCACACCGCATCGATGAGCATCCCGTCGGCGCCGGCGTAGGAATGCACGATGTCCACGCGGGGCAGGTCGCTCATGCCGTCCACACGAAAGGGCGTGTCGGTGGTGTGCTTGCGGACGGGACGGCGGTAAAAGACCACCCGATGGTCCGAGTCGGCGTAGCCCAGGAAGCCGAGCTCGTTGGGCTTGAAGGTCTCGACGCGCAGGGTGTTGGCCTTGTAGACCTCCCGGGCGCAGTGGATCTCGTTGTTGAGCACGGTGAGAACGCCCATACCGGATGATTCGGGAGTGGAAGCGATGCGCACAGCGTCCAGCAGGTTGAGGTCGGCGTCGGTGCTGATAGAGGTGGGAGGCCGCATCGCGCCAGTGATGACAACGGGGCGTTCTGACTTGACGGTGAGGTGCAGGAAGTAGGCCGTCTCCTCCAGGGTGGCGGTGCCGTGGGTGATGACGATGCCGGCAGTGTCGGGCTCCTCGCGGTCGATGGCGTGGATGCGCTCGGCGAGGGCGATCCAGTTTGCCGGGCCAATGGCGGTGCTGCCGACGCTGACCATATCCTCGGCGATAATGTTGAAGTTCTCGCCGATCTCGGGCACACGGGCCAGGTTCTGGTCGATGGTGAGGTGGTCGCCGATTTCGGGATAACGGATGTAGTCCATCCGGTCCGGTCCGACGCCGGCGATGCTGCCGCCGGTGGCGATGATGTGGACGGTGGGATTGGGCATGGAGGGCTCCTTATGGGTCGGTTGCCGCGCATGACCGGGATTGGTCGTGGTTCGCGCGGATTATAGCAACGAAGGGGGCCGCCGCTAACGGTGGGGTATAATCGGCGGGATTTATCCGATCCACGACGACCAGGAGACACTCAATGCCCCCCAAGCAATATGAGAATTCGCCCGGCCTCATCATCGAGGGCACCAAGCGATATCACGCCATTATCAAGACGGACAAGGGCAATATGACCGTGGAACTGCTTTCGGAAGTAGCCCCGCTGACGGTCAACAATTTCGTCTTCCTGGCGCGGGATGGATTCTACGAAGACAACCAGTTTCACCGGATAATCAACGACTTCATGATCCAGGGTGGGTGCCCTCGCGGTGACGGTACCGGCGGTCCCGGCTATCGGTTCCGCGACGAGGAGGTGACGCGCTCCTACACGCGTGGCACGCTGGCGATGGCGAATTCCGGACCCAACACCAACGGCAGCCAGTGGTTCATCGTCCACGGCGCCAATGCGGGACTGCCGCCCAACTACACCATTTTCGGGATGCTGACCGACGGCGACGACGTGCTGGAAGCGCTGGCCACTTCGCCGGTGCAGCAGAGTCGCAGCGGGGAAAATTCGCAACCGGCGGAGCGGCTGGCAATCCACAACATTGAGATTACCGAGACCGATCTGGGCTGATCGGCAACAACACGGACGCTAAAAGATGAGGGCAGGTTGAAAACCTGCCCTCATCTTTTGCACGTTACGCGCAGTCCCGTGTGGTGGTCGCGAGTTACGAGTCGCCGGCGGCGGCGGGCGCGGGCACAGGGACGCTGGGCGAGGCGGCGGGAGCGGTTGGGATGCGTGGGCGCTTGGCGAAGAGGAAGCAGATGCCGCCCACGAAGTTGAACCCCGACAGCACCAGGAATGCCACGGTGTAGGACTCCTGCCAGTCGTACATGTATCCCGCGAAGGGGCTGGCCGCCAGCAGGAGAATGTTCATCGGGATGGTGCTGATGCCCAGGATCTTGCCGAAATTGCCGCGGCCAAAGTACTCGCCCCGGATGGAGGTGGTCAGCGGGTTCCGGCCGCCGAATCCGAAGCCGAAAATTACGGCAAAGGCATAGAACATCCAGAGGTGGGTGCTGAAGGTCAACAGGACCACCGCGCCGGCCTGGATGGTGGTGAAAACGAAAATACCGAAGCGCTTGGGGAACCGGTCGCCGATGTAGCCGCCGATCAACTGCGCCCACATGGCAACAAAGGTGTAGGTGGTCACCACCCAGGCGGTGTGCCCGCCGAATCCGGCGTCGGACAAAAACAGGCCGAGGTGGGTCATGATGGCCAGGATTATCATGCTGGTCAGGCCATGACCCACGGCGATGAGCCAGAATGCCGAGGTGCGCACGGCCTGGTGGGCGGTCAGGCCCTGGGGCGCGGACGAGGCGCGCTGACCGCCCAGGGTTCGCGACGTGGACGCGGCCTCCCCGTCCGCCTGCAGGCCCATGTCCTCCGGCTGGTTGCGGATGAAAAACGTCAGCGGAAAGGCGGAGGCGAACACCACGATGGCGATCACAAGCGCAGTGCCCTGCCATCCGATGGCGCTGCCGATGCCAACTCCGATGAGGGGCACGACGATCAACGCACCACCCCGGCTGATCCAGTTGGCCCAGCCCATCGCCGAGGCCATGCGCCTGGAGAACCAGTTGTTGATGGTGGTCATCATAGGCACCCAACTGCCCATGCCCTGCCCCAGGGCCATGACCATGAAGGCGAAGTAGAAGGTGTAAAGGGGCGAAACCGGCCAGAATACGGCCCCGATTTGCGAGAAGGCCAGGAAACCGAAGCCCAGGATGATGAAACCGATCAACACCATCTTGCGGGCGCCGAGCTTGTCGGTCAGGTAGCCCTCGATGGGGCCCATCAGGCCCCCCTCAACACGGGTGAGGGTCAGGGCCATGGACAGAGCGCCCCGTTTCCAGCCGAACTCGTTTTCCAACGCCACCGCCCACAGCGTCATGGCATGGAACATGGGCACGGTGGCGATGGTCATCACGAAGCCGGTGATGCCGACGATGTACCAACCGTAGTAAATGTTGGACGGCCGGAAGCTGAAGCGTGCTCCGCCGGAGGGTGCGTCGTTGCTAGTCATAGCGATTAAGGAAAACGGCGCAACGCGACGATTGCCGTTGCGCAACGGCGCACATTTTACGCCTTTTACAAATATGTCCACAAGGTATATAGATTGATGACGAATATCACGAACTGTTATCGTGCTGACAGGCAAGTTTCGGTCAACGGATCCCAGCGGGATTGCCACCCTGAGCCGACGATGCCAAACTTGGGGGACGAGTGAACTACGTCCTCAACCCATATCGACATTCAGCAGAGGTGTAACGTGAGCAGCGCGCAAATCAACGGAATTGACCTGCACTATCAGAGCTACGGCGAGGGCGAGGCCATCGTTTTCGCCCACGGCGCCGGCGGCAACCTGCTGAGCTGGTGGCAGCAGATACCCTTCTTCTCGCAGCGGTACCGGTGCGTCGCCTTCGACCATCGCGGGTTCGGCCATTCGTACGATGTCCCCAACGGGCCGGGAGCCAACGCGTTCGTGGACGACCTGCGGGGGTTGCTGGACCACCTGGAGATCGAGTCGGCCCACCTGGTGGCGCAGTCCATGGGCGGCCGGACGATGCTGGGGTTCGCCGTGGCCCACCCGCACCGGGTCAGGAGCCTGGTGATGGCTGACACGGTGGGGGGTATGAACGTGGCGGAGGTTCTGGAAGAGCAGCGGGCCTGGGCGGACAAGCAGGCCGCGAACCCTGCCGCCAATGGCGAGATCGGCTTCCGCGCCGTGGCGCCGTTGTTCGTGCAGCGGAACCCCAACCTGGCCAACCTGTACCTGCAGGTATCACGCACCAACCCGCCCCGTCACACCCCGCCGGGCGGGATGCCGGCCGGGCCCAACGCCGCCGAGCTAGCTAACCTGAAGGTTCCCACGCTGTTCTTCGTCGGCGAAGACGACCAACTGTCGCCTCCGCCGGTGATCGAGGCCGGCGCGCGGGCCATACCGGGTGCCAGGCTGCTGCGGGTTCCGGAGGCCGGACACTCGGTCTACTTCGAAAAGCCGGATATCTTCAACTTCGAGGTGCTGCGGTTTATCGAGATCGCAGTTGCCGTGACAAAAGCTGAACCGGTGGCCGCGGGCGCTTAGTCGGTTTGGGCCGTAAGGGATGGATCGGCTGGAACATGAGCCCGAAACTGATACGCTAGACATCGACAGGCTACGTAGGGAATACGCTCGATTACCGAAAACCGCGCACGGTGCCCAATTGCAGGAAACCCACCCTGAAGTGTTGCAGGAATGGGTGACGCATATCATAGAGCGGCCCTACGAACAATGGGAGGAATATGTTCCACATCGGGATGAAGTCAGGACAGTCCTGGTAGGATGTGTGCCCGGATTCAACCAGTGGATCAAAGTTGTCCTCGTAGGCCGAGAAACAGCCGGCGCATTGCACACTGCCTACCCTGACAGGCAGATGGAAAAAAGATACGGAGGCAGGCCGTGGTCGAACCTACCGTGAAGCACAAAGATAACCAGCCGATGGTGAAGTACTACCCGGATACCGATACGCTCTGTATCACCAACGGCAAGCCTTTGGGTGAGGGCGACGATGTTTGCAAGGACGTGGTGGCGTTCTTCGATAAGGAAAACCCATCCGAGGTGGTCGGGCTGACCATTGAATGCGCCGAGGCAGTGTTGAAGCCCTTCGTGGAGGCAATTCTGGCGAAGCACGGTGTTACCAAGGCCGACACGAACCTATGATTAGCAAGGATGCCAACGTGACCACTGGAGTATCCGTAGAGCGGCGGGATGGGATCGCCACGCTGGAGATAGGCGGGCGAACCCACCTGAATCTGCTGGGGCCCGCGGTGTTTCGTACGCTGCACGAGCAGGTCGAGAAGTGCGGGGCAGACCCAACGGTGCGGGCCATTGTGCTGCGCGGCACCGGTGAGCGGGCGTTTTCGGCAGGCGTAGACCTGCAGGAGATGAAGGATCTGACGCCGTTGACGGCCGAGAAGTTCATCCGCAGCCTGCACCGGGCCGCGCGAATCCTGGTGGATGTGCCGGTTCCCGTGGTGGCGGCGATACAGGGGCCGTGTCTCGGCGGCGCGCTGGAGTTGGCGTTGGCAGCGGACATACGCATCGCGTCGGCCGATGCGATATTCGGGCTGCCGGAGGTGCGAGTTGGCCTGCCCTCGGTGATCGAGGCGTCGCTGTTGCCGCCTACGGTGGGCCTGGGCCGAGCACGGAAGATGCTCCTGACCGGTGAGACCTTGGACGCTGCAGAAGCGCTGCGGATTGGGTTGGTGGACCAGGTAGTCGACGGCGACCGGGTGCATGAGACCGCATTAGACACGGCGCGGGAGTTCCTGGGGATGGCCCGCCCCGTCCTGGCCGCGCAGAAAGACATCGTCGCCAGGTGGCTGGAACTGGGCGAGGCGGAGTCCGCAGAGTACACCATCAAGACGTTCGCTCTGGGTTTCGCCACACCGTACCCACACGAGGCCATGGCCGCTTTCCTGGAAAAGCGGTCGCCGCGATTTGACACTGAGGAGTAATGCAATGACGGAAGGGACTGAACTGTTTCACATCATGCGAACGACGCGGGCGATGCGGCGGCTCAAGCCGGATCCGGTTCCGGACGAGTTGGTGCAGAAAATCCTGCAAGCCGGGCAGTGGGCCGCCAACGGCGGGGCAAACCAGCGCTGGCGGTTCCTGGTGATCAAGGACCCCGGCATCAAAGAGCAGGTGCAGAAGTGGTACCAAAAGGCCTTTGACGAGGTGGTCGGACCGCGCTACCTGGGCAGCGAACCGCCTCCCGGTTCCAGTCCCAGCCGGTATCGCCGGCAGCACGGCGCGGTGGAATACCTGACGGAGCACTATCACGAAGCACCCGTCTGGATCGTGGCGTGCCAGGACGACGGTGAGGAGACGCCGACACGGTCGGCCGGAGCATCGATCTACCCGGCGGTGCAGAACATGCTGCTAGCCGCCCGGGCACTGGGGCTGGGCTCCACATTGACCAGCCGGCACCTGCGGCACGAGAAGGAAGTGGAAGAGATCATGGGCCTGCCGCCGGGCGTGCATTCCTATGCCATCCTGCCCATTGGATACCCCATGGGGAACTTCGGCCCGGTGCGCCGAGGGTCGTTGTCGGACGTGGTGTACCTGGACAAGTGGGGCGAAAAATACCTGGAAGAGTAAAGCCGAGGACGCGCTTATGTTGTGAGTGCGACGTAGGGGCGAGCAATTATTCACCCCTACGCTGCACGCACCCATCGACATGGGGAGGACAGTAATGCCGGAAGCGTACCGCGCCGACCACGTGGGGAGCCTGCTGCGGCCGGCCGAAGTGAAGGAAGCCCGGAGCGCTTTCCCGGCAGGACAACTGGACCGGGATGAACTGCGCGCCGTGGAGGACCGGGCCATTCTGGACGCCCTGGAGCGGCAACGGGCCGCCGGCGTCGCGGTGTACACCGACGGCGAGTTTCGCCGTACCGGTTCAGAACGACCTCATCGAGGCCGTGGATGGCTTCGTAATGCCGGAAACGCCCGCCGTGGTTCGGGTCTGGCAGGGGCCGGGAGGCGTGCCCACGGAGCAGGGGACGCGGCAGGTGGTCGGCGCAAAGCTCCAGCAAGTTCGCGGCCTGACCGAGAACCAGCGTGGGTTCCTGCAGGAGCACGCGACCGATCCGGTGAAGGTCACGCTGCCCAGTCCCAGCCAGTTTCCGGCGATCAGTTTCCAGCAGGGGGTCACCGACCGGTTCTACCCAACCCGCTCGGACCTGCTGTGGGAGATTGCCGAGTTCATCAAGGCGGAAATCGCCGCGCTGCTGGAAGCCGGAGTGGACTACGTCCAGATCGACGCGCCCCGCTACAGCTACTACGTCGACCCGCGCTGGCGAGAACACCTGCGGGAACTGGGCGAGGACCCGGACGCGATGTTCGCCGAGGCGGTTGCCGCCGACAACTTCTGCCTGGAAGGGGCGCAGCGGCCGGGCGCAACCGTGGCGATGCACATCTGCCGGGGCAACAACCAGAGCAAGTGGTACGCCGAAGGGGGCTACGAGGCCATCGCCGAGCGGCTGTTCGGCTCCCTCGCCGTGGACCGGTTCCTCTTGGAGTACGACACCGAGCGGGCCGGCACATTCGAGCCGCTGCGCTTCATGCCATCTGGCAAGATGGTGGTGCTGGGGCTGATCAGCAGCAAGGATCCCACGCTGGAGTCTCGGGATTACCTGCTGGAGCGTATCGAGGAGGCCAGTGCTTACGTGCCGGTGGAGCGGCTGGCCCTGAGCCCGCAGTGCGGGTTTGCGTCGACGGCGGCAGGGAATCTGCTGACTGAGGAGGACCAGTGGCGGAAGCTGGAGCTTGTCGCGGAGGTTGCGCGGGAGGTTTGGGGAGGCTGATAGCGTCCCGTGTGCTCATGGATGATGAGGTCGTTAGTATCCCCAACGACGGTCGGAATTCAGTGGCAAAATTGAAATTCAACGGGTCTTACCTCCGCCATATCGTTCCGTCCTGTTGTGCGCGCAAAAGCGCATGGAACTTCGCTAGCAGTGGGCCCCCCTCTGGTACCTGTAGTATCCCTCGTATTCTTTCTTCCTCTTCTCGGAGCTTTTGGGCCTTTACCCGTTCTTCTTCTTGTCGGAGCTTTTCGGCCTCTATCCGTTTTTCCTCCTCCCGCAGTGTTTGGGCCACACGGAGCTTTCGGGCTTCCTCTTGTGCTCTCTCGTACTTACGAAGCACCACTTGGTATGCTGGGTCCTCGCGGAGTTTTCGAGCGTCCTCTTGCCCTCTCTCATACTCACGGAGCACTGTTTGACGTGCTGATTCCTCTTGGAGTTTTCGGGCCTCCTCTTGTGTTGTGATGGATTCACAAACCTCGCATTCCGTTGGAGGAACATTGACCGTGTCATATCCTATGACGGCATGACGTAAACTCTCCAAATCATCCCAATGAGGTTTGACTTTGATGACTGGAATCTTTGCATCTTCGTACCTTTCCAACGTGGCTTTTTCCAAGTCGTGCGTCACCACAACCTCGATCACCAACGGTACCCGCATATTGCCGATCCAACTTGCACCGTAAACCACTAAATCTGCCCTTGTGCCTTGGACGACACCACGTTCTGCAACAATCGTTGCTCCTGCAGTGGCGATGTCGACTTCTACTGCATTAGGGCAGCCTTTGCTCATGCACGGGAACCCTGCAAGATATGATTTGCCGTTTTCAGCCGCATCTGCGAACCCTTCCAATATGTTTGCCTGTGCTGCTCGGTGCAACGCATTGTCGGGATTACATTTTTCAATCCATGGAGGTTTGTGGGCAAAATGGTGCGTATTGACGTCCCCCAGCCGGGCAACCATTTCTCCATCGCACCCATAGCAATAATGAGGCCCCCCACGCTTGTCACGAGTGAGAGCCGACACATGGACCCGACGATAAGGCTTCTCGTATGCTTCAGGATATTGGATGTCACGCATGTATTTCTTGCCCCAATGGCGGAAGCTCGCCTGCATACCATCATCGATAAGCAAACGGTACCGTCGATATTGCCTTTCAGTGGATATGCGAGTAGGGGCGAATGATCATTCGCCCCTACATCTTTGCCGTATGACGACTTTGCCTACAGGAAGGCGAACTGCTCGTAGTCACCGTGGACGATGGGGATGGGGTCGAGCTCCAGCCACCGGTTGAGGATGGTGGCGTAGGTGGAGCGGAAGTCGTTGGTGAAGTGTAGGTCCCCTTCCGAATGATCCTCGGGGCGCAGGGACGGGTACTCACCGTAGAGGCCGCCGTTGACTGAGCCGCCAATGACGAAGGCCACGCCTCCGGAGCCGTGGTCGGTGCCGGCGCCGTTGTCCCTGATGCGCCGGCCGAACTCGGAGAAGACCAGGATCAGCGTGTCGTCGAGCATCCCGTGCTCCTCCAGGTCGCTGGTGAAGTCGGCGATGGCGGTGGACACGTCGGTCCACAGCTTGGCGTGAGCCAGTAGCTCGTTGCTGTGGGTGTCGAAGCTGCCGTGCTGGGTGTAGAAGATGCGGGTGCCCAGGTCGGCGGACATCACCTGCGCCATATTCTTCAGCGACTGGCTGATGGGGGTGTCAGCGTATTCCACCGAGGACGAATAGAGATCCGGCGCAGTGCGCAGCCGGTCAGCGCCCTTTAGGGCATTGGAGCCGGTCTCGGAC
Organism: Dehalococcoidia bacterium; assembly: GCA_965220055.1. Taxonomy (GTDB): domain Bacteria; phylum Chloroflexota; class Dehalococcoidia; order Lucifugimonadales; family UBA3495; genus Bin87. The sequence goes on along the minus strand of CBDCPE010000004.1, from coordinate 502,127 downwards.
AGAACCTGAGCCACAATATCCTTGCTCTCGGTGGGGCCGTAGATGCGGCTGAAGGCCTCCAGGGCGTACTGGCGGGACTTTTCGTCCTGGATGTCGGGCATCAGGCCGTAAGTCTCCAGGTTGGCAACCGACGCGACGGGAACGCCCTTGCAGACCATGGCGCGGGGGAGACCGCGGCCGAAGTTGACGCCGGTGAGGACGTTCTCGCCTCGGGCGTCCAGGTCACGGATGGCCGCGCCCAGCCAGCCCTCGGCGCCGATCTTCTCGGACTCGGCCGTGTACCAGACGTCGCGAGAGCGGAAGTGGGAGCGGTTGGGATTGGGATAACCGATGCCGTTGATGACGGCGAAATTGCCCTGGTCCCAGAGGTGCTTGACGGGGGAAAGGTTGGGGTTGAAGCCGACCTCGCCGTCCAGGTGCAGCACATCGCCCTCTGGGATGCCCACGTTGTTGCGGAAGTCGTAGTAGAGCGGGTTGTTGTAGGGGATGACGGTGTTCAGGGCGTCGTTGCCGCCCTGGAGCTCAATCACCACTACCGACCTTTCCTTCTTGGTGGAAGTCATCGGGCTATCCTCCTGTTCGGGTCTGATGGGGCCGAGTCGGCTGAGACGAGATTGCCACGCTACGCTCACAATGACGGAGAGGAGGCGTGGTCGTGGGCCGGCTGGTACACCTGGATGCGGTGCCGGTTGCTCTCGGTGACGTACAGGTTCCCCTCACGGTCCAGCTTGACCGACACGGGGGACCAGAAATACTTTTCGATGTGGGAGGATTCCTCGTGGGGTTCGTCCACGAAGTAATCGATCTCGGGTTCCAGATCCGCCCGTGCGCGGGCTGCTCCCTCCTCCACGTTAACCGCCAGGAAGTTGGCGGCCCAGTTGGACAGCGTGGCCTCGCCGCGCAGCTTCTGGACGAAGCCGCCATCGGGGTCCAGGACCTGCACCCGCTCGTTGCCCCAGTCCGCCACGTAGATATAGCCGGACGAACCCACGGCGACGCTGGAGGGGCGATGGAACTGGCCGTCGCCGCGACCGGAAGTTCCGAAGGACGCCAGGTGCTTCCCATCGGAGGAGAACTTCTGGACCCGGTCGTTGCCCCAGTCAGCTACGTACACGTTGCCGTCGCCGCCGAGGGTCAGGCCCCAGGGGAGTTTCAGATGGTCCGGGCCGTCCCCCTCGCTCCCGAAGGTGGCCAGGAAGTGGCCCTCGGCGGTGAACTTCTGCACGCGGTGGTTATAGGTGTCGGCGACGTACAGATTGTCATCGGCGTCAAAGGCGAGGCCGGACGGGGCATCCAACTGGCCCTCGCCGGCGCCGTGCTCGCCCCAATGGGACAGCAGCGCGCCTTCCCGATCGAACATCGAGACGCGGTGCAAATGCTCGTCGCTGACATAAACCCGGCCCCGGCTGTCCAGGGTGCAGGCCGAGGGCCAGATGAACTGACCAGGAGACTCGCCGTATGCCGCAAAGGTTCCGTAGTACTCGCTATCGATGTCGCACATGGTGACGCGCACACCGCGGGTGACGTTGTCCAGCGAACGGTTGGCCACATACATCCGGCCATCTGCGGCAATGGCGGTGTCGGTGGGATAGTAGAAACCCCGGCCCTCCATGGTCGTCATGCCCAGGGTCATGCGGTATTCGAGGAGCTTGATCTCCGGTATGTCTTGGACTGAGGTCATGGTCATTTCATCCTTGATAATCGTCAGAAGCAGGATTTGCCGGATTGAAGGATTTACGGGATTGGGTGTTCTTCACCACAGGATGGCTCCAATCCTGTAAATCCGATGATTCTGAAAATCCTGATTCTCGCTATTCCTACGCCCGCTGGAACTCATGGCTTGACGCCACCATCTGCAGCACCTCGGCAATCCGGCCGTGGCCGGCGTCGTCGGGAGCACCCACCACGGAGGCGAAGTCGACCAGCTCGCGGCGAGTTGCCTCGGAGACGGTGATCGCGCCCACCTGGTCCAGGCAGGCATCGACGAGCATTTCGGGCGACACGGCCGACGAGTTTTCGGCGATGCGCTCGACCATGGTGCGTACGCCAGGCTTGGCGGTGTCGCCAAGTTGCTGGGAAGCGAAGTTGATGCGCTCGACCAGGGAGCCGGTGTCGATCCAGTCGGTACCCTGGTGCCAACCCTCCACGCTGGGCGGGTTGTTGAGGAACTGGCCCATGAAGACGGCCTGCTGGTAGCGGTCGATCATTTCCTTGCGAGGGCGGTCGAACTCGCCGGTGAGGCGGAGCACGCCGGCAACCAGTTCCACGGGACTCTTCACCTTGCGATACCAGGACGCCTCAGCGCGGAAGAAATCGGAGTTGAACAGCGTGCGCAGCATGGCGGTGATGTTGTAGCCGCTGTCGAAGTAGGCCTGGACCAGCAGGTCGATGGCTGCCGGATCCTGGGGTTCAGTGTAGGGCCACTCGGGCACGGGCGGCTCGTCGGCGACGAAGAAGCTGTACATGTGCCGGGAGATGAACCGGGCGGTGGCTTCCTGCTGGCAGATAATGTCCACCACGTCGTCGCCGTTGAGCGGGCCGTGGCGGCCCAAGAACTCCTTCTCGCCGAAGTCGTGGTCCTCCTCGTGGAACTCAAAATGCCATGAGATGCGGCCGTAAGGCCAGTCGGAGTCGCGCATGGAGCGCAGTTCCATGTACTCCCGGTTGCCCAAGGTCCAGCCGGTGAAGGCACGGGCGCATTCCTGGACGTCCTGCTCGGAGTAGTTGCCTACGCCCATGGAGAAGAGCTCGAGCAACTCCCGGCCGTAGTTCTCGTTGATGGCATCCTTGTGATTGTCCTGGTTGTCCAGCCAGATGATCATGGCGGGGTCTTTGGACAGCTCGATCAGCAAGTCCTTGAAGTTCCCCATGCCCCGGTACCGGAACATGCGGACCTGGTCGGAGAGGGCCTTGCCATGGATGACCTTGGGGTAACCGGTGGCGAAAATGCCGTGCCAGAACAGGGCGACCTTCTCACGCAGCGGCGTGGTGGTGGTGGCCATGCGGTACAGCCAGTTCTCGCCGGAGCCCAGGGTGCCCAACATGCCGGACAACTCGGGATGGAACCGGCGAATGAGATCGTCGCCCATCCGTTGTTCGCTGCTGTGGTCGAGGAGCCGCTCGACGGTGGTTTCGTAGCCGTGGGCGGCATAGGCCTGCAACTGCTCGCGGGTCGCGCCGAAGCCGGCGCGCCGCATCAAATGGCCGACGAGTTCTATGTCGCGGTTTGCCATGTGTTGACCTCCTTCAGTTTCCCTGGAGGATGAATTCGGAGACGCGCTCGCCGATCATCATGGTGGTGACGTTGGTGTTGGCGCGGATACAGTCGGGCATGATGGACGCGTCCACCACGCGGATGTTCTGCAGGCCCTTGACCTGGCCGTACTGGTCGACGACCGCCATGGGGTCCGAGGCGGGGCCCATCTTGCAGGTGCAGGAGATGTGCTGGGCAGTGGAAACGATACCCATGAGCCAGTCGTCAAGGGCCTCGTCCGTCGCCAGAACCGAGTCGTTCGGCTCAATCCGCTCCTGAACGATGTCCGCGAAATCGCCGTGCTCGCCCAGTTGAGCGGCGATGCGGACGCCATCGCGCAATCGTTTCCGGTCAAACTCCTCCTGGAGATAGTTGTAGTTCAGGGAAGGCTGTTGGTGAGGGTCGGTTGATTGCAGTTTCAACTCGCCGGCGCCCACGGCCAGGTAGATGGAAACGGACGCGCGGATGCCCACTGGCTCCATGCGGGCACCGCCCCGGATGACCTGCTCCGTGGCGTAGGACGAGAAGATCATAATCATGTCGTTGCGCAGGTCGGAACCCTCCGCCGTGTAGCGCAAGCAGAGCTGGCTGCGGGGAGCCAGGCCGTCGAAGCCGTGGCCGGGTTTGGTCCGCCAGGTGACCGGCACGATGGGATGGTCGCGGAGGTTCTGACCCACGCCGGGGCTGTCGTGCACCACGGGGATGCCCAGGCTCCGCAGGTGTTCGGCAGGGCCCACGCCGGAGAGCATCAGGAGCTGCGGGGAGGCGATGGCGCCGCCGCTGAGGACGATCTGGTCGCCCTCGACGGTGAAGACCTCACCGCCGGTTTCGACCACGGCGCCGATGGCCTGATCGCCGTCGAAGAGAACCCGGTGGACGGTGCAATTAGGCCGAATGGTCAGGTTGAGGCGGTGGCGGGCCGTGTCGAGGTAGCCCAGGGCGGTGCTCCAACGGATGCCGTTGGGGTTGTTGTAGGGAGTTGGTCCGACGCCGGAAGCGTCGGGACTGTTGTGGTCGGGGCTGTCGGCAAAGCCGTAGGCGCGACAGGCGTTGTAGAAGGCGGACTGAGCCGGGAGCCAATCCTCGCGCTTGAAGCGGCGGGCGATGATGGGGCCGTCGTTGCCGTGGAAGTCGTCGGAAAAGTCGGTGTCGGTTTCCAGCCGGCGCAGGCAGCCCATCACGTTCTGGAAGCTCCACTGATCGTTGCCCATGCCGGCCCAGCCGTCGTAGTCCTCGGGCACGCCGCGCAGGAACATCTGGCCGTTGATGGCGCTGGAGCCGCCGGTGACCCTGCCCCGGGGCACCATGATTTCGGGGTTCTTGTCGGTGCCGCGCCCGGTGAACTGCCAGTTGTGGTCGCTGGTCATCACGTCGGTGGTGGTGGCGTAGCCGAACTTGACCTCATCGGGCAGGTGGTCAAAGTTGGGGTAGTCGGGGCCAGCCTCCAACAGCAACACGGACCGGCTGGGGTCCTCGCTCAAACGGGTAGCGACGATGGAACCGGCAGAGCCGGCGCCGATGACGATGTAGTCATACTTCACGGATATCCTCCTTGCTTCAGGAGTGTTCGGTTTCAGGAGAATGCGGGTTCAGGTTGCTGGGTTTCCGCAATCATACTTGAAAACACGGGGCTGTTCCACAGTTGGAGAACGCCGGGCCACCTTAACGAGGGACGTTTTGTATAATGGGGCTGCTGGCAACCCTAATAAGATGAGACAGGAACGCCGGAAGGGAGCGCCGAATGAAGAGCCTCAACCTGAGCATTGAAGACCGCCTGCTGGACGCCGGGCTTCGAAAGGCGACCAGGGAGAATACGACGCTGGACGAGCTGTTGCGCGGCTGGCTGCAGGACTACGCCGGGGACGAGCGAGTGGAGGAGACGCCGGAGGAGCGCAAACGGCGGGCGGATCGCGCGATGGAGGTCATTCACGAGCTTCAAAAAAGCATAAAGACCGGCGGGCGGAAGTTCACACGCGACGAGATGAATGAGCGCTGAAAATTTTCTGGATTCCAATGTCATTGTTTACCTTTTCGACGAAACCAATCCGGTCAAGCGCCAGCGCGCTGAGCGACTGGTCCACCAAAATGTGGACAACGAGGCCGGCTGCATCAGTCATCAGGTGGTACAGGAATCTCTGAACGTGCTTAGTAGAGCCTTGAGCCCAAGTTCGGACGAACTTGCTCGATTGATAGACGAGATACTCTTTCCCCTCTGGCAGGTGTATCCGACGCGGGAGCTGTATCGAAGGGGCCTGTTGGTGCAGGCGAGATACAGGTTCAGTTTCTACGATTCGCTCATCGTGGCGGCGGTACTGGAAGCCGGATGCACCACCCTTTACAGCGAAGATATGCAGGACGGCCAGCGAATCGAGGGATTAACAATACGAAATCCTTTTGTGGAACTTGGCGCTCACTGAACGGAGGACCACCATGGCTCAAAACATCCGACCCGACGACCCCCGGTTGACCTGGCAGGGGGCGATTTCGTTTCACAACACAGACCAATGGCGGATGCCGTGGCGCATTCCCTATGAGGATCGCGTCCTGTTTCCGCCTGACGCGCTGCGGGAGCGGGCGGCGATGCCGGCCGGCGTGCGTATATCCTTCCGCAGCGACACGGAGATGGTGGGCGGTGCAGTTATACCGGCGGTGGAATCGAGCGCCATAGACCTGTACTGCGACGGGAAGTTCCATGGTTCGGGTGCGCTGGAAGGGCGCGACGGTTTCCACTTTGATGGCCTGCCACCCGGCGAAAAGTTGGTGGAGTTGTGGCTGCCCCAGCACGGTGAGTTCAGACTTCGCCATCTGGAGCTGTCGGACGGGGCCAAGGTGGAACCCTACGACGACCGACGGCCACGCTGGGTTGCCTACGGCAGTTCCATCACCCATTGCCGGACGGCAGCCAGCCCCGGTCTCACCTGGCCGGCGGTGGCCGCCCGCGCCTGCGATCTGAACCTGACCTGCCTGGGTTACGGCGGAGGCTGCCACCTGGAGCCCATGGTGGCGCGGATGATGCGGGACCTGCCGGCCGACTATCTCTCGATGAAGGTCGGGATCAACATGTACAACGCAGCCAGCATTGGCCTGCGGACCTTCATGCCGGCCATCATCGGGTTCGTGCACATCCTGCGGGAGAAGCACCTGGACACGCCGCTGACCGTCATCTCGCCGATCTACTCGGCGTGGCGAGAGAACACGGAAAACCCCGTCGGGTTCACCCTGTCGGCCATGCGCGCGGAAGTCGCCGAAGCAGTCGCGCTACTTCAGGGTCACGGTGACCGGAACCTCCACTACGTGGACGGATTGGAACTTTTCGGCCCGGAGATGGCCCACATGCTGCCCGACGACCTGCATCCCGACGCCGAGGGTTACCAGGCGATGGGGCGGAACTTCGTGGATAAGGTGGCGTCTACGGTGTTTGGTCGGGTTCCCGTAGCGGCGTAATCCACTCGGAGATGGCGCAGCCGGGTTCGCGTTTGCGGGGGAACTCCCGGCAGACGCGCGGGCGGTGGTCGTAGATCCGGCAGGCGGATGTGGCGGAGTCGAGCATCGGGCAGCATTCTCCCACCTGATCCAGGAACAGCACGTTGCCGCCCCCGTCGGAGGTGCGGTTGACCCTGGCTTCCGTACCCAGCCCGGCGGCCAGCCGGTAGAAACCGGCGACCTCGTCCGGGTCCAGCCGCAGAATGATGGGGCCGCGACAGCACATGGCGCGGCACTCCTTCATGCAGATGCGGCTGGCTTCTTCCGGGGGAAGAGACAGGTCTGGCACGGGGGCGACGGTTCGCCGGCTACTTGCCGTCTTCGATGCTGACGGTGATGATGGCGTTGGCAATGAGGGTGCCGTCGCTGCCGTCCTCGTTGAGGAGTTGCAGGCCGCCCACGACGACGTCCACGTTGGCGCGGCCATGGGGCAGGGAGTCGGCGACCTCATCGGCGTTGACCTTCTCGGGGTGGGGCGCGCCTATGGTCACGTTGACCGTCATATCGTCGGCGGTGGCGCCCACCAGGCGGGAAAAGCCGAGGCTGCTGTGGTGGATGGCGTCGAATACGGCCCGCTTGGCCGCGAGGGTGTAATCCAGGCCGTGAACATCCACGCCCATACCCATTTCGGTAACGCAACGAACGAGAGCCATATTGTGACCTCCTGGTCGGTTGATTTTCTGTCAGATAGGGACAGCGGTTACCCGGGTTGACCGAGACCGCCGCTCTCCGGCCATTTAACGGCAGGGGGTTATGGGGAGTCAAGCGCGGCCTGTTGCTATAAGAGGGGATTTCGCTACTCCGATTCTGGGGTAGCTGGAGCGCAGATCGATCAACGAACTGACGATTTTCGTAATCCGATTTGCTCCCCAAATTCTGCTCTTCCAGGCAGGTCGGGTCGATGAAAACTTCCTGTCCGTGTAGCGAACGACGTTTCCGAGGTTTCGCGATCTTCAAGCCCGCTGGTGTTAACGATCACCGATTCCAGCATCGGGTGCTGCTACAGCAACGAGCATCGCTCTCGCGGCCTGAGACGGTATTTGGCCCTACGTAGCATCCCGACGGATCCCGGCTGGGCCGCTCTCCAGGCGTCTGGGGACGATCCGGGCCGTGTTATGCCGCTATGGCGGATTTTGGTGTGCATCGAGGTCATACGCCACACGCCGGCCAGTACCCGAGGCTTGCGGCCGGCGTGGCCTAACCCTCCTCACACACAATGAGAAGGCCCGGGCGACGACCCGGGCCTTCTCATTGGGCCACGCTGGCACGGTCCGGCAGACCTGCCGCACCGCCTCTGGATGGCATCGTCAGTCGGTGGCGACTGACATGCCGGAGATCGCGTCGTCGAAATATCGCGCCTGGGAGAATATCTCCCGCCAGCCGAATTTCCACGTCTTGCCCCGGTGAATGCCGTAGGCGGTGTTGCCCCAATAAACCGGACTGCCGCTATCTCCGTCTGCGGCGAAATAGTTCTCCATTGAGACCAGGCGGCATACCCACACGGCGCATACGTTGACCCTCCTGACTCTTTGGCAATCCCTGTAACTCTCCTTTCCGTTGCGGCACAGTGTTCGCCCTATTTCCGCCGTGCCAACGCCGGTTACGTATCGCTGATTCGTCTCAAGAACGGAGATGCTGCCCGCGTAGAAATTGCGACCCATGGTATCCGGCCCGGTGTGCCACTGGACATCACCGTAAAGTCCATGGTGCGCATCCTGGTAGGTCAGGGCATCGCCGTCGTCCGAGAGGTTGTCGGGGCAATGCGCGGCGGTGGTGATCCCGCGAACGCCGTTGACCTTGACGTTAAAGCCAGACGTGCAACTGCCCAACTCCTCGCCGCCCATGTGCTCGGAGCCGCTATCAAGGCCGCCCAAATCCCTCTGGACGACCGACAGGGATATGGTGAGAGTGTCCGTGATATTCGGCCTGGTGGACTCTTTGGCGCCCTGCTCGGCTGCCCGTTCCAACCTGGCTTTCTCTGCATCGGAGGGCGGGGTTGCCATTTTCGCGAATATGACGATCTCGTTGGTTTCGCCCTCGAAATGGGCTGTGCCATCCTCGACGCCGCTCTCTGCCATCACCGCGTAGTAGGCCCCGACTACGGCCTCCTCGGATTCTCACTCGTTGTATCCCAGGTTGGTTTGCTTACTGATCGTGAGGTTCGGGTTCTTGGCCTCGAAGTCGTCAATCACGCGCTGGGCATCGGCAGAGATTGAACCCGAGAACCTGATGGTGGCCGTGGACCCGCCGGTGATGGCAACTCCGGCGATACTGCTGGAGTCATTGTCCCTGATGACCCCGACCGCTGCGGAGAAATCGTCGCCCCAAGCATAACGTGCGATGGCCTCATCGAGAGTGATGCCCTCCTGGTTGGCCATGAATTGCAGGTCGTTCAATTCAGCCGGGCCGCTGACGCTGCTGTGATCGGTGGTCACTACGGGCGAGTCCTTGTTTGCCGCGATCAAGAACACCGATACCGCCGCGATGATGGCGACCAGCAGGAGCGCACTCAAAACTTTTTTGGTCTGGAACAGGTTGGTTATGGTTTCTCCGTAAGAGACATGTGGGTGCGTCAGGCCATGAACGAGCCTCCACAATCGTGGATTCCTCTTGATGGGGTTTGGTCAAGTTACGTCAAAGCGTTCACCCCCTTGAATCGAACGGAGTGTGTCAGGGCGCGTCAGTTGGGCGCACGGTAGCCGTCGGTTCCACTGATGTCATGCTGGACGACTGACAGCGATATGGCGAGGCTGTCGGTGATGTCCGGCCTGGTGGCGTCGGCGGCGCCGCGCTCGGCTGCCTTCTCCAGAGAGGATAGTTTTTCACCGGAGGGCGGAGTCGCCATCTGGACGGTCACGACGATTTCAATGGCGTCGCTGTCGTAATAGGTCACGCTGTCCTGTACGCCGTCCTCTGCCATCACCGCGAAATGCGCTCCGATTACGGCTTCCTCCGCCTCCCTCTTGGTGAACCCCGGGTCTTTACCGGTTTGTAGGCTGACCGTAACGTGAGGGTTTTCGGACTGGAATTTGTCGATGGCATTTCGGGCGTTGCCGGGGATGGAACCTGAAAACTTGATCCAGGCCGATGACCCGCTGGTGCTGGCAACATCAACGACGCTGTCGGGGTTTTCCTTCTCAATGGCCGTTACCATCTTTGAGAAATCATCGCGCCAGGCAAAACGCATGATGGATTCATCGAGAGTGATGCCATCCTGGATCGCGATGAATTGCAGGTCGTTCACTTCAGCGGGGCTGTTGATGCTGGCGTGTTGGCGGATTAGCGCAGCCACGTCGTGTGGGCTCAGCGTCGGCGTGTTGTGGTGTCTTGCCAACATTTCTTCGTCGCGGCTGGGGGCGTCCGCCATCGTCATGATTACGACCACCACGGCGATCACGCCCAGGATGCCGCCGCCGTAGGCGAGCCACATGTACCAGCGGGTCCAACGGTTTTTTGATGAGTCGCGTTGTTGATTTTCGGTCATCATCGGGAAGCCTCCTACGGAGCCGCGAACCATACGAAAAGGCACCGCAGGTCCGAGCAAATTGGTCAGGCTGCCGTTCCATCAACGGGAAGGGTTCCAGCTGGCACCAGACCATCCACCGTCACTAACCTCGTCGACTACCCGGCACGCACAATGGACCCAATATACCCCCTGGGGTATCGACAGCCAATCATGTCTCACCAGATAAGCCGCGACGTGAGCGCCGGATCGTAACGAGGAGTACCCAGAAGGATTCTCCCCGCGCTGATGTCAGCCTCCGCTAACGTGACGCCCTGGCGTCCTCGTACAGTTGTCGCAACTGTTCGTCGTTCCAAATATCAAAAACGCGGCCGTGTGATAGCGAATCCATGTGCGTAACTCCTTGTGCCATGTACCGGGTACACGTTGCCCGGTGCGACGAGTGCCGTGGTATCGACTGGCTGCCGGGCATCCTCCTATGGCAGGACAATATCGTCCCGCTCCAGTTGGGTTTTAGCCATCAAAAAAGCCCTGCCGTCAGACGACAGGGCTAGACAAGGGCGAGGTACCGGCGGCGCGCGATGCTACGCGGTTTCGAGCCAACGGTCGCAACAAGCGCAGTCGGGGTCGCGGCAGGCCGGCGACGGCAGACGTCGCCTCCTTCGCTCACCTCGGGCCTTCGGCAGCTTGATCCGCATGTGCCGCATATGGGCGTAGTCGTCGGCTTTCAGGTGGGCCAAGGCCGTAGCCAAGTATGCCAGCATCGACATCGCCGCGTGCAGTGACACCTTTGTTCAGGTAACGGTGCGTGTCTAATAGGCGGCTTTGCTTGACGCTGCTGAAGTGTCGCTCGATGATCGGACGCTTCTTGTACTCGGCTTTCCATTCGTCCGAGCAGCGGGGCAGCAGGCCCACAATCCGCAACAGACGGCCCTCAGGCTTCTCGTAGTGCCAGTAATCACAGTGCCGCGTGAACTGGACGGTTTCCTTGAGGCTACAGCCCTCGGCGGGGCACCGGAACAGGTGGCCTTCCTCCGGATCCGTCAGCGCATACTCCATGGATTTCCCGCCGATGCAAGTCGGCCGGCCGTCCTTGTCGTAGATCCCGTCGTACAGCCGCTCACCAGTTGCCTTGTCCTTCTCGGGTAAACGTACCGCAATCACGGGGATCATGCCTAAACTGACGACGTGCTGTATGTTCTTCAGGCTGTCGTAGCCCTTGTCACCCAGAAAGTACCTTGGGCTCAGCTCTCGGTACAGGGCCAGACAGTCATATAGGTCCTCGATCATCACCGTAACGTCGTTGGCATTGGCGGGGCGGGTCGTGACGAACATGGGCAGACCGTGGTTGGCGTCGGCGACGACATCAACCTTGTAGCCGAAATACAGCTCGTCCTTGGTGTCCTTCTGGCCCGACTGTTTTCCACCGTTGGCATCGGCCTTACTCTTCTTGGAACTGCGGCCCTTGCCGCCCTTGCTGGAGCGGGCGTTCTTGGCGGTGCGGTGTCCCCACCGGGCATCGGTGTCCTTGGATGGTATCTCTTCACCTGTCCTCCGGCTCTTGCGACCAGGTCGCGCCCAAGCCTCAACGTCGGTGCTGTCGATGACCAGCGAGTGGCCCAGCGGTGGTTTGTCGGCCGGGATCAGCCCTATCTCACGCAGGCGTTCGATCTCGTCTCCGCACTCGCGGAATACGTCTGCGACGATGACCTCGATTGCGTCCAGATGGTCGGACAGTTTCTTCTTGAATCGACTGCACGCGCCTTCGCTGGGGGCGCGTTCGAGGCTGCAGATGCTCAGCAGTTGGTCGTCGCTGCCCAGGCGGTTCAGGAAGCCGTTGGCGTAACGCTCGTTGAGCACGAACTGCATGACGTAGGCCGCCAGCATTGCGACCGCTGGATAGCCAGGGTTTCCGCCGTGCTGGTGCGGCGCGTCGAGTATTTCGACCAAGTTGACGGCACGAGAGAGCACTCCCCCAATCACGACTTCGAGGAAACCGAAGCCGCTTTTCGGCGGTTGCTTGTGATTGTGGGTATAATTAGAATAGACTGCGCCCACGAGGATTTTTCAGAGGGTCTGAGGGGGCAATCGACCGCTTGGCGTTCCAGCGCCGGGCGGTCAACTTTTTTGTTCGGAATGCTCTGCCTAAATTATAGCCCGCTGCTCAACGGCTCTCAACCGAAAACAGGGGGTTAGGAACGTTTTCAAGTAGGGAAACTGCTCATTTTGAGCAGGGCAGTACAATGACAAGACAGCCTTACTGAGCTGTCCCGGGGTGGGGTCGGGGCCCCAGGTACATCCCCATTTTTTGCCATTCCGACAAGGCAGTGTCCCAGCGCGTCCGCAGACGTCCTGTGACGGCCTCTCCGGGATTCCACACGGTATTATTCGACAGAGGTAAAAACCGGCGTCACAGGGCGCGAATCGCGCAATTTGGGGAGACGCTGCGACGTTCGTCCCGGGGCGTTTTTCGACGCCTGTGAACTCTCGCAACCCGGAAAATAGACCCGCCGGGAGGATTACGAAAATCGTCGACTCACTAGATGATTTTCGAGGTCGCTACCTCAGGGTTCTAGTAGCGAAATTTCCTCGTTGCTATAATTCACGCCCGTGCCTCGCCCAGGAATGCTCCAACTACGATGCTCGTCCGTATTATCTCCCTTGCCGTCGTGGCCGTCACCGTAGCGGGATGTACCGCCGCTTCGTTCGGCGGACCCGACGGGCAGACCCTCACCGTGTTCGCGGCCTCATCGCTGTCCGAGCCATTCCGGGGGATCGCCGCCGAGTTCGAAGCCGTCAACCCAGGCATCAACGTGACCTTCAACTTCGCCGGCAGCCAGACGTTGCACACCCAGCTTGAGCATGGGGCGACCGCCGACGTATTCGCATCCGCCGACTGGCAGCAGATGGCTGCGGTGAAAGCGGCCGACCTGCTGGGGAACGTACCGGAGTATTTCGCCACCAATCGCCTGGCCGTGGCCACGCCGATTGGGTCATCGGCAGTACATGACCTGTCTGACCTGGCGCGTCCCGGCGTGACCATCGCCGTTGCGGCCGCCGAGGTGCCGGCCGGCGCGTACGCTCGCGAGTCGCTTGCGCTGATGGCCGCCGACGCCGAATTTCCCGCCGATTTTGCCGAGAAGACGCTGGCCAACGTGGTGACCAACGAGACCAACGTGCGCGCCGTGGCCCAGAAGGTGGCCCTGGGCGAGGTGGACGCCGGCTTGATCTACGAGACCGATGCGGAGGCCGCCCAATACGCCAGCGCATTCCGCGTGATACCAATCCCGCTGGAGTTCAACCCGGCAGCACAGTATCCGATCGCGGCCCTGACGACGGCGGCTGACCTGGACGCGGCGCTGGCTTTCATCACGTTCGTGCAGGGTGACCAAGGTCAAGCCATCCTGCGGGAACACGGCTTCGCACCGCCGGCCAACGTCGCTTGCTCCTGCGCTGAAAGAACGCCCGCCTTGGACGTCGCCGCGGCCACCCGTCACCGGCAATGATCCCAAGGTTCCTCAAGGGCCGCGCAGGCAGCAAGGGAGGACGGCAGCCGGCGTCTCTGGGGGCGCTGGCCCCTGCCGGGATGGCGGCGACGGTCGTCTACGTACTGTTCATCGGATTGCCCATCATGGCGCTGCTGGCGCGTGCGGGGCAGCAGGAGGGCTTCCTGGCCGGACTGACGGGAGGCTTGGTACTGCAAGCGCTGCGCCTCACCGTGATCACGAGCGTCGTGAGCATGGTGATAGTGGTGGTGGTGGGAACGCCGTTTGCCTTGCTGCTGGCCCGCCGGCAGTCGCCGCTGCTGCGGGTGATCGACACCTTCGTGGAACTGCCCATCGTGCTGCCGCCGGTCGTGGCCGGCGTGGCGATGCTGATGGCCTTCGGCCGAAACGGGCTGCTGGGACCGGCGTTGTCGACGATAGGGATCGCGCTGCCCTTCACGACTGGGGCCGTGATCTTTGCTCAGGTCTTCGTAGCCGCGCCGTTCTACATTCGGGCGGCGCGGATCGGGTTCGCCGGCGTCGACCCGACCTACGAAGAGGTGTCGCAGACGCTGGGGGTTTCGCCGTGGGCGACGTTCTGGCGGCTGACTCTGCCGGTGGCCTGGCCGTCGCTACTGACCGGACTGACCCTGTCCTGGGCGCGGGCAGTGTCGGAATTCGGCGCGACGATCATGTTTGCGGGGAACCTGACCGGGCGCACGCAGACGATGCCCCTGGCGATAATGACGGCCATGGAGTCGAGCCTCGGGTCGGCGCTGGCGCTGGCGGTGCTGCTGCTGGCGATGTCCTCCCTGGCGCTGGCGGCGCTGAGCCTGCTGCTGCGTCGAACGGGGTCTCTCGCATGAACGAGAAACCGAGCTCAGCCGGGGCTTCCGGCGACTTCGCGGTCAACCTGGGCGACTTTCGGCTGGAGCTGTCCTTCGAGGTGAAGGCGGGCAGCGTCCTGGTGCTGTTCGGACCGTCCGGGGCGGGCAAGACAACAGCTCTGCGCACCGTAGCGGGACTGGTACGGCCCGACGCCGGTCACATCGTCATAGCGGGCCGCACGGTGTACGAGGACAGGGGCGTCTCCGGAGTGCGGCGGGTCTGGGTGCAGCCACACCTTAGGGGTGTGGGATACGTGACGCAGCAAAACCACCTGTTCCCCCACTTGACCGTGCGCCATAACATCGCCTACGGCCTGCGGGACCGGCAGGGCGAGTGGGCGCGCCGACGGGTGGCAGAACTGGTGGAACGGCTGCGGCTGGACGGGCTCGAGGACAGGCGGGTCTGGCAACTGTCGGGAGGCCAGCAACAGCGGGCCGCGCTGGCCCGGGCGCTGGCGCCGTCGCCGGACCTGCTGCTGCTGGACGAACCATTTGCCGCTCTGGACATGGAGTTGCGGAGGGAGCTGGGCTCGGAGTTACGGGCAACGATCCGTCAGTTCGACGTGCCGGTGATCCTGGTGACGCACAGCAGGGAAGAGGCCCTGGCCCTGGGAGACGACGTGCAGATCATCGACTCCGGCGTAACCGTAGCACAGGGGCCACCGCTGACGGCGCTGGAACAGCCGGGCCGCGGTCGCGTGGCGCGGTTGGTAGGCGTCGAGAACCTGCTGGAGATGCGGGTGACGGCGCGGCTGCCACAGGACGGCACCATGGTATGCGCGGTGGCGGAGCATGTGCTAGAGACTCCGCTGGCGGACGGCTGCGCGTTGGGCGATCCGGTGACCGTGGGGATCCGGGCATCGGACATCATCCTGGCGGCGGGCCCGCTTCCGGAATCTTCGGCGCGGAACACGTGGGCCGGCGTGGTGACGGCGGTGACGCTGAGGCCGCCGGGCTACGAGGTGACTCTGGACTGCGACGGGGTCCCGCTACGCTGCCACATCACCGGGACGTCGCTGGAAGCGATGGGCATCACGTCAGGGCTGTCGATGTGGGCGATCTTCAAGGCTTCCTCGTGCTTCCTGCTGAGCGAATAGGCGGTCGCGACGGAAGTCGGACCACACCGTACGGGATATAATCTTCGCGACGCAAACTGGAGGACGACTGGCGATGCCTGGATACAAGGGGATTTTGTTCGACATGGACGGGGTGCTGGTGGATAGCGAGCCGCTGTTCCATAAGGCGGTGAACGTGATGGTGGAACGGTGCGGCGCGCCGCCGATAACGGAAGAGGAGAACAACCGCTACCTGCTGGGCACGACGGTGGAGGAGACGTGGGTCCGGGTCAAGGAGCTGCGCGGGATACCGCAGACGCCGGCGGAGCTGCTGGCCGGCTACAACGAGGTGGTGAAGGACGTGCTGCGCTCGGACCTGGTGGCGCGGCCGGGGGTGCGGGCGTTGATCGCGGAGGCCCAGCGGCGGAGCCGACCCATCGCAGTGGCATCGTCATCGCTGCGGGAATGGGTGAACCTGAAGCTGTCGGTGATCGGGCTGACCGACGCCTTCTCCGTGGCGCTGGGCGGAGACGACATCGAAAATGGCAAGCCGGCCCCGGACATCTACATCAAGGCGGCGCGGCTGCTCGGGCTGGAGGCGGCGGAGTGCGTGGCGATCGAAGACTCCCCCATCGGTCTGGCGGCGGCCAGTTCGTCAGGAGCTTACACCGTTTGCACCCTGACCGATTCCACCCGTCACCTGGACCTGTCAGCGGCGGACGTGATCATCGAGAACCTGGAGCACTTCGACTACAGCCTGCTGGCAGAGGGAAGCTAGCCTCGTTGCCGGCGACGACGATATCCCGGGAGGCCGGGGTAGGTTCCTTCCTGCAGCACCCATTGCAGCCGCTGCATCAGGGCCCGGACCTCGGCGGCGTCCATCAGGGACAGCAGTTCGGCCACGTCGCCCGTGGGCGCCAGCATTTGCCCGCAGAGGCGGCGCAAGGGTTCCAGCAGACGATCGGGTATGGGTTCGTCCGCGAAATCCCAGATTGCGGTGCGGATCTTGGTGTCCGCATGGAAGGTCAGGCCGTGGTCGATGCCCCACAACTTGCCGTCGGGGGCGCGGAGGACATGCTCCGGCTTCCGGTCGGTGTTGTTGGCAACGAGGTCGAAGCAACAGATGGTGCGCAGCTGATCGGCGTCGCACTCGCTCAGTTCCTCGCGCGTGATGGTGTAGTAGTTTTCCCTGGGGTTGTGGTCGACGTAGAGCTGGACGGAACCAATGCCGCCCGGCCCCTCCCGAATGATGGTTGGTGGAACGAAGTCCCAACCCAGAATGCTGCTGAGTAGGTACGCGGCGTACTCACGCTTGTAGAGTGTGCCGGAAGGGAAGTCCCACAGTGGCCATTCGCCCTGCCTGGGCTTGTAGATGGCCAAGCAGTAACGATCGTCCAGGGAAATCTCGGCCAGGTATGTGTAATTGGAGCCCTGCCGCGTCAGGTCGCAACTCAGGATCTCCCCGTGCCGGAGCAGGTCAAGGTCGGATGGCCCGTCGGTGACCACGGGAAAAGGCGGCCTGCAGGCCGGCTAGCCGGTTTCGAATACGGCGTGGCCGTTGGCGCGGGCGCAGCGGTGGCCGTCGGGATCAATCGGCGCGCCGCACAGGAAGCATGGAGGTCGACCGGCGGCGCAGATCCCCAACGCCTGTTCGGCCAATGCTGACGACTGGGCCATCGTCATCCAGAAGCTGACCGACGTCTGGGCCCCGGCGTCGGGGTCGTCCTCGTCGCCCTCGAAGGCGTGGATGACAAAGCAGTTCGCCTCCTTGTCGTATTCCAACTGCATCTGTCGAGCGTGAAAGTCCTGCTCCAACGGGTCGCCCATCCACGGCGGCTCTCCGGGAGTGCTGTCTTTATCGACAACCGATTCCCCGAACTGTTGAGCGGCCTGCTGGAGATACAGCGCCAGTTGGAGAAGCTGCTCTTTCTCGAGCCAGATAAAGGATTGGGCTCTTCCGGCCTCCGCAACCAGCCGGAAGGTACGACGACCGGGCTGCCCGAAAGTCTCGGCGGACACGGACCGAGCAGCGCCCAACTTGTAGCTAACTTCGCGCTCTGCCATGCGGCTATGATAGTCGCCGACTCTTAAGCTGGCAAGTGGCGCGCGATCCACCTTGGACGTGTTTGCCGTGACGGCAACCAGCCCACGATCCGCCTTGGACGCGCTTGCCACGACAGCGGCCAGCCCACGGCCTCTGCGCAACCGCTTTCCGGATTGCAGCCAATTCCTCGCCGACCGGATGTCCCAGCCATCTCAATGCGCAGGGACTGCGTTTGCTGGGACTTCGGGATCCAGGTTCAAACACGCGGACGCGTAATCGCAGGTGAAACGTGGGGCCATCACCCACGCAACCACGCGAACAAAGCGCAATCTGCCCCCCGTACCGGACTTTTCATGGTGCCTGGTCGCATTCAACAGCACTTTTACATGGTTTAGCGGATGGCGTGAGAACCTTTGCACATGAACATAGATCCCGAAAAGTCGGCCATTTCCCAACTGCAGCCCTCGTATTGCTGCGGAAAGCAAATCCATTTTTGTGCACATATACAACAAATACAGTGCAAAACATTGATTGCACAGACTTTGTGCGAAACGGCGCATATCATCCGCATGACCAGTAATCGGCGGATGCTCAGGGCCGCTCCAACGATACCCGTTGACACATAGCGTACTAAACGCGTGCGCGAATTCGACGAACTGTAAACGCCAGAGCGAGCCGTCGCGCAGGCAATCCGGCACCATGAGCACTCACGCCGCCGGGCCATACGGCGACCTGCCACTCAACACCATAGCACCTTCGATGACTGGACATGGGGTCGTACCATCACTCTTGACGGACCACAATAGTCAACTTGCTGCCGTTTGCCGCACTACTAGAAAGATCAGGTAGGAGGTTCACGGAGACAACAACTGCGATCCCATGAGCATCAATCGCAATCCAGGAGGAATCCGCATAAATGCAGATTGGTCACAAAAACGCGACAACCACCACCCAGCGCATTGCGCTGCTGCTCAGAAACTCGTGGCGGTTGGCGTTGATGGGAATGCTGTTCGCGATGACATGCTGGGAGGTCAGCCCAGGAGAAATGCCCCTGTCGGACCATGATTCCGTACGACCCGAAGCGTCGGGTGCCATTGAAGCATTGAAAACACGCCAGGGCAAATAGGTGGCCTTACTGGAGCGCGGCCGCAGAGCTCATTTCCGGTTGGGCCGGCAGTTCCGCAATGTTGGAAGCGTCGGCGTGAAAGCCAGGCATCGTCCGTTTAAACTGTAAGAACCTGTCTACGATCTCTGAAATAGGTTAAGTTGAGACTATTATCAGGGGAGGGGTAATCATGTCTCATTCCTATCCCAGCGACATCAGCCGGAAGCAATTCGCCCGGATTCTGCCGACGTTGGAGTCGGCTCGCCGCCGGACCAAACCCCGCACCGTGGACTTGTATGACGTTTGCTGCGGCGTGCTGTACCTCTTGAAAAGCGGGTGCCAGTGGCGAATGCTGCCTGCGGACTTCCCCAATTGGCGCACTTGCTACCAGTATTTCCGGCAATGGAGCGAGCAGCCTGGCCCGGCGAAAGAATCCATTCTGGAGCAAGTCCTAAAAAAATCGGTTGGCGCGGTCCGGCAAAGCAATGGACGGAAAGAGCAGACCAGCTTCTGCATCGTGGACTCCCAGAGCGTCAAGAACACGGACAGTGCCGATAGCAAGGGCTATGACGCGGGCAAGAAGGTGTCCGGAATCAAGCGTCACATCGCGGTGGACACGCAAGGATTGCCCCATGCGATACCTGTGACTACCGCCAATGTTGCCGACCGGGCTGGGGCTTTGGCGATGTTTGACGAAAACCGGGCCGACCTCAGCCAGGTCCAGAAGGTGCTGGTCGACGGGGGTTACACCGGGAAGCCCTTTGCCGCTGCGGTGCAAAGCCGGTTGGGAGCCGCAGTGGCAGTCGTGAAACGCAACGAACTGCACACCTTCGTGGTGCTGCCAAAGCGATGGGTGGTGGAGCGATCTTTCGCCTGGCTGGAAAAGTGCCGCCGACTCTGGAAGAACTGTGAAAGGAAGCTCAATACCAGCCTGTAAATGGCGGTGCTTGCCTTCATGGTGCTAATCCTCAAAAGATCGTAGACAGGCTCTAAGATCACATTCAGTGCAGGGTGTTCTTTGTGAAAGGAGGGGCGCCAGGATCCCCGTGGTCGCTGGATCTCAAGCGGACCCGCGCGCGGCTACGAGAACGCCCCAACGGCAGCCACCCAGGGGCGGAAGCCCGCAGAACCCGATCGGTAAAAGAAAGCCGGTCTCTGGCGAGACCGGCTCCAGTTTTTCAACGTTGCAGGGTTGCCAACGAAATGCGTCGGCCGCCGTCACACGGTGTTAGATTGCGGGTAGGCTTCGGTGGCTACAGACCGCCCAAGTACTCGTTGTAACTGCCTACATCGAGGAGCGCATCCAACTCGGCGGGATTGCTCATCCGGACCCGCAGCATCCAACCGCTGCCGAAGGGATCGGTATTCACCAGTTCGGGCTCCTGGGCCAAGCGCCCGTTGATTTCGGCGACCTCGCCGCTGACGGGCGAATAGAGGTCCGACACGGCCTTGACGGATTCGATCTCCCCCATCTTGGCCAAATGCCCAACGGCGGCCCCGGTATCGGGCAACTCCACGTACACGACGTCGCCCAACTGGTCCTGCGCGTAGTGGGTGATGCCGACCAGGACGGTTCCAGCGGCGGCATCCTCAACCAGGGCCCATTCGTGCTCCCTGGAGTATTTGCGGTCTTCGGGATTCACTTTGTCTGATACCTCCCAAGGGTAGGGTAGTCAACGATTTTGGCGGCCGACGCTGCCGCAGACCGCGGCAACCGGCGCAAGACTGGTCGGCGTTAGTCGGCTCGGTGGTAGAAAGGCAGATCCGCCGTGGCGACCTGGGCCTGACGCCCGCGGATGTCCACGGTGAGGACCGTGTCGGGTGCAGCGTGTGCAGCATCGACAAAGGCCATGGCGATGCACCGTTCCAGGGTAGGCGAATAACTGCCGCTGGCGACGGTACCGACCACTTCGCCATCAGCCAACACGTCGTAACCGGCACGGGGAGCGCTGCGTCCCGGCAGGGTCAGTCCGACCAGGCGGCGTTCGGTGCCGTACACCCGCTGATGGTCCAGCACGTCGGCGCCGTTGTAACCGCCGTCGCGCCGCACGAACCGGCCGAGGCCGGCCTCAATGGGCGTGACGGTCTCAGACAGCTCGTGGCCGTGCAGAGGAAGGCCGGCCTCCAGCCGGAGCACGTCCCGCGCTCCCAGGCCACAGGGAACCAGGCCGGCTTCGGTGAGCTTGTTCCAGATGGCGACGACGTCGGTCGACCCGACGGCGAGTTCGAACCCATCCTCTCCGGTGTATCCGGTGCGTCCGATGAAGACGCGGCGACCGTCGATATGGCCGCGGCCCCAGGTGAAGGGGCGCAGCAGGGACGGGACGGGGGTGCGGCCCGGGTTGCGGGCCAGGCGAGCGCCGAGGGTGAAGTCCTCGCACAACCGGTCAACGAACTCTACGGCTTTGGGTCCCTGCACGGCAATGAGGCCGGTGAGCATAGTGCGGTCGGTGATGTGCACGCCGCGACCGTCGAAGTGAAGGGCGAGCTGGCGGTCGAACCAGCGGGCCACGGCGGGCCGGTTGCCGGCGTTGGGAATGAGCAGGAATTCGTCCTCGGAGAGGCGATAGAAGATGGTGTCGTCGATGACGCCGCCTTGCTCATTGCAGATGAAGCAGTAGCGGGCGCGACCCACGCGCAGGCCAGATGCGGAGCCGGTGAGCAGATTGTCCAGCAGCGCGGCCGCATTGGGGCCGCCGATGTGCAATCGGCCCATGTGCGAAACGTCAAACAGGCCGGCTGCGTTGCGTACGGCCGCGACCTCCGCGATGACTCCCTCGTACTGCACCGGCATGTCCCAACCGCCGAAGGGCACCATGCGGGCGCCAAGAGCTACATGGGTATCGTAAAGCGCGGTGCGGAGGTTCTCTGCGACGGTGTTATCAGCGGCCATAACGTATTCGAGCGGCGGTGTGAAGTTCGGAAGGCTTAGAATCATGATACCGCCAAGACCGTTGAGGCGCAATGCGAGAATTGCCCGGCACGGACCCGTTTTCATCGCGTGACGGCGCGAGAATTCCACAGGGCATTCCTGTCGACTTGGTCGAGCAATTGACGGCTGGATGTCGCCGCTGTCGCCGCGTTGACGAGATCGCCAGGCTACGCCGACAATGAACGGTGCGAACCAAATTGCCACCCAGGAGTCTAGGGATGAATGACAAGCCGGAGCCAGCGGAACCCGAGGACGAGGAGCGCAAAATCTCCACGGTGGAGGGGTTGGCTGCTTACCTGAGCGAAAACCGGCAACTTGCCACGGCGTTGGTCGGCGAGCTGGCGGACGAGGTCGAGACGGAAGGTTACGATCCGATCAATGACATCCTGGAAAAGGGATATGAAGATTCGTTCTACATGGACGACCTGATGGGCTTCGACGAAGGATTCGAAACGATCGTGATAACCCCGATGATCGAGATCGGAACCGATTGGGAGCAGCCATTCGACAACCACGGCCTTGGCGCCAGCGTAGACAGCTTGCTGGAGGGCGTGGGAGTCGATGAAGAGCTTGCAGCCGAATTCAGACAAAGTCTGATGCAGGAATGCCTGCGACTGGTGGAAAGGAAAGGGCGAATCAGGCCGAATTCCGGTTTTGTTGATATTTTCGGCCTGAAGGTGTTCGAGGCCTACAAGCCGCTTCAGCCGGCGCTCCAGGAGGAGCTACAGCTGCGTCGACAGGATGAGGACGAGGACGATTGGAGCTTCAGTACAGCCGGTGAGTTGCTACGGGATGCCCTGGCAAGCGCAATCGAAAGGGCGGCACCTCTCATTGCCGACTGGATGGCTGAAACCATCCAAGCGGAAGGGGAGGAGTTAGCGTTCAACGCCCTGGAGAGAATGACTTCGCAACACAGGGCCGACTCTCACGACGCATAACCGTCCCCGTGCGTACCGACTTGGTGATCGGGACAAGCACAGTGGTACGGCAGCCGCGCGTAGGCCACGACGAGCCCTGCCGCAACGGGATCGCCGCGTTGCGCTCGCAAAACCGGTCTCGCGACGTCTGGTCACGGTGATACCTGGCGCTGTGTAACTTGCCTCCTGCTTTCCGGTGGCGCGGTTGGTGGTTTGATTTGGGTGTCAGGCGTTGCGGTTTCGGGACGGTGTCGGAGCACGGCCAACACTTTTTTGCTCGCATAGTTTTTGAGTCCCAAGCTTCCGTGACCCGCGGGCAGCCGGCTGATGAGACCGGTGCCGCACGGCACGGGGCGGAGGTGACACCCGCAGGGTCGACACTCGGCCGCCCCGTCGAATAAAGAGAGGGTAGCGGCCGCTGGCGACCATGATGCGAAGAACCGACTGGGGCCGTTGCCGACCCGAAACCGTATCGCCTAGCTATTCGGATGTAGGTTTGGCGACGCCGCTGGCCTGGCGGCGGAATTGCCTGACGGGACTATTATAGAACGTGCGTACTATACAATGCAAGAGGTGGATGTCACAGACACGTACCCAGTTTGTCATCGCGAGGCGCGCCGCAACGGGGCGACCATCGTTGCCCTGACGAGATTGCCACGCTTCGCTCGCAATGACAGTTTTGGCAAGGTGAGTATCCATGAGGTGGGTATCATCAGGATGGCGAATTCGGGTGCGGCTGCCTGGCAACGCAGAGGTGAGCAACGGCGTAGCAACCCCGCTGCCGCGCTTCGCTCGCAATGAAGGCACCGTTGCCAAGGCGACGAGATTGCCGCGCTTCGCTCGCAATGACGGAGAGGAACACCGAAAATGTCCAGATGACACACAGCGTCGATTTGCGGGCGGCTCCGATTTGGGAGATGATGGGCTGGCCGGTGATACGGCGTCCGGACCGAACATGAGGAACGCACGGGAGGCAGAAAGATGAGCGACCTGGTATTGCGCACGGCCGTGGGCAACTACGGGCACACGACGCCGCTGAAGGATGGCACGATCACGTCTCCGGCGTTCAGCATGGAGCACATCGAGGTGTCGCCGGTAACCAGCATCTTCCGGCGGATGGTGCGGGAGCTGGAGTTCGACGTGGCGGAGATGGCGCTGTCCACGTACCTGTGCGCCCGAGCGCATGGCAAGCAGTTCACCGGCGTGCCCATCTTCCTGACCCGGGCCTTCTACCACGGCGGCATCGTGGTCGACCGGAACAGCGGGATCGAGTCGCCGAAGGACCTGGAGGGCAAGCGATTCGGGGTGCGCAGCTACACGCTGACGCCGGGCGTCTGGACGCGGGGCTTGCTGCAGACCCGGTACGGCGTGGACCTGGACGCGGTGACGTGGGTGCTGTCGGGCGACGAGCACGTGGCGGAGTACGTCGCGCCGGCCAACGTGGTGTCGTCGTCCAACAACAACCTGGGCGAGATGCTGCTGTCGGGCGAGATCGACGCGGCCATCGGCGCGGGGCCGGTGGACTCGCCGGACATCCGGCCGTTGTTCGCCGAGCCGGATGCCGCCGATGCCGCGTGGCACCGGGAGACGGGCGTCTATCCGATCAGCCACATGCTGGTGGTCAAGAACGCCGCGCTGGATGCCAACCCCGACCTGGCGGGTGAGCTGTTCGAGACATTCAACACAGCCAGGGCCCTCTACCTGGGGAAGCTGCGCTCGGGGGATGCCGCGGCACCGGAGGACCGGGTGCTGCACAAGATGGTGGACATGGTGGGCGAAGACCCGATTCCATACGGCGTCGAGAGTTCGAGGAAGACGCTGGAGACGTTCGTGGGCTTCAACGTGGAGCAGAAGGTGATACCGGAGGCCGTCGCCGTCGACGAACTGTTCCCGGAGGAGACGCTGGGGCTGCGTTGCGAGCGAAGCGTGGCAATCTCGTTGCCGTAGCGCGGGCTTTTGCCGACCGCGGTTGCGTCGCCCGACGACTGGCACATCGCCGCATCCCTGGCGACAACAATCGAAAGACCCTGCTTTGCTAACACTTTTGGCTCGATTTTATGAGCTCTAGCAACTACATTTGTTACTAGACATGGACGCTTTGCTAGTGAATGCAAGTAGCTGGGCCAGCATATCGGGAGTGGTGATATCAACCGTTGGATTGATTGCCACCATCTACGTAGCGTGGGGTGCGAGATCAGCCTCGCGGGCTGCTGAAAAGGCAGCAACTGCCACCAATGATCGCATTGAGAGCCATCTGCAATCTGTAGATCTTGAGCGTGCGATCGCGTTGATTCAACGGATTAAACTGTTGCATGATACTGAACGATGGGAAGCGGCATTGGAGCAGTACCAGTCCTTGAGAATGATGCTGTCCGATATTATCGCCCGTTCACCAGAAGACCAACCTGAACTTCGGATAAACTTGGCACGGCCAGGACGATTGTCACCGCTATGGAAAACTCCGTGCGAAACAGTATTCGTCAGGGTGACGAGGCTCCAGATTGGCCTTCACTGGATGAAAGCCTCAACGATATTCAAAGCACGCTGGAGGAACTCGCGAGCGCCATAGGCTTTGGGAAGCCGTCGGAGGAACCGAAATGAATGAATTGGACAGAATTCTGGACGGGTTGATCCAGCGGACCTTCGACGGGAAACTGAAGTGGAGTCGAGCGGTCTCTGATGACCAGTTCGCCACATCGGTAGATACGATTTCAGTTCTGATCGGGAAGTCTAGCAGGTTGCAACGCGGGGTAGCTGACCAACCACGTCTCGAGATCTACAACGAGCGCGGCGATTTGGCCGAAGTCATGCAATTCGACCGCCCATCTACGGGCGAAATGGGACAGATTCAAAGACTTAATCAACTCCATGGATTAGCGCGACGCTCCGCGCTGGATACCCAAACTACCTTGGAGAAGTTGGCAAAAGCTCTGGAAACGTAAATGGTCGCCCGCCATTCGGGGACGATAGACGCAAACACTAACGGGGGCGCAACATTTGCGTCCCCGCCTCTGTATGGGAGATCGCTGTTTGCGATCAGACCGCCACCGCTTCTTCGTAGGTTGCGCTGCCGGTTTGGTTTTCGGGGAAGATTTGCCAGTCGAGCATCCAGCGGTGGGTGCGATCGAACATCTCCCGGGTGTAGGGCTCGAATACCAGGCGCTCGCCGATGCCGGCCCGGCGGTGGTCGAAGAGCGGGTGGTAGCGCTGGGGCAGTTCCTCGAGGAAGTAGCGCTGGTAGCGCTCCTTGGCGGTGTCGACCTCGCGCTGGGCGCGCCGGAGGGCGTTGAAGTAGGCCCGCAGTTGGTCATCAGTGGCGTCGCCATTGATGAGGAAGCCGATCATGAAACTGGTGTCGACCAGCTTGCGGAAGCCCTGCTGTTCCAGCACGTAGCCGGGCGCGCCGAGGACGTTGGCAGCCGGCACGCGGCGATCCAGGGCCAGCTGCAGCCGGTCCAGCGGGCCGCCGACGAACTGCATGCTGATCCGGTCGCGAGGCAGGATGCTCTCCAGGGCCTGGAGGGCGGAGAAGTGGCTGCCCGAGTGGAAGCCCACGGCGACGTCAACGCCGGCGAGATCCTCGGGGGTCTGCAGGGGCGACTCGGGGGCGACCCAGATGCCGCTGGGAGTGACGGAGTAGGCGTGGCCCCACATCCGGCCGTGAGTGGCGCTGGCCGCCATGCCCACCGCCCAGTGGCAGGCGGAGCTGATCTCGCAGGCGCGGCCGGACTCCATGGACTCCATGGACTCGAAGGCGCCGCGTTTGATCTCCGTGGGCGCGCCCACGGCGGAATCGACCGAGGGGTTGAGCGTCTCGTCGGGCCGGTTGGACGCGACGAATTCGTAGTCGAGGCCCTCGTCGGCGAAGTAGCCGTGCTCCTCGGCGACCCATTCCTGTAGGCGGCCGTGGGGGACGATACGGAACTTGGACATCAGGGGCCTCCACGTTGCAAGGTTTCGTAAATTGCATGGTTTGGTAACGGGATTATCCTCGATGCTCACCCTTGTTTCAACTTGACGTTGGCAATATGATGACGCCGAAAACTGGTTGCTATCTGAAGACGGGTGTTATCTGAAGACGGGCGCTATCTGAAGGCGGTATCGAATGGTCAAGTATTCATTCCGGTTGCCCAACGCGGACTACCTGGGGTTTCCGGCCACGGCGCAGGGCATTCTCGACACGGCAATCAAGGCGGAGGAACTGGGGTTTGACGCCGTGTTCGTCAACGACCATGTGATTGTCGACGATTCGGCGCGGAGCGAACCGTGGCAGCAGGTGTACGACCCGCTGATGTCGCTGGCCTACGTGGCGTCGCGCACGTCGAAGATTGGGCTGGGGACGTCGGTGCTGATCATGCCGTACCGCAACCCGGTGGTGACGGCCAAGATGGTTGCCACGCTGGACCAGATGTCGGATGGACGGGCCATCGTGGGCGTGGGTTCGGGCTGGAACGAGACCGAGTATAACGCGCTGGACGTGCCGCACCGGGAACGGGGGGCGCGCACCAACGAGTACCTGCGCCTGTGGAAAGCGTGCTGGGAACCAGACCCGGTGTCGTTCCACGGACGGTTCTTCTCTTTCGACGGGCTGTACACCAGCCCCAAGCCGGTGCAGCAACCGCACCCGCCAATCTGGATCGGCGGCTCCAGCCACGCCTCGCTGCGGCGGGCGGCACGATTTGCGCAGGTATGGCAGCCGACGCCCACGGCGCTACCGAGCCTGATCAGCAACCGGCAGTACCTCAAGGACGTGTCCGCCGAGATCGGGCGGGAGGAACCGCCGCGGGTGCGGATGAGCTTCCGGGTGACCATCAGCAGCATCACGGGCGTCTCCAGTTCGGGCAGCGACCGGCCGGCGGGGATGGGCACCACCGAGCAGATCGCGTCGGATTTGAACCGCTACCGGCAGGAGGCCGGGCTGGAAGAGTTCCAGATCAACTGCCACGAGTGCGGCGACCTGCAACAGCTGCTGGACACGATGGACGCGCTGGTGCAGGACGTGTTCCCGAAAGTGGACGGTTAGGATGGGGATGTGCCGGCGCAGCATCGCGAGGGGCGTAGGGACATGGTCGTGCCGACGGGGGAGCGGCGGCTTGGGGCGCGACGAGATTGCCGCCCCCGGATCGGGAGAGTAGTGACGTTGCCGAGCTCTCAATGACTAACTGGACAAGGTGTGGATAACCCTCGGTTTCTTCGCCCACTCCGAACTGGTAACATACGCTCACCGTAAGGGAGGAAGCCCTGACTTGACCACCACTTCCATTCAGGACCGCGTCGCCGATCTCTTTGCCGATGCCCAACAGGTCCACGCCCAAGCCGTCGAACGCCTTGAAGAAGGCGACATTCGGGACGCAGCCGAGAAGGCATGGTGCGCCACCAAACGCGCCACCGACGCTCTTATCCTTTCCCGTACCGGCGAAGAGCCAGTCACCACCGCACGGACCACCGACGAGTTGGACGATCTGGCACACCGGGACCCGGATGCCCGGACACTCTTGGGTCGCTACTACAGCCGCCTCGGACAGCTCCACGGCGCCTGCTTCTACGACGGCCGCTGCAACCCTCAAACCGAGCGGCGCATCAGAGAAACAACCGTTTACATCGCCGACGCCGAGACCCTCTCCGCGGCCTAATACCTCCATATTCCGGGTCAACGTCCCCGTCGGCCTCCAACTCGTGGAATACCAGCCTCGCCAGCGATCAATGAGCTTCACAAGGGCGTTGGCCACCACGGCCAGATCTTCAGCCGGACCCAGCGCCTCTGCGAGCGACGATTGCCGTAACCACCAGCGCTTGGATGTAAACACGTTCCAGGAATAATCGTGAAGGTTTTCCCTACTGAGCGAGAGGAGAAGCGCCGCGTTCTGATGGAGGCGGTGGAGAGTGTGCAGGCCACGCTGGAGGCGGGGGCGGCGGAGTCGGAGGAGATGGCCACGCTGGCGCTGGCGTCGGTGGACGCGTTGTACGAGTCGGGGTTGTTCCGGCTGAAGATGCCCCACGTGCTGGGCGGAGCCGAGGCCGACCTGGTGACTCAACTGGATGTGCTGGAGGCGGTGAGCCGCATTGACCCGGCGTCAGGCTGGTGCCTGATGATTGGCGCGGCGAGCATGGGCAGCCTGGCGGCGTTCCTGCCCGACGAGGCCATCGAGGAGATTTTCGTCGGCGGAAAACCGCCCAAGGTGGCGGGAGCGTTTGCGCCCCACGGCACGGCGACGCCGGTGGACGGCGGCTACCGTTTGACCGGACGTTGGCCCTTCGGCAGCGGCGTGAGACACGCCGAGTGGGTCTCGGCCGGCGCGCGGGTGGCCGGCGGGGGCAACGGGCGGCCGATGCAGCTGCGGGTGGCGATGCCGAGGCATGAGGTGAAGGTCCACGACAACTGGCAGGTGATGGGGCTGCGGGGCACCGGGAGTTGCGACTTCTCGGTGGACGACCTGTTCGTGCCGGAGCGGTTCGCGTGGGACGTGTCGCGGACGGAGCCCACGCGGGGCGGAGCGCTGTACCGGCTGGGCCGGCCCGGGTTCGTGACCAACGAGCACTCGGCGTTCGCGCTGGGCGTGGGCCGGCGGGCGCTGGACGCGGTGACCGACGTGGCGGCGTCCAAGACGCGGGGGTACAACTCGGTGAACCTGTTGGCGAACCGGCCGGCGTTCCAGCGGGCGCTGGGCGAGTGCGACCTGCGGCTGCGGGCGGCGCGGTCGCTGAACGTGGAGACCCTGGAGGCGGCGTGGCAATCGGTGTGTGACGGGCGCACTCCCGCGCCGGATCTGCAGGCGCGGATGCGCGGGTGCGCGACCTACGCCACCGACGTGGCCGCGGACGTGGTGTCGCAGGCGTTCCGCTACGGCGGGGGCGCGGCGCTGTTCGTATCGAGCATGTTGCAGCAGTGCCTGCGGGACATCAACGCGGCGGCGCAGCACCAGATGGTGAGCGACGCGGCCTACGAGAACCACGGGCAATTCCTGCTGGGGCTGCCCGACGCAAGGGTGATGGAATAGCGGAGGTGTAGACATGGCTACCTATCTGTATGTATCGCTGCAAGATGACGATGTCATCGCCCGGTACGACCTTGATTCGGCCACGGGCGGACTGACGGGTCGGGTCGAGTTTCCGCTGGAAGGAATGCCGGCGCCGATGGCGACGGACCCGGAGAAGCGGTTCCTGTTCGTGGGACGGCGACGGCCGGGCGAATTCGGGATGACGTCGTACAGCATCGACGGCGGCAACGGTGATCTGGAACGGATCAGCGACGTCAACCTGGACGGGAATCCGGTGCACGTCTCTACGGACAAGACCGGCAAGTACCTGCTGTCGGCGTACTACTACCAGTCGCGCGTGGGCGTGCATCGCTTCGGCGACGACGGGAGGTTGGACCCGTCGCCCATCGAGTGGCGGGAGACGGGCATCGGTGCCCATTACGTGCAGACGGACGCCTCCAACCGCTACGCCTTCGTGCCGCACATCGCCGAGGGTTCGCAGACCGGACCCAATGCCATCTTCCAGTTCCGGTTCGACGAGGCAACGGGACGGCTGACTCCCAACACGCCGGACCGGGCCGTGCCCACCTCGCCGGAGGGGCCGCGGCACGTCTGCTTCAATCCCAACCTGGACGTGGTGTACTCATCCAACGAGCAGGGGTGCAGCGTCACCGCCTACCGGTTCGACGCGGATGCGGGCACGTTGAGCCCGTTTCAGACGGTGCCGACACTGCCGGAGGGGTTTGCGGAGCGCAACACCTGCTCGCAGATCCAGATCACGCCGTCGGGGCGGTTCCTGTACGCGCCCAACCGAGGGCACAACAGCGTGGCCGGCTTCGCGGTGGACGGCACGGACGGCAGCCTGACCGCCATCGGGCGGGTGTCCACGGAGGCGGTGCCGCGGGCGTTCAGCCTGGACACCACGGGGAACTACCTCTACGCATCAGGCCTGGAGACGGGCCGGCTGGCGTCCTACCGGGTGGACCAGGACAGCGGAGAACTGGAGCCGCTGGAGGTGTACGACATCGGGCGAGCGCCGATGTGGGTGCTGATCATCGACCTGTGATGGCGCGTGGCCGGCAGTCGCGGCTGGGTGGTAGTATGGAAGGGCGGTCGACGCGGCCGCCCTTTACTCGTGGGGGCTTAGCTCAGTGGGAGAGCACCTGCTTTGCAAGCAGGGGGTCACGGGTTCGAATCCCGTAGCCTCCACCATTTGATACTGTAGGCAGAACTTTCAGGCATAGCATCAGGCTGGTAGGAAAACCAAGCAGCAGGAACCCATGTATCCCTGCGATGGGTGGCCCCGCCGCACCAAAATGCGCCCCACCCAAGTCACCCGAAGCCGGTGGCAAGCACCCCGAAACGCGGAAACCAACTAAGACCGGGAGGACATTCCTCTCTGCGGAGCAGAAACGGGAACGTAAACGATCACACAACGCCACCCAGCGTCAACGTCGTAAAGAACTCGGCATGTGCTCAACTTGCTCCAACCGCCCCATCGAGGGCAAGTCACGTTGCCCGAAGTGCACCGAGAAGCGACGATGGCACAGGCGCACCGACGGCGGCTAGACAGAGAAAATTGAGAAACTCACCAGTCAACTGGCGTCACAAAAAAGCTGCGGCTAGTCTAAATTCGCCAAGTCGGTCTTCGAGAACATACAGCCACGGACAGTTCGAGTTCCGCCGCCGGCGGGTTCACAGCCTTTCCGTTCACCAAACGGTGCGAGGTGCCCTTCTGCAACCTGCGGGCAGCCTATAAGCACCGCTCCACCAAAAGACATGGTACGGCGCACTTTCTCCCCCAAGGTGGAAATACTCCGAAAGGACCGGCCTGACTAGATCTATGGTCAGACCGGTTCGCTCATTTAAACCATCATCGCGGCTGGGGCACACGTACGACGCGGATTACAATCCGCCCCAGCGCACCGACATACGCCCAAGGACCACGCTGCCATGCACACCAGTAAACGCTCCTACGTCCTGGAACATCTCCTCCAATGCCGACAGTGCGGAAGTCCCATGCTCGTCAGCTTGGGCCAAGACCCCAACGCGGACGTGTACAGCTGTTCAAGATCCAACACCCGCCAGGACCGCACCTGCGCCACTCCCGACGTCCGCGCCTACCGGTTCGAAACCTGGCTGATCCAAGAGCTGACCGACGTCATCATGACACCCCGGAACGTCCAGTTCCTACAACAGTCACTTGCCACATCCGGTGGGGATTCCCTGGACTTCGACCCGTCCACCACCACCGAACTGGCACGGGACCCGCTTACCTACAACGCCAAAGATGCCCAGCTGCTCGCCAAGCGAACCTTCGCCAACTTCATCCGCAAGATCACACTACAGGGCACAACGGCAGTCATTCACTACTCAATACCCCTCCCGGTAGACAGCTCCCTCCCCGGAGAGCATCTCCAAAGGGTCAGCATGCCTGCCGAAATCATCATTTGAATCCGCGAACCCCGAAAACGAACGGGGGCGCGTACGCGCCCCCGTCAATTTACTTCCCGATTTTATCAAATCGGTGCGGGTCGATTTCATAAGCTGCCAACACCAGGCGAGCCAACTCCTTCATGTGTTCGACCCAAGGGTCGTCCGGTTCGCTGGCACCAATCGTCTCCGTTTGCAATTCCCCCTCGAAGGAAATATCATCCTCCTCGACCGATGAGTTCCCAACCTCAGCCGGTCCCGGCGCCGCTGACGGGCGTTCAACCTCCCGCGGCGCCTTGTTTCGTCCGTTCGGCCGATTTCGGCCTTTGCCTTTCGTCATTTCGCACTCCTTGCAATCGTGCATTGGACCCGCTGCAGAAATCTCGTCCAAGCGTTCCCGCTATTCACGCGATCCCACGGACTGGAGAAACTACGACCTCAAGTCCATCTTTCGCTGGACCCGTTCGAAGATTTCCAGGTCGACCAACTGCGGGGTAAACCCTTCGATCTCGACCCACTCACTCCGAGGCACATCTGCCTTCACTGGGCCTGACTCTAGATCCCAGACCGTTCGGGTTTTCCCGTAGCAGTAAATACCCACGTACGACGGGTTCCTGAGAATGTTCCGCACTACAGCGGCTCTCCATTTCCCGCCACGCTTCGTCGGTATGCCGTCAGCGTTCAGTCCCTTGGCGATGTTGTAGTACGATAGGCCTCCGTCGTACTCGTCGAAAATTCGCCGTACGACCGGTGCTTCCTCCAGATTGATCACACGTCGCCCCAACTCCGGGGCGTAGTCGCATCCAAAGATCCCGGGACCATCGCCACCAGGCATGATCCCTTGCTGAGCCATATTCAACTTCGTGCCCCGGACACGGTCTCCGAGTGTCCTGCTCAACACGTGCGACTGCCAAGCCACCATCCGACGCATGACATCGCTTTTTGTGTCGCTGTCCGAAGGCGGTTCCAAATTCCGGTTGTCTTCCCCCTCATACAAAGGTTCAACACCCGACTCTTCCGACGGCGGCGAATCACCGTCATTCCACTCGTTGTTTGACGTTTCCACTGGAAAACCTCCTTTCAAATTTGTCGTTCGTCTTCCCTTTGACGCACGCGGCTTTCTACCCACGTGCAATTGCCCGGACGTAGGCCGCCACCTACGGCGTTGGTGCCACGACCGAGCCCTCGGTCCCCCGTGGCGCCGACTCGTTGAATCCGAGCGCGCTGAAGCACGGTGGTTCGTTGTTCATCATGTTCTCTCCTCCTCCATGCGTGGATGGCCTGAGCAGGCTTCCTGCCCGCCCGTGTGCAGCTTGTCTTCCAAGGTCCGCTGGGGACGAAAGGTCCCACTACTCACCCGTTCGGCCGGTATTTCCGACTCGTTCAGGGAAGCGGTGGCGTCCCCAGCACTCCAATCTTCACGCGACGGTTCAAACATCCATCGAACCGTGCTGGCCTATCGGTCGTCTGAGGTCGTTGGCATCTCGGCCTCGCCGTAGGCGTATCCGTCGACTCAGGAGGCGACCAGGCCGGAGAGTCGGTCACCGAGATTGTTGTCAAAGGAACCCCCAACGAAGCGGATTTCAACGCCGACCGCAGCAAACTCTTCGTAAAGGAGCACGAAGTGTGCAAAGCTGCGCGACAGGCGACCCACCGAGTGGATGTACAACACGCCAACCTCGCCCGCCTGCACGGCCGTCCGCAGCTTGTTCAATCCCGGACGGTCGAGGTCGCGGCCACTCTGCTGATCCCGGAAGACATGAGCGGCAGAGACCGCCGGCGACCCGTCCTCGGTCGCCTGGCGGACGCAGGACTCGACTTGGGCTTCCAGAGAGGATTGGTCTTGCTGGACAGCGGCGTCACGGACGTAGACGGCCGTGGGGCGCCCCGTTGCCAACTCGCTTTTGGATTGCATGATTTCCTCCATTGATGATGTTCTGAGTAAAAGCACGAGCACCTAGTCGGGCACACGCGTCACGGTTCTGCAGGCCGCGTAGCGGATGTCGCCCAGCATCCCCCGCTTGCACCGGTAGTAATGCTGGACGCGGGAATTTCTGACTACCACCATGCGCGACCCACAGGCACCACAGATCACAACGCCTCCTCACGTTCTCTGATCCGTTTCGCCCGTCGAAATTCCGCGGTGCGGCAGCCACACGACCTTGCACCGCGGCCACCTATTCCCGATTCCTCGCTGTGTTCGAGTTCCCGCGTCCAAACAGGGACGGCACGAACCAGATCAACGCGTTCGCTGCCTGCCGGAGTCGGCGCAATGCTCGTGCACGGATGCCGTGCCGATTTTTCACGAAATGGACCGGCACGCCGTGCCCATCAAGTTCCATCAGCACTGCCCAGAATTCGGGCTCGTTGCGCGGCAACCGGTCGACGCTGTGGACGATCACAACATCCACCTCGCCGGAAACCGCAGCGCGACGCATCCTTTCGAATCCCTCACGCATCGGTGCCACCTCCAGACCCGACGTCCCTGTAAACGCCCGCGTCGTTGACCCGGCCCCCCCGCGACTCCACCCATTCGACGCACGCGGCTTCCTGTGCCTCGAGGGAAGTACCGTCTTCCTTTTCGGGCACCAAGGGTCCCCACGCGCTCAAGCGGTGAAACCTGAGCAAACGGGAAACTGCACTTACGTCCCAGCGCAACGCTTCGTCCGATCCCGCCATCTCCTCGCGCACCAGTTCAACGATTTGCTCCACGGTCGAACCTTCTTTGTAGAGCTGGAAAATCCTCTCCACGACGCTCGGTTCTTTGTCGCCATCAGGCATATCAATCCTCCTGGTCATCCAATTTTCCCGCCGCCGACAGTGGACGTTAGAAGCGCCCCACTGCTGACGGCAAACAAAACATGCCGCGACGCCACCGGCCACTCGGCCGGCGCATCGCGGCTCATGTTGATGGATCTGAGCGGGCTGTTTGTCCGGCGCACAACACGCCGAACGGCAACGCCGCCCGGGAAATGCACCACACGCTCCGTGGTATCATCGACATGCGTAGACCTCCTTCTCCGCAAGGGGTGGGCTCTACATCCGACCGAAGCGGGGGTCCGATCCCCGCTCCGGTAATGTTATTCACCTGTTCAGACTAAAATTCGTACAGAGATTCTATAACGGATCCGCCCAAAACACCATTGGTGAATGTCACTATCTTGCCCAAAATGGGCAACCGGTGACCGCGTTACGGCCCTTCCCGTTCGCCTGCAAAGAAGGAATCACCCTCCCATTCGGGCCTTTCGAACTCGCCGTCAAACTCGGGTCGATCCAAGTACTCCGGCCCCCCGGCGATTTCCTCATACATCTCACGGATGAGATCCTCGTTGGGCGTCAACGCCCCCTGGTAGACCAGCCAGCCTTTTTGGCGGTGCCATTCATCACCATGCCGAGTCACGCTGCCCAGCGACCATCTCGCCGATTTCTCGTCGGGCGCGGACGTCTCTCCGGTTTGAAAAATGGCCTTCGCCAGAGACACTTCGCGCAGGCGACGCCCATACACTCTTGCCGCGGCATGCGTCTTCTCCCTGATGGTTCCGAACCCCTCGACGACACGACCTTCATAGATTGGCTCACCGGTAGCATCATCGATTTCAGGGACCATGAATCCCTGGTCCGCCGGTGCCACGTCATCCGGTCGCGTGCCTTCGCCATCTGAACTACCAACCGTCGTACCACGCTCCGAAACCGCACGAGCCTCCGCCAACGCACGCCGCACGATCTCGAGCTGCTCCCCCAGCGCCCGATAGTTCTCCGACAGCTCGGACTCGAGCACTTCGAGTTTCGCCACCAAATCGTCCATAGCTCACCAACTGGACAGCTGGACCCAGGATTTCACCCCAATGGGCCAGACCAAATTTCGGTGACATGGTACCCCCTCGCCCCAAAACTTTCTACATAGGGTTGTTTTGGGTGCTTT
Source organism: Dehalococcoidia bacterium (assembly GCA_965220055.1). Lineage (GTDB taxonomy): Bacteria > Chloroflexota > Dehalococcoidia > Lucifugimonadales > UBA3495 > Bin87. Next base: position 466,171 of record CBDCPE010000004.1, on the reverse strand, counting down.
ATCCAGAATATCACCCAATATCATCCTTAGCAAGCCCAAAAGCCCGGATTTGGGCGCTATTTGCGCCGCAGGTCAATCCGACCCTCTGATTGACTTGCCGTGCTGCCAACAGATGCACCAGGGACGAGAACCAACAGTTACATCATGTAGCCGTCCTTGACTTTCGCATAAACCGTCGGGAACGACGACTGTCGAGCGACGGCGCCAGCCGGTGGCGGAAAACATCCGCAGCGTTGCGACACCTGGGGTGAATCCGTCAGACCAGATCCCGCGCCAGAATGCCGCCCAAAAGGGCGGCATCATTGTTGCTACATCAGACCCCAGACCCCACGAGGCCCTGCACCATGCCAGCCAAGCCTGAACCAATCACGCCCATTGTCGCCGCCGACCTTTCGAAGGCCACCCAAAAGGTCATCCAACGAACCAAGCAGAACACGCCCTACTGGTCCCTGCTCAACGCCAAGCTCGGCGACGCCACCACGGCTCCGCTCACCGACACCCAGATGGCCGCCGCTTACAAAACTCCCCTGAGCACCGCCAATCGCAGGCTGACCAAGGCGGTCGCTGTCTTGGTCCGAACCAACCAGGAACTGGGCTCTCCCCTCGAAACGGTCGCCCAACTCGCCAACGACTTCATGGCACGCGCCGCGGTCATCAACCGCCACAACCGACGCCCACCGCTCTACTCCGAATCAACGATCAGGACGCTGATCGAACTCGGATACGCGGAACCGGAGCACGCACCTATCATACGGGCGGCGGGCCATGTCGCCCCGCCGCCCGTCGTCTCGACGGACCACGACATCGACTTCGTCATCGCCGACATCGCCACTCATCTGTCGCGGTCCCACGAGCCACAAAGCACCCAACAGATCCTAGATGCCCTGAGTCATCGCCAGGACGTGTTGGCCATTTGGCCACAGCTCGACCTGACGCTCTTCATACTTAGAGTCGCCGGTATCAACCCCAACAGCGATGGACGCTTCGACTCGGACCAGCCTTGGGGGACATTCATGGGGCGGCAACAACTGGTCGAGAACACCATCATCCGAATCCTCTCCCGCGACGGCCAGCCCCGCTCCATACAATACCTAGCCGACGAAATCACCAGCCTCGTGGGGCATCTGTTGCCCAGCGAGTACAACACCCGCAACGCCATTCGAAACGCCACCAAGGCGTCCGACGAAATATCCTGGCAAGGCCTGGCCACTTTTGGTCTCATCCGATGGGAAACCGACATCGTTGCCCAGAATACGGGGCGCCGACACAGCACCGGCGACCTGGTCTACGCCTTCCTCGTGAATCACGGTCCCGCTGACATCGACGACGTTATCGCACATGTACAGCGGACCACCAAGGCCAAAAAACGCACCGTCGCGAACGCCATCAACCATGACCCCGAAAACAGATTCATCCGCATGGACGACCGACGCATCGCCGCCAACCCAATCCCGGACCACCACAATCCAGGCGGCCCAGCCCTCACGGTCATCCCTGACGGGCGACGACAAGGTCCCGTCCTCAGAGAGTCCGAACTGGCGTGGCTCACGCGCTACCTGCAGGGCCTGGCGGAGCTGGCACCGCCTCTGCCTTGCCGTGTGGCCATCACGGGTCCACGCGCCGCCGGTTTTGTCCACGAAGGCGACACTCTCGAGATCACGGGCGTACTCGACTTCGACCACAGGCCGAGCCTCGAACCCAGGCTGACGAAGTGCACGGCCGCAGCGACCAAAGCGGTTCCGTCCGTGCAGCCGAACTTCAGGATCATTTCGATCCAGCAGTGGACCCAGCAGCGAGATGGGCAGACGCCCGTCGCCCACCACAACGTCTGGCTCCCTCCCGACGCCACTCCTCGACGAGCAACAGCGTAGCGGCCAGGGCGGAGCCCAAGTGACCAAAGCCAGCTGCTAATCGAGCACCGCTCCGACATGGCTGCACGAAGCACCAGTTGGCCGAGTTCTTCGGCGTATCAACCAAGACGATCCAGCGCGACTTGGGAAAGACCAGGAAAACCCCGTGACGACCGGACGGACCGGCCGCACCACCACAGGGGGGGACATCCCATAACAGGGTAACTACGCCCCGTACCCAGCAAAATTAGGCACCCGCCCGACAAAATTTTGTTTCGCGCGAAAATAAAAAAAAGCGGGCGCCCGGCAAAAATTTGGTTTCGCGCGAGAACGCGAAAAGCAGGAGCCACAGCGAGCAGGAAGCGCCCGTCAGGCTGGGACCGAACACAAAACCTCGCAGCACCGACGAAAACGGGCAAAGCCGGAAAATGGCTCGCAGAGCCACGGAGAGCCCCGCGCGAGTCCCGAAGGGAATTCCTGCCCCGAGAGCACGGAAGGTCCCCACAAAGGCTCCAGCGCGAGAATCCAGGCACCCGACGGCCGGCCACGGAATGCAGCGGCCAGCCCACGCCGACAGCCACGATACGAGGCAGCATGCCGAAGGCTCCGCCAGCACCGACTGGCGGACATTCGCCCGCAGAGCCACGGAGACGCCCCCGCGAGTCCGGAAGGGGAAATCCTGCACCAGCGACACCCGAGGCCCTCTCCGTGGCCCCAGCGCAGGAATGCGACCACGTCCGTGAGCGTCACGGCAGCGCATCGCGATCCCGCAGCCACAGCGACCACAGCCGCCTGCGTCTCGGCAGGGGTTACCCCGAACTCCGGCGCCACGCGGCCCCTGGGCGCCTCCAACGCCACCGACCAATGAACTACTCTGGTGGCAGTTCGAGAGCCTCTCCGTGGCTCCTATGCAGGTTCTCGCCACCACACGAAGGAAGACCAGCCACGCCGGTCAGCAGGTACCGAGTACGCAGCACCTACCTGTCCTGCAACCGTCGAATCAGCGGACCGGCCGTCGCCGTCGTGACGACCGTCAGAGAGGATGACCACCAGCCCAGGGCTTACCTCGTCCATGAAAGCTGCAAGAGCGCCATGCTGCTCGAGATCCCGTTCGACGATGAACCCGCACCGGAAACAGGGAAAGAAGGCTCACGCTGCACCAGCGAACACAGAGCACGCCGAGTTTCCTCGTTCCATCGCCACAGGGAGGCCGAAACGCCACCCGTGGGGGGAAGCCGCCGGAGCCATCCGACGACCTCTCCGTGGCCCTGATGCGGGTTTTCGCAGCAAGGTACAGCACGAACGGCTACAATCGGTCCATGACTACCAGCAGTGAACAGGAAGCCTTCAGCCTCGTCATCGAGCACCAGAAACTCAGAGCGTCCGAGAACGACATCACGAGCGAGATGCCGCCCATGCTACCGGCCCATCCGCTGCCGCCGGCATCGTGACGATCATTGCGCCCACGCAGACTGGGAGTAAACGTGCAACTCGTAGCCCTGGCCTTCATCATTGCCTTGGCAGTCCTCCTAGTGGGCTGTTCATCCGAGACGGCGAACTTCGTCTCGGTCAGCGCAGGGTTTATTCACACCTGCCAGATTGGGACTGACGGCTCCGTATCGTGCTGGGGGGAAAATGAATTCGGCGAGGCCACGCCGCCCGAGGCCGAGTTTGTCTCGGTCAGCGCAGGGGCTAGCTATACCTGCGGAGTGAGGCCCAGCGGGGCCGTCACGTGCTGGGGCGATGACTATCACGGGCAAGCGACGCCGCCTGATGGTGAGTTCACCTCGGTCAGCGCGGGGAACCCAGGCACCTGCGGGGTGAGATCCGACGGGTCAGTGACCTGCTGGGGCGATGAGCGTTTCAGCCACGCCACACCGCCTGAGGGTGAGTTCGCCTCGGTCAGCGCGGGGGCTGGCTATGCCTGCGGGGTCAGGACCGACGGCTCCGCGGCCTGCTGGGGCGGCGGCCCCCTCAGCAAGGAAACACCGCTCTATGACAGGTTCACCTCAGTGAGCGCTGGGATCGACTCCCTCGGCGAATCCTACGCTTGCGGTGTCAGGACCGACGGATCCTTGACCTGCTGGGGCGGAGACATTTTCGGCGAGGCCACGCCTCCCGAGGGTAGATTCACCTCGGTCAGCGCAGGGGCTAGCTACACCTGCGGGGTGAAGACCGACGGCTCCGTTGCCTGCTGGGGCAATAACGATTATGGGCAAGCCACGCCGCCCAAGGGTGAGTTCACTTCGGTCAGCGCAGGAGGTATCCACACCTGCGGAGTGAAGACAGATGGCTCCGTGGTTTGCTGGGGCGATGACCGCCACGGACAGGCAACGCCTCCCGAGGAAGCGCAATGAGCACCGAGACGTATCACCAAGCCAGCGAGCATTTTCCGGCGCAGGCCAGGGGCGAGCTGTCCGACGGAGTCTGGCGCAGGCCTCGGCAAAGGGTTGGGTTACAGCCGCGCAAATCCTGAAGGCTATGGCGGAGCAAAGGGACTGGAAACACGAGGAGCACCACCACCTGTCGCGGGTGGCGAGCCACCTGAGGGCCGAGCTGAGCGACCGTGATACCTACCGGTGCTATCAGGTGGCCAATGACCTGCACAGCAACTTCTGCGAGGACGAGATGGAGGCTTGGGACATCGCCGAGAGCCCAGATGACTTGAGGCCGTGATCGACAGGTCGTCGCCGTCGTGACAGCCGTCCGAGAAGACGACCACGAGCCCAGGGCCTACCTCGTCCACGAGGGTTGCCAGAGCGCCATGCTGCTCGACCTGCCATTCAACGACGCACCCACACCGGAAACAGCAAGAGGCTGACGCCACCGGCCACACGGCATCGCGAATCCCAGCACCACGCGGCCCCTGGAGCCCCTGCAGGCCACAGACCAGGAAATGTCCACCAGCACCGCCGGAGGGCCTCTCCGTAGCCCCAGCGCGGAAACTGGAGCACCACTGGTTCGGCTTCCAAAACCACGCCGCCCGACACCGGTCTGCAACAGCCGACCTTGTCGACCCAACGACGCCGGAATAGACTGCGCCGAAACCAGTCCTCCAGCGAGCAGACATTGGCCCAACCACGCACACGCTACTATCTCCTCACCGCCATCATGGTCACACTGGTGCTCGCACTGGCGTGCGGCAACGGACCACCTGCCAGCCAGGAACTTCTACCGACTCCCGACCGGTCTCGGGTACAGGTCGTCGACCCGGAGCCTCCTGCTAACCTGACCGACCCCGCCGCGGTCAATGCCTACGAGCAGGGCTACCTGCACATGCGCTCCGCAGCCTGGTTCTCGGCGATTACCGCCTACGACGAAGCGATCCGCATCCAGCCCGATGTCGCAGGACTGTACGAGGCCAGAGGTACCGCGTACATGTACGCCGGCAGGCACGACGAAGCCCACGCCGATTACAGCCTGGCCATTGAACTGGACCCGAACGACGCAGGATTCTGGCGCCGCCGTGCCCACGCACACACGATTGCGCCTACTCCCCAGCCCGAGAAGGCCGTACAGGACGCCACCAGGGCCATCGAGCTGGACCCGCACCACCACATGGGCTACGGCCACCGTGCGATGGCATACACCAGATTGCCAACACCAAATTGGGAGCATGCCCTCGCTGACATGAACCGCCACATTGAGCGATTTCCAGGGCATGACCCTGAAGCGTACAAGTTCCGCGCGCTGATTCACGACAACCTCGGAAACGCCGAGGAAGCCGAGCGAGACCGCCAACTGGCCGCTGATCGACGGCAGAATTGACCCGACAGGCTCTCGATATAGACGACATCGACTGCCACCGATGACGCGGCGGCCGTTTCCGTTTCCGGCACCAGATGCTGCCAAATTCCGCGCCACGCGGCCCAGGGCGCCCCTGCAGACCACGGACAGGGAAATGTCCACCAGCATCGCCAGAGGGCCTCTCCGTAGCCCCAGCGCAGGAATGTGGGCACATCCACGGCAGGCGCCATCAGCCCTCGCATGCCTCCGTCACCGCATCGTTATGATCCTTCCATCATTTGGTGCGAACCCGAAAATTAGCGAGCTTGCACATGCTTCGAAAGATCCTGCTGCTCGTCACCTTGCTGCCGCTCGGGCTGGTCCTTGCGTGCGGCATCTTCGACGACCGGCAGACTGTGCCAGTCCAAGGGGACTCAGAAACCAGGCCTCGAGTCGCTGGACAAGCCCAAGACGGATTACGGTGCGATGCCGAGTTGCGGCGGTTCCTTACCGATGCGTCACATTCGGTAGTTACAGCTGACGGCGCCAATATCGTCGTTTCCTACGTGCAGTCACAGCACGCCAGCCATTGCGCGCCGAACCGTTGGAATCCTCATGTCACGGAAGTGACCATCGACGATGATCAGAACATCGACGTCAGCTTCGCGCTTCCGGCCGTTCGAACTGGCAACAACGCCATCACGACCACCGGAGAGGGAACCATGCGGTGGGTGTTCCTGGTTGCAGAAAACCGCTGGTACGCAGCGGAGCCGGATCATCCGGCGATGCTGGGGGAAGACCGTTCGGAGAACGCCAGGCCGACGGCAGGAGTAGTGGCTACGGCTGCTACTCCGGAACCCGAGCGAACGACGAAGCCCGTCACCGACCGAGACGTCTACGAGGAAGCTTGGGCTACCTGTAACGGCTATTATCGAGGCGTCGAAGTTACACGAAGAAAGCAGGTCGCTCGTCTCAAATCACTCGAAGGACTTCGTGATTCCCTGCGCCGCAACTGCGACGGTGCCGTTGCAGCGGTTGCAGCCGCCTTGGGAGTTACTCCGGCACCAGTCCCCACGTGGTCACCCACGGCAACACCGTTGCCGGCGTGGGCTCCTGTACCGACTCCAACGTGGTCGTTGATGCCGACTCTGAGGCCGCCACCGATGGTGGCCCGTCCCACCCCACCCCACCCTACTCAGCCCAGCCCACGGCCCCAGCACCGACGCCGACGCCTGAGCACGCAGCCGCCAGCAGCTCACCGCGACCCTCCGGCAGCCTGCAACGGCTGATGCTCGACCTCACGAACGAACGACGCGCCGCCGCCGGTGTACCAGCCGTCAGGATGGGCAACAACCGCGCCGCGCAGCTGCACGTACAGGCAGCCCTCGAAGGCTGCTACAGCGGCCACTGGGACCGCTGGGGGCTCAAGCCCAACCACCGCTATACCTTAGCTGGAGGCACCGGCGCCGACGGCGAGAACACCGCAGGCGGCGACTACTGCATCAAGGCATCGGACAACTACGCACCCCGCAGCATGGAGCAGGAAGTCAGGGACACCGTGCAGGGATGGATGGACAGTCCAGGGCACCGCGGAAATCTGCTGCATCCAGCCCACACCGTCCTGAACATCGGAATCGCCCACGACCGCTACAACACCGTCATGGCCCAGCATTTCTCGACCGATTACGTCAGGTACAGCCAGCGACCAACGATCAGCAACGACGGAACCCTCACGTTCAGCGCCACAGTGCTCCGAGCCACGCTGGACATCGGGAACACCGTCAAAGTCCAAATCACTTACGACCGACCACCGAAGCCTCTCACGGTGGGGCAGTTGACCTACACCTACGCCCTCTGCAACCCAGCGCTCGTCGGCTATGTCGTCGAGCCGCCACCCAAGGGCAGTCGCTACACGGACGACGAAACGCGTCAGCGAACGATGCCGCACAAGTGCGTGGACCCGTACCTCACACCACCCAACCGCGCGGCCCCTGCAAATGCAGAGGAAGCTCACCAAGCCTAGGCAGCAGCAAAATCGGCCAGCGACAACGCCCCGGACGTCACGATAACCACTTCACGCATCATCGCCGAGGCCATGACCGTGAGTGGAAACTCCATCACCGTGAAAGCCGACCTCGGCAGAATCCTCGACCACCACGGACCAGGGATCTACACCGTCCTACTGTGGGGCCGCCCCAACCACATGTCCGCCCCTACGCCACTGTCTGAACAAGCCATCTTCTGGAAAACCAGACCACCATCAGGGGCACCCTACTAGGGGGTGTCGTCAAAAGAGTTTGCTCCAGATCATCACTGCCCGGAGTTGGCAAATGGCCAGGTATGATGCCGCTCTCTTGGCATAACGGGTCGCCACTCCGCGCCACTGCTTGAAGTCCAAGAATCCGTTCTCCACCAAGTGCCGCAACTTGTACAGTGCCTGGTCGTAGTCCCGCTTTTCTCTCCGGTTGCTTTTGGGCGGTATCACTGGGTTCATTCCCGATGCCCGAGCGGTGGCTATGATTTCATTGGTGTCATAGGCTTTGTCCGCCAGCAGACACTCCGCCTCTATACCCTCGATCAGGGGCAACGCCAAAGAGCAGTCGGCCACCGTGCCTCCAGTAACCGCCAGCCTTACCGGCATTCCGTGGGAGTCCACCGCCAGGTGCAACTTGCTGTTCAGCCCCCTTTGGTGCGGGCAATAGCCTGATTTCCGCCCCGAGCGCCGGCACTGTGGGGATGGGCCTTGATGTAGCTGGCGTCTATCATCAGCCACTCGAAATCAGGGTCATCCATCACTTCCTCCAACAGTCCGGCCCACACACCCCGGTCCCGCCAGCGGCAGAAGCGGCGGTGGGTGTTCTTCCAGTCTCCGTAGTCTGGGGGCAAATCGCGCCAAGGAGCGCCGGTGCGCAGAACCCAGCAAACGGCGTCGATAAACCGCCGGTTGTCATGGGCCGGCCGACCTCTCTTGCCTGCTCCCCCGGGCAGGTACAGCCTCAGCCGCTCCCAAACACCGTCTGTCATATCGTGGCGCCGGTGCGCTGCCGTCATACTCCCCACCTTCCACACTCTCCCTGTTACCGGCAATTTACCACCCTCTCACTGTTTTGACGACACCCCCTAGGTTGAGGAGATTTCGCTACTCCGATTCTGGGGTAGCCGGATCGTAGATCGATCAACGGACCGACGATTTTCGTATTCCGCTTTGCCCTCAAATTCTGCTTTTCCGGGCAGGTCGGGTCGGTGGACAGTGTGTCTCAAGCCGCGTCAGTTGGGCGCACGGGAGTCATCGGTTCCACTGATGTCATGCTGGACGACTGACAGCGATATGGCGAGGCTGTCCGTGATGTCCGGCCTGGTGGCGTCAGCGGCGCCGCGCTCGGCTGCCTTCTCCAACGAGGATAGTTTTTCACCGGAGGGCGGAGTCGCCATCTGGACGGTCACGACGATTTCAATGGCGTCGCTATCGTAATAGGTCACGCTGTCCTGTACACCGTCCTCCGCCATCACCGCGAAATGCGCTCCGACTACCGCTTCATCCGCCTCCCGCCTGGTGAACCCCGGGTCTTTGCTGGTTTGTAGGCTGACCTCAACGTGAGGATTTTCGGACTTGAATTTGTCGATGGCATTCCGGGCGTTGCCCGAAAAACCGGCAATACTCGGAAATTTCAGGCGTTTGGGCCAATTACAGATTCCACCAGTACATTAGTCGATGTCCGCCGCGTCCGCCGCGGAATCGGAGTAGCGAAATTTACTCCACTAGGTTGCACACCGCAATGAGACAGTCGCTGACCAACGGCGACGCCGGCCGCGCCCGACTACGGGGCGGCCGGCGTTCGTCACACCTCACCACTTTCACCGCAGCGCCACCACAGGGCGCCGTTTTCGCATCTGTGCCAATTCCACGACAAAGGCCGCAGAACGCGCCCAGGAGCCGTTTCCGGCCGAAACTGGCCGCGCTGGCAACATTATCGGAAACATCACCACGGCAACCGCAACCCGACGACAGGAGAGCCAACATGGCTGAACTTGAACTCATCCATATCGAGATGTTCGCCGAGGACGGCGGCCCAAGCTGGTACGCCGGTCGGATGCCCGACGGCCGTCGCGTACACGCCGCGCACATGGTGTGCAGCGCCGCCACTCGGCACTGGACGGGCAGCGTCGAAGACCCCGACCGGTGCGACTGCGACAAGACCGAAGGCACGTGCCGCTTCTGCCAGATCCGTGAGCAAGGTGGCCTGGTCTTCACGAAGGTCACGGGCTGCTACCGCTCCGCAAACAGCGCCGTGCGCGCCCTGAAGTTCCGGGCAGCTAACCCAGACGCCCCGCCGCCGCCCGCGCCCTTCAACTGCAGCTGGACGGCCATGAAGGCTCTGTTGTGCGAGGTCGGGCAAGACGCACCGCCTCTGCCGCTGAACAGCGCCGTGTACGTTGACGGTCTCGACACCAGCCCCGTGCCGGAAGCGTGTCGGGACGATCACATGCAACTCAAAATGTTCTGCGTAGCCGAGGACATGGCCATGATGTCGTGTCCCATCTGCGGACATGAACCCGAGTTTGCCATTCTGGCGGCAAGCGCCGACCAGGCCACCAGCGCCCGATACGGGCTGCCAGACAAGGCGTCACGAACATGGGTCGTCGAACATTCGGAGACGAGCAAGCTCGGCCTGGTATCCATTCCGGCTGACCGCCGAGGCGGTCTCTTCACGCACCTTCAATACGAGCCCGACTGCGACCACGACGACTGCCACTGCGACCAGGACGCATCCTGCCAGTGGAACCTCGAAGAGTGCGTCGCAGTCAACATCGAGCTTGCGAAGCTGTACGGGTAGGGCGCGCCCGCGCCAGACGCACCGCCTCCGTGTCCAACGGCATGTCGCGGGCATCGCCCGCGCCGCACAACGCTCACGATGACTTTCACTTTTCACCTCGATGAATATTCAGGGGACGCACTCAACGTACCCTGGTTGGGTGACCGTAGGTGCCCGGATTACGGGTTGGTATAATCGTTTGCCGAACACGGCAGGACCATCGGAGGGTCGAATGCAGCGTGCATCATCAAGGACCATCAGGGGATTGACGGCACGAATCATGGTCGTGTTGGCGTTGGGGTTTTTGTCATTGCCTCTGTTTTATCTGGGGCTGTTTGGAGTCTACGGCCTGTTCCTCATAGATTCTTCCGTATCGCCGGTCGGCGTTGCAATGATTCTGTCAGGCGTTGCAATGATTCTGACACCGGTATTGCTTGTGTTTAGCGTCGCCGGTACGTTCTTGTCGTATCGGCACGCGCTAATTACGGTCGCGGCTCTGGCGGTGTTTTATCTTAGCTGGGCTACCACCGTGTACCCGTTCCCAGACCTCGCACCCATTTCGTTCTTTCACGGGGCGCGATGGGCAACGTTCGCGATTCTATGCCTGAATCTAGCTTGGATGGCATGGGCGCTGTTCACACCTCAGACAGTACGCGAGTAACTCCCAATACTCGATACCCAACTGGATGGTTACGGACCGGCCCGGTGGACCCGCACCACGTAGTCCTGCGTTGTCCCGCCGTCCTCGGCAGTCACGGAGATGGCCACGGTCGTTGTGGTGCCCTCGGCCAGTTCCACCAAGGCAGTGTTGTAACCGTGTGTCGGTGAGCGCGTCGGGCGGATCAGTGGCCACCGCGAAGGTCGCGGCGGAATGCGACGGCTCCGGCAGCACCGACTGGCGAAAATCGCCCGCATAGCCACCGAGAGGCCCGCACAAGTCCCGAAGGGAATTCCTGCACCAGCGACACCGGAGGCCCTCTCCGTCGCCCGAGCGCAGGAACTCGAGCACATCCGCAAGCGTCAAGACAGCGCGGCGAGATACCAAGACCACAGCCGCCCACGTCGCGGAAGGGTGACCCGCATCCCCGCAACACACGCTCCCTGAAGCCCCTGCAGGTCACGGACAGGGAAATGTCCACCGGCGGGGCCGGAGGGCCTCTCCGTCGCCCCAGCGCAAGAACTGGGGCATGCCCACGGCGTTTGCCAGCACGCTCCACCAGCTGCGCCCCGAGCAGGCCAGATCGCCATCACCGCCGCCGTCCCATCCAAGGTGGCGCCAGCCACGCTGGCCAAAGCCGGAACCATGGCCGCTCCAGCAGTAAGAACGCCAACCGGCGCGAGAAGCCCCGAATACCGCCCAACGTCTGGCCGCCGCCTCACGCCACTCCATCGAGACGGACCGTCCAGACATAGAGATCATGTAACCACCGGAGATAGCCATGGCCAATAACACCAAGGGCATCGGGAGTTTTACCACCGACAACATCGTCGCCGTTCTGCGCGCCCTGCCGGACACCGACGGCTCCTACATTGAGGTCATCGAACAGGCCAAGGAGTACAACGCCTCAGTATCCAAGTCCACCCTCAGCAAATGGGTCACGAACGGCCGCGCCGACATCAAGGCCGACAAGCGGCAGACCGCATATGCACGATTCGCCCAAAGGTACGACGCACTTATCGAAGAGCACTGCAACGCCGACGCCAACCGCACCCGTGAGCTCGACCGAGCATTCGAGATCCTCGACAGCATCTGCGAGTGCGGCAACGAGAAAACCACCCTCGCCGACGGCACCCGCGCCGACCGATGCCGACATTGCCAGGAACTCGACGACACGGGCCGCAGCCGACGCCGGACAAGGTCATAGCCACCAGCGGCATCAAACCAGCAGAGACCACAGCCGCCCGCGTCACAGCAGGGAATGACCCGAATCCCCCGCACCACGCGGCCCCTGGCAGCCTCCAACGCCACCGACCGATTGAATTGCCCACCGAGCAGTGCAAGGGCCTCTCCGTGGCTCCAGCGCAGGAATTCGAGCACACCCGCACCAGGCGCCATCAGCCCTCGCAAGCCGTTGTCACCGCATCGTTATGATCCTTCCATAATCTGGTGCGAGCCTGAACATTAGCGAGCTTGCACATGCTTCGAAAGATCCTGCTATTCGTCACCCTGCTGCCGCTCGGGCTGACCTTGCGTGCAGCATCTTCGACGAGCGGCAGGCAGTGCCAGTAGAGGCGGGTCCAGAACCACGGCATCGCGTTGCTGAACAGGTTCCAGATGCGTTGCGGTGCGATGTCGAGTTGAGGCACTTCCTCGCCGAGGTGTCACATCAGGCGATTACAGCCGACGGCGACAGTGCCGGCGTTTCCTACGTGCAGTCACAGCACAACTGGCCGGCGCCTGCGTCTCCCCTGACGGAGCTGGCCAACCTACAAAGCAAGTGTCCATCCAGACCGCCTGGGCTTGCTGCCGGACCTCTCCGGCACTCATCGATCCGGCCTCACCGCCAGCTAACACGATTACCATCTCCGGCCGCAACGCCAGGAGCGCGGGCCCACCATCCCGCCGAAGTGAGGGGCTGTCCCTTTTTCATTTTCAGGACAGCCTCAAAGCTCCAACGGGCGCAACATCCGCCTGTCGTCGCGGCCACTTCCGGCCTACGCCCCGTCCTCGGCCGAGGACGGGGCGTAGGTTGCATTTTCGGCCCGCCGCCTGCACCCCAGCGGCGCCACATGGCGCCGTTTCCGCGTCTGTGCAGCAATTCCACGACCAAGGCCGCAGAAGCGCGCCCGGGAGCCGTTTCCGGCCGAAACTGGCCGCGCTGGCAACATTATCGAAAGCATCACCACGACAACCGCAACCCGACGACAGGAGGGCAACATGACTGACCTTGAACTTATCCACATCCAGATGTTCACCAAGGAAGGCGATCCAGGCTGGCACGCCGGCCAGCTCGACGACGGCCGCCGCGTACACGCCGCCGCCGTCCCCTGCAACCCTGGAGAACTCCACTGGTCGGGCAGCGTCGAGGACCCCGACGCCTGCGAGTGCCACGGCGCCGGCACCTGCAACCCCTGCCTGATACGCGCCGATGGCGGCCTCGTCTTCACCCGCGTGACGGGCTGCTACCGGTCCGCCAACAGCGCCGTGCGCACCCTCCAGCACTGGGCCGCCCACCCCGAATGCCCGCAGCCGCCCGCGCCCTTCAACTGCCGCTGGACCACCATGCAGGCCATCCTCTGCGACAGCGAGCTCGACGCGCCGCCCATGCCCCTGGACACCACCGAGCATCCCATCACGCGGCCTCGGCACGCCGACCAGCAGCCGGAACACGACAGCGAGGACCTCTCACAGTTCGAATACGAATACGACGACGACCCATACAGCGACTGGAAATACCTGCTCATCGAACAAATCAAGGCGGAATCCCTCGAAGAATGTTCGAAGTCGGGACATCCCCGACAGGCATGGCTCATCCTGTCGGAAAAGCAGGAACAGGCCACCGTCTGCCCCATCTGCGGCAAGACCCCCGAATTCTGGGACCAGTCGATCTGCGACGACCGGATCGGCTTCGATGACTACCTCAGCGAAACCATCAGCGAAACCCACATGGCCACACACGAGATCTTCGCCGACGAAGACGACGATGACGATGACCCCGACAACGTAACCTTCATTTTCGACACGCGCGTATTCCGAAGCGCCGAGGACTGGCCCGAGAAAGGATCAAACGACCTGACCCGCCTGCCGTATCCTGGCGACGACGCCATCACCCTCGAATGGTTCCGCGAAGAATGGGCCCAGCGCGGCTACCTGCCAGCAGACGCTGTCCTACTCCACCCAGACACCAAGGAGCCTTTGACCGACGAGACCCTGCGCGAGATAGTTGCCGAAGGCCACGAGGACGGGTTCTGCTACGAGACCACTGCAATCGATGTCATCAGATCCGTGACCAAGGAAATGCGGCGCGACCTGAAAACCCGCGACGGCAAGATATGTCAGCACTGCCAAGAGCCGGTCAGGAAACACGACACCGTCATCGAACGCAAGGACCCAGCCCAAGGCGACGGCCCCGAAAACCTCCACCTGCTGTGCCAGCGGTGCCACCGCGTGAAAAAGGACGTGCCCTGGGAACAGTTCCGAAAGGACTGGGAGCAACGCTTCGGATTTCAGCACGTCAAAAGGGTGGTTCAGGCCCTCCACGGCACCGACGACGAGCAGATGGACGAGGTCAGGCTGGCCTACCGCGGCAACGCAGAACGATGCACGTCCTGTTGGTGGATCCTCGTCGGCGACTACGCCCTCAACGAAGACCGCCACTGCGCCTACTGCGTGGTCGGCGCCCCACGCCGCCTCGAGTTCCAGTTCCCACCGCGAGAGTAGCAGCCACCGGCGCAACTCATGCACAGCGCATCGAGCGACCACTGTCAAAGTCGTGCGGCCATATCGGCACGTACGAGGAGCAAACCACATGGCCAACCCAATCTCGAGCTTCCCCTCCGAAGACCTCAGCGCCTTCGCTCTCCTGCACGTCACTACAGTCCACTGCCTGTCGGACACGACTAGGCCAGCATAGCCTGCTCCCGCAGAGGTCACCCAGTGATGCCCTATTTCCGTGCGGTCAATCGGATCGCTACGCAACCAACGTCATCGCCGCTCTGCGCAAGCAGAGGTATTCCCTCATGTGAAACCGCGGCACCAGCAGGGTCCAAAGTCACTCTGCATACGCAGAGGTCTACCGCCGGTAGACCACATTCGCGTCGTCGCCACCAAAGTCGCTCTGCCCACGCAGAGATCCACCCTGACGCTCTATCTGGATCTGGACATCTTGACCGGTCGCTCTGCTACCGCAGTGGTCCACCTTCGTGATGCGCCCAACTCAACTCCGTACCCATGGCCACTCTGCTCCCGCAGAGGTCTACCAGACATCCCGCCACTCATCGAATGACCCCAGCCGATGAACAACATGCGGGCCGCTCTTCTGGGCGGCCTTTTTGCTGCCCCGCAGACCCGCTCAATCCAAGCCGGCATCAGCCGCCCTGACCGTTCCGCCATACGGCAAACGACATTTATCAAAAAGAACATCGCCACGCCGCAATGCCCGACCCCGACTACCACGAACCCAACGAGACAAAGGAGCATGCCACATGACCACCATCCGCAACATCGTCGAAGAAATGCACCAGGGATCCACCAGCACGACCCACCACGCCATCGAAGCGGTCAAGCACCTCTGGATGGTGCCCTACACCATGACGGAGGCGCCGGACCCTAGCGAGGGATTCGCCGAGTCCATCACCAAAGACGCCCGACACGCGATGCGTAACAACGACAACGAATCTTTCTGGTACTTCAGCGCCACCACCGTGGCCTACTCCCACATTGCGGCCAACGCCGTCATCCATACCCTCTCCAACCACGACAATCGCGACGAAGTCGGGGAATTCTATGCCGACCTGATTGACGAGAAACTCGCGGAAGCCAACCACCGCGTCACGATGGCACTCGCCGATTGGTTCGAGGCTGCCCAATTTCACTTCAAACTGGGCGACGTGATTTACGACGCATCAACCGTCAACGACCACCCCTCGGGATTCGACTGCACCAGAAATACCAGCCAGAACGTCTCCTGGTTCCACTGCGCAGGCACCGACAGAGACCGTCAGGCTCCCTGCCTCAACTGCCCCGCCGTGCCGAAATTGGGCACGCCCACCTGCAGCACCAACTTGAGCCACACCATCGACACCATCCTCGAACTGGCTACCGGAGAACGCTACGAACCCGAGATGGACCAGCTGGGCCCACTGCCGCCGCCCGAAAGCCCTGCTGCACACTGCCGGCACGCCATCGGGCACCTGGCCGAATTGGCCCGCAGTTTCGACACCGGTTCCACCCGCCACCGCGGCATCGCCTACGCCGTCCTGGCGGCCAACGACACTATGACGCAACTCCAGTACCTGGCCGACTACGTCGAGATGGACGACAGCATCATCGAACTTGCCGCCGACGCCGACCGCATCGCGGAGGGAATCCTGTCCGGTGAATCAATCGACGCAGAAACCCGGTTCACTCCGCCCGAGGAGCACGACGAGTGCATCTTCCAACGGCAACTCACCACCGGGAAGACAGAGTACATCTGCGCGCCACCCAACGCGCCGGATGACTGGACCGCCGACGACTGCGGCTACCACGAACCGTGCCGGCTCTGCCCCCTGAAGTCGGAGATTCCCCAAACGGCCATGGACCGAATGCTGCATCTGCTGAATGGAACAGCCGAAGGCGCGTAACAAGGCGATAAAACTGCGTGCGTACCAACGCAGAACACAGATCAACGGCGACGCCGGCCGCCCCGTGGTCAGGGCGGCCGGTCTTCGTCACACCTCACCACTTTCACCGCAGCACCACCACAAGGCGCCATTTTTGCGTCTGTGCAGCAATTCACTACCAAGGCAGCAGAACGCGCCCGGGAGCCGTTTCCGGCCGAAACTGGCCACGCTGGCACCATTGTCGAAAGCATCACCACGACAACCGCAACCCGACGACAGGAGGGACAACATGGCTGACCTTGAACTCACCCACATTCGAATGTCCACCGAGGACGACGATCCTGGCTGGTACGCCGGTCAACTGCCCGACGGCCGTCGCGTCCATGCCACACACATGGTGTGCAGCGCCAGCACTTGGCACTGGACGGGCAGCGTCGAAGACGCCGACCGGTGCGACTGCGACCAGACCGAAGGCACGTGCCGCTTCTGCCTGATCCGTGAGCAAGGTGGCCTAGTCTTCACGAAGGTCACGGGCTGCTACCGCTCCGCGAACAGCGCCGTGCGAGCCCTGCAGCTCTGGGCAGCTAACCCAGACGCCCCGCCGCCGCCCGCGCCCTTCAACTGCAGCTGGACCGCCATGAAGGCTCTGCCGTGCGAGGTCGGGCAAGACGCACTAGCTCTGCCGCTGAACAGCGCCGTGTACGTTGACGGTCTCGACACCGGCCCCATGCCGGAACCGTGTCGGGACGACCACCTGAAACTCAAAATGTTCTGCGTAGCCGAGGACATAGCCATGATGTCGTGTCCCGTCTGCGGAGATGAACCCGAGTTCGCCATGCTGGCGGCAAGCGCCGAACAGGCCACCAGCGCCCGATACGGGCTGCCAGCCAAGGCGTCACGAACATGGATCGTCGAACATTCGGAGACGAGCAAGCTCGGCCTGGTATCCATTCCGGCTGATCGCCGAGGCGGTCTCTTCACGCACCTTCAATACCTGCCCGACTGCGACCACGACGACTGCCACTGCGACCAGGACGCATCCGTCCAGTGGAACCTCGACAAGTGCGTCGCCGTCAACATCGACCTTACGGAGCTGTACGGGTAGGACGCGACCGCATCAGACCCACGCACCAACGGCAAGGTCGCATTGCCGCACGGCACGCTGGCTGACCGGCGTCAGGACCAGCAAGACAAGGGCGGGTTCACCCAGCGGGGTAACCGCGCAGGGCGAAACCACCGAGACGGCAGTACTGCTGCGGACACCGCCAGCGGTGCTGCCAGACGACCCGAGGCTACTCCGGAACGATGAGACAAGCCCGCGAGGCCCAAAAGGCAGTAGAACGTACCACGGGGCCAGTACGGCCCAGACGATGAACAACATGCGGGCCGCTCTTCTGGGCGGCCTTTTTGCTGCCCTGCAGACCCGCTCAATCCAAGCCGGCAACAACCACCCTGACCGTTCCGCCATACGGCAACCGCAACAGCGCCGCAGGGCGCCATTTTCGCGTCTGTGCAGCAATTCCACGGCCAAGGCCGCAGAACGCGCCCGGGAGCCGTTTCCGGCCGAAACTGGCCGCGCTGGCAACATTATCGAAAGCATCACCACGGCAACCGCAACCCGACGAAAGGAGAGCCAACATGGCTGACCTTGAACTCACCCACATTCGAATGTCCACCGAGGACGGCGATCCAGGCTGGCACGCCGGCCAACTGCCCGACGGTCGCCGCGTCCACGCCGCCGCCATCCCTTGCAACCCTGGAGAACTCCACTGGTCGGGCAGCGTCGAGGACCCCGACGCCTGCGAGTGCCACGGCGCCGGCACCTGCAACCCCTGCCTGATACGCCACGACGGTGGCCTCGTCTTCACCCGCGTGACGGGTTGCTACCGCTCCGCGAACAGCGCCGTACGCGCCCTGAAGTTCTGGGCATCGAACCCAGACGCTCCACCGCCGCCCGCGCCCTTCAACTGCCGCTGGACCACCATGCAGGCCATCCTCTGCGACAACGAGCCCGACGCGTCGCCCATGCCCCTGGGCACCACCGAGCATGCCATCATGCGGCCGACGCCCGACTACGATGACTACGACGACCCCAGGGATGCGTTCCAGCAACTCATGATCGAACAGATCACACCCGAGTCCCTCGAAGAGTGCTCCGGAAAGGGACACCCAAGGCAGGCCTGGCTAATCCTCACCGAACAGCAGGAAGACGCTGAAATCTGCCCAACCTGCGGCCTCATACCGGACTTCATCGAGAAGATGACCTCCGGCGACATGGGCGTCGAATTCGACTACATCAGCGAGACAATAGACCCAACCCACAAAGTGGTGCACGAAATCTCCGTCGACGAAAACGTGCACGACCCCACCTTCGGCTTCGACTCGGAAATATTCAGGTCCGTCTGATCACGTAGCCGGAACGCGCTTCACACATGCCCAAAATCGCGACATTGCCAGATTGTGGCGGACGCGATTCCGATCACTTACAATGTTGATGCCCTTACCTCGGGCCGTTGTGTCGGCCGACTTATCACCGGCCACAAGCGACACAACGAAAAGCCGCCGTGAAACGCTCCGGCGGCTTTTGCATTTCTGAAAACGCTACAATGAATGTAATCCGCCGGGGATGATAGCCCGGCACCCCGAGGTAACTCATGAGCGTTTCTATTTCCGACTCCGTCGGCGACCTCCGCATCAAGTTCTGCGCCCACATTGACCATCAGGACGGTCAACGAATAGTGGAGCTCGACTCCCTCGAACACGCGGCAAACGAACGCCTGATGCAACTGCTGCTCGCAGACCCGACGCTGGTCAACCTCTTGGAAAGTCTCAAGACTACCAACGCTCCGTCCACGCAACAGCAGGACGAAGCCGGACACCACCAGAGCAACGCCGAGACCAGTGTGCACCAGCACACGCCGGAACCAGCGCCGCCGGAACCAGCGGACACCGACACGGCACAGCAGGACGGACCAACCTCCGACGGAGGACGGGACACCAGCAACAGCGCCACCACGTGCCCAGGCCACCACACTCCTACGACGGGCGAGGCATCAACTGAGGACAACCCGAATCCCGAGAATAACCAAGAGAACAAAAACCAAGATACGGAAGGTTTGAACGTCGAACCGTCAGATTCGCAATCTCCAAGCAATCCCTCACCTGACAAACAGCCGAATCCTCGAAATCAGCCAAAATCCCCAAATCCCAAATCCCTCCTACGGGACAACGTAGTTAACAAGGAGGGATTTAAGCAAACTTCCAAAGGAAGACGCTCCAAGGGCACCAAAAAACCGAAAATCTGGTTCACGCCTACACCGCGAGCCAAACTGCCGCAACACTCCTGCTCCAACATGGGACACCGTTATATCCAAGCGGCACAGCCCGAAGGTCGCGATAGCCTGAGGCCAGGCTCCTGCGACAAATGCGACGGCTGCATCGAGGCCAGGCGGCACGAAAAGATGGAGCAGTACGGCGCCAGCAAGCCGTCTCCCGTCTCCACGGTCCTGGAGTGCGAATTCCCGACCTTCTTCAAAGCCAACAACTTCGCAACGCTTGATAAACATAAGACCTGGATCCGCGAAGCACGTAGGTGCACTTTGTTCGATGCCATCCAACAGTACGACCTGCGTCAGCCATGGATAGTCCGCGTGATCCTGGACAGCCCTGCCTCAGCCGAGGTGCGAGACGCCATCGAGCAGCACGCAATCAACTCCGGCGCCCGCAACGTCAGCGTGACCGTGAAGCCAGTTTCACCTGAACAGTTCAAGGAATGGGTGCCTCACCAATTCAGCATGCACAAAGTAGGCAGAAGCTTTTTTATCCTGTGCCGGTTCTCCAACGGCTGGGCACAGAAGCAGAAGACACCCAGCGACAACCGAAGCGGACAAACGGAGATACTGCGGGCACACCACAGCGGTACGGAAAAACCCGAACCAGTCGAAAACGAACGGGCGAAGGCTATCACCAAATCCTGGAAGCCGACTTACTTCATGTCGATGGACAAGAACCTGCCGCCGGAAAAACGGCGAGAACTCAGGAAACAAGCCCGACGCGAACTGGAACGCGCACGACACGTCGCGTTCATGGACTGGATACAGCGGTGGGAGAAGCTACAGCCCGAGTACATTGACCTCTCTCGCAAGTTCATCGACGACTACCTACGCGGGGAAAAGCCATCCCCTCGCGAATGGCAGGATCAAACCAGGGGGCCCAGGGAACTGGTGGTGGAAACCGCTCGATGGCTGAACGGAACCAGAGATGTCGAATCAGCCCTCGTGATGGTAGCCCAACGCCTCGGCTGCATTCCCGAAGGCGAACACCCCGCCGTCGACGGCGAGTACCTGATGGAACTCATACGCACGCTGCCGCCGTTGGAGTTCTACGACGAGCCGTACTCTATGGACTCCTTTCCCGAAACCAGCGACCTTTTTGACGACTGCGAGGCGACGGCCGCCTGACATTCGCAGTCTGTGCCACAGCACTGGGTCAGTTTCACGCGCTTCTCGCCTCCGATAAGGACCGGAATGGGAACTTTCCGAATAACCGTTGAGAACGGGAACTCAAGAGGCCAGCATTACGAAGCAGTCGAAATGCTGGTGGATACCGGAGCCACATTCACCAAGGTCCCCAGAGACTTGCTGGAACGACTGGTCGTCCCCATCAAAAACACCTACATCACCGAACGCGCCGACGGCAGCCGCGTCCAACGCACCCAAGGCAGAACCATGATCCGGATACTGGGCAAGGAGTTCCCCACACCGATGACCTTCGGAGAGGACGGAGAACAGAACCTGCTGGGGGCCATCGCTTGGGATGACGACATGCTTGCCGTAGATCCGCACTCGAAGCACCTTATACCGGTCGACGCCCTGGAAATGACCAGCACCGAAACATGAACGAGGAAGCCTCAACCACGCGATAACAGGACAAATGCCCCGGCGCGTCCCTGATGCGGAGTCGCTGCGGCCTGGTTGGTTTTCAATCGTTCAGCAGGTTCTCCAACCTGTTCAGCAATACAGCAAATTCTCGCGCTTCGTCCTCCTGGACGGCCTCTCCAGCCCCAAGTGGACAATGTCACCTCCAAGGACCCCGACGGCCTCTCCGACGCTCCAGCGCGGTTTTCTGCCTAACGGTCGCACACCGAAGACTCCGCGGTACGACATCAACTACGGTGCCGCCAGTTCCGTTGCCATCGCAGCCAAGCCCAGCCTAGTGCTCCCAACGCGTCCAATGAGACACGCTGGGGCCGGTTCCAGACACAGCTGGGAATTTCTGCACCGAACCCGTTCGAGGGCCGCAGAGCGGCTCCGGCTCAAGAATTCAGGCACCCGACGGCCGACCGCGAAATGCAGCGGCAAGCCCACGCTGTCAGCAACAATAAGGCACAGCATGCCGCAGGCTCCGCCAGCACCAACTGGCAGACATTCGCCCGCTGAGCCACAGAGAGAGCCTCGGGAAACCCAAAACGGTAGATGCCAGGACACGTTGATGCTACCTTTGCGCATCCGCCACTCGGACGTACGAGCTTGAAACCAAGAAAACTGATCATCAGCCGCAAGGGCTTTGACTCCGGGTCGGGAGGCTGTCCCAGCCCGATCTTTCCCGACGGCTCGATGTTCTCGCTGCCCATCCCCTCCAGAGACCGCGAACTGTTCGCAGACCTCCAACACGGCGACATCGACATCGCGCAGGTTGCCAGCGGAATCACCAACGGCCGCATGAGCGGCCAGAACCTGGTCCACCTCGACCCCGACCTCAACTTCGACGCATATCGGTTCCGGAAAGACCGCCCTGACTGGCAACAGTGGCGAGGAATGCTCGGCCAAGCCGGCATCGCACAGAGCCACCTAAATAAGCAAGGCATTGGCAATGGCGACGTCTTCCTGTTCTTTGGCCTCTACCGCCAAGTAGAGGAAACCACCCAGGGCTGGCGCTTCGTCAAGGGAGCGCCCGAGCTGCACGTCCTGTGGGGCTGGCTCCAAGTCGGCCAGAAGTATCGGGTCGCCGACATCGGGCCCAATGACCTCCCCTGGGCACGCCATCATCCCCACCTCGATTCGAAGTACCGCGACGACAGGAACACCGTCTACGCGGCAGCGGTAAAGCTCGAACTGGGCGGTGACGACGACCAGTGCGACATCGCGGGATGGGGAGTATTTCGCAGGTTCGACCGACGGCTGGTCCTGACCGACCCCGATGGCGCGGGCGTTTCGAATTGGCGCCTGCCACGGTGGTTCTATCCCGAGGGCAACAAGCCGCCGTTGACCTACCATCCTGACCCCAAACGCTGGCGGCGCGACGCTGAGCACGCCTACCTGCAGAGCGTCGGAAGAGGGCAGGAATTCGTCCTCGACCTCGCCCACTACCCCGAGGCCGTCACATGGCTGTCGGGTCTCGTGAGCAATCTCGGTTCCAACACGCAAAACTGATTTGGAAAGCCGTGGCAGTCGTGACGACTGTCAGGGAAGACGACCACCAGCCCAGGGCCTACCTCGTACATGAGGGCCGCCAGAGCGCCATGCTGCGGGAGATCCCGTACGCAGACAGCCAGAAGACGGAAACAGGGAAACACCCACGTAGCACCAGCGACCACGGGTGCCCCGAATTTCCGCACCACGGCACCCAGGGCGGACCCTACGGCTCCAAGCTGGAAATGTGTACGCTAGACACGTACGAGAGTCTCTCCGCAGCCAAAACGCGGATTCTCAAGGCAAACCTCGAGCCACCGCCGGTAGCCACCCAAGATCCGATTGCCTCGGCTGAACAAACACACCGTGTGCGCCGACGATGCAAGGTGGAAGCCGAACCGCTACAATCTGGGCCATGACTACCAGCAGCGAGCAGGAAGCCTTCAGCCTCGTCATCGAGCGCCAGAAGGGCGGTGCAACAGAGAACGACATCAGATACGCCTTCCAGCGTTTCATGGAAGTCGCCGGAGTAGTGACCGCCACCGAGATGTCCACCGAAGGGCCGCCAGGCCTCGGCAATCCAGGCAGGATGGACCTCTACGTCCACAATACGTGCATCGAGTTCAAGCCCAACATCCTGCATGCTGGCCAACCCAACGGCGGGTACGTCTCCCAACTGGACGGGTACATTGAAAACCTGCTCAAAGCTGGGACCGGCGTGCGGAACGGCATCCTCACCGACGGAGTCCACTTCTTCCGGCGCCGCATCGGCGAACAGAAACTGCCCCTGCTCCCCTACGGGGCCCTGCAAACCTTCGACCGCCCCCAACAGGCGGCCAATGTCCGCGAGTACTTGCACAGCATCATCTCCGCCCCAGCCCAGAACGTCAGCCCCACCGCTGAGAACCTCGAACGCCACTTCGGTAGCGACTCCGACGCATTCCGCGCCGGCAACCTTCTACTGAAGGAAGCCTACGAAGCGCACCAAGACGATCCCACCGTCGCGGTGAAGCGCCGCCTCTGGCAGGACCTCCTGCAGGTGGCGCTGGGCAAGGACGCCGCCACGGCCGGTGACGAAAGCGACTGGCTGTTCATCCGGCACACCTACATCACCAGCCTGATCGCTGTCATTATGCAGCAGCAACTGCTGGGCGACGTGGCACGACATGCGGCCGAACGTCCCGACGATTTGCTAAAGGGACGCATCCTAGCTGAACAGTCCGACCTGCACGGCATCATCGACGCCGACCTGTTCACCTGGCCAACCGAGGTCGGCGAAAGCACCTACCTCCGTGAAATCGCCCGAGTCGTTGAACAGTTCGACTGGACCCAGAACGCCAACGAGGTGGGACCCACGCTGTACCAGAACGTGATCACGCAGGACGAACGCAAGAAGCTCGGCGAGTACTACACGCCACGCTGGCTGGCAAAGGAAATCACCGAAAAAGTGGTCGACGCCCCACTGCACCAGCGAGTGTTGGACCCAGCCTGCGGCAGCGGCACGTTCATTGAGACAGCCGTTGAACGGATCCTTGACCACTCCGGCAACCTGTCAGCGACAGAAACACTGCGGAAGCTGCAGGACAACGTGGTAGGAATCGACATCCATCCGGTGGCAGTCCAGCTCGCGAAGGCCTCCTGGGTCATGGCCGCCGCCGGCACCATCCGAGCTGCCCGCGACGAGGACGCCAACACAGGTGCAGTCAGCGCCCCCGTCTACTTGGGCGACTCCATGCAACTGCGTTACGACACTGGAACGCTGACAGCCAGCCAATCCATCGAACTGAAGACGGGTGAAACTCTGCCCGACCACCAGGGGGAAATCATCTTCAGCATCCCAAAGGAACTTGCCCGCCAGCAGGCCGGTATTGACCGGTTGATCTCCGAACTGGCGACCGCCATCGACGAAGGCCGAGACACCGACCACATCGCGGACGCCTACCAGATGAGCGACGCGTGTCGCCAGAGCATCCAAGCCGTCGCAGCCACGATGCGAGCACTCCACGCCGCTGACCGCAACCACGTCTGGGCATACTACATACGCAACATGATCCGCCCTGCGGTAATCGCCGAGGACAAGGTGGACCGAATCATCGGCAACCCACCATGGCTCACCTACGGCCAGAGTGCGGACATCATCCGAGAAGAACTGCGCAGCATGAGCGAGAAGCGCTACCAGATCTGGGCCGGCGGCAGGAACGCGGCCAACCAAGACATTGCAGCATTGTTCTACACACGCTGCACTGAGTTGTACGCCCAACCAGGCGCCATCATCGGCATGGTGATGCCCTACAGTGCCCTGCACACCGGACAGCACCTGAAGTGGCGAAGCGGTCACTACAAGCAAAAGGGCAGGCGCAACGCGCCGAGTATCAGCATGAACCTGAAGGTTCGCGAGCCGTGGGACTTGGACAACGTGGTACCCGACTTCTTCCCGATGCCGGCCAGCGTGGTGTTCGCACAGTACACCGGCGTAGGTCAGGGAACCCCTCTGGCTCCGGGGACCGTGCTGGTATGGCGTGGCGACTGGCAGAAAAACTACGCCGGCATTAGCCGAAGGAGCGAAGCGCTACACCACGACGATGGCAAGTTCAAATCCCCCTATGCAGAACTTTTCAGAAGAGGCGCAGACATCATTGATCGCCAAGTCTTCTTCATCGAAACAGTACCTCACACCGCTATGCTCCCGGCAGCCAACACCACAAACGTCAAACCTCGCTTGGGTACGCAAGACAAAATTGACTACCAAGAGCAACTAAACCAGCTGGAAGGCGTCGTGAGCAACGACCATCTCTTCGACGTGTACCTCGGGGAGTGCATCGCACCCTACGTAGCGCTGGAGCCGCTGAAGGCGGCTCTGCCCGTACATCGCCCAACAATGGTCATGCCGCTAAACCACGACAATTGCGCAGAAGACAAGCACGACGCCTGTCGGCTAGACGTAGAAGCCCTTCACTCCACGATGCAACGACGCTGGAACAATGCGGCCAAGATGTACCGCGAGGCCCATAAGAATCAGGCAATCAGAGACTTGTACGAAAGACTGAATCACCAGAACATACTGACAGGGCAACTTGAAAGCCTACAGGACGCGATAGCCGGCGAAGAAACCCTTCGCGTCGTTTACACGAAAAATGGTGAGCCGACGGCAACAGTCATCAGGGATAACCACGCCATCGTAGACCACGCACTGTTCCAGACAATCTGCCACTCGGAAACCGAAACGTACTACCTCCTGGCGGTCATCAACAGCAACCAATTAGGTGCAGCCGCGGAAACATTTATGTCGAGAGGACTATACGGCGCAAGAAACCTCCAAAAACATAACTGGAAGCTGCCGATCCCGCGCTACGTCGCCGGCGACGAGCTCCACGTCCAGCTCAGCGAACTCGGTGCCGCCGCAGAACGAGAATGCCGAGAACTGATCGTCCAGAGCGACATCATGTCCAAGCCCGCCGGCGACGCCCAATCCCGCACCGCCCGCCGCTTGTTGCGCCACGAGTGGCAGCCCACCAGCGATACCGCTCAAGCCATCGAGGTCGCCGTCGCCCAGCTACTGAGCGACCCAACGCAGGCGGAACTAGCCGAAAGGCAAATGGCCTGAGAAACCGCTGCAACGTAACGGGTTGGAACCATCCAACCTAAGCAGTTGGCTGGACTGTAAAGACGCAAATGTCCGAAAGAATGAGATCAACATCTGAAATCGCGGAGATGTCCACCTGGTACGAACAGTGCATCGAGTGGTTACTTAAACAGTCAACCCTCGATGCGCGACGCGAGCCACGCATCGAGGGGAAGAATCCAGACCTCCTCGTCGGTCAAACCAATGGGCCAGACATCGTCGTTGAGTGTCTCGTCAAATTGAAGGATCCCGAACACCAGACGGAGTTGGACGAGAATTCCTTCCACTCGTGCGGCGGCGACATCAGCCAACTGCATTCTGCCGTCTACAGCCGCCTACAACAGAAAGCGACCAAATACCGCAGCCTGTCCGCCAACAGACCTTACGTCATCGCTCTGTATGACAACGAATGTATGGCCGGCATTCATAAAGCTTTCCACTTGGCATTTTCAGCTCACGTTCCATACATCAGCTTCGACGATGCAGGCAACATAGTCGAAAGCGGCTACCACGACATGTGGTCAACTCCAGATAGAGAAGAAGGTATCTTTCGACTTTTCCCACACGTGTCCGGCCTGCTGTACTCAAGATGGGAGCGTGAACATCACTACATACCCAACCCGTTTGCCAACATTCCCGTTTCACCCGACACCTTCCCATTCGCGAACGTCCCAGAGGCCCCGCCAAAAGGCGGTAAGCCAGCCTGGCAACAGCGAGGGCCTCTGCTCAAAGATACCTATCTACTCCCACCGAACACCTGGTGGAGGCAAGCTGAGCAACTCGCAGTAACCATCAGAGAACTTATCCACCGCCGCAAATGATACGCACCCTGAAATTCGCTCTGCATCACCATCCAGATGTCAGCCAAGCCATCGGCTACTACGCTACCCAGCAGAACGCCGCCTACAACCACGCCGTTGACAACCTGAACCGAGATCCGGCACTACCCAAGCGCAGCGGTCGCAATCACCCCGATGCCATGAACAAGCGCATCACAGCCTAGCGGCAGGGAAACCGAAAAAAGGCTGACGCGCCCCATCACATCCACCAGCAGAGCAGCGAAGAAGCTTGGGAAGCCAATCAGCGGCTCAAACAAAGCCACGCAGAACGGCTGGAACGCATTGAACGAGCCATCACCAAGGACGAGGAACCCAAGCAGCGGGACGCCCGTCCCCACCGCCGAACCTTGGCACACCGCTCCCGCAAGCACGTCCGCCTCAGCCTGACCATCACCGACACCGGCTAGGCCAGGCAGTGCCTGTTTGACAACTCTGGGCGATTCTCGTAACTTTAACCCAATCTCCCTCGTGATCCACTCGGCTTCGAGCCGAGCCGATCACGGGGATTATTTTTGCCTTTAGAGCGGTATTGTCCATGACCACGCCCCTACGGTTGGCCCTGTTCATCGACGGGCAGAATGCGTACCGGCGAGCGCGGGCCCTCTTCTTCCCCAATGCTGAGTCCGCCAGAGACGGACAGTTCCATCCCATGGATCTGGGGCGCCGGATCGCAGGCCGAGGTGGCCCGTACGGTGTCCCCTGCAACCTGTCGGACGTGCGGATTTACTCGGGAGAACCGGATGCGAGGCGGGACCCGCGCTCCTACGCGGCTCACCGAAGGCAAGCCCATCGTTGGGCATCGGATGGAGCCACGGTGACCACCCGAGCACTCCGTTACCCGCGTGGCTGGCCGGCCATACCTGCCCAAGAGAAGGGCATCGACGTCGCCCTGGCAGTCGATTTCGTGAAGCTGGCCATCGAGGGCGAGTACGACGTCGGCGTGATGATGTCCACCGACAACGACCTGCTACCAGCACTCGAGGTCGTCCGCAACCATGATCCAGGCAGGATCCACGTCGCAGTGGCCGCCTGGAGTGCCCAGGGACATCACCAGCGGCTGCGTCTTCCAAGTCTGTGGTGCCACTGGCTGAACCAAGCGGACTACAACGCGGTGGCAGATCGTACCGGGTATTGACGCCAGTCAGCGGAGATAATGAGGGCGACCTGAGCCGACTTCGCCGGCGACCGATGGTAAAGACAATCCACCTGGACGACGGCCTCGAGATCCATCGCGGTGACCAGCAACGCCGCCACCGGATGCCGGCGACGGGACGGACGGTTTCGTCACACCTCACCATTTTCACCGCGGCGCCACAGGGCACCGTTTTCGCATCGGTACAGCAATTCCACCCCAAGGCCACGAAAACGCGCCCAGGGGCCGTTTCCGGCCGAAACTGGGGCATGTTCGCGACGTTTTGCATAGCGCCGACCGACGGCATCGCCGGCCGCCCTACGACGGGGCGGCCGTTTGCATTTCCGTCACCAAGTGCCCCGAATTTCCGCGCCAGAGCCGACCAGACAGGCCGAGGCTACACTCCCTTCGTCCACGACAAGGAACCCGCAGAGACTCAACATGGCGAAACGAAAGAAAAACCGATCCCGTCGCGTGGCGCGGCCCACCCACTGCGCACATTGCGGATCACGCAGCTTGGCCATCAAGCAAGGCACCAGACCCGAGACCTCGATGAGCGGGGCAGTGCCACCGTTCTTTTGCGCCGACTGTCGGTCACGCTGCCAAGCCGTGATCTCCGAAGAGCGCGGCATTCGCCGCAACAGCACCCTGCGGCTGGCCATCATGCGGGGCCTGAGCCTAGACGACACCCGAACCGAGCGCTGGCTCGAAACACGCGACGACATCGTGAGGCAGAACCGCGCCACGCCGCAGCACCCCTGGATGGACACATCCGGCGATGATCTGGTACCCGCAATCAGCCAGAAGACCAAAAGAGTCCGAAACTGCCTGATCTGCAAGCTCTCCCCCAGGGCAGTGGCGATTCGGCTACGGGACGAAACGGGCCAGTACGCCATGATGAGCATCTGCGCAATCTGCGCCAAGCTCGCTTCGAACGAAGCCTACCCCGTGAACGTGAACGTCAGCGGCAACCCCCACACACTGCTCGCACCGTTCAAACTCACCCAGTGCCCAGGATGCACGGCCCAAGTGATCCAGAGCGACCCAATCGTTCCCTGCCACTCGTGTATCAACGACGCAATCAGCGCGGCCGAGAAGTTAGTCGGCGATACTACGTTCGCAGAACTCGGGGCCCTGCTAGAAGCGAACCCGACCGGCTCGTGCCGAAGGTGCGATCCCCAATCATGCGAGGAACCATACAACTGCCCATCCTGCCGGTCGGATTACCGAGCAATGCCGGACAGCCGTTTCCCCGTTTTCAGCAACCACCGCAACACGGGAACGTGCTGCGTCTGTCGCGCCGCGGATGCGGCCATCACCGCAATCGAAGCCAGCGAAAGAGACCAACACGGCAACTTGATCTGCACGACGTGCGCACGAATCGCCTGCCACCACCCGCTGAAGCACCGACGAACGGGGAAGACCGTAAAACTCACCCTATGCGAAGGCTGCGGCGTGCACAGAAACTCGCTGAACGATGGACTCTGCGAAGACTGCGGACACAGGATGTCGGCGCTCCAGAACTCCCTCACTGAACTCTGCGACTACCTGTGGCTGTTCCTCGAAACTCCGAAGGACGAAACACCGCCCGAACCGCCCGCAAGCGTCGCAAAGTGGCTACGGCCAGACTCCACCACCAGACGGAACGACGCCCCTGCCAACGGTCGCCTGAACCAACACCTCAGCCGCGAAATCTGCCGGGAGTACACCACGGAACTGCGGGAGATCCCCGAACTCGCCATCAGGTTCAGCGTGCCGGCCTCCACGGTCCGGAACGTGCTGCGCGGCAAGACGTGGGCAAAACAAACCGCAGACGTTCGCCCCGAGGTGATGCGCGGCGAACCGTACAGGAAACGCCAGCAGACCGAACGACCGCCCACCATCACGGTGTCCCGCCTGAAGGGAGAACTCCGTTGGACCGACGAGCTGATCAGACAACACTTGGGCAACGAAGACGTCCGACTCCGGAACCCGCACTACTCCACCAGCTCACCCATGAGGCTGTATCGGCTTGATCGCGTGGAGACCGTCACCGAAGCGAGACCAGGTCTCCAGAAGAAGCTGATGGCAAACTTGGGCAGGCGGAAGGCGAGTAAGATAGCCAGTACGCGATCTGGATAATTGCCGGAGACGACCACCAATTCCGACATGGACCGCGCGACGAGAAAATTACAGCGCTCAACTGCGGACAACATGAAGCAGCCACTGACGAACGGCGCCGCCGGCCGCCACTGACGACGGGGCGGCCAGTTGCGTTTCCGGCACTACGCATCTCAGCTTCCACAGCAGAACCGCTCGAGTAAGCGTTGGCCGAGAAACATACCGCCAGACCCGTTTCAGGCCGTTGCCTGACATCTAGCTGTGCGCTTTGTGCCAACCGGTCCTGAACCCCCTCATGTAGGCAACCGCGATGACGATCAACAGGCTTCCGGCTCCGTACAGGCCGGCCCGCAGGAACTCGAGGAGTATCAGGCCGGTGAAGTTGCGAGTCTCGACCACGAGGGGAGCGACCGTCGCCAGGCCGACGATCAGGAGGCCGAACCCGAGGGCTCCGAGTATCCACTTGGGATAGGGTATTTTCTCGCCCCGTCTGAGGAAAAGGCTCTTGACGATGCGCAATGGGCTCATGGTCTCCTCCTTATCAGGCATTACATCACTGATCTGTGTAGTTAGGTATGTTATTCCCTAAGGAAAGCCCGCACTCAACCGGTGGCGGGGGGCCATCACCATGAAGAAAATGCTTACCTACGACCCAGCACACCAGGTTCTCCGCCATGTGGCGGACGCCCTCGAAATGCTTGAGCAGGGCAACATGCTCGCCAACGACTGGGAGAAGGCCACCATGCGGAATCAGGTTGCGCTCACGGCGCAAAAGGCGACGGCCGGAGTTCACTCGATGACCGACGACCAGGTGCAGGCATTGTTTGATGAACTGCTCGAGGTGGAACTGCCATCTCAGATCATGGTCACCGCGCTCAACATCGGCACCGGCAACGACCCACACCTGAAGCGTGTGGTGACTGACCACATTGACTTCCCTCAGGTAACGGTTTTCCGCGAAGACGCGTTGAACGTGTTGAATCACGCGGCAGGAAAGATCTCACCAACCACGATGACACACGTCGCCATCGCGATGGGATACCTGCCCAGGGAAGTCGAATTGCAGAAAACACCCGCACCAGCCGAACACAGGGCCCGCATCATCCGCGCTGCCGAGCAAGCCGGCATTCCGCAGCACCTGATCGAAACCATCCAGCAGGAACTCTGAACTTGGTGGCGCCACCGCCGTGCCAAAACCACGGGAAACGCAATCCGCGTCACAGACACCTGCGAGGCGATTTCGCCACTCGTAACCGAACCATGATGAGGCACCACATCCACAGCATTGCCCATGCAGGTTGGAGTTGCTAACCTACAAACGCACCAACAGGAGGATCGCCGAGTGACGACCCAGCAGTATCAACAAGCCAGCGAGCGTTTCTTGGCGCAGGCCAGACAGGAACTATCTGACGGAAATCTGGCGCAAGCATCCGAAAAAGGCTGGGGAGCTGCCGCGCAAATCCTCAAGGCCATCGCCGAACAACGCGGATGGGATCACCATCGTCACCGACACTACCACCAAGCAGCCAGCCGGGTCCGTGCCGAAACCGGCGACGGAGAGATACGCCGGCTTTTCGATTCTGCCAGCGCCCTGCATGAAAACTTCTACGAGAACGACATGGCAACCGACGAGGTGGCCGAAAGACTCGACGACGTAGAGGCCCTGATGGACAAGCTTTTGCCGTTGCTGAACCAGCCGTAGCCTCGGCCACGCTGACCCGTCGAGTAGCGAAATCGCCTCAGACGCCTGCGAGAAGATTTCGCTACTCCCTAATTCAGTAGCCAAACCCATGCCGACGATACTAATTTTTCGGAATAGCCAAATCCCCTACAAACACCACAAATGCAATCGACGTAGCCAGTGCTACACTGCCCGCGTGGAACCATCAAGCAGGGCACCGCAGGGAGCGAGTTATGACACAAACCGTGAAAGCCAGGTTCGCCAACGGGGTACTCACGCCGCTGGAAGCCATTGACCTGCCGGAAGGCGCGTTGGTTTCACTGGACATCGGAGAAATCTACACCACAGAGCCAGATGCGCCGGCCACCGAGACGGAACCCTCCTCCGTTGCCGCCCGTGCGGGCCTCATCGGCCAAGAACAGCAGGTCAACTACAACCGGCTGAACCATGAACTTATGGGTCAGGAATACTTCGAGAAGGAACGGAGAATCAGGGCACGCAACGCATGATCGTACCGGACATCAACATGCTGATCTACGCTCACAAGCCTGACGCCCCAGAGCATGACGTGGCCCAACGCTGGTGGCAAGACCTGATTCACGGGACCGAAAGCGTCGGCATCCCCTGGGCAGTAGCAACAGGGTTCGTGCGCGTGACCAGCATTCCCGGTGTCCTAAGTCCTCCCGTGTCGCCGGCCAATGCCGCGGACTCCGTAGCCGACTGGTTCCGACATGACCATATCACTCCGGTCAACCCGGGCGACGGCCACATGCGCATCTTCCAAGAAAACCTCGCCGTCGCCGGCAGCGGAACCAAGTTGGTGACCGACGCCCACATAGCCGCATTGGCCATTGAGCACGACGCGGAGCTCCACACCAACGATTCGGATTTCGCCCGCTTCCCCGGCCTACGCTGGCTAAACCCGCTCGCATGACCAATCCAATGCCAACGC
The DNA here is from genome assembly GCA_965220055.1 of Dehalococcoidia bacterium. Classification (GTDB taxonomy): domain Bacteria; phylum Chloroflexota; class Dehalococcoidia; order Lucifugimonadales; family UBA3495; genus Bin87. Next base: position 432,781 of record CBDCPE010000004.1, on the reverse strand, counting down.
CGACCTCACCCGAGTAGCGAAATCGCCTCGACGCCTGCGGCTGGACGCTGTCCCACGCCACAGGCTAGACTGATGGTCAACTGCGAAACACTGCCATGACCTACCGTGAATCCCTCCCCGACAACTGCCCGCCCGACACCGCCGACGAAATCACCTCGCTCCGCCTCGTCTACCGCTTGGTGCGCAACAACCCGCCCACCGACGACGACTTCCGCTCCCAGCGGGCCAAACAGCCGGACCGCGTCTTCCGGAACATCAGCGAATGCCAAGCCCGTGGCTTGTCGGTTCGGACCGACCTCGAATCCGCAGTGGATCTAATGGGACTTCGAACCATGCGCGGCCGGATGCTATGCCAGGTACAACTAAACCACGGCTCTGGGCACATCATGCAAACCGGAGAAGATCCACACCACAGCACGTGGTGGCCGCTGGCGGACTACCTCATACTGGCCAACTGCTCCCTGGTGACGACATGACAACCATCAAGCACACCCAGACCCTCGTCTATTACGACGGCGTACAGGTATTCGCTGGGCAAGATGCGAGCGGCGACAACTACATCGGCGCCATGATCGACACCGTGGGCAACGCCGACCACTACCTGGTGGTCGCTGCAGCACCAGACCCACTGCGCAGGTTCTACGCCGGCGAGCTTGACCTCAGGACACTGTTGCTGGAATCCTCGGCCAGCGGCTGGTACACCGCACTGGTCGATGACGACTTTGCACAGCCGGTATCCCTCGAGCCGCAACAGCGCCCGCTCCTTGAAATGGACTACCTGCCCGAAGCTGGCTTTCATCTCACGAAACGGCCAGAAGAAGACCTGATGCCCGCCAATCCAGCCGACGATTAGTACAGCCAAAACGGACTGCAACTCGCCGCGGCAGACAAGCGACACCGGCTCATCGCTTTCACCCCAACGGCGCCCTGTGGCGCCGTTTTCGTTTCGGTGAAACAATTCTGCCTCCAGGCCACCAAAGCGCGCCCGGGGCCGTTTCCAGCCGAAACTGGGGCACTCCAAACACGTTTGGCGAAGCAACGCCGTACAACACACCGCCCCGACCCACGCGACGCCGGCCGCCACCGACCACGGGGCGGCCGATTTGCGTTTCCAAAACACCGCTTTCACCCCAACCGTCGGCCACCTCGTAGCCAACAAGAGAGAACAATGCAACAACGCCTCCGTAGCCCCAACCGCCTTCCATGGCACCCAAATCGCACTCCAGCTAAGATTGCACAACTCATGGCAGCTTTGTACATCGCAACATCGCTCACAGTAGCCATGGCGACCTTCCTGTCGGAATCATCACTGGCCGACACGAACGATCCAGGAAACGTCCTGTCAACACTGTTGGTAGCCGACATGGCAGTCCGCTTCGGACTGATCATCTCCTACCTAGTTTGGATGTGGCGCGCATCGCGGAACCTGAAAGCGCTGGGGGTTGAACGACAACTCGTCTCGCCAAACTGGGCAGTAGCATGGTGGTTCGTCCCATTCGCCAACCTGGTCATGCCATACAAAACAACGCAAGAGATCTCCGAAGGAAGCAAGCCAAGCCCCGATGCTCCCACGCCACGCCTAGTCATCTGGTGGCTACTCTACATCGCCAGCTGGCTCACCATACCCTTCCCAATCATCGCTGCCGCAACCAACTCTGTAGCCCTGCTGATGCTCATTGGCGTCATCCGCGTCATTACCGTCAACCAAGCCGAGAAACACACGCTGATGACCGCACCCCAGTCCTCGCCTGCTCCGGTAATCAGATGATTGCAGGATCTGTTGCTCCTGCGCGGGAACCACGAGGAATCCGGCCGCCCCGTCAACAGGGGTGGCCAATTTCGTGACTGGCCCACCGCATTCACCCGAACGGCGCCCTGCAGCGCCGTTTTCGCGTCAGTACAGCAATTCCACCTCAAGGCCACGGAAACGCGCCCAGGGGCCGTTTCCGGCCGAAAATGGGGCACGCTGGCAACGTTTGACAACGGATCAACGGCTACCCGCGCAGGTTCGGTAACCGGCGCCGTACCACTCCAGTCGCCGACCAACGACGACGCCAGCCGCCCCGGGCCAACTCTGTTGGCCTCTCTCCTCGGGCACAATTCCGCCGGAGCAGTAAGCAAGTGTTCGAGAGGCAGCAGCAATATACAGATCACACGCCGCTGATCCCGCCCACAGCGAAACCCAGTCCCCGACGACCTACGGCGTATGAATGGTTCCATGCGGTATCGGTCGAGCCACCGGCCATCGAGCCACCGGCCATCGAACCACCGGCCATCGAACCACCGGCCATCGAATCGCACGACCATCAATCTGGTAGCCAGAAGAGACCCATCCTAATCAGCATCGGTGCGCTGGCACTGCTGGCCATCACAGTGATCGGTGTCATCTGGACGCTTACTACAACCGACGACACGTCGGACCTCGCGAAATGCGACACCTGGCTGCGCGCGCAGTTCGTGAACCACGCTGAAACCACCGCCAGCGTGCAAAACGCCAACGCAGTTGTCGGCGCCGTCCAAGATCAGCGCGCTGCTGACTGTCCCCGCAACGCTTGGAACCCGCTAGTCTCGAGCATCACACAAACCCGCGACGGCAACATCGAAGTCAGGTTCGCGACCGCAGGCAGGACCCCCAACGGCCAAGCTGTGACCATGCCAGCCACAGGCACTCCCCGCTGGATATACGTGGCTGCCGAAGGCCAGTGGAACTCGGTACCCGACCGTGACTTGCCGGTCTTGGCCGTGAAGTCCACCAGCACTTCAACACCGCCACCTCCACCTCCAAGTACAGCTGCGCCGCCCACCGAGACCGCTACGACCGTCCATGACAGGCAGCCTACTCCGACAGCCAAGCCAATCGCACCGACCGCAACAGCTACGAGCCGAGCCCTGCCCAAGGCCCCAAAGAGTGGTGACGAATTCTCCGGCCCAGCCGCGGCCATGCTCGAGCAAGGCAAGGAGCTGTTCAAGCAACAAGACTACCGTGCTGCAGCCGAAGCATTCGCAACCGCACAGCTCCGCCACGGCAAACCCTCACAGATCCTCGAGAACCAGACCGGAATGGCGTTGCGCCGCCTCGAAGATCACCCGCAGGCCATAGTTCACTTCACGAAGGCAATCAAACTCCGGGACAACCCCGTCGATAGAATCGAAAGAGCGCTTTCCTTCATGGCCACGCGACAATGCGCCAACGCCTTGCAGGACGCCAGCAGGGCGTTGGCGATGCAACCGGAATCAACCAATGGTTTTCACACCGAAGCCGAAGCGCACATAGTGCTCAGCACCTGCAACCTGAGAGCCGGCGACGCGGCCCTCGCAGTCAAGCACGCCAAAGCCGCCATCGCGGCCATCGAAGGGGAGAACCACCCTGCCGAACGACTGACGAATGCTCACATCACGGCCGGCAACGCCTACGCCTTGGCAAAGAGCCACGGCAGGGCCATCGAACACTACTCCACGGCGATTGAACTCAACGACAATGCAGAAGCGCACGTAGGCCGCGCCTGGGTGCACCAAGACACTAGCAACTGCAACGCTGCCCTCGCCGACGCCAGCACAGCGATGTCACTACCGACCGTGAGCAGAGATAACTACCACTCCGGCGCGGAAGCCTCGTGGATCTTCGTCGTCTGCCTCGTGGAAGCAGGCAACCATGCGACGCCGCATATTGAGAACAGCCTGCGCCTCATGGAAGAGAGTGGATACACCACTAGCGAAATCGCCGAGCGCAGCGCCTGGGTCGGAAATGCCTTCTCCGCCCACGGACAACACTCGGACGCGATCAGGTACCTCTCCGAATCCATCGAGACCCACGACACAGCAACAACCAGAGTCAGCCGAGCCGTTGCTCACCAGAAGAACGGCAACTGTAGTGAGGCCATCAACGACAGCAATCAGGTCCTCGAGATGCCACCCGAGAACTGGCTCCATTACCGCTCGGGAGACAATCTCAACTCATGGGCAGAGGCCCACATGACGCTGGCGCTCTGCTACACGGCGAAACCGCAGCCGGAGACGGCAATGCAGCACGTCGAGTCAGCGCTCATCTACATGCGCCAAGCATCGTACAAAGCTGCCTCAATCGGGACCGCCGAAACGCTCGCCAAAGACTTGCAGGATCTGAACAAGCAGCCTGGCACCCACATCCAGGACAAGTACCGTCAAGAAGGAAGACGGCTAAACGCCTCACGGAGCTCAAGGCTCGTGTGGACGGACGGCAGCAACTGGGTGGACGGCGTCTCCCATAACTTCCCAGCAGTCCCCATCCCCGACGGCCACCTGCTCAAGCACCACCTCACCTGCGCCCAACGAGAGACGCTGTACCTAGCCTTATCACGGAACAGCGCAACTTTCGCCAACCTCGTCTGGGGAAATCACCCGCTCGCTGCGACGCTCTACGAGCAGAACTCATTCGAAAGAGAATGCGGCTCTGCGATGCACACCAAGTGATGCGGACGAACAGGAGAAATGCCCGAAATCGCCCCGGGACGGCTACAGCCTGCCAACGCCCCGATACCATCCCACCCGTCAACCTAAATTGGTCGGCCAGCCGGCAGGCACCAGTGACAATGGCGGCCGCTGTAGGAGCGAATCGTGCAACATGTCAAAGCAGCGCTAAAACTGGCAGTCGAGACGTTCCTGATCTCCACCGTCGGAAGCATCTTCTGGATGGCACTCGGGCAAGAAGTAGTCTCAACCTACGCATCAGGAAACTGGGAGATAGCCAGCACCCAAGACACATTCGTCCACTTCTTCATCCAGATCGTCCAGCTGTACCTGCTCTACCGGTTCGTCCGTTGGATCCTCGGGCTCGTCACGAAGAAAACCGCCCAGACCGTGGACCACACGCTACAGGACAACAAAGCTTATACCGATGTCCGCGACCGGGTGAGGAATGCCTTCGACGACAGGACCGTCGTGCCACCCGAAAGATCGCAGACTGAGCCGAAACCCACGCCTTCGCCAACTCCTGCGCCTCCCAGCAACACGGGCCGCTGTCCGTCGTGCGGCGTTCTGGACGGCAGAGTTCACCTGAGTGGCTGCCAGCGAAACACGCGATGACGGCAGGACAACATCAGCCAGTCACTACAATCCAGGCAGCACCTGCAATCCAACGGGTGCCGAACGACGCAAACTTCGCCAGGTGAACCAAATGGTATTTGACCGAGGCCGAGAGCCCAACAGCCCGCGATTACCCGCCGAGGCCGCCTCCTACGTCCCGTACAACGGCGGTGTACCCAACCCATTCGGAGAACAACCAACTCTGGGCATCCCCATCGAGGACGATCCCGAGTTCGCCACCAACCGGGAAGAGCGGTGCGCCGTGATACTCGTCATCGACACCAGCGGCAGCATGATCGGCAATCGCATCGACCTGCTGAACCAGGCAATCAGCAGTTTCCACAGCACCATCCTCGCGGACCCGCAGGTAGCCACCAAGGTGGACATCGCCCTCATTACGTTTTCCCACTACCTGCTCTGGGATGACTTCGTCAACGCCAACCAGTTTCAGCCAGTGCACCTGAGACCAGACGGTGGCACCGTCATCTCCTTCCCGCTCAGCGTTGCCCTCGACATGGTGACCAAACGAAAGGACACCTACCGCCTCAACGGCATCTCGTACCACCGACCATGGATCATCCTCATCACTGACGGTGACCCAGAGCACGACACCGACGAAGACATCGACGAGATCTCGCGCCGACTACGACAAGCCGAGGACCTACGCCAGTGTTCCCTTTTCACAATTACCTGCGGCGAGGCAAATCGCCAGGAAACGTACAACCTGCTCCGGGACAAGATTGCCCCGCCGAACCGGCCACCGAAGAAAACGACCGAGGCAAACTTCGCCGAATTGTTCAACTGGCTAAGCAATTCACTGGCCGCCGTGAGCCAAAGCTCACCGAACGACCAAGTGAGGCTGGCGGACACCAGCGGGTGGGAGATCGTGTGACCTTTCCCATCACGGTCGCCGGAGCCACCCGTATGGGGCGACGACACGAAGCGGAAGGCATGCCCAACCAAGACAGCTTCCGCTACCGGACCATCCCAGAGCAGCAGATCCTCGTCGCAGCAGTGAGCGACGGCGCCGGCAGTTCCTCCAAGTCGCAAGTCAGCAGCTCCATCGCAGTGCTGCGCGCCGTGGATGTCACCACCGAGGCGCTCGTCAACGATGCCACCATGGAGACCGCGCTCAGGTCAGGTTTCGAAGCGGCCATGTCAGCCGTTCACAGGATGGCCGCACGAGACCATTGCCACGACATCAGCAGCTACCACGCCACGCTGGTACTGGCCGCATGGACACCCGACGGAATCGCCGCCATCCAGGTCGGGGACGGCGCCGCCATCGTCACCACGCCCGACGGCCCCAAGATGCTCACCATCCCCCAGCAGGGCGAATACGCCAACGAAACGTACTTCATTACCATGCCGCAGGCACCCGACATCGCGTTTTTCAACCATACCGAAGACGCGGACGGACTCATCATCTTCACGGACGGCTTGCAGAAGCAAGCCGTGGACTTCGCCAACAAACGCCCCTATCCGGAATTCGTCGACGAAGCCATCGGCGCGAGTGCTCGCGAAAACGAACAAACCGAGACCGGGATCAGATCCAGCAGCTCGTCACGGATCCGAACAGCCGCCGACCTCATGCTCCATGAATGGCTATCCAGAGAGCAAGTGGCGGAGAAAAACTCCGACGACTCCACGATCATAGTCGCTTCGAGGATGCCTGATGACGACTAGCACTGGACAACACACCGGCACGCCCATCGCCCGAAAAGACCAGCAGGGCACCTGGACCGTGGGCCACCGGCTGGGCGGCGGCAACGAAGGCGAGGTGTACGCCATCCAGAACGACCCTGCCTACGCCGTGAAGATCTACCACGAGGACAAACGGCCGGGTCCCAACCAGACTGCGAAGCTCGTCGCCATGGAAGGCAAGACCCCACCAGGACCACTCGAATCCCCCGGCTTCCCCACCGTGACGTGGCCACACCAGCTGATACGCGACAGCGCCACCTCGACCCTGGTCGGATTCGTCATGCCGAGAGTTTCGACCGAATTCTTCGTGCCCGTCGGGACCTACTGCAACCCCGAAACGCGTAAACGCGTGGTGGCACCCGAGCACTGTGCCGGAAACCACGTCGTCGCCGTCGCGAAAAACGCCATCCGGAATTTCACCCAGACGGTGCACCGGCTTCACCTCGTTGACGCCGTCATCGGCGACATCAACGACAACAACGTCCTCATCAATCCGGCCGACGGCTTCATCTCCGTCATCGACTGCGACTCGTTCCAGTACACCGAACCGGCGTCGCAGCGTTCCTTCCCCTGCTTGGTCGGACGCGCCGAATACACGGCCCCCGAACTGCTGCACCTGCTGGACGTCCAGTGCCGACGCCCAGGATGCGACGTGAACAGCAGCCCACACCGGGCCAGCTACGCGTGCATACACCGCACCAAGGACCACGACCTGTTCGCCATGGCAGTCGTGATTTTCAAATTGCTGATGGACGGCACCCACCCCTACGACTGCATCGTGTCCGGATCGAGCGCCCACGAGGTCAACACCCTGAAGGACCGTATCACAGCCAGGTACTTCCCCTACGGGCCGCGCAAACCGGCCAACATCCGCCCCGCGGATCACAACCGAACGCGCTACGACCGACTCCCCCAGCAGATCCGGGAACTCTTCGAGCAAGCCTTTGCGTAGCAGCACACCACACCAAGAGTCCTCGTCACAAAGGACGACACCGACACGGACCAGCACTCGCACTCGGCGCCCCAACGCCGAGACCTGGCACCACGCTGCCTCAGTATTGTCCGATACGCCCTTGATGCCGGACTTCGCCCCGTCGTCTGGCCGCACACCGCCACCGCAACAACCCCAGCCCCCAACTCCACGGCCACCACCACCGCCCCCGCCCATCATTCACACTGGACCAGCTTGGACCAAGCTCACCAGGCCCGGATACTGGGTCCTCATCGTAGTCGCCGCCTTCTTGACCTCCCTATGGACCGGTGAAGCCATCGGCGCCAGCACGTTCTGGTACGGCACCGGCTACTGGGCCTTCCTTTTGCTATACCTGCCGATAGCCGCCTGGCGCGCGCGCGCCATGAGCTACCCATGGTGGGTCTGCTTCGCCGCCGTCCTCCCAATCGCCAGCATCTTCATGTTCTTCTGGCTGGGATTAGTCTCCCACGCCGCCAAGAGGCCGTCCTGGGGACGCCTGATCCTCTCCGCAATCGCAGCGGTCGCCGTCATCATGGCGCTCATGATCATGGCCTCGCTCTTCATCGAAGGCCAAGCGACGCCCGAAAGAACGAGCCAAATCCAACCCGCAGGCCAAATAACCCAAATCAACGCAGTGCAACCGCAACCGCAGGCAACGGAGTATTGCGACTCCCTGTTGAGCCAACTGGCATCACTGAGCTCCACGGCAATGTACTCACCAGAGACCGCCCGCGCCGGCTTCGAAATTGCCGCAGCACGACATCCCGAACTGCCCAGCGGCTTGGGACCTGAGGACATTTTGTTCGCCGGACTGGCAATCAACCAAGCTTTCGTCACCGAAGCCAACGCCAACACGGTGGTCGACTGGATCCACTCTCGCAAACATTCGGAGTGCCCGCCACGCGCCTGGAACCCCTGGGTAACCACCGTCCAACACGACAGCCACGGCACACACACGATTTTATTCGCCGAGGGAGGTGCCCAGCGCGGTTTTCCAGTGACACCGAAAGACCACCTGGTATTCACCCATCAAGTCGACCGCGAAGAGCCGGCACCGCCAGAATACCTGATTCAGAGCGCCGTCCCACCAATCACCGTCACCGGCCTGCTGGTTGACGGATTCGAACAACCCCCAGACCACTTCGCAGTCATCCAGACTCACGACGGGATCCAGCACTGCCGCATGGACCTCCAAGACGACGCCTGGCAACGAATCAGCATCGGCGACACCCTCACCATACGAGGCACCCCTGCTGACACCGACGCGGGAGAGACACCGCTCCTCGACCTGTGCACCGTAACCGCTTGGGCACCACAGCCGTAGGCCAGACCGAGTCGGAGGCACCGTTGCACAGCAGAAACCCAAATCAAGCGTCCACGCAGCTGACGTCAGGCGCCAGTGCATCACGCCGTCGGCCCACCGCCGAAGACTGGCACCGCACAGTCGTGGCGCTGCCGAACACGTCCCTACCGACCCCAGCGCCGCAACCAGCACCACCAGCGCCGCAACCAGCACCACCACAAGGCGAAGAGCCAAACTCGTCAGGGCTCCCAAGATGGCGGATCTCCATCTTCGGCTACTGGATTTCAGTCTTTGTCATCGCACCAGTCTTTTTTGTTGCCGTCTTCGCACAAGAAGAACTCTTCGGACTGTGGATTCTTTGTCAGACGGCGGCATACCTGACCGTAGCAGCACTGCGTGCACGAGACATGGGAAAACCCTGGTGGGCTTGCTTCGCCACCCTTATCCCCTACATAGGTGTCGTCTTTTTCCTGCGGTTCGGACTGACACCGTCAGAATACCCGAGCACCGCTCAGAAAGACCCAAAGAGGCAGATCATTATCGGAGCAATCGTGGGCGCCGCATCATTGGCGACAATCACCGTTGCATTCCCGCTAATTCTGATCCTATGGAACGCCGTTACATCCGACGGCCAAGCCGACCTACGCCGCCTCACATATTGCGACACCAGGCTACGAGAATACTTACGTTTGCACACGGTGACGCCTGACACGAACACCGCAAACGCTGCCATCGAGAAGATCCAGATCAACAGCCCAGATCAATGCCCGCCAGGCGCCTGGAACCCAGTGGTGAATAAACTTGACCGAGACCAATTGGGCAATATCGACGTCGCGTTCAGCACCACAACAGCAAGCTTGCGCGCGAACGCAGTAACAGCACCGGCAGACGGCCAGCAACGCTGGATTTACGTCGCCAAAGACGACCAGTGGTACTCAGCGCAGCTGAGCGATCCATCTGTGCTCGTGTCGAAACCTACTGCTATCCCACGGCAACAACCAAACCCCGTCGTCACCCCTCCCGTCCAGTCGTTACTAACCAAGCTACCTGAACCCACCCGTGAATACCGCCCGACAGCACCTTCATCGCCCACACGCCCAGCGATCAATCCAATCCCGTCAACCACGTTGACCATACCATGGGCACTTCCAACGAGCAGAGGACTCGAGACCGTTGTTCCGCCAACCTTGGAGATTTCCAACACGTTAGGGTTCACGATGCTGACCGTCACGGGACAGGTGAAAAACACCACCGGAAGACGCATGGCCAACATCATGGCCGACTGCCAAATCTACGACGGCGACGTACAGGTGGCATCTGCCTTCGCATTCACGACCAGCCTAGCTCCCAACGCCAAGTGGCAATACCAAGCAGACCTGTTCGCCGACGATTTGCACGGGTCAAACTACCACATCGAGTGCCTTTTCCAAGAATGGTAGGACAGCAAATCCGCCAAGCATAGGACAAGCCACGCCGAGCATTACTTTGCAAAACGATTCACCCCAGCACATGTCCTCACCTCCACCACAGAGGACACCAACGACGACCGCCGGACCCTCGACCAGAAGGCCAACCGCCGAAGACTGGCACCGCGCAGCCGCGGTGATGCCGGACGCTCCTCAGTCACCATCAACAGTGAAGCTACAGTCGTCGAAGACGCAAATCATCATGGGAGCAGCCATTGGCCTGATTCTCATCGCCGCAGGCATCACAGCACTGGCGTTTGGCCTGAGATGGGTTGTTTATCTAGCCGAAAATGACCAACGGTACTCGGCGAAGACCGGAGACTCTTCCATCCTAGCCTCGACACGCACGCCCGAATCCCAGACGACCACGTCACAGGCCGCCGTTCATCCAACAGCAACGGCGTCCACGAGTGCACCTTGGCCAACCCAACACGTTCGACCAGCGGCAACCCGCAGGATACCCACGCCGACGCAGAACGTAACAATCCGCCAAGGACAGGCACTCCCGACGCCGGATCCCAGACAATTCGGACTGGTCGTGGACGGCCAGCAAGATTTCTTCGTAGGCCAAGAATGGGCTTGGTTCGAAAACGGGCAAGCGATGTTCTACCAAGGCAGATACCACGAGGCAATCGCACAGTTCGAAAAAGCCCAAGAGATACGACTGGCCGGTCCTTCGGCAGTACTCGAAAGCTGGATTGCCAACTCGTACTCAGCACTCGGCGACCACCCCAAAGCCATTGAACACTATACTGCTGCCATAGAGATCAAGGACTCCAGCAACGACCGAATCGGACGAGCAGTATCCTACGCGACGACGGGACAATGGGAATTGACCTTGAGAGATGCCACGGCAGCACTGAACCTGAAGTCCAAAAGAACCAGAACTATCGACTCTCACGCAGAAGCCCACCTGTTACTGGCCGCTTTGTCCAGCGCACAAGGTAAGTACGACCTCACGCTCGACCACGCCTCACGGGCTTTGGAAATCATGGAGACGATGGATTACCACTCCACGTCCAGAGCGTCAGCACTCAAGCTGCATGGAACAGCACAGGCTAAATTGGGAAACCCATCGGCAGCCATCGCAAGCTATGCAGAATCCATCAACCACGCAGACAACGCTGAAATCAGGTCGCTAAGAGCACTCGCGTACATCGAGAGCGACCAATGTCCCGATGCAATCGCCGACGCCGAAGCTGCGTTATCCATGGCGGCCGTCCAACGCGTCGGCTACCACAGCGACGCAGATGCGCATCTGGTCCTAGGCATCTGCGACTCCCAGACCGGCGACCTGCAAAGTGCCGAGCAGAACATCACGAAGGTAATCGCCATCATGCGACAAGCTGGCTACCAGACTGAGGACATTCAGTACTGGCAGGAACTGCTGAACAGCATCCGCGGAGGGTTGGGCAGGTAGCAAAATCAGACAGGAGCAAAGCCCTCGTGCATCAGCATCAGGCAGTCCCCTGATCCCGCCAGATGACGGCGCTCGTCGTCGAGCACGGACAGCAATCCACGCCACCCCGCAAACCGCCCGCACCCACGGAGCGTAAAAGAGGTAATAGCCTCCCCGATTACAGGCATCCTCGAAAGCGGGACATTCTCCGCTCTGCCGGACCTTTCGGACCGGAAACCGGCTCCAGCATTTTGGTGACGCATCGTCACTTGACGGCCCAATAAGCCGCCGTTAGTCTGGCCCCGCGACAACTGCTGGGACCCTCCCGCCTGCCGACTGCGGCTCACCGGGCGCGGACGTCTTTGGGTAGGCACCTCGTGCCTCCTCACGGAGTTCGCGTTCGCGCGTGGGTTCGCAGTTGTCGCAGATTGCCTATCCCAGGACTTCGTGAGGGGGTTCCAATTTATGCGTCTGCTTCATCCGCTACCCAACCTTCGCCGTCACTCGACGACCGCCTTCGAAGAGATCGAAGAGACCTGCTTCGCCGTCTGCCGAGCATCCCCTTTCAACGACCACGACGCCAGTGCCAGCACGACGGGCCACGACCTATTCGGCTCCCCTGCGTTGCTGAACGAGCGGCGCGACGACCGACCGTCACTTTGCCCGTCACCCAGCGTTCGACCTGTCGAATCAGGACGGCCTCGGCACAACTGGTTCTCGCGTCTTCGACCTCGGCCGACTGCGTCGGAGCATCCGCCCGACCACCCTGCGGGGAGCAACCCGAGGCTAACCGACAGGACGTCCACGGCGAATGTCGCCCAGGTCAAAACCGCGTTAGTGATGGGCACCGTCGCGCTACTGGCACTGATGGCCATGGCCTGCGGATCGAGCGCCGGCCAGTCATCGCCCGACACCGAACAGCCCGCCGCCGTCGCGCAGGTTCAGCAGGACCAGAACGGCAATCAGACCAAGCCCAGCGAACCTGGCGGATCCTCCACCACGGACGCGAACAACCAACAAGGTGACCAGCAGACCCGAGAGAGCATGCAAGGCTCCGCTAGCAACGCCACCGAAGAACCCACGGATACACCTAGGCCAACGCCCGACTCCAGGCCGGACGCAACGCCGACTCCGCAACCCACGCCAACGCCTACCGTCGTCCCCACGCCCACCCCTGACTCAATGGGCCCAGCCTTCAACCTGATGCGAGGCTACCGGGAAGACCCAAACATCCCGGAGTTCCTTGACCTATACAAGTACAACGTGCACCTGATCAAAGAAGCACTTTCGGAACCGCTCACAGACCCCGTTGGGCAACAACACCCCGACCTGCTGGCTGCCAACGGCAAAAAGATATTGGCGACCATCATCTTTGAAGATCTCGAAATCACCTCGTTGGAACGAATCCCCTCCGATGAAGATCAGCTCCAGGTGAAGATCAACTTCAACCTCTACCTCCACTATGGACGCAAATACTTCACGCACGCCGGTTCAGCCACCGGAGCCGTAGACATCGTTTCACCACACCAAAACACCGACATCCCGCAAGCCAGCCAGCTCGAGGCCATCACGGAACAAGTACCGGTATTCTCTCACCTGACCGACACACCGACCTTAGACCCAGCACAGTAGCCTGAGGCAACTCATCAGGGCGCTGCAAGTGCGGCGCCCTGACTCCTCGGTCAGTACCCGAAAGTCCCCGCCAGCCCGACAAACGAGCCCGCCGTAAACTGGGACGCCCCAAACAGCCCCACCGTCACGGCCTCTTATATCGCCCACGCGCATCCGAACCAGATAGCGAACACCGAGTGGTCACGCGATGACCAGAGCCACGTCCTAGCAACGGCGGTAGCCAGCGTTGGGCTTTGCGATTTCCCCACCAGGCGGACAAATCGGTCGTGATCCACACGCCGGCCATCGTGCCGTCTTCCAGTGAAGTGGCTAGATTATGCTCAACCCTTCAGCGGGAGAACGACCATGGCTTCCCTCCACACCGGCAACGAAATCCATAAACTCATCGAGCCAATAGACAACAACGAAAAATACCGGGAAACGCTGGAGTTCGTCGAAAACGTCCTGCGGCCACAGACTATACGCAGTTGGGAGTTTACCAACCGACGTTACTTCGGCGAGGAAGGCAAGCCACGCAGCCGACGCAACATGATCTACTCCCACGACTGGGGCGTAAACGCCGGACACGAGCACACCGCCGAAATCAGCCAGGACGCAGCCCTCCTCGCCGCCAACTGCGGCGTGCCGCTCATGCTCTCCGTCAATCACCCGGAACAAGACCCCGTGTTCGCACCCGACGGCATCATGTTCAATGGCCGCGGCGACTCGTGCCAGGACTTCATCTACCCACCCACCGAGGGCGCCAAACCGGCCGCCGGGCGCCGCAGCAATCGTGGGCAATGCAGGACCGAGTGCCGCGACTACGACACACTCGTAAGCGCCATCCTGCTGGCCGTCAAGCATCACGTTGGCGTCAGAGCGTTCATCAGATCCACCGCGCAACCCGACCGAGAGGGCTGGCAAGCCGCCTTCGCACTCTACTCCCGCACCTTCCCGGAACGGGGAATCCCACGGCTCGACAACTGGCCACGGTGAGCGAATCTCCGACGCCACAGGCCCTCGACAACGGTGATCTCGCTCGTTAGTCTACGGCGCCCCCAGGCACCGTGCCCTGGAGACCACCACCGGAGCGACGAGCATGGACAATCGACTGATACTGGTCCCAACACCAAGCCGCCCACCATGGAAGCGACCACGAAGGTGCATAAGTCCCTGCCGCGGCTTCCACACAGAGGAACGTAACGGCGACTACGTCACCATCTCGTGCTCGTCCTGCGGCACCATCACGAAGGACCAACACCAGCCGAGAACCCAGCTCGACGAGATCAACGAGCAAAGAGCTCTCGAGGTATGGCCGCTGGTCGAGGAACCAGAACTCACGCTGGAGCTCGAAAAGTACTGCGACCTACGCCGCCGTGGTCACGACGATGAAGGCATCTGGCACCGCACCGGTTGGCCGGAGTATTACCGCAACCTGCTCCTCGAAGAGGCCATGCGGCGCGGCATGAAAGGCGCCGACGAAAATCGCGACGTCGCCTTCCGCGAATGGCTCCTCGAGCGGTACAAACTGGGAATAGGCCTCAGGCATATCTGCCGCCTGTCCGGCCGCTCTCAAACCGAGACTCACGAGGCACTCCTCGTCGCCATCGAAATCGACGAGAGTACATTTCCCCAGAAGCCTTTCGAGAAACCGCCTAGGTACGGCTACCGCAAGCCACAGCCTGAGCACAAGCTCGACACCTCAAATCCCCAGCTCACCGAGCAGCTCGAAACATACTGTGACTGGCGCCGACGCGGCCAACCCGACATGTTCATCAGCCTCCAAGTACCGTGGCCCGAGTACTACCTCGAACTCCTTCTGGAAGAAGCTGCACGACGCGGGATGCCAGGCTCAAACGAAAACCCCCATGAAGCCTTCCATGAATGGCTGCTCGAAGTCCACACCTCGGGAATGCCCATCGACGAAATCTACCGACTGTCCTACCGCTGCGAAACCGATACCATCGAGGAACTCACGGTAGCGATAGAAAACGACCTGAGAATTCAGCGCTGGAAGACTCTGCAGGAAAACTACGCCGAGGCCACAGCAGACGCCAACGGGCCATGACGGCGCCGGTGAACGGCCGTGGCTCACTGAGCAAGAAGCGACGCCATCCGGGCGCTTCGGCGCCCTCTGTTGCTGTTTACATCCACGCGAACCTAGTTTCGCAATTTCCTGAATGAGCCAACCCATACCTACATCGCCCGAAGAAGCGGCACGCATATCGGCCCAGATCGCGGAGTACGAAGCTATCTCGACGCGCCTGCGAGCCGAAACTGAAGGCATGAGCCAACAGCATCCCCACCAGTGGGCCGGCATGAACTCCGACCAAGTCCTCACCCTGGCCGACACGCTGCCGGAACTAATCGAAAAACTCAGGTCTGGAGGCGACCCACGACGCACGGTGGCAGTACTTTATCTGGACCCCGATCCGCCAGAGTTGATCCTGTGTTCATCGGCTACTACAGCGGTCGCAGGCCACCGGTGAGAACCCCGTTGAGCACCAACCTCACGGCTCAAAGACCACCATCGCCATGCTCGAAGCACCTGGATGGACAGGCCGTCAACACCGCCACCCGCCAGTCGGGCCCGCTCACGCTCAGGCAGCACCGCTGCGCCAACGGGTGCAACACCCCGCTGGGCTGGGACTTCACGAACCACGCCGACGGCGTCTTCCTGCACGGCCCCGACGAGTGCCAGGATCCCCGAGTCGACGTTGCCTTCGAAGTGTGGAGAGGCAAAGCAATCGCAGCACCAATCATCGCCGTTGCCATCACGACCGGTTGCCTCATCCTCGCCGTGATGGCCGCAGCAGCCATCACGGCAGCATGCCAGAACAGCGCCGCCGACGCGCTATTCATCCTCAAAGGACTCGTCATCACGGCTCCCGTCGAGGCCGCTTGCCTACTCGCCATACGCACCCTGCCGCGACGCCGGCCGCCGGAGCCCGAGTACTCGGACACCGAACGAATTCAACCGGCACCGCTGGCAGCGTTGTGCACCTGAGGAACCAAGCTCAGGCCCGTTCTACGCACAGCAGGCGAAGGCGACAAGTGCACCAGACTCGTCAGAGAGCCGCTGCGGCTCAAGCGCAGAAACTGGGCCACTCTGGCGGAATTTGGCAACGCGTCAGCGGCTACCCACGCAGGTCCGGTCACCTGCGCCGTACCGCCAACCGTCACCGACCAACGGCGACGCCGGCCGCCCCGACCACGGGACGGCCGTTTCGTTATGCCAAAGACCAGGTCACGCCCAGTGACGCCCACCGCGTCCAATGGGCCACGCACGGGCCCGTTCTACGGGGCAAGCAGGGAAAATCCGTTAGAGAGCCCCACAGCGGCTCCAGCGCGGGAAATGGGCACCGCTGGTACAGTTTTCGAAACACTGTCTTCCTGACACCGGTTTGTGGAAGTCCCTCCCACCAGATCGGTTACAGGCCTCCCGCGTGCACGCGGGAGCAATGCCCACCACATTGACGACAGCCGACCTTGTGGGCCCAGCTGACTCCGGAATAGACTGAGCTCGAGAGCACCGAGACTTGTCCTCCAGCGAACAGACAATGGCCCAACGACGCAACCGCCTCTCCATCCTCGCCACCATGATGATGACGCTGGTGCTCGCACTGGCACTGGCATGCGGCGCCGGACCACCCACCGACGAAACCATCGACGGGCAGGACCACCTCCCGACGCCTGACCGGGCTCAGGTCCAGATCATCAACCCAGAACTGCCGAATGGCCTGACGGCCCCCGAAGCGGCCAGTGCTTACCAACAGGGTTATATGCACATGCGCGAGGCCGCCTGGTTCTCCGCGATTGCTGCCTACGACGAAGCCATCCTCATACAGCCCGATGTCGCCGGACTCTACGAGGCCAGAGGAACCGCGTACATGTACTCAGGCAAGCACGACCAAGCCCTCGCCGACTACAGCCACGGTGTTGAACTCGATCCAGATGACGCGGGCCTCTGGCGCCGCCGAGCCCACGCCTACACGATTGCGCCGACGCCTCGGCCTGAAATGGCCGTACAGGACGCCACTAGGGCCATCAAACTGGAACCTGGACACCACTCCGGCTACGCCCACCGCGCGGTGGCTTACACCCAGCTACCGACGCCGGACTGGGAGAGCGCCCTGACGGACATGAACCAGCACATTGAACTGTTCGAAGGCCACGACCCGGAAGCCTACAAAATGCGCGCCTGGATCCACGACAACCTGGGGAATCACGAGGCAGCCGAGCAAGACCGGCAACTAGCCCGTTGAACGACATCAAGCCCAACCCGACCTCCGTTTTGCTGACATCAGCCCATGGCGGCCAGGACTCAGGCACCAATAAACTGGAGGGCATCCTCAACGACCAACGCCGAGAGCCTCAACATGCCCGCCGCTCAACGCGCCTTCCCCTACATCTGGACGACCTGGCTCACCAAGCTCCTCACCGGCGAATCCTCCTGCGAATGGGCCGCGTGGTTCCGAGCCCATCACCAGGGCTGGGAACGCCCGCCCTCCGATTTCAACTTCGCCCAGTGGCAGATCGACCACACCGCGCTGCTGAACGACACGCGCCGCAAGTTCGAGAACAGCGGCTACCACGTCCGCGTCGAGGGTCAAAACGCCTTCCGGCTCCAAGGCCACATCGCCACCCTCGCCGGCCAGCCGGACCTGATTGTCCCATCGAACGACCACATCCTCATCGTCGACGCCAAGACCGGCGTTAAGCGCGCCTCGCACGTCGCCCAGGTCATGGTGTACATGTACGCAATGCCGCGCGCCCGAGAGCAGTACCGGAACGCCCGCATCGCGGGCGAGATCCATTACCCCAACCACATCCAGCGCGTGCCACAGGGCGGCGTGAACCAAGAGTTCATCCACCGCCTCATCACGCTGATTCACCGCGTGGCGGCGCCTGACCCGCCACCACGAACGCCCAGCGCCGCCGAGTGCCGCTTCTGCGACATCAGCGCCGCCGACTGCCCAGTTCGCTCGCACGACGCCCCGGACACGTAGTGGCAATCACCGACAGGTTCTAACCACAGTCGCTCACCAACGGCGCCGACGACGGGGCGAACGGTTTTGACCAGCACCAGACGCCCCGAATATCGCCCACACAGCCGCCCCGGACCGGCGACTGGCAGTGTGCAAGGGCACCCACCAACGGTCGGCTCCAATACGCCACGCGTCCGCCACCGCACCGCCCGATGCCGAAACCCCCATTTCGGCGGTGCCACATCACGGACCGCAGCCTTGACCACGGGACGGTACCCAGACCATTACGGCGGAGGCCGTAAATCACGGCCCGACGGATCTAGATCAGCACTATGGAGCGTTTGGTTCAAGAATGGGACATCCCAACGCATTCTCGAGGGTCCGTTGTTGGATCCACTCGGCCAACTCCGCATCCATCCCTATTCCCTGTTGAAGAACCACACTAAGAGTGGTGTAGCTCCCAAGTCGAGTGTCGACGAATCTGCCGTTCACGCCTGCCACCTGAATGAAGTTGACCCACTGCGCGACCAGGCGTTCCTCGACTGGTCGGTAGCTGGCGTATCCTAATATGGCTACCGGTCGTACGGGTCGCATCTCACGACCCAGTTCCACTGCTTGCCCTTCGGCATCAAGGACGATTTGAACAACCCACAGATGGTCGAGGTCCGGACGGTGCCACGCGCACCACTCACGCGCATTGATGCCAAACCAGTCGTTGCGCCCACATGACCTCCTCAACTTTGTGTCAATTATCATTTCCCTTTCGCCGTTCGCCAACATGAAAACGGTGTTTGGGTTCAGGATATGCACTACGTAGAGTCGCAGGTTCTGGTGCTCACGAAGCACCGAGACTAACTCACCTTGAAGTGCACCCGCAAACGCTTCACCCGCCCGTCTGTTTTCGTCGTTAATCATCTATTGCCTCATCTTCCACCAATACACGAGGCTCGTCTACAGGTTTCCTTTCGGACGTCCTGAATAAAACTCAACCTGCACCACGTCCCAGGCATGATTTCTGCCCGTGAGCGTGTCGCTGCGTCAGTTCACGAAACATACGACGTAGACATCCAGGCAATCGGAGCACATGGGCAAACAGCCAAATCCAAAGTAGCCCCCAGTTGTCGGAGGAGAGGAAGGTACGTCAAAACATCGTCCCCAAGTCTCGCCCCACCGCCACCGTCCGTCTCTGAACCAGCAGCCACACCGCGTGCCATCGCTCCTGTTCCAGGGGCGTCGGCGCCAGATACATCCGCCTGCGCACCTCAGTCTCGTCCATCCGCCACTGCTCCAGCAACCCGCCTATTTCCTGCGTACCCAACGGCCATCCCACTCACGCTTCGTCGCCAACCAATTCGAATGCTGTCCCACGTCAACCCAACGCCCATGCTAGCTTCACCTTGGATTAAGCGTAGGTTCCTAGCCTAGAACTTGGTTCCGCAACTGCGGATAAGTTAATCTGTTCAGTAGTCTCCCTTGGCTGACCACGAGTTCTGAAAACTCAAGCGTGCAGTCCGTGGACAGTTCGCGATCCGCATAGCTTCTGAGTAAAGGGATACGCAACTCTCCATAGACTCGCTGTCCTAAGGAGGCTACATCAACGCAGAGCCACGAAATCGGAGGACCGGCGTCTAATACACAGTAGTAGCCCCGCTCGTCCTCCGCATTCACCAGTAGAACATCGAGGTCCCCCGGTTCGAGTTGACGCGGCAGTTTCTTCCTTGAGGCCGTCTCCACTTCAACGTTGTAACGCAGACCACCCAGAATCATCCGGATGTCCGGATGGCCGGGGTTGTTGATCTCTAACACACTACCGCCAAGTTTCTTGATGGTATGCGCGAACAGCGCCTGCACCACAAGACCGTACGTCCTGAAGCACACATCACGCCTGAGGTTGGCCAGCAGGCCGGCGGCGTCATACGGGGATTGGGACATCTTCAAACTCAGGGCCGTCTGCCCCAATGCTTACCGCCCTGTAGGCCTTCACATCATCGGCACTGAAGTAATCTTTCAACACCGGCAGGAACCTGTCTTCTTCGTGGGTGGCGACGAAGAGAGTAGCGTGGGACGTTGCCTTGGAAAGTTCCTCCAAGAGTAACTTGACCTTGCTGGTATCAAACGCCTGCGTCGGGTCGTCCAGCAGCAACAGGTCAAGCAACGGGCTATCTTGATAGCTCGAGAAGACAAAGTATGGAACCAACTGGATTGCGTTCAGTGCCTGACCATTCAGGATCCCCTGTCCAACGGTCCAGCTCCCGCTACCACGAGTCGAAGAGAGGCGCAACTCCAAGGCCACGGAGCCGTTTGGTCCCTCTCCCTGCTGGACCCTGATCGAGTCGAAGGTGGGATTACCGGTCAAACGAAGGTAGACTTCCGTCATCTCCTCGCCTATTGTCGGCAGATCCTCCTGAAGCCGTTCCTTGAGGTGGGTATTGAGTAGCTTTCGCGTTTCATCGACGATGTCGCGTAGGTCGGTCAAGTCTCTTAGGCTGTCGTGCAGGTCCTCATAACGCACGTTGCGCAGGTTTTGCAAACGGCTCTTCCGGGAACGTAGCCGATGAAACATTACCTCGCGCCTCAGGTTCTCCATGCGTGTTTCCCAGTTCTTCAATGCCTCCGCCTTGGATTCAGACAAGTCAATCGAGTCCTGGTAGTTTTTGTGAACCCTTTCGGTGCAGGCTCGCAATGCAGCGAGCGTGGCTGGAGACGACAAACCCAATGTGGTCTCTGCATATTCGAGACTCTCGGCCAATTCCTTCTTATGGCTAGCAATCTGCGAATCGTATGCCTTTATGTTCTCACTGAACTCTGTGCAGACCAGTACCTGTTTCTTCAGCGCGTCGCGTCGCAGCAGTAGTTCTTTAGTTTCGTTGTCTCCACTGGAGATCAAGGCTTGCAAAGCCGCGACCAGTTCGCCCGGCTGGAATCCGCTATCACAGGTTGGGCACAACTCCTGAATGGCGCCATCGCCCACCATGTTCAAGTATTTAAGAGACGCCCGCACGGCGTCCATTCTGGACTCAGCCGTTTCGAATCCCTCTTCGGTCTGTTGCAAGGCGATTTCCAGTTCATTCAGCGTGGAACCTTTTAAGGTTACTTCCAGATCACTCCGGAGTCCTTGAACAGTTGGCGAGAGCTCTTCGATCTGGCAGTTTGCTTCCTCCGCGTTAGTTAGCGTGAACTGCGCATCCGCGTACTGGTTGGACAGTTTCTCCAGTGTTTGGGCGATGTCTGTCTGTTCTTCCTTGAAAAACGCCCGGATGGCTGTTTCCACTTCGTATATTTTTTCTTGAGGAAGCAAACCGTCAAGTTCGTCTTTGGAGCACGGAGCTCCGAAGTCCGCCGCGTCGCTTATCAGCTGTTGTACCGTTTCCCTAGTACCCTCGTTTGTAGGTGTCATTGTGTCTCCCCATGGGGGACTGGAAGTAATCTGGTTCAGTTCGTTGTCTACCTCGGAAATGCGGTCGCTGAATAAGTCCCCGAGGGCCTCGACCCTGCGGCATATTTCCGTCTCTTGGATCGTCCATTCCTCGCTCAACTCCGAAAGCGTCTCTGACAACCTAGGAATTTCCTCAAGGCCCAGGTATCGGTAGACTACGTAGCTGAAGTCCGTAATGTCGGCCTCTGGCCTTCTGTTAGAGGGTTGCTGGGCCGCATAGATGACGTGCGTGCCCTCTTTGGGGCCTATTCGGCTGAGCTGCGGGAACACCTCCTCAAGGTTCCGCTCAGTGCCGCTGGGGTCACGAACGGTGAGGTCAGACTCGCCACCAGAGGCTCTGAGGCGCCGTTGCATGCTCCAAGCGCCGTCTGATGCACGCAATATTATTTGGACGATACAGTTGCCCCCGTAAAACTGGTTTTTAACTATCTCACCCTGTCGTGACGCCAAGCCAAAGAGACACCATCGGATTGCCTCCACGATGCTCGTCTTGCCAAACCCGTTGGGACCGAAGAGGAAAACGTCACGGCCCTCAAAATCAAACTTCTTTGGAGTTGTGAAAGCCTTGAACCCTTCGATAGACACACTGTCAATACGGAAAGTGTCGTTGGACATCAGTTAACTTCCTCGAGTTGATTTGTCAATTCGTCCAATGCGGACTGGATGATGGACTTTCTCCGTTGGTACTCTGCGTCCAAGTACGTTCTGACATTTCCTGTACCACCGTCTGCCAACTCTTTTCGGAGGTTCTGCCATATGTCGCGAACTCCTCCCGCCTCTAGGCTTTGTTCGAGCTGGTTGAAAATTTGTTCAGACGCAGGTTGAGTATGAGCTGATTCATCCTTCGGCATCTGATCTGTACCCTCCCCGAAAATGCGAGCCCTTCCCGGTATCACAACGCGCTGAGGCCCATCGGTACGGGAATCTAAGGTAAGGTCACATAGTTGTCAACTCCGATGTCGCAGAGCGGCCGATTGCGTTTTCGGCCTAACGCTTTCACCTAAACGGAACCCTGTGGCACCGTTTTAGTTTCGGTGAAATCCCGCCTCACCGCTACGAAAACGCGCCCGGGGGCCGTTTCCGGCCGAAACTGGGCAACTCCAGGCACGCTTGGCAGAGCAGCGACGACACCACGTCGCCGCCTACTGGCGACCAGCCCGGACGCCCCGTCGGTGGGAAGCGGCCAGGCTTTCGTCGGAAACTCGTCAGGACTTCGCCGACGTTTCAGCAACGACTGGCTGAGACCACGGCCCAACGGCCGCTCCGTTCGGTTACCCGGGGTGTCGGACCATCAGCTCGTCCGGATCACTCGGTCAACCCCGTCCAGCATCAGCAAATCTTCCGCCGTCAGGCACACACTACCCCGGGACGGGGGTAAAACAACAACAAGAGCCGAGGTCGTCGATTACGTTAAGTCTATTCGCCAAAAAGAGGTGCATAGACAATGCGAGTACCGAGACCATCCACCAGACCGTGGGTTGCGGCCGCCGGCGTAATAGCCGCCGCCGCAATCCTGGTCACCGTCCTACACCAGGGCAACGCCACCGCCCAGACCGGCCCGCCGGACGCGCCGGCCAACACGCTGGCCCACCTGATTGTCCCCGACGGCGAAGATCCCCGCATCCGTGTCAGCTGGGACGGCTCCGACACCGGCGCCACCGGCTACACGATCACGAGAGGCGACGGCCAGACGTTCGAGGCCGACGGAACCGAGACGACGTTCTCGGACCACTCCGTGGTGCCGGGCACCGCCTACTCCTACACCGTAACCGCCAACAGCGACCAGGGCGACAGCCCGGCATCCTCAGAAGCATCGGCCAGCGTGGCCGACACACCGTCAGCTCCCGGCAGCCTCAGCGCAGCCGTGGCCGAATCGACCGCCGCGGACGAAACCGCCTCCGTAACCCTCACGTGGACGGCATCGAGCGTGCCGCCCGTCGATCAGTGCGACATCTCGTACCCACTCGACGGCTACACCATCAGCCGTTCCGACGGAACCGACGAGGTCGACTTGGGAACGACCGGCACCGACGTCACGTCGTTCACCGACCCGAACGCAGGGTTCAGCAGCAGCTACACCTACCGTGTCGCCGCCCGCAACGCAATCAGCGCGAGCCCAGCCGCAGAGGCGACGGCGACCATCCCGCCGAGACCCATCCTCCCGCCGACCGGCCTCACCGCCACGATCACCGACCCGTTCGACGGGAACGTCACGCTGTCGTGGACGGCGCCGGCAGCCGGCCCCGAGATCGCCGGCTACCTGGTGCTCCGCTACGACGGAGCCGACCCATACGCCGGAAACGCCATACCGACCACGCTGGCGGAGTTGGCAACAGAAACAATGTTGGTCGACAGCACGGCCAACGCTGGGTCAGCCTACTCCTACGTGGTCATCGCGCTCAGCGCCGACAACGTGAGCGAACCGGCCCATGGCGCAGCAATCGAGCCGCCGGCGCCGCCCACCGGCCTGATGGGCGTGGCAGCAAACGGAACCATCGGACTGTCCTGGAACGCACCGGACGCCGGCGCCATCGGCACCTACCGCATCGAAAGACAGCCCCAGGACGGCCAATGGTCCCACCTGGCCGACACCGCGGAAACCGTCCACAACGACGACACCGCCGCGGACAACGCCACCTACGCATACCGCGTGCAGCACCGCAACGACCACGGTGGCTCCACCTGGAGCACATCCGATGCGGTAACACTGGTTGTCGCGCCCAGCGCCCCGACCAGTGTCTCAGCAACGGCCTCGGGCAGCGACAACGTCCTCTCCTGGAATGCTCCCGACAGCCCGTTCATCGAGGGTTACCACGTGCGACACCGCACCGGCGACGGCAACTGGGCCAGCCTGGCGGACAACATCGCAGCCGGAACGGTCACCTACACCCACCAAGACGCGGCCGCTGATGTAACCCATCACTACGCGGTGCGCGCCCATAACGCCGCCGGCAACGGCCCGTGGTCCGATTCGGCCTCCACCGGCCGCGTCACGCCGCCCGTGGCGCCAACCGGCGTCAACGCCGCCCTGAACGACGACGACATCGTCCTGACGTGGACGCGTCCCAACTCGGTACACGTCGACGGTTACACCGTCCGGCACCAGGCCGGCGCCGACCAGGAATTCGTCGCAAGCGAACGGCTGGCCAGCACGGCGACCTCGTACACCATCGCGGACATCACCGGCGACACCGTATACCGCCTGGCGGTACGAGCCCACAACTCGGGCGGCGACGGACCGTGGTCTGAAGCCGTTCAGATCGAACGCGTCCTGATGCCGAGCGTGCCCACCAGCGTGAGCGTCGCGGCAGACGACGTGAACATCACCCTGAGCTGGTCCGCGCCCGAAACCGGCCGCGTCGCCGGCTACCACGTCAGCTACGGCGCCGCCGAATCCGAGGAACGGCACACAGTCAGCCGAACCGCTGACGAAACTTCGTTCGTCCACACGGACAGCACCGAAGGCGTCGCCTACGAGTATCAGGTACGCGCCCACAACCCAGCGGGCAACGGCCCCTGGTCGGAGGCAGTGCAGGCCACTCGGCTACTGGTACCTGCCGCACCGTCGAACCTGAAAGCCGCCGCAAGCGCCGGCAGCATCGACGTCTCGTGGCAGGCACCAGAAGGCAGCATCGTAGCCAGCTACGAGATCGAGTACGGCCTGTCCTCCGAAACTGAACGCGCCACCGCGTCGGTTTCCGGCGAACACGACTACTTCATCCACACCGGCAGCCAGGGCGACGTGCAGTACCAGTACCGCGTCCGCTCCGTCAACGCCGCCGGCCAGAGCCCGTGGACCGAAGCAGTCACCGCAACGCGGGTGCTGTCACCCGGTAAACCCACCAATGCCGCCACCGCCATCAGCGGCAACGACATCGAGGTGACCTGGTCGGCTCCCGAAAGCGTGTTCATCGACGGATACCACGTCGAGCTACGCCGGCAGGAACTCCAGGACTGGACACGGTACACCGTGTCGGGTACTGCCACCAGCTTCACTCACGTTTCGCCCGACGCCGGCACCACCTACGAGTACCGCGTCAGGACGTACAACGCCGGCGGCGTCAGCAACTGGAGCTCCAAGGCCACCGGCATCTGGTACGAGGGCGCAGCCCCACCAGGGTCGGTCAGCGCCCAGCCCTGGAACAACAACACGCAACTGCTGATTCGCTGGACACCATCGGAAACCAGCGAGGTGACCGGCTACGAGGTGAGGCACCGTGTTGACGGCGGCGAATGGTCCACCGAGACCCCCACCACAACGCTCATCTTCCATGACTGGGATCCCGACAACGAGAACCTCCGCGAATACAGCGTCAGGTCACGGAAGAACGACGCCTACGGCGACTGGTCCGCCATACGCAAGTTCACCATCGCCAGACCGTCCGCGGTAACCGGCGTTGTGACGAACCGCGAAGGAACGAACGGAGTACGCCTCCACTGGGACGAACCCGAGAGCGGACAGCCCGTCCAGTACTTCATTGATTACAACACCGGCAACGGCAACTGGGTCAGGTCCGGAAACTCCGCCGGCTACCAGCGCACCCACCGGTTCGCGAGCCAGCCCTACGACTCGACACACTCCTTCCGCGTCATGGCGGTCAACGACGTCTACATCACCGGACCCGCAGGTGAAACCAGCGTGGCCATGGTGTCCGAGCCACGGCACCACACCAATATGCCGGACAACCTCAAGGTCAAGATGCTCGACCGAGACCGAGTACGGCTCAAGTGGGACGCGCCAGTCGACTTCCCGACCGCCGTCAGCGGCTACCGGGTCTACCGGAAGGACGTAACCGACCCCAACACGCTGATGCGCTTTGGTTGGGAAGAAACCCTCGTGCGCCACACCGGCGGCACGGACAGGACGTACGTCGACCTCACCGCCCAGCCCGACCGGCTGTACGCGTACGCGGTGGCCGCGTATCGCACCGACGACGGCAACCGGCTCAGCCCAGCGTCAAACCCGGCCTACGCGCGGCCTTGGTAAATCGTTCTCCGAGACGGACCACCCACGCCCCCGGCTTCAGGCCGGGGGCAACGATCCCGTTCGTTTCGGAGTTGTGAAAGCCACGTCAAAGAACACCTCATCCAACTACAAGGGAGCAGATGAATGAGACATCCAATTATCGAAACGATCAAAAAATCACCAGCTATAGCCGTGTTGACAGCACTGGCCCTGGCAGTCGCACTGCTAACCATGACGGGGACGCCGGAAGCATCGGCGCACGACGGCGAATGGTGGCACGACCACCGGCCCCAGTTCAACGCCGGCTGCGGTTCCGACGGTGGAAGGTGGATGTACTGGTCAGCAGGTGAGGACGAGAACCACAACACCCTCCCCGACCCGCCGGGATGGATGGTGGAGCGCTTCATCGACGGCCAAGTCGCCGCGCACTTCAAGTTCATGGGCGACGACGCCGAGGACCTGCAGACCTACAGCCAGGATTGGTGGGACTGGACGGACCAAGCCGGAGCCCCGGTGCTGAACTACACCTACCAGGTCACGGCCCTGGACGAGAACCAGGACCGGATCCCCGGCCGGCAGACACCCAAGGTGACCGCCTGGTGCGACGATCCCAGCTAAACCGGCCGACCAGGCAGGGACAAACCAGACGGAGAATCCGCTGAGGCGAGCAACGCCACCCACAGGATGACGGCAACCGCCTCAGCCCGGCGTCAAACCCGGCCTACGAGCAACCCTGGTAGCAACACCGGAACACCGGCATTCCAAAGCCACCGTCCCAGCGGACGGGGGCAAATTACACAGCAAGACCAGCGCATCCAGCGGGAGCGGAGACGATGCAAGGCCCACCAGCGCAGGAACGACCGGATCACGGCCCTAAAACACGCCACCGGCCAGCGAGACGGGCAAACGCCGCCATACGCGCCGTCGTGATGGCAGTCCTGGCAGCGGCGCTGGCGCTGACCGGCCTGACCGGCTCCCACGCCGTATCGGCGCAAGTCTACGGGCCCAGCGCGCCGCTGAACCTCGCAGCCACCGTCGTCTCCTCGACCCAGATCGACCTCACCTGGGACACACCAACGCATGTCGGTTCATATCCACCCATCTTGGCCTACCGCATCTGGGTCTCCACCGGCCCAAACTCCTCATGGACGAGGATGGTATACAACACCCTATCCACGACCACCGCATACTCCCACACCGGTCTCTCGCTGGGTGACTACCGTCGCTACCGGGTCGCCGGACTCGACAACGACCTGAACGAGGGCAGACAATCCAACATCGCGTCGGCCACCATAGGAGTGCTCACCGCGCCCCTGAACCTGGCCGCCACCCCGGGTGACCAGGAAGTAACCCTGACCTGGCTTCCGCCGGCCGTCGACTGGGCCGACTCCATCCAGAAGTACCAGGTCCGCCACGCCGAGACCGGCGGCGATTACGGCTCCTGGTCCGATGTCGCCGGAGCCGCCGCAGCGCGCACCCACACCGTCGTTGGCCTGACCGGCGGCATCGAGTACACCTTCGAAGTGCGCGCCATCAACCAAGTCGGCAACGGCGCCGAGGGCAGCGTCAAGGAGACGCCCTACTCGCTGAAAGACGCCACCACACCCCTCAACCTGGCGGCTGCCGCCAGATACAAGGAAGTGATCCTCACCTGGGACCCACCACCCGCCAACCCGGCCGTCACCGTCGAGAAGTACCAGATCCGCTATGCCCGGATAGACGCAGACTACGGCACCTGGGCCGACGCGACGGGAGGCGCCGATGCGCGCACTCACACCGTCACCGGACTGACCAACTTTCAGAAGTACAAGTTCCAGCTGAACGCCGTCACCACACTGGGATCCACCGAAGACCCACCCGAAGTGGAGGCGATCCCGCTCAACTTCGGCATGTGGGTCACCAACCACAGCATCAGGCGCGGCAGCAACGTGGTCGGAGAACGCAAGACGCCCGTCTACGTCTACGCCCCCGGCACCACGGTCAAGACCGACACAATTTTCACCCTCACCTGGGGCGGCCGGTCCACCGACGAGCTCCACCCCGACAACCCCACCACCGTGACCATCAGGGCGGGAGAGCACATCGGCTGGTCATACCTCTGGGCCGCCGCCGACCAGGACAATCCCCCGGTGTACAACCAGCCCGTCAAGCGGGACGTCGTCGCCAAGCTCGGCGCTCTCGAACTGAGGGACCCGCTCATCGTGCAGGACGATGAGCTCCTGCCCGTCGTCAAGCTCTCGGCACCGGCAACCGTTGCGGAAGGCGAAACCTTCAAGGTCACCGCCACCCTGCAGCACCGCCTGGATGTGGACACCACCGTCCCAATCAACATGGTGAACCCGTCCCAGATGACGGTACGGGACTCAAACGGCGTATTCGGCTGGCCATATCCGTCCATATCCATCCCCTCTGGACAACTGACCGGACAGACCGTCAGCATCCACAAGCAGCAGGACAACGCCGAAGACGGCTACGGAGACCTCTACTTCGGCGTCAACGGCATCAGCCCCGCCCAGTGGTGGCCGTCCCACGAGCAGGCCACGGTACGCGTCACCGACGACGACACCGACGACCCGAACAAACGCCGCTACGCCGGCTGGCCGCGGCTTATCATGGGCGACGCCTGGGCCGACGAAAGCGGCGACCCGAACACCGTCACCAAGATGCGGATGCCCATCACCCTCTACCCAACGTCGAGGTCAACCATCACCGTCGATTACCGCACCGAGGACGGCTCGGCCAAAGACGGCGTCAACTACCGCAGCGCCAGCGGTACGCTGACCTTCGCCCCCCGCGAAAAGAACAAGACCGTGGAGATAGACATCCTGGACGACGGCCTCGGCGGCCACACGTCGTTCCGCTTCATCGCGGTTGGCCCCAACGGCGGCGGCGCCGAGATCGGCACCTACTACGTCACCGGCCGCATCTACGACGAAACCCCAACGTTCCGCTCCTGGCCTGAGTCCGCCCGAGAAAGCGGCAACGGCAACACCGCCCACATGAGCTTCTACGTCAGCCTTCTCGACTTCAACAAGGACGGGACCTACACCATCGACTACGCCACCGTCGACGGCGCCGCAACCGCCGGCACCGACTACACCCACACCAGCGGCACCCTCACGTTCGAGCCAGGCCAGCCTGGTCACCGGCTGGTCCACGTCCCCATCCTGGACGACTCCTTCGCCGACAGCGGCGAGACATTCCGGTTCGTGCTGTCGAACCCCACCGGCGGCTCCCAGCTCAACCGCTGGCATCACACCGTAACCGGCACGATCCACGACGACGACAGCACGCCCGCCGTCTCCGCAAGGTTCCCCAGCAGCACGGCCACGTCCGGCTCCCACACCGGCGCCGATGACCGGCCCCAAGTGGTTGTCGCGTTCAGCGAAGCCGTGGCCAGCTTCACCAAGACGACCCCATCGGTCAGCGTAACCAACGCCTCGATAACCTCGGTGCAGGCACACACCGACGACGGCCTCGAGAACGCCTACGTCTTCACACTCGAACCCGCCGGCGACGACGACATCGCCTTTGCCCTCGTCGCCGACGCCGCATGCGACTCCGGCGGCATCTGCTCGCCGGCAGGAACCAAGCTCCTGGAAGTCCCGCCGACGTTCACCATCACCGGCCCCGAGTCCGCCAAACGCTACCTGGCCGTCAGCGACGCCACCGCCAGCGAAGACGAAGACCCGATGATGGCCTTCACCGTCACGCTCGACAAGACTGCCGACCACGCCATAACCGTCGACTACGCGACTGCCGACGGCACCGCCACCGCGGAAAAGGACTACACCGCCACCAGCGGCACGCTCACGTTCACTGCCGGCGAAACCACCAAACCCGTTCACGTCTCGATCCTCAACGACACCATCGTCGACAAGGACGAAACCGTCCGGCTGACCCTCAGCAACGCATCGGGAGCTGAGATCACCGACCCGGACGGCATCGGGACCATCACCGACACCGACCTGCCGCCGGACCCCCTGCGAGCGCTTTTCATCGGGATGCCGACCGAGCACGACGGCGTCGCCGCCTTCTCATTCCTGCTGGACCTGAACGGCCCCGTGGACATCACCGCAGCAGACCTGCGCGACCACGCTTTTGTCGTGACCGAAGGCACGGTCACAGGCGCCACCACCGTCAACGACAGCATCTTCCTCTGGCGGATCACCGTGCGCCCGGACTCCAACGAGGACGTCACCATCACGCTGCCCGCCCATCGCGACTGCGACATTGCAGGAGCCATCTGCACCACCGGCGAAAACCGGCAACAGCTGTCCAACAGCCCGTCGGCCACGGTGACCGGGCCGACCGAGGACGCGTCTTCGGATACCGCCGACGAGCAGACGTCCAATGACCCGCTCACGGCCACATTGGACAATGTGCCCAGCAGCCACGACGGCAGCGCCGAGTTCACCTTCGATCTCGCCTTCAGCGAGAACTTCCCGCTCGGCTACGCGACCCTGCGCGACCACGCCTTCACCATCAACGGTGGCACAATCGAACAGGCCCAACGCAAGGTGACGGGCAGCAACCAGAACTGGACCATCACCGTCGAACCCAGCGGCAACGGCGCAATCACCATCACGCTGCCCGCGACCACCGACTGCAACGCTGACGGCGCCATCTGCACCGCCGATGGCCGGATGCTGTCTCACTCGACCTCGGTATCCGTCGCCGGTCCAGGATAACCGGCCAATTTCCACGCGCCACCAAACGGAGGCCGGCAGCCCATGCCGGCCTCCGTCATCCACCAGGGCCAACGCAGCGCTATGCCACCGATCAGCGTTTGGTTGTCTTCCCACGCCGTCCCCGAATACCGGCACACGCGGGTCGAACCCAGCAGTAGACCCCGCTGCCCAGAATGGCGACAGTGGAAGCAAAGATGCAGAACAGGTACCAAGGGATGCCAAGGTTTTCCGCGAGCCCGCTTTGAACACCGTAGTCCGTATGCAATAAAGCGAATCCGGCCCACGCGACCAGATGCCCGGCGCAGGTGATCAGAACTCCCAACACCACCATGCGGCGCGCAGTTCCACGCCGGAACAAAAGAGCAGCCATCAGGCACGTGAGCACCACCCCGAACCCGGCTGGCCCAAACAGGAAAGCGTATATGATCGGCCCAAAGTGATGGGCCAACTCGAATTCAAACATGCTCACCGACATGCCTCCTTTTTCACCAAGCCGCACGAGGCGGCCGAGAACCAGGCTTGCTGCATCCCTTTGGCAGGACGCAGCAAACGAGCACTCCGAACTCAATACCGCACCCAGTGGACCAAACCGTGGCAGAGCCACCCGGGGAAGAACCAACAGACAGCCCTCTCAGGAACATCATAAATAGCCTCACCAGAAACCTGAGCCACACGCGAGGACCACCATGACGACGAGCCTCCTGCACACCGTAACGGGCGCCACCGGATACACCGGCCGTTACATCACGCACCTGCTGCTCGAGCAGGGACACACCGTCCAGTCCATCACCGGGCACCCCGACCGGCATAACCCGTTCGGTAATCAAGTACCACTGCACCCGTTCGACTTCGAAAACCCAGAGAAGCTGACCGAAACGCTAGCCGGCACCGATACGCTGTTCAACACCTACTGGATCCGCGTCAACTACGGCGGTCGCACCCACGAACAGTGCGTCGAGCAGACCAGGGTCATGTTCGACGCGGCCAAGACCGCCGGCGTGAGACGCATCGTCCACATCAGCATCACCAACCCCGACCCAAACTCCGACCTGCCCTACTTCCGCGGCAAGGGCCAGCTGGAGGACGCCCTCCGCAGCCTCGGCGTCTCCCACGCCATCCTGCGGCCCACCGTGCTCTACAGCGTCGAAGACATCCTGCTCAACAACATCGCCTGGACGGTGCGCAAGTTCCCCATGGTCCCACTGCCCGGCAACGGCAACTACGGCATCCAGCCCGTCTTCGTCGAGGACCTCGCCCAGCTGGCCGTCAGACACGCTGCAGGCAACGAAAACGTCGAGGTGGACGCCGTCGGCCCCGAGGTCTTCACCTACGCCGAAATGGTAAGACTCGTGCGAGATAAAACGGGCTCACGATGCTGGGTAGCTCCCTCACCGAAGCCGTTCACCTACCTGGCTGGCCGAATGCTCGGCTGGATGCTGAAGGACATCGTCCTCACCAACGACGAGATCAAGGGACTGTCCCGAGGTCTGCTCGTCTCGAGGTCAGACGAACCGGCACCGGCACCCACCAAGCTCACCGAATGGCTCGACCAGAACGCCGGACAACTCGGCGTCAAGTACGCAAACGAAGTCTCCAGGCACTACGGCTAGGCCCCATGGACTTCATAGACGCCTTCGGCGGATTTCTCATCGGCTCTTTCGCCGTCATCATATTTTTCGTCGTCATCCCCGGCATCGTAGCCCTAGTGGCCGGCGCGCTCCTCGGCATCACCGCCGCCATTCCCATCGTGCTGTTCGGAGCGCTCAACTACCTCGTCCCCAGGGACAGCAAGGCCGAAAACGCCGCCGACGCCCCCATTGAGAAGACCTGAGATGTGGGACATCGACAGCCCCTGGACCAACCTCTACTACCTCACCATGGCAGCCATGGTCATCGGCTGGATCATCACCGGCGTAGCCACCGTCGCCGCGGCCGTCACCATCCCATACCTGGCCGCCATCGGCGTGTCCCGCCTCGCTCGTCGCCGACGCAACAAATCGAGCCGGCCGCTGATCATCGCCACGGTCTTGACCATAATCCTGCTTGCGGCCGCAGTAACCGGACTGGCATACGCCGCAGGCACACACCAGAAACCCGAACCCGATAAACCCGCCGCGTCGACCCACACCACGGCCATGCACGAGGAGAAATCGTGAAACGCAAACCCGGCAGGATAATCGCCACATCGCTCATGCTGGCCATCCTCATGGCCGCCTGCTCGCAACAGAGCAGTGCCACACCCACGGCGTCGCCGACCGACATCCCCGAGACCGTGGCCGTCTCACCAGCCGGCCAGACCAACAGCCAGGCTCCGGAACATGGAGCACCTGCAGGCCACAGGGAGTCGGCAGAGGATCACGAGCCCGAACCGGCAGAACCGGAACACGATCCGCCCACGCAAATGCCGCCGGAGGAGAACCCTGACCCGTCGGAACAGGAACCGGCCCCGTTGCCCTACAGTCCCGCAACAACGATCCTCGATTCGCTGTCCGACGCCGACCAAGCCTGCATACCCGACGACATCCCCAGCGACCGCAAACTGCTCAATGCCCTCGATCCCAGGATGGCCACCTCACAGAAGAGTTTCGACCTCGCCGCCTGCCTGTCCGACGAAGCCTTGATCGACATCCAGATCGCCAGAGACGTCAAAAACGGCCGTCGGCCACTCGAACGAGCCAGCTACCGATGCCTCATGGAGATCAACGACGCCTACCACAACCTCAAACCACCGCTGGAACGCACCGAGCAGGCTCAAGAAGCGGGAATGGCCCTGATGCTCGCCATGATGCTCACCGCCCAGCCCATCGAGGCGTATTGCCTCACTGACGAGGAGCGCGAACGCAACATGCCCGACTATGACACCAGCGAGATGCAGCGCACCAACTGCGTCATCGAACACCTCGGCGGCCCTGGCGAGTTCCTGACTGCGTACGCGCTCATGGACGAACCAAGCCAAGCCCGCCTCGACGCGAGCACCCAGGCCTGTGACGCGAAACCGGCCACACAGCCAACGCAGCCAACGCCAGTATCAGAGCAATAAAGCCGTACCTGGCCCGCACGGAACCACGCCTTGACGCCGCCGTGCGCCGGTGGACGCCGGCGCAGCTACCCAGCGAAGAACAAGGAGAACGGCGCATGGCCGGCTACCACCACCGCCGCGGCATGAGCAAAAACGCCGTCGGCGCCTACCGTCGCAACCTCAAGTCAATCAGCCGCCGCCCCCGCCGTGCCAGCACAATGAGGCGCCACTGGCATACCTTCACTGAAGGTCAGAGCCGCCGCCCCCGCCGCGCCAGACGCTACGCCGAGCCGTCATCCACCACGCCGGCCCTGATGGCCCACACCACCATCTGCTGCCTCGTCCGGAAACCCAGCTTCTTCTGCACGCCGGATACCGCGTTGCGCACCGTGAGCGGGCTGACCTCCCTCACGTCGCCAATCTCCTGATAGCTCAACCCCTCGGCAAACTGCCTCAGGATCTCCACCTCACGGTCCGTCAGGGTTTCCAGCCGCTCGGCGGCGCCGTCCCCCAGCGGGCCGCGCACCGCCCGCGCCAGTCGCCGCGCCGCGTTCCCCGGAATGCGGAACTCGCCCTCCGCCACCTCACGCAGCGTCGTGAGCAGCTGCTCCTTGCCGGAATACTTTTGAAGGTAGCCAGTGGCCCCGGCCGCAATCGACCTCACGATGGCGTCCTGCTCGTTCGATGCCGTCAGCATCAGCACCCGCGTATCCGGCAGCAGTTCCGTGATCTCCCGACACGCCTCGATGCCATGCCTCATTCCCTGGCATCTCATCTCCTGTCTGACCGACATGGTTCCATCCCCTCGGTGGATGCGGGTTAACCAACCCGCAACCTT
This sequence comes from Dehalococcoidia bacterium, assembly GCA_965220055.1. Taxonomy (GTDB): domain Bacteria; phylum Chloroflexota; class Dehalococcoidia; order Lucifugimonadales; family UBA3495; genus Bin87. The sequence goes on along the minus strand of CBDCPE010000004.1, from coordinate 397,326 downwards.
GGCTGGTCTTTGTGGCTTCATGTCGTATTCCAATAGTTAACGCGTGATGATTATGTTTATTAACCGGACTAAATGATTCTATCACCCATTATTTGCTTAATAATTCTCACGCCCCTCGCATTGAAACGTACCGCAAATTGGGTATAATCGCACAGCGTAAATAGTGGCCGGCGTCAAAGATCGTGTTGAGAAGCGCAGCGGGCCGGGCAGTGTGGTCAAGCGAGCCGCGTGGTTTTCGATCAAGCCCGGCAGAGAGCGTTCGCGCAGCGCAGTTTTGACAGCGGCAGAAGCAGGCCGCCGTTAGCGCTTTGGCGCGGCATGGCAGTGTGCGGAGGGCCCAATGGCCCCCCCGCGCTTCGGATAGCGACACAGTACGGCAACTGGGTCAACCACGAGGACACCAACCCCACCACCGGCGCGGTCAAGGACAAGCACTTCTGGCTGGTGCTCCACGACGGCATGTTGTTCGGCTCGGGTTGGCACCACGACGTCTCAGGCGCAGACGCCAGCAGCTAGGAAACCGCAGGAACATAGGAAAAACGAGGAATTAGGGAGAACCACATGAGAGGAGCAATATCACCGGCATCATGGCGAATCTGGGTCCTAGCAGCAATCCTGCTGGGAGCCCTGGCCGCCGTCTATACACTCAGCGCACCCCAGGCCCAGGCCCAGTCGGACCGACTGAACGTCACCTCAACGCGCCTCTGGGGCATACCCGCCAACGGCCAGTACTTCGCCCCGGACCAGTCCATACACGTCAGGTTCACGGTGGACGGCGAGGTCCACATACCAGACGGCGTCGGCATATCCCTGGAATTCACCGACGCGGACGGGACGGTCCACACCCGCTTCGCGGAGCACAACACCATACTCTCCACGGACACCCGCCCGGTGTTCGAGTACGAGGTCCAGGACGGCGACCCCAAGGCGGACAAGATCGTCATAACCAACGGGTTCCGGAGGGGCTCCGCCTACGGAGCAAACTCGGACGGGTCCGCCAACACGGACGTGATCGTCCACTTCTACGGTGACGACAACCTCCAGACTTGGGAGCAGGAAACCGGAGAGGTCACCGACCCCGCCAGCTACGGCGTTGACGGCCGCCCCAAGGTCAGTGCAGTCACCGTCTCCAGCGTCCCCGCCGTATCCCACGTCGTGAGACAGGCGAACGGCTACACCTGGACCTTCGACGACTACTACCGGCAGGGCGAGAAAATCTACTTCGTCATGGCATTCGACCAGCCGGTGGACGTGACCGGCCCGGTCTGCATCTCCATCCGCGTCGGCACCGGCCCCAACAGCGGCTGGCGCGGCGCTTGGTACGAGTCGGGTACCGGCACCCACGCCTTGGTCTTCACCTACACCGTCCAGACCAAGGACTACGACGACAACGGCATAGGCATCGACTCCGGAGGCGGCTCCCGCGATAACCGCTACGGCTTCTGCGGAGACGGCAAGATAACCTCCGCCGGCACCGACACCGAGGCCAGCTGGGGCTACAACGGCTTCAAGAACAGGACCGGCCAAAACGTGGACGGCAGGCCCTACGTCGAATCGACGGAGATCACGTCCGAACCCGTCTCCGGCGTAACCTACTGGACCGCCGAGAAGGTACAGTTCGCCCTGAACTACAGCGCACCGGTGGACGTGACCGGCACACCCACCATCGACCTGGCATTCGACTACGACGACCGTCCCTTCGGCGTCGCCACCCACCGGGAGGCAACCTACGAGTCCGGCTCCGGCACCAAGCAGCTGATATTCGCCTACGAGGTCAAGGCGGACGACAAGGACTTGGACGGCGTGACCCTGAACGTCGGGGCCGGCTCAGACGGCGACTTAGGCATAGCGGACGGCACCATCAAGGCAGCCGGCACCGAGATACAGGCCAACTACTGGTTCACCTCCATCGCGGACGCTGCCAACCACAAGGTGGACGGCTCCCTGGGCGACCGCACTCCACCCAAGCTCGAGTCCCTGAGCATCACCTCCGACCCCGGGGATGATGACACCTACGCCGTCGGAGACGCGATTGAGGTCACCGTGACCTTCAGCGAGAATGTCTCCTTCGTTGCCCCGTCCTCTGACAGCGCTACTGACCCAGAAGCCACCCTGGAACTCGACATCGGAGGCGCCGCCAAGTCGGCGACCTACAGCAGCGTGTCCGGCGCCGCGATGGTGTTCAGCTACACCGTACAAGGCGGAGACCGGGACGAAGACGGCGTCTCCATCGACGCCGACATGCTCACGGTCGTATCCGGCAGCATCGAGGACACCGACGGCAACGCCGCCGAGGTGGCTCACCAGGCCGTCCCGACGCAGGCAGGCCACAAGGTGCTGGGCGGCTACATCGTGGCGGAAAACTCGCCCGCGGGCGTTGCCATCGGCCCGCCGGTCGGCCAGGGTTCCTACACCCTGGGCGGAACGGACGCCGCCTCCTTCAGCATCAACGCCGACACCGGCCAGCTGCTGACCAGCGCCGCGCTGGACTACGAAACCAAAAACGAATACTCGGTAACCGTGTCCGATGGCGCCGACACCACCACCGTGGCCATCTTCGTTTCCAACGTGGACGAGCCGGGCGTCGTGACCCTGTCGGCTTACACGCACGTGGTGAACACCCCTCTCACCGCGACGCTGACCGACCCGGACGGGGACGTCTCGGCAGAGTCCTGGCAGTGGCAGGTTTCCTGGTACCGGCCGGACGGCTGGAGCGACATACCGTGGGGCCTGTCAAAGACCTTCACGGTGGACAACACCGGAACCGCGCTGGGCAGGTTGCGGGTGAGGGTCACCTACACCGACGGTCACGGACCCGACAAAAGCGCGCTCTCGGACGTATCCAACGACCAGGATGCTCCTGACCTGTACGACATGGAGATCACCTCCAATGCGGGTTCGGACAACACCTACAAGTTGGGCGACGACATCGTGGTGAAGGCGATATTCGGCGAGGGCGTGGCCGTTACGGGGACGCCACAGCTGGAGTTGAACTTCGGTGGACAAACCCGGATGGCCAACTTCGACCGGGTGCAGATTGACCCTCTCTCAAATCTCCTGTCGGATGTGATCTTCATCTACACCGTGGACGAGGACGATTTGTCCCTAAACGGCGTCGCCATCGAAAAGAACAAGCTCGACCTCAACGGCGGCGCCATCAAGGACTTCGCCCACAACGACACGGAACAGACGTACAGCAAACTGGCAGCCGATTCCAGCCACAAGGTGGACGGCGTGCGCCCCACCTTGCTGAGCGCCGTCACCTCTGCGGACGGCACCAGGGTGACCATCACGTTCACGGAGGACGTGAAGGTTGCACCCCTCCTCGATTGGTTCATCTCGCAGAACAACCTCCCCGGTTCGCACCTGTTCGTGCTGTCGGTCCTGAACGTTGAGGTGGACGAAGCCTGGCCGGTGCAGACCAACGCCACCGTTTCGAACGACACGGTGACGGTGACCATGGATAAACCCATCACGTCGGGGCAGGACGTCAAGGTCCGATACGACGGCGTGTACGCCAACGCGGCCCCCGAGATCCTGATGGACATGGCGGGCAACCCAATGACCCTGTTCGGCGCCACATCGGGCACCAACGCGTCCCCCGTACCGGCTGAGACCGGCGCCCGCGGCATAACCATGAGCGTTCGCGAGCTCGCCATCACCGAGGGCAAGGGCGACAGCTACACCATCGCCCTCAGCGCCCAGCCGACGGGCAACGTCAACGTCGCGCTGACGGCAGTCACGCCGGACAACGTGACCATCAGCGCAAATTCGCTGACCTTCACGTCCACAAACTGGAACACGCCCCAAACCGTCACCGTCAGTTCCGACACCGACGACAACGATTACGGCTACTGGGTCACGATTGTCCACACCGCCAGCGGGTCCGGCTACACCGGGCAGGACGCGATCAAGGTACTCATGACGGAGGAATAACCACCCAATGAACAACACCCGCCAGTTCGTCACCACGGCCAGCGCAATTGCGCTGGCCGCAATCACAATCTGCGCCGTCGCCATGCTCCCAGGGCGGGCATCAGCCGCTGACCCGCCGTCGTGCCCGTCCAGCTGGCCGGCCGAACCACAGCCGGGAGCCGTCCCCACGGACCAGTACGGCCGCATATCCCACGACGGCTTCCACACTGACTCCAACGGCGACGACTGGTACGTCATCCGGGGGACCGACTCCAGCGGCAACACCCACGCGCGTGCCTACCGGGCCGACACGCGCTATAGCGTCGGCTATCAGGTCGGCAGCCCCGACGAGGTCTGCTACGTGAAGCTCCGGCGGCGGGACGACGCAGCCGACCTCGCGCAACCCCAGCAGGTGATCTTCCCCAAGGAGCGTGAGGTACCCGTTTCAGCGCCAGGCACAGGCGCCCAGCAGCCCCAGACCGAAGGGCCGGTCACGATCCGACAGATCCTCGCCACCATGAGCGAGGCCGACCAGGCGTCGGCGATCCTGTGCCTCCTGCAAATTGCCGGCAACACGGACCCCGACACGTTCCTGGACGACCCGGCCAACGTCCAGCCCGCCATTGATGCCGGTTGCCTCCCCGCCCAGTGATGACGGATGGAAATACCGACCGAATACCTGGCCGGCTACGCCGCCACCAGGTTCAGAGACCCGACGAGGGCCCACAACTACATCCTGCACACCCGGGTCGGCGACCCGCTGGCCGATGCCGCCACCCTGGCCCTGTCGGAACTGCCGCCGGAGGAGTCCCAACGCCTGATCAGGGCCGGCATGGACGACCTACCGGAGGTCCTCGACGCCGGCCCTCCCCAGGTCGCCGCCCTGTTCGAGGACGCCGCGCGTACCCCCGACTGGGTTGACCTGGATTCCTACCGCGATGGATCTCGTCTCTTCTTCCGGCATTCCAACGTCGTGCTGGGAGCCATGCTCGCCGGCGTGCTCATCGAAGGCTTCTCGACCAACATCGCCAACTCGTTCCTCATCACCGGTCGCATACAGGACCAGGGCATACGCCGCCTCAAGCAGAACAACCACCACCTCATCGAGATATTCATGCCCGGCGGCATGGACCGCCGCGGCGACGGCTGGAAGCTCTCCGTGCGCCTCAGGCTGGTGCACGCCCGCATCAGACGCCTGCTGGCACAATCCCCCGACTGGGACGAGGCCGCCTGGGGCACACCCGTCAGCGCCGCCCACCTGGGCTACGCCATCGCGGCGTTTTCCGCCGGGCTCCTCCACCACACGAGCCAGCTGGGCGTCCGCATCTCCCCGGCGGAACGGGAGTCCTTCATGGGCATCTGGCGCTACTCGGGACACCTCATGGGCGTCCCCGGCGCCATGCTGTTCCAGGACGAGGACGAAGCCAACCGGATACTCCGCATCGGGCGCGGCTGCGAGCCGCCCCCGGACCTGGAATCCATCGTCATGGCCCATGCGCTGGTGAATTCGGCGCCGCTGGTGCTCGGCATAACCCAGACCGACGAACGCCGCGCCATGGCGCGCTACATATTCAGCATCTCGCGCGCCCTGATCGGCAACCGGCTCGCCGACGAACTGCGGTTTCCCAGGACACGCGTCCTGGGCGTAGCCCCCTGGTTCCGCCTCCAGACCCGTTACAACTCGTTCATGGCCCGGCACGCGCCGGCCCTCGCCAGGCACAGCCGCTTCGAGAACTTCACAGACCTGCTCAAGACCGTGACATTCGAGCAAAACGGCATCTCATACCGCCTGCCCAACCACGTGTACTCCGAGCGCTCTCACCCATGGTGACCGCTCCGCCACACCGGAAGAGGACCAAGACCTTGCAGAACAGCCTTCCCCTACCCCCAGGGCCGCGCGGGCTCCCCATGCTGGGCTCCCTGCACCTCCTCGTCAAGGACGCCCACCTGGCCATCAACCGCATCGCCGGCCAGCACGGCGACGTCTGCATGATCCGGGTCGGCCACGTGCCCACGGTGGTGATCAGCGACCCGGCGATTTTGGCCGACGCCTTCGAGAAGCCGGAGTTCGCCGACCGCTGGGTGAGCCGCGCGTCCGCGATTCTGACCGAACGCCGGAGCATCGCCATGTCCCCTTATGGCGCACGCTGGCAGAGCATCAGCAGCCTGGTCCACCGGAACCTGTCCTGTCCCGGTGGAGCCGTTTCCATTCACGAGCGGCAGGTCGTCCCGGCCGTGGAACGCCTCACTGACCGTCTCGCCGGAGCGGCCGACGCCGGCATTCCCGTGAACATCGATGAGGTCATCGAGGATCTCAGCTGGGACATCACCTTCTCGGTCATGTTCGGAGCCGACCCCAACGACCCGCCGGAGTACGAAACGCTCCGGACGGTCCTGCGTCACGACACCGAGTGGGCCGAGCGAGCCGCCACCCAGCTCAGCCTGGGCGACCTGATACCGCCTTTGAAGTTCGTACCCGACCGCCACGTCCGACGGGCCGGACGCCAGAAGACGCTCAGGAGTCAGACCCTGCAGAAACTGTTCGACATCGTCCGCCTCCGGCCATCGTTGGCCGGAGGCGAACCCTCCTGCATCATGGACTTCATGCTGAACCAGCGCGCCGACCTGTCGGAGCTGGCAATCGAGGCTTCCTGCACCGACCTGCTGCTGGCCACCCATCCGGCAACCTACTCCATCCTCAAGTGGTGGCTGCTTATCCTCGCCAACCGACCCCAGGTGCAGGCCGCCATCCGGCGGGAAATGGCCGAAAACCTGGCCTCGGGCGAACCGCCGACCGACCCGACGCTGCTCCCTTACACGTCGTCCTGCTACGACGAGTGCCTGCGTTACCGGACCACGGCCCCGCTTGGAGTGCCCCACCAGGCCGCCGCCGACACCGAGCTGGCCGGATACCGCATCCCCCGGGGAACGCAGGTCCTGGCCAACATCCACGGCATCCACCACGACGAACGGTATTGGGACGAACCGCACGTCTACCGGCCCGAGCGTTTCCTAGCAGAGAACCGCGCCACGGCAGGCCAGGACGCGTACCTCCCGTTCGGAACCGGCATCCGCATCTGTCCGGGACAGCGCCTGGGGCGAATGGCGACCTGGACCGCCGCCGCACAGATTGTCAGGACGCTGGGCTTCCAAACCGCAGACGACCAGTCACCCTCCGAACGCGAGGTGTTCGGGCTCACGCTCACCCCGAAACCGTATGCTTTGCGGATCACCCGAACGGCCGATGCAACCGGGTGCTGACGGCGCTCAAACCGCCAACATAGACCGGGCAGGGCTTCCGGTACCGCAGGGGTGACGACGACCATGCCCCTCTGACGGATTCGACACTCCAAGGCCGCACCGCGCGTTGGGGACATCTCGCTACGTGCAACCACCGAAATCCCGTTGAGCCCACGCCTTCAACGCTGTGGAGAGAGGTGCCGCGGTTCGCCAATCCGCCCAACACGGGCAGCCGTGGCATCATACGGTGATCATCCAGTCTTCAACCGCCAGACGCTACGCCGAGGCGTCATCCACGACGCCGGCCCTGATCGCCCACACCACCATCTGCTGCCTCGTCCTGAACCCCAGCTTCTTCTGCACGCCGGACACCGCGTTGCGCACCGTAAGCGGGCTGACCTCCCGCACGTCGCCAATCTCCTGATAGCTCAACCCCTCGGCAAACTGCTTCAGGATCTCCACCTCCCGGTCCGTCAGGGTTTCCAACCGCTCACCGGCGCCGTCCCCGAGAGGACCGCGCACCGCCCGCGCCAGCCGCCTGGCCGCGTTCCCCGGTATCCGAAACTCGCCCTCGGCCACCTCACGCAACGTCGTGAGCAACTGCTCTTTGCCGGAATACTTTTGCAGGTAGCCGGTGGCTCCGGCGGCAATCGACCTCACGATGGCGTCCTGCTCGTTCGATGCCGTCAGCATCAGCACCCTGGTGTCGGGCAGCAGTTCCGTGATCTCCCGACACGCCTCGATGCCGTCCATCACCGGCATGATCACGTCCATGACGATCACGTCGGGGACGGCTTCCGCCGCCACCCGCAGCGCCTCCTGCCCGTCCGCCGCCTGGGCCACCACCCGGAACTCCCCGGTAGCCTCCAGAGCATCCCGCAGCAGGTCCCGCATTATCGAGTGGTCGTCGACCAGCATCACGCTGGTCAGTCCGTCAGAAGTCATCTACTCCCCTCCTCTGAGATTCCGCCAGGGAACCACGCAGGTGACCGTCGTCCCACCGCCGTCGCCGTCCGATTCCACCTCAAGGCTTCCGCCCATCCGCTCGGCGTCGGCCCGCATGTTCCTGAACCCGTGGCCCCTGGCCTCGTAGTCCTCCGGCAGCCCAATGCCGTCGTCGGACACCGACAGCCGCAGCTCTGCTGCATCGCATTCAAGACTGATGACGACCCCGCTCGCATCCGCGTGCCGGATCACGTTGGTCAGGGCGTTGTGCGCCATGGAGAACAGCAGACTCCTGGCAATGATCGACAGCGGCGGTTCCCGACCACGCTGCGCCAGCTCCGCCGGAACTGACGTGATGGTGGTGAAGGTCGCCGCGTGGGCCTCAAGGACCTGTCCCAGCTCCTCGCCACGGAAGATCTGGCCGCCGTCAATGGGATGCCTCAGCTCCCACATCGCCGACCGGGAGAGTTCCGCCACCAGCCCCAGCCTGGCCCTCAGGTCCTCCTGCGTCTCATCCGCCAACTCCATCGCCCGCTCGACACCCAGGCCGACCATGTACGCCCACTGGGCAGTGGTGTCGTGAATCGTCTGCGAGAGCTCAATGCGCTGACGCTGCAGTTCCCGCTCCCGCTCCAGCCCTTTGCGGCGGCTCTCCCGTTCCAGGCCGGCAATGATGCTGACCACCGCCGCCACAGCGTACAGGACCAGCAAGCGGTAGAAGAGGTGCTGCTCCTCCTTGCCGGCCAGGTCCAGCGTCGGTTCCACCGTAAAGCTCAGCGCCGAGTAGATGACTGCTACCAGAGTCGTCCAGGGCAGGACGAACCTGGGAGAGGTGAACACATAGGCGAACACCGCCACGGCAAAGTAGTACACCGGGAAATAGGGACTGTTGAAACCGCCGGAGATGGAGGTGCTGAAGGAGATCACCACCAGGTCCAGGGCACTCAGTCCCAGCAGCCAGGCGGGTTTAACAGTCCGCGTGCGGTGTATGCGCCACTGAACATACCCGTTGACCGCCAGAAATCCCAGGCAGTAGAACGTATTCAGGATGTGGCTCAAAGATCCATGGTCGACGCGGTAGTGGATTTCCATGAGAGCGGCGATAAGCCCTAGCCACCGGACCCACAACAGCACCCTGGCGGCGTGCAGAAGTTCTTCCGGGCTGGTTTGACCGCCCCAGTCAAAGAACCACGAGAACCTTCCCGTCGCCATGCGTATCACACCAAACACGAAGCTCTCCATACCGCCTGCGACACCTGCGCCTTGATTGTCGGCAACCGGCAGCGCCGCCAGGCTCACACCGTACCCTGGACGGTAACCACGCCATTGCCCAGCATTTGGCCACAGACGCCGCGAGCGCACACGCCAACGACCGGACTAAATCTACCGACACCGAACCGGAACGGCAAGATTGCAAACGAACCTTTCTGCTCGTGGCTAACCCACGACCAGCGTGCCAGACCAACCTCTAATCAAGCTGGCTCAAGGTCTCGTCAAGAACGCTGACTCATCCGCTCATGCCATAGTCGGTACGCTTGACCTGTCGGCAACGCCCAACTAGATTATCTTCAATAAGGGTACAATCGGCGTTGGAGAGATGGGTAACCTACGGAATATCATGGGGAACGCTTGCATAAGGCGGGTGAACACCCCGTTCGTCCTGTACAGCACGAACAAACACGCCAAGCACCGCGCGGTTCCTTCAGCGACGTGAACCACGGACCAATTGGAAACCACGACGCGAAACATCGCAAGAGTGAATAGCAATCGAGAGGTTGATACGAGTCGGGAGCAAACGCAGACCGACTCGTCCCGAGACCCTCAATTTCCAAACGGCGACACGCCATAACGCGAACTTGCCCGGCGGCGCAGCCCGCCGCCCATGACGCCGCGGCGATGCCCGCAGCACCCTGACACCAGTAATACAGCAGGAGCAACCATGAACACCGGCACACCCGCCAGCAACCCAGACGCCCGCAGAAACTCCCAGCGGCCGGGACCACGAGCCACCCTGGGCAGAAATTACGCGACGCTGGCGACCACCGGCAGACCAGCCGGACCGCACACAGCGACAGGACTGGTAGGGAGCAGGCCAGCACTCTGGCTGGCCATGGCCGCCATGCTGGCCGTCATGGTCGCGCTGGCGATGTTGCAAGAAGCGCCGCCGGCTCAGGCCGCAGCGGGCGATGCCACAGGCATCCCCGGGATCGTGGACCAAGCCAACCCCGGAGTCAGCCTCGCCACCGTGCGTCCGGACATGACGCTGCTGGCAGAGACCAGCGGCATAATGGACCCCGACGACCTGACAAATCCGGGCTGGACGTACCAGTGGGCCCACTGGGACGGCACCAACTCCACCGACATAAGCGGAGCAACAGGCAGTACCTACCTGGTAAAAGAAAGCGACATAGGGAAAGCCTTCGAGGTCTCGGTCACCTTCACAGATGACGCCACGAACTCGGAAGGCCCGTTGACAAGCCTCAGGACACAGGTAGTAGGACCGAAAGGCCTCATCGTCTGGAACACAAAGCGAGATCGGACCCTATCAACGAACATAGCGTTAACGGCGACGACAACAAAGCTGGCGCAACGCTTTACATCAGGAAGCGCAGCAGAAACTTACGCGCTTGACTACATAGAGTTGGTATTCGGAACAATAGGAGATACCACTACTGCCGACAGTGGCATTAGCGTAACACTCAACGAAGACTCTTCCGGCTCGCCAGGCGGCATCCTGTGCCCACTCACGAACCCGACGACATTCTCAAGCAGCGGCGCGCACAAATTTCGCGCGCGCGAGGCCACCATCAGTTCACGCTGCCCACAACTGGTATCAAACAGCGCATACCACGTGGTGATTGAGAAAAAGAGCAGTTATACAGCCACCCTAAGCTTGACGCACGACTTTCGCAAAAACGAAGGCGCGGGCTCATCCTTAGCCTGGGGAATAAGCGACCCAAGCGAACAATACGCAAGCTCCGCCTGGTCCGACGTCGCCATAGACAAAGCCATGCTCATCGACGTCCGGGCCCGCCTGACCGAGTTCGAGCTCGAAGCGCTCACCGAGACCGAGGTCCCGTTCGGCTGGGCCCTCACACCCACAGGCATCGCCGGCGGCGAGAAGTTCCGGCTCATGTTCCTCACGGACGTCGAGAAGCCCACCTCCACGGACATCAACGTCTACAACGAGTTCGTCCAGGCCCAAGCCGCAGGGGGCCACACCGACATCCATGAACATGCCAACCAGTTCCGGGTCCTGGGCAGCACCGACGACGATGACGCCCGCGACAACACCGAGACGACGTCCTCAGACACCGACGCACCTATCTACTGGCTAGGCGGCGACAAAATCGCCAACGACTACCAGACCCTCTACAGCAGTAGATGGGAACAGGAAGAGGACGGAAGAACAAAAGACGGCATCCACATCGAAACAGGTAAAGTCTGGACAGGCAGCGAGCAAGACGGCACGGGAGCCTCCCCGTCCGGCGTTTCCGTTGCCTTTGGACAGACCAGCGTCCGCACAGGAGAACTGCAAAGCAGCGTAATCAGCGGAAGACACGCTCTTGACGATAGTACCGACAGCGCGCCCACAACCGGCTTCCCCTTCTACGCCCTCTCCGGGATATTCGTAGTCGAGGCCAACACTCCCGCCACGGCCACCGCAGCCATCACCGGCACCCCCCGCGTGGGCGAGACCCTCACCGCCGCCCTGTCGAACATATCCGACGACGAGGGCATCACCGGCATCGATCTCTCCTACCAGTGGACCCGCGATGACGGGATGAACGTCACCGACATCGACGGCGCCACCAGCGAGACCTACGTCCTCACCGACGCCGACGCGGAGCATGAGATCAACGTCAAGATCACGTTCGAGGACGACTACCACAACCTGGAAGGCCCGTTCACCGCCACCGCGACCGAAACCGTCGTCCCCACGGAGGTCCTGGTCAGGAACATCGGGCAGAGCCCGGAGAGCGCGGGCGAAGACTTCGATAACATCAGCCCCACCAAGATTGCTCAAGGATTCACCACCGGAGCCAACTCGGACGGCTACGCGCTAACCTCAATCGGCGTCCACTTCCATACCATCGCCAACACCAACACAGCCGCAAGCCGAATAACCGCAACGCTGAACGTAGACAGCAGCGGTCTACCAGGCACCGCTCTCTGCACGCTCACCGACCCGCCCAGCTTCAGCGCCTCAGGGCTACACACCTTCACGACTCCAACAACGGACCGGTGCACCGTACTTGAGGCTGGCACCACCTACTGGGTTACCCTCGTAAACGACTCTTTCCACCAGACTCGCCTGACCGTAACCACCAGTTCCAACGAGGACTCCGGAGGCGTAGCGGACTGGTCGATTGCCGATAGTCACCATCAATTTACCGGGTCAAACCAGTGGATAAACTATCTTGATGCAATCCTGATCGAATTCAGAGGCGAAAACGCCGTCCCCAACGTCTCCGCCACCGGCGTCCCCACCATCGACGGCACCCCCAACGAGGGCAGCACCCTCACCGCCGACACGTCGGGGATCGCCGACGGCAACGGGCTCGGGACCCTCAAATACCAGTGGGTCCGCGTCACGGGAACTGTCCAGACCGACATCGACGGCGCCACCGCATCGACCTACACCCTCACCGAAGAGGACCTGGACAAGACAATCATAGTCAAGGTCAGCTTCATCGACCAGGACGGCCACCCCGAAGGGCCGCTCACCAGCGCGCCCACCGGCATCGTCACCGCCCCGGACCTGCTGGTCAAGAACACCCTCGCCGACGTCAACGCAATCCCCACACAAGCCTCAGATCCAAAAATAGGCCAGGCATTCACCACAGGCTCAAGCCTGGCAGGCTACCAGCTGCACTCCCTGGGATTCCGGCTCCACGCCGTAGCCGACCCCGCCAGCGCCGGCAACGACCTTGAGGTGACCCTCAACGAGGTCGCCAGCTCAGGCGAGCCCGGCACAGTGCTCTGCACGCTGGACGACCCAGCGACCTTTAGGACGAACTCCATCAACCGTTTCACAACGCCGTCGAACAACGAATGCCCCGCACTGAGTCAGCAGACCACCTACTTTGCAGTCCTGCACCGCGTTGCGTTCACCGGATCCAACGCCATAACAGTCGGCGTGGCCATCAACTCAGCCCAGGACGACGGGTCGGCCGCCAACTGGTCAATCGCCGATAACGGATACTTCGGCACCAGCACCACCTGGTCCACCGCCATTGTGAACTACCGCATCGAGGTGACCGGCGAGGAAGGAATCGAGGTTGAAGTCCCGCAGGGCTGGTCCCTGACTCCCAGCGGACTGGTTGGCGGACAGAAGTTCCGGCTGCTGTTCCTCACCGAGCCGGCGGCGGCCACGGACACCGATATTGCAGACTACAACACATACGTGCAGGGACAGGCCGCTGCAGGCCATACGGACATCCAGGATTTCAGTTCCTGGTTCCGGGTGCTTGGCAGCACCGAAGACGTCGACGCCCGCGACAACACCGGCACCACCTCCGCAAACCCCAATTCAGAGATCTACTGGCTGAACGGTAGCAGGGTCGCCAACAATTACGGCAATCTCTACAGAACTTTTTGGGATGACGAGGCTAACCCCAGAAACCGGGCAGGGACAATAGTCAGCACCACAACTGTGTGGACGGGCAGCAGGAACGACGGTACAGCGTCTCTCAGCGGCCCCGTGCATAACCAACAGAACGCAGGCCTTGGAGCCACATCGGTCCGTACCGGTGAACTCAATGCCGGCCTCGACTCGCCACTCCACGGAGTGACGCAGAGCAACACCAACCAATACCCATACTATGCCCTCTCCAACATCTTCGTCGTGCCCAACACGCCGACCACCGGACAGCCCGCCGTCACGGGCACGCCCCGGGTAAACGAGACCCTCTCCGTCGATACGTCAGGCATAACCGACCCCGAGGGCACCAGCAACGCCAACTTCGAATACCAGTGGGTACGCGTCGACGATGCCGACCAAGAAGCCGAAATCGAAGGCGCCGCCGACAGCACCTACCGGCCTACGGACAATGACGCGGACAAGCGCATCATGGTATATGTCTGGCTAACCGACGACCAGGGTTTTGAAGAAGACCTGCTGAAAAGCGAGCCCACCGCCACCATCGTCCCCGCCGACGTGCTGGTCAGGAACACAAGCCGGACGTCTACCAACTCCCAAGGGCTGACCAACAGCCGCCAGCTGCGGGCGCAGGCCTTCACCACAGATGCAGCCGAAGAGGGCTACAACCTCGATGCCATCGGCTTCCTGTTCAACAACATCGCAAGCACCACGACAGCAGGCAGCCATTTGACCGCAACCCTGAACGAGGAGACCAGCGGCGACCCGGGCAATGTCCTATGCACCCTGACCGCCCCCATCAGTTTCACGAGTAGCGGGCTGCACAGCTTCACCGCCCCCACCTCCGGCACCCAATGCCCCACGCTGACCGCGAACACGACCTACTTTGCAGTAATAAACCGAGTAACGGTCACTTCCGACGCAATAACCCTCCAGCTCACGAACAGCTCCGGCGAAGACCCGGGCAGCCTGGCAGGATTCTCCGTCGGCAATGACCGGCACCATAGTCAAACAGGCACAACCTGGAGCGATGTCAGCGGGCAGTCCTACCAGATCGAGGTCAAGGGGACCGCGGCCACAGAGCCCATAGTCAGCGACTACACCACCTGGGTCGACAACCGCCAGGGCAACGCCGACACCGACTACGAAAACCTGGGATCCTACTCCATCGCCCAGGGCTTCCGCACCGGCGACACCGCCGGCATCTTCAACGTCAATGAAATCCACATCGACTTCGACAGCGGGCAGACCGAATACCAGAAGATACTGCTCCTCATAACCGAGTCCACCACGCCCGACGCCGAGGTGAACACGGGACGCCCGTCCGGTTTCCGGAAGGGCGGCAGTTTCTACTCCCAGGAGGTCGACTCGGACGGCACCGTGACCTTCCCCAGGCACTCCGGATACAAGTGGCTCGAAGCCAACACCAACTATTTCCTCATCATCTCGTCGACCAGCGACGACCCCAACGCCGCGCCGACACTCCGGATGACCGAACACGAGGGCCAGGACTCCAGCGATGGCTGGAGCATCGACGACCAGTCCTACTCCAAGGCGAAGACCGGCGGCGCCCGGTGGACCCGGCAGGACCACCAGGTACGCTTCCGCATCTCCGGCGAGTACCATCAGGGCCTCAGCCTCTACCTCGAACCCTCCAAGTACGAGAGCTGCCCCAACAAACCCTGCGTCGTCGCAGTACTCCAAACCAACGACAACATGGGCATGGAGGGACGAAGGTTCCCGGGAAGCCTCGATTCGGCCACCACCTGGATAAGCACCCAGGAGAACATGGAGTTCAAGGCGGCCCTCTGGCCCATACCCACCGTCGGACAGTGGGTCGAGTTCGATTACGACACCAGCGGTTGGACAGCCACGGCCGGCGAGGACTTCATAAACACCAAAGGCACCGTCTTGTTCTCGGCGGGCGACAAGCTCAATACCATCAAGGTCGAGCTCATCGACGACAGCATCGAGGACTCCGGCGAGCAGCTCCGGATGCGCATCGGCGTATACCTGACCACCACCAGCGACGCTGGACGGACCTACCAGCCCGGAGACCTCAAGGTGAGAACCGGCGGCGGCTATCCCTTCCCCGAAGTCACCAAATATTCCGCCTTCGGCACCATCCTCAACTCAGAGGAAGAGACCGAGACCAGGTGGCTCAAAGTGTCCGGCGCCACCATCACCGAGGGCGTCGAGACCGCCGCCGAGTTCACCGTCTCGCTGACCGGCACGCTCACCGCCCCGGTGTGGTTCAACTACGCCACCGTGGACGGCAGCGCCGTCGCCGGCACCCACTACACCGCAACCAGCGGCGAGACCCACATTCCCCACGGGGCCACCTCGGTAACGGTGTCGGTACCCATCCTCGACTTTGACGACGACGTCTACACCGGCAACCGCCAGTTCACCCTCCAGCTCAGCAACATCACCGTGGCAGCCGTTGGCACAGACTCCGCCACGGCTACCATCAAGGACGACGACCCGCAGCCGCTCACCGCCAGCTTCACCAACCTGCCCTCCGGACACGACGGCGAGAACGCCTTCACGTTCAACATCAGCTTCAACCAGGACGTCGCCGCCAAGTACCTGGTCATGCAGAACGACGTCATGACCGTGACCAACGGCGAGATCACCGACGCCGAACGCAAGGGCGGCGACAAGAGCCTCTGGCGCATCACCGTCGAGCCCGTTGACGGACGCGACGTGACCGTAGAACTGCCGGCCACCACCGACTGCTCCGCCACCGGCGCGGTCTGCACCGGCGGCGACAACCCGCAGCCGCTCTCCAACGGCATCACCCACACGTTCCCAGGAACGAAGCTGAACGCCGAGTTCGAGGGATTCGACTTCTACCACGACGGCAGCACGCCGATGCAGTTCCGTCTGGTGTTCAGCAAAGAGGTTGACACCACGGCAGCGGAAATCAAGGACCACGCCCTCACCGTGACCGGCGCAACCATCAACACCGTGGTCCAGAAGGACGAGGGCAGCACCCGGAGATGGAACGTCACGGTCACGCCCGCCGGCACCGGGCCATTCGACGTAATCCTGGCCGCGGCCACCGACTGCGCCCTGGACGGGCACATCTGCACCGCCGACGGCGAGCTGCTGGCCCAAGGAGACTGGAAGAGAAGCTCCGGCCCACCGGTCATCTCCGTGGCCGACGCGGCCGTGACCGAAGGAGACGGGGCGCAGCTGGCCTTCGCCGTAACCCTGGACCGGAACTGGTCCGGCCCGATACCGACGGTTAGCTACGCCACATCGGACGGAACGGCGTCCGCCGCCTCGGACTACACCGCCGGCAGCGGCAGCCTCACCCTGGGGTGGACCCACACGGGCAGTCTCATCCAGCCGTGGACCCTGGCGGGCACCATCACAGTGCCCGTAACCAACGACACGGTCGTCGAGGAAACCGAGACGTTGACCCTCACCCTGTCCTCTCCGGTATGGGCCACCCTGGGCGACGCCGTCGCCACCGGCACCATCGAGGAAGATGACGTGGCCGTGGTCCGGGAGCCAGACTCCGCGCCGACGGGCCTTCCCGTCATCACCGGCACGCCCGAGGCCAACTCAGCGCTCACGGCCGACACCTCGGCCATCGACGACGCCAACGGCCTGACCGAAGTCTCCTACAGCTACCAGTGGATAGTGACCACCGACGGCGCCGACGCCGACATCGAAGGCGCCACTGCCTCAACCTACACGCCGCGCACCGCCCATGTGGGCAAGACCTTCAAGGTCCGCGTGTCCTTCACCGACGACGACGATTACCAGCACACGCTGACCAGCGGACCGACTACTCCCATCACGCGGAACACCGACGCAATCGTCTGGTCCGCCGATATGCTGGTAGTTGAATACACCGCCGTCTCCATCGGCGCCGCCAGCGCCGACCTGTTCTCCAACATCGGCGGCACCGGGAACCTCCAGATCAAGTCCCTCTGGTCCTACGTACCCGACAGCGACCTGCGTCTGGCGTTCACCGACACCTTCGACGACGCCGAAGACCACACCCTCATCGTCGGCGACCTCACTCTGGAGTTTCCAGCCGGCAGTTCCGGCGAGCAGAGCTTCAAGTGGACCAACGTTGACCTCGACTGGACAGACGGCGAGACCATCGCCGTAAGCATCGTCCCGACGACACCGGCGGAACCCACACCCAACACGACGGCCACAGGTGAACCCACCATCAGCGGTACGCCCCAGGTCGGTGAGAGGCTCACTGCCGGCACCGCCGACATCGGCGACGCCGACGGCCTCGAAAACGTTTCCTACAACTACCAATGGCTCGCCGACGACGCCAACATCCAGCACGCCACGGGCTCCACTCACACCCTCACCGACGACGAGGAAGGCAAGACCATCAAGGTCAAGGTCTCGTTCACCGACGACGCCGGCAACGCGGAGACGCTGACCAGCCAGGCCACCACCGCGGTTGCGGTGCGTCCCAACCGGCCCGCCACCGGCGCGCCGTCAATACAGGGCGTCCTCCAGGACCAGCAGGTGCTATCCGCCGACACCGTTGGCATCGCTGATGCGGACGGCCTCGAGAACGCCACCATCTCCTACCAGTGGATGCGCGTGGCCGACGGCGACGCCGTCGACATCACCGGAGCGACCAGTTCAACCTACACCCTGACGTCCACCGACGTGGGCGACAGCATCCAGCTCCAGGCCGCCTTCACCGACGACCGCGACAACACGGAGTCGATCACCAGCGCGGTGACCGCTTCGGTCATCGCCTCGGGCGCCACCCGGGAGCTCCTCTGGCTGTCGACCATGACGCCGGAGGATCCCGACGGCCTCGACACGGATTTTAACTTCGACTCCGTTGCCAACCAAGGAAGCCTGAGCCCAGCGGCATTCACCGACGGCGCCGACACCCGAGCCATCACCTTCCTGGGTGCGTCATTTGGCAGCAACACCACTCTTGCGCTCGAACTCGGCTCCGAGCCGAGCACGGCGCAGACTGCAACCTGGAGACTCCAACTCCATGACACCGAGCTCGCGTTTGCCGACGCAACCATGACCCAGACCGGCGCCAGCCCGCCGGCATACCGTTTCCAGTGGGACGCCACGGCCCTGGCCGTCGACGACACCGACCTGTGGGACGACGGGGACGCGTTCACCGTGTCGCTTCTCAAGGCAGTCAATCTCTCGGCCACCGGAGTGCCCACCATCGACGGGACGCCCCAGGTAGGTGAGACCCTGACCGCAGCCATAACCGGCATCACCGACGGCAACGGGCTCGACGGCGTCTCCTACGCCTACCAGTGGACCGCCGGCGGCTCCGACATCGACGGCGCCACCGGTTCGAGCCTCACCCTGACCTCCAGCCAGGAAGGGCAGACCATCCAGGTACGGGTCTCCTTCAACGACGACGACGGCTTCTCCGAAACCGCAACCAGCGTGGCGAGCGAGCCCGTGGCGGCGGCAGAGCAGGCCAACAATGCGCCCACGGAGCTGCCCACCATCAGCGGTACTCCCCAGGTGGAACAGACCCTGACGGCGGACACGTCGAACATTGACGACCAAGATGGCCTGTCCAACGTTGCCTACCGCTACCAGTGGGTCGCCGGCGGTACGGACATCGACGGGGCCACCGGCTCCAGCTACACGCTGACCACCAGCCAGCAGGGCGACACCATCCAGGTGCGGGTGGACTTCGAGGACGACGCCGGCAACAGCGAAACCCTGACCAGCGTGGCCACGGACCCCGTCGCAGCGGCAGAGCAGGCCAACAATGCGCCCACGGGCCTGCCCAGCATCAGCGGGACCGCCCAAGTCGGCGGGACCCTCACGGCGAGCACCTCGAACATCGACGACGAGGACGGCCTCGACCACGTTTCCTACCGGTACCAGTGGGTCCGTAACGACGGGACCGACGACGCCGACATAGCGGGAGGGACGGGCTCCACCTACACCCTGGTCGACGCCGACGAGGGCCGGACCATCAGGGTGAAGGTCTCGTTCACCGACGACGCCAACAACGATGAGTCGCTGACCAGCGCCGCCACCGAGACGGTGCTGGCAAGAGCCAACACGCCAGCCGCAGGAGCGCCCACCATCAGCGGCACACCCCAGGTTGAGCAGACGCTCACCGCGGACACCTCGGGCATCTCGGACGAGGACGGGCTGACCAACGTTTCCTACGCCTACCAGTGGTTGGCCGGAGGATCCGCCATCAGCGGGGCCACCGGCTCCACCTACCAGCTCACCAGCACCGAGCAGGGAAAAACCATCCAGGTGCGGGTGGACTTCACCGACGACGCTGGCAACAGCGAAAGCTTGACCAGCGTGGCCACCGACGCCGTGGCGGCCAAGCCGGTGCCGCTGACCGCCACTTTCAGCAACGTGCCGGATAGCCACAGCGGCAGCGGCGAGTTCACCTTCGACCTCACGTTCAGCGAGAACTTCCCGCTCAGCTACCGGACCCTGCGCGACCACGCGTTCATCGAGGACGACCACAGCCCGGTCACCAAAGCCCAACGCAAGGTGCAGGGCAGCAACCAGACTTGGACCATCACGGTCGAGCCCGCCGGCAACGGGGCAATCAGCATCACGCTGCCTGCGACCACCGACTGCAACGCCACCGGCGCCATCTGCACCGACGACGGCCGGAAGCTGTCAAACTCAACCACCATCACGATCTCAGGCCCAGAATAAGACGGGAACAAGACACATGAGGAAGACGAGACCCCGCTGGCATGAAAGGGGATTGTGTCCAAATTTGGACACAATCCCTGCAGCTCCAAGCGGAGCTGGAACAACAGCAGGACCGACCCCACAGGAATCGCCTTGTATGTAATTCCCAAGCACGACCGGGTCAGGCAGAAGAGCGAGCTGGTAACGGAATAGCAGGCAACCGGACACAGGGACGACAAGGACCGCCGCGCGCCGGCGGATGAGACCCCCGACTTCAGCAGGGTCACAAACCCCAATATTTTGGAGGTGCAGCGCATGGTTTCGCATTCGGATAAGACCCGGACACTGGATTGGCGCAAGCTCATAGTGCTAGTGGCCCTAGTGGCGATGCTGGCGCTAGTCAGCGTAGCCAGCCCGGCACAGGCCGCGTCGCTGAATCTCGATATCGAGAGGGTCGCCGGGCAGCCGATGACCGTCTCGACCGGGAACGACGGCGTGTACCTCAAGTACAGCGTCAAGGCGAGCGGGGACACATCGGTGTTCTGTGCGCAAAGAGACGGTTCGAATCCAGCCCTTTGCGCCGCCCGGGGCAGGACCTCTAGCGACGACGCACACACGGTGGTCTACGCCGTCGAACTCGAGTGGACGAAGCCGCTCGGGGCCATCACGGGGCTGCCGGTCAGGACCATGGGCG
This sequence comes from Dehalococcoidia bacterium, assembly GCA_965220055.1. Taxonomy (GTDB): domain Bacteria; phylum Chloroflexota; class Dehalococcoidia; order Lucifugimonadales; family UBA3495; genus Bin87. The sequence continues at coordinate 376,282 of CBDCPE010000004.1, read as the reverse complement.
GACTCAACGGGTTCACGGCAACCACCAAGCCCGCGAATATCGGCGACAATTGGCGGTGGGACAACAGGATAGAAGGCCCGATCAGTGCGACCGAGACCCGGCCGCTCCTAGCGACGATGAGGCTCATCAGTGTCGGGACCGAGTACAACGTCGGCTCCAACAACACGCTCAAGTTCGCCGTCAACCCACAGATCAGCGTCGAGAACGACGAGGCCACCGAGGGCGACGACGCGAACCTGGTCTTCACGGTGACACTGCTGCCGCCGGCGCTCGACACGACCACCGTGGACTACGGGACCCGGAGCGCAACCGCCACCGGGGGCGGTGTGGACTTCGCGGACACCAACGGGACGTTGACGTGGAGCGTTGGGCAGAGCATCAAGTACATCACGGTCCCGGTCATCGACGACACCGTGGACGACAGCGGTGAGGAGCTGTTGGTCATCGTGAACAACCCGTCGGGGGTGACCCGCTTGGTGGACGGTCATGGAAATTTCCAGGACGGCCTCGGCGCCATTGGAACCATTTACAACGACGAGCCCGGCCCGACCGACTCGGTGGCGAACCTGCCCCTTGTCACCATCAAAGCCGGCGACCGGTTCGAGACGGAGGGCTCGAGCGCGGGCTTCACGCTGAGCCGCACCGGGGAGACCACCGATGCCCTGACCGTCAGCTTCACGGTCACCGAGGACGGCGAGATGCTCGCCGAGACGACGCCCACGAGCGCGTCGTTCGACGCCGGCTCTCCAACGGCGACCATCGAGGTCGGCACCATCGGAGACGAAACCGATGAGCCGGACAGCAAGGTGACCGTCACCTTGAAGACAGGCGAGGGCTACAAGCTCGGAACCAACGACCAGTCCAAGGCGACGACGACCTTCCTCGACGATGATGCGGCCTCGCTGCCCGGCGGGACCGTGGCCGTCGCCGGAACGACCATCTGGGCGGCCGATATGACGGTCACCGACTACGGGAACGGCAGCATCGGCGCTGGCACCGCCAGCCTGCTCGCCAACCAGCGAGGAACTGCAGGTCTGCAGGCCAAATGGCTTTACTACCACACAGGCGAGCGAAAGCTGAGCATGGCTTTTACCACGAACATCGAATCCAATGACCTCACCCTGGAGACCCAAGGAGTCAACCTGCCGTTCCCCGAAGGAAGCTCAGGCAACTCATCGGTCACCTGGGATGACATCGACGTCAGCTGGACCGATGACCAAACTTTTGAAGCCAGCCTCGTACAAGGCGAAGTCAAAGCCAAGCCAGCTCCCGACCCATCTCTCAACTCCCTGGCCGTCTCAAACGCCACGCTGAGCCCCGCCTTCGATGCCGAGACGGTCCTCTACACCGCCACCGTCAACCCAACCGCAGATAGCATCACCCTTTCCGGCACTCCCAATGACGCCCAAGCAACTATTTCATTCCAGCCATCCCAGGATGCAGACTCCACCCAAGACAACCACCAAGTAGCGATACCCGTCGGCCAGTCCCTAGTCAGCATTACTGCCACGACACCGGGTGCAGATGCACAAAGGACGTATCGCATCCTACTCACCCGACCCCCAACCGTGGCAGTATCTTTCGGCTCCAAGTCCTACACAGCTACAGAGGACGGAGCCCCAGCACTGGTCACCATTCAACTCAGCGCCGACCCCGAGCACGACGTAACAGTCCCGATGACCACCTCACCGGCCGGTGGGGCATCCACCGACGACTACACCGTTCCCGAGAACGTTTCCTTCACGGCCGGTGGTCCCTTATCACGGACAATCACCGTCACGGCCATCGCCGATGAAGAAACCGAAAACGGCGAAAGTCTTTCGCTCTCGTTCGGTGCCCTACCAGACGGGATCATAGCCGGAGCCACCTCGACCGCCACCGTGAACCTGACAGATGACCCCGACCAGGCGGTCAACAATCCGCCGACCGGCGCTCCAACCATTGCCGGCAGCGCCCAAGTAGGCGAGATGCTCACTGCCTCCACATCCGACATTCAGGATGCCGATGGCACCGACAACGTCACCTTCGCCTACCAGTGGGTGGCCAACACCGGCACATCCGACTCGGACATCGACGACACCGGCAGATCGACCTACACGCCCGGGGTCAATGACGTGGGCAAGACCATCAAGGTGAAGGTCTCCTTCACCGACGACCGGGGCAACGCAGAGACGCTGACCAGCATCGCCACAGCAGCAGTGCTGGCAACGGTGCCCACAGCCCCCCAGGGGCTGACCGTGACCCAGGGTAACCAAATCCAGGAACTGGACGCGTCCTGGCAGGCACCATCATCCAACGGAGGTTCCGCAGTCACCGGCTACAAGGTGCAGTGGAAGGAGGCAGCGGACAACTGGGACACCACGGCCGACGTCTCCCAGGCCGCGGTGACCGGGACCACCCACACCATCACGGGACTGACCGGCGGGGTGGAATACGCCGTAAGGGTCATGGCCACCAACGACGAGGGCGACAGCCCAGCCTCCACAGTGGCGAAGAGTACCCCCGCAGCCGAGAACAATGCGCCCACGGGCCTGCCCACCATCACCGGGACCGCCCAGGTGGGCGAGATCTTGACGGCGAGCACGTCGAACATCGACGACGAGGACGGGCTGGACAACGTTTCCTACAGCTACCAGTGGGTCCGGAATGACGGGACTGATGACACCGACATAGCCGGAGAGACGGGTTCCACCTATACTCTGGTCGAGGCCGACCAGGGCCAGACCATCAAAGTGAAGGTGGCCTTCACCGACGATGCCGACAACGATGAGTCGCTGACGAGCGCCGCCACAGTGGCGGTGCTGGCAAGGCCCAACCGGGCAGCCACCGGCGCGCCCACCATCAGCGGCACGCCGCAGGTGGAACAGACCCTCACCGCAAACACATCCTCGCTCTCAGACCAGGACGGCCTGTCCAACGTTTCCTACGCCTACCAGTGGTTGGCCGCGGGAACCGCCATCAGCGGCGCCACCGGCTCGACCTACACCCTCACCGCCAACGAGCAGGGCGACACCATCCAGGTGCGGGTGGACTTCACTGACGACGCTGGCAACAGCGAAAGCTTGACCAGCGTGGCCACCGACGCCGTGGCGGCCAAGCCGGTGCCGCTGACCGCCACTTTCAGCAACGTGCCGGATAGCCACAGCGGCAGCGGCGAGTTCACCTTCGACCTCACGTTCAGCGAGAACTTCCCGCTCAGCTACCGGACCCTGCGCGACCACGCGTTCATCGAGGACGACCACAGCCCGGTCACCAAGGCCCAGCGGAAGGTGCAGGGCAGCAACCAGACCTGGACCATCACCGTCGAGCCCAGCGGCAACGGCGCAATCACCATCACGCTGCCCGCAACCACCGACTGCACCGCCGCCGGCGCGATCTGCACCGACGACGGCCGCATGCTTTCAAATTCAAACTCGGTCTCGATCTCAGGACCGCAGTAAACACCAGCAGCGCTTTCACACACACGCGAGGCCAGCGGGACCCCTGCTGGCCTCCACACCCACTCTGAGCCGACCGGCTCCCCAAGACCACCATGAGTTGCACAACGTATCGAGTCGCCGCCCAGGATGGCTCAGCCGCCCACACGCCTTCCCAAAACCAGTAGCGGAACCCCAAGGGAAACCGTATGAGCGCCGCCGACGTCGAAGAAGCCCTCCGCGAGATCATGGAGACCGTCGATCAGGCCGGCCACCTGCTCGCCGAGCACAGTGCCGGCATCCGATACGCCATTTTTGACCCCATCCTGTGGGCCCTGGGCTGGAGCACCTGGCTGCCCTGGGAATGACAACCAGACTATGACCTCCGCAGACGCGGCAGCGTCGATTACGCGCTTTTCGACAGTAACGGCGACATTGCGGTGTTGATTGAAGTCCAGAATGCGCGTCCCCGACGACGCGACCGCATACGGTTGTGGGAGCACACACGCGGGATGACCCACGGAGTAAGCGTGCTGACCTCCGGATTCTACTGGGAGATCTATGGCCTGAGCGTAAAGGCCCGCAACATTGACCACCAGCGCGTGGCGAGACTGGCCCTGGACCCCGCCGAGCCCGACGGATTTCAGCGCGTTGCCGACGCCCTGCACCACTGGCTCGACCGGAGCAATTGGCCATGACGCCGGCGCAAGGAAACTCCCATTGCAGTGCGTGGCGCAACCGCGACGACCCTCAGCAGGACGATGCGATCCACCGCGACGCATCCCCATCCCGCACGGTCGCGGGGTTTGATTGCCGATGGCGTCTCACACCGAGACGAACCAACTCTAACGGCTGAAGGCTGAGCGCCGAAGGAGCCAAAACCATGTCAGTTGCTGAACCGGATGAAAATGCAATCCCCACCGACCCCTTTGATCTCCAGCGCAGGAGACACTCCGAACAGGTCCGTCGCGGCATGAGGGCAGCCGCCCAGCGGGGCTTCTACGTTTTCGCCAACGCGCCCTACGGCTACCGCAAGGTTGCCACCTAGGACCGCGGCGTCCGCCGCTACAAGCTCGAACTGGACCCGCCGGACTCGGAGACGGTGCGGATGATCTTCGACCTGCGCCTCGCGGGCGCCTCCCTGCTCGAGATCGCGGCGGAACTGAATGCCGGTGGAGCCAAGGCGCCGACGGTCGGCCGGTGGCGCGGGCAACACGTCAGGCGCATCCTGGGCAACGAGGTCTACTGCGGCACCAGCGTGGCGGCGAAGCAGGATATGCAGGACCCCGACACCGCGGTGCGGGCGCCCAACGCCTTCCCTGCAATCGTCACACAGCAGGAGTTTGACCAAGTGCAGAACATGAAGGGGACGGCGAGTTCATGACCGGCAGTTCTCCGACCGCGTGCGGGTATGGACGATGAACGGAGCCGACGAATGGGGACCGTGCGGCCACTGCCGGATTCTGGCGGAGATTCCAGCCGGCTCATGAAGTCACGCGATTTGCCTTGGCGACGGACGCCCCGTGCGGGTTCTACATGTTCGCACCGGCGCTGCGGAACCGTACACCGGCGAGTGTCAGACCAAGCTTCGAGCATCTGGCGTAGGCCCGGAGAGGACCGGCGACCGCAGCATGCCGGAGCTGGGGAAATGCTGCCGGAGGGATTGCCCTCACGAACCCGCGCCATCTCGTCCGGTCGGGAGGGCGGCAATGCCAGCCTGGCACGGCAGGAAGCGTAGCCTGGGACAAATGCTGGCGGTGGCGTGGGCCGTCGCCACCATGTGGGCGACTTTGGCCTGCGGGATGAACGCTGACGAACGGATGGTACGCAGGTACGCCGAGCGCATGGCGGACCCCAACACCGCTTTGCACCGGCTGACGGTGTCCAGGGCGGTCGGGACCGTGTTGCTGAGCGCGGAGGCGACGGCGGAACGGTTGCAGGTCCAACTGGAGCGCGGGGAGGTCACGATGGATGAGATCCGCGCCAACTACGAGCGCTACTGCGAATAGGAGCGGGCTTGAGTTGCGGGAATGGCATCGGCACAGCGGCCCACCGCGGTACGTTTCAGTCGTTGCAGGTCCGCACCGGAAAGTGCTCGGCTCAGGTGGACGTCCTGCGCGGTTGACGGTCCTTGCAGACCAGGCCTCCCAGAGAACGAAATTGCAGGACCGTCAGTTCTTACCATCGCCACCGGCTCATCGACAATTGCCGACGCGGCGCTCCCTGGGCGCGCCGCGTCCATTTGCTGCCTCCGCCCAGGGCTCCGAGGCGTCAGTACCGGTTTCGTCTCAGGCAGTACAGTTCCACTGAACCGCCGGCAGGACTCCGCCACACGGTGTACGCGCCGCTGAGCGGCCCTTGCAGGGCCATATCCAGGCTGGCGGCCAGCAGAGGCAGATCACCGGCCAACGACAGGAAGTTCTCCACCACCGCATAACTGTCGCCCACCATCAGCATCGGCAGCGCACGACCCATCTCCATCATTCGCCGGTAGGGCCGCAGCTTGGATTCCGTGCGCTGGCTCCCGGCGAATCGTTCGTATTCGAGGAAATAGTACCCGCCGCCATAGGGCCCCGCCACCACGGGCGCCAGCAGGTCCGGCCGCACCTGGGTAACGTCGGGGACGTTCACCTCGCCCCGCCACCCGGCGACTGCCGCCACGCCCTCCTGGGCAAAGCGCGCCACCAGCCGGTTCAGCCCGTCGTTGTGCTGAGCTTCATGTTCCCGGTACCACTGCTCCAAGTAGGCCCCGTGGCGGCGCCGAATCGCTGCCGTCGACACGCGGCTCAGGGTGGCCGCCCGCGCCATTCCCGACCGGTCCAGGTAGTAGCGCCCGTCAAACTCCGCAACCAGCCCGGTGCTGACGAAATCATCCAGTATCCGGCTTACCTCGGCAGATGCGCCGCCCACGATGCGCCGCAGGTGCGACGCCCGCACGGCGGGAAACTCGGCGATGGTCATGAACACGCGGTAGGCGTGGGGACCGTCCAGCGCGGCCAGGTCCCGGTTGCGGCCCAGCCAGCGGTCGATGTTCTCGGGTCGGCCCAGATTGGGATGGCCGGACGGGTCCGCCACCAGGTCTCTGGACGGCCTCAGCTCCACCATGGGTTGCCTCCGTAGCCGTTGCCCGGCGTCCAGATCAGCGTGGGAGTGGAACCGGTCAGAGTCTGCCGGGCCAACTCCGCCGCCCAGGCGTCGGCGGCTACCACCACACGTGCCGAGGGTCGCACCTCCTGTTCCGGATCCTCGTAGAACACCCGGTTGGCGATGCGCAGGTAGCGGTCCTCGTCATGAACGTAGGCGTCCACGCCCCACAGTTGGTGCTGTTCCTTGCGCCTGAGCGCGCGCTCGGTGGCGTGGAGACCGGCGTAGATGAAGGGGGTCCACACCTCAGGACCATAGCGGGCCACGGCGTGATGGAAGCCGCCGTACCGCAGCAGGCGGAAATCGGTCATCCGCAGGTCATGTCTGGCGGATGGCTCCCCCGCCGGCCAACGCAGGTGTCCCGAGGTGAGCAACTCCGGCGCCAGCCGGTACACCGTTTCGAGCATGGCCAGGCGGCGCAGGGACATTTCGATGCCCCGGCTGGTGGCCGTCCACGGCGGATGCTCGTGGTAAGTGCCCGCTCCGCCGTCATCGTGCGATGGCCGCGCAACAAAGGGTGAGGAAGCCAGATGTTCGAAGTGGGGCTGGTGCTCGTGGTCCTGTGCAAACCGCCGGTCGAAGTCGGCCGGCGGCGCGGCAGAGTAGCCGAAGGGCAGGGCCGCCCGCGCGGCTTCCCGGGGCGCGGCATGCTGGTGGTCGCTGGCGTAGAGCAGGTCCGCCGCCTGACGGGTCAGAAACCACCGCTCCTGCCGCCGCTCCGTCATCCCCCGACGCACCGACCACACCCAGCCGCCGCGACGCAGCCCGTTCAGCATCCGGCGGATGCTCCGCTCTCCTGTCCCCAGAACAGGCGCCAGGTTCGAGACGCTGGAGAGAGGCATCAGCCCCGTGATCCGGAGCAGACGCCTCTGCTCATCACTCAGTAGTTCACGCGGCGCCATATGGGCACCTCCCTGGCCTATGCGGCCTGTTTGTCATTGGTTCCCTTCCCGCTTATGACGCGGCATGGGATTTCCTGTCGGTCACCCGCTTCCCGAACCTGACGCTGGCGGCGGCGAATCATGGAGCCGCCGAGCTGCCGATGGGGACCGTAGGGAGGTCGGGCAATCCTGGGCGCCACGGGGACCGTTATGCCGGCCATCCCGCGGCGCCGTCACCCCTTGTTACGACTCCTCCAATCGGCCGGATTGACCACGGCCCCATCCACCATCACCTGCGACTGGGCGGCCCGCGCCAGGGATTTACAGGGCGAAGGGCAGGTGCTGGCCATCATCGAGCAGCTGGCAGAAACGCCAGAGCCTCACTTCCCTCCTCACGGGCGGTTCCCCATCGTGCAGATCTCCAAACTCCGCCTGGAGCAGGAGTTCCGGCACCACAGGCGACGGGGCAGCCGGTCTCCTTCCGGGCGCCAGATGGGCCGAGTTCGCCCGCAGCGCCGCCCGGACGGCCTCCGACGGCGTACCCAGCAGTTGGGCCCACAGCGGCGTTTTCAGACCCCTCCGGCAAGTTCGGCACACAGAACGGCCACCGTCGAAGTTGATGACGGCCGGCCGTAGCGCGACCACACGGCTCAGGAATAAACTCACGTCAGGCTGACGACGGCTACCTAACTTGGAGGAACCGTCACATGCCGCAAAAGAGAGAACACCCCTACATCTGGGCCACCTGGTTGCCTCGCCTTCTCACGGGAGAAAACTCATGTGAGTGGGCAGCCTGGTTCAAAGCCCACCATAAGAATTGGGCCAAGCCACCGTCCGACTTCAACCAGGCCCAGTGGATGCTCAACCACACCGCGCTCCTCAACGAACGGAGAGCCAACTGGGAAGTCGGCGGCTACAGCATCGAAGTGGAGGGACAGAACGGCTTTCAGCTGCGCGGCCGGTCAGCAACGCTGTCTGGCAAGCCAGACATAATCGCGCATCGGGACAACGAAGCCGTCATTGTCGACGCGAAGACCGGCCACGAAAGCCCCAGCCACGCCGTGCAGGTGATGATCTACCTGTACGCCGTCCCAAGGGCGCTCGAACGCTACCGGAACGCCAGGCTCAGGGGGCAGGTCACCTACCGGGACCACATGGTCCGTATTTCGGCAGAGAACATCGACGACAAGTTCATCCAGAACCTGGGCGCGCTCATCCGTCGCCTGTCATCCGACGAACCCGCGAGACGGGTGCCGTCACGGCAGGAATGCCGGTTCTGCGACATTACAACCGCCGACTGTCCGGAACGCATCGAAGAAGGTTCCGAGCCGGAGGCCGGAGATACCACCGACTTCTGAAGGGCAGCCGCTCTATGGCCGGCGTGCGAGCAGAAAAACACACCAGGGTGACGACACGACAATGGCAACCCATCCGCCCCTCATGACCGTCTCTCCGACAACCAATTGTCCCCGGACGGCAACGGCTCAGGCTGTCGCCTGGCCGTTGCCGCTCAACCAGCGGCACCAATGCGACGGCCGGGAACTCCTGGCGGCGCTGGAGCCGGAGTCCATTCCGCTCTGCATCTTCGACCCGCAGTACCGTGGCCTGCTGGACAAGATGCGCTACGGCAACGAAGGCGTCAGCAGGGGACGAGGCCGCTCGAGCCTCCTCCAGATGAGCGAGGAGACCATCGGCGAATTCATCGCCGGCATCTCCGCAGCCTTGATCCCCTCTGGCCACCTGTTTCTGTGGATCGACAAGTTCCACCTGTGCACGGGCGTCGGTCCCTGGGTGGGACAGCAGGGTCTCGAAGTCGTGGATCTCATCACCTGGGACAAAGCCAGGATGGGCATGGGATACCGCACCCGACGCGTCGGGGAATACCTGCTCATTATGCAGAAACCGCCCACACGGGCCGAAGGCATTTGGAATAGCGACGACATTCCCGACGTCGTTACGGAAAAGGTCAAACGCATCGGAAACGTTCATCCCAAGCCCGTGAACCTTCAGGCCCGTCTAATCGAGGCGGTCACCGACCCCGGCGACGTCGTGCTCGACCCGGCGGCCGGCAGCTACTCCGTGATGACCGCCGCCCACCAGGTGGGACGCCAGTTCCTCGGTTGCGACATCGCCGACACGTTTTGATACGGCGGATGGAGAGGATCTAGGAGAGCGGCAGCGGGTTAAGGTCACACCAACCGTTCGCCCACGCGTGGCCTTGGCGATTCTGAACGTCGCTCCACTTCAGCCACCCTGATCCATCCGATCCACGCAGATACACCCTCTTCAGGACGGCAACGACCGCGTGACGGAAGCCTTAGTTTCTTGGCACTTGGTGCAGCAACGACTACATCGACGCCCTCGAGGGCGCCCACAACGGAGAGCTGGCACCGCTGGTGGAGTTCACGGCACGGCTGCACCGGCGAGCAATTCTACGAGCCATACTGCTCTCAGCAACCCAGGGTTGAAGTCTCACGCCCAGCGCCCTGATCCGCGGCATGACGGCCAATACGCCGTGCAAGCGGGTACCCACGGCGAATGATGTTTCGACGAAATTGCGGGCCAGCACGCCTCAAGGCGTAGGTGGCGACAGGGAACTTAACCCTAGCGACTATTAAAACTGTAGGACCGTTTCGGACCATCCTACTTACATGATCCCAGAACACGCCTGCTCGACGCGATTCCGATTCTCAATCTGGAGTTGCACCACCCTTGGATCCACTACGAACCTGCCGGCGATCTCCCCGATGTCGTAGCCTTCCTGTACCATCGCCCGAACCGCTTCCACGGGTGCCAAAAACTCCGCCGCGAATGCACGGCCCGCCGCTTGCCGCTCCGCGCCATGCAACCGATTGACCACGGACGCCCCTTCCTCCGGAAAACAGACTGCATCCCCAATTGCCCGCGCCAGGTTGAAATTCTCGAACCATGGCGGGCCGTACTTCGGCTTCCGCAAATGGACGTGCACCTCCGCTCCACGTGACACCACGCCGTCAACACCAGATAACCCCTCCGACCGCTCGAATGACGAGTTGCCCAGCTTCCCAGCTATGTTACACACCGAATCGAACTCGTACCCTTCACCGACCCCGATGGTCCGGCGAATTGCCCGAGCCAAGCGATATGCCGTCCCCCAGCCGCCTTCACCGGCACGGCGTTCGCGGAGTACGGAGTCGACTGCCTCGGTAGCAGCCCGTAGTTCGGGCAACCTCCAACGGGGCTCCACCTTTCCAGCAGCTTCCTCCACTGAAGCGAGCACCTTGTGGCGACCTTCTGGGCGCGCCGGGTCAACACCAGCCAGGAATTCTGTGAGTGCAGTGCCAGTCAGCGTTCTGCCGGCCCGAACGATGAAGTCAGCATTGCCATCGTCCATGACGTAGGGGTCCAACCCCAAAGCGCCAGCAGCCTCGCAAAACGCCACCTCTTCAGGATCCTGGCGGGATTCACTCACTCGCTTCCAACGCAATTGGACCTCACTTCCGTCGATGCCCTCTCCCGACAAGCGATCAACCACATCCTCGACGAATCCCGACAGATGACATTCCGCCTCTTCACGCGAGATGGTCTCAGCATCAACCTGCCAGAAACGCAGCCCTGGGTTCGCGCAACTCATCTGCTCGCCCGACACCTCGAACATCGAACCATCGCAACCAAAGCTCAAACACGGCAGGATGAAACCGGTTCCGTAGGCCCAGATCGAGCGGTTGCGGTCTCGCCCACCAAAGATGGACCACCAATCGGTCGCTATGCCCTCGGCCAAATATACCGCCGGCACAACCACGGACTCGTACCCCTCGTGGGCAACATCATCTCTGTGGGAACAAGCATTCGTGTCCCCGACGAAAATCCGCAGGTCACACATGGTTGCCCGCTCTTCAGCTGAGGCGTTCGACACACCGTCAATCCATTCGACCAAAAACTCCATCTCTGTACTCCCTGCAGATCGGCCACCCCTTATACTCCCCAAGACCGTCATTGACCAACAGACCCATCCAGATCTTACCGTCGGCTTCGTACCACACCTTCTTCGGGAAATTCCGGTCGGACTCGTGGAAACGACATTGGCCATCCCGAATCGCGGCTTTAACCCATCCCGTCGCCCTGACCTGGTCCGACTTTTTGGTCAACGGACAAATCGTCGTGGTTTCCTTCCCAGGCCGTCCAACACCACCCCCAGGCAACTGGCGCCCCATCGGCAACCCACCCCACCACCTCACCAACTTGTGCTCCGCGCTGCCGGCGTACACCGCACGTTCGGCCAAAACCGCCAATTCGGCCGGCCTACGCACCGGAATTCTGATCTGATTCGGACGACGCAAAGTGGCTCCCGCTTACCTGGCCTTGCGCCTGATTACACGAACCGTTCGCCAACTTCGCATCGTCGGGCCACAGGCACCGTTCCATGCTTCACGCATGCAACGACGAATTGGCGTCAGCCAGAATGTTCAGAAATAACCAACGCCGCCATCGGAAGTTCGCGACACGGAACTTCAACCGACGCCCGCTCTCGTTCACGCAGCGGGCCGAACGGAAACCGGCGGTAATCGCAAGCGGCCGGCAACCCATGTTTCTCCTTTCGAGTGCACGTCGTAATCAACACGTTAGCACTCCCCCTCTCAGTTTCTCTCCGAGGGGCAATAATCGGCTCCGATGCCACGGAGCCTACCAGACGGATAATGCCCGGCACTCCGTCGAGCGATGACCCGGTCGGACACAATTTTACCTTTCCGGACCCCGTGCGTAAAGAAAACAGCGCTCAACGTCGATCATCCACCCCTTCGCCGACGGCAACGGCCGCGTCACGCGGACCTTGGTAACTTGGCACCTGATGCAGTACGATTACCTGCCCATCGTCGTCACCCGCGACGACCGCAACGACTACATCTCGGACCTCGAGGTCAACGCCGACGGCGACCCAATCCCGCTGGTCAACCTCACGGCGGACCTGCAACGGCAGGCCATGCTGCAAGCAATATCCAACTGCGACAGCACCGAGCGGAGGCACCGAGCATGAACGACGCAATTGACCCCTCTGACCAACGAACGTCGCCGCCAGACGGCAACCAAGACAACCGCCCTGAAGCGCCGGAACTACCGTCTCGCCCGCCGCCTCCAAAAGACGACGGCTGGCCTCAATCGGAGACAAATCCTGGACAAGCCACGCAACACGAGAACGATTCGCCAGGCAGCGTAAGGGACATGACGGGGAATACATCCACCGCTGGTGGATCAAGGACCAATGCTCCCCAAAGACGCCCACCATCGCACAGGACACCCAGGCCCTGGCCCATACGTGGGGCAAGGCACTGTGCCGCTCGAGAAACGAACCCGAGGCCGAGCCTGTCTTCTCGCCGGACGAAATCCGGTTCAACGCCCGAGAGGACGGCTGCGACGACTTCCGCTACCCACCCGACCGTAGCGAAAACGAGAAGGCCGGCCGGCCAGCCGGCTACGGCTGCTGCAACACGGACATGATGCCCTACGACCAACTGGTCGCAGCCACCATGCTGGTGATCAAGCACCACTTGGGCGACGACGTGGTGATCAAATCAGACGGCGACCACCGCAACGGTACTTGGGGCGCGGCAATGAACCTCTACCTGAGGACGTTCCCAGACCGTGACGTGCCAAACCTCGACAACTGGCCCGGCACCCAGGGACGCTTGAATTGAGCCAAGGCATCGATCTGCTGACCAGTATCCTGTAACAGCTGGCAGGCGAAGTGCCACCCAGACAGGTGCCTAACTGGCAGGAATGCCAGTTCTCCGTCATTACGCCGCCGACTGCCCGGAACGCGTGGACGAAACCTCCGCGCCGGAAACCGGAGAAACCGCCGACTTCTGAAACCCAGCCGCCAAACGGTCGGCGTCCGAGCGAGAGAGTGCAACAGTATGACGACACGGCGAAGTCAACCCGTCAGTCGCCCCGTGACTGTCTCCGCGACCACCGGGGGTAACCAGACAGCCGCTGCCCAGGCTTCCGAATGGCCGTTGCCGCTCAACCAGCGAAACCAATGCGACGGTCGGGAACTCCTGGCAGCTCTGGAGCCGGAGTCGGTCCCACTCTGCATCTTCGACCCGCAGTACCGTGGTCTGCTGGACAAGATGCGCTACGGCAACGAAGGCGTCAGCAGGGGACGAGGCCGCTCGAGCCTCCTCCAGATGAGCGAGGAGACCATCGGCGAATTCATCGCCGGCATCTCCGCAGCCTTGATCCCCTCTGGCCACCTGTTTCTGTGGATCGACAAGTTCCACCTGTGCACGGGCGTCGGTCCCTGGGTGGGACAGCAGGGTCTCGAAGTCGTGGATCTCATCACCTGGGACAAAGCCAGGATGGGCATGGGATACCGCACCCGACGCGTCGGGGAATATCTGCTCATCATGCAGAAACCACCCACGCTTGCCAAGGGAGTTTGGCAGAGTGACAACATTCCCGACGTGGTGACCGAAAAAGTCAAACGCATCGGCAATGTGCATCCCAAGCCCGTGAAGCTTCAGGCACGGTTGATCGAGGCTGTTACCAGCCCTGGCGACGTCGTCCTCGACCCCGCGGCCGGCAGCTATTCGGTGATGACCGCCGCCCACCGGGTGGGACGCCGATTCCTCGGTTGCGACATCTCGGCCGCTGATTGCCCACAACGCGTGGATGCAGAACCCGAGACAGGATACGGAACCACCGACGACCGCTGACGCCGTCCGTGTCATTGCCGATCCAAAGAACTGGTGGGACAATTGCCGCCGTTTGCTCGAAATTCCCATACGCCCCGGAGTCAGAGAGTTGAGAACATTCCTTGTCGTCATCCTGATCCTGACCGCCCTGCTTCTAGCCTGCACGTCGGAACCCGCGCCACCACCTCAGTCCGGCAACGACACAGCACCGCAGGCGGCGGCAACTACAGCGCCGGCCACCCAATCGCCCACCGAGATGCCGACGGCGGTCGCGACGCCGCCTCAGCCTGCCCCGACGGATACGCCCGAACCGACGGCTACGGCGATCCCAGAGCCGACCCCGACGACGACACCGGCGCCAGCTGCCACATCGACGCCACCGATGGCTACTACGCCGCCCACGGCCACACCCACCGCCGAGCTGCCCACACTCACGCCGACGCCCACCTCACGGCCAGCCCAGCCGACGACTACGGCAACGACCAGCACCACCACAACGGTGTTGCGCGTCACGGTCGCGGCCATCCCTTCGAACCTCCCCACCTACGACCGCGACGACTGGAGGCACTGGACCGACGCCGACAGCGATTGCCAAGATGCACGCCAAGAGGTCCTAGTCGCCGAAAGCCGGACTGGGCCAGCCTTCCGCACCGACAGGAAATGCCGAGTGACGTCTGGCGCATGGCTGGCACCGTACACCAACACCATTGTGTCGGATCCCAGCAGGCTCGACATCGACCACATGGTGCCACTCGGCAACGCTCACGCCAGCGGCGCCTGGCGATGGTCAGCAGACGACCGCGAACGTTACGCAAACTATCTGCGCGACCCCCAGCACCTGATCGCCGTCACCGCCAGCGCCAACCGTTCCAAAGGCGCACGCGGTCCAGAAGCATGGAAACCAGCAGATCAATCTTACTGGTGCCAGTACGCCACCGACTGGATCACTATCAAAGCCACCTGGGTCCTCACTGCCACCAAGGCAGAACACGACGCCCTCGTCCAGATGCTCAACACCTGCGCCAACCATCCACAACTCGAGGTGTATCACTGTAGCCAAGCATGCCCAGATCTCGCCACCAACGACGGACCAACCGGTCATATGCCAACACCACGAGCACGGACGTACAGCTCGTGCGACGCGGCACAGGCCGCCGGCGAATCCCGCGTACAGGGCAGCCAAGGCGGCGGCCGGGGCTTTCCCAAGTGGATGGTCCCCAGCGCAAGGGATGGCGACGGCGACGGGGTAGTCTGCGAGCAGTAAGTGAAAAACTCACGCCTCAGTAAAAATGCGCCGCAGAACTCTGCGGCGCATTTGGACGACGATGCGTATCGGCATCGCGAGACTGTTGCTCAAGTGGGACGCCGTGCGTCCGGGGCTTCACGACCACCGACTTAGATCATCATTCACGCATCAGTAAGACACCGATTCTGTTTGACTCCAAAAGAGCGGGGTGCTAACTTTTAAGCATCGCCCCTGCTCTAATAACATTGATTACCAATCAATCTTTAACGCAGGGCCAAAGGTGGAATATGGCTAAGATCTTAGTCACAGGATTCATGTGCGAACGCTGCCACTACCGCTGGGCACCGAGACCGCTGATTACCCCAGAAGATGGCCCACGACCAGACCCGAAGGCCTGCCCCAACTGCAAGAGTAGATACTGGAACAAACCCCGCCAACTAGCACGAGCACCCGAGCACCGAGCGGCTCTGTGGGCACCGGTACAGACGGACCAAGTGCTTGAGAAGAGTTAGAGACGAGCGTCTGACGAACCGCGAGTCGGCCAAGCTCTCCTGACGGCCAGGGACGGGTTGACACTCCCACCGGAGGCAATGGACGCATGCCAAAACGAAAGAACCCCATCAGATTCGCGTTCTATGGCAGGACGTCCTCCGATCAGCAGGATGTAGAAAACTCCATCGCAGGACAACGGTCAGCGGCGGAAGAGTTTGTGCGTCGCCTCGGAGGAATCATCGTCGCGGAGTACATAGACGAAGGAAAATCCGGCCGAGTTGCCGACCGGCCTGGGTTCCAAAAGATGATCAAAGACGGAACGTTGCCAAACCCACGGTACGACGCTACCGTCGCCTGGAAAATGAACAGGTACGCGCGGAACCTCAGGGACGTAGTCTACTACTGGGAACTGCTCGAAGAGCACGGCATCCAAGTCTATTCGGTCAACGAAACCTTCGTGGGCGACCCTACGGGCAAGTTGATGCGAAACATGATCGCATCCATCGACCAGTTCTTCTCGGACAGCATGGGCAGCGACATCAGAAGGGGAATGAAGGAAGCTGTCGAAAGAGGATTCTGGATCGGGTACCCGGCCCCCATCGGTTACAAGGTAGTCAAGATCCCCGTGGGGGATCCTGACGGGAGCGGCAAACAAAGGACCAAGCAGAAGCTCGAACTCGACACGCCGGAAGACGCCCTCGTGCGACACGTCTTTGATCTCGCCCTGAATGACCTCACAGTGTTGGACATCGCCAGAAAAGTTACCGATGAAGGCTACCTCACGAAGGCCGGTAAAAAATTCACTCGGAACAAGATCCACAGAATCCTCACGAACCGAAACTACACCGGTTTTGTCGTGTGGAACATTGACCCCGAGACCGGAGAGCCAGAAGCTCGGTCAAAGCAGCAGGCTCACCCGGCGATCATCTCTGAAGCGGAATTTGACAAGGTCCAGCAGAAACTCAAAAGCCGAGCACCCAATGTCAGACACCCACGCTCCGTCGCCAATGAGCACCTTTTCAACGACCTCGGGAAGTGTTCTCAGTGCAAAGCCAGGATGGCAATCAGGTCTGGCAAGAACGGCGCCTACTACTACTTCGTGTGCAAGAACAAGGACCATTTTGGCAAAAAAGGCTGCGACCTGCCAAGCTATTCCACAGAGAAGAACGACCCCATCATCATGGGAGCGATTCTCGGCGACATTCTCACCGAGGAGAATCTGAGAGAACTAATCCAAGTCGTTCGAGATACGGCTGGGCCGACGACCCGAAATCAGGAACGACAACTGGAGAACATCGACCACCAAATCAAAGCACTGAACGAGCGCCAAGACCGGTACGTCGAAGCCATCGGAAATCCCAACAGTCGCATCGACAAGCTCAACGCCCAAATCGACGCGCTCGAAACACAGATCAAAGAACAGGAAGCGCGAAAGGCCGAAGTTCGGTCGCAAATGGGGGACGAAGCCACCATCCTCCAGGGCCCAGACAGCATATTGGCGTACGCCGCGGATGTGCGGACTTACCTGCAGCGGGAGCACGTCAAAAGCGTCAACGTGGTCTGCCGACAGTTCATCAAAGCAATCTGGTTTGGGCCCGAGTTTGCCGAAATCGAATACTCAATCCCGATCCCGGACGGAACGCCGGATCCTGCCGTCAAGACGCGCAGGGTTGCCCTACAATCACGAGTTCCCCGTACTGTACCGGATGGCCCACCATTCCGCGCACGATGTCGTCCCCGCCCCAGAAATGTCAGGACTGACTGGCCAGTGTCCAGTTTCCGATTGGATGGATGTTCTGGTGTCAATTACGCTCCGGCTCAGGTGAAATCTGCTCTCGTAGACGGCACCACGGGATCCGTCGCACTCGTCATGCGACGGCAGGGTTCGGACGATGGGTTCCGGTCAAATGCGCGGTGGTTTCGCGTCCCATTGCCTTGCATAATCCGTACGGCGATTTTCGCAATCACGAAATCTTCGGGACTCCCGAATGGATTGCTTTACGCAACAAATATTGTGTGAACCAAATCGGGTATCATTAAGACTACTAGATCCGGGCACCTCTCCGACAATACGTGGCGGGGCGCAAAAGTGACAGAGCGCTGGGTCAGTGTACGGAGTTGAGTTTTCGAGATGGAACATTCTCAACATAGCGATTTGCGCCGGTTCGAGCGGGGTTCAACCATCGTCCGTAACTTGGCGTTCCATAGGACAAGAATACTGGAGCCCGTTAGGCGGATAGCTTTCCGCAATATGCAACAACTCGGGAACGCGATGGCGGTTCATCCCAAGCCCCTCTATTGCGATATGGATTCGCCACAATCGCGTCGTTGGATTGAGGCCGTTCAGGACGAAATGCTCAAAAGTCAGGGACTGAAGTCGTCAGAATTCAACCGGTGGATGATGCCAAAAACTACGTTCACGCCGGTGAAGATTTACTTAGCCCTGCTGTACGCCGAGTTGGAGTACTTGCAGAAGCAACATGAGCGTTATCCGTTGGATCAAAACAAGGCCGTTGAAACGATTTGGCAAAACGCGAATGAGTTCATGGACACGTCAAGGGTGTTCCGGGACAATATCCTTCATCCAGAATCTGGGAGTGATCAGTCTGAGACTGAATGGCTGGAGCGCGGTTTCCTCAACAGATTGCCGGAAATACAACAAACCGTCGACTCCGTCACGATGGAAGCGAAAGCAAGGGTGAAGTCGGATATACAGGCTTTGCTCATGGATTTTCCTGATGTGCAACGGCGGTATTGTTTGGCGCGCTTCACGTCATCTTTGGCCAGGGATGATGCGATACTGTTGGATGACGCGCAGCGCGGTGAGCTCTTGGATTCAATCAATCGGCTAAATAAAGAGCTTCGAATGGCCCGGGACCGAAAAGAATCTTTCGAGTTGTCCGCCAGTCAACGCCAAACTAGCGAGCGCGTCCTGCGTTGCATGGCCAACCTACACGACTGGGGCATGCCAGGGAATGACGAATGGGTTTTCGACGATACTCAGCCGAAAATGCGTCCCGGATGTTTCAAACGTGCGGAGTTCATCCAGAACTCTCCGTACTTTTTGACCGCACAAAACAGGCACACCAAAGCCGTGGCTGGGCATATTGCCGGTTTCGATTTCATCATGGATGCTGCTGGTATCTTGTTGAACGAGTCTCGGTCAACCGTTCCCGGTCTCGATGAAGCTATCGAACGCGGCGAACCTATAGGCGAGATTGACCAGATCGCACACAACTCTCCTCTTCACGTCCAGCATTCGGTAACCGGTTTGAGCATGCTCGTCGCAGCATTACTGTATGGCGTCGTCAAAGCGTATCAGTCCGTATGTAGGCAAAATCCTTCGATGCAGAATGGATCGGTTTTGTCTGCGCTCGCTGACCCCGGGAAACTTCAATCTATGAGGTCGTTCCGCAACACGGTTTTTCATGTAGCGGTCCCGGAAAGAGACCCGTCCGATATTGCGGACCTTGCGATTGAAGGAGACCCAGATTATCTGAGCAACCTATATTCAGGTTTGTCGGCGTTCGTGGGGTCCATGTCCAGATACCGACCGTGAGATCCTCTTTTGCCGTCAATCCGTGATTAACGGCAACCAGGCTCGGAGGCGTTCAGGCGCTTGGCTCGGTGCTTACGCCGCAATGCCCAGTTCCCGCAATCTGGCCACCAGGTACTCCTGCGGCCGATCTCCCTTCGCCCTGTTGCAGTGAGCGCACAGTAGCTGCAGGTTCTCGATGTTGTCCTGGCCACCGGCGCGCTGCGGGATGACGTGGTCAACCTCGAGGACGCGGAACCGGTGCTCGCTGCGGCAGCCGTTGCACCGGCCCTCCTGCTGGTTCGGGGTAGTGCCGATTCGAAGTGAACGGGGATCCAGGTAGATAAGATCCACCGACGAGGGGTTGAGGCCGCGTAGGATGTCCAGGTTGTCCCCGGTCCAGATGGTGCGGTCGGCGGAGTTGGTCATCGTTCAAACTCGGTAAGTCGAGTCTAACGATGGCACAGTTCATTCGCAACTTTGCCAATTGGGAGACAATCGGTGCGCCCATCGCGACAAGCGAAGTCGTTCATGGCGAGGTTGTCGAACCACGTCGCGATCTTGTTGAGTAAGCGACGACGCCACCGGCAACGAGATTGCCACGCTTCGCTCGCAATGACGGTTTGATGCAAAGCGGGTGCGCACGGGGCGGGCAGGAAGATTAACGGAGAAGGGCCGGGACTGCCGGGCGAGTGGTCGACGATCCACACGGGACACAATCTGCTCGGGGTGTTAGGCTACGGGCGATTTGCGGTCACGGCCCGGTGGTCAACCAGTCACATGACTTGAGCATCCGGCCGACTTGCGCTTCAATCACGACACGCAACAATCGACCACGACACGCAACAGTCGACCACGACACGCAACAATCGACAAGTAACTGCAAGCAGCGCGTATCCACTGCAGGAGGCCAGAGCATGAAGTACGACGTCATCGTGGTGGGCGGCGGTTCCGCCGGGTGCACTGGGTACACGACGTTACCTTTGACCAAGACCGCTCTCAGGTACGCGTTGGCTCCGCGCCCCAGATCATGGCCGCCCGGCGCAACCTCACCATCAGCGTGATCCGATTGGCTGGCGAAACCAATAGCGCCGCCGCCTTGCGTCGCTACGCCGTCCACCCATCGCGCTCATTAGCATTGATCGGCGCACCACTCCAATAATCGAAAGACCCTGTGGAGGATCACCGCCTCCATCGACAGATCAGGCCTCGTGTGCTACCAGAATTTCCACGCCATTTGGCCAAAAACCGACCTTCCGCTCGAGGTCTTTGCGGCTGTACTCAACGGCCCAGTAGCCAAGGCCTTCATCAGCACTAGGGATCCAGCGAGGCACGTCCACGTTAGAACTTTGAGGGATATACCGGTCCCAGAATTCAGCAGAGAACACGCGGAATCTTTAGCGTCATTAGTTCACCAATACGTCGACACACGCAACAAATGGAAACGCCAACAGCAGGAAGAGTACAAAGCCGAAGCCGAATGCCGGCGCTTAATATCTGCCATAGACGCGGAGGTCCTAAAAGCCTACGACCTCCCACCTGAGCAGGAGAGAACCTTGCTAGATTGGTTTACCGGTAGTAGACGCTTGGGACCAGTTGAATTCACTGAATACTTCCCACGATCCGTAGTCCCGCACATTCCTTTGCACATGTACATCTCAGATGAGTTTGCGCAGGCATCTGCCATGGAGACCATCCAACGCCTCCCCACTATACCGGCATCGCCGCAGATACAAGAAGCGCTTTCGTACCTTGATGACGACTACGACGGATAATACACCGTGGATGGCTACCTTCTAGACACGAACGTCGTCAGTTGGGCGTGTCTAGAAGGTAGCAGCCGGCATCAGGAGATGCGAGGCCGTATAGCCGCATTGGGCAATGCTCCCGTATACCTGTCGGCCATTTCTATCGCGGAGTCCGAGTACGGCATGAATGCAGCCCAGATGGATAAAACGACGCGTCAAAGCATCCGCGACGCGTTGGGTCAATTCAGGATGCTGGATCTTGACCGCCACACCGCCAAGCAATATGGCAAGATCAGGGCACGGCTGTTTCACGAATACGCGCCGAGAAACAGCCGGCAACATTTCGCGACCAAGTACCTAGAAGACCTATGGGAACCTAACACGGGCAAGCAGCTAGGCATACAGGAGAACGAACTCTGGATAGTTTGTATTGCGGTCCGGTACAACATGGTCTTTGTAACCGCTGACAAAGGCGGAGGCATGAAAAATATCGTCGATGCCGCAAGCCATGCCAATCGTACGCAGTTCTGGGATTAGCCTAGTTCATCAGCAACACCGAGTGAGACCGCCAGCTGTTGGGCCACCGTTACTTCGCCTCCGAAATTCTGGAGCGCATCCGCAACGGCCAGGAACATGTTGACTCCGCCGAACAAGTACGGCGGGACCTTGCCCCTGGACGATTGAATACCCTGAACCCGGCAGGGTGCATTACGTAGCAGGGGCGAATGATCATTCGCCCCTGTATTCGCGCTGTATGTGTGCTTGCGCTCCCTAATGCCCGTTCCGCCCCTGCGACCCGTCGGGATAAAGATCCTCCCACATCGCGTCCCGCCAGTCCACGCCCACCGGCAGGATCGCCTGCGATGGACGCAGCATGTAGTAATTGTCGCCCACGCCGGGAGGCGTTCCGCCCTCTGCCACCGTTCGGGCGGCCTGCAGCAACTGCCGGCGGGCGTAGATGATGGCCATGTCGGTGCGCGTGAGGTTCTCCCGCGACCTGTCGACGATGTGGCCCATGCTCTCCTGCACCGCCACGTCCTGCGCGTTCACCCCGTCGATGCCGCTGAAGGTCTCCGTCTTCTGCACCGACCGGTCGATCATCCAGTTGTTGTCCCGGTTGACCCTGGTGCGGAAGCTTTCGAGCATGTGCTCCGGCCCACGCCCGTAGCCGCGGTCCATATCCACCCGTTCCTGCTCCTCGATGGGTTCGTCATAGGACAGGTCCCAGTTCCAGACCATCACGTTGTTGTCGTCCATGGGGACCCACATGTGTCCGGACGCCAGGAAACCCACCGGCCCCGCTTGGCCCCGATAGCCCCGCTGGCTGGCCCTGAGCTGGTGGAAGGGCATCACGAAGTGGTACGCGCGCACGTGGTTGCCCTCGTCGCCCAGCGAACGGATTCCGACGTAGCGATAGCCGTAGTCCGTGATGTCCACCTCCAGTTCCGGCGGCTTGCCCTGCACGTGGGGCGAGTCGACCCGCAGGCCGGCATGTGGGGTGTCCGTCCGTAGCGTGCGGTGCAGGATGGTGGCGTGCGCCGAGTCGATCCCGCCCTCCAGCGCCTGCAGCCAGTTGCACTCCTGGATGTTCTTGGTGACGTGGCGGTGAGATGCCGGCACCGCGGCCCACTCGAACTTCGGCGGCGGCGGCAGGTGCTCTTTCGGACCCATATAGGCCCAGATGACCCCGCCCAACTCGACTGTCGGGTAGGACGTCGTCGTCATCTTGGACGGAAAATCGCTGTCCGCCGGTTCGTTCATCATGTCCACGCACTGCCCGTTCACGTCGAACTTCCAGCCGTGGTAGATGCACCGCAGGCCACACTCTTCATTGCGGCCCAGCCACAGCGACACCAGGCGGTGCGGGCAAAACTCGTCAAGCAGGCCGATGCGCCCGTC
Organism: Dehalococcoidia bacterium; assembly: GCA_965220055.1. GTDB lineage: Bacteria > Chloroflexota > Dehalococcoidia > Lucifugimonadales > UBA3495 > Bin87. The sequence goes on along the minus strand of CBDCPE010000004.1, from coordinate 353,253 downwards.
GCTGTCGCGGAAGGCTACCAGTTCTTCGCCCAGCAGCTTGACCCGCACCGGCTCTCCGTCCGGCTCCGCCAGCTCCCAGGACAGTAGGGCCGGCATCCAGTAGCGGCGCATCAACTCGCCCATTGGGCTGCCTTGCCCAACTTGTGTGAGCGCGACATTCTCTGCTTGCGAAATCATAGGGCATACCTCCTCATCCTGGCGCCAGAGTAGCAGCAAATTAGTGGATTTGCTATGCTGACGTGCCCGAATGCTATCCTCGCCGCGAAGGTTTTCCAATGGAAATCGTAGATACTCACGTTCATATTGGCCGCGACCACTACGAGCCGGTGGAGATGCTGCTCGCCCAGATGGAGCTGAACGGCGTCGACAAAACCGTGCTAGTGCAGTCCACCGCCACGCTGGACAACTCATACGTGCTGGAATGCCGCCAGCGCTTCCCCGAACGCCTGGCCGTCGTATGCCGCGTGGACGTGGACGATCCGGCGGCGCCCGACACCCTGGAAAGCCTTCGCGACGCCGGCGCCGAGACCCTGCGCATCCGCAACTTCCATCGGTCCCCGGGCAACGACCCGCTGGCCATCTGGCGGGCGGCAGCACGCCTCGGCGTGTCAGTCAGCGTCGGTGGGCCGGCCGAGGGTTTCGCGTCTGCCGAATTCGCCGCTCTGGTTGAGAAACTGCCCAATCTCACCGTCATCATCGAGCACCTGGCCGGCATGGGCATCCACGCCATCGGCGCCGCCGAGATGCCGCCTGACGACGTGTTTCGCCAGTCCCTTACCCTGGCCCGCTTCCCCAACACGGTGATGAAGATCCACGGCATGGGCGAGATCAGCGATCCGCCTTTCCCGTACCGGAACATACCGCCTTACGCCCGAATGGCCTACGACGCCTTCGGTCCCGACCGCATGATTTGGGGCTCTGACTGGCCGCGCGTGACCAACCGTGAAGGCTACCGGAACTCCCTGCGTTACACCTGGGCTCAGATGGAGGACTGGTGTTCCAAGTCTGACTTGGAAAAAATATTCGGCGGGACGGCGCTCTCATTGTGGGCGTTTGCATAGATATTTCCGGTATTGGCCGATTCCGTGCGTCATTCGGATTGTCAAAACCGAAAGTGTTGACTTATCATTGTTGCGAATTGTGCGCCGACGTTGGGCGAAATAAACATCCTAAGGAGGAAATATTTGATGACAAAGAGTTTGAAGTACCTTGCCGGGATGCTGCTGCTGGCAGCCACGGTGGCGTTGCTGGCTTGTGGCGGTGAAGAGCCCGCTGCTCCCGCCCCAGTCGCGGAGCCTACTGCGCCCGCCGCTTCTACGGCGATGACGGAACAGCCTACGGGTGCCGTGCCTCCAACCCCTTCCGAAGCCGTCCCGATGCAGTCCGGCAACCGCCTCCAGACCGTAAGAGACCGGGGCACCCTCATCTGCGCCAGCAATAACAGCTTGGCCGGTTTCGGTTTTATCGACGACAACGGCAACACCGTGGGCTTTGACATCGACCTGTGCCGCGCTGTCGCCGCCGCCGTCCTGGGCGACCCCGACGCTGTCGAGTATCGCCCCACCACCGCCGCCGAGCGCGGCCCCACCATGCAGTCCGGCGAAGTTGACATGATGTCCCGCAACACCACCTGGACCAGCAGCCGGAACATTCAATGGGGCAACTTCGCTCCCACCATGTTCTATGACGGTCAGGGCTTCATGGTTCCCAAGAGCCTGGGCCTCAGTAGCGCCCTCGAACTGGGCGGAGCCAGCGTATGCGTCCAGCAGGGCACCACCACCGAGCTGAACCTGCAGGACTTTATCGACCAGCACGGCTTGGACATTGAAGTGAAGGTCTTCGAGAATAACGAAGGCACCCGGGCTTCCTATCTGGCGGGTCAGTGCGACGCTCTCACCACCGACCGCTCCGGCCTGGTCGCGACCCGTGTCGGGTTCGACAACCCCGGCGAACACACTATTCTCCCGGAGACCATCTCGGAGGAGCCCCTTGGCCCGGTGGTTCCCCACGGCGACGAGCAGTGGTTTGATATCGTAACCAACGTCATGGCCATCCTCATCTATGCCGAGGCTTATGGCATCACCATGGATAACATCCCCAGTGCGCCCACCGACAAAACCGCCGTTGACCGGATGCTGGGCTTCCGCGATTCTTCCTACGGACAGGAAAATCTGGGCCTGAGCAAAACCGTGGCGCAGGACGTAATCCGCGCAGTGGGCAACTATGGCGAGATCTACGACCGGCACCTTACCCCGCTGGAATTGACCCGGGAAGGCAGCCGGAATGCCCTTTGGAGCAGCGCTCCCTGCAGCGATTGCCCCAAGGGCGGCCAGGTGTATGCTGCGCCCCTGCGCTAAAAACTACGCTAGGACATCCCGCTCTTGACAGAGCTGACCACAGGGGCGACCAATCCGTCGCCCCTGCCTTGTTCAAGCCCGCATCCACCGGACCGCCATGAAGCGAAACCGGCGGCAATAGGTTACAATCCGGCCAACAACCGCCCATTGGGAACCGACGCCAGGCCAACGCACTCATGGCCCAACTACCGCGAACGCTAACCTACCACGGCATCCCGGTGTGGCGACACACCGGGATCATCCAGTGGACCGCTCAAATCATCTCCGCCTTCGTCACGATGGGGCTGGTCGTCTGGTTCTTCAGCAATATTGCCAATGCCGTGCAGGAACGGGACATCCCCTACGGGTTCGGCTTCCTCTCCCGCTCTTACCAAACCCCCATCGGGATCCATTTCATCCCCTACCAGTCCTCCGATACCTTCCTGTACGCTTTCGGCGTAGCCGCCATCAATACTGTCGTCGTTGCTATCTCCGGCGTTATCCTGGCCACGATGCTGGGTATCGTCGTTGGCGTGTTGCGCCTGTCCGGAAACTGGATTGTGTCCCGGGTTTCGTTGGCCTATGTCGAATTTTTTCGCAACGTGCCGCTAATTGTCCAGCTGTTTTTCTGGTTCTACTTAATGCTGACGCTGCCGCCGGTCCGGGAAGGGTACGTACTGCTCAACCGGATTTACATCAATAATGCCGGCATTTCCTTCCCCTGGATAAAAAGCGGCGACCTGGCGGCGACGCTGGCCTGGCTGGTCCTGGCGTTGTCGGCCATTGCCGCCGGCATAATCGCTCACCGCCGGCTCGTCCAGCGGGAAACCGTTACCGGGCGCGACTCCTATCCCCTGGTTGTCGGGTGTTGTGTCGCCATACTGGTCGGTATCGTGGCCTGGCTGGCCGCCCGCGCCGTGTTCGGAGAAGCGCCTTTCTCGGTCAGCGTTCCGGAGCCCCAGGGCCGTTTCGGACGCATCAGCGGCGGGTTCACCGCCCAGGCCGGACTACTGGTGCTCCTCGTTGGCCTGGTGCTGTACACCGCCGCTTTCATCGCCGAGATCGTCCGCGCCGGCATCCAGTCCGTCGGACGCGGACAGATAGATGCGGCCCGCGCCCTGGGCCTCTCCCCCATGACCACCCTGCGCCAGGTCATCTTCCCCCAAGCCCTTCGGGTCATCATACCGCCCGGGATCAGCCAGTGCCTCAACCTAACCAAAAACAGCAGCCTTGGCGTTGCCATTGGGTATGCCGAGCTGACCGGCGTTGCTCAGACCATGACGCAGACTGCGCCGGCCGTATCCATCTTTATGCTGATTATGGGCGCGTATCTCGTCATGAGCCTGATCTGGTCGCTGATTGGCAACCTCTACAACCGGCACGTTCGGTTCTGAGACAGTCAGTCGTTTCTGCGAGTACGGTTGATGACCACCGAAAGCCGCCTGACTCCCCGGCAAACCGGCGCCCTGCCGCCACCACCCATGAGCGCCGGCGTGGCCGGTTGGGTTCGGTCCAACCTGTTCAGCAGCTGGTTCAACGGCGCGCTGACCGTCGTACTCGGCGCGCTGTTGATCCTGGCTTTGTGGTTCGGCCTGAAGTGGGTGTTCGTCCAGGCCGACTGGAGCGTTGTCGTCAAGATTGGCGGCGGCTTTGTCATCGGCCAATACAACACCGACGAAGCTTGTCCGGGAAACAATTGTTTCTGGCGTCCCCAGGCGATTCTCATCTTGGTGACGTGTCTGTTTGGAATGGTCTGGGGCATCTTGGGCCCCGGGTTGGCCAAGCGAATCGCGATCATTGCGGTCACCGCAATCGGCTTATTCGCGTTCCTGCCCTACAGCCTGGATGAAATGGGCTGGGATGTGCGGCTGCTGTTGCTGGCCAACGTCCCGGCGATGCTCCTCGGGTGGGCGGTGGCGCGCTATACGGCCTTGGGAACGGTGCGCAATATCGTCATACTGGCGGTGGTGGTGTTCCTGCTCACGCTGGTTTTGCTGCGGGGCATTCCCGGCGTGCCCGGCCTCCAGCCGGTGTCGGTGCACAACTGGGGCGGTCTGATGCTCAACCTGCTGCTGGCGACGGCCGGGATCGTGTGCAGTCTGCCCATAGGCATCGCACTGGCCCTGGGGCGTCGCGGCAATCTTCCGGTGGTGAAGGTTGTATGCATCGTTTTCATCGAAGTATTCCGGGGGGTCCCGCTGATAACGCTGCTCTTCATGTCTCAGGTGTTGGTGCCCCTGGCGTTCCCCGATAACTACCCGCTGCCTTCGTTGCTGCGCGCTGCCATCGCCATTACCCTTTTCAGCGCGGCCTATATGGCGGAGAACATTCGCGGCGGCCTCCAGGCGCTCCACCCCGGCCAGGCCGAAGCCGCCCGCGCCCTGGGCCTGCCCGGCTGGCAAACCACGCTCCTGATCTCCCTGCCCCAGGCCATCCGCAACGTCATCCCGGCCATCGTCGGCCAATTCATCGGGTTGTTCAAAGATACCAGCCTAGTCTATATCATCGCGATGGTTGACATCGTCAATATGGGCCGCAACTTCATCCGGGGAAACGTGGAATATCAGGACAGCGCACCGGAAATCTTCATATTCATCTCTCTCGTCTTCTGGGTTTTCACCTACGGCATGTCCTACGTCAGCGCCCGAATCGAGCGTCACCTGGGTGTTGGCGAAAGATAGCGCGCCCGCGTTCGTTGGCTTTGGTTTGCTAGAATGGCGGACGAGTCTAACTGTGACGGCGCCAGCGGTACTACTCGGCGGCTGCGCTCCGTCCCGAAGCCGGTTTGGTTTCGCCGAGCAGGAGGGCGATGCTGCCCAACAAAAGCTGGCGGACCAGGGGACCGCGAAATCAGCGAGTTGCGCACCATGGTCAATGAGTTGAACGAGCGGATGGCGGCCAACGAACCGCGTCTTCCGCGCCGTGTTCGCCGCCGCCGAATCCGCATTGACGGCCAATAGCACTCACCGCAACGGAGCGCACCATGACTACCAACGGAACTACGGATGTCGTCGAAGACATCATCGTGTGCCGCGATGTGCACAAGTGGTACGGGAACTTCCACGCCCTGCGGGGCGTCACTACCAACGTCCGGAAGGGCGAGGTCGTCGTGATCATCGGCCCCTCCGGCTCCGGCAAGTCCACGTTCATCCGCACCATCAACCGCCTGGAGCAACACCAGCGCGGCGACATCATCGTCGACGGCATCGAACTGACCAACGATATCCGCAACATCGATGCCATTCGCCGGGATGTGGGCATGGTCTTTCAGTCCTTCAACCTGTTCCCCCACCTGACGGTCCTGCGCAACATCACCCTGGCGCCCACCAAGGTCCGCAAGATGCCGTCCCACGAGGCCGATAGCGTCGCCATGGAGCTCCTGGAGCGGGTCGGTATCCCCGAGCAGGCCGACAAGTACCCCGCCCAGCTGTCCGGCGGCCAGCAGCAGCGCGTCGCCATCGCCCGCGCACTGGCCATGCAGCCCAACATCATGCTCTTCGACGAGCCCACGTCGGCCCTCGACCCCGAGATGATCAAGGAAGTCCTCGAGGTCATGCGCGAGCTGGCCGAATCGCAAATGACGATCTTGGCCGTCTCCCACGAACTCGGCTTTGCCCGCGAGGTGGCCGATCGCATCGTGATGTTCGACGAGGGCCAGATCGTCGAGGACCAACCTCCTGACGAGTTTTTCAATAACCCGCGCCACGAGCGCGTGAAGCACTTCCTCTCGCAGATCCTGTGATCCGTGCGGACCTAATGGAATTGGCCAGAAAGCTTGGGCGTTGGGTTTGGGCCGGCGGCAGCGCTGAAACCCACTGGGCCCGCCAGCGGCGGTTGCCGTTCTGGGAACACCCGTGGTTCACCCGAATTTATCGGATGGCGTTTATCACCGGTTGGGCGGCCGTTATCGCGTTTTTCCTGATCTGGAACCTTGTGTGGGCCACTCCTTGACGCCAGGGTCCTGCCCACGGGCCATGGCCAGCGGCAGTGGCCGACGCTAACGCGGTGCTCCGTTTGCCCAGCTGACGCCGCGCACGGTAAAATCGCCGAAGTCTCACCAGTCCCTCGTTACCAGGAGCGTAGCCATGCCTGACCGACAGATGCAGATTGGGGTCGTTTTTCCCCAGACCGAGATTGGTTCCGACCCCATCGCCGTGCGTGATTACGTACAGGCCGCCGAAGAATTGGGTTACGCCCACATCATCGCCTACGACCACGTGCTCGGGGCCGACACCGCGTACCACCAGCCGTGGACGGGCAGCTACACCAAGGACAGTACGTTCCATGAGATCTTCGTGGCCTTCGGCTACATGGCGGCGCTGACCACCAACGTCGAGCTTGTCTCCGCCATTGTCATCCTTGGCCAGCGTCAGACCGCATTAGTCGCCAAGCAGGCCGCCGAGGTCGACGTGCTGAGCGGCGGCAGGCTCCGTTTGGGTGTCGGCATCGGCTGGAACCCCGTGGAGTATGAAGCGCTCGGCGAAGATTTCAGCACCCGGGGCCGCCGAGCCGAGGAGCAAATGGAATTGTTGCGCCGCCTCTGGACCGAAGAGGTAGTCGACTTCCACGGCCGCTACCACAATGTGACCAACGCCGGCATCAATCCGTTGCCCGTCCAGCGGCCCATCCCCCTGTGGATGGGCGCCGGTAGCCGCGCCCGCGGCCCAATTCCCACCGACCGTGTGCTCAGCCGGGTGGGACGTTGCGCCGACGGCTGGTTTCCCCAGTTCCAGTCCGATGACCCGCAGGCCGCCACCGCCATCGCCAAGGTGCGGGAGGCTGCCGTTTCCGCCGGCCGCGATCCCGACGCCATCGGCATGGAACCTCGGGTCAACTACTCCGACGGCGACCCCGAGTTCTGGCAGGCCAGGGCCGAGGAATGGCGCGGCATGGGCGCATCGCACTTTTCCGTCAACACCATGTCGGCCAACCTGATCGGGCCCGACGCCCATATCAACGCCATTCGCGAGTTCAAGGAAATCATCGCGGGGTAGAGTATTGCGCAATATACACAGGTAACGGCACTCGGTTAGCTATCGAGGAGGAGTCAACATGGGCAGGTTGGACGGCAAAGTCGCGTTGATTAGCGGTGGGGCGCGCGGGCAGGGGGCGGTGGAGGCGCGGATGTTCGTCGCCGAAGGTGCGTGCGTCGTATTCGGCGATATCCTTGATGACGAAGGTCGCCGGGTGGAAGCGGAGATTCGCGAACTGGGCGGCCAGGCAACCTACGTCCACCTGGACGTAACCAGCGAAGCCGACTGGCAGGCCGCGGTCGATGCTGCCGTCTCCGAGTACGGCAAGCTCAACGTGTTGGTCAACAACGCTGGAATCGTGCTGGGCCGCAGCATCGAAGAAATGACTGTCGAGGAATGGGACCGCCTTTTCGACGTGAATGCCAAGGGCGTGTTCCTTGGCACCAAGGCTTCCCTCCCCGCCCTGCGGGAAGCCGGGGGCGGCAGCATCGTGAACATCTCGTCCACCGCCGGACTGGTGGGCAATGACTACAACCTGGCCGGCTACAGCAGCACCAAGGGCGCCGTCCGTTTGTTCACCAAGGCGACTGCGATCCAGCACGCCGCCGAGGGTATCCGCTGCAACTCCGTGCATCCCGGCCCCATCGACACCCCGATGCTTCAGGAGTCCCGAGCCAATCGCGGCAGTGGGCTCAGCGACGAGGAACAACTCCGGCGCGTTCCCCTTGGCCGCATCGGTCGCCCCGAAGATATCGCCTACGCTGTGGTCTACCTGGCGTCCGACGAAGCGTCATTCGTCACCGGAAGCGAGGTCGTAGTGGATGGCGGGCGCACCGCCATGTAATGCAGAAAGGCGCCCCGAAGGCACCCTTCTGTTGCAGTTTGGTTGAAATGGTCGGGGCGGCCAGATTCGAACTGGCGACCCCCTGCACCCCATGCAGGTACGCTACCGGGCTGCGCTACGCCCCGACCATTTCAGGATATCACCCGCACAGACAATTGGCAAACTGGTTGGCATCCCCCGTGATTATTCAGAGTATTACCTGCTAGGATTAGCGGCATATCGCAGGTAACATCATGAACGGTGATTGCTACAGCACCCTCGGCGTCCCGGCGGCAGCTACGGCGGATGAAATCCGTGCCGCCTACCGGAGGCTGGCACGCCAGTATCACCCCGACCTCAACACCGGGCCCGAAGCCGAGGCGCGCATGAAGGAAATCAATCATGCGTACTCCACCCTGTCCGATCCCCAGCGCCGCCGCCACTATGATATCTATGGTGTAAGCGATTCTCCTACAGCAGAGTCGAACCGCCGCAGCCAACAGCGTGGCCCCCGACCAAGCGCAACCCGCGCCTCCAGTCCTCGTGCCTATGCGCCGTCGCCGCCTGAGCGCGGTGAAGATATTGAGGCTGCCCTGCTGATCACCCGCGGCGAGGCGAAGCAGGGACTGTGCAAGGTGTTCCCGGTCACGCGCAAGGAGACCTGTCAGCGCTGCCGGGGGACCGGATTTGAGCCAGAGGAAACCCTGGAGGCCGGCCGGTGCTGGCGGTGCAGCGGAGAGCAGCGGTTGCGGCGGGAGTTGTGGCTGAGCGCCACCATACCGGCCGGCGTGTCCGATGGACGACGCCTCCGCCTCCGTGGCCAGGGAAACGCCGGCCTGGACGGTGGAGCCAGCGGGCACATCTACATCACCGTTCGGGTCGCCCAACACACCAAGTTGCGCCAGACTTTTTCCTTCGTACTCCGGCACCTGTTCCGCTAGCATTCCACGTCGGCGCGGCCGTCAAGCGCGGGATGGATCAGCTCCATTCGCGTGATCGGGAGTAGGCTCGTCGAACGGCTTCCCTTACGCGATGGCTTCCTGCCGGCGCCGGTTCCATTCGCGCCAGGCCGCGTTCGTTTCTTCAGGGCCAGTGGCACGTCCCTCCTCGCGTCCTTCCTGTTGTCCCTCTTGGCGCCCTTCTTCTCGTCCTTCCTCGCGCCCTTCTTGGTGTGCCCTGTGGCGAAACATTGCGGCGAATACCATGGCGGCTCCTTCTACGAGGATCGGGCTGAACCGGATCCAAAACCCGGCGGCGGACACGGCAGCGCTCAGGATAGCTGCGGGCGCTTGCCGCCACGATGGACTGTCGCCGTCTATCGCATGGACGTAGACATAAAATTCGGTGGTGGCATGAAACAAATGCTGAACGTTCAGGAGTGTGGCCTGATGCGTCGCACCGGTAGGGTGAACATCGACGCTCGTTCCGCATCGTCATCATGGCGGATTGTGCTGTTCATATCCTGATCCTGTGGGCTGGGTCTATCAAGCTCGGGTTTGACCGATGGCACTCAGAGTAACTCCCGGGCGCGGTACTGCAGTGCCTCCGCAAGATGCGCCGGCCCTATTCGTTGGGCTTCGGCAAGGTCGGCAACCGTGCGGGCCACCTTGACCACCCGATGCAGCGCCCGGGCCGAGAGGTCCAGCTGTTGCGATGCCCGCTGCAACAATGCCTGCGTGTCATCCTGCAGGTCGCAATGATCCCAGATGTTCGATCCCGACATTTCCGCGTTCGACAACCCCCGAGCTTCCGGTCCCCCGGCGAAACGTGCCTCCTGGATGGCGCGCGCCGCCACCACGCGGTCGCGCACTGCGGTTGAACTCTCGGACTCCGACCGACCCAATAGGCTGTCGTATTCCACCGGCGGGACTTCTACGAAAATGTCGATGCGCTCCAGCAGTGGCCCGCTGATGCGCCTTTGATACCTGGCCAGCGCGGAAGGGCTGCATACGCAATCTTTCCGCGGATGCGACGCATAACCGCACGGACACGGGTTCATCGCGCCCACCAGCATGAAACTCGCCGGATAGGTCACCGTGCCACTCACTCGCGTGATGGTTACCGTTTTGTCCTCCAACGGTTGTCGCAACGATTCGAGCGCGGCGTGCCCGAATTCCGGAAGCTCATCCAGGAACAGCACTCCCCGATGGCTCAGTGTGATTTCTCCCGGCCGCAGCATGCGGCCGCCGCCCACGAGGCCGGCGTTCGATATCGTGTAGTGGGGCGCGCGGAACGGCCGCTGGGCAATCAGCGGGCTGTCCGGCGGCAGATTGCCGCTCACGCTGTAAATCTTGGTGACATCCAGCGCCTCGCCGGGCGTCAGGTAGGGCAGGATGCCCGGCAGCGCCCGAGCCAGCAGGGTCTTGCCGGAACCCGGCGGCCCGCTCAGCAGAATATTGTGGAAACCCGCCGCCGCTACTTCCAGGGCTCGCTTGGCGTGGTCCTGCCCCCGGATGTGGCGCAGATCGGTGTTGCCAGGCTGTTCACGGTTCCCATTGAGATGAACGCCGTTCTGCGGAATTGGATCTATCGCTGTATCGCCTTGCAGATGGCTCAGCAGTTGCGCCAGCGTGTCGACGGGATACACGCCTACTCCGTCCACCAGGGCCGCTTCGGCCGCGTCAATCGCCGGTACGTACACGGAGCTTATGCCCTGATCCCGCGCCACCGACACCATGGGCAGGATGCCCGCCGTGTGCCGCAGGCCGCCATCCAGCGACAACTCACCCAGGAATATCGCCGACTCCTTGGTCGGCGGCGCTTGTCCGGTGCTGAATAGTATCCCCACGGCGATGGGCAGATCGTAGGCCGGCCCGGCCTTCTTCAGGTCTGCCGGCGCCAGGTTTACGGTGATGCGTCGCATCGGAAACTCGCAGCCGCTGTTGCGCAGCGCCGCTCGCACGCGCTCCTTGGCTTCCTGCACCGCAGTGTCCGGAAGGCCAACGATGTGGAACGCCGGCAGTCCCGGTGAAATGTCCGTCTCCGCCTGGATTATCTGGCCGTCCAACCCAATGACGGCGCACGTTTGAGCAGTTGCCAACATACCGAGTCCTCCGTGGTTGATATGATCGCCGCTTCGTTGGCGATTCACCAACACACTATCACCGCAGAACATGCGTGCGCCACCGTTGGCTGTCATCAAAATTTCCGGGCCTTCCTGATTTCCGGGCCCTCTTGATTTCCGGGTCTTCCTGCCTTTGCTATCGTCGCATCCCTAATCTATACTTGCGCCAATGGACCTGCATTTTGAAATCGGCGATCCGCGGCGACCGCGAGGCCACGCGATCCTGTATTTTCGCGTGGACACCGAACCGGACCACGTGTACGGCACCTACATCATCACGCTGCCCATCACCGCCGATTTGACCAAATACGTCCCGCCGTTTCTGGCCGCGCATCTGGGCAGCGCCGGTTCCGGCCCGTTGGCAAATTTCTCGGCTTTCGCCATGCCGCCGATGTCGGAATTGGTGGAGGGTGGCTACGAACAGCTGGTGCGCCTGGCCAACGTCCGAAACGACGACCTGCTCTACGGCGGCAGCATGTTCTCCTACGACCTGGCTCGAATGATGGAATCCGTGGCCGAGGCCGTTCAGGAATACGCCGACGCATGGTCCCGGACCAGCGTCGAGGAGGGCGTCTCCATTGCTCCCGCCGGGGACGCTGCCATACCCTTGGGTGGCTCCTCTCCCCTCACCGGGGGTGCGGATGGCGGGGATGGCGACCACCTGGGTGTCAACGAGGTGCTCTGGAGCTTTATGAGCGAGGGCGACCGGCTGGCCGAAATGGGCCGCCTCCTGGGTCGTCTGCGCTTTGCCCACGAAGGCAACGATGTCACCGCCATTACCGACATCATCGCGGAGATGACCGCCCTGGGCCGGCACCTGCCTGATGAGTTTGGTGTCGGTTCGCTGGTCGACGCCGCCAACGATTCCACCCCGAACGGAGTGCAGTTGGCCCAGCTATATCTGGACCGCTGCTACCGGCTTTCGTCCGGGGATACCGAGCAGGTACGCCGCATTGACGAGGCGATAAAGAACCTGCAACGGCGAGGGTAACCGGACCCTCGCCGCTCTCTTTCTGCTCACCGCGGCTTTAGGTTGTTACAGCCCCGCCGCCTCCGCGTCACGCCCGTGGGTGACTTCGCTCGTATTCGGCGCGGACGTGTGAATCGGTCAGGTGCGTGTAAACCTGCGTCGTGGAAATGCTGGAGTGCCCCAGCAGCTCCTGCACGTGGCGCAGGGATGCCCCGTTCTGTAGTAGATGGGTGGCGAAGCTGTGCCGCAGCGTGTGTGGCGTTATCTTCGGGTCCACGCCGGCGGCTTTCGCGGCCGTTTTCAGGATGTTCCACACCCATTGCCGCGTCAGCCGCTCGCCACGCCGATTGAGGTACAGCGCCGTCTCGCCGCGCTTGTCGCTCAGGAGCTCAACGCGGGCTCCGCCGATGTATTCCCGCAGGTTCGACAGGGCGTCCGGGTACAGGTAAACGATCCGTTCCTTGGAACCCTTGCCCCAGGTGCGGATGAATCCTTCCTCGAAATCGATGTCCTGCACGTTCAGCCCCACCAGCTCGCTCACCCGCAATCCTGTAGCGTAAAGCAGCTCCAGGATGCTGGCGTCCCGGCGCCCTTCCGGTGTTCCGGTGTCCGCCGCCGTGGCCAGCAAACTTTTCACGTCCTCTTCTGAGATGTACTTGGGAACCGTCCGTCCCACCCGTGGCGAGCCCAGATTTTCCGTCGGATCCTCGGTTATCATCCCGTTTGCGCTCAGGTATCCGAAGAACGACCGCACCGCCGCCACCTTCCGGGCGGTGGTGGTGTCCCGGTACTTGCGGTTGTCCCGCAGTTCACTGATGTACGCGTTGAGCAGGTTGAGGTCCACCAGACGCCAAACTTCCTGGTCTTCGGAGTTCAGGTTGTCCGCAACGAACACCCGGAACTGGTTCAGGTCGTTGCTGTACGCGTCCAACGTGTTCTGGGAAAAACCGCGTTCAACGATGAGGTGTTGCAGAAACGAATTTACCGATTGCTTCATGATCTCCGCCAATGGGCTGGTGTACCGCGCCCTCGCTCCGCCGTGCTTCACCGTCTGTCAGGTGGTGTGGCGGGCGCCTGGCGCTATTTTTGTACATCCAAACCGCAGACGTCATTCGGCGAACGATGCGGGATTCGGCGATTTCCGGTTACACCAGGCTGAAAACCCCTACCGACGCCAGCGTAGCGATGGCTCCATGTATACTCAGGCTTGCGGCGACCGATGCCAATAGCCGGCCCCGGTTCATCCCGGCCACCTCCAAAGTCAGCGTGGTAACATACACCCCGGCCCACGGCGTGACGACCAGCACACCCCACACCCCCCAACGGTCCAGCGCCCGCAACAGTCGTTGGCTGCGCCGCCGCAGCATCCAGCGGACCGCCGACCGAACCGGCTCGGGGCGCAGGCGCAGCGTTGCCCTCAATACCCCCGTCCCGCGCTCCGCACGCCGAAAAAGCGCCGAAATCACCACCGCCGGCAGCATGTTGAACACCACGGACACCACGGCGACCAGCGCCGGCTCCAATCCCAGTCCCACGCCCAGCGGTATGGAAATCAGTTCCTCGCCGATGGGAGATGCGGCGGTCAGCGCCACCGCTACATACTTGGCCCACAAACTCGCGGCCTCCCGAACCGGCTGACCATCCGGTCACCGGCGCCTCCCGTATGGCTGCTCGCAGCGACGACAAATAACCTTGGCATGACACAGTTAATTGTACTGGCCGTGGCGCTGCAAGGCGGCGGTGAACCTGCTGACCTGTCTTTCCTGGCCTATCTGGACGTGTGGTTGATCGGCGGGTTGGTGTTGCTCGCGGTGGTGGTTGTCGTGGGCAAATGGCTCTACGGGAGGTTCCGCCGCCGGCCTGATGATGACATGTACTATGACGAGAGGTACGACGACTACGACTACGAATGCTGACGCTCATGTGTGCCCACATGTGTCCAAACTGTCATTGCGAGCGAAGCGTGGCAATCTCGTTGGCGTAGCAACGGCGGTCGAGCTCGCCTGACCTCGCGACGCTGGCGCGGTGATGGTCGATTCGGTGTTTGACAGTCTTCTACGGATTTTATACCCTCGTCAACCAACGTCGGCATCAGGAGTACGCGCAGATGGTTACCCGAGGATTCTTCGGACGGCGCCGCGAAACGCCTCCCCGCCCAATCCCACCCGGTCAGTACCTGGAACGGGGATTCCCAGTGCTCACCGCCGGACCCACTCAGCGCGTTCCGCTTGACGAGTGGAGTTTTGTCCTGGTCGGCGCGGAAGGTGAGCCCTTGGGTGAATGGAACTGGCAGGAGTTTCGCTCCCTGCCCGAGACCGAAATCCATACCGACATCCACTGCGTTACCAAGTGGAGCAAGCTCGATACAACCTGGAAGGGCGTCACCATCGATGATCTCCTCACCGCCGCCGGCGTCGCTGATCCGTCGCCGTACCTGATGGCCTTTTCCTACGGCGGTTACACCACCAACCTGCCCACGTGGGACGTGCTCGAGGGTCGCGGGATGGTGGCCTTTGAGTTCGATGGACAGCCCATCGCCGCCGAACATGGCGGACCGGCTCGTCTCGTGGTGCCGCACCTGTACTTCTGGAAGTCTGCCAAGTGGCTGCGCGGTATCCGGTTAATGCCCCAGGACCAACCCGGCTTCTGGGAGCAGTACGGCTACCACATGTACGGCGATCCGTGGAAGGAACAGCGGTACTGGGGTGATTAGTGCAACAGCCCTCCGAACCGCCGCCAACACCGTGGCAGTCCGCCACTGTTGAAAAGGTGGTTGTCGAGACCTACCGCGCCAAGACCTTCACCCTGCGCCTCTCCGAGCCACGCCCTTTTCGCGCCGGCCAGCACTACGACGTCCGCCTGACCGCCCCCGACGGCTACCAGGCCCAGCGTTCCTACTCGGTGGCCTCCGCTCCCGATGATTTTGAGCTGATCGATCTGACGGTGGAGCACATCTCCGACGGCGAGGTATCCCCATACTTCAACGAGGTCGTGGAACCGGGCGATGTACTGGAAGTGCGTGGCCCCATCGGCGGCCCCTTCACTTGGACTCCTGATCTGGCTGGCCCCCTGTTGCTGCTCGCCGGCGGCTCGGGCATCGTCCCTCTGAAATCGATCCTGATGCACCTGGAGCTGGCCGCGCCGGAGACGCCAGCGTTGCTGCTTTATTCGGCGCGCGGCCCGGAGGACATCATCTACCGAAAGTTCCTCGATAGCGTGGGTCGGCGTAGCGCCGGCGTGGCCGTCCGATGTTCGCTTACCCGACGGCAGCCGCCCGGTTGGATCGGATATGCCCGCAGGGTTGACCCGTCCATGCTGCGGGAGTGCATCGACGAGCTGGTCGCCATGGACGGCAGTAATGCGGCTCCGCTGTCCTACGCCTGCGGGCCCACCGGTTTCGTGGAGGCCGCCGCCGACGCCCTGTTATGTATCGGCGTCGCCGAGTCCGCCATTCGAACCGAGCGGTTTGGGCCCACTCAGTAACCTGTGGCCAGTCCCGCCAGCCAGTTGGCCACGGGAAGCGCCGTGGACCAAAGGATCCCCGGTCGCAGCACGTAATCCGATACCACCAGCGCCACCAGCAGCAACGGAGCAAACCGCTGAAACCGCTGGTGTCCCTCTCCCGTCGAGGCCGGCAGCAGTGCGGCCAACGCCCGGTATCCGGCCAAAGGAGCCAGGGGCAGCACCTGAAACGCGGCTTGCATGAGGTTGTAGATCACCAGCAACCCCACGACGTCGGATATGCCCGACCGCAGGCCGCCGGTCATTACCAGGTTCAAACTGTCCGGCGACGGGTAGGTCCAACCCAGCAGGCCTGCCTTGACCGGCGACGCCAGCAGGAACGCGACCGTAAGGTTCCCCAGCGGGCCCGCAGCGGCTACTACTACCGACGGCCATCGCCCTTGCCTGTCCGGCGGTCCCGGCAGCGGCCGTCCCCAGCCGAATCCGGAGACCGTCGCCAGGATCATCCCTGCTATGTCCAGATGACGCAGCGGATTGCCGAAGAGGCGTCCCTGTGCCCGGGGGGCGGGGTCTCCCAACACGGTCGCCACCAGCGCCTGGAACCATCCACTGACCCAGACGGCGACGGCGCCGGAAAAAGCGCAGAGCACCGCCAGGCGCACGAAAGCCCCGATATCTTCGGGCAGCAGGTTCGCGGACGATATCAGCATGAGCGGCGGCCATTGTACGCCATCGCCGCGGCAACCCCCGCAGACTCTGCTGCGGTCTATCGGGTCATTCCAGCACGATCAGCCCTGCTCCACCCACTGGGCGAACGATGCCCCGCCGGTATATTGCTCGGGCAACAAGCCCCATAGAATGTCCAGCAGCGGCCGCACGTCTTCCAGGGCAACTTCCGCGACCCTACGGTCCATATAAACCTCGTAGAAGTTCCCGTGCAGACTTTCTGCAGCCCGTAGTCCCCTGAGGATGTCTAGGTTCTGTTGACATTTGGTTATAATGGAAATATGTCAAGACTTACGCTCTCAACAGGTCAGTGGACCAAGGTTCTCCAGTTCCTGCAAGGACGCGCCGACCTGTATGTTGGTCGGGAAGAGGAATGTCGCCGTTTCATCGAAGCCGTGCTCTGGGTGGCCCGCTCCGGCGCCCAATGGCGGCTCCTCCCAGCCGAGTATGGGAATTGGAACAGCGTCTACAAAAGGTTTGCCCGCTGGAGCGACCGGGGTATCTGGGAACTGCTGCATCAGCATTGCGCCGACGACCCGGATCTGGAATACCTCATCATCGACAGCACCGTGGTCCGGGCCCATCCCTGCGCCGCCGGAGCGCCCCCCAAAAAGGCGGCCAGGCGGCCCAGGCCCTGGGCCGGAGCCGCGGCGGGTTCAGCACCAAGGTCCACGTGAGCGTGGATGCCTTGGGCAATCCCTTGCGGTTCATCCTGACTGGGGGGCAAAAGCACGACATCACCCAGGCCCAGGGGCTGATCGCCGATCATGCCGGAGAGTACGTGATTGCCGACAAGGGGTATGATTCCCGTGAGTTTCGCCAGTACATCCTGGAACGAGGCATGCGTCCGGTCATACCGCCACGCTCCAACCGTAAGGAACCCCAAGCCTACGATGCTTGCCTCTACCGAGAGCGGCACCTGGTGGAATGCTTCATCAACAAGATCAAGCACTATCGCCGGGTATTCTCCCGATTTGAGAAGCTGGACGCCAGATACCTGGGCTTCCTTCACTTTACTGCTGCCCTCATTTGGTTACGGTGAAATGTCAACACAGCCTAGTTCATGGCCAGCAGATTCGCGAGCGAGCGCGGTTAACACTTCTTGGAGCGCCACGTGGTCATAGTGTTCCCACCCGCGCAGCGTCGCCACGGCTTTGGTCAACTGCGCGACCGTTCCCCAGCCCTTCTCCCCGGCCTGGCACACGTCGCCTTCCGCGAGATATGCCGGCCACTTTGACCAGTAGTCCCGCGCCTGCGCCAGGTGCTTCAGGACACGAGCGTCCCGTCGGTCCGGCGTTTCCGGTCGGCGTGTTCGCGGCGGCATGACTAGCCTTCCCCGTCACTGCAACGCAGCC
Source organism: Dehalococcoidia bacterium (assembly GCA_965220055.1). Lineage (GTDB taxonomy): Bacteria > Chloroflexota > Dehalococcoidia > Lucifugimonadales > UBA3495 > Bin87. The sequence goes on along the minus strand of CBDCPE010000004.1, from coordinate 335,544 downwards.
GCCAGGTCGGGATGCAATCCGCTCTGCTGCTTGTCGATTCCCACGTAGTGCATCCGGGTCAGGTACTGGCGCACGTAGTCCGTGCGCAGTTTGTTGACCGCTGTCATGCCCTCCGCCATCCCGGCAACCGACCCTCCGGCGATGATCGCCATGGCCTCCCACAGCACCGGGTCCTTCATCTCTCCCGCCATGTCCTTCTCGATGGATCCGAGGATACGCCGCAGCGACACGCCGAAGTCAACGCCCTTGACGGCAACCGTGAGCTTCAGCATGGCCAATCCGTAGGCCATGTGCCGCGCCTTGTCCTGCAGGCACAGGCTGAAGAGCCTGCGGTCCACGGCATTTGTGGCGAAGTGTGTCCCGAAGCGGTACAGCAACATCGTCAGCGTGCCGCGCGCGCTGTACAGTGAAACCGCTACTTCCGGCCAGCCGGCCCGGGTTTCCACCATGCGCCGGCTCAACATGCCGGGCGACTCCAGTCCCAACGCGCCGCCGTTGCACAGCGCCCGGTGTCGCATCGCCTCAAAGTGCCGCGCCGAGTCGAATTCCTGGGTGGCCAGGAACATCTTGGGCTCAATGTACGCGTAGTTCATCCGGTGCAGCCACAGGCCGATGGTGTCGATCTCGGCAGTGGCGTGCTGGCCCAGCTCCGTGCACAGCTGGCACCAGGCCAGTTCCAGCGTTTCCGGCTGGTCGGGGATCTCACCCCACGGAATGTCCTGCATCGCGTTCCAGCGCCGCTGTATCGCTTCCTCGTATAGCCAGGCCGCGTTATCCGACCACAGCTCATCCTTGCGGTTCACCGAGTAGTTGTCCAGGCGGGGCATTCCCGGCGTGGCAAAGGAACCGCGCGGCATCCGGGTCATCTCCCTGCTTTCCTCCGGGATTTCCCCGTACAGGCCCACGTTTATCGCTTGTATCGTCAGACCGTGTGCTGTAAGAGGAGCCCGCGTCCCCCATTGCCTAGTGTCCTTCATCCACGGAAACCGCTCTGTTGAAGACTTTGGAGCTTCCGGCTCTACTGTCTCCTCAACGGTATCGGCGGCGGGGGCCTCCGGAGCTTCGCTGTCGGCGGCCTCCTGTTGAACCCGCCCTGCCACGGACGAGCGATAGTGACCGGTGGGGTCGCTGTCGTCAACCGGCCCGGCCGGGTCGCTGCCGTTCTGCGGATCATTCTGCGTGGTCATAATGCCTCACCTTACGCGATGGGATGGTCGGCTCGATTATACGGCCGCTCGGTCGGGCGCCGCGTCCTCTTCTCCACGCTGACGGATGAGTCGGCCGTAGCACCACCGTGTCCAGTCTTCTTTCTTGCCGCCAGTCTTTTCCCATTGCCGCGCCAGCGTGGTCCGGTATCTGGCCTCGAGATTGAGCCAGAACTGAGCCGATACGCCCAAAGCGCTCTCCAGACTGGCCGCGATGTCGGGAGTGATAGCGCGATCTCCGCCAATAAGCTCGTTCACGGCCTCCACCGGCAATCTGAGCGACGCCGCGAGTTCACGTGGGGATATGCCACGGAACTCAATCTCTTCCAATAAGCCTTCGCCGGGCAGTATGGCCAGATTGGAATAAAGCGTTTCGTAGCTAGTCGTCCTAGTGGTTGCTCACTTCCTCGATGATGATGCTTTGGGCCGTGTCGCCTCGCGTCACGATAAGACGCCATCGTCCCGTCAGATAGATGGAAAATTCGCCGGTACGCGACCCGCGCAAGGGATGCAAGCGCAACTGTCTGGCATCATGTAAAAACCCCCGGCCTCATAGAGATGGTTCACGCGATCAGCGTAACGTCTGCCAACCTCATACCCCCAATCCGTGATAGCCCGAGTGGTGTCCTCGTAATTTCGCTGTAGCTGTCTGGTGCGGAAGACTACTTGCATCAGATGCGCGGGTGTTGTTTAGGATCGTTGAAGGTGACAGTATGCGGTTAATTTGACCCGATGCATCAAGACGGCCCGCCGACCTCAGGACGACGGGCCGTGAACTATGCTCGTGCAACTCGTTGCGGAGACTAAGACTGGTTGTCGTCGGTCAGCAGCGGTTCCAGTATACCCAAGAACCGCCGTATATCTTCTAACCCTGCCGCCACATCTTCAACCGTGTCCAGGTCTTCGTAGAAGTTTGTATGGAGACTGTCCGCCACCCGATACAGCCTACGGATGTCAAGATCGCCGGTCTCATCCGCTAAACGGCTCGCGACTCGCCGTATCAGCCGATGCCCCTTGTGCTCCCATCCCCGTTGCTCGGCGATGGATTTGAGCATCTGCGCGGTGGCTCCCCAGCCTTTCTCAGACGCTTGGCGGGTAGCGCCCTGCTCAAATTCCGCATAGCCTTGGGCCAGCAACTTCCTGCTGGCATCTCGATACGTCTGTGCCTGCACGACGCTAGCCCAGAATGCGGTCGGCAGTTGAGGCAGATTTCAGCGAGTTACGCCGCCGCTTGGTAGACCTCCAGCAGCGCCGGGTTCACCCGGCCGTTCTCGATGCGGTCGTCAAAGCCACAGGACTTCAGCCGCTGGAAGTATTCTTTCACCTGCCGCTGGCGGATGGCGGCCAGGATCTTCTGGCCCTCTTCGGCCTTGTCCGCGCCGCCGCCCAGCAGGATGGCCAGCGATTCGGCGGTCAGGTTCGCGCTGCGGGCGGCCGGATTCTCACCGCCGTTGCCCGTCGCCTGCCGGTCCTCGGCCTCGTCCAGGTAGGCGTGGACCTCTTCCCGCCGCTCCGGCGAGCACTCGTTCATGTAGCGGGCATGCAGTACGCCAAACGCCACGTGACGCGCCTCGTCCTGCGCGGCCCGCCGGTAGATGGCCTTCTCGGCGTCGTTGTACGCCATCAACTCGCCCAAGCGGAACAGCGTAAGCACGTTGCCCTCGCCCACGATGTGCAGGCGGCTGGACATTTCGGTGAACTCGCGGGCGTTGTCGGTGCTCCCGCCCGTCACGTCGCTCACCGAGTCGATCATCCGCATCAGCCCGCCGCCGTTGGCCAGCGCGCGCTTGCGGAACACTTCCATGTGCCGCGACTCGTCCATCACCTGCGTCAACAGGAACATCCGCACTTCGTGGTAATCCGGAGACATCTGCGCGATGAACCGTCCCGGCACGTCGGCGGCTACGAACTCGACCTGCGCGAAGAAGGTGGCCAATTGGCACTGCGCCGCCTCAATGTCGTCGGGCAGCGGCCGCAGCGTCTCCCACGGGATGTCCGTAGCCGATGACCACTGCCGTGATACGGCTTCCTGGTACAGCTTGGTCAGGTTGAAGCCCCAGACTTCCTTCTTGTCGCGGAAGGTGTACGCCGAGAATTGCGGCACTCCTTCGCGGGCGATCGCCCCGCGCGTCCGCTGGGTCTGGTTCGGCGACTCGTCCAGCAGGTCGGGGGTGTATTGTGCCAGGGTGGGATCATGCGCCAGTTCTTCTTCGGCGCCGGGAACCTGGTCCTTGATCTGCTGGAGCCAGGACAGGCTGAACCCGTTCTGCAGTGCCTGTTCCATGTCCACGGTGGTGCGGTCTTGCAGCGTAGCCATAAATAGTTCCTTCTGCGCCGAGTTCGACGGAATTATGCTCGCAATGTACTCGAATGCCTACTTAACCGTCAAGCGCAATGCTGCCGCTGGCTATTGCGTAGACCTGTCATGCAACCCACTCGTCAATTTAGAAGATGTGTGCTATTGTAGCCGCGACAATGACATGGCACGACACGAGCCAATGCGGCGGCTTTTTGGCAAGGCAGGACCCGCACATTTTAGAAAACCAACTGACGTCTGTACTATTTCAATGCAAACCTGGGAAGTTCATATAGTTTCGGTAGACGCTTTGGCAGGCGCCCACTACGTAAAGTTGTATAACATAGAAGCGGCGCAACACATACAAATTGGAGGTTGTTGAATGAGCACTAAGACCAGGGGACAAGGCTTCGTTTCCGCCTCCGATGGGCTGCCCTCGTTGGAAGTAGCCGCGCACGCCAAAGAAAAAGAGTTCGTAGTTGAACGGATTGTTAGTATCTTCAACGCGGGAATGCAGAACAAGTGGGATTGCCGATATTACGTTGACCCGTTCGCCGGGCCAGGCGTGTGCCGCATTAGAGAGACGATCACCGAGATTGATGGGTCACCAATGCTTGCAGCCAAGTCCAAGTCGAAGTTCACAGACTACTATCTGGGTGACAATAATCCCGACTGCCTCACCGCGCTAGAGCAGCGCATCTCCGGTTTAGTATTGCCAGAGAAGACTAGCGTCCGTTATTACAAAGGTGACGCTGATACATCAGTTAGTCGGATGATCCAGGATTTGCCACCGGCGAGGAGTTCGCTTGGCTTGGCCGTTTTTGACCCTTGGGGTTGGGATTTTTCCTTCGATACGATAGGCAATCTGGCAGAATCCCGACGTATCGACTTGATAGTCAACTTCCCGATCGGTTTCATCAAGCGCAATTGGAAAAAAGAACTGCCACAATTGGATAAATTTATGCATGGCGTCGGCTACAAGGAGCCATTTCTGGCTGCAATGAGGGGTCTAACACCGGGCGAAAAGCCTGCTCGGGTTCTCCTGGACGCATATGCGCATGAGCTCCATAACATCGGTTACCGTTACGTCAAGGATAATGTGGTGGTCGACAACTCAAAGCACACGACGCTGTACTGTCTGCTGTTCGCCAGCAAACACGAGCGAGGTGCAGATTTTTGGGACAAAGTTACGCAGAGGAAGGAAAGTGGCCAGTTCAGGATGTTGAGTTAGCCGTTTCAGCTCAGTAGTTATCATGGCCGCATCCAAAATCGAGTGGACCGACGCAACTTGGAACCCGGTAACCGGCTGCAACAAAATCAGCCCCGGTTGCAAGAATTGCTACGCCGAGCGCCTTTCCAAGCGTCTTAAGGCCACCGGTATGGAGAAGTACCGCAACGGCTTCGCGGTGACCCTGCATCCAGATACGCTGGATATTCCGCTGCGCTGGCGCAAGCCTCGCTCCATCTTCGTCAACTCCATGAGTGACCTCTTTCACGCTGAGGTCCCCGATGATTTCATCGCTCAGGTTTTCGACGTGATGTCTCGCGCTGACTGGCATCGCTACCAAATTCTCACCAAGCGCCCTGAGCGAGTGGCCAGCATGAACTCGCAACTGTCCTGGCCTAACCAGGTTTGGATGGGTGCCAGCGTGGAATCGCAAGATTACGTCCACCGAGTTGACCTGCTGCGCGAAATGGACGCGGCGGTTAAGTTCCTGTCCTTGGAACCCTTGCTCGGCGCTTTGCCTGATTTGGACCTGGCAGGCATCGGTTGGGTCATCGTCGGGGGGGAGTCTGGCCCTGGCGCTCGTGAGATGAAGGAAGAGTGGGCCATAGACATCCGTGACCAGTGCCAGGCTGCCGGCGTGCCTTTCCACTTCAAGCAATGGGGCGGGGTTTTCAAGAAACGTAACGGCCGCGTCCTCGACGGCAGGACTTGGGACGAAACCCCTACTGAGCCGGCGGCTCAACCATAGCAAATGCCCCCTCCCAACCGGGAAGGGGCGCAAGTCTCACGTTGGTGGTTCGGCGCGGCAGATTAGTCCGGCGTCGTCCCAACCTCCGGCAGCGACATCTCCTCGTCCGCCGCCAGCATCCGGTTCACCGCGCTCAGGTACGCCTGCGCGCTGGCCACGATGATGTCCGTGTTGGCGCTGCGGCCCGAGAACATCCGGCCGCTGTTCTCAATCCGCATCGTGACGGATCCCACGGAGTCCAGTCCCTCGGAGACCGCCTGCACCTGGAAGTCGGCCAGCCTGCTGGTGCATCCGATCACCCGGTCAATGGCGCGGCAAACCGCGTCCACCGGTCCGTTGCCTGTGGAGGCGTCGGTCTTGGCGTTGCCGTCCGGCCCGATGAGCCGCACCGTCGCCGTCGGAATATCCTTGTCGCCGCTGGTGAAGTGCACCGTCTCCAGCGCGTAGGTCACCGGCTCCGATGACGTCCGGTTCTCCTCGTCCATCAGGATTTCCAGATCCCGGTCGGTCACTTCGTTCTTCTTGTCCGCCAGCTCGACGAACCGCTCGTACACGCCGGTCACTTCCTCGCGGGTCAGCGAGTAGCCCAGCGCCTCCAGCCTGGCCTGCAGGCCGGCTCGGCCGCTCAGCTTGCCCAATACCAGCTGCACTTCCGGCGGCAGTCCAACCCGCTCGGGCTTCATTACCTCGTAGGTGGAGCGGTCCTTCAGCACGCCGTCCTGGTGGATGCCCGAGGCGTGGCGGAACGCGTTCTCGCCCACGATGGCCTTGTTGGCCTGCACGTTCATGCCGGTGATGCGGCTCACCAGGCGGCTGCTCGGGTAGATCTGCGTGGTGTCCACGTTCAACTCGACGCCGAACAGGTCCTTGCGGGTGTCCAGCGCCATGATGATCTCTTCCAGCGAGGCGTTGCCGGCCCGCTCGCCGATGCCATTGATGCAGCCTTCCACCTGGCGCGCGCCCACTTCGATGGCGGCCAGGCTGTTGGATACCGCCAGGCCCAGGTCGTTGTGGCAGTGCACCGACAGGGTCGCGTTTTCGACGCCCGGCACGTTTTGCTGGATATCCTTCAACATGGTCTGGAAGCCGGACGGGATGGCATAGCCGACGGTGTCGGCGATGTTGATGGTGGTCGCCCCAACCTTGATGACTTCTTCCAGCATCCGGTACAGGTAGTCGGGATTGGTGCGCGTGGCGTCCATCGGCGAGAACTCGACGTCGTCGCAGTAGGACTTGGCCCGGGAAACCATCTCCACGGCCATGGTCATCACGTCTTCCCGGTCCTTGCGCAGCTGGTGCATCTGGTGAATTTCCGAGGACGACAGGAATACATGGATGCGGGGTTTCTCCGCGCTCTTGATGGCGCCCCACGCGGCGTCGACGTCTCCCGCTACGGCGCGGGACAGCGAGCAGATGATGGGGCCATGCACGTCCTCGGCGATGCGCTGGACGGCCTGGAAATCGCCGGGTGAACTGGCGGCGAAGCCGGCCTCGATGATGTCAACCTTCAGCCGGGCCAGCTGCCGGGCTATCTGCATCTTTTCGTCGACCGTCATGCCGATGCCGGCCGACTGTTCGCCGTCGCGCAGCGTCGTATCCAAAAACTTTACTTGTGCAGCCATTTGGTACCTTTCCCTCCATGGGGTTGGGCGCCGGTCGTGGGCGCGTCAGCGTTGATCGTTACGTCGTGCTTGTCGGGGAAAGGCTCGGCAGGCACACGCAGTCCACCGCAGCCAGCCTCGCCAAGACCAGACTGCGATGGTGAACTGCTCTGCACAGTACCTCCATGCCCATGTGTCACCTCCTCGAGTCTCGAACGTTGCCGCTCGATGTGGGGACTTTGTCATTGCGAGCGTGGCGTGGCAATCTCGTCCCGTCCTTGGTCAAATTCACGGCAACGGGATTGCCACGTCGCCACGCTCCTCGCAATGACAGTGGGGTGGTTATTACTCGATCTCCCGCGGATTCATCCACGGCATCATCTCGCGCAGGCCCCGGCCCACCTCGTGGATCCGGCTGGTGCGCGCTTCCTGGCGCAGGCGCAGGAAGTTGTGCCTTCCCTCGTCGCACTCCGCCATCCATTCCTGGGCGAATGACCCGCTCTGGATATCGTCCAGCACCCGGTTCATGTTCTCCCGCACGTGGTCGTCGACCACCCGCGTGCCACGGGTCAGGTCGCCATACTCCGCCGTGTCGCTAACGGAGTAACGCATATAGTTGAACCCGCCCTGCTGGATCAGGTCAACGATCATCTTCAGCTCGTGCAGGCACTCGAAGTACGCGATTTCCGGCGGATATCCGCGCTCCACCAGCGTCTCGAACGCCAGGTTGATCAGCGCGGTGACGCCACCGCACAGCACCGACTGCTCGCCGAACAGGTCGCTTTCGGTCTCGTCCTTAAAGGTGGTCTCCAGCACGCCGGCGCGGGCACAGCCAATGCCGGAGGCGTAGGCCAGCGCGATGTTCTTCGCGTTGCCGGTGGCGTCCTGGTGTACGGCCAGCAGGCACGGCACGCCAATGCCCTGCTCCACGAAGTGCTCCCGCATCCGGTGACCCGGCGCCTTCGGCGCAATCATCATCACGTCAATCGACGGCGGCGGCACCACGAACTGGTAGTGGATGGTGAACCCGTGGGCGAACATCAGCGCGGAGCCGGGCGCCAGGTTGGGTGCGATCTCGTCCCGGTACACGTCCTTCTGCACGTGGTCCGGGATCGCCACCATCATTACCTCGGCCGTTTTGGCCACCTCGGCCACGCTGCCGACTGCCAGGCCCGCGTCCCGCGCCACCTGCCGGCTCGCGCTGCCCTCGTACAGGCCGACCATCACTTTGATCCCGCTGTCGTGCAGGTTCAGCGCGTGGGCGTGCCCCTGGCTGCCGTAGCCAATCATCCCCACCGTCTTGCCCTCCAGGAAGGACATGTCGGCGTCTTTCTCGGTGTAAATGTTCACTGCCATGCTAGTTCATCCTCGTTTGGCCAAGGTTGTGTCGGATACTTCCCGTCATTCCCGTGAAAGCGGGAGTCCAGGAAAACGGTTTTGCTTGGTACATGTCTGGATTCCGGCTCAGGGCCGGAATGATGCACGCAGATTAGACTCCCTCGTAGTGCTCCGGCGCCAGGCTAACTGCCGGCTCCGCCGTGGCTCCGTTCCGTCCCATGATGACCGCGTCAGCTCCCACGTCGTCGCTGATCCGCCCGCCGGTCTTGCCGCGAACCATGGCCACACGCCCCGTGCGCATCAGTTCCAGGATGCCGAACGGCCGCAGCAGGTCGTACAGCGCGTCGATCTTTTCCTCTTCGCCGGTGGTCTCCACTACCAGCGATAGGGTGCCCACATCCACCACCTTTGCCCGGAACAGGTTGATTATCTCCAGGATTTCGCTGCGGTTCGTGGGCGTGGTCCGCACCTTGATCAGCGCCAGCTCCCGCGCCACCACGTCCTCGTCGGATATGTTGGATACTTTCACCACGTCCACCAGTTTGTCCAGGTGGCGGGTGGCCTGCTCCACCGTGTACTGGTCGCCGGTGACCACGAAGGTCAGCCGCGAAAGGCCCTTCTGCTCGCTGGCGCCCACCGCCAGGCTGGCGATGTTGAACCCGCGCCGCCGGAACAGGCTGGCCACCCGGGTCAGGACCCCGGGCCGGTCCTGCACCAGCGCGATGATGGTGTGTTGCTGCGTGCTAGGCGCGTTCAAAACCCACCCCCTCGGCCTCGGGCTCTTCCAGCATCTCGTGCACCGACTCCCCGGCGGGAATCATCGGGTACACGAACTCGTCCTCTTTCACCACGAAGTCCACCACCACCGGCCCCGGCGTTTCCATCGCTTCCTGGATCGCGCCGGCCACGTCTTCCTGCTCGGTGACCCGGATCCCCCGGATGCCGTAGGCTTCCGCCAGCTTCACGAAGTCGGGGTTGCCGCTGTAGATGGTAGCGAAGAAGTCCTTGTCGTAGAAGAAGTCCTGCCACTGCCGCACCATGCCCAGCGACCCGTTGTTCAGGATGGCGTACTTCACGTCGATCTTGTTCTCAACGGCCGTGGCCAGGTCGCACAGCGTCATCTGGAACCCGCCGTCGCCGGCGATGGACCACACCGTCTTCTCCGGCCGGCCCACCTTTGCTCCCAGCGCCGCCGGCACTTCGAACCCCATGGCTCCGCTGCCGCCCGACGTGATCAGCGAGTTCGGCTCCTTGTAGCCGTAGTGCTGCGCCGCCCACATCTGGTGCTGCCCCACGCCGGTCACGATGATGGCTTCCCCGTTGGTCTCGTCCGAGATTTGCTTCATCACCTGCTGCGGCAGCAGCTCTGCCGACTTGCGGATGAACAGCGAGGGATGCTCCGCCCGCAGCGTGTCCGTCTCCTTGATCCAGTCCAGGTGCACGTTGGATTGCACCATCGGTATCAGCGCGCGCAGGCTGTCCTTCAGGTCGCCCAGCACGGGCGCGTCGGCCACAATGTTCTTGTTGAACTCGGTGGCGTCCACGTCAACGTGCACGATCTTGGCTCCCGGCGCGAAGTCGCTGAGCCGCCCGGTAACCCGGTCATCGAACCGGGCCCCCAGCGCTATCACCAGGTCAGACCGGTCGATGGCCAGGCTCGCGTACGCCATCCCGTGCATCCCCGGCATTCCCATGTTCAGCACGTGCTCGGTTGACATCGCGCCGATGCCCAGCAGCGTGGTGATCACCGGGATCTGCGCTTTCTCCGCCAGTTCCCGCAGCTCGTCCCACGCCCGTGAGATCAGGACGCCATGCCCGGCCAGGATCACCGGCCGCTCCGCCTGGTTGATCAGGTGGGCGGCGACTCGCACCTGCCTCGCATCCGGTTCGCCCGGCGGGTTGTAGCCGGGCAGGTTAACCTCGTCTGGCCACTCGAACTCGATCTTCTCGCCGGCCAGTACATCCTTCGGCACGTCGATCAGTACCGGGCCGGGCCGCCCGGTGCGCGCGATGTAAAAGGCTTCCTTGATGGCCGGCGCGATGTCCCGCACGTCCATCACCAGGTAGTTGTGCTTGGTTACCGGCAGCGTGATGCCGGTGATGTCGGTCTCCTGGAAGGCGTCGCGGCCGATCGCCGCCCGCGGCACCTGCCCGGTGATGCATACGATGGGCACCGAGTCCATCTGCGCTGCCATCAGCCCGGTCACCAGGTTCGTTGCTCCCGGCCCCGAGGTGGCGGAGCATACCCCCACCTTGCCCGTGGCCCGGGCGTAGCCGTCCGCGGCCATCGCGGCGGCCTGCTCGTGCCGTACCAGGATGTGGCGCAGCTTGGGATAGCCGGACAGCGCGCCGTAGAACGGCAGTACCGCGCCGCCGGGCAGCCCGAATATCGTGTCCACGCCCTCGCGCAGCAGGCTTTCGCAAATGATCTCCGCGCCTGTCATTTCCATATTTCGGCTACTCCTGTGCTCTCTCCGGGTTCCGGATTGGTCGGGGCATAAAAAAGCCCGACCCCGAAGGGACGGGTTGTGATTCCCGCGGTACCACCCTTCTTTTCCGCGCCCCGCTCATGGTATCGAGCGCTCCACGCGAAACTCTTTGTACACAGCCGTTATCGGAGCCGACCCGCCCGCCCTACGCACGCTTTCGCACTTCAGTCGAGACGCTCCGGGGCGAGTTCAGCAATTCCGGCCACCGACTTCCACCAACCGTCGGCTCTCTATGCGGCCTTCCGCGCCTACTACTCCCCATCACCGCGATTTAACTGCCGGGTATCCTATCATCTCCCCTCTACAGTGTCAACGAAAAACGCGGCTCAGAGAAACTTGCGTAACTCCCAGAATCGGAGACGCCGTGATGAAAGGAGTCAAAGTGGTGCTCAAACCCGTAGCGCCAAGTACGGCAATCGCGTCGCGGGTCGAGGACATTTCGCCACTCCGATAGGAGCCCGTGCCGAAACTGATTGCTGATCCGACGATTTTCGTGATGCTCCTACACGCCGCAAATCGGGCTTATCACGACGCAGGTGGCAGGGAGAAATATTTGGTTCATGTGGCTAAACGGATTTCCGGTTCAAAACCCTGCGAGATCGCTAGACGTACGAACCGAGAACCTCCGTGGCCACCATGCGGACTGCCTCATCAAGCCATGCGTCCAAGTATGGGACCGTGACTTGATCCGAAGTGGCAACCCCAAGCGTCACCCCGAGATGCGCTTTCGGAAGCGGGTCAGGGGCCACCGAAAAATGCAAGTGAGGACGATGACTGTGATGGCCAAGGGCATCTGATGTGGTAGCCGTCGGGTGCCAGTGGAAAGCCAATAATTCCTCTGTAGGGTCATTTGGACCGCTGTATTGCAAGAGGTGGAAGTGGAGGTTATGCAACCTGCATTCTTTCCCGCCAATGTCGATGAACTGCCAAATCTCTCGATAGTGGCATATGATCGATTCGACGTTTGAATGAAATGTCCAATCGTTCCGGGCTACCGTGCTTGGATTTCCGGGTGGCCTAGCCGCGATTTCAATTATGGAGGAAATCGACCGTGGCTCGACATGGACCCGATCACTGGATAGTTGCTGTAGCCGCCCACTGAGACCAGTGGGACGATCCTTCATGAGGCTCTCCGCTGCACAGACTAAGTCCGTCATGGCGGCACAACCGGAAGGTGCTTACAGGAAAGATTGCGGCTTCAGCATCCTGATGTCTTCCTCCTCCAAGAGATACAACTCCCGCAACACCAAGTCATCAAGCGAAGAAGCGCCCAAGTAGTCGAATTCCTGAGACAAATCTGCCAACTCCCGGACCACTGAGGCTACAGTACGAATGGTGGGCTTTGGTATTTGACCGAAATCAGGGATAGGCAATTGCCGCAGAAGAGCAACCCCAATCTTGTTGTACCCGTTTCTGTACTTCCTAGCGTTTAGGTCTATATACCAAGCCGTCAGACTAGAATTTAACACGGCGGTCAGTACAAGCAGAGAATCTTCATCTCCGACTCCAGTTCGAGCTCTCACGTAAGGAGAATGACCGACCGCCCACCGTCCAGACAGATCAATCCCGAATCTAGGAAGCAGGATCAGTTCCGGGGCTACAATCTTCGGTACGAACATTTCGTTCGGAGACCGAGGCCAAGACGGTCGCCACCAACTCCCAGGGTCGCTGGGTGCCGACCTGCGCGAGGTGAGACCATCTCGAAATCGATTGAGCCGATCCCATGTCTCAGGGAAAAGGTTTTCCATCTGCGACGTATCGACAGGCGCACCCTCAAGGAACGGATATAAAACCTGCTTATCGGTCTCCTCTGGAAGGGTATAACGCCCGATCATTGGGTCAGGGAGAAACGGCTGGTATATTGCGTGTTCGCTTTCGGGGACCTCTTGGCTATCAACTATGAACACGTCCTTAGCCCCAGTGATCATGCCCTGCCGAACTACCGCAACATCGTTAAGTCTCGGCATGGCATCTAGCTTGCGTAGTAGTCCAGTCTCCTCGGGAAACGGGACAGACCACGTAGTGCGTTTGAGGGACTCTTGCTGGGACTGGAATATCGCATATGACGACGTCCGACGGTCATGTCCGTCAAGAAAGTCGACAAGTGCAGCGCCTACGTCTCGCTGGCATCGGATGACCGATACAGTAGGTGCGTTTTCTCTAGAAACATCTTTCTTCTGGACGATCAACAAGCTGACGTAAACATTAGCTTTGAACACACGAATGGCCGACAAGTCGGCGACGACGCGAACCCAAGCATGTTCCATAACCCAATCCCGCAACCTTTTGAGGTTCGGCGAGGTCAAAAACTGCTGAGGAATGACAAAGCAACCGTACCCATTGGGTTTCAGTGCCAGAATCGAAAGTATCAGGAAAGCCAAGTACGTATCTGCTTTACCACTAACTGCAACACCGGTATGTCGCCTGATTGCTGCCCGTAAATCATCCGACTGGAGCTCAGTTCGGACGAATGGAGGATTTACCATTACCGCGTCGAAAGGACCGGGAGCATCGGATGATGAAGCGAATATTTCGAGAGAGTCCCCGCGTTCAATCTGAACGTCATGGGGTAGTTCTCCCGCAGCCGCAAGATGCAGAAGTGCAAGCGAAAGACGTGCCGCCGCCACGGCGTTAGCGTCTACGTCTACACCGAAAATGGCATCGAGGGCAGGTCCAACCGATTCCGAGACAGGATTATCGTTCTCCAACAGCTTCTCTTCTGTAGCCGCCCGCAGGAAAATTCCTGACCCACACGCTGGGTCAGCGACGGTAAGCCCCGAGAATTCACGCGGCGGCACTTGCTTCCGTAGGTACTTGGCAAAGAAACTAGCTATGTACTGGGGGGTGTACACTCCCCCAAGTCCCTTATTACCCCCGTCTTCAGGCGGCGACGGCCACCATGCCAGTTGGATCGCCTGTTCATCCCTCATCACTGAGACATAGCGTTCATAAAGCTTGCTCAAGGCATATTTCGACATTACCGAGAAATCATAAGTGTAAGGAACGGCTTCGTGTCGATAAAAACCCTCCACCAAACGGATGCGGCTACTTGTGGAGAGTCTGTCAAACGGATCCAATACCCGACTGTCATACAGATTGGTGGTCACTTGCGCGTGAGTGCGTTCTGACATCAACTGCTCTATCGCTTGACCGATACTCACGTTCTGGTTCCTCACGTAATCCAGTAACGAATCGGCATCACCATGCGTGCCGGTTCTCGCGTCGAAGTCCTCAACCGCACGAGCAAGGATTATGGCGTTGAACAGAGCTGAGAGCGACCTCTTCGCATCGGGGAGTTCTAAACCCAGGATGTCTTTCAAACTTGATATCGTGCCCAATAACGCGTCATCGAGGGCCAATACATTCGGATTACGAGTCCGGCCCACAGCCTGGTCGAATGCGGCCCTTGCGAGCGCAGAGAAATCTGACCGGTTGAAGCGCTCTGTGTATGTAGCAACCGGTGGGTCGAAACGATTATGGAAGCAATGGACAGACTCTTGATCAATCCAAATGTGCCAATCCACCAAGCTGTTGTAAGAACCTGTCTACGATCTCTGAAATAGGTTAAGTTGAGACTATTATCAGGGGAGGGGTAATCATGTCTCATTCCTATCCCAGTGACATCAGCCGGAAGCAATTCGCCCGGATTCTGCCGACGTTGGAGTCGGCTCGCCGCCGGACCAAACCCCGCACCGTGGACTTGTATGACGTTTGCTGCGGCGTGCTGTACCTCTTGAAAAGCGGATGCCAGTGGCGAATGCTGCCTGCGGACTTCCCCAATTGGCGCACTTGCTACCAGTATTTCCGGCAATGGAGCGAGCAGCCTGGCCCGGCGAAAGAATCCATTCTGGAGCAAGTCCTTAAAAATCGGTTGGCGCGGTCCGGCAAAGCAATGGACGGAAAGAGCAGACCAGCTTCTGCATCGTGGACTCCCAGAGCGTCAAGAACACGGACAGTGCCGATAGCAAGGGCTATGACGCGGGCAAGAAGGTGTCCGGAATCAAGCGTCACATCGCGGTGGACACGCAAGGATTGCCCCATGCGATACCTGTGACTACCGCCAATGTTGCCGACCGGGCTGGGGCTTTGGCGATGTTTGACGAAAACCGGGCCGACCTCAGCCAGGTCCAGAAGGTGCTGGTCGACGGGGGTTACACCGGGAAGCCCTTTGCCGCTGCGGTGCAAAGCCGGTTGGGATCCGCAGTGGAAGTCGTGAAACGCAACGAACTGCACACCTTCGTGGTGCTTCCAAAGCGATGGGTGGTGGAGCGATCTTTCGCCTGGCTGGAAAAGTGCCGCCGACTCTGGAAGAACTGTGAAAGGAAGCTCAATACCAGCCTGCAAATGGCGGTGCTTGCCTTCATGGTGCTAATCCTCAAAAGATCGTAGACAGGCTCTAAGAGGGTGTCTAAAAATGAGGAAGGCAGGCCAGTCTGCGCAGGGTGAGGCCGGTCATTGCGATGTAAATCCAGGTTTCTGTGGTTTCACACAATGCTTCGTAGTCCTTGCTCAACCGCCGTTGCAGGTTCAGCCAACCAAAGGTGCGTTCCACCACCCACCTCCGGGGCAGCACCTGGAAGGTATGTTGCTGTGCTGGACGCCGCACCAACTCCAGGGTCCAGCCGCCCACCGTCCTGGCCCACTCTACCAATTTGCCGCCGTAGGCCCCATCAGCCCAGATCAGCTGTAGTCGAGGGAAACGCCCCAACAGTCGGATCAGCACCAGCCGGGCGCCGTCCCGGTCCTGTATATCGGCGGGATGCACTGCCACCGCCAGCGGCAGTCCCAAGGTATCCACCACGATGTGGCGTTTGCGGCCCTTCACCTTCTTGCCGGCGTCGTAACCCCGAGGCCCCCTTTTTCCGTGGTCTTCACCGACTGACTGTCGATGATGGCCGCGCTGGGACTGGCCTGGCGACCCTGGGCCTGGCGCAGCTCGGCGTGCAGGGTGTCATGTGCCCGTTGCCAGGTGCCATCACGACGCCAAGTCCGGAAGTAGTGGAAGACAATGCGCCAGGGCGGCAGGTCATGGGGCAGCATCCGCCAGGAGCATCCAGTGCGCAGCACGTAGCGGATGGCGTTGACGATCTCCCGCCGGGGGTAGGTGATCGGTCGGCCGCCCGGTCTGGGCGGTGGCAGCAATGGTTCCAGCAGTTGCCATTCTCGGTCGCTGAGGTCGCTGGGATAGGCTGGTCGTTTCATACCCCCACGTTACGACCGACGCTCTTATCACGCCTGGATACCTCCACCCCAATTTCAACCTTTTTAGACACCCTCTAAGACAGCCCGAGAATGTCTCGCCGTTCATCGTCCCGTACATCGTTCACCCGAATGTCGGATGGAAGGAAGGACAGCATGGCCGCATTCTCCAGACCCTGCTCGACCACTAGATTGGTTGCCGGCAGCGCACCCGGCACCTCGAGCAGGTCGTTCGGGCGCCATCCGAAATCATGTGAGAACGACGCAGCGTACCGCCGCTTGTCAATGAACGATGCGTCCGGGTCAGCCAATATGCGGAATGTGTCGGTCACCGGAGACAATCTCAAACCTCGTCTAAGCTTTCATAAATGAAGTGCTTGCGAGCATACCACGCTCACTTTGTCAATAGATACGGCGATCAGGCAAGGACAGGAGATCAAGGTGGCCTACGACGACGTGTTCGCCCGCGACGTGCCTGGCGTCATTGTCGACCACGCCTCCAATCCCCTGGAGCATTTCGCCGAATCCGTCACCAACCACTCAACCGTGCCCGCTGACGTGAACGCCAATTGGCCGATCATCAGCGCGTACCGCCTCTCCATCGCGGAGGACCAGAGCGGAACCTACATGGTGAGCCTGGGCGCTCGGCCTTCAGAACCCCTTATAGAAGAATAACAACGTGCCGGTGAAGCGACGGGAGGCGGCACTGACGCTTCGAAGGAATGAACTCGGGTAGCGATTTTACCGTTGCCCAACCCGTCTGTCATCCGACGGACGCCAGCCCGCAAATCGCTCAACTCCTGCCGCCAAATGCTCGCTCCCGGGTGGCCCGGAACCGTTGTCGTTCCGGAGCCGTCCGCGTAACAGTTCAGAGTTGAGGGGAAGTGAGCAGTTGACGGCAGGCAGCGATGGGGTTGAGAGCTTGTGCTCGCCAGGTGCCGAAGATTGAGGCCAGCGTCATCTTGGTGTCGGTGCCCTGCGCTGAGCGGGTGCCCCCGCTGACCTTGCGGCTGACCACCAAATGGCGCAGGCTGCGCTCGGCGGCATTGTTGTCCGGCGGCACTTCCGGTTGGGCCACGAAGACGAAGAGTTCCTTGATGTGCTTCTCCATGCGTCGGCACAGTCTGGCCGGGACGGCCGACGGGTCGTCCCGGAATGGACGGCAGAGGGCCAGCAGTCGCCTTTCCAGGGTCAGTTGGGCGGTGCGGCGTGGTGGTTCTGAAGGGTGGGTAAAGGTCGTGGCCTGACGGTAGAGTTGGTGGACGGCGTCAGCCCACTGGGCCAGTGATCTATCATCAGGGTAGAGGACACGCAGGTCGTGGATGTCCCGCAGCAGGTGAGCCCAGCAGCGTTGCTTGGGACCGTCGTAATGGTGGTAGGCGGCATAGAAGTCGCTGACCAGCACGCCAGCAAACTCCTTGCCCAGGACTTCGTCGACCACGGCCTTGCCCCGACCACGCCGCAGGAAGTACCGCTGGTCGGAGGTGCTGAAAGTCCACACGTAGCCGTTGTGTCCGTCTTCACGCCAGCCGGTCTCATCGGCGTGGACCACTGGGCTGCCGCGGACGCGCTCCAGTATGCCCACCAGTTCGGTCTGCGCTTTGCCCGCCACGGTGCGTGTGGCATTTACGATGGCGCCCAGGCTGAGGCGCAGCCCGTGCACGGTGTCCAGGTACCATTGGATGGTGCGTAACGGCAGCCTGGCCTCCTCCCGCAGGGCTGCAATCAGGCTGATGACATTGACCCCCAGACGCTGCTTGCCCATCACCACGCCGTCCAGTTGTGCTTTGGGAACACAGCAGCGTCGGCACTGTGGACAGGTGCGGGCCAGGTAAACGTGCTCGGTTACCTGCGCCGGAACCTGGGGCAGGTCGATGACCTCCCGAGTGCGCTGGGCCCAGCCTCCGGACAAGTGGGTCCCGCAGTCGGGACACTGCTCCACCACATGCTCCACTCGGTGGGTGGGCGTCATGCGGGATCGGGCAAAGCCGTGAAACCGGGGTTTGCGTGGCTCCTTGGGACGTGCTGGCTCCCGGTCCGCTTTGGGCTTCAGACCGGGCATCCGGCGGGAGCTTTGGGGTTTGGCTTGGCCTTCCAACTGGGCAATCCGCTTCTCCAGCCGCTCGATGATGGCTTGCTGGCGGACTATGATGCCAATCAGGACATCCCGGTCAGCTGCCCTGAGATTGATTTCGGTATCCATCCCAGTTATATGACATAACCACCGCCCCCAAAGCCAGCCACCCGCAAACCAAGTTCGCCCAATTCACCCCACCAACTCTGAACAGTTACGTTCGGCTATTTCGCTTGACGGCAGTGTTGTCAACTGGTAATTTATTCATGCTCGTTTTGTACTTTGGACTGTGCGAGCGGCTCTTGCGCCCCCGGCCGTTGCTGCGGTCTGGGGGCGATTTCTTTGTCTAATTCTCAGCTGAGCGTGGTCGCTGATCCTGCCACTCGGCCAGGTCGGATGCCTTCCATCGCACGCAACGCGGCCCCACCTGAATAGGACGCGGGAAAGTCCCATCCTTTATGCGTCGGTACAGCGTAGCCCTTGAAATACCGACGGCCGTCAGCACTTCCTCGCATCGCATGAGTTCGATAGTCGTCATTTGTGCTCCTCCAGACCGGTATACTATAACAATATATCATCCGGTATCAACTTATTGCAACTCTCAATGACACTAATAAAGGACGTCATTTATTTGTTGACGCCCTTTATTGAATTCGCTAACTGTCTGTCAGCAACATTATGACGATATAAAGTCTGACCACTGTTCCATAAGAATGCGGCGACGCTCAAAGTAGTCCGTGCGACGATAGGCGAGCTCGCTTGCACTACCTTCAACGTGCGCCAGACAGTGCTCGGCTATCTCGCGTGGCGCGTCGGAACATTCGGCTGCCCAATCCCTGAAACTGCTGCGCATCCCGTGCGGAACGCATCCGACCCCGTTCTCCCGCACCATCTTGCTAACGGTGGAGTCCGTGAGTGCTTTACCACGCTGACTCGGAAACACCAACCCACTCCCATCGGACAACTCCCGCGCCTGTCGGAGCACGTCCATGGCCTGACGCGATAGCGGCGTTCTGTGCTCGCGCCCTGTTTTCATCCGATCGCCCGGTATGGTCCACACGTCACCGTCAATCTCGCGCCATTGCGCCTGCCGCACTTCCCCGGACCGCGCGGCCGTCAACGTCAAAAATTCAAACGCCAGTTTTGTCGACGGCCATGCGCTGCTATCTCGGATCGTAGCAATCGCCGCGCCCACTTCTGTAAAAGGTAATGCGCGCTGGTGTTCCTGGACTTTGCTTACCTTTGGCAACGAAGCGGTCAACGCGACACCCGCAGGATCATCGGAGCGGTGACCCTGTCCAATGGCCCACCGCATGATGGTGGATACGTACCCCTTGAGCCGCTTGGCCGTTTCCGGCTTCGTTGCCCAGATTGGCACCAGGCAGGCCCGGATGTCTGCGGTCGTGATCTTGTCGATTGGGATGTCTTTCAGGACCGGGTAGACGTGGCGTTCTAGGCTGGAACGCCAGATGTCGGCCTGTCTGCCGCCCGATCTCCAAACGGGGGTATGCTCCTCAATAACCAGCTCGGCGGCGACAGCAAACGTCGGTATCCGAGAAGGCTTGACCCTGGGGTCTATACCGTCCGCAACCGCCCTTGCGTTTTCCAGTGCCTTTGCTCGTGCTGCCGCCAATGTCGTAACCGGATACGATCCTATGCCGACATTGACAGGCTTGCCGGCGATCCTTAGTCTTTGGCTCCAGGTTTTGGATAGGCGAGTATTTGACGACATGGGTACCACCAAAAGGCTGAGGCCATGCCCTCCCCTACCATCTCCATACCGTCCGGGCCGGGTGATCGTCTTGACGAATGCGGCTGATAGTGTCTTTGGTCGTTCCATGTCTACCACTCCATTTATCACTATTGGAGTGATAATAAGCGATACCCTGTGAAACGTCAAGTTACGATAATCGGGCCAATCCCCGCATAAAACCGATTAGATGTGCTACATTATGACACTGTACGGTCAACCGTGAAACCCTATTATGGTTGCATCCAGGCCCACCATTCCCAACCTCGAACGAAGTTTAAGCATTGGCGAGGTTGCCTTCCAGGTAGTTCGGCAGCATGCCGCATCTCCTATCGTCACGCGCTCCTAGTGTCCTGTATTCAAAGTTCGCTGGCAAAAGTGGGCGACGTTGGCCAGGATTTGGTCGGCGGTCTTGGTCCAGACAAAAGGTTTGGGGTCTTCGTTGGTGACGTCCAGGTAGCGGTGGATGGCAGTCTCCAGTTCGGCGCTGCTCTGATGCACGCCGCGGCGCAACTGCTTTTCGGTGAGCAGACCGAACCAGCGCTCCACCAGGTTCAGCCACGAGGCGCTGGTGGGTGTGAAGTGCATATGGAAGCGGGGCCGCTTGGCAAACCAGTTCCGGATCAGCGCCGTCTTGTGGGTGGCGTAGTTGTCCGCGATCAGGTGGACGTCGAGGTCGGCGGGCACCTCGGCCTCGATGGTATCGAGGAATTTGCGGAACTCCACGGCCCGGTGCCGTTGGTGGCAACGACCAATCACCTTGCCGGTCCTGGTGTCTAAGGCGGCGAACAGCGGAGTGGTGCCGTGACGCAGGTAATCATGGGTGCGCCGTTCCACTTGTCCCGGGCGCATGGGCAATAGCGGACGGGTGCGATCCAACGCCTGGATCTGGGACTTCTCGTCCACGCACAGGACCAACGCCCGATCCGGTGGATTCAGGTATAGCCCCACAACGTCCCTGACCTTCTCGATGAAGAAGGGGTCCGACGACAACTTGAAAGTCTCCGTGCGGTGTGGCTGCAATCCGAAGGCCCGCCAGATGCGGCTGACCGTGTTGTGGCTCAGCCCGCTGCGCTGGGCCATGGACCGGGTGCTCCAATGGGTCGCGTCCCGGGGCGCGGTCTCCAGCGTCAGCGTAATCACACGCTCCACGTCGTCATCGGTAACCGCTCGAGGCCGTCCGCTGCGCGGTTCGTCCGACAGTCCGTCCAGCCTCCGTTCCAGGAACCGGGAACGCCATTTCCCCACCGTCTCATCGGACACTCCCAGGTCGGTGCCCACCGTGGTATTGCTGCGGCCTTCGGCACAGCCCAAAATCATTCTGGCCCGCAGCGCCAAAGCTTGCGCCGTTTTCGGACGACGAACCCACCGCTCCAAGGTTTCACGCTCCACGTCATCCAAAATTAGCGGCGGCATTGGTCGTCCGATTGCCATGGTCATCCTCCTCTGGGCTGCTAACCCGGAGGATACCTCATCGCGAATACTATTACAATGAACTTCAGTTACACCACACTAGCATGCCTACAGCAAATTGTTTCGCGTTATGTCGGGCAATGGAGACAAACAGGCCACATTATCCTCGACCGAACGCTTCTCGCTCTCAGACGATAGGTTTTGGCAATGGGTGATTTCAGCGACATCGAATGGGTGAGTTTCGACTGCTACGGGACCCTGGTCGATTGGGAAACTGGAATTTCTTCGGCGGTCACCGAAGTTCTTGAACGATACGGAGTTCGCAAGAAAACCGCCGAGATACTTGAGCTCTTTGCCGACGTGGAGCCAAGGGCGCAAAACTCGGGGGTTTTCAAGGAGTACCGGGTCGCCCTACGCGAAGTGATGGTGATGTTCGGCGACAGGCTGGGTGTGCGGTTTGCCGAGACCGACTTGAGCGGCCTCGCGGACTCCCTTCCGAACTGGCCGGTTTTCCCCGACGTTCCAGCGGCGCTGAAAGCGCTCAAAACCCGCTACAAGCTAGCGATCATTTCCAACGTGGACGATGACCTGTTTGCCGGGTCCGCCGAGGCGCTGGGCATTGACTTTGACGCCGTGATCACGTCCCAGCAGGTCCAGGCTTACAAGCCCGACCAGCGCACCTTCGAAGTCGCTGCCGCCGCTATGGACGTCGACAAGGAGCGATGGCTCCATGTCGGCGAGAGCCTGTACCACGACATCGAGCCGGCCAATCGGCTGGGTATCACCTCCGTGTGGGTAAAACGGGCCGACCGAGGAGGAGGCACGCGCCAGACCAGCGCTGTACCAGACCTCGTCGTGTCAGATCTGGCGGCGTTGGCAGAGACGCTGGGCGCAGTCTGATTCTCGCGCCGGTCATTCTCAAGTCAGTGCCCGCGAATTGACCGACCTAGCGAACTGCGACCCACGGGAGTGAACGAGCTCCGCATGGGTGCCGTGATTGGCACCCACGCCCAGGATGGCCGACCACTATTCCACGTGGAAACCCGTGAAGCATGGCGGGCATGGTTGGAGGAACATCACGTCGTTTCGGAAGGGGTCTGGCTCGTTTCGTGGAAGAAGGCCACCGGCCAGCCTTTCGTACCCTACAGCGACGCAGTCGACGAAGCGCTGTGCTTCGGCTGGGTCGACCGGGGCCCACAAGCTCGACGATGAGCGCGCGATGAGGCTTTTCACGCCCCGCAACCTCAAGAGCCCGTGGTCACGCATCAACAAAGGCAAGGTAGCGCGCCTGACGGTAGACGGCCGCATGGCTCCGCCAGCATCAGGATGTTCGAGGCGGTGCAGGCGAACGGAGCACGGACAGCTTGCAACGAGATCGAAGACATGGTTATACCCGAAGACCTCACCTAGGTGCTGGGGTATAACGAGGCCACCCGGACCTTCTTTGAGAACTTCACGGCCTCATCCAAGAAGAACATCCTTTGGTGGATAAAATCCGCCCTAACGTCGGAAACCCGGACGAAACGCATCACCCAGACAGTCGAACTCGCCGCGTGCAATCGGATGGCCAATCACCCCAAAGGACGGGACCAAGGGCCGTCGCTTCGCTCCGTCAGTTCCCCGCAATGAGAAGCACCGCTTCCGGTTCATTGCGGTGCGCGCAGGGGCGCATTGGGCCGCTCGTCAATTCTCCGGACGGCGCGCCCGTTCCTGCAGTTCGTAAAGCTTGTTGATCGCTTCCAGCGGCGTCAGGTTGGAAACGTCCATCTCCAGCAACGCTTCAGCCAAGTAGTCATCGCCTGAGGGAAACAGGGGCAACGGCAATTGGGGAGACGGAGCCAACTTTCGCTTCTCACCTCGGCCGGCACCAAAACTCGATCCGCGATCCTGCTCCAGGTACGTGAGCAGCTCCTGAGCCCGGCTCACCACGGACGCTGGCATACCGGCCAGCATCGCCACATGCACACCATATGACCGGTCCGCTCCTCCTGGCACGATCCGGCGGAGGAACGCGATCCGACCGTCTTCCTCCGATACCGCGACGCTGTAGTTGCGTACGCCCGGCAGCGTGGCCGCCAGTTCGGTTAGTTCGTGGTAATGGGTCGCGAACAGCGTCTTGCAACCCAGGCGGGGGTTGTTGTGCAGGTGCTCCACCACCGCTCGGGCGATAGACAGTCCGTCGTAAGTGCTGGTGCCCCGGCCGATTTCGTCCAGGATGACCAGGGAACGCCAGGAGGCCTGATTAAGGATTGCCGCCGTTTCGACCATCTCCACCATGAACGTGGATTGCCCGGTGGCCAGGTCGTCCTGGAGGCCAACGCGAGTAAAAATGCGGTCAACCAGGCCGATAGCGGCCGACGACGCCGGCACAAAACTGCCGACCTGGGCCATCAGCACGATGATCGCCACCTGCCGTATAAAGGTGGATTTGCCGGCCATGTTGGGACCAGTGATGAGCATGAGCTGGGCGTCGTCGGAGTCCAGGGCGGCGTCATTGGGCACGAAGCCACCAGCACCCAGCGCCCGTTCCACCACCGGGTGCCGGCCGTCCGCGATGCGAATTGCAACCCCATCGTTCAGGTTGGGCCGTACGTACCCGTACCGCACTGCGACATCCGCCAGCCCCATAAACACGTCCACCCGGGCAATCGCCGACGCCAAACGGGATATGGCCGAGCCGTGATCGGCTACCTGGCGGCAAACCTGCCGATAGAGGCTGCGCTCCAGTTCCTCGAGCTTCTCGCGAGCGTCGAGTGCCTGGCTTTCGAATTCCTTGAGCTCGGGAGTGATGTATCGTTCTGCTCCCGCCAGCGTCTGCCGGCGTTGGTAGTGATCGGGCACCGCATCCAGATTGGATCTGCTGATCTCAATGTAGTAACCGAAGACTTGGTTGAAGCCGACCTTAAGGTTGCGGATGCCCGTGCGTTCGCGCTCTTCAGATTCCAGGCCGGCGATGAACCCCCGAGTATCCCTGGAGAGACCGCGAGTTCGATCCAGTTCCGGCGAAAACCCGGGTCGGATCACTCCACCCTCACCAACCGAACCCGACGGTTCCGTCTCGATGGCCTGCTCGATCAATGCAGTCACTTCGGGAATAGGCCTGAGTTCGCCGGCGAGCCAGGCCACTTGCTCAACATGGTCCCGCGACAACAGGACGCCAAGTCCCGCCGCAGCTTCCACGCTCCGCTTCAATGCCAACAGGTCCCGGGGCGTCGCCGCGTTCGTCTGTATCCGGCTGAGGATCCGTTCCAGGTCGGAGATTTGGACCAGCGTGGAAGCCGCTTCATCACGCCGGAAGGCATCGTCAAAGAAGAACTGCACCGCATCCAAGCGGCGGTCCAGGCGTTCCAGGTCCAACAACGGCTGTCCCAACCACCGACGAAGCAACCGGGTTCCCATTGGCGTGCGGGTGCCGTCCAGCGCGTTCAGCAGGGACATTTCACGACTGTCCCACCGTCCGGCGGCGAAAAGCTCCAGGTTCCGCCGGGTTTGCGGGTCCAGAACCATGAACGACGTCGTGTTGTAGACGCCCGGCGGAGCCAACACCGGCCGGTCGCCTTGCCAGGTGTATTGCAAATATTCCAGAATCGCGCCAGCAGCCCGTACAGCCAGCGGCTCGGTCGGGGCCCCGTTGGATTCCAGGCCGTAGGCTTCCAGGGACAGTACGCCGTAGTAGTCTAGAAGTGTGCGACGGGCGACGTCCAGATTGAAGGCTGCGTTGTCCACCTGGGTTACATATGCCGCCTCGCCAACTCCATCGGCGTCGGTGACAAAGTCCTGGAAGCCGTCCCGGTCGGGAACCAGGATCTCCGACGGCTGCAGCCGGGACAATTCCAGGACCAGACGATCCTCCGCCATCTGGCAAACGCCGAACTCGCCGGTTGTGACGTCAACATAAGCTAGCCCGGCCTGGTCTTCGCCCCGGCAAACCGCCGCCAGGTAGTTATTGGCCCGGTGGTCCAACAGTGCCGCCTCCAGGACGGTACCCGGCGTCACTACCCTAACCACTCCGCGCTCGACCAGGCCTTTCGATCTCGCCGGGTCGCTCAGCTGCTCGCAGATGGCCACTTTGTGCCCCTGCTTGATGAGCCTTGCCAGGTTGGTCTCCAGCGACACGGCCGGCACCCCGGCCATGGGCACCCGGGTATCCTTGCCCATTGTCCGGGAGGTGAGCGCAATTTCCAGCGCCGACGAGAGGGTATGAGCGTCGTCGTCGAAGCACTCGTAAAAATCACCCATCCGGAACAGCACCACAGCGTCCGGGTAAGAGTGCTTGATGGTTAGGTACTGCCGACGGACCGGCGTTAGGCGTCCACCGCCCAGCACTGTAGACATGAAGCGATTTTACCCCATGGGCCGATGAGGCGGGTCAGTTGAACGACACGTCAAAGCCAGCCCGGACCGCCCCCCACCACGCCGGGAAATCCAACCCTCGGGACCGAATTCGCTGCCTATCCCTTAGTCCGATCCGCGCCCGCATACGCCCTAATGGCGCGGACGGTAGAAATATATGGCGATATTTCAGACTATTTATAAAAATCAGGCAAGACGTGACACAGGCGCAGTGTGCGCCTCCATAGCATTCGTGTATGATTGCGCCATCGCAACACCCGCCAGCCCCGAACCTCAACGACGCTGGCGAATAACAATGGGAAGAGAAGAGAGGATATGGCAACGCAGCGAATCAGAAAGACCAAGTTAATGCGCAGCGTGGAAGAAACACACGGACGGCAGTTGGAGAGCCTGGTGCCCGACTTGGTAAACGAAATGGGGATGAGCCGTGCGGCCTCCCATCTTGGGGTCAGTCCCGCCACCCTCGGATACTGGATGTTGAAAATGGGAATCCAATACCGCCGCGTCGCGCTGGCGGAAGGTGAAACTATTGAGGTTCGACGTCAGGGGTAACATCAGGCGGCGCCAGTGTGGCCGCACCCAGCCCTCCTTCCGGTACATCCACGGCCTCATCCATGCCCGGCCATGCTGGCATGGTCACACAGACAAACCGCAAGTCTGAACCGGCGTCAGCCCGGAACTGGAACCCCCAACCCGTAGGGATCACGATCGCGTCCCCAGCAACCATGCGCATCGGCGAGACCGCGGTTACCGGTATTCCTGGCGGACAGCGCCACACCTCCCCCGTTCCGGAAAGCACGTACCAGGCTTCTTCGACCGTGCGATGACGCACGGGCCGGCTGATTTCCCCGGCGCCAAGGGTAACTTCAACGACGCTGCAGCGCGTCGCGCCATGTTCGTCGGTCAGCAGCAACCGTACTTCGGATCCATCCGGGGCGATTATCGCGTCGCCGGAACGGTGGCCAATCGGCGGGATTCGCTTGCGTTCGGATGTTTGGTCTAGCATAAGTCATCCGCTCAGTACGGGCGATTTTCAAGCTCAATCACATAGGCTTCCAGCCACTGTTGTCGATACCAAGCGTAGAACTTGCCGTTTCGCTCCCGCCCGCCGTATTCGCATTGCCCGCGCCACTCGTACCTGTTGCCGGATTGCCACACCTGGTCAACGCAAATGGAGCCGTCTTGATTCGTATTGTACCAACCGTCATCCCAAGTCAAAACTGCCAGGAACGACCCATCCGTAAAGTCGGCTTTGGGTATAGGTGTGGGTACCGGGGTTGGCGTTGCAGCAATCAGGCGCTGCCCGTTTTTCAAGGCGTCGAATCTGCTCAAAATCTCGCGCATAGGCAACGCATAGCCGACGTTTTCCAAATCTCTACGTCCCCAAGTATTCATACCGATGATTTCACCGTGGGCAGTCATGAGTGGACCACCGCTGTTGCCGGGGTTGAGAGCGGCGTCTGTTTTAACCCAATCCACCCCTTGCCCGTAACTAGCATTGGGGACTCGTTCAGCCGAGACCACGCCCGTAGTTATGGTTTTGCCACCCCCTCCGTCTGGGAACCCCATGGCCATGACTTCGGTGCCTTGCAGAATGTTGGTTGACGTTTTGATGCCTGCACTCCAAGTTTCCAAGTACGCTAAGCCCGTGGCATATTCGGTTCCACTCCAGTCAAAACTGTTGGGTCTAACGTCCAGTAGAGCTATATCCGCGAATTCGTCGACGCCCATCACTCGGATCCGATCCTTGTCCGGAATTCCATCATATGCCCAGCTAACGTGGACGAATCTGTTACGTCCTACAACGTGAGCGCTGGTGACTACGTACCAATCCGATTTCTGGGACGGGTCTTGAATGAAGAACCCCGTCCCCGCCCCGTGATCCGTCCAGATGTAAACCACCCACGGTTCAAGCCTAGCACCCCAACCGGCAATGGAAGGTGTAGCAGTGGGCACGGGAGTCGGGATTGTCGTGGCGGTAGAGGGGTATCGGTCGGCAATGGGGTAGCTGTCGGCGCAGGTGTAGCAGTCGAAATTAGTGTCGCAGTAGGGACCGGTGTTGCGGTGGGAAATTGCGCCATCGCCAAGTTCACCGCCGCATCCATACGTTCCTGTACTCTGGCTTCCAGCGTCGCGTCTAAGAGGGTGTCTAAAAAGGTTGAAATTGGGGTAGAGGTATACAGGCGTGATAAGGGGGTTGGTCGTAACGTTGGGGTATGAAACGATTAGCCTATCCCAGCGACCTCAGCGACCGAGAATGGCAACTGCTCGAGCCCTTGTTGCCACCGCCCAAACCGGGCGGCCGATCGATCACCTACCCCCGGCGGGAGATCGTCAACGCCATCCGCTACGTGCTGCGCACTGGATGCTCCTGGCGGATGCTGCCCCACGACCTGCCGCCCTGGCGCATTGTCTTCCACTACTTCCGGACTTGGCGTCGTGATGGCGCCTGGCAACGGGCACATGGCGTCCTGCACGCCGAGCTGCGCCAGGCCCAGGGTCGCCAGGCCAGTCCCAGCGCGGCCATCATCGACAGCCAATCGGTGAAGACCAGTGAAAAAGGGGGCCCAGAGGCTACGACGCCGGCAAGAAGGTGAAGGGCCGCAAGCGCCACATCGTGGTGGATACCTTGGGACTGCCGCTGGCGGTGGCAGTGCACCCTGCCGATATACAGGACCGGGACGGCGCCCGGCTGGTGCTGACCCGACTGTTGGGGCGGTTCCCTCGACTACAGCTGATCTGGGCTGATGGGGCCTACGGCGGCAAATTGGTAGAGTGGGCCAGGACGGTGGGCGGCTGGACCCTGGAGTTGGTGCGGCGCCCAGCACAGCAGCATACCTTTCAGGTCCTGCCCCGGCGGTGGGTCGTGGAACGCACCTTTGGTTGGCTGAACCTGCAACGGCGGTTGAGCGAGGACTACGAAGCATTGTGTGAAACCATCGAAACCTGGATTTACATCGCAATGACCGGCCTCACCCTGCGCAGACTGGCCCGCCTTCCCCATTTTTAGACACCCTCTAAGTCTGGCGTTGACGTCGGCGACGGTGTTGGTACCGGGGTCGCACAACCTACCGCGAACAACAAAAACGCGACCACCAAGTGGCTGACTTTCATGCTTGGTGCCCGCCCGTGGCTGGCATCAAGTTAGTTTACGCCGGGTGTAAGATCAGGCCGAATTGGGCTTCCGACCCTTGCGGGCCAGGAAGTCCGAGAACCCTTCTTCCACCGAGAGGCCCTTGAAGCGGCTGGTGCGGCCGTCGATCTCGTTGCGGTACTGCTCTTCGATGGGCAGCCCGGAATGTTCCAGCAGCAACTGCTTGATGTTGGCCAGGCCGTCCACGCGGTTGCGGGCGATTCCGGCCGCAATGTCCAGCGTCCGTTCCATGAGTTCTTCGGAGGGGACCAGGTGGTTGATGAGGCCCATGTGGTACGCCTCGTCGGCGAAAACCTCCCGGCCGCTGAGCAAAAGTTCCTTGGCGCGGTGGATGCCCACCAATTGCGGAAGGCTCCAGGTTGCGTTCATCTGACCGTAGTTCACCGCGAGGAACCGGAAGCTGGTCTTTTCGCAGCCCACGAGGAAATCGAGGCTGGTGGCCAGGACCGTGCCGCCGCCGTAACAAAGGCCATTCACCGCGCCGATGACGGGTTTGCTGCTGGTGTGCAGATGCCAGGTGTACTCGGACCGCTCGGCCTGACCCGCTTCGCGCTGTTCGGGTGAAAACTCCCGGTTTTCGTGGATGTCCGCTCCGGCGGAGAAAGCGCGTTCGCCGGCGCCGGTGATGATAACCGCGCCCACGCTGTCGTCCGCTTCATAATCGGTGATAGCCTGGTCCAATTCGCGCACCAGTTGCAAGTTGAGGGCGTTCAGTACTTCGGGGCGGTTCAACGTGACCACGCCGATGTGGGTTTCGACTTCGTTCCGGCCCATCATCGTGGGGCGCGTCACGGTTTCGGTATTGATGCACGAGTAGGTGGTGACCATGATTGAGTCCTCGCCGTACGGGGAAGATTAGCCGCAATCCTCGATGCGGCGCGCCCATTATAGCGAGGTCGACGATTGGCCGCCAATTCGAGCCAATCCATGACGCCGCATTCGCTTTCTTCCAAGTGCAACCCGGATTCCCCGGCCGTCACCGTCCGCGAGTTCCCTCGACTCCAATTGAAGCGGCCCGGCCACAGGTTTTGCGCTATACTGGCGACGCCCGGCCGGCCCGAATGAACATCCTCTGCCGGCTGACGGCTTCCACGGAGGAACATTATGATCGACTTGATCATCCGAGGCGGCCAGGTCGTCTCCCCTTGGGGCGTGGGCGATTGGGACGTGTGTATCCAAGGCGAGAAGATCGTCGCCATCACCGCGCCCAACACCATGACCGACGACGTGGGACGCGTGATTGACGCCACCGGGAAGGTGGTCGTACCCGGCGGCATTGAACCCCACGCCCACATTGACGCGCCCATCATGGGCCCCGGCAACCTACGCACCGCGCCGCCCGAGCAGGTCAGCCGGGCCGCCCTGTTCGGCGGCACAACCACGCTGATGGACTTTGCAATCCACCACCCGGGCAACACCATCGACGAAGCCATCCAGGAGCGCCACAACTCCTGGCGCGGCAACTCCTACGCAGACTACGCCCACCACCTCATGCTGCTCGGCGAGATTCCCCAACGGACCCTGGAATCCCTCCACGAGTACATCGAGGGTGGCTGGTCCAGCGTCAAGATCTTCACGACCAATATCCGCCCACCCGAAATGTCCGGCGAGCCGCGCAAGGTCGGCATGGGACACCTCCATGACCTGATGGAGGTCATTCAGCGCAACGACGCCATGCTCCTCGTCCACTCGGAAGACGACGACATGGTGCAGTACATGTATGAGAAACTCCAGCGCGAGGAGCAGAACGAGTGGTGGAACATGCCCCTTGTCCACAGCAACGAATCGGAGGATGTATCCTTCCGACGGGTGCTGCGCGTCGCCGAGTGGACCGGATCTCCCGTCTACTTCGTCCACGTGAGTGCCCGCGAGGGCATCAACGCCATCGGCGAAGCCCGCAACAAGGGCATGGCGATTTATGGCGAAACACTCCACAACTACGCGTGCTTCAACGCCAATAACTACAAGGAAGAAAACGGGATGAAGTATCACACTTACCCATCCCTCAAGTCGCCGGAAGACGCCGCCATGCTGTGGAAGGGCATCGCCTGGGGCGGCCTGCACACCATGGCCACCGACGAGTACTGCACCGACTGGAACCTCAAGATCGCCGGTAAGACCGTACGCGACGTCACCGGCGGCCACAACGGCGCCGAAACCCGCGTCGGCATCACCTACAGTGAAGGCGTGTCCAAGCGCGGCATGTCCCTCCAGCGGTTCGTGGACGTGACCTCCACCAACGCTGCGCGCATCTTCGGCCTCTACCCACGAAAGGGAGCGTTGGCTCCCGGCAGCGACGCCGACATTACCATCATCGACCCCTCGATCAAGAAGCGATTGGCGATGGACGATTTCCACATCAGCGATTACAGCATCTGGGAAGACTTCGAGATCGAAGGCTGGCCGGTGATGACGATCATGCGCGGCACAGTCGCCGTGGAAAACGGACAGCTCACGGCCCCGGTGGGTCACGGGCAGTGGATTTCGCGCAAGGTTGACCGTGAGGTCACCAATCGACCGATTGGATAATCACCAATCCGTCCGCCCTTGCCGCTAAATCGGCCCGCA
This sequence comes from Dehalococcoidia bacterium, assembly GCA_965220055.1. Classification (GTDB taxonomy): domain Bacteria; phylum Chloroflexota; class Dehalococcoidia; order Lucifugimonadales; family UBA3495; genus Bin87. Next base: position 304,128 of record CBDCPE010000004.1, on the reverse strand, counting down.
TACTATGATTGCCGGGCAGTGCGTTCTTGGCACGACCCTTCGCGTTATTTCAAAGGAGCAGACCCCAAATGAAAGCAGCCCAACTGGTAGCCCCCAAGCGGTGGGAATTCACCCAGGTCGATACTCCGGCCCCTGCCGACGGGCAGGTCCTCGTCAAGATGGAATGCGTGAGTGTTTGCGGCTCGGACATCCGTCATACTTACGGCCCGGTCCTAGACGAATCGGAGTACCCTCTTGCCCCGTGCCGCGGCGCCCACGAGCTGGCTGGCGTCATTGTCGAGAGCAAGACCGACGAGTTCCAGGAGGGGCAACGTGTCATCACGATCCCCTACGCCGGCACCGGCGGGCTCTGCGAGTACGTGCTGTCCGAACCAGGCCGCCTTGCGCTGTTGCCCGATGAGGGTGGACTGGACGAATGGGTGATGTGCCAGCCTCCGGGAACGGTGCTCTACTCCTGCCGCCAGATGGGTAGCCCGCTGCAGCAGAACATCCTGATCTTCGGCCAGGGCAGCATCGGCCTCAGCTTCACCATGATCCTGTCCCGCATGGGCGCCCGCAATGTCATCGTGGTCGATCCGCTGGACTATCGCCTCCAAAAGTCCAAGCAGATGGGCTCCACCCATCTCATCAACCCCGACAAGCAGGATGTGGCCGAAGCCGTCATAGAGATTACCAAGGGCCAAGGTCCCGACGTGTGCGTAGAAGCCGCCGGCTATCCGGATTCCCTCAACGATTGTTTCCGACACGTGCGTCAGTTCGGGCAGGTGATCATCTTCGGCATGCAGACCGATCACATTGTGCCCATTGAGCACAATCTGTGGATGGACAAGCAGCCACGGATCATACCGACCACCGGCGCTCGCAGCGGCGACCCCATCAGCCAGATCCAGGATATGGTGGACCTGCGCTCCCGGGGCTGGGCGGACCCGGCCGAGCTGATCACCCATCGCGTCGGCTTCTCGGACATCCAGACCGCCTACGATATGTACGAGCAACGCCAGGACGGCATCATCAAGGTGGTCATGGATATCAACTCATAGGCCGAAACCATCCTGGGCAGATAACCCGACGCTCCAGGGGCGGATGAATATCCGCCCCTTCCTCGATTGGCTCGTTGACCAGTTCTCCGTCGACATCCGCGTTGTCGCCCGGCCAGCGCATCCGCCTGGCCAGGGAGAACCTGTGCGTCGCCATGGCGTTCTACGCCGCCTCTCACCAGGGATTGATCACCGCGGCGTTCGTACCTGCCAGCATCGACATCTACACGCCGGATGGCCGGCCGGTGGACGCCAGCGTCCCGCTGGACATGTCCGATCAACGGGGGCTGATCAGGTGTGCCGGCAATCAAGTCCGCGCCGCGTTCGCCCTGTGCGCACTGCAGACTCAACGCGAACTGGATGGCGTCTCCGCCGACGAGCCGCTGGAGGAGCCTGACCCGAGCGTGAGAGCCGTGCGGGCAGTCTGTTTTGTTATCGGACACACCCTGGAGCGAGAACTGCTGAATCCGACCTGGGTCGTTCCGATCGAATACCGCCAACGCTTCGATTGTCCGGAGATGGATCTCACCTTTGACACCTCCAGCTGGAATGGGCGGGAGGTGCGGTGGGAACACCTCGGCGGGCTGACAACGTATCTCGACCTGGTCCTGTTCGCCTCCTATTGCGTGGACGGCATGCCGGTTCCGGACGCTGCCAGCATCGCCCAGGGCGATTACACGGCTCTCGAAGAAATGGCCCCAGCGGATTCATACGCCGCAGCCAATGCGGGTCCCGTAGTTCAGGGCTACGGAAGCGGATCTGGTCGCCTGCGCCGACCCGGCCCAGCAACCTCCGGGCCGGTACCAGGCTCTGGCTGGATAGCACCGGACGGCCCGCAGCAACCGGCGATCACAATAGCCTCGCAAGCCAGCGAATGCGGTCCAATAGACAATTTCGTCGCGGATGTGTGCTCCACCGACGCTGAGGCGATGTCTCTGGCCGGCGACCTGTATGCTTCGTACGCCCAATGGTGCCTGGACCAGGGTTATCTTGCGCACAGCCAAAGGAAATTCGGGCTCGAATTGAGGGCCCGCGGATACCAGCGCAAGCGCCGCGGCAAGGGGCGCCACTGGTGGCTCGGCGTACGAGCTGCACAAAGTTGACCGCGACCTCCCAAGGCCCAAGGCAGTCACGCCGATCGGTAACACAGTCGTTACATTGGTGCAAAATTCGCGTAACAACCGAGCGCGATACTGTCTCCAACGAAACGGGCGGCATCGCCCAATCAGCTTGGAGACAGAAGAAATGATTGCCATCGCCGCCGCTGCCGCTTTTGTTGGATTGTTCGCCCTCTGGGTCATCGTGCCCCGCTTCATCCTTCGTCGGCATGAAAAAGGCGCTCAGGCCGTCACCCCGATGGCGCAAGAGAGCTTCGCTCCGCAGGCGGCCGATTAGTCCTCACCGACCTGCGGACAAATATCAGACAAACGAGCCGGGGGCGTGGACCCCCGGCTTTTTGGGTTTTGAGGCTTGAACTTGCCTCTGCCGCCGGGCCTATCGGTCCACGCTTTCTCGCGCGATTGACTTTGTCCGGGGCCGTCGCTAGCATTGCGGCAACCGTCCGGCAAATTCCGGTTCAAGTTTCAGTTCAGTTCGGCCACAGACTCTCAGGAGGCCACGATCATGTTCGTGCAGCGCGACCTTACCGACACCGTCCCCACTCGTGAAGGCAACATGCACTATGTCAAACAAGGTGCCGGCTATCCGTTGGTGATGCTGCATCCTCTGGGCACGTCCACCTGGGCGTGGAGTTCCGTCATAGATGCGTTCAGCCAACACTACACTTGCTATGCGTTCGACATGCTCGGGCATGGCGAGTCCGACAAACCCACCCGCCATTTCAATATCCCGGACTACGCCCAGGCTCTCGATGACGCCTGCCAGATACTCAACATCCACCGCGGTCACTACGTGGGCAATTCAGTAGGTGCGGTGCTGGCAACCGAGATGGCCGCATCGTTCCCGGACCGGCTGGACAAGCTCGTCCTGGTCGGCGCTCCGGTATGGGACGCCCGGACGGCCCCGGAGCGCATCGCAGAGTCGGCCGCGGGCTACGACGCCGACGGTATGCCCGTACCCCGGACTGTCGAACAGGCTAAAGAGTCCACGACGTTTGCCGAACCCCGGCAGGAATGGGTTGACGCCAACAACGGCACGCGAGAACAGGCCGGCGCCTGGGTCAAAAAACTGCACGAATCGCTGGCCTGGTACGACATCATGAACAGGTTGCCCCGGGTCAACGCTCGAGAGACCCTGGTGCTGTACGGTGAGGTTGACCGGCTGCGGGACGGAGAGGAACTGCTTCACAACAACATCGTCCGCGCCCGCAAACACATCATGCCGGGCGTCGGCCATATTCCGCAGATCGAAGACCCTGAAAGTTTCGTCGACGCCGTGTTGACATTCCTCAAGCCGGGAGCGTAGCAGTCAAAATTCGCCAAACCGGTCACCGCGTCGGCTTGGCACAACGCAAGAGTCGGCATTAAAATGTAGTCGGCGGCGATCCGTTGTTGGGTCAGCCGTCGACTGAACTTTAGGTCACCTGTCGTCATGCCATCCAACTTCGTTAGAGCGCGTAGCCGCAACCATCGTCTCCTGCACACCGCCAAGCGCGGCGCGGTGCAGAGTACGCCGGCGTCGCTGGTTGTTGTTGGCGTAGGAACGGCCGGCGTCCGCCGATCCATGCTGTTTTCGGAGCGGATGTCCGAGCTGTCTGCCGCCGGCCGCATTCAGACTGCGATTTACTACGACTGCAACGAGGTGACGGTGGCCAATGTGCAAAAAACGCTGCAAAAGTCGTTCGGGGTAGCCAAAACCGGAGCTGGCACACAGGTACTGTTCCCCAACTACGTTCCACTGCCCAATGGTTTCATGCGAGACCCAACACGGTATCGCGATTTCCGGGGACCGTTGGAACGCGATATGGACAATGTCATCAGCCAGGTGATGCTCCACTCAGAGCGTTGCGGGCGTGTTCCGGAAACCATCATTGAGTTCATGGGATTTTCCGGCCACGCGGTGCTTGGCGGCCTACTGCATCAGAAGCTGCAAAACGCGTTCCCCAACAGCACCATGCTTCCGGTCATGATGCTGCCGAAAGATCACGTGTCAGAGGAATGGACCAAGCGATATATCTGGGAACAATATGAAAACTTGTTGTCCGGCACCAACTGCTTGGTCACCACCCAATCGGATGTCAGCGCACGTGAAGATGACGCCCGATTGGCTACAGGGTTAGCCGGGTTCGAGGTAGCAGAGTTCGGAGAAGAAAACGATCCTTCCGTCAGCCAGCTGGGTGTTACCTTGAGGCGTTTGATGCCCGCTTCGGGCGGCTGGCTCGGCATGGCAGCGGTAAAACGGAAGATGCCGATTATGAAAAAATTCGAGTGGCTGAACTTCCCGCCCTGGTGGCGGCAATACGCCGCGGTAGGACCGGAGGACGATCTGTCCTCGTTGTTGGGAAACGCGATCTGGTCGACGCTGGACCCGGCGGCCCAACTGGCGGAGGGGATCAATCAGCCGCCGAACGCCCCGCAGGAGATAGTTGTTTCACTGCCCTTGCACGGCGATGAGCTGGAGCCGGTGGCGTCGCACGCAGCCGAAGCCCTCGACCATAGCAGTATCTTCGACCGGTTCACCAACCTGGACATCGCTTTCAATACCGCACGGTTCACCGACGGTATAGAGCCCGAACCGTACATGCACGTTACCAGGCTTTATCCCGTGAACGGTGAACTAAGAACTGTTAGGGATATACTACGTGGTGATGGCGCGGCGCTCCCGAACGCCCCGACAGCAATGATGGAGACGGGGTTCGGATCATATTTTCACCTCCGCGACATAGCGTCCAATCCGGTGGTGCCACCGGCGGATGACGGTACGGAAACCGAAGATAACGGTCAACAGCACGTCCGATTTGTTTAGCAAGAACTGGGCGTTTTTTTGAAATGTACGCAACGCAATCCGTTTGACGTATTTGTTTCCATCTGGTATAGTCGCGTCTGTTACTGTCAAAGTGTACAACTATGCCGTGCAGATTGGTGTGAATCATCCGGTCGCAAGGGTGCCCACCAACTGTACATCTGCCAAGTCTACGGTATTTAGTTTAGGTTAAAAGGTAATTTATCTGCTACTGGGGCAGTTCCTCCCAAGTCAAATAGGGGGTAAACATAACTATGCCGCCGAAAAATCAAAATCGCACTTTCCACATCCGCCGTAATGCCCCACATAGGTTGGGCACACAGAGCGACCTCACGCGTGATGGCACGCCTCCCCCGATCGTGTCGACGGCAGTCGGCACAGCTGGCTACAAACGTAGCTGGAGGTGGGCGAAGCGCATGGGCGAAGCTGGGGTCCTGGATCGCGTCCAGAGCCTCCTGATGTACGACTGCAACCAGGGCACGATCGATTCCATTGATAATGAAACTCGTTCCATGCGCCGCGTTCGCGGCGGTCAGTTGCCGGTGATCATACCCGGCTTCCTCCCTAAAGTAGACGGCTTCTTGCGCGACCCAAACGCGTACAAGGATTTCTACGGGTTAATCCACCGGGACATGGAGCGGATGGTAGAAACCGTCGCGCGCCGGTCCGAGGAGGTTGGTTCTCCCCCGCAACTGATCCTGGAATGGTTGGGATTCGGCGGACATGCCAAGCTGGGCGGCGTCCTGCATAGCATGCTGCGCGAGCGCTTCCCCGAGGCTACTTTCCTGCCCATCGTGCTGGTTCCCAGCGAAGCGGTGCTCAAGGAGAACATGCGCCGCGAAACTTGGGGAGCATATGAAGAAACCATCGGTACCCGCTTGGTCCGTAACAACCGCGGGATCCAGGAGTTGCAGCGTCATCCGGCGCTGATCACGGACAACAGCCTGTCTCCAAACTTCGAACGGTTGGACGACAAGTTGGCAGTCGCTCTTGCTTCCATGGAAGCAGGCATGCGGTATCAGATTGACGCCGGTTCAATGGCGGAAACCGTCAACAGCTTTGGTGATTACTCCAACGGTTGGTTCGGGATACGCGTGCTGAACCGACGCGTCGACATAGCCGATACCCGCAACGGTTCTCGACTGTTTGGGCCTTTCCGGGGTCGCGAAATCGTGGTGGTGAATGACAACGCCAAGCAGTTGCCGTTCACGATCAAATCGGCAATGTGGGACATCATGGATCCCAAGCGCACCGACCTGCAATTGGCGAAGCATCCGTTCCCCGAAGGGGACACGGTGATGCGCATGGTGATCACCCTACCAGTGGAACCAGCGGGACTTGCGGAGATAGCCTCCGACGTTCAGGACCAGATGCACCGCGAAGACTTCGACGTGGCGTACCCGAACCTGATGTGGTCGTTCGCATCGTCCAACTTCCAGCAATCCCCGGATGATCGCCACATGCATGTTTCCTTGTTCTTCCCGTTGCAGAACGACAACATACCGACCATCAGCGACATCATGGGCGAGAATAACACTCCGATGCAGATCGCTGGCACGCTGGATTACGCCGGCTTCGGCTCACGCCACTTCATGCCGTCGGTCAACGGTCACGAGGCTGAAACCCAGTACGGGTACGTGTCGCGGGGTCAGCAAGTCCGAATCGAACGAGAGCGCAACCGCACGGCTACTGACGAGCGTCAAACCTACGGTTATGGCAACGGCTACGGCAACGGCGCGGGTGGAGACTACGCCCGCTAACCGATCGAGCCAACATCAGATGCGAAAGAGGGGCGGGCCAATCAACCCGCCCCTTTAGTCTGTCCAGATTGGCGACCCGCGCTCGCAATTGGTCGCGGGTCCCAGCGTCGTCAGTTGTCGGCAGCCAACTCCTGCTGGCGAGCCTTTTCCTTGAAGTGGGGGATGACGTACTTGCCGAACAGGCGCAGGGTTTCCATCACCTCAGCGTGCGTCACCGGGCCAACCTGGAACAGCGGCATGATCTCGTCCACGCCCATGCGCTCGTAGTCTTCAATATATTTGATGCAATCGTCGGGATCGCCGATGCAGAACCGGCCGCCTTCTTCGATCAATTTGCGTGAGCTGACCTCGTCGGCGCGCGCAGTATCGGCGTTGACCACACGCTGGTAATGCCACTGGTAGTCCTCGGGCACCCGGGCTGGATCATAGCCCTGCCACACGTATGAATCGCGAATGCGTTGCTGCTCCCGATACCAATCGATGATGGTTTCGGCGCGTTCGAACGCCTTCTGGCGGTTCTCCATGCACAGGCCCACGGTGTTCCCGGCGACACGCGGATGCACCAGCTTGGTAACGGGCTCCGGGTCCGCGATGGCATCACGGTAAATCTGGATCAGGTTTTCCGCCCGTTCCAAACCCACGCTGGTTTGCGCCAAGCACCCGAGACCCTGGCGACCCACTTTTTCGGCTGTGAACTCCTGACTGACGGCCTGCCAAATCGGAGGATGCGGCTTCTGTACCGGCTTGGGGATAACCTCGCGGGGCGGGATTTGATAGTGCTTGCCTTCAAATCCGTACGTCTCCTCAGTCCATGCCCCCGGGATGATCTGAAGGTACTCTTCCACCATTTCCGACACGTCCGCTAGTGTGGTGTAACTGAAGTTCATTGTAATAGTATTCGCGATGAGGTATCCTCCGGGTTAGCAGCCCAGAGGAGGATGACCATGGCAATCGGACGACCAATGCCGCCGCTAATTTTGGATGACGTGGAGCGTGAAACCTTGGAGCGGTGGGTTCGTCGTCCGAAAACGGCGCAAGCTTTGGCGCTGCGGGCCAGAATGATTTTGGGCTGTGCCGAAGGCCGCAGCAATACCACGGTGGGCACCGACCTGGGAGTGTCCGATGAGACGGTGGGGAAATGGCGTTCCCGGTTCCTGGAACGGAGGCTGGACGGACTGTCGGACGAACCGCGCAGCGGACGGCCTCGAGCGGTTACCGATGACGACGTGGAGCGTGTGATTACGCTGACGCTGGAGACCGCGCCCCGGGACGCGACCCATTGGAGCACCCGGTCCATGGCCCAGCGCAGCGGGCTGAGCCACAACACGGTCAGCCGCATCTGGCGGGCCTTCGGATTGCAGCCACACCGCACGGAGACTTTCAAGTTGTCGTCGGACCCCTTCTTCATCGAGAAGGTCAGGGACGTTGTGGGGCTATACCTGAATCCACCGGATCGGGCGTTGGTCCTGTGCGTGGACGAGAAGTCCCAGATCCAGGCGTTGGATCGCACCCGTCCGCTATTGCCCATGCGCCCGGGACAAGTGGAACGGCGCACCCATGATTACCTGCGTCACGGCACCACTTCGCTGTTCGCCGCCTTAGACACCAGGACCGGCAAGGTGATTGGTCGTTGCCACCAACGGCACCGGGCCGTGGAGTTCCGCAAATTCCTCGATACCATCGAGGCCGAGGTGCCCGCCGACCTCGACGTCCACCTGATCGCGGACAACTACGCCACCCACAAGACGGCGCTGATCCGGAACTGGTTTGCTAAGCGGCCCCGCTTCCATATGCACTTCACACCCACCAGCGCCTCGTGGCTGAACCTGGTGGAGCGCTGGTTCGGTCTGCTCACCGAAAAGCAGTTGCGCCGCGGCGTGCATCAGAGCAGCGCCGAACTGGAGACTGCCATCTACCGCTACCTGGACGTCACCAACGAAGACCCCAAACCTTTTGTCTGGACCAAGACCGCCGACCAAATCCTGGCCAACGTCGCCCACTTTTGCCAGCGAACTTTGAATACAGGACACTAGGTCGGATCCGTAAGGCAGCATCTGATAGGGATAACCGGAACGTCCGATTCCAAGGTCCACGCGTCCGCCGGAGATTACATCCAATGTTGCCATCCTGGAGGCGACGTTCAACGGATGATGCAGCGGAGCCAACACTACAGCGATGCCCAGACGCATATTGGTGGTGCGCTGACTCAGGGCCGCCAGGGTAATATCAGGAGCGCTGGAGTGGGACCATTCAGAGCGGAAATGGTGCTCGACGAACCACACGGACGTCATGCCTATCTCTTCCGCGAAACAAACCTGCTCCATCATCTCTTGGAACTTTCGGGATTCACTCTTGTCGTCCCAAGGCTTGGGAACCTGAATTTGGTAGAAAAGACCGAGGTCCATAACAATATTCTCCCATCGTCTTCCGTCGGTAGCGACGATTGGCCGGATTGTAGCAGATCAATATTGAGCTAAAAGGGGCGGTTTTGACCGCCCCGATGCTCGTCCGGTTGAAAGCCTGTACCAGTCAGCTGCGGGCGTATTTATCCACGGCTTTGTCGCCAGTCAGCGCGAGGAAAATGTCCCCGTGGGCGTCGCACCAAATGCCGTGGGCGGAGCGGCTATCCCAGCGCGCGAGCACATTGCCGTCCCGGTCGAATATGGCGACCCTGGGGCTGTGGGAGTCGTCCAGCGGCGCCAGCTGGCTGACAACGAAGTCGCCTTCCGGCGTTTCGGCGATGTCAGTGGGCCGGCAGGTGTCCGTCCACATGGCGAGGAAATCACCCGATGTGTTGAACACCTGGATACGGCTGTTCTCCCGGTCGCACACGTACACGCGGTCGTCCCTGGTCACGAGGAGGCTGTGGGGCAGATGGAACTCGTAAGGGTGTTCCTTGCCGGGCTTGCCCCACGAGTACTTGTGGTTGCCATCGTTGTCGAAGCGGTGGATCCGGGCGTTGCGGTAACCGTCGGCAACGAAGAGATCGCCGCTGGGGGAGGGCACCAGCTCGGCAGGGTAGTTGAACGGCCCGGCAGCCCGAGGAACGAGCGCTCCGGCTACTTCGCAGCCGGTGTCGGAATGGACGCCGTGACGCCCCAGCATCTGGATTGGTTTGCCGTCCAAGGTGTACATGATGCAGACCGACGTATCCCGGTCGGTGAGGTACACGATATCGTCCTCAATGTAGAATCCGTGGGCGTACACGAAGGAACCGTTGCCCCACCCGCTGGTGAAGTTACCGGATTCTCGGTCAAATATGGCGACGGGCGGATCTGATCGGTGAAACGCGTAGATACTGCCGGCCGAGTCGCTAGCCAGGGCGCTCACCGCACCCATGGGATGGGCGTCGGGCATCTTGGCCCAGTCGGATGTTAGCGTGTAGGTGTGCTTGCCGCTTCCAACCGTAGTCATGTTTAGCCTCCTGGTAGATGTGGGCGCATCGTTCTTGCACCGAATATGCTACAGAATTAGGGGCGGGTTTCAATACCGCCCCCGTATTGGCCGATTACGCCATCAATCTGCGCGCGGTGCTGACCACTCGCTCGGCATTAGGCAGGTAGATGTTCTCCAACGCGCGGCTGTAGGGAACCGGCGTATGCGGCGGAGTGACCCGGGACGGCGGGGCGTCCAAATGATCAAACGCTTCCTCAGCGACGCGAGCGCAGATGTCGGAAGAGATGCTGCACACCGGGGTGTCCTCGTCCACCACCAACAAACGGTGGGTGCGGCGAACCGAGTCCAACACATGGTCATAGTCAATGGGCGACACGCTGAGGAGGTCAATGACTTCCGCGTTGATGCCGTCCTTGGCCAACTCCTCTGCAGCCTCAACGGCCACCCACGTCATCTTGCTGATGCCGACTATGGTGAGGTCAGTTCCTGGACGCACGGTTCGGGCCTTGCCCAAGGGTATAGCGTACATTTCCTCAGGGACAGGACAGGTCTCGCCGTACAAGCCCTTGTGCTCGAAGAACACGACCGGATCGTCGTCGCGGATGGCGGAGATCAGCAGCCCTTTGGCAGTATAGGCGTCGGACGGGCAGACGCCTTTGAGTCCGGGTATGTGACTGAAGAGCGAGTAGAAAGATTCGGAGTGTTGAGCTGCGCTGCCGAATCCCGCACCGATGCGGGTCAACATTACGAAGGGCACCTTAACCTGACCGCCGAACATGTAGCGCATCTTGGCCGCGTTGTTCAGGAGCTGATCCATGCATACGCCCACAAAGTCAACGAACATCAGCTCGGCGATCGCGCGCATGCCCGTGGAAGCAGCTCCGATGGCGGTTCCCACGAAAGCAGCCTCGGAAAGCGGAGTGTCGAGGACCCGCTCATTGCCGAACTCCTGGATAAGGCCGCGGGTAGTACGGAACGCGCCACCCCAGGCGTCGACGATTCCCAGGTGCTCGCGACCGGCGCCGCCGGCGATTTCCTCGCCCATGATAATCACGGTCTCATCGCGACGCATTTCCTGCAGCAGGGCCTCGTTAATTGCCTCGCGGGTCTGCAAGATGCGGGTTTCTCCCGGCGGGGGCAGCATGGGTGTTTCGATAAGGGTAGTCATGGTTCGTGCCTCCCAGAGAGGTGACGTCGATTACGGCCGGTTTAGAACATCCCCCGCACTGCCAGGCAGTCGGTTTATCCGGATCAATGCCCGGGCTACTCCGGCATATTGGCGCCTCGGCGCATCATCTCCACCGGGTAGTCGCCGTACACATCCTCATAGAGCTCGTGGGGCTGGGGCAACGGGCTGGCGTCCGCGAAGGCCACCGCTGCTTCCATCAACAGGCGAGCTTCCTCGTCCATCTGGTCCAGCTCCTCGGCGGTGATGTCGTTGCCCTGGGCTACCATATGGTTACGGAAGGTGAGCAGCGGGTCGCGGGCGCGCCAGTGATCCTCTTCTTCCTTGGTGCGGTAAGTCAGCGGGTTATCGAAAACGGTGTGCCCGTAGTACCGATAGGTGCGAGCTTCAACCAGAGCAGGACCATTGCCGGCACGGGCGCGGGACACGGCTTCTCCGGCCGCTTCGTACACCGCCAACACGTCCATGCCGTCGACGTGGATGCCGGGCATATCGTAGGACGCAGCCCGATCAGAGACGTTGGCTACCGACAGGCCGTACTCGACTGGAGTGGACTCGGCGTAGCCGTTGTTCTCGCAGCAGAAGACCACGGGGAGCTTCCAGACGGAAGCCAAGTTCATGCACTCGTGGAGCACACCCTGATTGGCGCCACCGTCGCCGAAGAACGCCACCGCGACACGGCCGAGCTTGCGGATCTTGGAGGTAAGCGCCGCTCCGACTGCTAACGGAACGCTGCCCGCCACGATGCCGTTGGTTCCCAGCATCCCCTTGCTCATGTCGGCGATGTGCATGGACCCGCCCTTGCCCTTGTTGGGGCCGTCGATGCGACCGAAAAGTTCGGCCATCATGAGCTTGGGATCCACGCCTTTGGCGATGCAGTGGCCGTGGCCGCGGTGGGTGCTGCCGATGTAGTCGTCATCAGACAGATGGGCGCACACACCAGTTGGGACAGCTTCCTGCCCGACAGAAGAGTGGACAGACGCGGACATCCCGCGTTGACCGGTTTCGGGCACGCCACGTTCCTCGAAGTGACGGATGGTAGTCATGGTCCGGTAAAGTTTCAGCAAGGTGTCGCGGTCGAGTTCCATGGCAACACGCTCCTTGTAACGCGGATCTTTCCCATCGGACGACAATCGCCCAATGTAAACAAAAGCCGGCAGAGAAGTCGCCGGCTTTAGAATTGCCCCATAGTAGCACGGGGCCGGGCCGTGTCAACAAGAGGTCAAGGGCCCACCTTCAGGCGTTCGACGGACCTCATACGTAGAAGTGCAGCGTTGGCAATCGGTCGCCGCGGGATGTTCGCAGGAGGCGGTCAATCCCTCCATTTGACTAACATATCGACGCGGTGGTTGACCGGTTAGCCGTGCAGATACGATGGATCGGCTGCGCAGACATATGGTTCACAGTTGGTTGTGTGGAAGGCAGTGCTTCAGGTCGTTGTCAGCATACGGTGGATGATCGCTCAACGTTTTGAGGCCCATGGCCTGCGGCACGCGTACCTGAGCGGTTGGCGATCTGGTGGCAGCCTGAACAGGGTTGTCAAGTTGTCCTTGGCATGACGAGAAAGTGGGCACCCGGCAGTCCGAAACATAAGCCGGGTCAACCGACGCGCAATACGATCTCCGTTCCGCTCCTGGCACCCAGGACAGTTGAAGCGTTACCGTCCACCAGCACGACCTCCAACCGTCCGTGGCTGCCCAACAATGCCTTTAAGCCGCCTCCAGGTGGATCGTGGAAAGTCCGGGACAAGCCAGCGATACGATGCCCAGCGATGCTGACCACTGCTTCGGATTCGCCGCCGGATACGCCCATGTTGGCTAGTATGGCGGCGGTGATGTCGCTGACCAAGTTGCCGAAAGCATCGGCGAAAATGATCTGCCCCCGGACCATGCTGCCTTGCGGTTGCGGAGTTGGCATCGACAGAGCGGTGATGATGGACACCGGCTCGCCGAGCATTTCGGGAGTAATCCCAGCAGCCAAATGCGCCGACACCGGAGCGAAAACGTCACGTCCGTGGAAAGTGGCGCTGACGGGATGGCGCCAATAAGTGGCGTTTGTCAATCGCCAAGCGCGGCAACAGTAGGGGATGGTGGCTGGGCCTGAGACGTCCGACTCTCCGAAGTTGGAATCGTATCGCCGACAAACCAGTGACAGAAGACCGTTGTCCGGCGCCACGAAGCGGTAGTCAGGGGTTTCCAGGAGGATGGCCGGTCGGTCCGTGCCGACTCCCGGGTCCACCACAGCCACGAAAATGCTTCCGTCGGGGAAGTAGGTATGTGCATCGGCCAAGGTCACAGCGCCGTGGCGCACGTCCTGCGGGCCGATGCCGTGGGACAGATCGATGACGTGGACGTGCGGATTAATCGAAAAGATGACCCCGCGCATCATGCCCACGTAGGCATCGGCGAGGCCAAAATCGGTGGCGAGAACTATGGGCGGGGCAGACACGCAGACCCGGCCCAACGCGCCGGCGGTTTCAGGAACCGGAGAAGCGAACGCTGAGAACCGATACCAACAGAAATACCACGATCAAGGCGATGGTCAACTGGAACATAGTCCGCTCCAGTCCCCGTCGCGTCCGGACGGTGTTCTGGGCGCTGCCGAACATCCCGGAGCCAGCTTCGCGAACCTGAGACAGGATGATCAGGACAAGTACGATAGAGGTGACGATCTGGGCGATGTTGAGCAGGCTCATATCTATTCTCCGGCAAATATTTTACCACGCTATGGCCGTTGAGCCTCGAGCCCTGCCTTGACCAGCCGTAGGGCCAGATCAGGCTGCGCCTGACCCTTGGTTAGACGCATCACCTGTCCCATCAGAAAGCGCGCGGCGGTTTCCTTTCCGCTCAGGTAGTCGGCGACGGCTTTGGGGTTGGCGGCGATCGCCTCGGCAACGGCGGCCTCGATTGTGCCAATATCACCAATCTGGGCCAAGCCCTGTTCACGCACTATATCCACCGCCGGGGCGCTGGTGGCATACATTTGTTCCAGCACCGTCTTTGCCAGGGAGGTGGACAGGGTGCCGTCGCCGATCAGGCCCAACAGCTCTGACAATCCGCCAGGAGTCACCGGGCAGTCGGCCATGTCGCCGTGGTCCTGATTGAGCAGATATGAGAGGTCACCGAGCATCCAGTTGGCGATTTCCTTGGCGGCAGCGGTAGGGCTCGCCGTTGGGTCGCTCAGCGCCACTGTTTTTTCGAAATAGTCGGCCATGGCGCGGGAGCCGGTCAGCTGGTCCGCGTCGTACTCGGAAAGCTCGTATTCCTCCTGGAAGCGTGCTTTGCGCCTGGGACGTAATTCCGGCAAAGCCGACCGCAACCGACCCACCCATTCGGAGCCGATGTTCAGCGGCGGCAGGTCAGGCTCAGGGAAGTAACGATAGTCGTGGGCATACTCCTTGCTACGCTGGGACACGGTCACACTCCGGTCATCCACCCAACCGCGGGTTTCCTGCATGACGGTCCCACCGTCTTCTACCACGCGCCGTTGCCGCTCCACCTCATATTCGAGGGCGAGAAAGACGGAGCGGAAGCTGTTCATGTTCTTGACTTCGGTTCGGGTGCCGAAGGTTTCGCTGCCAGCGGGGCGGATACTGACGTTGGCGTCGCAGCGGAAGTTCCCGTCCTGCATATTCGCGGTGGAAACGCCGAGATACTGGACCATGGTGTGCAGGGAGGTCAGATACTGTCGGGCTTCTTCAGGAGAACGCAGGTCGGGCCTGCTGACAATTTCCATGAGCGGCACGCCGGACCGGTTCACGTCGACCAGCGAATAGCCTTCGGCATCGTTGGGGAAGTGCTGCATCTTGGCAACGTCCTCTTCGAGGTGCACACGCTCGACGCCGATAGGTCGTCGGCCGTGTTCCAAGTCGGGGTCGCCATCGATTTCCAGATAGCCATTCAGGGCCAGGGGCAGGTCGTACTGGGAGATCTGGTATCCCTTCATCAGGTCCGGGTAGGGGTAGTTCTTCCGGTCGAACTTGGTGAACTCGGGGATACGGCAGTGGAGGGCCAACCCGGTCATTACGGTGTACTCCACCGCGCGGCGATTGATGACGGGCAATGCACCGGGCAGACCCAAGCAGACCGGGCAAGTGCGGGTGTTCGGTTCGGCGGTCTGGTAATCCGCCGGACACCCACAGAACATTTTGCTGCGAGTGTCCAGCTGGACGTGTACCTCGAGGCCGATGACGGTTTCGTATTCCACTGCTGTCTGCTCTCCGCTGATTAGCCGTTATTCGTCGCTAGCTAGTACGTTGGCGTTTATTCGGGGTAGGTCTCGAAGCGGCCGATGAACTCGCGCTCCTTGGCCTCGACTTCCCGGGGGAGGCGTGCCATCACCAACCGCTCCGGTAACACTATACCCCCAGAAAAGATCAACTTCATAGCATCTTCCACGCTGACGTCGGTTTCGAACAGGTCGTCTTCATTGACGAAGGCCATATTACCGGAGGTCGGATTGGGCACAGTGGGTATGTAAACGATTGCCATGGAATGACCGCCGTTTTGGGAGAATGCCCGACCGGTCACGAAGCCGACGGCTACCATCCCTTCCCGGGGCCACTCCAGAAAAACCACGCGGCTGAAGCTGTAATCTGATGCAAGCAGAGTTGTAGCTTGCTCTGTCACTCCGAAGATAGTCTTAACCACCGGTATCTTGCGCAATACGAACCCCATGGCGCCCATGATCCGTCTGCCGGCTGCCAGAGAAACGAAAAGACCTATCAGGTAAAAGACGACGATAATTCCGATCAACCCGATGCCAGGAAAGTCCCAAGGCTGATCTTTTACAAAAGGCATGGGTCTGATGAAACTATCAGTATGACCAATGATGAATGCCAGGACAAAAACGGTCACCAGGATAGGGACCAGCTGCATCAGGCCGGCAAGAATTTTGCCTTGAAAATGGCCTTCGATGCGCTGCCCCACGGTCGGTTTCTCTCGCTCTGCCCGACCCAACGGCGGTTGCTCTGCGGAACCCAAAGCCGCCTCCTGTATGCCTGGCGCTTCGTTTGACGGCCTCGAACGGCAACTTAATGGCAAGTATGCTGAAACAGCGGTGGTATTTCAATGAACCAGGAGGGCCCAATACGACGGTTTAGTACGGCCAAGCGCTTCACGCCGGTTGATCACCGAAATGCAAAGCGACACCTCCCAACCCCAGGCGGCGGTAACCAACATCGACGAGCCCGGCCTGACGGAATACATCTGCTAGACCGTCGGCGGTAAGGAAATAATCGACGCTGTCGGGGAGGTAAGTGTAAGCGGTCCGATCACCGGCGACCAATTGCCCCATCAGGGGGACCAGGCGGTGGAAATAGAAACGGCCCATGCTGGACGTAATTCCGGGGGGCATGGGTGTCAACTCGAGGGTAGTTACCCTGCCGCCGGGCGCAACGACGCGGGCCATCTCCCGGATTGCGGATGGCACGTCGGGCATGTTGCGGAGACTGAATCCGGCAATCGCGCCGACGAACGAATTGTCCGGGAAGGGCAATTGTAGGGCGTCTCCCTGGACGAACTGTACGGTCTTTCCATTGTTTGGCCTGGAAGCGTGACGGCGATTCGCAATGGACAACATTTCAGGCAACAAATCCACGCCGACAACTTCCGTGATATTGGGGCAATCGGCGAGGGCGAAGGCCAAGTCACCGGTGCCGGTGGCTACATCCAATGCCGGGCCGACGGCGCACCGAGCAGTGAGCCTGGCGGTTGCGCGTTTCCAGCGGTGGTGCAGGCCGCCGGTCATGAGGGAATTCATGAGGTCGTAACGCGGCGAAATGCGGGCGAACATCTCCGCCACGTAGCGCCGCTTGTCGTCGCCGCTCAGGTGGGCCATGGTCTCGCCTATCTGCCGACCCGCAGGTAGCGCAGTTGCACCAAGCCGCTGTCGAACGACCTGACCGCTTTCAGTTGCAGGTGAGTTGGCGAACCGCCGGCGCCCAGGAACGGGATCCCGGCGCCCAATAGGATGGGGTGCACAGACATTACGTACTCGTCTATCAAGCCCGCGCGGTGAAACTGGCCCGCCAAGCCGCCGCCCACCAGCCAGACGGCGCCGGGGTAATCGGCTACCGTGGTACGCACAAAATCGACGGCATTGGCCTGAACAAACTCGACGTCGGCCGGCGGCTCCGCCGCAGGGTTCGCAGTGAACACGTAAGCCGGCTTGCCCTGCCAGGGCCAATCTCCAAAACCAACAACTTGGTCATAGGTTCGCCGGCCCATCACGACAGCTTCCACCCCGGCGTAAAACTCGGCGTATCCGAAATCAGCGTCGTGGAATAGCCAATCTACGCCCCCATCGGTATCGGCGATGTAACTATCGAGGCTGGTGGTCACGTAGTAAACGATCTTCCCCATGCGCTGCGGACCCTATTGGACAGGACCCAACGCATCAGCGCTCGCGGTCGTGGTACTGCATGTCGTCGGGCAATTGATCGGTTATGCCGGAGGCAACCAGCGCCCGCTGAACGACGAAACGAACCACGCCATCGATGTCCAGCGGCTTGAGATAAAACGGAGGCTCGGGAGGCAGAATGGTGGCTCCAAGCCGCGACAGGGTCAGGAGGTTTTCCAAGTGAATGGCGTGCAGGGGAGTTTCCCTGGGTATCAAAGTGAGCCGGCGGTTTTCCTTGATGGTCACGTCGGCGGCGCGGAGAAGGAGATTGGGCGTCAAGCCGTGGGCCAGAGATGCGACGGCGTTCATGCTGGCGGGAGCAATGATCATGCCCGCCGTGGGGAAGGTCCCGCTGGCGATGGGAGCGAACAGGTCGGTGATAGCATAGGTACTGAAGTGGGGACATTCAGTCCATCGGGCTATGGCCGTATTGTAGGGTTCGTCAAGTTCTTCCTGCCACACCATGCGCGCGGCGTTGGAGGCGACGACCACCACCGGCGTTTCCTGTTCCAACAGCGCGCCGATGAGCTCCCGGGCTATTATCGACCCGCTTGCTCCGGTAACCCCGACGACTAGCGGACGAGACGAGTGGGACGTCATGCCAGCGTCCATACGCGACAGGTTGGGACGGGGGATCGCACGTCGGTCGGCCAATACGTCGTCATGGCATCGACGCAGGCTACCACGGGAAAAAGCCGTCGAATGGCAACGCCACGGCGAGGATCGTGAAGGCCATCAGTTGGGTGGAGATGTACTTATTGAACGCGAACGCCTTGCCTACCATGGCCGGCTGGCCTGACTTGACCATGTTGTTTTCGTAAACGAGCAATATCGCGGCAATCGCCCAGCCAATGAAATAGAAGACGTTCAAGTCCATCCATATTCCCAGCACCAGAAGGGCGCCAGCAGCCAAGCTATGCAACACCCGCGTGGTGCGGATCGCGTTACGGACGCCGAAGCGGGCCGCGATGGATTTGATCCGGTTGGCGCGATCGAAATTGAAGTCCATGCTGCCGTAGATTGTTTCGAATCCACCGGCCCACATCATGACTGCGAAGGTGAGCAGCACTGGCTGCCAGGTGAGTTGACCCGTAACCCCGATCCAAGCCCCGGACGGGGCGATGGAAAGAGCCAGCCCCAACATCAGGCTGCACAGCCAGGTGAAGTACTTGGCGAAGGAATATAGGACCACGTAAATCGCGGCGACTGGGGACAGCATCAAGGCCAGAGGGTTCAACTGCCAGGCGGCGACGAAAAAGACCGCAGCGCCGGCTGCGGCCATGCCACCCACTTCCAGGGGCTTCAATATGCCGACGGGTATGTGCCGGCCTGCGGTACGAGGGTTCTGTGCGTCCTCTCTCGCGTTGATGATCCGGTTGGCGGACATGCCTAGCGTCCGAACGCCCAGGAACGCGAGCGTAACCCAGATGAATGCGGTCCAACCCGGCCATCCACTGCCGCCAGAAAAGTGCGACGCCAGGACCATCCCGATGTATCCGAACGGCATGGCGAACAGCGATTCCGAAACGTTAATCGCGTTCAGGTAGTGGGGAACTTTGTCCGCCACTAGCCGGAGCGGACCGGGATGTGCTGGAGCGTCATGCATACCGCACCATGGTAGCACATGGCCCTTTGCCCTGACGGGGTCGCTAGCGGCCAGGAGTAGACGCTGGTCAGCACCGCTGGTCGCTATGACGACTATGCGGAACTATGCGAAGGAACTATATCGTCGAGTCCCAGCTCGGCCCAGCGTTTCGAAACCTGGTCCCGGATCTCCGGGCTCATTTCGATGTCCGGCGGCCACTGGCGATGATAGCCTTCCTGAGGTCCTTTCCGGGTAGCGTCTATACCTACCTTGCTGCCAAAGCGCGGAGTGGGCGATGCCACGTCCAGGTCATCGATGGGGCCGTCCACCAGGACGAAATCGGTGGCAGGGTTGATGTTATTGGCGACGCGCCACGCAACTTCGGAAGGGTTCTGGACGTCCACGAAATCGTCCACGATCACAATGACCTTAGTCAGGCTCAGCAAACCGAGGCCCCACAGGCCATACATCACCTTGCGAGCGTGTCCGGGATATTCTTTTTTGATCGACACGAGGACCAGATTATGGAAAATACCCTCGGCCGGCATGTTGACGTCGACGACCTCCGGCAGTACGAGACGTATCAACGGCAGGAAGGCGCGCTCGGTAACTTTGCCCATCCAATAGTCCTCTGTGGGCGGCCTCCCCACGAAGGTCGTGGGGTAAATGGGATTGTGGCGGCGCGTGATGGTGGTCACATGAAACACCGGGTAAGGCTCAGCTAGAGAGTAGTAGCCGGTGTGATCTCCGAAGGGACCTTCCGTTCTTTCTTCGCCTGGAACAACGTACCCTTCGAGGACGATCTCGGCATGGGCGGGCACCTTAAGGTCGACCGACACGGCCGGCGCCAACTCCACGCCTTCATCGCGAATGAAACCTGCCAATACCATCTCGTCAATATCGGGCGGCAGGGGCGCTGAGCCAGTCCATATCGAGGCCGGATCGCCGCCGAGGGCCACGGCCACCTCAAGCTTTTCGCCGCTGGCCCGGTAATGACGCGCTCCCACCTTATGGGTCTGCCAGTGCATCCCGGTGGTGTTACGGTCGAACACCTGCATACGATAGATGCCGTAGTTCTGCGTGCCCGTATCGGGGTCCTTGGTTATCACCAAGGGCAGGGTGATATACGGGCCGGCATCCATCGGCCAGCATTTGATGACCGGCAAACTGTAAAGGTCGACGTCTTCGCCGGTAAGGACAACCTGCTGACACGGCGGGTTGCTGACGATTTTAGGCTGGAAGGAGCCGACGTGAACCAAACGTCCCAAGGTGCGTAACTTGTTCAGCATTCCCTGGGGCGGTCCGCCCTGCACCATATCGATCATGGAACCAAGGCGAACAGCCAAGTCGTCGGCGTCCTCGACCTCCAGTGCCCAGTTCATGCGCCGTTCCGAGCAGAACAGGTTTATGGCTACGGGCATATCGTAGCCAATCACATTTTCGAACAAAAGGGCGGGCCCATCGGATCGCAGCAGTCGATGGGCTATTTCGGTAATCTCCAGTTCCGGGCTTACGGGAGCAGATACTCGCCGCAGATCGCCTTTACTTTCGAGAAAGGCGATGAACTCGCGAAGATCCCGGTATGGCATGGTGACTGTGGTGGCCTCGCGCCTGTTACGAGACTGAGACCAGCACGCCAGCCTTAGGAATTTCGCATTTGGCTAAAACAGTCGCTGCAATATACCGGCCGATCGCCGCGGGGGCGGAAGGGCACGGTTGCATCGGCGCCACAATTACTGCAGACGATGGGGAAAGATTCTCGCTGCCCCCCACCATATCCGCCGCCGCCGCCGCCGCCGCCGCCGAAGTTGTCACGAGGCTGCCCTCGCCGAGCGTTCCTGCACGAAACACACCGTTTCGGATAATTGGTGAAGCCTCGCGAGGCGTAGAATTCCTGCTCGCCTACGGTAAAGAGAAACTCTGCTGCGCAGTCGCTGCATTCAAGGGTCATGTCGGAAAGGGCCACGGTTCTTCCTCCGGCCTGGTTGGCAATCAAGATGCACACGCTTGGTCTGTTTCGTCGGGCACAGCGATTACAATACCCAAGGAAGGAGGACCGGCGCAATTCTGCTGATATTACTATACTTCCATCAACGGCAGCAAACAACGATTTTCGCTGCCTGAATCGGAGAATCATTGCTTTCGGCATCGTTGTCGCCATGGAACGCCAACGTCGAGCCGAATTCCCACATTCTGATCAGACAGGTTCGGCGACGAAAACCGGGATCTTCCTTGAGGTCCGGCTCTGATATTCCTCGTAAGGAGGAAACGCCTCGACTGATGCGGCCCAAAGGCGAACTCGCTCGTCCGCGTCGGATACTTCACGCACGCGCATGGTGTATACATCCGTCTTGTCCCGGATTTCAACGTTGGCATCGCGGCGCAGGTTGTACACCCAAACAGGATTGCGCGGCGCGCCGCCCTGTGAGCCTACCAACACATAGGCGTCACCGACTTTGACGCGCATCAACGGGGTCTTGCGGATGGCACCGGTCTTGTTGCCCTGGTTGGTGACGATGATGACAGGCAGACCGGTGTCACGCAGCGTGGTCCCATCGGCGCCTCCGCTGCTTTCGTACAATTCCACTTGTTCGCGTACCCAGTCTCTGGTCGACGGAATGTAATCGGGCATTTTCGTTCCTCCTGGCAACAGTGCGCTTCATCATAACCCGAATCCCGGGGGTTGTAATGGCACTGAACGAAACCCCGGTATAATGCCCCGGTGAATGCGAAAGCACGGTCCCGGCGAGACAGACCGGTCTCGCCATATCGCGGCATGAATACACCGCGTTCTTGAAGATCCCAAGCAGGTGTGCATCGTGATGAATTCGTCGGAAGGTCTAGTGGCGCTCGGCACTAGTCGGTCATGGAGATTGATCGTATTGGCTACAGTCGGAGCTCTCGCCCTGGCGACGTTACTGGTAGCGTGCTCCGGTCCGGAACCGGAACCAGAACGGGAAAATCGTGCGGACCGCGCCGAGCAACCAACGGCCGAACGAGCGGAGCCCACCGCAAACGTAGGTTCCCCGGTATCCCCAACTCAGCGGGCCCAAACAACCGCAACTTCACCCCCGGCGCCTGCGCCATCAGGCACGGCAGCAGGGCAGCCGACAATGACTCCGGAACTTACACCCACACCTGTACCTGTAAGCGAGCCGAACGAACCGCCGACACCGGCGCCGGCAGCCGTCATTGACGGTGACTATGACGCGGACGATGACGGTTTGATCGAGATTTATGACCTGGCGCAATTAGACGCCGTTCGATATGACATGGACGGCGACGGCGTGGCGAATGACGACGGTCACGCCAAGTACGCGGCGGCTTTCCAAGATGCAGCGGAAGGAATGGGATGCCGCGTGGGCGGGTGCGAAGGCTATGAACTCGTGGCCGACCTGGACTTTGACACCAACGGAAACGGACAAGCCGACGCCGGAGACACACATTGGAATGGCGGATCCGGCTGGGTCCCGATCGGCCACTATCGGGGCTCGGATGACCAGCAGGCTTTCGAAACCGCGCTGGACGGCGGAGGCCGCACAATCACCAATTTGTACATCGCTCGTCCGGAACAGGATTACGTCGGCCTCTTCGGGTTCAGCAGCGGCGGGATGATCCGGAACGTTACCCTGAAACAAGCCGACGTAACGGGTCACGATTACGTTGGCGCGCTGGTGGGCGACAACCAGGAGGGCGGGCGCGTATTGGGTTGCGTGTCCGAAGGATCCGTCAACGGGAACGATTTTGTCGGCGGACTGGTCGGCGACGACAAAGATGGTGGGCGTATTGCCGGCAGTGCAGTCAGCGGCTTAGTTGCCGGCGTCCGGTACGTAGGAGGCCTGGTTGGACGCGTCGACGGCAATTTCGGTAGCGCGACCCGTGACAGCTCAGCCGACAGCGACGTGATCGGCAACGACTTCGTGGGCGGTTTGGTTGGTTTCAACGACGGCAACATCGACGGGGGCGCTGCCAGCGGCCAGGTGTCCGGCAACGTTAACGTCGGCGGGCTGGTGGGAAGAGGCAACGGTGGGAAGGTCAGCAACAGCCTCGCGACCGGCAACGTCACCGGCAGAACCGATATCGGAGGCATGATCGGACGCAACGACGGCGAAATCAGCGACAGTAGTGGACACGGCTCCGCGACCGGCCAAGACAACGTAGGGGGCCTCGCCGGATACAATGGCCAAGGCGTTGTCAGCAACAGTTTCGCCACGGGCGCCGCGACGGGTCACGACAACGTCGGAGGTCTGATTGGCCGCAACGCAGAAGGTATCCTGGCCAACAACACCGCGGAAGGCCGGGCCACCGGGAACAACAAAGTAGGCGGTCTCGTGGGTTACAACGACGGAGACATCAGTGACTGCGCCGCCTCGGGTTCAGTTCAGGGTGTTGATGACGTAGGAGGCCTGGTCGGACGAAACAACGGCGGAACCCTTGCAACCTGCACAGCCACCGGCGAAGTGACGGGTAACGACAACGTGGGCGGCCTGGTCGGTTACCACGAAGAAGGCGGGGAGATAGCGGACAGCTCCGCGTCCGGCGTAGTCGCCGGTGAAGACGACATCGGCGGGTTGGTTGGAGACAGCGAAGGCGACATCAGCAACAGTTCGGCGGATGGCATTGTCACGGGTAACGACAACGTGGGCGGCTTGGTTGGGCGGAACAACGGCGGGACCATAACCACCAGCTCCGCCAATGGGTCAGCCACCGGCAGCGAAAACGTGGGCGGCCTGGTCGGGCATAACGACGGTATCGTGCAAGGAGGGATCGCGTGGGGCGACGCGTCTGGCGATTCCCACGTCGGCGGACTGATGGGTTACAACGATGCTGACATCAGCGATTGCAGCGCCAGCGGCGAAGCAGCCGCTGTTCAGGATTTTGTCGGCGGATTGATTGGCTGGAACTACCGCGGCGACGTAACGCGGTGCGATGCCGCGGGCTCCTCTTCCGGGAACAATTACGTCGGCGGGTTGATAGGTTCCAGCGACGAGGGATCCATACGTGGCAGCATGGCGGAAGGAAGTGCCACCGGCAGCGATTACGTTGGAGGTCTCATTGGTCAGAATACCGTGGGCGTGGTGGACGCCAGCATCGCCTCCGGTGCGGCGTCAGGCAACGACTACGTGGGCGGGCTCATTGGAGATAACGGCGGCGACATCAGCAACTGTGCGGCCAGCGGTGACGTGACCGGGAGGAGACAGATCGGGCTGCTGGTTGGCCGGAACTACGGCAGCCCCATCTACAACAGCATGGGCACCGGCATATTGACCGAAGCGAACTGACGACGCCAACGGGAGTAACAGTTCAGAGTTGAGGGGAAGTGAGCAGTTGACGGCAGGCAGCGATGGGGTTGAGAGCTTGTGCTCGCCAGGTGCCGAAGATTGAGGCCAGCGTCATCTTGGTGTCGGTGCCCTGCGCTGAGCGGGTGCCCCCGCTGACCTTGCGGCTGACCACCAAATGGCGCAGGCTGCGCTCGGCGGCATTGTTGTCCGGCGGCACTTCCGGTTGGGCCACGAAGACGAAGAGTTCCTTGATGTGCTTCTCCATGCGTCGGCACAGTCTGGCCGGGACGGCCGACGGGTCGTCCCGGAATGGACGGCAGAGGGCCAGCAGTCGCCTTTCCAGGGTCAGTTGGGCGGTGCGGCGTGGTGGTTCTGAAGGGTGGGTAAAGGTCGTGGCCTGACGGTAGAGTTGGTGGACGGCGTCAGCCCACTGGGCCAGTGATCTATCATCAGGGTAGAGGACACGCAGGTCGTGGATGTCCCGCAGCAGGTGAGCCCAGCAGCGTTGCTTGGGACCGTCGTAATGGTGGTAGGCGGCATAGAAGTCGCTGACCAGCACGCCAGCAAACTCCTTGCCCAGGACTTCGTCGACCACGGCCTTGCCCCGACCACGCCGCAGGAAGTACCGCTGGTCGGAGGTGCTGAAAGTCCACACGTAGCCGTTGTGTCCGTCTTCACGCCAGCCGGTCTCATCGGCGTGGACCACTGGGCTGCCGCGGACGCGCTCCAGTATGCCCGCCAGTTCGGTCTGCGCTTTGCCCGCCACGGTGCGTGTGGCATTTACGATGGCGCCCAGGCTGAGGCGCAGCCCGTGCACGGTGTCCAGGTACCATTGGATGGTGCGTAACGGCAGCCTGGCCTCCTCCCGCAGGGCTGCAATCAGGCTGATGACATTGACCCCCAGACGCTGCTTGCCCATCACCACGCCGTCCAGTTGTGCTTTGGGAACACAGCAGCGTCGGCACTGTGGACAGGTGCGGGCCAGGTAAACGTGCTCGGTTACCTGCGCCGGAACCTGGGGCAGGTCGATGACCTCCCGAGTGCGCTGGGCCCAGCCTCCGGACAAGTGGGTCCCGCAGTCGGGACACTGCTCCACCACATGCTCCACTCGGTGGGTGGGCGTCATGCGGGATCGGGCAAAGCCGTGAAACCGGGGTTTGCGTGGCTCCTTGGGACGTGCTGGCTCCCGGTCCGCTTTGGGCTTCAGACCGGGCATCCGGCGGGAGCTTTGGGGTTTGGCTTGGCCTTCCAACTGGGCAATCCGCTTCTCCAGCCGCTCGATGATGGCTTGCTGGCGGACTATGATGCCAATCAGGACATCCCGGTCAGCTGCCCTGAGATTGATTTCGGTATCCATCCCAGTTATATGACATAACCACCGCCCCCAAAGCCAGCCACCCGCAAACCAAGTTCGCCCAATTCACCCCACCAACTCTGAACAGTTACCAACGGGAAGCGCGCCTACCCGGGGACCATCGGTTCGCGGGTATAATACTTCGGCGATCACGACCCAACGGAGGACAACTGCATGGACGGTAAGACCGCGTTCGCTACCATTTTGGCCCGGGAGGGCGTGGACGTCGTTTTCTGCTTTCCCAACAACATCCTGATCGACGCCTGCGCGGCGGCCGGGATACGGCCGATCATTTCTCGCATGGAGCGTACCGCAGTCAACATGGCCGACGCGTACAGCCGGGTCAATAATGGCAACAAGAACGGCGTGGTCATCGTCCAGGGCGGACCCGGGATCGAAAACGCCTTTTCCGGGGTGGCGCAGGCCTATGCCGATTCCTCCCCGCTGCTGATGGTGCCCAACCATCCAGGTACCCGCAGGCGTGGAACCTCCTCCGATTTTGACGCTGCCAGAAACTATGAGGGCGTCACCAAGTGGGCGGATTCGGTCAACCATACCGACCGCATCCCGGAGGCGATGCGTCGCGCGTACACCCAGCTTCGAACCGGGCGACCGTATCCAGTGCTGGTGGAAATGCCGAACGACGTGCTGGCCGGAGAAATCTCCGAGGAGCAATTCCACTATCTACCGCAACAAAAGCACCGGTCGGCTGGGGATCCACGCGATGTTTCCTGCGTAGCCGAGCTGTTGGTGAACGCCCGACGGCCCGTCATCTACGCCGGTCAGGGCGTGCTATACGCCGAGGCCACCCCTGAATTGGTGGAACTGGCCGAGCTGTTGAACGCTCCTACGATGACCACGACGCTGGGCAAGAGCGGCTTCCCAGAAAACCATCCGCTGGCCCTGGGCGCCGGCGGCAATACTGGCACCAAGATGGTGGGCGAGTTCCTGGCGAAGAGCGACGTGGTTTTCGGAATCGGGACCAGCTTCCAGAAAACCTTGGCATCGGCCCCGGTTCCGGCGGGCAAGACCGTCATCCAGTCCACCATTGACGAAAAAGACCTCAACGGCGAGTATCCACTGGATGAGATCATCGTGGGAGACGCGAAGCTGGTTCTCGGCCAGTTGGTTTCGGAGGTCAAGGATCGATTGGGGGAGAACGGCCGGCGCGGCGACGAGTCGGTGACCGCAGAGATCAGACAGGTGCGGCAGGAGTGGCTCGCGGAGTGGATGCCCCGGCTTTCCAGCAAAGACGTTCCCATCAGCCCGTATCGCGTGGTTTACGAGCTGAATGCCCGGTTGGACAAGGCCAACAGCATCGTCACCCATGACTCGGGTAACCCGCGAGACCAGATTGTGCCTTTCTACGCGGCAACCACTCCCCGGGGGTATATCGGCTGGGGCAACTCGACCCAATTGGGCAGCGGCCTGGGTTACGCCATGGGGGCGAAGGTGGCGTTCCCGGAAAAGACCTGCGTCAACCTCATGGGAGACGTGGCCGTCGGGATGGCCGGAACGGACTTTGAGACGGCGGCGCGGGAAAAGCTGGGCATCATCACGGTCATTGTCAACAACGGCGCCATGGGCGGTTACGAAAAGAACATCCCGGTTGCGACCGAACGGTACGGCACGAAGTACGTCACGGGCGAGTACGCCCGGATGGCCGAAGCGCTGGGCGCATATGCCGAGCATGTGACCGACCCGGACGAAGTCGGCCCGGCCATCGAGAGGGCGAAGGAAATTTCTTCGGCCAGGCAACCCTGTGTGCTGGAAATCATCACGCGTGAAGAGCCGGTGTTCTCGCAGTACTATCGCTGATCCCCCTAGCAAAAACGACGCAGCGGTCCGGGTCATGTCGTCCGCTCGTCGATAGGACGCCCAGCCAATCCGCGATCCCTGTATGCCCGAAGTTCCCATCATTGTTGTCGGCGGAGGTCCGGCCGGCTCGTGCGCCAGTTCCCTCCTGGCGCGCCGCGGGTACCCGGTTACGTTGCTGGAACGGGAGCGTTTTCCACGCGAACATGTCGGCGAGTCGCTTCTCCCAGCCAGCATTCCAATCCTGAAGGATCTTGGTGTCCTGGACGCGGTGCAGCGGGCCGGGTTCGTGGTGAAGCGGGGCGCCACGATGATATGGGGCGTCGACCGCGAACCGTGGAGTTGGTACTTCAACGAGACCAATGCCTCCAACCCGCATTCGTACCAGGTGTGGCGGCCCGAGTTTGACGCCATCCTGCTCGACAACGCGCGAAACGCCGGCGT
Organism: Dehalococcoidia bacterium; assembly: GCA_965220055.1. GTDB lineage: Bacteria > Chloroflexota > Dehalococcoidia > Lucifugimonadales > UBA3495 > Bin87. The sequence continues at coordinate 275,949 of CBDCPE010000004.1, read as the reverse complement.
TGACGTACGGGAAGATTGCCCTGCCACGGCGGTGGTCTTCGACGACTCCCAGACAGCCATCGCGGTGCAGTGCAGCGGGGAAACCCTGCCGGCGCGATTCGTCGTCGACGCCAGCGGGCAGGGTGGCCTGTTGTCGCGGCAATTGGGTTTACGGCAGTGGGATGATTTCTTCCGCAACCTGGCAGTGTACGCGTACTACGAAGGTGGGGACAGGCTCCGATCACCGGATGACGGCAACATCCTCATCGAATCCCAGGCCAACGGCTGGGTGTGGAACATCCCGCTGCGGGATGGCTGGTCGAGTGTCGGCGCCGTGGTAGACTCCGCAACCGGCCAGGAAGGAATCCGCCGACTCGGCGCGCACAGGTTTCTGGAAACGCAGATCGCGGCGGCTCCGCAGACGGCGACGATGTTGGAAAACGCCCGGCTGGTCTCAGGCCCGGAGATAGTCCGAGATTGGTCGTACCGTTGTCAGTCGCTCTACGGCCCGGGCTACATCCTGGTGGGGGATGCCGGCTGCTTCATCGATCCCCTGTTTTCGTCCGGCGTGCACTTGGCGTTGACATCAGCCTCCCTGGCCGCGGCGGCGGTCGCTTCCGCCCTGTCCGATCCAGTCATGGCTGAGCCGGTCGGCCAAGTGTACCAGCAGTTGTATTACAAGGAGTACGGCCATTTTCGGGAGCTGGCCCGGTTGTTCTACTCCAGCAACCGCACGGCCGATTCATACTTTTGGGAAGCGCGTCGTTTGCTGGACGACGATTCATCACTGACCCCGCGCCAGTCGTTCATCCAGGCAGTGGCCGGCCAACCACCCCGCGGATACGAGCGGGCCGTGTTGTCGCGCGGTCTAGCTCCGGCCGCCTTCGGCAAAAGCATTACGGACGTAGAGGCCGAACGTCGAAGGAGACGGGAACAACCGCTACGGCCCGGGGCGCGGCCGCGACTGGCGGACGGGGTGATCCTGCAAATCCAACCAGTGCTGGCGGACGGCGATTTTGTGTGGGGCTACGGGTTGGTAACCGACGGACATCCGGAGGGGCTCCCGTGCAGCGGGCTGATCGCGCGGCTGCTGCACGGGCTGGACGGCGGCGCTACGGTGGCAGAAGCCGTCGCAAGCCTGTGCCAAGGACTGGAACCCACCGCGACACAGCAGGTGGAAAAGGTCGCGCTCGAGGCGCTGCAGATCCTTTACATCGACGGCGCGATCTGCACGTCCCCCTAAGCGCAGGGCAACGCATTACGGCTTCACCCAGGTCTCCGACCAGGCGATACACGCCGTGCTGCTCTGGGCCGAGCCGCGCGCTTCCAACGAAACCACACCGCTCAGCGCCCGGTCGCCGACGGTGATTTGGGCGCTGCGGGCCGGGAAGAAACAACTGTACACGCCGTGGGGCCGGCCGGGAGTACTGCCGGCGGGATTGTTGAGCATGAACGGCGTCAGGAAATCGTGCCAACTGAGCACGACGGTCTCGGTGGAGGCGGCCGCCGTTTCATTGTAGGCGCCGGAAATATCGCCTGACCGGCTGAACTGGGCCGGTATCACCGGCAGGTTGGGGTCGGCGAATTCGGGGAACAGCATACTTTCGATTTCGCCCTGCAGGTAACGAGTCAAGGCGATGTTGTCGGAGTACACCCGCACGGGGTTTTGAGCCAAGTCCGCGCTCTTGAGGAACAGCACGTGGCCGGCGCCTCCGGGCGACCAAAGTACGCGCCAGTGGCTGGTGCGGGTGGTCTGTTCCGCTCCCTGCTCCGGCGCCAGGCGAATGAAGGAGTTTTCGCCGGTAAGGCAAATCTGGTTGGGATCAACGGGGCTGGTCATGTTTATCTCCTTGCGATATCTGCGCAACGACGTGATGCGCAACGATGTGACTGGCAAATCTAGAGGCCATCGGCGGCTGCCCGCATGTTGTTCAGGTACTCTGCGCTGGCGGACTGCAACAGGCGACCGACGGTGTTGTGGAAGTATCGCACGCCCAATTCGAGGTAGTGCGGCACCAGGGCGTCCGGGCAACTGCATCCCGCGGTGATTCCGGACGCCGCGATCTGCTGTACGCCCTTCTCAACCAGCGCCTGCACTTCCGGATGGGTCTGCTGGCCCGGGTAGCCCATGCTCTGGGACAAGTCACCGGCTCCGATGAAATACACGTCGACCCCTGGTACTTCGACGAGCTCCGGGATGTTCTCGATGGCCTCGACCTCTTCCAGCATCAGGCAGACCAGGGTGTTGCGATTGGCGTCCGCCACGTAGTCAGGCGTGGCTCCGCTGAATCCGTACTCGGCGGGTCGGCCGCCGCTGAACAGACCGCGTTCGCCCTCCGGATAATATTTGACGGCGGAAACTGCCGCCCGTGCCTCTTCCGGCGTGTTGACGTGGGGTACCTGAACACCCCAGGCCCCGCGGTCGAGGAAAGGCGAGATGATCTCGGGACGGTTTCCAACCGGGCGCACGATGGGGGCCGTGCCCGAGTATTCGGCGGCGCGGATCATGTCCTCGGCGAGGTCGACGGTGATGTTGCCGTGCTCGTTGTCGATCAGCACCCAGTCATAACCAAGGTATCCGAGCATCTCGACCACGACGGGAGACGGAAAGGTAATCATCGAGCCAAATACTGGCTGGCCGTGCTGCAACTTCTTTTTCATGGTGTTTTCGCGCATCTTGGTCAACTCCTGGTGTGGGTAGCGATCAGCGCCGCCGCCCGTGGCGGAATGCTATGCGCGAGCGATACCGATCGTCAACTACACGGCTTCGGCGCAGCCATTGCCCGAAGAGTGGTCGCATCGGCAGTGGCCGACGGATTCGCCGCAAGACCGGAGACTCACCAGCACAGGCGCACCGGAACCATGTCACGAGAACGGTTGGAAAGGCGTTTTGTTGGGGGTACAATTAATCGCACGCCGATGTAGCTCAGCCGGAAGAGCAGCGGTTTCGTAAACCGCAGGTCAAGGGTTCGAGTCCCTTCATCGGCTCCACCTTCCCTCCTCCCTACTCAACAAGGGCCTCAAACGGGGCAGTTTTGATCATTTTGTCGACCATTTGTCGACCGCACCGACCGGAGTCGGCCACAGCGGGCATCAACCCACCGCCAGCTGTCGACTTGGAGCCTCTTGTTTTTGACGTGATCAGGCACGGCTCAGCAGTGCGTATCCGGAGACTATGAGAGTGTTGGGGCATCGCGCGGCTGCAGTCATTCCGTTTCTTTAGCAACGATGCCCCGGATAGCGCGTTCATCACCTATTTTTGCGCAGAGGAGACGTGGCCAGATTTGGGTGATGGCGCGTCCCGACACGTGGCGTGGCGGAGGGGTCTCGCCCACCGGTCTGATAGCGGCGTTCACCTCGCTGCATGTCATGCTATCCTCCGTTTTGCCGGTGAAACGGATCGCGGCGTACAGAATGCGTTGGGTCGGGTTGGCGCCCGCCATCTGGGCTTCTAATGCGAACCGCCGCGTGTCTGCCGTTGCCGCGATCTGGCCGGGATCGCCGCCGTATGAACCGCTGATGGCCTCCCATTGTTCCAAGGACGCCTGCGCCCCGCGCACCAACTGCAGCAGGAGACATTCTCTCGCGTCGGCCTCCGTGAGCAGATCCCGGTCTATTCCTGTGTCGACCATACTGCCTGGTATCCGGAGCGCCCACCCGAGGCGATTTTTGACCCCGTCGGACAACGCGTCCAAACCTTCCGGCCAATCGCTGGCCAGCAAGAGCAAATTGCCTCGTCGTCCGTTCTCCTGTCCTACCAACTCGGTCAGGCCGGCGACCGGCGGCATTTTTATCTCCAGCAGGCGTGCCCCGGCAGATCCCAAAGTGCTGATCAACGTGAGCACCAACGTGCTGTTTCCGGAGTAGCCTTCGCCCACGATGACGTCGATGGATTTGTGCGGTCCGCACAAATGCCATCCGAGCCGTCTCATGATCAGTCATTCGTTGCCCCGTCCTACATGGGTTAGGAACCGACGCATGTGCTTGGCGCCTGCGGTGTTCAGCAGATCGTCGTCCGTTGTAAAACGGGTAGGACCGGGTGGCACATGAAACAAATGCATCGGCTTCACGTCTTCTGGTTTGAGGAGTGCGGCGGCTTTCAAATCTACCACGCCGTTCGCCGCGCGCCATACTGCGTGCTGAGAGATTCGATCCAGATCCCCCGCAGCGATGCGAGGCAAAGGGGGTTGCGGGTCTACGCACAGCCGCGGCACTCGGCGGAGGGCCGGCCCTGTACACATCGGCAGAACTGACATGCTCCACATGCCGTTTGAGTTTCTTGACCTTGTGGTTGTCACCCATTGACTCCGCCGGTTGGACCGCCAGATCGTTTGCCTCGGCCAACAGGATGTCAAAAAGGCCTTGGTAGTGAGGGTAGTCCTCAGGCACCCAAAACCCCGACGTACGGTCCCACAACAAAAGTCTGATAAGGGCGATTTATCGGATGTTTATGGGCGGCATGGACAGGTTCGTCCGGCTGGCCGGTGACGGGTACCGCGGGGGCGGACAGAATGGTCGTGGTGGTGAGTCGGAACATCGCCAAGGAACTCCTGGCGGCCGAGGTGGTTGGTCATGGTCATCGCGGTGGCGCTCTTCCGGGAGGCGGGCTTGGGCGCCCTGAGCCCTTTGGCCAACGTCGGAGGGGACGTCGCGGCCCGTTCGCGGGACCTCTGGGATCCCATCATCGCCGTCTTCATGTGCACCCCCGCTGGGTTTCGGCCCGTGCCGCCGCCGGACCCCGAGCAACATCTGCGAGGCCACCGGGGACAGCGAGGTGTCGTGGCGCCTGCGGGCCCGGGACGTCCTCGCACGGATGGAGGCCATGAAGGCGTGGCCGAATGAGAACCCGGTGGCCGATGCCGCAGCCTGATCCGGGTAGCCGTATAATCACGGCCTCTGCTCCTGCTTGCGTCAATGGCTGATGGCCGCTTTCATTTGCGCACCGGCGTGTAACCTTCGCTCCGAACCAGGCAGGTGTAACTGAAATGAGGGAGTTCATTCAGCATAGTTGGGTGTCGTTTTCCGACTGGGCGCTCGCCGTCGACATCGTCTGGATCGACGTGCTGGTCGCGGCCAGCATCATGGCGGTTGCCGTCGCCCTCGCCGTGGTGTTCATCAGGATAGTTTTCCGGCGGGCGCTGCGGCTGTTCATCTTCTTCGGGCCCGATTTTGACGTCCGGATGGCGGGCGCCACCAGGGTCCCGGCCACCGCGACCATACTGCTGGTGGGGGCGTATCTGGCCGTGAGGGCGCTGGCGCTGCCTCCCATCGCGCAGGGTGTAGTGGACAAGTTCAGCGTCATCGGCGCGATCCTGATCGTGTCGGCGCTGGTCAACTCAGTGGCGTCGGTGGCGTTGCAGTGGCTGCAGGTCCGCATGTCCATCAGCGGCGGCGGGGATGCCAGCGGTTGGGCGCTGCCGCTGGCGCGGCGGGGCATAGCGGTGGTGGTGGTTGGCATTGCGGCCATGCTGTCGCTGGACATCCTGGGCATCAACGTAACGCCGCTGATTGCGGGGTTGGGCATCGGAGGCCTGGCGGTGGCGCTGGCGCTGCAGCCGACCCTGAGCAACCTCTTCGCCGGCACCTACGTGGTCAGCGAGGGGGTGGTTAGCGTGGGCGACTACGTGGAGATGGAGAACGGGGTTTCCGGCTACGTGGTGGATGTGAGCTGGCGCAGCCCCCGGCTGCGCACGTGGACCAACAACCTGGTGATCATACCGAATTCCCGCTTCGCGGAGAGCATCATCACCAACTACGACCGGCCCGACGAGCCGGTCAACGTGTTCCTGCCCTGCGGGGTGGCCTACGAGAGCGACCTAGAAAGGGTGGGGGCGGTCAGCCACGAGGTGATGGACGCGGTGCTGCGGGATCACCCGGGTGCGGTGCTGGATTACGGGGCGTATTTCGGTTACGACACCTTCGGGGAGAGCAACGTCGAGTTCTGGCTGTTCGTGCCGGCCCGGGACCGGCTGGCCGGTTTCGAGGTGCGCAGCGAGTTGGTGAAGCAGCTGCACGCTCGGCTGTCCGCTGAAGGCATCACGATAAACTATCCGGTGCGGACGCTGCGCTTCCCCGACGGATGGAGGGCGCGGGACGGGGCGCAACCGTCGGGTGTCGTTGCGGCGGCGCGCCCGGCGGCGGCCCCTGGCGCCCGTGCTCCGCTGCCGGCCGACGCACCGGGTGGCGACGGCGATGGGCCGGATGTCTGAGCGTCGGTCATGGCCGGGGCCGGGACCGACCGCGCCGGATGTGCGGTTCCGTCGCGACCGCGCCGGGGAACGCTTCCGAATGGAACGCTCCCGATGTGCTGGGGACGGAGAGAAAGGTTTACCGCAGAAGGGTCCAGGGCAGGACGGGCTTGAGGTTGACGACCGGCCAATTCAGCGGTGGAAAACGCGGCGGTGTCGTTGTCGGATCCATCAGCACATCGGACACGGCGCACGCCCCGCCGACGGCAGTTCCGACGGCGGGCGACGCCGGACCGGGAGGCCCACGCCGTCACCGAGTTTGCGTGCCATTACAGCCACGCTCTGCACGTCGGCGAGGACAACCGGCCCACCAGCTCTGATGGCGTACTGCACCGCGGACGGCATGGTTCGTCCCGTGAGTTATCACGCAGCGTCAGACTGAGTTCTGTCGTCTGGGTGGTCCGCTGCCCAGGCTGTGGTGGGCCGGAAGGTGGCCATGGCGACGCAGCGTGGCGATCAGCACGCCGGCCGGCTGTTGGTCCAGCTGGTCGAAGCGGGCGGGCGTATCGGGCCATCTCCGCTGCACCACGGCCCAGGTGGTGTTGGCGCCGGCCAGCAGTCGCTCCAGGTACCGCAGCGGTGCGGCCGTAGCCCGTTCCGTCATCTCGCACCTCGCCGTCGCGGCCGACGTCGTCTGATACGTCGGCGATGAGGTTCCGATCAGTGCCGAAGGGTTGCCTGGTTCCATTATCCCGGACCCTGCAACGGCCGTATGTCGCGACCACGTCGGCCGATGTTCCGTTCGTGTTTCGGACGGGCGCCAAACTCCCGTGCCCAGCCGACCGTGATGGCTGAAGCCTGATCCCCCGCATGACTGCGCTCCCGGGTCGTTCTGATTGCCGGCGGCGGGAAGTCGCCGTCCGCGGCGGCCCCGGTGGAGCAGGCGGCGGCCGCATCACTTCAATATCCAACGTGAAGACCCGGCGCCGCCCGAAGGCGGCGCCAAGGAGCAGACCCAATGCAACCCGAACAGTTTCCTTCCCACCACCACGATAACGGAGACGCCGCCGCGGACCGGGCCACCGGCGTCCTGCTGACCGGCGGCGGCGTCGACGGCGGGTCTGCCTTCGTCCTGCGCCACTGGCGTCCCGAGGCCAACCCGCCGGAGCCGGTGTTCGTCACCTGGCTGCTGCACGTCGGCCGTTTCTGCCTGACGGTGAAATACGGCCGGTTCTCGCTGAAGGGCAACGAGTGGTACATCGACACCGGGTCAGGCCTCCGGTCCACGCCGTCGCCGCTGGAGCAGGCCCGGGTGGAGGCGTTGTTGACCCGGGAGATCCTGCAGGAGCGTTTGAACCGTCCGTTACCTGTTGTGCCGGCCCTGGTCCTCTTTGATATGGACCCGGACCGGCGCATCGAGGGCCTGGCCAGGCGCAGCCGTGTTCCGCTGCTCTGGAACCTGGAAGGCTACACCGGGCAATTGGGCGATGCCGCGGCAAGAGCCGGGCTCCGTCATCCACTGGAAAGGCGGCAGGTCCTGGAGGAGATACCCGTCCTCATCGAGGGCGTCGGTCCCGTTGGTGCCGTCTCGTCCCGACGGCCCAGGATGGGCTTCCGATCCGCACCGGCGTCATAGAAGTTGCGTCACCGCCGTGAAGGCGGTCCTCGCGGTCACCGCCGAGGGTGGTGTGGATAGAGGTCGGTGGCCACGTCAAACGACAACTACCCGCTGGGCGCTGGTGTCGGCGACTGAATATGTCATCCCGAGACAACATCAAAAGCGGCGTATCAAAGGAGCGACAACCCATGAGAATGTATCCACGAGATTTCCCCCCGAGCCGTCGCAAAATCCCGAAGCGGCGTGCGGAACGGCAAGTTTACGAAGCCCTGGCCGGCAGCGACCGCCAGGGTTTTTGTTATTACGAGTGGCGCCGTGACTACAATCGCCCCGAGTTGGACTTTGCCATCTGGCTGGTTGGCCTGGGTCGCTTCGCCCTGCAGGTCAAGGGTGGCTGCTACCTGCTCATCGACGGCGAGTGGTACCTCAAGACCAGGGAGGGCCTCCAGTCCATCTCCACCTCCCCGCTGGATGAGGTCTGGTTGGAGGCGCTGGACCTGCACGACGACATCGAGGAGAAAGCGGAAACCGGCTACAACCCCTTCCTGTTGCCGGTGGTCGCCTTCACCGACATGGCGCCCGACCCAGCCATCGAGCATCTGGCTCGCCGCAAGGGAGTTTACCTGGTCTGGCGCACCGATGACCTCATGGCGGATCTGGCAGCGATCATGCGGAGTCGGGGAGTGGTCGATCGGCTGTCGATGGAGCGCATCGCCCGTGAGGTGGAGGCCGTAACCGACGGCCTGATCCGGCTGGTTGTACCCGTAGGCGAGGACACTCGTGCCGAAGTCGAGACGTCGACCACCCTGTCCCTGTCGGTGGGCGGACAGTCGATCATTCGGGTTCGGGCGTGGGATGTGCGCCTGCGGCTTCGAACCATCATCGGCCCAGGGTCAACACGAAAGGGGAGTGATGGACACCGACCTTGAGGGCGCCGTTTCCCCGCAGCCGAACCGGTTCAGAGCGCTGGTGGCCATCCGTGCCACCGGCGCTTTCGTCTTTGGCGATGCGGCGGGTCTGACGTCCATCTCATCCCAAATCCCAACTCAATCGAAATGGCAACTCAATCGAAATGGCAAACCAGGAGAACAGCAACATGAACAACAACACCGTGGGCGTGGCGCCCGCCATCCTTGGCCTGCACCCCGGGCTGGACGATGGCCAGCTGGAGCTCATCGGCCGTCTGGACGGTCCCACGCGGGGCATCGCCGGTCCCGGCGTCGGCAAGACCCTGGCGGTGGCGCTGCGCGGTACGAACATCCTGCTGCAGGAAAGGGCAAATCCCGAGGAGTTGGTGCTGTGCACTTACAGTCGGGCCGCGGCCCGTGAGCTGCGGCAGCGTTTCATCAAGCTCGCCACCGGCGCCGGCTGCCCGGGAGATCTGTCCCGGGTGCGCATCGGCACCATCCACGGCCTGTGCCGCCGTATCCTGCGCTCCCACGCCGGGCGCGCCGGTCTCCCACCGGACTTTCCGGTGCTGAACGAGGATGAGCAGTGGCGGCTCCTATCGCGGTACTACGCTGAGGTGTTCGGCTCCGACCTGGACATTCTGGAGCGGGAGGGCTGGCGTTGGAAAGAGCCGCGTTTGGTGATGCGGCACGGTCGCAAATACTTCGAGCGGCTGTGCGACGAGCTCATTGACCCCGGAGAGTTGATCCGCTCCGGTGATCCGTTCCACGCCGCCCTGGGCCGGTGCTACGGCCGCTACCGGGACCTGCTGCTGAATGAAGGTCACGCGGACTTCGATCACCTGCAGCGGTGGGCCGCGGAGCTCCTGGAGGACGACCGCATCGCGGACCCCATCGCAGACGGCACCAGGTATCTGATCTGCGACGAGTACCAGGACACCAGCCACGTAGAGGAGCTCCTGCTGCTGCGATTGTCCCGCACTCACGGCAACCTGTGCGTGGTGGGAGATGACGACCAGTCGATCTACCGGTTTCGGGGCGCCAGCGTGAGGAACCTCCTGGAGTTTCCCGAACGCACCTTCGACGGTCATACCGTGGAGCTCAGCGTCAACTACCGCAGCCATCCGGACATCGTGGGTTTCTACGACGGGTGGATGGCCACCGCCGCCGACTGGTCCAGTCCCGATGCGGGCGGTCGGCCCTTCCGCTACCCCAAGTCCATCACGCCCCACGACACCGGCGCGCATCGGGAGTATCCGGCGGTCATAGCCGTGGAGGGCCGGAGCGCCGGGAACGAGCGGAGACAGCTGGTGGAGTTGGTGGAGTTCCTGAAGGGCCGCGGGGTCATCGCCCGGTACGACCAGGTGGCGTTGCTGCTGCACTCGGTGAAAGGAGCCTCGGCCGTCGGCTACCTGGACGCCCTGGAAGGCGCGGGGATAGCGGTGAACCGCGCGCCTTCCGGAACCGGGAGACGCCGACGCGCCGGTTCCCGCCGGGGGCTCACCGTCACCACCATCCACCAGGCCAAGGGCCGGGAATGGGACGTGGTGATCGTGGGCTCACTGAACTTCGACAACCCCGACGTGGATCCGGTGGGCCGGGAGCTCGCGCCCTACGTGCGGAGGCCCGCCTTCGAGCCGGCCGACCGCATCGCGGAGTTCGACCACGCCCGCCAGCACTACGTGGCCTTCTCCCGGCCGCGGAGTCTGCTGGTGCTGACTGCCAGCGGCCGTGTGCATCCTCGTTTTGAAGACGCCTGGGAGCGCCTGCCCCGCTGGGACCGGATGGACCGCCGGGCGCTGGCCCGCCAGCGGTTTCGGCCGCCGGAGTCATCCGTTGATGAGGAGCGTGCCCAGAGACCGGTACGGGTCATCCCATACCTGAGGCGGCTGGATGTGTGGCTTGGACGCGCTGCTGCTGCAACCGGTGCGATGCCGCAGAGGCGGAAAGACCGCCGCTCGTAGTCCTGACGGCCAATGACGACCTGGACGGCGACGAGAACGTCGCCGCGACCCTGCTGCAAGGAGGTGAACAACATCATGCACGCTGAGAACGGCGTCACTGCTAGGGCGAGGGCTCCGCCTGTCCGATATGCGTGGTGTGCCGCATGGACCCGTCGGCACGCCGGCGGTCCGGTTGCATCCCCAGCCTCACCTGGGCAGGGCCATGCCCAGAAACAACTCGCTGCGCCGAGGACCCTGCCGAGACGGGCCGACCCGGGACATTTCCCGGGTCGGCCCGTTTTCATGTCTGGGCCACCGGCGCGATCGGCAACACCAAATCTCACTCAAAGGAGGTGAATCACAGATGGGCTGACCGGGCTTGCCGCCCAGCCGGCCCGTCTTGGTGTTTTGGCCCGGACGGTCCGGCCCGTCGTCCGAGGCTCTGGAGCGTCAACCAAAACCAAGAAGAAGGAAGACCATGATCATCTACCAAGAGATAGGCCGCATCGGCGTCAAAGTGAGTGCCGGGCGGTACGTCAACGAGGATGGCCGGTGGTTTGAGCTCAGCGCCAATGGGGGAAAAGGCCTGTGGCCGATCTCCTAAAGGCCGCGGATCACGCCACCTCAGCCGTCGATAGCGACTGGAACAGCGGCGAGGAAGCCGCCGAATCCCCACCACAGGGAGGTGAACAACATCATGCACGCTGAAGACACCATTGATGCGACAGCCAGGGCTCCGCCCGCCCGAGAGCGGGTGATGAGGCCGTTTCTCCGTTCCGGAGGTTCGGTCCATCTCCCGCCTCGCGCGGGCAGACCTCTGCCCAGAAACCATCCACCGCGCTCGTATGTTCCACTGACGTGGGCCGGCCTGGGACACATCCCGGGTCGGCCCGTTTTCATGTCTGAGCCACCGGCGCGATCGACAACACCAAATCTCAAAAGAGGTAACAACAGATGAAAGTCGTAAACAACAACGACGACGACAACAACCGACCCCTGACCCTGGCCGAGATGGAGGCCTGCCAGCAGTTCGAGCAGAGCCAGCGGGCCGGCGAAGCCATGTTCCGCCCCCAGGTGGCCGCCGGCCGGCCCACACCGGACTTCATCGTCTTCTTCGAGGAGGTAGGACGCTTCTGCATCACTGCCTTGGAAGGACCGCACTCCGTCGAGGACGGCGACTGGTACCAGCACGAGTCCGACGGTACGAGAACGGGGATCGACGACGACCCGCTGGAAGTCGTCTGGCAGGCGTCGTCGTCGGTCCGCACCGCGCTCGAGCCGGAGCTGGGGTTCCAGCCGTACGCTATCGCGGTGGCGTGGTTCCCCGACATGGAAGAGGACGAGGCCATCATGAACGCTGCCAAGGGACGCGGTGTGAGGCCGCTCTTCGGACAGACCGAACTGCCTCAGCGCCTGGTCCGGTTGCCCAAGGACGCTGAGCTGCAGCCCAAGCTCAGCCGCCGGTACATCAAGCAGGAGATGGCGGCGCTGCGCCGTTCCTCCGCTGCGGTTGATCCGGAGCCGTCCGAGGACTCTGCCCCCGCAGTGAAGGGGAGGGTTGGCGCCCTGGTCCTGGAGCGGGTGGAAACCGTCAACATCTATATCACCATCGTGAATGGCGGCGATGGCGACGATCCCCCGTTGATCACCGTGCGGGGCCAGTAGGCGAACCCAGCGCCCGGGCATCGCTTCCCGCTCTGCCCGGGCGCGTGCGGCACATCATTCGCCTCTTACGTGCTGGTATGTAACTACTACTCAATGCGGGTGGAAACCGTAAACGTCTACATCACCATCGTGTATGGCGATATGGGAGACGATCCCCCTGACAGGGGTAGGTATGGGGTTTTTACGGTGGGACATGGCGAGTAATCTCCAGGTTAAGCTTGGGTTCCGGCCAGGGTTCGGGCAGCAGCCAGACGCGGCTCCAGAGGCGGCCCTTGATCAGCAACCGCCTAAGCCAGTCGATGCCGTGGCGGATCACGCTGACGGTGCGCGCCGGACGGCTCCGAGGGTCACGGTGATTGGGAGCCAGCGCTTTGGGCGGCGCCCGCAGGTTCCCTGGGGCGATACTGCGCTCCTGGGCGTCTTCCACTCTGGTGCCGTAGGCCAGGGCCAGCAGGGTAGCCACCGACAGCACCAGCCAGTGGCGGGAGACGCGGGTGGGGTCGGTGCGGCGGGTCTTGTCCCACTTCCAGCCCAGACTCTTGAGGGCCTTGAAGCCCAGTTCGATCCAGAAGCGCAGGGCGTACCAGCTGGGTCCCACCTGGTCGGGCGCCAGGTCGGTGAGGATGATCCAGGGTTCCTCCTGCTCGGCGTACCAGACCACCAGCAGGGTGCAGCGGCGTTTGGCCTTGGCGGTGCTGAAGGCGGTGCCACGGCCGACCCAGGCCGTGTCGGGACGGGAGACGAAACGATGGGCGGGCAACCGTTTGCCGCCGTCAGCGCAGAAGGTGATGTTCTTCCGGTAGCGCATACCGGGATGCCAGCCTTGATCCCGTATCTGGTTCCACAGTTTGGGACTGGATATGCCTCGATCACAGAGCACGATGACGGTCATATCCTCTGGAACCGCTGGGGCCAGTTCCCGGAGCAGTTCCACGGTGGGGTCCATCCAGGAGCCAGGCTGATCGGCGTGCCGGATGTGCCAGGCTACGGGAATGGCGCAACTGCGGTAGAGAACGCTGATGACGATGGCGGTGGTCTGGTCCCCTTTGAGGGTGGGATCTATGGCCAAGGCCAACGAGCCGGAGCACCACCATGTGAGAACCCACCGGAGCAGCGGCGCGAAGCAGAGAGTAACGTCCAGCTCGGTTTGGCAGGGAGTCGCGCGGTCGCCGCCGTCGTAGAGCCACTCCCTGAGGCGCTGGCGCAGGTTGTACCAGTTGCTCCAGGGAGAGAGGACGGAGGCCACGGCATTCTGGCAGGCGCTGCCGGCGAGGATGGCCCCGCAGACCCACAGCGCCAGGCCGGTCAACTGTGGCTGGGAGAGGTGCGGTAAATGCGTTTCAATCGTTTTCTGCATCTGATAGCATTCGCTGGGAAGGCGCATCGCGGGTCTCCTGCATCTGGTGGTCTCACAACCAAGATGCCGGAGGCTGATGCGCCTTCCCAAGCTATGTCCCAACCCGATTTGGGCCCATACCTACCCCTGTCAGGCCCCCCGCCCACTCTTTCTCGTCCGCGCACTCGCGGCAGAAAGCCAAGCCAGCGGCGCGCACCGGCCAGCGGCGGCAGCGAGCGCACAGCAGGAGCTTGGTATCGCTCACGCGCACCGCCGACCAGTTATCACCGGCGCGCCCGCCGCCGCCCCTGGGCGCGCCGCCGCCCCTTTCCCGCGCCACTTGCCGCGCCAGCCGAGCCGCACAGCGGTCGCAACTACGCCGCCCAGGCGCGTTGGGCGCGCCACAGCCGCAGGTCGGCATCGCGCGCATCACGATCCCCCCGCCGACAACGCAGCGCCGGCCGCGATCGACAGCAGCAACCACCAGCTAGCTAGCAAATCCTGCGCCGCCCCCACCCGCCGGATACCCCATGCGGCGCGCCCGGACGCCCTCCCTCGCGGTTTACGCCCCAAAAGGCCCTGAGAGACCTTGGACCCCATTTCCGCCCCTCTCCGGGGCTGTGAGCGCACGGCAAACCGCCGTTTTCGGCGGTTAGGCAGCCAGATCAGCGCCATTTGATTTTCACCCGCTGGTTTCCGCCGAGTCCCCAGGGATAGATAACCTCGACTCCGAAGTCGATCACGTCGCCGTTGGCATCGAGGACGATCACCCCCCGCCGCTGGCAGCGTGGGCAAAGTCGCTGCCGACCGCCGCGGGACTTCTTCGCCGCCCACTGATGCAGACAGTGACGGCAGAACCGATCCATCGGACGGCGGTGCACCGTCGCCAGGCAGCGCCGACGTCCACACCGGCGCTGCTGGCCGCCCTTCCGCAGCGACTTTGCGCCGCATTTCCAGCACGTGATGCCCACGCCTTCGATGATCTCCGGACGGAGTCGACTGCGGCAACCGGGACACTGCGATTTGTCCGACCATTCGCCCCGCTTGACCCACCGGTGCGCGCAGTTCGAGCATTCGACGATCTCGCCGGCCGTCGATCGCGGCGGCGGCGGCAGCGGCGGCGGCGGCGGCGAAGTCCGCCCGGGCAGCGTCCACGTCCGGCTGCGCCCGCTCGTCGAGGATGTGGGCGCGGATCCGTTCCGCCGCCCTCAGCCTGGCCATGCCGCCGCCGCCGCTTCATAGAACCTGGGCCGGGTGACCCGTCGGCAGACTGCCCCAGGTCGGCAGATGCACGCGCCGAGCTCGGTTGCTCCTGCTGAGTCGAGCGCATCGACCAACTCCGCACCCAGCAGGAGCGCCTTAGCCGCATAAGCGTGCTGCACCAGTCGGCAGGCAGGCCAGGCGTCCACGTCCGGACGGCTGGCCAGCGCCGCCGCCCCGATCAGTAATCCGGCTTCGCTGGCCAGCGAGGTCAGAGTCTGGCCCATCAGCACCACCGGCCAGCCGCGATCACGGCAGCAGCCGCGACGGACAGCAGGAGCGCCCAGGTAGCCCGAGCTCGCAGCACTTTGCTCATGCCGAAAGCCTGCCATTGCCAGCGGCCAGGCGTCCATCCACCGCCGCCGCCGGTCACCACGTCCGCCGCCCCCCGGGACTCCATTCGTCACTCACTTTCATACAAGACTACTAGGTTCTGTTGACATTTGGTTATAATAGAACTATGTCAAGACTTAGGCTCTCAACAAATCAGTGGACCAAGATTCTCCAGTTCTTGCGAGGGCGCGCCGACCTGTATGTTGGCCAGGAAGAGGAATGCCGACTTTCATAGAAGCCGTACTGTGGGTGACCCGTTCCGGCGCCCAGTGGCGGCTCCTCCCGGCTGAGTATGGAAATTGGAACAGCGTGTACAAAAGGTTTGCCCGCTGGGCCGACCGGGGCATCTGGGAACTGATGCATCAGCATTTCGCCGCCGACCCGGATCTGGAATGCCTCATCATCGACAGCACCGTGGTTCGGGCCCATCCCTGCGCCGCCGGAGCGCCCCCCAAAAAGGTGGCCAGGCAGCCCAGGCCCTGGGCCGGAGCCGCGGCGGGTTTAGCACCAAGGTCCACGTGAGCGTGGATGCCTTGGGTAATCCCTTGCGGTTCATCCTGACTGGGGGACAACAGCATGACATCACTCAGGCCGATGCTCTGATCGCCGATTATGCCGGAGAGTACGTGATTGCCGACAAGGGATATGATTCCCAGGAGTTTCGTCAGCATATCCTGGAACGGGGCCTGCGTCCGGTCATACCGCCACGCTCCAACCGCAAGGAACCCCAAGCCTACGATGCTTACCTGTACCGGGAGCGTCACTTGGTGGAATGCTTCATCAACAAGATGAAGCACTATCGCCGGGTATTTTCCCGGTTTGAGAAGCTGGACACCAGATACCTGGGCTTCCTTCAATTTACCGCTGCCCTCATTTGGTTACGGTGAAATGTCAACACAGCCTAATCGGGGACGGCATAATTCGCCAATCACTCCACTAACTTTTTGAGAACAACTGGAGCCGCGGCGCGCCCGAGCCGCCGCCTGGCCGGGCCGACCCGATACCGCCCGATCCGACGCCGGAAACCCAGGAAATGCGGCCGGCCGGCCGGAACCCCCCCTCTGCCGAAGGCGACCGGCCGCCAGACCGCCGGAAAACTCCGCCGTGAGTACTCGACGCATCCACATGGGCGGATGGTACCGCCGCCGCCGAAGGCCCACCGGCGGCCCACCGACCGGCCCAAACCCATTTCGCCACACTGATACGAATAACTACCAACAGTAGGCCCCCCCTTACCCCCGTATGTCGGGTAAAATATCGCGCAAACTTATGCCACTGCGGGAACCGTCCCGCCACGGCGGGAACTCACGCGCGCGAGGCTGCCCGATGGCCGAAACCCTGCATATGCCCGACGACCACCCGTACGACGCCGGTGTACCGCTACCGAGCACGCCAGACCCCGGGAAAAGTCCGGGCGGGAGTCCGAAGTTGCCCAGGCGCTCTCCTGGGCAGATGTACCGCAGCCGCAAGGCCGCCCTTGGTCTATGCGCCCAGGGGGGTTGTCACCTGGCCGCCGTGGAAGGCAAGGCCGCCTGCCGCGACCACCTGCGGCGCGACGCCGACGCCGCCTTTGTGCGCCGCCATCCCCCAGGCGGCGACTACTCCCCCGGGGTCCAGCGCCGCCTACGCCAGATTGCCGGCGAGCCGGAGCCGGTCACCGAGCACCAGCGCCGCGAGCTGGCTTACAACGGGGAAGTGCTGCGCCGCAGCCAGCTGCAGGCCGCGCAAGCCGACGCTGCCCGGGCAGCCCAGGCGGCGGCGGCAGCCCTGGCAACCGCGCGACGTCCGCTGGAGGACGCCCAGGCCGACGTGGACACCGCCCGGCAGGCTGTCCGTGCTGCCCTGGACGCCGCCGCCGTCGTCGATCGCACGATCGCTCGCGGCGAGCTGGACTACGCCGCCGCCACACAGAAGGCGGCATGGGTGGCCAGCGAGCTGGCAGCGGCCAGCGCCGAGGCCGCCGACTTCGAGAACCGGCGCGACGAGCAGGCCCAGCTGGCGAGCCGCGGCGGGATCACCGCCGGAGCGCACGAACGCGCCGGCCTGGTTGCCCAGCGCCGGGCCACCAGCGCCACGGAGAAGGCGAACCGGATCGGCCAGCGGCACGACGACGCGCGTCGTTCCCTGCTTGACCTGGACGCCCACGCCGCCGCCCTCACCGCCGCCAACTCCGCACTAGGCGCGTCGGATCGTCGCCTGGCCGCCGCTGCCCGCGAAGCCCGCGAGCCAGCCGAGCCCCTGGTACTGCCGACCCCGTTGGCCGACCTGCCCGGGTCGCGCCCCGTGCCAGACCTGGGCGCGATCCTACCGTTCACGCCTTCACGCCTTCACGCCGTCCGCGGCCGCGTCCGACGGTCTGAGCGCCCAGGCGTGGTTGCAATCCTGGGCGTCGGCAGCAACCACGTCCTCCGTCCTGAGCGCCCAGGAGCAGTTGCGGTTGTGGGTCGCCGTCCCCCTGGTCGCCGTCCCTGCCGCCTTCGGGCGCTCATGGCGAGCGTGTCGGTACCGCCCCCTGGTACAACTCGCGCCGTCCCCCTGGCCCACCCGCTGCCGTCCCGTCCGGCTACTGCTGCCCGCCCTCTGCCCTCTCCGCTGCCTTCTCCCGCTGCCGTCCTGCCGGCCCTCTGTCCCTCTGGCCCTCTGTCCGCTGCCCTCTGTCCGCTGCCCTCCCTGCCACTCGCCGCCTGCTGGCCTACCTCTCCTGCCCTCTCTCCGCTGCCCTCTCCTGGCCCACCTACCGCCCTCTGCCTGCCCTGCCATCCGACCCCTTCGCCTGCCCTACAGGCCCCCAAATACCGCCCTAAATGCGCTACCGAGCACCTACCCCCTGCTACCGCCGAATTGCACCCCCGACAGGCCCCCAAATGCCCTGACAATCTTTGTCACAATGTAGATACATAAAACTGCTTACTTTGTGTAACAAGGCAACGTCGCAGATTACGCGGTCTCTGGCAGGCCGTTTTTTTCGGCAAATTCGGCAAACTAATTGGCAGAAACCGCCAATTCTGCCAAACACCTAGCCGGCGTAGCCACGGCGCAGTGCGCCGGAGCTGCCGCGCGTCCCCCGCTTAGTCAGTAGCATTTCGAAAATTAGATTCTGCGATCCCGCTTATGAGCACGCACTTTAAGCCAATCATTGTACGATCGGCCAATTACATTACCGCGGAGCCCCCCCTTTCGACAATCAGGTTACCGCTGAGCCTGCTCACCGACCCCCTTTTTTGACAATTACTTTACCGTGCTAGCGCCAGCGCCAGCACATCAGTGCTACGCCGCGAAACCCGCCGAAAATGGCCGGATCCGGCCATTTTCGGCGCTGCCAATCAGGTTACCGCGGAGGCTGCGTAGAAGTCCGATTTGCGCCAATTAGGTTACCGCGGAGGCTGCGTAGATCCGGCCTTGGGGCTCGCGGCGATCATCCGATCTACTGACGCGCGGAAAACGCGCGTATATATGTGCTAAACAGCACGGATATTCGATGCGCGATAATCACCCTTATCGCGCATCTTTCAACTGCCGAAACCGCCCCCGACATCCCGCCGCCGGAGACCCGCCCGTGACCACCATCACCGGCGCCCACGTCGTCCCCCGCGAACCCGCCCCACTGCCCGAGCTCCGCGCCGCCGACCGGGGCGTGGCCGACGCCCTGGAATCCGTGCTCGCCGACAACACCCGCCGGGTCTACACGACCCAGTGGCGCATCTTCACCGGCTGGTGCGACGAGGTGGGCCTTTCCGCTCTGCCGGCCGAACCCCTCACCGTGGCCCGCTACCTGGCC
This sequence comes from Dehalococcoidia bacterium, assembly GCA_965220055.1. GTDB lineage: Bacteria > Chloroflexota > Dehalococcoidia > Lucifugimonadales > UBA3495 > Bin87. The sequence goes on along the minus strand of CBDCPE010000004.1, from coordinate 256,941 downwards.
GCCCGGGCGAACTCCGGCGCCAGCATCGCCACCATCCGGCTGGCCACGTCGGCGATTTCAAAGGCCCACGAGTGGGCCAAGCTGGAGTCGCCCTGCCGGGACCCGGGCGTGCGCGCCTCTCTGAAAGGATGGGGACGGCGCCTTGCGAAACCCCAGCGCCAGTCCGGCGCCCTCACCGCCGACGTCCTGGCCGTGATCCGCCTCACCGCCGTCCAGCCCAGGAGGCGCGGCCGCGGGTTCGAGACTCCCGAGCAAGCCGCGGATCGGGCTAAGTTTGACCTGGCCCTGGTGGCCGTGCTGTCCGACGCCGGACTGCGCCGCTCCGAGGCTTCGTCTCTGACCTGGGGCGACGTGCAGCGCTGGGAGGACGGCAGCGGCCGCCTCACGGTGGTCCGTTCGAAGACCGACGCCGAGGCCCAGGGCGCGGTGGTGGCCATCACCTCCGCCGCCATGGAGGCGCTTGCCGCCCTCCGGCCGGCGGGGGTTGGTGGCGAGGCGAGGGTGTTCGGGCTGTCGGAGTCCCAGATCGCCCGGCGGATCAAGGCCATCGCCCGGGCCGCGGGGTTGGCGGACTGGGAGCTCTTCAGCGGCCACAGCGGGCGCGTGGGCATGGCCCGCCGCATGGCCCAGAACGGCGCCCCCACCCACGAGATCGAACGCCAGGGCCGCTGGAAACAGGGCGGCGGCATGGTCGGCCGCTACATCCGCGGCGAGACCGCCGGATCCGCGCTGCGGTATCTTTAAAGCCAGTGCCCTTCCATGCGTTACACTCATTGCGGCATCGGTTAGGTTGTCTTGAGGATAATATCCTCAACCGTTCATATTGATGCTCTCGGGCTGCGGAGACGGCATGATTACCCAAAACCCAACCTGTGTAATATGCGGAGTGGAGTTCAGTCCAGAAAACCAATCCAAGGAGCATATTATCCCCGCTGCACTCGGCGGCCGTCGAACGGTCGGGGGACTTCTGTGTCGTATGTGTAACAACGACACGGGCAACACTTGGGACGCTGAACTGGCCCGCACTTTGCAAGAATTGAGCCTGATATTGGATGTTCAACGCCAGCGAGGCAGTCCTCCGTCGAAAGTCGTCAACACTGTCTCTGGCTCCCAAATCAGGCTTCTTCCTGGTATGCGACAGCAACTATCCCACCCCAGGGTAACAATTGCCTCTGATGATGGCAGCCGAACTGTCAGCATCACGGTAGGTTCTGAACGTGAACTCAGGGAAGTGCTGAAAAACATCAACAAGCGATATGATCAAAACATCGACGTCGAGCGCGTAGTAGCCGAAAATCCCCTTCAATCGCATTACCTCACTGACCGTATGCAACTCAATATCGGTCTGGGAGGCCTGTATTCCAACAAATCCATGGCTAAATCAGCACTGGCGATGGCTGCTTACGTCGGAATATCCCCACAAGACGTGTCGCTCATACTGGCTTACCTTCGAGGCAGTACTGACTTGCGATGCATCGACCCATACTACGCTCGTGACCCAGTGCTCAACCGCATTCCGGGCATGCCCTTGAACTGTGTGTACATCATCGGCAACCCTAGTTGTTCCCGACTCATTGCATACGTCGAGATATATGGCGTATTGAAAAGGGTTGTCTGCTTATCCGATACGTACACGGGTCGGGCAGTTGAGGACTATTATGCTTTTGATCCTACGGACGGGTCTCCGCAAACCATTCGCATCGATTTGGATCCATCTACGGTCAATCTGTCAGGAAACGAATCCTTCAACCAAACCACCATTGACAAGATGTGCGAAGCGCTGAATTCGGTATTGCAGAAAGCTGTTGCAACCGTCCGAGAGAACGAAGTTAGCCGGCTAATCCACTTGGCGTGCGACGAATTCTATGCGAGCACTGGCAAAGGCGTAGACGATCCGCTTTCGGACGACGAAGTGGAAAGGCTGACCACGCTGATTATGCGCAATCTGGAACCTTTTCTATTGCGGCTCGTTCAACCTTTGGATCTACCGGCCGACGAACATGGAGCATCATTCCCGGGAGACGATTGATCTTCGCTCAAACTAAACCGCTACAGGTACAACTGCACGATCGCCGCAATCCGGCGCACAGCGTCGGTGAAATGCTGCACCTCTTCCGCCTTCAGCGCACGGCCCAGCACCTTGCTCTCCCGGTACGACAGCCATTTCTTCAACACTTGGTATCCGCCCAGGTGGTAATTCCACACGTCGGCGGGGATGTTCCGCCAGTATGCGATCTCGTTCAGGTACACGTCGAAGGTGGTGTCGCCCAGCGTGGATACCGCGTCGCCAAGCGCGGCTCGTTCGGCGGCGGTGTAATCGCGCTCCACCACCCGCCCCTGGCCGGGCATGACGGCGTCGCTCTGCCCAAAGTGCCCCCAGCCGGCGGTCACGCCGAAGTCGTTACCCGCCATGTTGCCGTCGTCTGTGGTGGCGGGGACGGCGATAAATGCCAGCTGTGGCCGCAACATGCCGGTGGTCACGCGGTCCACGTCCGCGTCGCAATCCAGCAGGGCCGCTAGTGTCCTGTATTCAAAGTTCGCTGGCAAAAGTGGGCGACGTTGGCCAGGATTTGGTCGGCGGTCTTGGTCCAGACAAAAGGTTTGGGGTCTTCGTTGGTGACGTCCAGGTAGCGGTAGATGGCAGTCTCCAGTTCGGCGCTGCTCTGATGCACGCCGCGGCGCAACTGCTTTTCGGTGAGCAGACCGAACCAGCGCTCCACCAGGTTCAGCCACGAGGCGCTGGTGGGTGTGAAGTGCATATGGAAGCGGGGCCGCTTAGCAAACCAGTTCCGGATCAGCGCCGTCTTGTGGGTGGCGTAGTTGTCCGCGATCAGGTGGACGTCGAGGTCGGCGGGCACCTCGGCCTCGATGGTATCGAGGAATTTGCGGAACTCCACGGCCCGGTGCCGTTGGTGGCAACGACCAATCACCTTGCCGGTCCTGGTGTCTAAGGCGGCGAACAGCGAAGTGGTGCCGTGACGCAGGTAATCATGGGTGCGCCGTTCCACTTGTCCCGGGCGCATGGGCAATAGCGGACGGGTGCGATCCAACGCCTGGATCTGGGACTTCTCGTCCACGCACAGGACCAACGCCCGATCCGGTGGATTCAGGTATAGCCCCACAACGTCCCTGACCTTCTCGATGAAGAAGGGGTCCGACGACAACTTGAAAGTCTCCGTGCGGTGTGGCTGCAATCCGAAGGCCCGCCAGATGCGGCTGACCGTGTTGTGGCTCAGCCCGCTGCGCTGGGCCATGGACCGGGTGCTCCAATGGGTCGCGTCCCGGGGCGCGGTCTCCAGCGTCAGCGTAATCACACGCTCCACGTCGTCATCGGTAACCGCTCGAGGCCGTCCGCTGCGCGGTTCGTCCGACAGTCCGTCCAGCCTCCGTTCCAGGAACCGGGAACGCCATTTCCCCACCGTCTCATCGGACACTCCCAGGTCGGTGCCCACCGTGGTATTGCTGCGGCCTTCGGCACAGCCCAAAATCATTCTGGCCCGCAGCGCCAAAGCTTGCGCCGTTTTCGGACGACGAACCCACCGCTCCAAGGTTTCACGCTCCACGTCATCCAAAATTAGCGGCGGCATTGGTCGTCCGATTGCCATGGTCATCCTCCTCTGGGCTGCTAACCCGGAGGATACCTCATCGCGAATACTATTACAATGAACTTCAGTTACACCACACTAGTTCCCGCCCTTGCGCCGCCGATGCCGTCAATTCCGCCGCCGCGCCCTCGGCGTCACCATCGGGCCAGCCTGGCAGCGGGATGCGCGGCCACTCCATCCGCAGCGCGCCGGCGTTTGCCGTCCGGTACGCCGGGTCGTGCAGCACGGCGACAACGTGGTGGAACAGATCCTCAACGCCCATCCCCAGCCGGCCCAGATAGCCCTCCACCTGCTCCGACAGGTTCGGCCGGCGTTGCGCGCCATCCGCAGCGGCCAGCCCCTCCGCCCGCTCCCAAGCGGGTATGCACGTCGCTCCCCGGTCCATCAGGTCAAGGCAACCAAGGTTTGAAATGACTTGCAACGATCCCCATTCCCTACGCGGTTTCTGCTGGGCCACCAGCCACAGGTTCCCCTCGAAAACCTGCGCATTGTAATCGGCGCGTTTTTCATCCAGGAGCTTCGTGTCACCATCCCAATAGAGCCAGCGGGTGTCGAATGGGCGGTAAGCGTAGCGGACGAAACCGTCGTCGGCCGGTCCGCCGCGTTTGAGCAGGGTGTCACGCACATCGCGGGCATCGAACCGCGCGGTGGACCTCATCACGCCAGGATAGCGACGGGCGATCTCCTCGTGGCCCAGGTTCGCGTCGAAGTAATCGGCCACCCGTTGCTTCAGCCGGTCAAGGTCAACATCAACCAGGAAACCGTCCCGGCTGGTTTTCACCCCCGGGAACGAGGTCGGAAACAGATCGGGCAGCGCCGGCCAGTCCTGCCACCCATCGCTCACCGCCAGTTCGGCGAAAGGCAATCCCAGCGACAGCAACGGCGCGACCCCGCTGTACAGAATATCCGGCTCACTTTCCGCCGTTTCCACCAGCTCGCCGTGCTTGGACTGACCCCACAAGTGGCGAAAGTCCACCTGTTGCGCTGGCACATGGCCTGCCCTGCGCACCAGCGTGGCAATCGCCGTGCCCACCTGAATGCCCACCGGATCCTCGGACGTGGAGAAGATGCTGGGGTCGGGCGCGCCTTCCGGCGTTGTCTTGCCCGTCTTGTACTTGTCGCCGTTGAGGCAGTCGATGCGGATGGCGTCGAAGGCTTCGAGGTATCGCTCGCGCATGCCGGTGAAGGACAGCCCGTCCAGCCACGAGTAGTTGGAGATGAAGCAGACCACGCCCTGGCCAGTTTTCTCGGCGATGCGCCGCTCCGCCATGCGGAAGAACCGGACGTAGAGGTCGTTGAGCCCCTGGCCTTCGGGCCGCCGCACCTGCTTGGTGGTGCGGTAGGCTTGGGACAATTCGCGTTCCTCGTCCACGGCCATGCCGGCGAAGCCGTTGTAGGGCGGGTTGCCGAGGATGACCAAGACTTTGGTGCTCTGCTTCACCTGCTCGGCCCGCTCTCGCTCCTCCTCCAGTTCGGGGAAAGGCAGGGGCTTCTGCACCGTGGGTTCCCAGCCGGTGAGAGCGTTGGTGAGGAAAACGCCAGCGCGTTCGTCGCTGTCGTCGGACAGCGGGGCGTCCAGTTCCTGCATGGTGAGACCGACCTGCAGGTGGGCGACCACGAAAGGGGCGGGCATGATCTCGAAGCCGAAGACGCGCTGGGTAGCGGCCTGCTTCACCCGCGCACCGGTGAGCGCGCCCAAGCCGTTGCTCTCCAAGTTCGTTGCGATGCGGCGCAGGACCTCGGCTAGGTACGCGCCGGTGCCGCAGCAGGGGTCCAGCACGTAGACGTTCTCGCCGGCCAGGCCGTCGGGGATGCCGAGGTCGTCCTTGAGGGCCTTGTCCACGCGGGCGACCATGTAACGCACCACCTCGACGGGGGTGTACCACACGCCCAGTTGCTTGCGCAGGTCGGGGTCGAAGGCCTGCAGAAAGGGCTCGTAGAAATAGGGCACTGCTTCGCCTTCGCTGAACCTGGCAAAGAAAGCATCGCGGTCGACACGGTTCAGGGCCGCGGCCGTCCAGTCCAGCACTTCCACCAGTCCTAGGGGCTGCAACCGGCCCGGGTCCGAGATCTGCTGGAACAATGCGCGCAACACCGGAGCGCGCAGGTGCCAAACGGCACCGTGCCAGTCGAAAGCGCCAGTCGGTGCCGGCGTCTGCCGGGCCCACAGGACCCACGCGGAAAAGATCCCGTAGAACAGTGTCTGCACCAGAGTGGAACGGAAAAAGGCCGCGCCATCGTCGCCCTCGAAGCGTACGCCCAGGGATTCTTCCAGAGCGGTGCGTACCATCGCGAGGGACGTCGTATCGCTGGCCACTTCGACTCGTGCCAAGCCGTCCCGGGCGTAGGACGCCAACAGCCAGGCCACGTCCTTGGGCTCGGACAGCGAAGCAGAATGGGACAACACCCGGCCCAGGTACTCGCCCAAGCCGGCGCCGACCTCCTTGGCGAAGACTCGTGGCCTTTCCAACCGTGCATTAAACTCTGTATCGGAAGCCGCAATCCGGAAGGTTTCCAGTCGTACCGGCTGACCGGACGCATCCTCCCCCATAAGCACAAAGTCCCTGGCATTGGTGACCAGCACCCGCCGGTAGCCATCCCAGTAGCGGCTCACCTGATCGCCGGAAGCGGTCAGCCAGGCGTCATCGGCCACCGGCTTGACCTCAACCACGCCGCGTTCCGGCTTCTGTCCCGACTTCGGTTTCCCTTTCTGCACCTGCTGGGTCGTGTACAGGCCGAAGTCGGGATGACCGGCGCCCTGGTCGGCCAGCTCCTGCACGCAGAACACCTTGGGTTTCAGCGTACTACCCACCGCGTTCAGCAGTCTAGCCAACGGCACGTAAAGGGAGCGTTCGTCAGTAGCGCCACCCGAACCTCGCACCATCCGCAGGTCGGTGAAGTAGGCCTCGACAGCTTGGGTTAACTTACTGCCTGCCATAGCGATCCAATTATCCCTCTGGTATGAGGAGAGCCTCTACCTGCGGACGCAATTCGTCCATCACTCTCGCGAAGGACGGAAGATTCGTTATCAACGGGCCAAGAGAATTCTCCTAACCCTGTTCCACATCATCCACTATACGCCGGTCGAAGAAATCCTCAGGGCCTTCGAAATCAACGTTCCTCAGCTTGCACTTGTCATGGAGTCGGGTCCGGAAGTCGACCAGATCCAGGCGGTCCCAGTAATGCCCGAGGACCCGCCACAGGTCTTAGTACTACAGTTGCAGAACAAAGGCGGGTAGAATCAAGGCAGTCAAGGGCTGGAGAGGTGAGGCGGTGGTAGGTGTGATAGAAGATGTGGCAGAGGTGGCCCGTTGGGCCAAGGGAATCGAAGGGGTACACGAGTGCATTGCGGGACGATTCCGGCGTCCCGAGCCGCGTAGGCGGGTGTTGGACTACCTGCGAGGGCTGCTCAGTCCCGTGGAACGCAAGAACGGCTGGCAACTGGCGGAGCAGGCGGGGGACGCCACCCCCTATGGGGTGCAGCACCTGCTGTCCACCTACGTCTGGGACGCCGACCTGGTTCGCGACGATCTCAGGGACTACGTGGTGGAGCATCTGGGCGACGTCCATGGAGTTCTGGTGGTGGACGAGACGGGATTTCTGAAGAAGGGGAACAAGTCCGTTGGGGTGCAGCGGCAGTATAGCGGCACGGCGGGGCGGATCGAGAACTGCCAGATCGGGGTATTTTTGACCTACGCCTCTGCCCCAGGGAGGACCCTGATGGACCGGGAACTCTACCTGCCTCGGGTGTGGGCTGATGACCTGGAACGGAGGCGAGAGGCTGGGGTGCCTGAGAAAGTGGCATTCCGCACCAAGGCGCAACTGGCCCGGCGGATGCTGGAGCGGGCGCTGGAATCGGGAGTGCCCTTCGGCTGGGTCACTGGGGACGAAGTCTACGGCAACGACCGCAACCTGCGGCGGTGGCTGGAGCGGCGAGACGTTCCCCACGTGCTGGCCGTCAGGAGCAACGAGAAGCTGTGGGCAGAGACGGACAAGGGATGGCGACAGGTGCGGGCGGACCGGCTGGCGCCTGGGGTGGAGGAACCCGGCTGGGTGCGGCGCAGCGCGGGCGACGGCGCCAAGGGACCCCGGGTATACGATTGGGCGCGGGTGGAGATCCGGCCCCTGAAGGAGCCGGGCAAGGGGTACTGGCTGCTGGTCCGGCGCAGCATCGCCAAGCCCGGGGAGTTGGCCTATTACGTCTGCTTCGGCCCGGTTGATACGGCTCTGGAGGAACTGGTGCAGGTGGCCGGAACTCGTTGGACCATCGAAGAATGCTTTGAGGAGGCCAAGGGAGAGGTGGGTCTGGACCAGTATGAAGTCCGGAAATGGGATGGCTGGTACCGGCACATCACCCTGGCGATGCTGGCCCACGCCTGCCTGGCGGTGGTCCGGCGCCAGGCGTTGGAACCAGGAGGTCCGGGGGAAAAGGGGGCTGTCCCAGCTTGGACGAAAAGCTGATACCCCTGACGGTGCCCGAGGTCCGGCGGTTGCTCTACCGGCTGATATGGAGACATCAACCTACGGACGAATCAGTGCTGCGGTGGTCCCGGTGGAGACGGCGGCACCAGGCAACGGCCCGCCGCTGCCATTACCGACGCCGCCTGAAACTCCTCACCACATTTCTGCAACTGTAGTATTAGTGCCTATCCTAATAATCCGGCGGCTCTGAGGGCGATGAGGGCGCAGGCGAAGTGAAGAAAGGCGATGTAGTTGTCGGGGGACTTGTCCCAACGAACCAGAATGCGCCGGAAACGGTTCAGCCAACTATGGGTGCGTTCCACCACCCAACGCCGGGCTTTGAAACCGGCCTCCCGCTTGATGGCTTGAGCCTCTTCGCCTCGACTGCGGATGTGGGCCGTGAAGCCGAACTCGTCCAGGGTGCGGCGCACCTCTGCGAAGTCGTAGCCCTTGTCCAGGCCCATCCCCTGGGGATGCTCTGGACTGGGCGCCGGTCGCGGCACGGGCAGGCTGTCCACCGTGGCCCGCACCAGCTTCATGTCATGACGGTTGGCCCCGTCCACCGCCAGACCCACCGGAATGCCCTGGGCTTCGGTCAACAGGCTACGCTTGACCCCGCATTTGCCGCGGTCAGTGGGATTGGGGCCGGTTTTTTTCCCCGCCCAAGGGCGATTTGGTCATGGCGCCGTCCATACTCAGCCAACTCCAGTCCAGCCCCTTCAGTTCGTCATAGCGTTCCAGTCCCACCCGCCACAGCTCCAGGAACACTCCAGCGGCAACCCATTCCTGAAAGTGCAGGTGGGCGGTGGACCCGGAACAGATGCCCGTGGCGTCCAGGGCTTTCCACTGGCAGCCGGTGCGCAGCACGTAGAAGATGCCATTGGCGCAGGTGCGGTCGGGAACCCGGGGCCGGCCGCCGCCGAACCGGTGGGTGTTCACATGCTCGGGGATCAGGGGCGCCAGCACCTCCCAGAGTTCGTCGGAAATCTGGAAACCGCCGGTGGTGGGATTGGTCTTGTTGGCTGGGCCAGCCCGCTTGGGACGTGGCGGCTTGGGGTCTTTCGCTTTGGTCATGGCCCCAGTCTAAACGTAACCCCACCTGGGCTTCCCAGAACGGGAGCGCGAGTTTTCACGAGTTATTAGGATAGGCTCTTAGTAGTCCCGCGCCCGGTACGCTCCACCCTCGGTTCTCCAATCGCGCCAATTGTTGCCGGGCCGCCCGCAGCTTCTCGGCCACCACCTCCGTTGGGGAATAGACTTGCAGTTCCGCCTCCAGCGACTCACCGTATTCGTGAATCACCCTGCGCCGTTCCACCGGCCAAGCGATTTGCTCATCTGTGGTGATCTCGACTTTGATCGGAATATCCGGTCGCGGATGCCACGGCAGCCTGACCAGAATGCGAAACGCCTCCTGTCCACCGGGATGTGGGTTGTTCTCGACATGGCGCTCACAATGCATCTCCACTTGGGCATACTCAAGCAGCAAGACACAGGCTTCATCGCACGCCCGGACGATGGCTTCTACCAAGTCATCCCCCGTTGGGACTCCCTCCAATCCGGAGAAGTCCAGGTCCTCCGAGAAACGGTAATCTCCGAAGTAACACTTCTTGAGCGCCGTGACGCCCTTGAAAACCAGCGTCTCCCTCAGCTCCGGCACGGTGCTGATACCGGCCAATACCCAGGAGAGCAGGTAGTCCCGCTCGATGATGTCCCGCGTCAACCATATTTGCCGATTTGGCGTCAATCAGATGACGTAGGATTGCAGGTCCAGTCGACGCCACGCTTGCTGCAGACGGATACGCAGCGGCCTCATCGACCCGTCATTCCCGGCAGGTTCTCCTGAAGCATCCACCGATTGTTGTACGCACCCTTTCTGGGACCGGTTGGATCAAGCTTGCGGTGCCCCTTGATGGGAAGAGCAGCCAATTCGTCGAGCTGAGGCGCTTCACAACCCTGGTGTTCCAGGACCCACCCCGCTCGCTTGGCGACGGCGGGACCCAACCGCTGAGCGTATTCGGCGATGCGCTCAATATTGAGCTGGTCCATAGCCTCCCCCAGGGCGTGGATCACCTCACCGAAACCCCCACAGTGTTGCGGCATGGCGAGACCGTCCAGAAGGGTCCGCTCCAAGTTGGTGATTGACACGCGGGCGTCGCCCATCCAGATCCTTTCAACACCGAAATAGCGCTCGGGACGCACCTGGACGAACCGGTACACCGTACCCTTCACTGGATAACCGCCCCTGCCTTCCGCACTCTCCAACGTCCGCTTTCGCGGCACGGAGACATCCGTAGTGGTGAGGACAAATACGTGCCGCGGGATCTGCTCCGTCAAACCATGGTAGTTCAAGGCCGACCAATGGGAAATGGCCGCAGGCTGAACCAGCGCCATGGCCACCTCGAACTCGTGGACGGCTGCGACGCCGGGAACAAGGGAAGACAGGGCATAGAGTCCACGCCGCAAGGGGACGATCCAGTCATTACGACGCAGGTGGTGCAGTGCCTCGAGGACGTAGTCATCCCTCAGACCAGCCCTCGGAGCCAGTTCTCTCGCTCGTTCTGTCGTGAAGATGCGATCACCCTCATAGGCGAGGATCCTGACCAGTTCGATCCCAGCCAAGGAGCGCTTTGGCTTCGTAGTGGTGGCTATCTGATAACAATCCTGAATGCGTGAGTGGCCTTCTCAATATTACAGCTTTTATACCGTATATCATGGCCAGTGACCTATTTAAGCCTGATTATTACTATACCCCAGGCCGCTCTCATACCATTGTCAGGCCAATTGCGCCGCATCCTCTCATGCATTACATTGCTCGCGGTGAAACACGCGGCGCTGCTAGCCGATCGCCGACAGTCCCTGAATGACGTGGAAGCTTATCGCGTCGCCCGACATCTATTAACCTCACGAAGGGTTGATGAAATGCAAACCTCTATCCTGACCCCTCAGGAGATCTTTTTCAAAATCGTGCGCTACGAAGTCCCGGTTTTCCAACGCCCATACATTTGGACCAAGGATGACCAATGGGAGCCGTTGTGGGAGGACGTTAGCGATATGGCCGAGGCCATCATCGAAACCGGAGAGGCCGGGCGCCATTTCATGGGCGCCATCGTTCTCCAGCAGCGATTGAACCTCATACAAGGGATCGAAACGCGCATCGTTGTCGATGGACAACAACGGCTCACCACTCTGCAGCTGCTCATCGACGCGGTCCAGGAAGTATTCGAGCGTGACGGCTACCCAGGGCCTGCAGTGCGCTTGGATTCTCTGGTCCATACGCCAGAGGCATTTCGCGGAAACGACCCCGATTTGGCCTACAAGGTCTGGCCGACCACTTTTGACCAGGCGGCGTTCCGCCACGCGATGAACAACGAACTCTCCAGCGCCGCGTATAAGAACTCCCGCATCGTCGCCGCGCACGACTATTTCAAGAACAAAACAGAACAGTGGTTGTCGAATTTTCCCGAGGACGATGGAAAACGCAACGCCGCCGCCGACGCGCTGGACAATACCATCCGCAGCTACCTCGAGTTGGTGGTCATTGATCTGGGAAGCAGCGACGATCCTCACGTGATCTTCGAGACGTTGAACGCGCGCGGCACGCCACTGCTCCCTTCCGACATGATCAAAAACCAGATACTGTACAAGGCCGGTGTCATGGGTGAGGACGGTGGGGATCCGGAAGCGGCGGAGGCAGATCGCCTGTGGCCATTCGCCGGCGACTGGTGGCGCGATCCGATCGGGCGGGGACATCAACGGCGACCCCGTATCGATGTTTACCTCAACAACTGGCTGACTCTCCGCAATCAATCGGAAACCAAGGCAAACAACGAGTTCGCTACTTTTAATGACTACGTCGAAGCGGCCGAAGAGACCGGGGCAACCATTCACGACATTGCCGACGACATCGGCCGACTGGGCGAGATATACCATCAAATCGACCAGCGGAGCCTGCCTGATATTGAACCGTTTCTCTACCGTCGGCAGATCATGGGCGTTGGTGTGGTGATACCCGCCCTGCTCTGGTTGCTGTCATCGGACGCGCCGAGGCAACAATTGTTGAAAAGCCTCACGGCGCTGGAGAGCTACCTAGTGCGACGCATGGCTTGCGGAATGGCCGCCCGAAGCTACGGTCAACTGTTCATCGGGCTCGTGGCCGAGCTGGAGAAAGCCGGCCCTGACCAGGCCGGCGAAACCACTGTGCAGTACCTGGGCCGCCAAACCGCGTTTGCCAACCAGTGGCCGGACGACCAGACGCTATTGGATACGTTCATCTCGGAGCCTCTGTACTGGTCGCTGACTGCGGGACGCCTCAACCTGATCCTGCAGGGTATCGAGGGCGACCTGCGTACAGCCTGGGCAGAAACCCAAGCCGTACCTCGAGATTTACACATCGAGCACGTCATACCCCAGGGTTGGCAAAGCGACCGCTGGCCTTTGCCCGAGAATGATAATGAAGACGCTACGATTGCCAGGCGCAACCGATTGATCCATTCCATTGGTAATCTGACCCTGGTCAATCAAGGCCTCAATTCCGCATTATCCAACGCCCCATGGCATGAGAAGCGGAAGACCCTCGATAAACACACCGTGTTGTTCCTGAACAAAGACCTGCTGGACAACGCGCCATCAGGTTGGGACGAGGCCACCATAGCCGACCGGGGGAAGCGTCTCCACCAAGCCGCGGTACGGGTTTGGCCTCACGCTGCGTCTATCCACTAACTGCGCCGGTGTCTCGGACCACAAGGCTGCCGGCCAATCGCATCATATAAGGAGTGAATTCCCGTTGATCATGGCATACATTACGGCTCCTGCCTGACCCCAATCAGTTAGAAGGATCCCTGCACAACCTGAACCGATAGGGTTTTGGCCGCGGTTCTTGTACTCCGTATTAAACAGCGGTCACACCCCACGCCCGCAGCCCGTCATAGCTGAAACCCAAATGGAATTCCACCGCCTGATTTTCGGACCGCCCGTGTGCAAATCCGCTTTTGGCCGGCACGAAAAAGGCCGTCAAATTACCTGCCAGGTCAATTTGGCCTGCCTCAGACCCTTGGATTCTAGAGATTCTGCCTCCGACTCTCGTCAGCGGCTTGGTGTTTGTCCAGAAGTCGAACGAGTGGTCCCAGTCCCCTAATCTAGAGTGATGCACCAATTTTGCCAGTTGTCCACCCGGGCCTAGCCATTCGAAACTCTTCGTGCGGTTTCGTCTCAGCCTCGCCCGACTTCGACACTCATCCAAGTATTGGCGCGCAGAATCTGCCGCTAAAATCGATCCCTCAATGGCTAGAATTGCATTGAGGACGTACAAATAGTACGTTGACTCTATAGATCCAGAATTCGCCTGCCAGTAAGCTACCTTCTCTATAACCGCCTCAACAGACGGGGTAGCCGGTAAATGACGAACTGATTGGATCCACATCCGCATATCTCTATCATTGTAAGGTTCTTGATCTAAGTTACGCTCCAGCAATTCGTTGGCCCTGACTATTTCGCGCCCCGGTAGGGCGTCCCATGATCGCTCCTTGCGCGCTAGATACGTCCACACGATTTGGCGACGGATCGGCGGAGAGTAAACACCGTTCCTCTGCAAAAGATTGTCCCATACCTGCAAAGCCCGATCGTGTCTTCCATAAAGACTGTCGAGGCGTCCCCGACAATCCTGTTCATACGTACTAGGGTTTTGACCTTCACGATTTGCACGTACCTGCTCAAGCAAGTCTTCGCTTCTGCCTAGACCTCCTTGTAAGTAAGGGTCAACGGCCGGCGACGACAAATAACCTACCAATCCTTGCTCGTGTTGAGCACCGGCGTAGTCGAGTACCCTGCTGATAAGTTGCACATCACTGATGTAACCGTGCTCGTCATCAGGATTTGTCTCACGGGCCATTTCGAACGATCTGCTCGCGTCCTTCGCGGTCTGCACCACTGCCGATAGCTGGGTACGATCTCCGATCATACCCAGAGCTTGCGCTCGAAGTGCCATTCCCTTCATGTGATGCAACACCGAGTCGTCAGGTTGAAGAGTGAGGGCGTGCTCAATGCACTCCATGGACTTGGGATAGTCCCTCAGTTCTACGGCATAGAGACGTCCCAAATGCGCCCAAAAATGGGCTTCATCAGGGAATGCATCGGTAAGCGCCTGCAGCACCGAGACTCGGCCTTCCCGAACCGGTATGTCTATGACAATTTGAGCAAACTGCGACGTGCCGGAACGCTCCGTACCCAGCAACTCGTTGTTATCTCTGTACACGAACGTCCGACGGACAATGTCAAGCATCGCCTCACCCGGTACAGGACTTGTGCCCCGGCAAAATCTGGCGAATTCGATTGCCGAGCCTGACAGATTTTGCCTCCAAACGGAAGTATCCAATGCATTCCACGCCAACAGTTGACGTAAGACTTCAGTTGATATCAGGTCGTGCGAGGTCCGCCATTCTGTCTTTGCGGACTCAACGACCAAGTCCAAGCCTCTGTCAGATAGCGATTCGGCTAGGTCCACCACGCTGTTTGCTGGAATACCCAGCATATTGGCAAACGCATTAGATGGAACGGTTTTATGGCCGTAGTGATGCGCGATGGACAAAAACTCCAAGATCTTCTTTTGAACATCGGTCAGTCCGTCCAGCCGGGCCTGGACAAAAGTGTCAAGCCGCAGGAAATCCTCACCAAAAGCTTGCAGGCAATAATAAAACGGCGTCCTGAACCGCTCTGGTTCCGTCGTGGCGATTCCGTTTAATTCAGCAGTCCTTCGTGGAACTTCGCGAGACAGTACGTAGGCGAACCTATTGCTTTCGCCCCCGGTCAGTTGACTTTCGAGGAATACCGTCCTGTGATTGGGAGATTGAGTTCCGAATATCCTGACCACCTGCAATATCACAACCGGTAAATGACGCGCTTTCACGTAGTCAAACAACTCGTCCAAATCTCGGCTTGATACGTCTCCTCCGTCGGCTAAAAGCACGACAGGCTGGTCAGTTTGCGACACGATGTTTTGAAGGCGCTCAATCGTTTCCCTTGGAGAACAGCGCCGCAAAATGCCCGCTGGATAATCTCCATGCAAATTCCAGATGACCCGTCTCGCAACCGTAGTCCCGCCGGATCCAGGTTGGTGGAATAGATTTATACGTATACCACGTCGTGCGCCGAGGTCCCGCTCTACCATACGATTGAGGGTTCTCGTTCGATCTCGTTCTACATCATAATGTAGTCCCAGCTCGTACCATGTGATTTCCTCGCCTTTCAAAAATGACTCGCCTGTGCGGCGGTCCCTATCTTCCGACAATCCCGCGTTCAAGTCGACCAGTTCAATCTCCTCCTGAATCCAGTTGTTGGTTGAAATATCCAACAAGATGGGCGCTCCAGAAGACGAAGGCAAAGTAACTTGATCCGGATTGTAGTCATCAGGGACCCTGAACAAGGATTCCAATCCTGAACAGACGTGGTGCAGGGGCATACCGATAGGTTCTACCCCCATGACCGCCGCAACCACATGGAGGTCAGCTGGGTCGGCCGTCACCATGACGAAATCGACGCCGGGACCATACGCCGACAAAAAGCTATCCAACACTGACCGAAGATGTTCAGTCAAGTCATGTCCATACGACACCACCACCACGGTGACCGGAGTGGGCGTTGTAGCCTTCGCCATGCGAGATATTTGCTCTCTCAAATCATTCCCGTATTCTTGGTACCATTCACGCCACGCCCCAATTGCTGGAAACTGCGCCGAGCCTTCCAGACCACGCGCGAAATACCAGTACGTGCCTCTTTCTAGGTTAAGCGTCGGCCGGTCACCTTTGACCACCAGATGAACGCTACGTCTAGATTCCAGTCTAGACCGAGCCGCCTCCAATAGGCCGGTTTTATCGCTGGTCGGGTTAAAATCAACGACGAACGACCAATCTACAGCACCGAGAATATCCGCATTGGGGCACAGGGACGGACCAGGGAGGTCGGCAACGAGCATGTATTTTCTTGCGCTCGTAAACCCACTAGTAGATTCAACTAAGCTTTCCCATCCTGCTGAATCCAAGTCAGGTCGGTGTGCTAAAGCGTCCCGATCGCCTTCCGGCTTCACCCAATCCAGCACTCGTCTCCAGTCCTCCGGAGACGAAGCCTCGTCGTTTTTCGAACCCCTCCGGAAATACAAATGATGCTGCCTGAGCGCATTGCCGTGATCTTTGGTAGGTAAACAAGGGCCTAACCGATCCGGGGAAATCGTGATCAAACCATATTCTTTCCCGCCATACGACACCGGATCGTATCGGAACCGTGGAATCGGGTGAACTCGGTCCGTAAATTGGGATTGTAGGTCTGCTTCATCAGCGTGGCCATCCAAGCCGACCAGATCAAAGTTGCCGTCTGGGTATTTCTTTACTCCCAAGACTATGTAGGACACTTCATCACGTGGTGTGTTTGCCATGCAAATCACGTCCTTGACGAGCCCCAACCGCTGATCAGGCCGCGTAATGTCGTACCCCGTTTGTTTAAAATCTATAGTTTCGTCTTCCACGCGTTGAAGTAGCGTCGAGAAATCCACCTGCGTAGCCATCATGCCCACCGTATAGCCGGAACCTTCATATCTGCGGCTCAGCCGTCAGGCGATTATACCAACGTCGCCTCAAGCAGACCATTACCGACGCCTAGCATGATATTGAAATGGGGGTTGCCGGTGGCGGGAGAGTGATGAAGGGACACAAAATGTGGGGGTCGGCGGCTGATTTGCCGTTATGGAGGGATGGTTGATGCTGCCTGCGTGGTGGTTTCGGAATGTCCTGACGTTGTGGGCGGTTTTCAGGACAGACTGATCCCACGGCTCACGCCGCCGCCGTCAGTTTGGCCAGTCGCACCAAGTTGTAGCTGGTGGTGGTCATTTCCATCCAGAACCGGTTGCGAGCCGCCCCGCAGTACCGCAACTTCCGGCCACCGCCCACCGTCTTCACCCAGTCGAAGACCTCTTTAATCCGTTTCCTGGCCCGTTGGCTGATCCGATACCCTTCATGTCATGACGGGTGGTGCGTCGGTCAATGGCCGTGCGCTACCACAGCGCTACTGAACTGGTTTTCCCAGGGCCAGCGCTGGGGCAGATGCAAAGTGAGTTGGCGCGCCGAGCGGGTAAGCCGTCCGGCGATAGAGAAGAACCGCCGCCACAGGGTCTTGGTGGTCACCACCTGCTCGCCCAGACCGATGCGCACCGTCCAGTGAGCCAGGTTGTGGGCGATCACCTGGACGGCCAGCCAGGCGGCGTTGGCTGGGAAGCGGCCCGAGGGGAGATGGTTCAACCCCACGCCGTACTTGAGGTCTCGAATGGCATTCTCGATCTCGGCGTGGCGGCGATGGTCGGCCTCCAGTTCCAGGGGCTCCCCCTCCCGGTCGGTGATGCAGCCGTGATAGCTGTAGTTGGCGAAGAGAGCAAGTTGGGAACCGGGCGCTGCCACCGACTCACGTCGTCGGGGTAGCCGATGCGCCCATTCTCCCGAAGCATCGCCGTTTCCCAAAAAGAGATGGCCGACATCGCAACTGCCTCGGCTTCCCAAGCGCCCTGGATCTCGGCGCGAGCCACCCGAACCCAGCCTGGCGTCGCCGGCCCTCAACCAGAGGCTTGCATGGGTGTCCAGCAGCATCACGGATTGAGCCCCCGATCGGGGTCGACTTCGGCTTTCCACTCAATATCAATTGGCGAGCTGGACTTTGTACATTTGGGTGGTGTAGGCGAGGACGTCGGTGAGTTGAGCGTAAATTGCGGCTGGGGGTTTTCAACTGTCGGGTTTCAACCCTCGACTTTGTACAATTGGTTGATGGAGTGGGGGACATGGCTGAGTTGAACGTAGATTCAGACGGGGACTTTTTATTTTCGGGTTCCTGCCCCCGACATTGGAAAAGTCCTGGAGTTGAGCAGCAACCGAGAATGCGCGAGCTTGGCTACAAATCCAAACTTTGTACAAAGTCGAGGTTTCAACCCCGACAGTGTAATATTTCAGTAGGCCAGCCACGGCACGAAGTGCGCCTATTCCGCCACGTATCTAACTTTTGTACAAAGCAACATTATGCCCGCGTCCGGGCCGTGCAGGGGAGACTAACTGACGAGGCGGGGACCTACGTGTAAGCCTCAATCCACCGAAAAGATGAGGGTGGCGGCGTGCTGAAGGGATAAGAAAGTGCTCCTGTGCTTCGGGGATAATGGTTTCAGAAAGACGAAACCATCCCCAGACCAGGAGCACCCAAAAGATGCTACCACGCGAGCAGCCCGACCGCATCCAAATTGCCTTTGATGATCAGCGCCTGGTGGCCAATGCGGGGCTGCTTTTGCCCATCACCCTGGCCCATCACCTGGGGCTGGGAGAGTTGGTGGACCGCCACGTTCACCTGGGAGATGCGCCAGGTCGCGCCAATGCCGGCGACAAGATGCTGACCCTGGTGGCGTCGGCGCTGGCCGGTGGCGACTGCATTGACGACGCCGACGTGTTGCGCGCTGGCGAGACCGAGCGGGTGCTGGGCTGCGTAGTCAAGGCGCCGTCCACGCTGGGTACGTTTCTGCGGAGTTTCCGGTGGGGCCACACGCGCCAGTTGGATCGGGTGAGCCGTGAGGTGCTGGCTCAAGCTTGGGCCTTCGGCGCCGGTCCAGGAGACGAGCCGCTGACCATTGATCTCGATTCCACCATCTGCGAGACCTACGGTCTGAGCAAGGAGGGTGCGCGCCATCACGGCTACACTGGCCAGCGGGGCTATCACCCGCTCCTCGCCGTGGCCGAAGGCACCGGAGAGGTGCTGATGTGTCGATTGCGAAAGGGTCGGGCCAACACCGCCCGCGGCGCCGCCAACTTCCTGCGCGAAACGGTGAGCCGAGTGCGCCACGCCGGAGCCACTGGATCGCTCACCATGCGGGCGGACAGCGGCTTCTACACCCACGACATGGTGGCCGCCTGCCGCGATAAGAAGGTACGTTACTCCATCACCGTTCGCCAGCACCCCCAACTGCGCGATCTCATTGACGCCATACCCGAGGCAGACTGGACGCCCATCCCCTACTGGATGGAGGGCGGCGCCGACGTGGCCGAGACCATCTATACTCCCTTTGCCAGTGAGCCCGATGCGGTACCGGTGCGGCTCATCGTCCGGCGAGTGCAGCCCACCCCCGGCTCCCAGCTGGCCCTCATCGCCAACTACAGCTATCACGCCTTCATCACCGACCGTGAGGGCGACACCCTGGAACTGGAAGCTGACCATCGCCGCCACGCCGAGATCGAGAACGCCATCCGCGATCTCAAGTACGGCGTGGGCCTCAACCATCTCCCCTCAGGACGCTTCGCCGCCAACGCCGCCTGGTTGGCGGTGCAAGTAATCGCCCACAATCTGGTGCGCTGGACCACGCGCATCGGTCTGGGTGAGCCGGTGGCGACCACCAAGACCCTCCGACGGCGCTTCTTCTCCCTGGCCGGACGGCTCACCCGCAAGGCGCGCCGCCTCACCATGCATCTCCCCCAGGGCTGGCCTTGGCAAAACCAATTCAGCTCCGCCCTGGCGAGGCGGCGCGCCCTGCCACTCCCATCCTGACCGCGCCTACGGCGTCTGACCCGTCCACTGGACTGCCTCGCAGATCTGCGCCAGGCTGGCCTCCGCGTGTCTCCTACTGCAATCCGCCTCGATGATCTCGCCCACCGCCGGCGCTGACGGCGATCACCAGCCCATTGGCGTGGCTACCACGACCTGTGCCCAGCCGGATTGAAGCGGATCAAGGCCACGCCGTCTCTATCCGGCTCGTCTCATCACTTCCTTCATCAGGGTGACCAGATACTTTCGGTGGATTTGGGCTTACGGAGCGGGTAACCATGGCAAATGGACGCAGGCGACGTGCGGCGGCGGATGTATCGGGCGCCGACACCCCGGGAGCGGGAGAGATGGCACGCCCTATGGCTGCTGCACAGGGTTGGACGGCATCGGCGGTGGCCGAGGCGTTGGGACGGGATGCCCATACCATTGGCCGGTGGGTTGCCGCCTACGGCTTCACGCCAGGATCCCTATTTCCACTCCATACGCTGCGACGAAGCTTGATAATGGGAGCGTCGCCTTTGTGTACTGTCTAATTTTGTTCCGCTTTCTCTGCTTTTCCACGTTGAGGGAAAACCGTTGCCTGTCAATTTTGGCGAGTTCATCATCAATTTCCTTCTTCTTTTTCGCTCGCGCGTTCAGCAACTCAATACTGTTCAAATCTAAATCCTTGATCGTCCTCTCGATCCGTTCCTTTATCCGAGCGTCCATGAATTGGCGGTTAACGCAGATTTCGTGCGTCGTAAAGTTATATTCAAAGTAGCCCGCGCAATCCGGGTCGGCAGGGCTGATGTATCCGCCGATCCGGTGAGGAAAATGATCCCCCTTAGCGTCGTTGCACTGGTGACAGACGTACATGAGATTCTCCCATGTGAAAGTCAGGTGCTTATATTTTTGATCATGGTGGTTGCGAGGACGAAAATGATCGATCTCGGGCCTGGACCGCTTCGTGTCGGTCGTTATCTCACAATATCCGCAGATCAGGTGAGCCGACCAGTCGCGACCGCCGGGCCGCCGGCTCTTCGTCCCCTGACCAAACCTTCGGGCCAACTGATTCCTGAGGGATTTTATCATGGAGCGTTGAAAGTCAGTTCTGTCATTACTGCTTTTTTCCGTTTCCAGCATGTGCTTCCAATCGCGAAATGCCTTCTGGAATTCGTTTGGGGTGTCTAGAAGGAAATCAGGTGGTGGCCCGTGATCTATGTAGTGCATTTTCCTTCACCATCCCGCCAAACTGTCGACAATGTATCGACCTCAGAACAATCTTCGCCCGACTGCTCCTCAAGCCGCCAAAGAGACTCCTCAAGCTCCGCAATGTAACGTTCTCGGTCAGCATTGGCGCGGCCGTGGAATTCCAGCAGAGGGCTCACTTGCTCCTCCAATTCGGCAACTTGGCTTGCCCACCAACTACTAGCGGGACCCGTCAACACAGGCAAGCGTTGTAACCACCCCAAAGCGACCAGTGTACCTACGGAAGACTGCGCACTCTCATCAGAAAGTTGAGCGATGAGGTCTTGGCACCACTCCGCAGCTGTTTTGCCTTCAATGGGCTCCTGGTTCCGCAACCATCGCAACACCGTGGCGGCCACCGCAGTGGCCTCGTCTGTAGGGTCGAGGACCTCCATAAACTCGCGCAAAATGTCTTCTACTGTCCAGCCGACGACATTCTCGGCACTCGTTTCGGCGCGAACCATTCTATTGTGGTCACGGTACAACCTATGCACTTGGCCCTCCTCGCGGCCGGCGACAACGAAGGGCGAATGCGTGGTAGCAATCAACTGCATATTCGGAAAGGTTTCCATTAGAGCGGGTATCACCCGCCGTTGCCAAGCAGGATGCAGATGGTTCTCAATCTCGTCTATCAACAGGATAAATGGCATGCGGCGCCATTCGTCCGGCGCTTCTTTGGGCAACGCGGTGGTTTCAGCACGGTAATTTCCTGGCGTACCCTGATCTCGGTATTCTTCCCAAGACAACACATCGCCAGTGCATTCAAGCACGGTCCGATGGGCGTAACCTGTTGGATTCCCGCGCTGAGCATAGTCATGCGGCGTCAGGTATTCATCACCATGGCCGTCGTCACTAACGTAGTAGACAAACTCTCCGACCCTGCGGAATTTGTGATGAGATAGCCTGTGTCTATGGATCGTAACAAAGAAGTCGTGAAGTTCCGCAACCAAGTGCCAAATCCACATCAATGGACCCTGGGTACCGGAACTCAATTCGCCAATGGTCATCGGTTCCTCACTGTTATCAAAAGTTTGTGGCAACCAATGAGCATAGGTCACTTCAGATATGCCTCTCTCAGCCCGCAAGCCCGACCGGGTTGAGTGAGAATACTCCGATAGCAATTCCGGTTTCAGGATGTCTCTGCAGATGAGAGCGGTGCATGTCACGGTGGTTTCAAGCAACGCTTGTTTGCGGGCTGATGTCGCGTTACGGAGACTGGGCCATAACTCGTACATTTCCCATTCGTCATCCGTCGTGTACTGATTATCAGTCGCCGCTTTGTGTTGCTGGAGTTCTTCATCACTCATCGTCGCCCGGTCCGCCGCCGGATCAGGATCGTCGTATCGATCCATATTGCGAAATGCCCGTCTGCCGTCGAAGACGCCGTCGGCAACGATGTCTTCTCCCAAGACGTATGCTGAGATGATGTCATCTTTCCGAGGAAATGGTAGTCGGGTGGCTGGTATGTATACAAACGGGACCTTGAGGTACTCCGGTAATTCTTTGGCGCCCTCTACATACGCTTTCCACCGTCCACTGCCGAAGTATTCATGATCGCGGGCTACCTGCTCGAAACGTCGATCATGGTAGCGGTACAGCATAGTTTGACTGGTACGATCCCATGGCGTCCGGCGTCGAGCTTCCGATATCTCTCTTGTCTCATGCTTGAGATCAATGGCCACCGATGGATTTCTGAAAGGAGTCCCGGACCAGCATTCGGGATCCTGCAGAGCCGATGTAATCGCCCTGAGCAAGGTACTCTTCCCGCAACCGTTGGGCCCGATCAGAAGGTTGCACCTTGGGTCTAAATCCAAATGTATAGGTTCAGTGATAGGCCTAAGGTTACGGATTTGTAAGCTTTCGATTCTGTTGGTTGGCATAGGACACCCAGAGACTTCAATAGTGCTTCGAGGCCGATCCTATCACGTTGAGTCGCGCTTCGGCCACGCGTGTCCCGCGTCAAGTATTCTTGCCGACCCGCGAGGGCATGTTGATCCAGGTTGACGGCAGTCATCACCGATGGCTGGGGAACCGGCGATCTCCTTTCGCACTGCTCCTGGCCGTGGATGATGCCACCGGCACCGTAGTCGACGCCGGCTTCTCCGAGCGGGAAGACGCCCGCAGCCCCTTCCTGCTAGCCGAGGGACTGGTGCGGTGCCGCGGCATACCCCTAGCCCTCTACACCGACCGTCACCGTGTATTCAGGCATACGCCCGGCGCTGTGGCGACTGGGACGGCAACTCAGTTCAGCCGGGCCGTAGACGAGTTGGGGGTTCAGATGGTACCCGCCCAGTCGCCACAGGCGAAGGGTCGAGTGGAGCGAACGGCGGGAACTTTTCAGGATCGCCTGGTAACCGAGGCTTCGCCTGGCTGGTGGCGACCACCATCGAGGGAGCCAACCCCGTGCTGCAGGAGTTTCTGCCGCGATTCAACGACCTCTTCGACATTCCGTCGCCGCCGAGTGCCAAAACCGGTGCCGTCGACGGCGGATTGGATGGCTCCGACCAACCTAACGCGCCTCTTTCGCTTCCGAGATGATCGGCGGGTGCCTCAAGCTTCGGTCACGCCAACTTGCAACGTCGTCATGTGACAAAACGGCGAACAGACGTTACTTGATCTCCATCGAGCTCTTACTGATACCCTAAATGATTCGCCCAACAGCCGTTACGTAAATCTGACTGTCAGGTGACATGATAATTAGGCAACCACTTGCGTTGGGTAACGGTTTTATTGAGGCAATGCGCTCCTGCCGCGAAGGTCCGCGTTGCGGCGGCGCTGCTTCAATGGGGCCACCGCCTTTCGGTAGTGGAAACGTTCGGCGAGAGGCTGCACGCGCTGCAGGATTTTACGCTTCAATGGGGCCACGCCTTTCGGTAGTGGAAACCTTCACCCTGGAGACCCTGAAGGTGGCGTTCAACAAGCTTCAATGGGGCCACCGCCTTTCGGTAGTGGAAACGAACTATCTTCATCGCCTGATCTTCCCCGGACTTCTGGCTTCAAT
The DNA here is from genome assembly GCA_965220055.1 of Dehalococcoidia bacterium. Taxonomy (GTDB): domain Bacteria; phylum Chloroflexota; class Dehalococcoidia; order Lucifugimonadales; family UBA3495; genus Bin87. Next base: position 233,097 of record CBDCPE010000004.1, on the reverse strand, counting down.
GGGGCCACCGCCTTTCGGTAGTGGAAACGCGTGATTGCGGAGTCTGACGAGGGCGGCTACGTGCTGGAGCTTCAATGGGGCCACCGCCTTTCGGTAGTGGAAACGACGTCCGAGACCTCCAGCAGCGCCCAGGCCGCGTCGCTTCAATGGGGCCACCGCCTTTCGGTAGTGGAAACTTTGATAGACGCTGTAGGAGTCGACGTCGGGCATGAGGCTTCAATGGGGCCACCGCCTTTCGGTAGTGGAAACGAACTATCTTCATCGCCTGATCTTCCCCGGACTTCTGGCTTCAATGGGGCCACCGCCTTTCGGTAGTGGAAACGCGTGATTGCGGAGTCTGACGAGGGCGGCTACGTGCTGGAGCTTCAATGGGGCCACCGCCTTTCGGTAGTGGAAACGACGTCCGAGACCTCCAGCAGCGCCCAGGCCGCGTCGCTTCAATGGGGCCACCGCCTTTCGGTAGTGGAAACTTTGATAGACGCTGTAGGAGTCGACGTCGGGCATGAGGCTTCAATGGGGCCACCGCCTTTCGGTAGTGGAAACGGTGTCAACGTTGCTGCTGGGAGCTCTGGTCGCCGCGCTTCAATGGGGCCACCGCCTTTCGGTAGTGGAAACACGATGACAACAGCCATCCGGGCGTCCTCCTGGCGCTGCTTCAATGGGGCCACCGCCTTTCGGTAGTGGAAACACGACAACCGCAACTGGCTGACGGCGCCGATTGCCTGGCTTCAATGGGGCCACCGCCTTTCGGTAGTGGAAACCGGCACTCCCTGGTCTCAGCCAGCAGCGTCTCCAGGAGGCTTCAATGGGGCCACCGCCTTTCGGTAGTGGAAACACGACAACCGCAACTGGCTGACGGCGCCGATTGCCTGGCTTCAATGGGGCCACCGCCTTTCGGTAGTGGAAACCGGTCGCGCTCGGCCGGCGTCTCCAGCGGCTGGATGCTTCAATGGGGCCACCGCCTTTCGGTAGTGGAAACGGTGCGGACCCAGCGATCGGGATCATAGGGGTCGTCGCTTCAATGGGGCCACCGCCTTTCGGTAGTGGAAACGGCTTTTTACGGCTCGCTTACGTCGCGGATGCACCGGACAGAGCCGTTTTTCGCAAGAAACGACCTCAGGGTAAACGGCGTCGCCGGCGCACATGATACTGGTTTGGCGGAACCCTGGTTGAGAAGTTGCGAGAGGTGCAGCATGACAACTTCACCACTGGACCTCTCGCCGGATAAAGGCGTTCCACCGGGCGCTCATACGATCACGGCAGCGCGGCGGGGTAACTCCCGCGCGTTTCCCAGGGTAATGAAACTGTTACGCCCCCTGCCATCCGAAGGACCCATATCTACGATCAGCGCCCGGTCCTCCTTCAGGTTCAGAACTTCCGTCAGCGCCGCTTCCAGCAACACCCTTGCCTTGGGCGACAGATCACAGATGAACACCGAATATTGCGCGGGTTCGCCGAATCCGTTCATTTTCCTGTGAGTCTGAGCCAGCCGCTTGGGGTCGGCAACATCGTAGCATACGAGGAATCTGTTGCGCATATTTACCTCGTCCTGAATACCGGATAGGTTGGCAATTCGCCGAGCAGATATCTGGCCAACAAACGGGCCTGTATTTCCAGGATACGGCGATAGCTGACCGAGTAGCCGAACAGGGGGTGAGTTAGCAGAGTGTCCATCCGCCTCTCATAGGCTTCAATCACTTTACGACGGCCATTGGGGGTGAGGGCTGTCGCATCGCCCCGCGTAACGAAATGCCCCGTCCCCAGTTCCCCGTTGTTGATCAGGCTGATACACACCGAATCGGCGATTATGGGGCGGAATTCTTCCACCAGATCCAGTGCGAGGGCGGGTTTCCCATACTTCGGCTGGTGGTAGAATCCCAGGTAGGGATCGAAGCCCACTGTAAGAGCCGTGATCATCGCTTGTTTGATGAGCATGGCGTAGAGAAACGAAAGGACGGCGTTCACCGGGTCCCGAGGCGGTCGACGGTTCCTCCCCTGAAAATCGAAGTCCACGGATCCGACCTTGATCATCCCCTGGAACTTCGAGAAATAGGTTCGTGCCGCGGCTCCTTCGATATCCAGCAAAGTGTCCAATGATGGGGCCACAAGCGCCCGGTCGGCGAGCCGGTTCAGTTCGGCCAGAGTTGCCGAGGGCACCTCCTGGTGGTTGCGGCGCAGCATGGTGCGGCAGTTCTTTATTTTACCGAACACCAGCTGCCTGGAGATGGATAACGCTGTCTCAGAGGTAACTGCTCCCATGAATTGCCGGCAGCGCAATTCCACGTTTTTGTGCCCCATGCCATTGGTGATACCTCGGAACCATCCGCCGTAGGTGAAGTAACAGATGGGGATGCTACGGTCGCACAACTCCCGAACCGCCTGGGTAGTGACCTGCACGTTGCCGAAGAGCGCCAGGTGGGACATTTCCATCAGGCGGGCCCTCTGCAGCACTTGCCCCTTCTGTTTCACTTCCAGCTGTTCGCCGGACTTTCCGACAACGGCGCCCTGGGTTTGGACGTATACCGGAATGGCGTCGTCCCGGGCGTGGGCCATCCGGCGAACGTCCTCCCGCGTAATGGCGCGTCCGTCCGCGGAGAGAAAGTTCACCTCGTCCGGGAGGCAAATGCCCACCAGGGAACACCGGGGCTAGGCTTTGCACATTTCAAGCCGCGTAGGCGAGTGAATCTACAAGTCGGTGGTACAGGGCAGCCGGGACTTTCCATATATCCGGTTCTGCCTCGGACAGTGAAAAACCCTCGGAGGCCAGCCACAGGTGGCGGCGCACCAGAGCGATGGCATCTACGAAGGTCGGCGACGGCTTGGCGTACCAGGCCGCGGTGCGATGGCTCATGGGCTGTTGTTCCTGCATCAAGTGAGCCGCCAGGGTGGTCCAGGAGAATAGGCCCATCAGGATTGGCGTGGTGCGGGCGATGGCGCGGTCCGACCACTGGCGTTGGGTCTCCACGCCCAGATGCGCTCGCACCTCCTGGAAGGTGACCTCCAGTTGCCAGCGCAGCACAAACCATTCCAGAATCTGCGCCGGTTCCACGGCCAGGTCAGTGCACAGCAGAGCCTGTGTGGCGAATTCGCCCTGGGGGTCTCGAACCAAAACCCAGCGCAGGGGCACCGGCGGCTTGCCCGAACGATACCAGACCGCAGTTTGCGAGGTGAGCTCCACCCTGCGGGTGGTGCCGTCGTACCAGGCCAGCACCGCGGTGGCCCAGGACTGACCGGGATGGTCGACGAGTGATTTCAGCGCGGGCCGCCGTCGGCCTTTCAGCGGTGGCCGACCGTTCCGGCTCGGTTGACGTGGTGGCGCCGGTTCATAGAGGGCCGCGTCCAAGCGCAATCTGGTGATGAGGGTAACGGGTTCACGGAGGGATTGGCAGCAGTGGAGCAGGTCGAGGACGGCGTAGCCGCCGTCGCCCACCAGCACCAGGGGGCGCTGGGGCAGCCAGCGGCGCAGTTGCATGACCATCTGCCGCGCCCAGTCGGTGAGTTTTTTGTGGCGGCGTCCGCGCTGCCGGTAGTAGCGTTCCGAAGGCGCCAGCACGGTGAGAAAAGGCAAGGCCCAATAGCGTCCCGCCCAGGGGACATGGCCCAGCCACATCAGGGAAATCCAGCGCAGACCGCTGGCCTTGACCAGGTGGCTCCGGCTGGAACGCACCGCATCGCGGTAGATACCCAAGGATTTGATTTTAGGGCCGCGGCGCCGTTCCAAGGTTTCGTCGATGCCGAAGATCAACGGACCATCGCCTTGATCCAAGTAGAGGATCAGCAGTCCCAACAGGATGCGTGCCGCCTGGCGGGGCGACCACACCGCCCGATTGAGCACTTGATGATAACGGGCGTAGTTGCGGTCGTCGCTCAGTCCCATGACACGGAGCGCCGATGCCACGGTGCGTTGGCCGGGAGCCAGTATCGCGCCGATCAACAGGATTTGGGCTTTCCGCCAGGTCGGGCTGCGAAACAGCATGGCGAAGGGATGGAGTACGGGTACAATCGCGTTGGGCAGGGTGAGCATCGCTTGGCCTTTTTCCAGGAGGGTCCGGCCAGCTTACCCTGTTCTTATAATTCATCTAACTTTTGTGCAAAGTCCAGCGGGGGCATTTGGGGCTGTCCACCAGAGGTGGGGGAACGCAGCCCGAGGAGGCCATGTCGCGAATACCCGACAACAATTCCAGGGTGCGCGAGATGAGGACATCATCCAATGGGACGGCGATTCGCTGGCGGGACTCTACGAAGTAGAGCATTCCCTGGGAGCAGGCGTAGCCGTTGGCGCGGAGCAGCAGTCCCTGGATGCAGACCTGGACCCGTTCCGGCTCCCAAGCGCCCTCCGGCACATTGGGGGCTTTGCCGTGTTTGTAATCCACCGGAGTGACCGCATTGCCTTGACTCTCAATTAGGTCGATGCGGGCGATGACGCCCAAGGTCTGGTCGGAGACCGGGACGGACCGGGCGTGAATGGTTTCCGATGTGGGATCGTCATCGTCCCCTGGACCGGCCTCCAGGTTGGCGGAACGCGGCGGCAACCCTCCCGAAGGGAGGTCCACCCTGCGATGCTGGAAACGGCCCTCGATGGTGTCAACGCTGTCGGCGAACTCGCCCTGCACCCATTCCAGGTAGGTCAGACGAGGGCAATAGGCATACTCGTTGAGCATCCGGCCGGGGAGCAATTCCGGAAGTGAGTTGTCGGATGTCACGGTGTCACCACCCCTTCGGGATGAATAGGCCCAGCCCCTGGTGGCAGGCGAACCCCAGAGCAACCGGTCCGGAGACCGGATTTTGGAACTCGATCGTGAAATTGAACGCTCCGCCCCCAGTGGAACCGCCGCCCTTCTTGTACTTGAAGAAATCAAAGGGGCGAAAGCCGCTTGATTGCCCTTCCCGCATGGGTTTGATAGGCATTCGGGACTCGTGACTTTCCGCGCACACCAAGCTCGGTCCGCCGGGATAACGCAGGGAGGCTTCCCTGGTGATCTGTTCCTCAGGGCTGTCCACCATCGACTTCCTCCCGTTCTCATCCCTGGGTCCGCGGAACTTGATGTGGCGAGGTAGTACGTAGGGGGTGAGCGACTGCCAGGATGTCGCCGTGCCGAACAACGGCGACACGCCGGTGAAATCGCCGACTGCGCCATGGGCCAGATAAGCCAGCTGAACCGGCTCCCGTTGGCCACCGGGATTGAGGGTCTCCACTGCCGCCACGGCTCGAAATTCCGCCGCCGTGAGTCCTGCGGACGCCCACACCGTGAGGTGGTCCAGACGTCCGTCGCCGTCCTCGTCGGTGGGGAGATAGAAGGCATGACCGTGGCCCTGCAGGGGTTTCCCGGAAGCGTCCTTGCCCGACAGGGTCTGGGAAACTGCGCCCCGGTTGCCTCTGCCGTATTGAGACATTACGCTCTGCCGCGCCAACTCGCCCCACCTGAGGGTATCAAAGGTCATGGGCAGAACTCTGCCGCCCATAGCGAACCGGACAACCTGTGCCCCCGCGCCCAGATCGATGTCCGATGGCGGACTGGCGCGGAACGCGGTGAAACAGTCCGGTCGGCGCACGTAGGTCCACCACCGAGCGCCTTCGGGGTCGATGCGGCCACCGCGCCGGAGATTGGAGGTCTCCACTTCCAGGTCCTCGAGGCTGAGCGGAGTGCGCGGCGTCAGCGTGCGAACAATCTCCCAATCTCCTTCAGGAACGGCGCCGGTCTTCATGGGAAAGGAGTTTGCCGTCTCCGGGCAGTGCGAGACCAGGCAGGCCTCGACCCACGATTCGGCCCGACCCAGGTAGGGCATATTGTGGAGGATGCCGTTCAGGTCATCGCGCTGGAGCGATGTCAATTCCAGGCCAGGCCAGATGACAAACAACGGATCGTCGGGCTTGATGGTTACGAATGAGTCGATGACCAGAGTGCTACGTTGTCTCACTCCTTCGTGGTACGGCATGAAGTGGCGGGTGTGGCCCGTCGACGCCGTGGGCAGCCGGAACTCCGGGAGTTCCGCCGCCATTGCCGTCAGTACCGGCACGACACGCTCGGGTTCCAGGTCCGGCCGGGTGCGCCGCCAGGTGGCGGTGATCCCCCGGAGGATCCGCCATGGAGACGGGGGCCACTCGGAGACGCCTTCGTTGACGTGTCGCCCCCACGGAGTGGCGTGATAGCGGTTGGCGGTAAATATGAACTTTATCGCGAGCATGTTGTTTCCTTGCCCATGGGTCGTTTCTATCTCCGCTGGAAGGCAAGCTCCGTGACGGGCGGGTCGGCGAACAGGCCCTCCGCGGCACAGGCGGCGATCAACGCGGGAAGTTCCGACTCCAGTTCCGGGAGGACCGGCACAGCAAACCCGTCCTTGGGCCGGGTGACTGCCAGGTCTCCAACCACGTCGAGGTCACAGGCGGTGCGCAGCCGCAGGCCGATATCCAGGAACTTGCGGATCTTCCACAACGCCAGCGTCACGAGGAACCGCTCGGCGGTATCGCCCAGGCCGTAGGCCCTGATCTGCGCCAGATCCAGGTTGAAGTAGGCGGTAATACACCCGGCGGTGTACTCGGTGCGGTGAAACGGGACGTTCCCATACCCTTCTGCGGCGCCGCCGGTGACCCCGATTTCCCGCAGAGCAGACGGCGCCGGAGCCACCCGGTCGTTCTTGACCCCGCCGCTATCTGCGACGCTGGCTCCCCGGGCTTCTATGAAGCCGGACAGGCATCGCTGCAGGCGAGCGCGTCCGTCAATCTCCGTCAGGAAAACCCCGTGCAGCACTGATCCAGGGTCGTATTTGAACGCGGCCCGAGCCAGCGTGGCCCGGTTGAATATCCCAACCTGTTCGTTGCGTTCCGGCAATTTGGCTTCGCTGCGGAATTGATCAATAAAACCGGAGCCGTTTTTCATGATGTAGGGCGAGTTGAGCCGGTGGGCTTCCAGCAACGAGTTGGTGGTCTCTCCGCTGTCCCACAGGTCAACGGACACGTAGGGCATTCCGGTAACCGCCGGGGCCAACGAACCGGTCGCATCGTCCCAGCAGACCCATTCCAGCCGGTTGGCCACGGACTGGGCGGACTCGACCAAGACCATCGGCGTCGGGGCTCCATCGGCGCCGAGACCGTCGTATACGGCCGGCCCCAGGTCGGGGAAGCCCGTCGGCTGGAAGCGCGTCCCCTGCGCCGGTTCCAGCCGAGCTTCCATCAGCAGGCGTGGGTGACCGTCAAACTGTTGTAACTGAATCGGCATATCGGCACTCTCCGTTATCGCGTTTTTGATCGCTGATCAGATTGGCCGGCTGGCGGCGCTTCCGTCTTGAAGAACGGGTCTGCGCAACGCGAGCCTGGCCAGGGTGGTGTATGCCGCCGTATCGGTTGGAAATAACAGCGCGGCGGCCAACCGTCGCCCCTGCTCCGACCGGTCGGGTATCCCGGGAGCGTTGGACAACGTTGGGGGAAGTCCCGCAGCTCTCAGGCGGCGCAACGCCACCTGGTAGGCATCCTTGATCCTCCCTGCCCTCAGCATCGCGATCATGGCGGGTTCCATCCAGATGTCAGTGTCAACGATGCCAAACGCGGGACAGTCGAACCTGCCGGGCAGCAGGGTCAGCTTCATGACCGCGTATGCCGTCGGCAGGGCCACCGGCACGCTCCGTTGCCGGTCTAGCGACGCCGTGAGCGACCGGTGGCGCACAAACGACAGGGGCAGGGCCAGCTCCACCATGCGCTGTACATCCACCCCGCCGTTCAAAAACGCCACGACATCGTCCAACGAAGCAGCGTAGGACGAGTCCAGGGGCGGGTGGCGCAGGCTTGCCATCCCGCCTTCAAGGCAGCGGCGTTCCAGCACGGCCGTCATGTTGGACAACGCATCTCCCGCAGTCCAGACAAAAGACGTGCTGCCCTCCTTCCAGTCGGCGCGCCGGCGCGCATCCACCGGCTCCAGGTTTTCCCGGATTCGACCGGCGTACACCTGTCCGTCTTTTTGTCCGGAGAGAATGGATGCCATCGCGCGGGCCAGCCGGAACTCAGCAGTCCGGTCGTCCGCATGATCGAGCCACTGCCGGGAGAGAGCATTGAGGGGGCGCACTGGGTACGGCCCGTTGTGAAGCGAAGAGGTGGCCAGCCACCGCTCCGCGTGCCCCACGGCTATGAGCACGTTCTGCAAGTCGCGTGGCTGGCCATGCTGGCAGAAGTCGATGATGGTCTGGTCAACCCGACGGAGCGCCGTGCCCAGGCCGGCGGGCGCGTTCCGGACCGCAGCGGCCCTTCTCAGGCTTTCCAGCCACGGGTCCAGGTCAAAGAGGACGTCGGCGCGCTGCGCGGCATCCCGGTCATCACGGAGGTGAAATCGGCCCAGCGGAGCGGCCAGGTACGCCAGACCGTTCCGCTCCAGGAAGCCGTACCGCTGGAATTGGGCAACGCCACGCTCCGTGCCCAACCCGACCACCGCCCTTGCGAAGTTCGTGCCGTTGGAAACCTGCCGCCGCCCGAGTTGCGCCCGCCCCTCCGACACCAGGTGGTTCAATTCGTTGAGGTTCGCAGGGCGATCCCAGAGCGGCGCCCAGAACTCCGCGCGCGCCGCACCTCCGTATTCAGAGTCCGCGGCCGTCCCGTAACCGGCGGCGGAGTTATCCACCGTGAAGGGAAACACGGCTTTGGACGACGACAGGGGCGACAGCCGGCGGGCGGCCGCGCCCGCGAACAACAGCGCGCCCTCGAACATGAGCGCGTAATCCCAGGGATTGGTCATCGCCTCATCATTGAACCCCACCGAGGCGTTGGCCCCGCCAACGCTTCCAGGATTGTAAAACCCGGTCGATCGTTTCCTGACCAGCTGGGGCGCTCCCTCGTTGAATAAGGCGGCAACAACCTGGTTGTTGCCGATGGCGTCGCCATTGCGCCGTTGGTCCAGATTCAGCGCCAGCACCACGCTCTGCATGAAGTTGTTGCTGAAATCCAGCCGGCCGTCGTTCCCCCCCGTGCCGAGCAGCGGCGGGTATTTGGCCCCATCTGCGGTGAGTACGTACGCTGCATCCAGCCAGTCCAGAGCGGCGTCTGGGAACCGGGCCCGGCACTCGGCGAGGATCCATTCCTTCGTCCCCTTTCCGAGCCCCCCGCATTGATCCAATATCTGCTTGCCGGTCGCAACGACCTCGTTCCAAAGCTGGAACCTCGGCGATTCAAGTTCCAGGATGGCGTCCATCGCCTCCGCGTTGTCCCTGGCGTGGAAACCACTGCCGCCGTTCCAGGGCGAGACGATGGGCGTGGGCCGGTACTCCTCCAGAAAGAATTGGACCAGGGCTTCACGGTCCAGCGTCGAGCGCAGGAAGAAGCCGTCGTTCTGCCAGAAAGCGCGGGCCCCCTGGTCCTTCTGCTCGGACACCAGGCGGATAATTCCCAGGGCCTTCAGATAGGCCATCAGCGGCTCGGGAGTGCATCCCCCCAGTTCAAGTTCGTGTACCTGGTTCATTCTCCGTTCTCCTGTTCCAGCTTGCTGGCGCGCATGTCGGCGGCCCGGAGCAGCGCTTCAAGGCCAGCCAGCCGGAAGGGTCCCAGCCAATCCAGCAGCCCCGCGCTCCGGTCCAGCCATGACCGGCGCTCCCGGCCGTCCAGACCGATGCGCGCTATGGACAGGTCAAGGATAGTTTCCGCCAATCGCAATCCCTCCCCAAGGTCCACCGGCGGCAGGACCTCAGGCACGGCCACCGGGTAACCCAGCAGGCGGTCGGATTCCGGATTGCCGCTCGCATTATTGCCCCTGGCCGGTCCGGGCAGCGACCTTATGCCGAGCCTGACCTTGCCGTGGTGCGCCGCAGCCAGATAGGCGGCCAGGTCGCGCGTTATCTCATCAAGTCCGTCCGCGTGTTCCAGAATCGCCAGCGCGCTGCCCAGTTCGTGGCGGAAGTGCCGGCGTTCGTTCCGCACGTTCTCCAGGTCGCTCTTCGCCAACGGCGTCGCATCCGCCGGCAATGCTTCGCCTTCCGGAAGTCCCCGCATCATCCTCTGGAACGCCGGATGCGCCTTGCCGGCATCGTGGTAAAGCGCCGCCACTGCCAGCGCGTCGCGGATCACCGGCTCAATGGCCCAGGCGGGCAGTTGGTCCAGGACCTCCCTGACCGTATCCTCCACGTGGCGACAGTGGTCGGACAGCGCTACCGGTTTCCTGAGGGCAGTGGACCCGGGATCGGAACCCTGTCCGTCCTCCACCTCAGGCGCGGCCTCGGCCATTGGGACCGGGCCCACCGGCTCGATGCCGGTTGGGTCCCAACCGGTGTCCGGAGAATAGCCCCCTCGTGCCGCGTCCAGCATCAGAGTCATTCCCGGATGAATCTCCCGCGGTTGCGCCCGGCGCCATCGGTCGTCCAGAAAATCCCAGACCCATGCTATCCGTCCTTCGCCGTTGCTCAGATAGTCCCGGACGCCCTTGGGCCGGCCCGATTGTCCACCAACGGGTACATTGACGATTTCGGAATGCCGCGGTTTTGGAGAGGCCCCTTCCGGTCCCTCCTGGGGAATGTCTCGCCAATATACCGAGACGTCGCGCTCATCATTGCCCCGCACGTACCTCGAAACATCCAGATAGCCGCCCGACAGGTCCGGCGTGGTGTCAAACAGCCCCACCACGTCGCGCCGGCGAATTACCGCGAGGCGCTCAACGTCCCCCAGGACTGCGCCCAATTTCGCGAGGTCTGCCGGGCCGGCGGAGTGGCCTTCCAGCGATTTCAGTCGTTCCCGGGCCGCAGCCACGTCTTCCGGTCGGTAGGGAGCCGTATCCGCTGCGCTCTCTCCGGTATCCACCCAGAAGATCGCGCCAGGCTCGTCATCGCCCCTGCGGTTGCACCGCCCGAACCGTTGCACCATGGATAGCCACGGAGCCAATTCAGTGATCAGCGTCCGCGCCGAGATGTCCATTCCCGCTTCGACCGCCTGCGTCGCCACCACCACCATTCCAGGAATCGCTGCGCCGGGAGCCGCCAAGATTGCGTCGTTCTTCTTTTTACGATCCTCTTCACGGAAACGCGAATGTACCAGCACCCTTTCGGCGTCCAGAGAAACCCGCCGGCCATCGTTGAGTTCCCGGTACACCTGCTGGGCGCGTTCCACCGTGTTGACTATCGCCAGGGTCAAAGTGCCGGACACGTGCTTCTCAGCGATCAAAGCCGCCAGCTGACGTGGATATCCAGCCCTCCTGGTCAGGTTCACCTCAGAAACCATCTTCCGGGCGTTGTGCCGTTTTCCCAGGATGGGATTGGCCATGTCGTCCCTATCAAGTTCCAATACTTGCAGATCCAGCGGTGCAGGATGGTCGATGGTACCAAGCCAATCGGTCTGAACGGTGGCAGACATCCACATGCTCTGAGCCGCGCCGAAAGTTTCCAGCTTATGACGAAGCCCTGCCAGTTGAGTCGAGGTGGGCAGACCGTTGGCCATCAACTGCACTTCGTCCATGACCCACAGACAGTCGTTGTTCAGCAGGCCGTATTCGACCGGCCACATCGACGGACCAACGCCGTATCCCCGGTTGAGCGCGCGGGACAGGAGCATATCCTGCGTGCCGACGATGATGAACGGCTGCTCAGGGTACAGATACCACTGCGTTCGCGGTTCCCCGCCCATGAGGGTGACTACGCCGACCTGGTCTTCCATCCCCAGATCATTGACCCACCCTTCGATTCGACCCACCGTCTGTTCCACCAGGCTGCGCATGGGCAAACAGTAAACCAACCGCCGGGCAGTGTTCCGGCGGACGCTCCCCTCGGCATGCTCTTTCCATCGCCATAGCCAGGCGAGAACGGCGGCTTCGGTCTTGCCCGTACCGGTGGGCGCTTTCAAGAGGACCGGCAGGGAGGGACCTTCGGCCAACCGAACCTGGTAAGGGTAAGGATCATTGCCCGTTGCCCCGATGAAAAACTCTGCAAAGGTCATACACGCTCTCCGTCGCCAGGATAGACAGGGGCAGGTTATTGAATGCGTTCCGGGATCTTAACCACTACGCGCGGACGTGGCTTATGAAGCAAAGACAAATAATATACAACGCAAATCAAGTATACATATCCCCCCAGCCTATAATCAAGACCTTTCTGCTATCCTTCCGGCACCTGATCGCTTCCCGTAATTCCACTACGGCCCCATTGAAGCATTTGCGTTGTTTATTAGCCGACGCGGTTCCCAAACTCCTCCACTACCGAAAGGCGGTGGCCCCATTGAAGCATGTCGGTGTTGCGCCAGGCCCCCACCGGCTCCAGCGTTTCCACTACCTAAAGGCGGTGGCCCCATTGAAGCGAGCGGGACGTCTGCGCCGCCTGGAAGCGGTGGTACAGTTTCCACTACCGAAAGGCGGTGGCCCCATTGAAGCCTCGCACGCCATTTGCAGAAAGAAGGCGCCGCGCATTACCTCAAATCAAATGCTACTGACGCAACGCATCGGTGGACCTGGTTTGGCCGTACGCCGTCCGGCGCCCCCCGCCTTATCGATACTCTCGTTGGTTCGCCTAACCGCCGTTACGTGAAGTCGTTTGTCGAGTATGCCGGTGCGGCATTACTGCGTCCCGATCTTCCTGCCCCAAGTTGCGAATGCTATCGGCGGCGACGATCCGCGTGCCGGCCTCCAAATGGGACAAGGCACCACGACTTTCGTCAGCGGCCGGCTGACGGCTGCCATGGTTGGTACAGGGCCGCAGCCAGCCAACCACTCACCACCCGAGGCCTTCTCCATCTCTCCGAACACTGTCCGACGGCGGCGCGTAATGCGTCCTGCTTCAAGGCGTCTGCGCTGGACGTCACGCGGTAGAATGCCATCCTGGAAGGATGCCGATGAGCCAGCCTAAACCAGCTGCCATCTTTGACTATTGTCAGCATTGCAGCGTGACCACGGTCTGGCAGTACCGGGTGGACAACCAGGACACTGGCGCGGAAGGCGGGGATTACCGGTGTCAGGTCTGCCGATGTTGCGGCCAGTCGGCCGAGGAAGTTGCCACACGTCTCGCCCAGGCTGTCGCCAACCTTGCCGATCATGAACCGTACTTGACGTTCGATGGTTGAGATGGACATGCGACCGGTAATTGGCCGCGTCGGGATTGATTCCTGGCGCCCATGCTCACTACTGGGGGTGGACGCCCCTGCGGCGTTGGGGATGTCGGGTGACGCCGATGCAGGCCAGGTGCGAGGGCAATTGGCCGCCGCAGACGTCGCAGTTCTCCGGCAGCTTCGGAAATGGGGACCATTTTGCAGATGGTGAGGTCATGGGGGCCAATCCAACGGACGGGAATGACCGGCTACTCAACCATTCTATAGGCAAGCGCGGAATTGCCGTCAGGGCAGAAATGGTTGAAAACCGGTCGTCCGAAATGAGTGTTGGGATGCTATGCCCCTCGTCAGCAGCGGAAGTATGCGGAGCTGACGCGGGGCGGTACAATGCAGTGGCAATCCTGCCATAAGGAGCATCCGATGTTCAGAGTATCCGCGCCTCCCAAACCGCAGACTCCCGGGCCAAGCAGACCCGCCCCTCCAGCCCCGCACGAAGGTCGGGCAGGGTAAATTCAAGGCCTCGCGACGGCGACTCTCCCTGCTCGATGCTGGCCGGGCGCTTGCGTGGGGGAGAAGTAGAAGAGAGTTTTCTGAGCCTGCCCCTTTTGGCAGGCCCCCTGCGCCTGAGGCTGAGCTACCGCGTGCGTCGCCACTGAGAACTTGGGTTGGCGGTGGATCGGCGTCGACATATCACCCAAGGCCGTAGAACTCGTCAATATGCGCCCGCAGCAGTCCATGAGCGACCTGTTCCACAACCGGCTGGTAACGGCCCGCACCGACATCCCCAGGCGCACCGACATCAATGCACCGTGCCCTACCGCCAGAACAAGCATGTCCTCTTTGGCCAGCAGGGGGGCCGGTGCAATGACCGCCGCAGCGAGTTCCCGTTCCGCATTCTGGAGGTTGATCACATCATCCCCGCGGCGGCGGTCAGGACAACATCGAGAACCTGCAGCTCCTGTGCGCCCACTGCAACAGGGTCAAGGGCGACCGACCGCAAGAGTATCTTGTATCCTGACTTTGGCCCGCGACAATAGCTCATATGTGGCGGTCCGGAGCGCGGCGTAAGAGTTGGCTAATCAAGAACGAAAGCGCCAAGGCAGTACCTTCTGAGTTTGGACACTCTTTTGGCATGCACCCGAGTTTGCGCCGCAAGATAACCAATGTCGTTGGCTAAAAGCGATTCTAATCAAATTGATGATGTCCACCGTGAGGCTCCCATGGTAAATGATTCGCCACGATCAGACATGTATAGTATGTTCATCGAGCTCGAATTCAGATATTACGAAAGGATGCTTCGAACTACGGAGGAGCATCTTCGATCAGATCAAGATGCGTTCTGGTCTGTTCTGGATAAACAAGCCCAGGGTATCGTAGACTCTGAGGAGCGAAACGATTTTTACGTGCTCCACGTTGACGTTGACCCCGAATTCGAACACCTCCGGAAGCTGTCGATGAATGCAATATTCGTAGCGTCGGTTGCTTTGTTCGAGTTCAAGCTTTTGCAACTTTGCGAATTGGTCGATTCGCAGATTGGCGACACTGACGGCGTCAAAGCGTCCGGAAGATCCATGTTAAATAGCGCCAAATCGTACCTTAAGGATCATGGACTCCGGGGCCCCTTCACGACCGAGGGTTGGCATGACGCGAACCGATATTATTCCATCCGCAACTTAATAGTTCATAGAGGCGGTTGTCTCCCAATCGCAGGCGATATTACTGACTTTGCCAAACGTAAGCAGATCGTTTACCAACCCAGAGCGATCCTGCAAATTGTGCAAGGCGTCGAACAACCGCCGCCTACGGTTGCGTTAAACAGGGCGTTCTGTGAGGAGGTCCTCAACAACCTCAAGCATCTCCTCTACGCCCTGCATAAAGCATGGCAAGAGACAGCTCGCCAGGGTTCCATGTAGATAGCCGCAGGCCGTCCAAATGCATTCAGTTTGCTTGTTGAAACCGCTCGGTCGATCCGCGCTGATAAAGGCGTACTGATACTCGCTGTGCCTCGCACAATAGTCATTACGTCAACTTCGTGAAACGCGGGCTACGTGAAGTGCCCCTTTCGGACATTTCCAGCACCAGCCTGATTGCGATAGACAACACGCTCCTAGTACCGTTTCAATCTGATCTTGCAGGGTAGATATGTTGGAGCTTACGGCGAGCATCTTGGGTGGTAAACCGCCAGTCTATGGCTGATTTTGCTGCGTTGCGCTCGCGTTCGAGCGCCGCAACCTCTCGCCGCAGCTCCGGCTCATCGCTGATACGGCGGTTCAGACACCCTCTGCTGAAGACGCTCAACTCGATCTCAGCCATGTTCAGCCAGCTGCCGTGCGTGGGAGTGTAATGAAACTCGAGGCGTTGGGCGATGCGCCGAGCTTCGCCGGGCTCAAATGCTTCGTAGAGTGAGCCGAGCTTGTGGGTGTTGAGGTTGTCCAGTACCAGCCTGACCACCTCGGCATCGGGGTAGGCCTCGTCCACCAGCCACCGCATCTGGTACGCGAAGTCCACCGCAGTGCGGCGCTCGGTCACCGCCACATGTCTCCATCCACCCTTCGGCTCGCAGATCATGAACAGGTTCCGTGTCCCGTTGCGCTGGTACTCGGTGTCATAGCGTGCCATCCGTCCGGGGGCAGCCGCCAGGGGCGGACGCACCTCCCCAGTCAATTGCCGGGAGGTCTCGTCGAAACACACTACCGGCCGCTCCGGATGGTACGCCTGTTGGTACAGGTCCAGCACGTCCTCCATCCGCGCCACGAACTCCCCGCTCACCTTGGGGATACACCACTCCTTCTTCTGCCACGGCTTGAGTTCGTTTTTTTGAGCATCTGGCGCACCGTCTCCAGGGAGATGCTATCGGCAAACTCCAACTCCACCACCTGGTCGGCCAACAACTGGAGTGTCCAGTGCGTGTGCCCTTCGGGCGCGGCGCTGCACGCAATGGCGATCAGGTGCGCTTCCTGCCTCCCGTCCAGCTTGCGCTCCTGGCCCGGCCGCGGTCGGTCATTGATGGCGGCCTCAAGTCCTTCCTCCACGTACCGCTTCCGTGCTCTGGCGACCGTGGCCGCGTTGACCAACAGCACATCGGCTATCTCACGGTCCCTAACCCCCTGGTCAGCCTTGAGCAGCGACAGCGCACGCTTCACGGTGCGCACTGACGCCTTGCCTCGCTGGGACACCTCATTGAGACGGGAACGTTCGGCCTCGGTCAGTTCCACTTTATACTTGATGGCAGCCATGGCTGGGCACTCCCTCACAGAAAGATCATGCCCAAGTATGGCTGCTTTCTTATATTCTTACAAATCTACCTGGCAACGGTACTAGCCTATGCCGCTTGATTGTACAAAGCCGAGGTTGAAACGCTCAGTCGGATGCTTATCTCCCGGCACAAGGGCGCTTCCCATCTGTCGACGCACTGGCCGTCGGGGTGTCGATATACGGCAAATCCTATTTGATCCAACTCCGAGTTCACGTTGACGATGGTGCGCCTTCCGGCTAATTCAAAGTGCTGATGCAACAAGTCGTCGTCGCTATCGCTAGCCCAGACCGTCGCGTAATAGGCATTTCCAGGTAAGTCGGTTCGGTCCGCGGGATCGACGTTGAGTATCAGGTGGGTTCGCCTGTTCAACAGTTCGCAAGCTATGTCATCGTGCGCTCCGGCGATAATCAGATTTCCGACCCGGTCCAATCGCTGGTCAAGACGAAAACCTAGGCCGCGCAGATGACCCTCCAACTGACCGGGTAGGTAGGATTCGCATATCCTCCGCCAATGGTCGCGGGGTTCCGGCGCGAAACTCCAAAATTCGGTCACCTTGGCACTGTGCCTGGAAAACGGGCTTTTCACCGAGTGGTCGTCCGTACCCATATGGTTGCGGTACGCCCAATGGCATCGAGGCCGTGGTTCCAAGTCGTACGCAACCTCAACGTCGTCGATGACCAGGATGTTCCCGTCCGAAATGTCCTTGACCAGTCCCATGCAGTGGTCAAGGGTAGCATCCAGTTGGTGGAGCCGTATTTCTCCGGGTTTGACTGTGTCGGTGGTAGGAAACTCAGTCGTACGCCAAATTTGATCCGGTTCGCCTGACCATGGACCGACCTCGTCGGCCCGGAGGTGGCGGATATGCGTGAACAGATTGAGAGGTTCCCCTCCTTTAGGCTGCCACGCCAACACGGACATCCGGGCAGTTCTGTTCTCGCCGGCTCCTTCCAGGACAAGAATGTCATCCATTGCCGTTCCATCCATTGGGTGATTGTGTTCTCGGTCCATGCTCGTTGTTTCCAACCCAGGGTTTCCGCGGGTCCGGTTAATCCAGCATACATGCTGCTCAACGAGTTGCCGACGACGGCGTCTCGTCACAGTCGGCTTGTTGAGGATCGTCCTAACACATTGGGCAATGTGTTGGGCGGTAGGCGAGCGGTAGCGTGCCCTCCCTGTCCGGTTTGTAGGTCTCGCAAATGGTGAAATCGAGATCGATTGTCAACGGGCCATCTCCAGGACCCACCCCCGGACCCCAAACCCCAGGCAGGCATTCCCATCTCACCCGGTCCAACTGTCACACATGGCCCCACCGGGAACTCCGCAGGAACGTGACCAACGTGGACGCCGCCGTGACCGTACACCCCAGTCCTCTTTCCGTTCCGCCAACAGGCAGGGCGTCCGCGCCGTGAATACACTACGCCTCGCCAATGCCGACGCCACCAGCGTCAACATATAGTCGGCAGCATTGGCTCGACACGGCGCATCGCGGGGTCAACGTGGTGGTCCACCAATTCGCACAGTCCCAGATGATGGGCCAGGGAGACGCGCAAAAGCAGCCTCGCATTGGTCAGCGAGCGATGATCGTCAAAGGCGACGCCGATGCAGTCGGGTTGCTCGTTCGGTAGCAATTTTTGAGCGATCCTTGTATCAGGTCGGTTTTCTGTTTCGAAATCCATTATCCCCGAAGCCGGGAGTACTTTGGTGTCCCATCACCATCACGCCACACTTATTGGTTCGGTGGATTGGGTGTAAGGGTCCGTCGAACTAGGATTCCCGAGTATTCCAGCATAGCGCTGGCGAGCGCGGTTCAGGTTGTGCGAATTCCGACAATGATGCTGAGACCCTCGAACTGCCGGCCCAGTGGGTCTGGCAACTTTGTGGTAAGTGTCAACGTTCCCTTTCTGTCGTTCCTGGCGTTGGCTAGGTCTACGGGACATTCCATGACGAGACCCGTCGACGCGCCGGCGTGGACCTGGTTGCACTTCCAGTTCGTCAATTGCCGCTGCTGGCCGGTGCCGGGAATTACTTCGTGGGTTTAATCGAGGGAGGTGTTACCGATGTCCGAGCATCTCCGAACCCTGAAGATCGGGGAGGCATATCCTCCCCGACCTATGCCGCGTTGCTCAAACGGCCGACAGGCATCATCGTTCTCCGAATTGCCGCGGCGCCAATACCATGCTGCATTGGACCCGACTCGTCCTGGGCGCCACCGAAAGCCAAACGATAGTCGCGCCCGGTTCTCCCGGGTGCGACTATTCGTTGGAATGCTGTGGATTGCGGCCTGCTACTGTGCGTTGCTGGGAATTTGTCCAGCATTTGGCCAGCAAAATGGGGTCAATCCTGACGCTCCGCCTATCATTGATACCGTCTTTCTGTTTGCAACCGACCCTTATTGAGATTTTGGTGCCGAGGGAGGGAGTCGGCATGAACATTGAGGTTCAACCTGGCGGTTGGGGCGATGCGCATCCGAGCAACGTTGCGTCACTATTGGGCGATGTTGCTTCCCACCTGAACCAGCTGCTCACCAAACCTGTGTCGGATCACATTAAAGTGGTCCCTGTATTCGGGGCTGATGCCGTGCCGAGGACACTTTACCGATATTCTGTGAATAGCGCTATCACGATTCAACTCACCGCCCGCGATCGCAAGTGGTCCAAGTTTGCCTATCAGTTCTCCCACGAGTTCTGCCACGTCCTTTCCGATTATGAGCGATTAGGCGATGATCTCAACAACTGGTTTCACGAGGCGCTATGCGAGCTGGCATCGGTGTTCACCCTGCGGCGGATGGCGGAACGATGGCCGACGCGCCCGCCGTATCCAAATTGGGCGGACTACGCCAGTGCTTTGACAGATTACGCAGAGGATCTTCTCAAAGACGAGAACCACCAGCTGCCAGGAGGTTGGACACTCGCGCAGTGGCTAGCAACGCACGAAGAAGAACTTCGCCGCGATCCGTACCTGCGCGACAAAAATGCCTTAGTGGCCTATGAGCTTTTGCCTATGTTCGAAGCGGACCCGAGCGGATGGAACGCGGTGCGCAGTCTGCCCAATTCCTCGGGTTACTTGATGGAATACTTGGCTGACTGGTATGAATGCGTTGACTCAGCTGACAAACCGTTCGTGAAACGCTTGATTGGAGCGTTCCAGTGACCACCCCGGACAAGTCTGATGTATCCGACCATGGCGAGGAACCGGCCCGTCGGCTGCTGGAACGGCTGAGTTGGAGCGAGCCTTTCAATAAGGAGGCATCCCTGAACAACCCGAACCCTTCGGTTTTTGATCCGGCCAAGGTGGAGAGGGCGAGCGAGCCCCGCGATGTGGACGAGTTCATCCGCTATACCCATGAGGCCCGCAATGGTGGACGCTAATGACAAGATTTGTGCATGGGGTAATTCTGCGCCTGCGCCAACCGCGGAAACGATGAGGGTCGGGAAAGACCCGGAGACACTGGACAGGAAAGTCGTTTCCAAAGGTGCAGCCAAAGGCGAAACAATCGCTGAGGGTCAATGAACGAATTCCGAGATCTGCAAGAATGAACGACTGTCGCGCTGCAGTGGTGCAGGGAGGGTGAGGCCGAACGGCAATAGTACAACTTCACGCATCACGTTGAGGCTCGATCGAGGAGGAAGCGAATGACTTCCAGCGCTAGAAGCACCTGCATGAATTGTAGATTCTGGTTTTCCACACGCCAATCCCGCCAATTTGGTGAAGGAGACTGCACTAATCCCAAAGTGGGAGAGATGGTGAGGTGTATTTCAATGGCTCATGTGGAGCGTCCCGACGAATACCCTCATATGAATACGGTAGCCCCTGAACAATTCAGCACCAGTGCGCAGTTTGGTTGCATCCATCACGAACGCTTGCCATGAGTACCGCAAATAACTCCAACAAGCTCAACGAGTTCCACCACGCCGAGGACCCGGCCCGCCGGTTGTTGGAGCGGCTGGGTTGGACCTACGTGCCAGCGGAGACGTTGGCGTCTGAACGCCCCAATGAGCGCGACGTGTTGCTCAAGGACCGGCTCCGTGCGGCGCTGCTCCGGTTGAATGACGGACTGACCGGCGCGCAGGCCGAGCGGGTCATCTTCGACCTGGAACGCGCCGACGGCATCGGGATGGCGCGCAACCAGTTGGTGCATGAGTACCTGACCTACGGCATGTCGCCGACCGTCGATGGTCCCGACGGCAGGGATACGCGCACCGTCCGTTTCTTCGACTTTGACGACCCCGAGGGCGGCCTCAACGAGTTCGTGGTCACCACCCAGTTCCGCGTGCTGCGCGGCAATGAGAAGGGCGATCTCAACGACGATCAGCGCGTGGTCATTCCCGACCTGGTGCTGTTCGTCAACGGCATCCCGCTGGTGGTGATGGAGGCCAAGTCGCCCACGCTGATGGACGTGTGGAAGACCCAGGCCGTCCGCCAACTGCGGCGCTACCAAGAGGCCGAACCCCAATGGTCCGGGGCCGGCGCGCCGGCGTTGTTCCACTACAACTTGCTTTGCGTCGCTCACTGTGGGGCCGGCGCCGCGTTCTCGTCCCTGTACGCGCCGGAGAACGTGTACTCCGAGTGGAAGTCGGTGCTCCCGTACACGGAGCAGGAGGTGCGTGACCGGTTCGGCGAAGAACCCAAGGGCCAAGCGCAGCTCATCGTGGGACTGCTGTCGCCGGCGACCCTGCTGGACATCCTGCGGGACTACGTGGTCTATGAGCTGGACAACGGCAAGCTGACCAAGAAGCTGCCGCGTTACCAGCAGTACCGCGCAGTCTCGGCGGCGATGGAGCGGCTGACCCAGGGCCGGCGCTCCGAGGAACGCGGCGGCGTGGTGTGGCACACCCAGGGTTCCGGCAAGTCGCTGACCATGCTGTGGCTGGCCACCAAGCTGCGCCGCGAACCCCGATTGAATAACCCGTCCATCGTGGTGGTCACTGACCGCAAACAGCTGGATAAGCAGATCTCCGACACGTTCCGGGCTTGCGGCTTCCCGGCTCCGGAGCAGGCCGCCAGCGGCAATGACCTGCGCCGCCTGCTGATCTCCAGCACCGGCCGCACGGTGATGACCACCATCCAGAAGTTCGAGGAGGTGCTGGACACTCCCGACGGCAACCTGGACGCGCTCAACACCGCCGACAACATCGTCGTGATGGTGGACGAGGCTCACCGCACCCAGTACGGCCTGCTGGGGACCATCCTGTCGAAGGCGCTGCCCAACGCCGTGCTGTTTGGTTTTACCGGGACGCCCATCGACAAGAGCTTCCGCCACAGCACCATGCGCCGCTTCGGCCCACTGATCGACGCCTATACCATTCGGCAGTCGGTGGAAGACAAGGCGACGGTAGAGATTCTGTACGAGGCCCGTCTGCCCGACCTGGCCATCCAGGGAGCGGACACACTGGACAAGCTGTTCGACACCCTCTTCAGCGGGGAGACCGAAGCGCAGAAGGAGCAGATCAAGAGGCGGTACACCAACCGCGATGCAGTCGCCGTAGCCGAACGGCGCGTCCAGATGATCGCGCTGAACATCGCCGACCACTTCACGACCAAGGTCAGGCCCAACGGCTTCAAGGCCCAGGTGGTAGCGCCCAGCCGGCTGGCGGCTATGCGGTACGCGAAGCATCTGAACGATTTCCACGTACGCGCCTATCCCGTCATCACCACCTCCAACAACGACGGCGTCGATTTCAAGGAGGCGATGGATCTCAACCAGGACCAGGTCACCAACGACTTCAAGAACCCCGACGGTGAACCGGAGGTATTGGTCGTCGTGGACATGCTGCTCACCGGCTTCGACGCGCCCGTGGAGCAGGTGTTGTACCTGGACCGGGGTTTGCAGGAACACGGCCTGCTACAGGCGGTGGCCCGGGTCAACCGCCCATTCAGCCACGAGCACGACGGCACCGTCACGGAGAAGGGTTACGGCCTGGTGGTGGACTACTACGGCGTATCCAGGAACCTGGAGGCCGCGCTCCAGATCTTCGACCTGCCCGACGTGATGGGCGCGATGCGGGAGCTGGACGAAGACCCGACGCCGGCGCTGGAGGCAGGCGTAGTCGCAGCCGAATCCCACTTCAAGGGTCGCGATCTGGACGACGTATGGGACTGCATCGCCGTGTTCGCGCCCGACGGCAGCACCGAGGGCAACTTCAAGGCGGACGTGTACGAGCGGTTCAACGGCGATTACCGCGAGTTCTCCCGCCTCATGGACCGGGCCATACCCAACCCGAAAGCCCTCCCATACGTGGACCGGCTCGCGCGCCTCACCCAGATCCGAGCCTACGCTCGCGCCCACTTCCTCCAGGAAGACGCCCGGCTGAATTGGACCGATATCGGAGCCAAGGTCAAGAAACTGATCGACGAGCGCATCGACGCCAACGTCCGCGAGCTGATGAAGCCGGTCTCAGTGCTGGACCACGACTTCGATGAGAAGATTGCCGCTTTGCCCCACGACGAGGCCCGGGCGTCGGTCATGGAGCACACCATCCGGGCGTACATCAACGAAAAGCTTGCCGACAACCCGGTGTTCTACGGCAAGCTGTCCGAGCAGTTGGAGCGGATCATCCAGGACCTGCGCAACAAGGTGATCGACGCTGCCGAGGCGGCCAAACTGCAAGCGGCCCTGAAAGCCCAAATCGATTCCGAGGAAGACGTCGCTGCCCAACTGGGTTTGTCGTCTGAATCCTTCGCCATTTACGAGATCATCGGCCAGGGCGGAACGTACATGATCTCCGAGGGTGCCCGGGCGGATTACCACGTGCGGATGGACGAAGCGCAAAAGGAGGCCACCGAGAAGGTCGAAATCGCGCTGGCGCACCATAGGAACGTGGTGGATTGGCAGACCAACCTCGAAGTCCAGCGTCTCATGCGCCGCGACATCAAGCGCGTGTTGAGGGACGGTGAGAAGTACACCGAAGACGAACTCGATGATCTTGCCAATCGCATCGTCGATGCGTTCCGGAGCCGGAGAGTCCGATGATGGAACGCGACAGCATCCGTTTCGGCGACACCACCATCGAGTACCAGGTCCGTCGCAGCGAACGCCGCAAGAAGACTGTCCAGGTCACCGTTGACGGCGGGGGTGTGCATGTAGCGGCGCCGATGGAAACGCCGGCCGATGAGCTGCAAACCCTGGTGCGTCGTCGTGCCCCGTGGATCCTCAACCGCGCGCCCGATGGGTTGTTGGCCGTAGCGCCCAAGCGGTTCGTCAGCGGGGAAACTCTGCCTTACCTGGGACGTAACGTGCGCATGGTGTTTGAAACCGCCGATGTACGCACACCAGAGGTTCGTTTCGACCATTGGCGGTTCAGCATCAAGGTGCCCCACGGACTCGACGACAACGAACGTTACGAACGCATCCGCAAAGGTATCATCGCCTGGTATCGCGAGCGAGCCGCGGTACGATTGCCAGCCGGCGCGAAACAATGGCTGCCACGTTTCGGTGGTGGCCCCGTACCTGGTGTCCTCATTCGGGATCAACGTCAACGCTGGGGGAGTTGTGCCCCCGACGGCACGCTGCGCTTTAACTGGCGCGTCGTGATGCTTGAGCCCGCCTTGGTGGATTACGTCATCGTCCACGAGCTGGCCCACCTGATTGTTCGCAACCACGCGGATGACTACTGGCAATTGGTCAACTGGGTCATGCCGGACGCGCAGGAGCGACGACGAAAACTTCGGGTTGCTGGCCGCGCTCTGCCCTTGTGAGCAATGCTCCACACGAAGGGAATACACGACGATCACGGTTCTGATCGGGAGCCAGCAGACGAGGACTTTTGCAAACGCGTAGCCAGCAGCAAGCCGGGGTTCACATATCATTCGCGAGTGGGTTGACTTTTTGCAGCCGGCCGCAAGCGAGCGAACATGTGGCTACCCTAACGGAGCTAATCTTTTCGAATAGCGTCATCGTTGCGCGGAAATGCAAGCAGCCACGCCGGGGTACCTGGTGGTGTTTCGTCTTCTTTGGCCCTGCCGCCAATTGCGCACCCAGGCAGTCGGAAAAATGTGGTACATAATTTGGTATATAAATGCAGGTATTTAGGGTTTTTGGGAACCATTCAAACTCAATTTAGCAATTATTACGGTGGACGCCAGCTCCACCAGAATCACATCCGGGTAAGTCCGAAAAAGTCCAGCAATCCCCGGATTTGTGCGTAAACGCCACCTCGAGTGGTCTTGTAAGTTCCTTGGTTGACCCATACAATCCAGCCCATAGTGTGGGAAAAACAAGGAGCTCGATATGCCTCAGCTTACTGCAGCAAGGTCAAGACGACCACCAAACCCGGCCGATGCGGTGATGGTGCCGGTCTTTATTTGAACGTCGCCCCTTCCGGGTCGAAGTCCTGGGTACAGCGGGTGGTGATTGACGGCCACCGCCGGGACCTTGGTCTGGGTGGATATCCGGCCGTGAGCCTCGCCCAGGCTCGGGGGCTTGCAGCGGCGAATCGCGCCGTCATAGCCGACGGCCGGGATCCGGTGATTGAGAAACATCGGAGCGCCATCCCGACCTTTAAGGAAGCAGCCCGAAAAGTCCATGAAGCGAACCTGCCGCGGTGGCGCAACAAGAAGCACGCTGTTTCCTGGATGAGCACCCTAGAGCGGCATGCCTTCTTCATCTTGGGCAATATGCGGGTTGATCGGGTAGGGCAGGCAGACGTACTCAAGGTCCTGACACCGATATGGAGCACGCACCCTGAAACCGCTCGGCGGATCCGGCAACGCATCCGTACCGTGATGCGGTGGGCAATGGCCCATGGCTTCATTGAGAACAATCCGGCAGGCGAGGCCATAGATGGCGCGTTGCCGCCGACGCCGAAACTCAAGGCCCACCTCCGGGCCCTGCCGTATCAGGAAGTGGGTACCGCGCTTGAGACTGTGGAAGCATCGAGGGCCTCACCCGCCGCCAAATTATGCCTGCGATTTGCGGTTCTAACGGCCGCGAGAAGCGGGGAGGCACGGGGGGCGTTGTGGGGCGAAATCGACTTCGAAGGTAGGTTGTGGACAATACCAGAGACACGCATGAAAGGTGGGGTGGAACATCGGGTGCCGCTGGCTGATGCGGCGATGACTATTCTGGCAGAAGCCCGGACATTCCGCGACGAATCAGACTTAGTTTTCCCATCTCCGACGCTGCCAGGCTAAGCCTTGTCTGACATGACGCTAACCAAAATTTTGAGGACCACTGGGCTCGCTGAACGGGCGACGGTTCACGGTTTCCGGTCCAGCTTCCGGGATTGGGCCGACGAAAACACCTCGGCTTCTCACTCTGCAATGGAGTTGTCGCTAGCCCATCGGGTCGGGCCCGCTGTAGAGCAAGCCTATGCTCGCAGCGACTTGCTGGAGCAACGCAGGGTATTGATGGATACGTGGGCTGAATATCTGTGTGGCGGTTTGACATATGGGAAATCGTACTACGGCGTGTTTACATTCAAAGGTGAACATTCCAAATCGGAACTAGACGCCCGGTAGTAACACACTCCACCCGCAGGATGCCGACCAGTTGTACGACCAACCAAACGTCCGTCGCGCTCGGCATGCCAATGGCCTCGACAACAGTCTGCCAAAAATGAACGTCGCAGAGTTGAATGGTCTTGAAAACAGGTTTGGCATTCCTGGTGATCCAGCTCGACACGACGGAATGTCTGAAGATCACGGAACGGACCGGCAACTCATCCTCTTGGGTGTTTATCGGTCGCTGTCGCGGCATGAGACCATGCCTGACGGGAAAACCCCATGCCGCAGTTCAGTCTGAGTACCATCTTCAGCACGTCGTGGACCATCGCCACCATGTAACCTTCGCAGCCCACCTTCCGTAGTCCGCGCAACCGAGACCGTACCCATTCCCCAGGCAGTCCAGCGACGTGAATTTCCTCTCCGCGATGGTTCGCCACCGGAAACGCTGTCCCGCGTCAACTAAATATGCCGAATCGCATTGCCTCATTAAAAACGTTACCCACGCCGAATGGTTGCCTCAACTAGTGTGGTGTAACTGAAGTTCATTGTAATAGTATTCGCGATGAGGTATCCTCCGGGTTAGCAGCCCAGAGGAGGATGACCATGGCAATCGGACGACCAATGCCGCCGCTAATTTTGGATGACGTGGAGCGTGAAACCTTGGAGCGGTGGGTTCGTCGTCCGAAAACGGCGCAAGCTTTGGCGCTGCGGGCCAGAATGATTTTGGGCTGTGCCGAAGGCCGCAGCAATACCACGGTGGGCACCGACCTGGGAGTGTCCGATGAGACGGTGGGGAAATGGCGTTCCCGGTTCCTGGAACGGAGGCTGGACGGACTGTCGGACGAACCGCGCAGCGGACGGCCTCGAGCGGTTACCGATGACGATGTGGAGCGTGTGATTACGCTGACGCTGGAGACCGTGCCCCGGGACGCGACCCATTGGAGCACCCGGTCCATGGCCCAGCGCAGCGGGCTGAGCCACAACACGGTCAGCCGCATCTGGCGGGCCTTCGGATTGCAGCCACACCGCACGGAGACTTTCAAGTTGTCGTCGGACCCCTTCTTCATCGAGAAGGTCAGGGACGTGGTGGGGCTATACCTGAATCCACCGGATCGGGCGTTGGTCCTGTGCGTGGACGAGAAGTCCCAGATCCAGGCGTTGGATCGCACCCGTCCGCTATTGCCCATGCGCCCGGGACAAGTGGAACGGCGCACCCATGATTACCTGCGTCACGGCACCACTTCGCTGTTCGCCGCCTTAGACACCAGGACCGGCAAGGTGATTGGTCGTTGCCACCAACGGCACCGGGCCGTGGAGTTCCGCAAATTCCTCGATACCATCGAGGCCGAGGTGCCCGCCGACCTCGACGTCCACCTGATCGCGGACAACTACGCCACCCACAAGACGGCGCTGATCCGGAACTGGTTTGCCAAGCGGCCCCGCTTCCATATGCACTTCACACCCACCAGCGCCTCGTGGCTGAACCTGGTGGAGCGCTGGTTCGGTCTGCTCACCGAAAAGCAGTTGCGCCGCGGCGTGCATCAGAGCAGCGCCGAACTGGAGACTGCCATCTACCGCTACCTGGACGTCACCAACGAAGACCCCAAACCTTTTGTCTGGACCAAGACCGCCGACCAAATCCTGGCCAACGTCGCCCACTTTTGCCAGCGAACTTTGAATACAGGACACTAGAATGTTACCGAAAAGTCGGGAGGCAGCCACGTGGGAGGAGGCATCAGCAGGATGGCAAAACAGGAATTATTGATAACGATACGGGACCGTTACCGCGAGTCATCCAAAGAGGACAAGGGCCGAATCCTCGATGAGTTCATCGCCGTAACCGGCCACCACCGCAAGCACGGTATCCGGCTGTTGGGGCAGTCCGGCGACGCTGGGGAGAAACCGTCAATGATCAAGGGCCAGCGCATCTATAGGGCCGGCGCATCTATGATGAAGCAGTACGCGAGGCGGTGATCGTAATCTGGGAGGCGGCCGACCGTATCTGCGGGAAGCGCCTGCAGGCGGCGCTCCCCTATCTGGTGGAATCCATGGAGCGTCATGGGCACCTTGACCTGGATCCCGAAGTGCGACCGCGGCTAATGGCGGCCAGCGCGGCCACATTGGATCGGCTGCTGAAACCCATCCGTCCCACCGCGGGGAGCCGGCGCAGACGCCGGCGCGGGTGGCCCATGGGGAAGCGGGTTCCGGTGCGGACCTACAACGACTGGAATGGACCGCCGCTGGGCTTTCTGGAAATAGACCTGGTGGCTCACTATAGACCTGGTGGCTCACTGCGGCGGATCCGTGTCCGGATCATTCATCCACCGTCTGGTCGCAACCGACATTTGCACCGGCTGGACCGAAGCGGTACCCCTCCTGGCCCGGGAGCAGTCTCTGGTTGTGGAGGGGCTGGAGGCCATCTCGCAGCAGTTGCCCTTTCCCATCCTTGGCATCGACTCCTTGGCATCGACTCCTTGGCATCGACTCCTTGGCATCGACTCCGATAACGACGGCGCGTTCATCAACGAAACGCTGATCACATACTGCGCCAACCGCGGCATCGAGTTCACCCGGTCCCGACCTTACCGCAGCAACGACCAGGGATGGATTGAGCAGAAGAACGGTTCCGTGGTACGACGCTTCGTCGGCCATGACCGGTATTCGGGACAGGTGGCTGGCCTAATCGCCCTGTAAATCGACACATGGCCTATCTCTACGGAGCGCTGCGTCGGTACGTGAACTATTTCCAGCCCTCATTCAAGCTGATCGACAAGACCAGGGATGGCTCCACCACCGTCAAGCATTACAGTCAGCCCGCCACGCCCGGCGACCGGCTGATCCAGCAGACGCAACCGGCGCTGAGCTGAAAGCCTCACTTGAGGAATATCGGACTGGGTTGGACCCGGTGTTGCTGCTGCACACCATCCGTGAAGCCCAGTCGGCGCTGGTGGCAACCACGTCTCCGGGTGTGCGGGAAACGCCAGCAGGAGAAAGCCTCGAACGGTTCCTCGCCAAGTTGCCCAATCTGTGGCGGCAGGGCGAAACACGTCCCACACACGCCGCGCGAGTGCGAGGTCCGCGGCATTGGCGCACGCGCCAAGACCCCTTCGAGGGCGTTTGGAGCGACGTGTTGGGGTGGTTGCAGGCAGAGCCGGATGCCACGGGCAAGGCGCCGATGGCACGGTTGCAGTCGGAACACCCGGACCGTTTCACCGAAGCGCAGCTGCGAACCTTGCAACGCCGGGTGAAAGATTGGCGGGACATCATGGCCAAAAATCTCGTTTATGCTTCGTCCAACGCAGGCTCGGCGGAACCAGCTGGACTGCCGGAACTGGACCTGTTTGGAGCGGATCCCAAGTGCTAGAGTTTCGGTAACATTCTTCGGTGAGGCAACAGGGAGACATTCCTTATTGTCGTCTATCACCGATGGCATCTGCTACGTGCTGCGCACCGGCTGCCAGTGGAAGGCGTTGGACGCCACGGGCATATGCTCCGGCTCCACCGCCCATTTGCGCTTTCAGGAGTGGGTTGCCGCTGGGGTGTTTCTGGAGCTATGGCGGGTGGGACTGGAACGCTATGATGAATTGAAGGGGCTGGACTGGAGTTGGCTGAGTAGGGACGGCGCCATGACCAAATCCCCCTTGGGTGGGAAAAAAACCGGCGCCAACCCCACGGACCGAGGTAAGCGGGGCGTCAAACGTAGCCTGTTGACCGAAGCCCAGGGCATTCCGTTGGGTCTGGTGGTGGACGGGGCCAACCGCCACGACATGAAGATGGTGCGGGCCACGGTGGACAGCGTGGCGGTGCCCCGACCGGCGCCCACTCCGGAGTGTCCCCAGGGCCTTTGCTGTCAAGGGCGGCGGGAAAACGTAACTGTTCAGAGTTGGTGGGGTGAATTGGGCGAACTTGGTTTGCGGGTGGCTGGCTTTGGGGGCGGTGGTTATGTCATATAACTGGGATGGATACCGAAATCAATCTCAGGGCAGCTGACCGGGATGTCCTGATTGGCATCATAGTCCGCCAGCAAGCCATCATCGAGCGGCTGGAGAAGCGGATTGCCCAGTTGGAAGGCCAAGCCAAACCCCAAAGCTCCCGCCGGATGCCCGGTCTGAAGCCCAAAGCGGACCGGGAGCCAGCACGTCCCAAGGAGCCACGCAAACCCCGGTTTCACGGCTTTGCCCGATCCCGCATGACGCCCACCCACCGAGTGGAGCATGTGGTGGAGCAGTGTCCCGACTGCGGGACCCACTTGTCCGGAGGCTGGGCCCAGCGCACTCGGGAGGTCATCGACCTGCCCCAGGTTCCGGCGCAGGTAACCGAGCACGTTTACCTGGCCCGCACCTGTCCACAGTGCCGACGCTGCTGTGTTCCCAAAGCACAACTGGACGGCGTGGTGATGGGCAAGCAGCGTCTGGGGGTCAATGTCATCAGCCTGATTGCAGCCCTGCGGGAGGAGGCCAGGCTGCCGTTACGCACCATCCAATGGTACCTGGACACCGTGCACGGGCTGCGCCTCAGCCTGGGCGCCATCGTAAATGCCACACGCACCGTGGCGGGCAAAGCGCAGACCGAACTGGCGGGCATACTGGAGCGCGTCCGCGGCAGCCCAGTGGTCCACGCCGATGAGACCGGCTGGCGTGAAGACGGACACAACGGCTACGTGTGGACTTTCAGCACCTCCGACCAGCGGTACTTCCTGCGGCGTGGTCGGGGCAAGGCCGTGGTCGACGAAGTCCTGGGCAAGGAGTTTGCTGGCGTGCTGGTCAGCGACTTCTATGCCGCCTACCACCATTACGACGGTCCCAAGCAACGCTGCTGGGCTCACCTGCTGCGGGACATCCACGACCTGCGTGTCCTCTACCCTGATGATAGATCACTGGCCCAGTGGGCTGACGCCGTCCACCAACTCTACCGTCAGGCCACGACCTTTACCCACCCTTCAGAACCACCACGCCGCACCGCCCAACTGACCCTGGAAAGGCGACTGCTGGCCCTCTGCCGTCCATTCCGGGACGACCCGTCGGCCGTCCCGGCCAGACTGTGCCGACGCATGGAGAAGCACATCAAGGAACTCTTCGTCTTCGTGGCCCAACCGGAAGTGCCGCCGGACAACAATGCCGCCGAGCGCAGCCTGCGCCATTTGGTGGTCAGCCGCAAGGTCAGCGGGGGCACCCGCTCAGCGCAGGGCACCGACACCAAGATGACGCTGGCATCTCTCTTCGGCACCTGGCGAGCACAAGCTCTCAACCCCATCGCTGCCTGCCGTCAACTGCTCACTTCCCCTCAACTCTGAACTGTTACGGGAAAACGTATCAATGGGGTGTCAACGGTCAGCGAAAAGGTCCGCACTAACTGGTCAGCATAAATGTCACAGTCCCTTCTATGGAGAATGTGACGTTGAACCAGAAAGAACAAGGCAGACTCAAGGTCCTGAACAGCCTGTGGGCAGAGCAGATGACCGTGGACCAGGCAGCCGGGCTGATGGGAGTGAGCACACGCCACACCAGGCGCGTTCTGGCGGCGTACCAGAGGGAGGGTGCCGTCGCCCTGGCTCACGGCCATCGTGGTCGTCGGCCGCCCAACGCAACACCGGAGACCATCCGCGCCGAGGTGTTGCACCTGGCCAGCACCCGCTACTTGGGAACCAACCACACCCACCTGAGCGAATTGCTTGGAGAGCGCGAGGGTATCGACATCGACCGCAGCACGCTGCGGCGCATCCTGGTGTCCGCTGGGTTGAACAGCCCACGCCGTCGCCGTACGCCGCAGCATCGGGTGCGTCGTCAGCGAATGCCGCAGGAGGGCATGCTAATCCAGATGGACGGCAGCTATCACCGATGGCTGGGGGAAGCGGGACCGCAGTTCACGCTGTTGCTGGCGGTGGATGACGCCACCGGCGCCGTGGTCAACGCCCTCTTCTGCGAGCATGAAGACGCACGCAACTATTTCGTGATGATGCAGGAGCTGGTGCAGAGCTACGGCGCCCCGGTTGCCCTCTACGTCGACCGGCACGCCGTCTTCAAGCACACGCCCGGGTCTGGGCTCGCCGGTGCGCCGACCCAGTTCAGCCGCGCCATGGACGAGCTGGGGATCCAGATGATATTCACGCTGTCGCCCCAGGCGAAGGGTCGGGTGGAACGAACGGCGGGAACGTTTCAGGACCGGCTGGTAACGGAACTCCGACTGGCTGGCGCGACCACCATCGCGGAAGCTGACCGCGTACTGCAGGGCTTCCTGCCACGCTGCAACGCACGCTTCAGCGTTCCGCCGCAATGTCCCGAGGCCGCTTACCGCCCGCTGGCATCGGACGTGTGCCTGGACCGTATCCTCTGCTTCAAGCACCGCAGGAAGGTAGCCCGGGACAACACGGTGAAGTTCCAGTTGCATACCCTGCAGTTGCTGCCCGAGCCGGAACGCCCCAGCTATGCCGGGGCGGCTGTGGAGGTCCTGGAAGGACTGGATGGTCGTCTATCCCTGCAACACCAAGGACGCACCATCCCTTCTCAAGAGGCGCCGCCCAATCCGGCATTCATGCGAACCGGCAACGGATCATTCCCACACTTTGCCAGCCACCGTTCCGATCCTGACCATCCCGCCAGGACTTGGGCGACGACCCTCCTCCAACTCGACACCAATTGTGCCGAAGAAACCGCGCCTGACCCGGTTGCCAGCCACGAGACCGCAGCCGGCAAGATGGCAGCCATTCCGCCCCGGAAGGCGACGTTTCTCCAGAAGGCGCGGTGGAAGACAATACAGAAGGCGAAGCGTAAAGGCATGTCGATCCGAGGAATAGCACGGGAGTTGGGGATCAACCGGGCCACGGTCAGGAAATACATGGACGCCGATACTCCACCGCTGCGGCAAGTCCGCAGCGCGTCAACTACGCCAACTTCTGATACCATCGCGGCATAACCGAGTGACATTTATGCTGAACACTTAGCCGGACATTTTCCCTGACCTTCGACACCCCAGTGATACGTTTTCCCGCCGCCCTTGACACACTACGGGCAATGTCAGGTTTATCCGCCACACCGCCCGCAGTAGTACAACCATTTAACCGGTAATTGCCATCTAAGGTAATGGGCACGAGTCATCAACTTTCGTGTTCGATTTTTGCCTGGCGGATTCTTGGTAAGCCGCATTTTCCGTATTGATTGCGAAAGACGCAGGTTTTGGGGCATCTCTGTAGATTGATCTATAACAGCCTAATCATGGCCTCTGACGGCGTTTTGCGTGCGCTGCGTATAAATTCCTAAACAATCTCGGAAAGGGCCCCTGAGCTCATATTTATGGCCCCTATTGCTGATCCGTGCGCGCTGGGGTAGGGGAGGGGAGTTCTCTTGCTTTTCTCTGGTGATTGCGGCCGATCGGTCACGGAGCCGTTTGAACTGGATCCTCCAGCTCTTGGCTGTACCTACATAAACGGGGCCACGTTGCAACCGCGGCCCCGTTTCATCTGATTCTCGGTAGCGTTGGTAGGAATGCCATTCGTTTGGCAAGATGCCGCTATGTGCGACCCCCTTTCAGGGTAGCGTCCCGTCAAATGATGCTGCAGTCTCCAAGATGTTGGGAGTTGGAAGGGTTTCGGTGGAAGGAACGGTTCCAATGCGCAAGCGTGGCTACGAAACCAACGCCTACCTGAACCCGGCAGAAAATATCCGGTGCTAGGGTTTTGAGGTCTTGGTTAGCGTGGATGATCACTTGGGCACGCCGCAGGTGGCCCATCGGGTCCATAAACGCAATACAACCCGCTTTCGGGCACGCCTGCTATGTAGATGAGAACTCGCTGCCAAAGAGTAGCGATATTACCGAGACTGGGTTGATACCAGAACGCGCCCCAGCCGCACTGCTGTAGCCAACGAGATTGCGGCGCTTCGCTCGCAATGACCGTTTGAACGCACGTGGGTACGCGGCGGCCCGCGCTTCCCTTGACGGCCGGCTGCTTTTGTGTCCGAGCGCCGGTCGGGTTTTTTCGCGAGGCCCGATATACAATGGCCCCCGGGACGAAAGGGAACGGGATATTTGGTGAAAACGGGAGGCGTACATGCTAGCTGAGAAAGGCATCATCCAGACCATATTGGGAAACGGATCAGAAGGTTGGGAGGGTGACGGCGGCCCGGCGATAGACGCCGCGTGTCAAACTCCGTACGCCTGTGAATTTGATCCCCAGGGCAACATGATCGTGTGCATGGGGCGCCATCACAGGATCCGCCTCATGGATGCGCTGACCGGCATAATCACGCTGATAGCCGGAACGGGAGAGCCGGGGTACGCCGGTGACGGCGGCCCTGCCGTCGATGCGCTCATCAACCAACCATACGGACTGGCCATCGATGTTAACGGAGACATGTACTTCTCGCAGAGGTTCGACCCTGCGGTAAGAAAGATAGACGGTCGTACCGGCATAATCTCCACCGTCGCCGGCACCGGCGAATTCGGGTACAGCGGGGACGGCGGTCCTGGCAACGAAGCCATGCTCCGGGAACCCAACGACGTGTTCCTGGACCGGCGGGGCGGCCTGCTGATCGCTGACATACAGGACCAACGCATACGCCGGGTGGACCTGGCGACCGGGATCATCACCACCTTTGCCGGAACCGGGGAGCTGTCCCGCGCCGGAGACGGTAAACCGGCCACCGAAGCGAGCCTGATGGGTCCCCGGGCCGTATGCATGGATAGCCAGGGGAATGTCTATGTGTCAGAGCGGGAAGGAAATGGGGTCCGCAAAATATCCCCGGATGGAGTGCTGAGTACCGTTGCCGGGGCTGAGGCAGTGTTCGGTTACGCCGGCGACGGCGGCCCGGCGCTGGCAGCCACTTGGGGAGCGCCCAAAGCGATGCGTTGCGACCTGAATGACAACATAATCGTAGTTGACTCGGATAACTGTGCAGTGAGGCGAATCGACGCCCATACCGGCATCGTAACCACCATCGCCGGAGGGCGCGAAGGCGGTGGCGGCGACGGCGGCCCCGCCATTGAAGCAGGGTTGGTTCATCCCCATGGCTGCGGCATCGATGCGGAAGGCGACCTCTTTATTGCCGACACTCATAATCACCGAGTGCGCGTGGTCGGCCTGTGAACGGCACCTCCAGAGGGCATAGACGGGCGAGGTGAACGACGAGCAATCACGCTGGTGATCGTGACCTCTCCCTCCCTTGCCGACGACCCTCACCCGTACCCAGTTCGTCATTGCGAGAAGCGTTGCGACGTGGCGGTACCGTAGCCTGGACCACGCCTCCTCCGCCGACGAGATTGTCGCGCTTCGCTCGCAATGACAGGAGAAAGAGCGCGCAATGACAGTTTGAACGCAAGTGGGTACGCGCCAGCCTGGGTGCGCCTACGCTTTCAGCCGCCCGGTTCGGCGTCCTGCGGGGTGCGGGGAATGCCATCTGAGATGTGATGGACAGCGCCGGCAGTGGTCACGCCGGCATTGCCCTGATCTCAATGAAATTCAGCACTCCGCGCCGTTGTCCACGAAGTAATCGTACTTGCGCCCTGCCAGGTCCACCACCTCGGCCACGTCTTCCTCCAGCAGGTAGCCCTCGGTCACCAGGTCCGTCGCGGCGCGGGTCACCTGCTCCAGGTAGTCCTCACGACTGGCGTAGCGTTCCTCGATGGATGCTCGTGGGTCGCCGGCAGATTTGCGCTCGGCTTCGGTAGCCGGCAGTGGGAGGGTCCAGCCGGCAAGGCCGCCGGTGATGCCGATAAAGAGGTTGGGGTTGCCGATGCTCTCGTCGCGCAGGTTCCAGCCGGTGTAGGTGGCCACCGGGACCGCCAGGTCGGGCAGGCGGATGCCGCCGCGTTCGTTGAAGGACTCGTCAAGGTCGGCCACCAGCGCCGGGAACTCCGCTCCCTCATCGGCAGGCAACCTGGTGGTGCGACCCAAGTGCGCCTCCGGGCCGTAGTCCAGCCGAATCGCTCTAGTGGTCTGGGTCGGGACCCGCACGCCGGGGAGTTGGGCGAACCGTTCCAGCAGCGTATTGGACTCCACTGCCGTGCCGTCGTTCAGGCTGGGATGACGGCTGGCGGGAGGCTCTTCGCCCGTGGTGACCCAGCGGTCCAGGTTGTCCAGCGCAGCCCGCAGCAGGGGAGCGTAGTCCACGCTGTTGAAGGGTAGCTGTCCTCGTATCCCGTCACTGGTACGGACTTCCACCAGAGGGAAATCACCTGAGCCGTGCTGGCAGCCGGCGAAGTGGTAGCGGCGGACCGACGGCGACTCCGCAGCATCGGTCAGGGTCTCGAGGTCGGTGTGGATCAATGCGGCGTCTCCACGCCAGTACTCGGCGGAGGTGTTGGTGAACATGATCCTGGGCACGTTGCCCCGCCGCTCCAGGGTGTCGAGCAGGGAACCCTGAGCGCCGGTCACCGGGTCCGTCTGTGGTGTGTCGGTGAAGGGGAACATCTCCGGTATGATGTAGCAGACGTCCTTGGACGGCTGTCCGAAGCGCAGGTTAAACTCGCCGCGCATCCCGCCGGCCACGTGGGGGATGATCCCGTCCAGGGCCGGCCGGTCCTCCTCGTCCTCGTTGATGCCCACGTGGATGTACTGGCGCAGGAAGCGCCCGCTCTGGGAACGACCCATGGCGTAGGCGAAGTCAATTGCCCCGGCGCAGGGGTTTCCCGCCGAGGCCGGGGCGTGTCTCAGGAAAGAGACCACATCCCGCATTGCGACGAACCCCAGTCCCACGATCCGGCTGCCGGTTGTGGTGTAGACCAACTGGTAAATCCTCCCCGGCTCGAACCCGGAGGGCATGTAGATGTGGTTATGCTGCGGCTCCAGATCCTCGTCCTCGACTCGGACGAAGGACCATTGGCTCCGGTCAACGGGTGTAGCAGGACTGTTGGGCAAGTCGCGCACCGTCAGGGTGGCCTCCGCCTCTTCGGGGTCAGCGGCAGGGTTGGGCAGGTGCTGCCGGTCCGCCAGGAGGAACACCTGGGTGGGCTCGTTGCACTGGAACTGGCAGAGGATTTTGCCGGTCAGAGGTCCCTGGGGGCCGATGGCTTCGGGCCCATGAAGTCCGATGAGGCCGGGAGTGGTCGGCACGTCGGCCTGCCAGCCGCCCCAGACCACCGTGTAGCCCCGGCGCATCAGGTAGCCGTTGCCCGCTTCCAGGGGAGAGGTGGGGTCGGTAGCAGTGGGGACGCTGTTCAGGCTCAGGGCGGTCTTCCGGCCCCGGTTCACCACGTCGAACAGGATGCGGCCGTTGCCCCGGTCGATGTTCACCGGCTGGAGCATGGCGAAGTCCGCCGAAAACTCCACCTTGCCGGCGGGATTGCGTGGCGCCAGGTCCAGGTCCGTGATCCCCTGATTCCGGGCGTGCAACGGGTCCACCGTGTAGTGGGCCGTGCCTTCCAGAAGCTCATACGCGCCCACGTCGCCGAACCACTCGCTGGACGCGAAGCTGGTGCGTTTGGTGATTTCCAATTCTGTAATTGCCAAGACGCCTCCGGTTGGCCTACGGCCGATAGTCAGTGACCGATATTCACTTATTCACTTCTTGGTTGTCAGTTTCCGAAGGGATTTTAGCACTTGGGGTTCAATCAAAGCAGGGAGTCGGGTTATCCGACAGCGCCCAATGTTTTGCAACAGCAAAGCCAATCAGACCACGGGCCTAAACAGACCTCGCCATGTGACTAAAGTCCTCGATGTCACGCCATGCCTGATCCAAGGCCTCATCGATCGGGTTCCCAGACCCTGGCATATATCCGAAGGCATCAACATATTTTCCCCAGCCCACACGGAACGCCTCCCCCAAAGCCTGCCACTCCATCAAAACCAGGCTTTTGCGACCGGTCACGGAACGAACTGCTCGGACATCATAAGCATCTACTCTCGTCGACTCCCATTCGCATTGGGGAAGATCATGAGTCGCCCTTTCCCAAACATCATCAAGTCTCCAATAGGGGACAATGAACATCAGCACACCGAGCCGGGCCGGCGTGAGGCGGTCCAGATACCCGAGGGGCTGATTGACCGTGAGGCCAGCACCGACCTTTGCCTCAACAATAAACCACAGGGCGCCGGAGCCGTCGTACAAACCCAAATCCAAACGCACGCCGCCGCCCGAATCCTCATGCTTCACAACATCCTCGAAAGGTATCGAAATACCCAGATCCTCAGCCACGGCATGAAACGGCTCCCAAAAGCACTCATGCGATTTCAAGCAATGAGCCAACGCCGACACCAAGGCGGAGTCACTGACCTTCCCGCTTTCGGGGACAAACGTGGAATACAATGACATATTGCCTCTTACTGATGCGTGAATGGTTATCTAAACCCGGCTTCCTTCCTTCCCTCCGGTACCACTGGATTCCCCCTTGCGCGAGAATTGCGGATTGCCTTGCCGAGGCCACGTATGAGCATGAAAATCGGCTATTTCCACGGTAATGACGGAAGGGATTAGTTTAGGTGTCCGCTCACGCATCAGTAATTGCAGGATGGCCTGACGTCTACGACTTGAGATGCTCGTCGAACCACCCGAGAGCCTCCTGCCAGGCGGCGGTTGCGGCCTCCTGGCGGTAGCGTTGCCCGGTGTCGTTGAAGAAAGCGTGTCCCGCTCCGGGGTAGGATATTACCCGGTAGGCCTTGCCATTTTGCTACAGCGCAGCTTCCAGGTCGGGTACGCCGCTATTGATCCGTTCGTCGTCGCCGGCGTAAATGCCCAGGACCGGCGCCCTCAGGTTGGGAACTTCGTCCAAGGGCGGCGCCGACCCATAGAATGGGACTGTCGCCGCGATCTCCGTGTTCCGCACCGACAGCAGCCAGGTCAACCCTCCCCCAAAACAGAACCCCGTCACCCCAATCCGGTCCGTCCTCACGTGGGTCAGCGTTTGCAGATAGTCTACGCTGGCGTTCAGGTCGGCCACAAAATCGTCCTTGGCGATCTCCCGCAGCGCGTCTCTGGCCTGGTTGCTGTCGGCGAATGCCCCCGTCCCGCCCTTCCGGGAGAGCAAGTCAACGCTCAAAGCCGTATATCCCTGGAGGGCGTAACGGCGGGTGACGTCGGGAAAATGGGGCAGCATCCCCCGGTTTTCGTGGATGACCAGGACGGCCGGATTGGGTCCACCCTCTTTAGGCCGGGACAAGAACCCCATCACTGTGCCGGCCGCAGTGGCGAACTCCACCGGCCCGGTCTCAATGCGGGGGTCGGCCGGTGACACCGTCTCCCCCGGCCCGGGCGTGGGAACTGCCGCAGGTTCGGGACCTGCCGATTCGCAGGCCAGGCTTCCCAGAAGCGTTCCCGCCACCAATACGCCCCCGCCGGCTATCGCCATCCGCCGGAGAAGCTCTCGCCGGTCAACCCTGCCGTTGAGGAAGACATCCATATCACCAGCCCGGTTGTTCTTCGCCTGGGTCATATCGGCCCCCGCTCGCTTTGGGTTAACTGCTTCATCATCTCATGACGCCATCTCACGAATTGAAACCCGGACCGATACCAGGGTCGTGCTGACCCCAGAGGGCTACCGGTTGGCCGGGACCCTGGTACACGCTTCGATAGCCTGCTCCCATTCGTCCAAGTCGAAGAAGTGGGGTCCGGCGCCGCCGTGGTAGGCCACTTTGCCATCAACGCCCACCAGGTACAGACGTTCCGGCGCGGCGCCATAGGTCTCATCGATTGCGTTGTCCATTTCCTCGATGATGACGGGCAGGTCAATGTGCAAGTCTATGCTGCACGATTGGGCCACCGTCTCCCGTTCAGCATAGCTCTGGTGCTGGCGGAACAGCACGCCTTGCTCGATGTTGCTTTCCGTCTGCCACCCGTCGGTGGGGTGGGCTTCCTGGACGTAGACCACGAAGAACTCTACATCTTCCCGGAAATGCTGGTAGATTTTGGTCATGCGCTCAGACTGAGCGCGGAACGGGGGTCAAGTGTAGCTGCCGAAGGCCAGGGCCACCGGCCGCCGGCCGCGAAAATCGGACAACCGTACCCGGTCCTCCGAACCCAATCGCTTGAGTGCAAAGTCCGGGGCTGGCTCGCCAACCTTGGGACCGGTTTCGTCCCGTATCAGGATGGCTTCCAGGGCGGTGCGGACTTCCCCAGGCAGTTCCTCCTGCCAACCTTCCAGCACTTCACGCGCCGTAATCTGCCCTCCGTTGGTCGGGGCGTCCGGGCTTCCTGCCCTGGCCTCTTTGATTGCGTCGACAACCCGCCGGAGGTCCTGCCGGTCCTCGCCGCTCAGCCGGCTTATTGCGTGGTCGCGCTGCGCTTTTAACATACTTGCCTCTACTGTTTTGGCCTGGGTACTGACCCGCGTCGATCTCGCTTTCCAATTGTTCGTTTTCAGAATGTCGATAGAAAGCGGTGAAGAATCCCAACCGTCAACAGACGTTACCGCTTGAGGCGTGGGAGCATTTCAGTATTCGCTGTTGGCGCCACGATACCATTCGGTCATTTCGCGGTCTATTGGTTACCACGCTTGGGCAAAGTGGGTCCTTTCACAATTTACCTTGCCCGATTGCCGATCAACCCGTGGACGGTTGCCTTTCACCAAAACTCCGGTCGCCATGCGGCGGGTCGGTGGCGTGGCGGTCAGTCTTTCGCGTCGTGCGGCGCTCGTTCCGGTTGCACTTAAACAGGTCGCAGCCAGTGTCTGCGTCGGGCCACATTTTGCGGGGCGTCTGCATCACGGTCGAAATCGTTTGCCGTCATCATTGCCTGACTGCGTTACGTGGGTCGGTTGACAAACAGTATCGGTATTAGTACCATTATGATGGCTGTCAACGTGCAGTAGCTCGTGCCACGGGATCAGACTTCCTGGAGTTACTGCCAGCACCACTTTGCCCGCCAATGGAGGAACCAATCATGCTCGCCATGCAAATTCCAAGTACTAAAGGTATACAACATTGAACTCTTCTCCGTGATCGGGTCACTTCAAAGCAACCCCAAAGGGGGCAGGTTCAACGAATTAGTTAGAATCTGCGATCACTTCTTCGGGGCTCCACGCCAGAGCGGGACGAGCCACCGGGTCTACCGGGCACCTTGGCCGGGCGACCCTCGGGTGAACATACAAAGCGACAAGGGCATGCAAAGGCGTACCAGGTGCGCCAGTTCATCCGTGCCCTCGAGAAGCTGAATGACGATGGCTGATCATTACACGCACCGGGTTACATGGTCCGCCGAGGATGAAGAGTTCGTCGGACTGTGCACCGAGTTTCCCTCGCTGAGCTGGCTGGCTCCGACACACGAAGACGCGTTCTCCGGTATCCGGAAGTTGGTTGCGGAATGCGTGTTGGACATGGAGGCCAACAACGAAACGCCCCCGGAGCCGTTGGCGGATCGCGCCTACAGCGGTCGGTTCGTAGTTCGAGTACCGCCGGAAACCCACCGAGCCCTGGCCATGAAGGCCGCCGAGGAAGGGGTTAGCCTGAACCGACTGATCAGCGCAAGACTGGCGGCCGATTTGGAGCGGTGAAATCGAACCGCCAACCCTGAACACTACATATTATTTACCAAGGTGTCCGCTGAGTGTTTTTCAGCGGACTTTCGTTTGCCAATCGTCGCAGAACCGTGGAACAGCCCAGCTATTTGGCGGCCCTGTCACCGTCGCTGAACAGCGCTGAACCGATGACAGAAGAGGATTCGTTGCTGGCCGGGTGAAGGACACCGTCGGCAATCTCGATGGACTGGCCGACCGGGCCCAGCAAGATACGGGAGACCGGCGAGGCGCTGTTGGCCCATTCAGGTCACAGCCGGAAAGCAGGCAAGCAATCACAGAGAACCAAGCATCGGCGGGATGATGGCGGATCGGGCTCCTGTCGATGTCAACGGTGAGATGGGAAGGGCCGTCAGGTTTCCGTCGCGACGGCTGCGACGGCCTCCACTCGCGAGGGGTGGATATCTATCAGCTGGTCGAAACCGCTGGTCTCGAACACGGCGCGAACACTGCTGGAGAGGGAGCACAGGGCCAGGCGGCCGCCCTGCTGCTGCGTCTTCCGCACGGCCTGCATGATCACCCGAAGGCCGGCGCTGCTGATGTACGCGAGGCTTTCCATGTCTATAACCACGGCCTGGCCGGCGGATTCGGTGGCGGACTCCAGATCTTCGTGAAGGGCCCCGGCATTGGAACTGTCCAAGCGATGCTCGTCCAGCACCAATACGGTTGCGCCGTCTGAGAGGGCGTCGATTGTCATGATTCCATCTCCGACAGGTGGTAAATGCACAGATTGGGCAACGGCAGCAGGCGACCGGACGGGTGGCCCGGTGACGCATGCTGCCGACGTTGACCGATTCTGGTGGCCGGGCGGAGTGATGCGCCAGCCAATGGGCGGCGACTTGTGGCGATTTGCAGCGTCCGAAGGCATTTTCGCGACGCTGGGGCCTTTTATGCCTTTGGCCAGTAGCAGATCCGCTATGCAGGGCTGGTCACGGACACAGCAACTTCGCCATTTCCCGGAACTGAACGAGACGGCTATCAGGCAGATCTGCGGGGAAAATTGTCAACAGGATGTCGATTGCGACACCCCGTGGAAACCGGTACGTGAGGGAGGGCGCCAGAAATTTCTGCCCTCTTCAGAACCGACAGTCACCGTCGGGTATGCGGAGAGACGCGGGAGCCAACGTTCGCGATGAACTGGGCAAAACTGAAACCGGCGACATATACATTGCCGGCATAACCAGTTATAAAATCGACCGACCGCATTCCCATCGCCATACGGAGAGACGCAAGTGCCGCAGAAAACCTATGACATCGTCCTGTCCAGCCCCTTCTCCAACTACGACTTCTTTGCCCACAAGATGCGCGAATTATGCGGCCAGATGGACCTCTCCTTTTTTCTCGCCGACGACGTGTGGGTGCATGAGTTCCTGGCCAAGCTGCGGGCGGGTGACATTGGCGTGCGAGCCATGCTGGACCTCACCGCCAACCAGACCGACCCCACCGACGTCTATACCCAACTGGCATACGAGGTGAAACGGCAGAAGGGCGTGGTGATCGACGACCCCGAGCTGACCGCCTTCGCCGCGCACAAGGGGAACCTGCACAATCTCCTGGTAGACAACAACATCCCCGTC
This sequence comes from Dehalococcoidia bacterium, assembly GCA_965220055.1. GTDB lineage: Bacteria > Chloroflexota > Dehalococcoidia > Lucifugimonadales > UBA3495 > Bin87. The sequence goes on along the minus strand of CBDCPE010000004.1, from coordinate 190,391 downwards.
CCGGAGACTGTCATCGTGCCGCGCAATGAAATTGAAACGTTCCAGATGACGCGCGAAATCCGGGAGCGGGTCGGAGTGCCCTTCGTGGTAAAACCGGCCTGGGGCGATTCCGGCGTCGGCGTAATCATGGACGCCTACTCGGAGCGTGACCTGGTAGTCTCGGCAGAGCAGGCCCCCAACTCCGACGCCTTTCTCATCCAGCAGCAAATGAAGATGAAGCCCCTGGGTGGGCGAATGGGGTGGTTCCGTCTCTATCACATCTGCCGGGAGGTCATCCCCTGCTGGTGGGACCCGGTCACCCACGAGTATCAGATGGTGTCGCCCACGCAGATAAGGCGGTTTCGCCTGCATCCCTTGCGCCGCATCATGCGCAATATTGCCAGCGTTTCGCGGATGAAGAAATTCAGCAGCGAAATCTGTCTCCATGAGGACGGCCTATTTTACGTGGTCGACTACGTCAACGCCGACCCGGATATGAACCCGCGCTCGTTTTACGCCAACGGCGTGCCCGATGAAATCGTGCGCCACATCGTGTGGCTGCTCTTCTACGAGGCAATGCAGGTCGCCAAGCGGGGGCACGGCTTCTTCGACGACGAACTGGAAGCATCCGAGGCATCCGAAAACTGGCTGGAACGCCGCCGGTTTGAGCAGAGAGTCATGGGCAACGGCAGGACCGCACACTAGCCGATTCGACCAGCGCTCCATACCCGGTCAAACGGCTCGGACATCTCCAGAGCACCCGCGTTCACAAACCGGGAATTGCGGGGAGTGGAGCGGCGTGGCGTTCCGGTTCCTGCGGCGACGAACATCGCCGCGACGTACCGCCACGCTCCGCTCGCACTGGCGGACCGGGTAATCATTGCTCACGACCACGGGAGGCACCTGAATTGGCCATTGCGGTCATCCTGGTCGGGCTCGTTCTGGTGACACTGCTGGTGATGCTTGCCTACGGAGCGTGGGTGGCCCACGAGATGACCACCGTGGAGCGGGTGGCGGTATTCGGCCACCCGACCGAGTTCGGCCTCCATTGGGAGAGCATCGAATTCCCCAGCCGCGGAGATCGAGTCGCGCTGAGCGGCTGGTATCTGCCAGCCGGCCAGGATGACCGGTGCATCATCCTGGTGCAGGGTACTGAACACCACCAGAACAGCCCCGACATCATGGCCCTGCAGCTGGGCGCCGACCTAGTGGCGTGCGGGTTCAGCGTTTTCCTGTTCGACTTCAGGGGGCGGGGAGAATCTGAAGGAGAGCGCAGTTCGGAAGGGGACCGGAAACAGTGGGACACGCTGGGGGCAGTGGACTACGTGGCCGGGCGCGGCATCCCGCTGGAACGCATTGGGCTACTGGGGTTCTCACTGGGGGCCGGCGTGTCCATCTTGGTGGCGGCGCAGGAGCCGCGCATTCCGGCCGTGGTCAGCGACAGCGGGTTCAGCGACTACCTGATGGACTTGAGCCACTTATATGTTGGGCCGGTGCGACTTCCCGCGTGGTACGGCGTCTTTGTGGTGCTGGCCGGACGCCTGTTTTTCAAATCCGACCTCAGTCGAGTGCGTCCCATCCAGGTGGTCGACCAGGTGGAATCGCCCATCTACTTCATCCACGGGGAAAATGACCCGATCGTCTCAGCAGCGGAGAGCAGTGAACTGCACGAGGCCAGGGACAACCGAGAAGACCGGTTGTGGATGGTACGCAATGCCGAACACGTCAACGTGTACCGCAAACATCCTGAAGAGTACATCGCGCGGATTGCGTCATTCTTTGAACGTCACATGGTATAGGCGGCGCGCATCGGTCGCCGGTAACGATCGGACCCTGCTTGCGTTGGCGGCAAGATCTCAACCTGCCCCGTCGCAAGGAAACAGAGCGTGATCACGTCGGAAATCAACCAGGAACAGATCATTTCATAGGAAGACCCCGCCCTGACGGCCGGCGACTGCGGTTTCGACCGAGGCGGTACCGGTAGGAACACACCGGATTCGCGGTGGGTGGTCGCAGGCTCATCCATTCCTGGTCGCCAGCGTTGCCTCGCTTCAGACGATGCGGTGGTCTCGCCGTCGGCGGCGGGAACAGCTTCGGACCGGCCAACTCCGAAGGCAGGGAAATTCCGGCCTCGGCGCCGCTAACGTACCCCATACTCTCCAGCGTGGGGAACGCCGTTTCAGCCGGTGAACCCGGACCACACCTCCGGCAACCGGGCCATGGCTTCCGCGGGAAGCGGCCCCTTGGCGGCGATTTCAACGGCCTGATCAAGGTGCTCCAGGCTCGAATACCCCACCAGTACGCTGCTCACTCCGGGGTTGGTCAGGGCGAACCGCAACGACGCCTCCACCAGGCTGCTCGTGTACCCCTCCTGCTGCAGTAACCGGAAGCCCTCAGCCCGGGACCGGTCCTGGTCGTAGTCGTGGCCCGAACCGATGGGCGCGACGGTCGGCACGGCGACGGGATGCCGTGTCTCCTCGCCGCTCAACGCGCCAGCCGCCAGGACCCGGATCACCAGGACCCCCATGTCGTTGGCGGCGGCGCGCTCGATCTGGTTCCCGTAGTCGGGCATATCGAACCCCGGCGGTACGGCCGCTCCGGCGCTGGGGTTGACCAGGTTGTACACCGCCTGGATGGTGTTCAGAGTTCCAGAGTCTATGACCCGGTGCAGAGCCACGGTCTCGCCCACCGCGGTCATCCCCCAGAACCTGACCTTGCCCTGATTCCGCAACACCCGCAGCGCGTCCGCCACCTCACCCAACGTCTCGTCGGGAGAGACCGACCCGCCTTCCGCCGTTGATGCAACGTGGTTGTGCATCTGGATCAGGTCGACCTGCTCCCGCTGCAGCCGGGACAAGCTCTCCTCCACCGAGGCGATGACGTTGCCCTTGATGCGCACCGGCTCGTGGGTGGTGACCCGGAACTTGGTGCCGACGTAGACGTCCGCCGACAACTCCTGCAACACCCGTCCCAGGTTGGTCTCCGACTGGCCGTCGCCGTAGGAAGAGGCAGTATCGAAGTAGTTGATGCCCAGTTCCATTGCCCGGGCGACCGCCGTTACCTGATCGCCGTGATCGCCGCGAATCATCAAGCCGCCGACGTTGCCGCAACCAAACCCGATCTCGGACACGTTGATTCCAGTGCTGCCCAGTGGTCGATAGTCCATTACGTTTCCCCGTCCAATCTTGTGTGTCCCTTGATGATATTCCCCAATCTGGTCGGGGACAATCGCCGGCCTTGTGGCGTCGGGTATGAATGGCGGAGGAAAACCGCACCACCGGGGGTGATGCGTGGCGACTTTTGCTGGGCGATGGCAAGGCTGCCGGCGGGTGGGTACACGCGCGAGCGCTCCGCCCATGATCACGCTTTGGTGACCATGGTAATGACCACGGTATAATCTGACGGAGAGGATCCTCCAAGCGATCCAACAGGAGCGTTGGCATGAGCACGCACAGCGGAGACGCCGGCCAAAGCCGGACGATGAAGGCGTCGGAATTCAAGGCCAAATGCCTGAAACTGATGGACGAGGTGGCCCAGAACGGCGGCGAGATCATCATCACCAAGAACGGCAAGCCGGTGGCAAAGTTGACTGCTCTGCAGGAACGGCCCAATTCGCTGTTCGGCGCCGGCCGCGGGCGGATGACGATTCTTGGTGACATCATCAGCCCGCTGGATATCGAATGGGAGGCCCAATCGGATCCGGATCGGGTGCTCAATCCGTGAAATACTATGGCCCGTCCCAAACGCGAAATTACGATGGCTCGGTGCGCCGCAGCGGCGTTACTAGGTGCCATCGAAATCTACAACAAACCGACTGTCCAATACAGGGAACAGACGTTTGCCATGTTGACCAGCAATGCGTGGGAGATATTGCTCAAAGCACGAATCGTACAGCTGAATGGAGGGCGGGTTCACGCAATATACCGGAGGAAACGCGGTTCACGTTTGATCGACCGCGATTTGGAGACCAACGAGCCTCGGACTATTTCTTTGAGACAAGCGTTGCAACAGGTGTCAGTTCCCGGCGCAGTAGCGGCTAATATCAAAGGCGTAATGCACATTCGAAACCATGCCGCACATTTGGGATCGTTACAGCAGACTACGCAATTGAAAGTATTGCAATTCGGAACGGCCAGCATACAGAACTTCACCAAGATCACACGCGACTGGTTTGGCGAAACCATCGATGCACCTTATCTCTTGCCTCTGGGATTCATCGGAGACGCAACGTTGGTTCCGACCTCGATCTCTCAAAGCCAAAGAGCGTTGCTGCATGCACTAAACTCGATCTCGGATCGGTCAGCTGGTGTCGCTACCTCGGATTACAGCGTTGTTTTACACGTACAGGTCGCCATCAATCGCGGCCTCTCTGGCGGGGGTAGCATTGGAAGGACCAACGATCCTTCCGCGCCAAAACTAAACGTCGCGGATGACGAAGTACTTTCCTACTACTCGTCAACGTATTCAGATCTAGTGAAGGAATGCAGGGGCCGTTATGTCGGGTTCAAACAGAATCCGGAGTTCAACTCAGCCATGCGGAAGATTAACACTGACCCCGATTGCTCTTACGAACGCAGACTGGATCCGCAGAAACCCAACGGCCAAAAGAAAAGGTTCTACAACCTGGAGGCATCGCTACAAAAGCTTGATGACTGGTATATCCGCCAGCCAAACAGTTAGGTAGCTCGACGACGGACCAGACGCTAGACGGCCTGGCGAACGCGGAGAGGAACGGGATGATTGAAACGGTGCCGTTCCGGTCCATGGAACTCATGCTGGATATGCGCTCCGAAGGTTGGCAGTATTGCAGGCGATTGGCGCTCCGGCGTGCATAGATAGCGTGTCGGTGCCAGGGGATGGATGGCGATGATGCCTGCTGGGTGTGGGGCTTGCATGTAGGCCGTCCTCAAGTTGGCTGGGGCGATGCCGCTTTCCGGGCGAGACATCATGGATCAGACCCCGTCGGATCCACCTCGCGACCGAACCCAAACGGAAGCGACGACTGATCTGGTTATTGGGCCAGTCTCAACCAGGCGATCCCGTCGACGACGTCGAAATGACGGTCCGCCGATACCAGTTCGGCCCCGGTTTCCATAGCGTGTGCAGCGACCCACACGTCGTTGGTGGGGATGGGAGTGCCGTTGGCTCTCAATGTTGCGGCGATCCTCGAATAGCGGTCGGCAGTAACTTCTCCGACGGGAAGTGCAACCACGTATGGACTTGCCAAGAACCCACGAAGGTCCGTGGCGTTTCTTTGATACCGCGACCCGTGTCGAAATCCGAAAAGCAACTCGCCTATCACCACCGCTGACATGATGATCTCGGTAGCGCCCCGCACGATGACGGCGGTTTGATCGTCACCCCTCATCAGCGATGAATAAGCGTTGGAGTCCAGTAAGATCCTCATCGCCAAGCGGTTTCGTCCACGGTCTCAAATTCCTGGATCGCGGCGTCGAACTCGTCGGCCTCGTCGCTAGTCCAACTACCGATGTATAGATCCAATGACGGTCCGACATTAGGCTCCCGAGTCGTTTCGATCAGTCCAGCGCCGATACGAAGGAGCTCCAACGCCGCGTAGCTCAACGACGTACCATCGCGCTCGGCCAGCTTGCGGATAATTTCTTCGAGTTCGCCGTCCAAACCGTGTATGGTGATCTGATCCACAATTGGTCTCCTCGGATAGCGGCCCGCAGGTGATGGTTGTTCGCATCGTAGTGAACCGCTGCGACCTCGTCAACGACGGCGAATCTCCGGGTGGGTGTTGCCCCTGCCTGAATGGGACCCATGCCATGGTATCATCGCCCCACATTTTGTACTGTGAAACGATTTTCTGGAGGCGCACCGATGGCTACGAAACCGGCACTTACCACCGAGCAGGTCACCGCGGCGATGAGCGCGATGCTGGCCAAGGCGAACGAGACCCCCGACGCGCCGGTGGCCATGGCCATCGTGGACGCCGGCGGCGAAATGCTGGCGTACCTGACCATGGACAACCTGCGAGTCTTCAGCCGCCGTCACGCCCGGCGCAAGGCGTACACCTCCGCCATCATAGGCCGGGATTCCGGCGAGCACGCTGCTGGGCTGGCCGCCCAGGGCCGGGGCATCGCCGACATGGGTGACCCCGGGTTCACCTACGGTCAGGGGGGGCTGGTGATCATGAAGGACGGCGTCATCCTGGGCGGCATCGGCGTGGGCGGCTACCCGAGCGGTCAGGCCGACGAGGATCTGTCGCGGGTCGGGCTCAACGCGATGAACCTGTAGCGACGGCATCGGCAATGCGGGGTAGGGGCGAATGAATATTCGCCCCTACGAGTTTCGGGCGGATTTCGCGAGGGAGGCCATCATGGCGGATTGGGATTTCACGCATCGTACGGCGCGGGTGAACGGGGTCAACATCCATTATGTGATCGAGGGCGACGGGTATCCGGTGGTGCTGCTGCACGGGTGGCCGGAGATGTGGTTCTCGTGGCGCAAGCAAATTCCCGTGCTGTCGCAGGACTACCAGGTGATCGTGCCCGACATGCGCGGGTTCGGGGCGTCGGAGAAGCCCCTGCAGGACTATCGGACGAGGACGGCGGCGACGGACATCTACGAACTGGTGCGGCACCTGGGCCACGACAAGATCGCCATCGTGGGGCATGACATCGGCGTGCGGGTCTCGTACCGCTACTGCCTGGACCACGAGGCGGAGGTGGACCGGCTGGCCCTGCTGGATGGGACGCATCCGCTGGAGCAGCTGGGGCCGCAGACACCGGAGGGCGTGCGGGAGCGGTGGCACTCGTACTTCCACCAGATACCGGACCTGGCAGAACACCTGGTGCGAGGCAACGAGGAGGCCTACCTGCGTCACTTCTACCGCAACTGGTCGGTGAACCAGGCGATGATGTCGGACGAGGAGGTCGCGGTGTACGCCACGGCCTACTCACAGCCGGGCGCGCTGCGGGGCGGGTTCTCCTACTACCGGGCCGCGGCGTACGAGGATCCGCCCGACTGGCGCGCGGATGCGGAACGGGTGCTGGACATTCCGGTACTGTACCTCTGGGGAGAGCGGCGGCGGCGTACATCGGCGGCCGGCGGGTTGGATCCGGAGGCGTCGTGGCAGAAGGCGGCTTCGAACCTGCGGACGCAGTTCATCGCCGGCGGCGGGCACTTCCTGCATGAGGAAAAGCCCGACGAGGTGAACGCGGCGCTGCTGGCGTTCTTGGGTGAGATAGGGAGCTAGACCGAAAATGCTATTCTGGAGGATGACGAAGGAGCGTTGATATGACCACTCCACAGTCTCGACCGCTGCTGACCCGCGATGATCTGCCCTTGGAAGCCATCGCCGAGATCTGCCGGCGTTGGGGGGTGATGGAAATGGCGATTGACCCGAGCCAGAAACGGCCGCCTCCGGGGCCGGCATTCCTGCCGCAGGACAATCCATTCCTGGATATTGATCTGTACCTGATTGCTGACTTTGGCCCCGGCGAGTATCACTGGGGTTCAAAACAGCATCATATGGACGTGGTAGAGGACTTGTACAACCTGCTGGGTTGCCAAGTATGGATAGAGGACAAAGGCGTTCTCGAGATGAACGTCGCGGACGGCGCCGACTGGGCACAGCAGGAAATGGACACGCGTGACGTTATCTACCCCTCCCAGTGAACGTGGTCCCAATGTATCTGACAGGCTACAGCAGGTACAACATTGGGTGAGGTCGTGGAGTGGTTATGTACGCATCACGCGGATGAATACCGGGGCGGAGATCTCCGGACCCGCTTGGCCGTTTATCACGCCATTGGGCTAATCGCCGATTCAGCTAAGAGGGTGTCTAAAAATGAGGAAGGCAGGCCAGTCTGCGCAGGGTGAGGCCGGTCATTGCGATGTAAATCCAAGTTTCGGTGGTTTCACACAATGCTTCGTAGTCCTTGCTCAACCGTCGTTGCAGGTTCAGCCAACCAAAGGTGCGTTCCACCACCCACCTCCGGGGCAGCACCTGAAAAGTATGTTGCTGTGGTGGACGCCGCACCAACTCCAGGGTCCAGCCGCCCACCGTCCTGGCCCACTCTACCAATTTGCCGCCGTAGGCCCCATCAGCCCAGATCAGCTGTAGTCGAGGGAACCGCCCCAACAGTCGGATCAGCACCAGCCGGGCGCCGTCCCGGTCCTGTATATCGGCAGGGTGCACTGCCACCGCCAGCGGCAGTCCCAGGGTATCCACCACGATGTGGCGCTTGCGGCCCTTCACCTTCTTGCCGGCGTCGTAACCCCGAGGCCCCCTTTTTCCGTGGTCTTCACCGATTGGCTGTCGATGATGGCCGCGCTGGGACTGGCCTGGCGACCCTGAGCCTGGCGCAGCTCGGCGTGCAGGGTGTCATGTGCCCGTTGCCAGGTGCCATCACGACGCCAGGTGCGAAAGTAATGGAACACGGTGCGCCACGGCGGCAGGTCATGGGGCAGCATCCGCCAGGAGCACCCAGTGCGCAGCACGTAGCGGATGGCGTTGACGATCTCCCGCCGGGGGTAGGTGATGGGTCGGCCGCCCGGTTTGGGCGGTGGCAACCGGGGCTCGAGCAGTTGCCATTCTCGGTCGCTGAGGTCGCTGGGATAGGCTGGTCGTTTCATACCCCCACGTTACGACCAACACCCTTATCACGCCTGGATACCTCCACCCCAATTTCAACCTTTTTAGACACCCTCTCAGGCGTACTGGGCATCAGGTACGGTCAAACTAATATGGGAACTTTCAGCGTCGATTTATGGGTGGGTAACCTCTTCGCGGAAGCAGGTGCCACAGTTTCGGCTTTGGTGGACACGGGAGCTACCAACACAATGCTGCCGGCGAGCCTATTGCGCGAACTTGGGATTGAGCCGGTGGAGACCAGGTTTGCGCGCGTGGCCGACGGGCGGCGCGTAGAACTGCAAACGGCCTGGGCACGGTTCGGCGTACACGGGCGCAATGCGGTGGCGCGCGTGGCATTTGGGCCAGAAGGTCAGTACTTGATGGGCGCAACAACCCTCGAAGACCTGGCGCTAGTTGTTGATCCGGTCGATCAACGGCTGATCGAGCAGGAAGACCTGTTGATGTAACCCTTAGAGCCTGTCTACGATCTTTTGAGGATTAGCACCATGAAGGCAAGCACCGCCATTTGCAGGCTGGTATTGAGCTTCCTTTCACAGTTCTTCCAGAGTCGGCGGCACTTTTCCAGCCAGGCGAAAGATCGCTCCACCACCCATCGCTTTGGCAGCACCACGAAGGTGTGCAGTTCGTTGCGTTTCACCACTGCCACTGCGGCTCCCAACCGGCTTTGCACCGCAGCGGCAAAGGGCTTCCCGGTGTAACCCCCGTCGACCAGCACCTTCTGGACCTGGCTGAGGTCGGCCCGGTTTTCGTCAAACATCGCCAAAGCCCCAGCCCGGTCGGCAACATTGGCGGTAGTCACGTGTATCGCATGGGGCAATCCTTGCGTGTCCACCGCGATGTGACGCTTGATTCCGGACACCTTCTTGCCCGCGTCATAGCCCTTGCTATCGGCACTGTCCGGGTTCTTGACGCTCTGGGAGTCCACGATGCAGAAGCTGGTCTGCTCTTTCCGTCCATTGCTTTGCCGGACCGCGCCAACCGATTTTTTTAAGGACTTGCTCCAGAATGGATTCTTTCGCCGGGCCAGGCTGCTCGCTCCATTGCCGGAAATACTGGTAGCAAGTGCGCCAATTGGGGAAGTCCGCAGGCAGCATTCGCCACTGGCACCCGCTTTTCAAGAGGTACAGCACGCCGCAGCAAACGTCATATAAATCCACGGTGCGGGGTTTGGTCCGGCGGCGAGCCGACTCCAACGTCGGCAGAATCCGGGCGAATTGCTTCCGGCTGATGTCGCTGGGATAGGAATGAGACATGATTACCCCTCCCCTGATAATAGTCTCAACTTAACCTATTTCAGAGATCGTAGACAGGTTCTTAGAGCCTATCCTAATAACCCAGCGGCTCTGAGGGCGATTAGGGCGCAGGCGAAATGAAGGAAGGCAATGTAGTTCTCTGAGGACTTGTCCCAGCGAACCAAGATGCGCCGGAAACGGTTCAGCCAACTGTGCGTGCGTTCCACCACCCAGCGGCGGGCTTTGAACCCAGCCTCCCTTTTGATGGCCTGAGCCTCTTCGCCCCGGCTGCGGATGTGGGCGGTGAAGCCGAACTCTTCCAGCGTACGACGGACCTCGGCGAAGTCGTAGCCCTTGTCCAGGCACAGCCCTTGGGGATGCTCCGGGCTGGGCACCGGTCGGGGTACCGCCACGCTGTCCACCGTGGCCCGCACCAGCTTCATGTCGTGGCGGTTGGCCCCGTCCACCGCCAGACCCACCGAAATGCCCTGGGCTTCAGTCAACAGGCTGCGTTTGACCCCAGTCTTACCTCGGTCGGTGGGGTTGGCGCCGGTTTTCCCCCCACCCAGGGGCGATTTGGTTATGGCGCCGTCCATACTCAGCCAACTCCAGTCCAACCCTTGCAGTTCGTCATAGCGTTCCAGACCCACCCGCCACAGTTCCAGGAACACCCCAGCGGCAACCCACTCCTGGAAGCGCAGATGGGCCGTGGAACCGGAGCAGATGCCCGTGGCGTCCAACGCCTTCCACTGGCAGCCGGTTCGCAGCACGTAGAAGATGCCATTGGCGCCGGTGCGGTCAGGGACCCGGGGCCGGCCGCCGCCGAAAGGATGGGTGTTCACGCGTTGGGGAATCAGGGGAGCCAACACCTCCCAAAGCTCGTCGGAGATCTGGAAAGCGCCAGTGGTGGAATTGGTTTTGATGGCAGGGCCGGCACGCTTCGGACACGGAGCGTTGGGGTCTTTCGTTTTGGTCATTGCCCTAGCCTAGCCGCAACCCTGGCTGGGCTTTCCACAATGGACCTGCACGTTTCCGTCAGTTATTGGGATAGGCTCTTAGAGGGTGTCTAAAAAGGTTGAAATTGGGGTGGAGGTATCCAGGCGTGATAAGAGCGTTGGTCGTAACGTGGGGGTATGAAACGACCAGCCTATCCCAGCGACCTCAGCGACCGAGAATGGCAACTGCTCGAGCCCCGGTTGCCACCGCCCAAACCGGGCGGCCGACCCATCACCTACCCCCGGCGGGAGATCGTCAACGCCATCCGCTACGTGCTGCGCACTGGATGCTCCTGGCGGATGCTGCCCCATGACCTGCCGCCCTGGCGCATTGTCTTCCACTACTTCCGGACTTGGCGTCGTGATGGCACCTGGCAACGGGCACATGACACCCTGCACGCCGAGCTGCGCCAGGCCCAGGGTCGCCAGGCCAGTCCCAGCGCGGCCATCATCGACAGTCAGTCGGTGAAGACCACGGAAAAAGGGGGCCTCGGGGTTACGACGCCGGCAAGAAGGTGAAGGGCCGCAAACGCCACATCGTGGTGGATACCTTGGGACTGCCGCTGGCGGTGGCAGTGCACCCTGCCGATATACAGGACCGGGACGGCGCCCGGCTGGTGCTGATCCGACTGTTGGGGCGGTTCCCTCGACTACAGCTGATCTGGGCTGATGGGGCCTACGGCGGCAAATTGGTAGAGTGGGCCAGGACGGTGGGCGGCTGGACCCTGGAGTTGGTGCGGCGTCCACCACAGCAACATACTTTTCAGGTGCTGCCCCGGAGGTGGGTGGTGGAACGCACCTTTGGTTGGCTGAACCTGCAACGGCGGTTGAGCAAGGACTACGAAGCGTTGTGTGAAACCACCGAAACCTGGATCTACATCGCAATGACCGGCCTCACCCTGCGCAGACTGGCCTGCCTACCTCATTTTTAGACACCCTCTAAGAGTTTTTCCGATGAAACTCGCCGTGCCATTCGGAGCGTAGACTGGAGGCTGCTGTTCAGGACACGGGTGATCATCGTTCATCAAACCTGGCGCGTGAATTCCCGGATCGTCTGGTCAACGGCCGTGATTGATATTCCGATTTTGCTTTCAGAGGTACGCCGATTGATTGCCGAACGGTCAGCATAGCCAGCATTCAGCACGTTTAAGGGCCCCGCTCGGTGACGCGGGGCCCTTGCATGCTCGTGATGCCGTGGGATCTTACTCCCGGAGTGCGGGGCCAACCTCCTCGGCGTAGAGGCGGATGGAGTGCTGGACGCGTTCGGGGGGAACGGTGCCGCCCAGGTTGGGCTCCATGATGAAACCGGTGAGGCCGAGTCCGTCGCGGAGCGAGACGAGCCGCTCGGCGACCTGGTCGGGGGTGCCGTAGGCGACCCGGTCTTCCAGCAGATCATCATAGGTGGTGTTGAGCAACTGCTCGGCGCGTTGGCGACGCTCCTCGGTGGCTCCAGCGCCCTCGGCCTCCACTGTGCGGATGTAGGTGTCGGCGGTGCGACGGAACGCCCGCATGGTGCTCTCTTCGGTGTCGGCGCGCACCTGCTCCATGGAGTCGCCAACGTAGATGGGCATGCGCACGTAGGCGTCGTCCACATCATGGCCGTGCTCGGCGGCGGCGGAGCGGTAGAGCTTCAGGTTGCTGGCGACCTGCGAGATGCCCTGACCGCGCACGCCGGTAACCAGCGGGAAGCCCAACTCGCCGACCATGGGAAAGGTGTCGATGGAGTTGGCAGCGATGCGGATCGGCGGATGGGGCTGCTGGTAAGGTCGAGGGGTCACCACGACATCGTCCATGTTGTAGTAGTGGCCGTGGTGGTCGAAGCGGTAGTTGTTCCAAGCCTTGAGGATGATCTCCAGCGCTTCGGCGAACCGCTGGCGGCTCTCGTTGAAGGGCACGTCGTAGCCGTGGTAGGAACGGGGGAAACTGCTGCGCCCGATGCCAAAGTCCAAGCGACCGCGGGACACGTTGTCCACGATGGAGGCTTCCTCGGCGAGACGAATGGGATGGGCCAGGGGCAGGACGCTGACGCCGGTACCGACACGCACTCGCTCGGTGCGGGCGGCGATGATGCCGGCCATCATCAGGGGGACCGACGAGATCGACGGGATGCCGGCTCCGCCCGGGTCTGTGGGCGTGGCCGGCGCGGCGAAGTGGCGCTCAGCCAACCAGACACCGTCTATGCCTGTTTCGTCAGCCAGTTTGGCGACGGTGAAGGCTTCGTCGAAGGCCTCGTCCTGGGTGCGGCCTTCGCGGTAATCACATTCCATTACCAGACCGACGTGCATAATCATCCTCCTGCCAGTAATACGTTTAGGGCGAGGTCCGCAGCAATGGCAACGGGATTGCCGGGCTGTGCTCGCAATGACAAAAGCAGCTAGTTTTCGATGTAGGTGTTGGGCGCCGTCAGGAACTTGGTGCGGCACTCCAGGCTGCAGAAATAATACCACTCGCCGTTGTAGAAGCTGCGGGTTCCGGCGTTGGGGTCGACTTCATTGGCGCCGTGCATGGTCTGGCCAGTGGTGGCACGGGCGCTGGATTCGTTGATTTCGGTTTTGCAGACGGGATCGACGGGCATGGTCGGGCTCCTGTTTCTTCAGTTTACGGCTGGGATCGGATCAGGCGACGGCTTCGATGTTCATGCCGAGGCGTACCTGGCCCGGCTGGTCCAGCAGCGAGCGGGCGACCCGGGCTCGGTGCTCGAAGCTGGTGCCCAGACGCATGGTCCAGGCGGTGACACGGCGGTACCACAGGTGGAGGTCGAACTCCATCATAAAGCCGATGCCGCCATGGATCTGCTGGGAAGAGCGCACCGTGGCCTGGCACTTGTCGTTGGTGAACGCCTTGGCCTGGGAGACCTCCACGCTGTAGGGCAAGCCGGCGTCCAGTTTCCACAGGGCTTCGTACGTAAGCAGTTGGGCACCGTCCACCGCGACGATCATGTCGGCGCAGAGGTGCTGGATGGACTGGAAGCCGGCGAGTGGGCGGCCAAAGGCGACGCGGTTCTTGGCGTACTCGATGGCCATCTCGGCGTCCTTGCGGGCCGCGCCGATGATCTGGGTACACAGCAGGGCAGTGCCGGTGTCCAGCATTTCATAGGTAGCCGGCCAGCCCTCGTTGATTTCGCCGATGACGTTGCTGAGGGGGATGCGCACACCGTCCAGGGCGATCTTGCTCTGGGAGTCCTTGGCCAGCGTGGTGAGGCGGGTTTCGGTGATTCCCGCCGCGTTGGTCGGTACGATGGCCAGGCTGATGCCGGCGTTGGCATCGCTGGGCGCGGCGGTGCGCACGGCCATGACCACGAGCTCGGCAGCGGAGAAGTTGTCCACGAAGTGCTTGATTCCGCTGATGACCAGGCTGTCGCCGTCGACTACGCCACGGCAGTGGACGGCGTCGGCGCGGAGGCGCGGGTTCATCTCCTGCACCGCCCACGTCATGATCAGGTCGCCGCGGGCCACGCGGGGCAGGATGGACTGCTTCTGCTTGTCGGTACCGTGGTTGGCCACGGCGAGGGCGGCGGTGGCGGTGCTGTGGAAGGGCACCGGGGCAATTGCGCGTCCGCATTCTTCCAGGATGAGTCCGAGGTAGGTAACGGGCAGTCCGCCGCCGCCGTAGGCCTCGGGCAGGGAGATTCCGAACCAGCCGAGGGACGCCATCTGCTCCCATAGTTCCACGGAGTAGCCGCGCTCGTCCTGCTCGATGGCGCGAGGGAGGCTGGGCGGACACTCCGCGTCCAGAAATTCCCGGGCGGCGTTCTTGACCATCAACTCTTCTTCGGAGGGTAGTACGTTCATCGTGCCTCGGGTTGGGGGTATTTCAGTCAATTTTCGTGGTCGGCGGGCGGAAACTTGAAGATGCCGCCCGCCGCGAGATACTTTCTGACTGTGACGGCCGCCTCCGTTTGCCGGGCCACCGCCAGTGTCGCATACGATTAGACGCGGGGCATTCCGAGGCCGCGGCGGGCCACCTGGTCACGCATGACCTGGACGCTGCCGTGGTTGATGCCGCTCTGGAAGGCGCCCATGAGGTTGTGGGCGAAGACGCCGCTCTCAATGGCGTCCTCGGAACCGTTGAGCAACTGCCCGTAGGGGCCGAGCATCTGGGCGATGGTCTCGGTGGTGCGGACGCCGTGCTCGGGGGCGAAGACTTTCTCAGCAGATCCCTCGTAGGTGAAGTTGCCGTCGCTCTCGACGATGGACATGCTGCGCAGGGTCATGAGGCGGCAGACCTGCCCTTCGATCCACATATCGGCGAGGCGATCGCGCACGGTGGGGTCCTCGCGCATGGCGTAACCCTCGATGTCGTTCTCCTTGACCCAGTTCACGATGTCCTCATCGCGCTGGATGGAGATCAGGTAGCGGGACGCACCCACGCGGTCGAGGTTGAGGCCCATGGCGCCGACGTACCAACCCTGGTTCTCCTCGCCGAGCAGGCAGGACGCGGGGACGCGGACGTTCTCGAAGAAGGTCTCGTTAGTCCGGTTGTCGCCGTAGGTGGTGCCCAAGGGCGCCGGTGGGTTGTTCTGAATGGTCCACAGGGGGCGCACGGTGATGCCGGGAGTGTCCATGGGGATGAGGAAGATGCTGATACCCCGGTGACGCGGCGCGTCGGGATCGGTGCGGGCCATCAGGTAGATGTGCGTGGCGTAGTGCGCCGCGGTGGTGTACATCTTCTGGCCGTTGATGACGTACTCGTCGCCGTCGCGGACGGCGCGGCACTGCAGGCCGGCCAGGTCGGCTCCCGCCTGGGGCTCGGTGAAGCCGAGGGCAAAGGAAATCTCGCCGCGAATGATGCCGGGCAGGAACTCCTGTTTCTGCTCTTCGGTGCCGGCGGCAAGGATGGCAGGAGCGCCGGAGCCGGCGCCGCCGACGGTGATGCCAGCGCGGGCGAATTCCTCCTCAACGACGTATTGATCGATCCGGCTGCCGTCCTGACCGCCGTACTCCCTAGGCCACGACATGCCGATCCAGCCCCGTTCGGCGATCTGCTTGTACATTTCGCGGGTCTTGGGTCCACGCCGCCGGATGCCAGTGTCCTCGAGCTCGGCGACGATCTCGGGGGTTACATTTTCCGCAATGAATTGCTGGACTTCGGTGCGAAGGGCTTCCTGTTCGGGGGTGAATGCGAATTCCATAGCAACGCTGCCTCGTGAAAGAGTGTGCCGTTCGTTTACGCCGTGCAATTATAGCGGGTTGGGCGTGAGGTGTCATTCCGGGACACGGGTTTCTCGCAACGCATTCAGCGCTGGCGCCTGATGCAGAGCCGTACTCTGCCAGTGTGAAATGGGTTTTAGTGACCACAGCGCCCTTCGCTCTGTATGATGGAGTGCTATATTGACGCCAAATCCTCTAGGCAGGATCACTTCCATGACCGAAGATACTTATCGCCAGACCTACCTTGCACGCGCCTTGGCTGACGGTCACGCCGAAATCACCGGCGAGGGCCGCAATGAGCGCATCCGCTACGTCGCCGCGGGCCACTCTGAACGGTGGGCCGACCCTGAGGAGAAAGTACGTGCTGAGTTGTGGGCAGAGCTCATCTACAAGTACGAATATTCGGCGGAGTTGATTGGTTTTGAAATCAACGTACCGCGACGAACACCCAACGATTTCGCTGATTTGGTCATATTCCACGATGATGAGAAGAAGATGCCTTACCTCGTCATCGAGTGTAAGCGGCCTGACATCTCCGACGCCGGGTTTGCTCAGGCTATCGAACAGGCTTGCGGCAACCGCGCCAGCTTGGGCGCCCATTACTGCGGCGCCGTCGCTGGCCTAACCCGACGCCTGCTCCGTTTTGACAAATACCCTCCTGGCGAGCGTGGGCGCAATCACCTTACCGATATTCCGGTGCGCTACGGCAACCCGCCCGAATGGCGCTTCTACAAGAACGCGGCAGGGCAGGACCTTGCCGCGGTTCCTCGCGAGGAACTCCGCGCCGCGATTCGGAAGTGCCACCAAACGCTTTGGGAGGGCGGACGCCGCAGCCCGATCGCTGCCTTTGGGGAGTTTTCCAAGCTAGTTTTCATCAAGCATCGAGACGAAAAAAACCTTGACAGGTCCGATGGCGACCCATACGCCTTCCAACGTCGCGACGGTGAAACTGCCGACCAACTGGCCGGTCGAATCAACCTTCTCTATGCTGCTGAGCAGCAGCGCGAGCCGGACGTGTTCGCCGACCGTATAAACGTGGAGCCGCCCATCATGGCCCAGTGCGTAGAACACCTAGAGGGTATCTCCCTGGACCGCACTGAACTGGACACCAAAGGCGTCGCCTTTGAAGAGTTCATGGGCAGCTTCTTCAAGGGCGATTTCGGCCAGTACTTCACTCCCCGCGAACTCATTGCTTTCTGCGTGGCAATGATGGACCCCAAGCGCACTGACCTTGTGCTCGACCCGGCGTGCGGTTCCGGCGGCTTCCTGCTATATGCCTTGGACCATGTGCGGCGCGAGGCGGACCTGCGCTTCGGCCCTGACAGCATCCAACATTTCCAGTACTGGCACGACTTCGCCGAGAAGAACCTGTTCGGCCTGGAGGTCAACCACGAACTGGCCCGTGTCGCCAAGATGAACATGATTATTCACGACGACGGCCATACCAACATTGTGGGCCACGACGCCCTGGACTTCGTGGAAAACATACGGAATAAGAGCGGAGGACTAACCGAAGGACGGTTCGACCTAGTGCTGACCAATCCACCGTTCGGCGCCACCATCAGGCGAACGGAGAAAGGGAACGGGTATCTGGAGCAGTTCCAACTGATGCAGTATCTGGGCAAGAATTATCCTCTGCATACCGATATGAGCGGCGCGGGCGATGAAACCGACGCCGGCCGGAGACCAAGGGAGGTAAAGCCGCGAGCGAGCATTAAGACGGAAATCGCGTTCCTGGAACGTATTCATCATTTCCTGAAACCCGGCGCGGGCCGGGCCGCTGTGGTGTTGCCCGACGGCATCCTCACCAATTCGTCGCTACAGGGTGTGCGCCATTGGTTGCTCAACCATTTCCAGCTGCTGGCCGTGGTCAGCCTGCCGCAACTCGCGTTCAGCCACTACGACGCCGGCGTCAAGGCCAGCATCGTCTTCCTGCGCCGCCTGGCCGACGGCGAAACCGTGACCGACGATACTCCCATCTTCATGGCGCTGACGGAAAACATCGGCTATGACGCCGCCGGACGCAAGACCTTCGCGGTGGAGTTGGAGAAAGAGACCCCCAATGTCAGCAGAGTGGAGCGGCACCGCTGCGACCTGTTCGACTACCGAGTCACCTACGAATGGGTTGCCAGAGAAAACGGGTGGAGTGAACAGCGGCGTGAAATCATTCCCGGCACCGGCTTGGTGGGGCAATGGGAAGAATTCAAGAAAGACCCGACACCTTTTTTCGCATAGGCCCGTCAGAGCCGGGCAAAACACAGTGCTTCGCAGTGAGGCGGGGCGAAGTTGCCAATTCAAGGTGTGATGTTGACTTGCATCATCCAGAATACGCATGCCTAATCCAACTGATATCGTCACTACCGAATACGGCTCTGATTTCAGAAATCATTGCAAACCCGCTTGCCACCGGGTTTGCTGCGGGTAAGGAAAGCCGTGCCCAAAGTGGTGAGGCCTCAGTGCCGCAAATCCGGCCCACGCAGATTCTGACTGATGGTGTGACCGACCTGTCGGGTGCGGTTAGGATTGGAGATCAGTCGATATCTGATCGCGATTATTTGGAGAGCGGCGAAGTGCTTTTCAACAACACCAACAGCACAGCGTTGGTAGGAAAATCCGCAGTTTTCCGAGAACCAGATTTCGCCGTATGCTCCAACCATGTAACCCGCTTGCGGTTGCGTGATGACATCCAACCGGAATTCGTAGAGATGGTTTTGAACCTCTTGCAACGTAAGGGCTATTTCGCCCGTCTTTGCACAAATTTCAATAATCAAGCGGGTATTAATACAGCCACCTTGGCCAATGTCCAGATCCCTTTGCCGGTCGCCGTACAGCGCGAAAACCTGGTTGAGCGGATGATGACGGCCCGGGCGGAATGGCAGGCGAAGCTGGTGGAAGCCGATACCCTGTTAAAGGGGATTGACGATTTTCTGCTGGATGCGCTTGAAGTTGCGCCACTGGTTCCGGAAACCCGGCGGGTGTTCGCAGTTAGGCGGCGCGCTGTGGACGCGCTTTCGATAAGCCCGCCTGCTTATGTGCCGGAACTTCAGCGATTTTTGGACCGGCTACGCAGACACCCTGCGGTTACCAAACCGTTGTCGGATTATGTAGAGGTGAACCCGCGACTGCCCGCTTCAATCGTCGGTGACGACACGATCGTTGGATTCATACCGATGCAAGCGGTTGCCGACGGCGCCACAGGGGAATATAAGGTTATTCCGCGTCCGCTTCGTGAAGTGAGCAAAGGTCACACTGCGTTCATCAATGGTGACATTCTCTGGGCAAAAATTACGCCGTGTATGCAAAATGGGAAATCGTGTTTAGTGAGCGGACTGCCCAATGGAGTAGGATTTGGGTCAACAGAGTTCCACGTTCTGCGGATTCGCTCCCCTGGGGTTTCTGGGCGATTTGTCAGGGAGTTCTTGAGTTCCGCATCATTGCGCCGTGTGGCAACCTACGCGTTCGCAGGTTCAGCAGGGCAGCAGCGGGTGCCAGCGTCTTTTCTGGAGAGTTTGCCTTTCCCTGAACTGCCAGAAGAACTACAGAACGAAGTTTCCGACAACCTTGCGGCTGTGCGCTCAGAAGCGCGCCGATTGCGTGCTGACGCGCAAGCAGAGTGGGAGGGGGCGAAAGAGTGGTTTGAAGTACAGGTTTTGGGGGCTGACTTGCCATGACTTTCGAGTTCATCATCGCTTGTGACGCCAGTGGAGAGACCGATATAAAGCAATCGATAGCAAACTTGCTGGTCAGGGTGCTCGAGGATAACCAGTATGGTTTTGATGAGGTTGACCCAGCCAGCCTTATCCAATTTCGCTATCAACGCAATGGCGACGAGGTTGCACATCATCCTGGAGCAGCACGCATCCTCGTGTTAATAGGCTTCGAGCTTACACTTCCAGAATATATCCCATCCGAAGAAGATGAGCGCGAACGTCAGGAGGCTGAAGAGCGTCACAATACATTCACATCATCGGTAGTCGCCGATTTTGCAAAAGAATTGCCAGATACACCGCCAGTTTTTCATGCAGTAAAATTCGAAGACCCGCTGCTCAGAGCTAGCCTAGCTGATCGTGCCGCAGAGATCTTTGCCGTCGAGATGAAATTGCGCCGTGTATTATCGTTTATTTACTTACACGCATACCAGAGTGAATTACCATACGACCTATTGAGAGAAGAGCAAGTCAATACTGCTCCTCAGAATTTGAGCGCACAACAAATGATGAGGGCGTTGGAGAATCAGTTTTTCCACATTAATTTTAGCCAGTACATACGACTAAACAATCGGACGCCTATTCGATTAGGCGACGTGATTGAGCTTATCACGAACTCTGAACAATACGATAATTTCCGAGCCGAGATCCTTCGTACTCCAATAAATAATGACCAAGATGTTAATTGTCTTGCTGATATCAAGCAATTCTTAGAGCCTATCGAAGACATGCGTAATTGCGTGGCTCATAATCGCCGACCTACTCGGCGCATACTGGACAGTTTTCCCGATGCACTTGAGCGTCTCAATAAACGTCTAAACCAGTACTTGTCGATATGGAAGGTACCATAGCCACCTTCGCTCGCGCGATCACAGAGTTTAGTCCCTTCTACGTCAGCAGACTGTCTATACGTACCGGTCGTCGATGACTAAGCGAATCCGCCCGAGTGGTAACCTCACGATCAAGGCTACGCATCCCAGTGCAACACAAACGGTGCAAAACCTCACTGAACTGCGCAACGCAATCGGGCGCGGCCGGCTGTGCTAAACTGGCGCGAAGTCATCCAAATCGGTCAGGACAGTACCGTGCAAAACACAGCAGTTTCTTCTCCGGGAGGCGTTTCACCGGCTATTCTGGACGCGGCCACCGTAGCCCGACGCATCGCCGACAATGTCGCCACGGTGATTGTTGGGAAGAGCGACGTGATCGAGATGGCGCTGGCCGCCCTGATTGCTGAAGGCCACATCCTCGTCGAGGACGTGCCGGGCGTCGGCAAGACGATGCTGGCTCGTTCCATCGCATTGTCCATTGGCGGAACCTTTTCGCGCATCCAGTTCACCCCCGACCTGCTGCCCAGCGACGTGACCGGCGTATCGGTCTACAACCAGTCCACCGGGGAATTCTCCTTCCGCTCCGGCCCCATCGCGGCCCAGTTGGTGCTGGCCGACGAGATCAACCGGGCGACTCCCAAGACCCAGTCCGCGCTGCTGGAGGCGATGGAAGAGCGGCAGGTCACGGTGGACGGGGTGACGCACCCGCTGCCGCTGCCGTTTCTGGTCATAGCCACCCAGAACTCCATCGAATACGAAGGAACATTCCCGCTGCCCGAGGCGCAGCTGGACCGTTTCCTGATGCGAATCAGCGTCGGCTATCCGCGTTTTGAGGAAGAGATCACGATCATTGCCCAGCAGGAGCGCTCGCATCCGATCCTGGACCTCGGGCCTGTGGCGACGCCGGAGCAGGTTCTTTCCCTGCAGCAGGCGGCGCAGGAAGTATATGTTGACAGCCTGGTCCGCGAGTACTTGGTGGTGCTGGCGGAAGCCACGCGGGAACACGCCGACGCGGCGCTGGGAGGCTCGCCACGGGCGTCGCTGGGCCTGTTCCGTACCGGGCGAGCGCTGGCGCTGGTTCGCGGCCGGGACTACGTCCTGCCCGACGACATCAAGGAGTTGGCGGTAGCCGTGCTGGCCCACCGCATCGTGCTCACGCCAGCGGCGAGGATGCGGGGGGTGAGACCGGAGCAGCTGGTGAGCGAGCTGCTGAACAGCGTTCCGGTGCCGGGCGCGCGGTAAGCGCACCACCCAAGGGGATCGAACATGCACACCTTCGACGTTGTTACTTGGGAAGGTGCCCGGTCTGACGGGTCAACATGCTACGCCGCCTGGTGTTCGTACGTACTAGGTGTTGGGGCGCAAGGGGACACCGAGGCAGAAGCGCTGGAGGGCATCACTACCATGATGGTGGACGCCATCAATGACCCTTGGCTGGACGGACCCGCGCTGGCCGATGCACAGGTTGCCGAGGCTGAAATGGCCGACCTGATACGGGAACTGGCCGACGAGGGTATTTCGTACCAAGTGCACCACGTAACCTTGGCTATTCCGGAGCCAGCAGATGTCTGATGCCCCGCTACGGCAATATCCGGCTACGGGAACTCCGGAAATTGCTTTTGCGCATGGGGTTTGTCGAAACAGCACGAAACGACCATTGGTGTTATCGTCATTTCGGTTTGGGCTTGCACACGTTCGTCTCGTTCGGCAATAAAGAACTAGATGCAACGTTTATGGGAAGGATCATAGCCGACCAGCTACGTATGACAGTTGATGAATTCCGTGAAGCTATGAACGGGAATGTTCCGGAGCGGTTCACCAATCCTGAAGTCTGGACCAACTAATCGGCCACTTGCCATGATTAAGTCTTTTATCAGCCAGCACCGGCGCAAGATACTATTCAGCCTGCTGATTCTAGCGGTGCTGTTCTACTCTCTGGGTACCGGGTTTGCTTTCTTCTACCGG
Source organism: Dehalococcoidia bacterium (assembly GCA_965220055.1). GTDB lineage: Bacteria > Chloroflexota > Dehalococcoidia > Lucifugimonadales > UBA3495 > Bin87. The sequence continues at coordinate 167,910 of CBDCPE010000004.1, read as the reverse complement.
TTGCTGTTCACGCTGGTGCTGCTGGTTGTAATCGGATATGGTTGGGCCTGGCTCAACCTGCGCGGCATCGAGGTGCGCCTGACGCGGCTGGGGACACGGGGGCGCGTAGGTGATTACCTGGAAGGGCAGATCCAGATGATCAACCGCACACGATTGCCGAAGTCATGGCTGGAGGTCGTGGAGGACACCGACCTGTCGGAGCCCGGCGGGCGTACGGTGGCCCTGGTCAAGCGACAAGTGCGCGGCTTCCGCATTGCCACCTACCTGTCGCGACGGGGCATCTTTCGCACGGGGCAGGTTCGAGTCACCGCCCGCGACCCCTTCGGGCTGTTCCGCCTGAGCCGGACGTTCCTCAACGACCAATCCTACACGGTGCTGCCCAGGACCGTACCGCTGCCCGACCTGGACCGCCGGTTCGCCAACCTGCCCAGCGATTCGGTCTTCTCCCGTCGCACTCCGGCAATAACCCCCGAATCGTCCACGGTCCGCGACTACGCCCACGGGGACAGCCTGCGCCGCATCCACTGGCCGTACACCGCCCGCATGAACCGGCTGATGGTAAAGGAGTTCGACATTGGCATATCGGCGCAGGCGTGGGTGCTGCTGGACATGGAGCGGCGTTCCCACATCGGCGAGCCGCCGGACAACACCGAAGAGCTGGCCGTGACCGTTGCGGCCTCGTTGGTGCAGCACTGGGACGAAACAGCTGTCCCCGTCGGGCTCGCCGCCAACTCCGCCGATCTATGGATGCTCAACCCCGACCGCAGGCCCGCCCAGTTGGGCATATTGATGGAAACCCTGGCCGGCATTCGCGCGGACGGCGTATTGTCGCTGGAGCGGTTCATATACGACCTGCGCCCCCATCTCTCGGGCTTCAACACGTTGATGGTCATCACCGCCTCTCGCCGGCCGGAGTGGACCTCGGCGCTGGTCAGCCTGCGCCGACAGGGAATCAACGTTACGGTGTGTTATGTGGACCGCACCTCGTTCACCGATCCGACGGGGGAATCGAGCACGGGGATGACCGGCCAGACCGTTGCCGACTACCTGGCCCAGCACGACATACCAATCTATATCGTACGGCGCGGCGGCGATATCAACCAGGCCCTGTCGCGCCCGCTGGCCATCGGAGGAGCAAGGGTGCCCGAGAGCAGCGGCGCGCCCGCGGGTCCAGCGCCGGTCACCGGTCCCGGCCCGGTAGCCGGCCGGGTTACATAACGATACAATTGGGTTCGTACCGAATATCTACGTAGAGTACTCGGACCATGGCAACCCTCACTGCCCCTTCCCCCACCATGACGCAGCCCTCGCCGGAGGCGAACCCGGTGTGGAGCGGCGCCAATGTGTCCCGTTGGTTGTTATTGGTTCTGACAGCGCTACGGCCGCCGGACGGGTGGGTAGCCACCGGCCTGCTCCTCCTCAATATGATCGTCGTCGTATGGTCAGTGGAGGTGGCGGACTGGGCGCCGTCGCCGTCGTTGGTCCTGGTCACGGCGCTGGCGGTGCTGACGGCCATACCGTTGACCCGCATCCGCCTGTGGACCGCCGCGGTGCTGCCCGTGGGGCTAATCATCGGGATCGGCGTGATCATCTGGCAGATGGTCGTCGCCTCTCCGGACGAGCTGCAGGTCGCCAGCGCGGCGGAACTTTTCGAGCGGCTGGGCCTGTGGGTTCTGGCAGCCCGCAACGAGGGCATCAGCGTGGACCCGCTGCCATTCGCGGTGGGACTGATGATCGCCGCCTGGCTATCCGGCTACCTGGCCGGATGGGTGTTTTTCCGCTACCGGAACTTCTGGGGCGTTTTTGCACTGGGCTCGCTGGGCCTGATGTCCAACCTCACCTTCCTGCCCGACACCGCGAGCATCTACCTGGCCATCTACGTGTTCACCGGCCTGCTGCTGGTGGGCTGGGTTCAGTCAATGCGCTCCCGCCAGAGGTGGGACCAACAGGGCCGCGTATACGACGGGCACCTGGGCATCCTGACCGTCAGCGACACGTCGGTGGTGGCGATCGTTGCGCTGGTGATCGCCTTTCTGCTGCCGGTGGGCGGTCAGTGGGGGCCGGCCAACGCTTTTTACTCCTTGACGCGCGCCCCCCTGGTGCAGTGGGAGGAGGACTTCAACCGCCTGTTCGCCGGACTACCGGCCCGTCGTCCATTGCCCTACCGTATCTGGGGCGACACCATGGCGTTTCAGGGCACCATCAACCCCACGGACACGCCGGTGCTGCAGGTCAACTCCCCGGTACCCATGTACTGGAAAGCGCGTTCCTACGCGACCTACACACACGAGGGCTGGCTGTCCGACGGCACCGTGCTTCGCGAGCCCGGCTGGAAACCCGAGTACAGCACCCCCGACCCTTACCAGGAACGGTTCAACGTAACTTTTGAAATCATTCCCAACTACGACAGCCGCAGCCTCTTCGCCGGCGGGCAGGTGATCGGCGCCAATCGCGACGTGCGCGTCGAAACCTTCGATTCGCCCCGATACGTCGTAGACCCGCACTTGGAGAGCGAGACCGACCTGCTGCCTGCTGCCCTTCGGCTGGCAGTGGATGGCCTGCGCGACGCCGTGTCCGCGGACGCCTTCGCCGCCGCCGAAGTCGTCTCGGGAGCCCTGCCGACGTCGTTTGTGCTGGAGTCGATTGAGCGTGACTCCGCCGGTAGCGTCGTCAAAGCCGTGATCGGCGAGATAGTGCCCGCCGAGCCGGACGTGCTGGCGGTCCGCGCCGCCGGCGGCAGCGCAGAAGCCGGAGATCCCTACCAGCTCACCGCCTCGGTGTCCTCCGCAGAACCGGACGACCTGCGCACCGCCGGCGAGGAATACGCTCCCTGGCTCTGGGCTCGGTACACGCAGTTGCCTCCGGATACTCCGCCTCGGGTGGCGGAGTTGGCGCGGTCAATCACAGGCGGAGCAGAGACACCTTACGACAAGGCGGCGGCGGTTGAGGAGTATCTAAAGACCAATTACAACTACAACCTGACAATCGACCCTCCGCCCTTCGGTGCGGACGGAGTGGACCACTTCCTGTTTGAGAGCGGCCAGGGTTACAGCGAGTACTTCGGCTCGGCGATGACTGTCCTGATGCGTAGCCTGGGCGTCCCGTCCCGCATGACCACCGGCTACACCACGGGAAACCTCGCAGACGGTTCGCACATCTATGTGGTCACGGACCGCCACAGCCACGGCTGGACCGAAGTGTTTTTCCCCGGCTACGGCTGGATCCCATTTGAGCCCACTCCCGGTAATGCAATCCCGGTGGCCATACCGCCCGAGGAGCAGGCCCGACGGGCGCTGGCGGCGGGCGACGGCACCGACGGCGACGATTTGCTCTGCGAAATCGAAGAGGAATGCGAATACTTCGAGGACGGTTTGGAAGATTCCGACATCGCGGGCGGAGATGCCACCGGCCCCGGTTGGGCCAACACCGCCCGGAGCTTCCTGCCCCGGGTTGCTGGCGTGTCGGCCGGGGCAGTGGCGCTGGCGCTCATCGCCTGGGCCCTGTGGCGGTGGCTGTTCGCGCTGCCGGGCGATGTGCCGGCCGCGTATCGCCGCCTCCGTCGCCTGGGTCGGTTGGCGTCGGTTCCGCTGCGAGAGCACCAGACGCCGCACCAGTGGGCGGGGACGCTGGCCGCAGCCGTGCCGGAGCAGGGGCAGGAAATCCGGCGCATCGTCAACGCCTACGCGCGCCATACATACGCCGGCCCGAGCCGTTCCAACACTCCCGATGATCCAGGCGTTGTCGAAGCCTGGAAAGCGGTCCGCGCTCCGCTTGCCTGGTATGCTCTACGTCGCCGGGAGGTGTGACCCGCCCGGTTGGCGTTGACCGAACCTCCAACTGAGAGACAAGACGATGACCACATCCGCAACTCCCGGCGTGGACCTGCACTACCACGTCCAAGAGACACCCTTCGGGTGGCTGGCCCTGCTCGGTTCTGAGCAGGGTCTGCTTCGTGTCAGCCTGCAGTCGGAGCCACAGGAGGCGCTGGCGGGCTTGGGTGAAACGATGAACGACGCCGACGAGGACGCGACCGTATTTGCGGATGCGCTGACCGCGTTTGGCGAGTACTTTGCGGGCAATGTCACCGCCTTGGATAATATCCCGCTGGACCTCTCGAACGCTTCGCCGTTCTTCGGAGCGGCCTGGGCCGCGTGCCGCGGCATACCGCCGGGTGAAACCCGCTCCTACCAGTGGCTCGCCGAAGCTGCGGGGAGCCCCAAGGCCTCCCGCGCCGCCGGCCAGGCCATGGCCAAGAACCCTTTTCCACTGATCATTCCGTGTCACCGGGTGGTGGGCAGCAACGGGGGTCTCCATGGGTACGGCGCAGGGGGCATCGGCGTCAAAGCGCGCCTGTTGGAGATGGAGCGCCGGCAGGCGGCGATGCTTTAGACGGTCTATCGTACCCGAGGCGTTGTTGCGGTCTGCCCCCGCGACGGGTATTCTGTACCTCAACCAAATCCCCTCTGATCAGTAACGATAATCGCGCTATCCAACCGCGGCGGCGGCAGGAGGTTACGACGATGGCAGGACAGAAATTCACATCCTGGGTACACGGCTCCGCGATGACCAGTGAGTACCTCAACCGTGTCACCTCGGTACGCCACTGTGGGCCCTTCGCCCGCATCGAGGGCAACGAAGGCCAGAACGCCTGGATGCACTTCGCCATACCCACGCCCACGGTGCAAAACGGAAACCGGACCAAGGCCGAGTCGGTCTCGGTATCCTTCCGCGCCCGCTCCCACGCCAACGTGGCCGAGGTCCTGGTGTACGACGGCGAGAAGATCATCGCCGAGCACCTAGGGATGGCCATCAAGGGCGACAACCTGGACGCCAGTTTCGAGATCCCGGGCACTCCCGAAGTGGACCGCGGGATCAACGTGGTGGTTGGCGTCACCTTCGACCAGGGCGCGCCCGACATCCGCTCCATGCAGGTGGAGATCGTCGGCGTCGGCGTGAATTTCGAGGGATAGGGCGCTCGAGCAGGCACAAACGATTGCCGGGGGCGGGTTTCGAACCCGCCCCCTGACGTTTAACGGTGCATCAGCCCGATGGTTTGAACGTCATTCAGCATCGGGTAAAAGGCCCTGCTGCCGGAGCTGATCCTCCAGGGCGCGGGCGCGGGCTTCGGCGGCATCGCGGGTCGCTTCGGCTGTTTCCAGAGCGACTTCGGCGGCATCCCGGGCTTCCTCAGCAGCCAGGCGAGCCGCCACCTCCTCCGCCAGGTAGCTGAGCCAGGTGCGGGCTTCCGGATCAAAGAGACGCAGATCGCCGTCGGGACGCTGGCACACTTCCAAGGCCAGCACCGCGCTGTATCCGCGCAGGAAACCGTCTTGGCCCATGCCGATCTCGATGGGTTCGTACTCCCCGTCGTCGGCCAACTGTTCGCCGACCAGGGCCGGCGAGAAAAGTTGACCGGTGGGATCGAAGCGCCAGTATTCCTTCACGCCCAGGGCGGCGTAGAGCGCGCGCTTTTCCGTCATGTCACGCACGAAGGTACTGGGCGACGCGATTTCGAGAACGAAGTCAGGCGTTTTGCCTTGCTCGCGCCAAATGATGTAGGAGCTGCGCAGGTGGTCCTCCACGCCGAACACCACGAACACATCGGGAGCCAGGCGCACCGTGTTGTCGTTCATCCGGTAATAGACCAGGAGGTCTCCGGAGACATAAACATCATCCCGGTCAGCGTAGTGTTGGCGCAGGGCGAGAACAGTTTCGGTGAGCGGGTAAAACTGGGCGTCGGTTTCTGCCATTGGGTTCCCGTCCGAATCAGGGTAGTAGATGTCCGGGTCGTCCTCGGACAACGGGCGATCCAGACCCTGCCGGACGAACCGGTTCACCAGTTCCTGAACCCTGATGCGCGGGCGGGTTTTCGCTCCGGTTGCAGTGGTCATGCTAATGTCTCCCCCAACCAGTGGAGTGGTTAGACCCCTTCCACGATCATCACGTTGGAGGTGGTGGACGCGATGCGCAGTTCCTTGGGGCCGGCGTAGTCGTCGGAGTAGTACCAGCCGTTGGCCTTTTCGAGGCTGTCGAACTCCAGGATGACGGTGCGGCGGGCCGGCTGGTCGCCTTCTACGACGGCCACATCGCCGCCGCGCGCCAGGTAGCGTCCGCCGTGCTTCTCTATGGTGGCTGGAACCTGTCCGCGATAGACCTCAAATTTTTCGGGGTCGGTAACTTCGATCGTCGCAATGATGTAGGCGGCCATGGGGCGTCTCCTTGGCAAAATCTGGCCGGCGGGGTGTGGATAGCCGCGGCCAATGCCATTCTAACCCGCCGCTGCTGGCAACCGCCACGCCGCTTGCCGAGAGTTGTACCGGGGAGTATTCTGCTCCCACTCGCAACCCGCCCCTGGCGGACGGACACAGGAGATCCAGCCAAGATGCCCACAACGGAAGTTCGCACGCACAACAACTTTATCGCCGGCCAGTGGACACCCTCCGACTCCGGCCGGACCTACTCCGTGTACAACCCGGCCCACAAGGACGTGTTGCTGGGACACTTCCAGCTGTCCAACCCGGAGGATACCTTGCGGGCCGTAGCCGCGGCGTCGGAAGCCGCTGCAGGCTGGGCAGACACGCCGGCTCCGGTGCGGGCGCAGGTGCTCTTCCGCGCCCTGGAAATCATGGAACGTCGAGGCGAAGAGATCGCCCGCACGATCACCGAGGAGGAAGGCAAGCCCCTGCCCGACGCTCGGGGCGAAGTAAAGCGGGCCATGAACATCATGGAGTACGCGGCCGGCGAAGGTCGCCGGATGTTCGGATACACCACGCCGTCAGAGTTGCCCAACACAGTGGCCTACACGGTGCGCCGACCCCTGGGAGTCGTGGGCATCATCACGCCGTGGAACTTTCCCATCGCCATACCCGCGTGGAAGATGGCGCCGGCCCTGATCTGCGGCAACGCGATAATCTTCAAGCCGGCTTCCAGCACGCCGTTGTGCGCGGTGAAGCTCACCGAGGTATTCGAGGAAGCGGGCGTGCCTCCTGGGGTACTGAACCTGATCACTGGACCCGGCGGCAGCGTGGGCAATGCGCTGGTGGAGTCGCCCGACGTGACCGGCATTTCCTTCACCGGAAGCACGGAGATCGGCACCGAGCTGTATACGCGCGGGGCTTCGCTGCTTAAGAAGGTGCAAGCCGAGATGGGCGGCAAGAACGCAGTAATCCTGCTGGCCGACGCCGACCTGGACAAGGCGCTGGGCGGCATCGTGCAGGGCGCGTTTGGATCGACGGGCCAGCGCTGCACCGCGACCAGCCGCGTGATTGTCGAAGACGGCGTGTACGACCAGTTCATGGATGAGCTGATCGAACGCACGTCCAGGCTGACCATCGGCGACGGGATGGAAGACGGCATCGACGTGAGCCCGCTGTCCAGCGAGTCGCAGCAGCGCACGGTGTCGGACTACATCGCGACCGGCCGGGACGAGGGCGCCACACTGGCCTTCGGCGGGCGCACCCTGAGAGGCGGCATCTACGACGAAGGATGGTACGTGGAGCCAACGATCTTCACCGAGGTTACTCCGGACATGCGGATCGCCCGGGAGGAGATCTTCGGGCCGGTGCTGACGGTGTTCCGCGCGCGCGACCTGGATCACGCCGTGGAGATTTCCAACAGCGTCAAGTTCGGACTATCGTCGTCGGTTTACACCCGAGACATCCCGCGGGCCTTCCGGTACATCAACACCGTGGACGCGGGAATGGTCCACGTCAACGCGCCGACGCTGGGTGGAGAGGTTCACCTGCCCTTCGGTGGACTGAAGGCCTCGGGCGTAGGCCAGCGGGAGCAGGGCGTGGAGGCGGTGGACTTCTTCAGCGAGGTCATCACTGTGTACATCGACTATGCTGACGAGGCACGGGCGCAGGCGCGTTTCATCTAGTCCTCGATCGCCCGGCATTGCGCGATCATCGCGGCAACCCCGCTGCCGGCCTGGCCGCGGTTTGGGTTGCCGCGCTCGTTTTTCTGGCCTCCGGGGCGTGCGGCCCCAGCGACGTCGATCTGGATGCCCGGATAGAGCGCGCGGTGGAGGCCGCCCTTGCGGAGAACGCTTCCTCGGGTCTGAGCGGGGTGTACCAGGAGACTTGGCCGTCGGTGTTCTACATCGATCCCAACGACGGTCAGCATGGTACCGGCTGGCTGCTGGAGCCCGGGTTGATCGTTACCGCGGCCCACGTTGTTGACGGCCACGAGGACGTGCTCGTGCGCCAGGCGGCAGCAGCGGCGTTCACCGCGAGGATCGAAGGCCGAGACGAAAGGCGGGACGTGGCGCTGCTGCGCTATGAGGTAGCCGAAATGCCGCTGGGGGCGGGAGCGCGTCCGCTTTCGCTGGGCGACACCGACATCAACGACATCGCCAGAGACCTGCTGGCGCTGGGCTACTCCGGCAGCGGCATCAAGCAGGGGGGCGAAGTGGGCTCCCCCAAAGCCAACGCCGGCATCCTGTCCCAGATCACCAACTTCGGGCCGCACAGCTACGGGCGAAACCTGGAGATGGACGCGCCCATCGACCCGGGTGACAGCGGCGGGCCGGTGCTGAACGCTGACGGCGAGGTGTTGGGCATGGTGCGCGCCGCAGCACGCCGGACGCCCGGAGGCGGGCAGGTGGTGGGCACCTTCTACGCCATCCACGCCGACGAGATACGGGCGGCGCTGGAAGGGATCAGAAATCGCGAAATTCCGGCTCCTCCACAATAGCGTTGAGAATGCCATGGGGCACGTAGAGCTGGGGATGGCCTCGCTGCGGCGTGGGCTCAAGCACGGCAGCTTCCTTCCACCAGCCGAGCAATGTGCCTTTGCGCGGCGGTATGCGAAACTCCGAGCAGAGTTTGAACCCGTGAGACGGTCATGTACGGTAGCTCAAACAATCGGTCAATCAGCTCGAATGCTGCTGAGGCGGTTCGTTGTGCTTCTACCTGCTCGCGATAGTAGTCTCTAACCTGGAGCAAGTTTTCCACGCGTGCCAGTGCATCGATGGTGACCGCGGCGACGGCGGACAGTAAAAACTGGATCCATGGCTCCCATTCACCACGTAAGCTGACATTGAGCAGCAGGTCCACTGTGAACAGGCTCTAGTCCAGCCCCACACGCCGCAGCGTGTATGCGTCCCCGCCCATGATTTCCGCAATCCTTGGCGGGAGGCCGCGAAAATCATCGGTCGCCGCCGAGATCAGTCTTCCGGTCAGCGCCCCGCTTTCGTCTGAGGCCAGCCACACCGCCAGCTCGGCACACTCGTCTATTGACGCGCCGCCGCCCGACGTTACCCTCAGCCCGAGCTCGTGGATGAAGTCCGCTCCCGCCTGGGCGGCTTGTTCGGTCATTTTGTCCCACATACTTGTATGAACCGAGCCCGGCCCGAGGGCGTTCACTGTAATTCCCTTGCCATCCAGTTCTTGGGCCAATACTTCGGTAAGTCGTACCACCGCCGCTTTGCTGGAGCAATAGGCCGACATATTGCTCCACGCATTGGTCGCCCCCGCGCCCGACAGGTTGATAATCTTTCCGCCTGACTGCTCCAGCATTACTGGAACTATGGCTCGACACACCAGGAAGGTGCCGGTGAGGTTAACGTTGATGGTGTTCACCCAGTCGGCGATGTCGTTGCCCTGCAAGGGGCCAACGGGGCCCGAGTTTCCGGCGTTGTTGACCAGCAGATCGATACGCCCGAATCGCTCTACTACTCTATCGGCCAACCGTTCCGTGTCTTTCTGGCTGGTGACGTCGGTGCGGACGGCAAGCGCTTCAGCGCCCAGCTCCGAGACGACACTGACGGTCTCTTGCAGCTCGGATTCGTTGCGTGCGGCCAGCGCCAGTTTTGCGCCCTCGCGGGCATAGGCCAGGGCGATAGCCCGCCCAATGCCTCGCCCCGAGCCCGTAATGACTGCTACCCGACCCTCCAATTTCATGACGTAACCTCCCCGGGAGTACCAACCAGGGCGTGTTGACAATTCGAAATTCAACCCGGCGTTCCCGCTTATGCAGGAACCCAGAAAAGCTTCTGCGATAGGAACGTTGGCCCGGTATTACGCTCTCTGGATTCCCATTTCCGCGGTAATGACAGCATTTGTGAATTCGCTACAGGCCATCTTTTGCTCTTCGCGATTTGATGCAACTTTACGGCGATAAAGTTGCGTTGTCGCCAGGGCAATGCAACCCTGCGCCTATAATCGCTGGCCTAGTGCAACCTTTTTGGCGCTAACCTTGCGTTAGTGGCCGCACTGCGCCGCGGGTTACAACGGCCGGCGGCCGGCGAAGCCGGTGTCGGTGGGGTGCCACCAGTCGATGGACGGCTCGCCGCGCTGCCAGCAGAGGTACACGATTTCGCCCTCGCGGCGGGCCGGGAAGTCGACGAGACCGCGGCCTATATCGCGAACCTGGATGCCGCGGCTGGTGATCTCGGCGACGGCTTCCTGCAGGCGTTGGGTGAGCTGGGAGACGACACGCTCCGACTCGGAGATGTCCTCCTCGCTGCTGGAGTGGCCATTGCTGCGGCGGCGGCGGAGCAGGGACAGCAACTCCTCCTGCTGACGCACCAGCTCAGCGCGCAGCGGGGCCATTGCCTCGAACCGCTCTTCGAGCCACGGCACCAGATCGTTGGCCTCTTCCAGGGTGAACATCCGCTCCTGCATAACGGCGGTATAATACACCAATGACATCCCCCGACAACGTGACCTCCCCCGACAATGACGACAGCCAAGACCCAACGGTCCAGGCCTTCGACGACACTGACCGCGGCCGGTTCAGCGCCGGAGAGTTGGCGCTGTTCCTGGACCGTAAGGGCCGCACCTATCAGGAGAACCTGGCCACGGGCGGCGAGTTCCACTGCCACCTGGGATGGTTGGCCCACGACGATGTCATCGGCCAACCCGTGGGCGGCTGGTACACCACCAGTCGCGGTCACGTGTTGCTGGGCATCCGGCCGACTTTGGGCGACTACGTGCGCCTGATGCCGCGCGGCCCCCAGGTGATCTACGCCAAGGACCTGGGCAACATCGTGTCGATGGCGGACATCTTCCCCGGAGCGACCATCGTGGAAGCGGGGTTTGGGTCCGGCGCGCTGACCACGGCCCTGCTCCGCGCAGTGGGACCCGACGGGCGCGTGCACTCCTATGAGATCAACGAGGCCGTGGTCTCGAAGGCCATGTCCAACGTGCGTTCGGTGATCCCTGACACCTCCCGGCTGGAAGTGACGGTGGGCGACATCTTTGAAGGCATCTCCGATACCGACGTTGACCGGGTGATACTGGACCTGCCGGAGCCGTGGCAGGCCGTGGACGCGGCGGCGAACGCGCTGATCACCGGGGGCATCCTGCTATCCTTCCTGCCCACGGTCCTGCAGGTGCAGGAACTGGTGCTGGCCCTGAACGCCGACGGGCGGTTCGCTCGTGTCGAAACTGCGGAGACTCTGCTGCGGGGCTGGAATGTTTCGCGGCGCAGCGTGCGTCCGGCCCACCGGATGGTGGCCCACAGCGGCTTCATCACCACGGCGGTGCGCTGCGTACCGCCGGGTCGAGAGGGTTACACGTCCAGGCCGTGAACCGGGAGGCCGTGAGCTGGGAAGACCGCGTCCCGGATGGCGGCGACGCTTTCGGCGGCCAGGGCCCGGGCGTCGGCGCGGATGTGGTCGGGAACTTCGGGTATCTCGGTATCCCGTAACGTGGTGCGACCCAGGCGCTCGATGGCCGGCGTTGGGATGTGGTCGGGCCACTCGGTACCGCACATGACGCCGTAGGCCAGGGTCCAGCAGCGGGCCACCGCGCCGATGTCGTACCCGCCGCCGCCGGTGGCCAGCCACGGGTAGCCGAGCCCGCCCAGCCGCGCGACGGCGGCGGTGAAGCCCCGGCTGGTGACCTGCAGGTGGGTCAGCGGGTCGGTGTGGTAGGAGTCGATGCCGAGCTGGGTGAGCAGCACGTCGGGAGCGAAGGCCTGCAGCAAGGGCGGGACGACGGCCTCGAAGGCGTCCAGGTAGATCTCGTCGTCGGTGTAGGGATACAGGGGCAGGTTGACCGCGTAGCCGACGCCATCGCCCGCGCCGACCTCACCGGCAAAGCCGGTGCCGGGGAACAGGTAGTTCCCCGACTCGTGAACCGAGATGGTGAGCACTCGCGGGTCGCCGTAGAAGGCGTCCTGCACGCCGTCGCCGTGGTGTGCGTCGATGTCCACGTAGGCGACGCGCAGGCCGCGCTGCAGCAGGTACATGATGGCGACGACGGGGTCGTTGAACACACAGAAACCGCTGGCGTTGCGGGCCGCCGCGTGGTGCAGGCCGCCGCTGATGTTGAACGCCGCCTGGACCTCGCCGTCCGCCACCATGCGCGCGGCGGTGAGCGTCGCGCCGGTGCTGAGCATGGCGGCTTCGTACATGCCCGGATAGGTCGGGTTGTCGCCGCCCTGGGCGAAGCCGAAACGCTGGGGTTGGGCTCCGGTGAGGCCCAGGCTGAAGGTACGCACGGCGGCCATGTAGTCGCGGGAATGAAACGTGCCCACGCTGGTCTCGTCGGCCAGGGTCGGGGTGACCAGCAGCGAGTCAACGCCGTCAAACGCTCCGTAGGCTTCCAGCAGCTCGTAGGTGTTCCGCAGCCGGATGGGCCGCATGGGGTGGTCCTGGCGCAGCACGTGCTGGCTCATGGCGTCGTCGTAGACGAAGGCGGCGCGGGGCATAAATTTATCCCTCAAAGTGGCGATACTGGCGCTGGCTGTAAGGTATCACGGAATCGCCCGGCGCAACCTGTCGACGCACGGTCAGGGAATTGAACGCACCTTCATGGCGTGCCAGATTTCCCCGGGGCACCTGGATTCCTCGGGAAACACCTTGCTGGGTGGCTGGCCGCCCCCCAGCGCGACGTCGTCACCCACCCGCGCGATTACGGAGCCGCCGCCGTTGACCACGACAACCTGGCCTTCCTGACTTTGGGCCTCAAAGCCGGGCGGCCAGACTACTACGAACCCCTCCGGCTCCCGTGTGGGCACCACGCGAAGACATTCTCCCTGCAGCTCCAGGCGTCCTTCAAGCAATGCGGCCATGCTCACTATCGGCCCGCGCTGGTGTCCCACCCTGGGGAAGATAATCCCGGCATCGGGATCGGCGCTGGGATACCGGGGCACACCGGCGCTCACCTCGTCGCCGACCAGCCAATGGGTACCATGACAGTCCGCGGCGGGTTCGCCAGCCCAGTCCCATTCCGGCGTCTCTCCCGATTCCTCGGTCACCTTCCTGCCGGAAAGACGGACGGTATCGCCGGTTTCAGCCTGCAAGTGGCCGTCCTGGTCCACCACCTGCACAACGTCATCTTGAACGCTCAGGCCGAATCCCGGAGGCCAGATCACCAACAACCCCAGGCGAGACAGCTCCGGAGACGTTTGATCGTAGTATTTGACGCGCAGGCATGGGCCGGACTGGAAAAGCTCACCATAGACATAATCCGTACCAGCGTTGATCACTGGAGGCTCATGATGGCGTGGGAGAGCCACATAGTTATCTGCCACCGGAGGTTCATCAGGGCGCTGGAGCGCCTCATCGTCGGACTGGCACGCCAATGCGGAAACCAGCAGCAGGATACACAGGCACCACGCCAGCAGTGGGAACGGCGCCAATCCAGGTCGATTGCCGCTGCTCATGCGACGGTCACTGCGCCGATCGGTCATTCTTCCATCAGGCCGGAGCCGTCGCGCTGGAGGATCTCGATGCGCACGTCGTCGGGGCCGCGGACGAAGGCGATGCGAACGCCGGGTCGGATGGTGCGAGGCTCGGTGTAGATTTCCGCGCCCTTGCTGCGCAGGTCCTCCACCGCACCGTCGATGTCGTCGACGCGGAAGCCGAAGTGGTCGAGGCCCAGGTGCGGGTCGCGGGGGCTGAGATCGATGTGCTCCTCGGGCGGAGCGGAGGCGATGAAGATGGCCAGGCCGTTGACGTCGAGGTCGACGCGGGGCACTCCGTCGCTCTGGGTGAGACGCAGCACCTTGGCCCCGAACATGGTCTCGAAGAAGGTGGCCATGCCCTCCGGGTCCTTGGTGCGGACGTGGATGTGGTCGTAGGTGTAGACGGGGGTGGTGGACATGGCTAAGGCCTCCTCGGTGCGCGGAGCGTCCGATGTGATGTGTGCGTTGTCCATCTATACATAGCAAGGAGCGCAGTCGCATTGCAACTGCGCTCCCTGGCTCAACCGCGCCAATTTGTCATCGCGAGCAGTGTAGCGATGTTGCGATCACGCTCCCGCAAGCGACGAGTGTTACCCCGACGAGATTGCCACGCTGCACTGGCAATGACAGTTCTGGCGAGGTATCGGCTGACGCTGGATAGTTCTGAAGCGCTACTGGATGGCGCTGGGCGGTGTGACCTGCTCCATCAGGTCGTTATCCCACTCGCCTTCGGCGACGAGGATAGCCTTGGCGTCGAAGGCAAACGCCTCGATGAGGTTGTGGGACAGGTAAACGTAGGTCCCCGGCTGGCGAATGGCGTGGATGGACGCTCCCGCTGAGCCGGCCGCGATGACCCACGTCTCCAGCCCGGTTTCGGGCGGCTCGGTAAAACTGCCCCGCTCCCAAACGTAGTCGCCGTGTCCGCCGATCAGGTGGGGGTAGGACTGCCGGTTGGCCTGCGAGTGGACGATCAGCACATTCTCGCCCACATTGGCGGTCAACTGCCCATCGCCCTGCAGCGCTCCCGTGACCCCGTTGAACACGATGTGGGTTGGGATGAGCGTCTTCATTACCTCCAGGTCGTCCACCATGGAAGCCGACGGCGCGTCGTAGCGCTTGAACTCGCCGTTCTCATCCTGGGGGATGTAGTAGTCCTGCTCACCCACGTAGTAGGCGCGATCGTAGGTGATGGGATTGCCGGCGGGGTCCTTGAGTCCATCCTTGGGAATCACCATGACGGCGCCGTTCATCCCGTGGGTCACATGCCAGGGCACCATGGTCCCACCGGGGGCACAGTGGTAGATGTACACGCCCGGCTTCAGCGCCCGAAAGCGCAGCACCACCTCCTGACCCGGACCGACCTGGGTCAGTGACCCGCCGCCCAAAGCGCCACTGGAAGCGTGGAAGTCGATGTTGTGCAGCAGTTCGTTGCTGGACGGATTGACCAGGGTCAGCTCCACGTAGTCGCCCTCGTGGACCACGATCATGGGCCCGGGGACCGAACCGTCGAAGGTGAAAGCCCACATGAACACGCCGGGCGCAACCTCGATCTCCTTCTCCTCAGCCACCATCCGAACCTCAACGACGCGGGGTTCGCCGTCGTACACTTGCTCGTGCTCCGGGAAGAAGGGCGGAGCCACCAGCTCCTGCGTGACCCGCTCCAGGGTGCTCACGTCCTCCGGCTCCCAGGTTCGTGGTGCCTCCCAATAGC
Organism: Dehalococcoidia bacterium; assembly: GCA_965220055.1. Taxonomy (GTDB): domain Bacteria; phylum Chloroflexota; class Dehalococcoidia; order Lucifugimonadales; family UBA3495; genus Bin87. Next base: position 152,564 of record CBDCPE010000004.1, on the reverse strand, counting down.
CGGACATGGCCGCCGCGGTCGCCTCGCCGCCAGCGCCGGCGGTCGGCACGGCCTCAGGGCTGGGCAATGCCGTGGGCAGCGAGAACTCGGGCGTCGCGGTGGCCATCCCAGCGTCGCGGCCGCACGCAACTCCCATCAACAGCATCGCAGCCGCAAGGAGCGCGATCGTGGAACCAACGAAGGGGCGCACCCTCCGGCGGTCGATATTCAAGTTTTTCATTATCCCCTCCCACTGGCCGGCCAAGTATTACACAGCCTGGCATGTGTAGCGGATTTTATTGTACTACTTTCTCGTGTCATGCCATATATAGGAGAATACGCGCAACAAATTCTAATTGACCATATTGCTGTTACTGTCTATACGATAATAAATGACAAACATTTTGCAAGTTTACCGCCGCGAAATACGCAGCATCAATGCACCGCCGAATGGAGGGCAGGCGTGGTTCGCAATTGCGGAACGGCGCATCTGTTGGACCGCCAGCCTCACCATTACCGAGGTGTCAACCCCGCAGCGAGGGGTCATAAGGCTGTTCGTGGAACTTGCGGATGTCGAACGGCGGAGTCCCGGGTGCAATCTTGTCCCTCAAGGTGCCCAGGAGCGAGTAGTTGATGCGCCTCGGGCGCGGGATGAAGCCATCCGGACCTTCGGTCAGTTCCAAGTGCTCGCCGGGCTTCACTCGCATGGCATCGAGTACACGAACTGGATATGTGACCTGGCGCTTGGAGGTCTCATGCGTGCCCGGTTTTTCATCGGTATGTGGGAGGTGTCCAGCGAATGGACGACGTCTCCTTGGCCAACGGGATTGCCACGCTACGCTCGCAATGACAGCGTGAACGCGACTGGGTACGCGTCAGGGGCCTGGTGGGGACTGCAGCCGAGCTGCGCTCCAGGTCGCCGCGCTCATCGTGCGTCTGTTGAGGTTCCGCGCCATGCGCCGGCCTGGTGGCAGCATCAGCGTGATCGAGCTGCACATGGTTCGCCACCAGCAGACCCAGCGCAATGACAAAGATTTATAAGAACTATGGTTCTCGGGGTCATGTATCTTCGATTGCGGTGTGCGTTTCTTTGGTCGTCTCTCGCTATACGCGGAGTCATCATGTCTTTCCTGTGTTTGGTGGTGTTGGGCGCCCAATCCTGGTACTGTATCTATCTATCCGATATATTATTTATGATGATGATGTACACACAGAATTGGATCTTGAGCGGCGTGAGACGGTCCTGTAACCGGGGCAGTTGCGAGTGCGGCAGACCGACCGGACATTGGCCGTGGCAGGCCGCGGAAAAGCGCGGGTCGCCGGACTCATCCCAAACCGAGCCCGAACGATTGCTTGGGCCTGCTGAGCCCGTATCTTGCAAGGCAGGGCCAATGGGATACCGGAGGCGATATGGAGCAGCAATCCACTTAACGTGGGCATTGACGTGGCCAAGGACCAGGTGGACGTCGCCGTGCGGCCCTCTGGCACCACTTGGCGTGTCAACTATGAAGAGGCGGATGTGGCTACGCTGGTTGCCCAGTTGGTGTCCCTGCAACCGGCGGCGGTGATATTGGAGTCCACCGGTGGGCTGGAGAAACTTCTAGTGGCGGCGCTGGCTACGGCGGCGCTACCGGTGTCGGTGGTCAATCCCCGGCAGGTGCGCGATTTCGCCAAGACCACCGGCCAGTCGGCCAAGACCGACCGCCTTGATGCTCAGATCCTGGCCCGCTTCGGCGAGGCAGTACGCACAGTTGGGCGTCCTCTACGGGATGCTGACACCCAAGCCCTCGCCGCCCTACTGGCGCGCCGTCGGCAAGTATCGACTATGCTGACTGCTGAGAAGAACCGACTGAGCCGGACCACCGATTAAGTCCGTCCTCGTATCCAAGACCGCAGCGCCTGGTTGGTGCAAGAGCTCAACGACTTGCACACCGACCTGCGTGGCAAGATCCGCCAGAGTCCAGTGTGGCGTGAGATGGGCGACCTGTTGCGCTCGGTTCCCGGCGTGGGCCCGCAGCCATCGTTGACCTTGTTGGCGCATCTGCCGGAACTGGGCACGCTGGATCGCAAGCAGATTGCTGCCCTGGACGGCGTGGCTCCCTTCAGTAGCGACAGCGGTCCTCACCGCGGCCGGCGGATCGTCTGGGGCGGCAAGGCAGTGGTTCGAGCCGTACTGTACATGGGCGCTTTGGTGGCTACCCGTTGTAACCCGGTGCTCCGAGAGTTCTACCAACGCCTGCTGGCCTCTGGCAAACCGAAAAAACTGGCGCTCACTGCGTGTATGCGCAAACTGCTGATCATCTTGAACAGCATGGTCAGAGCTAGACTTTGCGCATTTCAAGCGGCGTAAGCGAGGGAATCTACAAGTCGGTGGTACAGGGCGACGGGGGGAGTTCCTGCGTATCGCGGCGGGCCGCCGACAGTGAAAAACTCTCCGACGCCAGCCACAGTTGGCGTCGCACCAGGGCGATGGCGTCCACGAAGGTCGGCGCTGGTTTGTCGTACCAGGCCGCTCGGCGCTGGGTCATGGGGTGCGGTTTTTGCAACCCGTGAGCCGCCAGGGCGGTCCAGGAGAAGATCCCCAGCAGGACGGGTGTGGTGCGGGAGATGGCCAGATCGGACCACTGGCGCTGGGTCTCCAAGCCCAGGTGGGTTCGCACCTCCTGGAAAGTAACTTCCAGAAAGTAACTTCCAGTTGCCAGCGCAGGACAAACCATTCCAGGACCTGGGTCGGGTCCGCCGCTGGGTTGGTGCACAGCAAGGCCTGGGTGGCGAAGGAGCCCTGGGGGTCGCGGATCAGCACCCAGCGAATGAGGACGGGAGGCTTGCCGGAGCGGTACCAGACCGCCATTTGCGACGTGAGTTCCACCGTGCGGGTGGTGCCGTCATACCAGGCCACAGCCACACTGGCCCAAGTTATCTGGGGCTGGTCGAGGAGGGCCTTCAGTGGAGGAGGGCCTTCAGTGGAGGAGGGCCTTCAGTGGAGGAGGGCCTTCAGTGGAGGAGGGCCTTCAGTGGAGGAGGGCCTTCAACGGAGGAAGGCCTTCAACGGAGGCCGCCGCGGGCCTTGCAGCGGCGGGCGGCCCGGCTGACCCGGTTGACGGGCTGGCGCTGGCGCATAGAGAGCGGCGTCTGGACGTAGTCTGGCAATGAGGGTAACGGGTTCACGGAGGGACTGGCAACGGAGGGATTGGCAGCAGTGGAGCAGGTCCAGGACGGCGTAGCTGTTGTCGCCCACCAGCACCAGCGGGCGCTGGGGCAGCCAGCGGCGCAGTTGCATGACCATCTGCCGCGCCCAGTCGGAGAGCTTTTTGTGGCGGCGTCCTCGCTGTTGGTAGTGGTGATAGACGACAATAAGGAATGTCTCCCTGTTGCCTCACCGAAGAATGTTACCGAAACTCTAGCACTTGGGATCCGCTCCAAACAGGTCCAGTTCCGGCAGTCCAGCTGGTTCCGCCGAGCCTGCGTTGGACGAAGCATAAACGAGATTTTTGGCCATGATGTCCCGCCAATCTTTCACCCGGCGTTGCAAGGTTCGCAGCTGCGCTTCGGTGAAACGGTCCGGGTGTTCCGACTGCAACCGTGCCATCAGCGCCTTGCCCGTGGCATCCGGCTCTGCCTGCAACCACCCCAACACGTCGCTCCAAACGCCCTCGAAGGGGTCTTGGCGCGTGCGCCAATGCCGCGGACCTCGCACTCGCGCGGCGTGTGTGGGACGTGTTTCGCTCTGCCGCCACAGATTGGGCAACTTGGCGAGGAACCGTTCGAGGCTTTCTCCTGCTGGCGTTTCCCGCACACCCGGAGACGTGGTTGCCACCAGCGCCGACTGGGCTTCACGGATGGTGTGCAGCAGCAACACCGGGTCCAACCCAGTCCGATATTCCTCAAGTGAGGCTTTCAGCTCAGCGCCGGTTGCGTCGTGCTGGATCAGCCGGTCGCCGGGCGTGGCGGGCTGACTGTAATGCTTGACGGTGGTGGAGCCATCCCTGGTCTTGTCGATCAGCTTGAATGAGGGCTGGAAATAGTTCACGTACCGACGCAGCGCTCCGTAGAGATAGGCCATGTGTCGATTTACAGGGCGATTAGGCCAGCCACCTGTCCCGAATACCGGTCATGGCCGACGAAGCGTCGTACCACGGAACCGTTCTTCTGCTCAATCCATCCCTGGTCGTTGCTGCGGTAAGGTCGGGACCGGGTGAACTCGATGCCGCGGTTGGCGCAGTATGTGATCAGCGTTTCGTTGATGAACGCGCCGTCGTTATCGGAGTCGATGCCAAGAAGTCGATGCCAAGGAGTCGATGCCAAGGAGTCGATGCCAAGGAGTCGATGCCAAGGATGGGAAAGGGCAACTGCTGCGAGATGGCCTCCAGCCCCTCCACAACCAGAGACTGCTCCCGGGCCAGGAGGGGTACCGCTTCGGTCCAGCCGGTGCAAATGTCGGTTGCGACCAGACGGTGGATGAATGATCCGGACACGGATCCGCCGCAGTGAGCCACCAGGTCTATAGTGAGCCACCAGGTCTATTTCCAGAAAGCCCGGCGGCGGTCCATTCCAGTCGTTGTAGGTCCGCACCGGAACCCGCTTCCCCATGGGCCGCCCGCGCCGGCGTCTGCGCCGGCTCCCCGCGGTGGGACGGATGGGTTTCAGCAGCCGATCCAATGTGGCCGCGCTGGCCGCCATTAGCCGCGGTCGCACTTCGGGATCCAGGTCAAGGTGCCCATGACGCTCCATGGATGCCACCAGATAGGGGAGCGCCGCCTGCAGGCGCTTCCCGCAGATACGGTCGGCCGCCTCCCAGATTACGATCACCGCCTCGCGTACTGCTTCATCATAGATGCGCCGGCCCTATAGATGCGCTGGCCCTTGATCATTGACGGTTTCTCCCCAGCGTCGCCGGACTGCCCCAACAGCCGGATACCGTGCTTGCGGTGGTGGCCGGTTACGGCGATGAACTCATCGAGGATTCGGCCCTTGTCCTTTTTGGATGACTCGCGGTAACGGTCCCGTATCGTTATCAATAATTCCTGTTTTGCCATCCTGCTGATGCCTCCTCCCACGTGGCTGCCTCCCGACTTTTCGGTAACATTCTAGTTGAGGCAACCATTCGGCGTGGGTAACGTTTTTGTTGAGGCAATGCAATTCGGCATATTTAGTTGACGCGGGACACCAGCCCGAGCAGACCGAAGAAAACTCGGAACGCGGCGACGGACGCTCCGTCAACGCGGCGGTTCTCAAATGTGTTGCCGGCGGCGGCCAAACCCGGGAAATAGGACGCCATGGTCAACCCAAAGAGGTCGGTACATATCTGGGGCGTTCACCAAGCAGGGTAATGAGGGCCGGTGGGATCTAGGATACGGCCGTGCGTATGAGGCGGACGCACAAGCCCCGACGGGCCCGTGCGGCTAACGCTGCATGGTCGTCCGCTTACGACGTCGTATCGTCGTCATCGCAAGTCGACTGGGCGCACCACAATGTGCCGGGGCACGTCGTAGCCGATGGACACTTGGTCCACCTCCGTCTCCACCTGCATCACGCCCAGATAGGGTATAGCCTCCAGCAGGGTCATCCGTTGTCCTGGCACCAGCCGGGCTCCGTCCAGAAACTTCAGCAATTCAGTGTTCTCCTTGGGTACACGGTCGACGACATAGCACGTCCCGGCGACCGCACTATCTAGGGTGACCGCTCCCGGCGTTGACCCGGTGGCCCCGCTACCCGGTATGGGCCACCCGAAGGGCGAGTGGGTGGGATTACCCAGCCGGTCCTGGAGCTTGGCCACCATAGCCGATGACATACCGTGTTCCAATTGGTGAGCCTCGGTGTGGGCCTCGTGCAGATCCATCCCCAAAAGACGCACGACCATCCATTCCGCCAACCTGTGGCGCTGGGCGATGCTCTCGCCCTCCTGCTTTCCTCGACCGGTAAGGCGGATGCGTTTGTCCCCGCCAACGTCGACCAGTCCCTGGTCCCGCATCCGTCGCAGCATCCCGGCAACCGACGGTACCGACGTCCCCAAACCCTCGGTCGGAGGCAGCTGCCGCAGCGCTTCCGTCAGTTGGGTCAGTGTAGGGGATTCCGAGCCTTCCCACATTTTGTACAGAGACAGAAGGTAGTTCTCCGTTACCGGCGATAGCCGGTCGGGGACATTGGGCCGGCGCTCTCGGAGGCTGGAGCTGGCGGTTGATTTGCGTGGGCGTGGCACAGTTAATCCTGACAGCAATGCAAGAATATTCTTGGCGTATACCCCAGCTCCTTGACCCCACGTGTCACCAATGGCACTGCTGGGCAGGGCAATCGCGTCTAATTTTGGTGACAGGCAAAATCCCGGGGAGTCCGAGTTCGGGTAGCCTCACGTCGCCTGAAAACAGGCAATTACAGCATCAAAGACGCAAATATCGACCTGTTGGCGGGGTTTCTATCACATTCAAACCACAGGCGCTGGCCAATGGTATCAACATTTAGAATGCAATGTGCCAGTTCATATTGTAAATATGATTGCTCTGTTCAACGGTCAAAGCGGGCGGACAGGTCTTCTACCTAAACTGAAGCCAAGGTGAATTCTACATTCGCAGGGCCGTAAAAATCGGCTTGGGCGCTGCCGGTCAGTTCTGCCGCGCGAGCCTGGAGGACGGTTCGGCATCGGCACTTGACTTCCTCCCGTCGGCCATCCAAGTTCGCGAAAAAGTCGCCCACCTTCTCCAGCACCGCGGCTTTGGTCCCCAGGCACAAGTTGGCGGTCACCTCCGGGCGTACCCAACCCCATATCGCCTCGTCGGCGTTGAAGTCTGGACTGTAGTGGGCAGGTTCACCAGGCGCAGGTTCAAGCCGGGCGTGGTCAGGTAAGCGCGTAGCGCGTCGCCCCGATGGGCTGGCGAATTGTCCCAAATCACCGTCAGTGGTTCGTTATGCCGCGCCCGCAGCTGCCGCAGGAAGGCAGTGGAGGTAGTCGCGTTGCTGTTGCCCGCCAGTTCCATAACATCCACCTCGCCGGTTTCCAGGCACACCGCCGAGTAGTAGCTGGCTTTCTCCCCACGTCGCGGGCTGGTGGAGTCCACCAAGGCCGGTTCTCCCCGCAGCGCCCACTTGCCCCGCAGGTCCGCATCCGCCCGAAAGTGGGCCTCGTCAGCGAAGAATATCTTGGTTCCCGTCCGTCGTGTTGCTGCCCGCAGAGCAGCATATTCCCTCACGAAGGCTTCCCGGCGGGCCGGGTCTGCCTTGACCAATCGCTTCTTGGACCGCTTCAGCACAAACCCCAACCGGTGCCGGTAGTTCCGGCAACTGCTCCGGCTCAGTACCTGCCGGAAGCGTTCCCCCACATACCGGCGCACCGCCTTCCAGTTCCAGCTGGAAAGGTCGATGCCCGCTTGCCATGGCGGTTCCTGCACTGCCGTCTTCAACTCGACTTGCTGCTCTCCGTCCAACGCGGGGGGGAACCTCCGGTCTGCTCAAAAACCAGCCCCTTGGGACCGCCCTCCGCGAACGCCGTGGCGGCCCACTCGCCAATGGTGTGGGCATCCCGGCCCAGCGCTCGGGCCACCGCCGCGGCCGTCCAACCCTGCGCATCAGCCATAGCGCGTGCCACCTTTCCCGCTCCCGTGGTGTCGGCGCTCGGTACATCCGCCGTCGTACCTCAGCCTCATCCATGCGCCACCGCTCCAGCAGCGCTCCCATCTCCGACATACCCAACAGCAACCCCCTCGGATTCCCCAACAGACCTTCTCAATTGCCCCCAATTCTACCCGACACCCATGTGGGTTTCACCTTGGCTTCGGTTTAGAGTATATAATTTGGACCAATCCACTCCTCTTCCGATGGAGTGGGATAACCCGCACCGGGCCTGGACTCTACCGAGTTTTGGATAGGAGGAACCTGTTATGGGCATTCAAATCAAACGCGTTGGACACGTGGGGATTCTGGTTTCCGATTTTGAACGGTCTTTCGAGTTTTACACCAAGGTGCTGGGCTGCAAGGTGACTTCCCGTCGCCGCCGGCCCGACGGCGCCGAGACGGCCTTCCTGCGGTTTGACGAGACCCACCATGATTTTGTCATCGCCACTGCTCCCGAGGGCGTGGACGTTTCCGAGAACGTTCCCGGTCGGGCCCGCCTGGTGCAGCAGGTGGCCTTCGAAGTGGAAAACCGCGACGAATTCATGAAGGCTCTGGCCCACATCCACACCCACGGCGCGGAGATTGTCAGCGGCCCGCTGACCCACGGCATCGAGGCCGGCGGGAACCTGGAAGGCAGCGGCAGTCGCTCCTTCTACTTCCTGGACCCGGACGGCAACCGGCTGGAGATATTCTGCGACGGCATGAAGGTTCCCAACGGGGAGCAGTTCCCCAGGGCGGAATACGCCGACGCGATCAAGGACTTCATGGACAAGAAGGCCGGGAAGGTGTCCGCAGGCTCTGCCGACTAAACAACGTTAACCGCAAGTCCCGATGAAATTACAGAACCAGGCGGCGGTGGCGGTTTCCAATAAAGGCCGGCCGGAGCGGACGCCCGGGCCGGCCTGTTTCTACGGGTTCCGACCGAACTACCCTTGGCGAACGAACTTGTCGATGCCGGTGCCGTCGCTGAGACCGACGTAGATGTCCCCGCGCGAGTCGACCCAACTGCCGTGGCCGGGGCCGCGGCAATCGAAGCGGGCCAGCACGTTGCCGGAAGTGTCCAGCACGCTGACCCGGGCCGAAGAATCGTTGACGCTGCCTTCACTGATCACCAGGTTCCCCTCGCTGTCCGCGGAGATGTCCATGGGCCGCTGGATGTCGTCCCAGATGGTGATGAACTCGCCATCCAGGTTGAAGAGCTGCATCCGGTGATTTTCACGGTCGCAGAGGAAGATCGTGTCGTTGTGGATCAGCAGGCTGTGGGGAAGGTGGAAGTGCCCCGGCTCGGTCTTCCCCGGTTCTCCCCAGGACTGCTTGAGTTGGCCGTCCCAGCTGAACCGGTGGACGCGGGCGTTGCGGTATCCGTCGGACACGTACAGGTCGCCCGAGGGGGATGGGACCAGTTCGCTGGGGTAGTTGAAGGGGCCGGCGGCCCGGGGGCAAAGGTCGCCCGGGTTTTCGCAGCCGGTGTCCGAGTGGACGCCGTGGCGCCCCAACATCTGGATGGGCTTGCCGTCGATGGTGTAGACCAGGCAGACGGAGCTGTCCCGGTCGGTCAGGTAAACCGTGTCGTCCTCGATGTAGATGCCGTGGGCGAAGGAGAACGCGCCGTTCCCCCAGCTGTCCAGCAGGTTGCCGTCCCGGTCGAAGATGAGGATGGGAGGTTCCTTGCGCTGGAAGGCGAACACCCGGTCCTGGGAGTCGGTGGCCACGGCGCTGACCATGGCGAAGGACTCTCCGTCGGGCAGTTTGGCCCAGTTTTCCACCGTTTCATAGGTATATTCTCCGCTTCCTACCGTTGCCATGCTTCTGGCCTCCTAATCGTTTGGATGGGATCTCATTGGTTGACGCCGCTATTGTAACGCCAGAAACGCTTGTTATTTCAGGCGGGGCATGACCCGGTCGGCAAACAGTTTCATGGAGCGTAGCACCTTCTCGTGCTCCAGGTCGGAACATTAGCACTCTTCCAGACGTGCCACAAGCTTGCTGAGATCCAGGTAACTGTTCAGAGTTGGTGGGGTGAATTGGGCGAACTTGGTTTGCGGGTGGCTGGCTTTGGGGGCGGTGGTTATGTCATATAACTGGGATGGATACCGAAATCAATCTCAGGGCAGCTGACCGGGATGTCCTGATTGGCATCATAGTCCGCCAGCAAGCCATCATCGAGCGGCTGGAGAAGCGGATTGCCCAGTTGGAAGGCCAAGCCAAACCCCAAAGCTCCCGCCGGATGCCCGGTCTGAAGCCCAAAGCGGACCGGGAGCCAGCACGTCCCAAGGAGCCACGCAAACCCCGGTTTCACGGCTTTGCCCGATCCCGCATGACGCCCACCCACCGAGTGGAGCATGTGGTGGAGCAGTGTCCCGACTGCGGGACCCACTTGTCCGGAGGCTGGGCCCAGCGCACTCGGGAGGTCATCGACCTGCCCCAGGTTCCGGCGCAGGTAACCGAGCACGTTTACCTGGCCCGCACCTGTCCACAGTGCCGACGCTGCTGTGTTCCCAAAGCACAACTGGACGGCGTGGTGATGGGCAAGCAGCGTCTGGGGGTCAATGTCATCAGCCTGATTGCAGCCCTGCGGGAGGAGGCCAGGCTGCCGTTACGCACCATCCAATGGTACCTGGACACCGTGCACGGGCTGCGCCTCAGCCTGGGCGCCATCGTAAATGCCACACGCACCGTGGCGGGCAAAGCGCAGACCGAACTGGCGGGCATACTGGAGCGCGTCCGCGGCAGCCCAGTGGTCCACGCCGATGAGACCGGCTGGCGTGAAGACGGACACAACGGCTACGTGTGGACTTTCAGCACCTCCGACCAGCGGTACTTCCTGCGGCGTGGTCGGGGCAAGGCCGTGGTCGACGAAGTCCTGGGCAAGGAGTTTGCTGGCGTGCTGGTCAGCGACTTCTATGCCGCCTACCACCATTACGACGGTCCCAAGCAACGCTGCTGGGCTCACCTGCTGCGGGACATCCACGACCTGCGTGTCCTCTACCCTGATGATAGATCACTGGCCCAGTGGGCTGACGCCGTCCACCAACTCTACCGTCAGGCCACGACCTTTACCCACCCTTCAGAACCACCACGCCGCACCGCCCAACTGACCCTGGAAAGGCGACTGCTGGCCCTCTGCCGTCCATTCCGGGACGACCCGTCGGCCGTCCCGGCCAGACTGTGCCGACGCATGGAGAAGCACATCAAGGAACTCTTCGTCTTCGTGGCCCAACCGGAAGTGCCGCCGGACAACAATGCCGCCGAGCGCAGCCTGCGCCATTTGGTGGTCAGCCGCAAGGTCAGCGGGGGCACCCGCTCAGCGCAGGGCACCGACACCAAGATGACGCTGGCCTCAATCTTCGGCACCTGGCGAGCACAAGCTCTCAACCCCATCGCTGCCTGCCGTCAACTGCTCACTTCCCCTCAACTCTGAACTGTTACAGATCCAGTCGCTCGTCGATCTGGTCAGCAGGTGGTCGTGTTGGGTGAAACCCCGCAACCGCTTGGTGGTGAACCGAACCGGTACAGCGTGGAATCTCTGCGGGTGCAGTCCGGAGGTTGGATCATCGTCATCCTCGTCGATACCCGATTGTCCCGGCGTTGTAGCCGGACATCCTGCATCGATTGACAACATAGCCGGCTTTTTCAACAGTCTCCATGAAGACCCTACATGACGGTTTATCGCCTGGACTCTATGCGTGCGAGCAGTTCGTACATGGGGGCCACTGCTCCGCCTCGGCGGCGCTACGCCTACCGCAGTTTGGCCAGCGCGTTCTCGACGTTCATGACTGCAACCGGTTCCGCCGAAGCCTCCGGTCAGCCCAAAATCCTAATCCTCAGACAGGCTGCTAGTGTTATGTATCTAAAGTGCGCCTGCAAAAACTGGCGACCTTGGCCAGGATCTGGTCGGCGGTCTTGGTCCAGATAAAGGGCTTGGGGTTTTCGTTGGTAAGGTCAAGATAGCGGTAGATGGCGGCTTCCAGTGCCCCGCTGCTCTGATGCACCCCTCGTCGTAGTTGCTGCTCGGTCAGCATCCCGAACCACCGCTCCACCAGGTTCAGCCAGGATGCGCTGGTCGGCGTGAAGTGCAGGTGGAACCGTGGCCGCTTGGCTAACCAGTTCCGGATCAGCGCCGTCTGGTGGGTGGCGTAGTTGTCCACGATGAGATGGACGTCCCGGTCAAGGGGCACTTCGGCCTCAATGGTATCGAGGAACTTGCGGAACTCCACGGCCCGGTGGCGTCGGTGGCATTGGCCGATCACCTTGCCGGTTTTGGCATCCAGCGCGGCGAACAACGACGTGGTGCCGTGGCGCAGGTAATCATGGGTGCGCCGTTCCGCCTGTCCGGGGCGCATCGGCAATAGCGGCCGGGTCCGGTCCAAGGCCTGAACCTGGGACTGCTCGTCCACGCACAACACCAACGCCCGATCCGGCGGGTCCAGATAAAGCCCCACGATGTCCCGCACCTTCTCGATGCAGCAGGGATCTGCCGACAGCTGGAACGTCTCGGTGCGGTGGGGTTGCAGTCCGAAGGCACGCCAGATGCGGCGGATGGTGTTGTGGCTCAGGCCGGACCGCTGGGCCATGGACCGAGTGCTCCAGTGGGTGGCGTCTTTAGGTGTGCTCTCCAACGTCAGCGTAATCACCCGTTCCACATCATCATCGGTAACCGCTCGGGGCCGACCGCTGCGGGGCTCGTCCGACAGGCCATCCAAACTCCGCTCCAAGAACCGCGCACGCCATTTGCCCACCGTTGCGTCGGACACCCCCAGATCGGCGCCCACGGCGGTGTTGCTCCGGCCTTCGGAGCCGGCCAGTATCATTCTGGCCCGCCGCGCCAGGGCTTGCGCCGTCTTCGGTCGTCGCACCCACCGCTCCAGAGTTTCCCGCTCCATGTCGTCCAAAATCAGCGGTGGCATTGGTCGTCCGATGGCCATGGTTATCCTCCCTCGGGACTGCTCACCCGGAGGATACCTCATCGCTGATACTATTACTACTAACTTCAGTTACACCACACTAGATAAACTCCTACCCATGCTAACCGGATCGTAGTCCATCACCAGCCAGGTCCAATCCGACCATAACAGCACCCGGATGTCATCAGTGCGCTCTTTGCAACATCGGGACCAACGCCAAACACCTCCGGCTGGTGTAGCACTTCAGACCGCCGAGTAGGGAGATTTCCCAGATGAACTGGGAGCAGGTGATCGGATTGACCCAGAGGACGACACCGCCATGCAGATTCGTATAGAGACCCGTCCTATCATGATCGCCTTCGGCGAAAACCTGAGTGCTCCCAACGGACTCGTTGTCGAACAAATCGACCGGCTGATCGAAGCCCTGTCGGACGAAGGCATCACCGCTTGGACGTCGCATCCCGTGGCGGCACTGGCCCACAGCATAGTCAACGCCGTCCATAATCCGGTGCCTGATGGGGACCCGACCGTCACCTACCTCAAGTACCTGAATGACAACGCGCCAGCCCCAATCAGCGTCTCCTGGCAGAAGCCCTTTCTCGAAGCGGCGCGAAGTGCCGGCGACAAGTACTTCTATAGCGCACGCCTCCAGTTCAAGCGAGGCAACAACCTGTCCGCAGCCGCGGACCTGTGCAGCGCCGTGAGCTGTAGCATCATCGGTTTCGCCGCCATCCGCGGTTGGCCGCACACCAACACCGACGACGATCTGAACACTGTATTCGGCCTGGAGTCGGGACACTTTCCCCAAGAGACCGAGTCGGTGAAGACGTTACTGGAATCTCTTGCGGACACGGGCCACGCACTGAATAGCCACTACGCGGCCACCATGGGAATACCCAACACCGTCCGCTACGGGTATTTGCGCGAGAACGGCTACACCCCCGGCATAGTCATGTCGTTCGCGAGAGACGCCATAGACCTGGCAGAATGGGTTGGTGTGCCCGCGCCATGAAACCCCCACAGCGCGAGCCTACATCCGGGCTGCCGCAAGCTACGGCTCAAACCGCGCGTTTCAGCCCAATTGACGGGGGTTTTGAGGATTTGGCAGGCCCTAACAGGGAATCAGCAGCAGCGTCGCGCTATGGCCTTTATTTGCCGGGTTCCGGCGACATCCACGAGGGCGGTACAGCGGTCACATACGACCGCGACAGCGCGACCTAAAACTTGTCTACGTTAACCCCGATGCATCGGATGACGTGAACAAGGAGCAGGTGATGAGAAAGCTCGGGGCAATGCAGACCAAAGTAGCCATGCCAGTCGCAATAGCAATCCTCGTTGTGGGATTAGGCATCGGATGCAACTTCTTCAACGCAGCGCCGTCGGAATGCATAGAGGCTGCGGAGGACGCCGGCCTGCCTGACATGGTGATCGAACAACTGCGCGATCCCGAGGGACTAAACGCCGTCGAGAAGGCGGCGCTTCAGCGAATCCTAATCCAAGCCGGTATTGACGACCTCTGTGACGTTGCGGCAGAAGATTCGCCCAGTTCATCCAGAGCGGACAACCCAGGCAGAGCAACACCCCGGGTCATCAACCCACTGCGGCAGCAGGACGATTCCAACAGTGGTACAGAGCCGAACCAAGACGATGCCGAGGTGAGAACGAGTAGCTCTACCTCGGGAGAGGGGGCACGCATTCCCCAAGACGACGAGCACCGCCGCCGATGCCGATTCTGGGCACTGAATAACCTCCAACCAGTCGTGTACGGCGAGTTCTCCAAGCTCAACCCCGAATCAATGGACGATCTGGACCGAATCCTATGGCGCACGCAGCTGCACGGGAACCGACACCTGGGGTACTACGACGATGACTTCTCGAGCACCAGCTACATTCCAGCCCTATTGCCGAGAAACCCGGGAATATACTGCCGAGACTACTGGGCGGAACCCCTCAAGCGAAGCAACGCGAACCTCCGAAACCAAGGGTTCGAAAGAGAGTGCAGGTACGATCTCGAAGAGCGCATCACGAAGCAGTACCGCTACCTCGCAGGCACGGGGAGCTATGACGACGACAACGAATTGGTCTACCTTACACCCAACCAGTACGTGCGAATTCTCCAGTGGCTGGGCATGAGCGGCGATGAACTGATCGAGTCAGACAACCCGCCCTACCGGATACTCCAAGAGCAGAGCGCTCACCCATACGCCCACGCGGATAATGTGATACCGACTGAACAAGCTCTGGCCGACTACCGACGAGATAACGACGAGACTCTCAATCTTGAATGGTTGGGCATCGTCGAAGCCTCTGGACTGAGTGAGGATTCGTCGCACCTACAATCGTGCCATTACTACTACCCGCAGGTGTTCTATGGGTACTGGGTACCTTTCGACCCGGACCAAAAGCCCGACACCGGCCAGACAGACGAGATGGACCTCCCACGATACGAAGGAGCCACCACGCCGATTTTCTTGCCCAAGTCAGTAACGGCCGACAAGATTAGGGCAGGGTATCCGCTGGGGAAGACCGCCGAACGGTATCACCTGTGCCATAACAGCAGCGAGACTGAAGAGGTGGGCTACTATTACGTTGACCACCCGGCGGGTGATTACTGTGAACGGAAGCCTTAGCGTGCTCGGGAACGAGGAACGAACCCAGAGTTCTTTCTAACGATTGTTACGTGTCATTTACGGCAGACCGTGCTCGGTGATATGTTGGCGCCCGGAGACGGGATGACCCCACAGTTGCCGACAATCACAGCGCAGGAATTCATCGCACGCTGGCGGGATGCTGGCTTCGGCGAGCGCCAAGGGGCACAACCCTTCTTCATAGACCTGTGCGGGCTGGTGGGTCACCCGACGCCGGCGGCCTACGGCGACCCGGAGGCGTTCACCTTCGAGAAGTGGTTGCCGGGCGGGTTCGCCGACGCGTACTTCGAGGAGCGTTTCGGCTGGGAGTTCAAGGGGCAGGACGCGCAACTGGATGGGGCGTTCGACCAACTGCTGCGCTACCAGGTGCACCTGAAGACGCCGTCGCTGCTGATCGTGTCGTCGTTCCAGACGATACGGATCCAGACCAACTTCCCGGGGATGGAGACGACCCGGTACGACGTCGACATCGGCGAGCTGGAGCAGCCGGAGCAGCTGGGCTTGGTGCGGGACGCGTTCTTCGCGCCGCACCAGTTCCGGGAACGCCTGCGGTCGGTGGACGCGGTGACGCGGGAGACGGCGGCGCTGTTTCAGTCCATCGTGGTGGACATGGAAAGCCAGAACGAGGACCCGGAACGGCTGGCGCGGTATTTGAACCAACTCGTGTTCTGCCTGTACTCGGAGGACGCCGGCCTGCTACCCGCCGGCCTGTTCGCACGCATCGTGGCACAGCACTACCGGGAGCCGGCGCGGTCTCGGCTTTGTACAATCAAGCGGCATAGGCTAGCGTGTCGAGCATCCTGCGGTACAAGAGGCGCGGGACTTTTATCGATTCGTGCTCGCGCTCGGACGGCATAAAAGTACCCTGCTGCACCCAGAGGTGTCGTCTGACCAGGGCGATGGCGTCGGCGAAGGAAGGGCTGGTCTTGTCATACCATGCCGTGGTGCGCGGAGCCATGCCACCCTGCTGACCGATCAGGATATCCGCCGCCAGCGTCACCACGCTGAACAAGCCAAAGAGCGCGGGGGTGGTCCGCGCGATGGCTCGTTCCGACCACTGGCGCTGGGTTTCCATGCCCAGGTGAGCCCGCAGCTCCTCAAAGGTCACCTCGACCTGCCACCGCAGCAGATACCACTGCAATATCCGCAGCGGTTCCGCCGCGACGTCGGTGCATAGCAAGGCATAGGGCCCGCGGCGCTCTGCCAGGTATCTGACGACGACCCAACGTATGGGAAGGCGCGGCGGCCCGCCGTGGTACCACAGCGCCACGCCCGAAGCGAGCTCGACCATGGTGGTACTGCCGTCGGAACCGGTGGCGCGGTAGGGGGTCCATTGGGTAGCGGGATCGTCCAGTACCGCAGTGGGATTGGGCAGTCGCGCTCCGACCACCCGGGGCCGCCCGATCTGGCCGGGCCGCCGCGCTGGCGCGGGCTGGTGCAGGGACGCATCCTTGCGCAGTTTGGTGACGACGACAACGGGCTTCGACATGCCCTGGCAATGCCGCAGGAACTCCCGCTTGGCGTAGCCGCCATCGGCCACCACCACCAGGTCCCGGTCCGGCAGCCACCGGCGCCGGCAGACCAGCATCTGCTGGGCGTAGTCGGTGACCGTCTTGTGCCGGCGGCCTTTGCGTCGGTCATAGCGGGCCGACACCACCAGCGCGGTCAAAAACGGCAGCGCCCAGTGTCGACCCGCCCATCCGATACGCGTCAGCAACATCAGGCTCACCCATTGCAGTCCGGGAGTCATCACCACCTGGTCGTCGGTGGAGCGTACGGGATCCCGGTACCGCCCCTTGGCCGCAATCTTCCGGCCCCAGCGTCGGTCCACCGTCTCGTCAATGCCGAACACCAACGGCTCGGTGGACGAACCAAGGCGCCCGGCCACCAGCAGCAACAGCACCCGGCTCAGTCGCAGTGGCGACCACTGGGCGCGGTTGAGCACGTGGTGATAGATGGCGAAGTCGCCGTGCTGCCCAATCCCCAGGATGTTGAGGGCGGAGGACACGGTGCGCTTGCCGGGAGACAGGATCGCTCCTACCGCCAGGAGTTGAGCCTTGCGCCAGGTCCTGGGGTCAAACAGGTGCTCAAAGGGCAGCAGCAGGGTTACTATGACTGCGGGCAGGGTAGGCATGCTCGACCTCTTGTAGTGATTTGGTCGAGCTTACCCTGTTCTTATAATTCTGCTAGCTTTTGTACAAAGTCGAGAAGCAGGAACACAGTGCTAAAGTCGGCATCAAAGCGAAACGCAAAAAGGCCGGATGGGACTTCGATTACCGGATGGGACTTCGATTACCTGCTCAAAGTCCTATCCCAATGAAATGCGATTGCCCTGGGAATGGCGAGAGCGTTTCAGTTGGGGTGGTGAAGGGTCGCCTCACTTTGTTGCACATCCAGGGAGTTCATATTTCTCTCACCGACACCTGGGCCAACGAATCTCCTGCTATGACTGTATGGGCCTCGACTTTACGCAAAATTTAAGGGAAGCAACGGATGCCATCACGTTGGGACACCGCCACCCGTGGCTGGCGTCGGAGGGTTTTTCACTATCCGCCGCCAACGCTGTTGTCCGGGAACTTCCGGCTACCCTGTGCCATTGAGTTGCAACCTTTCTCGCTTACGCCGCTTAAAATGTGTAAAGTCCAATTTAGGTAACCGTTCACGCATCCGTAATAGGCGGCGGGGTTCTCCTCCTCGCAGGTGTCGTAATACTGCTGGCCGGCGCCAAGAGTGCTTCGGTGGTGCGGGACGGCACTCCAGCATCCGTGACCCGCTTGGTGGTGCACCATACCTTGTCGGCCGCGTCGCTGTCGTCGCCATGGCTAGGCTGTTCTCGGCCTCGGGCCTACATTCGGCGTGTGTCGTCGAAAAGAACCCGGAAGGTGTAACGGAACTGGCGCAGCGAAGCACGCTGAACTCAGTACCTTGAAGCCGCCAAGGCGTCAGCGGGCGGGGGCTTCCACCGGCAGGTCGGTGGTGACTATGGCGAAGACACCGTCGGCATCTCGGACCGGAACCGAGCGGGTGATCATCCAGATTTCGCTGCCGCCGGCATCATAATAGGGGTCGGTCCAGACTCCCGCGTTGGCGGCCAATGGGACCCTGACCCAATCCGCAGATTGATCTACGCGACAAGTGGGTGCCTAGAGGCGAACCAGCCCTGGCGAACTCCACCAACCCGCGGTGGGGTTAGAAGGCCAGCTACTACTCGGCGGTGTGTCTGGAAACCGGCGAAAGGGTTTCCGGCTGAATTTCTAGTCGCCGGGGGTTATGGGGTAAGCTCGCAGCGCGTTGTCCCACATGATTTTGTGCTTGCTCTCGTCGGACACGCCGGTGAGTTCCATCAGGTCCTGCTTCGCTTTGAAGTACTTTCTCCCCTCGGGATGGCCGAAGTCGGTGGCCCCGACAATGACGTGATTTCCGATGGCTCGGATCAGTGGCTCGACGCCAGGATCATCCTGGTCGGCTGCTACAAAACACTGACGCTGGAAGTACTCGACGGGATTGTGGTTCAAACCCTGTATCCTGAGCCGGCGCGTACCGCCCTGGATGCCGGCTTCGAGACGGTCCAGCCAGAAAGCCGCCCAGCCACAGCCCGATTCCAGGAACACGAGCTTCAGTTGCGGGTGCCGCTCCAAGACGCCGCCCATGACGAAACCGGTACAGGCTAGCATGCTGCCCATCACGAAGGACACGGTGGCGCGACAGTTTCTCAACCCAGGCAGATAGTCCAGCAGCCCTTGGTCAAACGGGTGGTTGGCGCTCGGGTGCAGCCCCACCGGCACGCCCAACTCGGCACAGGTATCCCATAGGACATCGCAATCCTCATCAAAAAGCCGCAAGTTGGGTACTGGCGCCGGATTCAGGTGCACCGCCTTGAAATCGTACTCCTTGACGCACCTGCGCACTTCCGCGGCCGCCGCGGCCGGGTCGCGCAGGTCTATGGACGCCGCACCGCATGCCCCCTTTCCGATTTCCTGGCAGAAATCTCCCAGCCAGCGGTTGTAGGCCCGGCGGATGGCCATGGCGGTCTCTCCATCCATCTCGGCGACGCCGGTGGTCCAGAAGCCAGCCGTGGGGTAGAGGATCATGTGGTCCACACCATGGGTGTCCATCACTTCGCGGTAGGCGCTGGCGGGAAAGTCCTGGTCGGCCCACTTGCCGTAGGCGAAATCCAGCTCGTCCAGGTCACGGTCCTGGAAGTTCCTGGTGGCGGCAGTGGGGTCCCGCTCGCCCAACGGCCTTTGGCCCATCACCTCCACCTCAAGCTCAAAGGCGAGGGCGTTGTTGTCGGAGGCATCTCCATTGGAACCCTCGCCGGAAGCTGCCCTCACCCAGCGGACGTGCCCGCTGATCAGGTGCTGGTACTTCTTTTCCAGATAATCTTGCCAAATCCTCTCCGGTTCCAGAACGTGGGCATCACCGTCGATAAACCGTAGCCGCTCCATAATCACGCTCCTAGCCTGCACTGGCCCTGGTCCGAGTTCGTTTTCTGCGGAAATTCCGGTTGTCGATGAGGCGACGCTATCACCACGCCAATTGGCTGTCAAACGGGCGTGTTGCCGATATTTCGTAGTCCGCAAGCGGCCACCATGTGCTGTGGTCGGGGTTTGAGCTGTCGCGCTCGCGGAAATACTCGATGCCTGCGGGGTATCCGTGTGGTTTCCAGGTTGCTTGGCCGTCTCCACCGAACCGGCCGTTTGCCCAGGGATTGTCCCTGCCTTGGCGGAATGCCGTAACCGCCGAGAACCGCACCCGTTGCCGTGTCGTACCCGGTGGTACACGACTGCTAAACTGCCTTCCCGCGCGAAAGTCCTACACTTACTCTACGAACTGGGGGAACTATGAACGGTTATCGTTGGACAATACGGATTGGTCTGGGCGGCCTGGGCTTCCTTGCGCTTCTGGCTGCGTTCGTCGCCGTGACTCGGGTCTTCGACCTCGTCGTCGCCGGCGTGCATCCGGAAGCGTGGGCGTTGACCGCCATGATGACCGCCCCGTTCACGGTGGGCGCGGTGTCCCTGTTCACCTTGGTGGCGACGACGGTCATAATCAGGGTGTCGCGGTTGCCGACATGGGCCATTTCGTGGGCCATGACGCCGGCCAGTTCCTCGCGGGTGAGGATGCGGCGGATGCCTGTGGTGACGGCGACGGTGGCGTTCTGGGGGTTGCGACCGGTGGCGAAGGCGTTGGGAGACGGCTCGTCGATCTCATACACCTTGGGCATGGGCATGTTGGCGAGGCGGGCCTGCTCGGCCACGAGTTGATACAGCTCGGGGTCATCGTCAGCGGTGATGGGCTGGGCGTGGGCCATGCTGAGGGCGATCTTGTCGCTGAACCAGTAGGCGCCAAAGTTCATGGCCAGGACCAAGATCACAGCGATAATCAGGCCGGCCTCGCCCCCGACGGCGGCGCCGATCAGCAGGAGAAGGCCGGTAAGAACCATGAGGAGGAAGAACGTTTTGATGGTGTTTATTGCCTTCACTCCGTCGGGCGGACGTCAACGGTAAATTACAAGATCATTTTATCATTTGGTATGTGGCGCGAGGGAGGCAATCGACCCCGCTGGTTACGGCGATCGTTAAAATAGGGCTCAACCAGAGAACACCATGCGCATCATGGCCAAAAGATCATTACGCGAGTTCTGGGAACGATACCCTGATGCCCGACAGCCATTGCTCGACTGGTACAAGGTGGTTGAACATGCAGATTGGGAGGCGCCACGCCGGATCCGGGAAAGGTATTCCAGCGCCAGCATTATTGCCGGAAACCGGGCAGTGTTCAACATCAAGGGCAACACGTACCGGTTGGTGGTAAAGGTAAACTACCCTTACCGGGTGGTTTATATCCGGTTCATTGGCACGCACGCCGAATACAACGCTATTGACGCTGGAGAAGTGTAACTATGCCAGAGATTAACCAAGTCCATAGTGAAGCGGAATACGATGCGGCGCTGGCGCGTGTTTCTGAGTTACTGGATGCGGAGATGAATACTCCGGAAGGGGAGGAGTTGGACCGGATTTCTAACCTGATAATACAGTATGAGGACGAGCACTACCCGATGGAAGACCCAGACCCGAACTCGCTGCTTGGGTTCCTGCTGGACCAAGAAATCGTAACGCGAGAGCAGTTGATCCCGCTGGCGGGAGGTGACGCCCACCTCGACGCCATCCTGTCCGGCCGAAGAGGGATTGCACCGGAATTGGCTCAATTCCTACACGAACGCTCTGGCATCCCGGTCGAAGACTTGGTCAAAACTTCGGTGCATCACGCGTCCACCGCAGCATCGGATTGAAGCCCTCTAAAAATCACTGGACGGCTGCCGCCCCATTCGGCTGCGCAAATCGTTTTCGGGGTAGCGCGTAAGTCCAATAAAGTGACGTCGCAGCTTGCGCAGCGGATTCCGTCAGCTCAATAATGCCCCTCACGCGTACCCAGTTTGTCATCGCGAGGAGCCCAGCGACGTGGCGATCTCGCTATCTGAACGACGTCTCCTCCGCCAACGGGATTGCCGCCGCTTCGCTCGCAATAACAGTTTGATGGAAACTGGGTACGCGTGTGGCCGCCGGTCAGCTTGACATGGCGTCGAGGTTAGCTCTAGCTTGCCGATCAACCTAACAACTCTTGGGACGAAGGGTCAGGATGCAATCGATAAGGTCGCCGTGGATAGAAACGTTCGATGAATTCGCGGGTTCCATCCGGGAATCTGCGATCATCGTTGCGCCGTTCATACGCCGGCGACCGCTGGAACGGCTGGCTCGCAAAGTGCATTCGCGGCAATCAGTGAAAATTGACGTGCTGACGAGCCTGGCGGGTGGCAGTCTTGCGGATGGGTTAGTCGACTGCGGGGCATTGCTTTGGTTGTGCGGGTCCCAGGTACGTCGGTCCGGCATCTCCTGCACCTGCACGCGAAGGCTTACGTTGCCGATGAGCACACGGCAATCGTGACATCAGCGAACCTGACCAACAACGGGTTAGTGGGAAACTTTGAATTGGGCGTGAAGATTACGCACGCCGAGGCAGTCGACGAAATAGCCAACGACCTCACCGAGTATGGGGCTATGGGAGTCGCGGTTTCCAACGATCAATTGGCAGAACTGGACGTTTTGGCGCAGGCGGCCCAGAGGATCAAGGCGCGAACCGACAAAGCAAATCGACTTGATGCAGCCAGCCAATACGACGACGCCTTGGATGACATCAACGAGAAACTGATCGGCTTACGTGTAGCGGCTCCCGAATTCGGAATTGACCCCAAGGGGTCGATGACCCGCCAATTTGCGGATGCGGTGGGGTATGTATTGCGGAAACACGGTCCATTACCCACCAGTGAAATCAATTCGTTGGTACGGAATCTCAAGCCGGAACTGTGTGACGACGAGGTGGACCGGGTGATCAATGGGCAATCGTTTGGCAAGAGATGGAAGCATGACATACGCAACGCGCAGCAGCAGTTGAAGAGGCAAGGTCTGATAGTCCTTGAAAACCGCAAGTGGCGATTGGCGTCACAGGAAAGGCGAGTATGACGCAGCGAGATATTACGTGGGCGCTGGTCGATGTGATCAGTTACGAGTATTTGTGGCCTCCGCGCGACAGCCAAGACGCCGTGTTCGGCTTTACCCATAGCCGGGAGGTCAACGAGATTTGCGCCGGCATGTTGCCGCCGCACGTGGTGACTCCGGTCACGAAAACGGAGTTGGAGAGTGCGCTGGCGGACTATATCGGGCGACGGGATATCGGGGCCGAGGATGAGGCCACCATCCGCAGGTGGATAGCGAACATGTCCGACAATATCGCTATCATCGAACGCGATCCGAATCCGTTCGGATGACCGATCAGGTGACCGACGCGCGCGCAATTCAGGGTTGATCGACACCGGACGGCGCGCCACGGAGATTGCCGCGCTTCGCTGGCAACGACAGACACAGACGACCGTAGATCCTCAATAGGAAGCGGGTGAATCATGGTTTCCAACAGCAACGACCACCGGCACCGCACCCTCTCCGGCCTCCCCATCGATCCGCTCTATACGCCGGAAGGGTTGGCCGGCGGCGGCTTCGATCCGGGCAAGGACCTAGGCCAGCCGGGCGAGTTTCCGTTCACGCGGGGCGCATATCCGACGATGTACCGGGGCCGGCTGTGGACGCGGCGGCAGATCGCCGGGTTCGGGACGGCCCAGGCGACCAACGAGCGCTACCGCTTCCTGCTGGCCCACGGGCAGACGGGGCTGAGCACCGACTTTGACCACCCCACGCTGACGGGATACGACTCGGACCACGAGCTGGCCGAGGGCGAAGTGGGCCGCCTGGGCGTGGCCATCGATACCGCCGCCGACATGGGCGAGCTTTTCGAGGGAATCCCCCTGGACCAGGCCAGCGTGTCGCTGACCATCAACCATCCGGCCATCGTATTGCTGGCGATGTTCCTGCACAACGCCGAGCGACGGGGGACGCCGTGGCCCGCGCTGCGAGGGACGGTGCAGAACGACTCGCTGAAGGAGTTTCACGGGCAGAAGACCTTCGCGCTGCCGCCGGCGCCAGCGTTGCGGCTGACCACAGACGTGGTGGAGTTCTGCACCAGGCACGTGCCCAACTGGTACACCATATCGATCAGCGGCTACCACACCCGCGAGGCAGGATCCGACGCGGTGCAGGAGCTGGCGTTCACCGTGGCGCAGGGGATGGCATACGTGGAGTCGGCGATGCGGCGGGGATTGCCGGTGGACGCGTTCGCGTCGCGGTTGTCGCACTTCTTCGGGGTGCACAACGACTTCTTCGAGGAGATCGCCAAGTTCCGGGCGGCGCGGCGGATGTGGGCGCGGCTGATGCGGGACCGCTACGGCGCGACCCGAGCGGAGTCGATGCGGATGCGGTTCCACACCCAAACACTGGGATCGACCCTGGTGCGCCAGGACCCGCTGAACAACATCCTGCGGGGCGGCCTACAGGCGCTGGCCGCCGTGCTGGGCGGCACGCAGTCGCTGCACGTCAGCGGGTACGACGAGGCTTACGACATACCGTCCGAAGAGGCGATGCGGATCTCGCTGGCAACGCAGATGATCCTGGCCCACGAGTCGGGAGTGGCGGCGACGCCCGACCCTCTGGGCGGGTCGGCCTACCTGGAGACGCTGACCAACGAGCTGGAAGGGGCGGCAATGGCATACATCGAGCGCATCGACGGCATGGGGAACGGGAGCATGCTCGACGGGATGCTGGAGGCCATCGGCAGCGGGTACATCGAGAGCGAGATCGCGCAGGCATCCTATCGTTACCAGCAACGGGTGGAGTCGGGGGACTATACCATCGTCGGAGTGAACGACGAATACAGTGGGGACGCCAACAACGCGGGCGGTCTGGAGCTGTTCGAGTTCGATTATGCCGAGGAGGACCGCCAAATTGAACGGCTGACCACGGTCCGTCTGGGTCGGAGCGAAGCGGACGCATCGACGGCCCTTCGGGACATCGTCAAAACCGCGAAAGCAGACGGTAACCTGATGCCGTCAATCCTGACCGCAGTGGGAACCGGCGTAACGGAGGGAGAAATCATGGGCGCGCTGCGAGAAGAATGGGGAGAGTACGTGGACCCGGGGGTGTTTTAGGCGGGTGGGATGGATGTGCGGTATATTGTCCGTACGGAACGGTGGTTGCGACATCAGAGACGCACCTTATGAACAATCCACTGGCAATTTTCGTCACAGTATGGTTGACCGCTTTTTTTGGGTTTAGCTGGGTGATGCTGGCCGGGAACTGGTTGGGTTTCAGCGCATTCAGCGCCGACCGGTACATCGTCGATGAGTTGTTGCCATTGGCGTACGGCGGCGCAGGGTTGTCCTTGGGATTTATTACGGCGATCATCGCCGTGAAATTGCGCCGATGAGAAAGATGCTCGGCGATCTGGGTACGATGTGCCTGGGAATAGCCGCTATCCTGATTGCCAGCGTAATCATCAGCCTGGGAACCGCTGAAGGTCCGCAGGCAGCGCCCGCGATTGGCTTTGCCGTTTTGATCGTAGCCGGAGTCGTCCTGCGAGTGCTCGGGGACGATGCCAGTACTTCGATGGAAGGTAGGTGACGTATGGCGTCGGCGTTTGGGGATAGACCAACCAATCCGCCGCGAGTTTTGCTGGCCAAGCTCGGCCTGGACGGGCACGACCGCGGGGTGAAGGTGATCGCGCGAGCGCTGCGGGACGCTGGGATGGAGGTTGTTTACCTCGGCATGCGCGTTACGGTGGACCAAGTTGCGGCGGCGGCAGCGCAAGAGGACGTGGACGTGGTCGGCATCAGCATCCTGTCGGGAGCGCACCTGCGGCTGATGCCGAGAATGGTTGACGCGCTGGAGCGGCACGGGCTGCGCGGAAGCTCTACCGAGGACAACGTAATGCTGCTAGTCGGGGGGACGATACCCGACGGCGACGTCCAACCGCTGCGTGAGGCGGGCGTGGACGGCGTGTTCCCGGTGGGGACTTTCACGGGGGAGATGGTGGAATTCATCCATTCCGCACTGTCGTCAGGTGAATGATGATGTCCTGGCCTCCACAATACGACTCTGAGTACGTCCCCGGTCCAGACGCCGAGCACTGGGACGCTCGGCTGGAAACAATGGACCCGGCAGAGCGGGACGGGTTGATCCTGCAGAAGCTCCAGGGCCAGGTGCGCTACGCCTGGGAACGATCCGGGTTCTACCGCGAGTTCTGGCGGGACGCCCCGGTTGACCCCGCGCACATCCAGAGCCTCGAGGAGTTTGCCCGCCTGCCCATCCTGACCAAGGAAGAGGTGCGGGTGGAGCAGGAAGCATATCCGCCGTACGGCAGGTTCCTGTGCGTAGCTCAAAATGACATTCACCGTATCCATGGGACATCGGGAACCACGGGACGGCCGACGGTGTTTGGCATCAGCAAGGGCGATTGGGAACGCATCGGCGAGGCCCACGCGCGTATCCTATGGGCGGCAGGAGTGCGGCCAACCGATACGGTGATGGTGGCGGCGGTGTTCAGCCTGTACGTGGGCAGCTGGGGAGCATTGGTAGGCGCGGAACGGCTGGGCGCGACGTGCTTCCCCTTCGGGGCGGGAGCGCCCGGTCAGACAGAGCGAGCCGTGGAATGGGCGCAGATGGTTCGTCCGGCAGCGCTGTACGCCACACCGTCCTACGCTTTGTATCTCGCAGAGACGGCCCGGGAGATGGGCGTCGATCCGCGCGCGGACTTCGGCTTCCGGTTGATGTTCTTCAGCGGGGAACCCGGGGCCAGCGTGCCGGCAACGCGGCAGGCCATCGAGAACGCTTTCGGCTGCTACGTGGTCGACCAGGGCAGCATGGCGGAGATGACCCCGTGGATGACCAACGGCGGATGCCGGCACCTGCAGCAGGGCATGCACCTGTGGCAGGACATCGTGTACACGCAGCTAGTGGACCCCGAAACCCGCGAGCCGGTTGCAATGGGCGGTGAGGGAGTGCCGGTGTACACGCATTTGGAGCGGGAGTCGCAGCCGATGATCCGGTACTGGTCGGGGGACATCGCCCGCTGGGAGATGGCGGACTGCCCGTGCGGGCGAACCTATCCGACCCTTACCCAGGGGATCTATGGCCGGGCGGACGACATGCTGATTATCCGAGGTCAGAACGTGTTCCCCTCACGCGTGGAAGATGTGCTGCGCGGGTTGGACGAGTTCGGCGGGGAATTCCGGCTGGTGGTGGCGCGGGAACGCGGCTACCTGGACCAATTGACGGTGCAGACCGAGGTGTCCGCCGGCCTTTGGGCATCTGCGGGTGAGGGCGGTCCCGAGGGATTGGAGGCCCTGCGTGATCGCGTGCGGGATACCCTACGGCGAGCACTGGGCGTCGGCGTCTCCGTCGAGCTCAGGCCCGAGGGCGAATTCGAACGGACGCAGTTCAAGGCTCGGCGGGTCATCGACCTGCGATAGTCGGCGACCTCGGCGGCATCCGGCTAAGGCCGCCTCCTCGTAACACAATTGCGCCATGAGCAAGGTCAGGATCTACCGAAGGCCAAGCATACCGGGCCCCCGCGCGCGGGTCGGAGAGGTCATACCGGGCCTCCACCAGCGAGGCCTGTTGACCACCAGCGCCTTCCTGGTGTTCACCCCGGATCCCGAAACCGGCAAAGAGGCGGTAACCATCATTGACGCGGGCTGGCGGCTCTACCACCACCGACGGGTCTTGGAATACCTGGGGAGGCTGGGCTACGCCCCGGGATCGGTGCGACAGCTGATTTCCACGCACTATCACCCGGACCACGTGGGCGGGATGGCAGGGCTGCAAGAAGCTACGGGGGCACCGTTGGCCGCGCACCAGTTGGAGGCACCGTACCTGGCGGGGGAGGCGGGGAAGAAGATACCCAACCCTGTAACGCCCCGTTGGCTCCGTCCGTTCATGTGGCCACTGATGACCTGGATGACGCCATCTCACGTGCCGGTGGCAAGCGCTCTGAACGAAGGGGACGTGCTGCCGCTGTTGGGTGGCGCCAGAGTAGTGCACACGCCGGGGCACACGCCGGGTAGCATCAGCCTGCTTTTTCCCGAGGAGGGCGTGCTCATCGTGGGCGACGCGGTGCAGCGCTATCACGACCGGCTGACCTTGCCGTCTCGTTGGTTCTCCAGCGACATGGAAACAGCGAAAGCGTCGGTCCGCAAGCTTGCCGAGCTGGATTTCGAGGTCCTCTGCTTCAGCCACTTCGAGCCCATGCGCCACGGCGCGCGAGCAGCGCTGCGGTCCCTGGCGGAGCATGTGTCATAATCGACACATGGTTATATGGACGGCCATACGGAGGCGTGAGATGGAGTTCGGCGAATTGAAGGATGTGAACTTGCGTGATGTTTGGCCCCACGAAGCCCACAATTTCACGCCATGGCTGGCCGATAACTTGGAACGGCTTTCGGAAGTGGTAGGGATCCCGTTGGAGTCTGGCAACACCGAGGTTGCGGTAGGGCAGTTCTCCGCTGATATTCTCGCCATAAACCCCAGAGACGGCAGCCCGGTACTGATTGAGAATCAGTACGGCTCAACTGACCATGATCATCTGGGCAAGATTCTTACTTACTTGGCAGGCTTGGAAGCCCGGACGATCATATGGATTTCCGAGCGCTTCAATGACGCTCACCTTTCAGCGGTCCGTTGGTTGAATGAGCATACGACTGACCCGTTTTCTTTTTTCGCCATCAGGTTGCGTGTTCTGCAAATCTCTGATCCGCTGATGGTACCAGTTTTTGAGGTGTTGGAGCGTCCCAGCGATTGGGACCGTCAGGTTCGCGCCTCCGCGCAAGAAGAAAATAGCCACCTTAATGAAACACGCCAGTTCCGACACGATTTCTGGCAGTTTTATGCTCAACGTCATCCCAACGACATTCAACTGCGTCCAAACCACATAGACAGCAACGTGTATCACGACGTCTCCGGGATAGTTGTTTCGCAGCATCTCTCGCGAAACAGGGTCGGCATATACATACGACCACGGACTGGCGATGACAGTGAAGGCAGTGCTTTGCGGGTTGAGAATTATTGGCAGATACTTAACAGCGGAAGAGGTGAAGACTGTCTATACACGAACACGCACGAACGGGAGAACTGGCCTGAGATGGCGGACTGGCTGCATGACAGGTTGATAGAGTACCAGCGTGTTCTCACAGAGAATACAGATATGGATAGCTAATATGGATGAGGCAGCGAACACAGCGCAGTGGAGATACAATCCGATGCCCTACAATAATGACAACGATGACAACGCTCCTCTTGAATCACGTACCGGCCTCCCCCTGCCCCTGGAAGGTATCCGCGTCCTCGCCGCCACGCACATCGTCGCCGGCCCGTTCTGCTCGCAGATACTGGCGGACATGGGGGCGGAGGTTATCAAGATCGAGCGGCCGCGGACGGGAGACCTGGCTCGAGGCCGCGGACCGTTCATCGGGGATCCCGATACCGGGCAAATCAGCAGCCGCTTCCTCGGGATCAATCGGAACAAGAAGTCGGTGACGCTGGACCTGCGTAACGCGACCTGCAAATCCGCATTCGAAAGCCTGGTGGCTAACTCGGACGTGCTGCTGGACAACTGGGGCCCCGGGGCATTCCGCCGGCTGGGCCTAGGATACGAACGGCTAACGGAGATCAACCCGCGCCTGATCTATGCGGAGATCACCGGCTACGGCGACGGACCCGACGCCCGCGGCCCGTACTCGGACTGGCCGGCTAACAACCTGGCGATACAGGCGATGGCGGGGTGGATGGACCTCACCGGCGAACCGGGCGGGACGCCTCAGGCGGTGGGCGACAACATGGGCGACTCGGTTCCAGGCGTCTGGGCGGCCTTGGGCATTGTCCTGGCCCTGGAAACGCGCCGGCAATCCGGTGTCGGCCAGCACGTGGACGTGGCGATGTACGAGTGCATGGCGTCCCACGTGATCAGCAACATGAACGCCTACCAAGCCACGGGCAACGCTCCGGGACGGACTCGACAGGCGGCGCTGAATCCGGGACTCGCGTTGCGCGCATCGGACGGGTACGTCGTGATGGCCGGTGTGCGGAGTCCGCAACGGCTGGCGGGTCTGTGGGATTTGATCGGCAGGACCGATTTGCCGGCGGGCGACGAGCGATACCTCCAGCAGTTTCCAGATGCTGATTTCGTGTTTGACGAGATGGTGCCCGCCATCGAGGAGTGGTCTTCGCAACGACCGAAGTGGGAGGTTGCCGGGCGTTTCACGGAGTTGGGGTTCTCCATGGGCGTCGCGCAGAGCGTGGCCGATCTCGCCAACTGCCCACAACTGGAGGCGCGGGGGATGTATGTGGACGCAGGGGATACGCTGGGCGGGTCGTTCCGGTCGCTGGCGACGCCGATACAACTGACGGCGTGCCGGGCTTCGGATACCGGGACGCCGCCGCAGCTCGGCGAGCACAACGCCGAGGTGCTCTGCACGCTGGGCGGGCTGACGCCGGATGAGTTGGCCGGGCTGGAGGCGGAGGGAGCAGTATAATCGCGGAGAGGTGCAAATCATGGCCCAAGAACGAATGCCGTACGCAGAGGTAAAACTGAAGGCCCACGAGATTTACGAGGCCAACATTCGTGATCGGCTCGCTCCCGGGGATGAGGAACGATACGTAAAGATCGACGTGATCAGCGGCGACTACGAAATCGGCGACAATTCGGCTGCAACGAGGCGGAAACTCAAGGAGAGGCGCCCGGATGCAGTAATCCACACCATGCAGCGCCACCAGAGCTACATGGGCTACCTGCGCACGCCGGGGCGCATCCTTCGCAAGGAGAAGTCAACGCCTTGACATGCATCACGGAACCGTCAACAGATACTTGGAACCGAGCGTTCCTCTCACTGCGTTGTACGTCAACAGTGGGGGAGAGCGCATAGACTTCACTATTGACACTGGGTTCACCGAGGAAATCGCCCTTCCGCCGGACATTATTGAACAGTTGGACCTGCCCCAAGAAGAAGATGACGTCGTCCTGACGTTGGCGGACGGAACGGTCCGCGCTCTTACCGTGTACACCGGGTGGGTAGAGTGGCACGGCCAACTCAGGGAAGTTGATGTGATCAGCGCGGATACAACGCCATTGCTGGGAATGAAAATGCTCGCCGGCAGCAACCTCAACGTCGAAGCTACTCCAGGCGGCGCAGTGATCATCACCGAACTGGCGTGAGGCGCCGCCGGATTGAACCGACCCTCAGCCAGGAGAACTGTGGTAATCTTGGCACCGATAAGACCCGATAATCCTTATCAGGAGGGCGAACGATGTGCGCGATGCTGAAGAATCGGAACGGATTGACGATTACGACCAACTCGCCGGCCGCGGCTGACCTCTACCAGGAAGGTCTGGACTTGGTGCTTTCGCAGAACTACGGGCCGGACGTCAAGCTCAACGCGGCGATTGAGGCGGACGAAGGGTTCGCGATGGCCCACGTCGTGCAAGCGTACGTTCTGCACCTGCAGATGAACGTGCCGGCCGCGCGGGAAGCGGCAGAGAAGGCGGTGGAGCTTTCGGCTGGGTGCTCACAAGAAGAGCGTCAGATCGCCCGGATCATGCACAGCTTCACCCATGGCAAGGGTACCGAGGCCATCGGGCTGGTCGATGAGCACCTGATTGACTTTCCGACGGATACGCTGGCAATGCGGGTGGCGCAGCGCCTGTACATGCTGGGCTGCTTTGGCGCCGGCGTGCCGGACTTCCCCAATCACCTCATGGCGATGATGCGGAAGGTGGCGCCGGCCAACGGGGACGACTGGGCTTTTCTGGGTCAATACGCCTTTGCCCATCACGAAACTAATCAGCCGGAGAAAGCAATGGAACTGGCCACCCGTTCGCTGGAGGGAAACCCGCAGAACGCCGTGGCAAGCCATTCGGTAACCCATTCGTACTTCGAGCAGGGTGACGCCATGAACGGCGGCAGGTGGTTGGGCGACTGGCTGGATGGGTTCGACCGGAGGGCATCGTACAACACGCACCTGTCCTGGCACCTGGCCCTGTTCGAACTGGCGCAGGGGCGGTACAGCCAGGCCCTGGACCTGTACGAAACGCACATCCGGCCGGGAGTGCAGGCGCGGAACCTGTCCAACCTTCAGGACGCGGCATCGTTGTTGTGGCGTTTGCAGATTTATTCCGGTGAAGAGCCGGGCAAGCCCTGGGACGAGGTGCGGGACCTGGCGTTGCCGGCGGCTGATGCGCCGGGAGCGCCATTCCGCGACTGCCACGCGGCGCTGGCCTTCGCCGGCGCGGGCGACGCGGAGGCGACGCAGAAACTGGTGGACCGCTTGAAGGCGCAGGGCGAGAAGGGCGACGACCTTTCTCGTGAGATGACGTTGCCCATCGCGTTGGGAACGGCGGCGTTCGTGGCCGGGGACTACGACGAGGCGGCCGACCTCATGGGGCCGACCTATCCGATGCTGGCGCGCATCGGCGGCAGCCACGCCCAGCGTGAGGTGTTTGAAGACGCGCTGCTGGAAACGTACATCCGCGCCGGAAGGTACGACGAAGCGAAGTCAATGCTGGACGAACGGCTCTCCCGGCGCTCGTCGGTACGCGACACGTACTGGATGGGCCGGCTGGAAGCCGAGGCGGTGCAGGGGAACGCTGATGCGTCGCGGCAGCTTTTGGCCCAGGCGCGGGCGGCCTGGGCGGATACCGCGGACGAAGCCGCGGCGGAGATCCAGCGCCTGGCGTTGGCAGCGGACTAGACCCCAACGCACCAGCGCAAATTAAAGAGGGCGGGTTTTGGACCCGCCCTCATTTTTTCGGTTAGCGCGTCGGTCAGTGGCCGCAGCCGCAGAAACCGCCGCAGCCGCCGCCACCCATCGGGGCAGGCATCGGCGAACCGCCGAGGTCAGCCATGTCGTTGGCGAAGCTGTCGCCCTTGCTGACAGCCGCGAACACGGAGATGGCGCGCTTGGCGGGCTGCTCGCAGTGCGGGCAGTCGGCACCGCTGGCGGACATGGGCTGCAACTTTTCGAATTTGTGGCCGCAGGTGGTGCAGCCGTACTCATAAATAGGCATAACAGGCTCCCACAGAAGAGATGATATCCGGAATATACGCCCGGCAGCTGCTCACCGTCAAGGCGACACCCGCGCTCACGCGAACCCGCCCGCGTTTCAAACTGTCATTGCGAGCGCCCTGTCCTTTGTCATTGCAAGTGCCCTACTCTTGTCATTGCGAGCGAAGCGCGGCAATCTCGTTGCCGGAGAACATGTGCTGGCCTCCCGCAGGTGCGAGTAATGATTCGCCCCTACCCTCATCTCCGACGACGGTTCTGGATAACACCACCCGATCCAGATCCATTTTCTATGAGGAAATTTCGCTACTCGGGCCTTGACTGAACGGCAGCGGAAAAACCCCGGTGCGGTGACGGATTTCGTTTCTCGATGTGTCGGGTGTTTCCTGGTTCGTGGAGCAAGCTACAGGTCGCGGTGGGACGAGCAGCGAGCCGCTACGTCGGCAGGCGATGGTCAGGGGATCGGTTAGTGACTTGGCACCCCTACCCTTCGTGGAGCAGGCACTCGTCTTTGTAGCTGACCAGCAACGGCAGGGAGTACTGAACGGTGGCTCGTTCCTTGTCGAGTTCCATTTGGTCGATGAGCCGCGACAGGAGATCGGCGGTGGCTGATACCGCGCTTTCGGCTAGGAATGTGTTCGGGTCGTTGGCGATGCGCTGGATCACTTCGTTGGTGGGTACGTCTGTCGGGTCGTAGTGCTCCGATTCGGCCAAGCCTGAGAAGTGCAGTCATTGCGCACCCGCAGCAAGAAAGCGCGTGCTGGACGGAATGTTTCAAGTTCATCGTGCAGCCCAGTATCTATGATGATGTCGGCATCAGCCTGCAGGGTGTCCACCAGCCTTTCCGTCTCATTCTCCTGGACGTAGGCGTATGCCGAGAGCGGATAGCTCTTGGTCAAATTGAGGTACTTCCGGGGGCGAGTGAGGTAGAGCTGCCAAGACGTACAGGGACTGGGCTTTGGAAGCATCCCAATGGCAAATGGTTTTAGGGAGTTCGCAGGTGAACCGCAGGGCGGTTTCACCAATCGGAACCTCGTCGCCGCGCGACGGTGTGATAGGAAACATTGCAATGGCCGATAGGAAACAGAATCATTACGTGCCTCGCTTCTATATGAAGAGATTTGGCTCTACGGACAGGTCCATCCATCTGCTCAACACAACGTCCATGAGGGCGGTGCCGGACGCCAGCATTGCCAAGCAATGTCGACGGAAGAATCTCTATAACAGTGGACTGGAAGACGGTTTGTCCAAGTTGGAGTCGTTTATAGCCAGGGAGATCTACCAGGCTGACGGCTACGCTCAGGTGACTATTGGTCTGTGGCATTTGTTTGCGGCGACGCAATATGTGAGGGTACCCGTAAAAGCGATCCCGGCCAGAAGTTCATGGAAGCCGTTGCTGACTATTGGTTAGAGTGGCAATTGGAGAACAACACCGAAATTCGAGATAGGGACACGAGTTACACTATCACCGGGAACTCTATTGAGATGCTTTTGGGTGAATTGCCTTCCGTTCTGGGTTGGATGCTTGGGTTGAAGGCCCGGGTGGTAAGCATTGAGTCGCCCCGGTTCATCCTGGGCGACAAGCCGGTAGTCTTGTACAACCAGTACTGTGAGCAAGTCGAACACTATGCCGGTTTGGGATTCAACCGGAGTGGTGTTCAGTTGTTTATGCCGCTATCACCGAAGGAATACCTGCTGCTGTACGACGGCCAAGTCTACGACTACGTAAAGAGTCAGGAAGTCACGTACGCTGACGCAGAAACCCTGAACATGTTGCAAATCGTTCAATCCGAGTCGAATGTCTACTTTTCAAGCTGGGCTGATCGGGAACAGCTGATCTCCCACACGCGAGAAGCGGGTCGCTCCCCGGGATACGGTTGGCCTCGCACCATTCAATGCTCCACATGTCCTGAGGATATTATCCACATGCAGACGGTAATGCCCGATATTGGTCTCGCATTGTCCTTTTTGAAGGTCAAAAGGAGGGCTGCGCGTCGACCCCTACACAAGAGGATAATTGCGCGTGGAGACACGCATTAGCCCGAATCCACCGAAGGGATGCGGTTCTAGCGTTGACGTGAGGGATGATGGGTAAGAAAGGCGAACGAGCCCGGCCCGATCGCCAATAGATGTGGTTCAGGGCGGTCGGTGGCGGCCACGCCAGTGGCAATGTGGCGGCCCGCAGTGGCGGCGGCAGGCGAAAACGGCCAGGCGGCATGCCGGAAGTGGCGCTGGCGGGCTGGTCTGGCATGGGTCGGCGGGACAGCCCCCGGGGCTGCCCGGTGGACGGATCGGGCGCCGACGGCGCGTCGTCAGGCTGGTAGGGGAACGGCGCGCACTCGGGCCAGGGCGTGAGTGAACTGGTTTTCCCAGGGCCAGTGTTGGGGCAGATGCAGGGTGAGGCGACGGGCCTTGCGGGTGATGCGTCCGGCGAGGGAGAAGAAGCGTCGCCGCAGGGTCTTGGTGGTAACCACCAGCTCGCCCAGGCCGATGCGCGCCGTCCAGCGAGCCAGATTGTGGGCCATGACCTGCACCGCCAGCCAGGCGGCGTTGGCGGGGAAGCGTCCCGAGGGAAGATGATTGAGGCCCACGCCGTACTTCAGGTCGCGGATGGCGTTCTCGATCTCGGCATGGCGGCGGTGGTCGGCCTCCAGTTCCAGAGTGTCCCCCTCCCGGTCGGTGATGCAGGCGTGATAGCTGTAGTCGGTAAGCAGCGCCAGTTGGGAACCAGGCGCGGGCTGCACTCTGCGTACGATGAGCCGCGTTGGCGCGGCGTCGGGCTCATGCTGGAAGGGTGTGTATTCAGTCTCGGCCACGTCGGCAGCGCCGTCCATCCAGTAAGGGATGGCTGTCCAGTCCTTCTCGGGTATGGCCTCGATGAGATTGCGCAGGCTTTGGTGCTGGCGGATGGTGATGGAGTAGCGGACGTCCATCTTGCGGCAGACGGCGACCATGGCGTGGGTGTAGAAGCCGCTGTCGGCGCGGACGGTGAGTTGTCCCGTGGCTCCGGCGTAGCGCACCCGGCCCACCGTCTCCCGCAGGAAGTGGTCCGCGCCCCGAGCGGTGTTGGCCCGACCCTGGCGCAGCCGCACCATCAGCACGTCGCCGGTGTCCGCGGCGACGGCCAGCAGCGGGTGATAGCCCCGCTGGCCGGTGTAGCCATGGCGACGGGCGCCCTCCTTGCCCAGTCCGTAGGTCTCGCAGACGGTGGAGTCCAGGTCGATGGTCAACGGCGCATCGCCCGGGCCCGCACCAGCAGCCCAGGCCCGAGCCAGGAACTCCCGGCTCACCCGATCCAGCTGGCGAACATGACCCCACCGGAAACTGCGTAGAAAGGTCCCCAGGGTGGACGGCGCTTTGACCACGCAGCCGATGGCGCTGGCCGTCCGGCCGGTGCGCAACACGTCGGCGTCGTCAATGCAGTCGCCGCCGGCCAGCGCCGACGCCACCAGGGTCAGCAGCTTGTCCCCCGGGTTGGCTCGACCCGGCGCATCTCCCAGGTCAACGTGGCGGTCCACCAGCTCACCCAGACCCAGATGGTGGGCCAGGGTGACCGGCAGGAGCAGTCCGGCATTGGCCACCAGACGGTGATCATCGAAGGCGACGTGGATGCGGTCGGGGCTGCCCAGTGGTAGCATCTAATGGGTGCTCCTCGTTTCGGGTCGGTTTCTTGTTTCAAAAACCATTATCCCAGAAGCCGGGAGCACTTTCTTACCCTTTCAACCCGCCCCGACACTCATCTCTTCGGTGGATTGGGGATTAGGCGAAGGCACCGTTGGGAAAGACTTCCCTTTTCCAACTCAGCCCAAGTGAAGAGCGTTCCAACGTCTACCTTGTCTCCCCTTCCGGCGGTTGGCCTGGAGCTATGGCGAAGCCGGCCAGCCCGATTGCAGCGGTCAGGGCCAGCCCTCAAGTACCAGGGCCGCCAGTGAAGCGGCCTGTGACGGCCTTTCCGAAATTCCGTGGGATATTTCGTGGGAGACAAAACGGGCGACCCGGGCAGAATTTCGGGGT
Source organism: Dehalococcoidia bacterium (assembly GCA_965220055.1). Lineage (GTDB taxonomy): Bacteria > Chloroflexota > Dehalococcoidia > Lucifugimonadales > UBA3495 > Bin87. Next base: position 115,919 of record CBDCPE010000004.1, on the reverse strand, counting down.
TTGCCGGCGAATCTCCCAAATTGGTGCGGCCGACAATTTCCAGCAGCGGAAGTGCCCAGAAACTGCGTAGACCGGAAAAACGGATTTCGTCACCGCGGAGATCTACTTCCGCCGGCCATCAGCGGAATACCGAGTAGCGAAATTTCCTCTTTCTATGACACCCCCTTGCCGTATTCAGAACCTATGCTCTATAATGGCTTCACAGGCGATCAATCGGTTCCATCGACCAGGTTCCGAGCGTTCACGGCCAATCAGCACTAAGTCGCTGCCGGCCTTTGTGGGTGACTGTCTCCGGCCACTTTACCCGGTGTAGTCGCCCCGGCCACCGCGCCCGCCACAGCGCGCCATGCTTCAGGCATGGAGAATGAGAGCAAAAACCCCAGCGCACCACCTCCGGCCGTAGGGCTGATACCGCTCGGAACCTGGTCAACACTCTCCAAATCATCGCCTGTACACTCTAATAATTCGGAGGAAGTCCATAGCCACACGAACCCGAATACTCTCTGGCGGCAGCGGTCAATCGCCTGTCCCCTGCCGCCATGCCAGTCCCAAACCACGCGCCCGCGCTCCGCATATTGGTGAATCGGCCAACCCTGATTCAGCCCGTTGATTTCGATACCGGTGGGAGTGCTGCAACGCCGGCGACGACCCAGCGATATCGGGACACTTCTCGCGCACGATCGTTGACGAAAGCAGGTCACCGGTCGGAGTTGACATGATGCGAAGCCGCTAGTAATCTTTCGATACGCAGTATCATTATGATTGCGACCACGCCCAGACATTCCGGCCACAAGCACCCGCGACCGCGTTCCGCCGCGGTGGTGGATGACATCCTGGCGCAGCTGAGCGACCGAGGATACCGGGACACCGAGCCAAGGCGCCTGGTGATCGGCGCGGTGGCCGCACAGGACCGGCCGTTCACGGCCGAGGACTTGTGCGCATCTCTGCCATGCGTAGGCCGGGCGACGGTGTATCGGGGGCTCAGGCTGCTGGTGGAAACCGACCAGGTGTGCCGAGTGCTGCTGGAAGACCGGGAGTTGCGCTACCAGCTCAGCCATCAGGGGCATCACCATCACCTGCTTTGCGCGGTATGCGGAGCCTCTGCGGACCTGGAAGGTTGCGACGTCGAGGGCTTGCTACAGCAAGCAGCGGCGGCGGCGGGCTTCCACATGAGCGGCCACTGGCTGGAAGTGTACGGCCGCTGTTCCGAATGCGCTGAAGGCTAGCAGCGCTCCTTTTTATTTTTAGCCCTATTACTGATACCAACTATCTATAACTGCAGCAAACTGATACTTCATATCGTTAACATTATATTATCGATACTTCATATCAAATTCGTCGCCAACCGATACTGAGCATTGAACAGGCCAGGATACGAAACCATACAAATAGAGCACGCGCTATGAACCCATTTAGTCGACATTCCTCCCCACTCGCCAATGCTTTCAGGCCACGACGCACGCTGATGCTATTGATTCTCCTATTGGCCGTCGCGCTTACGGTGACCGCCTGCAGCGGCGCAGCGTCGGACGGAGGGATGACCGAGGCTGCGCTGCCGTCCGTCTCTGCGGAGAGCCCGGCGCCTGACGAAAAACTCAACGTCGTAGCCGGAAACGCCGTACTCGCGGATCTGGTGAAACAAGTGGGTGGAGCGCGGGTTGAGGTACACACTCTGGTGCCCATGGGCAGCGACTCCCACACGTGGCAAAGCACGCCGCGGGACAGCGTGCGCATCAACGAGGCTGACCTTATAGTTAGCAACGGCGCCGGGCTTTCCGGCCAGGTCGAGCGGTTGATCGCCAACGCGGCAAACGACAACGCTGTGGTCTTGGTCGCCTCCGCAGGGTTGGAAGCACAGGAGTTGGTAGAACTGCCGTTCCCGGACGCGGAGCACGACGAGGACGAAGAGGACAAGTTGGAGCTGGCCGGCCGGCTCCTGATCGGCGATGGCGAAACCGGTTCGCTATCGGTGATCGACCTGGAAACCGGCATCGTGCACCAGAACGCGTTCGACCTGGGTTGGCGGGCGGGCAGCATCCATGCTACGAACAGCGGGCGGTTCGGGGTCGCCGTATCAAGCGACGCCAACATGGTCCACGTGATCGACGGCGGCGTGTACCTGGACGAGCACGGCGACCATGGGTACCTAGTGGAAAGGGACGTGTCGAGGCTAGGTCTTGACCTGTCGGGTGACCGACCGATGCACCTGTACGTCGGAAGCGAGTGGGCTACGGTGTTCTACGATGGCTCGGGAGACATTGTACTGATCAACGAGCACGAGCTGGAAGAAGAGGGCGCTTCCTACGAGCCGACGGTTATCAACGCTGGCCCGCAGCACGGCTGGGCGGTACCGCTAGAAGACGACCTTTTCGCAGTCACCATCAAACAGCCTGCATTTCCGGAAAATCCGTACGCCGACCTGCCGATCGGCGCGGAAATCCGCAACCTGGACGGTGAGGTGTTGTACAGCGCAGAGGGATGTCCGGACCTTCTCGGCGCCGCAGGCAATGGGCACCAGGCGGTGTTCGGATGCACTGGCGGCGCGCTGATGGTGGAAGCCCGCGACGGCGAGTTTGAGCACACGTTCGTCCCGGCTCCCGAGGGTTCTCCCGAAGACTTCCGTCTCACCTCGGTTTGGGGCCACCCGGGAATGAACCACTTCTTTGCCCTGGGGCCCAACGTGGGACTGTACGTCGTTGATCCGGAGGCGGGCGGCATGGAGCAGCTGATACCGGCGTCGGCGGAACTGAGGCCTATCCAAGCGGCCATCAGACACGACGGCGAATTGTTGCTGGTGGTCATGAGCGACGGCGAAGTCCGCACGTTCGGAGCCCATGACCTGGACCTGCTGGCGTCGGTGTCTGACGTGCTAAGCGGCGAGATAGACCCCAGCTTCTGGGCGCGACCTCACATCGCTACGGCGCCGGGGCGGATCTTCATTACTGTCTCCGGAGCAGGGGAGGTGATCGCGCTGGAATCGGGCGACCTGGAGGTGGCGGATCGCTGGGCGGTTGGCGGCAAGCCGACGAAGATAGCCTTCGTGGGCGTCATTAAGGAAGGAGACCATCCCGAAGAGGGTCGCGACCACGGCCCAGAGGGAGGGGACCCTCACTTCTGGCTAAACCCAAGGGTGTCCGTCCACTATGTGAACCAAATCGCCAACGGGTTGGTGGCGGCTGACCCTGACGGTGCGGCGGTGTACCTCGACAACGCGGCGTCGTACATCAAGGAACTGGAGGAGTTGGACGCCTACATCGCGGGCGCGGTCGGGTCGATACCGGCGGCCCACAGGGTGCTGGTCACGTTCCACGACGCCTACGGATACTTCGGAGCCCGCTACGACGTGGAAGTGCTGGGGTTCGTCGGATCCCACGGCGGAGGGGTTTCCCCCGACGACATAGCAGGCGTGTTGGAATTGGTGGAAGACCGGGGCCTGCCCGCAGTGTTCGCAGAGCCGCAGTTCTCCGGCGACGCCCTGGAGCAGGTTGCGCGGGATACCGCGATACAGATCGGAATCATCCGTTCACTGCCCGACGACGAATATCCCGACTACCTGAGCATGATGCGGGCCAACGCGGATGAGCTGGCGCGGCTGCTGAAGTGACCCTGCGCCATCGGCTGTATCGCCGAGTAAAATCGGGCGATGCAGCCTAAAAACGTAGCTTGCCTCATATTTGTGGCAATCCTGTTTCTGACCGCCTGGGGTGGATGTAGGTCGGGGGGCACGTCCGCCGACGGCAGCTTGGCACCAACGCGAACTCCGGTGCCATCGGTCTACATTGGCAGCCTCGACGAGGTGATCGGGCCGGAGGGCCCGGTTGCCCCTGAATTTAATGACGCCGAGTACCAGCAACTGAGACGGCCAGACGCCATCGCGCCGATCTACGACCCGGAGTTCCTGAGCGCGGACGAATCGGATCTGCCGGCCGACGAGCTGGTCATCGGGCTCGATATCAACGGGGAGGCACGGGCCTATCCCGCCGGGATCCTCTACAACCGCGAGATGGTGAACGATACCATAGGCGGTGTGCCAGTCCTCATCACCTGGTGTCCCCGGTGCTACACCGCGCTGGTACACGATCGCAGCTCGCACGGTGCGGCTCACCTATTCGGGAATCAGGGCGCGTTATACAAAGGGGCAATGACCTGGTACGACCACGCCACGGGCAGCGTTTGGTCCCAACCCACTGGCGAGGCAATCGCCGGCCCCATGGCCGGAGCGACATTGACCCTGTTGCCGTCCCAACTGACGACATGGGGGGAATGGCTATCCGCGAATCCCGCCAGCCGAGTCCTCGCCTCGGATATCCCGTCCACACCTTATAGCGGCCGTAGACCGGGTGAAGACCACGTGGCAGGCGTGCTCGTTGGTGAACAAGCGGTAGCCTGGCCTTACAGGTCGATACTCGACGCTGGATCCATCACTACTGCTATTGGCGGCGTCAACGTCACCATCAGCGTGGACGAACCGACGGGCGCGATCCGCGCGGTCGCAGGCAACGGGGAAAGCAGAGAGTTGCCGGTAATCATCGCCTACCGGTGGGCGTGGGAAGAATTCTACCCGGACAGATAGGTTGACAAAGGCGGTCGCATTGTAACAGTTCAGAGTTGAGGGGAAGTGAGCAGTTGACGGCAGGCAGCGATGGGGTTGAGAGCTTGTGCTCGCCAGGTGCCGAAGATTGAGGCCAGCGTCATCTTGGTGTCGGTGCCCTGCGCTGAGCGGGTGCCCCCGCTGACCTTGCGGCTGACCACCAAATGGCGCAGGCTGCGCTCGGCGGCATTGTTGTCCGGCGGCACTTCCGGTTGGGCCACGAAGACGAAGAGTTCCTTGATGTGCTTCTCCATGCGTCGGCACAGTCTGGCCGGGACGGCCGACGGGTCGTCCCGGAATGGACGGCAGAGGGCCAGCAGTCGCCTTTCCAGGGTCAGTTGGGCGGTGCGGCGTGGTGGTTCTGAAGGGTGGGTAAAGGTCGTGGCCTGACGGTAGAGTTGGTGGACGGCGTCAGCCCACTGGGCCAGTGATCTATCATCAGGGTAGAGGACACGCAGGTCGTGGATGTCCCGCAGCAGGTGAGCCCAGCAGCGTTGCTTGGGACCGTCGTAATGGTGGTAGGCGGCATAGAAGTCGCTGACCAGCACGCCAGCAAACTCCTTGCCCAGGACTTCGTCGACCACGGCCTTGCCCCGACCACGCCGCAGGAAGTACCGCTGGTCGGAGGTGCTGAAAGTCCACACGTAGCCGTTGTGTCCGTCTTCACGCCAGCCGGTCTCATTGGCGTGGACCACTGGGCTGCCGCGGACGCGCTCCAGTATGCCCGCCAGTTCGGTCTGCGCTTTGCCCGCCACGGTGCGTGTGGCATTTACGATGGCGCCCAGGCTGAGGCGCAGCCCGTGCACGGTGTCCAGGTACCATTGGATGGTGCGTAACGGCAGCCTGGCCTCCTCCCGCAGGGCTGCAATCAGGCTGATGACATTGACCCCCAGACGCTGCTTGCCCATCACCACGCCGTCCAGTTGTGCTTTGGGAACACAGCAGCGTCGGCACTGTGGACAGGTGCGGGCCAGGTAAACGTGCTCGGTTACCTGCGCCGGAACCTGGGGCAGGTCGATGACCTCCCGAGTGCGCTGGGCCCAGCCTCCGGACAAGTGGGTCCCGCAGTCGGGACACTGCTCCACCACATGCTCCACTCGGTGGGTGGGCGTCATGCGGGATCGGGCAAAGCCGTGAAACCGGGGTTTGCGTGGCTCCTTGGGACGTGCTGGCTCCCGGTCCGCTTTGGGCTTCAGACCGGGCATCCGGCGGGAGCTTTGGGGTTTGGCTTGGCCTTCCAACTGGGCAATCCGCTTCTCCAGCCGCTCGATGATGGCTTGCTGGCGGACTATGATGCCAATCAGGACATCCCGGTCAGCTGCCCTGAGATTGATTTCGGTATCCATCCCAGTTATATGACATAACCACCGCCCCCAAAGCCAGCCACCCGCAAACCAAGTTCGCCCAATTCACCCCACCAACTCTGAACAGTTACGTCGCATTCAGTAGATTGCGTTGGCTGTACAAATAATGTATATCATCATGTATGATGATATTGCGCGACGTAACCAATTCGAATTCACAATGGAGGTGCATGAATATGGCTATAAAACGCTCGTCACAAATCGCATTCTGCGTATTTGTGAGCCTGATATTGACGATAGCGATAGCCTGCGGCGCTCCAGCTGAGCAAGAGCCGGCGACCAGCGCTCCCGCAAGCGCCAGCCAACAGCAGCCGGCGGCGCCGGCCGCTCCGGCGGCTGCTCCCGTTGAACCGACCGCCACGACGGCGCTGGCTCTGCCGGCCGGAATGAGCGACCGGGCGGCGGGAGGCGCGGCACCCACTGCGGTACCCGCGGTCACGGCGGAGCCCGCACAAACTGCCGGCGAACCGGTACAGACTGACCTCCGGGTTGCTATAACACCGCCCTACGCTGAGAACCTGCTGGGGTGGCGCGTGGGCGGCACGAACCAGGGCATCCTGCAGCCGATGCAGGAGCAACTGTTCCAGCGCGACTTCCAAGATTGGTCCGCCCAACCGATGCTGGCCACGAGTTGGTCCGTTTCTCCCGACGGAAAGACGTGGACCATCAAACTTCGCGAGGACGTACCGTTCCACCACGGAGAGGACACCTTCGGGGTTTCCGACTTCGTGTTCAGCTTTCAGTTGTGGTCGCATCCGGAGAGCAAGGCCGGTTTCGGGCCGCTATGGAACACCCTGTTGGGACCCGGAGACGGCAAGTTCAGTTGGGACGTTGACGATTGGGGCAAAACAGGCACGGTGGAAGAAGTCAGCGACAGCGAAATGATCTGGCGAATGAATCGCCCAGAGCTGTGGATTCCATTTTATGCATCGGATACCACCACCGACCCGCTGATTTACAGCCTGGACTACTGGCAAAAGAACGGCGAGGAGGTGTATGCCGAGCACCCGGTGGGAACCGGCCCGTGGCAGCACGTCAGCTACGAGCAGGGCGCAAAGCTGGAATACGAGCGCGTTGCCTACGAGCATTGGCGCATCACCCCTGATTTTGAAACGCTGACTTTCTTCTTCGCTGAGGAAGACCTGACCCGGGTGGCCATGCTCCGGGCCGGCGAGGCGGACATCGCGGAGATCCCGCGCGAGCTCCAGGGAGAAATCGTCAACGCCGGCTTCGCCATCACCCAGAGAACCCTACCGGCCTTCATGGTGTGGATCGGCATCGGCGGCCAGTACCTTGAAGACCGTTTCGACGCCAACGATCCCAACACCAACGTGCTGGTGCGCCGAGCCATGAACCACGCCATCGACCGGGACGCCATCAACGAAGCCTTCTTCGACAACAAGATGGAGATGATGGCCAACACCGGTTGGCATCCTAGCGATCCCTCCTATGATCCGGCCTGGCAGATTCCGGAATATGACCCTGACCTAGCCAGACAGTTGTTGGCGGAAGCGGGGTATGCCGAGGGCAACGGCCCCAAGGTAGAGTTCATGGCCGGCAAGCTGGTGGGCGTGCCGGAGCTGACCGAGATCGCGGTGCCGATCATATCCTGGCTGGAGGAAGTGGGATTCCGAGTGGACCCGCAAATTGGCGAGTTCCAACCAATTCGGACACGGTTCAAGGCTCGCGAGATGAACGGCGTACTGTGGACGCACCGAACCGGCTTCTGGCCGGCCGGCCGGAATATGCGCGTGTACTTCGTCAGCCCGTCCCTGGACGGCGCGGTGTACATGTTCGAAGACCCTTACACCGAAGACCTGTTCAGCAGGTGGCAGAGCAGCGTGGACGAAGAAGAACGCTTGAACCTGATGAAAGAGGCCGGACAGTATATGTACGAGCAGAACGCGACGATGCCGCTTGGTTTCCTGTTTGCGGAGTTCGGCATCAACCCCAACGTCATTGCCGAGTATTCGGTAAACAACAGCTACTTCGGCGGGATGAAGGGCCACGAGTACACGAAGGTGGTGCGCAACTAGCCCGCCGGTGAGGCGGCGTATCCAGCCTGTATACGCCGCCCGCTCCCCCGCGTAACGCGTCACCGGAGACTGAAAACACCATTGGCGAAATCACCCGCGTTACGGCGAACAAGTCCGTTATCGTAATCCACAGGCACTAATACGACGAATCAGCACTTTTTAAGAAACCATATCTACGAATATATGAGTTATAACACAGTATCATGTACTACATACGGAACAATAATCAATTGACACTAGACACACCTGTTGACATCGATATGGATTTTCAGTACCTTCCGCCACACGACTCAGACGGTCTCGGCCGTTTAAGCGATGTATCACGTCGCATGATGCCGACGAGCGAAGCGGCGCAGAGGTGGGAATCTATGTTAAAAGGATCAGCTTTACGCACTGGGATCGTTGGCCTGATGGCCCTCGCCGTAACCGCGGCGATAGCCTGCGGGGCTCCTGCTGAACAGGAGCCGCCGACGAGCGCGCCGGCAGCGGCCCAGCAACAACAGCAACCGGCGGCGACGCAGGCTTCGGCAGTTCAGGCACAGGCTGCACCGGCCGCCACAGCTGCCTTGGCTCAACCCGCGGGCATGAGTGACCGCGCGGCGGGAGGAGCAGCCCCAACCGCCGTCCCGACCGCCGAGCCAGAGCCGGCAGCAACTGCCGGCGAGCCAGTACAAGCCGACCTGCGGGTGGCGATCACCCCGCCGTACGCCGAAAACCTACTTGGTTGGCGCGTGGGCGGTACGAACCAAGGCATCCTGCAGCCGATGCAGGAAGCGCTCTTTCAGCGAGATTATCAGACCTGGGAAGCCAAGCCCATGCTGGCAGAATCGTGGTCGGTTTCGCCGGACGGGAAGCAGTGGACGTTCAAGCTGAGGGAGAACGTGCCCTTCCACCACGAAGGTGACACCTTCGGTGTCTCGGACTTCGTTTTCAGCTTTCAGTTGTGGTCGCACGCTGAAGCCAAGACCGGGTTCGGTGACTTCTGGCACCAGATACTGGGACCGAAAGGGGAGCGGCCCACTTGGGAAACAGCTGAGCTGGGAACCGCCGCTACCGTAACGGAAGTCAGCGACAGCGAAATGGTCTGGAACATGAACCGGCCCGAGCTGTGGATCCCGTTCTACGCTTCGGAAGCCACCACCGACCCGCTGGTCTACAGTCTGGACTACTGGCAAACCAACGGCGAAGAAGCCTACGCGGCGAACCCCGTGGGAACCGGCCCATGGCGGCACGTTAGCTACGAACAGGGCGCGAGGCTTGAGTACGAGCGGGCGTTCGACGATCACTGGCGCGTCAACCCCGATTTCGATACGCTGACGTTCTTCTTCGCTGAAGAAGACCTGACCCGCGTCGCCATGCTGCGAGCTGGTGAGGCAGACATCGCCGAAATTCCGCGGGAATTGCAGGGCGAGATCATCAACGCGGGCTATGCCATAACACAGAGCACACTGCCGGCGTTCATGGTATGGATAGGCATCGGCGGCCAGTACCTGGAAGACAGGCGGGACGCCAACGACCCGAACACCAACGTGTTGGTGCGCCGCGCCATGAACCATGCCATCGACCGGGATGCGCTCAACGAAGCCTTCTTCGACAACAAGATGGAATTGATGGCCAACACCGGTTGGCACCCAACCGATCCCTCGTTCGATCCGGTGTGGGAGATTCCGGCCTACGATCCTGACCTTTCCCGGCAACTGCTGCAGGAGGCAGGCTATTCCGAAGGCTCCGGCCCCAGCGTCGAGTTTATGGCCGGCAAGCTGGTCGGCGTGCCCGAATTGACGGAAATCGCGGTGCCGATGATCTCTTGGATGGAGGAAGTGGGCTTCACGATTGACGCGCAGATCGGCGAGTTCCAGCCCATCCGCACGCGGTACAAGGCCCGCGAGATGAACGGCGTGCTGTGGACCCACCGAACCGGCTTCTGGCCGGCTGGCCGCAACATGCGGGTATACTTCGTCAGCCCCACCCTGGCCGGCGCGGTCTACATGTATGAAGACCCCTACACGGAAGACCTTTTCAACAAGTGGCAGAACAGCGTGGATGAAGAAGTACGGCTCAACCTGATGAAGGACGCCGGTCAGTACATGTACGATCAGAACGCCACGATACCGCTGGGCTTCCTGTTCGCGGAGTTCGGCATAAACCCCAACGTTGTTGCCGAGTACTCGGTGAACAATAGCTACTTTGGCGGTATGAAGGGTCATGAGTACACCAAGGTGGTGCGTCAGTAAACCCGACGCACACTGAGGGGCGACCGGCCGGTCGCCCCTCCCACTACCCAACATCCAGCCCCACTGACTGCGAAGGTTTCCCATGCAGCGATTCATATTTTTGCGGGTGATACAGTCCATCTTGGCGTTGCTGGTCATCAGTGCCGTGGTATTCGCACTGGCGCGGGTCACCGGCGACCCGGTTGCAATCCTGCTTCCCGAAGACGCCAGCCCCACCGTGGTCGAGCAGGTCCGCAAGACGTGGGGGCTGGATCAGCCCATTTATGTGCAATATGCCCGGTACATCGGCAACTTCGTCACCGGTGACTTCGGTGAAGCCTGGGCGTACGGTGGAGTGCCGATTACCGAGCTGATCGCCCGGCGGTTGCCCAATACCGTCGTGCTGGCCGCTTTCGCCTGGATCGTCAGCGCCGCCATCGCTTTGCCGATCGGGGTGATGGTGGCCGTCAAGAAAGACTCCGTCTTCGACTGGGCCGGCAAAGTGGTCGCGCTAATCGGCCAGTCCGCTCCATCATTTGCGATTGGATTGATATTGATGTGGGTGTTCGCGGTGATATTGGGATGGTTACCCACCTCAGGGAACGACGCCGGGCTCAAGTCAATAATCCTGCCCGGCGTGGCGCTGGGATACTACAACGTAGCCGCGGTGATGCGGCTCACCAGATCATCGATGCTGGAAGTGCTGGATACGGAGTACGTCAAACTGGCCCGCATCAAGGGCATGCCGGAGCGCAAAGTCATCTGGAAGCACTGTTTCCGCAACGCGCTGATCGTTCCATTCACCTACATGGGCCTGATCGGCGCAGTGCTCCTGACCGGTTCGGTAGTAATCGAAACAGTGTTTGTGTGGCCCGGCCTGGGAGACCTCGCAATCGATGCCATCCGCAACCGGGACTTCCCGGTAATCCAAAGCATCGTCATCCTGTTCGCCGCGTTCTACATATTCATCAACTTGGCGGTTGACGTGGCGTACGCCTACCTGAACCCACGGATCCGCTACTAGACGAGCTGATTCCCGAGCATTGCCGCCCGCACAAGGAAATTAGCGATGACCACCCCGACCGTAGCCCCTGCTATAACCACGCCCGCCGGCGACGCGCTGGACCAGCGCCAACGCGGCATAATCGGACAGGCATTTTTCAGCATCCGCCATTACCCGATCATACCGCTATTGATCCTGGCGATTATGTTGATCATTCCGGCGATCTTCGCCAACGTGATCTCGCCCCATGACCCGGTTCAGTTGAATCTGCGTGATCGCCTTATGCCGCCGGCGTGGCAGGAAGGCGGCAGTTGGCAGTACGTCCTGGGAACGGACCGCCACGGGTTCGACATTCTCAGCCGCATCATTCACGGCGCCCGGATATCGCTGTCCATCTCACTGCTTGCGATCGCGCTGGGCGGCGGAGTGGGCACCGTACTCGGTCTATTGGCTGCCTACGGTGGCGGCTGGGTCGATAACCTGATCATGCGCATCGTCGACATCAAGTTGGCGTTCCCGTCGATCCTGTTAGCGCTGGTGCTAGTAGCCGTAAGCGGGCCAGGATTCCAGACGGTGGTAGTGGTGATCGCGTTACTGCTGTGGGCCAGATTTGCAAGGATGGTGCGTGGGGAAGCCTTGGCGATCAAACAACAGGACTTCGTTGCCCGGGCGCTAGTGGCGGGAGCGTCCCCGACGCGCATCATGATGCGCCACATCTTCCCAAACGTGGTGAACACCGTCGTCGTGCTGTGCACCCTGGAGGTTGGACACGTTATCATCCTAGAATCGACGTTGAGCTTCCTGGGAGCGGGGTTGGTGAAGCCGACCCCGGCGTGGGGATTGATGGTAGCCGACGGTCGAACGCTGATCGTGACCGCCTGGTGGCTGTTCTTCTTCCCCACGATGGCGATCGTACTCACGGTGCTTTCCATGAACCTGATGGGTGACTGGCTACGCGACCGCCTTGACCCGAAACTGCGCAACGTGTAGTTTGCAACTACTGATGCGTGGATGGTTATCTAAACCCGGCTTCCTTCCTTCCTTCCCTCCGGTACCACTGGATTCCCCCTTGCGCGAGAATTGCGGATTGCCTTGCCGAGGCCACGTATGAGCATGAAAATCGGCTATCTTCACGGTAATGACGGAAGGGATTAGTTTAGGTGTCCGCTCACGCATCGGTAAATCAGCGCAGATTGATGGCGGGATGCGCCAGCGCATCCCGCCACTAGTTTGACCATCCGCAACCTGACCGATATGGCAACCCCACCCGATAATCCTTCGGAACCCGCACAACACGAACCCGCTGAACGCACGGGCGCTGAAGGGTATCTGCCCGATTGGGCGCAGGTGGCGTCGCGACGTCGCCGGATTGTCTCGCGACGCAACGCCATCATCGCGGTAGCAGCGTTAGTGATCGTTGGGTTCGTGGTCTGGATCAACTTTCCCTTCATTCCCGATCCCGTGATTTTGCTCGGCCGCCAGCCCGGTACGGTTTTCGATTCCATGTCCACCGGCGAAGGATGGACCATGCATGGGCGGAACCTCGGGCAGACGCGTTACGCATCGAATGTGCTCGACGAACCCGAGGGAAAGTTGGCATGGAGCGCCAACACGGGGCCCGCAACATTAGCCGCGCCGATCGCATCCGACGACCGCATATTCCTGGGGGCGCACTTCCGTATCGCCGTGCTTGACACGGAGACTGGCCAGGAAATCGAGTCCATGCCAGCAACGGGTCCCATCGGAAATTCGCTGGCGTTGGCGGATGGCACTCTGTACTACACCATGCCGGACCGTCGACTGGTGGCGCGGGACGCTGGGACCCGGGAGATCCGGTGGGAATACCAGATGGGTGACGCCACGTCAGGTCCGGTAGCGGTGGCCAATGGGATCGTGTTCGCGGGCGCATTGGACGGCTTCACGTACGCCGTGAACGCCACCACTGGAGAATTGGTCTGGAAACACGAAACACCTGGAGAGGTCAGGTCTCCTCCGGCCGTTGCGGATCAGCTCGCATTCGTGGCGTCGGCGGACCGCAGCCTCTACGCGCTGGATTCCCGGACTGGACAGGAACGGGCACGGTTCCGGACCGGAGGCGCGCTGGCGGCCGCGCCGGTGGCGGCGAACGCGCTGACCTATTTCGTGTCCGAGAGACGACTGTTCGCAATGGAAGCCGACGCCTTGGAGTATCCGGGGCAATACGCCGTGACGCGCACGTGGTCGCAACTCTGGCTGTGGGGATTCCCCCTGCCGGCTCCGCCTTCCCAACCGGGCGACAAATGGCGGTTTGGCCCCGACTATCCAGAAGGATTCCCGTCGCGCCAGAAAAGGACCGAGGGCATAATTTCGGCTCCGGCCGTCGCGGGAGACACCCTTTATGTCGGCGACACGCTGGGAAAGATGTACGCCGTGGACGCGATTACCGGAGCAGAGCGGTGGCAATTCCAAGGTGAGGACGGCATCCTGGTCTCGCCTATAGTTGTAGGCGATTTACTGGTGTTCGGCGACAAAGCCGGCTGGCTGTATGGCCTGGGTCGAGCCGAAGGCACGGAGCTATGGCGGCTGCAACTGCCGGCCGGCGTCCGCACCGAGCCGGTCTATGCCGAAGGTCAAGTGCTAGTGCGTACCGACGACGGAGGGCTCCACGCAATCAGGTGACGAACCTGACTACTGGGCGGTGTAGCCTCCGTCGATGACAAGCTCGCTGCCGGTCATGAAGGAAGACTCGTCGGAAGCCAGGAACAGCACGCCGTTGGCGATGTCGTCGACGGTCCCGATGCGGCCGATGGGCGTGGCGTCGATGCGCATCTGCCGTAGTTCCGGATCGGACATCATCCGCTCGGTCATGGCGGTGTCGATGTAGCCGGGGTGGACCGAGTTGCAGCGGATGTTTTCGCCGGCGTACTGGATGGCGGTGGATTTGGTGAGCAGACGCACCGCGCCCTTGGAACTGGCGTAGGCGGCACCGGCTCCGGAGCCCGGGCCAAGGCCAACCAGGCCGGCGATGGACGATATGTTGACGATGGAGCCGCCGCAGGAGGTGCGCATGGCAGATATTGCCGCGCGGGTTCCGAGGAAAACGCCCTTGCCGTTGACGTCCATGATCTGGTCCCACACCTCGGCGGGCGCCTCGTGGATGCGCGGGGCGTTCATGCCGCCGATGTTGGTGCTGCCGACTCCGGCGTTGTTGACCAGGATGTCCAGCTTGCCGTAGCGGCTGACCGCCTCAGTTACGGCGTCGGCCCACTGGTCGGCATCGGTCACGTCGAGGTGGACGAAGGTGGCCGCGCCACCCAGTTCACGGATCTCAGCCTCCAACTTCATGCCCTCATCGTCCAGGATGTCACCAATGACCACCGCGGCGCCTTCCTGAACGAACAGCCGGGCCTCGGCAGCGCCCTGACCACGCGCTCCGCCGCTGATGAGGGCTATCTTGCCTTCAAGTCGCATGTTGGATCTCCTGAAGAGTTGGTCTTTAAACGTCAGTGGTTTGTGGCCGCGAGGTTGCCATGTCGCTATGCACTTGGCAATGACACAGGGCTGAACGCCTAGCCTCCCAGTGTCGTGGTGAGCACCCACATGGGTCGCTCGCCCACCGCATAGGTGCCCAGAGGGGTCATTTCGCCGGTGTCGCCGTTGATGCCGTAAGAAGCCAACTGACCCGTCGCCGAGCCGGCGGCGAACACGTAACGGCCGGAGGGGTCGAGGCTGAAGGCGCTAGGCACGGCTTCGGTGGCAGCGTGGTCGGCCGGCGTCAGGCGACCCTCGGCGTCGACAATAAAGCTCGCGATACTGTTGTGGCCGCGGTTGGGCACAAACAGCAGTTTTCCATCGGGAGAAAACTGGATCTGGGAGCAGGTGTTGCGCTCGGTGACACCG
The DNA here is from genome assembly GCA_965220055.1 of Dehalococcoidia bacterium. Lineage (GTDB taxonomy): Bacteria > Chloroflexota > Dehalococcoidia > Lucifugimonadales > UBA3495 > Bin87. The sequence continues at coordinate 100,833 of CBDCPE010000004.1, read as the reverse complement.
GCCGGCAGAGTCGAGACGGTCTCAAACGGAGTCAGCCGGCCTTCGCTATCAATCTGGTAAGAGGACACGCTGCAACCCTGCTCGTTGGAGAAATAGACTAGGTCGAGGCTGGGATGGTAGGTGAGGTGCCGAGGGCCGATCATGTCGTCCTGCGCGAGGGTAGGAGGGTCGTTAACGGCCAACGCGCCGGTGGACGCATCGAAGCGGAATTGGTAGATGACGTTCGGCCCCGGAATGTTCTTGGGCGGCTCAAGGACATTGTCCTGCTGCCTGGCGATGTGGGGCACGTAGGCGAACCGGTTGGAGCGGTCGGTCATCATGGAGTGTGCGCCGGAGTCAGTGTCCACGACCGCGGTGGCCGCCCCGCCTAAGCTGCCATCGTCGCCGAGGGGATGCACGGCGGCTTTTCCGTCGGCGTAGTAGGACGAAAGCAGGAACCGGCCGGTGCGATCAGTGGAAAGAAAGGCGGGTTGCCCGGGCGGCGTCACCGAACCGGTCTGGGTCAACTCTCCCGTCTGCTGGTCGATGCTGTGGCTGGTGATTTCGGGAACTTCCCGGTGACCGGCGTACAAGGTCCGCCGGTCGGGGCTGATAGCCAGCAGGGACGGGCCGCCGGACACCGTCTCTTCTCCGGCTATTGTCAGGGCTCCGCTGGCCTCGTCCATCGTGAAGATGGATACTTTGTTGTCGTCCTGGGCTGCAACGTATACATAGGTTGCCATTTCTGTTGTCTCCTGTCAGCGTGCGCAATGGTTCTACCTGGATGACGACGAGTGTTATCGGAGCAGTGTTTCAGCCATAGTCTCCAGTTGCTCCCCCATCTCCTCTTCGCTGTCGGAGTGGTTGGGCCAAACGCATACGCGCAGGGCGCCGGCGTTGCGGAAGTCGTCGACGGCCTGGCGAGTGGTGTCCGGAGTCTGCCCGAAAACGGAGATGGTAATGGCCTCGGGGTCGCGGCCCCGCTCGGCGGCCAAGGTGTCAAGCTGCTTGCGGCTATCCTCGATCTGGCCCGGGTTGGCCCGGTTGGGGAGCCAGCCGTCGCCGTACCGCACCACGCGGCGGAGGACGTTGCGGGCGTTGCCGCCCAGCAGGATGGGTGGATGGGGATCCTGGGCGGGTTTAGGATACATGTATACCGGCGGGAAGTTGTAGTAGCGTCCGTGGAACTCGGCCTGATCCTCGGTCCAGAGGGCCTTCAGGGCACCCACGGCCTCTTCGGTCTGGGTCCAGCGGTGGTCGTAGTCTCCACCCATCATCTCGGTCTCCTCACGGTTCCAGCCGGCGCCGATGCCGAAGACGAACCGGCCATCGCTGTGACGATCAAGCACGGAGATCTGCTTGGCGAGGATCAGGGGGTTGCGCTCGGGCAACAGAGTTATACCGGTGCACAGCTTGATCCGCTCGGTGACGGCGGCGGCCATGGCGAGGGACATAAAAGGATCGGAGAAGTGACGATATGTCCAGGGTATCTCGCCGCCCGTCGCCGGGAAAGGACTCGCGCTGGTGACGGGCAAGATGGGGTGCTCGTGATACCAGATAGACTCAAAGCCCAGTTCCTCGGCCTTTTTGGCGATAAACGCAGGGTCGAGGGTATAGGCGGGCAGGGGGACGATTATTCCAACTGACATTTGGATTGCTCCTTACGGTTGGGACGGAAGACTTAGCGCGGGTCTATTGCTCGGCGATCCAGTTGGCGACGCGCTCGCCGATCATGATCGTGGTGCAGTTGGTGTTAGCGCGGATGACGTCGGGCATCACCGAGGCGTCGGCGACGCGCAGCGACTCGGTGCCGTGGACGCGGCAATACTGGTCGACCACAGCCATGGGGTCGCTGTCGGGTCCCATCTTGCAGGTGCCGGAGAGGTGCTGGCCGATGCAGACCTCGCGGAGCATCCAGTCGTCCAACGTTTCGTCGGATACCAGCTCAGCCTCGGTTGGCGAGATCAGGCCGTCATAGATGCCGCCGAACTGCTCATGATCGAGGAGGCGCACAGCGATGCGGACGGCCTCACGCATGCGCTCGCGATCCCAGTCGGCCTCGAGGTATCGGCATTCGATGTGGGGCTGCACGTCGGGGTCGGTGGATTGCAGGGTAAGCTCGCCCGCGCTCTCGGCCAGCTCCATCATACAGGTGATGCGGATGCCCTCGTTGTCGAAGGGATCACCGCCCAACGGCGTCGAGAACGACGACGGGAAGATCTGCATGTCGTTGCGGGCTTCGGAGCCGCCGGCGGTGTAGCGGAGCACGGTCTGGATGCGCGGGGCATCCGGGTCGAGGGGGAAATCGTCCTTGACCTTGACGCGCACCGGAACCAGAGGGTGATCGCGGAGGTTCTTGCCGACGCCGGGCAGGTCCCTGACAACGGGGATGCCCAGGCTCCGGAGTTCCTCGGCGGGGCCGACGCCGGACAGCATCAGCAGTTGTGGTGAGGCGATGGCGCCGGCGCAGAGGACGATCTGGGCGGCCTCGATCTGGAAGGTCTCTCCACCGCTCTCGACCGCGACGCCGACGGCGCGCAGGTCTTCGAACAGGATGCGGCGCACACGGACGTTGGCGCGGATGGTCAGGTTGAGACGGTGCCGGTTGGGATTGACGTAGGTAAGCGCGGTGCTCATGCGCACGCCGTTGGGGTTGTTCATCGGAAAGGGGCCGACGCCCGTCGAGTCGGGATGGTTGTGGTCGTACACCTCGGCGTAGCCGACGTCGGAGCAAGCCTGGACGAAGGCTTCCTGTAGGGGCAGCCAGTTTTCGCGCCGGTGGCGTCGCACTGGGATAGGGCCGTCGAAGCCGTGGAAGTCGTCGGAGATATCGGTGTCGGTTTCCTGTTTGCGGAAGAAGGGCAGGACGTTGATGTAGCTCCACTGGTCGTTGCCCCAGGAGGCCCACCGATCGTAGTCTTCTGGGACGCCGCGCAGGAAGACCTGGCCGTTGATGGCGCTGGTACCGCCGACGACGCGGCCGCGGGGCACGTTCACCGGTTCGGACTGGCGGGGGGTGCCGGTTCCCACGAAGGACCAGTTGTGGGGCGCGCCCATCTCCGAGGCGCGGGGAGCGTAGCCGAACTTGAGGTCGTCGGGTGTCTGTTCGAGGTCAGGGTAGTCGGGACCGGCCTCGAGGAGGAGAACAGACCGGGACGGATCCTCGGACAAGCGGGTGGCCATGGTTCCGCCGGCGGAGCCGGCGCCGATCACTATGACGTCGTATTTCATGCTGACGCTCCTTGGAATTCACCACATCGTTAGCGCTACGAATACGGGGCGAATGATGATCCGCCTCTACAAAGCCTGAAGCAACTCGTCGGTGGTCATCACGATGCCCTGGCGTGGGTAGACCTTTTCAGTGAGGACACGGTGCACCTCGGGGTCGCCGTCAGAGCAGGCGTCGGACAGGACAATGAAACTGTAGTTTATGTCCACCGCCCAGCGTACGCACGAGAGCACGCATCCGCTGGTCGCCACTCCCATGATAACCAGGTTGTCGCGGCCCATCTCGCGAAGGGTCACGTCCAGGGCAGTGGTGGAGAATGGACCTGGGCGTACTTTGGTGATGACCAATTCGCCCTCAGCGGGAGCGACACCTTCATGCAGTTCCACGTCGGGAGCGTACTCTCCGAAGGGACCGCCACGATGCACTACGTAGATTACAGGTATGCCGGCCTGGCGGGCGCCGGCGAGAGCCTTGGCAGCGTTTTCAACCACGGCCCCAGGCTCGGTGGCGACGTTGGCGATGATGCGCTGCTGGAAGTCCATGATCAAAACGGCGGTGCGGCCGGCGTCGATAATTGTCGCTTGCTGGGTCATGCGGGTCCTCCCGGTACGGTTGGCATCGCTGCCGGTTGGGATGGCGGTATTATAACCGAGCGCATCCCCAGGTATGGGCAAAGCATAGGGGCGAATAATCATTCGCCCCTACCGAAAATAACGGCCGCTCGGCCTGATTACAGGTTGAGTGGGTGTTCCTCGTAGTCCTTGACCTTGTCGTAGACCTGGATGCGGTGGCGGCTGGCCTCGAGGACGAAGATTCGGTCATTTTCGTCCACCCGCACTGAGACCGGGCGGCGGAAGCGCCACTCAGGTTCGAGGTCGACACGGCGACGCGCCTTGACAATGTCGGGGTTGGCGTCAATGTAGGTCTGCGTCCACGGAGACGGCTGCTGCGCATCGCCGACCAGCGACGCGATAAAGCGGCCCTCGGGAGCGTACACCTGGAGGCGATGGTTGCCCCAGTCCGTCACGTACACGTCGCCCTCGGAGTCGACCGCGACGCCGGTAGGACCGTGAAGGTCGCCAACGCCGGAGGTCGGGGAACCTTCGAACTTCAGCAGGAAGTTCCCGTCCGCGTCGAACTTCTGCACCCGGTTGTTCTTCCAGTCTGCCACGTAGACGTTGCCAGTGTCGTCCAGACACATGCCCCAAGGCAAGTTGAACTCACCATCGCCACCACCCTGATGGCCGAACTTATGGAGGAACGCACCCTCCTTGGTGAATTTCTGAACCCGGTGGTTCTGGCTGTCGACGACCAGCACGTTGCCGTCGGCGTCGAAGGCCATACCGCAAGGGCCGTTCAGCTCGCCCTTGCCGGTTCCAGACGCGCCCCAGCAAGCCACGAACGCACCTTCGGGGTCGAACACCGACACGCGATTGAGGAAATCGTCGGATGCGTAGACGTTCCCGTCACCGTCCAGAGCGATGGAGCGGGGCCAGACGAACTGGCCGTCGCCCCGACCAAAGCCGCCGAACTGCCCGAGGAATTGGTGATCCTGGGTGACCCGGCTGACGCGTTGGCCGAGCTCCTCAGCCCCCCGGCTGAGCACGTACATCAGGCCGTCGTCGGCAAGCGCAAAGTCCTGAGGAGTCCAAAATCCTTGACCGGACATGCCGTACATGCCAATGCAATAGTTGTAGTCGAAGACCCGGCCTGCGGCCACTGTGGTAAGCATGATTGACCTCCTTCGCCTGAGGGGCGGTGTCCTACACGAAGTCCAGCTGCTCGAAGTTACCGCCGACGATCGGAACCGGGTCGAGGCCCAGCCACTTGTCGATGACGGTGGCGTAGAGGCCGCGGAAGTCGTAGTTTGGCGCCAGGTCGCCCTGGCTCAGGTCTTCGGGGCGCAGGGACGGGTAAGTGCTGTACATGCCGCCCTTGACCTGGTTGCCGATGACGAACGCAGCGCCGCCGGCGCCGTGGTCGGTGCCCGTGCCATTGTCCCGGACACGGCGGCCGAACTCGGTGAAGAGGACCATGATCAGGTTGTCGCCAGCGTCATGCTCAGCCAGGTCATCGAAGAAGTCGCTGATGGCGCTGGACATATCGGTCCACAGCTTGGTGTGCATCGGCGGCTGGTTGAAGTGGGAGTCGAAGCTGCCGTGCTGGGTATAGAACAACTGGGTACCGAGGTCGGCCAAGTAGACCTGGGAAATGTCCCGCAGGTACTTGGCGATGGGGGTATCGGCATATTCCACCGTGGATGAGTACTGCTCCGGAGCAGAGCGGACGATGTCGGCGCCTTTCAGGGCGTCCCGACCGGTCTGCCCCAGGTAGTCCATTACCGCGCCAGTACCCACGGTGGGGGAGTACATGCGGGCGAACCGGTCCAGGAGTTGGTCGCGCTCCGCTTCGACGGGAACGCTGGACAGGACGCCGTAGGATTCCAGGCTGGATACGGACGTGACGGGTACGCCTCGGAGGGCCAATGCGCGGGGCAGACCCTGGCCGAAATTGATGCCCTTGAGGACGTTTTCGCCCTGGGGATCCAAATCGCGAATTACGCGGCCGGCCCAACCCTCGGTTCCCACGATGTCGGGCTCGCAGGTGTGCCAGATGTCCATGGAGCGGAAGTGGGAACGGGGCGAGTTCTCGTAGCCGATACCGTGGATGATGGCTACCTTGCCCTCATCGTAGAGTTTCTTAAACGGGCCCATCTGGGGGTTGAAGGCCAGCTCGTCGTTGATGGGCAGCACCTTGTCTTCGGGTATCCCTACCCTGGGGCGAGCGTCGTGGTAGTGGCCGTTGGTGTAGGGAATGATCGTGTTCAGATAGTCGTTGGCTCCGGTCATCTGTAGAACCACCACCACCGGATCTTTCTTCGTCGTAGCCATTTTGTTCCTCCGTTTCCGGCGGGGCCGCTCATCGGCAGCCCATGCATGGTCGAGTTGACCGTTGGTTTACGCGAATTGGAAGTCGCGGGATGCGGCGATGAGGGCCATCATCACGCCGACGCGTTTTTCGGATTGTGCCGCCTCTACCTCGGTTTCCCAGCGCAGGTCCCCTTCGATTCGGGCCTGGTCGAGCAACTCGGCTCGGGTGCCGTCACTGACTTCCAGGGGTCCGACCAGTTCCAGACAGGCGTCGACCAGCCCTTCAGGACCGAGGATTCCGCGGCCCCGAAGGTTCTCCACCATGGAGCGTACACCGGGAAGCGAGACGTCGCCGAGCAGGCCGGCGGCGAAGTTAACACGACGCACCAACGCGCCGCCGTCGATCCACTCGCTGCCGGTGTGCCAGCTTTCCACGCTGGGCGGGTTGAGCAACTCTTGGCCCTGATAAGCGCACTCGAAAGCCAGCGAGTTGATACCGGGCCTCGGCTGGGTGAAGTTGCCCGCCAGGCGAGCGGTGCTGATGACCAGCTCCGCGGGGCTCTTGACCCGGCTGAACCGCGCCGCTTTGAAGAAATCGGAGTTGAACAGGACCCGCAGCACAAAGCGGATGTCGCCGTCCGATTCGTTGTAGGCCGCCACCAACTGGTCGATGGCGTCGGGATCGTTGGGAGGTGTGATGTTCCAACTGGGAACCTGGGGCTCGTCGGCGACGAAGAAGTTGTAGAGGTGCCGCGCCAGGAAGCGGGCTGTGGCCGACTGTTCGGCAACCAGGTTGATGATGTCCTGGCCGTTGAAGTTCCCGGTGTGTCCCAGGAAGGTCTTCTCGCCGTCGTCGTGGTCCTCAGCACGATACTCGAAGTTCCAGTAAAAGCGACCCAGCGGGTTGCGGGGAATCTTCGGGCCGATGGTCCACCCGGTGAAGGCGCGGCTGGCCTCCTTGATGTCGTCCTCGGAGTAGTTGCCCACCCCCATGGAGAAGAGCTCCAGCAACTCGCGGCCCCAGTTCTCGTTGATGGCGCCGCGGTGGTTGCCGTTGTTGTCCAGCCAGAAGATCATGGCGGGGTTCTGCGCCAATTCCAGCAGGATGTCGCGGAATTTCCCGAGTCCGCAGCGCCGGAACATGGCGATCTGCTGGGTCAACTCCGGCGGATTGTCCACCTTGGAATTGCCGGTGGCGAAAAGCTGGTGCCAGAACAGCGCCATCTTCTCTTCCAGCGGCCGCTCCGTGTTGATCATGCGGTAGACCCAATCGGCTTGATTGAGCGGCGGGCCCAAAGCGCCCTCGTAACCCGGCATGAACCGGTAGAGCAGCTCCTCGTCCACCGGCTCGAACTGCTCGGGATTGAGCAGGTCCTCCACGGTGTCTTCGTACCCGCGGCCGGATTTTTCAATCAACTCGTCGTGCGTTCCGCCGAATCCGGCGCGCCGCATCAGATGGCCCATCAATGCGATGTCCTCTCGATTGGCCATGTTGTTCCCTCCTGTAAGGGATTGCTCAAATGATCACGGAAATTCCGTACAAAATCAGCAAAGTGTCATGGAAATACTACGTATCAGGCGGGGTGATGTCAAGGAATCCGGGCATGCGGAGCCGTCGGCAGTTCGTGCTGGGCCCGGCGCTGCAAAATGGTGGCTTACCGCTACTCCGGCAGGGGTCGTTTCCAGTAGTAATAGACGAAGCAATCGGTGGGATTTTGGGGGATGAAAAGGGGCATGGCGGAAACCAGCTCCCACCCTGCCGCGCCGCGTTCGTTCAGGAACTCTTGATCAACGGCGTCAACGTTCATCGGTCCATTCCCGAAGAACCCTCCGGACCTGATGGGCATCTTGTCAACCCAGTATTCCCACTTCATTGCCTTGGTGTCTCCTTGACCGATGTGAAACGAGACGCCCGCCGCGTTTGACCACGGGCGGGCGTCCGGCAAGCGCGTCGCAACCCGCCGCTACTGCCCCGTCTTGACCCAATCGGCGCAGCGCTCGCCGATCATGATGGTGGTGCAGTTGGTGTTGGCGCGGATCACGTTGGGCATCACCGAAGCGTCCGCCACCTTGATGCCTTCCAGTCCGTGAATGTTCAGATGCTGGTCCACCACCGCCATGGCGTCGCTGGACGGCCCAATCTTGCACGTGCCGGAGGCGTGGGTGGTGTTGAACACGGTCCGCCGCATCCAGTTGTCCAGGGCTTCGTCCGACGCCAGGTCCTCGGGGGAGGGCTGCTGTATTTCGTCCACGATGGGGCCGAAGGCGTTGTGCTCCAGCAGGTTGACGCTGATCCGGACCGCCTCTCGCAGACGCTCCACGTCCCGCTCTTCCTCCAGGTAGTGGTAATTGAGCGACGGCTGCACGTGGGGGTCGTTCGCCGACAGGCGGACCTCGCCGGCACCGTCGGCCAGTTCCAGGATGCACTGGATCCGCACCCCGCCGGCCTCGAACGGGTCCGCCCCGCCGATGGGCGTCGAGAAAGACGACGCCGTGATCTGCATATCGTTGCGGTCTGGCGAGCCGGTGGCGGTGTAACGCAGGGCCGTCTGGGAGCGCGGCGCCAGCGGGTCTTGCTCGTGGTCGTCGCGCACCTGGCAGATGACGGCGACGATGGGGTGATCGCGCAGGTTCTGGCCCACGCCGGGCAGCTCGTGAACCACGGGGATGCCCATCTCCCTCAGGTGGTCGGCCGGGCCGACGCCCGACAGCATGAGCAACTGGGGAGAGGCCATGGAGCCGGCCGACAGCACGATCTGGTCGGCTTCCATGAGGAATACGTCGTCGCCGCTCTCCACTTCGACGCCTACGGCACGCTTGCCCTCGAATACGATGCGTCTCACCACCACGCCGGGCCGTACCGTCAGGTTGAGGCGATGACGTACGGCCCTCAGGAACGTTAGAGCGGTGCTCATGCGGACGCCCTCCGGGTTGTTCATGGGGATGGGACCAACGCCGCCGGAGTCGGGGCTGTTCATGTCCGCGTCTTCCGGGTAGCCCGCCTCGACACACGACTGGACAAAGGCCTGCTGGAAGGGCAGCCATTCCTGGCGCGGGAACCGGCGCACCGGGATGGGGCCCTCGGACCCGTGGAAGTCGTCGCTGATGTCCATGTCCGTTTCCATCTTGCGGAAATAGGGCAGGACGTTGATGAAGGACCACTCGTCGTTGCCTTCGGAGGCCCAGCCGTCGTAGTCCTCGGGCACGCCGCGCAGCAGCACCTGCCCGTTGATGGCGCTGGTGCCGCCCACGACCTTGCCGCGTGGCGCCGGCAGCATCTCAGTTTGGTCCGCAGAGCCCTGGGCCCACCAGGTCCAATTGTGGGGCGCGCCTTGGGTGGAAGCGTCGGGCTTGTAGCCGTATTTCAGGTCGTCGGGATAGTGCTCGTACTCGGGATAGTCCGGCCCAGCCTCGAGCAACAGGATGGAGCGGTTTGGGTCCTCGGCCAGCCGCGAGGCCACCACGCAGCCTCCGGAGCCGGCCCCGATCACTATGACGTCATATTTCATGGTCTCACCTGCGTTTAGTTAGTCTGCGTTGCCGATGCACTGTCGCGTCAGGATAATGGAACGGGTGGGCGGTTGAAAAGGGAGGAGAGCGGCTTTCGAGGCCTGTCGGAACGTGACTCCGGTCCATGAGACAACACGGCGAGCCTGCTACCATGCGGCTTGGATGACGCTGAAAAGCTCAGGCCCTATAATTCGCCCATGCGCCAGACCGCTGCACCAGGGAGGATCTCATGAATTTTGGCATGTTCACCGATTTTCACATCGGAGAAAACAGGACCCAGGCCGAGGCTTTCGACGAGTCTTTTGCACAAATCGCCGACGCCGAGGCGATGGGTTTCGACACGGTGTGGCTGGCCGAGCATCACTTCAGCCCGGAGCGCGCGGTGCTCGCGTCGCCCATGGTGATCGCCAGCGCCATCGCGGCGCGCACCGAGCGGATCCGCACCGGGCTGGCCGTGCAGGTTCTGCCGCTGACCAACCCGCTCCGGGTCGCCGAGGAAGCCGCCACCGTCGACCACATCAGCAAGGGTCGGTTCGAGTTCGGTATCGGGCGGAGCGGCCTGACCAAGTACTATCAAGGTTACAACATCCCTTATTCGGAGAGCCGCCCGCGTTTCCTGGAGGCGCTGGACATCATCATGCAGGCGTGGGCCCAAGACCGGCTTTCCTACGAGGGCCAGTTCCATTCCTACCAGGACGTGGCGGTGGTGCCCAAGCCCTACCAGCAGCCCTACCCACCGGTGCGGGTGGCCGTGGCCGGAGAGGATACCTTCCCACTGATCGGCAAGATGGGCCATCCCATCTTCGTCAGCGCCAACGCCGGACGCGACCAGTTGAAGGCGCGGATCGCGACCTACGAGGAAGCCCGGGCCGCCGCCGGCCACACTGGGCCGGCCGACATCGCGGTGCGCGTCCCGGTGTACGCCGCCGCAACCACCGAGCAGTCGCATTCCGAACCGCAAGCCAGCGCGATGTCCGCCATCCAGTACGCGGCCAGTGAGTTGGTCAAAACCGCCGCCAGCGAGGAGACGGCCGAGCGCATTCGCCGCACCGCCAACACGCCCTACTCGGACGTGCTCCAGCAGCGGGTGGTGTTCGGGACGCCGGCCGAGATCGTGGAGCGATTCCGGGGGTTCCAGGAGGACTTCGGGGCGACGGGCGTGGTGATGGAAGTCAACTACGGCGGAAGGATCCCCTACGACCGGGTGAAAAACTCGCTGCGACTGATCAGCGAAGAAGTGATGCCGCACTTCAAATAGGTGGGCAAAACGAGATAGGCAAAACGCAGGGGCGAATGATCATTCGCCCCTGCGTTTGCCGATAGCGCGCCTGGCGGCTGAGTGTGCGGGTCTAGTGCGCGGCGCCAGCCAGGGCGGCTTGAGCAGCTAGTTCCTCGTCCCACGGGCCCGGCATCCGACCCTTGTCGGTTCCACCGATCATATAGCCGCTCTCGTCGTGCCCCCACTCCTCCCGTGGCATCTCGTAAGACAGCTCGATGCCGTTCCCGTCAGGATCGCGAATGTAGATGCCGATGGCATGACCGTGGTCGGACACGCGCTGGATGGGAATGTTCTTTTCCTTGACCCGGTGGTAGAGCTCCTTGAGGTCCTCCAGGCTTTCCATGTACCAGGCCATGTGGTTCAGGCCGACCTGGCCGCCCTGCGGTCCCATGGCGTCTTCGCCCACCTCGGTCAGCGCGATCTCGTGGGAGTTCCCCAGGTCGGCGGACATGAAGGCGGCGCGGCCCGGGAAGAACCCGTAGGTGTGCAGGCCCAGCAGGTCCTCGTACCAGTCGCGCGCTTTTTCCGCATTCCGTACGAAAATGTTGACGTGTCCCAGATTTCTCGGCGTGTAACCCATAATGACCTCCCGATCCATCGCTAGATTCTGTGCCGTTGACGTAATGATAACAACGGCCTCCAACTATGGAAAGGGGTACCCATCCGGCTGACGCCACCGCTTGCGTGACGTTCCTCGCGCAACAATCGGCATAGCGTCGCACTGAAACCCCTGCAATTGGTCGAAAGCGGCCACCCGGCAATACCACGCATGCCCCGGTACAAATCGTCGTCCCTGTACGACATCGTCGCCGCTGTACGACATGGTCCGGATGCCGCTGCTCAGCCGCCCCCACGGCGCGTTGCCTTCCACGCCCGGCCCTACCAGCGAGCGGCAACCGTCCCAACCTACCACCTGGTCCAGCAAGACTCCCCCGCCCAAATCACCCGTGGCATCGCCGACTGGCTGAGCTCGCTGGGGTAGCAATCCGGTCGACGATCCCGTTCCGGCAAAATGACAAGCCCCGCCGGGCGGACCCGATGGCAAAGGCCCGGTTATTCTGATCCGAAGTCGAAGGATTGTGCGACCCATGCAGGTGTGTGCGTGATTGCTACGTTGGCAGAGTCCACTAGCAACTCTGCCATTCTGTTGCAGGTCCATCCTTAGTGGTACGGTGATGGTGGTCACGGCAAGCGGCTCAAGGCACAGGAAATGGCAGACTTGTACCCAAAGTCTGCCACGGACAACATTCCATCGGCGCAGTGCCTACTGGGAGGTGGCGACAGAATCGCGAGTGACTCAAGGCAAGTCCAGGACGGCCTCGAGTTCCTTCCTAACGTTCATATCTGGCGTGATCAACTTAGCCAGCGCGTCTGCTGAAAACTGCGCCGCATTTTCTCCGAGCCCTTCGGTGTTTCCCAAAACATTCTTGGCAAGGTCAAACACCACGCCTATGGCCCCTTTCGCGGACCCGTTCGAACGGATCGCCCCGTCGCGAGCGGCCTTGAGTTTATCGGCTGCATTTCCCACACGATCATTTCGGTCAGCTACTAGTACCGTTTCAATCTGATCTTGCAGGGTAGATATGTTGGAGCTTACGGCGAGCATCTTGGGTGGTAAACCGCCAGTCTATGGCTGATTTTGCTGCGTTGCGCTCGCGTTCGAGCGCCGCAACCTCTCGCCGCAGCTCCGGCTCATCGCTGATACGGCGGTTCAGACACCCTCTGCTGAAGACGCTCAACTCGATCTCAGCCATGTTCAGCCAGCTGCCGTGCGTGGGAGTGTAATGAAACTCGAGGCGTTGGGCGATGCGCCGAGCTTCGCCGGGCTCAAATGCTTCGTGGAGTGAGCCGAGCTTGTGGGTGTTGAGGTTGTCCAGTACCAGCCTGACCACCTCGGCATCGGGGTAGGCCTCGTCCACCAGCCACCGCATCTGGTACGCGAAGTCCACCGCAGTGCGGCGCTCGGTCACCGCCACATGTCTCCATCCACCCTTCGGCTCGCAGATCATGAACAGGTTCCGTGTCCCGTTGCGCTGGTACTCGGTGTCATAGCGTGCCATCCGTCCGGGGGCAGCCGCCAGGGGCGGACGCACCTCCCCAGTCAATTGCCGGGAGGTCTCGTCGAAACACACTACCGGCCGCTCCGGATGGTACGCCTGTTGGTACAGGTCCAGCACGTCCTCCATCCGCGCCACGAACTCCCCGCTCACCTTGGGGATACACCACTCCTTCTTCTGCCACGGCTTGAGTTCGTTTTTTTGAGCATCTGGCGCACCGTCTCCAGGGAGATGCTATCGGCAAACTCCAACTCCACCACCTGGTCGGCCAACAACTGGAGTGTCCAGTGCGTGTGCCCTTCGGGCGCGGCGCTGCACGCAATGGCGATCAGGTGCGCTTCCTGCCTCCCGTCCAGCTTGCGCTCCTGGCCCGGCCGCGGTCGGTCATTGATGGCGGCCTCAAGTCCTTCCTCCACGTACCGCTTCCGTGCTCTGGCGACCGTGGCCGCGTTGACCAACAGCACATCGGCTATCTCACGGTCCCTAACCCCCTGGTCAGCCTTGAGCAGCGACAGCGCACGCTTCACGGTGCGCACTGACGCCTTGCCTCGCTGGGACACCTCATTGAGACGGGAACGTTCGGCCTCGGTCAGTTCCACTTTATACTTGATGGCAGCCATGGCTGGGCACTCCCTCACAGAAAGATCATGCCCAAGTATGGCTGCTTTCTTATATTCTTACAAATCTACCTGGCAACGGTACTAGGGCTTCGAGAACTTCGTCGTGTAGGAGATAGGATTCCAAAGAGCGGTGTGCGAGCACTCGCAAGGCCGGATCATGTTCGAGAAGGCGGGTACGACCCTCCGGAGAAAGGTCGTCGCGGTCGCGCAGCTTCAGAATATGCGTTCCGGGTGCAATCACCGAAGCTAACGCGGCCGCCAGTTCGAGGTCGGCTTTACCCCCACTGGATCTGAACTCCACGCGTGGGTGCATATCACGGAAGATTTGCCGGTATATTCGTTCGTCCCACGCGGGAATTCGGTCGCTAACTTGGCTCCCCTCGCATATGATCAGAACCTCTGGGGCTAGCAAGCTGGCGAGATCGTCCAGCGCAATGGACATCGCGTCGCGCAGGAGCTGGCTCGACGGTTGCGATGGCGTGAGCCGAACATCTGGCGCTGGTCCTTCGACCTGTCCGAAATCCAAAAATGCTACCCGACCGGGGTGGCGGGCGGCGATGTCGAAGGCCCTCCTGATCATCCCAACAGAGTGCGTAGCGATCCATAACTGGGAGCCAGCCGGGAGCAGTCCCATGAGCTCAGTGAGAACGCTGGCCTGGACCGCAGGGTTGAGGTGTATCTCAGGCTCGTCCAAGCAAATGAGCGGGCCGCCGAGCTCTGTCGCGGCAATATGGACGTCCAACAGGAGATCGAAAACCGCCTTCTCCCCACCAGAGAGGTTTTCGTAGCGGAATCCGCGGATTTTATCTCTAGAGAAGTAGAAGGAACCGTCCGCTGTAGCGTCCCCTAGCCCCGTGAAACTCAAATGCGGTAACACGCGGGTGAGGGATTGTTGCACTGGTGCCAGATAAGCCCTAATCGCTTCAAGGTCCGCAGCGGCATCACCGCTATCCAAGTTCGATAGCACCGGAACGAACCTTGCGACCAACCGCTGGTAGTGCTCACCCAGGGAAGCGTCCGTCTCGATCATACGGTCGATAGGATCACGGCTACGAAAGTCTGACTGCTTTTCGATAGAATTCGTAAGTACGTCGGGAGTGTTCCTGTGGGCGGTACGCACATGGACTAGAGGACCCGGCGGTTCCGAATGATCATAGGCATCGCTTTCATGCAAAATGACCTCTGGTATGCCAAACATGTCCATATCAGAATCAAAGTAACCGTTGGAGAGGTTACCGCGCCTGCGCCTTCCTTGGGTCCGAGCCCAGTGCAGAATCGCGTCAAACACGGACGACTTGCCCGAGCCGTTCGGGCCCAGCATCACCACCAGTTCGACTTCGGGACTTAGCTCCTCAATCCCCAAAGACCCGAAGCGCTTGAATCTACCTGGGATTCTTACTTCCGATACACGCACGAGAACACTCGACCAAATCCTCATTGGTTTGTTTTGCCAAGCATAACCATACTGTGCTGGGCACTTTACAACGAGAGAAACCAGCCGTTGGTCAGCCCGCGACCTAACATGGCAGAGTTTAGGACAAAATCCGCCACCTTGCTCTCCTGTACAAGCTGAGCGCCACCGGCGTCGAAGAAGGGCCTGGCGAGTGCGTGACCTGAATTGCTACGGTGCTGAACCGGTACCATAGCGGGCTGTCATTGTGCGAATAGTGATGGAGACGGAGATGCGACGCCACGGCGAGATGCAACCCCGTTTTTGAAAAGGAGATCATTTAGGTTGAGCGCATGGTCCCACCGAGATGATCCACAGGGCCCGCGAAACGGCTGGTAGCCGATTGTTTGACCCTCTTCAGGCGTGTTTGGGGTGACTTCCCTAGTGGCTCTGCCAGCGTAGCCAAGGCCAGCAAGTATCGCTGGAACAAATCGCACTCGTTTAAACGTTAGGGTAGTGAACCGGTAACCTGAACCACGCTGAGTGGTTCGCATGGCGGCAGCGCTCTTGCACGTTCGTCGGACTTTACGGACAAGGACACTCGAGAGGCCAGAATATCGGGAGACGGTTGCCCGCACCTTGTGGTAGCGATACTGCCGTTACAGTGGAACCGGAGGTCGGATCGGCATGGATCTCTATCGCGGATAATCCAAAGTTATCTGGCAGGTACCACCAATTTCAAGCAGTTGTTGGCAAACCATCTCGCGGTCTTCAGGTTATCAGCGGGCCAAACGCCCTTGTCTCCCGCGATGTCAACGTGGGCCGGGTTGACGGAGTTGCCGCAACAATCGATGCTAGGGGTATATTTGATCGTCTGACCTCGGGCGACGCACTGTTCCGTGTTGAGGCTAACGACTCCGTATCCAGGCTTCTCGCTTTTTACTTGGTTGAGGGATTTCAGCGCCTCCCAGTCCGCGCTTTGCTCGTAATCTGCGAATTGGCTGATCGCGGGTCTGGGCACCCCTCCTTTCATTGTCCAAAGACTTTTGTGGACGAATTTCAGGAATCGTTCTTGAGGTTCGAACCAACCATTGCATCCGGGACCATATTGGACTGCGTTGGCCGATTGGCCAGAAACCTGTATACGATGCCTTGCATGGACCATTTGTCGCTGATCTCCGATTCGATTTCCGCCTCCCCACCGTCGGCTTCGGGTTCAACTAGAAGGAAGCGTATCGGTGCATCAGGCGGCTTCGGTACATCCACAATGAGTTCCCTGCCGGGCTCAAGCTCCCATTCCAGTATCAAACGACCATCACGGGTTGGGCTGAGGAACGGGACTGGCAGCGCTTCCCCGCCAAAGAAGAATGCAAACCCAAGGACAAATCGAGCGCGAGCCACCGTCGCTTGGTCTAGCGCAACAGTACCATTCCCGTCCCAATCGGTAGGAAGTTCAGACAAGCGTTCCAACTCGCTTTCAACTTCTGGCGGCAACGGCGACATATCCCGACCCCCAAGGGTCGATTGGGTGGAATCCTGATACCAGCGCTCTCCAATGATTCGGACACCCGAGTGAACGCTGTCGGGTAGCCACCCCCAAGTGCTGTTGAGAGGATCCGCGTAGGTAGTCATGACTTCTCCTCCTATGCGAACAAAGATCGGGTCTTGTCGGTGATGCTACCTTCAAATATCGAGCTGACACGAGAGTGTGCTCGATCAAGCCATTGTTCCATGTCCGTCAGCGGCACCGTGCCCGGGACTAAGAGGAAGTAATCGACATCCAAAGAGACCGCGATAAAATTTTGATCTGATCCCGGGATTGTTCCCAATTGCAACCGAGCTAAGTCGCGGTGTTCGTCATAGGTAAAGTCCACCGACATCCTAACGTTAACGTTACGCTGAGGTAGTCTTGGACCAAAATTAGGATGGAAGGTGAAATGCTCAGACAAATCCACCGACAGCGTATGGAAGCTGATTTCGTTGATGTACCGTAAGCCTATACGCTGGGCGGTCTGAGGTCGAACCACCGTCAAATAAGAACCATACGCTCGCTTGATAACGTCTAGGAAGTTGTCCCACGATGGATAGGGTCTGTATTGGCTGACACCAATCCGGTTCGGACCTACAGTAATCACTCCGTCCTCGGTGTTTTCCCGCCAAAACCGTAAAGATTGCGCAGGATCGACGGCATTGAACCCGCCCATGCTTTCCGGCGGCGTCCCGAAAGTGATAGAAAATACTTGCTGAGGCGTCACGTCTTGAATTCGACGTGGGAACTCGTCCCTGAGCTCATTATAGATCAAACCGGGAAACGACAAATCCCATTGATCCGGCCCGGGTTGAAATCTAAATTCGCACACTGCTTCTCGCAGAGGCGGGTTTGGGTATTGTGGATTGAGCGACTGCATCGCGATCAACGATCGACACGTTGTGATGTTGAGATGCCGGAACCGGCAAATTGGGTGGCCCATCGTACCATCGGTAGCGTTGTAGAACAATATACGCAATCCCAAATCGTCCGTATCACCAAGCTGCAAGCTTTTCGTTGGGTTTGCGCTACCGTTTGCCGAGTTGAGCGGCGAGCGTAGGCGATCCGCAACGGTGCTGAAGGTCATGATGGCAGACTTTGAACGGAAGTCTGCCATTGCCGCACAGCCAACCCAGTTCGCACCACGTCCTGCCATTGTCCGCGCATGTGCCCTTCTCTGTTCCATCCATTGGGACTTACGCGTTCACGGATTGCATCGGTCGAGGGCTACCCTCGAATGAATTGTCGAGGATAGCTTCGCGATCGGACCAGCCAACCTGTAAGCTGCCGGCAGACGTTTGTCGTGACGAGGTTCTTTCCGCCAAAACCAACCCCTCCGAAACCACCTTCCGACTCCCTGAAGACACGAGCTGAGTCCCCGAAAAAGAGGTGATGAGATCAGCCGCATCGCTGAAATCCACCGGCCTGAAACCCCTATCGACGTGCCAAAACAGGCAGTTGAGACCGTGAAAATGGCCGGTGCGATCAGCAGAAAAACGCAAGCCGACGGTGGTCACAACCCCCGGCCCTCGCAGTTACCATGGGAACGTCTGAGTTGGTGAGTTGAGACCGGGCTATTGGCGGCCGGTTATGGGCAGGTCTGGATACCGTTCTCGGAGATGTCCAGGTCCTGCATCTCTTCCTGCTGGTTGACCCGTCCGCCTATAGTGAACTTCAGCAGGAAGAACAGCGCAAAGCCGATGACCAGCGACCACACGTCCGCCGCGACAACCTGCTCTGATACGCCACCCTCCGCATCCTACTGGCCGGGATTTGTTGAGGGACCATCTTTGCCATTCCAAGGCGTTGAAGATTGACGCATCCGGTGGCAGCGCGTTGGCATTCATCATTGGCGCCCCGACTGGCCTGCCGGGGGGTGCGTTCACCGGATTGGCCAGCTTGGGGACCACCCTGCCCGACGACACCAGGTCCAACAGCCCGGACCCGCAATCCGAATCGCCGGCGTCTTGCCAGGGCCCGGTGATATGGATCGCGACCGCCGACTTCGACCGTCCCGAAACACCCCGTGAGCTCCCGGCATCACCCGTTGAGGCCCCGAAATCAACCCGTCAGGATTGGCCTATTGGCAAAAATCGACACCCCCAAAACCCCCCGTCGAGCCCTCGAAAACGGCCGGTGAGCCCCCGAAAACACCCCATCGAGATCGTCCCAAATCGCCGATCTCGACACCTCCAAAACCCGCCGTAGAGACCCTTACGGATGACCCGAACCTGCAGTCTGAGATGAACGAGGTGAGAGCGCCGGTGGACACCATCGGCCTCCGCTCATGCGTACCTAATTTCCGGCAGGGAAGCGTCAGCATCAGGATTTTCAAGATGTGGAGATTATCAGGATTGGAACCGTTCCGTGACGGAGAACTCCTAATCCTGCCAAATCGTAAAATCCCGCAAATCCTGCTTCTGACGATTTACGATATCGGGTACACACGAGCGAACCAAAGATTGCGGAAATCGTCGGGTCTGGAGGCGCGATCTGTCCGGCGCGGCGCGGACCAATGCCCCGTGGCCCGCGTCGGCAATAACCAGGACGGCTTTTGCGGGCTGCCTTCTTCCGTTACCGCCGCGAGTTGGGTCATCGCGCCCGCAGGTTGCGTTTTCCGTCTTCCCTCAAGCGCCGTCGGCCAACCCGATTCCGAATTTCGTAACCTGCCTCGGCTTGGCCGGCGAGCAGTTTGGTTTGGGCACGGTCCCGCCGTCGACGCCGCGCCTCATGCGTGCTCACTTTCGTAAATCGTTGGAATTGGGATTTTCAAGATTGGGCGATTGGCAGGATCGGGACCGTTCTGCGAAAGAACTCACCTGATCCTGCCCAATCCTAAAATCCCGCGAATCTTGATTCTGACGTTCCCCGCCGCAAACCGGGTCCGCGTGAGGACACCGCCCATCTTGCCGGTTTTGTGTACGGATGCTAGAATCGTTGCACGCTGGTTGACTTGTCCCAGCGCTATGCTCCCCTGTAGCTCAGCGGTAGAGCGGGCGGCTGTTAACCGCTAGGTCGTAGGTTCGAATCCTACCGGGGGAGCCATTTTATTTTAACGGCCCGTGCCGCTTGGACGGAGATCAGGCGACTGTACGGGGACCGTGCTCTGACGTGCCAGCCTGTTGCCCGTTGCTGAGACGTTTCGATAAATGTAATATTAGATTGATCGTGCGATTCCGAAAGTCTGGAGGGGTAATATGCACACGATACTAAAGAAATATACTGTTTTGATCGCAATCGCAGCACTGTTTGCAATTGTCGCGGCGTGCGGCGGCGATGGGGACGAACCCTTCAGGATAGGGGTCATGGAATCCCTGACGGGGCCCGGCGAAACCTACGGAACCGTGTCCGTGCAGGCCAAGCAGATGGCCGTAGATGAGATCAACGCCGCCGGCGG
The DNA here is from genome assembly GCA_965220055.1 of Dehalococcoidia bacterium. GTDB lineage: Bacteria > Chloroflexota > Dehalococcoidia > Lucifugimonadales > UBA3495 > Bin87. The sequence goes on along the minus strand of CBDCPE010000004.1, from coordinate 80,974 downwards.
AATCAACGGCCGGATGCTCGAACTCGTCGTTGAAGACTCGAAGTGCTCGGCTCAGGACGCCATCACCGCGTACAACAAGCTGACCGACGTGGACGGCGTGAAGATCATCCTCGGAACATCCTGCAGCGGAGCGATGCTGGGCGCGGCTCCCTTGGCTGAGGGGGACGGCGTGGTCCTCTTCTCCGGATTGGCGACCAACCCCGACATTGCCCACGCCGGCGACTACATCTTCCGCACCTCGATGAACGACCTGCAGCTGGGCATCGACACCGGCAACGTGATCCGAGCCGACGGAGCGCTACGCCTGGCGACCATCACGGAAACGACCGACTACGCCGAGGGCGTGCGGCGGACCACAGTGGAGCAATTCGTCTCTTTAGGAGGCGAAATTGTCGCCGAGGAGCGATACGCATCCGACGTAACAGATTTCCGCAGCCAGTTGACCAAGATATTGAGCGCGAACCCGGACGCGGTGCATGTTGCGGCGCAATCGGAGTCTTCCGGCGGGACGGTGGTGAAGCAGATCCGCGAACTGGGATATGAAGGACCGCTGTACTCGGAAATCGTACCGGTTGGAGCGACGGCCTTGGAGGTCGCCGGAGAGGCGGCCACGGGAGTGAAGGCCATCATCGCCGAACTGGACCCGTCCAACCCCAAGAGCCAGGAAGTACTGAACAACTTCCGGGCGCGCTACGACTATGTGACTCTGCCGTGGTACCTGGCATCCGGCTACGACAACGTTTACATCACGGCCGAATGTCTCAAGATGACCGGCGACGACCAGGACGCCGACGGATTCCGCGACTGCCTTTACGGCATCATGTGGAGCGGCGCCATCGGCGAAAATTACAGTTTCGACTCCAACGGCGAGGTCGTCGGCCTCGCCAACGCCGTGGTGGAAGTATTGCCGGAATCGGAACGGACGGAGGACAACAACGGATACCGTATCCTGGGGCCCGCGCCCGGAGCGGAAACCGCCGCGGCTGCGCCGGCCATGTCGCAGGAGCCGTTCCGCATCGGCGCGATGGACGCGCTGACCGGACCCGCCGAAACCTACGGCAGCCCGCTGATCCAAGCCAAGCAATTGGCCGTCGAAGAGATCAACGCCGCTGGCGGCATCAACGGTCGAATGCTGGAGCTGATCCCCGAAGACTCCAAGTGCGCAGCGCAGGACGCCATCACGGCCTACAACAAGCTGACCGATGTGGACGGGGTCAAAATCATCCTGGGTACCACGTGCAGCGGCGCTATGCTGGGCGCGGCGCCGTTGGCCGAAGCCGAAGGCGTGGTGATGCTGTCGGCGTCGGCAACCAGCCCCGACATCGCTACGGCCGGAGACTACATCTTCCGGACGGCGATCAACGACAACCAGTTGGGCGTCGACACCGGGAACACCCTCATCACTGATGACGTACATCACCTGGCAACGATCACCGAGTCCACCGACTATGCCGAGGGAGCACGGCGCACCACCGTGGCCCGTCTTGAGGAATTGGGGGGCCATGTGGTAGCCAGCGAGAGCTACACCTCGGACATTACCGATTTCCGCAGCCAACTGACGAAGCTCATCGCAGCGCAGCCGGACGGCATCTACCTGGCAGCGCAGCAGGAGTTCTCCGCCGGTACGATCATGAAGCAGCTTCGGGAGTTGGGATACGAGGGACCGATCTACGCCGAGACAGTTGCCACGGGACCTGAGGCCCTGCAAATCGCCGGAGAGGCGGCCACGGGGATGAAGGCGATCATTCCCAATCCGGAGTTAACCACGCCGGAGGGTGTCGCTTTCCTAACCAATTTCAAAACTCGGTGGGGTAACGTCGCCACGATACCGTGGTTCCAAGCGTCGGCATATGACGACGTTTACATCGCCGCGGAGTGCCTGGCGCAGACCGGCGACGACCAGGACGCCGACGGCTTCCGGGACTGCCTGTACGGACTTACCCGCAGCGGGGCCATCGGCGACAACTACAGTTTCGACGACAACGGCGATCTCACCGGCCTAGGAAACGTGGTTGTGCAGATCCTGCCGTTGTCCGAGCGCAATGACGACAACCTGGGCTACGTATCCTTGGGCGAGGCTCCAACGCCGTAGCCACCGGCCAGCTCACAGCGTTAACCGAAGAGGGCCGGCCGTGGCAACTCGGCCGGCCCTTTATGCTATGATTGGCCTCACCATAACTAACGATTGACGATTTATCCGACTGGCGAGGATTTCGTTGGCTAGCGACCGTGAAAGCGCCCGCGGGCTGACCCGATTGATAAACGTGCCTAGTACGCGGCTGTTTGCCGCCCTTTTGACGGCGCTCGCCCTGGGTTACATCGCTTGGAAAATCGGGCAAGCGCCGACGCAGGCACTGCAATTTGCATTCAACGGACTCGCCGTGGGCGCGGTGTACGCCCTGCTGGCGATAGGCTTCACCCTGGTCTACAGCACGGTATGGTTCTTCGACCTTTATTATGGAGTCTCCGCCGCGCTGGGAGCTTACGGGGTGTTCTACCTGCGCACCGATCCGGGGCTGGGAAGTCGGCTCGACATCAACAGCGTCCCCGTCAACGTTATCTTCGGAGCGGTGGTAGCGGGTGTGGCCGCCTGGACGCTTTACACCGTACTGGAGCCTCGTCTACGAGGGCGGGTCAGCCCGACGGCCTTCCGCGCCATCCTTGCGGTCGTTGCCGTGGCGATGGGCATTTACACCGTGGCGGTGCTGTCATATCCGGAACACCTGCATCTGACCCTGAGTCCAGCGGTAGGACTGGCGACGGCGGTCGTTGCAATCTCGGTCGCTCAACGAGCCACCCACATGGTGGCGGCGAAGGTCAGTCCGACGCGGGTGGCGCTGGTCACTGCCGTGCCGGCGGCCGCTTTGGGCGCCTGGTGCGGCTACCTGCTGACAGACGCTCCGGGAGCCGGCCTGTACCTGAGCTGGGCGGTTTCATGCCTGTTGGCCGGCTGCGTGGGACTGGCGCTGTACCGGGGCCTGTACGTGTACATGCGCGAACGGGCACGGTCCCCGCTGATCATGCTGGTCGCGTCCCTGGGCATCCTGCTAGCGATCACCGCGCTGATCGTCATAGTGTTCCAGAGCGCTCCGCGGCCGCTGCCCGACGCCTTCGGCAGTACCCCATGGAACATCGCCGGCGCGCGCATCAAGGGGTTCAACGTATTTGCGGTTGGAGTCGCCCTCGCCGGTTTCGCCGGCATGTGGTTCCTGCTGAAGATGACCTCCTTCGGGCGCGCGGTACGAGCCATCGGCGACGACGAAGAGGTCTCCAAGGTAGTCGGGATAAACACGACCGTCATCATCGCCGCTGTGTTTTTCATCGGAGCTGTGTACGCCGCGATGGCAGGAATCCTGACCGGCCACGACACGGCGGTGCAACCGCGCATGGGCCTCCTGCTACTGCTGAAAGGCTGGATTGCATCAGTGGTCGGCGGCATCGGCAATATCTACGGGGCCATCGTGGGCGGATTTGCGCTGGGGTTAGTGGAGCAGTTCGGCATCTGGGACCTGGCAGGGGAATGGAAGGACGCCATATCGTTCGTCCTGCTCATCCTGTTCCTGTCCTTCTGGCCGCAGGGCCTGCTGCCGAGGAGGTGACGCGGTGCCGATGGATATGCAGGGTGTGAGGGAATTTGCCCAGGCAGCGCGAAATCCGCGAGAGCTGGTCCGCCACGCCCGGGGGAACATAGAGTTGTGGGCCAACCTGTTCGTTATCGGCTGGGCGGTGGCTTTCATGCTGTGGCAGGGCGTCGGGTTCGCGGTGATCATCTGTACCGTGTTTGCGATCTGGGCGATCCTTGCCGTCAGCCTGAACCTGGTAGTGGGATTCACCGGACTGCTGTCGGTAGGACACATTGGCTTCTTTGGCCTCGGTGCGTACACCATGGCGATCCTGACGTCGGACCCAGCATATGAGCAGCTGCGGACGGCGGCAATACCGACATTCGGCTGGCCGTTCTTCGCGGCGCTGCCGGTGTGTATAGGGCTGGCGGGGTTGGCCGCCGTGCTGGTGGGCGTGGTGTTCAACCGGTTTCGCGACGACATCTTCGTGCTGGTCTCCTTCGGGTTCGCCATAATCGCGTTCAACGTGTTTCTCAACCTGAGGAGCGTCACCCGAGGGGCATTTGGAATACATGAGATTGCCCGTCCCCAGATCGGCGATTGGGTGTTCGATGGTGAGGTCGAATTCCTGCTGCTGGCGTTGGCGTTCCTAGGCCTGGTGATGCTGGTGTCATGGTTCATCACCACTTCATCCTTCGGGCGAGTGCTCACGGCAATCCGAGAGGACGAGCAGGCCATTGAGGTGTTCGGATACCAGGCCACGCACTACAAGCTGGCGGTCTGGGTCATTTCGGCGATGATGACGGGCCTTGCGGGAGGATTGTTTGCCAGCTGGACCACGTTCATAGACCCCAACTCTTTCATCCTGTTGGAGTCGGTCCTGCTGGTATCCATTGTCATACTGGGTGGGCTGGCGACGATTTGGGGTTCGCTGCTGGGCGCGATGACCTTCGTGTTGCTGGAAGAAGGGATGCGGTTCATACCGTTCCTGCCCACGGAATACATCGGGCAGGCGCGACAGGTGATCCTGGGGATCCTGCTGGTGTTGTTGATGCTGTTCCGGCCGCAGGGACTGGTAGGGAGGTACAGGCTATGACGACGAGCGACGGATCGCTGGCATTGCAAACGGACAAGATCTCGAAACACTTCGGCGCAGTGCGGGCAGTTGACGAGCTGAGCCTGTCGATCCCGAGGCACGGGACCACCAGTATCGTAGGGCCCAACGGCTCCGGAAAGTCGACTCTGGTAAACCTGCTGAGCGGGGTACTGCCGCTGGACGGCGGGATGGTGATAATCGACGGAGCGGGTCTGCGAGTGGTACGCGCGCACGAAACGCCAGCGCACGGGCTGACCCGCACCTTCCAGGAAGTGCGCCTGTTCGACCAGATCACGGTTTGGGACAACATCATGGTGGTGCTAACGGAGCGACGCCTGTTCCCGTCGCTGGTGGAGCGGGTGAAGCCTGCCACGCGGCAGAAGGCACAGCACATCCTGGAGTCCGTGGGGATGTGGGAGAAGCGGGACTCGCTGGCCATGGAACTGTCCTACGGCCAGCGCAAGCTGCTGGAAATCGGGCGCGCCATGGCGATGAACGTCCAGACGTACCTGTTCGACGAGCCTTTCGCCGGCCTGTTCCCGCAGATGCTGGAGCGGGTCGAAGACATTATGAAGCAGATGCGGGCAGACGGCCACACGATAGTGTTCGTGTCCCACAACATGGACATCGTACGGGAGCTGTCGGACCGGATCATTGTGCTGGACAGCGGGACGCTGCTGGCCGCCGGCGATGTTGAACCAGTCCTGGAAAGCGAAGAGGTTATCGAGGCGTATTTGGGCGCGTGACGACGCCAGCTTCGGTGTGGGAGATGGACAAGAACACGACAAACACTGCAGACGCGCCGCTGCTGGAGTTGGTAGATATCTCCGTGGAATACGGCGCCGTAAGGGCGCTGGACGACATATCCATGGGCGTCCAAAAGGGAGAGGTAGTGGCGGTGATGGGGCCAAACGGGGCTGGCAAGTCCACGGTGCTGAAGGCCATCATGGGACTGGCCCCGGTGACGCACGGTAGCGTGTACTGGCGGGAACGCCGGCTGGCAGCGGCGACCCACGAGATCGTGAAGGAAGGCATCGCATTCGTGCCGCAAGGACGGCGCGTATTCACGCACTTGACCATCGCCGAGAACCTTGAAATGGGCTGCATCTATCTCTCCGATCGAGCGGAGAAGGCGAACCGGCTGGATTCGGTGATGGAACTGTTCCCCGTGCTGTATGAAAAGCGCAAGGACATGGCGAGCGCGATGTCCGGTGGGCAACAGCAGATGCTGGCCCTGGGCCGCGGGTTGATGGCCGCGCCCGAGCTGCTGCTGCTGGATGAGCCCACCCTTGGCCTGGCGCCGATAATAGTCAAAGAAGTCTTTGAGAAGGTTGCCGAGATCAGCGAGCGGCTGAATACGACCATCATGGTGGTGGAGCACAACATCAAGGGCGTGCTGGACATAGTCGACCGGACGTACGTACTGGACAAAGGTACGGTAGTGCACAACGGGACGCCGCAGTCGATACGGGAAACCGATATACTCACCCAAGTATTTTTGGGGAGCGCATAAACGGCCCGCATCCCATCCCAACGAACCGTGTAATGACCGCTAGGTTCTGTTGACATTTCACCGTAACCAGATGAGAGCGGCGGTGAAAAGCAGGAAGCCCAGGTATCTGGTGTCCAGCTTCTCAAACCGGGAGAAGATCCGGCGATAGTGCTTGATCTTGTTGATGAAGCATTCGACCAGATGGCGCTCCCGGTACAGATGCCGGTCATAGTCGGCGGGTTCCTTGCGGTTCGAGCGGGGCGGAATGACCGGCAGCATACCCAGTTCCAGAATGTGTCGGCGAAACTCCTGGGCATCGTACCCTTTGTCGGCCAGTACGTGCTCGCCAGCATAACCGGCGATTAACTCCTCCGCCTGGGTGATGTCGTGCTGTTGCCCTCCGGTCAGGATGAATCGCAAGGGGTTGCCCAAGCCGTCCACGCTCACGTGAATCTTGGTGCTGAACCAGCCGCGGCTCCGGCCCAGGGCCTGGGCAGCCTGGCCACCGTTTTTGGGGGAGCTCCTGCCGCGCAAGGGTGCGCCCGGACCACCGTGCTGTCGATGATCAGGTATTCCAGATCCGGGTCGTCGGAGCAATGTTGATGCATCTGTTCCCAGACCCCTTGGTCAGTCCAACGGGCGAATCGTTTGTAGACGCTGTTCCAGTTCCCGTATTCGGCTGGCAGCAGTCGCCATTGGGCCCCAGAGCGGTTAATCCATGAGACGGCCTCGACAAAACGCCGGCAATCCGCTTCCCGGCCAACGTACAGGCCGGTGCAGCCACGCAAGAAATCGAGAACCCTGGCCCACTGTTCTGGTGATAATCTGATGTTTGACATACGGCCATTATAATGAAATGTCAACAGAACCTAGTAGCGGTCTCGATAATTTCTGAATGTCCGATGAGCATACCCATCGCCACAGTCGCCCCGCCAGCGCTCGAACTAACGGCGAGCGGTTCTTGAAGAGACGCATACTGAGAACGATCGCCGTCGTCGTGATGGCGGCCGTGTGTGTGGTCGCCTGTGGTGGCGACGCCACAATGCAGAGTCCCCCGACTCACCAATCCTCCGACCCGGCCGCAGCGACCTTGACAGTGGCGGCCACGCCTCCTACGGATAACGCCGGCGGCAGTGACGCGGGGCGCCGCTTCAAGGTTCCTGGGCGCTCTCAGCCCGGAGCAACGGGAGGCCGCCGCATATCCCTTCGACTGACGCGCCGACGCGGCTGACCTGGTCGAACCTACCGGCAGGCGTTCTTCGTTCTGACCGCAACGGGGTGCAAATCGGCGATCTGATTGATCAACAGCAGAGGTTGCTGCGAGAGTTCCTTGCGACCGCAATGAGCCCGTACGGATACGAAACGATCGTGGGTATCGTGGGCGCCGACGACGTATTGTCCCAATCGCAGCCGGCGGGCCGCATGGGCTGGAGCGAGGACAACTACTGGCTGGCGTTCTTCTGCGATCCTTCAGACCTAGTGCTCAGTTAACGTTGGAAAGGCAGGGATAGAAACGATGGAGTTTGGCTCTGGCGTCGCGGGTGCTGAACCGCCAGTTGATGGTGACGCCCGCTGAGTTGCGTTGGGTTTCGTAGGCGGTGATCTGGCGTTGCAACTGGACTTTGCGCAAAATTTAGAAAAAAATATAAAGACCGGGTAAGCTGGCTTGACCCATATCTCACCAAAGGCCCCGCCATGCTCACCCTGCCCGATGCCATGGTATCGCTGCTCCTTCCCTTCGCGACGCTGTTTACCAACCCAACCTGGCGGAAAGCCCAGGTGCTGCTGGTGGGCGCGATCCTGACCCCGGGCCAGCGCACCGTAGCTGCGGCGCGGCGCGTCATGGGCCGCAGCGACCAACAGGACTACGCCCGCTACCATGAGGTGCTCAATCGGGCGGTGTGGTCGCCTGGTGAGGCGGCCCGCATCCTGTTGCTCCAGCACCTGGATCACAGCGACGGCCCGCTGATCTGCGGCATCGACGAAACCCTGGAACGGCGTCGCGGTCCTCAGATCCAAGGTCCTCAGATCCAAGGTCGGGGCAGCTACCGGGACGCGGTGCGTTCCAGCCGCAGCTACCTGGTCAAGGCCAGCGGTCGGCGCGGGAGTTCTCTGCTGTGGCTGGGCCAGGTACCCTGGGCCGGACGCCATTTCCTTGACCCGGATGGGCTACTTGGGGCCTTGCCGGTGCTCACGGTGCTGGCGCCATCGGCGCGGTACTATCACCAGCCGGGTACCACCAGCCGGGACGCCGACACAAAAAGCGCACCGACTGGGCGCGGCAGATGATCATGCAACTGCGCCGCTGGCTGCCGCAGCCCCGGTTGACGAGGCGGCGCTGGTGCTGGTGGGCGACCACGGCTACGCCGTCCTGGACCTGCTCCACTCTGGACCTGCTCCACTGCTGCTAGTCCCTGGCCCCGCCGGTAACCCTCATCGCCAGATTGCGGCGGGACGCGGCCCGCGATGCGCCCGCGCCGCCTCGTCAACCGGGTCAGCACGCTCGCCCCCCGCGGCAAGGCGCGCGGCGACCCTCGCTCCAAGCCCTCCTTGACCAGGCCAACGTGAGGTGGGCCAGCGCCACAGTGGCCTGGTATGACGGCACCACCCGCACCGTGGAACTCACCTCCACAGTGGAACTCACCTCCACAGTGGAACTCACCTCCGAGACGGCGGTCTGGTACCGCTCCGGCAAACCTCCCGTCCTCATTTGCTGGGGGTTGATCCGCGATCCCCAGGGCGCCTGCACTCCGCAGGCTTTGCTCGGTACCGACCCCGCGGTGGACCCGAAGCAAATCCTGGAATGGTTTGTCCTGCGCGGGCAACTGGAAGTTACTTTCCCGGAGGTGCGTACCCACCTGGGCGTGGAGACCCAGCGCCAGTGGTCCGACCTGGCCATCGCCCGCACCACGCCCGTCCTGCTGGGGCTCTTTTCCTGGGGCTCTTTTCCTGGGGCTCTTTTCCTGGATCACCCTGGCCGCCGACGCGTTGCAAAAACGGCGTTCCATGACCCAGCGCACTGCGGCCTGGTACGACCAGCCGGCGCCGACCTTCGTGGACACCATCGCCCTGGTGCGCCGCCAACTGTGGCTGGCGTCGCAGGGTTTTTCATGGTCCGCCGCCGACCTTGATACGCAGGAACTCCCGGTCGCTTTGTACCATCGACTTGTAGATTCCCTGGCTTACGCCGCTTGAAACGCGTAACGCCCAGTGCAAGGCGTCGGCGTCGGGATTTCTCCTCTTGAGGCAGGAGCGGCTCAACGCGCTGAATTCAATCTCCGCCATGTTGAGCCAACTGGCGTGTTTGGGAGTGTGGTGAAACTCCAGCCGCTTCACGATGCGCCGGGCCTCAGCCGCCGAGAAGGTCTCGTAAAGGGACGCCATGCGGTGGGTGTTCAGGTTCTCCAGCACCACGCGGACCACGGTCGCGTCGGGGTAGGCCACGTCCACCAGCCACTGCATCTGGTGGGCGAAGTCCGGCATGGTGCGGCGCTCGGTGATCGCCACGTGGCGCCAGCCAGCCAGGGGTTCGCAGGTCAGGAAGATATTGCGGGTGCCGGCGCGGCGATACTCATAGTCCTGCCGCCGCAGCCGTACCGGCTGAGCGGGCAACGGCGGGCGCACGTCCGACAGCAGTTGTGTGGATGTCTCATCGAAGCACACCACCGGACGGTCTGGGTCGTAGGGCTCGGCGTACAGGTCCAGTACGTCCTCCATCGCCGCCACGAACTCGCCGCCTACTTTCGGGATGCACCATTGCGCCTTCCGCCACGGCTTGAGGGTGTTTTTTGAGCTTGAGCCGCACCGTCTCATACGACAGGGTCTCCACCAATCCCAACTCCACCACCTTGTCCGCCAGCAACTGCAAGGTCCAGTGCTCATGCCCCTCGGGAGCGTCGCTGCACGCCAACGCAATCAGGTGGGCTTCTGCCTTGTCATCCAGCTTCCGATACCGATTGGCTTGGGGGTGGTCGTGCAGCACGCCGTCCAATCCCTCCTCGGCGTACCGACGCTTGGTGCGGAACACCGTGCGCGGCGACGCATCCAGGGCCGCCGCCACCTGGAAGGCGCTCCAGCCCTCATCAGTCTTGAGCAGGATGCGCGCCCGATTGATGACCCGAGCGGAGCGCTGGCCACAACGGATCAACCGCTCCAGTTGGTCCCGATCTTCCGCCGACAACCGTACCGCGTATTTCTCTGCAACCATGGATGCCACACCTCCCGCACCGCTGTTTCACCACCAGCGTAGCAACCATAGCCCGTTTCGTCCTTAATCTGCCTATACAAGTTTGATCCAGTACTAGTTTGCCAGTTTCTTGGTCACCGTCATCCAGGGTCTTTCGATTATTGAAGAAACTGGGGCAACGGCGAGCTTGGAGGAAGGAGGGTGAGGGATATAGGGTCAGGGCATCCACAGACTTGGGGGTGCGTGATGGGACAAGGGCAAGGACCGGAAGTTGGTTCGTCGCTGATCGAGATGTTGGGCCGGTTGCCGGACCCGCGCAGTGCCCACGGGAAGCGACATCCGTTGGGGGCGATTTTAGGATTGGCAGTGTGCGCCATGCGGTGCGGAGCGCCCCGTCTGTACGCCATCAGCCAGTGGGGACGGGACCAGGGCCGGGAAGTGTCCCAGGCTTTGGGGTTCACTCGGGAGCGGACGCCGTGCGTGTCCACGCGGCATCAGGTGTTCAGCAGATTGGATCGGGAGGCCTTCGAGCAGGCGTTGGGGCAATGGCTGCAAGCGCGTGGTTTGTCGGAAGGTGAGGCGGTGGCCATTGATGGGAAAGCATTGCGGGGCATGCACGGCGATCGGTTGCCTGGGGTACATCTGGTGGCGGCATATGCTCATCAGGCTGGGGTCGTGGTGGGGCAGCAGGCGGTGGGGGAGCAGAAGAATGAGCTGGATGCGGTAGCGGGTCTGCTGGGGCAGTTTGACCTGAAGGGTCTGGTGGCAACTGGCGATGCCCAGTTCACCCAGCGGGTGGTATGTCAGCGGGTGGTGGCGCAAGGGGGCACTACTTCTTCGCGGTGAAGGGTAACCAGCCCACCTTGTTACCTGACATCACGGCCATTTGGGAGACGGAACCGGAGGAAGAACCCCAAGCGATGCAAGTTGACCAGCACGGTGGTCGGGTGGAGCAGCGACGGCTGGGGGTTTCAGCTGTTCTGGTGGGCTACAGTGATTGGCCGCACCTGTCTCGGGTATGCCGACTGGAGCGCGTCGTCCGCCGCAAGAACTCCACCCGTCGAGAACTGGCCTATGCCGTAACCAGCCTGCCGCGCCAGGAAGCCTGCCGCGCCAGGAAGCCAGCCACCAAAGGCTCCTTGCCTTGTGGCGAGGACACTGGGGCATCGAGAACCGAGTGCACTGGGTAAGAGACGTTACCTTCGACGAAGACCGTTCTCAGGTACGCACCGGTTCGGCTCCCCAGGTCATGGCGGCCCGGCGCAACCTGACCGTCAGTCTGTTCCAATTGGCTGGAGAACCCAATATCGCGGCTGCCTTACGCCGTTTCGCCGTCCACCCATCACATCCGCCAGCTTTGATCGGCGCTCCACTCCAATAATCGAAAGACCCTGACCGTCATCCCCCTTCGTTGCGTTATCCCCCACCCCTGCGTAAAATTGGGCATCCCCATGGCGCGCCACGTTGTCCTGTCGCCCAAAGTGATTTACAGGAGCGTAAATTGACTACCACCAACCAGACCGAGATCATCCTCTACACCCACCCCGACTGCCCCTTCTCCGCGCAGGCCAAGATGCACTACCGCCGCCAGCGCGTGGCCTACACTGAAATCGATGTCTCCAAGCAGCCCGACCAGGTGCCTGCTCTCCTCGAGCTCTCCGGCGGTGAGCGGATCACCCCCATCATCGTCGAAAACGGCGTCGTCACCATCGGATTTGAAGGCGGCTATTGAGACTTCTAGCCCGGGGGCCGTGCGCCCCGTAAATCCCGCAAAAATAATGACATTACTCCATTGCATGAATGGAACGTGCGTGCTAACCTTTCTGTAAGTCCAAACCAGCCGTGCGGGAGACCAACAATGGCAATCAACCCCGAAACCCTGAATCTCGATAAGAACAAGCTGGCCGCTTTGGAAGTTGCCCTGGGCCGCATCGAAAAGGACCACGGCAAGGGAGCGGTGATGCGCGGCGACGAACAGGTCGCCCACCTCATCACCAACGTCATCCCCACCGGCTCGCTGTCCTTGGACCTGGCCTTGGGCGTCGGTGGTCTGCCCCGTGGCCGCGTTACCGAGATCTACGGCGGGGAATCGGCCGGCAAGTCCACCCTCGCCATCCACATCATGGCCGAGACCCAGCGCATGGGCGGTCTTGCCGCCTACATCGACGCTGAACACGCCCTCGACCCCCACTACGCCACCGCCTGCGGCCTCGACCTGAACAACCTGCTCATCTCCCAGCCCGACTCCGCCGAGCAGGCCCTGGACATCACCGAGCAGTTGGTCCGCTCTGGCGCCGTCGATGCCGTGGTCATCGACAGCGTCGCCGCCTTGGTCCCCCAGGCCGAAGTCGAAGGCGACATGGGCGACGTCCATGTCGGCATGCAGGCCCGCCTGATGTCCCAGGCCCTGCGCAAGCTCACCTCCACCATCAATCGCTCCCGCACCGCCGTCGTTTTCATCAACCAGATCCGCGAGAAGATCGGCGTCAGCTACGGTAGCCCCGAGGTCACCCCCGGCGGCCGCGCCCTCAAGTTCTACAGTTCCGTCCGTATCGACCTCCGCCGCAGCGAGTCGCTGAAGCAGGGGTCCGAGATCATCGGCAGCCGCGTCCGCGCCCGCATCGTCAAGAACAAGGTCGCCGCGCCCTTCCGCGTCGCCGAATTCGACATAATGTTCAACCAGGGCATCAGCAAGGTGGGTGACCTGATCGACATCGGCGTGAACCAGAACATCATCAAGAAGGCCGGTGCTTTCTACTCCTACGGCGAAACCCGCCTCGGCCAGGGCCGAGAGAACTCCAAGAATTTCCTCTTGGAGCACAGCGAAATCTCCGACGAGATCGAGGCCCTCATCCGCGGTGACGAAGACCCCGTCGACGGCGAGGCCAACGGCCACCTGAACGGAACCGCCGCCGCCGGTGACGCTGCTGCTGCCGCCTATGTCGCCGACCCCAACTCCGTCAGCCCGAATTAACCGCACCAACGTGCGTGCCCGCAGCCCCGCTCGTACTGGGCCTGCCGAAGGGCTGCATACCCGCAGCCATTCAACAAGCCGTGCATTTGAAGCGCCGCCAGTCGAACTATGCGCGGAGCGTCGGCCCATCTGTCATTGCGACAAGCGCCGCCCAACCCGTCATTGCGAGGAGCGAAGCGACGTGGCAATCTCGATGAGCGCAACGTACTTCGCCTGCCTGCAACGGTGCGGGACCACTCGCCTTAGCGTGACGGCATGAACACCCCTGAGAAGTCGGGTTCCTACCCCGACGCCCTACAGGTCGCCCTGCGCTACGTCAGCTTCAAGCCGCGTACTGTCGCGGAGGTGCGCCGCCGCGTCGGCCGCGATTTCGACCAGCACGTCGTCGAACAGGTCCTTGCCTCTCTGAAACGCTACGGCTATCTCGACGACGCAGAATTCGCCACCCAGTGGCGCAGTAGCCGTGATCGCCGTAAACCTCGCGGCGCCTTTCTGATCCGGCGCGAACTTAGGACCAAGGGCATTGCCGAAGACCTCATCGACGATGCCCTGGTGGGCCTCGACGAAACCGACGCTGCTTTTCGCGCCGGGGAACGCCGCTCCCGTAGTTGGCTGTCCGGCGACCCGGTTCCCTATGAGACCTTCCGACGCAGGATGTGGGACTACCTCCAGCGCCGCGGCTTCCCCGCTGGCGTGACCCGCGACACCGTCCAACGCCTCTGGCGGGAGCTCGGGCCAGCCGAGCAGACCGACTGACCCGCGGTAGCGCTCACGCTGCTGCGCGTTCCCCGCTGGTGTCATCGCGCGCCAAACGCGGTAGTCTCGTCTGCCCCTACAGCCTCACCCGCCCGATGGCTAACAGCACCCCGCCGATGAGCGCGAGGATCCCCCACAGGGTCAACACCAGCCCTCCCGTCAGGATCATCCCGATTAGCGTGCTGACCACCACCGTCCCGCCGGCAATGTACATCAGCGCCTTGCTCCGTTTCAGGTTGACCACCCGGCTGATGATCTCTCCCGCCGCATAACCCACCACCAGGGGTGTGATCAGGAACGCTATCAGTCGCGTTCCGGTGAAAAACAGCAGCGTTAGCGACAGGACCACTCCGAGCACGCCGATCACTCCGGCCGCGACCAGCGCTTTGGCGTAGTTCGCCGGACGCACGTCGAAAGTCGGCAGTGGCGTCGCCTTCCCGCACTCGCGGCATCGGATACCTACCGGCGCCTGCACTAGGCACTGCGTGCACATCGGCCGCTGGCACTGGCTGCACGACAACCCCGTCGGCACCGCCGTATGCCAGTGGCACGTCATAACCTGTTGTTCGGCTTGTTGTTCGGCCATACCTTCATTATCCCTTGGATCCTGCCTGCTTTGTCAATGCGCGGAGGCGCGACGCCGTGGCAATTCCCCTGCCGCGGTAACGACTCCGGCACAACCGGATGCCCCCACTTCGCGGGCGACAACACGCTGGGTGTCCACCGGTCGCTACCCTGCATTATTTCTGTACTCGGCGGCGCGCGCGAGCCATTCCTCCCGGTCCGCGATGTCCCGGTCACGCAGCAGCCGGTTGAAAATCACCGTGCCTCGTGACACGCCCGCCGGCGCCGGCTGCCCGTTGGACGCCACTCGCTTGATCAGGATCAGCGCCGCTCCCGCCGCCGCGAACCCGGCTAGCTGCTCGTTGCCGCCAACCAGCAGCCACCTTTCCGGCCACGCTATCGCTATCACCGGAAGCGCGACCATCACCGCCAGCAGCCATTCCGCCGACCGCCGTGTCACCCGCCAGCCCAGGATGTATAACACCAACCCCACCGCGAAAAACGGCGGTGACAGTCCCAGTAGCCCGCCGGCCCAGGCGCCAACGCTCCGGCCCCCCGTGAAGCGCAGGAACGGCGACCAGTTGTTGCCCAAAATCGTGAACAGCGGCGTCAGCATCAGCCACCAGCACGCGTCTCCCAGTCCCAGGGCGTACTGTCCAACCAAGATCGGCCCTGCGCCCCGTCCTATGTCTATGGCAGCAGTTGGCAGCCACCACTTCTTTCCCATCTGGCTGGCCAGGTTGCTCGCACCCACGTTCCCGCTGCCGTGTTGCCGCAGGTCGATCCCGCCCAACGCCCGGCCCAGCAGATACGATACTGGAACCGCCCCGATCAGGTACGCAACTACCCACAGGCCGATCAGCGTTGCTGTATCCCCCAACATGTTGGCAACTCCACAGTTGCCATCTTCAGCCCCGGTCGCGCTTTACCGGCGCGACGCCAGCTGCCGGGCGGCGTCCTGAAGCCGCTCTACCGTTTCCATGGGCGGCCCGTTGATGCCGGGCAGTGGCTCCCGCGAGTTCCCGCTGTGATGATAGTCGCTCCCGCCGCAGGGGATCAGGTCGTACGCGCGCGCCACGTCCGCCAGCCAGTCCACCGTAGCCTCGTCGTACATCGCATAATGTACTTCCATGCCGTGCAGGCCCGCCGCCTTCAGCTCCTCCACCGTCTCGATCAGCGACTGCTCCGGCTGCGGCTCGTTGCCCCGCCTCTCGAACCACGGGTGCGCGAACACTGCCACGCCGCCCACGTCATTCAGCAGCTTCACCGCCTCCTGCGGGGTCAGCTTGGACCGTTCCACGTATGCTTTCCCGTTGCGTCCCAGGTACTCTCGAAACGCCTCGGATGACTCCGAGAAATATCCCGCCTCAACCAGTGCCTGCGCCACGTGCGGCCGCCCCACCGAGGCGTCGCCGGCTATCTCCAGCACCCGCTCCCACTCGATATGCATCCCAAACTTAGCCAGCTTCTGGACCATTCCCTCGCCGCGCGCCAGCCGGCCCTCGCGGAAACCCGCCAGCGTCTCCTGGAATCCGGCGTCGCTCACGTCCATGAAGTACCCCAGCATGTGCACTTCGCCCCCCGGCACGTCGCAGCCCAGCTCGATGCCTGGAATCAGCCGCATGCCGGGGACCCGGTCCACTGCCCTCTGCGCCTCCTCCAGCCCTGCCGTGGTGTCGTGGTCGCTCACGGAAATCGTCCGCAGTCCCTTCGATGCGGCCAACTCGACCAGCTCGGTCGGCGTCAGTCGCCCGTCCGACGCTGTTGTGTGCATGTGTAGGTCAACAGAAATAGCCATCAGATCTCCCCGTTTCCGTGGTCTCCCGTATCGGTGGATGCTCGTATCAGTGCGTGCTTTGCTCGTTATGCGTCAACTCTGCGGTCGATCCGCACTATGTCCGTGGCGTGCCCCGTGTCGTTGTCGATGTCGATCAGCACGGAGTTCAATATGCACGCCCCCTTCGCCGGTTCGAACCGCTGCGGTAGTCCAGTCCTGAACCGCTCCAGCACCGGCGCGACCTCGGTGCCGATCACCGAGTCCTGCGGTCCCGTCATGCCCAGGTCGCTCACGTAAGCCGTCCCGCCCGGCATGATGCGCGCGTCCGCAGTCGCCACGTGCGTATGCGTGCCCACCACCGCGCTCACCCTGCCGTCCAGGTACCAGGCCAGGCCCTGCTTTTCCGATGTGGCTTCGGCGTGGAAGTCCACCACCACCGTTTTCGGCGCGAACCCTAGCTCGCTTTCTGCCTCCGCCAACCGCTTGTCGGCCTCCCGGAACGGGCAGTCGATGGGCGGCATGAACACCCGCCCCTGCAGGTTCAGCACCATCACGTCGCCGAACATCATCCAGCCCCGTCCCGGCGCGCCGTAGTAGTTCGCCGGCCGCAGCAGGGGCAGCTCCTCCATGTGGGGCAGGATCTCTTTCTTGTCCCAAATGTGGTTGCCCGAGGTCATCACGTCAACGCCCGCCTGCAACAGCGCGTTGGCTGTCTTGGGGGTCAGGCCGAACCCGCCGGCCGTGTTCTCCGCGTTGGCCGTGACCAGGTCGATAGTTAGTTCGCGGCGCAGCTCGGGCAGCAATTCAGCCAGGGCGCTGCGTCCCGGCTTCCCGATTATGTCCCCAATCATCAACACTCGCATAACATCATCCGTAAGGGGCGACTCATGGCCGCCCCTTCTGGTTGCGTAGATTAATCCCAGCCGGGCGCTTATCTGGCGATGCTTTCCTCGCGGGTTTCGCGGATCACCGTAACCTTGATCTGGCCGGGGAACTGCAGGTCTTTCGACACCTTGCCGGCGATGTTCCTCGCCAGGCTGGCGCAGGCCACGTCGTCCACATCCAGGGGACTGACCATCACCCGAACCTCGCGGCCGGCCTGGATGGCGAAAGCCCGCTGCACTCCGTCGAAGCTGTAGGCCATGTCTTCCAGCTCCCTGAGCCGTCTCGTGTACTGCTCGATTGACTCCTTGCGCGCGCCAGGGCGAGCGGCGCTGATCCCGTCGGCAGCAGCCACCAGGAACGACTCGATGCTGGTGTGGTCATCGTCGTGGTGCTCCAGCACGCAGTTGCATACCAGCGACCCGACACCGTTGCGAGTCGTCAGGTCGAAGCCAATCTCTGCGTGTGGCCCGGGTATCTCGTGTGTCAACGCTTTACCGATGTCGTGCAGCAGGCCGCCGGTCCGTGCTGTTTGCACATTGGCGCCCACCTCGGACGCCAGCATTCCCGCCAGTAGGCCAACTTCGATCGAGTGCGTGAGCACGTTTTCGCCGTAGCTGTAGCGATACTTGAGCCGTCCCAGCAGCTTGATCAGCTCCGGGTCCAGCCCGCTTACTCCCACCTCAAAGGTGGCCTCTTCTCCCGCCCGCCACATCGTCTCTTCGATGTCGCGTTCCGCGCGGTTGACCGCTTCCTCGATCCGGGTGGGCTGGATGCGCCCGTCCTTCACCAGTTGGGTCATTGCCAGCCTGGCAATCTCCCGGCGCACCGGGTCAAAGCAGGATAGCGTCACTATTCCGGGCGTGTCGTCAACGATGATGTCCACGCCGGTGTGGGCCTCCAAGGCCCGTATGTTACGTCCTTCACGGCCGATGAGACGACCCTTCATCTCATCGTTGGGCAGGGAAACAACAGAGGTCGTGCTCTCCGACACCACGTCGGTGGCAAGACGATTTATGGCAAGTGTGAGGATGCGTCGGGCGTTGTCGTCAGCCCGGGTTTGGTGTTCCTTCTCCAACTCATAGTAGCGGCGAGCCAGTTCGTGGGATGCTTCCTCTTCGCCGCGCTTCAGCACGATGCCTCGCGCTTCGTCAATTGACAGCGATGCGATCCATTCCAGCTCCCGGTTGTGCTGGTGTTTCAGGTCCTCGGCTTTTTGCAACTCGGACTTGGCGTGCGTTTCCCGTTCCTCCAGTTCCGACTCTTGCTGCTCCAAACCCTCCACTTTGCGGTCAAGCTGTTCTTCTCGCTGGATGTAACGGCGCTCCATGCGGTTGAGCTCGCGCCGTTGCTCCGTGATCTCCTTGTCACCGGCCTCGCGGATTTTCAGCGCCTCTTCCTGCGCCTGCAGGAGGATGTTCCGCTTCTCCTCTTCGGCTACGGTGACCGCGTTAGCAGCCTCCTCTCGGCTGCGTTCCAGTTGGTTTCCGCCTTTCTTGGTTGACAGCAGCAGCCAAACCACTGCTGCTATCCCTGTTGCCAGCCCTGCTGCCGCCAGGACGGCAAGGACGATTTCTAGCATCAGATCCCCCCATTCCGTCCGAGCGTTAGCTCGGGAGATTTTGCCCTGAACCTATCCTAGTGTTGGGGTTTGTCAAAGTCAAGAAATGCCTTGCTCGCACTGCGCCCGCTTATCCCCTGCGCGTGCCTGTTAATGTCACTTCGAGAAGCCTGGGAACACGACAATCTCAACACGGTGGCTCCCATAACGTAGCTCCCGTCATCGTGGCTCCCGCCCTGACGCGTACCCACTCGAGTTCGTGCTGTCATTCCGAGCGCCCTTACCCCGGTCATTGCGAGCGCCCTTACTCCGGTCATTGCGAGCGAAGCGCGGCAATCTCGTTGGCGCAGCAGGCGCCGTCCAGGCGACGGGACTGCCGCGTCGCTGCGCCCCTATCAATGACAAACTGGGTACGAGTCAGAGTCCCCCGCCGTGACTTGCAGTAAACCGATTTCGCAACGTTCCGATGGAGCGCAGGTATTCGTCATGCTGCAGTGGTCGGGCTGTTTGACCCCATATCCATCCGGTCGTTATGATCGTGCATCGATATTTTCCGCTGCCGCACCGGAGGCATCCCGTGCAACTCACCGAACGGACCCGCATCAGGAACCACCCCGAACGCGCCGTCCCCGAGGAGACCGCAGAGATCCTGTCCCAGGGATTGGTCGCCCACCTCGGCTTTATCGAGGATGGCGTCCCTTTCGTCATCCCCTTCACCTACCACTACGATGCGGACACTCCGGACCTGATCTACCTGCACGGCTCCGTCCGTAGCCGCGCCCTCCAGTGCCTGGCCGACGGCGCTCCCGTCTGCATCACTGTTACCCTCACCGACGGCCTGGTGTACTCCCGAAAGGCTATGAACCACTCGGTCAACCACCGCAGCGTCGCCCTCTTCGGCGCCGCTCGCGAGGTCACCGACGAACGCGAAAAGTTCGACCTGTTCGACCGCATGGTGCAGCGTTACTTCCCCGGGCGCGTGGTGGGTCACGATTACAACGCGCCGCCTCCCGCCGACCTCGGTGTCACCGCGTTGGTCGAGGTCAAGATCGAAGAACGCAACGCCAAGGCACGCCGCGGCAACCCCACCGGTCCGGACGACGACAAGCCGGACGCTATGGGTTCGTCCGGCGTGATCGATCTCCGTGAGCCGTAGCCGTCTGACAGCGCCGGCGGCGGCTACTCCTTTGCGCCGCCGTCCCGAGCCGCAGGACCGGACCGCCAGCTTCACGCAACGCTTTCCGGGGGCATAGCAGAGCAATGCAGAACCTAGACACAGCCCACCCGCCTTCAGTGCCCACGCCCGCGTTCGGCGGCCGCATCATCGTCCCCGGACTGGCCACCGGACACATCGTGTTCCACTGGATCGTGCAGAGTTTCGTCGTCGTGCTGCCCGAAATCCAGCAGGCATTTCAACTCAACACCGTGGGCATCGGCGGAATCCTTTCCGCCCGCGAGTTGGCTTCAGGGTTGGTCGCGCTTCCCGGCGGGGTGGTGGTGGACATTCTCCGGCGGTACTGGGGGCAGCTTTTGGCCTCGTGCCTCGCTGTCTCCGCCTTGGGTTGCCTCGCCATGGGCATCTCGCCGGTGTACCCGCTGCTCCTCGTTGGCATGGCGGTGGTGGCAATCTCCCATTCCATTTGGCACCTGCCCGCGTCCGCGTCACTGTCCCACCACTTCCCCCAGCGACGCGGGATAGTGCTGGCCGCCCACGGCGTCGGGGGCAGCGTGGGCGATGTTGTCGGACCTGTGGCCACCGGCGCGCTCCTGGCCTTCCTGACCTGGCGTGAACTGCTCAGCGTATATGCGGCGGTGCCCTTTTTCATGGCGGCGGTGGCCATCTGGTCCTTCCGCCACATCGGGCGTGGCCGGGAGGAGCCGAGCGTCGAGCTCTCGGAACGCGTCGGGGCAACCCGCCGCCTGCTGCGCACCCCCGTCCTGTGGGGGTTGACGGCGGTTCGCGGTTTCCGGGGCATGGCCCTGGTCGCGCTGGTCACCATCCTGCCCCTGTACCTCAGCAATGAGCTCGACATGGGTACTGCCAACCGGGGCTTCCATATCGGATTGCTGATCGCCGTTGGCCTGGTCGCCAAGCCCGCCGCCGGCTTCCTGTCCGACCGGTTTGGCCGCAAGCAGGTGTTGGTCCCGGGCCTGGCCTGGTCATGTCTGGCGGCCCTGGCTTTGACGGTATTCGACACAGGTATTCCCCTCACCATCACCATCGCGCTGCTGGGCCTGTTCCTCTACCCCGACCAGCCCATCCTGACGGCGTCGGTTTTCGACGTCGTCGGTAGCGAGGTGGCCTCCACCGGCCTGGGCATCGTGGCCTCCATAGCCTTCCTGATGTCGGTGTTCTCCCCGCTCATCGCCGGCGCCCTTTACGAGACCTTCGGCTTTGCGGCGGCGGTGTACTACATCGGCGCCCTGTTCGTCGCCGCGGGGGTGGTGTTCGTCACGCTCCCGCTGTCGCCGATCCAATCGGAACCCAGCGCGGACTGACCCCTCCCGTGCTCGCCCCACGCGCTAAACCGCACCCGGACTGACCCGCGCGAGGTCGAAACGCGCCCGCCCGCAATCACCCAACGGCTCACCCTATCTGGATCCGTCATCGCGAACGAAGCGCGGCAATCCTGTCGAGCTGGTCACGACCTCATCAATTGCCCAATCGGATCTGTCATTGCGACTGGACTTTGTACGCTAATTTTGAAGGCAAGTGGGTACGCGTCGGCGCCATGAGCAGGGTGTGGGCGGGTGATATACTGGGCTCATACTCACAGCGACCGTTTTACACTGCGATATATCGAGCACCATCATGACCGTTCTAGTGACCGGGGCCTCGGGATTGTTGGGGCGACGGGTGGTCCAGCAGCTGCTGGAGACCAACCACGAAGTTCGGGCTATGGTGCGTCGTCCGGGCAGCGAGCGCGTACTCGCCACGCCGCCGACGGACATTTGCTACGGTGACGTAAGCAACCCAGACGCCCTGGCTGAAGCGTGCCGGGACATCACGGCGGTGATTCACCTGGTGGCAGTGATCCGCGGCGGGCCGAGGCAGTTTGACGCCATCAACCGGCAGGGCACGGAGAACATTGTCGCAGCCGCCAAAGAGGCAGGCTCGGTAAAGCGGTTCATTCACGTGAGCGCACTGGGAGCGGCCAACACGCCACGCCTTCAGTATCTGCACTCGAAATGGCAGGGGGAACAGGCGGTCATCAGCAGCGGGCTACCGTACGTGATCCTGCGCCCCTCGCTGATATTCGGGCCGGGCGACGAGTTCACGACCTCGGTGGCGGCGCTGGTGCGAACCATGCCGGTCATACCGGTGATCGGTTCCGGCAACAACCGACTACAGCCGATCCACGTCGATGACGTGGCGCGGTGCATAGCCCTTTCGGTCAGCGGGAACATCCGGGGCAACCGGACCGTCGAGATCGGCGGGCCCGAGCAACTGTCTTACAACGAGATCGTGAGTGTCGTGGGGCGGACCCTGGGGCGCAAGGTTCGAAAGGTGAACGTGCCGCTGTGGAAGATGCGTCTGCCGGTAACCATCATGGAGAAGGTTACTCCGCGGGCGCCCATCAACCGAGCGATGCTGCAGCTGGTGACGCTACGGAACGTGGCCGAGCCGGACTCGGTGGAGCGCGTCTTCGGGTTCCGGCCGAGGCCGCTGTACGGGAACATCGACCATGTGCGCAGCCTGACGGCTGGCCAAGCCATCCGCATTAACCTGGGCCTGTCTGCCGGTCACTAGCAGGAATCGTGTCGGCGAGATACGAGGAGGCGGTCGCCCGGCTGCTGGGCCTGGTCGACCACGAGCGTTCGGTTCCGGCGCAGCCGCGACAGAAGCGGATCTACGACCTGCGGAACGTCGAGCGGCTGCTGGCGCGGATGGGCAACCCACACCGGCGACGCGGGATGGTGCATGTGGCGGGCACCAAGGGCAAGGGAAGCACGGCGGCGATGGTGGAGTCGATCACACGGGCGGCGGGATATTCCACGGGGTTCTATTCGTCGCCGCACCTGCACTCCTTCTGCGAGCGGATCCGACGGGACGGGAAGCCGGTCTCCCGTCGGCGTTTTGCGGAACTGACGGACGCGATATGGCCGCACCACCTGGACAACGCGGCCTATCCGGGGGCGGGGCCGGCGACGCTGTTCGAGTACGTGACGGCGATGGGTTTCCAGTGCTTCGCGGAGGACTCGGTCGACGTGAGCGTGATCGAGGTTGGGCTGGGCGGGCGGCTGGACGCGACCAACGTGGTGACGCCGGAGGTCAGCGTGATCACGCCGGTGAGCCTGGACCACATGGCGATCCTGGGGGACACGATCGGGGAGATCGCGGCAGACAAGGCAGGGATCATCAAGCGGGGAGCGCCCGTGGTGGTCGGGCCGCAGTTTCCCGAGGCGATGGCAGCGATAGACCGGGCGGCTGCCGAGCAGTCCGCGCCGGTGGTGCGGGTGGGCGACGCGATCGCGTGGGAGGTCCAGGAGGCATCGGCGGAGGGCCAGCGGCTGGAGATACGAGGCCGGCGTGGTACGTACCGGTTGCGGCTGCCGCTGCTGGGAGACTTCCAGGGGGCTAACGCGGCGACGGCGGTAGGCGCAGCGGAGGCGCTGGCCGACGCGGGGTACTCGATTGATAGCCACGCGATTGCACGCGGGCTGGAGTCGGTGGAGTGGCCAGGGCGCATGGAGGCGCTGCGGCGAGAGCCCACGGTGGTGGTGGACGGCGCGCACAACGATCACTCCGTAGCGACGCTGCTGGCGACGCTGGCGACGTACGTGCCGCACCGGAATTTAATCGTGGTGGCGGGGTTTTCGCGGGACAAGCGAGTGGACGCGATGGTCGAGCTGCTGGCGAAGCGGGCGGACCGGGTGATCGCCACGCGCTCGCGGCACCCTCGCTCCATGCGGCCGGCGGAGATTGCGGATCAGTTCCTCGGGCAGGGTATGGCATCGGATCGGGTCGGGATCAGCGCGCACACGGGGGAGGCAGTCGAGGAGGCAGTGGCGATGGCGGACGTTGATGACCTGGTGCTGGTCACAGGGTCGCTGTTCGTGGTCGCGGAGGCACGGGAGGCGATGCTGGGCATCGAACCGGAAACATACCCTGACCTGCTGCCGCCGGATTTACGGTAGCCGGGACGCGACTGCTACAATTGCCGGCATGATGCAGACCGAGTACGGGCGGCGGCGGGTGGTGGTGACCGGTCTGGGGGCGATCACGCCGCTGGGCCTGAGCGCGGACGAGTTCTGGGGCAACCTGGTAGCCGGCGTGTCAGGCATCGGGCCGATGACGCTGTGCGACCCGACGGACTATCCCTGCCGGATCGCGGGGCAGGCCGACGATTTTGATGCCACCGACTACATCGACCGGCGGGAGGCGCGTCGGATGGCGCGGTTCTCGCAGATGGCGGTGGCGGCGGCGTTGCAGGCGGTGGCGGACGCCGGGCTGGACATGGAACAGGAAGACCCGTATCGCGTGGGCGTGCTGCTGGGGAACGGGAACGGGGGATTCCCGACGCTGGAGGAGAACTGCCGGATCCTGGCCGACCGGGGCGGAATGCGGATGTCGCCGTTCTTTT
This sequence comes from Dehalococcoidia bacterium, assembly GCA_965220055.1. Taxonomy (GTDB): domain Bacteria; phylum Chloroflexota; class Dehalococcoidia; order Lucifugimonadales; family UBA3495; genus Bin87. The sequence continues at coordinate 56,538 of CBDCPE010000004.1, read as the reverse complement.
TCCCGATGGTGCTGCCGAACATGGCGGCGGCCAACGTGAGCCAGTACGTGGGAGCGCGGGGGTACAACTCGACGGTCACGACGGCATGCGCAGCGTCCAACAACGCGATCGGCGAGGCGCTGATGGCGATACGGCACGGCGTCGCGGACGCGATGGTCACGGGCGGCACGGAGGCCGGGATCAGCCAGCTGGGATTGGCGGGATTTGCGGTGATGCGGGCGCTGAGCACACGAAACGATGAGCCGCATCGGGCCAGCCGGCCCTTCGACGCCGAGCGGGACGGGTTCGTGCCGGCGGAAGGGGCGGGGATCCTGGTGCTGGAGGAGTCGGAGCGGGCCAGGGCGCGGGGAGCGAACATCCTGTGCGAGCTATCAGGGTCCGGCGCGACGTCGGACGCGGGGCACCTGGTGCAGCCGCAGGAGACGGGAGAAAGCGCGGCGCGGGCCATGGCCGGAGCGTTGGCCGATGCCGGGCTGGATACCGGCGACGTCGATTACATCAACGCGCACGGGACGTCGACGCAGCTGAACGATGCAGTGGAAACGGTGGCGATCAAGCGGCTGTTCGGGGACGCAGCCTACAGGGTGCCGATCAGCAGCACGAAAGGGATGATCGGGCACACGCTGGGGGCGTCGGGAGCGCTGGAAGCGGTGGCGTGCGTGAAGACGATCCTGGAGCAGCGGATACATCCCACGGTGAACCAGGAGACGCCGGACCCAGAGTGCGACCTGGACTACGTGCCCAACGAGTCGCGTGCGGCGGTCGTTGAAGTGGTCCTGTCCAACGCCTTCGGGTTCGGCGGGCAGAACGCGTGCCTGGTGTTCCGGCGCTGGGGAGAGTGATCCCGTCGCTCAGGGCGGGGTAAAAATTCACCGGCGTCCCGAAAGACGCCGGCGGTTTATCGCGAAAAGTACAGGTTGAAGACGGCCGTTCAGTCAGCGGCGGCTTTGGCAGCGTGTCCTGCCAGCATCTCGTCGAGCATACGCTGCAGGGCCATGGTGTGACTGCACACCCGTCGGGTGGCGAAAAAGGCGCATTCACAGCTCCAATCTCCTTCGCTGTAAGCGACCCGGTAGGTATTGTGGTTGCCGATGAAGGAAGCCTCGAACGTGTGGATGTTCACCCGCTCCGGTTCCTCGGCGTACCTGCGCGCTTTGTCAACCTTGCCGATGTAACTCGAACTCATTTCAACCCCCGCAGTGTGATGGGACGGGGATGAAACCCCGCCCGCCTTTAATGGTACCGGCAACAGCCGGGCCGGGTCAATAAGCGGAAGGCGCGCGTTCAGGGGTCGTGACGCGTCGATCGGCTCTCGGCAGCCCACAGCGGGACCAGCTTCGATGGGCCGAGAGGGGAGTGGATTGCCCGGTTGGCTCGCGGAGCTTTGGCGTGGGGAGGCTGCGTGGCGCGCGCGAGGGTGTAAGACCAGCGCCAGACGGGCCGATCACACTGACCATGCGCGTCCCGTCATAAGGCCCGCCGTGGCGGGGTGGAAGTCCAGGCGCGGTTGGAGCGCGGGGCGCGGCTGAGATTGCCTTGCAGCGCGCGTGGTGATGATTTTCGTATCGGGTTGCGACAAAACCGTTGACAGCACAGCCGTCGCCATATATAGTATCTGTATAAAAGATATTTATTATTCTCATATCAGATGCGCCAAACGGGAGAAAGGCTCCCGAGATAAACACAAACAAGGAGGATACGATGACTCCGCAGATAATGAGACGAGACGAATGGCACGGATACGAGCCGCGACGACAGATAACATTCAGGAAGATAATCCTGTCGACGCTCGCGCTGGCGATGGCCCTGGTCGTGGTGAGCAATTTGCAAATCGGCAGCGCCGATGCGGCGGCGGAACCCCAACACACCTACGAGCCGTCCCCGGCGCCAGTGGACAGCAACGGCGGCGGAATTCAGCCGGACTTGATCTGTGAGCCGCTCGCGATGCCAGGCAACCCCACCATGGACGAAGTACGGTCGGCCGAAATGGAACACGCCATCGGTCCGGGTTCATGGGTATCCAGTTCCGCGAACGACACCGAGATAGAAACGGTCTGGTCAGCCAATATGACGGTGGGCAGGGCCACAGACTCCGCAAATCTCCTGTTGATCTACACGGGGTACTTTCCGCTCAACTCGAACTACGAAGGCAGCCTGGATGACGCTGATTTCAGCCTTGATGGGGTGGACTATAGTGTCAGGGTGTTATTAGAGCAACAATCCGGCGGCACGGTTCGACAGTTGTTTTTCGAAGCCGGCGAGCTACTGCCAGACGACCTGGTATTGCAGGTTGGGGACGACCAGTTCCAAGTGTCGGAATCGAGCAAGCTCGGCAGCGGACAAAATAGTCATGACCCGAGGGATTACGCGGTGCTGTCGATCAGCCAACAACCAACGCCTCATCCTCGTCTTGGGGTCCTTTCCTAAGGTCCATTGTTGCGCATCGACGGCCTCTGTGGTGGCCCAGTACGCTGGTAATGGTTAGGCTGTGCGATAAGTATTCAAGGGATAGGGATGTCAGTCAGCACGTGGAACAACACTTACCAGCATTGGCTGTCGCAGTTCTTGCTCAAGGGATTCGGCAAAAAACGGAATGCGCGCAAGATTTTCCAGCGTGACTGCATCGATGGATCCATCACAACCGTTAAGGTACGTGATGTGGCTTCAAGGCCCTGGCTGGTGAGCGACCAAGACGACGCGGTCCAACGCAAAATCGAGGGCCGCGTAGCGCAGATAATCGATGAGGTGCGGCGCCATAGGTTAGGCAACATCACCGAAGAACATCGAGCCGATCTGGACCGTCTCGTTATGGCGTTGGTATTCAACCATCCGAGCTTTCATCCGCACAAGGAGAGTATTCGCAGAGAGGTCGTGTAGGAAAAAGCCAGGAGCACGAATCTACTCCGCACGCGCGCCGGCGCGCGGCTGGACTATCGTAATCGGGTCGCGACCCTTGATGGATACGCGAGCCGCAACTATTTCCAAGAACTCCTGGGTTACCCGTACGCCCAAGCCCCGAGGTTGCTGCGATCGATGCGTTTGAGCGTACATCAACCGCCGGACGGCGAGACCTTTGTGGTCGGCGATTATCCGGTAGTGAGTTTCCGCCACGACTTAGATGGTAATCGGCGTTTGCCGCGTCTGAGCCAGATGATTGTGCTGCCGGTCGGTCACAGTTGCCTGTTGATCTACGACTCTTCGGCACCCAGCAACATCATCGATCACGGGGAGCCGATCAGTACCGATCTCCTACGGTCTCTAGATGAGATTTACCGCGGCGAGCTAGGTTGCAGGTACGTCTATGGGAGGACCAAGGAATCTCTTGCGCGGGCCTTGTGAATGCTTCCAGTGGCCAAAATTGGTAGGCCTGGTAATCCGCCGTCCAACAAACCAACACCTGCTTATGCGGTTCGACAATTGTTCGGTCGTGCTGACCATCAGTTCATTCTCGAGTCTCCGGCAACGTGCACCGTGCCTTTTGTCGTACGGGGTGCGATTCTCGCACCCCGTAAAACGATTCCAGTGACCAACCGATTTCACCGCTAAATCTTGGCTATTCTAATGACATTCACTTCCCACGGCTGACAGAACGCCCGTGCTATAATGGTTCCACAGGCGAAAACTGGATCTCGACCAGGTCCCAGGCAACACGGCCACATCAGCACCAAGTCGCTACCGGCCTCTGCAGGAGACTGTCCTCGGTCGCTATAACCGGAGCAGTCCCCTCGGCCACCGCGCCTGCCACAGCGCGCCATGCTCCAGGCATCGTGCCCCGGAGGCATGGAGAATGAGAGCCAAAAACCACAGCGCAACACCTCCGGCCGTAGGGCTGATACATACCTGGGACCTGGTCAAAAACCCAATCGCCTGCAAACCAACAACAACCTGCAACCCATCGACCAAGGAGCAAGCCCATCGCAACATCGCCCCGTGCCTGACCCGCCAGCAGCCCTTCGCCTGTCCGCTGCCGCGTCGGTCACCCGGCAACCACAACCAACCCGGTACATCTGTCATTGCGAGCACAGCGCGGCAATCCCGTCGCCCCGACAAACCCCGCTCATGGTGAACCCGTCGACCCATTACCTCTGTCTGTCATTGCCAGGAGCGCAGCGACGCGGGAATCTCGCCGGGGCATGGGCCAACGCCGCCGTGCGGGTACCCTCACCGGCCACCGACCCGCAACCCACAACCATTACCCATCCCATCGGGACGTACCCGCATCAAGGAGCGTCATCGATCATGGGCAGTGTCCATCACCACCAGACCCAGGCCCGGCGGTTTCTGTCGCTGGCCCGGTCCGACCACAACTCCGGCAAATACGATCGTGCCGCCAACACGCTGGCCCGAGCGGCCTCGCACGCGGCCACGTCGGCCCTGTTCCACTGTGCCCTGTTGCGCCGGCCCACCCGGCGCAAGCTGACCAACACCCTGTTCATGCTGGCGAATGAGGGACAGATCTCCAACGGAGGGGTCCGCATCTTCCGCAGCATCTACCAGCTGCCCGACCAACTGGCTGCAGCAGACCCCAGGCAGTGCCAGCGTCTGTCCCGTCGCGCCCGCAACCGCGTCGCGGCGCTGATCCGCGCAGTGGAGGGAGCCATCGCTGGCCGTCCCACGTCGGGACGCGGCCGCCGCAACCGTCCGCCGCGCCGACCCGCGCCGACCTGCATATCGGAGATCATCGCCCTGTCGGACTACAAGGAGATCGCGGCGGCGCACCACCTGGTGGGCGCGCCGTTGGCCCGACGACCGGACCCCCACGGTTTCTACGCCCGTGGGGAGACGCCGCGAGAGTGCCCCTGCCATCCTGTGCCGCTGCCCATGCGCGATGACCGCGACGCCATCGAGTTGTCGCCCCTATGGAAGCGCGCCCTGGAGCGCACCTTCCGCGTCCCCTTCTCCGATACCATCCCGGTTCGCCTGGCATCCGCCTAAACCCGCACTACCGCCCCGTATTTCGACATTGCGCGGAGCTGCGTGACCCGGCTATCCGGTCCCAACTGTTATTGCGAGGAGCGTAGCGTCGCGGCAATCTCGTCGCCCCAACACACCCCGCTCATCCTGCGCCTGTCGAAGGATCATGGCGAGCCCGTCGAACCGCGCCCGTCACCACAGCGCCCCGCCAATTGTGGTATCCTGTGAGTGCGCCGGCGGTGGGCCGGCGCGCATAGTGTCAGTCATCTCCGGAGGTCCCGCTTTGTACCGGATCGTAAGCGATGCCACCCTGCAGGCCTTGTCCAAAATCGACTCCCCCAGCATTTGCAACGCCATCGAGGGGTTCGACTTCCGCCCTAAGAACACTGGCTTCATGCTGCCGGAGATCAAGACGGTTTTTCAGGACTTCCCACCCCTGGTCGGCTACGCCGTCACCGGCGTCATCTCCGCCAATCGTCCCGAGGGTCGCAGCGTTGCCCGCGAGGACTGGTGGGACCTCATCGTCTCCGTCCCCGAACCCCGGTTCATCGTCCTCCACGACATCGATAACCCGCCCATGGGCGCCTACTGGGGCGAAGTCCAGTCCAACATCCACCGGGCCCTGGGTGCCGTCGCCGTCGCCACCGATGGCACCGTCCGCGATCTGGATGAAGTCCGCGCCCTCGGGTTCCAGTTCTTCGCCAAAGAAGTCTCCGTCTCCCACGCCTACGTCCACATGGTGGACATGGGAATTCCCATCGAAGTGGGCGGCCTCACCGTCCAGACCGGTGATCTCCTCCACGGCGACAAGCACGGCGTCACCAACATCCCCTTCGAGCTCGCCGACCGTATCCCCGATATGGTCAGCACCATCGCTGATTACGAGCAGAAGACCATCGGCCTCTGCCAGTCCCCTGATTTTTCGCTGGACGCCCTGAAAGAGGTGGCCAAGATCACACGTCCCTACTGACCTGGTGCCATGATAACTCCAACCAAAATCCTCCCCGTGCTGCTGCTCGCCGGCGTCGCTCTCCTGAGCTTCGCGGCTTGCAACCTCATCACTCCGCCTACCCTGGGCCAGCCCGAACCCGAAGCGGCGCCCAACACGGCCCCGGCTGATCCTGCCGCCGCTATGCCGAGGCCCGCGGCGACTTCTGCCTCCGAAGCAGCGTCCGGCGTAGCGCCGGCGCCCACCCCCGCCGTCTTGGTTTCCGGTGGCCGTTCCATCAAGCAGTGGTCCGCTCCCCCGGCCCTGATGATCGACCCGGGAGTGTCGTACGCCGCCGTGATCAACACCACGGCCGGCTCCATCACTGTCGATTTGTTGATCTCCGACGCGCCGAACACCGTCAACAATTTCGTATTCTTGGCCCGCGAGGGCTTCTACGACAACGTCATCTTCCACCGCACCATACCGGGATTCATGATCCAGGGCGGCGACCCCACTGGCACGGGTACCGGCGGCCCCGGCTATACCTTCGCCGACGAGTCGGTTCAGCGCCCCTATTCTCGGGGCGTGATGGCCATGGCCAACGCGGGTCCCAATACCAACGGCAGCCAGTTCTTCCTCATGCATGACGACTATCCGCTGCCGCCGAACTACACCATTTTCGGACATGCTGTCTCCGGCATCGAGACCATCGACGCCATCGCCACGGCGCCCACCCAGCCCGGCGGTGAAGACTCGTCCCCCGTCAACCCCGTGGTCATCCAGTCGGTGGAGATCATCGGCCCGTAACTTTCCGTTGGACATTGCGCCAAAGATGATCAGTGCCCACGGCGCCATGATCCAGCGCCGGCGAGGAGCGCGTTATGCCATTTGAAACGCTGCTCTACGACGAGCAGGACGGCATCGGGTACCTGACCCTCAACCGTCCCGACAAGCTCAACGCCCTCAGCCCAACCCTGATGGCCGAGTTCCGCGAGGCGCTGGAAGGCATCGAGGCCAACCCGGATGTCCGTGTGGTCATCCTGACCGGCGCTGGCCGCGCCTTCTCCGCCGGTTTTGACATCGAGACCGAGGCCGGCGGCCCCGACGGCGAACCCCTTTCGGTTGACGGTCGCCGCTCCCGCCTCAAGTACAACATCGAGACCTTCCTGATGGTCTGGAACCTCAGCAAGCCCGTGATCGCCGCCGTCAACGGTTACGCCCTGGGCGGCGCCAGCGAGCTGCTCCAGGTCTGCGACGTCAAGATCGCGTCCGATCGCGCCATCATCGGTGAGCCCGAAATCCGCCTTGGCTACGGAGCCCCCTTCCTGATTACCCCTTATTCGGTCAACCTCGCCTTGGCCAAAGAGATGATGCTGACCGGCGATACAGTTGACGCCCACGAAGCCGCCCGCATCGGCCTGGTCAACCGCGTCGTCCCCCACGACGACCTCATCGCCGAGTGCGAGCGCATTGCCCGCAAGATGCGGAACATCTCTGCCATCGGCATCAAGACCACCAAGATCTCTATCAACCGGGTCCTCGAGTCGGCCGGTTTCCTCTCCGCCCTCGACCACAACCTCGAGCTCATGACCCAGTTCGACACTGCTGACACCCCAGAGCATGCCGAGTTCTCTCGTATCCGCGCCGAGCAGGGACTCCGCGCCGCTCTGGAGTGGAGCCGCGCCCGCTTCGAATAAAGCAAAGGGGCGGACCATCGTCCGCCCCTTTTGTTTTCTCGCGGGTTCGGTGCGTTAGCCGCCCCGTTTCACTTCCACGTCCGCCATCTTCTCGATGAAGTGCAGAATGGCTGAGTGGTCGGCATCCTGCTCCCCGTCGTTCACCAGTGATCCCAGCATCTGCTGCACCAGCGCCGTCACCGGCAGCGGCACGTTTAGCTCGGTGGCCGTCTGCAGCACGTTGCGCAGGTCCTTCTGGTGCAGGCGGATGCGGAAACCCGCGCGGAAGTTTCGGTCCAGCATCATCGGCCCCTTGGCCTCCATCACCGCGCTGCCGGCCAGGCCGCCCCGTATGGCGTTGAACACCCGCTCCGGGTCCACGCCTGCCTTCTGCGACAGCACCATCGCCTCGCTCAGCGCCTCGATGTTCGCCGCCACGATGATCTGGTTCGCCAGTTTCGTGATGTTGCCGGCTCCCACGTCGCCCGTGAGCACCACGTTGCCGCCCATAACCTGCAGCATCGCCTCGCACTTGTCGAACACCGCCTGACCGCCGCCAACCATAACGGCCAGCGTCCCCGCGATGGCTCCCGGCTCGCCGCCGCTTACCGGCGCATCCAGGAAATCTACGCCCTTGTCGGCGCACGCCGCCCCGATCTTCTGCGACATCGAAGGCGCGATGCTGCTCATGTCGATGATCACCGATCCGGGCTCCGCACTTTCCAGCACTCCTTCCGGCCCCAGGATCGCCCGCTCGGAGTCGGCCGAGTCCGGTAGCATCGTGATGGTCTTGGCGCTGCCCGCCGCCGCGCCCGCCGGTGAGGATGCCGCGGTCGCTCCTTCGGTGGCCAGCTCTTCAATTGGCTCACCAACGATGTCGTACACGGTCAGTTCGTAGCCCGCCGCCATCAGGTTCCGCGCCATCGGCTTGCCCATGATACCCAACCCAACGAATCCAATCCGCTCTGCCATTGCTCTTCCTCCGTCCTGGGTTCGCCGCATGGCGAACCCGGTTGATGTCCGGTACTGCCCCGTTATTATACCCGCCGCATTCCTTCGTACGGGTCGGCTATTATCAATCGCCATCGCCGGGCGCGCGGCGTGCGACTGCCGCGTCATGTGCATCCCGGGCTGTTCGAATGATGGGCTCACGGTGAGCGCGTGGAACCGAGCAAAGCGCGACAACCCATCGCTCGCCTCACGCGTACCCACGTTCTCGAGAACTGTCATCGCGAGTGCCCTTTCCTTTGTCATTGCGAGCGAAGCGAGGCAATCTCGTAGCCGGATCGACGGCTTTTGCCCCAATGAGATTGCCGCGTCGCCGCGCTCATCTCAATGACAAACTGGGTACGCGTCAGATCGCTCGCTCACCCTGAGCTTGTCGAATCATCCGCCACCGCCGACCGAACCGGAGCGTGGGGCGTACACGGCAACTCCTCCCCTGCGAAAGCAGCCTTCTCTCCGCACTGGCGTGCGAAGGCGTCAGGCGGGTGCTCCCGGATCCACTAGTATCAAGGCTGAGTCCGCCGCCGCCGCGACCTCCCCTGCGGTGGTTTCCGCCATGTTCCGTAGTGACGTCGTGGTTACGGAAGGTTGCCCCGCTAGCCCTATGACCAGCCTAACCGGCGCGCTTGACCAGTCGCCCGATTTTGCCAGCGCCACCGCTGCATCCCGCCACGTCCCCGCTCCGTCTGCGCCCAATATGACCACCGCCCGCCCGCCTTCCGGCACGGGTGTTGCCCGCTTTAGCTGCTCCACCGACGCGCACAGCGCTGTCAGCGGCGATATGGCCGCCTGCTCCAGCGCCTGCCTGTAAAATCCGGCCGCCGCGACGGTCGAAACCGTGCCTACCGCCTGCTCCAATTGGCTAAGCAAACCGGGTGCGGATTCCGCTGGATCCCCCAACGTCACCACCATCGACCAAAGGCCAGCCCTGATATCGCGAACTAGCCGGTTGACCAGCTCCTCCCGATTGTCCGAGCGTAGTTCCAGCGCCACCGAGCGTATCCACGGATGGGCGACCGCCAACGCCGCCTCCGACCCAATGACATAATCGGCGTTGGACATCAACTCCCGTGTTGCCGTCGGCACGGCTTCCCGATTTCCTGTGCCCAGTCCGGCCACCGTTGCTGCCCGTTCAGCAGACCGGAACGCCGCTACGTATTTTCGTGTTTCCACCACCTGCCGGGCGTGGTTGCCCTCGTGCCCTGAGACCCGTTCGATCAGGTCCAGCAGGGACAATGCGGGATAGTCGTTCTCCGGGTTGTGTGGGGTGGCCGGCAGGTCCAGTTGCTCTTCGGTCAATCCTGCTATCAGTCTGCGAAACCGCTGGTAGTTGGCCTCCAGTTTGGCCACGTCGGCCGCGATGCGATCGGTACGAGCGTCGAAGGCTGGCAACATCTGCCGCTCGCCCGACGCTATCTGCTCCAATGCTTCCACGAAGATCTCCGTGAGCAGGTGCTGCATCACCTCCCAAACCGACCAGCGCGATCCCAGGAACGCTTCCGCCTGTCCCACGCCGTCCAGTGCTTCCAGCAGCGCGACATGCCCTTCATCCAGTCTTCGCAGTGTCCGCTGTTGACGCTCGTGTGCGGACAAGGCCTCTGAGTTGGCATCGGCGGGCATGTCGTGGGAAACCATTGCAAATCCCCTTCAATGTTCTGTGCATTATCGTCGGCGTCGCATTATTGCACATCCCTCCGCCCGTTTCGGTGTCCCAATCGGTTATCATGAACCATGGGCGGCGAGAGTGTCTTATCCGACCTCAATATTCGTGCTGGACAGACGGTGTCGGTACAGCGCATGGACACTGTGCTGACTGAACTTCGCGCCCGGTCGGAAACCGCCGGCCTCTCGGCAACGCTCTACTTTCCCGGCGAGGCGGCAGGCGATAACTCCGCCATGTCTACCCTGTCCCGCGATAGGAAGCCGGGCTCCTGGATCACAACCCTAGAGGCGGCGGGTAGCCATGTCCTGCGCTCTCCCACCGGCGTTGTCGCGTTTCGCATTGGTAACGCCGGCTTGGCCGTTCTTCCCCCGTTCCCGCTGAATTCCATGTGGGCCGGGGACATGATCTATGACTGGCCCTTGCGCACCATGCTGTCCGCGCAGTTGACCATCGGCGTCGCCCTGGTGCGTCTGGGCCGCTACGCCATCGCCGTCTACGAGGGCCGGAAGTTGGCCGTATCCAAGACCGATACCCGCTACGTGAAGGGCAAGCATCACGCCGGAGGCACCTCGCAGCGCAGGTTCCAGCGCGTCCGGGAAAACCAGATCCACCGTCTGTACGCGGAGGCATCCGGCGTGCTGGAGACGCAATGGCGGCCCTGGATGCACCGTTTCGACTACGTCGCCCTGGGAGGCGAAGCCGCGACGGTCAATGGCTTTCTCCGGGAATGCCCGATGTTGTCCCGCCTGACCCAGATAACGCTGGAGCGCCGTCTGGACGTCCGTGAGCCCAATCGCGCTGCCCTGGACGAAGTTGGCGCCATGCTCTACCAGTGCCGACTGTACCCCCTGAACTGGCCCGAATAGCGAGGTAATCGCACCGGCGGTGCTATAATTCCGCCATGACATTGGCGGAGGATCAATCCATTCCACCCCAGGTGGGGTTTCAGCCCGAGGTGGGGTTTCAGCGCGCCATCGGGCTTTTGGAATTCGATCAGATCCGTCTGCGCCTGGCGGAAACCACCCGCACCGCCTTGGGCGGCGAGGCCGCCGCCGAACTCGCGCCAGCGTCGGACCCGCGCGACGTTGCCGTGCGGCAGCAGGAAACCGCCGAAGCCCGCCGCCTGATGGATACCACGGGCGCCCTGGAACTCGGCCCGGAGGAGGATCTCCGGCCGGCGGTCCAGCGCGCGGTATTGGGCGGCGTTCTGCGCGGCGAGGAGCTCCGCTTCGTGGCCGCGCTGGCCGCGGCCGCCCGCTGGAACCACGGTTCCCTGGCCCGCCGCGATGATCTCCCCGTGCTGGCAGCCATCGCGCAGAACCTGCCCGAATTGCCCGATTTTGAGAGCGCTGTCAACCGCGCCATCGGTCCCGCCGGCGAAGTGCTCGATGATGCCTCACCGGAGTTGGGGCGTCTCCGCCGGGAATCCCGCAACGCCTGGTCTTCTCTCAACGACGTGATGCAGCGTTCGCTGCGCCGGCACCAGCGGTCCGGCGTTACCCAGGAGGACATCGTCACCGAGCGCAACGGCCGCATGGTCCTGCTCATCAAAACCGAGTTCAAGGGCCAGGCTCCCGGAATCGTCCACGACGTTTCCGATAGCGGGGCCACCGTGTTCATCGAACCCATGCCGGCCATCGACCTGGGCAACCGCTGGCGCGAGACCCGCCTCGCCGAGCGACGCGAGGAGGAGCGCGTGCTGCGCCAGTTGTCGGAAATGGTGGGCCGCTACTCGGACGATATAACCCTCATGCTGTCCCTGCTGGCGCGGCTGGACCTGGCCGCGGCCAAGGGGCGCTACGCGGCGTCGCTGCGGGCCGTGCCCCCCACGCTGCTGCAACGCAACGAGCCGCGTCGCATGGAGATCACGGGCGCGCGCCATCCCCTGCTGACCGGCGAGGTTGTGCCCACCACCATCTCCATCGCGGCGCGTGAGCCCGTGCTGGTCATCACCGGCCCCAACGCGGGCGGCAAGACCGTCGCCCTGAAAACCGTGGGCCTGCTGGCCATGATGGCCCATGCCGGCCTCCAGGTGCCGGCTGACGACGCCGTGATGCCGCTGATGGACGGGGTGTACGCCGACATCGGTGACCAGCAGAGCATCTTCGAGTCGCTGTCCACCTTCAGTAGCCATATCCGCAACCTGCAACGAATCATGGACGTTGCCACCGACCATTCCCTGATATTGATCGACGAGCTGGGTTCGGCAACCGATCCTGAAGAAGGGTCGGCATTGGCGATCGCCCTGCTGTCTCACTTGCGCGACCGGGGAGCCATGGTGGTGGCCACCACCCACCACCGCAACGTGGCGCGGTTGGCCCAGGAGGAGACGGGGATGGTCAACGCCAGCGTGGACCTGAACCCGCGAACGCTGGAACCAACCTACCGGCTCACCCACGGCATCCCAGGCCGCAGCTACGCCCTGACCATAGCCGCCCGGTTGGGCCTGCCGGATGCGGTCATCACCGGCGCCCAGGCCCACCTGGAACCGGGCCACGTTCGCACCGACCAACTGCTCCAGGAACTCCAGGACGAGCGGCTCACCGTATCGGAGCTGCGCCAGCAGGCGGAGCAGGCCCTGAACGGCGCCCGCGCCCGGGAGCAGGAGATCGCCCGCGAGCTGGAGACCGTAGAGGACACCAAGGCCCAGCTGGTGGAGGATGCCCGCCGCGAGCTCGCTGAGCAGATCGGCGACTTGTCCGGCCGGATCCGCCGCGCCGAGCGGTCCCTGGAACGTTCATCCGTCGGCGTCGACGCCCCGGCACGCGATGTGGATCTGCGCGCCGAACGGGAGCGGCTGGCGGAGGCGCAGCGGGAGGTGGTGTCCCCCGATTGGGCTCCGATTCCGGTGGAACGGCCGCCCTGGTACCACGATCTTCGCACCGGCGACCTGGTGTACATCCGTGGGGTGTCCCGTCCGGTGGAAGTGGTGACCCCGCCCGACCAGCAGCAGGAAGTCGAGGTGCTGATCGGCAGCATGCGCGCCCGCCTGCCGGTCTATCAGCTCGACCGTCCGGCGGAGCGGATCCATCCGGCGGCGGAGCAGGCCGGCGTGGTCTACCGACGGCCCGAAAGCAAACGCACGCTGAGCCCCGAGGTCAACCTCCACGGCTACCGCGTCGATGAGGCGCTGAACGTGATAGATTCGTTGCTAGACGATGCCGCGCTGGAGGGGATGTCGTCGCTCAAGATCGTGCACGGCAAGGGTACGGGCGCGCTGCGCCGGGCCATACGGGAATACCTGTCCGGCCATCCCCTGGTAGCCGCCACCGAGCCAGGAGAGGGCGGCAACGCCGGCGGCGTAACGGTGGTGCAGTTGCGGTAGGCCACGGCGCGGAGCCGGCGAGATCGCCGATAAGCGCGTTGCCCGAATCGCTGCAAGAGGCGTATTTGCTCACGTGTGGACGGATTGTCATGGTGGGAGAAGGTGTTGAGCGGGAGTCCTGTCGCCGGACGATGGCTCCTCCGCCAACGAGATTGCCGCGCTGCGCTCGCGATGACAGTTCGGATGCCAGGGGGGTACGCGCCAGGCAGTTTGAACGCCCAGGCGTAGGCGTCATGCAGTGTCGCGCTTGACACCCGGCGTTGCCTGTTCTACCTTTGCGCCAACATTCAGAACTCCGCAGGAGGTACCCTCATGGCACAGATCGCTGGCCTTGGCCACGTTGGCATTTACGCCACTGACCTTATGAACATGCGCGACTTCTACACCCGTGTGCTCGGGCTGCAGATCGCCGACGAAGACCTGGAACAGCGCCGCATGGTGTTCCTCAGTTCCGACCCCGTGGCCGAGCACCATGAGTTCGTGCTGATGGAAGGCCGCGTCACCTCCGACGACGCCAAGGTCATCCAGCAGATCTCCTTCGCCGTTCCTTCCATCCAGGATATGCGCGAATACAAGGCGCGCATCGACGCTGAGAGCGTGACCATCGACCGGATCGTCAGCCACGGCAACGCCTTCGGAATGTACTTCTTTGATCCGGAAGGCAACCGCGTTGAGCTGTACTACAAGACCGGTTTCCCGGTTCCGCAGCCTCACGGCGACCCGCTGGACCTCAGCCGCACCGACGATGAGTTGCTGGACGAGGCCAAGGAACTGCTGCACACCAAGCGCTAACCAGATAGCGCCCAGGCATCACCGCCGCTGCCGATGACCCGGCAGCGGCGATATTTTCTAAGTTGCCGCCCGAAATATGACCTTCCGTGAGCCGTTGCCCGCAGGCTGCCCGCCCGAGGAGGCCGAGCGGATCACGGGATCCCGAACCGTTTACCGTATCGTGCGATGCGACCCGCCTGCGGACCATGATTTCCAGTCACAACGGGCTTTGAACCCTGATCAGGTCTTTGGTGGGGTTACCGAGTGTCAGGTTCGTGGGCTTTCTGTTTTTGATGACATTAAAACGGCTCGGTCACTGTTGGCAAGCAGTAAATTTCGAGGCTGGGCTATTTGTCAGGTAAATTTGACCAACGGATCCGGATATATCCAGAGAACTGGACGGCGTAATCATTTCACATGGTGGCCATTGGCTAACTTCGAAATCTTGGTATGTTGCGTAGTGGTGCCGTTATGAGGATGGTTCAGCTTACATCGACGCTGCTGTACTACGATGGCGTTCAAATATTCGAGGGACGCGATTCGATAGGTGGTCACTACATAGGAACTCTGGTCGCCTCAACTGGTGACGAGGATCGCTACTTGGTGATTGGTGTTGCCCCTGACCGCTTGCGCGAGTTCCGGTCCGGTATGCTCGACCTGAGAACGTTACTATTGGAGTCCTCTGCGACCGGTTGGTATTTAGCATTGCTAAGTGATGATTTTGCGGGTCCCATTAAACTGGAACGTCAGCAAGTTCCGTTACAAGACCAAGATTTCCTTCCCGCTGACGGCGTATTGTTGTTTGATGGCGCGATTGACGACTTGGCCCTGCGAGAAGCCCGCGAACGCAATAATGTGGTTTTTGAATTCAGTGTAGAGCCACCCGAGGCATCGGTGGAGCACCGAATAAACGCGGCGACGCTCAGTGAAATTATTGCACATATTCAGTCAGTTGTGCGTCATGCTTATCGCAGGGCACTGCGCGAAATGCCATCTGGCGACCGCCAGCGCACAGATCGCAGTGACGGTCATTTAATGGACGTGGTAGTGCCGGCCGCCTCAGGTTCATTCAGGGTGGTCATGGCAGCGTCGAGACCATCTGATATGTTCGGCAATAATGAACTGGCCCGTGCGTTGCATCAGATGGACGCAGTTTTTGAAAGTACGCGATATCCGGAGGAGGCGAGGGAGAATCTACAGCAATACAAAGGCCACTTAGCGGGATCGTACATTAAACTGTTGAAGTGTCTAGTTGAAAGAAATACTGGGTTGAATTACGCTTGGGCTGAGCGCATGTTTGATACATCTCGCCATGGGGGCGTTACTGAATCAGTCGCAAAGGAGTTAGTTGGCTATCTCAACGAATCCAGTTCGCTAGGAATCGAAGAGGTGCAACTGGCTGGAGTGCTAGAACGAGCCGACCGCAACTCGGGTAGTTGGCGTTTGCTTACCGAAGAAGGTGCAAGGTCCGGCAGAGTTGCGGAGCCAGGCCCTAGCCTTGAAGGGCTGGTAATCGGTAATCGTTACGTCTTTTACTGCGTAGAGGATACCCAGATTTCAGGTATCGACCAGGAAACGATTACCCTATATTTGCATCGATATGACCCAACTTGAGGATCGTTACCAGACCACTCCTGCGGCTTCTTATTGCTGGAACTGGTAGTGGCCAGCGCGCAACCATCCGAAGCATCACGCGGCACCGGCCCGGTCGCCTATGATGCGCTGCCCCGCCGGTACCACCGGTGGAAGTGGCGGGTGCTGGTTTCGTTCTGCGCCTTCTACCTGTTCGTCTATACGGGGAGGTTCAATTTCTGGCCCACGTCGCCCCTGATCAAGGACGACCTGCAGCTGACGAACATCGAGATTGGCATCATCAACGCCATGCTGCTGTGGGGGTTCATGTTGGGCGACCTGGTGCACGGCAGGTTATCCGAGGCCTACGGGCTGCGGCTCTGGGTGATGCTGGGCGCGGTTTTCACCACGGTGTTCAACTGGGCGACATCCTTCGGCACCTCTGCAATAACCATGGCCATTCCGTGGGCAATGGCCGGATTTGTCAACGCGGCGTGCTGGTCGCCGGCCATCAGCATGATCAGCCAGTGGTGGCCTCGCCGGGAGCGCGGCATCGCCATGGGCATCCTGGGCACGGTGACCGGCGGCGCGATGCTGCTGATGTGGTGGCTGAGCAGCTGGGTCGCCGCCGAATGGGGCTGGCGGGCCGCCTTCCGCTACCCGCCGCTGATGATCATGGTCCTCGGCATCGCCTTTTACTTTCTGACCCGGGACCGGCCGCGGGACGTGGGCCTGCCGGAGTACATCGAGGAGGACGCGATTTCCGCCGCGCCGGAGTCGGTGAGCGAGGAGGAGCTCAAGGGCCTGGGACCGTACAAGGTCCTGCTGACCAACTCCCGGTTCCAGCTGGCCTGCCACGTCAAGGGGTTGGAGAACGTGGCCCGCTACGGGCTGACCACGTGGGTGCCTCTCTACTACTTCGAGGCTGGCGGGTTGGACATCACGCAGACGGTGCTGATCACTTTCCTGCTGCCCTTGGGCTACCTGATCGCGCCTCCGGTGTCCGGCTTCATATCGGACCGGATGCTGGGCAGCCGGCGGCGCCCGCTGGTGATCGCTTCGTGCTTCCTGTCCGCCGCTGCGCTGGTGGTGATTGCCGTTGCCCCGCCGTCCAACGCGTGGCTGGGCGCGGCCCTGATGCTGTGGGGCGGCATCAGCATGGGCGTGTCTCTGATCTCCACCATCTCCGTCGACCTGTCGGGCCGCAAGATGGCCGGCACCGGGGCGGGAGTGCTCGATGCCCACGGCTACCTCTACGCCGGCGCCCAGGCCCTGCTGTTCAGCGTACTGCTGGACATGGCCGGCAGCCCCTGGCCCATCGTGTTTCTGGCCATGGCTGCAACGCGGCTGATCTCCGCCGCGATGATCAGCCGCGTGAGGGTGTAGAGTTCACGCTATAGCCGCAACGGGCGCAGCGTGGCAATCTCCAAACGGTATGTTGAGCGCCCTGGGACGGATTGCCTACCGTTGGTACCTGATCGCCATCGCGGCCGGCGTTGTGATGGTCGCCGTGTTGACCCTGTTCAGACCGGCGACCACCGCCATCCACACCGCCGCATTTGCCGCCCAGGTGCTGCCGTCGCCGGTCCAGATCCAGCCGTGGCTGGCGTCCGAACCGGAGCATCGGGAAATATCATTTCGTCGGGATGACGGAACCGAGGGGCAGGCCGACGTCTACGTAATTCCCGATGGAAAGCGACGCGCCGGCCTGCTGGTGTTCCTGGGAGCCAACGCCGCCGGCGCCGACGACCCCGACGTCATCAACTTGGGGCAGGCGCTGGCGCGGGCCGGCTTTGCGGTGATGTACTACTGGTCGCCGACCATGGGAGAAAAGGCCCAGGTCGACGCCGGGGAGATCGGCAACCTGGTGGCGGCCTTTGAACACCTGCGCGAGGAGGACTACGTCGATCCGCAGCGCGTTGGGCTGGCGGGCTTCTCGGTGGGAGCGTCCTTTGCCCTGGTGGCGGCGGCCGACCCGCGGATAGCCGACGATATCGCGTTCGTCAACGCGTTCGGCGGGTACTATGATGCGGCCGATTTGATCGTCCAAATTGCCGCGGGCAAAGCCATGGACGAGCGCGGCGAGAGGGATTGGGCGGTGGACCGGCTGACACGCCGCGTCTACAACAACATGCTCATCGATTCCATCGACGACCCGGCGCATCAGGAGGCGGCGCGGGCCATTGCCGGCGGTAGCGGCTATGACCCCGACGGCCGGCTCCCACTATCCACCGAGGCGGCGTTTGCCATGTTGGCCGGAGTCGACTACATCGGCATGGCGAGATGGCGGTACGCGCAGTTGTCGGACAACTTCCGCACCCGGGTCGATTCCATAGCGCCATCGCACCACGTGGAGCAGTGGAGCAGCGACACGGCGATGCGCGTCATGCACGATGTCGGCGACCCGCTGATACCCGTGGGGGAGTCGCGACGACTGGTTGACGCGCTGGAGGAGCAGCGGCCCGACGTCGAGGTGTACTACACCGAGACCGACATCTTCCGGCACGTCCGCCCTGATGCCAACCGGGACCTCAAGTCGCTGCTGCGGGGCTCCCTGCAACTGTTCCGCCACATGTTCCACATCGTGGCGGTGGCGCGCCAGCCGGTGGGGTGAGCGCCGGGTTATCGAGTCGGACGAACAGGCTCATCCGCCGCCGGGCGGGGTGATCCCGCGCTCGCGGAGTAAGCGCTCCAAGAGTTGAGCGCGTTCCTCGGCATGTTCAGCGCGCTCCTGGGCATGTTCAGCGCGTTCTTCCGCGATGCGACGGGCTGCGGCCTCTTCGCGATGGTTGCGCAGCCAAGACCCACCGGTCGGGTCGTACAACCGGATTTCATGTTCGCGCACGCAGATGTCCAACCCCAGCGCCGAGCTGTGCCCACGCAAGATGCCATCGACCTCGGTCAAGGGAATGGGGTCGTACTCACTGCGTAAGTTCAGCCGCTCACCGATCAAGGGAGGCAGAAAAAACTCTCCGCGATTGGGGTCAAATCGCCAGTACTCGGTCACGCCCATCGCCGCGTAGATGTCACGCTTTTCGGCGGCATCCCTGGCCCAAGTCCCCGGCGAGGCGACTTCCAGCACGAAGTCCGGAGCCTTGCCCTCGCGCCAGGTGAAGTAAGAACCGCGCCAGTGGTCGGAAACGCCGAAGGACACGAAGACGTCGGGGGCCACCTTTCGATTGGGGTTATCCATCTCGTAGTAGATGAACATGTCGGCCGACACATACACATCCGTGCGTTCGGCGAAATGCTCGATCAGGGTCTCGCTGGTATCGATCAGTGCCCGGCGTTGAGCGTCGTTTTCGGCCATGGGTTCATCGTCATCCTCGGGATAGAAGATATTGGAGTCTTCCTCCGGCACGCGCGGAGTGTCAAAAACCTTATTGCCGGATTTCGTCACCATGTGCGTCGCTCCCCGAGCGTCCATTGAAACAGGATTAGTTCCGGTTCTTGAGGCGTTCGAGTTGCTGGACTGTCCCGGGGAGTTTCCAGTCGACGTAGAGCAGGACGTGTTCCTTGATGGCCTCTTCGTGAACGCGGCAGGAGAAGCAGGCGCGGTCGATGCACAACCCGTGCCTGGGGCGCAGGGCTTCCCGCAGCGAAATAAGCTGCTGGGCCAACTGTGGGTCGATGGGTTGGCCCTGGCGGGCGAGTTCCAGCAGCGACTCCATCTGGTCGCCGAGGCGCTCCAGCAGTTCGTTGTACCGCTGCAGGCCCTGTTCCACGAAGTTACGCGGCTCAGTGGCCCTGAGGTAGGGGATCATCTGCATGTCGGGAACGTCGGCCATGCTGCACCTGCACTGTCGGGCGTGACACCGTCAACCGGTTCGCGCTACTGTATCACACCAACGAACGCCCATCGGGCAGGGGCGGATGCTGGTTCGCGGCCTACGCCTGGTTTTCGGCGAGGTCCGGCGACGTTGCCCGGTCGGCTGCCAGGGCGGCTTCCATGGCGGCGATGGCGACCTGGATCTGGTCCTCGTCGGGTTGGCGGGTGGTGATCAGCTGGAGGGCGAGCCCGGGCGCGGCGATGGCCTTCCCGAACCACGCCTGGCGGTGCGCGCCGGCGAACCGGATGATCTCGTAGCTGACGGCCGCCACCACCGGGATCAGCGCGATGCGGGAGAGGATGCGCCATTCGAGGTCGGGACGGCCCAGCAGGGCGAACACCAGGACGGAGACCACGGCCACGGTGAGCAGAAAGGCCGTGCCGCAACGGGGATGAGGCGTGGGATGCCGGCGCACGTTTTCCACCGTGAGCGGATGACCCGCTTCGTAGGCATGGACCGCCATGTGCTCGGCGCCGTGGTAGGCGTAGACGCGGCGGATGTCCTTCATGGCGGATATGCCGCCCACGTAAGCCACCAGGATGACCAACCGGATCACGCCCTCGATGAGGTTGCTCACCACGGAGGAATCGAGGAACGGGTCGATGAGGCGCACGGCCAGGAGGGGAAGGACCAGGAATATGCCAATGCCCAGGGCCAGGGCAACCGCCATGGTCAGTGCCATAACCCACTTGCTGGCGGAGGAGTCGCCGGCGTCAGCGCCATCGGGTTCGCCGGCGGCGATGATGGCGGAACGCTGCAGCGATTTCATGCCGTACCACAGGGTTTCGGCGAGGATCAGCACCCCGCGCAGGAATGGCACGCGCCGAATGCGTCCAGAAAACCGCGAGCTCACGGGCTCGGTGTCGCAGAAAATCTCGCCGTTGGGCTGACGCACGGCCAGGCTGTAGTGGCGCACGCCACGGATCATCACACCTTCGATTACGGCCTGCCCGCCGTAAAGCGGACGAGCTGGCGACGATCCGGCGGACTGGGAAGCGGGACTCCGACTAGCCATACAGCTTATGCCACGCTTCCGGGAATGCCGTCTCGGAGAAGGCGTCGGGCTGCAACCACAAGGCTCCGCCGAACTCTTCCTCCAGGCGGCCCTGGTCGCGAACGTCGTCCCGAGAGAGAAGGTAGGTTACCGGAGGTTCCGCCAGGATTTCGGTGCTGATGACCAGATACTCCCAGTCCCAATCGAGGCCGTCTGGGTCGTAGAAGCGCACGGCCTGGCGGCGTTCCTGGGAGTGGAACTTCAGGCGGACTTCCTTGGCCCGCTCAGGGATACCGGCGGTCACTTCGTCCTCATTGGGGCTGCGGCGAGCGATGAAGCACTGCCAACCATGCTCGGCCAGGCGCTCCGCCAAGTAGATGCGTCCGTACTCGCGGACGGTTTTCGGGACGTAGCGCGGCATGTTGCTTCTTTCGGTTGAGCCTTTGATCGATATCAAAACGGGAGCCGATGCCGGCTCCCGCCAAAGGTCAGCAATACCGCGTCGAGCTAGCCGTCGAGGTTGAAGCGGCGGCTAAAGCGTTCGATGCGGCCCTGGGTGTCAACGATGCGCTGCTCACCGGTGTAGAAGGGGTGGCACTTGCCGCAGATTTCGATGCGGAGCGCGGGCTTGGTGGCCCCGGTCTCGAATACGCTGCCGCAGGAGCAGGTAACGGTGGCCTTGAAGTACTGGGGATGGATTTCGGCTTTCATGGTAATCCCCTTACGCTGCGGCCGCAGCGACGTCGGCCATCGGATATACGCTAACCCGGCGCTTGCCCCTGGCGTGCCACTCGTAGGTGACTTGGCCTTCGATCTTGGCAAACAGGGTGTGGTCTCGGCCCATGCCGACGTTGGTGCCGGGGCGGATGCGGGTGCCGCGCTGGCGCACGATGATGGAGCCGCCGGTGACCTGCTCGCCTCCGTACTTCTTGACGCCGAGGCGCTTAGGGTTGCTATCGCGGCCGTTGTTGGTGCTGCCGCCGGCCTTCTTGTGGGCCATCTCTCTATCCTCCGGTCTGGGGCTCGTGTCCGGTATCGGGCTCGTGTCCGGTATCGATATCCTGGATGCGGATCCGGGTGTAGTTCTGCCGATGCCCCTTCTTGCGGCGGTATCGGGTCTTGGCCTTGTACTTGTAGACGATGATCTTGCGATCCTTGTAGTGGGACTGGATCTCGGCGATGACCCTGGCGCCCTCAATAGTAGGGGCACCGAAGCGCATCTGCCCGTCCCGGGACACGGCCAGCACCTGATCCAGCTCGGTGGTGCTGCCCTCTTCGGCTTCGAGCAACTCCACGTCGAGCACGTCGCCGGGCGAGACGCGGTACTGTTTGCCGCCGGTTTTAACGATTGCGTAATCCATTTCGGTAATCTCCCAAACGGCCTACCATTCTATGTTTCGGCATTTGGCGGTGTCAAGGACAGATGCGTCAGCACCGCGGCGTCTCCGAAGCCGGGGCATCACAACACGCGCCGCGGCGACTGGAGACGGGCCGCGCGGAATCGCGACAGCCCGGCCGGGCGTGGATCCGGCGACTTTCGGACAATGCACGAACCGCCGACGCCCTGGGAAAGGTGTGCCGGTGGGAGCGTGGGTTGGGATTTTCGCGGCGACAGCAGACAGGCGATGGACTGCCGTCGCCTGAGAATTCAGGTTGGTGTTGCGATGGGCTTCCTCCGAGTTTTTCAGAGTGTACAGGCGATGATTTGGAGTGTTTGACCAGGTTCCGAGCGGTATCAGCCCTACGGCCGGAGGTGGTGCGCTGTGGTTTTTGCTCTCATTCTCCATGCCTGAAGCATGGCGCGCTGTGGCGGGCGCGGTGGCCGAGGGGACTGCCCCGATTAAAGCGGTCGGAGACAGTCTCCTGCAGAGGCCGGCAGCGACTTGGTGCTGATTGGCCGTGAACGCTCGGAACCTGGTCGATGGAACCGATTTATCGCCTGTGACGCCATTATAGAGCATACGTTCTGAATGTGGCAAGAGGGGTGGTGTCAGTATTTTTGGGTGGCTGTTAAGGGCAGCGAGATTGCCGTGCTTCGCTGGCAATGACAACATGGGGTACCCGCAATGACAAAAAATTGGGTAGATGTGAGAATGACGACGGTGCGGCCGGGGCTTTGCGGGAGGGCAACATAGGCGGCACTGCTGAGGGGGCTTGCGCTGCGCCGGTGGGTGGTGCGGTAGATTCCCCGGTACCGTGACATCCAAATGACGCTGGGCACAGGCGAACAGACAACTGCCGATCCGCAGCCAATCTCCGCTGATTTTCAAGGCTGGCGGATGGTGTGGGTCGGTGCGGTCGTGGTGGTGATCGGCTGGTTCGGTAGGGGCTGGATGCAGGTGCTGCCCCCGGCGTTTCGGGAATTTCCGGCAGCCGGCGACGACGGTGGTTTTGGCCTTGCATCGGCCTATGGGTTGCTGGCCGGGTCGGCGCCGTTGCTGGCGATTCCGTTGGCCGGGTGGGCGATTGACCGATGGGGAGCGCGTCGGCTGATCCTGTGGGGATTCGTGACGCTCGCCATTGGAGGCGTGCTGTACGCGGGACACCAGGTAACGGCGGCTCTGTACCTGTCGCTGGCCTTTGTGGGCGTTGGCACCGCTCTGGGGACCCAGCTGCCGGCCGCCGCAGCGGTGAACAACTGGTTCCGGCGACGGCGCGCAACGGCGATGGCCGTGCTGATGCTGCCGTCGGTTGCGTTGTCCCACTTGCTCGACATAACGAGATCTGCGCCGGAGCCGTTGACCCAGATCGACTCGCGCTTGGCTTCGGTGGCGGCGGCCGCGGTGGTCCTGATACTGGCCTGGCCGCTCTCGCGGCAGATCCGCAACCGGCCCGAGGATATTGGTCAACATCCCGACGGCGTCGGCCCGGATTGCCAGGTCGAGACTGAAGCGGACGAGACTGAAGTGGCCCAATGGGCGGATAGCGCGGGCGTGGTCCACGACTACACCTGGCGGGAGGCGTTGCGCACCAGGGCCTTCTGGTTGTTGGTGGTTGGCGGGCTGGTCGTGTCGGTGGCGTCGGGCGGGAGGTTCTTCAGATCGGCGATATTGCGCCAGTACGAGTTTGGCCAGGAATCGGCCGGCCAGGTCCTATCTTATGAGGAGCTGTGCTTTCTGGCGTTCATGCTGGTGGGAGGATGGATGGCAGACCGGTACCCCGTCGGTCGGGTGATGTTCGCATTCGGCCTCGTGCAGGCAATCGGAGTGGGGGTCCTGGCGTTCGCGCAAACGCTGCCGATGGTCTACCTTGCCACCGCGCTGGCCGGAGCCGGCGCGGGCGGCGCGTACCCGCTGGCCTTCGCGGCAAACGGGGCGTACTTCGGGCGACGCAACTTCGCTACGATTACCGCAATATCCATGATGATCATGACCCTGAACCCCGGACTATCGGTAGGGTCAGTCCTGTTCTATTTGCTCCCGGGAACCCATACCCTGCCGCTGGCGATCATCATGGTGATCAGCGCGGCCGGGTCGGCGGGGTTCCTGTTCCTGGGGAGGCCGCGGCTGGCGCCGTCGCAGCGGAAAGCGGGAGAGGAGGGGGAGGGCTGACGGGGACGGTTGGGGTGGGTGTTGTTCACAAGCTTCGGTAACCGGACGGCATCGGCCCATGTGGTTGCTGCGGAGGGTTTGGCCGTCGGTCTTTACGGAACACGTAATGGCGAGTGTGTAGGATAATGTGGCGCAATCTGCGGTTTGGACAGTGAGGGAACTGCAGAGCAAATCGTTCCACGTGTTGGATGATGTGCAAGCCATCATGAGTTGCACGTACCATACGCTACGCTGGGAGAAATATATTGCCAACGGGCTCAGTCTGGGAAGGGATCGTCATCGGCGCGTCAGCAGGGCTGATTTCAGGCGTTACGTTTGCAGTATTAGCCGGGTTCAAAGACGCGATTCAGCATCGCCTGAGAAGAAGGGAACAGGTAGGGTACCTATCCTCAACCATCCGACGATATAGGGATATGATTTTCGGGGCGACTGAGATCACATATCAAGGCGATCTTACTGGGCAATATTCCTCGGCCGATCAGGTCAGGAAAGCGCATTTAGATGACATGTATCGACAGGTTAAATCTATCGTGTTGGAGAGATCGGATCTGTTGTCGTTTGATGAAAAGCAAGAAGTCATCTCGGCGTTCGGCCTGCTCAATTTGTCTCCCCAGTGGGCGCCGAACGACGCCGGCTATGCGCAAATTTTCGACGCCATAGAGTCGATCGCGTGGCTTAGACTCGCTCCGCGAGTCCAGCGATCGTGAGATAAACGCCGCCGCGGATCCGGGAGTAATGGGTAGAACATAGGGCTCCATCCCACGCAGTAAACGATCTCGGCAGTGGAGCAGCCGGCGGAGATCGTCTATTGAGCGCCTACCTATCGGACGGTATCTGCGCCCGGCACCTTCGGGTCGCATTACGTTGTTGGCGGAGGGCGGGTTGACCGGGGGTAACTACGTGCGCGCAGTGGAATCCCTCGAGGTGGTGGACCTTTGATAACGAGGTCGTGACGGGCCGTTTTCGTCGGTGGGCGTCACATGGTGGTGGCGACGCTGACGGTTACGATGTCCAGGCCGTGGTACTTCTGGTGGCGGACTTCGGAGGCGTAGTGGTGCAGCAGGCGGAAGGACACTTCGCCGTTGTCGGGCACGGGAGGCAAGGCGCTGAGATAGGTGAGGCGGTCCTCGACGTTGTCGCCCGCGAGAGCCGATACGAACTCCAGCTCGACGGTACTGCCTTCGCGACGAGCGTCCACGGTGAGCCGGCGCAGGGACGCTGACGGCGTTTCTTCGTCCTCCTGGGAGAGGATCGCCAGCGTTTCTTCGCCGGCGGCGGCCAGCCGGTCGTCGGACTCGGGCTTCCACCTGATGCGGGAGGCGAATGCACGCAAGAATTCGTCCACCTTCTGGGGTGCGTCGGCATCGAGTTCGACGCGGAGCCGGCGTCGTCGTGGTTTGCTCAACTCCAGGAACGCCATCATCAGGACCGCGACGACGGCGCCGGAGGTCATGCCGTTACCCAACAGAATTGCCAGGAAACCGTCACCCAACAGCTCGGGGAAAATCACACCGTTCTGGAATCCCACGCCGATCCAGAAGGAGACGCCGGCGACGGTGGCCTTGCGGTGGTCCAGTCCGTCCTGGATGATGATTCGCATGCCCTGCACGAATAACAGCGCGATCAGGACGCCAACGTAGGCGGCGGCGACGGGGGACGGGATGGCGATCAGCAGGGCCATGGCCTTGGGGAAGAAGGCGAGGACGATGAAGATGACGCCGACGATGCCAACGCGACGGGCGGCGATGCCGGTGACCTTGGCGAGGGAGATGCCGGTGGAGTAGGTGGTGTTGGGGAGCGTACCGGCGATGCCGGAGAGGAAGTTGCCCAGGCCGTCGGCGTTGAGGGCTCCCTGCACGACGCGGTAGTCGGTGGCCTGGGGAGGGCGGCGGGAAACGCGCTGGATGGCCACGCCGTCGCCGATGGTTTCGATGGCTCCAACCAGAGTGACCACGATGAAAGCCGGCAGGAGCGCCCAGAATTCGACGCCCGGGGTGAAGTTGAGGCCAGGCCAGGCTCCGAAGGGGATGCCGATCCAGGGAGCGTCCTTCACGTATTGCACGTCGTACATGCCAAATGGGGCCGCAACCGCGCAGCCGACGACGATGCCGACGACGGGCGACCAAAGCCGCAACGACGGAGAGCCCCGCAGGACGAGGGCCACCACGATGGCGGTGGTTGCCAAGGCGGCCAACGGCGAAGCCGCGGAGGGAGTTCCGTCGGGGACCTCGGCGAGCATGCCGAACACGATGGGCATGACCGTCGCGGCGATCAGCATGATCACGGTGCCGGAGACCACCGGGGTGAAGATACGCCGCAGCACGGAGAGGCGGGCCGCCAGCAGGAACTGGAACAGCGCGGATATGATGACGAGGCTGGCCATCACGGCGGGTCCGCCCTCAACCAGCGCGGCGACGCAGACGGCGAAGAATGCGCCGGAGGTGCCCATGACCAGGATGTGTCCGGCGCCGATGCGCCAGACACGGGCGGCCTGGATGATGGTAGTGATGCCGCTGATCAGCCGCGCGGCGAACACTGCCCACGCCAGGTATTCCGCGGGTTGATCGGCGATGCGGAAGACGACCGCCACGCCCAAGACTATGCCCCCGATGATGAGTAAGGCGGCCTGGGCACCGGCGCCGTCGGCCAGCAGGTGGGGAGGATGTTCGTACGGTTCGTAGCGGATGTGCTCGTTCACCTGGGTTGCAGCCAACGGTTACACCTCTGTTATGTGCGGATTCATCACCGTATTCGGTTGCGTGGTAGAGGACACTGAAATGTCTGAAGGTGGAAACACATTAAACGTGTTTCCAGCAGCGATATTCCGGCACTTCCCAAATCATACGCGAGGCACTATTGCAGCGGGAACATATGCCGGCAAGGGGGTTTGTACGGCTCCAACTGGGGCGAGCATGCCGGCGATGATGGAGGCCGATGGATGGTTTGCGCGGCGTCCGCTGGCGCGCTTACAATGGCGGCGCGAATGATCCTCATCTCGGCCATCGCCGGCACAGCCTCTAATAGAGGCCCGACGCACCAGGAGGCGCGACCATGCCCATCGAAAAGTTGTCTCCCGCTCTGGACGCCATCATCGACACCAACGCTCCCATTGAGGAGCATGGGTCAGGCTTTGGGGGTTCCGAGGGACCCGCCGAAGGCCCGGTGTGGTGGAGCGACGGCGGCTACCTGCTGTTCAGCGACATCCACAACAACCGTCGGATGCGCTACACGCCCGGTTCCGGCGTGACCGTCGATGCCGAGCCGGTGAACCGGCACAACGGGCTGACCCGCGACCCGCAGGGTCGGCTGATTGCGGCCGAGCACGACGGCAGGCGTGTCAGCCGGCTGGAGCACGACGGTTCGACCACCGTGCTGGCCAACCAGTTCCAGGGCCGACAACTTAACCGGCCCAACGACGTGGTGGTCAAGTCGGACGGCAGCATCTACTTCACAGATCCGTGGACGGCCCGGCGGCCGCGCGAGCAGTGGGAGCAGACCATCTCCGGCGTGTATCGGCTGTCCGCCGACCTGGGGACGCTGACGCTGCTGGTGGCTGACTTCGTGGTGCCGAACGGGCTGGCGTTCAATCCGGATGAAACCATTCTCTACGTCAACGATTCCCGGAAGGGCATCATCCGCGCCTTCGAGGTGCAGGACGACGGGACGGTTTCGCTGG
This sequence comes from Dehalococcoidia bacterium, assembly GCA_965220055.1. Taxonomy (GTDB): domain Bacteria; phylum Chloroflexota; class Dehalococcoidia; order Lucifugimonadales; family UBA3495; genus Bin87. Next base: position 28,630 of record CBDCPE010000004.1, on the reverse strand, counting down.
CGACGCAACGGGTGTTCGCCGACATGCGCGGCGAACGGGAGGGCGTGCCGGACGGGATGAAGGTGGACACCGAGGGCAACGTCTACTGCGGCGGCACGGGCGGGCTGCACATCATGAACGCCGGCGGAGAGACCCTTGGCGTCGTAGTGCACGGGCAGCCGGCGACGACCAACCTGTGCTTCGGCGGTGCCGACTGGAGGACGCTGTATTTCACCAGCCGGAACACCGTCGGGAGCGTGCCGATCAAGGTCGCGGGGCTTCCGGTGCCGGCGAAGTGAGGATTGGAGACCGAACGGCGGGGGCGTACCACGCCTCCGCCAGTGGACTGATGACAGCTAGGCGTCTGTAGGTGTGGAAGGCCGGTGCTAGAATGGCAGTATGCCGGAAGTTCGGGCGTACTTGGATCACAGGGGGCGGAGTCCGTTCAGCCGCTGGATGAACGACCTGTCTCCGACGGTTCGGCATAGGATCCAACAGGTCATTGCCCGAATGGAGGATGGGAATTTAGGTGACACTTGAGCCGTTGGTGAAGGAGTGCTCGAACGCCGAGCAAACTTTGGCCCAGGCTACCGAATATATCTAGCATGGGATGGACCGGCGTTGATAATTTTGTTGGGCGGAGGCGACAAGGGAACCCAGCAAGATGACATCAACACGGCAAAGGAAAGGTGGCGGGCCCATAGAACACGACGGCTATAAAGGGGCAAATTGTGGCTATGTCTGAGGATTGGAAGATTGCCGAGCGCCGCGCGATACACCGTGATCCTGAGTTGCGTGCCGAAACCGTCAAAGGTATTCGCGAACTTTTGGCTACTGATGACGACGAAGACCGCCGCGTGGCTTACCGGTTGGCCCGCGGGCTTCTGGAACTGGAATTCGACACGGATGCGGAACTACTGGCACAGCTTCGGGATTCAGTCCCTGCCTGACGTCAAAACGACACAAAAACACCAGGAGGCAAGACCATGCGCGTAGTACGAATAGCCAATGTAGAGCACGTGCAGCTGGGACCCGCCGCGGCGGTACCCGGCTGGACCGGAGGAGAGGTGCATCGCACCCGTCAACCCATCATCCCAGAGGGTGAGAGCGACTTCTTCAACGCCAGCGTGGTGAACTTTCAGACGGGCGCCCAGACGGGATGGCATATCCACAGCAGCGACCAGATCCTGGTCATTACCGTGGGGAACGGGATCGTGGCCAACGAGACCGAGGAGCATCACGTGGGGGTCGGCGACGTGGTCCAGATCAAGGCCGGCGAGAACCACTGGCACGGTGCGTCGGCGAATGGTTACATGGGGCACATCACCATCACCGCGAGTGACAGCACGGCCAGCCGGTAAACCGGCGAGCGATCATAGACCGGTAGGCGATTTACGCGGGGGCGAATGATCATTCGCCCCCGCGTCCGAGGGCAAAATTATGGACCTCATCGACGAAATTCTTGACAACGTGAAGACCATCGCCGTGGTCGGGCTCTCCGAAAATCCGGCGCGGGCCAGCCACGGGGTTACAGCGTATATGCAATCGCAGGGCTACCGCATCATTCCGGTGAACCCCGCACTGAAGGGTGCAACGGTACTCGGCGAGCAGTCCTACGACGACTTGGCGTCGGCTTTGGCGGCAGCCCAGGAACAGGGCGAGGGCATCGACCTGGTGGATGTGTTTCGTCGCAGCGAGTATGCCGGGGCGGTTACGGATGACGCAGTAGGCATCGGCGCGCGGTACGTCTGGATGCAGGACGGCGTGGTGGACGAGGCAGCGGCGGAACGGGCTCGGGACGCCGGGTTGGGCGTGGTGATGGACGATTGCATCCTGAGGCAGCACAAGCGGCGACGTGGCGGCTGACCTACCGCGAATTCGCTGGCTAACCGCGCCGGATCGGGGCAGGGCGCGATGAAGTATGACAACCCGTTCCCGGGGATGAATGCGTACCTTGAAAGCCCAGATATATGGCCGGATTTTCACAACGGACTAATTGGCCAGTTGCGCGACGTTCTGGGGCCGCAGCTGCCGGACCACTATCGCATTGCCCTGCACCGGCGCGTTGAGGTTGAGGAGCCGTTCGGCGCTCCGTCCGAGCTGAAACTGGCAATCCCCGATGCGCTGGTAACGAGTGAATCCGTTGTGGTTGCGCGAGCCGGCGGGGAAACAGCTGCCGCGGTCGCCGCTCTGCCCGATGAGGCCGTGTCGGTAAGGGTGCGAATGCCGCGAGAGGTTGGCGTGCTCTGGCTGCGGGTGGAAACGGTTCCGGAGCGGGAGTTGGTCACGGTGGTTGAGGTACTGTCCCCCACCAACAAGCGGCCGGGGGAGGGTCGCCGCCGGTATATCCGCAAGCGCGAGGCGATTGTCGGCGGACTGGTCAATCTGGTGGAGATCGACTTGCTGCGCCGGTGGGAACCGATGCCGCTGGAAACACCGCCGCCGGCCAGCGATTACCGCATCCTGGTGTGCCGGGGCGTGGAGAGTCCGGGCGCCTTGCTGTACCCCTTCATGGCGCCGCAGCGGATCCCCAAGTTCACGCTGCCGCTGCGGTCTGAAGACGAGGCGCACGCGCCGGAGGTGGACCTGGGCGCCATCGTGGACCGGCTCCACCACACCGCGCGGTACAATCAGGAAGCGCGCTACGATGGGCCGCCGCCGGAGCCGGCGTTTGGGGCGGAAGCGGGGGAGTGGGTGAAGCAGCGGGTGGAGGGGTTTCAGTCGGCGGGATAGCTGGCCATATGCCGTGATAACGCGCCAAGCGAAATAGCCGGCGCTTTTAGGCCGGGTTGTCGACCAGTTGGGGTAGTTCCGTTTGCAACCCGTACGTCGCTGTGTGTATCGCAATCTGCTCGGCAGCGAATTGGGTCGCTTCGTACAGGTCAACCAGGTCGCTTATTTTTTCGACGTAGAGAAGGCCGTTCATGGCGTTGTGGCTGCGCAGCTCCTCCAGCGTCATCTGGTTGCGCTTGATCCCGTTGCAGGTGCGATGCAACAGTGCCAGGTTGTAGAGTTCATCGTTGCCCTGGGTTCCCTGGGCCGCTCTGCGCGCGCGGATGTGGTCAACTTCCAACAGGGTTTCGTCCAGGCTCCCGTTGGGCCGGCGGGGTTCGTAGCCGCAGCCCCAGCAGACTGGCCCGAATTGGTCCATCAGCAGCCGCTTGGCATCGTCCTTCGGGATGCGCCCCGACCAGCTCGATGACTGCGCACTCTGCCTGGCCCCGCGCCTTGGTTGCCGCAGGTTGTGATGCGGCGCCGGGTCAACGTCGTCCCGCTCCGGCAATTCCCCCGGGCCGATGGTCCGGCTGGACGTCCATTGCTGCGGCTCCTGATGCTGCGGCTCCTGAAATCCCCGGTCTTTCCTCACCGACGCCAGGGCGTCTTTGGTAGCGTCGGTGGTTCCTGCCAACGCAATACCGTTCAGATAAAAACGGCGTTTCAACATGGTCCAGGCCCGGTAGGCCATGTCGCAGGCAATCCATTGGCGGCCCAGCCGTTCCGCTGCCACCGCCGTAGTTGCGCAGCCGGCGAATATGTCCAGCACCACGTCGCCGGGGTTGCTGCTGGCTCTTATGATGCGCTCGTATAGCGCCAGCGGCTTCTGCGTTGCATAGCCGGTACGCTCTCGCGCTTGAGAACCTATGGGCCTTATGTCATCAACGATGTCTTGGATAAGTACACCCGGACTTTCGTCGGCATATCTCTTTTGTCTGGGAATAGAACCGCGTTCCGGCCAATATATCAACCCGGCCTGGTCCAGCAGGTCCAGTTTTTCCTGTGTCGATAAGCCATCAAGATTGATTTTAGGAAACGCATTCCTCAACGCATTGGCCGGAACTGCCCAATGCCGACCGGAGTCCGTAGGGTTTATGCCACGCCAGTGCAATCCCGAGTCTCCCGACCTGATTCCTGCTCCGGTTAGGCTAACTAGCTGGTATCGCCCTCGCTCATCCTCAACACGATAGTATTGGTCAAGATATGATTTATCATAGTCCTGATAAGTGCGGTTCCATTGGTAATTCTCGGATAATCCATAGAAAAGGATGGTGTCGTGTATCGGACCCCAACGCTTTGCGCTACCGTGCGAACCCGTCCTTTGCCATACTATTTCATTGCGATAATTCTCCGAACCGAACACTGCATCCATCAGTATCCGAAGGTAACTGTTGGCGTGGCCATCGCAATGGACGTAGATGCTGCCCGTTGGCTTCAAAACCCGGCGGCATTCCAGCAGACGGGACGCCATGAACGCGATGTATGCGGCCTCGTTTTCCGAGGCGCACGCCTCCACCGCCTGGATCACCGCGAACACCTCGGGGTAGTCATCCTGAATGCCCATCTTCCACGCCGGATGCACGTCCTCGTCCCAGCTCCAGATGTCGTAGACGCGGGTCAGTCCTTGCCCCTCATGGTGTTCGACGCCGTGGGCCTTGGCCAGAGCGATTTCCTCGGTGTACTCAGCGTCGCTGATGGGTGGGCGGGGGTTGCCGGTAAAGGTTTCGTTGGCGGCAAAGGGTGGGTCGATGGCAATCAGGTCGATGCACTCATTGTTGAGGCGGCGCAGGAACGTCAGGTTGTCCATAATCGCCAACGTTCGATTGGCCACGTTCAAATCGCTCATAAGTTCTGCTCCCGGCGTTTAGGCGCGGTAATTCTACCACTGCATCAAGCATTCTGAAATCGTCTGCTGTCAGCAGTGTCGGATGTCGGATTCCAGTCCTGCGCATTGCGAGGCAAAGACGGGTCTGTACCCCTATACAGTCCAGCCGGCTCCTCTTGTTTCTTGACACTCAAACGGCCGGGCGAGTAGTATGCGGCCATCCGATAAAGGTTATTGGAGCGCGTTTCGCACGTGTTGCGCGCTAGTGGTAACCTTCGCTGATTGGCTTCGGCCAAGTTGGAAACGGGAACAGCACCCCCAGGAGGTACACGCCATGCCCACCAACCAGGAAATTGCCCAGATGGCGCACCTGATGCGTCGGGCCGGTTTCGGCGCCACCTACGCCGAGCTGGAACAGCGCGCCGCCGCCGGCTATGAAGCCACCGTCGAAGAGCTGCTCGATCCCATTGCGCAGCCCGACCTGGAAATGGATATCCTGGAGCGTCACTTCGTCGACTGGAAGGAAATGAACGCGCTGGAAGTGAACCAGGCGTATCTCACCTACCGGATGATCAACACCAAGCGCCCGCTGCAGGAGAAGATGTCCATCTTCTGGCACGGGATCCTGTGCACGGGCAACTCCAAGTGCGAGCACGGGCGGCAGATCCAGCTACAGCTGGACATGTTCCGTGATCTGGGCATGGGCAACTTCGACATCCTGTTGAAGGGCCTGTCCCGCGACCCGGCGATGGTGTTCTACCTGGACAACTGCATGAGCCACAAGGGCGCCATCAACGAGAACTGGGGCCGTGAGCTGCTGGAGCTGTTCTCCCTTGGAGTCGGCATGGACGGCGAGGCCAACTACTCGGAGGATGACGTCAAGGAAGCGGCCCGAGCCTTCACGGGCTGGACCATCACCAACGCCGTTCCGCGCTACCCTTACGGTCGCTACGAGTCGAACTTCCTCTATAATCCCTACGACCACGATAATCAAGAAAAGACGTTCCTCGGCGAGACGGGCAACCTCAACGGCGACGACATCGTTGAAATCATTGCCCGGCAGCAGTCCGCGGCGCGGTTCGTATCGCGCCACCTGTACAATTTCTTCGTTGCCGATGAAGTGCAGGTGCCGGCCTGGCAGAACACGCCACCACGTGATCCGGAAGCGATCGCGCTGCTGGAGCAGACGTACTTCGACTCCGGCTACAACCTGACCGCCATGCTGCGGGTCATGTTCAACGCGGACTTCTTCAAGAATGCCCTCTTCGAGAAGGTGAAGAGCCCGACCGAGGTGGTGATCGGAACGATGCGGCTGGTGCAGGACTTCACATCGCCGAAGCTGGGCCTCAACCCGCTGGCCAACACCATCCGCTACATGGGGCAGGACCTGATGAACCCGCCCACCGTGGAGGGCTGGCACACCGGCGCCGAGTGGATCGACTCGGGCACGCTGGTGGAGCGGATCAACTTTACCGCCGACCAGGTTGGCAACACCAGCCTGCCGGGTATCCGGGAGATCGTGGCCCGTCTGGACAGCGAGAAAGTGAGCACCGCAGAAGGCATCGTTGACCGCTGCCTGGAGATGGTCGGATCCTACGAGTTGGCTTCCGAGACGAAGGAGCAGTTGGTTGCGTTTGTCGGCAACGGCGGCGATCCGGTTCCGGGGACGCCCGAATACTCGGAGACCATCGCACAGACCCTGCAGCTAATCGTGAGCACCCAGGAGTATCAGTTCGCCTAGGGCGACGCGTTCAGGGGCGAGTGAATATTCGCCCCTCCTGGATCATCCGGCGCTGAACTCCGACCTCACCACAAGGAGAAACACAATGACCGCTACCAAGAAAGATCCGGTGCTGGTGGTGCTCCAGCTCTCCGGCGGCAACGACGCGCTGAACACGCTAGTGCCGCACGGGGACCCGCGCTACTACGACAACCGTCCGTCCGTGCGGGTGCCCGAGGGGCAGGCCCTGGACCTCGACGGATTCGTCGGGCTCAACCCCAACATGGGGCCCATGAAGCGGCTGTACGATGAGGGCAAGGTCGCCATCATCCAGGGGGTGGGATACGCCAATCCCAACCGGAGCCACTTCCGCAGCATGGACATCTGGCACACTTGCGAGCCCGACAAGCAGGGCACCGAGGGCTGGCTGGGCCGCACCATCCGCGAAATTGACCCCGGGAAAGAGAACGTGCTGACCGGCGTGAACTTCGGCCGCGGGTTGCCGCGGGCGCTGGCCGCCCCGGGAGTACCGGTTGCCTCGGTTGGGAACCTGGCCACCTACGGCGTACTGACCGGCATTGAGGCCGAGGACCAGCGCACCGAGGCCCTGGACATCTTCTCCAGGATGTACTCGCCGACGCTCGGTCGCAGCACGGTGGTGGACTACCTGTCGCAGACGGGAACGGACGCCCTCAAGGGCGCGGACATCCTCAGCACGGCGCCGGAGACGTACAGCTCCAGCGTGGAGTACGGCCAGAACGTGGTCGCGCAGTACATGAAGAACATCGCGCAGGTGCACCTGGCTGGGTTCGGCACTCGGATCCTCTACACCACCGCGCCCTACAACAGCTTCGACACCCACGCCGGCGAGCTGGCGGCCCACGCCAAGCTCTGGGGCGATACCTCCAACGCCGTGGCCGACTTCATGGACGACCTGCGCGAGCACAACGCCAGCGACAACGTTACGTTGCTGGTATTCACCGAGTTTGGCCGCCGGGTACACGACAACGGCTCCGGCACCGACCACGGCAGCGGCGGCGTCGCGTTCGTGGTGGGCGACAACGTGAAGGGAGGACTCTACGGGCAGTTCCCTTCGCTGGAAGAGGACAAGTTGCTGGAAGGCGACCTGCATTTCAACAACGACTTCCGAAGCATCTACAGCGACCTGCTGGAAAACTGGATGGGTCTGGACGCTCAGCCGCTGGTGAACGGGACCTTCGAGAAGTTCAACTTCATCTAGCCGTCACACGGGTCAACCGCTACACAGGGGCGAATGATTATTCGCCCCTACAGACAGCAATCCCTGACCAGTGTACGTTCCAACGGAGGAATGTCTTATGACCACCACCATCGAACCAACGGCCTTGCCTACTGTGGAGATATCCCTGCAGTACAGCCACAGCATCGGCAGGGCGGAGTTTTCGGGCCCGGGGTTCCGGAACCCCACCGCCATGGCCCGTGGCGAAGAAGACGTGATGTACGTCGCCAACCGTTCCTATGATTACCGGCCCGACGGGAAGCGCATCACCATGTGCACCGTGGGCGAAGAATTCATCAGCGAGTTTGCCAAGGGCGTTTTCGACCAGGGTGACGGCGAGTCCGTTTCCACGGACGGGGCCATCATCTGGCCCACCGCGATCACCGTGGGCCCCAACGGCAACGTGTACCTGGCGGACGAGTACCTGGACCGTATCAGCATCTACTCGCCCGACGGGGAATACTTGAGCAAATGGGAGCGGCCCGGCGACAGCGACGGCCAGTGGAACAAGCCCAGCGGCCTGGTCTTCGGACCCAACGGGACGCTGTACCTGGTGGATTGCAACAACCACCGCGTACAGATGCTGACCGCCGATGGCGAGTACATCGGCAAATGGGGCGAGTTCGGCGACGGCCCGGGCCAGTTCAACATGCCGTTCGGCGTTGAGACCGATGCCGAGGGCAACGTGTACGTCGCTGACTGGCGTAACGACCGCATCCAGAAGTTCACCGCAGACGGAAAGTTCCTGATGCAGTTCGGCGAGACGGGTGACGGCCCGGGCCAGTTCAACCGTCCTACCGACATGGCGGTGGACAACGACGGCGCGATCTACGTGGCCGACTGGAACAACGACCGGATGCAAGCGTTCCACCCGGACGGGTCGTACGCTGGCATGACGTACGGCGAGGGCACGATCTCCCAGTGGGGGGTAGGCAAGCTGGACGCGAATCCCGAAATGTGGGAGGAGCGCAAGATTTCCCAGGGCCTGGATCGTGAAAAGCTGTTCTGGGGCCCGATTGCCGTGGAGTGCGACGACGAAGGTCGTATCTTCGTGGTGGAGACGGCGCGGTCCCGTATCCAGGTGTTCAACAAGCAGACCCCGGTGTTCTACGGGGTCAACGAGCGTGTCGCCGGCGGAGGCGGACGCCTCTAAGCCGGATTATTGCGGCGCTATGGGTGGGGGAGGATTCATACCCTCCCCCACAAGCGTGTTCTGGCGACTTAACTTCATGCAGCGGGGCTCCGCGGCACTGCACGACGGTGTCGGCGCCATAGTGGGCTGAGTGGAATGCAGTGACGGAGCGACCGTCGGACACCGTTGGCTATGCGGTGTTATACTGGGCCATCCACACCATTTACGGGTTCGATATTGTGACTACGCAGGAACATCTTGTCGCACGTTTGAAGCCGCTGGGCATACGGCTTACGCCGCAGCGTCTGGCCATTGCCGAGGTGGTGGTCAATTCCGCTGACCATCCGACGGTGCGCGATATATTTGAGCGAGTGCGGGACTTCTTCCCGTACGTGACGCTGGCCACGGTTTATTCGACGCTGGGGCTGCTGGAGCGAGCCGGCATCGTGCGGGAGTTGCCCTTCCAGAAGCAGTCGCGCTACGACGCCAACCTCTCACCCCACGCCAACCTGGTGTGCCTCGGTTGTGGGGCGGTAGTGGATGCTGAGGTTGGGCACGAGGGAGTGGCTGAGCTGGAGCGGGCGATCGGTCAGAACACGAACTTTCAGATCTCCTCGCAGCGGGTTGATTTCTACGGTTACTGTGAAGGGTGCGCCCCGGACAACTAACGACGCGCCCCTGAGATTGTCGACGCGTCCCTGAGCCCGAGGTAACCAGCATGGTGATGTATAACATCAGCTACGGTGAACCGGAACCCCGGTCCTTCTGGCGGTCATTGCTGATCATCCTGCTCATCCTCCTGGCGCTCGCGATCATCGCCGGCGCAGCGTATGCCGTTTATACGCTGGTAATGAACCAGGACGGCCCCGACCGGGCCGCAGCCGAGTCCACCCCAATCGCGGAAGCGGTAATGTCCCTCTACGACGACGACACCAATACCATCTTTCTGGTAGACAACAGCAAGACCATCAGCAGGAGCGTGCCGGCAGTCAAGGAAGCGCTGCTAGGGGTGGTTCTACCTTATACGGACCCCAACGCCGGCCGGCCGGCCAAGAACAGTCTGGCGTCGTTGGCCCTGTTTACGGACGTTCCTGAACCGTTCCCGGAGCTGGCATCACTAGAGTCGCTGGAAACATCCACAAAATGGCTTCATGCGGTGGATACTCTGGAGACTATAGACCGCCCGGCTTTCATCTACGACGCGGTCGGCGCGGCCCACAATGCGCTCCTCCACCATGGCGACGGCGAGCGAGATAACGCAATAGTGCTTTTGACCGACGGGGGCGATGGAGGATTCGGGATAGTCGACCCGGCCAAAGCTGAGATCTGCGGGGCGGGCATTGATCACGCGCCCGGAGAAGTGTGCAACCCGGTGTTTGAGACAATCCCCGTTGACCTCGACGAGTTGGTGCCCTGTCCGCCGAATATGGCGATAGTCCCCGGAGAAGTGTGCGACCCGGTGTCGATTGCCAGCGTCGGCGAGACTGTCATTGCTTACCATCCGGTCAATCCTGACGAAATGAAGCCTTGTACCCCGGAGTTGGGTGGAGCAACCAGCGCCTGCGTTGATATTATTACCGGCTACCAGCCGTTCCATCCTGAAAAGGTGGAGCCCTGCCCGGAGGCGCTGGACGAACCGGGCAAGGCGTGCGTTGAATTCAAGAGCAATCTTACCCAGGATGAACTTTTGGCAATACTGACAAGGAGCGATGTGCATAGCCTGAAAGTGCATACCATCGGGCTGGGCAATGAAGCCGACCACAACGTTTTGAAGCTGTTGACCGCGGCCACCGGGGGCAAGTACATTTACGCGGATCCGTCCGGAGTTGCTGCGATGAACCGCTCCGACCTTTTCGCCGGGTCCCGGTGAATATCCACACCGTTATCCTGTTGGCACGAACCATCATTGCTGTCCTACCAACGTCGGCGGTCGGTGAGGAAGACATCGCTTCCGCTGAGCGCTGATCGTTAGGGCCCGGCGAATTGGCCTACCTGCGGCGGCTCAGCCTCGTCAACTACCGCAACTTTCGCGAAGTCGACATTGCGCCGCCGGCCGGGGTGTCGGTGTTTCACGGCGGCAACGCCCAGGGGAAAACGTCCCTGCTTGAGGCGGCTTACACGCTGGCCGTGGGCCGGTCTTTCCGGACGGAACGGGAGCGGCAAGTGCTCAATTTCGATGCGGCGCGCGACGGCGGAGCAGCCTACATCACCGGAACTGCCTGTATCGACGGGCAATCGCTCACCGTGGTGATCGGCTACCAACCAACGGTGCGAGAGGCCAGCGCGGACGGCGGCACCGATCCGGACGGTTCAGGGCCGGCGACGCTGCCACCGGTTGCCAAGCGGATACGGGTCAACCGCCAGCCGGCCACAGCGGCTGGGCTGGTTGGCCGGATCGCCGCGTCGCTCTTTTCCGTGGACGACCTGGACCTGGTGCTGGGTACGCCCTCGCACCGCCGGCGTTACCTGGACGTGCTGATCTGCCAGGCGGACCGATCGTATCTGCAGGCACTGCAACGCTTCCAGGTGGCCTTGCGGAATCGGAACGGCCTGCTGAGGCGCAGGCGGGACGGCCATGTGGATCCGGAAGAGCTGGAGTATTGGAACGAGCAACTTGTCCAGTCGGGGGCGGCGGTCACCTTTGCACGTTCCAAGGCGCTGGAACGGCTAGCCGTTTTCGCCAAGCGTCAACATGGCGAACTGGGAGAACCGGAACAGGACCTGACACTGGAATATCTGCCCAGCGTACCTCCCGGGGAAGGCGTCTATGATACCGCCTCGGCGTTCCGGCGGGAGTTGCAGGGAGGATCGGCGCGCGAGCAGGCCACCGCGATAACGGCGGTGGGGCCGCACCGCGATAACTTTGTGACGTACATCAACGGCCTCTATGCTGCCTCGTTCGCGTCCCGGGGAGAAGTCCGCACCATCGCCCTGGCGTTGCGCCTGGCGGAGGCCGAATACCTGGCGGAGACCCGCGGGGATGATCCGATCATCCTGCTGGATGACGTTTTTTCGGAAATGGACGACCGGCGGCGGGAGAGGGTCTTGCAAAAGGTCGCACGGTATCGCCAGACTTTGGTAACCACCACCGACGTCGGGCCGGTTCGCGAAGCGTTGGGAGACAGCGCTGCCTACTTTCGCGTGGATGCCGGCACGGTGACCCGAGAAGCGAGTTAAGCATGACCAGCATGGATCCCGTGACCGAGGCAGCGCGTATCCTGGCTGCTGCCGAATATGCCGTCGCGCTGACCGGGGCCGGCCTCTCGGTGGAGAGTGGGATACCGTCGTTTCGCGGGCCGGACGGCCTATGGACCAAGTACGGCCAGCCGAGCAACCTGTCGTACCGGGTGTTCTCGCGGGACCCGCAGGACTGGTGGGAGAAGAGGCTGAGCGATGAAGTGACGCCGGGGAACCCCACCTACGACCTCAAGGACGCGGTGGACAACGCAGAGCCCAACCCGGGTCACATCGCCATCGCGGAACTGGAGACTGCGGGCATCATCAAGGCGGTAATCACACAGAACGTGGACGACCTGCACGGCAGAGCCGGCAGCCTCAACCTGCTTGAGATCCACGGCAATCGTAACTACCTGCGCTGCATCGGGTGCGGCTGGCGGCGTCCACGGGCCGAGTACACCATCACGGACGTGCCGCCGGTGTGCGCCGAATGCGGCGGGATCATCAAGCTGGACACGGTGATGTTCGGCGAACCGATTCCAAGGGCCGTACTGGATTCCTGTTTTGCGGAGACGCAACGCTGCGACGCGATGCTGCTGGTGGGGACGTCGGGAGCGGTGAACCCGGCCGCGCAACTGCCGCTGCTGGCGCGCGAGCGGGGAGCGAGGATCATCGAGGTTAATCCCGAGCCAACACAACTGACCGCTGCCGCAGATGTTGTGGTCACAGGCCCGTCCGGCGAAATGCTGCCCCGAATAGTCGAAGCGCTGGGGCAGTCATTGGGGCGAGGATTCTGAAGCGCCGGATATACTGGTCGTCATGGTAGACACCCTGAACAACTGGTTCCTAGAGATGGTCGCAGCCGCGGCCGCCATTGGGCTGATGTGGCAGGACCTGCTGGTGAGCTTGGCGATCCTAGTGGGAGCGGCGGTTATCGCCGTGTTATTCAGCAGGATACTGTTCCGGCTGATGCTCAGGGCGGCCAGCCTGTTCCCCGGCGACCTGGATGATCACCTGGTGTCGACGGCCAAGGGGCCGGTTACCGCGTACATCCTTTTGCTGGGGGCGTACCTGGCGATCAAGATACCGCTGGAATTGCCCCATACCATGGACGACGTGGTGGACGGGGGGGCGTCGGTGGCCGCCATCGTCATCGGCGCGTACATGATCAACGTGGTTGGATCGAGCGGGTTAGCGTGGCTACAGGACTACCTGGGCAGCACGGCGGCCGCGAACACCAGCAGCTGGGCGCTGCCACTGGCCAGGCGAAGCCTGCTGATCGTGGTGGCGGTGATGGCGGTGATGGTGTCGCTGGACGTCCTGGGCATCAACATCACACCGCTAATCGCCGGACTGGGGATAGGCGGGGTGGCGGTGGCGCTGGCGATACAGCCGACGCTGAGCAACCTGTTCGCGGGGACCTATGTCATAACCGAGGGTGTGGTCAACCCGGGCGACTACATCGAGATGGACGGCGGGGTCAGTGGGTACGTGGTGGACGTGAACTGGCGGAGCACGCGTTTGCGCACGTGGACCAACAACCTGGTGATAATTCCCAATTCCCGGTTCGCAGATTCCGTCATCACGAACTACAGCAAGCCCGACGAGCACGTGAACGTGTACCTGACCTGCGGGGTGGCGTACGAGAGCGACCTGGGCCGGGTGGAGCAGGTGGGCCACGAAGTGATGGAGCGGGTGCTGGCCGAGCACCCGGGAGCGGTTCTGGACTACGGGGCCTATTTCGGGTACGAGACCTTCGGCGAGAGCAACATTGATTTCTGGCTGTTCGTGCAGGCGAAGGACCGACTAGCGAGTTTCGAAGTGCGCAGCGAACTGATCAAGCAGTTGCACTCCCGGCTGGCTGAGGAAGGGATCACGATCAACTATCCGGTACGGACGCTGCACTTTCCGGACGGATGGAACCCGCAGGATGGAACGCAATTGCCGCCCGGGACGGCGGAAGTACGTACACCGGCTATTTCGCGAACCCGAGCGGATCTGGCTGCCGATACTCCCGGGGGTGGGGACGGACCGGACGTTTAGGTGAGGTCGGCGCGGCAATGCTTTTCAGGTCGCGGTCGATACCGCCCCACCCAGATTGCCACGTTTCGCTCGCAATGACAGACGGGTGAAGGCGGATTATTACCGCGAGGCGTTACCTGGAGAGGCCGTAGGCGGTGGCCTGGAGCCTGGCGTCGCCGGTGGAGTTGAGGCGCTGGGTGATGCTGTCGATCAGAGCGCCCACGGCGGTTTCGCTCCAGAACCAAGTGTGGATTTCCGTTTCGCTGGCGTCGGGGCGCTGGGCCATGCGGGCCTCGTAGCAGAAAGCCTTGAGGTCGTCGGCGCAGTAGCGAACAAACTGGGGAATGGACACGTCGGCGGGGCGCTCGTCCATGTCGGCGGCGTCACGTTCTGCGTAGGCTTCCAGGAAACGGATGATGCCGCGGAACCGGCGCTGGGGGATGCCGGTGATGCCGACGGCGGTGCGACCACGCTGTTCCTGCCAGCGCTCGTAATAGGCGCGCAGGGCGGTGATCTCATCGGCAGCGTCCAGGGGCTTCGCGTCGCCGTTGGTTGAGGCGGCTACCTCAGAGGCCTGGGGCAGACCAATGGGGCCGGCGTCTTCCGGATAGTCGGCCAGGACCGGGCCGGAGGCCGCGCCCAGCGTGGCCAAGGCGGCAGCGAGGACCTCGTGCTGGAAAACGGGGTCGTTGGGTTTGCCCATGGTGTAGCCGAAGTAGAAGGGCACCCACAGGGCCCGGGGCGGGCGAACACGCTCGGCGTGTTCACGGACGAGGGCGATGGCGACGGTGGTCAGTCCGGCTTCCTCGAAGACCCTGGCGAGCACGCTCACGGCGTGGGTGCAGAGGGGTCAAGTAGGGGTCAGCAGGACGAGGTCGACGCCTTCGGCCTTGAGACGCCGGGCTACCTCGGGTCCGGTCTGCTCGGCGACGACGGTGCAGTCGCGGAGGGCGCCCATGAACGAGTAGTGATTGGGGGCGACGGACCCGATTACGCCGCGCTCTGCCAACTCCCGCACCCGGTCCATGGGGAAAGTGATGTTGATGTCACGGTAGATGGCGGTGCGGTCGAACCCGATGCTGAAGTGGCTCTGGACGATGTCCGCCGGGTCGGAGTCGCTGGGGATGACGCGGTAGGTGGACTCCCCGCCGGGATGGTCCCGGTTGAAAGGCTTGTCGTCGCGGAGGTGCAGCCCGGCGGTGGTGACGATGGCGGCGGTGGATTCCGACAACGGCCTGGAAAGTGGCGTCCACGGAGCGCTATCGGCTTCCATGCAAGGGAAGAACTGCAGCATCTGGCGCTGGACTTCGGACAGGACGGATAGGCGGGGCATGGGTTTCTCCCGATTCTAGTCGGCGGCATCCATCTGAGGATGTCTGCGGAAAACGGCTACACCGTCGTCATCGTGGGTGTGATCGAGGACAGCATTCTCGAGGCGGTTGCCAAGGTTTTGTATGGCTAGCAGCACCTGGGCGTTGTTGTCATCGATCTTCTTGTGTAAGGCCGCGACTTCATCGCCGATCTTCTTGTCCAAACCCGCGATTTCATCGTCGATTTTCTTTTCCAGTCTGTTACTGGTCCTATCGAGGTCATCGCGAGTGACGAACTTCCCGATTCTGATCCCCGATGCGATCAGCAGGCTGATGATGGTGGTGATACCGACGACTGAGGCAATCACGATGCCGGCCAGTTGCCATGGGGTGAGCATAACTTCCATCATCGAACATCGAACACCATTACTTTTAGAATAGGTTCAGCGCCAAGAGCATTAGTCTCCGCATGGAATATCGTTTCTTACCGTAGGAGAACCGGCTACGCGGCCATCACCCTGTCTATGGGCGGTGGCAGGTTCACCGTTTGAAGGCACTAGTTTGACAATAGTGGTTGCAGGGGCGAATGATTTTTCGCCCCTGCCTGTGCCGTTTAGTCGAACATGATGGCGCCGCGGCCGATTTCGCCGCGGTCGAGGTCGGCGTAGGCCTCGTTGATCTGGTCGAGGGTGTAGTGGCGGACGACGAGGTCGTCGAGGTTGAGCTTGCCGGATTGGTACAGGTCGACCATGACCGGCATGTCGGTGCGGGATCGGGCGGAACCGTAGTAGGAGCCGCGCAGGGTCTTCTCGTTGCGGACGAGGTCGACGGCGTTGATACTTGCCTCCTGGCCCCAGGGCGCGATCCCCACCACGGTGACGATGCCGCGCTTGCCTGCCATCTCGTAGGCGGCCTTGGTGGTGTCGCCGCTGCCGAAGACCTCGAAGGTGTAGTCGGCACCACGACCGCCGGTGAGATCCTTGACCTGGCGAACCGGGTCCTGGTCGGCGGCGTTGACGGTGTGAGTGGCGCCGAAGCGCATGGCGAACTCGAGCTGGGCCTCGCGAATGTCGACGGCGATGATCTGGCCGGCGTTGGCCAGGGCGGCGCCCATGATGACGTTGAGGCCCACGCCGCCGCAGCCGATGACGGCCACGGTGCTGCCGGGCTTGACCTCGGCGCTGTAGATGGCCGCGCCGACGCCGGTGGTCACGGAGCAGCCGATCATTGCGGCCTTGTCCATGGGGATGGAGTCGGAGAGAGGGACCACGCCGGTTTCGGGAACGACGGCGTACTCGGCGAAGCAGGCCACCTTGCCCATGTGGTGGATGTCCTTGCCGTCAGCGTGGAGGCGGGTGGTGCCGTCGAGCATGTTGGCGCCGGTGGCCGCGTGGAGGTCGCAAAGGTTGCTGTGGCCCTCGAGGCAGGAGCGGCAGCGGCCGCAGGCGGGCACGAAGGAAAGGATGACCTGGTCGCCCTCGCTGGCCAGCGTGACGCCGGGGCCGGTCTGGACAACGGTGCCGGCGCCCTCGTGTCCAAGTACGACGGGGATGGCGATGGGGGCGTCGCCGTGCATGAAGTGGCGGTCGCTGCGGCAGATGCCGGCGGAACCGACTTTCACCAGGACCTCGCCGGCCTTCGGCTCATCGAGATCGACCTCGCGGATGTCCAGGGGCTGACCAACTTCCCACAAAACGGCAGCTTTTACCTTCAAAACGGGTTCCTCCTGAGGGGTGACGGCGCAGGTAGTGTCAGTAACGATGCGCCGAGTACGGATAGTTCGACCATTGTAGATTACAGGGCGGGATACGGCTAGGGTGGCGGGATCTCGTAACTGTTCAGAGTTGGTGGGGTGAATTGGGCGAACTTGGTTTGCGGGTGGCTGGCTTTGGGGGCGGTGGTTATGTCATATAACTGGGATGGATACCGAAATCAATCTCAGGGCAGCTGACCGGGATGTCCTGATTGGCATCATAGTCCGCCAGCAAGCCATCATCGAGCGGCTGGAGAAGCGGATTGCCCAGTTGGAAGGCCAAGCCAAACCCCAAAGCTCCCGCCGGATGCCCGGTCTGAAGCCCAAAGCGGACCGGGAGCCAGCACGTCCCAAGGAGCCACGCAAACCCCGGTTTCACGGCTTTGCCCGATCCCGCATGACGCCCACCCACCGAGTGGAGCATGTGGTGGAGCAGTGTCCCGACTGCGGGACCCACTTGTCCGGAGGCTGGGCCCAGCGCACTCGGGAGGTCATCGACCTGCCCCAGGTTCCGAGTGGAGCATGTGGTGGAGCAGTGTCCCGACTGCGGGACCCACTTGTCCGGAGGCTGGGCCCAGCGCACTCGGGAGGTCATCGACCTGCCCCAGGTTCCGGCGCAGGTAACCGAGCACGTTTACCTGGCCCGCACCTGTCCACAGTGCCGACGCTGCTGTGTTCCCAAAGCACAACTGGACGGCGTGGTGATGGGCAAGCAGCGTCTGGGGGTCAATGTCATCAGCCTGATTGCAGCCCTGCGGGAGGAGGCCAGGCTGCCGTTACGCACCATCCAATGGTACCTGGACACCGTGCACGGGCTGCGCCTCAGCCTGGGCGCCATCGTAAATGCCACACGCACCGTGGCGGGCAAAGCGCAGACCGAACTGGCGGGCATACTGGAGCGCGTCCGCGGCAGCCCAGTGGTCCACGCCGATGAGACCGGCTGGCGTGAAGACGGACACAACGGCTACGTGTGGACTTTCAGCACCTCCGACCAGCGGTACTTCCTGCGGCGTGGTCGGGGCAAGGCCGTGGTCGACGAAGTCCTGGGCAAGGAGTTTGCTGGCGTGCTGGTCAGCGACTTCTATGCCGCCTACCACCATTACGACGCTCCCAAGCAACGCTGCTGGGCTCACCTGCTGCGGGACATCCACGACCTGCGTGTCCTCTACCCTGATGATAGATCACTGGCCCAGTGGGCTGACGCCGTCCACCAACTCTACCGTCAGGCCACGACCTTTACCCACCCTTCAGAACCACCACGCCGCACCGCCCAACTGACCCTGGAAAGGCG
This sequence comes from Dehalococcoidia bacterium, assembly GCA_965220055.1. Taxonomy (GTDB): domain Bacteria; phylum Chloroflexota; class Dehalococcoidia; order Lucifugimonadales; family UBA3495; genus Bin87. Next base: position 10,388 of record CBDCPE010000004.1, on the reverse strand, counting down.
ACTGCTGGCCCTCTGCCGTCCATTCCGGGACGACCCGTCGGCCGTCCCGGCCAGACTGTGCCGACGCATGGAGAAGCACATCAAGGAACTCTTCGTCTTCGTGGCCCAACCGGAAGTGCCGCCGGACAACAATGCCGCCGAGCGCAGCCTGCGCCATTTGGTGGTCAGCCGCAAGGTCAGCGGGGGCACCCGCTCAGCGCAGGGCACCGACACCAAGATGACGCTGGCCTCAATCTTCGGCACCTGGCGAGCACAAGCTCTCAACCCCATCGCTGCCTGCCGTCAACTGCTCACTTCCCCTCAACTCTGAACTGTTACGGATCTCGAGTACTCCCAGTCAGTCATCGCTAGGAGGAGAACGACCCATGCCGGCGGCCTTGATAGGGCTGGTCAGTGTCTCCCATTCACCGTTGGTCATTCCGCTCGCCCGACATAGCTTTGCTCGACAGCGTTCTGAGTTGAGCCAAAATCGCGCTCAACCCTACTCCCAAAAGGACACCACCTGCTGCAAAGTAGTAGCCGATCTGTCGTTCAATTTGAGCGTCGAGCCATTGCGCAATTGGGGACTGGGCCTGGAGGGCTACCGCAATCACGGTCAACAATACGCCTACTACCAGCACTAATCCCAACACCCACAACCGTTCGAGCGTTGTTTTCAACTCGTTCAGTCCCACACCCAAACCGGTACCGAGCAAGACCCCAGAAAATACCCCAATCGTTTCAGTCACTGTATCGTTCGGAACCCAGGGCAATAGGAACAGGCCAACGATACCAACAACAATCGTGAAGAGAAACGCAACGGGAAACAAAAGCCTACGCATGGAACGCCAACCACAGATGTCCGTGAGATTTCGCGAACTCAGCCATTCTTTGGCTGTAGGCGGAAATCGCACCCAAGCGTAAATGGTACCGGCAAGGACTACCAGTGGCTGTGGAGAAACCCAACCGGATGCACACTGCGGTTTCGGCATCAACCGTATTCCGCAGCGGCGGAGACGCGATGTGACGGGATGCTGACAGCATGATTACGGATAAGGATACGCGCCCTACGATGGAGCGGGTAGTAGTGGTGGGGACTAGCTGCTCCGGCAAGACGACGCTGGCGCGGCAGTTGTCACGGGTCCTGGGGTCGCCGCATGTGGAGCTGGATGCCATCCACTGGCAATCGGGTTGGGAGGAGCGGCCGGTGGACGAGGTGCGACAGATGGCTGGCGAGGCTGCGGTGGGAGAGCGGTGGGTGATGGATGGCAACTACAGCTCGGTGCGGGACATTGTCTGGGGGCACGCTACGACTGTCGTGTGGCTCAACTATCCCTTTCGCGTGGTGCTGTGGCGCTGCCTGTGCCGTACCATCTCGGCTTTGTACAATCAAGCGGCATAGGCTAGCGTGTCGAGCATCCTGCGGTACAAGAGGCGCGGGACTTTTATCGATTCGTGCTCGCGCTCGGACGGCATAAAAGTACCCTGCTGCACCCAGAGGTGTCGTCTGACCAGGGCGATGGCGTCGGCGAAGGAAGGGCTGGTCTTGTCATACCATGCCGTGGTGCGCGGAGCCATGCCACCCTGCTGACCGATCAGGATATCCGCCGCCAGCGTCACCACGCTGAACAAGCCAAAGAGCGCGGGGGTGGTCCGCGCGATGGCTCGTTCCGACCACTGGCGCTGGGTTTCCATGCCCAGGTGAGCCCGCAGCTCCTCAAAGGTCACCTCGACCTGCCACCGCAGCAGATACCACTGCAATATCCGCAGCGGTTCCGCCGCGACGTCGGTGCATAGCAAGGCATAGGGCCCGCGGCGCTCCGCCAGGTATCTGACGACGACCCAACGTATGGGAAGGCGCGGCGGCCCGCCGTGGTACCACAGCGCCACGCCCGAAGCGAGCTCGACCATGGTGGTACTGCCGTCGGAACCGGTGGCGCGGTAGGGGGTCCATTGGGTAGCGGGATCGTCCAGTACCGCAGTGGGATTGGGCAGTCGCGCTCCGACCACCCGGGGCCGCCCGATCTGGCCGGGCCGCCGCGCTGGCGCGGGCTGGTGCAGGGACGCATCCTTGCGCAGTTTGGTGACGACGACAACGGGCTTCGACATGCCCTGGCAATGCCGCAGGAACTCCCGCTTGGCGTAGCCGCCATCGGCCACCACCACCAGGTCCCGGTCCGGCAGCCACCGGCGCCGGCAGACCAGCATCTGCTGGGCGTAGTCGGTGACCGTCTTGTGCCGGCGGCCTTTGCGTCGGTCATAGCGGGCCGACACCACCAGCGCGGTCAAAAACGGCAGCGCCCAGTGTCGACCCGCCCATCCGATACGCGTCAGCAACATCAGGCTCACCCATTGCAGTCCGGGAGTCATCACCACCTGGTCGTCGGTGGAGCGTACGGGATCCCGGTACCGCCCCTTGGCCGCAATCTTCCGGCCCCAGCGTCGTTCCACCGTCTCGTCAATGCCGAACACCAACGGCTCGGTGGACGAACCAAGACGCCCGGCCACCAGCAGCAACAGCACCCGGCTCAGTCGCAGTGGCGACCACTGGGCGCGGTTGAGCACGTGGTGATAGATGGCGAAGTCGCCGTGCTGCCCAATCCCCAGGATGTTGAGGGCGGAGGACACGGTGCGCTTGCCGGGAGACAGGATCGCTCCTACCGCCAGGAGTTGAGCCTTGCGCCAGGTCCTGGGGTCAAACAGGTGCTCAAAGGGCAGCAGCAGGGTTACTATGACTGCGGGCAGGGTAGGCATGCTCGACCTCTTGTAGTGATTTGGTCGAGCTTACCCTGTTCTTATAATTCTGCTAGCTTTTGTACAAAGTCGAGGTACCATCAGACGGGCGATAACGCGGGAAGAACTGTTCTCGGGCAACCGGGAAAGTTTCAGGAAGTCCTTCCTCAGCCGGGACTCGATCATCCTGTGGGCAGTGACCAGCCACCGGCGGGTGCGGCGGGAGTACCGGCGGATTTTCGACGACGGGGAGTTTCCGCACCTTCGGGTGATTGAGCTGCGGGGACCGGCGGAGGCGGAGGCACTGGTCGCTTCGTTGGGCCGGTTGTCCGGAGGTCGTCAGAATCTGGATTCACCGGATTGAAGGATTTTCAGGATTGGGTGTTTTTCCACGGGACGGCTCCGGTCCTGCAAATTCAGATGCTGACGACTTTCTGCCTCAAACCGGGTATGTGTGGACGGCTCAGGCGCGGGCTTCCGCGCGGTTTGCCTGCCGGGCGAGACATTTGTGCAGCGCGATGGCGCTTGCTATCGTCATCGCTATCGCCAGAGCAGGAAAAGCAGCTATCCACCAGGCCGTAACGAGCAAGCTCCGCCCATCGGACAGCATCAAACCCCAGCTCGGACTGGGATGCGGGACTCCTGTTCCCAAGTAACTAACCCAAGTTGTCAGGCCGATTATGATGCCAGTGTGCAGGGCGACCAGCGAGGCCAACCGTCTGAATGGGCGGGCACGGGATGATTGGGGAAACTCCCGTTCCCGGCGTACCCATTCCCGAGTGGCTTGAGCGTAGGACGGGACCAAGGCCAGCGCAATCACACCTACTAACGACACGGTGTTTGGCCCCAACATTGCGGTCAAAAACAGGGACGGCAGGAACACCCCGCAGAACTGCACCGTATCAGTCAGCCGACGTATCGCCGGGTTTTCCACAAAACTGCGGAGATTCCGGAAACTTCGGAATCGCTGGCGAAAGTTCCCTCGCGGCGCGATGACCAGAAGCGCGACGAGTGTGAAAATGAGACCCAGAACCAGGTCAAACCACAAACCCAACAACCCCAGCCCAACGAAAATCCAGCGCGCTGCGCTCACTGCTCTCATTATTGCGGCATCTCGCCAACCGCCCCGGCTGCCGGCAGCATAACCCAAAATGACGCCGAGAATCCCTCCACTGCCCAGGGTTCCCAAAACCAGCAGCAGTTGAATACGCCCGCCGTGGATGACCCGGCTCAGGATGTCGCGCCCCAGATGGTCCGTGCCGAGGACGTGCTTACCGCTGCCACCGTCGTGCCATGCTGGCGGAGCCAGCCGGGACGCCAGGGTACCCCGCTCAGGATGGTGGGGCGCTATCAACTCCGCGGACACCGTCGGTACTACCAGCAGGACGAACAGGAGGACGGCCGGCAGGATGAGGCGGGTCAGCACAGAATCACGCGGTTTGAACGCCGGCCGCTGCTTGCAGGCCCAGTTCTGCGATGGACTGTTCGCGCATGCGGAACTTTTGGACCTTGCCGGTGACGGTCATGGGGAATTCGTCGGTGAGCTTGACGTAGCGGGGGACCTTATAGTGGGCGATCTTGCCGCGGCAGAAATCGCGGATTGATTCTTCAGTGGCGTCGGCGTCGGGCTTGAGGCGGACCCACGCCATGACTTCCTCGCCGAACCGCTGGTCGGGCACGCCGATAACCTGCACATCGTCGATCTCCGGGTGGGTGTACAGGAATTCCTCGATCTCGCGGGGGTAGACGTTCTCACCGCCACGGATGATCATGTCCTTGAGGCGGCCGGTGATCTTGTAATAGCCGTCCTCATCGACGGTGGCGAGGTCGCCGGTGTGCAGCCAGCCGGCGGCGTCGATGGCGTCGGCGGTAGCCTCGGGCATGTTGAAGTAGCCCTTCATCACCATGCTGCTGCGGGTCTGGAGCTCGCCCTGCTGGCCGATCTCCACCAGCTGATTGCTGTCGGGATCAACCAGGCGAACCTCCACATTGGGCAGGACCTTGCCCACGGTGGAGACGCGGCGCTCGATGCTGTCGTCGGCGAGGGTCTGGGTGACGACCGGGGAAGCCTCGGTCTGGCCGTAGGCGATGGTGATGCGGTCCGCGCCCATGCGGTCGATGACCTCGCGCATAACCTCGATGGGACAGGGGGAACCGGCCATGATGCCGGTCCGTAGGGAGGCGAGGTCGAACTGGGCAAAGTCGGGATGGCCGAGCTGAGCGATGAACATGGTTGGCACACCGTGGACGGCGGTGCAGCGCTCAGTGGATATGGCGCGCAGGGTCTGGAGGGGATCAAAGTGCTGAGCGGGGATGATCATGGTGGAGCCGTGGACGACGCAGTTGAGGCTGCCCATGACGCATCCGAAGCAGTGATAGAAGGGCACGGGGATGCAGAGGCGATCGCGCTCGTCCATCTCCATGGCGTCGCCGACGTGCAGGGCGTTGGCGACCAGGTTGTGGTGGGTGAGCATCGCGCCCTTGGGGTTACCAGTGGTGCCAGAGGTATACTGGATGTTGATGACATCGTCGGGGCCGCACTGGGCCTGGAGGTGGCGGAGGTCGTCGGGGCTCGTCTGCTCGGCGAGGGTCAGCAGGTCGTCCCAGCGCCACATGCCGGGGGGAGTGGGGGTGGAGGCGTCGTCGTGGGGCGGGATGAAGATGACATGGCGCAGGTGGGGGAAGCGAGTGGAGTTGAGCTCACCGGGCGACGCGGCTGCGAGCTCGGGAACCAGCTCGTTGACCATCGACCCGTAGTCCGAGGTTCGGAAACGGCCGATGAACACCAGGGCGCTGATCTGGGCCTGCTCCAGCACGTAGGCGAGTTCGTGGGTACGGTAGGCCGGGTTGACGGTGACGAGGACGGCGCCGATCTTCGCGGTGGCGAACTGGGACAGCACCCACTCGGTGTAGTTGGTGGCCCAGATGCCAACGTGCTGGCCCTTTTCGATGCCGATGGACAGGAGGCCTCGGGCCACGCGTTCCACCTCGGCATGAAACTCTCGGTAGGTGAGCCGGTCGCCGGTGGCGGCATGGACGAGGGCTTCGCGCTCGGGGAAGCGATCGGTCTGCAGATCCAGGATGTCGCCGATGGGGAGGCGGGTATCAATGCTGTTAACCACTGTGGCACCTCCTGAGAAGGCGGTTATAGTTGTTCCGGTCGAAGCGTTCTGAGCAGGTCCGTATGATGGACGATGACGGGTCCATTGTATCCGTTTTTGGGCCCGGTCATGCCCATACTTGCCGCGAATGCCCCGGTCCGGTGGCGCAACAACAGGGCAAACGGCTAGCGCAGTGGAGGGGCGTAGATCTGGCCGCCCCTGGGGCAATTGACGCATGGGGCGTCGGCCCAAAGAGCGTTACGGCTGCCGCGTCGTTCCAAGCCCAGGGGCGTGAGGTGACGGTCTGACGGTCGTATATCTCGCCATAGTTGCCTACGGCTCGTATGACGTTCTGGGCGACGGTGGGCGACAGGCCCACGCTCTCCTGGCCGAAGGAGCCTTCGAGGCCGAAGATTCGGTCGACGGCGCTATTGCCAGTGGGTGTGGTTGGGACGGTGTCTGAGGTAACGCCGTAGGCCTGGGCATAGATGAGGACGGACATCACCATCTTGACGATGTCGAACCATTGCTCGTCACCGTGGGGTACCACGGGTCCGAGTGGCTCTTCGGAAATGACCTCGCGCAGGATGATATGGGCGTTGGGGTCGGCGAGACCAGAGCGGATGCTGACCAGCCCGGAGCGGTCGGCGGTCATGGCGTCGCACTGGGCGCTGGCGTAGGCCGCCTCGCTGGCCGCGAAATCCTCGAAGGTCAGGATGGAGATATCCAGGTCGTTCTGGTTGATGTAGTCCTGGAGGTTGAGCTCGGTGGTGGTGCCCTGCTGTACGCAGACGCTGGAGCCGTCCAGTTCGGGCAGGGATACGACGCCGAGGGATTTGAGCACCATGAATCCCTGGCCGTCGTAGAACATGGTGGGAGCGAAGTTCTCCCACTGGGCGTCTCGGGAGCTGGTCCAGGTGGTGTTGCGTGACATAAATCGACCTCGCCCGACTGGATGACGGGACCGCGGGCGGCCGCAACAGTGGGGCGCAATTCCAGGGCGTCAGGGTCGCCAAGGACGGCGGCGGCGATGGCGCGGCAGAGGTCGATGTCGAAGCCGACGGTGTTGCGGTCTGGGTCGATGGCGCCGAAACCGACGACGTTGATGTTGTTGGCGCAGACGAGATGACCGCGTCTCTGGACTGCGTCGAAACGTCCGCCGGCCACGAATGGGTCGACGGCTTCCAGCGGAGGCTCGGAGGTTTCTGCGGCGGACCGGACCGGTGTTGGCTCTGTGGCGGGGCTGGACGGGGTCGGCGGGGGGATCGCATCTTGAGTGCAGGCAACCGCCAAGGCCAGCAAGAGACCGGCGAGCAAGGCCGGCGGGTAGGCGATACGAGACTTCAGGCGGTGGATCATTGGGGTTGGCGGCCGGCGGGTGATGAACTGCAGATGACGATCCGGACTACCCAGAGGTTCACAAAGAGACAGCACGGCGGGCCGTGCTGATCAGTTTTGTGCAAATGGATTTCCGGCGTCAGGTTTCGGCGCGCTGGTTTACGGCCGAAGGCTTGAATTTGGGATGGAGCTTGCCGCCGGGGGGCTTGCTAGGATCCCAAGCTTTAACTTGGTTGGCCTTGGGAGCAGCGCCCCTCTCAGAACCTGTCTACGATCTCTGAAATAGGTTAAGTTGAGACTATTATCAGGGGAGGGGTAATCATGTCTCATTCCTATCCCAGCGACATCAGCCGAAAGCAATTCGCCCGGATTCTGCCGACGTTGGAGTCGGCTCGCCGCCGGACCAAACCCCGCACCGTGGACTTATATGACGTTTGCTGCGGCGTGCTGTACCTCTTGAAAAGCGGGTGCCAGTGGCGAATGCTGCCTGCGGACTTCCCCAATTGGCGCACTTGCTACCAGTATTTCCGGCAATGGAGCGAGCAGCCTGGCCCGGCGAAAGAATCCATTCTGGAGCAAGTCCTTAAAAATCGGTTGGCGCGGTCCGGCAAAGCAATGGACGGAAAGAGCAGACCAGCTTCTGCATCGTGGACTCCCAGAGCGTCAAGAACCCGGACACCGCCGGGCACAAGGGCTATGACGCGGGCAAGAAGGTGTCCGGAATCAAGCGTCACATCGCGGTGGACACGCAAGGATTGCCCCATGCGATACACGTGACTACCGCCAATGTTGCCGACCGGGCTGGGGCTTTGGCGATGTTTGACGAAAACCGGGCCGACCTCAGCCAAGTCCGAAAGGTGCTGGTCGACGGGGGTTACACCGGGAAGCCCTTTGCCGCTGCGGTGCAAAGCCGGTTGGGAGCCGCAGTGGCAGTCGTGAAACGCAACGAACTGCACACCTTCGTGGTGCTTCCAAAGCGATGGATGGTGGAACGATCTTTCGCCTGGCTGGAAAAGTGCCGCCGACTCTGGAAGAACTGTGAAAGGAAGCTCAATACCAGCCTGCAAATGGCGGTGCTTGCCTTCATGGTGCTAATCCTCAAAAGATCGTAGACAGGCTCTCAGAACAACCTGAGAGGCTCCTATTATGCTGAGCAGAACGTGGCTCCTCGTTGGACATCTCTCGACCTCGGTTCATATCGTGGGTATTTCTAGACGATTTAAGATTGCCCGGACGGTTTCGTTCCCTGCGACAGCTTACCACCGGGGGGGTTGTCTGGATCCCAAGCTTTGGGGGATGCCACGCGCGGGGCGGTACCTTCTATCAGTCGTACGCGCCGACCTCTAATTTCGGGTTGTTTATTGCCAGGTAACATGAGTCCCCTCGGTTAATCAGCACCATGGTAGCCTATTTCTACCATATAATAGACTGTTGTAGCCGTCCATCCTTGAGCGGAATGTGAATGTTCAAAATGAGCGGAGTTATAGAAGTACGAATATATCAGTACGGTTTCAACATCTCTGGATACGATGAATTCACAAGGTTCGTGATGGTACTCTCCCTGCTCAATAACTAGCTCATTGGGCGCCAGGCGGTGGAATGCTTCGTCCAGCACAGGCCAGTCGATATCCGTGTGGGTTTCGGAGTTGAACGCTGCCTCATAAAGAGCTTCGATATATTCGTCGTCAAAAGGCTGGATCTGGTGCAGCCTGAAGAAACTTTCACGTATCTCTACCCTGACCTTGGAGCTATTGTGCAAGGTTCCGGTTACCGCGATATGCACGTATTGCGCGCCAACGGTGCGGTGCGTGGCTGATCGAGTGACCGTGAGATGTGGTTCGAAATCGCGGAATAGTTGCAGTTTTCGGTAGGCAAATACACCTCCCGCGACGATGATGACGGCGGCGGCAGACAGTTGGACAATGCTAACTATGTCGCTGATCCTTCCGATGTCAGCATTGGTATGGTCGGGATCGGTCAGCCAAAGATTGAGGAGAAAGACAAAAGCAACGACCACCGCGATCGCGACTGCTACAACCAGCAGATCGCGTGTCGAGCGACGAAACTGGCGGAACCGACTATTGACTACGTCCATAACCAATCATTGGTCCGGCGGGCTTTCGAGGCGGGCGACGATTGTTGCATCGTGGCTGGATAGGAGCATGAAAAGGCGGGAATTTGCGCGCCGGGTTTTTGACAGTAGGGGCGGTTAGGGGTAGCATATTCTCGCAGTATTTCTGCTCATATTTGGTGGCGCCGGCGGCCTTGCGATTGTGCAACCCAATGCCCTCGTTTAACCAGACTGCCATCGGCTGACATGTGTTCGATCTGACGCGCTGGAAGGCGGCTGGCGACTGCTGCGGCCACCCCCTCGCACTCCGTTTCCCGGGAGAGATACCTTGACTAGCCCTATCGCCAATACCGCCGACCGGCCCGATGCCAAGTCGCCCCTGTCCGGACCCGAAATCGTCCCTGATTTCGAAGTGGCCCTGACGCGGCTGTGTGCCATAGCGCGGCGGGGGCAGCGCGTCGACAGTCCTTTGTACAATCCGTCAGAAGAGTGGATTGTCGGGAGGATGCCGATCTTCCAGGATTTGCCGGAGCAAAATCGGTCGGAGTTGCTGGCGGAGGCGGACGCGCTGGAATCTGAGGCGACGGAAGCCAACGCTGCCGGCCGCGCCGCCACCAAGGTCTGGCCAGAGACGGTATTCCGGCTGGACAACGGAGGGTTGGCGTTCTTCAGCCAGCTGGGAGTGGTGCGCCGGCCCGACCTGACGCAGTATTTCGTGGAAGGGTTCACCCGCAACCGGGACGCCCTGGCTTTCTCCGAGGAAAACCAGCGACTGTTCACCCGGGTGTTCAACCGAGCGTGCGACAAAATGGAGGCCCACTTCGCGAGCGGAGAGGGCATAGTGCAGACCGACCGGCAGATTTGCGATGCGCCGGAGCGGTCTTTTCACGCCAGACAGTTGCTGTTCGGGACGCGATACATGCAGGCCCCGTACATGTGGCGGCGCCTGACCTTCGATTTGCCTCAGGAACAGTGGCAGGAGCCGCCGGACATCCTGGAGGTTTCGGTCCCGCACTGGATGGACGATCTGGACCTGGACGAGGACCTGAAAGCCCAGTTGCGGGACGCTGGGATGACGCAACTGGTATTCAAGGCTCCCACTCGCGGACTATCGCTGCACTTCGGGTTCGACTACGTGGGCGAGCATAAGATGGGCCCGTTGTCGA
>CBDCPE010000003.1:0-420409 GCA_965220055.1 Dehalococcoidia bacterium | reverse complement strand
GCCGACGAAGCGGCCTTCGGGGTGAACGCCTGCACGCGGTCGTTGCGCCAGTCGGCGACGAACACGTTCCCGTCCGCGTCGCAGGCCAGTCGCCAGGGGGTGTTGAACTGGCCGGCCTGGGCACCGTAGCTGCCCCATCCGCCCAGGTATTCGCCGTCAACGGTGAAGCGCTGTACGCGGTGGTTCATACCGTCGCTGATCAGCAGTGACCCGTCGGGTGCGACGGCGATGTCGGCGGGGCGGTTGATCTGGCCGGGAGCGTCGCCGGTTTCGCCCCAGTAGCGGATGAACTCGCCTTCGGGGCTGAATACGTTGACACGCTGGAACGCCTCGTCGGTCACGTAGAGCCGGCCGTCGGCATCGCGAGCGATGCCAGAGGGCCACCAGAACTGACCGTCCTGGGTCCCACCGGTTCCCCACTCGCCGATATAACCCTCGTTCGCCGTGCAGACGCAGACCCGCTTGAGTTCCAGGCGACCCACCGCCTCCGGCCCGCCGCGGTTGAGCACGTGCATGACGCCCCCGTCGCCCAGCGTTAAGTCGATGGGGTGGATGAAACCCCGGCCACGGTAGGCCAGGAAGCCTACGGTGTGGCTGTACTCGAATATTGCGGTAGCGGTGGTCATCTCGTAACCTGCCTTCTCGTAATGTCAAAGGGGAAGTCTGCGGTTTCCTAAACCATCTGCGGAGGCGCACCCAACATGTCACACCAAAGCGAGCGGGCTTTCTTCGACGAAGCCGGCATGTATATCTCGCAGCGCCGATTCATAACCCGCGAGGGGGATACATTCGATACCAGCGCTTTGCGTAGCGCGTTCGTATCGGAAGAACGGGAGGGAGGTTGTCGCACGACGCTCGTAGCTGCTTTATTTGGTTGTCTTGCCCTGGCCGGCGGCATATCGCTGATCATATGCACACGGGCTATCATATTCGCCGGGGTCAAGATGGCGGCATCCGCTGGAATAGAGTCTGCATTTGACGCTGTTGAACAGCGGACCGGAGAGCGAACCGGCGAAGAAATCATATCCAATGTCATCCCAGACACGACCTGGCGAGATTATGATTGGGTGATCGCGGTGGCAATCCTGGGCATTATCGCCATCGGCGTCGGAGCGCTGGGTTTAGTTCGGACTATGAAGAGCCGGCGGCGCCGGTACATCGCGGTTTTCATGTTTGGACCGGGCACTGTCGGCGGTACTTTGACCAGGCATGAGTACGTTGTACGGGACTACGACGGCGAGATGATCCAAAGGTTGATCGCGGCCGCAAATGAGGCCAAGCTAGCCACGCAACACACTTAGGACTGGACTTTGCCAGCGCAAGCCAAGTCAGGGTTGGCGAAACCGCCCGGCCGTTCGATAGCTAGCCCCAGTTAGCCAGAGTCCGTCCCGCGGTGGTCATGCCAGCTGGTACTCGCGGGAAGCGACGATGAGCTGCAGCATTTCTACGATGCGCTCCTCGGCGCAGGCGATGCCGTCGGGGCGGTCGAAACGAACCTCACCCCACGGGGCCGCCAGTGCTACCAAGCTGTTCATGGTACCGTCGGACACCTCGAACATGCCCATGGCGTCCAGGCAGGCTTCGGCCAGTTGACGCGGCTCCAGCCGGTCGCCACGGGTCTTCACACGTTCGATGATGGCGCGGACGCCGGGCCGGCCGGTATCGCGCATCTCGGCGCCGGCGGCGTTGATGCGCTCGACGAGGTTGCCGGTATCGATCCACTCCATGCCGGTGTGCCAGCCCTCCACCGTGGGAGGGTTCAGGATCTCCTGGCCCATGAAGTTGACGTCCATGGCCAGGTTGCAGATGGTCCACTCGGGACTGCGGTGGCTACCGGCCAGGCGTGCGGTGCCGCCGACCAGCTCGGCCGGGCTCTTGACCCTGCCCAACCGGACCGCTTCGTCGGCGAAGAAATCGGACAGGAACATGCAGCGCATAACGGCGCGGATGTCGCCGTCGGTGCGGGTGAACTCGTCGGCCAGTGTGCCTACGGCCTCCTCGTCGGGCCGGTCGGACACAAAGAAATTGTAGAGCTTGCCGGCGATGTAATGCGCGGTGGCCGGCTGCTTTACGATGATGTCGATGACGTCCTGCCCGCTCAGGGGACCGGTGTGGCCGAGGAAGGTCTTCTCGGTATCGTCGTGGTCATCCTCCCGGTAGCGGAACTGCCAGTCGATGCGGCCGTAGGGCCAGAAGGAGTCGCGGCTGGCGCGGATGCTCATGTACTCGGTGTTGTCGATGGTCCAGCCGGTGAAGGCGCGGGCGGCGGCCTTCACGTCGGCCTCGGTGTAGTTGCCGATGCCCATGGAGAACAGTTCCAGCAACTCCCGGCCGTAGTTCTCGTTGGGAGCATCCCGATGGTTGTCCTTATTGTCCAGCCAGAAGATCATGGCGGGGTCCCGGGAAAGCTCCACCAGGATGTCGGCAAACTTGCCCAGCCCGTGGCGGCGGAAGGTATGGGTCTGGTTGACCACCGCCTTGGCGTGGTTCAGCTTGCCGTAAGCCGTGGCGAAGAGGCCATGCCAGAACAGGGCGATCTTCTCTTCCAGCGGGCGCTGGCTGTTGATGATGCGGTACATCCAGTAGCTCTGGCTGCTCTCAAGGAGCATCAGGCTGTTCTGGTCGACGTGGTACCGGCGGATGAGGTCCTCGATCTCGAGGTCGGGCCGGTCTTCGGGATGCAACAGCTCGTAGACGGTGGCCTCGTATCCACGCTGGACGGCGCGATCGATTTCAGCGCGGGTGGGGGTGAAACCCGCGCGCCGGAGCAGATGGGCGGCGCGGATCGATTCGTCGTCGGCCAGGGCGATGCGGGCCGCGCCCAACTGCGGGTTGCTGGTCAAAGTCATCGTGGCAGTCCTCTGCGCTGATCCAAAGATGGAACGAAACTGACCGGTGCTACATCAGGCCCCAGCGGGGGTTGGCGTCCACCAACTCGCGGAGGTAATCCACCAGCCAGGGGCGGACTTCCTCGGCCATGTAGAACGTGGGGGCGATGAGCTCGGTCTCGTCCTTGATGATGCCTTCCTCGATGCAGCGGGCGGCCACGTCGGTGCCGGGCATCACGCTGACGCCGACGCGCAGGTTGGCGAGCGAGGGCTTGAGGCCGCGCAGGAACTCGAGCTTGTTCTCCACAGACTCCCGCGTCTCGCCCGGCTCACCGAACTGCTGCGAGATGGTGTAGTGCAAGTCGCCGGCTTCGCAAAGTTCGGTGGTCTCTTTCAGGGAAGCGTAGCGCGACATATCGTTATCGCCCTCGTGAGGGTCGCCGCCGCGGGTGCCGCCCATCATGACGAGGCCGCAGCCGGCCTGCTTCATCATGCCGATGAGCTCGGCGTCGCAGGCGTAGGGAGCGAGGCAGGTGTTCCAGCGCACCTTCACCTCGGATTCCATCAGAGCGTTGCAGAGTTCCTTGGCGTGCTCCAGGGGCACGTTGAAGCAGTTGTCCACGAAGAAGATCTTCTTCAGGCCGTAACGGGATGTGACCTCGGCCACTTCTTCCACCACTTCGTCGATGGGTCGGATCACCCGCCAAGCGCCCTCCGGTGTCCGCATATCGTCGGCGGAGGTTGGGTAGTAGAATCCGCCCAGCTTGGTGAGCACGCTCACGCCGAAACCGGCCTGCGCGTACCTGGGCATATCGAGGTCGTCCAGGCTGGGGCGGCTGCCGAAATCCGACGAGCAGCGCATACCGTTGTACACGATTTCGCCGTTTTCCCGGTACAGGACGCCGGTCATACCCCGGTAGTCGGGCTCGCCGATCTCGACACGATTCGCCAGATCAGCGAAGGTCTCACCAGCGTCGCCGGCGATACCGATGTCGGGTTGCACGAAGTCAAAGACCTGCTGCGGCATGATACTGAACGCCGGCCCACCGCAGACGATGGTGGCGTTGGAAATCGACCGGATACGCTCGATAACGCTCCTGGTGATGGGCAACTGCCACTGAGGGTCGACGTAGCTGTGATTGCTGAGGTTGCGAATCGAGATGCCCACCATCTCCGGCTTGAAGTCCAGGACGGTGCGCTCGACTTCATCCAGGTAGTTCTCGTCGGCGAACATCAGGTCAACCAACTTGACCGTGTGCCGGGACCGGTCCAGATGGCCGGCGACATAGGCCAGTCCGATGGGAATGGGCTGCGCTCGCATTCGGCTCATGACCTGTTTGTGACGGTTGGTGGCAATCAGCAAGATACGCATCTAAAATCCCCCTCGCGGCAGCAGAAAAAGCGGCAACAATGGGGCCGATTGTACACCAGCGCGCCGGCCCACGCTATCGCGCGTCGTGGCGGTCCGCTCGCGGGAGCGGCCGGGCGCGGCAGCGTACGGCGGTCGAGGCCGACAGAAACGCAACAGGGCGGGACACAGATATCGGATGAGTTGCAAATGTGGCGCCAGCAGCAGACAGGCGATGGCCGCTCCTGGCGCTGGAGTTCAGATCAATGCTGCGATGGGCTTCCTCCCGATGTTCGGGATATACAGGCGATGTTCTCGAGAGTGTTGACCAGGTTCCGAGCGATTATCAGCCCTACGGCCGGAGGTGGTGCGCTGGGGTTTTTGCTCTCATTCTCCATGCCTGAAGCATGGCGCGCTGTGGCAGGCGCGGTGGCCGAGGGGACTGCTCCGGTTAAAACGACCGAGGACAGTCTCCTACAGAGGCCGGCAGCGACTTGGTGCTGATTGGCCGTGAACGCTCGGAACCTGGTCGATGGAACCGATTTATCGCCTGTGAAACCATTATAGATCATACATTCGCAATAGGGCAAGAGGGTGGTGTCACTCACGCGTCCCCAGTTTGTCCTTGCGAGGGACGCAGTGACGCGGCGATGCCGTCGCCTGTAGATGCTCTCTGCCAACGAGATTGCCGCGCTTCGCTCGCAATGACGGGGGACAGGGCGCTCGCAATGACAAGGGACCAGGCGCTCGCACAGACGGTTTGAACGCAAGTGGGTATGCGCCAGGGTGGTGTCATGGTTTGCGGTCCCGGGTCCAGGCGGCGCAACCGGGAACGGTCGTTTGCAGGTAGGGTTCGGGCGAATGATTGTTCGTCCCTAGTGTGGTGTAACTGAAGTTAATAGTAATAGTATCAGCGCTGAGGTATCCTCCGGGTGAGCAGTCCCGAGGGAGGATAACCATGGCCATCGGACGACCAATGCCACCGCTGATTTTGGACGACATGGAGCGGGAAACTCTGGAGCGGTGGGTGCGACGACCGAAGACGGCGCAAGCCCTGGCGCGGCGGGCCAGAATGATACTGGCCGGCTCCGAAGGCCGGAGCAACACCGCCGTGGGCGCCGATCTGGGGGTGTCCGACGCAACGGTGGGCAAATGGCGTGCGCGGTTCTTGGAGCGGAGTTTGGATGGCCTGTCGGACGAGCCCCGCAGCGGTCGGCCCCGAGCGGTTACCGATGATGATGTGGAACGGGTGATTACGCTGACGTTGGAGAGCACACCTAAAGACGCCACCCACTGGAGCACTCGGTCCATGGCCCAGCGGTCCGGCCTGAGCCACAACACCATCCGCCGCATCTGGCGTGCCTTCGGACTGCAACCCCACCGCACCGAGACGTTCCAGCTGTCGGCAGATCCCTGCTGCATCGAGAAGGTGCGGGACATCGTGGGGCTTTATCTGGACCCGCCGGATCGGGCGTTGGTGTTGTGCGTGGACGAGCAGTCCCAGGTTCAGGCCTTGGACCGGACCAGGCCGCTATTGCCGATGCGCCCCGGACAGGCGGAACGGCGCACCCATGATTACCTGCGCCACGGCACCACGTCGTTGTTCGCCGCGCTGGATGCCAAAACCGGCAAGGTGATCGGCCAATGCCACCGACGCCACCGGGCCGTGGAGTTCCGCAAGTTCCTCGATACCATTGAGGCCGAAGTGCCCCTTGACCGGGACGTCCATCTCATCGTGGACAACTACGCCACCCACCAGACGGCGCTGATCCGGAACTGGTTAGCCAAGCGGCCACGGTTCCACCGGCACTTCACGCCGACCAGCGCATCCTGGCTGAACCTGGTGGAGCGGTGGTTCGGGATGCTGACCGAGCAGCAACTACGGCGAGGGGTGCATCAGAGCAGCGGGGCACTGGAAGCCGCCATCTACCGCTATCTTGACCTTACCAACGAAAACCCCAAGCCCTTTATCTGGACCAAGACCGCCGACCAGATCCTGGCCAAGGTCGCCAGTTTTTGCAGGCGCACTTTAGATACATAACACTAGAAAGCTGGCCGGAAACCGACCGGATTATGGCGAGGGGTTATACTCCGGGCAATCGAGGCTAGCGGAGCAGGGCGATGCTGGGAAAGGGTTCGGACCAGAGGGGCCTCTGGGAAGCGGACCGGTTGTATCTGGACTACGTGGGCAAGGACACCTGCTACGGTTTGCTGTCCTCACTGCGGGGCCAGCTGTTCCGCGATGACGATTTCGCCGAGATCTACTGTCCGGACAATGGACGGGACCGCGTGCCGCCCCGCCTGCTGGCCGCGGCGCTGCTGTTGCAGACCTACGACAAGGTGAGCGACGCCGCGGCCAAGGCGAGGGCCGACTGCGACATCCGGTGGAAAGTGGCGTTGGGGATTGAGATTGAGGATCGACCCTTCGCCAAGAGTACGCTGCAGATGTTCCGGGCACAGTTGATACTGCAAGACAAGGTGCGGGAGGTGTTCGAGCCGAGCCGGCGCCTGGCGCGGCAGTCGGGCTACCTGAAAAAGCGTGGGATGCGGGTGGCGCTGGACACGACCTACATCCTGGGACGGGGCGGGGTGAAGGACACCTACAATCTGTTGGCGGACGGGATCATTAAACTGTTGCGGGCCCTGGCGGCGGTGGCGCAGATCACCGTCAGGGGATGGGCCGAAGCCCAGGGGTACGCGAAGTACCTGGGCTCCAGGATCAAGGGCGAGGCGGCGTTGCGGGCTGAGATAGTGGCCGACGCGGACCGGCTGCTGGAATTGGCGCGGCCGGGGTGGGTGGAATTGCCGGAGGACAGCGCCCCGCGGCAGAGCCTAGTATTCGGTCAAACCTGTATCGACAGATACGGCGGGAGGTGAGCCGGAGTGGCTACGCTGAGTAGCAATCAGCGGTGCGGGAGGTGCGGCATCCATGGTTCAGAGAAGTACGGGGTACAGTTGACGGTGGAGGAACGAGCCGGGCTCCGACAATTGATACGAAGCGGCCAGCGTTCCGCACGGGTAATCACTCGGGCGCGCATCCTGCTCCGGACTGAGGAAGGGTGGAGCGCGTCCCAGGTGGCGGCGGCCTTGGACACGTCGCCGCGCACGGTGTTCCGCACCAAACGGCGCTACGCCGAGGAAGGATTGGACGGCGTGCTGCACGACCATCCCCAAGCCAACCGGTATCGTAAGCTGGACGACAAAGGTGAAGCCCACCTGATTGCCCTGGCATGCAGCGCTGTGCCCGAAGGCCATGACCACTGAGCCCTTGACCAGTTATCCTGCGGTTGCTGGCCGACCAGGCGGTGGAGTTGGGGTTGGTGGAATCGTTGTCATACGAGACGGTGCGTCTGCGGCTGAAAAAACATCCTCCAGCCGTGGCGGAAGCAGCAGTGGTGCATCCCCAAGGTGAACGGGGAGTTTGTGGCGGCCATGGAGGACGTGCTGGACCTCTATGGGGAACCCTACGACCCCCACCGGCCGGTGGTGTGCTTTGACGAGACCTCCACCCAACTGTTGGCCGATGTGCGAACACCGCTGCCCGCCCAACCGGGACGACCGCGGCGTCAGGACTACGCGTACCGCCGGGCGGGCACCCGCAACATCTTCCTGACCTGCGAACCCCTGGCCGGTTGGCGCCACCTAGCCATCACCGAACGCCGCACCATGCCGGACTTTGCCCACCAGATGCGGTGGCTGGTGGATGTGGCCTATCCTCACGCTCCGGTGATAGACGACAATAAGGAATGCCTCATGCGACGACTACTTTTGCCGGTTGAGATGGAGTAAACCATCCGGCTCGGAGGTGCCGGATTGATCAAGGACCGACAAGTCGCACTATTGAGGCAGAAACTTATGGAAGGAAAGACGCAGGAGACGGCGGCCGCGAAGGCTGGGATGTGCGTGCGGTCAGCACGCAAGTGGCAGGACGGCCCGTTGCCGTCGGAGACGAGACAGGAGCGTTGGTGGCGCACCCGGCCCGATCCCTTCGACGGGGTGTGGGAGGAGGAGATTGAGCCCCTGCTGCGGGGCGACCCCAAGGGCCAACTGAAAGCAACGACAATTATCGAGTGGTTGGAGGAGCACCATCCCGGCCGGTTCAGCGCCTCCCAGTTGCGCACCCTGCAACGACGATTACAGGACTGGCGGGCGCTGCATGGTCCCGATCAGGAGGTGTACTTCCCCCAGGAGCATCCGCCGGGTCGGGAAGCCCAGTTTGACTTCACCCACGGCGACCCTCTGGGGGTGACCATCGCTGGCCAGCCCTATTCCCACCTGCTGTTCCAGCTGATCCTCAGCCATTCGGGCTGGCGCTACGCCGAGGTCGCCACCGGCGAGACCTTCCTGGCGCTCAAGCAGGGATTGCAGGCTGCCCTCTTTACCCTGGGCGGCGTTCCAGAGGTGGCGCGCTCCGACAATACCTCGGCCGCCACCCACGAGATGAAACGCAGCCGCGGCCGGGCCCTAAACGACAATTACGCCGCCCTGCTGGACCACTACGGCGCATTGCCTCATTAAAAACGTTACCCACGCCGAATGGTTGCCTCAACTAGAATGTTACCGAAAAGTCGGGAGGCAGCCACGTGGGAGGAGGCATCAGCAGGATGGCAAAACAGGAATTATTGATAACGATACGGGACCGTTACCGCCTCGGCTTTGTACAATCAAGCGGCATAGGCTAGTACCGTTTCAATCTGATCTTGCAGGGTAGATATGTTGGAGCTTACGGCGAGCATCTTGGGTGGTAAACCGCCAGTCTATGGCTGATTTTGCTGCGTTGCGCTCGCGTTCGAGCGCCGCAACCTCTCGCCGCAGCTCCGGCTCATCGCTGATACGGCGGTTCAGACACCCTCTGCTGAAGACGCTCAACTCGATCTCAGCCATGTTCAGCCAGCTGCCGTGCGTGGGAGTGTAATGAAACTCGAGGCGTTGGGCGATGCGCCGAGCTTCGCCGGGCTCAAATGCTTCGTAGAGTGAGCCGAGCTTGTGGGTGTTGAGGTTGTCCAGTACCAGCCTGACCACCTCGGCATCGGGGTAGGCCTCGTCCACCAGCCACCGCATCTGGTACGCGAAGTCCACCGCAGTGCGGCGCTCGGTCACCGCCACATGTCTCCATCCACCCTTCGGCTCGCAGATCATGAACAGGTTCCGTGTCCCGTTGCGCTGGTACTCGGTGTCATAGCGTGCCATCCGTCCGGGGGCAGCCGCCAGGGGCGGACGCACCTCCCCAGTCAATTGCCGGGAGGTCTCGTCGAAACACACTACCGGCCGCTCCGGATGGTACGCCTGTTGGTACAGGTCCAGCACGTCCTCCATCCGCGCCACGAACTCCCCGCTCACCTTGGGGATACACCACTCCTTCTTCTGCCACGGCTTGAGTTCGTTTTTTGAGCATCTGGCGCACCGTCTCCAGGGAGATGCTATCGGCAAACTCCAACTCCACCACCTGGTCGGCCAACAACTGGAGTGTCCAGTGCGTGTGCCCTTCGGGCGCGGCGCTGCACGCAATGGCGATCAGGTGCGCTTCCTGCCTCCCGTCCAGCTTGCGCTCCTGGCCCGGCCGCGGTCGGTCATTGATGGCGGCCTCAAGTCCTTCCTCCACGTACCGCTTCCGTGCTCTGGCGACCGTGGCCGCGTTGACCAACAGCACATCGGCTATCTCACGGTCCCTAACCCCCTGGTCAGCCTTGAGCAGCGACAGCGCACGCTTCACGGTGCGCACTGACGCCTTGCCTCGCTGGGACACCTCATTGAGACGGGAACGTTCGGCCTCGGTCAGTTCCACTTTATACTTGATGGCAGCCATGGCTGGGCACTCCCTCACAGAAAGATCATGCCCAAGTATGGCTGCTTTCTTATATTCTTACAAATCTACCTGGCAACGGTACTAGCGTGTCGAGCATCCTGCGGTACAAGAGGCGCGGGACTTTTATCGATTCGTGCTCGCGCTCGGACGGCATAAAAGTACCCTGCTGCACCCAGAGGTGTCGTCTGACCAGGGCGATGGCGTCGGCGAAGGAAGGGCTGGTCTTGTCATACCATGCCGTGGTGCGCGGAGCCATGCCACCCTGCTGACCGATCAGGATATCCGCCGCCAGCGTCACCACGCTGAACAAGCCAAAGAGCGCGGGGGTGGTCCGCGCGATGGCTCGTTCCGACCACTGGCGCTGGGTTTCCATGCCCAGGTGAGCCCGCAGCTCCTCAAAGGTCACCTCGACCTGCCACCGCAGCAGATACCACTGCAATATCCGCAGCGGTTCCGCCGCGACGTCGGTGCATAGCAAGGCATAGGGCCCGCGGCGCTCCGCCAGGTATCTGACGACGACCCAACGTATGGGAAGGCGCGGCGGCCCGCCGTGGCACCACAGCGCCACGCCCGAAGCGAGCTCGACCATGGTGGTACTGCCGTCGGAACCGGTGGCGCGGTAGGGGGTCCATTGGGTAGCGGGATCGTCCAGTACCGCAGTGGGACTGGGCAGTCGCGCTCCGACCACCCGGGGCCGCCCGATCTGGCCGGGCCGCCGCGCTGGCGCGGGCTGGTGCAGGGACGCATCCTTGCGCAGTTTGGTGACGACGACAACGGGCTTCGACATGCCCTGGCAATGCCGCAGGAACTCCCGCTTGGCGTAGCCGCCATCGGCCACCACCACCAGGTCCCGGTCCGGCAGCCACCGGCGCCGGCAGACCAGCATCTGCTGGGCGTAGTCGGTGACCGTCTTGTGCCGGCGGCCTTTGCGTCGGTCATAGCGGGCCGACACCACCAGCGCGGTCAAAAACGGCAGCGCCCAGTGTCGACCCGCCCATCCGATACGCGTCAGCAACATCAGGCTCACCCATTGCAGTCCGGGAGTCATCACCACCTGGTCGTCGGTGGAGCGTACGGGATCCCGGTACCGCCCCTTGGCCGCAATCTTCCGGCCCCAGCGTCGGTCCACCGTCTCGTCAATGCCGAACACCAACGGCTCGGTGGACGAACCAAGGCGCCCGGCCACCAGCAGCAACAGCACCCGGCTCAGTCGCAGTGGCGACCACTGGGCGCGGTTGAGCACGTGGTGATAGATGGCGAAGTCGCCGTGCTGCCCAATCCCCAGGATGTTGAGGGCGGAGGACACGGTGCGCTTGCCGGGAGACAGGATCGCTCCTACCGCCAGGAGTTGAGCCTTGCGCCAGGTCCTGGGGTCAAACAGGTGCTCAAAGGGCAGCAGCAGGGTTACTATGACTGCGGGCAGGGTAGGCATGCTCGACCTCTTGTAGTGATTTGGTCGAGCTTACCCTGTTCTTATAATTCTGCTAGCTTTTGTACAAAGTCGAGTTACCGCGAGTCATCCAAAAAGGACAAGGGCCGAATCCTCGATGAGTTCATCGCCGTAACCGGCCACCACCGCAAGCACGGTATCCGGCTGTTGGGGCAGTCCGGCGACGCTGGGGAGAAACCGTCAATGATCAAGGGCCAGCGCATCTATAGGACCGGCGCATCTATGATGAAGCAGTACGCGAGGCGGTGATCGTAATCTGGGAGGCGGCCGACCGTATCTGCGGGAAGCGCCTGAAGGCGGCGCTCCCCTATCTGGTGGAATCCATGGAGCGTCATGGGCACCTTGACCTGGATCCCGAAGTGCGACCGCGGCTAATGGCGGCCAGCGCGGCCACATTGGATCGGCTGCTGAAACCCATCCGTCCCACCGCGGGGAGCCGGCGCAGACGCCGGCGCGGGCGGCCCATGGGGAAGCGGGTTCCGGTGCGGACCTACAACGACTGGAATGGACCGCCGCCGGGCTTTCTGGAAATAGACCTGGTGGCTCACTATAGACCTGGTGGCTCACTGCGGCGGATCCGTGTCCGGATCATTCATCCACCGTCTGGTCGCAACCGACATTTGCACCGGCTGGACCGAAGCGGTACCCCTCCTGGCCCGGGAGCAGTCTCTGGTTGTGGAGGGGCTGGAGGCCATCTCGCAGCAGTTGCCCTTTCCCATCCTTGGCATCGACTCCTTGGCATCGACTCCTTGGCATCGACTCCTTGGCATCGACTTCTTGGCATCGACTCCGATAACGACGGCGCGTTCATCAACGAAACGCTGATCACATACTGCGCCAACCGCGGCATCGAGTTCACCCGGTCCCGACCTTACCGCAGCAACGACCAGGGATGGATTGAGCAGAAGAACGGTTCCGTGGTACGACGCTTCGTCGGCCATGACCGGTATTCGGGACAGGTGGCTGGCCTAATCGCCCTGTAAATCGACACATGGCCTATCTCTACGGAGCGCTGCGTCGGTACGTGAACTATTTCCAGCCCTCATTCAAGCTGATCGACAAGACCAGGGATGGCTCCACCACCGTCAAGCATTACAGTCAGCCCGCCACGCCCGGCGACCGGCTGATCCAGCACGACGCAACCGGCGCTGAGCTGAAAGCCTCACTTGAGGAATATCGGACTGGGTTGGACCCGGTGTTGCTGCTGCACACCATCCGTGAAGCCCAGTCGGCGCTGGTGGCAACCACGTCTCCGGGTGTGCGGGAAACGCCAGCAGGAGAAAGCCTCGAACGGTTCCTCGCCAAGTTGCCCAATCTGTGGCGGCAGAGCGAAACACGTCCCACACACGCCGCGCGAGTGCGAGGTCCGCGGCATTGGCGCACCCGCCAAGACCCCTTCGAGGGCGTTTGGAGCGACGTGTTGGGGTGGTTGCAGGCAGAGCCGGATGCCACGGGCAAGGCGCTGATGGCACGGTTGCAGTCGGAACACCCGGACCGTTTCACCGAAGCGCAGCTGCGAACCTTGCAACGCCGGGTGAAAGATTGGCGGGACATCATGGCCAAAAATCTCGTTTATGCTTCGTCCAACGCAGGCTCGGCGGAACCAGCTGGACTGCCGGAACTGGACCTGTTTGGAGCGGATCCCAAGTGCTAGAGTTTCGGTAACATTCTTCGGTGAGGCAACAGGGAGACATTCCTTATTGTCGTCTATCATAGGGTGATCCCATCCCGTCTCCGTTCCCTGAAGGCCGCAGTGAACTGCGGGAACCAGTCCCCGAATTACTGGCAATGGTAGCCGCAGAGAACGGTCGCTCCTCCGTCATCGTCGATGAAGACGTGGCAACAATGACGGTGACCGCTGCACCCAGGAGGCCGACGTTTCTGCAAAGGGCCCGATGGGAAGCAGTGCAGAAGGCCAAACTCGACGGCATGTCCATTCGCAAGATGGCCAGGGAGTTGGGTCTCCACCGAGATACCGTGAGGCGGTACATCGATGCCGAAAGTCCGCCAACGCGCCAGGTACCGGGAACCCTGCCGGCATCGACATCTGGTACGATCCCGGACTAGACAGGTGACATTTTCGCTGAACACTTAGGCGGACATTTCCCCTGGACGTCGACAGCCACAAACCGACGGTCGGCCGCCCACCTGGCCCACTTTACCGCCGCCCTTTACAGTGCCCACCGCCGGCGTGGCGGGCCGGGTGAAACCCATGGCGGATATGGCCTCCGGCTCCTGTTGGCGACCCCACTGATAGATGGCGTAAAGGCTGTGGGCGCCGGAGAGCATGGCGCAGACGGCCAAGGTCAGGATGGCCGGCAAGGGATGACGTTTGCCCCGGGGCGAGCGCGGATCGGGAACCATGGCTAGAGCAGCCGGCAGGCTACTGGATAATTCGTTAGTGTCCCTGACACTAAACTATCCCCTTTTTTGGAAAACTGAAAGACCCTGCTTGCTGGGCATTCCCTATTGACTCGTAGCGGATGGCAGTCTATGTTACGGCTAGCTTTTCAGGGCAGTCCAAATGCTGCGCGGAGTCACCCCGGCATAGAGCTAACTCTTATCAATGCCGACGGGTATATGACAGCACAGGCATTGGTCAAGACGGGACGAACTGCAACATGGCACAGTGACCTGCCCTATTTTTTCGGAATTCGGAGGTTCTGCTATGAGGCACCAACGGCTCCCATTACCTCGACTGTTCGCTTTCGCTCCATTGGCTCTCGTCCTGATAGTTGCGGTAGCCTGCGGAACAGCAGAGGAAGCACCCGCCGCTGCGCCTGCGGTACAAGCAACTGCGGCACCCGCTGTGGCCATGGCAGAAAGTACTCCCGCCGCGAGTTCAGGGGAGTCAATGGCCGCGGCTACCGCCACTCCCGAACCGACGGCCATGCCGGAAACCTCGGATACGTTGGGACCCAGAGGGACTTTGACATTCGGTTTGCCCCTGGTCGCCCCGTTCCACGTTTTCCCGACGGTCACGGAAGGAGCCGGGTATCACCATAACGGCTACACCACCGCCGAGACTCTCGTCCACATGAACGAAGACCGGGAGATCGTTCCCAGACTGATCAGGGAATGGAGCGTTGCTCCGGACAACACCACCTGGACGTTCAAGCTGCAAGAAGGCGCCCAGTTCCATAAGGGCTACGGCGAACTGGATGCGGAAGGCGTTATCTGGAGCTTGATGATCAGCGGCGGCGAAAGCTCCAGGGTAGGGTACAACGCCCATATCCGCAGGATCTGGGGGGTTGGCGGAGACGTCAAAGAAGGTAAGACTGTCACCGGCATCATCGACGAAGGGCGGGCCAGGGCGATAGACAAGTACACCATCGAGGTGAACACCGGGACGCCGCAGTACGACACCCTAAGTCTGCTTGCTTTCCCCCATGTCAACATCTTCAGCAAGCTGCAACTCGAAGACGTGGGTGTCGACGAGACGAGCAGGAACATCGCCGGAACCGGCCCGTGGGAGTTCAAGGAGCACAAGAGCGACCAGTTCACCCGGTGGGCTGCGGTCGAAGACCACTGGCGCCAGACACCCGAGTTTGCCGAGATGGTGTGGCAGCACATTCCGGAGGAGTCCACCCGGGTCGCCAACTTCCAGACCGGCCAGCTGACCGCGCTGGAGATGAACCTGGACTCCATCGCAGCGGTCAAGGACGTGCCGGGCACCAGCCTGTTGAAGATAGCCGGCGGCAGCGCCGCGAGCATGGCCTTCTACGGCAACTGGTACGTGGGGCTCAACGCTGACGGCTCACGTTCTCCGGAACACATCGAGAGGGCCCCTGGCTTCGATCCCACCTTGCCCTGGACTTCCGGCAACCCGGACCCCGCTTCCGAGGAATGGCAGAATGCCGCCAAGGTGCGAACGGCCCTTTCCATCGCCATTGACCGCCAGACCATCGCGGATACGCTGCTGAGCGGTGAGGCAATCCCTGACCCTCTGCCGGCGTGGTCGTTCCACCTGGACAAGCTGCCGGCGGAGTATCGGCAGTGGGAGTTCAATCCTGAGAAATCCAAGCAACTGCTCGCCGAGGCGGGCTATCCTGACGGGTTTGAGATCACCCTGACGCCACTGGGCGGCTCGAACTACCTCGAGGTGACTTCCGCCATAGCCCAGATGTGGGACCAGATCGGCGTCAAGGCCAACCAGCAGAACCTGCCCTACAAGACCTTCCGCCCCAGCATCGTGACCCGCACCTACAACCAGGCGTACCAGCACACCCACGTGGCGGTTGACCCCCTGGACCGGTGGTCCGGCGCCTTCAACCACGATACCGCCTGGAACTTCGGCGTAGACCACCCGGTCCTTCGCGACTTGATGCTGGAAGCCCAGGGTACCGTCGACAATGCAGCGCGGTACGCGATCATGGCCGAGGCTGCGAAGTTCATGTACGACAACGCCCTGTCCGTCGGCCTCTATGCGCAGAACCAGGTATTTGCCCTGAGCGGGGACACGGAACCCTGGCCCGAGCACCTGAACTATGCCGAAACGCGGGACCTGACCGCATTGGAATACGCTCCCAACCTCACTCAGTAAGGTCAGGAGGGCGTCAGCGAACATCCGGATGGCTTCGGCTCGGGCCGTAAGTTAGCTTGACGGCAAGCATCTTCACAATCGCTGGGCGCGCCGGGCTTGGATTGCTTCTGGGCCTCGCGCTCAGCTATGTGGGTGTATGGGTCGCATGGGGCCTGTATTATTTCTTTACCGACACCTCATCTAAGCCGCTCCGGGATGCAATGTTCCTGGCCGGTGCAGCAGTTGGGGCCGGACTGGGCGGTTCCTTGACGTGGTTGCGCCTGGACGGCAATTCGTTGCCGGTACTCTTGCTGACTGGATCTGCGGGGCTGGTGGGCGGGATTACCGGGTCCTGGATAGGGTACGAATACGCGCTGAACCGAGAAATCAAGTGCTGCTCCGATCCTCCCATCAACGCCTTCTCCTACGCGGCGTTCGGCGCAACCGTGGTAGCCAACGTGGGAACCTTTCTGCTCGGCATAGTGAGAGAAATCGTCATCTCCAGGCGATAAGACCGGGTTGAATGTATCTGAAAATGTGATGCTGGGACCTTGACATGCAACGGTTTTTGATACGCCGATTTTTCCTGATGATAATCACGCTGCTCGCGGTGTCGATGATCATCTTCGTCATGGCGCGGGTGGGTGGGGACCCGAGATCACTGCTCCTGGACGATCATGCCACCAAGGAGCAATGGGAATTGCTGGGGGAGGAGCTGGGGCTGGATAAGCCCCTCTATCACCAGTACGCAATTTTCATGGCTGGGGTGCTGCGCGGTGATTTCGGCGAGTCAATCAGCCAGCGTCGACCTGTGCTGGAGGTAGTCGCAGAAAAAATCCCGGCGACGCTCCAGCTTGGCGGGGCTGCCTTCCTGCTTGCGCTCATGGTCGGGATACCCCTCGGTGTGCTGTCGGCAGTCACGCGGGGCAGTGTTCTGGACCAAATCGGGAGGGCCGTGGCCTTGATAGGACAGGCGGCGCCGTCTTTCTGGCTTGGCATCATATTCATTTTCTTCTTTGCCGTGTTCCTGGGGTGGGTGCCTCCTTCCGGAAGGCAGGACTGGAACAGCTTCATACTTCCAACAGTCACCCTGGCATGGGGCGGGTTCCTGGCGGGCAGCTTGCGGTTGATGCGCTCGGCGATGCTGGACACACTGGACTCGGAATACATCAAACTGGCCAGGGCAAAAGGGTTGCCCGCCCGGGCGATTATCTGGAAACATGCATTTCGCAATGCCCTGATACCGCCATTGACCCTGGCGGGCGTATCTATGCCTGCTATCCTTACGGGCTCTATCACCACCGAACTGGTATTTGCATGGCCAGGAATGGGCCAATTGGCAGTGCAGGCCCTCTGGTCGTCTGACTACCCGCTGATCCAAGGGCTGACTATCATGTTCACGTTGGGGTATGTATTCGTCGCGTTGATTGTTGACATACTCTACGCTTACATAGACCCCAGAATCCGATACTTGTAGGAGATACGGATCCTCAGAAAGTGAAGCGGCCCCCCGCCGCGCCGAGGATCCACGTTTCCACAGAAGGCCTGGAGAAGTCAAATGGCCGACGCTACAGCTTTATCTCCCACCAAACCCGCCATCGTGCGGGCGCTCAGGGCCATGGCGCGCTGGCGCCGCCCGGTGCTGATCATTCCAGTGATTGTCCTGACATTGGTAGTGGTGGCTGGAATCACCGCCGACTGGATATCCCCGTACGACCCGAATGTAGGGGACCCAAACCACCGTCTTCAACCGGGGTTCTGGGGGTACGAGCCGATTCCACCGGTGATAGTAACCAAAGAGGTGGTGGCGGTAATCAGCCCCAGCGACATCGATCTACAGAAAACACAGATCACCGAGTACAATGCCAGGCAGATAGACCCCAACGCGGTTATCGGCGATAAAATGGTTGTGGTTGTCCGGGAAGGCATCGATACATTGTATATTCTGGGCACCGACCACTTGGGGCGGGATCTGTTTACCCGGATTATTTATGGCGCGCGCGTTTCCCTGGTGATGGCCGGTCTGACCTTGCTGGTGGGCGGTACGATGGGCACAGTGCTCGGCCTGACCGCCGGATGGTACGGCGGGTGGGTCGACGAGGCCGTAATGCGCATGGTGGACATCATACTTGCGCTTCCTCTAATCCTGGTCGCCCTGGTATTGGTTGTGGCCCTCGGATCATCCTTCCAGCTAATCATCGTGATAATGGCGATAGCTATCTGGCCACTCTTCACCCGCGTGACGCGGGGGGAGGTGCTGCGCGTCAGGACCGCGGACTACGTTGCGTTGGCCCGCGTGGCCGGGGCCGGGACAATTCGCATCATGCTCGTCCACATCCTGCCGGGGATAGCCAACAGCGTGATTGTGGTGGCGACCCTGCTGGTGGGTGTGGTCATCCTGCTGGAGGCCGCCCTGAGCTTCCTGGGAGCAGGCGTGCCGCCTCCGACGCCAGCCTGGGGGTCCATGCTCTCCGAGGGCAGGGATCGGATCGCAATCGCGTGGTGGATTTCGTCGCTGCCGGGGCTGGCGATATTCGTGACGGTGCTGTCCCTGAACCTGTTCGGTGACTGGCTGAGGGATGCCCTGGACCCCAGGCTGCGGCAACTGGAGTAGCCATAGTCCCACATACATTCGCCTTGAAACCAGCAAGGGCCGACGGTTATTGGAGGGTCTTAAACTGACCCAAAAGCGGCGGCCTTTTTCGTTGACCCTTTGTGATGCCCTGTTGTAGTCTCCCGGCGTTTGTCACACTGGTACCGTGAGGGCTACCTCAGCAGTACGGGCGACTGTTTCGACATCGGCAACACCGTCGAGGATGCACTACACCGTTACGAACGGACAGAATTCGCCCTTGCAGGGTCCATCGCCCCCATGTTGGCCGGCAACGGCAGCCTAATCCCCAATCCACCAAAAAGATGAGTGTGGCGGCGTGCTGAAGGGGTAAGAAAGTGCTCCTGCGCTTCGGGGATAATGGTTTCCGAGACCGCAAACCAACCAGAAACAAGGAGCACCCAATAGCAACTGTCTTGAAAGTCAACAGGCATGAGCGACGACTGGCTGAGTCATATCGCGCCCAGGGTAGCCATGTTTGAGCATGGCGTTGAGCATAACCAGCAGTTTGCGCATGGACGCGTCCAGCGCCACCTTTTTCGGCTTACCAGCTGCCAGCAGCCTCTGGTAGAAGTCCCGGATAGCAGGGTTGTGGCGGCTGGCTACCAACGCTCCCATGTAGAGGACGGCCCGCACCCGGGAGCGTTTACCCCAGACGGCGCGTTTGCCCCGCAGGGTGCCGCTGTCGCGGTGGTAGGGAGCCACGCCGACTAGGGCAGCAATCTGCTTGCGATCCAGCGTGCCCAATTCCGGCAGATGCGCCAGCAAGGTCAGCGATAGCTGCGGGCCCACGCCGGGAACCGTGCGGAGCAGGTCATCCTTCTCACGCCACACTGGACTCCGGCGCAAAGTCTGACGTAGCCCCTGGTCCAAGTCGCTCAACTCTTGTTCCAACCACGCGATGTGGGCTTCAATGCGGGGACTAACGGCGCCGATGGCGGTACCCAGCCGGTTCTTCTCGGAGACCAGCATGGTCATCACCTGGTGCCTGCGGGCAGTCAGCGAGGTGATGACCTGGGTCTCGGCGTCCTTGAGAGGGCGCACCTCGACCCAGATGCTACCGGAGGACGGACGGCGTCGGCGAAATGGGCCAGGACCCCCGCGTCCAGGGTGTCGGTCTTGGCCAGCGTTCCGGTGGCCCTGGCGAAGTCCCTGACCTGGCGCGGGTTGACCACCACCGGCAGCGCCGCCGCGGCCAGGGCGGCCACCAAGGGCAGTTCCAAGCCGCCCGTAGCCTCCAGCAACACCAAAGCGGGCTCCAGGTCCACCATCTGGGGGATCAGTCCCTCCATCCCGGCCTCGTCGTAGGGCAGGACCCAGCTCTGCCCCGTAGGCCGGACCGCAACGTCCAGCTGCACCTTTGAGACAGCACTGCCTACGAACCTCGGTTCTCCTCCCATCTGTACCTCCTGCTTCAGTGTTGATCCTTCCTTGCACGATGCGGGCTCGATTGGCCCGGGCAACTGTCCGGGTTCTACCGTTGGGGAGTGCGGCGACCCCTGCTATTGGACGGTCTACCATGACCCAGATGCTACCGGTCTGCCGCGCTCCGGACCGCCACATATGGGCTATTGTCGCGGGCCAAAGTCAGAATACAAGATGCTACCACGCAACGACCCCGACCGTATCCAAGTCACCTTTGATGACCACCGTCTGGTGGCCAATGCTGGGCTGATCCTGCCTGCCATCTTGGACTGCCCCGACTGCTTGACCGGCACCTGGACTTGGGCCATGCGCCGGGTCGAGCCAACACCAGCGACAAGATGATGACCGTGGTTGCGTCTGCGCTGGCTGGGGGCGATTGCATTGACGACGCCGATGTGTTGCGCACCGGCGCGACGGCTGGCGCCATCGGCCGCGTAGTCAAGGCGCCATCCACCCTGGGGACCTTCCTGCGCAGCTTCCGGTGGGTCACGTCCGTCAGTTGGATCGGGTGAGCCGGGAGCTGCTGGCCCGGGTCTGGACTGCTGGGGTCGGAACCGGCGACGTGCTGATGTCCTTGCTGCGCGAGGGCCGCGCCAACACCGTTCGGGGCGCCGCCCACTTCCCGCGTGAAACGGTGGGACGGGTGCGCTACGGAGGGGCCCGGGGGCCACTCACGGTGCGGGCCGACAGCGGCTTCTATGCCCACGCCATTGTCGCCGTGTGCCGGGATATGGATGTCCGCTTCTCCATCACCATCCGCCAGCACGCCAGCCTGCACAATCTCATCGAGGTGATTCCCGAGGAGGACTGGACGCGATTCCCTACTGGATGGACGGCGCCGCCGACGTGGCCGAGACCACCTACACCCCCTTCTAGAGTGAGCCCGACGCCGTGTCGGTGAGGCTCATCGTCCGGCCGGGTGAAGCCCACACCCGGCTCCCAGCTGGCCCGCTTCGCCAACTACACCTATCACGGCTGCATCACCGACCAGGAGGGCGACACCCTGGAACCGGAGGCCGACCATCGCCGCCACGCCGAGATCGAGAATACCATCCGAGACCTCAAGTACGGCGTCGGTCTGAACCATCTCCCCTCTGCCCGCTTCGCCGCCAACGCCGCCTGGCTGGCCGTCCAGGTCATCGCCCACAACCTTGTATGGTACGTAGGGATGCGACAGACCGATCCAACCTGGGTTGAAGAAAACCGTGGGCCAGCCTGGTCGTCGCATCCTACCCGGATAGAGCCCGAACAGTTGCCCGGGCCAATCGAGCCCGCATCGTGCAAGGAAGGGCCGACGCTCACACAGGAGGTACAGATGGGAGGAGAACCGAGGTTCGTAGGTATTGATGTCTCAAAGGCGCAGGTGGACGTTGCGGTCCGGCCTACGGGAAGGAGATGGGTCATGTCCTACGATGAGGCCGGAAGTAAGGAATTGGTCTCCAAGATGGTGGACCTGGGGCCCGCCCTAGTGCTGCTGGAGGCAACGGGCGGTCTGGAACTGCCCTTGGTGGCCGCACTGGCGGCGGCGGCGCTGCCAGTGGTCGTCGTCAATCCGCGCCAGGTCCGGGACTTCGCCAGGGCCACCGGAACGCTGGCCAAGACCGACTCGCTGGACGCGGCAGTCCTGGCTCACTTCGCCGACGCGGTTCGTCCCTCGGTGCGCCCTCTCAGGGACGCCGAGGCCCAGGTCCTCAACTCGCTGACTGCCCGCCGGCGCCAGGTGATGACCATGCTGGTCTCCGAGAAGAACCGACTGGGTACTGCCATCATCGCGGTGCGTCCTCGCATCGAGACCCACATCGCCTGGTTGGACCAGGAGTTGCGCGACTTGGACCAGGAGTTACGGCAGTCTCTTCGCCGAAGTCCAGTATGGCGTGAGAAGGACGACCTGCTGCGCACCGTTCCCGGCGTAGGGGAGCAGCTCTCTCTCACCCTGCTGGCCGACCTGCCCGAGTTGGGCGCTCTGGACCGACGGCAGATCGCGGCCTTGGTGGGCGTGGCGCCCTTCAACCGGGACAGCGGTACCTTGCGCGGCCGACGCGCCGTCTGGGGCGGACGCTCCCGGGTTCGGGGTGTTCTCTACATGGGAACGCTGACCGCGACCCGTTTCAATCCCGTCATCAGCGACTTCTACCAGAGGCTGCTGGAGGCTGGTAAGACGAAGAAAGTGGCTTTGGTCGCTTGCATGCGTAAACTGCTCACTATCCTAAACGCCATGGTTAAGAATAGCTCTCCATGGCGTAGCTCGCGTCCCGCAGAAATTGCCCAACCTTCTTGACAGCCAACACAGTTGCTGGCTCGCTGGACGGCGCGCATCGGTCTGGGCCAGCAGGTGGTAACCACCAAGACCCTCCGGCGGCGCTTCTTCTCCCTCGCCGGACGGCTCACCCGCTCGGCACTCCGCCTCACTTTGCATCTTCCCCAGCGCTGACCCTGGTGAACCCAGTTCAATCACGCCCTGGCCCGATTGCGAGCCCTGCCATTTCCTGCCTGACGGCGCCGTCGGCGCATGACCCATCCACCAAAGCACCAAACCGCCTCGCAGATTCGCGCCAGGTCGGTTCCCGAGCGTCTCTTACTGCTTGCTGCCCTGACCATCTCGCCCGGCACCGACACTGCGGGCCGTCAACATCCCCTTGGAGTGGCTACCGCACCCCGCACCCCGCAAACCTATTGGGATCAAGGCCTCACTGTCTCTTTCTCTTGCCTCTCATCCCTTGTCTGACCGACATGGCTACATCCCTTCGGTGGATTAGGGTTACACTAGAGTTGACACTACGGCTCAAGTTCCGCTTGCGCGTTCTGCGGCCATCAGGCGGGCTATTGAGGCGCGAGACGATTGATTTGCACGAGGGAGCCTATTCATGGCATTGCAGTTTGGGGTATTCGACCACATTGAGCCCATTCCCGACGTACCGCTGGACCACATTTACGGGGAGCGGCTGGACCAGATAGAGCGGTTGGAGTCCGCCGGGTTTTACTCCTACCACCTGGCGGAGCACCACACACCGGCGGTCCATAGTCTTGCGCCGTCTCAAAACGTGTTCCTGGCGGCCGCGGCCGAGAGGACACTAACCATTCGGTTGGGACCGTGCGTCTACGTGCTGCCGTTGCACCACCCGGTGCGCCTCATCGAGGAAATCTGCATGTTGGACAACCTCAGCGGCGGGAGGATGGACATCGGGGTGGGCCGAGGCGGGATAATCGAGGCCTACTTCTGGGGACAGGACTCGGACGTGGAGGCGAACTATGCGCGGTACCTTGAGACGCTGGCGGTGGTCAAGGAGGGACTGGGCAACGATTCGCTGACCTACCGGGGTGAGTTCTACAATTTTGACGACCTGCCGATGCGCTTGCGGCCCAAACAGGACCCCTATCCGCCCCTGTGGTACATGCGGAACGTGGAGACCGCAGCCGTCAACGGGATGCATTCCATCATCGTCGGGAACCTGGACTCGTTTCAGTCAAACGTGGACCGCTACTTCCAGCTTTGGGATGAGCACCAGGGGCCGGGCGCGCTAAACGCCCAAGGTGAAGCGCCCAAGATAGGGTTGGTCAACCACCTGTTCCTGGCCGAGACGGACGCGGAAGCCGCAGCCATGGCCCAACCTGCGTGGGACCAGTACAAGTGGAACTTGGGCACGCCGCGCCGACTGGAAGTGGAGAGGCGGGGCCTAACCCAATTCTTCGGGGGTAACGCCAATGCCAGGCCGTCCAACCTGCCCCACCGGGAGGCGCAGGTCAGTAGGGCCGCCGCGGCACGAAGGTCCGGTTCCGCGGGGCTCGAGGAGCACGCTGCGCCGGGAGGAGGCGGATTCAATGTTGTCGCCGGCTCCCCGGACTCCATCCGGCATTACATGGACGAATATGTCGAGACCGGGGCCAACTACTTCGTAGCCGCCTTTCAGTGGGGCCACTTGTCCCATGAGGAGACGATGCGCTCGTTGGAATTGTTTGTGTCTGAAGTCATGCCCCACTATGCCCAGGATCCCGAATAGAAGGCCGCCAGGTAGGCGGGTTCTTCGGGGCACGGCA
The DNA here is from genome assembly GCA_965220055.1 of Dehalococcoidia bacterium. Classification (GTDB taxonomy): domain Bacteria; phylum Chloroflexota; class Dehalococcoidia; order Lucifugimonadales; family UBA3495; genus Bin87. The sequence goes on along the minus strand of CBDCPE010000003.1, from coordinate 396,384 downwards.
AAACCAATCGACGACAATTCGGCAAATATAGTCGACGCGGGACACCTGCTCCTCACCTGCACGGGTTCCCGCTCGCATTGTTTGCCCTTGCGATGCTCCAGCAGACGGCGTAGCGTCCGGTACTACTCGGGCGTCTCCCAGCCCTGCAGCGGTGTTACCTGATCTAAACCAAAGCCAAGGTGAAATGCGCAGACGCATGGGGTAAATTTGTGAAGGAACCGAGGTAGCTGGTCTCAGAGCCTGTCTACGATCTTTTGAGGATTAGCACCATGAAGGCAAGCACCGCCATTTGCAGGCTGGTATTGAGCTTCCTTTCGCAGTTCTTCCAGAGTCGGCGGCACTTTTCCAGCCAGGCGAAAGATCGTTCCACCACCCATCGCTTTGGAAGCACCACTAAGGTGTGCAGTTCGTTGCGTTTCACGACTTCCACTGCGGCTCCCAACCGGCTTTGCACCGCAGCGGCAAAGGGCTTCCCGGTGTAACCCCCGTCGACCAGCACCTTCTGGACCTGGCTGAGGTCGGCCCGGTTTTCGTCAAACATCGCCAAAGCCCCAGCCCGGTCGGCAACATTGGCGGTAGTCACAGGTATCGCATGGGGCAATCCTTGCGTGTCCACCGCGATGTGACGCTTGATTCCGGACACCTTCTTGCCCGCGTCAGTGCACCGCTAGCCCTTGCTATCGGCACTGTCCGTGTTCTTGACGCTCTGGGAGTCCACGATGCAGAAGCTGGTCTGCTCTTTCCGTCCATTGCTTTGCCGGACCGCGCCAACCGATTTTTTTAGGACTTGCTCCAGAATGGATTCTTTCGCCGGGCCAGGCTGCTCGCTCCATTGCCGGAAATACTGGTAGCAAGTGCGCCAATTGGGGAAGTCCGCAGGCAGCATTCGCCACTGGCACCCGCTTTTCAAGAGGTACAGCACGCCGCAGAAAACGTCATACAAGTCCACGGTGCGGGGTTTGGTCCGGTGGCGAGCCGACTCCAACGTCGGCAGAATCCGGGCGAATTGCTTCCGGCTGATGTCGCTGGGATAGGAATGAGACATGATTACCCCTTCACTGATAATAGTCTCAACTTAACCTATTTCAGAGATCGTAGACACCCTCTAAGGGGAGGCATCCCGCCGGCGAGATAGGCTGATCGATTTGAGGCAGCATCCGGTCCCCGGCGTTGGTGTCGTCATGCATTACAACGTCGGCTAGGAATTCTGCCTTTTCCAAGTCTCCGGCGAACTTCTCGACCAGGGCACCAATTAACTCGTCGATGACACGGTGATGACGGAGGGCCAGAGCTCCTTTCTCGTCTCCTGAGAGACCATCTTCGAGGACACTCCCGTTGCCGTCCCACCGGACATCGGGCAGGCCAACAGGCAGGTGCCAGCAGGGGCGTCAAAACTGCTATCAGCAGGGACTGGAAGAGCATGAGACGGCGCACCGATAGACCGGATCCATATGTCCCTCTCTTTGAGCCAATCGAAAGTGTGTAGAATGCGGTTAGGGGATGCTCGAACTTCGCGCGAAATGACGCGGGACACCCTCTCAGGGAGGCGGCAATGACACTATCTCTGGTACGGGGAAAGTACGTCGTCTGCAAGGTCACCGGCCCACATTCGGCAGAGGTGGTCGCCGACGGGGCGGTGCTCCAGCGAGACGGGCTGATCGAAGCGGTCGGTGATTACCGGGAGCTCAACCGCCAGCATCCCGACGCCGAGGTCATTGGTTCCGGCAACCACATTGTCATGCCAGGCCTGGTCAACGATCACTTCCACGTCGGCCTCACACCGTTCCAAATGGGCGCGCCCGACCTGCCGCTGGAACTGTGGAGCCTCCACCGCATCGGCGTCCGGGCCATCGACCCCTACCTGGACCAACTTTACGGCGCGGTCCAGATGATCGAGACCGGCACGACCACGGTGCAGGCGATACACTCGACCGCACGCGGATCCGGGCCGGTCAGCATGGAGATCGCCGACAAGGTGGTGGGGGCGTACCAGGCCTCCGGGATGCGGGTCTCCTATGCACCCTCCGTCGTGGACCAGAACTCGATGGTGGCTGGCCCTGGAGGCGGGGAGGCCGATTTTACCGCGCAGATGCCTCCTGAACTGGCCGAGCGGTACCGGTCCTTCATGGCCCCCAGCTACCGGCCAGTGGACGAGATAATGCCAGTCCTGGAAGAGATATCCCGGAAATACGGCGATAACCGGTACGAACGGGTACAGGTCACGATGGCTCCCAGCAACGTCCATCGCTGCTCCGACGAGTTGCTCACAGCCATCAAGGAACTGGCGGGACGCTACGGAACCGGCATACACATCCACCTGCAGGAAACGGTGTACCAGAAGCTGTACGGCCACACCGCCTACGGCAAGACGCCCCTGCAACACCTCCACGAAATAGGTTTCCTGGGTCCGGAAGTGACCTGCGGCCACAGCGTCTGGGCCACGGAGGAGGACCTGAGGTTGATGGCAGCCACGGGTACCAACATCTGTCACAACGCCAGCTCCAACCTGCGCCTGCAGAGCGGGATAGCCCCGATGGGTCGCATCCTGGCGGCGGGTATCAAGGTGGCCATCGGCAGCGACGAGGCCGGCTTGAACGACGACAAGGACCTCTTCCAGGAGATGCGGCTGGTGCTCAAGCTCCACCGAGTACCCGGGATAGACCTGGAGCCTCCCACGTCCTGCCAGGTGCTGGAGATGGCGACGGTCAACGGGGCCTACACCAGCTGGTTCGGAGACCGGATCGGCACCCTGGAACCGGGCAAACGGGCCGACATGGCGCTGGTGGACATGCGTAATATTGAAGAACCGTATCTGGATCCGCGGGTATCGGTGGTGGACGCGCTGGTGCACCGGGGACGTGGAATTGACGTTGACACTGTGCTCGTGGACGGTGAAGTTGTACTTCGGGACCGTCAACTGACCAAGGTGGACAAGGAAGCTCTGTTCGGGGAAATCAAGGCCTCCCTGGACCGGCCCCTGTCGGACCTGGAAGTGGAGCGGCGGGAGTTGGCCCAGCTGGTGGAGCCCTATCTGAGACAGTTCTACCGCAGCGGGATGCCGTGGGACGCCGCCCCCTTCACGGTGTACAACTCCCGCTCCTAAAGGCAAACCTGCGAGGGAATGCGCGAGGGGCTCCTACACGGCCCCTACGAACCTATCCCGGATCCAGCTGTGTTCACGAGATCCAACCCATGAGCGATATCTTGTCGTGTGTGGTCACTATGCTCACCCCGTGCTACGAACGCCATTGGTAGGATGTGGCGCTTGGCAGACCTCCCAAGCCATGACCAGGACCGGGCAGACTCGCGCGTACCCCGTTCGTCATTGTGAGCGCGGTAATCCCGTCGCATGGACGACGTTTCCTACGCCAACGAAATTGCCGCGCTTCGCTCGCAATGACCAGGGAAAGGGCGCTCGCAATTACGGTTTGAACACGAGTGGGTACGCGTCAGCCGAGCAGACAATTGCAATAGGGTCGTTGTCCAAGAGCGACTGGCTACTGTGGCGAACAGTTTGCGGTGAGATCAACCGGCCTATCCGCCGGCGCCAATCAGCCCGCCGATGCAATTGCCCGACAGGAAAACTCCGTCTCCAATGGCGAGGGCGTCACTCAGGCGGACGGCAATGGAATGGGATCAGCGCACTTTTAGCCGGTGCGCCCACCAACAGACAGCAGGGCTGCATCTCGCCGGTGCCGTGGGCTTGATGGATCTGTGGGACAATCCATTCCCTCGCGGTATTGTTGTCGGAGAGCGCCACATTGGGGAGCAACTCCGCCTCCAGGCTCGATATGCCGGCGCTCAGCGCTTTCGGGTTGGCCTTGACCACCATTGCCCTCCTTACTCGGTTTGTAGATGTTACGATAGAGATGACTCGGCCGCCGCTTCGTGCCGCTCTATTCCTTTCAGACCACCTCCAGGGACTCTACTTCGCCCCAGCGGAACAACATCCCGCCGCCCTTGGCAGGACTGCCCACAACATAACCGAAACCGCCAACCAACAGTGTTTCGCGGACTGGCGGCTGCCCAGCGTCTGCTGCTGGTCCGAAGTCAAGTTAGACGGACGGGCTGCTAAACGAATGGCCGTAGTTGCCCACGAACGATCCAGATTATCCATGTGATGGCTGATACACTATTAGTCGATCCGATTACTGAACGCCAACGATGCGCTGATGTGCAGCGCATGCCGTTGATACTTACGGCGGCTGGCCGGCACAATGTTTCGCTTGCCTAACCCGCGACAAACCTTCCACATCACCCCACGCTGGACTAAGGAGTTATCATCAGTACGCACTACCCATCCCGGTCTAACCGCCGACGATCATCTAACCAACTGCAAACCGACCGGCCACCAAGTCATGACGCAATCTGTGTTGAATGCGGAGCATGCACGACAGTCCCGTTTCGACCCAGTCCGAACCGGCCGGGGTATTGCCCCGTGTGTTGGAAAGCCCGCCGGAACGGCGATACCTCCGCACACGCCGCGCCGACAACGGACTCGTGGCGGACAAATGACATAGAAGACCAACAAGCTTCGGATCACATGGGCGCCGACACTGAGGTCTTTCCGGGAATCGACCTGAAGGCCGCCACCAGAGCCGCAATTGGCCGCATGAATATCGCGGAGCCCACGCCAATTCAGGAGCAGTCCATACCGTGTCTTCTGGCCGGACGGGACTTGATCGGGCAGGCACGCACCGGGTCCGGCAAGACCCTGGCCTATGCGGTGCCTATGGTGGAGCGGTGTAAGTCATCCGAGCGTCGCGTCCAGGCGCTGGTACTGGTGCCCACTCGTGAGCTCGCCATCCAGGTGGCGGGAGTAACGGAGGCCCTGGCGGCGACGCAACGGTTACGCGTGACATCGCTGTACGGCGGCCGATCATTGCGGCCGGAACAAACGGCATTGCGGAACGGCGCCCATATCATCATCGGCACCCCGGGCCGCACGCTGGATCATTTGCGCCAGGGAGCGCTTGACCTGAGCACAGTTAAGTTTCTCGTCCTGGATGAAGCCGACGAAATGCTGGATCTGGGGTTTGCTCGCGATGTTGACGCAATCGTGAGCCGCACACCTTCCCAACGGCAGACGGCTCTTCTGTCCGCAACGATGCCGGAATGGGTAGCCGGAACCGCCAAGAAACACCTGCGCGACCCCATTACGGTGGCGGTGGACGCGGATCAGCAGGTGCTTCCGACCGTGGAACACCGAGTGTACAGCATTCAGAAGGCCGACAAGATGTCGGCGCTCCGAACCTTACTGGACCGGCGCGACGACGCGCCAATCCTCGTCTTCGGCAAGACCAAACACGGTGTGAAAAAGTTGGCCAACCAACTGGGAATATTCGGCTATCCTGTAGGAGCGCTCCAGGGAAATCTGAGCCAATCGGCGCGCGAGCGGGTAATGCGGGACTTCCGTTCCGGCGCCGTGCCGATTTTGGTAGCTACCAATGTGGCGGCCCGCGGACTGGACGTGACAGGGATCGGTCAGGTGATTAATTTTGACCTGCCGGACTCTGAGCAACTGTTTACTCACCGGGTGGGGCGTACCGGTCGTATGGGTCGTGCCGGGGAGGCGATTACTTTCGTTACTCCCGACGATGGTCGAAAATGGCGCGAAATCGAACGTAACCTGGGCCAACGCTTTACTCTCAAATCGTGGAGCCGGGAAGCAAGGCGGTCGGAACTAAGCCAGTAGAGCAAATGGCTGGTCTTTTAATCGGCGGCAACCAAGGCCCCGGGGGTCCACTTTGCCGCCGCCGACTAGGATTTGACGCGACTCGGAAAGCCGATCACTTCAGAGACAGAGCAATTCGTTTGCGGTCGAGGTCTACCTCAAGCACAGTTACCCACACCTGCTGTTGCACTTTGACAACATCCGAGGGATTGCTGACGAACCCCTCGGCCAGTTGGCTGATGTGCACCAGCCCGTCTTGGTGTACGCCAACATCGACAAAGGCGCCGAAGCCGGTCACGTTGGTTATCACCCCGGTCAGTTTCATTCCCACTGTCAAATCGTCGATCAGGTGGACGCCTGCCGCAAAGTTGAAGGGCTCGAACACTTGGCGGGGGTCCCGGCCTGGTCGGGCCAGTTCTTCGATTATGTCATTCAGTGTCGGCAGTCCAACCCCATCGCTTACGTAGCGACTGGGATCAATCTGACCGCTGATACCAGCGTCGCCCAGCATTTGCTCTAACGGACGGCCCAAGTCGTTGGCGATTGCCTGAACGACTGGGTAGGACTCAGGGTGCACCGCGCCGGCGTCCAGCGGCTGGGCGCCATCTCTGATGCGTAAAAACCCAGCCGCTTGTTCAAAAGCCTTAGGACCCAGGCGCGGCACTTTCTTCAAGGTGTCTCGGGAGGCAAAAGGGCCGTTGTGATTCCGGTACTCCACGATGGAATTGGCCAAACGGGGCCCCAGACCAGAAACATAGGAGAGCAACTCGCGACTGGCGGTGTTCAGTTCCACCCCGACCTGGTTGACACAACTGACCACCACATCGTCGAGTCGTTCCTTCAAGGCTTTTTGATCAACGTCGTGCTGGTACTGGCCAACACCGATGGATTTGGGATCTATTTTGACCAATTCGGCAAGGGGATCCATGAGTCGGCGACCGATGGAGACCGCCCCCCGAACGATGATGTCATGATCAGGGAATTCAGTTCGCGCCGCCTCCGATGCCGAGTAGACCGAGGCACCGCTTTCGTTGACCATGACCACCGCAATCTTGGGGTCCAAATCCAGAGTCCTCAGAAAGGCTTCGGTCTCACGGCCTCCGGTGCCATTGCCCACGGCGATGGCTTCAATATTGTACTGACCACATAACTGGAGTACTTTCTTGGCGGCTTCCTCCTCACTGCGTTCCCCGAGCAGCGGATAAACGGTATCGTGGTGCAGCATATGGCCCTGCCGGTCCAAGCACACCAATTTGCAGCCGGAGCGAAACCCGGGATCCACTGCCAGGGTGTTTTTCTGACCCAGGGTCGGGGCCAGCAGCAACTCCCGCAAATTGTCGGCAAATACCCTGATGGCGGTGTCCTCGGCGCGAAGTCGTACCGCTTTGCGGACCTCCGTTTCCATCGCGGATTCCAGCAACGGTTTGTATCGTTCCCGAATGGCTAGCCGGATCTGTGGCGCGGCCTCCGTTTCTCCCCCGACAAAGATCCGCTCCAGGATCGCTGTCGCCGACGCTACCGGCGGCGCGATGCGGACCGAAAGCAATTATTCTTTCTCGCCCCGGAGCATAGCCAGGATCCGGTGGGAAGGCGCGCGGGCGACCGCTTCCTGCCAGTCAAAGTAATCCCGATACTTGGTCGCCTCCGCATCCTGGCCCGACGCCACCTTGGCGGAAATAGCGTCCTGCGACCAGAACAGCTCCCGAATTTCCCGCCGCGCGGTAGCATCTTCGCTGACCCACTCGGCGATTATGTCCCTGGCTCCACTCAGGGCTTCTTTGGCGTTTTCCACACCTGCTTGGGGATTGATGTACTCGTCAGCGGCCCGGGTGACGTCAAAATCCCCCTGACCCCAGAGGCGCAACGCCAGGGATTCCAGTCCCCTCTCTCTGGCGATGGCAACCCGGGTGCGCCGCTTGGGCCGGTGGGGCAGGTACGTGTCCTCCAAGACTGCCAATGATTAGGCAGAGAGAACGGCCTCGCGCAAATCCTCGCTCAACAGGCCCCGGTTTTCCAGGGAAACCAGGATGGCCTCCCGTCGGTCGCTGAGTTTACGCAGCTGTGACAACCGGTCCCGGATGTCGGTGATCGCCACCTCATCAAGGCTGCCGGTACTCTCCTTACGGTACCGTGCAATGAAGGGCACCGTAGCGCCATCGTCCAGCAATCCAACCGTGGCCGCCACTTGCTCTCCAGCCAGTTGAAGCTCACGCGCCATCTGAGGAATCGCGATGTCAATCATAGTCGTCAATTTTGGATCCTTAGCGCTCGGATCGTGTGGGTACTACTGATGCGTGAATGGTTATCTAAACCCGGCTTCCTTCCTTCCCTCCGGTACCACTGGATTCCCCCTGGCGCGAGAATTGCGGATTGCCTTGCCGAGGCCACGTATGAGCATGAAAATCGGCTATTTTCACGGTAATGACGGAAGGGATTAGTTTAGGTGTCCGCTCACGCATCAGTAATTTCGCCTGGATTCCGTTGGGGTAGTCTGCGCCATGCGGCCTAACCGGATCGGCACGAGGCATCTCAAGGCTACCGTAGGCGAACCTCCCGGCGGAATCGTTCGCTACGGGTGCCGGCGGGACGACCCGACGCCGTGGCTACGGAGCGGCATGAGGGTACGAGCCACCTTCCAGGAAGCCAGCGTGCGGTTCTGGTTGGACAAACGTGATGGCCCTTGGGTGAAGCGCCGGGGGCACCAACAAGATGATGGGCCTGCATGACGAACGCGGCAATCAGGTCGACCAATGAGTTGAGGCGGGTCTTCCTGACGACGCCGACAAGCATCAACTGCCGCGGCTGGCTCCGGCAGCGAATCTTGTGTGACCCAAACTCAGTAATGTTTTTTGAGGCAACGCGCCGTGCCTGCATAGGGCGCGAACCAACGGCAAAGAGCTGTGGGGCAGCGCAGGTCCGTGCGGTAGGCGACATCGGTCAGGCTGTTCGCCAACGGCACTTGGTTCCGCGTGTCCTGGCAATCGCCACCGTCGTCGATCCAGTGGCGCCGGTCGTCGCGTCTGTAGGTCGGCAACTCGTCATTCAGCGGTGATCGGGCGGCAGTCCTGCCGCCCATGTGGCCCACTTAGAGCCTATCCTAAAAACCAGCGGAAACTCGCAGGGGTGGTGAAAGGGGGAAAAGCTGGGGTTGAAGCCAGACTTGTGGAATGACGAAAGCGAAAGACCCCAAGCCATCTCGACCCAAGCGTGCTGGCCCGTCCACCGCAGCCAACCCCTCCACCAGTTCCTTTCAGATATCCGACGAGTTGTGGGAGGTGTTGGCCCCACTGCTTCCCCAGCGGGTGAACACTCATCCTTTGGGCGGCGGTCGGCCTCGGGTCCCAGACCGGACTTGCGCCAACGGCATCTTCTTCGTGCTGCGCACCGGCTGCCAGTGGAAGGCGTTGGATGCCACGGGCATTTGCTCCGGCTCCACCGCCCATCTGCGCTTTCAGGAGTGGGTTGCCGCTGGGGTGTTTCCGGAGCTATGGCGGGTGGGACTGGAACGCTATGACGAACTGAAGGGGCTGGACTGGAGTTGGCTGAGCCTGGATGGGGCCATGAACAAGTCCCCATTGGGCGGGGGGGGAACCGGCCCCAACCCCACGGACCGAGGTAAGCGGGGCGTCAAACGCAGTCTGTTGACCGAAGCCCAGGGTATCCCCGTAGGTCTGGCGGTGGACGGGGCCAACCGCCACGACATGAAGCTGGTGCGGGCCACGGTGAACAGCGTGGCGGTGCCCCGACCGACGCCCACTCCGGAGCATCCCCAAGGGCTGTGCCTGGACAAGGGCTATGACTTCGCCGAGGTGCGCCGCACTCTGGACGAGTTCGGCTTCACCGCCCACATCCGCAGCCGGGGCGAAGAGGCTCAGGCCATCAAAAGGGAGGCTGGGTTCAAAGCCCGCCGCTGGGTGGTGGAACGCACGCACAGTTGGCTGAACCGTTTCCGGCGCATCCTGGTCCGTTGGGACAAATCCCCGGACAACTACATCGCCTTTCTTCATTTCGCCTGCGCCCTCATCGCCCTCAGAGCCGCAGGGTTATTAGGATAAGCTCTTAGTCGTCGCCGTTTACGATCCGTATTAGCGGTTTTCCTCACATGATTTTTGAACAGCGCTACCCGGTGGCGGTAGCACCGGACTTAATAGTGGGCGGATTGCCGCCTTCGATCTGCGCCGGCGGTTTCGAGCCCTGTCTGAGAATGGACGAAACCCGGTGCATGTGGCTGAGAATCTCCCGGTATGACCTCAGCGTGCCGGTTTCGTAATAGGGAATGCCCCGCTGTTGGCAGAACTCTTTTACTATCGGCCGGGCCTTTCCCAACTTGTTCCTGGGCATCATCGTGAACAGGTGGTGCTCAATCTGGTAATTCAGCCCACCGTACAAAAAGTCGACCAGAAAGTTGGGCTTGACATTGCGGGTGGTGAGCACTTGAGTACGCACGAAATCCAGGGGATTGTCCTTGTCAAGGATCGGCATCCCCTTGTGATTCGGAGCGAATACCAACCCGTAGTACAGCCCGAACAGTCCCTGGTGGACCAGGGCGAAGACCAATGCCTGCCAGGGATTGAGCGCATAAAGGAGCAAGCCGAAGTAGAGCGTAAAGTGCACCGCCATCAGCCCCAATTCCGGTAAGTAGGTCCTGGCGCTGCGGGTGCCAATCAGGTACTGAGCGCTGGAAAACCGAAGGCTCAGGCTCTCGAACGTCAGTATCGGCACGAAGTAGAAGGCCTGATAAGCTGCCAAGAACCTCAGGACGCCCCGCATGCGGACGGCTTTCTCTTCCGAGAAGGCCAGTACGGGGATGAGCGTGTGAGGATCGTCATCGAGGTCATTTGGGGTGCGGTGGTGTTGGTTGTGCTGGTTAAGCCACCAAGACTGGCTCATGCTTAGCAGAAAGCTGGCGCCGTAGCCGATCAGCCGGTTCCCCCGGACCGATCGGCAGACTCCCAAGTGTCCGGCGTCGTGGCCGATGTAACCGATTTGCCCGAACACAAAGGCCAGGAATACAGCGTTGGCTATCTGGAACCAGAAATTGTCCACAACTATCAGAAGGATGATGCTCAGGGTGAGCATGGCCAACGTAGAGACCATTTTGAGGGTGTAGTAGCGGAGCTGCCGGTCCAGCAGCCCCTGCTCCCGGATTCGGCGGGGAAGTTCAGCGAAGTCGGCCACCGGGTCCGACGGCGTCAATTGTTGGGTCGTGAGGCCGGTAGCAGCGAGGTTGGTGAAATCCTGCATATCAGTTCAGTAAAACTCCTCGTCCAAGAGGGCCGGCCGGATGGACTCCGGGGTTACCCCCGGATGTTGCGGCGATTTGTTGAAGGGCAGGCTCTGGGCTTTTGCCCAGTTTGCCCCGGGTTGTGAGGGTGGTAAGACTGCGGACGGTTCCAGACATGAGTAGAGTACGCGGAGGTGGTGTAAAAGAATCAGTGTTACCAAAAATTTAATCACCGCGTCATCCTTGGCCGACTGTCACAAGCCAGAACAAGGAAAACGACGATGGTTAAACACATAATGGACTTGCTCGAGCTATTTCGCAAGCGTCATCAAGCCTAACGCGTACCCGGTTTAGTGGGTGAGTGGAGTGAAGAGTTGGGTCCGGGGGGTCTAGTGTAGCCAGGAAATACTCGTCGCCCGGGGCAATATGCCCAGCTTGCCACGAGAGCATACTCGGCGTCGAAATGATGGTGTTGCCCGCAAACCCGCCAAGATCAACCGGCAGCACGCCAACAACAATGCCACCAGCAATCGTGGCATCCGGTCCGTGGAGGTTACCGTGCTCCGGTCCAGCCCAAAGCGCTGCTTGCCGTCCTGATGTACCGCTCCGGCTGCATCCGCCGTCGATACATCCGCGCTGCCTAACGAGGATCATCCAGCGACGTGGCCTGGTACCAGGGCACCCTGGCGCAGTAGAGCACCAATGGATCATCACCGCACCGTCGGACCGATAAAGGGTTCAGGGCCAGCAGCGGATACGGCCTTTGGGGAGTTGATAATCCCGCAGATTACCGCGATAGTGGGCACTCTGGACCACTACGTCGCCCCGAAGGCGGATCACGTAGTCCACTGGGTAACCGGTATGGCGGGCATACGTTGCGGAAAGCTGATGAGGCAAGCCAACTCGCCTCGGCCTTGGGGGTTCATGCCGGTGGTTCCGTCCCTGAGCACCTGTGCAAACCCCTGGGACTATGACCGTGAGATGCATAAGAGGCAGAATGGGGTCGAGCGGTTTTTCCGCCGATTGAAGGGATATAGCTGCATCTTCCCCCGCTTTGAGAAGCTCAACGTGCTCTTCCTCGGGTCCATCCCATTCGCACTCGCTCTCGATGCACTGCGTTAGTATGACCAGGCCCGATTCAGAGGAACCCGACGCCTTTTCTTTCCCTCGCCTTTCTTCCCCCATAACCGATTGCAGCGCCTCTCAAGCGAGCGAGAGGCGCTCTTTCCTGCAACTCGGCTGCCAAGGTAACTAAAGGGACGGCTTAAACGGTCCATCACTGCCACGGTGCGATCGCCGTTTACGCTCAGGGTGTTCCGGATCTTGCTGGGCAGGAAGAAGGCCGCTTTGCCGTCCGACTGACTAGAAACCCACGGCGTAGGCCTCGCACCGCGGGTCTGCGCCACCCTGCAGCACCCCGGTCTCCGGGTTGCGAGTGATGACGCAGTATAGGGCTGAACCCTCCCACCAATCTGGGTACTGCTCTATAGTGTGACCCTTCCGCCGTAACCGCTCGGCCACGTCATCGGAGATACGTCCTTCCAAACGCAGCATCCCCGGCTCGTATCTTGACGCCCAGTTGGAACTGGGGAAATTATAGCTGTAGAAGCGGGGTTCTTCCACGGCTTCTTGAGGGTCGCGGCCAAATTCCAGGACGTTTAACAGCAGTTGCAGAGTGCCCTGCGGGATATGGTCGCCGCCGTGGGCGCCGAGGGCCATCACGGGCTCGCTGTCGCGCAGCACTAGAGCAGGCGCGGGGGTGAGCCTGGGCCGCTTGCCCCCGGCTATCGATGCCGGATGGCCTTCTGTCAGCTTGGACTGAGTGCCGCGCAATGAGAACGCCAGGCCGGTGCCCGGAATTATTGGCCCGCCGTTCTTGGTGCCCTCGCTGGGAGTGCTGGAGAAGATGTTCCCATCCCGGTCGATTACGGCGAAGTAAGAAGTCCCGCCGCCGCTGACTCCGGCTGTGCCAACCGGGACCGCTGCCTCTCTGGGAGACTGCGGGGCGCCGTCGATTGTCGCCTTCCCGTTTCGTGGGTCTCCGGCTGGGGGCGTGCCAGGCCAGGCCATATCCGGGTCGATTAGAGAGCGGCGCTTGACCAGGTATTCCTTCGACAGCATTTCATTGATCGGCACGTCCACGAAATCCGGATCTCCAACGTACTGCTCCCGGTCGGCGAAGGCCAAATTCAAGGCCTGGCTCACCGTGTGGATGTACTCGGTGGAGTTGTGGCCCATGGACGCCAAGTCGTACCCCTCCAAGATCTTTAGGGCTTGGGGGAACGTCGGTCCCTGGCCCCACGGCCCGGTGCTGTAGACGTCGTAGCCCTTGTAATTCACCGTCACGGGCGGACCCACCTGGACATGATAGCGGGCCAGGTCTTCCTCGGTGAGGAGACCCCCCATCTCCTGGTTGAATGCGACAATCTTGTGGCCCAACTCGCCCGTGTAGACGTAGTCTCTGGCCGCCTTGAGCGCGGCCTCCCGGCCTTTCCCCGCGTTGGAAGCCTCCACATCCGCAATTTTGGACAGGGTGGCAGCCAGGTCCTTTTGATAGAACATTTCCCCCTGTTTGGGGGCGCGGCCGCCGGGCAGGTAAATCTCGGCGGTTGACGGATAGGCGCTGTACTGGTCGAAGGCAGTCTTGAACCGGCCGGCCAGATAGCGGAACATGGGGAAGCCGTTGCCAGCCAGATTCGTGGCTGCGGTTGCCACCTGTCCAAAGGTCATCGTGCCAAACTTTGACAGAGACGTTATCCACGAATCGGCGGCGGCCGGCGTTAGCGACGACAGGACGCCGGCCGGAATCTTTCCTCCGTGGTTTTCGTGGAAGTACTCGACCGACGCAGCCTTGGGCCAAACCCCGAGCCCGTCGACAGTGGTAACTTCTTTCCGGTCAGCAAGGTATATGACCGTGGGCGCCACGCCCAGAAAGCTGCAATCATCGACATGCACCACATTCAGCGCCAGTCCAACGGCAACTCCGGCGTCGATCGCGTTGCCACCGTTTTTCAGGACTTCCAAACCGGCCATGGCGGCGCTGGGGTGGCTGGCTGCAACCATCCCGTTGACGCCCTGCATCAACGGACGAAAACTGGTTAGCGTGGTCCCTTTGACTGGCATTTCATGGCCTCCGATTTAGGGGTTTTGAGTTCTTCGGTCTGGCACAGGATCGGATCAGACTTCTTCGGCCGTAGTATAGTCCCTGAACGTGGCACAACAGAAACCGAGTCGCACACGGTTGCTCACCCTAGAGATCCGTTGGCATGGAGCCATCGTGGTCTCGTAATTGCTGGCACTTGCAATCACGCAATCGGTCAGTGATCGATTTCCAGGCAACTGATTTCAAACATATACCGGAGGTTATCATCATGGTGGTAAAACGTCCTACCGTCGAAGAGTTTTTCCGAATTGCAGAGTCGTACAACCTGAACCCTTCGCCGGCCGACGTGGAGTCCTACATCGAGCTGAGCCAGCCCATCCTGGACTCGTATGCCCGATTGGACCAGCTTACCGCTCCCAGCCTGCCGGTCAAACACCCGCGGTCCCCAGGCGCGCGACCCCAACCGGAAGACAACCCATTGGGGGCTTGGTACTGGCGTTGCGACATCACCGGTGCTCAGGGCGGGGTTCTCTCGGGCAAAACCGTGGCCATCAAGGACAACGTCTGTGTCGCCGGCGTTCCCATGATGAACGGCACCAGCGTCCTTGAAGGTTACGTTCCCGATGTGGACGCCACCATCGTCACCCGGATTCTGGACGCCGGCGGCTCCGTCAAGGGCAAGGCGGTCTGCGAAAGCCTGTGCTTTTCCGGCGGCAGCCATACGTCAGACACCGGGCCGGTCCGCAACCCCCACGACCACACGCGCACCGCGGGAGGCTCTTCGAGCGGCAGCGCGGCGTTGGTTGCAGCCGGAGAGGTGGACATGGCCATCGGCGGCGACCAGGGCGGGTCGATACGAATACCGGCCAGCTGGTGCGGCATCTACGGCCTCAAGCCAACCTACGGGCTGGTTCCCTACACGGGGGTCTTCCCAATCGAACTCACCCTGGATCACACGGGGCCGATGGCACGGACCGCCGCCGAGGTGGCGCTGTTGCTGGAGGCCATCGCCGGCCCCGACGGGCTGGATCCCAGGCAGAAGGCCGGACTTGCCGGTCAGGCTTACACTCAAGCGCTGACCGGAGACGTGACCGGGCTCCGCCTGGGCATCGTACAGGAAGGGTTTGGTCTGGCGGAGTCTGAAGCCGACGTGGATCAAGCGGTGGAGGATGCGGCCCGCTCGTTCGAGAGCATGGGGGCGCGGGTGGGCACGGTTTCCATACCCTGGCACCTGGACGGAATTCACGTCTGGAGGGCCATCGCGGTGGAGGGGGCCACGATGTTCATGGTAGCCGGAAACAGCATGGGCACCAATTGGAAGGGTCACTACACCACCGGATTGCAGGACGTGTACGCCCATGGATGGCAAACCCGGGCCGACGACCTGTCGGAAACCACCAAACTGGTGGTCCTGATGGGACAATACATGCAGGACCGGTATCACGGCCACTACTACTCCAAGGCTCAGAACCTGGCCAGGTCTTTGACCGCCGCCTACGACCAGGCGCTCAGCGAGTATGACCTGCTGGTGATGCCCACCCTGCCGATGAAGGCTACGGTTATTCCGCCGGCCGATTGCAGTCTCCAGGAGTACACCGACCGGGCGCTGGAGATGATCGCCAACACCTGTCCCTTCGACGTAACCGGCCATCCCGCTATCTCGGTACCGTGCGGAGTATCCGACGGCCTGCCCATCGGCATGATGTTGGTGGGGCGCACGGGGGATGACACAACGGTCCTTCGTGCCGCCGACGCCTACGGACGAAACAATTAGTCACGGGATTGCTACGGCAAGACTGCGTCCAGGTTCCCTTGGCATTCATCCTGGGCCAGTGTTCGGGGGTAGGCAACCATAACCGGCGAAGCTCATCGAGTCCGTTCCCAACGGCAGTCCTGTACCAGTTCTTTGAGTAATTTGCCTACCCAACCCGGCAGCCCCATTGACGTAGACCGGGAATTTTGCGGACGCTCGGGTCAAGATAAGGGAAACCGTAGCTTGGTTGAACTGTTCGTGGCGCCGATACGCTTCAGTAAGGCTTGGCCGATCTTGGCTGGCCAGATGTGCTGCACAGTTGTCGTGGATGGGGCGCAGGTGGCCGACTTCGACGCGTGGAACCTGAACAATAATCGGAAACGGTTTTGGGCAGGCCGTACCAAGCAATTGCACCGGTATCACGTCACCACATGCCACCGGCTGTGGTCCTGTCGCCCGTACCTGCGACTCAGGCTTACCATCACCGGCTACACGGTGGATTACCCCTTGACGAGGACGGCGCTGGATGTCATGGTCTGTTGCGCACTCGCTACGATCCGTACCTTCACCAACCGGTGAATGGTGAGGACTGCGGCCACTGCTGCAACTCAAACCTGGTGCGGGCACTCGCTCCGATTCATCTCGACGAGAGCGACGTGCTCAACATATTCAGAATGGGGTTGCCGATTTGCAGCATGGCAGATAGGAGCACAAAGTCATGGTGATTTCGAGGGACGCCACCTCGATCATTCCGCTCGGTTGCCGAGCAACGCGATAGAGGCGGCCTGCATTAGACAGGTTGGCGCACGTAATCCCTCAGATTGTCTTGAAATCGGTTTTCCGCGAGACGAACTTCATGGTCTTCAGTTACCAATATTCCGCAGTCTCGAGAATCTTTGATCTGATTTCTCAAAATCGCGTAGTTGCGTGACGGCAGGGACTTGCAATCCAGTCCATCCGGTGTGGGGCCGCTCCAGAGGCGGATGCCGTTGCGGTTTCCCTCAATACGATTGTCTTCAATGCGGTTTACCTGCCCGTGCTCAATGGCGATGCCGTCGAACCGGCAGGCCTTGATTTCGTTCCTGGAAACCGTGGTGTTGGTTGAATAGCCCAGCCAGAACCCGTAGTTGGAATAGTTTGCGATGTTGTCTGCGAAGACGTTTCCCGAGGAGAATCCTGCCTCAAAGGCGTTGTTGGGTGAATAGCTGGCGTCATTCCCGGATATGAAGTTGTGGTTGGAAGGCTCTCGATTGTGGGCCCGGATGAAGAACCCGTCGCCGCTGTAGCGCAGGCCGTTACCAATTATCCGGTTGTGGTTCGAGCCATTCTCCAAGAGTATGCCCGCGGAGTCGGCGGTGTCACACCAGAAACGGTCGGTGTAGCGGATGCAGTGCTCCGCCAGATTGTCCAGCACCTCGTTGTGGCCGGACATCAGCAGGTAAATTCCCACGTTGCCGCAGTAGGATGCGTGGTTCCCGGTGATTACGTTGTGTTCCGATCGGACCAGGCTGATGCCGTTAAAATTGTTGCTGACCTGATTATTCTCTATTGCGCTATCACGGACATTGTGGAGATATATCCCGCCACCGAATCCCTCCTCCATCGGCGCCTCTGTATCGGGGAGCCAGCCGGCGTTCAGGGGGTTCGTGTTGTCCGACACGACGCAGCCCCTGATCTTCAGGTCACTTACGTTTTCAGCGTGAATACCAAAGTGAAAGCCGATAACCATGCCGCTAACAATGGTCACGTCGTTGCAGTCGTGAACCCAAATGCCAACACCACCAGATCCCTCACCGTCCAGCACCACACCCGAGAGGTCCAGCACTAGCCCGTCAGTGCAGACTTCGATAACTGTCCCTGATGACGATGCCGACTGAAGTCCCGTGTATTGGGACGGTTCGAACGTACGCCTGGTGTACCGATCGGGAGTCACGCTGACATAAGTCATCGTAGAGGACACCCTGGGCGGGACTCTGCGAGGCGGCAATCTCCGGGGCGCCTGCACAAATCCGTCACCCTATCCGGCTGCGACGACCGTCAGCCGCCTCAGTTGAGGCTCGGTTTTCCTGCGGCCCCTGGCCCGTCGGCACTGAATCCCGGGTGGTCGTCCAGGTCCGATCCGTCATCCTGGTGCTGGCCGCGCAGCACACAGTGGCCACAAACTTTGCACACGGGGTGCCGGTTGGCGAACTTTGGATGGGGAATGTTGCACATGGGGCTGTCAGGGCGTTCGCAACGAGGACAGCCGTCACAACTTCTGTGACCAGTGCCTTGCCCGGTCTGGGTTCGCGGATCCAATACTGTGACCATGGTCCGATACCTTCTCCTCCGGTTTCTGCCTCGTCAGTGGCCGCACCGACTAGGCAAGCCGATGCGGCAGACTGTGGGCTATTGGTGTGCCGAAGTGGAAGCGGTCAGTCCCAGATCGCGGCTACACGGTACGCCAGTTGGGTGTGGGACTCACGCACGTCGACGATTTCCGCAGGAACGTCGCCGAGTATCCCCAAAGCGATGATCCAGTTGAGGATTTCGTGGTCGCCCGATTGCTGAATTTCCTCCGGAGTTAGTTCGGCCAGCTTGCTCCCCTGACCCGTCCGCACCAACTCCAGGTTCCGCCGGTCGGCTTCGATGTCTATCGCGCGGCACTGGAACTTGTGAGCCAGGAAACTGTGCGACCAGCTGGAAGACGCTACCACAGCGACCCGTTCGTCCCTGGTATCCAGGAACCTTCGGATACCTTGCCCAAGTTGGTAGCACCGCTTGGGCGTGGGCCGCGGCGGGTAATCGGGCCCGGCCTCTTCGCCATAGCAATTGACGAACAGGGGCAGCAACGGGAACCTGCCGTCGGGATCCAGAAACACTAGCGGGTTGATGATGGCGTGAGCCAGGCCCCAGTCCCACCCTTTAAGTGCGCTGGAAGAGGCCATGTCGAAGCCGTCCCGGATCAGACAATTGCGCAAGTCCCTGGAAAACTCCTTGGGGCACTGAAATGAAAACTTCGTTTCCGGGGCCGCGTCCCACAGGTTGGTCCGGGCTGCAGGGCGCTGAAATGGAAACCCGTCAACTTCGGCGCCGGTGTACAGGCAGAAGGGAGGAAGGTTGTCCTGCAGGAAGTTCTCCGCCTGGTCGTCGCCGATCACCATCAAGACGTCGGGTTTCCATTCATGGAGGCGATCGCGGAGGACCTTGAACGAATCGACGACCTTCTGCTGGTCGTTGATGTCCTGACTCAGCCCGTTGTCCTCTCCCAACTCTTGCAGCAGTTGGGCGGGCGGTTCGTATCCCGGTACGCGGGCAAATATTCGCTCTCGACCCTTGGACCACACCTCCGGCGGAGTGAGTATGATCGGGCCGTGGGAACATCCCAACCCCAGCAATTCAGCCATTTTGTCCTCCCATCGAGCCGGGACTCCAGCATGATTTTGCGAATTTTCGCGATTGTAGGTGCACGCGTGGAGGGCTGTCAATTCGGAGGCTTCCCAGCCTGATCCATCGCGTCGTGCGCGAGCATGCCGGCACCGTCGAGGTCGTGTCGCTGACCGGCGAATACACCGAAATCCTGGTGAATTCGCCGTGAATTCGTGGATCCTTGATTCTAATGGTGTCGAGCCAATGCCGTGAATGTCATCATGGCAAGGAGATGCTCGCTTTGGCGCGCCTCCAAATCCCTGGGCAGGACAAAACAGACGTCCCAGTGCTTCACCGCCAGCGCCTGCAGCGGAAGCGGCCGCGTCACGGCACGAGTGTCCACGCGCGGCCGATGCGAACACCCTGCAAGACTACGGTGTTAGAATTAGCTCCCGCCGTCGGCCGATGACAAAGGGTTCTCGCTCCCGATCCCATTTGCGATGACCGCATTGCTGCCTTGACGGTTATATGGAGGCCCCCGGTAACGGCTGCCGCCCAACCGCCGGCATAGGTTCGAGCTCCCGTCCACAGCGAAGCACGGGCAAGGCCAACATTCAAATACCGCACGCGGCCGGTTTATTGGGGTTGGTTGGATCTAAGTTTAGCCATCGGTGGGCTTTGAGATTCGCGGGAACCCTTCTTGATTGGCCTGGTATGGCATAGACAAGGGCTCACGTTCCCGATGGATTGCGAGCACCCGTGGTCGCGGTTATGCGGCGGTTTTATTCTTCGGGAATCAGCCCGGCCGCGATCAGCGCGTCGCGCAGGGCGTCGCCCGATATGGCGTGCCTTGCGGTCCATCCGGTATTCGGTTGGCCTGCTGTACCGCGAGACCAGACCACGAGGACGCCGCTTTCCTCTTCCATGTCGCTCGGCACAGTGGGGCGTTCAATCTGGGTTTTGGACACCATTCCCCACTCCTCTGTGGAAAACATGAGCAGTTGATTGCTGGTGGCTGCCGGTTCTGCCATTCGGTGCCTCCTGATTGAAATTCGCGCGTCGCGATGTCTTGAAGCCGCGGCGTGTCTGGGCTCCCCGCGCTTCCCGGTCGGCCGTGGTCATGTGGCCCGTCCCACTGGCTCGCCCAGCACAAGGATCCCTCTGGCCTGGCCCGACCGATCCCACGACCCGTCGCTCGTCACGCTCAAATTTTCAAAGCCAGGACAACGCGGATTATCGACTGCCGCCTCATTCTCACCCCATCCCGTCCGGGTCTTGGGGAAGCAGGCGCAAGGTCATGATCAAGCCTGACGGGCATCGCCTCCGTCCTGCGGAGGTACGTGCTGGGCCAATTGTCGGATGGTCTCAGTGAAAGTGCGGCCACGGTCCCTAGACTCGGGTAGCTCCTCTCCCAAAGGAGTGCTACTGATGAACCGGTCCATCGCGGCAACGCCCTCAAAGAGGTCGGGGGTCATTCCAAGGTGTGCGAAGGTGTCGCGAATTTCCTCCATTTCACTGACCCAGCGACGCGAGCGGGGCGGCACTGTGGGAATAGTGCGTTCCATCCGCTGAAGGACTGCCTCCTGGCCCGATTGCAACTCTGCAAGAAGCGGCTCGGTCAAACCCATCAACTCGCCCGCCATCAGCAACTCGGTGTACAAAGCCCAAGAGCCCTTGGTCATGGCGGCGTAACACATCTTTATTCCTGATGCCTGCCCTACTGCGCCGTCCAGTTTCAGCACTGTCAGCCCGAAATTGTTCAGCTGCTCAAGTTGAAAGGCCTGCTCGCCGGAGGCGTAGAAATGGGGACTGTATCCCGGCCGCGGCGGCCCGCCGATTATGGACACGTCCACGAACCGCCCACCAGTTTGGTGATGATAGGTTCCATATCCCGCACCAACTGAGGGGCAATGGCGTTGCATTCTGCGAACAGGGTTTCGGCACCCGTGGCCATGAGCGAGTCGGCAATCTGCCGGCACAGGCCGGGGACCGCCTCCGACACGGTCATGGACATTATCAGGTCCGACTGCTCGACCAGTTCTTCCATCGTGGGAACGTCGCGTGTGCCGGCCTCGTCTGCTAGGCTCCGAGTACGGTCACTACGGTCGGCCAGGCATGTGATCACGTCCAGTTCGTTTTCCCGAAGACGCTGCCCGACGGCATGGCCCATGTCGCCCGGGCTCAAAATAGCCACGGTGCCGATATTCATGAATGGTTTCCCTCGATCGAAGTATGGAGGGGGCCAACTATATCACAGGCCTTTTCTCACGCCCTGGAGGAACCGGTTGCGGACGGTCCGTAGGACGGGGATACTAAGGCGCGAAACGATAACCTGACGACAAGCCTGGACCGGCTGGAGTTGACCATGGCATTCGCACACCCGGAGTTCCTCGTTTCCGCCGATTGGCTGGCCGAGCACTTGACAGACGACGATGTCCGCGTATTCGAGACAACCGTCTTCCTGCACCGCAGCGACGGCGGCGTTCGCGCCGAGTCGGGGCGGAGCGAGTATGAGACGGGACACATCCCCGGATCCGGCTTCCTTGACCTGCAGGCAGAGTTCTCCGACAACGACCAACCCTTCCGCTTCATGATGCCCTCGGCCGATGCGTTCGCCGAGGCGGCAGGACGGCACGGCATCTCGGAGACGTCGAAGCTGGTCCTCTACGACCGCCTAGGATCGCAGTGGGCGGCCAGGTTTTGGTGGATGTTCCGCTCGATGGGCTGCAGCGGCGCGGTCGTGCTGGATGGCGGCTGGCGTCGCTGGACGGCGGAGGACCGAGTCGTCTCTACGGACATGGCAACGTACCCGCCCGCGACCTTCATCCCGAATCCCGACGCGGCGCGCTTCGCTGACCTGGACGAGGTCAGGGTGTTCATCGAGTCAAGCGACGCGGGCGGGAGTTGCCTGATCAACGCCCTGGGTAGGGATCAGCACTCGGGCGCGGACGGTGGTCAAGGCTACGGGCGAGCCGGACACATCCCGGGGGCGACGAATGTGCCTTCGGGCGAGCTGACCTATCCTGAGACCGGTCTCTACCGGCCGGCCGACGAATTGGCAGCGCTCTTCGAAACGGCGGGGGTTAACCGCGGGCAGCGAGTGGTCACGTACTGCGGGGGCGGCATCGCAGCGTCCAACGACGCCTTCGTCCTCGCGATGCTGGGCTACGAGAATATCGCGGTCTACGACGCCTCGATGTCCGAGTACGCCGCCGACCCGTCACTGCCGTTGGTGGTCGCCTGAGCGCGGTGAGCGTATTCGCCTCGGTACGGCCCCGGCGAGAACGGCCGGCACCATGATCTTGTGGAGCGAATCGCCAGACCGGAGGTGAGCCATGACGCAAGCTGCCACGCTGAACGATACCCTGGAATTCGGTCTGTTCGACTGGATTGAATGGGACAAGTCGGCGCCTAACGAGATATTCGAAAACCGGCTAAAGATGCTGGAGTACGCCGACCGGAGCGGGTTCTACAGCTACCACTTGGCGGAGCACCACATAACACCGTTGAGCGTATCGCCCTCGCCGACAGTGTTCCTGGCGGCCGCGGCGCAGCGCACCTCAAGGTTGCGCCTGGGACCGCTGGTTTTCCTGCTGCCCTTCTACAATCCCATCCGCCTGTTTCACGAAATCTGCATGCTGGACAATCTCAGCAACGGACGCCTGGACTTGGGAGTGGGCCGGGGCGTCTCGCCGATCGAGGCCGAGGAGTTCGGCGTTGACCTGGGCATCAGCTGGGAAATGTTCAATGAACAAATGGACATGTTCGCCGGTGGGTTCACCACCGGGATGCTCAATCATCGAGGGAAGCACTATAACTACGAGGATATAGAACTCTGGATCAAGCCTTTTCAGAAGCCATATCCGCCGCTCTGGTACGCCAGCAACAACATCGAAACGGTCCCGTGGATGGCCCAGCACGGTTTCAACACCTGCACCGTTTTTGCCGACAATGCCGGTGTCAAAGCCCACTACGACATGTACAAGCAAGTGTGGAACGCGGAGAGGATGTGCGATGGACTGAACAGCCACGTGGCCGCACCCAAGCTGGGGCTGGTCCGTCACGTGTACATTGCTGAAACCGACGAACAGGCTAGGGCGGAGGCCAAACCAGCCTATCAGGCCTGGTTCCACAACATCGATTACCTGTGGGCCAAGGCCGGCCTCGACCGCCTCGGCGCCATGAGAGATTTCGACACCCTCGAAGCCAGGGACGTGGTGATCGTAGGCTCACCCACAACCGTCAGGGAGCGGATCCAGCAGACAGTTGACGAGACGGGCATCAACTACTTCTGCCCGATATTCGCATGGGGTGACCTGACCCCTGACCAAGTGATGCGCAGCTTGGGTTTGTTCGTCGACGAGGTCATGCCCAACCTGCGGCCGGGCCGCTAGTCTGGGTACGTAAGTCACATACAGGAGACACTACCATGTCCTCGGCCACCCCCTACGCTCCGGCAACAGCCGAATCGATCAGCAGGACTATCGAGGCCCTGGCTGCCCGCAACGTGGACGCGGTTCTGGTGGAGAGCGGGGAGGCAGCCCTGGCCAAGCTTCTGGAATTGGTGCCGGAAGGCTCCGAGGTCTTTGTCAACACCTCGGAGACGCTGGATACCATCGGCTACACGGAGTACATGCACGGCAACGACCGCTACATCAACCTGCACGACCAGATGATGGAGCATACCGACCCGGCATCCCAGCGGGAATTCCGCCGCAAGACCACCATCGCCGACTATTTCGTGGGCAGCGTTCAGGCCATCGCCGAGACCGGCGAGATTGTCATCGCCAGCGGCTCCGGCAGCCAGATCAGGGCCTACTCCTACGGCGCTCGACGCGTCATCCTGGTGGCCGGCACCCAGAAGATATGCCCGACCCTGGCTGATGCCGAGGCCCGCACCCGGGGTTTCACACTGGAACGGCACGACCGTTGGCTGGAAGGCCGGGGCGCGGCTCCCACGCCCATCGGCAAATACCTGGTGATGGAGCACGAGCCCGTGGTCGGTCGCATCTCCGTGATCCTCATCCCAGAGAGCCTCGGCTGGTAAACGGATCCACGGTCGATGACCCGCAAAAGCGGGGGAGCCCGACAGTGCTCCCCCGATGGTTTACGCATCGCTGCCGCATATAGGGCGGTCAGTCGAAGAAGATCGGCTCGCCGTTCAGCGTCGATTTGTCCTCGAAGGGGGTGGGATTGGCAACTGCGGCCCGGACCCAGCACCCGTTACGGGCATTGCGCAACACCGCCGCCACGCGCTCGGGGTCATCGGGCGACTCGATCTCGCAGCTGGTTTCCACCTTCGGCGCGCTGGCCTGGATGGTGCCCGCCAGCACCGAACCCTCCAGTCCGAAGTGCACGGCCACGTGGGCCTTGACGCTAATGAAGGCCGTCTACCAGATGCCCAGCAATCGACGAAAACCTAAATGCGCAACGGGGCTCGACTACCAGTTGCCGCCACGGACCAACCCTCGAAATGTTCCTGCGCGCGCTCGACGAGGAAACCGCCGGCGATGGGTTTGTGGACACGCAGCCTCGGCTGGTAATGATTGGCAGCATGGAATGGAAATGTAGGGCAAACCATTCCGTTGTCTGCTTTCGTGAGGTAACGTATCCACACACGAGCGGTACGACATCCCTTACTTGAAACCGATCCCTGAAAACAGAACGGTCAGACCATCCACGACACATCGAAAGGGAGAAATGTGATGCCAGAGAAGCAACGTATGACCACCAGGCTCAAGGAGCTGTTCGAGCGTCCGGAGATTTTCGTCCTGGCCGGGGGGATGAACGCCATGGGCGCAAAGATGGCCGAGGTGTTGGGGTTCGAGGCCTTTTACATGTCCGGAGGCAATACCTCCGCCCAGATCATGGGTTTGACCGAGGGCGGGACCAGCATGCGAGACATGGTGGACAATGCCAGGCGCATCGTTAACACCATAGACATTCCGGCATTCGTGGACATGGACACCGGCTACGGGGACGCCATTCAGGTCTACGAGACGGTGAAGGAGTACATCCGGGCCGGGATAGCCGGCACGCACCTGGAGGACCAGACCTACCCCCCCAAATCCGGCCCGCGCCGCCGGTGTGTTTCCATCGAAGAGATGGTGGGCAAACTGCGGGCCGCCATGGACGCCAAAATGGAACTTGACCCTGACTTCGTCATCGTGGCCAGGTGCGACTACGCCGGCGTCCCTGGCGCAACGTTCGAGGACGTGATGGAACGCTGCCTGGCGTACAAGAGCCAGACCAACGTGGACGTAGTGTGCCCCGCCGTAGCATCCTGGGAAGACAACAGGGAAGCCATCCGGCGGATTCCCGGTCCGGTGCTACCGCTGTTCACCCACGGGAGCCAGACACATCCCACTTTGGAAGAGTTGCAGGAGGCGGGGGCCGCGGCGGCTTGGTATCCAGCCCTCACCACCATGGCGGGGCTTCAAGCGTCCTGGGACTTGCTCAGCGATTTCCAGGAACGCGGCACCACCGCCATCGATGATTTCCTGGCGACGGCGGCCCAAAGCAAATGGGGAGTCGCCAGCAATGGAAGCATCCTGGGCGCCGAGCGCATCCGGGAGATGGAGGACAAGTACCTGCCGTAAAGGACAGCAATCGAGAAGTGCAGGATGCGGTCGATTTTGGGGGACTTTTCGGAGGCCTGGCGGGGCCGCTGGGGCAGTGCAGATGTCTTGCTTTCGGCGATCCCGCACGCCTACGTGAAGGGCCAGTCCGCCCAGCGAGTGGATGAATTGATCATGGCCTTCGGCCGCGACAGCGTCTCCAATACCGATCCCAGAGCACTCGCTTCATTATCTGCGCGGTATCGGCGGCCGCCGGCCAGACGACATATCGGGCGACGTGAGTAATATGCTCGCCGATCGCTTCCTCGCTCACTCCGCTGCTCAACGCCCGGTTGAGACGGCCCGGCAATGGGCAGGCGCTATTCGGGGTGGTCACCACCTACACGGTAATAAGGCTGAGGTCTCGCTGCGACGGCCCGGCGTCTCCCAAACGTGACCGAAACGCACGTGGGGCCGAGTTCGGCCAGCTTGGGGGCCGCTTTTGCCCGGCGCACCGGGCCTGTGGTCATGTCGCCTGTTCTTTCGTTGGACCCCAGGTCACTCCGAATTCGGCTCTTGACACCAACGCACCTGTCAGGGTGTCGGCGGTCTGGCCCGCGAGCCATACACTTGACGGTGCCAGTGCATCGGGCTGGACCATGGGTATGTGGGAGGTTCCCGGCCAGTCCCCCCGCCGGTTCATCCAGGTGTCCACCCGGCCAGGGTCCAGGACGTTGACCGCGATATTGTGAGGCCTGACTTCCTCTGCCAAGCTGAAGAACATCCTCTCCAGGGCTGCTTTGCTCATCGAATAGCCGACTCGGCCCTGCCGGTAGCCCCTGGCGGACCCGGAGGTAACGCAGTAGATGGAGCCGCCCTCTCCCTGGGAAATCATCGACGGCAGGGCATACTTGCAAAGGAGAAGCGGGCCGCGCACATTGACCGCCAGGCATTGATCCAAGAGCTCAACGTCCAGGTCCACCACCGGCGACTCACAGTCCATGCCCGCATTGGAAACGAGGATGTCAATGCGGCCGAAATGGTCCAGCGTGGCCGTCACCAGGCCTTGAATGTCCCTGACCTGCGCCACGTCGCAGCGGACCGGTATCGCCTTGCCTCCCCCGGCGGTGATTTGCGCCGCCGTATCGCGTATGTCGCCCGACCCGTACTTCTCGTATTCGGCGCCGGCCGACCTGTCTTCGTCAGTACGAGACGCTACGACAACGCCCGCCCCGGCATCGCCAAGCCCAAGGCAAATGGCACGCCCAATCCCGCGGCTGCCGCCGGTTACAATCGCTACTTTTCCGTCAAGTCTCATTCCAACCATGCCGGGGTCGCATCAGGCGAACCAGAATTTCCGCAAGAATATATCGACGTACCGGTCATCGCAAGTCACGCGTACCGCTCAGTCGAAGGCACCGGCGATGGCGCATTCGTCCACCTCATCGTCCGACATCCCCAGCAATTCCCGCAGCACGTAGGTCATGTCCGCTGCGAAAGCCGGCGCACCCCTGGTAACAGTGCCCGGAGTGCGCGACAGCTTGTACGGCGCGCTCTCTATAATCCGATCCTCTCCCTGGTGATCCGGAACACGTCGGAAGAAACCCCGCTCTTTCAGCTGGGGGTCGCGCGACAGATCAGCACCGGTTTGGACTACACCGGCGGCCACGCCCGCAGCTTGCAGCAGGCTCATCAGGTCTTCCGCGGTGTGTCGCATTGTCCAGGACTCCACCAAAGCGTTCAGCGCTTCCTCGTTGCGCCAACGGGCATCGCGGGTAGCGAACCGTTGGTCGGCAGCCCATCGGGGGCTGTCCATGACTTCTACGAAGGAGCGCCATTCGTCATCGGAGAAGATGGAGATCGCCACCCATCGGTCCTCTCCCTGACAGCGATACGCGCCGTGGGGAGCCGCGCCGCCGTGTGGCAGGCGATTGCCGGCACGAGTCGAGACCGCAGCGGACCCGTTGACGCTCATGTCCAGCACCAGGGTCTCCAGCAGGGACGACATGGTCTCGAACTGGGAAACGTCGAGCCACTGCCCGCGTCCGGTCCTGGAGCGGTGGATCAGGGCCAGCAGCACCGCCTGCGCACCGGCCATCCCGCCCACGGCGTCGCTGTATGCGCTGGCTGGCCCGCTCGGGTCGGTGTCCGGAAAACCGGTCAACTGGGTGAACCCCGACCAGGCTTGCAGCGTCTGGCCGTAGCTGACCCGGTCCTGCCATGGCCCGGTACGACCAAATCCGGACATGCTGAGCATGATCACGCTGGGATTGATGGGTCTGATGGAATCGTAATCAAGTCCCCATGAAG
Organism: Dehalococcoidia bacterium; assembly: GCA_965220055.1. Classification (GTDB taxonomy): domain Bacteria; phylum Chloroflexota; class Dehalococcoidia; order Lucifugimonadales; family UBA3495; genus Bin87. Next base: position 368,415 of record CBDCPE010000003.1, on the reverse strand, counting down.
GCATCACCCGCCCGCTGAAGTTTTCCGCTACCACGTCGGAAACCGCCACCAGACGCCTAGCGATGTCGATCCCCTGGGGGGTCTTCATGTTCAGGGAAATGGACAGCTTGCCGGCGTTCCAGTTGTGTCGTTGGCCCAATCCCCTGGCCGTGGCGGACGCCGGCCCGCCGATCACCGACAGCGCGTTGTTGGACTCGACCTTGATCACTTCCGCGCCCTGGTCGGAGAGTATCCGCGTGGCCGAAGGCCCGGCGTGGATCCAGGTGAAGTCCAGCACTCGGATGCCCTTTAGGGCAAGACCGGTCTGGTTCGAATCACTGCTCAAGTCCATTCAACCTCAGGCGGACAGTCGTTCCATCGCGTCCGGCGAGAGACCCAGGATTCCGGAAAGTACCTCAGCGTTATGTTGCCCAGGGGCAGGGGCCGTCCGGCGTATCGGGTGCGGGAATTCGGTCAGGCGGTACGGGTCACCCGGGTATACCATCGACGGGCCGCCGTCCGCAGACGCCACCGCCGTCAGATAGCCCCGGCTCCATAGCTGCTCGTTTTCCAGGATTTCATCGGCAGTTGTGGCGGGGCCCCACGGATGGTGGTTGGACTGGCCGAACTCAGTTATCTCCTGCCTGGTGTGAAGCCGCGCCCACCGCTGGATAAGGCCCTCGATATGGGCCGAAAGCTCGCCCCGCAGGACGAAGTGGTCGTTGTATTGTTCGTCCGTCAGGTCGCCAGCCATACCGTCCCGGTCCATCCAGGCCCGCAGGTCGTCCCACGCCTGCCGCGTATTGGTGGTGATGCTGGCGTAGCCATCCTTGCACCGCCAGGTGGCCACGAACTGCCCGCCGTGCCGGAACCCACAGCGCACCGCCGACTCGCCGGTGTAGTTGTATGTCGTGTTAACGTGCTCGGTGGTGGCGGCCACCGCCTCCTGCATGGAAATGTCGATGTACTGGCCTTCCCCCGTCATCGTGCGGTGGTACAGAGCAAGCAGTATGGCGATGTAAGCGCGGTTCGAGGCGGTGTGGTAGGCCTGAGACCCCCACAATCGGGTGGGCGGCGTATCGGGCCAGCCGGTGACGTACATGTACCCGCCCATGGCGAAACCCACCAGGTCGGACGCCTTGAAGTCACGATAGGGCCCGGTCTGCCCGAAAGCCGTGATGGACGCGTACACCAGCCCGGAAGCGTCCGCCGCCAGGCTCTCGTACCCCAAACCCAGGGAGTCCAAGTGTCCGGGCGCGCCCGTCTCCAGCAGCACGTCGGAGGCCAGGGCAAGCCTGTGCAGCACCGCCGCGCCCTCGGGTGAGCGTATGTCCAGGGTCACGCTGCGCTTGTTGGTGTTGAAGTGGAGCCAATACAGGCTGCGGCCGGGCCCGGGTTGACCACCGATGAAGGGGCCTATGCCACGCATGGGATCTCCGCCCGGCGGCTCTACCTTGATGACGTCGGCGCCCATGTCGGCCATCAGCTTGCCGGAGTAGACGCCCATGGGGCCGGACAGGTCCAGCACCCGGTAGCCGTTCAGCGGCGGAGGCGGCGCGGAGATCGATTCTTCGTCAGGTACGGTCATTCGAGCGGTATTGTAGCATCGGCCGGAATCGGCGGTCTCTACCCCGCCCGGTTCGCGGGCAGGCAATCATCCTCCGCCCATATTTGCTAAAATGCCGCCACCTTACCCACCCTTGTCCCGATGCAACAAGGAGTCGACATGACCACACCGATTTACGATGCCGAGCGACGCGATATCTCCATTGCCGTGGGCGGCGACGCCATGATTACCCGCCGGATGCGGGCCTTCCAGGAGCCCCGTTTCCTCAAGCTGGTGGACGTTCTCCGGGAAGCCGACGTTTCCCTGGTCAACCTGGAGATGCTGTTCCACGACTACGAGAGCAGTTGGCAGTGGAGCAGCGCCACCTACACCCGGTCCGACCCCCGCAACCTGGATGAGCTGAAGTGGATGGGCATCAACGCCGTGACCACCGCCAGCAACCACTCCTTCGACTTTTCCGAGGGCGGTTTCCTGACTACCCTGGAGCATTGCCGGGAGATCGACCTGGCCTCCGCCGGCGGCGGCCGCAACCTTGACGAGGCCCGTTCTCCCACTTACGTGGACTCCGCCCGGGGCCGGGTGGCGGTGATGGGCGCCACCAGCACCTTCAGCGAGCAGTCCCGGGCCGGCGCCGGCCGCCCCGATTTCCCCGGCCGCCCGGGCGTCAACGCCCTGCGCCACGACATCACCCACCACGTGCAGCAGGACGTGTTCGACGCGCTGCACCGGGCCAACCTGGAGCTGGGGTACGAGGAGGAGCACACCTTCATGCGCCACTTCGGCTTCCGCGGCAACGAGGATGCTCAGGACGACGGCACCGAAATTGATTTCCTAGAGCACAAGTTCATCGTTGACGAGGAGTTCGCCGTCCGCACCGCTCTGAACGAGGATGACAGGCTGGGCATGGGCAACTGGATTCGGGGAGCGCAGAAGCAGTCGGACTGGCAGGTCTATGGGGTCCATTGCCACGAGAGCGGGCATGAGGGCGACTTCCACGGCCATTCCCGCCTGTCGCCGCCCGACTTCCTGGTGGACTTTGCCCGCTGGACCATCGACCAGGGCTGCGCCGCCTTTGTGGGCCACGGCCCCCACTTCCTGCGGGGCATCGAGATTTACAAGAACCGGCCCATTTTCTACAGCCTGGGCAACTTCATCTTCCAGAATGAAAGCGTGCTGTGGCTGCCCCACGAGGCCTACCGCCGTTTCGGGCTGGACTTCAACAGCACCCCCGGCGATTACCTGGACACCCGCTCCGGCGGCGGCACCCGCGCCTTCGCCGCTGACCCGGTGTTCTGGCAGAGCGTGGTGGCCGTGTGCAACTACGCCGGCGGCGACCTGAAAGAAGTTGTCCTGCACCCCATAGACATGGGCTTTGGCCGTCCCATTCCCCAGCGGGGACGCCCGGTGCTGGCGGGAGAACCCATAGCCCGCCAAACCCTGCAGTGGCTCCAGGACGTTTCCCGCCCCTTCGGCACCGAGATTTCCATAGAGGAAGCGGACGGGGATCTGGTGGGGGTGATACGGGTTTAGCGGGACCAAATTCGCAATGCACGCGCCCGGGAAAGTTTCCCGGGCGTTTTGCTTTGTAACGGGCCTTGCGCGGCCAGGTGTTCCCGGCGAACGCCAGCGATTGAAACCGGGACATTTGTAGCATCCACGCAGCACCGGCAGATTTTGGGTCGACTCTCTTCCATGATCCCGACGATGGTGGGAATCCGATGCCCAAACCCTTCAACATCGTCTGTGGGTCGTTCACCCAACGGATTTCGGGGCTCTGGCTGGCGCTGAAACCTATGTAGAACATTTGCGATGCGAGTGCCCTGATGCGGTTGCCCGTTGAGTGGAACGCAGGCTGATCGTGGGTTAATGCAATATTAGAAACGTGCCAAGGCACCGCGATCTGGTGCACCACGCGGAGGCGATGGGCCTTGGCGCAACCACCCGGCGCGATTGTTCTCGACCATTTCGCCGACCTGGACGATTCCAGGGTGGAACTGTGAACGGCGGCGGTTAAGTGGGCCAAATTGGTGGCTGGGTCGCTGGATGATGGTGGTCGACGTTCAGCCGACAGCAATCGACTTGAAAGTTAATAGATCGCTACGGCCGGATACCAGCGCGCGCCATCTCTGACCATGCGGTTCAGGATAGTTGGAAGTTTGCGCATGCACTCAGCAACCGGGGTTACTGCCGTTCTCCGGTGGCCGGCGGTGTAGAACACCGGAGCTCCGGGCTAAAACGTGTAACCACCAAGGCGCCCAGGTACAGCGCGGCCCGAACCCAGACATCCCGCCCCAGACGGTGCGCCGGCCGCGGTGACCAACGCTGTCCCGACGGAAGGGAGCCACACCGACCGAGGCGGCGATCTGTTGCGGGCTCGGCGTGGCGAGTTATGAATGTACTGTAGCCAGTATCGTTCGCTTGCTGCGGCTGCTGCGCCTCCCCCAAGCCCATGTTGCAGACAGCGTAGCGACTTTCCCTGCAAAGCCCGCAGAGCTGTCAATCCTGTCATGAAGCAATGCCAGTGAATCACCGTCACCGATTGCACGGCGGGGGCATCTGGTCGTATGTGCGGGTCGACTTTCGGTTTTTTGGCGGCAGGTCTGCTCGCGAGTTTCCCTTCAGATTCCTGGCGCTCCGCTCCCGGTGCAGGGTGAGGCTGGAGCAGCAGTCCTGGCGATAAGTCGGATCCAGACCAAAGCGGGCGCGGCGATTACCGATGCGAAGATCACGCCGGTCAGGTCGAGCGGCATGGCGTGGACGAAGCTGTCAGCGCGGGATCGGAATGGGGTTACGGGCCTCGATATGGCGAACAGTTGGAGTACAATGCGGCCACGACCGCCAAGTAAACCACCGGCGGCGACGGTAGCCGCGTGAGCGCTGGGCGATGGTTCGCTCAATCTCGCCAGCGGGGTTCGTGCGCCGTCGGCAAACGGTTTGGAGCGCGGCAGGGAACGTTTTATGTCAACACAACCGGTACCGCAAAGCAACTTTTTCGCTCAAAGGGCGCATCAGTTCCTTGCGGCGCTGGTGTTTCGAGATTTTCGTTTCCTCGCCTTCTCCACCTTGTGCAGCAGCAGCGGAGCCTGGGCCCTGATCGTCGCTCGCGGAGCGTGGGTTTACGGCATCCCCGAGTTGCAGGGCACCCAGGGTTTGTGGGTCGGGGTGATCACATTTGCGGCCATGTCGCCGCGTTTCTTTGCGACCCCGTTCATTGGCTACCTGGCCGACAAGATGACCCGCAAAACCCTGCTGCAATGGGTGTATGCGCTCCAGATTGTCCAGGCGTCCATCATGGCCATTTTGGTGATGATCGGCATCAGCAACCCATGGTACGTGGTAGCCCTGGCGATCGTGAACGGTACATTGCGCTCCACGCAGATGACCGCATCCCAATCCCTGACACCCAACCTGGTGGACCGGGACCGTCTGCCCAACGCCGTCGCCCTGAACCAGGCCATGCAGCAGGGGTCGCGCGCTGTGGGTCCGGCCATCCTGCTGGCGATTTCGGTCACGGTGGGCAGCGGCGCCATTTTCGGATCCGGCGGAGTCTCGTTCTCCCTTCAGAACCTGGCGGTCACCCTGGGCACCTCCGCCATAGTGTTCTGGGCATGCGCGGTTTTCTACCTGGCGGCTTTGACATCCGCTCTCAACATCAGGACGGTTTCGTCGGGAGTGGTTGACCGGCGGCGCAGCTTCTGGGCCAACGCAGCTGCCGGATTCGCTTATATCTACAGCACGCCGCTGGTCTTCGGGATCCTCATGATGGCGTTGGCTCACTGCGTCCTGGTGATGTCCTTCGAGTCCATGCTGCCACCACTGGCATTGGAAAAACTCTCTCCCGACGGGATCACGTTCAACGCAAACGATGTTTACGCCCTGATGGCCGCCCTCGGTATTGGCTCCCTGTTCTCATCGTTGTTCGTGGGCGGCATAGTCAACCACATGACGCGCGGGAAGGTGTTCCTGTTGCTCGGTTTCACCAGCAGCCTGACGCCCATCGGAATGGGACTGTCGTCCCAAACCGGGATTTCCATGATCGCGGCGATCATGATGGGCCTCGGAACCTCCGGCTTCATGACCATCACCCACACCGTCATCCAGTCCGTGGTGCCGGACGATATCCGAGGTCGGGTAGCCGCGGCCTACTCCATGCACATTGGCGGGAGCATGGCCTTCGCCAACTTGCTGTACGGACGACTGGCGGACTTCTGGTCCGCAGGCATGGTCATGTCCGTGGCGGGGGCGGCGTTCACACTGGTGGTTGTTGGCACGGTGATCGGCAGCGGCTTCTGGCGCGACATCTACTTCCGGGGGACGGCTCGCCCGGTGGCGACCGCTGCCAGCCCGGCAGGTGGCAACGACTAGGCACAAATCAACTGATCAGTCTGGCAGTCGCGCGACGCACCGGGTCGTCGCGACGACCAGTCATCTACGCGGCAGGGGTGGCGGCGAGCCGGCGGCCCGCCGCCCGGCTCAGGCCGAACCATAGCGTGACCAGCAGGCACAGGCCGGCGGATATGCCTATGGAAGTGGGCCAGCCGACCCAACCAGCGGCGGCGGCCAACGGCAACGCACCCAGGTTATGGAAACCGGGCGTGAAGTGCAGCACGCCCATGACCCGGCCCCGCATCTCGCCCGGGGCGGATAACTGCAGGATGGTGGTGGCCAAGGGCCACACGGTTCCCAGGCTCAACACCCCCACCACCAGGAATAGCGCCCACGATACCCAGAACCAGTTCGACCACGCGAACAGCGTCAGGACGGCGCAGAACGCCACGAGGCACACCAGCAACCAGCGGTACAGCCAGGCCCGATGCATGAACGTGATGCTCAGGTTCCCCAACAGCGAGCCGACGCCTGACGCCAGCAGCAGCAGACCGGCCCCTGACGCCTCGGTGCCCAGGTAGTCCTTGGCGAAGGCCGGAATCACCGCCAGATGGCTCATCCCGAACCCGCCCCAGGCACAGGCCAGCACGAGGACGGTGAGCAGCACCGGGGAGCGCCAGATCTGGACCATTCCATCCGTGAAGTTGCGCAGTATCGGTTCGGAAGCGGGCCCAGATTCCCGCGGCGCGGGCCGGATTCTGGAGACGCACAAGACGCTGAACACGTAGCACGATGCGTTCACGAGAAGCGCCGCGCTGATGCTCCAGTGGTCGATCACCAACCCCACCAGCGGCGGGCCGACTATCCTGCCGATATGCACCGCCGCATTGAAGTGAGCCACCGCGTCCAGCAACGTGCGTCGGTCCACCAGGTCGGCCAACATTGCCACCCGCGCCGGCTGGTTCAGCGCCTGCAACGAGCCCAGCAACGCAGCCGCCAGGTAGATGTGCCAGACCGCGATCACGCCGGTCAGCGATAGTATCGCCAGCGCCGAGATCGACGTTCCCACCGCCAACTGGATCGTTATCAGCAACCGCTTCCGGTCGATGCGGTCGGCGATCACACCTCCCACCATGAGCAGGCCGACGTTGGGCAACCCATAGAGGAAGAGCACCAACCCCAGTTGAGTGCTGGAACCGGTGACCTCCAGCACCAGCCAGCCCAGGACGAGCATTTGCATTCCCGCGGAAAGGGCCTGGGTGGCGGAACTGGTCCAATACCACCGGAAGTTGGACGAGCGCCACGGACCCAAAATCCGCTGGGCGTAGGATGTGACGCGGTTGCTGGAGGTTTGGGGCTCGGTCAAGATGCGGCCCGGTTGGCCGTTTCTGCTGACGCCACGGCCTCTGGCCGCTCGCCAATTCGCCGCCGGAGCGCCGTTTTACGCAATGCACTGACCACGGGGCGATTGTAATCCATCCACGGGCGGGCCGGGCATATCGAGCGTCCGCCGTCATTGCCGTCGCGCTAGGGTACATCCAGCGGTGACGCGACCAGCCGTGTCCGGCGCTGGACACCGGAGTTGAGGCTGTTACGTTGACACGACGCTCCCGGCATCAGTGCTGTTGGTCAAGAGCGGCGCAAGCTTATGCGTACGCCATGGCATGAAGCGTCGTGGCGAAAATTCCGGCAAGTATCCACGGCAATCACGGCGGGGCACGGACGACGGTACACGACCGCCGTTGCTACGCCGGCGAGATTGCCACACCCGGTATCAAGTACGGGCTTGCAATGACGTACCGGGTACGCTTGGGGATCGCCAACTGTGGCTGGCGATTATTATTCGACCACATCGGGTCGGGGTGATACCGAAGGGTGTTTAGCTTACCTCCTGCTTTTCGATGGTGCGGCGGTGGTTGTTTGGATTTGGGTGTCAGGCGTTGCGGTTTCGGGACGGTGTCGGAGCACGGCCAACACTTTTTTGCGCATAGTTTTTGAGTCCCAAGCTTCCGTGACCCGCGGGCAGCCGGCTGATGAGACCGGTGCCTTGCGGCACGGGGCGGAGGTGACACCCGCAGGGTCGACACTCGGCCGCCCCGTCGAATAAAGAGAGGGTAGCGGCCGCTGGCGACCATGATGCGAAGAACCGACTGGGCCGTTGCCGACCCGAAACCGTATCGCCTAGCTATTCGGATGTAGGTTTGGCGACGCCGCTGGCCTGGCGGCGGGATTGCCTGACGAGACTATTATAGAACACGCGTACTATAAGATACAAGGGGCCAGTGTCACCAAGCAGGGCCTTTCGATTGTTGTCGCCAGGGATGACGCGATGTGCGCGTCACCGGGCGACGCAACCGCTGTCGGCAAGAGCCCGTGCTACGGCAACGAGATTGCCACGCTTCGCTCGCAATGACGTTTGGGAAAATCGAATGACCCTGGTCACCAAGGCGGGGAATTCCTGAGTCCTTATGATGGCGCTGCGTCCCGCGCTATTGCTTGGGATTTCGCGTGAACGTGGACCGTTGCTGTTGAGCAGGCGCCTGGGCTGCTGTTTTCGTAGGAACGACGGACCAATTTGAAAACGGCCCTCAGCAATCCAATGTTCCCACTTTCGTAAATCGTTCTGTAGATCGTCGACAGGATTTCGTCGCAAACTCGTTTGGTAGAGGACGAAGAGTAGCGTTACATGAGTAGAGTGACCAGAAGCTGGCCAACGGGTCATCCACGTCGCAAGGGAACAATGCCGGGCATGGCGTGCGACGGCGGCCGAGGAGTCGAAACGGAATCCCAAATACTGGTCCATTGAAACCCTGCCCAAATGATGCGGTTCACCCACTTCTCCCAAGATTGCACGGGCAGGGTTATGGTCGATGGCCTAAAACGACACCGGGCGGCACGTGGGTCCGTAGTTTTCCACCCATCAATCGATGATAAAAAACATTGACGAATGGTTCCAATCGGGCTAGCATGGCGTACAAATTAACGAAATGCCGCTAACCGCCGGAGCGTGCTCAAATAAAGGGTCGTTTCGACACGCCTCGGCGCCAAAACCGGCAGGGACAGTGATTGCCCTGAAGTTGGCGGTTAGTTAAGGCAAATACGCGGACCCAGGAGGTAACAGGATGGCAGACCAAGACATTGCTTTGATGGCGCACCTCATGCGCCGCGCGGGTTTTGGAGGGACGTACGGGGAGCTGGAGGCGCGCGCTACCAAAGGCTACGAGGCTACGGTCGAGGAGTTGCTCAACCCGGAGTCTCAACCCGCAATTCAGGACGACATCCTGATGCGGTATCAGCCCCAGTGGGTCTCCAAAGCCGGGCTGGAAGGTCAGCAGGAAGAGTGGACCTACCGGATGATCAACACCAAGCGGCCTTTGGAAGAGAAGATGGGGCTGTTCTGGCACCACATTTTCTGCACCGGCCACGCCAAGTGCGAGTACCCCAAGCAGCAGAATATTGAGCTCGATATGTTCCGCACCGTGGGGTTCGGAAACTTCGAGCAGTTGCTGCAGGGCCTGTCCGCGGACCCGGCAATGGTGTTCTATCTGGACAACTGCATGAGCCACAAGGACGCCATCAACGAGAACTGGGGCCGAGAGTTGTTGGAACTCTTCTCCCTGGGCGTCGGGATGGACGGCGAGGCCAACTACTCGGAGGACGACGTCAAGGAAGCCGCCCGGGCCTTCACCGGTTGGACGGTAACCAACTCCATCCCGAGGTATCCGTACGGCAAGTACGAGGCCGCGTTCATCTACGACCCGTCGGACCACGACTACGGTGAAAAGACGTTCCTGGGTGAGAGTGGCAACTGGAACGGCGAGGACATCGTCCGGATCGTCGCCCGGCAGCCGGCAGCCGCCCGGTTCGTTGCCCGGCACATGTACAACTTCTTCGTCGCCGATGAGCCGCAGGTACCCGCCTGGCAGAACACGCCGCCGCGGGACCCCGAAGCCATCAAGATGCTGGAGGACGAGTACTTCCGCTCGAACTATGACATCCGATCCATGCTGCGGGTACTGTTCAACTCCGACTTCTTCAAGAACGCCCGCTTCGAGAAGGTGAAGAGCCCCACCGAGACCGTCGTCGGCACCATGCGCCTGGTCGGCGACTTTGAACTGCCCAAGCCCGGCCTCAACGCTATGACCCTGACCATCAGGTACATGGGCCAAGACCTGCTCAACCCGCCCACGGTGGAAGGCTGGCACACCGGCCGAGAGTGGATCGACAGCGGCACCCTGGTGGAGCGCATTAACTTCACCGCCGACGCGGTGGGCGACACATCGCATCGCGGCGTGCAGGACATCATCAACCGGCTGGGCTCCCAGGGCGACACCATTTCGTCGGAACAGTTGGTGGACGGCTGTCTGCAGTTGCTGGGCCACTACCAGTTGGCCGACGTCACCCGCAATGAACTGGTTGCCCTGGCCGATGGCGAAGGCGAGCTGCGGACCGGCGCTGACGAATTCGGTCAGCGCGTCGGCCAGATGCTGCAGTCCATTGTGGCCACCACCGAGTACCTGTTCGAGTAACGAAAGAGGGGGAACGATATGACATCCACCAAGAAAGATCCGGTGCTGGTGGTCCTCCAGTTGTCGGGGGGCAATGATGCCCTGAACACCATCGTCCCGTATGGTGATCCTCTTTACCTGGACAACCGGCCCAACGTGCGGATCCCTGTCGAACAGATTCTGCCAATCAACGACCGCATCGGCTTCAACCCGGCGATGGGGCCCATGAAACGCCTGTTCGACGATGGCAAGGTCGCGGTCATCCAAGGAGTGGGGTATCCCGCGCCCAGTCGCTCTCACTTCCGCTCCATGGATATCTGGCACACTTGTGAGCCGGACAAGGTTGGAGACGAAGGCTGGCTGGGTCGCGCCATACGTGACATCGACCCGCAGAAGGAAAACGTCCTGACCGCCGTCAACTTCGGCCGGGGCCTTCCCAGGTCGATGGTCGCCCCTGGCGTGCCCGTCGCCTCGGTAGGCAACTTGGAAACCTACGGCGTGCTCACTGGCATCGAGACTGACGAGCTGCGCACCAAGGCTCTCGACGTGTTCAGCCGGGTGTACACCCCGATGCTGGGGCAGGGCCCGGTACTGGACTACTTCGCCCAGACGGGTCTGGACGCGCTGGAAGGCGCCGACATCCTGAGCACCGCTCCGACCATGTATTCCTCAACCGTGGAGTACGGCTCGGACACCGTGGCTCAGTACATGCGGAACATTGCGCAGACGCACCTGGCCGGTTTCGGCACCCGGGTGTTCTACACCACCGCGCCTTACAACAGCTTCGACACCCACGCCGGCGAGTTGGCCAACCACACACGGCTGTGGACGGAGACGTCCCACGCCATCGCCGATTTTTACGACGACCTGAAGGAGCACAACGCCGGCGGCGACGTCGTGCTGCTGGTCTTCACCGAGTTTGGGCGCCGTGTCCATGACAACGGGTCCGGCACCGACCACGGATCCGGCGGCGTTGCCTTCGTCGTCGGCGATCCGGTGAAGGGCGGCCTCTACGGTGAGTATCCGTCGCTGGAGGAGAACAAGCTCCTAGAAGGCGACCTGCACTTCAACAACGACTTCCGCGGCGTGTATTCCACCCTGCTGGAGAAGTGGATGGGGCTGGACGCCCAACCCATCGTGAACGGCTCCTTCGAGCAGATGGACTTCATTTAGCCCGACGCAGGGAGGCAATTATGGTTACAGCTCAGAGAATTTCCCACGTCCAACTGCAGTACAGCCACACCATCGGCCGTGGCGAGCAGTTTGGGCCGGGATTCACTTATCCAATTCACATGGCCCGCGGCGAGGACGACCTCATGTACGTCCTGTGCCGGTCTTCGGAATACCGACCGGAGGGCACCCGCATCACGGTCTGCACCGTTGACGAGGAATACGTCAACGCGTTCGCCCGCGGCGTCCCGCAACAGGGGCCTCACGAGTACAACTTCGGGGACGGTTCCCTGGTTTGGCCCGTCAACGTGGCCATCTCCAGCGACGGCACGGTCTACGTGTCCGACGAATGGGTCCACCGCATCTCGATGTTTACCCGGGACGGCGAATTCGTCGGCAAGTGGCAAGAGAGCGTCGGAAGCGGTGACGGTCAGCTTGACCGCCCTTCCGGACTGGCCATCGACGCGGACGACAACGTCTGGGTCGTGGACGGGAACAACCATCGGGTACAGAAGTTCACGCCTGATGGAAAGTTCCTGGCCAAGTTCGGCAGCTTCGGCAACGGCGACGGAGAGTTCGACACGCCCTGGGGCATCGAAATCGACAAGCAGGGCAACATCTTCATCGCCGACTGGCGCAACGACCGCATCCAGAAGTTCACCGCGGACGGACGGTTCCTGATGAAGTTCGGCTCCTCCGGCTCCGGCGACGGCGAGTTCAACCGGCCCGCCGACGTTGCGGTTGACCGGGACGGGATCATCTACGTCGCGGACTGGTTGAACGACCGCCTGCAGATCTTTGACCCGGACGGAAATTTCTGCGGCGAGAAGACCGGCGACGCCACCGTCTCCAAGTGGGGCAAGGACAAGCTCGACGCTAACCCCGAGATGTGGGGAGAGCGCGACCGAGCCCCGAATCTGGAGCGGGAGAAGGGGTTCTGGGCTCCCACCGGTGTCACGGTAGACGACTCCAATCGGGTGTTCGTCTGCGAGGGACCTCGCAACCGGATCCAGGTCTACCAGAAGCAGTCCCCCATGTTCATGGGGCCGCGCCTGTAGCATACGATCGCTACGGTCAACGCTGGGGCCCCCGCTCCGGCCGGATCAATACCGGGTTGCACCGGCGGTCCGGCTATGGACGGGGGTCCCGTCACGTGATAATAGGATTGACAAGTGAGGATTCGATCCCAGGAGGCGGCTTAAGCCATGCCCACTACCGTAGCCTGTATACCCAATTTGGAGTGCGAAGCGTTTTATTTTGACATGGAACGCCGGGGAATTGTCCTGGCGAACATGGAACCCAATGAGGTTGCGGGCGCCCTGGAACGGGGCGAAGTTGACGCCGGCCCGGTGTCCCTATTGGACATCGACCGGTTGACGGTACGGGCGTCGACGATCTCCGGATTCTGCGTGGCATCGGCGACTCGGGCCCCGTCTTGCGTGCTCCTCACCAAGACTCCCATTGGTGAGTTGAACGGGTGCGCCATCGCGGTCAGCAATCCCGACCCGACCGCATTAAAGCTGCTCCGAGTGCTGCTGACCCAGAAGCATGGCGTCAGCGGGACGACATTCGTGGGGCGAGATGATGAACATGACGCGATTTTCCTCACCGGAAACCAAGGGCTGAGGGGACGTCGCGCAGAGCGAGGGTTACCCATGCGCTTCGACCTCGGCGAGGAGTGGCAGGAGTGGACTGGTCTTCCCTTTGTATTCAGCCGCTGGTTAGCGCGGGACGGCATGGAGCGGCAGGATTTCGTGGTGTTGCAAGATTCCCTGTTCGTGGGCCAGGAGGACTGGATGAACAACCTGTACAAGTCGACCGGGCCGCGCACAGATCTGTTGATGCTGCCGCGCGAGGTGCTGGAGTACGTCCAGGGGATGAGGTTCTTCATGGGCGTGCCCGAAGAGCGGGCCGTTGAAGCATTCCGGGAAAAGCTAGGCTTGCTTGAGGACACCGCAGAGTAAGGTCCCGCACTGATCGGTTGAACACAACGCAGGGCGCAAAGCCGGCGATAAGGCAGGGCTCTCGGGGACATTCTCATTCGTATCGATTTGGCGGAGGTTGATGATGGTACTCGTTGGACAGGAACTCGAGACCGGCACGATCCAGTACACCAGCCGCGACGGGACGACGATCGACGCTTTCTACAGTCGTCCGGCCGGCGCCGGCTCGTACCCCGGAGTGATCGTGACCATGGAAGGCATGGGGTTGATGGACCACCACAAGGAAATCGCGGTGCGCTTCGCCGGGCAGGGCTACCTGGCCATTGCACCGGACCTGTACACCCGTGAGGGCACGCCGGAGCCGGAAAACGTGCTGGCCACGCTGTTCGCGTCTCCCGACGACCGCGCCATGGACGACCTGGAAGGTGCGGCATCGTTCCTCAAGTCACAGGCTCACAGCAACGGCAAGGTGGGCATCATCGGCTTCTGTTCGGGCGGACGCTACACCCTGATGATGGCCTGCCTGAGCAGCAACATCGACGCGGCGGTGGACTCGGCCGGCGGCCATATCGTCCACGAGCCGACCGAGCTGCGGCCGGTGCAGCCGATGGACATGGTGCCCGACCTGTCTTGCCCGTTGCTGGCGTTATTCGGCGTGGAGGACGAGAATCCCACGGCGGAACAGGCCGATCAGATGAAAGGGCTGCTGGAGCAGCACGGCAAGACCTACGAGTGGGTGATGTACAACAACGCGGGGCATGCGTTTTTCGCCGACTACCGGCCGAGCTACCGCGCCGCGCCGGCCCAGGATATGTGGCACCGGGTCCTTCTGTTCTACGGCCAGCACTTGAAACAGTAACGGGCGTGGCACCCGCTGGCAAGTGGGCGCACTCACGCGTACCTAGTTTGTCATTGCGAGGAGCGGCGCGGCGCGGTGGTCTCGTACCCCGAACGGTGACATATTCACCGACGAGATTGCCGCGCTTCGCTCGCAATGACACTGCGAGGAGCGGCGCACACGCCTCGGCTCGAGGCCGGGAGGTAAACGGATGAGCCAATCTCATGGCGCGAACGCCATCGGCTGGCGCGACTGGAGTCCGGAGGCTTTTGAAGCTGCCCGGTCCGAGGACAAGCCGGTGCTGCTCACGCTCGGGGCCACCTGGTGCCACTGGTGCCACGTCATGGACGAGACTTCCTACTCGGACGAAAGGGTCATCGAGCTGGTCAATTCGCGGTTCATCCCGGTGCGGGTGGACGTCGACCTACGGCCGGACATTTCGCTGCGGTACAACCAGGGCACCTATCCCTCGGTGGCCTTTTTGACACCGGATGGAGAGTTTCTGGCCGGCCGACCCTACACCCCACCGGACGACATGGCCATCCTGTTGGAGCGAGTATCCAGCGGCGAATTTGTGGGGGAAAGCTCGGTTCCTGCAATCCACGCCGAGCCGTCGCCAGGCGCCGGGGCCAATGCCACCGTGGAGGCGGTGCTGGGCCGGCTGCAGGAACTTTACGACGAGGAGTTCGGGGGATTCGGGCTGGAACCCAAACAGCCCCCGTGGGAGGCGCTGGAGTTCCTCATCGCGCGGTACGGGCTCACGGGCGACCGTGCCAAATTGGGAATGGTCGAAGCCACCCTCCAGGGAATGTGGCACGGAATCTACGACCGCAAGGACCAGGGATTCTTCCGGTACTCGGTGAGCCGGGACTGGAAGGTGCCGCACTACGAGAAGATGCTGGTCAGCAACGCCAGCCTGGCAATGGCCTACTTGGGAACGTTCCAGGTCACCCGAAAAGCGGTCTACCGAACCGCCGTCGACGGGATTCTCGACTACCTGCTCACCACCCTGTTCAGCGCAGACGATGGACTGTTCCATGCCAGCCAAGACGCCGACGAGCCCTACTACCAGGGATCGTGGAAGGACCGGGACGCGGGCACGCCGCCGCCCGTTGACCGCACCCTCTACGCTGGATGGAATGCGCTGGCCGCCCTGGCTTTGACACACGCGGGCGACGTGTTGAACCGCGCGTCCCATAGCCGTTTGGGGGCGGACATCCTGGATAAATTGTGGCAGGGGAGCTGGACCTCCGCAGGCGGACTGAGCCGACGCGTTGGCGAGTCGAACGGCGCTGCGCCCGTTCTGATCGATCAGGTGAATTTCCTGCGGGCCTGGCTGGCCCGGTACCAGTCCACAGGCCGGCCGGACTACCTAGGCAAGGCGGTTGAGGTCGCCAAAACCACGCGGGAGTTGTTCAGCGCGGAGGACGGTGGCTGCTACGACACGGCCCCGCCACAATCCTTCGAGGCCGGATTCCTTCGGAGGGAGCGACCGGTGTTGGACAACAGTTGCTGGGCCGAAGCGCTGCTGGCACTGTCGCACCTGACCGGAGATGAGAGCTACGCTGACCAGGCCGCCTCCGCGCTAAGCATTTTCGAGTCCGTGGTTCCCGGGAAAAGCTATCTGGGCGACCACGCGTCGCGCCGGATGGAGGAGGACGAGGAAGCCCTGTTCCTGCCGGCCGGCGCTGCGTGGGGACGGGCCAAGAGCTTCCTGACACACGGGCCGGTCAGCCTGGTGCTGGTGGGCGATGCGTCGGACCCATCCTATCGGCCGCTACACCAAGCGGCCTTGCGGGTGCACGCTCCCCACAAGGTTGTGCAGCCACTGGACGTGGAACGCGATGCCCAGCGAATACGCGAATTGGGCTTCCCGACCCAACGTGATGCCGCGCTCTACGCGTGCATGGGAGACCGGTGCCTCACCCCTATAAATACAGCCCAAGGCGTCAGGGAAATGGCCCGGTCCCGGCCCTGGGACATTGGGTGATCCGTTCCGGTGGGTCCGCCGACCAGGCTCACGACCCCGGCCCCGGGGTCATTCGATTGTCGTCTCAGGGATTATGCGACGCGCCAGTCACGGAGCGATGCGACCGCTTTCGGCGAGAGTCCGCGCTACAGCAACGAGATTATCGCGCTACGCTCGCAATGACATTTGGAAAAATCGAATGGCCCTGACCCCAGCCCAGGTCCGGTTGACCTTCAGAATAGAGGGAAGCGCGGCTATGTGGGACATCCAACCAGTGTGCAATTGTGATGCGATATGATCCTGATAGCCTTGGTCATCGCCTTGTCTCTTCTCGCCTGGGCAGCAGTGTGCATTACCCGGTGGCGTAGCGGGTCATATAGTAGCCTGCTGATTGGCGGCGTGGCGGTCGGTTTCGCCGGAGTAGTGTTCTGGGTGACGGGCCCAGTGCTTCAGTCGGTCTTCTGGTTGTCTCCGATTATGGATACCACCGGGGCAATATTGATCCGGCTTGGATGGTTCTGGATGCCCGAAGGCGTGCTCATGACCGTCGCGGGAGTCGTGATACGGCTGACCTTCGGCCGTCGTACCGATTCTCAGAATTAACGCGCCCCCTCTACCTCTGGCGAAGTTATGAGTTCACGCCCATTGGCGCACGGCACGCTTCACCCGAATGTCAACACGCCCCAGTCTGCGAACATCGTCCGTTACCAGGACTTGAGCACGGGCAGCACCTCTTTGGCAAAGAGCTTCAGGCCTCTTTCAGCAACGTCCATGGGAGTGCCGCCGAAGCGGAAGGCCACGTTCAGCTCGAAATCTCCGAGCAGAGCGCGCCGGTCCTCGAGCCCGCGCAGGATCTTGTCGGGGGTGCCCCAACTGGCCGCCTTCATGAACCCTTCGACTGCGCCTTCGAGACCGGCGGAACGGGCAATTTCGGCCTTCTGCTGGTAGGCGTCATACCCTTTCACGGACCGGAAGTGATCTCCAAGGAATTCGTAGTGGTAGAAATTACTCTCGACGAATTTCCCCTGATATTGTCGCGCCTCCTCTTCGCACTGGTCCAAATCGGTGCCGCAGACGACGAATTCCGAGAGCATTAGCGCGGGCGGCTCGGTGCCGTGAAATTCGCGGTGCAGGGCTCGGCCGCGCTCGATCCCGAGCATTCGCATTTCCCAGGGGCGGTCGGCGAACATGATGATGTGCGCGCCAAGCTTGGCCGCCGACAGAACAGATTCGTCGCTGGCGGCGACGGCGTAGATGCGTCCGTCGAATGAGTGCTGCGGTCGGGGGCGAATTTCCGTCCGGGGTTGCTTGTAGTGGGTGCCGTTGCCCTCGATGAAACCGGTCCTCAGCGCTTCGACTATCATGGGCGCGGCCTCGTCGAAGCGCTCGCGCGACTCGTCCATGCTGACGCCGAAGGTCTCGAATTCGCGCCGTGCCAGGCCGCGCCCGAATCCCAGGCGGAGCCGGCCGTTGCTCAGCAGATCCAGAACGGCGGCGTTTTCGGCGACCCGCAACGGGTTGTGCCAGGGGAGGATCACCGCGGCCGTTCCCACGTCGATGTCGGGGTGCGTGGCCGCGATGTGGGTCATCAACTGGAGGTTGTCCGGCACGAAGGAATAATCGTTGAAATGGTGCTCCGCCGACCAGAGGCATTCGAATCCCTCATCAGCCGCGATCTCTGCGAGGCGCAGCTCTTCCTCCCACATCTGGCCATCCGAGCCTTCATCCCAGCCATAGCTGGAGAAGATCATCATCATTCCGACATCCATCCGATTGCTCCTTCCGATTGGTTCAGGTTATATGTCCGCTTCCGTCATCAGGAACTAAGACCCCCGCACTGCCACCCACTTTGTCATCGCGAGAGGAGAAGCGACGCGCCAATTCCGTTGACGGTACGGCGTCCCTTTCGCCAACGAGATTGCCGCGCTTCGCTCGCAATGACGGTTTGAACGCGAGTGGGTACACGTCGGCTAAAAGGCCGGCTTGACGGGAAACGGGGTCAGCTGGAGTTCGTGGGTCCAGCAGGACTTGTCCTGGGTGTACAGGTAATAGAAGGCCTCCGCGATTTTGACCGGATTGATCAGCAAATCCGGGTTCTGCTGGGCCCGGGGAGTGGCCCGCGTGCCAGGAGAATCGATGGTCCCGTCGATGATCACGTTGGCAACGTGCACGCCGTACTCGGAGTACTCTTCCGTCAAGACCTGCGCCAGCGTCCGCATCATCACCCGGGGATAGTACAGCGACTGACCGGTGTATCGCTTCTTGCCCCGCAATGACGACGGGTTGTTGGAGATAAGGATGGTGCCCTCGCCGCGCTCACGCATGGCGGGCAGCACCTCCTTGGCGACGAGGAAGGGACCGCTGCTGGAGATATGCTGGGCGGTCTCGAATACTTCGATGGGGGTGTTCTCCAGCAGTTCCATTTCCGGCGGAAGGTCGCGCCCGTCGATGTAACCCGCGTTATAGACCAGTACGTCCGGGTCGCCAGCCTCTTCCCGGATCTGGACGAAGGCGTCGGAAATGGATTCGCGCGATGACAGGTCGAGTTCCACGATTGTGCTGTCGCCGCCCTGTTCATTGATCGCCGCCTGCAGAGGAGCGGCGTTGGGGGCGTTGCGGGTGGTCAGCACCGTGAGGAACCCTTCCTGGGCGAACTTCTGGGCAACGGCTCCGCCCACGCCCCAGCGCACGCCGACGGGCAGATCGCTGTCGTCGAGTTCTCCGCCGTGAACCAATTGGGTGTTGCGGCCGTCAGCCTGCCACTTGGATGTCGCGCCGATGACGACGGCGACCGGTTTTCGATTTGTGCTCATGTCGTGTTCCTTTCGTACTGATGTGGACTGCTTCACCTGGCAGGGCATGTTGGATCGTGCACGATGATCAGCCGTCCTGATGTCGGGAGCAACTGCGCCGATATCAATGAGGCGGCGGATCGAGAGGATCTCTGTACCGGGGTTACTGTACTACAAACTTTCGGGGCAACGGTAATTTTTGGGAAGGGTGGAGCGCCGGCGGCTTGGCACGGTGTTGCGCTGCCCCAAGATCGGCCTAGAATGTTGCATC
Source organism: Dehalococcoidia bacterium (assembly GCA_965220055.1). Classification (GTDB taxonomy): domain Bacteria; phylum Chloroflexota; class Dehalococcoidia; order Lucifugimonadales; family UBA3495; genus Bin87. The sequence goes on along the minus strand of CBDCPE010000003.1, from coordinate 349,052 downwards.
CGAAGCATACCGGAAGGAGCGTTGTGATGGCATTCAAGCTCGTTATCTGCCCACCCAACTACCAGGAGCACTGGCCGCAGAGGCTCCAGGAGGAAATTCCGGACATCGACGTTCACCTGTGCCCGACGGTGGGCGAGGCGATGGAGGTCATTGGCGACGCGGACGCCGCCTTCGGCGACATCGTGCCCGAATTGCTGGAACGGGCGGACAACCTGAAGTGGATAGCCTGTCCGCAGGCCGGACCGCGCGCCGGCTATTACCACGATTCGTTGATCGCCAGCGACATCGTGGTTACCAACACGCGGGAGATTTACAACGACCACATCAGCGCCCACATCATGTCCCTGCTGCTGGCCTTTGCCCGAGGGTTGCAGGTGTATATCCCCCAGCAGGTTGCAGGCATCTGGCAGCAGGGATACCCGACCATCTACCTGCCGGAAGCCACCGTCGCAATCGTGGGCGTCGGCGGCATCGGCGGCGAAACCGCCCGGCTGTGCTCCGAGTTCGGCATGACCGTGCTTGGGGTAGATCCCCGGCTGTCGGCGCCGTCCGCCGGCGTTGCGGAGCTACACCGCCCGGATGACCTGCTGGAAGTGCTGCCCCGGGCCGACTTCGTGATCGCAACCGTGCCGGAGACGCCGGAAACACAGGGCATGTTCGGGTCGGCGCAGTTTCAGGCGATGAAGAACACCGGGTTCTTCATCAACATCGGGCGCGGGGCCACGACGATTTTGGACGACCTGGTGGAGGCATTGCGGGCGGGGGAGCTTGCCGGAGCCGGCCTGGATGTCTTCCAGGTTGAACCGCTACCGGCGGGACACCCTCTGTGGAGCATGCCTGGCGTGCTCATAACACCGCACGTGGCGGGCAACGGTCCCTACCTGGACGACCGGCGCACCGAACTGTTCATCGACAACTGTAAACGCTTCAACGAGGGAAGGGAACTGCTCAACGTGGTGGACAAAGCCAACTGGTTTTAATACCGAGCAACGTGTTGGCATGGGGGGTCGCGTCCGGCCTGGGCGTCGGACGACCCAGCGAAGCCGGCGGTTGCAAGAGATGAACTCACCTCATGCTCGCCTCACGCGTACCCAATTTGTCATTGCTGGGAGCGTAGCGACGCGGCAATCCCGTCGCCTGGACGACGTCTCATCCGCCAACGAGATTCCCACGCTTCGCTCGCAATGGCAAGGGGAAGGGCGCTCGCGGTGACGGTTTGAACGCGAGTGGGTACGCGTCAGATGAACTCGCGTCTACGCGCGAGCACAGAGACAGACGACGATAAGCAACTCCGTGAGCCAGTTGATGTTCCGACAACGTTCACGAGCCGAGGCGGCGTTCCTCCTGCATCGTGATTAGCGCCAGTGGAATCGATGAGACTGCCACCAGCAACAGCGCCGGCGCCGCCGCGCGAGCGAAGAACGCTTCCTCAGCCGCGGCCCAAATGGAAGACGCCAAGGTGGTGAAACCGATCGGGCTGAGTATCAGAGTCGCGGGCAGTTCCTTCATGGTCAGGAGAAACACCAGGGCCGCGCCGGTAAGGATTCCAGGCCGTATGAGCGGCAGCGTAACGGCAAACAGGACCGACAGCGGAGGCTTACCCAGGCTGCGAGCCGCGTCCTCAAACTCGGGACGGACCTGCAACAGGGAGGTTCGCAGGGAACCCACCGCCGCCGGCAGGAACAACGTCACGTAGGCAACAGCCAGTATCGCCAACGACTGGTAGAGCCAGGGGGCATAGTTTGCGCCGAAATACACCAAGCCCAATGCTATGACGATGCCGGGCAGGGCGAAACCCACGAATCCCAGTCGCTCCAGCCATCGGCTGAACAAGCCCGGATAACGCACCGCCAGGACAGCGATGGGTGCAGCGCACAACACCGTGAGGACTGCGGCCAACGCTGAGACTCCTACTGAATTGGCCGCCACCCGCCACAGCAGGAGCAACGGCTCGCCGGCCGCCACGCCGCGCGCCGTCCAGTAGACCAGCACCGCCACGGGCAAGCAGACAGACAAGGCCATCACAAATCCGCAATATGCCAGGGCGGGCCAGCGCCAACGGCCGAGGGGTATCGGCTCGGGCAACCGCGTTGCGCCACCGCGGCTGCGGTAATATCGACCGCCCCCAGCATTGCGGGCCATGTTCTCGCCCCAGACCACAACGAGGGCCAGCATGATGAGCGCCAGCGACCACGCGGCGGCCAGGGTACGGTTGAGCGCGGCACCGTACTGGATGAAGATGCTCCAGGTAAAGGTCTCGTAGCGCATGATGGCAACGGCGCCGAAGTCGCTGAGGGCGTAGAGGGCGGTGAGCAACCCACCAGCCAAAATGGCCGGCCTCAGCATCGGGAGCGTTACGCTCCGAAAGGTTTGCCAGCGGTCTCGACCCAGGACCCGCGCCGACTCCTCCAGTGAAACGTCCATGTTCCAGAGGGCGGCGCGCAGCGGCAGCAGGACGTATGGGAAGCTGATGATAATCAGGGTGAAAGCGGCGCCGGGGAAACCGTAAATGCTGGGGATGCGCTCCACGCCGAATCCCGCTTCCAGCCAACTTTGGAGGATGCCGCGCGGACCCAGTCCCACCGCTATGGCGAAGCCGACGATGTAGGACGGCAAGGCCAGCGGCAACATGGTCGCCACGCGCCAAAAACCCCGCCACGGCAGGTCCGTGCGTACGGTGAGCCAAGCCAAAGGAGCCGCGATCAGGATGCAGCCCAGCATCACCGTCGCCATGAGAGCCACGGTACGGGCGACCACCCAGAGAGTGCGGAGGCGGAAGATGAGGTCAATCGCATCGCCGCCGGCGCCGACCGTGCGCAACGCGAGGTAGACCGGGGCGATCAGCAGCAATGCCGCGACCACCAGCGCCGGAACCCAGACCACCGGGGGCGGTCGAGCCGCACCCTCAAAGAGGTGAGCCCAAGTGAACCGGGGAACAGATACGAGCAGCCTGCCGACAGCGGACATTTGTGGCCTACATCAAGCGAGGAGGAGGATCACGATCCATTGATCAACGAGCAACCGTTCATGCCGCAACACCGCCGTTTTTCGATCATCGCAATGACTCCGTGTTCGCTTAACTGCCCATCCCTGCTGCTCACGGCACCTATGCCGATCTTATCAGAACGCCCATCACGCGCGCCGCTCTGCAGATGGTTGCCACCGGCGCCGATTCGTTTGGGTACTTATTGACCGGACTGTTTTTCGCTGATAAAAGCATATCGTCAGCCGCCGACGTCGAACTGCCTGGTCCCCCTGTAGTGGTGTCTTTCCGCACCGGCTCCCGGCTGCGCTGCGGCAGCAACTCGCCTCGACCGTCATCGATATGCCACTGCCTTTGGCAACCTGATCCAAAGCCGCATGACCGCGTGCATCCGAGGCGATCGCGTTTCTTTTCGGCCTGAACCCTGGGGGAGTCACCGCAGGCTCCGGTCAATTGACAGGACATACCGTCGAGCGCAGAATGGCCCAAATTTAGGAGCGGTTTCTCGTTCCTTCCACTGTAGCAGCTACCGGAATGCGAGCACGCATTCCTCCATGGAGGAGGTTCTCACATGGCGTTTCCCGAACGAATGAAATTTGGCATCTTTCTCGGCCCATTCCACCGTGTGGGCGAAAACCCCACGTTGGCCATGGAACGCGACCTGGAACTCGTGGAATGGCTGGACAAGCTGGGGTTCGACGAGGCGTGGGTCGGCGAGCACCACAGCGCCGGCTGGGAGATCATTTCGTCACCAGAGGTCTTCATCGCCGCCGCCGCCCAGCGAACCAACCGCATCAAGCTGGGCACCGGCGTTGTCAGCCTCCCGTATCACCACCCGTTGATGGTTGCCAACCGCATGGTCCAGCTGGACCACATGACCTACGGACGGGTGCTCTTCGGCGTGGGCCCTGGCGCCCTCCCAGGCGACGCCTACATGATGGGCATTCCCCACGAACTCCAGCGCGAGCGCATGGACGAGTCACTGGGCATCATCCTCCGCCTTTTCACCGAGACCGAACCCATCACCTACAAGAGCGACTGGTTCGAATTGAAAGAAGGCCTGCTCCAATTGCGGCCCTACCAGCGACCCTACATGCACACCGCGGTGGCCTCGGTGCAGTCGCCGGCCGGAGTAACCCTAGCCGGCAAACACGGCTGCTCGGTCCTGACTATCACCGTTCCTCGGGACCCGTCCGCCGGCCCTTCGGACCTACAGGGACTTTGGAGCATGGCCGAAGAATCTGCCGCCGAGCACGGCAACACGATGAACCGCGACGACTGGCGGTTGGTGCTGCCCTGCCACTTGGCCGAGACCCGTAAGGAAGCGCTGGACGACGCCCGCATGGGCGCTGGCCGTTACCTGCGGGAATACAGCGAGGAAACCAACGGGCGCAAGGCGGTTTTCGACGGCCCGCTGGACAAGGTGATCGACCACATGGCCGATACTGGCAGCTGGATCATCGGGACGCCCGACGATTGCATCGAAGCCATCGAACGGCTCGGCGAGCAAAGCGGCGGATTCGGCGCGTTCCTGGTCCAGACCATCGACTGGGCACCACGGGAGAAGATGTTGCGCAGCTACGAGCTCATGGCCCGGTACGTCATGCCCCACTTCCAAGGCAGCGTCCTCAGTACGCAGGCTTCCAACCAGTGGGCCAAAGAACGGCAGGAAGACCTGGTGAGCGGGCGGGTCCGCGCCATCGACCGCGCCCAGCAGGCGTACGCCGAACGCGCCGGATAACTACGGCCAGTCAGTAGCAATCTCCGATACATGGGCCCAATCGGCCCGACAGAACGGGGCAACCCTGGTGGTTGCCCCGTTCGCGTTTCGGGGATGATCGCCCCCGCCTCATGGGCGGGTTTTCGACCCTGCGGTCCGTCAGGCCGCCGCTTTCGCAGCAGCCCAATCCACACCGTTGAGCACCAACTTCTGGAACTCCGGTGTTTGGAAGCTCCGGCCATCGTGGCCCAGGAGCAGGACGTAGACGTTGCCGTCGCCGTACTTGCGCGTCCATCCCAGCGGATAGGTCCCGCCCGGCATGAACGTGGGGTTGCGGTCAGGACCCCAAGGATACGTACCGTCGCCCGCGGCGCCGGTGAGGAAGACGTTGTTGCCCTCTTTGATCGCGAGGTTCATGTAGAGTTCGTCGTTGGTGGAAAAGTCGGCTACACCATTGACTCCCGGATGGCCGGCGTCACTGACGTTGACCGTGAACTCGCCGTAGGGCGGATGGTAGCTGGTACCGGAGATCCAGCCGCCGCCGGTGATGTCGTGGTACTCAGGCCTCGTTGCGGCCACGCAGGTGGCGATGTGTATGCAGACGAACCCGCCGCCGCCGCTGACGTAGTCCCGCAAGCCTTCCATTTCCGATGCGGCAAGGGTCCAGTCCCCGAAGTCCGGCACATTCTCGCGCCGGGTGTTGAAAACTACCGCTTCGTAACCGCTCATTGCGGACCGGTCGGCGAGCGGCGACGCGTCCTCGGTAATCGTGACCTCGTGACCGGCGTCCTTGAGAAACGATTCCAATATTGGCGTCGACTCCTCGTAAGGGTGACGTCCTCCTGACAATACCAGCAATTTCATAGATCCATACCTCCAACCAAGTGCCGGGAATTGTAGAGACACCAGCCGCCCGTGGCAAATCTCCCTTGTTGCGCCCCCGCCGGTCCCTCGTCCCGAGCAAGGCGCTTCGTCGGCAAGACCTCGCCCCCGGTCAGCTCGTTTCCGGGTAGGTCGGATTGTCCGGAAGCGCGGGCGGTTCTCGCCTACAACGCGCACACCAATCAGCTGTGACATCTCGAAATCACGCCGCCGGACGATGCACACGATTTTGCCTCTGGGCCTGGTCGATTGACGCATACGCCAGTGTTGCGCACAGCACATACGGACTATGTCCATTTTAATTGCATTTGCACAACTTTACTTTTGGACGATAAATGATATTAGACTGTTTCATGCACAATAACCGATTATAGCGTCGATTTTCGGTATTGCACAGACTTATAGCGCTGCATTGACTATTTTAGTGCGCCAGTCGATTAGGCTGAAACAATCCATGGTGCGGTTATCGCGGAATGGTCTCGGTCACGAACGTTGCTATCCAGTTGGGTCGCTGGTCTACACCCCCCCGTTCGCCACGACGGAAACACCGGGGGAAGATCACGCCGCTGCACAAGAATGTCGCGGTGCGGTGTACCGGATCGTTGCGTTGGCCGCTCCAACTTGCCCACATCCAGTGAACCAGGCTTTCAGCCCGGCCTGCGACTGCTTTATCGGAACGGTACACGCCGCCGGCCTGTCGGCGTTGTACGTAGCACGGGAGGGAATCCATGAATACGCAAAGGACACAGATCAGAAACCGGGAGGGCCGGTTTCGACCCCGCAGAGTATGGTTGGCTTTGCCGGCGGTGCTGGCGATTTTCGCTATTGCCGCGTTCGGCTCCGCCTACGCGTTCGCCGACTCCACTGACGCTTCAGCGAAAAACACCGGACAGCAGCAGAATGATAATATCCACCGAAACGTAGGAAGTCCGATCATCGAGCAGTGCCACATGGCCGTAACGCACGACCAGTACTGCAACTCGGGCGACGAAAGCATCGGGTCCAGGGGTTTGGCCACCTCACGCATCGTCAGTAACGGTGTTCGAATGTACGAGGTGGGCGAATTCGAGGCGGGGGGATGGCCCGTGCGCGGGCCCGGAGCCGATACCTACGGGCTCCACGAACTCATCGCGATCGAGGTCCAATTCAGCGAAGACGTCAACGTGAACGGAAGCGCAACCTTCCGCATCCAGTTGGGTTCCAACAACCGACGGGAACTGGTCCCCGTTTCCCGCCGGGGTGACAGCATCATCTTCGCGACGCTTGTCCAACCGGGGGAAAGGGACGCCGACGGGGTATGGGTCGGCGACCACACCTCGACCCTGGCGCACAATCCGGCCAGCTACTTCCGGAGCGCGGATGATGGGCAAAACGTCAGCCTGACCCATAGCAGCCTGGGGACCCAAACGAACCACAAGGTCGATGGGAATTCGGAGCGACCCAAAATCAACCGGGTGCGCATCACCTCCTCGCCACAGTACGGCGACGCCTACGTGCGCGGAGAGACCGTTCAGCTGGAGGCAAGTTTTGATCGGTCCGTAGCGGTCAGCGGTAATCCGGCCGCCCGGCTCCGGATTGAAGCCTTTGGGTCCACCACTACGCGCACTGCCAATTACGTCCGTGGTAGCGGCACGTCAAAGCTCATCTTCGAGTACGGTGTGTCCCTGCTGGACAACGACAGCAACGGCATCGCCGTCCCCTCGAACACCCTGGCCAAGGACGGAGACGTTTCGAACGGCCCGCAGGGCGGTGGTTCCATCCAGAGCACCTCGCGCACCCTGCGGGCGAACCTGACCAGCGGTGGCCGGGGAAACAACGCGAGCCATAAGGTGGACGCCAGGTACGTCGCCGCATCTGAGGTCATGGCCAACGCGCAGTGGGGCTGGAAAACCCAGACTGGCAGGAGCGATTCCATCACCATGGACTTCACCATTCGGGAAGACCCGGGCCACTTCTCCGAGGACCATGCCCTGGTTATGGCGTTTGGCTGGAGCAGCATCGGCTCCACTCGCTTCGGGTTTGGGATCCGCACCGATCTGGACGATCCGGACACTGATGGCTCCGAGGGCAAGGGTATCGTCTTCAACCGCTGGGACACCCACGACACGTCACTAGCCCGGCCCACCACCGATGGATGGGTCGTGACCGGGACGATCCTGGGCAACTTCATCAGCATCCGCAAGCCCTACGACTGGGGAGTGGGAGACTACACGGTCCGCATCGCCCATGATGGGAGCGACAACGATGCGGACGGACGCTGGTTCGGCATGTGGATCACGGATCCTAACGGCATGGAAACCCACATGGGCTCGCTGAAGTTCCCCTTGGTTGACGGCGCAGCGCCGAAGTTCAACCCGCGCGGTGATTTGTACCAGTCGATGCTCGCGCTCCTGGGCGGAGGGGTCATCAAACCCCATGAGATACCGGTGTTTGAGGTCGCGCTCAGCCCGCTGTTTGAGGTCGCGCTCAGCCCGCCCGACGAGGGCAGCGGCATCGACCCGCCCAAACGGGTCACCGCGGTCTACTCGCAGTTCAACGGCGTGATGACCAACTCCAACATCGCCCACGACCGGGAGGACAACCTCGTTATCATGCGCGCCGGAGGCTCCACCCTCCGTACCACCAATCCCGGTACCGTGATCACCATCCGGAACGACCCGGCAACCGGGAAGCCCATCATCCGCGGGACCGAGGAGTTGGGGCAATCGCTGGGAGTGAACACGGATGAGATTTCCGACGCCGACGGCCCGGATGAACCGTCCTTCACGTACCAGTGGCTTCGCAGCGACGGCACCTCTGACACACCGATCAACGGCGCCGTTACTAGATTCTACACGCTGACCAGGGCCGACGTCGGCAAGACCGTCAAGGTGCGGGTGAGCTTCACCGATGACGCGGGTTTCGAGGAGTCGTTGACCAGCGACGCGACGGAAACGATTCAGCGGCCGCCGTTGACCGCCGAGTTCCGGAACACGCCGACGTCCCACGATGGGCAGAACTCGTTCACTTTCGAGCTGCGGTTCAGTGAAAATATCAGTGGTCTGAGCTACGTAACGCTGCGGGACCACGCTTTCGGATCGATCGGCGGCACCGTGACCAAGGCCCGCCGGCTGGAGCCGCCGGGCAACGTCCGCTGGGAGATCACCGTGGAACCGCACAGGAACGGCGCGGCGACGGTTACCCTGCCCGCCACCACGAACTGCCAAGCCTCCGGCGCGATTTGCACCGGAGACGAGAGGATGTTGGTAGGCCCAACGACCATAACCGTTACCGGCCCGGGAGGATAATCAACACCACCTCGGAGGCCGGTTTCCCGTAACGACTTCGTTGTGCCGGAACTGGCCGCCGGAAACACAGCGCGCTAAACGGCCTGGGCCAGTCCCGGGCCGTTGGCGTTGCGGCCCACGCCAGTGTACTGGAACCCCAGCCGTTGCATCTTTGGACCGTCCAGCGCGTTGCGGCCGTCGAACAGGAACCGCGGCGGATTCATGCAGCGGGCAATGTCTCGCCAGTTGGCGTCCACGAACTCCGACCATTCCGTGACCAGGACGATGGCCTGCGCCTGGTTGGCGGCCTCCAGCACGTTGTCGACGAGCCGCACCGACGCCGGTAGATGCGGCCGGGCCGTGTCCATGGCCTCGGGATCGTAGGCGCTGACGATTGCCCCGTCGTCGCATAGGGTATTGATCATGTCCAGCGAAGGCGCCTCGCGGACATCATCGGTGTTGGGCTTGAAAGCCAGGCCGAGCACGCCAACCCGCAATCCGTCCATGCCGCCGCTGAACCGCTCCCGCAGGGCGTACACCGGAAGCAGCCGCTGCCGGTTGTTGATGTTGATCACCGACCGCAACAGCTCAACGTTCACGCCGCTGGTCAGCGCAACGTTATCCAGGGCCCGCACGTCTTTCGGGAAGCAGGACCCGCCGTATCCGACGCCGGCATAGATCCGGCCGCCGGTGCGCGGGTCCATGGCCATGCCGTCGCTTACCGCGTCGATGGACGCGCCCACGCGCTCGCACAGCGATGCTATCTCGTTGATGAACGAAATCCGGGTGGCCAGAAATGCGTTGCTCGCGTACTTGATCATCTCCGCGCTGGTGATATCGGTGACGATGTACGGCGCATCAACCCCGGCGTGCATCGCTTGCACTGCCGCCACCGACTTGCCGTCCCCGGCGTCGGCCCCGATGACGATGCGATCCGGGTGCTGCCAGTCGCGCACGGCCTGTCCTTCGCGCAGGAACTCGGGGTTCGACACGTAGCGCAACCCGACCGCGGCGCGCTCGGCGTTACGCATCTCCTGCTCGACAACCCTCTGGCCCGTGCCCGGGGGTACGGTGCTCTTCATTACCACCACGGTGTCGGCGTGGTCCTGCGACCTGATCCAGTTCAGCGCGGACCTAACCTGGCTCAGATCCGCGGCTCCATTGGCGGTCTGCGGCGTGCCCGTGGCGACGATGGTCACGTCCCCCAGGGGCTCGGCGACCAGGTCCCGATGTTCGAAGCGCAGGCGTCCCTCGCCCAATGACGAGCCGAACAGGTCCGGCAAACCCGGTTCGTAAAAGGGAAGTCGCCCGGCCCGGAGTTGGGCGATGCGATCGCTGTCTATGTCGACGCCCAGCACGCGGTGGCCGGCATCGGCCAGGCAGGCCGCAGCCACCATCCCCACGTAGCCGAGCCCGATTACGGTGATATTCAAGGCAGGTGGCCTCCTTTCGTTGGCACGTCGGCGGGACACGGTATGACCCATCAATTGTCGGGTTGGGTCGATTCCGGTGTCAAGGTGGCCTGAAGTGGCACCGCGCATCGTTTGGACACTCGCGAGGCGGGCCTCACCTCGACCTTTTCACCGAACAGTATCAAACCTGAATTGGGCGAATATTCGCCGAATACCGTCTGATTTCCAGTATGTGGTCAAAAACCAAGAAAAGTAAATATATGCGTCAGTTCCGGCCGGCCGAGGTCGACCGCGCGTCACACACGGTCACGGCTGCGGTGACGGAGCTGATGCGAGGAAGGATCGATGACTTCGACGATGACCGAGACCAAAGTCGCGGGCCCGTGGGGATGCTGACGTGGCTCTCGCTCAATTCACTCGGCACAGGATCACGCTGATTGTAGCAATCTGCGTGGGGCTGGCTTTTGCCATGCTCGCCACTACCGATACGACGCATGGCGCCAACCTTCCGGCGTGCCCCACCGACTGGCCGGTGGTGGAAAACGATGACACTGTCCTGGAAACGGACTACGGCGGCGGCTCTTTCGAGGGATTTCATACCGAGTCCAACGGTGATGAGTGGTACATCATCCGCAGCGTGGACGACAACGGTTACTCGCTGGTTCGGGCCTATCCAGCCTCCGACCAGCACGACGCGGGGTACGTGACAGACCAACCCAGCAAGGTGTGCTACCTCATCGTAGCCACCCAATTGCCTCGGTAGGACCATCGACCGGGCTGAGGACGCTGATCTGCGAAAGACGCGTCATGGTGGTACGACCACCAGGGATACCGCACGCTGGCGCCGGATACACGCTCAAGGTCAGGCTTGGCGACCAGTGTTGCCTATCGCCCGTACAGCCGGAAACTGTACTTGCTCTCGACCGTTTCACTGTCACCCCCGATCTTCGCGCTGCGCCCGCTTGTTCCACCACCGTCTCCAACTGTCAGTCCCTCGATCAGTCGGCCGGCAGGTGACCACCGCCGCCAGCATAATGCTTTCAATGAGGGCGATCCATATGAATGACCCCGCTCCCCAAACGGCCATAGCCGCGCCCCCGTAGAGTAGGCCCAACGATCCTCCCAACGTGCCCAGCAAGGTGATGGCCAGAGCGAGCTTCGCGAAATGCCGCTCCGGCAGAAGATCCGCCATCAGCACCCAGGGGAGGCTGATCAGGCCGCCCCGGACCAACGATAGGAGAAGCACGCTTCCGCCCGGGTCATCAAGCAGCCAAACCCATGCCGCTGCCGGCAGAGAGAGCACCGCCACAGCGATGAGCAGCCAGCGTACGGAGAAGAAATCGGCCGCTACGCCCCAAACCAGGGCGCCGATTCCTCCAGCCAAGGCCAGGGCTTGGTACCAGGCATCATGTGCGGTGCCAACCGGCGCCGTCGCCGCCGTAACCCACCGGAGATGCAATGAACCCGCGGCGAAGATCATAGCCGCGACCAGGTAGACGGCAGCGGCCGAGGCGAAGCGGGCTTTGACGCCCGGGACGGCGATGGTTTCCCTGAGGGTCGGCCCAGGCCCGTAGGTCCCTTTGAACCAACGGGGTAGAAGCACGAAGAGGTAGATCCCACCTGCTAGCACGAGCATGATTTCGAACCACCCGATGGGGATGCCAAAATCCCAGGTTCCGATTGTTTCGGCTCCCAAATTAACCGCGAACGCCAGGCCGAGGGCGCCGATGAGCGTTCCCTTGAAGCGGGCGAATCCCTTCACGGCAATTGCGTAGAAGACCAGGGAACCGAAGGCGGACCCTCCGGCTCCGACCAGGAACAAACCGGCGACAGTGGCGCCGAAGCTGCGGGAGAGCGTTATCAGGACGAGCCCAACGGCCAGGATGGCGGCGCCGACCACCATCATTCCATCAGGAGGGCGGCGGTCCACCCAGATGGCTGCCAACACCAAGAACAGTCCTCCCAGACCAGCCGCGTTGACGAGAAAACCGTACTGCCTCGCCGCGAGGTCGAGCCGGTCGGAAACGGATACCGTCCGGAGAGTGCCCGAGGAGCCGATATCCAGGAAAAGGGCAGCCACCACCAAAAGGAGGCCCAGCCTGACGTCGGGATGCCGGACGAACGGCGACATGCTCGCCATTGTAGCCGCCGCAGAAGGTGTGCCTCGCGCCCAAGGTGCTCGTCGTGGACGAATTCGTCATCTGGCCCTACGACCGGGAGTCGGCCACCGCCCCCTTCACTTTGGGCTCGGCCTGCTGCGAGCGAAGCAGCATCATCCTCACTCCCAATGAGTTTCAACCCGTCATAGACGGTTGGGGCTTCGGCTCTCTGTGCCGTGGGCCGCGGCGACGACCGCACCGGTCTGTCAATCCTGGCCCTGGTGAAGACTGCCGCGGACGTCACTTGCGCACCCGCAACTTGTGGGGTAGCGTCACCAATCTTTCAGGGGGGCCCTCATGTGGTGTAACTGAAGTTAGGAGTAATAGTATCAGCGATGAAGTATCCTCCGGGTGAGCAGTCCCGAGGGAGGATAACCATGGCCATCGGACGACCAATGCCACCGCTGATTTTGGACGACATGGAGCGGGAAACTCTGGAGCGGTGGGTGCGACGACCGAAGACGGCGCAAGCCCTGGCGCGGCGGGCCAGAATGATACTGGCCGGCTCCGAAGGCCGGAGCAACACCGCCGTGGGCGCCGATCTGGGGGTGTCCGACGCAACGGTGGGCAAATGGCGTGCGCGGTTCTTGGAGCGGAGTTTGGATGGCCTGTCGGACGAGCCCCGCAGCGGTCGGCCCCGAGCGGTTACCGATGATGATGTGGAACGGGTGATTACGCTGACGTTGGAGACCACACCTAAAGACGCCACCCACTGGAGCACTCGGTCCATGGCCCAGCGGTCCGGCCTGAGCCACAACACCATCCGCCGCATCTGGCGTGCCTTCGGACTGCAACCCCACCGCACCGAGACGTTCCAGCTGTCGGCGGATCCCTGCTGCATCGAGAAGGTGCGGGACATCGTGGGGCTTTATCTGGACCCGCCGGATCGGGCGTTGGTGTTGTGCGTGGACGAGCAGTCCCAGATTCAGGCCTTGGACCGGACCCGGCCGCTATTGCCGATGCGCCCCGGACAGGCGGAACGGCGCACCCATGATTACCTGCGCCACGGCACCACGTCGTTGTTCGCCGCGCTGGATGCCAAAACCGGTAAGGTGATCGGCCAATGCCACCGACGCCACCGGGCCGTGGAGTTCCGCAAGTTCCTCGATACCATTGAGGCCGAAGTGCCCCTTGACCGGGACGTCCATCTCATCGTGGACAACTACGCCACCCACCAGACGGCGCTGATCCGGAACTGGTTAGCCAAGCGGCCACGGTTCCACCTGCACTTCACGCCGACCAGCGCATCCTGGCTGAACCTGGTGGAGCGGTGGTTCGGGATGCTGACCGAGCAGCAACTACGGCGAGGGGTGCATCAGAGCAGCGGGGCACTGGAAGCCGCCATCTACCGCTATCTTGACCTTACCAACGAAAACCCCAAGCCCTTTATCTGGACCAAGACCGCCGACCAGATCCTGGCCAAGGTCGCCAGTTTTTGCAGGCGTACTTTAGATACATAACACTAGAAAGCTGGCCGGAAACCGACCGGATTATGGCGAGGGGTTATACTCCGGGCAATCGAGGCTAGCGGAGCAGGGCGATGCTGGGAAAGGGTTCGGACCAGAGGGGCCTCTGGGAAGCGGACCGGTTGTATCTGGACTACGTGGGCAAGGACACCTGCTACGGTTTGCTGTCCTCACTGCGGGGCCAGCTGTTCCGCGATGACGATTTCGCCGAGATCTACTGTCCGGACAATGGACGGGACCGCGTGCCGCCCCGCCTGCTGGCCGCGGCGCTGCTGTTGCAGACCTACGACAAGGTGAGCGACGCCGCGGCCAAGGCGAGGGCCGACTGCGACATCCGGTGGAAAGTGGCGTTGGGGATTGAGATTGAGGATCGACCCTTCGCCAAGAGTACGCTGCAGATGTTCCGGGCACAGTTGATACTGCAAGACAAGGTGCGGGAGGTGTTCGAGCCGAGCCGGCGCCTGGCGCGGCAGTCGGGCTACCTGAAAAAGCGTGGGATGCGGGTGGCACTGGACACGACCTACATCCTGGGACGGGGCGCGGTGAAGGACACCTACAATCTGTTGGCGGACGGGATCATTAAACTGTTGCGGGCCCTGGCGGCGGTGGCGCAGATCACCGTCAGGGAATGGGCCGAACCCAGGGGTACGCGAGGTACCTGGGTTCCAGCATCGAGGGCGAGGCGGCGATCGATTGGTCGGACCGCAAAGCGCGGGCGGCGTTGCGGGCTGAGGGCGTTGCGGGCTGAGCTAGTGGCCGACGCGGACCGGCTGCTGGAATTGGCGCGGCCGGGGTGGGTGGAATTGCCGGAGGACAGCGCCCCGCGGCAGAGCATAGTGGCTGGGGCGGAGTTGCGGGGACAGTTGCTGCTCCAAGACATCGAGCGCAAGAGCGGCGCTGGCGATGTTGCTGCTGATGCTGCTGACGGGGTGAACCTCAGGGATGGGGTGAGCCGGGATGGGGTGAGCCGGGACCGGATGCTGTCGGTGCACGACCCCGAGCTGCGCCACGGGCACCAGAGCAGCCGGCGACGGTTTGACGGGCACCAGGCGGCCAGCGTGGTGGACACCGACCCCCAGCTGATCACCGCCGTGGACGTGTTGCCGGGCAACGCTCCGGACAATCTGGGGGCATTGGAGTTGGTGGAGCAGAGCGAAGCGAGTACCGGCTCGGTGGTGGAGGAAGCCATGGGCGACGCCGCCTATGGGGACGGCGGGACCCGCCGGACCTTCGCTGAGGCGGGGCGCCGGTTGGTGGCCAAAGCGCCGGGCCGGCCCGACCGGCAACACTTCCCCCAGAATGACTTTCCCCAAGAATGACTTTCACCTTGAGCTGGCCGCGGGCAGTTGCACCGGTCCGGCGGGGCAGGTTACCCACGCCATCGTGCTGGCGGGAAGGCGGACGGACCGCACCGGTCGGGTCGATCGATTGCAGGCTTGCCGATTTGAGGGAGCGGTAGGTTGGGCCTGTCCACTGCGGTCCCCGTGCCTCGCGGCCCAAGGCAGGCAGGGACGGCGGGTGTGGTGGTAGAGCATCGGCTGGCCCGGCTGGTCCAGCGGGGAATCCGCCAGTCCCGCTACTGCGGAAGGGCGAAAACGCGATTCCAGGTGTATCTGGCGGCCACGGTGACCAACCTGACCCTGGTGTTGGGCAACATCGGGCAGTCCGGCAGTACCGGTGGCGGCGCAGCAGGCCACCGCGTCGTCCGCAAGGTGGTCCGCGCTGTTGTCGCCAATGCCGCGGCCAACTTCGGCGCTGCCCGGCTCGGACAACTATGGTCCCTGATTTGGTTCGTCTCGGCTTTACCTCCGAAATCCTTCTACCCAATCAGGGCTTTCCGGCCCGGTTTCTAGGGCGTGTTTACATCCAGATCGTTTGAGTGTGTCATAAACAAGTACCACGGTGGGCACCGACCTGGGAGTGTCCGATGAGACGGTGGGGAAATGGCGTTCCCGGTTCCTGGAACGGAGGCTGGACGGACTGTCGGACGAACCGCGCAGCGGACGGCCTCGAGCGGTTACCGATGACGATGTGGAGCGTGTGATTACGCTGACGCTGGAGACCGTGCCCCGGGACGCGACCCATTGGAGCACCCGGTCCATGGCCCAGCGCAGCGGGCTGAGCCACAACACGGTCACAGTCTACGTACAGTCTACGCCACCGAATAAGAATCAATAGGGGCGGGTTTAGAACCCGCCCCTGTCGATGGCATCGGGTTCGACTGTTTTGACTAGCCTTCCTTCAGAGCCGGTATCACCTTGGTCCCGAGGAGCTCTACGGAGCGCATCACGTCCTCGTGGGGCATGTGGCCCTCGTTGCCGTAGATGAGGATGTAGCCGGGATCGAGGTCCCTGCGGATGTGGCGCAGCTTCTCGGTCACGGTCTCAGGGCTGCCGACGATGATGTTGTACGCGTCCTGGAGGTCTTCGTAGGACATCCGACGTCCCATGGTGCCCGTGCCGATGAGAGGGCGGGACATCTTGATGCGCAGGGCCTCGCGCGACTGGTAACCCGGCGGGTCGTTGAATTCCATGGGCCCGCGGTTGCGGTGGTTCTCGGTCCACAGGAAGGTGCGGCCGATCTCCTGGGCCTTTTCGTCGGTGTCGGCGACGAGGCAGCGGATCAGGTAGCCGAAGTGCTCAGGGCCAGCCTCGTAGCCTTCCTCGGCGGCGGTCTCGTGGTAGATGCCCTTGAGCTGCTTGGTGAGGTCGAGCAGGGAGCCCAGGTTCATGTAGGGATACCGGTGCTTGGCGGCCCAGATTACGGACTCGGGGCTGCCGGTGCCGGGGAACCAGACCGGGGGATGGGGCTTCTGAATCGGCACCACCCACGGGTTGACCATGCGGTGGGGCCAGTACTCGCCTTCCCAGCGGAAGGGGCCGGGGTCGGTCCAGCACTTGATGATGAGATCGTGGGCTTCCTCGAACCGGGGGCGGTTCTCGGTGGGCGAGTAGCCGGCGTGGAGGGTCTCAACAGCGGTGCCGCGCACGAAACCGGAGATGACGCGGCCGCCGCTGATGCAGTCCAGCATGGCGATCTCTTCGGCCATCTTCACCGGGTCGTTGACGGCGATGACGTTGCCCAGCATGGCGATCTTGGCTTTCCTGGTGCGCTGGGTGATTACGGCGGCGTCCACGTTGACGGAGGGCTTCATGCACCAGTACGAGCTGTGGTGCTCGTTGGACATGATGCCGTCGAAATTGACCTCGTCGGCCAGCTGGTACTGGTCGTGGTAGTTGCCATAGAGGACGTGGGCCTTTTCGGGATCGAAGTAGGTGTTGGGAAAGTGCATTCGGCCCGATTCCCAAGGCTCTAGGTCTTCCTCGGTGACATGGCCGTAGGGCTGTTCAGAGAACCAGAATACTTCGAGTTCGTGCGCCATGTTAGTTGCTCCTTCTCTGTGGTGCGCTGCTCGGGAGTTTGTCTTACAGGCTGTTCAGGAACCCGGTGACGGCGGCGACGAATTCGCCGCGCTTTTCCACGGCCGGAGAGTGCCCGCAGTTGTCGATGATGCGCAACTGGCTGCCCTGGATGGCCTGCTGGAACAAGTGCCCGCACTCGACGGGGATGATGGCATCCTGGTTGCCCCAGACGATGAGAGTGGACGTGTCGACCCGGGCGAGGGTATGGGGAAGGCTGGGATTGTGCAGGTAGGGCTTCCAGCACAACTGGGAAGCGGTGATGGCGTTGGAATGGACCACCAACTGCTCTTCGGGAGACAGTTCGCGGGCATAGTGCTCGTAGTTCTCAACCTGGCTGGGGTCGTGGAAGCGCTGCTGCAGCCGGGTGTCGGCGGAGACCATGAAGATTTCCGAGATCTCCCCGTCGCGGGGCTTGATGCCGGCGGGGTCCACCAGGATCAGGGCATCGATATTGGCGTCGTTCATGGCCGCCATCTCGGCGGAAACCCAACCACCCATGGAGGAACCCATCAGGACGATGTCCTGGAGGCCCAGGGCGTCGACGAACATGTGGTTGAAGTGGGCGACGTCGCTGATGGTCTTGATCCAATTGGGAGCCTCGGTGCCGTTGAAACCGGGCTGGCTGGGAACGTAGACCGTGTACTCGGCGGACAGGTCCTCATGGTAGGGTTGCCAACCGTTGGAACCGCCGGCGCCGTGGAAAAACACCAACGGCGGGCCGCTGCCGCCGGAATACATTTCGACGGCAGTACCGTTGACATTTACGGTAGTGCGGGAACCACTCTGAACTGTTGTCATACTCTCGTTCCTGTGCGGGGTGAGGATGGCGTTATTCTGTTACAGGGGTAACGGGATGTCAAGGTTGGGCAGCAGGCATGAGAGGTTCGACGGGATGTCGGCGCTCAACGAGAATGCCACGTCGGCGCGCTCCTCTCAACGACAGAATCTATGGTGTGGCCAGTAGGGTGGAGATGGCGCGGGCCGTAAGGTTGGACGCCATGGGGAGCTTGTAGGCGTTGTCGGGCAGGGTCCTGGGGTTGGCGATTGCCACGGCGCCCGCATCCGAGGACGACACATCCGAAACTGACCGACCGCGCAGGTACTCCTCGGTCCCTTCCGCACGGTACGGCGTCGGAGCAACGCCGCCCAGTACCACCGAGGCCTCCGCGACGACGCCGTCGACGACAGTAAGGGCGGCGGCGGCGCTGACCAGGGCGAAGTCGCCCGACTCGCGCTCGCGGGCTTTGAGGTACACGCTGCGCTGCCCGTCAATCGGAGGCGGAAGGGTTGCCGAGGTGAGCAGTTCCCCCGGTTGCAAGATGTTCTCCCGCGAGATATCCACGTCGGGCCCGACGAAGTAATCGGCGATGGCAACGGTGCGCTGGCCGTCCGGAGATGCGATGGTGAGCGACGCGCCGAGGGCGGTGAGTGCGACGGCGGTATCGGAAGGATGAACGATGAAGCAACGGTCGCCGCCGGTCACGCACAGGTACTTGCCCACTCCCTGGACGGCGAAACAGCGGTCGCCGCCGCGCTTCAGGCAAACGGTGAGCGGGTGACGGTAGTACCAGCAACGGGGACGCTGGTTGAGGTTGCCGCCCAGGGTGCCGAGGTTTCGCACCTGCGGGTTCGCCAATCCGGCGGCGGCCTGGGACAGGGCAGCGTAACGGCTGCGGATACCGTCGTGGGCGGCAATGTCGGCGATGGTGGCCAGCGCGCCGATGCGGAGACCGCCGTCGGGAGCGTCGGTGATTCCGGCGAGGTTGGCATCAGAGATGGCGTCCAAGGCGACGAGGGTGGCGGGTGTTGCGGTGCCGTCGCGGATCTCGGAGAGAAGGTCGGTTCCGCCGGCGACGGGAACCGCATCGCCCGGTGCAGCGGCTAGTAGCGCGCAGGCTTCCGACAGGGAGGTCGGTTGAAGGAGTTGGAAGGTCATGGGGAGGTTCCCAATTCACCGAGGGGATTGCCACGCTGCGCTCGCAATGACGGGTTGAGTGACACTTGCAAGTTACGCGCTCGCAATTGGCGTTCTGCGACGGGACAGAAGTAGTGCGCTCGACGGTTCGGCCTCGAGGGTAGCATATTGCTGATACACCGTTGGCGAGAGGAAAGCATCGTGGGCGATTTCAGCGTACAGGTACCCCTAGACCTGGAAGGAGATATGCGGCCGGTGGAGGCTGTGGTCGATACAGGAGCGTCCGATTCCATGTTCCCTGCGTCCCTGTTAGAAGAATTGCACGTCGAACCCGAAGGGCAGTTCCGCTGTTTCTACGCCAACGGCGCGAGTGAGTTCCGCAACTACGGCGAAGCCGCCATACGCTTGGATGGGCGGACCAAGATATGCCCGGTGATTTTCGGGCCGGATAACCAATTTTTGCTTGGGGCGACAACGCACGAATTTTCAAACTGGCAGTGGACCCGGTGGGACAGCAGCTAATCCCCGTGCCGGGACTGCGGTTGGGCTGGGGCGGCCCGTTATAACCTGGCGGTCGCAAGCCTGGCGGTGAGCAGCCAATAGGGTAGTCCTACCCCTGGGCCAGCGCGTCCAGGACGCGGTCGGGGGTGATGGGGAGGCGGGTGAAGCGGACGCCGATGGCGTCGTAGAGGGCGTTGGCGATGGCGGGGGCGACGCCTACGGAAGGGACCTCGCCCAGGGCTTTGGCTCCCATAGGGCCCACCGGGTCGATCACGTCGGCGAAGATGGTCGTGATGTCGGGGTAGTCCTGGATGGTGGGGCTCTTGTGCTCGAGGTAGCTGCCGTTGAGGGTTATGCCGGTGGGCGCGTCGGTGATGAGTTCCTCGCTGAGGGCAAAGCCAAGCATCTGCGAGACTGCCCCCTCCACTTGGTTGAGCGCGGTGCGGGGGTTGATGATGCGGCCGGAGTCGTGTGCGGCGACGTAGCGGCTGACGCGGACCCGGCCGATGGAGGTGTCCACCTCGATTTCGCAGAAGTGGGCGCCGAATGAGTTGACGATGTAGTCGGGGCTGCCAGGCGTGACGGTGGCCTCGGCGGCCAGGGTTTCGGGAGCGAAGGCCTGGGCAAGTTCGGCGTAGGTGATGCGACGGGATGGATCGTCGGTAACGAAGACCGCGCCGTCGGCGATGGACAGAGCGGAGGCATCGGCCTTCAGCCGGCCGGCGGCGGCGTCCAGCAACTGTTGGCGGAGGCGCTCGGCGGCTTGCACAACGGCGGTTCCGGTAGAGAAGGTGGCCGCAGAGCCTGCGGTGATGGGCGCGTCGGGAGTGCCTTCGGTGTCGGCGAAGCGCGGGAGCACGTCTTCGTATGGTACCGACAGAGCTTCGGCGGCGAGCTGGCACAGCACGGTAACCGCGCCCTCACCCACGTCGATCAGACCGCTGACCAGGTGAACCCTGCCATCGTCGCCGATTGAGAGGCCGGCGGCCGAGTCGTCGCCGACACCACCGCGGTAGATCATGATGCTGACGCCCCGACCGCGCCGGATGAAGGGATCGGCGGGATCCGAGTGATCGAAGGGTTCGTCCCAGCCGAACTCAGCGGCGCCGCGACGCAGGCACTCCTCGAGACCGTTGCTGGAAAAGGGAATGCCGCCCTCCACGGGCTCGCCGTCCACGATCTGGTCGGGCGGCCTGAGGCGCGGGCCAGCCTGACCTTCGAGGGGTACGTGGTTGCGAAGGCGGAAGGCCAGCGGGTCCATCCCGACGGTCTCGGCGGCACGGTCCATGAGGGTCTCCAGGGCGAAGTGTCCCTGGGGCGCGCCGAGAGCGCGGTAGCTGCCGGAGACGGGTTTGTTGGTGGTGGCGGGGCGGGCGTCGAAGCGGACGTTGGGGCACCGGTACAGGTAGAGCATGCCCTGCCCCGTGCGGCGGGCCACGCGGGGGGATGAAGCCTGGTAGGCGCCGGAGTCCAAGACGGCATCCCCATGGATGGCAGTGATGTCGCCGTCGCGGGTTATGCCGACGCGCAGGATGATGCGACCGCCGTGTCGGGTGCGGCCAGCGACGAACTCCTCCTCGCGGCTGTACTCGATGCGGACGGACTGGCCGGCCTGGAGGGACAGCAGCGCGGCCAAGGCGGCCATACGGGACTCGTCCTTGTTGCCGTAACCTCCTCCCATGTTGGGACCGATGACCCGAACGTTGTCGACATCCAGACCCAAAACGTGCGCGAGCACCGCACGGTCGACATGCACGCCGCGGGTGGACTTCCACACGGTGAGATGGTCACCGTCCCAGGACGCCAGGGCGGCACGAGGTTCCAGCGGTGTCGCCGAGTGGGTCGGAAGGTAATAGGTCTCTTCGAGGACGATGTCGGCGGCGGCGCAACCGGCGTCGATGTCGCCGCGTTGCAGCGACAGGGGTTCTGGTATGGCCAGGTTGCCGCGGGGATGGATCTGCGGCGCGCCGGGCTCCAGGGCAGCAACGGGATCGGTTACGAAAGGCAGCACGTTGTACTCGACCCGCACCAGGGCGGCGGCCCGGCGGGCGGTGTCAAGATCGTCGGCGGCAACGGCGGCCACCTCGTCGCCGGCGAAGCGGACGCGGGTGTCCAGCACGGGCATATCCGGAGCGAGACGGGCGTCGGGAACGTCGGCGTGGGTGACTACGGCGCGGACGCCGGGCAGGGCCATCGCGTCGCTGGCGTCCACGGACAGTACGTCGGCGTGGGGGTGCGGGCTGCGGACGATGACGCCGTGCAGCGTATCCGGCAGGATGATGTCGGCGGAGTACTGAGCGGCGCCGGATAGCTTGTCGGCGAGCTCGTAACGGGGAACGGAGCGGCCGACGGTGGTGAGGGGAGCGGAGGGGGTGGTGGTCATGGCATCAGTCCGGGTTTTGGTTCTGGAAACGCGATTACAACTCCCGTCCCGCTTCCGTTTTCAGTTCTTCAAAAATCAACTGACACACTGGCATACCCGGAGTCAGGCGGCAGACGAAAGGACCAACGTTGGAAATCTCCAATCGTAGCGGCAAGCTGCGCGGTCTTCCCCAGCCCGCTTGCACGGTAGGCGCGGTTTGGTGAATCGACAAGCCTAACCTGGCAAGAGAGCTTTTGCCTTCAACATGCGCCGCGACGCCAAAGAGTAGAGTTATTCGCTCCCGGGTGTAGGCGAGTACGAATTCATGAGGCCGCACCAACAAAGAGTCTCCAGTTGCGATGTTAACATCTTCACCATAGCGTCGGGCTATGTCTTCTGGATTTGCTTGGTCGACCATGATTAAGATCTCTGATCCTTCAGGTGCAACTCTAAACACGGTAAAGCCGCTATCTAACCGCAAATCTATCGAGGACGTAGAAAACATGGTACGAGTAGGGTTGGGGGATATAATTAAATCTCCTGCCTCCAGCGAATCTTTGATGTCTTGATCGCTGTAAATCATTACCACCAACCTGACGTGACTACGGCATCCTGATCTTCTCTGGGCACGAATATCTTTGCACCAGAAGTCAAAGTCTCATCGGGAATTTGGATCAACCACCTTCCGTCGTCGAAATCAGCTATTCTGAAGGCCTTCAACCATTTCTCCATCTCATTGACCGAGTAATCTGGCATCCACCCAACGTACTGGTTGCCGCCGATAGTGAACTGCACGATTCTTTCTTCGGGAATCATTCCAGGGCCCACGTAGGAGAGATGGATTTTCACCCCTACCGGCTTTTCAAGGTCGTGACCCCAATCGATTTTTGTCCCCGGCATCAATAGTCCCCTTTAAAAATAGTCCCCCTTTTAAAGGAATAAGTTCGGGTAATATAGCGGCTGGTTTTGCGCGGCGTCAACGCGACGCTGTCATCGCCGGCTTGCCCGCCAACGGCTGCTACGTTAAGATGCCGCAACCATGATGAACCTGCATACTGCCGACATTACACTAACCGTTAACGGCTCGGAGCATACCGTCAGCGTGCGACACCACTGGTCGCTGCTGGACGTGCTGCGGGACGCGCTGGGGTTGACCGGAGCCAAGCGGGGGTGCGACCGCGGCGAGTGTGGCTCCTGCACCGTGCTGCTGGACGGGACGCCGGTCAACGCATGCCAGGTGCTGGCGATGCGGGCCGACGGGCGTAAGGTGCTGACGGTTGAAGGGCTGGCTCCTGTCGGAAAGTTGTCGCCGTTGCAGCAATCTTTCCTGGATGAAGACGGGGGACAGTGCGGGTTCTGCACGCCCGGCTTCGTGATGGCGACGCGGGCCCTGCTGGACCGCAATCCTACGCCGACGGATACGGAGATACGGGAGGCCTTGTCCGGCAACCTTTGCCGGTGCAACGCCTACGGGCGCATTTTGGCGTCGGTGCGGGCGGCGGCGGCACGCTCCGCGTAGTTTGACACCCCAAAACGGGCGCGCATACACTGTGTCCATTCGGTCAGGATAGGGCCGGCTGAGTTGTTGCACGGAGGACGCACCCATATGACCACCGCACACACCCACGATCATCCCCACACGCACCCGCAGGCGGCTTCCGAGATGCGCGGGGTGCGTTGGCACTGTTGAACAGCCTGGATGCCACACAGAAAGCGGCCATCAACTACAGCTATCACGACGGCGAGCGGATCTTCTGGTACTACCCGCCGCTGAACCGGCACGGTCTGGCGCTGCGCGACATGAGCGAGGAACAGCGTGGGCTGGCCTACGCGCTAATGGCGACCGGCCTCACCGAGGACTCCAACCGGCAGGCGCAGCTGATCATCGAGCACGAGGCGGTGCTCGGTCCCCTGGAAGAGGAACAGGGGCAGGTGACGTTCCGCCGGGACGCGCTGCTGTACTCGTGGACGATCTTCGGGGACCCCGGGAGCGACGCCGAGCCGTGGGGCTGGCGAGTGGAAGGGCACCACGTATCGCTGCACTACAGCGTATGGGGCGACCGGGTGCTGTCGGTAACGCCGTTCTTCTTCGGGGCGAATCCGGCCGAGGTGCGCAAGGGGCCGAAGCAGGGCCTACGTATCCTGGGCACCAGCCAGGACATCGCGCTGGAGCTGATGGAGAGCCTGGATGCCGGCCAAAAGAGCCGCGCCATTATCTACGACGAAGCACCGGCGGACATCATTACGTTCAACTCCTCCAAGGCATCGCTGCCCAAGGAAGAGGGCCTGCCGGCCACCGCCATGTCGGGCACGCAGCGGGAGATGCTGATGGCCCTGGCCAGCGAGTACGTGACGCGGATACGCTGCGACCTGGCTGAAGACAAGCTGAACGCCCTGCGCCAAGGCGGCCTGGAGAAGATTCACCTGGCCTGGGGCGGGCCCATTGACCGCACGCAGCCTCACTACTACCGGCTGCACGGCGGCGATTTTGTCGTGGAGTACGACAACCGGCAGAACGGGGCGAACCACATCCACTCGGTGCTGCGGGACGTGAACAACGACTTCGCCGCCGATGTCTTGCGGGACCACCTCCTGCTATATCACGTGCTGTAGGCTCGCCGGAGTGGATAGTGACGGGCGGAGACTGCCGTACCTGCGGCTGCCTCCGCTCGTTGCCCGACGTTGCGATCCCGGCATACTCGATATCCTGCGTATATCAACCAGCTAACTCCGGGGCGATCATATCCCGCTCCCCAGCACCGACGCCGGCGCGCCCGCCAGTGCGTCGTCAGTGGTCAGCAGGTACTCAAAGGCCGCCGAAGAGGCTATGACGTATTCTTCCGCCGGCGGTCCATGTGCTGGTCCCATTCCTGTTCCCGCCGTTGCCGTTCTTCGCGGACGAGCGCTGCCGCATCGACACCAAGGTGGAGTATGGGCCGATTCTGCCGCCTCGCCTGCCACTCTGCCATAGTCAACTTCCGCCGCTTATAATCCATTGACGACACCCCATCAACCGGCCGGCGCATTGGCATCTTTCCGGCGAGCTATCCTCCCAGACCGCAGTTTGGCCCCCCTCGGATGCCCTTTCGGTGGCGTTTGGTTGGGACCGGTTCCTTCGATCACTTTCGCTTTCCCATGGGTGTATGGCATACGAACCTCTCCCCAACTATCAGAGCGAACCGGTATAAAGCAAATTGTGCGTCTGCAAGCGGTTATCAGGATTTATCCTGCGGTGCCTTGGCTTCGGGTGACGACGGCGATGGCAATTTGCCCCCCGGCGGCCTACCGGGCGGCCATGCTTTGGG
This sequence comes from Dehalococcoidia bacterium, assembly GCA_965220055.1. Taxonomy (GTDB): domain Bacteria; phylum Chloroflexota; class Dehalococcoidia; order Lucifugimonadales; family UBA3495; genus Bin87. The sequence goes on along the minus strand of CBDCPE010000003.1, from coordinate 323,659 downwards.
AGAGGCTGCCCGCGGAGCGGTGCTATCAACCAGACTCCGTATCTGCTTGCCGTCGGTCTTCTTGGGGCGAGATGGCATCATGCACTTCCTTGTTGGCTGTATCGCTCCGTAACCGCATCGGCGGACGAGTCCAGCCCCGGGAACAGGGTTTCGCGCGTGATGTTCAGCAATCGCACCTCTTTCAAGATGTTATCTTTACACTCGGCAGGTATGGTCAGTTTGCCGTGGTCGTACGGCCGCACTCCGCCGTTCCACTCCGTATCTTCCGGGTAGTCAAAGCGGTCACGGAAGGCAGATACCAAGAACGCGCCAGATTGCGCTCGAACCCTTTCAGAGGACTGCTGTGGCTCAACCACAAAAACTCCGTATAGGTCTTTCAAGTCAATGCGTTCCTCAAAGTAAGCTTGCTCTCTTCGAATAAGCTGGTAGAGTTGTCTCATAACACTATTGTACCTATCTTGGTCACTGGATGTTGCCTTAGATTGGTCTATAGACAAGCCAAGTAGCCGGCCCTGTTCCTGTCGCGGGAGTCTGGCGAAATTAGCAATAACACTGATTGTATCGCTGTTGAACGGCTTATTCAACGCTTCTGGCATCGCGAAAATATGCAAGCAGGCATCTTCATCGTCGTGTTTCTCGCTCTTTTCACAGGCAAAAAACAAACCAACCAGTGGGTTCTTGGTGACATCCAAGAAGCGAGTTTTTAGACCCTGGTGCTGTGCTAACACCCACCGATCTAAGGCAGTGGCCATACCATTGAAGTCATGTGGCCGTCGCGAGATAAGATCATTCAGCATCTTCTCTTCAACTTCAGCAAAGTCATCTCGGAATAACGCAGGGCTCAGCGACCACCCGAGTTTGGATTCGCCGCGATAATAGAGCGGAATGTCCACGCCTATGCTCTGAATAGTTGCCAGCAAATCTGAAATCGTTGCGATATGTACTGGATTACTTCTTATCGGCTCCAATAGTGTGCTCTCACCGGAATATAAAACTGCCGTCCAAGGCCGTGTACCGAGCAGATTGGCGCCGGATAGACTAGCATTGGCCAGGTTTGAGCCAGTGAGATTGGAATTGAAAAGATTGGCGTTACTGAAGTCAGCGCGACCAAAATCGGAGTCAGTTAAATCGGCATTGGTAAGGTTGGCGTTTGCGAATCTTGATATTGCGAAATTAGACCCGGGTAGGTTAGCACCGGACAGGTTAGCTTCTTCGAAACTGGCCATGAGGGATTTAGTGCGGCTGAGGTTAGCATTGGATAGATTAGATTTATCGAAACGTCCAGCAAGGAACTCGGCACCGCTAACGTCGGCGTCGGTGAGATAAGCTTCATTTAGAGAGGCAAAACTGAGGTCAGCGCCAGCGAGGTTGGCGTTCGCTAGAATGGATTTGTTAAGCAAAACGGTTCCGAAGTTGATCCCAGCGAGGGGAATTCGCCCCTCGCTGTCCAGCTTCCCGGCATTACGAAAAATCTGATAAAGGTTCGTGTCGGAAAGGAAGAGCAAATGACTAGCACCAACCCTTTCGCGCCATTCGTTCCAAACCTCAACCCCTTCCAGCAACCGCTGGATATGCTGTTCGTCGGCCATCAGAGAGCCTCCTTGCGCTAGCGCACTAGCCGTACCCAGCCTGCAACAGCGATTCTACCACCCCCTCCACCGCCGCCCCCTCGGCGGACCCACGCAGCCAGGCCCGCAGCTCCCGCCGCGCTGGGAACGCAGCGCCGCCAGCCGCGTCGCCGCTCCCCGGGCCGCCGCCGCGCCAGCCTCGGCTATCTCACGATGCAGCGGGATGGCCGCGTCATACTCCGGTATGGGCAACTTCCATAGGTGCTTTTGCGGATGGCGCGCCCCGAACTGCCCCTTGGCCATCAGCGGCTGCACCGCCTCATACAGGGCATCGCTGTTGATGATCGCCAGGCTGAGGTAGGTGTGCCGGATGAACAGGTGGTCTAGTTCCTCCGGGGCCTGAGCGATTTCTCCCAGCGCAGCCCGCAGCAGGTTTTCCCACAAGCGGCGCTTCACCTTGACGGTCTCGTACTGCGCGGCCTTGGAATAGAGAGCGGCAAGGGTGTCAACGTCTCGCTGGTAGGCGGGGCTGCCGGGGCCAAGGTACTTTTCCACGTTGTCGCAGTCCGCCGTTACGCTCTCCAGCGACATCAGCGCGCAGTCCCGGAGCCATTCGTAAAGCAGCAGCCATTTGTCCCCGGCTTCCAATACGAACCCGTAGGGCGGCATCGTGCGCACCGTTCCGGCCTCAGGCCACCGGAGCAGCCAGTACTTACCGTCGGTCAGGATGCCCGTGCGGACGCCTTTCCCCGCGGTTTTGGACAACTCCAAGTAGTCGTCCAGCTGCTTGACGTTGGCCTGGTCCGGGTTGAAACCGCCGGTCGTGCCTATGCGGCGTTTGAATTCGATGAAGGTATCCAGCGCGGTCAGGTCAACCGCCCGACGGCTGCCGTCAGTAGGCGGGTTTTCCTCAACAATTTCGTCGCCGCGGGCCAGGTTGGTCAGGATGAGGAAGTCGCGAACGGCGGTGGTCATGTTGGCCTCAGCCTCATAGTTGTTATGCCGGGTCAGAATGGCCGTCGCCGCCGCTTGGTATCGCCCGTCGTTGATATCCAGATGATTAACCATGCCGCGATTGTATCACCGGGCCAAGCTCCGGCCGTACCGCCGGCGTCAGCGGGTGACGAGCGCAAGTTTCGCCCGGCTTCGTGGGACGTCTGGGACCCTAGCCTCTACGGAAATCAGCTCAAGTTTGTCAAAATCATCACCAACAGCGGCGCGCGGGTTTCGCTGGAGCCGGGGATGTGTTACGAAGCCGCTGTCGTAAAGCATGTGGACAGTCCCGATGAGTACGTCTGCCTGGACAGCGCTCGACCTATGCGCAGGAATTTCCGTGTAACAGCTTACGAGAGCATGAGGTGATACCCACGTTCATCCTGTACCCTGACAACACACAGAACCCTGAAGATTTCAGCGACAGTTTCTTCAGCATAGCGGCACACCATGGCGGGTGACCGTTGGTTGCTGGACAGCGACAGGCAACCAAACATCGGGAGTGATTTAACAACACTCCCCTTTCCATCGCAGATAACTCACGCAACAATCACATACGGCGGTGAAACATGGACCACACTGAAATAGTCCGGCGGGCGAACGACGCGGGAGTACAACTGGTTTCGTTCCTGTTCTGCGACAACGGGGGAATCATCCGGGGCAAATCCACGCATATCGCGGGGCTGCCACAGAGACTTGCTTCGGGAATGGGGGTAACTTCGGCCATGCAAGCGATGAGCGACATGGATCAGTTGCAGGTGGTGGAGGGAATGGGGCCCGTGGGCGAATTCCGGCTGATACCCGACCCTGACACGTTCACGCTGCTGCCCTACGCTCCGCAACGGGCCCTGATGCTGGCGGATATGATCACCACGGAGCGTGAGCCGTGGGAAGCGTGCCCGCGGTCTTTTCTGAAGCGGATGCTAGCCCGGGCGCGGGACATGGGTCTGGCCTTCCAGGCGGCGTTCGAGCCGGAATGGTACCTGGCCAGGCGTGACGGAGACGGGTTTGCACCCATGGATGAGAGCCTGGACAACTCGACCATCGGCGATGCCTTCGCCCAGGACGTGATCGACGACGTGGTATCGACCCTGACCACGCAGGGCCTGCGGGTGGAGCAGTACTACCCCGAGTTGGGCCAGGGCCAGCAGGAACTGAGCATCGGGCACGCCGGGGCGCTAACAGCAGCCGACAATCACCTCGTCTACCGGGAGACAGTGCGCAACGTCGCGTGGCGCCACGGGTGGCTGGCATCGTTCGCGCCCAAGCCTTTCCCGGAGCAGGCGGGCAGCGGGTGTCACATACACCTCAGCGCCTGGGACCGGAACGAGGAGCGCAACCTCTTTTACGACTCAGAGGACGCGCAGGGGCTGAGCCTGCTAGCGTACCATTTCATCGGCGGCATACTGGAGCACCTGCCGGGGCTGGCGGCGCTGACCTGCCCGAGCATGAACAGCTACCGGCGCATCTCCCCCGGGTCCTGGAGCACGGCCTACATCTGCTACGGACCCGACAACCGGGAGGCGGCGGTTCGGATACCATCGCGGTTCTGGGGAGCGGAGATGGCATCGACGAACCTGGAGTTCCGTCCGGCGGATTCGAGCTCGAACCCATACATCGCGTTGGGGGGGCTGATCGCCGCCGGCCTGGACGGCGTGGAACGCTCGCTAAGGCCACCGGCGGGGCTGTGGATAGATACAGACCCGGCCCGGCTCACGGCCAGCGACCTGGCAGTCCGGGGCATCCGGCGGCTGCCGGCAACGCTGCTTGACTCAATCAGGGAACTGGAGGCGGACGAAACACTGACCGGCGCGATGGGGCCGATGCTGGCAAGTTCCTATTTGACCATCCGGAGGGCCGACTGGGAACTGTTCTCGCAGCGGGACGAGGAGTTTGAAATCAGGCACCATTTCTACAAATACTGAACCCTCAGCTGGGTCGCAGAGTCCATTTGTTATCATAGAGATACGATTTTCGACGCAATATCAAACAAATCAATGAAGGAGCCCCCCGCGCATGACCACACTGCTAGACCGCATCGACCCCGCCGTTGCCGCTGCCATTGAGAACGAAAACCGCCGCCAGCGCGATTCGATCGTGCTGATCGCATCGGAGAACTACGCTAGCAAGGCGGTGCTGGAAGCGCAGGCGCAGTTGATGAGCAACAAGTACGCGGAGGGGTACCCTGGCCGGCGATACTACGGAGGCTGCGAATTCGTCGACGTGGTCGAAACCTTGGCCATCGACCGGGCCAAAGAGCTGTTCGGGGCGGAACACGTCAACGTGCAGGCCCACAGCGGCGCACAGGCCAATATGGCCGCCTACTTCGCCCTCCTGGAGCCGGGCGACACGGTGCTGGGAATGCAGCTGGACATGGGCGGTCACCTGACCCACGGCGCCGGCGTCAACTTCTCCGGAAAACTGTACAACTTCATACCCTACGGCGTGGACCGGGAAACCGAGACCATCGATTACGACCAGGTGGAGCAACTGGCACGGGACCATAATCCGAAGCTTATCGTCGCCGGCTGCAGCAGCTATTCCCGCATCCTGGACTTTCCCCGGTTCCGCGCGATCGCGGATTCGGTTGGGGCGATGCTGATGGTGGACATGGCGCACATCTCCGGCCTGATCGCTGGCGGGGCGCATCCATCGCCGTTCCCCCACGCGCAGATCGTGACGTCGACCACCCAGAAGACGCTACGCGGCCCCCGCGGCGGCATGATCCTGGCCGAATCTGATCTGGCCCGCAAGATAGACTTCGCGGTGTTCCCGTACATGCAGGGCGGACCCTTCATGCACATCATCGCCGCCAAGGCGGTCTGTTTCGGAGAGGCCCTCCAGCCTGACTTCTCGCGCTATGCTCACCAGGTGGTGGCCAACGCGCAGGTGATGGCGCAGGAACTATCCGAGGGCGGCGTCCGGCTGGTGGCCGGCGGAACCGACAATCACCTGATGCTGGTGGACCTGACGCCGCTGGGCATCACCGGCCGGCAGGCGGAGCGCGCGCTGGAATCGGTGAACATCGTGGCCAACAAGAACGCCATCCCCTACGACCAACTGCCGCCGCGCACCGCGTCGGGGCTGCGCCTGGGCACTCCCGCCATCACCAGCAGAGGCATGGGCGAGGAGGACACCCGCCAGGTGGCCAGGCTCATCGTGCGCACGCTGGGCAGCATTGGCCCCGATTCCAATGTGGACCGGGCGGCGATGTCGACCATCGGCGACGAGGTGCGACACCTGAGCCGGCAGTTCCCCGTGCCCGGCCTGGACGACGAGTAGCGGTTGCGTCACCTTCCTACCAGGTGAGGCGGCGCCGGTGTACCAGCAGCGCCACACCGAGGACCGCAATCAACATGCCAACCAGCACCGTCAGGCCGGGCAGAACCGGCAGTCCGGCGTAGGACCAGGAATTGACGTAGCTGCTCGGGGTGTGCGCGGGAGCCAGGCCCAGCTGCCCGGCGTCGGGTACCGTCAGGTCGGTGGTAACGGAGCCCGAGCGATCGCCTGATGCCGAAAGGCTGCGCGAGGGCACCGGGAGTTTTTGGAAGCTCAAGTGCAGCTCGCGGGTTTGGCCGTCTCCGGTGAACAGCCACGACTGGACCGCCGATACCCGGTCGTCGTGGCCCGTGAGCCAGAAGGTGATGACGTCGGCGTCGGGGAAGGCGCTGCGGTCCGCGCCGCCGGGCTCGACCATCAGGCCGCTGTAGCGACCGTCCTGGCCGATGGCCACGGGCTCGCTGACATAACCTTCGTCGCAACCGCCGAGGCAGGCCACCAGGGAGACCCCAGTGGGCACGATCCGGCTGTCGGCGAAGGCGTGCCCTTCGAACACCTGCCACGGCGTGCCCGTGTTGGACGCCGTGGCGCTTGCCGAGTCGTCGGGCCCGGCGCCCAGGGCGGCCAGCATGGATGCCAGCAGCAGCGAGGCCAGCGCCAGCGTCACTATCGCCCGCCGCACGCGCCGGGGGCGGATCGGGTATTTGCGTTTCATGTTCGCGCTCCCGTTGGTCAGCACCAGTTATGAGTCGTGTATCGACCAATTGCCCATTATTTTATTGGGTATCGCTTAATGATAGCCGGCGCGGCGGGGAGTCGACATCGGCGAGGGCGCGCGGTTTTGAACAATTTTTGGACAATCAAAAAGCCCCCGCCGTTGCCGGCGGGGGCCTCTCTTCGGGCTTGGGAACGCCGCAGCGGCGATCTTGACCCTAGGGTTACGCGGTGGTGCGCCGTCCCATGATGATGGCCGCTATCGCGACGATCACGGCCACGATGGCCACGATCAGCGCGATGATGCCCAAGGAACCGCCGGAACCGGCGGGTCCGATATCACCGGCAGGTCCCTGGGGACCGGGGCCACCGGGAGGCCCGGCGATGCCCTGCTCGCCCTGGGCACCCACCGCGCCGGCACCGCCGGCGGCGCCGTCGCGGCCATCGCGGCCGGCGGCGCCGTCAGCGCCGGCGACACCGGGTACGCCCGGAGGGCCGGCTGGGCCGGCGGAACCGGCTGCGCCCGCGGGACCCATGCCGCCCGGCTGGGCGGACAGGTCAGCGGACAGGTCCATGATCATCCGGTCGCCGCTCATCCAGGTGTACTCGTAGGCCACCATGCGCTCACCGATCATGAACGTGACCATGGCGTCCATTTCCATGGGCTGCATGAGCTGCAGTTCGAAACCGCCGCCCTGCATGGCCATGGCGGAACCGATCTTCTCGTCGCCGGCCATGGCGACGATCATGGTCCCTTCAGGCACGGGAAGGCCGTCGGCCATCGCGTTGCCGAATATGAAGGCGGGGGGCACGTTGGCCCGCGGCGCATCGCCCTGAGCCGCAACTAGGCCCAGGGGCAACGCGATCAGCAGGGCAATCAACGCCACCGCCGCCATCGCTCCAATTCTCTTCATCTCATTCGCTCCTGCTTGGGGTGATCCCCCCGCCCCCGCAGCCGAGGCCACGGGAGCGGGGACGCTTTACTGGATACTCATTCAGTCGGTTGACTGTCGCTCCCTTGCGGGGACGACGGCCTACCAGACCTCCAGGTTCCAGCAGTCGCTGCCGCGGCAGGTGAGACTGCGGACCTTGTTGTTCAGGACCACATCGTCCACGGTCTCGCTGACCAGGATCCAGTAGGCCTCACCGTTGACCATTTCGGTCAGGGTGTTGAGGTCGGCGAACTCGGGGCGCGGGTCGTAGAACGACCATTCCTTGCCCACGTCGTCGAAGTGGAAGATGGCGACCAGGTTGTCACTAAGGCTCTCAACGGCTCCGGGGAGCATGGCGGGAGCGCCACGAGCCGAGGACTCGGCCAGGACGGTGATCTCGCCGATGGCGATGGTCCTGTCTTTCATACCGCCCACAGATAGGACAACGCTATAGACGCCGGGGTCGAGACCGGGGATCAGCGCGTTTTCGACGGTGACGTTGCCGTCACGGTCGGTGTTGACGCCGGGGTTGTCCTGGCGCGTCCCGCCGATTTCGACGTAATCGACCGCGGTGTACACCTTCATGTTGGAAGCGGACAAGGTGACCGTGTCACCCGGCTGCCCCTCGGAGGGGGTAACGGTGATGGTGGAAGCAGGCACCGCGAAGGAACCAATCTTCACCACGTCGCCGTAGGTGGCCTTCACCTGGATGGTGCTGGGGATGGCGACGTTGCGATGCACCCGGTGTTCCTGGGTGATGCGGCCCACGGCGTCAGGGGTCACGGTATACATTTTACCGTTCGCCACCCGGACCGTGATCGAAGGAGATTCATCGGAGTCGGGGTTGTCCACGGCCCAGTTCTCGCCGGTGATCGTGATGTAGTCACGCGGACCGGCGATGTCGGGGGTCACCATGACGGTGGGCTCCGCTATCGTGATATTCGCGCTGGCGGAGAACTTCTTGTCGTCCTCCACGCTGAGTTCGTGGGTGCCGGGGATGAGCACCGGGTTGGTATTGCTGTCCGGGTCATCCTCCCACAGGATGATGGTGGCCACGAACTGGCCGGAGTTGGAAACCTCGATCATTCCACTACAATCGCCGCTATTGGCCGTGGAATCATCGTCGACCACGACCGGCACGTCCTCCAACTTGATGTCGGCGACCGGGATGCAGGACTGACTGCCGAAGCCGCTGCCGGTGATGGTCAGGGTCTCATTGGGCAGCGCCTCGGTCTTGCTGACGTTCAACTGAGCGCCGGCAAGGGTGATCTTGCTGTCCTTGGATACCTTGGTGTCGCCGGTTCCCCACTGGGCATCAATGCGCAGCACGCCCTCGAAGCCGCCGGGAACCTCGAAGGTTGCTTCGCCGGAGCCATCATTGGCGATAGCACGGCTGCTCGTCACGGTGTTGGTGATGTCCCGACCGGCTATCTTCAGCAGTTCGAACGAGCCGGCCGATTTCGGGTAGTCCTGGGCGAACACATTGACGGTGTCGCCGCTGTTGGCAGAGGCCGGAACCACCTTGATGGAGGGCTCCAGTTTGAAGTCCTCAACGTCCCGGTTGGACATGCGCCCTTCGCCGTCAGCCATGCAGATATAGTTGACGTTGCCGGGCTGGAAGGTGGGCGCTGTGACCTCGAAGGTCACGTTGGCCTTGTCGTCGCTGCCGACCAGCGCGTCGCCAACTCCGGTCCCTTGTTCGACGATGATGCGGCACTTGTGCATGTTAACGACGTATTGGGCAGCAGCATCCGAAATCATCGGATCGGAGCCCGAGGGGTTGAAGAAGCCGCAGTACTGCACGGCCTCAGCTGACGTGTCGCTGGCCATGTAGCCCATGGCTTCCTTCATCTCTCCGCAATCTAGATCATCCCACCAGGCCTGCATGATGCTCTTGGCGTTGGCCAGGACGTAGACGCTGGCGGTGGTACCGTTGTTGAAGCCGGTACCGGTCACGGTCATCTCGTAGCCGCGCTTGTTGTCCACGTCGGACAGGGTGATCTTGGCGTAAATCTTGAGGGCGCCGAGCGAGTCGTCGCCGGCGTCCCGGCTGCTCACGAACTCCCCGCGACCGGGAATATCGCCCGTGGGACCCAGGATGGCGTAGCCCACCTCCACCGCGCCGTCGGCTTCCGACGGGTTCTTGATGCCCGAGTCGGACTCCAGTACCAGCTGGAGCTTCTGACCAGCTCTCACCCCGTTGGGGCCTTCGCAAGCGTTGGTGGCGTCGGTGCACATATCGGGTATCAGGACGCGAATGGAGATATCCTTTTTGTCCTGGTCAAAATACCCGTCGGTCTTCAGCTTCACCGGACTGGTCACGTACACCCGCGAGCCGTTGCCCGTGGTGCTGGTGTCGCCGCCAGTGGCAACGAAGTACACCGAGGTCATCGGAATCGAATCAGGCGCCTGGAATTGATCCTCCAGGTACAGCACGATGGAGCTGCCCACCGGCAAACCATTCGTCCCGACGTTGGCGATGGTCAGTTTGAGCTCCGGACCCGCGCTGGCGGTGGTGGAGCTGGAGTCGACATTGTCGCCAGCGGCAGCCATCATGCCGCCAGTGCCACTAGTTCCGCCACTGCCCGGCGCCGGGCACACGTCCTGACCGGCCAGCAGCGCGGCGGCGTTGTGGTTGAGCCGCTGGGTTTCCGTCATCGCATCACACGCAGCCGCGTGGTCAGCAACCCCACCGTGGGCCTGAGTTTGCCCGGGGTTGTACGACAGCACAAGAAATGCGGCCAACGCGCCGATGATGGCCATAGACATCACCAGCGACACCGGCCAGATGTGCTTTCTCGTTTTGTTACTCATTTGACTGAATCTCCTTGTGAGATTGTCGTTAGATTTCCGCAATCACCGAGCGGCCGGGGAACCCGCCGGGCGATCCGGCGGACTCCCCAACCATACCCAACTATTGGACGGTTATCGTGGCCAGTGCCGATAGCACGTGGGCTTCGCCGGTACGGAAGGAAGCAACCACCACTCGATACATACCGGGGGCCACCCCAGTAAACGTGTGGGCGTTGCCATCAGCCGCGTAGGTGGAGATGCCAACGATTTCGGTGACGTCAGCATTGAACAGCGCGACGATCTGCTGCTGCGCGTTGGCGCCAGAGGTCCAGGTCACGCTGACCGACTGGGTGTTCGGCAAGGAGGAAACGACCACGCCACTGGGCGCGGCCAGATCGCTGCCCGACCCATTGCCAGGCATGGGCATCTGAGGCTCGCCTTCGACCTCATCAACCAGGTTCCAGGGCGACGGGTTACAGCCGTGAACCAGCGCGGAGACACGGTAGCTCACCGCGCTCGCACCCAACCCCGCGGCTGAAGTGTCCTCGTACCGTTGCGTCCGGAAGTTGTTGATAGCCTCTTCCGCACTCATGTCCTGAGCGTACTGGTGGGGTTGCACAGCGAGGGGAACCCATGCGCCGGTCCCGATCTTCCGCTGGATACGGTAATCGAGGCCTTTGCTGATGTTGCCATTGTCCACGTCAACGTCAGCTTCCGTGCGCCACAGCGGAGCAGCAATATCATCCTCGGGTGCGTCCCACTGCAAAATGATCGCAGCCTGGGTCGAGTCGTCCGAAGACACGCCGTGGGTCGCAACCAGTGACGACGGCCGCAAGGGCTGGTCAGGCTCTTCGAGTTTTCTGATCACCGGGGCCCACTGGCTCCAGAGACCGCCACTGTTTTTCGCCCTCACCTCGTACCTGTAGGTGTTGCCGTAAGCAACGTAGTCTTCGTCGTCATCGACAACACCGTCGTTGTTACCGTCATCATTTTCGGTGTACGACATGCCGTCGATGGCGCTGGCCGGCACCATCTCCCACTTGGAAGTATCGACGTTGAAGCGGCGCAGCTGGTACATCGTGATGGTGGCCGGCTCGCCGACTTCTTCCTTGCCAGCTCCCTCGCCACCAATGTAGTCCGGGCCCACGTACACACCATTCTCGTCGGTGGCCGGAGCAGTACCCGCATACTCGGGCGCCATCCAGCTAACCGTTATGCTGTTGTCGCACGCCGCAGTCAGGCCAACCACAGGCGCTCCAGGCGGGTCCAGCAAGGGCTCCAGACGACCACCAGAGTCAGCAACGATCAACGTATATGCGTCGCTCCAGTCGCTGTACACCTTTATGGTTTCATCTTCGTCGTTGGGGTCGGTCATCTCGAAGACCGCCCGGACCTTGTACGTGTAGGTCACGCCGTAGGACAGGCCGAGATCGCGATGGCTAACCTCAGCAGCGTCGTCTATTTCGATCGTGGCCGTGCGGTTGTTCGTCAGGAGCGGATTGTTGGAGTCCTCGAGATAGGCCTCGCGGAAAATCTCGTATCCGACAAGGTTCGCGTCGTCGCCATCGGCGTCCGGAGGCCTTCCCTCCGGCGCTTCCCAACTCAGCCGCGTGCCGTTGTCCAACGCCGAGCCCTCGAAATCGGTCGGCACTGTGTCAGCGGCATCGGTGCCGTTGCCGGAAGCCATCGTCGTTTCCGAGACGGTGGCCGCGTTCGCACTCATCTGTCCACCGGCGTCAACCGAGTACACCTTGTAGGTGTAGGCGGTGCCGGCGGTAAGGCCGGTATCGCTGTACGTAACGCCGGTCTCAGCGGCTTCAACGAGGTCGAGATTGGGGTCATTGCCCTCCATGCGCTCGATCCGGTACGACGCGGCGCCCAAGGCCCCGCGCCAGGACAGGTCGATCTCGGTCATGCTGACCGGAGTGGCCGTCAAGTTTGTCGGCGCCGCCGGCGGGGGACCTTGGTTCTGGGCTTCCGTAGGAGTCACCACCCAAGTTGCCACCGCCAGCACAGCGAGCACCGCAGCGACGCCGATGGCGCTCGCCAGCGACACCGGCCAGATGCGCTTTCTGGTTTTGTTACTCATTTGTCGAAATCTCCTCTATTGAGATTGTCGTTGTCGGTTGCCGAATTGACGTTTCCGGGTGGTTCCCGTCTGGCCAGTCCGGCAACCGGGTGGGTCGCTAGGGACTTGTCCGAACGGGTTACGGGCTGTGCTCGTAATCGTCGGAGATTTCCCAAGTGCTCCAGCTGGTGCTGTCGGTGGCACTGTCGTACATTCCCGCAGTCACCTGGAACACATAGGTACCGGCGGCTTTGTCACTCATATCCAAAGTGTGACCGCTGTCCGAGTCGGCCATCATCCAGAAATGGTTGTCCAGATCAGGCTGGTTGTCGTCGCCGACACGGTAACCGCCAACCCAGTGGATGGTGGCGTTCTCGCCAGGCGTCCAGGTCAGCTCGACTGTGTCCCCTGTGCCGACCATGGCTTCGACCATGCTCGGCGCCATCTCGTCCATCGAGGCCGGCGGATGCGTGTGGTCCGGATCCAACGGGTATTCGGCCACATTGGACAAGGTTGTTCCCTTGCCGTTCTTGGCGCCTACCCGGTATTCACGCTGCTCGTTCGCCGCCGGCTTGTCGCCGTCGGTGAAGTGGGTACGCCCGGGGTTGGAAGCGGTGATCAGGATCGTTCCCACATCGTCCCAGTCGGTCCAGTCGGCATCGCCGACCTTCTCGCGGCGTTCGATCACGTAGCTGGTGACCAGGTTTTCAGGCTCGTCATGATCGTCCGGCGTGAGCCAGTGCAACTGGACGCCCCGGTCCGTCTGCAACATGCCGCTACTGTTGCGGGCTGTCTCCGCCGTCAGGCTCTTCGGCGCGTTGGGGGCGAGTACCGTGGATGCCACCTCACCGGGCACGGCGTCAGCTTGCGCCTGTTCAAGCTCGCTGGGTCCAGTGTCGGTCGGTGGTAGAGCATCGGTGTTGCCACCGTCATTCGCAGCGTTCACCGCGAAAACCTGGAACCATCTGACGTTGCCCGCCGTCAGGCCCGCATTGGAATTTGCGGTTGCATCCTTGTAAGTGTATTCCCGCGTTTCGTCGGCAGCGACGTGGTAGATGCTGCCGTCGGCGACGTCTTCCACCGGTTCCCATCCGGGGGATGCACCCAGAGTGGCGTCGTTGTCAATGTCGTCCGCGGCAACGTCCACACGGTATCCGACGATGGGCGCGCCGCCGTCGACGGTCACCGCGTTCCACGTCAGCTTGAGGGCATCGCGGCCCGCCGACACTACCTCCAATCCGCGCACCGGGTCAGGAGCGACCGGGTTGGCCGTGAGCCCCACGGCGTGATCAGGCGCGCCGTATATTCTCCCCTTATCCGCGGAATCGTAGTAGGGGAAAATGCGGTATTGGTACGATGTGGACGCGTCCAAACCCAGGTGCTCGAAGCTGCAACACTGGTATGGAGAGTACTCCAGCTCACGCCACGGTGCGTTGTCCACGTTTTTGCGGTAGTGCAACACGTGCCCCGTCGGATCCGGACGATCTGTTTCCTCGTCCGTCCACGCCAGGTTAATCTGATTGCGAGGGTTCGCAGTGTCAGGGGTGGCGGTGAGCCCGTTGGTGTTGTCTATCGCAGGCCTGTGAGTTTCGTCAGTTATGTCCCTGAGCGGCAGTGGAACGGAGGCCGAGTTGGACCACACATTCCTGGTGTCAGTCGCGGTGCCCGCTCTCACCCGGTAATAGACGCGCCCCGAGTCGCCACTTTGAGTGTTGTCAGCAACCTGAGCGGTGGTTGCACTCGCACTAGCAGCGCTCTCGATAACGGCCGCGGCCATGGTATCGTCGCCGGTAGGGAAGTTGGACTTGGTCGAAACTTCCCAGTAGAAGTTCTCCGACTCGTAGCCGGCCGGCCAGGCCCAGTACAAATCGACAGTGCTGGCGCCGGGCGACGCAATGAGGCTTCCCGGCATCTGCACCGGATCACCAGCGCTGGCCTTTGCCGTTGTCGCTTTGGCAGTGTTGGATGCGGCGCTGCTGAAGTCGCTTGCCGCGTATGTCGTCGCGGCGAGAACATCGTGGCCCCGCGTTGCGGCAAAGACGATATAGTGCCACTCGTCCTCGGCGTCCAGTTCGGAGTCGTCTTCGAGGTCCTTTGCCTTGTGCTGGTACGTAGTGGCGCCGCCGTCAACGATGACGTGGAGATAGGGGGCGGTGTCGCCATCGGCGTCATTCAACTCCGGCAGGTCATCGGCTTTCAGGTTTAGCTCTCCGCACTTGGTTGCATTGATTACATCAGCTGCCCCCGCCTCAGTATCGCCGATAACGGTAGTCCCGTCGGAGTCGAACGCAACGATGCAATACCTCGCCAGCTTGTCCGCGCCCAGGTTGGAGGGCGGATCCCAGCTCAGGTTGATCTGGTTGCTCCCTGCTGCGACGGCCCGCACGTTCAGCACCGCTCCTGGGGTTACTGCGCTCTTGGTGCTGCCCACCACGGACTCGTTCCGGATAGAGGCCGGCCCGGTGTGGTCACCGTTCAATGCGAACACGCGGTAGCGCCGCGCTTGGCCGGCGGACAGCCCCATATCGTTGTAGGTGGTGTCCGTGCTTTCGGTGTCAGCCACGTGGGCGAACCAGACGTGAGGGTTGGTCGCCGAGGCCATGTCAATGCGATAGCCGGTGACCGTGCCGGTGGCGGGAGCCGTCCAACTCAGCTCAATCTCGGTGTAGCTTTTGTCGGTGGTGGCGTTCAGGCCGGTCACCGGGCCCGGGGCGCCGTCTGCTTGCGCATTGTCGGGCGCCAGCATCACAAACATGGCCAGGGCGCCGGCGACGGCTAACACCGCCACCAGGGGCGCTGACCATATCAGCTTTCTCGTTTTTCTACTCATTTGACAAGATCTCCCTTTCGAGATTGTCCTGTGTTTAATCCTGAGTTTCGGTTGCGCCCTCGGCCCGTTGTTTCCGGGGCCAGTGTTCAAGAGTTGCCCGCGGGCGGGCGTGGGGCGGCTTTCGACATATCCTCGGCGTTCACACCTCCTTGCGGTGAGGCCATCCGTGGGGCCGGCGCTCGGCCGGCCGTGGTCGACGGCAGGATAGATTTCCAGACTTGGCTTGCAATTGTAGCGGCGTCAATATTACGGGAGTATTACGAAAAGAGTCCGGTTTTGGCCGATTTTTAAGAAAAGGCCAGCAAACTGCCGCGGCGCTCGCCCCCGTGCGAACGCGGTTCACTATTTTACATCGCTGGACAGGATCGACAGGATGGGGACTATGCCGGCGGGCGGTTCATCACCCGGCGTCATGCCCGTCGCACCGGACATCCAGCCCAATCATTAAATCCTGTCAATCCGGTGCATCGATGTAAGATTGACCCGGTAATCGCCCAAGCGGGCCGGCCCGGGCTCGGGCGGCGCTTGCCCCCGGCGGCGCCGGGCAATAGCATACTGGAAGAACCTTATACTGATCGAAGAACCTTATAGAGGCAGCAGAATGGGCGACTTCAACGTGAACGCCACCATCCTCTTCGCCACCATGGGCTTCCAGGGCCTGCTGGTGGTTACCATGCTGGTAGCGGTGCTGCGCCTGAGCTCAGTGGTGGGCCGGCTGGAAGGCCGCATCGATGGTATCTGGGAAGAGATGCGGAACATTCGGCAGGAGGTAGCCGGCCTGCGGGAGCAGGTGGCGGGCTTGCGGGAGCAGGTGGCGGAGAATCGCGGGCTGCTGCGGGCGCTGCACGAGCGGGTGGACCTGGTGCTGCGCCACCGCCACGACGACCAGTCGGGCGCCGTCATCCTGACTCCCGCGGAACCGGTGCCCGACCCGGCGGCCGACTAGCCGGCGGAAGGATTGCATGACGACGCGAGCGCAAACCTACCGGGAGGCCAGCCGGCAGCTGCTGGCCCAGGGCTGGTCGGAACTGGAGCAGGGTGACCTGCGCCAAGCGTCGGAAAAGGGCTGGGGCGCGGCGGCGCAGATGCTGAAGGCCGTTGCCCAGGCTCGGGGTTGGGATCACCAGCGGCACGCCACGCTGCGCCGGGTGGTGGGACGGCTGGCCGACGCAACCGGTGACGCGGCGGTCCGCCGTCTCTTCCGCGTGGCCATCAGCATGCACACCAACTTCTACGAGGACCAGGACGATGCTGACCACGTGTCGGCAGGTCTGTTCGACATGGGCCGGTTCCTGGGCAAGTTGGACAGCCTGCATAGCCCCCTTTAAAATCTGAAGGCGCCGGCCATTGGGCTTTGTGGGCTGCGCCAACGCTTGCCCCCCGGCCAACGCTCGCCTGCCGGTCATTGCGAGCGAAGCGCGGCAATCTCGTCGGCGCCGTGATCTTACCCGGCACAAGCGGTCGGATCACAACGAGATTGCCACGTCGCTACGCTCCTCGCAATGACAACCGAATGACCCTGGCTTGCCCCCGCAGGATCTTTCGGTTATCTCTCTGTCATTGCGAGCGCAGCGTGGCAATCTCGTCGCGATGCCGGCGTTTGTGCCGAGCAGACCAATCAGGCCAACGAGATTGCCACGTCGCTACGCTCCTCGCAATGACAACCGAATGACCCTGGCTTGCCCCCGGCCAACGCTTGCCCCCGGCCAACGCTTGCCCCCCGGCCAACGCTTGCCCCCGGCGATGATAGGGAGTAATATATCCCCTGCTGCCAAGAGCGCCGGAAATTGGCCCGGCCTGGAGTTCGGGTTCGTATGGGGTCCGGGAGCACTCGGGCTCGGGACGACGGCGACGTGGCTCCGGGCGATCCGACCGCCGGATCGCCGAACAACTGGAGGAGGTAACAAAACCGATATGTTCGACAAGGCTTCGCTGGACCAGCTTTTTGAAGAACTGCGGGACGAGTTCGAGCTGGAGACCGACTGGGAAGACATCCAACGGGACGCCCACCTGGGGGTGGCGTTCGCTGACGCCGGCACGCTGGACGACCGGAAGGGCGGGCTGGACGCTCGCATCGTCGAGTTCGTCGAGCGGCACAATCCGGGTTAGGCTCTCCCGCCAACGACCGCAATTACGCCCCGCCGGGAAGCCGGCGGGGCTTTTTGGTGTTTGCTCAACTGTCATTGCGAGCGAAGCGCGGCAATCTCGTCAGGGCCTGCAACGCACTGCCGGGATTGCCGCGTCGCCAAGGCTCCTCGCAATGACAAGGGTAGGAGGCGCTCGCAATGACAAGGGTAGGAGGCGCTCGCAATGACAAGGGTAGGAGGCGCTCGCAATGACAAGGGTAGGAGGCGCTCGCAATGACAAGGGTAGGAGGCGCTCGCAATGACAAGGGTAGGAGGCGCTCGCAATGACAAGGGTAGGAGGCGCTCGCAATGACAGGGGTAGGAGGCGCTCGCAATGACAGGGCCTGTGTATTGTCATTGCGAGGAGCCGCAGCGACGCGGCAATCTCGATGCGTTCAGCCGTACCAATCGGCGGCCAGGTCGTCGTGCGCCGGATTCACCTCATCGATCAGGGCAACCTTGCGCGCCCGCGACCACGATTTCAGCTGCTTCTCGCGGGCGATGGCAGCCTCGACGTCACCGGTCTCTTCGAAATGCATCAGCCGGGTCAGGTTATACCGGGCGGTGAACGACCGAGGATCTTTCCTCTGCCGGTGCTCGAACACCCGGCGGGTCAGGTCGTTGGTCACGCCGACGTAAAGAGTAGTGAATCTGGCGTTGGCCATGATGTAAACGTGGTAAGACTTGGAGTTGGGCATTGCAGTCGGCGAGAGGCGCTCGGGGTGCGACGAGATTGCCACGCTTCGCTCGCAATGACAAGGGGGATTTGGGGGTTGGCAATGACACGCGCGCCGGGACTGTCATTGCGAGGAGCGTTAGCGACGTGGCAATCCCGTTGCCTGGACGACGTCTGCTCACGCGACGAGATTGCCACGCTGCGCTCGCAATGACAAGAGGGAGTGGAGAATACCCACCGATTTGCTGACACGACGCTATTGACGTGTGGAACGTGCGTTCTATAGGCTATTAAGCGTGGCCTGCCAATCCGCAATTTCGGGCCACGGTAAAGAGGTGGATAGTGTTGATCTGTCGTCGTTGTAACTCGGACCGACTGCTGGAACTGGCCCGACTGGACGGGGAAGACCATACGGTGTATCGCTGCCTGGAGTGCGGGTTCCTGTTCAGCCCGCCGGAGGGGCACGCGGGCGGGGCGAACGTGGTGCCGGCGGCAGCGCCGGACAACCCGGAGGAGGCGCGCCGGCGACTGTCGTCGGTGGCGTCGGTGCGACGCCGGCCGTTGCGGGACGCGTCGCGGGACCCCGTTCAGCGAGAACCCGTGCCGCGGGATCCCGTCCAATAGTGGGGCGGCGTCCCGCGACGGACGTCTCACCAACGGATCAGGAAGGGGCCGGACGGACCGGCCTGGCAGGCCCGGCAGGCCCGGTAGGTTCGGTAAGCCCGGTAGGTTCGGAAAGTCCGGTGCGGTTCGCGTCGGACACCCTGGGGGTGGAGCTGTGGAGCAAGCAGGCGGAGGTGCTGCGGGCAGTGGAGCGCGAGCGGCGGGTGGCGGTGAAGTCGGGCAACGGGCTGGGCAAGGACTTCACCGCCGCGGTGGCCGCGCTGTGGTACGTGCACGCGCACGACCCGGCCATCGTGCTGAGCACGGCGCCGACGTTCCGGCAGGTGCGCCACGTGCTGTGGCGGCAGATCCACCGGCTGTACCGGGGCGCGTCGGGCGCGCTGGGCGGCCGGATGCTGGACACCCGCTGGGAGCTGGCGGACGACCGCTACGCGCTGGGGCTCTCGGCCGACGACGCCGACCAGTTCCAGGGGTTCCACTGCGAGAACATGTTCGTGGTGGTCGACGAGGCCGAGGGGGTCGCGGAGCCGATCTACGAGGCGGTGGAGGCGGTGATGACCTCGGCGAACGCCAGCCTGCTGCTCATCGGCAACCCGACGACCAGCTCGGGCGGGTTCCACCGGGCCTTTCACCGGGAGCGGGGGATCTACGAGACCATCACCATATCGGCCCTGGAGTCGCCCAACGTCGAGCAGGGACGGATCGTCGTTCCCGGACTGACGACCCCGGCGTGGGTGGAGGAGCGGCGGGAGATGTGGGGCGAGGACAGCCCGATGTTCCGCGCGCGGGTGATGAGCGAGTTCCCCGACCGGGGCGAGGACAACCTGATCTCGGTAACGGACATCGACGACGCGACGTATCCGGCGGGCGAGGTTCCGGCGGAGACGGGATCGCTGCTCACGGGATCTCTGCTCACGGGAGCCGGGCCGACGGGATCGCGGCCGACGGGAGCCGGGCCGGTGGTGGTCGGCGTGGACGTGGCGCGGTTCGGGAACGACCGGACCGTGATCATGGTGCGGCGAGGCAACGTGGTAGTGGACATACGCGTGCGTCACGGTTTCGCCAACACCGCGGTGGCCGGCGAGATCATTGCGGCGTCCCGCGACCAGCATCCGAAGCAGCTGAACGTGGACGAGACGGGCCTGGGTTCCGGCGTGGTGGACATACTGCGGGAGCAGGGCCATCCGGTGTACGGGTTCAACGGGAGCAACGGAACGGTGCGGGAGGAGATCACCTGCGCCAACCTGCGGGCGGAGGGCTACTGGACGCTGGCGCGCCGGTTCCGCGACCACACCATCCGCATCCCGCGCGACGCGGAGCTGATCGCCGAGCTGGCGTCGCTGCGGTACCGGTACAACAGCCGGGGCAAGGTGCTGATGGAAAGCAAGGAGAGCATGAAGAGTCGCGGGCTGCCGTCACCGGACAAGGCCGACGCGCTGATGCTGGCGTTCCTGGACGTCGGGCCGCTGGGCGAACACCCGGCGTGGCTGCGGGACCTATTCCTTTAATACCGGCAGATCAGGGCAGGGGCGAATGATTATTCGCCCCTGCGAAAGAAGCACAAGATTGCCACGGTGCAAGCGCCTCGCAATGACAGGCACGTGGCGATGACACGGGCGATTATAGAGAGGATGGGACATGGTGAAACTGGGCAAAATGCTAAAGGCGGTCCGCGTCCCCGGGCGCAAGCCGACGGGCGGCGCGGTGGTGCAGCGGGCCAACCGGGCGGCGTTGGCGGACCGGCTGCCCTCCGAGGAACGAATGGCCGGCCTGGGCACGGACGCCGGCGGTGGCTGGGCGCGGCCCGAGTACGGACGGTACATGGCGACGTCGCCGTCGGTGTACGCGGCGATCAAGCTGCGAGCCGACTCCTTGACCCGCCCGCCGCTGCGGGTGTACCGGACCGGGGAGGCCGGCGGGCGCAGGACGGCGGTGGAGCCGTCGCATCCGGTGGCGCGTCTGCTGGACCGGGTGAACCCGTGGCACACCCGCGCCGACCTGTGGCGAGCGACGGAGACCCACCTGTGCCTGTGGGGCGCGGCCTACTGGGCCATCGAGCGGGGCGAGGACGGCCAGCCGGAGCTGTGGCCCCTGCGTCCCGACCGCATGGCGGTCATCCCGGACCGGCGTCGCTACGTGCGAGGGTTCGTGTACCGCGGGGTCGCCGAGCCGGTGGCGTACACGCCGGACGAGATCGTGTGGCTGCGCTACTTCAACCCGATGGAGGAGCTGGCCGGCCTGTCGCCGCTGGCGCCGGCGCGGCTCTCGGCCGACATGGGGCACGAGGGGCTGCGCTTCAACCGGCACCTGCTGCGCAACTCGGCCCGCCCCGACTTCCTGCTGCTGACCAACCAGGATATGAACGAGACCGAGCTGGAGGAGTTCTACGCCCGGTGGGAAGCGCGCTACCAGGGCGCCGGCAATGCGAATCGTCCGGCGGTGGCGTCGGCGGTGCGCGACGTGAAGACGCTGGGTCTGTCCCACCGGGACATCGACTTCATCCAGGGGCTGCGCTGGAGCCTGGAGGAGGTGAGCCGCACCGACGGGGTACCCAAGCTGCTGCTGGGCGACTTCGAGCGGGCCACCTACGCCAACGTACAGGCGTCGGAGCGGATGTTCTGGCGCAACACCGTGGTGCCGGAGGTGAAGTTCCTGGAGGAACAGCTGAACCGGATGCTGCTGCCGCGGCTGGGTTACCCGCAGCTCACCGTGGAGTTCGACCTGTCGGCCATCGAGGCGCTGCAGGAGGACGAGAACAACCGGGTGCAGCGGGAGTCGGCGCTGCTGGATCGCGGCGTCCTCACCATCAACGAAGTGCGCCGGGAACGGAACCTGCCCGAAGTGCCGTGGGGCGACCGGCCGACCGGTCAATAGACAGCACATGGGGGCTGCGCTATGCTGGGCCACGCCCGGAGATACTTATGGCGTTCCAATCGAAACTGCAAGACTTCTCCGATGCCGCCGAGTCCGCGGCGCCAGAGCATGAGCTACCCGGCGGCGGGGATGTAGCCAATGACAGTGACCTGGTCAGGGCAGACGCTTTTGAATGGCTGGCGGCTACGGAACCGGCGTCCATGCACGCGGTCGTCACTGATCCGCCTTACGGACTGGTTGAGTACCGTTCTGACCAGTTGGCCAAGCGAAAGAACGGCGCCGGAGGAGTGTGGCGCATCCCACCAAGTTTCGACGGCGCACACCGCAGCCCCGTTCCCCGCTTTACGGTGTTGACGCCGGCGGAAGAGGCAGCGTTACAAGGATTTTTCCGCAGGCTCGCGCCCCTTCTGATGCGCGTTCTCGTGCCTGGCGCACACGTCTTCATTGCAACCAACCCACTGTTGTCGCATCACGTTTACATGCCGATGATGGAAGCAGGCTTCGAAAAGCGGGGAGAGATCGTGCGCATCGTGAAGACTTTGCGCGGCGGCGACCGGCCCAAAAACGCCCACGAGGAGTTTCCCGACGTATCGGTGATGCCACGTTCGGGCTGGGAGCCATGGGGGTTGTTCCGCAAACCGATAGAGGGGCGTGTCCAGGACAACCTCAAACGTTGGGGCGTGGGAGGTCTAAGGCGCATATCGGATGAGCAGCCATTTTGGGACGTTATCGTTTGTCCGCCGGCCTCCAGAGCCGAACGCGCAATCGCACCGCACCCATCGCTGAAACCGCAGCGGCTGATGCGGCAACTGACGCGGGCAGCGTTGCCGCTGGGGGTAGGTATGATCTTGGATCCGTTTATGGGTTCGGGTTCCACCATTGCTGCGGCGCGGGCCCAGGGAATGCACGCTATAGGCATCGAGGCGTCACCTGAGTATCACTCGATGGCGCAGAGGGCAGTTCCTCTTCTGTCCCGCCTGGAAGATGACTAGTCAAGACTCTCGGGATGCCTGGCTAAACCATGGTGTAGCACTGCCGCCGGGACTAACCATCGGGCAACTGGGAAGAGTGATTTCGTCCGTAGAAAACGAGGTTGAGCAGTTCGTTGACGTCTATTTCGAGCAGGCCAATGTGTTCAGCGCCCTGGTGGGTATCTTCGCGGCGAGGGCGTTCTCTGCACTGACGGTTTATGAAAAGCCACGGCACACCGATTTAGCCCAGCAACGCTTTCCCGATTTGAAACGGCGTGGTTCAACTGACCCTCCACCCGCCAACGACTCTCTGGAGATCAAAGCGAGCATACGTCCCTGGGCAGTACAGGCCCACTACGATCACGCCGGTTGGTACTGCGTCATTCGGTATCTGGTTGATGCGACTGGCACGATAGAACCGGGCAGGCACGTGGTGATATGGCGAGTCCACATCGCGTTCCTCCAATCATCCGACTGGAAGTACGAAGGTAGCGGAGCCGGCGCGGGCGGCGGCGGGCGCACCCACACCTTCGGAGTAATCAGGCCGGCGACCAGATTTCGCGACCTCGCGGCATTCGGTCGGCCAGACATAGCAATCAGAAGCGGGAAGCCAGTACCTCGAAACGGCGACTGACCTCCTGACAAGCCTATACCGGTGTTTACGTCCCGGGCTGCCCGATCCAACGACCCATAATTGGGCGAAAGGGAAATGACATGATTGCAGTGCTTGGCGGCATCCTGGGCGGCGTCGGGCTGTTGTTCTTCGGGATGTGGCTCCTCTCGGAAAACCTCAAGACGGTGGTCGGGCCGCGCCTCCGGATGCTGGCCAGCCGCCTGGCCGACAACCGCTTCGCCGCCTTCGGCTGGGGCACGCTGGCCGGCGCCATCACCCAGAGCTCGCCGGCCGTCACGTTCATCACCATCAGCATGCTGCGGTCGGGCTTGATCTCGACCAAGCAGGGCTACCCCATCGCCCTGGGCGCGCAGATGGGCGTGGGACTAATCCTCTTCATAGTGACGGTGGACATCCGCGTGGCCGCCCTCTACGGCATCGGGATCGGCGGCCTGATCGTCACCCGACTGCAGCGGGGCAACTACCGCGAGGCTGGCGCCATGCTGTTTGGCGTGGCGGCCCTGCTCTTCGGACTGGTCTTAATTAAGGAATCGGCGCACCCGTTGGCCGATCAAACGTGGTTCCAGGCCGGCCTGGAACTCTCGGCCGGCTCGATCCTGCTGTCGTTCATCCTGGGCGCGCTGCTCACCTTCGTCGTGCAGGCGCTGGTGCCCGTGGTCGCCTTCGGGATCGGTCTGGCCGCGGCCGATCTGGTAGGAGTGGAACAGGTGCTGATGTACATCTACGGTTCCTACGTCGGCCTGGCCGTCAGCGTGATCGTAGTCTCGTCAGGGCTCAGTGGAACCGCCCGGCAGCTGGGCATGTTCTGGTCGTGCCAGGTCTTCTTCTCCGCGGCCATCCTGGTGCTCCTCCTATATATAGAGGTGTACGCGGGGATCCCGCTGGTGAAGGCCCTGGTGACCTGGCCCGACATCGGCCTGGGCCCGCAGATGGCGCTGGCCGTCATCGTGTTCGGCATGCCCTCCCGCATGGTGGTACTGTCTGCGCCCGACTGGACCATGCGATTGTTCGCCCGCATCTGGCCGGCCAGCGCCGAGGAGGAACGGTCGCGTCCCCAGTTCATCCACGACCAGGCCATCGACGACGTCACGACGGCCCTGGACCTGGCGCACCTGGAGCAGAAACGGGTGCTGGGCAGGTTCTCCGAATACCTGGAGCAGGCCCGCATGGGACTGCCCCTTGGGGCCGTTCGCCAGTCCACGCTGGAGATCAACGGCCGCATCGACGAATTCCTGACCGAGCTGGGACAGCGCAATCCCGGCCAGGACAGCGAACGCCGTAACGCGGTGCTGAGCCGCCAAAAGCTCATCACCTGGCTGGAGGAGCAGTTTTCCGCCCTGCCCGACCTGCTGCGGGACCTGCCCGAGGACGACATGCTGGAGACCTTCCAGATCAGCGTGGTAGAGGGCACCGACGCGGCGCTGCTCATCTTCCTGGACGCCCTGGAAGAGGACGACGCCGACTCCTGGGCGTTCGTCCAGCAGGTGATGGGCGACCGCCGCAGCCTGATGCAGGACATCCGCGCCCGCTACCTGGCCATGGCCCCCGAGGAGGACGACGGCCGCCACCGCATCATCGTCGAAGCCACCAACGCCGTGGAGAACATCTTCTTCCTCCTCGCCCAGCTAACCCGCGACTTCCAGGGGGAGACGAGGGGAGAGGCGGCGATTGCGGCGTAAGGACAGGCATTCACACGTCCCAACCCAAGTACGCTGCTAAATCATTCGAGGCTGCGCCACGTACGGTTCGCAAACATCGAACCCAACGATCGACTGGTAGGCATCTAAACGGCGATCATACGTGTGAAATTCTGCTACCGGGAAACCTACAGTCGATAACCAATACGCTGTCGCCAAGTGTATTGCATCCAAAGGCTTTAGACTCCTTTGTTGCGTGATTGCCTGGCGCATCAGATTGCGCGCTTGCGGCCAATAGCGTCATGGTACTCGACTATGCTTACAACATCCTGATCGTTCCAAAGCGCGTCGATCTTCTGTTCCTGCACAGGATCCAGAGCTCTGCGCTGCTGCTCACATGCGGCAAATGCTACCTCCACTGTTGTCAGTGCGGACGTGTATACTTGCACCGTTCCGTCGGCACTGTTTCCCAGCAAGGCTTCTAAAGTAAGAATTCGGTCCGGATGCTCGTTAATATACGAGAGAAATAGATTCGCGTCCCAATAGATGCACGCGTTGTTATCAGGCATCTCGTAGCTCGCGGATTATATTTTCGGGCAGTCTGCTCTCTGGCTGCCATGGTACGACGCCTCGGGCGTTCAGATAGGAGCCCGGTCCTACCTCGTCCAATACATCCACACCAACGATTTGACGAACCGCGATCGGACGGCCAGTCCTAGCCTCCCTGGAAATCCGACCCGTTACCGTCGCTCGACGACCCCATGCTTCTCGCATCAATTCTTCCTGTCCCGCAGCGAGGTAGCATGCTACTGCTTTATCGTGCAAGGTGTCGTACAGATTGAAACGCAGACCAGTCCTGTTGCTCAGGGTTTGTATACGGCCCGTGACTACACCGATGGAAACCGTTGGCGGAACGCGATCAAGGGTGTATCCATTGCGATATACCGTATGATCAACGTCGTGTGTTTGGAACCGCACGTACTCCGCGGTCGCCGTCAGGCTTTGGATAGCGCCGGCGGCCCCCGAAACCCGGGAGTTGGTCGATGGCAATTCTCCGTGCCACTCCAACGCAGCTCCTATTTTCTCGTAGTCATCTACGATGCGCTCCACCGCCTGTGGGTCGAGGGCTTCTCCTCTAAGGGTCACCACGGCACTGCCCGGTTGCAAGTCGTCCACCACCCAAGTTACGCCAGCATTTTTGGGTGTCAAAGCAGTAACCAAACGTCGGAACGCGGCAATTCCATCGGCAAAGCTCGAAATCTCGACACGTCCGCCGAGTTCAAATGTGAGAGTGTTTTTTGCCATTTTGGGAACCTGCCCACCCCATGTACTCGGAACAGGATGCATTAACAAATTTATACCATACGGGATGGTACCCGGCTATCGTCGTTTTCCCAACCCTTGCCCTGCCCGCCGCCCTGTGGCAAACTTGCGGCAGGCGGTTGACACTGGACCGCCACCCGTCGAGCGGGCGTAACTCAGTGGTAGAGTGTTTGCTTCCCAAGCAAAAAGTCGTGGGTTCGAATCCCATCGCCCGCTCCATATCCGCTCATACTCTAATAGTAACCACCGTCAGGGGCGTAACCGACCGCAGGACATCGCTCCGCCCGCCGAGCCCAGAGGATTAGCCATACCATGACCACTGCAACCCAACCCTGGACTTCCAGCATCACCGAGGTATCCGGCTCCCATGTGGAGGTCGTCACGGGAGGCTCCGGCAACCCGCTGGTCATCCTGCACGACGAGCTGGGACATCCCGGCTGGCTCCGCTACCACGAGGCCCTATCCCAGAACCACACCCTGCATATACCGTCCCATCCCGGCTTCGGAGCGTCCGACCAACTGGACTGGTCCATGAAGATGCACGACATGGCCATCTGGTACCTGGGCGCGTTCGACAAGCTGGGGCTGGAGGGAGCCGACCTGATGGGCTTCTCCCTGGGCGGCTGGCTGGCCGCCGAGCTGGCCACCATGTGTCCGCAGCAGTTCCGCCGCCTCATTCTGGTGGGCGCCGGCGGCATCCGCCCCCCGGAAGGACAGATCTACGACATTTTCGAAGTCACTCCGCCTCTGTACATCCGCGACTCGCTGCTGGACCCGGACGGCACGCCCGAGTACCGCGACATCTGTCCCGCCGAGCCGGAGGAGGATATCCTTGAGCGGTGGGAGCACGCCATGGAGGGGACCTGCCGGGTCTCGTGGCGACCGTACATGCACGACCCTGGCCTGGTCCACCAAGTATACCGGCTGGAGCGCGTACCGACGCTTCTCATCTGGGGTCAGCAGGACGCCATCGTCCCGGTCGGCGCCGGCCAGGAGTACCATCGCCGCATTCCCGGCAGCCGCCTCGAGATCATCGAGAACTGCGGCCACCACCCTGAACTCGAAGCCACTGACCGGTTTGTGGAACTGGTGGAGGGCTTCCTGGGCTAGACCACAAGCCCAAAATCCTGCCAAGCAGCCGCGAGGGGCGCATTTTGTGGATGCGCCCCTTTCGCGTCGTAGTCTCCCCGGCCTCAAACTGTGCAAGCCAGACACAGAGAACAACTATTGCTGGCACTCCGGCATCTCCAGTTTGTAATAGGGTTTGGAAGAGCCTCCGCATCCATAACTTGTGATCCGTGCCTAAACTATCAGAAATGGTCGATTATCTGAAGATTGCCTGAGTTGCTTATTGTCGCGCGACGTGTTAGCATATTTAGCGAAACAATGAACAGAATCAAAATGGAAGGGTAAGCAACCTGTAATGTTGGACGCCGACGTTAAGCAAGGAATCATCGCGGAATATCGATCACACGAGTCAGACACTGGCTCAACCGAGCTACAGGTCGCCATGATCACGGAGCGCATCCGGCAGGTGACCGACCATCTCCGCACTCACCGCAAGGACGTACACTCCCGACGGGGTTTGGTAACCATGGTCTCCAAGCGTCGCCGGCTTCTGAATTACCTCAGCCGCGAAGACGTGGGCCGTTATCAGCGGCTGATCGCCCGGCTGGGTTTACGTCGTTAGTCCGGCTTCTTCAAGCCGGGATTCGGTCCATGCACGCGCAGAAGCGGCCGGCCGGAACCCGCATCCGGTGGCTCTGCAGGCGTTAAACGGCTCCTCACGCCGCGAGCGTTCGCGCCCGGACGAATCGGCCAGGTCACCCATCCCAAGGTTTGCCAATCTCCCCCTATTCGCAATCCCACTGCCCAGCGTGAAACGCGAGATTACCAGGACCGTCAACAGCTCGCCAATGCGCTTGGCCACTGTGGGTTGTGCAACCTCCTGACGAAAACAGGGCGCGTCAAACTACGCTGGAAAATATTTGCTATAAAACTCACCTGAAAACCGGCCTATACTCACACGTAGCAGGTTGGTAGCAACACCGTCGCCAGAAGAGGTAGAGAGTACTGCTGTTATGACCACCATTGACGCCCCCCAAGAATTGATGAACCCCTTTGCCGTCGCCGGTGATATCGGCGGGCATCCGATAACGCTGGAGACCGGTCGGCTGGCCCAGCAGGCCCACGGCGCCGTAACCGTCACCTGCGGAGAGACCATTCTGTTGGCCACCGCGGTAATGTCCGATCAGGCCCGCGAAAATATCGACTTTCTGCCTCTTACCGTGGAGTTTGAAGAGCGACTCTACGCCGTCGGCAAAATACCCGGCAGCTTCTTCCGACGTGAAGGGCGCCCCGGCACCGAGGCCATCCTGTCGGCCCGCCTGACCGACCGCAGCATCCGCCCGCTGTTCCCCAAGGGCTTGCACAACGAGGTGCAGGTCATCATCACCGTCCTTTCGGTTGACGAAGAACATCCGCCGGAAACTCTGGGAATGGTCGGCGTGTCCGCTGCCCTGTCCCTCAGCCAAATTCCCTTCGACGGGCCCATTGGCGCGTGCCGCGTTACCTGGGACGGCAGCGACTACCGGATCAACGCCAGCTACCAGCACAGCAACTCCGCTCAGCTCAATATGATCGTGGCCAGCAACCGCGACGCGATCATGATGGTCGAGTCCGGCTCCGTGGAGGTGTCCGAAGAGGTAATCCTCGAGGGCATCCGGCTGGCCCACGAGAACAACGTGCAGATCATCGAACTCATTGACCGGCTGGTGGCCGAGCGCGGCTCTCCAAAGACCGAAATTCACTTCGACTATTCCGCCACCGACGAACGCCAGTCGAAGGTCGACGCCCTGGTGAACGGCCGCATCTCCGAGGTCCTGGAGCGCAACTCGTTCAAGAGTGAGCGCGACTCCAGCCTGGACGCCGTCGAGACCGAAATCGCCGCACAGCTGGCCGACGACTATTCCAGCAGGGACATCGCCGAAGCTTTCAAGAACCTGGTGAAGAAGGAAGTACGCGGCCGCATCCTCAGTCAGAATGTCCGACCGGATGGCCGCAAGACCGACGAAATTCGCCCCATCACCTGCAGCGTGGGCGAACTTCCCAGGACCCACGGAAGCGCCCTGTTCACCCGCGGCCAGACCCAGGTGCTCTCCATTGCCACCTTGGCCTCCCTGTCGATGAAGCAGACCCTGGACACTGTGGGGCCCGAGAACACCAAGCGGTTCATGCACCACTACAACTTCCCTCCCTACAGCGTCGGAGAAGCCCGACGGGTGGGTTCCCCGGGACGGCGTGAGATTGGTCACGGCGCCCTGGCCGAACGGGCAATCCTGGCCGCCATGCCGTCGGAAGCGGATTTCCCCTATGCTCTCCGCGTGGTCAGCGAAGTCCTGGCTTCCAACGGCTCCACCTCCATGGGCAGCGTTTGCGGCTCGTCCATGGCCCTCATGGACGCCGGTGTTCCCCTGCGGGCTCCCGTGGCCGGAATCGCCATGGGCCTGATCACCGACGCCGATAGCGACCGCTACTCCATCCTCAGCGACATCCAGGGCATCGAGGACTTCCTCGGCGACATGGACTTCAAGGTCGCCGGCACCGAGAAGGGCATCAACGCCCTGCAGATGGACGTGAAGATCGACGGTCTGACCCAGGAATTGCTCAGCGAAGCGCTGGAGCAGGCCCGCGTCGGCCGCCTCCACATACTGGACCGCATGTCCGAGGCCATATCGGAGCCGCGGACCCAGATGAGCCGGTACGCCCCCAAGCTGATCCGCATGCAGATCCCCGTCGAGAAGATCGGCGCCCTCATCGGCCCTGGCGGACGCGTCATCCGCGCCATCCAGGAGGAGACCGGCTGTGGCATTGATGTGTCCGATGACGGCGGTGTCGTCATCTCCTCAAGCGACCAGACGATGATCGAACTGGCCCGCAGCCGGGTCGACGGCCTGACCCGTGACCCCGAGGTGGGCGACATCATCACCGGCAAGATCACCCGCACCACCAACTTCGGCGTTTTCGTCGAGCTAACCCCCGGCGGCAAAGACGGGCTGGTGCGCAACGAAGACCTGGGCGACCTTGCTCACGAGAACGTGGACATCGGCCAGGAAATCACCGTGATGATCCACGAGATCGACCACATGGGTCGCATCAACCTGTCGCGCCGCGCCCTGATGGGCGATACCGAGCCTCCCACTCCACGCCCGGAACGAGGCGGGTTTGACGACCGCGGACCGCGCGGCGGCGGCGGCGGCGGAGACCGCGGCGGACGCGGCGGCTTCGGTGGCGGCGGTGGTGGTGGAGACCGCGGCGGACGCGGTGGCTACAGCGGTGGCGGCGGTGGAGACCGCGGCGGACGTGGTGGTGGAGACCGCGGCGGACGCGGTGGCTTCGGTAGCGGCGGTGGTGGCGGTAGCGGCGGTGGCGGTGGAGACCGCGGCGGACGCGGTGGCTTCGGTGGCGGCGGCGGACGTGGCGGCGATCGTTCCGGACCGGGACGTGGCCCCGGTGGTGATCGCGACCGTGGACCCAGCCGTGGCGGCGGCGGTGGCAATGGCGGCCCGAATCGCAATCGCGACCGGGGCACCATGCTGGGAAGCGAACCCAATGACCGCGGACCGGGCCCACGCCGCAGCACGGGCCGCCCACCCGGCGGAGGAAACCCGTCGGATCGCCGGTTCCTGGGAGGCGGCGGCGCGCGGCGCTAGTCTGACGCCTGAAACGCACCCTGGCGCGACGAGGGGCGGGTTTCGTACCTGCCCCTCGTTTTCCGTCACGCCGACCCGTAGTATTCGGGCAGGCGGTCGGTGACAGCTCCGCGACCTGTTGGGAGGCTATGTTATCCTGTATTTGGTGCTGCATTATGCCGGCACAATACGCCCTGTTGCTACGAGGGATCGGGAGGCGATGACATGCCCGTGATAACGATTAATGGTCCGATTGGGGCCGGCTCCATCGCCGTCGGTCAACAGGTTGCCCACGATCTGCATCTCAACTACGTGGACCGCATGGTCTTCGCCGAGGCCGCGCGCATCATAGGCTCCCCGGTCTCCAACCTGATCGCCAAGGAGCAACGGGTCGAGCGGTTCGGCGACCGGGTCACGGCCCTGCTGGGTCGGGTCCTGGAACGCGCCGCGGTATCGGGAGACTATGACCTCGGGGTTGGCATCGAGACCCTGCCGGAGACCTACCACGAGCTGGCCGGCGAACCCTCGTCGCGGATACAACGCGTCAACGACCAAGTCTTCATCGATACGACTCGCGAAGTCGTGCGCAACTTGGCCCAGGCCGGCCACGTGGTGATCATCGGCCGTGGCGCCAACATCATTCTTGGCGACACCCCTGGCGTGCTCCACGTGGGCATGCTGGCTCCCCTGTCGCGACGCGTAGAAACCATCATGGAACGCGAGAACCTCAGTGAAACTGAGGGCCGTTCCTACGTGGAAGGCCTGGAGGAAGCACGGGTCAGGTTCTTCCAGAAGTTCTTCAAGGTGTCGCCCCACGACCCCACCCTGTATCACATGATGCTGGACATGGGCCATATGAGCGATGCCACGGCTGCCAAAATCATTGCGCACGCCGCCGGAGACCTGGAGCACTAATTAACGTTTACCATGCCGGCCGACAGTGGCCGGTCGACATCAAGGAGGCAATATATATGTTTATCCGGATGGTTTGGGGCAAGCTCCGGGCAGGTTCATGGGAAGAGTTTGAGCGGCACTACCATGAGCGCGTTGCCACCGGCACCGCTCCCAAGGGGTTGAATGAGCGGCAGCTGATCCGCAGCACCGAGGACCCGGACGAAGGCATCAGCCTAAGCGTCTGGGACACCCTGGGCAACCTGCGTGCCTACGAGACCAGCGAGTTCCGCGCCAACATCGCCCGCGAGGTCGAACACCTCTACCGCGGCGAGTACTGGGTGAAGCACTTCGAGGTCGCCTCAACTGACTGACCCCGCCCCATCGTGAATCGTCGAAGCCCCGCTCTGGCTGGAGCGGGGCCCATTTTTTGTCTGCCGCTTCGTGTATCGCTAGCGACTGGCACTGGCTCCGGCCACGCGGGAGATGCCGGCCCGCGAGCAATCCTCATCCTCCTGGGCCGTGCCGCCGCTTCCGCCGACCGCGCCGGTCAACTCGCCGTTCATGTAGATGGGCAACGCGCCCTGTCCCGGCACGAACTCGCCGCGCTCCACTTCCATCACCGCCCGCATGATGGGCGTGGTGGACCTCTCGGTCAGGTCTCCGCTGGGTTCCCCGAAGCAGGCCGATGCCCGCGCCTTGCCCCGGGACACGTAGGGCGTACGCCAGGCGGAGCCGTCCATCTTGCACATCGTGATCAGGTCACCGCGTGCGTCGACGACGGAGAAACTGAAGGGTTTGCCCAGGTCGAGAGCGGCGGCCTTGGCGCCCGCCAGTACTGCTTCGGCCTGTTCGAGGGTGATGTTAGGCATGGTTGATAGTCTCCTCGAGAAAAGCTTTCGTGTTGATACGATTCCGGCGCCGGTTGAGGGGTTTCAACAGGCTGCGATATTATAGCAGGGCAGCCGGCCAAACCACCGCACTAAGTGGGCACCCCGCCGGTTCACGGGACACGCTCCACCATGTTCGGTTTCTTCGATTCATTCAAGAAGGGCTGCGGCTGCGCCCTCGGCGTGATAGCCGGGCTCGTCATCGCAATTGTGATTATTGGCCTGTTGTTCGGCAACTGTGAGATCAACGGTTTGTAACCAACCTTCCCAGCATCACTTCGCTCAGGAGAGAGTATGCAATTCGGCTTTTATCTCCCCAACCACGGCCCCAACGCCCAACCGGGCCCGCTGGCCCAGATCGCCCAAACCGGCGACCGCCTCGGCTTCTACTGCATGGTGGCCGGCGACCACGTTCTGGTTCCCAGCCAGATCGATTCGCCCTATCCGTACACCGTGGGCGGGGAGTTTCCCACCGGCGAAAGCGGAGAGTACTTCGAGCAGCTGACCCTGCTCACCTACCTCGCCGGCGTCACGGAAAACATCCGAATGGTCCCCAGCGTGATGATTGTCCCCTACCGTCCGCCCATCCTGGCCGCCAAGATCCTGGCCACCCTCGACGTGCTTTCCCAAGGCCGCCTGATCCTGGGCGTCGGCGTCGGGTGGATGGAAGAGGAGTTCGAGGCCCTCGGCACACCGCCCTTCGCCGAGCGCGGCGCGGTAACCGACGAGTACCTCCGCGCCTACAAGGAGCTGTGGACCAGCCCCAACCCCGAGTTCGACGGCAAGTACGTCCAGTTCTCGGGCATCCAGTTCCTGCCCAAGCCCGTCCAGAAGCCTCACCCTCCGATATGGGTGGGCGGCCAGAGCCGCCCCGCCATCCGTCGCGCCGCCACTATCGGAGACGGCTGGCACCCGGTGGGCACCATACCGGCCGCAACGCTGGAGCCCGAGGAATTGGCCGGCGACCTGGTGACCCTCAACCGGTTCGCGGAACAAGCCGGCCGCGACCCCGCCGAGATACAGGTGTCGATGAAGGCCCCGCTTTACGACCCGGGAACCATGCAGACCGGCCCGCGTCGCCGGTTCTCCGGTTCCACCGACGCCATACTGGAGGATGTTCATACCTACTCGGAAGTGGGTGTGTCCCATATCATTTTTGACATCCGCGGCAGCGACCTCAATCAGGCGCTGGAGCGGTTGGACTGGTTCGCCGGCGACGTGATGCGGCACGCCGACTGACCCCAAAACCGTCGCCTCTTCCTGACCTCCGCGCGGGCGAAGCATCACCACCGCTATGCTATAATCCGACCGCCTGATGGTCTGCGTCTGCGCCGCAGTTCCATCGTCGCCTCCATTCAAGTCAGCCGCTTTTCGCGAGGAGGAATACTGCCTTGACTTCCCTCAATGACCGCTATCAGGCCGGCCAAGACATGCGCGGACAAATGGCCGGCGGTGATGCCACCCACTATGCCCTGCCCGGCGTCGATCAACTGGCGCCCGACCTCAAGCGCATCATCGACGAAGCGCTTTTCGGCACCATCTGGCGTCGCCCGGGGCTGGACCTCAAGCAGCGCTGCATCGCCACCATCTCTGCCCTGATGACCCAGGGGGAATTGAACCTGCTGCGCCGACACATCGTGCGGGCCCTCAACGTCGGTATCACTCCCAATCAGGTGGTGGAAATTTTCATCCAGTCTACGTTCTACATCGGGGTTCCCGCCGTTGAGTCCGCGCTGCGGCTGACCAAGGACATCTACGAAGAACTGGGCATCGACTACAAACCGGCACTGGAGTACGACGTCAACCAGCATCCGGACAAGTTGCTGGCGCTGGGACAAGAGATGCACCGCCGTCATATGGGCGGCACCCTGCCTACGTACGTGGACGAAACCCCGGAAGGCCAACTGGAACGCATCGTCGACGAATACAACTGGGGCGCGATCTACAGCCGTTCCACGCTGGACGACAAGGAGCGGGCCATCATCTCCCTGGCCGCACTCACCAGCATGGGCGTGTACGACGCCCAGATGCGCCGCCGCATTCGCGGGGCTATCGGCGTCGGCCTCACCTCGGAAGAGGTGATGGAAATCTTCATCCACTTGTCCATGTACGGCGGTTATATAAACACCCGCACCGCCATGCGCATCGCCCGCTCCGTATTCAACGAACTCGAGATCGAGTAGCGTTTGCCAAACTCGCGGAGCAACAATCGTCACTGACAGCGCGAGGCCGTCGCCTAGCGCTCGTCCGTTGGGACAGAACCAATATCAGACAGCACGGAGGTCGGCGGAAACACAATGAAACTGCGCTTGGACGACGGCTGCGATCTGTACTACACCATCGACGACTTCACCGACCCATGGACGGAGCCCGACACCGTGGTTCTGCACCACGGCATGGCCAAAAACCATAAACTCTGGTTCGGCTGGGTTCCCATTTTGGCGCGGCACTACCGTGTCATCCGGTTCGATATGCGGGGCATGGGCCAGTCCGACGTCCCCGAGCCCGGCTATCCCTGGTCGGTGGACAACTTCGCCAGGGACCTGGCCGAATTCGCCGACAAGCTGGGTTTGGAAAAGTTCCACCTCATCGGCGAGACCGTGGGAGGCAGCATCTCGATGCGTTACGCCACCATGCACCAGGAACGGCTCCTCTCCCTGACCGCCTGCACATCGCCCACCAGCTTCAACGACGCCCACCACGCCGAATCCGCCGTTCAAATCGAAAACGAGGGGATCGGCGCGTGGGTCGAGAGCAGCATCGGTCGCCGTCTGGATCCGCAGATTGTAGATCCTGCTTACACCCGCTGGTACGCGGAGCAGATGAAGGCCACCACGCCGCATGTGGTTGCCGGTTTCCAGGCCCAGGCGTCTGGCGATCTCCGACCGCTGCTGAAAGACGTGCAGACTCCGGTGTTGATCATCGCCGCAGCAGCGCTGCGCGAGGAGGTGCTGGGTGACTTCCGTGGGGCCGCCGACGTATTCCCCAACGGGCGGGCCGTCGTCTTTCCCGGCGTTGCCGGTTTCGTCCAGCACATCCTGCCCGTGCCCTGCGCTCGAGTCTGGCTGGACTTCGCCCGAAGTCTCGCCTGACGATTCCTGCTGATGGCAGACGGCGCCAGTTCGGGATCTGGCGACATCGCGGGTGGTGAGACGTCACGGCGGAAACGGGGATCAAGCGATCACGCACGCCGTCGTGCCCGGGAGCGCCGCGCGCGCCCTCCGACTGGGTTCCTGAACCGCCTGATTGCCCGCGGTGAGTTGCAATTGATGCCTCGGCGGGTCAGCCGACGTTACCATCTGCCCCTTTTCATCGAACTGTACAACGTCCAGTTCTTCCAGCTCAAAGCGCGCTACCTGTGGCAATCGGCCCTGGCGGCGGCGGTGATGCTCGTCGTCATGCTGATGGTCGATTCCGTGGCGGACGCGGTCCTGGCCGCCGGCCTGGGCTCCAGCGCCGTTATCGTTTTCGTGCATCCCAACTCCAGCAGCGCGAGGCTGCGGCACCTGGTGGGAGGGCACATCTTGGGGTTGACTGTCGGCGCGCTGACGTCCTTCGCGTTATTCCATGTCGGCTGGGTTCCAGTACCCGAAAGCGCGCATCACTGGGCCGCCGATGTGGCGGCAGCCATGACGCTGGGAGTGGTGATACTGTTGATGTCGATAACGGACACCGAACACCCGCCGGCGGCGGCGACCGGGCTGGGTTTTGCCCTGCAGAGCCTGGAACTGACGCTAGTCCTTCTATTCATCGGCGCCGTCCTGACGCTGGCCACCAGCAAGATCATCTTCAGAGCCTACATCCGCGACCTGGACTGACGCTTCGGCCGGGAACGTTATCCCCGGGTCACATCGGACGGCTGTGCTACCATGTCCAATACCCGAGCGTGTCAGCCATTCCCATACTGACTCCCGAGGCCGACTATGGATACGTTCAAGACCACCGCCAAAATCGCCAAAGGCGGCGTTCTGATTCTGAACAACCTGCCCTTCGCGGAGGATATTGAGGTAGAGGTGACTGTTCAACGCCAGCCGGAGGGATACGTCCGAATGGAAGTAGACCCGAACGACCTCAGCCGCCCGGCCTTGCGCAACCCAAACAAGGGTACTGTCTCAAAATATGAACGGCCGTTTGATTCGGAAAGAAGAGCTGGACATGTTGGATAACGGAGTTCCATTCTAGTGTGGTGTAACTGAAGTTCATTGTAATAGTATTCGCGATGAGGTATCCTCCGGGTTAGCAGCCCAGAGGAGGATGGTGGACTCACGGAAGAAGAGCTGGACATGTTGGATAACGGAGTTCCATTCTAGTAGGTATCCTGTCAGGAATTTCCGGCAACGGCAGCGCCAACGTGATAATCCTTGACACCCACATTGGCGTTTGGTGGTCAGACGAAATAACCCGGCTCAGCACGGCTCAACGTAATGCCATTTCCAATGAGCGCCGCCGACAGGGTACCATAGGAGTGAGCGCAGTCTCATGCTGGGAGGTTGCCTTGCTGACGGAAAGGCACCGTGTCACGCTGGAATTGGACCCTCTCCCGTGGCTGAACCGGTTGTTGACTTACCCCGCAGTCCAACTGCTGCCGATCACCCCAGAGATTGCCGTGCGCGCCTACAGCCTTCCCGAACCTTTCCATCGCGACCCGGCAGACCGCTTACTGGTAGCCACCGCAATCGAATGGGCTTGTCCACTCTTGACCGATGACAAGCTGATCCTTGACTATCCCCATGTCGACACTATCGGATAAAAGGAACTGACCCCCATGCCCGACTCCCTTTCCCGCCAGCTTGCCCGTTGGGCCGTCAACCTGGACGCCGCCGACCTGCCGCCGGCCGTCGTCAACAAGATGCAAACCTCCCTGTTGCATGCCACCGTCGTTGCCATCGTCGGAGCCGGAACCCATCACGGCAAGGCTGCAGTGAGCCTGGTTCTGGCTGAGGAGGCCTCGGCGCACGGCGCCAGCATCCTGGCCTCCGGAGGCCGCGCCACCCGCTGCGGGGCGGCGTTCGCCAACAGCAAGCTGATGCATGCCACCAACCAGGCAGATTCCTACCGGATGCTCACCCACCCTGGCCCGTGCGTCATACCCGCTGCTCTGGCCTCGGCCCAGCTGGGCGGCGCGACCGGAGCCCAACTCATCACCGCCATGGCCGCCGGATACGAAGTAGAATCGCGCATCGCTGGCGACTTCATCGCGTCCACGCAGGCGCGTGGTTTTCGCTCCAGCCCCATCTACGGGACGCTGGGAGCCGCCGTGGCTACCGGCAAGTTGCTGGGGCTGACCGAGGACCAGATGGTCACCGCCATTGCCCTGGCCTGCACCTTCACTGCCGGCACCAACGAGGGGCCGCGTTCCGGCGGGCGGGAGATGATGTTCCACGAGCCCCAGTCCACCCGCAGCGGCATTATGGCCGCTCTGCTGGCCCGAGAGGACGTCCGAGGGTCCGAGGAGGCCCTGGAAGGGCCGGCCGGGTTCTACAACGCCTTCACGGGCAACAACCGGGGCGAGCTCTCCTACGTGTTCAGCGGCCCCCAGCACGTCTCGTTCGATCCGGTCACCGAAGGCCTGGGAACCCGCTGGGAATTGCTGCACACGGTGCTCAAAATGTACCCCACGGCCGGCTACAACTGCCCCGTAATAGACCTGATGACGGACATCAGGCGCTCCCACCAGCTGGCGGTAGACGAGATCGAGCGCATAACCATCGACATGAACTGGCTCGAGACTCTCTACCCATCGCCGGCATTCCCCAACCCGTCTCGGGGCCAGGCTATTGTGGGCAGCACTCACTACTTCACCGCCTATGTCGCCGTAAACGGATCCTATCCACCACTGCGCACCCGCATCGACCCTGGCGACGATTCCGATGCCGCCAGTGCCGAAAACCACGACGCCGTGCTCTCCCTGATGCACAAGGTGCAGACCGTCGGTCACAAGGATCGACCGGCTTTTGCCCCGCGCATCACCATCGATATGGCTGGGGGCAACGTGTACCACGGCGAATATCAGGGCAACGAGCTGGAGTGGGGCCTGGATGCTGAAGCGGACCGGCTGCGCCCACTGTTCCCGCAGATCAATTGGCCCGCCGAAAAGCTGGAGGCCATATTGGCCGCGGTGCGCGATATCCCCGGCTCCGCGGACGTCGGGCAACTGGTCGCTGCCGCCACTCCGTGAACATTGCAGCGGTGAGGAGAATTTGACACGTCACCCGCTGCGTGTTGGAGACTTGGGGTTTAGCTACAGGTTTGGGTATCGGCACCTCCCTGATCGTCTGGATCGTTTGGCACTTTACTAAAATCCTGTGCCTGCCCGATAATGCCGCCGGAGGGCTCTGCAACCCCAATATACTGGCCCGTTTCATCAACGCCGAAATCCTCGCCCTGGCCGGAGGAGCCGGCCTCGCCGTTGCCAACACCAAAAATTGCTACGACCACAACATGATGAGACACCTCCTAAACCAGGAACGGGAAACTCGCCAGGGGTTTCGCGAGCTCATCGCAGAATTGCGCGACAAACGGCGAGAGGAGCTCAAGGTGGCCGCCTGAAGACCGGCGCCGCTACGAAGAGCCGCAGCGGGAAGACCGTCAGTGCTTCGCGGAACAGCAGAACCAACTCGTCGCCATGCAGCAGGCCATACTGGAAACCATCGTGCGGCCGGCTCAGGACCGTAATGGCAATCACGGAACCGACTAGCTGACCGACCCACCCAAACTCAGGAGTAAATCATGTTGCCAGGACTGGAAAGCAAGGCCGCGCTGGTCACCGGAGGGAGCAAGGGAATCGGCAAAGCCATTGCCTACGCTTTGGCCAGGGAAGGGTGCGCGGTGGCCATCTGCGCCCGCGGCGAGGACGACCTGAGAGCCGCCGCCGCTGAGATCAGCGACGCCACCGGCGCTCGCGTCATCCCCATTCGCGCGGATATGACGGTGCCCGAGGATATAGTCAACCTGGTGCGCGAGACCGTGAACGGACTGGGCAAGCTGGACATTCTGGTCAACAACGCCGTGAACAGCACCAGTGACCGCGCCAGCCAGATCCCGGATGACGTTATCCTGAACCACATCACCACCAAGATCATGGGTTACATCCGTTGCGCACGCGAGTGCGTGCCCCACATTACCGCATCGGGCGGCGGCCGCATCATCAACATCGGCGGCATGGCTGCCCGCAACTCCAGCCCCACCAACCCAGGCTCAGGGGTCACAAACTCGGCGATGTCCAACTATTCCAAGGCCCTGTCCGACGATGTCGCCGACGACGGCATCCTCGTCAACTGCATCCACCCGGGCAGCACCCGCACCGAGCGTTACATAGGCTTGGTCGCCGAGCGCGCTGCCAGGCGAAACACTTCATCCGAGGCCGAGTTGGCCGATTCGGTCGCCCAAATACCCATCGGTCGCATGATCGAGCCAGACGACATCGCCAACCTGGCCGCGTTCCTGTGCTCGGATCTGGCTTCCGCCATCACCGGCCAGACCATAGCGGTGGACGGCGGGGCCGGACGCGGCGTTCACTTCTAGCCGCAAGAATCCCGGCGAACCTGTTCAGCGCTGGTCCCGTTGATCCCGCTGAAGCCGCATCGCCTGCGGCGGCACGACCCGATGGGCCGTTAGCTCATGCCTAATTCACGCAGAGCGTTGGCGAAGTTGGAATCCAAAACGTAGGCGTCTTCGGTCCGGTCGTAAATCAGTGGCCGCGGCAGGTCCACGTTTCCCCGCCGGCGCTTCAGTCGGTTCAGGCTGTGCCCCTGGCTCGACAGCGAGCCGGACAATTCACGCTGCGTAAGCCGCAGGGTATGCATAAGCTGCGCGCGCTTCTGAGTATGATTGGGCGACCGCGAGACCCGCAGCATCGCCTGCCGCGCCGTGTCTGACAGATTCCGCCAGAACGTTGTCACGTAACTCGCGGTCCAGGTAGCTCCCGATGCTCCTGCCGCCGTTTCGGCCGATTCTCCCTCTTCTGTTCCAGTTTCCGGCATTATAGTAACGGCTGTTGCTTCACCGACCGTCTCTCTCGCTGCTGTAGTCGATGCGACCACGCCCGGACCCGAAACCCCTCCGGCCATCCCTCTCAGCGTCGCCACCACTTCCTCCACATCGCCTTCAATGGTTATTGTAACATTGGCCAAAACTTTGCTCCTGCTTGCCTGCATTTTACGCTGTGCTGCCGGTGTTCTATCTAATCTAACATACGTATTGCTCAATACACCATACCACTCAATAACCAAAATTAATTTCACCGATTAATCGCGGCCAATAACGCCGCTTCCAATACTCGCGGCGGTACATATTGCTCAAATCGATCGGTGATACGGCCATCGCTTCCCACCACGAACGTCCACGGCTCGGATACGAGGCCCCATTCGTCAACCGCGGAAACCAGTTCCCGAGTCGGGTCTGCGGGGTTAATCAGGTGCGGGTCGCGGTATACCTCAACATGAACGAAGTTGGCCTGCCCTTCATACTGTACGGCCAGTTCCGACAAGTCCGCCACCTGCGGCCCACACGTCGCGGTAACGCAAAAAGCCGGCGTGGCAAAGCTGATAACCGCCGGCATTCCTGCCCGCACCGCCTGTGCCACCGACAACCTGTAGAGCGCCGGGTTCGGTTCGGGGCTGCTGCTGATAGTTCGAAGGTCCGTAGCGGTTGTTACCGTAAGCGTGTTGGATAGGGGCGCCGCATCACCGATAAACGGCGCGCGGTGAGCTTCCGCCACCGACACAACCGAGCCTATGGTCAGGGATTCCGCAACTTCAGAGGGCGACTGATCATAGTCGAAAGTGGCGTGCAACTCCCAGATGCCCAGCGATTCGCCGGTGGCCGTTCCCGCCTGATCGAAAGACACGTTGGCGATGAACACTCCCCGGCGGCCCTCCGGCGGCCAGGGCAGGAATTCTGCCTCGGTTCGGTGCCGCACCTGGCCGGTCGCGGCTCCCGGTTCGTAGTATACCGCGCGCAACGCCACAGTGCCGGGGCGGACCGGCATATAGTCCCGATCCACCAACCCGAACGACACGCGGTTGTCTCCCACGGCGAGGTCGCTGTTGCTTACCACCAGACTAACCGGAGGCCCACCTGGAGGTTGAGACAACGGATCGTCCGGAGTCGCCGCCGGCGCACACGCCAACACCATCAGCGACGCCAGAACGAGCACCGCCGTCACCTGACGCGGCGACACCAGGCGACCGGCGGTCCACTCCCTGGCCACATCAGTAAGGCTGGGATAAGAGGGGATCAATGCAAACCTTCTGACTTCCGACTTGCTGGTGAATTCCTATTGGATACAACCTATATACGTGTCGATACATGCAACCGGACTGGTTCCAAAACGAGTATCCATTACATTACTCAGAACCCATCCATTCTCGACGCGGAAGGCGATGTCTGAGCCGGAAATCGATCTGGAGACAGCGCCAAATCCACAATGACCCGTCGACCGGCTTTTTGTTGTCGGCCAGGCCCGCACGGCAAACGGTTTCTCCGTGGTTCCGGCGGGACCCTACTTCATTACTACACTACCCCAATCGTCCCCGATCCGGTTTTTCGCCCAGCCGTCGTTACCACGGGCATCCGTATCAATTGCCCAGAAAGTATAGGCACTGCTGCTAGGCTGCGCAATGCCGCTGCTCTCCCGAAATGCCGTTGCGCGAGAACATCTGCGATCGCGGTCGGCCGGCACGCACAGCTCAATGCGCCGGAGCGCGGGGGCGAAAATCTTAGTCTATAATCTCGGTACACCCATTCCGATACCCGTAGAGAGGCAAATATGCGCTTCGGCTCCTTCGTCTTTCCCGTCAGCCACCACCCCGAGAACGACTCGGCCATTATTGACAGCACGCTGGACGAGATCGTCCTGGCTGAGCAGATCGGCATGCACTCCGTATGGCTCACCGAGCACCACTTCGACGGCGCCGCCGCCCACGCCGACCCGCTGGTTTTGGGCGCTGCCGTCGCGTCCCGCACCAGTCATCTCAAGATCGGGTTCGCCGTGGTCGAGCTCGCCTTCCATCATCCCGTCCGCCTGGCGGTACAAACCGCCCTGCTGGACAATCTCAGCCACGGACGGCTCATCATGGGCACGGGTCGCGGCTCCGCCTACAACCACTACGAATACATTGGCTTTGGGATCACCATGGAGGACGGTCTGGCGCGGCTAGACGAAGCCGAGGAACTGTTGGTCAAGGCATGGACCGGCCAACCGCTGGAGCACAGTGGCGAACACTGGGACGTGGAGTTTCCGCTGCTGCGGCCTAGACCCTATCAGCAACCTCATCCGCCGCTGATCAGGGCCTGCATCAGCGAAGCGTCGGCAGTGCGCATGGCCGAGATCGGCCGCCCGGTGATGATCGGCATCCAGACCCGGCCCGTGCTGCAGTCCCGCCTGGAACGCTACCGGGCCACCATGCTCGACTCCGGCTTCACCGAGGAGCAGACCGAGGCCACGATGGACCAGTGCTGGGCTTCGCGCGACCTCTTCGTCGCCGACAGTTACGACGAGGCCCACGAGATCGCAGCCGCAGGCTTCGAGCGTGAGCGCACCCACTTCCGCCGTGCACGCGAGCTCTACAACCCCGGCGGATTCCCTCCTCCCGATCCCAACCGTCCCATCCCAGCCGGCGAGAGCTTGGAGCACTCCTTCATCATGGGGACACCGTCCCAGGTAGCGGAGCAGGTGGCAGCCCTGCGGGACATCGGCGTCCGTAACCTGATGCTAAAGCTTAACACCGGCGAGATGGACACCCACAAGGTGCAGAAGTCGATGCGACTCTTCGGTGAGAAGGTGATGCCACACTTCGCCTAGCAAACCCACGCGCAAGGCTGTTCCTTCATCGCCACCGGGAGCGCAGCATCAACAATCAGCCGGGCAGTGCCGCCTTGACCGGTATCTGAATATCAGGGAAGCAGCCAGGCACCAGCACATCTCCCGCTCGCAGCCGCCGGGTCACCCGGTAGCCGTTCTCCGTCGGCTCCGTGTGCGCCTCCACGACGTTTTCCGGTAGAACAGTCAGCCAAACCTCGGGGATGCCGGCCTGAGCGTACCTCGGCAGCTTTTCCTGGCGGTCATAGTCCACGGAGGTGTCGGAGACTTCAACCAGCAGAAGCACATCTCCCGGACCAGCCGCTTCAAACGCATAAAAATCGGAGCGTTCCCCAAGTATTACCAAGTCAGGCTCAGGCATACTGTATTCGCTGAGTACAATCGACCCTTGAACCCGCGCAATGGCTCGATCACCAACAGCCAAGACAAATGCCTTGGTATATCGGTCTACGGTGGCGAGGTGGCGGTTTCCGATAGGGGCCCTGGCGACGACTACTCCATCGATCAACTCAACCCTGTCTTCTCTGTTCAGGATGCCAGCTTCGGCCATGGCGTAGTATTCGGCCACCGTAAACGGACGCAGATCAAGCGCCGTAACAGAACGCGGTTTGGTCGGTGTCGTCATGGTGCCGTCCTCCCTCTAGCCAGGCAGGATTTCGTTGACCTGTAGCTCAATGTCGGGAAAACAACCTGGGGAGATGACGTCACCGGGCACTAAGATGCGCTTATGGGTGTACCTGCCGGCGGAAAGTTCGGTATGCGCTTCAACGATAAGCTCGGGAAGTACGGTTATCCAAACCTCGGGGATGCCGGCGCGGGCGTACCTGGGCAGCTTTTCGTTCCGGTCATAGTCCACTGCACTGTCAGCCACCTCAATAACCAGCAGCACGTCTTCAGGACCGGGGGAATCAGCCTCGTAAAAGTCGGCTCGCTCGCGCAAGATTGCCAGATC
This sequence comes from Dehalococcoidia bacterium, assembly GCA_965220055.1. Classification (GTDB taxonomy): domain Bacteria; phylum Chloroflexota; class Dehalococcoidia; order Lucifugimonadales; family UBA3495; genus Bin87. Next base: position 279,371 of record CBDCPE010000003.1, on the reverse strand, counting down.
GGGTTCCGGCATGGTTTGGTCATCCAGGGTTATAGAACTTTGGATTTGGACTATGGCGCGTTCGCCAACATTCCTGTTGAATAGCCGGTTAAGCCTGGTGACGGTAGCCCGATGACGGTTGCCCATGGGAACCATCTCAACAATTACTCCATCTATAAGTTCAACCCTCTCCTCCTCCCGCAGGATCCCCGCCTCGGCCATGGCATAATATTCGGCCACCGTAAACGGACGCAGATCAAGCGCCGTAGCAGGACGCGGTTTGGTTTCGGTAGTCATGACGCCCTCCGTTCGGTCAGCCGGATTACAACGCCCGAACCATGGAGTCTAGACTCTCCAGGGCCTTGCTGATGTTCTCCTGGCTGTTGGCGTAGGACAGCCGCACGTAGCCCTCACCGAACTCGCCGAACGCGGCGCCGGATAGTAAGGCCACGCCGGCCTCCTGCATCGCGCGCTCCTCGAACTCGGCACTGGTCAGACCGGTGTCCTTGATGCTGGGGAACGCGTAGAACGCTCCCTCCGGTTCGGGGCAGTTGATCCCAGGTATGGACTGCAAGCCGTCTGCAATTAGGCGGCGGCGGCGCGCGAACTCGGCGGCCATCTCCTGGACCGCGTCCTGTGGCCCATCCAGCGCGGCCACGCCGGCAATCTGGCTGAACGACGCCGCACAGGACACGCTGTTGGTGGCCAGCCGGGACACGTGGGGCACCAGCTCCTCGGGCATGATCCCGTAGCCCAAGCGCCAGCCGGTCATCGCGTAGCTCTTGGAGAAGCCGTCCAGGATGATGGTCCGGTCGGCCATGCCGGGCAACGCCGCAATGCTGTGGTGTTCGCCGGAGTACAGAATGTCCTTGTAGATTTCGTCGGACATCACGTACATGTCCGGATGACTGCGCACCACGTCAGCGATGGTCTCCAGCTCCTGCAGCGTAAAGGCGGACCCGCACGGGTTCTCCGGCGAGTTGATGATGAGCAGGCGCGTCCGCTCGTTCACCATCTCGGGCAAGCGGCTCAGATCGGGGTGGTACGCCTTATCCTCCAGCAGCCGCATCGGCACGGCCTTGGCCCCGCTGAACTCGATCATCGACTCGTAGATGGGGAACCCCGGGTTGGGGTAGATGACCTCCGCGCCAGCCTCGGCGATGGCCAGCAGCAAGTAGAACATGATGGGCTTGGCGCCCGGCGTCACCACCACCTGTTCCCAGTCGGTGTCGATGCCACGCACCTCCCGGCTGTTGCGAGCCACAGCCTGACGGAGTTCCGGGAGACCCGGCGTGGGACCGTAGTGGGTGTAACCGTCCTGCAGCGCCTTGACGCCCGCCTCAACGATGTGCTCCGGCGTCTCAAAGTCGGGTTCGCCGATCTCCAGGTGGACGATCTCTCGTCCCTGGGCTTCCAGCGCCCGCGCCCTGGCCAGCACCTCGAAAGCGGATTCAGTGCCCAGGCGGCTCATACGGGTGGCAATAGTCATAACCAGGCATCCCTCAATTCAGTTTTCTGCAACGGGCCATCGGCCTTAGCGAAAGGTTATCACATCCGGCGGGAGCGGTAGCGACGGTTCCGTTTGCTTGGCATGATCTTCCTATCGGGCATTGAAATCATCTTCTGCATGTTGGCCTGGGAAACCCGTCGTGAGGCTGTCAAGGAAGCCCCACACGTCTCCGTCCTCCGGCAATTCGTCAAAATATCCCGCAGGAAGGCCTGCTAGTTCCTCGAGTTCGTCTTGGTTGAAGGGCAGGTCCGCCTGCACCTGCGAGCGGACGACCATCTCCCGGTCTACAAGGGCTTGGAAGGCATGACGCACCATGATAGGAGTTTCTACAGCAAAATCGTCGTCATAAGGTTCACGGTCGTTCCAACCGCGGCGGTTGTAGTTGATATAGAGGCGCCGGGCATAATTATCGTCAACCAGGCCGAGACTATGTGTACGGTGTATCAACATCTTCACGGACGCTTTCCACCTGGTCTTGAGAATGCGAAGGGCGTCAAGTGTGGGAATATTGAGGTCCTTGACGAAACTCTCCGCCGGCACCAAAAAAGCCGCAGCGAAGCGGTGAGCCTGTTGCTCGATGAGATTGAAGGTCTGCCTGTCGGACAGGTCTTCCGGAGTGACGTGGCGGTGCATTACTAGGTGAGCGAGTTCGTGGCACACGTTGAACCGGGTACGAAAGGCCGACTGGCCGTCAGCGCCCAATGCCATGTACGGTCGGCCATCGACGTGGTCCCACGTTGAGAAAGCATCCAAGGTGTCGGAGCCAAAGCGAAACATGACGGCAATGACACCGTGCTTCTCGGACAGCAACGTGACGTTGCTGATAGGACCGTTGGTCAACTTCCACTGGGTCCGTAAGTCGGCGGCCAATGTCTCAATGTCGTCGTCGTCGGTGCTCCGCCAATCAAAACCGGAGCTTGGACAAGGAATATCTGGTTCAGGGAGAGGAAGAAACTGCGCGAGATAGCCTACGACCTCACGCATCCAGACCCGGCGATGTTCGGCACGACGGAACATGGTGCGCGTGGCAGCCGAGCGTGAGCGTGCGAAGGACACTTGTCCGGGTGCGCTGCGCTCCAACTGCCGCAGAAAAAACTCTGGCTTGAAGTTGAGTGCTTCTGCGATTTGGGCGAAATGATAGGGCGTTGGGGTGTGTCGTCCTCGCTCGTAATGGGTCAGTGTTGCAGGTGACATCCCTAGCCGACGAGCAAGAGCCACGCTGGTCATGCCCCTGACCTCACGGGCCTGACGCAATCTTTCTCCAACAAAACCGGGAGTTCTGGCACTCATCACGTCCACCTATGCCCGTCAGGAAAACGGGAAAACTGGGTCCACCACGTTGAAGTCGTCCTGGTCAGGAGCCTGGGCTTCGTTTGAATATAGCCAAACTGGAACCGGGTCGTACTCATGGTCGTCGACTTCAAATACGCCCAGCACGAAGCCGAGGTTCTCTCGGTCCTCAGCCCTACCGCGCAGAATATGCAGGTAGCGGTATGAATCGGGCAAAGGCTTCAGCGCCTCAGGCACCAATACTTGGTTTCTGATGACGAAACGCCCCTGCTGCCTCATCGCCAGCATGCTCCGGTACTGTGCCGGCCGGGGGCGGTCCTTCCAGTGTTGTACTGTCTCGACGGTGACCAACATACCTTGGAAATTGAGTTCAATGTGGTACCACGAGTTGTTGGCGTTGGCCTCCAACTATGCTCCGGATTGCGCCAGCGCGTCAGGTAAAACCAACAGACTGTTTTGCACCAACAGGTAGCGGTTCATACCGAATGCCATAGGCCTCAACAGCGGGTCGAGGTCTGCGGATGCCACCAGATCGCTAGCGCGGGCGTAGGCGGACCGAAGAATTTGCACCACCGCCGGACCAAGGGAGTGTTCGACGCCGTGTCGAAGGGATTCCAACGCTAAATTATTTGTCGTCATTGTGCGTTATCCTAAAATCCTGAGATTGAGTGTAACGCATATTTTAAGTGAGAAATGCAGTGTGTCAAGAGGTCACCGCTGCACGAAACGAATCCGTACCAATACGCAAGGTCCGCAAAGCACCCCAGAATCAAGGGCGCAAACCGTCGAAGCCGATCCTGCTGTTGGGACGGCGATAGCGGGCTTAGCTGCTTACCACGCAAAAGGAAACGGTACCGTAGCGACCGCGCGGCAATCCCGGCCACAAAAAGCGGGCCGGAGACTGGCTCCGGCCCAACGGTTCGTTCTGCAGCGTGCGTCCCTCCCCGGGGCGCCGCGGCAATGCCCGCGCGGGATTACAACTTCCAGAAGCTGCCCACCTGGCAGACGATGTCCACCTTGTTGATGGACTCGGCCGGCCAGCCCACCATGTTGAGCCAGTCTTCGAAGTGGGACTGTTCCACCGCCTCGCACTCGGAGATCAGCTTGCCATTCTCCAAGTCGCCGTAGACCTTGAGGACGGTGGTGCGCCGGTCGGGTCGCCACTTGCGGACGGCGTCCAGCTTGTCCCGGAAGTCGGCCTCGGTGATGCCGGGTACGTTGTGAACGGCAATAAAACGTGCCATCGGTTGCAACTCCTGCGCTGGCGGATTTGTATCAATCTTGGGCGGGCGGTACGAAGGGGTACGGGATCGGCGGGCCGTCCCGCAGGGGCAGAACCACCGTCGCCGTGCCGGGCATGCTTTCGATGCCATCATGGGTCTTCATGCCAACTTCCAGCTCGATAAAGCCCATCTGATCCTTTTCGTACTTGCTGGTGACCCGGCCCCACATGATCAGCACGTCGCCTGGGACCAGCATCGCCCGGTGCTCGAAGCGCGCCTTCCACGGCCAGCCGTTGGGCAGCGTCCAGTCCTTGAGGTACTGGGGCACCACGCTCTGCTTCCACGAGCCGTGCACCAGGATGCTGGGGTTGCGGTCGTGGTTCAGGCCAAAGTCCAAATCGTAATGGATCCGGTGGAAGTTCTCGATGGCCGCGCTCCACCGGAAGAGGTGGGTCGGCGTGGGCTTGTAGATGTACTTGGGCAGCTCGTCGCCCTCGTTCACGTCCTCGTAGTAGGTCTGCGACTTGTCACGCAGGCCATCGGCGTCCGGCCGCTCATTGAGCTTCCAGATCTCCTCGGCCTCCATGTTGAGGAGGTCGTCCAGCAGGATTGTCATGGCGTTTCTCCAGTGGGTCCCACGCCGCCGGAATCTAGCGGCGGATGGTTGAAGCGCGGGTGATGCACAGCGTAACGTCGTTCTGGTTCCAGAAGCGGGTCTCGCGGGTGATGATCAGGAACGGCGTACCGTCCCGCCCCAGGCGCTCGCGGATTTCCGAGTAGCGATTCTGGAAGAAGATATTGTCGCCGATGCTCGGGTAGGCATACACCTCAATCTCGTTGCCGGCGTTGAGGACCCGCACCAGGTTGGTGGGCACGGGCGGCAATTCGCCAGGGCGCTCCACGGAGCCGATGCCGTCAGATTCGGGGTTCTCCTCGAAGGCCGCGGTGATGGGATCGCCCTGGTCCGGCCGGATGCGGCTGGCCAGGTAGCTCACCATGATCGGAGGGGTGACAATCTCGCCGTAGCGAGTGGACTTGGCGAACTCGTCATCCCAATAACGCGGGTCGGGGTCCATCAGCGCCTGGGTGAAGCGACGCATATACTCGCCGTCCACCAGGCCCCAGGATTCGACGATGTCGCCGCTGACGCCCACCATCGCCTGCACTTCCGGCGTGAGCGCGGTGGGAGGGGCTTGTTGAGTCATAGGGGAATGCTCCGTACCTGTGGAGTTTTAGTGCACGGGCAAGCGTAGCGCAGGCCGCCCGGTTCGTCAATTGCAGCGCCTTGGACACGATGATAGAGTACCATTGCATGAACCGTTGCGAGGACTGCCATGACCACCGAACCCAAGGCTATACCCGACCCGCCCCGGATCAAACAACCTTCGATCACCGTAGCGCCTCATCTTTATGAGGACGGCATATACTACCCTTCCGCAGTCAACGGGCCCCTGCTCGCCCCACCTTCAGAGGCCGATGCTCCCCACTTGTACGAGGACGGCGTCTGCTACCCCGCAACGGACGGTGTGCCCTTGCCCGACGGAGAAACTCAAGGCTTCGTGTTCCAGGCGGTGGTAACCACCCTCCGTACCCACTACGCCCATCAACCCCGCACCCACGTCAACGGAAACACCTTCATATACTACGATCGGAACAACCCGCGCCGCTCCGTTTCCCCGGATTGCTATGTCGCCTTCGACGTGGATGTGGACGTTATCGACTTCCATGACAACTATCGGATCTGGGCAATGGGCAAACCACCGGACTTCGTGCTGGAAATCGCCTCCCGAAGCACCGCTGACAACGATCTCCACCCCAAGAGGGAGCTCTACGCTTACATCGGCGTCGAAGAATACTGGCGCTATGACCCCACTCCGGATAGCGCGTTCTACGGCGAGAAGTTGGTCGGTGAGCGGCAGGTCAATGGCCAGTGGGAACGCATCCCGGTGGAGACGGACGCCGAAGGCCGTCCCCGGGGTTACAGCCCCACCTTGAGGCTGGATTTGGTCTGGAAAGAGAACATCCTACGTTTTTATGATCCGGCTGCCGACTATTGGGTGAAAACCTACGAGGAAGAGCAGGCCGCCCGCGCCGCCGCCGAGTCAACGCTGGCCACCGAGCAGACCGCTCGCGCTGCTGCTGAGTCCGTCCTGGCCTCCGAACAAGCCGCTCGTACCGCCGCTGAGTCCGTGCTAGCAGGCGAGCAGGCCGCTCGCGCTGCCGCCGAAGCCCGCGCCGTCGAGCTGGAAGCCGAACTGCGTCGGCTGCGGGGCGATCCAGCCTAGCCTCTTCCCGTCTCCGCCCACACCAGGCTGGCCGCCCCCACCATTCCCTGGCTGTCTCCGAAGGTGGCCGGCGCCAGCCGGAAAGCCCGGTGACCGGAGCTCATCGCTCGCCGCCTCGCGCCATCCTCGATCTGGCCCAGCAGACCCAGCTCCTGCAGGCCGATGGTCACGCCGCCGCCCATTACCACCACGTCGGGATTGAAGATGTTGAGCACGTTGCCCAACCCGACGATGATCGCGCCGACCGCCGCATCTATCACCTCCAGCGCCACATGGTCGCCGCGCGCGGCGGCAGCGAACACGGCCTCGCCGGTCAGCGCAGCATCGACCTCGTAGGCCTGCTGCAGCGGCGACCCGGGGGTGGCATCCGGCAGGCGGGCCTGGGCTGCACGGGCGATCGCGGTGCCGGAGGCCAGGGCCTCCAGGCAGCCGCTGTTGCCGCAGGCGCACGCCGGGGCGTCTGCCCGCTGGTCGATGGTCATGTGCCCAACTTCGCCGGCCGCGCCCACCGCGCCGGTGAACACCGCTCCCCGGTCGACAATACCCGAACCCACGCCGGTGCTGAAGGTTATGAAAACCAGCGTGCGCGAGGGCGTGTCCTGGGGCCGCACCGGCCGGCCGGCCCCGTAGTAGTATTCGCCCAGCGCCGCCAGGTTGGCGTCGTTGCCCACCCAAACGGGCACTCCCAGCATCGGCTCCCAAAGCGCGGGCAGCCTGACCCCGTTCAGAGCCGGCAGGTTGGGCGAGGACAGCAGCATGTTGCTCGCCGCGTCAATCGAGCCCGCCAGCGCGATTCCCGCGCCGGCAACGGGACGGTCGCCGGCCCAATCTCTCGCCGTTTGCAGCAGTCGGCCGGCCGTCTGCACCAGGTCATCCTGCAGCGCGCCGGGTTGGTTGGACACGCGGTCGTGCCACAGGATGGCCCCCTGCCGGTCGATGACTGCGGCGCGGGCCCACGTCCCGCCCCAGTCCATCGCCAGCGCCACCGGCGTTTGTCCTGCTCCAATGTCACTGCCCAGCGTGGTCATGGTTCGGCCTCCCAGTGGGCGCGATTGTAGCATCGAGACCGGCGACCGGCGCTCCTAGCCGCCATTCCCCGGAGCTTCCGCCAGCAACCCATCCAGAGTGGACCGCAGGACGTCCTCCGGCATGGGTCCAACATACTTGCGCCGCACGACCCCGTCAGCATCAATGAAGAACTTCTCCGGTATGCCGCGCACGCCGTATTCCAGCGCAATCGCTCCATCATCGTCCCCGCCCGTGGGATAGGCGACGCCGAACTCCACCAGGAAGGCCTTTGCCGCGTCCGGCGTGTCCCAGACGTTAACGCCCACGAACTCCACCGGCGCGTCGGAATAGGCGGCATAGATACGATTCAAGGTCGCCGCCTCCTGCCGACAGGGTCCGCACCAGGACGCCCAGAAGTCCACCAGCACCACCTTGCCCCTCAGGTCGGAGAGCCGGAGCACATCGCTATTGGCCAACTCCAGCGTGAAATCCGCGGCGCGGGACTCCGAGATGCGAACCTCGCCGAACTGCGCGTTGATGCCGGCGCCGGCAGGCTGTCCCTGCTGCTGCACCGCCGCCCATGCCAGAAGGGCGAACAACGGGACCAGCGCCGCTGCCGTTCCCAGCATGATCCAGCTGCGCCGGGACATCAGCCGGCGCTCGCCGCCGGCCGCCGCCAGATACCCCAGCCAAGCAATCCCGCCAGCGCGATGCCCACCATGACGGGAAGGGCACCGAACCAGAACCTCGCCTCCGACAGCGGGTTGCCCGCCTTATCAATCCAGGTAGGCTCGGGCAATCTGGACAGGGTGATGCTGACCCCGTCGCCCGGCGCCAGGTTTTCCGCGTCCCACGCCCGGTAGGTGACCTCGCCCACGGTAAAACCATCGTCGGGCATCAGGCCGCCGACCCCGATGTTGCCGAACTCGGTCGGGATCAGCAAATTCAGCGATTCCGCTCCCTGCAGGGTGTTGTCCCGCCACGCCACTTCGTTCCCGTCGTATGGCACGGTGAACGTGAAACTCACCTGGTGCCTGCCCGGCGGCACGGGCGCGGTGATGGCGAACCCGGTGCCCACCGGTATCACCTCGCCGCCCACCAGGTTGGTGGACACGTCCAGGTCGGTGGCCGCCGGCGGCAGGGAGAACCGCAGGAAGCTGAACTGACCGATCATGGGCGGGGCCGAGAGATCCGGAACCAGGGTGGTATCGCTGCGGTTTTCCAGGGTGAACAGTTGCACCGCCGCCATGCGCCGGGTCGCCGAGTCGATCCCCGCCACGATGATTGACTGCTCCGTGGTGGCCACCACTCCCACATCCCGGGTGAATTCGTAGACCGTCATGACCACGGGCTCGGATACATCCGACTGTGAGAGCACCTCGGTGTAACGGGTCTCCCCGTAGTCCACCGCCAGTGCGAGGCTGTCGCCATCCGACATCGCCGGCACGCGGTCAAACCGGAAGGTTCCGTCGGCATCCGCGGTCTCTTCGTAGGTGTCGATGGATCCCGAACCCGCGCCGAACCGGTGCAACAGCACGGTGATACCGGCGGGAATGCTGCCGCCCGCGGTGCCGTTTACCAGCGTGCCCGTCACCGATAGCGTATCCGGTGACTGCGCGAACAGCGCCGTCGAACCGAACGCCAGCAACGCTGCTACCGTCATCGCCACCGTAAAGGCCAGGCTCTGTAACCGGCGATCAGCCATCTGATGCCTCGCCATACTCACCTGGCCGGTCCATGTCCCGCATGATTTCCGCAGCCTGCCGCCGGTACTGGTCGAGTTGCTCGCGGAAATCCGCGTCCTCGATGCGCCCGAGGCTGTGCTCCATCTGCAGGGTGCGTATCGCCTCGTACACATCCGCCAGCGCCGCGTTGCCGTGCATCGCGCCGCCATCGGTCTCCAGCGACTCCGGTGCGCTGCCCGTCGCCCGCCATCGACCGGCCAGGAGGGGCCATGCCACCACTCCCACGACCAGCAACGCCACCGCTATCGCCAACCCCAGTTGCATCGAGCCGCCCCGCCTGATGCCGGTCTGCTAGTCGGCCACGCCCGCCGCCGGCGACGCAACCATAACCGGACGGCGCGCCGGCGCGCGGGCCGGCCACAACGCGATCACTGTGCCGAATATCATCACCGGCCCGGCCACCCACATCCACCAGACCAGCGGGTTCACCAGGATGCGGAACCCCACCGCGCCGTCCTCCCGATTCTCGCTGGGCACCACGTAGAAGTCCTCCACCGGCGTGGAGCGTATCGCCGCCCGCGTTGACGCCATGTTGAAGTCTGGATGGAACGTCCGCTGCGGGTGCATCACTTCCAACAATTCCCCTCCCCGGTACACCTCAACCGTCGTCCGGAACTCCGTGCGGTCGGAAAAGGCCAGCGCAGTGGTATCCACGTACTCCAGCGTATAACCTTCCACGGTCACCGACTCGCCGGGCATCAGGGCCACGTCCCGTTGCACCCCGTAGAACGACTGGCCGACCACGCCCAGCGCGACCATCACCACCGCCAGGTGCACGACGTAGCCGCCGTAGCGCGGCCGGTTGGCCAGGATCAGCCGCACGAACCCCAAGGCCGGATTGTCGCCCACGCTGCGTCGTCGGGCGATCGTGCCCCGTACCCACTCCGACACGATGCTGGCCGTCACCAACGCGCACAGGCCGAAACCCACTACCGCGTAGGGCTGCCGTATACCCACAACCAGCAGGACGGCAACAGTCGCCAGCGCCACAGTCCCCGGTACCAGCAACGCCCGCCGCAGCGATTGCAGGTTCGCTCGACGCCACGGCAGCAGCGGGCCAACGCCCATCAGCAGCACGAGCCCCAGCATCAACGGGCCGTTGACCTGGTCATAGAATGGCCGCGCCACCGTGATCTCCTGCTCTGCAAACAGCCGCGACAGCAGCGGGTACACCGTTCCCCACAGCGTGGCGAAGGCGATGCCCAGCAGCAGCAGGTTGTTCACCAGGAACGCCGATTCGCGGGAGAGCATAGAGTCCAGGCTTTGTGCGCTCTTCATCCGGTCGTAGCGCCAGAAGAAGACCGCCAGCGGCACGATCACGCCAAAGGCCAGGAACAGCAGGAACACCCACCCCAGGGTGGACGCACCGAAGGAATGCACCGATGGCACCGGCCCGCCCCGGTTCATGAACATCCCGTACAGGGCCAGCCCGAAGGCCACGTCAATCAGCACGATGTTCCACATGCGGAACATCCCGCGCCGCTTCTGCACCATGATCGAGTGGACGAAGGCCGTCAGCGCGATCCACGGCATGAAGGCGGCGTTTTCCACCGGGTCCCAAAACCAGAACCCGCCCCAGCCCAGGATGGTGTACGCCCACCAGGAACCCAGGAGCAGGCCAGCGGCCAGCAACGCCCAGATGCCCACACCCCAGGCTCGGCCGGCGTCAATCCACTCGTCGCCGCCCTTGCCGCCGATCAGGTTGCCCAGGGAGAAAGCCATGGGGATGCTGATGCCCACGAGCCCCGCCATGAGCGCCGGCGGGTGGAAGAACATCCCGAAGTGCGTCAGCAGCGGGTTGATGCCCTGCCCGTCGGGGACCGGAAACGGCAGCTTGGCGAACGGGTTCGCCATGAACCCCATGACCGCCAGGAAGAACACCTCAATCAGCATCAGTATGGCCGTTGTCCACGCCAGCGTGGGCCGCGTGGATGCCGGCGCCAGCCAGATAGCCAGCGCGGACATGACCGACAGCGCGAAGGCGATGTACAGCAGCGAGCCTTCATTGCCTGCGTAGAAGGCGACCCACGTGTAAATGTTGGGCATCGCCAGGTTGCTGTGCTCAGCCACATACTTGATCGAGAAGTCCCGCGCGATGAAGGACTGCACCAGCGACAACGTGGTCACCAGCATCACCACCACCAGGACGTAGGACGCCTTGCGTCCGCTGTCCACCAGCGCCGCCGAACCGCGCAGTTGGCCCCCCACCGACGCGAAGAAAGAGTAGGCCGCCAGCGCCAGCCCCATCCAGAGGCAAGCGGCTCCCAGGTCAGCCATGTTCAGGCATCCTCAGCATTATCGCGGCCGTCCAGCGCCAGGTCCCGGTCCACGGCGGCGAGGTAGGGCTGCAACTCGTCAGTATCGCTCGCAGCGGAATGTTCGTCATCGTCAGCGCGCCGCCCGCGCATCGCTCGCAGGGTGAGCAGTCCGCCGGCCAACGCCGCCACGACAACCACGCCGGGGACTATCCAGGCGATCAGGTAGAAACCGGAGCGCGGCGGCTCGGCCAGCACGCTGGGCCCATACCGCTCCGACGCGGAGAACCAGGCCAGTACCTCGTCCCGGGTCGCTCCCGATGCCAGCATTTCCCTCACCTGCGCCCGCATCTGCTTCGCCAGAGGCACCTCGGTCTGGTCGATGGTCTGCGCCGGACATACCGGGCACATGAGCATACGGTCTATCTTCTGCGCCTTCGCCTCGTCGTACGCCACGCCCGTTTCGCCGGATTGGGCCGACGCGAGACCGGTGAACAACATCCCCAATGCCAACGTCAGCGCCGCAACGATGCAAACCCAGATGGGGGCGCGGCGCCAGCGCGTCACTGGTGTCAGGATAAGCGGGTACAAGCGGAGTCAGCGCCTGTCAGGGTCATTCCTGCTCTGCGCCCACGAACGCCAGGAATTCGGCTGGCCTGATAATCACTATCCCACGGAACATGCTCATCACCAACAAGTCGTCATCGCCGGTTACGATATAGTCGGCACGGCCGTTGACGGCCAGCTCCAGGATTTTATCGTCTTTGGGGTCGCGACAGGCGCGCACCGGCTCGGTAATTGGCACTGACATCGCCATGCGGAGCAAATTCCGCAGGAACGCCGCGCGTTCTTGCCTAGTCACGTAGCGCTCAAACCTGGGCCTACTGAGCACCTCATCTAATTCTTCGGACAATGCCTGGGACATCAAGAGCGTGCCAACATGCAAAGCTCGTGACAAGGCTCGTCTAGGCACGGAACGAGGGAACAATAACGCACTGACGACGGTATTCGTATCGAATACGCACCGAGGCGCGAGGGGAATTATTCGTCCAGTATGGATTGCAGGATTTCCCACGTCAGCCCGCGTTGTTGCGCTTTGCGGCTGATTTCGTCCATTACTTCGGTCAGCGTCTTACCGCTTTCCGGCACATACTGCAAGCCCAAATTGGCAATCAGCTCCGCCCTCCGACGCTCAAGGTCCGCCTCCCAGCATTCGCCACGCGCCGCTTCCGCCTCTTGCCGCCTTTTGGCGAGCGCCATCATATCGCGCAGGTGTCGGTTCACCAGCAGTTCGATCTTGCGCCGGTCTACGTCCGACGCCGAGCGGTAATATTCAGCCACTCCGGAATCAACCGGCACCGTTATAGTTATGGTGTCCTTCATCGGTGTGCCGCACCTCAAAATAGGCTGCTATCTCAAGGGTAGCACGGCGGGACACCGCCGCATAGGGATTTAGAACCGGTAGGCGCTACTGGCACGCCGCGGCATTGCCATCCTGGATGCAGCCTTCCACGTAATCCAGCACCAATTCAATCTGATCGGGAGTCAACAGTTTCCTGAAGCTCGGCATCACCGATACCCCGCCCTCAATGACACCTCGAAGACCGTTCCGGTCCAGGCTCTTGGCCGCTTCCGAGGTGAGGTTGGGGTTCTGGATCGGCAGGTCGACCGTCTGGTAGCCGTAGTCCACCACCATCCGAGCCAGCACCGGACCATTGCCCAGCCCCTGCGGCCCATGACACATCACGCAGTTCGCCTCGAAGATGTGCTTCCCGGAACCGGCAAAAGACGTCGGTTCCGGCGCCCTGGAGCCATACCACGGCACCGCCGACGCCGGTACGCTCAACCGCGGCGGCTCATGGGCCTTGTACGACGGCTGGTAGTGCATTTCGTAGAAGATATCCAGCGGGTATGAACCCTGTGAGCAGCCGGACGCCACGATCCCGACCGTGGCCAACGCCGCAAACAGCAGCGGCAGTAGGAACCTGCCGGGGATCAAGCTAATCCGTGTCATCAAGTTTCTCATTGCAACTTTCGGCTATTTCTACTTTCAGATTCGACCATCGCAGCGGCCGGGCCTGGCTAGGCACGGCTGGTCGTAACATCCACTGCGCCGGCCTCGTTCAGGATTTCAGTGACCTGCGGCCCCCGTGCCGCGCCGGCGTTCACCAGGACACCGATCAATCCATCAGCGATCCGGTCGTCGGTGTGCGGAGACCCAAGTTTCGCCCGTAGTGACAGCGCAATCCCAATCACGGTGAACAGGATCGCGCCCAGCACCGCCGAGGTGAAGCAGATCACCGCCAGCGGAGGCATCGCCAGGATGGGCTTAGGTCCCGTTATCATAAGCGTGGCCATCGGGGTCATGCCGGTGACCACCAGGGCCACAATTATGCCCAACGCTCCACCGATCAGCGGCCATATGAACAGGCTGTGCCTCTCCATCGGTTCGCCGAACGCCCCCTCGGGATACGGGATGTCGGTGAGGAATTGGTAGTCCGCCTCGGCGACGCCCGACGCCTTCAGCGCGTCGCCAGCGTCGGCAGCCAACGAGGCGTCATCGAACAGGCCCAGTATTGCTTGCGTTGCCATTGCGATCGTCCCGGTCCTTGCTACTGGTCCGTCTTGACGTCTACGGCGCCGGCGGCGTTCATTATCTGCACCACCTCGCGGCTCTGCTCGGGCTCCGCGTTGACGCGGAGGCCCAGGAACCCCTGGGTGATGCGGTTGTCATAGAGGCCCAGGGCAAACTTGGGCAGGCGCGACTCGAAGACGATGCCGATCACCGTGAACAGGATGGCGCCCAGCATCGTCCCCTCGTAGCAAACGATGGCCATCGGAGGTAGCGACAGGACCGGCTTGCCTCCCGTAACCAACGGGTACGCCACCTGCGACATCGCCGTGATCAATATGCCGGACGTCAGGCCCAACAGCGCCCCGATGAACGGATACAGATACAGCCGGTGTGGCTCGTCCCGTTCCCCCAACGAGCCCTCGGGATAGGGCGAGTCGGTCAGGAAGTCGTAGTCGGTGTCCGGGATCCCGGCGGACTTGAGCCCGTCGCCGGCGGTGGCCGCGGACTCGGCGTCCCGGAACAGTCCCAGAACCGTGTGCCTGGCGTCGGCGGCGGGCATCATGCTCCGCAGCCGCCCCAATATCCCTTGCATTGCCATCTCTATACTACCGTCATTCCCAATTCCGACTCTCCGTCATTCCCGCTTTCGCGATAATCCAGGAAATCCTCAATCAGAACAATCCCGTCCATCCTGTACATCCATGCAAAAATGCCCGTAGCGAAACGCCGGCGCGCTAATCCTCTCTGAACGTCGCCGGCACGGTTCGGCGGCCAATCTGCATTTCCGTCTTGAGTATTTCCCCTTCCTTGATGTCATACAACGGCATCAGCGGGAACACCCGGCTGAAAAGCAGCATCAGCATGGACACGAAGGCGAACGTCGCGCCCACGATCAGGGCTTCCGGCCACTGTGGCAGGTAGTCGTTCCACGTGAACGTCTGGAATTGCTTGTTAGCCTGGCCGGGCACGAACAACAGGTACCGCTCCAGCCACATACCGACATTCACCGAGATACACGCTGCCGACATTATCCACAGGTTGCGTCGCCACGCTTTGGGCAGCCACAGTATAACCGGCAGGAAGTAGGTGATGCCGACGAACACTATCATCCAGATGTTGTAGGCCACACCGTGGTCTCCTGGGAGGAACTGCAGGGCGCGAACCCCCAGTTCGTCGCCTTCCAGGCCGTAGATGCCGAAGATGATCTCCATCGCCAGGAAGTAGAACCATCCGGTGGCAACGACGATCAGCAGGCGTCCCAGCGCGTCAATGTGCTCGTGGCGGATGTAGTCCTGCCAGCCGTAGGCCCAGCGCAGCAGGATCAAGGCGAACACCACGGCGGACACGCCCGAGTGGACCGCGCCGACCACGAAGTAAGGCGCGAACACCGTGCTGTGCCACGACTTGATGGCGACCGCCATACCGAAGTCCCAGGACACGATGGAGTGCACGGAGACGAAAACCGGAAGGATCAGCGCGGAAAGCAGCACGCCGGCTATGATCTGCAGCTTCCATTGGCGCGGATTGCCTTCCCAACCCATGGCAAGCAGCGTGTAGACGATCTTCGGCCAGCCGGTGGTCCGGTCACGCAGCACCGCGAAGTCCGGCACCAGCGCGATCGCCACAAACATGGTGGAAGAGGTCAGATACGTCAGGATCGCGGACGGGTCCCACACCAGCGGGGTGCGTATGTTGGGCCACACGCCGCGGGCGAAGTCGTAGGGGAAGGCCCAGTACAGGATGCGCCACGGCCGTCCGGTGTGGATGATCGGCATGATCATCGCCGTCATCAGCGAAAAGATGGTCAGGACCTCGGCCGCTCGCGTAGCCGGACGGCGCCATTCGGCCTTGGCCAGCCGCAGGATGGCCGAAAGCATCACGCCGGCGTGGCTGATACCGATCCAGAACACAAAGTTGGTGATGAAGAAGCCCCAAACCACCTTGTAGTTCAGGCCAGTGATGCCGAGACCGCGGTCGACCATGATGCCGATGGTGACCGCCGCCGCCAGCACCACCATGCCAAGCAGCGATACCACCGGCCAGAACCAGCGCGGCGTCTCCAGTATGGACCGCAGCAGGTCCCGGTTAACTTGCGCTGCGGGTAGGGCTTTGCCTTCCTGCATTTTGACTTACTCTTACCTGTGGTGGCTCGGCTGGTATCTGTTCAGGAGTCTTCTAAGATTCAGAGCGGTGGTTTGGCGTTCAGCGTCGTTGCGAGTGTAGCGTGGCAATCTCTTGCCCCGTTACAGCTTCCTCTACTCCGGCTTGGCGAGGACGAGGTAGCGACCCCGAATCAACGTATCAACCCGCTGGTACATCGACCCTTCTTTCATTTCCCAGAGGCACAGCGGTGGAAGGATCATGAGAGCGATGCGCAGCAGGAACAGCACTATGCCCACCGCGCCCAGGATCATGAAGATGTCCCAGAGGTTCGGGAACGTCGCCGCCGTTACGTCACACACCTGGGTGGCGGTCACCTGGCACAGCAGCGCCGGGAACGCGAAGGCATCGGAGGGCAGGTAGTACAGCCCGTGCAGGTCGGCGGGCGCCGCCGCAAAGGCCGCGGCAAATATGCGGATGTGGAAGAGCATCAGTCCGATCAGGATGAAGACGGCCGCCAACGGGGCGCCCCAGCCTTCACGGCGGGCGTGGTTGGACAACAGGATCGGGAAGGGTATGAAGAAAGTGAAGATCAGTTGCGCCCAGAAGATGCCGCTGTACGAATCGAACATCAGGTAGTTCAGGATCGCCAGCTCAACCTCCAGCCGACCGTACCAGTAGGTGATGAAGAACGCGAACAGATGGTAGGTGTGCAGCAGAGTCAGGCCCAGCAGAATCTTGCTGGCCGCCCAGAAGGGCGCTTGCCCCATGTATTCCCGGTACCCGCCCCAGCGCCGCAACGCGTAGGCCGTCAACAGGATCGCCGCAAGGCCACCCTGGAAGCTGATCACCGTGTAGAAGGGCGGCAGAATCGCGTCCTTCCAGCCCGGTATCATCGCCATGGCGAAGTCGCTGACCACCAGGAACTGCACGAACACCACCAGCATAAAGTACAGCGCGCCCAGGATGGCGAGGCCGCCCTTCTGGATCTGCCACTGCCGCTTGGTGCCGTACCAGCCGCCGGCCAGTCTTGCGTACAGGGAAGCACGGAAACCGGTCACCAGCGGGCGGCTCTGCGCCATGTCCGGCATGGCCGATAGCCACAGTATGGACAATGAGCAGAACACGAGGCCGATCATCGCGGCCATCAGCCATCCTGACGGGTTGCTCAGCTCCTGGAACCAGATGGACCGGCGCACCATCTCCTCGCCGCTTTCCGTCATCACCCCAATTTCGGGCAATGCGATCAGCGCGGGGATGAACAGCAGAATGTTGACGATGCTGACCACCGAGAACACCTCGGCGATGCGCGTCAGCGGCCGCCGCCAGTGGCTCTTGGTGAACCGGAAGGCGCAGGCCGCCAGCGGGGCCGAGGCGGTCAGCGTGAATACAAACGCGAACGCCGCAACGTAAAACCCCCAATCGCGATGGTCGGAAAACCCGACCGTCACCAGCTTGAGCACAAACCCGACGATGCCCAGTATCGTCAGCACACCGCCGACGATATAAACCCACCGCAGCAGGCTCGAACCTGCTTGCTGCCGCTCGACTACCCTGGACACCAACCCCGACCGTTCGGGGATCACCCACATCTCCGGCCCGAAATGGCCGTGCTCGTGGGCGTCGTGCCCGTGGGCGTCGTGGTCCTGTCCAGTATGGGCGTGTGCTTCGCTAGCCATCAGTGTCCGCCCTTAGCCAGGGGGTACTGGTCAATCTTCTTCAGGTAGATGATGCTGGGGCGGGTGTTCATCTCTTCCAGCAGACGGTAGCCCCGGGTTTCGCGGTCCTGTTCACCGTGACCCGGATGTGCGTTCACGTCGTCGAAGTACGGCTTGATGGCCGTGTCGTCATTCGCCTGGTCACCGAACATCAGGGCGTTGGTCGGGCAGGCCTGCACGCACGCCGGGTCGTAGTTGCCGCCGGACATGCGCTCGTCGTTCAGACGCTGTCCGCCCCGAGCCTCAACCTCGATCTCGCCCCGGCGCAGCCGCTGCACGCAGAACGTGCACTTCTCGGTGATACCGCGCGTCCGCACCGTGACGTCCGGATTGAGCTGGTTTTCCAGCCTGGCCGGCCAGTTGGGATGCCAGAAGTTGAACATCCGCACCTGGTACGGGCAGTTGTTGATGCAGTACCGCGTACCTACGCAGCGGTTGTACACCTGCACGTTCAGGCCTTCTTCGTTATGGTAGGTGGCGAACACCGGGCAAACCGGCTCGCACGGCGCGTTCTCGCAGTGCTGGCACAGCACCGGCATGAACCGCGCCTTGATGTTCGGGTACTCGCCTTCCCAGTAGCGCTCGATGCGGATCCACTCGTAGGCGCGCCGCTGCAGGAAGTAGTCCTTGGTGTTGATGGGAATGTTGTTTTCGGCCTGACAAGCCACCACACAGGCCTGGCAGCCCGTGCACTTGTCCAGGTCGACGACCATTCCCCATTTGTGTGGAAACTCGGCGTTAGGCATATCTCAGTTGTCCCCAGGTCACGGCAAGCGCGTCGCGGGCCTAGTGACCTCCCTCCTCCGCGCTGATGCTCTTGAAAACCTGCTCGGCCGGATGTTCGCCAACCTCGCGGCTGGTGTAGTCACCCTCCATCTTGGATACCGCCATGCTGTCGCCCGTCGGCGCAATCGAGCACCGGGTCGAGCTCCAGGCGAGGCCGCCGGCACCGTCCACCGCAACCGGCTCCAATATGGATACCACATTGCCGCTTTCCCGCGCGTCCCGGTCCGTCGCATAGTCCGACCCAATCTTGCGACCGCCGCCCATGGGCACCGCCGCAACTCCCGGAGGAGTGCCTGGGTTCAGGTACACCAGCGCCTGGATGCTGCCGGCGCCGGTGGTGATATTCACCACATCACCCTCTCGCAGCCCCATATCTTTGCCTTGCTTTTCGTTGATGTCGACCCAAGTCTGCCAAGTCACCGTAGTCAACGGATCCGGCGTGTTCTGCGCCCACGGCAGGTGAGCGTTTCGCCCGTCCCGGAGCGTGTGGTGCTCGTAGGGCAATAATTGGAAATTTCCGCTACCGACAAGATTGGCCGGTGCCGCGCGGCGCGCGATTCTTGCGAGCGTACCCTCCGGGGGCGTCGCCACCCGGCCGGTCACGTTTTCATCCCACCAGCCGCCGTACATCAGCGTGTCGGTGAGGTCTGCCCCGAGCGTTTCTTCGATGTTCGAGCGGATCATCGCTTCATAGCTGGCCGCCGGCATGGTGTCGCCACGTCCCAGCGTTGCTGCAGCGTTCAGCAGCACGTCAGGGAAGCTCCGCGGGTCCAGATCGGCCAGCGGATTAACCACCGGCTGCTGCACTGCGTAAAGGCGGTAACCCGGCATAGGGTCGGGGAGATCGTCGCCCCAGTCCTCCAGCGCAGCGCGATCCGGTAAAAGCAGGTCGGCCATCGCCGAGGTCTCGTCCAGGAACTGGCTCGCGCTGATCACCACGACGTTCTCGTTGCCCAGCGCCGCCTCGAGGCCCACGCTGGCCGGCAGGCCGTGCACCGGGTTGGCGTTGTGTATGACTACCAACGACGCCGCGCCGCCGCTGATATCGCCGGCGATCTGTTGCCAGTCGACCAGGGACGCCACCGGAGCCGTCGTCGGGCTATCGGAGATCGGGCTGCCGGGATCGGGCAGCAGACCGCCCTCATGTCCCACATTGCCCAGGAGGTAGTTCAGGATCAAAACGGCCGAGGCGTTGAACTGGCCGTTGCTGTACGCGCCGGCCTCGCCGCCGCCGCCGATGGCCAGTCCGCCGTGGGCCATGTAATCGCGCGCCAGATTTTCAAAGAACTCCCGCACGGTTTGCCCGCCCAGGACTTCGTCCGGTATCCCAAGCACGTCCACCAGGGCGTCGGGAATGAATTCGCTCAATGGGCCCGGCCCAGCCACGCCGGTGATCTGTGCCACTGAGGGCGATTCCAGTTGGGTCGCAGCGACCGCCCATCCCAGCGCCATGGCGGCATAGCCTTCGGACCCGGGATTAATCGGTATCCACTTGTCGGCGTTAGCCGCGGTCATCGAGTAGCGGGAGCCGAAATGGAAATGCCGGCCCCGGTCGCTCATGTTCGGGCGCGAACGGAACTTGCCGTACGCCACCGAGTAAGCCGTGGGGCTGCCCCAGGTCGAAAGGAAGTCCGAGCCGAAGCTGGTCAGCGTATACGCGTTGGCAATGTCGTGGAACGGCAGGCTGTCGGTGCCCATCACGTCCTTCACCGCCGCCCGGTACGCCGAGTCGTCCGCCGCCCCGCCAAAGGCCACGTGCCGCCCGCCGAACGCATCGGCGAAGGCTCCGCAGATCTTGGCGAAACTGCACTTGCGGTCTTCGGTGATCAGCAGCATGCCCTGCCCGCGTTCGTCCACCGCCGCGTTGAACCGGTTCAGCGCCTCTTCCCAGCCGATCGAGCGGTAGAGCCCCGACCCTCGCGGCCCGTTACGCAACATGGGCCCGGCGATCCGGTCCGGGTGGTAAAGCGACTGCAGCAGCGTGTCGGCAGTGGCCGACTGCTTGCCCTGGTTCGTCGGAAACCGGGGGTTGCCGCGTACTTTCTTGGCGCGTCCTTCCATCACCCGCACCAGGACGCCCTCGCCGCCGGGAACCGACCCGTCATAGGTGGCGTACCAGTTGTCCCTGCCCTTCACCAGGTCTTCGGGAATCAGCGCGGGGCTCTGCACCCGCAGCTCGTCGTCGAACAGGTCGCAGGCAATCGCTCCGGTTGCGGCGATGCCGGCCCAGGCGAGGAAGTTGCGGCGCGTTAGTTTCATGATATGCGTGCGGCCTACTTGTGGCAGATCGTGCAGTCGGTGCTGACGTTGTTTTCCCGGTGGCAGTCCAGGCACGTGCCCATCTTCAGCGACTGCCCATCCTGCGGCTGTACAACTTCCATTTGGGCTACGTCACCGTGACACACCGAGCAGGCCTCCGGCACCGACACCGGCAGGTTCATCGGTTTCTCGTCTCCCATCGGCAGCGTGACCGTGCGTTCTTCGCCCTGGGTCAGGAAGCGGATGTGGGCTTCGTGGATGAACCGTACATGGTCCGGCAGGCGATGCACGCGTTCCCAGTCAATGGGCCGTTCTTCCGCGTGCTTGTCCAGCACCCGCTGAATGTTGATGAGCGTTTCCGGCTCAACCTCCGACGAGACCACGTTGCTGCCGTTGACCTGTTTGTGGCAGATCACACAGACCTCCACGGCCGGCACCGTGGCCGCCGCTCCCGTGGTCACGTTGCGGTGGCAGAATTCACACTGAATGGCATGGCCGCCCTCTTCAACCGACCCCGCGTGCACCGTGTGCGGGAAGGCAATCGGTTGGTCCGGCGCGTTGCCCCAGCCGAAGGGTGGGTTGGAGAACCAGGATATGAACAGCACCACCAGGATGAACGCGACGATGGCCGTCACGACAAGCCCGGCGAGCGCCATCGGTATGAGCAGTCGAGTAGGTGGGAGGGGCGGCATGGATATCGGCGGGTCTGGGGGCGGCAGGGATTGGTTGCGTCAGGCGGCAGGTATCGCAGCGTGGCGGCTAGGTGCCCCGCACGCTATACGAAGAGGCGTTCCCAAACATTCTGCAGCGCAACCGGCGACTGCATGATGGTCAAAATCATCATGACCACGGCTCCCG
Source organism: Dehalococcoidia bacterium (assembly GCA_965220055.1). GTDB lineage: Bacteria > Chloroflexota > Dehalococcoidia > Lucifugimonadales > UBA3495 > Bin87. The sequence continues at coordinate 257,780 of CBDCPE010000003.1, read as the reverse complement.
CCAGCGCGGCAACGCCGATCACGGTGATGGGTAATCGCAAACGTGCCAAGAACGCCGGGTAGATCCCGGTCTGCACACCCGACGGGATGAGCCCGTGGGCGATCAGCATGCTGAACGCAAATATGATGATCAGGGGGAAGTAAATCCAAAGGTACGTCAGCCAGAGGCTGACATCGCCCCAGAAAACCGCGTTCATCGCGTTGGGATCGGTTTGCGGCATTTGGCTGGTGAACCTGCGCTTGAACGTATGATGCCGGGCTCGTTGCCCATAAATCGACCGTGCAAATCGGCTGAAATTACGCGGCCCGTTTTTGGCTGGTGAAAATTATCACATTCACTATGGCGTGTCAACAAGCCTGGCGTACGCCCAATGGGCATTTCTATCCTCCGAAAATCCCGTTCCCGCTCCCCGCCACTGGCTCTCCCCCGAAAGCGGAAATCTCGAAAACCCTGCCGTGCAAGCGGCCACGCTTGCATCCAGCACGGCGAAAAACACACCGGATTTGGGAAAATGGAAAGGCCTTGGGAATCTGACGTCGGCCTTTCGATTATCCTGAATGTCATTGCGAGCGAAGCGTGGCGATCTCGTCGGCGTGGTAGTCATACTTGGCGCAAGCGGTCTGACCGCAACGAGATCGCGGCGTCGCTCCGCCCCTCGTAATGACAATCGAATGATCCTGGAATCTGACGTCGGCCTCTTGACGAATGGAGAACTGTTGTTCCATAATGGACAACGTCAGGTAAATCCTTTCATGCCAGAGCCAACCGGTCGTTCACGGCCAAACCGTTAGCGCCAAAATCGCAAAACCGGCCCTCCGACTTACCGGGACCGCCGCCGCCACCACCCAGGCACTTCCCCGGCGCGGTCTCAACGGCCACAGGAGACGCCACTATCCTGGGAGATGCGGCCATGACCCTCTCGGTCTGCCCGCAGTGATCCGAAACAGGGGTTAAATCTTTGCGTACCACCCCCGGCCGTGGGGCTAACCAACGACCATCAGGCTCTGGCAGACCACAGCGCACCCGATCACCTGACCACTGACCACCAGACAACACCCAGCAACCACCGCCCAGCCTCCAGGAGCAAGCCAATACGCACCAACCGTGAGCCGGACAACCTCACCTTTCCGGGAGCGAACGATCATTCGCCCCTGCCATACCCGTCACCGGGCGATCACCAGCGGACTCCCCGATTGGAGACCTCTTCGGTGCCCGTGCTGTACCGGGCCAGGCCAATTGCAAGGTCCCTTCTCCCCTTCGTGGGAGCTAATTTAGGACTTGTAACCCCTATCGTGTCCCCTCTCCCTTGATGGAAGGAGGTCAGGGGGTATTCCCCACGTCAAGCAAAGGCGTTCCCCACGTCAAGCAAAAAGCACCTGCTGACTTTGCAACCGCCCCGGGCCGCCGACGAATTCCGTTGACGCCCCAAATGCCACCCCATATAATGCCGGCTCGACTAAAACGTACTGATAGCACGTCTTTCCCGGCGTATCGCTCTCGCATCGCTCTAAGGAGTCTCCAGAATGACCACCGAAGTCTACGAATCTATCTTGCATCCGGGTTCCCTGGTCGCCGAGCTGAAGAAGAACAACGTTTCCCACGTTGTCTGGCTCCCCGACAGCGAGACCAACTTCCTCTATAACATGATGATGGAAGAACCCACCCTGGACCTGGTGCCCGTCTGCCGCGAGGGCGAGACCATGGCCGTGGCCGCCGGCCTGTGGGTTGGCGGCGCCAACCCCGTCGTCCTCATCCAGAATACCGGCATCTTCGAGGCCGGCGACTCCATCCGCGGCCTGTGCCTGGACCTTAACCAGCCCCTGGTCATGCTGGTCGGCTATCGCGGCTGGACCCGCCGCGGTCTCACTCCCGACTCCGCCGGCCGTTTCATCGAGCACATCCTCCACGCCTGGGGCATCAACTACTACCTCGTGGAAACCGATGACGACGCCGACCGCATCAGCATCGCCTTTGAAGAGTCCCAGCGCCTCAACCGTCCCGTGGCCGTCCTCATCGGCACCGAGTTCGGCTCATAACCGGCCCTGTTCCCAACCCAGCGTGACCATCTCGTACCCTTCATCGCAGGAGCGAACCCCATGATTAGCAACACCGACGCAGTCCGCGTCATCGACACCAACCGCGAAGACGCCGTCATCATCCCCACCATGAACGCCGGCAACGTCCGCTTCGGCCTGCCGTCCGTCTCCACCAACCAGAACCTGGACCTTCCGATCTCCGGCGCCATGGGCAAGGCCAGCAACGTCGGCCTCGGCGTCGCCCTGGCCCAACCCGGGCGCAAGGTCTTCGTGCTGGACGGCGACGGCAGCCTGCTGATGAACCTCGGCGCGCTGGTCACCACCTCCACCAAGGCGCCCAAGAACTTCTATCACTTCCTCTTCAACAACGGCGTCTACGCCGTGACCGGTGGTCAGCCCATCCCGGGCTCCGATGGCGTGACTGACTGGCAGGAAATCGCCAGGGGCGCCGGTTACGCCGCCGTCTTCTCCTTCGACAACCTGGAAGACTTCACTACCGGCATCAGTGAAGTCCTGGCCGCCGAGGGACCGGTCTTCATCCACCTGTCCGTGGTGCCGGAAATCGAGAATACCCCGGTGCAGTTCCGCGTCCGCGGCACGCGCTCCGCACTGCAGGCCTACGAGGAGGTCACCGCCTCCCTCGCCGGCGACGACTAGGCCACCTGCCGTTCAGCATCCATCGTAGGGGCGAATAATCATTCGCCCCTACGCCTAAGTAGCCACCCTGCATCCATCCACCCATGCCAAAGTTCCGCCCTTTCAGCATCGTCGGCAGGCTCTTCGCATCCGCCGTTGTGGTTGCCGGCTTCTATCTGCTGTGGTTGGGCTTTGTGGAGGGCAACGCATTGAAAGCCGTTCCCGGAGCGATTCTCATCCCTGCCGGTCTTTACCTGATGGTCTCCAATCGCCGCGCCGAGATCCGCCGCAATGCCGAACGTCCCATCGACCCAGATCCACCGACGGAAGACCGCGAATGATCCCCTCTCGCGAAGCCGCTCGCGCCATCAACTACCACCGTCGGGATTCCTTGGTAGTCTCAACCTCCGCCGCCCTGCGTGACTGGCACAACGTGTCGGAACGGCGCGACCTGGACATCGACCTCACCGATTGCATGGACCGCGCTCCGGCCGTCGGCCTGGGCCTGTCCCTGGCACAGCCCAACCGCCGCATCCTGGTGCTGGACTGCGACGCCACCCTGCGCACCGACCTGGGCAGCCTGGCCACCATCGGCGAGGCGGCTCCCGGCAACCTAGTCCACTTCGTGCTGGAAGACGCCGACCATACATCCACCGACGGCGTACCCATCCGTGGTTTTGACCAGGTCGATTTTGAGGGCATGGCCCGCAGCGCGGGCTACGCCCATACCTTCCGGTTCGACAACCTGGAGGAATTCCTGATCGGCCTGGAAGACGTGATGGCCAGACCCGGGCCCATACTCGTCGCCGTGAAGGTGCTGCCCGAGCCGGAACTCCCGGCATTCCCCGAGCGTTCCATGGTCGACGGCTGGGCAGAGGTGCGCCGGACGCTCAGCGAGGACGCCTAGCTGTCAGCGTCGCCGTCCCCGGCAGGTTCGTCGTCTCCGGCCGGCCGCACCACGATCTGCCGCGCCACGTTGTAGCCGATGGAGATGCGGTCCACCTCCGTCTCAACCTGCATGACCCCCAGGTACGGCATCCCTTCCAGCAGGGTGATCCGCCGGTCGGGGACCAGTTCCGCGCCACTCAGGAACTTGAGCAGTTCCGCATCCTCTTCCGGCACCCGATCCACCACGTAGGCCGTGCCGCTGGCGGCGTTGTCCAGCGTTATCGCCCCCGGCGTCGGCGTCGTCGGCCCGCTGCCCGGTATCGGCCAGCCGAAGGGCGAATGCGTCGGGTTCCCCAACCGCTCCATGAGCCTGGATTCCATTGCGACGGACATCCCATGCTCCAGCTGATGCGCCTCGATGTGGGCCTCGTGCAGCTCCATTCCCAGCAGGCTCACGACGAGCCACTCCGCCAGCCGGTGCCGCCGCGCGATATTCTCGCCTTCCTTCTTTCCTCGCGTCGTCATCCGGATGCGCTTGTCGCTTCCGATATCCACCAGGCCCTGTTTCTGCATACGGCGCAGCATCCCGGCGACCGACGGCACCGAGGTTCCCAGCCCCTCAGTCGGCGGCAACTGACGCAACGCTTCCGTCAACTGCGTCAATGTCGGGATCTCCGAGTCCTCCCACATCTTGTACAGCGACAGCAGGTAGTTCTCGGTAACCGGCGACAGTCGGTCGGGCGTGTCATGCCCTTCCGTCTGTGCCTTGGGTTCGACGGCGGTTTTGCGCGGTCGCGGCACGACCCCCTCCTCCGGGGATGGATCAAGATATGCCGCGATTATACCGCAAACCCCGTTCACGAAAGGTGGGACCGACGCTGCGCGTGCCCGGGCTGACATCGTCTGTCTGCCGGCTACCGGCGACGGCAGGAATCAATCTGAAGCGCGTCGCCACTCGTCTAAAAGAATAACGAAAGTCGTACATTTGGAAGGAGGGACCATACCCCGATACAGGATCTCCAGATCATCATCGCAAGATACCAGTCATCAATCCCAGTTGCCCGCACATCGGTGGGAGGGAGCGAATCATATGAGGCTGCATAAGTTTTCCCTGAGAATCGGACGAATACCAACGACCATCATCCGGCTGCTGGCCTACACGCTGATCCTCGTCTTACTGCTCGTCGGCTTGGACACGGCGTCGTCCCATAGCGCTGCGGAGATGCCGACCGAAACATTTGGCCAACGGATGCCGGAGCATGCCGGCAGCACGGCAGCGGTACCCGCTACCCACCAGGACACTGCTCCGGCCCAGGTCGCGCCCGAGGAGGACACGAGCCTCGGCGGGCCGAGCCTCACCGCAGGCGGCGCTTAGGAGCGACGTCCTGACGGCTACCGTGGCGCCCGCATCCGGCTACGACACCAGCGGCGCGACGGTTCAGGTGCGTGTGATCTCTCAGGAGGAGCCCCCGGTCACTAGGCGATTTCGCTACTCCGGCTGGTGAAGTGGTTGACGCGCCAGTTTTGACCTGTGATGACAAGAGATCGCCTACCACGTGGAGGGTATTGGGTCTACAATCCGGATTGGGCATACTCTGAAACCGAAATGAACGATTTCGAGAGGATGAAATTGACACCCAAGCGCGGCAATAAGGTGGCGACAATTGGTGATTGGGTTAAGGGAACGTTTCTGACTCACCGCTCGTTCTGGAGAATCTTGGTTCCACTTGCAGTGCTCATAGCAGTTCTGGTGTGGTATTTCCCGCTCTGGCAATTAAGCTTCAACCCCTCTCCTCAGGTCGATCATGAAGGACCGAGGGGATTCTATCCCGCGACAGAGGAAATGCAGGCCGGCGCGGCGATCCTGAGGGCATCGGGAATAGTGGAACGAATCAATGGCGGGCAAGAATGGGAACCAGTGCATCGTGTTTCTGGTTATACAGCTCAGAGAGGCACCCGCAGACTCACGGTGGAGGCAAAATGGGCCTTGCCAGTAGTGCATTCAGGGCCGTGGTCATGGACTGCATGTGATGAGCCCCGCAAGGTAGTGACCCACCAGCAATATAGCAACATAACGCTCTTGGATGCATGGATTGACCTGGATGAAGGCCGTGTCCTTGAATACAGTCCAAGCGTGTGGGGAGATGATGATGAGCAACCCGTCTATGGGGGTCTTAATCCCATTGGGCTGGTGCGCGTGTATGATGCCAAAACGGGCAGGCACTTAATCACCGGTCCGAAAATCTTCATCATGCCTAAACCAATTCTCTGTACACCGGGGCGATATTATCGGGACTGACCGGTCTGCCAGACCGGCAGTCACAACCCGTTACTTGGTTGGGCGAGTAGCGAAATCGTCTCCCCGGTCACGGTTTCCTTCGAAGAGGCCCAGTATTCCGTGGATGAGGGCGTGGGCGAATTTTCCCCCATGCTGGTAGCACGGGCGGCGCCCGGGGTTACCTATGTCGATGAGTTCTCGGTGGCAGTCTCGACGAAGGCCAAGGAAGCAAACAGCCCAAGCGACTATTCTGCCCTCTCACAGACAATCGACTTCCTTCCAGGCGATTTCGAGGAGGAGGATGGTTCGTTGGTCGGGAGGGTGGAGGTGCCCGTAACAGTGCTTGATGATGGCGACGTCGAAGGCGACGAGCAGTTTGGACTCGAACTTTCCATGGCCCCGGCCACTCCGTGGGGAGTCAGCCTACTGGACCCCGACGGTACCCGGTGCCTCGGATTTTGCGGCACCGACTACCTGGTCACCATCCTGGACAACGACCAGGAACCCGATTTCAGTCTGTCGGTCAGCACCGACGGCATCGAGGAGATGGGCAGCACGACAACCACGATCACCATAGAAAACGCCAACGGCGCTTCCCTCCCCCGCGACCATACCATCACGGTCAACTTCGGTGGGCCGGCCGTTTACGGCGACGATTACACCGTAAGACCGGCCGACACCGACGATGGAATCGAGGGACACCAAATGACTCTCAGCGCGGGTACTGCTGCGGGTTCCCTGACGGTGACCGCCATCGACGATGAGGATGCCGATTCCTGCGAATGGATTGGCGTGACCGCGACAGTGGGCGAGGACTCCACCGCCATCCAGGGAGAGGGACAAATCGCACTCCTCGACGATGACGAGGGTTCCCCGGACACCATCGCGGCGCTGACCGTGGGCCTGTCCGGGATACTCACCGGCAGCCTCACCGCGGCCGACGAGGGCAGGGACTGGTACAGCTTCGAGGCGACGGGTGGCACGAGCTACATAATTGAAGTGAAACATCCAATGACATTCTCGCCCATCGACGAGAGGGGAATTGGTGGAAGCCCCAGCCAGATTCCGGGATACCTGGTCGACCCCAGCATCCTGGAGGTCATCGAAGACAGCGACGACCAGGTGCTTGAGGAGCACGGCCAGGGCGGCTTCACCCTCAACTTCGCCCGCGCCTTCTTCACCCCCGATGCAGACGGCACCTACTACATCAAGGTCGGCGCCGGGGCGCAGTATCCCGGGGCCTCGGCTGTTACACCATATCCGTGCGCGTCGACGACCACGCCGACGACTACATGACCGACCCCAACGTCGTGATACTTCCCGGAGAATCCATCACCGCAACCATCGATTCCGACGTCTCTCCCACGGATCCCGGCCTGAACGCCTGGGACTGGAAGATCAGCCCTCCCCTGCGTCCGGGCGGCAAGACTGACGACGTGATGCGCCCTCGCCGCGGCATCGAGTCGCTGGACGACCGGGACGTGTTCCGCTACAGGATCTCCGCAGCCGGAACGTATCGCTTGTCGGTAAGCGACCAACCAACGGGTCTTGGGGTCTGGTTTGTGTGGCACGAAGACGGCAACTTGTGGCTTTCCGCCACAACCGGACCGGCTGAATCCTACGACTGCTTCCATGAGCCGGGCACATACTACGTCGAGATCGGAACGCCCTACGACAGCGATGGCAACACCGGCACCTACACCGTATCAGTGGACGCCGTCACGGACGACGATGCAGTCAGCAGGTCGGAGCACCAAGCCAGCGAGCATGTTGGCGTCGCGATAGCCAATTAGCAGACCATTAACAACTGCGGCCATCCGGTCCAGATGGCCGAGTGGCCGGAAAGCTATCCCCAATTGTTTTCCAGCAGGTCCCGGCAGAAAGTGGCTATTTCATCCCGAACTCGCCGGAACAGATTGATGAGCGCCTCATCGTCGAGCCCAGGCCGGTCGGGGTCGGCAAACCTGTGATGCAACGTGCGCCTGGCCCCGGGAAACACCGGGCAACTCTCACGGACGGCGTCACACACGGTGAACACCAGATCGAAATCGCGGTCGGCGCATTGGTCGACTTGGTCCGGCGTTTGCGCTGATCGGTCGATGCCAACCTCGGCCATGACCTGGGCGGCCAGCGCGTGAACGCCCCGAGGGTTAGTACCAGCGCTGTCGACGTGCACGCGCTGGCCGCGCAGGTGACCGAGCCACCCCTGCACCATCTGGGAGCGGGCCCGGTTGCCGGCGCAAACCACCAGGATGCGGAGCGGATGGCGCTCGTGGGTCGATGAGCCGTTGAGCATAGCCGGATCCGTTCCTCACGCAACCATGCCACGTCGCGCTTGCCTTGACAATGGACGAACCACGGTTCCGGACACCGCATCGCAGCCCGCCCGCTGCCAAAAAGATTGACAGGACGCACGGCCGCACATACACTTAAATCATATATAGCGATACTGCTTATCTTTCATGATGATGGAGCGCTTGATCGGGGTGCCTTCCCCTGTATCTTGCACCGGCGCCAAGCCGGAAATAATTCAACCCAAAGGAGGATATCCGAATGCTCACGCTAACGAAAAGACGCGCTTTCAGGATACTGGGAGTTCAAAAGACGAAAACCATACACATTTCCATGTTGGTGGCCCTGGTTGGGGTCCTGGGTCTCACCATACTGCTCGGCTCACTCGTCTCACCGCCCCGCACGGCGGTTGCGGCTCCCCACGCTGTGGGCAACGAGCCTTGGCTTGAGATCAACTGCCTGGAGACCGAGGTCGAAGAAGGCGACGACTTCCGGCTCCTGGTCAACAAGAAGTTCCACTCCGATTGGCCCCACGAGACCATACGCGTGTTCTGGTACACCGACTCGATCACCGCCGACCAGTCGGACTACGAACACCTGTACGCGGAGCGCCAGTCCAGCAACGGATCCCAGTCCAAGCACGGCAGGATGGGCCGCAATTTCCACACCCTGGAAGATAACTTCCCCGAAGCCGACGAGACCTTCAAGGTCCGGTTCAACAACTCCGTCGATTACGGACACGACGGCGAGTGCGTGATCACCATCACCGATGATGACGGCGTCGGCATCTACGACCTGGAAATCACGTCGGTCCCGCAGGAGCTACCCGCATCCGGGAACGACCAGCCTCAGGTCGGCTACGCGGTGGAGGACGTCATCGAGATCACTGCTCACTTCACCGGCGACGTGACCACCATCAACCCGGACACCGGCCAACGCGCCGACTACGCCGGCATCTACCTGCAGGTAGGAGAGAACCGGCGGTTCGCTCCGGCGCTGCGGGGCGACAGCACTGATACGCTGGTGTTCGGATACACTGTGCAGGCCGACGACGCGGACGCCGACGGCATCAGCGTGGAGGGTGGCGGCCCCAGTACCGGCCTCGGCTACAACCCGAACAACCGGGACGGCGGAATCTGGATCACCGAGAACGGGAGCAGCCGGATCAACCGCCTCTTCCATGGACTGGACGACGACCCGGGTCACTCCGTGTACCAGCTCAAGGTCGACGAGCCGGTCACCACTCCGCCCACTACTGACGAGATTCCCGTCGACCCTGAGCCTCTGCCCTTCGGATGGATGGAAGACGCCATCGTGATTGATGATGCGCTCTTCTTCATCGAGCACGGTGAGCTCACCGACGAGGACGAGGGTCGGGACTGGTTCAGCTTCACGGCTACCAGCGGCGAGAATTACATCATAGAAGCCGAAAGCAGGATGGATATCCAGGATGACGGAGATGGGACCCCGTATGTTGAGAACCACCTGATAGATCCAAGCATCCTGGAGATCGTCAACAAAAAAGGCGAGCAGGTGCTGGGCGAGCAGGATCAGGGCGGGTTCATCCTCAACTGGGCCAGGGGATACTTCAACCCGGAGGACACTGGGACCTACTACATTGCGGTGGGAAGCGGACACCAGGACCCCTATGGCACCGGGCACTACACCGTCTCGGTCCGAGTGGACGATCATCCTGACGATTACAAAACCCGTCCGGACGTGGTGATCCGGCCCGGAGAGTCCATCACCGCGAAGATCGACCGCGACGTCTCGCCCGACGACCCGCGGCTGCATCCGTGGGACTGGCGGGAATCGCACAACACGGCAGTGCCGCTGTGGGGCATCGAGTCGCTGGACGATCATGACGCTTTCCGCTTTGAGATCGGCGAAGAGGGCACGTATCGCCTCTCGGTGAGCGACGCGCCTGAGAACGTGGGGATCTGGTGGATACTGGAAGGGGGAGGTAACGCCCTGGCCTTGGTCGACGACGGCCCCGTGGAATCGCTGACCTACGAGTACCAGCCGGGCACGTACGTCGTTGCCGTCGGCACCCGGTACGAGAGCGAGGGCAACACCGGCACCTACACGCTATCCCTGGCCGAGGTGGACGACGCGGCAATGGCGGTGCGGCCGTAACGGGTCAGCAAATCCCAGTCCGGCCAACCGACCGAACCGCAAACGGGAGCTCCCTCCAACAGGGGGCTCCCGTGTTTGCTGACGGCAGTCTCAGGTACAATGATCCGAGCATCACAGTGGGGGTACTTGGCAACCTCCGGGAGCACAGCGAGACCAGATGGCAACACGCACCTATCGTTCAGCCAGCCGCCGCTTGCTCGAGCAAGCCAGGGAAGAACTGGCAAAAGGCGACGTTCGGCAATCGTCAGAGAAGGGTTGGGGCGCCGCCGCTCAGATGGTCAAAGCCGTCGCCGACCAGCGCGGCTGGGAACACGCCGGCCATCGCCAGTTGTTCACCGCGGTGAGGCGTCTGCGCGACGAAACCGGCGACCAGGACATCCGCCGGCTCTTCGACGTCGCCAACAGCCTCCACACCAACTTCTACGAGGACTGGAAAGAAGCCCAATCGGTCGCCGAAGGGTTGGACGATGTGGCCCGATTCCTGGACAAGCTGGCGCCGCTTTTGGACAACTGACCTCTGAACGAACGGCGCCCCAACGCCTGGCCTGTAAACCAATGGCAGTAAACACGGGAGCTCCCTCCAGCAAGGGGCTTCCGTTTCCATGCTCAACGTCGGCGTTGCTACAGGATTTCCAACAGCTCCCGCAGGTTGCTGATCTCGTGGTCCGGCGCGATGCCCGTATCGTTCGGCGCACCGCACGGGTTCAGCCAGACGCTGCGGATGCCCATCCCGTTCGCGCCCAGGATGTCGCTCTGCAGCGAGTCGCCGACGTGAACGACCTGCTCCGGACCGCAGCCGCACTCAGCCAGGGCAAGGTCGAATATCCGCCGGTCAGGCTTGGCGAAGCCGCACTCCTGCGCCAGGAGCACGAAGTCGAAAACGCCCCCGAGGCCCACCCGCTCGGGGTAGGTGTTGCCGTTGGACACCAGGCCGAGCTGGTAGCGGCTCTTGAGGTTGTTCAACACGTCGGGAATGCCGGGGTAAGGCCGGATGGCGTCGAACCTGGCCTCGTTGTAGATCTCGAACAGCCGGCCGGCGCCCTCCTCGCTCGGGTGGCCGACCTCCGCCAGCGTCCGCGCCAATGCCTCGCGGCGGATCGTCTCCACCGAGGTCGTTCCTTCGCCCATCTCGTCGGCAACGGCGTCCCGGATCTCCGCCATCCGCTGGACGCTCAGCGCCTCCGCCGCCTCGTTCCCCACCATGCGGCGAAGCTCGGCCAGCGTCACCTCCAGGGCACTCCACATGGCGGAACGGAAGTCCCACAGGGTGTCGTCGCCGTCGAAGAAAATTGCTTTGATCTGGTTGATTACTGGTCTTGGTGCATTAGCAGACACAGCTAGTCACTCTCCACTCGCGCTTAATCGGACGCCCACCAGGTACAGGATATACTGACACGGGCCTTTGCAATCGCACGCCCGTCACTCAGGAGCCGGAAATGAAGCCCAATGAAGGACTGCCGGACGTTAGCTTATGGCAACCTCAACCCGACAGGCGCGACACGCTGCGTAACGTCGAGATGATGACCTGCCAAGTTGCCCAGACACGCATCGTGGCGCGGGCACAAGCAGAGGCTAATTTCAACATCCAAAACTTTGACTCGGGACCGGGCGTGGAGGATATCGTACGCGAAGAAGTATCCAACCTGCTCCCGGAACGGTATTCAGTCGACGCCGGTGTAGTAAATGACCGCTTTGGCAACACAGCCGGCGACTGCGACATGATCATCCGAAACCATCACTGGTTCCCGGTGATTAAACCGGGTGCCACCGCCCAATCCCGTCGGATTCACTTCCCGATAGAAGCTGTATATGCCTGTGCCGAAATCAAGCAGACCTTGGGATTTAAAGAACTGGACGCTGCGATGCAAAAATTGGTGACGGTTTCCAGGCTAAATCGCCCAGACAATCCCTACGGGCATATAACAGAGAACCAACACTTGGCTTTCTTGGACCAAGATGAGGCGATCCTGAATCCGCTTCATACCACGGTATTCGCGACACGCTTGCTTGATGGGTTGACGTTCGATGACATCGCAAGTCGCTTCGGAGCAATCAACGCACTGCTGGGCCGCCGTGACATGGTGACAATGTTGTGCGTACTGAACCACGGAACTGCATGGTATTCGATCGCTAGCGGCAGCCCTCTCAACGCCACTTTCATGACAGATCGTCACGAACCTCTAATCCTCCAAGTGAACAACAAAGAGCCTGATAACGCGTTTTACCGATTTCACCAATTGTTGATGGGGCACCTGACTCGGGCTGTCTTGGGGCTCACTGATGTTTCTTCTGCATACGGAGCCGCACCGCCGCACCGAAAAACAATTCCGTACCCAGATGCCTTGTTCAACCACTGGCCGGATGATCGGAGTTAGCCGCAGACAACAGAATTTGGTGGCAAGGGAAGGCTAGGCACCATATGAAGAACGAAAGAACTTTGATCGCACCGACCACCCTCCCAGCACAGGCTCGGTCACAAAACCTACAGGCTGTCGACAAACTCCGCCGGCGCATCGCGGAACGGGTGGGCGGCAACCTCGAATGCTCAGCGCGGTACGTCCGAGAGGACCGGGAGCGATAAAAATGCCGCCCCGTTGAGGCGGCGTACTTGCCAAGCGCGTGCAATCGACCCTTACGCGCGCGCTTCGTCCAGCTCCGCCAGGTAGGCCGGCGCGTCGAAGAAGGCCTGGCCGTCGATGAACGGCAGGAGCTTGTGGCCTTCCCGGAGGACGATCCGTACCCGGGAGCCGGGCTCGACGTGCTCCACGTGGGACTTCATCACCTGGACCCGGTTTCCGGATGGCAGGGCGACCACGTACATGTGGAAAGCGCCCAGGAACTCCTGGCCCGTCACGACGCAGTCTCCCGCGGGATCGGGGACGATGTCCATGCAGTCGGGGCGCACCATGACCTGCAGGACTTTATGCTCCGGCCACGGGGAGGGCCAAAACGGCGGCCAGGGCATGCTCCCCACCTCGCAGGCCAGGTGATCGCCATCTTGCCAGGCGGGCAGGAAATCGGCGGCGCCGAAGAACTCGGCGGTGAAGCGGTTGTCAGGTTTGTGGAATATGGCCTCGGGGGAACCCAGTTGCTCGATGCGGCCCTGGTTCATCACCACCACCCGGTCGCCCAGCTGCATGGCCTCTTCCTGGTCGTGGGTCACACAGACGACGGTGGCGCCGCGTTCCCGGAGGATGCTGCGCACCTCGGTGCGCAACTGCTCCCGGAGGCCGCGGTCCAGGCTGGAGAACGGCTCGTCCATCAGTATCAGGTCCGGCTCCGGGGCCAGCGCCCGGGCCAGCGCCACGCGCTGCTGCTGCCCGCCTGAGAGCTGGTGCGGATACCGCCCGTCATACCTTTCCAGGCCCACCATCCGCAGGGCCGACGCCACCTGCTCCTTGCGATGCCGCGTCCGACCCAGTCCGAAAGCGATGTTCTGGGCCACGGTCAGGTGGGGGAACAGCGCGCCTTCCTGGAACACCATGCCCACCCGGCGTTTCTCCGGGCTCTCGTTCACGCCCGGCCCGTAAACCGTGCGCCCCCCGATCTGAATCGCCCCGGCGTCGGGCGCATCAAACCCGGCAATCATGCGCAGGGTCGTGGTCTTGCCGCACCCGCTGGGACCCAGCAGGCACAGGATCTCGCCACGCTCCACGTCAAGGTCAACGTTCGCCACCGCTTGCGTATCCCGAAACGATTTGCACAAGCCCAACAACCGCAGGGACGTGCGCCCGGTAAGCGTGTCGCTGACTGCTGCCTGCGTACGGTGTTTAGATGGGGCGAAAAGCATTTTCAGTCCGTATCCGTGCAAGGGATGAATGCTGATTGAACGCTGGCGTCAGTGTATCTGCGGCAAAACCAGCTGTCAACACTTTCAAAACGCGGTGCACGTGGACTGTTTTCCGTTGGGCCAGGCTCCAGGCGCGGAATGTCTCCCCTTTCAAGCGACCACCACGGGGAGCAATCGCCGGATCCGGCTGCGCGGTGTTCGCGGCGCAAGGGCCGCGTCACGTGCCAGGCAGGAGGCACAATCCGCTGTGTAGCGTTGTTTGGCGACGAAAACGCAACCTTGAACGGACAATCGATGCCACTTGATTTTGGAGATAATGCAGTACTTGACAATCAAGTATGTATGCACTAATTATAGCCGCGTCCATACGAAACCACGCGATATCGTATCGCCACAATAGCGGTTGTGACATTCCATATCGAGCAGTTATGGACACCGGACCTACCGGCTTTCAACACCATTGCGGAGGAACCCACAATGCACGAAAAGGCGAAACAACACGAGCGTATCCTTCCCTGGCTATTTCTGGCGGCCGCGCTGATCCTGATCCCGCTGCTGACCGCCTGCGGCGGGTCGCCCTCCGCCCAACCGCCTCCGGCTCCGGTGGAAGTCACGCGAGAGGTCGAGGTGACCCGCGAAGTCCCGGTGGAGGTAACACGGGTGGTGCAGGAGACTTCCGAGACTGGCGATCCCGGGAAACTGATCATCTACTCCGGACGCAGCGAGTCGTTGGTAGATCCGATCATCCAGCAGTTCAAGGGCGCCACCGGCATCGATGTCCAGGTCAAGTACGCCGGCACCAGCTCGTTGGCCGCCACCCTGCTGGAAGAAGGCGAAAACTCGCCCGCCGACGTGTTCTACGCCCAGGATCCCGGCGGTCTCGCCGCCGTGTCCGACATGATGGTCGCGCTACCGGATGACATTATTGCAATGACCCCCGAGTGGGCGCGTTCCGTCGACGGCAGCTGGGTGGGGATCACCGGGCGCGCTCGGGTAGTCGTGTACGGCACCGACGCGCTCACCGAGGACGACCTGCCCGACGACCTGTGGGGATTCACCGAGCCGCGCTGGAAGGGGCGGGTCGGCTGGGCTCCCACCAACGGCTCCTTCCAGGCCATGGTGACCGCGCTGCGCGTGGGCTGGGGCGAAGAACGCGCCGAGCAATGGCTGCGCGCCATGCTGGACAACGACGTCCAAGACTACCCTAAGAATACGCCGCAGGTGGCGGCAGCCGCGGCCGGCGAAATCGACGTCGGCCTGGTCAACCACTACTACCTCTACCGCTTCCTGGCCGAAGAGGGTGAGGACTTCCCGGCCCGCAACGCCCATCTGCGCGCCGCCGGTCCGGGGGCCATCGTGCTGGTGTCCGGCGTCGGCATACTGAAATCCGCCGACAACCCGGAAAACGCGGAGGCCTTCATCCGTTTCCTGCTGAGCAAGGTGGCCCAGCAGTACTTTGCCGGTTCAACCTTCGAGTACCCGATGGTCGAAGAGGTCCGTGCTTCGGTCCTTCTGACGCCGCTGGAAGAAATCGACCAGCCCGACATCACCCTGCCCGACCTCGCCGACCTGGCCGGCACCCAGGCCCTGTTGCAAAAAGTCGGGGCGCTGCCTTAGCGGCGGTAGCACCCCGATCCCTGCCCTCTCCCGGGCGACTGGCCCGGTCGGATCCCTCCTCCCGACCGGGTCAGTTCAGCATTCACCACCAATACGGAGCAAAGAGTGGGGCGTCGGATGACCGACGCCCCGGTGTGTTCCAGGCTTGACTAATTCTTGCTGGATTATTTGGCCGACTTGGCGTACTCCAGGTGGCCGAAGACGCCGGTGATGCTGCCGAAGATGTACTCGGCCACTTCATCCGGGTCAACCACCAGGGTGGAGCGGATGTTGACGATGGGGATGGTGCGGTAGGTATCGTAGATGTCATCGCCCATCACCTGGGCCAGCCGCTCGCGCTCGACAGGGTCGGTTTCTTCCAAGAGACGGTGATAGGTATCGTCATAGAGTTGGTCTTCCATGTAGGCCACGCCGCCACCGGGAATTCCGGTTTCCGGATTGATCTCTCCGGTGTAGTAGTAGATGCGGGCGTTGGCGGTGACGGGCCGGAGGGTCTGGCGCACCGGAAGGGTGAAGTGGGCGTCGTGCCGGTCGCGGAAGGCGTCGAGGGCGCGGGCGAATTCCACTTCCACCAGCTTTACGTCGATGCCGATGTCTTCAAAGGACTGCGCCACCGTCTGTGCCACCTCGATGGTTTCGGGCAGTCCGGGCAGGCTACTTTGCCAGACCTCCAGGCTGAAACGGTTCTGGCCGTTGTCGCCCGGGAAGCCGGCCTGGTCCAGCAGTTGCTTCGCCAGTTCGGGATCGTAGCCGTACTTGTCGTCAAACTCCTCCTCCCACCGGGTATTCCAACCCTCGAGGGTCTGGTGGAAAATGGTGTTGTACATCGGCTCGCCCCGGCCCTTGAACAGTTCGTTGATGATCTGCTCGCGGTCGATGGAGCGGTTCATGGCCTGCCTGACCAGGACGCCGGTCTCACCGGGCGCGGTCCAGGGTTCGGTGTCGGGGTTCCAGTTGACTTGGCTGACATAGTACTGACCGAAGGGGATGATGGTCAGGCCGACGGTGGGCAGCGGGCTTTCGAGGATCTCCATGCCCTCGTCGAGGGCCTGCTGGTGAAGGACCTTGGGCACGTCCACCATATTGGCCTCGCCGGTGAGCAGCAGGGCCAGGCGGGTCAGGTCTTCCGGCGTTGTGGTGATGCGCATGTGCTTGAACTCGGGGTTCACGCGCCAGTGGTCGTAGGGCACCGCCTCGTACTCGGTGTATTCCTTGAGCTCGCGATTGACGAACTGGTAGGCACCGGTGCCGGCGGGGCCGCTCTCGAACATGGCGTCGCCCTCAACAGCATGCTGGGCCGAGCTGCGCACCGCCATGCAGCCTATCTGCAGAATGTTGAAATACCAGGAGGCCACGTCCACCTGCGGGCGGGCGAGACTCATCTTGAACGTATAGTCGTCGATGACCTCCATGTCGCCGTTTTCAATCATCTCGGTCATGGAATCGGTGCCCATGAACCTACTGAGGGTGGCCTTGCAGCCAGCCAAGGGGTCGGACATCTGCTGGTCGGCGGTGAAGATCACGTCCTTGACGGTGAACTCGCCGTGGCCGAAGTGGACCTGCACTCCCTCGCGCAGATAGAAGGTGTACTCGCTGGCGTCGGGGCTGACCTCCCAATCGCGGGCCAGTTGAGGATAGACTTCCGAGACGCCGGTTTTGGGGTCGATGGTGGTCAGGTTCTCCCACATGGGGCGGAAGACCAGATGCCCGCTGCTGGTGGCGAGCCAGGGATAGAAGGTGTCCTGGGGCAGCGGGGTCACGGCCAGGTGGAGCATTGTCTCGCTTTCGGCCATGGCCGGCACTTCGGTGGCTACGGGAACCGCGGTGGGTTCCACGCTGGCAGGGGCCGGGGCGGCGCTTTCCTCCGGAGGGGCGGCCGATTGACCACACGCCCACACCGCAAGCAGGGCCAGTAACAACAGGAGCAGCGGAATCGTGCGAAACGGTTTAGCTTTACGAGGACCGGACATCGTCACACCTCTGTCGTTCGTCGCTTATTCGCGAACCGCGCTTTCACCATTGTTGCCCAAAACGTAACAAAGTCCCTTTTGATTGTCAATTCAAACTATTGATCAATTGTGATTTATTACACAAAGAAAATGGGACAGAATTACGAATTCCGTCCCAAATAGATCGGCGAATGTTGCCGTTTGGTTACTTCACGGCTTTGGCGTACTCCAGGTGGCCGAAGACGCCGGTGATGCTGCCGAAAATGTACTCGTCCACTTCGTCCGGATCAATTACCAGGGTGGAGCGGATGTTGACGATGGGGATGCTGCGGTAGGTATCGTAGATGTCATCGCCCATCACCAGTGCCAGCCGGTTCCGTTCCCCGAGGTCGGTCTCCTGCAGGAGCCGGTCATAGGTATCGTCATATAACTGGCCTTCCATGTAAAGAGCGCCTCCCGTGGGCAGGCCCGATGTTTCGCTGAATCGGCCTCCGCCGGCGTAGTAGTAGATGCGGGTGTTGGCGTTGATGGGGCGGAGGGTCACGCGCACGGGAAGGATGAAGTGGGCGTCGTGCAGGTCGCGGAAGGCGTCGAGGGCGCGGGCGAATTCCACTTCCACCAGCTTTACGTTGATGCCGATGTCCTCAAAGGACTGGGCCACCGTCTGGGAAACCTCGATGGTTTCGGGCAATCCGGGCAGGCTACTTTGCCAGACCTCCAGGCTGAAACGGTTCTGGCCGTTGTCGCCGGGGAAGCCGGCCTGGTCCAGCAGTTGCTTCGCCAGTTCGGGATCGTAGCCGTATTTCTCATCGAACTCGTCGGCCCAGCGCGGGTTCCAACCCTCCAGGGTGTCGTGGAAGATGGTGTTGTACATCGGCTCCCCGCGGCCCTTGAACAGTTCGTTGATGATCTGCTCCCGGTCGATGGCCCGGTTCATGGCCTGGCGAACCAGTACGCCGGTTTCTCCCGGCGCGTTCCAGGGTTCGGTTTCGGGGTTCCAGTTCACCTGGGTGACGTAATACTGACCGAAGGGGATGATGGAGAGGCCAACGGTGGGCAGCGGGCTTTCAATTATCTCCATGCCCTGGTCGATGGCCTGCTGGTGCAGCACCTTGGGCACATCCACCATGTTGGCCTCGCCGGTAAGGAGCAGGGCCAGACGGGTCAGGTCTTCTGGGGTCGTGCTAATGCGCATGTGCTTGAACTCAGGGTTCACCCGCCAGTGGTCGTAGGGCACCGCCTCGTACTCGGCGTATTCCTTGAGCTCGCGATTGACGAACTGGTAGGCACCGGTGCCGGCGGGGCCGCTCTCGAACATGGCGTCGCCCTCGGCGGCGTGCTGGGCCGAGCTGCGGACGGCCATGCAGCCGATCTGCAGGATGCTGAAGTACCAGGAGGCCACGTCCACCTGCGGCTGGGCCAGTCTCATTGTGAACGTATAGTCGTCGATGACCTCCATGTCGCCGTTTTCAATCATCTCGGTCATGGAATCGGCCCCCATAAATCGACTGAGATGGGCCTTGCAACCGGCCAAGGGGTCGGACATCTGCTGGTCGGCGGTGAAGATCACGTCCTTGACGGTGAACTCGCCGTGGCCGAAGTGGACCTGCACTCCCTCCTGCAAGCGGAAGGTGTACTCGCTGGCGTCGGGGCTAACCTCCCATTCGCGGGCCAGTTGAGGATAGACTTCCGAGACGCCGGTTCTGGGGTCGATGGTAGTCAGGTTCTCCCACATGGGGCGGAAGACCAGATGCCCGCTGCTGGTGGCGAGCCAGGGATAGAAGGTGTCCTGGGGCAGCGGGGTCACGGCCAGGTGGAGCATTGTCTCGCTTTCGGCCATGGCCGGCACTTCGGTGGCTACGGGAACCGCGGTGGGTTCCACGCTGGCAGGGGCCGGGGCGGCGCTTTCCTCCGGAGGGGCGGCCGATTGACCACACGCCCACACCGCAAGCAGGGCCAGTAACAACAGGAGCAGTGAAATCGTGCGAAACGGTTTATCTATTCGATGAACGGACATCGTCATACCTCCGTTGTTGGTCGCCTAATCGCGCACCGCGCTTTCGCCATCGTTACTTAAAACGTTATCATCTCACCTATTAACTGTCAATTATGATTATAATAAATCTTTTTATGAATGATTACACCATACAAACGGGACATAATGACGAATTCCGTCCCGAATAGATCGGCGAATGTTGCCGTTTGGTTACTTCACGGCTTTGGCGTACTCCAGGTGGCCGAAGACGCCGGTGAGGCTGCCGAACTTGTACTCGAGCACCTCGTCGGGGTTCGCCACGAGGGTGGACCGGACGTTGACGATGGGGATGGTACGGTAGGTATCGTAGATGTCATCGCCCATGGCCATGATCAGCCGGTTACGCTCGGCTTGGTCAGTTTCCACCAAGAGACGCTCGTAGATCTCGTCGTAGAGGGGACTTTCCATGTATAGGACGCCGCCGTTGGGCAGGCCGGTGTCGGGGTTGGTGGGGCCGGTGTAGTAATAGATGCGGGTGTTGGCGTTGATCTGGCGGATGGTCTGGCGCGCAGGCAGAGCGAAGTGGGCGTCGTGGCGGTCGCGGAAAGCGTCCAGCGCACGGGCGAACTCCACCTCCACCAGCTTGGCGTCAATGCCGATGTCTTGGAAGGACTGAGCGACGGTCTGGGCAACCTCGATGGTCTCCGGCAGGCCGGGCAGACTGGTCTGGTACACTTCCATGAAGAAGCGATTCTGTCCGTTGTCACCCGGGAAGCCGGCCTCGTCCAACAACTGCTTGGCACGTTCCGGATCGTAGCCGTACTTCTCATCGAACTCGTCGGCCCAGCGCGGGTTCCAACCCTCCAGGGTGTCGTGGAAGATGGTGTTGTACATCGGCTCCCCGCGGCCCTTGAACAGTTCGTTGATGATCTGCTCCCGGTTGATGGCCCGGTTCATCGCTTCGCGGACCTTGTTGCCGGTCTCGCCGGGAGCGGTCCAAGGCTCGGTGTCGGGGTTCCAATTCACCTCACTCACGTAGTATTGGCCCAGAGGGAAAATGGAGAGGCCCACCGACGGCAGTGGGCTTTCGAACACCTCCATCCCCTCGTCGATCGCCTGCTGGTGCAGGACCTTGGGCACGTCCACCATGTTGGCTTCGCCGGTCAACAGCAAGGCCAGACGGGTCAGGTCTTCTGGGGTCGTGCTAATGCGCAGGCGCTTGAACTCCGGGTTCACCCGCCAGTGGTCGTAGGGCACGGCTTCGTACTCGGCGAACTCCTTGAGCTCCCGCTGCGTGTACTGGTAACCGCCGGTGCCGGCCGGACCGCTTTCAAACATGGCGTCGCCCTCGGCCTCGTATTGAGCCGCGCTGCGCACTGCGGCACAGGGCACCACCAGGATGTTGAACCACCAGTCCGCCACGTCCACCTGGGGTTGGGCCAACGTCATCTTGAAGGTGTAGTCGTCAATCACCTCCATTTTGCCGGAGTCGACCATCTCGGTCATGGAGTCGTACCCCATGAACTTCTTGAGCGGCGACTTGCAGCCTGCCAGGGGGTCAGACATCTGCTGGTCAATGGTGAAGATCACGTCCTTGACGGTGAACTCACCCCAGCCGTGGTGCAGTTGGACACCCTCCTGGAGGTAGAAGGTGTACTCGCTGGCGTCGGCGTTGACATCCCACGCCCGGGCAAGCTGGGGCAGGATGACGGAGACACCGGTTTCCGGGGAGATGGTGGTCAGGTTCTCCCACATGGGGCGGAAAACCAGGTGCCCGCTGCTGGTGGCCAGCCAGGGCAGGTAGGTGTCCTGGGGCAGCGGGGTCACGGCCAGGTGGAGATAACTACCTGCATCGGCCATGGCCGGCATGGCGGTGGGCTCGGGAGCCGAGGTGGCGACGGCGGCGGCAGGCACATCAGTCGGCGCTGCTGGGGCCGCAGTTTGCGTTTCCTCGGGAGCGGAGCCGCCGCAGGCCCAGACGGCCGCCAGAGATAACAGCAGCACAAGGGCGACAACGACGCGTGGCACGCGAGCCTGACGGTAAATTGCCATAGGGTTACCTCCTGATGTTCAGTTGCTATAAGACCCATGCAAAAGTAATAGTTCAGACTTGAGGGGAAGTGAGCAGATGGTGGCAGGCGGTGAGAAGGTTGAGGCCTTGGGCCCGCCAGGTGCCGAAGATTGAGGCCAGCGTCATCTTGGTATCGGTACCCTGGTGGGAGCGGGTTCCTGCGCTGATCTTCCGGCTGACCACCAGGTGGCGCCAGCTGCGCTCGGCGGCGTTGTTGTCCGACGGCACCTTCGGTTGAGCCACGCAGACGAAGAGTTCCTTGACGAAGAGTTCCTTGATGTGGTTCTCCATGCGTCGGCACAGCCGGGCCGGGACGGCCGACGGGTCATCCCGGTAGGGACGGCAGGGGGCCAGCAGGCACTGCTCAAAGGCAAATTGGGCGGTGTGCGGCTGTTTCGCGGAGCCATGTGTAAAGGTTGTGGCCTGGCGGTAGAGATGGTGGACGGCGTCAGCCCACTGGTTCAGTCGGTGATCCTCGGGGCATCGGTGATCCTCGGGGCAGAGGATGCGCAGGTGGTGGACATCCCGCAGCAGGTGGGCCCAGCAGCGTTGTTTGGGGCCGCGATTGGTCAAGGGCTCGGGTGGTGGTAGGCGGCATAGAAGTCGCTGACCAGCACACCGGAAAACTCCTCGCCCAGGACTTCGTCCACCACGGTCTTGCCCCAGCCGCGCCGCAGGAAGTACCGCGGGGTGGGAGTGCTGAAGGTCCACACGTAGCCGTTGTGTCCGTCCTCCCGCCCGCCGGTCTCATCGGCGTGGACCACCGGACTGCCTCGGATGCGCTCCAGAATGTCTGCCACCACTGCCGGGGCCTTGCCCGCGACCCTTTGCGTGGCCTCGACGATGGCGCCCAGGCGGAGACGCCGCCCATGCACGGTGTCCAGGTACCACCGGATGGTGCGGAAGGGCAGCCGAGCCTCTTCCCTGAGGGTGGCAATCCGGCTTACGACATTCACCCCCAGACGCTGCTTGCCCATCACCACGCCCTGGGTTGACGCCGGTGGTGTCCACCCTAGTCGGCAGAGGGGGCAGGTACGAGCGATGTAGACGTGCTCGGTGATCTGCACCGGAACTCGGGGCAGGTCAATCACCTCCCGGGTGCGCGGTTCCCAGCCGCCTGACAGCCGGATCCCACCATCGGGACACTCCTCCTCCACATGCTCCACCCGCTGGGTGGGCATCATGCGGGCCCGAGCCAAGCCGTGGCGACGCGCCTGGCGTGGACCTTTGCGCTGGCCCAGTTTCCCCTTGGCCCGGTTTCCCCTGGGCTTTGCGCTTCAGGCCGTGCATCCGACGTGAGCCGCTGGGCTTGGCCGGCCCTTCCAGTTGGGCAATCCGCTGCTCCAGCCGTTCGATGATGGCCCGCTGCCGGACGATGACGCCATTGAGGGTATCCCGGTCGGCAGTGGTCAGATCGATTTCCCCATCCATCACTGGTATATGACATAACCTCCGTCACCAGCGCCAGTACCTCCGCTACCCGCTTTCGATCAATTCACCTTCCCAACTCTGAACAGTTACATGCAAAAAAGGGGCTTTTCGTTTCCCGCCAGACAGTACCATCGGCAAATTGCAAAGTCAATTATCATATTGCACGATAATATACACAGGCAAACATCGGCATTTCGCCTGCGAACTGCGGCGCGCGTCAGCGATTGCGGGAGGGGATCAGCACACGAGCGCCGGCATTATCGATCCCGTTAACCGGTCGGCAATCAGCAACCCGGAGACGCCGCATCGTAGCGGCCGAGGATCAGAATTCTGCGTTGCGGGGAGTGCGTGGGAAGGCGATGATGTCGCGTATGTTCTGCATGCCGGTGGCAAACTGGACGGTGCGCTCGAAGCCCAGGCCGAAGCCGGCGTGGGGAGCGGTGCCGTAGCGGCGCAGGTCCAGGTACCACCAGTAGGGGGCATCGTCCAGGCCGGATTCGGCCATGCGACGCTGCAACACGTCAAGCCGTTCCTCGCGCTGGCTGCCGCCGATGATCTCGCCGATGCGGGGCACCAGCACGTCCATGGCGCGGACGGTCTCGCCCCGGTCTCCTGGAGCAGGCGGGTTGAGCCGCATGTAGAAAGCCTTGATGCTGCTGGGGTAGTCGGTGACGATGACGGGGCGGCCGACCTTGCGCTCGGTGAGGTAGCGCTCGTGCTCGGACTGCAGGTCGGCGCCCCACTGGACGGGGTACTCGAAGGTCTCGCCGGAGGCCTGGAGGGCGGCGACGGCCTCGGTGTAGGTCATGCGCTCGAAGTCGGCGTTGGCGATGTCCTCCAGGGTCTGGATGAGCTCCTTGTCGTAAAAGCGGTTGAAGAAGGCCATGTCCTCGGGGCAGGTCTCCAGGACATGGGAGAAGATGCTGCGGAGGAAGTCCTCGGCCAACTGGGCCAAGCCGTCGAGGTCGCAGAAGGCAACTTCCGGCTCGACCATCCAGAACTCGGCCAGGTGGCGCGACGTGTTGGAGTTTTCGGCGCGGAAGGTGGGGCCGAAGGTGTACACGTCGGACATGGACTGGGCGAAGATTTCCGCCTCCAGCTGTCCGCTGACGGTGAGGAAGGCCGGCCGCCCGAAGAAATCAGCGTCGTTGTCCACTCGACCGTCGGCCACGGGCAGGTTGTTCAGGTCGAGGGTGGTGGCGCGGAACATGGCGCCGGCGCCCTCCGCGTCGCTGGCAGTGATGATGGGGGTCTGGATGTATAGGAAGCCGCGCTCCTGGAAGAACCGATGGATGCCGAAGGCCATGGCGTTGCGGACGCGGGCGACGGCGCCGAAGGTGTTGGTGCGCGGGCGCAGGTGGGCCAACTCCCGCAGGAACTCCAGGGTGTGCCGCTTCTTCTGGAGGGGGTATTCCTCGGGGTCGGCGCCGCCGAGGAGCTCGAGGCTCTGCGCGGCGATCTCGTACTTCTGGCCGCGGCCGAGGGAATCCTGCAGGGCTCCGTCGGCGCTGACGCTGCAGCCGGTGGTAAGGCTGTTCACCAGCGAGTAGTCGGGGCAGTTGGCGTCGACGACGATCTGCAGGTCGGCCAGGGTGGAGCCGTCGTTGATCTGCACGAAGGCAACGCCGCCGGAGGAGCGGACGGTCTTGACCCAGCCCTTGACGTTGACCGGGCCAGGGATGTCGCCGGAGTTTTCGGCGGAGAGGAGGTCTTTGATGCGGGTGCGTTGGGCAGGCATGGCGGGCCTCCGGGGCATGGTTATTTCGGCGATTTTAGCACAGCGGACGCGAGCGTCAGGATTGCAGGTTCGTTCGGCACGCCTGTGTCATAATCGGCATCATCCATCCGTGCTACCCAACCACCCAACGACTTGAACGGGCGCGGGTCTCCTCCATATTGGAAACACGACAATGTTCTTCAATGTCCGTCTTTGCATATTCGCCTCCATTGTGATGCTGCTGGCCGTCGTAGCCTGCGCGCCCACCGCCCCCCGCCGCGCCGGGCGAAACTCCTCCGGGCGATGAAACCAGGGTTGACCCTCAACCCGCCGTAGCCACCGCCATCGCGCAGCCATTACCCACGCCTACGGATGTGGGCCACGAACTCACTCGTCATGATCCCTCCCAAGGCTCCGAGGCCGCAACGGCATCGCCCATAGAGCCCGAGGCGACTGCGCCACACGGAGCCGCAACAGAGTCGGACGGCAACGCGGACCAGTCAGCCGGTGAAGACACGACGTACCTGTCCAACCGTCTGCAATGCTTTGATGCGCCCGAGGGTGGAGTGACCGTTCCCCTGGTGGCAGCGCACGACCTGCCGCCATTGACGCAACCCCCGAAACGCCCACCCGAAACCCGTCTGATCGCCGAAACATCCGAGGCTTCTTCCTCCGACGGCGAATCCCTCGGGGCACTCGCCTTCTATCGCTGGCTCATCGACGGCGAAGAGGTGCAACAGGAACCGAAACTGCCTTTCGAGTGGCCTGCGGCGCTGGTCGTATCCCAAGGGCACATCCTGGTCATAGACCTGGGCACGTCAATAGCCCCCGCCGAGATCGAACTCGGCCTGTTCCGTGAACTGGAAACTGACGGATCGCCCGCCGTGGACGACGCGTTCCGCGAGTTTTCCTGCGACACGACCAACAACGGATACGAGGTCAACCGCCACATGGAAACCAACCCCGTGCTGGATGACGGCGAACACTGGCAACTGCTCGCTCCGGCGCTCGACGAACCCGGACCGTACTACCTCATTATCCGAGCCAACTGGGCCGACCCCGAAGTCGACTCCAACGACCCCGTAGCGCGGATGCGCGCCAAGTTCGACTCACCCTACCTCGCCGGCTGGGCCCTCACGGCGCAGCGGGAGTGAACAGTGACGGACGTTTGCGTAGTCCGAAGCGCTACCTGCCCACTCAGCAGGCAGGAAGTCTTTGACTCGGGTGGCTATAATGACCAAGTGCTCGCCAGTAAACGGTAACGCAAGATTTACTGTCGAGCATTTGAGCACGAATGCGTGGCATCACAAATCGTGTGATGTTTTCTCGGGTACGTACTGAACGGGTGTAAAGCGGGGGGTCGTATCAAGTGATAAAACCAAGCAAAGTCCAAGCAATCGACCGAATTCAAAAAGCGCTCGATGCCATACCAGAGGTAGCAGAAACCAATAGCAGATCGCAAGAATTCGCGAAGTGGCGTCGAAATACAGAGGTGACTTTAGAATATACGTTTGGTATGAACACTCGTCAAGTCAACGGATTTCGCAACATTCGTTACACTTTGGGAATTTTTAGCACAGACACCCCAGACTACCTTTTCCACCAGGCTTGGCGATATGGGCTACAGCAGGCGGCTGCAATCCTGGAGTCTATGCTCGAAGAAATCCATGAATATTGGTCAGACGACATGCACGTCTCTGGTATGCCCGAAAAGTCCGCACTTGAAAAACCTGTCATCACAAATAACGTTTTTGTAGTTCACGGGAGAGATGAAGAGGCCAAGCAACAAGTGGCGAGATTCCTTGAAAGCTTGGGTCTCAAGCCAATCATGTTGCAAGAGCAGCCCAGCAGAGACAATACCATAATCGAAAAGTTTGAGGAACACGCCCAATCAGCGGGTTTCGCCGTCGCTTTGTGCACTCCAGACGACGTCGGTGCTCTAGGCAGCGACCGCGGCAACCTGAAATTGCGGATGAGACAAAACGTGGTCTTCGAGTTGGGCTACTTCGCGGGGAACATCGGTCGGAAGCGAGTATGCGCCCTCCTCAAAGGAAACATCGAAAGGCCGTCGGATTACGACGGAGTAGTCTACATTCCGCTTGACAATAATGACGGTTGGAAGTTGACCTTGGCCAGGGAACTAAAGGCTGCGGGATTCGATATTGACTTAAACCGGATTTTGTAACCGATATCGAGACCGCTGAAACTCGCCAGCGATCGTGACCTCGATTCAGATCTCCGGCCGCTCCCGGTGCCACTGCGTTGCCTGCTGGTAGGTGTGTGCGATGTTCAGCAGCCGACCCTCCGCCAGGTGGGGGCCGATGAGTTGGAGGCCGACGGGGAGACCGTCGCTGAAGCCGCAAGGGACGGACATGGCGGGGAGGCCGGCCATGTTGACGGGGAGGGTGTAGACGTCGACCAGGTACATGCGCACCGGGTCGTCGGTGCGTTCGCCGATGGGGAAGGCGACCACCGGGGAGACCGGAGCGGCCAAGGCATCGACTTCCTCAAAGACGCGGGCGAAGTCCTGTCGGATCAGGGTACGGACCTGCTGGGCCTTGTGGTAGTAGGCGTCGTAGTAGCCCGAGGACAGGGCGAAGGCGCCCAACATGATGCGGCGCTTGACCTCCGGGCCGAAACCGTGCTGCCGGGTGCGCTCCATTGCCTCCCACATGTCGCCGTCGCCCTGGTGGGAGTAGCCGTACTTGACGCCGTCGTAGCGGGCCAGGTTGGCCGAGCATTCGGACGGGGCGATGATGTAATAGCAGGCGAGGGCGTACTGGGTGGTGGGCAGGGAGACCTCGCGGATCTCCACGCCCAGGGCCGCAAGTTGGTCGATGGCAGCGGTCACCGAAGCGCGGACACCATCATCCATACCCTCCGCAAAGTACTCGCTGGGCACGCCCAGGCGCAGGCCGGAAATGTCACCGGTGAGCGCGGCGGAGTAGTCGGGTACCGGATCTGGCAGCGAGGTCGCGTCGCGGGGGTCATGGCCGGCGATGGCCTGGAGGATGAGGGCGCAGTCGCCGGCATCGCGGGCCAGCGGGCCGACCTGGTCCAATGAGGATGCGTAGGCCACCAGGCCGTAGCGGCTGACCCGGCCGTAAGTGGGCTTCAGGCCGGTGACGCCGCAGAAGGAAGCCGGCTGGCGTATGCTGCCGCCGGTGTCGGTGCCCAGGGCAAAGGGGGCGGCGCCGGCGGCCACCGCCGCCGCCGAGCCGCCGCTGCTGCCGCCGGGAACGCGGGAGGTGTCCCAGGGGTTGCGCGTGGGGAAGAAGGCGGAGTTCTCGGTGGACGACCCCATGCCGAACTCGTCCATGTTGCCTTTGCCCAGGAGGACGGCGCCCTGCTCGCGTAGGCGGGCCACGGCGGTGGCATCGTAGACCGGTACGTACTCGGCAAGCATTCGCGAGGCGCAGGTTGTGGCGATCCCATGAGTGCAAAGCAGGTCCTTGATCTGCATGGGAACGCCGGTGAGGGGAGCGGCCCTGCTACCTTCGCGATGATGGGCGGCGATGCGCTTCTCGGCATCTGCAGCCTGTTGGCGTGCAACGTCAGCGGTGACAGTGATGTAGGCGGATATCCGGTCGTCCACCTCCACGATGCGTTCCAGGCACGCATCGGTCAACTCGACGCTGCTGATTTGGCGGTCGGCGAGGAGGCACGAGGCTTCGGCCACGCCGAGCTGCCAGAGCTGATCCGAAGGTGGTTCGCTCACGGCGTTACTCCTCCAGCACGACGCGGACCTGGAAAAAGTCTGCACGCCGGCGCGGGGCATTGAGCAGCGTATCCTCGGCGTCCAGGCTGCTGGCGGCCTCGTCGTCGCGCAGCACGGTGTCGAGGCCGGCGACATGAGCGGTGGGCGGCACGCCGGTTGTATCCAGGGCCTGCAGATCCTCAAACTGGTCCAGGATGTCGGAGAGCTGGCGGGCGAACGCCTCCTTCTCCGCGTCGGTGAGGGCGATGCGGGCCAGGGCGGCGATGTGTTCTACCTGGGCGCGGTCGATGGGCATATTTTATCTATTGCTCCACGTTGCTACGTAGCAGTATCGGTATTGGTGCCAATAACGGAAAGGATGATGTATCCAGCGACGGCGAGGCTCAACCATTCAAAGGTGCGGAAGAACACGCGGGCCGAACTGAATTGGCGATCCGTGCTCCAAGTGTCACGCCGTTCCCCGAAAATGCTGCCGAGAAGGACTGCTACAGAAAGCACGAGGATGATGGATACGTCCAGTGCAAACCCCATAATTGCGTTGGCCACGGCAACAGCGAGTACTAAACCGTATGCCCCGACAGCTACACCTTCCCAAACGCCGGGAACACGAAGCATATCACCGTGCCTACTTTCTGGGACCTGAGATGCCGAACGCCACGGCCGAGAAGCACAACATGCTGCAACCGAGCACCATGATTTCAAACATGACATTCAGGTACCAAGGCCATCGGTCCGGCAAGGCGAACAGGATTCCGATACCTCTCAGCAAGAACAGGACCTCCGTCACGATGCCGGCGATTTGTCCGCTCGAGTGTTCATCGCGGCGTCTCCGACGCCATTATACAGGCCGTTTTGATCCTAGCTCATCTCGGAGCCGCCGGAGACGCTGATGCTGAGGCCAGTCATGTAGTCGGACTCGTCGGAGGACAGGAAGGCGGCCATGCGGGCGATGTCATCGCCCTGGGCGATGCGGCCCAGGGGCACGCGCATCTCGCGCTCGCGGACCATCATAGCGCGGTGCTCCTCGCCGGAGGTTCCCTCGGGAGCCAGAGCGGCGGCGATGAAGTCGACGCGCTCGGTGTCAACGAGGCCGGGGCAGATGGCATTGACGTTGACGTGGTAGGGCGCCATCTCCTGGGCCAGGGACTGGGTGAAGCCGATGACGGCGAACTTGCTGGCGCAGTAGGCCCCGTAGCGGGCGATGCCGCGCTTGCCGGCGCCGGAGGATATGTTGATGATCTTGCCCGGGCCGCCACGGTCGACCATGTGGCGGCAGACGGCGCGACTGACCAGGTAGGTGCCGCGGACGTTGACGCGCATGACCTCGTCGAAGGCGTCCTCCTCCAGTTCCACGACGAGCACGCGGTCGCGGCCAGGGCGCGAGCCGGCGTTGTTGACCAGGATGTCGATCTTGCCAAACTCGCCGAGGGTATCGGAGACCATGCCGTCGACCTGCGCGCTGTCGGCGACGTCGTAGTACAGGCCCACGCTGCGCCGGCCCATGGCCTGGATCTCCTTGACCACGCTGGGCAGTCCTTCCCAGCCGTCGAGGCGGTCCTCGGTGCGGATGGCGTCCAGGGAAGCCTCTACGTCGGTTACCACGACGTCAGCGCCCTCGTAAGCGAGACGGGTAGCGATGGCGCGGCCGATGCCGTGGCGTCCGCCGGCGCCGGTGACGAGGGCGGTCTTGCCGTTGAGGTCGTACATGGTGTTTCTCCTGCTCGATTGATGCTCAGTGTCAGCTAACGCTAGTGTCACCGCGGCGGGGGTGAGACGCATAACATCTTAACAGGTTCACGCCGTGTCGTCTGCGAATTCAGCGCTCCGCCGGCCGCGCAGCAGTCTGACTGCGACGACCGCCAGCGTGATGTCAACTGTCACGTCGATGACCGCGATCGTTACACCAACCGGCACCGGGGACGGGTGATAAATACCCGTAGCCGCCGCCATCGCCGGGAGCGCAGCGTTGCTCGCGATAAGAAGCAACACAGCGTGCGCGATGCCCACCACCAGCCCGAACGCGGCCCCGACGATGGCATACCCCCGTAAGGCAGCAACGGAACGAGTGGCCAACGCGCCCACGGCGGTCGCCGTCAACGTAGTCTCCCCGGTTATGAGAAGTGTGGCGATAACGCTTGGGTCCAAACTGTAAAACTGAGCTGGAAACAGCCATTCGTCGAACCGGAACGCCCCCGCGCCGATAAAACCCGCCAAATAGATGCTGGCGATGCCGCACACCACTCCGACCCCCACACCGACGAGGGCGCACTTCACGTAGCTCACCCGGCTGCCGACCGCCGCGCCGGCAGCGATGGCTGCCAGGGCGCAGATGAACGCCCCCCATACCAGCGCGGCGACGTAGAACAATGCCAGTGCAATCATGGCGCTAATGGAATGGGCGACCGCGGCACGCGGCTATCGCTGGCGCACGAGCGGAGACTGGCGCAGTCCGGAAACCGCGCTATTCGCGGCCGGGCCAGTCGAGCGGGTGGTCGTGGTGGCGCCGGGCGTAGGCGCCGCCGGCGCCGGTGACGAGAGCGGTCTCGCCGTTGGGATCGTACATGGCGCTCCCGCTCGATTGATGCTCAGTGTCACTGCTGAGGGGTGAGACGCAAGCATGTTAACAGGTTCGTGCTGCATCGTCTGCGAACGCGGGAACCCACCTGCCGCGAAACAGCCTGAATGCAACGACCGCCAACGTGATGTCAACTATCACACCGATGGACATCATCGCCGGGAAGAGAAACGCTGGGGACAGGCTATCAAGGCCCGCAGCCTCCATCGCCGGGAAAACGACGTATCTCGCGATAAGGAGCAACGTGGTGTGCGCAATGCCCACCAGCAGCCCGAACGCGGCCCCGACGATGGCGTACCTGCGTACGGCAAACCCGGACCGGGTGGACAACGCACCCACGGCGGTCGCAGTCAGCGTAGCCGCTCCGATCATGAGAAGCGCTCTGCTGACGCTTGGGACCAAACGGACAAACTGGGCTGGCAGCAGCAATTCAAACAGGTCGCTCGCCGGGCGGAGAATATCCGCCCAATAGACGCTGGCGATGCCGAACACCGCTCCGACAGCCACGCCGACGAGGGCGCGCTTCACGGGGCTCATCCGGCTGCCGACCGCCGCGCCGGCGACGACGGCTGCCAGGGCACAAATGAAGACCCACCATGCCAGCGTGCTGGCGTAGAACACAGCAAGAGACATCGCTGGACAAATGGAACGCGCGGCCACTAACCGCAGCTATCGCTAGCGCACGAGTAGCGTTTGGCGCAGTTCGGAAACCGCGTTATTCGCGGCCGGGCCAGTCGATGGGGTGGTCGTGGTGATGCAGGGCGTAGGCGCCGCCGGCGGAGTGAACGACCAGTTGGTGACCAAACGCTTCGGCCAATACCGACTCCAGCAGCACCTCCTCCGGAGGGCCGTAGGCGATCAACCGACCGTTGACCAGGGCCACGTCGCTGGCGCGAGCGGACACGCAGGTCAGGTCGTGGGTGCTCATGATCACGGTAACATCCTGCTCTCGCAGCCGGTCGATGATGTCCAGGAAACGATGCTGAGCGGTGGGGTCCAGTCCGTTCATGGGTTCGTCCAGCAACAATACCGACGGGTTGGACGCAATGGCCCGGGCCAGCAGCGCCCGTCGTCGCTGGCCGCCGGACAGTTCGCCGATGCCGCGCCGGCGCAGATCCATCATATCCACGGTGGCCAGGGCTTCGGAGGCCGCCTCGCGATTGGCCCGGCTATGCCCGCGGAACAGGCCGCGCTGCGGGGTGAGGCCCATCATGACCACGTCCCAAACCGTGACGGGAAAGTTCCAGTCCACCTGCTCCAATTGAGGCACGAAACCGATGTGCTTGCGCATCTCGGAACTGGGCTGATCCTGTACCAGGACGCGCCCGGTGTCCAGCTTGACCAGGCCGACCACCGCCTTGAGCAGGGAGGATTTGCCGCCACCGTTGGGACCCACCACACCGGAGAGGCTGCCGCACTCCACGGAAAAGGTCACGTCGTCCAGGGCGCGCACCGCCCCGTAGCTCACGCTGACCTGCTCAAAGCAGACCACCTGTGGAGTGGAGCCGGAGTGGGTGTGGGTCTGCCCATCCCGCGAATGCGTATGACTGTGCTCGGCGTGGGGGTGAATCTCCCCGACCGGCACATGGAGATGGTCGTGCTCGGCGTGGGCGTGCCCGGCGTGATCGTGAGCGGATGCTTGTCGCATGGACTAGGCGCGGAACCAGTCGTCGCCGGCGGGCGGCCAGGGGTTTTCGGCGTCCAGCACTTGAGATAGCTGGGTGAACGCGCCCTTGAAGGTGGCGGGGTGCAGCCAGATGCTGTTGAAGCCCAGGTTGACGTAGTTGTCCGTGCGGCGAGAGGTGGTGAACCGGATGTACTGCGTTTGCAGATAGGCGTCGGTGGCCAGCGAGTCGGCGATCTCGTAGATGGTGAGGTAGATGCCCTCGCCGTAGCGGGCCAGGAACCGGCCGGACGGCGAGTCGGCGCTAGTGGGCTGGGCCAACTCGATGAACGTGTCGCCGCCGGTCAGCGGCAGCACCGCGATTTCCAGGTCGGTGAAGCTGATGTCAAACCGGCGCGTGGGCTGAAGGCTGAACATCCGGCTCCAGTGTTCGATGGCGGCGTCGAGGTCGCTGACAATGACTGCCATCTGGCGCAACTGCGAGGTGCCGGGCTGATGGGTAGCAGACTGCCAGTCCGGTCCAGCGGCGGGCCAAGGGTTGCCAGGGTCGGCCACCTCGATAATTTCCAGGAATGCGCCGTTGCATGACGACGGGTGCACGAAGGCGGAACGGCTTCCATTGTTATGGGGTTCGGCGTGCTCGGTTTCGCCGGTGATGCGCACGCCCATGTCGCGCAGGTGCGGGATGAGCCGGTCGTACTGGTCGGTCTCAAAGATCATCAGGTAGGGGGCCTCGCCGCGACGCTGCAGGAAGCGGGCGCCGGCGGAGGACTCGTCCGTGGGAGCGAGGAGTTCCACGAAGGTGCCGTTGCCGGCCGGCAGCACGGCGTTGTCCAGGCCGAACTGTGGGAGCGTACCGGTCCGGGACGGCTTCATGCCGAGGATGCGGCCGTAGAGGTCGATGCCCTCGGGGAGGTCGTTGACCATCATGGCGATCTGGCGGAGCTTGGTGAGCATGGCGGTGTGTGTCCGTTAGCGGGGGGAGCGGCGACGGTTGCGGCGGCGGGGAGCGGTACGCGGTTCCAACTGGGCCTTGAGGGTTTGGAGCTTGGCTTCGGCCTCTTGGCGACGACGTTCGGCCTCCAGGAGGAGCCGGAAGTCTTCCTGCCGTTCGCGTTCGGCTTGCTGGGCCTTGCGGGCGAAGAAGTACGCGGTCAGCAAGGTTATCGCTCCCTTCGCGATGGGCCGTTGCGCAGCCGGCGGCGGTTGCGACGGGGCGCAGTCGGCTGCTGCGCCTGCGTCTTGAAGGCTTCCAATTGAGCTTCGGCAGTTGCGGCGCGGAGCTCGGCATCCTGGCGGAGCCGGGACTCTTCCTGGCGAAGACGGGCCTCTTCCTGGCGAAGCCGGTCCGATTCCTGGGATTTACGGGCGAAGAAGTAGCTGGTGAGCACGGTAACTGCGCCTCCGGAGACGGTGAAGGTGGGGCTGACGATGCGGAAGATGTCGATCCAGTTCCAGTCGGGGCTGCCGTTCCTTATGCTGGCATCCAGCGCAGGAATTGTAAAGTAGATGGCAACACTCAGCAGGGTGGCTACGGTCTGGAACAGTACGAAATCGGCCAGCGCCATGAGGATGGCGCCGATGTGTTCCAAGAGCAACGATACCCGTCCGCCACCGGTCGAGGATGAACCGGCGCTCGCCACCGCTCCGGGGGATTGACCCATACGGGCGCCGGATCAGTCGCGGGATGGCAGGTTCAGCAGGGCGGTGCCGATGACGTAGGGGCGGTCGGGGACAGGACCGGTCATGGTGATGTCACACTGGACACGGTTGCCGGCGTCATCCTGGTCGGTGTCGCTGACCTGGAGGCCGACGTGCAGGGGCTGGTTGTGGGGAACGGAACCGCGAAACACCAGGTCGAGATCGGCGACGGTGCCCGCGCCGGCCCAATCGGTGATTACGCGGGAAACCAACGCCATGGTCATGATGCCGGGGACGATGGGAGCGTCGAGGCCGATCTTTTCGGCCTCGGCCTGGTCAGTGAAGCGGTTGGGCGCCGGGTTGCCCCACAAGGAGCAGAAGTCCACGACCTGGTCGTCGGCAACCGAGACGATGGCGGGGCCGATCTCATCGCCCAGCTCGACGTCCTCAAAGTACAGTTTGGCTGCTGCGGTCATCGGCGCATCACTCCCGGACTACCTGGGAGCGCTGCACGTCGGCGACCACGGTCCCGTCCTGGTTGCTGAAGGTGGTCTCCCAGACGACGTGGACCATGGTACCGGAGCGGCCGGTCTTGGTGTACACGTCCTTGAGGTGGGACGAGGCGGTGAGGCTATCACCGGCGACGATGGGACCGCGAGGCTCGACGCGCTGCCCGCCGTGGAACTGGCGGCGGCCAAACTGGAGCTTGATGTCGGGCAACTCGCCCCGTTCGAAGAGGGCGCACAGCGTTGGCGGCGCGACCTGGTCGGCATAGCCGGCGGCGCGGGCGGCGTCCGCGTCGGTGTAAATGGGGTTATCCTCGCCCACGCTCCGCGCATAGACGTCGATGATCTCCCTGGTGACATCGAAGGGGCCGGACTCGTGCTCAACGCCGTACAGGGAGTGGTCGTATTCGTAGTCAATCTGGGTGGGCATACTCTGCGCTCCTGATGCGTGCTCCTGAAGAGAAGATTATGTATGGACCGATCAGGCCACGGGGGCGGCGGCGGTTTCCTGGATGTAAACGGGCCGAAACTCGCCGGAGAGTAGGGCGTCGACCAGCTCGGGCTCGGTGCGGATGTTGGCCTTGAACTCGGTGACGGCGCGGCCGATATGGCTAGCCAGGTGGGCGTCGCTGCCGGCGGTGCCCAGGTAGCCGGTGCGCTGGCACAGCTCCTCGGCTCGCTCGTTCTCCTCGGGTTTGCCGCCGGCGTTGACGCGCTCGACGACGGACACGCCCTCGAAGACCTCGCCCTGCTCCATGTACTCCACCAGGCCGATGCCGAAGCGGCCCGGGTGGGCCGGCACCACGTAGCCGCCGTGGTGGCAGGCGGCCTTGATGAGCTCCCGCCCGTCCATCTTCACGTTGCCGAAGTCAACGTCTTTGGCCAGGCCGGGGGTGATGTTATAGACCAGCATGTGCCCGAAGCAGGTGTCCAGCTCCGCGCCCTTGAGCACGATGACGCCATATTCGGACGCCAACTGGGAGTAATCTACGTCGAAGTTGAACTGGCGGTGCTCGGTGAGGACGATGCCGTCGATGGTGTAGCCGCGCTTGCGCAGCACCTGGATGAACTTGAGGTACTGCTCGACGGTGGCGCGGGAGTCGTCGGATGCCACGGAGTGGCAATGCAGGTCGAGGTAGGTCAAGGAATAGCCTCCGGCGGGCCGGTGGTCAGTCCCGGTGTTACCGCCAACTGACGATTATAGGGTGGGGGGGTTGGGGGATGCAACTGTAGAGGTCAGCTTGAGGCAAGACCCGCCCGCGGTTACCGTCAAGAATTTGGATGGATGCACCGGATGGACACAATTATTGATGCGCTATACACCCGTATCGCATTCGCGCTGCTAAAATCCGAGCATGACCACACACCTCAACATCAACGACCCGAAGTATGCCGATGCCGCTTCCGCCATCCTGGAACGGCATGAGCGAAACGAACCGGAGGCCAACATCACCTCCGCCGTTCGCGATTTCCTGATCCTCACCGGCTTGGCCAGAGCCGATCAAACGGTGGAAGAAAACCCACCTTCGGACAGCAGCCGGCGTGCCGTTGACCTGACCGCCCTTGATACCTTTATCGAGTTCAAGCGACGGATTGGCACCGCCGACAGCGGCGAACCCGACCCGGAGAACGTGCGGCAATTGGACGATTACCTGGCCCTGTCAGGGGCGCAGGGAAAAGTCCGAATGGGCGTTCTCACCGACGGCAAGCGTTGGCTGCTGCGCTGGCCCGGAGCCGGCGACGTGCGTCTTACCCGTCCCTACGCCTTCAATCTGGACGGGCCGGACGGGTGGTTGCCACTCTACGAGTGGCTACGGGATTTTACCCTGGTGTCTCTGGAAGACATTAAACCGGATCGGGAGTGTATCGCCGAGCACTTCGGTCCCGACAGTCCCTCATACCAGCGCGACATCGCCGCTCTAAAAACCCTCTACCAAGGGAACGCGGAACTGGAGACCATCCGGGTCAAGCGGCGATTGTGGTATGACCTGTTGCGCACCGCCCTCGGCGAGATCGCCTACAACACGGAAGGCATGAGCGATGTGGTGCGTAGCGTCCCGGGCGATGTCGCCGAAGATACGGAGGAGATGGACGACCTGTTCGTCCGCCACACCTATCTGGGCGCCGTCATCGGGATGGCGGTGCAGTCCTCATTCGGTATCGACATCCGGCGTTTGGCTGAGACCGACCCCTCCGACCTGCTCCAGGGCCGTGAATTGTTCCGCTCCACCGGCTTGCAGGGGGTGCTGGAATCGGACTTCTTCGCCTGGCCCATTGAGGTTGGCGGCAACCCTCTGCTGCAAACCCTGGCTCGCAGGGTGGCCCGTTTCCAATGGGCCGACACCCCGCCGGACACCGCCGCGATCCTGTACGAGGCGGTCATTCCCCCAGAGGAACGCCGCCAATTGGGAGAATACTATACCCCCGCCTGGCTGGCCCGCGTCATGGTTCGAGAGTTGGTGGATGATCCTCTGAACCAGCGTGTCTTGGATCCGGCCTGCGGCTCCGGAACCTTTGTGGCGGAGGCGGTATCCCATTTCATCGCCGCGGCCCGCGCAACGAACTGGGAACCCATGGAAGTCCTCAACCGACTGCGGAACGCCGTGACTGGCATTGACGTGCATCCGGTGGCGGTGCACCTGGCCCGGGCCACTTGGACCCTGGCCGCCCGACCTGCCATTAGCGCCGCTCACGGCGCTGGGTTTGACGCATCCCTATCAATTCCCGTGTACCTGGGCGATGCCCTGCAACTGCGCTTTCGCACCGGGGACATGTTCGCCGAAAACGAGATTGCCATCCAGACCCGGGACGATGAGAACACGGAGCTGGTCTTCCCGGTCAGCCTGGTGGAACGGGCCGAGGACTTCGACGCCCTGATGGGGGACATATCCGCCTACATCGAGACGGGAGAAGACCCCTTGCTGGCCCTGGACGACAACCACGTCGATAATCCGGCCGAGCGGCAGACAATCGGGGAGACCATCAGGACCATGCAGCGCCTTCACGAGAAAGGGCGCGACCACATCTGGGCCTACTACACCCGCAACATGGTGCGACCGGTAGCCCTGTCCCGGGCCAAGGTGGACGTGTTGATCGGCAACCCTCCCTGGATCAACTACAACCAGACGGCGGACATCCTGCGGGATGAGCTGCAGAACCTGAGCCGGAACCGCTACGGCATCTGGGCCGGGGGCCACTACACCACCCAACAGGATGTGGCGGGGCTGTTCTTCGCCCGCAGCGTGGATCTGTACCTGAAAGACGGAGGCGTCATCGGCTTCGTGATGCCCCACAGCGCCCTGCAGGCCGGACAGCACTCCAAGTGGCGCGGCGGTCGCTGGCGCGCGGGCAGGAGGGGGCCAGCCATTCACGTGGACTTCGCGTGCAAGCCGGCCTGGGACCTGGAACAGCTGGATCCCAACAACTTCTTCCCAATGCCCGCCTCGGTGGTTTTCGCCCGCAAATGTCCCGCTGACGCTATGGGCAAGCCCCTGGCCGGCTCGGTGGAACAGTGGAGGGGCAAGGCGGGGGCCGAGGACGTGAAGCGGGTGTCCACTGGCATCACCGACACCGGCGTTATGGGCGACTCACCCTACGCCGCCCGTTCACGAAATGGAGCCACCATTTTCCCGCGTGTATTCTTCTTCGTGAACGAAACGGCCAACACCGCCATCGTGCAGGCGGCGCCGACGGTGACTGTCAACCCTCGACGAGGCAGCCTGGACAAGGCTCCGTGGAAGAACCTGGACCTGACCGCCATCACGGGTCAAACGGTGGAGAACTGTCACCTGTTCGACGTACACTTGGGCGAAACCGTTGCCCCGTACGTTACCCTGGACCCACTGAGAGCCCTGCTCCCGCTGAAGCAGGGCGACCGCGCCATTCCCGCCGACGGTCACGGGCCGGGGGGCGTGCGGCTGGGCGGGCTGGAACGACGGATGCGGGAACGCTGGCGGACGGTCAACCGGCTATGGGAGGACAACAAGGCCGCGGCAAACAAGCTGAACTTGGTGGGCCAGCTCGACTACATGAGTAAGCTATCGTCGCAACTGACTCGACAAGCTAATCCAGCAAGTAATGGAGTGCGTGTCTTATCCCCAATCCACCGAAGAGATGAGTGTCGGGGCGGGTTGAAGGGATAAGAAAGTGCCCCTTTGCTTCTGGGATAATGGTTTGTGAAACGGCAAACCCACCCCGAAACAGGAGCACCCAACAGATGCTACCACCGGAGCACCCCGACCGCATCCAGATTGCCTTCGACGACCACCGCCTGGTCAGCAATGCTGGGTTGATCCTTCCGTCCACGCTGGCTTTGCATCTGGGCCTGCCCCAACTGGTTGATCGGCACCTGGACCTGGGCCGTGCCCCAGGCGGGGCCAATCCCGGCGACAAGATGATGACGCTGGTGGCCTCTGCCCTGGCTGGGGGCGACTGCATCGACGACGCCGACGTGTTGCGCACCGGAGGGACGGCCAGCGCCATCGGCTGCGTGGTCAAGGCGCCGTCCACGCTGGGAACCTTCCTGCGCAGCTTCCGGTGGGGGCATGTCCGCCAGCTGGATCGGGTGAGCCGGGAGCTGCTGGCCCAGGCCTGGGCGGCTGGTGCGGGCCCGGGCGACGGGCCGTTGACCATCGACTTGGACTCCACCATCTGCGAGACCTATGGACCGGCCAAGGAAGGAGCGCGCCGCCACGGCTACACCGGCCAGCGGGGCTATCACCCGCTGCTGGCTGTTGCCGCCGGCACCGGCGACGTGCTGATGTCTCGACTGCGCCAGGGCCGGGCCAACACCGCTCGGGGAGCCGCCCACTTCCTGCGTGAGACGGTGGGCCGGGTGCGCTACGCCGGAGCCAGGGGACCACTCACCGTGCGGGCCGACAGCGGCTTCTATGCCCACGCCCTGGTGGCTGTCTGCCGCCAGATGGATGTCCGCTTCTCCATCACCATCCGGCAGCACGCTCGCCTGAGCAATCTCATCGAGGCCATACCCGAGACGGACTGGATGCCTATCCCCTACTGGATGGACGGCGCCGCCGACGTGGCCGAAACCACGTATGTCCCCTTCGATACCGAGCCCGACGCCGCACCGGCGCGCCTCATCGTCCGGCGGGTGAAGCCCACATCCGGCTCCCAGCTGGCCCGCTTCGCCAACTACACCTATCACGGCTGCATCACCGACCAGGAGGGCGACACCCGGGAACCGGAGGCCGACCATCGCCGCCACGCCGAGATCGAGAATACCATCCGAGACCTCAAGTACGGCGTCGGTCTGAACCATCTCCCCTCGGGCCGCTTCGCCGCCAACGCCGCCTGGCTGGCCGTCCAGGTCATCGCCCACAACCTTGTATGGTACGTAGGGATGCGACAGACCGATCCAACCTGGGTTGAAGAAAACCGTGGGCCAGCCTGGTCGTCGCATCCTACCCGGATAGAGCCCGAACAGTTGCCCAGGCCAATCGAGCCCGCATCGTGCAAGGAAGGGCCGACGCTCACACAGGAGGTACAGATGGGAGGAGAACCGAGGTTCGTAGGTATTGATGTCTCAAAGGCGCAGGTGGACGTTGCGGTCCGGCCTACGGGAAGGAGATGGGTCATGTCCTACGATGAGGCCGGAAGTAAGGAATTGGTCTCCCAGATGGTGGACCTGGGGCCCGCCCTAGTGCTGCTGGAGGCAACGGGCGGTCTGGAACTGCCCTTGGTGGCCGCACTGGCGGCGGCGGCGCTGCCAGTGGTCGTCATCAATCCGCGCCAGGTCCGGGACTTCGCCAGGGCCACCGGAACGCTGGCCAAGACCGACTCGCTGGACGCGGCAGTCCTGGCTCACTTCGCCGACGCGGTTCGTCCCTCGGTGCGCCCTCTCAGGGACGCCGAGGCCCAGGTCCTCAACTCGCTGACTGCCCGCCGGCGCCAGGTGATGACCATGCTGGTCTCCGAGAAGAACCGACTGGGTACTGCCATCAGCGCGGTGCGTCCTCGCATCGAGACCCACATCGCCTGGTTGGACCAGGAGTTGCGCGACTTGGACCAGGAGTTACGGCAGTCTCTTCGCCGAAGTCCAGTATGGCGTGAGAAGGACGACCTGCTGCGCACCGTTCCCGGCGTAGGGGAGCAGCTCTCTCTCACCCTGCTGGCCGACCTGCCCGAGTTGGGCGCTCTGGACCGACGGCAGATCGCGGCCTTGGTGGGCGTGGCGCCCTTCAACCGGGACAGCGGTACCTTGCGCGGCCGACGCGCCGTCTGGGGCGGACGCTCCCGGGTTCGGGGTGTTCTCTACATGGGAACGCTGACCGCGACCCGTTTCAATCCCGTCATCAGCGACTTCTACCAGAGGCTGCTGGAGGCTGGTAAGACGAAGAAAGTGGCTTTGGTCGCTTGCATGCGTAAACTGCTCACTATCCTAAACGCCATGGTTAAGAATAGCTCTCCATGGCGTAGCTCGCGTCCCGCAGAAATTGCCCAACCTTCTTGACAGCCAACACAGTTGCTGGCTCGCTGGACGGCGCGCATCGGTCTGGGCCAGCAGGTGGTAACCACCAAGACCCTCCGGCGGCGCTTCTTCTCCCTCGCCGGACGGCTCACCCGCACCGCCCGCCGCCTCACCCTGCATCTTCCCCAGCGTTGGCACTGGGAAACCCAATTCACTCACGCCCTGGCCCGATTCCGCGCCATTCCTCTACCAGCCTGTCCAGCTTGACGGCGCGCCGTCGACGCCCGACCCGTCCACCGGACAATCCCGGGGCTGTCCCGCAGATTCATGCCAGCCCAGTCCGCGAGTGTCGCTTCTGGCATCCGGCCTGGCCGATTTCGCCTACTTGCGCCACCGCGCGACGCCGCCTTGCCGCCAGCGTGGCCACCTCGCACTACCCTCAACCCCATCTGTCGGAATCAGGCCTGGTCTGTTCGCCTTCCCGTACCCATCATCCCCCGTGTCAACGCCAGCACCGTATCCCTTCGGTGGATTCGGGGTTATACAACCAGTCAGGTGCCCCGACTGCCACGTTGCTGGAAGATCCCACAGCGTTAGTCGACTACACTTTGTATTGGATAACTTGCCAAAATATTCGGGAGGCCAACTACCTGCTGGCCATAATCAACAGCGATGTTTTGTACGAGTCCGTAGAATCGCTAATGCCGAAAGGCCAGTTTGGAGCGCGACACCTGCAAAAACACCTTTGGAAGCTGCCCATCCCGGAGTTCGACCCGGCGCGGGAGCTGCACGCGGCGATTGCTGAGGCAGGAGCAACCGCGGCAGCCCGAGCGAAGGACAAGCTGGAAGAACTGTGGAAGCAACGGGAGCAGAGCGACGAAAAGCTCACCGTGACCATCGCCCGCCGTGAGTTGCGGAAATGGCTGCGCGCGTCGCCGGAGGGCAGGGCGGTGGAAAGCGGGGTAAGTCGTTTGCTGCGTGACGGTGCGTTTTGACGCTTATCGACAATCACAGCAGCGGGCATCCCCGGCCCGACGCTGCGCTTGGTGGCGCACCAACGGCCGTTCCCGCGATGCGAACGCGCCACGCAAGGATTTAGCGTCACCCATCCCCCGCGTCCATCGCGCTATAATAGCCAGCGGCGCCGTCACGTCTGCCGGCGTTTACCAACACACTCAGAGGGAGCGGATTTGTCATGCCCAGCAACGCTGAATACATTGCCATCGAGCAGAAATACTACGCCCAGACGGTGCGCCGACGGCCGGTGGTCATCGTGCGGGGCGAGGGCTCTCGAGTGTGGGACGCCGACGGAAAGGAATACATCGACTTCGTGGCCGGCTGGGCCGTGGACAACCTGGGGCACTGCCCGCCGGTGGTGGTGGAAGCCATCGTCAAGCAGGCGGCGACGCTGATCCAGACCTCCAACCAGTTCTACACCCTGCCGCAGCTCGACATCGCCGAGATGCTGATCGAGAACTCGTGCATGGACCGCGTGTTCTTCTGCAACAGCGGCGCCGAGGCGGTGGAGGGCGCGCTGAAGCTGGCCCGCCGCTACGGCAAGCTGCACAAGAACGGGGCCTACGAGGTGATCACCGCCTTCAACTCCTTCCACGGGCGGACGATGAACGCCGTGGCCGCCACCGGCCAGCCGCACTACCACGAGCTGTTCGAGCCCATCCCCGAGGGGTTCACCTACGTCGATTTCAACGACGTGGAGGCGGTGATGAACGCCACCACCGACAACACCGTCGCCGTGATGATTGAGCCGGTGCAGGGCGAGGGCGGCGTGAACATCCCCGACGAGGACTACTTCCAGCGGCTGC
Source organism: Dehalococcoidia bacterium (assembly GCA_965220055.1). Lineage (GTDB taxonomy): Bacteria > Chloroflexota > Dehalococcoidia > Lucifugimonadales > UBA3495 > Bin87. The sequence goes on along the minus strand of CBDCPE010000003.1, from coordinate 214,650 downwards.
GGGCCTGGTGCGACCAGAACAACATCCTGCTGATCCTCGACGAGGTGCAGACCGGCATGGGCCGGCTGGGCAGCCTGTTCGGCCACCAGGAATACGACGTGGAGCCCGACGTGATGATCCTGGCCAAGGGCCTGGGCTACGGCGTGCCCATCGGCGCCTTCCTGTCCAAGGAGAATGCCATGGCGCTGACCTACGGCGACCACGGCAGCACCTTCGGCGGCAACCCGCTGACCACCGCGGCGGCCGCTGCCGGCACGCGCTACATGCTGGAGAACGACGTCCTGGGCAACGTGAAGCGCATGGAGGTCGTGCTGCAGGACCGGCTCGACGGGCTGAAGGCACGCTACGGTTTTGTTGAAGAGATCCGGTGCAAGGGCCTGCTGGCGGCGGTGCAGTTCGACAGCGCCATCATGCCTCAGGTTATGGACGCCGCCGAGGCAGCGGGAGTGCTGCTGAACGGCGTGCGCCCCAACGCGGTGCGCATCATGCCCGCCCTGAACATCACCGAGGACGAGATCGACGAGGGCGTGGGCCGGCTGAGCGAGGCGTTGGGTAACCTGTAACTCAACCAGGGGTTTAGAGCAGCCGCCGGCGGTGTTCCTGCGGGGGACGCCGCCGGCGTTCGCACAATGATTTCGCGCAGATGGATATGGTGCCGGCGGTATGACCCAACTCCACACCCGCTAACTACTCCCCCTGCTGGCGGCGTTGGGTGCGGACGGGGAGGCCATAGATGTCGATGAAGCCCTTGGCGGCGGTGTGGTCGAACTCGTCGGCGCGGTCGTAGGTGGCGAGGCCGTAGTTGTACAGCGGGCGATCGGCGGTTCGGCCCACCACGACGCAGGATCCCTTATGCAGGCGGACGCGCACGTCGCCGGTCACATGACGCTGGGTGCTGTCCACGTACGCATCAAGATCGCGCCGGTGGGCGGTGTACCACAGGCCGTTGTAGACCAGTTCGGCGTACTCCTGGGCGATGCGCTCCTTGAGACGGCTTTGCTCGCGGGAGAGCGTCATCGTCTCCAGAGCGCGGTGGGCGGAATGCAGGAGGACAGCGGCGGGTGATTCGTACACCTCGCGGCTCTTGATCCCGACCAGACGGTTCTCCACGTGGTCGATTCGCCCGATGCCGTAGGCACCGGCCAGTGCGTTGAGGTGGCTGATCATGGCAACGCCGGCCATGCTCTCGCCATCGACGGCGGTGGGTATGCCTGCCTCGAACCGGATTTCCACGTAGGCCGGTTCGTCCGGCGCGGCGGCTGGGCTGACGGTCCACTCGTAGGCATCCTCGGGAGGTTCGTTCCAGGGGTCCTCAAGCTCGCCGGCTTCGGCGCTGCGGCCCCACAGGTTCTCGTCGGTGCTGTACTTGTTGTTCGACGGCGCGATGGGCAGGCTGTGCTCGCGGGCGTACAGCACCTCGTCCTCGCGGTTCATGCCCCATTCGCGGATGGGGGCGATCAACTCCACGCCCGGCGCCAGGGCGGACACGCCCACCTCGATGCGCACCTGGTCGTTGCCCTTGCCGGTGCAGCCGTGGGCCACGGCGTCGGCGTCGTGCTCCCGGGCCACCTCGGCCAGGTAGCGGGCGATGAGCGGCCGGCCCAGCGCGGTGGCCAGGGGATACTGGCCCTCGTAGATGGCGCCGGCGCGGAGGGCGGGCCAGAGGAACTCATCGACCAGCGTCTCCCGGCCGTCCACGGTGACGGCCTGCGATGCGCCCACAGCGTAGGCGCGCTGGCGGATGGTCTCCAGGTCCACCATGCCCAGGTCAATGGTGCAGGTGATGACGTCGGCGTCGTAGTTTTCCATGAGCCACGGTACGGCCACGGAGGTATCCAGGCCGCCGGAGTAGGCGAGGACGATTTTCTTGCTGGGCATTGGCGGGGTGTTCTCCTTGAATGATTGCAGAGGTTTTGGAAGCAGGAGAACGGGTTAGGCTACTTGTTCAATCCGTTCTCGAAGGTACTCGTTACTACGCGCGCCTTTGGTCCGGTTGCACCAGCCGCACAGAAGTTGCAGGTTGGAGTCAACGTCTGCGCCTCCCTTGGACCGGGGAATGATGTGGTCCAGCTCCAGCAGACGAACGGGCAGGTCCAGTTGGCAGCCGGCGCATCTGCTGACTTGCACGCTGTAGAGCAAGTTCTTGATACCGGGCGAGCGGCGTGGCGCGTCTGCGTCGGTACGCTTGGGGACATCGGTACGGTGAATTACGCTGCCGAACAGGGCGGGCAGTTCCTCGTCGCCCAGGCTGACTTCCCGGCGCATCCGCTCGATGACCAGTTCGTACGCCTTCTCAGAGATGTCGATACCGATCCATTGACGGCCCAGACGCTCGGCGGCGATGCAGGCGGTTGCGCACCCGCAGAAGGGGTCGAGGACGACGTCACCTTCGTTGGATGACGCCTTGATGATGCGTTCCAACAAGGCGAGGGGTTTCTGCGTGGGGTAGCCGGTACGTTCTTTGGCCTGTGGGTTGACCGGCGCGATGTCCGTCCAAATGGTGTCTTGAATGCGGCCCGGCATTTCGTTGAGGTATCGCTTGATTTGCGGGCGCTTGTTCGTCGAGTCCGGGTACCAGATGCGGCCTTCGCTATCCAGTTTGGCCATTGTTTCTTGCGAATAGCGCCAGCCCTTGGGAGGCGTGGCATGGCCTCGCCATTCGTACATCATGTTGGGGCGAGGATTGGGGCTGGTCATATCACCTAGCCTATAACGGCCTTTCCCGTCATTGTCATCGTAGCGATATCTTGTACTCACATACTGCTGGTCATATTCTCCATACTGGGGGTTCCAGAGATAACTACCACTGTTGGCGTAATAAAAGATAATGTCGTTGACAGCCGCCCAGTTTTTCGTATCACTGTGGGTGGTAGTGCGCTTCCAGGTAATCTCACTGCGGAAGTTTTCCGCGCCAAACACGGCGTCCATGGCGGCTTTCAAATAGTGACTGGCGGTGGGGTCGCAGTGGAGGTAGATGCTGCCGGTGGGTTTCAGGAGACGGTGCATCTCCATGAGGCGAACAGTCATCCAGGTGAGGTAGGCCTGCATCCCCTCGGAGTGGGCCTTGCCGGCGGCGGTGATGATATGGGCCAGGGCGGGGTGCTCGTCCTCGATCTGGGTGACCCATTCCTCCTTGACGTCGTCCAGGGTCCAGGCGTCCTTGAACGAAGCTCCGGCGGCCTGGCTCCCGATGGGAGCTTCGAACATCCGCTTGGAGTTGAAGGGCGGGTCGAGATAGATTAGGTCAACGGAGGCGGAATTGACGCCTCGCATAACCTCCAGGTTATCGCGGATGAATATCGTGCGATTGGCGACGTTGGACATAGTACTGCTTGTTGAGTGAATTACCCGGCGGTGTCCGGCCGCCGAGATTGGCCGCCATTCAGTTCTTCCAAGCATTGGAAGGGGGCTTGCGCAGTGGCCTCGTGCTCAGCGCGGAGCCGCTTCATGCGATAGCCGCGTTCTCGCTCCCGGTCGGCGTGATCCCGCTCGCTGTCGGTATGCCTCCGCTGTTCTTCCAGGCGATGGTCTCTGAGGAATCCGAAAACCATGATTAATTCCGCCACACGGGCGGTCATTCCGGCGGCTCGGTGCGCAGTTGGTTCACGTAGTTAACCAGGGCGAAGACGCCGGAGGCCTGTTTGACTGAGAACTCGGAGCCCATCAGGCCACCCAGGCGGCTGAACACGTCCAGCCGGATGCGGCGTCCGTTGCTGACGATGGACCGGTCCCAATGGGCCTTCACGCCGTCGATGGTGGACATGGGGACGCGGGCCGAATCGGGGGAAACGGACTTGCCCAGATACACAAAATCGCGGTCAGCCCACATCATCCCGCGGCGACATTCGAACGGGCCGACCAACTCGGGGGCCTCGGAAGAAGTTTCACCGAGTTCCGTAGTCTTCTCTTCAGTGTAGACGTGGTGGAGGTGAGCAGTGAGCCCGATCATGCCCCAATACTGCAGAGGGCCGAAGCTGGCGCGGACGAGGCCTGTGGGGCCCTGTACCATGATCTTGGTTTCGGCGCGGGTTGGGTTCTCTTTGAAAAAGTCCCAGTCGGCCACGATATCCGACACGTCGGTCAGGGGCAGGCGAAAGGACTGGCTGGTATCCATGCCCGACTTGTGAAGGCAGCCGTCTTCGATCCACACCAGGCCATCCAGGCAGGGTATCGGGTTGAACACCTGGGGGGCGCGGATTTTGCCGTTACGGCCATCCACCGAGCCACCCGACTCACGACGGCGGCGCCGGAAAATGCTAATCATGCCCACTCCTGCTCTCCATTGCGATGGCGCCAACGAAAATTATTCTACCAGCATATCCAGAGCACACCTACCATTGGTTCCAGTGGACGATGTCGTCCAGCGACTCGCGGTGGGCGGGCCGGAAACGGTCGCCGATGGTGTAGGCCAGGGGGATGAGGCCGGCCTGCATGACCCGGCGGTACGGAATGTCCAGCACGGCGGCGGCCTCCTCCTCGTGCATCAGGTGGATGCAGGTGAACACCGAGCCGATGCCACGGGCGCGAGCGGCCAGCATCAGGCTCCAGGCCGCGGGCATGATGGTGCCCCACTGCGCGCTCTGCACCAGGGTTGGCGCGCTGTCGGTGCGGCCGGCGATGCAGGGGATGACCATGACGGGAGCGCGGTGCAGGTTGTCGGCGAGGTATTGGGCGGAGTCACCGACCCGCTCCTGGACGGCGGCGCGTACCGGATCATCGTAGGCCAGGTTGGTAGCCGCCGTGGGTGACTGGGTGTACTGCTCCCACCCTTGGCGGTAGAGATCGGCGACGGCTTGCCGCTTGCCAGAGTCGGTGACCACCATGAAATGCCAGTTCTGCCGGTTGCTGGCAGTGGGCGCCTGCTGGGCCACTGCCAGGCATTCGCGGATGACCTCGTCGGGAATGGGCCGGTCGAAGTCCAGCCGCTTGCGTACGGCGCGGGTGGTGGTCAACAGTTCATCGGGTGAGAGGTCATGGATCACGGGCATGGGCGGAGCTCCTTGCGATTTTGGGAACTATTATGTACCGGTGCACGCCGCATACCAACTCGGCGCAGGGGGCAGGCAAGCGGATGAACGGCGCGGCGCATGGTGCGCGGCTATGCTCACGCGTACAGGATCAGGCATCGCAACCAGCGGAACAGCGCGACTATATCGGTTCCGTAGCGATGACTGTTACCTGTACGGAATTACCACGCATCGCTCGCATTGACGGACCGGATGCGAGTGAGGAACGCCAAAGGATTCCGCCGCCGCCCGAGACACATTGGGACAATGGAGCGGGTTGGAGCCGGATTTCCGCTATGGCTGGACGTCCAGTATGGCCCACAATTCTGATGGCGTGACTATCGGCACTCCTGACTCGTCCGTGAGAGCCAACAGGTCAGGGTCTCGAGTCACGATGTAATCCGCCTCCGCCACGTAGGCCAGGATGACGAAGGGCTGATCGCTGGCGTCCCGGCATTCCGGTGTATCCGGCGGCGGGTCCGATATCCAGACCTCTTCGCAGTATCTGAGGTATATCCCGGACAAAGCGGTAACCATTCCCGCGTTCAGACCGAACCTGGGGTTGCTCAGTGTTCTGATGAGTTCGTCTCTGGTGGCCGCGCTGGTCAGTGGTTTGACTCGCCCTTCTTGCCAGTATTCCCTAACCCACGCATCACTGCTGTACTCCCTCATGATTGGCATTAGCACTACGTTGGTGTCAAGCACTACTCGGGGAGTCGGCATTCATTTCTCGCTGGAGGCTCGAAGGCTTTCAGTATCTCGCTTTCGACGCCTTCCATATCTCCCAGATGTTCCCATGCGTAACTGATCAGCTTGGGGTCTGGCATCCCGTTGCGGGACATCCTGAACTCGACTATGTCTGCCAGGTCGCCTGCGTTCTGGGTGCGCAGGGGTTTGTCGATGCCGGTCTGCCGCAGGACTTCCCAAGTCCATGCTGGCGCAACAGTGTCTTGATGCAAGACGATGACGGCGTCGAACGCTCCGAGGTCCGGCATGGTTACGGTGTGCCACGCATCGATATAGGTGAACTGGTAGTTGTGCACCACCAGGCAGTATTTGGCACCGGTGAGGGCTTCGATCTTGCTAGACTTGCCGGCGTCGCTGACTGCCTTGTCTAGAGCCCACTGCAGTGTCTCCGTGTCGTCCCTGACCTGCGGTAGAGGTTGCGCCAACGCTTCAAGTTGCTGTTCGAGGCTCCGTCGCTCGTTGGGGTGCCCAAGCTTCCGGTGATATCCGTTGGGGTCTTTCCTGAGAGCCTTGAGTTCAAACGCCCAGGGCACACGGTCTATGGTTCCGCGGAAATCCAAGGGGGCGTCGGGGTCTTCGCGCTCCCACTGTATCTCGACTTCCAGCCCCTGCTCGGACAAAAAAGCTGCGGCTCTTTTCATGAGGAGGTGCTCACTTCGTCGTTTCTCGTCCATCAGCTCGAAGGCGGTGGCCGCTTCGGTTCTGTCGTAGACCAGCTTGCTGATTTGGGGGGCGGACTCTCTTAGGATTCGGGCCACCTGATTGTGGTTGGTGGCCGTGCTCCATCGGGTGATGTTACCCCATGTGCCTGGGGCGACGATGCCGTGTGCTTCAAGGTACCGCCGCAGGTCATCGACCAATTGAGGCCAACCGTAGGTGCGGCCTTTTTCATCTCTGTGGAGATGGCCGGCTACGAATTCGTCGCGGGCTTTTTGGAGAGCTTCAAAGGCGTTCGGGTTGTCGCCCTGATCCGCCGCCGCGCCAGCCACTATTTCCGAAGCTCTGATGATGATCGTGGTGGCGAAGTCGGCGTTGACCGTCGCTGGGCTTTTTGCTGCGTGCGGCACGGTTGGCCTCCGCTCATCTGGAGCGCTTGGAGTTTGGTTCTTAATGTTGGCGCCTGCGTACGCCGTTCGTCAACCGATTGTCTAGGGTGGACTCGTATGACCATGCCCCATCCCTGCCGCTTTCAAAGGTCCACGCTCGGGGTATTTTTTGGCAACAGGTTCTACGCGGTGGGGCCGACCCTGGTCATGCGGTCGAACTGGGCGGCCAGCACGGGGAGCAGTCTTTCCAACTGCGCGCGATTAGTCTCTCCCATCAGGCAGATCTGCAGCCAATTCCGCTGGCGCAAGTAGCCGCTGGCGTAGGAGGTGTAAAAGCCATGGGCTTCCAGGTTGCGGCCCATCTGCTGGGAGTCGATGGCACCCTCGAGAAGAGCTATGGTGGTTACCGCGCCAGCGCTCTCGTCTTCGGCGGCCACCAAGGTGAAGCCCAAGTCGCGTAGTTCGTGGCGGAGCCACCTGCCCTCACGCTCAATGTGAGCCAGCAGAGAATTGGATTGACGGGCCAGGCCCGCGTCCAGCGCCGCCAGCAGGTTGGAGGACAGCGTGAAGGGCACCGCGCCGCTGTCCTCGCCGGCGCTGTGGAGCCCAAGGTCCAGGTAACGCGGCAGGGTTTCGTCGGGCTGGGGCCGGTAGCCGGAGAAGACCAAGCCCAGGCCAGGATAAGCCGCCAGGGCCTTGCCACTGGCCCCGCTGGCCAGCCACACGTCACTCAGATCAACCGGCGTCGCGCCAATGCTGCTGATGCAGTCCAGTGCGAGTCTGGCGTCGTACCGTTGGCACATTTCCTTCAGGCGGTACAGGTTGGCAAGAGCTCCGGTGGAGGTCTCGCAATGGGGCGTCCAGAGCCAGCCGGCGGGGCCATTTGAATCGGCACCGGACAACGCGCGGTGGATGAGGTCGTAATCCAAGGAGGCGCCCCATTCGTGCTGCACGGCCGTGTAACGCAGACCCATGCGGTTGGCGTGATCAAGAAGGCGTTCGCCAAACTCGCCCGCAGTCACGATAACTCCCGGCGCGTCGAGGCGGGACAGTTGCGCCGCCACCACGTCGTTGGCCAGGGTGCCGGAGCCAACCATCACGGCGCAGTGATCTGCGTTGCAGAGGGCGCGCAACCGCCGGCGCACGCTCTGCATCAGGGTGGCGAATTCCGGAGAGCGGTGGGAGAGCGGCGGGCTGCGGAAGGCCCGAACCACCGCGTCGGGCATGGCCACGGGGCCGGGGGTGAGTATCACGGGCTCGCCGGGAGGCGCGCCCACGTCATCGTGAAACAGGCCGGGGAATTCGGCGCCCACGTTGCCCACGGGCCGGTACATGGGCTGGTAAGGCGCGGCGTCATCACCAACGACCGGGCCGAAGGGGATGAAGCCGATGTGCCGGTAGAGGGATTGCTGGGACACCCGACCGGACATCACCACGTAGTCGTAGCCGCCCTCGTGGCAGTAGCGGGCCATCATGGTGAGCAGGCCGGTGAGGACGCGGGTGCGCCGCATATCGGGGCGCACGGCCAACAGGCGGACCTCGCACACTCGGGCGCCCTCCGCCTGGGGCAGGTACTCTTCAAGGCTGCCCAGCTTTTCGTCCAAGGAGAAGGGCCGGCGGTCGCGGACGCAGATCATGCCGACGAGCTCGTGGTCCCGGCGGCAGATGAAGTAGGTGTTCTGGTCGTGGAAGCGGTCCACCAGAACGCCGTCGTCGTTGGAAGGATGCTGGGGCACCTCCTCGACGAAGGAGGCATAGTTCAACTGGGAGATTTCCTCGAACTCCCAGCGCTCGTCGGCCTGCTTGAACGTCAGCCGGAGAGCATTGTCGTTACTGCCGTTCGTGGAAACGTCGTCCACGGGCAGCGACCCCGATTCCGCCATGTTGCGTTGCGTCATATCCATCACATGCGGCTGGGCCGATATCCTGGCTGGCGGCCAAATATTATACTAGCGACAATCAATCAGTTTTCGGAGGATATCAAAGGTCGTTTTACCATAAAATCCTGCAATGCACACTATTGTCGCGGTGGGATATAATGCGACAAAAGGCGCAACCCAAAACGCCACCACCATCAAGGGAGGTATCATCATGGCCCACACTCCGAAGCAGCTTGGTCACCTGGTCATCAAAGTCAGGGACATCGAGCGCAGCGTTGATTTCTACACGAACGTCCTGGGGCTGACCGTGATGACGGGGCGACCCGGTGGAATGACGTTCCTGTCTGCCGACACGACCATGTCCCACGAGCTGGCCCTGATTCCGCTGGGGATGGACGCGCCCGGCCCCGAGGACCGGCGGGTCGGCATGGCCCACATGGCGTGGCAGATGAACTCCTTCCGCGACCTGAAGGAGCTGTACCAACGGTGCAAGGATCACGGCGTGCGATTCAAGAGGCTGGGCGACCACGGCATATCCATGGGCGCCTACATCTACGATCCGGACGACAACGAGATCGAGATCTACTACGAGTCTCCCGAGGCGGAGTGGGGCAACAAGGAAGGGTTCCTGTTCGACGGGAACTTCCCGTGGCAGCTGGATCCCATTGAGGAGCCGGCGGCAGTCGGCGACGACGACTAGACAACCGTCGCAAAACGCACCAGAACGATCGTAGGGGCGAATGATTATTCGCCCCTACGGGTATTCAGGTCGACGTCTTTTGAGTACCAGTCCTGACGCTCCCGACGGGTCGCGCTACGACTACATCATCATCGGCAGCGGGATCGCCGGGCTGAACACCGCGCTGCTGGCGGCGCAGCACGGCAGCGTGCTGGTGGTGACCAAGGGGCGCATTGACGACTGCAACAGCCGCTATGCTCAGGGCGGGATCGCTGCAGCGATCGGGCCGGGGGATTCAGCGACGCTGCACGAGCGGGACACGCTGGAGGCCGGCGCCGGCCTGTGTGACCCGGAGGCGGTGGGAGTTCTCACCGGACAGGGGACGGACAGCATCGCCGGCCTGATCCAATGGGGAGTGCCCTTCGACACCATCCACGGCCAGATCGCCCTGGGACGCGAGGGCGCGCACAGCATGCCGCGGATCCTGCACGCCGGGGGCGACGCCACCGGCCAGCACATCGAGGACACCCTGGCCGACCGGGTGCGGGCGTCGCAACTAATCACCGTGCTGGAGTACACCCACGCCATCCGCATCTGCGTGGAGGACGGCGCGGTGGCCGGTGTTGAGGTGATGGGCGGGGGGAGCGAGATTGTCACGGCGCACGCGCCTCGCAATGACGATGGCGGCCAAGCGCCTCGCAATGACAGTAGCGCCGGCGAACGGCGGGTCATGCGCAGCCGCGTGGTGGTGGTGAGCACCGGCGGGGCCGGCCGGCTGTACCGGTACACCACCAATCCGGAGGTGGCCACGGGAGACGGCGTGGCGCTGGCTTACCTGGCAGGCGCGGAGGTGATGGACATGGAGTTCTACCAGTTCCATCCCACTGCGCTGTGTCTGGAAGGCGCACCGACGTTCTTGCTGTCGGAGGCGATGCGGGGCGAGGGGGCGATACTGCGAAACGCGGATGGTCAGCCCTTCATGGCGGACCATCACCCCATGGCGGACCTGGCGCCAAGAGACGTGGTGTCAAGGACCATCGCGGCGGAGATGGAGCGGGCCGACGGGCGGCCGGCGATGCTGGACATATCGCACCTGCCGTCGGCGACGGTGACCAGCCGGTTTCCGACGATCTACGCGGAGTGCCGGCGGTACGGGCTGGACATTACCCGGGAGCCCATTCCGGTGGCGCCGGCGGCGCACTACATGATGGGCGGCGTGCGCATCGACACGTGGGGTCGCACCAACATCGCCGGCCTGTACGCGTGCGGCGAGGCGGCGTGCGCGGCGGTGCATGGGGCCAACCGGCTGGCCAGCAACTCGCTGCTGGACACGCTGGTGTTCTCGCGGCGGCTGGTGGAAGCGACGTTGGGGAACGCGCCGGAATACGCGGGGCCGGATGATAACGACGGCAGCCTGCGGATCGGGCTGACGGACCGGGCCATGGTATGCGCCACGGTGCCGGAACGGGGCAAGGAGAACCTGCAGGTCCTGATGTGGCGCAACGTGGGCATCGCGCGGAACGGGACGCGGCTGCTGCTGTCGGCGCGGATCCTGAACCTGTGGCAGCGGCAATCTCATGGAGCATACGGGCCGCCGCCGGAGACGCTGCAGGACTTCGAGCTGCGGAACATGCTGGTGGTGGCGCGGCTAATCGTGGAGGCGGCCCTGCAACGGCGGGAGAGTCGTGGCGCGCACTACCGGGAGGACTTTGCGGAGAGGTCGGAGGAGTGGCGGCGGCACATCGTGCTGAAGGGTTAGGGCGGCGAGAAAATGGGCTTGCTCAGGGTAACAGTTGCGGCTGGACTGGCCATGCTGGCGGTGACGCTCCTGGCATGCGGTGGCAACGTTGCTCCCACTCCCGAGACCGTCGCGGATACGCCGGTTACCGCAGCGCCGACGGGCGTACCCACGGTGCCCGCTCCGACCGAAACGGCGCCAACACTGACGTCGATGCTCGCTGTGCCGACGGAGACGCCGGAGCCAACTGTCACTCCCCTGCCTACCGCAACGGCCACTCCCGTTCCGACGGCCACTTCAACTCCAGCATCCACAGCGACGCCAACACCTACTCCTACTCCGGAACCGACAGCGACGCGCCGGCCCACCGCCACACCGCGTCCGACCGCCACTCCCACACCAGCGCCGACACCAACGCCCACTCCTCGCCCGACTGTGGGTGCGGGGACGGAGCAGCGCAACATCATGCTGCCGCTGTCCGGCGAGGTGCAGCTGACCATACAGCGGAGCAAGCCGGGGGCGGCGCGCAGCATGGACCTGCTGGAGCACGCGGTGCGGACGACTGAGGAGTTCATGGGGGAGCCCTTCCCGGTGCGTTACGTCGGCATCCTGTTCGCGGAGGGTTCGGCCGGGACCAACTTCGGGCACGTGATCGCGCAGCGGGCCAAGTACGACGTCGACGACGGAAGCTGGGAGGCCAGGTGGCTGCCCAGTTTGACCGCCCACGAGATCGCCCACTTCTACTGGGGAGGCGACGAGGACTGGATCGACGAAGGGGCGGCGACATTCATGGAGTTCATCGTCGAAAACGCGCGCACCGGCGCGTCCCTGACGGCGGACCAGTACCCATGCGCCTACTATGCGAACTTGAGCGAACTGGACCGGGCGAACCCGCTGCATCCGAGCCACGGCGGCGACATCACCGCGGAGTTTGGCTGCAACTACTCACTGGGGGAGCGGCTGTTCCTGGATTTGTACCGGACGCTGGGTCGGGAGCAGTTCAGCGAGGGGTTCCGCAATCTCTACCTGGCGTCCAAGGGGCGTAGCAGCTACGCCGGCATCGCGGAGGTAGAGGAGGCATTCAAGCAGGACGCGGCGCCGGAGGTTGCGACGGCGGTCGATACGGTGATCAACCGGCGGTACCACGGCACGGAACCCTACGACCTTACCCATCTGGATACTGAGCAGGTTGATCCCAACCTGCTCAGCATAGACGGCAGGATCACGGACGCCTTCATCTCGCTGGACCAGGAATGGCCGGTGGACGTGGGCTCCGGGACGACCCGGCTCACCATGGCAGAACTGGACGGGATCAATGGATGGGCGTACCTGTACCTGAGGTTCGGGATGCCCCGCACCACCGCCGAAAAAATCATTCCCCTGACATACGTGCAGTACTACGAGGATGGCGTGACCTTCGGCAGAAAGGAAATAACTCACACGTTCAAACCGTCCTGGACGAGGGGGTGGTGGAAGATCAGCATTGGTTACAGCTCGAACCGGCAATGGGCCACGGGCAAGTACGGCGTGATGGTGTACGACGGGGAGCGGAAGGTGGCGCAGGTGGAGTATGAGGTGGCGCCGTGATGTGATGCAGGGTACGGCTGACGCCGCGTCCGGAGGCTTTTACCACAGTTCCCGGGAGGCCAGCCGCGCCCCTTCCGTCATGGAGGCCAGCTTGGCCCAGGCGATGCTCGTCTCCACCTTGCGGCCCCAGGCGGAGGTGCCGAAGCCGCAGTCGCTGCCGGGGATGACGTTCTCGCGACCCACCAGGTTGGCGTAGTTCAGGATGCGCTGGGCGATGAGCTCCGGATGTTCGATGAAGTTGGTGGTGGTGTCCAGCACGCCGGGAAGCAGCACCTTGCCCTCGGGGAGGCGGACGTCCTCCCACACCTTCCACTCGTGGCCGTGCCTGGGGTTGGCGCCCTCGATGGACAGGCCCAAGGGGCGGGCCTGCAGCACCAGGTTCACGATCTCCCGCAGGGGCACATCGTGGTGGTGGGGGCCCTCGGTGTTTCCCCAGCAGACGTGGAGCCGCATGCGCTCCGGGTCGATGTCCTTCAGGGCGTAGTTGATGACCTCAACGTGCAGTTCGACGATCTTCTTGAATTCCTCCACCGACAGGTGGGAGAACTGCGACACACGGGTCATGGCGAGGTCGGGGCAATCGATCTGGAGGATGAGGCCGGCGGCGGCGATGGCGTTGTACTCGTCCTTCATCACCTCGGCGAGGGCGTAGAGGTACTCCTCCTCGGTGGCGTAGTACTCGTTGGGAAGGAAGTTGGCGATGACGCCCGGCGAGGCGGCGGTCATGAACACCTCTTCCACCTGGCGGCCGGCGACGGCCTCCCTGAGGTGGGCGATGTCGCGCTCGACGGCCGGCCAGTCCTTCCAGGCGATGGGGCCGGTGCAGGCCGGCTGGGGCATGTTGCGCGAGGACATGCTGGTCTGCGTGGCGGCGTACTCGGGGAAATCGGCGTCGTCCAGGCGGACGTGGGAACGCACCATGCGCTCGCCTTCAAAGCCGCTGAGACGTTCCTTGACGTAGGTGGCGTACTGGGAGCGGCCCTGCTCGCCGTCGTTGACCACGTCGATGCCGGCGTTCTGCTGTCGGTCGAGGATGTCGCCCACGGCGTCGCGGATGCTGGACTGGAACGCGGCCGCGTCGAAGCTCTGCTGGTCCTCGCGCAGGCGCAGGAGGTCCTGGAGCTCGGGAGACCGGGGCAGGCTGCCGGTGTGGGTGGTGAGAATCCTGGACGTGCTGCGTTTCATGGCCCCTCCGGTGTTGCGGCGATGATCGGCGTGGAGGGTGCAATTGTAATCCATGCGGCGGGGGCCCATGGGGCGACGAGATTGCCGCGCTTCGCTCGCAATGACAACTCAATCGAAAGCGGGTACGCATCGGCGATGGCGGGCAAGCGGCGCTGCGCCGGCAGGGGGAACGGGTGGCGGCTCGGCGGCGCTGCGCCGGCAGGGGGAACGGGTGGCGGCTCGGCGGCGCTGCGCCGGCGGGAGGGACGGGTGGCGGCCCTGGAGTGCGTTGCGCAACAACGGTATGGATCCCGCCCGTATCAAGTACGGGGTGACGTTCTTTCGCCGGAATGACGGTTGAACTTTGGAAAGGCCGTGCGCACTACCGCGAGGACTTTATGGAGGCGACGGAGGGGTGGCGACGGCACATCTCGGTGAAGGGCTAGGCGCGGGACGCGAGGAGGGCGTCGACGCTGGCGCACTTGGGACAGGCAACGGGATCGTGGGCCAATGAACTTCCCCCGGGACTACCGGGCGGAAATTTGAGGTTGTTGCAGCGGGCAGGAACAGTGGTGTGCATCTCGTAGCGGCTGGGACGGTCGCAGAGTTGACCGGCGCGGCCGGCGGCGGCGATGGCCTCTTCCAGGGTCATTGGATTGGGATCGGCGGACATGGCCGAGGTCACGGCGGCGATCAGCCTGGAGACGCGGCGACGGGCACGGCGCATGGCCCGCAGACTATCTGGGACCGATGATCCGGCGGGGACGGATGAGCCGGCGGGGACGGATGAGCCGGCGACGATGTCGGACAGCTCGTACACCTGACGCAAGGTGCGCTGGTGGGTGTTCTCCAGCAAGCCGTCGAACATGAGCCGGCTAATCACGATGTGCAGACGGCGACGGGTGTTGTGAGGATAATGCCAATGGACGGCGGCGGCGGTCACAGCGTGGGTGGCGGAGCGCCTGATGGCTCCGGCAGCGCGCTGGTAATCGCCGGCGTCGAGATCGGCGTTGACAAGGTCCAAGAAATGAAGGCTGCGGCTGAGGTGGTAATTGGGGCTCACGGGCTCTCCTGGTCGGGTGTAATGATGCGTCAGACTCACGCGTACCCAGTTGGGTATTGCGTGGGGCGAAACGACATGGCAATTCCATCGCCGTGGCGACGTCGCTTACGCCAACGAGATTGCCGCGCTTCGCTCGCAATGACAGCAGAAAGGACGCTGACATTGACAAAGCAATGGGCACTCGCAATGACAACGGAAAGGACGCTGGCATTGATAGTTTGAACGCAAGTGGGTACGTGCCAGATGCGTCGGATAGTTGGTGCGGTCAGGTTCTCGGTGCGGTCAGGTTGTCGGTGCGGTGATTTAGTTGTCGGTGCGGTGATTTAGTTGTCGGTGCGGTGATTTGGTTGTCGGTGCGGTGAATTGGTTCGTTCTGCCAGAGCCTGATGGTCGTTGGTTAGCCCCACGGCCGGGGTGGTACGCAAAGATTTAACCCCTGTTTCGGATCACTGAGGGCCGACCGCGAGGGTCATGGCCGCATCTCCCAGGATAGTGGCGTCTCCTGTGGCCGCTGAGGACCGCGCCGGCGAGTTTCCCGGGTGGGAACGGCGGCGGTCCCTGTCGTCGTACGACCAGGTATTGCGATTTTGATGCTAACGGATGGCCGTGAACGACCGGTTGGCTCTGGCTAAGCGAATTATCACCTGACGGGATTGATTATGGAACAGGCGTTCGCCCATGTCAAGAGGGGTGGGAGTCACTGTGAGGAGATTTCGCTACTCCGATCTCAATGTATGCAAGGTCGGGATCAACCAATGAGCCGACGAATCTCGTAATACGGTTAACAGTTCAAATCTGCTTTATCTGGGTAAGCCAAGCCGGTTGAAAACCATTGAATGTCCTCAGGCGCTAGGCTTCGAACCGGCTCATGGTGTTGAGCAACCGGGGAGTCCGCGCCCAGTCCCAAAAGTGACGGCGGCCGCTGTCAGGGTTATGGCTGCTGGCAGGTAGAATATGCCGAATCCGTAGTATCCCAATCCGCAAAATACCAGCAGTATTGCCGTGAGGCTCCAGATTACCAGCGCATTTGCGGTTCGCCTTTTCTTCCGGGTCAACATGAATAGCAGTGCCAGGGCGGTCACGAGAACAGGGATGAACAGCGGAATCAGAACCAGATAGCCGTCGACCTGTGTCAGGGTGACGTATTCTACGACGACCTGTCTCTCCGCTGCGCCGTTTCCGGCAACGCCGAGCGGACCCGTCGACACGCTCCTCTGAGCGTGGGGCCGAAATACTATCCATAAGTAGGCTGCCCAACTCAGAACATGGGAGGTAGTGGCCAAGAATAGGGCGATGCGGTTTATTCCGGCGGAAATATATTTCAACCTGAGATTCTCCCTATTCCGAGTAGGATTGTTCAAGTAGGGTAGAGCGTGACGATTTTCGCAATTGGCATGCCCAACCGAGCGGGAGTCCCCCGCCCCCCTTTCTACTTCTGGAAGGCTCGCATGGTTCGCACACCGGAGAATCACCGTGAGGCGGGTTCACCCTGGTTATTCTCCTCTTTGAACTGGACCCCGACGGCGTACCGCTGGGGCAAGCTCCGTTCAAAGGTGCCGTCGGAGTTCATGCACCACAAACCGCCGATGTCCGGGCCACCGTCTCGGGCTAGGCACGGCCTGTTGCGGTATACCCCCATCCCGAAAGCATGAGCCATCTCCGGCGTGGCCGTGAACCGCTCTTGGCGAGTCTCCAGATCCAGCCGGGTAATGCCTCTCGAGTACTGGACCCCGTGAATCATTTTGGACGGGGCATTGTGGTATATGAACATGACGTCCTCATCACCGAATTCAGCCCATTTGGGAAAAGGCTGCTCCAAGTTGAACTGATCCACGATCTCCACAGACCGGGGATCCATCACGTAGACGTCAGTGCGCGGAGGCCGCTCTTCCAGGTGACTGAATATGTTGAAGAGCCACGCCATGCCGTCTACCTCCAGCACGTTCAGGACCCGCAGACCGGGTTCCAAACCCGTCAGGTACCCCCGTATGGTCAGTGTCTTGGGGTCTATCACCCCCACCCTGGTATATGACGCGGCATGATTGGTCAGACGCTGGTACCCTTTCGGCGGGCCTCCATATCCGATGACCAGGATCTGGCCCGCAACTTCCTCCACTGCGGTGATATAGAAGGATGTTTCGTAGATGTCCTCGCCAGGAGGATAAACCTCGTCGAAAACCTTCACCACCTCCAGGGTTGCCGCGTCCATGACCACGACCTGCCGGGCCGCGCATCCGATGAAGGCATACCCTCCGGCGAAAGCGATGCCCGTGTCCGGAGTTCCACAGCCGATGTCCAGCTCGTGCTCCAACTCACCTTCCGGGGAAAACACCAGCACTCGGTCCTTCCCGCCTCCCCGGAGCTTTAGATCGTCAACTCCTGTCTGGGTGTAGCCGAGCCAGATGCGGCCGGCCGGGCCGAACTCAAGCCGGTGCGAGGAGCCAATGCTCGCACGCGGCAGTTCGACCGACCGGTAGACCTCGAAGGTGTCCGCGTTGAACACGGTAAACCGGCTGCCGAATGGGTGTGAAGAACGGAGGTAACCCACATTGGGCGGGAGCCCGGCCTCAAGTGAGAAACCGGCCTCCGGCGTTGCAGGCAATGATTTGGGCGGTGAAGACCCGGCACCGCTGCAGGCTACCACAAGAGACAGTAGAACCATGCACAGTGCCAGGCTTCCCAGCCAGTAGAGCGTTTTCAAGCGCTACACCTGTTTAGTAGGGTTGTTCAAGTAGGCAAGAACGATGTCCATCCACGAAGGGCATCGTAACTTCCAAGCTACCGCTCATGCACCGTGTGTGCTGGCGATCCGGAACCCCAAGCACAAAGCGCGTTGGGTTGCCCCCCTCCCAGCAGCGTCACAGTGAGATAACCGACGCAACCGATAATACGAATATCGTCGCAGCAACCGGCGGAATACCGACACTCCGCGTACGCAATTCGTAGCGCCTATCCCTACTTGAACAATCCTACTATTCCGAGTGGAGCGCGGTCTCCACTCCCCATTGGAGCGATAGGTTCCTCTGTTGACGTCCGTCTTGGCTGGCCTGCTCGCTGGTGTAGGCATCGTCAAAAAGCAGGAGGTTGTGGTCGTTCAGCTCCCTCCAGAGGCGAGTCTACATGAAGCCCCAAGAGGTTCTGGTCGGTGATGTTGTTTCTAGCGGGGCTATCGCCGAGTTTGCGTTGCTCAATTTCTGTCTCTTTGAGGAATAAGGACTGGCCAAGGCCAGTTGGGCCTTGCACAAACACTTTTCCCATTCTGGTCTGGTGTCGCGGATGCTCTAAAATCACGTGATAACAGCCAAAACGCGAATACGAAACACGTCGCGAGACAGACGGTTTCAGGACACTATCCCAGCAAATCCCGAGTAGCGAAATCGCCTCGAGTCACTGTAGGAAATTTCGCTAGTCGGGATTCGGTCAAACGGCGGGTGAAAGTGGTCACACTCACTACGGATATCGTCTCAGTTTTTGGCCGTTGCCGTACAACGGTTGCGTTGCTGGTCACCGACACGTTGCCTTCAGACGCTGATTTTCTGCCGGCGTCATTGGTTGGTTGCTCGGTAGCGCAATTCCTTGGCGCGGTTGATGATTTGTGACACGTCGTGCGTGGTCTTCTCCAGGTAGTCCGGGTATTGCGTGAGTTCTGGTTGGCGCCTTGCCCGGTACTCGGCTTGGCCCTCGTACTCCGTGTAGACGTCGGGCGGAATAGAGAGGCTGAAATCGTTCATTGTGGGGTCAAAGTGCCGGACGGCGCCCAGCAGGTCGCTGATGCTGTGGGTGTTGGAATATTCTCCTCTGGCGGCGTGTATCAGAGCTTTCATACCGTGTTCCAAGGCGTTCTGGGCCTGTTGGCCTATGACGAGGTCGTTGCGGCCTGCCTCAGCTAGGAAAACGAATTCGTCCAGATGTATTTCCGCGTGGCGAACTCTTTCTTGGTAGTTGGACCAGTCGTACTGGTACTCGGTTTGCTCATCTTCGTAGTCGCTGGGACTGTAGTTTTCCGGATTGCGCGGCATGATGACACCTTCGCGTGCGGCGCTGGTTTCTACGCTGTTGATGTAGCGCCGGTTGAAACGGAACTGGTCGAGTGTGCGCCAGACCAGTTCTACCTGCACCATTTGTCCGTAGGTTTCTGTGGCGATGTTATTGGCGACTTGGGTCGCCAATCGTTTCTGTTCAATGTCTGGTTCTGTTTCTTGGACCAGCATGATGTCGATGTCTGATTTCAGTTCATCGTGGTCGCCACGGGATCTGGAGCCGAACAGGATGGCTAGGTCAGGTTGCTCATGCTGTTGCACTCGTTGGGCTACTTGAAGCGCTCGATGATCGTGCTTCTGCATTTGTGCTGCTCCTGTCGTATTCGTGGTCTTCACTACGCCAAGGCTTGGCGTCTTTCGACGACGGTATCATTTTACCCGTTGGGGCTTGACTGCTCGACGTGGCCCAGTGGGTTGGGGCAAGCGGGGTTTTGACCGCGCGTTGTGTGTTGCGAAATTCGTTGAGTAGCGAAATCGCCTCGAGTCACTGACAGGGCCATTCGATTATCCGGTTTGGCTCTGCTGCCAACGGGGGCTCCCCAGTAGGCGGTCATCGCTCAAATCACCGGATTTGGACAAGTATCGTCATCGGTCGGCAACAATCGAAAGGCCCTGGAGTCACTGACGCGTACATGGTTTGGTAAATCAGTCATTGCGAGCGAAGCGTGGCAATCTCGTGGGGGTAACGGTCACCTTGCTGGCCACGAGATCGCCGCGTCGCTTTGCTCCTCGCGATGACAAACTGGGTACGCGTGAGGTGGGAGTCAACGCATAGGGACGGCTGCCGGGGCGAAACCGGTCGTGCCGGCGAAAGCCGGCATCCGGGAAATCCTTGGCCGGCTCACGTTCGCCGGTGCGCAGGCTGCCTCGGTTCCTGCTTCCGCAGGAAGGACGGCTTCACCACAAGGACACCCACCGATTCTGGGCAGTTGCACAAGGATGTGCTTGCGTTGAGAGGGTCGGTCCCCGACGATAGGGCGGGCCGTGAAATGCGCACTGTCGATGAACGAACAAGCCGCGCGGTGATTCTTGCTGGTCTCTCGGGGTTGGGGGGCGCGGGTTTGAATTGTCCCAGACCGGGTGCAGAGACAGGGTCTTTCGATCTCAAGGGTGTTCGGCAGCGGTGATCGCCGCAGCGGCGTTCGTCAGCGCCGGTCGAACATCGACTGCGCGGCCAGCAGCCTTCGCTCCTCCTGGGTCAGCTGGACGAAGTTCCTGATGGCAGTCTCCGCCTGGGCAATGGCGTTGAGGGTTATGGTACGGGTGATCGAGAAGTTGGGGTCGTAGTCGGCCTCCTGGCGCAGGTCTTGCAGATCGATGAAGGTGCGGGCGAAGTATTCCCCGGTTTGGGACAGCAGGTTCAGGACTGCGCGCAGGTTGTTCCGGGCCCTGCCGTGGTCAAGGCGGCGATAGACCCGTTCCCACGCATAGGCGGACATGCTGGATTGCGGTTGACCGGCGATCAATTCGGCGTTGGAGGCTGCCAGGGTGTGGAATACGGCGTAATAGGCGATGCTGACTGCGCGTCGCAGATCCGCTTGGGAGGGTGGTGGATCTGCCGACTGCGGCACGAGTTTATGGCAGGTGTCGATGAGTTCCTGTGGGTCGATCATGACGCGGGCGATGGCGTAGTTGACGACTTGCGGTATAGCCACCTGGTGGGGTCATTGATCTCGGTGTAGGTGACCAGGGCGCGCGCGGTGATGCCGGCGGCACGGATAGGCTCGTCGGTGACCCGGAACAAAGTGTTCATCAGGTGGCCGTCGAGCACGGGGTCGGCGGGGTCGGGAGCGGTGTACAGGAGTTGTACGTCGAAGAACTCCTCCTCGTCAGCGTCCAGGCGGACGGTGACGTTTGCATCCTGGAATTGGACGGCAGGCGGGAAATGGGTTTTCGCTCCGTCGAGAATTATTCTCTTGATGCGGTCCATTTCCCGTTGGGTGATGGTCATTTGGGGCCTCGCGTGGTGATGGTATCGGTTTTGATGCTATGGGGCGAAATCTCGATAGTCAATGCCTAGCAAAAGCGGTCACCTACTCGCTTCGTCTTTTGCACGGATGAACAGGATAATGCCGATAACGCCGGGCCATTCAATTCATGGCATCTTCCATCCAGGGTCTTTTCAAATTCCTGGATGGCGGCCTTTCACATCGAACCGTTCATATGCGATTGTCCTGGGGTCCGCATGGGTTGAGTGTTTTCCTGTACACTATCAACACAGTTGGCAGCCAAGCCGGCAGAGCGCTACCACATCTGGCCGCGAGGCGCTTATGCTATTTCTAGCTATCATTCTCACCATAGTCAGCGCCGCCCTTTTCGGCATAGGTATCGGGCTCTCCTGCTATGTGATTGCAATCAAAATTCGCGAAAACCGTCAAAGATCCGGGCCTAGAGCCATCACTACCGACAGCCCCGCAGATCTATGAGGTGGTTCGTCCTCATCGCGGGCGTCACTCTAATCGGCGGTCTTGCTATAGCTGGCTACGCTACTATGGTTTGGCTCGCTCACCTGGCCGAACCTCAACCAACACCTGCCCAAGCCGAACTCTTGCAAACCGCCCGATGGCTGACCCAGAACGGCGCCATCATGCTCGGCGCTTTCATTTTCGGTTGGCTGGCTGGACAGGTTCGATAACCCGCAGGTGCCCACAATCTCAAAGGTCGGCATTGCCTGTCTGACCCACCGACCGGGCGTGCTATTCTGGGTGGGGTGAGGGTAGCACTGTTATGACGCCGATGATGCCGACCATATCGCCGCGGGAGTTTGTCGCTCGCTGGCGGGACGCCGGCTTCGGGGAGCGGCAGGGGGCGCAGTCGTTCTTCAACGACCTGTGCGGGCTGGTGGGCCACGCGACGCCAGCGGCCCACGGCGACCCGGAGGCGTTCACCTTCGAGAAGTCGGTGCCGGGCGGGTTCGCCGACGCCTACTTCGAGGAGCATTTTGGCTGGGAGTTCAAGGGCCAGGACGCCCAACTGGACGGGGCCTTCGACCAGCTCCTGCGCTACCAGGTGCACCTGAAGACGCCACCCCTGCTGATCGTGTCGTCGTTCGAGACGATACGCGTCCAGACCAACTTCCCCGGCATGGAGACGGCCCGCTACGACCTCGACATCGGCGAGTTCGAAAGGCCGGAGCGGCGGGAACTGCTGCGGGACGTGTTCTTCGCGCCGCACCGGTTCCGCGAGCGGCTGCGGTCGGTGGACGCGGTGACCCGGGAGACGGCGTCGCTGTTCCAGTCCATCGTCGTGGACATGGAGGCACAGAATGAGGACCCCGAACGGCTGGCGCGCTACCTGAACCAACTGGTGTTCTGCCTCTACTCTGAGGACGCGGGGCTGCTTCCCGACGGGCTGTTCGCGCAGATCGTGCGTCAACACTACCGCAATCCGGAAACATTTGACCGGGCGATCCGCAGCCTGTTCGGGCAGATGGCCACGGGCGGGTTCTCCGGCGCGGACGAGATCGCCCACTTCAACGGCGACCTGTTCAACGTGGTGGACACGGTGACGCTGAGCACGGTTGCGTTGCAGCGGCTGGGCGAGGCGTGCGACCGGAACTGGCGGGACATCGAGCCGTCGATATTCGGGACGCTGTTCGAGCGGGCGCTGGACGCATCCAAGCGGGCGCAGACGGGGGCGCATTACACCGGCGCGGACGACATCGAACTGGTGGTGGAGCCGGTGGTGATGACGCCGCTGCGGCGGGAGTGGGAGGCGACGCGCCAGGAGGTCAACGACCTGCTGGATGAGGAAGACGCCGACGGGGCACGGGAGCGGCTGGACGCGTTCCGGGAGCGGTTGGCATCGGTGCGGGTGCTGGACCCGGCGTGCGGCAGCGGCAACTTCCTGTACATCGCGCTGCGGTCGCTGCTGGACTTCGAGAGGGAGGTGATCGACTTCGCGGCGGTGCAGGGGTGGGAAGGGCTGACGCCGACGGTGCAGCCGGACCAGATGCTGGGCTTGGAGATCAACCACTACGCGGCGGAACTGGCGCGGACGGCGCTGTGGATCGGGTACATCCAGTGGCACCAGGCCAACGGGTTCACGTACACGCAGCGGCCCATCCTGACGCCGCTGGACACCATCCGCCAGACCGACGCGATCCTGGACCTGAGCGACCCCGACCATCCGGCGGAACCGGAGTGGCCGGCGGCGGATTTCATCGTGGGCAACCCGCCGTTTTTGGGCGGCAAGCTGCTCCGATCCGGCCTGAGCGACGAGTACGTGGACGCAATGTTCAAGCAGTACGACGGCAAGGTGCCGGCCGAGGCGGATCTGGTGTGCTACTGGTTCGACAAGGCGCAGCGGGCGATTGAGGCAAAGACGGTCAAACGGGCGGGGCTGCTGGCGACGCAGGGCATACGCGGCGGGGCGAACCGGAGGGTGTTGCAGCGCATCAAGGAGACCGGCGACATTTTCATGGCGTGGTCGGATCACCCGTGGGTTCTGGAAGGGGCAGCAGTGCACATTTCCATCGTCGGGTTTGATGATGGCTCCGAGATTGAGCGGGAGTTGGACGGGCAGCCGGCGCCGGCGATCAACGCCAACCTGACGGTGGGGGTTGACCTGACGGCCGCCAAGCGTCTGGAAGATAACTTTGGCATCGGGTTCATGGGCGACACGAAAGGCGGGCCGTTCGACATACCCGACGACCTGGCACAGCAGATGCTCGCCAGTCCGAATCCGCACGGCAAGAGCAATACCGAGGTGCTCAGCCCTTGGATGAACGGCCGCGATATTACGGCCCGTCCCAGAGGAATGTGGATAGTAGACTTTACCGATCTGACATTGGATCAGGCGGCACTGCACGAGGCACCATTTGAGCACGTCAGGCGCCATGTGAGACCAATGCGCGTAGGCAACAAGCGTACTTTGTACGCCGAGAAATGGTGGTGGCACGCAGAACCACGACCGGGAATGCGGAAAGCTCTCAACGGATTGGATCGTTATATTGCCACGCCAACAGTTTCAAAGCATAGAGTATTCGTTTGGCTACCCTCAGACGTGCTACCAGATCACAATTTGATCGTGTTCTCCAGCACAGACGACTATACATTTGGCGTGTTGCACTCGCGTTGCCACGAGCTCTGGGGGTTGGCGATGGGGACCCAGTTGGAAACACGCCCACGCTACACGCCTACCACATGCTTTGAGACGTTCCCGTTTCCGCATCCCACGGACGAGCAGCGGGAGACCATCGGCGCAATCGCGGCGGAGTTGAACGCGCTGCGCGAGGGCTGGCTGAATCCGGAGGGGATCAGCGCGGCGGAGCTGAAGCGGCGGACGCTGACGAACCTGTACAACCAGCGGCCGACGTGGCTGGACAACATCCACGCCCGTCTCGACGCGGCGGTGGCCGACGCCTACGGGTGGCCGGCGGACCTGGCGGACGGGGAGATACTGGAGCGGCTGCTGGCGCTGAACCTGGAGCGGGCGGGTGCGTAGGAGTAACCTGTCACGACACGTTGTGTTACAGTACGTTTGTACTGTAACAGTGTGCCGCAATACTTACGGAGACAAGAAGCATGCCGGGATTTTCATTGGTTGACCTCAGCGGATTTTCAAAGCCCGCGAATACCTTAGTGACAAAAATTGCCAATGCATTCGGCCGGCAGTTTGACCCAAGCCAACGCATCCGCATGGCCGAAGCGGAAGCTCAGGCAGATCGTATTCTCCGGGTGTCGGCCACCGAGACCGACATCGAAGTTGCAGATCTCAGGCAACGAGCGGCCACCCGCTTTGCCAATGAGGAGATGACCAAGCAGCTCAACATGGAAAGCATAATCGAAAAGGCCATTCCTAACCTCAACGATGACGCGAACCCTGAGGAGATGGAAAACGACTGGATAATGAATTTCTTTGACAAGTGCCGGATGGTGTCGGACGGCGAGATGCAGCAGATATGGGCCGGCATTTTGGCAGGCGAGGGGAACAACCCTGGCTCGTTCTCCCGCAAAACGGTCAACCTGGTTGCGGATTTGGACAAGCGCGATGCGGATCTATTCAAAAATCTCTGTGGTTTTGCATGGATGATTGGAGGTATCAATCCATTAGTGTTCGACGTTCAGCAAGATATTTACAATCAGCACGGCATTAATTTCGGTTCTCTTAGCCACCTTGAAACCCTTGGCCTTGTTCACTTTAACAGCGTTATGGGATTTCGGCTCATTAATTTTCCGAAAAAGGCGACCGTATTCTATTACAGTCAATCTGTAGAGTTGACGTTCCCAAACGATAGTAGTAACGAACTGCAAACAGGGACTACACTACTCACACAGGCAGGACAGGAGTTGGCGCCTATCTGTGGCTCACAGCCAGTCGGAGGTTTTCTCGACTACGTTTATGACCGATGGGCCGGCGAGTCGCTGGTTCCTCCGCGTGATCCGGCTCCAGCGAAAGCCGAGGCGGTCGATGATGACACGGAGGCCAAAATCGAGCGGATGTTGGAATACCGGGAACTGGCCTCACAAATGCGGCGGAAAGTAGCGTCGTTGACGGAACAATATCCGGACCAATGGGCTGCCATGATCCCTGGTGGAGAACTGTTCGTAGCCGACACTATGGACGAACTCTTGACGGTTCTGGATGAAAAGAACCTGCGGAGTGGGAACGTCGTCATTGAGTTTCTGGACTCCAATCCAACGCCGTTGATACTGTGATTCTCGGAGAATTTGGGCCCACCGGGCAGCCCTTTGTTGAAGGCTACCTGACGCTACCCCGGTTTGGTATAGCCAGAAATATAGTCTTCCTGGTTGACACCGGAGCGTATGCGACTTGCATTCACCCCCGGGACGGTACGCCCGCCGCAGTTCCTTTCGAACGACTGGAAAACCCCGTCACCTCCAATGGCGTGGGCGGTCCGGCTACGTATTTCAGTGAGCGCGCGGTCCTGGAGTTCGTCGACGGCGAAGCCAGAGAAATTCGCAGTTGCGAGGTTGATGTCCTCATCGCAAAGCCGGCCGCAGACCCGATGCACAGCATAAACCGGCTCCCTTCGCTGCTGGACAGGGACATTATCGACCGCTGGCGCATGGTGTACGACCGGGCGGAGGGCGTGCTGGAATTCACGGTGAAGAGCGCCGACGACGTACTGGGCAGCGAGTAACCGCGGAGTGGGAAAATGACTGCTCGTCCCCGGGCGGAGTTTCGCTCACGACTGGGGCGGGCTATTGCGCGTATATCAACGCTTGCAGGCCGGCTCTACCGATGCCGGTCTGTTTCGGTCTCAGGATAGCGGCCAGGGTTCCGTTGGGAAGGGGCGCGGATTTGTCGGGGATAACGGTGAACCTTGGCTGCAGTTCGCCCGAGGAACTGCTGGTGAAAGAAGATGCCGTGATTGGTACGGCGACCGCGGCTCCATCCATCGGCTTCCAGTAGGCGCATGAGATCACGTCCCGATATATTCAAGGCGGCTACCAGAGGCAACGGCAAAACCCGCTGCTTCACGTTGGTTCAGAGGGGAAATGGGTACCTCATATTCTGCCAGGTAGTCGCGCACGTCGGCGAGGCGTTCGACCTCGTTCAATTGCAGTTGCACCGCTTCCTGCAACTCGATGCGGACTTGCTCCAGCGTGTCGGCGAAGGCCGATGTGCCCAGTTCGTCACAAACACCGACCCATTGGTCCGCTTCGAGGGTATAGGTACAAGTCAGGGCAATCGAGTAATCGGGGATGCCCTGGGCGTCCCGGTGAAACACATGGATGGATTCGCGCGCGGTGTCGAGCATGGCTCCAGCCTCGAAGTAACAATCTGGGATCATTGTAGCGCATGTTCAAGCGATGACCCGTGGTGGCAAGTCGTATGGTAGCCACCGCGAATAGGTGTAGTACACTGCGATTACAGAAGGTTTGGATCGATTGGAAAAACTGTGGTAACGGAGACATACGCGCAGGCAGCGCACCATTTGCTGCAACAGGCCAATGCCGAACTGGCGCAGGGCGACGTACGGCAGGCATCGGAGAAGGGCTGGGGAGCAGCGGCGCAGATGGTGAAGGCGGTTGCCGAGCAACGCGGTTGGGAGCATCAGCGCCACGCGGCCCTTTTTGCCGCGGTGTCGCGACTGGTGGATGAAACCGGCGATGACGACATCAGCCGACTGTTTGCTGTTGCCAACAGCCTGCACGTCAATTTTTATGAGAACTGGGACACCGCTGAAAACGTAGCACGACATCTAGTCGATGTGGGGCGGTTCGTGGGCAAGCTGGGACCTCTGGCGGGGTGAGCGCAGAGGGCGCGGAAATTGGTGACAGCGCGGCGTTGACGGGGGCTGGAGTGGGCCGGTAGGCTAGAGTAAATCGAGAGAGAAGAGCCGGTGGGACTGACCTGATGGCGGGTCGGTTCCACCGGCTTTTTGCGTGGGTGGGTACCGGCCGGACATCGGGCGTCGCCGGCGGGGAGGTCTGGATGATGACGACGATGATGGAGCCGGGAGCGCGGCGGCAGGGACGGACGGGATGGCCGACGACGGCGGGTCTGCCGGATGGTCGGGCCGCGCTGCTGGCGGCACTGGATGCGTACCGCAGGGGCGCGGCCGAGGCGCCGGTGGTGTGCAAGTGGGAGACGGGACCGCCGGCGCGCGTACGCAATTCGCCGGCCGGACACGTTCGCAATGGGCGATCGGATGAAACCGAGGTCATGGAGAGGGCCGGGGCCGGCCCGCTAGTGTTCGTGGCGTCCACGGGAGAGGTGGACCGGCACGGCGATACCGTCGCGCCGGAGGGGTGGCGGCTGGACGCCTACCGGGACAACCCGGTGGTGCTGTGGGCCCACGACTATGGCGAGCCGGCCATCGGACGGGCGGAGGCGGTGTGGAGCGACGGACGGGCTCTGCGGGCGCGGCTGGAGTTCGCTCCCACGGAGTTCGCCGGCCAGGTGGAACGGCTGTACCGCCAGGGCTACCAGAAGGGCGTGTCGGTGGGTTTTCGTCCGCTGCGCTTCGAGGAGCGGCGGGACCCGGTGAGCGGGGCGTTCCTGGGCATCCGGTTCCTGGAGCAGGAGCTGCTGGAGATCAGCGCGGTTCCGGTGCCGGCCAACGGCGGGGCGCTGCTGGCGGAGGACGGGATCGCCGCGACGTTCGCGCACGAAGAGTGGAAGCCGTCGGCGGTTGCGGGCCGGAACGGGACGGTTGACGAGGTGGTGGGGCTGCTGCGGGGGCTGCGAGGGTGACGGAACGAGCGTGTTCATACGATCTGTCACCGCGAGGAGCGTGGAGACGCGGCGATTCCGTTGGCGGAACGACCGCCGCAGCCTCGACGAGATTGCCGCGCTGCGCTCGCAATGACAAGGGAACGGGCGCTCGCAATGACAGGTTGCAGGCGCGTAATGAAAGGCTGAAACATCGCGATTGCTATGACAGGTTTCGCGAGCGAGTAATGGCGGGCCGAAACATCTCGCTCGCAATGACAGGTTTTCGCTCGCGGTGACAGGTTGCGCGAGCGAGCAAACAACTGCCGAAACATCAAGGAGATTTTCAAGCTATGACGCTTTCCACATGGGAACTGGAGACGATCAAGAACGAGGTCGCGGAGGTGCGCGAGTTCTACCGGCAACGGCTGGACGCGGACCTTCCGCCCCTGCGCGAGGAGCTCGAACGGCTGAGCCGGGCCGTGGGCGATCTGACCGAGAAGCAGCGGTCCGGCGAGCGGCAGACCATGCTGGCGCGATATGCCGGCGGGGACCGGCCGCGGGTCCCCTTCGGCAAGTACCAGGGGATGGACGCACTGGACCTGGCATGCGTGCGCAGCGTGCTGGCGGCGCAGCAGCGGGAGCCGGGAGACGTGAACCCGCGGGCGCTGGAGGACTGGCAGGCGAGTCTGAAGGCGGCCATGGACAGCACTACGGCCGGCACGGGTGACGAGCTGGTGTCCACCGGCGAGGCGGCCGCGCTGTGGGCGGACATCAACGTGGACACGTTGGTGGCGGGCCTGTTCACCCGGGTGGACATGCCGACCAACCCCTTCGAGATTCCGCTGCAGCTGGGCAACGTGTCGTGGTATCCGGGAACGGAGAACACGGCCACCACCGAGACGGCGCTAGCCACGGGCCGGCAGACGCTGACCGCCCATGAGCTGGTGGCCGAGGTGCCGTGGTCGCTGACGCTGGAGGAGGACGCGGTGATCGCCATGGCGGCGGAGGTGCGCAGCACGCTGGTGCGCAACGCCGTGGAGGTGATCGACGACGTGCTGCTGAATGCGGACACCACGGCGCAGAACAACATCAACGCCGACGGCGCAACGATTGCCGCGTCGACGGCGGGCAAGGCGCACTGGCTGGTGGGGTTCGACGGGCTGCTGCACCTGCCGCTGGTGGACAACACTGGACAGGGGAATGACCACGCGGCGGCGCCCAGCGCGGACATGTTCAACGAGGCGCGGGGCCTTCTGGGCAAGTACGGGGTGCGTCCGTCGGAGCTGGCGTACATCGCCGACGTGGGCACATACATCAAGTCCCTGGGGATCAGCGAGTTCCGCACGCTGGACAAGCTGGGCCCGCAGGCGACGCTGCTGAACGGGCAGTTGGCCCAGGTGGACGGCATCCCGGTCATCGTGTCGGAGCAGATGGCGAAGTCGGACGCGGACGGCAAGGTGACCGACGGGGGCAACACCAACACCAAGGGCCGGCTGCTGGCGGTGAACCGGACGCAGTGGCGGCTGGGTTTCCGGCGGGAGCTGATGATCGAGACGACGCGGGACATCCAGAAGCGGCAGAACATCATGGTGGTCAGCATGAGGCTGGCGTTCATGGAGCGGACGGGCACGCGGACGACGGCGACGCACACGGCGTTGCAGTACAACATCACGGTGTAGTCGTCAGAATCAGGATTGCCAGGATTTCGGGATTGGCAGGATTGAGACCCGTCGGTGGCGAAACCATACCAATCCTGCGAATCCTCGAATCCGGTAAATCCTGATTCTGACAATTGGAGGAAGGATGCCCAACGCTTACGGTGACCTGACGACACTGAAATCGCCGGCGTTTCTGAACGCGCCGGACGGCGGACAGGACGAACGGTTGATGGGGATGCTGGAAACAGCGTCGCGGTGGATCGACCGGTACTGCGACCGCCACTTCTATCCCACGGAAGGCGAGCGGGGGTTCGACGGAACGGGCCGGGTCGCCCTGGCGGTGACCGACCTCGTGTCCGTCACCGAGGTGCGGGTGCGCGAGGGATCGACGGGCCGGTGGACCGGCTGGGCGTCCGGCGACTGGCTGGCATATCCGCTGAACGCCGCGCCCACGGAACCGGGCGGGCGACCGTACACGCGCATCGTGGCGACGGCCGGCGGACGCCGGTTCCCGCTGAGCCGGGGCGGCGTGATCGTCGCCGGCGCGTGGGGCTACGGCGGCGTGCGGGAGGACACGGGTTTGCAACTGTCGGGCGCGGAAGCAGCGGTGGCTGACGATGAGATCACGGTTGCCGCTACCGGCGGAGGGCCATCGGTCGCGCTGTCGGCAGGGCACACGGTCCGTATCGGCGACGAGCAGATGTACGTGGCTGCCGCATCCGACGACGGGCAGAGCGCGACGACGCTGACGGTGCGGCGCGGGGTCAACGGTACGGCGCCGGCGACGCACGCCGTGGGATCAGGAGTATCGGTGTACCGTTACCCGGCCGCGGTGACGGAAGCGTGCCTGCTGCAGGCCGCCGTCTGGTGGCGGGAGAGGCTTGGGACGCCTTTCCGGCCACCGGAGGGCGAGGGCCGGGGAGATGCGGTCGGCATCTCTCCGGCGGTTCGCGCGCTGCTGAAACCGTATCGCCGGCGCGTGGCCGCGCTGGGGGTGTGAGCGTGACGGGGTATGCCAGCGCGGGGCGCAGCTACGTGGCGGTGGAGGACGCGGACGGTGTGCTGCGGGACCTGTCCCCGTGGATGGAACGGGTCGGGCCGCTGGGGCGGGAGCTGAGCGGACGCGACGCGGCCGGCGTGAACGACGTGTCGGCGCGCACGGCGGCGGGGCCGGAGGTTGCGCAGGAGTTCACCCTGTCGGGCCGCTGGGACGACACGCCGTCGGTTGGGCCGGATGCCGTGCTGTCTGGGATCGTCGGACAGACGGTTGCCGTGGAGTACGGGCCGGCCGGCAACGGGACAGGCCAGCGGCGGGTGTCCGGCCGGTTCGTGTGCCTGTCCTATAGGATCAGCAGCGCGGCCGGCGAGCCGGTGCGGTTCGAGGCCAAGTTCCGGCAGGACGGGCCGGTGGGGCTGGGGACGTGGTGACGCGCCGGACCGGATCAGTCGGCGGCGACTTCCTCGGGGGTTATCACGACGCGGCCGACGTCGTCGTGACGATGGCGCATCAGCAAATCCATACGCTCGTGCAGGGATATCAGCAATCCTCTGATCTCCGCGACCTGCTCACGGAGGGTCACCATTTGTTCCTCCAGTCGTTCAATGCGGGCGGTGAGCCGGCTTTCTACCCCGTCAATGCGGGCGGTGAGCCGGCTTTCTACCCCGTCAATGCGGGCGGTGAGCCGGCTTTCTACCCCGTCAATGCGGGCGGTGAGCCGGCTTTCTACCCCGTCAATGCGGGCGGTGAGGCTGTCGTTCATATCCCGCATCTGCTGACCGAGGCTGTTGAATTGGCCCTCCAGCCGGCCGATGGTACGGGACTGCCGGTAAAGGACGCCAAGGATAGCGATCAGCAGCAAGACGATAAAGCCCAGAAAGCCGAAGAGGTAGTAATCCGCTTGGGTAATCAACGTTGCAGCCTGTAGGTCTGAGGATGATGACACAACTATGGCGCAGGAATCCGGAGGAGTCAACGATGGCCGCTTCGGGCTTAATTGTCGAGCAGGGCAAGGGTGCGGCGGACGAAATCCTGCGCGAGGGGAAGGCCGCGGGCCACGTCGTCGGGCTCCATGAAGTCGTGCCGGGCGTTGGCGCGAAACTGCTGGGCGGCGAAGAAGCCGGCGATGACGGCGGCGTCTCCGCCGGCGAGACGGTCAGCGGCGATTTTCACATCCCCGTGGCCTTCGCTGGACCAACCGCGCTCACGGGACACGGCCGTTACGGCCTGGGCGGCGGCCTGCCACAAGCTGGCCGAGCCGGCCGTAACGTCTCCCGCCGCGAACTCCGCTTCAGCACCCTGCAACGAGTCCCGCGCTGCGCGGGTGTGTTCGTGGGGGGTAAGGGGAGCAACCTGCTCGTAGGTGTCCAGCAGGGCGAGCATACGGGCGACGAATTCGCGCATCAGGCGGCAGTAGTCGGCCAGTTGATGGGTCTCGACGAAGCCGTAGTTGAACTTGGCGCGGAACTGCTGGGCCACGGCGAACTGGTGGCGCAGGTGGTGGTCGCTGGCCTCGTTGGCCAGTCGGTCGGCGGCGGCCTTAAGGTCGCTGGGGTCGCCGGTCGGCCAGCCGCGCGTTTCCGCCACGGCGGTCAGGGCGTGGGCGGCGGCATTCCACAGGTTTTCGTAGGCCAGCAGCGGCTCCTCATCCTCGAAGTGCTGGTCGGCGGCGTCAAAGAAAGCCTGGGTGGTTTGGGCGGTGTTCTGGACGAGCATTATGGATTGCTACGCTCAAGGCGTAGGTTTTAGTGGAGGGCAAGCGTCGGGATGGGTTAGCGTGATTTTTTGTATATGCCGCCGGTACGTTCTGAAATGTCTTGCAGCGTTCAAGTATTGATGAAAAATACGCCAAACGAGACCGTATCCACTATAACGCCCGACCGCTCCAACGTCCCAACAGTTGTCGCAGCGAGTTCTTAATCACCGGCTACTCCGTCAGACATCAACACAATACGATTTTGCCTACAGGCAGTCTCTCCGCAAATTGGACTATCAGGCATCATTTGATGGGCCTTACGCAGCGCTGCATACATATTTGTTCCTCCACTATCCGCTTGAAAAGATGGAATAGCGGTGTCCCACGGGGCATCAGCAGGGTCCGTGAAATCAAACAGCAATCGATATGAGCTGCCGAACATCAGCAGGGCAACCTGACTATTTTGAACAGGTTTATCCACCAATTGGCGTAATGCCTCATGCAATGAATCTTTTTTGAACACCATACTCCCGGAGTCATCCACCACATAGATTGTCATCGCGTCATCTACTGTCAAATCTGGCAAAACGGTCTGGATAGG
Source organism: Dehalococcoidia bacterium (assembly GCA_965220055.1). Taxonomy (GTDB): domain Bacteria; phylum Chloroflexota; class Dehalococcoidia; order Lucifugimonadales; family UBA3495; genus Bin87. The sequence goes on along the minus strand of CBDCPE010000003.1, from coordinate 181,622 downwards.
ATCAGAAGTGGCGACAGCATATCCGTACGAACTGCCACACGTGATGGCAGTCATCAGCAGAAGTAGCAGCAACACCAGCAAAATCCACCACGGCCATTTGCGTCGCCGGCGACGGCCATCGTCGCGGGCATCATAGGATATCCAATGGTAATTGGCGGCCATATCAGTAACCACAGGCGGGGGTGCAAAGCGCACCTAGACGAGCCAATCCTACCACGGAGGACCGCGAAAAATACTCCCCTCGAAACAAGGGTAGACGCTCCAATACAGGGCGGGTTAGTCCATTTTGGTGAAGGTCCCGCCAGTGCGGGAGGCAATGGCCTGGAGGGCGCTCGTGTCGACGCCCGGGCTAAGGGCGACGGTGTTGATCGGGACATCGGACTGGGACAGCGCGTCGACCGTGGCCTCATCGAGGTCTTCCATGGGAACGGCTTTGCCGTCGGTCATCAGCACGTACCGTTGGTCGTGGCAGGAACCGTCGCCAAGGTCCATGAAGGTGGCGTCATCCTTGAGCTGAAACGAGGGCCGGTCCGGAACGGAAACCATGATGCTCCCGTCCGTGGCTCGGGACAGGTCCAAAGCGGAGTCGTCGGGTGGGGGGCCTCCTATGGGAACCAGACCGTCGGCTCCGGCAGGTTCGCCCGAGCCTCCCGTCCGTTCGGCGCTTCCCGATTGGTCCGGATCGTCGAAGAGCAGAAAACCGAGGATCCCCAGGAACAGCAGCAGGAGCAACAGGAGCAGCAGCCACGGCCAGATGCTGCGCCGTTCACCGTCGTCCCGGTATCGGATGCGCTGTCGGGTGGGCTGATCACGTACCACGTGGGGGCGCCCGTAGCGATCACCGCGGCCCCAATTCCAGGGCCAACGCAACCGCCAGCCGCGGCCACGCCGCCGACGCCGGTCCTGGTCAACGCTATAGCTGATCCAACGCTCTGCCATGCCTTGCACTCCTTTAGCAAGACTGATGCTAAACGTTTTCGCCGATTTCCGCCAATCCGCCGGAGGGGTGTGAGGACCGTCACTAACCAACCTCGTCACGAGGAGGCCAGGCAACACGGATGACCATGAATTCGGGCAGCACTGCAATTGAAACGAGAGGAACGATCCCCACGCCGGCGCTGCGCTGGCAGGTTCGGGTGGACTGGAGCGGCGAGGGGATTTGGGGCGCGGCGGGCGTGGACATATCGGACCACGTGCAGAGGCTGCGCTGGAGTTGGGGTCGCCGGAGATTGCCGGTACCGGAGTTTGCGCAGCCGGCGGCGCTGGAACTGACGCTGGACAACGCCGACCACCGCTATACCCCCAGCAATAGCAACGGACCACTGGGATCAAACGTGGATCCCGGCCGTGACGTCAGGGTGCGGGTCAGCCGGCTGCACGATGACTTCCGGACGACGGGCACCGGATCCTCGGACCTGGAAGGCAGGCCGGCCGCGTTCGGCGACGGACGCTGGGAAGTGATTGCGACGGCGGGAAACGGCTTTTCGGTACTGGACGGAGAGGCCCGGGGTACGGTGGGCTCGTTTCCGCCGTCGGACGCGGTGGCGCTGCTGGAGACAGGAGACGCGACCGCGACCATCACCACGCGATACCGAAGGACAACCAACGGGCAGGGCGGATTCGTGCTGCGGTGCATTGCCGCCAACGACTGCCTGCGGCTGCGGTTTGACCACACCACCAGCGTGCTGGAGCGGGTGTCGGGTTCCACGGTGACACGGTTGGCGTCCGGAGGCCCGCTGGATTCGGCGGTGTGGCACGAGCTGGAAATTGAGCAGACCGCCGATAGCGTTCGGGTCCACGCAATCAACCTGGAAACCGGCGACCCCATCGGCCGGACGGTGCTGGCGGCGAGCGGCATTGCCGACGCTCCGATCTCCGGCCGGCACGGACTGTGGCACAGCTTTCGCAACACGGCGGACCGCTGGGGCGGTTTCGGCGTGGGTCGCGGACTGTTTCTGGGGCGGATCACCGCCATCTCGCCGGACTACACGGACGGAACCTGCCGGATCGCAGCAGCAGACGTGATGCAGCAGCTGGGATCGGTACGGCTGTACCGGGCCCTGACGGGCGGGCCGATGCGTTCCGGCGACGTGGCCGCCACCATCCTCGCATGGTCGGACCTCGCGCCGGCCGAATACGATCTGGATGCGGGCCGGGTCCTGCTCACCGGCGGGGCACGGTCGGTTTGGGAGGTGTCGGCGGCGCGGGCGCTGCGTCGGCTGCAGCGGGAGGAGCACGGGCTGATTTACACGGATGGGCACGGGCGGTTGCGGCTAGAGGCATCGACGCTGCGGTCGAGCATCCGGGCCCACAGTGACCCGGCATCGCTGGCGAAAACAACGTTGGGCGACACCGTCGACGGAGACGGGCCCTATGCTTTCGAGCTGCGGTGGGACGACGGCGCATCCGCGATGGAGGACGCGGTGGTGTTCCGCTACCGGAGATTGGCCGACGAAGGCACGCAGCGGGTCTGGAACCTCAACGAGCCCCTGGCGATCGATGCCGGACAGGAACGCCTGGTACTGGCCGCATCCGAAGCATGGGAGGCGATTGACGAGGTACAGACTCCGGCGGCGCGAACCGACTACACGGCGACGGACGATGCCGCGGGAACGGGCACCGACGTGACGGCCGATATCACGGTGGCACTGCTGTCGGAAGCGGAGTCCGGCATTTCGGGCAGGGGTCGGATGCTGCGGGTCCGCAACAATGGGGTAGGTCGAGCCTACGTGCAGAGCCTGCGCTTGTCGGCCAACCACTGCTGGCGGGCGGAGTCGACAACCGCTCACCGGGCCGGCGCTGCGGGCGCGTCCGCAGCCGGAAACCTGGTGAACTGCCGGTACGTCGACAACTACTCCGCCGCGCAGGAAGGGGCCGAGGCTCGGCTGGAGGAACGTTCCCGGCAACGTCCGCAGATGGAGGCGACGCTGCCTCTTCACGCGCCGGCAAACCGTCGCACGGTGGTGGAGGGCAGGTTGTCGGACGTGGTGGCCGTGCAGGCAGCGGCGCAGAGCATCGACGGAGCGTGGCTGCTGGAGGGAATGGAAATTGACGTGGGGGCCGGAGGTGACGGGGAGGCGCGATGGTGGCTGACGGGGGTGTAGAGATTGACATGTACGAACATGACGACGGTCGAATTATTCCGACTTGGCCCGCAAATCGTAATAATGCGCACCCTTATTGTGCTTTGCGTAAATAGCACCTTCATCAAACGACATTGCCGGCGTCGAACGGTCTTGAGCAGGCCAAGGACTCCGAAAGCGGATCTAACATTTTGACAAACCGGGATTCATTTATTATGATTTGCGTCCAAAGTCATAATAGTGCTTGGCGTTATTACGACTTGAGCAATTTACGGAGCGCCATCCGCGATGCACAGAGAAAGAACCGGACGCTACGAAGTTTGGGTATCCGGAGGCGAGGAAATTCGGGCCTTCATTCCGGACCCACTGCCACCTGTCCCTCCTCTGGAAATCGAAGGGTCCTTGCAGCAATCTCTCGAAGCGGCGACCCTCGCATTGGGGCGGCTGGACGGGATTTCCGTCCTGCTGCCGGATCCTACGTTGTTCATATACGCCTACGTCCGCAAGGAAGCAGTTCTATCCTCACAAATTGAAGGAACGCAATCATCTTTATCCGACCTGTTGCTATTTGAGATTGACGAGGCGCCGGGAGCACCGGTCAACGATGTGACCGAAGTTTCCAGCTACGTTGCTGCCCTGGAGCATGGTCTGGAACGCTTGCGCGAAGATTTTCCGCTGTCCAACCGACTGATACGAGAGATACACAGCGTGCTGCTCTCAAGTGGCCGGGGCAGTGCATTGAATCCGGGGGAGTTCCGGACCTCTCAAAACTGGATCGGCGGTCGGCGACCGGGAAATGCCGAATTCGTGCCCCCGCCACCCAATGAGGTGTCCAACTGCATGGCCGATCTGGAAAGGTTTCTCCATGCCCGTGACGACGGGCTACCGGCACTAATACGCGCGGCGTTATCCCACGTACAGTTCGAAACGATTCACCCGTTTCTCGACGGGAACGGACGCACGGGACGGCTGCTAATCACGTTTTTGCTGTGTCACGCTGGAGTGCTGAGAGACCCTCTTCTGTACCTCAGCCTTTACTTCAAGCAGCATCGTTCCGACTACTACGAGTTGCTTAACGCGGTACGCCACACCGGCGACTGGGAGGACTGGCTTGATTTCTTTCTGGAAGGGGTACGGGAAACGGCAGAAGGAGCGTTTGCCACTTCACAACGTTTGTCCCAGTTGTTAGCGGCAGACCAAGCCCGCATCCAGCAGACCGGACGTCGCGCCGGTTCTACAGTACGGGCTTTACAAGCTTTTATGGCACATCCCGTCCTGAACATTTCTAGAATACGGGAATACACCGGATTATCCATCTCTGCGGCCACGTCGGCTGTGAACTTGCTCGAAGAGTTGGGTGTTGTCAGGGAGATCACGAGACAACGACGCAACCGGCTGTTTGTATACGACGCCTACCTGTCTATCCTTAGCGAGGGAACCGAACCTTTGTAAGAGGACAGTTCATGGGCTCTGTCCGCAGCCGTCTGTCGGCGGCGCTACCACTCGGAGCGGGGCGGGCGCTCCATGAGGGTGGGGATGCACTCGGCGGCGGGGAGGCCTTCGAACAACACCTGCGACATGAGGCGGGTGATGGGCATGTCCACATCCAGACGCTCGGCGATTTCCAGCGCGGCGACGGTGGTGTTGACGCCCTCGGCAACGGCGCCCATGTCGGTCAGGATATCGGAGAGATTGCGTCCCCTGGCCAGCTCCTCGCCGACGCGGCGATTGCGACTCAGTGGACTGGAGCACGTCGCCATGACGTCGCCCAGGCCGGCCAGGCCGGCGAAGGTCATCAGCTGGGCGCCGGCGGCGATGCCCAAGCGGCCGATTTCGTTGAGGCCGCGGGTGACCAGGGCAGCCTTGGCGTTATCCCCGACGTCCATCCCATCGGCGATGCCGGCGGCCAGGGCGATGATGTTTTTCAACGCTCCGCCCATCTCCACGCCCACCACGTCGTCGCTGGTGTAGACGCGAAACGCCGGCGACATAAGGGCGTCCTGCACCAGGGTGCGAGACTCCTCGTCGGATGCTGCAACCACGGTCACGGCCGGCTTCCCGGCTATGATCTCGCCGGCCAAGTTGGGACCGGACAGGACGGCAAATCGCCCGGGTGGGTGACCGGGCATTTCCTGCGACCATACCTCGCTCATGCGCAGGCCGGCGGGCAATTCCAGTCCCTTGGTGACGCTGAGCACGACGGCGTCTTGGGGAACGTGTTCGGCGATGCGACCGACGTTCTGGCGGAAGCGGTCGGAAGGCACCGCGATAATCACCAGGTTGGTTTCGCTCAGCGCCCTCGCCGGATCGTGCTCAACGGACAAAGTATCTGGGAACGGAACACCGGGGAGACGACGGGGGTGCTCGCCGGCCCGTCGCAGTGTTTCTGCCTCGTCAGCAGTGCGACAGAGCAGTCGCACCGGTGCGCCGCCGCGAGCAGCCAGGACGGCGAGGGTCGTGCCCCAGGTGGTGGCGCCGACGACAGTGATGGGGAACTGGTAATCAGTCGTCAAGGGGATTACGGCTCAACCTACATTCGTAGAGGCGACGTGAACCGCCGCCTCTACGCGATCCTCGCTATTTGACTGAAGGCTTAGTTGTCCGCGCCCTGCTTGGTGTTGAAGTGGGGCATGACGTCGCGGGCGAACCATTCCAGCTGGTCCATGGACGCGGAGGTCGGCATGCCCATGTTGGTGATACCGATGTTGACCTCATCCAGACCGGGATAACGTTCCTGGATGGCCATCAACTGCTCGGTGATCCGGTCGGCCGGGCCAACAAGGTACTGGCCAGCGGCCACGGAGTCCTCGATGGTGGGCATCTTGAGACCCTGGGGCACCGGGCGGCCGAAGGCGTTGAGGGCGTTCAGCTGTTCCTGGCTGAGGCCAGCGATGAAGCCCAACGGGCCGAACATCTTGACCCGTTCTTCCATCCACAGACGCGCCTGGTCCATCGCTTCCTTCTCGGAGTTGGCGATCTGCACGGAGTAGCCCACGGCAAGGCCCTCGCCCAGTTCCCATTCCTTGCCGTGCTCGGCGTGGATGGCCTGCCAGCGCTGGATCACGTCGTCGCTGGCGCCTCCGGTGGCCGCGCCGCCACCGATGATACCTTTGATGCCCCAGCGGGCCATGAAGTTGATGGCCCGGTCGCTGGCGGACACCACCGGCTGCCACCACTCGACCTCGTGCTTGGGCCGGGGAACCAGCGTGATCTCTTCGAGATCGTAGCCGCGGTAGGGCACGTTGGGCGGAATGTCGAAATGCTTGCCGTGGTGAGAGAAGCTGCGCTGGTTGAACGCCTTCCAGATGACCTCCACCTGCTCCTCGAAGAGCTCGCGGTTGGCGTTCTGGTCCATGATGGGCGAGCCGAAGACCTCCACCTCGCGGGTGTGGTAGCCGCGGCCCACGCCGAAGCGCACGCGGCCATCAGTAAGCCAGTCGGAGGTGGCGTAGTCTTCGGCCAGGCGCACGGGGTTCCACATGGGGTTGATGTTGAAACCGCAGCCGAAGCGCAGGTTCTTGGTGAGGTGGGCAAGGTGCACGTACAGCATCAGCAGGTTGGGGATGCACTCGTAACCCTCGCGCTGGAAGTGGTGTTCGGCGACCCAGAAGGTGTCGTAGCCGAGGCGGTCCATGGCGATGGAAATCTTTTCGGCCTTCTCGATGGCGCCGCCGGCCAGTTCCTCGTCGGAGAGCCAGCGGTCGTTGGCGGGGGTGCCCTGGTAGCCGGGGTTGTCCATGTCGACGTTGCCGGCCCAAAGGCTGCCAAACTTGGTAATCATGTAGAGGGTTCCTCCTTGATGAGTGTCCGACCAGACGGACTCGGATTAGACGTTCTGTTAGCGGATATGGTAGCGGGTTTTAGGGATGCTGTCAGCCTAGCCGTTTCCCTCGCCGTTGCTGCCGCCGGTTCCCTCGGGCGGGTCCAGCGAATCGGTAAGCGGGGCCAGGGGCAGACCGTCGTCCCCATGACGGTGCAGGGCAAACCGGGCCAGCAGCCGTCGGTTGGTGGTAATTTCGTTCCGGTTGGCCTGGATGTCCAGCTTCAACTCCGTGCGGAGATTCGCAATTTCATCCTTCAACTCCGTGCGGAGATTCGCAATTTCCGTACGGAGATCCGCAATTTCGCCCTTCAACTCAGCTCGGAGACTCGCGATGATTGCCTTCACTTCGTTTGTCGAGGCCGAGTCGGTGAACCTTATCATCGGCACCAGCACCACGAGAAGCGCGATGCCGGTGCCGATGATCGTCCATTCGGTTGTTCCCATGCAATACCTCGCGTCGAAGTAGCGGATGAGCAAGTGTGAGGCTACCGCAGCCCGCGGAAGAACTCGCGCATGTCATTCGCCAGCTCGGCCGGCTTCTCCAGGGCAGCGAAATGGCCGCCGCTGTCCATCTCGGTCCAGCGCTGCACGTTGCAGGTTCGCTCCGCCCAGGAGCGCGGCGGCGTGGACAGCTCCTTGGGGAACACGGCGATGGCGCAGGGGACGCCAATCTGGTCGTCGGGCCCGAAGTACCAGGGCGTGCGGCTGTTCTCGTAGTAGAGCCGTGTGCTGGAGTTGATGGTTTGGGTCACCCAGTAGATCATGACGGTGGTCAGGAGGTCGTCCTTGGTGTAGACGCTCTCCACGTCGCCGTTGCAGTCGCTCCAGGTGCGGTACTTCTCGACGATCCAGGCGCAGAGGCCAACGGGAGAATCGTTCAGACCATAGGCCAGGGTCTGGGGCTTGGTGCCCTGGATGTGCCCGTAGCCGCCCTCCGCGGCCGCCCAGGAGACTCGCTGGTCGATCATGGCGAGCTCGTCGTCCGACAGCGTGGACGCGAAGTCCCGGCGGTAACCGCCCTGGGGCGTACCGATAACCTGTTCCAGGCGTTCACGCCGGCTCAAGCCTTCCAGGCTGGCGCCCTGATAGGGTATGGCCTGGGTCACGGAGGTGGTGTGGATGCCGAGAACGTGGTTGGCGTGGTGGAAGCCGAGGCGTGCGGTCACACCGGCGCCCCAGTCGCCGCCCTGGGCGGCGTAGCGCTGGTAGCCCAGCTCGTCGGCCATCAACTTGTCCCACAATTCGGCGATGCGGCGGGTGTTGACCCCGCGCTCACGGGTCTGGGCGCTGAAGCCGTAGCCGGGCATGGATGGGACGATCACGTCAAAGGAGTCGGCAGGGTCGCCGCCGTGGCTGGCCGGGTCGGCAAGCATCGGGATGATCTTGTGCATCTCGTAGATAGAGCCGGGCCAGCCGTGGGTGACGATGATAGGCATGGGATTGGGGCCCTTGCCCTTCTCGTGGATGAAGTGGATGCCCTGGCCCTCGATGGTGGTGTAGAAGTTGGCGAAAGCGTTGAGGCCGGCTTCGGCATTCCGCCAGTCGAAACCATCCCGCCAGTAGGCCACCAGTTCCTTGATATAGTCGAGGTTGGAGCCGTAGTCCCACTCGGCGCCGGGGATCTCATCGGGCCAGCGCACGTGGGCCAGCCGGTGCCTGAGGTCTTCAAGCACGTCATCGGAAACGGAAATGGTGTAGGGCTGTACCGCCATTTTGGAACCTCCGTGGCCCATCTTGGGTCAAATGCAATAGGAACTGCCGCCGGCAGCGGACACACGCGGCAGTTTAGCATAGGAGTGTACGGGCGGGCCGGCTTGCAGGGTTTGGTGACCGGTTTTGTCAAGTGGTAAGATGGGGACAGGAGGCAGGAGAAATGGCAACGCCTAATACAGAAAGCAGCTACATTGAACCGGCCACACCGACCCAGGGTATAGTCGCGGATCCTTCTGCGGTTCCAATACCTGACGATGATTCGGTTAATGGCCAAGACGCAGCCGCAACAAATCATTGGGCGAGCACCGCCAGCTTTATTTTTGCTGGGATCATTGCATTAGGGTTCTTGATAATAGTAATCGGAGAGTATGTGACCTCAAGTATTGCCGTAGTGCTCACCGGGACTACCATAATTTCCCTCGGGGGAGTTGTGTGGGGACTGGCTGCTCTGATCTTGATGTACAAATTGGTCAAGCAGAGATTCACTTCCGATGCGAAAGCTCATACATGAGGCAACCCGCGTAGACGAGAGCGATTGCTACGGGTATCAGCATCACGAAGATAAGCACGCCATCGAATACCTGCGCTACAATCGGAGTTACGGGTGTTGCCGGAACCGGGTTAGCTAAACGCTTTTCCACAACGGGAGATACCACCCGAAAAGAATTGCAACCGAAAAAGATATTGAAAATGCTACCATCCATTGCTTCGGTAATCTCTCCCAGAGCACTGCCAGCAGTTTCAATACGTTAGCAATCGGTTCTAGCATCGTAACGCTGCTACTCTAGTAAAAATCTGGTAAACACCTGGTTGGCCACCAGGTAGGCCTCCTCGGCCAGCCGCAGCCGGTCGTCTTCGTTCCACGCCAGCAGCCCCTCCGCAGTCAACTCGGCCAACTCCCGCTCGTATCGAGCGACCAGGTCGATACCAACGCGCGCTGATGCGGCGGCGACATCCATACCGTCCAGCAGGCGGAGGCCGAGGAACATGGTCTCGGCGGCGGTGGTTGCCTCGTCGGATACCTCCGAACCGTCAACCGTCGGAACGGCCGCGATCCGGTCCGCGGTCACCTCCGGCCACGCGCCGGCCCTGGCCGCACTTGCTGCCCACTCCCCGGCCAAGCGGGCGTAATCTCGCGGGGACCGTACCGTCCAGAATCGACAGGCGGATCCGGCCTCGCCGACGCGGAGGGACGAGTGGGCGCCCGGGCCGACGCCCAGCCACTGCAGGTTGCGCCAATAGGTCAGGTTGTGCTCCGACTGGCAGCCGGAACGGGACCAGTTGCTGATCTCATAGTGGTGATAGCCGGCGCCGGCCAGAGCGGCGCGAGCGTGGTCGTACATATCGGCGGCCAGGTCCGAATCAGGCTCGGGAAGGCGGCCTTGTTGCACCCACCGGCGCAGCGGGGTGCCTTCCTCCAGCGTAAGGGAGTAGAGGGAGAGGTGCTCCGGAGCGAGGGCAATAACCCGCCTCAGGGTGTCCTCCCACTGGGACAGGGATTGCTGGGGCAGACCATACATCAGGTCCAGGCTGACGTTGTCGAAGCCGGCGCGGCGGCAGCGCTCCAGAGCCTCCGCAGCCTCCGCAGCGTCATGGCGGCGACCGAGCATGGCCAGCAGGTCGTTGTCCATGCTCTGGACACCGATGCTGACCCGATTGATGCCGGCAGCACGGAGATCGGCGCACTTACTCGGAGTGAGGTCGTTGGGGTTGCACTCCGCGGTTGTCTCGGCGTCAGAACGAACGGAGAAGCATCGGGCCACGGTGTCCAGGATGCGGGCCACGTCTCCGTCGGGCAAGTAGGACGGAGTGCCACCGCCCAGAAAAATTGTGTTGGCGGTTGGCCGGCCAAGGGCGACCGACCAGGCGGTTATCTCTTGAATAACGGCGTCGAGGAAGTCGCCGAACTGGGATTCGATCCCCTGGTAGGTGTTGAAATCGCAGTACGGGCACTTGCTCAGACAGAAAGGGACGTGAACGTACAGCGAGATGCCTTCGCCGGATGTAGAAACGGGAAGATCACGGATATCTGCGGATCGGGACATCGCCGTACCTATAGCGAGGGGCGAGTCTCATGCCCGCCCCTGTTGAGTCAATAGTTGCCGGGTTGCCGGCCGATCAACTGCCACGCTGGTCATCCGCGTCGTCAGTGGGTCGTGACTGGCCGTCAACCACGTTGTCGGGATCGCGATCTTCGGGGCGCGGAGGGGGCGGTTCGCCCATGTGCTCACGTACCACCGCCCTGGGGCACAGGTTCCAAAATAGCCAGACCGCCAGCCCGAGGATGATGATATCGTCGTAGCGCCCCAAGCCGTAGGGGATGCGGTCGCGCACCAGGTCGATGGGGGACACTGCGTAGATCACTGCCAACGGGATCAGGAGCTTGATCAGCAGGTTGACGCGGGAATCCCGATGCAACCGATACAGGGCGCGCACGAACTTGACGATGCGCGGCCCCAACTGGGGGCCGAACATCATCAGGATGGGCCAGAGGAAGCGGAGCATAACAACATCGCCTACGGAGTACCATCCTAGCACAGCGCGGGCCGGTTTTGACGCTTCCCGTCTCTATCCCAGGGACATTCGATTATCCGGTTTGGCTCTGCTGCCAACGGGGGCTCCCAGTAGGCGGTCATCGCTCAAATCACCGGATTTGGCCAAGTATCGTCATCGGTCGGCAACAATCGAAAGCAATCGTCTGGAAAGTCAAGAGGAAGTTGGGGTTGGATCCCAATGCTCGTTGTTTTTGACCATGCTGTTCAAGATGGTAAGGAGTTTCCGCATACAGGCGGTGAGCGCCACCTTCTTCGGTTTGCCCGCTGTCAGCAGACGTTGGTAAAACTCCCGAATGATCGGGTTGCAACGCGTAGCCACCAACGCTCCCATGTACAGTGTGGCACGAACTGTGGCCCTACCGCCCCAGACGGTTCTTCGGCCGCGGTGGGGACCACTGTCCCGGCTGAAGGGAGCCACCCCGACCAGGGCCGCGACCTGCTTCCGGCTCAGTGTCCCCAGTTCCGGCAGATTGGCCAGCAGGGTCAGCGATACCTGCTGGCCCACGCCGGGCACGGAGCGTAACAGGTCGTCCTTCTCGCGCCACACTGGACTTTGCCGGATCTGGTCGCTCAGGTCGGCGTCCAAATTGTTGCGTTCCTGCTCGAGCCAGGCGATATGGTCCTGGATGTAGGGATGGACTGCCGGGACAGCACGGCTGAGGCGGTTGTTCTCGGCAGTCAGCATGGTCAACACCTGCCGGCGGCGCGCCACCAGCGCGGCCAAGGCTTGGGTGTCGGCATCCCGCAGGGGGCGCATGGGTGGACGGACTGCCTCGCCGAAGTGGGCCAATATCTGGGCGTCCAGGCGGTCGGTCTTGGCCAGCTGCCCGGTGGACTTGGCGAAATCGCGCACCTGCCGGGGGTTGACCACGGCTACAGGCAGTGCCGCCGTGGTCAGAGCTACCACCAGGGGTGTTTCCAACCCGCCGGTGGACTCCAGTATCACCGCAGCCGGTTGCATTTTCTGGAGCTGCGCCACCAGCGCCGCAACCTCATCGTCTTCGTAGTTGACGCGCCAGATGCTGCCGGTTGGTCGCACGGCGACGTCCACCCAGGCCTTGGCCACGTCAATGCCAACGTAGTTGGACTGCTGTTCCATACTCGCCTCCGGTATCCCGCTGGCCCGGCCTTGCAGATACGGGCTCGGTTGGCCCCGACAATCGTTCGGGCTCTGTTGGGGATGAGTGCGGCGACCCTCGCTTTCGAACGGTCTCTTACGACCTAGACCCTGCCGGTCTGCCACACCCCTCCCCAAGATACAAGGCCCTGTCTCTATCCGGAGGCGATTGGGTTCCAGGTGCGCAGTTCCGGGAACAGCGAGAAATCCCGATCTCGAGTAAGCAGTTCCTCTAGAGCGTGTTGACGCATTGAGCACGGAACCCGGAAACTGGGTTTCCAACGGATATTTCCGAGTAACCCCGAGAGTGTTTTCCCGAGCTAACACTTTGTCTAACACTTTTGGCGTCTGGGCCCACCGCTTTGGATACGGCGGGCCGGCCTTGGGCCACGGACCCTGTTCCCGCGGGAACTCGTCGCGGTGCCCTCCGGCTTGAACACGCTTAGCTCCAAACCGAGACGGGGTTGTCTTGGTTCGGAGCCGGATGGCTGTTCTCGCCACCCGGTTGGTGCGGTCAGTACGTCCGGTGTATGACCAGTCTGCCATTCGCAGTGCCGGACGTAGGCCCGGTTGCGAATGATGATGGCGGCAGTCCAGTCGGCGTGGGCGTAGAGATCGCAGTGCCGGCACCGGAACACCGCTTGGCTCTCGCGGTTGTTGGGGTGCCGGTCCCCGCAGCGCGGGCACGTCTGGGACGTGCCGTGCGGCGGGACGGAGACGGTGGGTATGCCGAGTTTGGCGGCTTCCTCGGTAAGGAGTTTGCCGGTATGGCCTATGGCCGACTCGGCGAGGCTTTCGTTGAGTTTTCGCTTGGCGGCAACGTTCTTGCCAGGCTTAGCGGCTGTGCCGCGGGCCGAAGCCATCATGCTGTGGGGTGGAGGCTCTCGACGGCTACCATCTTGGGCTAGGCTTCGAGCAGTATCTCTCGGATCTGTCGACGCATTTCTTGGTCGCGGCGTTGGGCGTAGCCGCGTGCCTTTTTCCGATGTTCGGCCACTGCATGGCGGCGACGCTTGCTGCGTTTGGGCTTACCGGCGATCTGGTGCTGGTGCTTGCGTCGGCGCTTGCCCTCTTTCTTGGTTCCAGGGTGGTGCTCTCGGTGTCCTGAGCTGACGGCTAGGTAGTTCTTGCGGCCCCGGTCTGCACCAAGGATGTCCTCCGGAGATTCGATTTCGACCTGTTCCAATGGTTGGGGGTCAGGTTCCCAAACCTGTACATGAACGCAATAGTGCCGACGCTGCAAAGGCACGCGTGGGGAGTAGTCCTTCACTGGAACCAACTGGATGGAGCGGACATCGAGTCGGGAGAGGCTTTGGTCGCCGCGTAGCTGGGCGGTGAAATGGCATTGGCGGCTGGTGATTGTGTGACCGTCTTCGGAGATTTGGAACAGTCGCTTGTCGGTGATGGTGAGACTGAGCCGGCTGGCTTTGCGGGAGCGGTGTTCGAGAGTGCGGCGGTGGGGACGGACGTCTCGGTGCTTGGGCGGTTCGCCGTTGGCGTCGGCTTTGTCCACGCGCTCCAGTCGCTCAGCGCGGGCTGCTTGTAGACGTTGATTGGCTTCCCAGGCGTCTTCTGCCCCCTGCTGGTGGACGTAGTAGGGTGCATCGGCGGACTGGCGGTTGGCCTGACGCCAAGCGGTGATGCGCTTGTTGATGGCGTCGGGGGCGTTTTTGCCGCTGCGTTTGGGTAGGTCCGGTTCCCGGTTGAGCACGTCGACAGCAGCGTTGTAGGCTGCGTTTTCTTGGGTAGCGTAGTAACCGATGGCCCGGCTGTTGTCGGGGTCAAACCGTAGGGAGGATTTCAGTGTTCGGATTCCCATGTTTCTGATAGTAGACTAATTGGTGAGTTTATTTTTGACGTGGATGGAGTTTGGGCGGGGTTGGTGTGGCTTTGCTATTTGTCCACAGACCCTAGGGCGTGTTGACATTTAGATTTCGCCCCAATTCTACTCAAGTTAGCCCGCTGGCTGCTATCCCAGTGGGCTAGGTGCGTCTTCGGGTGGGTCATACGGCCACCTTCTCCACAGATGAATGCCAGCAGGCTCTAGATGATTTCGCGCGGCCACAACTGACGGCGTTCACTTGACGGCGTTCACTGCTGACGCAGGACTTCCCTCAAAAACCCGCCCACGTCCGAGGCCCAATGCCTCCGCTTGTTGGCCGATGTGAATGGGACGGTTGCGTCTTGGTGGAGATGGCCGACGATCGCAAGGCTCGTGGCAACATGCGGGAAACAGCTCAGTGGGGTACGGACATCCCACCAGAAGGCGTTCTCCACGTCAGACAGCATGGGATTGGGAACGCCTTCAGGTCCCGCCCCGTGGGGAGTTTAGGAATCGCCTCAGTGTCCTGGTCAAATGGTCAAATGGTCAACAAGTTCTGCCCAACCTCGTTGCGGTGCGGTTGGTACATGGCGTCAAGACGAGACATCGCAGGCGTAGATTGCCACACCGTTGCGCCGGATGTCAGACGGCCAAGTTGCCAGCACCTGCCCAGACCCCATTCGCTGCCCGTGCGCACGGCAAGGAACGCCGGAGGGGAATTTTGGTATTCCGGTGGGGTCGGCAGGAATACGCTCACTTCCCGCGACGCGCACCTGATGGTCTCTGACGTGCCGGGATCAATGATGCCCTGGTCCCAATGCGATGCGCCGTCCGCGACGACTTGGGTAGTTCCTCTCTGAACAACTACATCTCCGCAGGCCAACGGCCAGATCAGTGCCTTGGACAAAGGCTTTGGGGTGCAGGTTGCCTGAAATCCGGCTTCTTTCTGCCCTGATGCCATTGGCCCGTAGAGCACTGTGTCATCCTGCACGAGTCCTCGGACAGGCCATAAATACACGCCAATGTATAACCTTGGGTCGTCAAGACCGTGCGCTTGGTAACACTCCGCGATCACCATCCGGTCGCCTGGGCCACACCAGAGATGGAGGTCGCACGTCGGGTCATTCCGGCTGAAAAGCCCCATCAGCGACTCCGCCGCGCGGTGACCGCAATCATCGGCGTCCATGTCGGGCCATGATAAAACCGGCGGAAGATCAAAGTTGAATACCTCAATTGCTGGTGGGGTGGCATAGTAACGTGGGGACCATTCGCTTGGCAGGACATCTGATATCGCTGCTGGTTTTCCATTTTGACGGAACGGCCACATTGGGAACCTCCTCCACGATTAGGACCTGTTAACATTCGGATCGGGATGGGCAACCAAGCGGCCCGTCAGTCGCGGAATGCCTGCTCCGCCGTGGCACAACCTGCCTTGATGTCCGCCCACACGCTCAGGGCTTTCCGGTCGCCGCCGAACGCCAGATCATACGGTTTGATCTTCCTGGGATCGCGCCAGCGAACATCCAGACATTCCTTGCGTTGATGTCGTAGATTCCCGCCCACCGGCGTACCGACGAACACCGACGACGCATGGTCAGGGATGCTGAATAGCCGATGGGTGATCCTGACGACAATGCCGGTTTCCTCTCTGGTCTCCCGGTACGCGGCGTGGCTGCTGCGCTCGCCGCGATCCACCTGCCCACCCGGCAGAGACCACTTTCCTTTCCTGCGGCCGTAAGCGCGCTGCACCATCAGGATTTCGCCCTTCTCGTTTTCCACCAAACAAAACACAGATTTTCGCATCACTCACATACCTTTATCGTTTTCGACCAGGCCGATCGTCACTTTCCGCTCGTGTGCATTCCCTCCTTGCACAGCAGTCATATCGTCTCTTCTTCGATGGCTCTCTGTGGCGTCGCTCGCGATTGCTTGACCGAACGGTCAAGTGGTAGCATAGGCACAGTTCACCCCCTAACGGTGGACGTTAGGTCGCCGGGACATGATGGCAAACAGGTCCGGCGACCTTCGCATTTCAGAGGGGTGGGAGAGGGTGGGAGAGGTTCCCGTTCCCTATGGCAGCCCCTCTTGCGTATCGGATGGGCGCTTGCAACAGACGCTGGCAACCCGACGGCAGAAGCCCTCGCAAGAGGAGCCATGAGGCCCCATCCGCGATGACAGGCTTCCGCTTGATGCGCGGTCTATGCCTGCGTCTGTTGCGCCGCCAATATACACCACCTCGGCGGCAAGGGCGAACGCCTACTGCTTGATGGCGATGACCGTCGCCACCAGGTCAATCATCCCCGCGAAGCTGGTGTCGGTCTTCTCGTACCGCGTGGCGATGCGCCGGAACTGCTTGATCTTGGCGAAGTAGTTCTCCACCAGATGACGGGTGCGATACCGCTCTTTGTCCAGCGGGACGGGATGCCGGCGATTGGAACGTGAAGGTATTACCGCTATAATCCCACTCGCAGCCAGGGATTTGCGGATTTTGTCTGAATCGTAGGCTTTGTCGGCGATGACCAAGCTGCCTTTGGTGGCGATGCCGTCCGTCAGGGGTTCCAGCCCTGGCGATTCGGCGGCATTGCCCGGTAATAACAGGTAGCGGATCAGGTTCCCGTTCTTGTCGGTTGCCGCCAGTATCTTTGTAGTCGGCCCTCCGCGACTGCGGCCTATGGCCTCACCACCGGGAGGGCGGTTCCTTTTGGGGAACCCGCGCCGTGCTGGTGAACCTTGACGAACGTGCCGTCGATCATCACGACGCGCAGGTCGAGCAGCTCCGGCATCAGCAGTTGGAAAAACCGTGTCAGAACGCCGGTCAATGCCCAGCGACGGAACCGCCGGTACACGGTATTCCACCGCCCCAACTCCTCGGGCAAGTCGCGCCACGGTGCTCCAGTGCGGGCTATCCACAATATCCCTTCCACCGTCAGACGATTATTCGTCCCAGAGCGACCACGGTCGCCTCGTTTGCCGGGCAGGTGCGGGGCGATGCGTCTCCATCGCCGGTCGGAGAGGATTCTGCGGGCCATTGTTCATCTCCTGATTCGTCGTCGCGCTTTTCCAGGTCAGGCGTGTAACTCAACAGACGATAGATGCCAGTTCCTTCACCTTCCGATTCCCAACCGTCATCGGTCGAAAGTTGTCCATACAACGACGATTTGACACCGCTGGGTTTGGCAGCTGTGGACAATCCTGCCTTGTGAACCAACCTGGCCGCATCTGCCAACTTGATGAGCCCCCCACTTCGGTACGCAATCATCCGTAATGCCTCCTTATGCGTCTTGGCACCGGCCAATTCGCGTGGGTCAATGTGGTTGTGAATCCCATACCGTGGTTCATCAGGTGTAACCATTGCTTGGCACGCTGATAACGATGCCTCCAAATGGACCACGGTTTCTTCGGCGGATTGCAAATCATTCTGCAATTCATCAACCTTCTGACGCCAGTGAATGATGGCCTTGTTCAGTTCTTCGACAACGATCGGTGACAGCATGTTCCCTCCTTGCCGCCGTGCGGTTGCGCCCGTTTTTGGGCCGTCATGTAACTATCACTTGTGCGATTTACCCCGACCCTCTAAGATGCGATAAGCGTGGAGGCGACGGGTCTCGAACCCGCATTCCCCAGATTCTCAGTCTGGGACCTTCCTGGTTAGAAGACGCCCCCGCGTAGAGACGGCGCAAGCCGCCTTGGTTTGGTCGGCGGGCCACTTCGTCCCTGGAAGAAGGAAGTGGCTCGTCGAGTGCTTTTCTGATTGTACCCGGATGTATTCGCGGCCGGCAACCCGGCGCATAACAGGTAATTGTTCAGAATTGCGGGGATCTGCCGACTATTCGGCCTATTGTGTAGGGGCAACCAAGCGCAGAATGTCCACTGCCAACCGTTTCCTTCCCCTCAAACGTGAACAGTTACCATAACAGATAAACTTGCGGAACTCTAACGCCCCCTCTTCAGGGGGCGTTTTTCGCAATGCAAGCGACGGATTTCATCGCTCGCTTGACGAACCGCAGGATGATGTTCCGGCGGGCCGAATTGAGCAGAATGTCGGTACCATCCCGCTACCCAACGCTGCCGGGATGAAATGCGGTAAGCAAACAAAGAGAACTCCCACCGGGGCAGTTTGGCGACAGGCCCGGCGGGAGCGTAAGGAGGCATTGTGATTGAAGAAATCGCGGCTATCGCATTCGTCGTGGGCGTAGTCGGTTGCGGTATTACTCTGTTCGCGGTTTTTACGATGGCTCCAACTGGATTAATGCGTCATCCGCTACGTAACCGCATTGTACGCAGCGCATGGCAGTGGATTGCGGTGGTTGGGGTTGGATCGCTTCTAGTTGTTCTAATTTCTTGGCTTGTTTTATTACGGTCCGGGCAGTGAGTATAAAAGCAAGGAAAAACAACACGGTGAGGAACATCCCCATCCACGGCGAATAAGCCAAAGATTGCACCATCTCAACAAACATTGTCTCCTCCGTTGCACGTGCTTAACAAGGGCTTTGACGTTACCGCTAACTACACTCCCGGTCTAACCGATCCGCCGCCGTGTGTCAAGCCAACGTGTGGACCATGAGGCGATTCCTAAACTAACGTTTGGCACGCCTAGACCTGTCAAAACCGGATTTGACAACCTCGCGGTGGTGGGGTACATGTCCCCGTGCATGTAGAGCAAATCAAATCATCCACCGGAGGATGCGCGATGGCAGGAAGACGTAATGAGATGGACGAACGGGCTATGGCCGCCGCACGCGCCAGCCTCGCGGCCCGTGCCGGCCGGCGCACCAGTCCATTATCGTTGAGAGAGGCCGCATCCAGGCATTCGATCGGCGAAAAGTACGTGCGTATGGCAAGCGCTCTGCTGCAATCGGACATGACCCACTTGGTGTGGGAAGTCGATTCCGGCAACAAGAAACTGCGTATCGCCTACGGGGAATACAAAACCGCCAAGTACGGAGACCGAGGCAATGATCCTGGACCGGAAGGTCTGTACCTGATTGCTGAGACGGGGTGTGAGAAATGGTGCAAGATCGGGATCGGGATCGGGCGCGTGGCCGAACGGTTCGACAATCTCCAGCAGGGCAATCCGCGTCGCTTGCGCCTCGTGCGGTTCTGGCAATTCAACGATCTCTCTGACGCCAAAGCAGTGGAGTCTCGGTTGTTCGCCATGTATCCGACCACGGACGGCGGAGCGGAATGGCTGTCAACCGTCGACCACGACCACATCTATCAAATGGTGGTCAGCGCGGGTGGCCGCTGGTTGTTGAGCGTTCCGGGGTTTGACCATACGGGCCTGCGGGAACCACGGACGACAGGGAGCGGTTAGCCGACTGCACAGTTTTGCGTTCGGTGGCAGTGATGTTCCACCCGATGATGCAGTCTGATTACGGCTACGACGGTTCCGTTCCATCTGCGGGGTAGAACCGCCACAGGACAAGGAACCGAAACACAAAGAGGAAGGCGAAATATGATGACGCACAATGACCGGTTGGCAAAGGCTGATGAAAAGGGCTACGCCGAATTTTATTCGCAATGATAAGTTAGGGGCTTGACTTTTTGGCCTCTCCCGGTAAACTACTACCATCCACCGAGGGAGCGCAAGAAATGGACCTGTTGAAAGTATTCCAGAAGTGGCCTACCCACGAATCCTGCATCGACCATCTTGAGCAAGTCCGATGGGGATTGACCCCGGCCTGCCCGTTGTGCGGCTCGGTTGAGGTTGCGCGGAAGGCGGATGGCTACCGCGTGGGTCGCTGGAATTGCCACGATTGCAAGTCCAGTTTCAACGTTCTGTCGGGAACGATATTCCAAAAGACGAAGGTTCCCCTTCAAAAGTGGTTCCTGGCCATCGCCCTTGTCCTCAACGCAAAGAAGTCCCTTTCGTCGCACCAGTTGGCCAGGGACCTCGACTTGACCCAGCCAACGGCGCACTATCTGGTAATGCGCATCCGCAGGGCGATGGTTGACCAAGGAGACCTGCTGTCGGGCATCGTCGAGGCCGACGAAGCTTACATCGGCGGCAAGCCCCGCAAGGGCAACCGGCGCGACGATGACAAGCCCGCCAAGCGGGGACGTGGCACGGATAAACTTCCCATCGTCGGCGTAGTGGAGCGCGGCGGGCGCGTGGTAGCAGAACCGTCCCGCAAGGTCAACGCCGACAGCCTCACCGAGTTTCTGAGCCGGAACATTGACGCTGGCTCTCTGCTTATTACCGACGCTTTCAACGCCTACCGCCGGATGGGGCAGAAAGTCCGCCACGCTGTGATCGATCACTCGGTCCAGTACGTTGACGGGCTGATCCACACCAACACCATTGAAGGCTTCTGGTCGCTACTCAAGCGGGCATGGTATGGAACGCACCACCATTACACCGAGCGGTATGCGCTGGCCTACGCGGTCGAGGCTTGCTACAAGTACAACTCCCGGAAGTCTGTTGACACGTTCGGCGCATTCCTTCGCGGGGCGGTGGCGATATGGTAAGCCCGGCAGACATCAACCGCCTGTACTATGGCGACTGCCTCACCATCATGCTGGAATGGCCGATGGCTTGGGTTGACCTGATCTACCTGGACCCGCCATTCAACAGCAACCGGCAGTACAACGCCATTTACCGAGACGAGACTGGTCGCCCGTTGCCAGACCAAGTCGAAGCGTTCTGCGATATGTGGGAGCTGGACGATGAGCGGATGCGGGCGATCCGACACATGCCCGTGCTGATGGCGGATGCGGGGATTGATGACCAGGCAGCAAAACTTTGGCAACTTTGGCTGTATGCGCTCCGAGGAACACAACCCCGGTTGCTCGCCTACTTGTCCTATATGGCGCAACGGTTGTTAATAATGCGCCGCCTGTTGAAACCGACCGGAACCATCTACCTACATTGTGATCCAACAGCCAGCCATTACGTGAAGGCGCTGATGGACGCGATCTTTGGCCACGAGAACTTCTTGAACGAAATCATCTGGCGGCGCACTGTGACGAAGGGCAATACCCGTGTCCGGTTTCCCCGCAATCACGATGTCATCCTTGCGTATGGAAAGACTCCAGAGGCAAGAGTAGATGCTTTTGTCCCCTACAATTTTGAGGACTTGCCCGAAAAGACGCTGTCGCAGTACCGCTATATCGACGATGACGGCCGGCGGTATACACTCGGGGACCTCGCCAATCCAAACCGGAACAGGCCCAACCTTACCTATGAATTTCTGGGCGTGACGAGGGTATGGCGATGGACAAAGGAACGGATGGAGCAGGCGTATGCCGATGGCTTGATCGTTCAACCTAGCCCCGGCGCCGTTCCCAGGTTCAAACGCTATCTGGACGAACAGCGCGGGTTACCGTTGGATGATATTTGGGACGACATCCCCGCTGTAGCCGGCGATGAGGATATGGGGTATGACACGCAAAAACCGCTGGCCCTGCTGGAGCGGATCATCAATACCAGCAGTGACGAGGGCGACATAGTGCTAGACCCATTCTGCGGGTGTGCCACTACCATTGAGGCGGCTCACAACTTGAACCGGCGATGGATTGGCATTGACATAGCCATTCACGCCATCAAACGGGTTGCCAGCGTCCGGTTAGGGCAACGGCTGGGCCTGGTAGAGGGGCAGGATTACATCGTTGAGGGTGTTCCCCGGACAGTTGAGGGGGCGCAAGACCTATGGAATCGAGACCCCTACCACTTCCAAAAGTGGGCGGTTGAGCAATCGGATGGATTCGTTACCACGCGCAGGTCGGCGGATGGCGGGGTCGATGGACGGCTGTACTTTGCCGTACCCCGCGAGGAAGACCTGCAATCTATGGTGATTGAAGTCAAGGGAGGGCGAAACGTTAGCATCGCCCATTTGCGCTCCCTGCACGGCGTACTAGACCACGATTCCGCGTTGATGGCGGGCTTGATAGTCTTGCATCCTCCGGAGCAACGACAGGCCCGAAATTTTGCGCAGTTTACGGCCGATGCCGGAACGCTTGAAATCCTGGGGATTGAGTACCCACGGTTGCAGGTGTTGACGGTTGAAGAGATATTGAACGGCAAGCGGTTCAACACCCCGACCGTTGCGGGCCGGCACATCCAGCAACCCCGATTCCCAGGGATACAGCGGTAAGCGGCAGGAGTATCGCAGATGAAAACCGACGAACAGACAATGCGGGAAATCAGGCGGCTGCTTGATGCGTATATTGAGGTATGTAATGACAATCTCGGCACTCCCGACTCCCGGGCTACTTATATTCGCTATGCCAGGATGTTCGTCCGATGGACCGACGACAGTTTCATTCCAGGAGAGCGACGAAGCCGATAAAGGCTTTCTGCAACCAAGCCCCTAACTTATCATTGCGATTTTATTTTTCCTACGTACTCCAATTTGATGATGGCACATTTTACGTGGGGCACACCAACGCACCGGCTGCGCGGTGGTCGGAGCACGCGGCCGGTCTGTCTACGGCTACTGCCGACAGAGGGACGTTTCGTGTCCGGATGGCATTGCCTTTTGGGACGCGAACGGAGGCGCGTTATAACGAAGAGCGCATCCAGGCATCTCTCCGAGTAGGAACTGACCGCGTAGAGGCCATGATCAGAGTGTTTGACCAGTTGATCAATGTCGTTCGCCCGCAGAAGACATTTTCGCAGTTACAGAGGGAGGAAGCGGAATACGAAGCTGAGATGCAGCGGGTGTTCCACCATTCCACAGCCCTGTTATTCAATTTGGGAAGGCGACCGGGAACTGCCTGTGGCTACAACGGGTACCAGTTTTATAGCACCCAAGATTGGGATACGCTGATAAAAAAGGCCCGCGATGAGGACTTCACCGGCAACATATACGGTCGCAAAGTATGCAGGAGATGCTTGGAGCACGCCCCTGCCAGTGTGATCGAGTGAACTACCCCGCAAATGGAACAGAACCGCTACGAGGTATCAACATGATGACATCACGAGCAGAGTTGCCAACCGCTTGCGAAGGGCCGGGGAAATGCGCCTTTATGGTCGCATGGGAAATGGAAGATGAGCCGCCGGAGATTGTTGAGTCCATGCAGACGGCCTGGAAGATTGAACGTGAACAGTTTGCAGCAATGCTTGGGGTTGAGCCGAAATGCACCTGCGGGACCCCGACCATGAGGCACAATCCCGACTGCAATGAGTTGCGCATCGACGACATGCACGACCGGGCTTATGTCGATTACACTGATGCGGTCAAAAACAGGTTGCACCGATACTGGCACGATACGTTACCAGACGGTTTTATGGACCCGAATCTAAATGTCAACAGGCCCTAGCAAGCGTGATGTGTCCCTGGGCACGGGAGGTGTGGACCCTTGCCAGTAAACTGTCGCCAGCGGCCAGTTCGTGGGGCGGGGGACGTTAGGCGGTTTGGGCTTGCGCCCTGCGCTGGGTTATGGACATAGTGTTCTCTGTCGGGTACTACGCTTCGAGGAAGTCGTATCGTCACATTTGTTCGCAGTTGTCGTTTTAGGTGGCTAACTCGCTCTCATCCATTTGCCAAGTTCCTTGGAGCCATGTCGTCGCGCCAAGTTTGTGAAAGTTTCTGGGTGTCCCGTCAGTTTCCTAAGAGGAACCCCTCGACGTCGATGTCGAGTACTACAACTCGTGCGATGACCGTCTTGCCGTGCCGGCGTATTCCGGTTATGGGATAGTCTTCCCCGGTACTATAGCTGTGGAGGTGTTGTCCGTTCATCAGGGACTCTGCCTGTGCTGCTTGTTCTGCGTTGTCGTATTCGTAATAGAAATGCAACGTTGACGTGTCGCCTTCGTTCATCCTTCCTGCGCTGGCGGAGAAGTTTGGGGACGGGAAGCCTTGAGAGTCGTTTTGCGGTTCATGGTACTGCGCGACTAGGAAGTCAACGGCACTGGTTTGATTCAAGAGACGCGCTAGGGGCTCGTCAAGTGTGGCGCCATCCAGTCGCCGGCCTATGGCTTCTTCCAACAGCTTCCGTGGAAATGATCCGTCGTTTCGTGCTAACAGCAGTGTGTCGGATTCCATCACGGCTAGGTATAGGTCGTAACGTCCTTGGAACGCAAATATTTCTACTTCTCGATGTGTGTAGAGAACCGCTGCTCCCTTGGTGACCGCCTCGTGGAGGACCTTTGGGAAAGTGCTGAAATCCCCGCGGAGGATGGCGGTGCCTTTCGCTCGGCCGTTGACGCTGAACGCTGCGGTCGTGATTGCCGCGGATTTGACCAATCGTTCATTGAGGGTTCCTTCGGTGGCACGGACCGGCGCCAACAGCTGGTCTTCCCAAGGGTAGTCTTGTTGGCTGGGGCGTTGGGATACTTTGCCGAATTCTACGAACCAGACTGCTGAGCGGTCGGTCGGGAGCCAAGTCAGGAGTTCGGCGGGATGGTCCAGAGGATTGGTTGAGAAGGTAATGTTGGCGGTTGGCGCCGTTGTCGGAGTGTTTGGTGGGAGCGGCGTTGTCGACGTGGTTGTGAGAGACTCACAGGCCATGATTGCGACGGTAGTTATTGCAGCCAGTATTATGGGCGTCGGAAAAGCGTCGATTGGACTGCGTAAGTTCTTCACAATGTCTCCGGTCGATTGCAACAAAGGGTTCTTTGATAATGTCCTACAGTACCCGACGTGGATAGACCATCAGGCTGACGATTTCCACTGGTCGGTCGGCGACGCTTTTCAGTTGAGTGCGTGTGTGTGTACCAGCCCACCGCGACCCTGAATTGGCTGTTCCATTCGTGGGTTTGTCTTTCGATTTCGCTGGTTCCACGGAACACCATGCCTGTGAGTGCGATATCGTAGGTTCCCGGTCTAGGATTAGCGCACCTGTTCCGTTGGGCTTGCCCAAGAAGTAGCCACCTCCTTCCGTTTCCCCCTTGCCCGCTACGGGCGTAACAATGACGACGTCTGGCGGGTCGTCCCATCCTGACAATCTGGCTATGTTGGCTAAGATCGCTGGCGGGGCGAATGGCTCTTCCGCGGCGGCTCTGTAGAGCTCCTTTAAGCCCCAATCCACCGAAGAGATGAGTGTCGGGGCGGGTTAAAGGTGTAAGAAAGTGCCCCTTTACTTCTGGGATAATGGTTTGTGAAACGGCAAACCCACCCCGAAACAGGAGCACCCAACAGATGCTACCACCGGAGCACCCCGACCGCATCCAAATCGCCTTCGACGACCACCGTCTGGTCAGCAATGCTGGGCTGATCCTTCCGTCCACGCTGGCTTTGCATCTGGGCCTGCTCCAACTGGTTGATCGGCACCTGGACCTGGGCCGTGCCCCAGGCGGGGCCAATCCCGGCGACAAGATGATGACGCTGGTGGCCTCTGCCCTGGCTGGGGGCGACTGCATTGACGACGCCGACGTGTTGCGTACCGGAGGAACGGCCAGTGCCATCGGCTGCGTGGTCAAGGCGCCGTCCACGCTGGGAACCTTCCTGCGCAGCTTCCGGTGGGGGCATGTCCGCCAGCTGGATCGGGTGAGCCGGGAGCTGCTGGCCCAGGCTTGGGCGGCTGGTGCGGGCCCGGGCGACGGGCCGTTGACCATCGACCTGGACTCCACCATCTGCGAGACCTATGGACCGGCCAAGGAAGGAGCGCGCCGCCACGGCTACACCGGCCAGCGGGGCTATCATCCGCTGCTGGCCGTGGCTGCCGGCACCGGCGACGTGCTGATGTCTCGGCGGCGCGAGGGCCGCGCCAACACCGTTCGGGGCGCCAACTCACTTTGCATCTGCCCCAGCGCTGACCCTGGGAAAACCAGTTCAGTGGCGCCCGGGTACGGCTGCGCGCAATTCCACTCCCAGCCTGCCGGCACCGCTGGTGTCAACGCCGACGGAAATCTGACCCACTCACCAGACTACCCGCCGCCTCGCAGACTTGCGCCAAGCTGGTCCCCGAGCGTCTCTTGCTGCACGCTACCCTGACAATTTCGCCCAGCATCGCCACCGCGGGCCGCCATCATCGTAGCGGTGTGGCTACCTCACGCCGCCCTCATCCCCATCTATTGGAATCGGGCCTGCCCCGTTCGCCTTCCCCTGCCCATCATCCCTGGTGTCAACGCCACGGCCCATCGCTTCGGTGGATTCGGGCTAAGGTGTTGGGCAGGGGATTCTCGAAGTCGTTTCCCGTCGCCCTGATGCTGAGCCTGTCTGACCATGGGCGCGTCCTTCGACAGGCTCAGGACGAGCGGAACGCTCCACAACGTGCAACTTTGACAAGACCGTGCCCCGGGCGGCTGGACCTGTCCGTTTGCTATACTGCCGGCAAACTCCCACCCTCACGAAAGGACGGATTGTTCCATGCCCAATAATTCATTGCCCGCCACCATCGGCGAACTCCGCGATAGCGGCTACCAAACTACGTCAGTGCGCGAGGAGATACGCCGGAACCTGATCGCCAAGATACGCGCCGAAGAGCCGGTGTTTCCCAGCATCATCGGATTCGACCAGACGGTTATCCCACAGCTGGAAAACGCCATGCTGGCCGGCCAGGACATCATCCTGTTGGGCGAGCGGGGACAGGCCAAGACGCGGCTGATCCGGGAGATGGTCAACCTGCTGGATGAGCGCATTCCGATCATCGCGGGCAGCGAGTTGAACGACGATCCCTACAGTCCCATCAGCCCGGACGCTAAACAGATGGTGGCGGACATGGGCGATGACACGCCCGTGGATTGGATCGGGCGGGACATGCGCTACTCGGAAAAACTGGCGACGCCCGACATCTCCATCGCCGACCTGATCGGCGAGATCGACCCCATCAAGGTGGCAGAAGGGCGGCACCTGGCCGACGAGACCGCCATTCATTACGGGCTGGTGCCGCGGACCAACCGGGGCATCTTCTGCATCAACGAGTTGCCGGACCTGGCCGAGCGGATCCAGGTGGGCCTGTTCAACCTGATGGAAGAGCGGGACGTGCAGATCAAGGGGTACCGGATCCGAATGCCGCTGGACGTGTTTGTTGTTGCCACCGCGAACCCCGAGGACTACACCAACCGGGGACGCATCGTGACGCCGCTGAAGGACCGCTACGGCGCGCAGATTCACACCCACTACCCGCGGGCGCTCGAAGAAGAAATCGCCATCATGGAGCAGGAACGCAACCGATTCCCTGACGAGGACAAGGTGGTCGTGCCGGCATTCATGACAGACATCATAGCCGAAGTGACGGCCCGGGCCCGCTCCAGCAATGAGATCAACCAACGCTCGGGCGTCAGCGTGCGCGTGTCCATTTCCAACTACGAAACCCTCATCAGCAACGCCCTGCGCCGGAGCATCCGGCACGGCGAGGACATTGCGTGCCCTCGCATCAGCGACCTCCCCTACATCATCGCCTCCCTGGGTGGCAAGATTGAGATGGAAACCTTCGGCGAAGGCCGGGAGGACCGTCTGGTGGAGGACCTGACCAAGCGGGCGACGCTGGGCATCTTTGGCCGCTACTGCAACGTGGACGACCTGGACGACATCGTGACGGCGTTCGACCTCGGCAACGCGGTGGAAACGGGCAGCGCCGTCCCGGCGGCTGCCTACTCCGCGGCAATGACCAATATCGCGGGCCTGCCCGCCGCGGTATCCGCGCTGATCGGCGACGAGCGGCGTCCTGAGGTGGTGGCCTCAGCGGCGGAGTTCGTCCTCGAAGGGCTGCACCTGAACCGGCGGCTCAACTGCGCCCGGACGCCGGCCGGCGGGTATCGCTACGCCCGGTAACCCACGGCTCCCTGCATTGCGAGGAGGTCTGGCATGACCACGCGACCCACTGCCGCCGCGCCGCCGGTTACGCTGGGAGAGTACGCCACACTGCCCAAGCATCCCCGGTATGAGTTGGTGAAAGGAGTCCTAATTGAGCAGATGGTTGCCTCAGAAGAGCATGAGCATACCGGCTCGCTGGTCAATTGGCACTTGTCGGCACACGTTTTCCCCAATGGGTTGGGCCGGGTGTACACCAGCAACCGGGGATACGTCACAGGGCCGAGTTCGCCGGCCACCTCACGGATGCCCGATGTTTCGTTTGTGTCCAACGCTCGATTATCACAGTCCGATCTGGCTGGAATGCTCTACGATGGCGCGCCCGACCTCGCCGTCGAGATTCTTTCGGACAGCAACACGCCCGCCGAGATAGCGCAGAAGGTAGCCGAGTACCTGAGCGCCGGCGGCAAGGCTGTTTGGGTCATAGATATTGACGGCAGGACCTTGGCAGTGCACACAGCACAGGCACCGCCGCTGGTTCTCACTGACGCCGACACCGTGGACGGCGGTGACTATCTGCCCGGCTTCGCCTGCGCGGTGGCGGATATGCTGCCGGCCTGAACCGACTAAACGAGGGAAGCCCGTCGACCCAGCGTTACGCCGTGGGGCAGCGTGATCGTGGCTTTGAGGTTGCGGAACAGGAGGAACCGGCTCATGGACAAGGTAACCTGCTGAGCGTACTCCGCTATACCGGGGGCCAGGTAAAGGGTTATGTCGTCCTGGCCGGTGGGCTCATACGACTCCAGGCTGCGGCGGCGACGGACGTTGGTATCGACCGATACCTCAACGGATTCGCCGCTTCAACCCTTCCAGCAGATCAGGTCGACGACGGCCTGGCCGCCTTTGAGCCGGATGAACTGGGCGGCTTCGGGGGTTATTTCAAGGCTGGCGGGCATGATAATCACTGGTCCAGAGGCTGGCCGTCCCAAGTTGCGTCGGGATCAAGGTAACGACGGGGGATGTTGCCGCGGAGGGCGGAGCGGAATTCTTCGGCGCTATTCATCTTTAGATCGTCTATCGCTATCTTCCCCATCAAGGTTGCGTTGATTTCTTTATCTCCATGGGATATTTTTGTGCGTATATTCAACCAGACATGGTAGAAATAAGCGTGGTCACGATTGCTTTGTACAAATCCCATTCTGCGAAGCAGTCGCAGCATTTCACGGGTCCTGACATTAGCAATCCTTACCATCGTTAGGCAGGTACCTGGTTACGGGCAGGAACGACCTGTCCGATCCATGGCAAGACGCCATCGGCCGTGAGTTCCGCAATCAGTTCGGAGACCGCTTCCTGGGCGGCTGGTCCGGTCTTGGATTTCTCTGGCTTGTGATCCAGATAGATTGCCATGGTATCGGCGACGTCAACCAGCGCTTCGGCCTCGGTATCTCCCTGGCCATGGGCACGGTCAACGGCAGGGCAGATAGCAGCGTAGCAAATCGAGCCGTCGGACAAGGTGTCACGCCAAACCACAACATCGTATTCCATGTTTCCCTTCCTTCAAGCTAATCCAGGGGCTGGCCGTCCCGGGGTGCGTCGGGGTCAAGGTAACGACGGGGGATGTTGCCGCGGAGGGCGGAGCGGAACTCATCGGCGCTGTTCATTTTGAGCTGCTTGATAGCTATGTCTCCCATCAAATCGGCGTGAATTTCTCTGTCTCCGTGGGAGACCATCACCGATAGGTTTAACCATTCGTGATAGAAATAAACCTGATCTCGGTTATGCTGAGCTAATCTCATACGATGGAGCAGGCGAATCAACTCGCGGGCTTTGACATTAGCGATCCTGGGCATCGTTACGCAGTAACGTTAATCCGACGAGGCGTAACCTGGCGAAACCAATGCAGAACTCCTTCACTCGTCAGCTCCGTCACCAGCTCCGACATTTCATCTTGAGCCGCCTGCCCAGTCTTGACCCTTTCGGGGATATGCTCGAAAAAGCACGCGATGCTATCCGCTACTTCGACCAGCGCTTCGGCTTCAGTGTCGCCCTGGTCATTGGCATGATGTACAGCCGGACAGATAGCAGCGTAGCAGATGGACTCGTCGGACAAAGTCCCGCGCCAGACAACAACGTCGTACTCCATGGTATTCCTCTCCGCGTGGGTAAGAGTAATTATACCCAGAGCTATGATGCTGTATCCAGCAAAAGGGTGTTCCGCGCCTCTATAGCTGCAGGATGCACCGGGGAGCCTTTGTCAAGCAGACGCACCACGTTCCTGGTGAGGAACATGGTCATGGCGGCAGGCAGGTCGTTCTCGGCCAGCTCCTTCAACTCGGCTTGCCAGGGGTAGCGCTTGACCTTGACCGGATCCAGCTTGTCGGCGAGAAAAACGATGTGGGCGATGGGGTCGCCGCCGGCGGGGTCGCCGGTGGTGTGCCAGTAGACGGCGTTATAGAGCTGGGGGTGTCCGAGGCCGTCTTCGCGTTTGAGAAGTTCGGCGCCGACCATGCCGTGCAGGATGCCGGGGTTCCGCCGCTCGAACTCGGTCACGGGAGGGAGGTCGTACTCCTCCATGCGCAGGAGGTTTTCGACTCCGGAGAAATGCTTCGTGGCGTCGTGGGCGAGGGCGGCGATGCCGATGGCGTCGACATCCTGGCCGTGGCGTTCGGCCAGGTCGCGGGCGATCTGCTCCACCCGCTGACAGTGTTCCTGCAGCCCGGTGGGCAGGCGGCGCATCCGGCGGTGGATGCGATCCACCACGCGGCCGGAGATTTCGATGGTCGTCATGGGGTGGTCACACTCACTTGATGCCGAGCACGGTCATCACCGCACCGGAATATCTCCGGGCCAGCCCCTTCTGAGGGCTGAAACGGGTACCAATTCTTCGTTGACGGGATCGACTGCCAGCGTCAGGATCTGCAGCGTGGTTGCACCGATGCATTGACCACTCTCATCAGGCCAGAAAGCAACCGGACAGATGCTGCTCAAGGTCTCGCCGGACCGAACCGTTATGGAAATCCGGGCGAGCCCGCGGGAACACCGTAGGGTGGTTCCATCGGCCAGGACGTAGTCCATCGGTCGTTCCGTCGCCGGGATATGGAGTTGCTCCAGCAGGTCCGCAGGAAAGGCGGATTCGGTGGCGCCGGTGTCCACAAGAGCAATCACCGGGCGCGTATCGCCCCCGGTGATGTTACCGATGTGGATTTCGGCCATGAAATCGCCCATGGACGTCAGCCCATGTCTCCCAGTCCCCGGCCGCCCAGCAGGTGCATGTGGGGCCAGGCAATGGTCTGACCGGCGTCTTCACCATTGTTGACGACCAGCCGGTAGCCGCTGATGGTCACGCCCTCGCGCCTAGCCATCTCCGCGGCCACCACGAACAGGTGCCCCATGGTGCCTTCCATGGCGGGACTGATGTAATCGAGGCCGTTGATGGGCATATTGGGGATGATGAGCAGGTGCACGGGCGCCTTGGGGTTGATGTCGCGCACCACGAAGCAACGCTCGTCCCGGTAGATCACGTCGGGATGCAGCGGGTCGCGGGCCATGGCGGAGAAGGGCGAACTGCGGGCGGGGGTTATGGTCATTGGAGGTTACTCCTGAATTAGGTAATATGCTCTAAGAACTCGCAGAGGTGAATGATCATTCGCCCCTACACTTGTGAGTGTTACTACGCCGCCTCGATCTCCTGCAGGGCCACTTCCTTGTGGTCGTGGACGCTGCCGTAGGACAGTTCCTGGACCTTGGCGCGGCGGGTGTAGAGCTGGAGGTTGTGCTCCTGAGTGAACCCGATGGCGCCATGGCACTGGTGACCCAGGGAGCACACGCGCTGGTAGGCGCCGCTGCACCAGGCCTTGGCGATGGCGACCTCGCGGCGGGCGGACTGGCCTTCGGCGATGGCCCAGGCCGCCTGATAGGCTACATGGCGGGCGCCCTCGACATCGGTGACCATGTTAGCGCAGTGGTGCTGCACGGCCTGGAAGCTGCCCACGGGCCGGCCGAACTGGGTACGCTGTTTGACGTATTCGACGGTCATATCGACCACGGCATCGGCGCCGCCCACCATCTGCACGCAGTGGGCCGCGGTGGCCCGGGCCAACGCCCGCTCGATGACGGGCCAACCCTGGCCGACCTCGCCGAGCACGGCGCCGGAACCGACGGACACGCTGTTCAGGCGGACCTCGCAGAGGCGCTCGTTGCCGATGGTGCTGACCTGCTCGACCTCGAGGCCGGCAGCGTTAGACGGGACGAGGAACAGGGTGATGCCCTGCTCGGGGTCGTGGCCAGCCGGCATGGTGCGGGCGGCGACTATCATAGTGTCGGCGGCGTGGGCGTCGGGGACGAACAGCTTGGTGCCGGAGATGACGTAGCCGTCGCCGGACGCGCTAGCGGTGGTCTCCACGCCCCAGGCCTCGGTGGTGGCCGACGGCTCGGTGAGGGCCAGGGTGAGGCGAATGGTGCCGGCGCAGACGCCGGTCAGGATGTCGCGCTTCTGATCGTCGTTGCCGGCGTCCAGCACGGTCAGGCCGCCCAGGACGACGGTGGCGAAGAAGGGAGCCGGCAACAGGGCGCGGCCCATCTCCTCGACGAGCACGGCCAGGTCGAGGAAGGTGCCGCCGGTGCCGCCGTATTGCTCGGGGAACGGGATGCCGGTCCAGCCGAGGCCGGTGACCTGCCGCCACAGGTCTTCGGAAAATCCCTGCGGGTCATTTTCCAGTTCGCGTACCAGCGTCAGCGGGCATTCCCGCGCCAGGAACTCGCGCGCCGAGTTCTTCAGCATCTGCTGAATTTCGCTCAGTCCCATGTCCATAAGTAGGCCCTCCAGGGCGATGTCGGGGAGATCGCAGGGAGTATAGCGCACCGGGCATGGAGCGGCAAACGACGGTGGTCTGCTGGTCTCATCAATCCCAATAGGTTTCCCAACGTACACATAACTTAGTCGGTACCATAAATTCCTGGAACTTGTATCACAGGCCCGCAGCGAGCGCATCTGCCCAACATTCTGACGGAAATCGCGATAAAATTAAGCAGCCTGTAGAAATTCTAAAGTCCTGTACCATCGTTTGAAAAGGGAAATAAACCGATGAATATCAAGATTGCTCCCGCCGCGCTGGAAGAAATAGCGGGCTGCCTCGTGACCGATCAAGTCACGCACGCGGACCTCGACCGCAAATTGGCCGAGCTCAACATATACGAGGCATCCCCACCACCATCGAACATGAACACGGGCCCCAATCAGCGACCAGGCAGGGATTATTGGATCAAAGGGTCTTCGAAACGCGAGAAGCTCCGCATGGCTGTCCACACAAAATATCGGGAGAGCGGTGGCAAAGGAGTATTACACCTCATACGTACGCTCTACTCGCCGGTTTCGTACACGAGCAATCCAGAGGCATTCAGGGAATTCTGTAATAGCATCAATCGCGTTCTCAGATTCTCTTGGGTGGAATACAGAGACGATGGCGATTTTCACGAAGTCAGCAGAACACGTAATTTATCGGAAGCGGAGCGTAGGGCGCAAGCGGTAGAGAATAAACTAGCCTCTAGAAGGGTCCACCCTGAAGTACAAAAGTATTGGAAGCCGCAATACATGGAAGAGAATTATTTTCATGCCGTTTTTGAGGCATCCAAAGGATTGGCTCAACGCATTCGCGAAAAGACCGGTCTCAAGATAGATGGTGTGGCTTTGGTAACACAGGCGTTTGATCGGCCAAAACATGGATACCCAAAACTGGCCTTTAGTACCCTTGCGACCACCACCGAAATCAATGAGCACGATGGTTTCAAGAATTTCTTGACGGGGCTGTTTCAATGCTTCCGTAACCCAATAGCCCACACACCGAAAATCAACTGGCAGCATGACGTCGAAGACGCAGTCGACTGCTTGACATTGATCTCTTTCTTACATCGCAGACTAGTACCGTTTCAATCTGATCTTGCAGGGTAGATATGTTGGAGCTTACGGCGAGCATCTTGGGTGGTAAACCGCCAGTCTATGGCTGATTTTGCTGCGTTGCGCTCGCGTTCGAGCGCCGCAACCTCTCGCCGCAGCTCCGGCTCATCGCTGATACGGCGGTTCAGACACCCTCTGCTGAAGACGCTCAACTCGATCTCAGCCATGTTCAGCCAGCTGCCGTGCGTGGGAGTGTAATGAAACTCGAGGCGTTGGGCGATGCGCCGAGCTTCGCCGGGCTCAAATGCTTCGTAGAGTGAGCCGAGCTTGTGGGTGTTGAGGTTGTCCAGTACCAGCCTGACCACCTCGGCATCGGGGTAGGCCTCGTCCACCAGCCACCGCATCTGGTACGCGAAGTCCACCGCAGTGCGGCGCTCGGTCACCGCCACATGTCTCCATCCACCCTTCGGCTCGCAGATCATGAACAGGTTCCGTGTCCCGTTGCGCTGGTACTCGGTGTCATAGCGTGCCATCCGTCCGGGGGCAGCCGCCAGGGGCGGACGCACCTCCCCAGTCAATTGCCGGGAGGTCTCGTCGAAACACACTACCGGCCGCTCCGGATGGTACGCCTGTTGGTACAGGTCCAGCACGTCCTCCATCCGCGCCACGAACTCCCCGCTCACCTTGGGGATACACCACTCCTTCTTCTGCCACGGCTTGAGTTCGTTTTTTTGAGCATCTGGCGCACCGTCTCCAGGGAGATGCTATCGGCAAACTCCAACTCCACCACCTGGTCGGCCAACAACTGGAGTGTCCAGTGCGTGTGCCCTTCGGGCGCGGCGCTGCACGCAATGGCGATCAGGTGCGCTTCCTGCCTCCCGTCCAGCTTGCGCTCCTGGCCCGGCCGCGGTCGGTCATTGATGGCGGCCTCAAGTCCTTCCTCCACGTACCGCTTCCGTGCTCTGGCGACCGTGGCCGCGTTGACCAACAGCACATCGGCTATCTCACGGTCCCTAACCCCCTGGTCAGCCTTGAGCAGCGACAGCGCACGCTTCACGGTGCGCACTGACGCCTTGCCTCGCTGGGACACCTCATTGAGACGGGAACGTTCGGCCTCGGTCAGTTCCACTTTATACTTGATGGCAGCCATGGCTGGGCACTCCCTCACAGAAAGATCATGCCCAAGTATGGCTGCTTTCTTATATTCTTACAAATCTACCTGGCAACGGTACTAGCAGCCCGTCTGAGGATTACTGACGGGGCTTGATACCAACGGGGATAAAGGACTGATCACGCCGTCCCCCTGATTGAATATTGCCCCGGCAAAAACCCAGCGGTGGGGATGCGGGGTTGGCGACCTTTGCCGTGAGCCCGCCCACCGAAGCGGAACAGCTTCAGCAGGTTGTGGCCGGTGCAGATGAGCGACCACTCGCCCTGCACCTTCTCCAAACCCCGCAGCAGGAACTGCCGGAACCCCCGACCCTGCTTGATCTGGCCGAACACCGGTTCCACCGTCCCCATGCGTAACGCGTAACGCTGCCGACCCCGCTTGGTCTGCAACTTCCGTCTCATCCGCTCCCTGGGGGACAGATGCTTGGGGATGCGTCCTTTGGGAGCGGATGGTGGTGTGTGGCCGTGGCGGGTCTTTTCCGGCGCAACGAACGGGTCCGGGCCCAAGGCCTGCAAATCGGCTACGGCCGTGGCCGAGTAGTAACCGGCGTCAGCGGACACTTCCTTGGGCACCGTACCGGTGTTGGCAATGACCTCCTCGATCATCACCACCGCCTGCTGCTTGTCCGATGCCACATTGGTGGCGCGAGTTGCCACAATGACCTGATGCTCATGGTCCACCACCGCCTGACAGTTGTAGGCCTGCTGGAAGTCCCTGCCACCAGGCCCCGGCATGATGCGGGACTCCGGGTCGGTGAAGCTCCGCTGGGCCTTGTCCCCGGGTACTCCAGGATGCGCCTTGCCCTCCGCCTCGTCCGCTTCCGCCTGAGCTGAGCTTCGGCTTCCAATGCCGCCATGGCCTCCCGGATCTTCTCTAACCGGCCCTCCCGAAAGGCCAACTCCTCCGGCAACTCGTTCCCGCGCTTGTCCCGACCGTACCTGCGGTCTTCCTCCTCATCCACCTCCTGGGCCTGCCGCAGCAACTCCGCCACCTCAGCCGCCAACTGCGTTTCCTTCTCCTTCATCTTCTTGTAACTCATCGCCTTATGCTTCGATGCGTTGGCCTTCACCTTGGTGCCCTCCAGCGCCACATGCCCCAACTTCACCAGCCCCGCCTGCTGGCACAGCATCAGCACCTGTAGGAACAGCCCCGACAACGCCCCCAGATGGTCCTTGCGAAAGTCCGAGATGGTGCGGAAATCTGGGGTCTTATTCGCCGCCAGCACCCGAAAGGCCACGTCCTCGTGGAGCCGCTGGGCCATCCGGCGCGATGACGCCACTCCCACGCAGTAGCCATACAGCAGCACCTTGACCATCATCTGAGGATGGTAGGGCGGTCCGCCCCGCCGCTCCTGCTCGTAGCGACCTGTGATCTCCGACAGGTCCAACTGATCCACGATGTCGGAGATGAAATAGGCCAGGTGGTCCTCAGGCAGCCATTCCTGCAGGGCCTGTGGCAGCAGCAACTGCTGGTCGGGATCGTAGGGAAGGTAGGTCTTGCTCACTGGTCGGCTCCGTTGGCTGAATGCTCATCCCATCATACCTGCAACAACCGGCCGCCCGTGTTTCTCGGACAGGCTGCTAGACGACTGCGTTCCAACCGGGAGCTGAACCACCCGATATCCAACCGCCCTTCAACCGTCGCCTGCAGTCGCGATTGTACCGTCTCCGCTTTCGTTGCCGCCCGGTTCGGCGTCCGTGTAGAATGCAAGCCGACAAATCATCCTCGCCATCGCATCACACGGAGGTTTTCCATGTACCAGAGGCCCACTCTGAGCCTGAGCCAGGTCCGCGCCGCCATAAACGCCATGCTGGACAAGGCGCAGCAGGAACCCGACCGCCCGTTGGCCATCGCCATAGTTGACGCCGACGCCAAGATGCTGAGTTACGCCCGCATGGACAACTGCCGCGCCCTGCCCCAGCGCATGGCCGTCAGCAAGGCCTACACCTCGGCGATGTCCGGTTCCGACTCCAACGCCTACGCCGAGCGGCTGAAGAACGAGGGGCGGAACATCGCCGACTTCGGCGACCCACAGCTGGTGGCCGTGCAGGGCGCCGTGGTCGTGCGCGACCCGGGGACCGACCTGGTGCTGGGCGCCATCGGCGTCAGCGGCCTGAGCGCCCAGGAAGACGAGGATCTGGCCCGCTTGGGAGCGCAGGCGCTGGGGCTGTAGCGCTGCGATTGTTCCATGGGAGTAGCTGACCAGGACATGGCAGCCGTTGATGCCACGGTCGTTGCTGCCGAGGATTCGGCCTGGCCGCTGTACACGGGCAACATGCTCATCCACCAACTGAAAATCAGCGGAATGCTGTCATTCGGGCCAGAAGGTATTGACCTGCCGATGGAGCCGCTGAACGTGCTCATCGGACCCAACGGGTCCGGCAAATCCAACTTCATCGAGGCACTGGCTTTGCTGCAGGCGGCGCCGCGGGATATTACTGCCCCCGTTAGTCGGATGGGGGGAATCGCAGAATGGCTATGGAAAGGGGACGGTGCTCCTGGGGTGGCGTCAATAGATGCGGTGGTCAGCTATCCGAATGGCGACATGCCGCTGCGTCATGTGTTGCTAATGGGTCGAGATAGGGAAAGCCTGCGGTTCGACGATGAAAGAATTGAGAACGAATTTCTTCACGCCGGCGATTCGTGGCCCATTGTCCATTACCGGTTCGTAAGGGGAGGGCTTCCACTGATCAAAAACTTGGCTGCCGAACCGGGCAGTGAAGATAGAATGCGCAGCCTCGGGCGTGACACTGTGCTTCTTGATGCGTCCATCTTGTCACAAAGAGAAGACCCCGAACTTTATCCGGAAATAGGGTGGCTACAAACGCAATACCGAAGAATCAAATTATTTCGTAATTGGGAGTTTGGACCCGAAGCCGGATTGCGTCGGTCCTCACGGGCTGACGAGCCCAGTACTTTCCTGACGGAACGCGGGGAGAACCTCCCATTGCTGTTGTCCAAGCTGCGGGGCGAGAGCCGGCAGAAGTTTGTCCATTCGCTGCAACAACTCTACGACGGCATCGAGGATTTCCAGGTCGAAGTTGGCGGCGGACGAGCCGACCTTTTCGTCGTGGAGCGGGGCGCCGGCGAACGGTACATTCCGGCATCCCGCCTCTCAGATGGAACGCTGCGTTACATGGCCCTGTCAGCCATTCTACTTGACCCCGAGCCGCCCCCGCTTGTGGTAATTGAGGAACCGGAGCTCGGGCTGCACCCGGATGTGATACTGAGCATCGGGGAAATGCTGAACGAAGCATCTCGGCGCACCCAGTTGGTGGTGACCACGCATTCCCGTGTGCTCATCAACGCGCTTGAGGATCACGCATCCAGCGTGGTGGTTTGCGAAAAGCGGGACGGCCAGTCGCAGATGAAGCGGCTCGATCCCGATAAGTTGGAGGAGTGGCTG
Organism: Dehalococcoidia bacterium; assembly: GCA_965220055.1. Lineage (GTDB taxonomy): Bacteria > Chloroflexota > Dehalococcoidia > Lucifugimonadales > UBA3495 > Bin87. Next base: position 143,402 of record CBDCPE010000003.1, on the reverse strand, counting down.
GAAAAGTACAGCCTGGGCTACCTATGGAGCATCGGCGAGTTGGGCGGTAACCGGTGGTAAGATACCGGCTGTACATAGAAGGCGGCGGCCGGGCAGATCCTCTCCCGGGGCAAACGAACCGGGCGGCCATGGTAGATAACAATGCCGAGGCATTTCGTAGGGGTTGGCAAACCTTCTTCAACAAAGCCGGCGTGAATGGACGAATTTTGGAGATTGCCGTCGGAGGAGGGCAAGAGGAAGCTTTCGCGTTGTTCGAAAATCAGCTGGCTTTCTATGACCAACAGCAAAACACAGAGCCAAAACCTTTGTTGCTCGTGGATAGCGAAGAACCGGTTGCAGCCGGCCATACCGTTTGGCAACACCTGCAAACAAGACGTCAGAACATTTTCCAACGACCAGCGAATGCGGATGACCAGAGCGCGTATATGATGGTTCAGGCTATGGAGACTTGGTTTATGGCTGACCCAACGGCTTTGCAATGCTTCTTCGGGGTCTCATTTGATTCGAGCGTTTTCGAAAATTCGCCGGCATTAGAATCCATTCTCAAAGGCGATGCCCTGGACAAATTGAGACAATCTTCCCGCGGATGCCGACCGCGTTACAGGAAAGGCAAAGTGTCTTACGATCTGCTGGCCCAGATTAGTCCGGACACGGTCTCTGCAGCGTGCCCTCACGCCGAGCAATTGCTGAACTACTTGCGCACCCTATAATGTTGAGCACGTTGCCGGTTCAACACGACGCCCCCGGAGGCCCTCCCCATGCCCAATCCCCGCGCCGAGTTCTCACCCATCTTCGACCGGCCGAAGCTGACCCTGCCCGACGGGGCCCGGGTGGCGGTGTGGTTCATCATCAACATCGAGGAGTGGGACATCGACCAGCCCATGGCGCGGACTGTGCTCCCCTCGCCCCAGGGCGCGGCAACCTCGCCGGATATCCCCAACTACTCCTGGTTCGACTACGGTATGCGGGTGGGTTTCTGGCGGATGCAGCGGGCGCTCAGCGAACACAACCTGCCCTGCACCATCAGCCTGAACGCCGCCGTGTGCGAGGCATACCCCCAGATGGTGCAGTCGTGCCTCGACCTGGACTGGGAGCTGCTGGGACACGGCTACATCCAGCAGGTGCTGCACAAGGAACCCGACGAGCGGGTCACCATCCGCAAGACCATTGAGGTAATTCGGGAGTTCAGCGGGAAGGCGCCCCGCGGCTGGATGGGACCCGGCCTGGCCGAGACCCACCACACGCCGGATATCCTGGCCGAGGAGGGCATCGAGTACGTGGCCGACTGGGTCAACGACGACCAGCCCTATGAGATGAAGGTCAAGTCGGGCCGGCTGGTCGCCCTGCCCTACACCGTCGAGCTGAACGACATCCCCATCTACCTGGTGCAGAACCACTCGGCGCCGGAACTGTTCCGCCGGGCCAAGGACTCGCTGGAGATCATGCTAGCCGAGGGTGAGGACAACGCCCGGGTCATGGCCATATCGATGCACCCATACATCACCGGAGCGGCCCACCGAATCGGGCATTTCCGGCGGCTGCTGGAATACATCACGCAGCTCGACGGCGTCTCGTACTGGACCGGCAGCGGGATTCTGGACTGGTACAACCGCCAAATGGCCGACCGCTAACGCCGTGCCGTGTGGATAAATCGTTGACAAGTCGTCTACAACTTACGGAAATGCAGTGGATATATTGAGCACAACGTGTCAGCCAATGCGCCTTGGCGGCTGATAATTTCCGGGCCTTTTCCAAATGTGATGTCCATCGACGATTTATCCACGCCTCTTCCAACTTTGATCCACGAGAAACGTCCGAGTTATCAACAGCGGATTACCCTGACCCGGTGTATGCTGTGAACGTTATCAACGCGCTTACTACTACCACGATTACCTTTAAAGATTGATATATGATCGATACAGTTCGAATTAACGTTAAGGCGGGGAACGGTGGTGATGGCTGCATCAGTTTCCTGCGCCTCAAGTACCTACCCCGCGGCGGACCCGACGGGGGTGATGGCGGCGACGGTGGAAGCGCGTATGTCGTTGGGGACTCGTCCATCAATACGCTGCTGCACCTGAAGTTCAACAGCACCTTCTACCTGGAGCGCGGCATCCACGGCAAGGGCAAGAACCAGCGCGGCGCCAACGGCAAAGATACCGAGATCCGGGTGCCGCTGGGTACGGTGGTCTGGCGGATGCACCGGGACGGGAGCAAGGACTTCCTGGCCGATGTCGTTTCGGATGAGCGGGTGCTGGTGGCCGACGGTGGCAAGGGTGGCTGGGGCAATGCCCGGTTTGTTTCGTCGACCAACCAGGAGCCGATGTTGTCGGAATCGGGGGCCAAGGGAGACTACGCCGTGCTGTGGCTGGAGCTGAAACTCCTGGCCGATGTGGGGCTACTGGCCAAGCCCAACGCCGGCAAGTCGACGCTGATCTCGCGATGCTCGGCCGCGAAACCGAAGGTTGCCGACTATCCTTTCACGACCGTGGAACCGGTGCTGGGCGTTGTCACCCACAGTGGTCAGGACTTCGTGATGATGGAGATTCCCGGCCTGCTGGAGGGAGCGCACCGCGGCATTGGACTGGGTCACGAGTTCCTGCGCCATGCGGAAAGGGCAAGAGCCTACGTGCACCTGATCGATGGGATGTCGGATGACCCGGCGGGCGATTTCCTGATGCTCAACCGGGAGCTGCGCGAGTTCAGCCCGATGCTGGCGGCCAAGCCACAGGTGCTGGCGGTCAGCAAGCTGGACACAACCGAGACCTACGAGTTGCGGGACGTGATCGAGGAAGAGTTGCGGCGCGCGATGGCCATGGACGAGGGTTTGGCCGGGGCCGATGAGGAGACCCCCATCCACTTCATATCGTCGGTTTCGGGCGCGGGAGTGGACGGATTGCTCGGCGATCTGATCCGTATCCTGGCAGAGGCTCCGCGCGATGGCATCGACGCGTCGGAATGGCAGAACGAGGTCCCAGTTGCCAGCGCTCCTCGCGAACGGCCTCCGTTGGGATTCTACCTGGATGGCGACGTCTACGTTGTGGAGTCGGAGAGGTTGGAAAGTCTCACGGGGCGGGCTGATATGCGGGACTATCGGGTGATGCTGCAATTGTGGCGGGAGATGGGCCGGCTGGGCATAGCGCGACGCCTGCAGGAAGCTGGGATCGAGGCCGGCGACACCATCCGGATCGGAAAAGCCGAGCTTGAGTGGTTCTGATGGCTGGCGGGGAGCCCCACGGACGACGCATTGGCATCCTAGGAGGTACGTTTGACCCGCCGCACCTGGGCCACCTGTTAATCGCGGAAACGGCGCGGGTCGCGCTGCATTTGGAATCAGTGATGTTCGTGCCGGCCGGCGAGCCCTGGCTCAAGTCGGGGCAGCGCATCACGCCGGCGTGTCACCGGCTGCGCATGGTGCAACTGGCCGTTGCTGACAACGCCCACTTCTGCGTGTCCGACTGCGAGATACGGCGCAGCGGGGCCACGTACACGGTGGATACGCTGCGTCAACTGCGATGCAGATTTGCGCCCGACGCGGAGCTGTACTTCATCGTTGGGTCGGACGTGCTGGACCAGTTCCATCGTTGGAAGGAACCGGAGGCCATCCTGGAGCTGTGCCGCCTGGCCGTGATCGAACGGCCGGGGGGTCCTGAGGATGTGGTCGACGCGCTGAGAGAGTGGTTCCCGCACGCGGTGGCCTCGGGCGCCGTGGTGTCGGTGGCTGGGCCGAGGGTCGACTTCAGCGCGTCTGATCTGCGGCGGGTGCTGGCGGCCGGCGAATCAACGCGATACCAGATTCCGGACGCGGTGGCGACGTACATAGCGGAGCACGAGTTGTATAGGGCCGTGGATTGACGGCCGACGGAGCGTTTATGCCTGCTGATAGCGTGCCCATAGCGGAACGATTACTGGAGTTGGCGCTGGAGCGCGGGGCCATCCGGTACGGAGACTTCACCCTGTCGTCGGGCAAGAAAAGCTCGTACTACTTCGACGGCCGACTGATCAGCTTGGACCCGGAAGGATCGCATCTTATCGGGAACGCGTTGCTGCCGCTGCTGGCCGACGCCGGCGTGCAAGCGGTGGGAGGACCTACCCTGGGCGCAGATCCCATCGTAACCGCCGCGGCCATGGCATCGTGGCAGCAGGGCGCGCCGCTACCGGCCTTCATCGTGCGCAAGGAAGCCAAGGGGTACGGCATGGGCCAGATGATCGAGGGGCCGTTGCCGGAGAGGTCAACGGTGGCCATCGTGGACGACGCCTGCACCACCGGCGGTTCGTTGTTCCACGCCATCGATGCGGCCGAGGAGGCCGGGTGTACCGTGGGGTTGGTGCTGGCGCTGCTGGATCGCAACGAGGGCGGCAGCGACGCCATCCGCGAACGGGGTTACCGCTTCGAGACGCTGCTCACGGCCGGCGAGGACGGGCGGATACGGCCGGCGTAAGGTTGCATACAGATCGATATCATAGCCCGGATGGCAGGAGCTTGAAACAGCATACTGCCCGGTGGTGGGCGCGGCTACGTTCCGCGGGTCTGCTCGGTCCAGTGGCGATCATTCGCCGCGGATCTGCCTTTCCAGTTCTTGGATCCTGGCCTCTGCCTGGGTGCGGGCCGCGCGTTCCTGTGTGAGGGCTTCGCGTTCGGATGCCATGGTGGCGATGTGGAGGCCAGTTTCAGGGTCGTACCAGCCTAACTGACCCTCGATCCAGCGCAGTTCCACGTTCAGGATGGCGCTGTGCCCCTGTAGGCTGCCGTCGGGCAGTTCGTCAATCTGGATGGGCACGTATTGACCGTCCACCAGCCGGTCTCCGGCCAGGCGGGTGCCGGTGCCGTGGTACCGGCCCGTTTCGTCGAAGCGCCAGTATTCCGGGATCCCCAGGTCAGCGTAGGCGATTCGCTTGTCGTGAGTGTCCCTCCGTCCGGTCGAGCGCGAGGCGACTTCCAGCACGAAGTCGGGAGGCTTACCCTGTTCCGATATGACGTAGCCGTTGTGGGCCCGGTAGAGGGCTGGATCGGCGTTGAAGGCAACCAGGAGGTCGGGATAGACCAAGCCGGTCATGTCGGCGCGTTCGGCGGTTGGGATTGGCGTGATGTACAGGTCTGCTCCGACGATGGTGGTTGGAGGGTTGCCGAGATGTTGGGCCAGGTGGTAGGCGCTGCCGGTGACGGACAAGTGGAGGGAGGCGGTCATCTTTTCGTCCGGAGTTTTGGGAGGATCCGGCAGTTGGAAAGTAGTCGGGAATTTGGGCGTCTTGGCGGTGGTCATGTTGAACCTTGCCTGGCTCGGCGTGTGTTGGCGGGAATTATACCTGTGAAGGAGAGGTGCAGGCGGCTCTCGGCTACACCCGATAGAAACTGCCCCCGCCGGCCCAGAGGGCGCGCAGGGCCCGGTTCCCAACGACGGTATCGAACCGGACCCACTCGGCGGACGGCTCTCCCGCCGGGCCGATGGAAAATCGCGGCGATGGGCCGTGGTCAGAAGGATGCGGTGTCAACGGTTCCTCGCCGCCGTTGGGCCACGCGAGGTAGAGACGTCCCCGGCGCAGGATGATGCGGAAGCTGGTTAGGTAGGGGGCGTGGCTGCGGTAGTGGCCCCGGAAAGCGGCCCACTCCGGCGGACAGGGAACTGACGGAGCCAGTGGCTCGCTGCCCTCACGGACGTACACCGAGGGGCCGTGGTGGATTTCAACCGTCGGGGCAGCGTCGCCGCCGACCTCCGGCGCACGGAAGCGCAGCGGAAACGGGTCGAAATCGTCGTCGGGGACGCAGAAGGTGTTGCCTGCTATATGCTCGAGTGTAATGGCGGGTGCGTCCTGGCGGCGCAGCAGAAGTTGGTCGCCCCGAGCGGCAACGGAGAGTGCAGCGCCAGTGGTCTCGTTGATGAACTCGCCGGCGTAGCGATCAGCGGCGGCGACACGGGTTGGGTCCGGCAGGGGCGGAGCTTCCGGAGCGGGTTGGCCGTCGCGGGTTGCGGCTGCTACCTGGAGGGCATACCGGGCCGGCGGGTACAGGTCCACCTGGGAGCGGTTGCAAAGAATCACGACCCCCAGCCCGTCGGTCTGGTCGGTGAGCATGATGGACCGGAAGCCCACGGTGGTCCCGCCGTGGCCGATGAATTGATGTCCGCCGCCCCGGTGGGACATTATCCCGAAGCCGTAGCCGTAATCGTCCTGGTCGCCTCCGCCACGGGACATCGCGATGGCCGAGGTGGTCATGAGCCGGTACAGGGCCGCCGAAACGACGGGCCCAGCGTCTCCCCGCCCGTCGTTGAGCCACAGCCGGGCGTAGCGGGCCATGTCCGTGGCGGTGGAGACCTGGCTGCCGTCGCCCACGGCGTATTCGGACCAGCTTGCCGGTACGAGGACGTCGCTCTGACGGTAGGGGCGGTCGTCGTGCAGCGGGACGTAACCGGTGGCCATGCGATGGCGGGTTCGATGGGTGATGACCGGTTCGCTGGAGTTCATCCCCAGCGGTTCCAGCACCCGCTCGCGGATCGCGCTGCCGTAATCCCGGCCGGTGACGTCCTCCAGCAGCCAGCCCAGGAGCTTGTAGCCGGTGTTGGAGTAGTGGAACCGGGAGCCGGGTTCCCAGGCGGCCTCGGTGTCACGTAGGGCGTAGCCTTCGTAGCGGGCCGCGGGGGCGAAGTCGGTGCCGGCGGGCAGGCCGGCGGTATGGCTCAGCAGGTGCCGGAGCGAGATCGGGCCGTATCGGGAGGACAGGGCCATCCAGGGCAAATGCGTGCTGATCGGCGCGTTGAGGTCGAGCCGGCCCGACTGCACCAGTTGCAGCAACGCGAGCGCGGTCATTGACTTGCCGATGCTGCCGATCTGGAAAGTGGTGTCGGCGAGCACCGGGCTCCGCGCCGCCTGATCGGCGTAGCCTACGCCGGCAGTGAGGAGGGTCTGACGGCGGTCGGTCAACGCGACGGCGACCCCTGGCGCCGGCACGGCGGAGAGCCAGCGCCGAAGGTATTCGGTGAGGGGGGCGAAGTTACGTGGGGTGTTTGGATGGTTCTGTTGCATTGTAGGGTAGTTTGTCACTCCTCTACCACCGTTGCCAGGTCCATCCAATCGCTGAACGGCAGGGCAACGCCGGCTTTCCCCGCTGGACTCTCCTCGTCCAGCCTTATATGCGGCCGAAAGTAGTTGTAGCGCATCACCAGCCCGTCAATGTACGTCTACCCGTCTCGCGCTTCTTCATCGACCGCAACGTCTTGTGCCTGTCGCGGAACGTTCATTGCAGTCGTTCGCTCAGATTGTTGTTGAGCTGCGCCCTGATCCCATTGCTGACTACGTGCTTCACCATGTGCAGCCGGAACGCTCGCTGTATGCCCTCACGGTATGACCTGCTCCGGCGTGCGATCTAGTCGAAGCTGCACCCAACGGGATGGTAGCATTGGGTCACCGCCCCTGAGCCTGAAATTGCCGGTTTAACTTCCATATTGACCCACCGCTTGCGTGGCCCAATGGGTAATATGGCGTTGGTAATCCAACACGATGGCGTTCTGCGAAATTGAACGCTGTCACTAATCGCGACGGTATCGTAGGCAACGCATAGCCCATGTTCCTACTGCGGTCATACCCCACCCCTGGTCGCCCATCACGACCGACCCGGAACTGGACAATCATCTTTACATCTTGGCGTCTTGGTTCCTCGTAGTCTGCAACGATAGCAGATAGGAACTTGTGCTGATCCTGCCCAAGAATGCCTTGGGTACATACGTATACGTCACCCTCGAAAATTTGCCAATAATGGCATTGACATCGGAAAGTCGGCAATTGGTCTGGTGCATTGGTCCAAGTAAACACAAACTGTTCATTTGGATTCGGTGGGTTGTAATTGATCTCACTACCTTTATTCCGGTTACACCCAGGGTGCATAAGCTGCATGTTCCAGCGCTTGTTGAATTGGCTCGGATAATCCACCAGAGACGTGTACAAATTTTTTGGTATGACGTGGTCGATCTCGGCCTCTTGGATAGTTATGGTTTCCCCACAGCCTCCAACATGGATGCCGCAGTGAGGACCATCGCGTTTCCAAAGTACCTGCTTCTTCTGTCCTGATCGGTTGCTCATTTGGTTGCTCTTCCAGTAGTCACCAAGGCTTGCCGCAACTGAGACATGGCGCCCGCACCATCAACGCCCACTGGTACTCGCTCCACGCGATGTGGACAGCGCCGCAGTTGATGCAGGTGCCACGGAGATGCGGGTGCCTTTTACCGTGGGTTTACCGGCCAGGATACGCGGGTCTTTGACGATACGGTCTTTCCAGTCCATAGATGACCTCGTTACTGCCCCGGACCCGGCTTTTCGCCGCCGAAGAGCAGCGGCTGGGCGGTGATGCGGGCGGTGATGCCCGTGTCGCCTTCGTCGTTGGCGACGCGCAGCGTTCCGCCGATCTGCACCGCCGCGGTGCGGACATAGCCCAGGCCGATGATGTGCTCGCCTTCCGCGGTGGGAACGACGGTCGTCGAAGTGACCAGGCCCATGGCAGCGCCTTCGTCGTTGACCAGGCGGGACCCAGTCAGGGCGCCGGCCTGGGCCGGATCGGCGTCGAAGCTCAGTGACACCAGGTACTTCTGCACCTTCTGGTAGGTGTCCAGGCGGGCGATGACCTCCTGGCCGATGTAGCAGCCTTTGTGGAAGTCGATGGCGCCGATGAGGCCGGCTTCCAGCGGGTTGTAGGTGTCGCTCATCTCGCTGCCGTACGCCGGCCGGGCCTGGGCGATGCGCAGGGCCTCGGCGGTCGCCGCGCTGATGCTCACCGCGCCGGCGGATTCCAGGGCGGCGGCGATGCGTGCGGCGGCGTCAGGGTCGTCGGACAGCAGGTAACGGGTGGGCAGACGTTCCGGATCGTCGGGGTCGGTCGGAGGCTCCACCAGCAGGGCTTCATCGTGCGGTACCCGGCCCAGGATGTCGGCGGCGTCCGGTCCGGTCAGCCTCAGCAGGGAGGTTTGGTCGGTGATGTCCTCAACCTCCAGGTCTTCCATGATGGTGTACTTGTCCAGAAAGTCGATGACGTTTTGCTGCTGGCCCGGGCTGGTCAGCATGAGTTGGTGGTCGCCGCAGTGGATGACGTACACCAGGTCGACGATGCGGCCGCGGTCGCTGGTGAGCACGGTTACGGTGACCTCGCCGGCCGGCGCGTCCGGGTCGATCTCGTTGGTGGAGAGGCGGTTCAGGAGGTCACGGGCGTCCTCGCCGGTGAGGCGCAGGATGCCCGCGTCGTCGGGGTATACGGCGGCCCGCTCGGTGGCGGCGCGAAACTCCTCGGCGGTGTGGGCGTCAACGGCGGTAGTGGTCATCGGGGCCTCCTGGATCAGGACTATCAGGTGCGAGGTGGACAAATGCAGTAGGGGCGGGTATGCAACCCGCCCCTACGCCGCGTCGGATATGGATTGGGCTTTTGGCTACACGGCGAAGGAGGTACCGCAGCCGCAGGCCTTCTTGGCGTTGGGGTTCTCGAAGATGAAGCCCTTGCCATTGAGGCCGTCGGAGAAGTCGAGCTGGGTGCCGACCAAGTAGATGTAGGATTTCTTGTCCACCATCACCTTGACGCCATACTGCTCGACGATCTTGTCGGACTCGCGCTCCTTGTCGGTGATGGTCAGGTCGTAGGTGAGGCCGGAGCAGCCGCCGCCCTTGACGGCCACGCGCAAACCGACGTTGTCGGTCAAACCCTCTTTGTCGGCGAAATACTTGATCTTTTCGGCGGCCTTTGCTGAAATCTCTACGGTGAGCTCGGCGCCGTTCTGTGTGATGGGCATGGTTTGGTAACCCCCTGGTCGGAAGTTGGTGATGGGGTGATTGTACGAAAAACGTCGCGGGTTCGTCAATCCGTTGGCAGGTCTGTACGGTCCAGGTTCATGCCATTCCCGGTCTGGTTATACATCGCTTTGGTCGGTACCGCTGATCCGGTGGATCCTGGCTACCACGGCGGTGACGAATTGGTCGACTAATTGCTGAAGTTCCCGTCTTTCCGCACCGGTCATGTTATGAGCAGTGCCAGAGTAGCGGTACCGTGCCGCGTAGTCGGTGAGCCAATCCTTGTATTCGTCAGGATCACCCGGGTTGCGGTATTGCGTGAAGCTGAACAGGTCGTTGGCCGCCTCGGCCACGCGGCTTAAGTCGAGGTCGTTCCAATCCTCAATGTCCTTAATGTCGTCCCACAGTTCCCTCGGGTCATGTCCTAACGTGCGTATGTCGTTGTATGCCGATAGCCAGCCCGTGAGGGCGTTCTCGACGGCTTGTTGGGCGGTGAATCCGACCAATTCCTGGTGTTGGTTGTTGATAACGTCGGCCAGGCTTTGGTTCCATGCTTGGGCGCGTTCGATGCGGCGCCTGGTTTCCGGCCAGTGGTCGGGGTACCCGTCGTTGGATGACGAAGCGTGGCCCAGATTTTCTCCGCTCATGATGCCTCCGTAGCGAACTGCCTGGCCGGCGATGTGTTGATTGGCCTTGCTGCAGCGTTCAAACTGAGTGCGGTTTATGCCGATTACGTCGACCGGGACCCGTGGCGGATGCGCCTTGAGGGAGGTGAGCGCAGCCTTACGGGCTCGAATTTCAGCGCTGAGTGGATTGTGATCGCCGGTCACGATGAGGAGGTCGATGTCGGAGCCGGGCCGGTGTTGGCCGGTGGCGCGGGAGCCGAAGAGTATCACGGTGGTGCCCGGCAGCTGCGCCTGGGCTGCCTGGGCCGTTGCGAGTGCGTGCTGGTCCGGTGCGTTGCTGCTCATGGTGTGCTCCGCTTGCGGCACGAGCTTGTAGCAGGCGTCGATAAGCTCCTGCGCGTCAATCATGGTGCGGGAGGTTGCGTTTTGGGGGATTTCTTCCTAGGGGGCGTCGTCAAAAGAGTTTGCTCCAGATCATCACTGCCCGGAGTTGGCCAATGGCCAGGTATGACGCCGCTCTCTTGGCATAACGGGTCGCCACTCCGCACCACTGCTTGAAGTCCAAGAATCCGTTCTCCACCAAGTGCCGCAACTTGTACAGTGCCTGGTCGTAGTCCCGCTTTTCCCTCCGGTTGCTTTTGGGCGGTATCACCGGGTTCATTCCCGATGCCCGAGCGGTGGCTATGATTTCATTGGTGTCATAGGCTTTGTCCGCCAGCAGACACTCCGCCTCTATACCCTCGATCAGGGGCAACGCCAAAGAGCAGTCGGCCACCGTGCCTCCAGTAACCGCCAGCCTTACCGGCATTCCGTGGGCGTCCACCGCCAGGTGCAACTTGCTGTTCAGCCCCCTTTGGTGCGGGCAATAGCCTGATTTCCGCCCCGAGCGCCGGCACTGTGGGGATGGGCCTTGATGTAGCTGGCGTCTATCATCAGCCACTCGAAATCAGGCACTCGAAATCAGGGTCATCCATCACTTCCTCCAACAGTCCGGCCCACACACCCCGGTCCCGCCAGCGGCAGAAGCGGCGGTGGGTGTTCTTCCAGTCTCCGTAGTCCGGGGGCAAATCGCGCCAGGGAGCGCCGGTGCGCAGAACCCAGCAAACGGCGTCGATAAACCGCCGGTTGTCATGGGCCGGCCGACCTCTCTTGCCTGCTCCCCCGGGCAGGTACAGCCTCAGCCGCTCCCAAACACCGTCTGTCATATCGTGGCGCCGGTGCGCTGCCGTCATACTCCCCACCTTCCACACTCTCCCTGTTACCGGCAATTTACCACCCTCTCACTGTTTTGACGACACCCCCTAGTATTCAGTCAAACCTGTATCGACAGATACGGCGGGAGGTGAGCCGGAGTGGCTACGCTGAGTAGCAATCAGCGGCGCGGGAGGTGCGGCATCCATGGTTCAGGAGAAGTACGGGGTACAGTTGACGGTGGAGGAACGAGCCGGGCTCCGACAATTGATACGAAGCGGCCAGCGTTCCGCACGGGTAATCACTCGGGCGCGCATCCTGCTCAGGACTAATCAGGACGGGAGGTTTGCCGGAGCGGTACCAGACCGGCGTCTCGGAGGTGAGTTCCACTGTGGAGGTGAGTTCCACTGTGGAGGTGAGTTCCACTGTGGAGGTGAGTTCCACGGTGCGGGTGGTGCCGTCATACCAGGCCACTGTGGCGCTGGCCCAGGTCACGTTGGCCTGGTCAAGGAGGGCTTGGAGCGAGGGTCGCCGCGCGCCTTGCCGCGGGGGGCGAGCGTGCTGACCCGGTTGACGAGGCGGCGCGGGCGCATCGCGGGCCGCGTCCCGCTGCAATCTGGCGATGAGGGTTACCGGCGGGGCCAGGGACTAGCAGCAGTGGAGCAGGTCCAGAGTGGAGCAGGTCCAGGACGGCGTAGCCGTGGTCGCCCACCAGCACCAGTGGGCGCTGCGGCAGCCAGCGGCGCAGCTGCAAGATCATCTGCCGCGCCCAGTCGGTGCGCTTTTTGTGGCGGCATCCCGGCTGGTGGTACCCGGCTGGTGGTAGTACCGCGCCGATGGCGCCAGCACCGTGAGCACCGGCAAGGCCCCAAGTAGCCCATCCGGGTCAAGGAAATGGCGTCCGGCCCAGGGTACCTGGCCCAGCCACAGCAGAGAAATCCCGGGCCGACCGCTGGCCTTGACCACGTAGCTGCGGCTGGAACGCACCGCGTCCCGGTAGCTGCCCCGACCCTTGATCTGAGGACCGCGACGCCGTTCCAGGGTTTCGTGATTGGTAAAAGGTTCGTATGCCGCAGATCAGCGGGCCGTCGCTGTGATCCAGGTGCTGGAGCAGCAGCAGCAGGACGCGGGCCGCCTCACCAGGCGACCACACCGCCCGATTGAGCACCTCATGGTAGCCGGCGTAGTCCTGTGGGTCGCTGCGGCCCATGACGCGCCGCGCCGCAGCCACGGTGCGTGGCCCGGGGTCAGGATCGCGCCCACCAGCAGCACCTGGGCTTTCCGCCAGGTTGGGTTGGTAAACAGCGTTACGCAGGGAAGGCGCAGAGATACGATGGCATCGGGCAGGGTGCGCATGGCTGGGCCTTTAATGAGATATGGGTCAAGCCAGCTTACCCTGTCTTTATATTTCTTCTAAATGTTGCGCAAAGTCCAGCTTACGATCCAGTTGATGGAGGCTGCAACGAAGAAAGTTGGCGAGTTTCGCCCAGCCGAAGTCTTGAAACAGAGTGAACAGATGGCATCCAATCTCGAAACCCTCTCACCGATTGCCGTTGGAGACGAAAAGTTACCGTCACCGCAGCTCTTCCAGAACATCCTGATGTTGCGTGTAAAAGGCGGCGGTAAATTGGGCCATGTGGGCGGCTTGATCGTCGGTGTGCGGCTGTCGATGTCCAGCGTAAAGGTCCGCGCTAACTGGCCAGCGAAAATGTCACACCATGGAGAATGTGACATTGACGCCGAAAGAGCAGAGTAGACTTCAGGTTCTCAACAGCCTGCTGGCCGAACAGATTACGTTGGACCAGGCGGCCGAGTTGATGGGAGTGAGTACGCGCCACGCACGACGCATGTTTGCTGCGTACCGCGAGTACGGAGCGGGCGCTCTGGCCCATGGCCATCGGGACCGTAAACCGTCCAACGCGACACCCGAGGCGGTGATCGCCGACCTGGTGCGCTTGGCCAAGACCAAGTATGAGGGAGCCAACCACACCCATCTCGCAGAGTTGCTGGCGGAACGGGAAGGCATCCACATCGGCCGGACCACGCTGCGGCGCATCCTGTTGAACGCCGGGTTGAGCAGTCCCCGCCGTCGTCGCCCACCGAAGCACCGGGTCCGTCGCCAACGGATGCCCCAAGAGGGCATGCTGATCCAGCTGGACGGCAGTTATCACCGATGGCTGGGCGACAACAGCCCACCATTCACGCTGCTGCTGGCGGTGGACGACGCCACCGGCGCGGTGGTCAATGCCTGGTTCTGCCCGCAGGAGGACAGCCTCAACTACTTCCTGCTGATGCAGGGTCTGCTCCGGCGCCGCGGCATTCCCCTTGCCCTATATACCGACCGCCACGCGGTCTTCAAGCACAAGTCGGAACACCAGCCCGATGGCACGCCCACCCAGTTCCGACGGGCCATGGCAGAACTGGGTATCCAGACGATTTTCGCTCTTTCTCCTCAGGCCAAAGGATGGGTGGAACGTACCGCGGGAACCTTTCAGGACCGGCTGATCACGGAACTCCGGTTGGCGGGAGCAACCACCATGGAGCAGGCGAAGGCTGTACTCGAGCAATTCCTGCCCCGCTTCAATCGGCGTTTCCAGGTTCCCGCCCAGTGTCCTCATCCCGCATTCCAACCCTTGCCGTCAGATCTGCATCTGGAGCAGGTCCTGTGTTTCAAGCACAAAAGGAGAGTAGCCCGAGACAACACCGTAAAGTTCCAGAGGCATACTCTGCAACTGCTGCCCGGTCGGCGACGCCGCAGCTATGCTGGCGCGACTGTGCTGGTGCTGCAAGGCCTGGACGGCCGGCTGTCGCTGCAGCATGAGGGACGCAGCGTTGCCGCCCAAGAGGCGCCGCCAAGTCCAGGAACCTTGCGAAACGGCATTGCGCCTTCCTCAGGTGATCCCATCCCGTCTCCGTTCCCTGAAGGCCGCAGTGAACTGCGGGAACCAGTCCCCGAATTACTGGCAATGGTAGCCGCAGAGAACGGTCGCTCCTCCGTCATCGACGATGAAGACGTGGCAATAATGACGGTGACCGCTGCACCCAGGAGACCGACGTTTCTGCAAAAGGCCCGATGGGAAGCAGTGCAGAAGGCCAAGCTCGACGGCATGTCCATGCGCAAGATGGCCAGGGAGTTGGGTCTCCACCGAGATACCGTGAGGCGGTACATCGATGCCGAAAGTCCGCCAACGCGCCAGGTACCGGGAACCCTGCCGGCATCGACATCTGGTACGATCCCGGACTAGACAGGTGACATTTTCGCTGAACACTTAGGCGGACATTTCCCCTGAACGTCGACACCCCCAGTGATACGTTTTCCCGTAACAGTTCAGAATTGAGGGGAAACGAGCAACTGAAGGCAGGCGTCGAGAGGGTTTAGACCTCTGGCGGGCCAGGTGCCGAAGAGAGATGCCAGCGCCATCTTGCTTTCGGTGCCCTGCTCCGAACGAGTGCCGCCGCTGACTTTGCGGCTGATTACCACATGGCGCAGGCTGCGCTCGGCGGCGTTGTTGTCTGGCGGCACGTCCGGTTCGGCCACAAAGACGAAGAGTTCCTTGATGTGGCGCTCGATGCGTCGGCACAGCCTGGCTGGTATTGCCGACGGGTTATCCAGGAAGGGCTGGCAGATGGTCAGCAGGCTGCGCTCCAATGCCAGTTGGACAACCCGCCGTCGCTGTTGCTCGGGATGGTGGAAGGCTTTGGCCGCGGCATAGAGTTGGTGGATTGCCCCGGCCCACTGGACCAGTGGGGCGTCCTTTGGGTGGAGGGCTACCAGGTCGTGGATGTCCCGTAGCAGGTGGGCCCAGCACCGCTGCTTGGGGCCATCATAATGGTGGTAGGCAGCGTAGCAATCGCTGACCAATATTCCGGAGAAAGCATCGCTCAGCGCCTGGTCCACGACTGTTTTGCCCCGACCCCGCCGCAGGAAGTAGCGTTCGCGGGAAGTAGCGTTCGGTGGGGGTGCTGAAAGTCCACACGTAGCCGTTGGCCCCGCTCTGACGCCAGCCGGTTTCGTCGGCGTGGACCACCGGGCTGGCGCGGATGCGGTCCAGGATCGCGGCCACTGCCGGTTGGGCCCGCTGCGCCGTGCGCTGGATGGCGCTCACGATGGTCCCCACGCTGCGGCGCAACTGATGCACGGTGTCCAGATACCACTGGACGCTACGGATGGGCAGCCGCCCCTCTTCCCGCAGCGTGGCGATCAGGCTGAGCAGGTTGACGCCGCGGCGCTGCTGGCCCAGGACCACGCCGTCCAGTTCCGCCGGAGGTGTGCAGCGCCGTCGGCACGCCGGGCAAGTCCGAGCAATGTAGACGTGCTCGGTGACTTGCACCGGAACCACCGGCAGCTCGATGACTTCCCGAGTGCGCTGGGTCCAACCGCCGGACCGGTGGGCGCCGCAATCGGGACAGTTCTCCATCACGTGCTCCACCCGGTGGGTCGGTGTCATGCGCGGGCGGGCGAAGCCGTGGCGTCGCTGCTTGCGGGGCCCCGGCTGCGCTGGGGGCTTCCGGGCCGATTTCGCCTTGAGGCCGGGCATTCGGAGCGGGTCGCCCGGTTTCGCCGGGCCTTCCAGTTCGGCAATCCGCCGCTGCAACCGCTCAATCACCGCCTGTAACTCGGCGATGATGGCAATCAGCACATCGCGGTCGACGGTGGTGAGGTCAACTTCAGTATCCATGCCCGGTATATGACATAACCACCGCCACCCGTGCCAGCGTTCGGCAACCCGCCTTCGGCCAATTCACCTCACCAAGTCTGAACTGTTACGTTTTCCCGCCGCCCTTGACAGGAGCACTTCGTGCTCGGGGAGTTTTCGCGATATGGTAGCGGTATCGAGGAGGATGGAGACGCCGGCAGGTTCGTTGGTGTGCGTGATCTTCATTTCGTTGCAGGCGCTCTCGAAGAGTTGGTGGCTATGGAAGCGCTGAATGTGGCACCGAGACGTCTTCGTGGTTGGAGAGTAGCAATGGTGATTGTCGTGTCCAATCCAGTTTGTGGTGCATTGCCATGGCCTGATGTCTGCGCTATTTGTCCACAGGCTCTAACTTGGGTATAGGATCTCGATGAGAGGAAAGACGTATCGGCTATTACGGAGTATTGAACTGGACAAGGATGCCGTCGGGGTCGTAGACGTAAATGCTGCGGATATCTCCATCGGGGCCGGTGAAGGACTCGATGGGGCCGGCCAGTTCAACGCCCTTGTTTAGCAGTTCCTCGGTTAGTGACTTCACGTCGGCGACTCCGAAGGAGATATGGCTGATGCCGACCGTGTCCAGTTTGATGGGTTCCCCATCGGGTTCGTCGCCGGGATGGCTGGTGAGGGTCAGCGTGGGTGTGGCCCCATCTCCGTACGCCAAGCTGACCCAGCGGCGGGCTTGGCGCTGGCGGTGATAGTTGTGCAACCGTCCACCTTCCGTGGGGTCGGTCATGCGATCCCCCAGGACCGTCATACCCAGTATGTCACGATAGAATTCCAGGGACCGGTCCATGTCCCGCACACAGATTCCGATGTGGGTAACGCAAGTTGCTTCCATGATGTTCATCTCCTCCAGGTTGACGGCAGCGTGTTCTGCACCAGGCCATGGACCACCCTACCGGATGAGTGGAAATCGTTTCGTGAAATGGTTGCCTAATCCATGGGCAATTTGTGGAGCCATCCCGGTTCCGATATATCCAGAACCTGCCCGTTGGGACCAGACCACTTCTCCTCGGCCCGAGGCGGACGCGGTTCGCCGTCTCCCGCCACTTCGCGCCGGACAATCTCCTTGCCGTCAATCTCCTGGAGTTTGGCTCCCGTATCCTCCAGGCTGTCGACCTGGAACCCGATGTGGTGGATACCGCTGTAGTTTTCGCCATTCGGGCCGACGTCGGCGTCCTCGTCGGTTTTCCACTTGAGGATGGTCAGGTTAATGTCGCCATCGGAAAGCTGGACCTGGCGGGCATTGCGGGCGACTTCGAAGAGGTCGAAGCCCTCCTTGTAGAACTTTGCCACCGCATCCGGATCCTCGCAGGTGATGGCAATGTGCTTGATCTTGGCCATAGGGGCACCCCCGAAACTGGTTTCGGCCCATTATAGCCATCGCCCGCATTCGCCGTATTGGAACATTCTCAGTTTGGCTCTACGAAATGTGCGAAAGGGGGCCTGGACGCACCTCAAAAACAGGCCTTTACCACGTCCTGTTAGGAGCCTTGGGACAAAGGACTCACAATCCAGCCCTGATGTTTCAAGTACTCGAACATAGCCTGCGTGTATTCAAGCACTGGAATTTGCTCCACCGCGCGCGCCAGTTCCTCCCCGGCAGGCGTGAACAAGATTCCGTTGATCTTAGCGCTAGAAGTCTCTGCTTTACCTGGGGTTGACGATTGCAGCAGAAACATCTGGCCTTGATGCTTTACCGGGTAAATTGGTCCCAAAGGACCCCCGTTTATTGTTCGGTATGAGTTCATGTCGTTGTTGATAAGACGGTGATGAGCCAACTTCATCAAGACGTCGTATGACAAACCATAAGATTGTAGTGAATTGCTCCCCGGACTGCCGCAACCCACAATTATCGACGGAGTCCCTGCGAGATCGTATAACGCCGTCGAGCAGAGCACCTGAAATTCTTCAGCCCTCGTTTTGCTCATATCCCGTGCGATCGACATAGTGTCGTTGGACACGCTGCCCGGAGATTCGAGCTCGCCCTTCAACAAACGCGCAAACAGGTCCTGCAACGTGTCATCGGAGATATTGCTTACCTCTGACATCCATCGATGCCTGAACTCTGGGTTGAATTTGTCCAAATCCACCTTCGCCCAATCAACAACGGAATCCGCTTTCAACATTGTTTTCACGGTATTCGTTACTAACCGCATGATTTCTTCTTGATTAGGACTTGTGAAGACCTCCAATTCCATTGCAGTGCCACGGAAACGGAAATCTGCGAGCCCGATTGCTTGTATCATGCCCTCGACAACCGCACGGTCGGCTGCAAGGTTCTTTCGCGCCTGTCCACCGCTCAATAGCATACCAATAGATGCAGAAACCCTCGGAGCCATTGCCCGTACGATAGGGCTTGCATTTGCCATGAGTCCTGATTCGTCCAACATACAATCTCCTTCATAAATATTTAATCATTTCGTAGGATTATCTCCTTCGTCATTGTACTACCATGGGATTAGCGTACAAAAGGCCCGGACCCTAGCGGACTCCCCTATGAGGCTGACGACTGGATTGAATCGCGGGTTACACACCTGTATGACTCTCACCAGTGCCCAGTTTGTCATCGCGAAAAAGGCAGTCCGCCTCTCGCAGATGGTGATTTCGTTCCTGGGAGGGTGAGATTTACCCTGACGAGATTGCCACGCGGGGCTCGCGATGATAGTTTTGCCAAAGTTTACCGCTGTATTTTCAGTAACGCTTTCTCCTTTGTGGTTCTCCAACCAACCTATGAGGTAGGCAACCCATGAGCGCAACCCGAACCCTGGCCCAGTTTATTGCCGACACCGACTATGGAAGCCTGCCACCTCAGGTGGTGGAAGCAGCCAAAATCGCCATCCTTGACGGGGTGGCTAACATGGTCGCCGGTTCGGTCCAGGAACTGGCCGACATCATCGGCCGTTACGTGCGGGACGCCGGCGGCTCGCCCCAGGCCTCGGTGGTGGGTTGGGGCTACCAGACCAACCCGCCGGCTGCCGCCTTCGCCAACGGGGTCTTCGGCCACTGCCTGGACTACGAGATCCAGGGGTTTCCGCCCACCCACGGCACCTCATCCTGTCTGCCGGCGGCCATGGCCCTGGCGGAACAACACCACGTCCCGGGTGAGCGAGTGATCACCGCCTACGTATTGGGCTGGGAAATCCAGGGGCGGTTGCGTGCCGCTTCCGCGCCGGCCACCGTTTCCGCCTATCACCCGCCGGGCCTGGTGGGTCCCCTGGGCGGCGCGGCCGCCGCCGCCAAAACCCTGGGACTGGACCCGGAGCAAACCCTGATGGCCCTGGGCATTGCCGCCTCACGCACCGGCGGACTCACTGCCAATACGGGCACAATGGTCAAGTCCACTCACCCGGGCAACGCCGCCCGCATGGGCGCCGAGGCGGGCATCCTGGCCGGCATGGGCTACACCGCCAGCGACGAGGTCCTTGAATCCCCCGTGGGTTATGCGGCCGCCCTGTTCGGGGGCGACTTCAACTGGGATACGGCCACCGGCGGCCTGGGCGCGTCGTGGCGTCTGCTCGACCCGGGCTTTGACATCAAGCGGTTCCCCGCCCAGGTCTATATGCAGAACGCCATCGAGGCGGCGCTGAACCTGCGCGAGCAGAACGGCCTTGATCCCGACGATATCGAGCAGGTTACCATTCACCGCCGGGGACGGGGGCATTCGGGGCCGGTACCCCGCAGCGGCCTAGACGGCAAGTTCAGCGTGGAATACTGCGCCGCTGCCGCCCTGCTGGACGGACAGGTGGGTATCGACACTTTCACCGACGCCCGACGCTTCTCCCCGGATATGGACGAAATGCTGGGTCGCATCAGGGTGGAACCGCAAGGCCCCGAATCGGGTGCCACGCTCGCCACCGCTTTGCTCAAAGACAGGACTACGGTTAGTGCCGAATGCGCCGCCTTCAGCGGATCAGCGTCCAACCCCATGTCCCGGGATCAGCGCCTGGAAAAGGTGCGCGACTGCTTCCATCGCGCCCTTTCCGAAGCTGACACTGAGCGCGTGCTGGAGATGCTGGAGAACCTGGAGCGTCTTGACGACGTGGGGCAGTTGATGGGTATATTGGGTCAGCCGGCGGTTGGCAGCGGCTGAACCGCCAGCCCCGGATCGCGTCGGAACCGTCTGCCGCTGTGCACTCGACCTTCGCGGAGTAGTCCTCAGGTCCTTTCGGTACTGCTCCTCCAGTCATTGCCAGCGGAGCGGGGCAATCTGATCGCGGCAACTATCATCGCTTCGGGATCGAGATCGACATGGCGATCCGTTCCTCGCGATGACAAACTGGATACGCGTGAGCTTTTTATCGGATGGCACCGGATTTGGCCGGACTTCACAAGACATAAAAATGCCGTCCCGTGCTCACATCAAGCACGAAACTGCGTTTTGAAGGTTTATTTTAGGGCGAGTGGGCTGGCGTCCCTAGAACACACTGCTATTTCATACTCAAAAACACCAAATAAGATGCCTCAAATCCGATGTGTGTACCAATTCGTGTACCAGAATAACGCCGACGGAGCGGCGCGCTAAGCCTTTCTATCTCGCCGACACATAACAACTGCTGGCTCGCAACAGGCCTGACACAGGGATTTCACTTCGTACCTAGTGTTATGTATCTAAAGTGCGCCTGCAAAAACTGGCGACCTTGGCCAGGATCTGGTCGGCGGTCTTGGTCCAGATAAAGGGCTTGGGGTTTTCGTTGGTAAGGTCAAGATAGCGGTAGATGGCGGCTTCCAGTGCCCCGCTGCTCTGATGCACCCCTCGCCGTAGTTGCTGCTCGGTCAGCATCCCGAACCACCGCTCCACCAGGTTCAGCCAGGATGCGCTGGTCGGCGTGAAGTGCCGGTGGAACCGTGGCCGCTTGGCTAACCAGTTCCGGATCAGCGCCGTCTGGTGGGTGGCGTAGTTGTCCACGATGAGATGGACGTCCCGGTCAAGGGGCACTTCGGCCTCAATGGTATCGAGGAACTTGCGGAACTCCACGGCCCGGTGGCGTCGGTGGCATTGGCCGATCACCTTGCCGGTTTTGGCATCCAGCGCGGCGAACAACGACGTGGTGCCGTGGCGCAGGTAATCATGGGTGCGCCGTTCCGCCTGTCCGGGGCGCATCGGCAATAGCGGCCGGGTCCGGTCCAAGGCCTGAACCTGGGACTGCTCGTCCACGCACAACACCAACGCCCGATCCGGCGGGTCCAGATAAAGCCCCACGATGTCCCGCACCTTCTCGATGCAGCAGGGATCCGCCGACAGCTTGAACGTCTCGGTGCGGTGGGGTTGCAGTCCGAAGGCACGCCAGATGCGGCGGATGGTGTTGTGGCTCAGGCCGGACCGCTGGGCCATGGACCGAGTGCTCCAGTGGGTGGCGTCTTTAGGTGTGGTCTCCAACGTCAGCGTAATCACCCGTTCCACATCATCATCGGTAACCGCTCGGGGCCGACCGCTGCGGGGCTCGTCCGACAGGCCATCCAAACTCCGCTCCAAGAACCGCGCACGCCATTTGCCCACCGTTGCGTCGGACACCCCCAGATCGGCGCCCACGGCGGTGTTGCTCCGGCCTTCGGAGCCGGCCAGTATCATTCTGGCCCGCCGCGCCAGGGCTTGCGCCGTCTTCGGTCGTCGCACCCACCGCTCCAGAGTTTCCCGCTCCATGTCGTCCAAAATCAGCGGTGGCATTGGTCGTCCGATGGCCATGGTTATCCTCCCTCGGGACTGCTCACCCGGAGGATACCTCAGCGCTGATACTATTACTACTAACTTCAGTTACACCACACTAGCCTATGCCGCTTGATTGTACAAAGCCGAGGTTCCGGCATACCTGGAATAAATGACCTTGTCGCCAATTGAGGGTTCCACGGTGATCCGGGAACCGTCATCAGAGACGCGACCGGGGCCGACGGCGATGACCTCGCCTTCCTGCGGCTTTTCCTTCGCCGTGTCGGGCAACAGGATCCCGCCCCTGGTCTGGGTTTCCTGTTCCATGGGCTTGATGACGATGCGCTCTCCTAGCGGTGTGAACTTGTCCAATTGATGCCTCCTTGGGCTTTGGTGCTTCGTATGGTTGGCTAATGTGGTGGGGCCGACCCGGCGAGATTTACTTTTGGCGTACGTGGTCTGTGGTGTAAAACCGGAGCCTCTGTAAATCACAGGCACAGGATGCAATATTCTCCGAGGCTCGCCTCGATATCGTGGGCATTCCCGTAGCGGTAGCTCTCCGAAACACTCCCGCTGATCGAATTTGTGGTCGCACGCAGTTCACCGGTAGACGTACCTGGGCATTACTTACTCTTTGCCTGGGCCCGCCTGGCGTTCGCTATCAATTCTGAGCTAGGGGAGACCCGTTTCCAATGGGCTCAGTGTTCAGGTACAGGGACACCATGATACTGCCCGACGTTCCCGCCACTATCTTCCAAGGCGAAGCAGAGTTGGCCTTGGTCATCGGCAAGCCGGCCATCCACTTGAACCAGGAGGAGGCCTTTGGCTACCTGAACTTCATCGACGGTTCCGCCCGGGAATTGCCCCCAGCGGCAACACCTTCTAACGGATGAAGTCTCGGGCCACCTTCGCCCAACGGGCCCTTGGGTGGTGACCGCCGACGAGATCGAAGACCCCCATGAGTTGCCGGTTCGGTTGTGGGTCAACGAAGACCTGAAGCAGAACTACAACACCAACGACATGGCCCACAAGATTCCCCGGATCATCGAATGGGTCACCTCCATCCACGATTTGGAGCCCGGCGACGTAATCGCCACCGGAACCAACCATCGGGGCAACCACCATCGGACCTTCAGCGCCTTCCAGGACGGCGATACGATCGACGTGGAAGTACAAGGACTGGGCACTGAGCAGTTCAGTGTCCGGTACGCTCTGAAGCGCACCTGGGCCGGCACCGCGCCCCAATCTCTGGCAAAAACTAGTCCCCGTAAACCCGAATCCACCGAAGGGATGCAGGTTGCTGGTCAGGCAAAGGATGAGAGGCGCAGGAAAGAGACAGTAGGGCCTTGGTCCCGATAGATTGGCGCGGGTGCCGGGTGTGGCAGCCGCGCCAAGGGATGTTGGCGGTCCGCAGCGGCGGTGCGGGGCGAGATTATCCGGGCAGATTGCAGCAGGAGACACTCGGGGTCCGACCTGGACGCGGACCTGCGAGGCGGTTGGGTAGTCGCGGACGGCTCAGACGCCGACGGCGCCGTCAGGCAGGGAGTGGCAGGGCTCGCAATCGAGCCAGAGCGCTACTGAACTGGTTTTCCCAAGGCCAGCCCTGGGGCAGATGCAGGGTGAGGCGGCGCGCCGAGCGGGTGAGCCGTCCGGCCAAGGAGAAGAAACGTCGCCGTAGGGTCTTGGTGGTTACCACCTGCTGGCCCAGACCGATGCGCGCCGTCCAGCGAGCCAGCAACTGTGTTGGCTGTCAAGAAGGTTGGGCAATTTCTGCGGGACGCGAGCTACGCCATGGAGAGCTATTCTTAACCATGGCGTTTAGGATAGTGAGCAGTTTACGCATGCAAGCGACCAAAGCCACTTTCTTCGTCTTACCAGCCTCCAGCAGCCTCTGGTAGAAGTCGCTGATGACGGGATTGAAACGGGTCGCGGTCAGCGTTCCCATGTAGAGAACACCCCGAACCCGGGAGCGTCCGCCCCAGACGGCGCGTCGGCCGCGCAAGGTACCGCTGTCCCGGTTGAAGGGCGCCACGCCCACCAAGGCCGCGATCTGCCGTCGGTCCAGAGCGCCCAACTCGGGCAGGTCGGCCAGCAGGGTGAGAGAGAGCTGCTCCCCTACGCCGGGAACGGTGCGCAGCAGGTCGTCCTTCTCACGCCATACTGGACTTCGGCGAAGAGACTGCCGTAACTCCTGGTCCAAGTCGCGCAACTCCTGGTCCAACCAGGCGATGTGGGTCTCGATGCGAGGACGCACCGCGCTGATGGCAGTACCCAGTCGGTTCTTCTCGGAGACCAGCATGGTCATCACCTGGCGCCGGCGGGCAGTCAGCGAGTTGAGGACCTGGGCCTCGGCGTCCCTGAGAGGGCGCACCGAGGGACGAACCGCGTCGGCGAAGTGAGCCAGGACTGCCGCGTCCAGCGAGTCGGTCTTGGCCAGCGTTCCGGTGGCCCTGGCGAAGTCCCGGACCTGGCGCGGATTGATGACGACCACTGGCAGCGCCGCCGCCGCCAGTGCGGCCACCAAGGGCAGTTCCAGACCGCCCGTTGCCTCCAGCAGCACTAGGGCGGGCCCCAGGTCCACCATCTGGGAGACCAATTCCTTACTTCCGGCCTCATCGTAGGACATGACCCATCTCCTTCCCGTAGGCCGGACCGCAACGTCCACCTGCGCCTTTGAGACATCAATACCTACGAACCTCGGTTCTCCTCCCATCTGTACCTCCTGTGTGAGCGTCGGCCCTTCCTTGCACGATGCGGGCTCGATTGGCCCGGGCAACTGTTCGGGCTCTATCCGGGTAGGATGCGACGACCAGGCTGGCCCACGGTTTTCTTCAACCCAGGTTGGATCGGTCTGTCGCATCCCTACGTACCATACAAGGCTGGATCCGGTGCTATTGCTGCATACCATCCGTGAAGCCCAGTCGGCCTTGGTGGCGGCGACCGCTCCGGAAGTGCGGGAAACGCCGTCAGGCGAAAGCCTCAGCAAGTTCCTGGCCAAGTTGCCGAGGCTGTGGCGCCAGGGTGAGGTCCGACCTACTCACGCAGCTCGCGTGCGAGGTCCCCGGCACTGGCGAACCCCCAAGGACCCTTTCGAGGGCGTTTGGGGCAACGTGCTGGTCTGGCTGCAGGCCGAACCGGACGCCATGGGCAAGGCGCTAATGGCCAGGTTGCAATCGGAACACCCCGACCGTTTCACCGAGGCACAGCTGCGAACCATGCAACGCCGAGTGAAGGAATGGCACGGCATAATGGCCAAAAAGCTGGTTTACGCTACTACCGATGAAACCTTCGCGGAACTCGATGGACTGCCGGAAATGGCGTTGATTGGAGCGGATTCCAAGTGCTAAAGGTTCGGTAACATTTTTCGGTGAGGCAACAGGAAGGTCTGGAGGTTGTCGGCCGGCGCGCCGATGAAGTCCCAGGAGCCGGTGCTCCAATTATTTGATTCGGTTGACCAGTGCCGGCGTTCGACTCGCCAGCCGGCTGGAGCCGCCGCCCGTCCCTGGTGTTCAGTGTGCCAGTACGTGGCGATAGCGCTGTTCCTGCAGTGAGGCACCGAGATGCCGGGTTTTTCCGATGGGCTGGCTTCGGCTGTTCCGGCCGTGCCCGCCACTGCGATCATGACGGCGAAGACGGCGAGTGCGGCTACTGCCATGCTGGTGTGGAGTTTCGTTTTTCTATTCACCTCGTGCCTCCAATGGGTTCTTCGATGCGGTAGGCATTTGTAAATATTTACGTTCGGCGTCGTTAGCTGGTTTTGACCCTTCCGGACTTCAGGTTGTGGCCGATTGGCCCGGTTGCCTCATTTGGTGAGCACGATATTTGGGCTTTCCTGTCCTGTTGGGCCTGTACTTCGAAGGGCTTTCCTGAGGCCGAGTTGCCTGCGCCGGACTGGTGAGCGTCTTGTGTGCGTTTTCCTCTACTAGAAAATTGCGAAACTTAGCTGGGCTTTACGCATTTCAAGCGGCGTAAGCCAGGGAATCTACAAGTCGGTGGTACAAAGCGACGGGGAGTTCCTGCGTATCAGGGTCGGCAGCTCGACTTTGTACAAAAGCTAGCAGAATTATAAGAACAGGGTAAGCTCGACCAAATCACTACAAGAGGTCGAGCATGCCTACCCTGCCCGCAGTCATAGTAACCCTGCTGCTGCCCTTTGAGCACCTGTTTGACCCCAGGACCTGGCGCAAGGCTCAACTCCTGGCGGTAGGAGCGATCCTGTCTCCCGGCAAGCGCACCGTGTCCTCCGCCCTCAACATCCTGGGGATTGGGCAGCACGGCGACTTCGCCATCTATCACCACGTGCTCAACCGCGCCCAGTGGTCGCCACTGCGACTGAGCCGGGTGCTGTTGCTGCTGGTGGCCGGGCGCCTTGGTTCGTCCACCGAGCCGTTGGTGTTCGGCATTGACGAGACGGTGGAACGACGCTGGGGTCGGAAGATTGCTGCCAAGGGGCGGTACCGGGATCCCGTACGCTCCACCGACGACCAGGTGGTGATGACTCCCGGACTGCAATGGGTGAGCCTGATGTTGCTGACGCGTATCGGATGGGCGGGTCGACACTGGGCGCTGCCGTTTTTGACCGCGCTGGTGGTGTCGGCCCGCTATGACCGACGCAAAGGCCGCCGGCACAAGACGGTCACCGACTACGCCCAGCAGATGCTGGTCTGCCGGCGCCGGTGGCTGCCGGACCGGGACCTGGTGGTGGTGGCCGATGGCGGCTACGCCAAGCGGGAGTTCCTGCGGCATTGCCAGGGCATGTCGAAGCCCGTTGTCGTCGTCACCAAACTGCGCAAGGATGCGTCCCTGCACCAGCCCGCGCCAGCGCGGCGGCCCGGCCAGATCGGGCGGCCCCGGGTGGTCGGAGCGCGACTGCCCAATCCCACTGCGGTACTGGACGATCCCGCTACCCAATGGACCCCCTACCGCGCCACCGGTTCCGACGGCAGTACCACCATGGTCGAGCTCGCTTCGGGCGTGGCGCTGTGGTACCACGGCGGGCCGCCGCGCCTTCCCATACGTTGGGTCGTCGTCAGATACCTGGCGGAGCGCCGCGGGCCCTATGCCTTGCTATGCACCGACGTCGCGGCGGAACCGCTGCGGATATTGCAGTGGTATCTGCTGCGGTGGCAGGTCGAGGTGACCTTTGAGGAGCTGCGGGCTCACCTGGGCATGGAAACCCAGCGCCAGTGGTCGGAACGAGCCATCGCGCGGACCACCCCCGCGCTCTTTGGCTTGTTCAGCGTGGTGACGCTGGCGGCGGATATCCTGATCGGTCAGCAGGGTGGCATGGCTCCGCGCACCACGGCATGGTATGACAAGACCAGCCCTTCCTTCGCCGACGCCATCGCCCTGGTCAGACGACACCTCTGGGTGCAGCAGGGTACTTTTATGCCGTCCGAGCGCGAGCACGAATCGATAAAAGTCCCGCGCCTCTTGTACCGCAGGATGCTCGACACGCTAGCCTATGCCGCTTGATTGTACAAAGCCGAGGGCGGGCCGCCGACAGTGAAAAACCCTCCGACGCCAGCCACAGTTGGCGTCGCACCAGGGCGATGGCGTCCACGAAGGTCGGCGACGGCTAGTCCTACCAGGCCGCAGTGCGCTGGGTCATGGGACGCCGTTTTTGCAACGTGTCGGCGGCCAGGGTGATC
The DNA here is from genome assembly GCA_965220055.1 of Dehalococcoidia bacterium. Lineage (GTDB taxonomy): Bacteria > Chloroflexota > Dehalococcoidia > Lucifugimonadales > UBA3495 > Bin87. The sequence goes on along the minus strand of CBDCPE010000003.1, from coordinate 115,828 downwards.
CAGGAAAAGAGACCCAGCAGGACGGGCGTGGTGCGGGCGATGGCCAGATCGGACCACTGGCGCTGGGTCTCCACGCCCAGGTAGGTTCGCACCTCCGGGAAAGTAACTTCCAGTTGCCCGCGCAGGACAAACCATTCCAGGATTTGCTTCGGGTCTGCCCCGGGTGATAGACGACAATAAGGAATGCCTCATGCGACGACTACTTTTGCCGGTTGAGATGGAGTAAACCATCCGGCTCGGAGGTGCCGGATTGATCAAGGACCGACAAGTCGCACTATGGAGGCAGAAACTTATGGAAGGAAAGACGCAGGAGACGGCGGCCGCGAAGGCTGGGATGTGCGTGCGGTCAGCACGCAAGTGGCAGGACGGCCCGTTGCCGTCGGAGACGAGACAGGAGCGTTGGTGGCGCACCCGGCCCGATCCCTTCGACGGGGTGTGGGAGGAGGAGATTGAGCCCCTGCTGCGGGGCGACTCCAAGGGCCAACTGAAAGCAACGACAATTATCGAGTGGTTGGAGGAGCACCATCCCGGCCGGTTCAGCGCCTCCCAGTTGCGCACCCTGCAACGACGATTACAGGACTGGCGGGCGCTGCATGGTCCGGACCAGGAGGTGTACTTCCCCCAGGAGCATCCGCCGGGTCGGGAAGCCCAGTTTGACTTCACCCACGGCGACCCTCTGGGGGTGACCATCGCTGGCCAGCCCTATTCCCACCTGCTGTTCCAGCTGATCCTCAGCCATTCGGGCTGGCGCTACGCCGAGGTCGCCACCGGCGAGACCTTCCTGGCGCTCAAGCAGGGATTGCAGGCTGCCCTCTGGACCCTGGGCGGCGTTCCAGAGGTGGCGCGCTCCGACAATACCTCCGCCGCCACCCACGAGATGAAACGCAGCCGCGGCCGGGCCCTAAACGACAATTACGCCGCCCTGCTGGACCACTACGGTCTGCGGTCCACCCGCATCAATCGCGGCCAGAGCCACGAAAACGGCGTCGCCGAGCACGCCCACTACCGCTTGAAGGACGCCGTTGACCAGGCCCTCATCCTGCGCGGCAGCCGCGATTTCCACACCGCCGACCACTACGCCAGCTTCGTCCGGGAGATGGTGGAGCGGCGCAACCGCCTGGTGAAGGGGAAGCTGGAGCAGGAAATGGCTTGCCTGAGGCCTCTGCCCCCAGCTCCCATGCCGGAATACGCCAACTACCGGTCCAAGGTGCGTAAGTGGAGCACCATCCAGGTAGCGGGACGGAGCTACAGCGTCCCCTCCCGTCTGATCGACCAGGAGGTACAGATCCGTTTGTACGCCGACTGGGTGGAAGTGTACTACAAGGGCCACTTGGTCGAACGCATGGAGCGGGTGCGGGGAGAGGGAGAAAGCAACGTCAATTACCGCCACGTCATCGGATCCTTGGTGCGCAAGCCCGGTGCTTTTGCTCGTTACCGTTTCCGAGAGCAACTGTTTCCCACGCTGCACTTCCGCCTCGCCTACGACGCCCTCCGGGAATGGCGCGGGGAGCGTGCCGACGTGGAGTACCTGCGGATCCTGCACCTGGCGGCGACCACCATGGAGGCCAATGTGGACAGCGCGTTGTCGCTGCTGCTGGAGACTGGGAAACCCTTCGACTACGCCGCGGTGCGGGACCTGGCCGAGCCCAGGCCGCCGGAGGCTCCGGTGCTGATCCTGTCCGGGAAGCCGGACCTGAAGATCTACGACCGCCTCCTCACGGGCAGCTTGGTAGAAGCGGAGGTGTGCGGATGATGGACACCGACACCAGCGTCATACCGGAGCGCATCGGCCAGTTGTGCCACCAATTCAAGCTGCCCACCATGGGTGCCCAGTCGGTGGCCCGTTTCACCGCCGCGGGCCACGGCGATGCCCTGCCCACCTTCCTGGAGGTGCTGGAGCAGGAAGCCGAGGATCGCCGCCACCGGCGCATCGATCGGCTGCGTCAGGCGTCCCGGCTGCCCGCGGGCAAGACCTGGGAGACCTTCGAGCACCACCGGATGCCCCTGGCGCTCAGACAGCAACTGGATCACCTGGCCCAGGGCAGCTTCGTAGATGGCGGCGTCAACGTGCTGGCCTTCGGACTTCCCGGCACCGGCAAGACCCACGCGCTCTGCGCCCTGGGCCACCGCCTGGTGGAAGCCGGCTGCTCCGTCCTCTTCGCCCCAGCCTACCGCCTGGTGCAGGATTTGCTGGCCGCCAAGCGCGACTTCGACCTGCCTCGCCGGCTGCGGAGGCTGGACAACTTCGACTTCCTGCTCCTGGACGACCTGGGCTACCTGCCCCAGGGCGCCGAGGAGTCTGAGGTCCTCTTCACCCTCATCGCCGAACGCTACGAACGGAGGTCGTTGGGCATCACGTCCAACCTGGTCTTCTCGGAGTGGGAGCGCAGCTTCGCCAACCCCATGGCCACCGCCGCGGCCATCGACCGGGTGGTGCACCACTCCGTGATACTGGAGTTTGCCGTGCCCAGCTACCGCACCGACGCCGCCCAGCAACGGGGCCAGGTAGAGGAGGTGAACCGGCAAAACTAATCGACGATAATTCGGCATATTTAGTTGACGCGGGACACCGGGGTCGGTACCGAGCAAAGCCTGCGAGTGCAGGCGCCCTGGGGATCGCGGATCAACCCCCAGCAAATGAGGACGGGAGGTTTGCCGGAGCGGTACCAGACCGCCGTCTCGGAGGTGAGTTCCACTGTGGAGGTGAGTTCCACGGTGCGGGTGGTGCCGTCATACCAGGCCACTGTGGCGCTGGCCCACCTCACGTTGGCCTGGTCAAGGAGGGCTTGGAGCGAGGGTCGCCGCGCGCCTTTCCGCGGGGGCGAGCGTGCTGACCCGGTTGACGAGGCGGCGCGGGCGCATCGCGGGCCGCGTCCCGCCGCAATCTGGCGATGAGGGTTACCGGCGGGGCCAGGGACTAGCAGCAGTGGAGCAGGTCCAGAGTGGAGCAGGTCCAGGACGGCGTAGCCGTTGTCGCCCACCAGCACCAGTGGGCGCTGCGGCAGCCAGCGGCGCAGCTGCAAGATCATCTGCCGCGCCCAGTCGGTGCGCTTTTTGTGGCGGCATCCCGGCTGGTGGTACCCGGCTGGTGGTAGTACCGCGCCGATGGCGCCAGCACCGTGAGCACCGGCAAGGCCCCAAGTAGCCCATCCGGGTCAAGGAAATGGCGTCCGGCCCAGGGTACCTGGCCCAGCCACAGCAGAGAAATCCCGGGCCGACCGCTGGCCTTGACCACGTAGCTGCGGCTGGAACGCACCGCGTCCCGGTAGCTGCCCCGACCCTTGGATCTGAGGACCGCGACGCCGTTCCAGGGTTTCGTGATTGGTAAAAGGTTCGTATGCCGCAGATCAGCGGGCCGTCGCTGTGATCCAGGTGCTGGAGCAGCAGCAGCAGGACGCGGGCCGCCTCACCAGGCGACCACACCGCCCGATTGAGCACCTCATGGTAGCCGGCGTAGTCCTGTGGGTCGCTGCGGCCCATGACGCGCCGCGCCGCAGCCACGGTGCGTGGCCCGGGGTCAGGATCGCGCCCACCAGCAGCACCTGGGCTTTCCGCCAGGTTGGGTTGGTAAACAGCGTTACGCAGGGAAGGCGCAGAGATACGATGGCATCGGGCAGGGTGCGCATGGCTGGGCCTTTAATGAGATATGGGTCAAGCCAGCTTACCCGGTCTTTATATTTCTTCTAAATGTTGCGCAAAGTCCAGCTAAGTCCGCGTTTCTGTGAACAGCAACAGGGGCCGCTGAAGGGCCTATTTACGTTGCTTGGATCCCTTACGGGTACGGCGGTTCGACAAATCGATGATTCTTGATGGGCTACGCCAACGGCGTCAGGACCGATGTGAGCGGAGTGCAGGCGCCCTGGGGATCGCGGATCAACCCCCAGCAAATCAGGACGGGAGGTTTGCCGGAGCGGTACCAGACCGGCGTCTTGGAGGTGAGTTCCACGGTGCGGGTGGTGCCGTCATACCAGGCCACTGTGGCGCTGCCCAGGTCACGTTGGCCTGGTCAAGGAGGGCTTGGAGCGAGGGTCGCCGCGCGCCTTGCCGCGGGGGGCGAGCGTGCTGACCCGGTTGACGAGGCGGCGCGGGCGCATCGCGGGCCGCGTCCCGCTGCAATCTGGCGATGAGGGTTACCGGCGGGGCCAGGGACTAGCAGCAGTGGAGCAGGTCCAGAGTGGAGCAGGTCCAGGACGGCGTAGCCGTGGTCGCCCACCAGCACCAGTGGGCGCTGCGGCAGCCAGCGGCGCAGCTGCAAGATCATCTGCCGCGCCCAGTCGGTGCGCTTTTTGTGGCGGCATCCCGGCTGGTGGTACCCGGCTGGTGGTAGTACCGCGCCGATGGCGCCAGCACCGTGAGCACCGGCAAGGCCCCAAGTAGCCCATCCGGGTCAAGGAAATGGCGTCCGGCCCAGGGTACCTGGCCCAGCCACAGCAGAGAAATCCCGGGCCGACCGCTGGCCTTGACCACGTAGCTGCGGCTGGAACGCACCGCGTCCCGGTAGCTGCCCCGACCCTTGATCTGAGGACCGCGACGCCGTTCCAGGGTTTCGTGATTGGTAAAAGGTTCGTATGCCGCAGATCAGCGGGCCGTCGCTGTGATCCAGGTGCTGGAGCAGCAGCAGCAGGACGCGGGCCGCCTCACCAGGCGACCACACCGCCCGATTGAGCACCTCATGGTAGCCGGCGTAGTCCTGTGGGTCGCTGCGGCCCATGACGCGCCGCGCCGCAGCCACGGTGCGTGGCCCGGGGTCAGGATCGCGCCCACCAGCAGCACCTGGGCTTTCCGCCAGGTTGGGTTGGTAAACAGCGTTACGCAGGGAAGGCGCAGAGATACGATGGCATCGGGCAGGGTGCGCATGGCTGGGCCTTTAATGAGATATGGGTCAAGCCAGCTTACCCGGTCTTTATATTTCTTCTAAATGTTGCGCAAAGTCCAGCTAAGTCCGCGTTTCTGTGAACAGCAACAGGGGCCGCTGAAGGGCCTATTTACGTTGCTTGGATCCCTTACGGGTACGGCGGTTCGACAAATCGATGATTCTTGATGGGCTACGCCAACGGCGTCAGGATCGATGTGATCGGCGGTGTGGACACATCCACCCGCCGGGCCCGGCTGTCGTCGGCAAGAACTCCCGCGCTCGAGCACTAGTATTGAGTCAAACGTGCATTGGCGTATATGAGGTGATGTGGAGCAGTGTCCCTACACTGACTGGGAAACAGCGGTGCAGGAGGTGCAGGAGGTGCGGGAGGTGCGGGAGGTGCAGGATCCATGGTTCAGGAGAAATACAGGGTACAGTTGACATCGGAGGAGCAGGAACGGCTGCGGCAATTGATCCGAAGCGGCCAGCATTCCGCACGGGTAATCACTCGGGCGCGCATCTTGCTCCGGACTGACGAAGGATGGAGCGCGAGCCAGGTGGCGGCAGCGCTGGACACGTCGCCGCGCACGGTGTTACGCACCAAACGGCGCTACGCTGAGGAGGGACTGGATGGCGTGCTGCACGACCATCCTCAAGCCAATCGGTACCGGAAGTTGGATGATCGTGGCGAAGCCTACCTGATTGCCTTGGCGTGCAGTGATGCGCTCGAGGGCCATGACCACTGGACCCTGCGGTTGCTGGCCGACCAGGCGGTGGAGTTGGGGTTGGTGGAAAGCCTGTCGTATGAGACGGTGCGGCTGCGGCTCAAAAAAACATCCTCCAGCCGTGGCGGAAGCAACAGTGGTGCATCCCCAAGGTGAACGGGGAGTTCGTGGCGGCCATGGAGGACGTGCTGGACCGCTACGCCGAACCCGACAACTCTGTTATGAACAATCCCGACCGGCCGGTGGTGTGCTTCGACGAGACCTCCACCCAACTGCTGGCCGATACCCGACCGCCACTGCCCGCCCAGCCGGGACGCCCGCGACGCCAGGACTACGAGTATCGGCGCGGCGGCACCCGCAATCTCTTCTTGACCTGCGAGCCTCTGGCGGGCTGGCGCCACGTGGCGATCACCGAACGGCGCACTATGGTGGACTTCGCCCACCAGATGCGCTGGCTGGTGGATGTGGCCTATCCCCACGCTCCGGGGGTACGGGTGGTGCTCGACAACCTGAACACCCACCGCATGGCTTCTCTTTACGAGACCTTTCCGGCTGCTGAGGCGCGGCGCATCGTGAAGCGACTGGAGTTTCACCACACGCCCAAACACGCCAGCTGGCTGAATATGGCGGAGATTGAATTCAGCGTGTTGACCCGGGCTTGTCTCCAGGGGCGCAATCCCGACGAACTTGCCCTGCACCGGGCAATCAACGCCTATGAGACTGAGCGTAACGCTAAGGGAACCACCATCAACTGGCGGTTCACCACTCAGGACGCCAGACACAAACTGCAGCGATTTTATCCCTGCTATTCCAAGATTGATTGAGTACTAGCTGTTCCGCCATACGCGAATGATGTCATAATCGGATGGACTGCCCAAACGCAGTTGCCATTTGACAAGCTTGCTTAAGGAGCTAGGGAATCTTAGCCGTTCTGGGAGATGACGTTGCGCTCAGCGGTTGACCAGGAGATCAGAGATCTAATTCAAAAGAACGGGCGAATTACATTCGCTCGGTTCATGCAAGTTTGCCTGTACTCGCCCAGTGGAGGCTTTTACTCTGCCCGGGGCAACAGGATCAGCACCCATTTCGGAACCTCCTCCACGAGCCACCCGGTTTTCGGTGCCCTGATCGCACGGCAACTGGAGCAGATGTGGCACCTCCTCGGAGACCCTCCCGTTTTCCACCTGATCGAGGTGGGTTCCGGCGATGGCATTTTGGCTCAATCCATCGTGGATGCCTGCCGGAGGATGGACCCCAAGTTCGCTCAAGCGCTTTACTATGTCGCTGTAGACTACGAGCCTGGATGGCTCCAATCACCTGACCTCACCTTTGACTGGGCCAACAAGACTGGAGATGGGATACCCTCAGGCAGGCAAGACACGATTCCGGGAATCCAACGAGTTAAAACCGCAGGACTTCGGGCGTTCCGAAATGTCGTTGGTTGTATCCTGTGTAACGAATTGATCGACAACTTCCCGGTCCATCGGTTCGCCATCCAGGGTGGAGGAGTCAAGGAAGTCTTCGTCACATCGGCGGGGGGCAATCTCACCGAAGTACTGGACGAGCCATCCTCACCCCGCATCAAACAGAGGCTGACCGGCTTGGGCTTGTCCTTGACGGAAGGGTATCGAGGTGAGGTGAACTTGGCCATGGAAGACTGGACTGGCCAGATTTCCAGAGCCTTGGACCGCGGGTTTGTTCTCACTATCGACTACGGTCAACTGGCCACTGACCTCTACTCGTCCCAGAATGCCCAGGGTACGCTGATCTGTTTCAATCGACACGTCGTCAGCAGCGACTCATACCAGCACATCGGGCTACAGGACATTACCTGCCAGGTGGACTTCACGTCCCTCATGCGAATGGGTGAACGGCACGGTCTGGCTACCGTGGGCTACGCTCTACAGAGCCAGTTCCTGACGAACCTTGGTTTCTTCTCGTTCCTCGATGCCCTCCAGATGCAAGGTCTATCCGCAGCCCGAACGGAACTGAGCCGTATGGCCATGATGACCCTGGTGGACTCGAATGACTATGGTGACTTCAAAGTGCTTGTCCAAGCTAAAGGGAACGGGTTGGGCGGTGAGCTCCTGGGGTTTGATGGCCCGAAAATGTAACGGGCATATCATCCAGCTCACGTGCACATGCGGCGGCGTTCGCCCTTTGGAGAAAGCCACCGAGTGCAGTTTCAAATCAGAATTGAGGGTGATTTGATTGCGGAAAGGCCCGCCGCCGCGCTCAGTGAGACATCGGGTTGCGGAAATGTCAACCCGCTTTGCACAATCTGAAATCGTAAGATAATGAGAAGTTTTGAAATGCTTGCGAGCCCCAATCCGCCTTTCAGCCGCCCCCATTTTGACGCCGAGCCAGGAGGAGCGCTGCATGCCCACCGAAGCAGGACTACAAGATCAAGCCGACCACTTACGAGACGTACTGGTCGAAGACCTCGTTGAGCAGGGCGCCATCAGCAGCGAGGCAGTGCGGCAAGCCTTCGAAAATGTGCCGCGGCATTTATTTGTCCCACGAGTCGATGTCGCTACCGCCTATTCAGGCCAACCCATTTTTATTCGTTGGGACCAGGGAACACCCATCAGTTCTTCAACTCAGCCTACGATGATGGCTATAATGATCGAGCAATTGGGCTTGGAGCTTGGCTCGCGGGTGCTGGAAATAGGTTCCGGTACTGGCTACAACGCGGCTATCTTGGCTCACATTGTCGGCGACAACGGCAGCGTCATAACTGTGGACATTGACCAGGACATCGTGGATGAGGCCGCCGGCAACCTATCGAAAACTGGGTACGACAATGTCAAATGTATATGCGAGGACGGTTCGAGGGGTTTTCCGCAGACCAGCCCTATGACCGTATTATCGTTACCGTCGGCGCCTACGATGTTTCACCCCATTGGGTCGATCAGTTGAGGGATGGCGGGATAATGGTAGTGCCACTATGGTTCAAAGGATACCGTTTAAGTGTGGCGCTTGAAAAGCGCGATGGTGAACTCAAAGGCTTGTCTGCGTCACTATGTACGTTCATCCCGATTCGCGGGATTTGGCAACGAACCGAGGGCTATTTCCAATTGGTGATCCCCCCAACGACTCCCCGCAAATGGCCATAGCATTGGACTGGTACGACCTAGATCGCCGTCGAGATTTGAACCGACTGTTTGCTCAAGATGCTAGCCTCCGCGAGACCGGGCGTTCACTGGAAGGCCAGTTTCATACTCAGGACATTTTCTCCGGCCTTTACATGTTCCTTACGGTTTCCCCCAAGAATCTTCAGCGTTTATTCATCGTCTGAGGCCACGCTGTTTCACGGTTTCGATTATGGCCTGATCGACCTCGACAGGTTGAGTGCCGCTTTGATATCAGACAGGTCCCCTGAACAAGTGGTGGTTTACGGGAATGACACGGCTTATGATCAGTTGAATGAACTTCTTGATCAATGGGATCAGATGGGTCATCCTTCGATTCTCGATTTACATATCAGTGCGTTCTTCAGCCATCCGAAATTCATCCCTGAAGGCCATTGGATAATCGCCAAAAGGTCGGCTTATACCTGGGTCCTGTCGTGGGGAACCTGAGCATTCTGTACCCCGGTTTGGTTCTCGGGATCCAGCATGTCAGATGTTGCGGAAATGGATGACACGCCGGCCCAAACTGCATCGCCTCTACGCCTTTCATTACCGCGTTGATTGAGTACTTGAGTCAGGGGAAAACGGCACGAAACATCCGGTGGCTTTCCCCTTAATCTGATAGCGACAGAGCCGCGGGCAATGAATCCGCTCCGCTGGGCTGCATTCTAGTACTCAGTCAATGTTGGAGTAGCAGGGATAAAATCGCTGCAGTTTGTTTCGGGCGTCCTGGGTGCTGAACCGCCAGTCGATGGTGGCTTTCCTAGCGTTACGCTCGGACTCATAGACGCCGATGGCCCGTTGCAGGGCAGGTTCGTCGGGATTGCGCCCCTGGAGGCAAGCTCGGGTCAAGACGCTGAACTCAATCTCCGCCATATTCAGCCAACTGGCGTGCTTGGGAGTGTGGTGAAACTCGAGGCGTTTCACGATGCGCCTGGCCTCAGCGGCGGGAAGGCCTCGTAAAGCGCAGCCATGCGGTGGGTGTTCAGATTGTCGAGCACCACCCGTACCACCGGAGCGTTAGGATAGGCCACATCCACCAGCCACCGCATCTGGTGGGCAAAGTCCGGCATGGTGCGGCGTTCGGTGATGGCTAGGTGGCGCCAACCGGCCAGGGGTTCGCAGGTCAGGAACATGTTGCGGGTGCCCGCCCGGCGGTACGCGTAGTCCTGACGCCGCGGTCGTCCCGGTTGGGCGGGCAGCGGTGTTCGCACATCGGCCAACAGTTGGGTGGAGGTCTCGTCAAAGCACACCACCGGCCGGTGGGGGTCGTAGGGTTCCCCATAGAGGTCCAGCACGTCCTCCATGGCCGCCACAAACTCCCCGTTCACCTTGGGGATGCACCACTGCTGCTTCCGCCACGGCTGGAGGATGTTTTTTCAGCCGCAGACGCACCGTCTCGTATGACAACGATTCCACCAACCCCAACTCCACCGCCTGGTCGGCCAGCAAGCGCAGGATAACTGGTCAAGGGCTCAGTGGTCATGGCCTTCGGGCGCAGCGCTGCATGCCAGGGCAATCAGGTGGGCTTCACCTTTGTCGTCCAGCTTACGATACCGGTTGGCTTGGGGATGGTCGTGCAGCACGCCGTCCAATCCTTCCTCGGCGTACCGCCGTTCGGTGCGGAACACCGTGCGCGGCGACGTGTCCAAGGCCGCCACCACCTGGGACGCGCCACCCTTCCTCAGTCCGGAGCAGGATGCGCGCCCGAGTGATTACCCGTGCGGAACGCTGGCCGCTTCGTATCAATTGTCGGAGCCCGGCTCGTTCCTCCACCGTCAACTGTACCCCGTACTTCTCCTGAACCATGGATGCCGCACCTCCCGCACCGCTGATTGCTACTCAGCGTAGCCACTCCGGCTCACCTCCCGCCGTATCTGTCGATACAGGTTTGACCGAATACTAGTTCGGATACTTGCTGAACATCATGAAGCCGTTACTGTCGGGCGTATTGCAGCCCGCCAGGGCGGTTTCGGCCTTCACCGTCACCTGCCGTGCACCCGCCGTTCCCCGAAGCTGCTGAATGCTGTCAGCGTACAGGACGGCGCGGTTGCGTCCCGTTCCGTTATTTCCGCCGCTTGAAAGGAAGGGATGGGGACCTTCGACCCTGATGTCGTCGGCATAGAAGTCGTGGGCCTCTCCCCACTTGACCCCGTGCCACTGGAAACCCTCCAGGAATTGCTGAGTGAACGTGAGGTACCCGTCGTACGGGTTGAAAATATCAACGTCGTCAGGGCCCAGACCGGAACCCTCCCACATCTTCCGCGCCAGGCTGGCGACCGCCTCCTGGTGCTCTTCTAGGGTCGACATCGTGCTCCTACCCCTGCCACCGTTCTGGGCATGGTTAAGGACGTAGACCGGCTGTTGCCTCAGGTCCCTGGCACGCTCGGCGGTGGTAAAGATGAAGGCCGCGGAGGTATTGACCGGCCTGTCGCAGTCATAGATGACCAGCGGTTCCTCGATAACACGCCCGTTCAGATAGTCCTCCCGCGTGAGTTGATAGGGCTCGTGCAGAGCGTAGTAGCTCCAGGGAGTCTTCAGGCCGTTTCTGCGCAGGTTCAAGCAGAGGTCGGCCAGTCCGTCGTGGGACTTGCCGTATTTCTTGCAGTACTGCTGGAAGATCACCAGATTGTTGAACATGGCGCCGCTCTGATAACCCCACGGAAGGGAAAAGGCGCTATTCCCGGGGGCTTCCTGATTGATATTCTGTGGGTTATTGTGCCCGTACCGGCCGGCAAGGTTGACCATTGGGTACCATACCAGAGCGGTCTCGCATAAACCATCACCGACCGCCTGAGCGGCTAGGCCCATCATCGGGCCGATGTAGGGTGCATCGGATTTGAGGTACTTTACGTTCTTGAACCCCATCTCCCTCTGCATCCACTCCGCTGAAGCATAGGTCAGGCCATCTTCGGTGTCGTAGGGAGGGTCAAAATAGGGGCGAGGGGCCCAGGTCTGCTCCGCACGGGTCTCCGGGCTGGTGATGAGCCCATCAATGTCGTCCAGCGACAGGCCCGCATCCGCAATTGCCTTCAGGCATGCCTCCTTGCTCAAGCCGCCGCAACTTCTGTCCAGGGACACACCGTCCCAGCGCCGGTCCATATGGGACTGACCCCAACCTACAACGGCTACCTTGCCTCGGTGCTCCCAGATCCCCATGCCTTCCTGATTTCTCATCCAATTCGTGCCACTAACCATCTCGACTCCCTCATGCCATCTGCGCAATTGACCGTGTCCGTCGGACCCAAGTGGACTAGGTGAGCACCCGCCACTCGTGGACCAACTGGCCGGTACTAGTTTCTTCAAATATCAGTTCCACCGGGGCTCCAACGGGGACCTCGCCCGGCAGGGTGCCCGGGAGGTTGGACAAGAAGTTGATGCCAGAGTCCTCGTCCAGGGTTATCACCGCGAAGTTGATGGGCTGCGCCGACTGAAATCCCCTGATGCGGGAGTCGCGTATGACCATATACACGTCAATGTGACCCTTGCCTTGCACCTCTTTCCATTCCAGATTGTCGGCCGAGCCACATTTATCGCACCGCTGAGTGGCCGGATAGTGCAACCTCTCACAGGCGGTGCAGTTCTGCAAGACCAACCGCCGCTCGTTGCAGGCGTCCCAGAAGGGCTTGGTCAGATCATTGGGAACCGGGGCAGGCCTCTGTAGGCCTGGAATCGTTGACATGGTTCTCCCCTCCTGTGGAATCTCGCAGACCGCGCGTTGCCGTTACCGAAACCATCTAGCGCGGATTATCTGTCGAGTACTTTTGATGGTCAAATATGTTTATCGCCCATGGTTAAGTTCCCCGATGTCCCCATCGGAATCCAAGGCTGATATGATACGTGGAGTTCTTCAGGTTCAGGTCCGGATAGGCCGTGGGAAAATAAAAGCATGCGGAATGTGAGTCTAACCCTAGTCCGTCATCTTAAGCCACGGCTCGGTCTTTCCGGCATCCATCCAGACGAAATGGAACCCCGCTGTCAGGGCAAATTGGCGATCCAACTCCGTATCGCCAATATGGTAGTACTCCGCCGCCGAAAAGCGAGACTTCACGTCCGGGAGATCCTGCTTCGCTGAGACAAAACTCACCTCGATGCTGTGTCTGTCCCAAATGGCCTGCTGTACCGGAAGCGGGCGGTCGGACGAGCTACCGATAATGCACCCATGAGCCTGGGCCTTTCTGACCATGCTCATGCTGATGGGCCCAGGTGGGTCGCCTGCTTCCAGCGTTCCATCTATATCGAAACTGACCAGTACTGCCAAGTATGGCCTCCCTTCGCAACTTGGACGCAGATTATATTACCCAGGTGTGGAGCGGCTTGAAGCACGTTGGGTGTACTGGCCTACGGCTCCCCACCCACTGAGGGGTCCGCCCACTGGACGATTCCCCGCGATTCCAAGTCCTCGATCTCCTGGTCATCGTACCCGATTTCCCGAAGAAGGGGCTTGGTGTGCTGGCCAATTTGGATGGAGGTTCGGTAGATTCCCGGGGTCAGGGACAATTCGACCAACCCGCCGTAACGGAGGTACTTTCCGACATACGAGTGCTCCACCTCAACGCTCAGAGCGTTCGCGTTGGCGTGGGGATGGTCCGCGTAAAACTCTCCTTCCAGGGCTTCGTCGGCCTGCACGCAGGCAACGTCCGCCTTGGTCAGCAACTCTTCCCATTCGCCAGCGGTGCGCTCGGCGAAGATTGCCGAGATCTCGGCGATCAGCGCTTCGTCATTGGCCTGTCGCGCCTCCGGAGTGGAGAACCGGCGATCGTCCAGGAGTTCCGCCCGCTGCACCGTGCGGCAGAATGTCTCCCACTCCTCCTGGAACAGGCAACCCAGGAACACCCACCCTTCCCGGCAGCGGTAGAGACGGTACAGGGCATGAAGGCCGTGTATATCTTCGTCGGGCATGGCGATGGGCGGCCGGTTGGCGTGGTCGTAATACTCGTCGGCATTGGTCCAGGCATTGGCGTTGAGCATGGTGAGTTGGATGGGCTGGCCCTTGCCGGTCGTTTCTCGCGCCCGCAGGCCCAGCATGACGGCCGTGGCCACCGCCGGCGACGTGTTTTGGTCCGGCCCCCAGTTGGATTTCATGAGCCAGCGGGTCGCCTCAACGGTCTCCTCGACATCCATCACCTGTTCCGGAGGCGGGGGCATGCCCCGGCCCATCTGTCGCATGGCGCCGCCCATGATGGCGCCGGGAATGGGGTGAGCGCCCGGCCGCCGCGCGTGCGGCCCATGCTCACCGTAAGTCGCCATCCAGACGTGGATCAGGCGCGGGTTGATCTTCCGGCAGGTCTCCCAATCGACCTGGAGACGCTCCGGAACGCCGAGGCGGAAGTTGTGGGAGAGGACATCGGCCTGAGCGATGAGCTTGTGGATGATCTCCTTGCCCTCCGGGGTTTGAAGGTCAATCTGGATGCCCTCCTTGCCGGCATAGGTCCGTGCGTCGGCCATTGCTACCGCAGTGGAGCGACGTGCCTCGTCCAATCGCCGGTCGGTGGCGTCGATCTTGATGACCCGCGCCCCAAGGTCTGCCAAAAGCGCCGCGCCGTAGGGCCCGGCCTGGATTGTCGCCAGGTCCAGCACAGTTATCCCGGACAGCGGGTGGGATAGCGCATCGGCGCCGTTTACCGCGGGCGAAGCGTCCCCTGCGGCCGGGGAATTTCGGATGCGTCCCAGCACTTCCGCAGTGTGCTGTCCCATGTCGGGGGCCGGCCCGCTGGGTTCGCCCGGCGTTTCCTTTAAATCCACGAGCGGCGCCAGTGTCCGCAGCGGACCCACGCGCGGATCATCAATGGTGACCACCGTGCCGTTGGCGACCACCGCCGGATGGTCCATCGCCTGAACGCTGTTTCGATAGGGCTCGGCGGCAATGTTGCCGTCCTCGAGATAAATCTCCATCCATTCGTCGGCGGTATTCTCCAGTTGTTTCTCCAGTATCTCCCGGCGCAGGAGTTCTTGGTTCTCGAAATTGATGCCGGGTACTCTGGCAAAGCGCTCGTCTTCAAGCAGCGGCCCGAGGCCGATGGCCTTAAGATGCCCCTGGATGTGCGGCACCCTCTGGTTGGCGTGTTGCAGCCATGCGCCGTCTCCGGTACGCACGGGAACGTATCCGATGGAGGAGAGGCCCCGGCCGCGGGGTCTCGCGGGAAACCGCTCCGGGTCCCGGCGCCGGAGCTGCATGTTCACCAGTCCGCCGTCGCCGACATTGTTGTCGTGGGGAGAAGCCAGGGCCTGGACGATGCTGGTCTGGACCCATTGACCGCGCCCGCTCAGGTCACGCACGCGCAGGGCGGCCAGGATCCCGCGCACCGCGGCCTGGCTGGCGTGCCAGCTACCGGTGCACACCGCCGAATACACTGGGCCTTCCCGGTTGGGTTGCCCCTCCAGGTTGAGCATCCGGCCTGCTTTGGCCACAACGACTCCCTCGTACCCGTGAACGCGGCGGAGCGGGCCCTTTTGCCCAAAGCCCGTGATGGAGCAGTAGACCAGCCGCGGGTAAAGCTGCGACAGGGTTTCAAACTCCAACCCCCAGTCTTCCATGTCGCCGGGACGGAAGGACTCGACCAGAACATCAGTCTCGGCGGCCAGCTGGGTGGCTTGTTCGCGGCCTTCTATAGTGGACAGATCCAGCACAATGCCTTTTTTTCCGCGGTTCCATGAAATCCACGCGGGTTGAAAGCGGAAAGGATCTCCGCCGGGAGGTTCAACCTTGACCACCTCGGCCCCGTAGTCGGCCATTACCAGGGTGCACAGGGCTCCCGGCATCCCCATTGAGAAATCCAGGACGGTTAGGCCGGTACATGGTCCTGCCACGGTTCACCTCCCCCTTGAGTTGTTTGGGTTCCCGTTTTGCAAAGCAACTGGCCTATCCCTCGGTAGACACCTGCCAATCCAGCACGTTTGCAGGACGTACTAAGCTCGGGATTACCCAGTTCGCAGGCCAAGCTAGCTGGCGAGACCGAGTATGCAGCCCACCGAAGATGCGCGTCAACCTGATTCGTACCGGACGGCCTCCTCGAACCCTTCCCTATCAGTCCCGCTCTATAAGTTGACGGGATCAGAAACTATTTTTGGAGTAAGTGGCGTTGTGTGTTGGGGGACGGAGACCTGTGGTCCAGAGGCGTGTAGGTATCGTTAGCCGCCCCTCGGACCTAGTGTGGTATAATTGAAGTTAGTAGTAATAGTATCAGCGCTGAGGTATCCTCCGGGTGAGCAGTCCCGAGGGAGGATAACCATGGCCATCGGACGACCAATGCCACCGCTGATTTTGGACGACATGGAGCGGGAAACTCTGGAGCGGTGGGTGCGACGACCGAAGACGGCGCAAGCCCTGGCGCGGCGGGCCAGAATGATACTGGCCTGCTCCGAAGGCCGGAGCAACACCGCCGTGGGCGCCGATCTGGGGGTGTCCGACGCAACGGTGGGCAAATGGCGTGCGCGGTTCTTGGAGCGGAGTTTGGATGGCCTGTCGGACGAGCCCCGCAGCGGTCGGCCCCGAGCGGTTACCGATGATGATGTGGAACGGGTGATTACGCTGACGTTGGAGAGCACACCTAAAGACGCCACCCACTGGAGCACTCGGTCCATGGCCCAGCGGTCCGGCCTGAGCCACAACACCATCCGCCGCATCTGGCGTGCCTTCGGACTGCAACCCCACCGCACCGAGACGTTCAAGCTGTCGGCAGATCCCTGCTGCATCGAGAAGGTGCGGGACATCGTGGGGCTTTATCTGGACCCGCCGGATCGGGCGTTGGTATTGTGCGTGGACGAGCAGTCCCAGGTTCAGGCCTTGGACCGGACCCGGCCGCTATTGCCGATGCGCCCCGGACAGGCGGAACGGCGCACCCATGATTACCTGCGCCACGGCACCACATCGTTGTTCGCCGCGCTGGATGCCAAAACCGGCAAGGTGATCGGCCAATGCCACCGACGCCACCGGGCCGTGGAGTTCCGCAAGTTCCTCGATACCATTGAGGCCGAAGTGCCCCTTGACCGGGACGTCCATCTCATCGTGGACAACTACGCCACCCACAAGACGGCGCTGATCCGGAACTGGTTAGCCAAGCGGCCACGGTTCCACCGGCACTTCACGCCGACCAGCGCATCCTGGCTGAACCTGGTGGAGCGGTGGTTCGGGATGCTGACCGAGCAGCAACTACGGCGAGGGGTGCATCAGAGCAGCGGGGCACTGGAAGCCGCCATCTACCGCTATCTTGACCTTACCAACGAAAACCCCAAGCCCTTTATCTGGACCAAGACCGCCGACCAGACCAGATCCTGGCCAAGGTCGCCAGTTTTTGCAGGCGTACTTTAGATACATCACACTAGAAAGCTGGCCGGAAAGACGGTTTTGGAAAGGGTCATGGCGGCAGCAATGCCGATGTTGGGCAAACCAGAGCCCGCACCAGGGTGCCGCGCTGGTTGGCGTTTATTGGGTCCGAACTGACCGCGGCAACGGCCCGATGTCTCAGCGACCGGGGACTGATTTCCCATGATGCTCTGGGTGGATGATGCTCTGGGTGGATGATGCTCGGGTGGATGATGCTCTGGGTGGATGATGCTTTCAAGTTGTCTGGGTGGATGATGCTCTGGGTGGATGATGCTCTGGGTGGATGATGCTCTGGGTGGATGATGCTCTGGGTGGATGATGCTCTGGGTGGATGATTACCTGCTCTGGGTGGATGATGCTCTGGGTGGATGATGCTCTGGGTGGATGATGCTCTGGGTGGATGATGCTCTGGGTGGATGATGCTCTGGGTGGATGATGCTCTGGGTGGATGATGCTCTGGGTGGATGATGCTCTGGGTGGATGATGCTCTGGGTGGATGATGCTCTGGGTGGATGATGCTCTGGGTGGATGATGCTCTGGGTGGATGATGCTCTGGGTGGATGATGCTCTGGGTGGATGATGGCTGGCAGCAATGCCGATGATGCTCTGGGTGGATGATGCTCTGGGTGGATGATGCTCTGGGTGGATGATGCTCTGGGTGGATGATGCTCTGGGTGGATGATGCTCTGGGTGGATGATGCTCTGGGTGGATGATGCTCTGGGTGGATGATGCTCTGGGTGGATGATGCTCTGGGTGGATGATGCTCTGGGTGGATGATGCTCTGGGTGGATGATGCTCTGGGTGGATGATGCTCTGGGTGGATGATGCTCTGGGTGGATGATGCTCTGGGTGGATGATGCTCTGGGTGGATGATGCTCTGGGTGGATGATGCTCTGGGTGGATGATGCTCTGGGTGGATGATGCTCTGGGTGGATGATGCTCTGGGTGGATGATGCTCTGGGTGGATGATGCTCTGGGTGGATGATGCTCTGGGTGGATGATGCTCTGGGTGGATGATGCTCTGGGTGGATGATGCTCTGGGTGGATGATGCTCTGGGTGTTGGAGGACAATTGTCCGGCCAGCCGTTTTTGCGAAGCGTTGGGCGGCTGCCTTTGTGGGGAGCGCCAGACCAGGCTATCCGGGGCATCGTTGTCCGAAGTTACCTATGGTTGGGTAGATGCGACGGACGTGGCGAGCAGTACGAGACCCCCCATCCTCAGGCCAGTGAAACCGATCCGCTCCGGTATACTGGTCGGTATAGGTGATGAGCGATGAGCATAGAAGTGGGAGAATGGCAGATCAGGAGCTTCCAGGCTCAGGATGCTGAAGCATTGGCCCGGTACGCCAACAACCGCAACGTGTCACGCAATCTGCGCGACGCTTTCCCGTACCCCTACACCATAGCCCATGCTGAAACGTGGATCAGCTTCGCGGAACAGCAATCCACGGAAACCGACTTCGCAATAGCCGACGCTACGGAGTTGATTGGCGGAATTGGGCTGCGACTGCAACGGGACGTTCACCGCCGCTCGGGTGAGGTCGGGTACTGGTTGGGGGAACCCTTCTGGGGACGGGGTGTTGCTACCGCGTGTTTGCGGGCGTTCACCGAGTACGCATTCCTGCGGTTCGATCTGGTAAGGATCTACGGTTACGTTTACGAATGGAACCGCGCTTCGGCCCGTGTGATGGAGAAAGCGGGATACGTCTGCGAGGGTCGCCTACGCAAAAGCGTCGTGAAAGAGGGGCAGGTTATGGACCAGTTCCTTTACGCCATCACACGGTAACGCCGCTAAAAGTCTGGTCGGAAAGCCATTGGCCGGGGTTCATACTGCGTCCAAACGACGCATTACAGTCGTTTATGGCCTTATGAGATTTATAATACGTTTCAAGAGGCCACTATTACCAGGAGATTTCGCTATTCCGACTGTTGGTGGATTGGTCTGGTTGGATCAGCGCGGGTTGAGGGTCTTGACCGGGTTGCTCAGTTCCTGCGCGTAAATAGCAGGTGAGTGGCAAACCGTCTTCGTTCTTGAGGCGGCGCTGCCAGGAAAGCTTGGGTGGCGTCACCGGCGCGCTGGATGTTCCGCATGGTCTGCGTTCTGGTCAACGGCGTGTCGGGGTTTGGGTTGTAGTCGGCCTCGTGGCGCTGGACCTGTAGTGCGACGAAGGTTGCGGCGAAGTCCTGCATGTGGGCAGGGAAGTTTGCCATCCGGTTCGGGTTGTTCATAATGTTCTTGGCCGTCCCATGGTTAAGTGCCCGTTGGGTAGCGGTCCATTCTTCGCTTCTCCGAACGATTGCTGTTGATCCGATGAGTGTGTCCGCATTGCTGTTGGCGAGTACATGGAACATGGCGTAGTAGGCGGCGCTGTTCGCTTTTCTGAGGTGAGTCTGTTGCGGCCTGCCTCTAGTCTCACCGTGTAGCGGCGCCCCGGCTAGCATCTCGGCCAGTTCGAGCAGCTGCTCCCAGTTCATTCGTGTTTACCCCTCGTAGTAAGCGACGTTCGACACCTTTGACCACTCTGACCACTCTGACCACTCGGCGTACTCGGTGGCTTCCACGTAAGATTCCGTTGTGAGGTGAATCCCCAACTTGGTGAGACGGTCTCGGTTCCGTCTCTTGAAACCATTCAGCCACGCCGGGTTGAGGAGGTCGCCGTTCCCGGAGTAGATGACCACGATGTGGTAGTACGGGTCTCCGTCCTGGTCCTCGCCGGGTGTGATCCTGACCTCGTTGATCGAGATGGCGTCGGTGGTTATGTGCTCCAGGTCCTGGCGGACGATCTGGGCTACGCTTTGCTCGGCCTCGGGGCTCAATATTTCTGCTGCGGTCATGGGGGCCTCCTTTGTCTTGGGGCGCACTGTCCGAAATGTTTGAGCGGCCCACTAGGGGCCGCTCCCTTGCCTTGCCGAGCCCTTCCAAGTAGCTTGCATTTTATCAGGGGGGCGATCGCCCAGACAATGACGGGCTGAGGCAAAGATTTGGTCGGCTGGATCAACTAAGCAATTCGTCGATATATTGATCGTTCTCTGGCTAGACTTCCGTGGAGTCGGAGTAGCGAAATTTCCTCACTACTACATAGATAATCGAAGTTTATTCGGCCAGATCAAGCAGGGCCGAGGCTTCCGGCAATTCCGGTTGCGGGGTTTGGCGAAGGTCAACAGAGAGTGGTGTCTGGTCTGTACCGGCCACAACCTGCTCAAGCTGTTCCAGTGTGGTCGCCAAGTGGTCAACCCGCAGCAGCCGACACTCTGCACGCCATGAACCACGGCAACGCCCGACCCGTAATCAGCTGGAACTACCAATCCTCAGACACCCACCTACGACAGGGGGCGACCTCGTTCACGTGGCGATGCTGACGGTGACGGATCGGGTTTTCCTGCCTCCGTCGTGTTCAAGATTCTGCCGGTCCGGCGTCGTCCGGGGCCGCAGGAGCATGGTCCGCCGCGTCCCATTCGCGGACGACGTAGCTCAGCACACGGTATCCAGCGGCGGTGAACGGGGCGGCGATCAGGACCCCCCAGAAACCGAGGAACAGCCCGAATATCGCCAGCGCAAGGATAACCGCCAGCGGATGCAGGCCCAGAGCCTGTCCCTGCATTCTGGGCGCGATCAGGGTGTTTTGCAGCGCCTGCAGGATCAGATACAGCGCGATGACCAACGGAGTCTTGGTCCAGTCAGTGACCAGCATCACGACGATGGCGATGACCAGGGATATGGCGGGCCCGACGATGGGAACGAGCTCTCCCATGAACGCCAGGATCGCCAGTATGGGGGCCTGGGGCACCCCCATGATCCACAGCCCCAGGCCGGTGGCCACGCCGATCATGGCTCCCAGCAGCAGCTGGACGCGCATATAGACGCCGATGGACTCACCCGAGAGGCGACCAATTTCGCACAGGTCGTCCCGCAACGAGCGGGGCAGAAGACGGCGTACCCCGCGGCCCAATTCGGCCGGCTCGAAAAGCAGGTAGAACAGGATGATGGGCACCATGGCCAACGATACCACCAGGCCAACGCCAGTCTGCAGGATACGGAACAGCCGGAGAAGGGCTTCATTCAGTCCGTCGACCAGCGCCTGGCGCAGCTCCTGCAGGCGCGGATCGATCATATCCCGAATGTTGGGTGGGACCCGGTTTTCGTATTCGGCGATAGCCTCGCGGTAGATCTGCTGCGTTTCCGATACCAGGTCAGGGGCGCGCTCCACCAGGGCAGCCGATTGATCGATTATCCGCAGCACTCCAACTGCCACCACGATCAGAACGGCTAGACTCACCAGCAGGAGCAGCAGGGCAGCCGCCGCCATCCGCGTGACCCGGGGCCATCGCCGTCCCAATGGCGTCCGTCGTTCCGCGGCATTCACCAACGGCAGCAGGAGATAGGCCACCATGCCACTCAGCAGCAAGGGAAGCAGCACCGCCAGCAGCTTCCAGATCACGACCAACACGACCACTGCGACGGCCAACGCGGCCAGCAAACGGACCCGACGTGAGGCGGTGGAGGACAGCTGCGGCAATGAGGGCATGCGTGACAGATGCGGGGCCGAGGCCGGGCGCAGGGATGATAACCCAGAGGGGCATGCTTAACAAGGCAAAGTCGCTGTGCTAACCTCGTTGGCACAGATAATTTGACGGATTTCTCCGAGCGGAGCATGCACACGATGAAGAATATGAAACTCTCAATCGTTGCACTGGCGATGATGCTGCTGGCGGTGGCCTGCTCCGGCGGCGCCTCGGAAAGCGGAACCCAGCCGTCTGAACCCGCGGAAACGATCTACGATTTCAACATATCTCTGTACCAGGGCAGCGAAGCCCTGGGTTCGGAGACGGTGGCGGTCTCCGACCTGCGTGGCAAGCCGGCGGTGCTGAACTTCTGGGCGGGCCTGTGTCCGCCCTGTCGGGCGGAGATGCCGGAATTCCAGGCCTTCGCCAACGAGTACGACGGGCGCGCGGTGCTGGTCGGGGTGGACCTGGGGCAGTTTTTTGCCCTGGGCAGCGAGGACGAGGCCATCGCGCTGCTCAGCGAACTGGGTATAACCTATCCGGCCGGCTCGACGGACGACGGGAACCTGGTGCGCGAGCTGGGCGTGCTGGGACTGCCGGCCACCTTCTTCATCGCCGCTGACGGCAGCCTGCATCGGAAGTGGCAGGGTGTCCTGAACGGCGACAAACTTGCTGAGATCACCGATGAGATGCTGGCGCAGTAGCCGGCACCGGGGGAAATGGTATGGCAGACAACACGATCACCTTCGGCTGCAACCTGAGCGTGGACAACTTCTGGGACCTGCCCGAGTTCGCCAAGCGCGCCGAGGACCTGGGGTTTGACCGGGTGGCGATTGGGGAACACGTGATGGACGGCAACCCACCCCGTCCCACGGTGATGGGATTGCCGGCGATGGCGGCGGCTGCGGGAGCGACCACGCGGCTGCGGGTGATCACGGGCATCGTCATCGCGCCGCTGTACCATCCGGTGATGCTGGCCAAGCTGGTGGCCACGGTGGACCAGATATCGGGCGGGCGGCTGGATTTCGGCATCGGCATCAGCGGCCAGCGGGACACGCGCGCAGAGTTCGACGCGCTGGAGATACCGGTGAACACCCGCGGGCGGCGCACCGACGAGATCCTGCGGGCGATGAAGCAGTTGTGGCAGGAGGACCACGTCTCCCACCACGGACGATTCTTCAACTACGACGACGTAACGTTGCTGCCCAAGCCGTACCAGCAACCCTACCCGCCGATCTGGGTGGCAGGACGGAGCGACGCGGCGGTGCGCAGGGCGGCGATAGCCGGCGACGGTTGGTATCCCTACCTGTTCACGGTGAACCGCCTACGCCGTTCCAATGCCAGTGTGCGGGACATGGCCGAGCAGTCGGGCCGCGACCTGAGCCGGTTCCACTGGGGCCTGAACCAGCCCACGGCCATCGACGAGGATCCGGCTAAAGCCCTCGAAACGGCCGTCGCCCACATCGGCCAGCGCTACGTAACGCCGGAACGCAGCGCGGAGGACATCGCCCGGGCGCTGTGCATCACCGGCAACGCGGAGGACTGCATCGGGGCGGTGCAGGAACGGATTGACGCGGGCGTGCGCGATTTCGTGTTCGGGTTCCTAGCCGGCGAGGCCGACGACTACTTCCGCCAGATGGAGCTGTTCTCCAGCCGTGTGCTGACGCACTTCAAGTGACGATCGCGGTTCTGGCGGGGTTATAATGCTGCCAGACGGCAAGACGATCCTCACCGCGCTGTGGGCTCCGGCGCTGGCCGGAACGCAGGCAACAGCGGCTACATGGCTGGTGTGGTACTACACCGCTTTGCCCTGCACTTTGGAGAATGCGGTCGAGCTGAAGTGCCATCCGAGCGTGATGGCAAGGTACATCTCAACATCTATCCTGCACCACTGCGTCATCCATGCCAGCATTGCCATTACCATCATCGGAGGTTCTGATCTGATGCTTTTCTTGCGCGAGCGGCACCGCAACAATCAGATGATGGACATCATGAAGACCTTCCTCGACGAAGCGATCGAACAGCGCCGGCAGGAAGTCGAACAGCGCCGGGAGGAAGCCGAACAGCGCCGGCAGGAGACCGAACTGCGACAGCAGGAAGCCCAGGCTCGCCGCGAGGCCGATGCAAGGGCCGCTGAAGAACGGCAGCAAGCGGCCGCGGAACGGCAGGCGTTCTTGGAAGCGCTGAACCGACTCACCGAAGCCATCGGTCAGAACGGGCGCGACCGGCAATAGCACAGGCAAACATCGCGTTTTCAGAGGACGTACATGAAATTCGGTATCTACAGTTCGATCGCCGACCCGCCGGCCGGGGAGAACCTGGCCTTGCGGGTTGACGAGGTAGTCGAGGAGGCGAAGCTGGCGGAGAAGGCTGGTTTCGACTCCTGCTTTTTCGGCGAGCACCACCAGGACCGGGACGGGTTTCTGCCCTCCCCGCTCATCGTCTCCGCCGCTGTTGCCGCCCAGACCACGACGCTGAACCTGGGCACGTCCGTCATTCTGCTGCCGTTGCATCATCCGGTGCGGCTGGCGGAGGACGTGATCACCCTGGACATTGTGTCGCGGGGGCGGTTCATCCTGGGCGTGGGGCTCGGCTACCAGGCGGTCGATTTCCGCACCTTTGACATCGCCATCGAGCAGCGGGTGAGCCGGTTCGAGGAGGAGATCGAGATCATCCGGCAGTGCTGGAGCGGCGAGCGGTTCTCGTTTTCCGGCGAGCATTTCAACCTCGACGACCTCACCATCACGCCCAAACCTTACTCCGAACCGGCGCCTCCGCTGTGGATCGGCGCGAGCCGGACGCCTGGAGCCAGGCGAGCCGGCCGGATCGCCGACGGTTTTGTGGCGGGCCCCAGCACTGATCTGGAAAACACCATCGCACTGGCAAACGCGTACCAGCGCGCCGCGGAAGATGCGGGTAAGGAACCGGTGCTCTGCCTGATGCGCGACGCCTGGGTGGCGCCAACCCGCGCCGAGGCCGAACGGGTCTATGGGCCGGAGGTGATGGACGCCTACAAGTACTACTGGCGCAACGGCCTCAACGAGTTCCGGCAGTACACGGAGGAATCGCAGATCAACATCGACAACCTTGGCCCCGACCGGCTGATCCTGGGCGAACCCCAGGAAGTGGTGGACGAATTCCACCGCTGGAAGGAGGCCACCGGCGCCGACTACTTCCTGCTCCGGCTGCGGCATGCCCATTCGGGAGGCCCGCCCCACGAGCGCATCATGGACGCGATCCAACTCTTAGGCGAGGAAGTGATCCCGCACTGCCAGTGACGGGTCAGGTATCACAAACACTGACAGCAGCACGGAGGACCGGTGGTGATTGAGAACGCTGAGTTGATAGCGATTATTGCACTTGGCGCGATGTTGTTCATTGGCGGCGTCGGTGCTGCCTACGCTCTGGAGAACCTCCCGAAGCGAAGTGAGTTCAACGAACTGCACAAGGAAGTGGCCGAACTGCGCAAGGAAATGAACGACAAGATCGACGCTTCGCACAACGAGCTTTCAGACAAGATCGGCCAGTCTTACCAAAACCTAACAGAAGAGCTCATCGCAGAGATCCGACGCAGCCACCGACAGTTGATGCGCGCTTTAGTTACCCACCGCCATCTCGCCGACGACAGTGAGCCGGTATTTGCGGAACCGCCCGACACCGAACTGGTAGCCGCTGACAATTAAGTCACCTCAAATAGGAGAACGCACCATGCCCCGTTTCCCAGCAGCCAATCGAGACTCCGTGCCCCAGGAACAGGTGGCGGCTTTTGACGCTATCGTATCCGCACGCGGCGGACAGGTGCCTGAGTTCGGGCCCATCGCCGTGCAGCTTCACGTGCCTGAGATCGCCCAGCGCGGCGAGGTACTGCGGGCCTATCTCCGGGCGGAGGGTTCGACTCTGCCCGACAACGTGGCGGAGCTCGCCATGATAACCACCGCCCGGGAGTTGGACTGCCAATTCATCTGGCACGCCCACGCCGCCGCCGGTCGCCGCGCGGGGCTGAGCGATGCGCTGGTGGACGCCTTGCGTGACAAGCAGGAATTGCCCCCGTTGTCGTCCGCTGAATCGGCGGTCATCAACTACGGCCGCGAGTTTTTCCGCACGCGGCGGGTATCGCAGGCCACTTTCGACGCTGCTCGGGCCGAATTCGGCGACCGGGGGCTGATCGAGCTGACCAACCTGATGGGCTACTACTCGGTGCTGGCGTTCAACATCAACGCCTTCGAGCAACTGCCGCCGGCGTCGGACGAGCCGTTCTTGCCGGTGTAGCGAACAGCCGTCATGGCCGAGAAAATCTACATACGGAACGGTAGCGGCGAACTGGAGCCTGTGGTCGAGGAGCCATTTGAGACTGAAGAATTGCTCCAGGAGCTGATTGGACAGCACCCTGAACTGCTGAGCGGGGACCAGATACGTCCGGCCGACCCGCTGCGCTGGATCCTGATCAGGCGCGAGATGCCCGTTGAAGGCTGGGCCGTCGACCACTTGCTAATTGACCAGGACGCGCGTCCCACGCTGGTAGAGGTAAAGCGGGGTTCCAATCGGGAGATCCGGCGCAATATCGTCGGGCAGATGCTGGACTACGCCGCCACCGCCGCAGGCGTATGGTCGGGCGATGGGATGAAACAGGCTTTTGAGGAGGATGCGACGAAACGGGGCGTCAACCCGTTTGATGAACTTAGCAACCTCCTAGACCCCGACGGAGGATCCGATGTAGAGAATATTGCAAACGACTTTTGGGAAAGGGCGGCAACAAACCTGGATGCCAATCGCTTGCGCCTTCTCTTCGTTGCCGACGAAATACCTGCCGAGTTGGAGCGGGTGGTCAAGTTCCTGAATGAGCAGACACGAGACAACCTTGAGGTGCTGGCCGTTGAGGTCAAGCAGTATCCGGGTCGGTTCGGTGACGCTCTGGTGTCGCGGGTAATTGGACAGGTGGACGCGCCGAGCAGCAGTAACGTCAGAAGCCCGAATTTGAGCCGCGATGAACTGCTCGACGCACTCCGTCCGGACGTGCGTGATGCGATGCTTTCGTTAATTGATGCGGTCACGAATGCCGGCGGAGAGTTGCGTTACAGGAGAACCGCCATCACGGTCAGGGGGCGCACTTCCAAGTGGCCGGGTCACTTATATCTAGCCCGGTTTTATGTACAGGACGGGGGCCGGTTCGAGTTTACAATCGATTACATTGATGGCCTTCCCGAAGAATTGCGGACATTCCAGAAAGATTACGTAGGCAAGTTCAGCAGTGACGAGTTCATATCCGCCAACAATGGTAAGAGCGTTGAAGGGTGGGCGGTCAATTCCGACAGCTTTGTGAAGCACATCGATCTGTTGACCGGCCGGCTGTGCGCTGCACTATCCGAATTGGTAGAGTTATGAGCAGGTGCGGTAATAATGGATCCCCTAATCGCGACTGCCCTTGATACCGCACGCGCTCGCGGGGCGGAGTATGCCGATATTCGGCTGGTGGCCAACCGAGAGCAGCGGATCGTGGTGCGGAACGGGGTGGTGGAGACCATGACCGCCGATGAATCGGTGGGGCTGGGCATCCGGGCGGTGTACCAGGGGGCCTGGGGGTTCGCATCGACGCGGGAGTTGACCGGCGAGGCGGCTGACCAGGCTGCGGGGCAAGCGGTGCAGATTGCCCGGGCGTCGGCCAGCCAGAACGGGTCGGGGCAGACCTCCACCCAACTGCTCGGCTCGCCGGTTGCGAGCCAGGGCAGCTACACCACGCCGATCAGCATCGATCCCTTCACGGTGCCGCTGGACGAAAAGCTGGCCCTGCTGCTGGAAGCGGACCGGGAGATGGCCGCGGTACCGCAAGTCACGGCGCGCATGGCCAACGTGGTTTTCATCCGGGAGGAGCGCACCTTCGCCAACACCGAGGGGGCGCTGGTGACCCAGACCATCTACGAAGCCGGCGGGGGAGTGCAGGCCACCGCCGTGGGGAATGGCGAGACCCAACGTCGCTCGTATCCCCAGTCCCACGGCCGACAACAGGGATGCGCCGGGTGGGAGTACGTCGTCGCCATGGACCTGGCGGGCAACGCACGGCGCACCGCCGAGGAGGCTGCCGAACTGCTCACCGCCGAGCCTTGCCCCTCGAACATCGACACCGACCTGATCATCGACAGTAGTCAGCTCGCCTTGCAGATCCACGAGTCGTGCGGCCACGCGGTGGAGCTGGACCGGGCGCTGGGCGACGAGGCCGCGTTTGCCGGTACGTCGTTCCTGACGCCCGACCTGCTGCACGACTACCGGTACGGGTCGGAGCAGGTCAACATCACCGCCGACAGCACCAGCGTCACCGGCCTGGGCACCTTCGGTTGGGACGACGAGGGACTGCCGGCCCAGGCCACCGACATCATCTGCGACGGGCAATTTGTCGGCTACCTAATGTCCAGGGAGTCGGCGACCCGGCTGGGTCTGCCATCCAACGGATGCATGCGGGCGTCCTCGTGGAACCGCATCCCCCTCATCCGCATGACCAACGTGAGCCTGGAGCCGGGGGAGTGGACGCTGGAGGACCTGATCGCCGATACCGACGACGGGATATATCTCGAAACCAACCGCTCGTGGTCGATTGACGACCGCCGGTACAACTTCCAGTTTGGCACCGAGGTCGGCCGGGAGATCAAGAACGGCAAGCTGGGCCGATTGCTGCGCAACTGCACCTACACCGGGATCACGCCGGAGTTCTGGCGGAGCTGCGACGCAGTGTGCGGGCCGCAGCACTGGCAGCTGTGGGGGACGCCGCGCTGCGGGAAGGGCCAGCCCGGCCAGATCGCGCACACCAGCCACGGCGCGAGTCCGTCACGGTTCCGCAACGTGCGCGTCGGCGTGATGCGCTGAGGCCAGGGCGCGCCGCGATGCTGGGACAGGAACGGATACGATCCCTGCTGCGGGAGGCGCTGCGCCACTGCCCGGCTGACGCGGATGGCGACATCTACCTGACCGCCACCGAGCAGGCGCTGACCCGGTTCGCCAACAACCGCATCCACCAGAACGTGGCGCACCAGGACGCGATCGCGCATGTCCGGGTCGCGGTGGGCAAACGCCAGGGCCGCGCGGTCACCAACAACCTGTCGGAGTCGGGCCTCGCCGACGCCGTTCGCCAGGCTGCCGAGTACGCCCGGCTGATGCCCGAGGATCCGGACTTTCCCGGCCTGCCGGAACCGTCCCCGGCCGAATCTGTGGCCGCGTACGACGAAGCCACGGCCGTTTGCGATGCCGAGCATCGCGCGGGCATGGCCGGAATGGTCTGTCACAGGGCCGGCGTCCTGTCGCTGGACGCCGCCGGCTTCTTCCGCACCGGCGCCACCGAACTGGCGGTGGTCAGCACGCTCGGCTCCGACGCGTACCACGTCGGCTCATTCTCCGGCCTGCTCGTCACCGCCCGCAGCGACGACTCGGCGGGGTGGGCCAAGGGCGGCGGCTGGCGCATGGACGCAATCGACGGCGAAGCGCTGGCGGACGAGGCCATCGGCAAGGCGATACGGGGACGCAATCCGCAGGACCTGGAAACGGGCGAGTATCCGGTGGTGCTGGAGAACTACGCGGTGGACGACATGCTGGAAGCGCTCAGCTTCTACGGCATGGGCGCCCAGATGGTGCAGGACGGGAGAAGCTGGATGACCGATCTGCAGGGACAACCGGCGATGAGCCAACTGGTATCCATCTACGACGACGGACTGGATCCAGCCGGTTGGCCGGTGCCGTTCGACGCGGAGGGCGTGCCCAGGCAGCGCGTGGACGTCGTGACCGACGGGGTGGTCCAGGGACCGGTGCACAACACCTACACCGCCGCAAAAGCCGGAGCCGCCTCCACGGGACACCAGCGGGGGGCGACCGGCGGGCCGACGGCGACCAACCTATTCATGCGGCCCGGTGACCGCACCACGGAGGAGCTGATCGGGTCCGTGGACCGGGGGCTGTACATCACCCGCTTCTACTACACCCGCCTGTCGCACAACCGTGGCTGCGTGATGACCGGCATGACGCGGGACGGCACGTTCCTGATCGAAAACGGCGAACTCACCACGCCGGTAAAGAACCTGCGCTTCACCCAGAGCTACGTGGAAGCGTTGGCCGGCTGCCAAGCCCTGTCTGACACGTCGCATCTGAACCTGAACGAGGCCGGCGTTGCGATGCACGTGCCGTTGGCGCTGCTGGGGAGTTGGCGGTTTACGGGGCAGACGGTGTAACCTGAGACAAATCGAACGCAAGGTTTGACACTATGCAGACGACACTGAACATTGACGAAACCGTTGTACAACGGCTGCACGCGGAAGCGAAGCGCCGTGGGACGACGGCCTCGGCCCTGGCGGAAGCCGGCATTCTCCATATCCTCGGTGAGGAGCCACGTGCGGCGCGTACGGGCGATGCTTTGCCAGAACTGCCCAAATGGCGAGGCGGCAAGCTGTTGGTTGATATATCCGACCGGGAGGAACTCTACCGGATCATGGACGAGCACGATGGTTTTCGATACTAACGTCCTTATCTACGCCGTGCGAGACGATACAGAATTTCATGCTGATTGTGCGCGGCGTATCGCCGAGGCCAGCAACATTCCATCGTCCGGCTTCCTCACATGGAATATTTGCTATGAGTTCTTTAGAGTGGTCACACATTCCCGAGTTTCCACCGATCCGTGGAGTTTGGAACAGGCGCAAGAGTATATTGCTGGATTGTTAGCGGCACCTGGATTCGAGCTGCTGCTCCCCACAACTAGCCATCTTTCGGTGTTAGCGCAAACGGCGGCTGAGGTGCCGAGCATAAGCGGAAGCAGGGTGCACGACCTGCATACTGCCGTTCTGATGCGCGAGCATGGCGTCAGTCAAATCTGCACCCTGGACAGCGACTTTCGGCGCTTCCCATTTCTTGAAGTGATTGATCCTACACAGTAACTAAGGTGAAGGTATGAGCGATTTAAACAACGACGATATCCAAGCTTTGGCGAAGGCGGTGGGTCTGACTCTGAGCGAGCCGGAGTTGAGCCAGGTCACGCACAGCCTGAACGCGATGCTGGGGGAGATGGCGGACATCAACCCACCGGGATTCAACCTGGAGGAGTACGTCGCCGTGACCCAGCCGGCCGACATGGAGGTGGCAGAATGACGCCCGCCGAAATCCCGTTCCTCCCCGCATCCGAACTGGCCGCCGCCATCCGCGCGCGCGAGGTGTCGGCCGTAGAAGCGGTGGAAGCTTACCTGGCCCGCATCGATGCGGTGGGCAACAAGCTGAACGCCTATATCACGGTACTCGCTGACGAGGCCCGCGCCGACGCGGAACGCCTGGACGCTGATGCCGCCGCCGGCAACTTCCGCGGACCGCTGCACGGAGTCCCGGTGGGCGTGAAGGACCAGATCTACGCCGCGGGAATACGAACCACCGACGGGTCCAAGATACGAGCCGACTTCGTGCCGGATACGGACGCCACAGTGGTGGCAAGACTCAAGGACGCCGGTGCGGTGATCATCGGCAAGACCAACATGAGCGAGTTCGCCATGGGCGACCCGATCAGCAGCTGGTTCGGGCCGGCGCGCAACCCGTGGGACACCAACCGAAACCCGGGCACGTCGAGCACGGGGAGCGGTTCCGCCACGGCGGGCTTCCTGTGCGCCACCTCGCTGGGAGAGGATACCGGCGGCTCAATACGCGGACCGGCGGCGAACTGCGGCCTTGTAGGCATCCGCCCCACGTGGGGTCGCGTCAGCCGCGCGGGGGTTGACGGCGCCAGCTGGTCGACGGACACCATCGGACCCATTTCACGCACGGTAACAGATTGCGCGCTGACGCTGGGCGTCATCGCCGGCCATGACCACAAGGACCGGTACAGCCGCACCGAACCGGTGCCCGACTACCTGGACGGGCTGGATGGCGGCGTGCGTGGGATGCGCATTGGCGTGGTTCAGGAGTTGATGGGCGGGCACGGCCTGTCGCTCAACGAGCAGAGCCGGGACGCCGTCGCCGCCGCCGCCGAGGTGTTCCGGGAATTGGGCGCCGAGGTCGTGCCGGTGAGCCTGCCCATGGCTGCCGTCACCGGGCCAATCGTGCGCACCATCACCAGCACTGAGCGGGTGAGCCTGAATCCGGAATGGCTGCGGGAGCGGTTCGAAGACTACCATCCGAACACCCGGGTCGCCTTCGCGGTGGGAAACCTGATACCGGGTCAGGTGTATTACAAGGCGCTGAAGCTGCGGGCGTTGGTGCGTCGCCAGGTGATCGAGGCCTTCCGCAACGTCGACCTGCTGATACAGCCCACGTCGACCGGGCCGGCCGGTTTGCTGGCCGACGAGCCGACGGTGATCGACAACAAGGAGATGGCTGCCGCCGCGCTCCGGGAGGGGAGCTTCCGCGGCCTGTACAGCCTGAGCGGATGTCCGGCTTTGAGCATTCCCTGCGGGTTCACCACCAAAGGCGAGGGGGCGTTGCCCCTGGCGTTGCAGATCGGCGGGCCGCATCTGGGCGAGGCCAAGATTTTCCAGGCGGCCCATGCCTACGAGCAGGCCACGCCGTGGCACGACCGGAGGCCACCGGAGCTGTGACCCGAGCGGTCGTCGCTCGCCGTCGTAATCTTCCGCAGTGCTTCTTCGACAGTATCGAGCGGTAGGTGTGATAGGTGTTGTATTCTCTGCTGGGTAAGGGAGTCAGGTGGAATGACAACAATTACCAGCAGATCGGGATTGCGAGCTATTGCCGTCGGAGCGATGATCGTATTGACGGCACAGCTCTCGAGCATTGCATGCTCGCCAACTCAGCCAGCCGCGACGGATAACGTCGTCGAAGATGCGCAGACCCTGTCGGTCCAAGAGGCCCCCGGCGGGCAGTCCCAAGGCGTGTTCGACGACCGCATCCTGTTCGGGCAATCCGCCGCCTTCAGCGGCCCCGCTCGCCAATTGGGCACGGGGATGCGGCTGGGGATACAGGCGGCGTTCCACGAGGCGAACCAAGCCGGCGGCGTACACGGTCGCAGGTTGGAACTGGAATCGCTGGACGACGGATACGAACCGGATGCCGCGCTGTCCAACACGCAGTTGCTGATCTACGAACACAACGTATTTGCGTTGATCGGAGCGGTAGGAACTCCCACCTCCCGCGCCGCCTTTCTCCCGGCGAATTCGGCCGGAGTACCGTTCCTTGCTCCGTTCACCGGAGCCGAATTCTTGCGCGACCCGCAACTGGACAACGTCCTGAACCTG
This sequence comes from Dehalococcoidia bacterium, assembly GCA_965220055.1. GTDB lineage: Bacteria > Chloroflexota > Dehalococcoidia > Lucifugimonadales > UBA3495 > Bin87. The sequence goes on along the minus strand of CBDCPE010000003.1, from coordinate 83,084 downwards.
CGGGCGTCTTATTATCAGGAAACCGAGGAGATGGTGGCTCGCCTCACCGATGATCTCGGGTTCACGCGGATCGCCGTCTTCTACCAGAACGATTCCTTCGGCCAGGCCGGACTGGAAGGGGCTACTCTCGCTCTGGAGCGGCGTGGTTTGGAGCCGGCGGCGTCGGGGTATTACGAACGTAACACCGGTGCGACCACCGGCGCCGTGTTCCACATCGTGGAAGCCGCTCCAGAAGCGGTTATCATGGTCGGCGCATACACTCCGGTGGCGAAGACGGTCCAAGCCGTGCGCGAGGAGATAGACCCGGTATTCATGGCGATCTCATTCGTGGGCAGCAAGGCGCTGGCGGAAGCGTTGGGACCGGACGGCGCCGGCATCTACGTCACCCAGGTGGTCCCTTCCCCGGATGACGCCACCATACCCGTCGTCGCCAAATACCAGGCCGCTCTGGCTGCCTACGACCCGGCATCGACCCCGAGCTTCGTTTCGCTGGAGGGTTACCTGGCCGGGCGGCTGGGCATTGCAGGGCTGGCAGGGTGCGGCCGCGACCTCAGCCGTGAGTGCTTCATCAACGCCCTGCACAGTCCCGAAGCGATAGACATTGACGGGATGCAACTGCAATACGGCCCGGACGACAACCAAGGGTCCGATTCAGTATTTCTGACCGTTATCGGCCACGACGGGGAATATCGCCAGGTCGACACTCTGGGAAGCGAGCACTGACCAGTCACCACAGAATCGTTGCACTTACGATCGTTGGCACAGACGCCACGCGAATACCCCTGTCCATCGGCACACAGAACTATTGCCGATCCTGAGGTGACACCCCGATCTCCCCGATTGTGTCGCCATTCTCATCAAACATCGAATATGAACTGCCGGTTTTCTCGATAAATACCTTGCGATTGAGAATAGCGTTCCCATTCGGCGCGACGAACCGGGCATCGGCATGGCCACTCGCCTGGTCTGCAGGAAAGTCGGTTACGACGCTCAAATGTTGAAATTGCTCTGGGTAGATATTTTTCCGGCGTTCGTCAGCTCAATCAGCGTTCGACGACAACATTCTGCGGACATCAACACATTTCCAGACTTCAGCACAGCGCACTGAAACGCCCATTCCCCGTTCAGTCGAGTAAATTGAACGGAAGCCGCATCGCTCATCATAGCGGTGTGACGTAAAAGAAAATCGCCACCCTCGTCAATGGCTTCAATCATGTCATCAATGCTGGTTATCAGCACAACTTGCACGCCGTTTTCCCGAAAAGTCGCTTGAACTGATGCGTCTTTCTTGCGGACCCGACTCCCGAAAGCTCGTACCAACTCTTTGACCCTCAGTTCTTCGATGATCGCTTCCTCGGCAGCGGTTATGGCAGCCCCTACTAATGGGATTTTCTTTGCAAACAGTAGTACTGCCAGCGACGCTGAAAGCCACAATACGGGTTCGGCTTCAACAGCTTTCCGTCCGACAAACTCTAGCGATCGTTCAGGGAATATTGCTTGCGTATCGTGCAGAAATTGATCGAGTTCAGGAGGGTCGAAATTCGCTCGATCGACCGCAATCTAGTTGACTTCGTTCGCGAGTTCAAAAGGGCGCTGATCTTCAGGAAATGAGCACACATAGCCGTAGGCGTGCGTTTCAAGATCTCCCCAATATATTTCGAGGCGTATGACCCCGAATTCCCGCCCATCTGCTTGATTGATGGTCACGGTGCGAGTGACGATTTTGCCCAAAGGAGCTGTCCTCTCGTCATGTTGAGTCTGACGGCTTGGACTGTCGGGCCTGCCAAGGAAAAATCGTTGCCATCGTCTTCGAAAAATGTCCTGGCGGAAATATCACCGTGCACATCTGGTACCCCAATTGGGATAACGATTTCCGCTATTTCTCTATCCATGCCGCCTCAGCCATCGTGCGGACACGTTGATGGTCACACCTTGGTTGGAAAATATTGTACTCGACGAGTCCGCAACAACACCGAAGCAATTTCTTCAGCCCTCGTAAACCGCCTTACCGCCCACGATAGTGCGCTCCACCGTGATGTCCTTGATGCCGAAGGGGTCGATGGCGGTAGGGTCCTCGCCGAGCACCACGAGGTCAGCCAGCTTGCCCACCTCGATGCTGCCCTTGAGGTTTTCCTCGAAGCCGGCGTAGGCTCCGTTTAGGGTATAGATGCGCAGGGCGTCCTCCACGGAAATGCGCTGGTTCGTGCCCCATTCGCGGCCATCGCTGTCGGTGCGGGTGACGCAGCTCTGGATGCCCATCAGCGGCTCGAACGGACCGGGCGGGTAGTCGGTGGCCCCGGTGGACATGACGTTGTAGTCCATGAACGAGCGCTGGGCAAACATCCACTGCAGCCGTTCCTCGCCGTAGAACTGCATCTTCTCGCCGTGGTAGTACACGTAGGTGCAGAAAGGCGTCGCCACCGCGCCCAAGTTGTGCATGCGGTGGAGCAGGTCAGGGTTGACCAGCGTGCAGTGTTCGATGCGGTGGCGCGGGTCGGGACGCGGGTGCGCCTTCTGGGCGGCCTCGTAGGCCTGGAGCACCAGGTCGATGGTGGAATCGCCGTTGGCGTGAATGCACACCTGGAAGCCGGCGGCGTGCATCTCCATGACGTGGCCGGCGATCTCGTCGCCGGTCATGGTGAGGATACCGTGGTCGCAGCAACTGCCCACGTAGGGCTCGGACAGGTATGCCGTTCGCGAGGCTATGGCCCCGTCGGCGACCATCTTGATACCGCCAATGCGGAGCCGGTCATCGCCCATGCCGGAGCGTATACCGGCGTCGCGCAGCGCGGGGAAGTAGCGGTTCCACATCAGGGCGTACACCCGCAGTGTCAGATCGCCGGCGTCCCTGCCTTCCTGGTAGGTCTGCAGCTCGTAGTCGGTGACACGGGCGTCGTGCACGCTGGTCAGCCCGGCACGGTTCAGCATCTCGCAGATTACGCGCAGTCCTTCCCGCCGCGTCTCGGCCGACTCGACGGGGAGCTGGTTTTCCCGCAGGTCATCGGCGGCGCGCTCGTAAATCACGCCGTCCAAACGGCCAGTGTCGGGGTTGCGACCCAGGCGTCCGCCCGGTGGGTCCAAGCTCTCGTCGTTGAAGCCGGCTTGCTCCAGCGCCAGGGTGTTGCCGTAGTACACGTGACCGGCGCGGTGGGCCACGAGAATGGGATGGTCGATGCTGACGGCGTCCAGGTCTTCCCGGCGCAGGAAGCGGTTTTCCGCGGTCTTGGTGTCGTCGAACTTGAAACCCTGCACCCACTGGCCGGCCGGCGTCGCGGCCACGCGTTCCCGCAGCGCCTCCTGAATGTCGCCGATGGTAGGCAGCGAGCAGTCGGCGGCCATGACGTGGCGGGTGCCGCTGCTGAGCACGTGGATGTGGGCGTCGATGAAGCCGGGCAAAACCGTCTTGCCGGGCAGCTCAACGATCCTGGTATTCGGCCCGGTGAGCGTTTCCAGATCGGAGTCGCTGCCCACACCGATGAACCGGCCGTCGCGCATGGCAACTGCGGTGGCCCTTGGTTGGTTCGGGTCAATGGTGATGACGTTGGCGCGGCGGATAACGGTGTCGGCGTGATAGGCGGCCATTTGCGACTCCTTTGTTACGCGTCAGGCACGATGGCCACGTGGATGCTGGGCACGCCGGCCTCGCCGCTGAGCGTGGCCAGGGCCTGTTCGGCCTGCTCGATGGGGAAGCTGTGGGTGTGCAGGCGTTCCATGGGGTACTTGCCCGAGTGGATGGTGTCCACGGCGCGCCGGAACGCGGAATACTCCACGCCCAACACCCCGCGGAGGGTGACCTTCTTCCAGATGATATCGTCCGGCGACAGACCTTCAAACGCCCGTCGCCCCTTCAACCCAGCCAGCACCACCGTGCCGCCCGGCTTGACCATCTGGACCGCCTGATTGACTGCCTGCACGGCATAGGGCGTGGTGTCTACCACGCAGTCCACGCCGGCGCCGCCGGTGGCTGCCATCACCCGCTCCACCGGGTCCTCGCCGTCCACGTTGATGGCAATGTCGGCGCCCATGTCGCGGGCCATTGCCAGCTTATGCTCGTCCCGGCCCAGGCCGGTGATGGCGACTATACCGGCGCCCGATTCCTTGGCCGCGATTGCACAGCAAATGCCACGCTGGCCGGAACCCAGCACGGCCAGCGTCTGGCCCGGTTGTAGTCCCGTCGCGTCCACGCCCCAGGCGAAACCGGCGCCCAGGGGGTTGAACATGACCGCCACCGCGGGGTCCAGATCGCCATCCATGGGGAAGACCACCGATCCGGCTGGCAGATACAGGTATTCCGAGTAACCACCCCAGAGGCCGGGAGCCTTGTCCAATCCAGTCTGTCCAAACCCGCCGCCCGTGGGGCACGGGTCGGTCCCGCCGGCCGTGCAGGCGGCACACCTGCCGCACCGGTAGCCGGAGCGCACCGCCACGCGGTCTCCCACGGATACACCCCACCGCTCGGCGGCGGCAGGCCCGATGGAGGCAATGCGACCCAAGGGCTCATGTCCCAGGATGATGGGATACGGAATGTCCAGGTCGCCACGGATCCATTCGTAATCGGTGCCGCAGATGCCGGTGGCTTCAATGCGCACGATGGCTTCGTCGTCGCGGATTTCGGGGATTTCCAGGCGTCGCAGTTCCATCACGTTGGGGGCGGTGGTCACCGCCGCCAGGGACTGCTGAGGCAAGGTGGTCATCTGTGCAATCTCACTTGGCGGTGTAGCCGCCGTCGATGACGACTTCGCTGCCTGTCATGAAGGAAGATTCGTCCGAAGCGAGGAAGAGGACTCCGTAGGCAATGTCCTCGGTGGTGCCTACGCGGCCCAACGGGATGTTATCGACGCGCGCCTGTATCTCGTCGGGCGTCTGGCTACCCAGGCCCTCCCGGCGCATGTCGGTGTCCACGCTGCCCGGGTGTATGGAGTTGGCGCGGATGTTTTCAGAAGCGTACTGGATGGCCGTGGACTTCGTGAACAGGCGTACCGCACCCTTGGTGGCGATGTAGGCCGGCGGGCCGATGGACACCAGGCCGCTGATGGAGGAGATGTTGACGATGCTGCCTCCGCCGGCCCGACGCATGGCCGGTATCACCGCCCTGGTCCCCAGGAACACACCCTTGGCGTTGATGTCCATGATGTTGTCCCAGTCTTCGGAGGTGGTTTCCTCGATGTCCTTGCGCAGAACGATGGCGGCGTTGTTGACCAGGACGTCGACCTTGCCGAACTGCTGCTCGGCGGTGTCGATGGCCCGTTGCCAGTCGTCGTTGCTGGTGACGTCGAGGTGCAGGTAGACCGCCTCTCCACCCAACTCCCGTATCTCGGCCTCCACCTGCATCCCCAGTTCATCCCGCACGTCGCCGATGACCACGCTGGCGCCTTCCTGGGCGAACATCCTGGCCTCGGTGGCCCCCTGCCCCCGCGCGCCGCCGGTGATGATTGCAACCTTGCCTTCCAGCCTCATGGTGTTACCTCCTGACGTGTGCGCTCCATTGCAACTAACGCCTCATCGTTACGTCGGTATAGTGTCCAGAACCGTGCTGAGAACACTGCACAAACGGCAGACAGAAGAATTAGTGAAAATACAACAGCGATGCTAACGAAACTGATTAGGTCGTCCTGACCAATATTCTCCATGTTCGCTGGTTCGTTAGCAGTGGTGGCGATAGGTCCGAGCGGCGGTGCGAACACACGGCCTACGGCGAAAGTGAACGTTAGCGTGGCAATCGCTAAGCTGACGCCCACCCAGAAACGGCACCAACCAACATTACGGTCATACGACCGCTTGAACCGCGCTGCTTCAGCCCGGGTCATGGTCGCGGAACCAAAGCACCAAGTATGTGTATCCGGCTACGACCGCAAAGACCAAGCCCGCCACCCCGTACACCGTCAAAGCCACTATGACGTCGTTGGCTTTGGCTATGTACACCGCGTTGGCCAACTCGGTCCAACCCCATGTACCCAAGAGCAGGATGGCTACCAACCCAAAAAAGAGAATGCCGATCCGTGTAGCATTCATCTCTGACCTCTGGCGCTTTCACCGAATCGAGATGTTCAGGTCAATGCATCATACGATGGTAGGGTAAATCACGCCAATTCCGACACCGTGCGCGCCGCAAACTCCGGCCGCACGATGCTCTCATACGGGTGCGGCTCGCGCACCAGCCCACCCGATATGAGCGCGTCCCGCATTCGGTCGAATCCATGACGGGTGATTGTCGGGTCGGTGGCCCACACGCCGGCGTCCTTGTACCGCTGGACGCCCTCGGCGAGCACGCCGCGGTCGTATTCCGGGAACACGGGGGCGATCCGGTCAGCGACAGCTTCCGCGGGGCTCTCCGCGACCCAACGCTGGGCGCGGGCGTAGCCGTCCACGAAATGCTGCACGGTCTCGGCATTGCCCGCCAGATACTCCGGCGTTACCGCGAAGCTGCTGTAGCAGACGTAACCGCTCTCGTTGCCCAGGGTCGCCGCGATGTGGCCGGAGCCTTCGCTAACCAGCTGCACGGCGAAGGGATTGGGAACCTGCAGGTAGTCGGCGTCGCCGCTGCGGAACCGGCCCAGCATCTCCTCGGCGGAAAGGCCGCCCATCAGGTTCACGCTGGCGGGGTCAACGCCGTGCCACCGCATGGCCGCCTGCAGGGTGGTGTACGGCACCGGCGTGAAACCGACGGGAATGAGCGTCGAGCCGGCGAGGTCGGCCCAGCGCCAGTCATCGGTGGGGCGTTTGGAGAGGAGGAAAAACCCGTCCCGCTGGTTGATCTCGGCGATGTGGATCGGCGGGTCCGCGCTGCCGGCATCAAGGTCCATGAAGCTGCGGCTGATGCCGCTCTGGGTGATGTCGATGTCGCCGGCCTTGAGCAGGTCGGTGCTGGTTTGACCGGCAGGGACGTGGGCGAAGTCCACATCCAAGCCCTGTTCGGCCAGAAACCCGCCCTCGACGGCGACGTATATCGTCGTGTAGAACATGTTGCGGAAAGCCACCCGCAGCCGGACCCTGGCGCCATTGCCTTGCTGACTCATTACATTCTCCTGGTGTAGTTCTTTGTTCACGCCGGCACGGGCAGGCGCAGGTTGCCGCCGGTCAGGACGGTCACTCCGTCCTCGCTGACGTATTCGACCGTTCCGCCCTCGTACTGCTCATAGTACAACTGGGCATACAACCCACCCAGCGCCAGCAATTCGAAATGCGTGCCCTGCTCCACAATGCGGCCGCGGTCGACGACGAAAATGACGTCGGCCGACAAAATGGTGGAAAGGCGGTGAGCGATGGCGATGGTAGTACGTCCTTTCATCAACGGCTGCAGGGCGGCCTGCACGTACCGCTCGCTGGTGGTATCCAAAGACGAGGTTGCCTCGTCCAGTATGAGCAGGCGCGGGTCGTGCAGGATGACGCGAGCGATGGACAACCGCTGCCTCTCACCGCCGGATAGCCGGTAGCCCCTTTCGCCGACCACGGTGTCGTAGCCGTCGGGAAACTGCATGATGCGGTCGTGGATGTAGGCCGCCCTGGCGGCGTCGTGCAACTCCCGCTCCGTGGCGTCCGGATTGCCGTAGAGCAGGTTTTCGCGGATGGAGTTGTGGAACAGATAGCTCTCCTGGGACACGTAACCGACGATCCGTGCCAGGCTCTCCAGCCGAATGCGCCGCACGTCGACCCCATCGATGCTGACGATGCCGGAGGTGGAATCGTACAGGCGGGGTATCAGGTACGAGATGGTCGTCTTGCCGGCGCCGCTGGGACCCACCAAGGCCGCCAACTGGCCGGGCTTCACGTCCAGGTCCACGCCATCCAGCGCCCAGAATACCTGCCCGTCGTCCTCCAAGTTGTAGGCGTCCGCCAGCAGGGTGGCCGGATGGTAGTTCATCCGCACGTCCCTCAGGGCGACGGCACCCCTAACTGTCTCCACTGGCATGTCCACCGCGTCCGGAGCGTCGACGATGTCCGGACGTATGTCCAGATAGCCAAAGATGCGCTCGAACAGGGCCAGGGACGATTGCAGTTCCACCGAGGTGCGGAGCAGCGTGCTGATGGGGAAGTACAGCCGGGTCTGCAGCGTGGTGAACGCGACGATGGTGCCGGGCGTGACCCCGGTCTGCCCGAAACCGCCGAAGAGGATGTAGCCGGCCAGCACGTACACCACCACCGGTGTCAACGAGAAGAAGATCTGCATACCGGCCCATACGGCCTGACCAGTCATTTCGCGGCGTATCTCCAGGTCGGAGAGGCGCACGTTCTGGTCGTGGAAGCGCTCCACCTCGCGGTTCTGCGCTCCGAACAGCCGGGTGAGCATTACGCCGGACACCGACAGGGTCTCCTGGGTAATCGCAGTCATCTCCGCGGTGGACTCCTGCACCCGCGCCGAGACCGCTCGTCTTCGTTTGCCCACCAGATAGCTGAACACCGAAAATATGGGGGTGATGCCGGCCGCAACCACGGTCAACTCCCACGACAACACGGCCATGGCCACCAGCGTGCTGATCAGGATGACCACGTTGGACAGGATGTTGCTGACCGTGCCGGTCACCACGACGCGGATGCCGGCCACATCGTTGGAGACGCGGCTCTGTATCTCGCCGGTGCGCTGGGAGGTGAAGAAACCCAGTGAAAGCGATTGCAGGTGCGAATAAAGCCGGTCGCGCAGGTCGCGCATCACCCGCTGGCCGACCTGCTGGGTTAGCCAGGTTTGCAGGACCCCCAGGCTGCCCGTCACCACGACCACCGTGGCCATGGCGGCGGCCAGGGTCCAGAGAAGCGACAGGTTGGGCCCGCCGTCCACGAAAAGGGCGGAGTCGAACACCACCCGGATCAGGATCGGGTTTACCACCCCCAGGCCGGCGGTGACCAGTATCAGCAGGCCGATGGCCAGGACACGCGGCCAGTAGGGCTGGAAGGTGGCGGCGATGCGCCGGTTCAGGTGCGGGACGCGCCGACTGGGGCGGTCTCGGCTGGAGTTCGCCGACCTGCGGGCTCCGTGGGGCATGTTTTCACGCGCCGGGCGCATCCGCTACCCCGTCATGGCCCAGCCATTGCAATCCGGTGACCTCACCCCATGGCTTCCTTCAGCCGGCGGATGGCGTCGATGTGGGCATCGGGCGAGGCCGCGCCGCGCAGACCCGCCGCCAGGTGAGTTGCGCCGATCTCCTCCCACGACTTCAGCTCGGTGAGCCAGTCCTCGGGGTTGTTGTCGGAGGTGATGGTGATGCGGCCCTCGAATCCCACTTCCGACGGATCGCGGCCGGCAGCCTCGGCCTGGGCCCGCACTCGCCCCAGGATGGCCTGGCCGTTGGAGTCGGGGGAGAACATGGGGAAATAGCCGTCGGCGAGTCGGCCGATGCGGCGGATGGCCGCGTTGGGAGGCGTGGGCGCAGTGCCCCGGCCGGCGCCGATCCAGATGGGGATGGGACGCTGCACCGGCCGCGGGTTGATGCCGGCGTGGGTGATGTCGTGGTACTTGCCGTGGAAGTCTACTACGTCTTCGGTCCAGAGCTGGCGGAGCACCTCAATCTGCTCGTCGCACCGGCTGCCCCGGGTGGCGAAGTCCACGCCCAGCGCCTCGTACTCCACCGAGTTCCAGCCCACGCCTATGCCCAGCCGCACCCGCCCGCCGGAGAGCACGTCGACCTCCGCCGCCTGCTTGGCGACCAACGCGGTCTGCCGCTGGGGCAGGATCAGGATGCCGGTGGTCAGGCCGATCTTCTTGGTGACGGCGGCCAGGTAGGCCATCAGCGTGAAGGGCTCGTGGATGTACGACTCGTGGGTGTAGGGGAATTGCGGCACCTCCGGATGCTTCTCCGGCACCGCGCCGAGCACGTGGTCCAGGATGCGCACGTGCGCATACCCCAAATCCTCGGCGGCCTGGATGTAGTCGCGCAGCGCGCCAAAGTCGTCCCCAATCTCAACAATGGGAACCGAAACGCCAATCTCCATGCTGAACCTCCGTTTAAATACAACAGCCCCGCCATCAGGGCGATGGTCAGGGCCATTATAGCGGGTGGACGGCGCGTGGGTCGGTGACCCTGGGGCCTTTGGAGCAATTACCGTTCCACCAAGCGGACCTTGCCTCTCCACATGGGCCTACGTCCATGACGAATGATCTCGACGTCCGTTACTTCGATACGCACCCCGCACCGCAGGCTCTCCATGATTTCTGGATTGGTGGGGACTAGGTCTATCCAAAGCCTTTCGTCGCTATCCGTACGAACGACGTCGATTGACTGGCCGTATGGGGTAAGGCGTGTGGGGCCTCTACCAACAGCTCCCGTGAACCGAGGCGAGTTGCCATTATCGGAGGAATCCAGTACATTACACACAACGTGTCTCCTTTGGCGCTACTTTTTCGAAGTGCGCTTACCTGTAGAGGTCGGACGATGCGTTTGCCCCGGTTGGCTTCGAAATCACCCGGGGCGTTTTTGTTGATGGTGGGCTGCGTGACATTGGCAATGACCTCCAATTTATCCTGTCCTATGATAGCCACACACTGCTGCTATCTGTCAAGCAAATTGGTCCGCAATTTCCACCGCGATTTGGAGCAAATGTGGTCATTATTGTGCTGTGGCGTCTTTTGCTACAGCATCTTGTATTAAGCAGTACGTGCCAGCAGATATCCGTTCGACGCGGGGGTCACGGCTGAACCTGGCCAATAAGGTGGCCGCAGGGTCCTTGCCCGGAATGATCACGCCGGTCTCTGCCACCTTGGCGTAGATTTCTCTATAGTGAAGTGGCTCGTGATCGCGGAGGACCTCGAGAACAGCGTCTACTGACTGCACCAATACTTCGGACGGTTGATGCCTTCGAACACTTCCACTTCGCGCGATCACGTGTCGTTTCACGCTTTCGAGCTGAGACGCTCTCGCGGTGTCCACGCTAAGCGCGGCGTTGATATTGACCTCTCGCCCCAGCAGGATATCGAGGGCCAGTAGGTCACGAACAAGCTTGATCCGCTGCGTTTCCAATCGTTCTAGCTCGGTTACTATCTTCGCCAACTCGTCGTTCCTGCGGCGCCGAACTTCTTGCAGGACAGCGGCTTCACCATTCGTTGTGGCATCGCCAGCAGATATTGAACCTTCTCCAGACGGACTGTCGGCGTCTGGAGAAAACGGTTGCGAAGCAGATGTAGCGTCGTTATACATAGCGTCTGTATCCTCGGAAAGTCGACGATCGCTGGCTCGTTACTCCTATAGCATACATGCTATGCGAGCATACCGTTACTGCTTCTTGCGTGGAGATTCCGCAAATTGACAGGCCGCAGCGAATTCGCTGCGGCCTACACTAGGCGCTATGGAGAAAGTCTAATTTTATCTATGCTGTAGTTTGTATCATCTGGGGCTCCACCTCGCAGACCTCGTAGTCCAAGCCATCACGCTGGCATTCCTTCACCAGTTCCGCGATACGTGCAGCGCCGAGTTCGCGATCACTTTCCATGCTTCTAACTGAGCCAGAACCGCTTGCTCGCGCTCTCGGAGCTTCCTTATTTCCGTCTGCACATCCCGCAGCATATTGTCGAGCCGCTCCAACTCCTGACGGGCCAAATTACGGTTTTCCGACGTCACGACTACTTCGCGTTCGGCCGACGGCTCCGATTGGTTGAGTTCAGTATCAAACGATAACATGTCGAGCCTCCATGCCTGCTGCTAACTTACAGGAGGCCAATCAATTGTGCAGGGGGAGGCAATTGTTTTATCAACGCTACGTGCCGCTATCAACCTGATCCCCGTTCGCGGAACCTCATCGGTCTGAAATCGGTGCGGCCGCCGAGCAATATGGGACGGCAGTGGCGCCGTCAGGTAGGAAAGCTGCAAATGTCCTGGCCCAAATCATTAACCCCCAGCGATGCGCTCTCCCAAAGCACCGTCGATAGGCAATTGCACAAACCCGTCCCGTACGGCCGACTTGGCGATACGGGATTTCCGTTGATGCGCTGGGTCCACCGCGGTATCAGCGGTAGCCCCTTGCCGCAGGCTCCGCGCCAAGATTTGCTTCCACGGCCACTACCGCAACCAACTCCGCCGTTTCGGGCCATTCGGCCGAGGGAAAGGCGTTGTTACTGTGGTATGCTGCGGCTCCTGCCACCGATAGGCGCGGCTCCGGGATGACGTCGCCATCCCCCAGCAGACCTTCGATGTGGAATGCGATCGCTCCACGTATTTCGTCTTGGATCTCTTCCCACGTTCGGCCTGTGGCGATGCAGCCCGGCAAGTCCGGTACGTAAGCGCAGTAGTTGTTGGCCGTCCGCTCGATAACCACTGAATATTGCAGCTTCATCGGTTTTCCTCCCTCAGTCCGGCCTGGCGAAGAATGCTCAGCCATGTTCCCGGCGCCACGTCATCTCCCGGATGTCCGGCTATGGTGACAGTTCCTGCTTTCTCTGGGTGCTTGAATTGGCGGTGGCTACCCCGTGTGCGAACTTGCTGCCAACCATCTGCTTCAACCAGCCGAATGGCATCCCTAACTTTCGGCATAGGTGGTGGCGCAAATGAGGTTGTACGACGCTGCGTTCCTTAAATCATAAAGTTCATCTCGCTGACGATGCGCTCTCCCAGCGACCGGTCACCGTCAATTGCCACTGAGCCGTTGCCCAGCGCGTGCGCGGCTGTCCAGCGGCCGGTGCCCAGCGCGTTGAACGGTTCCAGGCCCATGGTGAGCCGTACCGTCGGGGCGTCCGGTGCGGGATTCATCCTGTTCGCTCGCCCGCCGTCCATGTTCAGGGCGATCGTACCGCCCGCGTCGCCGGTGATTTCGAACACCACCGTCGTACCGTCATCGGGCTTCACCTTGCGGCCGACCACGAAGGGCATCGCTGCTTGGGTGCGCCCGTAGGCGTGCTGGGCCACGGGGCCGGACAGGTGTCCGGGGATGCCCAGCGTGCGCCGCATATCCTGCTCGTGTACCCAGGCGTCGTAGATGCGGATGGCCAGCAGGTCGGTGTAGGGGCCGCGGCCCAGGGGGTTATCCGTCTCGGCAGCGAAGTCGGCGTCCGACATACCGCGCAGCACGCCCATCCGCTCGCCGGTGATCTCCCGGAACTCGGCCAGCACGTCGGCTCCGCTGAACTGCCGGCGGTAGTCCACCAACACTTCGTTGCCCTGTCCCACCTCGTTACGCACGTGGGCCGTGTCAGCCGGCTCGTGGGCAGGCGCGGGGCGACCCAAAATCCGGCACTCGCTGCCCACCAGGTGCGACACCTGGTCCTGCACTGACCAGCCGGGACACTCGGTAGGCAAGGCCCACTGCTCCTGGGCAAGTCCGGTGCATAAGCCGTCGATCGACTTCCACACCGCTTCCATCAGGTCAACCATCTGTTGGGACATTGTTCATCACTCCATGAATCAATTTCGCGCCGTTGGCGCGCTTGTTGAATTGTGCAAGGGAATTGTCACCCTCACGCATACCCAGTTTGTCGTTGCGATGAGCGAAGGGACGTCGCAATCCCGGCGCCTGGACGACTCTGCTGCTAACGAGATTGCCGCGCTTCGCTCATCGCAATGACAGTTCTCGCGAAAGGGGGTACGGGCGAGACTTGTCGCGAGCGGCGACTAGCGATCACCGCACCCAACGGCATTCCGGCAAATGGCCCCGATACCCACCGTCCGGGCAGTTGCACGGTATATCGTCCCGGCGTTGGTACCCCAAGGACTCCAGCCAGCCGTCAAACCCCGGGTAGAACCCATAACCGTCGTCAATCGAGCGATAGCCGGCACGCAGCGCGGCCAGTATCTCTTCCCGATACGGAGTTGCCAGTCCCCTCTCGGGGTCGCCGGTTGCCACATCAACCACTAGTGTCAGTCCGGCGCGATCAGTTCCAGGACGTCCTGGGCGAAGACCATGTCCTCTTCACCGACCTGGGCGGGGTCCTCGGGGCTGGTCAGGTAGCGCACGAAAAGCCACACGCCGTCCTTGGGGTTGGAGACCACCTCTGCGGTGGCTTCGCTGTGGAGCCGCACGGTCTGGCCCGGCTCCACTTCAAACAGGTTCACGATGTCTGCCATGGCTCTGCGTCCTGATGCTCTAAGGTTGGTCGCGTTGCGGGATGTGACCGACTATATCGGCTACGGCGGCGGATATTTCGCGGGACAGACTTTGCCGGTCACCCAAAGTCGGCTGATCATCCTGATACCGCCCACCACCGGCGTAAGCCGTAAGGCTTTGCCAGCCTGCGCCGGGAACCTGAAGCTCCTGCCCCATGACTTCCCGTACCCTGATGACCAGGATCCGCAGGTTGTGTCCGTCCCGCCCGCTGGTGGGATAGGCTTCGCCGTGTGCGGCGATCAGCGCCTTGTAAGCGTGTTCTAATGCCTGTTGGGCGGCGTACCCTACGATCCTTTCCGATGACCGTGCGTTACCCGCCAGAACTTCCAGGTCGGTCACCGCTTCCTGGGCACTCGTCACCCTGGCGTCAACATCAGCCCAATTGACGGGTTCTTCATCCAGCTGTTCGGGCATTGCGTTGTCGTCGCCCTCCGTGATGTGCGCCCCCTGCTTCGCTATCGAGTTGGCCAGCGTGTTTTTCTTGACCCGGTCCGCAAGGAACTCCGCGACGGTCAGGAACGACACATCCGCCTTGGGTGTATCTGGATGCAAGGCCGTCGACGTGCGCGCGGCGGTCCCGTCGATGTCCAGACGGCGATTGTCCGGCACCGGCTCCGCGGTGATGATGGCGATGTCGATATCGGAGTCCGTTCGATAAGCGCCGCGTGCCCGAGAGCCGAACAGGATTGCCTGAACCGGCCGCACCTGGTCAAACACTGCCCGCACAACGATGATCGCATGGGGGTCCGGCGCATCGGGGTCCGGAAGCCCAACCGTGGTTCGTGCGCTGCCACCGGTCGCGCCGGTTCGCTTCGTCAGTGTCATCCCAAGACCCTCGCCGACCCGGGGAATGCTACAGGATCAGAAGAAGAACGTCAGGTTCTTAGCGAGGAGCACGTTCTGGTCGAGGAAGACCTGCCGCTGCGCGATCTGCCACTCTCCGTCAACCCGGCGCAGCATGTCCTCACGACGGCCCACCAGGATGTCGGTCTCGGTGGCGACACGGTTGCGGTAGATGATGAACCGGCAGCGCAGGGATACCTCTTCGGCGTCCGAGGCGCTGGGTGTCGCGTCGGTTACCTCCACGTTGGTTACCAAGTGCGAGATGCGCGACAGCGGTTCCTCGGCCCAGTGGACGCCGGTCAGGATCTGTCTGACCCGCTGCGTCAATGTCTGTTTGCCTTCATCAAACCAGTTGATGTCCTGGCCCTCCCGGGTGAACTCACGCTCCAGTTCGCCGAATTTGACGTTGCGGCGCATCGGCACCCAGTAGCGCACGTCGTCACTAAGCAGATCCAGCCATTCCTCGTACCGCCGGTCGTCCAGCAGGTTGGCCTCGTGGTACAGGAACGCTTCCACGTCCTGCTTCAGCAGCAGCATTGCCAGCGGGTCGTTGGCAACCACCATGATGCCACCTAGCAGGCCGAGCCGTTGCTGCGCCAAGTGGCCAGCTCGTCCCAGTCCCGCGCCGCCATGAAATCCCGCCACCGGCTGTAGAAACCCCGTTGGTTCTGCTCGCCGGCCCGCGCCTTGGTGGTGTCCAAAACGGTGCCGGGAAGCTTCAGCCCGCCGTCCTCGAAATCGGTAACCGCGTAGCCCATGCCCATCTGGTAGTTGTAATGATGGCGTCGGGCCATTGCACCGCGGCTAGCGGCGTGGGCGTAGTTCCAGTTCTCCATGTCGTCCTGCTCGGTCAACCCGGCGGGGCCGGAGTACCGGATGTAGTACTGGCGCAGGAACTCCTTGACTTCGGGCGGCGCGGAGCTGTCAACCAGGAACCACCGCCAGACCTCGGTCTGGTCGGGGCCGCGCGGGTGCCACACGGCGATGCTGCGCGGCTGCCGGGGCAGGAATGACATGTTGGGGAAAATCGTCCCAGGCCCGGCCAGTATGCGCCACAACTGGCCCTGTCGTTCCTTGCGCGCGATCTCGCACGCGTAGAAATAATCGGCGACGATCGGATCATTCTGGTAGGACGCAACCGGCTGCGCATCTTCGGGTCGCAGGAACATGACGGTGCCGTGGCCCCGTTCCGGGAAGGATACGTCCAGGGACTTGGCGCCCTCGCGATCTCGGTTGTCACGTCGTCCCTGGCCGGACGGGCCGATGCCCACCAGGTCAACGGAGCGGTGGCTGATGTTGTGGTAGCGGTCTCCGATGAAGTTCTCGGCGGGGAACTTCCAGTTGCTGGGCACCATCCATTTCTCGATGCCGCCGATGATCTCGGTGCCGCCCTCGCTGCCGTCCCACCCGTCGAATAGGATGTCCAGGTAGGTGCGGAAGCCGCCGATGTATTCGAGGAAGTCGGGGGCGTTGGGATCCCACGTCGCCCAGATTCCGCCCTTGTAGTTGGTGATCCTGGGCACGCGGATCAGTCCCCACTGGGACTTGTCCAACTCCTCGTGGTAGGCGTCCTTATAGAAAGGAACACCCACGAGCGCGCCGTCGGTGGCGAAGCTCCAACCGTGATAGGGACACGTGAAAATGGGAGTGTTGCCTTCGTCGTAGCGGCAGACCTTCATGCCTCGGTGCATGCAGGAATTGAGGAACACGTGGACCTCGCCCTGCCGGTCGCGGCACAGTATCACCGATTCCTCGCCCATGGACGACACGAAGAAGTCGCCCGGCTTGGACACCTGGCTCTCGTGGCCAACGAACAGCCACGCACGAGTGAATATTCGCTCCTGTTCCTCGGCGTAGATGTCGGAATTTACGAAAATCTCCCGGCTGACCATGCCGTTGTCCTGGTCAACCAGGCCGCTGTAACTGCTGGGTTGGAACGTGATCGCCATGCTGTCCCCCTCCGGGCGCGGCTCGCGTTGCCGAATGGTATCACACCGCCGGAGACGGATGTTGACCCGTGGCATGTGTTGCCGCTACGCAGGCAAGGTCAAGTCGATCATCGCAAGTCGGTCGTTGTAAAATGAGCGATATCCGTCCCATCACCAGACGGCCAGCTTGCTCTTGCTGCTGCGGTGTACGGAGTCCCATGGTGGACGGAGTCCGACTGGCTGATACAATGGATACGAACGACAGCAATCGGTCATTGTGGCGTTTCATCGACGGTTCACTGTCGGTGAGCGCCAGTATGCTGATCGCGGCGGTGATCGGTAGTTGTGAATCCTGCTCCGTATTGTGGGGTATCGAGTACCTCAAAGCACTGACGGGACAGGAGGACGGCGTGATAATAGTGGCTACGCTGCTGCTGTTCCCCGCCACTCTGGCGCTGTATGGAGTTTTGCAGATGTGGTTCGCTGCCAAAGAAGCCGTTGAGAAAAGGGCCGCCGAGAGAGGACGCCAAAAGGGGCGACGTGAGGGGCGTCAAGAAGAGCGCGAGCGGATCAGCAAGACGTTGGCAGAGCACGGCGTAGAGCTTCCCCCTGAAGTGGCCAGCATTCTGTCTGACGAATCCGACTCCAACCGGAGAGCACGTTAGCGGGTTCTACTCTCCGCTCAACTCCGCGCCGGCCAACGCTTCGAGTATGCGGGCCACGATCGGATAGCCCTCGTCTCCCCAGCCCTCGGCCTGCGCCCGCTTGTACAGCGCGTCTGCCACCGAGCCGGTTCCGGCCGGCGCGTTCAGCCGCTCCGCCAATTCACAGGCCAACGCGACGTCCTTGGCCACGATGTCCAGCGTGCCGCCGGCCTGGAAGCTGCGGTTCAGGATGCTGTTGGGTATGGCGTTGAAGGCGCGGCTGGCTCCGGCGCTCACGGGCACGATCTCGGCCAGAACCGCGGGGTCCACGCCGCCCATGCGGGCGATCAGCATCCCCTCGATGGCAGCGATCATGTTGGTGTAGCCCATGTACTGGGTCGCCAGCTTGGCAACACACCCCGCTCCCGCCGGCCCGACGTAGAAAACCTGGGCCGCGACCGCACCCAACGTGTTCCGCACGCGCTCGTAAACCTCCCGGTCGCCGCCGACCATCATGGTCATCATGGGCGGACGGCCGCTCACCGGGGTGTCCAGCATGGCCAAGCCACGCTCGGTGCAGGCGTTCGACACCCGCCGCGCCACGTCGGGATCGTTGGTGGTTGTATCCACCAGCACCGCTCCTGGGGCCATCGCGGACAACACGC
This sequence comes from Dehalococcoidia bacterium, assembly GCA_965220055.1. GTDB lineage: Bacteria > Chloroflexota > Dehalococcoidia > Lucifugimonadales > UBA3495 > Bin87. Next base: position 64,982 of record CBDCPE010000003.1, on the reverse strand, counting down.
CGGCCTCGTCGCCCAGCAGCACCGATTCGACCTGAGTTGGCCCGGGCAGCGAGGTCCAGACCATATCGCAGCCGGCCACCGCCTCCTCGGCGCTGGATGCCCAGCGCACTCCTCGGTCAAGGAGCGGTTCCGCCGCCTCGCGCCGCAGGTCGTAGACCACCAGATCGACGCCCGCATCCAGGAGGCGCCCAGCCATCAGGCTGCCCATGGTGCCGACACCGATGAAGGCTTGCTTGTTGGGCAGTGTCAAAGTATTCCCCCTGTCATCCCACGTCGTTCATTCAACAAAGAGGCCGGAACACTCGTTATGGCTGACGGAGCGAAACACCGGGTCCTGGTCAAACCGCCGCTGGTACTCCCGGGATATTTCGTCGACGAGGGACATTCCGGCATCCGCGGGCGGTGGATGCGCCAGCATGACCATCTTGGTGTTCTCCCGTTCGACGGTGCCGTCCGGACGTTGCCACTGCCCCTTCACGTCGAACGCGCTCAACCCCAACGGGAACCGGGGCGTTATGGTGTCGGCCACGAACGCCTCCCACTCCTCTGGCGAAACCGACCGACCGTCGGCGTGGTCCAATCCGAAGAACAACTCGAACCGCACCACCTGCTGCAACCCCTCGGGGCATCGGAACTTCGTTTCGGCTATGCAGCCCACCATCGCCGCTCCCAGCAGGAACAACCGCACATGAGCGCTCAATGCTGCAGACCCCGTCAGTACACCGCCGCGCAAGCCGGCAGCGTCGTGTAAAAAACCGCCTGTTGCTCGAACCTTTCCTTATATGTATCGGCGATGTCCCGAACAGCGCTAACGCCATCGTCAGAGGCATCGGCGGGAACCAGCACGTTCAACAGCCTGGTCGACTCCCGGTAAAGCCGCCCTTCGTCCGTGTCCAACCACTGGCCGCGGGCGTCGAGCACTGTCAGCCCGTCGGGAAAGCGTGGCGTCACCGATCCCGCCAGGAAAGTCTGCCACTCTTCCTCGCTGACTGTCTCTCCGCTGCTCTTTTCCAAACCAAAGTAGACGTTGAGTTCGGTGAAGGGATCCATCCCAACAGGACAAACAACATCGCCGCCAGCCGTGCAGCCTGCCGCGAGCAGCAGGGACAACGCGGCCGCGGCGATGAACGTTGCCGGAAACCGCATTCCGCCTAGTAGTGGTCCACCAGCGGGATCTCGTGCAGCGCGGGGATGACCTCGCGGCCGATCAGCTCGATGGAGCGCATCACGTCCTCGTGGGCCATGGCACCCTCGTTGCCATAGATATGCAGGTAGCCGGGATTGAGGCGTTCGACGATCATGGAAAGCTTTTCCCGCACCGTGTCGGGGCTGCCCACGATGATGTTGTTGGCATCCTGCAGCTCCTCGTAGGTCATCGTCCTCCCGAACCCGCCGGCGCCCGGCAGAGTCCGCTGGATGTCGACCGCCTCGCGGGACTGGTACCCGGGCGGGTCGTTGTGTTCGCGAGGGCCGCGGTTGCGGTGTTCCTGGGTCCAGAGGAACTCGCGGCCGATCTCCTGGGCCTTCTCGTCGGTGTCGGCGCAGAATATCCGCAGCAGGTAGCCGAAGTGCTCCGGACCGGGCTCGAAGCCCGTCTCACGCGCAGTGTCGATGTACACGTCGCGCAGACGGTGGGTGTGGTCCAGCAGCGACCCCAGGTTCATGTAAGGGTGCTGGTGCCGGGCCGCCCACACTACCGACTCGGGGCTGCTGAAACCGGGGAACCAGATGGGAGGATGGGGCTTCTGCATGGGCAGCACCCACGGGTTCACCTTCCGATAATGGTAATACTCGCCCTCATAGCGGAAGGGCCCCGGTTCGGTCCAGCACTTGATGATGAGGTCGTGGGCTTCCTCGAACCGATCGCGGTTTTGCGGCGGAGCAATGCCCCCTTGCAGGGTCTCCACCGCAGTACCCCGGACGAAACCGGAGATGATCCGCCCGCCGGAGATGCAATCCAGCATGGCGATTTCCTCGGCCATGCGGATGGGGTCATTGACCGCGATGACGTTGCCCAGGATGGCGATTTTGGTGTTGCGCGTCACCTTGGCGATGACGGCGGCGTCGATGTTGACCGCCGGCTTCATGCACCAGTACGAAGCGTGGTGCTCGTTGGACATGATGCCGTCGAACCCATTTTGGTCGGCCCAGGCATATTGATCGTGGTACTGGTTGTAGAGAATGTGCGCCTTCTCCGGATCGAAGTGGGAATTGGAGAAATCCAGACGCCCTGACTCGTACTGCGATACCTCGTCGTCGGTAACGTGGCCGTAGGGCTGTTCGGAGAACCAGAAAACTTCCACCTTGTCTTTGGGCATCAGGAGCCTCCTCGCTGTGGGCCGCCGGAATCGGTCCGGGTCGCTGGGGCTGGTCGTTGATGGGCGCAGTATAGGCACCGCTGGGCGGGCTTGCAAACCAGCCGTTCCCTATGCGACCCAATGAAACGGCTTGACAGGAACCGCACCCGACCGCATGTGGCAGGACTGGACACCGTACACTCGACCGCCTGGGTTACGCGCGCATTTGGGGCGCTTTGGCTACTCGCGTCAAGGGAACCACCGGCCCGAGATCCGTCGTCTTCGCTCCCCATTCACAGGGAACTTCTCCACGCCCTGTGGCAACTTTCCATGCCCTCAGATCACCGCATGACGGTAACCGACCGGATCGAGCGTACAGTAAGAGATGCGATCTTCTACCGCCCTACGCTCGCTTGGGCCCCAGGGTCGGAAAAGGAAACTGTCGTCAAGTGGTACGCAAACTGGCTGTTCGAGGAGCATACCACCTGCCGCGAAGCTCTCGCTGATGCCGTACGCCGAAACTTCAACGTCAAAGATGATTGCGTCAACCAACTTCTGTCCAGCGCGTACGATGCACTGCTCAAATCTGATGATCCAGCAGTTCAGTATTTTGCGTACACACTCAACGTCTTGCCGCCACAGCCACGAGATCCGGGCAAAGACACCAAAGTCGATTGGCGCGGTCAAACCAAGGAACACCGCAGCGGAATTGTTTACAGCCCAGCCGGCACCCACTTGGGTGTGATTGACCGAGGCACTGATGGACTTTGGTACATTATCCCTATGCGCCAGGGCGTTGTGCGTGTTTCAGATATCGCGATATCTCAGATTGATGCCCGCTGCTATCTAGCCGTCCTTCTCACACAGCGAGTTAGCGTTGCCGTGGATGGAGGCGACCCGCGCCAACTCCGCATCGTCTGTGAACGTGGCGTTCCATTCCTCCCGGATGCTTCTCGACCAATGAATGTAGCAGGTGGAGACGCGCTACCGACATACGGCTTGGACTTCTGGGACGAAAACCACGGGTTAGAAGTGGGGCGTAAAATCCTAGTCGAGAGCGGCCCAACAAAATGGCGCACCATGGATGTTCTCGAAGGGGAAGTCGCGGCTGTCGACCGGCATCAGGTTTCCGTCACTGGGATAGGATCGGTTCGACCGTTTTGCGAGTCTGAAGCCGAATAACCTTGCTCAACGCGCGGCCGCAATTGACGCCCCTGGTTACCGCGTGATAGGCTGGCCTCACCTTAAGGATGTAGGAATCTGCCAACGCGATCCCAACACTTGCGCTATTCAGGAGCGACGACGATGAACGTTACCCCTCTGGCCATCGAAAAACTCAAGGAAGTGGTCACCGCCGAGGACGAAACCGGTTCCGCCCTGCGGGTGGTTGCCATGCCGGCCGGTCAAGGCCTGCAGTACATGCTGACCATGGAGAAGGAGCACCAGCCTGACGACACCGTACTCCGCATGGACGGCATGGAATTCCTCCTGGACTCGGACAGCGCGCCGTTCTTGGAAGAAGCCACCATCGATTACGTAGAGGAGTTCGGCGGCCGTGTCGGCTTCGTGATCAATAACCCCATGTACGCCGGCGGCGGATGCGGCAGCGGCGGATGTGGTTGCGGCAGCGGTGGCGGCGGATGTGGTTGCGGCAGCGGCGGCGGAGGATGTGGCTGCGGCGGACACTAGGTCTTCGGAACCTCCGGCAGTCTCGGGCCGCGCCCGGGGCCGCCGACAATCCAAGTCAAAAGCCCCGGCGCTACAGGCTGCCGGGGCTTTTGCATACGGGCCCGCCAAACGCCCATACCGGCAGCGCAGGCGGTTGATTAATCGCGCCGATCGCTGCCATCATTAGGCAACCATCGAACCAGGAGTCCGGTCATGAAACTCTGGCCCGCCGTCTCGAAAGAGCAATGCCTGAGCCGATTGCGCAAAGACGTGTCGATATGGAACGAGCTGCGATCGAATGAGGACCTCACCCGTATCTCCTTCGCTGACTCACGGCTCCACGGCGCGAATTTGTCATGGGCCGATTTCACCCACCTTAACTTCAGCGGCTCGGACCTGGGCGACACCGACCTGCGCGGGGCCGACCTTCACTTCTGCGATCTCACCGGGGCGAACCTGCAGAGCGCGGACCTGCGGGGCGCCAGCCTGCATGGCGCCACCCTGCGTGAGGCCAACCTGTCTCACGCCATGCTGCAGGGAGCCAATCTCGCGCGGGCCGACCTGAGCCAGATAAACCTCCGCGGCACCGATCTCAGTTACGCTGTTCTACGCGGCACGTATTGCAGCCATTCCGATTTTTCCGAGGCCGATCTGACCTGGGCCGACGTGCAGTCCGCCAACCTCTCGAACTCCACCTTTTACAAAACGGTGTTCACAGACGCGACCCTTGCCCAGGCGAACCTGGCCCACGCCAACTTCAACCTGGCACTGCTGGAAAACACCGACCTTGCGGAGGCTTTCCTGCACGACACGATCTTCGCCGCGTTGGACCTGTGCGGCGCGAAAAATTTAGAAACGGTTCTGCACGATCCCTCTTCCATTCTGAGCATCGGCACCGACACCCTGCTCAACACCCTCAGGAGTTCCGGCGGCAGTTATTCTCCCGAGCTGGAGGTGTTCTTCTCCAGGGGAGGCGTGTCTATCGATATGCTGGCTTCGATCCGTCCCGTAGGTGCAGCAGCTTCCTAGGGCTGGTCCGGCGTTGGACGGCCCGATGAGGCCAAAAGCCGCGGCACTGCTTACTGGCCGGCAACTCAATCAATAGGAGCGACGTCCTGATGTCTGCTACGCCCCACGGTATTCGTTACTCGGCCCACCGCCCAGTGGTGATGGGACGGAACGGCATGGTCTGCGCCGGCCATCCCCTGGCCGCCCAGGCGGGCATATCCGTCCTGCAGAAGGGTGGAAACGCGTTCGACGCCGCCATTGCCACCGCCGCGGTCCTCAACGTTGTCGAACCGCTGATGTCCGGAATCGGCGGTGATGGGTTCATCATGGCCTACCGGTCTGAGGACGACCGCCTGCGGGTATCAAACGGGACCGGAGCCGCGCCCTACAGCGCAACCCTGGAGCGGTATCGCGACGGCATCCCCATGAAGGGGATCCTGAGCGTGTCGGTGCCGGGTCTGCTCAACGCGTGGCTGGACGTGCATTCGGAATACGGAGCCCTGCCCCTGGCGGACGTGCTCGCACCGGCCATCGCCCTGGCCGATGATGGTTTCCCCGTTACGCACTACCTGGCGTCAGCCATCGCCGGCGACTCGCTCCTGTGCGAGTTCCCGACCAGCCGCGCGATCTTCACGCGCGACGGGTCCGGCGAGCCGCTGCGCGCCGGCGAAATTCTTCGGCAGGGCAACCTGGCCCGCACACTGTCAGCCATCGCCGAGCAGGGTTGGGATGTCTTCTACCGGGGTGAGATAGGCGAAGCCATCGTCCGATTCAGCGACGAACAGGGGGGTCTGCTCACCATGGCCGACCTGAACGACTGCTCGGCGCGCTGGCAGGACCCTATTTCCACTGACTACGGCGATTACACGGTGTACGAAGCGCCGCCCAATTCCAGCGGCCATATCCTGCTGCAGGAACTCAACGTGATCCGGCAGCACGACATAGCGAGCATGGGGTTCGGTTCTGCGGCCTCCATCCACCTGATGGTCGAGGCCAAGAAGATGGCTTTCGCCGACCGCGAAGCCTACGTCGCGGACCCCGACTATATCGACGTTCCCATCGCGGGAATGCTGTCTGCCGAGTACGCCGAGGAACGGGCTGCCGCCATCGACCTGGAGCGCGCTTCGGAGAACATGAGCGCTGGCGATCCGTGGCCACACCAACCCGCGGGTCAGCGCAGGTCACCGGCCGGCGTGGGCACCCGGCGTCGCGGTCCGCGCTTAGAGCAGGAAGACACCACCTGCTTCGTGGTCGCCGACCGGGCCGGCAACGCGGTGTGCCAGCTGCAGAGCATCCAGAGCGGCTGGGGATCCTCGCTGGTGGCGGGCGATACCGGCATCCTGCTCAACAACCGCATGACCTACTGGCATCTGGATCCGGACCACGTGGACTGCCTGCAACCGGGCAAGCGCGTGCGCCACACCATGAACCCTGTGATGGTGTTCCACCGGCCGACAGCCGGCAACGGCAGTTCTTCGTCCAACCGAAGCTTGACCTACGTGCTGGGCACCCCCGGCGCCGACTGCCAGGTGCAGAGCAACATGCAGGTCATCGCCAACCTGGTCGACTACGGCATGACGGTCCAGGAGGCGGTCGAGGCTCCCCGCTGGAAGCATGTGGGCGACGGCACCGAATCCACAATACCCCATACCGCGGTAGACCGCCTGCTGATCGAAAACCGTTTTGACCAGGCGGAGTTACGGCAGCTCAGGGCGATGGGCCATCCGGTACACGAGCTGGACGCGTGGGACGGCGTCACCGGGCGCGAAATGGCTCTCTACATCGACCCCGACACCGGCGCGTTGCACGGCGCCGCCGACCCCCGCTACGACGGGTACGCAGTTGGGTACTGAGCCAGTACTTTCGACTCCGAACCGTCCACGCCAAGGATAATCGCCATGCGAATGCCCGGGCACCGCCGCAGCCAGGAACCCGACGAGGTTGGGCAGCGCGCCGGCCTCTTCGCCGAATCCATACGCGACGGGGACATGGACCTAGCCTGGTCGATGCTTTCCAAGGAAACCCGCGGCATGCGCTTGGGCGTCTGGGCGACCCGCCTCAACATCGACATGCAGGTAGCCTATCGCGCCGCCTACGACCACGATCATCCCATGCGCGGGTCCATGATGGACGACTTCCGCACCACCGTCCTGCGCCTGTGGCCGCTGGAAGACCTTACCGAACTGGCCGCCGCGCCCACCCGTTACGTGGACGACCAACACGCTTTCGTATTCCTGCCCTTCGGCGTGACCGACGAGACGGTAGTACAGCACAGCCGCCTGATGTCGGGCCTGATGATCCCGATGCTGCTCGAAGACGCCCAATGGCAGGTTGATCTCCCCGGCTGGCGATTCCTGGACACGCCCGGCCAGGGCGGCAATGGCTAGGCGACCCGTTCGCACCCGTTCACGCGGCGCGCGCAAAGAGCAAGCCGTCGCATCCGACGCCCCCCACGAATCCCACGAAGAGCGCAGCGGGATCCGACGACACCGCGCCCGGGGAGGCTCCGACAGCAGCTGCGAGCTGTGCGAAAGGACGGTCGAACGCTTCACCGTCCATCATCTGATCCCCCGCGCCCGCGGCGGGAACCACGGGCCGACCGCGTTGCTGTGTCCCACTTGTCACCGGCAGGTCCACGCCATGTTTTCGGTGACCACGCTGGCCGAAGAGCTGTACAGCGTGGCGCTGCTCAGGGCGAACCCCAGCGTCGCGGACTTCCTGCGTTGGATGCGGAAACAACGGGGTACTACTTTTCAGGTCCGCCGGTCGCGCGAACGAGGATAACTTCGCCATTGCCGCTCCGTGTTATGATTCCAACTGGAGGACACGGAGACGACGATATGGTGCAGGAGTCAAACTTCTCAACCGAGCGAGTGGCCGAAGCGATTCGCGCCGGCCTTAGAGAGGGCCGGCAGTCCGTTGACCTGTCCCCGACCGAAGCTTCGCACCAGTCAGCGGTCTATCGCGGCAATTTGGCCCACTATCGTGAGCACGTCCAAAAGAGCCTAGATGAAAGCGATTATCTGCAAGCTGCAGAAAAGTCGTGGGGAGCGTACGCCCAGACCATCAAGGCCGTTGCCGCCGACCATGGGTTGCGCGTAACCCACCACGCAAGCATCATCGGGGCGGCGGACCAAATCGCTTTGTTGGTACGGTCCCTAGACTCCGCAGCCGGTGACGCCTTGCGGCATGGTCTGTCTACGGCCAGAAGCCTGCATCAGCATTTTTATGAGAATGATCTATCGGACGTTACAGTCACCGCCGACACGCACGAAGTCATAGCTGCAATCAACCTCCTCCAGGAACTCTTCCCAGCGGAAGCATCTGCGCCATGACCAGCGCGACCGAAACCGCCGACGTCGTCATCATCGGGGGAGGCGTCATGGGTTGCAGCATCGCCTGCAACCTGGCCCTCACCGCCGCCGACCACGGCCTCCGCCGCGTCGTGCTCCTCGAGCGCGACACCCTGGGCAGCGGGTCCACCGGACGCAGCAGCGGCGCGGTCCGCATGCACTACTCCACCGCCGTCAACGCGGAGCTGGCCTGGCGGAGCCTGCACATCTTCCGCAACTTCGCCGACATGATCGGCGGTGAATGCGGGTACACCCGCACCGGTTACCTGGTGTTCGCTGGCCCAGACGACCTGCCGTCTTTCCGGTCCAACATTGCCACGCAGCAGTCGGTGGGCGTCATTACCGACATCATCAGCGCGGCCGATGCCGCCGAACTGGCCCCCGGGTTTGAGGTTGCCGACGCGGCGGGCATCGCCTATGAGCCGTATTCCGGCCATGCCGATGCCTCGGGGACCGCGTACGCCTACGCCACCCGCGCCCGCAGCGAGGGCGTGACCATCCGGCTGCAAACCCCTGCGGAAGCCATCGAAACCAGCGAAGACGGCAGCCGGGTCGTGGCGGTAAGAACCGCCGCGGGGGAGCGCATCGAGACCAGCACCGCCGTGGTGGCCACTGGCCCGTGGACGGCGCGTTTCCTGGCTCCCCACGGTATCGAGGTGCCCCTCGTCGCGACCCGCCATGAAGTCCTGCACTTCCGCCGGCCGCTGGAAGTCTTGCCCTACCATCCCGGCGGGGCAGACATCGGTAATCGCATCTATTTCCGACCCGAGGGCCAGGACCTCATCCTCGTCGGCAACGGCAACCACTCCGATGTCGTCGACGATCCGGAGGTGTTCGCCCAACGCGCCAGCCCGTCGTTCATCGAGGACGTATGGCAGCGTCTGGCCCGGCGGATCCCCGCCATTGCCGACGCGGAGCTGGCATCCGGATACGCCGGGTTGTACACCAATACGCCCGACTCCCATCCCATCATGGATCGCGTCGACGGCGTTGACGGGCTTTACCTGTGCACCGGTTTCAGCGGCCACGGCTTCAAGCTGTCTCCCATGGTGGGCGTGGTGATGGCCGAGTTGATTGGCAGCGGCGCGGCCACGACCATGGACATTTCCCCGCTGAAGCTGTCCCGGTTTGGGGACGGCGCCCTGAACAACGCCGGCTACGGCTTTGACGTCCTGGTCTGATCGTCTGCCGTGACGGACACCGTTTCCGCGTCATCGCAGGGGGTCGTGCCGGCCGTCTCGGTTTCGGGCCTGACTAAGCGGTTTGGCCGGGTCACGGCGGTGGACGGGGTGAGCCTGGACATTCCCTCCGGAGGCGTTTTCGGCCTGCTTGGCCCCAACGGCTCCGGCAAGACCACCCTGCTCTCCATGCTGTCGGGCTTCATCCGTCCCACCGATGGGACGGTCACGCTGTTCGGACACGACGGACCAGCAGGGCAAGCGCAGGCATTGGAAAAAGTTGGAGCGCTCATCGAACGCCCGATGTTCTGGCCCTATCTGTCCTGTCGGGACAACCTGAAGTGCCTGCAAGGTGTATACGGCTCGGACGGCGGCGACGCGGAGATCGCCGACCTGCTGGATGCCGTCAACCTGGCGGGTGACGCGGCCCGGCGCAAGTTCCGCGCGTGTTCTACCGGCATGAAACAGCGCCTCGGGATCGCCGCCACCTTGCTGGGCGATCCGTCGCTTCTGATCCTCGACGAGCCGACCAACGGTCTCGACCCGGTCGGAATCATCGAAGTGCGCGATCTCATCCGTGACCTGGCCGCCAACGGCCGTCGCACCGTAATCCTGGCGAGCCATCTGCTCAATGAGGTGGAACAGGTCTGCGACCAGGTTGCCGTCCTGCGGCGTGGCAAGCTGCTGTATTGTGGCCCCGTGGCCGGCATGGGCGCCCGCGCGTCGGCGCTGATACGCACCACCGACGACGACCGCGCGGTCACCGTGCTCACGGATGCCGGCTGGGAAATCAGGAGCCGATCCGAGGACGGCGTGGAGGTCTCGGCCGCTCCGGGACGCGAGTGGGAAATCAGCCGCGACCTCGCCGACGCCGGCGTGTACGTCTCCCAACTGCGTCCGGCGTCCGGTTCCCTGGAGGCCGGATTCATGGAAGTGACCAGCGAGGCGGACCAGGAACCCGGATGACCACCGTCGCCGTGCTCACGAACACAATCCGGTGGGAGTGGTTCCGCCTGCGCCGGAGGATAGAATTCTGGGTGGTTCTGGGCCTGCTGGCGGTCGCGGTGGTCGGAACGCTGGTGGTGGCGGCCGGAGTGCTGCGGCTGATCCAGTCCGACTTTGCGATACCGTCATACAGATACCCTCTGCTGCTGTTCGAGTTGCTGTCGCGGCTCGGGCCTTTCGTGGGGATCATCCTGGCCGGAATGGTCTTCGGCAGCGACTACGGATGGGGAACCTTCCGCCCGCTTTTCGCCCGGGGACAGCGCCGCTGGCAGGTGGTGACGGCGAAACTTGTCCTGGCGGCATCCGTCCTGGCGGTTGTGTGGGCCGGGTCATGGATCCTGGCCACAGCGGTGGGCTTGGTCGCAGCAGACCCGCCGACGCAGGCGGTGGAAATCATGCCGTGGGACGCCAGAAGCTGGGCCGAGAGCGCGGGCAGGTTCGTCTCCGCATGGCCCGTCGCGATCGTCTACCTGCTGCTGGGGGCGTTGCTGTGCGCCGTGGGACGCTCCACCGCCTTTGGATTGGGTGTTGGCATCGCCGTTCTGATCGTCGAATCGATCGCCTATCCGGCGGCGGGGGCGATTTCCCAGCTGGCGCTGGACGTGAACCTGAACGACTACACCCGCTGGACGCTGTGGGGCGTCACCCGTGGCCTGATGGGCCGCGACGACGATATAGGCTCGTGGGTCTTCCTGCCGGCGGTGGCGATCTACGCAGCCGCGTTTATAGCGCTGGCCGTGTTGGTGACGGAACGCCGCGACGTGGGGAGCGGGAACGGGTAGCGGGGAGCCACAACAACTCCGGTCACATGTGAACCCCGTCGACCTTCATACTCCAGCAGGCGTCACGCCTGTTCGGAAGAGAAAAACGATTGCACCCGCTCGAGCGCCTCGCTCACGGTTTTAACCTCCCGCAGGTTGTCTGCCCAAGCGCGACCAGGGTGCAACGTATCCCACCAACTCCTCTCGCCGTTATATCGTCCTGAACCCGGATTGTTGTCTCCGAACCCGTCCAAGCAGCGATTCCACACGGGTTTGTAGTGGTCGATAGTGAAACGCTCGGCGAGGGTAATCCAAACTGGCTCCATTGCCAGATATCGGCAACGGAAGTCGCCGATGTCTAAATTCGATGCTTGATCAATGGAACGCGCGTGAATTCGTAACCGATCCCGCAATGCGGGGGCATCCACGTTGATCGCGTCTCCGCGCCGAGATCCTGGCGGAACCGCCCTACCGACATAAATCGGCTTGCCGGACCCGGCGATTTCGCTGTACGCAGCGAAGCGCCCCGCGTAAATTAGGCAATAAATGCCCGGACCGAGCACAGATATATCATCCGCTAGTTGTAGGAGAGGCCGGCGCTCAAACTCAAGCACCGTTCCAGCCATTAGATTGTCGTACGTGAGCGGATTGTAGAGCTCGGTCATGTTGACTGGCGAATTTCGACGACAGACTCGTACAGGCGGTTTTGTGGGCCCGCCCGCGCCACCCGGACGCTTGAGTTAATGATGCTGCTGCCCACCCGGGCCTCGCGTGGGGTATGAATATCCGTCACTTCGAGGCCACAACTTTTTGCTATGCTGGCTAAAAATCGGTCTGTGGGTACGTGCACACCTTGTACCACGCTGTTTCCAATCACCACCAACGCGGTTGCTCCGGGCCGCAGCACGCTGCGTACGCCCCGCATAAACCGCACGCAATCATTCAGATAGGATACGGCATAATTCGCCCATCCCATGCCACCATAAACGCCCTTTCCTGGGTTCTGTCGGCCAATTTCGGTAATCGTCTGAAGTATCTCGTCATCAGCGATGGCGGAGTCCAAGTCAACCGCTGCCCGTTCTCTTGCCAGCTGCCATGAGGTCCCAAAGTTTTGCCATTCTAGGGTTTTGAGATCCTTTGGCGATTGGCAAAACTGGAGCCAGTACATGTGGGGCCTAGTATTACGATTGTAGTGGTAGTTGTTCATGTACGGCGGAGACGTGATGATCAGATCAACACTGGAAGGTTCCAGACTATCGTCTTCAAAAAACGACCGAGCGTGAACGACGCCATCAGGGCGGTCGAGACAGACCCGGTTGGATCTGTACCAGTCGGAATCGTCTGCAATGTCTGTGAGTTTCTTGACTAGAGTGGCTATGACAGGGAAATCATCGATTTCTGCACGTCCCACAGCTTTTCTTCTACCGAGGCTCGGTTCATAAGAATAGTTGGAGTAGTCGACCATAGTTGCCGCGAACGCGAGCCGCATTACGTCCTTGATAACTTCATCGTCTTGATCACTGATGAAGTCCATCAACAGCAGTACTTTCTCCAAAACCTTGGGGCTATAAAACGGTGAACGGGTTCGAAATCCATCCGGTGGTGATGATTTGGGTACAAGCTGGTCTGTATCAATGGATTTCGCGTAGCGAAGCAGTTCGTCTATTGTTTGTCGAAGCGCAGAAGTTCTGATGCGATGGGCGCGTAGCTTCGTCTGGCAAACAAAAGCGGCGTAAGGGTTGATTTCAAACCCTACCGCGCGATGCCCGGCGCGGTCGGCTTCGATCAGCGTAGTGCCGACTCCCGCGAATGGATCCAATACCAATTGTTCTGTCCCATTGGCGTATCTGTTCAAAGCGTCTTCCGCAAAGCGCTGCGAATAACCGGCCACCCACGGTACCCAACGGTGAACCGGTACGCGTTTATTTTGCGAGAATGCGGGATCCTGAAACGGTCTTTCAGATGCTTGCGCCATCGCCAACGGGCCTTACCCTTGTTGCCAGGTCACCCGAGGCAAGTGCCTTCGCGGGTGCACGCCTCTGCCGGGCGCGTGGGACGAATCATAATCTGCCGACTACCAGACCGCAACATACGGATGTCACCAATGAGGCCCAAACGCGACGACAATCCGATCCGCCTCGGCAACCCCGTCGGCGGCATCGTCTATAATGCCTCCATACCTAATAGACAGCTCGAACCTGAGGCAGGTGACCGGTGGACAACCAGAACTGGCGCAAGCAGGTTTTAAACCTTCCGGAGAACCACGGGTGGACGGCCAAGCCGGGCAACAAGGTTTTCGTCGCCGACCGCGGCGCGCTGCGTTTTGAAATCCCCCAGCACTGGTTGGTGGAACCCTCCCGCAAGTCGGTAAAATTCCGCGACGCCCAACATCCCGACGACACGATGATCCTGGAGGTGACGGTGATTTACGCCGGAGCCTACGGCCTCCAGATCGACTGGAGTGACCTGCCGTTATCCGAGTTGATCAAAACCGTCACGACTGATGAGCCTATCGATCGGGCAAGCAGGGCAACCCGCAGGCGCAAGCGCAGAGGCGCGCCCGTGGTGGGCGCTCCCATCACCATCAAGTTTGGCGACCTGGAAATGGCTTGGGTGGAGACCGAGTTTATCGACCCTGGGGAAAACCGCACGGCCCATTCTCGCATCGCCATCACCAGGGATCACAGGAAATCCATCCACGCGTTGCTCACGTTCAGCTACTGGCCCGAGGACGCCGATCGCGCCGAGGCGGTGTGGAACGACATCATGGGCACGTTGAAGATGGGCGAACACTTCGACAGTCCGCTTCGTGGACCGGGGTACAATAGCAGGTAACGTCTTTTCTGCTGTAGACCGAGGTCGACAGCCAGTGTGCCGCGTCGATAGATACACACGGAGAAAGCCATGCGGCGCCGGCAGAGTTAGAATTGCGGTATGGGGAGCGAAATCAGAAACGTTCTGGATGCTATCGCCGGCAGTTGGATCCCCAAAGCGGCAATCATCTCCTTTGCAATTTCACTGGCGATCACCCTGGCTATTGCTGTTACGCAGAACGTCTATACTTGGGTAGATAGCACTCCGCCCCGAGGTATTGCTACCATTGATGTTGGAAGGCTGGGAATGGTGGCCGGCACGTCTGGAACGGCGGCGGCGTTCTTGGTGACGCTTTACGTAGCCGACCGCAACTACCGGCGGGGTAGAGAACACATCCCTAACCTCACGATGGAACTACAGGTGGTACGAGTGCCGGCAAGCCTCCAATACGACGCCGTGATGGTTGCCCTCAACTCGAAGAATACCGGAACAGGTCTATGCCGCGTCAATCGCGTAATTTGGCAGTTGAAAGTGGTGTCGCCGTACGACGACGAGACCATTCAGGAAATGGAGCGCGAGTTTGACGGCACTCCGGCCGGCGAGCAGGATATCGAATTCCCGTGGCGCCTGAGGAAAGAAGAGACTGTAACGGAAGGGATAGTGATTGAACCCAATGAGACGGAGCAGATGACGTATGATTTCATCATTCCAGCTGAAATCACGGCTATAGTCGTATCGGCATGGGTTTCCAACGCATCGGAACCCCGAGAAGCGGAAGGATGGTATAGAAGGACCGTGCACGTCAATGAGGAGGCTTCAACCTAATGAAAGAGAAAGAATTGGATCCGCATGAAAGGACGGTTCCGATGGAAAAGCGACGTGGAGGTGGCCGGCCTATGCCGAGGCCGGCCGGTGGCAAGGTCAAGAAATGGCAGACGCCCACTGGACAAACCACACCCGCCGACCGTGAGAAGCAAAACGCCGACTAGGGGATTCAATTGTGCCTAACGAGCAAGACGAACTTACTCCCGAACAAAATCCGGATAGCGTTACCGGTGAGCCTGATAGCGTTACCGGTGAGATTGACCTGCGCGATGCTGCATCTGTGCAACTTGGGCGTATGAGCGGCCCGCCGCGGTCCCAAACCGGCGACAGAATTCCCAAACAGTGGCAGCCTCCTGAAAACGCAAGTACGCCAAACAACCGCGCCAAGAAGACATAGCTCAGGGCAACGGAATCATAATATCTATCAACCCGCCCTTTCGGAGGTCCATTAATGTCAGTGATGGTTACCGGCGGCACCGGGTTTATCGGAAACCGCATCATCCGCAAGCTGGTGGAACGCGGCGAGGAGGTGGTCTGCTTCGACCTGGCTCCGCCGCGCGCGAACCTGCAGCCGCTGCTCCACCGCATATCCATCTATCGGGGCGATGTGACCCGCCTGGAACACCTGCTGGAAGCGGTCAACCGTCACAACGTGGACCGCATCATCCACATGGCGGCCCTGCTGCCGCCCGACACCGAAGACCGGCCGGCCACGGGCATGGCGGTCAACATCGACGGCACCAACAACATCTTCGAGGCCGCCCGCTGGGGCAACATCCGCCGCGTGGTGTATGCCAGCAGCATCGCCGTGTACGGCGTCCAGGACACCTTCGGCGACCGCCCGCTGATCGAGGACGATCTGCCGGCGCCCATCAACGTGTACGGAATGACCAAGGCGGTGAACGACTTTGCCGCCGCCCGCTACCGCACCTTGCACGGTCTCGACATTCGCGGCGTGCGCATCTGCACCGTCTTTGGACACGGGCGCGTCACCGGCATGACTGGCATGATCGGCGGGCTGATGATGTCCCTCCCGGCCATCGGCCAGGCCGTCAGCATGGACTTCGATCCCCAGGAAGCCTCTCCCATGATCCATGCCGAGGACGCCGCCGAGATCTTCGTTCGGGTCGCCCTCGCGGACCAGCTGAGCCACAACATCTATATCAGCGGCGGCGAATTGGCCACCATCGCCGACGTGGCCGACATGGTGCGCTCCTACATTCCCGATGCCAGCATCACCACCGGTAGCCGTCCGGTGCCCCACGTGTATCTCGTGGACAACAGCCGCATGATGGCCGACGTCGGATACGAGCTGCCGCCCCTGCGCATGCGTGTCCTCGACCACATTAACGACGCAAGGGCCGAGGCCGGCCTGGATCCGATTCTAGGCTGATTCGCGCGCAGATCGAAAACCGAGCAGATCGACGTCTCCGTCCGCAACGGCCGCACCGGCCTTTGCTACAATACGGGTCAGGCGATCATCGACCACCAAGGAGGCCAACCACCATGAGCGTTGCCATCGGCTACGTCCCCGGAGCATTCGGACAGGGAGGCGACGACCCCAATTTCCTCCGCACCCTGGTGGAACTGGGCGACAAATACGAGTACGACTCGATCTGGCTCAGCGACCGTATTTGCAGCGACAGGTTCAGCCTGGAGCCCATGGTTGCGCTGTCCCTGGTGGCCGGCTATTCGGACCGTCTGAAGTTCGGCACCAGCGTGTTGGCCCTGCCGCTGCGCAACCCGGTGGTGCTGGCCAAGCAAGTTGCCACGCTGGATTGGCTCTCCCAGGGCCGCTTCTTCCCCGCCGTCGGCCTCGGTCAGGAGGATCCTGACGAGTACGAGGCGTGTGGCGTCCCCAAGGCTGACCGCGCCCGCCGCACCGACGAGGCCATCGTCCTGATGCGGCGCCTCTGGGAGGAGGAAGACGTCACCTACGAGGGAGACTTTTTCACCACCCACAACGTGTCGGTAACGCCCCGCACCTTCCTCAAGCCCTCGCCGCCGGTATGGATCGGTGGGCGCAGCCCCGCCGCCGCCCGTCGGGTGGGCCGCGTGGGAGATGGCTGGCTAGTGTCCAGCGCCACTCCGGATGAAATCCGCTCGGGCCGGGAGATCGTGTTCGAAACCGCCCAGCAGTGTGACCGGGAGATCGAGGAGGATCACGTCGGCGTCCTCATCGGGTACTACATCTGCGATGACCAGAAAGAGGGCGAGGCCAGGTCCGAGCAGTTCGTCACCCGTCAGCGCCCGGACGCGCACTTCACTGAGTACTCCGCCGTTGGCACCTCCGAGCAGATCGGCGACTTCATCGATCAGTACGTCGACGCCGGCGGGTTCAAGTTCGTGATCCGTCCCCTGTGCGCCGGCACCGAGTCCATGGAACAGTTGGAGCAGGCCGGCGAGGAGATCCTGCCGCGTTTCCACGGGCCGTTGGGCAGTTAGTCCATCGGCATAAATCGGACCGTACTCCAACGGCCGGCGCGGGGACGGTGATCGCCAAATGAACGGGATGCGTGGATGCGTGTTCGTCGTCCTGGCGGTTGCGATGGTGGCGCTCGTCCTCGCCGGTTGTTCCGGTGCAGAACCGCCGACCCAAATACCCCCAGCGACCCCCGTTTCCGGCTCAGAATTACCGGTGGTGGAGCCGGCGTTATCGGAACGCGCGGAGGCAGGAAAGCGGGTGTTCAACGCCAACTGCGCGCTGTGCCACGGGCCCAACGCCTCGGGCACCGGTCTCGGCCCTCCCCTGGTCCATAAGATTTACGAACCCGGCCACCACCAGGACTTCACCATTCAAAGCGCGGTGCGAAACGGTGTGCCGGCGCATCACTGGCAGTTCGGCAATATGCCCCCCGTCCCCACCGTGTCGGATGAGGACGTCCCGAACATCATCTGCTACATCCGCGAGCTGCAGCGCGCCAACGGTATCATCGTGCCAGACGCCAACCTGGCCGCGTGTTGAGCCTGACCCGGTTGCCGACGTATGATGGTGTGCAATATCAAAACAAGGCGGTGAGGATCATGGTCAGAGTGTTTGTGCCAACCATGCTGCAGACGGCCACCGGTGGAGTGAAGGAAGTCGAAGTTACCGCCCGCAACGTACGCCAGGTGATCGAGCAACTGGACGAGCAGTTCCCCGGCATCGCCAACCGGTTGATGGAAGACGGTGATATCCGGTCCAACCTGGCGGTCGCGGTGGATGGCGAAGTAGCCCGCATGGGACTGCTGCAGAGGGTCGGCGAAGACGCTGAGGTACACTTCGTTCCGGCCATCGGCGGCGGATAGGCGTCGCAGGCCGACTGGCCGCCCCGGCGGCCCAGCAGGGCTTGCCGGCCGGGCGGGCCGTTTGACCCGTCCCGGCCCTAAGGCTACAATGGCTGGAATATGTTTTTGCAGACTCCAACACTATGACCAACCCCACGCTTCTTCCAGACGATGAGCGGCGAGTTGCCGGCGCCGGTTTCGGCCTTGACGATGACGACATGCCCGCGGTGTCCGATCCTTGTGTGACCGGATCCCGCTCCAACGTGAAGGTGGCGTCGGCCGGCGGGCTGGTGTTCCGCGAGACCGGCGACCTGATCGAGACCTTGCTGTGCGCCCGCGTGCGTCCCGGCTACCACGGCGAGGATGTGCCGTTGACCTGGCGATTGCCCAAAGGAACGCCGGAACGGGGAGAAACCGTAGAACAGACCGCCTGCAGAGAGGTCAGGGAGGAAACCGGCGTCGACGTCAATCTCCTGGCTCCCATAACCAGCATCCGGTATTTCTTCGTTGGCCACGACGACGGCGTTCGGTACGATAAGACCGTTTACTTCTACCTCATGGAACCCATGGGCGGCAGCACCTCGGAACACGACGCAGAATTCGACGTGGTGGAATGGTGCAGTTACGAAGAGGCGGTGGACCTGCTGGAATACGACAACGAGCGCGAGGTGTTGGAAGCGGCCCGGTCGTTGATAGATTCCTACCGGCGAGGCGCGGAGCAATGAGCAAGGACTTGGTTTTGCGGGGAGTCCGCGTGCTCCTCCGGGGCAAGCGCATAGAAGACGCGGAGAAGGACTACATCTGGCGCAGCGATCCGGAGATCGCCCGGCTCGATGCCGCCTACCCGCTGACCATGAAGTACGAGCGATACCTCAAGCTCTTCGAGGACCAGATGCGCTGGCCGACGCCAGGCTCGCATCACTTCGCCATCGAGGTTGCCGGAGGCAAGTTCATCGGCAACTGCATGTACTACGACCTCGACAGCCTTTCCAAGGAAGCCGAGTTGGGGATAGTAATCGGAGACCGGGACTACTGGAGCGGTGGGTACGGTTACGACGCCGTCGTCACTCTGCTCCACCACATGTTCGACGACCTGCGGCTCAAGCGGGTATATCTCCACACCCTTGAGTGGAACCACCGGGCGCAGAAGTGCTTCGAACGCTCCGGTTTCGATCCGGTGCGCAACGTCCGCCGAATGTCCCGCGACTTCATCCTGATGGAAGTCTTCCGGGACGATTGGGACGAGACCTCGGCCGATCGCCTGGCGTTGCGCCAACAGTACCTGGACCAACGGGGCGGCGCCGCGGTCGGCGACGACGATGCCGTTGCGGCCGCCGTAGTCTGATCCGTTTTCCGGGGCGTTGGCCCCAGCATCAAGCGTGCGCCGCCGCCAACGCAGCGGCCACGGTGATATCGCCCGTATAGAGAGCGCGCCCGATTATGGCTGCCTCCGCACCGGTGTCGATCAGTTTCTCCACGTGCACTGCCGCTCCCACGCCGCCGGCCGACAGGACCAGCATCCCGCTGTCCCGCACCAGGGCCGCCGTAGCCTCGTAGTTCGGTTCTTCCAGGGTGCCGTCCCGCGAGATGTCGGTGTAGAGCAGGCGCTCCACGCCCAGATCACGCATCCGCCCGGCCAATTCAAGGGCGCTGATCTCGGACATTTCGGTCCAGCCCCGAATTGCCACGAGGCCGTTGCGTGCGTCCAGCGCTACCACCACCCGCTCGCTGCCGAAGCGCTGGCACAGGTCTTCCACCAGCTGAGGGTCGGCGACGGCGGCGGTGCCGACCACCACGCGAGCCGCGCCGGCGTCAAACAGGCCGGCGGCCGTGTCTACGCTGCGGATACCCCCGCCGACCTGCACCGGGATCGTCAGCCTTCCCGTGATAGCGGTGATGGCGGCAAGGTTGGCGGGATTGCCGGAGTGCGCGCCGTCCAGGTCGACGATGTGCAGCCGCTGTCCGCCCTCGGCCTGCCACCGCTCGGCGACACCCAGCGGGTCATCGGAGAATATCGTCTCCTGGTCGTAGTCGCCCTGGTAAAGCCGGACGCAGTTGCCGCCGCGCAGGTCGATTGCGGGAATGATTTCCATGAGACTGGTTACCCTGCTCTCTTTTCCGCCGATGGGAAGCTACTGCGTCGTAGCGACCTGCGTGATGAAGTTGGCATAGATGCGCAGGCCGTTATCGCCACTCTTTTCGGGGTGAAACTGCGTTGCCACAACGTTGTCGCGGGCGTATATGCTACAGAACGGGACGCCGTACTCGGTGACGCCGGCCACGTCGGCTCTGGCAACCGGGTCGGCATAGTAGCTGTGCACGAAGTAAAAGTGACTGCCCTGGGGTATGCCCTGCCACAACGGGTGCTCCCGCTGGAACTCCACTGTGTTCCATCCCATGTGCGGCACCTTCAGGCCGTTGGGCAACCGCCGCACCCGGCCGGCAACCAGTCCCAGGCAGTCGGCGTCGCCCTCGTCGGTGGCGTCCAAGAGCAGCTGCAAGCCCAGGCAAACCCCCAGGAATGGCCGCCCGCTGGCGATATAGCCCAGCAACGGGCTGACCAGCCCGCGAGATGCCAGCGCGGCCATCGCCGCCGGCCCCGATCCGACGCCGGGCAGTATGACCCCGTCGGCCGTGTCCAGCGCTTTCGGGTCGGAGGATACGTCGGGAACGACGCCGGCCTTTTCCACGGCGCGCGCCACGCTGCGCAGGTTCCCCGATTCGTAGTCGATGACGACTATGCGCGCCTGGGGAGCGTCCGCCGAGGACATGCCGGACCTACACGCGGTCGCCAGTGGCGCGCTCGATGGGAATGTCCCGGTCGTGGTACCGCGCCAACACGAACAGCAGGTCGCCCAGCCGGTTCAGGTAGGCGAGAATCAGGGGATTGGTCAGGCCACCAACCTCGGACAGGGAAACCACCCGCCGCTCGGCGGTGCGGATCACGGTTCGCGCCGAGTCCATAGCCGACGACGAGGGCGTTCCTCCCGGCAGGATGAAGACCTGGGGCATCTGGAAGTGCGTTTCCAGTTCGTCGATGATCTCTTCCAGTTTGTCCACCATCTCCTCGGTAACCGGCTTGAAGTGTTGGTGGAACAGATCGTACTTTTCGGGGTCGGTGGCCAATTCGGCGGCGACGGTGAACAGTTCCCGCTGCAGGTCGCGCAGGATGTTCTTGACCTTGTCGTCGTCGGTGAGTGCCCGGGCGAGGCCCATCAGGCTGACCGCTTCGTCGGTGATCCCGTAGGCCTCCGTATGGGGGTTGGCCTTGGAAACGCGACCGCCGTACAGCAAACTGGTTTCGCCCTGGTCGCCGTACTTGGTGTATACCCGCTTGCGGCGCTGCTCTGATGACGATGATGACGTGCTCATGGGCTTGCTCCAAGACGAGGATGGGACCGGACATCATTCTAGCACTCCCGCCCAGACTGGGCCATCGCGCGGATGAGCCGCTCCGGCGTCTCTCCGTAAACGGTTCGCGTTCTACGGCGCCAGACCCTTACAATTCATGGCAATCGCGCCAACCACCTCCGGTCTGGTCGTCTATCATTTGCCGGCCGCAGTTGATTGACCATCAGACCGATTCACCATGAGACCGAGCACTGCACCCTGACTTGCCCTTTGCTATCAAGAGCTGTCAATTGACCCGCCAACAATCCGCCGCACCGACTCGCCAATGGCCACCGCGTTGGCTGTCCACGTGTTGGCGGCTGACGGCCCTGGGTTGCCTCTGCGCGGTTCTGATACCGGTGGCGGGTTTCAAACGCAATGAAATTACGTACGCAACCGCTCCATACCGGTTCAGCGCTGCCGCATGGGAACTGGCCAACCTGCCCGACAAATGGATCAGGCGGTTGGTCGAGGTCCCAACAGCCCTGGCGCGAGCTCCCGGATACGAACAGCGGATGGCGGACGCGCACGAATTTTTCGCGGTGAACCAATCCCTGCGGTCCATCGATCAACAGTTGCTGGAGCTGGAAACCAGAATGCCGGTCACGCCGGAGGTTACGGATGGCATCGCCACCCTTGAGGAGCGGCAGGCCAGTCTCCTGGAACGCCGCGACCGCCTGCGCTCAACGGTCGAGGAGACCCTGGAAACGACGATCGCGGAAACTCTCGAGTCGTTGGGCTTTCGGGCCTGGACCGGCCCATTCCCGCCGGTGGACACGGTATTGACCGCGTCCCCTGGGATTCTGGTCACCTCTCCTCGTGACCGCATCGAGCGCCAGGACACTGTAACCCTGCGAACCGGCCTGACCAACGAGCAGCGGGGTTACGTGGAAACACGGGTGGAAGACCGTACCGACTTGTCCGCGCTGGTGCTGGACACCGGGGGCATCGCGCTGTACCCGTCCATCGTAGTTCCCTACGCCGGCCTAGACTTTGCGCTGGAGGTTGCCGCCCACGAATGGGTACACCATTGGCTCTGGTTCCGTCCCCTGGGCCGCAGGTATTTTGAAGGCGGCGACCTGACCACGATGAACGAAACGGTGGCCGATATCGCCGGCAAAGAGATCGGAGCGCTGACCAGAGCGCGGCTGGCCCGGCATGCGCCAAACGCAGTCGGTACGCACTTTCACCAGCAGCCGGCAACCGATAGCACTCCCGACGACAGTGGGCCCCGTTTTGATTTCCAGGAAGAGATGCGCACCACCAGAATCCGCGTCGACGAACTGCTAGCCGCCGGCGAGGTGGACCGGGCCGAATCGTACATGGAGGACCGGCGTAAGGAGTTCGTAGCCAACGGATACCGTTTGCGCAAGCTGAACCAGGCGTACTTCGCGTTCCACGGCACGTACGCCACCACCGGCGCGGCTGGCGCGAGCGTCGTCGGGCATCAGGTCGAAGAACTGCGCCGGCACAGCCCAACCCTTGGCGATTTCCTGCGCACCGCCGCCGAGTTCACGGCGGTGGAGGAGTTGTCCGAATACCTGGCCGCGCTGGGTCCCTGAAGGCAAGCCAAAGGACACGGCCAGGAGAGTGTCAGGCCGCTTTCAGCGCGTCCTCCAGCAGGGCGAGAGCCGTCCGCGCGAAGACCCACATGTTCGCCTCGCGGTCGGGGCTGCCGGTCTCCAGCGTCTGCGAGCGTTCCGCCGGCCCCGCGACGCCGAAGCACGCATGACCATAGTTGTCGCCGTAGCGGTTGCCCGTGGGTCCGCTGGCCCCCGTTTCCGCCAGGCCCCAGGTGGTCTCCAGCCTTTCTCGGGAGGTACGGGCATTCAGCAGGGCGTAAAATTCCGTGCTGGCGCGGTGACCCTCCATCGCGGAATCCGGCACCTGCAGCAATCCTTTCTGGGCCACCCGCGTGTATACCACCGAGCCCCCTACGTAGTAATCGGACGCGCCCGGTATCGACACCAGCGCGGCCGAGATCAGGCCGCCGCACGAAGATTCCGACACCGCCAGGGTGTCTCCGCGCTCTTTCAGCAAAGCCGCAACCGACGCGGCCAGGTCATTCAACTCACCCATTCAGGTTCCTCCTGTGTAATCTGTCAATTGGGGTGGTCAACCGCTCGGTGGACGACGTTGTCACACCCACGGCAACCTTTTCGAAACGGTCTTGGCCGATTCCGGCGTTGGCAGACCGTTTTGCTCCATCAGCATCAGGGCCAGTTTGCGAAACTCCTCGCGGTCGCGACCGCTGACAACGGCCTGCTCGTGAGCTTCCGAAATCACCACCGGATACCCCAACCCAAGCTCGCACTGTTTCGCCAGCATGGCGTGTCCCATCGCGAGCAGTTCGGGTTCTTCAGCGACCCAGTCGGGCACCTCTACCCGCGCCACCTCTGTGCCGCTGTTCACGTAGTAGAACCGGCTCCATTCCGTGCCCACCGCCAGGTCCAGGGCGAAATGCGATGCACGGCGGCCCGTCTGATAGAGCGGGGAGCGGTGACCCGGCTCCAGCAGCGCGTCGAACAACTCCCGGTCATTGAAACCCGCCGCGCCGTCACACTG
Organism: Dehalococcoidia bacterium; assembly: GCA_965220055.1. Lineage (GTDB taxonomy): Bacteria > Chloroflexota > Dehalococcoidia > Lucifugimonadales > UBA3495 > Bin87. The sequence goes on along the minus strand of CBDCPE010000003.1, from coordinate 40,851 downwards.
GGCCAGATCGGAACGACGCGAACTGCAGCGTCGCGTGCACTCCACCCCGTTGCTGACGCACAGGCAGGCGCGAACGGCTCCGGCGACCTCGGTGGTTTGAGGACGTGAAGTGTACGCGGCCAGCGCCACGCGACGGCCACTGCGGGAGGCCTCCCGCAATCGGGCCAACGCTCGGTGCAGACGATCGCCGATCAGGATATCCGTGACGTACTTGCGGTAGTTTCCGCGCTGGATGTCCCAGAAAGCCAGCGTGCCGTCCAGCAGCGCCACGACGGGCATGGCCGGAGACGATGCATCGACAGCATCGGCCAGCCTTTCAACCTCCCGGACCGTCCGCAGCGCGCCGAGCAACGGGCCGGAGATAAGCGTTTCTCCGTCTGAACCGTCGTCGGGCCGCAGGTACAGGTCGTCGTCGCCGGTGGCCAGGGTGGGCTCGCTGAAAAACTGGCAACCAGGGTTCGCGCCGTAGGTTATGGCGCAGCCACCCAGGTTAATGAGGTAACAACGCAGAGGGAGATGCCGGTCCACGTCGATGTGGGAACCGTCGACGGAAATCGCCGTCCAATCCTGTGGGGCGGGAGGTGGCGGGATACTGGCCAACAGGCCCTCAACCCCCGTCCGCGCCACGATGAACGGGCGGCTTCCCGCAGACGCAGTGCGCTGGGCAGCCTCATCAGGGCTTATCGCCAAAGCACGGTCCAGCGTGTCCGCGAACCGTTGCCTTCTCGACCGAGCCGTACCCGACAGGTGGCCCATGGCCGACATCATCTGGTTGGCCGTTTGGCCGAAATCCAACGCCATAGTAGATCTGACTCTAACCGGGCTCCGACGCTAACCGGGAGGCAGCGCCTACCGCAGCACCCGTTCGTCGCCAACGCGCCTGGTGATGCGCTGCTGGTCCAGGTATTCCAGCAGCGGCAGGACGTATTTGCGGCTGGTGCCAAAGATGGTCCGCGCGTCGGCCACGGTCACACTCCCGTTGGCATTCAGGTGTTCAATGATGCGGCGCGCCATATCCTCGTAGGCCGCGGCGGTGAACACCACCGATTCGTTGACCTTCACCACGTCGCCCCGTTCCTGAAGATGGGACAGCAGTTCCGGATCCGGGGACTGGTCGGTCGGCGGCGACCAGGGTTCGGCGGCGAGGGTAGCCAGGTACTGGGCAATTTCGGTTTGCTGATTATCGCTCAGTTCCACGCGATGATCCGGGGCGCGCATCAGCCTGCTGTCCTCGGCGATCGCGCCTTCATCCACCAGTCTCGCGGCGGCGCGAAGGTACACCGGCTGCGAAACCCGCAACCGGCTGCGCAGCTCCTGTGGAGGCGCGCCCCGACGCAGGGGGTACTGGTTGTGGTACGCCTGCAGCGCGACCTGGGCCTGATTTCGCAATATATCCCAGCCGCGCCGGGAGTACACCACCGCATCGGCCTGGGCTCCCATCTCGCCCAGCGCCACGATCTCTTCCGAATCGATCAACAAGCCGAGGCGCTCCAGGATCTCCTCTTCGGAAATGTTGGAGCGCTGGGACAGGGTTCTCAGGTCACACGCACCCATCTGGTCCGCGATGGTCAGGATGACGTCCTCGCTGGCTCCGGCGTCCAGTGTGGTCAGCCGGTCCAGCACCTCGGGAGCGAAACGGCGGTGCCGGCGACGCGGGTTGGGGTCGGCCACCTGCCCGCCGCCCAGGGTATCCTCGGATGACCGAAGGACGAAGAAGTCGCCCTTCACCATCGGCACCGGGTCGTCGAGCAGCACCTGCACCCACCCTTCGCTCCCCGGTTGAAGCCGGTCTGCGTCCAGGAGGCGAACCCGACCGGTGGTCTCGCTGGTGAACAGGTGGAAGGTGACACCCTCGTTGTGCTTCATGGCGTGGGGCGCGCCCTTCACCATGCGCAGATTGGCGTCGAACCGGCGGGTGGGCCGCAGCCAGCCCGGGTTGGTGAGCACCTCGCCGCGCATGACGTCGTCACGGGAAATGCCCGACAGGTTCAGGGCCAATCGTACTCCGGGCGAGGCCGCGTCGAGGCGCGATTTGTGGCTCTGCAACCCGCGGATCCGCGCCTGCCGGCCCGACGGAGCCAGCTCAATCTGCTGTCCCACCGCCACCGAACCGTCGATCAATGTTCCGGTGATCACAGTCCCAAACCCGCTCACCGTGAAACAGCGGTCGATGGGAAGGCGAGGCCGGCCCAGGTCGCGGCGGGTTTCGGTGTCGTTCAGAATGTCGTCAATCATCGATTTCAGGTCGTCGAGGCCCGCGCCCGTGTAAGCGGACACCGGCGTCATCGGGCAACCCTCGAAAACGGTGCCGACCAGGGTGTCCTCAACCTCCGCCTTTACCAGTTCCACCAACTCGTCATCGACCAGGTCGGTCTTGGTGATGACCACCATGCCACGCCGGATGCGCAGAATGTCGAGGATCGCCAGGTGCTCCCTGGTCTGGGGCATCACGCTTTCGTCGGCGGCGACTATGAGCATCGCCAGGTCGATCGCGCCCACGCCGGCCAGCATATTCTTGATGAACCGCTCGTGTCCCGGCACGTCGACGATGCTGACTTCCCGCCCGCTGGGCAGCGTCATCCAGGCAAAGCCGAGGTCGACGGTCATCTCCCGTTCCTTCTCTTCCGGAAGGCGGTCAGGATCAATGTCGGTCAAAGCCTTGACCAGCGTCGATTTGCCGTGGTCTACATGCCCGGCGGTTCCGATGACGTACATGGTGGTTAGTCCGTAGGCGGCGTCTCAGGGCTCACCAGGAGCCAGCGTCCGCGGTCATTATACTTGACGCCGTCGGTCGAATAGTACGGTATTGGTGGTACTGAGCTGGCGACAAGAGGCCCGGGGCCTCTTCCGATGAGAGTTGGCCGCTCTCGCAAACAATCGGATAGCCGGCTCGCTTTTTATGCCCAGTAGTAGGTGGTTGTTCCACCCTGAAAAACGTCAAACTCCGATGCCACCTGGTGTGCGATCAGGGCATAGGCTCGGGTGTCGGCGCGCTCCCATTTCCGTCCCACCCCCCAAGCGCAATAGTCTGCGACTTGCAATATTGGGTTTGACGCGGCCAGCCACATGGCCGGTCTCATATTGACTGTGGGAGCAATAGCGCTGGCAATAGTGTTGACGGCCGAAACAAAGTCGGAACGCATTTCGTTGGTTCCGACGGATGCCGCTACTACCAAGATTTCGTCAGCACCGGAGGCCAGAACCGGGCCTAGACCAGTCAAATGGTAGTACCCAAGTGAACCCATAGAACAACGCTGGCGTGGGGCGTATCCTTGGATCCGCTTTGCGCTTTTCCAAAATCGTGGCGTCCATCCTGAAATCGTACCGACCGAGGACGGTAAAAACTCGGTCGCGGACGCGCTGCTTATCGTTGGTGGCGTGGAAGCCGCCGGCCAGCGATTCGCCCTCCCAGGCCAGTTCACGCCGTAGGTCCAGCAGATCCGATTCGATTGCACGGTCGACCACCGTGACCGTGGTCAGAATGAAATATCTGCTGGCTCCCTCCTGATCGCTGAAATCAAAATTGCCTGATTCGTCGCCATAAACGTATGCTCTCATCCCCTATACCACCGGCCGACAATAGCAGAAACGACGACGCCGGCGCTCCACTGTGAGCGCCGGCGTTGTACGCCAGGTTTGTCGGCGTCGCCTAGTTGTCGAAGTCCGTGATCACGCTGCGGCGTACGCTTTGGGCCTTCATGTCGGCGAAAGCCCGGTTGATCTCCGACAGTTTGAGCTCCTGGGTTACCAACTCATCCAGCTTCAGCCGGCCCTGCTTGTAAAATTCAATGTATCGCGGCATGTCGGTGCGGAACCGGTTGGAGCCCATGGTGCAACCCTGGATCGCCCGGCCCCGTCGCAGGAAGTTGCCGGCGTCCAACTCGATCTTGACGCCTTCCGGCACCATGCCGATGATGGTCGCCATACCGCCCGGCCGGAGCATGTTGTAGCAGTCCTCGGCGGTCTGCTTCAGGCCGATGGCCTCGAAGGAATAGTCGACGCCGCCGTCGGTCAGGTCCATGATGCGCTCGGCCACGTTGCCGGCCGTGGCGTCGATGACGTCGGTAGCGCCGAACTCACGGGCCAGGCCGAGCTTGTCCTCGGTGGTGTCGATTGCGATGATCCGCAGCGCGCCGGCCAGCGCGGCCGCCTGCACGCAGTGGATGCCGATCCCACCGCAGCCGACCACGGCCACCGTGCTTCCCGGCTCCACCCGGGCGGTGTTCAACACGGCGCCCAGGCCGGTGGTGGCACCGCACCCGATGAGCGCCAACTGCGGGAAGGGAATGTCGTCGTCCACCTTGACCAGCGCGTTCTCGTGAACCAGCATCTCCGCCGCGTACGAGCCCAGCTGGGCGAACTGCGTGATGGCCTCGCCGTCCTTGCGCAGCCGGGGCGGGTCGTTCGACCCACGGGTCACCGCCGTGCGGGTGCACAGGTAGGGTTGTCCGCGGGTGCAGTATTCGCAGATGCCGCAGAACACCGACAGACATGAGATCACCCAATCTCCCGGCTTCACGTAGCTAACCTGGTCACCCACCGCTTCCACGATTCCGGCCGCCTCATGACCCAGGATGCAGGGCATTGGCGTGGTGTACAGACCCTCGACGAAGTGCAGGTCGCTGTGGCAAACGCCCGACGCGCCCGTACGTACCAGTACTTCTCGGGGGGCCGGCTCGTCGACCTGCACGTCCTCGACGACTACCGGTTGATTAACCTCGCGCAAAACTGCTGCTTTCATTTGAACCCCCTCGGGTGGCGGTTGTTTCAAGTGCTCTGATCGTTGGGGCCGCAGGTTAGCATCGGGCGCCGGCGAGCGTCAACAAAGCCACAATGCTCACGCGTACCCACTTGCGTTCAAACTTCATTGCGAGCTAAGCGCGGCAATAACAGTTCTGGTGAGAGTGGGTACGCGTGAGATTGAGTGGGCGGGCTCACCGCCGACTTCGGCCTCTGCGATGCGCCGAAATGCAGTACAATTGATGGCCGAACCATCCCGTTGAGAAATTCGTAATGAGGGAACCGTATCATGTTCAAAAGCTTTAGCGCATCCTACGCCGGCCACGTGGTGGACGATAACCTGGGCCTGGAGGGGACTCCCGCCAACGATCGCTTGTACTCCAACGAACAACTGGCCGAAGTGTTCGACTGGGCCCTGGACATTTCCAGGCACCTGGAGGACAACGGTTACGACGAGTTCTGGATGGCCGAGCACCACTTCCAGCCCGAAGGCTACGAGTGCATTCCCAACCTGATCATGCTTGGGTTGTATCTGGCCTGCAATACCAAGCGACTGAAGTACGGCTGCGGCTTCAACATCACGCCCATGTGGCACCCGCTGCGGCTGGCGGAGGACTTCGCCATGGCCGACATCCTGTCGGGCGGGCGCATCATCTTCGGCGTGGGCCGCGGTTACCATTCCCGCGAAGTTGAGACCTTCGGCTCCCCCATGTTCGACGGCGACGCCAACCGCGAGCTGTTCGAAGAGCAGATCGAGGTCATGGTCAAGGCATTCAACGAGGAAGCCTTCTCTCACGAGGGCAAGCACTACCAGATTCCCGCCAAGGTGCCCTATCGCGGCTATACCCTGGAGAAGCTCAGCCTGGTGCCCCGGCCTCTGCGCCAGCCGGTGGATATCTGGCAGCCCCTGGTCTCCGGCAACCCGCAGGGCGTAGACTTCATGGCCCGCATCGGCATCAAGGCAATGGTGGCCAACACGCCGGAGCCAGCCCGACACGAGCGGTTGACGATGTACCAGCAAGCCGCCGCGAAATACGGCCGGGAACTGGAACTGGGTGAAGACATCGCCCTGGGCTACCGTTTCTTCATCGGCGAAAACCGGGAGCAGGCCATCAAGGAGGCCAAACCCTACTTTGAGGAAGCCATGAAATTCGCCGCTCCGCTCGGCCTCATGCGCATGGAACAGGAACAGATTGAAGCCGTAGCAAACCCCAGGCTGCGCCGCGGTGTGGAATTGCCCACCCTGGAGGGCGCGGTTGAGAGCGGAGCCTGGCTGTGCGGTTCTGCTGATGACATCGTCAACAGCATGAAAGAGGACGAGGCCCGATACCCCGGCGTGGAGAGAATCAACCTCGGTTCGGTGATGGGCATGCCCCGCGAGGTCTTCAAAGAACAGCTTTCCCGGTTTGCCCAGGACGTCATGCCGGCCTTCGCTGGCAGCTAGACCAACCACCCGAAAGCCACCAACAGCGAAGAGGGCGGGTGACAAACCCGCCCTCTTTAATTTCGCGTCGGCCCGCTATCGTCCACCCGGTCCCGGCAGCCGAGTGAACCAATGGTAGCTGAAGGCTCCCTGCACTCCCCTCACGAAGGCGAAAAGCAGTCCTCCGTAGATGGCGAGCCATATCGCATCGCGAAAACCGTCCAGCGTTATTAACCCGAGCATGATTAGCACGATCCGGGACACGACGAATCCGATCGCCAACAGGATCGCCGCTGGTCTCCAGTAACGCATCACGCCCAGCGCCAGCAGCGCCAGCACGAAACCCTCTATCCCGTAGTACATGAGCAGTCTTGCCGGGGGTATCGCCGGTATGCTGCCTTCCGCTTCCGACACTGCCAGCACTGGGGCCGCCATCCACACCACCAGCACTCCGATAGTCCAAACCCACCAGATCAAGCCGCATACCCAGGCCCAGCGCATCCAACGTCGCGCCTGCGTGGGGTTAGCGGCCATCATCCGCCCACGCCAACCTGGCGGACGGGGGTATTCTTCGGGATCGGTAACCGGCTCCGTAGGCGTGGCCGGCTCCTCCCAAGCCATGACCGGCTAGCTGTCTTCGTCCAGCAGCGGGAGGGTAGTCCAGGTTACTCCGTCCGAATCTGAGGACAGGTCCTGTTCCCCGATCATCCGACGCAGGTCCAGCAGTGTGGCGTTCACCTCGCCGGTCAATTTCTGCCATTCCGGTTCCGGCGGGAACCAGTACGGCGAATTTATACGAACGACCTGGTTCTGGGAAGCGTTGAAGTAAATACCGAAACGCGCTGCTTGCTGCTGCATCATAGTTACTCTTTGCCCGGCGTCGCTCTCGCGACGCCGGGCGGTCAGTGTGAGGTTGGTGTCGCGGATTTCCTAGAGGATTTCCTTCTTGAGTATCAGCCTTTCCAAGCCGTACTTGCGGCTGCCCAGAACGCCGATTATGCCGGCAATGGCGAACCACAGGATCGGGATCTCGCCGCCGTGAGCGCCGAATGCGGAGCCCATGTCGCCGGCAGGATTCGGGAAGATATGTGGCGCAACGCCTCCACTGTGTACCGTGAAGTACGCCACTACCATCGTCACGCACAATGCTCCGGCGCCCAGCCTGGTGAAAATTCCCGAGGCGATGAGCAACGCCGAGATAAGCTCAACCCAGCCGGCGATGTCGACCCTGGCGCCCAGTGGATGGTTCGCAGGAAATCCCCACATCAGGAATGCTTTCTGTGCCCCGTGCAAGGCTACTATGAAGGCAAATATCAGGCGGAACACCAGGTAGAATTCGTCTGTGAACCGCACCAAGAAACGCCCAAAGATCGACGTATCTGCCTGAGTTGCGTTATTGGTGGACATAACAATCTCCTCTGCAGTCAGTTATTTTGCCCCCTTTTGCGGGGCAGTACCGCAGCGATATGTTATTACGGAAATGTTAATTCGGCTAGCGGATGATTTGCTCGATTGCTATGGTTTCTTCGCGACTCGGACCGGTGGAAATGATCTGAGCATCGCAGCCTACGAGCGCCTCGATTCTCCTCACATATGCCAGCGCATTTGCCGGCAACTGTTCCGATCGAGTGGCGCTTGCCGTCGGATCCATCCACCCGGGCATTTTTTCGTAAATGGGCTCGCAACGCTCCAGCAGAGCGGTGTTTGCAGGGAACCGGTCCAAATCTTTGCCGTCCGCCCGGTAGCCCACGCAGATTTTCACGTTTGCCATCCCATCCAGGATGTCCAGGCGCGTGATCACCATGCCCGTGAATCCGTTGATCTGATGGCTGTAACGGGCGGCTACAGAGTCGAACCAACCAACCCGCCGCGGCCGGCCAGTGGTGGTGCCGTACTCGTGAGCCTTTTCACGCAAGTCTTCGCCCGCCTGGTCGTGCATCTCGGTGGGCATGGGCCCGCCGCCAACCCGCGTCGAATACGCCTTGAATACCCCGACCACGCCCTTAATGGACTGAGGATTGATGCCCAGTCCGGTGATCGCGCCGCCGATGGACGGTGAGGACGACGTGACGTACGGATAAGAACCGTGATCGACATCCAGCAGCGTTCCCTGCGCCCCTTCCAGAAGCACCCGTTTGCCTTGTTCCAGCAGGTCCTGCACCATTTGCTCGGTGGCGCGCACCTGGGACCGCAGCTTTTCACCCCACTCCTGGCACTTGGACAGCACCGCCGCGGCGTCCACGGGCTCGCCGTCGAAAACGCCGGTAATGACACGGTTCTTCATCGCCACGGCCGTGTTGACCCGGTCCGGCAGATGCTTGGTGTCGAGCAGCTCCCCCACGCGAATCCCATCGCGGGCGGCTTTGTCCACGTAGGCCGGCCCGATTCCCTGTCCGGTGGTGCCGATGGCGCCGCTGCCACGTGCCTGCTCCTGCAACTCGTCAAGCAGAATGTGATAGGGCATGATGACATGGGCCCGATCGCTCACAAACAACTGGTCCGTGTCGATACCCTGTTCCCGCAGTCCAGCGATCTCTCCCAGCAGAACTTCGGGATTCACAACCACGCCATTGCCGATGATACCGGTCACGCCAGGCCAGCAGATGCCCGAGGGAACCAGGTGCAACTGAAATCGCCCGCGCTCGTTCACCACCGTGTGTCCGGCGTTGTTTCCGCCAGCGAAACGCACTACGCAATCGGATTGGCCCGCAAGGTAGTCAATAACTTTACCCTTGCCCTCGTCACCCCATTGTCCCCCGATTACGGCGTAAGCCGGCATTGTTCTGTACTCCCGGAAAATTTAGAAACTAAACCGAAAAATCGCCCCCGCAGGCTACTGCCAGCGGCGGCACGGTTCTCGTTGTGCAATGGCGTTCGTCGGTTAGGCCGTAAGTATAGCAGAAACCCGTATTGGGTAACAGGCGGATCGGTTCGCGGTCACACCACCGGGAGCGCCCGTGTGCGCCGACGGGCCACGTTGGAAGCCAGCCGTCAGGATGCTCAGCGAACGACTAGGCCGAAGTCCTCGACCGCCATGTCCGTCAGGTATTCGCCGATGGCCAGGGACGAGGTCGCCCCCGGCGACGGCGCGTTCAGCACGTGCAGCGCCCGCTGGCCTCTCAGGATGTGGAAGTCGTCGAGTATCGCGCCCGACGAGGACACGGCCTGTGCGCGCACGCCGCTACCGCCCGGTTCCAGGTGCTCAGCGCGTATGTCAGGGATCAGTTTCTTCAGGTCGTTGACGAAAACCGACTTACGGTAGGACCGGTGCATTTCCTGCATACCCGTCTTCCAGTGTCGTGCGGTCATCTTCCAAAAACCTGGGAAGGTGATTACGCCGGCCGTTTCTCCGAAGCTGATGTTGCTCTTGCGATAACCTTCCCTCGCCCACGCCAGGACCGCGTTGGGGCCGGCCTCAACGTAGCCGTGGATGTTCCGCGTGTAATGCACGCCCAGGAACGGGAACCGCGGGTCGGGCACCGGATAGATCAACCCTTTCACCAGGTCTTCGCTGGACTCGACCAGCTTGTAGTACTCCCCGCGGAACGGGATGATGCGCACGTCGGTTTCTTCGCCCATAATCCGCGCCAGCTTGTCGGCGTACAGGCCGCCGCAGTTGATCACGTGGCGCGCCTGCAAAGCGCCCCGCTTCGTCTCCAGGGCGGCGCCAGCGCCGGTTTGCCGGGACCGTATCACCGCCGCTCCGGTGAAAATGTCGCCGCCGGCCGACTGGAACTTGCCCGCGTAGGCGTTTGCGACACGCACATAGTCGACGATACCGGTGTGCGGAGCCCACAACGCCCTGACACCGATGGTGTGCGGCTCGATCTCCTTCAACCGCTCGGGACCCACCATCTCGAGGTCTGGCACACCGTTGGCAACGCCCCGCTCGTACAAGTCATCCAGGCGCCCCAATTCACTTTCATGGGTTGCCACGATCACCTTGCCGCACGGATCGTACTCGATCTCGTTTTCATCGCAGAAAGCAATTAGGCGGTCCTTCCCGCCGACGCAGAAGCGCGACTTCCACGAACCGGGCCGATAGTAGATGCCGGAGTGGATGACGCCGCTATTGTGACCCGTCTGGTGCTGGGCCAACTGCTCCTCTTTCTCGATCACCGCCACGCTCAGGGCCGGTGAGCGTTCCAGCAGCTGCATCGCCGTGGACAACCCAATTATCCCGCCGCCCACGATGGCCACATCGTACTGCCGCTCTTCCACCGAGTTGGAACCGTTCGCGTTCGCCATCATAATCCCACTCTCCTAAATCTGGTGAAATGAGGTCGCAGTTTCAATCACCGTCACAAAGAACAGAAACAGCGAATTGGCTGTGAATATCCAGCTCAATGCCAGCCGGCGCGAGATACATACCAACGCGCCATCGCAAAGAAAATGGTGAAAGTCGCGACGGCGAGACCGGCTTCCCAACCAGGCCCATACTTTCCTCAACCCCCGGCCACGGTTTCCAGCCCGATGCGGTTTCCCATCGCAGCAAGGCAAACGACGGATGCCATGGTGATTACCAGATTTGGCCTATTGTGACCCATACGGCTTCCACAGGCATTCTGTTGTCCCGCCATCTCCATTATTTGATTGATTCGGACCCGGTTCACGATGCGATTGTATTGATCATAAGCCTCGATAAGATTTGTCATGTGCCTAAACTGCTGATCCTCCGTAATAGGACAGCAGTCGCAGGCCCCGTATTAACTTGCCGGCAGCGCAACTTCGTCCCGCTCCGGGTCCGGCGCTGTTTCCCGCATGAATTCCTGACCGTACTCAGAGGACATGAACTCCTCAAACGCCGCCCGCGCCTCCTCTTCCGTCCGCTCCGGTAGCGTCTTCACAACAATCAGTGCAATGGCGTCGAAAGCGTCTTCATGTACCAGAGCATCATCCGCGGAGCATGGTGGGGGAATGTACTCTCCATCAACTGCCATTCCTTCCAAGTGCAGCGCCAGCGCCTCGCGTGCCATCTCGCTGGCTTCCTCCAGCGTGCTGCCCACAGTGATGCAACCGGGCAGATCAGGGAAACTGACCCCATAGTCGCTGTCAGGGTCTTTGTGAACCAAAGCTACGAATGTACGTTCCATATCAGCCGTTCCTTTGCCGCTATCGCTACCGTAACCTGACTCCTGACTGCCTTTCAATGTTTCTCAGCGTTCCTATCGGGACGTCCTTCCGCGGATGCGGTACTGACGTCGTTCCACGCTTTGTTGAGTGTCTCATCTGGTGATGTGATCCGTTTGGTGATGTGATCCGTTGATGTGGTGAACGTACCAGCCATCTTCCCGCAGCCGTCGCATCACCTCCCTGCTGTCCACGGCCGCATTATACACCGCGACCCTCGCTGCCCCGCGTTGCGCCATCGGCCGGCCGTCGGTATCCTTGCCTCACCATGAATCGCAGCGACCCAAACTCCATTAACCAGATCGCCCAATTCGCCGCCGGCGTCGCCCAATCCAGCATTCCCGTGCCGCTGACCGTCGCCGAGTCGTGCCGCGAGCTGATGCTCAACGCCGCCGGCGCCGCTCTCGCCGGCGCGGCCCATCCCGAGGGTGTCGCCCTGGCCCGCGTGGTTCGCGAGATGGGCGGCAACGGACGCAGCACCATCATCGGCATGGGGATGCGCACGTCCCCGGTATATGCGTCGCTGGTCAACGGCACCCTCGTGCGGCTGCTGGATTTTGACGACAACACCGTCGACAGCGGTGCGCACTGCACGGCAGCCGTGTTTCCAGCGGTGATGGCCATTGGAGAGATGCACGGGTTCTCCGGACGTGCCGTCCTGGACGCATTCGCCGTTGGATGCGAGGTCGCTGCCCGCCTGTCTGCGTCCGAGTCGACGCTCGGGTCGGCCGGCGCAGTCGGCGCGGCAACGGCGTCGGCCATGCTGCTCGGGTTGGACGTCGAAGCAATGGCACACGCCGTTGGCCTGGCTGCGGACGCGGTCACTGGTGGAATAGACTACGGTTCTGCCGGTGCTGCTGCCCTTTCCGAAGGCCGGTCCGCGATGCACGGCGTCATGGCCGCGCTGACCGCCGCCGAGGGAATCGTCGGTACTCCACAAAACGTCAATGCCTTCTCTGACAGCGTTGCCCATTTGGGCAAGCACTGGCGGCTGACAGACCCCGGTATAACCATTCGCCTCTACCCTTGCGACCCCGCCGGCCATAGCGTGATCGACGCCATCCTGGGTCTCGCCCAGCTGCATCGCTTTGCTCCCGCCGATATTACCAGCGTCCACGTCGGAGTGACTGCCGAAGCAACCCAGCGCATGCCCCACGTGCTTCCGGTGGACGGGTGGCAAGCCCGCAGGTCCATCGGGTTCATCACCGCCGCCACTCTTTGCCACGGTGGTCCCCTGATTAACTTCTTCTCCGACACGGCGGTCCGGGACGAGGGCGTCCGCGCCATGATGGAGCGGGTGTCGGTGGAAGCCACCCTGCCAGCGTCACCGCTGGCCCTCAACCCGGCCGAGGTCGCGGTCACCCTCAACGACGGCCGCACCCTGCGCCACCGCATCGACCACCCTCGTGGCTCGCCGTCCATGCCCTTGGATCCCGAAGAACTCGAGGCCAAATTCCTCTACTGCACCCGCTACATCCTGCCCGCGGACCACATCGAAGAGGCCGTGGGCAGCTTCCGCGGCATCGCTGAAATCGCAAACGTTACCGGAATGGCATCCGTCCTGGGTGGCTGACCATTTCCGTCATTCCCTGACCCCTTTCGTCATTCCGTAACCATGTCCGTCATTCTCGCGAAAGCGGGAATCCAGAACTTTGGAGGTAATACCATGAAAGGCATCCGCGCCTACGAAACCGGCAGCCCCGACGTCCTCAAATACGAGGACATGCCCGAGCCAACCGCCGGTCCCGGCCAAGCGGTCGTGGCCATCCGCAACATCGGCGTCAACTACACCGACGTTTCCAGCCGAAAGGGCACCAACCCGCCCGCCGCCTTCCCCTGGACACCCGGCCGTGAGGCTTCCGGCGAGGTGATTGCCGTGAGCGAGGGCGTTACCGAGGTCAGCGTCGGCGACCGGGTCGCCTACGCCATGCACACCGGCTCCTATGCCGAGCAGCAGGCCGTCCCCGCATGGCTGCTGGTCCGCATACCCGACGAGATGGACTTTGATACCGGTGCGGCCACCCTCCTCCAGGGCATGACCGCCCACTTCCTGGTCAACGACATCGTGCCGTTGCAGGCCGGCCAGCGCGCCCTGGTCCACGCCGGCGCCGGCGGCATGGGCCTTCTCCTCATCCAGATGCTGAAGCGCATGGGCCTCCACGTGTACACCACCGTTTCCACTGACGACAAGGCCGCGCTCGCCAGCAACGCCGGCGCCGACGACGTCATCCTGTACACCCGGCAGGATTTCGAGGAAGAAGTACGCCGGATGACCGACGGCGAGGGCGTCAAGATCATTTACGACGCAGTAGGCGCCACCACCTTCGAGAAAGGCCTGCGCGTCCTGGGACGGCGCGGCTGCATGGCGCTCTACGGCCAGGCTGGCGGGCCCGTGGGTCCGGTGGACTCCGGCATGCTGCGCAACGGTTCTCTGTTCCTCACCCGTCCCAGCCTGGGCGACTACACTGCCACCCGTGACGAATTGGTGCAACGCGCCGAGGAGTGTTTGTCCTGGGTCCAGTCCGGAGAAATCAGGCTCAAAGTCACCCTCAACCTCCCCCTGGCCGAAGCCGCCGAGGCCCACCGCCGCCTGGAGGGCAGGGAGACCACCGGCAAGATACTACTGACGCCGTAACCCGCGGAGAAAACCCTTATCGCCAATTAATTGGACACCGGTCTGGACCAGGAAGTCATGCCAGCAAAATCAACCTACCTGGTTTCCTGCGTTTCGCAGAAATACCCATACCCGTGTCCGGCTCAGGAACTGTACACATCAGCTTGGTTCAACAAAGCCCGTGACTTTGTGCTGAAGTCAGGCTCGCCTTGGTTCATCTTGTCAGCTGAGCATGGTTTGGTTAGACCAAATCAAGTTCTTGCCCCGTACGAAAAGACCTTGAACAACATGGGTGTCGCCGACAGACGGCTGTGGGCTGACCGCGTCACGAAACAGATGGGCTTGATGTTGCCGGAGACCAATGAAATAGTTATCTTGGCGGGCACCCGGTATCGCGAATATCTCGAACCGTGGTTGCGACGCAGATTCGCCAAGGTCAGCGTGCCGATGCAGGGCCTGCCAATCGGCAAGCAATTGAAATGACTGTCGGAAAATGAACCGGGTTGACGATGTCGTCAGGTTCTATGGTCATCTGGATGAGCTGGAGCGCAGCATTGGCGGCAAAAGCACGCTCGCAGAATCTAGTGGTCGAATGAATTGGCCATTGCGCGGTGTCTATTTCTTCTTCGAGAACGGCGAGGATCGTTTTCGCAGCGGCGACGGGCCCAGGGTTGTCCGCATAGGAACCCACGCGCTGACTACCAGATCGCGCACGAAACTGTGGAACCGCTTGGCACAACATCGGGGGACGGTGCGGCCGCCTGGTGGCAATCACCGAGGGTCGATTTTCCGCCTCCTGGTAGGGGAGGCGATGATGCGGGCCGGCTCGGTCGAACCAGTAGACAGTTGGGGAAAGGGCTCCAGCGCTCCACGTGACGTTCGCCAAACAGAGCGTCCTGCCGAGGTCGAAGTTAGTCGCTACATTGGTGCAATGCCGTTCCTGGTTCTTTCAGTACCAGACGATCCAGGTCCCGACAGCAAGCGGGCGTGTGTGGAACGTAATGCCATCGCCTTGCTGAGTGGTTATGCTCACGAGCCAATTGATCCTCCGACCTCACGATGGTTGGGAGTAAATTCGGGCAGAGAGCGTGTGTTCCGTTCCGGTTTATGGAACAACAATCATGTTGATGAGGACTATTCCCCCGAATTTCTGAACGTCTTGGGCGAGTTGATAGCGGGCATCAAATAGCGCCCATTGCCGAGGCATCTTAACTGGTCGCCTAATCGTTGACGCTTCCATCCACCCGCCATACAATTGATGCCACACATCCGAATACCCAAATGCTGTGAACGGGACTAGTACGCGTCCAGCGTGCAGCGCCGCGCCCGAAGGGCACACGAGGAGCGGCCGGTAGTGTGTTTCGCACGCAACGGGACAGAGAGCCGGGCTCGGCTTAGCTGCGAACAGCGGCGCCTCCAGGCGCAGAGGCGCCGAATGGACCCCGGAGCCGCCCGCCGAAAGGCCGCTACCACACTGTGGACGCGAGGCCAGGTAGGCCGGGCCGCATGGGCCACGTTACCCGCTTAGGTGCCGGCCAATCGTTCGGCGTCGTCGATGTAATCGGCAGTTTCACGGATGCGCCGTTCCGTTTCGGAGTTGCAGATACCGTTGTAGAAGCACGCACCGTGCAGTTGGCTGATCCGACTGTAATAGCGACCGACGAGCGACTTAGCCGCTGGGTCCATTCTGGCCAAGTCATCGAGACCATTTGACGTAAGCGCGGTGGTTGCCGGCTCTTCTCCCGTGCGGGCCAGGATCAGTGCGTCGGTGGCGCGTTTGGTTGCGCACCAGGCTTTCTCCGCCGCATCACGCACGTCGCCGTGCGACAGCCGCTCGATGGCTTGCGCATGCACTTCACGAGCGTCGGCGAAAATGGCCCGGTAGGATAGCAGTTGGGTCACGGAATGCCTTCATTGCTCAAGAAGTACGCTGCTTTCCACAGCGTTTGCTGGTACACCGAGATTATGCTTCCAGTAGTCGACCTTGTCCATCTTGCGACTTCGGGTCGTTGACGCCCCTAACCGCCCGCCATACAATTAACGCGCACATCCGAATACCCAAATGCTGTGAACGGGACTAGTACGCGTCCAGCGAGGCACAGAGAGCCGGGTTAGCTGCGAACCGGCGCCAGGCGCAGACGTTGAATGGACCCCGGAGCCTCCCGCCGAAAGGAAGTCACTCCGCGCTTGATGCGGGGCCAAGTAGGACGGGCCGCATGGGCAACGTTAACTGCCCCTAGAACACCGTATGCAGGGTGGCATCGCGGCCATAAGGCTCGTCCCGCAGGGGACGGGCTTTTTCTATGACCGTGTTCGCTGAACCCAATGGATGATATATCGTGACAATGTACTACCCAACTTTGGACCAAGTCCGCACGCTGGCCGGCCAGGGTAACCTGTGCCCGGTCTACCGCACCATTAACGCCGACCTGGAAACCCCCGTGTCGGCCTACCTGAAGGTCGCCCGACCGCCCTACTCGTTCCTGCTGGAATCCGTGGCCGGCGGCGAGCGCATCGGCCGATACAGCTTCATCGGCACCGAGCCGTATGACGTTTTCAGCACCGGCGCCGACCAGCCCTCGGGCGCGGTCGACCCGCTCACCCTCGTGCAAAACGAGATGGACTCCTTCCGACTGATCTCGGTCGAAGGTCTACCTCCCTTCCACGGCGGCGGCGTGGGCTACGTCGCTTACGACGCGGTGCACTACTTCGAGCCCCGCGTGCCCATGCTCGAAGTCGACCCCCAGGGCCTGCCCGAATCGGTCTTTATGTTCACCGACACCCTGCTGGTGTTCGACCATCTCCGCCACGACATCAAGGTCGTCAGCCATGCCCGGCTGGACGGCGGAGACATCGCTGAAGCGTACGATGCGGCCACCGCCAAGATCGAGCGCATGGTGGACCGCCTCTCCCGTCCGCTGGAACTGCCGCCCGAGCTGCTGGCAACGCCTTCACTCCCGGTCGGCGGCGAGACCCAGTCGAATTTCACCGTGCCGGAGTACGAGGCGGTGATCGAAAAGTGCATCGAGTACATCTACGCCGGCGACGTCATCCAGGTGGTCAACTCCCAACGGTTCAGCCGGAGGACCGACGCCCACCCGTTCCAGGTGTACCGCGCCCTGCGTGGCAGCAACCCGTCGCCCTATATGTATTACCTCGACCTCAACGGTTTCCAGATAGTGGGAGCCGCCATCGAGACCGTGGCCACAGTTCACGACGGCTCCGTCGCTACCCACCCCATCGCCGGCACCCGCCCGCGCGGCCAGACGCCTGCCGAGGACGCCTCCCTGGAGGAGGAACTGAAGGGAAGCGAGAAACAGCGGGCCGAGCACATCATGCTGCTGGACCTGGGCCGCAACGACATCGGCCGCGTCAGCGTGCCCGGCACCGTCAAAGTGACCCAGTACATGGACGTCGAACGCTTCTCCCACGTCATGCACCTCGTTTCCCACGTCGAAGGCCAGCTGCGGCCCGACATGACGCCTTACGACGCCCTGCGAGCCTGCTTCCCCGCCGGCACCGTGTCGGGCGCGCCCAAGATACGCGCCATGGAGATCATCGCCGAGGTGGAGCAGGAACGTCGCGGTCCCTACGGGGGCGCCGTCGCCTACTTCAGCTACAACGGCAACATGGACACCGCCCTCGTCCTCCGCACCGGGGTCTTCCAGGATGGCATCATGTACGTCCAGGCCGGCGGCGGCGTGGTCGCCGACAGCGTGGCCGAGGACGAATACATGGAGACCCTCCACAAGTCCGGTGCGATGATGCGCGCCATTGACATGGCTGAGGGCGCCGCCTGACAACAGGCAATCGTATTTTACTTGACCTGGCAGGCGGCTAACATTCTGGAACCGCATGTCTGTGTCCCAGATGGTTGCCAATTAGCCTTTACGGACTTCGATTTATGCCAGCGACATGGCTGGCTGCGGGCATTTACCGTCCGATTTACCATACTTCATGTGCACCAGTTATAAACCGAAGTAGTAGTGATACCGATTGCGTAATATTCGACTGCCCTGTTGCCAGCTCGGAGTCTCATGTACGCGATAACGACTGTGCGGTATGATGTGCGAGTGGTTCTCGGTACTGCTTTGTTCATCGGGGGTTAGCTTATGGATATTTTCCTGACCGGATCGGCTGAATTTAGGGGGGCGGTAATGAGGTCGGCCGGGGTTTGGGAACATTTGCATAGACACCGGATTAGACCGACCGATGTGGTGGGACAATTAGAATTTTGGAAAGAAGACCCTGCCAAGCCTGGTGATGTCATTGTTGGACCTATGGTCTATAGCTACGCCGCCAAGGTTGACTTTGTGGTTTACGTCAAACCGAGTTCACCGAGGGGTAGCTGGCGTGAAGGGAGGGACCTTGCCGATTTTCTGTTTGTTGAGGGCCTGTACCGGGTTCATCCCCGTGAATTGGTTACCGCAGATTCTGTTGACTCCGAGGAACGCTTGGTCATGACCCAGCACGATCTCAAGCAGGTTTACGTTGAGATGGGATTAATGGACCCAACTGAGCAAATCTTTAAGGAAAAGGTTAACAGGTCAATGGTTGAAGGAAAACACCTTCTTGGCATCTGCCCTCCGGATATTTCCCATTGGGCCAAGTCGTTCACCGAAGTCGAAATATCGATACCGGTATCCGTTACGAAGGCTCATGAATACAATGTGCCTCTGGACATGGTACGTCAATACATCAAGGGACCTGGCTCTTATGAGGTAACTCTTTTGGATGAGTAGCGGGGTTCTAGCCCGGTGCGACATGGGCTACGCTGCTGCCCAGAATGATGAAGTGCCTTACGGCATCTTGGACCAGTTTCCTGTACAGCCATCCAAAAACAATCCGGAGGCCAAAATGCTCAAGTCATTCTTCCACACCGGCTTCATCGTCAAGGACCTGGAGGCTGCGGTCGCCTTCTACTCCGACGTGCTGGGCCTCACGCTGACCATGCGCACCGAGCGCACCGGCGAGTTCCCGACTACGCTGCTCGGGTTCCCCGACACCCACATCAAGGGCGCGTTCTTCGACATGGGCGACGGTCACCAGCTGGAGCTGATCCAGTACATCAACCCCGAAGGTAGCTACGCCGACTTCGACAAGAACGACGTGCGCGCCGCCCACCTGGCCTTCCACGTCGAGGACATCGACGCCTTCTACGAGAACACCCGTAACCGTGGCCTCAGTTATCCCACGCCGCCGGTGCCGATGTACGACGACGGTGGCAACCTGGTGCGCAAGGCCTCCTACTGCCAGGACCCCGACGGCAACTGGCTGGAACTGGTGGAACTGTACTGATGCTACTGCTAATCGACAACTACGACAGCTTCACCTACAACCTCTACCAGTACCTCTGCGAGCTGGGCGCCGAGGTTGAGGTGATCCGCAACGACAAGACCACCATAGAGGACATCGAAGCCATGCAGCCCGAGGGCATCGTCGTGTCCCCGGGCCCCTGCACCCCACGGGAGGCCGGCATCTCCAACGACGTCATCCGGCACTTCGGCCCAAAGCTGCCGGTGCTCGGCGTTTGCCTCGGCCACCAGTGCATCGGCGACGCCTACGGCGCGACGGTGGATCGGGCCGGTGAGATCCGCCACGGCAAAACGTCGTTGATCCACCATGATGGCAAAGGGGTCTTCGCCGGGCTGCCCAACCCCTTCGAGGGCATCCGCTACCACAGCCTGGTCATCTACCCCGAAACGCTTCCAGACTTCCTGGAAGTCACCGCCTGGACGGACAACGGCCTCATCATGGGCGTGCGCCACAAGGAGTTGCCCGTGGAAGGCGTGCAGTTCCACCCCGAGTCGATCATGACCACGGTGGGACACGACCTGCTGCGCAACTACCTGCAACAGGTGGAGGAGTTCCACCGCCCGGCCTGACGCGGGGCGGCAGAGCCGTTATCAGCTGATCTCGGCGATGGCCTCGATCTCGACGTCCAGCCCGGGCTCGGCCAGGGCCGTGATCTCCACCAGGGTGTTGGCGGGATACTGACCCTCGAAATACTCGGCGAACATCGCTTCCTGCGCTTCCCGATGCTCCTGCCACGCCGGGACACTGGTCACAAAGGTCGTGATCTTCACGATGTCGGAAGGCGCGCCGCCCTCAGCCCTCACGATACCCGCGATGCGGTCCAGCGTGACCCGCAACTGGTCGGCCATGGACTGACCCTGCGCGCCGGTGCCGCGAGCCGTGCAGCCGGCGATGAACAGCAGGTTACCGACCTTTACGCTCCGGCTGAAGGTCGAACCGGACGGCGCGATATTCGGATGATTGTTCCTGATCTTTTCCATGACGATCCTCCTCGGCGGTTGTGGGTCGCCGTCGAACGCTCTTGAAAGGTTATCGGGTCTCGGCGCGAGGTCCGGGTTTGGCTATCGGCGGGCTCCGCTAGCCATCGCGGAACTTCGGCATCACCTGTTCGGCGCAGAGTTTCAGCGAGCGCCGCGTTGCCTCTGCCGACATCAGCCCTCGATTGGTCAGCATGAGATTCCGAATGCCCAGGCTGCGCATCTCATCTAACTGCTCGGCAACCCGTCGCGGACTGCCCACGAGGTTCTCCGGCGCGTCCGGGTTGGGTCGTTCCCCGTAGGCGTCTTTCTGGATGGGCGGCGGTTGGTGGGACATGGGAAATTCCTTGGGGTTCCACCTTTCCCGATAGCCCTGGATAGTCGAGTACGCCTCCAGGTTGGCCGGCAGAAACTCGTTCATGGCCTGGTCGTCGGTTTCGGCCAGGTGGATCTCACGCCAGATCCAGATCTGTTCCAAGTTGCGCTCGATGGATTCCTCATCGAATCCGGCCTCGGCCATGGTGTCGCGATAGAGGGCGATGTCGGCGGCCGTGCTGGTGGTGGACCGGCCCCGCAGCAGGATCGGCCGGCCGATGCGCGCCATCTCCATTATCGATTCGCGGTTGATGCAAGCCCGCGCCAGCGGCGGATGGGGTTTCTGGTAGGGCCGCGGACGCACCGATGGGAATGCGACCCGATAGTGCTCCCCTCGGAAGTCGACGTCATCCTGCGTCCACGCCGTGACCATCAGCGCCTCGGCCTCTTCCATCTGGGCCGCGCCCAGCGCCGGGTCGCTGCCGAACCCGACGTACTCGAAGGCGTTGTAGTTGGAACCCTTGGCGGTGCCCACCACCAGCCGGCCCTGGCTCAGGTTATCCAGCAGCGCGGTCTGCATCGCGACCCGTACCGGATTGTGCAGCGGTAGCTCGATGATGCCGAACCCCAGCAGCACTCTGCTTGTCTTCACCGCCACCGCGCTGGCGAACACCAGCGGATCGCCGTACACACACTCGCCGGTGAAGTAGTGCTCCGCGAACCAGATGGCGTCGTACCCCAACTCTTCGACCAGCACCGCCTCGTCCAGGCATTCCTGTATCGCGACGTCGTCGTGCGAGTCGTCGAATTTCATGGGGTAGAAAAAATGGCCGAAGCGCATGGTCGCACCGTAACACCAATGGGAGTTCGGGGATTATAGCACCGAGCGGTTGCCCGGCCCCGACCAGTCGACCGACGCTGACCAATAGAAAGGCGGGCGGCGCACCTCGTCGGTAATCGCCGCCCGCCCTATGGCGTTGCGCGTTATGTCGCGGCAGTTGGCCGCCCGGATGGTACGCTCAGAAGCGGTTTTCCAACTCCAGGATGATAATGTCCGCCTCGCCGCGGCGGGTGTCGCTTATGGTCCGCGCCCGGTCCGCGGCTCGCAGGGCATCCAGCGTGAACGGCTGCCAGGTGTCGCGCAGACTC
The DNA here is from genome assembly GCA_965220055.1 of Dehalococcoidia bacterium. Lineage (GTDB taxonomy): Bacteria > Chloroflexota > Dehalococcoidia > Lucifugimonadales > UBA3495 > Bin87. The sequence goes on along the minus strand of CBDCPE010000003.1, from coordinate 19,187 downwards.
CTGAAGGCTGCCTCCTCGCCTTCTATCGCTTCGACCAGCAGACGATGGACGGGCTGCAGGTAGCCGGACTTGGTTAGGCTCCTCACGCTATCACCCACCGCGTCCACGTTGGCGCTGAACTCGGTCAGCGATTCCAGCACCTCGAGCCGATCGCATCCGCCATCGTCACCCCTCCAGTCGTTGTACTCGGAGTGGAACTTGTCCCACGTCTGCAGCAGCCGGTCATACTCTAGATCAAAGAGGGTGATATCGGCCAGCGCGTCGGCCGTGTCCTCCACGGACACATCGTCGATCACGTCTGCCATCTTCTCCAACGCGTCCTCGCTGGCCTTGACGCTGGCGTCTATGTCCTTCAAGTCGGGCAGCTTCGCCTCTTCCTCTTCGCCGTCGGGCAGCTTCGCCTCTTCCCCTTCGCCGGTTGAACTCTCGGCGGCGGCGCTGAACGCCTCCACCTCGGCTTCGGCTGCCTTTTCCAGCGCCTTGATCGCGTCCTTTCCGCCCTTCAGGGACGGCAATTCGTCAACGTCGGCGGCGATAGCCTCGACCTTTTTGGTCAGGGCCCCGAGTGCGTCAATGACGTCGGAAACTTCGTCGTCCGCCGCTCCGTCGCTCAGCTTGCCGTACTCCGAGTGTGCGTCCTCCCAGTCCTGTTGGATGGCTTCAAACGCCTCGGTGAACTCTTCAATTTCTTCCGGGTCTGCAGTCTCTTCCAATGTCGCCCGCAACTCCAGCGCCATGTCTTTTGCCTGGCGTTGAGATTGGGCAGCCAAGTTGCGCTGCTCTTCAACGTTTTCGAACAACGAGACGTTTCCAGGCTGCCAGCGGTCGCGGAGCTGTCGGAAGGCAGTCTCCTCGTTTTCCGCCGCCGTGATCAACTTGTCGGCGAATTCCCCGGTCGTCTTGGTTCGGGTCAGTCCTCGCGCCGCTTCGGTGACGCCGCTGAACTCGATGGCAAATCCGCTCAGAGCCTCGGTCATCGTGGTGGGATGGCACATCGTCAGGTCGGCGCGCCATTGGTCAAAATCGTCGTGGATCAGGTCCCATGCCTCGTCGGTGCTTTGCCGCTGCTCGTTGAAGTCGTCGAGCGGGGGCGGCTCCATTGCGGGCGCCCTGGTGGTCATTGCCTCCGGAGCGGGGCTATCGGACGACGCCTCCGGTTCCTGGGCCGCAGGAGCGGTACACGCCATCATCGCGAACAATGCCAGCGCCGGAACGAGCACGATGAGCCGTTTGCAACTTGTTATCATGAATTACTTACTCGCTCCCGCTGCAGTGCTAACTCCAGTTACTTCGCTGACCAGATCGGACCTGAACCCGCCGCTCAACAGACGCGTAACCGACCGGTTCAGATCAGCCGGCGTGTCGGCCAGCAATATCAACACGTGCCGGCCTCCTTCGCGATCCAGCACGGTAACCGCCGTTCCGGCCGGGTCCAGTTCCAGGCCGAATGGCATCCCCAGCGTATCGTCGACTCGGACCCCCGCAGCCTGGAGGTATTGCCGCACCTGCAACGCGTCGTCGTGCAATCCAAGAAAAACCGTGTCCCGGCTCACATCTTCAGCTCCCTGGATGTCCGCGGAAATACCATAATCCTCCAGACCCTTCTTCAGGTTCGTGGCGCTGCCCAGCAGCTCGGGCCGGCCCAGCAGGATCTGGACACCGGCATCGGGTCCGATCTGATAGAAATGCGGAAAGTCGGCCAGGTCGAATACGCGGTCGCTGGTCGTGGCATAGTCGATTATGTTCGACAGCAATCGGTCATTGTCTACCGTGGAATCGTACGGCGGTATCATGAAAGTGAAATCGGAAATCGCCAGAACGTTCCTGTCTGCTGCCCGCGCCATCACGTACAGGTCCCCGTTGTTTTCGGAAACCGACGACTCGGTTTGGCCATCAGCAACCGCGAGCCCGGGGCCAGACGATGTGATCGACCCCGCGGTAAACAGGACGATGGTGTCCAAACCGGCGGTCAATTCGTCGGGCTGGAAATCCCTCACGAATATGTTCTGGAAGTTCTGGTCGTTCTCCACCTGGTTGTACAGGTAGTCCGGCCGGAATTGCACGCCGAACCGCTGGGCCAGCGTGTTCATCTGGTCCCGTCGGCCGGGATCCGAGACCATCACCAGCTTCCCACCCTTGCGCACAAACTCTTCTATCAGGTCAACCTCGCCGGCGGAGTACGCGATCAGCGGCGTTATGACCACCAGGCTGTCCGCCTCGCGCAACCTTTCCGACAGTTGAGCCCTGCGTTCCGGCTCCGCCGCCCGCGCGAAGTTGCCGAGCAACTCCAGATCGTACCCCTGGGCAACCACCCGCGTACGTAGTGTCAGAATCTCTCTTGACGAGAAGCCATTGCTGTGCAGCGTGTCCACCAGCAACAACCCGCCCGGTCGTGCAGCGGTGGACGGCATCCACTGCGTCCCATCGTTCGCGCTGGCGACACTCTGCGCCAGGAAATCAATCTCTACTCGCGGCGGACCGTCGTAGTTGCCGCGATAAAAAACCAGGTACGCGGCGGCGAAAGCCACGCCGATACAGACCACCAGCAGGATCAATATCCCCGCGAGTTTAGCGGCCATAGCCTGCGTACAGGTAGTAGATGTTCGGCTGCCCAATATCTATCGGGAAGTCAGCAAGCGGGTTCACCTGTTCCTGACCCGGGGCCCCGGTCACGGGTTGCCCGTACTGATCTTCGGACGTTGCACCGTCGCGGCTCGATTTGGACTGAGCGGAAGCCTCGGCGTCACCCGCCGAGGCTTCCCGCTGCGGCACGTACGAGAGCTGCGCGCGCCATCCGTGCTTCTCGAAAACCGCCGCGTTGACGTCGAAGACGTCGTATCTGCCGAGGCCGGCCAGTTCCGCCGCTTTCTCTACCCCATCGCTGGTTGTGCCGATCTCGTCGACCAATCCCCACGAGACCGCCGCCGATCCGGCATAGATTTTCCCTTCCAGCAGTTCTGTCTCGCTCATCCTCAGCCGATCGCCACGCTCCTGGATCACGATCTGGGCGAACCCGTCCTTCAAATGGTCTATCAGTTCGACCCAGTGCTGCCTTGGACCGCCGGTCAGCTTGTGTGGGCCGGTAGTCGTTATGATTTCCGGCCAAATCGTCGGAATTGTCCCGCCCGATATACCGACCACGCCGACGTTGCCGACCAACGACGACGGCTGCGCGAAGCTGTAATTGCCTCCCATTGACATCATGAAACCGCCGCTGGCAACCAGCCCATGCATCACGATGACCACCGGCTTTTCGTCACGGAGTCGTCGGGTGTGGAGGTACAGGCGTTCGCTGGAAGACGCACCACCGCCCGGGCTGGACAGCGCGATGACCACCGCCTTTATCGAGTCGTCTCCGAGGGCGTAGTCGATGTGTTGCCCGATGACGAACGCCGAGTTCTCCTCGATCACGGTGAACGGTATGTTGATCACGCCAACGGCCGGCTTGCCGGGAGCGACGAAGAAAAATACCACCGCCCCGATCACCAGGCCGAGAATCACGGCCGCCGGTGCGGCGACATACCAACTGGTCAGCGCTGTGCGCAATGTTCTGAGTGTTTCCACGATAGGGCAAATATCCTACCACAGGCGTGCACAGTGCGCGGAACCGCCCACTGTCAGGTAACTACGCATCCGCGCTTGCATCGGTTTCCCACCCTGCCAGATTTGTTGTTGTCCAGCGATTCTGTCCGTTTGAATGGAAAGCGCAAATGTCCGGTCGGTTAGTTAGCGATGGTTGCGGGCTCGTGTAACGCTTTCAGCTTGGCGCGTTCCGGCGCGCTGAGCTGCTTGGTAGGTGGCTTCTCGGCATGCGCGTACTTGCGCACGGTGTCTCGAGCGATCCCGAGTTCCCTGGCAATGGCCCGCAGGGACAGCCCCTTCAGCCGGGCCTGCTGGATCGCCTTCCACCGGGCCAATTGGGTGGGCGTGGGCGTACGCCCCCGCGGGTTCGATGCTTGGCTGGCGGTGTCCTTCTCAGCGGCGTCTTTCCCGCGTAACAGTTCAGAGTTGAGGGGAAGTGAGCAGTTGACGGCAGGCAGCGATGGGGTTGAGAGCTTGTGCTCGCCAGGTGCCGAAGATTGAGGCCAGCGTCATCTTGGTGTCGGTGCCCTGCGCTGAGCGGGTGCCCCCGCTGACCTTGCGGCTGACCACCAAATGGCGCCGGCTGCGCTCGGCGGCATTGTTGTCCGGCGGCACTTCCGGTTGGGCCACGAAGACGAAGAGTTCCTTGATGTGCTTCTCCATGCGTCGGCACAGTCTGGCCGGGACGGCCGACGGGTCGTCCCGGAATGGACGGCAGAGGGCCAGCAGTCGCCTTTCCAGGGTCAGTTGGGCGGTGCGGCGTGGTGGTTCTGAAGGGTGGGTAAAGGTCGTGGCCTGACGGTAGAGTTGGTGGACGGCGTCAGCCCACTGGGCCAGTGATCTATCATCAGGGTAGAGGACACGCAGGTCGTGGATGTCCCGCAGCAGGTGAGCCCAGCAGCGTTGCTTGGGAGCGTCGTAATGGTGGTAGGCGGCATAGAAGTCGCTGACCAGCACGCCAGCAAACTCCTTGCCCAGGACTTCGTCGACCACGGCCTTGCCCCGACCACGCCGCAGGAAGTACCGCTGGTCGGAGGTGCTGAAAGTCCACACGTAGCCGTTGTGTCCGTCTTCACGCCAGCCGGTCTCATCGGCGTGGACCACTGGGCTGCCGCGGACGCGCTCCAGTATGCCCGCCAGTTCGGTCTGCGCTTTGCCCGCCACGGTGCGTGTGGCATTTACGATGGCGCCCAGGCTGAGGCGCAGCCCGTGCACGGTGTCCAGGTACCATTGGATGGTGCGTAACGGCAGCCTGGCCTCCTCCCGCAGGGCTGCAATCAGGCTGATGACATTGACCCCCAGACGCTGCTTGCCCATCACCACGCCGTCCAGTTGTGCTTTGGGAACACAGCAGCGTCGGCACTGTGGACAGGTGCGGGCCAGGTAAACGTGCTCGGTTACCTGCGCCGGAACCTGGGGCAGGTCGATGACCTCCCGAGTGCGCTGGGCCCAGCCTCCGGACAAGTGGGTCCCGCAGTCGGGACACTGCTCCACCACATGCTCCACTCGGTGGGTGGGCGTCATGCGGGATCGGGCAAAGCCGTGAAACCGGGGTTTGCGTGGCTCCTTGGGACGTGCTGGCTCCCGGTCCGCTTTGGGCTTCAGACCGGGCATCCGGCGGGAGCTTTGGGGTTTGGCTTGGCCTTCCAACTGGGCAATCCGCTTCTCCAGCCGCTCGATGACGGCCTGCTGTCGGACTATGATGCCAATCAGGACATCCCGGTCGGCGGTCCTGAGATTGATTTCGGTATCCATCCCAGTTATATGACATAACCACCGCCCCCAAAGCCAGCCACCCGCAAACCAAGTTCGCCCAATTCACCCCACCAACTCTGAACAGTTACTTTCCCGCCGACAGCCTTGACCGCGGCCTCGTTGATAGACGACAATAAGGAATGTCTCCCTGTTGCCTCACCGAAGAATGTTACCGAAACTCTAGCACTTGGGATCCGCTCCAAACAGGTCCAGTTCCGGCAGTCCAGCTGGTTCCGCCGAGCCTGCGTTGGACGAAGCATAAACGAGATTTTTGGCCATGATGCCCCGCCAATCTTTCACCCGGCGTTGCAAGGTTCGCAGCTGCGCTTCGGTGAAACGGTCCGGGTGTTCCGACTGCAACCGTGCCATCGGCGCCTTGCCCGTGGCATCCGGCTCTGCCTGCAACCACCCCAACACGTCGCTCCAAACGCCCTCGAAGGGGTCTTGGCGGGTGCGCCAATGCCGCGGACCTCGCACTCGCGCGGCGTGTGTGGGACGTGTTTCGCCCTGCCGCCACAGATTGGGCAACTTGGCGAGGAACCGTTCGAGGCTTTCTCCTGCTGGCGTTTCCCGCACACCCGGAGACGTGGTTGCCACCAGCGCCGACTGGGCTTCACGGATGGTGTGCAGCAGCAACACCGGGTCCAACCCAGTCCGATATTCCTCAAGTGAGGCTTTCAGCTCAGCGCCGGTTGCGTCGTGCTGGATCAGCCGGTCGCCGGGCGTGGCGGGCTGACTGTAATGCTTGACGGTGGTGGAGCCATCCCTGGTCTTGTCGATCAGCTTGAATGAGGGCTGGAAATAGTTCACGTACCGACGCAGCGCTCCGTAGAGATAGGCCATGTGTCGATTTACAGGGCGATTAGGCCAGCCACCTGTCCCGAATACCGGTCATGGCCGACGAAGCGTCGTACCACGGAACCGTTCTTCTGCTCAATCCATCCCTGGTCGTTGCTGCGGTAAGGTCGGGACCGGGTGAACTCGATGCCGCGGTTGGCGCAGTATGTGATCAGCGTTTCGTTGATGAACGCGCCGTCGTTATCGGAGTCGATGCCAAGGAGTCGATGCCAAGGAGTCGATGCCAAGGAGTCGATGCCAAGGAGTCGATGCCAAGGAGTCGATGCCAAGGAGTCGATGCCAAGGATGGGAAAGGGCAACTGCTGCGAGATGGCCTCCAGCCCCTCCACAACCAGAGACTGCTCCCGGGCTAGGAGGGGTACCGCTTCGGTCCAGCCGGTGCAAATGTCGGTTGCGACCAGACGGTGGATGAATGATCCGGACACGGATCCGCCGCAGTGAGCCACCAGGTCTATAGTGAGCCACCAGGTCTATTTCCAGAAAGCCCGGCGGCGGTCCATTCCAGTCGTTGTAGGTCCGCACCGGAACCCGCTTCCCCATGGGCCGCCCGCGCCGGCGTCTGCGCCGGCTCCCCGCGGTGGGACGGATGGGTTTCAGCAGCCGATCCAATGTGGCCGCGCTGGCCGCCATTAGCCGCGGTCGCACTTCGGGATCCAGGTCAAGGTGCCCATGACGCTCCATGGATTCCACCAGATAGGGGAGCGCCGCCTTCAGGCGCTTCCCGCAGATACGGTCGGCCGCCTCCCAGATTACGATCACCGCCTCGCGTACTGCTTCATCATAGATGCGCCGGCCCTATAGATGCGCTGGCCCTTGATCATTGACGGTTTCTCCCCAGCGTCGCCGGACTGCCCCAACAGCCGGATACCGTGCTTGCGGTGGTGGCCGGTTACGGCGATGAACTCATCGAGGATTCGGCCCTTGTCCTTTTTGGATGACTCGCGGTAACGGTCCCGTATCGTTATCAATAATTCCTGTTTTGCCATCCTGCTGATGCCTCCTCCCACGTGGCTGCCTCCCGACTTTTCGGTAACATTCTAGTGTGGTGTAACTGAAGTTCATTGTAATAGTATTCGCGATGAGGTATCCTCCGGGTTAGCAGCCCAGAGGAGGATGACCATGGCAATCGGACGACCAATGCCGCCGCTAATTTTGGATGACGTGGAGCGTGAAACCTTGGAGCGGTGGGTTCGTCGTCCGAAAACGGCGCAAGCTTTGGCGCTGCGGGCCAGAATGATTTTGGGCTGTGCCGAAGGCCGCAGCAATACCACGGTGGGCACCGACCTGGGAGTGTCCGATGAGACGGTGGGGAAATGGCGTTCCCGGTTCCTGGAACGGAGGCTGGACGGACTGTCGGACGAACCGCGCAGCGGACGGCCTCGAGCGGTTACCGATGACGATGTGGAGCGTGTGATTACGCTGACGCTGGAGACCGTGCCCCGGGACGCGACCCATTGGAGCACCCGGTCCATGGCCCAGCGCAGCGGGCTGAGCCACAACACGGTCAGCCGCATCTGGCGGGCCTTCGGATTGCAGCCACACCGCACGGAGACTTTCAAGTTGTCGTCGGACCCCTTCTTCATCGAGAAGGTCAGGGACGTGGTGGGGCTATACCTGAATCCACCGGATCGGGCGTTGGTCCTGTGCGTGGACGAGAAGTCCCAGATCCAGGCGTTGGATCGCACCCGTCCGCTATTGCCCATGCGCCCGGGACAAGTGGAACGGCGCACCCATGATTACCTGCGTCACGGCACCACTTCGCTGTTCGCCGCCTTAGACACCAGGACCGGCAAGGTGATTGGTCGTTGCCACCAACGGCACCGGGCCGTGGAGTTCCGCAAATTCCTCGATACCATCGAGGCCGAGGTGCCCGCCGACCTCGACGTCCACCTGATCGCGGACAACTACGCCACCCACAAGACGGCGCTGATCCGGAACTGGTTTGCCAAGCGGCCCCGCTTCCATATGCACTTCACACCCACCAGCGCCTCGTGGCTGAACCTGGTGGAGCGCTGGTTCGGTCTGCTCACCGAAAAGCAGTTGCGCCGCGGCGTGCATCAGAGCAGCGCAGAACTGGAGACTGCCATCTACCGCTACCTGGACGTCACCAACGAAGACCCCAAACCTTTTGTCTGGACCAAGACCGCCGACCAAATCCTGGCCAACGTCGCCCACTTTTGCCAGCGAACTTTGAATACAGGACACTAGTTGAGGCAACCATTCGGCGTGGGTAACGTTTTTGTTGAGGCAATGCCATTCGGCATATTTAGTTGACGCGGGACAGCGCATTCTGACCAGGGCGGGCATCGGCAGCCCCCGCAGCCGGCGCTCACCGCAACACCGTTTCCGGCGTCAGCGCATGCCCCAAGCGGGGATGCTGGTGCAACTGGACGGCAGCCATCACGCTTGGCTGGAGGACCGAGGGCCGAAGTTTGTGCTGTTGCTGGCGGTGGACGATGCCACCGGCGCCGTGGTCAACGCCGTCTTCGCACCGGGGAGGACACCCGGGGCTACTTCATGCTGCTGGAGGGGCTGATTGAGGACTGGGGCATTCCCCTGGCGCTGTACAGCGACCGCCACGCCGTCTTCAAGCACAACGCCCGCAAGCCGGAGACCGCGGCGGAAGCCACCCAGTTCACCAGGTCATTGCAGGAACTGGGTATTCGACAGATCTTCGCCCGCTCACCCCAGGCCAAGGGCCGGGTCGAACGAGCGGCAGGAACCTTCCAGGACCGGCTGGTCACCGAACTGCGTCTGGCTGGCGCCAGGACCATCGACCAGGCCACGGCCGTGCTGGAGGACTTCCTGCCCCGGTTCAATGCTCGCTTCGCCGTCAAGCCGGAGCATCCGGAAGCTGCCTATCGTCCGGTGGACCCTGACCTCTGCCTGTCGGAAATCCGGTGCTTCAAGGACACCCGCAAGGTGGCTCGGGACAACACGGTGAAGTACCACTGGCGGGTACTGCAACTGCTGCCCGATGGGGCACGTCCCAGCTATGCTGGCCTACGGGTCGACGTGTTGGAACGGCCCGACGGGGAACTCATCATCCAGTACCAGGGCCATATGTGGCCACGCAGGAGCCACCGCCGCGGATGGGCGCGCTGTGGGCGTCGGTCACCGCTTGGTCTCCCGGACCCGAACTCAAACGCATCGTCAGCAGCGTGGGGGATCACCACATCAGCAGGTCCCAGCAACGTCGTCTGGCCGCCCTGGAACCGGTGCGCATCGACGAGGCCTCGGTCAAGGCTGTCGGCGGGAAAGACGCCGCTGAGAAGGACACCCCTGAGAAGGACACCCCTGAGAAGGACACCCCTGAGAAGGACACCGCCAGCCAAGCATCGAACCCGCGGGGGCGTACGCCCCCGCCCACCCAATTGGCCCGGTGGAAGGCGATCCAGCAGGCCCGGCTGAAGGGGGCTGTCCCTGCGGGCCATTGCCAGGGAACTCGGGATCGCTCGAGACACCGTGCGCAAGTACGCGCATGCCGAGAAGCCACCTACCAAGCAGCTCAGCGCGCCGGAACGCGCCAAGCTGCAAGCGTTACGCGAGCCCGCAACCGTCGCTAACTAACCGACCGGACATTTGCGCTTTCCATTCAAACGGACAGAATCACTGGACAACAACAAATCCCCTAACTCACTGGCCTATAGACCACGAAAAATGACACCCTGGGCCTTCCGTGGAAGGTGTGGTCTGGCCAGCTTACCCTGTCTTTATACTTTTTATAAATTATGCGTAAAGTCCAGCTAAGAGGGTGTCTAAAAATGGGGAAGGCGGGCCAGTCTGCGCAGGGTGAGGCCGGTCATTGCGATGTAAATCCAAGTTTCGATGGTTTCACACAATGCTTCGTAACAGTTCAGAATTGAGGGGAAACGAGCAACTGAAGGCAGGCGTCGAGAGGGTTTAGACCTCTGGCGCGCCAGGTGCCGAAGAGAGATGCCAGCGCCATCTTGCTTTCGGTGCCCTGCTCCGAACGAGTGCCGCCGCTGACTTTGCGGCTGATTACCACATGGCGCAGGCTGCGCTCGGCGGCGTTGTTGTCTGGCGGCACGTCCGGTTCGGCCACAAAGACGAAGAGTTCCTTGATGTGGCGCTCGATGCGTCGGCACAGCCTGGCTGGGTTGCCGACGGGTTATCCAGGAAGGGCTGGCAGATGGCCAGCAGGCTGCGCTCCAATGCCAGTTGGACAACCCGCCGTCGCTGTTGCTCGGGATGGTGGAAGGCTTTGGCCGCGGCATAGAGTTGGTGGATTGCCCCGGCCCACTGGACCAGTGGGGCGTCCTTTGGGTGGAGGGCTGGTCGTGGATGTCCCGTAGCAGGCAAGGAGGCCAGGCTGGTGTTCATGACCCACGCCCTGATGGAAAACCGGCATGGAATGCTGGTGGACTTTCAGACCACCCGAGCGACGGGTACGGCGGAGCGGGATATTGTTGTCCCGCGTCAACTAAATATGCCGAATTATCGTCGCTTAGTTTTGCCGGTTCACCTCCTCTACCTGGCGCCGTTGCTGGGCGGCGTCGGTGCGGTAGCTGGGCACGGCAAACTCCAGTATCACGGAGTGGTGCACCACCCGGTCGATGGCCGCGGCGGTGGCCATGGGGTTGGCGAAGCTGCGCTCCCACTCCGAGAAGACCAGGTTGGACGTGATGCCCAACGACCTCCGTTCGTAGCGTTCGGCGATGAGGGTGAAGAGGACCTCAGACTCCTCGGCGCCCTGGGGCAGGTAGCCCAGGTCGTCCAGGAGCAGGAAGTCGAAGTTGTCCAGCCTCCGCAGCCGGCGAGGCAGGTCGAAGTCGCGCTTGGCGGCCAGCAAATCCTGCACCAGGCGGTAGGCTGGGGCGAAGAGGACGGAGCAGCCGGCTTCCACCAGGCGGTGGCCCAGGGCGCAGAGCGCGTGGGTCTTGCCGGTGCCGGGAAGTCCGAAGGCCAGCACGTTGACGCCGCTATCTACGAAGCTGCCCTGGGCCAGGTGATCCAGTTGCTGTCTGAGCGCCAGGGGCATCCGGTGGTGCTCGAAGGTCTCCCAGGTCTTGCCCGCGGGCAGCCGGGACGCCTGACGCAGCCGATCGATGCGCCGGTGGCGGCGATCCTCGGCTTCCTGCTCCAGCACCTCCAGGAAGGTGGGCAGGGCATCGCCGTGGCCCGCGGCGGTGAAACGGGCCACCGACTGGGCACCCATGGTGGGCAGCTTGAATTGGTGGCACAACTGGCCGATGCGCTCCGGTATGACGCTGGTGTCGGTGTCCATCATCCGCACACCTCCGCTTCTACCAAGCTGCCCGTGAGGAGGCGGTCGTAGATCTTCAGGTCCGGCTTCCCGGACAGGATCAGCACCGGAGCCTCCGGCGGCCTGGGCTCGGCCAGGTCCCGCACCGCGGCGTAGTCGAAGGGTTTCCCAGTCTCCAGCAGCAGCGACAACGCGCTGTCCACATTGGCCTCCATGGTGGTCGCCGCCAGGTGCAGGATCCGCAGGTACTCCACGTCGGCACGCTCCCCGCGCCATTCCCGGAGGGCGTCGTAGGCGAGGCGGAAGTGCAGCGTGGGAAACAGTTGCTCTCGGAAACGGTAACGAGCAAAAGCACCGGGCTTGCGCACCAAGGATCCGATGACGTGGCGGTAATTGACGTTGCTTTCTCCCTCTCCCCGCACCCGCTCCATGCGTTCGACCAAGTGGCCCTTGTAGTACACTTCCACCCAGTCGGCGTACAAACGGATCTGTACCTCCTGGTCGATCAGACGGGAGGGGACGCTGTAGCTCCGTCCCGCTACCTGGATGGTGCTCCACTTACGCACCTTGGACCGGTAGTTGGCGTATTCCGGCATGGGAGCTGGGGGCAGAGGCCTCAGGCAAGCCATTTCCTGCTCCAGCTTCCCCTTCACCAGGCGGTTGCGTCGCTCGACCATCTCCCGGACGAAGCTGGCGTAGTGGTCGGCGGTGTGGAAATCGCGGCTGCCGCGCAGGATGAGGGCCTGGTCAACGGCGTCCTTCAAGCGGTAGTGGGCGTGCTCGGCGACGCCGTTTTCGTGGCTCTGGCCGCGATTGATGCGGGTGGAGCGCAGACCGTAGTGGTCCAGCAGCGCGGCGTAATTGTCGTTTAGGGCCCGGCCGCGGCTGCGTTTCATCTCGTGGGTGGCGGCGGAGGTATTGTCGGAGCGCGCCACCTCTGGAACGCCGCCCAGGGTCCAGAGGGCAGCCTGCAGTCCCTGCTTGAGCGCCAGGAAGGTCTCACCGGTGGCGACCTCGGCGTAGCGCCAGCCCGAATGGCTGAGGATCAGCTGGAACAGCAGGTGGGAATAGGGCTGGCCAGCGATGGTCACCCCCAGAGGGTCGCCGTGGGTGAAGTCAAACTGGGCTTCCCGACCCGGCGGATGCTCCTGGGGGAAGTACACCTCCTGATCGGGACCATGCAGCGCCCGCCAGTCCTGTAATCGTCGTTGCAGGGTGCGCAACTGGGAGGCGCTGAACCGGCCGGGATGGTGCTCCTCCAGCCACTCGATAATTGTCGTTGCTTTCAGTTGGCCCTTGGGGTCGCCCCGCAGCAGGGGCTCAATCTCCTCCTCCCACACCCCGTCGAAGGGATCGGGCCGGGTGCGCCACCAACGCTCCTGTCTCGTCTCCGACGGCAACGGGCCGTCCTGCCACTTGCGTGCTGACCGCACGCACATCCCAGCCTTCGCGGCCGCCGTCTCCTGCGTCTTTCCTTCCATAAGTTTCTGCCTCAATAGTGCGACTTGTCGGTCCTTGATCAATCCGGCACCTCCGAGCCGGATGGTTTACTCCATCTCAACCGGCAAAAGTAGTCGTCGCATGAGGCATTCCTTATTGTCGTCTATCAATTGTGCCGGAACTGTTGGAGCAAGCCCGGGGACGGGGCTTTCATCCCAGAACGCTGGGCGGAGACAAAGGCTACGACACCCGGGACTGCGTGGCGGACCTGCGGCGGCGCGGGGTAACGCCGCACGTCGCGCAGCACAACAAGGGGCGGTCCAGCGCCATTGATGGCCGGACCACCCGGCATACTGGGTACGCGGTCAGCCAGCGGATTCGGAAACGGGTTGAGGAGATCTTTGGCTGGATGAAGACCGTGGGAGGATTCCGGCGGACCCGTTACCGGGGATTGGACCGGACTGGTCTGGTCTGGCGGGGAACTTGGTGGCCACGGCCTACAACCTGGTTCGGATGGCCAAGCTGCTGGGGCAGGTGGCGGCAACTCCGGAAGCCCGGATGGCATGACCTGACAATGGGCTAGTATTCAGTCAAATCTGTATTGGCGTATACGAGTTGATGCGGAGCAGCATCCCTACACTGACTGGGAAACAGCGGTGCGGGAGGTGCAGGATCCATGGTTCAGGAGAAATACAGGGTACAGTTGACATCGGAGGAGCAGGAACGGCTGCGGCAATTGATCCGAAGCGGCCAGCATTCCGCTCGGGTAATCACTCGGGCGCGCATCTTGCTCCGGACTGACGAAGGATGGAGCGCGAGCCAGGTGGCGGCAGCGCTGGACACGTCGCCGCGCACGGTGTTACGCACCAAACGGCGCTACGCTGAGGAGGGACTGGATGGCGTGCTGCACGACCATCCTCAAGCCAATCGGTACCGGAAGTTGGATGATCGTGGCGAAGCCTACCTGATTGCCTTGGCGTGCAGTGATGCGCCCGAGGGCCATGACCACTGGACCCTGCGGTTGCTGGCCGACCGGGCGGTGGAGTTGGGGTTGGTGGAAAGCCTGTCGTATGAGACGGTGCGGCTGCGGCTCAAAAAAACATCCTCCAGCCGTGGCGGAAGCAACAGTGGTGCATCCCCAAGGTGAACGGGGAGTTCGTGGCGGCCATGGAGGACGTGCTGGACCTCTACGCCGAACCCTACGACCCAGACCGGCCGGTGGTGTGCTTCGACGAGACCTCCACCCAACTGCTGGCCGATGTGCGAACACCGCTGCCCGCCCAGCCGGGACGCCCGCGACGCCAGGACTACGCGTACCGTCGCGGCGGCACCCGCAATCTCTTCTTGACCTGTGAGCCTCTGGCGGGCTGGCGCCACGTGGCGATCACCGAACGGCGCACTATGGTGGACTTCGCCCACCAGATGCGCTGGCTGGTGGATGTGGCCTATCCCCACGCTCCGGGGGTACGGGTGGTGCTCGACAACCTGAACACCCACCGCATGGCTTCTCTTTACGAGACCTTTCCGGCTGCTGAGGCGCGGCGCATCGTGAAGCGACTGGAGTTTCACCACACGCCCAAACACGCCAGCTGGCTGAATATGGCGGAGATTGAATTCAGCGTGTTGACCCGGGCTTGTCTCCAGGGGCGCAATCCCGACGAACTTGCCCTGCACCGGGCAATCAACGCCTATGAGACTGAGCGTAACGCTAAGGGAACCACCATCAACTGGCGGTTCACCACCCAGGACGCCCGAACCAAACTGCAGCGATTTTATCCCTGCCATTCCAAGATTGATTGAGTACTAGCTGGGTCTAGCTATGCCCGGTGCCCCCAAGAGGGCCGGTCCGCGAAGCCGAAGGGGCTGAAAGTCCCGTGTGAACGGCACAATTTCCTCCAACAGGACCCGGGCATCAACGACTTGACCCGTCGATTCCGGACGTGAACACCTTTGTTCAGCAGCCTGTTAGGGGCTGTGGGCTGAAGCGAGACGGAACAGGGTTCTAGCTGCGGCAGGATAACCAGGGTTACACCGAACCTCCCTCAGCTAGGACGGCCAACTCCGCCTTAGATAGTCCCAACTCCCCGCACAGGACCTCTTCGTTGTGCTCCCCGATGAGAGGCGCACGCCGGGATATCCTCCAGGGTGAGCCGTTGAAGATGGCCGCTGGGCCTGGGTGTCGAAATGTCTTGCCAAGTTCCAGGTATTCTACATCTGTCCAGAACCTCCGGTCCTCCAGGTGAGGGTCTTGCATGACCTCGTCCGGAGAACGGATCGCCCCCGTGTTGGAGCTACGCTTCTGCAAGCCGTGATAGGCTTCGTCCCGAGGGATGTTGGCGAGGAAGTTTACGAAAATTCCGCGAATATGTGACTGGCTCTCGGCGATGACCGTTGGGTCCCGGTACTTTTCATCCAGTAGGTCGCCCGCCAAGCCGTGCTCATCCATCCACGGCGCAAGCATCAGCACCCGCTCCGGGGTAACCTGACCGACATTCACGTATTTTCCATCCTTACAGAGGACCTGGGCGTTGGGCCCAGTGGCGGCGTTGCCACCTCCTGTTCTACGAGGAATCACATTTCTTTTGTAAATATACTCGTTCACATGGCCCTCGGTCGTGAGCGCGCAGGCATCATGCACCGAGGTATCTATGTACTGTCCCCTGGCCGTCACCGACCGGTTAACCAGCGCCGCGGTAATGGCGATGTAGGCGTAGTGACTTCCGATGTGCCATGCCTGCCCTCCTCCAGGAGCGATGGGCGGTGCATCTGGCACCACGTCGTCGTCATAGCCACACCTGGCCATCTGTCCGCCCGCCGCCAGATGCAGCAGGTCGCTGGTCTGGAAGTCCTGCCACGGCCCGGTCTGCCCAAAGGGGGTCAGTGAGCACATAATCAGCCCAGGGTTACTCTTTGCTAGATCTTCGTACCCCAGCCCCAAGGAGGCCAGATAACCGGGCCTGAAGGTCTCTAGTATCACATCCGCCTTCTCCGCCATTTGTCGGAACAGCCGGCGCCCGTCCTCCATCTCCAGATTCATGGTAACCCCCCGCTTGGAGGTGTTGTAATGCCAGAAGTAAAGGCTCCTCTCCCGATTCGGTATG
Organism: Dehalococcoidia bacterium; assembly: GCA_965220055.1. GTDB lineage: Bacteria > Chloroflexota > Dehalococcoidia > Lucifugimonadales > UBA3495 > Bin87. Next base: position 3,224 of record CBDCPE010000003.1, on the reverse strand, counting down.
TCCTGGTAGAAGGGCCCCACGGTCCGGGCTGCCTCGCCACCGGGAGGCTCTATCTTGATGACGTCTGCTCCCATGTCAGCCATCTGCTTGCCACACCACTGCCCCTTCTCATCGGCGAGCTCCAGCACCCGCAGCCCCCCAAAGGCCCCCGCAGAGTTCCGGTCCGGCGTCCGCGCCGGCGCCGGAGCGGGATTCGCTATCGGCTCATTCCCACTCCACTGTACGGGCGAGGCATCCTCCATCATCTCCTTGAAGTAGGGATAATCTTCCATACTGAGGTCCTTGGGCCAGAAGGTGCCGTCGGCGAAGCCGCTAACCAGCATCTCGTGACTGATGCCCAATAACCCCTGAAACACCTCTTTGTTGTGGCCGCCGATCAGGGGACCTGACCGGCTGTTGATTGCAGGCGTCTCCGACATCTTGAAGGGAGCGTTCTGAAGGGGCCAGGTCCCCAGCGCGGGATGCTTCACGTCCCGGTACATCTCTCGATGCCTGAGCTGGGGATCGTTGTCCACCCGGTCCTGGCTGCTTTGAACGGGCATGGCGGGTACTCCCGCCGCCTGGCACCGCTCCATGATCTCGTACTTGCCCAGAGTCTTGGTCCACGCCTCTATCCCCTGGTCCATCTCTTCCTGGTGCTCCAGGCGACCTTCAAGGGTGGCAAACTTCTCGCCGGTGGCCCAACTGGGAGAGCCCATTATCCCCAATAACTTCCGCCACTCATAGTCGGAGAAGCAGGCCAGGGCACACCAGTCGTTGTACTCCGCCGGACTGGTCTTGTAAGCGTTGTGCGGTGCCCCGGTCCGCCCCCGGTAGTTGTCCACCAGGGGCGTGCCAGGCCAGTGAGCGCGGTTGCCCGGCGGGTAACCCTTTCGCATGGTGGAACGACCGTTGGCCTGGATGTCCAGAAAAGCGGGACCATTAAGGGGGACGCCGATGATCCACTGGGAACTGTCGACATGCTGTCCCTGACCGGTCATGTTGCGATGGTAAATCGCACTCAGAGCATACATGGCCCCGTATAAGCCACCGGTGTCGTCCAGGTAGGACCAGCCCCAACCAGCGGGTGGCTTGTCCGGCAGGCCCGACGTGTAGGTCAAACCGGACAGGGCTTGCGCAATGGCTCCCATGGTTTGATAGTCTCTGTCCCGACCCGTGTGGCCGAAGCCGGACATGGAGAGGTAAATGATGTCAGGCCGGAGCTTCTTCATATCCTCGTAGCCCAGACCCCACCGCTCCAATACACTGTAGGCGAAGTTCTCGATGACGATGTCGGACATGGCCACCAAGCGCCGGGTAAGGTCAATGCCTCGGGGTGTACGGGTGTTCAGGGTGACGCTCAGCTTGTTGGAGTTGGTGTCGCTGAAATGGCCGTTGGTGTTGAGATTGGCGGGCAGGCCCTCGGGGGTACCCGCTCCCGTCGCAATGTTGTTGCCCCGAGTATTGGGGCTCTGGGGCCATTCAACCTTGATAACCTCGGCCCCCAGCGCCCCCAGCCATCGGGTGCACCAGGGACCCGCCCGGACCCAGGTGAAGTCCAACACTCGGATTCCTGACAAAGCTCCCGGTGTAGTTGGCGCTTTTGCTCCGGCCTGCACCATTGAATCACCTCCCGGCTATGGCTGTCTTAAGGTTAACTCGCCTTATTCTAACCCAATGTGGTCGATGGAGATTCCCGAAAAACCAGGAAGGCTAATTACCGGAACTTTCTGAAAAGAGCCCAGGCAAATTGATTTGCCCGGGGTTAGGCTAACGAGTGGGCCCGGTGGCAGGTCTCGCCTAGAATCCCGCTGGCCACAGCTGCAACAGGATAAGCCACGTTTCACAGCTTGGCCTTTTTTGCCGCCGAATCCAGACCGTGCCAAGGAGAACTGAATATGTCTTTGCGGAATATAAACTTCGCCCAGTTCCTCGCTGGTGATCTGGCTTCGGCCTTATTACAACGATGCGCCTGCCTGGGTTCATATCGGGGAATTGAAGGGATGTCGAAGGCTGAAGTAGTCAAGGACTTGAGCCAGGGTGTGAAGCCTATTTTGGTCATTGGGAGCGGTGCAGACTGGGCTCCAGTTCCCAGGTAGAAGGTGGCTGGCCGACCTCACCAACTGGTTTACACCTGACCGGGGTGTCTTGGCTGCGCGGAGGAGGAGACCTCGCTCATCCAGCATGGTGGCGACCGGCCGCCTTCTGCCTAAACCGAAGCCAAGGTGAAATCTACATTGTCAGGGTGGAGGAAATCGGCTTGGGCACTGCCAATTGATTCGCCTGCTTTGGTTTGCAGCACGGTCCGGCAGCGGCGTTTGACTTCCTCGCGTCGGTTGGACAGAGCGATAAAAAAGTCGCCCACCTTCTCCAGCACCGCGGCTTTGGTCCCCAGGCACAAGTTGGCGGTCACCTCCTGGCGTACCCAACCCCATATCGCCTCGTCGGCGTTGAAGTCTGGACTGTAGTGGGCAGGTTCACCAGGCGCAGGTTCAAGCCGGGCGTGGTCAGGTAAGCGCGTAGCGCGTCGCCCCGATGGGCTGGCGAATTGTCCCAAATCACCGTCAGTGGTTCGTTATGCCGCGCCCGCAGCTGCCGCAGGAAGGCAGTGGAGGTAGTCGCGTTGCTGTTGCCCGCCAGTTCCATAACATCCACCTCGCCGGTTTCCAGGCACACCGCCGAGTAGTAGCTGGCCTTCTCCCCACGTCGCGGGCTGGTGGAGTCCACCAGCGCCGGTTCTCCCCGCAGCGCCCATTTGCCCCGCAGGTCCGCATCCGCACGAAAGTGGGCCTCGTCAGCGAAGAATATCTTGGTTCCCGTCCGTCGTGTTGCTGCCCGCAGAGCAGCATATTCCCTCACGAAGGCTTCCCGGCGGGCCGGGTCTGCCTTGACCAATCGCTTCTTGGACCGCTTCAGCACAAACCCCAACCGGTGCCGGTAGTTCCGGCAACTGCTCCGGCTCAGTACCTGCCGGAAGCGTTCCCCCACATACCGGCGCACCGCCTTCCAGTTCCAGCTGGAAAGGTCGATGCCCGCTTGCCATGGCGGTTCCTGCACTGCCGTCTTCAACTCGACTTGCTGCTCTCCGTCCAACGCGGGGGGGAACCTCCGGTCTGCTCAAAAACCAGCCCCTTGGGACCGCCCTCCGCGAACGCCGTGGCGGCCCACTCGCCAATGGTGTGGGCATCCCTTTCCAACGCCCGAGCTACCGCCGCCGCGGTCCAACCCTGCACCAGCAGCCATAG
>CBDCPE010000002.1:0-395566 GCA_965220055.1 Dehalococcoidia bacterium | reverse complement strand
AATAGATGGCGTTGGTGAGCACCAACCGCGTGGACGGGTCTACCGACCCTGGTGGCAGGAGATCCTTGATCTTCTGACGCGAGACTCATCCGGCGCACTCGCGAAGTCCGACGCCATCATTCCCGCGCCGTAATTTTCGGCCAGCACGTCGAGAAAATCCGGCAGGAATTGATACCCATCCTGACCCCAGACCGCGTTGGCGATGTTCAAGCGGACATACTGACCGCCTTCACCCTCACTGTTCGGCGTGCCCCCGGGCGCCTGGCCTCTCGAGGCAAGGGTCCGGTCCAGGACGTTGAATGAGGGATGAAGGCTGCTTTGGGGAAGTCTGTAGTGAAGAGTGTCCGCCATCTGGCGTTGCGTCTCGCCCCTGGCTCCGGCGTAGGTCATGGCGAGGGCTTGGGAGATGCTGAAGGGGGAGTAGAACAGGTTGCCTTCTCCATCGTTCAGAGCGCGGTACAGTTCGAATGCGAAGGCATTGTTACCCCGCACCAGTTCGCCCAGGTCCGCTGATCCCACGGCCGAGACAGCGCGGTCCTTGTCTGAACGCAATTCCTCCACCGCCGCTGGAGCTGGAAGAACAGGGGTGGTCAAGTTGGCCGCAGTGGGCGCCCGCGTCGCCGAGGGAACTGCCGGCGGGAGTTCCTCCCCGCAACCGGCAAGTCCCGCGAACAGGAGCAAAGCCATGACCACCGACCAGATCCGGAGCTTCATTCCGGACCGTCCCGCCGGCGCAGGCTCCGTTTCAACCGCATCGCGAACTGCATGACCATTGCGCTGAAGGACAACGAGGAAGTAGTGGCGAATCTCGTGGTCAGAATAATCGCCGCCACCTTCACCGCGTACAGCATCGTCCAACCCAGGGTGACGTTTCCGGACAGGTCCGGCGGCCCGCACGGAAATGTGAACCGGTTGGGTTCGCCGGGCACCGGGACCAAACCCCCGGTGTCAAACATATTGGCCAGCGCCACCACCGCCAGCACCACCACGGCTGAGCCAACCGCCAGACCCCTCAGTTTCTAGACCCAGCCGCGTGACCAACTCACGGCCAATCCGGTCGCCGGACCGGTGAGCAGCGCGACGGCAAAAAAGGAGTAAACAGCCAATAGCTTGATCTCATTGACCGGGCATATAGTGAGCATCATCGCCGTAGCCAGCCCATTGCCTCAGGAAGACCACCGAGCGGGCCGAGGACACTCATCCGCGAAAGACGCATCATGGTGGTACTCCCATCCGGGATACCGTACGCTGCCGCCGGAGACATACACAAGGTCGGGTTTGGCGGCCGGTATTGCCGATCGCGCGTACAGCTGGAAACTGAGGCTTGCTCTCGACGGTTTCACTGTAGCCTCCGATCTTCGCACTGCCCTCGCTGGTTCCACCACCATGCCCAGTTGCCAGTCCCTCGATCAGTCGGCCGGCGGGCGACCACCGCCGTCAGCACAATGACTTCAATGATGGCGATCCAGATGAGCGATCCCGCTCCCCAAACAACCATTGCCGCACCTTGGTAGAGTGAGCCCAAGGATCCGCCCAATATACCCAGCAGGGTGATGGCCAGAGCGAGCTTCGCGAAATGCCGCTTGGGCGGAAGATCCGCCACCAGCACCCAGGGGAGGCTGATCAGACCGCCCCGGACCAACGACAGGAGCAGCGCGCCCTCGCCCGGGTCGTCAGACAGCCAGACCCATGCCGCTGCCGGCAGAGAAAGCGCCGCCAGAGCGATAAGCAGCCAGCGTACTGGAAAGAAATCGGCCGCTACGCCCCAAACCAGAGCGCCGATTCCTCCAGCCAAGGCCAGGGCTTGGTACCAGGCATAATGGTCGGCGCCAACCGCCGCCGCCGCCGCCGTAATCCACCGGAGATGCAATGAACCCGCGGCAATGATCGTGGCCGCCACCAGGTAGACGGCACCGGCCGAGGCGAAGCGGGCCTTGACGCCCGGGACTGCGATGGTCTCCCGGAGCGTCGGGCCTGGCTGATAGTTGCCTCTGAACCACCGGGGGAGAAATATGTAGAGGAATATCCCGCCGGTCAGGGCCAGCACGAGCGCGAACCACCCGATGGGGATGCCAAAATCCCAGTTCCGAATTGCTCCGGCTCCCAGATCAGCCCCGAACACCAGGCCGAGGGCGCCGATGAGCGTGCCCCTGAACCGGGCGTAGCCCTTCACGACAATCGCGTAGAAGATCAGGGAGGCGAAGGCGGACCCACCGGCTCCGACCAGGAACAAACCGACGACGGCCGGCCCGAAGCTTCCGGAGAGAGTTGCGAGGACGAGCCCCAGGGCGAGGATGCCGGCGCCGGCCGCCATCATTGGGTGGGGAGGGCGGCGGTCCACCCAGACGGCTGCCAACACCACGAACAGTCCTCCCAACCCAGCCGCGATGCCGAGAAAACCGAACTGCATCGCCCGGAGGCGGAGGAGGTCGGAAACGTATACGGCCCGGAGAGTGTCTGAGGAGCCCATATCCAGGAGCAGGGCAGCCACCACCAGAAGAAGGCCCAGCTTGACGTCGGGATGCCGGATGAACGGCGACATGCCCGCCATTGTAGCCGCCGCAGAAGGTGTGCCTCGCGCCCAAGGCCCTGGTCGTGGACGAATTCGGCCACCGCCTTCTTCACCCTGGGCTCGGCCTGCTACGAGCGCGACAGCACCATCCTCACCTCCAACAAGAGCTTCGGGGAGTGGTGCGAACTGCTGGGCGATGACGTGGTCATGTTGGCCGAACTCGACCGGCTGCAGCACCACAGCCACGTGCTCAACATCCGCGGCGAGGACCACCGGCCGAGAGAGAAACGCCAGGGTGGGACCATTCCCAGCCCAGCATCAACTCGACACGCTGCCGGAGGAGGCCGGCGACATCTACTACTACTGACACAATCGCCGGGCACAATCAAGTGGCTGCGAGGGGGAGAGCATAGGAGGCTGGACTTGGCACAATTCCCAGACTGACCCGCGTGGGTGAGGCCGGCGGGACCCTTCGTCTACCATGACGAGGCGACTCGCGCACCACCCAACGCATCGGAACAAAGAGACCCAATGAAGTTACGCCCGATTTCCTTTCAATGGTCCAACCTGCTGATTTGCTCGTGGGCTGTAGAACCCAACGCAATCATGCCTCTACTTACTCCCGGCCTGATTCCGCACTGCTGGTACGGCAGCGTCTACGTCAGCCTCGTGGGTCTGACGGTATCGGATCACCGGTGCGCCGGCGTGGCACTGCACCCGAGGAACTTCCGGCAGGTGAACATTCGCAGTTATGTAGAGCCGGCGCAAGGCGGGCCGCCCGGCGTGCTGTTCATCAGACAGTTCATCGCACACCGCCTGACCGCGATGGCCGCTCGAGTACTCTGGCGCGAACCGTTTCGTAAGCTGGCGATTGCGGCCGACAACTCCTGCACATGGGATGAGGTGGAATACCGATGGCCCAACGGACACATCAAGGCCACGGCGTCTGAGCTATGGAGATCGCCGGAGCCGGACAGCCTGGACGAGTTCCTTACGGCGCGCCAATGGGCCTACCAGGCGCGGCGAAACCCGCGGCGCTACGCAGCGGAACGGGAACCATGGCTGCTGAATGCCCCGTATGAGTACGATGTGGAATGCGACTTCGCGGCACTCACACAAGGACTGATTCCGAATCCAGACCGCCCGCCCGACTCGGTGCTGCTGGCCGACGGCGGCCCCGTGCGAATCACCATACCAGAGTGGATAAACCCTATGCAGTCACAAAGCAATCAGCGGTAGGCCAGCGCCCGCGACGGTCCGGGACCATGAGGCTTTGCAAAATAAATCACGCTACCGTCGGAACGCAAAGCGAGACACCCCCGATGCCGAAAGTGATCCCCATCTCGCCCGCCGACACAGATGGGGCAGACTCGCCGCAGACATGTCGCCAGTAATAATCTCGGTTGAGCCGCATCCAGCGGGGAACGGCGGTGCCAATCGCCGCACTGGTCGAGAACAGTGAATCCTGCCTCTAGACCACCGACTTATGACGGATCAAAGTTTGCCGGGGTAGTCAAGCGGGACACCGTTTTTACTGACACGTGAACGGTCCACTAAACATAACCGACGGCAGGATGTCATCCGCTCCAGCCTAACTGCTCTCCTTGCGAATGCAGACTGGGTGCGCATGAGTTCTAACCCGTCGCCGACGGTTGAGGCCTCGACTCTCTGTGTCATGGGCTGCAGCGACGACCGCGCCGGCCGGTCCATGCTGACCTGAAAGACGAGTACCGCGAGCATCACCTGAACACCTGCAACTCATGGGGTGGTGTCGCCAGCCTTTCAGGGGCCTCCATTTTCAGGACACCTCTGATCAGATAGGTTCCTGGAGGAACAGGTTCTCCCCGGTTGTCCACCTGCTCCCACTCACCCGTGAACTCCAGCTCCTCACCGGGTTGCAGGGTCTTCCTGTCCAGAGGCAAGAGGATGATCTTGGCGCACCCCCACTTCGCCATTGGCTGTCGTGACCACGAAGTCATGGGGAGGCCGGCCGCCGGTGGAAAATGGGACCGGTTCATCGCTGGTGTTTTGCAACTTCAGCTTCAGCGACACGGTGTCCCCGTAGGGTGCTTTGGACACGGCTTCCAGCGAGTAGTCGATGGCGTCCAGAAACTCCTTCCCTGGATCTCGGCCTGCGTCGAATTGCCATAGCACACCAGTCGGACATCCAACGTCGATCACGACGGCTTCCCGGGGGACATTCGCCCGCGCGATGGCGGCCTCCATCTGATCGCGTGCCCCGCGCAATGGGAGCAATTTTATCTTGATGCGGTGGTTCCTTTCGTCCAAGCTGTGCCGTGCCACGCCTCGGAACGGCCCGGCCTCTCCCAAAGCCCGGTACCACGCCTTGAGTTCGGCGATTCTGGGGTCCGCCGTCGGTGACTTGGGCCAGGCTGTCCACGTGGGCGCACGCGTTGGATCCTCGACGGCGCGCGGTGGAGGCATCCGAATGGTCGGCGCGGCCGGCGGTGGCTCGGTCGCGCATCCGGTTATCACCAGGGCACCGACGATCAGAAAAGCAAGTTTGACCTTCAACGAGTCGCCCAACCAACCTAAAGAGGCGACGGCGCAAGCTTTTCCGGTGGTCGCCATTGATCCGCTCTGCATTTCTCGCCGCACTCCAAACGGTTCAGCCATCCGGCCGGTCGGCCTGGAACAGCAACACCCGCAGCGAGTCCGTCAAGACCACCAGCCTGTCCCCAAATATCATGTAGCGTCGCAGCTGCGGTAGCAGTTCGAGATAGCGTTCGTCCTGGCTCTTATTTTCCCGGTCATCGGGCTCCTCCCGGTACTCACGCGGGCACCGACCTCGGGCTAAGTCTTTGTCCTTATACTCCGGCGCGGACGCGCCGCTCCCCATTGCCTCGACCAAGGAGAGGCTCAGAGCGTCGTGACTGTACTCCCTGCGCCCCAAGGTTCCGCTGACAGTAGTCTCCGTGAATCTGGCCAATATATTCGCCCCATGGGAAACATCATCTACGCACGGAGGGCCACCCGCCCTCTGTTCATCCCAACGGACCTCGATAAACGACCCGAGACGCCACTCCGCGTCCGATATCCTGCCCACCGCGGGCATGAGCTCCTCGAAGTCAAGCGGGTATCCTTGACTGGTGCGGATGCGGAGGAGCCTGACGCCGGCCTCCTCACGGACGGCATGACCGCTAGATCGCATTATGCCCTGGAGGAAGTCTTGCACGTTCTGATCAGGGATGCCGGACACCTGGCTGGTCTCGACCCCAGTCACGGCTATGGTCCGGACGCGGAAGCTCTCCCGTACCTTGACGTATTGAGCCACGAAGCCATAGTCGGCGACGGTACCTCCCACGGAACCCCTGATCCCAGAAGGCCAACGTGGGCGGTCTCCCTTTGGGCGCCTTTCCGTCCGTAGATACGAGGCGCCATGCGGTACTGGTCAGATCCTCGCCCGTGCCGACCAACGGAGACTTGTTGACCATCACCAGGCGGAGGTTTCCGAACCCGTCTCGGATTTGCAAGCGATGGTCCTAGACTTGGTACTGTTTCGAGTCCGCCAAGGCCGCCAGATAGTCGTCCTGCTGGGCTACTGTGCCCAGAGGGTACTCACACAGCGCTAACGTCTGCGTGAAACCCGGGAACGAGATGGTCCCGTCGGCCCCTGCCACCGGGGAGCCGTCCTCGTGACGGCCGCCGAATCCGTTGCAGCCGTCAGAACCTCCGGCAGAGGCACCGCTGATGGAGAGCGTCAGCACGGTCCCCTCTATTGCTGCGTCGCCGTTCAGGATCTCGAGCACCCAGATCGGGCCGTCGACGGCCATGGGGCTCGGGGTTGAAGTCGGAACTTCCTGGGGCTCGATGCGTACGTTCTCAGAACCTCCGCAAGCCAAGGTGATGGCGAGCAAGAGTAACGACAGGCATGACGTCAGGCCAAGTTTCACGGCAACAGTTGGGAGGGCAGTACAAGCCGTCATGGGTAGGAACCAGCGATACCACATCGGGTTACCCCATCCTATCCCGAGGGTTTCGTTTCGCCAATTATTCCGGTGGCCGGAGGCAGCCGCGCACCTGGCGGATCAGGCTGGCCAGGAACATCCCGACCAGCAGGGCAGCCAGAGCTACGACAGTGGGAAGCAGCCACGGGTAGCGTTCGGTGAAGGGCACGCCTTCGGGGGCAGGCGCCGGCGCGTCGGATGCGGGATTGAGGTCGTGGGGACCCAGCCGGGCCACTGGCAAGTCCTCGGTGACCAGGTAAGGAAACAACTTTTCCAACTCGTACGACGGCGCGGATGCCTCGGGGTTGCCGTAGTAGAGCCGATAGGTCTCGCCGGCGGCGGCGGTGAAGACAATCTTGCGGGCGAAACCGCTGGCCATGGGCTGCTCCACCGGCAGGGGCGGATTGTCCTCGTTGAAGATGGCGATCCGGTAGTAACGGTACCTGGATTCTCCGAACCGCAATTCCCGATCGTCACCGACGAACCTCGGAGTATCAAAGTCGTAGAGTATCTCGCCGGATTGCAGGGGGATCCAGTAGGTGGAGTCGTAACTGCCTTCGACCACGACCTCGCGGTAGAAATTTCGGTGCGGAATATCCAGGTCGATTCTGTCGGTCGGAAACCCGGAGTGGGAGGCCCTCAACACAAGAATCGTCTGCTTGCGTTCAGGGTCTTCGATTCGTTGGATGATATCCAGGAGGAGGTGGCGGCGGCGCGGCTCCAGCGTCTGGGCAAACAGGACCACCGCCCCCCGGATGGCCAACGGCTCCTGGTCCTCGTCCAAGATCTGGATCCTGAGGAAGCGCGCGGAACTGGACGGGTACTGGACGCTGGTACCTCCGGCGGAGAAGCCGCGCTCGGGTACGGTCAAATTGAAAATCGTGCCATTTTCCGCCAGGACGCGCCAGGTTTCGCCGTCATCGCTGGCGGACACGACAACGCGCCTTTGGAAGTTGACCGATGAGGTCTGGATCTCCACCTCGCTGTGCAGGTCGCCCTCGGATTGCACATGAAGGACGAACGAGGTGTGGTCGTCGGGGATGTGGCCCAGATCGTGCATCTCCACCGGGACCGCGGCGCGTCGTTGGTCTCCCGCCTCGACCAGCAGTTGGTAGGGAATTTCCCGCTCAACGGCAGGGTAGCCCTCAGTGAGACGCACGTCGCCCAGGCCGGGTTTGGCGTGGGAGTAAACCTCGGGGTCCAACTCAACCTCAACCAACTGGTCGTCCAAGGGGTCGTCCGGCAAGATGACGGGCTTGAAAAACTGCCATTCGGCATCCGGAGAGTCGGCCCAGACGTCAATGGCCGACAGCAGCGCGCCGGCCATCAAAAGGATGGCAAACGCGACGGAAACCGGCCGGAGCCTGTTTTCAGGCTCGCTGCCCAAAGAGGAACCCCCTGACGGCCTGGCTGTACCGCTGGTAGACCAGACCCGTGCCCAGCATGAGGACGCCCAGGGTGACGAAAGCGGCCACGCGGTATTCCCGTTCCAGCAGGAACACGTCGAAACCGAACAGCTTGACCAGGGGCACCGCCAAGAGCGCGATGCCGGCCAGGCGGATACGGCTGGACTGGCGGGCGATACCCACGCCGATCACTCCGACGGCGTACACCGCCCACAGCACGGTCAACGAGAGTTGTTGGGCGCCGAAGGTGTCTGCGCCCAGGCGGGAGGTCCGGGCATCGAAGAAGTGGACCGCCTCCAGGGTCAGGCCCCACAGGGCGACACAGTTTGCCGCCACCAACAGCGCGGGAACCGCGTAGGTCTCAAAGCGTGCCGACTCAGGCCGGACACGCCGGTACCACCAGGTAAAGACCAACATCAGCGCGATTACCAGGGCGAAGGCCAGGAAATGCAGGTTCAGGAACGGTATGAATATGAACCTGCTGGGAACCAGTTCGACCATGAACGTGTCGAAGGCCAGCAGCTTTAGCGCTGCCAGCGCCAGGATGCCCAGTCCCGCCCACCGGACGAGCGGCAGGCGTCGCCACAGCCCGACGGCAAGGACGATCGCGCCGTAAACGGACCACAGGTAGGTCATGGACAGGTATTTGGCGTTCATGGCGACCTGGGCGTAATTGAATTGAGGGGGAAGAAGGTCGTACCCGTCATATCGGATGGCCCGGCCATCGAAGTAATGGATGATCTCCTGGTTCAGGGTCCACAGGGCGACCAAGTTCGCCGACACGACCAATACAACGAACGCTTGGCGCTCATAGCCGAACAAATGGGCCGCTTCCCGCCGGAACCGCCAGGCGAGGACGGCCAACAGGGCGACGACCAGCGCGCAGGTCAGGAACTGGAAGTTCAGCACGGGCGGGAAGCCCAGTTGGGCCAGTTGCACCCCGATGGTGTCGATGGTGACCAGCTTCAAAACCGTGAGGCCCAACAGAGCCAGGCCGGCCCAACGCATCAGCGGCCAGCGCCGCCGTAGACCGATGGCCGCCAGGATGAAGCCGTAGATTGACCACAGCGCCGTCAGGGACAGGAGCTTGGCGTCGGTGGCACGCTGTAAAACCGGTCGACCTGGCCCGTCGGCCACCAGCGCTCGGCTGTCAAAATAGCTGACCAGTTCCAGGCTCAGCGCAACGACGGTCAGCGCGTTGGCGACGCCCAGCAGCGGCCAGAGAACGAACTCCTCCCATCGTTCCTGCCTTTCCCGGTAGTAATGGTAGAGGAATGCCGCGGCGTACAGCGCGACGACCGTGGCCGCCATGATGGGAAACCGTTCGTTCAGGAAGGGAACGAATTCGTCCAGGTTGATCCGGCCGCCGTGCCTCAGCAGGTCGATCACCACCAGATGCCCCAGGCCGACGGCCAGAACGCCCAGGCCGAAGGCCCGCATTTGCCACCGGCCCAGGAGAAAAGCGGTGCCCACCAGCGCCGCGCCCTCCGCGGCCCAGGCCACGGTGATCCACACGCCGGTCAGCTGGAGGGGCACGGCGATGGTCAGGAAAACGACCGCGATGGGCAGCGCAAAGATAGCCATTTCCGCCGGGGTGGAGGGCCGGCGTATCGCGACGAAGGCGATCAGCGCGTAGAACAGGGAGAGCCCCAGGGCAATGAGGCCGAACCAGTCGCGGTAGTCGTCCCAGAGGATGTGGTAGGTGAGGGCGAAGAACGCAACTGCGTTCAGCGTCATCAGCGTCAGATCAGGGATGCCGGGCACGCGCCGCCACAGCAGGTGGAAGAGGCTGGTGGCGCCGGCCAGGATGAGGAACATCCCGCTGAGTCCCATCTGTGCCATGACGGGATCGTAATCGGAGAACCGGCTGGTCCAGAAGAAGAAAACCCCGTAGGTGCCGGCCCACCCGACCAGATTGAACCACCGCCAGTTGCGGAAGGTGGAAATGGCCAGGATGCCGGCGTCGACCACCAGGATGTAGACCAGCGCCAATCGAATGTCCGGCAGGTCCGCGCCGAGCAGCGCCGGGGCCAGAAACGCGCCGATTATGCCCAGCAGCGCGACAACGATGGACTCGTGGCGCAGCGCCAGCAGCGCGGCCAGCGCCACCACCAGGGCCATGAACAGCAGGGCCACGTCGGGACGGATCAGCTGGTACAGTCCGAAGGCGGCGTAGATGGACAGGTAGAGGATGACCGCGCCGGCCGCCGTTACGGGCTGCGCCCAGATGGGGACGCGGCGCTGGGAGTACTCGCCCACGCCCAGCAGGGACAACCCCAGGACCACGCCCAGTACGATCCGCCCGGTGTCGCCGATCCAGTTGTTGTCGAAGGCCAGCTTCAGGAAAAAGCCGATGCCCAACACCAGGGCCACGGCACCAATGATGGCGAACCAGTTTCGGCCCAGCAGTCTTTCCCAGTCGAACGACGCGCTGAAGACGGGCCAGACGCCGCCATCGGCGGGCGTTTCGGGTTCAATCTCAGACGCCAGGACGGTTTGTGGCGCAGAAGCCACTGGTGGGGCGGGTTCCGGCGGAGTTGGCACCACACCCGGCGCGGGCGCCTCGGCACCCGTTCCCGTAGATTCCGAAAGCGCCTCCGCGGGTGTGAGCGCCGCCGCCGGGGGCACCGCAGTTTCGGTTTGAGGATCCAGTCGATTCAGGCGGCGCTGGAGATAAAGCAGGCGGCCAGAGGCATCCCGCAGGATGGCGCGTAACTCGTTGATCTCAGTCTGCAGTTCCGGCCGGGACACGGGGTCCGCATCCCCTCCGGATTGCCCGCGATCCGCACGGCCGGGCATGGGCAATGCGCTTCCGCAATTGGTGCAAAACGGCGCGACGCTGGAGTTCGTTGTCGCGCAGAACGGGCAGTTGATTTCGGGCAAGCTGATCGCTCCGGGTTCGTATTCAGGATCGGATGCTGAGTTGCCGTCGGGACGGGAAAGGCCATTCCGGTCCCGGTGGGACAGGCAAAGGTCGGAGCCCACCGGAGCCGGTTCACCACATACGACGCACTTTGGCCATGGGTTTAAACTCCGCAGACAATTGAGCATCCGCAACCTTTATCCCAACCGGCGTTACGGCGAGCGGCGCCATCATCGTTCGATGATGCGGCAGCCGTCGACGCCAGGGTGACGCACGCCGACCAATGAGATGAGGATGCCACGGTACCTGAGACAGTCCGCCGGTTTGTGTTTCCTCACAGCCGGCGCCGCTCTCACCGGTTGTTGCGCCGGCAGTCCGTGCGAGCGAAAGCCTAGCACACTGAACTGGAGCCAAGGTGAAACGCGCGTGGGCTTGTGGTGAAATGGAGGCGCCATTGGCCCGGTGCGTACGGCGGCACGGCAAGGTTTGGTGTTGAGCATAACCCAGTGGGTAGGCAGGCTCGCCGCCAAAAACCCGCAGGGCGGCGCGGAAGAGTTGAGTTATGGTATCGAAGCGTGTCATCGTGATAATTGGGTTTCTCGTCCTGGCGGCGGGCGTGGCAGGGTTCGCGTGGTCACAACGGCCTTCGACGGACTTTGACCCGTCAACCTACAAGGACCCCAACGAACGGTTGAAGGAAGTATCGAACGAGGTTCCCGAATTCGGCGGCGTTTTCCTGTCCGACAACCAGAGCGTGCTCAACATTTACCTCACCGAGAACGAAACCGACCCCGCCACACAGGAAAAGGCGCGGGAGAAGGTTGAAGAATGGTTCGACGTTAAGCCGGGCTTGAGGCTGAACATCATCAAGGGCAATTACACCATCACCCAGCTTTCTGACTGGTATGCCCTGATGAAGTCAGAGGGGATATGGGACCAGGAAGGGGTGATAATGATTGACCTGCAGGAAGGCGCAAATGAACTCTACATCGGAGTGGTGAGCGAGTGGGATGTGGAAGGCGTTTACACGTTCCTTGAGGGCATAGGCATACCTCGCGGTGCCGCGACGGTAGAGGTCATCGAGCGACCGACTCACTAAAGTCACACGTTGCAGGGCCGGGCCCACAACGGCAGGATGGCCGGCGGACACTGACGCGGTTCTTCAGGAAATTGCCCGTATCCTTGACACTGGCGGGATCTTCGTCCATGAGACACCCTTGGGGCAGATGCTGGCTCACTCACTTTGGTCCCTCAACCGCGCCAGGTCGTCGTTTGACAGCCCGCACTTCATCTCAAGGCGGAATGCTGCGCTGTGGAGGTCCTGCGCCAAGCGCTAAAACGCGTGTCCAGAGGGGCAAAAGGTGCATGGTGCGCTGAAGTACCAGGGACGCAACCGGTGCGTGATTCCGACTGGGAGCTTGCCGGTTCTCCCACCGGCATTACATGGGGTGATACGCGCATCGGAGCCGAAGGAGCGAAAGCTGTTGCAAGCATTGATGGGGACATTCAACCGGTGGGCCGTGTTGGCGATCATCCTGGTTGCCGGTGGGGCGACAATCGGGATCCTTGCCTGGGCAAACCAGGCTCGGGCGGAACCCAACGACTGGCCGCCACTGATTATGAGGTACAACGTCGAGGCCGCGGTAAGCAGTAGGTCTATCGGCGAGGTTCGTCAATTGACCTACAATTCGCGGACCTCGTGGATTGAGGAGGTGATCGAGGCCGACGATATAGTGGTTAGCGTGGGGACTTTCAACGCTGTCGGCAGCTATCAGAAGTTGGACGGGCGCGTCAATACGGAATACGACGCAATAACTGGTGAGACCATGACCGAGACGGTTCCGAAAGGGGTGGTCAGGATACCGCGGGGTGGCATGAGGCCAGTTCCCATTTCGTTCCTCGAAAGCATTCTTGGGAAGCCAGCTGAGAAGGTGGCTACCACCACCAAGGTCTGCTTCGACGACGACTGCACGGAACCTGCCTCCGGCTGGAAGCTCTCGGACGGAAAGAGCACGCTTGTTTTCGCCGACGATGCCCGGGGCATACCGGTAAAGATTGGCAATTTCGTCGTGACCGAAGTCCTGGTGCGGGGCGCCCAGCAGCCCGTTGTCAGGAAAGCCCACGACTCCGACTAAACCAAAGCCAAGGTGAAACCCGTATAGGGCTGGCGTAGGATAGGGGCGATCGAGATGGCTGGAGAGGATCGGGAAAACTGGGGAGGGTTGCTGTTGGGCATGGAGGAGATGGGAGCGCTACTGGAGCGGTGGGGCGTGGACTAGCTGAGGCAAGACCGCGGATGTACCGAGCGCCTACGCCACGGAACCGGGAGCGATGGCACGCGGTGTGGTTGCTGACGCAGGGTTGGACGGTAGCGGCGGTGGCCCAGGCGTTGGAACGGAATGCCCATACGATTGGCCAATGGGCCAGGGCATTCGCGAAGGGAGGTCCCAAGACGCTGATTTTTGAACAGAGTGGTGGCTATACCCTGCTTGCGCGGACGGCCCGCGCAATGCCAAGCCGTCAACGTCGATAGCGCACCGGGGGAACCGCAGCAAACGAATTGGCGCAGGAGAGCGGGTGTTGCAAAGAACCGGCGTGTCGCGAAGGCTGGGAGTGTTCTTCCTCGTGATGGCTGTCCTGGTGTTGATTGATTGGGGCATCATTCTGTTTTTCCGCCCCAACGTGCCCCCGCTCCAGGGTCTGACCTTCCTGGCCTGTCCGGGAAACGGCTTCGCCTCCTACTGTGCCGGCCTCGCGTTGTTTACCCTCTTTCTCACGGCTGGAACTTTGGTTACGGCCGTGTTCGTCAATCTCACGCGTAAACGTCGCCGAGATAGGGAGGCGCTCGACAGGGCCACTACACGAAGGCGTTGGGAGACCGATCTAACTTTTTACGCATCTTTGGCACTGACCGTGGCATACGCAGTGCATTGGGTTGTCTACTTCTTCCACTTCGCCGCCCCTCCCTTGGGACCGGACATGCTGGGCGTGCTGACGAAGGTCTTCAACCCGCTGCTCATTATCGTTTTCATCGCTACGGGTCGCCACCTGGTGCGCAGTAGCACAGGCAATCGGCACCATTCCCAGACTGACCCGGGCGTGTGAGCACCGACGGGACCATTCTCCAATTTCGCGCTGGCGATTGCGGCCGATAACCTCCGCGCATGGGATGAGGTCAAATAACGACTCCAACACATGGAGCCAGCGTGGTCCGGCGGACGGATTGGCTATCTGATAAGTCGGCACGCGATAGCGGGGCGGGGGAAAGGCGGGCAGAGTCGCATTGGTGTGCCCGGCCTTCCCCAAGGTCAATGTTTTCAATGCCATACAGCCGTTGGAGGAGTGCAGAATGTCAACCGAAACAGGACCATGGGACGAAGCTCGGGAACTGCGAAACCGGCTGGTCGAAGAACTGGTCAGGCAGGGCGCCATCACCAGCCAGCACGTGCAGCAGGCGTTCGAAGACGTCCCTCGGCACCTGTTCCTCCCAAGGGTCAATATCGCCACCGCCTATTCCGATGAGCCGATCTTTATCCGCTGGGAGGACGGAGTGCCAATCAGTTCCTCCAGCCAGCCCAAGATGATGGCCCTCATGATGGAGCAGTTAGGTGTGGAGCCCGGCTCACGGGTGCTGGAAATAGGCGCGGGCACCGGCTATAACGCGGCCATCCTGGCCCACGTCGCCGGCGAAAAAGGCAGTGTTGTCACTATCGACATCGACCAGGACATCGTCGATGAGGCTGCCGAGAACCTGTCCAGGACCGGCTACGACCACGTCAAGGTGATATGCGGTGATGGATACGAGGGTTTTCCTGAAGGCCAGCCTTATGACGGTATCTCGGTTACCGTGGGGGCCTACGACGTCTCGCCCCATTGGGTCGACCAGCTCAAGGAGGGTGGGGTGATTGTGGTCCCGTTGTGGTTCAGGGGTTTTTGCCTGAGCGTGGCCCTGGAAAAGCGCGATGGTGAGCTCCGGGGGTTGTCCGTAACGCCCTGTCTGTTCATACCGCTGCGAGGGACGGGGCAACCAACCGAGGGGTTTTCCCCGGTGGGCGATCCCCCCGACGAACATCTGCAAATGACCATCGGATTGGATCAGGACGATCCGGCTTTCCGCCAGGGACTGAGGCGCCTGTTCAGCCAGGACGCCAGCCTACGGTATGCTGAACGCTTCCTCGAGGGCCAATTCCATACCCAGGATATCTTCTCCGGCCTCTTCACGTCCCTCACCACTGACCCCAGGGTCTTCATCGTGTATTCGGCATCCGAGAGCAGCCTCTTCCGGGGATTCGGTTATGCGTTGATCGACCTGGACAGCATGAGCGCCGCCGTGATATCCGCTTCCGAACCAGAAAGGGTGGTGGCTTACGGCAACGACACGGCTCACGGCCCGCTCGTTGACCTGCTCGACCGGTGGGACCGGCTGGGGCATCCCCCAGTCCACAACCTTCACGTCCGCGCGCTTCTTAGTACTCCAGAATCCGTGCCGGAGGGTGATTGGATTATCGCCAAAAGGTCGGCCCTCACCTGGATCTTATCTTGGGGAACCTGAAGATTCCAAGCGTATGAGGTGTCCCGCGTTGAGCATAATTGCCGACCTGTCGTCGATTAGTTTTGCCGGTTAAGCGCGACTGTAATACTAACGGTCGGGCTAACGCCAAGCGCGACCTCAAGGTCATGTCCGGCTGCCATAACTCCCCGGTTGAACCGTTTCGATACTCGCTGTGGTTCGCCCAACATCCATTACGTATAGAAGCGCGTTCGAGAATGGTGATTATCGCGCGGCGAACACCAATACGTAAAGGCGGGCGCAAGGCGGGGCGTAAGCGGCTTTCGCCCCGCCTAATTCAACTCCTTAAAATCACAATGTCCGGAGACCTGTGTGTAACCCATACATTCGATGCATTTGATGCATTTGATGCATTGACAGCGATTGCCCATATTTATCCCCTGGAGCGTCATCCCATATGACACCGCTTCCGCTCGGTCTCGACACCCTCCCCGCCCCGACGGCGCGACATCGGCGGCCCCGGTTCCCGCAGGCAAGCGCACCGTCTGGGGCGGGAGGTCCCGAGTCCGTGCCGCCCGCGATACAGGGGAGCATTGGTGGCCTCTCGCCAGAACCCAGTGATCCGAGATGTTTACCAACGTCTGCCGGCGACCGGTAAGCCCCAGAAGTTGGTCCTGACCGCGTGCATGCGCAAGCTGCTGACCATTCTCAACGGCATGATGAGAACCGGCGAGCGCTGGGACACGACCAGCGCAACGTCTTGACATCCAAGACAGTTGCTTTTCGCCGGACCGTTAGCCACTGACCGAATCGTAGAGCTCCCACCGGGAGCATATTGACCGACCAACCACAAACTGCTATTTGTCACTTCACCCAGCTCCCAGAGTGGACGAATGTCCGTGAAAATGCCGGTTGCTGATCTAATCACCTCGAGAAGCGCCACCGTGGGCCGCCAGTCCTCCTGGCGCTGAGCAGGTGGCCGCGGGCAGTCGTCGTGCCACGCTTTGGGCGCGGGCAGCTTTGCTGCGCTGCCGGCGGCATTACAATGGGCGCCAGCGTCGTCTGCGGCGGCCATCAGGCGATCTCCCCGCTGCCGCCATCCGCAGCGGCGACCCTGCGAGCGGTTCGCGCGGCGGATCCGGCCACCGGCTCGCCCCAGTTGCCGAGCCGCGACGGAGCAGACCCCATGGTGAAGATCAGCATCGAGCTGGAGGGCGGCGCCGACGCGGTGGTCAAGGCCCTGCGCCGCATCAGCGGCGACGTCCCCGGCGTCCTGCCACCTGGGGCCGGAGCGGTTCCGGCGGCTTCTCCGGAGCGGGTCTCGCCGGAGCGGGTCTCGCCGGAGAGTTCCGCTCCGGAACCCACGCCTCCGACTTCAGAACTCCCCTCCGGCGGCTGGACGGAGATGCTGGCCGCCGCCTACCTGGCCCAACTCGACCCCGCGGCGCGGGAGGTGGTCGGCCACGCCTGGCGGGCGGGCGCGGCGGGCATCCACCGCAACGCGCTACGCCAGCGCACCGGGCTGACACCGGAACAGGTCCGGCCCCTGCTGATGCGAATGGGCCACCGCCTGCGGCGGTTCCAGCGGGAGCGGGGCCTGCTGCCCCGGCCGGTGAAGGCCAACAGCCCGCTGCAGAGCTACTTCATCGACCCGGGCTTCGCCGCCGCCGCGTCGGCTCCGATGTTCAGCTATGACCGATAGCCGGGACGCGCTCCGGTCACTCCCGCCCCCGCCCGCTGCGCCAACATCCATAACCCCAACTACTACGACGCCGACGCCAGCCCGTACCGAAACGCGAAGAGCCGATTGTGGTCCAAATGTGGACTTCCGGGAGCGCCGCAATGTGACGGTCCCACGGTCGTTTTGGGCACGGCCGCCTGCGGAGCGGGCAGGCCCGTGGCCAGCGACGGCTGCGCAGGTGGAATTGGCCGGCGGCGTTGACCGATAATAACAGCGACGCGGTTGTGACGTCGGTTACGGGGGCCGTTCAGGCGCTATGGATTTGACCTGTATTGGCTTATTGGGAGCTGTCCCCTGAGTTATGGTTGAGAACACCCTGAGAGCGGATGCCCGACGCGAAACTTGGCGTGGGTCGCATTGTACGACCCGAGTATGAAATCGATGTGAACATAAGCCGGCATGTCGTGAACATTTTGTGAAGAGTTTGTGCGCATTGGCCGGGATGTCAATGGCGTCGTTGTCCAGCGATCCGGTCAGTCCAAAAGGTAAGGGAGAGTGTCGGTCGGAGCGATTGGCAGGTTGCTGCGGTGATGGCCTCCGGACCCGGTTGTGTGGACGCTTGGTCGGCTGGGTCAGGGAGCGAGCGTACTTGCGGACCGTACTGCGTGAGATGCCCAGGGAGTGCGCTACCGGGAGCGGACTACAGCACGGAGCCGGACCGCAAACAACCGGAGTGCTCAGCTCGGGAAAGCACGCCGCCCGGGAAGATGCGAGCGGACATCGCTACGCGCGATAAAAGAGCGCCGGATTTCGCGTTCGGACGTCAGTTGTCGTGACCACCGCACGACGGAGCGGTTAATGTCGTAAACCACGAACCGCTGCCGTGAGCCGCCAGTCGCTCATTTCGAGATCCCCAACTACCTTGCGGGCGAGCGGTCAGCCCGGCCTGACGCCGGTCGGAACAGGAGCCCATCATGACAACCGAAACATCGCTACTGATCGACATCAACACTGATCGACATCAACGAGGCCCGGTCGTTTTTCGATGAAAAACCGGATTGGTCCGCAAGGCGCTCCGCTGGGGTAGTGGCCATGATATTCGAAGACCTGGCCGCCGCCGCCCTGCAACATCGCCTGCTACGCAACGGAGCCAAACACGTCGCCATACGAACCGAGCCGGTCATCACGGGACGGAAGAAGGGCCCGTGGCTGGACCGCTGGATCGAAGCCGACCTGGCCGACAGCCGAAAGGTCCTCTTCCAGACCGAGATCAAAAGCGTGTCGGCTCACTCCACCGGGCACAAGAGAATAATGCTCAATGCGTCTCAGGAAGAGCTGAGCGACCACGAGCAGGAAAACTGGGACGGCCAGTGGAACTCGGAAACGAACACGCTGATAGACCAGCCAATGGCCAAAGTGCTGGCGCCAATGAAGCCTCCCGCGGGCACAGAGAACAGGCCCCTTCTTCCGCTCCTGATCTACCGCCAACCAGGGCCTGTTCACACTAGCGGCGCTGAAATGCTATCGTCCCCGCACGGAGATTACAGAAGCTCAGTACGAACGCATTGCGCCGGTCCCACCCGCTCAGCGCGGCAACGTCAATCTGTCGAACTTGCAAGTCCTCAACGCGATCCTGTACGTCGCCGAGCAGGGCTGCAAGTGGCAAGCGTTGCCGCCCCGCTTCGGCAACTGGCATACCGTCTGCACACGGATGAACCGCTGGTCGAAGAATGGGGTGCTCGACCGGGTGTTTGAGCACCTCCAGCGGGAACAGATCGTGCGCATCAAACTGGAAGCGATGTCGATGGACAGCACCATCGTCAAGGTCCAACCCGACGGCACGGGTGCGCTAAAAACGGACCTCAGTCCATCGGCAAGTCCCGGGGCGGCTGGACCGCCAAGATTCGTATGGTTGCCGCGGATGCTCGAACCGCCATAACGCTCTCGCTCTCCCCCGGCCAGGCCCACGACGCGCCGGAGGGGCATAAGCTGCTGATCCGTCTTGGCCCGCAATGCCCGGGATCGTTCCTGTTGATGGACCGCGCCTACCAGGGCAATGAGACCCGCCAACTGGGCGCCTTGGGGTTCATGCCGGCGGTTCCTCCCCTGAGCACCCGTGTACACCCCTGGGAGTATGACCGTGAGATGTATGAGAGGCGGAATGAGATCGAGCGGCTGTTCCGCCGATTGAAGGGATTTCGCCGCATCTTCCCCCGCTTTGAGAGGCGCGACGTGCTCTTCCTCGGGTTCATCTCATTCGCACTCATTCTCGATGCACCGCGCTAGTGTGAACATACTTGAGCCTGATAGTCTAGTACCGTTGCCAGGTAGATTTGTAAGAATATAAGAAAGCAGCCATACTTGGGCATGATCTTTCTGTGAGGGAGTGCCCAGCCATGGCTGCCATCAAGTATAAAGTGGAACTGACCGAGGCCGAACGTTCCCGTCTCAATGAGGTGTCCCAGCGAGGCAAGGCGTCAGTGCGCACCGTGAAGCGTGCGCTGTCGCTGCTCAAGGCTGACCAGGGGGTTAGGGACCGTGAGATAGCCGATGTGCTGTTGGTCAACGCGGCCACGGTCGCCAGAGCACGGAAGCGGTACGTGGA
This sequence comes from Dehalococcoidia bacterium, assembly GCA_965220055.1. GTDB lineage: Bacteria > Chloroflexota > Dehalococcoidia > Lucifugimonadales > UBA3495 > Bin87. The sequence continues at coordinate 376,021 of CBDCPE010000002.1, read as the reverse complement.
GGAAGGACTTGAGGCCGCCATCAATGACCGACCGCGGCCGGGCCAGGAGCGCAAGCTGGACGGGAGGCAGGAAGCGCACCTGATCGCCATTGCGTGCAGCGCCGCGCCCGAAGGGCACACGCACTGGACACTCCAGTTGTTGGCCGACCAGGTGGTGGAGTTGGAGTTTGCCGATAGCATCTCCCTGGAGACGGTGCGCCAGATGCTCAAAAAAACGAACTCAAGCCGTGGCAGAAGAAGGAGTGGTGTATCCCCAAGGTGAGCGGGGAGTTCGTGGCGCGGATGGAGGACGTGCTGGACCTGTACCAACAGGCGTACCATCCGGAGCGGCCGGTAGTGTGTTTCGACGAGACCTCCCGGCAATTGACTGGGGAGGTGCGTCCGCCCCTGGCGGCTGCCCCCGGACGGATGGCACGCTATGACACCGAGTACCAGCGCAACGGGACACGGAACCTGTTCATGATCTGCGAGCCGAAGGGTGGATGGAGACATGTGGCGGTGACCGAGCGCCGCACTGCGGTGGACTTCGCGTACCAGATGCGGTGGCTGGTGGACGAGGCCTACCCCGATGCCGAGGTGGTCAGGCTGGTACTGGACAACCTCAACACCCACAAGCTCGGCTCACTCTACGAAGCATTTGAGCCCGGCGAAGCTCGGCGCATCGCCCAACGCCTCGAGTTTCATTACACTCCCACGCACGGCAGCTGGCTGAACATGGCTGAGATCGAGTTGAGCGTCTTCAGCAGAGGGTGTCTGAACCGCCGTATCAGCGATGAGCCGGAGCTGCGGCGAGAGGTTGCGGCGCTCGAACGCGAGCGCAACGCAGCAAAATCAGCCATAGACTGGCGGTTTACCACCCAAGATGCTCGCCGTAAGCTCCAACATATCTACCCTGCAAGATCAGATTGAAACGGTACTAGCAACCTACGATGTTGCGCTGGTTGCAACCAAGCCCCACCCTGACCCAGCAGGACACGCAAGGCAGCCTGGGGCTGATGCGTTGGGACGTGGTATTGGCCAGCGCCATGTTCAGCCTGGAGAGCGGCGGCTTCATGGCGCTGTTATTGAAAAGGCTCGGCCTTTTCAATAACACTTGACCTCGGCAAACGGAACCCCCGCGGGTCGCGGGAGCATGTTGTGAACACCGAGAAAGGCGACACGGCCGCACGACCACGACGGCCAACCCCAAACCTGGCGGGACGCATTGAGGGACACCTCCAGAGCAAAACGCTGGCGGGGCTCATGCAATTGGTGCCGCTGCTGGTCACGGTCTTCCTGGTCGCGTTCATCGTCGGCCACGTCGATAGCTTGGTGCGGCCCCTGCCCTACATCTCCGGCCGTCCCTGGGATTTCCCCGGTATCGGCCTGATCGCCATCATCGTCATTTTCTATCTGGTTGGGCTGCTGATTTCCACCGCAGTCGGGCGACGTATCATGGGGTGGAAAAGCGCGGTGCTCCGTCATATCCCCGTTATCAAGACCATATTCGGAGCCACTGAGCAGGTGACCACGTTGATGGCCTCCGACTTTCATTTCAGCCGCGTGGTGTTCCTGGAGTGGCCCCGAGAAGGAATGGCGGCCATGGGATTCGTGACCGGCCGTGCTTATTCGCAGAGCGGCGACCATTCGTTGGCCATCGTGTACATACCCACCGCGCCCAACCCGACGTTGGGGAACATGGCCTTCGCCAATGAAGACGACCTTCTGGAGACCGACATCACCGTGGAGGACGCTGTCAAGCTGATGTTGTCCGGCGGGATCATTCTGCCGGACAACATGACCCTCGCGCGCCTGCCTCGCGAGGCGCGGGAGGGCGAGTTCATCGGCCGCTTTGAAACCCACCCCGAATGAGCGAAATACGATCGGAGGGCAGCCCACAGCGATTCGTTTCCAGCGCCTTCCACAAATCGCCGCAGCCGCCCCGCGTTGCACCGAATGGCCGCAGCACCAGGCTGCGATGTGCCGCCTCCAACCGCTAGGAGCTGCGGAGTCCCATCTTCCCACAGGACGACGGATGAGCGTTGCGGCGGCGTTGCCCACGAAAATACTCGGGTACAATTGGGCGCTCGTTGCACAACAAATCATGGAGCAACAATTACAGGAGGTACCATATGAACCGAACGCAACGTGATCTGATGGTGCTGGCCGCCGGCATCGGCGTCGGCGTCGGGCTGGGGATGTTGCTGGCTCCCCGCAGCGGCCGGGAGGCGCAGGAGTTGTTGCAGACCACCGCCAACCAGGCTGTTGATCGCGGTCGCGACTACTGGCAGCGCCTCCGCACCCGAGGCGGCGGCACGGAAGTCGTAGATATGGCGGCAGCGGAGAGCTAAACCGAAGCCAAGGTGAAATCTACATTTGCAGGGCCGGTAAAATCGGCTGGGGCCCAGCCAATCATCTCTTCCGCTCGTGCTTGCAGTACGGTCCGGCAGCGCCGTTTGACTTCGTCCCGTCGGCTAGTCAAGTTGGTGAAAAAGTCGCCCACCTTCTCCTGCACCGCGGCACGGGTGGTCAGGCACAGGTTGGTGGTCGCCTCCTGACGTGCCCACCCCCAGATGGCCTCGTCAGCGTTGAAGTCTGGGCTGTAACTGGGCAGGTTCACCAAGCGCAGGTTCAACTCGGGCGTGGCCAAGTAGGCCCGCAGCGCGTCGCCGCGATGGGCTGGGGAATTGTCCCAGATCACGGTCAGTGGTTCGGCATGTCGCGCCCGCAGTTGTCGCAGCAAGGCGGCTGAGGTAGCGGAGTTGCTGTTGCCCTCCAGTTCCATCACCTCCACCTCGCCGGTTTCCAGGCACACCGCCGAGTAGTAGCTGGCCTTCTCGCCCCGGCGCGGGCTGGTGGAGACCACCAACGCCGGTTTCCCCTACAGTGTCCACTTGCCCCGTAGGTCAGCATCCGCCTGAAAGTGGGCCTCGTCGGCAAAGAACATCTTGGCCCCAGTCCGGCGCGCTTCCGCCCTCAGGACGGCATACTCCGCCACGAAGGCTTCCCGTCGCACCGGGTCTGCCTTGAGCAGTCGCTTCTTGGGGTCGACTCCGGTAAGGGGCAGAATCGTACGCTAAGGCCGCTATCGGCGCTTTGGCCACCGGTATTCGCCGATGAGCAGGATGTGGGCCCAGCCAAGGGGTGAGATGTGGGCCAGGAGCTCGGGCTCGACGGTCAGCCCGGCGTGTTTCCGCGGTCTGACCGCTGCGCCGAGATGGGCGGTATTCCAGTAAATGACGATGGCGGCCAGCAGGTTGAGGCCCGGCCATGCGGTAGCGCTGGCCCTCGCTCGAGCGGTCGCGGATTTCGCCCTGGCGTCCGATCCGGAGCGCGTTCTTGAGCGCGTGATGAGCCTCGCCCTTATTCAGGCCGGTGTTGGCCCGGCGCTGCATATCGGCGTCGAGCAGCCAGTCGACGATGCAGAGCGTTCGGATGAAGAGCGTTCGTTCGACCCGTCCGATTTCGCGGAGAGTGACGGCCAGCTCGTGCTGGCGCGGATAGGCCGCGAACTTGCGCAGCAGCTGGCTCGGTGGAAGGGCGCCACTGGCCAGGGTGGCAGCAACCCGCAGGATGTCCGGCCAGTTCCGCACGATCACGTCCTGCCGGATTTTGTTGCCGGTCAATCCGATCAGGGGTTTCGGAACGCGTCTGGGCTCGGAGACATGCAGCCGTTTCGACGGCAGGTCCCGGATGCGCGGGATGAACCGATAGCCGAGCACCGATAGCCGAGCCGGGATGTGACGGCAAAGACATGGTCGGTGAAACCACCGGAGTCGGCGTATTGCTCGGGGATGCGCCGCACCCGGATCTGCTCAATGTCGTCGTCGGACCGCGTGTAATGGCGCAGCCGGGCGGCTTCGTCCGTGGGCAGGTCGAGTCCGTGGGCAGGTCAAACCGGGCCGCGCGCTGGCGCGCGCTCCAGATGCTTCGTCTCGGCATGTTCCACCTCTCCGTTATCCGTTCATCCCGGCAGGCGCGGCGCTGTCCGTAAGGGGATCGTCCAGCGGACGGGGCAGTCGGTCGCCCCGACCCCCACCAAACCGGAGCCAAGAGCGTCTCATATGAATGGTACGAAAACAATTGCGGAAGCGGGACCCTATCCGTACACTTCCCCCCCATGACGGCAACGCTCATCAGATACGCGCGCTGTTCCACCGACCGGCAAGGTCCGGCCGCCCAGCGCCAGGCGCTCCTGGAGCTCGGCGTCGTCGAGGATCGCATCTACACCGATCACGGCCTCACCGGCACCACCCGCGCCCGACCCGGCCCTCGACCAGCGTGTCGCCGCCGGGCGCGCCGGCGACACGCTGGCCAGGTCCGTCCCAGATGCGCGCGCCATCGCCGACCTGCTGCGGGAACGCGGCGTGAAACTGGCCCTCGGCCGGGCGCTCTACGACCCGGGCGATCCCATGGGAAAGCTGTTCTTCAATATCCTCGCCACCTTCGCCGAGTTCGAAGCCGATCTCATCCCCATGCGCACCCGCGAGGGCATGGCCATCGCCCGCGCCCGGGGGAAATGCGCGGCAAGCAGCCCAAACTGTCCGACCGACAGCAGCGGGAACTCTGCCGCATGCATGCCACCGGCGAGTATTCCATCAGCGATCTCGCCGAACCCTGCTCCGTCTCCAGACCAACCGTCTATCGCACACTCAACCGGCGCCACTCCCCTTAGCGTACGATCCCGCTCCCTACCGCAATCGACCCGCACATCTCGTTGGCGACGGCGCTGCGCGCCCGCTTGGTCCAGAAGTCCCGCGAGTCCTACGGGCCGTCTCCAACGTCACCTCGGGTCGCATTTGGATCGCAAAGGCCATTTCCCCCCTCCGTTCCTGACAGGGGTATGTAACCGCTGAATTTAGGTATAAAACCTTCGAGTTTACCGGAGCCGAGCACCGGCTCCTCGGGTCCTTGAGAGCGCGCCAAAGCCGAGTTTTTGGGTTTGAAAATCATGGACCGAGCGCCATCTGAAATGAGGGTCATCAACATGACGAAAAAATACCTACCCCTGTCAGCCCCTCCGTTCCCCATACTCTATATCGAATCTGCATCTGAATTTAATTACGCGCTAATATAGACACATCGTCCGTATTTGCGTTCTCTCTCGCTCCCTCTCGCTCACTTTTCACCCTTCCCTTGCCCCATTACGCCTCAGGCATCAGGGGTAGGGGCATAGTGCTGGGGCCTATGTCCATGGCAACGTTGACCTCCTGTCCAATGGTATCGATACCTATCCATTGCAATGGACGGCGTCATGGAATGGATTGGTATCCAATGCATTGGAGTCCATTGCATACCAATGCAATTCATCCCCGCTCGCGGCGCCGTCCCGACACCCGCCCGGGGAAAGGGATAAAGAATCTCGAGGACCTTTCACTACAATTACGGTAACGCCACAAATCACCCGGAGGTGAGATCATGCCCAGCTGCGTTGCCTGCGCCGCCGAACTGGCGCCGCCCGTCCGCACACCCCACACCGTCTACGTCAAGAGCCTGTACCGCATCGCCGGACAGGACTACTGCCGCCACCACATCATCAAAGCCGCGGTCGCCGCCTGCGTCATCACCGAGGTCAGGGCCAGCGCCGGCCCGGTGGTGGCCCTGCCCCGGGAGTAATCCCAGCGGTGGCGTTAGATGCAATCTCGCCCGGCCGGACCAACGGGTTCACGAAAAAGGTCCTATGCCACCGGGGCTCACGTCAATCACGCGGACAGCGATCCGACGCTTCTCCATTTCGGTCAGCTGTTCCTCCAGCCGCTGCCGCAGCTCGACGGGACTGGTGGGCCGACGGCCCTGGGGCGGCGGCGGGATCTTGCCGTCACCGAACCAGAACACGAGGTAGACGCCGTGATCACCAGTCGCGGGATAGTTGGTGTACTGCGCGATCAGCTGGTCACGCAACGCACTCCACAGCCGTGGGTCCTGGTCCCTCTTGATTTCCACCGGCACGTTGAATCCACCATAAAGAACGCCGACGTCAGCCCGCTTGCCGTTGGCGTACTCAACCTCCGGCTCGGCGATGACTCCGGCGGGGAGTTCTTTCCGCAGATCAGAGAGCAGGGCGTCCCGGCAGTGCTCCTCGATTTTGGGAGATTCCGGACGTCCGTATACTCCCTCATTCCAATACTGCCGCCAATCATCGGTGTTACTACTGCGGATCCGGTTGGCAAGACCATCCAGTTGATCCACCAGCAGAGCGGCCAGATCTCCGGCGTTGGCCGGAGCGCTGTTGCTGAGGGTCTGGCGGACCTGTTCCAGATCCGGATGTTGATATGAGGCATCCCGGTGGATGACTCGCTGCTGGTCCCTGACCCGTTCTAGAAGAAAGCGCCACTTGGACAGCGCCTCGTCGTCGACAAGCGCGTCCAACGCGATTGTCGCATCACCGCTGGTGAGGGACGCCAACTGCCGTATCAACCGGTCGACCTGTTCCGCAGCGCGCATCTCGGCGGTTACCCAACCACCGGACTCGATGGGTTCGAACGTCCGGCCCATCAGATTAATGAGGGTCTGCAGGGTTCGCGCGTCCAGGCTCTCGACTAGTACCGTTGCCAGGTAGATTTGTAAGAATATAAGAAAGCAGCCATACTTGGGCATGATCTTTCTGTGAGGGAGTGCCCAGCCATGGCTGCCATCAAGTATAAAGTGGAACTGACCGAGGCCGAACGTTCCCGTCTCAATGAGGTGTCCCAGCGAGGCAAGGCGTCAGTGCGCACCGTGAAGCGTGCGCTGTCGCTGCTCAAGGCTGACCAGGGGGTTAGGGACCGTGAGATAGCCGATGTGCTGTTGGTCAACGCGGCCACGGTCGCCAGAGCACGGAAGCGGTACGTGGAGGAAGGACTTGAGGCCGCCATCAATGACCGACCGCGGCCGGGCCAGGAGCGCAAGCTGGACGGGAGGCAGGAAGCGCACCTGATCGCCATTGCGTGCAGCGCCGCGCCCGAAGGGCACACGCACTGGACACTCCAGTTGTTGGCCGACCAGGTGGTGGAGTTGGAGTTTGCCGATAGCATCTCCCTGGAGACGGTGCGCCAGATGCTCAAAAAAACGAACTCAAGCCGTGGCAGAAGAAGGAGTGGTGTATCCCCAAGGTGAGCGGGGAGTTCGTGGCGCGGATGGAGGACGTGCTGGACCTGTACCAACAGGCGTACCATCCGGAGCGGCCGGTAGTGTGTTTCGACGAGACCTCCCGGCAATTGACTGGGGAGGTGCGTCCGCCCCTGGCGGCTGCCCCCGGACGGATGGCACGCTATGACACCGAGTACCAGCGCAACGGGACACGGAACCTGTTCATGATCTGCGAGCCGAAGGGTGGATGGAGACATGTGGCGGTGACCGAGCGCCGCACTGCGGTGGACTTCGCGTACCAGATGCGGTGGCTGGTGGACGAGGCCTACCCCGATGCCGAGGTGGTCAGGCTGGTACTGGACAACCTCAACACCCACAAGCTCGGCTCACTCTACGAAGCATTTGAGCCCGGCGAAGCTCGGCGCATCGCCCAACGCCTCGAGTTTCATTACACTCCCACGCACGGCAGCTGGCTGAACATGGCTGAGATCGAGTTGAGCGTCTTCAGCAGAGGGTGTCTGAACCGCCGTATCAGCGATGAGCCGGAGCTGCGGCGAGAGGTTGCGGCGCTCGAACGCGAGCGCAACGCAGCAAAATCAGCCATAGACTGGCGGTTTACCACCCAAGATGCTCGCCGTAAGCTCCAACATATCTACCCTGCAAGATCAGATTGAAACGGTACTAGGAAAGGGAGGCTTTCGTCGGGAGCGAAAAAGGCCGCCATCTTCCTGATCCGATCGTCTCTACCCTTGACCAATCTTTCCAGAGGTTCGAGGTAGGTTCCTGGAGCCATGATGGTTCCGGACGCCAGCCAACGGATGCGCTGGGCCAAGTTCAAGCTCCTGCGGGAAAGCTTCTCTTCCAGCAACTCTTGCAGGGCCGTTCGGTCAGCGCGCTGCAGGGCTGTAGATCGCCAAGAACTATGTACCAGTAAACGACGAAATCGCCGCGAACTATAGGCCAGTTCGCCAAGGTCTATGACCACCTGTGGGCGCCACAAGGGCGACCATTGCCGCACTTCGGTTTTGAGGTGCAGCGATGGCGTACAAGGAGGTGCTCAGAGTGGAAATACAGGAGTGATACGCCGCTGGCAGGCGGGAAGCAGCCAACGGCAGATAGCCGAGGGGACGGGGTTGTCGCGGGCGACGGTGCGCAAGTATGTGTCGGCGGCGGCAGTGGTGGGAGTGTTGCGGGATGGTCCGGCTCCCGACGAGGAGCAGTTGAGCCGTTTGGCGGGGATCAGCCGGGCCGGGCCGCGCCAAGTGGAGACACCCGTTGAGGACAACCTGGCTCCGTGGGCGGACCAGATCTACCAGTGGCTCACCGGCGACCGGTTGCGGGTGACGCGCATCCAGGAGTTGCTGGAAGCGCGGGGGTGTACGGCGTCGTACACGTCGTTGCGGCGTTTCATCCGGAAGCGGAACTGGGGACGGCGCAGCGTCCGCACGGTGCGCGTGGCCGACACCGAGCCTGGTGAAGTAGCCGAGGCGGACTTCGGCCGGCTGGGCATGATCACCGATCCGACAACGGGACGCCGCAAGGCGGTATGGGCGCTGATCATCGTGCTGTCTTATTCGCGGCACTGTTTCGTGCGGCCGATGTACAGCCAGAAGCTGGAGGATGTAATCGCCGGACTGGAGGCGGCGTGGGCCTGCTTCGGCGGCGTGCCCCGCTACCTGGTCATCGACAATTTCCCCGCTGCGGTGGCGGGGGCTGACCCTTTACATCCCAGCCTCACCAGGGGATTTCTCGAATATTCTCAGCGTCGCGGTTTCGTCGCCGATCCAGCCCGTGCGCGCCATCCCAAGGACAAGCCCAAGGTGGAACGGGCCGTGTCCTACGTCAGAGAGCGCTTCTTCAAGGGCGGCGACTTCAGCGGCGTGGCGCACTTGAGAGTCGAAGCCCAGCGCTGGTGTCTTGAGGTGGCCGGGATGCGGATCCATGGCACCACCCGCCGGCAGCCTCTGGTGGTCTTTCGGGATGAGGAGCGTGCCGCGCTGCTGCCCTGGGACGGCGATCCTTATGAGATCACCCACTGGCGCACCGCCAAGGTGCATCCCGACCATCACGTGGCCTGCCAGTACGCCCTCTATTCGGTGCCAGCGTCCGTCTGTCCGCCGGGTCAGAAGGTGGAGGTCAGGCTGGACAGCAAACTGGTACGCCTCTACCACCGAGGCAAGCTGGTCAAAGTCCACCAGCGTCAGCCCAAAGGCGGCCGCGCCACCGACCCTGACGATTATCCAGCTGAGCTTACCGCCTACACCATGAAAGCGCCCGAGCGCATCAAGCGCAGCGCTGCTCTGCAGGGACCGGCGGTGGCCGAGTACGCCGAGCGTCTCTTCGAAGGTACCCTGCCGTGGTCCAAGATTCGCCAGGGACACAAGCTCTTGCGATTGGGTGAGCGCTACACGCCACAGCGTCTCGACGCTGCCTGCCAGAGAGCCCTCGCCGTGGACCTCGTCGACGTATGCCGACTGGAAAGGATCCTGGTGCAGGCCCTGGAAGAAGAGGCCTTGCCACAACTACCCCTACCCATGCCAGCCGGCCGTTTCGCCCGGCCCGGCTCCGTCTTCGCCCATGCCACCGGAGATCGATCATGACCCGCATAACCGACCTCACACCACTGCTCAAGAGCCTCAAGCTGGGCGCCTTGTCCGACACGCTGCCCGAGCGCATCGCCCTGGCACGCCGTGAGCAGCTGGACTACGCCTCCTTCCTGGAGATCATTCTCAGCGACGAGGTCAACCGCCGCGCTCATCGCCGCATCGAACTTCGACTCAACAACGCCGGTTTCGAGGAGACCTGTCGCCTGGAGGACTTCGACTGGTCGGCGTCAATTACCCTGGACCGCCGGCTGCTGGACGCCGTTTTCTCCCTGGAGTTTCTGGACAAGCACGAGCACGTGCTGCTGGTGGGACCGGCCGGCGTCGGCAAGAGCCTCATGGCTCAGGCTCTCGGCTATTCCGCCGTCCGTGCCGGACACACCGTCCGCTTCAGCCACGCCGACGATTTCTTCAAGGCCATGGCTCAAGCCAGGGTCGACAACTCGGTGGATCGCACCTTCCGGTCCTTCCTATCCCCAGACCTGCTCATCCTGGACGACCTCGGGCTGCACCGCCTCACCGCTCAGCAGTCGGCCGATCTGTATGAACTCATCCTCAACCGGCACCGGTCGTCAAGTTTCATCATCACCAGCAACCGGGCCGTGGACGAATGGCTCAGCCTCTTTGACGACCCCATCCTCGGCAACAGCGCCCTCGATCGGCTGGCCAACGCCAGCTACCAGATCGTCATCGAGGGCACCAGCTATCGCGAGCGACTCTCACCACACCGCGCCCTGCTGGGCGCCCACGGAGGTGATTGACCGGCAAACCGTAAGCTGATAATAGTCAAAATCGCCACGTGCCCAGGGTGGTACATAGTCCTTGGCGATCACTGGCTCAATGTCCGCGGCGATCCACAAATAGTCGGTACCGTGAACATGAGCAGCTCCGTAGTGCCTTCGGAGCCTTCCCACAACCGCCACGACTGGCCCATGAGAAGCGCTCCAAGAAAGGCGACTACGGCGGTGTTGGCAAGCCTATCCTCCTTCACCTCTACCAACTCCGCTTTGTTCATCCTCGCCTCCTCATTAGATGCAGTACCAATCCCAATTCACATCTACAGACTCATCGTGCAGCAAAAAGAACGCCTGACCCTCGCATTGAGGTCGCCCTTTGATCACTGGATGTCTTCTGTTGCGTTTCACGTCGCCTCCCTCGCTCACTGCGCCTCACCCTTGGGCATCCGGTAGCCGACGCGAGGCTCGGTGAAGATGTAGGTGGGGTTGTCCGCGTCATCGCCCAGCTTGCGGCGAAGCTTGCTTACGATGGTGCGCATGGGCCGCACGTCGCCGCCGCTCCTCTGGCCCCAGACCCGTTCCAACAGATGCTCGTAGGTCGACAGCCGCCCGGCGTTGGCCGAAAGCTCGGCGAGCAGCCGATACTCCATTGCTATCAGCGGGAGCGGATGACCGGCAAGGGTCACCCGTCGTTCGGCATAGTCGATTGTCAGATCACCCAGTACGTAGGGCTCTGACGGCTCTGATTCCGCCCGCCGGCGCAGGGCCGCCCTGATCCTCGCTGCCAACTCCGTCGGCGAGAAGGGCTTGACGACGTAATCGACGGCCCCCATGTCAAAGGCCCTGGCGATGAGCTCGTCCCGGCCGTAGGCGGACAGGAAGATGACCGGCACGTCGCCCGCTCCCAGGATGTCCTTCATCAGCTCGATGCCGTCGGTCCCCGGCAGCATGAGGTCGAGCAGGACCAGGTCGGGCTTTTCCTCCGCCACGAGTCGGAGCGCCTCCTCCGGGCCCCCGGTCACAACCGGCGTGTAGCCCGCACTGGCGAGGGCGTCGCGGACGTACCGGAGCGCCCGAGGGTCGTCGTCCACCGCCAGGACGCGCACCCGTTCCCCCGCTTCCGCCACCGCTGGCCGCACGGCGGGAGCGGAGAGCGGCGGGAGGCCGACGGCCGTGCGGCTCCCGGTCTCCTCGACCGTCGGAATCGTAAAGGTGAACCGCGCTCCCATGCCCAGCCCCTCGCTCTCCGCCCAGATCCGGCCCCCGTGCCCCTCCACGATCCCCTTGCAGATGGCGAGGCCCAGGCCCGAACCGGCGACGCCGCTCCCCAGGTCGTCGCCGTCGGTCCGGGTGAACTTCCTGAACAGGTACGGCAGTCGCTCGGAAGGTATGCCCCTCCCCTCGTCGGCCACCGAGATCGCAACGTGAACGTCCTTCCGCACGGCGCTGATGCGGATGACGGACGACTCCGAGGAGTGTTTGGCCGCGTTGGACAGCAGGTTGCCGACGACCTGGACGACGCGCCGCCGGTCGGCCATCACCAGGGGCAGGTCGGGCTCGATGTCGATGGCGAGGTTGTTCCTGCCTCCCGCGCTGCTGAAGGTGCTCCTCGCCCGGTCCACCAGCACCGCCACCTCCGCCGGTTCGGGAGTGACCGGCAGCGTGCCCGTCTCGATGCGCGCCACGTCCAGCAGGTCGGCAACCAGGTCGTGCATGTGGTCGGCCTGCTCGTCGATGATCCGGAAGAACTGACGGACCACGGCGGGGTCCAAGTCGGCGGATGAACCAAGCACGGTGGCAGCGGAGCCCTTGATGGAGGTCAGGGGCGCCCGCAGCTCGTGGCTCACCATGCCCAGGAACTCGGCACGGAGCCGGTCCAGCTCCTCCAGTGCCGTCATGTCCTGGAGGGTGACGACCACCGACTCGACCGGTCCCTCTTCCGAGCGGATAGGCGTGGCGTTGAGCAGCACGGAGACGCTCCGGCCGTCGGGGACGCCGATGACGATCTCCTCGGCCCGCACCGTCTCGCCCGTGCTGAGCGCCTCTGCCAGGGGAAACTCCCGCAGCGAGATTTCCCGCCCGTCAGCGCGCCGGAAGGTCAGCACGTCGAGGAGCTGCTCCGCGGTCTGGCCGGGGTTTGTGAGGCCGTCGACAAGCCTTCTCCCCTCCCGGTTGAGGGACACCGGGACGCCGGTCCCGGCGTTGAACACCACGACGCCCACTGGCGAGGTGTCGATCAGCGTCTCGAGGTAGGCCCTGGCCCGCTGCTCCTCCCGGTGCCGCCGCGCATTGGCGATGGCCATCGCGGCATGAGACGCGAACATCACCAAGGTCTCCTCGTCATCCGGTGTGAACTCCCCTCCGCCCTCCTTGTCCGATAGATAGAGGTTGCCGGCGCGTACGCCCCGGAGACGGATGGGCGCGCCCAGGAAGCTGCCCACCGGCCCCAGGGGTGGGCCGATCTCGGGCAGGCCCAACGCCGTTGTATGGGCGGAAAAGTCGGCGAGCCGCAGCGGTTCGGGCAATTTGCTCAGGTAGGCGAAGAACTCCAGCCCCCCCGGCAGGTTGACGAATCGCTGGTGGTCTTCGTCCGTCAGCCCGGAGGTGATGAAGTCCTGGAGCTGTCCGGAGTCGTCGAGGGTAGTGATGCCGCCCATCCTTGCGCCGGTCAGGGAGCGCGCCCCGTCCAGGACCCCTTGCAACACAGCATCGAGGTCGAGGTCTTCGGTGATGTGCAGGCTGGCCTCACTCAGCCTGGAGAGCCGTTCCCTGAGCGCCGCTATCTCCCGCATCGGGTCGTCCGGTCGATTCATCTCGTCACCTCGATTGGGTCCGAAGGCCGCTACTCCCGCCCTCGCTGAGCGGCGGGATTCGGGCCAACCGGGGCAATTATGCCATTCATCTCAAAAGGTTACAAGAAGTCATAGATAAATGGCCAAAAAGTAACGGATATATTATACGCGGATTGTACAATTGAGGCCGACCTTGCCCATCGACGGGAGATAATCACTTGGCGTTCGACAGGCCAATACCTGCAATAGAGACAGCGGGCGCACCGGCGGCTTCCGCCGCCGCAACGACCACGCTTGAGGCCGTCTTCGCCCGCTGCGTTTTCGCACCAATCACCCCCCACGATATTCGTCGCCCTGCCTTGGCTAGGCCCGGCCGTTTCGCTTCAACCACGCTCGCCTCTACTGGTTTGCCCCACGGGAGACTGCATCCTTCATCAGCTCTCCACTCACATCTGTCGCCCTGGACACTCCATGGAGCCACGCCGTTGCCCACCACGATTCCCGCGCCGCCTTTGACCCACTCCAACTATCCCAATGGACGGAGACCCTGGGACGGTCATGACTGACGTGCCGCGAGCAGACGGAGTTCCCAGCACCGCTTGGTCGGGCTACTTCAACACTCAACGGAGGAACAACGATGACCCTCAAGGCCGTAACCAAACTCGCCATCCTGCTCGTCGCATTGGCGGCGCTGGCTCTGCCCTTGACGGGCACCCCAGTCTCAGCGGCCCAAGGCAACACCCAGGGTGAACCCACCATCAACGGGATTCTCCATGTGGGTGAGACGCTGACAGTGGACACCTCCACCTTCTCCGACCCCGACGGCATATTCGGTGTGACCTACTACCAGTGGTTCCGATGGACCGGATCCCCCCCAGAAATCGCCCTTGCCGGAGGCATTCAGACCACCACCTACACGTTGGTCGAGGCCGACCTGGGTGCAGATATTACTGTGCGGGTCACCTACTACGACAGCAATTTCGCTCAAGAAATAACGCACAGTAGCCGCGTGGGGCCAGTATTGCCAGCATTTGATGATCGGCCCGCGCTGATGGCACTGTACGACAGCACAGGTGGCGCAAACTGGGATGACAACACCAACTGGAACACCACCGCGACTCTCGACACCTGGTATGGCGTTGTTACGGACACCGATGGCCGCGTTGACAGCCTGATACTGCGTGATAACAATCTGGATGGGTCGATCCCAGCCGAGTTGGGCAACCTTTCCAAAATGTGGAAACTGGCGCTTTCCGACAACAATCTACAGGGGTCGATCCCGACCGAGCTGGGCCACCTTTCCAGCAGCCTGGCCGTTCTGGAGCTATCGAACCAGGGATACGAAACGGTCGATTTTGTCGATGGCAAACTTGTAATAGTTCGGAAGGGTGGTTTGACCGGGACGATCCCAACCTCGTTCGCCGACCTTGACAAACTGCAGGTCCTGTCCCTCGAAGATAACCAGTTGACCGGGACGATTCCGTCCGGGCTGGGCAGCCTCACCGCCATGGAGGTCCTCCACCTTCAAAACAACCAGTTGAGCGGACCGATCCCGTCCGGGCTGGGCAGCCTCACCGAGTTGGAGGAGCTGAAGCTGTCGGGCAACGAGTTCACCGGGGGGATCCCGAGCGGGCTTGGCAACCTGATCCTCCTCGAGGTTCTGGCACTTGACAACAACCAATTGGGTGGACCGATTCCGTCCGCACTGGGCGACCTCACCGCCATGACAGACATGTCCCTCAACAACAATATGTTGACCGGGACGATCCCGAGCCAGCTGGGCAACCTCATCCAGTTGGAGACGCTGCCGCTCCATGACAACCGGTTGAGCGGGCCGATTCCGTCCGAACTGGGCAACCTGACCGGCCTGGGGGCCTTCCTGCTGCAAAACAACCAGTTGAGCGGGCCGATTCCGCCCGAGCTGGGCAACCTGACCGCTGTGGGACTCCTCCAGCTTGAAAACAACGGGTTGAGCGGGTCGATTCCGCCCGAGCTGGACAACCTGACCGGCCTGTGGTACCTGAGCCTTCAAAACAACGGGTTGAGCGGGTCGATTCCGTCCGAGCTGGGCAGCCTCACCGCCATGCAGGTCCTCTACCTGAACGGCAACCAGTTGAGCGGGCCGATTCCATCCGAGCTGGGCAGCCTCACCGGCCTCTTCCAGTTCTACCTGAACGGCAACCAGTTGAGCGGACCGATTCCATCCGAGCTGGGCAGCCTGACCCAATTGCAGAACTTGTACCTTAGTGACAACCAGTTGAGCGGGCCGATTCCGCCCGAGCTGGGCGGCATCACCACCCTGCAGAGGTTGCACCTCTCCGACAACGATTTGAGTGGAACTATCCCGCCCGAGCTGGGCAGCCTACCCATCCTGCGGGAACTGTCTCTGAGCACCAACCAGTTGAGCGGGCCCATGCCGGAGGAACTGGGCAAACTCCAGGGCCTGAAATACGCACGATTCGCGGGCAATGGGCTGACCGCGTGCGTGCCCGAAGGGTTGAATTATCTGTTGACTGCCCCCGATTATGATGACGACCCGGCCCATGACTTCATCGGGGTGGACGCGAACGGTGACGGCGACTATGACGACGAGGGCGACACCCCTGGGCTGGGCCTGCTGTTCTGCGGTGACGGCGAGCTCTCCGCGCTGAAATTGAGCGGCGTGACCCTCAATCCGGCCTTCACCGGTAGGCGAGAAACCTATACCGGCACTGCGCCGTACGAGGTGGTATCCACCACGGTGACTGCGGAGTTGAACCGTCCCGAGGACGCCTTCACAATCAAAAAGGACGGGGACATCTACACAGGCAACGATGCGGTGCCGCTTATCGCGGGTAGTTCTTCGCCGAACGTCGTCACCATCGAAGTCGCAGTGCCGTACAGCACCGCCACGAAGACCTACACGGTGGTGGTGACCCGCAAGGACCGGGAGCGGGAGCGGGTAACAGTGCCCAGCAACTGGAGCCTGATCCCGGACGGCTTCGGTCCGGGCGAGCAGTTCCGGCTGCTGTTCGTCACCTCGGAGGACCGCGACGCCTCCTCCTCCAGCATCGCCGATTACGATGCCTTCGTGCGGGAACAAGCCGTTCAGGGTCATGCGAGCATCCGGAGCCACAGCTCGAAGTTCAGGGTCGTCGGCAGCACCGCAGGTTTTGGCGCCCGCGGCCACACTGGCACCACCGACGTCGGTGTTCCCATCTACTATCTGAACGGAGAGAAGATCGCCGACAACTACAACGATTTCTACGACGGCTCCTGGGACAGTGTTGAGCCCAGAAATGAAAACGGCGACGTATTGACCTTCGTGGTGGTCTGGACGGGTACGCAGAGCGACGGAACGTGTCCCAGCTACTGCCTGGGCTCCCAGTTCACCATCAGGGGCCGGCCGGAATTCCAGGACGGTGGGCTGGACGGAGGCATCGACTCTGGCAGCTTTGAAGAGCAATTCTACGCCCTCTCGCCCATTTTCATGGTGGGCGGCCTGCCTCAGGCAACGCTAAAAGACTCATTCAAACCGCCGGGGTCGGATCTCAATGGTATCTGGTCGGACGGCACGACGATCTGGGTCGTGGACGACGAGTTCCATAACGAGACACCCGACACCATTCGGGCTTACCGGAAGTCGGACCAGACCCGCGATGATGAAAAAGACATCACCGGCCGGACCATGAAGGCCGCCGGGAACGTGAAGTCCAGGGGCATCTGGTCGGACGGGATGACGATGTGGGTGGCCGACAGCCGCCAGGACAAAATCTTCGCCTACGATATGACTACCCGGCAGCGAGACGAGAGTAAGGACTTTCATACCCTGAAGGCCGCGGGGAACAACGAGCCCAGTGGCATCTGGTCGGACGGGATGACGATGTGGGTGGCCGACCCGTCCGACAACAAAATCTACGCCTACCGGATGTCCGATAAGAGCCGCGACCCGGATAAAGATTTTGACATCCTCTCGGACAACCACAACCCCAGAGCCAACCAGTTCATCAGGGCGGACAATACGCGCACGTGGTTGGACAACACCAATCCCCAAGGCATCTGGTCGGACGGCGCCACCATGTGGGTTACGAATACCCTTATTGTTAGTACCAACAGGATTTACGCCTACAGGATGAGCGATTGGAGCCGCGACGGCGCCAGGGACCTAATACTGCCGACCCATGACGCCGACGCCAGCAAGGACAACAAATTTCCTCGGCATATCTGGTCAGACGGTACCGACCTATATGTCTCGGATGGATATTCGGACCGGATCTTCGTGTACTCCCTGCCTCGGGGGTCAAGCGCACAACAGAACCAGGCATTGAGGGCGCCCGGCCAACCTCAGAAAGTAGGCGTAACCAACCGCGGTGTCGACGAGGTGACGCTGAATTGGGACCCGCCCGACAGTGACGGCGGTTCGGCAATCACCAGCTACACGGTCGCGTACGAACCGGACGACTCCAGCTCGAAGAGCGCCCGGCGAACCTCGCGCTCCCACATAGAGAGCCAGGAAAGCCACACGGACGCCTCGCCCGAAAGCACTCAGGTCACCACGACCGGCACCAGCTTCACCGTCACGGGGTTGACCGGCGGCACCGAGTATGCGTTCCGGGTCATCGCCACCAACGACGTGGGCGACGGCCCGCCGTCGGACGAGGTCCTGGGAACACCCCTGGAGCCACCGCCGCTGCAGGCGGAGTTCCCGTCCAGCCCGTTCTCGTCCTGGACCCACAGCGGCACGGATGACCGGCCGCAGGTGGTGGTGGCCTTCAGCCGTCCGGTGGCATCGTTCACCGCGTCCACGCCTTCGGTGTCGGTGGTCGGCGGTACGCTATTGAGTGGCCAGGCTCACGAGGAGCCGGGACTGGAAAACGCCTATCTGTTCTTCCTGGACCCAGCTGGCACGGACGCCATCCAGTTCAACCTGGTACCCAACGAGCCGTGCGACTCCGGCGGCATCTGCGCCAAGGACGGCACGACGCTTTCCGTAGTGCCCGTGACGCACACCATACTGGGTCCGCCGGCGCAGAACTCCCCAGCCACCGGCCACCCCACCATCAGCGGCACGGCCCGGGTGGGCGAAACGTTGGCGGCTTCCATCTCCGGGATAGCCGACGCCGACGGTCTGGACAACGCGGTGTTCGCCTATCTGTGGTTGGCGGACGACGTGGGCATTGCAGGAGCCACAGGCTCCAGTTACGCGGTGGTGGATGCCGACGAAGAGAAGACCATCAAGGTACGGGTAACGTTCACCGACGACGGGGGCAACCAGGAGACGCTGACCAGCGAGGCGACCGCGGCGGCGGCCGCCAGGTCGAACACTCCGGCTACGGGAGCGCCCACCATCAGCGGCACGGCCCGGGTGGACACGCCGCTGACGGCAGGAACATCGGACATCGCCGACACCGACGGGCTGGACGACGTGAGCTTCAGCTACCAGTGGATTCGAACCGTCGGCAACAACGACACCGCCATAGTGGGCCAGACCAATTCGACCTACACCCTGTCCGACGACGACCAGGGCAAGACCATCAAGGTGCGGGTGACGTTCACCGATGATGCGGGCAATGGGGAATCCCTGACCAGCGAGGCGACGGCGGCGGTGGCGGCGGGTTCCCCTCCGGATAAACCCACCGGACTTTCCAATACGTCGACCCACGGCTCGGTCACGCTCACTTGGGACGCCCCAGGAGATTCCAGCATTACCCACTACCAGATATTCCGGCGTGACCGCGCCATTCACGACGTCGGCGAGTTCCTGCTCCTTGAAGACAATACCGGCTCGGCGACGACGACCTACACCGACAACGCGGTGGAGGAGGGGAGCTACGTGTACCGGGTAAAGGCGGTGAACAGACACGGAGCCAGCGTGTGGTCGAGCTACTCCAGGGCCAACATCCCAGCGGCCCCCTGACCAGTACCAGTTCCGATGACTGCAATGACCGGAGGGCCACCTGCACGGGCGACGGCAGCGGAGCTGCCCAACCGTAACTAGCTGACATTCTTTGGGCCGGACCAGTTCGCGCCACCGGGCCGAAGACCGCAGGTTCCGCCGCGTGTCTACGCCGCGTGTCTACGCCGACGTTTTTCGCTATGCCACGCGGCCCGGCCCGCCGGTCCGCTGGCTGGCGGGGTCGCCATCGGGCCCTGGGGAAAACCGTCCATGCCGTGGCTGCCGTCGTCGGCAGCGCGCCGGCAGTGTCCGTCGGCGAGATCCGATGATCGGACGCTTCGGCAGTTTGGCCTGCCTTGCCGCGGGACTATTGCTTTCCGCAGTCCTTGCGGCGCCGGCGGAGGCGCAGTTGGCGACCACCTCGGTCGAGACTTCGATCATCGATGTCGAGGTTACGTCCAACCCCGGTTCCGACGGAGCACGACGGCTCGGCGGCGTTCACGCTGCGGCTCCAGTTCAGCAAAGCGGTCGTGGTCAGCTACGTGACGCTGCGTGACGTGGCGCTGAAGGTGACCAACGGGACGGTGACCAAGGCCAAGCGGGTGGACGGCCGCAGCAGTCTCTGGGAGATCACCATCGAGCCGGACTCCGACGCCCACGTGACCATCGTCCTGCCAATCACCACCGACTGCAACGCCCAGGGAGCGGTCTGCACATCCAGCGGCACGGAGCTCTCGAACCGGTCCGAAGCGACCGTCCCGGGTCCGGCCCCTGCCGATTCGGGTCTAGTCTCCCCCAATTCACCCGCCACCGGCGCGCCCACCATCAGCCAGCGGCACAGCCTGGGTGGGCGAAACACTGACAGCGCACACCTCCGGCATAGCGGACCCGTCGGCCATCGAGGACGCCCACGGGTTGAACAACGCAGTTTACATCTGCCAGTGGCTGGCCAACGATGCGGACATCGCCGGGGCGACCAGCGACACCTACACCCTGGCGGACGCCGACGAGGGCAAGACCATCGGGGTGAGGGTGCCCTTCACCGACGACAGGAGCTACCAGGAGACCCGCACCAGCGACCCCACGGCGGCGGTTGCGCCGAAGCCGAACAGTCGCGCCACGGGCGCTCCCATCATCAGCGGCACGCCGAAGGCGGGAGAAACGTGACGGCGGAAACATCGGGCATCGACGACGCCGACGGACTGAGCAAAGCGGTATTCACCTACCAGTGGGTTCGCAATGACAGAAGCGCCGACGCCGACATATCCGGCGCAACTGGCGCAAGCTACACTCTGGTGGACGCTGACGAGGGCAAGACAATCAAAGTGAAAGTGTTCTTCACCGACGACAGGGACTTCGACGAGACGCTGATCAGCGAGCCGACGGCGGTGGTGGAAGCGGCAGAAGAGTCCGTCTCCACGTGGTCGGCGGAACTGACCGTGCGCAGTTCCGGCAGTTTCTACGGTTACTGGGAGTCCGAGGGGTTCGGAGAACTCGCGCCCGATGAGTTCAACCTGGAAGGCAAAGCCTACACGGTCCTGACATTGATGAGATACACCGACCAGTGGTTCATCTTCACTCCGGACCAGGCCCTGCCGGGCGACTTCACGTTGCGGGTGGGAGAAACCACCCTCAGCTCGGAAGAGGCCAGGACCAGCAAGTCTTCTTCCCAGGCGGAGTATCAGTGGCAGAACCAGACGCCGGACCTGTCGGCTGGCGACACCGTGGAGGTCAGCCTTACCGTCTCAAGCAGCGATTAGCCTGAAACGCGAAAAGGCCGCACACATCGACTGGCAGGGGGAGGCCGCCGTGTCAGCGGCGGCCTCCCCTTTGGCGTGGTGGCCTAACGTCCCGCGCCGACCGGCTCCTTCTCCCGCTCCCAGTCGGAACGCCCATTTGAAGAGGGAGCAGGACGGGCGAATGCCATGATGGGGCCCTGCGGTATCAGCGCACCTGCGAAGGCCGTGCCTGTACGTCAAAACCTCCGCAAGCATAGAAAATGCAATCCGCAGCGACTGCACTCATGCGCGGTACGTAAATCGACGACCAGCCAGACCGCCTCGACAGCGCGACCGGGCTTTAGCGCGCTCTGCACGACGCTACGTAAAGCACCGCCCGCGCCATTACGTCGGCAGTCGCCGAATCATCCCGAGCCAGTCGGGTAGAACAACGACTCCCCGGCCAAAACAACAACCCAAGTCGCCTCGAATCCGGCGCATCACAGCTTACGGATTTCCTACTGACCCCGCCTACTTGAACAATCCTACTCTGCAGGAAGGTCGGCTTGCGCGCGGAAGTGGCTGCGGGCTTGTCGGCTCTGACCACGCCGTCATTGATCATACCGTGCCCACCCTTGAGTCCAGCGGTTCGAGAGTCGCTGTCCAGGGTTCGCCCAGGCCGTTGGCACCGGATGGCAGGACAGGAGCAGTTGGGAACGCCCGTGGCCGTGCGGAGCAATACCGGACTGGGTGGGGCCTCTTGGGCAGCAATAATATGCCCTTCGTGCCGCACCGTGAGCCGGCCGTCGAGCCCATCCAGGACCTCCACCGCAGCCCCGGCATAGCTGGAGCGTTCCGGTCTTGGCAACAACTGCAGGGTACGCAGCTGGAATCTCACCGTGTCGTCCTTGGCCACACTCCTGCGGTGATTGAATCTCGGAGTTCCGTGATCGGCCGATCCTGAAAGGTTCCCGCCGTCCGTAATGCGTCGTTGTAATATTTGGCGGGTGCGTGGAAGTGTCCCGCCTCCGGCCCCATGGCCACAGGCTATGCTCTCGGCAACGCTCTCACCTTGCGCCGGAAGCTCCCCACCACCTCGTCCCAGCTCCGGGCAGGTACGCGTGTCAAAAGCATCGGCAATGATGACAACGTTGCTGGCGATTATCTCGTCGTCGCCCTCCTCGGGCGTGCTGGACCGGACCCGCCGGAACCACTCCACCTTCACCCCGCTCGGACAGCTTCACCACCATCGGCCAAGCGGTGCAGTGCCCCCTCCACGGGCCAGGGTTCCCAGGAACTCCGCGAGGCTCATCGCCACGTTGCCACCAGCGGTGGCCAGCAGTTCCAGGGCACCCACGCCTACCTCCTGCATCAGGGCCACGTTGGCCTCCATGGCCAGCAGTTCCGAAACTGCCTGGAGCTGTTGGGCAATGCTCCAGCTCACCACCGTGATCATGACGTCTTCCTCCGCCGGACCCGTCGGGGAACAAGCTGGGCCGGCTCATATTGACCGTCCATAAATATTCGATAAATCGCCCTTATCGCACTTTTATGACGGCCGATTTTACGGTGCGGCAACAGGGCTTCAGCCGAGTCCAGGACTCCATCTGTCATGAGCGAAGGGGTCGAGCGTCGGAACGCCCAGCCGCTCGAAGTCTCGAACGTTGCGGATAACCACGGTCGGGCGATGCACCACGGCCACCGACCGAAACCGAGGACAACTACGCCGGAAATGCCGCCATGGAGATTCGGTCAACACATCACAGTTAACGCAATAGCAGAATTCGACAACGTAGTGAGCAGGAAGCAAAAACCTCAAGACCCGACTTCCAACTGGCAAGCGCGCCGATTTGATGGGGCCAAAAAGTGGCGGAAAACTGCAAAGTACGGCCGATGCGAATCACGCAATAATCCTGTTAGTTTCTAAACACGCGCATAGACCCTAGCGAGGATAGCGGGAGTGGCGGAAACAAGTATGCGCCTAGACGCTTATACAGATCACCAAACTGTCAGGGGGAGCACCAACCATGACCGTAATCGGTTTCGTATCCTGGAAAGGAGGCACTGGAAAGAGCCTGCTGGCGTTCAATGCAGCCGAGCGCGCCACTGCCGCTGGGCTGCAAACTCTGCTCTGCGACTTCGACCCACAGTTGACGCTGCTGCGTGAATGCGACATACGCTCAAAGATGAGCCCTGAGCTCCCACAGCTGGACGCAGTGAGAGGCACGCTGTCCACCGAAGGAATAACGAACCTACGTACGATCGCAGGGAGTGACGACCACGATCTCATTATCTGCGACATGCCTGGAGCGGACTCCTTCACCATGGACCAGGCGTTGAACGTCCTAGACCTGATGCTCATTCCCATCACAGCAGCCCCGTTCGAGATCATGATTACAGCGAATCTAGTCCACAAGGGGATAATCAACGAATGGCCGATGGTGTTGGTGCCGAATAACCTGCCACCGGTGAAATCGCGCCGGCGAGCGCTCCTGACATCCCTGAACGGAATGGGCATCGAAATAGCCCCAGTTAGCTTGATCAGAAGAGTCATCCACTGGGACGCCACCCTGGCAGGGCAGAGCGTCTGCGAATACGCACCCAACAGCGCAGGCGCACTGGAGATGGATAGTTTCTGGAAATGGCTTCAGAAGAGAATCTGCCAAGTCCAGGACAACCACGTAAAGGCGAAAAAGGAGTTGGCATATGCCTGAGGAAAACGGTCGGGGACTCGAAACACTGACGACGCCCAGCGATTTCGCAGTTCGGGATCTTGGACAGAGCAAGCCGCCTCCAACTCCAGCAGCACTGGAGGATGTAGACGAGGAACAACTCCGGGCATTCCTGCAGACCCGCGGCCTGGAGATAAGGCAGATACCGAAGGAGTACGGGGTGATATCAGGGGTCCAAGACGTCAAGAAAAAGAAGCGCCTGACCATACACCTGACGCCGTCGTTGCGCCAAGACTTACAGTTCGCCAGTGCGGAAACCGGCAAGAAACTGTCCCAGATCGGAGAGGAGGCACTCCAAGAGTGGATGACCAGACGCGGGATGCGTCAGCCGGGCCGTTAGCGGCCCACCATCAAATATAAGGCCCAACGGACGGTAAATCACCATTGCCGCGGTCATAGTCTTGACATACGCCATCGCCAGTGGTTAGTATCGATGCAGTCGCAAAAGTCTAGTTTGGTACCTTTGAAGCCATTTCAGGACGAAACAGGCACTCGCCAAGAAACAGACCGCGTGACAGGATCCACCATGACGACGAAAAACAAAAGAAGGCAGGCACGCACGAACCTAGACGAAGTTACGTGGGACCGGATCGAACGCGTATCGAAACGGGATGGTCTGAAGCCTTCCGAGATATTCAAACTGGCGATCATCGAGTATCTGCGCCGGGACGAAAGCAGGTACGGGACGGAGATGGAAGACCAAAACGGAGCGATACCGATGAACGGCCACAGATAAAGCCCAGAAAAAAGGCCAATCTCACTTCTGACGGCAGATTGGCCTTAATACCCCGCCCACTCAGATAGGCAAAACCCGCAGCACGGGCTTCCGGCTGTCGGTAAAGACCGCCTATAGGGTATTCCAGTGTCAATCATAGCACAACGAACTCAATCCTTCAACATCCAGAACCCCGCCTGTCTAACGATTCCAGGAGATCAGGAAGAATACCGGGACAGCCCGGGGCGCAAGCAGCGGAGCTCGGCTAAGCCGAGGGGACACCACCGCCAGGGCGCTGCTCTCAAGGACACCGGTCGGGAGGTCTGGGCGTGGGGTCTGGAGTGCCTACTGTCACTGTGCCCACCAGTTACTCTGAACTGGTTGCGCACAATACCGCTACTTCCGTCGCTGGCAGCAGTGGTGCAAAGAGCCTCGAGCATCACCGAAGCCCCTAGGCAACTGGGCAGACCCCATCGTACAACCAAAGGGACCTTCGCACGATACCAATTCTGTAAGCCAAAGCTTGCCTGGGAAAACACTGCAGTATCGGAGCGTCTTTCCTGAGACGGTATCACCATGGCCAGTGATCAGGATAACAATATCGTATCGGTGACCGACGGGGAGGGCACCTTCGTTGCGTTCACCAAACGCCCCGCAATACCACTGGTAGAACGGGCGTATAGCGTTATCGCAGAGCTGTGCGATAAGGCTGGCGGACCGGTGTGGTTCTCACAACAGAGCCTGGCAGCGTATCTGCAAGTGTCGGGGCCCAGGTTGAGCTTGGCAATCAACCAACTCAAGGATGACCGGCGCATCACCGTCACACGGGAAGGCAATTACTACTCATACATTACCACCGCTGTCGGCGACCAACTGCCGTTGGTGGCAGCAATATCAGCGGTTAGAGAACCGGCGAAGACGGTGCAACCAGAAACCCGCCGCCGGAGAGGATCCAGGAAAACCCAAGTAAAACGCGGCGTAAGTACTACGGAGGGCGGAGATGATGCAGGTAAAACGCAGGTTAACCCACAGGAAATCGCAAGTGAAGAACCCGCCGATTGTGGGGTAAGTGCTGAGCAAAGCACAGATAACGAGGCAGAACCCAACAGGAAACCGGGAGAATGTGGGGCCAAGAGTGTTTGGGACGCTGTGCTGGAACGGATCAGCATGGAAATGCCGTGCGAACATTTTGGGACTTTCTTCACACCAACGGTCGGGGTGAGCTTATCTGCCGCGGAAATTACGGTGGCGACACAGTCGGACTACGACAATACCTGGCTCAATATGCCATTGCACTACGAAATCGCCAAGGAAGCGGTCACAGCCGTCGCTGGGCAAGAGATGGAAATTCTTTACGTGGTGAACCACGAGATGGCCAAGACGTCGGAGTCGAGGACCGCGCCGCACGAACCATCCGATACGGAATTGGTCGAGTTCACCGACTGTACGGCATGCGGCCCTGGCACTATGGTATTAACAACTTGGGAAGGCCTCAAGAGACAAGCAGGAGAGAGTTATTACTGCAAGGAAGGTGGTAAATGCTCGCGTCTCTGGAACTCAGTGGTGGGAGAATTCTATCCGCCTGGGCAAGCTCAGTTGGGATACCAAGAAGCAACCGAAGCACTGAAACGAGCTCTGCTAACGGCGACCCGTGGTGCACGTAACTATGGTCAGTCCCCCCACGCGCGCGCCGGCCCGGTCCGGTCTCCCGGTTAAATATTAACTACAGATATTTAGAAATATATTAACCGGGAACGAACCGGGCCGGCACTAAAATGGAGTGCGAATCCCCGGAAAAACTGGGAACTGGTAGTTTGAACGGGGAACGTCTCGGTAACTTTGGTCGTTTTACGGTCGGTAAGGATAAAATCATTTTCGGAGGGCCTACGGTCAGACGGCTTGGTTACAGCTACTACGGCACTCCGAGGAAGCGCGCTCTCGCCAAGCCTGGTCCAACTCGCGCTACTCCGAGTTGCGGCGCTGGTTTCGTACCACCGGAGAGTTGTGCCTATCTTCACATCGGCGTGTCGGGGAAGGTGTCGGTGCGAGTATCGGCGGGTAGGTGTCGGCGAACATGCGCCCACCCTCGTTGACCTGTATCTCTGGCTATGCGTACATCCCAAGGTACGCCTATACCGATGTTCGTATACGCGTATACACGTATCCGCCTACCCGAGGTACAAGGGCAGACCATGATTGGACGCAAATCCCCGGGTAGACCGAATGACGTTACCCCGTGCAAAGCGGGTTGATTGTCCACGCACAACCATTCTCGCCGAGATTAGCGTCTATTTCTGAGGGCCTCCCGATACTGGTGTCGTCATTACTATGGAAAACCTGAGTAGTATCCTGCGCCGTGCCGTCTCGAATCGGCCCAGTCGCCCGGTCAATGACGCGGTTCATGATCAGTCCACTCGGTCGGATGCCGGGAAGTGCTCGATCTGCAATGGAGCGGGATGGCTGACGACCAGCGTACCCGTCGACCACCCTGATTTCGGTCAGGTTTATCCGTGTGAATGTCAGGAATCCGATTTCAACGGTGCGCGACGCAGCGAAGCCCTGGAGCGTTACAGTCGGCTGGGCATTCTCCGAGAGTCGACTTTTGCTGCTGTAAACCGCGATGGTCCCTCTGGTGAAATTGTAAGTACCCGTGCTTTCGTGGCGGTTCTGGATGCGGCCGTCCGATACGCCGAGGATCCGGTTGGTTGGTTTACCATCACGGGCCCCAGCGGCTCTGGTAAGACCCATCTGGCCGCTGCGATTGTCAACCGGCAGATCGACCTGGGCAACCCCGCTCTACTGATCACCGTTGCTGACCTGTTGGATTATCTCAGAACCGGCTTTGACAACGACCAAGAAGAACCCAGCTTCGCCGACATGTTCGAACAAGTCCGCAGTGCTCCGTTCCTGGCGTTGGATGACTTTCCGGTAAACCCCACGACGTCGTGGGGACAGGACCGGTTGTTACAGCTGCTGGCGCATCGCCATTCAGCACGATTGCCAACCGTGATCACCGTGCGTGGTTCCCTTGATCAGGCGGATGATTTCCTCAGAACCCGCCTCGATACTGCCGACGGTTTCTCCAAGCTGTACAGCTCGGGCAGCGCGATAAATGTTGTCATGCGCAAACTGGGTGAGATACCGACCGCCATGGCGGACCGGATGACGTTCGATTCTTTCCGGACCGATGGTGGCGGGATATTCACTCCCGAGCAGGCCGCCGCTTTTGTCGGCGCCCACGCCTACGTTAAACGCTGGGCCCAGGCCGAACGGCCCAATGGATGGCTGATGCTGATGGGGCCCTACGGAGTGGGCAAGACCCACCTAGCCGTGGCGGCTGCCGCGGTACGCCGGGACCGGGGCGATGACGTGTACTTTTCGACCGTGGCCAATTTGCTGGACCACCTACGGGCTGCTTATAGTCCTGATAGCGCGGTCGCTCACGCTGACCTGCTGATGCGGATCAGCAGCGCCCAGCTGTTGGTGCTGGATGACATGGGAGCGGAGCGCAACACGCCCTTTGCCGAGGATAAGCTCTTCCAGATTGTAAATCACCGCTATGAGGAGCGTCTGCCCACCGTCATCACCACGTCGAACCGGCTGTCCGAGATTGACACGGCCCGCCCGCGTATCGCGTCGCGCCTCTTGGCTGGACTTTGTACAAAAGTTAGATACGTGGCGAAATCGGCGCACTTCGTGCCGTGGCTGGCCTACTGAAATATTACACTGTCGGGGTTGAAACCCGACAGTTGAAAACCCCCAGCCGCAATTTACGCTCAACTCACCGACGTCTTCGCCTACACCACCCAAATGTACAAAGTCCAGCTTGGACAAGATGGTGGTTACCGTTATGCCACTGCAGGGGCCGGACTATCGTAGACACAGCGTTCCCGGGGGAGAAAGGGCTCCGTAGCCATAGACCTCAGCCGGGCGATGGCATTGGCAACGTCCGGCTGCAGCCGGTATTGCGCCGACCGGCATGAGCGCCTTTGCGGTGGGGTCGATGCGGGCGAGCAGTTGGCGAGATGGACTTCGCGTGACGGTATCGGGTAGATTTAATGACGCTACCGGGTAGAACGTCAGGTGACCTGGCACTCTGATACCCGTTTGAGCGCGGTGGCCAATCGGTCGAGCCGTTGGAGCAGGCATGACACGGTTTCTGTGCCGGCCAATGCATCCATGGTCAGGCTAACGATGGTCAATCAAGGCAAGGTTCTCCAGAGTGCTCACCATCACCAATGGAGGTATGCGGTTGGCGAAAGCAGCGAGCAGCCTGCGGCCCCACATCGTGCAGGTGATGGCGAGGCGCCAGGGGCGCATCCTGACCACCGAAGAGATTTATGAGCTGGTCGCCACCTCGGGAGTGGCTGATTTCAACCCCAACGCGAAGCGGGACCGCAACCTGGTCAACCGGGAACTCAGCGATCTCGCGGGCTATACCACCCAGGGCCACAGCAAAGCTTCTCCTCAGCTGATCATGCGG
Organism: Dehalococcoidia bacterium; assembly: GCA_965220055.1. Classification (GTDB taxonomy): domain Bacteria; phylum Chloroflexota; class Dehalococcoidia; order Lucifugimonadales; family UBA3495; genus Bin87. The sequence goes on along the minus strand of CBDCPE010000002.1, from coordinate 347,319 downwards.
GTCAGCCGAGGGCGCTATCTGTACCGCGAGCCCACCCGCCCGATGGACGTGGCGCTGCTGCGGGAGTACCTGGAACCGGCGGAGGTGTATGAGAAGCGACCGGCCCGCCGGCGTGGTGACGGTAATCGCCGTACAAACGTGGCGGAAGCGGTGCGAATGGCGCTGTACGCGGTGCAGCGGGGCGTTTGTCCCGGCTGCGGTTTCCACCAGCCGCATCATCTCAGGTTCGAGGTCGACCACATCGTGGCCCTGAGCGACGACGGAGAGCATGAGACCCGCAACCTGCAGCTGCTGTGCCCGTATTGCAATCGGGTGAAGGGAACGCAGGGTAGCCATGGATTCCGCATGAAGATGGCAGAGCTGCGGGCCCACAACGTGGAGACGGGTGTGATGGTGGACGAGCGGGAGGCGACGTTGACCGGCCGGAGGCTGGCGCAGTACCACCTGGAGAGTGGGGATGTGCGCCCTGATGGCGCAGGCGCCGCGGAATAACGGGATAAGAACGTGAGGACCAGGTACGTGTTTTGGTGTCCCGTTTCAGTGGCTCAGCCTGCTGAACGGGAACCAACGGCGGCGACATCCCACCGTCGTTAGGTGTTACGCACCGCTGGAGTGGCGGGCTGTGAATTGCGCAAGCGGGTCGCGCGCCGGTCGTCTCAGAGGGCGTCGCCGGAGGGATACGGGGTCTCGTAGTCGCGCAGTCCCTGGTTCCAGACGCGGCGAACGATCTCGGTAGGAATATCCGGTACCTCCCGCTGCAATGGAAAGCCCACGTCGGCAGTGCCGGAGAAGGGCAAGGGCTGTCGGCCTGATGGACGTTGCATCCACGGCGGCGTCAGCGGTCATCGGCGAGCCTTGCCTGCAGCTTGGGATTGAGCGTACTGACCAGCCGGTCAAGGCGGTCGCGCATCCATGAGACTGCGTCACGGAAATCGTCGCTGTCCTCGCTAGCCGACAGAAAAGCCAGGCCGCCCGGTCGCCTGAAGCCGATCCTGGGCCGACCTGCCGCGTTGGTCCAGTGCTGGAGGTCGTCGCCCATCTCCGCCCGCAGTTCCTCGAAGGACACCGCGAGCTCGTCGAAGATACGGACGTCGCGTGCCTGGTCCTTCCGCGCGGTGAGGTAACAGCCGAGGTCGGAGGCCCTGCGATGGATATATCCCCCGAAGCAGAGGCCCCAACCGGAAAAGCCGGAATGTCGTACGGTCACGTACAGCGTTGAGTCCTTGGGGGGTGAGGGCAGTTCTGCGGTCGGGTCTGCGAAAGCATAGTCCCGCAGCACTGCGGTCCAGAAGCGGAGGTTCTCCTCGTCCTGGTCCGAAAGGGTCTCCTGCTGGGTGTCGGCATCATCAATGACGGCGACCCGTTCGACGCTACCGTCAATGACGAAACGCTGGACGATTTCCGTCTGGACCAGGACCCGGGGTTGAACGATGAGGCGATTGGCGCCGTCGCGGTAGAGCGCGGCCTCCACCAGTGCCAGGTTGAAGTGCAACCCGCTGTAGCGCTGGACGAAGTCGACGATGTTGGCGGCGCCCTCCTGGATGCCGTCGCCGATGATGAGCAGCAGAAATTCACCGCGCCTGAGGTGGCGTGTGACGCTGTCGACGAATTCCGCCTCGTCCAAATCGGGGTAATGCTCCCGGACCAGTTCGTAGAGCGCATTGCCCTTCCGGCCGGTGGCCAGGGACACCCTGGTCTGCAGGTCCTCGTATCCCCACGAAGCGAGGTCCTTGGCGTAGTCGAGGATCTGTCCGATAACTTCGCGCCGCGCCTGGGGATTGCGCCACAGCTTGAACTCGGCGAGGGTCAATCGGCCCAAGTGATTGACGTACAGCGCATCCAGATAGCCGGCGGGCGTGGACAACTCGCGGCACACCGGGACGGCTCCGTCGTAAGTGGCGTCGATGGCGGTAATGGGGAGTGCCCGTGGGGAACGGAACAGCAGCTCCTGGAGGGTGTCCTCGCTGACTCCGCCCTGGGAGACGCCCGCGTACAGCGGAACGCGCTCCAGCACTTCCTCGCCGCTGCCGTCGCCGGTATCGAGCCGGATCAGATTGCCGTATATGTTTGGAGGCATCGGTTTACCTCATCCGGCGCCCCCTGTAATCGGGTGATCCGAAAACGGGGCCCGTATGGTTGTACGGAGTGTCTTGACCGGACTGGGCCGATCGCAGCAGGGCGGCGTCATCGACCGGTCTGGGCTGTGTACCATATGCCGAGGACGCCATGGAGCGCCATGCGCAGAGCGTGTCGTTGTGGCACTACAGAACCTCGTAGTCGCGCAGGCCCTCGTTCCAGACGCGGCGAACGATCTCGGCGGGAATATCCCGCACCTCCCGCTGCAGGGGAAAGCCCACGCTGGGAGTGCCGGAGAAGGTGAGCTTCACCAGGTCTGTCTCGTCGGTGGTGATCTCCACGCGCAGGTCCGCGTCGACCCGCAGTTCCTCGATCAGGTTGACCAGCCGGTCCAGGGCGTCGGCCAGGGCCAGCTCGGTTACGATGGGTTTGTGTCGTTCCAACATCGGGTCCTCCACGGCGGAAGGTCTGCGGTGAGATCGCCCATCCTGTCCACGGGCGGTGACCGGCCCGCCGGGGCAATTGTCGCACAAGGGGATGGCTGTTCCAACGGCGGGCCGGTCACCGCGGTCATCGCCGGAGCGGTCGATCAGGCGGGCGTCAGCGGGATGGGCTGACCGGGCTGGAGTCCGGAGCGCGGAGGAAGTCAATGAGCACGGCCAGCATTCCTGAGCTGCGGAAAGCGCAAACTCGCGCCCGGGCGCGATTGGCCCGGGCGGCGGTACGGTACGGCAAGCGTGCGCTGGTCCGTCGCGGTTCCGGCGAGGGGGGTCCGCCTTCGGAGCAGGAAGCGGCGCGGCTGCGGGAGTTGTTGGCTGCGGCGGAGGCGATGACGGCGGCGGTCCGGGAACACCGGGCCGCCGTCAACTGGCAGCCCCATGAACAGCCCTGGGCCGGCGTCGCGGGAGCCAACCCTGATCCGCTGTCGGCGCTGTGGTGGGCAGCGTTCCGGCTGGATGGGGCCAGGGCCGCAGGGGATCCGGTTACGACCGTCGAGGCTGGCCGGGCACTGCGGGAGGCGGCGATTGCGGTATGGGAACGTGGGCTGAACCGGGCGCCCCGGGCGAGCAGGGTGGCTGACGATGGCGGCAGCTCGGCTGCTGGTTCCGGCTGATTGTGGAACTGCGGGAGAAGCTGACGTTGCCGAGGGTCGGGCTGACTGGGGTGACCCGGACGCCATCGTTGGGGAGTACTGGAACCCGGGTGGGTTTGATGACGTTACCGGGTAGATTGTAGGCGCCATGGGCATGGCCGACGAGGGTACGTGGTTGCGCTGGAGCGCTTTGGTGATGACGGACTCGCCGGCTCTGGTCAGGTGTTACGCTCAGCTGCGCTGGCTCGGAGTGTAAACGCCCAAGCGTGTCCTGCGCCGGTCGTCTCAGACGGCGTCTCCGGACCGGAGCGATGCGGGGTCTCGTAATCGCGCAGGCCCTCGTTCCAGACGCGGTGAACGATCTCGCCGGGAATGTCGCGTATCTCCCGCTGCATTGGAAAGCCCACGTCGGGCGTGCCGGAGAAGGTGATCTGCACGCGCAGGTCCACGTCGGCCCTGAACTCCCGGGTCTGGTTGACCAGCCGGTCCAGGGCATCGGCCAGGGCCAACTCGGTCACGAGCGGTTTCTGTGGCTCCAGCATCAGCTCCTCCCCGGCGGAAGGTCGGCGGTGCACTCGTCCATCCTGTCCACGGGCGACAACCTGTTCGTGGGCGACGATCGGCCCGCCGGGGAATTGTCGCACAAGGGGACGCCCGTTCCAACGGCGGGGATACCACGTGGTAACCGCGATGAAGTGGCTCAGGCGGGCGGCAGCAGGCAATAAGTCCCGCGCCGCTCGTCTGCGAAGACCAGGACGGTCACGGCTCCGTCTCCGTCTCAGGTTCCGGCGCCGGGCCAGGTTCAGGTTCCGCTCCCTCGCCCTGCTCCATCCGGTAGCCGACGCTGGGCTCGGCGAAGATGTAGGCCGGGTTGCCGGCGGCGTCGCCCAGCTTGCGGCGCAGCCTCCTGACGATGTTGCGCACCGGCGCGGAGTCCTCGCCCTTGTCCGGTCCCCAGACGCGTTGCAGCAGATGCTCGTGGGTCAGCGGCCGCCCGGCGTTGGCCGAAAGCTCGACCAGCATCCGGTACTCGATGATGGTGAGCGCGACCGGGCGTCCGGCCAGCGTTACCCTGCGCTGGGAGTAGTCGACGGTCAGGTCTCCCAGCACGTAGGGCTGGGAGGGCTGGGCCAACTCCGGCGCCGCCCGCTTGCGCAGGGCCGCCCGGATCCGGGCCACCAGCTCCGTTGGCGAGAAGGGCTTGACCACGTAGTCGGCCGCCCCCAGGTCGAAGGCCTGGGCGACCACCTCGTCCTGGCCGTAGGCGGACAGGAAGATGACCGGCACGTCGGCGATTTCGCGGATCGCCTGCATCAGCTCGATGCCGTGCTGCCCGGCAGCACCAGGTCCAGCAGGACCAGCTGGGGCGCTTCTTCCGCCATGAGCCGGGGGACCTCCTCCGGGTCTCCGGTAACGATGGGCGCATAGCCCGCCCTGGTGAGGGCGTCCCGGACGTACCGGAGGGTCTGCGGGTCGTCGTCCACGCAGAGAATGCGGGTCGGCTCCCGTTCCTTTCGAGGCCGTGGCCGGGACCGTCTGGAGCGGACGGCAGCGGCCTCCTTCACCGCCGGCAGGGTGAAGGTGAACCGGCTGCCCAGGCCCGGCCCGTCGCTCTCGGCCCGGATGCGCCCCCCGTGGGCCTCCACGATCCCCTTGCAGATGGCCAGGCCCAGGCCGGACCCGCCGACCTACCGTCCCCGTTCCTCGCCGTCGAGGCGCGAGAACTTGCGGAACAGGTGGGGCAGCCGCTCGGCAGGCACCCCACGCCGTAGTCGGCCACCGAGAAGGCGACGTGGACGCCGTCCCGCACCGCGGCGACTCGGATGGGGGACAAGTCGCTGGAGTGCCGGGCCGCGTTGGACAACAGGTTGTTCAGCACCTGGACGATGCGCCGCCGGTCCGCCAGGACCCGGGGCAGGTCCGGCGGCAGGTCGATTTGCAGGTTGTTCCGGCCGCCCCCGCTCTGGAACCGGCTCCTGGCCTCGTCCACCAGGACGGTCACCTCCACGGGTTCGGGGGAGACCGGCAGGGTGCCGGTTTCGATGCGGGCCACGTCGAGCAGGTCGCCGATCAGGTGGCGCATGCTCTCCGACTGGTCGCGGATGATCCGGAAGAATTGGGTCATCTCGGCGGGCTCCGGTGGCCGGCGTTCCGGGATTGACCCCGGACCTTGGAGAGAATCCCGACGGCAGCCGGATGGGCGGACCGCGCAGGTCGCCGTTGCGGCCTATCGTCGTTCAATCCGCCGGGGCATTTTCGCGCGTAATTAAGTTACCGGATGGAGGGCGACGACGTACTCCCGGCAATGCTCGGGACACTGTCTCAAGGTACCCCTTCCCGAATTGGCCAGTCTGTCCGATGGCCGTTGTCCCGCGTCAGACGGGCTCGCTGTACAATGACCGCCCTTTGCCCAAATCCGACGACGCGCCGCCCCTTTGGACCTTCACGCCCATGGACGATGGCGGCGCGTCATCCACCAGGTGAGGAAACAATGAACCACACCATCCGACAGCCTTCGGCGCGAACTGCGATCCTGATCGGGATGGCGCTGATGTGCTGGTTCGCGCTGGGTTGCGGACTGTTCCCCGGCGGCCGGTCGGAGGCTTTGCCCACGCCTGAGCCGGACATTGCGGCTACCGTTCAGGCCGCCATCGAGAGCGTCGAGTCCACGCGCCAGGCGGAGGCTACCGCCAATGCACCCACCACGAACGCCCACCCTGAACTGACCCCTGAGTTGATGATCGATCCCACCGCTTTGCCCGCTGCGTTCCCTTCGCCCGGGGGCCCAGCGGAAGTGGAAGCCGCGCTGTCCGCAGCCGGCCCCGACCCTCTCTGGTCGGACGTGTTCGACGCGCTGACCGAGACGGAACGGTCCTGCCTCCGGAATGAACTGGGAGAGGAGGGTCTGGCATTGGCGCTGGACAGCCCGGTCTACGGTCAAGGCGACACCCAACACTGGGAGGTTTCGGTGTTCGGCTGCCTGGCTCCGGACACCGCTGCCGTGCTGTTCCGGTCCATCTTCTTCGCAGGACTGGGGCAGGAGATCGAGCTGACCGAGCAGCACCAGGCCTGCATCGGTGAACTGTTGAATGGCGCCGATATTCCGGCGCTGGTCGCCGCGTCCCTGCCGGACGCTACGCCGGATCAGGTTGAACCGCTCTTCGCGTTGACCTTCGGCCTCTTCACCTGCGCACCCGAGCTGGCAGCCATGGAAAGCGGGACTCCGCCAGGTGGACCGGCAGCGCATGATGAATCCCGCCTGTGGAGCCATGCCACCCAGGGATGGGTGAGCGCGGCTCCTGCGGTGGCGGACGGCGTGGTGTACGTCGGTTCCAATGATCACCGGGTCTATGCGCTGGACGCCGCCACCGGCAACGAACTGTGGAGCTTCACCACCGGCGACGTGGTGGTGTCGGTTCCCACGGTGGCCGACGGCGTCGTCTACGTGGGTTCCAACGACAACCATCTCCACGCTCTGGATGCCGATACCGGAGAAAAGCTGTGGAGCTACGACACCGGTTCCTGGGTGCAGTACTCGCCTGCGGTCAGTGGCGGCAAGGTCTATTTGAGCGCCCGGGTCGATGGCGACCACCGGGTCGTCGCCCTGGACGCACAGTCCGGCGACGTGGTCTGGACCGCCGAGGAGCCCCGCGCCTTTGACGCCGAAGCGGCCCCCGCCGTAGCGGGCAACCTGGTCTACACGGCGGGGGACGAGTACGGCGAGTTCCATGCGCTGGACGCGGCCACCGGACGACTGGCCTGGAGCGCGCCCGTCAGCAGCTACGTTAAATCCGCTCCCACGGTGCTGGAGGGCGTGGTGTACCTCACCGTGATCAACACCGCCTACGCCCTCGATGAGTCGACCGGGGAGGTCATCTGGAGCTACGGGACCGAGCGGTATCCGGCACAGGACTTCCCGGCGCTGGTGGTGGACGGCGTGTACTACCTGTCGCCCGACCAGTTTCTTCACGCCCTGGACGCTACCACGGGTGATGTTCTCTGGACCCACGAGGCGCCCGGTTTCATCAGCGCCGCGCCCGTCGTCGCCGACGGCGTGATCTACGGCGCCGCCGAAGGAGGACACGTCTTCGCCCTGGACCCGGCCACCGGCGCGGAACGCTGGACACTGGCCACCGAAAGCTGGGCCCTGCAGTCGCTGTCGGTAGCCGACGGCGTCCTCTACGCGGAGTCCGACCTGGGCAGCCTGATGGCCATTGACGCCTCCGACGGTGCGTTCATTCGGGATTTCCAAAACGGATACATCCTGGGCGCAAGGCTCTACACCGTCAGCGGCGGCGTGGTGTATGTCAGCTCCCTGCCGGGCGGGGTGCAGGCCTACCGCGCTCCAATGCCCCGGTGACGGGTCGCTTCACCGGCGCCGCCACGACCCTGGTTCGACGACTGCCTGGGACAGCTCCCATCACTCACCGCAAAAGGGGTGGGTACGTCGACGTCGACCGTCGCCGCCGGCCGCGTCCTGGCCGACCCACCCCACCGGTCGGCATTGGCACAATCGGGACGAGTGAACATTTCGGCGGATCTCAAGGGAGGAAACCCACCATGGCCACGAACGCAAACACCGTGCATTATCCGCCCAATCCCACGGTTGACCGGTCCGCGCTGCCGCCCGGACCTTCCGAGTGGCCCGTCGTGGGGCAGTCCTGCCGCTACCTGTTCGACCCCGTCGGATTGATACGGGAGGCCGCCGGTTACGGCGACCTCGTCACCATGTCGGTGAAACCGGTTTTGGTGTACCTGGTCAACCACCCCGACCTGGTCTGGGAACTGTTCGTCACCAACCACCAGAGCGTCGGGCGCGGCCGGCTCTCCGAGACCCTCCGTTACCTGCTGGGCAACGGCCTGGTCACTGCTAACGGTCCGTTCCACCTGCGCTAGCGCCGCCTGATGCAGCCGCAGTTTCACCACGGCCGTATCGCCCGCTATGCGGAGGTCATGGTGGACTTCACCCTGCGGCACGAGGAGAAGTGGCAGGACGGGGCCAGGGTTGACCTGGCGCGGGAGATGAGCGAACTCACCCTGCACGTCGTGGTCAAAACCCTCTTCGGCCTGGACCTGCCCGACTCCGTGCGTCGCATCGGGGAGGCGTTCGAGCTGAGCAACGACTACGTCACGGCCCGCGACCACCAGCCGCCCGCCCTCCGCAACCTGTTCCACCGAATGCCCCTGCCATTGACCCGCCGGTTCCGAAACGAGCGGGGCGACCACACCGCCCGATTGAGCACTTGATGATAACGGGCGTAGCTGCGGTCGTCGCTGAGTCCCATGACACGGAGCGCCGATGCCACGGTGCGTTGGCCGGGAGCCAGTATCGCGCCGACCAACAGGATTTGGGCTTTCCGCCAGGTCGGGTTGCGAAACAGCGTGGCGAAGGGATGGAGCACGGGTACAATCGCGTTGGGCAGGGTGGGCATGGCTTGGCCTTTTTCGAGGAGGGTCCGGCCAGCTTACCCTATTCTTATAATTTATCTAGCTTTTGTGCAAAGTCCAGGCAAAAAGGTAGTGATATACTGCCGGCGCCCTGTTATCCAGGTTGGAAGCCAGAATGACCACGCTGACCACCGCGCTGCATGGGCCCGACCTGCGGGAGACTGTGCTGGGCTCCGTGGCCTATATGGAACTGTACCGCGACGCCGCCAACGCCCTGAACGTGTTTCCCGTTCCCGACGGCGATAGCGGCACCAACATGCTGCTGACCCTCCGAGCCGGCGTGGAGCAGATGGACCAGGAAGCGGACGCCACCTCCGCCGGCGACGTGGCCGAGTCCATCGCCACGGGAGCTTTCTGGGGAGCTCGCGGTAGGAGAAGGCGCTACGGAAGAACAGGCTGCCGAACTGCAAGGTGCATTGGAAGATACGTATCGGGGCGCCCGGGTTGACGTGTACGAAGGCGGCCAGCCCCACTACCTGTACCTGGTATCGGTCGAATAACGCATCGCATATTTTTCGTGGCCAGGAGTGCATGAAATGGCAGTGAAAATCGTCACCGACAGCACTTGCGATATCGCTCAGGAAAACGTGGACCGTCTTGATATTGTGGTGGTCCCCGCCTACGTGCTGTTCGGAGAGGAGTCCTACCGTCAGGGCATCGACATCAATCCCACCCAGTTCTACGCGCGGCTGCAGTCGTCGCCGCAACTGCCCAGCACGTCGCAGCCCACGCCCGGGGACTTCACGGAACGGTTCGGGTCTCTGGTCGCGGACGGACATCAGGTTGTTTGTATCACCGTGGCACAGCAACTCAGCGGGACCTATAACTCGGCGGCGCAGGCGGCTTCCCAGTTCGACGATGTCGCGGTGACCATTATCGACTCGGGCACCGCGTCGGTGGGCCACATGCTGCAGGTAATCGCCGCTGCCGAGGACGCCGCCGCACCCGAGGCCACTGCGGGATCGGTCGCCGAAGCCGCCCGCGTCCGCGCCGGCGGCGGCTACGGCTACGCCATGGTGGACACGATGGAATACCTGCAAAAAGGCGGCCGCATCGGCAAAGCCCAGGCCTTCATGGGCTCCCTGCTCAAGGTCAAACCCATCCTCAAGGTTGCCAACGGCGAGGTGCTGCCGGTTGACCGTCCCCGCAACTTGCGTCGTGGCCTGCAACGACTTGAGGGCTTGGTCCGCGAACAAGGCGCGGTTTCCAAATTGGCCGTTGCCTACACCACCGACGCCGCCCCGGCGGAGGAGATGCGGCATCGCCTGTCCGACCTGGCCGCTCCGGAAAACATCTACACCGTGCAGATTGGTTCCGCCATCGGCACCCACGTTGGTCCGGGCGCGGTGGCGGTGTCCACGCTGCCCTGACGCCTCCGCGTTGCCGGCAGTGTGATTACGGCAGCACCCGGCCGGTGTGGAACATCGCAGGTGGCCAGCATCTCATTCCCCGCGGGCGATGGAACATCCGCGACGTGTGCTTGCGTCGGCTCCGGAGGTGCGGCGGTTGGCGGGACCATTGTCGGAGCGGATGTCGGCGGTGATGCTATCGGGAGAACATCCGATGAGCGTGCCAGCAGGGCTGGGGTGGTGTTCCCCATGGCGAATTTTGGCTTGCAGCGGCTGCTCCCGGTGGTCTTGCCCTGGTGTTGGCGCTGGTTTATCTTCGGCCGACGCCGATGTGAAGCTGACCGCGCCGCCGGGACGCATTACACCCAGGGCCGGCGCTTGGAGAACGCCTTGGCCGACTCCGGCGTGGGCAGTCCCCGCTGTTCCAGCAGCATGAGGGTCATGCGGCGGAACTCCTCCCGGTCGTGGCCGGTGATAACGGCCTGCTCGTGGGCCTCGGAGATGGCCACCGGATAGCCTAGGCCCAACTCGCACTGTTTCACCAGCATGGCATGGCTGAGCGCCAAAAGCTCCGGATCCTCGGCCAGCCAGTCGGGGACCTCCACCCGGGCGATCTCGGCGCCGCCGTTGAGGTAGTAGAAGTGGCTCCACTCCTGGCCGGTGGCCAGCCCCAGGGCGAAGCGCGCCGCTAGTATTACAACGACGGATTAAGTGATTGACGCTTGACGTTCCACATCCGAGGGTGGCCAAGCTATCCTCATCTGAGTGTCCTCCCCGTTTAGCGTGTGCGAAAATCAGGGTCTGTCTTTACCAACTGTCGTTGTAATACTAGATGACTGGACCGGTAGAGGGGCGAGCGGTGTCCCGGTTCCAGCAGCAGCTCGAACAACTCCCGGTCGTCGAAGCCCGCGGCGCTGTCGCAGGACGCCAGGTCGGAGCGGCGGGCGGTGCAGAGACGGTTACAGTCGCCGTCGCCCCGGTCGCAGAGCAGGAGGCGCACGGCGCCGGCCACCTCGGTGGTGCGGGGCCGTGAGGTGTAGGCGGCCACGGCCACGGGACGCCGGTCGGTGGATGCCGCCCGCAGGCGGGCCAGGGCGGGCTGCAGACGTTCTGCGATGAGGATATCGGCGACGTAGCGGGGGTAGTTGCCCCGCTGCAGGTCCCAGAAGGCCAGGGTGCCGTCCAGCAGGGCCAGCACCGGCCTATCGTCGGGCATCTCTTCCACGGTGTCGGCCAGGCGCTCCACCTCCCGTACCGTGCGCAGGGCGCCGAGCAGCGGGCCGGCGATCAAGGTCTCGCCGCGCGCGCCGTCGCGCGAACGCAGGTACAGGTCGGCATCCTCCACCGCCAGGGTGGGCTCGCTGAACAGCTGGCAGCCGTAGCCGGCGCCGTAGGTGATGGCGCAGCCGCCCAGGTTGATGAGGTGACAGCGCAGGGGCAGGTGTCGGTCGACATCGATGTGGGAGCCGTCCACGGACAGCGCGGTCCAGTCCTGGGGAACCTGGGGCGGCGGCCGGCGGCCCAGCAGGCCCTCGGGGCCGGTGCGGGCGGAGATGTAGGGACGACGGCCCACCGCGGCAGTGCGGAAGGCGGCCTCGTCGGCGGAAACGGCGAGCGCCCGGTCGATGGCATTGTCCAGGCGCTGGCTGCGGCCCTGGATGTCCAGGGCCACGCCGTCCAGTGCGGACAGCAGCTGATATGTGGTGAGGCCCAGGTCCAGCGCCATGCTGATTGGTGAAAGCGTTCGGTCAGGGAAGTACGCCGATGCGGAACTTCCTGGTGCCGCAGTCCACGCAGACGGACCGGGTGGCGGGCCGGCCGTTCTTCATGGTGACGGCCTCGATGTCTTTGGATCCAGTTCGGGTCTTGCACTTGACGCAGTAAATCTCAACGGCTGCGGACGGGGTGGTCATTGGCGGCGGCTCCTGGAGACGGAATGGGGGCGGCAATTGTACCCCACCGCCGCGGTCTCTCCTCAAGGCCGTGGCCAGCGGTTCGTATTTTGATGACACCTGTTCCCTACGCTGGTGTGGGTAGGGCCGATACAATGGTCTCACCGCTGCGGGCGGTGCGGCCGACGAACCGCCGTCTGCCCGCAGTGGACTGACCAAACAGGTTGCGCTACCTGCTCCAGTCTCCGCTCACATCATTGGTTGGCAGACGGGTACAGTGAGGCCTGATCCGAGCGCATCGTGGGGTTTCGCCCTACGCCACGGGTCCCGCCGCGTCCATCCCTCGGGTGTTCACCAGGCGAGCCGGTTGGCGATGGCCGACGTGTCGTTTCTCGATCCCTGGACGGAGTACCGGCACCTCGACTGGCGGACACCTGGTGCCTCCTGCAGATCATCAGAGGGGATGCCCTCAACCGTACCGGGTCCGGTACCCACACACCGTTCGCGCGCGAGCCGACTTCATGAGCCAGCAACCCCAGGGCGTTCTGATCGCCATCGACTGGGAGAACATCCGGCGCGGAGCGCAGCTCTACCGGCGCAACGTCAGGCCGGCCGAGCTGTGCCGGGCCATGAGCGACGTGGGCCGCATATTCGGAGAGGTGGCGGGCGGCAAGGCCTTCGGGACTGGTCGCTCCGGTCCGATGATGGGCGGGAGTTCACCGAGCTGGGCATCCAACTGGCGGAGCACGGCGACGTCAACGTGTCCCTCTCCGCGGTTGTGGAGGCGTACGACTCGGGGGCTGACGATGTCCTGGAGCGGTTCGTGCGGGAGATGCACCGGCTGGAGGGCCGGCTGAACTTCGTGGGCTACAGCATGCTGTGCGACCAGTGGATACTGGACTGGGGGATGGGGTGGAACGAGTACGAGTGTCGGAGGCTGATTGACGAATACCAGGAGGCGGGGATCGTGGAACGCCATGAGGTGGTCAACCCCAACAACCCGGATTGGCCCACGTCGGCGGTACGTCTGATCCGCACCAGCGAGACGGTGCGCCAGGCGCTGGGGTTCAGCGACGGGCCCGTATTAAACGCGGTCCTGGCACGTTCATAATGGCGCGAGCGGAGAGCCCCGGCTCTCCCGATTGGAGTGCCACGATGCCCATAGGTCAGGGTCCTCCCGATTCCCATAGATTTGCTTTCTTGCTCTGATAGTCGCGCCCGTTGTCTTGTGCCTTACCACGGCCATCATCTGCGGCTTCTTTACCTCGAAGTTGAAGGGGTATAGCCTGTTCGTCGGCATCGGGCTCGGCCTTCTGACGATTGGCGCAAACATCGCAAGTTTGATCGCCCCGGCGGCGGGACGACAGCCGACCGGCCGCGAGGGCAAGGAAATGTGTGGCAATGGTGAAGATGCACCTGGAGCTGGAGGGCGAGGCTGACGACGTGGTCCGGGCGCTGCGCCGCATCTGTGGGGTGGCACCCGATGTCGACCCGGGTCATGCGGGCGCGCCGATTGCTCCAGCTGAGCACAACCAGTCGGAGCTGGTAGCCGTACTGGAGCCGGAGACAACGGCAAGCGCTGGGTCGCCGCCGCTCGCTCGTTGGACGGAAGAGCTGGCTGGCGACTTCATGGCGGCCCTTGATCCCGTGGCCAGGCGGATGACGCTCCAGGTCTGGCGGGCCGGTGCAGCGGGTATCCATCGGAGTGCCCTGTGCCAGCGTGCGGAGCTGACGCCGGCGGAGCTGCGCTCGTTGCTGATGCGGATGGGCCACGCGCTAGCGCGGTTCCAGCGGGAACGGGGGATGACGCTGCCCCGGCCGGTGGCGGCCAACAGCCCGCTGCAGAGCTACTTCGTCGATCCCGATTTCGCCGCAGTGGCGGCGTCCCAGATGTTTGGGGAGAGTATGCCGGACCGGCTGGCCGACGGCGCGGGGCGCCCCTGATGAACTCCCGCCGTGGGGCGCTTGGGAGAGTCAACCGTGCATCGGTTGTGGATCGCGCTGACGATAATGGTCTGCTTGATGGTAATGCTGGCCTGCGGGGTGGACGCCGATGACCGGATGGTGCGTCGATACGCCGGATGCCTGGCGGACGCCAACACCGCTTTGCATCGCCTGAACGCGTCCGGCACCGTCGGGACCGTGCCGCTGAGCGCCGAGGCGGTGGAGGAGCGGTTGCGTGCTCAACTGGAGCGCGGGGAGGTCACCATGGATGAGATCAGGGCCGGCTACGCCCGCTACTGCGAATAGGTGTGGGTGAGAGCTACGGAAATAGCGTGGGCGAAAGGCGCTTGGGCTGGGCCACAATCCGGTATCAAAAGCCTCCAGGACCAAATTGCATCGCCTTTATCGCTTCCATTCCAAGTTTGATTGAGCACTAGGGGGTGTCGTCAAAACAGTGAGAGGGTGGTAAATTGCCGGTAACAGGGAGAGTGTGGAAGGTGGGGAGTATGACGGCAGCGCACCGGCGCCACGATATGACAGACGGTGTTTGGGAGCGGCTGAGGCTGTACCTGCCCGGGGGAGCAGGCAAGAGAGGTCGGCCGGCCCATGACAACCGGCGGTTTATCGACGCCGTTTGCTGGGTTCTGCGCACCGGCGCTCCCTGGCGCGATTTGCCCCCGGACTACGGAGACTGGAAGAACACCCACCGCCGCTTCTGCCGCTGGCGGGACCGGGGTGTGTGGGCCGGACTGTTGGAGGAAGTGATGGATGACCCTGATTTCGAGTGCCTGATTTCGAGTGGCTGATGATAGACGCCAGCTACATCAAGGCCCATCCCCACAGTGCCGGCGCTCGGGGCGGAAATCAGGCTATTGCCCGCACCAAAGGGGGCTGAACAGCAAGTTGCACCTGGCGGTGGACTCCCACGGAATGCCGGTAAGGCTGGCGGTTACTGGAGGCACGGTGGCCGACTGCTCTTTGGCGTTGCCCCTGATCGAGGGTATAGAGGCGGAGTGTCTGCTGGCGGACAAAGCCTATGACACCAATGAAATCATAGCCACCGCTCGGGCATCGGGAATGAACCCAGTGATACCGCCCAAAAGCAACCGGAGAGAAAAGCGGGACTACGACCAGGCACTGTACAAGTTGCGGCACTTGGTGGAGAACGGATTCTTGGACTTCAAGCAGTGGCGCGGAGTGGCGACCCGTTATGCCAAGAGAGCGGCGTCATACCTGGCCATTTGCCAACTCCGGGCAGTGATGATCTGGAGCAAACTCTTTTGACGACACCCCCTAGCAATACAACGACGGCTTTAGTGAGGCAATGCGTCCATCGCCAGGTGAGAGTCCCGGACGGTCTCGTCGTCAACGCTGTTGGCGGGGCACGCACTTCCTCAGTACCGTAGTACCGTCTGACGGTCCTGTGCCATTTGGGGCAGATGTTGCATTAAACTGGCAATGCGTACCACCACGTCCCCGCGGCAGTCCGGCTACATTGATACCGAGGAACCCTGGATGTTGAGTTTTCCGGCGCCTGGGTGATGGAGAGTCGAGTGATGGAGTTCTCCGAGCTTGAAGTCCTGTCCTTTCTGATTTCCGCCGGTCAGGTGTTCATCATGGTGCCCGGTTTGGCGCTCTTCTACGGCGGGCTGGTGCGCCATAAAAATGTCATCGGGACGATGATGCACTCGATCACTGCGATTAGCGTCGTGACCGTGCTGTGGGTGCTGTGGGGCTATAGCCTGGCGTTCGGCAATAGCGCGGGCGGTCTGGGGTTCGTGGGAGACCTCTCCAAGTTCGGGATGGTTGGGGTGGGTCTCCACGAGCAGTCATTCATGGTTTTCCAGGGAATGTTCGCCATCATCACCGTTGCCCTCATTTCGGGCGGGTTCGCCGAGCGTTTCAAGTTTCCCACCTACGTCGTCTTCGCCGGAGTGTGGGTAACCGTCGTGTACGCCCCGCTGGCCCACTGGGTCTGGGGTGGGGGCTGGTTGGGCAATCTGGGCAGCGTGCTGGGGATGAGCGAAACGGGGTTCGCCCTGGACTTCGCCGGAGGAACCGTCGTACACATCGCATCGGGCTCAGCGGCGTTGGCGGCCGCACTCATAGTGGGTCAGCGCATCGGTTTCGGATCGGTAACCGTGACGCCCCACAACGTGCCGTTGGTTATGCTGGGAGCGGGCCTGCTGTGGTTCGGGTGGTTCGGATTCAACGCGGGCAGCAGCTTTAATCTTTCCACTGAGACCGCCGTCAATGCCTTCGTCGTCACCAACACATCCGCGGCGGCGGGAATGGGGTCCTGGTCGGTCGTCTCGTGGATACTCACCAAGCGACAGTCGGGCAGTGGGGCGGCGGCCGGCGCGGTGGCCGGCCTGGTGGCCATCACTCCGGCGGCGGGATTTGTCGGCGTAATGCCGGCCCTGATCATCGGGGGGGTGTCCGGCGCAATCTGTTTTGCCGCCGTTGAACTGGTTCACCGGCTGCGTGTCGACGACTCCCTGGACGTGTTCGGCATCCACGGCGTTGGCGGGATGTGGGGCGCCGTTGCTACGGGCATCTTTGTGGGCATCGGTTTCGGCGCGCTGGAAGCCGACGTATCACGGCTGGAACAGGTTTTTTATCAGGTGGTCGGCATTCTGGCCGCGTTTGCCTGGTCATTCGTCATGACCAGCATAATCCTGCTGGTGTTGAAGCACACCATGGGTCTCCGGCTCAGTGAACCGGATGAGGAGAGGGGCGTAGATCTGTCGCAGCACGGAGAAGCGTGAATCGCGCAACTGCTCACTTCCCCCTCAACTCTGAACAGAGTAGGTTTCTGGCCAGCCATCGTTGATTCATGGACGCACCCGGCCACCTGGCGCGGTGATCTGTTACCGTAGGGCCAGCGTAATCACCAGTGACGGCGCCCGGTGGCAAACGGCTCCGTATCACTCCCTTGCCGGTAGATCCGGCGGGGGCTTCTCACGGCAAGTTGACACGCCCCGCGCCGGAGGGCACCGTTCCACTCCAGCAGGCCGGATATTGTGACCAAATCCGGCCCCTTTACTGAGGCGAGGGGTATCAATAGCGGCCCGTATGGACGGCACCCTGGCGGGGACGATCGGATTGCGATTTCCATCGCGGCGACCGCGCGGTTGCCAGGCTTGGCGACGAATGGCAGGCAACTTGGCGGCGATTTCCGCAATCCAACCCGTGGACGTCAGGACGGCGGAAATCGCAATCGGGCCGGTGGCGACACGCCCCGCACAAACTGGTTTACATAATGACCTTATGCGAACCACGGCGGGTATCAATAAGGCGGAGGACGCTGGAGGATGGATGCCCAAATCGGGTCCGCCGATGCGTTGCAGCGAGTCCTTCCGACGACGGTGACCCGCGCTCACGTTTCATAGCTCGGTTCGTTAGGTGGCAACAGGGAACCGGCAGGACTACTGATGCGTGAACGATCATCTAAACCCGGGCGGTTTTTGTCCGGAGCTGCTGGGTTCCCGCGAAAGCGGGAACGACGGGTAGGCTTGGTTTAGGTACTTATTCACGCATCAGTAAATCACGGGGCCAGACAACTCCCGGTTCTCACGCAACCCGGCGACCGCGGGCGACGCAACAACCGTACATGGTCTCCCGTGCTCCCAGAAGGAGACACGATGTCCCAGTCGAGGACCGGACTTCGCGCCGACCTGTACTGCGCTTGGCACCACGCCCGCACCGTCGGTGACGCCCGCTTCCAGCTGCACGTGGAGATCACCATAATCCTGTACCTCGGTGAACACCCCGATACCGGCCGCGAGTTGAGCCCGCCCGACACCTGGTCATTGGCCGCCGACCGCGCACGCCGCCTCCTGGCCCTCGACGCGGATTGGAGCCAACCCAAGTAAAGCCACGCAAACCTGCAAGACGCCGATCAGCTTCCCCTGCCGCGCGAACACCTCAAACATCGCGAGGCCTCAGCTCACCGAGGACCAAGCGGGCACTGAGGCAAGAGTCGCTGCCGATGATCGCCCGTGCCGCAACGGCCTCGGACTTCCCGCCGCTGACCCGACCAATCCACAATGGTCCAGACCCGGTATGCAGACTGTGCCGAAGAACACCGGCAACCGCCACAAACGAAACTACGGTAAGTACCCACCCCACCCGGTTCAAGTCCTACCCGGACCGAAGCCAGCACAGGTATAATTCCACTCATCACCCGCCCGGCAAATACCTGCCCATCCAAGCTAAGCCCACCGAGGTTCAGCATGACCACTGCCAACACCAAGACCCCCCAACCCCCTGGCCGTTTTCGACTGCCGGACCCGCCCCAGCGCGAACCCGACGAGATGACCCAGTACGATCAACTGTTCAAGACCGGCAACTCCCATGCCCTGGCGATGCACTTAGGCAACCCGCACACCACCCTGGTGGAAGCCGACCGCTGGATGATTGCACACCCGGGCGTCGACCGAACCCGAGCGCGTCGTCCCGACCTGCTCATCGCGTTCGACGTAGATCCGGCCGCCTACGAGGCCAGCAACGGCTACGTAGTCTCGGAACATGGCAAACCGCCGGACTTCGTCCTAGAAGTCGCCTCTGAGAGCACTGCCGAAACCGACGTGGGCGCGAAACGGGACGAGTATGCCGCGTTGGGCATCCTAGAATACTGGCGGTTTGACCAGACGGGCGAATATCACGGTGCCAGGCTGGCCGGTGACCGCCTGATAGACGGCGCATACCAGCCCATACCGATCGAACAACTGGATGACGATAACCTCCAAGGCTACAGCCCGGCGCTGAACCTGTACCTCCGGTGGGAGCACGGCCGGCTGGGCTGGTACCACCCAGAGACTGGCCAACATATCCCGACTTATGAAGACCAACGCAACCGCGCCGACAGCGAGCGTGATGCCCGCGTCGCCGCCGAAACCCGCGCCAACACCGAGCATGAGGCGCGCGTCGCCGCTGAAACCCGCATCCGCGAACTCGAAGAACAACTGCGTCGACAAAACCACTAGACAGACCAAGAAGGTCCGAGAACGAAATACCAACCCCTGTCGCCCCCCTAACAGTTGACCACGTGATACCGCGCAGCCGGGGCGGAACGGACCACCTGGACAAACTGCAACTGCTGTGCGGATGGTACAACCGCGTCAATGGCGACCGGACGCCCGAGTACCTGGCGGCCCGCCCCGCCAAGATGCCCGTGCCGCATAGCCTTGCTGGAATGAGAACCCACCGCTCTCAGGAGGAATTGAAAGGCAATGATTGAATTGACTCACGCAATCGCAGTGTACCGTGAACGCCTGGCTAACGAGGGCTCAGATTACTTGGGTAAATGGGTGCTGATAAAACCCCCTGGGGACCGATCTGAGTTTTACCCTTTCGAAACTGAGGCAGAAGCGACAGCCGCGTTGAATGAGCCTAGTATCGTTGCCAGGTAGATTTGTAAGAATATAAGAAAGCAGCCATACTTAGGCATGATCTTTGTGTGCGGTGATGCGACACCTGGCACTCAACCTGCTCAAGCAGGAACGCAGTGCCAAAGTCGGTATCAAAGCCAAACGCAAAAAGGCCGGATGGGACTTCGATTACCTGCTCAAAGTCCTATCCCAATGAAATGCGATTGCCCTGCCGTCCTGCCCCCTTTGCAAACACGCCCTAGTCCGACGGCAGCGAGTCCCGCTAGAGGGCAAGCCTTTTCCGCCGGTGTGTACGAGTAGGGGACAGGTTTGAAACCTGCCCCCTACTCAATTACCCATCAAAGCCAGGTTGGGCCATCTGCCCGACCAATGGCTTCTGCGCTAACGGTTAGCTTGGTACAAGGGACCCCGGAGAACCTGGCCGGGTAGCGCTCCGGTGTGCTCTCCGCCTTCCAGCAGCACCTCGCCGTTGACAATCACATAATCTATCCCCACGGCAGGCTGCTTCACGTGCATCTCTCCGCCCGGGAAGTCATACACCGGCTCGCGCGGCGCGTGGTCGATGGTGTCTGGGTCGAAGATGGTTATGTCGGCAACCTTACCGGCAGCAATGAACCCCCGGTCGTGGAGGTCGTGCATCAGGGCGGTCTTCCCGGTCAAGCGGTAGACGGCGTCTTCCACGGACATAATCTGCTTTTCCCGAACCCAGTAGCTTAGCAAGTGGGTACTGTAGTCGGTACGGTCTCCCTTTTCCGGCCGAGCGCCGCCATCGGTGGTCCCGATAACAGTATACGGCGACCCCAGTATCTGACGCTGGGCTTCAGGATCGCTATTCCGGTCGATTACCTGGAAACTAGTCCGCAGATCATCGTCCAGGACCAGGTCCAGGAAAGCGTCCATAACCCCTTTCCCTTGCTCCTGGGCTATTTGCTCGACGCTCTTGCCACTGTACTTCCGGTTCCGCTCGTGGTGCCCCATGTATACTTGAACCAGGTCCCAGCGCCGGTTGAAGCTCATCACCCTGGTACCGCGGGCGGCCTGGTAAGAGTGGGCGCCTTCGGTCTCCACCGCCTCAATGCTTAGCGTCCGGCGAACCTCGGGGTCACGGAAGGACTGCATCCTCTCTGTAACCGGCAGGGCCATCACTGGGTCCCAAGTCGTCATGCCCTGGAACACGGTAGTAGGGCTGATCATGTCCTCGTCTTCCAGGCCCCCCAGCCCTGCTCTCAAGTCGAAGATCGGCCCGGCGGTGCCGGATAAGCACGAGGCGTAAGCCCTGGCCCCCGTCTTGAAGGCCTCTTCAACCATTTGTAGGTGCTCTTTCCACTCGTCGGGTTTGTTCAACTCTTGGCCTAATATATTGTAAATCGCGGGGCGGCCGGTCCTGCGGGATAGCTCCTGGGCAATGAGCGCCGGGGTTCGGAACCCGCCGGGGCCCCCGCCACTTACCTGAAAGACACCAGTGCCGAGCTCGCCCAACACGCTGCCTACTGCGTATCGCTCTTCATCGGTGGCAACTGAGGATGGCACGCTGACCCCGAAATTCTCTATCCCCTGGTCGGCGAAGTTGCCAATGCTGAACCCTAAAGCGCCAGCTAGTATCCCCTCGCGGACCTGGCGTCTCATGGCCTCAATTTCCTCCGGGGTGGCTTCCCGTGTCTGGGCGGCCTCGCCCATAACGTAGCGCCTGACTCCGGAATGGCCGACGAAGGCACCTACATTGATGCCACGCCGCCGGCCGATGGCATCAATGTACTGTGGAATGGATTCCCAAGCGAAATCGACCCCCTTCCGCTGCACACTCAGCGGGATGCCCTCCATCTTGTCGAACATGTCCAGGTACCAGTCCCCATCTCCCGGTCGTGTCGGGGCGATCACAGCCCCGCACTGACCCACGATGATCGAGGTGCTACCGTTTAGCGACGTAGAAGTGACAATGGGATCCCACATGCACTGGGAGTCAAAATGGGTGTGATGGTCAATGAACCCAGGGGCCACTACCCGACCATCGGCGTTGATAGTGTGAGTGGCGGGCTCACTGAATTTGCCCACCCCCACGATTTTGCCATTTGTTACCGCCACGTCCGCGTAGAATGAGGGTCCACCAGAGCCATCAACCACGCGCCCATTCTTTATGAGTAGATCATATGCCATTACGCTTCCCTCCCTCTGCCCCGATGAGTCGGAGCGTGAGATCAAGGTAACAAAATACGGTTAACGGGTCAATTTTCCGGCAGGTCAATCGTATTAGATATTTTCTATCCATGATTCCGACGAAAGTAAGCGTGAAATTATCATAACATGGATGTTTCCGTAACAGAATTGGAGGATTTGGATGCTGGCAATGCAATCCAAATGCGATTGCCCTGAATTGTAGCCAAACTCGCTTGACAGTTCTGAGCGATTCGCGTACCATGTATGCAATCTCCCCTGCAATCGGCTCGGCTTCGTCCAAGTTGATGAGCAGGGTCTATTTTTTGCCTCGCGCGGCGCCTCCTCATGACCACTCCCCTGCGAATCGCGCTGTTCATTGATGCTCAGAATGCCTATCGTCGGGCTCGCGATCGCTTCTTTCCGAATCCCCAGTCCAATGTTGACGGTCAGTTTGACTCGATCAAGCTGGGCCAGTTGATCGCGAGCAGAGGAGGCCCAGGCGGCATGCCCTGCTCCCTGTTAGATGTGCGTATTTACTCCGGTCGGCCGGACCCGAACAGGGACAAGCGCTCACATGCCGCTCATATGAGGCAGTCCAACCGGTGGAGGGCAAACGGAGCGACCGTGGTTACGCAAGGCCTCCGATACCAGCCAACTTGGCCATTGATTTCGTCAGGCTTGCGATCACCGGCGCTTACGACGTCGGTGTCATGATGTCCACCGACACCGACCTGCTGCCGGCACTGAGGTTCGTCTACGACCACGATCTGGGCGTTATTCACGCTGCAGTGGCAGCCTGGGGTATCCCTACGGATAGCAGGAGACTACGGCTGCCCGGTGCCAGCGTTTGGTGCCACTGGCTGGACCAGACGGATTACAACGCCGTGGCGGATCGGAGCAGGTATTAACGCCGGTCGGCGGAGTGCATTCCGTTATTACACATAACGGCTGTTTGGCGAACCACCGCGGGTATCAATAAGACGGAGGCCGCTGGAGCGGTGCACGCACAAATCAGGTTCTCCGATGCGTTGCGGCGGGTTTTGCCGACGAGGCTGACCAGCTACTCGCATTTCGTGGCCGGATCTGCCAGGAGACCTTGTGCGACCGAAGTTCAGTAATATTTGATTTGAGGCAATGCGCTATTGACGCAGGGGAGGTGGAACTGATGGGCAACAGCGACGCCGCTACTGCGACTGCCTTCTTGCTGATTTTTCGGTAGCATTTCTCAATGAGGCAACAGGTCACCGGGGACAACAGTTCCCCTCGAAAGTACCATCCGCTGGCGGGTCAAACAGATTGACCCCTTCGCCGAGCGCCATCACCGCCAGCCAAAGGAGCGGCGCCCACAGGGAACCCACCGCAAGTCGGGCAATCAACGAATACCTGGCGTCCTTGATGACGTCGCTCAGTTCCTTGTTCATTCGATCATCTCCCAACGGTGAAGCAATGTTCGGCGGCGGCTTCACATGCCGGCGCGCCTGACAGCCTAACCGCTAGCAGGTTGTCTCAATCCGTGATCGCACCCATAGGCGATTTTTCACGACCTGGTCAACTGTCGAGCCGAGGCCGAAGTCTGATTGCCGCAGATAACGTCTGCGCGTTTTCGATCATGTTTGGGCCAACGCACTAAAACCGATCAGCGCCAGGCCCACGACGATCAGGACTATGTGGACCGCAACCAGGGTCCACCGACCCGGCCCAAAGGGATCGTCCAGGAAACGCGGCACCGGCGCCAAACGGAACCAGAACCAGAGGCCCAGGACACCGCCCATGAGCACACCCGCGGTGGTCATCAACCAACCGACCCTGGCTGCGTCCCAGTCCGGCGGCAGGGCCGTCAGGCAAATTGTGATGAGGCCGAGGCCGACCAGGGTCGAGGGAAGCGCGAGACCGTAGCGCGCCATCGGCCAGCGCAAGCTGGCGGTCAGCAAAACCGGCATCAACACCCAGCCTGTGGCCAGGCAGATGCCGACGAATGCGGGGGTTTGCAGGGTTGCCAACTGGAAGCCCCAGATCAAACCCAGGGCAACCAGGCTGGTAGCTGCCAGTCTGATGACGCGGACGCCGAAGCGGGCGTCCCGCGTCATCTCGATCGACGTTTGCACACGCCCGAGGGCTATGTTTTCAGCCATGATGCCGGTTCCCGCGTTGGTCAGGCCACGTTTGCCAGACATCGTGCCGCCTCCTCGGGTCGAGGTTGCCGAGCCGCACGGACGTGATCGCGAAAGGCGTTCCTGCGACCGGCTTTGGCCTCGTCGGTGTATAGCTGCTTTGCTAATTTCATAAGGCCGTGTTCAAGGTCCTCAACCGACATCTGACAGGGTCGGAAGTTCACGTCGAACAACGTGCATTTCTCCCAACCGGTGGCGTCCAGCAACCTGCCCTCCCCGCCGAGCCGCGCGTACAGCGGGGTCCCTGGGAAAGGAGTCATGACGGTAATCTGGACTTCGCACAGCCCGCTGTCCGCGACAAAGTCCCGAACTGCCGGAAAACACTCCACCGTATCGCCGTCCATCCCCAATACGAAGCAACCGTTGACCGCGATGCCGTGGGACTGAATGCGCCGGATGGCTTCCCGGTAGTCATCGAGACGCTTGCGCTTCCAGTTGTTGTTCAGTTCGACGCCGTCCAGGCTTCCGGCCGTGGGGCTCTCGAAGCCGATCAGCACTTCCGCACAACCCGATTGGCGCATCAGGTCAAGAATTTCAGGATCGTCGGCTACGGCAACGTCGGTCTCGGTGAACCATTTGACGCCTTCGTCGGCCAGAGCCCGCAACAGTTTTTTCGAATGGGCGCGGTTGACGAAAGAGTTGTCGTCGGCGAATTCGATGAAAGGTCGCGGCCAGATGTCCTTGACCGCTCGGATCTCGCGGATCACGTTTTCCACCGGCTTCAGCTTATAGCGCTGGGTCATCATGATGGAACTGGCGCAGAAGTCGCACCGCCACGGGCAGCCGCGTTGCGTTTGCACGGTAATCCGGTTGTATTCGTCGGGGTTCAGCAGGTCGAACCGGGGCAGAGGGGAGTCGGCAAGATCGAACTCCTGCCCGCCGGTACGGTAGATGCCGCCCAGGCAGCCTTTTCGAAAGTCCTCCAGCACCCGGGGCCAGGTCAATTCGGCCTCGCCGACCACCACCGCATCGCAGTGGAGGATCGCCTCCTGCGGCATCGCGGTGGCGTGGTGACCGCCGATCACCGTTTTGACGCCTGCCTCGCGGTACCGGTCGGCCAGGGCGTAGGCGTCCTTCACCTGAGCGGTGAACGTCGAGATGGCGGCGAGGTCGCAGTCCGGCAGCCGGTCCAGTGTCCTGATGTCCGGCACCTGGTGGTACTCGACCTCGAAGCATTCCGGCGTCATCCCTGCCAGGGTGAGCAGTGACAGGCTGGGCAGTGACGCGATCACCTTCCCACGCTCCATGAAGCCCGGCATGGTCATACCCAACGCCGTGAGTTCCTCGTTGTAGGCGCGCACGCCGCTCATGGCAATCAGTGCAATTTTCATCATTCTGTCTCCTTGAGCTCAACCGTCGCATTCCGACACGGCGCCGCGACCGTACCGGATAATTGACGTAGCCGTTATGGTTGAGCGTTCGATTAACCAAATGATATGGTAAATTATCTGACGTAAACATAACGGTATAAGG
Source organism: Dehalococcoidia bacterium (assembly GCA_965220055.1). Classification (GTDB taxonomy): domain Bacteria; phylum Chloroflexota; class Dehalococcoidia; order Lucifugimonadales; family UBA3495; genus Bin87. Next base: position 322,326 of record CBDCPE010000002.1, on the reverse strand, counting down.
TATAGTTATGACACTTGCATAACAATTTACTGCGAATGGTTCATTGCGGCCCGACGAGATCGCGAAGGCCGGCCCGCCTGCGTTCGTCGAGCAGCGACGGGAGGTGAACGTGACTACGACAGACAACCAGACAACAACGGAGATGCAGGCACTACAGGACCGCCTCACCAAGCTGAGCGAGGCAAGCCTCCGCATCAATGAGGACCTGGACTATCACAGCGTGCTCCAAGAGGTGACCAGCAGCGCGCGTATCCTGACCGACGCGAGGTACGGCGCGACAACGGTCCTCGACGATTCCAACCGGCTGGAGGAGTTTGTCACGTCGGGCCTGACGCCGGAAGAACACCGTCATCTGAGAGCGTTGCCGGAAAGCGCGCAATTCTTCAGCTACCTCAACGACGTGCCCGATCCGATCCGAGTCAACGATTTGGCCTCGTACATGAGGTCGCTGGGCATGGCGGAGTGGCGTCCTCCCGTGGACGTCGCCTCCCTGCTGGTTGCTCCCATCCGCAATAAAGGCGTGCGGTTGGGTTCCATATACGTGACGAAAGGCGAAACGGGCAGCGAGTTCACGTGCGAGGACCAGGACACCCTGGTGATGTTCGCGTCCCAGGCAGCGTTGGTCATTGCCAACGCCCAGAGGTACCGGGACGAGCAGCGGGCCAGGGCCGACCTGGAAGTCCTGGTGAGCATATGCCCGGTGGGCGTGGTGGTCTTCGACGCCAAATCGGGAGCGCCGGTGTCGTACAACCGCGAGACGCTGAGGATCGTCGAAGGTCTGCGGGATCCGGACCATCCCGTCGAGCAGATAATGGACGTTTTGAGCATCCTGCGAATGGATGGACGGGAGGTCTCCCTGGAAGAATTCCCGTTGGCTCACCGGCTGAGCACCTACACCGCGCTGCGCGCCGAGGAGATCGTGCTGAAGGCGCCCGACGGCAGGTCGGTTACGGTGCTGGTCAACGCCACGGCCATCTATTCGGAGGACGGAAACGAGATGGAATCAGTGGTCGTGACCCTCCAGGACATGACGCCCCTGGAAGAGTTGGAACGGCTGCGGGCAGATTTCCTGGGTTTGGTCAGCTACGAACTGCGGACCCCGCTGGCCTCTATCAAGGGCTCGGCCGCGACCCTGCTGGACGAGTCGTCAAACCTGAACCCCGCGGAGACTCGCCAGTTCCACACGATTATCAACGACCAGGCCGACCGGATGCGCCGGATGATAACCGACCTGCTGGATGCGGCTCATATTGAGACCGGCACGCTTTCGGTAAGCCCAGAGCCTTCCGACGTTCCAGCTCTGGTGGATCAAGCCAGAACCTCGTTTGTCAGCGGAGGGGGCCGCAACGACGTCCAGGTGGATCTGCCGGCAGAACTCCTCGCCGTCATGGCAGACCGTCCACGCATAATCCAGGTGATCAGCAACCTGTTGTCCAACGCATCCAGATACGCGCAAGGACAGTCCGTCATCAGCGTGTCAGCCGAGCAGGAAGGTTTACACGTTGCGGTTTCGGTGGCGACCGAAGGTCGTGGAGTGCTGCCCGACCAACTGCCCCACCTGTTCCGGAAACATTCCCGTATCGACAGCGACATGGTCGATCGGGAGATTGCCGGGTCCGGTTTGGGGCTGTCCATTTCAAAGGGGATCGTTGAAGCCCACGGTGGCCGGATCCGGGCGGAAAGCCGCGGTCCCGACCAGGGGGTGCGGTTCACTTTCACGATCCCGGTCGCCGACCAGTCCATGCAGGAAGACCCCGCCAATTCTGATCGGTCGGCCGGCCGGTCGCGTCCCGGCGAAGTTGGTCCGGCGCGCATCCTGGTGGTGGAAGATGACCCCCAGACGCTGAGACACGTGCGCGACATCCTTTTCCAAGGCGGCTACACCACGATACTTGCCACAGGTCCCGATGAGGCACTTCACCTGATCGAGTCGGAAAAACCCCAACTTGTCCTATTGGAGTTGGCGTTGCCTGGCGTCGATGGTTTTGAGCTGATGCAGGACATCCTCAACATCTCCGACGTGCCGGTGATCTGCCTTTCCGCCCACGGGAGAGACCAGGACATCGAGCGTGTACTTGATCTGGGCGCTGCGGACTACATGGTCAAGCCATTCTCGCCCACGGAGCTGACGGCGCGGATCAGAGCCGCGCTTCGCAAGGCGGCCGCGGCTGACGTTGGCGATGAGGCGTCACCATTTGCCCTTGGCGATCTGACCATCGATTATGTCCAGCGCAGGGTGGAAATCGGTGGACAGCCCGTCCATCTGACGCCCATCGAGTACGAAATGCTGCGCGTCCTGTCTCTCAATAGCGGGCGAGCACTGACCCACGAGCAGCTGTTGCGACGCGTGTGGCGTGTAACCAACTCCGGTGATCCCCAGGTGGTTCGCACGCATATGCGCCGGCTCAGGCGCAAGTTGGGAGACGACGCGCACAGCCCAAGATATATCTTCACCGAACCCAGGGTCGGGTACCGTATGCCCGAGACGAAAATCGCGGACTGAGTCCGCCATCACAACGACGATTATGGACGGATCACCTATCAAGACTTCTTCACCGATGCCGGCGGAGAGGTGGTTCGTGATCCGCAGCGTCGACAGCGGAGGCTTCACGGTGTGCGCGCCTACCCTGCGTCCGACCGTTATGCTGACGGGTACGTCGTGGATTCGCCCGATGAGATTTGCTACCTGAAGGTACGTCGACCGGGGGACGGTGCGGACGCGGACGAGCCGGCGCAGTTGATATCCCCCGGGAGCTGTCAATGGCGTCGACAACTGTGGCGGAGTAAAACTGTCGTTATCCAGCGAAAAGGTCCTGGTGTCCCGCGTAAACCATATTGCCAGTCGCATTGCCTCAAAAGAACCGCTGCCCAACGCCAGTGGGTGGCTCATAAAGTGAGGCTACCGGAAAGTCAATTTCCGTAACGGCGACTGTGCGAATCAAAACGGGTATCGATAGGCCGCAAACGCCAGTATGGTGAGTGCGTAAATCGGGTTTGCAAAGGGGTTGCGGCGAGTCTTTCCGACGACGATGGCCAGCTACTCCCATTTTGTGGCTGGATCCGCAGGAGACCTTATGCGACCGGAGTTCAGTGGGATATGATGTGAGGCAATGGGGCGGTATTTCTAATTGTCGTCTTTCACCCGGGTGCCGCGGCATCGTTGGTGACTCCTTCCAGATGGTCCAAGGATGCGGGCGGGGAATACGCAGGCCGCCGCGTGAGTGAGGGCCACCCGTACGAAGACAGCCACGCAGTGGAAATCCCTCCACTCCCTACTGGCTGGATGCGGCAATTTGACCAGAATACAACACAATGCTAACGTTGTGTGATGATACCGCAGTTCGATGCGGACGGGTTGCTCCCGCCGGGAATTCATCGAGCCCATTGGGATGAGGTGGTCAGCAGGTTCGGCACCAGCCCCTGGCGACAACAGCTCCTGGCCGGACTCAGGATGGCCCTCGGTAGCCTGAGCCGAGCTGGTTGTGAGACCGTGTACATCGACGGTAGTTTCGTGACGGATAAGGAGGTTCCGAACGACTTCGATGCCTGCTGGGAGGAGACCGGTGTGGCGCCGGAGTTGCTGGATCCAGTCCTGCTGCGCTTTGACGCGGGTCGGGCCGCCCAGAAGGCCAGATACCTGGAGGAGTTGTTTCCCGCATCGATTGGAGCAACCGCCGACGGCATGTCTTTTCGGGAATTCTTCCAGACGGATAGGGAGACCGGGAGGTCCAAGGGCATCGTCGCCGTGGATTTGGGAGGCCTCGAATGATCAAGAACGAACGGCAATATCGGATCACCCGAACGCAGGCCCAGCGTTTCGCGCAGACCCTGCGGGGCCTCAGGGAACGGCCCGAGGCGGTGGGCGGAGTGCATCCCATCATTGCGCAAGCGCAGGTGGATGCGGTCAGCAGTCAGCTGGCCGACCTGGATGCCGAGTTGCGTGAGTACGAGTCGGTGAGGGCGGGTGAGTTCCGAATGGACACGTTGCGCGTGGTTGCTGATCTACCAGCCCTGCTCATCAAGGCACGCATCTCCCAGGGTCTCAGTCAAAAGGAGTTGGCGGACCGGCTGGGACTGAAGGAACAGCAGATACAGCGGTACGAGGCCACGGATTACGCCACCGCCAAATGGTCCCGCATCAGGGAGGTGGCGAGTGCATTCGGCATAGACCTGAGCAACCCTGCCTCACCCTTGGAATCCCATTGAACAGAGATGCCCGGAACGCCAGGCCGCTCCACCGATGGGACTGCGGCATAATGATGCATCGGATGGCGATGGTGTCGTATTGTCGTGATGTGATTGGATGAGGCAATCCACCTCACCAACGCTTCGCTCGTGTCCGCGCGTTTATCTCAGACCCAATTCGGGTCAGGTCCCTGATATGAAACATCACCTGTTCTCGCTCCTCTCTACTCAGGTACCGCCTGTACCGACGAAAAGTGTGCCTGAACTGGCGAGTTCCATCTTGAAGCCGCTCCATACGCTGGGCCTGGTTGTCGTTGGGTGTGGCCGGTCCCAGCATCAGCATGGGGAATTCCTCCACACCCCCACGTCGCACCGTGGCATCTCTTAGAATCCGGTAGATGGCTGCAACGTGCCGGGCGATCTCGGCTCTCTCTTCCGGCGTACTTTCTGGAACGCGATCAGCTGCGGTGGCCGCGGCCTTGGCTAGCTGGCGTCCTATTGTCAGAAATATGTACGCTTGGGATATCATCATCTCCCGTCACCAGAAGCGCCGTCGGGTGCGATGTTACCACCTGGTAGAAAATGCCTGACCCTTCCGGATCAAGCCCTCAGTCGGTAGGGTCCGTCATCGTGATAATCAGAACGATCGCCGTAATCTCCATCGCAATCTTTCTGCTCGCGTGTTCCTCCGCATTACCGCGTCAGGTTTCTCCGGCAGCCGAGCCTTCGGCGGCTGGCTCTGCGCTGGAGCCGACCGAAACGCTTCAGATTTCGCCGACCGCCACCCAAGGATAGATACATGGTCGGGAGGAGAGCCGGCGGCGACAACTGTGAGGAGCTCGTGCGGCGTCGCGCTGGACCATGCACGCCCGCTGTGACCGCTGAAACTCTCCCAGCTGGGGGAGATCGGAAGCACGAACTGCGGCCTTCACCCGCCGGGCGATCTGCGCTTCCGACAGCCCGAACACATTCTGATAGTCGCCGGCGTCCACCGTACCGTCCTAAGCACCATCGGGCCGGTCCGGCAGCGGGATGCGCGACCATTCCATCCGTAGCGCGTCAGCGTTCGCCTCGCGGTAGACGGGATCATGAACAGGACGAGGGCGTGCATGATGGGCGGTTGCAGGTGGCCATGGACAGTCAGAAAGCCCATCCTCTGCTGCGCCACGGCTCGGCTCAGGGTTTGCTCCATCCGGCTAAGTTCACGTAATGACTATTGAGCGAACCACAGTGGGTATCAATAAGGCGGAGGACGCCGGAACGGCGCACGGATAAATCAACTCCACCGATGCGTTGCAGCGAACTTTCCGACGACGGTGTCCGGCTATCTCCGATTTCGTGCTTGGATCCGCCAAGAGATCTTGTACGGCCGAAGTTCAGCAACATTTGATTTGAGGCAATGTGCCGGCAGGACTTATTGTCGTTGATCACGGCCTCATGCCATGGTTGCTGATGTCTTCCATGGGCGATGTTCGCATCTCCGTCTGTTCGCGATTCTCCAGGCCTGCCCGATTTCGTTGCCGTCAAGGAGCGTCATCCCGCGCGTGATTCGGGCCAGGCACCTGCCGGCCGAGACAAAACCGTTCGGTTGTCCCTGAGTGAGAGATGGGACAGTCAAGGTAAGGAAACCCACCGTCGTGGAATCGGTGGGATCTTGGCGAAGATTTATGTGGAGCGCCGAACGGTTCTATGGGGCGTTGTGTTCCTCGGGTGGCGGTTCCCCGGCGTTGCGGTTCCGAAAGCGCGTTATCAGATCCCAGAGCAAGATGCCCAACACGCTGCCGGCGCTCACCAAACCCGAGATGCGGGACGCGGTGCTCAGCATTAGATGGGAGGACATTTCAAAATTGCGCGTGCCCCGTCTGATTGGTTGGGTATATCTTCAGTACAACTACCGTGAGCGTTGCCGCCGCCGCGGTCACCATCACCGCCATTGCGCTGATGGCAATGTCCCGGATCATTGGCAGGATGTCTGACGGCATAGCTTCGTTCGCTTGGTCCATGCAAAAACGCCGGAAGGGTGATCAATTCCGACCCTTCCGGCGACAAGTGGCGACTAGCTCTCCGCTGCCGCCATATCTGCGACTTCCGTGCCGCCGCCTCGGGTACGGATGCGCTGCCAGTAGTCGCGACCACGGTCAACAGCCTGGTTGGCGGTGGTCTGCAACAACTCCTGCGCCTCCCGGCCGCTGCGGGGAGCCAGCAACATTCCCAGCCCGACGCCGACGCCGATGCCGGCGGCCAGTACTAGCAGATCACGTTGCGTTTGGTTCATATGGTACCTCCTGTAATCGATGCTCCATGATTTGTTGTGCAACGAGCGGCCAATTGTACCCGAGTATTTTCGTCGCCAACGACGCCTCAACCCTCATCCATCGTCCTATGGGGAGATGGGCCTCCGCAGCTCCTCGCGGTTGGAGGCGGCACATCGCAGGCTGATGCTGCACGCCATTCGGTGCAACGCCGGGCGGTTGAGGCGATTCGTGGAAGGCGCTGGAAACGAATCGCTGTGGGTTGCATTCCGGTCGTATTTCGCTCATTCGGGGTTGGTTTCAAAGCGGCCGATGAACTCGCCTTCCCCCGCCTCGCGCGGCAGCCGCGCGAAGGCCATGTTGTCCGGCAGAATGATCCCGCCGGAGAACATCAGCTTGACAGCGTCCTCCACGGTGATGTCGGTCTCCAGAAGGTCGTCTTCATTGACGAAGGCCATGTTCCCCGACGTCGGGTTGGGCACGGTGGGTATGTACACGATGGCTAACGAATGGTCGCCGCTCTGCGAATAAGCACGGCCGGTCACGAAACCCATGGCCACCATTCCCTCTCGGGGCCACTCCAGGAACACCACGCGGCTGAAATGAAAGTCGGAGGCCATCAGCGTGGTCATCTGCTCGGTGGCTCCGAATATGGTTTTGATAACGGGGATATGACGGAGCACCGCGCTTTTCCACCCCATGATACGTCGCCCAACTGCGGTGGAAATCAGCAGCCCAACGAGATAGAAAATGACGATGATGGCGATCAGGCCGATGCCGGGGAAATCCCAGGGACGGCCGGAGATGTAGGGCAGGGGCCGCACCAAGCTATCGACGTGGCCGACGATGAACGCGATCAGGAAGACCGTGACCAGCAGCGGCACCAATTGCATGAACCCCGCCAGCGTTTTGCTCTGGAGGTGTCCCTCAATGCGTCCCGCCAGGTTTGGGGTTGGCCGTTGCGGTTGTGCGACCGTGTCGTCTTTCTCAGTGTTCACAACATGCTCCCGTGACCCGCGGGGGTTCCGTTTTCCGAGGTCAAGTGTTATTGAAAAGGCGGAGCCCTTTCAATAATACTGCCATGAATCCTCCGCTGCCCAGGCTGAACATGGCGCTGGCCAATACCACGTCCCAACGCATCAGCCCCAGGCTGCGTTGCGTGTCCTGCTGGGTCAGGGTGGGGCTTGGTTGCAGCCAGCGCAACATCGTGGGGCGGCCTGGATGATCAGGGCGGTCGCGGCGCTGGCGATGCCGAGGAATAGCCGGAAACCGAACACGTCGGTGACGGTCACCACCGTCACCGACGATGCCAACGCCTGGATGGCCTCGATGCTAGCGCCGGAACGGCTGCCCGCGGATCCCGACCAATTCTGAGGCGAATTCGAATGGGACGATGACGACGACCTCATCGAGCCGGCGCGCGTGCCTGATGAGTTGGCCGCGCTGCCGCGGCACCTGGGCCGACTCCCGTTCTGGCAGGGCAGCGAAGAGTTCCTGCCGGCGCTGGTGGCCGTCTACGCCCAGGCTTCGCAGGCCGGACTGGAACTGTACCTTCAGGCGGACCGATCCGCACAATCGCCCGTCGAGGGTCTGGATGATGACCCATCTCGACCGGGGAAATAGCCTATAGCACCGGCGTTACTTGTTGTCGCCTGACCGCCGGCGTTCGGAACCAAAGGGGGACAGCGTTGGGCCGACGGCATCCACCATGAGGCTGACGTTCTGAGTGCCAGAGCAACTGACTCGACGTAACGGCCGTTGCGCGAACCACTGCGGGTATCAATAAGGCCGAGCCGTCTGCGCAAGGCGCGGGCAAATCAGTTCCGCCAATGGGTTGCAGCGAGTCTTCCCAACGGCGGTGGCAAGTTATCTCCCATTTCGTGGCTGGATCCGCCAGGAGACCTTGTGCGACCGAAGTTCAGCAACATTTCTCTATGAGGCAAGGGGGACAGGCCCTCAATTATCCCGGCGAAAGTGTAGGTTCACCACTGTAGAGGGGTGAGAAATAGGGCATCATCAGGTTCCCGCCAGTCTTCCAAGCAGCCAGCACATGATGGGCAGCCCGAGGGTTTCACCCTTTTCGCTCGGAAACAGCACACGCTGCTATACTGCGACCACAATTCGTAGAGAGTTTCTGCATACTGCGGGTTTACAGGGAACATCGAGCGAATTCTTTCATTTATTGAGTTTCCGAGCCCACCTCACGATTGGTAGGTCAGAAGTAGAAGCCCGAGGTCTGTGTGAGGTGCCCGCTGTTGGACTCGTCGGGAGTTGATGCTGTACGCAATGAAATCTACCCCGGAGATAGACGATGGCTATGCAGGATAAGCGAAGCAGGATCGATGCCCGCTGGCAGACGCTGCAGCCGGGCTGGGGAAAGGACCACTCTTCGGAGCTCCGGCCGCTGTACGAGTTACTGCAAGATGACGAGGAGATCGAGGCGCTGGTTTCCTGCACTTGGGGCCCTGGCTCCGTGTTCCGGGAAGGAGCAAGCCGCATGGACCGAATGCGGCGGAACAAGGGAGTAGTCCTCGTAACGAGGGAACGGGTGGTGATGCTGAAGGGGGCATCCTTTGCTGGACTCCCCACTAACCGGGGCTCTCACGCTGCGGTGGACGCCGCGGCTGGGGGAAAGCCTGAGGTCCGGTCCTCACCATCGGGTATAGGCACCAGCTGGTAGCCCAGTTGGGCCGCCCGCCGTTTGGCAGCGCGCAAGGCTCTGTGTTGATACTGACTTTCGTAATATTCGGCGCCAGCATCCACGTACTCCTGGCCGTACCGCAGCATGGTGTAGATGAGCCTGGCCAGCTTGTGCGCCGTGGCGGTGATGGCCTTGGGCGCGCCCATCTGCGCTTTCTTCCGGCGTAGGAACGCGCCCAGGGCACTGTCGGAGCGGTGCAGCGCGTTGGCCGCCAGACGCAATGCCGCCGCGGCCCGATTGGCGCTGGGCTTGGTCTTTGAGCTCATGACCCTGCCGCCGGTGATACGGTTGTCGGGGCTCAGTCCCAGCCAGGATGCGAAGTGCTTGGCGCTCGGCCATTTCGTCATGTCCGTGCCAATCTCGCTAACCACCTTCAACGCCGTGAAGCCGTCGATGCCGTCGATCCGGGTCAGATCCACTCCCGTCATCCGAAACAGGTGCGTTCGAATGTCGAAGCGGGGTGCGTTCCCCTGGCCGCGCTTTTTGCCATCGGGAGCCGAAGACTCGCCATCGCTGCGGTCCTCGAACCGTTCCAGCTGGGCTTCAATCTCCCAGTCGCACTCGGCAATCTTCTCGTGATAGAACCGGTACAGTTCCAGGGCCTGGGTCAGCTCGAAGATGTGCTCCTCCCGCCAGTGCCCCTGCAACGACTTGGCAATCGTGGCTTCGTCTGCTTTCATGCCAGGACGACGAAACTGCGCCAGCTTTCGGGGGTCCCGTTCGCCGTCCACGATGGCCTCGATAATGTCCATGCCGGTCCTGCCAGTGATGTTGCTGATGACGTGCTGGAGCTTCACGTTCATCTGGGTCAGCGCCTTCTGCATATGCTGGATATGATGGGACGCATACTGCACCAGCATGGCCCGCTGCCGCAGGTAGCTGCGCAGACGCCGGATCTCCGCCTCCGGCCGAAAGGCTCCCGACAGCAGGCCGTAGGTGTGCAGCTGCTGCAGCCACTGGCAGTCCAGCACGTCGGTCTTGCGGCCGGACACGTTCTTGATGCGCCGCGGGTCCACCAGCATCACCTGGAACCCGCGCTCTTCGAGCACCCCGAACAGCGGTATCCAGTACACGCCGGTGGACTCCATGACCACGGTCTCCACGCCACACTCCGCAAGCCAGTCCGCCAGGCGATACAGGTCCGCCGTAAAGCCGGAGAACTCTCGCACCGGCGGCTCTACGCGGTCCGCAGGCACCGCCACGAAATGGCTGGTGGCGCCCACGTCAATGCCCCCAGCGTTCAGGTTCAACTGGGACAGCTCCGCTGGCAGACGCTGCCGCTCCCTTGCGGTCTTTCCCACCGGTTTCGCGCTCCTCTGGCGTGTAGTCATCATATCCCCTCTACCATTACAGCGTAGGCGCATCGCCGGAGGAAGTCACTGACAACGTACGCTCTCCCCAACGGGATCGCCCCGAATTGGGGGCGTCACCAATGATGCCGCCGTAAGACTCCCGGACCATGCTTTGCGCCGGGCAACAAGCGCCAATGTCCTCTCGGTCTTGGTCCGGACGACACGCCTCGTCATGAGATTACACGCCCGCCTCGGTCTCGTCAGTTAGTCTCCTCTGCACGGCCCGCAACGCGGACATAGTGATGCTTTGCACAAAAGTTAGATGAATTATAAGAACAGGGTAAGCTGGCCGGACCCTCCTGGAAAAAGGCCAAGCGATGCTCACCCTGCCCAACGCGATTGTACCCGTACTCCATCCCTTCGCCATGCTGTTTCGCAGCCCGACCTGGCGGAAAGCCCAAATCCTGTTGATCGGCGCGATACTGGCTCCCGGCCAACGCACCGTGGCATCGGCGCTCCGTGTCATGGGACTGAGCGACGACCGCAACTACGCCCGTTATCATCAAGTGCTCAATCGGGCGGTGTGGTCGCCCCGCCAAGCGGCACGCATCCTGTTGGGACTGCTAATCCTCCACTTGGATCAAGGCGATGGTCCGTTGATCTTCGGCATCGACGAAACCCTGGAACGGCGCCGCGGTCCTAAAATCAAATCCTTGGGCATCTACCGCGATGCGGTGCGTTCCAGCCGGAGCCACCTGGTCAAGGCCAGCGGCCTGCGCTGGATCTCCCTGATGTGGCTGGGCCAGGTCCCCTGGGCGGGACGCTATTGGGCCTTGCCTTTTCTCACCGTGCTGGCGCCTTCGGAACGCTACTACCGGCAGCGCGGACGTCGCCACAAAAAACTCACCGACTGGGCGCGGCAGATGGTCATGCAACTGCGCCGCTGGCTGCCGCAGCGCCCCCTGGTGCTGGTGGGCGACGGCGGCTACGCCGTCCTCGACCTGCTCCACTGCTGCCAATCCCTCCGTGAACCCGTTACCCGCATCACCAGATTGCGCTTGGACGCGGCCCTCTATGAACCGGCCCCGCCCCGTCAGCCCGGTCAGAACGGTCGGCCCCCGCTGAAAGGCCGACGGCTGCCCGCGCTGAAATCACTCGTCGACCATCCCGGTCAGTCCTGGGCCACCGCCGCGGTAGCCTGGTACGACGGCACGACCCGTACGGTGGAGCTCACCTCGCAAACTGCGGTCTGGTATCGTTCGGGCAAGCCGCCCGTGCCCCTGCGCTGGGTCTTGGTTCGAGACCCCCAAGGCGAATTCGCCACACAGGCTCTGCTGTGCACTGACCTGGCCGTGGACCCGGTGCAGATTCTGGAATGGTTTGTGCTGCGCTGGCAACTGGAGGTCACCTTCCAGGAAGTGCGAGCGCATCTGGGTGTGGAGACCCAACGCCAGTGGTCCGACCGCGCCATCGCCCGCACCACGCCAATCCTCATGGGCCTATTCTCCTGGACCACCCTGGCGGCTCACTTGATGCAGGAACAACAGCCCATGAGCCATCGCACCGCGGCCTGGTACGCCAAGCCGTCGCCGACCTTCGTAGATGCCATCGCTCTGGTGCGCCGCCACCTGTGGCTGGCCTCCGAGGGTTTTTCACTGTCCGAGGCAGAACCGGATATATTGAAAGTCCCGGCTGTCCTGTACCACCGACTTGTAGATTCACTTGCCTACGCGGCTTGAAATGTGCAAAGCCTAGCTTTGGACCACATTTGGTCACTGAGATGCCCTTGGAAACCATAATCTCAGTGGATTACGACGGCGCTGGGGACGGTGTGACCATCGCAGGCTTGAGCCTGAGCAATTGGTTGGGCAACGACGACGCCCGGGGCATCAACAAGATCACGGAGGTCCGCGACGGCCAGGCTCGTCAGTTCGCCGAAAAGGTGCAGGACACGAAGGCCGACCCGCCTCCACTCCTGGGGTCCAATTTCGAGGAACCATCCGCCTCAACGAACACAGCTCTAGATTCCGGTCGGAAGGCGGCAGTCCAATACGCCGCAATAGGCAAAACGGAGCGAATCGACGCCCAATGGCGGGAACGGTCGACCATGTGGGGCCGAAACGAGCCCAACCTGCTGGAGCGCATCGTAGCCGTGCTGATGAGCAACCTTTCCGGCGAGAAGACTGACGTCTATCCCGGCGAGCGCCGGATGCTCCACGAGATACTGGAGGATGACGAGAGCATCGAGTATTGGATGGGGGGCCGATGGGGCCCAGCCGATGAATTCGATACCATCGCGCAGGCTGTGACAAGAGCGGCCGTGAGCACTGCCTTAGGTGCGGCCCTGGGCCATCCGGTGGGCGGGGCCCAGCGTTTCGCGCCAGACGTTCACAACGGCGTCGTGGTGGCCACCGACCGGAGGGTCGTCATGTTGAACTCCGGAATGGTCACCCAGACCGTAGTGGAGATCCCATACGAGGGTCTTCAGGTCGCGTACAACGAGGGGCTTATCACTTCAGGCATCAAGTTCTGGGGAAGCACTGACGAAGAGTACGCCTACTATTTTGACCACAACGGTAAAGCCAAGCTGAGGCCCCGCGCCCGGCCCCTCTTCAACGCCGTCAGGACACACGCCAGCGACGCGTAGGACGGGTCCGGGACGTAAGACCACTCTCCCCAAAAGCGGAGGAAGTACCGATCGCCACCAGGGAAACTAATATTCCCACTGGAAGGTAGTTCCTACTGCCCACTTGCGCGGGCTGCTACTGCTGCCACTGAGCTTCTCTTTGCGGAGACTAACGCCGTCGACACGGTTCCGAGAGTCCCAGATACGTAACACGGGGTCAAGCAAGAGAATTAGCCAAACGCTCAATACTAGAGAGGGAACGTTTGAAATCGCGGACGGCTATCGGCGCGGCGGCGCATATTGCGATGGGGAGAAGATTATGTGGCGCTTGTTGGTCATCATGCTGGTTCTCGCTGCTGTCGCGCTGGTGTTCGTATTCGATCCCGCGGGGGTTATCGCAGAATACATCATCCCTGATTTTGGGGAGATGGGCTGGAAGCAGTTAACTGCCTGGGCTTTCCGCGTACCCGGTACCGGCCTGGCGCTGTTGCTGGTCATCCCACTCTGGATCCTGGGTTTCAAGTGGAGAGAAGCCAAGCATCGCAAGTTGATCGAGCCGGTAACCCAACCACCCAGTGGGCTGTCTGCAGCGGCGGTTTCCGTGCTGGAGAGCCGGCAGGTCAACGACCGCACTTTACTGACGTCGGTAGTCGAAATGTGCCAAAGAGGCATGCTGGAAATCACTCCGGTCAGGAGGGCTACGCGGAGAGGTGAATATTCCTATACGCTGACTGCCCGGGAGCCGACGAACTTCGATTGGGAGCGTCTGGTGTGCGACCAGCTACCCACGGGGCCGATCACGGTAGAGCGAATGGGTGCGCGGCTGGGGGAGCAGAAAGAAGCCGTGGGTGACGGGCTGGGGGAATATCTGCAATACCAGGGGCTTTTCAGCGATAACCCGATACGAGTAATGCGGGAACACCAAGGACAGGGTGCGTGGGCGGTAATACTGGCGGTGATCCTGTTCGGAGTTGGCGTGGGGTTGTGGCTGGAGCTATGGATTTCCCAGTGGTGGATCAACGCAATCGCCGGCGGCGTCCTGGGGTTCATATACTTTCTGATTTTTGATCCCACTAATGTAGGCAAACTCCAACCTACTGAGTCGGGTTTGAATGAGATCGGCCAGTGGTTGGGGCTGAAGGAATACCTGGCGGGTCTGGGCCCGGCGGATGCTGTGGATCGTTCGGATCAGATGCTGGCGTATGCAATCGCTCTGGATGCTGCGGGGCCGTGGTTGAACGATGCCGTTTCGGCCCCAAGCTGGTTTGGCGCGACCGAGAACCCCGAGGAGCAGGGGCTGGACTTGGACCAGGCATATCACTTCTTATTGTCTGCGAAAACATGGAACCTGACGGGACGGAACGAAGGGGTGGACAAAGTTGCTGCCGAGGAAACCCAACGCGAGTCAGCAAGCTCAGCGCCGCGGCCCGCAGCACGTCCTTCCGGTGAGCCTCGGGAGTTGGGGGCGGCCCCAGTTGCTTCGGCAAATGCCCCAGCGCTTACCAGCCCGGAGCCGCAGCAAGTGTTCTACGATGCCGGCCGGGTTTTTGTGTCCGCGAACCTTTTGCGGTTCCCCGGCAAAACCGTGACAATGAACAGGGTCAAGTCTGCGGCTGTGGTCGAGGTGGAAGTGGAGGCAGAAACGGGTTCGAATAAGTTCTTGAAAGTCGTCGGCAACCTTATAAAATGGCCGCCCGTGGCGGGCGCTACGGGGCTTTCGATTATTTTCTTGTGGGGGGTTCTTTTTGCTGTTCTAGATCAGTTCGGTCTCATAGCAGAGAGCAAGTTTGGCGACCCTTACGCGGGAGGTAATCCTTCATTCCCATTCAATACGGGCCCGGGGGAGTATCTCTTGGAGAAGTGGGATGATCTCGCGGAGACAATCTCGTCTTTGATCGACCCTTCGACAGTGGTAGGTTGGCTCTTTGTCGGAGCCGTTATCTTGGGGGCGACGTTGGCGGGTTTGTTAGGACACAAAATCGTCGAATGGGGCACGGCCAAAACTACCAAATACCGCGCCGGCATTGACGCAACCGGTGAGAGCGAGTGGCTTTATTCCGGCGAATACGAGGAGCGTGCGGAAGTGGAAAGAATAGTATCCGCGATCGAACTGGCCAGAGCTGCTGGCGCGGCCCCCGTTGCTCCGACGAATGCCCCAGCGTTTACTAACCCCGAATCCACCGCAGGGATGTAGCCATGCCGGTCAGACCAGGGATGCGAGGCAAGGGAGAGACTGTGAGGGCTTGATCCCAATAGATTTGGCTGTGGAAGGGTGCTGTAGCCACGCAAAGAGGATGTTGACGGCCCGCAGTGGCGGTGCTGGGCGAGATCATCAGGGCGGTATGCGGCCAGAAACTGAAACGCTTGGGGACCGACCTGGCTCGGGTCTGCGAGGCGTTTGGGTAATTTGGTGGATGGGTCAGGCGCCGACGGCGCCGTCAGGCAGGAGATGACAGCGCTCGCAATCGAGTGAGGGCGCGACTGAACTGATTTTCCCAGGGCCAACGCTGGGGAAGATGCAAAGTGAGGCGGAGCGCCGAGCGGGTGAGCCGTCCGGCGAGGGAGAAGAAGCGTCGTCGGAGGGTCTTGGTGGTTACCAGTTGCTCACCCAGACCGATGCGCGCGGTCCAGCGGGCTAGGTTATGTGCCATCACCTGGATCGCCAGCCAGGCGGCGTTGGCGGCGAAACGGCAAGGCTGCGGGATCGGCGTTCCTTGGGCATCCCGGAGAATCTCCGCGTGGGCGGATTCACATAATGACCCTTGTGTGAACCATGGCGGGTATCAACAAGGCGGAGGACGCCGGAACGACGCACGGACAAATCAACTCCACCGATGCGCTGCAGTGAGTCTTTCCGAGGACGGTGTCTAGCCATCTCCCATTTCGTGGCTGGCTCTGGCGGTAGACCTGATGTGACCGAAGTTCGGTAACACTTCTCGATGAGGCAACAGGCGCGGGTATTTCTAATTGTCGTCTATCACGTCGGGATCGCAGCAGGGATGGGCTGCTCGGCTGGAAGCTGGTTGGCTGTGCTGGTTGCGGTGGGAGTGGGAGAGTCCCCGGCGGGCGGTCCCTGCTCTCCGCCACAGGCTGCCAGGGAGAGGAGGAGGGAGAGTAGAACCACCCCAACCCACACTCGTAAAGCTGGTTCAGCAAGTTTGCCCAGGATTCTGCCCATTGGAGTCATTGGGAGCTCCTTCGTCCAGATTGGGATTGGTCCTGCCCTGTCTCCGAGGGTGTTCTTATGCCTCGCCCCCCTGGTAATACCAGGCCACCGCTCCCTGGGCGGCGGCCTGGCGCTCAGTATATCTTGCCGGCATATTGGAAGATTTCCACCGGCCCGCGGTCATTAACGCCGGCAGTTCGACGCCGCTCTTTACCAGGCCCTGGGCCATGCCCACCCTTCCCGAGTGCCCGGTAAATCCGTCACCCAGGCCGGCGGCCTCGGCGGCCGCCCTGACCCGGTTGCCGATGTGTCGGGCAGTCATCCCGAAGATTTTTGCATTGCGGTCCAGCAGCTCCTGGGCGGGCCTGATGGCCAGCAGGGCTTGGGCCGCTTCCCGGCCGACGTAGAGTACCACGCCCTCGGCCTCCTGGTCCGTCTTGGACCGACGCAGGGTGATCAGGGCGGCGCCGTCGTCGCGGAATGCAATGTCCGACCAAGTCATCGCTGCAGCTTCCGACCTTCTGAGTAGTCCGTCCCGGAGGGTGGCTAGCGATGCCAGGTCCACCCGGGCTCTCCAGGAAGCTCTTTCCGCCGACTCCCGGCGCTTCCCCGGGCCACCCAGGGACCGCTGCCAGGGCGGTCTCGGTCAACGGCTTCGCCTGATGCTGAGGGCGGCCGTTGACCCGGGCAATGCCGGCCATGACCTTCCTCACCCCCTCTAATATTACAACGACAGATTAGGGAGGGACACCGGTGGGTGCATTGCGGATGGCGCGGCGTTTCTGATGGGACTGTCTGGCTCGCTCGTTGCGCTGCTGGACGCCGTCCAGCCATAGCAGCAGTTCGTGAGGCCCCCACTGCTGCCGGGGCAGCATCTCACGCACCACTCGGTACACCTGTGGTCTGGTGATCAGGGGCATCTTTTTCCCCCCAATCCTGCTGCAAAGTCAGCAGAAATGCCCCCGCCAGCAGACACATGGTGATGTGATGATGCCATCCGGCCCAGAGCCTGCCCCGTACTTGATACGGGGTGCGGGTCTCGTACTCGTCGAGGCCCACGTCGCTCTTCTCGGTCTCGAATTCCGTTTCGATGCGCCATCTGGAGCCGCCCACGTGGGCCAGGGTCTCCAAGGGGGTGTCCGCAGAGGCGTTGGACAGGTAGTAGCGGGGCTCGCTGCCGTCCCGGTTCCGGCGAAAGACCGCCCAGTGGATCCCGCCGGGCCGGCGCCTTGCGGTGGGCCGCACCCGCTGGGCGCTGAACTGGTAGACCCGCGGCCCCTGGCTCCCCTGGGCCACCGTGATCGTCTGCCAGTCCTCTTCCGGAATGTCGGCGGCCCGCTCCGCCATGGTCCGCCGTTGCCCGCTCCGCAGCCTGGGCTTGCGGGGACGCCCTTTACCCGGGTAAGCCGGACTGGTCCACTCCGGCTCCTCAGGCCACACCGTGAAACCCTCCGGAACGTCTAGGACGTAACGCATCCCCAAGGCGGACAGTCCCTCCCGGAAGGGCGGCGACATCCCAAAAGCGTCATCCCCAGCCACCCATCCGGCCCGCAGGTGCCCCCAAGCCAGGGTCTGCTCCACCATCTCCAACGCCAACTCCATCTTCGACCGGTAGGCGCGTCTCTCCTCCGGCACCCCCGCCGTCTGGCACCGGGCATCGTCCGAGGTCCAACCCACCGGTAGGTACAGCCGCTTGTCCACCAACGCCCGACCCAGTGGACTGACATAGGCCAGAAACATCCCAGCCTGGCAGTTGGCCACCTTCCCCAGTCTGCCGCAGTACTGCCTCGCCACCCCCACCGACTTCACCCCCTGCTTGGGAAAGTCGCTGCCGTCCAACACCCACACCGCCTCCGGATGCCCCAGCCGGGACGCCAGGTACTCCTGCAGCCGGCCCAGCACCACGTCGTCGTCCCAAGGAGCATCGGTGAGGAAACGCTGCATCCCTCGGGCCGATACGCCCACCGACTCGGAAAGGTTCTCGGCGTTGCGTCGGTCCTGGGACTGCACCAACACGGCCTGGAGGTAGTCGCCGCTGCGCTCCCGCGACTCCCGCCGGCCAAACAACGGACTAAAGTAAGCGTGGAAATCCCGGAAGGCCTCATACACCCGCTCAAAAGACGCCGCATCCATCGCCTTCCCCCACCTCCCGTGGCCTTCGCTAACTCGCCATTCATCCTACCATTTCAACTGTCGTTGTAATACTAAGAGCCTGTTTACAATCTTTTTAGGATTAGCACCATGAAGGCAAGCACCACCATTTGCAGGCTGGTATTGAGCTTCCTTTCGCAGTTCTTCCAGAGTCGGCGGCACTTTTCCAGCCAGGCGAAAGACCGCTCCACCACCCATCGCTTCGGCAGCACCACGAAGGTGTGCAGTTCGTTGCGTTGCACCACTTCCACCGAGGCTCCCAACAGGCCTTGCACCGCAGTGGCAAAGGGCTTCCCGGTGTAACCCCCGTCGACCAGCACCTTCTGGACCTGGCTGAGGTCGGCCCGGTTTTCGTCAAACATCGCCAAAGCCCCAGCCCGGTCGGCAACATTGGCGGTAGTCACGTGTATCGCATGGGGCAATCCTTGCGTGTCCACCGCGATATGACGCTTGATTCCCGACACCTTCTTGCCTGCGTCATAGCCCTTGTGCCCGGCGGTGTCCGTGTTCTTCACGCTCTGGGAGTCCACGATACAGAAGCTGGTCTGCTTTTTCCGACCATTGCTTCGTCGGGCCGCGCCAACCGATTTTTTTTAGGACTTGCTCCAGAATGGAATCCTGACCCGGGCCAGGCCGCTCGCTCCATTGCCGGAAATACTGGTAGCAGGTGCGCCAATCGGGGAAGTCCGCGGGCAGCATTCGCCACTGGCAGCCGCTTTTCAGGAGGTACAGCACGCCGCAGAAAACGTCGTACAAGTCCACGGTGCGGGGCTTGGTCCGGCGTCGGGCCGACTCCAACGTCGGCAGAATCCGGGCGAATTGCTCCCGGCTGATGTCGCTGGGATAGGAATGAGACATGATTACCCTCCCCTGATGATAGTCTCAACTTAACCTATTTCAGAGATCATAGACAGGTTCTAAGAGCCTATCCTAATAACTGGTGAAAACTCGCGTTCCCGTTCCGGGAAGCCAAGCTAGGGTTGGGCCTAGACTGGGGCAATGACCAAAGCAAAAGAGCCCAAACCCCCGCGTCAGAAACGTGCTGGCCCGACCGCCAAGACCAATCCCACCACTGGCGCTTTCCAGATATCCGATGAACTCTGGGAAGTGCTGGCGCCCCTGATCCCCGAGCGTGTTAACACCCATCGTTTCGGCGGCGGTCGGCCACGGGTTCCCGACCGCACCTGCGCCAACGGCATCTTCTACGTGCTGCGCACCGGCTGCCAGTGGAAGGCTTTGGATGCCACGGGCATCTGTTCCGGGTCCACTGCCCATCTGCGCTTTCAGGAATGGGTTGCCGCTGGGGTGTTCCTGGAACTGTGGCGGGTGGGACTGGAACGCTATGACGAACTGAAGGGGCTGGACTGGAGTTGGCTGAGCATGGACGGGGCCATGACCAAGTCGCCCCTGGCCGGGGGGAAAAACCGGCCCCAACCCCACTGATCGGGGTAAGCGGGGCGTCAAGCGTAGCCTGTTGACCGAAGCCCAGGGCATCCCGGTGGGTCTGACGGTGGACGGGGCCAATCGCCACGACATGAAGCTGGTGCGGGCCACGGTGGACAGCTTGCCGGTGCTCCAACCGACGCCCAGCCCCGACCATCCCCAGGGTATGTGCCTGGATAAAGGCTACGACTTCGCCGAAGTGCGCCGCAGGCTGGACGAGTTCGGCTTCACCGCTCACATCCGCAGCCGAGGCGAGGAGGCGCAGGCCATCAAAAAGAGGCTGGGTTCAAAGCCAGACGGTGGGTGGTGGAACGCACTCACAGCTGGCTGAACCGCTTCCGGCGCGTTCTGGTGCGCTGGGACAAGTCCCCCGAGAACTACATCGCCTTTCTTCATTTCGCCTGTGCCCTCATCGCACTCAGAGCCGCCGGGTTATTAGGATAGGCTCTAAGCTGACAGGGGTAGGTAACGGTTGAAATCAGGTACAAACCCTGGGATTGCACCAGAGTTCAAGCGCAGACCATCCGGGCCCTGAGCAGAGGCTAAAGCCGAGTTTTCAGGTTTGCAAACCATATTCTGAGTCATCAACCGAAATGAGGTTCATCAACATGGCGCGAAAATACCTACCCCTGTCAGCCCCCTCTAAGAGGGTGTGTGACAATGGGGTAAACCTGCATGGGTAGTTCTTGGGGTGAGCATGGGATGGTGATAGACGACAATTAGTCCTGCCGGTAACGTCGACTATATTTGCCGGTCGATATGGGGTAATCATTCGGTACGGAGGTACCGTTGATTACAGACCGACAAGTAGGGCTTTTGAGGCAGAAACGTATGGAAGGCAACACGCAGGAACTCCCCGTCGCTCTGTACCACCGAATGGTGGATTCCCTCGCTTACGCCGCTTGAATTGCGCAAAGCCCAGCTTGGGCATGGACAATAAGAGCAAAAAACCCCAGCGCACCACCTCCGGCCGTAGGGCTGATACCGCTCGGAACCTGGTCAACACTCTCCAGAACATCGCTGCACACCCTGAACTTCAGGAGGAAGCCCATAACAGAATTGATCTGAACTCTGGCGCCAGCGGTAGCCATCGCCTGTCTGCTGCTCGCGCCACACAATTTCCGAATCGAGCGTGTCCCCGCCACGTCTTTGCATTGCGGGTCTGGTATCACGGGACTGTTATTGCGAGCGAAGCGTGGCAATCTCGTAAAAGCATGGCCCATTTTAAATGGCGATGAATTCGTCGGGTCCCTATCCTCCCCGCTATCACAAACTTGGCCCGCGTGACGGTTCCGTCGGAGTTGACATGCGACTATGCCGGTGATAATCTCTCGATACACAGTATCATTATGGTAGCGCAGGCACAGCGACATTACGGACACGAGCACCCGCGACCGCGTTCCGCCGCGGTGGTGGACGACATCGTGGCGCAGTTGAGCGACCTGGGACACCGGGATACCGAGCCAAGGCGCTTGGTGATCGGCGCGGTAGCAGCTCAGGGCCGGCCCTTCACGGCGGAGGAGTTGTGCGCTGCCTTGCCCTGCGTGGGACGGGCGACGGTGTACCGAGGTCTCCGGCTGCTGGTGGACACCGACCAGGTGTGCCGGGTGCTGCTGGAAGACCGTGAGTTGCGCTATCAGCTCAGCCATCAGGGGCATCACCATCACCTGCTCTGCGCGGTATGCGGAGCATCGGCGGACCTGGAAGGCTGCGACGTTGAGGATTTGCTACAGGAAGCAGCGGCGGCGGCGGGCTTCCACATGAGCGGGCACTGGCTGGAAGTGTACGGTCGCTGCGGCGATTGCGCCGCGGCCTGAGCCAGGGCGCTCTATTTTTTTGGCTCATATATTGATACACAATATCTACAACCTCGCGTAATCGATACCCAATATCGCTAATCCTTCATAATTGATACGACATGTCATGTGCCAGATTTATTGATACTCCGTATTGATTATCGGGACAATTGACCCCAACGCCAACGGAGCAGACCGATGAACCCACCCAATCGACAATCCCTACTCATTGCCAATGTTTTCCCGCTGCGGCCGGCCGCCCTGGCGCTGTTTACTGCGCTGGCGGCAGTTGCGCTGCTGCTGACGGCCTGCGGTGACCAGGAACCGGGCCTCCCTCCGTCCGGTGACCCGTCCGCCGCAGGTTCCGCGCCGCCGGTCTCGGCGGAATCTTCCGACCCGACCGCGTCGCCGGCGTCCTCGGCAGAAAACTCCATGCAAAATGAACCCGTCAGGGTGGTCGCCGGGAACGTTGTCCTCGCGGACCTGGTGCGCCAGGTGGGCGGGGAATTGGTACAGGTGGATACGCTGGTGACGGCGGGCGCGGACGCTCACACCTGGCAGAGCACTCCGCGCGACAGCGTGCGCATCGCGGAGGCTTCCCTCGTCGTCAGCAACGGCGCGGGCCTTTCCGACCAGGTGGACCGACTGATCTCCAACGCCGCCTCAGCGGATGCCGTCCAGGTGGTCGCGTCGGACGGATTGGAACCCCAGGAGTTGGTCGAGCTGCCCTTCCCTGGAGGAGACCACCACGAGGAGGATGAACACGAACTGGAATTGACGGGCCGACTGCTCGTGGGCGATGGCGAAACCGGATCGCTGTCGGTGATCCATCTGGAAACGGGCTCCGTTCAGCAGGCGGCCTTCGACTTGGGCTCCCGCGCCGGTCGCATCTACCCAACCCAAAGCGGGCGGTTCGCCATCGCGGTATCCAGCGACACCAATGCTGTTAACGTGATCGACGGCGGCATGTACCTGGATGAGCATGGTGACCACGAGGACCTGATAGAAAGGGACGTGTCAACGCTGGCTCTCGACCTGTCGGGCGACCGCCCGGTGCACCTGTACGTCGGTGGCGAGTGGGCCGCTATCTTCTATGACGGGTCCGGAGACATCGTTCTGCTCAGCGAGCACGAGCTCGAGGAGGAAGGTGCTGCCTACGAGCCGGTGGTGCTCAACGCCGGCCCTCACCACGGAGCAACCGTGCCGCTGGAAGACAACCTGTTCGCCGTCACAATTCAGCACCCGGATTTTGCGCAAAACCCCGAAGACTACCGGTTGCCCATCGGCGCGGAGATCTGGGACCTGGAAGGCAACGCGCTGTACCGTGCCGAAGGCTGCCCCGATTTGCACGGCGACGCCGGCAACGGGCACATGGCGGTTTTTGGCTGCACTGGTGGAGCGTTGATGATCGAAGCCCACGACGGCGAATACGAGCATACTTTCATTGCGGCCCCGGACGGTTCCCCCGACGACTTCCGCCTCACCTCGGTGTGGGGGTATCCCGGACTTGACCATTTCTTCGCCCTGGGATCCGCGGTGGGCCTGTACGTGGTCGATCCGGAAGCCGGCGCGATGGAGCAGTTCATCGCGGCCAGCGAGGACTTGCGACCAATCCAGGTTGCGATCAGCCACGACGGCGAACTGTTGGTAGTGGTGATGAGCGACGGCGAAGTCCGCCTGTACGAGGCCCATGAACTGGACCTGTTGGCCGCATCATCCGACGCGCTAGGCGACGAGATCGATCCCAGCTTCTGGGCGCGGCCGCACATCGCCACGGCGCCGGGCCGCATCTTCATCACGGACTCGGCGGCGGGAGAAGTGATCGCCCTCGAATCCCACAACCTGGAGGAAGCAGGGCACTGGGAAGTCGCCGGCAAACCGACCAAGATCGCGTTCGTGGGGGTATCTTCAGACGAAGACCACCCTGAAGCGGAGCATGACCACCGCGAAGGCGACCCGCACTTCTGGCAAAATCCCCGGCTGGTGGTCCACTACGTGAACCAAATCACCAACGGATTGGTCGAAGCGGACCCGGCGAACGCCGCGACCTATCTGGACAACGCGGCCACGTACATCGAGGAACTCGAGGCTCTGGACGCCTATATCGTCGACACGTTGACGTCAATCCCCGATGAGCGCCGGGTGCTCGTGACGTTCCACGACGCCTTCGGGTACTTCGGGCAGCGTTATGATGTGGAAGTGCAGGCCTTCGTGAGTGCCCACGCTGGGGATGTTTCGCCAGACGACATTGCAAACGTCCTGGAGTTGGTGGAGCGCCGCGGTTTGACTGCCGTGTTCGCGGAGCCGCAATTCTCCGCCGACGCCCTGGACCAGGTCGCCAGGGACACGCGGATTCAGGTCGGAATCATCCGCTCGTTGCCAGACGACGAGTATCCGGATTACGTCAGCATGATGCGGGCCAACGCGGACCAACTGGCGCAAATGCTTCGGTGACCCGCGGGTTGATTCCGGTAGGGGGCAGGATCGTACGCTAAGGGGAATGGCGCCGGTTGAGTGTGCGATAGACGGTTGGTCTTGAGACGGAGAAGAGTTCGGCGAGATCGCTGATGGAATACTCGCCGGTGGCATGCATGCGGCAGAGTTCCCGCTGCTGTCGGTCGGACAGTTTGGGCTGCTTGCCGCGCAATTTCCCCCTGGCGCGGGCGATGGCCATGCCCTCGCGGGTGGGCATGCGGATGAGATCGGCTTCGAACTCGGCGAAGGTGGCGAGGATGAGGATATTGAAGAACAGCTTTCCCATGGGATCGCCCGGGTCGTAGAGGGCCCGGCCGAGGGCCAGTTTCACGCCGCGTTCCCGAAGCCGATCGGCGATGGCGCGCGCATCTGGGACGGACCTTGCCAGCCGGTCGAGGCCGGGGCGGGCGCGGGTGGTGCCGTGAGGCCGTGATCGGTGTAGATGCGATCCTCGGCGACGCCAAGCTCCGGGAGCGCCTGGCGCTGGGCGGCCGGATCCTGCCGGTCGGTGGAACAGCGGGCGTATCCGATGAGGGTTGCCGTGATGGGGAAAGTGTACGGATAGGGTCCCGCTTCCGCAATTGTTTCCGTACCATTCATATGAGACGCTCCTGGTACCGGTTTCGCGGGGGTGGTGGCGACGGGCTGCGCCGTCCGCTGGACGATCCCCGAACGTTGCCAAGGTCGCCGTTTATGTTTCTAGCAATTCGTTCCCAACAAGCCCCAGGAAATTGGTGATCGTCCTGTGCTGTTGTAATCCAAGCGGTGGCTGCCCCACGCGTGCGCGGATTTGATCCACCAAGAAATCTCCCAGTCCGTTGATGACCGCCTCGATGATGTGCAGACAGTGTTCAATAAACGCGGGTGACATCCAAAACATCCAAGGCTGGCTGCTGTGCGACGCCATCACAAACCAACCAGGCGGCCAGACCTTGGTCCGCTGTTCGAATGTCTTCGTTTCACTCAGCGGCCATTCGAACCCGCAATGGAACATCTTGTTTCGGTACTCGAACAATGCCTGTAATGTTGCCATTAACCCATCTGGGAGATAATCAATCATACCGACCTCTCGCGCAGATTTCATGATATCCGGTACCAACCCGCCAGTCTCGTCATGAGGCAAAGGTACAGTTCGACCGATTTTCCGGAAAGCATCCGTGAATGCTGACTCGGTTATCGGAGCGAGCATGCCTACAGCAGCCATACTGTGCGCCGCGTCTTGGAAAAACGAGTCAATAACTAAGTCTGTCCATCAGTCCAACGCGAACCAGTGGATTTGCTCAGTCCCATGTCGTGCGAACTCTGCGGCTTCCTCGATTGTCTGTTGCGCGTCGGCGTCGACACGTCGTTGCCTATCCAACAGGGCTCGTATCGCATAAAGTTGCGAACGATAATTGACGCGGAGGAAAGGCTCGGTTTCGAGGATATCCTCTGCGAGGTCCATATTGATCTCCACACCCTATTGACGCATAGTCCTTGGCATCTACACATGAGGACTACGAACCCGACGCTCGTCTTCAAAGCTAGTCGATTTTGATCATACCGCCGCTGCAATTGCCGGGGCAACGTTCGGTATGCGACACTGCTGCGCTAGGGGCGATATCATGACCAAATTCGCGAAAAGAACCATTTGGACCGGGGACAACGTGGACATCCTGCACGGCTTGAGACTCCGCATCGGTTGACCTCATCCACTTGGACCCGCCGTTCAACTCCAAACGCAACCATGCGCGCCGGTGGGCGGCGTTGTGGCCGGGGCGTCCTTCAAGGATACCCGAACCCCTGTCCGACCTAGACGTGGCCGACCGTGGATTAGTGGCTGGCCGCCAATTCTGCGGAAACCACTGACCTGAAAGGCACATGGAATCCCATCTCGACCTCAACGACCCACGCTACCGCGATGCCGCGCTCGCCATTCTCCGGCGACACGACAACAACGAGGTCGAAGCCAATATCGCGAGCGCCGTTCGGGATTTTTTCATATTGACAGGGTTGGCCAACGCGGACGAGATTGTCGAAGAGAACCCGCCTACGAACGAGAGTCGACGGGCCGTGGACCTTACGGCGCTCGATACCTTCGTTGAATTCAAACGCCGGATAGGGACGGCTGGTGGCTTTAATCCTGACCCAGCCAACGTAGCTCAGATTGACGAATATCTGGAGCTCTCCAAATCTGCGGGCAAGGGTGTCCGCACTGGAATATTGACGGACGGCAAATACTGGTTGCTGCGTTGGCCCGATGCTGGACCAGTCCGTACCGAACGGCCGTATGGCTTTATCCTGGACGATCCGGACCAATGGGTGCCGTTGTTCGAGTGGTTGCGAGACACGGCATTGCTGTCCTTGGACAACATACCGGCCGACCGAACCACCATCGAGCGGATTCTCGGGCCGGGGAGCCCCACCTACCAACGTGACATCGACACGTTGAGCTCACTGTACCGGGCGGCTGCCGGCTACGAGACGGTTCGAGTGAAGCGGCAGTTGTGGGAAGACCTATTGCGGGCCGCGCTGGGTGAAGTCGCGGGGACGGCGGCTGCTCTTGACGACCTGTTCGTTCGCCACACTTACCTCAGCGCAGTGATAGGCATAGCTGTGCAGGCTTCATTCGGCGGCGAAATATACCGGTTGTCCGAATCCGACCCTGGGGACTTGCTCCATGGACGGGACTTCCGCAGTAAGACAGGGCTTCAGGGGATAGTGGAATCGGACTTCTTCGCTTGGCCCACGGAGGTCGGCGGACTACCGCTGCTCAGGACTCTTGCTCGCAGGGTCGCCAGGTTCGACTGGCAGCGGGCTCCCCATGATGTTGCTGCCATCCTGTACGAAACTGTGATACCGCCCGACGAACGGCGCCAACTCGGCGAATACTACACCCCAGACTGGCTGGCTAAGAGCATCGTACGGGAATTAGTCACGGATCCCCTCAATCAGCATGTTCTTGACCCGGCATGCGGTTCTGAAACCTTCGTC
The DNA here is from genome assembly GCA_965220055.1 of Dehalococcoidia bacterium. Classification (GTDB taxonomy): domain Bacteria; phylum Chloroflexota; class Dehalococcoidia; order Lucifugimonadales; family UBA3495; genus Bin87. The sequence continues at coordinate 295,266 of CBDCPE010000002.1, read as the reverse complement.
GCGGAGGCGGTCGCGCATTTTCTCGAAGCCGCGGCCGAGTCCTCTCTTGATCCCAAAGAGGTACTGGAGCTGCTGCGCTTCTCCGTTTCTGGGATTGATGTCCACCCCGTTGCAGTTCATCTTGCCCGTTCCGCTTGGGTTCTCGCCGCCCAGCCCGCGATTGAAGCCGCAGTTCGATTCGGGTTCGCGGGAAACCTCACCGTCCCCATCTACCTGGGCGACTCCCTCCAGCTTCGGTTCCGCACTGGCGATATGTTTGCGCAGCACCAAATCACGATTCAAGTGGATGGTGATCAGAACAAAGAACTGATCTTCCCGGTGAGCCTGGTAGACCGGGCCGAGACCTTCGACGCCTTGATGGGCGACATTGCTGAAGCCATCGAGACCGGAGGAAGTGCACTTGTAGCTCTAGACGACCACGATATTTCCGATCCCGCCGAGCGGCAGGCCCTGGAAAGCACCATCGCATCCATGGAGCAACTTCACTCCGAAGGCCGAAACCACATCTGGGCCTACTACACCCGCAACCTGGTGCGCCCCGTCGCCCTCTCCCGCAGCAAGGTTGATGTGATCGTCGGCAACCCTCCGTGGCTGAGCTATCGCAACACCGCCAGTACTCTCCGCACTGAATTGGAACGCCAGAGCAAGGATTTGTACGGTATATGGGTTGGTGGCCGGCATGCTAACCACCAGGACATATCCACTCTGTTCTTCGCGCGTTGCATCGACCTTTATCTCAAGGACGGTGCCGTGCTTGGGATGGTCTTGCCTCATAGCGCTCTCCGAACCGGACAGCATTCCAAGTGGCGCACGGGCTCATGGCACGCCAAACCCAGCGGGAGAGGAAGGACACGCGTCCCGGGCCGAGTGCTTTCGGTCGACTTTGGTCACAAGATGGCCTGGGACCTAGAGGGGCTAGATCCAAACACGTTCTTCCCTGTTCCTGCGTCCGTGGTCTTCGCCAGGAGAGCTGGCGAAGACGGCAACGCTGCGCTTCTGGAGGGTCAAGCGGAGCGATGGCTGGGCGAACCAGGTGAACATTCAGACAGAAAATCGCGCACAGTGATTACCGACGCGTCGACCATTAGTCTCTCCCCGTACGCAAATTTCGCCAGACAAGGAGCGGTCTTGGTTCCACGCTGTCTGTTCTTGGCCGAAGAGACCGAGAATCCTACGAACGTTCAGGTCGGACAAACCGTGACGTTGAACCCTCGTCGGGGAGCGCAAGACAAAGAGCCATGGCGCAGTCTGAACCTGGAGGAGATCACTACTCAGACCGTCGAATTGGAGCACGTCTACGACGTCCACTTGGGAGAGACTTTGGTCCCGTACGCCACCCTGAGCCCCCTCAAAGCAGTACTACCTTGGCGGGCCACAGATGGTGAAATCCCCGCTGACGACAGTGACGTAGGCGGTATCCGCATGGGTGGATTGGAAAGACGCATGCGGGACCGGTGGCGGATTGTCAGTTGGTTGTGGGAGCAAAACAAAACAGCGGCCAACAAGCTGAACCTGTTGGAGCAGTTGGACTACTACGGCAAGCTGACCGCGCAGTTGGAATGGAAGCAGGATCCCGAACCGCGACCGGTCCGGGTGGTGTACGGTGGATGGGGCGCACCGACCGCGGCACTGCTTGGCGACGCTAACGCGATAGTCGATTACAAGCTGTTCTGGGTCACTTGTAAGGACCATGTAGAAGCATATTACCTGCTAGTACCGTTGCCAGGTAGATTTGTAAGAATATAAGAAAGCAGCCATACTTGGGCATGATCTTTCTGTGAGGGAGTGCCCAGCCATGGCTGCCATCAAGTATAAAGTGGAACTGACCGAGGCCGAACGTTCCCGTCTCAATGAGGTGTCCCAGCGAGGCAAGGCGTCAGTGCGCACCGTGAAGCGTGCGCTGTCGCTGCTCAAGGCTGACCAGGGGGTTAGGGACCGTGAGATAGCCGATGTGCTGTTGGTCAACGCGGCCACGGTCGCCAGAGCACGGAAGCGGTACGTGGAGGAAGGACTTGAGGCCGCCATCAATGACCGACCGCGGCCGGGCCAGGAGCGCAAGCTGGACGGGAGGCAGGAAGCGCACCTGATCGCCATTGCGTGCAGCGCCGCGCCCGAAGGGCACACGCACTGGACACTCCAGTTGTTGGCCGACCAGGTGGTGGAGTTGGAGTTTGCCGATAGCATCTCCCTGGAGACGGTGCGCCAGATGCTCAAAAAAACGAACTCAAGCCGTGGCAGAAGAAGGAGTGGTGTATCCCCAAGGTGAGCGGGGAGTTCGTGGCGCGGATGGAGGACGTGCTGGACCTGTACCAACAGGCGTACCATCCGGAGCGGCCGGTAGTGTGTTTCGACGAGACCTCCCGGCAATTGACTGGGGAGGTGCGTCCGCCCCTGGCGGCTGCCCCCGGACGGATGGCACGCTATGACACCGAGTACCAGCGCAACGGGACACGGAACCTGTTCATGATCTGCGAGCCGAAGGGTGGATGGAGACATGTGGCGGTGACCGAGCGCCGCACTGCGGTGGACTTCGCGTACCAGATGCGGTGGCTGGTGGACGAGGCCTACCCCGATGCCGAGGTGGTCAGGCTGGTACTGGACAACCTCAACACCCACAAGCTCGGCTCACTCTACGAAGCATTTGAGCCCGGCGAAGCTCGGCGCATCGCCCAACGCCTCGAGTTTCATTACACTCCCACGCACGGCAGCTGGCTGAACATGGCTGAGATCGAGTTGAGCGTCTTCAGCAGAGGGTGTCTGAACCGCCGTATCAGCGATGAGCCGGAGCTGCGGCGAGAGGTTGCGGCGCTCGAACGCGAGCGCAACGCAGCAAAATCAGCCATAGACTGGCGGTTTACCACCCAAGATGCTCGCCGTAAGCTCCAACATATCTACCCTGCAAGATCAGATTGAAACGGTACTAGCCATCGTCAACAGCGATATCCTGTTCGATAGGGTTGCACCCTTCATGTCCAAAGGCCAGTTCGGGGCCCGCGACCTGCAGAAACATTTGTGGAAGTTGCCGATACCGCAGTTCAACACCGCCAACCCTTTGCATGCGGAAGTGTCTGAAGCCGGACAAGCGGCGACGGAATTGGTCGAAGAGCAGTTAGAGCAGCTAGGCCACGAACGAGACAGGGTGACCGTTACCATCGCCCGGCGCGAGATCCGGAAGTGTTTACGAGAATCAGACGCGGGGAAGGCCGTGGAAGCAGCAGTGAGACAACTGCTGGACCCACGCTAGCATGGATGGCAGCTCAGAGAGGACCCGTATAAATCTGGACGTGGATCACATCATCCCACAACGCGTTGCCCTCCTGACTTCGTGAGTGAGAAATAACGGCGTGGCACTGACCAAACATTGGCGGTTCTTCCGTGCAAAAATTGCTGAAAGATAGCCGATTTTGGATCGGCGTAGGTATTTCCGCACTGGGGGTCGTCAGCATCGCGCTGGTGATCTCGTTCTGGGATTCGTTGACTTCCGGCAGTTCGGAAACGATATCGCGCAGCGAAACGATCCGGAACCTTGCCCTCATCATCGGCGGATTTTTGGCCTTCGTTTTTGCTTTGTGGAGAGCGCGGGTAGCCGGGTACCAGGCGGATGCAGCTCGTGGTCAAGTCGAAACCGCTCGGCAGGGTTTGCTGAACGAACGGTATCAACGAGGAGCGGAGATGCTCGGGAGCGGTGTATTGGCTGTGCGTTTGGGCGGCATTTATGCGCTGCAGCAATTGGCATCACAACACGCGGAGACGTATCACGTTCAGATCATGAGATTGTTCTGCGCCTTCATAAGAAACCCGCCCAAAGACGATCTGCTAGACAAGGGGACGTACTTTGAAGGAGAGTGGCATTCTCCTGTGGTACGTGAAGACGTCCAAGCCGCCATCACTGCTATCGGTACGCGTAATGTCGACCACATCCGTCTAGAGACCGAGAGTGGGTTTGTATTGGACCTCCGCCGAGCGAGATTGAAGCTAGCGCACCTTCAGCACCATCGATTGGACCAGGCAAATCTGTCGTCAGCTGATTTCCACCAAGCGAACTTAGAAGGAGTCTCGCTGGAAAATGCCAGCCTTGACAGGGCTGATTTGTCCAGCTCCAACCTGACCTCCGCTAATCTCCGAGGATCCAGCTGCAGTCATGTAATCGCCTGCAAGGCCACGGCTGTGGAAACCAACCTTAAAGGGGCGAACCTGGAGGGTTCCTTGTGGTCTCATGCCAACTTAGAGGGTTCCTCACTGTCATCCGCTATTCTGAAGGGCGTGGATTTGACAGGGGCAAAGCTGGCCGGGGCGGATGTGTCATGCGCAGCTTTCGGAGTGGGATCGAGGCGTTTCGACGATTATCAGCTGGGAATGATGTATACGCGCCAACTGTATACGTCTCTGACCCAAGCACAGTTGAATGAGGCGGTCGTTTCCGACGGTCGGCCTCCCCGAATTCCAATCGGGACCAAGGACTCTCAAACTGATGCACAATTGGTCTGGCAAATTGTATGCGGCCATTGATTTCCCGAAGTGTGCCCTAGTACCGTTTCAATCTGATCTTGCAGGGTAGATATGTTGGAGCTTACGGCGAGCATCTTGGGTGGTAAACCGCCAGTCTATGGCTGATTTTGCTGCGTTGCGCTCGCGTTCGAGCGCCGCAACCTCTCGCCGCAGCTCCGGCTCATCGCTGATACGGCGGTTCAGACACCCTCTGCTGAAGACGCTCAACTCGATCTCAGCCATGTTCAGCCAGCTGCCGTGCGTGGGAGTGTAATGAAACTCGAGGCGTTGGGCGATGCGCCGAGCTTCGCCGGGCTCAAATGCTTCGTAGAGTGAGCCGAGCTTGTGGGTGTTGAGGTTGTCCAGTACCAGCCTGACCACCTCGGCATCGGGGTAGGCCTCGTCCACCAGCCACCGCATCTGGTACGCGAAGTCCACCGCAGTGCGGCGCTCGGTCACCGCCACATGTCTCCATCCACCCTTCGGCTCGCAGATCATGAACAGGTTCCGTGTCCCGTTGCGCTGGTACTCGGTGTCATAGCGTGCCATCCGTCCGGGGGCAGCCGCCAGGGGCGGACGCACCTCCCCAGTCAATTGCCGGGAGGTCTCGTCGAAACACACTACCGGCCGCTCCGGATGGTACGCCTGTTGGTACAGGTCCAGCACGTCCTCCATCCGCGCCACGAACTCCCCGCTCACCTTGGGGATACACCACTCCTTCTTCTGCCACGGCTTGAGTTCGTTTTTTTGAGCATCTGGCGCACCGTCTCCAGGGAGATGCTATCGGCAAACTCCAACTCCACCACCTGGTCGGCCAACAACTGGAGTGTCCAGTGCGTGTGCCCTTCGGGCGCGGCGCTGCACGCAATGGCGATCAGGTGCGCTTCCTGCCTCCCGTCCAGCTTGCGCTCCTGGCCCGGCCGCGGTCGGTCATTGATGGCGGCCTCAAGTCCTTCCTCCACGTACCGCTTCCGTGCTCTGGCGACCGTGGCCGCGTTGACCAACAGCACATCGGCTATCTCACGGTCCCTAACCCCCTGGTCAGCCTTGAGCAGCGACAGCGCACGCTTCACGGTGCGCACTGACGCCTTGCCTCGCTGGGACACCTCATTGAGACGGGAACGTTCGGCCTCGGTCAGTTCCACTTTATACTTGATGGCAGCCATGGCTGGGCACTCCCTCACAGAAAGATCATGCCCAAGTATGGCTGCTTTCTTATATTCTTACAAATCTACCTGGCAACGGTACTAGTCGAACCAGACGATGGAACAGCAAGAAAGGCCCGCGGTTTTGATACACCATTTCGTGCGCACAAGATTTGTTAAGTAAACCGTTTTGTTCGCGAGATCCTGGGACCGGACCGATTGCGATTGTCGCCTCCCAAACTTCCGGCTTTCGCATTACGACATCCGCATCCGCGCACGATTGAAATCCGTTGTTATTGTGGTGCAACGGCAGAGCGAATAAGGCGGAATTCATAACGGTCGTTCGTACGCCTGGTTTCAGCGATCCGAAGCGTTCTTGATACCAAATTTCGGACGCGGGCACGTGTTCTGTAAAGGGCGGAGAGAAAATGTACCGCGCGGGCGTGAGTATCACGGTGGTTTTTCGCCGCTCCGTTCGACGGCAACGTTAAAGTTGGAGAAATCAGAATGCCATGCCGTAAAATGCTAAGACAGCGATGCCGACGATATTGAGAGAAGGTCCGTTCCGATTCTACTTCGTGTCGGGAGATCGGAACGAACCGCCGCATGTACACATCAGACGCGACAACGCTTTCGCCAAATTCTGGTTGAATCCGGTCGAGTTGCAGAACAGCGGCAATTTCAGCAGAACGGAAATACGTCGTATCGGGAACATCGTGGAGCGGAATCAGGCGTTATTTTTGGAGGCTTGGCATGACCACTTCAGCGGTTGAACTGGCGGCACCGGCTGCCATCGCTATTGTCATTACCGAGGACACGTTGACCGCTGACCTTATGGACGGTCGCACCATCTCTGTGCCGTTGGATTGGTATCCTCGTTTGGTATACGGGATTCCTGAGGAGCGGGACAACTGGGAAATACATGCCGGGGGACGACATATCCATTGGCAGGACTTGGATGAGGACATCAGCGTGGATGGGCTGTTGGCCGGGCGACGATCTGGGGAGAGCCCGAGATCGTTGCAGCGGTGGCTAGAAGCGAAGCAGGAGGGACGTGGCCTCACTTGGTACGAACTCAGGGTTGCCGACTCAAACCCACGGGCGGCAAGCTAAGGATAATTCGGGCCCGGGAGTCTCGAAGAGAACGCTGCTCGTTGTAGCGTTACCGACACTACAGGTACCGCAGTGCCGACCCGGCGGACTCACCGCGAGTGTAGCGGCCGACCATGCCGCCGCCCTGCTTCCAGCGGCCCTGGCGCTCGATCTCGTGGGTGGGGGCGCCGTTCTGGGCCATGCGCCGGGCCATGCCGACGCGCCCGCTGTGACCACTGAAGAACTCCCAGTCCAAAAGCCCCGCGGCCCGGGCGATGGCCTTGACCCGCCGAGCGATCTGCGACTCGGAAAGCCCGAACACCTTCACCTCACCACCGGCGCCCACCGGCCGGATGGCGTCCAGCGCCTGCATGGCGGCGGGAGTGATGGCAACTGTGGCGCCTTGGGCCTCCACGTCAGTCTTGGAGCGCACCACGGTGATGCGGCCGCTGCCGTCGTCCCAGCGCACAACGTCGCCCCAGGTCAAAGCGGCCGCCTCGGAGCGCCTCAACCCGGCATCGGACAGCGCCGCCACCAGGGCCACGTCGAACTTGGCCCTTTTTGCAGCTTGCTCGGGCGTTTCGAAGCCGCGGCCGCGCCGGCGGGGTTGGACGGCGGTGAGCCGGATGACGGCCAGGACGTCGGCGGTGAGGGCGCCGGACTGGCGCTGGGGTTTCGAAAGGCGTCTGCCCCATCCCTTTAAAGAGGCGCGCACGCCCGGGTCCCGGCAGGGGGACTCTGCCTTCGCCCACTCATGGGCCTTCGAAATGGCCGACGTGGCCAGCCGGATGGTGGCGATACTGGCGCCGGAGCCGGCGCGGGCGGCCAGGTAGCGAGCCACGGTGAGGGGCTCGGCGGGGAGAGACACGAGTCCAACCTCATCGCACCAGTCGTTGAACAAACGCCACTGGGTACCGTAGACGCGCTGGGTGTTGTCGGCGAGGACCGACTCCAGCGCCTCGGCCACGCCCTGGTCGGCGGCGCGTAGCGCCGGCAAAGACGAGGGCTCAACAGGGACTATCTGGGTTCCGGCGATGGTGGTCACGGGCGGGTCTCCGGCGGCGGGATTTCGGGGGTGATTTCAGCAGGCGAAAGATGCGCGATAACACCGATTATCGCGCGGCGAACGGGCGTGCGCAAGAGGGGCGCAAGGGGGTAACTGTTCACGTTTGAGGGGACGGGAACGGTTTGCGGTGGAGATTCCGTGCTTGGTTGCCCCTCCACAACACGCCGAATAGTCCGCAGATCACCGCAAGTCTGAACAGTTACCAAGGGGGCCGTGGCGGCGTCGTTTGCTCGCCTCGGGCGAGTTGGGAAATCGTCCCTACCTATCTTGCCGGCAGCGACGCTATCATGAACAGCGCCGCCGCCGCCAAACCCCATGGAGACGAATGTGTTACGCGTGGCGACGGTTTGGCGGGGCCGCGGTGGCTAGCGGCTGATCACCAGGTCGCGCAGGGTCACGAACCCGATGGGGTTTCTGTCGTTGTCAACGACGATGGAGCGCGAGACCTGGAACCGTACCAGCAAACGCACCGCGTAGCGCGTGAGCATATCGGGAGGCAGGGTCAGCACCGGCTTTGACATGATCTCGTACACGTTGACTCGCTCCGGCGAGCGGTTGCGGGCAATTACCTCGCGTGCCACGTCGGAGGCCAGCACCAACCCCACTTCGTCGGTTTCATCGCGCCGGTTGACGACCAACGTCTCAACATCGTGCCTCTTCATCAACGCCATCGCATCGGCCACCGTCGCCACTCCGTCAATGCTGTAGAGTTCGGGTGTCATCACGTCGCCTACCCTGACCGGACCTTGCGCGTTCATAGGTCGTATTCCAACTCATCCAGAATGGCGGGCAATTGGGTGCCGAGGCCGACCGCGTCTTCAATGTCCAGTTGGAATGCGATGCCGGCGCCGTGCTCAGTATCGAACCGTGCCGCATCGTGGATGCGCTCCAGGATGTCTCGGGCACGGGTTTCCAGGACCAAAAACAGCACCATGTCCCGCATCCCCTCCAGGCGCAGACCGAAGAAGGTTTTTCCCGGCTGCAGCCCCTCACCCCGTACACTGGTGATTATGGTAGCTCCGGTGGCGCCGCCGGCTCGCGCGGCATCCACCACGACATCGGTTTTGTCGTCGCTGACGAGTGCGACAATCAGCTTCAGCCTCATGGATCTGCCTCCTCCCGACTGCCGGCGGTTCTCCTCTGGCCCCACCAGGATGCCACAATAGCGTAACCCAGCACGGTCATGATGGGAAATACGCTGGCGAAAGCGATCAGTCCGAATCCGTCAATCAGCGGGTTTCGTCCCGGAATGCTGGCGGCAAGACCCAGGCCTAGAGCGGCGACCACCGGCACCGTGACGGTCGACGTGGTCACGCCGCCGCTGTCATAGGCGAGGGATATGATGGTCCGGCTGGACCGGAAGGTCTGCACTATGACGATGGCGTAGGCGGCGATGATGTACCAGGGCAAGGGCGTGCCGGTGACGATGCGGAAGCAACCCAGAGACACGCCGATGGCCACACCAACGGCCACTGCGATCCGCAAGCCCCATGCCCGGACCGTGCCTCCGGAAACCTCCGCGGCCTTGATGGCCACGGCGATCAGCGAAGGTTCGGCGACCGTGGTGGCAAAGCCTATGGCCGCGCCAAAGATGTATACCACCAGGTAGTCTCGCCAGTCCACCACGCCAGCCGAACTCTGCGCCCCGACCGCCGCGTGAGCGGTGAGCTGGAAGGCCATGGTCTCCCCGATGGGGAAAAGCGCATTTTCAAGACCGACCAGGAACAGGGCGAGCCCCAGCAGGACGCACACCAGGCCGGCAAGGGTCCGGCGCAGGTTGGGGAGCCGGCGACGCAGGACGAAGATCTGGAACAGCGTCAGGACGGCCACGATGGGAGCCACGTCAAACACCGTCGACAGAATGGCCGGCGGCAGAGTGTGCAGAAAATCTATCATCAGGTAACCATGCCGTAGGCCATTACACAGATCATGGGCGTCAGGCTGGCGAAGGCGATCAGCCCGAAACCGTCCACCATGGGATTACGCCCACGGATCGACGTGGCGAGCCCCACACCCAGCGCCGTAACCAGCGGAACGGTGATCGTGCTGGTGGTTACGCCCCCGGAATCGTAGGCCACACCGATGATCTCCGCGGGAGCGAACAGAGTCATCACGGTCACGAGGACGTAGCCTCCGATGATCAGGTGGTGGATGGGCCAACCCTTCAGGATACGTATGACCCCCAGCACGATGGCCAGTCCCACCGAAGTGGCCACCACCAGGCGCAGTTCGAGGGCGTAAGAACTGCGGGCCCCATCGCTATCGGAGATTGCTCCGGTTTCCGACGCCACCTCGGCGGCCTCGGCGGCGACGGCGATTAGGGCCGGCTCGGCGATGGTTGCGCCGAATCCCAGGCAGAAGGCAAATGCCAGGATCGCCGTCAGGCTGCCTTTATTGGCGAAACCACGCGCCAGCACCTCGCCAAGGGGAAAGAGCCCGCTCTCCAACCCCTGAACGAAAAGCCCGAGCCCGACGCACACGCAGACCAGTCCAACAATCACGTTTCCCAGGTTGGGGAAGGGCTGTTGCAGCACCACCAACTGAAAGAACGCGATTACGATGATGATGGGAGCCAGATCCCGTAATGTGCTAACGGCCCGCCGCAGCACTGGTGACAGGAGCCGGGCGGAGTTTTTCATTCCAGCGATGCTCAGCAGCCGGGCGACGCGGGAAACGGGAAAGCGCGGGACAAGAAAGAAAGCCTCACGCGTACCCAGATTGCCATAGGACTTACGCAGTTGGACGCCACTGTTTCCTGCATTCCCGCGAGAGCAGGCACACTGTCACTGAATTCGTTGCGCATATTCGCGTTTCATTCACGCAAGGGCTGCTGGGCCTAGGGTGTCGCCGAAGTTCGACGGACGTCTGGGGGTGTCCCTTCTGTTTCTGGCCAGGACATGGTAGCTCGCCCGGGCAGCGCAGGGCCCAATAATACCTGATTTGGTCCGCCCAACATCCATTACGTTAGCCAGCGCGTTTACGAGCCGCCGGTTGCGGCAATAGCCAACCCTAGGTAGACAGGGAATGGACACGGTCTGGCCGGATCATCATAATGGTCGCCACAAGAGCCATCATTTGCCTTCACGAGACACGACGTCGGAAGAATGCCAGCATGACCTTACGCGCAACCCTGCTCGAACCGAGCGCCGTGCTTCCCTGGGCAGAGAGGTTCTATCCATCCGCCGGAGCGCAAGTTACGAAGGAAGCGGCCACGGCCGCCGCCCATCAGCGGGCCGAAGCGCTCTTCCACACGGATCCGGACGAGCGCCTCGCGTACATGGAGTCGCCGGACTGGAATTTCAGCGTCGACCATCTCAGACAGGTGAACCGGGTGATGGATGAGTTCCTGGACGTGTCCGCGCGGCGCGAGGTGAGACGGCTCGCTGCCCAGTCCCTGGAAGCGGACGGTTCTCCGCATGGCATAGCCGGCCAGTGGTTCACGGAAGAGAGATACGACCAGCTCCGTGAACTGCTGGATGCGACGGAGGTGCCGGACCAACTGCTGGTGGCCTGCTACGCATGGCTGGAGATTCACGAGCTGGCTCAGGCGGCCTACCTGCTGGCCAAGAACCGCAAGCTGCCGCAGCCGGATTTCAGCAGCTTCAGCCAGACGCCCGAGGAGATCGAGGGGGACCTGCGCTTCGTCGACGCCGTGTGATCAAGGGCCAACCATGCCGAGCATCCGGCAAGGCGACATTCACGATTATGAGTTCGGCCCCGTCATCGGGGCCGAACTTTCGGGACAGCGACCAGCCCTGATCGTCAGCACCAACGAATTCAATGGACGCTACGGCACGGCGATCGCACTGCCGATGTCGAGCACCATGCCGGCCGAGAGGTACCGTACCCGACAGCACGTATACATATCCGACACCGATTCATGGGCATCGACCAGGCAGGTGAAAGTGGTGCGCCAACGCCGGTTGGGCGCCGTCACCGGCCGGGCATCTCCCGATGAACTGGACGACGCCATAGAATCCCTGGCCCGACGTTTCACCGCGGCTCACCGTCCCGGAGAGGTGGCCACATCTGATGGGATCCTGCCCATATACACCGGCTCCCTCTGGCGGTTTCCCGTCGTTGAACCAGATGGGCGGACGTTCCTCACTACCGTCCTGGTCGTCGATTACAACGCCGGAAACAACCTGGCCATCACGGTGGAGGTCGAGGAGCGGGAACCGAGAATTGGCGCCCCTGGAGATGTGCCGATAACCATGCTGGACTCCAACGTCACGGCGACGACGCTGGTCCAACGCGTACGAACCATAGACGCCAGTGAACGCAACCTGACTGCTGCGGGTCGAACACACCCGGATGAAGTGAGGACCATCATCAACCGGCTCATCTCCATGATCCAACGCCCGGAGGCGTAAGAGGGCGGCACTGACCGATGCGAACAGCCGCGGCTGTGGAGACGGACATCATGCTCACAGAAGGCTCATACGAAGCTCGGATTGCAGGGGTCGTCCGCCGGCATCTGGAGAAGAGGTTCGGGGACTGGGTCTCCTTCGAAGCCATCATGGTGGTCCTTCGGACCGATCAGTGGGGCAAGGATAGCGTTCACGTATACGTGGTTTATGACGGGAATGGGGAACCGCGTCAGCGACGCGGTTGTAACGTCGGTTACGGGGGCCGTTCAGCCTCTATGGATTTGACCTGTATTGGCTTATTGGGAGCTGTCCCCTGAGTTATGGTTGAGAACACCCTGAGCGCGGATGCCCGACGCGAAACTTGGCGTGGGTCGCATTGTACGGCCCGAGTATGAAATCGATGCGAACATAAGCCGGCATGTCGTGAACATTTTGTGAAGAGTTTGTGCGCATTGACCGGGATGTCAATGGCGTCGTTGTCCAGCGATCCGATCAGTACCAGATCGTCCACCATTCTGCGGCATTAGTGCCCATACCCCAGTCCAGCATCCATTGGTTGCAGAGCATGCTGTAGCCGCGATTATCGCGCGGCGAACGGGCGTACGCAAGCGGGCTTGTTCGACCATCGTTTGCCTGCCCACGACGGACTTAACATCGGTCCCCAGACGGACTGAACCACCGTGAGCATCCGGTCCTGTTGCGTGAGCACGTTCAGGGCCGCATCGACGACGCCGGCGACGAAACCATTGGTATCCATTTCCAATGGTTTGCATACCAATCTAATGGAATGGGTAGGTAGCCAATGCATTGGAGTCCATTGCATAACAATCGATACCATTCCAAACCTTGGCGACCGTGGGCGCCAAAAGCAAAACGGGTCCTGGGAGTCCGTCACTAAAATGCCGGCAATCAGCCCAATCACCTGGAGGTGAAGACCATGCCGAAATGCGCCACCTGCGGCGCCGAACTGGAGCCGCCCGTCCGCGCCCCCCACACCGTCTACGTCAAGAGCCTGTACCGCATCGCCGGCCAGGACTACTGCCGACACCACATCATCGGGGCCGCGGTGGCCGCCGGCGCCATTACCGAGATCAAACCCGGCGCCGTCGTCGGGAATAACGGGGCGCGCCGTACCACCAGATGTACGCCATCACGCTGCACCAACCCTGGGCATCGCTGATCGCCCTGGGGTTCAAGACCGTGGAGCCAGATTATGGCCGGCGCCGGAGCGACTGTGATGACGCCGACCGAACATCAGCCCTCCGCTGGCAATTGCTGTGAGGGCGCCAGTTGCGGAGTGCCCGCCAGCAGATATCCCAGCGCACCGAACAGGCATACCACCAGCCCCGCTGCGGCGGGCATCGTCAAACCTTCGCGGGTCAGGTTGTACAGCCTGAACAGGGTGGCAATCGTCGCGACGTAAAACGGCAGGACGCACAGCAAACCGGTGGCAGTTATGGTGGTGAAGCTCTTGCGTCCGAAATAGGTGCCCCGGGCCGAGATCCGGATGGCCTGGCCTCCCCCCATGGCGATGCCCGAAAGGACACCGAATATGAACCTGCTGCCCGGAGTTTCGGTGGCCAACAGGATCAACGACCCCGCCAGGAGCAATGCCAAACCTGCCAGCACGTAGCGGACGGGGACCCGGTCGCCAATCACGGCGCAAGCCAGGACCGCTGCCGTTGATGCCACCATGCGCGACGTGTTCACGTCGAATATAACCCCCCATGGGTAGTATCCATCGAATGGGTAGACTTCATCATAATGAAAAAACGGGAACGGTCTAGCCAGCATCCACGACGCCAAGCCCACCGAGAACAGGCATCCGTCGCCCGCCACCAGGAGCCAGAAGGACCGCGATCGTACGGCCTCCCGCCAGGTGTAATCGGGCAGCACGGTGTCGGGATCCGGCGACGCTCCATCCGGATACAGACCATGGTCTTCAGGACGATCGCGAATCTGCCAGGCCAAAGGCATCACAACGGCCAGCGCCGATGCTCCGACAACGGTAACAGCGAGGCGCCAGCCCAGGAGACCTATCAGGGAATTTGCCGCGGGATCGATCGCGACTCGCCACAGAGCGAACCCGAACAACGGCACTGCCATCGCGGTGGCCTTGCGTCGCTGGAACCAGTTGTTCAGCGTGGCCGCGGGCACCCAGGTGAAACCCACCGTTGCCCCAACAATCAATAGGGCAATGCTGAGATACATCACCCAGTTGACCGGCTGTGCGCCGATGAGAGTCAGGTATCCTACGACCGCCACCAGCACTCCCCAACGTGCCACGCGCCGGGGGCCGAAACGGTCCACCAGCCACGCTCCAGGAAGCGAAAGCAGCACCAAGGGCAGGCCATCGAGGAGTTCGCCGATTTCTGTTACGTATTTCAGCCAATCCCACGTTTTGAAAGGGACCCCGGTGTCAGGCAGGCTTGCAAAGATGAACTCTCTGGCCAGGTCCGGCAGTGCGTCCTCATAGACCAGGAGCGCGATCACCGTCAGGAAGATCGCCAGCCACCAGCCGCGGAACAAGTCCCCGAAAAGACCTTGGGAATAATTTCGGTCGGAAGTCATTGCAAAACCATGTCGTCAGGAATGTAGTCCACGTGAAATGCTCCCTTCACGCTGGAGACACTCCGGGGGCCTGATCTCCCGAAGGCTAACGTCACCATTCTCCAGGCTGTTGGTGTTCCTGCAGATCGGGCCGCCGCGGGTTGCCATCACCTGATCTGTGCTACCTTGCCGGAGATCGTTGAACCGAGTAAGCCTTGAAGTACGCCCCCGGACACTCACCCGGGTAGTCCGCGCCTTTCTTGCTGCTGCGCCCGCCCAGCGTGACGTGATCACCGACCTGAGCGATTACGTTCCCGCCACCGTTCAGGACCGAGAGACCATCCCCCGTCCTGCGGACGTTGAAACCGGGAGGGCAGACCACCAGATACTCTCCAGGGAAGTAGGGCGTCTCCACCAAAAGGCAACCACCGCGCAACGTCAGGCGTCCCTCCAAACCCGCCTGCGGGAATATGATGCGTCCACGCTGATCGTCTAGGCGCGGGAGGAAGATGCCATCGATCTGTTCTACCTTGCCGGAGAACGCTGCACCGTGTAAGCCCAAAAGTACGCTCCCGGACATTCGTCCGAGTAATCCGCCCCTTGTTGACCGTCCCCGCCCAAACTGACGTCATCGCCGACCTGGGCGATGACGCTGCCGCCGCCGTTCCGCACGATCACGTCATCCTTCATCCTATGGACGTAGAAACCCGGAGGCCAGACCACGAGGTAGGCTCCGGGGGGATGGGGGATCTCCAGCAAAAGGCAACGAACGCGCAGTGCCAGCCGTCCTCGCACACCCTCCAACGGGTACCCTATGGGCCCGCGTTGGTGGTTCAATCGCGGGAAGAAGATCCCATCGTCCGACCCGACGGCCGACACATTCGGCGTCTTGGCGGTGACCTCGTCTCCGACTAGCCAGTAGGGACCAGCGCAGTGCCCCGCCTCGCCGCCGTCCCAATCCCACTCGTCGACCACCGCATATCGGTCCGACACATGCTTGCCCGATACCCGAAGCGTTTGCCCGATTGCGGCAACCACGCCGCCGTCGGCCCCGGTCACTTCCACCACGTCGTCCTCGGTCCGCACGTCGAATCCGGCTGTCCACACGAGCAACAGACCGTCCTGCGTCCAGGGATCCTCAGACGGGTCAACGTAGGATATTCGCAAACAGTCGCCCGAAAGCGACAGTTCGCCATAGACGTACCGATCACCGCGATTGACGAGAAGCGGCTCATCGTGCCGCGGGAGCACGAGCGTCTCTCTGGCCGTAGCTGGGTCGTAAGTTGGTGTCGGAGCCGTTGTGACCGGGTTCACAGTCGCCACGAACTGCCCGACCGCCGGAGCCGCGCCGCCGGCATCATGGCCACAGGACGTCGCGAACGCAATCACCGCCAGCGCAAAGAACAGGCACCGGAACGCCTGCCGACGTTGAGGGTGCACGTCGGCAGGCGAACCAACCTTCCGACCAATCAGTGTCCGGTGACAACCCCGCGCTCTCAATTGAATTGAACGCCGTGCAGATGGCTTTATGGGTATCCGCCTCACGAGTCAATATCCGAACCCAGCGTTGCCGTCGAAGAATGCTCCACCACCGTCGCCCCCTTCAGCCAAGTCGGAAGCATTGTTGTTGCTCACCGGCACCCATCGGTTGCTGAAGTGCACGGAGGGGTCTGCTTTGCCCTGAGCCCATCGGGATCCTCCGTTCGAGTTTCTCAGTTGTTCCATGCCGGGTCAGGGTTCGACACGCGGCCCAGGAACAGGACCGTGCCGGTGCCGGTGTCACGGATAAGGAACATGAAGGGCCGGTCGACCGTCACCGCGATGGGTTCTTTGCCGGGACCTGACTCAACCATGGCTACCACAGTGGCCGCCGCCGCCTCGGTGCCCTCTTCGTCCACCGAAACGAACGCCTTGTGGACTACTCGGGAGATCCAAAGGTCCTTGGACCCGGTCATGCCTGAAAAATCGGCTCTGCCGTCAAAGGCGTCGGGCATCCCCATCCCAGCCAGCGTCTTGTCCAGGCTGAACTCCGACTCGAACTCGAACAACGGCATCGTAAGGGTGACCCAGTCAGTCACGATGCCATCAATGATCCGGTCGAGCATTTCCGAGTCCAGCGAGCCCTCAAGTGCTTCCAGCGTCGTGCCTTCGTCGGGCAGCAGGATGGTCATGGACATCTCGCCCCAGGAGTACGGCACATCGACCACCTGGTAGCCGTCGCCCCTGGCGTAGCCGTATTCCCGGTAGGTCTCCGTCATCATCGGAACATCCACCGTTCCGCCTCCTGCCAGATGGAACGGACGCACCTCGGTACGACTCGGGCTGAAGGGCTGGTGCCAAGAAGCGTTGAAATAGATGGCGTTGGTGAGCACCAACCGCGTGGACGGGTCTACCGACCCTGGTGGCAGGAGATCCTTGATCTTGCCTTCGGTCTCTTCGGTGACCCAGTCGTTGATCCTGACGCGAGACTCATCCGGCGCACTCGCGAAGTCCGACGCCATCATTCCCGCGCCGTAATTTTCGGCCAGCACGTCGAGAAAATCCGGCAGGAATTGATACCCATCCTGACCCCAGACCGCGTTGGCGATGTTCAAGCGGACATACTGACCGCCTTCACCCTCACTGTTCGGCGTGCCCCCGGGCGCCTGGCCTCTCGAGGCAAGGGTCCGGTCCAGGACGTTGAATGAGGGATGAAGGCTGCTTTGGGGAAGTCTGTAGTGAAGAGTGTCCGCCATCTGGCGTTGCGTCTCGCCCCTGGCTCCGGCGTAGGTCATGGCGAGGGCTTGGGAGATGCTGAAGGGGGAGTAGAACAGGTTGCCTTCTCCATCGTTCAGAGCGCGGTACAGTTCGAATGCGAAGGCATTGTTACCCCGCACCAGTTCGCCCAGGTCCGCTGATCCCACGGCCGAGACAGCGCGGTCCTTGTCTGAACGCAATTCCTCCACCGCCGCTGGAGCTGGAAGAACAGGGGTGGTCAAGTTGGCCGCAGTGGGCGCCCGCGTCGCCGAGGGAACTGCCGGCGGGAGTTCCTCCCCGCAACCGGCAAGTCCCGCGAACAGGAGCAAAGCCATGACCACCGACCAGATCCGGAGCTTCATTCCGGACCGTCCCGCCGGCGCAGGCTCCGTTTCAACCGCATCGCGAACTGCATGACCATTGCGCTGAAGGACAACGAGGAAGTAGTGGCGAATCTCGTGGTCAGAATAATCGCCGCCACCTTCACCGCGTACAGCATCGTCCAACCCAGGGTGACGTTTCCGGACAGGTCCGGCGGCCCGCACGGAAATGTGAACCGGTTGGGTTCGCCGGGCACCGGGACCAAACCCCCGGTGTCAAACATATTGGCCAGCGCCACCACCGCCAGCACCACCACGGCTGAGCCAACCGCCAGACCCCTCAGTTTCTGGACCCAGCCGCGTGACCAACTCACGGCCAATCCGGTCGCCGGACCGGTGAGCAGCGCGACGGCAAAAAAGGAGTAAACAGCCAATAGCTTGATCTCATTGACCGGGCATATAGTGAGCATCATCGCCGTAGCCAGCCCATTGCCTCAGGAAGACCACCGAGCGGGCCGAGGACACTCATCCGCGAAAGACGCATCATGGTGGTACTCCCATCCGGGATACCGTACGCTGCCGCCGGAGACATACACAAGGTCGGGTTTGGCGGCCGGTATTGCCGATCGCGCGTACAGCTGGAAACTGAGGCTTGCTCTCGACGGTTTCACTGTAGCCTCCGATCTTCGCACTGCCCTCGCTGGTTCCACCACCATGCCCAGTTGCCAGTCCCTCGATCAGTCGGCCGGCGGGCGACCACCGCCGTCAGCACAATGACTTCAATGATGGCGATCCAGATGAGCGATCCCGCTCCCCAAACAACCATTGCCGCACCTTGGTAGAGTGAGCCCAAGGATCCGCCCAATATACCCAGCAGGGTGATGGCCAGAGCGAGCTTCGCGAAATGCCGCTTGGGCGGAAGATCCGCCACCAGCACCCAGGGGAGGCTGATCAGACCGCCCCGGACCAACGACAGGAGCAGCGCGCCCTCGCCCGGGTCGTCAGACAGCCAGACCCATGCCGCTGCCGGCAGAGAAAGCGCCGCCAGAGCGATAAGCAGCCAGCGTACTGGAAAGAAATCGGCCGCTACGCCCCAAACCAGAGCGCCGATTCCTCCAGCCAAGGCCAGGGCTTGGTACCAGGCATAATGGTCGGCGCCAACCGCCGCCGCCGCCGCCGTAATCCACCGGAGATGCAATGAACCCGCGGCAATGATCGTGGCCGCCACCAGGTAGACGGCACCGGCCGAGGCGAAGCGGGCCTTGACGCCCGGGACTGCGATGGCCTCCCGGAGCGTCGGGCCTGGCTGGTACGTACCCGTAAACCATCGGGGGAGAAATATGTAGAGGAATATCCCGCCGGTCAGGGCCAGCACGAGCGCGAACCACCCGATGGGGATGCCAAAATCCCAGTTGCGGATTGCTCCGGCTCCCAGATCAGCCCCGAACACCAGGCCGAGGGCGCCGATGAGCGTTCCCCTGAAGCGGACGTAGCCCTTCACGACAATCGCGTAGAAGATCAGGGAGGCGAAGGCGGACCCACCGGCTCCGACCAGGAACAAACCGGCGACGGCCGGCCCGAAGCTTCCGGAGAGAGTTGCCAGGACGAGCCCCAGGGCGAGGATGCCGGCGCCGGCCGCCATCATTGGGTGGGGAGGGCGGCGGTCCACCCAGACGGCTGCCAACACCACGAACAGTCCTCCCAACCCAGCCGCGATGCCGAGAAAACCGAACTGCATCGCCCGGAGGCGGAGGAGGTCGGAAACGTATACGGCCCGGAGAATGTCTGAGGAGCCCATATCCAGGAGCAGGGCAGCCACCACCAGAAGAAGGCCCAGCTTGACGTCGGGATGCCGGATGAACGGCGACATGCCCGCCATTGTAGCCGCCGCAGAAGGTGTGCCTCGCGCCCAAGGCCCTGGTCGTGGACGAATTCGGCCACCGCCTTCTTCACCCTGGGCTCGGCCTGCTACGAGCGCGACAGCACCATCCTCACCTCCAACAAGAGCTTCGGGGAGTGGTGCGAACTGCTGGGCGATGACGTGGTCATGTTGGCCGAACTCGACCGGCTGCAGCACCACAGCCACGTGCTCAACATCCGCGGCGAGGACCACCGGCCGAGAGAGAAACGCCAGGGTGGGACCATTCCCAGCCCAGCATCAACTCGACACGCTGCCGGAGGAGGCCGGCGACATCTACTACTACTGACACAATCGCCGGGCACAATCAAGTGGCTGCGAGGGGGAGAGCATAGGAGGCTGGACTTGGCACAATTCCCAGACTGACCCGCGTGGGTGAGGCCGGCGGGACCCTTCGTCTACCATGACGAGGCGACTCGCGCACCACCCAACGCATCGGAACAAAGAGACCCAATGAAGTTACGCCCGATTTCCTTTCAATGGTCCAACCTGCTGATTTGCTCGTGGGCTGTAGAACCCAACGCAATCATGCCTCTACTTACTCCCGGCCTGATTCCGCACTGCTGGTACGGCAGCGTCTACGTCAGCCTCGTGGGTCTGACGGTATCGGATCACCGGTGCGCCGGCGTGGCACTGCACCCGAGGAACTTCCGGCAGGTGAACATTCGCAGTTATGTAGAGCCGGCGCAAGGCGGGCCGCCCGGCGTGCTGTTCATCAGACAGTTCATCGCACACCGCCTGACCGCGATGGCCGCTCGAGTACTCTGGCGCGAACCGTTTCGTAAGCTGGCGATTGCGGCCGACAACTCCTGCACATGGGATGAGGTGGAATACCGATGGCCCAACGGACACATCAAGGCCACGGCGTCTGAGCTATGGAGATCGCCGGAGCCGGACAGCCTGGACGAGTTCCTTACGGCGCGCCAATGGGCCTACCAGGCGCGGCGAAACCCGCGGCGCTACGCAGCGGAACAGGAACCATGGCTGCTGAATGCCCCGTATGAGTACGATGTGGAATGCGACTTCGCGGCACTCACACAAGGACTGATTCCGAATCCAGACCGCCCGCCCGACTCGGTGCTGCTGGCCGACGGCGGCCCCGTGCGAATCACCATACCAGAGTGGATAAACCCTATGCAGTCACAAAGCAATCAGCGGTAGGCCAGCGCCCGCGACGGTCCGGGACCATGAGGCTTTGCAAAATAAATCACGCTACCGTCGGAACGCAAAGCGAGACACCCCCGATGCCGAAAGTGATCCCCATCTCGCCCGCCGACACAGATGGGGCAGACTCGCCGCAGACATGTCGCCAGTAATAATCTCGGTTGAGCCGCATCCAGCGGGGAACGGCGGTGCCAATCGCCGCACTGGTCGAGAACAGTGAATCCTGCCTCTAGACCACCGACTTATGACGGATCAAAGTTTGCCGGGGTAGTCAAGCGGGACACCGTTTTTACTGACACGTGAACGGTCCACTAAACATAACCGACGGCGGGATGTCATCCGCTCCAGCCTAACTGCTCTCCTTGCGAATGCAGACTGGGTGCGCATGAGTTCTAACCCGTCGCCGACGGTTGAGGCCTCGACTCTCTGTGTCATGGGCTGCAGCGACGACCGCGCCGGCCGGTCCATGCTGACCTGAAAGACGAGTACCGCGAGCATCACCTGAACACCTGCAACTCATGGGGTGGTGTCGCCAGCCTTTCAGGGGCCTCCATTTTCAGGACACCTCTGATCAGATAGGTTCCTGGAGGAACAGGTTCTCCCCGGTTGTCCACCTGCTCCCACTCACCCGTGAACTCCAGCTCCTCACCGGGTTGCAGGGTCTTCCTGTCCAGAGGCAAGAGGATGATCTTGGCGCACCCCCACTTCGCCATTGGCTGTCGTGACCACGAAGTCATGGGGAGGCCGGCCGCCGGTGGAAAATGGGACCGGTTCATCGCTGGTGTTTTGCAACTTCAGCTTCAGCGACACGGTGTCCCCGTAGGGTGCTTTGGACACGGCTTCCAGCGAGTAGTCGATGGCGTCCAGAAACTCCTTCCCTGGATCTCGGCCTGCGTCGAATTGCCATAGCACACCAGTCGGACATCCAACGTCGATCACGACGGCTTCCGGGGGGACATTCGCCCGCGCGATGGCGGCCTCCATCTGATCGCGTGCCCCGCGCAATGGGAGCAATTTTATCTTGATGCGGTGGTTCCTTTCGTCCAAGCTGTGCCGTGCCACGCCTCGGAACGGCCCGGCCTCTCCCAAAGCCCGGTACCACGCCTTGAGTTCGGCGATTCTGGGGTCCGCCGTCGGTGACTTGGGCCAGGCTGTCCACGTGGGCGCACGCGTTGGATCCTCGACGGCGCGCGGTGGAGGCATCCGAATGGTCGGCGCGGCCGGCGGTGGCTCGGTCGCGCATCCGGTTATCACCAGGGCACCGACGATCAGAAAAGCAAGTTTGACCTTCAACGAGTCGCCCAACCAACCTAAAGAGGCGACGGCGCAAGCTTTTCCGGTGGTCGCCATTGATCCGCTCTGCATTTCTCGCCGCACTCCAAGCGGTTCAGCCATCCGGCCGGTCGGCCTGGAACAGCAACACCCGCAGCGAGTCCGTCAAGACCACCAGCCTGTCCCCAAATCTGGACTTTGCACAAAAGTTAGATGAATTATAAGAACAGGGTAAGCTGGCCGGACCCTCCTCGAAAAAGGCCAAGCGATGCTCACCCTGCCCAACGCGATTGTACCCGTACTCCATCCCTTCGCCATGCTGTTTCGCAGCCCGACCTGGCTGAAAGCCCAAATCCTGCTGATCGGCGCGATACTGGCTCCCGGCCAACGCACCGTGGCATCGGCGCTCCGTGTCATGGGACTGAGCGACGACCGCAACTACGCCCGTTATCATCAAGTGCTCAATCGGGCGGTGTGGTCGCCCCGCCAAGCGGCACGCATCCTGTTGGGACTGCTGATCCTCTACTTGGATCAAGGCGATGGTCCGTTGATCTTCGGCATAGACGAAACCTTGGAACGGCGCCGCGGCCCTAAAATCAAATCCTTGGGCATCTACCGCGATGCGGTGCGTTCCAGCCGGTCTCAGGTGGTCAAGGCCAGCGGTCTGCGCTGGATTTCCCTGATGTGGCTGGGCCATGTCCCCTGGGCGGGACGCTATTGGGCCTTGCCTTTTCTCACCGTGCTGGCGCCTTCGGAACGCTACTACCGGCAGCGCGGACGCCGCCACAAAAAACTCACCGACTGGGCGCGGCAGATGGTCATGCAACTGCGCCGCTGGCTGCCCCAGCGCCCACTGGTGCTGGTGGGCGACGGCGGCTACGCCGTGCTGGACCTGCTCCACTGCTGCCAATCCCTCCGTGAACCCGTTACCCTCATCACCAGATTGCGCTTGGACGCGGCCCTCTATGAACCGGCGCCACCACGTCAACCGAGCCGGAACGGTCGGCCACCGCTGAAAGGCCGACGGCTGCCCGCGCTGAAATCACTCGTCGACCATCCCGGTCAGTCCTGGGCCACCGCGGTGGTGGCCTGGTACGACGGCACGACCCGTACGGTGGAACTCACCTCGCAAACTGCGGTCTGGTATCGTTCGGGCAAGCCGCCGGTGCCCCTGCGCTGGGTTTTGGTTCGGGACCCCCAGGGAGAATTCTCTACACAGGCTCTGCTGTGCACTGACCTCGCCGTGGACCCGGTGCAGATTCTGGAATGGTTTGTGCTGCGCTGGCAACTGGAGGTCACCTTCCAGGAAGTGCGAGCGCATCTGGGTGTGGAGACCCAACGCCAGTGGTCCGACCGCGCCATCGCCCGCACCACGCCAATCCTCATGGGCCTATTCTCCTGGACCACCCTGGCGGCTCACTTGATGCAGGAACAACAGCCCATGAGCCATCGCACCGCGGCCTGGTACGCCAAGCCGTCGCCGACCTTCGTAGATGCCATCGCTCTGGTGCGCCGCCACCTGTGGCTGGCCTCCGAGGGTTTTTCACTGTCCGAGGCAGAACCGGATATATTGAAAGTCCCGGCTGTCCTGTACCACCGACTTGTAGATTCACTCGCCTACGCGGCTTGAAATGTGCAAAGCCTAGCAAATATCATGTAGCGTCGCAGCTGCGGTAGCAGTTCGAGATAGCGTTCGTCCTGGCTCTTATTTTCCCGGTCATCGGGCTCCTCCCGGTACTCACGCGGGCACCGACCTCGGGCTAAGTCTTTGTCCTTATACTCCGGCGCGGACGCGCCGCTCCCCATTGCCTCGACCAAGGAGAGGCTCAGAGCGTCGTGACTGTACTCCCTGCGCCCCAAGGTTCCGCTGACAGTAGTCTCCGTGAATCTGGCCAATATATTCGCCCCATGGGAAACATCATCTACGCACGGAGGGCCACCCGCCCTCTGTTCATCCCAACGGACCTCGATAAACGACCCGAGACGCCACTCCGCGTCCGATATCCTGCCCACCGCGGGCATGAGCTCCTCGAAGTCAAGCGGGTATCCTTGACTGGTGCGGATGCGGAGGAGCCTGACGCCGGCCTCCTCACGGACGGCATGACCGCTAGATCGCATTATGCCCTGGAGGAAGTCTTGCACGTTCTGATCAGGGATGCCGGACACCTGGCTGGTCTCGACCCCAGTCACGGCTATGGTCCGGACGCGGAAGCTCTCCCGTACCTTG
Organism: Dehalococcoidia bacterium; assembly: GCA_965220055.1. GTDB lineage: Bacteria > Chloroflexota > Dehalococcoidia > Lucifugimonadales > UBA3495 > Bin87. The sequence goes on along the minus strand of CBDCPE010000002.1, from coordinate 270,918 downwards.
ACGTATTGAGCCACGAAGCCATAGTCGGCGACGGTACCTCCCACGGAACCCCTGATCCCAGAAGGCCAACGTGGGCGGTCTCCCTTTGGGCGCCTTTCCGTCCGTAGATACGAGGCGCCATGCGGTACTGGTCAGATCCTCGCCCGTGCCGACCAACGGAGACTTGTTGACCATCACCAGGCGGAGGTTTCCGAACCCGTCTCGGATTTGCAAGCGATGGTCCTGGACTTGGTACTGTTTCGAGTCCGCCAAGGCCGCCAGATAGTCGTCCTGCTGGGCTACCGTGCCCAGAGGGTACTCACACAGCGCTAACGTCTGCGTGAAACCCGGGAACGAGATGGTCCCGTCGGCCCCTGCCACCGGGGAGCCGTCCTCGTGACGGCCGCCGAATCCGTTGCAGCCGTCAGAACCTCCGGCAGAGGCACCGCTGATGGAGAGCGTCAGCACGGTCCCCTCTATTGCTGCGTCGCCGTTCAGGATCTCGAGCACCCAGATCGGGCCGTCGACGGCCATGGGGCTCGGGGTTGAAGTCGGAACTTCCTGGGGCTCGATGCGTACGTTCTCAGAACCTCCGCAAGCCAAGGTGATGGCGAGCAAGAGTAACGACAGGCATGACGTCAGGCCGAGTTTCACGGCAACAGTTGGGAGGGCAGTACAAGCCGTCATGGGTAGGAACCAGCGATACCACATCGGGTTACCCCATCCTATCCCGAGGGTTTCGTTTCGCCAATTATTCCGGTGGCCGGAGGCAGCCGCGCACCTGGCGGATCAGGCTGGCCAGGAACATCCCGACCAGCAGGGCAGCCAGAGCTACGACAGTGGGAAGCAGCCACGGGTAGCGTTCGGTGAAGGGCACGCCTTCGGGGGCAGGCGCCGGCGCGTCGGATGCGGGATTGAGGTCGTGGGGACCCAGCCGGGCCACTGGCAAGTCCTCGGTGACCAGGTAAGGAAACAACTTTTCCAACTCGTACGACGGCGCGGATGCCTCGGGGTTGCCGTAGTAGAGCCGATAGGTCTCGCCGGCGGCGGCGGTGAAGACAATCTTGCGGGCGAAACCGCTGGCCATGGGCTGCTCCACCGGCAGGGGCGGATTGTCCTCGTTGAAGATGGCGATCCGGTAGTAACGGTACCTGGATTCTCCGAACCGCAATTCCCGATCGTCACCGACGAACCTCGGAGTATCAAAGTCGTAGAGTATCTCGCCGGATTGCAGGGGGATCCAGTAGGTGGAGTCGTAACTGCCTTCGACCACGACCTCGCGGTAGAAATTTCGGTGCGGAATATCCAGGTCGATTCTGTCGGTCGGAAACCCGGAGTGGGAGGCCCTCAACACAAGAATCGTCTGCTTGCGTTCAGGGTCTTCGATTCGTTGGATGATATCCAGGAGGAGGTGGCGGCGGCGCGGCTCCAGCGTCTGGGCAAACAGGACCACCGCCCCCCGGATGGCCAACGGCTCCTGGTCCTCGTCCAAGATCTGGATCCTGAGGAAGCGCGCGGAACTGGACGGGTACTGGACGCTGGTACCTCCGGCGGAGAAGCCGCGCTCGGGTACGGTCAAATTGAAAATCGTGCCATTTTCCGCCAGGACGCGCCAGGTTTCGCCGTCATCGCTGGCGGACACGACAACGCGCCTTTGGAAGTTGACCGATGAGGTCTGGATCTCCACCTCGCTGTGCAGGTCGCCCTCGGATTGCACATGAAGGACGAACGAGGTGTGGTCGTCGGGGATGTGGCCCAGATCGTGCATCTCCACCGGGACCGCGGCGCGTCGTTGGTCTCCCGCCTCGACCAGCAGTTGGTAGGGAATTTCCCGCTCAACGGCAGGGTAGCCCTCAGTGAGACGCACGTCGCCCAGGCCGGGTTTGGCGTGGGAGTAAACCTCGGGGTCCAACTCAACCTCAACCAACTGGTCGTCCAAGGGGTCGTCCGGCAAGATGACGGGCTTGAAAAACTGCCATTCGGCATCCGGAGAGTCGGCCCAGACGTCAATGGCCGACAGCAGCGCGCCGGCCATCAAAAGGATGGCAAACGCGACGGAAACCGGCCGGAGCCTGTTTTCAGGCTCGCTGCCCAAAGAGGAACCCCCTGACGGCCTGGCTGTACCGCTGGTAGACCAGACCCGTGCCCAGCATGAGGACGCCCAGGGTGACGAAAGCGGCCACGCGGTATTCCCGTTCCAGCAGGAACACGTCGAAACCGAACAGCTTGACCAGGGGCACCGCCAAGAGCGCGATGCCGGCCAGGCGGATACGGCTGGACTGGCGGGCGATACCCACGCCGATCACTCCGACGGCGTACACCGCCCACAGCACGGTCAACGAGAGTTGTTGGGCGCCGAAGGTGTCTGCGCCCAGGCGGGAGGTCCGGGCATCGAAGAAGTGGACCGCCTCCAGGGTCAGGCCCCACAGGGCGACACAGTTTGCCGCCACCAACAGCGCGGGAACCGCGTAGGTCTCAAAGCGTGCCGACTCAGGCCGGACACGCCGGTACCACCAGGTAAAGACCAACATCAGCGCGATTACCAGGGCGAAGGCCAGGAAATGCAGGTTCAGGAACGGTATGAATATGAACCTGCTGGGAACCAGTTCGACCATGAACGTGTCGAAGGCCAGCAGCTTTAGCGCTGCCAGCGCCAGGATGCCCAGTCCCGCCCACCGGACGAGCGGCAGGCGTCGCCACAGCCCGACGGCAAGGACGATCGCGCCGTAAACGGACCACAGGTAGGTCATGGACAGGTATTTGGCGTTCATGGCGACCTGGGCGTAATTGAATTGAGGGGGAAGAAGGTCGTACCCGTCATATCGGATGGCCCGGCCATCGAAGTAATGGATGATCTCCTGGTTCAGGGTCCACAGGGCGACCAAGTTCGCCGACACGACCAATACAACGAACGCTTGGCGCTCATAGCCGAACAAATGGGCCGCTTCCCGCCGGAACCGCCAGGCGAGGACGGCCAACAGGGCGACGACCAGCGCGCAGGTCAGGAACTGGAAGTTCAGCACGGGCGGGAAGCCCAGTTGGGCCAGTTGCACCCCGATGGTGTCGATGGTGACCAGCTTCAAAACCGTGAGGCCCAACAGAGCCAGGCCGGCCCAACGCATCAGCGGCCAGCGCCGCCGTAGACCGATGGCCGCCAGGATGAAGCCGTAGATTGACCACAGCGCCGTCAGGGACAGGAGCTTGGCGTCGGTGGCACGCTGTAAAACCGGTCGACCTTGTATGGTACATAGGGATGCGACAGACCGATCCAACCTGGGTTGAAGAAAACCGTGGGCCAGCCTGGTCGTCGCATCCTACCCGGATAGAGCCCGAACAGTTGCCCGGGCCAATCGAGCCCGCATCGTGCAAGGAAGGGCCGACGCTCACACAGGAGGTACAGATGGGAGGAGAACCGAGGTTCGTAGGTATTGATGTCTCAAAGGCGCAGGTGGACGTTGCGGTCCGGCCTACGGGAAGGAGATGGGTCATGTCCTACGATGAGGCCGGAAGTAAGGAATTGGTCTCCCAGATGGTGGACCTGGGGCCCGCCCTAGTGCTGCTGGAGGCAACGGGCGGTCTGGAACTGCCCTTGGTGGCCGCACTGGCGGCGGCGGCGCTGCCAGTGGTCGTCGTCAATCCGCGCCAGGTCCGGGACTTCGCCAGGGCCACCGGAACGCTGGCCAAGACCGACTCGCTGGACGCGGCAGTCCTGGCTCACTTCGCCGACGCGGTTCGTCCCTCGGTGCGCCCTCTCAGGGACGCCGAGGCCCAGGTCCTCAACTCGCTGACTGCCCGCCGGCGCCAGGTGATGACCATGCTGGTCTCCGAGAAGAACCGACTGGGTACTGCCATCAGCGCGGTGCGTCCTCGCATCGAGACCCACATCGCCTGGTTGGACCAGGAGTTGCGCGACTTGGACCAGGAGTTACGGCAGTCTCTTCGCCGAAGTCCAGTATGGCGTGAGAAGGACGACCTGCTGCGCACCGTTCCCGGCGTAGGGGAGCAGCTCTCTCTCACCCTGCTGGCCGACCTGCCCGAGTTGGGCGCTCTGGACCGACGGCAGATCGCGGCCTTGGTGGGCGTGGCGCCCTTCAACCGGGACAGCGGTACCTTGCGCGGCCGACGCGCCGTCTGGGGCGGACGCTCCCGGGTTCGGGGTGTTCTCTACATGGGAACGCTGACCGCGACCCGTTTCAATCCCGTCATCAGCGACTTCTACCAGAGGCTGCTGGAGGCTGGTAAGACGAAGAAAGTGGCTTTGGTCGCTTGCATGCGTAAACTGCTCACTATCCTAAACGCCATGGTTAAGAATAGCTCTCCATGGCGTAGCTCGCGTCCCGCAGAAATTGCCCAACCTTCTTGACAGCCAACACAGTTGCTGGCCCGTCGGCCACCAGCGCTCGGCTGTCAAAATAGCTGACCAGTTCCAGGCTCAGCGCAACGACGGTCAGCGCGTTGGCGACGCCCAGCAGCGGCCAGAGAACGAACTCCTCCCATCGTTCCTGCCTTCCCGGTAGTAATGGTAGAGGAATGCCGCGGCGTACAGCGCGACGACCGTGGCCGCCATGATGGGAAACCGTTCGTTCAGGAAGGGAACGAATTCGTCCAGGTTGATCCGGCCGCCGTGCCTCAGCAGGTCGATCACCACCAGATGCCCCAGGCCGACGGCCAGAACGCCCAGGCCGAAGGCCCGCATTTGCCACCGGCCCAGGAAAAAAGCGGTGCCCACCAGCGCCGCGCCCTCCGCGGCCCAGGCCACGGTGATCCACACGCCGGTCAGCTGGAGGGGCACGGCGATGGTCAGGAAAACGACCGCGATGGGCAGCGCAAAGATAGCCATTTCCGCCGGGGTGGAGGGCCGGCGTATCGCGACGAAGGCGATCAGCGCGTAGAACAGGGAGAGCCCCAGGGCAATGAGGCCGAACCAGTCGCGGTAGTCGTCCCAGAGGATGTGGTAGGTGAGGGCGAAGAACGCAACTGCGTTCAGCGTCATCAGCGTCAGATCAGGGATGCCGGGCACGCGCCGCCACAGCAGGTGGAAGAGGCTGGTGGCGCCGGCCAGGATGAGGAACATCCCGCTGAGTCCCATCTGTGCCATGACGGGATCGTAATCGGAGAACCGGCTGGTCCAGAAGAAGAAAACCCCGTAGGTGCCGGCCCACCCGACCAGATTGAACCACCGCCAGTTGCGGAAGGTGGAAATGGCCAGGATGCCGGCGTCGACCACCAGGATGTAGACCAGCGCCAATCGAATGTCCGGCAGGTCCGCGCCGAGCAGCGCCGGGGCCAGAAACGCGCCGATTATGCCCAGCAGCGCGACAACGATGGACTCGTGGCGCAGCGCCAGCAGCGCGGCCAGCGCCACCACCAGGGCCATGAACAGCAGGGCCACGTCGGGACGGATCAGCTGGTACAGTCCGAAGGCGGCGTAGATGGACAGGTAGAGGATGACCGCGCCGGCCGCCGTTACGGGCTGCGCCCAGATGGGGACGCGGCGCTGGGAGTACTCGCCCACGCCCAGCAGGGACAACCCCAGGACCACGCCCAGTACGATCCGCCCGGTGTCGCCGATCCAGTTGTTGTCGAAGGCCAGCTTCAGGAAAAAGCCGATGCCCAACACCAGGGCCACGGCACCAATGATGGCGGACCAGTTTCGGCCCAGCAGTCTTTCCCAGTCGAACGACGCGCTGAAGACGGGCCAGACGCCGCCATCGGCGGGCGTTTCGGGTTCAATCTCAGACGCCAGGACGGTTTGTGGCGCAGAAGCCACTGGTGGGGCGGGTTCCGGCGGAGTTGGCACCACACCCGGCGCGGGCGCCTCGGCACCCGTTCCCGTAGATTCCGAAAGCGCCTCCGCGGGTGTGAGCGCCGCCGCCGGGGGCACCGCAGTTTCGGTTTGAGGATCCAGTCGATTCAGGCGGCGCTGGAGATAAAGCAGGCGGCCAGAGGCATCCCGCAGGATGGCGCGTAACTCGTTGATCTCAGTCTGCAGTTCCGGCCGGGACACGGGGTCCGCATTCCCTCCGGATTGCCCGCGATCCGCACGGCCGGGCATGGGCAATGCGCTTCCGCAATTGGTGCAAAACGGCGCGACGCTGGAGTTCGTTGTCGCGCAGAACGGGCAGTTGATTTCGGGCAAGCTGATCGCTCCGGGTTCGTATTCAGGATCGGATGCTGAGTTGCCGTCGGGACGGGAAAGGCCATTCCGGTCCCGGTGGGACAGGCAAAGGTCGGAGCCCACCGGAGCCGGTTCACCACATACGACGCACTTTGGCCATGGGTTCAAACTCCGCAGACAATTGAGCATCCGCAACCTTTATCCCAACCGGCGTTACGGCGAGCGGCGCCATCATCGTTCGATGATGCGGCAGCCGTCGACGCCAGGGTGACGCACGCCGACCAATGAGATGAGGATGCCACGGTACCTGAGACAGTCCGCCGGTTTGTGTTTCCTCACAGCCGGCGCCGCTCTCACCGGTTGTTGCGCCGGCAGTCCGTGCGAGCGAAAGCCTAGTGTCCTGTATTCAAAGTTCGCTGGCAAAAGTGGGCGACGTTGGCCAGGATTTGGTCGGCGGTCTTGGTCCAGACAAAAGGTTTGGGGTCTTCGTTGGTGACGTCCAGGTAGCGGTAGATGGCAGTCTCCAGTTCGGCGCTGCTCTGATGCACGCCGCGGCGCAACTGCTTTTCGGTGAGCAGACCGAACCAGCGCTCCACCAGGTTCAGCCACGAGGCGCTGGTGGGTGTGAAGTGCATATGGAAGCGGGGCCGCTTGGCAAACCAGTTCCGGATCAGCGCCGTCTTGTGGGTGGCGTAGTTGTCCGCGATCAGGTGGACGTCGAGGTCGGCGGGCACCTCGGCCTCGATGGTATCGAGGAATTTGCGGAACTCCACGGCCCGGTGCCGTTGGTGGCAACGACCAATCACCTTGCCGGTCCTGGTGTCCAAGGCGGCGAACAGCGAAGTGGTGCCGTGACGCAGGTAATCATGGGTGCGCCGTTCCACTTGTCCCGGGCGCATGGGCAATAGCGGACGGGTGCGATCCAACGCCTGGATCTGGGACTTCTCGTCCACGCACAGGACCAACGCCCGATCCGGTGGATTCAGGTATAGCCCCACCACGTCCCTGACCTTCTCGATGAAGAAGGGGTCCGACGACAACTTGAAAGTCTCCGTGCGGTGTGGCTGCAATCCGAAGGCCCGCCAGATGCGGCTGACCGTGTTGTGGCTCAGCCCGCTGCGCTGGGCCATGGACCGGGTGCTCCAATGGGTCGCGTCCCGGGGCACGGTCTCCAGCGTCAGCGTAATCACACGCTCCACATCGTCATCGGTAACCGCTCGAGGCCGTCCGCTGCGCGGTTCGTCCGACAGTCCGTCCAGCCTCCGTTCCAGGAACCGGGAACGCCATTTCCCCACCGTCTCATCGGACACTCCCAGGTCGGTGCCCACCGTGGTATTGCTGCGGCCTTCGGCACAGCCCAAAATCATTCTGGCCCGCAGCGCCAAAGCTTGCGCCGTTTTCGGACGACGAACCCACCGCTCCAAGGTTTCACGCTCCACGTCATCCAAAATTAGCGGCGGCATTGGTCGTCCGATTGCCATGGTCATCCTCCTCTGGGCTGCTAACCCGGAGGATACCTCATCGCGAATACTATTACAATGAACTTCAGTTACACCACACTAGCACACTGAACTGGAGCCAAGGTGAAACGCGCGTGGGCTTGTGGTGAAATGGAGGCGCCATTGGCCCGGTGCGTACGGCGGCACGGCAAGGTTTGGTGTTGAGCATAACCCAGTGGGTCGGCAGGCTCGCCGCCAAAAACCCGCAGGGCGGCGCGGAAGAGTTGAGTTATGGTATCGAAGCGTGTCATCGTGATAATTGGGTTTCTCGTCCTGGCGGCGGGCGTGGCAGGGTTCGCGTGGTCACAACGGCCTTCGACGGACTTTGACCCGTCAACCTACAAGGACCCCAACGAACGGTTGAAGGAAGTATCGAACGAGGTTCCCGAATTCGGCGGCGTTTTCCTGTCCGACAACCAGAGCGTGCTCAACATTTACCTCACCGAGAACGAAACCGACCCCGCCACACAGGAAAAGGCGCGGGAGAAGGTTGAAGAATGGTTCGACGTTAAGCCGGGCTTGAGGCTGAACATCATCAAGGGCAATTACACCATCACCCAGCTTTCTGACTGGTATGCCCTGATGAAGTCAGAGGGGATATGGGACCAGGAAGGGGTGATAATGATTGACCTGCAGGAAGGCGCAAATGAACTCTACATCGGAGTGGTGAGCGAGTGGGATGTGGAAGGCGTTTACACGTTCCTTGAGGGCATAGGCATACCTCGCGGTGCCGCGACGGTAGAGGTCATCGAGCGACCGACTCACTAAAGTCACACGTTGCAGGGCCGGGCCCACAACGGCAGGATGGCCGGCGGACACTGACGCGGTTCTTCAGGAAATTGCCCGTATCCTTGACACTGGCGGGATCTTCGTCCATGAGACACCCTTGGGGCAGACGCTGGCTCACTCACTTTGGTCCCTCAACCGCGGCCGGTCGTCGTTTGACATCCGGCCCCTGACTCCAAGGCGAAACGCTGCGCTGTGGAGGTCCTGCGCCAAGCGCTAAAACGCGTGTCCAGAGGGGCAGGTGCATGGTGCGCTGAAGTACCAGGGACGCAACCGGTGCGTGATTCCGACTGGGAGCTTGCCGGTTCTCCCACCGGCATTACATGGGGTGATACGCGCATCGGAGCCGAAGGAGCGAAAGCTGTTGCAAGCATTGATGGGGACATTCAACCGGTGGGCCGTGTTGGCGATCATCCTGGTTGCCGGTGGGGCGACAATCGGGATCCTTGCCTGGGCAAACCAGGCTCGGGCGGAACCCAACGACTGGCCGCCACTGATTATGAGGTACAACGTCGAGGCCGCGGTAAGCGGTAGGTCTATCGGCGAGGTTCGTCAATTGACCTACAATTCCGGACCTCGTGGATTGAGGAGGTGATCGAGGCCGACGATATAGTGGTTAGCGTGGGGACTTTCAACGCTGTGGGCAGCTATCAGAAGTTGGACGGGCGCGTCAATACGGAATACGACGCAATAACTGGTGAGACCATGACCGAGACGGTTCCGAAAGGGGTGGTCAGGATACCGCGGGGTGGCATGAGGCCAGTTCCCATTTCGTTCCTCGAAAGCATTCTTGGGAAGCCAGCTGAGAAGGTGGCTACCACCACCAAGGTCTGCTTCGACGACGACTGCACGGAACCTGCCTCCGGCTGGAAGCTCTCGGACGGAAAGAGCACGCTTGTTTTCGCCGACGATGCCCGGGGCATACCGGTAAAGATTGGCAATTTCGTCGTGACCGAAGTCCTGGTGCGGGGCGCCCAGCAGCCCGTTGTCAGGAAAGCCCACGACTCCGACTAAACCAAAGCCAAGGTGAAACCCGTATAGGGCTGGCGTAGGATAGGGGCGATCGAGATGGCTGGAGAGGATCGGGAAAACTGGGGAGGGTTGCTGTTGGGCATGGAGGAGATGGGAGCGCTACTGGAGCGGTGGGGCGTGGACTAGCTGAGGCAAGACCGCGGATGTACCGAGCGCCTACGCCACGGAACCGGGAGCGATGGCACGCGGTGTGGTTGCTGACGCAGGGTTGGACGGTAGCGGCGGTGGCCCAGGCGTTGGAACGGAATGCCCATACGATTGGCCAATGGGCCAGGGCATTCGCGAGGGAGGTCCCAAGACGCTGATTTTTGAACAGAGTGGTGGCTATACCCTGCTTGCGCGGACGGCCCGCGCAATGCCAAGCCGTCAACGCCGATAGCGCACCGGGGGAACCGCAGCAAACGAATTGGCGCAGGAGAGCGGGTGTTGCAAAGAACCGGCGTGTCGCGAAGGCTGGGAGTGTTCTTCCTCGTGATGGCTGTCCTGGTGTTGATTGATTGGGGCATCATTCTGTTTTTCCGCCCCAACGTGCCCCCGCTCCAGGGTCTGACCTTCCCGGCCTGTCCGGGAAACGGCTTCGCCTCCTACTGTGCCGGCCTCGCGTTGTTTACCCTCTTTCTCGCGGCTGGAACTTTGGTTACGGCCGTGTTCGTCAATCTCACGCGTAAACGTCGCCGAGATAGGGAGGCACTCGACAGGGCCACTACACGAAGGCGTTGGGAGACCGATCTAACTTTTTACGCATCTTTGGCACTGACCGTGGCATACGCAGTGCATTGGGTTGTCTACTTCTTCCACTTCGCCGCCCCTCCCTTGGGACCGGACATGCTGGGCGTGCTGACGAAGGTCTTCAACCCGCTGCTCATTATCGTTTTCATCGCTACGGGGCGCCACCTGGTGCGCAGTAGCACAGGCAATCGGCACCATTCCCAGACTGACCCGGGCGTGTGAGCACCGACGGGACCATTCTCCAATTTCGCGCTGGCGATTGCGGCCGATAACCTCCGCGCATGGGATGAGGTCAAATAACGACTCCAACACATGGAGCCAGCGTGGTCCGGCGGACGGATTGGCTATCTGATAAGTCGGCACGCGATAGCGGGGCGGGGGAAAGGCGGGCAGAGTCGCATTGGTGTGCCCGGCCTTCCCCAAGGTCAATGTTTTCAATGCCATACAGCCGTTGGAGGAGTGCAGAATGTCAACCGAATCAGGACCATGGGACGAAGCTCGGGAACTGCGAAACCGGCTGGTCGAAGAACTGGTCAGGCAGGGCGCCATCACCAGCCAGCACGTGCAGCAGGCGTTCGAAGACGTCCCTCGGCACCTGTTCCTCCCAAGGGTCAATATCGCCACCGCCTATTCCGATGAGCCGATCTTTATCCGCTGGGAGGACGGAGTGCCAATCAGTTCCTCCAGCCAGCCCAAGATGATGGCCCTCATGATGGAGCAGTTAGGTGTGGAGCCCGGCTCACGGGTGCTGGAAATAGGCGCGGGCACCGGCTATAACGCGGCCATCCTGGCCCACGTCGCCGGCGAAAAAGGCAGTGTTGTCACTATCGACATCGACCAGGACATCGTCGATGAGGCTGCCGAGAACCTGTCCAGGACCGGCTACGACCACGTCAAGGTGATATGCGGTGATGGATACGAGGGTTTTCCTGAAGGCCAGCCTTATGACGGTATCTCGGTTACCGTGGGGGCCTACGACGTCTCGCCCCATTGGGTCGACCAGCTCAAGGAGGGTGGGGTGATTGTGGTCCCGTTGTGGTTCAGGGGTTTTTGCCTGAGCGTGGCCCTGGAAAAGCGCGATGGTGAGCTCCGGGGGTTGTCCGTAACGCCCTGTCTGTTCATACCGCTGCGAGGGACGGGGCAACCAACCGAGGGGTTTTCCCCGGTGGGCGATCCCCCCGACGAACATCTGCAAATGACCATCGGATTGGATCAGGACGATCCGGCTTTCCGCCAGGGACTGAGGCGCCTGTTCAGCCAGGACGCCAGCCTACGGTATGCTGGACGCTTCCTCGAGGGCCAATTCCATACCCAGGATATCTTCTCCGGCCTCTTCACGTCCCTCACCACTGACCCCAGGGTCTTCATCGTGTATTCGGCATCCGAGAGCAGCCTCTTCCGGGGATTCGGTTATGCGTTGATCGACCTGGACAGCATGAGCGCCGCCGTGATATCCGCTTCCGAACCAGAAAGGGTGGTGGCTTACGGCAACGACACGGCTCACGGCCCGCTCGTTGACCTGCTCGACCGGTGGGACCGGCTGGGGCATCCCCCAGTCCACAACCTTCACGTCCGCGCGCTTCTTAGTACTCCAGAATCCGTGCCGGAGGGTGATTGGATTATCGCCAAAAGGTCGGCCCTCACCTGGATCTTATCTTGGGGAACCTGAAGATTCCAAGCGTATGAGGTGTCCCGCGTTGAGCATAATTGCCGACCTGTCGTCGATTAGTTTTGCCGGTTAAGCGCGACTGTAATACTAACGGTCGGGCTAACGCCAAGCGCGACCTCAAGGTCATGTCCGGCTGCCATAACTCCCCGGTTGAACCGTTTCGATACTCGCTGTGGTTCGCCCAACATCCATTACGTATAGAAGCGCGTTCGAGAATGGTGATTATCGCGCGGCGAACACCAATACGTAAAGGCGGGCGCAAGGCGGGGCGAAAGCGGCTTTCGCCCCGCCTAATTCAACTCCTTAAAATCACAATGTCCGGAGACCTGTGTGTAACCCATACATTCGATGCATTTGATGCATTTGATGCATTGACAGCGATTGCCCATATTTATCCCCTGGAGCGTCATCCCATATGACACCGCTTCCGCTCGGTCTCGACACCCTCCCCGCCCCGACGGCGCGACATCGGCGGCCCCGGTTCCCGCAGGCAAGCGCACCGTCTGGGGCGGGAGGTCCCGAGTCCGCGCCGCCCGATACATGGGAGCATTGGTGGCCTCTCGCCAGAACCCAGTGATCCGAGATGTTCACCAACGTCTGCCGGCGACCGGTAAGCCCCAGAAGTTGGTCCTGACCGCGTGCATGCGCAAGCTGCTGACCATTCTCAACGGCATGATGAGAACCGGCGAGCGCTGGGACACGACCAGCGCAACGTCTTGACATCCAAGACAGTTGCTTTTCGCCGGACCGTTAGCCACTGACCGAATCGTAGAGCTCCCACCGGGAGCATATTGACTGACCAACCACAAACTGCTATTTGTCACTTCACCCAGCTCCCAGAGTGGACGAATGTCCGTCAAAATGCCCGTTGCTGATCTAATCACCTCGAGAAGCGACACCGTGGGCCGCCAGTCCTCCTGGCGCTGAGCAGGTGGCCGCGGGCAGGCATCGTGCCACGCTTTGGGCGCGGGCAGCTTTGCTGCGATGCCGGCGGCATTACAATGGGCGCCAGCGTCGTCTGCGGCGGCCATCAGGCGATCTCCCCGCTGCCGCCATCCGCAGCGGCGACCCTGCGGGCGGTTCGCGCGGCGGATCCGGCCACCGGCTCGCCCAAGTTGCCGAGCCGCGACGGAGCAGACCCCATGGTGAAGATCAGCATCGAGCTTGAGGGCGGCGCCGCTGCGGTGGTCAAGGCCCTGCGCCGCATCAGCGGCGACGTCCCCGGCGTCCTGCCACCTGGGGCCGGAGCGGTTCCGGCGGCTTCTCCGGAGCGGGTCTCGCCGGAGCGGGTCTCGCCGGAGAGTTCCGCTCCGGAACCCACGCCTCCGACTTCAGAACTCCCCTCCGGCGGCTGGACGGAGATGCTGGCCGCCGCCTACCTGGCCCAACTCGACCCCGCGGCGCGGGAGGTGGTCGGCCACGCCTGGCGGGCGGGCGCGGCGGGCATCCACCGCAACGCGCTACGCCAGCGCACCGGGCTGACACCGGAACAGGTCCGGCCCCTGCTGCTGCGAATGGGCCACCGCCTGCGGCGGTTCCAGCGGGAGCGGGGCCTGCTGCCCCGGCCGGTGAAGGCCAACAGCCCGCTGCAGAGCTACTTCATCGACCCGGGCTTCGCCGCCGCCGCGTCGGCTCCGATGTTCAGCTATGATCGATAGCCGGGACGCGCTCCGGTCACTCCCGCCCCCGCCCGCTGCGCCAACATCCATAACCCCAACTACTACGGCGCCGGCGCCGACGCCAGCCCGTACCGAAACGCGAGGACCCGATTGCGGTCCAAATGTGAACTTCCGGGAGCGCCGCAATGTGACGGTCCCACGGTCGTTTTGGGCACGGCCGCCTGCGGAGCGGGCAGGCTAGTGGCCAGCGACGGCTTCGCAGGTGGAATTGGCCGGCCGCGTTGATCGATAACAATAGCGACGCGGGTTCCAGATATGGGAACCCGCGTCGCTGACGCGGTTGTGACGTCGGTTACGGGGGCCGTTCAGGCGCTATGGATTTGACCTGTATTGGCTTATTGGGAGATTTCCCCTGAGTTATGGTTGAGAACACCCTGAGAGCGGATGCCCGACGCGAAACTTGGCGCGGGTCGCATTGTACGACCCGAGTATGAAATCGATGTGAACATAAGCCGGCGTGTCGTGAACATTTTGTGAAGAGTTTGTGCGCATTGACCGGGATGTCAATGGCGTCGTTGTCCAGCGATCCGATCAGTCTAAAAGGTAGGGGAAAGTGTCGGTCGGAGCGATTGGCAGGCTGCTGCGGTGATGGCCTCCGGACCCGATTGTGTGGACGCTTGGTCGGCTGGGTCAGGGAACGAGCGTACTTGCGGACCGTATTGCGTGAGATGCCCAGGGAGTGCGCTACCGGGAGCGGACTACAGCACGGAGCCGGACCGCAAACAACCGGAGTGCTCAGCTCGGGAAAGCACGCCGCCCGGGAAGATGAGAGCGGACATCGCTACGCGCGATAAAAGAGCGCCAGATTTCGCGTTCGGACGTCAGTCGTCGTGACCACCGCACGACGGAGCGGTTAATGTCGTAAACCACGAACCGCTGCCGTGAGCCGCCAGTCGCCCATTTCGAGATCCCCAACTACCTTGCGGGCGAGCGGTCAGCCCGGCCTGACGCCGGTCGGAACAGGAGCCCATCATGCCAACCGAAACATCGCTACTGATCGACATCGCTACTGATCGACATCAACGAGGCCCGGTCGTTTTTCGATGAAAAACCGGATTGGTCCGCAAGGCGCTCCGCTGGGGTAGTGGCCATGATATTCGAAGACCTGGCCGCCGCCGCCCTGCAACATCGCCTGCTACGCAACGGAGCCAAACACGTCGCCATACGAACCGAGCCGGTCATCACGGGACGGAAGAAGGGCCCGTGGCTGGACCGCTGGATCGAAGCCGACCTGGCCGACAGCCGAAGGGTCTTCTTCCAGACCGAGATCAAAAGCGTGTCGGCTCACTCCACCGGGCACCAGAGGATAATGCTCAATGCGTCTCAGGAAGAGCTGAGCGACCACGAGCAGGAAAACTGGGACGGCCAGTGGAACTCGGAAACGAACACGCTGATAGACCAGCCAATGGCCAAAGTGCGGGCGCCAATGAAGCCTCCCGCGGGCACAGAGAACAGGCGCCTTCTTCCGCTCCTGATCTACCGCCAACCAGGGCCTGTTCACACTAGCGGCGCTGAAATGCTATCGTCCCCGCACGGAGATTACAGAAGCTCAGTACGAACGCATTGCGCCGGTCCCACCCGCTCAGCGCGGCAACGTCAATCTGTCGAACTTGCAAGTCCTCAACGCGATCCTGTACGTCGCCGAGCGGGGCTGCAAGTGGCAAGCGTTGCCGCCCCGCTTCGGCAACTGGCATACCGTCTGCACACGGATGAACCGCTGGTCGAAGAATGGGGTGCTCGACCGGGTGTTTGAGCACCTCCAGCGGGAACAGATCGTGCGCATCAAACTGGAAGCGATGTCGATGGACAGCACCATCGTCAAGGTCCACCCCGACGGCACGGGTGCGCTAAAAACGGACCTCAGTCCATCGGCAAGTCCCGGGGCGGCTGGACCGCCAAGATTCGTATGGTTGCCGCGGATGCTCGAACCGCCATAACGCTCTCGCTCTCCCCCGGCCAGGCCCACGACGCGCCGGAGGGGCATAAGCTGCTGATCCGTCTTGGCCCGCAATGCCCGGGATCGTTCCTGTTGATGAACCGCGCCTACCAGGGCAATGAGACCCGCCAACTGGGCGCCTTGGGGTTCATGCCGGCGGTTCCTCCCCTGAGCACCCGTGTACACCCCTGGGAGTATGACCGTGAGATGTATGAGAGGCGGAATGAGATCGAGAGGCTGTTCCGCCGATTGAAGGGATTTCGCCGCATCTTCCCCCGCTTTGAGAGGCGCGACGTGCTCTTCCTCGGGTTCATCTCATTCGCACTCATTCTCGATGCACCGCGCTAGTGTGAACATACTTGAGCCTGATAGGCTAGCAACCTACGATGTTGCGCTGGTTGCAACCAAGCCCCACCCTGACCCAGCAGGACACGCAAGGCAGCCTGGGGCTGATGCGTTGGGACGTGGTATTGGCCAGCGCCATGTTCAGCCTGGAGAGCGGCGGCTTCATGGCGCTGTTATTGAAAAGGCTCGGCCTTTTCAATAACACTTGACCTCGGCAAACGGAACCCCCGCGGGTCACGGGAGCATGTTGTGAACACCGAGAAAGACGACACGGCCGCACGACCACGACGGTCAACCCCAAACCTGGCGGGACGCATTGAGGGACACCTCCAGAGCAAAACGCTGGCGGGGCTCATGCAATTGGTGCCACTGCTGGTCACGGTCTTCCTGATCGCGTTCAGCGTCGGCCACGTCGATAGCTTGGTGCGGCCCCTGCCCTACATCTCCGGCCGTCCCTGGGATTTCCCCGGTATCGGCCTGATCGCCATCATCGTCATTTTCTATCTGGTTGGGCTGCTGATTTCCACCGCAGTCGGGCGACGTATCATGGGGTGGAAAAGCGCGGTGCTCCGTCATATCCCCGTTATCAAGACCATATTCGGAGCCACTGAGCAGGTGACCACGTTGATGGCCTCCGACTTTCATTTCAGCCGCGTGGTGTTCCTGGAGTGGCCCCGAGAAGGAATGGCGGCCATGGGATTCGTGACCGGCCGTGCTTATTCGCGGAGCGGCGACCATTCGTTGGCCATCGTGTACATACCCACCGCGCCCAACCCGACGTTGGGGAACATGGCCTTCGTCAATGAAGACGACCTTCTGGAGACCGACATCACCGTAGAGGACGCTGTCAAGCTGATGTTGTCCGGCGGGATCATTCTGCCGGACAACATGACCCTCGCGCGCCTGCCTCGCGAGGCGCGGGAGGGCGAG
Organism: Dehalococcoidia bacterium; assembly: GCA_965220055.1. Taxonomy (GTDB): domain Bacteria; phylum Chloroflexota; class Dehalococcoidia; order Lucifugimonadales; family UBA3495; genus Bin87. The sequence goes on along the minus strand of CBDCPE010000002.1, from coordinate 254,216 downwards.
TTCATCGGCCGCTTTGAAACCCACCCCGAATGAGCGAAATACGATCGGAGGGCAGCCCACAGCGATTCGTTTCCAGCGCCTTCCACAAATCGCCGCAGCCGCCCCGCGTTGCACCGAATGGCCGCAGCACCAGGCTGCGATGTGCCGCCTCCAACCGCTAGGAGCTGCGGAGTCCCATCTTCCCACAGGACGACGGATGAGCGTTGCGGCGGCGTTGCCCACGAGAATAGTCGGGTACAATTGGGCGCTCGTTGCACAACAAATCATGGAGCAACAATTACAGGAGGTACCATATGAACCGAACGCAACGTGATCTGATGGTGCTGGCCGCCGGCATCGGCGTCGGCGTCGGGCTGGGGATGTTGCTGGCTCCCCGCAGCGGCCGGGAGGCGCAGGAGTTGTTGCAGACCACCGCCAACCAGGCTGTTGATCGCGGTCGCGACTACTGGCAGCGCCTCCGCACCCGAGGCGGCGGCACGGAAGTCGTAGATATGGCGGCAGCGGAGAGCTAAACCGAAGCCAAGGTGAAATCTACATTTGCAGGGCCGGTAAAATCGGCTGGGACCCAGCCAATCATCTCTTCCGCTCGTGCTTGCAGTACGGTCCGGCAGCGCCGTTTGACTTCGTCCCGTCGGCTAGTCAAGTTGGTGAAAAAGTCGCCCACCTTCTCCTGCACCGCGGCACGGGTGGTCAGGCACAGGTTGGTGGTCGCCTCCTGACGTGCCCACCCCCAGATGGCCTCGTCAGCGTTGAAGTCTGGGCGGTAACTGGGCAGGTTCGCCAAGCGCAGGTTCAAGTCGGGCGTGGCCAAGTAAGCCCGCAGCGCGTCGCCGCGATGGGCTGGTGAATTGTCCCAGATCACGGTCAGTGGTTCGGCATGTCGCGCCCGCAGTTGTCGCAGCAAGGCGGCTGAGGTAGCGGAGTTGCTGTTGCCCTCCAGTTCCATCACCTCCACCTCGCCGGTTTCCAGGCACACCGCCGAGTAGTAGCTGGCCTTCTCGCCCCGGCGCGGGCTGGTGGAGACCACCAACGCCGGTTTCCCCTACAGTGTCCACTTGCCCCGTAGGTCAGCATCCGCCTGAAAGTGGGCCTCGTCGGCAAAGAACATCTTGGCCCCAGTCCGGCGCGCTTCCGCCCTCAGGACGGCATACTCCGCCACGAAGGCTTCCCGTCGCACCGGGTCTGCCTTGAGCAGTCGCTTCTTGGGGTCGACTCCGGTAAGGGGCAGAATCGTACGCTAAGGCCGCTATCGGCGCTTTGGCCACCGGTACTCGCCGGTGAGCAGGATGTGGGCCCAGCCAAGGGGTGAGATGTGGGCCAGGAGCTCGGGCTCGACCATCAGGCCGGCGTGTTTCCGCTGTCTGACCGCTGCGCCGAGATGGGCGGTATTCCAGTAAATGACGATGGCGGCCAGCAGGTTGAGGCCCGGCCATGCGGTAGCGCTGGCCCTCGCTCGAGCGGTCGCGGATTTCGCCCTGGCGTCCGATCCGGAGCGCGTTCTTGAGCGCGTGATGAGCCTCGCCCTTATTCAGGCCGGTGTTGGCCCGGCGCTGCATATCGGCGTCGAGCAGCCAGTCGACGATGAAGAGCGTTCGGATGAAGAGCGTTCGTTCGACCCGTCCGATTTCGCGGAGAGTGACGGCCAGCTCGTGCTGGCGCGGATAGGCCGCGAACTTGCGCAGCAGCTGGCTCGGCGGAAGGGCGCCACTGGCCAGGGTGGCAGCAACCCGCAGGATGTCCGGCCAGTTCCGCACGATCACGTCCTGCCGGATTTTGTTGCCGGTCAATCCGATCAGGGGTTTCGGAACGCGTCTGGGCTCGGAGACATGCAGCCATTTCGACGGCAGGTCCCGGATGCGCGGGATGAACCGATAGCCGAGCACCGATAGCCGAGCCGGGATGTGACGGCAAAGACATGGTCGGTGAAACCACCGGAGTCGGCGTATTGCTCGGGGATGCGCCGCACCCGGATCTGCTCAATGTCGTCGTCGGACCGCGTGTAATGGCGCAGCAGGGCGGCTTCGTCCGTGGGCAGGTCGAGTCCGTGGGCAGGTCAAACCGGGCCGCGCGCTGGCGCGCGCTCCAGATGCTTCGTCTCGGCATGTTCCACCTCTCCGTTATCCATTCATCCCGGCAGGCGCGGCGCTGTCCGTAAGGGGATCGTCCAGCGGACGGCGCTCTCTGTCGCCCCGACCCCCGCCAAACCGGAGCCAGGAGCGTCTCACAAGAGCGTCTCATATGAATGGTACCGAAACAATTGCGGAAGCGGGACCCTATTCGTACACTTCCCCCCATGACGGCAACGCTCACATGACGGCAACGCTCATCGGATACGCGCGCTGTTCCACCGACCGGCAGGGTCCGGCCGCCCAGCGCCAGGCGCTCCTGGAGCTCGGCATCGTCGAGGATCGCATCTACACCGATCACGGCCTCACCGGCACCACCCGCACCCGACCCGGCCTCGACCAGGCCCTCTACGACCCGGGCGATCCCATGGGAAAGCTGTTCTTCCATATCCTCGCCACCTTCGCCGAGTTCGAAGCCGATCTCATCCGCATGCGCACCCGCGAGGGCATGGCCATCGCCCGCGCCCGGGGGAAATGCGCGGCAAGCCGCCCAAACTGTCCGACAGCAGCGGGAACTCTGCCGCATGCATGCCACCGGCGAGTATTCCATCCGCGATCTCGCCGAACCCTGCTCCGTCTCAAGACCAACCGTCTATCGCACACTCAACCGACCCCATTCCCCTTAGCGTACGATCCTGCCCCCTACCGCAATCGACCCGCACATCTCGTTGGCGACGGCGCTGCGGGCCCGCTTGGTCCAGCAGTCCCGCGAGTCCTCACGGGCCGTCTCCAACGTCACGTCGGGTCGCATTTGGATCGCAAAGGCCATTTCCCCCCTCCGTTCCCCATACTCTATATCGAATCTGAGCTGAAGTTTAATAACGCGCTAATATAGACACATCGTCCGTATTTGCGTTCTCTCTCGCTCCCTCTCGCTCACTTTTCACCCTTCCCTTGCCCCATTACACCTCAGGCATCAGGGGTAGGGGCATCGTGCTGGGGCCTATGTCCGTGGCAACGTTGATCTCCTGGGCAACGTTGATCTCCTGGGCAACGTTGACCTCCATGGCAACGTTGACCTCCTGGGCAACCGCATCGCGCCTGGCCCTGAGACGCGCGGTGCGGTTCCCACCCCACACGTGGGCGGTAGGCAGTACCTTCGAGTACGAGTTCGACTTCACGGTCGTCACGCACCAGCTGTACGGCTCGGCGAAACCTTCGGAGTCCAAAAAACGGCGCACGCCGTCGACCAGCCGGCCGGCTGAAGCCGAACCGGTCCCGGAGCCGAAGCGTCTGGCACTCCCCAAGACCAAGGGCATCAAGCTCACGCCGGAACAGCGCCAGGAATGGGATCGAGCCAACCGCGCTGCCCTACGCCAACGCCGCAAGGAACTCGGCATCTGCCGGGACTGCAAAAACCTCGCCGTACCCGGCAAGACACGCTGCCCGGACCGCGCCGAGAAGCACAGCAAGCGTCAACGATGACACTATCCGGAGCCGCTCGGTCCAGCCCAACCGCAGCGCCCCTTACCTGTCGAAGGGCCGCCTCTAGAGCCGTGTCCGGCTGCTGCCTGAACCCTGGCCTCAGCCTCAAGACCAACCGTCTATCGCACACTCAACCGGCGACATCCCCCTTGGCGTACGATCCTGCCCCCTACCGGAATCGACCCGACTACTGGCCAGATCCGGAGCTTCATTCCGGACCGTCCCGCCGGCGCAGGTTCCGTGTAAACCGCATCGCGAACTGCATGGCCATTGCGCTGAAGGACAACGAGGAGGTAGTGGCGAATTTCGTAGTCAGAATGATCGCCGCCACCTGCACCGCGTACAGCATCGTCCAACCCAGGGTGACGTTCCCGGACAGGTCCAGCCCGCAGGTGAATGTATACCGGTTGGGTTCACCGGGCACCGGAACCACGCCCCCGGTGTCAACCATATTGGCCAGCGCCACCACCGCCAACGCTCCCACGGCGGAGCCAACTGCCACCCCTCTCAGTTTCTGAACCCAGCCGCGTGACCAACTCACGGCCAATCCGGTCGCCGGACCGGTGAGTAGCGCGATGGCGAAAAAGGAGAAAAAAGCCAATAGCTTGATCTCATCGACCGGGCATATAGTGAACATCATCGCCGTAGCCCGTCCATTGCCTCAGGAAGACCACCGAGCGGGCCAAGGACGTTGATCCGCGAAAGACGCATCGTGTTGGTACTCCCACCCGGGATACCGTGCGCTGCCGACACAAGGTCGGATTTGGCAGCCGGTGGTGCCTATCGCCCGTACAACCGGAAACCGTTCTTGCTCTCGACCGTTTCACCGTACCCTCCGATCTTCGCACTGTGCTCGCTGGTTCCACCACCATGCCCAACTGCCAATTCCACGATCAGTCGGCCGGAAAGAGACCACCGCCGCCAGCAAAATGCTTTCAATGATGGCGATCCAGATGAGCGATCCCGCTCCCCAAACAACCATTGCCGCACCTTGGTAGAGTGAGCCCAAGGATCCGCCCAATATACCCAGCAGGGTTATGGCCAGAGCGAGCTTCGCGAAATGCCGCTGGGGCAGAAGATCCGCCACCAGCACCCAGGGGAGGCTGATCAGGCCGCCCCGGACCAACGACAAGAGAAGCGCGCCCTCGCCCGGGTCATCAGACAGCCAGACCCATGCCGCTGCCGGCAGAGAGAGCACCGTCAGAGCGATGAGCAGCCAGCGTACCGAAAAGAAATCGGCTGCTGCGCCCCAAACCAGGGCGCCGATTCCTCCAGCCAGGGCCAGGGCTTGGTACCAGGCATCGTGGTCGGCGCCAACCGCCGCTGCGGCCGCCGCCCTAACCCACCTGAGATGGGTCGAACCCGCGGCAATGATCGTGGCCGCCACCAGGTAGACGGCACCGGCCGAGGCGAAGCGGGCCTTGACGCCCGGGACTGCGATGGCCTCCCGGAGCGTCGGGCCTGGCTGATAGTTGCCTCTGAACCACCGGGGGAGAAATATGTAGAGGAATATCCCGCCGGTCAGGGCCAGCACGAGCGCGAACCACCCGATGGGGATGCCAAAATCCCAGTTGCGGATTGCTCCGGCTCCCAGATCAGCCCCGAACACCAGGCCGAGGGCGCCGATGAGCGTTCCCCTGAAGCGGACGTAGCCCTTCACGACAATCGCGTAGAAGATCAGGGAGGCGAAGGCGGACCCACCGGCTCCGACCAGGAACAAACCGGCGACGGCCGGCCCGAAGCTTCCGGAGAGAGTTGCCAGGACGAGCCCCAGGGCGAGGATGCCGGCGCCGGCCGCCATCATTCCATGAGGAGGGCGGCGGTCCACCCAGACGGCTGCCAACACCACGAACAGTCCTCCCAGCCCAGCCGCGATGCCGAGAAAACCGAACTGCATCGCCCGGAGGCGGAGAAGGTCGGAAACGTATACGGCCCGGAGAATGTCTGAGGAGCCCATATCCAGGAGCAGGGCAGCCACCACCAGAAGAAGGCCCAGCTTGACGTCGGGATGCCGGATGAACGGCGACATGCCCGCCATTGTAGCCGCCGCAGAAGGTGTGCCTCGCGCCCAAGGCCCTGGTCGTGGACGAATTCGGCCACCGCCTTCTTCACCCTGGACTCGGCCTGCTACGAGCGCGACAGCACCATCCTCACCTCCAACAAGAGCTTCGGGGAGTGGTGCGAACTGCTGGGCGAGGACATGATCACGTTGGCCGAGCTCGACCGGCTGCAGCACCACAGCCACGTGCTCAACATCCGCGGCGAGGACCACCGGCCGAGAGAGAAACGCCAGGGTGGGACCATTCCCAGCTCAGCATCAACTCGACACGCTGCCGGAGGAGGCCGGCGACATCTGCCACTACTGACACAATCGCCGAGCACAATCAAGTGGCTGCGAGGGGGAGAGAAAATGTAACGGGCGAGCAGCCCCGTTTGCCTTTTCCGAGCGGTCGCCAGTCCCCTTGATGAAATCGCCATCCGCCTCAATTTGAACCCACGACATTCTCACGAAGACGGATGATGAAAGCCAGTAGATGAGAGCGTCCCACGCATCCTAAGCCCCAATCCACTGATAGAGGCGTGTCGTGGCAGCGTGCATATGCAAGAGAGCGCTCCTGCGCTTCTGGGTCCGTACTCGCGTTGGTTCGCGCAACATCCATTACGTAAGATGAGCTCCGATGCGCCAGGCGTCTCCCCAATCTCCGGCCTCGTCCTCGATCTCGCGGGAAATGCGCCAGCGGTCACCGGCGAACACGAAGATGACCCGGTATCCGGCGGGTGGAATGAGCAGAGGGACCTTCTTTGATCACCGGGTCCCAGACGATGTCATGCTCCGGAGACAATTCCGTCGGGCCGTCGCGGGGCCCTCACCGCTTATTAACTCGGCGCACCATCCTGAACAGGTCAGGGCGGTCATGGTGCAGGAAGTACAGACGCAACCCCTGACAGATCAACGCCCGCCAGGGCCGGCTGAGTTGTTTTGCGTAGGCGATGTACAGTAGCAGCTCCTCCTCCTCCGGCGGGGGAATGTCCCACATTCCCCGCGGGTCGTCGACCAGATGATGGCCGTCTTCCGGAAGATAGCCGCAGTCGCGTTCCCACTTCAAGAAAGACCTTAGGGCAGACCCGATGCGCACCTGCTGTGCTTCCGTGCGCTCCTCCCAGCGCTTGATGTAGTAGTCCGGCCCATAGGCTGCCACCCGTGCGATCTCCGTCTGCGTCTCGGGTGTGAACTCGACTCCGGACCTTTTCCCGGGATTGAGCACCCTTGGAACCGGAAGGTTGGACGGATCTATGTAGTTCGGCGTCATGGCGTCACGCACTCCTGGCCCGCATTATGGCGATGTGCGGCACTTACTACTAATACTACACAAAATACGAACACACACAGGTCTGGGGATATTGTGATTTGTTAAGGAGGTGAATTAGTCCTACTACGACGGGTTCTACCTGAAGGTCGAAGGACACGAGAAACCAGAACAGGACACCGCCGTCGCAACGCCGGAGCCCACTCCCGCTCCGACTCCGGAACCAACGGCAACGCCGGCTCCGACATCGCCGCCGGCTCCCACCAACCTGACCGGCGCCGTCAACGGCGACGGCACCGTCACCCTCAGCTGGAACGCCCCTGCCGACGACACGGTGACCGGATACCGGATCCTCAGGCGTCGGCCGCTGGAGGGCGAGCCCCACCTGCTGGTGTACGTGAACGACACCGGCAGCACGGTAACGACCTACACGGACGCCGGCGTCGTCGCCGGCACCCGTTACGCCTACCGCGTGAAGGCCATCAACGACGACGGCGTGGGAGCCCGTTCCAATTACCTCCGGGTCGAACCGTAGCCAACCCGGCCTAACCCGATGCAACCGATGCAAGGAGTAGGCGCCGCATCCGGAAGCCCGGAGGTGGCCCGACTCCTTGACGGTGTCTACTCAAACCAGCCGTTCCCACGACACCTCGGCATGGACACCACCTCCGGGTGTGCCAGAGCGCGACGGCAAAGTCAACGCATCAGTTACACCGCCGGGTCAGCCGGCTCGTCGGCGCTGCCCATGCGGTAGCCGACGCGCGGCTCGGCGAAAATGTACCTGGGGTTGTCCGCGTCCTCGCCCAGCTTGCGCCGCAGCCGCATCAGGTGGGTGGCGATCACCCGCGGACTGCCGGAGTTGTTCACGCCCCACACCCGCAGCAGCAGGTGCTCGTAGGTCAGCACGCGCCCGGCGTTGACCGACAGTTCGGCCAAAAGGTTGTACTCGGTGGCCGTCAGCTGCACCGGCTGGCCCGCCACCGTCACCCGCCGCCCGGCGTAGTCGATGGTCAGCTCGCCGCGCACGTAGGGTTCCGAAGGCTCCATCCGCTCCGGGGTCGCCCTCCGGCGCAGGGCAGCCTGGATTCTGGCCACCAACTCGGTGGGCGAGAAGGGCTTGACGAGGTAGTCCTCGGCTCCCATGTCGAAAGCCCGGGCAATCACCTGGTCCCGGCCGTAGCCGGAAAGGAAGATCACCGGCACGTTGGCGATGTTCAGGATGTCCCGCATCAGCTCGATGCCGTCGGTATCGGGCAGCACCAGGTCCAGCAGTACCAGGTGGGGCCGGTCCTCCGCCATCAGGCGCAAAGCCTCCTGCGGCTCGCTGGTGACGGCAACCCCGTAGCCAGCCTCCGACAGCGCGTCGCGGACGTAACGCAGGGCCTGGGGGTCATCGTCCACCGCCAGGACGCGCACCCGCTCCCGTCCCTGGAACCCCGAACGCGCGGCCGGTGTGCGGGGAACCGTGGCGGTCTCCTCCACCGCCGGCAGGGTGAAGGTGAACCGGGCCCCCAGGCCCGGGCCGTCGCTCTCGGCCCGGATGCGGCCCCCGTGGGCCTCCACGATGCCCCGGCAGATGGCCAGCCCCAGGCCCGCCCCCAGGCCCCCGTCCCCCCGGTCGTCTGCCTCCAGGCGGGTGAACTTGCGAAACAGGTAGGGCAGCCGCTCCGGCGAGATGCCCACCCCATCGTCGGCCACGGAGAAGGCCACGTGAACGCCCTCGTGTGCGGCGCTCAGCCGGATGGCCGACGCCTCCGGGGAGTGCCGGGCCGCGTTGGAGAGCAGGTTGCCCAGCACCTGCACGATGCGCCGCCGGTCCGCCGTCACCCGGGGCAGGTCCGGCGGCAGGTCGATGCGGATGTTGCTCCGGCCCCCGCCGCTCAGGAACGTGTTCCGGGCCCGGTCCACCAGGACCGCCGCGTCCGAGGGTTCTGGGACCACCGACAGGGTGCCCGCTTCGATGCGGGCCGCGTCCATCAGGTCGCGGATCAGGTCCAGCATGTGGTCGGCCTGGCCGTCGATGATGCGAAAGAACTGGTGCACCTCGGCGGCGTCCAGCACCGACGACGCCCGCAGCACCGCGGCGGCGGAACCCTTGATGGAGGTGAGGGGCGCCCGCAGCTCGTGGCTCACCATGGCCAGGAACTCGGCCCGCTGCAGCTGCAACTCCTCCAAAGGCGTCAGGTCCTGCAGGGTGACCACCACGGTCTCCACCGTGCCGTCCTCGGTGGGGATGGGCGTGGCGTTGATGATGGTGGTTACGCTCCGCCCGTCGGGGACCCCGATCACGATCTCCTCGGCCCGCACCGTCTCCCCGCTGCTCAGCGCCTGGGCCAGCGGGAACTCCGCCAGGGAGATCTCCCGGCCATCGGCCCGCCGGAAGGTGAGCACCTCCAGCAGGTCCTCCGGCGACTGGTCCGGGTTGCGCAGGCTGTCCACGATCCGCCGGGTCTCCCGGTTGAAGGACAGCGGCGCTCCCGTCCCGGCGTCGAAGACGATCACGCCCACCGGCGCGGTGTTGATCAGGGTCTCCAGGTCGCTCCTGGACCGCTGCTCATCCCGGAGCCGGCGGGCGTTGGCGATGGCCATCGCCGCCTGGGCGGCGAACATCACCAGCGTGTCCTCGTCCTCCGGAGTGAACTCGCCGCCCCCTTCCTTTCCCGAAAGGTAGAGGTTGCCCACGTGCTGACCCCGCAGACGGATGGGCGCGCCCAGGAACGCCTTGACCGGCCCCAGGGGCGGGCCGATCTCGGGTAGGCCCAGGGTAGTGGTGTAGGCGGAGAAGTCGGCCACCCGCAACGGTTCGGGCAGCCGGCTCAGGTAAGCGAAGAACCCCGGTCCCCCCGGAAGGTCGACGAACCGCTGATGTTCATCCGGCGTCAGGCCCGAGGTGATGAAGTCCTGCAGCCCTCCCCCCTCGTCGAGGGTGGTGATGCCGCCCATCCCCGCGCCGGTGAGGGAGCGCGCCCCGGCCACCACGCCTTGCAGCACGGTGTCCAGGTCCAGGTCCTCGGTGATGCGGAGACTGGCCTCGCTCAGCCGGGACAGGCGGTCCCGCAGGGCCGCTATCTCCTGGTCGCGCTCGTCGGCTCGGTTCAACTCGCCACCTCCATCGGGCTACGGATGCCCCGGGGAACGGGTATCCACCGGTCGGCGCAGCTGGCCCAATCCGGGCAATCATAGCATTTTCCGAAAACTGTTACCACATTGTTATCCAAATAGACTTGTCTGCGACTGACCTGTTACTGACAATGCTGTAAAGTAAGCGACCGATTAGCCCAATACTGATTGCTGGGAGATACTCGCATGTCGTTCCGTACCAAACTGTTGCAGATGTCTTTGGCGCGCGCAACCGCCGGGCAGGCCGCGCTGCGGGCCGTATTCGGCCCGAGCAATTCTACCCCCCCCCCCCCTGACAGGGGTATGTAATGGCTGAAATCGGTTGAGCGAGCAGCTTGGAAGGCGCACCGGGTCTCCGACATCTTCTTGGTGACTAAACCAGAAGCCGGAGGTCCCCCATGCGCCTTCCCAGAGAATGCTATCAGATGCAAAAGACGATCGAAACGCATTTACCGCACCTCTCTCAGCCACAGTTGACCGGCCTGGTCTTGTGGGTCTGCGGGGCTATTCTCGCCGGCAGCGCCTGTCAGAACGCTGTAGCCTCCGCCCTCTCGCCCTGGGGTAGATGGAACAGCCGGCGTCAGTATCTCCGCGAGTGGCTCTACGACGGCAGCGACCGGGCCCGCCCCTGCAAGACCGAACTGGACGTAAGCCTCTGCTTTGCCCCTCTGCTCCGGTGGATCCTCACCTGGTGGCGTTCCGGCCGCTTGGCCCTGGCTGTTGACCCCACGCTTAAAGGAGACCAGACCACCGCCATCGTCATCAGCGTGGTCTATCGCAGTTGCGCCATTCCGGTGGCTTGGCGCATCCACCGCGCCACCCAGCCCGGCTCCTGGATGGACCCCATTGTGGAACTGCTCCAGGAACTGGCCCCAGCAGTCCCCGAGGAAATGACGGTCATCGTGCTCTGCGACCGGGGCATATCCAGCCCCAAGCTGTGGCAGCAGATACGCGCTCAGGGCTGGCATCCCTATATGCGGTACCGGAAGAACATCACCTTCTGCGCCGACGGCGGCAAACGATTGCCCGCCCGCGCCTTCGTATCCGTTCCCGACACTGCCTGGATCGGCCGCGGCACCGCCTTCGGTCCCCCAACCACCCAGCGCCGTTGCACCCTGCTGGTGGTCTGGTACGCCGAGCAGGAAGAACCCTGGATCATCCTCACCGACCTGCCGCCGGAGGACGCCGGACCCAGTTGGTACGCCCTGCGCTTCTGGATTGAGTTGGGCTTCAAGGCCCTGAAGAGCCTGGGCTGGAAATGGGACAAGACCCGCCGCACCGATCCGGCCCGCGTCTCTCGCCACTGGCTGGTGCTGTCGGTGGCCACCCTCTTGGCCCTGGCTTACGGCACCAGGGTGGAGGACGCCCATGACCGGAGGATTGTCCCAGGCAACTTGCGCACGCCACCCAAAGCGCTGGCTTCCAATCACCGGGACCCTCGTAGTCGTCCGGCGCGCACCGTCAGCGTCATCCGCCACGGCATCGACTGGCTGCGGCGATTGCTGCTCCGGGGAAGGCTCTGGACCCGCGTCTGGCTGCTTCCCGAACCCTGGCCGGAACCCAAGCCCAACCTGGAGATCACCCACCATGCGCCCCAGTAATCGCATCGTACATACCCCTGTCAGCCCCCCCCCCCCCGACTTTCCCCCTTCTGGGCAGCCCCGGAGCCGTGTCATGACCGCCCCAGTCAGAGCGGTTTCACTGCTAACGATGACCCTCAAGGCCGTAACCAAACTCGCCATCCTGCTCGTCGCATTGGCGGCGCTGGCTCTGCCCTTGACGGGCACCCCAGTCTCGGCGGCCCAAGGCAACACCCAGGGTGAACCCACCATCAACGGGATTCTCCATGTGGGTGAGACGCTGACGGCGGACACCTCCACCTTCTCCGACCCCGACGGCATAGCCGCGGTCATCTTCTACCAGTGGAGACGGCACGTCGGCGCCACAGAAACCGTCATTCACCAAGGAGGTTTCACCACCTACACCTTGGTCGAGGACGACCTGGGTGCAGAAATTACTGTGGCTGTCTCCTACTTGGACGACAATGGTGTTACAGAAATGACGCGCAGTAGCCGCGTGGGGCCAATATTGGCAGCATCTGATGACCGAGCCACGCTGGTGGCGCTGTACGACAGCACGGGCGGCGCAAACTGGAGGACCAACACCAACTGGAACACCACCGCGGCCCTCAACACCTGGCACGGTGTGACAACGGACACCGACGGACGCGTCACAAGGCTGGACATTTGGCTGAACAACCTGGTCGGGCAGATCCCAGATGAACTGGGTGACCTTTCTAAGCTGGAGTACCTGGACCTCAGATCCAACAACTTGGACGGGCCGATACCGTCCAGTCTGGGCGACCTTTCCAGCCTGACTCACCTCAATCTGGGGGGCAACAAGCTGACCGGGGCAATCCCCGGCGCGCTGGGCGGTCTTTCCAACCTGGAGACCTTGGACCTCCGTACATGTGGGTTGAGCGGCGAGATCCCGTCCGAGCTGGGCGACCTTTCCAACCTGGAGTACCTCCATCTGGCGGGCAACTTGCGCCCAGACATCCCGGGTTCCGGGTTGACGGGGACGATCCCATCTGAGCTGGGCGGCCTCTCCAACCTCCTAGAGCTGTACCTTGATCGCAACCAGTTGACCGGGACAATCCCCGGCGAGCTGGGCAACCTCTCCAGCCTGCGGAAATTGTCGATTACTTACAACCAGTTGAGCGGGCAGATACCGTCTGGTCTGGGCAGCCTTTCCAACCTCCTAGAGCTGCACTTTCATTACAACCGGTTGACGGGGGCGATTCCGTCTGAGCTGGGCGATCTCTCCAACCTGCAGTACCTGGACCTGTCGAACAACGCGAGCCCGGATGCCCCAGGTTCCGGGTTGACGGGGGCGATTCCGGCCTCGCTGGGCAGCCTCACCAAGCTCATCAACGTGAGACTAGACTCCAACCGATTGTCCGGAGCGATTCCCTCGGAGTTGGGCAGCCTCTCCAGTTTGGGCTATATGTACCTCAACGAAAACCAGCTGAGCGAGGAAATTCCCGCCTCGCTGGGCAGCCTCTCCAGCTTGATAATCTTGCACGTCAACGACAACCAATTGAGCGGAGAGATCCCGGACGAGCTGGATAGCCTAACCACCTTGAAAGACCTGCGCCTGAATAGTAACCAGCTGAGCGGTGAGATTCCGGACCTTAGCAGCCTTGCTAGCTTGAGGGTCCTCTACCTCTACGACAACCAGTTGAGCGGGGATATCCCGGACACCGTGGGCGACCTCTCCAACCTGGAGACCCTGTTCCTTCATCGAAACCAGCTGAGCGGGGATATCCCGAACGGCCTGCGCAACCTCAACAAATTGGAGTATCTATACCTCCACGAAAACCAGTTGAGCGGGGAGATCCCAGCCTGGCTGGGCGACCTCACCAGCCTGTTTTTGCTCATCCTCCACAACAACGATTTGAGCGGCGAGATCCCGGGCGAGCTGGGCAACCTCAACAACCTGTGGTATCTGTACCTGTCTGGAAACCAGTTGAGCGGCGAGATCCCGGACGAGCTGGGCAGCCTATCGGAGCTGACTGACCTGACCCTTTCTAACAACCAGTTGACAGGGCCTATCCCTGAAGCGCTGGGCAACCTCAAGAACCTGGAGTATGTGCGATTCGCTGGCAATTCGTTGACCGAGTGCGTGCCCGAAGGGTTGAGTTATCTGTTAACCGCTCCGTCTTTTGGCGAAGATGGCGAAATCCCGGCGCATGACTTCACCGCGGTGGACGCGAACGGCGACGGCGACTATGACGACGAGGGCGACACCCCTGGGCTGGGCCTGCTGTTTTGCGGTGTCGGCGAGCTCTCCGCGCTGCAATTGAGCGGTGTGACCCTCAATCCGTCCTTCACCAGCAGGAGAGAAACCTATACCGGCACTGCGCCGTACGAGGTGGTATCCACCACGGTGACTGCGGAGTTGAACCGCCCCGACGAGGACGCCTTCACAATCGAAAAGGATGGGGACATCTACACCAGCGGCGATGCGGTGCCGCTTATCGCGGGTAGTTCTTCGCCGAACGTCGTCACCATCGAGGTCACCCTGCCGGACAGCTCCACCGCGAGGACTTACACGGTGGTGGTGACCCGCAAGGACCGGGCTCGGGAGCTGGTAACAGTGCCCAGCAACTGGAGCCTGATCCCGGACGGCTTCGGTCCGGGCGAGCAGTTCCGGCTGCTGTTCGTCACCTCGGAGGACCGCGACGCCTCCTCCTCCAGCATCGCCGATTACGATGCCTTCGTGCGGGAACAGGCCGCTCAGGGTCATGCGAGCATCCGGAGCCACAGCTCGAAGTTCAGGGTCGTCGGCAGCACCGAAGGTTTTGGCGCTCGCGGGCACACCAGCACCACCGACGTCGGTGTGCCCATCTACTATCTGAACGGAGAGAAGATCGCCGACAACTACAACGATTTCTACGACGGCTCCTGGGACAGTGTTGAGCCCAGAAATGAAAACGGCGACGTATTGACCCTCGTGGTGGTCTGGACGGGTACGCAGAGCGACGGAACGTGTCCCAGCTACTGCCTGGGCTCCCAGTCCACCACTACCGGCCGGCCGGAATTACAGGACGGTGGGCTGGACGGAGGCACCGCCTCTGGCAGATTTGAAGATCGATTCTACGCCCTCTCGCCCATTTTCATGGTGGGCGGCCTGCCTCAGGCAACGCTAAAAGACTCATTCAAACCGCCGGGGTCGGATCTCAATGGTATCTGGTCGGACGGCACGACGATCTGGGTCGTGGACGACGAGTTCCATAACGAGACACCCGACACCATTCGGGCTTACCGGAAGTCGGACCAGACCCGCGATGATGAAAAAGACATCACCGGCCGGACCATGAAGGCCGCCGGGAACGTGAAGTCCAGGGGCATCTGGTCGGACGGGATGACGATGTGGGTGGCCGACAGCCGCGAGGACAAAATCTTCGCCTACGATAAGACCACCCGGCAGCGGGACGCGAGTAAGGACTTTTATACCCTGAAGGCCGCGGGGAACAACGAGCCCAGTGGCATCTGGTCGGACGGGATGACGATGTGGGTGGCCGACCCGTCTGACAACAAAATCTACGCCTACCGGATGTCCGATAAGAGCCGCGACCCGGATCAAGATTTTGACATACTCTCGGACAACCACAACCCCAGAGCCAACCAGTTCATCAGGGCGGACAATACGAGCAAGTGGTTGGACAACACCAATCCCCACGGCATCTGGTCGGACGGCGCCACCATGTGGGTTACGAATACCCTTATTGCTAGTACCAACAGGATTTACGCCTACAGGATGAGCGATTGGAGCCGCGACGGCGCCAGGGACCTGATACTGCCGACCCATGACGCCGACGCCAGAAAGGACAACAAATTTCCTCGGCATATCTGGTCAGACGGTACCGACCTTTATGTGTCGGATGGATATTCGGACCGGATCTTCGTGTACTCCCTGCCTCAGGGGTCAAGCGCACAACAGAACCAGGCATTGAGGGCGCCCGGCCAACCTCAGAAAGTAGGCGTAACCAACCGCGGTGTCGACGAGGTGACGCTGAATTGGGACCCGCCCGACAGTGACGGCGGTTCGGCAATCACCAGCTACACGGTCGCGTACGAATCGGACGACTCCAGCTCGAAGAGCACCCGGCGAACCTCGCGCTCCCACATAGAGAGCCACGAAAGCCACACGGACACCTCGCTCGAAAGCACTCAGGTCACCACGACCGGCACCAGCTTCACCGTCACGGGGTTGACCGGCGGCACCGAGTATGCGTTCCGGGTCATCGCCACCAACGACGTGGGCGACGGCCCGCCGTCGGACGAGGTCCTGGGAACACCCTTGGAGACACCGCCGCTGGAGGCGGAGTTCCCGTCCAGCCCGTTCTCGTCCTGGACCCACAGCGGCACGGATGACCGGCCGCAGGTGGTGGTGGCCTTCAGCCGTCCGGTGGCGTCGTTCACCGCGTCCACGCCTTCGGTGTCGGTGGTCGGCGGTACGCTATTGAGCGGCCAGGCTCACGAGGAGCCGGGGCTGGAGAACGCCTACCTCCTCTTCCTGGACCCGGCTGGCACGGACGCCATCCAGTTCAACCTGGTACCCAACGAGCCGTGCGACTCCGGCGGCATCTGCGCCAAGGACGGCACGACGCTTTCCGTAGTGCCCGTGACCCACACCATACTGGGACCGGCGACGGAGAACACGCCGGCCACGGGCCACCCCACCATCAGCGGCACGGCCCGGGTGGGCGAAACGTTGGCGGCTTCCATCTCCGGGATAGCCGACGCCGACGGTCTGGACAACGCGGTGTTCACCTATCTGTGGTTGGCGGACGACGTGGGCATTGCAGGAGCCACCGGCTCCAGTTACGCGGTGGTGGATGCCGACGAAGAGAAGACCATCAAGGTACGGGTAACGTTCACCGACGACGCGGGCAACCAGGAGACGCTGACCAGCGAGGCGACGGCGGCGGCGGCCGCCAGGTCGAACAGTCCGGCCACGGGAGCGCCCACCGTCAGCGGCACGGCCCGGGTGGACATGCCGCTGACGGCAGGAACATCGGACATCGCCGACACCGACGGGCTGGACGACGCGAGCTTCAGCTACCAGTGGATTCGAACCGTCGGCAACAACGACACCGCTATAGTGGACCAGACCAATTCGACCTACACCCTGTCCGACGACGACCAGGGCAAGACCATCAAGGTGCGGGTCTCATTCACCGATGATGCGGGCAATGGGGAATCCCTGACCAGCGAGGCGACGGCGGCGGTGGCGGCGGGTTCCCCTCCGGATAAACCCACCGGACTTTCCAATACGGCGACCCACGGCTCGGTCACGCTCACTTGGGACGCCCCAGGAGATTCCAGCATTACCCACTACCAGATATTCCGGCGTGACCGCGCCATTCACGACGTCGGCGAGTTCCTGCTCCTTGAAGACAATACCGGCTCGGCGACGACGACCTACACCGACAACGCGGTGGAGGAGGGGAGCTACGTGTACCGGGTAAAGGCGGTGAACAGACACGGAGCCAGCGTGTGGTCGAGCTACTCCAGGGCCAACATCCCAGCGGCCCCCTGACCAGTAACCCAGTTCCGATGACTGCAATGACCGGAGGGCCACCTGCACGGGCGACGGCAGCGGAGCTGCCCAACCGTAACTAGCTGACATTCTTTGGGCCGGACCAGTTCGCGCCACCGGGCCGAAGACCGCAGGTTCCGCCGCGTGTCTACGCCGACGTTTTTCGGTATGCCACGCGGCCCGGCCCGCCGGCCGCTGGCTGGCGGGGTCGCCATCGGGCCCTGGGGAAAACCGCCCATGCCGTGGCTGCCGTCGTCGGCAGTGCGCCGGCAGTGTCCGTCGGCGAGATCCGATGATCGGACGCTTCCGCAGTTTGGCCTGCCTTGCCGCGGGACTATTGCTTTCCGCAGTCCTTGCGGCGCCGGCGGAGGCGCAGTTGGCGACCACCTCGGTCGAGACTTCGATCATCGATGTCGAGGTTACGTCCAACCCCGGTTCCGACGGAGCACGACGGCTCGGCGGCGTTCACGCTGCGGCTCCAGTTCAGCGAAGCGGTCGTGGTCAGCTGCGTGACGCTGCGTGACGTGGCGCTGAAGGTGACCAACGGGACGGTGACCAAGGCCAAGCGGGTGGACGGCCGCAGCAGTCTCTGGGAGATCACCATCGAGCCGGACTCCGACGCCCACGTGACCATCGTCCTGCCAATCACCACCGACTGCAACGCCCAGGGAGCGGTCTGCACATCCAGCGGCACGGAGCTCTCGAACCGGTCCGAAGCGACCGTCCCGGGTCCGGCCCCTGCCGATTCGGGTCTAGTCTCCCCCAATTCACCCGCCACCGGCGCGCCCACCATCAGCGGCACAGCCTGGGTGGGCGAAACGCTGACAGCGCACACCTCCGGCATAGCGGACCCGTCGGCCATCGAGGACGCCGACGGGTTGAACAACGCAGTTTACATCTGCCAGTGGCTGGCCAACGATGCGGACATCGCCGGGGCGACCAGCGACACCTACACCCCGGCGGACGCCGACGAAGGCAAGACCATCGGGGTGAGGGTGTCCTTCACCGACGACAGGAGCTACCAGGAGACACGCACCAGCGACCCCACGGCGGCGGTTGCTGCGCCGAAGCCGAACAGTCGCGCCACGGGCGCTCCCATCATCAGCGGCACGCCGAAGGCGGGAGAAACGCCGAAGGCGGGAGAAACGCCGACGGACTGAGCAAAGCGGTATTCACCTACCAGTGGGTTCGCAATGACGGAAGCGCCGACGCCGACATATCCGGCGCAACTGGCGCAAGCTACACTCTGGTGGACGCTGACGAGGGCAAGACAATCAAAGTGAAAGTCTTCTTCACCGATGACAGGGACTTCGACGAGACGCTGATCAGCGAGCCGATGGCGGTGGTGGAAGCGGCAGAAGAGTCCGTCTCCACGTGGTCGGCGGAACTGACCGTGCGCAGTTCCGGCAGTTTCTACGGTTACTGGGAGTCCGAGGGGTTCGGAGAACTCGCGCCCGATGAGTTCAACCTGGAAGGCAAAGCCTACACGGTCCTGACATTGATGAGATACACCGACCAGTGGTTCATCTTCACTCCGGACCAGGCCCTGCCGGGCGACTTCACGTTGCGGGTGGGAGAAACCACCCTCAGCTCGGAAGAGGCCAGGACCAGCAAGTCTTCTTCCCAGGCGGAGTATCAGTGGCAGAACCAGACGCCGGACCTGTCGGCTGGCGACACCGTGGAGGTCAGCCTTACCGTCTCAAGCAGCGATTAGCCCGAAACGCGAAAAGGCCGCACACATCGACTGGCAGGGGGAGGCCGCCGTGTCAGCGGCGGCCTCCCCTTTGGCGTGGTGGCCTAACGTCCCGCGCCGACCGGCTCCTTCTCCCGCTCCCGTTCCCAGTCGGAACGCCCATTTGAAGAGGGAGCAGGACGGGCGAATGCCATGATGGGGCCCTGCGGTATCAGCGCACCTGCGAAGGCCGTGCCTGTACGTCAAAACCTCTGCAAGCATAGAAAATGCAATCCGCAGCGACTGCACTCATGCGCGGTACGTAAATCGACGACCAGCCAGACCGCCTCGACAGCGCGACCGGGCTTTAGCGCGCTCTGCACGACGCTACGTAAAGCACCGCCCGCGCCATTACGTCGGCAGTCGCCGAATCATCCTGAGCCAGTCGGGTAGAACAACGACTCCCCGGCCAAAACAACAACCCAAGTCGCCTCGAATCCGGCGCATCACAGCTTACGGATTTCGTACTGACCCCGCCTACTTGAACAATCCTACTCTGCAGGAAGGTCGGCTTGCGCGCGGAGGTGGCTGCGGGCTTGTCGGCTCTGACCACGCCGTCATTGATCATACCGTGCCCGCCCTTGAGTCCAGCGGTTCGAGAGTCGCCGTCCAGGGTTCGCCCAGGCCGTTGGCACCGGATGGCAGGACAGGAGCAGTTGGGAACGCCCGTGGCCGTGCGGAGCAATACCGGACTGGGTGGGGCCTCTTGGGCAGCAATAATATGCCCTTCGTGCCGCACCGTGAGCCGGCCGTCGAGCCCATCCAGGACCTCCACCGCAGCCCCGGCATAGCTGGAGCGTTCCGGTCTTGGCAACAACTGCAGGGTATGCAGCTGGAATCTCACCGTGTCGTCCTTGGCCACACTCCTGCGGTGATTGAATCTCGGAGTTCCGTGATCGGCCGATCCTGAAAGGTTCCCGCCGTCCGTAATGCGTCGTTGTAATATTAGGCGGGTGCGTGGAAGTGTCCCGCCTCCGGCCCCATGGCCACAGGCTATGCTCTCGGCAACGCTCTTACCTTGCGCCGGAAGCTCCCCACCACCTCGTCCCAGCTCCGGGCAGGTACGCGTGTCAAAAGCATCGGCAATGATGACAACGTTGCTGGCGATTATCTCGTCGTCGCCCTCCTCGGGCGTGCTGGACCGGACCCGCCGGAACCACTCCACCTTCACCCCGCTCGGACAGCTTCACCACCATCGGCCAAGCGGTGCAGTGCCCCCTCCACGGGCCAGGGTTCCCAGGAACTTCGCGAGGCTCATCGCCACGTTGCCACCAGCGGTGGCCAGCAGTTCCAGGGCACCCACGCCTACCTCCTGCATCAGGGCCACGTTGGCCTCCATGGCCAGCAGTTCCGAAACTGCCTGGAGCTGTTGGGCCGGCTCATATTGACCGTCCATAAATATTCGATAAATCCCCCTTATCAGACTTTTATGACGACGTTATTTCGGTGCTGGTGGTGTCAAGTTTCAACGTGATTAGGCCGGCATGACAATAGGGGGTCCAGGCGGGAACGCCGCCCTCCGCAGGAACCACCGACGCTCCCTGGCTTCGCCACCCGGTATACCACTCATCCCCACAGACACCAAGCGGGGAATGCCGTGGTAAAAATCGACCTGATCATAACCGGGGACACCCCGGGTGGCGTCATCACTGCCCTCCGCCTGCTCACCTTGGACGAGGCGGCGGCGGCAACGCCAGCCGGCACCGACGCGCCAGCCGTAGACCCGGAGGCAATCACCACGGTCCCCGCGCTGGAAACTGGACCGACGACCACGTGATCGCCCTCTGGCGGTTCCTCACCGAGGACGTCCGCGACATCTACCGCCTGATAGCCCATAGCAGTGGACACACCACCGCGCGCGACTCCCTGCTCGACGATGTGGGAATCACCGTCCGCGCACTCTCCGGCCGACTGGCCTCACAAGACCATGCCCTACGACGCGTCCGGCGTCCGAAGTGTCCAGAACGCTACATTAGCCGCTTTTTTTAGAAACCGGAATGCCATGGTTCTTTCGCCCTTGTGGTTGAAAACTCCGCAATCTTGTGGGTCCGACGCTAGGCATTCAGCATCGCCACTCTGTTAACCTTTGACACGGCGAATATGCTACTCGCTAAATACGCGGTTTCGTCAACTGCCGTAGTCACGTAGCTAAAACACCAGCCTTACAGAAAGGAATAGCGTATGGCAACTATCGGCTTCGTCTCCTGGAAAGGCGGCACCGGCAAGACCCTCCTCGCGTTCAATACCGCCGAGAGGGCAACGGCTGCCGGCATCAAAACGGTTTTGTGCGACTTCGACCCTCAGCCCACATCCTTGCGTCAATGCCAACTCCGCGCCACCCACAGCCCCAACGCTCCCAAGCTCAACGCCGTGAAGGGTTCATTGTCGGGGGACGGCATTGCAGCCCTCCGGAAGATGGCACGGACTGGAGACCAAGAACTCCTAGTCTGCGATATGCCCGGTGCCGATTCATTCACCATGGACCACGCCCTAGGCATCCTTGACCTGATCCTGATACCCATAACGGCCGCGCCCTACGAAATCATGATCACGGCGAACCTGGTACATCGGGGCGTACAAAATGGCTGGAACATGGCCCTTGTACCCAATAACCTGCCGTCCATCAAGACCCGGCGCCAGCAGTTGCTAGTCACCCTAACTGGAATGGGGATCCCGATAGCGCCCGCAAGTTTGATCCGTCGTGTTACCCACTGGGACGCTATCCTGGCCGGCTTGGGAGTCTGCGAGTTCGCCCCCAATAGCCCGGCCGCCGCTGAGATGCAGGTGCTATGGGATTGGCTGTCCAAACAGATCAGTCTTATCGAAAACCAACAGCCTGATCTTCACGAGGAGATTCTCTATGCCTGACGGACGCACCGCCGACCTCCAGTCGCTCTCCACTCCGACCGAGCTAGATTTCCCCGAGTTGGGCGCTCCGCAACTAGACCCCAACCTAATATCCTTGGACGAACTTGACGATGAGACCATGCGGGAATATTTACTGCAACGGGGATTCGAGATGCACCACCGGCGTTCCCCGAAGGGCGTTATATCTCGCACAGATGACGTGAAGGGGAAAAAGCGACTCACTGCCCATATCACGGTCGCACTACGCCGCAGCATCCAGTACGCCACGATCGAGGCAGACATGACCTTGTCGGAAATAACTGAAGAAGCGCTCCGGGACTGGCTGAACAAAAGGGGGTTCCGACAGCCGGGGCAATAACCTTTCCATTGCACCTATGCACAATATTTTGCCCAACTGGCGCACGATATGCCGAAGTCCAGCGACGAATACTTGACAACCTGGCTAAATAGCCGTTAGTCTCCATTAAGTCGCAAAAGGCCCCGTTTGCCACAATTTGGCTCACTCTGTAACCAACCGTATCACGGCCACGAGACTGACGGCGACTTGGAGCCCAACATGACGACGAGCAAGGAAACACGCAGGCGACGCGCTACTGCAAATCTAGATAACGAAACATGGAAACGCCTCGATCGGATTGTAAAGCGTGACGGTTTGAAGCCATCCGAGATACTGAAGCTCGCGGTAGCCGACTACCTACGCAAAGACGAGCTCGCTTACCCGCTTGAACCTACCGTCCGAGACGGACCGGCGCCTGTGAACGGCTATGAAACTTAGATAATAAAAAAAGGCCAATCGACTTTCTGACGGCGGATTGGCCCGATAAATACCCAACCCACCCAAGCTAAGAGGGGCGTATACGGTCGCTTGCGACGAGCGCCGATAGGGTATCCGTATGCCAAAGATAGCACACCCCAGCAAACTTAACAATACCCGGACTACCTCGTTTGGGACAATTCTCGGGCAAGGACGTCGCGGCGGCGGGGTAATTCTGGAACACAGAAACCCCACTCCACAGCCGCGGCGTGCCGTCTACACCCGCGTGGTTGCCATAGACGACGGCCGAATCGGAATCGCGTCATCGGCCGGCAAGCTGGATAAACCCAACCAGCATGTGCTCCACCTTCCGCTCGGCTACCGTCGAGCTAAGATCATACTGGCGGACGGAGCCAACCAGCCACGGCACCGGCTGTCCGACCTTAATGCTGAAGAAAGCAAGGTCACGGAGAATGGCGGTACTGCATCAGGATGCAGCCGGTCATGACAACCGACCAGAACGGCAAAAGAGTTTCCGTAACGCGGAACGGTAAGACTTTTTCGGCTGACACCGAACCGCCGACCACCACGGTGGCTGATCGGGTCTACGAGATAATCGACGACCTGTCCGCGAAGGCGGGCAAGCCGGTGTGGTTTGCTCAGAAGGAACTCGCCGAGTTTCTAGAAGTAACGCCGCAGACGCTGTCGCTGGCCATCAGCGAACTCAAAGCCGACGGGCTGATCAGCGTAACTCGAACGGGCAAGAAGTTCTCTTACATGGCCGTCCGGACAGAGACGCAACTCCCGATGATAGCAGCCATCACGGCCCAGCGGTCCGGTACGGAGTCAATAGCTGCAGAGGCGCCAACAAATGACGTTCCTGCCAATGATGCCAATCACGAGGAACCTAGCGAAACCGGGCCGACAGCTTCGGCGACCATAGGTGAAGATGCCCACAAGTTAACCATAAGTACAGATGAAGTATCGCCGAAGGAAGCCCGAAGGTCACCTGAAGTTCAGGACGATGATGGGATAAAGACCCAACAAAGCCACCGAAAGAAGGGGCGAAAGAACTCACAATCATTGGGCAAGTCGACGCCGTTCAAGCCGATAACTACCAGAAACGCTGACGCTGACGAAATCTGGCGAAAAGCTATGACCAAAATCAAGTTGTCCCTACCGCCAGACCTCTACGATTCGTTCTTGGCACCTACAGCAGCCCTCAACGTAACGGAGAACGAAATCACGATAGCAACACAGTCCGACTTCGCCAGGGAATGGCTGATGTTGCCACTCCATCACACCATCGCAACCGAGGCGGTCATGTCGGTCACCAACCGCACACTAGGAGTGCGGTATGAAGTCGAACCAGATGCATGCTCGCCAATTCCACCAAATTCTGATGATTCTGCCCTGTTGCAACGCACAGAACGAGATTTGTCACCGTGTCCCTCATGTGGTGAAGGCACCATGCAGCCGACTACTTGGCCGAGTGTCATGGCGTTGCCAGGCGGCACATATTTTTGTCGCAACACAGGCTCGTGCTCCAGGCTCTGGAATTCGATCGTCGGCGAGTTCTGGTCCCCCGACCAACGTGAGCTAAACCCAACGGAAGTCAGCGACCGATTGAAGGACATGCTGAAAAAAGTCACCGGGCCGGCGCGCGCGCGCCGGCCCGGTTCCCGGTTAAATTAACCTTTTCATTAGTAATTAAACGCTGTTTAAAACCGGGCCGGCCCGGGTGCATAACACAAACGAAAAATTCTGGAGCCACTTCCCACTTTGCCCAGGATGAAGCGTGGAATGCTTGGTCAGTTCTCGAACTTGCCAGTTCGCTGACTGGTTAGGGTAGAACTCCACAGGCTGGGCAACTTGCGGTCTTACTAGCATACGAATACGGACCGTTGCAAATCCGCCTAGTCCCAGAGTCACAGCTACACAACTACGCAAATCCGGAAGGTAACGGACTGGCCTATTCCACGTTTAAAACCGTTGATGGTAAGCCTGCGATTGCTTGCCGCATTGAGCAGTGGACCAGGTTATCTCGGGTGGTGGTGAGCTAGTACCCAAAGACCGTCGCCGAGATTAGCGTCTATTTCTGAGGGCCTCCCTATACCGGTGTTATCGTTACTATGGAAAACCTGAGTGATATCCTGCGCCGCGCCGTCTCAAACCGGCCCAGTCGACCGGCCGATACCACGGTTCATGATCGGCCTAATCGGTTGGATGCTGGGAAGTGCTCGATCTGCAATGGAGCGGGATGGCTGACGACCAGCGTTCCCGTCGGCCACCCTGATTTCGGTCAGGTTCATCCGTGTGAATGTGAGGAATCCGATTCCAACGGTGCGCGGCGCAGCGAAGCCCTGGAGCGTTACAGTCGGCTGGGAATTCTCCGAGAGTCGACTTTTGCTGCTGTCAACCGCGATGGTCCCTCGGGTGAAATTGCAAGTACCCGTGCTTTCGTGGCGGTTCTGGATGCGGCCGTCCGATACGCTGAGGATCCGGTCGGTTGGTTTACCATCACGGGCCCCAGCGGCGCTGGCAAGACCCATCTGGCCGCTGCGATTGTCAACCGGCAGATCGACCTGGGCAACCCTGCTCTACTGATCACCGCTGCTGACCTGTTGGATTATCTGAGAGCCGGCTTTGACAACGACCACGAGGAACCTAGCTTCGGCGATATGTTCGAACAAGTCCGCAGTGCTCCGTTCCTGGCGTTGGATGACTTTCCGGTTAACCCCACGACGTCGTGGGGGCAGGACCGGTTATTACAGCTGCTGGCGCATCGCCATTCGGCGTGATTGCCAACCGTGATCACCGTGCGTGGTTCCCTTGACCAGGCGGATGATTTCCTCAGAACCCGCCTCGATACTGCCGACGGTTTCGCCAAGCTGCACAGCTTGGGTCGCGCGATAAATGCTGCCATGCGCAAACTGGGGGAGATACCGGCCGCCATGGCGGACCGCATGACGTTCGATTCTTTCCGGACCGATGGTGGCGGGATGTTCACTCCCGAGCAGGCCGCTGCTTTTGTCGGCGCCCACGCCTACGTGAACCGCTGGGCCCAGGCCGAACGGCCCAATGGATGGCTGATGCTGATGGGACCCTACGGAGTGGGCAAGACCCACCTGGCCGTGGCGGCTGCCGTGGTGCGCCGGGATCGGGGGGATGATGTGTACTTTTCCACCGTGGCCAATTTGCTGGACCACCTACGGGCTGCTTATAGCCCTGATAGCGTGGTCGCTCACGCTGACCTGCTGATGCGGATCAGCAGCGCCCAGTTGTTGGTGCTGGATGACATGGGAGCGGAGCGCAACACGCCCTTTGCCGAGGATAAGCTCTTCCAGATCGTCAATCACCGCTATGAGGAGCGTCTGCCCACCGTCATCACCACGTCGAACCGGCTGTCCGACATTGACACGGCTCGCCCGCGTATCGCGTCGCGCCTGTTGGACAAGATGGCGGTTACCGTTATGCTACTGCAGGGACCGGACTATCGTAGATACAGCGTTCCCGGTGGAGAAAGCGCTCTGTAGTCATACACCTCAGCCGGACGATGGCGGGGTTGATGCGGGCGAGCAGTTGGCGAGATGGACTTCGCATGACGCTATCGGGTAGATTTAATGACGCTACCGGGTAGCACGGCGGGAGACTTGGCACTCAGATGCTCGTTTGAGCGCGGTGGCCAATCGGTCGAGCCGCTGGAGCATCCATGACACGGTTTCTGTGCCGACCAATGCATCCATGGTCAGGCTAACGATGGTCCATCAAGGATAGGTTCTCCAGGGTGCTCTCCCCAATGGAGGTATGCAGTTGGCGAAAGCAGCGAGCAGCCTGCGGCCGCACATCGTGCAGGCGATGGCGAGGCACCAGGGGCGCATCCTGACCACCGAAGAGATTTACGCGCTGGTGGCCGACTTTGGAGTAGCTGGTTTCAACCCCAGCGAGAAGCGGGATCGCAACCTGGTCAACCGGGAGCTCAGCGACCTCGCTGGCTACACCACCCAGGGCCACAGCAAGCCGTCGCCCCACCTGATCATGCGGGTCAGTCGCGGCCGCTATCTGTACCGTGAGCCCGACCGGCCGATGGACGTGGCGCTGCTGCAGGAGTACCTGGAGCCATTGGAAGTGTACGAGAAGCGACCGGCCCGCCGCCGTGGTGACGGCAATCGCCGTGAGAACGTGCTGGAATCGGTGCAGATGGCGCTGTACGCGGTGCAGCGGGGCGTGTGCCCGGGGTGCGGCTTCCACCAGCCGCACCATCTCAGGTTCGAGGTCGACCACATCGTGGCCCTGAGCGACGACGGAGAGCACGAGACCCGCAACCTGCAGCTGCTGTGCCCGTATTGCAATCGGGTGAAGGGGACGCAGGGTGGTCACGGGTTCCGGATGAAGATGGCAGAGCTGCGGGCCCACAACGTGGGGACGGGTGTGATGGTGGACGGGCGGGAGGCGGCGTTGACCGGCCGGAGACTGGCGCAGTACCACCAAGAGAGTGGGAATGCGGCGTCCTGATGGCGGAGGCGCTGCTGAGCAACGGGACGTGAGGACCAGGTACGTGTTTTGGTGTCCCGTTTCAGTGGTTCAGCCTGCTGAATGGGAGCCAACGGCGGCGGCAGCCCAGCCTCGTTAGGTGTTACGCACCACTGTCGCGGCTCTGGCCGTGCATTGTCCAAGCGGGTCCCGCGTCGATCGGCTCAGACGGCATCTCCGGAGCGGCACGGGGTCTCGTAGTCGCGCGGTCCCTCGTTACAGACGCGGCGAACGATCTCGGTAGGAATATCCGTACCTCCCGCTGCAATGGAAATCCCACGTCGGGTGTGCCGGAGAAGGGCAAGGGCTGTCGGTCTGATGGCCTTTGCCTCCTGCGCGGAGGCGATGTCAGCGGTCATCGGCGAGCCTTGCCTGCAGCTTGGGATTGAGCGTACTGACCAGCCGATCCAGGCGGTCGCGCATCCATGAGACTGCGTCACGGAAATCGTCGCTGTCCTCGCTAGCCGACAGAAAAGCCAGGCCGCCCGGTCGCTTGAAGCCTATTCTGGGGCGCCCGGCCGCGTTGGTCCAGTGCTGGAGGTCGTCGCCCATCTCCGCCCGCAGTTCCTCGAAAGACACCGCGAGCTCGTCGAAGATGCGGACATCGCGTGTCTGGTCCTTCCGCGCGGTGAGGTAACAGCCGAGGTCGGAGGCCCTGCGATGGATATATCCTCCGAAGCAGAGGCCCCAACCGGAAAAGCCG
Source organism: Dehalococcoidia bacterium (assembly GCA_965220055.1). Taxonomy (GTDB): domain Bacteria; phylum Chloroflexota; class Dehalococcoidia; order Lucifugimonadales; family UBA3495; genus Bin87. Next base: position 226,540 of record CBDCPE010000002.1, on the reverse strand, counting down.
GAATGTCGCACGGTCACGTACAGCGTTGAGTCCTTGACCGGCGGCGGGATCTCCGCGGTCGCGTCCGCGAAATCGTAGCCCCGCAGCACTGCGGTCCAGAAGCGGAGGTTCTCCTCGTCCTGGTCCGCAAGGGTCTCCTGCTGGGTGTCGGCATCATCAATGACGGCGACCCGTTCGACGCTGCCGTCAATGACGAAACGCTGGACGATTTCCGTCTGGACTAGGACCCGGGGTTGAACGATGAGGCGATTGGCGCCGTCGCGGTAGAGCGCGGCCTCCACCAGCGCCAGGTTGAAGTGCAACCCGCTGTAGCGCTGGACGAAGTCGACGATGTTGGCGGCGCCCTCCTGTATGCCGTCGCCGATGATCAGCAGCAGAAATTCGCCGCGCCTGAGGTGGCGCGTGACGCTGTCGACGAACTCCGCTTCGTCCAAATCGGGGTGATGCTCCCGGACCAGTTCGTAGAGCGCATTGCCCTTACGGCCCGTGGCCAGGGACACCCTGGTGTGCAGGTCCTCGTATCCCCACGAAGCGAGGTCCTTGGCGTAGTCGAGGATCTGTCCGATAACTTCGCGCCGCGCCTGGGGATTGCGCCACAGCTTGAACTCGGCGAGGGTCAACCGGCCCAAGTGATTGACGTACAGCGCATCCAGATTGCCGGCGGGCGTGGCCAGCTCGCGGCAAACGGGGATGGCTTCGCCGTAAGTGGCGTCGATGGCCGAAATGGGAAGTGCCCGTGGGGAACGGAACATCAGGTCCTGGAGGGTGTCCTCGCTGACGCCGCCCTGGGAGACGCTCGCGTACAGCGGAACGCGCTCCAGCACTTCCTCGCCGCTGCCGTTGCCGGTATCGAACCGGATCAGATTGCCGTATATGTTTGGAGGCATCGGTTCACCTTATCCGGCGCCCCTGTGATCGGGTGATCCGAAAACGGGGGCCCGTGCGGTTGTACGGAGTGTCTTGACCGGACTGGGTCGATCACAGCCAGGGCAGCGTTATCTACTGGCGCGGGCTGTGCACCATATGCCGGGGAGGCCATGGAGCGCTATGCGCGGAGCGTGTCGTCGTGGCACTACAGAACCTCGTAGTCACGCAGGCCCTCGTTCCAGACACGGCGAACGATCTCAGCGGGAATATCCCGCACCTCGCGCTGCATTGGAAAGCCCACATCGGGGATGCCGGAGAAGGTCAGCTTCACCAGGTCGGTCTCGTCGGTGGTGATTTCCACGCGCAGGTCCGCGTCGGCCCTGAGTTCCTCGATCAGGTTGACCAGCTGGTTGAGGGCGTCGGCCAAGGCCAACTCGGTCACGACGGGCTTTCGTGGCTCCAGCATTTGATCCTCCCCGGCGGAAGGTCTGCGGTGAGATCGCCCATCGTGTTCACGGGTGACAACCGGCCCGCCGGTGCCATTGTCCCACAACGGGACGGCTGCTCCAACGGCGGGGATTTCACCGACGAAGAAGTCGCTCAGGCGGGCGGCAACGGAATGGGACCGGTGGATCGTTGGCCGGTGTGCCCAGCAGCTGGCAGCAGGGGTGGCATCTCGCCGGTGCGGTAGGCCTGGTCGATCTGGGGGAGCATCCAGTCGCCGGCGCTGCTGTTGTCGGGCAGGACGATGTTGGCCAGGAACTCCGCCTCCAGGGTGGAGATGCCAGCGGACACCGCTTCCAGCTTGGCCTTGACCACCAGCAGCAGAGCGCGCCACTTCTGGCGACAGGCCTGGTCGTGGGCCTCCCGCTGGGCCCGGGCGCTGCGCTCTCGGGGCGGATTGTGGTTGGTGAGGCGGAAATCCTTGGGATCGGGCAATTCCAGGACGAAGCGGATTTGGCGGTTCTCCATGGCGAAGATGACGGTGGCCAGGTTGCCCTGGGTGGCGTAGGCGAAGCCGTCGGCGCCGTATCTCTCGAGGGTCTCTTCGATCTCGTTCCGGGTGCGGATCGCGCTGACGGTGGTGTTGCGAGCGTAGGTCATGGCGTTCACCGGGCGGCGGGAGATGAAGTCGCCGTACTGGCGACCACATTGTAGCGGGCATGGGTAGCGGGCATGGTTTGAGCCGTGGGTCGAACGGGACGGGCGTCGGGAACTACGCGGGTTGACCGGCATCTGGAAGCGTCAATATGATGCCGACGTACCATTGCCGGCGACGTGTGCGCCGGTTCGCAGGTCATCATGCCCGTTGAAAACATGCCTGCTGAAGACGTTGAACTGGCAACGCTGATGGCAGCGTTGGAGGAATTGGACGTCTCCCTGCACGAGCTTCGGGAACTGTTCGAGGCCGAGGCCGGGAATAGCCGGTTGGGGTTGCAACGTCTTGAGGAAGACGGCGCCGACCTCGTCGGGCTGGCCGGGATGCTGGCCGGGTTGGCTGGACGAGATTGATGTCCGCGATGTCCTGAGGCTGGACGGTCCCGGTGTGATCGAGGGTCTTCCACATTCGTAACCGAGCTTGAACGATGATTGAGCTTGAACGATGACCGAATTCAGCGGCCGGACCGCCCGCAGCGACGAATACGCCTACCGGCTCAGGTACCTGGATGAAGACGCGTGGGAAACGGTGGGTGTGGACACGGTGCGACGGGCGCTGGCCGAGGCGTATCACGACGTGGGGATGGCGCTGGAGTTTCTGCACGAGGCGGGGCGGATTCGCACGCCAGCCGCCATGTATGAGGCCAAGCCCGGTTGACCCGACGAGTACCGAGACGCTGGCTTGGCGTTCACACAATGGCGAAGGGTGGCTTACGGGGCGAAAGGCGGCTTACGGCGCTGGCCAGCGCCACTCTGCGCCGACAGGATCGGTTTCGCCGCAGCCGGACCCGCGGGAGCGGGCAAGGCGGAACGCTGTCGACCATCGTTGGCCTGACCAGGTGGGGTTGTGCTTCACAGCCAGGGCCGGCGCTTGGAGATGGACTTGGCGGATTCGGGGGTGGGCAGGCCGCGCTGTTCCAGCAGCATGAGGGCCATCCGGCGGAACTCGCCTCTGTCGTGGCCGGTGATGACGGCCTGCTCGTGGGCTTCGGAGATGGCCACGGGATAGCCCAGGCCGAGCTGGCACTGTTGCACCAGCATGGCGTGGGCCAGGGCCAGCAGTTCGGGGTCGTCGGCCAGCCAGTCGGGGACCTCGACGCGGGCGATCTCGCCGCCGCCGTGCAGGTAGAAGAAACTGTTCCAGTCCTCGCCCACGGTGAGGCCCAGGGCGAAGCGGGCGGCGAGGCGGCTGGATTGATACCGGGGCGAGCGGTGTCCCGGTTCCAGCAGGACCTCGAAGAGCTCCCGGTCGTCGAAGCCAGCGGCATCGTCGCAGCGTGGCCGGTCGGAATGACGCGCGTTGCAGCAGCGGTTGCACGCAGCGTCGTCGTCCTGGTCGCAGAGCATCAGGCGGACGGCGCCCCCCGCCACCTCGTTGGTTCGGGGTCGGGAGGTGTAGGCGGCGACGGCCAGGGGCCGGCCATCCGTTGAGGCCTCCCGCAGGCGGGCGAGGGCGGCATGCAGCTGCTGGCCGACGAGGGTGTCGGCGACGAAGCGGGGGTAGTTGCCCCGCTGCAGGTCCCAGAAGGCCAGGGTGCCGTCCAGCAGGGCCAGGGCGGGTCGGTCCTGGGGCAGTTCGGCCACGGCGTCGGCCAGCCGCTCCACCTCGCGCACGGTGCGGAGCGCACCCAGCAGAGGGCCCGCGATGAGAACCTCGTCGGAGGGGTCGTCGGGACAGCGCAGATAGAGGTCCTGGTCATCCACGGCCAGGGCTGGCTCGCTGAACATCCGGCAGTCGGGGTTCTGGCCGTAGACGAGGGCGCAGCCGCCCAGGTTGATGAGGTGGCAGCGCAGGGGCAGGTGGCGGTCCACGTCGATGTGGGAGCCGTCCACGGACAGCGCGCTCCAGTCGCGGGGCGCCTCCGGCGGGGGGATGCTGGCCAGCAGACCCTCGGTGCCGGTGCGGGCGGAGATGTAGGGACGACGGCCCACCGCGGCGGTGCGACTGGCGGCCGCGTCGTCGGTTACGCTGAGCCCGCGCTCCAGGGTGTCGGATAGTCTCTGGGCGCGGGAGACGGCGCCCTTGGCCACGCCGTCCATGGCGGACAGCAGCTGGAGGGTGGTTTGGCCCAGGTCCAGCGCCATGACGCTGCCCGACGGTTCAGGCTACCCTGATCAGGGGAGAACGCCGATGCGGAACTTCTTCGTGCCGCAGTCAGTGCAGGTGGACCGGGTGGCGGCACGGCCGTTCTTCATGGTGATGGCCTCGATTTCGCGGGATGCGGTCTTGGCCTTACACTTGACGCAGTAGATCTCCACGGTTTCGGAGGGGGTGGTCACGATCGTGCACTCCTGTAGGGGATTGGCGTAATTGTAACCCCCGAGTGGGGGACAGCGCCTCTCCTTCCTGTTGTGGCACGGCCCCTGAAATGGGTTGCAGACGAAATGGCCCACAGGTGGCCGGGAGACACGACCACCCCGTCGGCGGGGAAAAGGAGCAAGTCGGTATGGTGAGGGTCGATCTGGAACTGGAAGGCGAAGCTGAGGATGTGCTCCGGGGCCTGCGCCGCATCGTCGGCGGGGCTGGTACGGGTACCGTCGTACCGGAATTGGGCCACATCCTGTCGCAGGCTGACGAGGTTAGGGGTTCTGCGGCAACGACAGTTATGCCGCCGCCGGTTCCGACGTGGACGGAGGCGGTGGCGGCCGACTTCGTGGCGGGCCTGGGTGTCGCGGCCAGGCGAGTGGTCCTCCAGGTCTGGCGGGCTGGCGACGGGGGGATCCACCGCAGTGCGCTGTGCCGGCGGGCCGAGCTGTCTCCGGCGGAGCTGCGGGGGTTGCTGGTGAGCATGGGCCACGCGCTGCGTCGGTTCCAGAGGGAGCGGGGGATGCGTCTGAGCAGACCGGTGGTGTCCAACGCTCCGCTGCAGACCTACTACATCGACGCCGAGTTTGCCGCGGTGGCGTCGTCGGGGATGTTCGACGCGGAGGGATAGCGAACCGGCCAGGTTGATGCTGGCCTGGTGGCGATGTGCCGAGCCCGACGTCTTCGACTTTCTGGGTCGTGAGGGTGCGGAGGAATGCCGCTTCAACTTACTGGCCTGGCTGCCCGATGCAGGGACAGCCACGGGCTGACGATCAGTCCTGTTCTGCTGAGCTTTCTGCTCCAACATGCTCTCCGGTCCGGACGCCGCAGAGACGGAATCCGATTTACAATCGGAACTGTAAACGTCAGCGGTACATACGGAGTTCAAAAGCTGCCGACCAGAGGCGATCCGCGGGGAGGTGAACCGATGGGCAAACGACCGATGCGGACCTGCCGCCTGGCGTTTGCCGTCCCGGTGGAGCCGAACGCGGACGGGTTGAAAGCGGACGCGCCGGGGGATGACGGAGGCGGCGTTGAGTGGCGGGACGTCAGGTGCTACGCGACGGACGACGCTAGCCTGGTGGTGCACCGGAACGCTGACGACCAGGGTGTCTACAGCCTGTCCCACGCGCCCACCGGTCGGTCGATACCGACGGAGGCGACGGGATCGCCGGATCCGCTGATCGAGCTGGCCAACCGGCTGTCGGGGATGACGGACTGGGCGGCGCTGGGCGCCATCACGGGGATCGACGAGCTGTCCCCCCGGGTCAGGAGGCGAATCTTCGCGGAGCTCGACCGGTTCAACCGTCGGATCCGGCTGGGATCGTCGGCCGGCAGGGCGGGTGGTGATGGGCAGTAGCGGGCGGGTTTTGATACTGGGTCTGGCTCGCACAAGCGGGGTTACGTAAAGTCGCTCACTCGGGGATTTGCGCCGCGGCCCCGATTCCGATTTCCGCCGCCCGGTTTTCCGGCCCCGAGATTACGATACCCGTAGGCGGATTTGGCTGGAATTCGTTGCCCAGGACCCGCGCGGTACCAGTCTGACGACGATTCTCGTCAGTGGGGCGGCTCGCCGGAGGTGCGGTGATGGCGCGACGGCCAACGGTGAGCGAAGGTGGACTTCAGGCATTTTGACGCGGGACACTGGTCGCTTGGCGGTTGGGGCACATGCCCACGGCGGAAGCAGCGACGGTGGGCGCGCCAGTACTGACCCGTGCAACGCCCTGCAGTTCCTCACCCAGTTTGATGGGTCGGACTGACACAGCCACGTAAGGGTGGTCTGCGGATCGCCTTTACGTTTATGCCATGGAACGTGGGATCGTCGAGTTGGATCAGAGCGTTCAGGGCGCCGGGGCGATGTACTCCAAGCGGCGTGGGTAAAAACTGCTGTGGTAGTTGAAGTCCCATTCCTGGACCTTCGGCCCAGCAACCCATGGAGATTGCCAGGTGACCGTTCCGATGGAGACCATCTGCTCGACCTGCCAGTCGAGGTATTCCGTAATTACTGCCCAAGCGTCCTCTTCGTTCGATGTGGCAAGCCCCGCCCTGAAAGCGGGTACAGACTCCGGGTACTCTATCCCCGCATTCCATACCCCCAGGTGGCTCAGGTTTTGCATGTCGAATATGCCGCCCTGAGCGGTATCGGCACCGGTTCCGTACGGGCCAACCCAAACATCCCTGATGGTCCGGCCTAGCATGGTTGGGCGTCGGGCCTGATACGCCTCTTTGGCGACTTTCGGCCGAAGGTTGACAGCTTCAAACATGCCTATCAGCGCCTCGCCAACTTCCACGAGCTCCCCGGTTAATCCTGTGGGGATAAAGTAGTTGAATTCGAACCCGTCAGGGTAACCCGCTTCAGCCAGGTATTGTTTTGCCATGTCAGGATCGTACTCAATCGTCCACCGATCTTGGTGACGGGGGTGACAATTGCTGAAGTAGACCGTGCTGGCCGCGCAGCCCTGTCCGCTTAATATCGTGTCGACGATTGCCTCGCGGTCGATCGCCATGGCGAAGGCCCACCGCACCTTGCGGGCCGCCTCCATGGAGGCGGAGTCATTGGGGTCACCTACCCAAGGAAGCGAAGTATCGAGTAGCCGTTTGCCCTCACTGGTATCCAAGGGATTGCCGTCTTCGTCCACAAACTCGTAGAACTGTCCGGACAGCGTCACGGTGGCCTGGGCTTTGCCAAAGCCGCCACGATAAAGAGTGGCACCGGGAAGATCTTGGACTTGGTCCACATTGGACAGACTAACCTGGGTGATGTCCGCCTGCTCAGTTTCAACCATGGCTATCCGGGTCGCCTCTTCGGGGGCGTCCAGAATCGTTACGGAGCCGAACTCCGGGGTCTTACGCCAGTGACCGTTAACGGCCTCAAGCTCTATGAAATCATCGCCTTTGTGATCTACGAACTTGAACGGGCCCGTGCCGATGATGTTTTGGCTGGCCCATTCTTGACCCTTTTCGTCCAACATCCTGCTGGGAATAATCGGAGTCGAATTTTCCCAACCCCGGTGTTCCGCGTCCCAACGGATGGTCGGAGATGCCAGCGTCATGAACACCGTTCGGTCATCTACGACTTCAAAACCAGTGTAATCAGTCCGGAGGATCGCGGTCCCGGCCGGCTTGCCGCCCTCTACTGTAGCCTCGCGGTAGGTTCTGACTACGTCCTCGGCGGTGAGCTTGCCCCAGCCGTCATGGAAATCCACGTCGGTTCTAAGCACGAACGTGACCCCTTCCGAGGTCACCTCCCAAGATTCAGCCAGCATAGGGTTCAGCTTCACGCCATCGAACTCCATAAGGGACTCGTTGATGCCCATGCTGAACCCGCGTTGATGATAAGGCCACTGGGTGGTGTGATGAAACCAAGTTCGCGGTCCTACGTCCTCGATGGCAACAATCAAAGAACCCGTAGGGCCTCCCGCAGCGGCAGGAGGAACGTCAGTAGGTTCAGTCTTGGCGGTCGGGACTGGGACTTCGACCGGTGGCGCGGTGGTCGGACTAACTGGTGCGGCGCTGGTGGGTTCCGGTTCGGGGGGCGGCGCAGTTGACGAGCCACAGGCCACTAGCAGCATGGCCAACAATAACGTGAATACCAGCCCGTAAAGCATCGGAACGTGAGCTAACCGGTTGTGCGACATCTTTTTCTCCCCAAACGTTTTGACTAGTCCTCCCTACCCGAACGATGCCCTGAGATCATGACCTCAGTTGGACGCCGAAATCCGGGCGATAGGACTCGTAATATGCGCCGTTTCACGATACCTGATGAGTCAATATTAGGTCAACCACAATATTATATGTGGATTGAAGCGTTTATTTCGTTAACGACAACGCCAGGAAACAAGAACACCCGGTTTGCTGATTGCACATGGCGCGTACTGCAATTGACAGATGTCAAGCGGGCATGCTAATCCTGCTCGCTACCATTTGACGATTACGTTTAGGACCATTGCAGGCGTAGGCTGATGACTCGGTTTCTTGTCCGGCGGTTCCTGCTCATGCTGGTGGTGCTGCTCATAGTGGCACTGTTGGTCTTTGCACTGTCTCGCGTGCAAGGTGATCCCAGGCTGTTGTTCCTTACGCCCCACACCACCCAAGAGCAGTGGGACGCTTGGGGAAAAGAGATGGGGTTGGAAAAACCCGCCCCGGTGCAGTTCCTGATCTGGCTGGGCAAAATCGTGAGAGGAGACCTGGGGGAGTCCGTTCGAGAAAATCGGCCGGTTGCCGAGGCATTGTTGGAGCGCATCCCGGCGAGTCTTCAGTTAGGATTGGGCGCGTGGATCTTCGCCTTTGGCGTAGGTTGGCCTTTGGGTGTGTTGTCCGCAGTGAAAAGGGGTACCCTGTGGGACTATGCGGGGCGGACCGTGGCTCTCTTTGGCCAAGCGCTCCCGCCTTTCTGGCTTGGAATAATGCTGATTCTTGTATTCTCGGTACAGTTCGAGTTGCTGCCGGTGGGAAGGAGGGGAGGGATAGACCATTACATCCTGCCATGTATTACCTTGGGATGGCTCGCGGCCGCAGGGCAACTGCGTCTGGTGCGCTCCTCCATGTTGGAGGCCCTGGATTCCCAATATATCTACATGGCCCGCGCTAAAGGCGTGTCCGCCCAGGTGGTGATTTGGAAACACGCGTTGAAGAACGCAGCCATACCGCCGATTACTTACGCCGGTTTAACATTGGCGGGGTTCATAACCGGTACAGTGGTGACAGAAACAGTCTTCGCTTGGCCGGGCCTTGGCCGGCTGGCCGTGGAAGCAGTCCTCCAAAACGATTTTCCCCTGCTCAGCGGCGCGGTATTGCTGGTCACTATCCTTTACTTGGGGACTAGTTTTATAGCGGACATCGCATACGTGTATTTGGACCCGACCATCCGTTATGAATAGATCCCCGAATGGCTAATGGGTCCGCCTTAATGCTGCTGGCCTACGCTCCAGCCAGAGCGGTGAGGTTGTTCCGACGATGGCCGATTATCCCCGGGGCGATTCTCTTTGTGTTAATTGTTTGCGGAGTTTTAGCACCGCTAATCGCCCCTGCAGACCCTGTACAAGCGACGCTGCGAGCGCGGAATACGCCTCCCGCTTGGTCTGATCAGGGCAGCTCCCGGTACCTTCTCGGTGCGGACCACCAGGGCCGAGACATACTCAGCCGCGTGATATTTGGCGCCAGATTAACGCTTATCATCGCCGGAGTCTCGTTGGGAATCGGCGGACTAGTCGGGACGGTGCTCGGAATGATATCCGGCTACTACGGCGGGTGGATTGATGAAGTCATCATGCGGCTCATCGATATCATTCTCGCCGTGCCTCTGATCCTCGTCGCATTGGCGCTGGTTATCACAGTGGGGCAGAGCATCGCCCTATTAATCGGAATACTGGCTATGAACGCCTGGTGTGGATTCGCCCGCCAGGCCCGAGCCGAGGTGCTACACCTCAAGAATATGGACTACGTGGCCATGGCGAAGGTAAGCGGGGCTTCCTCGCCGCGGATAATCTACAAGCACATCTTCCCGGGAGTGGTCAGCACCACGACCATCATCGGGACCCTACAGGTAGGGAACCTGATTCTGACGGAAGCAATCCTTTCCTTCCTCGGGGCCGGTATCCCGCCTCCGACGCCCAGTTGGGGGTCAATGGTATCCGACGGGCGGACCTACTTGGGCAGTGCTTGGTGGATCGCCTTTTTCCCTGGGATGGCGATTTTCCTCACCGTGCTGGCCTTCAATTTCTTGGGTGACTGGCTGCGGGACCGACTAGACCCGCGACTACGCCAAGTATAACGAGGCCGTCAGCCCGCCGGCTTGAAGTAAGGAACTGATACACGATCGCCATTTCCAGCCGCCCTTTCTCGTTTGCGCATTGGATGCCAATACTCGATCTGAGATCATCCGGGGCCTCCTGAGCACGATTCAGCTTGGTTCGAATTACTCTCATCTCCAATGCATGCGACGGTTTCATACTCCGAGTCTATTGGCCGGAGTGGTGGGCTGAGATGACGACGATCGGTACTATCAAGACTTAGACGAGTGACATTGTAAAAGGCGGCGGTAAATTGGGCCACGTGGGCGGCTTGATCGTCGGGTTGCGGCGTTCAGATACTGTACCGTCCGCCGCCTTCTATAAGGTTGATCATCAGCCTTTGGAAGGTGTCATGGATGTACCAAGTGGAGATGTACTTACGGTTGCGCCGGGCGTGCATGGTGGAAGGGATGAGCGTTCGGGAAGCCTCCCGGGTGTTCGGCCTGCACCGGGACACGGTGCGCAAGATGCTGGAGTACTCGGTTCCGCCCGGCTACCGGCGAGAAAGTCCGCCGCGCAAGCCAAGCTTAGCCCGAATCCACCGAAGGGATGCGTGGGGGCTGGCCACGCAAGGGAAGAGAAGCGTGGGTGATGGTGCAGTGCCCTGACGCCGCCGGATTCGAGCGGGTGAGGGTAGAGACAGCTATGCCAGGGGGATGCTGACGGCTCGCGAGTGGCCGCGGAGGGCGAGATCGTCGGGCAGATGGCAGCTGGAGACCCGCGGAGCTCAGCCTGACGCGGGACGGCCAGGCGGTTGGACGGTCTGGTTGAAGGGTCGGACGCCGAAGGCGGCGTCAGGAAGGGAGCGGCAGGGCTCGCAATCGCTCCAGGGCGCGACTGAACTGGTTTTCCCAGGGCCAGTGTTGGGGCAGATGCAGGGTGAGGCGACGGGCCTTGCGGGTGATGCGTCCGGCGAGGGAGAAGAAGCGTCGCCGCAGGGTCTTGGTGGTAACCCCCAGCTCGCCCAGGCCGATGCGCGCCGTCCAGCGAGCCAGATTGTGGGCCATGACCTGCACCGCCAGCCAGGCGGCGTTGGCGGGGAAGCGTCCCGAGGGAAGATGATTGAGGCCCACGCCGTACTTCAGGTCGCGGATAGCGTTCTCGATCTCGGCATGGCGGCGGTGGTCGGCCTCCAGTTCCAGAGTGTCCCCCTCCCGGTCGGTGATGCAGGCGTGATAGCTGTAGTCGGTAAGCAGCGCCAGTTGGGAACCGGGCGCGGGTTTCACCCGGCGTACGATGAGCCGCGCCGGTGCGGCGTCGGGCTCATGCTGGAAGGGTGTGTATTCAGTCTCGGCCACGTCGGCGCCGCCGTCCATCCAGTAAGGGATGGCTGTCCAGTCCTTCTCGGGTATGGCCTCGATGAGGTTGCGCAGGCTTTGGTGCTGGCGGACGGTGATGGAGTAGCGGACGTCCATCTTGCGGCAGACGGCGACCATGGCGTGGGTGTAGAAGCCGCGGTCGGCGCGGACGGTGAGTTGTCCCGTGGCTCCGGCGTAGCGCACCCGGCCCACCGTCTCCCGCAGGAAGTGGTCCGCGCCCCGAGCGGTGTTGGCCCGACCCTGGCGCAGCCGCACCATCAGCACGTCGCCGGTGTCCGCGGCGACGGCCAGCAGCGGGTGATAGCCCCGCTGGCCGGTGTAGCCATGGCGACGGGCGCCCTCCTTGCCCAGTCCGTAGGTCTCGCAGACGGTGGAGTCCAGGTCGATGGTCAACGGCGCATCGCCCGGGCCCGCACCAGCAGCCCAGGCCCGAGCCAGCAACTCCCGGCTCACCCGATCCAGCTGGCGAACATGACCCCACCGGAAACTGCGTAGAAAGGTCCCCAGGGTGGACGGCGCTTTGACCACGCAGCCGATGGCGCTGGCCGTCCGGCCGGTGCGCAACACGTCGGCGTCGTCAATGCAGTCGCCGCCGGCCAGCGCCGACGCCACCAGCGTCAGCAGCTTGTCCCCCGGGTTGGCTCGACCCGGCGCATCTCCCAGGTCAACGTGGCGGTCCACCAGCTCACCCAGACCCAGATGGTGGGCCAGGGTGACCGGCAGGAGCAGTCCAGCATTGGCCACCAGACGGTGATCATCGAAGGCGACGTGGATGCGGTCGGGGCTGCCCAGTGGTAGCATCTAATGGGTGCTCCTCGTTTCGGGTCGGTTTCTTGTTTCAAAAACCATTATCCCCGAAGCGCGGGAGCACTTTCTCATCCCCTCAGCACGCCGCCAGCCTCATCTTGTCGGTGGATTGAGGTTTAGCCCCAATCCACCGAAGAGGTGATTGTCGCGGGGTGGTGAAGGGGTAAGAAAGTGCTCCCGGCTTCGGGGATAATGGTTTCTGACACATGAAACCAGCCCGAAACGAGGAGCACCCAACGGATGCTAGCACGCAACGACCCCGATCGCATCCAAATCGCCTTCGATGACCGCCGCCTGGTGGCCAATGCTGGGCTGATCCTTCCGGTCACTTTGGCCCAGCACCTGGGTCTGCGTGAACTCGTCGACGACCACGTTGACTTGGGAGATGCGCCGGGTCGAGCCAACACCGGCGACAAGATGCTGACGTTGGTGGCGTCGGCGCTGGCTGGCGGCGACTGCATCGACGATGCCGACGCGCTGCGCGCTGGCGGGACCGAGCAGGTCCTGGGCTGCGCGATCAAGGCGCCGTCCACCCTGGGGACCTTCCTGAGGAGTTTCCGCTGGGGCCACGTCCGCCAGTTGGATCGAGTGAGCCGGGAGCTGCTGGCCCGAGCCTGGGCGGCTGGGGCGGGACCGGGAGATGATCCGTTTACCATCGACCTGGACTCCACCGTCTGCGAGACCTATGGCTTGGCCAAGGAGGGCGCGCAGCGCCACAACTACGCTGGCCAGCGGGGCTATCACCCGATCTTGGCCGTGGCCGCGGGCACCGGAGAGGTGCTGATGTGTCGGCTGCGCCAGGGTAGAGCGAACACCGCTCGGGGCGCCGCCCATTTCCTGCGCGAGACGGTGGGCCGAGTGCGCTACGCTGGAGCTACGGGACCACTCACCATGCGGGCCGACAGCGGTTTCTACACCCATGACATCGTCGCCGCCTGTCGCGATAAGAGTGTCCGCTTCTCCATCACCGTCCGCCAGCACCAGAGCGTGCGGAACATCATCGAGGCCATACCCGAGGCGGAATGGACGCCCATCCCGTACTGGATGGAGGGCGCCGCCGACGTGGCGGAGACTGCATACACACCATTTGGCAGTGAGCCCGACGCCGTACCGGTGCGCCTCATCGTCCGGAGGGTGAAACCCACGCCCGGGTCACAACTGGCGCTGTTTGCCACCTACAGCTATCACGCTTTCATCACCGACCGGGAGGGCGACACCCTGGATCTGGAGGCCGACCATCGCCGCCACGCCGAGATCGAGAACGCCATCCGCGACCTGAAGTACGGCGTGGGGCTCAACCACCTCCCCTCGGGCCGCTTCCCCGCCAACGGCGCCTGGCTGGCCGTCCAGATCATCGCCCATAACCTGGCGCGCTGGACCACGCGCATCGGTCTGGGCGAGGCGTTGGTAACCACCAAAAACCTGCGGCGACGCTTCTTCTCCCTGGCCGGACGGCTCACCCGCAAGGCCCGCCGCCTCACCCTGCACCTGCCCCAGGGCTGGCCCTGGCAAAACCAATTCAGCTCCGCCCTGGCGAGACTACGCGCCCTGCCACTACCCTCCTGATCGCCCAACGGCGTCTGACCCGTCCGCCAGACCGCCTAACTGCCTCGCAGATCTGCGCCAGGCCGGTTCCCGCGTGTCCCCTGCTGCAATCTGCCCGCTGATCTCGCCCGTCGCCGGCGCCGCGGTCCGTCAACATCCCCTTGGCGTGGCTATCACACCCTGTGCCCAGCCGGATTGGAGCGGGTCAAGGCCGCGCCGCCTCGATCCGGCTCCTCGCATCCTTCCCTCCCTCACGGTGGCCAGACCCTTTCGGTGGATTTGGGTTTAGGCTCAGACCCCCGCTTCATCACCATCCCAGTTGTGTTAATATGCTAGCCCTCGTTCGCAACATTCATGGAACGTAACCAGCCATGGCAGGGGACAATTCCGCTTCCCGACCCGATCATCAGACATCTTGTCTTGAAAAATGTTCTCTCTGGTTCAAGTCATCCCCGAGCCGTCAGCTTACCTCTGACCCTAAAACGGTCACGACGTGGATTCCGAAACCGCTGCGTCGCCAGCAAACGTTTTCCTTTGACAACCGCGACCGCTCATCCGAGCCCGCACCGCACGCCGAGGAGAGCCATGACAACCAAGCCAACCGATCACAGCACGGACCCCAAACCCGACGCAGGCCAAGCTCCTGAGCGAAAGACCATCCTCGCCAGCGAAGTGGGGTTGTCGCTCACAATCAGCGACGAAACACTGAAGGAGTTTGATCGCATTCAGGAGGAGACGGTCAAGGCCGCTGAGAAGAACCAGGATTTTTCATGGCGATGATCCTCTCGCCCACCTGAATATTCCCAAGCTCTTCTACAAACTTTCTGACCGACAATGAGAATAACCCACAACGTTGAGCTACTCGACAGACCAGAAGCTTGGTCGCGTCTAGCATCCTTGCTGGGAGGCGAGACCCTCGCCGTAGTAAGCAGCACGATTCGGCATCTTCGCGTACTCAACGTTGAGTCCTACGTTCTCGAAGACCCCTACATTGACCAGGACTACTCCACAGACTATTCGCAGTTCTACGCCCGAACGTTCCGCACCCACGAGCGATATTGCAAGCGCGTCCACTTTTTTTCGGACGACATCTCACCGCACCTCCAGCGGCCCTTCTCGACAACACAGCTGGATCACCTACGAGACTTTGCCCAGAAAGTCTATTGCGGCTTCTGCGTCATTCGTCCCTTGTCAGCCGCCCCGATCGGCAGAACGGTTCTCCTAGCCCGTTTAGCCAGCCGCTTCGATATGGAAGCCACCGTAACATGCCGCGCCGACTTCGACGCCCACCTACTCGGTGCCCGGCTACAGGTTACCGGTACTTCCTTCCTTCAGCAGGATGCCCGCGTCGGTGCCTGCGCCCAGGTCGCAATTTGGACAGGCATGCGGCACATGCACGCACGATATAATTACAACTGGGTATCCGTCGCCGACATTACGAGATTCGCCAGACCCCCATCCCGCATTGAGGCCGCTTCGCTACCCAACGCATCGGCTGCACTGTCGACGGACGCAATGGTACGGGCAATAGCTGAGGCTGGCTATCAACCGCTTGTCCTCCCCGGTCCAGACTTGGCCAGTGATATCCTCCCATACGTCGAGTCCGGCATTCCCGTCATTCTCGGCCTCAACATCGGCGGCACGATGGGTCACGCCGTCACTGTCATCGGTCGCGTGTTGGCCAAGCAGGCGAGCCCAACCAATCAAGCTATCGACTACGTCCCCGCCTTTATCGTCCACGATGACCAAAGCGGCCCATACAGGTGGCTCCCCGCAGACGATCTTGCCAGCGCGACTTATTCCTTCGACGACGACACCATCAAACGCGTCTCGAGCGGAAGCTCCATCGAGTTGAATGTGCAGAGCCACGCCGTTCTAGCCATAGCCCTGATGCCTGCCAGAGTCTTCTCTACGGCCGCTCGCGCCGAGCACAACGCTCGGAGCCAAATCAATCGCAATCTGAACGATCTGCCAAATGCCCGTCGAGCTCTGAAGGAACTCAACATTCCCATAAACGAAATGTTGTTGGACGAGCTACAGGCGGCCCACAGCGCCGGCAGCATCGTTCTACGGACATACCTGACATCCGCCGCCGGCTACCGGCGACACCTCGCCCAGGGCTCCGCTAGCGACGACCTGAAAGACGCGCTCCTCGACATCCACTTGCCGCATTTCACATGGATCACCGAGATCTCCACCGTTGATTCCTACAACCAGTCCTCGCCTGGGCTGAGGCGAATTTACGGCCACACGGTTCTGGACGCCACCTCTACCACCGAACGTGGAGACGGCTTACTGGTGTTCCACATTCCCGGCATCCTCATCACCAGCGACCCCAACGGCCTACATCCACAGGAACTCACTGCCATCAAAGACGACAAGCTGTACGAGTGTCGAGAAAAGCGTCTCTAGCCCCGAGCAGACCTCGTCGGCAAAGTACTGTTGTCGCCCATTCCCCGCCGACTGTGTTCTTTCCCTGAACACTCAGCGCAGTCCGTGTCCCACCTCGGCATATCGTAGCCTGCCAACGCGCGACGAGAGTTCCATCGGAACCATCCAGTCTCAGCATCGTCGTACTTCAGGCCTGTTAGGTGGAACAGGAATTCATCGGCGGCGTGCGCGCAAGCTATCGCATTCATCGTCACCACACTTGGGGCCGCCACGTCGGGGTCATCCAAGTATGAGTAGCCCCGCTTGGCCGCCTCCGGCACAGCCTCGTCCTGCAACCTCGCAGGGTTGATGAGTCCGTTGCACCACAGGCATCCCAGCTCGGGCGTGACCATGCGGCTGACGCAAAACACATTTCCTACCGTCCCATCCTCTGCAACCGGGATCTTGGCTCCCACCTGGATACCGGGGATCCCATACTGGTGCACGATGGCGTTGAACAGCAACCGAGCACCCATCGTGTCCGCCGCCAGAAACAGGAAGTCGCAGTCGGTGAAACGCGCCGCTACCTCGGCGTCTAGGAAGTCCCTCGCCAACACCTCAATACGCGCGTCGCGGTTCGCGCGACGAATGTTGCGGGCTGCCATCCGCACTTTGTGACTCCGCAATCGGTCCGAGACAAATCGCGGCAACCACAACGGCAAGATCGCGTCACGGCGCCTAGCCCCGATCAGGCGTGGCAGGTTCGTATCTTCGGCCCTATCCGGGTCCGCGAGCACGAACTCTCCAACCCCCAGCCGCCCCAGAAGTTCCGCCAACACGGAGCCCGCTCCTCCCAAACCCACGATTCCTACGCGAGACCCCAGCAGCAGTTCCTGGCCGACATCGCCGAACAGTCTGCTCTGCCGGTCGTACATGCCAACCGCGGCGGTCTTTGTCTCTGGCTTCGGGGAAAGCAGTTGTCTTCGGTGTCCGATGACCGCCGCGTGACTTAGCGGAACGCGGCTGCAACCCGGCAACCACAGGTCACCGGCCACTGCGGACCGTGCCAGCACCAGTGCACCGACCGGCATGCCTCGCGCGATGTCGAGGAGGGCCGGGTACCCTCGCTCGTGGGACGCCATATCAATCCCGGAGAACCCGACCGTGTCGGTTCCTCCGTGGTTGTGAATGGCTAGATACGCCAGTCTACGGTCTCTCGCACGCAGGATCTTGCTCTGGATGAACTCCGCCTTGAGCATGCGGTAGCCCCGCTTCCCCGGCACGTAGTCCACGCCGTCCTTGGCCAAGTGGAGCTCGCGCGCGACCAGCCTAAGGCCACGTTCGGAATAGCAAGTACCCGCCAAGATTACTCCGGCGTGTTCCTCACCATCTCCAGGGAATAGATGCCGATGCAACTCAGCGTACAGACCCGCTGGAATCGTCAACCGCCAAGGTCTCATGTCTGGCTTTTCATCCATGTAACCACCTTCAACAGCTTCAGCGCCGCCGTGTCCGTTGCGGGATTCAGCCTGTTCGACCGGCGCGAGATCTGGATCGCCGGCTGATCTCGGAACGATGCCGTCCCGAAGCCACCGCCCAGGCCGCCGCCGTCCGATCGCGCCAAGTCCGCATTCGTAAAATGCGGATATACATCAGCGTACGGGTACTGATACGTGATGTGGAAGCCGAACCAGACTTCGGCCTGGACGTAGGGGCATCCCATTGTGACACCCCGAACCACCACCACCGCCCCACCGGATCCGTCGCCTTCCACCTCCACATCGCAGCCCTCGAACGTGCAGCTAATCTCCTCTATGGCCTTCGCCACCGCTGGGATGATCGTACTCATGAGTTATCGTCGTTCTCGATCGCCAGGAAACTTTCGCCGTCGTGCACCTCGATCTCTTGGTCATCCCCTATCAGCTCAGTCTTCCCACCACCGAGTTCGATGCTGAGCACGAAGTCTGCCTTGATGTTCACATCCTGTTCGATAGCAGCCTTCTTCACGCTCGCACCCGTCTGCTTCGTGCCTTCGAGCACCACCGGCTTGTCATTCACCGTGATGTCAATCTTGCCGTCGTCGCCCATGTTCTTCGCCTCCTGTTGGCTCACCGAGTGTTTACCCCGTTGCAAATATGGGGTAAGATTTCTATAACGTAATATACCGCATATGGATGCTAATTGCAAGAGTGAAATCAAATGCCTGACCGTACTAACCGTTTCGACGTCGCCGCATTACATGCGGCGCTGGACTCCCAGCGGCGTTCCCGTCGCCTCACTTGGAAGGACGTGGCGGCAGAGTCAGATGTCAGCGCCTCCACCCTCACCCGCCTGTCCCAGGGCCGCCAGCCTGACGTCAACAGTCTAGCGGCACTGACGAGTTGGCTCGGCATGTCGGCGGACCACTTCATGAGAGGAGAGCGCATCGAGCAATTCGGTGGTGCGAGCCCCCTCGCCCAGATCTCCTCAATCCTCCACCGGGATCCCAATCTTAATCCAGAGGGCAGCGCCGCGATTGAGGAGTTGATCAGGGCAACCTACTCCCGCCTTAGGACCGACAGGGACGCGCCAACAGATCAACCCGGGCTATGAAATTGCCGCTTCACTCTGTGGAGGTCCTCGCTCGAATCGGTAAACGCCTCGGTTGTTAGTTACCAGACCCGATCAGCAGTGAAGCCTTGGCGATCACTTGCGCGTTCCCTTCGTGCCCTCGTCAGGCGATTGTTCATGGCGCCAGATTGGATAGCCTTTTGTGCAAATGGCCAAGTGCACATTGCCGCAGACGGAAGCAGGTGTTACCAGGCCTTGTTGACAGTGGCAGAGTTTGGGGCAAACTCTGCCACTACCATTTCGCCATCCTGCTCATGCCTGCCGCCACGCAAATGCCACCCGATTTTCGGTAGCATTCTACTTGCGGAAATCACTTCCTAAGCGCAACGTTTTAATTGAGGCAATGCGTTGACGATCATTCGGCAGATATGGTTGACGCGGGATACCAGACCAACAAAACCAGTACGCGAATACGTTTCACGTTATCAAAATCGCCGAATACTATATGATCCAACTGCGGGAGGCGTTTTACGGTCGCCTCCCGCAGTCCACCAAGAAGGTGGTTTTTCCGCTCTGGGAATACCGCCAGGAGGAACGACAATACCTGCTGCCATCACAAAAAGTGGTTGCTTTCGTCCTAGGACTGACGCCGGAGACGTCGGAAAAGGTCACCTACATGTCTCACGTCCCTCTCTCTCAAGCAGCTCTGAGCGGCGCCTCTGGATCCCCTACGACGCGGTGCATGTCATGAAATCGCTTCTGAACGCCGTGTCCCTCGGACTGGTGGTTATCGCACTGTCGGCCTGCGGTGGTATGCCAGGGCCCGCACCATGGTCGGACTCGGCCGCCAATAGACTGGAATTGGGCTCCGGCGTCGTGGTTACTTTCGTGGAGGGATTGACTCCGGAGATGCCGGGAAGGGTCGCTTACATCACTCACGTCGCGTCGGGCTCTCAGGCCATCCTGGACAGCGATGGCAAGGTCATGCAGCGACACGACAGACGGGCAGACGGCGGACGCCGCTTGGATACAGTTCTCAGTGACGGGGCCACAGTGGCTATCGTCATGCAGTGCCTGACGAACGGTGGGGACTTGAGTCCCCGACCACACACCATCGGCTGGGTTCCTTTGATGCAGTTCGGCGGCATTCAATACGTGAAGAAGTGGCACTCCACCGGAGAAGGAAATCTCCGAGATGACCGCGACCTGGCAGTCGAAGACCTGGGCCCAGAGCTGTACCGGGTCGCATACCGCGGCAGCGGCTATGCAGATCCGTACTACCGCTACCAGGATGGCGACTCCACCCACCTGAATCCGGGTACCCAGGTCTTTGAGGTAAGAGGCTACTCGCCGAAGTTCCGGCTGGGGACGTTGGAGGAAGGCAGGCCCACCCTGTATGAAGCGGACACCAACCCATCCGCCAAAACCGGCGAGGATTTGCTGGACATACGGGGCAAGGTTACGGCCATCGACATCCTCAATGACGATAACGCAATGACCATCCTGGGCACGATGGATGACGAAAAGGCTGTCGAGCGCTTCATCGAAACGGTACTCGGGTCGCCGGTGGATCAAAGTAGCCGCGACCATGGGGGACTACGCTACTTCCTCGGCATCCGGCTTGTTGACGGGACGTCGGTCGTGCGGGCTTTCTGGTTGGAGACGGGAGAGCTCTCGCGTGGGGTCGTGACGGACCCGGTCGTAACGCTGTCAGTGTGGTGGGAACTGACGAATGAGCATCGGCCGGTTGGGACGGACGGAGGGCCCAGAATCTCCGAACGACTGGCCGCCCGGCTGGGACTGGCACATCTGAGCTTCAACGCCCCCGGGCTCAATGTAACCGGAAAACCCCACTCGCCGACGGTCCGCTTGATGCGCAGGAGCGAGTTTGATGCGATGCAAGGGGGATCGCCGGGGACGAGTCTCCCGGACCCATTGGTCTGGGTGGTCGAAGCCCGGGGTTCATGGCGAACGGGCGGCATCACACCGGAGGAAGCCCGGCAGGACCTTTCGGTGGGCCTGGTAGCGTTTGATGCCGATACGGGGTCCAGGTACGGCGCGAGCTACCGGAACGAGCCACTGCTTGAACACAGCGACAACCCCAGCGATGCCTCCGAACCCACAGACGGGGACTCGGAAGTGGTGGCTACGGTTGAGGGCGAAGACGTTACGGGTCGAGACATCGGGCGGCAGGACAGACCAACCCTCAAGGAGGCCCTTGAACCCAAAGACGGTGACACGACAGTGGTGGCTACCGTTCAGGGCAAAGACGTTACGCGTGGGGACATCCGACGCTGGGCTGAATTCTGGATGATGACGGACGCGTCCATGACCAGAGACGCGGCGGTGTACAAGTCCATCGTGGTCGTCATTGACAAATTCATCGAACAGGCAGAGGTCGAACGCCGCCAACTCAGCCCTACCCGCGAGGAAGCCGAGGAATATATGAGCCTGCATCGAGGCAATTGCATGGGTGAGATTGGCGGGGAATGCCGCGCGCACGTCCAACGTCTTGGGTTCGACCCCTATAGCGATGCCTACTGGGAGAACGTCGGCCTCCCCGAATATGGGAAGGCATTGGGCGAAATCAAACTATTTCACGCCGTAATCAAGGAGAAGGGCTTGGAGGACGCCAGCAATGATGAGCTCATCGCCCTGGGAGAGGCTCTGCGGGGCGAATGGCGCGAAAATGCCGTAATCGTCTGGCACGACGAGTACTTGGAGCGGGCGTACCAAAGTGCGTTGCAGTCCGATTAGGCGACCATGGCCGCCCAACCGACGGCCGAAGGGACTGCGGGCTTGTTTACTCGCTGCCGAGCCGCGAATTCTGGACTCCCGCGCTAACCGCTGTTGTGCCGCGGGGGAACCACATCCGCTGGATCCGCAGCGGCGACTGCGGTCATTCTGCTGTCGGTGAAAGCTAGACTTTACGCAATTCAAGCGGCGTAAGCTGTAAAGGGCGGCGGTTTCAATAGCAACCCGTCGTCATGGTGGCCAACGTCGCCTGCGTTGGGCTGACCTGCCGGATCGGCGCCGTGGCAGTTGCGAACGCCCAGCGGGCGACCGACCTTTCCGACAAACTAAATGTCGACAGGTTACGGACGAGGTTGTAGGCGAACCAGCCGTCGCCGTTGAGGAAGACTGCCAGTTGCTCGGGCTGGCCTGGCTGCGACACCACGGCGCCGATGCCGTCCTGGCAGGGTTCCCATCGGTGCACCGCGTCGTAGGATAGCGCGACGTCGGCTGTCGAGCTGCGCAGACGCAAGCCGTGGCTGGTCAGCGCCATCCGGCCAGTGGCGATGGTCTCCCAACCCTCGCTGGGCGCCGGAGGGCGGCCCACGAATAGCTGCGGCGGGTAGTAAGGCAACGTCCGGCCCGCCGCCGCCACGCCCGTGATGGTCACAGCCCGATCCGGTGGCAGACGGCCCAGGCGATACTCAGCGTCGTCAAAGACCCATACCGGTTGCTCCGATCTGTCCAGACCCAGGGACGCCACGACGGCGTCGGGAAAGGTCATCCGGTGGGGTATCAGGCCGGCGGCCGACGTCGCGATGGCTGTTCCCTGGATGAACTGGCGCAGCATCCCGTAGCGGTCCAGCTCGCCGTCGTCCAGGTCGAAGTGGCGAGCGTAGCGCAGCAAGGCGGCCTCCCGGTCCAGGTCGATGCCGGTATCACCCAGCAGGCGCAGCACCGCGCGTTCCCACGCTCTCAGCAGCAGCGTGTGCCCAGCAACGTCGGTGATGCCGGAGCGCCCCAACAGCCTCGATACCCGCTCCAGTCGCGGCGTCTGATTGCGCGTCGCCTGCGCGGCAGCCACCGCCGCGGTCAACAAGGCTGGTTCCTCGTGGGCTTGAGCCTGGGCCGTGGCAAACTGGCTCTCCCGGAGCTCACCCAGCCAGTCCGTTTCCTCCCGGATGGGAACGCGGTCCACCGTGCGGTTCATGGGAGAGAGATGCCATCCGGCCGCCAGCACCGCGGGCAGGTCCTCATCGGGCACGTAGCATTCCTGAGCTAGCCTTGCCAGGACCCGCAGGACCCGCCGCTGGGTGAACTCGGGACGTTCGGCGGCCCGGGCCGCCAAGTCGACCATCTGGGCGAGGCCGCTCCGGTGGGCGTCCCGGCACCCGCGATGGCTGGTGCGGAACCAACCAGCGCAGCGGCCGCAAAATCGACAACTGCCCATGCTCGTCTCCCGGGTGCGACTGGGGCCATGATATGGCATCACGCAAGTTGCTGCCCGGCGGTGTAGCCCGCCGGCTGGTGGCGCATCGTCAAAGCCTGGCGCGTTCGGGGCCGTCTTGGGCACGCTGTCGAAGAGGTCTTTCCCCGCGTGTGCCCCCACACGTGGGGAACGTGGGTTATAGTCAACAGCGCGCATTCGACGGTGGCCAAACCTCCGCCGTCCGGCAGGCGCAACGGAGCGAGTAGCATGGTCAAGGTTCACCTGGAACTGGAAGGCGAGGTTGCCGAGGTGTCTTGGGCGATGCGCCGGATCGTCGGCGGGACTCCCACCGTTCCAGAGCGGGAGATAGCGACCACTTCCGCAGAGTTGCCGCCCGCTCGCTGGACGGAAGAACTGGCTGGCGACTTCATAGCGGGCCTGGAACCGGCGGGTAGACGGATGACGCTCCAGGTCTGGCGGGCCGGTGCAGCGGGTATCCATCGGAGTGCCCTGTACCGGCGTGCGGACCTGACGCCGGCGGAGCTGCGCTCGTCGCTGATGCGGATGGGCCACGCGCTGCGGCGGTTCCAGCGGGAACGGGGGATGACGCTATCACGGCCGGTGGCGGCCAACAGTCCGCTGCAGAGCTACTTTGTCGATCCCGACTTCGCCGCGGTGGGGACGTCCCAGATGTTCGGCGAGAGAACGGCGGACCGGCTGGCCTAAGGCGCGTGGCGCCCTTGAGAGGGATTCCCGTCGTTGGGCGCGTGGGAGAGCCAACTGTGCATCGGTTGTGGAACGCGCTGGCCTGCGGGGTGGACGGCGACGACAGGATGGTGCGTCGATACGCCGGATGCATGGCGGACACCACCACCACCCTGCATCGTCTGAACGCGTCCGGCTCGGTCGGTACCGTGCCGCTGAGCGCCGTGGCGGTGAAGGAGCGGTTGCGTGGCCAACTGGACCAGGGCGAGGTCATGATGGCGAAGATCAGGGCCGAGTACGCCCGCTACTGTGAATAGGTGCGGGCAAGAGCTGCGGAAATGGTGTGGGGAAAAGGCGCTCTGGCTGGGCCATGGTCCGGTATCAAAAGTGTCGCTGAGGTGCTGCATTCTCTGTGTGGCACGGTGACGACGTAATGCGTCGTTCCTGCCGTGGAACGGACCGATGATGCGACGATCTGGGGATGGCTGATGCGGCGCATCCGTAATCGAGAGGGTCCAAAACGGGGCGGCGGAAATCGTCATTGGGCCCACGGCCGCAGTCCCCGCACGGAGCGGTTTACGTAATGACCCTTGAGCGAACCACGGCGGGTATCAATAAGGCGGAGGACGCCGGAACGGCGCACGGACAAATCAACTCTCCGGATGCTTTGCCGCGGAACTTCCAAATGGCTCTGGCCGCGGGTGCCAAAGTGCTGATTTTTCGGTAATATTTCTGAATGAGGCAACAGGCTGGCAGGACTAATTGTCGTCTATCAGCAGCAGCCTGCCATGATTTTTGTGATCCGTCGAACCAAGGCGAACACCGTTATTTTGGTGGTTCCGGAATATGCGTAAAGCCATCCTCACTAATCTGTGGGTATCTTTGGTCATCGTTGTCCTTGGCGGCGGCACCGCGTGCGCCAGTGCGCAAGGTGTGACCAGCACACCTCATTCTGTCAAAATGAATGCCACAGAGGCGAAACTCTATATTGATGGCATGGTGTTGCCAGTTAGGCAATGCGATGGATTCTCTGACCTGAAGCGCAATTATGTTCAGGGATTGGTAGAACCGTGCGTATTTGCTGGGACTGCGACTACGGTCTACAGCTACCCATCCACCGACAAGACGTGGCTTGCTTGGTGTTCACTTGACCTGCCAAAGATAGGCGTTCCTCTTCAGGACACTTACCTTGAAGGTGAATGTGATAGGGTGTTACAACGTGAGCAATCGTCGACACCGACTCAGGCGCCAACGCTGACCCCGACGCCAGTGCCAACTCTGGCGCCAACGCCACAGGCGTATATCGAGTGTATGAACATGCACGACGACTATTTCAGGTGCAGATGCTTTCTCGACGATTCCGCTCCGGGTTGCCGTTAGATGAATGCTGGCAAGATTGTTGTGTTTCGCTCCCAATGGCGGATGTGACGGCAGTCAGCCGTGCGATTAACCCGAGCGTTTACCAGACTGCGAGCGAGCCCGCGACTGTCTTGGCACACGGGTACGGCCTGATGATGTTTTTGGGTTTCGTCGCCGTGGTGGTTGAAGCGATAGGCAAAGCTGCATACGCTTTCAACTCTCGGAATGACACTGAGTAACCCTCTCCAATAATGCCTCCCAGGAGAACGAAATGCCTGCAACTGCCCCGAAAAGATCAGAGAGGATCATAACAGCGTACCGGGTTCTAGTAGAACTCGCCGAACAAAGGGAAGTCATTTGCTTTGAGGACCTTGCAAGCAAGATGGGGGTTGGGAACGCGCAAAACCCCGGTCGGTATCTGGACGTCGTCGCCACTCACTTATGCTTGGTGGGATTGCCGGCGCTCACCATCTTGGTGGTTAACAAGGGAACCCGCAAGCCACCAGGAGATGTGATAGGGCAAAGAGCAACCACCGAGGAGACGTGCGCAGAGGTCTATGGCCACTCTTGGTACCTTGACTTATTTGATGGGTTGCTTACCTGACGAATAGGAAATCTCGACCGAAAGCCCGGGTCAGGGGATAGATTCCAGGCCGCTCACCAAACGGGCGATGTCGTCCATCTCCACCCGCACCGCGCGGGTGTCGAGCCAATTTCATAAAAGTTCTGGTGCAGGCTGCTGGCCGCGTTTAACCAACGGTGGAGGCGCATTGCCTCAAATAGGATGCTACCGAACGGAGCACTTCACGTAACGGGACGCTGTGCGAATCGCGGCGGGTATCAGCAATGGACCCGACACCGGAGCAGTGGCTCGCGTTGCATCATGTCTGCCGGCGTTATTGCGAGGTCAAGCTACGGGAACGGCTGGCCACCGAAGATGTGCTGGCGGTCAATGACCCCTTGGGCCACTTCAAGGGATACTGCGTGGCGCTGGGTGACGGGGGTGTGGCCTACGGTCTGGGAGTTGACCCGGGTGACCGAGGCCTCCTGGTTTATCTGAGCACCATGACGTTGGAGGATGAACAGTACGGTGTGGAGGCGCTCGAACAGGGCCTGGAGCTGAGTGCAGTTCGGGTGCCGATGACCCGGGCCCTTGACCCGGTGATGTATGTCAAGGATGATGCCTCATATTGATGCGTTGAGTGCATCGCCGGAGGAGGCAGCGTGAACCAGTTGACGGTCAGAGGGTTCGACGACGAACTGGCGGAGCGGATCCAGCGCCTGGCGAAACGGGACGGCACGTCGCTGAACCAGGCCGCGCTGAAACTGCTCCGGAAGGGAGCCGGCCTGGCCGATCCAAACCAGAGAGCGGACACGGTGGGCTCGTCGCTGGATCACCTGATTGGCACCTGGGGTGAAGACGAAGCGGCCGAGTTGGACGCTGCACTTGAGGAGTTTAAGGTCATCGACGAGGCCGCCTGGCGATGAGGGTCCTGCTGGATTCCAACGCCTACTCGCGTCTGATGCGAGGCGATGAGCAGGCCGCGGCGGTGGTGCGAGACGCCACCGAGGTTCTGATGTCGACCGTGGTCGTCGGCGAGCTGCTCTACGGCTTCCGAAACGGCTCGAGGTTCGACAGAAACGTCGCCGACCTACGGTCGTTCCTGGACAACCCCTACGTGTCCTTCGTGCCGGTGGGCGCCATAACCGCCGACCGGTATTCCAGGATCGCGGCGGCGCTCCGGGCCAAGGGCAGTCCCATTCCGACCAACGACGTGTGGATCGCGGCCCACGCCATGGAAACGGGGGCCGACCTGGTGTCGGCGGACCGGCACTTCGAAGCCGTGGACGGCATCGCCTGGCTGCGGCTGGGCAACCAGGAGCGTTAGGCGCAGCTGTGATTGACTCGGTCCGAGCGACGGCATGGTCATAGGCAATGTGAGACCGGGGCGGGAGAGCGCTGCCGCTCCGTCAGGGAACGCCAGCAATCCTCTGTCGCGTTGCCTGTCGCTGGACCTGGAAGTCGGCAAGGGGGATGAGCGCATCCACGCACTGGCCGGCGTACGGCCGGACACGGGCCAAGCGCTGACGGTTCCACGGGTTGGCCGAAACCCAGCCCGAGCGCTGGCCAGGTTGGATGACCTGTCTAACGGTGCGGAATTCGTGCTGGGGCATAACCTGATCGATTTCGACCTGCCCCACCTGCAAGCCGCCAATCCACAGTTACGGCTGTTGCGGCTGCCGGCGGTGGACACGCTCCGGCTCAATCCGCTGGCCTTCCCGAGGAATCCTTATCACTACTTGGTCAAGCACTATCAGGACGGGTCGCTGAGACGGGGGCGCGTCAATGATCCGGAGCTGGACGCCAGGCTGGCGCTGGAGGTGTTCGACGACCAGCAGAAGGCTTTCGGGATGGCAGCGCCCGAACTGCTGACGGCGTGGCACTGGCTGACCACGGCGGATGGCGGCGTGGGGTTTGATCGGTTCTTCTCGATCCTGAGGCGCTCGCCGCGGCCATCGTACGAAGAGGCGCACGGCGCGATACGTAAATGCCTGGACGGCATTTCCTGCCGGACCCATGGGCGAGCGGCCACGGCCGACGCGGCGCGGCACGGCTGGGAGTTGGCCTACGCGCTGGCGTGGCTGTCGGTGGCCGGGGGCAACTCAGTGATGCCGCCCTGGGTGCGTCATCAGTTCCCCGGGACGGGCCACTTGGTCCGCAGACTACGGGACACGGCCTGCGGCGATTCCGACTGCGATTGGTGCCGGGAACGGCACGACGTCCGGGAAGAGCTGAGCCGGTGGTTCGGCTTTGATGACTTCCGGCCGGAGCCCGCGGACGAGTATGGCCGGCCGATGCAGCAGTCGGTGGTGGAGACGGCCATGGCCGGCGAGCACCTGCTGGCCATCCTGCCCACCGGAGCCGGCAAGTCGCTGTGCTACCAGCTGCCGGCCCTGTCCCGCTACGACAAGACCGGCGTCCTGACGGTGGTGATCTCTCCGTTGGTCGCCCTGATGGCCGATCAGGTGGCGGGCCTGGAGGAGCGCGGCATCGGCTCGTGCGTCACCGTAAACGGGCTGCTGTCCATGCCGGAGCGGGCCGACGCCCTGGACCGGGTGCGGCTGGGAGACGCGGGCATCCTCCTGATCTCGCCGGAGCAGCTGCGCAGCGTCTCGCTCCGCCGGGCGTTGGACCAGCGGGAGGTCGGTGGCTGGGTGCTGGACGAAGCGCATTGCCTCTCCAGGTGGGGACACGACTTCCGGCCAGACTACCGCTACGTGGGCCGCTTCATCAGGGAGAAGGCCGGAGAGGAACCAGTGCCGCCGGTGATGTGCCTGACCGCCACCGCCAAGCCCGACGTGAAGGACGATATCACCGACTATTTCAGAGAGGAACTGGGCATCGAGCTGCAGGTCTTCGACGGCGGCGCGCAGCGCGACAACCTGGAGTTCGTGGTGGTGCCGACGCGCAGCGGGGCGAAGTTCTCCGACATTCACCAGATACTGTCGTCCGACCTGCCGGCGGACGAACCGGGCGGCGCTATCGTCTACTGCGCCACACGGAGGCAAGCGGAAGAGGTTGCGGAGTTCCTGCAGGCCCAGGGTATGACGGCGGACCACTTCCACGCCGGACTACCGCCGGAAACCAAGAAAAACGTCCAGCAGAGCTTCATCCGCGGCGACCTGCGCGCCATCGCCGCCACCAACGCCTTCGGCATGGGCATCGACAAACCGGACGTGCGCCTCGTGATCCACGCCGACATTCCCGGGTCCCTGGAGAACTACCTGCAGGAGGCGGGCCGGGCGGGACGGGACCAGCAGACCGCCAGGTGCGTGCTGCTCTACACCCAGGCTGGACTTTGCACAAAAGTTAGATGAATTATAAGAACAGGGTAAGCTGGCCGGACCCTCCTGGAAAAAGGCCAAGCGATGCTCACCCTGCCCAACGCGATTGTACCCGTACTCCATCCCTTCGCCATGCTGTTTCGCAGCCCGACCTGGCTGAAAGCCCAAATCCTGCTGATCGGCGCGATACTGGCTCCCGGCCAACGCACCGTGGCATCGGCGCTCCGTGTCATGGGACTGAGCGACGACCGCAACTACGCCCGTTATCATCAAGTGCTCAATCGGGCGGTGTGGTCGCCCCGCCAAGCGGCACGCATCCTGTTGGGACTGCTGATCCTCTACTTGGATCAAGGCGATGGTCCGTTGATCTTCGGCATCGACGAAACCTTGGAACGGCGCCGCGGCCCTAAAATCAAATCCTTGGGCATCTACCGCGATGCGGTGCGTTCCAGCCGGAGCCACCTGGTCAAGGCCAGCGGTCTGCGCTGGATTTCCCTGATGTGGCTGGGCCAGGTCCCCTGGGCGGGACGCTATTGGGCCTTGCCTTTTCTCACCGTGCTGGCGCCTTCGGAACGCTACTACCGGCAGCGCGGACGTCGCCACAAAAAACTCACCGACTGGGCGCGGCAGATGGTCATGCAACTGCGCCGCTGGCTGCCGCAGCGCCCCCTGGTGCTGGTGGGCGACGGCGGCTACGCCGTGCTAGACCTGCTCCACTGCTGCCAATCCCTCCGTGAACCCGTTACCCTCATCACCAGATTGCGCTTGGACGCGGCCCTCTATGAACCGGCGCCACCACGTCAACCGAGCCGGAACGGTCGGCCACCGCTGAAAGGCCGACGGCTGCCCGCGCTGAAATCACTCGTCGACCATCCCGGTCAGTCCTGGGCCACCGCGGTGGTGGCCTGGTACGACGGCACGACCCGTACGGTGGAACTCACCTCGCAAACTGCGGTCTGGTATCGTTCGGGCAAGCCGCCGGTGCCCCTGCGCTGGGTCTTGGTTCGAGACCCCCAAGGCGAATTCGCCACACAGGCTCTGCTGTGCACTGACCTGGCCGTGGACCCGGTGCAGATTCTGGAATGGTTTGTGCTGCGCTGGCAACTGGAGGTCACCTTCCAGGAGGTGCGAGCGCATCTGGGCGTGGAGACCCAACGCCAGTGGTCGGACCGCGCCATCGCCCGCACCACGCCAATCCTGATGGGCCTATTCTCCTGGACCACCCTGGCGGCTCACTTGATGCAGGAACAACGGCCCATGAGCCATCGCACCGCGGCCTGGTACGCCAAGCCGTCGCCGACCTTCGTGGATGCCATCGCTCTGGTGCGCCGCCACTTGTGGCTGGCATCGGAGGGTTTTTCACTGTCCGACGCAGAACCGGATATATGGAAAGTCCCGGCTGTCCTGTACCACCGACTTGTAGATTCACTCGCCTACGCGGCTTGAAATGTGCAAAGCCTAGCCAGGACGATGTGGAGCGACAGTTCGGCATGTCGGCCCGTTCCAGGCTGACCCGGCAGGAGATCCACGGGGTGCTGCGGGCGCTCCGGAACCTGGACCGCAAGAAGCGGCTGAACGGCGAGGTGGTGGCCACCGCCGGCGAGATCCTCCGTGAGGACGACGAGGATGCCTTTGAGCGGGATGCCACCACCGACGACACGCGGGTGCGCACGGCGGTGTCCTGGCTGGAGGAGGCGGTGCTGCTGACCCGGGAAGAGAACCGGGTGCAGGTGTTTCCGTCCTCCCTGCGGGTGGGCTCTACGAGTGAGGCGCAGGACCGGCTTGCCAAGGCGCAGGTTACAGAGCCCTACCAAAGACAACTGCTGACCATCTGCGAAACGCTGATCGAGGCGGACGCGGACGAGGGCATCTCCACCGACGAGCTGATGGCGGCGTCGGGCCTGAACTCGGAAGGCGTGCGACGGGCGCTCCATGATCTGGAGGGGTTGGGCATCGCCCGCAACGACACCGCGCTCACGGCGTTCGTGCACACCGGAGTGGAGCACACGTCTCGGAAGCGCTTCCGGGAAGCGGCGGAGCTGGAGCAGGGCCTGATCAACCTGATGCGGGAGCAGGCGCCGGACATGGAAAGGGGCGAAACCCATCCGCTCCAGCTGCGGCAGGCCACCCAGGAACTCAGGAACGACGGCCATACCCATGCTCTGCCGGAACGCCTGCGCCGGATCGTGCGCAGCATCGCCGCGGACGGAAGGGGCGAGGGCGGCAGCGGGGGCAGCCTGGGTCTGCGGGGACGCGACCGGGAAACTCTGCAGGTGACGTTGCAGCGCGAGTGGCCGGCGTTGGCGAAGACCGCCGAGCTGCGCCGCACGGCCGCCGACCTCCTGCTGGACCATCTGCTCAACACCCTGCCCCGGGGCAGCCGGGGCACCGACCTGCTGGCCGAGACGACCCTGGGCAAGCTGCTTTCTGCGGTCAACTCCGACCTGACGCTGCGGAGCCAGGTCAGGGATCCGGCCCGGTTGCTGGACCGAGCGTTGCTGTGGCTGCATGAGCAGGAGGTCATACGGCTGAACAAGGGCCTGGCGGTGTTCCGGCCGGCGATGACCATTCGCCTGAAGCCGGAGCGGCGCGGATTCGTCCAGGCGGATTTCAGGCCTCTCGAGCTCCACTACGACGAACAGGTCCTGCAGATCCACGTGATGGCCGAGTACGCCCAGCAGGGTCTTGGTTCCATGACCGACGCGGTGCGTTTGGCCATGGACTATTTCAGCCTGGATCAGGACGACTTCCTGCGCCGCTGGCTGCCGGACCGGGACCGGGAGATCTCGCGTCAGACCACGCCCGAATCGTGGTGAGCCATCGTCGAGAGCCTGAACAACCCCGTCCAGCGGCGCATCGTGGCCGACGACCGTGAGCAGACCAACGTGCTGGTGCTGGCTGGCCCGGGCTCCGGCAAGACCCGGGTGCTGGTGCACCGCATCGCGTATTTGATCCGGGCCAGGCGGGAGAACCCGCGCGGCATCCTGGCGTTGGCCTACAACCGGCACGCCGCGGTGGAGATCCGTCGCCGGCTCGCCGAGCTCATCGGCGACGATGCCCGCGGGGTGACGGTGCTGACCTGCCACGCGCTGGCCATGCGGCTGGTGGGCGCGACTTTCACCGGCAGCGCCGACCGTCTGGACGACGGGTATTTCCAGAGGTTGATGGAGCAGGCGACGGCCCTTTTGCGGGGAGAGGGACTGCCGCCGGACGAAGCCGACGAGTATCGGGCGCGGCTCCTTGAGGGTTTCCGCTGGATACTGGTGGACGAGTATCAGGACATCGGGCCGGACCAATACGACCTGATCTCCGCCCTGGCTGGCCGGACTCTGGCCGAGGAAGACGACAAGCTCAGCCTGTTCGCCGTGGGCGACGACGACCAGAACGTTTACGCCTTCAACGGCTCATCGACGGAATTTATCCGCCGTTTCGAGGCGGACTACGGCGCCAGGCCGGTTTACCTGACCGACAACTACCGCTCCACGGCCAACGTCATCGCGGCCGCCAACTCGGTGATCGAACCGGCGCGTCAGCGAATGAAAGCCGATCATCCCATCGCCATCAACCGGGCACGGGCGCAGGACCCTCCCGGCGGAGCGTGGACGATGCTGGACCCGGTGGCCCGAGGTCGCGTGCAGATCCTGCCGGCTGGCGACACGCCCACCTCACAGGCGCAGGCGGCCGTGGCCGAGCTGCAGCGGCTGTCCACCATTGATCCGGACTGGGACTGGTCAGCGTGCGCGGTTATCGCGCGCGCGTGGAGTTATCTGGATCCCGTGCGGAGCCTCTGTGAACTGGAGGGCATCCCGGTGCAGTTGGCCAACGAGGAGTTCACCGGCGTCTGGCATCTGAGGGAGACCCGCGCCCTCGTGAACTGGCTGCGCGGCCGCAACTCCTTCCTGGTGCGGAGCGCGGACCTGGAGGGATGGCTAGCCGATCAACCACCGGGCCCCTGGATTGAACTGCTGGATGAGGCGGTGGCGGAGTTTGTGCTGGAGGTCGGGGATGCGGAAACGCCGGTGCACAGCTTCATCGAATGGCTGGCCGAGTGGGGTCGGGACGTTCGTCGTCGACAACGTGGTTTGCTGCTGCTGACCGCCCACCGGGCCAAGGGGCTGGAGTTCAACCACGTGGTCGTGCTGGACGGGGGCTGGGACCGCGTTGGCAAGGGTGAAGATGCGGACGCGCCACGCCGGCTCTGCTACGTTGCCATGACCCGCGCGCGCCAGACCCTCGCCCTGGCGCGCTTCCCCGGAGCACACCGGCTCCAGGATGCTCTGGTGGATGTTCCTGCGACGTTGCTCCGGCAGGAGCCCATCGCGCTTCCGCCGCCGCCGGAACTCTCCCGCCGCTATCGGCGGCTCAGTCTGCGCGTCGTCTTTCTGGGCTACGCGGGGTACCGAAGCCCCGGTCATCCCGTACACCGCGCCATTGCCAGGCTCTCGCCCGGAGATCTGTTAGAGGTGAGGATTGGTGCGGATCGTTGGGAGGTGCTGGACCGCAACGGCACGGTCGTAGGACAGCTGGCCCGCGGTTATGAGGCTTCCGCCGGTATGCGCTGCGCATCTGCGACGGTCATGGCCGTCGTCAGCTGGGACCGTGAACGCTCTGAGCTGCAGTACCGGGACGGCCTTCGCAGCGAGAGTTGGGAAGTGGTGGTGCCGGAGCTCGTGTTCGAGCCGGATTGGTGAGCGCGGCGGAATGGGTCGCGCCACCCGTGCATCTGATGGTTCCAGCGACGAGATGAGGGTGAACGACGCGGCGCAATCAATCAGCGGGCTGAATGCCCACAAGGGCGTTTTACGTAATGACCCTTATACGAACCGAGTACCCTGCTTAGGGGTCGAATGTTATCGTTGATTCCATGAGATTCGTGGAAACTCATTGGGAGCGGTTATGTCGCCAGAGGCACTTTTTTTGTTCTTGTCTCGATGTTTTGAATCGGCAGCTCACCACCTTGACCTCCAGTTTAAGGACCCTGTCGCAGTCACCCAGGAACAGCTCTTCGGATTTGCCATCTCGATGATTGTCTTGCGCGTCTTTGCTGTCGAACTTGGGTTGAAGGCTTTGATATGGAGGGTTGTGGGGGAAGAACCGGAATATACTCACCGACTAATGAGATTGTTTGAGAGATTGCCGGAGGATTTTAGGGCGCGGTTGGATCAGCGATTTCAATCGATACGCATGGCCAAACCCAACTATGGAGGTGAGACGGATTCCCTCGCTGATGTGTTGACCGCGCACTATAACGCTTTCGTCGAATGGAGATATCCCGACTTTCGGGGCGGCCACCTGAACTCGAAACCGAACGCGCTCAACTCCGTGCTGGAAGCTATCTGGGAGGAATTTGGATCGCGTGAGTAGGAGTTGAAGCGGCAACTCAATGCGACGAGCGTTTAGTGAACCATAACAGGGGTTATGCGAACCGGGTGGAGTATCGATAATTGCTTAGCGTTGCGCTGCAGCGAGGGCCTGTAACGATGGGGTCATGATTCACGCCGCCGGCGCCACGGCGGCCGCTGCGGAGGTGGATCAATACGGTCGATGCATCTCGAGCACAACGGGATCAGGGTGGGATCAAGCTGGCCGACATTCTGGAGCTCTACCAGCTTGCCAAAATCCCCATAGGGCAGGCTGTCGCGCGCGCCTACCAGTTCCCCGCACATAGCGTAATCCCCGAAGACGTAGTAACGGTGGACCTGCCCGTCATCATCCATATAATCGTCGAGGTAACGCTGCCGGGCGTGCCGGAGCCGCTCCGGTTGCGTGGTCATGGGTTAGGTAGGCCTCCGTACTACGAGGTCCGGGTGATCCTCTACATACCGTTGGAGTTGCTCCATCCCTTGGACGATCTTGCGAGATGGCCGGATCGACGAAGTCCGATCTATGAAATGCTCGGACGTTACTTGGTGTGGGCCAGCCAGACTATATCCCCGGACCACCCAATCGGGCGGAGGCTGGCAAAAGGCCCGATCGAAGCATTGGATCACTTGCCCAGCCAGGGACTGTTCGCGACGGAACATCTCCAGTGCGTAGTTAGCTTTTCTGCGCTTATCAAAGTTCGTCTCATCGCGAACCATGGATCTGATGAGGCCGTCCGGGTCCCGCTTGTATAGCCAGATGTGGTAGTGGACGTCAGCCATTCCAACCTCCCTGGCGCGTCTGTGTACAATTGTACGCTAACGCCATTATATACCAGAAGGGCTTCACGTAACGGCCATTTGGGCGAACCACCGCGGGTATCAATAAGACGGAGGCCGCTGGAGCGGCGCACGCGCAAATCAGGTTCTCCGATGCGTTGCGGCGGGTTTTGCCGACGAGGCTGACCAGCTACTCACATTTCGTGGCCGGATCTGCCAGGAGACCTTGTGCGACCGAAGTTCAGTAATATTTGATTTGTGGCAATGCGCTATTGACGCGGGGGAGGTGGAACTGATGAGCAACAGCGACGCCGCTACTGCGACTGCCTTCCTGCTGATTTTTCGGTAGTATTTCTCAATGAGGCAACAGGTCACCGGGGATAACAGTTCCCCTCGAAAGTACCATCCGCTGGCGGGTCAAACAGATTGACCCCTTCGCCGAGCGCCATCACCGCCAGCCAAAGGAGCGGCGCCCACAGGGAACCCACCGCAAGTCGGTGTCAAGGGCGGCGGAAAACCGTACCACTTGGGCTGTCGACGTCCAGCGAAAAGTGGTCGTGCACGGCTCTAATGGGTACAATAAGAGTGCCCACCAGACGGCACTGATGGGCGTAATTCGGGTGGGACGAGTGCGCTTGTGTGATGCCCGCCCACGGCGCGGATGCTACACGACGAACACGATAGGCGCAT
This sequence comes from Dehalococcoidia bacterium, assembly GCA_965220055.1. Classification (GTDB taxonomy): domain Bacteria; phylum Chloroflexota; class Dehalococcoidia; order Lucifugimonadales; family UBA3495; genus Bin87. The sequence continues at coordinate 190,925 of CBDCPE010000002.1, read as the reverse complement.
TTTCCCCGTTAGTAGTCAACTGCATCCGTGTCGTCGTAGTTCGGGGTTAAGCGACCCTCCCGTTTTCGGCTGTACACAGAGCTGCATCACCGCCAACTCATCACCTGTCTCCATATCCGAACCGGGTATAAATGAAGTCGTCAACGCGCTGGATAAGGATCTCGATGGGATTTGCATGGGTCTAGACGAAATCATGCCACATTGGACTGAACCACGCGTATGACCGTGATTAGACGAGCAGGACACCTTCGGATGATTGGGAGGTTGATGGCGGTCGTAGCAACGGCAATGACCATTGCTGCGTGCAGTTCCGAACCTCTGCCTGCACCTACAGCCACCGCTGATATTCCAGCGACAGTGAGCGCAGCTGTCGCGTTGGCCCTTGGTACCCCCGTTCCGCAACCCGTCGACGTGCCCCCAGAACCCGAGCGCGTTGATACAACCGCTGTCATCCCTAAACGTGAGCCTATTGGGACACCAGATATTGACGCGACCATTAACGCGGCTGTCGCGAAGTACGCGCTCGGGGAGGACCCAGACTCGTTAGAGTTCTGGACGATAGCGAGCACTGAGGAGGCGCGCCTGCGGTTGGAACAAGATCCCAGTGCCATCGACGCGAAGGATGAACTTGGAAGGACGCCTCTCGGGATCGCGGTTTCTCGCAATTCCAACCCTGAGGTCACTGCAGTCTTGCTGAACCGTCGCGGGAAGTTCCCAACGAATATCTTGCACTCAGCAGTGTATAACTCCAATCCTGACGTCGTCAGCCTACTGCTTGACGTTGGTGCGGGCATCATGGCGGAAGACCAGCTTGTCGGCTGGACGCCGTTGCATACAGCGGCGTGGGATTGCTGCAACACTTCCGTTGTTTCGTTGCTGCTGGAACGTGGGGCGGATATCGAAGCAGAGGATTTTCTAGGACGAACGGCCTGTCAGATGGCCTTGGAACCCCGCTTGGCTGGAAGCGCCGAGTGCGACTGGCATGGCGCTAAGAACATTGCTCTGCTATGCAGGTAAGAATACCTTTCGGTGTCAGCGGCATACGCGTAATCACGTTGGCTATTCCATCACCTGTCAGGTAGCGAAACAACGCGTTACGTCCTCCGCCCTTGTATCTTGGCTTGGCGGCGGATAGCTTCTGTCTGATAAGCCGCGCGTGGTGCGGCAGACCGGTCCGCCCCGGGGTCGTAGAAGACTGTTGTCAAGCTTGGGTCGCCGCACCGTTGTAAAAATGGTTGACTTTAGTTACAAGCCTACCGTCAGCCATTCCTAAAGACGCGGTCTGAGCCGCGCCGCCGCCCCAACAGTGCAAGGCAACTCCGCCTTGGAATCTCACCAAGGAACCCCGAGCTGATCCCCGTTCAAGCCACCCCGCGAGCCATCGCCCGCACGACAGCCGGAACCGGATTGGGTCGGCGTTTTAGCCTCCCCAGCCGGTGCTGCGCTGCAAGCGCCGGTCTCAGCTGGCCCGAGATCGCACCCCAGTACGTCCACACGTGCTTCACTCGCTTCCTCACGGGTACGGTGAAGGCGACCTGAACGCCATTGCCGACGGGCGCCACCCACCGGCGGGGGATGCGCTCGGAACCGCCGAGCAAACGTCGGGCCAGCACCAGGGCCGCTGCCTGGTGTACGCTGAGCCCGTAACGGTCCATGAACTTCACCCGACCGATCACCGAACTGAAGGCCGGGTTGACCTGATGTACTTCCACACCCTGACGGTAACCGCGGGAGATGAAGCACGCCTTGACCTTGCCGTAGCTGAAACTGGACAGCATCCGGCTGTAACGGTGGGACTCGCCTTCAAGCACCGCCTTCTTCTGTCGGAAGTCCAGTTTCTCGATGACGATGGGCTTGCCTACGTCGCGGGCGTAAGCCACCACACTGGCCACGGCGTCGCCGATGATTGCCTCAGCCTGATGCTGGGACTTGCCGTAGGTAACCAACGGCACGCTGAAAGCGTTCACGTAGTTCCCGCTGGCGTCAGTCTCGCACACCGCCAGGTGGTCGGCGTTCAGGTCCACTCCGATGGCACCAAGGCTCTTGTCCGTCACCACCGGAACATCCATCATCTCCGTGGCGGCGAACACCCGCCAGCCTTTGGCGTCCCGTTTGAACCGGTAGCTGATGGCTTGACCCAGTTCACTGGCTCGGGCCGCCTTCTCGCCGTGCTCACGCCGATAACGGGCGTACTCGTCGTTGCTATCTAGCGCCGCCAGCACCTGCTCGTGCCCGTGGTTGAAGTGGACACCTTCAATGGTCAGATACTGGCCATGCTGACCGGCGAGACAGTTTGGCATCCGAAGCCGCAGGGTCAGCGAGCCGTCGTCTGACACCATCGCCACACAAAGCTGGCAACCCGCCGTCTCGTCCCGGCTGCCCAACACGAAGAACTCATCGCTGCGAGCGTCCTGCCAGTCGACCAGCCATTCCTGATGGCTGGCGTAGCCGTTCTGCACAAGGTGGTGCTGCTTCTGCCACAGCCGCTTCGACCCGAAGCACAACCTGACCCGTCCCGTCTCCATCTCGGCTTCCAACACCGCCAGCCTGGACTGCAGGGTCGCCAACCGCCGCCGTTTGTGGTGGACCTGGTCCCATCGTCCGCGCTCAGCAGCACCGGCAATCTGCCGCTTGGCCCGCGCAATCCGCCGGCCCAAGCTGTCCACCTGCAACCTCTGCTGCTCCCTTACCGATGCTATCTTCCCCTCCAGCGACACCCGCACCCCGTTGAACATCCTGGCCGGTATCCTGTGCCGCTTCAGGTACCCGCTCTTCAACGACGAGGCACTCCTGCCCGCCGCCACCTCGGCGAACAGCTTCCGCTCCACACGGCCGTAAAGCTCACCGTAGGCCGACAACGCCGCGTCGCCACGAGCACGGTCGATGCCAACGTAATCCGACACGCGCGTCGGGTAGGTGCCAGGTGTTGCATCAGCCTTCCTGCGCTGCTGCCAGCGCCCGCTCCGCACGCCGGCGGGCCGACCGTCGCCCGTAAAGCCGAGCGCACAGCGAGGTCATCACCTCGGTCACGTCCCTCACCACATCATCCTCGAGTTCGCTGTCCTCCATCACCAGTATCCGTGCGCCCCGTCCCGCCAGCGCAGCCTCGACGTACTCAAACCCGAAACGGCACAGGCGTTCCCTGTGCTCCACCACCACGGTGCTGACAGTGTGATCCGCGACCAGACGCCGTAGACGTCGACGGTTACCATTCAGGCCGGAACCGATCTCCTTGACCACCTCATCCGGTCGGCAACCCTGCCGAGTCGCCCACTCCACGACCCGACCCACCTGACGGTCCAGGTCGTCTTTCTGGTCTGCTGAAGAAACTCGAGCGTACACCACGCAACGCCCGTCGTTTTCCGGAGGAACCGTCACGTAGTAGCGGCCGTTGGGCAACTGCTCCACCTGAAGCTCCGGCGGCAACTTTCCGGCATGGTGCATTCGAGCCGTGGTGGCCTTGTCAAAACCGTACAGGCGACCCCATGCGGTGAGACTGATGCGACGACTAACAACATCCATAATTAACTAGAATAGACTAAACTAGCAGCAGTTGCCAACCCCTCTCCGAACAGAGCCCGAACGGTTGCCTGGGTTACCCAAGCCCGCATCTTCGGGTCGATTCCGGTGGGGGGCAGAATCGTACGCTAAGGCCGCTATCGGCGCTTTGGCCACCGGTATTCGCCGGTGAGCAGGATGTGGTCCAGGAGCTCGTGCTCGACGGTCAGCCCGGCGTGTTTCCGCTGTCTGACCGCTTCGCCGAGATGGGCGGTATTCCAGTAAATAACGATGGCGGCGAGCAGGTTGAGCCCGGCCATGCGGTAGTGTTGGGCCCTCGCTGGAGCGGTCGTGGATTTGCCCTGGCGTCCGATTAGCGTACGATCCTGCCCCCTACCGGAATCGACCCGCACCGGGCGATCTGCGATTCCGACAGCCTGAACACATTCTCATCGCTGCCGGCGCCCACCGCACCGTCCTAATCACCATCGGTGCGGTGCGGCAATGGGATGCGCGGCCATTCCATCCGTAGCGCCTCAGCGTGCGCCTCGCGGTAGACGGGATCGTCTAACAGGGCGATGGCGTGTGCGATGGGCGGTTGCTGGTGACCATGGACAGTCAGAAAGTCCATCCTCTGCTGCGCCACGGACCGGCTTACTTTACGTAATGAATATTATGCGAACCACAACGGGTATCAATAAAGCGGGGGATGCCGCACGGCGCACGGATAAATCAGCTCAACCGATGTGGTGCAGTGAGTCTTTCCGACGACGGAGTCCGGCTATCTCCAATTCGTGGCTGTATCTGCCGGTATACCTTGTGCGACCGAAGCTCAGCAACATTTGATTTGAGGCAATGCGCGGCAGGTTCAATTGTCGTTAATCACTCATGCTGGAAAGGAACGTAGGTTGTCTCGGCCACGTCGGCGGCGCCCTCCATCCAGTACGGGATGGACGTCCATTCCGCCTCGGGTATGGCTTCGATGATGCTGCGCACGTTCGGGTGATGGCGGATGGTGATGGAGAAGCGGACCTTCGCATTGCGGCAGGCGGCGACGATGTCGTGGGCGTAGAAGCCGCTGTCGGCCCGCATGGTGAGTGGACCGGTGGCACCGGCGTAGCGCACTCGGCTGACCGTCTCCCGCAGCAAGTGAGCGGCGCCCCGGGCCGTGTTGGCCCGTCCCTTGCGCAGGCGGGCCATCAGCATGTCGCCGGTTCCAGCAGCGACGGCGAACAGCGGGTGATAGCCCCGCTGGCCGGCGTAGTTGTGGCGCTGTGCGCCTTCCTTGGCAAGACCGTAAGTCTCGCAGACGGTGGAATCAAGGTCGATGGTCAACGGATCATCGCCCGGTCCGGCGCCAGCGGCCCTGGCTCTAGCCAGCAGCTCCCGGCTCACCCGATCCAACTGCTGCACATGGCCCCACCGGAAACTCCGCAGGAATGTCCCCAAGGTGGATGGCGCCTTGACCGCGCAGCCCAGCGCCTGCTCGGTTCCCCCAGCCCGCAGCGCGTCGGCATCGTCGATGCAGTCGCCTCCGGCCAGCGCCGACGCCACCAGGGTCAGCAGCTTGTCTCCCCCATTGGCCCGACCCGGCGCGTCTCCCAAGTCGACGTGGTGGTCCACCAGCTCGCCCAGCCCCAGATGATGGGCCAGAGTGACCGGCAGCAACAATCCGGCATTGGCCACCAAGCGGTGGTCATCGAAGGCGATTTTGATGCGGTCGGGGTCGTTGCGTGATAGCATCCGTTGGGTGCTCCTCGTTTCGGGCTGGTTTCGTGTGTCAGAAACCATTATCCCCGAAGCGCGGGAGCACTTTTTCACCCCCTCACCACGGCGCTGCACTCATCCTTTCGGTGGATTCGGGCTTGGGCATCCTGGAGAATCCCCGCGTGGGCAGATACACATAATGATCCTATTGTACGTACCAACGAGAGTATCAATAGGGCGGAGGACGCCGGAACGGCGCACGGACAAATCATCTCCACGGATGCTTTGCGGCGAAACTTCCAAACGGCGCTGGCCGCGGGTGCCCCCAGATGCTGATTTTTCGGTAACATTTCGCAATGCGGCAACAGGCGTTGGAACGACAGGCTGGGATGGTATGAAACCTTTGGTGACTGCTTGAACTTATTTGCTTGGCTCAGCGCCTTTCGTAACCCCCGCCAGCTAATCATGGCCGGCGGATTTTGCGCCGCAATAGCAACGGTCGTGCTCCCGATAGTGTTCTGGGAATGGTTTAGCGGCGGAGAATCAGGCAGCACAACGATACGAAACATCGCCCTGGTTGCTGCGGGCCTGATTGCGTTGCTGTTGGCAATATGGCGTGGCGTTGTGGCGAACCGTCAGGCGGGCACTGCGCAACAGGGTCTGCTGAATGAGCGGTACCAGAAGGGAGCAGAGATGCTCGGCAGCGAAGTGCTCTCAGTCAGACTGGGCGGGATCTACGCGCTGCAACGCCTCGCCGAAGAGTGGCCCGATCAGTACCACATCCAGATCATGCGCCTGTTCTGCGCTTTCGTGCGCCTTCCCACCAGGGATCAGAGCCTCGAATCTGGGCAGGCGGTAATTGAGCCGGATACTCCGTTGGGAATTCGTCAGGATGTTGAGGCCGTCATCCAGATGATTGGCTCCCGGGATAAATCACGAATTACGCTGGAGCGAACAGCTGATTTCAGGCTGGACATGAGAGGCGCTGGCCTTCCCACGGCACAGTTCTTGGACGCAGACCTGTCCAATGCCATGTTCTCCAACTCGAATCTGTCTGGTGCCAACTTTGCGAATACGGACCTCACGGATTCCTTCCTGATCTACTCTGACCTGTCAGGGGCCCGATTTTATAACGTAGACTTCAGAAGAACAGGCCTCTGGTCTGCTAACCTGTCGGGGGCATTGCTCCAAGACGCGGACTTGTCCAGGAGAAATTTGCACAATGTCAGCCTATCGGGCACGAATTTCCTGAGAGCTAATCTATCCGGGGCGATCTTGCAGGATGCAAAAGCATCGGGCGTGCTGCTGGAAGGAGCAAACCTGTCTGGCGCAAGCTTCCAGGGGGCAGACTTGTCCGGCGCACGGCTTGCGATGGCTGATATGTCAGGGGCGCAATTTTTGGATGCGGACTTGACCGGTGCGAACATCGCCGAAGCCAACCTATCAGGCGCCGAGTTTTCTGTCGGCGGCCCGCAAACAGCGAAGGGGTTGACCCAAGCCCGACTTGATGATGCCCGGGCCGATCCGAACAATCCGCCTGAACTGACGGGTGTCCTTGACGCTGAGAGTGGCGAGCCCCTCGTCTGGCGGGGGAAGTTACTTGACGGTGAGGCCTGGGAATTCCGTGAACCAGTCCGTGGCGATGTGCATAGTTAGTCTGAAGATCCTGATGCTGACGGGGAATGAGGCGGTATGGACCAGCCAACCGTTGCCGACCTGGGAACCAGGGCAAGAAGCGCAAGATTGGCATGGAGGCGTTCCTGGAGCGGATGGACGGTTTGAATCCCTGCCACATGAGCAAATGCGAAGTGGCCCTTTCGTTCGCTGGAGAGCAACGGCTCTATGTAGAAGCAGTGGCGCGCACGCTTCAGAGCCGTCGGGTCTCCGTGTTCTACGATGAATTTAAGACGGTTCGGCTCTGGAGGAGGCATCTCGCTGAGAAGTTGCAGTTGGTATATGAAGGCTGCGCGTCCCTGGCGGTAATGTTCATATCGGCTGATTATGTTGAGAAAATGTGGCCGAGACACGAGAGGAGAGCGATCCCCCGTCGTGCCGTTGAGGAGCACGGAGAATATGTGTGGCCGGTGCGCTTTGACGACTTGGAGGTGCCAGCGCACGGGCGTGGAGGGCTACATGGTGGATCCACAGACTACTGCGATCACCGGCGTCGGCCTGGGCACCCTGATCGTATCGCTCCGGATCATCCTGATCCGGCCGATTGACCGTCTGTAGGACAGGATGGACCAGCGGTTTGACCACTGGGTCGACAAGGTGAGCAAGACCAACCGTGTGGTGAGGGCGCTGGCCAACCACCGCTACGCCGCCGGCTCGGCGGCGTAGCGGTGCGCGCGCGCATGGGCCTATAGGAGCAAAACTGTGACGATTCTGGTTCGCGAACAAAATCCCGAGGTGATCCACCTTGATGGGTTCTGCTACGACCTCAGTTATGGAGAGCGCCAATCAAATGAAGAAACGCCCATCGACTGTTTTTGCGATCTGTACCCATCGCCTTTTCCTGATGCGTGCTCCGGTCCGGTGTATCAACTCGTGCGGCCCGGTTTCCTGATTTATGAAACGGAGGGGCCGGCGCCGGAATATGACGAGCGTTCCCACCGCATGGCGGAACGCTTTTCGCGAAGGAGACGCAGGCAACGCGCCCCCCGCCCGAATGAGCTGTGGCGGCTGACGGAAACAAGGTGTTGAGGATGTCAACGCTGCCATGGTCGAGAATGCTACTTACACTCCCATCAACGAGCGCGGCTCGGAGTTGCTCCTCGACGCTCGCCAGATGCAATCGCTGGCCATCGAGCGGCTTGAAGCCGGCGACGTTAGGGACGCCGCCGGAAAGGTCTGGTGCGCCACCCAGTGGGCAACCTCCGCTTTCATCCTGGCCCGCACCGGTGATGAACCGAAGAGCACGATGGCTACCAGCGACGCCCTCGATGCGCTGACCCGTCACGACTATTCCCGCGGGCGGTTGAAGGGCGGATACTACAGCCGGATATAGCATTTGCGCGACATGTGCTTCTGCCACGGGCGGTGTAACGAAGGGACTGCGAGCTACATCAAGGAAACTGCCGGCTACGACGACGAGATGGAAGAGATGAGCAGGTGACTACTCCCGACCCGAGCGACGAGACCTTTGGTCGGATCATCCGTAAATTGGTGGCTTGATCGGGTCAAATTACAAGGGAAAGGTCGCTCACAGATCAGTTGGCATGGCCCACCGTCGTTTGCGGCGGCGCGATGCTGAGATAATGGCGGCTATCACCAAGCCAGATGCCAACGGGCTGAACGCCATGATGTGCCGGGGCGGGGACCGCGGCGTGATCACGGACGATGAGTCGGGTGGCCTCGCCGCGGCGGACATCATAATGCTGGCGCACTCGGCAGAGGACGTCGAGGTGTTCGTGGTAGCCGAGGTGTCCACTACCCTCCACATCCGCGACGTCGATCGCGCCAGGGAAAGAGCGGATATCATCCGCCGCCTGGGTAACCGGGTCAGTCTTCCCGCCGTGATTGGCTCCGAAATATCCGACGCCATCAGGGAGCGCGCCGCGGCCGCCGACGTCCACGTGATCCATTACGAGTATGACCCCAGATGATCGCTACTATCAGCGTGGGCGTCGTGCTTTTCGGCGAGAGTGGCAGGCTTATCGAGGGCACGCCTGTCGATGAGGACAACTGATGCCGATCCCTCCCGACATGGCAAGACGGTATCCCGCCGACTGGGCGCTGCGCCGCCGGTTCATCATCGAGTACCGCGCGCGGCCGCTGCGAATGGTGCAGCGCGGAGAACGGCCAGCCCCATCCGGATACGGGCAGCGGCGTCGTGCTCACTCTCGCCCACGTCTTCGACAAACGGCCGGAGGTGGCCAACCTGCTGAACCTGGCCGCGCTCTGCCAGCGCTGCCATCTCAACTGGGACCGCGCCGGGAGCACAACTTCAACCGGATCCGGAACCGGATCGCGAGGCTGATGCGCCAGGGACAGATCCCTCTCTGCCTTTCGCCTTCGGACTCGCTGGCCATGGCGGTCTACGATGAGCTGGTCAGGAAGGGGATGGTGGCCATGCCGCCGCAGCGACCTTTCCAGATGGCGTTTCCCGCCGAAGCGTGGGAGTGGGTGCGCGCAGCATGACACGCAGCTGAGGCTGCTGGTGTGGCTGCCCCGCCGACCTCTACGAGGGAACGCGGCGCTGCTGGTGGCGCCGGCGAGACTACAGGAAGCGGCCGCGGTCACCGCGGGATGATCAGGTGACCAATTCCCGAAATGCAACGCCCAAGGATTGCGCGATCACATGGCCGGGCTCAACCTGCTCGCCGCTGTCGTCATCCACTGGAATGCCGCCCATTTCGGCGAAACGGCCAGAAACGAAAACACGCTGGCCTGACAGTCGAGCCCGAGCTCCTAGCCCACATCTCACCCCTTGGGTTGGCCCACATCCTGCTCACCGGCGAATATCGGTCGCCAAAGCGCTGATAGCAGCCTTAGCGTACGATCCTGCCTCTTACCGGAGTCGACCCGCGGGTGCGGCAACTGTTTCGACGTCGGCTGGGGCTACGGAATGTTCATATCAGGAATAAAATATATGTAACCGTCGCGGACATCGAGGCCAAGTGGGTTATCAGGGTTCTGGCCGACATCGCCGTAATCCTTGTGGCATCGAGCAGAAGGAATCTGCTCAATTAATGAACGTCGTCTACCACGTTTTGCGTATAGCGAAAACCATTTTTAGTACTTGCCCGGAGCGTTAGGAAATTGTTGTAAGCGATGGCTAACAAAAAGCAGCGGGAACAGAAGCGGCGCGAGCGCCGGCGACGTCAGGAACAGTCAAGACCAAAAGGCGGTCGCACCGGACGATCGGTTCCGTGGGTAGGGCTAATCCCGTGGGAGCCAGTCAAGATGAAATTGTACGGGGTACCGCCGATGTTGCCCGATTCAATGTCGCGGGAAGAACGGATTGCGCTTATCCAGGAAATCGCGCAGACAGCCGAGGATGAGTTCCAGCAGAAATACTTCAGCTTGGGGGAATGGTTCGAGCGGTACGATCCACTTCATTTGTTGGCCTACTGCTGCAGCTACTTCGTGTGCCATCCTGCCGGAGTGGACCCTGAGCTAGGAGGAGGACTGGATTTCCATCCGTACCACTTGGAAATTCTGCAAGCTTTCGCACTGATGCAGGAGCGCTCATCATCGGACCGCCCATTGGGTATGGAGGCGGCAGGACTTCTTGACGTGATGAGCGCCATCGGGCAAGCCGCGATCAATCGCGGTCTAAAGGCCAATATCGACCAGGTGGAGGGTGAGAATGAGCGGAATTTCGTACTGTCGAATATTCGGACCCAGACTATGGCGGTGCGCAACCCAGGCTACCCACATCACATCCATCGGATCACACGAGATTTGGCAGAGACGGTCCGCGAGGATTTCGTCGATGTCCATGGGATCGATCCGATCCGATTGGTGGATGCTCTCTTCCGCCTGCCCGAAGTGGCTTCGACCCGGTTGAACGAACATTTCGCGCGGGTGGCTCATTTTTACCGAGAAAAGAGCTACCAGGCGGTGGCGACTTCGTACGTGGAGTCTTTCCCTGATGTCGGAGATTTTGACGCGGACCGACTATTTGATCTGATGGGAAGGAATCTTCACAGTATGAAGGCGGCGCTGGTGTACCACTCGGACATGCAACTCGCGGACTGCTTCACCTTTACCTTGGCAGACTTGGTAGAAGCATATGGTGATGATGTTGACCTGCAAGCGGTTAAGAATGTGACAGACGGGTTGTCGTTCGAATTCGGAGATCTTCAGGATTGCAATAAGGAATGGGTGATCCTCGATAATCCGGTATGGAAGCGGCCGTTTATCAAGATCTCCGACGAAACTTACTTTTTGGCTTTGGCAGGGCATATCCCGCACTACGTTTCCGGATTGCTCGAGGGTCTTGTAGCCGAGGACCGTGCCTTGGATCAGAAATATCGTGACCGGAAGGCACGGTATCTTGAGGATGAAATCGAACGCCTTTTCAAAGCTGGGTTTCCTGACGGGAGGATTTACCGCGGAAGTATGTGGGATGATGGTGCCGGGAACAAAGGCGAGAATGACCTGACACTGGTGTTGGGTTCTGTTGCCATCGTTGTGGAGGCAAAATCTGGTTCGCTCACTCCCCCGGCGCAACGCGGGGCGCCCAAGCGGCTCGCGGACACTGTAAGGCAATTGATTGTGGATCCAGCCGATCAGGCTTACCGGTTCATTCGGGTTCTCGAAGGGACGGAGGGTCCGCAATCGTTTGTTACCAAGTCCGGTGTGGGAAATACGATCGACGTAAGCGAGGTCCGGTATTTTCTGCCCCTGACGGTGACCATGGAACAGTTCGGATTCGTCAGCAACTTGCTCCACCTAGCCGAGTCACGGATCAGCGATAGAGAAGTGGCCGAACTCGCCCAAGTGCTCAGCCTGACAGACTTGATGGTCATCTTCGAAGTCCTCGACCTCCAGTCTGAGAAGGTGCATTACCTCTTCCGGCGTAGGGAATTGGGTGCCCGCATGCGGTTGCACGGGTACGAGATGGACGTGTTGGCTTTTTACTTGGATCGTGGTTTCAACATCGGCGATGTTGAATTTTCTGGCAACAACTTGGTGGATCTTACGCTGGCGTCCAAACAATTGGATCCGTACTTCGGCGGCCAGCCGTTTGGGGTTACAGTCGACAAACCTGGATTGAAATTAACTTCCTGGTGGACCAGGATGATCCAGCGACTTGACAGCGACCTGAGCGGAGATCGGCTCGACGCTGCCCTTGTGCTGTTGAGTGTGCCCTATGACGCACAGAAAAAGATGGAGCGGCAGTTTGCGAAGCTCAGTGATCGTGTGCAACGAAAAAGGGGTGAAGAGCCGCGTACATGGGTCCAGTTCCGCACCGCTCCGGCTGAACGGCGATTCTGCGTCGCCCTTTATCCCTATTTCAGCACGTATCGTGAAATGAGAGACGTGGTGATAGATGATTTCCTCAGCGGAGATGGCGCCCAGGAATCGCGTGGGGCGGTTTGCGTAGGTGTGAACTTGGACCATCGAGATGTACCGTACTCTGTTGTTGCGCTAGCCCCGAAACCAGATTTGTTTGATCATCTGTAGGTAACCACATTATCGGCTTATATCTGATCCGCAGGCAGGGCGAAAGGGTGGTTACAAGGCGGTGCACCGGACCCAGGCATCCTGCTGATCTTGTATAGAGAGAAACGGTTTGATCCTGAATTAATTAGTAGCAGCGGTGGCTTTGCAGCTTGACCAACAAGCAGCATCGGGCGTACGCATTGTGCAACAAGATGACGTTCCCGATACCGGGCCGGTTCGCGGGGGGGGTTGGTTGCAGATACCGGATGCAACCGCGGTCTTCGCAGATCTGAAAGGCTCCACTGGTCTCAACGCACGGTTTGGTGCCGAGGCAGCGGCCCACGCGTATAACTATTTCAATCGGGCGATGGCGGTGATACTGCACGGGTTTCAGGCCAGGTACGTGGACGTGCAAGGCGACGGGCTATTCGGGCTATTCAGCGGCAAGGGTTCGCGGTTTCTGGCGGCAGCCTGTGCCATCACCATGAAAACCCAGGTTGAGACGGTGATTGCGGAGCGGTTCCGCAAGGACGTATCCATAGACTGGGAATTGCGGGCGGGAATTGGAGTGGATCGCGGCCAACTGCTGGTGCGCCAGCTGGGCCTCAGGGGAACGGGCATGAATGAGGTCTGGGCCGGCACGCCGGTGAACATGGCCGCCAAACTCAGCAGCGTGGCCGGCCCGAACGAGGTGGCGGTGTCTGAAAGGGTCTTCTCCGATTACCAACAGAGCGCGAAGATCAGGCAGCGAGTGCTGCTGTGGTCCTGCGGCTGCAAGGGAAACACTCAGGGAAGGGGACTGGACTTACCTGCGAAGGATGCGGAAGATCTCTGGCGAAGTGCCCCTGTGCCTGCGAACCTGGGATTGGACTTCGACCAGGTTCACCGGATGGATCGGGCTTGGTGCCCTACACACGGCGCCGAGTTCTGCGAGGCTCTGGTCACCCGTCAGCGCGGGAACGGATGAATTGGAAGAGCGGCTGAGGTCACACTACGAGTCGTTATCCCGGGTTATCAGGTTCACCAGGACTGCCGATGCCAAGGCGGCTCCGGTGCTGGCCCTGCAGGTCGCCCTCTTGGGAGCCTTGGCCACCCGGTTCGGAGAGCTTTACTACATGATGGTCAGTGGCGCTTGGGACGCTGAGAGAGCGGCTGTAATCTGTCTGGCCATCGTGTACGGCTTTTTACTGACTGCAGTGATTGTACTGGCCGCCTGGGTGTATCTACCCATGAATGCGAAGACGGGCCGGTCGCTCATCTTCTTCGAGGATATTGCAGCCGTGGAGTGGGGGGAGTTTCAGTCGGCGGCGCGGAACATGAGCCACGATTTGATTGAGCGCCAGCTTCTGCACCAAATCCACGTCGTTGCGGGGGTGGCAAGCGTCAAGATGCGGCGCGTGCGTTGGGCGATCATAATAAGTTTGCCGGCAATCTTGGCTTGGTTCGCTCTGCTGGCCTGGAGCCACCTTTGAGCGGACACTATGCGCCGGAAAGCACTATTGCGGAACGGACTTCCCAGCGTTATTGATCGGTCCGTGCCGGCGCTCGGGGACACCTTTGAGCTTGGAGGCTGGGATGGATAGGTTAAACTGCTTGCCGTTTTGATCATATCCAATCAATGAGCTATCATATATAGTGATATCTTAATGCTGAACACGCTCTGATCGTACGAGATCGAGACTGATGATCGTATCCGCGAGGCCCAAGCGCTCCACCGTAGGAGTTGAACTGGTGCGGCTCCTGGCCCAGTCGGGGGACCGAATCTTCACGACGGCCCGGGCCAGGGAGTTAGCCCCCCAGGTTGGGCTCAGCGATGCCTATGTGGGCGAAGCTCTCTACCACCTGCGCCGCAATGGCTGGATCACGTCCCTGCGCCGCGGCCTCTATGCTTTGTCTTCCACGGCGCCGGGCGTCGCGCCGGTGCACGAGTTCGAGATCGCCATGGCGTTGGTCCAACCCGCCGCCATTTCCCATTGGTCGGCGCTGAACTACCATGGCCTGACCGAGCAAATCCCGTGGAAGACGTTCGTGCTCACCACGACGGACGCTTCGGTTCCCACCCGAGGAACGTCCGGTGCTGATGATGGCGACCATGGGTATCATGCCGGCGGTATGTGGTACCAGTTCATCCAGACCCGTCGGGAACGCTTCTTTGGGCTGGAGAGGATCTGGGTCGGAGAGGCCAGGGTGTCGATTACCAGCCTGGAGCGGACGTTGCTGGACGGCTTGGCCATGCCGCGCTATTGCGGTGGGTTTGGCGAGGTGGTCTACGCCTTCGGTGAGGCCGCGCCGCGGATGGACCTCGACAGGATGGTCAATGATGCCCCGCGGCTGGGCGTGGCCGTGGCTAAACGGTTGGGCTGGGTGCTGGAGACGCAGGGGATTGAGGGACGTCACCTGGAGCGGTTGGCAGCCCTGCCGGTGAAGGGTTATCGCAAGCTTGATGCCAGCGGACCCGGGAAGGGCAGGTACAACGGCCGCTGGATGCTCCAGGAGAACCTGCCCGGTGTATCGGGTACATGAGACCACTCCGCACACGCCTCGAAGACCATCGCCGGCGTCTGGGTATCAGGTGGGAGGTTTTGGAGCGCGACTACCTGTTGTCCTGGGTGCTGGCCGGCATCGACGCGGTGCCGGAACTGAGACAGACACTGGTGTTCAAGGGCGGAACCGCGCTCAAGAAGTGTTACTTCGGAGACTACCGTTTCTCGGAGGACCTGGACTTCTCCGGACACGAGGGGGTTCCCACCGGCGGCGCTATGGAGGAGTTGATGCGTCGCGCGTGTGAGGCCGCTCAGCAAATGCTCGGCGAATATGCCCCTGTTGAGTTGCACTGTGGTCGGTATGAGGAACGCAACCCGCACCCCGGTGGCCAGCAGGCTTTCCGCATTCGTGCCCGGTTGCCCTGGCATCGGGGACTGGATACGCCTGTAAAAGTCGAGATCACGATTGACGAGCCGATCCTTTGGCCAGTGGCACAGCGTGAAATCATGCATGAGTACGGCGAGCCGTTGAAGGTTGAGGTGTCGACCTACTCGCTGGAGGAAGTGGTGGCCGAGAAGTTGCGGGCGATCTTGCAACAATTGGACCAACTGGAGAACAGAGGGTGGGTGCGCACCCGAGCCCGGGACTTCTACGATCTCTGGAGTGTGCTGGGCACATATCAAGAAGGGCTGGACCTGACCGATTTCGGAGATCGCCTGCGTGAAAAATGCCGACTGAGACACGTGGACTTCGCTGGTCCCGAGGACTTCTTTGACCCTCGGGTTGTTGACAATGTTTTACTGGAATGGGAAAAATCCCTGGGGCCATTGGTGCGTGGACTCCCGCCTTTCGCCACGGTAAGGGACGAACTGCGTCCGCAGGTAGAGGCTCTCCTCGGTCCAATGGGATAATAGGATCGCCATGGCAAGCAGCAAGTTCACCCAAGCTGTCGAGGCCTACTTCACCGACCTGCGTCTGGTGCGCGGATCCGGCGGAGCCACGAACGAGCGTTCCCTGTACGTACCGCTGGCCAACCTGCTGAACGCCGTGGGCGGCGCGCTGAGGCCCAAAGTATTCTGTGTGCAAGAGCTGGCCGATCAGGGCGCCGGTCATCCCGACTTCGGCCTGTACACGATCCAGCAGGTACAGAAAGGGAAACCGAAGTCGGGACAGAAGCCGGAGCGCGGGGTGGTTGAAGTCAAGCCATTAGCTGATGAAGCGTGGTTGACCACGTCCGGCGATCAGGTGAGCCGCTACTGGGATGGCTACCGGCGGGTGCTGGTCACCAATGCCAGGGACTTTGTGCTGATGGGGGAGGATGCGTCTGGCCAGCCAGTACGACTGGAAACCTTCCTGATTGCGGCTTCTGATGAGGAGTTCAACGCACGGTTGGAAAGGCCAAGGGCCTTCGCCGGAGAGGTCGGCGCCGGCTTGGGCGAGTATCTGGGTCGGGTGTTGTCCCATTCTGCTTCTCTGTCCGAGCCCAAAGACGTGGCCTGGCTGTTGGCGTCCTACGCCCGTGACGGTCTGTCGCGAGTCGAAGTGACCAGCGACACGACGTCCCTCGCTGCGGTACGCACCGCCCTGGAAGAATCCCTGGGCGTGCGCTTCGAGGGCGACGATGGCGCCGCCTTTTTCCGTTCCACCCTGGTGCAGACCCTGTTCTACGGCATCTTCTCCGCCTGGGTCCTGTGGGCCCGGCAGACGCCGGCACCCACCGGCGCTTTCAACTGGCACGATGCCGTCTGGCACCTGCGGGCTCCGGTGCTGCGAGCATTGTTCCAGCAGATCTCGGACCCGGGCCGGTTGCAGCCCCTGGGCTTGGTGGAAGTGCTGGAATGGACGGCCACGGCCCTGAACCGTGTCGACCGCGATGCTTTCTTTGCCAGGTTCAGCGAAGGCGAGGCGGTGCCCTATTTCTACGAGCCCTTCCTGCAGGCCTTCGACCCTGACCTGCGCAAGCAGCTCGGCGTGTGGTACACCCCCGTCGAGGTGGTGCGCTACATGGTGGCCCGCGTGGACAAGGCCCTCAAGGACGACCTGGGCATCCCCGACGGGCTGGCCGGCGAGAATGTGTACGTGCTCGACCCCTGCTGCGGTACCGGCGCGTACCTGGCCGAGGTGCTGCGCCGCATTGCGGCAAACCTGGGGAGCAGGGGCCTGGGCGCGCTCACCGGCGCGCGGGTGAAGCAAGCGGCCACCCAGCGGGTCTTCGGGTTCGAGATCATGCCCGCCCCCTTCGTCGTAGCGCACCTGCAGGTCGGCCTGACCATGCAGGAACTGGATGCCCCTCTGTCTGAAGACGGCGACGAACGCGCCGGCGTTTTCCTGACCAATGCGCTCACCGGCTGGGAGCCAACGGTGCAGAAGCCGTTGCCCTTCCCGGAACTGGAGGAAGAACGGGAGAGGGCCGAACGCGTCAAGCAGGACACTCCAGTGCTGGTTATCCTGGGCAATCCGCCCTACAACGGCTTTGCCGGCATGGCCGTGGACGAGGAACGTGAATTGTCTCAAGCCTACCGGACCACCAAGCAGGTGCGGCGGCCCGAGGGCCAGGGTCTCAACGACCTCTACGTCCGGTTCTTCCGCATGGCGGAGCGACGCATCGCCGAGAAAACCGGCCAGGGTGTGGTCTGCCTCATCTCCAACTACTCGTGGCTGGACGGCCTCTCCTTCACCGGTATGCGCGAGCGCTACCTCGAGGCCTTTGACGCCATCCGTATCGACTGCCTCAATGGCGACAAGTACAAGACGGGCAAGACGACGCCGGAGGGCACACCCGACCCCAGTATCTTTTCCACGTCCGAGGATCCGGTGGGCATCCAGGTGGGCACGGCGATTGCCACCCTGGTGCGCAAGGCTGACCATGCGCCGGCGCAGTCCGTCGACTTCCGCCACCTATGGGGCCAGTCCAAGCATGGCGAACTTGCGGAGACGGCGGAGACTGACCCGTTGGATCTATATGATGGAATCGCGCCAGTGCTATCTCTGGGATTGCCATTCGCCGACCTGGCGGTGAGCGACGGATGGCAGGACTGGCCGGCGCTGCCTGATCTATTTCCGACTTTCTTCCCGGGAGTAACTACCAGCCGCGATAGCTTCCTGGTGGATATATCGCTCGACCAACTTAAGGAGCGCGTCGCCACGTACTTCAATTCCAACGTGGATCATGAGGTCGTTGCACAGCATTATCCTACTGTGATGAATCCCAGGTCCGGATTTGACGCTCGAGGGATCCGTGATGCGCTGCGTAGCCGTGGCGGCGCGATGGAAACTGGCTTCATTCGCTATGTCTACCGTCCTTTCGACACCCGCTGGCTCTACTGGGAAGGCGACAGCGGATTGTTGGATCGCCCGCGGCCTGACTACCAACAACATGTCTTTGAAGGCAATTTATGGTTGTCCTCTGCTCAGCACCTACGAAAAGGAGCGACGGAAACTCAATCCGGTTTTACGCGCCACATGGCCTCATATCACCTGATCGAACGGGGAACGCTCTGGTTCCCGGCCTGGCTACGGGACGACGGCCTCGGCATCGACGCTGGTAGTACACAACGTCGTCCCAACCTGTCGCTCTCAGCGCAACGTTATTTGGACCGCCTGGGCCTTGGTGTAGAGGACCTGTTCCACCACGTCATTGCCACGTTGCACGACCCCGCCTACCGCACCGCCAACGCCGGCGCCCTGCGCATGGAGTGGCCACGCATCACGCTGCCCGGTTGGCCCGACGGCGTCGCCGCCGGCGCGGCGGATTCGCTGTCGGAATCGGCGGCGCGGGGCCGGCAACTGGCCGCCCTGCTGGATTCCGATACCCCTGTCGCTGGCGTGACCACCGGCCGGCCGCGTCTCGAACTCGCCGCCATCGCCGTGCCCACCACGACGGACGGCGGAAACATGGCCGGCGACGACTTCGCGGTATCCGCTGGCTGGGGTCATTTCGGCACGGGAGAGGCCGTCATGCCCGGCCAGGGCAGGATCGTGGAACGGAACTACACCGACGATGAGCGGACCGCACTGGCCGATGCCATCTGGACACTGGGTGACACCGCCTTTGACGTGTACCTGAACGACCGTGCTTACTGGCGTAACATTCCAGCAGCCGTCTGGAACTACCGGCTTGGCGGCTACCAAGTCCTCAAGAAGTGGTTGTCCTACCGGGAACGCAAAGTCCTGGGTCGGGTGCTCATTCCTGAAGAGGTACAGCACTTCACCGATACTGCGCGGCGGATTGGGGCAATTATCCAATTGGCAAACCGTGCTGGTCGGTCGCTGATAGGCAGCCATAATTCATAAGCTTGCCAGGGAAGCTATGTCAGCTAACCACGAATTGATTAGACGAATAATCGCCCGACCAGACGTACTTGGCGGGAAGCCCGTCATCCGCGAACTGCGGATATCGGTGGAACTGATGCTGAGCCTGTTGACCCAAGGCGTTTCGCCGGAGGCGATCCTGGACGACTACTCCGACCTTGAACTGGATGATATCCGCGCCTACGCCCAAGCGGTCATGGCTGGAGACACGCTGGCTGCAGTTTCAGTCGCCGAGTAATGAGATTCCTGGTGGATCGTTGCGCTGGATTGCCAAATCGCTTGGCGATGAGGGACATGACGTGCTGGAGTAGATTGACGCGCCGGACCGATTGTCCGGACTGATAGTCGCTGTCCGGAAACGGAGGTGTGGGCAACACGTGGTATCATTCCCGGAACCTGGTGTGCCTATGACTATTCGGGCGCGCCCGTCAGCTTTGGTGGGAAAATGAATGACGAGATGACCGGAAACGGACAGGCCGAAATCCCGGAAGACCTCGAACCGCTGGGCGAGATTGACATCACCGAGGTGGTCACCCGTAGCCCAGTGCTTGCAAGGCTTATCGAAGAAGTCCGTAACGAACAAGCGGCCGAACCCCAAGCGTATAACCGTATGCACAACAGACACAACCGGTCCCGCTAAGCGGCAGCCCAATATGCCCAAAATCGATACAGTTTTGCTGAAAGTTGCGAGCCGCTGCAACATCGACTGCGCATATTGCTACGTTTATCATCTGGGGGACCTTGGGTGGTCCCGCCAGCCAAAGCAAATGTCGCGTCAAACATGCGCGGCGGTCGTTGAAGCGTTATGCGACCTCACCTACGCTGACGGGCAACAGTTCGCGGTTGTGCTTCACGGGGGCGAACCCCTGCTCCTGGGTAAGGATGGTTTAGGGTATGTGGTGAGTACCCTCCGACGTGCTCTCCCAGCTGCTTGTGCGATCAGCATTCAAACCAACGGCACGCTGATTACGTCTGAGATACTTGATTTGTGCGCGGACAACAGCGTGACAATTTCCCTGAGCTTGGACGGTCCGCGCCATATCCACGACCAGAATCGAGTTGGATTCGATGCTCGAGGAACCTTCGATCGTGTAATGCAAGGATTTGAGTGCCTTCGCTCACATCCGGCAGGCAAACAATTATTCACGGGTATACTGGCGGTGGTCGACCCTACATCCGACCCCATCGAAGTTTATTCTTTCTTCAAGGAACTAGACCCCCCCAGCCTCGATTTCATATACCGGGACGGTAACCACTCCCGTTACCCTCCAGGCAAGGCATCGTCATCATCGACTGAATATGGATGCTGGATGGCGAGGTTGTTTGAAGCCTACGTCGCCGATGACAACCCCATCAGAATCCGCATTCTCGATGACGTGGTCAAGCTAATCCTAGGCGGGTCAGGGTCGAAAGATGGTATTGGCCTCACTGATTACGGACTACTCGTGATAGACACCGACGGGTCGATAACGAAGAACGATACCCTTAAGAGTTCCTTCGATGGAGCAGACCGCTTCGCCGGTCCTTGGTCAGTGCATACCCATCGGCTTCGGCAAATTCTCCAATTGCCTGACTTTTCCGAATCGCTGGCAATCCAGAGGCCAAGCAACCCTACCTGTTTAAACTGCTCTGAGTTGAGTGTCTGTGGAGGAGGGATGACGCTTCATCGTTGGAGCGATGACAATGGATACGACAATCCATCGGTGTATTGCGCTGATCAAAAACTGCTGATCGGGCGTGTCCGGGACACCGTCAATACCCTCGTGTTTGGTAAATGACGACATGGCGCAAGCACAACTCATCCAGCCAGCTTCGCTGCAAGCATACCGTGAGCCCTTCCCTCACTTCACAGCCGCGGCGTCCTTCAGCCATGCGTCGATTGCATCTCTGCTGGCGTGGCTCGAATCGGATGCTCGCTGGAAGCTCGTCGAGGCGGACTTCTACGAACAACATGAACTGTGCTTGACTGAGGGCCAACTGCCAGGACCTATTTCCTTCCTGCGAGATCCAAGATTCTTGGACGCAATGCGACGGGAGGTTGGGGGCATATTCGATCGTGCGTTCGGAGCACGCGTAGACTGGTCAGTCCACAAGATGCTAGCTGGGCAGCGGATTAGGATCCACACTGATGTACAGACCGATGGGGAGACCCACCGTGTGATCATCCACATTAACCGAGGGTGGAGTATGTCCAAGGGAGGGTTTCTGATGTTGTTCGATAGCGGTGACCCTGTTGACGTCCACCGGGTCCTGATGCCATTGTCCGGGAGCGTAATCGGGTTCGAAATATCCGAGAAATCGAACCATGCCGTGTCAAAGGTCCTTGATGGAGAGCGGTTCGCGGTTGTGTACTCACTTTATGCCTACAATGGATATTGACAAACTCAGGGCACTTGTCCGATCAACTCTCCCGGATCCGTTCATGTCCCCTTGGTTCCCTGGACTCGCTGAACCGCTCGCGCAAGTAGCTTGGAAACAGATGGAGCGCGACATAGGACTCACGCCTGCTGCCTATGGTACGGCGCGACTGCTCCTCAGAAATCCTAGAGGAGGGCGCTCGGTTGTGGTTCGATGTGGTACGGCATCGAACGCAGGAGGTAGCCCGGGCGCGGGGGACATACCGGTCGAAATACTTCCTCCCGATATCGCTCAACAGGTCGCTGGGCGCGAAGTTCGGTTTTTGGATGCGCACGGAGTGGAAGAGCCCGTCGCTCATCAGTTAGAGGAAGCCATCTCCTTCTTGAACCTCGTGCCTACTATCTGGCCGACGGTCAGTACGCTCGTGAGGTCACTTCATATCATCGACCCAGTCGACGATGAAGTAGACGTCAGCTTCAGCGACCCCGCGGTTCCCTTCTCTATTTTTGTCTCGGTGCCACGGGTGTGGTCAAATGTAGCTGCGCTAAGGGTTGCGGAGGCGATTCTTCATGAGGCCATGCACCTCCAACTGTCTCTGATCGAGCGAGTACTCCCCCTCGTGGTACCCCAACGTACTATGTACTACTCTCCTTGGCGCGACGAACAACGGGATTCAGAAGGCATTCTACAGGCCCTCTACGTGTTCGTAGTAATCCGATCCATCCTAAAATTAATACCGGTGATTCAACCCAGCGCAGTAAGCGACCACGTTGCCGATCGGTTGGCGCAGATCGACTGTCAGGTAGAACAGGCGCGGGACTTTCGACAGTGTGGTGAGTTGACTGCTGATGGCACGGCCTTAGTTGCCCGGCTGCTCGATATTGCCGACTAAAACCCCTCGGTGTTCCACGAGATCCATCACCATTGAACTGAACCTGGCGTCGGGCTGCATAGATTTGTCTATGAATCTGCGCACATCATCGCGCCAAGCTTGGTCGCATGGAGATGGAGGCCAAGCTTCGACGATCTCGAGACCATCGATGAGAGTGGTGATCAATTTCAAGCACTCGAGCCTTTCCTCACGGAGTTCGGGGCGACGTAGGCAAAGCCCTTCGATTGTACAACGACCGCGGTCAGACTGCGGAACTGGGAGGTCTCCTTGGAAACGGATGTGTTCTCTGGGATCTTCCTCTGAAGGGTTCACAAATAGCTTGCGTTCCGTGGCAAGGTCCTCGTTATGCGACCGTGCGCGTTGTGCTGGGTTCGCTAAAGGAAACAGCGTGCCCTTGTTCATGTTACAAATAGGACACGCCAATAGCAGATTCTCCCAGCGATATGCCAACCAGTAATACCCAGGATACTCACGATTGCCAGCACGACTTTGGCGTACTTCTGCTTTCGGTCTGAAGTGCTCCACATGGAAGTGGGCCGCCCCGTACAACTTGGTCTCACAATAGCAGCACTTTTCGCGATGCATCCTCATGAGGGCATCCTTGACGTCCTTCCATTTATAGTAGTTCTTGGTGGGCAATTTTTCCGTGTGGGCTATATACCCTGCAGGTGCTGCATCATAGGCAGCGCAATCAATCTCCGTCTGACGTGACCCTTTTTGCCTTAACTTGGCGGGGGCTGTGGGGGTTCGGTGAATCCGGATCATAACTCAGTGACCTTACCCGTTTTCGAGGCGGCTCGCAAACCGGCGGATGAGATCCATGGCTTCTCGGTCACTACCGTCCTGCGCCGTAGGTAACTCATCAATCTGTCGGCGGATATCTCTCAGGGTATCCTCTTCGTACGGTGACCGATCAGCCTTGTCCGCCAGCTCTGCCCTCTGGGCAAACAAACGTTCAATGCGTTCGTTACGCGAACCCTCCACTCCAAACAGGCTATTTAGGATCTGATCGACCCGAAGATTTCTGGGCACAGCCATATCTTGCACTATCTCGACGTCGTCATCTCGTTTTTGCAGCAGCACCAAGTTCGCCGTATCGGCAGCCTGCACTATTAGCGGGCTGTGTGATGTAGCGATGAACTGTGTCGCTGGAAACAGCACGCTCAGGTCCTTCATGATCTCGCGTTGCCAACGTGGATGTAGGTGTAGGTCGATTTCGTCTATAAGTACTACCGCAGGCTCCTTTAGCGGGTCTGAACTCTCCGGGTAGTGGTTTAGGAACTGCCACGCCAAGTCAATTACCCAGCCCAATGTGGTCCGATGACCCAAGCTCAAGGCAGACATAGGAACTAGACCGGTAAACGTATTGGCATGTACACCACTGAGTCGACCAGTATCCAGCACGTCGGGAGGATGAATCTCGATTACCTCGTCATCCTGGTCGCCAGGTAGGATTCGCGCTATCACTTGCTTTACATGCTTGAGGCTAGAAACCTCGCGTCCTTCCTTGTCAGCTCTAGCTGCATAGTCGAGCCCCATGAGTATTTCTTCAACATCGCAGAGTTTCGTACTTTCGGAAAGGCGCTTGCGGTCCCCTGGACCAGCTTCGTCTATTCCAAATAAGTTGCGGACACCGAGATACCGGTCCGCGCCGTAGTTTACTATCAGAGGATCAGGAAATTCGCCATCCGGCTTGGGGATGCTGCCTTTGCCTAGTGGCTCCCAAGCGATCAAATGTGCCTGCTGATCGAAGCTGAGTTTCCGTCCAACTGTCCAATCCTTTGCCTTGCTGTTGGCCCTATGTGGCGAGCCGTTCGGTTCAAGGCCGATGCCAAATGACAATGTAACGCCTATCTTAACTCTCCGAGAACCTTTCCACGGAAGCGTTTCAAGTACTTCGTTTTCTTCATCAGTAAGAGGGGTAGATACTCCGGGAAGCTCCGGGCCTGTGGTACCTTTGGAGGCTTTATCCTCATCCGGCTCCGGACGCATCCAAGCCAAGCACTCCAAGAGAGTCGTCTTTCCTGTCCCGTTCTCGCCGATGAGCAAAGACCACCGCGCTGGCCTGCCATTATCGGTTAGGTCTAGCTTCTGGCACCCGCCGAAGCATCTGACGTTCTCTAGTTCAAGAGCGGAAAAGTATATGAGAGGGGTATCAGCCACGGCAAAAATCTCCGAATCAGCGAAGTTGCTCCGCTGCACCGTACTGTACCCCTCCACCAACGAATTTGTCGATACCGGCTTTTATTATGATCTGCTCATCAATGGACGGCGCGCAAAGTAGCGCTGTCTAAATAGGATTCCCGCTACAAATACCGCAGCGCCGAACCGGCGGACTCTCCACGGATGTAACGGCCGACCATGCCGCCGCCCTGCTTCCAGCGGCCCTGGCGTTCGATCTCGTGGGTGGGGGCGCCGTTCTGGGCCATGCGCCGGGCCATGCCGACCCGCCCGCTGTGGCCGCTGAAGAGCTCCCAGTCCGCCAACCCCGCAGCCCTGGCGATCGCCTTGACCCGCCGGGCGATCTGGGATTCCGAAAGCCCGAACACCCTCGCCTCGCCACCAACCCCCGCCGGCCGGATAGCGGAAAGCGCAGTCATGGCGGCGGGGGTGACGGCCACCACCGCGCCCTGGGCCTCGGCGTCGGTCTTCGAACGGATCACGGTGATGCGGCCGGAGCCGTCGTCCCAGCGCTGGACGTCTCCCCAGGTGAGAGACGAAGCCTCGGAGCGCCGCAACCCGCCATCCGACAGTACCGCCACCAGGGCCACGTCAAACTTCCCCCGCTCGGCAGCCTGCGCCGGCGTCTCGAACCCGCGTCCGCGCCTCCTGGGCTGGACGGCGGTAAGGCGGATCACGGCGAGCACGTCGGCGGTGAGGGCGCCGGACTGGCGCTGGGGTTTCGAAAGGCGCCGGCCCCATCCTTTTAAGGAGGCGCGCACGCCCGGGTCCCGGCCGGGCGATTCCAGCTTCGCCCAATCATGCGCTTTGGAGATGGCCGACGTGGCCAGCCGCAGGGTGGCTATGGAGGCGCCGGAGCCGGCCCGGGCGGCCAGGTAGCGGGCCACGGTGAGGGGCTCGGCGGGAAGTGACACCAGGCCGACCTCGTCGCACCAGCCGGTGAAGATGCGCCACTGGGTCGTGTAGGTCCGGCGGGTGTTGTCGGAGAGGACGGATTCCAGGGATGCGGCGACGCCCTCATCGGCGGCCCTGAGCCCGGGGAGTGGGGCGGGTTCCCGGACGGCGATCTGCAGGTCGGCGGCGGTGGTCATGGGCGGGTCTCCGGCGGCGGGGTTGCGAGGGCGATTTGGGCGGGTAAAAGATGCGCGATAAAGGTAATTATCGCGCGGCGAATGGGTGTTCGCAAGCGGCCGTTTCCACCGTCGTTTGC
Source organism: Dehalococcoidia bacterium (assembly GCA_965220055.1). Classification (GTDB taxonomy): domain Bacteria; phylum Chloroflexota; class Dehalococcoidia; order Lucifugimonadales; family UBA3495; genus Bin87. The sequence continues at coordinate 165,171 of CBDCPE010000002.1, read as the reverse complement.
CTGACCACGGCGGGCCCAAAGAGCCCCCGATGACGGGTTTTATGCCGCCAAACCCGCCGTGACCATCCGGTCGTGCCGCGCGACCACCCTCAGGACCGCGTCGGCGTTCAGGGCAACCAATGCATAGGTATCTATTCCATTGGTATCCATACCCGTCCATTGGAATGCATTCGCAATGGAATGGATTGGTATGGTGTGCAATGCATTGGATTCCATTGCATACTGGTCGGTGCCATCCATGTCCCGGCGCCCGCCCGGGAAAGGAACCAAGGGGTACGGGGCGTTTTCACTACAATCCCGGCAACTTACCCAAATCACCGGGAGGTGAGGACCATGGCCAATGCGTTGCCTGCGGCGCGCAGCTGGAACCGCCCGTCCGCGCTCTCCACACCGTCTACGTGAAGAGCCTGTACCGAATCGCCGGCCAGGACTACTGCCGAAATCACATCATCAGGGCCGCAGTGGTCGCCGGCGTCATCGCCGAGGTCAAGCCCGGCGCCGGTCCGGTGGCCGCGACGCCTCGGGGAGCGCCTACCACCGAGTATGACCGGCTGCACCAACGCTGACTCAGTGTACGCCATCACGTTGCTCAGCCCTGGGCGTCGCTGATCGCCTTGGGCTGCTTGTGTCCCACATAACACAAGAATAGAATCTCCCGAACATTGGCGATTTACGGAAGCAGCCGGCCAACAAGAAACGTCGTAGGAGGAAATATGCCGCTTTTCAACAGATACGTGGCAGTTGATTGGTCGTCCAGCGCTACGCCTACTCGCGTGGATACCGCAAACAGCGTTTGGATCGCCGTCTGTGATGGGCGTGGAACGCCGCATCTCGAGAACTACACCACGCGTGATAAGGCAATGGACCGCATCGAAGCGTTGCTAGGGGCAGCGACGGAAGAAGGCTGCCGGCTGCTCTGCGGGTTCGACTTTTCTTTCGGATATCCCGAGGGTGCAGCTCAAATACTAACCGGCAGAGCCTCCTGGGAAGCGGTCTGGGAGCAAATTGCCCAAGTGATCGTCGATCGTCCCGATAACTGGAACAACCGTTTCGAGGCAGCGGCAGGGCTGAACGCGCATTTCGCAGGCGAAGGGCCGTTTTGGGGCATGCCGGATGGGTGGCAAATTGAGGGCCTCCTGGGTACGAAGCCGAGGCACGGCTGGGGAATGAACCTGCCGCCCAGTCGCCGCTACGCCGAGTGCGTGGTTCCGGGGGCGCAGGAAGTGTGGGGGCTCTGGGGCAATGGCGTGGTCGGCAGCCAGGCGCTGACCGGGATCGCCAGGCTGCAAAGGTTACGGCAGCATCGCAAAGACGTGAAAGATATGCGAGTCTGGCCGTTCGAGGCACTGGGGGAGGAGGGACATTACCACGTGCTGGCGGAGATCTATCCATCGCTGATCGATCCTTGCCCCAATCATGCCGTAAGGGATGCGGGGCAGGTCGAAGCAGTGGCGGTTACCCTCCGGGAACTCGACAGGTTAGGACAGCTGGGACAGCACCTCGATGCACCGAACGCCATGCCTCCCCGCGTGCGTCGTGAAGAGGGTGCGATCCTAAGCATGCATGCTCAGGCGGCATTACGAGCAGTGGCGCGGGGGGTGATACCCTCTTGCGGGATCGAATAAGTCATTACGCGGCTCGACCATTGGTAAACGGCGTCGGCAAAACGTTGCACGGGGGCGACAAGATGTTGTGCCGCCGGCGCAATGCCGGATAGCTTCGAGATATGGAGGTCCAACCTGGAGCCGGTCCGGGCACCGTCACCAGCCTGCGAGAATGACCGCGTGCGCCGTACCACCAGATGTATGCCATCACATTGCATCAGCCTTGGACGTCGTTGATTACTCTGGGGGTCAAGACCGTGGAGACCAGATCATGGCCGGCGCCGGAGCGACTGTTGGGTCAGACCATCGCCATCCACGCCGGAAAGCGGGTAGTCAGGAATCCCGGTGTTGCCGGCGAAAATGAGATGCGGGCCCGATTGGGCGTGGACTGGTATAGAACCATCCAGACGGGCGCGGTGGTGGCCACCACCGTCTTGGCCGGCATGGCCAGGGTCGCGTACGTGGACTATGCGACCGGCCACGCGGTGCATGATGGCCGCACGGAAGTCGGATGTTCCGTGGGCTGGGGACGGACCCGTATTGACCCTTGGGGCGACTTCAATCCCGGGAGCTGGCTGTGGTTCTTAGTCGATGTGAGAGCCTTGCCAGCGCCTGTATTAGCCGTGGGACGTCAGGGTTTCTGGTGCTGGGATGTCTACGGCAGGTGAGAGGTGGCTTCGGGCGTTGACCCACTCAACACCGTTGATGGGGGGTTCTCCGCAGACGGCCTTCCCGGTGACCGAGTCCGCCACATTGTCACGGGGAGTAACCAGCGCACTATCAGTGAAGGGTTCACCTTGCGATTCGATGCTGGAGGAACTGGCCCAGTCCAACCAGAATTAAGCGTAGTTACAGGGTCGGATGGGCAGAACTCTCGCCGTCACGCCAGCCTCAATATCCTGGTCTATATCCTGGATACTTTCGACAATGTGTTGTTCCATTAGCTTCATAATAGTCTCCTTTTCTTCACGTTCAGTGTTGCACTGGTGGTGATGTGTCTGCTCTGTGTGAGAGCTAACTCCCAATGTGGGAGTTGACGACGCGAGTAGGAGGATAATGAGGCTAACTATAACGGCTTTGGCTCTGCCAACCTGGACTTCCGCCCATTCGACACTGTTACCGTGCATACATTTTATCACAAGCACGTTTACACGGGAGTAGTGCGCCTGTGACGCATTACCTTGGTGGCGATATTGAAACGGATACTGGGGCGCTTGGCGTAGCTGCAAAGGTTGCATCTTAGCGGTCCTGCCCTTGGCCGGCGCGCATGCGAATGTACCACGGGTAAGCCGGATCCGGCGAGCACTAACGGCGCGGTCTCCTCAACCTCATCACTCAAGGTCCACGTCGTTGTACCCCAACTCGCGAGCGCGTTGAAAATCCCCCTCAGCGCCATCGTCGTCGCCCAGTAACTGGCGAACCAGGCCCCGGCCATAAGTGGAACGGCCGCTGGTGGGATCGAATTCAACCGCTTTGCTGAAGTCCGCCAACGCCGGTTCCAGTTTCCCACTGAATAGGTGAGCATTGCCGCGGGTGAAATAAGCGATTGGGTCTCGTGGATTGAGTTTCAATGTCCCGTTGCAGTCTGAGATCGCCAGGTCATATTCCCCCTTGGCAACATAGGCGTCCGCGCGAAACCGATAGGCAAACGGATCTTGGGGCTTGAGCCGGAGCGCAGCGTCGTAATCCGCGATGGCCCGGGCCAGATCGCCCTTCATGTGATATGCCGCTCCCCGGCCCAGGTGGGCTTCCGCGTTCTCGGGGTCGAGCTGCAGCGCGGTGTCGAAATCCTCGATCACCTTGTCATACTCTCTTTTGTACCGAAGAAAATCGCCTCGGACGCGGTGGGCATCGGCATGGCCGGGATCAAGGCGGATGGCTTCGCACAAGTCGCCGAGCGCCTTGTCCAGGGCGTCCTGTTCGCCGTATGCTATCCCCCGGTGGTAATAGGCCAAAGCATCTTCAGGCCGGAGCCGGATGAATGCACTCATGTCAGCGACCAGCCGGTCCCACTGCTTACGGTTTCCGAACAAAATGCCCCGCAGCATGTACGCGGCCGCGTGGTCAGGATCCACCTGCAGAACGGCGTCCATGTCCGCGATGGCCAGGTCCTCATCGCCCTTGGTGAAATGCGCCAGCCCCCTGGTGAGGTGGGCATAGTCGTCATCGGGACTGAGCCTGATGACGGCGTCCATGATCGCGATCTTCCTGTCGTGGTCGGCAGTGCCAGCATTGTCCTGGGTTTTTTGACCGAATTCCCGTAGCATCTCCCAGATTTTGAGCGTGCCGTCGTCAGCTCCGAAATGTTGAGCCAGCCTGGAATACCGCCGGTGCTTTTTGCCATCGCCGATCAAGAGGGCGAGTTCCGAGGCTGCCAACAACGCGGACGTCTCTTCGGGATCCAGTTCGAGTGCCGCCTCGAACGCTACCAGAGCCTCAGACAGCTGGCTCAACTTCCAGTACGCAGCTCCCAACGTGCTGTGGTAATGGGAATCCAGCGGGCCGCATTCCGGTTTCACGCCGCGCAGATGCTTCACCGCCTCTGCCGGTCTGTCGGTGTGGAGCAGGGTCGAACCGATTTCGGTCCAGGGGAGTATCCACTTGGTGTCCAGCGCTACCGTCAGCCATAACGCATCCATCCCCTCGTTGACGAGGGCCGTATCTGCGCGCCCGACACCGATGCCGGTTTTTACCGACCCCAGCGTGAAGTGGTTCGCTGGATCCAACGGGTCGAGCCGGGCCGCCGTCTCTACCTCTGCCAGAGCTTCGTCGAGTCTTCCTTGAACCTGTAGTTCTAGCGAACGCCGGTAATGGGCGTAAGCCTCGGGGTTGCTGACGTCCCAGTCGTCGAGGAGGCGCCCTTCCGTCTTCTCAATCAGAGCGTCCACCTCACCAAGGCGAACGCTCTGATTGACCGAGAGGACGCGGCGTACCCAGTCCATTCCGGTGGACCGCAGGTCCTCCCGCCATTCTGCGTCTGGTTCCCGCTCGATCAGAGCTGCCAGCAGGGGTTCCGCAATACGGGCGCCAACACCCAAGTCCGCCAACACGGTGAGGGATTCCTGACGGTCTTTGGCAGGGAACTGATCATCAATTATGCGATAGGTTTGCTCAGCGTACCGGCGCAACCGCCCGATGGCTTCGTCCACGGCCTCAGCCCCTATGTGCTCGCCCAACAGGGCGGCGACGTCGCTGACCCAGTAGAGGGCCCGCAGTTCAAGGGCGATGCTGGCTGCGTTCGAATCTTCATCATTGTCTGCCAGCACCTTGGCCATCTTCGTGAGGTTGTCGTTGGACGGTCGAGCGCCGTGGTACATCCAGGCGTCGAAGGTGTTATCGTTCACCTTGATTTCGTCAACCACGTCCTTACGGGATAGCCCAGCCTGGCGCCGCTTTTGATTGAGGTAGGTTTTTCGGGTTGTGTGGCTCGCCCAACCAAGTAAGTCCAGCGCTGGCGGAGACGATCCGGCACGATGCAGATGGGCGGCTACCCTGACGGCCAGATCGATGACGGCAAGCCTGACGTAGGCCTCCCAGACCTTCGGGAGATGACTCGGCAGGACGCTCATGGTCCTTCGCCGTAGGAACGACCGGAACAAGTCCCAGTTGCCCGCGTGCCACTGCAGTATGGAGGCCAACATGGGCGCCAATTCGTAATTGGCTTCCCTCTCCTCGGGCGACGCAATGAATCCGAAGTCTGTCAGCACCTCCGCTATCGCCGCGATGATCTCGGCCCTGCTGGATTCCTTCACCAGGCGCTCCGGATTGGCGGAGAAATACCGGCGTGCCGTTCTATCCTGGAGATTGGGGTGCCTGATGCCCAGCCTGCTGATCAGGGCTCCGATTATCTGGCCACTGGTGGGTAGGTGGGGTATCACTTCGCGTTCAGTCATATTATCCTCGTGCTCGTCACCAATCATACAGTCCATCCCGCAACCGGAATTTGTCGGGGTCGACCGATACCTCCCGGAGAGCGGCACCGACGCCGATCTCGAGGATGGGACGGCTGTAAACGTGGGTTCCGGCCACGTTGTCGAAGAAGCGGCCCGCCGGGTCGACCATCACATAGCTGCCGGTCATCAGGTCATTGCTCTCCGGAACCACCGCGACGCCCTTGGCCTCCACGCCGCGGTTGCGGGCAACGTAGCCGGCGAACTGCTCGGGCGTGATCACCTGGTCATCGACCAGACCGTCGTTCTGGCCTCTGATGGGAAGCACCTGCAGCAGCTTCCACCGCTCCGGTCGCGCTCTGGCGATGAAGCCGGTCAGGTCCTCGTCGCAGTTGCAACGCGTCACCACGGTGTTGACTTTCAGGCGGACCCCCCGCTCCTTCAGCAGATCAATGACGCCCAGGTAGTCATCCTCGCTGAGAGGGCCAGCCCGGGTGGTTCGTCCTGACGCTTCCAATTTCTGCAGATCCACAGTATCTATGCTCAAGGTGGCCCAATCCAAGTGACCGTCGACTTGGTCAAGCCACTCCCGCGTGATCCGGCTGCCGTTGGTGACCATGGACGTGGTGAGCGTCAGTTCTCTGGCCCGCCGTATCAGGTCCGGGAGCCAGGGGCAGAGGGTGGGTTCGCCGCCGGCGAAGTTGATTTTATCGAACCCCGCGCTGGCCAGCGCCTCCACCACGGAAAGGCAGCCCTCACGCTGCAGGTGTCCTTTGGGCAGGACGTCCTGTCCGACATCCTGAAAGGTGGCGAAGCAGAACCGGCACCTCATGTTGCAGGGCTTCCACAGGTGGAAATTGACCGAGGGTATTTCTTTCGTGATTTCCATGTCGACTCCACGATGTTCCGTAGCTTCACGGAAGCGTTTTGCAGTCATCGTAGGGCCGCTCTTCCGAGCGGTCAGCCCCAGTCAGGCGGACAAATCGCATTCCGTGGAAAGGTTATTGCAACGCCGTCGCATCAGCAGAGCTACCGCCCGTTCTCTCAGAGCGCCCGCTCAATGGCGCGACGATATGCGCCTTCGTCGGTGAAACGACCGTCTCTACCCGGCCTCTGCCCCGACAGCACATGGGTCAGGCCATCGACACCCAACACGGTGCACTCCATCCGGCCGCCCCATTGGATCGCGAAATCCTCCCTCTGCGGCACGGCACTGGTCCTTTGAACCTCTGACGTCGTCCGGTGCGGCAGCGCTGCGCCGGACCGGACGGTGGAAAGGACTTGGTTGTTACGTCTTCACGTCACTCCCGAAGTTGACGGCGTCGCCGCCGGTTGGCGACGACAATCACCCCATCGGTCACGCTGTAGCCCACGCCGGTATCCACGTAATCCGATTCCTCATCCGTCTCTGACAGGCTGGTCTGGTAGGTTCGCCCGGCCACGCGTTCCGTGGCTTCTGCGGACACTTCCGCGGCGCGTCCAGCGGTGAGCGGGAAAATCGAGACGACCTCGTAGCCCTCCCTATCCAGCTGGTTGCAGTATCTGGCGATGTCATCCGCGAGCTTGCGGCCCGCCGGGCGTTCTCCGGCGACGCCGTACACCTGCTTCGTAGAGCCGTTGCGCTCGTTGAGGTGGCTGTCAACCGCTATGTAGCGAGCAACGAACGCCTCTCCGTCTTTGGTAGTCATGGAACGACTGTCCTCCTTCTTGCATAATCGTGCCGCAGGAACGGGAGCAGTGAGCGCGGCAATCGAGTTTCCACACTAGCGCCGCGAGTGTGGAGCGAATGCCGCCCTGCGTTCGCGATGACCGAAGCCAACGCGGCCCGCCGATTGGTACGTCGCCATGCTTGCGGTCACAATTTGGTTGCGACAATCAGCACCCCACTGAACTCGGTCAGTGCCGGGCGATTGGCACTCTGCAACCACGATGGCGGCTGGGATTGTAACGGGATGGAGACGAGCCGGCAAGCCGTTATGCGGACGATCAGGATCAATCAAGAATGCCGGACCGGCTGCATCTTATCGGAATCGCCGGCGGCGCATACGAAGTGTCCCCCGGTACCTGAATGACGTGCCGCAGGAAAATTGCGTGACCGCCTCAGGACTACGACGTCAGCGATGGAAAACCCGGCAACGCCAGGGATCTGCACGACTATCCATCCAGTCACGGAGCACTACCGGTCGAGACGTATATACTCCTCCGGCGGAATAGATAATGACTTTGGAGATCCGGTCGATCAAAGGATCTCTCCAATCAGACGACACCCCAATAACGAGCGCGGCCATGGCGAATGATGAGGACCTTCAACTGTTCCTGCAGGGCGTTCAACATTGGAACGCGAATGTGAACGTCTGGGATACGGTACGCCATCCTCCCGCGAGCGGCGGACACCAACGCGACTTGAGCGGGACGCGCATCGGTGCCTTGCTGGTGCAGCGGGCCGAGCACGAGCAGGGCCGCTCCGTCGAACAGGCTACGGAATATCCCGCGGCCGACCTCAGTTTTACCGACCTGGCGCGGACCGATTTTCGCAATCCATATGCCAGTTTCAATCTCCAGGGGGCGAGTTTCCTCAACTCAGACCTGCGGGAAGCGAACCTGGAGGCCGCTGACCTGACCGGAGCGAGGTTCGAATACGCGGACTTGAAGGATGCCGTCCTGCGGGGCGCCACGGTGGACCAGGCCGAATTCGCCGCTGCCAACTTGACCGGAACTGATCTGACGGCGACACGCCCCTGGCGGGCCCACCTATTTCGGCATATTGACCCTGCCAAAGATCCGGAATCACCGGCCAAGACGGTCATCAGGCGCGTGGCTGACCTGATTGATGTGTGCCTGAACCTACGTGAGTCGCACAGCGCGACGAGCGATTTTGAACTGTATTACCGCGGCGAAGGGAAACGCTGGAAATTGCGCCCGTCAGCGATGCGACGCTCTCAGTTGCGGGAAAGCGAAGGTCGGATGTTGCTCGACATGATGACACGGCGTCCTGAGGACTTCTCCGGGATGGTTTCGGCATTGGACCAATGGGTCCTGGCGCAGCACCATGGGCTCAAGACCAGGCTCTTGGACATCACCAAGAACCCGTTGGTGGCACTGTTTTACGCTTGTGAGGGAGACCTGATTGACGACGAGGGACGCCTGCACGTGTTCGCCGTCCCTCACAGCATGGTAAAGCCGTACAACAGCGACACCGTCAGCGTGATAGCGAACTTCGCCAAGCTCACCCGCGCGGAACAGAGCCTGTTGCTGGGCAAACGGCGCGGCTGCGATTGGCCCAGACTACATTATTCCCAGGCGATGAACAGGCTCTACCACCTGATCGGGATAGCGAAACCCCACTTTCAGCCTCGCATCGACCCGCGGGACTTGTTCCGGGTGTTCGTCGTTGAACCCCAGCAGTCGGTCGAGCGACTGAGGGCCCAGTCCGGAGCGTTCTTGTTATCGGCATTTCACGAGAGGTTTGAGCGCGGCCAGATTGCCCGATGGAACGAGTCGATGCCAAGCTATCATCACTACACGTTTACCATCCCAGCCGGATGCAAGAGCCGCATCTTGAAGGAGCTCGAATTGCTCCACATCACGCGTGAGACTCTATTCCCTGGCCTCGATGAAACTGCGAAGGCGGTCACGTCACGTCATGGGATGGCGAGCCCGGGTAGAGACAGCGACGCAGCGACTGGAACAAATAGGACCTGGAGAGAGACCATGAGGTCCATTGAGAATGGGAGAAGGGCTCTGCCGCCAGAGTACAGGGAACCCTTTTAGGCCGGTGGTCCCCTTTTACCCTACAGGCTTGATTTTGAAACTTTCCTTCCAGGATATCCCCAATGGATACCAGATTTGGTTCGCGCAACATCCATTACGTGAACCAGCATTCGGAGATTTCCCACCAGCTTGGTTCCAATTTTACCGCTCCGAACTCAAGGCCGCCGACTGCGGGATCCGCGCGTTACGATGACGCAGGATCAGCAAAAGGAATGAATGAAGATGGAGCGCGTTGTGTATTCTGCGGCAGCTTGGAGAATGTCGGCGGCAGTCAACCTGATGCCGGCAGGACGGTGCTTCTGATGGGCGGGCGGTTGAAGCCCAGCGTATTTCGCACGGTCTCGTTGGTGCGCACCAGCCGTATCGCCGCGGTGGGAACCTGCGGGTTGTTGGGGTTGAACGCGTCGTGGCGTTCGACGACGCCGGCCTCCACCAGCCTGGCCTCCACCAGCCCGTCAACCACTTTGCGGCATTCGTACTCGTTCCAGGCAATGCCCCAGTCCAGCATCCACTGGTTGCAGAGCACGTTGTAGCCGACGAAGTTCATGCGGTCCTCGAGGCGGTTCGTCTCCGTGATGAAGGCGCCGAGGGCCGCTGCGTTGCCGGATGACGCCGCGTGTTCCGGATGACGCCGCGTTTTCCTGCGGTGCGCGCGTCTGGACCTCCACGTCGCCGTGCTCGGCCAGGTAGATCCCCAGCTCGGCCTCCAGCGGGAACAGCGGCGCGGCGGCGAGCATTTCTCGGCCCACGGCCTGGCGGAAGGCGCACCGAATGATCCTGCACTCCAGCGCCCGGGCGCGGTCCACCAGGACCTGGTAGTCCGAGTCGCCCGATCCCAGGATGATGAACTGGCAATCCTCCCGGTCGCGGATCCAATCGCAGACCTCCAGCAGGATGGACGGATCGAACCGGTCCTCACCGGCCATGGTGCGGGGCGCGTGGTAGAGCGCGATGCCGGCCTCGGTGAATGCTCGGCCATCCTCGGGCCTGAGGCTCCAGTCGCCGAACGCATTTCCTCCCAGCACGTCTCCAAAGATCCGGCCGACGTCGGTCATCGCCTGGGCTACGGTATGGGATGTCACCTCCGCCGTAGAGAACGTACTCGACCTGGCTCTCCGGGCGACCGTATTGGGTGTGGTACTTGGAAACCTTGGTCCACGAGCGGGCCGTTTCGTTGCGGGCGAGCTCGACGGCGGTGTCGGTTGCGGTGACCGCGAAGGAGATCACGGCCCGGTCGGGCTCGGCCTGGGTGGAGCCGATGGCGTAGACGGAGATGGTTGATTGCGTCGACGGAAGGATATCGGAGGCGCCTTTGACGTACTGGCGGATCCACCAGATCGCGTAGTATGCGGTTCGCCCGGTGGGCGCCGCGGTTGCCAAGGCCGTAGGCGTTGGGTAACCGTGCGGGCAGGCACGCGGGAGGTGACGCCGTCAAGCGGCGAAGTCGGTGGGTGGTGAGACGGTCTGGGTCAAAACGGCTGCGGTGGGAAGCGGCCTGGACAGGAAGCGTAAATGCGCGATGCGGCCCGCGTGGAAAACTGCAGGGGCCAAAGCGGCAACCGTGAAAAACGGGGTACGGTGGGAGCCGAAACGGTGTAGACGACTTGATCATAAACGGTAGGGTGTAGTGACGGCGTGACGTCAGGACGGCAAACCGGCGAATATGGTGTCATAAATGACGCTTGGGGGTGCGGTTACCGGAGCGGCCAGGTTGCTGAGTGTCATGCTTATAGAGTCTCCTGGAAAGCGTGGTGGCGGGGTGTTTAGTTCAAGAAATACCTATGTGGCTGGCCCGTAGGGCACTGTGGTTGCTGAAGCGGTGGGCGGCGGATAGCAGTGTCGTCAGGCAAGCGGGAGGTTACGCGGCCTGGTGAGGAACGGCTGGAGGTTATGCGCCCAGGCGGGGGAACGGCTGGAGGTGATGCGCTCGGGAGGGGAACGGCATGAGGCTATGCGCCCAGGAGGGGGAACGGCATGAGGTCATGCCCCCAGGCGGGGGAGCGGCGAGGGTGCACATGGCCAGTGGTATGAAACGGTTGGCGTAGTAGGCAGCTGGAAAAGTAAGCGTGACCGATGAGGGCGGTATGGGTTGAACAAGGTATACGTGGATGCGGTGATCGGTGAAAGCGGCGAGCGGTGTGAGCGTAAACCGCAAGTGGCGTGACGGTAAGGGGAGTAACGGCATGAGAAGAAAACGGCTGGCGACGTTGCGGCACGAGTAAAAACGGTGTGGGTGGAAACGGTGACAGTTGCAAACGGCAATAGGAGAAACGGTTACGGGGGAAACGGCAAGCGCGAAAACGGTAAGAACGGAATCAGTGGAAACGGTAGACGAAACTGACGCCGTGACGTCAGAACGGCAAAGCGTCGGAAAGGGGCCGGGCAGCGGGCAGGACGGGCCGGGATCAGTCGAGAAGGCGGTAGGCTTCGACGGCCTGGGGGTCGAGTCGGAGAGCCGCGAGGGCGCTGGTGGCGATCTGTTGCGCGCGTTGGCGGGATATGGAGTGGGCGGCGGCGATCTCGGCGTAGTCCTGGGGCGAAGGATATCCGAGGCCGAAGCGCCTGGAGATGATGTCCTGCTCGCGGGGGCTGAGCGATGACAGGGCGCCGGCGATGCTGGAGATTACCTGGCGGTTCACGGTCTCCTCGTGGGGAGAGGGGGTGGCCTGGTCGGGCAACTCGATGGGTGACAACGCGGACGCGTCGGTGGGCTGGGGGATGTCCAGGGACAGGTCCATCTGGGTGAGCTGAAACACTTCGTGGATGCGCGGTACGGTCATGCCGGTGGCCGCGGCGAGCTCGTCGTCGGTGGGGGCCCGGGAGAGACTGGCTTCGAGTTCAAGCTGGAAGCGGTAGAGGCGCCTGGCGTCGTCGTGGACGTTGTTGGGCAGGTGTATCGACCGGTGCAGGTTGTCGGTGGCGCGTTTGACGTACTGGCGGATCCACCAGATGGCGTAGGTGGAGAAGCGGTTGCCGCGGCGGTGGTCGTAACGATTGGCGGCCTGGAACAGGGCGAGCAGGGCCTCCTGGACCAGGTCCTCGCGGTCCTCGCCGGCGTTTGACGTGGCCGGGATCTGCGAACGCGCCAGGCGGTGGTTGTGAATGACCAGCCGGTTGCGCGCCTCGGTGGCGCGCTGGAGCATGCTGCGGTAGTGCTGCTCCAGGAACTCGGAGAGGGAGGAAACGGTCTCGCGGAGATTGTTCGGGTACTGGGTGAGCGCGTGGATGTCCAGGGGCTGGTTGTAACGGTCGGAGACGATGCGCGCGAAGTCGTCGGCCTCCCGGGCGAGTTGGGGATGCAGCAGCGCCAGGGCGCCGGAGGGGTAGCGGATTATCCGGAAGGCGTGGGCCTCGTGGAAGTCGGGTCGGGCGGTGGCCAGGGAGTGGGTGATCGCGTAGCTGGCGATCGCGCCGTCCAGGGAGTCGGGTTGGGGAACGCCGAGCTCGGCCAGCGCGGTATCGAGGGTAGCGGCCAGCTGGTGCAGCAGCGTTACGGATACGAGGTCGGCGTCGATGGGGAGGGAGGGATCGGCCAGGATGGGCCGGGCGCTCTGGGGCACCGCGGGGTCGTGGGTAATGTCGGTGATATGTTTGCCGATCTCGATGGCGCGGCCATAGGCGAGTTCCTGGGCCGGCGTGAGCAGGTCGTTGGGGTATTGGTCGTCGGCGTCGCCGATGTTGCTGTTGGTGAGAAGGTCGGGCATCGCAGGGATTGCAGCTGCATTTGCCAGATTGTAGGGTGAGGGCGGTAAATCCCTGGTCGGTTAAGCGCAAGGCGGCAAGAAGGCGGCGAAAACGGCGCTGGAAGGGCTGTGAGGGGCCTGCGGACCCGAAAAGGCAATCGGGTCGGAGAGGGGTGAAAAAGCGGCTGAAACCGGGGCGGCAAAAATAAGGACGGGCGTACTGAAAGGGCGAAAAAGGGCCAAAATGGTTTACATAAAGGCTATTGGGCGACACCCACAGGCAGGGCAAGTATCTGCGTATATTTGCAATAACAAACGGCCCGGAGGGCCAAAAACGGCTTTTCCGGGCCTGGAGACGGTGCGCGCGAAAACCTGGAATCGGGGCTATTCCAGGGCAAAGGTGGCGTGCACGGCGATGGCGATGTCGGAGACGCCGGGCGAGACGCTGGTGGGGTAGTCCGCGCTGGCCGAAAGGCTCTCGGCGCGGGTGTTGAGATAGGCGGGGGCTGCGAAGGGGACCTGACCCTCGGTGAGGGATAGCAGGGGTCCCAGCCAACGGTGCGAGGCGGCGGCGAGCTGGTGCGCCTGGGTGACCGCGTCGGCGCGCGCGGTGGATGCCAGTGCGGTTGAATTCTGGTGTCCGAAGGAAATGCTGTGAAACTCCAGGCTGTCGCCGGCGGCGGCGGATACGGCGTCGATGGTGGCGCCGGCGTCATCGATGCGGCGGATGGTGATCGCCATGGAGTGGGTGACGGTGTAGCCGCGCAGGTATCGAACGTTGTTGTTCCAGTCGTGTGAATTTTCACCGTCATTGACCGAGATTTTCACGGTCTTTGACCACCTTGGGAGCGCGGTGATTTAGCTAATATCAGGTTGTGGTTGGCCGGTCAATCACCTCCTTGGTTGTTGAGCAGGGCGCGGTGTGGTGACAGCCGTTCCCGGTAGCTGGTGCCCTCGATGACGATCTGGTAGCTGGCGTTGGCCAGGCGGTCCAAGGCGCTGTTGCCGAGGATGGGATCGTCGAAGAGGCTGAGCCATTCTTCGACGGCCCGGTTGCTGGTGATGATGAAGCTGGAGGATCGGTGCCGGTTGAGGATGAGTTCGTAAAGGTCGGCGGACTGCTGGGCGGTGAGCCGGTGGAGGCCCAGGTCATCGAGGATGAGCAGATCGGGGGTGAGGAAAGATCGGAAGGCGCGGTCCAGTGAGTTGTCCACTCTGGCCTGTGCCATGGCCCTGAAGAAGTCGTCGGCGTGGCTGAAGCGCACGGTGTATCCGGCGCGGACGGCCGAGTAGCCCAGGGCCTGGGCCAGGAAGCTCTTGCCGACGCCAGCGGGTCCCACCAGCAGCACGTGTTCGTGCTTGTCCAGAAACTCCAGGGAGCAGACGGCGTCCAGCAATCGGCGGTCCAGGGTGACGGACGCCGACCAGTCGAAGTCCTCCAGCCGGCAGGTCTCCTCGAAACCGGCGCCATTCAGGCGGACTTCGATGCGGCGGTGGGCGCGGCGGTTGACCTCGTCGCTGAGGATGATCTCCAGGAATGATGCGTAGTCCAGCTGTTCACGACGGGCCAGGGCGATGCGCTCGGGCAGGGTGGTGGCCATTTGCCCCAGGCGGAGTTGCTTGAGCAAAGGCGTGAGTTCGGTTACGCGTGTCATGGGTATAATCTCCTCAGGCCGACTTCTGGCGGTACGGGTCGCTTTGGGCGAAGACGCATCCGGGCCGGGCGAAGCGGCCGGGCGGCAGGGGCAGGGGCAGGGGCAGTTGGGACGTGGTTTCCTCTTCCAAAGCCTGGACCAGGATGCGCTCCACGCGGTACACGTCGATGAGGTCGACGTCCAGGGCCCGCTGACAGGCGGCGTCCAGGCGCTGGGCGGTGTAACGGTCGCCCAGACGCAGCAGCTTGTGTCCCTGCCTGATCTTGGACCAGGGATGGTCGCCTTCAAATAGCCGCTGGGCGAATTCGCCCACCGCCGGCCCCAGCTTGGCGGCTTCGCGCTTGAGCCCGTCGGGAGCCCTGGTGGTGTAGGGAGCGATCCTGGGGGGATAGTCGGCGACATCGGTGGAGCGGCCGCCCTTGGGCTGGCGAGGGTGGGTCTTGATCAGCTGGCCGCGGTGGTAGATGCGCACCAGCTTGCTGTCCACCCTGACCTCCACCTTCCGGCCGGGCCGGCAGAGGTGGGAGGGCACGGAGTAGAGGGCATCCAGGCACTTGATGTGAAAGTCCTGATGGACGGTGTTGGTGCGCCAGTTGGTGATCTCATAGGGCACGCCGTCCCAGGGGAGCAGGGTATGACGCTCCTCGTCCTGGAAGATCACCAGGGGCTGCTTGTGGGTGGTGCCGTGGATGCGCATGCCGGCCACCTCCAGGCACCATTTGGGCGCGGCGGCGCGCACGTGGATGAAGTCGTCGAAGTCGGAGCCCTTGAAGAAGCGTTCCCTGGCGTAGGGCACCTTGCGCTCCACCTTTGGTTTGTCCTTGGGGTGGCCTGCCCGCGCCGGGTCGGGGATGAAGCCCCGGTGCTGGGCGTACTCCAGGAAACCTCTGGTGAGAATGGGATGCAGTGGGTCGGTGCCCACCACGGCAGCGGGGAAATTGTCGATGACCAGGTACTTGGGCATGCCGCCAAAGAAGGCCCACGCCGCTTCCAGACCGGCGATCACGTCCGCCAGCTTCTGCTGCTGCATGGGCCAGACGAAGCAGTGGCGGGAGTGGCAGAGCACGATGACCATGGCCCACACCGCCTTGCGTTTGCCCGTGGCCGGGTCGGTGATCATGCCCAACCGGCCGAAGTCGGCCTCGGCCACCTCACCGGGCGGCGTGTCTGCCATCCGCACCGTGGTCTTGCTGCGCCACCGCCAGTTGCGATTGATGACGAAACGGCGCAGCGACGGGTACGACACCTGGCATCCCCGCATGGCCAGCAGTTCGTGGATGCGGGTCATCTGCAACCGGTCGTTGGTGATCCACTGGTAGATCTGGTCTGCCCACGGCGCCAACTGGTCCTGCCGTGGCGTCGCCGCCTGCCGCGGTCCTGACCGGCTAATCCCAACCAACCGGACCAACTGCTCATCATCGGGAGTCGGCCCGTCCCTGGCGATACCCTGGGTCTCAGTCGCCGCCAGGTACTTCCGCACCGTATTGCGGGACAGCCCGGTCCCAAAGGCAATCCGCCCCGGGCTCTCCCCCGCCTGCCAACGGCGGATGATCTCTTTTATCTCCATCCTGGAAACCTCCCGAAACGCCATCGCTGCACCTCATCATTGAAGTGCGCCAATGGTCGCCGATCTGGCTCCCAAGGTGGTCAATGACCATGAAAATCATCGTCAAAGACCGTGATCATTTCACGGTTTAGATGATCAAAGTCGGTGAAAATTGACAGTGGACGGCATCATGGACGCCGAGGTTTCCGCCCAGATCGGCGCTGAGCACAGCGAACGCAGCCCAGAGCGGGTCACCTACCGCAACGGCTACCGCAACCGCACCTGGGATACCCGGGTCGGCACCATGGAGTTGCACATTCCCAAGCTGCGGGAAGGCAGCTACTTCCCCAGCCTGCTGGAACCGCGGCGGCGCAGCGAGAAAGCCCTGCTGGCCGTCATCCAGCAAGCCTATGTAGAAGGCGTGTCCACTCGGCGGGTGGATGACCTGATCAAGGCCCTGGGCTGCGACGGCATCTCCAGCAGCCAGGTGTCGCGCATCTGCGAGCAACTGGATGAAGTGGTGGACAGTTTCCTGGGCCGGCTCCTGGACGGCGGCCCCTACCCCTACGTGTGGCTGGACGGCCTGACGCAGAAGGTGCGGGAGGGCGGTCGCATCGTCAACGTCTGCGTGGTGGTGGCGACGGGGGTCAATGCCGAAGGGCAGCGTGAGATCCTGGGTATGGACGTGGGCGCCAGCGAGGACGGCGCGTTCTGGCTGGCCTTCCTGCGGTCGCTGACCGCTCGGGGCCTCAGCGGGGTGGAGCTGGTAACCTCCGATGCCCACCCGGGGCTGGAGAACGCCATCGCCGCGGTGTTCGCTGGAGCCAGCTGGCAGCGCTGCCGCACCCACTTCATGGCCAACCTGCTCACCCGAGTGCCCAAGCGCGCCCAACCTGGCGTGGCCACCATGGTGCGCACCATCTACCAGCAACTGTCTCCCGCCGAGGTCCACGGCCAACTGGACCGAGTGGTGGAACAACTCCGGGAGCCCTTTCCCCAGGTGGCCAAGCTGCTGGCGGACGCTGCGCCGGACATCCTGGCCTTCACGGCCTTCCCAGTGGCCCACTGGCAGAAGCTGTGGTCCAACAACCCACAGGAACGGCTGAACCGGGAGATAAGGCGCCGGACTGACGTGGTGGGCATCTTCCCCAACCGGCTGTCGGCGCGGCGTCTGGTGGGCGCGGTGCTGGCCGAGCAGCACGACGAATGGGCCGAAGCCCGCCGCTACCTCACCATCCCCAACGCCGTCGGCAACGAGGCACTGCCGACGCCCAATATGCTGGACGCAGCGGCCTGATCAACATCAAAAGGGATGACGCGCTTTTACACCTATTGACGGGACACTACCGCGCCGTCGCTGGGCCTGAGGATGAGAGCAGGCTTTGGTTTCCTCGTAGAGTCGATGGGTAGAGTCGCTGGACTGCCGCCGCCCAGCGGGCCAGC
The DNA here is from genome assembly GCA_965220055.1 of Dehalococcoidia bacterium. Taxonomy (GTDB): domain Bacteria; phylum Chloroflexota; class Dehalococcoidia; order Lucifugimonadales; family UBA3495; genus Bin87. The sequence continues at coordinate 147,579 of CBDCPE010000002.1, read as the reverse complement.
GGGGCATCTTTGAGGTAGAGGGCCCGTAGGTCGTGGATGTCCCGCAGCAGGTGCGCCCAGCACCGTTGCTTGGGGCCATCGTAATGGTGATAGGCGGCGTAGAAATCGCTGACCAGTACTCCGGAGAATGCCTCAGGCGTGTCTACATTCAGATCTGACACTCCCTGAGCGATAATAAAATAGTTGACCACCATGCCTACTCAAACGTCCAAACGCAATAACCGCAGCAGGTCCTCCTGCCCCGACGGCTGGCACGCCGCTGGCTACTCAGTACCAATTCACCTCACGGTGAAACAGCAACGCTATTGCCGGCGAGCCATTGGCATTAACAGATTCTCTACAACCTCTGCGTGGCCACTCACCGCTTCTGCCGCTCCAACCGGCTACCCTGGCCATCCTGGCAGGACCTCTACAAAGCTTTCAACGCCTGCAAGCGCGAAGACTACCCCTTCGCCACCACCGTGGCCAGCCGCGTCGCCGAAGGCGCCTTCATGGACTTCGGCACCGCCATCAAGAATTGGCGCGACACTGACCATAAGGCCGGCCCGCCACGTTTCCACAAGAAGCGTCGCACCGGTACCGGCTCTTTCCGTGCCGCATCCGGCATCTCTCAGTTCGAGTACAACGGCAAGCGTCGTATCCAGATCCCTGGCCTCGGTTCCGTCAAGCTACTGCACACACTGAGCAAGGGCATCGTCTACGAAGCGCACATCAAGTTCCTGAACGGCCGCTGGATCATCAGCATCAAGATGTGGCAACCACCCAAGCCAGCGCCACAGCCCGAGACCCGCATTGCCCACGGCGCTGTCGACACCGGCATCAACCCTCACGCCAGCGACAGCGATGGACAGACTTGGGAGAACCCCAAGGCGTACTACCAGGCCGAACACAAGCTCCGCCGCTGGCAACGGGCCCAGGCCCGCTGCACCAACGGCAGCCGAGGCTGGTGGGAAGCTCAACGCCGCATCGACAATCTGAACCGCCGTGTCACCGGTCTCCGCCGCAACGCGCAGCATCAGATGACCTTCCAACTGGTCCACAAGTTCCAGAACCTCGTCATCGAGGACCTCAACGTCGCGGGCATGATACGCGGACGTACTCCCAAGGCCCAAGCCGACGCCGGCATGGGCGAGATCAAACGTCAGCTCATATACAAAGGCCAGTGGTATCACTGCGAAGTGCAACTCGCCCACCGTTTCTATCCATCGAGCAAGACCTGCTCCAATTGCCAGACCGTGAACGCGAAAATCAAGCGGGAACGCATCTGGCAATGCCCGTCTTGCGGAACTCTCCACGACCGAAACAGCAACGCCAGAGCCTCCGCTCTGGCAACGCTGACAGTGTGTCTCAAACAAGACTCAGCAGGTGCAAACTTGCCGAACCTGAATGTAGACACGCCTTCGCCCAGCGCTTCGTCCACCACCGCCTTGCCCCGACCCCGCCGCAGGAAGTAGCGCTCGGTGGGAGTGCTGAAAGTCCAGACGTAACCGTTGTTCCCATTCTGACGCCAGCCGGTTTCGTCGGCGTGGACCACTGGGCTGGCGCGGATGCGGTCCACCATCGCGGCCACCGCTACTTGGGCCTGTGGCGCGGTCTGATGAATGGCGCTCACAATGGCCCCTACGCTGAGGCGCAGCTGATGGACGGTGCGCAGATACCACTGGATGCTGCGGATCGGCAGGCGCCCTTCTTCCCGTAGCGTGGCGATGCGGCTGATCAGGTTGACGCCCAGGCGCTGGCGCCCCAGTGCCACGCCGTCCAGTTGCGCGGTGGGCACTCGGCGCCGCCGACACACTGGGCAGGTCCTGGCGATGAAGACATGCTCGGTGACTTGCACCGGAACCACCGGCAACTCGATGACTTCCCGAGTGCGCTGCACCCAGCCGCCAATCAGGTGCGTCCCGCAATCGGGACAGCTCTCCACCACGTGCTCCACCCGATCACGTGCTCCACCCGATGGGTCGGTGTCATGCGCGGGCGGGCGAAGCCGTGGCGTCGCTGCTTTCGGGGCTGCTGCTGCGCTGGGGGCTGGCGACCCGATTTCGCCTTGAGGCCGGGCATTCGGGGCGGGCCGTCCGGCTTCGCCCTGCCCTCCAGTTCGGCAATCCGCCGCTCCAACCGCTCAATCACCCGCGGCTGTTCCAGAACGGTGGCCTGCAGTTGGGCGATGATGGCGATGAGGAAATCGCGGTCGACGGTGGTCAGGTCACTCTCAGTATCCACTCCCTCTATATGACATGACGACTGCCACCCACGCCAGCGTTCGGAAACCCGGATCCGGCCAATTCACCTCACCAAGTCTGAACTGGTACGGGGACGGGGCTCCCGGGGGCGATGGTGGCGGGACAAACGGGCCGTGGACTCGCCGGTGGGAAGGCGCTGTTGATGGATTGTAACGGGGGACGCGGGGTCAGGTCTATTCGTTGATCGCAGCGCGGGGAACTGAGTGATGCGCCGCTTTTTGGAAGCGGGTATGGGCCCGCGGCGAGGTCCGGATGACATGAAAATGTGGGTGCTCGGGAAGGGTCTCCGGCGGAGGCCGGGACCGGAGGAAACGGGTCTGAAAACTGGCGGAAAAGGGCGGGTTAGGAGCGGGGGAAAACGCTGGGCCGGGCGGGTGTGGAAATGTCGGTTCACCGGCGTGGACCCGGGGCTCCAGACCGGTGAAAACGGCAGAAAAATGTCGGATATAAAAGCCGCTGGTGCGGCGGTGGCGTCCGCGAGCGAATTACGAAGGCGTTGGTAAAGTAATTGTCAAAAAAGGGGGGTCGGTGAGCAGGCTGCGCGGTAAGGTAATTGTCGAAAGTGGGGTTCCACGGTAAAGTAATTGGCAAATCGTTCAGCGATTGGCTTAAAGTGCGTGCTCCCAAGCGGGAAAACGAAATAAGATTGGCAAGATGCACATGCTCAAGCGGCATTGTCGTGGGGCGGGCGTGTGCTTGTAAAGAGGTACAACGGTAATGTGATTGGCGAATCGGGCCGGAAGTGCCAATTAGATTCCGTTTATTGTCGTGAAAAAGGGCTTGCCAGCAACCGCGTTTTTTCTGAAGCGGGGTTGTTATAGGAAACAGGCAGAATTACGAGGCTAGAGCGGTAGCGAAATTGTCACGCTTCCGGAGGGGGTGAAAGGGGGTCTGACGGGGGCGAAATCGGCGGGTGGGAAGCGCTGGAAAAGCGGAGAAAAACGTTGAGTTGAGAGGGGGTAAAAAAGGGAGTGAGAAGGGCGAAAAATCGACGGATTTTGACGAGATTATTGGACCTGAAAAGGGCGGGGAAAACCGCTGTGGCTGGCAGAGAAAAGAGGACGTGAAATGAGGTTGCGACGGCGGCCGTCTGGATGGGTGTCCGGACGGGAAAAGGTAGCGGTGGCAGGGTAGTGGCATGGGTAGAGGTGATCGCCGATAGAGGTGAGAGGATCGGGGATCGACAGGTGCGCGACGGCGGTGACGACGTGAGCAAGTCGCGGTGTGGGGCGCCGCGGCGCGACGTAGCGGCGTCGTGGACGAGGATCAGGGTGGTGCGATCGTCGTCCAGCTCGATGTGTGCGGGGGAGTCCCGTCCAGGGTTATCTGGCGATGGAAGGCCAATGCGTCGCGAATACCGAGGGCTGGCTTCCGGTCGGGTCAGGCTATGCCTACCTGGGATCGTTCGGCGAACTCGACCAAGGCGATGTTGCCGTCGGGGTGAGCGAAGGTAGCGGTCTGGTGCATTGGTAGGTGTCCTTTTTCCGGTGTCTGTGAGGCTGGTTGGTGTGCCTACATATTCTGGCGGTAGGCGGGGCACCAGTCGAGGTGCGCGGTGTTGGAGCAGCATTCGGTTGGGGTGATCACGGGCGGCTGCGCGCCGCAGCGGCCGTTCCGCTGGTGCCGGCAGGAGCGGCAGGTGGGTCGGAAGGGTTGGGAAGGTTCGTAGCGCGCGGAGACGACGCCGTTGATGAGGTTCGCAAAGGGCTGCGGCCGGCAAAGGCCGGGGAGGTGTATGACCCGGTCGGCGAAGTGCAGGTCGATACCGCCGCGGTTTACGACGGCGCGTTGCACGTGGGCCAGGGGTATGAGGCGGCCGTGGTGGGGAAAGCGGTAGCGGATCACGGCGGCGGTGGCCCAGGCGGTGCCGGAAGCGGCTTGAGGGAAGATTCGCTGTGCGAGGGAGCGGATGCGCCCGGGGAGTCGTCGCAGGACGGGTCTCTGTGGAGCGCGGACGTGGGCGAAGGCGAGGATGGCGTCGGGGTCCGGAACATCGGACATGAAGTTCAGGAAGTGGTAGCCGGTGAGGGGCTGGGCGTTGCTGGTGGAATGTTGGGCGTCGTTGGTATCCGGCAATCTGGATTTGATCATCTTGGGGTGTCCCTCCGGAAGGGTTGCGCATGGTTTGCAAGACGTGTACTGGTCCCTGCGAGTGCGGGGGTAGGTCCTAGTTTTTGGGAGAGGGGAACCCTGCTTGTGCGGGGAAATCGCCGGCGTGGCCGGCCTTCGATACGTGCGCAACGGGGGAACCCTGCGTGTGCGGGGACAGGGTCCTCAGAGGAGATCAGGCAGTCGGGGGTGGCGGTGGAACTCTGCGCGTGCGGGGACAGCGTCAACGACTTCGGCCGAGACCCGATTGGCGGCGGTGGAACCCTGCGCGTGCGGAGCCAGCTGTCGACGAGGGTGCGGTTGGCGCGGCGCCAGGGGTGGACCTCTGCTTGTGCGGGGAAAAGCTCATCTACAACTTCGTCAAGGGACGGTGCTGGAGGTGGAAACCTGCGTGTGCGGGGAAAGCTTAGTCTGCTGACGAATCCCGTTTTTTTGACAAGGTGGAATCCTGCGGGTGCGGGGAAAGCGTGTGCTTTCGGATGAGCCGGAGCATTTCCCGTGGTGGAACCCTGCGTGTGCCGGGGGAGTGATAGAGAAACCGCATCGGTGGTGGGGTGGAACGCTGCTCGCGCAGGGGCAGCGGGCGCGGGTGATATAGCCGGCGTCCGATTGTGGGTGAAACGCTGCTTGCGGGGGTAGCAGGCGGAGACTGGCGCCTTTGGTGTGGAGGCCGGGGAACCCGGCGGAAGCGGGTGCGACGTCTGGTATGGTCTTCGATAGGCGGCGCCTGAAGGCGGTAATCCGGCGGGTGCGGGGAAAAGCGTGCGGATGCAGCGGTATGGTCACATTTACATCGGGAGAACCCCGCGCGTGCGGGGCCTTCACTTCCGACTGTTTCGGCGTGAGGTGCTCGCGGGCTTCGGTTCTGCCGCGATGGCGACTCGTGCCGTGTGCTGGGCGATGCGAGCAGTTGACTGACTGTCTGGTGCTCAATATCATGAAGCCTCTAGGCGTTTTCACTACGACGCCGCTGGTGTCTGTGGAAAGGGATCCCGATAATATGGCTTCCAGCAACGCACTTCATCCGGATTTCAGTTCTTACGTAAGGTATGTCGAGGATGTCGCGATTGGAGCTTTGAGTTCTGCTGAGCTCTACGGGGAGAGTGCATGGGCACCCGAACTGTTGGACGGGCAAGCAGCCCGAAAACTGCGTGAGTCGGTTCCATTGTATGTCAGGAAGGAGTTGGGGGCGTTCTTCACCAGTTCAACTCTCCGTGCTGCGGCCTTGGCCCCAAAGCCGTCGGCAACGGGATTGCGGTCAACTGTGCTTGATCCCGCTATGGGTGCGGGGGACCTTCTTATTGAAGTAGCGAGCCAAATGCCGATAGTGGGATCGTTAATAGACACTTTGGGGTTATGGGGATCCATGCTCCACGGCAGGGATCTTGAGCCGGAATTCGTGAGGTTAGCGAAAGCAAGGTTAGTTCTGCTGGCAGTGTCGCGAGGCGCAAGCGCCACTTCCAACGCCAGAATCGGATGGGACGAAATTCTACCCGGGATCCGTGTCGGCGACGGCCTTCAGGCGCTCGACGGGATGCAGGCTTGGGGACATATCGTCATGAACCCACCGTTTACGTATCACTCCGCGCCGCCCGAAGCCCGATGGTCAAGCGGTCGTACCAACGTGGCGGCTACGTTCCTGGCAAAAGCGGTCGAATGCGCCCGAGCGGGAACACAGCTGACCGCAATTTTGCCCGACGTGATTCGCACTGGAAGCAGATATGAGCAGCTTCGGGCGCTCGTCGCAAATCGCATCCGGTCCGCGACGGTTGAGGTATTCGGGCAATTCGATCCCTGGACAGACGTCGACGTCTTTATTCTTGAAGGCGTGGTGGGTAGTGGCAGTCTCCGGCGCTCAGCAGTTAGCTGGTGGCAACGCTCGGGAGGGCAAAAGGTCGGCGATAAGTTTCACGTTCGAGTAGGAACCGTCGTCCCGCACAGAGATGCCGAGACCACACCGAAACGACGTTATCTTCACGCGCGAGCGATTCCACTCGGCGGCGAATTCAATGTGTCCCGCTCCGAAAAGAGAGGCTTTCAGAAAAAGTCGTTCCAACCGCCTTTTGTCGTGATCCGGCGAACGTCGCGACCTGGTGACAGGTCGCGAGGGAAAGGGACGTTGATTTACGGTACTGACGAGGTACTCGTCGAAAATCATCTAATCGTGCTTCAACCAAAAGATGGTTCGATCAGCACTTGTAGGGATGCTATCGAGGCGTTCAATTCGGATCAGGCTAGGCAGTGGCTTGACGACAGGATTAGATGTCGGCACCTCACGGTGGCTGCTGTAAGCGATATGCCCTGGTTTTGCCATGACAACCGCTAACTTTCGTGTTTCCACCGAGATTCTGCGCCGCTTGGGAGAAGAACTCGTAACGAGTTCTTCTCAAGGCATCATTGAGTTGGTCAAAAACTCGTACGACGCCGATGCGTCCCGTTGCGTAGTCGAACTAAAGGGCACAGATGAGCCGGGCGGCACCGTCATTATCACGGACGACGGAGATGGCATGTCGAGCTCAGAGATCCAGAATGGTTGGTTGGTTATCGGCCGTTCGAACAAGGTGCCCAGCAATCACACTAGACGTCGCCGGCTACCAGCTGGAAGTAAAGGGCTGGGTCGCCTCGCAGCGCTCAGGATGGGCGAGGAGGTGCGTCTTTCGACGCGACCACGTGCCGAGCCGCAGGCGGAATACCGACTGCTGATGCGGTGGACTGATTTCGAACAGAGCGACACGATAGAAGACACTAAGCTCGACGTTCGACGTTCAATTAGGAAAGGGAATCCAGGAACGCGAATTGAGATCAGGCGCCTGCTCGGCAGCATAGACGAGCGTGAGGCTCGTAGCCTCGCGAGAGAACTGATTTTGCTGTCCGACCCCTTCGGCGACCCAAGTGGTTTCAAACCAGTTTTGGTTGCACCAGAATTCGGTGAGTTGGAAAAGCTCGTTCAAAAAGGATATTTCGATGAATGCGAGCTCCGTTTGACCGCTGAACTCAACGACGAAGGCAAGGCGTCCGCTACAGTATTTGATAGGGCCGGCAATATCCGTTGGGCGAGTTCCGACGAGGAACTGAAAGACAATTACCGTGCCCTGCCAGCGACTTTTGAACTTTGGGTGTTTTTACTGAACAGGGAGTCTTTTGTCGAGCGTTCGGTAACCATTGGGGAAGTCCGAACCTGGTTACGAGAAGTCGGAGGCGTGCACCTTTATCATAGGGGCCTGCGCGTACGCCCTTACGGAGACCTTGGGCACGATTGGCTGGACATGAACTTGTCGCGTGTTCGTAGCCCCGAATTGCGCCCCTCTACCAACACTTCTGTTGGACGTATAACGGTTCTGGACGAGAACGCAGAGTTGCTCCAAAAGACGGACCGAACCGGGTTCGTCGAGAACGATGCATTTGCTGAGCTGCGTAGATTTGCGATCGACGCGCTGAACTGGATGCAAAACAAGAGGTTGGCTGAGCGGGAACAACGAAGGCAAGAGGAGCTCCAAGCAGCAACCGGGCGTGCCGAACAAGCCGGCATGGGTCTACACCGGGCCATCTCTGCCCTGCCGCCGGATGAGAGGCCAGTGATCCAGCAAGCCGCGAGCGAGCTCGAATCGGCCACGGTTTCTGAAAGAAACGTGCTGCTGAGTGAGTTGACCCTATACCAAACGCTAGCCAGTGTTGGTACGTCGGTATCCTCGCTGGCGCACGGCATTGAAGGTCCTGCAAAACATCTCGGGGTTTCTGTTCGCACCGTGGAACGGCGCACGCGAAACCTTTTGGGCAACGAATACGAAACTAAGTTGGGCGGGTCCATGGAGGACGTCAAACGGTACGCGTTGTTGGTCTCCAGATTCGCAGCCTTGCCGTTGCATCATTTGCGACGTGGCAAACGGCGACAGACTGTGTTGGAACTCAACGAAACCATCGCGGAGACCGTACGCCTATACGAACCGTTCCTCGAAGATGCAAGAGTAGAAACGATTCTTGAGTTTTGCGATGATTCCGTTAACGTAAGAGGGTCCGTTGCAGCCATCGAAGCTATCATGTCTAACCTGATTACCAATGCGGTGAAAGCATTCAAGCGCAAAAAAACGCAACTCGGAAACAGGAAGCTGGTTATTCGAACGACAATTGTGGGAGAACGAGTACAGGTCCGTGTATCCGATAGCGGACCCGGAATTGACGAAGGGCTAGGGGATTCAATTTGGCTTCCTGGCGTTACTGCCGACGACGATGGTACAGGCTTAGGGCTCACGATCGTTCGAGATACGGTAGCCCACTTGGGCGGACATATTGGTCCCGTATCTCGGGGAACAATGGAAGGGGCGGAATTCATCATTGAACTTCCGTGCAACAGGCCATGAACAATAAGCTAGAAGGAATGAAGGTAGCTGTCGTCGACGACAAAGAATTTCAGGCCCGTACGGTAGCCAGGGTCGTAAAAGATGCCGGGATGATGCCGTCGATCATTACTGAAGGTCAAAGAGAATTCACACGCGCACAGGATCTCATGGATTTGGTCGTGAGCCAAGAATGCGCTGCCGTGGTTTGCGACCATCGCCTCTATGAGAGGCCGTTTGCATCGTTCGTTGGCGCGGAACTTGTGGCGCGATCTTTCCGCATGCAAATCCCGGGAGTGCTGCTCTCCACTTATGCGTCAGAAGACGCTCGAACCTCCATCAGATTGCACCGAGCTGATATTCCCTCGGTGGTGCACTGGGAAACGCTTGACCTCGAACCCCTAAGAGACGGGTTGCTTCGTTGCCTTGATGAGATAGGGGGTTGGATTGAACCGGAGAGAGAACCTTGGCGGGTGATGGTGAGGGTGTCGAGGGTCACCCAAGAGGCCAGCGGTCCAACAGTATGGGCGGTCATGCATACGTTGGACCCCGATAGGGAGGTCCAGTTCCCGCATGCGTTGATCAAGGATCCGCGCATCAGCAACTTGCTGCCTGTTGGTTTCGAAGGTGAAATGAGGCTGTTTGCTGATGTAAACGTAGAGTGTCTAGATGAGGATGACCTATTCTTCAAGGAGTTCGAGCTTGCGCCGGACCCAGACGAATTTGAATTCGCAACATAAAGCGTGGATCCTTGACGTTGGTCACGGAAACGCAGCGGTCATCGAGCATGCCGGCAAGGTTTCTATAATCGACGGAGGCAGAACCGGAACGCTCACCAAGTTTCTCTCTGAACAGGGCATCAACAAAGTCGACACCGTCATCGTGTCGCACGCTGACGCGGACCACTTTAGCGGGATCTTGAGATTGCTCAGAAAATCCCAAGTCGAAGTGGGGAACGTGTACGTCAACCCTGACAATCGAGATTCGCTCCTGTGGAGGGATTTCCAGTCCGAGATGGCATCATTTAGAGACCAGGGTGTCGGCATCTGGCTTGAATTAACGCACGTCAATCCTGGTTCATGGCAACGGGGACGAACTAGGTTCGAAATCCTCGGGCCGTTGCAAGAAGACGCGGCGGGCACCGTCGGGGGTCTAAACGCAATGGGTGAGCCGTTGAATCCCAACAGGATGTCAGCGGTGGTGCGAGTTTGGGTGGATGACTCGCCCAAGATCCTCCTTCCAGGAGACGTCGACCAAGTGGGATTGGATAGGCTGCTGGAACACGTCCACGATTTAAGCGCAGAGGTTCTCGTATTCCCGCATCACGGTGGTTTGCCAGGAGATGCTGATCCCGTAGCGTTCGCGGAGCGGTTAATTACCTCAGTAAATCCCCAGTTGGTCGTTTTTTCTATAGGGCGTGGACAAAACAACACGCCCCGCCCCGAGATTGTGTCGGCAGTGAAAAACATTGCGCCGAACGCGCGTATCGCTTGTACTCAACTATCGAAACATTGCGCAGACGCGCGCCCCCAACAACCGGTGATTCTGCACGACGTGATAGCTCAGGGCCGCCTTAGGTCTGCTTGTTGCGCAGGAACCATGGAATTCTCGTTAGAAGGTGCGCTGAGCTATCTTCCTAGTATGGCCGCACATGATGGATTCATTGACCAAAACGCTCCGAATGCCCTGTGCAGGCAGTAGCGCGCTTCGAAGGGGCGGCACCTCCAACGTTCCGCTGCCGCGGATTGCCGGGTTTATCGGCACAGTTCCCAACAGCGGGCTTGGCCCAGTATCGAGATCTTTGCAAAAGCCGAGAGCCTTATGCCAATCACGCAGTTCAGCGGAGCGTAACCGCAGGCGTTCTTTGCGCTCTTCCGGGGCGAGACGCGCTTGCTTGGGGTTCTTGAATGCCTGCGGCTTGGGGATCCGGGCATTCGCAGGCTCGGACTTTGTGGGTCTGGTGTTACAAGTAGCCGGTGTCTTGCCCTTTTTCTGGGCCTTGCATGTCGTACGTGGCCTTCGGCTGGTGTTGGTAGGCCCGGGAATCTTGAAGGTGACCTCCAATGTACCGGCTATTGTACGTTTCCGCGGAGTTTTACGTGAAGAGTTCCGAAGAGCTCGTGAGGTGAACGTGCTACTGCAGGTTCCGCAGTTCTTCTTCGCGAACCGTAATGCTGACGTCTTGGTCGAAGGAATCGGGCACGGCTAGGTACACCCAATCTTCTGGTTGCAACGGTTCCGGCTTCGCCTGCCAGTGGTGGTCAACCACCGTTTCCTTGTTCGTGGAGGTTCCAGAGGACCCATTCGATGGAGGTTCAGCATCAACCTAATCCCTGATCTTTCTGAACGTCCATCAGGTGGCGGGGCTGGTTTCGATCCGAGGAGTCGGTGGTTAACTCACCTGTCCGTGTCGTTAGGCTTTGCCGCAAAGGACTGGAAGCGTCCTACTTCCGCTGGGCTTGGCGTGCCTGCCGATGTTTCTCGGCGCAATCTGGACAGCGGGTCTGGTCCAGTATGACAGGTTGCCGGCAATCCTTGCAGAGGCCCTGCTCTTTGAGTTCGCTGCGTTTCTCAGCGGCACGTGCCCGAGCCCGCTCCTGTCGTTCCTCTGGCGTGAGGCGCATTCGCTTCGCCTTCTTGGAGGCTTTCGGCTTTGCGGCAGTGGTCGCGGGTTTTGAGACTTTACGTGCCGGAATGCGTGCTGCGGCTGTTTTGCCAGACTTCCTAGTCTTGCGTTTGGGTTCTGGCTCGTGGTCATAGGCCGAATTTGGGTGGACTGGGAAATCGAATTCCCATGCGAAGGTAGTGCCTACCGCCCACTTGTGCGGGGGAAATATGCTGGCGCTTGGCGACGATCGGCGGCATTGGGGTGACCATGAGGGTGTGATTACGATCCGGGGCGTGCAGATATTTATCGTTGGTGCCCGGCTGGTGTTCGGGCGGTCGTGGTGGAGACTGATGGATTCGGGTGGTATCGCCAATAGACTTGTGATTGTTCGATCCGTTCGGTGATCCGGCTTCGCATCTCACGGAGGTCGGTTCTCGCGAACCGGGCTCGTATTCTGTGCTTCTGGACTGGAGTCTGCTGCGGAGCGGATTCGGCGGGCGGACTGTCGATCAGGGCGTTGCCCCACCAGTCGGGTTGCGGTAGCTCGGGCGCGACGACTGCGATGCTGATGGCGGCTGCGGCCATGAGGACCGTGATTATCAGACTGATTGCGCCGACTAGTCTTGGGTGCGTTGACATTGCGTCGTTTCATTGAAGGCGATCACGAGGGCCGTGGGCCAAATGTTCACTGGTGAATGGTCGTTTGGGCTTAAGAGCCGGGTATGGCATGGAGGGGATCCGGAAGTTGAAACCTGGTCGCCGGAGCCATGCAAGGTGGGTCAGGTGAACGCTGTGGTGGCGGGGCCGGCAAGAGGTTAGACGGGTCGTAGCGCCGCTGGCTCGTATGAGGTTATCGCTCGGCGTTTGCGGTCATGAAGAAGTCGACGAGTGCGGCGAACTCTTGGGAGGCCATGATTGCGATGGCATCGTCGGCATATTCGTACTGGATCTGGTCCAGGTGGTCGAGGTCACCGTCGGGGCTGTTGGATTCCAGGATGGTCTGGTTCACGGCGGGCCGGGCGGACGGGGCCAGCGTGTGGATGGCGGCGATGATGGCCGTCTCGTCCTCAAAGTCCTGCTGGTAATGGGTTTCGCCGTGACGCAGGGCGGCTGCTCGGTCGGCGCGCTCCGCGACTTTGAGCAGGTGTCAAGGGCGTCGACATTGAAACCGGGCGGCGGGCGCCGGCGAGGCTCCGCGCGGTTCTGCTGGTCGCGGATCAGCATGTTCACTATGGGGTACTCGAAGGGCCTGGTCCGGCTGAGGACGGTGCAGCGTGCTAGGCTTCCCGCGTGGGGGCGAAGTCGTGGACGATGACTTGGAGGCGGCCGGGCCGCTGCTGGATATAGATTGCGGTGCGGCTGAAGTGCAGGTAGAACTGGGCGGTGGTGTACCAGTGGGTCTCGCTCCAGGGGCGAAAATGCGGTTCTCGATGTATACAAACAAAACCTAAGGTGTAACCCTGCGGGTGCGGGTGCGGGTGCGACGATAAGAAGCGCACTGCGCAGGGTGGAGCTCTGCGGGTGCGGAGGCAACGAAGTTCTGGGCCCGGAGGAGTACAACGAGCAGGGTGGAGCTCTGCGGGTGCGGAGCAATCCGGGGGTCACGGCGTGGGCGCCGGTTCGTGGATCGGGATGATGCGATAGCCGCGGCGATCGAAGGTTACGGTGACCTCGTGGTCGGGGAAGCCGGATTGGGGTTTCCAGTCGTCGAGCAGTTGTATGAGCTGGGTGCGGAAGGCTTCGCTTCTACCGAGCACGGCGGTATCTGCGATTGCGCTTGCGAGGTGGTAGGGAACGATCGCGGGCCGGATGATCCGCGCGATCTGATCGGGATCCAGCGACTCGCGACCCTGCTGGGTGATGTACAGGCGGAACATCCGGTCGAAGGGCGTGTTCATGCGCCGGTCGGCGGTCATGATTGCGGGTACGTCGATCTGCAGCGGTGTTTCCGGCTGGGGATATGGCAGGCGGGAGTTGTCGCGGGGCTTGAGCGCCAGGTTGGCGGTGATGGACTTCATGGGCCGTACGAGGGGATGCAGGTGGATCTCGGGGTCGTCCTCGGCGTAGCCGTAGCTGGCGTGAAAGGCGACTGGAGCCGGGGTGTCGGAGGCGGTCACGCCGATGATGGAGGTGACCTCGAGGGTGTAGGAGGTATTGGGGGACTCGACCACGGTGTAGGGGGTGGCCAGCTGCAGGGCGTGGGCGACGGCGGCGCGGGTGGCCAGGTTGAGGTTGTAGTCGCTGAACTGCACCGGGTGAGCCACGGCGGTGTGCGTGGGCTCTCCGTAGGGCTCGGCGGGCACGTTGTTGTAGACGGCGGGCTGGCCGGTCTGGTCGGAGGTCCACTCCAGGGCGTGGTCCTGCCTGATCAGTTGTTCGTTCCAGCGATCGGTGATGCGGTGCGCGGCCTGGATGGCCGTGTCTATGCGGTCGGAGGAGCGGCCCGGGGTATTGGGATGGTTGAGCGCCCGGCGGTTGGTTTTATCGCAGACGATGCGGAACTCGAGGCGCACCGGGTGCGCCGGCGCGCGGTGCTGCCCGGGCTTGAGGCGGCGGTGATAACGCCAGCGGGAGGTGGACCGGGCCAGGTCGGGGGAATGGACCGAAGGCCAGCGGATCCACCAGATCGCGTAGTATGCGGTCCGCACGGGGGGCGTCGCGGTTGCCACGGCCGTAGGCGTTGGGTAACCGTGCGGGCAGGCACGCTGGAAGTGAAGCGGCCTAGCGGCGCAGTGTTTAGATGGTGAGACGGTCGGGGTTGAAACGGTGGCTGGAGTGAGCGGCGGGGAGAGTAAGCGTGAGTGAGTGAGTGAGTGAGTGATGCGGCGCAGGTGGAAAACTGTAGGGGTCAAAGCGGTAACAGTGCATGCCGTGGAACGCTGGGCGGTGCAACGGTAAAAGTACAAACGGTTAAGAGTGAAACGGCTAAACGGCAAACGGTGGTCTATAAAACGGTATGAGTAAAAACGGTTGGGAATAAAACGGCTGAATGCCGAACGGTGGTGTAAGACAACGGTATAAGTGAAAACGGTTGGCGGCGAAACGGCAGATGGAAAAACGGGATGCCAGGTAACGGTAAAGGTGAAAACGGTTGCGAATGAAACGGTATAGGGTGAAACGGCAGAAGCCGAAACGGTGTAGCCGGACAGATGAAAAACGGTAAAACAAACTGACGCCGTGACGTCAGGACGGCAAACCGTCAAAAAGATGGAAGGAAGGGCGGACCGATGGGCCGGGATTAGCTGAGAACGCGGTAGGCGTCGACGGCCTGGGGGGTCCAGACGTAGAAGATTTGGCGCGTTGGTGGCGATCTGCTGGGCGCGTTGACGCGAGATGGAGTGGGCGGCGGCGATCTCGGCGTAGTCCTGCGGCGACGGGTACCCGAGCCCGAAGCGCCTGGAGATGATGTCCTGCTCACGCGGCCTCAGCGAAGAGCGCGCGCCGGCGATGCTGGAGACCACCGGGCGGTTCACGGTCTCGTCGTGGGGAGATGGATTGGCTTCGTCGGGCAGCTCAATCGGGGGTGGTCCGGAGGGGCTGGCGTTCTGGGGCACGTCGAGGGAGAGGTCCATCCGGGTCAGCTGAAACCCTTCGTGAATGCGCAGTACGCTCATGCCGGTCGCCTGGGCGAGCTCGTGGTCGGTGGGGGTCCGGGAGAGACTGGCTTCGAGCTCAAGCTGGAAGCGGTAGAGGCGCCTGGCGTCGTCGTGGACGTTGTTGGGCAGGCGGATCGACCGGTGCAGGTTGTCGGTGGCGCGTTTGACGTACTGGCGGATCCACCAGATGGCGTGGGTGGAGAAGCGGTTGCCGCGGCGGTGGTCGTAGCGATTGGCGGCCTGGAACAGGGCAAGCAGGGCCTCCTGGACCAGGTCCTCCCGGTCCTCGCCGGAGTTGGACGCGGTGGGGCTCTGCGAACGCGCCAGGCGGTGGTTGTGAATGACCAGCCGGTTGCGCGCCTCGGTGGCGCGCTCGAGCATGCTGCGGTAGTGCTGGGCCAGAAACTCGGAGAGGGAAGAGACGGCTTTACGGAGGTGGTTGGTGCAATCGAGGGCCCGCGGGCGCAGTATCCGGCACGGCTGCCACTGTTGCGCCGTTAGGGGCGATGTAGCAAAGCGTGCCAGCAACTCCGCCGAAAACTCTGTCGCCGGCGACGCCAGCCAGCGCCTTTCAGCAATGACGATGCGGCGATAACACTGTCGCCAATATTGCCGATAACTCAGCTGACAACACTGGAGATAACGCCGTTGGGCAACGGAGTTGTCCGCACGTCCGCTGATGGTTTTGACTGCCAGGCTTTGCCGTGCGTACCATGAGTGCCGTACACAATTTCCGGAGGCGCCGCGCATGCCCAGGTTGGATATACGGCTCGACCGCGATTGCCGGTAATTGTTCACGTTTGAGGGGATCTGATCGGCTCAGCACCGGAATTGCCTACTTGGCCACGGCTCTGGGAACGGCCAAAAAGCCCGCAGATCTCATCAACTCTGAACAGTTACGATTGCCGGGCCCGGCTTGACGCCGTGGTCAAGGACTCCGGATTATCCGCCTCCGAAATCATCCGGAACCTGATCGACCAGGCGTACGAGGGCGTGCTCCGGAAGGGACGCCAGAACGCCTTCGAGCGGCTGATCTCCCTGAACATCGAGACGCCGCCCGATCCCGCCGAGTTGTCCCGGGAGCTGGAGGAAGCCCATGCCCCCGGCTACATTTATTGACGCCAACGTCCCCATCTACGCGGCCGGAAGGGAGCATCCCTACCGCCAGCCCTGCATTCGGGTCCTGGCCGCCGTCAACGACAACCCGGCAGCGTTCGTCACGGACGCCGAGGTGTTCCAGGAGATCATGCACCACTATCTCCGGACGGAGCGGTGGACCGCGGGACAAGCGGTGGTGGAAAGCTTCGCCGCGATGATGCGCGGCAGGGTGTCTCCGGTGACCATCGCCGATGTCCTCGCGGCGGGACGGCTGGCCAACTCGCACCATGGCCTGAGCGCGCGCGATCTCCTGCACCTGGCGGTGATGCACCGCCTGGACGTGACCCGCATCGTTACGGCCGACGCCGACTTCGGCAGGGCGCCGGGCATCATCAGGGCGCCGGCCATCATCAGGCTGGATCCGGCCGACGACCGAGACTGGAACCAGGGGTGAGGAACTGAGGAATGCCCCACGCTGCTCACATCAGACGTGGCCCGCACCGTGGGCGATGATCGTGCCGGCAGCGGCATAGCGCGCCTCCCGATCATGGTTAGCCGGCCGTCGTAGCTAGCCTGCCGATCATGGTTAGCCGGCCGTCGCAGCAGCGACTGCCGCGGTCGCGGCAGATATGTGGTCGACATAGGGGCAGAGTATGAACACCTGCCTGATGTGGACGGGCAGGCTCGGCGCAACCACGCGATGTGACAGGCGTGGACACTCGCCGAGCACGAGCGGACGGAATACGCCTGACCGGGTTGGCGAATTGCCCGTGCGACTACGTTCAATAGCACGCAATTGCTGCGGACCCGACGCCGGTTCCATCTCGACGCCGGTTCCAGGCGAACCGGCCGACAACGCGCGCAACGTCCGGCCGGCGGGGTGAGCGCCGGCCGGACGCGCCGGGCGCTACCGGACCCGAACGTTCAGCGACGGGTTGTCGCCATCGCCGGGTGCGGTGATGGTGAAATGGAGATGGATATCGATGTGGACATCATCTCCATCCCGGACCGTCACCGGTTCGCCGCTCACCGTCACCGTCGCCGCCTGCGGCGGCTGGGTCGGCCTGGCGGCCGCGGGCCGCCGGCTCAGCGTCCCCACCTCCCGGGAGATGAACCGCTTGCCCAGCTGCTTCTGCACCTGGTCCCCTTCGGGCAGGTCCGCCAGCCGGGCCACCAGGTCGTCCAGACCCCACAGCAGCCTCACCTTGCTGCCCCGCATCTCCTCCAGGATGTCCGGGTCCGGGGTCATGTCGGTGATCACCATCACGGGGATGACGTAACAGCCGAAGTCCAGGTCCTGAGACAGCCGGTCCTTGATGGACATGGCCGCTTCCCAGGCATCTTCCCGGACGTCGCCCATCGGCGTGACGGCGCCGTCCTCGGCGTGGCGGCGCCACTCGCCTTCCCGCACCGACCACCGGTCGTGCAGAAAGGTGAGCGCGTAGCGGCCGTTGCCCTCCAGCAGGACCAGGCAGTCGGATGCGGGATCGCCGGGGACAGGGTCACCTGGGGTCGTCAGGGGCCACCACAGCGCCTGGCCGGACCGGTCGCTCTGCTCAAACTGCTGGCAGACCTGGATTTCCCTCGGGGTCATGGGGCGGTTGTCGTCGGTTCTAACGACTTTCATGTCTAATTGCCTCCGGTTGTTGTTGCGATTGTGATTGGCAGGTTGCGCCGGGTCCGCAGCCACGAAAACGGGCCGACCCGGGAAGGCCCCGGATCGGCCCGCAGCTGCTGCGGTCAGGCTTGGATGATGAATGATGGTGAATCGGGGCAGAACGTCGCCCCCGGCGGGTCGCGCTCGCCCAGCGACCTTGGGGCGGTCCCCGGACCGTGGCGTTGCCGGCGGTTTCAGATCTCATGGTGATTTTCACCTCCTTATGGTGTGGTGCGGTGTGGTGCGGTGCGTACGGACCGGCGCCACCCTGCGCAGACTGATGTTGACCGGCCCGACCGCCGGGACGGCGGCGCGGATACGGGTTCTCCGCCATGGCGCGACGCCTGGATCATGAAGTCCGCAACCGGCGCGACGCCCTCAGGACGGCGCTCGCCCCAAATGCACGTCCACGCCCATCAGGCGCAGCATCACCCGCCCCGCTGTCGGCGCGGCCTCCCGCGCCGGACCCTTCGCCCTGGGCTCGAACCGCTGGCGGGCCAGCGCCTCAACGTCCCTCTGTCCAATTTCTCTCCAACGGGGGGCCCCATCCCAGATGCCGCCAAAACGCTGGTGCACCGGGCCGACGGCCGTGAGCACCAGCAACCGCTGGGCCCGGGAGAAAGCAACGTAGTGCTGGCGCATGTGGTCGAAGGTTGCGATGCGCCGGGCGGGCTCCGCGTCCGACCGCAGAAAATACGGCGACAACGACCGGCCCACCGGATCCACGTTGGGCTGGTGGAAATCAAGCGACCCCACGATCACCACCGGCCATTCCCTCCCCTTCGACTGGTGAATGGTCGTCACGGTCACCGCGTCCCGGGAGCGCCTCCGGCCCCGTTCCCTGCGACCGGCGCCGGCCGGCACGCAGCGGGCGGGAATGCCCGCACCATCCAGCGCGTCCAGATAGGGTCCGCCCACCCCGTCCACCTCGTCCTGCACGCTGTGCAACAGCAACGCCACCTGGTCATAACCCGCGATCACCCGGCGGCTCTTCAGCAGCCGCAGCAGCGCCGCCAGCTGCCTTCCCTCGTCGTCGGGGCCCTGGCCCTCCACCGCGATCACCGCCGGATAATCGTCGTACCCGCACGGGTCGTGGGGAACTATCGTCTTGGCGTGCCGGAAGGGTGCGCCGGCCGGATCGGGGTTGGACCAGTCCGCCGACCCCATCCACCCGTCATACGCCCTGACGATGGCGGGATGGCTGCGGTAGTTGACGGTGAGCTCCACCACCCGGCAGTCGGGGAAGCGCTTGGCGAACCCGAGAATATTGCCCACCGTGGCGCCGCGGAACCGGTACAGGCTCTGGTCCACGTCGCCAACCACGCACAGGTTGCCGTGCGCTGCGGACAGCCGCCTCAGGATGCGTTCCTGCACGTGGCTGGTGTCCTGGTACTCGTCGCACATCAGGTACCGTATCCCGCCGGCGATTTCATGGACAACATCATCGTCATCCAGCAGCAGGTCGGCCCAGGCCTGCAGGTGCGCGAAGTCGGCGGCGTTCTCGTCCAGCAGCAGGCGCGCGTAGCGCCGGTAGCAGCGGCCCACGGCGGCGATGAAGGTGTTGCGGGATCGGGTCAGGTCCCGGGGGTTGATCACCTCGTCGCAGATCCGCTCGAAGTATTTGAGCGCGTTCTTCACCACCGCCGGAGGGCGTCGCCAGCCCCGAACCTCCAGGTCCACCAGGTCGGGGCCGAAAACGTCGTCAAACCGCCGGTGCAGCAGGTCCGCCTGCTGATCGTTGTCCAGCAGGCGGAAACCGCGCCGCAGGCCCACCCGCTCGGGGTGTTCGGCCAGGAGCCGCCCGCACAGGCTGTGGATGGTGCAGACGCGCGTGCGCCCGGTGCTGACCCCGTGATCCGCCGCGCTGGCCACGGCGTCAAACCGCCGGTGCAGCTCGGCGGCCGCGTCGGTGTTGTAGGTGCACAGCAGCAGCTCGCTGGGTGCGGCTTTGCCCTGCAGCAGGACGTTGGCTCCCCGGAGCGCCAGCGTCAGGGTCTTGCCGGCGCCGGGACCGGCGACGCCCAGCGTGGGGCCGTCCAGGCTGCCGATCAGCTCCCGCTGTCCGGCGTCCAGCCGCGGATAGAGGGACATAATGACGGGCGCTACGCCCGCGGGGGTCTTCATACCGGATCACTCCAGAATTGATTTTGGGATTGGGTTTGGGATTCAGGTCGGATGATGGCGGCGACATCCAACGTCAACAACATCAATAGCAACAACATCAATGGCAACAACATCAATGGCGGCGATGGGCACGCCGCCGGTCGGGACGGGCCGGATGCCCCGGTCATGCGCATGAAAAAGCGCCGGTGGCCATCGGCCGACCGGCGCCGGCGGTCCGCGCATGTGGGCCGTCAATCAACCGGGCGCCCTGCCGGACGGCAAGGGCGAGATGACGCCGGTGCGTTGGACCAGGGCGTGGACTTCCCGGCGATAGGGGCGGTTATCCCACCGGCCTCACGCCGCGGGCGCGGGTCGTCGTGACAGCGACGCCGACCAGCGTCAGCCGAAGCGTTCCGGTACATTGCCGTTCCTCTGAGACGGGAACCGGCTGATCCGCCGCATCGGCAACACCGCCCTTCCCCAACTTTTCCAGGCAGATCAACCCGTCGGTTACCCCATGCACCTCGCGAGTGATGCGGTCCATCCCCAGAGCCTCCGACACCCGGCGGCTCCGGACGATCTCCTCCAGGTCGGTCAACAGGTTGCCGACGCCCCAGATCACGTACACTCCCGTGCGCGCGGCCAACTGCCCGATGGCACGATCGGGCTCCATGTCCGGAAACATCAACACCGGAATGACGTATGGGTTGTAGCAGGTGCACGCACCTTCCGCGATGTCGTCGTGCAGGTCCAGCGCGGCCAGCTTGGTCTCGTCCAAAGGGCATGACTCGATCAGCTTCACGCCTGCCCGGGTCTTCAGGCGCCACTCACCATCGATGAGCAGGTAGCGGCCGCCCTTCACCTGCAGCGCGAAGCGCCCCAGCCCCTTGATCCACACGGCGAAGTCCAGCTCGATACGCTCGTAGCCCCGGCGCCATTCGTAATAGACAAAACCCTGGCGGTCGCTGCCAACCAGGGCTTCGTAGACGCTTCGTTCCGCCTGCCGCTTCGGCTTCCTGCGACGGCCGGCCGGAAACTCTCTCGGATACATTCTCATGGTCGGTGGCGCTCCTTTGATGCGTTGCTTTTGATGTCGTCACGCGATGAGCTGGCGCCGGCGGGAGCGGCGCCCCCGATGAGGGCGGATGCCTCCTCCAGAGCCTGCCACCTTTCCAGTGGCTGGCGGAGCCCGGCTCCGGCCGCGGCATCGGCCAGTCGTTTGGTATAGCACTCCAAATCCCACAGCAGGGGAACATGGTCTCGCCAGGCCAGGCGCTCGATGCGTCGGTCGGGGTCCATATCGAAGAAGGCCAGGGCCGGCGCAACAGTAAGCGGACGGTTCAGCCGCTCCTGCAGGAGCTCCCTGGTCAACAATGCCTCGACCCGGGCCTGTTCCAGCGGCGACGGCGTGACCCGGGGGCCCGACCCGCCGTCGATGTACCACTCCCCGCGTTTCAGGGAGAACCGGCCGTATCTCACCGTCAGGCAGAAACGGCCGACGTTCAGCAGCCAGGTGACGAACACCGGCTCCGTTGCGTCGCCCTCTTGGTGCCGGCAGCGCAGGACGAAGGCAGAGATGCCAGCGCCGCCGCCGCCAACCAGCAGGGCAGCGGTGGCCCGGTCGTCAGCGGCATTCCCGTTGTGGGAGAACGGTAGATACTCAGGTTGCATTGGGGTCTGCTCCTTGGCGCCGCGTTCGGGCGGCGCGGGGTCTGCATGTTGAATATTGACGGGACTGCCGACTGCTCCGGCGTAGGCGGAGCAGTCGGCCATTTTCCACCACCCACCGCCAACACGCTCTGACGCCGGCTTCTGATGAGAAGGTTGCGCGTCAGCCGGCACGGATTGAGGTGGGGAAGTGCGACGTCCGCGCACCTTCAGCAACTGGCGTCGGCAGATCCTCCTCTTCCAACACCATCTCCGCGGTCAACAGGGTGCCCAGCGGATGCCGGCAAGGGCCGTGTTCTAAAACGGAGGATCCTTTTCCCACGGCAAGGGGGCCATTGGTCGCCTGGACCGGCTTCTGGGCCACTCCGCGGCTCTCAGGACGACGATTTGCGCCAGAATCGGGCAATTCGGTCCTTTTCGGGGGGGGTGTTCTGATTCTTCCCGCTCATGCGGTGGCGAACCCAGCATTCGGCCGTCATCGGCCACGCGGCGCACCGCCAGTGCTGCATCGGCCTTGCTCCCGGAGCGCCACAAAATTAGAACGGGTGCTGAATCGACCCAATGGGGCGGTTTCCCCGCGAATTGGTCGGGCGTAGAGACCCGTAGAGACTCTGTTTTCACCTCATAGGACCCGCACGCCCTGGCGCCGCGGCGGCGAAAGCGATCATCAGACCAGGCTTCGACCCCATACCGGCTAGTTGAGTTGCAGTCGTACTCAGCGAACGTCAATCAGGGAGTTGCAGTCATCGACCGGCAACGCTGACCAGTCCGCGGCAGGAGAGCCATGTCGGCGTCCATGTCCACCAGTTCCTCCACGGCCTGGCAGAGCATGTCGATGTTCCAGTTCATCACCATGACCATGACGTCCGCTTCCGTAGTAGCAGCCGGTCCAGACTAAATCGACCACCTATAAAAGTCCGATAGATCGCTCTTATCAGACTTTTATGAGGGGATATTTTTCCGGCGCGGGAGGTCGTTTCGAGCCCTTGGACGACACGCAAAACTTGCAGCAAACGCGCTAAGCGCAAAGATCAACCTCCTTGCTAATCTACCTGCAAGCCAACTGGTGATACGGAACACAGGCAAACCTCCGAAATGGCACATTGGCTTATTCGCCCATTCATGGTGACAAATCATCAAAGTCGCGGCAAAGGCAGGGAGTATGACGACAACAAGATCTGGCACGAGATGCTCGCCGGTCAGTTCAGTAACCAGTTGGGGATCTCGTCGCGGGCGGAAGTTGATTGTCGCAGTGCTCCCGACAAACTGTGCCGGCGGTAGATGGGCTGGCATTTGGACAATACGCGAAACTTGCAGCAAACGCGCTAAGCGCAAAGATCAACCTCCTTGCTAATCTACCCACAAGCCATCAGTTGATACTGAGCACAGGCAAACTGCCGAAATGGCACATTGGCCTAATCACCCATTCGTGGTGATAAGTCACCAAAGCTGCGGCAAAGGCAGGGAGTATGACAACAATAGGGTTCGCCTCCTGGAAAGGAGGCACCGGCAAAAGCCTGCTGGCATTCAACACCGCCGAGCGGGCTGAATCTGCAGGCTTAAAAACGCTACTGTGCGACTTCGACCCCCAGTTGACTATCATCGAGCAGATTGACATCCGAAACAGCCTGAGACCAGAGGCGCCTCGGATCGAGGTTGTGAAAGGGTCGCTCACCATTGAAGGAATAGAGGCACTGAGGCAGATATCGCAAGGCGACAAGTATGACCTAGTGATATGCGACCTACCGGGAGCTGACACATTCACCATGGATCAGGCGTTGTCTGCCATGGACCTGTTGCTGATACCGATCACAGCAGCACCATTCGAGATCATGACCACAGCCAAACTGGTCCACAAGGGAATATTACATAACTGGGAGATGATTCTGGTGCCGAACAACCTCCCGGCTATCAAGGCGCGACGCCAAATCCTGCTGACAACGCTCACGGGCATGGGTATAGAGATTGCGCCCGTGGCTTTGGTCAGACGGGTCAGTCACTGGGATGCCACTCTAGCGGGACAGGCGGTATGCGAATATGCCCCCGGAAGCCCCGCGGCGGAAGAAATTCAGACGTTCTGGAGTTGGCTAGAAAAAAGGATAGACATCCGCAGCAAACATCAGACGGTGAAGGAGCCGATTCATGCCTGACGAAAAGGTGACGACGCTGGAAGCCCTGACGAAACGAGGCCAGCCGGCAGTAAGAGAACTGGGAGAACCTGAAGCAGACCCCGTCCCCAACGCGATTGAGGAGATGGATGACGACACCATCCGCGCCTTCCTGGAGAATCGTGGCTGGGAGATGAGGAGAAGCCGGTCGGCTTATGGGTTGATGTCTAAGGCCGACGACGTGGCCAACAAACGACGATTGACCGTGTACCTTACCGTACAGCTGCGCCGAGATGTACAACTCGCTGGGACCATTCTCGACATGAAACTATCAGCCATTGCGGAAGAAGCGTTCCAAGAGTGGCTGGACAGACGAGGCTTAAGCCAACCCGGTACCTGACCGTCCTCACAAGAGTGGCAACGCCTAAATTCGGGCCTTCGGACACTCGAATGTGCGAACCATTTTTCGGAAGGTTGACAGCGCAAAACCGGGCGGTTAGTATCGTTTATGTCATCTGAACGCTTTGCTATTTTTAGCGCGTTTATGATAAATTTTGACAGCGAAGGGATAAGTGGCCTAGCGAAACAATCCTCGAGTATGACGATGACGACCACGAAAGCGAAAAGGAAACAGGCGCGCGCCAGCGTAGATATCAAAAGCTACGAGCGTATTGAGCGCATCGCAGAGCGCGATGGGTTGAGGCCGTCGGAGGTAGTTCGCCTAGCGATTGCCCACTATCTGCGCGAGGTCGAACCGGATTGCGATCAGGATAATGGCGGCCAGCCCGGGCTGGAGAAATTGAACGGACACCACCCGTGATGACATAAAGAAAAGGCCAATCGACTTTTCCAGGGCAGATTGGCCTAGATACCCCTCCCCCCTTAAGCGTAAAAGGAGTGCTCCGTCGGAGTGCTTTCGCACCCTGATGCGCAGCTCAGAAAGGGTATTCATTGCCAAAGATAACACAGGGCAATCCGGGTAGCAAGTGCCCAAGCCTGGCGTCAACTCCGGGGTCGGTCCGTGCCAGTGGGCGGACGGGCGATCCGCGATGCCGCCGCAGACTGTTGAACCTCAGAGCGGCGTAATTCGGTAAGGCAATATGACACGCCGCCCGGATGTAAATCAGGTTTCGGTTACCAGGAACGGCAAGACCTTCGTGGCATCTACCAAACCGCCCAGTAGGCTAGTGGCGGACAGGGTCTTCGAGGTCATCGACGAGCTGTGTGAGCAGACGTCAGAACCGGTGTGGCTCATACAGAAAGACCTGGCGGATTTCTTGGAAGTCGCGCCCCAGACTTTATCGGCGGCCATAAACCAATTGAGAATAGAAGGGCGCCTGGAAATAATCCGGCGTGGTAACGACTATGGGTACCGGACCATAAGAGCAGATGTCCAGATGCCAATGATAGCGGCCATGTCTCCAAAAAAGCATGCGCCCCGGCAGGGAACGGATACGGGTGGTGCAACTGCCGGGGAAAGCCGGGAACCGCGTACCGATATGAGCGTTCCAGGAAGCCAAGACCCAAGATCTGCTGTAGGGCCCGACGAGGCAAATGTTGATGGAGAGATCCCGAAGCGCAGGCGAAGCGCAGGTGAAGCGCGGGCGAAGCCAGCACGTAATGCGGAAGAACACATTTCGGAGGGGATGCCTGATGAGCCGCGTCCAGCAGACGAGGCAAATGTTTATGGAGAGATCCCGAAGCGCGAGCGAAGCGCAGATGAAGCGCAGGTGAAGCCAGCACACAATGCGGCAGAATCAAGCGGAGAAGCCCCGGCGAACCGTGCCACTGATCCATCAGAAACGTTTAAAACAGCACCAGTAGCAGCAAGCGCCTGGCTTGCAGTGCTGTCCGAGATCAGGCAAGTCCTGCCTGCCGGGCCCTACACTGACTTTGCGGCGCCCACGGTCGGGGTGGGGATAACGACCGACGAACTGGTCGTGGCAACACGGTCATCCTTCGCCGTGGAGTGGCTGTCTTTACCACTCCACCACAGCATCGTCTGCGATGCTGTAGCACAGATTTATGGCAGCACCCTCCGTGTCAGGTACGTGGTTCAACCGGATAAGTGTCCTGACCCGGAGAGACAGGAGCAGGAATTCAGTTCTACTGATCCAGTTGAGAAAGCGCCAACGCCATGCCCCAAGTGCGGAGACGAGACGATGGAGTTAACCACTTGGGAATGCATGAAATCCCTGCCTGGGACCACTTACTACTGCCGCGGTACAGGGAAATGCTCTCGCCTTTGGAATACGTTGGTTGGGGAGTTCCATGGCCCGAACCAACTGCAGTTGAACTACTCAGAAGCTCCTCGCAAACTTAACGATGCCTTGGGAGCTAGAGGAATGCAGGTGTCACGCGCGCGCGCGCGCGCCGGCCCGGTTCCCGGTTAACTTAACATATCTTCTTAATTCAATTCAGTCTAACCGGGAACCGGGCCGGCTTTCCCGTAACCCAGTTCACTCTGTGGTATGCCCGATATCCCCAAATCCACGTGGCGCCGTGGCCTGGTCCGCCTATGATGCCGTGAATCGACCTCATGGCAGAGTGGTAATCTTGGAATGTGGCGTATGTATCATCCTGTAAGATGGTCTACGGGTGGATCGGCCAATTGGCCGATCCACCCGTAGGTAGTTTCACCCATTCATATCACCACCCTGAAAATCGGTGATCCCCTAGCTTGGTCAGTAGGTGAAGAAAATTGGGGCCCGATGACGGGGCAACATCGTCAGACAGGTTGTCTCGAAGACGCGGCGACGACGGAGGAATGTAGTTGGTCAAGGCAGCTACCAGTCTGCGGCCACACGTCGTGCAGGTGATGGCGACTCGCCAGGGGCGCATCCTGACCACCGAAGAGATTTACGGGCTGGTGGCCGACCTGGGCGTAGCTGGTTTCAACCCCAACGCGAAGCGGGACCGCAACCTGGTCAACCGGGAGCTGTCGGATCTGGCGGGCCATACCACGCAGGGGCACAGCAAGCCGTCGCCACAGATCATCATGCGGGTCAGCCGCGGCCGCTATCTGTATCGTGAGCCCGATCGGCCGATGGACGCGGCGCTGCTTCAGGAATACCTGGAACCGGTGGAGGTGTACGAGAAGCGACCGGCTCGCCGGCGCGGCGACGGCAATCGCCGTCAGAACGCGCCGGAATCGGTGCGGATGGCGCTGTACTCGGTGCAGCGGGGCGTGTGCTCCGGGTGCGGTTTCCACCAGCCGCATCATCTCAGGTTCGAGATTGACCACATCGTGGCCCTG
The DNA here is from genome assembly GCA_965220055.1 of Dehalococcoidia bacterium. Classification (GTDB taxonomy): domain Bacteria; phylum Chloroflexota; class Dehalococcoidia; order Lucifugimonadales; family UBA3495; genus Bin87. The sequence goes on along the minus strand of CBDCPE010000002.1, from coordinate 120,799 downwards.
AGTGATGACGGAGAGCACGAGACCCGCAACCTGCAGTTGCTGTGCGGGTACTGCAATCGGGTGAAGGGGACGCAGGGGAGCCACGGGTTCAGGATGAAGATGGCAGAGCTGCGGGCCCACAACGTGGGGACGGGCGTGATGGTGGACGAGCGGGAGGCGACGCTGACCGGCCTGAGGCTGGCGCAGTACTACCTGGAGAGCGGGAATGCAGCACCCTGATGGCGGAGGCGCCGCCGAGTAACGGGATGGGGACGTGGGACAAGGCGCGTGTTTTGGTGTCCCGTTTTGGTGGTTTAGCCTGCTGAAGCGAGCAGGAGAGGTCGTAGACTTGCCGGCCCCGCCTGATGAAATTAATGACGCTACCCCGTGCAGATCAGGCCGATTGTTTACTCACCACTTCCCTGGTCTATCCCACGAGACCGGTTGTAGAGTTGCGGGGGAAGCTGGTTCTACCGACCGGTCAGGCTGACTGGGGTGACCTGGGCGCCATCGTTGGGGAGTACTGGAACCCAGGTGGGTTTTATGACGCTACCGGGTAGATTTGAGGCGCCATGGGCATGGCCGAGGAGGGTGTGTGGTTGCGCCGGAGTGCTTTGGTGGTGTCGGACTCGCCGGCCGTGCCGGAGAAGACCAGCTTCACCAGGTCGGTCTCGTCGGTGGTGATCTCGACGCGGAGGTCCGCGTCGGCCCTGAGCCGCTCGATGAGGCCCACCAACTGATCAAGCGCGTGGCCAGGGCCAGTTCGGTCACGGTGGGTTTCCGTCGTTCCACCATCGGGTCGTCCACGGCGGAAGGTCTGCGGTGAGATCGCCCATCCGGTCCACGGGCGACGACCGGCCCGCCGGGGCAATTGTCGCACCAGGGGATGGCTGTTCCAACGGCGGGCCGGTCACCGCGGTCATCGCCGGAGCGGTCGATCAGGTGGGCGTCAGCGGGATGGGCTGACCGGGCTGGAGTCCGGAGCGCTGGGCGGCGGGGACGTATCCCGCCTGGCAGGAATCGTGGTTGGAGCGCTGAACGTGGCCTGAGCGCTGAATGACGTTACCCCGTGCAGAGCTGGGCAAGCCCCCAGGATCCGGGAGGGCAGATGGGTGTCGGCGCCGGGGGATTGATGTTGACGCAGGTGGGATGGACTGGCGAAAATATCATCGGAATGGGAGACCTACGGAGCGCGGAGGAAGTCAATGAGCACGGCCAGCATTCCTGAACTGCGGAAAGCGCAGACCCGCGCCCGGGCGCGATTGGCCCGGGCGGCGGCCCGGTACGGCAAGCGTGCGCTGGCCCGTCGCGGTTCCGGCGCGGGGGGTCCGCCTTCGGACCAGGAAGCGGCGCGGCTGCGGGAGTTGTTGGCGGCGGCGGGGGCGATGACGGCGGCGGTCCGGGAACACCGGGCCGCGGTCAACTGGCAGCCCCATGAACAGCCCTGGTCCGGCGTCGCGGGAGCCAACCCTGATCCGCTGTCGGTACTGTGGTGGGCGGCGTTCCGGCTGGATGGGGCCAGGGCCGCCGGGGATCCGGATGCGACCGTCGAGGCTGGCCGGGCACTGCGGGAGGCGGCGATTGCGGTATGGGAACGTGGGCTGAACCGGGCGAGCCGGGCGAGCCGGGTGGCTGACGATGGCGGCAACTCGGCTGCTGGTTCCGGCTGATTGTGGAACTGCGGGAGAAGCTGACGCTGCCGAGGGTCGGGCTGACTGGGGTGACCCGGACGCCATCGTTGGGGAGTACTGGAACCCGGGTGGGTTTGATGACGCTACCGGGTAGATTTGAGGCGCCATGGGCATGGCCGACGAGGGTGATTGCGCCGGAGTGCTTTGGTGGTGAAGGACTCGCCGGGCGTCGTTAGGTGTTACACACTGCTATAGCCGCTCGGGCTGTGTTTAGCCCAAGTGGGTCGCGCCGGTCGTCTCAGACGGCGTCTCCGGAGCGATGCGGGGTGTCGTAGTCGCGGAGGCCCTCGTTCCAGACGCGGCGGACCACCTCGCCGGGAATGTTGCGCACCTCGCGCCGCAGGGGTAAGCCCACATTGGGGGTGCCGGAGAAGGTCAGCTTCACCAGGTCGGTCTCGTCGGTGGTGATCTCGACGCGGAGGTCGGCGTCAACCCTGAGTTCATCAATCAGGTTGACCAGCCGGTCCAGGGCGTCGGCCAGGGCCAGCTCGGTGACTACGGGTTTTCGTCGCTCCGGCATGGGCTCCTCCCCGGCGGGAAGTCCGCGTTGACATCGCCCATGGCGCCCACGGGCGTAAGCCGGCCCGCCGGGGCAATTGTCCCACAGCGGGCCTCCGGTTCCAACCGCAGGACGGAGCACAGGACGGAACGGTCGTGCGATAGGCGCCGGCCCGCTGGGTTGGTCATTCGGGCGCGCTGGGCAGGGTGAAGCTGAAGGCGCTGCCCTGGCCGGCGGAACTTTCCAGCCAGATGCGGCCGCCGTGGGCCTCGACGATGCCGGAGACGATGCTCAACCCGAGGCCGGAGCCACCGGAGGTGGCCGGCTGACGGCGGCGGGCGCCGGGCGGGGCGCGGAGCCGCCGCCGGAACTCCTCCTGGGGCAGGCCGGGGCCGGTGTCGATGACGTCGACGCGGACCTGGTCGCCGTCCTCCCTTGCAGCGAGGGTGATCGTGCCCGGCGGGGGGGTGTGGGTGATGGCGTTCTGCACCAGGTTGTTCAGGACCCGCTGCACCCGTGGGGCGTCCATCAACACGTGGGGCAGGCGGTCGGGGACCGTGCCGTGCAGGACCAGACCGCGGGCGGCGGCCCGGGCGGACATCCCGGCGACGGTGTCGGAGATGAGGTCGGCGATGGACGCCGGCTCCGGTCGGAGGACCGGCATTACGGCGTCCATGCGGGACAGTTCCAGCAGGTCGTCGATGAGCTGGGTCATGTCGTCGATCTGGGCGTTGACGGAGCGCAGGTAGCTGCGGACGGTGGCGGGGTCGTGGACCACGCCGTCGTTGATGCTCTCCACCATGGCGCGAATGGAGGTGAGGGGGGAGAGCAGGTCGTGGGAGAGGGCCAGGATCAGGTCGACCCGGGCCTGGTCCAGTTCGCGCTGCCGGGCGAAGCTGTCCTCGAGGCGCTGGGTCATGGCGTTGACGGCGGCGGCCAGTTCGCCCACCTCGTCGCGGGAGCGGACCGGCGCCCGGACGTGGAGACTGCCCGCGCTGATGCGGCGGACCGCGGCCATGGTCTCGTGGATGGAATTGCCGATGGGTTCGGAGGCGGCGAAGGCGACGCAGACGGAGACGCCCAGGGAGCAGACCAGCAGACCGGCCAGGACGGCCAGGTCGCGGGTGGAGAGGAGCATGAGGGCGGTGGTGAAACCGGCGTTGACCAGGCCGAGGACGGCGGTGATCACGCACATGGCGATCAGGCGGGAGCGGAGGGAGCGCGCCCAGGCCGGCAGGGGCCAGCGGGCCGCCGCGGCGCCGGCCAGGATGGCGAGTCCTCCCGAGGCCAGCAGAAACGCGGACAGCAGGGCCAGGTGGGCGGGAGGGTGGTGCTGCGGCAGGGAGATGACGAGGAGCGCCAGGGCGGTGGCGCCGCACAGGACCGCGCCCGAGCCGATGGCGTGACGGGTGGCCTTGCCCATGGGGTCACCCGTCGAACTTGTAGCCGACGCCCCAGACCGTCTTGATGTGCTCCGGACGGGTCGGGTCGGTCTCGATCTTCTCGCGGAGCCGGCGGACGTGGACGGTGACGGTGCTGGCGTCGCCGGCGTAGGTGTAGTCCCAGACCTGGTCCATGAGCTGTGAGCGGGAGAAGACCCGGCCGCGGCGGGCCGCCAGGAAGAGGAGCAGGTCGAACTCCTTGGCGGTGAGGGTGACGTCTTGGTCGTGGACCCGGACGCGGCGGGTCTGGGGGTTGATGGTGATGGGGCCGAAGCGCAGGGAGCCGCTGTGGTCCCAGTCGGGGTCGGCGGTGGCGCGGCGCAGCACCGAGCGGACGCGGGCCACCAGTTCCCGGGGGCTGAAGGGCTTGACCACGTAGTCGTCGGCGCCCAGTTCCAGACCCACCACGCGGTCGGTCTCTCCGCGGCGGGCGGTGAGCATGATGATGGGGACCCGGGTGGCGCGTCGCAGGCGGCGGCAGACCTCGAGGCCGTCGAGGCGGGGCAGCATCAGGTCCAGGATCAGCAGGTCCGGCCCCCAATCGCGCACCAGGCGCAGGGCCTCCTCGCCGTCGGGGGCCACGGCGACCTGGTAGCCCGCGCGGCGCAGGTAGCCGTCGAGCACATCGGTGACGGTGGGGTCGTCGTCGACCACCATGACCCTCTGAACCATCTCTTTTCCGCCGGTCGCCGGGCCGCCACCGATCCCCACGGGCCCCGCCCCGGGGACCGGCGGCGGTTTGCCGCCGGGGGCAGTCGCCGGAGACGTATTGGCCTCGTTGGAGTGGCGCGGGAAACGCTCCGGGGAGCACTCCGGGGAGTACTCCGGGGAGAGCTATGGGGAGCGTCGCGCCGGCCGCCCATATTGGGCGGCGGACCTATCTCGTTGGTTACAAATCTTACGAATGTCTTAAATCTGGGAGTTCGTTCAGCAAAAGTTAATATTCGCAACCGTGGGGTAAGGAGCGACGGCTAGGGTGCCGGGACCATCCGATCCGGGGAGAGGTCCGACCCGCATGCCGAGCCCGCCCGCCGCCGCCGTCGTCCGGCCCGATTCGCCACCCGATTCGTCACCCGAGTCCGGGCATCCGGTCTGCGGGCATCCGGTCCCTGAGCAATCTCCGGCGCTGGCGCCGGGTCGAGGCTCCTGCAATCTATACGCTGAACCCGCCGCGGCGGTTCGCCGGTTCCGGTGGCTGGTGACCGGCTCGCGGCGTCGGGTCGGCGCTGAGCCCGGCCGGCCCGACGATGCCACGGGGATGACGCGGTGGCGCGCCGGGAGGGATTGAGCGACGAGGCGGGTCGTCTGCTGCGGGTGGTGGCCCTGATGCCCCTGGCCAGCGCTGGCGACCTGGCCCCGATCATGGGGACGAGCGAAGGCTGGCTGCGGCGCGCGCTGCGGGCGCTGGCTTCCGCCGGCTGGATGGCGTCGTTGCGCTGGGGTGTGACCCAGCGTCCCCGGGAGCGGTGGTTCCTGACCCGGCGGGCGGTGCGTTTCCTCTACGCCGACGACCACCGCCATCCCACGCCCCGGGAGGAGGCGCAGGCCCGGGCCCTGGCGGAGTCGGGCCGTGACCCGGGGGCGGTGGCGGAGCTGGGTCGTCGTTTCAACCTGGACCACGCCCATCTGACCCATCTGGAATGCCAGCGGTGCTCGCCCTTCCTGGGGGCCGGTCAACACCGGCACCGGTGGGACCAGGACGGCCACGAGCATCCGCCGTGGACCGCCACGGCCCGGGGGGTGCAGACCGCGCTGCGGCGACTGGCCATGCTGGAGCCCGTGTACCGGTTGGCGCCGGATCTGCTGCGGTCGGGCCGGGTCCGCCGGCCCGGCGACGGAGGCGGCCACGACCTGCGGATGACCGACTTCCGGCTGCTGCGCCACGGCGGCTTCTACCATGCGGTGGCGCGCTACGGCGCGGAGGTGTGGGTGCCCTTCACCCACGCCGGGCTCCACGTCACGGAGCGGGCGCTGCGGCGCAAGCGGGACCACCGCTTCTGGGGGGTGGGCTGCTACTCCCACCGGGACGGACGCTACCAGCGCACCGAGAACCGCATCTTCGAGGCGCAGTCCGCGGTGAGCGCGGAGCCCTCGGCCCACGTGGTGGTGGCCGCCGACGCCTGGGCCCTGGAGCTGGCCCAAAGGACGCTGACCGGCGCCGCGCCCACGGTGTTCTGCACCTCGGATGGAGCATGGGATGGAGCATGGGACGGAGCATGGGACGGAGTACGGGACGGAGCGTGCGGCGAGGCGGTGGAGCTGCGGCTCTCCCGGGACCTGGTGTCGGACCCGGCGGGCCATCCCGTGGTCGGCCGGCCCGAGGAAACTCGGGCATGGCTGAGGGCCCACCCCGAGGTGGCGGCCATCGACGGACGGGTTTCCCACCGCCTGTTCTCCCTGATCGCCCAGTTTCCGGCCATGCGGGCGTCGTGGCTGCGGCGGATTGTCGGGGCGTCGCCGCGGGAGGTGAACGACCGGCTGGAGCGGTTCGTGGGCGCCGGCCTGGTGGCGGTGTTCGAGGGGCGCTATTACCTGGCGGAGCTGGGGATGCGCCGGGCGGCCAACCTGAGCCGGGTGCTGCCGGGAATGATCCGGCGGCGCCACGGGGCCTACCTGGAGCGGTGGTACCGGGAGCACGAGCGGGAACACAACGACGGCGTGAACCGGCTGGTGGTGCGGTTCGCGGAGGAGGGGGTCGCCGCGGTGGCGGGGTGGCGGGGGGAGATCAACCTGCCCGACGTGACCCAGGTGCGGCCGGACCTGTTGGTCCCCGTGGCGGAGGGACCCCTCGGTCCCGGGCCCTATTGCCTGGAGTTCGAGCGCTCGGCGATGTCGCCGGGGGACGTGTCGCACAAGCTGGGGCCGTACCGGAAGATGCGGGACGCGGGCCGGCCCCTGCCGCTCCTGGTGGTGTGCGAGACGGCGCGGGCGCGGGAGAATTTCCGCAGCGCTGGAGCGGGCCTGCCCATGCTGCTCACCACCGTGGAGCGGGCCCGAACCGGGCCGCTCACCGGAGCGCGCTCGGTGTGGGAGCGGGACGGGTCGCCGGTTGGCCTGAATTGACATTGACACGGGTGCGGCGAACCCGGTCCGCCGGCGCGTCCGGCCGTTCCAGGCGGGCGCGGGGCGATCCAAAGCGCGCCGGCAGGGGGATGGGATGGGCGTGGTATCGCCTGGGCCAAGGGCCCTGGGAGGGTCGAGCGCAGGGTTGTGAGTGACCGTCGGAAGGATGCGTAACGCACAAATATGCATACGTAAGGCATTGCTAAGCGCGTGATATGATGTTAGAAAACGTTACCTGATAACAGATGTTGCGGGGTTTCCGTCCTGAAACCCGCCAGTGGGGCCCAGGATGTGGAAAGGGATGAACGCCACAAGGCAGCGGCCCGTCGCGGTGCGCCCCAACGCAGTGGACCGGGTCAGTTCCAGGACCCGGAACGTACGCTCTTTTTCCGTGTTGCGGGCGACGCCGTCCTGCGTCGGGACCGTGATCTTCGGTCCACCGGTCGGCGACGACTGCAATGCCCGCGGGAGCCGTCAGCGCCCGGGGAATATTTCCATGCCGCCAGGTAAGCTCCAAACGGTGACCGTCGTTGCGTGTGCGCCGGCGTTCGCCTCGATGTTCCAACGTTCATGTCAGCCCCCCTGACAGGGGTAGGTATTTTCGCGCCATGTTGGTGAACCTCATTGCGGTCGACGTCTCAGAATATGGTTTGCAAACCTGAAAACTCGGCTTTAGCCTCTGCTCAGGGCCCGGATGGTCCGCGCTTGAACTCTGGTGAAATGCCAGGTTTGCACCTGATTTCAACCGTTACCTACCCCTGTCAGCCCCCCCCCCCCCGACTTTTGGCCCCGTTAGGGCGTGGGGTGGGCCGTGATCATCTCCCGGCGTCCGGCGCCGCTTGCGCTGCTGCTCATCGGACTGGCGGTCATTGCCGCCGCCCTGCTGCTCATTCCCTGGGTTATCCAGGCCCAGAGCCAGGAGGTGACGCCGACCGCGGACGCCACCGGGGAGAACCCCCCGGCCAAGCCCACCAACCTCCAGGCCTCGGCGGAGCACGATGCGGTCATCCTCACCTGGACGGCGTCGACGGACCAGACAGTCACCCACTACGCCGTCCTGCGCCGCAACCCTGACGTGGACGCATCGCAGGTCTTCCACGTCATCGAGGACAACGCCGGTCCCGGGACCGGCTACACCGACGGCACGGTGTCGGCGTCGACCACGTACATCTACCGGGCGAAGGCGGTCAGTCCCACGGGCGTGAGCCAGTGGTCGGGCTACGTCAGAGCTGAGACCCCGGCCGCGCCGGACCCGACGCCGGCGCCCACACCTACGCTTACTCCAACCCCGGAGCCGGAATCCACTCCCGTTGACCTCGCCCCGTCGAACCTCACCGTCGCGCTGGTCGAGGGCGGCGGGGTCAACCTGAGCTGGAGTGCCCCGGCGGAGGACGGCGACAGCGTCACCGGCTACGAGATACTGCGCGCCGTGGGCGGGGGAGATATTGCCACCCTGGTTGCAGACACCGGGAGCACGACCACCTCCTACACCGACGCCACCGCGACCGAGGCGGGGGAAACCTACGCCTACCAGGTCAAGGCCATCCGGGGCGAGGACCGGAGCGAGGCATCCGGCCAGGCCCAGGTCCAGGTCCCCCACAACCCCGTCGACCTGGCCCCCACCGGCCTGACCGCTCAGGTCTTGACCGTGTCGCTGGTGGGGCAGGATGACCCCGCCCCCCTGGTCCATCTGAGCTGGACCGCCCCGGCGGAGGACGCCGACAGCGTCACCGGCTACGAGGTCCTGCGCGCCGTGGGCCAGGGAGAGCTTGCCACCCTGGTGGACGACACCGGGTCAACGGCCACCTCCTACAACGACGCCACGGCAACGCAACCGGGGACAAGCTATGCCTATAGGGTCAAGGCCATACGGGGCGAGGACCGGAGCCAGGCGTCCGGCCAGGCCCGGGTCCAGCTACCCCATGACGTCGTTGACCTGGCCCCGTCGGACCTCACCGCCGAGGCGGTTGACGGCGGCGGGGTCGACCTGAGCTGGAGCGCTCCGGCGGAGGATGCCGGCTCGGTCACCGGCTACGAGGTCCTGCGCGCGGTGGGCGACGGGGAGATGGCCACGCTGGTGGCGGACACCGCGTCCACCGACACGACCTACACCGACGCCACGGCCACCGGGGAGGGCGAGACCTACGCCTACCGGGTCAAGGCCATCCGGGGCCAGACGAGGAGCCATGGCTCGAACCGGGTCGCCCTGATCCCGGTGGAGCCCCCGGCCACGCCGGAGAACCTGGCCCCCAGCAACCTCACCTTCGAGATAAGGATGGATATGGTAGTGCTGACGTGGGACGCCCCGGCTACCGACGCCGACTCCGTGACCGGCTACAAGGTGCTGCGCCGCCGGCCCAACCAGGGCGAGAACAAGCTGCTGTTCTTGAAGTGGGACACGGGGACCACCGAGACAACCTACAAGGACGGCCACGCCCGGACCCACGGGGAGTACTACGTGTACCGGGTGCGCGCCCTGCGCGGGACTGAACAGAGCAAGATGTCGAACTGGGTCGACGTGCGGCGGCCCCAGGCAACGCCGCAGACGGCGGAGTGGGCGCCCTCGAACCTCCAGGCCCAGATGTATTTCGAGGTGGTGCTTGGAGAGGAGGGCGTCACCACGCAGGTCAAGCTGACCTGGGACGCTCCGGCCGAGGGGACCGAGTGGGTCAGGGGCTACGAGGTGCAGCGGGCCGCGTGCGACGGCGACTTCACCACGCTGGTGGCCGACACCGGCTCCACGGACACCGCCTACGCCGACACCACCGCCGAGGCGGGAGAGAGCTACACCTACCGGGTGCGAGCCTGGCGACCCCAGGGGCTGAGCCTGACCTCTAACACGTGGACCATCCTACTCCCCGGTGGGAACGGCGAGAGCGACTGTGCGGTACCCTTCACGGCCCTGCCGTCCCAGGTTCAGGATCCACAGACGGGCCTCACCCCGGCCACGCTGTTGAGCACCCTGCTGGGCTACGACGAGGCGGAGGGGACGGGCACGCTGGCGCCGAATGAATTGATCTTTGGTGAGGGCGCAACGGTCCGGGTGACCTCCGTCACCAGTTGGCCCGGCGTCTCTGGCTTGGTGCTGTATCTCACCGCGGGCACGTCGGTACTGGACGCGGCGTTTGCCGACAGGGACTTCGTCCTCGAGGCCAGCGAGACCGTGCTCGTCGTGGGCGAGACGGAGTTCAGCTTCGACGACGTGGTGCTCTCACACAGCGACACCACGGGAGACAACGCGGAGTACACGGGGGTCGTGATCGCGACCTGGACTGAGGGTCAGGCGGGGCTTGTTGCCGGAGAGACGGTGGACTTCCGGCTGCTGCTCCGCAACCGCCCGGATGAGCCCCAGTTCACGCAGCACAATACCGTCCTGGTCAAGAACACGGGGCAGGCGTATGTTACAGGCGTCTCCGGAGCCCTTTCGAACAGCATCCCCAAGCGAGCCCAAGCATTCACCACCGGCCCCAACCGTACCGGCTACACGCTGAGCTCCATCGGTATCGAATTCATAGACATCGACAGCACCTCGACAGCCGGCGGCCACCTGGTCGCGACGCTGAACGCGGACAACAGCGGTAATCCCGGCGCTTCTCTCTGCACGCTGGTCGACCCGTCGAGCTTCAGCAGCTTGGGCGTGCAGACCTTCGGTGCGCCCACGGGTTGCCCCACGCTTGCGGCGAGCACGACCTACTTCGTGGTCATCGAACGGGTGATCGACACCTCAGACGTTCTCAGTGTGAGACAACTCGACAGCGACAACGAGGACACCGGGGGCGCGGCGGGCTGGTTGATCGCGAATAACCGCCATCTCTTTGCGAGCGGGTCGTGGATCAAGGCCGGCCGGCCCTACGCTATCGAGGTCAGCGGCGCCGCCTTGCCCAATCAGCAGGAATTCAACACGCTGGGCGCGGACGGAGTTACCAACCCTCTGGGCCTCTGGTCGGACGGGACCACCATGTGGGTGTCCCACAATCCCGAGCAGCACCTCGGTGATACGTCCTCGCCCAAGCTGTTCGCCTACAACATGGCGACGAAGGCGAGGGACTCCGCCAAGGACTTCAACACCCTGGACGCGGCGGGAAACGACAGTCCTCGCGGCATCTGGTCCGACGGCAGCACCATGTGGGTCGTAGATGTCACCGACGAAAAGATCTACGCCTACGACATGGACACCAAGGCTCGCGTATCCAGTAAGGACTTCAATAACCTGTACCGGATTCGTGAAGACGTCGACGAAGAAGATGCCAGGCCTTTTGGGATCTGGTCCGACGGCGAAATCATGTGGGTGGTTGATGCCAATGATTTCGCCATATACGCCTACGACATGGATACGAAGAAGCGCGTTCCCGGAGAGGACTTCGGAGGCTTAGAGGCAGCCTCCAATATTCAAACTTCTGGCCTCTGGGCGGACGGAAGCACGATGTTCGTGGCCAATGCGTTTAGCCCCAACAGAATCTACGCCTATTGGCGTTCGAACAAGGCGCCCAACCCTGACAGGTACATTACCCTGGAGGCGGGGAATGACCGAGCTCGAGGCATCTGGTCCGACGGGACCACCATGTGGGTGTCGGATAGAGCCGACGACAAGCTCTACGCCTACGCGCTGCCGGATGCCGGACCGCCGCCGGACACGTTGTCCGTGGAGCATGTCACCGACACCATGGCCCTGGTCAAGGTGGACATTGGGGAACTGGTGCGCGCCTACGGCAGCTCAGAACCGGCGGTGTCGGTGAGTGTCCTGGGCACCCTGTCCAGCGCCACCATGTACGTGCATCCCGAGGGTGACTACGCCCGTTTCCTGTTGCTGGGCCTGCGCCCGGAGACCCAGTACACGGTGATAGCGAGCTACGGAATCACAACGCGGTACGACCTGGGCGACGCGGGCCGCGAGGTCTTCCGCACCGACTATGCCCGGCTGGCCGGCATCGAGACCGCCGGCCTGACCCACACGGAGGCCATGGTCACAGTCTCCCTGAACGCCGCGGGCCTGGACAGAGGGTGCTGCTTCAGATTCTACCCCCACAGCAACAAGGGCGAGTCCGAGCGCGATTACACCTTCTATCTCAGGCACAAGGCCAGCGACGATACCGTCTGGTCCGGTCCCGTCGAGTTGACCTTCTCCGATTTCACCGCCGACGCGAGGCTGACCGCCCTTGACCCGGACACGGCCTACGACGTGGAGGTGGCCGAGACCGCGGACTTCATGCCCCCTCAGAGTTCGACGAGCTACCAAGGAACGATGACGGTTGCCACAGACCAAGCGTCAGGTATTGGGTTCGACCAACTTGGCTACGGTGGAGTTATTGACCCGTACGGGAGTCTTTCCCCCACCACCTTCAAGCTGGGTGGCGTCGACCACTCCATCGTTGAGCTCCGCGTCGCTATTCCTAGCTTCTTCTTCCCTTCAAGCGAGTTCGGAAAGCTGTTTCTGACGTTTGACAAGGCGCTCCCTGACGGCATCGAGTTCACGCTCACCGTGGGCACGACGGAGTTCAACAGCAGCGATGCAAACCTATATGAACAGACCTACGACTGGGCCGGGGGGCCGAGCTGGGCCGTCAGCGACTCGGTCACCGTGGAACTGGACTTCACCGGCGCGGTGGCCTTCAGGCCGGGCACCATGCTGGAGGGCGCCTTCACCACGCCGCCCCTGCCGTCGACGCTGGCCTTCGAGGCGGAGATGACGGTGGGCACGGACGTCAACACAGCAGGGTATGACTCTACGCAAGGAACTCTTTCCCAGAGCACGTTTGAGGTGGGTGGTGTCGAGTACACCGTGAATCGGGTCCTTTATCAGAGTCTGGGTTCGCTGACCGGGTTCCAATTGGAGGTCCAGCCGGCAATCCCGTTCGACTTCGATCTGGCCCTGGGCGGCACCCAGTTGAAGTCCGGCAGCGCAACGACCCCTGCCGTTATCGGGGGAGGCACCCTGTACCGATGGGCAGGAACAACAGACCCGAACTGGGCCAACGGGGCCACGGTCGACGTGAAGCTGGATATCGAGCTCATCAACATCTGCGACCGCTCCCCGGCGGTGGCCCACGCCATCCGGGAGGCCACGCCCTCCTTCGACTTCTGCCACATGACGTCTGTGCTGGATTTGGATGACCTCACCGAGCTGCGCATCCCCAACGGGAGAGGCGCCGGCCTGAAGGCCGGGGACTTCGAGGGGCTGTCCGGGCTGACCCGCCTGGACCTGAGCCACTACATCCTGAGCCTCCAGCAGCTGCCCGTGGGCGTGTTCGACGGCCTGGACAGCCTGACCCACCTGGACCTCAGCCACACCGACCTGCTCAAACTGGACCTGGGCGTCTTCGACGGCTTGGGCGACCTGGTCGAGCTGGACCTCAGCGACACCTCCCTGCAGCGGGGCACCGTGCCCGTGGGCGTCTTCGACGACGTGCCCAACCTGGAGGTCCTGCGCATCACCAATCTAGGGGAATATTACGAAAATACCTTCAGCAACCTCGATGACGACCTCTTCTATAACCAGTCGTTCCTGCGGGAGCTCGACGTGCGGCCCAGCAACCCGCTCCGGGACTCGCCCCGGTCCCTCCTGCCCCTGATGGTCCTTGAGATGTACAACGGCCGGTCCTACACGCGGCCTGCGGACGAGCCTGCGAACTTCCAGTACGCTTCGGGGCGCATCGACCACGAGCTGGGATACCATAGGACGTGCTACACGGTCACCTTGAAGTGGGAGGCTCCCCCAGGGGTGAGCGGCATCACCGGCTACCGGATCCTGCGCAACCTGGGCGCCGAGAGTCTGAGCCGCTACGCCAAGCAGATCGCGACGACCGGCGCGAGCGCCAGGACCTACGTCGACGGGCGTGACGCCGACGTCTGCTTCGGGGGCGTCGGGAGCGGCCCGAACGTCTCCTACTTCGTCTCCGCCATCATCGGTAACAAGGACAGCTTCCCGGCCCGGGTCCGGGTGGACCAGACGCGAGCGTTCCCGACCACCCAGGTTCCGAGCACGCCCACGCTGCGCGGCTCCCTGTACGACTTCTCCGTCGCGAAGAGCCCCAACGGCTACAAGGTGCGCCTGCAGTGGAATGACCTTCATCACAACATCACCGGCTACGAGATCTCCTTCCGGGGGTCGAGCACGGCGGCGTGGCAGACCATCGTGGTGAACGCCGGAAACGTGCTGGAGTACGACCTCGAATCGGTTCCGGTTCCGCCCTCCTCGGTGCCAAGGACCGCCGAGAACATGTACCTGTACAACGCGTTCCGGGACCAGGGAGATTCCATCGGATTCACCGATGGCCGGGAGTTCCGCATCCGGGCGTTGAACGCCGCGGGCGCTGGCCAATGGTCCAACGTGGTGAGGCCCTTCCGGTAGGAGACGTGCGCGTCGGGGCGGACGGCCCGTGGCCCCGGTGCGCAGGCGGGCTACAACACCATAGATAGGGGTAGTCCGTTCATGTCGCAACCAAAACATGGCGTCGTCGGTGGGTCGGAAGGAGGCAATCACATGACGCCCGATAGACCGGTCCATGCAGCTGAGGCGGCGGACGGAGCGACGGCAGGAGCCGCCGCTCTACACGTTGCGCAAGGGTCCGCCGTCCACGATGGCCTAGCACAGATGTCCCCCCCTGACAGGCTGACAAGGGTATGTAAGGGGTTTTTACGGTGGGACATGGCGAGTAATCTCCAGGTTGAGCTTGGGTTCCGGCCAGGGTTCGGGCAACAGCCAGACGCGGCTCCAGAGCCGACCTTGGAGCAGCAGCCGTCTGAGCCAGTCGATGCCGTGTCGGGTTACGCTGACGGTGCGGCCCGTCCGGCGCCAGGGGTTGCGATGTATCGGGGCTGGTGCATTGGGCGGCGTGCGCAGGTTGCCCGGGGCGATTCTGCGGTCATAGGCGTCTTCCACCCTGGTGCCATAGGCCAGGGCCAGCAGCGTGGCCACCGACAGCACCAGCCAGTGGCGGGAGACGCGAGTTGGGTCGGTGCGACGGGTCTGGTCCCACTTCCAGCCCAGGCTCTTGATGGCCTTGAAGCCCAGCTCGATCCCGAAGCGCAGCGCGTACCAACTGGGACCCGCCTCCTCGGGAGGCAGGTCGGTGAGGATGATCCAGGGTTCCTCCTGCTCGGCGTACCAGACCACCAGCAGGGTGCAACGGCGCTGGGCGGTGGGTGGGCCGAAAGCGGTGCCACGACCGATCCATGCAGTGTCGGGACGGGAAACGAAGGCGCGGGCGGGCAACCGGCGTCCACCATCGGCGCAGAAGGTGATGTTCTTCCGGTAGCGCATACTGGGATGCCAGCCTTGATCCCGTATCTGCTGCCACAGTTTGGGACTGGATATGCCCCGGTCGTAGAGCACGATGACGGTCATATCCTCTGGAACTGCCGGAGCCAGTTCCTGGAGGAGTTCCACCGTGGGGTCCATCCAGGAGCCGGGCTGGTTGGCGTGCCGGATGCGCCAGGCCACGGGAATGGCGCAACTGCGATAGACCACGCTGATGACGATGGCGGTGGTCTGGTCGCCCTTGAGGGTGGGGTCGATGGCGAGGGCCAGGCGGTCGGAGCGCCACCAGGTGAGGACCCATTTCAGCAGTGGGGCGAAGCAGAGACTCACGTCCAGTTCGGTCTGGCAGGGGCGGGCCCGGTCGCTGCCGTCGTAGAGCCACTCCCGGAGATACTGGCGCCGGCTGTTCCAGTTACCCTTGGCGGAGAGGGCCGAGGCCACGGCGTTCTGGCAGGCGCTGCCCGCGAGGATGGCCCCGCAAACCCACAAGACCAGGCCGGTTCCGCCTTCGGCGGATGGCTGGGAGAGGTGAGGTAAATGCGTTTCAATCGTTTTTTGCATCTGATAGCATTCTCTGGGAAGGCGCATGGGGGCTCTCCGGCTTTTGGTTTAGACACCAATAAGATGCCGGAGTCTCCAGCGCCTTCCCAAGCTATGTCGCACCTGATTTCAGCCCATATCTACCCCTGTCAGCCCCCCCTGACAGGGGTAGGTATTTTCGCGCCATGTTGGTGAACCTCATCGCGGTCGACGTCTCAGAATATGGTTTGCAAACCTGAAAACTCGGCTTTAGCCTCTGCTCAGGGCCCGGACGGTCCGCGCTGGAACTCTGGTGAAATGCCAGGTTTGCACCTGATTTCAGCCCATACCTACCCCTGTCAGCCCCCCCCCCCCCGACTTTGGCCTGGGTAGGCCGGTGGGTGAGGCATGATCGCCCCACGGCGTCCGGCGCCGCTTGCCCTGCTGCTGATCGGACTGGTGGGCCTGTGCCTGATCGTTGTCCTGACGGTCCGGGCCCAGAGCCAGGAGGTAACGCCGACTGCGGGCGCCACCGGGGAGAGCCCTCCGGCCAAGCCCACCAACCTCCAGGCCTCGGCCGAGCACGATGCGGTCGCCTTCACCTGGACGGCCTCGACGGACCAGACGGTCACCCATTACGCCATCCTGCGCCGGAACCGAGACACGGACGCAACGGGCGTTTTCCACGTGATTGAGAGCAACGCCGGTCCCGAGACCAGCTACACCGACAGCTCGGTAGCGGTGTCGAGCAGGTACAACTACCGGGTGAAGGCGGTCAGTCCCACGGGCGTGAGCCAGTGGTCGGGCTACGTCAAAGCCAACACTCCGGCCGCGCCGGACCCGACTCCAACTGCTACGCCAACACCCTCTCCCGAAGACCTAGCCCCCACCAACCTGACCGCCGCGCTTGCCGACGGCGGCGGAGTGGCTCTGAGCTGGAGCGTCCCAGCGGAGGACGTCGACAGCGTCACCGGGTACGAGGTTCTGCGCGCTGCGGGCGAAGCAGAATTCACATTCAGCACCCTGGTGTCCGACACTCAATCCACCGCCACCACCTACGCCGACGCCACCGCCACGCAGAAGGGCGAGACCTACGCCTACCAGGTGAAGGCCATCCGGAGCGCAGACCGGAGCCAGGCGTCCGGCCAGGCGGAGGTTCAGGTCCCCCATGATCCCGAGGACCTGCGGCCCACCGGCCTGACGGTCAGCCTGGTCGAGAACAAGGTGACCCTGAGCTGGACAGCCCCCCAAGAGGACGCTGAATCCGTGGACGGCTACGAGATCCTGCGCCGCCGCCCCATGGAGGGCGAGAGCGCCCTGGCGACCCTGGTGGCCGACACCGAATTAACGGCCACGACCTACACCGACGCAACGGCCAACGAGGCGGGGGTGGTGTACGTCTACCGGGTCAAGGCGCTGCGGGGCAGCGAGGTTAGCCTGTGGTCCAACTTCGCCAAAATCGAATTGCCGTCGGACTACGTGCCGGACCCGACGCCGGAGCCGGAGTCCGCTTCCGATGACCTCGCGCCCACCGGCCTCACCGCCGCGCTTGCCGAAGGCGGCGGGGTGACCCTGAGCTGGACCGCCCCGGCAGAGGACGCCGACAGCGTCACCGGCTACGAGATACAGCGCGCCGTGGGCGAGGGGGAGATGGCCACCCTGGCGGCCGACACCGCGTCCACGACCACGGCCTATACCGACGCCACCGCCACCGAGGCGGGGGAGACCTACGCCTACCGGGTCAAGGCCATCCGGGGTTCAGACCTGAGCCAGGCGTCCGGCCAGGCTCAGGTTCAACTCCCCCATGACCCGGTAGACCTGGCCCCCACCGGGCTGACCGCTTTTGCCCTGATCGCGGACTCCGCCACCAGGGTTGGTCTGACCTGGACTGCCCCCGCGGAGGACGCCGTCAGCGTCACCGGATATGAGATACTGCGCGCCGTGGGCGGGGCGGAGCTCACCGCCCTGGTGGCCGACACCGGGAACACAGCCGCCTTCTACACCGACGCCACCGCCACAGCGGCGGGAGAGATCTACGCCTACCAGGTCAAGGCGATCCGCGATGACGTTCGCAGCCAGGCCTCGGCCGAAGCCTCGGTCGCACTGCCGGCGGCCACCGTCTCGACGTGCGAGTTCGATGCCGGGGGCAGCGATCTGTCCGCGGACACGAGCACGGCCTGCGCGCTCGATGTTGGCGGTTCGGTGCGCGGCGAGCGCGGAGCGGCCGACGATGTCGACTGGTACCGGGTCGGACTGCAGGCCCGCGCGACCTATCAGTTCGACATGCGCGGTAAGTCGACCGGCGAGTGGCAACTGGTCGACGGCGCGCCGGCGTTCGTCTCGGTGGGTACGCTGGAGGATCCCAAGCTGCTGGGCATCTACAACGCGAGCGGCGCCCTGGTTCCGGGCACGGACTCGGAGCTGGCGGGCACGGGCAAGGACAGCCGGATCGCATCGTTCAGTCCCGATGCCGACGGCGTCTATTACATCTCCGCCTCGGCCGAGAGCGGCTGGACGGGCACGTACGAACTCTCACTCGCGGTGACGGCCGGCGATCACGTCGAGGGTCTGACCTTGCTCGCCCCCGGCGGTCTCGAAGTCAGCATGGTGCGGAACCGGCTGACCCTGAGCTGGACGGCCCCCGCGGCGGACGCCGAGTCCGTTACCGGCTACGAGATCCTGCGCGCCGTGGGCGAGGGAGAGTTGACCACCCTGGTGACCGACACCGCGAGCACCTCGACCAGCTACAGGGACGACAGCGCCACCCAGGCGGGGGTCACCTACACCTACGCGGTCAAGGCCCTGCGGGGCGACGACGCCAGCGCGGAGTCGAACCGCGCCTCCCACAGCCTGCCCTCCGACTACACGGCGTCGACGAAGGAGCTCGCGTCGAAGGTCTGGGAGCAGTTCCTCGTCTACAGTGAGACGCTGGAGTTCGCCCCCCAGGTCGTGGTGCAGCCAGACCAGGACCGGCAGACCATCTGGACTGGCGACTTGATCCTGAGCCTCAACTCGGCCTATGAGGCCACCGACAGTGGGACCCACGGCTCGTTGGTTCCCAATACATTCATCTTCAATGGGACCACTCACCAAGTTGCCTTGGTTGGCCTTGAAGACGGGTTAGAATACATTCCCGGCACCTCCGACTATGCGCGGAACGTGTATCTCTGGATCGCCCCGGCCCTGGACGCCGGGACATATGCAACGTGGGTGTTCGTCACACCCGGTGGAGAGTTCAACCTGGCGGATGCACTGGTGAGCACGGAGAGCAGGGGGAATCAGGCATACCAGCAGTTCATTTGGCCGGAAACCTCCTGGGATCCCCCGGTGGTGAGCGCAATGCGAGTGTCCCTGACGGGTGTGGGGGGAACGGTGGGTACGGAGCCGGAGCCTGATCCCGGGCCGCCTGGCATCGGGCTCAGTTGGACTACCAAGAGGGTCAAGAGCTTTGCGAGCTTCAGTTCGAAACCTTTGAAGGTCGGTTTCACGATCCATCGATCGCAGCGCAACCTGTGGGGGAACTTCGGCTCCCGGGGCCAACAGATCGGAGAGGTGCTCAACTGCGACATCGACGAGTCAGGCGGTGTGGAGTCATGCCTGAGTGTCCCCAACGTGAGAGGGCTGCGTCAATCGTGGACCTGGACCGATGAGACGGCGGAGCGAGGCGTCTCCTATCTCTACACGATCAAGCCCTACCACGACTTCTACTCCAGCGACGGAACCACGGTCTGGCGCGGCATATTGGAGGATGTGATTGCCGGGAACGAATCGGCGCCCGCCCATCGCGTGCGCATCTACGGCAGACATTCAAACGTCTCGCACCGGATGCCCCATCCCGACGCGGCGGGCACGCCGCCCAACCTGACCGCCAGCCAGCCGAACAGCGGCACGTGCACCGGCAGTTGCGTGCGCCTGAACTGGGACGCGGCCCCCAACGCGACCAGGTACGTGGTCTTCCGCACGGGGCAGCGCACCCGCGAGACCTGGGTCGATTACGGACTCACCTACCCGCAGCCTGCCGACCCCGACCTCACCGTGACGGAGTGGGAGGACACGAGCGCGGAGGCGGGCGTGAATTACGGCTACCGCGTGGCCGCCTTCAACACGGACGGCCTCCGCAGCGCCACCGACGCCGTCGTCGGCTTCGAGACGCCGGGTGGCACCACGGTGCCCAACCGGGTGCGCGACCTGAGCGCCGCGGCGACGCTCAAGATCCGCGTGAAGAACACCGGGCAAACTGTTGGCGGCGACCATTCGCTGAACACCTCTACGCGGGAACGGTTTGCTCAGAGGTTCAAGACCGGCCCGAACACCGGCAAAGTCCGCGTGCGGTCCATCGCGGTCAAGTTCGGTGAGATTCAGGACGTCTCCACGGCAGCAGACGAACTGGAGGCGACAGTCAATGCGGTCAGCGGTTCCGATCCGGGCAGCGTGGTATGCACGCTCACCGACCCTGCGACCTACGTCTCCGAGGAGGTGAACAGGTACCACGCCTCAAGCTGCGATCTCGACGCAAACACAGCCTACTTCTTCCTCCTGAAACGGACGGGGGGCACCAAGACCATCGAGCTCGACTATACAACGAGTCAATCCGAGGACCCGGGCAGCACCGCAGGCTGGGCGATCGCGAACAGTCGTTACCAGTACGACTCTTCCGGGACCGGGTCGTGGAGTTCCACAGCGAACCAGGTCCACCTGATCGAGGTCATACATGCCCCCGCGGAGGCCGCTGTGACACTGAGCTGGACCGCGCCCGATAACCTGTCCAGCGTGACCGGGGCGCAGTACGAGGTCCAGTACCGGCTCGACATTCCCGAGAAGGCCGAGTGGGACGACGACTGGAAGACGCTCAGCTCCAGCGTGGCGGCAAGCGCGACGTCCTATACGCACATGGTCGCCCTGGAGAAGTACTACGCGCGGGGAGGCACAACACCGCCGGTCGAGTACGTGCCCACCGCCGACAAGAGCACGCTCAGGCTGCACGACTCGGACACGGCGAACGACCTGATCCTGCCCTTCGGGATCAACTATGAATACCGCGTGCGGGGGGTCAAGGGGGCGAACAAGGGCCTGCCTGCCGATGCCAGCGTGCGCATACCGAACCAGGACGGCCTGCCGTCTGTGGTGATTATCATCGAATACGTCGAGCTCTCAGACTGCGCAGTCTGGGAGCACGTGACTGATGCGGAGGGCAACGAGCCGGACGGCTACCGGGTCCTGTTTGCATCGGCGACGCGCCCCTTCCACCAGGCCAAGGTGGCGAGGGACTACTTGCCATACGCCACCAAGGTGCCCACCACTCAGGGGGTCCCGTATTGCGACGCAGGTTACTCAACGCAGGAATGGCAGGGGTATCCGGTTGCACAGAGGATACCGCCGGGTACGGAGGTCAACTACTGGATCGCGGTGCAGGCGTACAACGATGACGGGATCGGCAAGGGGGACGGCACGGGCGGCTTCCGGTCCCACGGCAGTGCGGAAATCATGAAGTGGGTCAATAAGATCAGTGATGAGCATACAGCTCCCGTGAAAGGCAGTGAGGGAGAGAGCGTTGGATCCGGGGACGACCCCGAGTAGAGAGCCCCGCTGCCCTCTGACCGCCACCCGGTCAGCAGCCAATCCCGACGAATGGTGTCGCGAGCACCCGGGTTCGGCCGCCGCCCAGGCGAGGGCGGGCTCCCCGCCGGGGCTCGCGGGGAGCAGGTGTTGACCCGGGCATGAGGCATCCGCGGAGCCGCACGCTGCTTGCCGGCATCCTTGGGGCGTGCGTGGTGGCGCTGCTTGCCGGCGTGCTGCCCGGGGCGCCGGCGCTGGCCGACGGCGCCCCGTTCGCCCTCGAGGGGCCGGAGACCGTCGCGCACGCGGAGAACGACCCCCGGCGCGTGGCCGCCTACCGCGCCTCCTCCTCGGTGGACGGAGCGGACATTCGCTGGTCCCTGTCGGGCGCCGACAGCGGCGCCTTCGCCATCGGCGGCGGGGTGCTGCGCTTCGCCATCGACGACGGCGTCTCGCGGTTCCCCGTCCCGCCCGATTACGAGTCGCCCGCCGACGCCGACGAGGGCAACGACTACGAGGTGACGGTGGAGGTCTCGCGCGGCGGCGTCAAGGTCACCCGCTTCGTAACCGTGACCGTCACCGACGTGGACGAGGCGGGAACCATCTCTCTCTCCTCGACCCGCCCCCGTCTCGCCATCCCCCTGACGGCCACGGTGACCGACCCAGACGGCGTCAGCGGGCAGGCCGCCTGGCGCTGGGAGCGCTCCATCCGCCGGAACGCCTGGACGGTCATCGCGGGAGCGACAGCGAGGACGTACACGCCCACCGCCGCGGACACGGGCGCGTTCCTGCGGGCGACGGCGTCCTACCGGGACGCGCACGGCGCGGGCGAGGCGGTCGCGTTGACGTCGGAGGTCGTGACGGGGAGTCTGCTCACCGGCCTGCAGGTGACGACGAACGACTCGTCGGCGAACCCCTCGCGCGCGCTGATGCCCGCGTTCAGCCCGGAGACCCTCCACTACGCCGTCGGCTGCGGCAGGGACGGAGACACAATGACCGTGGTCCCGACGGCGGCGTCCGGCGTCCGGCTCGCGGTGGACGGCATACAGGTCGCCGGCGCCGCCGCCGCGCCCGTGACGGTCGACCCGGAGAGCGACGTCCACGTCACCCTGACCGGCGCCGAGGGAGCGCGCACGACCTACGTCGTGCACTGCCTCATCGAGCCCCTGTGGGTCGTGGAGGCGACGAAGAGCCCGGACGCCACGGGGATCCTTGAGGACCTCATCCTGCTGCGGCTGGACTTCCAGACCGTGGCGATGCTGGACAACAACGGCGTGCCCCGGTTCCACCGGCGGCTCGGACACGAGGTCTGGGCGTACTTCCGCGTCGAGCGGGGTCCCGGCGTGGACCTGGAGCCAGGGCAGGACCCCGAGTACCGGTACTCGTACTTCAAGGAGACCGAGGACGACGTGGAGTACGTCGTCCTCGACCAGTCCCTCGAGCAGGTCGACACGGCGAGGACCGTGGCGCAGCTGGAGACGATGGACCCCCACGACTTCCGCGTCCTCGAGGACGGCAGATACCTGCTCATGGCCTACGAGCCAGCGGAGCGGGACTTCAGCGGCCTCTCGTTCGACCATGCCGACCTCGAAGCGGCCCAGCTGCAGGCGACCAGGGACTCGGCGGTGCAGATCGTCACGCCCGAGGGGGAGGCGGTGTTCACGTGGGACTCATGGGGCAAGATGCCCCTCGAGGACTGCGCCCAGCACCGCTTCCCGGACGACTACGCGCACCTCAACTCGCTGCAGATGGCCGACGGGCTGATCGTCGGCTCGTTCCGCGGATGCTCGCGGGTGCTGGCCATCGATCCCGACCACCCGGAAGAGCACAAGGTCGCCTGGCGGGTGGGCCGCACCAACCTGACCGCCGCAGAGTGGGCGGCCCGCGACGTCGGACCCGCGCCCATGGTCGTCGTCGGCGATCCGGCGGGCGAGTTCTGCGGACAGCACGCGGTGCAGGTCCTGCCCAACGGCAACCTCCTGATGTTCGACAACGGCGTCGCCTGCCTGATCAACCCGTGGACGGGTGAGGAGGAGGGCCGGGCCGGGGGCGTCTACAGCCGCGCGGCGGAGTACGCCCTCGACCCCGCCAACGGAGAGGCGGTGTTCGTGCGCGACCACTCGCTGCACAGCGCCCGCAGCTACCTGGGGGCCGTCCACGGCCAGGTCGAACCCCTAGCCAACGGGGACTGGCTCGTCAGCTGGGGCCGCCCCCCGCGCCAGGCCCCTCCCGAGGACATGCCGGATGAGTCGGTGACCCAGGTCGATCCGGACACGGGCGAGGAGAAGTTCTCACTCCGCGGCCGCGAGGATCCCGGAGTGCACTTCCGCGCCATTCCAATCCATCCGGTGGCGCTGTTCGCGGAGCCCGGCCCGCTGACGGCGAAGCTCCCCGCGAGCGCCACGACCTCCCGGTTCAACCTCGGCGCCGCCGATGCGCCACGGGTGGTGGTCGCGTTCAGCCGCCCCGTGGTCGACTTCACCGCCTCCACGCCCTCGGTCAGCGTCCGGGGCGCGACGGTGGCGAGCGTCAGCGCCCACGTAGTGGCGGGCGAGCCGGCCAACGCCTACGTCTTCACCCTGGCGCCCGAGGGACCGGGCGCCATCACCTTCAGCCTGGTAGCGGAGCAGGCCTGCGCCTCGGGCGGCATCTGCGCCGCCGACGGGACGATGCTCACGGCGGTCCCCGCTCCGCTCGTCATCGGGCCGCCTGTCACCGTCGGGTTCGGCGCGACAAGCTACTGGACCACCGAGGGCGAGTTCATCTTCGTCTCCGTGAGGCTGAGCGCCGCGTATCAGGGCGTGCGGGAGGTCACGGTTCCGGTCGTGGTCACCGCCGGGAGCACCGCCTCGGCGGACGAGTTCTCCCAGCCTCCGAGCGTGACCTTCGCCGCGGGCGAACGCGAGCAGACCTTCACGATACTGGTCACGCCGGACGCCCTGGACGAGGGCGTCGAGACGGTGAGGCTCGCCCTCGGCAACCTTCCGCCGGGGGTTGCGGCGGGGACCAACGCCGCGACGACGGTGAACATCGCCGAGGGCAACGCCGCGGACATTCGATTCAGCGCCGACCGAGGCGAGGTCTCCGAAGGCGGCGAAGTGCGGTTGTCGTTCGTCATAGCGAACGACGTCACATTCCAGAGGACGGAGACGATCGACCTCGCCATCTCTGGAACGGCGACGCCCGGGGTGGACTTCACTCTTGTGGATGAAGGCGGCCAGACGCTCTTGGCGCCGAACGCCATCACCTTCCCCCCTGGAGTCTTCTCCGTCACGGTCACCGTCCACGTGACGGACGACGCCGACGCGGAGCCCGACGAGGACATCTCCATCGGTGCCTCGTTCGCCCGCCGCGGCGAGCCGCTTGGTACGAGCGAGATCGTGGTCGTGGCCAGCGACGCGCCCGGCTGCCCGCGCGGCAGCATCCGCCCCGGATTCATCCTCGTCGTCTACGAGGGAGGGGGCAGCGTCGAGGAGCTGGTTGCCTGCGCGGAGAGCCGGGACATCAGGGCCCTCTACGCCCGGCACAAGGGCGAGTACGTGCCCTATATCCTCGGGGCGCCCGACTCCATGAACCGCGAGTTCATGGAGCTGTTCGCCGACGGGCTCCCTGCAACAGCGATAATCGGGCTGCGCTTCCCTCGTGCCCATTGGTGGGGGTGGCGTCGCCGCCCATCATGAAGTGGTTGAGCCCCCAACCTGGCGGCCCGGAGGCTCAAGGAGCCTATTCGAGGTGGCCTGATTGGCTCCTTACATCAGGACCTCGCAGCGAAAAGTTCGCAATTCAGTCCTACTTGGCCCACTGGGCCGTCGTGTCGTGGATGGTCTGGGAGAGCTCGATGCGCTGGCGTTGCAGTTCCCGCTCGCGCTCCAATCCCCTTCGCCGGATTCCCGGTTCCAGACCGGCGATGATGCCGACCGCCACCGAGACGGCATACAGCGCCACCACGCGGTAGAAGAGGTGCTGCTCCTCCTTGCCGGCCAGGTCCAGCCCCGGCTCAACCAGGAAGCTCAGCACCGAGTAGATGGCTGCCGCCAGCGTGATCCAGGACAGGACCAGCCAGGGAGAGATGAACACATAGGCAAATACCGCCACCGCGACGTAGTACATGGCGAAGTAGGGACTGTTGAACCCCCGGAGATGGAGGCGCTGAACGAGATCGCGCCCACGTCCAGGGCTGAAGGTGAGGCAGCACAACCAATCCACCGCCCGTTGGCGGTGACCGCAAGATTACCGGCGAACCTCCCTGATCGTGGTGAACACACATCCGGTAAACCGGTCGGCGCTCCAGCCGGAGTTGAGCCGGGCTGACGGGTGAGTAGGGCACCCGCCGGGTTGTGGAAGCGCGGCGGGTGCGGTGAACCCGGTCCGCCGCCGCGCCCGGCCGTTCCAGGTGGGTGGGGCGCAACCCAAACCCGACCGGCAGGGGCATGGAATGGGGGTTGGATCGCCTGGGCAAGGGAACCTGGTCGGGTCGAACTCCGGGTCGCGAGTTACCGTCAATACTGTGCCTAACAAACGTAAACGCACGGAACAGTCATTGCTAAGCGTGTTGCAGAATGTTATAAACGTGTGCCGATAAGTGAGCGTGTCGGGGTTTCCAGACGGAAATCCGCCGCTGCGCGCCCAGGGTGGAGAAAGCGCCAAATGAACGCGCCGGATGCAGCGGCCTCTCAGGATACCTTCCCGCGGGAAGGCCACGGTCGGTTGCAGGACCCTGCACACCGACTCCCGTCACATGTGACGGGCTACGCTGTCCTGAAGGCGCAACGCACCGGCAGCATTCCACGACTAATCGCGGCTCCACCGGACTCCGACCGGAGCCGGCCCGTCATCAAGGAGTGCGACGCCTCGGACGAGCGGCAGGACTCGGGAAATATTTCCACGCCGCCAGGTAGGCTTCAAACCGTGACCGTCGTTGCGGGCGCGCCGGCGCCTCAATGCTCCAACGCCCTTGTCAGCCCCCTGACAGGGGTAGGTAACAGTTGAAATTAGGTACAAAACCTTGGAATGCACAAGAGTCGAGCATAGCCGGTCCAGGCCGTGAGATGGCGCGAAAGCCGAGTTTTCTGGTTTGCAAACCATATTCTGGGTCATCGACCGAAATGAGGATCATCAACATGGCGCGAAAATACCTACCCCTGTCAGCGTGGCCAGGCGGACGATGCTCCAGGTGTGGCGGGCCGGTGAAAGGGGCATCCATCGGAGGGCCCTCTGTCAGAGGACGGAGCTGACGCCGGCGGAGTTGCGCTCGTTGCTGATGCGGATGAGCAACGCGCTGCGGCGGTTCCAGCGGGAGCGTGGGATGACGCTGTCGCGGCCGGTGGCGGCCAACAGCCCGTTGCAGAGCTACTTCATCGACGCCGACTTTGCGGCGGTGGCGGCGTCCGCCATGTTCGACGAGAGGACGGCGGACCAGCTGGCCGGTGGCGCGGAGCGTCCCTGACAGATGCGCAATATCGGGCGCCTGGAAGAACCAACCGCGCATCGGCTGTTGCGCACGCTGCTGCTGATTGTGGCCTGTGGACCGCGCTTGCCTGCGGGGTTGACTCAAACGATCGCCTGGTGCGTTGTTATGCCGGATGCCTGGCGGACACCAACGCCACGCTGCATCGGCTGACCGCGTCCAGCGCCAGCGGCACCGTTGCGTTGAGCGCCGCGGCGGTGGAGCAGAGATTGCGTGATCAACTGGAGAGCGGTGGAGGTCACGATCGGGGCGATCAGGGCCGACTGCGCCCGTTACTGCGGATAGGAGCCGTCGAGAGTTGCGGCAAGAACGCGGGCAAAAGGCGCTCGGCTGGGCCAGGGTCCGGTATCAAGTGTCTTGCTGAGAGGCGGCATGGCCGGCGAGGCGGCGCAGGGGCAGGTGGCGGTCCACGTCGATGTGGGAGCCGTCCACGGAGACGGCCGTCCAGTCGGTGGGCGCTGCAGCAGGCGGACGGCTGCCCAGCAGGCCCTCGGGGCCGGTGCGGGCGGAGATGTAGGGCCGGCCGTCCCACCGCGGGGGTGCGGAAGGCCGCCACGTCGGCGGGCACGGCGAGGGCCCGGTCGATGGCGTCGTCCCGACGCTGGGTGCGGGTACGGCTGGCCAGCGCGACGCCGTCCCGGGCGGGCAGGAGCTGGTGGACGGTCCGTCCCAGGTCCAGGGCCATGCTATCGCGCGATGTCCCGGGACGCGGTGCGGGCCTGGCACCTCGCGCTGTAAATCTCGACGGTATCGGACGGGGTGGTCATGGGCGGCGGCTTCTGGGCGGCGGCTTCTGGGGAGGGAATGGCGGCGGCAATTGTACCCCACCGCGCCGGTTTCTCCTGAGGGCTACACCAAGCCTTCGTCTACAACGCCGACTCGGATGGCCCACACCACCATCTGCTGCCTGGTCCGGAAACCCAGCTTCTTCTGCACCCCCGACACCGCGTTGCGCACCGTGAGCGGGCTGATCTCCCTCACGTCGCCAATCTCCTGGTAGCTCAACCCCTCGGCAAACTGCTTCAGGATCTCCACCTCCCGGTCCGTAAGCCCTTCCAACCGCTCGACGGCGCCGTCCCCCAGCGGGCCGCGCACCGCCCGGGATAGCCTCCGCGCCGCGTTCCCCGGGATGCGGAACTCGCCCTCGGCCACCTCACGCAACGTCGTGAGCAACTGCTCCTTGCCGGAATACTTTTGAAGGTAGCCGGTGGCTCCGGCAGCAATCGACTTCACGATGGCGTCCTGCTCATTTGACGCCGTCAACATCAGCACCCGCGTATCCGGCAGCAGCTCCGTGATCTCCCGGCAGGCCTCGATGCCGTCCATCACCGGCATGATCACGTCCATGACGATCACGTCGGGAGCGGCTTCGGCCGCCACCCGCAGGGCCTCCTGCCCGTCCGCGGCCTGGGCCACCACCTGGAACTCCCCGGTGTTCTCCAGGGCGTCCCTGAGCAGGTCCCGCATGATGGAATGATCATCAACCAGCATCACGCTGGTGCGTTTCTCATCAGTCATCTATTCCCCTCCAACCATGTTCCGGCAGGGAACCACGCACGTAACCGTGGTCCCGCCGCCTTCAACGTCCGATTTCACCTCCAGGCGTCCGCCCATCCGCTCGGCGTCGGCCCGCATGTTCCTGAACCCGTGGCCACGGGTCTGGTAGTCCGGTGGCAGCCCCCTGCCGTCGTCGGACACCGCCAGCCGCAGCTCGTCGCCCGTGCAGTCGAGACCAATGACGACCCTACTGGCCTCGGCGTGCCGGATCACGTTGGTCAGCGCGTTGTGGGCAATCGAAAAGAGCAGGCTCCTGGCAATGGTTGAAAGTGGCGGTTCCGGCCCACGCTGCGCCAGCTCCGCCGGAACCGACGTGATGGTGGTGAACGTCGCCGCGTGGGCTTCCAGCACCTGTCCCAGCTCCTCGCCACGGAAGATCTGCCCGCCGTCAATGGGATGCCTCAACTCCCACATCGCCGACCGGGAGAGTTCCGCAACCAGCCGGAGCCTGGCCCTCACTTCCTCCTGCTCCTCATCGACCAACTCCATCACCCGCTCGACGCCCAGGCCGACCATGTAGGCCCACTGCGCGGTGGTGTCGTGGATCGTCTGCGAAAGCTCAATGCGTTGGCGTTGGAGTTCCCGCTCGCGCTCCAGCCCTTTCCGCCGGCTCTCCCTTTCGAGGCCGGCGATGATGCTGACCGCCACCGACACGGCGTACAGCGCCACCACGCGGTAGAACAGGTGCTGCTCATCCTTGCCGGCGAGGTCCAGCGTAGGCTCCACCGTAAAGCTCAGCACCGAGTAGATCACCGCCACCAGCGTGGTCCAGGACAGGACCAGCCACGGAGAGGTGAACACATAGGCGAACACCGCCAGCGCGACGTAGTACATCGCAAAGTAGGGACTGTTGAAACCACCGGAGATGGAGGCGCTGAACGAAATCGCCACCACGTCCAGGGCACTGAGCACAAACAGCCAGGCCGGCTTCACCGTCCCGCTGCGCCGCATCAGGTACTGCACGTACCCGTTCGCCGCCAGGAACCCCAGGCAGTAGCACGTGTTGAGAATGTGGCTGAGGGACCAGTAGTCGACGCGGTAGTGGATTTCCACAAAAGCGGCGCCCAGTCCGAACCACCGGACCCACAACAGCACCCTGGCGGCGTGCAGAAGTTCTTCCGTAATGGTTTGACCGCCCCAGTCAAAGCACCACGAGAACCTTCCTGCCGCCATGCGTATTACACCAAACACGGTGCCCTCCATACCGCCTGCGCCACCTGCGCGTTGATTGTCGGCAACCGGCGGTGCCGCCAGGCTCACACCGTACCGTGGACGGTAACCACGCCGTCGCCTGGCATTTGGCCACAGGCGCCGCGAGCGCGCACGCCAACGGCCGGACCAAATCTACCGCCACCAAACCGGGACGGCAAGATTGCAAACGAACCTTTCTGATCGTGCTGAACTCACGGCCCGCGAGCCGCTCCAACCTCTGATCACGCCATCTCAAGGTTCTCTCGGGGGCGCTGACTTTTCCGCCAATGCCATGGTCGGTACGCTTGACCAGTCGGCAACGCCCGACTGGATCATCTTGCCAAAGGGCACCATCGGCGTTGATGAGATGGGTAACATACGTCATAGCATGGGAAACACTTGGATAGAACCGGTGGACACCCCGCCAGACCGGTACGGCACGAGCCAACACGCCGAGCCACCTCGCCGTTCCCGCAGCGACGTAAACCACCCGGTGAATGGCAATCCAGGCCCGCCATTTCGACCGCAGGCGACTCCAATCGTTCCGGCCGTGGGGTCGCCCCGGCAAGAAGACCAGGTCGGGTCGAGCCCAGGGTTGTCAGTTACCGCTTACGGCGTGCATAACAAACGCAAACGCACGGAACAGTCATTGCTAAGTGTGTTGTAGAATGTTACACATATCAGCCGACAATCGGGCGTTGCGGGGTTTCCAGACGGAAGCTCACCGATGCGCGCCCAGGGTGAAGAACGCGCCGAATGAACGCGCCAGACGCAGTGGCCCCTCGAACTGCCTTCCAGCGGGAAGGCCAAGGCCGGTTACAGGACCCTGAACACCGGCTCCCGTCCCGCGCGACGGGCTACGCTGTCCTGAAGACGCAACGGACCGCCAGCATTCCCCGACTAACCGTGCCGCCGCCGCACTCCAGCGGAGTTGTGACCCTTGGCCGGCCCGTCACCGGGGACTGCGACGCCGCGGGCGGGCAGCCTCACCAAGCGAATATTTCCACGCCGCCAGGTAAGCTCCAAACCGTGACCGTCGTTGCGGACGCGCTGGCATCGGCCTCAAGCCCCCCCCCCCCGACTTTCGGCCCAGTTAGGGCGTGGGGCGGGCCGTGATTATCTCCCGGCGGCCAGCGCCGCCCCCACTGCTGCGCATCCCCTGGGCGCTCCAGGCCCGGAGCAACCCCAACGCGCCTAGCGACCTCGCCGCCGCCATAGTTGGCGGCAGCATTGCCCTGGAGTGGGACCCCCCACCCGGCACGCCACAGGTGGGCGAGACGCTCACGGCGGACATCCCGAACGTTGTCGACGCCCACGCGCTGAATCACGCCGCCTTCACCTGCCATCGGGCCGTGGGTGCCGCCGCCAACGCGGGCATCCCGGACGCCACAGGCACAACCTGCGCGCGCTCGGACCAAGACGACGGCACGCTCATCAATGCGCGGGTCCCCCTTCCCAACCACCGGGACCGCCAGGAGACCCTTGCCGGCGGCCCGGTTGCGCATCCCATGGGGCCACGCCAAGCGCCGCAGGACCCGCACGTCACATCCGTGGACCCGGCCCGCAGCGTCACCCGGCCACCGTACGTAGCTGGCGGCCGGGCGCCGGTCCTGCGACACCGGGCGCAATCGCACCGGGTCCGATCCAGGAAGGCAAGCGGAAGCTGCCTGGAAACGCACGGCGCCTACCGCTCTCCCGCCGGACTGCCCTCATGTAACTGCGCGCACGAGATTCCCAAATCCACAACCGCCCGCTCCCACCGGGTTGATTCGAGGTAACACCCATGCAACGCAACGATGCGACCAGCTCCGGCCCTACGGCACCGCTGCGGTCACGCCGTTTCAACCGAGCCGCATCCCGGCGCGGCATCAGGCTTGCCCCGCTGTTGCTGGTAGCCGTGATGCTGGCCGTCGCCGCCCTCTTCGGCGACCAGCCGGTCCAGGGTCAGACGAACATCATCACCCTGGTCAAGAACACGGGGCAACCCCCTTATATTTTGTTCGAAAATCAAGGTCCTGACCCTGTAAAATTCACCGCCGCTACGCTCGGACTCGGCCAAGTGTTCACCACCGGCTCCGACGCCGCCGAATACAAACTCGACTCGATCGGCATCAGATTTGCGACCATCGAGGCCAATTCGGACCCGGCCACCGAACTGACCGCCACCCTCAGACGGGTCACCATTCTTGGCACCTTCAAATACATCAACGAAGACGTCATCTGCACGCTGACCAATCCCGCCACCTTCACCAGCGATGCGGTGAACTTTTTCCGCGCCACAACCGACTGTCCATACCTCAAACCGTCCACGAGCTACGGCGTCGCCCTTACGAGGGCAGGCCTCAACACTCACGAGATCAGTTTGTACCGAACCGGCAGCGACGACGACGACGAACTGACCACCCCCACGGGGTGGACCATCCACGGTGATGGGGGCTCTCAAACAGGCACTGGCCCCTGGAGCGCCCGATCAACCGCCCTCATGATCGAGGTCCGAGGTGAGGTCATCGCCCCACAGCTGACCAGCGAGATCACCGCGTTCACGGTCGAGAGTGTGGGCTGGAACTCGGCCAACGTCTATGTAACCCTGGCCTCCCCGGGACCGGTCTTCATGCGACAGAAGACCCAGAGCGAAACCAACTTTGGCGCAGTGCGGTTCGCCGGAGAGACGGATGAGGACGGCGATCTGGTAATTCTCTCGTACCCCTTCATGCGCGGCGTCAGATACGTCGTACAGGCATCGCAGGACGAGAGCTTCAGCGACCCGGCACAGCTGGAGTTCACGCACGATTGGAAGAACGTCATCCGAGACATCAAAGCCGGAGAGGTCACATACACCACTGTTCTCGTGGAAGTCACCGTCGTACCCAGCGACCAGCAACAGACCGTTTGGGTATACACGGGGTTTGCCGACCCACCACGCAACTGGCACCAGACGCGGCTTGACATCCCGGCCAACGCTTCCTCCGCCACCACGCTGGTGGAAAACCTGGCCATGGGCAGGAGATACATCCTGGACGCGTGGGACCAAACCCCAGCCCACCGCACCTTCTTCAATAGATTTCCCAGGGAGTCATTCACGACGCTCGCCCCAGTGACCCTATCGCGAGACTCGCTGATCATTGACGAGGGCGGCTCGGAAACCTACACCGTCGTGCTCGACAACCAACCCACGGGAGATGTGACAATCAGCATTTCAGCAGGCCGCGAGTTGACCATCCAACCCCCTGGGGTTGGAACCGGCATCATTTTGGCGGGCGATGCCTTGACCACCCAACCCCCCAGCCTGCTCTTCACGACCACTAACTGGGACACGCCGCAGACCGTCACCGTCAGCGCGGGCTACGATGAGGACCCTGCGGACGACACATTCACCATCACCCACACGGTCGCCAGCGGGAGCGCGGCGGAGTACGCCGCACTCTTCTATCTGCCCGACGTTCACGTAACCGTCCTCGACGTCGACGTCTACCACCAGGTCAAGACCCTCCGTACGCTGGTGGCAAACACCGGGAGCGGGAACAACCAAGCTCAATCTATTAGCACGTCCGGGATGGACCGCTGGGCACAAGGCTTCACCACAGGCATAGCAGGTGGAGGTTACGTCCTAGCCTCGGTCGGACTCAGGTTCTCAGACACCGACAGTAACGCCTCCCCGGGTGACCTGGAAGTTACGCTGAACCAAGTCGCCGCAAACGGACACCCGGGTGACGCACTCTGCACTCTGAACAACCCGGCAAGCCTCCGACAGCGCACAGTGAACGCGTTCACAGCGCCGACCGCAGGAGACGGGCGATGCTCCGCCCTGAAACCCAACACGGAGTATTTCGTAGTCATCAAACGAATATCAGGAACGCCAGCCATCCGGCTGACGAAAACATCCCGGAACGGAGAGGACTCTGGACACACCCCCAGGGGCTGGTCCATCGCTGACAGCAGCCGGTATGCCAACGCAGGATCAACTGTCTGGATTTCAGACGGCAATGCCTTGAAGCTGGA
Source organism: Dehalococcoidia bacterium (assembly GCA_965220055.1). Classification (GTDB taxonomy): domain Bacteria; phylum Chloroflexota; class Dehalococcoidia; order Lucifugimonadales; family UBA3495; genus Bin87. The sequence goes on along the minus strand of CBDCPE010000002.1, from coordinate 87,579 downwards.
CATAGAGGGGGACTACGTCCCTGCCCTCACGGCCATAGACGCCTCGGCCGAGGAAAGCGGAGACCCCAACTCTTCCACCACCATGACATTCCAGATTTTCCTGGACCAGAAGGTTAAGCACAGCGTTTCGGTCGATTACGCGACCCAGGACGGCACCGCCGAAGCCGGCGTCAACTACAAGCACACCAGTGGAACCGTAACCTTCACGCCCGGAGAGCAGGTCAAAACCGTGGAGGTGGAGATCCTCGAGGACGACAGAGGAGGCTCCACCTACTTCATGCTCATTCTCAGCAACCCGAGACGTGCAGGACTCCGCGCCAACTCCCCTGGGACTGGCCGCATCTTCGACGCCTCGCCAAGATTCAGGTCCTGGGACACATCAGCCCGCGAGAGCAACACCGGCAGGGACTCCACCATGTCTTTCGTGGTCGAATTCGACCACCGACCTCACGGAGACACCACCGACTACACGGTGGACTACCGCACCGAAGATATAACCGCAACAGCCGGCGTTGACTACGAGTCCACCAGCGGCACCCTCACTTTTGCTCCCACCGATGGGGACAAGCAGGTCCACGTCACCATAAAAGACGATGACATCCAGGACAACGGCGAGACCTTCCGCCTGGTCCTCAGCAACCCCAGCAACGGCGCGCAGTTACACCGCACCGCGGCAACCGTAATCGGCACCATCCTGAACCACGATTCAGAGGGCCTGACCGCGACCTTCCCGGCCAGCGCCTACGCATCGAAGTCCCATAAGGGACCCACCGACCGGCCGCAGGTTGTGGTGGCGTTCAACAGCTCCGTGGCGTCCATCAGCACCACCACACCCTCGGTGGTCGTGAAAGGCGCGTCCATAACGTCGGTCCAAGCCCACACTGAAGATGGTCTGCAGAATGCCCAGATTTTCATCCTGGAGCCTGACGGGAACGACGACATCACGTTCACCCTCGTCGCCAACGTCGCCTGCGCTTCGGGCGGCATCTGCTCCGGAACCGGGACGCCAATCACCCAGGTTCCGTCCGCGCATACCATTCCTGTAAGACAGACCGCCACGACCGGCGAGCTGTCCGTAGCCGACGCCGCCGCCAGCGAGGAAGACGACTCGACCATCGACTTCGTCGTAACCCTCAGCCCCGCCGGCGACGAGAGCGTAACCGTAGACTATGCCACCGCCAACGGCAGCGCCGCCGCCGGCAACGACTACACCGCCAAGAGCGGCTCGCTCACGTTCAACGCCGGCGAGACGTCCAAGACCATCCAGGTCGCAATCATCGACGACACCGTAGACGACGACAACGAGACCCTCACCGTCACGCTGAGCAACGCCTCAGGCGCCGAGATTAGCGATGGTCAGGCCACCGGCACCATCACCGACGGGGACACAGAAACCAGTCCCCTCACGGCAGAGTTCCAGGACCTGCCCGACAGTCACGACGGCTCCACAGCCTTCACCTTCCAGGTCCGCTTCAGTGAGGATGTCGGCATCAGCTACGTGAACATGCGCGACGATACGTTCAGCCTCGACGACGGTGACGTCACCGGGGCGCGCAGAGTCGACGGACGCCACGACCTCTGGGAGATCACCGTCGAACCCGACGACAACACCGACGTTGTCATCACTCTTACCGCCAACCGGTCCTGCACCACTGCCGGAGCAATCTGCACCAGGGAAGACACCCCGCGGCAGTTGACCAACAGTCCATCGGCCACGGTACCGGGCCCAGCCGAGCGATCATCATCGGACACCACGGAAGACACGGCCGAGGAGCCCACGGTAACCAGCCAATTGTCGGTGGCCGGCGCAACGGCCAGTGAGGAGGACGATTCCACCATCGACTTCGTGGTAACCCTGAACCCGGCCGGTGAAGCAAGCATCACCGTGGACTACGCCACCGCCAACGGAACGGCCAGCGCCGGCAGCGACTACACCGCCCAAAGCGGCACGCTGACGTTCACCGCCGGTGAGACCAGCCAGACCGTAACGGTCGCCATCATCGACGACTCGACAGAGGAGAGCGACGAGACGCTGACCCTCACGCTCAGCAACGCGTCCGGCGCGGAAATCAGCGCTGGCCAGGCCACCGGCACCATCACCGACAGCGAGCCGGTGCCGCTGACCGCGAGTTTCAGCAACGTGCCGGATAGCCACGACGGCAGCACCGAGTTCACGTTCGACCTGACGTTCAGCGAGAACTTCCCGCTGAGCTACCGAACGCTGCGCGACCATGCCTTCACCAAAGACGCACAAAACGAGGACCACGTCGTCGCCGCCCAACGGAAGGTGCCGGGCAGCAACCAGACCTGGACCATCACCGTGGAACCCAGCGGCAACGGCGCAATCACCATCACGCTGCCCGCGACGACGGATTGCAGTGCCACCGGCGCGATCTGCACCGACGACGGCCGCATGCTGTCCAACTCAACCTCGGTCTCGATCTCAGGGCCAAGCTAGCCAGCCAGGTACACCAGGCCCAGCGGCGGCGAGGCAAACCCCCTCGTCGCCGCGAGTATCTCTCGCAGCACCAACCGTTTTCGCCAACAGCAACCCTTTCCCACGCGGACCCGCCTTCGCACACACCGGGACCACCCGTCCCTGGCGCATGAACGCAGTACCGACACGTCACCGCCAAGCCACCGCGCCGCCGCAACGCTAACTCCACGGGTCGCCCACCAGGCTGGCCGGCACCGCCCAGATCACCATCTGATGCCTGGTCTCGAACCCCAGCTTCTTCTGCACCATGGACAACGCGTTCCGCACCGTAAACACCTTGATGTTCCTGATCTCCCCGATTTCCTGAAACGTCAGCCCACTGGCGAACAACCTCAGTATTTCTTTCTCCCGACCCGTCAAGGTCGCCACGCGTTCCCACGCGGCAACGCTCCTCGGACTGCGCACCGCCTGAGCCAACCGCCGCGCCGCATCCCCGGTGATCCGGAACTCTCCATAGGCGACCTCCCACAGAGCCGCCAGGAAATCCTCCTTGCCGGGATACTCCCGCAGGTAGCCGACCACACCCGCCGCGAGCGATGGCTCGACCGAGCCCGGCTCCCCCGACGCGGCACGCATCAGCACCTTGGTGTCCGGAAACCGTTCCGTGATCTCCCGGCACGCCTCGGTGCCGTAGGACACGGGCGCCCTCACGCCCATGACCACCACGTCAGCGACGACTTCCCGAAGCAACCGCAGCGCCTCCCGTCCATCGCGGGCCCGAGCCGCCACGCGGTACTCTCCGGTGTTCTCCAGCAAGTCGCCCAGCAGGTCCCTGATGATGCGCTCCTCGTCGACGAGCATCACGCTGACCCGAGTGTCAACGGCCATTTGCGTCCCTCCACACCGAGTCGAGATCCCAACGCGGCACGCTGCATCCGCCGGTTTCACTGCGACGGGTCCGTACCACCGCCAGTACACTTGACCTGTGGATAACCCATAAGTATATTGCCATGTGAGTGTACTATAAGCAGATAAGCCATGATTATCATACGCAATAGTATGTGCAATATGTGGTTATCAAGGGTGGAAACCCCGCACACCCGGCACCGAACGGGAAGTCCCGCCAAACGACCACGTGGTTCTCCCACGGACGTGAACCAGGCGCCTGGTGAAACCCCCCAAGCGACAGCGTGCCGGCAGGGAACAGCACTCGAGAGATTGATGGGATTCAAAGGCAAACGCGGACCGTCTCGTTCCGAGACCAGGAACTTCCGCCCCGGCACGCCAGAACGCGAACTTGTTCGGCGTCGCAGCCCGCCGCCCATGACGCCGCGGCGATGCCCGCCCCAGCAACCAGACTTCGAGCCGCGCGGAAAAGGCGTGGTCACCGTCACTCTGCCGGAGACGACCGGCTGCGCCGCCGCCGGAGCCATCTGCACCCACCACAAACGGAAGTCGTCCCATGCGACCACGGTCACTATCCCAGGACCAAAGTAGGCGGCCAGCAACCGTTTCACGCCCACGCGAGGCCACCGGCGCCCCGACTGGCCTCGCAGGCCACTCTGAGCAAACCCGCAACGCACGGGAGACCACCATGAGTTGCACGACGTATCGAGTCGCCGCCCAGGATGGCTCAGCCGCCCACGCGCTTTGCCAAAGCCAGTAGCGGAACCCCAAGGGGCACCGGATGAGCGCTGCCGACGTCGAAGAATCCCTCCGCGAGATTATGGAGACCGTCGACCAGTCCAGCCACCGGCTCCCCGGGCACCGGGCCGGCATCCGAAGCGCCATTGTTGACCCCATCCTGTGGGCCCTGGGCTGGAGCACCTGGCTGCCCTGGGAATGCCAACCGGACCATGACCTGGGCCGGCGCGGCCGGGTGGACTACGCGCTTTTCGACGGCAACCGGCGGATCGCGGTTTTGATTGAAGTCCAGAACGCGCGTCCCCGACGCCGCGACCGCATCCGGCTGTGGGAGCACACCCGCGGGATGACCCGCGGGGTGGGCGTGCTGACCTCGGGATTCTACTGGGAGATCTATGGCCTGAGCATCCGGGCCCGCAACATTGACCACCAGCGCGTGGCGGGACTGGTCCTGGACCCCGCCGCGCCCGATGGATTTCAGCGCGTTGCCGACGCTCTGCACCACTGGCTCGGCCGGAGCAATTGGCCGTGACGCCGGCGAAGGGAAACTCTCCCCACCGAGTGTGGGTGAAGCCGGATGGGCATGCCAAGGCGAGAAGCAGCCGCGACCGCCCTCGGCAGGATGGTGCGATCCACCACGACGCATCCCCATCCCGCACGGTCGCGGCGTCCGACGGCACACGGGAGCCGGGCGAGACGACGACACGGACGGACCACGTGCCTGCGTCGCGCGGGTTTCACGACCGCGCACCGGCGGGGGCGATGAACGGAGCCGACGAATGGGGGTCCGTTGATCAGCGTCGACTCGCGGTGCGCATTTTCCGTACCCGATGCGCCGCGAACGCCCACCCGAACGGAACCGAGCGTCGACGGATCACAGCAGCGGGAGGCGGTCCCGTAATCCGCCCGGCAGGTCATGGGCCGAATGGCGCTTCGATTCCGGCCCGACCCGTGGGGTCGGATACGGCGCGGAGGTAGCAGGGATGTCAACGAACCGACACAGCGGTGCCCACCGGGCGGCAATCTACGCCAGTACGTCCAGCCGCAGCAGGTCGTTCATAAGGGGCCAGCTCGACGTGGCGCGAAGCCACGCCGAGCGCACCGGCCTTGAGGTGGTCACGGAGTACGTCGACCTCCGGGGGAGCAAAGCCCAGTTGCTCCGGATGATGGCCGACGCCACGGCGGATGATCCCCCGTTCCGGAAGGTGGTGGTGTCCGACCTCAGCCGCGTCTCCCGACGCTTTGACGAACTCAACGGGCGCCTGGCGACCCTGGCAGCCCACGGCGTGGAGCTGATTTCGGTCACCGTATCCGAGGCCGGCATTACCGTTTCGGGCATCGGGGAATACCTCACCAGCGAGCATTCCGAACGGGTCCGCCGGGGCATGAGGGCGGCCGCCCAGCGGGGCTTCTACGTGTTCGCCAACGCGCCCTACGGTTACCGCAAGGTTGCCGCCTGGGACCAAGGCATCCGCCGCTTCAAGCTCGAATTGGACCCGCCGGCCTCGGAGACGGTGCGGATGATCTTCGACCTGCGCCTCGAGGGCGCCTCCCTGCTCGAGATCGCGGCGGAACTGAACGCCGGTGGAGCCAGGTCGCCGACGGTCGGCCGGTGGCGTGGGCAACACGTCAGCCGCATCCTGAGCAGCGAGGTCTACTGCGGCGTCAGCGTGGCGGCGAGGCAGGATATGCAGGGCCCCGACACGGCGGTGCGGGCGCCCAACGCTTTCCCGGCAATCGTCAGCCGGGAGGAGTTCGACCGGGTCCAGAGAATGCGGGAGACCCTGCGTTCATGACCGGGTGGAAGTCAGGCAGACGACGATCCCGCGAAAGATGATTGGAGGATTATCATGGTCGGAGCAGCGAGCTGGAATATCAACCGGAACGCGCCCGCGCTCCGGAGGTTGGTGGGGCCATGAGCACAATATGGCGCGTCCCCAACCCATCGAGTTCGCTCACCGTGCCGATGGCCGATGGAGCAACGGTGACCGTCCGAAGGCACGGACGCCAGGACGGGCCCCGATTGCTGTTCAGCCACGGCTGCGGTTTTGCCGCGGACCTGTACCTCCCCTATTGGTCCCTCCTGTTGGACCGGTTCGACCTCCTGGTGTTCGACATTCGTTCCCATGGGTGGAACCCGGTCAGCGAGCGCGGGAAACAGAACTTTCCCTCCTTCGTTTCAGACTTGGGGGCGATCCTGGGGGCGGTCGCCGACGAGTACGGGCCCAAGCCGGCCGCGGGAGTTTTTCACTCCGTGTCGGCGCTGGCCGCCCTGCTGTTCGAGCAGTTCCACGGCGGCTTCGCCGGCCTCGTGCTCTTCGATCCACCCATCCGGCCGCCGGGCAGGCGTCCGGAGGACAGTGAGCCCATCGGCCGGCACATGAGCGAGTCCACCCTGCAGCGGCCGGCGTGGTTTGAAACCCGCGAGGATTTCGTTTTGAGCGTCGCCCGGAACCCGGTCTTCGGTCGCCTGCGCCCGGGTGTGGCGGAGCTCATGGCGGAAACCCTGCTGCGTCCAGCCCAGGGCGGCGGTTACGAGTTGTGTTGCCCGCCGGGATACGAAGCCCAGGTTTATGAATACGCCTTCGGCTGGGCGATGCAGCTTGAGTTGGACCAGGTCTCGTGCCCGGTGAAGGTGATCGGCTCCGACCCGACCACGGCGTTCTCGTTCATGCCGAGCCTGGATCTGAGCGAGCTGACCGGATTGGGCTACGATTTCCTGCCGGAAACCACGCATATGCTGCCCCTGGAGGAACCGGAGCAGTGCGCCCGTCTCACCGTGGAATTCCTGCAACTGCACAACCTGGCGTGACGGGCCTTCCCGAGGCTTGATGGGCTCCCATGCGTGGTTTCCGGGGGCATCCATCTGAACGAACCCGCGCGCTCGCGTTCGGTCGGGAGGGCGGCAACGCCAGCCTGGCGCGGCAGGAAGCGCAGCCTGGGACCAATGCTGGCGGTGGCGTGGACCGTCGCCGTCGTGTGGGCGACGTTGGCCTGCGGCGCCGGTGCGGAGGAGCGATTGCTGCGCGATTACGCCGAGTGCCTGGCTGACTCCAACAGCGCCTTGCACCGGAGGCACGTGGAGAGTCGTATCGGCACGGTCCCGCTGAGCGCAGAGGGGATGGAACGTCGGTTGATCCGTCAGTTGGAACGCGGAACGCTCACCATGGGTGAGATCAAAAACAACCATTCCCGGCACTGCGATTAGGCTTCAACCGAGTGCAAGACCTTGAGCGCGACATCGGTCTGGAAGCCGGCAAGGCCGAGCGATGCGCGGATGTGCCGCATCTCGCCGACAGCTGGAGAATAACGGAGAGCGAGGCGGTAATGCGACCGCGGAGCGCACGTCGTGTACCGAAACTTTGACGGATCAACAGATGCCGGGCCATTGCCTGCAGGTTGGTCAGGGCAGCGGTCACCGCGCCGTCCCGCTACACCCAGGGCCGGCGCTTGGAGAAGGCCTTGGCGGACTCCGATGTGGACAGGCCGCGCTGTTCCAGGAGCATGAGGGTCATCCGGCGGAACTCCTCCCGGTCGTGGCCGGTGATGACGGCCTGCTCGTGGGCCTCGGAGATGGCCACGGGGTAGCCCAGGCCCAGCTGGCACTGCTGCACCAGCATGGCGTGGCTGAGGGCCAGGAGCTCGGGGTCCTCGGCCAGCCAGTCGGGGACCTCGACGCGGGCGATCTCGGCGCCGCCGTTCAAGTAGTAGAAGTGGCTCCACTCCTGGCCGGTGGCGAGGCCCAGGGCGAAGCGGGCGGCCAGGTGGCTGGAGCGGTACAGGGGCGAGCGGTGGCCCGGTTCCAGCAGCGGCTCGAAGAGCTCCCGGTCGTCGAAGCCGGCGGCGCCGTCGCAGGAGGGGAGGTCGGAGCGGCGGGCGGTGCAGAGCCGGTTGCAGTCGGCGTCGCCCTGGTCGCAGAGCATGAGGCGGACGGCGCCGGCCGCCTCGGTGGTGCGCGGCCGGGAGGTGTAGGTGGCCACCGCCACCGGACGCCGGTCGGTAGACGCCGCTCGCAGGCGGGCCAGGGCGGGCTGCAGGCGGTCTCCGATGAGGACGTCGGCGACGTAGCGGGGGTACTGGCCGCGCTGCAGGTCCCAGAAGGCCAGGGTGCCGTCCAGCAGGGCGAGCACCGGCCGATCGGAGGGCAGGCTTTCGACGGCGTCGGCCAGGCGTTCCACCTCCCGCACCGTGCGCAGCGCGCCGAGCAAAGGACCCGCGATCAGGGTCTCGCCGCGGGCGCCGTTGGGAGACCGGAGGTAAAGATCAGCGTCCTCCACGGCCAGGGCGGGTTCGCTGAACAGCTGGCAGCCGAAATCACGCCCGTAGGTGATGATGCAGCCGCCCAGGTTGATGAGGTGGCAGCGCAGGGGCAGGTGGCGGTCCACGTCGATGTGGGAGCCGTCCACGGACAGCGCTACCCAATCCTGGGGAACCTCCGGCGGCGGCAGGGTGCCCAGCAGGCCCTCAGAACCGGTGCGGGCGGAGATGTAGGGACGGCGGCCCACCGCGGCGGTGCGGAAGGCGGCCTCGTCGGCGGGTATGTCGAGAGCGCGGTCGACGGCGTCGTCCAGGCGCTGGCCGCGGGAATGTGCGTCGGACACCACGCCGTCCAGCGTGGACAGCAGCTGGTGAGTGGTCAGGCCCAGGTCCAGCGCCATGACGGTGGGATGAGTGAGTCGGTCAGGGCAGGACGCCGATGCGGAACTTTTTGGTCCCGCACTCCACGCAGACGGACCGGGTGGCGGCGCGGCCGTTCTTCATGGTAATGGCCTCGATGTCCTTGGACCCGGTCTTGGCCTTGCACTTGACGCAGTAAATCTCAACGCTCGCGGATGGGGTGGTCATCGTTGACAGCTCCTGGGAAGGGAATGGCGCGGGCAATTGTACTTCACGGCCACGGTTTCCCGGCTGATCCGTGGTCAGTGGTTCGCATTTTCCTGACACCTGCCCCTTACGCCGGCGCGGGGAGGGCCGATACAATGGTCTCACCGCTGCGGGCAGTGCGGCCGACGAACCGCCGTCTGCCCGCAGTGGACGGCCGGACAAGGTTGCATCTCCCCCTGCAACGCCTGCTCCCGTCGTTGATCTCAGGCGGGTGCAGGGCCACGTTACCAGGCGCATCGTGGGCTCTGCGGCGTCCATCTTCGGTATGAGGCAGCTGGTGGAGGCTCGTTGAAACCGGCGGTGGCCAACGTGACGTTTTTCCGTCCCCGGGCGAAGCGCCGGCGCACCCTGTAGGTCACCAACGGGATGCCCCCAGCCTGACCTGATCCGGTACCCACACCCGTTCGCACGAGAGCCGGCTTCATGAGCGAGCAGCCCCGAGGCGTCCTGATCGCCATCGACTGGGAGAACATCCGGCGCGGCGCGCAGCTCTACCAGCGCGACGTCGGGCCGGCCGAGTTGTGCCGGGCCATGCAGGGCGTGGGCCGCATCTTCGGAGAGGTGGCGGGCGGCAAGGCCTTCGGTGACTGGTCGCTCCAGGCCGATGACGGGCGGGAGTTCACCGAGCAGGACATCACGCTGTATCACGCTCCCCGCAGCCGCGCCGGCAAGGACCGTTCCGACCCAGCCATCCTGCTGGAGGTCTACGAGTGGATCAGGGACCGGGAGGACTGCGGCACGGTGATCCTGGGCTCGGGCGACGCCGGCTACCAGGTCCTGGTGGACCGGGCCAAGCTCCACGGGCGGCGCATCGTGCTGTGCGCCTTCAGCCGGTCGGTGTCTGCTGACATGCTGGCCACGTTGCCGTTCTTCCCGCTGGAAGCGGAGCTGGGCATTCAGACGGCGGAGCACGGCGACGTCAACGTGACACTCTCCGTGGTCCCGGAGGTCGACGACCCAGACACTGACGATGCGCTGGAGCGGTTCGTCCGGGAGATGCACCGGCTGGAGGGTCGGTTGAACTTCGTGGGCTACAGCATGCTGTGCAACCAGTGGATGCTGGAATGGGGGATGGGGTGGAACGAGCACGAGTGCCGCAGGCTGATTGATCAATACCAGGAGGCGGGGATCGTGGAACGCCACGAGGTGGCCAACCGCAACAACCCCGACTGGCCCACGTCCGCCATACGGCTGGTGCGCGCCAACGAGACGGTGCGCCGTGCGCTGGGGTTCAGCGACGGGCCCGTATCAAAGCCGGTCCCGGCGTGATGATGGTATCGGGACGGGGAGACGGATTGATGGTCTCCTCGATCTCGTTGCGGGTGCGCATGGCGCTTACGGTGGTGTAGCGGACGTAGGCCACGGCGTTCACCGGTGCGGGCCTGGCGCCGATTGTGGGTCGACGGCGCGTCCAGGAGACTCTGAACCGGTCGGCAGTCCAGCAGTGGGGAACTTCCACGGCGGCAGACTTCACTGCGCGAACTCTGCCAGAAAGAAGCACGCCGTCATCAATCGCCCCGAACGGCGTTGATCGCCAACGGTCCAAAAGTGGCAGAGTTTGGCCCAAACTCTGCCAACCGCCATTTCACTATCCCGACACCCTAGCCCCTACCGCAACACGAACACCGGCAAAAGAAAGTCACCGACTGGCCACCACGGATGGTCGGGTCGAGCCCGGGGTCGCGCGTTACCGACCAGACTGTGCGTAACAAACGTCAACGCACGCAATAGTCATTGCGAAGCGTGTTGTAGAATGTTACAAATATCAGCCGCAAATCGGGCGTGGCGTGGTTCTCAGACGGAAACTCACCGATGTGCGCCCACCGTGAGGAACGCGCCGAATGAACGCGCCAGACGCAGTGCCCCCTCGAACTACCTTCCAGCGGGAAGGCCAAGGTCGATTACAGGACCCTGAACACCGGCCCCCGTCACGCGTTGCGGGTTACGCCGCCCTGAAGACGCAACGCACCGGCAGGATTCCACGACCAAGCGCGGCGCCACCGGGCTCCAGCGGGGTTGCGACCCTTGGCCAACCCATCATCGGGGACTGCGACGCCTCGGACGGGCAGCAGGACTCAAGAAATATTTCCACGCCGCCAGGTAAGCTCCAAACCGTGACCGGCGTTGCGGACGCGCTGGCATCGGCCTCAAAGCCCCCCCCCCCCGACTTTTGGCCCCGGCAAACCGGGGGTAGGTCATGACCGCCCCTCGGCGTCTTGCGGCGCTCCCACTGCCGGCGTGTCTTCTGCGCACGATCCAGCGGCTCACGTCCAGCCGGCTCTCCCCGTCCGGTAAGTCCCTCCCTTCCTCTCCCCTAGCCCTCACCTCCTCGCGGCGTCTTGCGCCCCTCCCGCTGCTGCTCATCGCACTGCTGGCGCTGGGCGGCGTGCTCCTCTGGTCAGCGCCGGCGGAGGCGCAAACCGCGGGCACCCTCGTGAGCAACCTCTCGCAGGGGAGCGACGATGACGCCGCGTTGAGCGGCAACGACCATGCGCAGCTCTTCCACACGGCAGCCAACACCGGCTCCAACACGGGCGGCTGGGTGCTGACCAGCGTGATCGTGGACTCCGAGGACCCCGAGGACGACGACTTCAATGTCAAGGTCTGCCTGGCGGACGACACAACCGGGTTTCCAACCTCGGACTGCACGAACCTTAAACCGCCGGGTGACTTCACGGCCGGCCAGCTGGAATTTAAGGCGTTCTTCACCGGAATGCTCCTCAATACGAACGACAACTACACCGTCGTGATCAGCCAGGACGGCACCGGGAACGTCACGCTCGACTCCACCACCTCCGGAGGAGAGGATTCAGGCAGCGTCGCGGGCTGGAGCATCAAGGGCAAGTTCGATTGGAACAACGGCGGCACCTGGCAGCAGAAGTCCGGGGCCAACGAGGCCCTCCGGATCAAGATCAATGGCTATGAAAGGCCCGGGAACCGGCAGCCCACGGGGCTGCCAAGGGTCCTGCCCACCGGTGAAGACCAAGGCATCCTGTACGCCGACACTTCGCTCATCGCAGACGCCGACGGCTTCGTCAACATAGGTGCCGTGGCGTCGACGGGCATCCATCACGAATTCGACTACCAGTGGATACGGGTCGACGGCACCACCGAGACCAACATAGCGGACGCCACCTCTGCCCGCTACCGGCGCGTCGAGGACGATATCGGCAAGCATATCAAGGTGGAAGTCTCGTACACGGACCGGTTCGGCAGCGCGGAGAGCGTGACCAGCCTGGCGTTCGGCCCGGTCCCCGCACCGGCCCCGTCGCGGCCCGCAACTACGCTGGTAAGCAACACCGGCCAGTCGCCGGCGTCTGCGGCGAGCATCACCTCGGCGTACGAAATGGGGTTCAAGCTGGGCACTCACGGCCAGGGCTACGAGATCTCCAGCGTCTCCATCGACCTGGACGCGGCCCCTGCCAGTCTGACCGTCTCGCTGTACGCGGGTCCCGGTCCCGGTCGGGTAGACATACCAGGAGCGCGAACGAAGCTGTTCGACTTCGAGAACCCGGACTCCTTCGTCGTCGGCCTGAACGAGTTCACGGCGCCCACGGGAGCGTTCGCGTACCAGAACGCCCAGTACTTCATCAGGCTGTCGGGCTTCGGGACCACGCTGTCGATCAACGAGACGACCTCGGACGACGAGGACGCGGGCGGCGAGCCGGGGGCCACGCTCGCGGACGAAGCGGGCGGGGACACCAACGTGCTGCGCCTGGCCGTGAAGGGATCGAAGCGGACCAGCGGCATCATCGCCTCGACCTACACGCAAATCACGGGCGACCAGGAGATCGTCTCGGTCGGCGATTTGATCGGCAACGAGGTCTTTTTCGGTCCGGAAGCGGACCGCTACCTCATACGCGGCCTGTCCTTCACCATGGACGACACAACACCCAGTAATGGGGGCTTTACCAATCCGTGGCGAATGCGCAGCGGAAGCACGACGCTGTTCCGGATGGTCAGCTCACGTCAGGTATCCGGCATCAATGAGTTCACGGCGCCCGTGGGCTCAACCGTGGCAGGACGCTCCGGGAAGTACAACCTCTACGTGGACATCCAGAATTTCGACCGGATGGGGGCGGTCGTGCTGAGCCGCTATGCGTGCACCACGTCCACCGTGACGGACGCGCCGCGCGTGCCGGGCGTGAGATTCGGCGAAGATCTCGAGGACTTTGCGTGCCCCACGCCGATTATGGCCATTCTCGGCGAGCCGCTCTACGCGATGGTGCAGAACCTGGGCCAGGCCGACAACAGCTACGCCAGTGCCACTGCCACCAATGCTGTGTTGTCGCAGGGCTTCACGACCGGTCCCAACGCGGCCGGCTACCGGCTGCAGGGCATCGGCGTCAACATCGAAGGCTCCGGCAGTAACTTCCCTGACGGACCGACGTCCGTGTCGGTGGCCGTGCACGCCGATTCGGGCGGGAAGCCGGGCTTGAAGCTGTTCGACCTCGTCAGTCCCTCCGAATACGCGGCGGGCCACAGCTTCTTCGAGGCGCCGCCGGGAACGACGCTCGCGGCGGACACCTCCTACGTGCTGGTCTGGAGCCACCTCGGCGGCGCCGAGCACCGGTTGCATCGGACCCTGAGCGACAACGAGGACGCGGGCGCGCTGGCAGGCTTCAGCATCGCGAACGTGTTCTACCGGGGCGCCGACGTTGACAACCTGACCGCGAACTCGACCAGCAATGTGCTGGAGATCGCGGTGTACACGAACAGGGACCTCAGCCCGCCCAAGCGGGTGACCGGCTTCGATTTGGTCAGCAACAACTCCACACCCAAGGGCATCTGGGGCAACGACGACACCTTCTGGGTCGCCAACGACGGCTCCGGCGCGACCAACAAGCTCTACGCCTACAAGCGCTCCGACGGGTCGCGCGACTCCAGCAGCGATTTCGACAACCTGGACACGGCCGGCAACGACAGCCCAAGCGGGATCTGTTCGGATGGCGCCACGATGTTCGTCGCCGACCGCGTCCAACTCAAGATCTACGCCTACAAGATGTCCGACACGACCCGGGTCACCGGCAAGGAGTTCAGCCTGGACTCCGACAACGATAGCCCCCAGGGCCTGTCGTGCGACAGCACCCACATCTGGGTGGCGGACCAGACCAATAGCCACGAGAACAGCAAAATCTTCGTCTATGAGAAGGACGGAACCCGTGCCTCCAGCCTGGACCTGCCCGCCGGCACGCTGAGTCCGAGCACCACCGACGGCGCCGTCAACAACCACGACCAGCGCGGCATGTGGTCCAACGGTACGACGCTCTTCGTCGTCGACCAGAATGACAGCCAGGTCTACGCCTACACGCTGTCCGACCGCAGCCGGGACGACGACAAGAACCTCACCCTGGACGCCGCCAACGCCAACGCGTGGGGGCTGTGGTTCGACGGCCGCGTGCTCTGGGTGGCCGACACCGCCGACGACAAGCTCTACGTCTACGACCTGCCGGGCGCGCAGCCGGGGAACACCGCCGCAGAGGGCGTCCCAGAGGTGCGGACGCCCAGTGAGCAAGTCTGGGCGACGACGCTGACGGCAGGAACAAATCCAGCCCTTGGGTTCGGATACATCACCCTTCTGGCACCAAGCGTCGGAAGTCTAAGCACAACAACATTCACACTGGATAGCGACACGTACACGATCAAGGATCTTTACGACGGCAACCTAGGAGCACTGGTATTCATCCTCGATAAGGAAATGCCCGTACCCTTCACGCTCTCGGTTGCGGGTCAAGATTTCCGGTCAATAAGCTCCGTCAACGTGGCATCAGGAACTGACCATATCTACAGCTGGACCGGCGCCAACCTTTCCTGGTCCGCAAACGACACCATCTCCGTCGTCCTGAACGTGGATGCCGCTCCAAGGGACGGGGTCGAGCTGACTGCCGACACATCCCGCGTCACCGACGACACCGACGGTCTCGACAACGTCTTCTACCACTACCAGTGGATACGCGTCGACGGGACAACTGTCACGGAGCTCGACGGCGAGACCGGCGCCACGTACACCGCGACCGCGGACGACGTGACCAAGGACATCCAGGTGCGGGTCATCTTCGACGACGACGTCCGCAACCGGGAATACCCGCGCTACAGCCCCCAGGTCACGGTGCGGGAAGTACCGCCGGTGGTGACCGGAGTCACGCTGACCTCCATGCCCGGGTCCGACGACACCTACGCCATCGAGGATTCCGTAACCGCCACCGTGACCTTCGACAAGGCGGTGGACGTCACAGCCGGTCCCCAGATCACCCTGTTGTTCGACACGGCGGAGAAGGCGGCCGACTGCGCCGCCGCCACCAACTCGACCACAATGGAGTGTTCCTACGAGGTCGTGGCAAACGACACCGCCCCCGACGGCGTGGCAGTCAAGGCAAACACGCTCGCGCTCAACGGCGGCACGATCTACGCGACCGGCAGCACGACGAACGCGGCCACGCTGACCCACTTGGCGCTCGCCCTCCAGTCCGGCCACCTGGTGGACGGCATCCGGCCGACGCTGGTCACGACCGGCAACAATTCTCCCAGGACATCCGGCGACGGCACGAAGGTGATCCTGACGTTCAGCGAGGACATCGGCGCGGTGGATTTGGCCAAGATCAACATCAGCGCGGGAAACATTCCCCAGGCGACGACCGCGGCGAGCGCGACTGGAACCAAGGTCGAGATCGACCTCACGACGGCCCTGACAGCCACGAGCACGACAATCATCGTGGAGCTCGCCGTGAACGCCGTCGAGGACGCCGTTGGCAACGGCATTCTGGCAGTTGGCGCCACCACGGTCCTGAACCAGGTGAGCGCGGCTCCATCAGCCCCCACCGGACTGACGGCGGAACCGGCGCCCGATAAGACTCCGCAGCTGGCCGTTGACCTCAGCTGGACCGCGCCCAACTCCGATGGCGGCAGCGCCATCACGTCGCACCAGTACCGCTACAAGGTCGGAAGCGGCTCATTGGGCGGTTGGACGACGATTGCCAACAGCGCGGCGGGGGGGACGAACGCGACCTCCTTCACCGTGAAGGGGCTCAGCGCCGTAAACAACGCGTTGACAACGTTCGAGTTCGAGGTCCGGGCCATCAACGACAACGGCAACGGCGCCGAGTCAGACCCGGCAACCGCCACCATCGACGTGCCGGACGACGTGGTCTCAACACTTATTCCAGGTAATGGACAGATCAAGGTTGAGTGGCCTACGCCCGCGAACAACGGCAGCGCCATCCTCCGTTACCAGTATTTCGTGATTGACAACACAGACAACACCTTCGTGGTGGCTAACAACACCAACATCCCAAATAGCGATGCCAATACCACCAGTTTCACCATCACCGGACTGACCAACGGGGTCTCCTATGAGGTGGGGATACGAGCCGTTAACACCGTAGGCGGGGCCGGCTACGACGCCGGCAATGTTACGCCGATGGCCGGACCACCCGGCAAGCCCTCCGTGACGGTGCAGAGCCGCGTCGCGGCCCTCTATGTGAGCTGGACCCTGGAGGACGACGGGGGCAGCAACATCACGGAGTACCAGGTGCAGTGGAAGTCGGGCGCTCAGACCTTCGATTCCTCGCGCCAGCAGGCCGGACTCACGGCGACGAACACGCGGATCGAAAATCTGATCAACGGCACCGAGTACGACGTCCGCGTCCGCGCCATGAACTCAGCCGGATGGGGCGAGTGGTCCGACATCGATTCGGGGACTCCCGTCGAGGGCCCAGCGGTCTCATTGAGCGCTGCGACGCTCACGATAGACGAGGGCGGGTCCGGCGACTATTCCGTCGTGCTCACCACCGAACCCACCGCCCCTGTCACTATCCCCATTTCGGTAGGGGGCGACGTCACCACCCAACCCACCACCCTGCGCTTCACAGCATCGAACTGGAACATCTGGCAGGGGGTCACCGTCAACGCCGCACAGGACGGCGATGCCGACGACGACACCGTGACCATCCATCACATCGTAATCAGCAGCAGCGCCCCGGAGTACGCCAGCCTCACCGACCTGCCCTCCATCCAGGTTACCGTCCTCGACGACGACGAACCGCCGCCGCCGGTGCGCGGGTTCATCGCCGCAGATGAGTCCCAGGACGCCATCGCTCTGAACTGGTGGTCTGAGCGGGGCGCGGGGGAGTATGAGCTCGAGCACCGCAAGCGGGGAGACACCGGCAGCTGGACCCGGGTCACCCGGGGCGACTTCGACCACCTGCCCAGCACCTCCGGGAACCGGTCACTGACGGCCATCGCCACCGGGTTGGAGTGCAACACCACCTACGACTTCCGCATCAGGCTGCGCGGCAGCGGAGACATCTTGCTAAACGCCTTCGGCCCCCATACCGAGGCCTCCCAAAAGACCGGCCAGTGCGCCCAACCCGACAGGCCCAGCAACCTGATTTACACGCTGGCGCCGGACTGCGCCACCCTGACCTGGACGGCTCCCACCGGGGGCGACTACACCGGGGTCCGCATACGCCGGCTGACCCTGGGAGACGACAACTACACCGTCATCCACGAGAGCCTCAACTCCCGGCCCACCAGCTACCGGGACTGCACCCACACCGGTGACGGCTACGGAGACGGGGACAATCCCTGGTACGCCTACAGGGTCACCTACGTCAAGTTTGAGTCGGGCCTGCTCGTGGAGTCCAAACACGCCAAATCCGGCCTGCACCAGTACGGCCCCGCCTTCCAGGACCACCTGCACGCCACGCCCCGGAACGTGCGCCTGACCCGGGACACCGACAGCCAGCGGAGGATGAGCTGGGACGCCCCGCCTTCATGGAGTCTGACCACCTGGGCCGGCCTCCAGGGCGCGAGCGTCCCGGTGCGCGATCCCTGGATCACCGGCTACGTGGTGGAGCGCCGCGAGTTCAGGGCCCGGGAGGACGGCTACTTGTACTTCACGGACCTCGACGAGGACCTGCCCGTCTGGAGCGCCATGATGACCGTGGGGGAGAGCGGCGGCACAGACCTGGGATACGTTGAGGGCTCCTACGGCGGCCTGACTCCGACAGGGTTCACGCTTTCCTCGGGCAGGCACCGGGTTAATGCTCTCCACGGTGGAAACACGTTGCAGTTGTCGATTACCCCCATCCCGCCCGGCGACGCGCTGGAAGACTGGGTCCTGGTGCTCGACGGCGACCCGCTTCCCTTTGAGGACGGCACCATCAATCCGGCTCCGGATGTCGGGGTTCTCCTGGTTACGTGGGATGGACAGAGCCCGAGCTGGGCCAACGGGCAGCAGGTGAGCGTCCAGCTGGTGGACCGGGACCGGTACGGCTGGAAGAGGCTGCGCCGGGGCCGCGACGGCGACACCAGCACGTCGTTCACCGACAACGAACAGGCCAACGGCAGGAAGTTCGTCTACCGGATCCGGAGCACGAACAAGTACGGCGTCTCAACGACTCACTCCATATTCGACTGGCTCTGGGACAGCCCCCACCGGGACGCCGTCGTCGATCTGGCGGCCACCGACACAACGACGGACGACGGAGGCGCCGGGGACGGGAGTCCCAACACCGGGAATACCGGGCATGGGAGCGCCAACAACGCCGCCACCGGCGCGCCCACCATTGACGGCACGCCCCAGGTGGGCCAGACGCTGACGGCCTCAACGTCGCCCATAGACGACCAGGACGGGCTGACCAACGTGTCCTACCGCTACCAGTGGGTCGCCGGAGGTTCGGACATCGACGGGGCCACCGGCTCCACCTACACCCTCACCTACAGCGAGCAGGGACAGACCATCCAGCTGCGGGTGACCTTCACCGACGACCGGAACAACGCCGAGACCCTGACCAGCATTGCTACTGCCGCAGTGGCGGCGGCTCCGGCGCCGCTCACGGCGACGTTACCCGTCAGCCCGTACCAGTCGGCTCGCCACAAGGGCGCCGACGACCGGCCCCAGGTCATAGTCGCCTTCAGCCGGCCGGTGGCGTCGTTCGAGAAGACGACGCTCTCGGTGTCGTTGACCGGCGCCGCGGTGAGCAGCGTGAGACAACACCAGGAGGACGGGCTCGAGAACGCCTGGATATTCTTCCTGAACCCCGACGACAACGACGACATCGTGTTCAGCCTGGCGACCGGGCAGCCGTGCGATTCGGGCGGTATCTGCACCGATGACGGACGAAGGCTGTCCTCGGCAGTCCAGACCACGCTTCCCGGACCGGATGAGGAGGGCGAGCCGGACAACCCCGAACCGGATGACCCGAACAATCCCGCCACCGGCGCGCCCACCATCAGCGGGACGCCGCAGGTGGAACAGACCCTCACCGCAAACACATCAGCCATCCAGGACGCGGACGGCCTGCAGAACGTCAACTACCAATACCAATGGTTGGCCGCGGGAACCGCCATCAGCGGCGCCACCGGCTCGACCTACACGCTCACCGCCAACGAGCAGGGCGACACCATCCAGGTGCGGGTCTCGTTCAACGACGATAAGGGCAACGCGGAGTCCCGGACCAGCGTGGCCACGGACGCCGTGGCGGCCAAACCGGCGCCGCTGACCGCGAGTTTCAGCAACGCGCCGGCATCCCACGACGGCAGCGCCGAGTTCACCTTCGACCTCACCTTCAGCGAGAGCTTCCCGCTCAGCTACGTAACCCTGCGCGACCATGCCTTCACCAAAGACGCACAAAACGAGGACCACGTCGTCGCCGCCCAGCGCAAGGTGCCGGGCAGCAACCGGACCTGGACCATTACGGTCAAGCCGCCAGGCAACAGCACCATCACCATCACGCTGCCGGCAACCACCGACTGCAACGCCCAGGGGGCCATCTGCACCGGCGACGGCAGGAAATTGTCCAACTCGCTGAACATCACCGTATCCGGGCCGGAGCCGTAGGTCTGCCCTGGCCCGTCGCCAAGTTCCCCGGGCGACGGGCCAGGCGGCACGCATGGTATGGCGGCCCGGCTGAAACGAAAACCGGGCCGCATAGGCACGGGCGCTGAAGGCAACCGTGTTGGCCGTTGCTGTCCCAGGAGTCCGCGGCAAGCGCCAGGCCGGTCGTACCATGCGGCATTGGGGTCGGCAGGGCTGGTTATCGTCAATCGGGAGTGGCCGGACTGTATAATCTGCGGGCAATCAGCGGATCCGATTGGTGCAGGTGCGGCCATGTCGAACTCCATCGTGCGAAGAACGGTCTGGACCGTCGCCGGCGTCTGGGCGGTCCTGATCCTCGCGGTGATAATCCAGTCCATATTGGGCGTCACGGTCGCGGGCGCCCGGCCGGAAGCCAGCCGGCTGATCGTCATGATGACGCTGCCGTTCGCGGCGGGAATGTCCGTGGCCGCCATTGGCGCGGCCATGGCCATTGGGTGGTGGCGGAGCCGCCGCTGGCCGGCTGCCGGTGGGAGCGACTGAAATGGTAAAGCTGCACCTGGAACTGGAGGGCGACGTGGACGAGGCGCTGCGGGCGCTGCGCCGCATCGGCGGGGGGAACTACGCCGGCGGCGAGGTTGGGGATGGGCCGCGCCCGGTCCCAACTGCGGGGCGAACATCGGCTGCGGGCACTCTTCCGGAGCCGGGGGCCACGGCCACTGCTGCGAACTTGTCGCCCGGCCGCTGGACACAGGAGCTGGCGGCCGACTTCACGGCGGGTCTTGATCCCGTGGCCAGGCGGACGATGCTCCAGGTGTGGCGGGCCGGTGAAAGGGGCATCCATCGGAGGGCCCTCTGTCAGAGGACGGAGCTGACGCCGGCGGAGTTGCGCTCGTTGCTGATGCGGATGAGCAACGCGCTGCGGCGGTTCCAGCGGGAGCGTGGGATGACGCTGTCGCGGCCGGTGGCGGCCAACAGCCCGCTGCAGAGCTACTTCATCGACGCCGACTTTGCCGCGGTGGCGGCGTCCGCCATGTTCGACGAGAGGACGGCGCACCAGCTGGCCGGTGGCGCGGAGCGTCCCTGACGGATGCGCATTATCGGGCGCCTGGGAAGAACCAACCGCGCATCGGCTGTTGCGCACGCTGCTGCTGATTGTGGCCTGTGGATCGGGCTGGGCTGCGGGGTTGACTCAGACGATCGCCTGGTGCGTCGTTACGCTGGATGCCTGGCGGACACCAACGCCACGCTGCATCGGCTGACCGCGTCCAGCGCCAGCGGCACCGTTGCGTTAAGCGCCGAGGCGGTGGAGGAACGGTTGCGTGGTCAACTGGAGAGCGGGGAGGTCACCATGGGGGAGATCAGGGCCAACTCCGCCCGCTACTGCGAATAGGAGCCGGCGAGAGCTGCGGGAAGAACGTGGGTGAAAGGCGCTCGGGCTGGGCGTAATCCGGTATCAAAAGCCGCCAGGACCAATTTGCATCGCCTTTATCCCCTCCATGCCAGGTTTGATTGAGCGCCAGCAATACAACGACGGCTTCAGTGAGGCCATGCGTCCCTCGCCAGGTGAGAGTCCAGGACGGTCTCGTCGTCAGCGCTGTGGGCGGGGCACGCACTTCCTCAGTCCCGTCTGACGGTCCCGTGTCATTGGGGGTAGTTGTTGCATTAAACTGGCAACGCGCACCACCACGTCCCCGCGGCAGTCCGGCTACATTGATACCGAGGGACCCTGGATTTTGAGTTTTCCGGCGCCTGGGCGATGGAGAGACGAGTGATGGAGTTCTCCGAGCTTGAAGTCCTGTCCTTTCTGATTTCCGCCGGTCAGGTGTTCATCATGGTGCCCGGTCTGGCGCTCTTCTACGGCGGGCTGGTGCGCCATAAAAATGTCATTGGGACGATGATGCACTCCATCACTGCGATCAGCGTGGTGAGCGTGCTGTGGGTGCTGTGGGGCTACAGCCTGGCGTTCGGCAACAGCGCGGGCGGTCTGGGGTTCGTGGGCGACCTCTCCAAGTTCGGGATGGTTGGGGTGGGCCTCCACGAGCAGTCATTCATGGTTTTCCAGGGAATGTTCGCCGTCATCACCGTTGCGCTCATTTCGGGCGGGTTCGCCGAGCGTTTCAAGTTTCCCACCTACGTCGTCTTCGCCGGAGTGTGGGTAACCGTCGTTTACGCCCCCCTGGCCCACTGGGTCTGGGGCGGCGGCTGGTTGGGCAATCTGGGCAGCGTGCTGGGGATGAGCGAAGCGGGGTTCGCCCTGGACTTCGCCGGAGGAACCGTCGTACACATCGCATCGGGCTCGGCGGCGTTGGCGGCCGCATACATAGTGGGTCAGCGCATCGGTTTCGGATCGGTAACCGTGACGCCCCACAACGTGCCGTTGGTGATGCTGGGGGCGGGCCTGTTGTGGTTCGGGTGGTTCGGATTCAACGCGGGCAGCAGCTTCAATCTTTCCACTGAGACCGCCGTCAATGCCTTCGTCGTCACCAACACATCCGCGGCGGCGGGAATGGGGTCCTGGTCGGTCGTCTCGTGGGTCCTCACCAAGCGACAGTCGGGCAGTGGGGCGGCGGCCGGCGCGGTGGCGGGCCTGGTGGCCATCACTCCGGCGGCGGGATTTGTCGGCGTAATGCCGGCCCTGATCATCGGGGGCGTGTCCGGCGCAATCTGTTTTGCCGCGGTTGAGCTGGTTCACCGGCTGCGTGTCGACGACTCCCTGGACGTGTTCGGGATCCACGGTGTTGGCGGGATGTGGGGCGCCGTTGCTACGGGCGTCTTCGTGGGCATCGGTTTCGGCGCGCTGGAAGGCGACGTATCGCGGCTGGAGCAGGTTTTTTACCAGGTGGTCGGCATTCTGGCCGCGTTTGCCTGGTCATTCGTCATGACCGGCGTAATCCTGCTGGTGTTGAAGCACACCATGGGTCTCCGGCTCAGTGAACCGGATGAGGAGAGGGGCGTAGACCTGTCGCAGCATGGGGAAGCGTGAATCGCGCAACTGCTCGCTCCCATCAACTCTGAATGGAGTGGGTTTCCGGCCAACCAGCGTTGATGCATGGCCGCGCCCGGCCACTTGGCGCGGGAATCCGTCCCGTAGGGCCAGCGTAATTGCCAGTGACGGCGCCGGATGGCAAACGGCGCCGATCACTCCCTTACCCCCTCGCCGGTAGATCCGGCGAGGTTTTCGCCCACAAATTGGCGCGCCCCGCGCCGGAAGGCGCTGTTCCCCTCCGGCAGGCCGGATACGGTGACCAAATCTGGCCCCTTTCCCGTGGCGAGGGGTATCAATAGCGGCCCGTGTAGATGGCATCCTGGCGGGGACGATCGGATTGCGATTTCCATCGCGGCGACGGTGCGGTGGCGAGGCCTGGCGACGAATGGCGGGCAACTGGGCAGCGATTTCCGCAATCCGGCCCGTGGAAATGCGGGCGGCGGAAATCGCAATCGGGCCGGTGGCGACACGCCCCGCACGAACCGATTTACGTAATGACCCCTGTGCGAAGCACGTCGGGTATCAATAAGACGAAAAGCACCAGCGCGAGGGATGCGCCAATCGGGCTCGCCGATGCGTTGCGGCGGATCTTCCCACCGGTGCTGGCTAGTTACTCCCATTTCGTGGCTGGATTCGTCAGGAGACCTTGTGCGGCCGAAGTTCAGTAACATTTGATTTGAGGCAATGCGAACATCGTGCTGCCCAACGGCGGAACGGTGGGCGATTGGTTAGTGCCGCGGATTGAAGAGGTTTACGGCACAGGCAGGATGCCGCCGATGTTGGGATCGGCGTTGGATACACATCATTAACGCAGGGAGTTCGCCGAATTCAGGAGGCGGTCTTTGCTTCCTAACGGGGATGACACCAATCGTCGTACACGAACACCTTGATCCCGAACAGGGAGCCAAACCGGTTCTTCTCCGACAGTCGACCTGACCGTAAGACCTTCTGCAGCCAACAATTGCAGTACATCCGGCACCAACGCCCGGGAACGATGGTCAAGTCCCCTAAAAAGCGCCGACTGCTTCCTGCCAGCGCCGCGTTGCAGGTACAGTTTCTTCAAAACTGTTAACAGTACCTTGGCCCCATTCGACAGCGGTAATGCCAAGATAGCAGCTGTATTTTGCGAACTATCGCCGAACGAATCGAAGACGCATTTGCTGTCGAAATTGTCTTGGGGCAAGTCCCCCTTGGAGACCCGTCCATCTAGGGTACCGACATAGCATTCGTAAAAGTTCGGAAGTAGTGTTGGGTCGGCCGACGCGCTGATTTCTAAACGCTGGAAAAGGCAATCGTGAAACGAGATCCTCGAAAAATTTGAAGTATCATCTCCGAATGACGCATCTGGGACCATAATATTACTTACGGTTATTGGTTGCCCGGTGAAACCAAACCCCATTTCCTTACAGACTTGTACCAAGTCTATACAGAGAGCGCCTTGGTCGCCATCTCTGCCCGCTTGCTGCACCGCGGTCCGAAGTTTGCCTTGGTTGAACCCCATTTCATGACAGCGCAAGGTAACAAGCTCTATACCAAGCTGGCCGAGCGTTGCCTGCCAAGCACTGGGATTCTCGAGATGGAAAGCAAAAGGCTCCTCCACGAAACGGGAAACATCTCCTGCTCTGGCAGCATCAACCAAATCGCCGTCTATGAAATCGCGCGAACCGTCGTCGCTACTCGACGCGCCGAGCCCAGGCAACCTTTGCAGCAACAGCAATCCGCGATCGTCGGGCGAAAATCCACATACACTTTGAAATGATCCGAGAATGTCGTCTTGCGACAGAGAGCTCATTCCGTCGTTCTTGCTGCGCGCTTTGGTCGCAAGGTTTTCAATGATTTGCCGTACTGCTGTCCCGTCAACACCGGCTTCAATCTCCGCTTCTCTGTGCGCAGTCAGTTCAAGAAATACGTTCCACCCGGCTGCAGGACTAGAGCCGTGGTCTACCGTCATCACTTGATCCAGCATGCCCCGTGAAAACAGATAACCGAGTAACAAAGGCCTAGAGGGAAGCCATGCCGGGATCCCTTGGCTCCACCCCTTTTTCGTGAGGAACTCTCGAATCTGGTCTTCGCTGAAGTCATTGATGTGGAGGCGGATTGTGTCCTGTCGCAATCCGAGACTGCGAGACAACTCTGCGTCGCTGTCGAAGTAATGTTGGCGGCCTGCAATCACGATACCGGTGTCCGACGGTCCGCGCATAAAGTTGCGGATTAACTCCATTGACGTGTATCTGATGTCCCGCAACAATTTGGCTTGGCCTGACCACCCTACGGTAGCGAATTCATCAAACCCGTCCAGGATCAATGTAAGATATCCAGCACGCCAGGCCCTCACTAAGTGAGCCGGAGATTGGAAGCCTACATTCCGCGCATGGCGTTCCAGCGCTTCGGCAGGGTTAGTTTGCCCGTGATGGTCCCTGAGGTTCAAATGGACTGGGAACCGCCCGGTTTGGTTCTCGGAAAAATATTTCGATCGTAAAGCTACGAACACCTCTCGCAAAGCGGTACTCTTCCCAGCACCATAGTCACCCACCAACACGAAGGCATGCCCAGGACCGAGCCCCTGTAGGACGTCGGATACAAGCAATATATCTCCTTGCTCCGTGGTGAATTGTGGAGATATCAAGTCAGCAGCTTCGGTCCGGGATTCCGTATCTCTGTCGAACATACTGCCAAATGGGTAGTTTATCCGACAATCTAGGTACGATTGGGCATCGATCATTTGGCGTCTAAATTGGGAGTACGAGAGACTTACGACTTTTCCGTCACCGAATCGACGGACCGTGTCTCTTTGGTCGGCGGTGGGCTCATCGCGGGTGATAAAGTATCCCTTGACCCCTTTCATGGGATACTGGGACTGCATATTGTTGGCCAGACGGGCGAGTTTTTTGGTGTCTTGCTCGGCTTTTTCTTTGCGACGCGATGTGGTGCTTTCGATCAGGTGCACCATTTCGTCCGTGACGAACACTCCGTCACGTTCGCGTCCCCCGTACGTAGTGGAACCAGAGTAGGCTGCTTGCGGCCAGAGATGACGCGCCGTTTCATTGACGGCGTTTTCGAATGCGGTATCGTTGAGCATCATTTCTTCACACCCAAACGGATAGGTATGCTGCGGCCCCCCATCACGGTGCCGTCATTAAACTGAGCCGATCCTATACGGTGACTTTTGTGCTTGTCAATTCGACGGGGGTCGGCGCCTCGGCAAGGGCCCATGCCTATTGCCCTATTAGCCCAAATCCACCGAAGGGATGCGGTGGGGCTGGTCAGACGAGAGATGAAAGGTGAGGGGGAGGGCCGGCAAGGCGTTGATCCTGATGGATTGGGACAGGCGCTGAGTGTGTCAGTGACGCGAAAGGGATTTTGACGGGCCGCAGCTTCGGCGACGGGCGAGATCAGCGGGCAGATTGCAGCAGGGGACACGCGGGAACCGGCCTGGCGCAGATCTGCGAGGCAATTAGGCGGTCTGGCGGACGGGTAGACGCCGTTAGGCGATCAGGAGGGTAGTGGCAGGGCGCGTAGTCTCCCCAGAGCGCTGCTGAATTGGTTTTGCCAGGGCCAGCCCTGTGGAAGGTGCAGGGTGAGGCGGCGTGCCTTGCGGGTGAGCCGTCCGGCCAGGGAGAAGAAGCGTCGTCGGAGGGTCTTGGTGGTCGCCACCGGCTCGCCCAGGCCGATGCGAGTTGTCCAGCGGGCGAGATTGTGGGCGATGATCTGTACAGCCAGCCAGGCACCGTTGGCGGGGAAGCGGCCCGAGGGGAGATGGTTGAGCCCCACGCCGTACTTGAGGTCGCGGATGGCATTCTCGATCTCGGCGTGGCGGCGATGGTCGGCCTCGAGGTCCAGCGTGTCGCCCTCGCGGTCGGTGATGAAGGCGTGATAGCTGTAACTGGTAAACAGCGCCAGTTGGGACGAGGCGATTTCGCTACTCGGGATTTGCTGGGATAGTGTCCTGAAACCGTCTGTCTCGCGACGTGTTTCGTATTCGCGTTTTGGCTGTTATCACGTGATTTTAGAGCATCCGCGACACCAGACCAGAATGGGAAAAGCGTTTGTGCAAGGCCCAACTGGCCTTGGCCAGTCCTTATTCCTCAAAGAGACAGAAATTGAGCAACGCAAACTCGGCGATAGCCCCGCTAGAAACAACATCACCGACCAGAACCTCTTGGGGCTTCATGTAGACTCGCCTCTGGAGGGAGCTGAACGACCGCAACCTCCTGCTTTTGGACGATGCCTACACCAGCGAGCAGGCCAGCCAAGACGGACATCAACAGAGGAACCTATCGCTCCAATGGGGAGTGGAGACCGCGCTCCACTCGGAATAGTAGGATTGTTCAAGTAGGGATAGGCGCTACGAATTGCGTACGCGGAGTGTCGGTATTCCGCCGGTTGCTGCGACGATATTCGTATTATCGGTTGCGTCGGTTATCTCACTGTGACGCTGCTGGGAGGGGGGCAACCCAACGCGCTTTGTGCTTGGGGTTCCGGATCGCCAGCACACACGGTGCATGAGCGGTAGCTTGGAAGTTACGATGTCCTTCGTGGATGGACATCGTTCTTGCCTACTTGAACAACCCTACTAAACAGGTGTAGCGCTTGAAAACGCTCTACTGGCTGGGAAGCCTGGCACTGTGCATGGTTCTACTGTCTCTTGTGGTAGCCTGCAGCGGTGCCGGGTCTTCACCGCCCAAATCATTGCCTGCAACGCCGGAGGCCGGTTTCTCACTTGAGGCCGGGCTCCCGCCCAATGTGGGTTACCTCCGTTCTTCACACCCATTCGGCAGCCGGTTTACCGTGTTCAACGCGGACACCTTCGAGGTCTACCGGTCGGTCGAACTGCCGCGTGCGAGCATTGGCTCCTCGCACCGGCTTGAGTTCGGCCCGGCCGGCCGCATCTGGCTCGGCTACACCCAGACAGGAGTTGACGATCTAAAGCTCCGGGGAGGCGGGAAGGACCGAGTGCTGGTGTTTTCCCCGGAAGGTGAGTTGGAGCACGAGCTGGACATCGGCTGTGGAACTCCGGACACGGGCATCGCTTTCGCCGGAGGGTATGCCTTCATCGGATGCGCGGCCCGGCAGGTCGTGGTCATGGACGCGGCAACCCTGGAGGTGGTGAAGGTTTTCGACGAGGTTTATCCTCCTGGCGAGGACATCTACGAAACATCCTTCTATATCACCGCAGTGGAGGAAGTTGCGGGCCAGATCCTGGTCATCGGATATGGAGGCCCGCCGAAAGGGTACCAGCGTCTGACCAATCATGCCGCGTCATATACCAGGGTGGGGGTGATAGACCCCAAGACACTGACCACACGGGGGTACCTGACGGGTTTGGAACCCGGTCTGCGGGTCCTGAACGTGCTGGAGGTAGACGGCATGGCGTGGCTCTTCAACATATTCAGTCACCTGGAAGAGCGGCCTCCGCGCACTGACGTCTACGTGATGGATCCCCGGTCTGTGGAGATCGTGGATCAGTTCAACTTGGAGCAGCCTTTTCCCAAATGGGCTGAATTCGGTGATGAGGACGTCATGTTCATATACCACAATGCCCCGTCCAAAATGATTCACGGGGTCCAGTACTCGAGAGGCATTACCCGGCTGGATCTGGAGACTCGCCAAGAGCGGTTCACGGCCACGCCGGAGATGGCTCATGCTTTCGGGATGGGGGTATACCGCAACAGGCCGTGCCTAGCCCGAGACGGTGGCCCGGACATCGGCGGTTTGTGGTGCATGAACTCCGACGGCACCTTTGAACGGAGCTTGCCCCAGCGGTACGCCGTCGGGGTCCAGTTCAAAGAGGAGAATAACCAGGGGGAACCCGCCTCACGGTGATTCTCCGGTGTGCGAACCATGCGAGCCTTCCAGAAGTAGAAAGGGGGGCGGGGGACTCCCGCTCGGTTGGGCATGCCAATTGCGAAAATCGTCACGCTCTACCCTACTTGAACAATCCTACTCGGAATAGGGAGAATCTCAGGTTGAAATATATTTCCGCCGGAATAAACCGCATCGCCCTATTCTTGGCCACTACCTCCCATGTTCTGAGTTGGGCAGCCTACTTATGGATAGTATTTCGGCCCCACGCTCAGAGGAGCGTGTCGACGGGTCCGCTCGGCGTTGCCGGAAACGGCGCAGCGGAGAGACAGGTCGTCGTAGAATACGTCACCCTGACACAGGTCGACGGCTATCTGGTTCTGATTCCGCTGTTCATCCCTGTTCTCGTGACCGCCCTAGCACTGCTATTCATGTTAACCCGGAAGAAAAGGCGAACCGCAAATGCGCTGGTAATCTGGAGCCTCACGGCAATACTGCTGGTATTCTGCGGATTGGGATACTACGGATTCGGCATATTCTACCTGCCAGCAGCCATAACCCTGACAGCGGCCGCCGTCACTTTTGGGACTGGGCGCGGACTCCCCGGTTGCTCAACACCATGAGCCGGTTCGAAGCCTAGCGCCTGAGGACATTCAATGGTTTTCAACCGGCTTGGCTTACCCAGATAAAGCAGATTTGAACTGTTAACCGTATTACGAGATTCGTCGGCTCATTGGTTGATCCCGACCTTGCATACATTGGGATCGGAGTAGCGAAATCTCCTCGTATTACCGTCGGCAGCGTGCTGCTGGCCTTTGGGCTCGTCCGGCTGGTGCTTTACTACCGCCATCCCCGGTGGGTCGGCATGAACGTAAGCGGGCGCGACCTGATTGCCTGGTTATTCCTGATGGCTACCGCTCACGGCGCGGGTCTGATGCTAGCACCGGTGGTGCTGGCCTTGACCAGCAGCCAGTCCGCGTCGGGTGTTGTCGCCGGTGACTTGGGCGAGCATGGCGCATTCTTTTCACTGGACGATGCTCCGATCTGGTGGGTGATCGGTCTGCTTGGCCACACTCTGATCATGCTGGCCGTCATGCTCACGGCGGCGGCCGTCGTCTATTATCGGGTCGGCCTGGCGTTCTTGCGCCGCGGTTGGATCAACTTGGATCTGCTCTGGGCCGGCTCGCTGGCGCTGGCGGGAGCCGTGACACTGGCGTGGGCTTTCCTCGGCTCGGCCAGTTGAGCGGGTCGATACCATCGGAACTGGGCAACATCGCCGACTTGGAAACTCTGGAGCTCAGCGACAACCAGTTTAGTGGCTGTGTACTCGAGGAATTGCTGGATGTGCCTTCCAATGATGTCGACCGCCTCGGTCTGCCTTTCTGCTGAGCCTCTGCTCAACGGATGCAAGAGCTCCGGCAACGGCGTATATCGCAATCGCGGCGACGGCCGCAGTCCCCAACAAACGACTTCACGTAACGGCTGTTGCGCGAATCAACGAGAGTATCAATAAGGCTGAGGACGGCGGAAGGAAGGATGCCCCAATCAGGGGGTTCAAGTCGGCCGCCGGTTCGGTGAAGTGCCCCGCAGGGAGAGTCGAACCGGCCACGCCGGCCAGCGTTAAGGAGACCACCTTCTGATCCAGATCGACGAGCGACTGGACTTCCCCAAGCTGGTGGGGCCTCTGGAAGAGTACTACTGCCCCGATTTCGGGAGACCGGCAATCCATCCTGAAGTGATGGTGAGAGCGCTACTCATCTGCTCGCTGTACAACATCGCATCCTTTTGGAGGCTGTGCCCGGCCATATCGGAGAATCTGGACTACCAACCGGTCTAAAAAACGGGACGAAGACCGGGATGTACACTATGGAGCGACACTGCGAGAGGAGGCGGGAAGATGCCGCTTCGAGACATGGACAGGCAGCAGATGTGGCTATTGCCGCCCACGCTTGACGAGTTGGTGCCGTTGGATCATCCGGCAGGGTTCGTCGCCGAGTTCGTTGACGCCCTGGACCGGGACGCATGGGCAGAGCTCGGGGTGGAGATAGCGGGTGATCCGCTGGGGGCTCCGGCCTATCATCCCCGAGCGCTGGTGAGCGTGTGGCTATATGGGTTCATGACTGGCGTGCGCTCGTGCCGGAAGCTCGAGGCAGCCTGCCGAGATCAAATACCCTACCTCTGGTTGACCGGTTGGCAGCATCCGGACCACGACACCCTATGGCGGTTTTACCAGCGCCGCCGGCAGGGCATGAGGGTACTGTTCAAGTGCACGGTGCGGACCGCGGTGGTCTCACCCGCAACAAGTGATGGTGAAGTGGCAGGCATGCTCGTAACCGCAGCAGACGTGTGCGCCCAACCGGACGACCATGCCCAGTTGATTCCAATGCTGGAGCAAGCCGAGGGGATGACCGGCGTCCGAGTGCCGCTGACGCTGGCCAATGGAGGTTGCCATTCGGGAAAGAACCTGAAGTCGTGCGCCGCCAACGGCCGCCGGGTGTTGATGCCCGACTCAAAGAAGAAGCTTCCGGGGGGCCGGTATCATAAGGATCGGTTCATCTATGACGAGGCCAGCGACAGCTACACCTGTCCGCAGAGCCAGAGGCTGAGATTCCAGCGATACATGATGGCGAATACGGCTCGAGTCAGACTATGCCGGACCTCCCGTGGTGTCTGCCAGAACTGTCCAGCATTCGGAGAATGCACCATTGACCACATCCATGGGCGTGGCTTGGGGATAGGGCCCGACGACGACATACTGCGCCAACATCGCGCCCTGATGGCGACCAACGAAGCCAAACTGGCCAGCCGGAGAAGAGGGCAACTTATCGAGCCGGTCTTCGGCATTCTCAAGGAACAAATGCGGATGCGACGTTTCGCGTTGCGAGGCTTGCTGAACGTAGTCGCCAAATGGACGTTGGCCGCCACGGCTTTCAACCTGCGAACTCTCTGGCGTATATGGCGAGCCAGACCACCGCTTTGCGCATCTTTCAGGGAGTCAACTGCGACCGTTTTCTAGCGGGCACGGTGCTGAATGTCTGTCTGCTCCTATGCTACGACTCGTTGGCTCTTCGGAACCATCGGGAAAGTAAGAATCAACGCCACATCCCCCTCCCGTAGCTTTTATAGGCTCTTCCGAGACAGGCTGAATAGCGCAGTTCTGTTTCCATGCTGAGCATATAGCGAGGTATTTCGATGCTCCAGACGCATTATGACACGTTAGGAGTGTCGTCAACCGCCAGTCAGAAAGACATCCAGTTGGCATATGCCAAACTGCGCAAGGAACTTGATGCAGCAGGCGACAAAGCAGGGGTGCAACGCCTTGGCCCGGCCTATACCACATTGAGAGACCGCCGGCAACGAGCCAATTACGATGCGCAGATAGGTATAACACAGACGGAAGAAAAACGTCGTCAAGAAGAAGAGCGGGAGCGACAGGAACGTGAAAGAAGGGAGCGACAGGAACGTGAAAGAGGGGAGCGGCAGGAACGTGAAGAGCGGGAGCGGCAGGAACGTGAAGAGCGGGAATCCCGACGGCCCAGAAGCAGGCGGCGCTGGCTGATCCCGGTATGTGTCGCAGGCGGCGCAATCGTCATATTGGTGGCAGCATTGGTCGGTTTGCAGGGTATCGGAGACCAGATGTCCATAGCTGCTCCGGCGCCTATACCTACGCGATCACCAACGGTTGCACTGATACCCGCAGACACATCGGTTCCAACGGCTATGGCTGCGGTGATCCCTACATTTACGCCGATGCCGACGGATACTCTACCTCCGCCCGCGCCGACCCCGACACGGCCCGTACCACCGGCCCAACCGGCGCGGCCCACGGTGGTCGCCATAAGCCACGACTCAGTTGTCCTCTCTTGGGCCAACCCGCAGGATCCCAGCATCATCGGCTATCAAATGTTGCGGCGCAACCGGGACACCGATGCGCCAGGCGTCTTTGCCGTGATTCGAGAAGATACCGGTATCGCGGCCACGACTTACGAGGACAACACTGCACAGCCCGAAACCCGTTACGTGTATCGGATCAAAGCCCGCAACGGCGCCGGTCTGAGCGAGCAGTCGGGCTACGTAAACGTCAATACGCCGGCCGCGCTGGCACCGACACCGATACCCACGCCAACGGTGATACCCACGCCAACGGTGATACCCACGCCAACGGTGATACCCACGCCAACGGTGAGTCTGGTCGGTTGGACGACCCTTGCGACACTGTTCGAAACGGATTATCAAAACCGCAGAAAAGAAACTCTTCTGGCGGCCTGCGTGGCCGGAAACTTTAAAAAGCACCGGCGTGGCCAGCACGTGCCCTTCTCAAACGACGGTTCCTACGGACGGAACGTGCCTATGGTTGTGGTCAACGTCGTGGTAGCCGGCGTGGTGGAGCCGCAGCACTGCTACACAATGCGGCTACAATACATAATTGATGATGTGTACGAGTTCTGCGACGATGATCCTTACGGTGCCTGCGACCCCAACGGTGGCACTTATTGGGAGCGCCACCTGCCGTTGTTCCGGCTGATCACCATTAGCAACAAATGGGAACTGCCGCCATAACCGTTGAGGCGTACTGATTTGTCCTGGCCACCGTCTTTTCAGATATTTCCGACATGCTAAAATCCTGCCGAGGTGCGATATGACAACGGTTTCCCCCTCCCTAGTGGTCGGTAACTGGACGACTAATTCCGCCTCAGCCAATGCTGTGGCTCTGGCCGAAGCTATCGTGGGGCCGGCCGGCGATTTTAGCGGCGTCAATCTGGTGCTGTGCCCCCCCCTCGCTTCATGGCCCGACGTATGCACTGCAACCTCTGGCACCAGTATTACGCTTGGTGCGCCGGCTATACGCTATAAAGGGGATATGCAGGAACTCTCTGGCGAACACATCGTGGAATTGTCCGCAATCGTGTTGGCTAACCGCTTTGATCATGTGATCGTCGGGCACTGGGAATGGGAGGAGGGTAACCGAATCGTGGCGAGCGAAACGGCTGCGGCGCTGCGGCAGGGCATATGCCCCATAATTTGCGTTGGGGATACCCACGAACAGAAAAAGGGGGAGCTGTTTGAAGAAACGATGCGCAGGCAGGTTTCTGAAGCGCTGTCCGGCGTTCCCACAAATCTGTCTCCGGTCAAACTGGTAATTGCCTACGAACCAGTTTGGGCTATTCAGAGCAACCAGCCCGTCGATGAAGTTGAACGGGTATTGGCGACTCTTCGTGAAGTGATAGACCAGGAGTTGGATAAGAAACGGGCGGCAGCTGTGCCACTCCTTTATGGCGGCAGTGTTTCCTCGCGCGATGCGGAGCGCTTTGCTGCTGCTGGTTTCGACGGCGTCTTGGTCAGTGGTGCCACCCTTGACGCCAACGTATTCTTGGCAATTGCACGGGCTTTCTCAACTCACACGGGGGACAGGGGCCAGCCGCCGTTCGCGTTGCCGGAACCCCAGTCAGACGATACAGATGTCACCGATGTCCCCCTTACGCCAGAGCAAGCGGCAGTGTTGCATTTGTTCAACCGCGGACTGTTGCCGGTAATCTCCGAACTGGAAAACGCGTTTCAGTACCTGGGTGAGCGCGAAGCCCAGGGTCTGCAGTTAATTAGGGACAAATTGCAGTTCTTTCAGGACTGGCAAAACATCGCCCGCGTGGGTGAGCTTGGCGAACCGTTTGACCCGGAGATTCACCATGCCATCGGAACGGACGAGCGGAGCAACTACCCTTCCCGTCACGTCGTTGAAGTGGTGCAACCGGGCTACCGGATTGGGGGCGACGTGGTACAGAAGGCGGAAGTCATCGTCAATCGGTAGCCGCTGGTCAAACACCGATCCTACTGGAAGCATATACCGGCAGGCACTAGGAGCAGGAAAATGGCTAACATTTTGGGCATAGACCTTGGCACCACCAACTCCGTTGTAGCAGTAATCGACGGGCACAGAACTCAAGTTCTCGAAAACAGCGAAGGTAGCTACACTACTCCCTCGGTGGTGGCCATTACTCCGGACAGTGCAAAGCCCATAGTCGGACAGACCGCCAAGGAGCAGGCGGCGTTGAACCCGCTAAATACCGTTTATTCGGTGAAACGTATAATGGGCCGCCGCTTTGACGAGGCGGTAGTGGCGGATGCCGCTGAACGCCTGCCCTATAAAATCGTCAGCGGAGACCATCAAATCGCTTGCGTCGAGATGGACGGTAAAATCTACCCACCTCCCCAAATTTCAGCCATGGTGCTGCAGAAATTAAAAGCGGACGCCGAGGCCAAGCTGGGCGAATCCATCTCGAAAGCGGTGATTACTGTACCTGCGTACTTCAACGATAGCCAGCGGCAGGCCACCCTTGATGCCGGCACCATCGCAGGGCTGGAAGTTTTGCGCACCGTTACCGAGCCAGTGGCCGGCGCATTAGCATGGGGCATCGAACAGCAGGAAGACGCGACCATAGCTGTCTTTGACCTAGGTGGTGGCACCTTCGACATCACCATCCTTGAAGTCACAGACGGACTGTTCGAAACCAAGTCCATCAACGGTGACACCTACTTGGGTGGTCATGACTTTGACACCGCCATCCTGGATTGGCTGGTTAATGAGTTCAAGGACGAAACGGGTATAGACCTGAAACAGGATCAGTACAGGAATGCAATCCAAAGCTTGTCGCAACACGCCGAGCAGGCCAAGATACGGTTGTCCAACACGGACCAGGCTCGTATCAGCCAGGGTTACATCGCTGCCGACGCCAGCGGCCCCCTGCACTTGAACAAGATGCTAACCCGGTCCCAAATGGAGGAGATGGTCCGGCCTCTGATTGATCGGCTGGAGCGGCCTTGCCAGGGCGCCATGGCCGACGCCGACGTTGCCCCGGAAGATATTGACCACGTAATCCTGGTCGGCGGCATGACCCGTATGCCGGCGGTGCGCGACAAGGTGCGGGAAATATTCGGTCAGGAGCCGACCAGCCCGGTGAACCCGGACGAAGCCGTGGCCATCGGAGCCGCCATTCAGGCCGGCATCATTAGCGGCGAAGGCGGCATGGCTGAAGTTATGCTGTTTGATGTTACGCCGCTCAGCCTAGGGTGCAAGGTGCGTGACGACAGGAACAGCGTCATCATTCCTCGTGGTAGCATCATCCCCACTATGGTGACCGAAAACTACACCACTGTATCAAACAATCAGACCATCGTGCTGACTAATGTGACCCAGGGGGAGTCTCCTGTCGCTTCCGAAAACCACAATCTTGGAGATTTTCGATTGGTAGGAATCCCGCCCAAGCCGGCTGGGATACCTCAGATTGCAACCACTTATGAGATTGATGCCAACGGTATTCTCACTGTCACATCCCGGGAGTTGGAAACCGGCAATGAAGTGACCATTACGGTTGAGGGAAGTTGCCGCCTGCGTGAGTCCGACGTTGAGCGCATGAGGGATGAGCTGCAGTCTTATGAATGAGCGTTGCAAACCGCCCGCCGTTTCCAAAATGCCGGTCCGTTTGGTGGTGGACCAGCATTTCGAGTATTCAGTGTATGACTCTCTTTAACCCGAATCCACCGAAGCGATGGTCGCTGGCGTTGACAACATCAGGGATGATGGGTAAGGGAAGGCGAACGGGCGAAGCCCGATTCCAATAGATGGGGATGAGGGTGGCGTGAGGTAGG
Source organism: Dehalococcoidia bacterium (assembly GCA_965220055.1). Classification (GTDB taxonomy): domain Bacteria; phylum Chloroflexota; class Dehalococcoidia; order Lucifugimonadales; family UBA3495; genus Bin87. The sequence goes on along the minus strand of CBDCPE010000002.1, from coordinate 51,363 downwards.
CACCCAGACACGATGATGGCGGTCCGTGATGGCCATCGCGGACATAATTCGATATGCGGTGGGCAAGGAGTGCCCTTTGCGGACTGGGTTGGCGCGAGGTGGCGGGTCAGGCGCCAGCCGTGCCGTCAGGCAGGAAATGGCAGGGTGCGCAATCGTGCCAGAGCGCCACTGAACTGGTTTTCCCAAGGCCAGCGCTGGGGCAGATGCTAAGTGAGGCGGCGCGCCGAGCGTGTGAGCCGACCGGCGAGGGAGAAGAAGCGTCGTCGCAAGGTCTGGTGGTCACCACCGGCTCGCCCAGATCGATGCGCGCGGTCCAGCGTGCCAGGTTGTGGGCCATCACCTGCACCGCCAACCAAGCGGCGTTGGCGGCGAAACGGCAAGGCTGCGGGATCGGCGTTCCTTAGCCCCAATCCACCGAAGAGGTGATTGTCGCGGGGTGCTGAAGGGGTAAGAAAGTGCTCCTATGCTTCGGGGATAATGGTTTGTGAAACAGCAAACCGACCCGAAACAAGGAGCACCCAACAGATGCTACCACTTGACCATCCCGACCGCATCCAAATCGCCTTCGATGACCACCGCCTGGTGGCCAATGCTGGGCTGCTGCTTCCGGTCACGTTGGCCCACCGCCTGGGACTGGGCGAGCTGGTGGACAACCATGTTGACCTGGGTCGCGCTCCTGGCCGAGCCAACGCTGGCGATAAGATGATGACGCTGGTGGCGTCGGCCCTAGCCGGTGGTGACTGCATCGACGACACCGACGCGCTGCGCGCTGGGGGAACCGATCGGGTGCTGGGCTGCGTGGTCAAGGCGCCATCCACGCTGGGTACCTTTCTGCGGAGTTTTCGGTGGGGCCATGTCCGCCAGTTGGACCGGGTCAGCCGGGAGTTGCTGGCTGGGGCCTGGTCCGCTGGGGCGGGACCGAGCGATGATCCGTTGACCATCGACCTGGACTCCACCATCTGCGAGACATACGGTCTGGCCAAGGAGGGGGCGCAGCGCCACAACTACGCCGGCCAGCGGGGCTATCACCCGATCATGGCCGTGGCCGCCGGCACCGGAGAGGTGCTGATGTGTCGGCTGCGCCAGGGCCGGGCCAACACGGCGCGGGGCGCGGCCCACTTCCTGCGCGAGACGGTGAGTAGGGTGCGCCATGCCGGAGCCACCGGGCAACTCACCGTGCGGGCCGACAGCGGCTTCTACACCCACCCCATCGTGGTCGCCTGCCGCGATAAGAGTGTCCGCTTCTCCATCACCGTCCGCCAGCACCAGAGCGTGCGCAACATCATCGAGGCCATACCCGAGACGGACTGGACGCCCATCCCCTACTGGATGGAAGGCGCCGCCGACGTGGCGGAGACAACTTATACCCCCTTCCAGAGTGAGCCCGATGCCGTGCCGGTGCGGCTCATCGTCCGCCGGGTGAAGCCCACGCCCGGGTCCCAACTGGCCCTCTTTGCCACCTACAGCTATCACGCTTTCATCACCGACCGAGAGGGCGACACTCTGGACCTGGAGGCCGACCATCGCCGCCATGCCGAGATCGAGAATGCCATCCGAGACCTCAAGTACGGCGTCGGTCTGAACCATCTCCCCTCTGCCCGCTTCGCCGCCAACGCCGCCTGGCTGGCCGTCCAGGTCATCGCCCACAACCTTGTATGGTACGTAGGGATGCGACAGACCGATCCAACCTGGGTTGAAGAAAACCGTGGGCCAGCCTGGTCGTCGCATCCTACCCGGATAGAGCCCGAACAGTTGCCCGGGCCAATCGAGCCCGCATCGTGCAAGGAAGGGCCGACGCTCACACAGGAGGTACAGATGGGAGGAGAACCGAGGTTCGTAGGTATTGATGTCTCAAAGGCGCAGGTGGACGTTGCGGTCCGGCCTACGGGAAGGAGATGGGTCATGTCCTACGATGAGGCCGGAAGTAAGGAATTGGTCTCCCAGATGGTGGACCTGGGGCCCGCCCTAGTGCTGCTGGAGGCAACGGGCGGTCTGGAACTGCCCTTGGTGGCCGCACTGGCGGCGGCGGCGCTGCCAGTGGTCGTCGTCAATCCGCGCCAGGTCCGGGACTTCGCCAGGGCCACCGGAACGCTGGCCAAGACCGACTCGCTGGACGCGGCAGTCCTGGCTCACTTCGCCGACGCGGTTCGTCCCTCGGTGCGCCCCCTCAGGGACGCCTAGGCCCAGGTCCTCAACTCGCTGACTGCCCGCCGGCGCCAGGTGATGACCATGCTGGTCTCCGAGAAGAACCGACTGGGTACTGCCATCAGCGCGGTGCGTCCTCGCATCGAGACCCACATCGCCTGGTTGGACCAGGAGTTGCGCGACTTGGACCAGGAGTTACGGCAGTCTCTTCGCCGAAGTCCAGTATGGCGTGAGAAGGACGACCTGCTGCGCACCGTTCCCGGCGTAGGGGAGCAGCTCTCTCTCACCCTGCTGGCCGACCTGCCCGAGTTGGGCGCTCTGGACCGACGGCAGATCGCGGCCTTGGTGGGCGTGGCGCCCTTCAACCGGGACAGCGGTACCTTGCGCGGCCGACGCGCCGTCTGGGGCGGACGCTCCCGGGTTCGGGGTGTTCTCTACATGGGAACGCTGACCGCGACCCGTTTCAATCCCGTCATCAGCGACTTCTACCAGAGGCTGCTGGAGGCTGGTAAGACGAAGAAAGTGGCTTTGGTCGCTTGCATGCGTAAACTGCTCACTATCCTAAACGCCATGGTTAAGAATAGCTCTCCATGGCGTAGCTCGCGTCCCGCAGAAATTGCCCAACCTTCTTGACAGCCAACACAGTTGCTGGCCCGCTGGACCGCGCGCATCGGTCTGGGCGAGCCGGTGGTAACCACCAAGACCCTCCGGCGGCGCTTCTTCTCCCTGGCGGGACGGCTCACCCGCAAGGCACGCCGCCTCACTCTGCACCTTCCCCAGGGCTGGCCCTGGCAAAACCAATTCAGCAGCGCTCTGGCGAGACTACGCGCCCTGCCACTACCCTCCTGATCGCCTAACGGCGTCTACCCCGTCCGCCAGACCGCCTAACTGCCTCGCAGATCTGCTGTCCCGCGTCAACTAGAAATGCCGGTTCCCGCGTATCCCCTGCTGCAATCTGCCCGCTGATCTCGCCCGTCGCCGAAGCTGCGGTCCGTCAACATCCCCTTGGCGTGGCTATCACACCCTGTGCCAGCCGGATTGGAATGGGTCAAGGCCGCGCCGCCTCGATCCGGCTCCTCTCATCCCTGGCTTTCTCGCGGTGGCCAGACCCTTTCGGTGGATTTGGGCTTAGGCATCCTGGAGAATCCTCGCGTGGGCGGATTCACATAATGACCCTTATGCGAACCACGGCGGGTATCAATAAGGCGGAGGACGCTGGAGGATGGATGCCCAAATCGGGTCCGCCGATGCGTTGCAGCGAGTCCTTCCGACGACGGTGACCCGCGCTCACGTTTCATAGCTCGGTTCGTTAGGTGGCAACAGGGAACCGGCAGGACTACTGATGCGTGAACGATCATCTAAACCCGGGCGGTTTTTGTCCGGAGCTGCTGGGTTCCCGCGAAAGCGGGAACGACGGGTAGGCTTGGTTTAGGTACTTATTCACGCATCAGTAAATCACGGGGCCAGACAACTCCCGGTTCTCACGCAACCCGGCGACCGCGGGCGACGCAACAACCGTACATGGTCTCCCGTGCTCCCAGAAGGAGACACGATGTCCCAGTCGAGGACCGGACTTCGCGCCGACCTGTACTGCGCTTGGCACCACGCCCGCACCGTCGGTGACGCCCGCTTCCAGCTGCACGTGGAGATCACCATAATCCTGTACCTCGGTGAACACCCCGATACCGGCCGCGAGTTGAGCCCGCCCGACACCTGGTCATTGGCCGCCGACCGCGCACGCCGCCTCCTGGCCCTCGACGCGGATTGGAGCCAACCCAAGTAAAGCCACGCAAACCTGCAAGACGCCGATCAGCTTCCCCTGCCGCGCGAACACCTCAAACATCGCGAGGCCTCAGCTCACCGAGGACCAAGCGGGCACTGAGGCAAGAGTCGCTGCCTATGATCGCCCGTGCCGCAACGGCCTCGGACTTCCCGCCGCTGACCCGACCAATCCACAATGGTCCAGACCCGGTATGCAGACTGTGCCGAAGAACACCGGCAACCGCCACAAACGAAACTACGGTAAGTACCCACCCCACCCGGTTCAAGTCCTACCCGGACCGAAGCCAGCACAGGTATAATTCCACTCATCACCCGCCCGGCAAATACCTGCCCATCCAAGCTAAGCCCACCGAGGTTCAGCATGACCACTGCCAACACCAAGACCCCCCAACCCCCTGGCCGTTTTCGACTGCCGGACCCGCCCCAGCGCGAACCCGACGAGATGACCCAGTACGATCAACTGTTCAAGACCGGCAACTCCCATGCCCTGGCGATGCACTTAGGCAACCCGCACACCACCCTGGTGGAAGCCGACCGCTGGATGATTGCACACCCGGGCGTCGACCGAACCCGAGCGCGTCGTCCCGACCTGCTCATCGCGTTCGACGTAGATCCGGCCGCCTACGAGGCCAGCAACGGCTACGTAGTCTCGGAACATGGCAAACCGCCGGACTTCGTCCTAGAAGTCGCCTCTGAGAGCACTGCCGAAACCGACGTGGGCGCGAAACGGGACGAGTATGCCGCGTTGGGCATCCTAGAATACTGGCGGTTTGACCAGACGGGCGAATATCACGGTGCCAGGCTGGCCGGTGACCGCCTGATAGACGGCGCATACCAGCCCATACCGATCGAACAACTGGATGACGATAACCTCCAAGGCTACAGCCCGGCGCTGAACCTGTACCTCCGGTGGGAGCACGGCCGGCTGGGCTGGTACCACCCAGAGACTGGCCAACATATCCCGACTTATGAAGACCAACGCAACCGCGCCGACAGCGAGCGTGATGCCCGCGTCGCCGCCGAAACCCGCGCCAACACCGAGCATGAGGCGCGCGTCGCCGCTGAAACCCGCATCCGCGAACTCGAAGAACAACTGCGTCGACAAAACCACTAGACAGACCAAGAAGGTCCGAGAACGAAATACCAACCCCTGTCGCCCCCTAACAGTTGACCACGTGATACCGCGCAGCCGGGGCGGAACGGACCACCTGGACAAACTGCAACTGCTGTGCGGATGGTACAACCGCGTCAATGGCGACCGGACGCCCGAGTACCTGGCGGCCCGCCCCGCCAAGATGCCCGTGCCGCATAGCCTTGCTGGAATGAGAACCCACCGCTCTCAGGAGGAATTGAAAGGCAATGATTGAATTGACTCACGCAATCGCAGTGTACCGTGAACGCCTGGCTAACGAGGGCTCAGATTACTTGGGTAAATGGGTGCTGATAAAACCCCCTGGGGACCGATCTGAGTTTTACCCTTTCGAAACTGAGGCAGAAGCGACAGCCGCGTTGAATGAGCCTAGTATCGTTGCCAGGTAGATTTGTAAGAATATAAGAAAGCAGCCATACTTAGGCATGATCTTTGTGTGCGGTGATGCGACACCTGGCACTCAACCTGCTCAAGCAGGAACGCAGTGCCAAAGTCGGTATCAAAGCCAAACGCAAAAAGGCCGGATGGGACTTCGATTACCTGCTCAAAGTCCTATCCCAATGAAATGCGATTGCCCTGCCGTCCTGCCCCCTTTGCAAACACGCCCTAGTCCGACGGCAGCGAGTCCCGCTAGAGGGCAAGCCTTTTCCGCCGGTGTGTACGAGTAGGGGACAGGTTTGAAACCTGCCCCCTACTCAATTACCCATCAAAGCCAGGTTGGGCCATCTGCCCGACCAATGGCTTCTGCGCTAACGGTTAGCTTGGTACAAGGGACCCCGGAGAACCTGGCCGGGTAGCGCTCCGGTGTGCTCTCCGCCTTCCAGCAGCACCTCGCCGTTGACAATCACATAATCTATCCCCACGGCAGGCTGCTTCACGTGCATCTCTCCGCCCGGGAAGTCATACACCGGCTCGCGCGGCGCGTGGTCGATGGTGTCTGGGTCGAAGATGGTTATGTCGGCAACCTTACCGGCAGCAATGAACCCCCGGTCGTGGAGGTCGTGCATCAGGGCGGTCTTCCCGGTCAAGCGGTAGACGGCGTCTTCCACGGACATAATCTGCTTTTCCCGAACCCAGTAGCTTAGCAAGTGGGTACTGTAGTCGGTACGGTCTCCCTTTTCCGGCCGAGCGCCGCCATCGGTGGTCCCGATAACAGTATACGGCGACCCCAGTATCTGACGCTGGGCTTCAGGATCGCTATTCCGGTCGATTACCTGGAAACTAGTCCGCAGATCATCGTCCAGGACCAGGTCCAGGAAAGCGTCCATAACCCCTTTCCCTTGCTCCTGGGCTATTTGCTCGACGCTCTTGCCACTGTACTTCCGGTTCCGCTCGTGGTGCCCCATGTATACCTGAACCAGGTCCCAGCGCCGGTTGAAGCTCATCACCCTGGTACCGCGGGCGGCCTGGTAAGAGTGGGCGCCTTCGGTCTCCACCGCCTCAATGCTTAGCGTCCGGCGAACCTCGGGGTCACGGAAGGACTGCATCCTCTCTGTAACCGGCAGGGCCATCACTGGGTCCCAAGTCGTCATGCCCTGGAACACGGTAGTAGGGCTGATCATGTCCTCGTCTTCCAGGCCCCCCAGCCCTGCTCTCAAGTCGAAGATCGGCCCGGCGGTGCCGGATAAGCACGAGGCGTAAGCCCTGGCCCCCGTCTTGAAGGCCTCTTCAACCATTTGTAGGTGCTCTTTCCACTCGTCGGGTTTGTTCAACTCTTGGCCTAATATATTGTAAATCGCGGGGCGGCCGGTCCTGCGGGATAGCTCCTGGGCAATGAGCGCCGGGGTTCGGAACCCGCCGGGGCCCCCGCCACTTACCTGAAAGACACCAGTGCCGAGCTCGCCCAACACGCTGCCTACTGCGTATCGCTCTTCATCGGTGGCAACTGAGGATGGCACGCTGACCCCGAAATTCTCTATCCCCTGGTCGGCGAAGTTGCCAATGCTGAACCCTAAAGCGCCAGCTAGTATCCCCTCGCGGACCTGGCGTCTCATGGCCTCAATTTCCTCCGGGGTGGCTTCCCGTGTCTGGGCGGCCTCGCCCATAACGTAGCGCCTGACTCCGGAATGGCCGACGAAGGCACCTACATTGATGCCACGCCGCCGGCCGATGGCATCAAGGTACTGTGGAATGGATTCCCAAGCGAAATCGACCCCCTTCCGCTGCACACTCAGCGGGATGCCCTCCATCTTGTCGAACATGTCCAGGTACCAGTCCCCATCTCCCGGTCGTGTCGGGGCGATCACAGCCCCGCACTGACCCACGATGATCGAGGTGCTACCGTTTAGCGACGTAGAAGTGACAATGGGATCCCACATGCACTGGGAGTCAAAATGGGTGTGATGGTCAATGAACCCAGGGGCCACTACCCGACCATCGGCGTTGATAGTGTGAGTGGCGGGCTCACTGAATTTGCCCACCCCCACGATTTTGCCATTTGTTACCGCCACGTCCGCGTAGAATGAGGGTCCACCAGAGCCATCAACCACGCGCCCATTCTTTATGAGTAGATCATATGCCATTACGCTTCCCTCCCTCTGCCCCGATGAGACGGAGCGTGAGATCAAGGTAACAAAATACGGTTAGCGGGTCAATTTTCCGGCAGGTCAATCGTATTAGATATTTTCTGTCCATGATTCCGACGAAAGTAAGCGTGAAATTATCATAACATGGATGTTTCCGTAACAGAATTGGAGGATTTGGATGCTGGCAATGCAATCCAAATGCGATTGCCCTGAATTGTAGCCAAACTCGCTTGACAGTTCTGAGCGATTCGCGTACCATGTATGCAATCTCCCCTGCAATCGGCTCGGCTTCGTCCAAGTTGATGAGCAGGGTCTATTTTTTGCCTCGCGCGGCGCCTCCTCATGACCACTCCCCTGCGAATCGCGCTGTTCATTGATGCTCAGAATGCCTATCGTCGGGCTCGCGATCGCTTCTTTCCGAATCCCCAGTCCAATGTTGACGGTCAGTTTGACTCGATCAAGCTGGGCCAGTTGATCGCGAGCAGAGGAGGCCCAGGCGGCATGCCCTGCTCCCTGTTAGATGTGCGTATTTACTCCGGTCGGCCGGACCCGAACAGGGACAAGCGCTCACATGCCGCTCATATGAGGCAGTCCAACCGGTGGAGGGCAAACGGAGCGACCGTGGTTACGCAAGGCCTCCGATACCAGCCAACTTGGCCATTGATTTCGTCAGGCTTGCGATCACCGGCGCTTACGACGTCGGTGTCATGATGTCCACCGACACCGACCTGCTGCCGGCACTGAGGTTCGTCTACGACCACGATCTGGGCGTTATTCACGCTGCAGTGGCAGCCTGGGGTATCCCTACGGATAGCAGGAGACTACGGCTGCCCGGTGCCAGCGTTTGGTACCACTGGCTGGACCAGACGGATTACAACGCCGTGGCGGATCGGAGCAGGTATTAACGCCGGTCGGCGGAGTGCATTCCGTTATTACACATAACGGCTGTTGAGCGAATCACCGTGGGTATCAATAAAGCGGAGGACGACGGAAGGAAGGATGCCCACATTTGGTTCGCCAAGGCGCTGTGCGGGTTTTTCCTACGACGGTGGCCGGCTATCTCTCATTTCGTGGCTGGATCTGCCAGGGAGACGTTGTGCGACTGAAGTTCAGGATCATTTGATTTGCGGCAATGCGGGGCTCGATCGCCTCGACTGGCACGGCGGTGGACTGCCGCCCGGCGATTGGCTACGATGGTAGCAATGCGATCTTATAGATTGGGTTTACCGTCAACTGAGTGAGTATGACACCGGAGCAGAAAGCCCGCATCCAAATTGACAACCTCCTGGAGCAGGTGGGGTGGGCGGTGCAGGACGCCGGCTCGGTCAACCTGTCCGCTGCTCGCGGCGTTGCGGTGCGCGAGTTCGGCTTGAAACCAGGCCACGGCACCGCCGACTATCTGCTCTACGTAGATCAGAAGGCGGCCGGAGTTGTTGAGGCGAAGCCGGCGGGCTACACCCTCACCGGGGTGGAGAACCAATCGGGCAAATACAGCGAAGGTTTGCCGGACGCGCTGCCCGCGCATCACAAGCCGCTGCCCTTCCTCTACGAGACCACCGGGTCGGAAACGCGCTTCACCAACCTGATTGATCCGGAACCTCGCAGCCGCAACGTGTTCGCGTTCCATACGCCTGACGCAATGGCGGATTGGGTCGGCTCAAATGCGACGAACGCGCCGATGAGCTCTGCCGGTGTGGCGGAGCCAAGCGCTGCATACTCGGTCGCTCAGAACCTGCGCCAACGCCTCACCGAAATGCCGCCGCTGGATGCCGGGGACCTCTGGCCGGTGCAGGAACGGGCCATCCTCAACCTGGAGGAATCGCTGGCGCTGGCCAAACCGAGAGCGTTGATCCAGATGGCTACCGGCAGCGGCAAGACCTTCACCGCCTGCAACCTGGTGTACCGTCTCATCAAGCACGCCGGCGCCAAACGCGTGCTGTTTCTGGTGGACCGCAACAACCTGGGACGCCAGACCTTACGCGAGTTCCAGGGTTTCGACACGCCGGACGAACACCGGAAGTTCACCGAACTGTACAACGTCCAGCTCATGGGTTCGGCGCGCATCGACCCGGTGAGCCGGGTGTGCATCTCCACCATACAGCGGGTGTATTCCATGCTGCGTGGCGAGGAACTGGACCCCGCCCAGGAGGAACTTTCGGGTTTCGACTACGCCCAGGTCAGCCCCCAGCCGGGCACGGTGGAGTACAACCCAGACATCCCCATCAGCGAGTTTGACTTCATCATCACCGACGAGTGCCACCGGTCCATCTACAACCTGTGGCGTCAGGTGCTGGAGTACTTCGATGCCTTCCTGATTGGGTTGACGGCCACCCCGTCGCCGCAGACCTTCGGGTTCTTCCAGCAGAACCTGGTGATGGAGTACACCCACGAGGAGGCGGTCGCTGACCGAGTAAACGTCGTTTCCGACATCTACCGCATCCACACGCAGATCACCGAGGAGGGGTCCAGCGTTGAAGCCGGTCAGCATATCGACCGCCGCAACCGCAAAGCCAAGACAACGCGTTGGGCCGAAGAACTGGATGAGGATCTTACCTACACCGCAGGCCGATTGGACCGGGACGTAGTGGCGGAGGACCAGATCCGCACCGTTATTCGCACGTTCCGCGACCGGCTCTTTACCGACATTTTCCCCGGTCGCACGCATGTGCCGAAGACCATCATATTCGCCAAGGACGACAGCCACGCCGACGACATCGTGGACATAGTGCGCACCGAGTTCGGCAGGGGAAACGACTTCTGCCAGAAGATTACTTATCGGACCACCGGCGTGCCTCCCGAGCAGCTCATCGCCGCGTTCCGCAACAGCTACAACCCGCGCATCGTGGTCACCGTGGACATGATCGCCACCGGTACCGACATCAAGCCCGTGGAGATCGTGTTCTTCATGCGCAACGTGCAGAGCCGCAACTTCTTCGAGCAGATGAAGGGCCGCGGTGTGCGCGTCATCTCGCCCACGGATTTCAACGCGGTCACGCCGGACGCGGCGAACAAGGACCGTTTCGTCATCATCGACGCGGTGGGCGTAACTGAGTCGGAACTCTCCGACTCGTACTCGCTGGAGCGGGAACCCACCGTGTCCTTCGGACGGCTGCTGGACCTCATCGCCATAGGCAGCCGGGAACCGGACCATCTATCATCGCTGGCGAGCCGGCTGGCGCGGTTGTCCCACAAGATCTCACCCAACGAACGGGCGACCATCGAAGCGGCGGCGGATGGCGTGCCACTGCAAACCCTCATCACCAACCTTGTCCGCGCCACCGACCCCGACGCCGCGCTGGAAGTAGCCCGTGAGGCCACCGGCCTAGAGCAACCTCCGCCCGAAGCCATCGCCGATGCGGAGGCGCAACTGCGGGAAGCGGCGGCCCTGCCCTTCGCGTCCAACCCGGAACTGCGCCAGCGGCTGGAAACCATCCACCAGTCCCATGAGCAGACCATCGACACGGTGAGCAAGGACGTCGTGCTGGACGCCGGTTTCGCCGAGGACGCCGCCCGCGACGATGCGCAGTCCTTCCGCCAGTTCATCGAGGACAACCGGGACGAGATCACCGCGCTGCAGGTGCTGTACGAGCGCCCGTACCGGCAGCGCCTGCGCTACGGCGACATCCGCGCGCTGTCCGACACGTTGCAGGCGCCGCCCCGGTCGTGGACCACGGAACGGCTGTGGCAGGCGTACCAGCGTTTGGATGAGGGCCGAGTGCGCGGCTCCGGCCAGCGTCAATTGGCGGACATCGTCGCGTTGGTGCGCTACGCCATCGGCGACGCCGACGAGTTGGCCCCCTTCGCCGACCACGTGAACCAACGGTTTGAGGGCTGGTTGGCCATGCAGGAGACGGCGGGCAGGGCGTTCACAGCCGAGCAGCGGCAATGGCTGGAGGCCATCCGCGACCACATCGCCGGCAGCGTCAGCATCGAGCCGGGCGACTTTCAGTACGCTCCCTTCAACCAGTGGGGCGGCATCATGGGCGCGCACAACGTATTCGGCGACCAATTGCAGCCCATCATCGAAGAGTTGAACCTGGAACTGGTGCGGTAGGCGGACAGCCTTGACCCGCCCGCCGGGTCGCCGCAAAATGGTAAGACGTCGATACGGGAGAAGGCCTGATGGTTACCACCCGCAAGGAGCAATTCACCGGCCGCGCCGCGCCCGAACTGTTGGCCGCGATGCGAAAGACAGCCGAAGCGGAGGGACGGGACTTCGATTCCGTGGTTGAAGATGCCATACGCCTGTACGTCGAGTGCGGCGCAGAGGAGCGGACGCATCAAGAAGCAATGGCGCACTACCGAGCCAGCGTGGAGAAGAACCGCCGATTGGCTGAATTGTTGGCCCAATGAGCCGTCTGTTTCCCACCACAAGGATGGCGATTGAGATTCACGATGACCAGATCACCCAGTTTGGAGGCGAATTTGGTCTCCGTGATATTGGTGGACTGGAATCCGCGCTGGCGCGCCCACAGATCGGGTACTACGACGGAATCATCGAAGAAGCCGCCGCGCTGATGGAAAGCCTGGCCATCAACCATCCGTTCGTTGACGGCAACAAGCGGGTATCTTTCTTCGTCACGGATATGTTCCTCCGGATGAACGGCTACTTCATCGACTGCGACAGCATTGAGGCGCACACGCACTTCATGCACCTGTTCGATGCCAACTCGTTCCGGTTCATGCAATTGGTGGACTGGCTATCGCACAACGTCAGACCGTTACCAGAAACGTGATTTGCCATGGTCGGGACTGGTGAAAGGTTGCCCTTGGGCTGGGCGGTGGTGACCGTCGGCGAGTTGTCTGAAATAGTCCGGGGCATTTCATTTCCCAAAGATGCAAAGACCTCCGAACCTCAGGACGGGTTTGTCGCTTGTTTGCGGACTGCTAATGTTCAGCGGGAAGTCGAGTGGGACGATCTTTGGTTCGTGCCAGCACCATACGTCAAATCGGCCAGCAAATTCGTGCAACCTCTCGATGTCCTGATTTCGGTTTCGAACAGTTTGAACCTGCTTGGGAAAGTTGCTCAGGTGACCCACTTGCCCTGTAGTACCACACTCGGGGCGTTCATTTCATTGCTGCGACCGTCGAACGAAATCGATGCGAAATGCTTCTACCATTTCATGGCAACGCCTGATGTCCAAGCACAGATACGATGCGAAGGGTCCACAACTACCAACATTTCGAATATCTCTTCAAGCAAACTTGCGCACATCGGGTTGAGGGTTCCACCCCTCCCTGAGCAGCAGCGCATTGTTGCGGAGATTGAGAAGCAGTTCACGCGGCTGGATTCGGCGGTGGTCGCTCTGCGGCGGACTCAGGCAAACCTGAAACGCTACCGGGCCAGCGTCCTGCGGGCCGCCTGCTCCGGCGAGCTGGTATCCACCGAGGCGGAACTGGCCCGCGCCGAGGGTCGGGAGTACGAACCGGCCGATGTCCTGCTGGAGCGCATCCTGGTGGAGCGTCGGGCGCGCTGGGAGTCCCAGGAGAAACGGCGGGGCAAGTACAAGGAACCGGCTGCGCCCGACACGTCCGACCTGCCGCCGCTGCCGGAGGGATGGGTGTGGGCGACCCTTAAACAGGCCACCGAAATCCAGGGCGGCATACAAAAGCAGCCCAAACGCGCACCGGCTGATAATGCTTTCCCTTTCTTGCGCGTTGCCAACGTGCTCCGGGGCCAACTGGATCTAGATGAGGTCCACCAAATCCAGTTGTTCTCGGGGGAACTCGACAAGCTTCGGTTAGTTCCAGGAGATCTGCTGATAGTTGAAGGTAACGGAAGTCCATCGCAAATTGGGCGCATGGCCGTTTGGCAAGGGAAGATCGAGAACTGCGTACACCAGAATCACATCATCCGCGCGCGCGCCTGCCCAGGGGTTTACCCCCAATTCGTTGAGACCTTCTGGAACTCGCCCATAGGGTCCGCGTCAGTCCTCGGTGTCGCCAGTTCGACCAGCGGTTTGTACACGCTGAGCGTCAGCAAGGTTGGCCTGTTGCCTGTCCCTCTCCCGCCCCTCGCCGAGCAGCGGCGCATCGTGGCCGAGGTGGAGCGGCGGCTGTCGGTCATCCAGCAGGCGGAGGCGTCGGTGGAGGCCAGCCTGCAACGGGCCGAGCGGCTGCGCCAGAGCATCCTGAAACGCGTGTTCTCCGGCGGACTGGTGCCCCAGGACCCCAACGACGAGCCGGCGTCGGTCCTGCTGGAACGCATCCGCGCCCAGCGCGAGGCGGAGCAGCCGGCGGCGTCCGGGGGCAAGAAACGGCCGGCGCGACGGCGGCGCACAAAAGCATCGCAGCAACTCACTCTCGAAGAGGCAAGCGCATGACCACCGCCGCCAGCATCGGCCAGAAGCTGTGGAACTACTGCGACGTGCTGCGCAACGCGGGCCTGTCGTACGGCGACTACCTGGAGCAGCTCACCTACCTCATCTTCCTCAAGATGATGCACGAGCGCACGCAGCCGCCGTTCACCTGGCTGGATGACCACCAGCCGCCGCCCATTCCCGAGGGTTGCGACTGGCCCAGCCTGCTGGCGCGGGACGGCGCGGAGCTCGACCTCCACTACCGGCACACGCTGGAGACGCTGTCGCAACAGCCGCGCACGCTGGGGGTGATCTTCAGCAAAGCGCAGAGCCGCATCCAGGAGCCGGCCATGCTGACCCGGCTGGTGCATGACCTCATCGACAGCGAGAACTGGCACGGCCTCAGCGCCGACGTGAAAGGCGACGCCTACGAGTCGCTGCTGGAGCGCAACGCCCAGGACGTGAAGACCGGCGCCGGCCAGTACTTCACGCCGCGCCCGCTTATCGAAGCCATCGTGGACGTGATGCGGCCCGGGCCTAACACCACCATCTGCGACCCGGCCTGCGGCACCGGCGGGTTCCTGCTGGCCGCCCACGACTACATCGTCGAGCATCACCCGACGATGAACCGCGAGCAACTGGACCACCTGCAGAACGACGCGCTGCACGGCTGGGAGATCGTGGACAGCGCGGCGCGACTGGGAGTGATGAACCTGTACCTCCACGGCATCGACGGCGACCGCACCAACATCGTGGTGGACGACAGCCTGCGCTCGCCTCCAAGCGTCAACTACGACATGGTGCTGACCAACCCGCCCTTTGGCCGCACGTCCACCCTGACCTTCGTCAACGAGGATGGTCGGACGGAGCGGCAGAGCCTGACGGTGGAGCGTCCCGACTTCTGGGCCACCACCAGCAACCGGCAGTTGAGCTTCCTGCAGCACGTCCGCACGCTGCTGAAGAACACCGGCAGCGCGGCCATCGTGCTGCCCGACAACGTGCTGTTCGAGGGCGGCGCCGGCGAGTCTGTCCGGAGAAAGCTACTCGCTGAGTGCGACGCGCACACCTTGCTGCGGCTGCCCACCGGCGTGTTCTACGCCCAGGGGGTCAAGGCCAACGTGCTGTTCTTCGACCGCAAGCCGGCCAGCGCGACGCCGTGGACGCGGGACCTGTGGATCTACGACCTGCGCACCAACCAGCACTTCACGCTGAAGACCAACCCGCTGACCCGGGCGCACCTGGACGATTTCGTGTCCTGCTACCGCGCCGACGACCGCACGCAGCGCGAGGAGTCCGAGCGGTTCCGGCGGTTCAGCTACGACGAGCTGACCCAGCGGGACAAGGCCAACCTGGACACCTTCTGGCTCCGCGACGAGAGCCTGGAGGACTCCGAAAACCTGCCGCCGCCCGACGTGATAGCCGAGGAAATCATGGAGGACCTGCGGGCGGCGCTGGAGCAGTTGGAGGAGATCGCGGCGGATCTGGGGGCGGAAGAAGCGACGACAACTACCGCAGGCTGATATACCGAAGCGAGGACAAAGCCGCCACTACGCATTGGAACCTAACGCGACAACCGCCACGACCAATTAGCGAATATGTGCGACCTGCATAAATTGGATGGTGCAGCGTCCAACGGTTACGCAGCAACTATACCAGCGAGAATTCGCGGCGACTCCCCTAATAGCCGGGCAAACGGCGACGCAAAGTGTTTCCTGGTCTTGAACTCGGTTTCCCCCGTACCGTCAGTAGCGTTCTCGTAGTTATAATATTTGGCGAACCACTTCGTAAGGCGGGGACCGAACCGAGTTGACACACTGAAGGAACCAAAATGTGGCGTAAGTGCGACCTACATAGACATACGACACCCGACGGACAGGGTGAGTTCCAATTCGATCCCGAGGATTTCCTGCTTGCGTGCGTCAACGATGGCCTTGACGTCGTGGCTGTGACAGACCATGACTCAACCGACCATATCGATGCGGTGATGGAGGCAGCAAAAAATCACGACATCATCGTCATTCCCGGAGCGGAGATTTCGACCGATCGCGGCCACGTCCTAGCGTTGTCCGCTGGGGATGGCGGACGGATCGTCCTAGACGAGCTGTGTGGGCGAATCCCGGGCGTCGGTTCAGACACGGTGGAATTTAATCGGCTAGCCAGTGCACTTTCAGAGGAGCGCCCTAACGGCGCAGGTCCGTTTCGCAACAACGTCGTCCTGATTGGAGCTCATGTTGATCGATACGGCTGCATCCTTGGGCCACAACAGGCGCCTTCCGTAGCCGATCAGGTTTCCAAGGCGCAGCAGCTACAAGCACTCGAGGTAGTCGACGAACAGAAACTTGCAAACTGGCGAAAAGGGATCAAGCAGACCGACGTTGTGATGGCACTTTTGCAAGGTTCCGACGCGCATCCCACCACGGATCATATGGCCCGCTCAACGTGGATCTACCTGCCGGAAGTGACAACGCAATATTTGAGACATGCATTTGCAACGCACGAGGCGTCCATTTCACATGAGCAACAACCACCTGCTGAACCTGATTTCTGGATAAGGTCAATCAGGTTCGAAGGCGGGCAGTACGACGGCAGGAGAATCGATTTTTCGCCGCGGGCTAATGCACTGATCGGGCCTCCGTCGTCAGGCAAGTCCTTGATCATTGATGCGATCAGGTGGGTGTTTAGCTTGCCTTGCGCCATCGATGATGTCCGATCATCGATCGATAGGCGCCTTACCAAATGCCTCCCAGATGGAACCACTGTCGTGGTTGAGTTGGAAGTCGACGAATACAAACAGGACATTCGGCGTGTACGAGGAGGAACGAACGCACCAGACGCGGCGGTAAAGCCAATAGTTTTCAGTCAAGCGGAACTAGCAAGACGAGCAATGGAGCAAGTCCCGTCCGTAGCACTCCTCGACATTCATTGTCCTCAAGGTGAAGTGCATAAAAAGGAGATCGAAGAAGTTTCAGGCAAGGTGCAATCCGCCTTCATAAAGACTGTTGACCTTGCCACGAAAGCTAGCGTGCTTCGTCTCGTGGTCGAGAATGAGCAAGAAGGTGTAGAGGCGACTCGAACTAAATATCTCGATTTAGTGGGAGATGAGCAGACCGCTAAATCGCTAGTGTGGTGTAACTGAAGTTCATTGTAATAGTATTCGCGATGAGGTATCCTCCGGGTTAGCAGCCCAGAGGAGGATGACCATGGCAATCGGACGACCAATGCCGCCGCTAATTTTGGATGACGTGGAGCGTGAAACCTTGGAGCGGTGGGTTCGTCGTCCGAAAACGGCGCAAGCTTTGGCGCTGCGGGCCAGAATGATTTTGGGCTGTGCCGAAGGCCGCAGCAATACCACGGTGGGCACCGACCTGGGAGTGTCCGATGAGACGGTGGGGAAATGGCGTTCCCGGTTCCTGGAACGGAGGCTGGACGGACTGTCGGACGAACCGCGCAGCGGACGGCCTCGAGCGGTTACCGATGACGACGTGGAGCGTGTGATTACGCTGACGCTGGAGACCGCGCCCCGGGACGCGACCCATTGGAGCACCCGGTCCATGGCCCAGCGCAGCGGGCTGAGCCACAACACGGTCAGCCGCATCTGGCGGGCCTTCGGATTGCAGCCCCACCGCACGGAGACTTTCAAGTTGTCGTCGGACCCCTTCTTCATCGAGAAGGTCAGGGACGTTGTGGGGCTATACCTGAATCCACCGGATCGGGCGTTGGTCCTGTGCGTGGACGAGAAGTCCCAGATCCAGGCGTTGGATCGCACCCGTCCGCTATTGCCCATGCGCCCGGGACAAGTGGAACGGCGCACCCATGATTACCTGCGTCACGGCACCACTTCGCTGTTCGCCGCCTTAGACACCAGGACCGGCAAGGTGATTGGTCGTTGCCACCAACGGCACCGGGCCGTGGAGTTCCGCAAATTCCTCGATACCATCGAGGCCGAGGTGCCCGCCGACCTCGACGTCCACCTGATCGCGGACAACTACGCCACCCACAAGACGGCGCTGATCCGGAACTGGTTTGCCAAGCGGCCCCGCTTCCATATGCACTTCACACCCACCAGCGCCTCGTGGCTGAACCTGGTGGAGCGCTGGTTCGGTCTGCTCACCGAAAAGCAGTTGCGCCGCGGCGTGCATCAGAGCAGCGCCGAACTGGAGACTGCCATCTACCGCTACCTGGACGTCACCAACGAAGACCCCAAACCTTTTGTCTGGACCAAGACCGCCGACCAAATCCTGGCCAACGTCGCCCACTTTTGCCAGCGAACTTTGAATACAGGACACTAGGCGATCTCGGGCTTATTGACACTTGGCATAAAGTTGCAAGCGACCGTTTGGATGAATGGCGGGCCAACTTCGTAGTTCCAGAGGGCCCTGAGCTGCCCGCCGCACCGCAAGTGCAGACCGACATATCAGCTATCGACTATGTACCTTCGAACGCCGTCCCAGGGGCCCTCGGCAAGTACAAGACGGCCGTCTCAACAGCCGCCGATGAACTTGTCGAGACCTTGCAAAAAGAATCGAAGGCGCGGTCCCCACAAGTCGAAGCCCTACGTAGCGATATCCAAGCAAGCCTTGGTGGGGATCTACAGGCCTCGCTAGAACTTGCTGGCGAGGCGGAACGGTACAGAAAGCGTTTGTCTGAATTGGAGCAGCAAGCATCAGACCTTACGACATTAGACAACAGGATTGATGACGAGCTCGAAGCGATCGATACCTTGATAGACCAATGCACAAAATCGTGGTCTGATCTGCGGCAGGCACGGCGAGTGGCTTGCACTGCGGTGAATAATTCTATGCCGTCGTTCTTTGTCAAGTTGAACCCGGATGCCCTCACCGCGGACATTGACCAACTGCTCAATGATTTGAGAACCGGAACCTACTTGCACGAAGCTTCCTTGCGAGTTATACGGAATGTGCTCGATCGCAAATCTTTCGTGCGTGTGGCGCTAAGCCCGAATCCACCGAAGGGATGCGGTTCTAGCGTTGACGTGAGGGATGATGGGTAAGAAAGGCGAACGAGCCCGGCCCGATCGCCAATAGATGTGGTTCAGGGCGGTCGGTGGCGGCCACGCCAGTGGCAATGTGGCGGCCCGCAGTGGCGGCGGCAGGCGAAAACGGCCAGGCGGCATGCCGGAAGTGGCGCTGGCGGGCTGGTCTGGCATGGGTCGGCGGGACAGCCCCCGGGGCTGCCCGGTGGACGGATCGGGCGCCGACGGCGCGTCGTCAGGCTGGTAGGGGAACGGCGCGCACTCGGGCCAGGGCGTGAGTGAACTGGTTTTCCCAGGGCCAGTGTTGGGGCAGATGCAGGGTGAGGCGACGGGCCTTGCGGGTGATGCGTCCGGCGAGGGAGAAGAAGCGTCGCCGCAGGGTCTTGGTGGTAACCACCAGCTCGCCCAGGCCGATGCGCGCCGTCCAGCGAGCCAGATTGTGGGCCATGACCTGCACCGCCAGCCAGGCGGCGTTGGCGGGGAAGCGTCCCGAGGGAAGATGATTGAGGCCCACGCCGTACTTCAGGTCGCGGATGGCGTTCTCGATCTCGGCATGGCGGCGGTGGTCGGCCTCCAGTTCCAGAGTGTCCCCCTCCCGGTCGGTGATGCAGGCGTGATAGCTGTAGTCGGTAAGCAGCGCCAGTTGGGAACCAGGCGCGGGCTGCACTCTGCGTACGATGAGCCGCGTTGGCGCGGCGTCGGGCTCATGCTGGAAGGGTGTGTATTCAGTCTCGGCCACGTCGGCAGCGCCGTCCATCCAGTAAGGGATGGCTGTCCAGTCCTTCTCGGGTATGGCCTCGATGAGATTGCGCAGGCTTTGGTGCTGGCGGATGGTGATGGAGTAGCGGACGTCCATCTTGCGGCAGACGGCGACCATGGCGTGGGTGTAGAAGCCGCTGTCGGCGCGGACGGTGAGTTGTCCCGTGGCTCCGGCGTAGCGCACCCGGCCCACCGTCTCCCGCAGGAAGTGGTCCGCGCCCCGAGCGGTGTTGGCCCGACCCTGGCGCAGCCGCACCATCAGCACGTCGCCGGTGTCCGCGGCGACGGCCAGCAGCGGGTGATAGCCCCGCTGGCCGGTGTAGCCATGGCGACGGGCGCCCTCCTTGCCCAGTCCGTAGGTCTCGCAGACGGTGGAGTCCAGGTCGATGGTCAACGGCGCATCGCCCGGGCCCGCACCAGCAGCCCAGGCCCGAGCCAGGAACTCCCGGCTCACCCGATCCAGCTGGCGAACATGACCCCACCGGAAACTGCGTAGAAAGGTCCCCAGGGTGGACGGCGCTTTGACCACGCAGCCGATGGCGCTGGCCGTCCGGCCGGTGCGCAACACGTCGGCGTCGTCAATGCAGTCGCCGCCGGCCAGCGCCGACGCCACCAGGGTCAG
Source organism: Dehalococcoidia bacterium (assembly GCA_965220055.1). Classification (GTDB taxonomy): domain Bacteria; phylum Chloroflexota; class Dehalococcoidia; order Lucifugimonadales; family UBA3495; genus Bin87. The sequence goes on along the minus strand of CBDCPE010000002.1, from coordinate 31,088 downwards.
CAGCTTGTCCCCCGGGTTGGCTCGACCCGGCGCATCTCCCAGGTCAACGTGGCGGTCCACCAGCTCACCCAGACCCAGATGGTGGGCCAGGGTGACCGGCAGGAGCAGTCCGGCATTGGCCACCAGACGGTGATCATCGAAGGCGACGTGGATGCGGTCGGGGCTGCCCAGTGGTAGCATCTAATGGGTGCTCCTCGTTTCGGGTCGGTTTCTTGTTTCAAAAACCATTATCCCAGAAGCCGGGAGCACTTTCTTACCCTTTCAACCCGCCCCGACACTCATCTCTTCGGTGGATTGGGGCTAAGACACATACAGTTTCCCATCCCAAGCAATGACGAGGAGAACTTGGACGAGGCTTCTACGAACGCGCGCAAGATCGCACGCGAATCAATGGATCGACAAAATTTTGATGGGATCGCAAAACTCGCAGTCTTGTGGCCCAGGGACGGAATCGAAATCCTCGGGAGACAAACGGGCGGCAATCCAGTACCATTCGACAGCCTCACAGAAGGTCTGAAGGCACTCGCGATCAAGGAGATCTCATTCGCAGCATCGCAGTTTCCTGCCGTTACAGACCAACCTGAAGATGCAGTTCCAACGACGGCCATCTTCGAAAGTTTGGTTCCCACAGTAAGGCAGCAACGCGCGGTCAGGCAGTTCATCATCGCAAGTCACGACGCCAACGTCGTGGTCTCTGGGGACATGGAACGAGTTATCGTGCTACCGCCGGAGGCCTCCGAACAACCCATTGTCGGTACACTGTTTGACGGCGCGATCCGAGAAAGCGCAATCACGCTTTTGGAGGGTGGAGATCGAGCTTTTGAACTCCGGCGAAAGCGCTATGGCGATTCCGCTTAGCTATTTCAAAGTACGAAGTCTTTTGCCCATCTTCTCCCCGTCAACGCAAAGCTCGCGACGACATACAAGGGTTGTTTCAGATTCTCGGCGCTTGGACGGTGTTCAAATCTGAACAACATCTGGCTCGGTGGCGCCGCGTTGCGTAGCCGCATCCCGGAACCAGTCCACGATCTGCGGGTGGCAGGTGAAGACCAACACCTGATTGGTTTCGGAGAGGTCGATGAACGAGCCGGCGACCCTGGTTCCCCTGGTCGGGTCGAAGTTCACCAGCGCCTCGTCCACGATGACCGGCAGCCGTTCCGACCGCTGGCCCAGCTCCAGGATCAGGCCGAACCGCAGGGACAGGAACAGCTGCTCGCGGGTGCCTCGGCTGAGCTGTTGGGGCGTCCTGATGTTGCCCGCAGCGTCCCTGACGTGGATCTCGGAACTACCCAGTGGGGAGTACACGGCCTGATACGCGCCGCCGGTGACGTCCATGAAGAAGCGCTCGGCATGGCGGATCACATCCGGCTGCCGCTCCTTCTCAAACTTGCTCTGCGCCTGCCGGATCAGACTCTCGGCGATCGTGCGCACCGCCCAATCCTGCGCGTGCCCTTGTAATTCTTCAGACAGGCGGTGACGCTCCAGCCGCAGCTGCGATGAGTCCTCCTCGCTGACGAGATCGCCGAGGCGGGTTTGGATGGCGCCGCGTTCAGTATCCAATTCAGACCGCCTCGCATCTAGCTCTTCCAGATCTGCCTCACGCTTCCGTACTTCGTCGCGGATGGTCTGTATATCGGTTTTTGACAGGGTGTTTCGGAACTCTTCCAACGCATCGCCCGGACCACTGATCACCTGCATCTGCTCGAGGACGCCGGAAATAGACGTGGTCAGCGCAGCCCGTTCCTGGAAAATCTGGGCCCGCCCACGGAAGTTGTCGACGTCCTCAGCCTGTCCGGACTGCAACAACGCCGCGATCTCGTCAGCAACCCCTTGCTGACTTTCCCGCCGCTGGGTTAACTCGCTCTGAGCCTCTACCAGCTCCTTCTCGGCATTTGTGCGCGTCCGAGCCGATTCCGCAACGCTTTCATGCAAGCCGACGATGTCGTTGGCCACGCCCGCAACCTTCGGGTAGTCGGTCCACCCCACCTCAAAGCGATGGACTTCCGCCAACGGCCGAACCATCGCGATGAATTCATCGATGTCTTTCTGGATGGCGGCGATGCGATCCTCCATGGCTACCACTTCCCGGCGATGGGTTTGCGCCAAATCCACCAGGCTGCGGAGTTCCTGCATACTGTCGGGTGAAAACGTGCTCAACAGGCCCCGTTGCTGGAGCCACGCTTGCCATGCTTGCTCCTCAGCTTCCAGGGTTGCCTGCGTATCCTTTACCGCTTGCTGCGCTTGGTTCCTTCGTAGCGTTTGGCGCCCGACCCGTTCGGTCAATTGGGCCAGTTGGGCTTCCACTTGATGCCATTCCCTGAGCTTGGCATCCGTCCCATCCAGCGCCTCGTCGGCATCCATCAATACGTCCGCGTCGAGAGACGCTAAACCCAATGCGTCAGCGTCAGCCTGTAGGCGCGAACGGATCCCCGACAACTGCTCATCGGCCTCGCTGATCTGCCTCTGGATCCGCGCCGACGACGGCGATGCCATGGACCTGCTTGACGAACGGCTTCTGAAGAACAGAAACACGGCCGTCGTAAACAGCACAGCGCCGATCACGGCTAGGACGCTCCCGCCGGCCGGTGATAGCGCCATGGAGACCAATATTCCGGCGACCAGCACGCCGACGCCCAGAATCCCTAGCAAGCCGGTCAACAGTCGAGTCCCGCCAGAATGGGGCGGGGCTTCGTCCAGTTCCGGCTCATCGCCGATTTGAATCCACAGGTCCCGGCTGCGATCCTCGGCACGGCCCAGTTCATCCAGGGTGCCGCGGGATTGCCGGATGCGTCGCCGTCGTTCACGGATGTCGCTTTCCTCCAGTTCTGGCGGGGCGACAACATCCCGGTCGGCTTGCGCCCGCTGGGCATTCTCCTGGGCCTCCGTCAGCGTCGCCTCTTCCTGCGCCAGCGCGGTGTGTGATCTCTCCAAGTTGGTCCGGGCGTTCTGCAAGCGTTCACCGTGGCTGGCGACCTCCTCACGTACGACTAGCGAGAGGTCGAAACTGTTGAGGCGATCCGCGTCCCAATCCTGACCCAGGTTTGCCAGCGACGCGCTCAGCTCGGAGCGTTTGGCGGAGAGTTCGACCCGTCTCTCGGGCAAGTCCTTGACCGACTGATCGAATGCGCTCCGAGCGTACGTCAAGTCGCGGACTTTGTCGGACTGCTCCAAGATATCTAGGTGCTCGATCTCCTGGTCAACGTCCGCCTTAGCGCGTTTCACCCGCTCTTCCGCTGAGGCAAGCTCCTGGTCGGCAGTTTGGGCCCGTGCTTCCAAGGTCTCCAATAGGACGATGCCATTCTCTGGAAATGCCTCAATTGCCGGTAGTTTCGCCAACGCGCCTTCTGCGTTGATGAGACCGTTCCAAGGCTCCCAGGCTCGCTCTAAGTCTTCGTGCCGCTCTTTTTCAGACATCAGTCGCAGACGACGCTCGCCTAAGTCGCCCAGTTCTCCCTCGATTTTGGCCAAGCGTTCCGACTGCCGTCGGTATTCCACCCCGTGCTCGGCGATACTTCGCAAATCCGTCTCGGTTTCCTGAATTCGGGCGATCAACTTCGGCACGGTTTGGTTGCTTCCACGGGGCCGGAAGATCTCCTGCTTTTGGGACTGCAGAGTATCCAGGGCAGTGGGAAGTCGCACCGCGCCGATTCCCGCGCTGTAAATCTGACGGTTTACGCTTTCGTTGCCGAGGAGACTTTCGTCGTGCAGCTCGTCGAGGGTGAAGGCAAAGATGTTATTGAATACGCCTCTCGTATGGTTCCCGAGCAGTCTCGGTAACTCGCCATCCGGGATGGTTTCGCCGGCATCGGTCGTCATGGATACGGGGCCGTCCCCACGCCCAGGGGCTCGGTCAACGACGATGATTTCTCCAGCGTCTGTGGCTATTGTGATCTTGCCGCCGTGCCGTCCGCCTGCTAGCGGAGGATACTCGTTAACCCCAACGCGCCGGATGGGAAATCCGAATAATATTCTGCGGATAAACTCGAGCAGGGTACTTTTGCCGGCTTCGTTGGCCCCGTAGAACACGGTTACGGGATGTTCCAAAGGTCCAAAACTGCGGTCCGCGAACCGCCCAAAACCGTCGATGTGAAGGTTGCAGATTCGCATCAGTCATCCTCCTCAACCAACAGACCAACGGCCATGTTCTCGGCTTCGTCCAGCAACGCCGCGATTTCTTCGTCCGTGAAAGCGTCCAGGTAACGTCTGTGCCGGGCGTGCTCGTAGAGGTCAGCGAGCCCATCACGGAAAGAGTCAGGATGTTCCTTCAACAGATCAGCGGTTCGCAGCACTTCGGCCAGGAAGTCTTCACCAGCCCGCAGAGCCTCGCGGTCGATGGCAGCACCAGTTTCGTCTTCAATGCGTTCGCACCACACGAACGGCTGCTGTCCAGCCCATTCCTCGTTGACGACCTCCAGGATATCTCCCACCGCGTTCGGCCGTCGCAGCGACTGGTTCAGCTGACCCCGACCATTGAGAGTGATGCGGGCGACCACCGACCTACCCTGCGCCCCATCCTGCAGATTTTGCACGGCGTCATCAAGCTCGTTGAGCAGGTCCTGTTCCGTCTCCATTCCGCTGATGTCGATACTTGCCCGTTCCCAACGCACGGTGTCGGTGGCGTGAAATTGCAGGCTGACCGCGCCGGCCGCGTCAACCTCACCAAATAGACGCCCCGGGCGCCCGATTCATTGGGATGTCGTCCCTGTGAATTGCCCGGGTATACCACAGTGGGAACTGGCTCGTGGAGGACCTGACGGGTATGAACGTGGCCCAACGCCCAATAGTCGATCCCCGACCGCACCAGGTCATCCAGCGAGCAGGGAGCGTACGCCGCATGACCGGTGTTCGTGCCTACGTTGGCGTGCAGGAGTCCGATGGTGAAAGCCGAACTTTCAACCTCACCGAGGCGTTGCACGAGGTTTTCGTAGACGTCTCGGGTGGGATAGCTGATGCCGTAAACCAAGGCGTGCTCCGGCTCGTCGGGAAAAACGGGAACCGCTTCAAAATCAGCGCCGAACCGATGGCAGCCATCCGGATAAGACAGTTGCGCTTCCCACCCGTCCAGGGGGTCATGGTTGCCATGGCAAACGAACGACCGGATACCGGTAGCATCCAGCCGTTGCAGACCCTCAATGAAGGCGCGCTGGGCACGCAGGCTGCGGTCGGCTCCATCGTATATGTCGCCGGCTACGAGCAGGGCATCCACCTGCTCGGCGACGCAGAGGTCGATGATGTTCCGGTAGGAATCGAAAGTGGCCGAATAGAGCGCCTTGGCTACATTTCCCGGCGCGGCCGCCCGGATGCCCGTGAACGGACTGTCCAAATGGAGATCAGCGGCGTGGATAAATCGGAAAGTCATACTGGAACGCACATCCCATTTTTATCGGGTTTTGCCACAGTACTCGTGCGGGCCGACACAATGTACGTTCGTCGAACTGCGAGGTCAACCGCAGGATGACTTTTTGTGCCTCGCACCATCAACTGATGCGTGAACAGTTATCTAAAGATAGAGTTGGGCTTGTGAGATAATCGACCTCGTGAATAGTACGACTGATAAACCGCCTACCGATTGGAAGGAAGCCCGCCGGCTCCGGGCCTGGGAGTTGGTGCAGCAGGGCTGGAAGCAGAAAGACGTGGCTGCGGCCTTGGGCGTCACTGGGGGCGCGGTCAGCCAGTGGGTCAGCAAAGCCCGCCCGGGAGGTGTTCCAGCCTTGCGTCGCCGCCAGCATCCTGGCGGGCAGCCCAAGCTGAGCGACCAGCAACGGGGACAAATCCCGGAGTTGTTGACCCGAGGGCCGGCCGCCTTCGGGTTCAGCGGGAAAGTCTGGACGCGGGGGCGGGTGGCCCAGGTAATTGAGCGGGAATTTGGCGTGTCCTACGACCCTTCCCAGGTGGGACGGATACTGCGGGGCTGCGGCTGGAGCCGACAAAAGCCGGCGCTGCGTTCCACCCAGCGGGACGCCGCCGCAACCGTGCGTCTCATCGTCCGGAGGGTCAAGCCCACACCCGGGTCCCAACTTGCCCTTTTCGCCAACTACAGCTATCACGCCTTCATCACCGATAGAACGGGCGACACCCTGGATCCGGAGGCCGACCATCGCCGCCACGCCGAGATCGAGAACGCCATCCGCGACCTGAAGTACGGCGTGGGCCTCAACCATCTCCCCTCGGGACGCTTCCCAGCCAACGTCGCCTGGCTGGCCGTCCCAGTGATGGCCCACAATCTGGCTCACTGGACGACGCGCATCGGTCTGGGCGAGCCGGTGGCGACCACCAAGACCCTTCGGCGACGCTTCTTCTCCCTGGCCGGGCGCATCACCCGCAAGGCGCGCCGCCTCACCCTGCATTTGCCCCAGGGCTGGCCCTGGAGAAACCATTTCAACTTCGCCCTGGAGCGATTGCGCGCCCTGCCACTCCCATCCTGACCGCGCCTGATCCCGCCCGCCAGACTATCCGCAGGCTTGGCTGTCCCGCGCCAGGCTGGGGTCAGCATGTCTCCGGACGTCATCTGACCGGCTGATCTCGCCCTACTCAACCCCCTTCGGCCGTCAACAACCGCTGTCCGCGACGCTCGCTCCCCGCACCCAGCCGGATCCCTGGGGATCAACGTCCTACAGCCTCGTTTCCAAATCTCTCATCCCTGAGCCGACCAGTGCGCCTGAATCCCTTCGGTGGATTCGGGGTCCAACGCAACTGACGTCAACATGGTGGTTCAGCGCGCCGCCTCCCCTATCACGGGAAATCGTCGCGCCAGAAGATCCCCCGATCCAATCACCATGCGCTATGGCCGCCGTGACTTTCAACACCCGCCGAGCGGACCGAATTTGGATCTGCTAGCCCGCAGTCAATGCTGTTTTCCGGTCGATTTTCAAGTATCATTCTTGGCCGTCAACTCGGTCAATGTTCCAGCCCTCTGTAACGGAGCGGAGTGGACGTTGCGACCGCGCCTGGTCCATTGGCTAAACACCTCATTGAATAGCTGATTGGTCAAGACTCTGAACGCAGACAGGTTGATAGATGCAGAATACGACGATCCATAATCCCGATCTATACATGGGCTCCCTGCGTCAAATCCTTTCGCAAGGTCGCAAACGGATTGGCATCTTGATTGGGGCGGGTGCCCCAACTGCGATCCGCGTTGACGAACATGGTCATATGGTGGAGGCTGGCGGCCAGCCTCTAATCCCTGACGTTGCTCGTTTGACCGATGCCGTGGTGGAAGCATTAAGTCACGACGACAAAGCTGTCATCGAGGCCCTCAAATCAGAATTAACCGGACTCATAAATATTGAAACCATCTTGACGCAGGTTAGGAAACTGGCTCAAGCGATCGGTAGGGCTAGTGTGCACGGATTGGATGCAAATGGCTATGATTTGATTGCCCAGCGTATTTGTGCGGAAATAGGGAAGCGCGTTAGCGCAACTCTTCCACAGAGCCTTAATCCTTTTTCGGAGCTCGCTTCTTGGATTTCTGGCACGCGGAGGACACACTCCATAGAGATTTTTACGCCCAATTACGACTTATTGATTGAAGAGGCCTTGGAGAGCGCGCGAGCTCCTTACTTCGACGGTTTTAGCGGTTCGTATAGGCCATTTTTTGATGCCGCGAGTGTGTCCACCGATGTGCTTCCCTCACGCTGGACGCTCCTGTGGAAACTTCATGGTTCTCTTGGCTGGGGAGTTTCTAACGATACAGTAGTTCGAACTGGCAATAGGGAAGCTACCGAACTTATATACCCGGACCATTTGAAATACGATCAAATTACCAGGCAACCCTACTCGGCACTATTTGAAAGGCTACGTTCGTTCCTCACCAGCCCAGATACCCTTCTATTGTGCTCGGGGTTCTCCTTCCTCGATTCTCACATCTGTGCTGTGCTCGATGAAGCGATGGCGGCCAACTCCCATTCTGCAATTTTCGCATTTCAGTACAAGCCACTTTCCGAAGAGGGGGCAGTCACGTCTATGGCGAGTTCTCGCCCCAATTTGAGCGTCTATGCAAGTGACGGCGCGATTATTCACGGAGTTGCTGGGCGCTGGGAGCCTGGTCAATCGCCGAATGATGAGTGGGAAGCAATTCGGCGCACCTTCTGGAAGGTTGGTACCGAGACCATGGCCGGCGAATTCTTACTGGGCGATTTCGCCAAACTCGCTAGATTCCTTGCATTGACACAGGTGCACCGGCTGGATTCCCCGCCCTCTGACACAGGCGGCATAAGCAATGGCAATCACCCGCCGCCGGCCATTACGGAGGCCTCCAATGCTTAGCCACGACCCCACTTTTCTTGGCACAATCACGGCAGTCTCCGGGGCCGCACTTACTGTCCATCTCGCTGAGTCCATGGCATCAGGTCTGTCAATTTTCAATGGCCAAACTTACAAAGTTGGGCAGGTTGGCAGTTTCGTTAGGGTGCCACAGGGCTACCAAGATCTGTTCGGTGTGGTTTCCGAAGTCGGTGCTAACGCCGTACCTGAGAGAATGGGCTCTGTCGATGACACTGGTCGTTGGATGACGGTCGAGTTGGTCGGTGAAGTTGTTGGAGGTGCTTTCGAACGAGGGGTCAGTCAGTACCCGAACATTGGGGATGCAGTCCACCTGGCAGTTGAAGAACATCTCCGTAAACTCTACGACACCCGTGGACAAGGACACCTCGTGATCGGGACGCTCGCTAGCGCCGAGAGCATTACCGCTAAGCCCCAATCCACCGAAGAGATGAGTGTCGGGGCGGGTTGAAAGGGTAAGAAAGTGCTCCCGGCTTCTGGGATAATGGTTTTTGAAACAAGAAACCGACCCGAAACGAGGAGCACCCATTAGATGCTACCACTGGGCAGCCCCGACCGCATCCACGTCGCCTTCGATGATCACCGTCTGGTGGCCAATGCCGGACTGCTCCTGCCGGTCACCCTGGCCCACCATCTGGGTCTGGGTGAGCTGGTGGACCGCCACGTTGACCTGGGAGATGCGCCGGGTCGAGCCAACCCGGGGGACAAGCTGCTGACCCTGGTGGCGTCGGCGCTGGCCGGCGGCGACTGCATTGACGACGCCGACGTGTTGCGCACCGGCCGGACGGCCAGCGCCATCGGCTGCGTGGTCAAAGCGCCGTCCACCCTGGGGACCTTTCTACGCAGTTTCCGGTGGGGTCATGTTCGCCAGCTGGATCGGGTGAGCCGGGAGTTCCTGGCTCGGGCCTGGGCTGCTGGTGCGGGCCCGGGCGATGCGCCGTTGACCATCGACCTGGACTCCACCGTCTGCGAGACCTACGGACTGGGCAAGGAGGGCGCCCGTCGCCATGGCTACACCGGCCAGCGGGGCTATCACCCGCTGCTGGCCGTCGCCGCGGACACCGGCGACGTGCTGATGGTGCGGCTGCGCCAGGGTCGGGCCAACACCGCTCGGGGCGCGGACCACTTCCTGCGGGAGACGGTGGGCCGGGTGCGCTACGCCGGAGCCACGGGACAACTCACCGTCCGCGCCGACAGCGGCTTCTACACCCACGCCATGGTCGCCGTCTGCCGCAAGATGGACGTCCGCTACTCCATCACCATCCGCCAGCACCAAAGCCTGCGCAATCTCATCGAGGCCATACCCGAGAAGGACTGGACAGCCATCCCTTACTGGATGGACGGCGCTGCCGACGTGGCCGAGACTGAATACACACCCTTCCAGCATGAGCCCGACGCCGCGCCAACGCGGCTCATCGTACGCAGAGTGCAGCCCGCGCCTGGTTCCCAACTGGCGCTGCTTACCGACTACAGCTATCACGCCTGCATCACCGACCGGGAGGGGGACACTCTGGAACTGGAGGCCGACCACCGCCGCCATGCCGAGATCGAGAACGCCATCCGCGACCTGAAGTACGGCGTGGGCCTCAATCATCTTCCCTCGGGACGCTTCCCCGCCAACGCCGCCTGGCTGGCGGTGCAGGTCATGGCCCACAATCTGGCTCGCTGGACGGCGCGCATCGGCCTGGGCGAGCTGGTGGTTACCACCAAGACCCTGCGGCGACGCTTCTTCTCCCTCGCCGGACGCATCACCCGCAAGGCCCGTCGCCTCACCCTGCATCTGCCCCAACACTGGCCCTGGGAAAACCAGTTCACTCACGCCCTGGCCCGAGTGCGCGCCGTTCCCCTACCAGCCTGACGACGCGCCGTCGGCGCCCGATCCGTCCACCGGGCAGCCCCGGGGGCTGTCCCGCCGACCCATGCCAGACCAGCCCGCCAGCGCCACTTCCGGCATGCCGCCTGGCCGTTTTCGCCTGCCGCCGCCACTGCGGGCCGCCACATTGCCACTGGCGTGGCCGCCACCGACCGCCCTGAACCACATCTATTGGCGATCGGGCCGGGCTCGTTCGCCTTTCTTACCCATCATCCCTCACGTCAACGCTAGAACCGCATCCCTTCGGTGGATTCGGGCTAAGGTAGCGCTGAACGAATTGGTGACGCGGCATTCCGCAGTCCTGGGGTCAACCGGTTCTGGGAAATCCACGACTATAGCCAGCCTACTGAGGGCTATAACGACCCAGACCTCCGGAGCCGAACCTTACCCAAACGCACGGGTTTTGCTGCTTGACATACACGGCGAGTACGCGGCGCCCCTAGCCGACGTGGCACAAGTGTATAGCGTCGAACCGCAATACGGGGAAGAGCGTTTGTTCATTCCCTATTGGGCATTGGACAGTGATGACTTGCTCGATTTCCTGACTGGTGGGTTGCAAGGCAACAGTGAGACTGCATTCACTGACAAGATATTCCAGCTCAAGTTAGAGTCTCATGATACGCAGAATTTCCCAGGGATTGATTCCGAATCAATAACTGTCGATACGCCTGTGCCTTTCAGCCTCAAGAAACTTTGGTATGACCTGATCGACTTCGAGGTCACTACCTTCGAAGGGCCAAACCGCGATCAGCCGACCCAACAGCGACCTGGAGACCCGGAAACACTAACCGCGCCAACGTATAAGCCTCATGCGATGGGGTCTGCCGGACCGTATCTGAACACCAGCGCTATCGGAATACAGCGTCCGCTAAATCTACTGCGGTCGCGATTGCTCGACCGTCGATACAGCTTCCTACTACGCCCCGGACCATGGGACCCTGACCTCGGCGGAAAGCCAGAAAAGGATTTGGACACGCTCTTGGCTGGATGGCTAGGTGGCGAGAAGCCAATCACCATTCTTGACTTATCTGGGATACCCGGTAACGTACTCGAACGTCTGGTGGGCTCGATTCTCAAAATAGTATATGAGGCACTGTTCTGGAGTCGCGAAAAGACGGAAGGAGGCATCCAACGCCCGTTGCTGGTTGTCATGGAGGAGGCCCACCGCTACCTATCGGACAGATTTGATGGTACAGCGTCCGAGGTGGTCCAACGAATCGTAAAAGAAGGCAGGAAATACGGCGTAGGAGCCATGGTAGTCAGCCAGCGACCTTCCGAGGTAAACGAGACCATACTGTCGCAGTGTGGTACATTCTTCGCGTTACGCCTCTCGAACCCGTCCGACCGATTACGAGTCCAAGGAACGTTGCCGGACGGGCTTGTAGGCCTTCTCGACGTGTTACCTATCCTCCGCACTGGAGAGGCCATCGTAACTGGCGAAGCAGCAAAACTGCCGATGCGGTGCCGGGTCACTCTCCCGGCCAAAGAACATAGGCCACAAAGTGAAGACCCTGCTGTCAGTGACAATTGGGGTATGAATAAACGGAAAGAAGGGTACGAACGGGTCGTCGCTTCGTGGCGAGCCCAGAGCCCGCTCGCCGTGGTCAATAATCTGAACGTAGAACGAATCCCAGTGGAAGACAACTCTGTTGACGCGTGAGGGAAGGGCTGATGAACAGGCATCAAGTAGCATCGTCAAACGTAAGGGCAATAGGCTATGACGCCACCACACAGACTCTTGAGGTCGAGTTCCAAAGCGGCACAGTGTACCAGTATTACGGTGTTCAAGAATTTCTCCATCAGCGGATCATGCAAGCGCCATCGAAAGGCCAGTTCCTCAACACATACATAAAAAACGCATTCCCTTACTCGCGAGTCGGGTAGTTCACGTGCACCTCCATTCGGTGCAGCCATACCGTCGCCCCGCGAATAAGCAGCTCTGAGCGGGTGCAACCTTAGCCCCAATCCACTCGGAACCGCATCGCCGCGATATGCAATGAGGCTCAGTTCCGAAATGACATGGAAAAGACAAAGGTTGCGGGGGAGAGCATTCTGCAGGAGCGAGGGTTTGGTCCCGTAGACGTGTTCGTGGTGGATCGCCAGGCTCGCCGGTTTATTCTCGTCGAAGCCAAAGACGTGGCGGATGAGGGACCTGTGCCACGTTTCTTGAAGGACGAACACGCCGCATTTGTAGAAGCCATGATTAAAGTGCAGCGACAGGTCGGATGGTTCGGTGCTCGGCTTGATAAGCTCAAATCCGAATACGGGATCCCACTTGAGGAAGATTACTCGCTCGAGGGTGTGATGGTAGTCAATAGCCCGAGGCTGTGGATGTACACAATGGACGAGGCGATGCCCGTTGTTGACGTGAAGCGCTTCGGCGAGAACCTAAAAAGTGGGAGCAGGTTCTTAAACTATCCGGTTGCGTAGTGAGTGTAATCACTTGGTCATTTCATCGGTCAGGGAGTGATCGGCACCATCAGTTGTACGCCATAGCGGTCAGAAAAGTCCGCCGCTCCCCTAGTACGACATTATGGAGGCAAGGGCCACACTTCGTGTTGCATACACCTCACGCGATTTTTGTGCTATGGCATTAGAACAAATCGTAATCACCCGACTCGGCGCGCCAAGCCTTTCCGCTCTGGCCCAATGCGTTAAGGATGCCCAGGCCGACAACCCCTTCGCCCGGGTGGTGGTCATGGTAGATCATCACGGCGTGGCCGGAGCGGTACGTCATTGGCTGGGTGCGCAGGGCACCATCAACGTCACGGTGCAGACGGGTGAACGTCTGGCAGCGGAATTGGCCCGCCCGTTATTGGGCTCCGACGAAGATGATGCCAGCCAGTCCCTGCGTCCGCTCACCCCGTTGGACGAGAGTCAGGCCGTGCGACGTGTTGTTGATCGCTGGCTAGACACTGTTGCGCTCCAGTTGTCGCCCGCTGGTCGGCAACGTCTCTACTCCGAGGTTGCCACCGCCTTTCAGGAGAGGGAGCGACGGTCCGACGCGGACGGCGCTGGTCCAGAACCTGGCACTGTCAGCTTTGACCTGCCCCGCCTCTACGACGATTTCCGGGAGTTGCTGGACCAGGAAGGGTTCTACACCCGGTACGAGATTCCTCGTATGGCAGCGGAGGCCCTGGCCGAGCGACGACCTCACAGCGGCGAGCTGTCCGTGATTTACTACCTACCGCGCCATCCCGAGGCTGGGGAACTGCGGCTGATGCAGGCGCTGTTGAGTCGTGACAGGTGCTGGGTGATTATCGGCCTGTCCGGAGACGCCGAAGCCGACCGCCCGGCTGAAGACTTGCTCGATCGTCTCGGCAACGAGTTGGGGAGCACGGGCGACGTGAACCCTCTGGAACAGGCCGTCGCCGCCAGCAGTGTGTCCGTGGTTGTCGTGCCAGATCCAAGCGAGGAGGTGCGGACGGTGGTCAGACGCATCGCCGCCATGGCCGATGCGACGCCATTCCACCGCGTCGCCGTGGTCCACCGTCTAGAAACGCCCTACGCCAGCTTGGTGCGCCAAGAGTTGGACTTTGCCGGCATATCCTTCTCCGGTATCCCCCGTCGTACCTTGGCGGACACCCCCGCCGGCCGCCTGCTGCTCGGAACCCTGGGCCTGGCGGCGGGTTTGAGCGACGGCATCGACCGGGAAGCGCTATTGGACCTGGTAGGATCTACTCCCGTGCGGTTCCCCCCCACCTCTTCAGGTTCCGGCCGACAATGGCAGCAGACTGCTTTGGTTCCGGCCACTCACTGGACCAACCTGACGCGCGAGGCCAGAGCCAACGGGCCGTTGGAACAGTGGAAGGAACGGCTGGATGCATATGCCCTCAGGCAGGCGCTACGCCGATGGGAACGCTCGGGCGAAAGCGCGGCTGCCGACGCTGGAGATGTGAATGTCAACGAGCCTGATGTGCGACGTCTGGACATCGACGCTCTAGTCTCTTTTCTCGCCGGGCTGGAATCCAGGCTGAGCCTCCTTCACTCCCCATCAACGACCTGGGACTCGGCGGCGGACACCCTGCGCGCGCTGGTGCGGGATTATCTGGGAACCAACGAAGGTGAGGAGGATGACTACGATCGGATCCTCAGGCTGGTGGATGAGTTGGGTAGCCTGTCCACATGGAATGACGCCTACAATCTCGATGTGCTGCGCGACGCGGTGGGCAACGGCCTGAGAAGCCCCGTGTCCGACCGGGGTAACCCTGTGGGATCCGGCGTGTACGTTGGACCGCCGTCAGGCATTGTGGGAGCCAAGTACCGCATGGTATTTGCGGTGGGAATGGTGGAGGGACAATTCCCACCGCCGCCCCGGGTGTCCGCGGTTAGCGAATGGCTGGACGACGGCGAGCGAGCGCGGATCCAGCGGGCCTTGGAACGGTACGAGTTCCTGGGCGTTCTCGCCGCTGCCGATGAAGTGGTCCTGAGTTATCCCTCTGCCGGCGCAGACCGGCGCGCTGCCTATCCCTCCCGGTGGCTGCTGGAAACTGCCAATCTGCTCCACCATGCCGCATCGCCCGGAGGCGCGCGCCTCGCGTCGGACAACCTGGCCGCCGACGCTGACTCCAAGTCCTGGCTGACCGTGGTGAAATCCCGAGAGGAAGGCCTGCGCCGACTGGCATCATCTCTGGCCGGCGGCAATGAAGCGGTCCCCGCGGACGCGTCCGACTATAACCTGGCCCATATGCTCCTTCACCCCCGACACCAGTTGGCGTCGCACCCCGCGATCGGAAAGTTGGACAGGTTAGTTCAGGCCTTGGCAGCGCGGCAGGCACGGTTGGGTCCGACGCTCACCCGGTGGGACGGCCTAGTTGAAGATTGGCACCCCCGGGTCGTCGCCATAGGCACGCCGGATCGCCCCGTGTCCGCGAGCGCGCTGGAGACATGGGCGACCTGCCCCTACCGCTTTTTCCTCGGCCGTGTTCTCGGTTTGTACAGGCAGCCAGCCCGAGACGATGAAGAAATGTCCTCGCTGGACCGGGGCACGCTGGTCCACCGTATCTTGGAACGGTTCGTGAATGAAGGAAAAATCACCGAGGACGAATTGCTGCAGCTGGCGGAAGAGGAGTTCGCTGCGACGGAAGCGGCCGGCCTCACCGGCTACCGGTTGCTGTGGGAAATGGAGAAGGAGTCCATCCGCGCGGCACTGAGCGTTTTCTTCGCGGCCGACGGGAAATGGCTAGGCGGCGCGCCCGACGAATCTCGCGCCGAGATGACCTTCGACGCCGTGGACATGGACGTGGAAGGGTTGGGAACCGTTAGGTTCCGAGGTATGATCGACCGTCTGGACGTGCTGGGAAACGAGGTGCGTGTGCGGGATTTCAAGACCGGACGGTTAGTTCCCTACGCCTCTGGTCCAACGACGCAGACCGCCTACACCGTGGCCAACGGCCGCGCCCTACAGCTTCCGGTGTACGTGGCAGCGGCGCGGCGAAGGTACCCCGAGGCCGATATTCGGGCGTCCTACTGCTTCCCCCTCAGCGACGACCCGGCTCAGGAACACCGCCCGTACACCGAGAGCGAAGGCCTTGACCAGTTCCACATCTCGCTCCGCAGAATCCTCGGCATGGCCCGGGCAGGCACGTTCCCTGCCACCCCCGACGGCGATGACGAATACAGCTCGTGCCGGTTCTGCGACTTCAACCGGCTCTGTCCCACCCGGCGACGACAGATCTGGGAACGGAAGGGCCGGCTGGATCCAGCGGTCCGTTGTTTCAACGCCCTGGGCGGCCAGGCAGCCATTGCAGGTAACGACGATGCCAATTGATGACGCCGACACCCTGCACCGTATAGTCCACGACCGGGAGGTCAACCTGATCGTTGATGCCGGGGCGGGTACGGGCAAGACCTACGCCCTGGTCAGCCGGGTGGTGGCCCTGGTTAAGTGGGGCGTCCGCATGGATAACATTGTCGCCATCACGTTCACTGAAACGGCGGCAACGGAACTTTCCGAACGTATTCGCACCCGCCTAGAACAGCTGCTGGACGACACGCACCCCGAAAACGCCGGCGATCTGCTATATGCCGGGATCACCGACGCCGAACGGGAAAGGATCATCCAGGCAATCGGCGAGCTGGACCAAGCGTCCATCCAGACCATCCACAGCTTTGCGGCTCAACTGCTGCGCCAGCGACCCATGGACGTTGGGTTGCCTCCCGGCTGGTCGCAGTGGGACGAGCTGGCCGCCTCCCAAGGCTCTACGGAAAAGTGGGAAGCTTGGCTTGAGAGGGCACTGGGAGACGACAACGACGTGGACACCGAGCTAGTCGGGACTATGCAATACATCATACGGGCAGGTATTGGGATTGGCTACTGGGAGACGCTGGCCCGGGAGTTTAGCGCAGAATACGACCGTCTGCGCCATGACGACGCCCTGCGCCAGGTGGACCTCCACATGGCGTCTAAAGCAGCATTGGACCGGATCCACTCTCTTTGCTCTCTGTGCCCCGACGCGGCACATCCCCTCTACGGGCAAATGATCGGCGCGATGGCAACCATCGAGTCGGTCTTGGAAGTTGCAGAAGGCCCTTTGGCGGCGGTTGCCGCCCTGGACGCCGGGTCGCCGGTGCTTCCGATGGGTGGGGCCGGTAGCCGGAGCAAGTGGGGCGACCTGACGCCGGCCCAAGTGCGCGCCGAGTTCCGTGATATCGGGGGAAATCTGCAGTCCGCCGTACGGACGGCTGCGACGCAGCCGTTGCTGCGGGAGTTGCGGCGCGTTTTTGCCGACGAATATCCGGCGGAGCGCAAGTCGGATGGCGTGGCCACCTTCGACGATCTGATGGTGTGGGCGCGAGACCTGCTGCGTGGCCACCCCACCGCCCGCCGCCACTTCCAGTCCCGCTACACTCACATCCTGATCGACGAGTTCCAAGATACCGATCCCCTACAGGCGGAGATCGGCTTCTATCTGACATCACTCGACGACGCGCCGGTGGGACAACAGCCTTGGCATACGCTGCCTCTCAAACCCGGCCGGCTGTTCATCGTGGGGGACGCCAAGCAATCCATCTACCGTTTTCGCGGCGCGGACCTGAGGGTGATCCAGCAGGTTAAACAGGGTGGCCAACTGGAAACCCTGACACTCTCCCAGAACCGCCGGTCGCAGAAACCGGTGCTGAAGTGGGTCAACGCCGTGTTCCGCTCCCTGATGGGAGACGGCGACGATATGCAGCCGGAGTACGTGGATCTGGCGTGGCACGATGACATCCAACAGGACGATGTCAATGCTGCTGTGCGGGTATTTGGCGAGGCCACAAGGGATACTGCCGATGACATGCGCCGCCAGCAGGCCCGGTATGTGGTCAATATGCTGCGGGCATACATCTCCGAAGGAAACGAACGGCTGAGCGTGTACGACAGGGATGCCCGTGCCGTGCGCCCAGCCCGGTTGGGGGACATATGCATCTTGATCCGCTCCCGCACTGGCTTGGGGATCCTGGAGCGTGCCCTTGAGGACGCTGGCATACCATACCGTATCGAGGGAGGTTCGCTGCTCTTCAACACCCAGGAAGTCCAGGACCTGCTCAACTGCCTGCGGGCCATCGACGATCCCACCGATGAGGTGTCGGTGGTGGCGGCGCTGCGCTCTCCGGCTTTCGCTTGCTCTGACGTGGATCTGCTTAACTGGCGCGAGGCGGAAAGATCCTGGAGCTACTTGGCGGGAACCACGCCAGAGGGACCGACAGCGGTGCGGGAGGGCATGGCGAAGCTACGCGAGTACCACGATAGGCGGCACGCTGTCTCCACGTCTCGACTGATCAGCGATTTCGTCAGGGAACGGCGGCTGGAAGAACTGGACCTGGCGGAATACCGCCCGCGGGAGATGTGGCGCCGCCGCCAGTTTCTCATCGAACAGGCCCGGACCTTGGAGTCCGGTCCCGGCATCAGCGGTGGCGATACCTCGTGGAACCTCCGCCAGTTTGTCCTCTGGGCCGAAACCCAGCAGGAAGAGTGGAGCCGTATCATCGAGGTTCCCGTACCCGAGACCGACGACGACGCAGTTCGCATCATGACCATGCACGCCTCCAAAGGCCTAGAGTTTCCCATCGTCATCCTGCTGGGATTGAACCAAGCCGCCGGTGCGCGCCGCAGAAACACGCAGTTCGACGAGTCAGACGGTGTCGCGGAAGTCAAGATAGGCAGCGTGGAAACGCCGGGATACGCCGCGTTGGTGGAGCGGGACCGCGAGCACGCGGAGGCAGAGCTGGTCCGGCTGGCCTATGTCGCGGCAACCCGTGCCCGGGATCACTTGCTAGTGAGCCTGTACCATCAGCCCGACCGGGAAGGCAACGCCCGTACCGAGGTCCTGCGCGCCATCCTGAACGACGTGGACTCGCACCTGCAGGAAAATGTCGGGATGGATGCGGAACCGGCATTGGATTCGACGATGACCGAAACGACCCACGGAGTAGCGCCCTTGGCGTACGACGCTGCGAGCTGGCGGCAGCAACGTGAAGACTCCAATTTCCCCCGTTCAGCTCCCCAGGCGGTAACCGCAACTTGGATCGCTCGCCACGCCAGTACTGACCGGGGAGACGCGCCACATTCTGACCCTGCCGTGGTCGAGGACAAGGAGGCGGATCCGGACAGCGAACAACCCTGGCGCTTCGGACGCGGCGGCACCGCTTTCGGCAGCGCTCTACATGCCGTGCTGCAGAAAGCGGTTGTGGCGATTTTGCCCCAGTTGTCCTTGAGCGACGACCAGCCGCCTGACGCTCTTCTGGACCAGTTGGACGCAGTCATCGACAGCCTCGCCCCCCGGGAAGCCGGCAACGAGGGGGTGCCCGGCCAGAGTACTGCGATCACCCGGGAAGCGAAGCGCGCCGTCAGACATTCGGCGGTGATCGCTGCCTTCCGTGCTCCCAAGCTATGGCCAGAGATCCCCGTGGCTGCTCCTATTGATACCCCGCGAGGGCCGATCGTCGTAGAAGGGATCATCGACCTGCTGTACCTGGGTAATGATGACCAATTGGTCATCGTCGATTACAAATCAGACGACGTGCGCGACGAAGAGCACATTCGCGCGAAAATGGTTTACTACCAATGGCAAGGGGCTGCCTACGCGGCCGCTGTCCAACGGGCCACCGGCAAGACGGTCAAGGACGTGCAGTTCCTGTTCGTACAGCGAGACCAGGCTGTTTCCATAACGAACCTTCGGGAGTTGATGGACAGGCTGGAGTACATGATTGGGTGATCAAATCGTGGCTTTCTTTAGGCAGAACCCGTCTCACGTCGCGATTGCGGCACTGGAGTTGGGGATGAGAGGTAAGGAAGTACGATGGTCTGGGATAGATTCCAGGTGGATGGGATGCCAAGAGCGGTGATAAAGCGGCCGAAGCGGTCGGGTTGAGCGACTTGAGTTACAGATACCGCAGCGCCGATGCTGCGGTCTCGCCGCGGGTGTAGCGGCCGGACCATGCCGCCGCTCTGCTTCCACCGGCCCTAGCCTTCGATCTCGTGGGTGGTGGTGCCGTTCTGGGCCATGCGCCGGGCAATGCCCACCCGCCCGCCGTGGCCGCTGAAGTTCTGCCGGCTCATACTGGTAGCAATCATTCTTTCCTGAATCTGAATGGAGGTCCCGGTACCCCCAGTCCGTCAATTTTTGAACCCTTGCCGAAAAGTACGTCTACGGCCTCCTTATACAGGCTTTCCCGTGTTTTGACATATCCTTTCGGCAAGAGTAAGTCGCCATCGCTGTCAATACAGGTGGTTTTGAAAAGATCGATCCTGTGCTCGGGAGTGCTGCCATCATCGCCGTAAAGGACCGGTACGGTGACGAAAACTCCGTTCTCGAATACAACGCTCACCACGTGCCAGCTGGAACCGTTATCCAATACCTTGTCCATGACTGTCCTGAGGGACACGATGCCCGGAGTTGGGCCGCTGACAAGGTCCTCTTCCATCCCAGGGAAAACCACCCACGCGGCGGCGCCGTCGTCGAGAAATCCGGGGGACCTCGTCATGAATCCCAACTGATTCAGAAAATCGAACACGTGCCGTATGCCCAGAACGATGGACTCTCCAAGCTTGAACCATTTGAGCACCATACACTTGCCCGTCTCTTCTTTGCTGGCTACGCCGTTGTTGTGGATCAAATCATTGCGGATGTGCCGAAAGTCTCCGATAGCGTCTCCTTCGGGACGGATAATCCCAGGGCCTCTGAAACTGTCCTTCATCTGGTTACGAAACCAGCTCTCCCACAGAAAGTAGATCTGCTCCACCCATCCCTTGAATGCGAGCTGCTCTGCTGCCGCTTCACGCTCAAGCACATCGTTAAGGTCGAAGCCGATACCAGACATGGATAGCGGCACGCCGACGTACGAAAGTTTCGGAAAGCAGGCAGCAAATTGCTGATTGGCGGTGGTCATCTGGTTGTATGGGACAAGCTCGCTTTCGCGAACGGACTCCATCCCCTGCAGGAGGTACATGAGTGACGCTGTCGCTTTGTTGACCTCGTATAGGAACTGGTGCCACAGGAAACCTCCGCTGTGGTGGCTTTCCGGCATATCACCTCCATGGTATCCGGTAGTTTAGCCCATTGTTTGAAGACCAAGCATAACTGTGGCCACCGCACCCGGATTGACCGAAGAGTTAATCATGATCGAAGCCATGACCTGACACTTGACGCGGGTCAGACGTGTCAAGACAGTGGCCGTCTATAAGTACCGTAACGCCGACCCGGCGGTCTCGCCGCGAGTGTAGCGGCCGACCATGCCCCCGCCCTGCTTCCAGCGGCCCTGGCGCTCGATCTCGTGGGTGGGGGCGCCGTTCTGGGCCATGCGCCGGGCCATGCCGACCCGCCCGCTGTGCCCGCTGAAGAACTCCCAATTCTCCAGCCCAGCGGCCCTGGCGATGGCCTTCACCCGCCGGGCGATCTGCGACTCCGACAGCCCGAACACTTTTACCTCACCGGCCACGCCCGCCGGCCGGAGGGCGGAGAGGGCGCCCATAGCAGCGGGGGTGATGGCCACCACCGCGCCCTGGGCCTCGGCGTCGGTCTTCGAACGGACCACGGTGATGCGGCCGCTGCCGTCCTCCCAGCGCTGCACGTCGCCCCAGGTCAGAGACGAAGCCTCGGAACGCCGCAGTCCGGCGTCGGACAGCACGGCCACCAAGGCCACGTCAAACCTCCCCCGTTCCGCCGCCTGCTCGGGAGTCTCGATGCCACGGCCGCGCCGTCTGGGCTGGACGGCGGTGAGCCGGATCACGGCGAGGATGTCGGCAGTGAGGGCGCCCGACTGGCGCTGGGGTCTCGAAAGTCTCCGTCCCCATCCCTTTAAGGAGGCACGCACGCCCGGGTCCCGACAGGGCGATTCCAGCTTCGCCCACTCGTGGGCCTTGGCGATGGCTGACGTGGCCAGCCGGATGGTGGCGATGGAGGCGCCGGAGCCGGCCCGGGCGGCCAGGTAGCGGGCCACGGTGAGGGGCTCGGCGGGGAGAGATGTGAGTCCGACCTCGTCGCACCAGCCGGTGAACAACCTCCACTGGGTTCCGTAGACACGCTGGGTGTGGTCGGCGAGGACGGCCTCCAGGGATGAGGCCACGCCCCGGTCGGCGGCCCTTAGCTCCGGCAGGGGCGCCGGTTCCCGGGGGACGACGTGGGCGCCAGGGGTGGTGGTCATGGAGGGTCTCCGGCGGCGGGATTTCGGTGGCGATTTCGGAAGGTAAAAGCTGCGCGATAAGCCTGATTATCGCGCAGCGAACGAACGTGCGCAAGAGGGGCGCAAGGGGGTAACTGTTCACGTTTGAGGGGACGGGAACGGTTTGCGGTGGAGATTCCGTGCTTGGTTGCCCCTCCACAACACGCCGAATAGTCCGCAGATCACCGCAAGTCTGAACAGTTACCAAGGGGGCCGTGGCGGCGTCGTTTGCTCGCCTCGGGCGAGTTGGGAAATCGTCCCTACCTATCTTGCCGGCAGCGACGCTATCATGAACAGCGCCGCCGCCGCCAAACCCCATGGAGACGAATGTGTTACGCGTGGCGACGGTTTGGCGGGGCCGCGGTGGCTAGCGGCTGATCACCAGGTCGCGCAGGGTCACGAACCCGATGGGGTTTCTGTCGTTGTCAACGACGATGGAGCGCGAGACCTGGAACCGTACCAGCAAACGCACCGCGTAGCGCGTGAGCATATCGGGAGGCAGGGTCAGCACCGGCTTTGACATGATCTCGTACACGTTGACTCGCTCCGGCGAGCGGTTGCGGGCAATTACCTCGCGTGCCACGTCGGAGGCCAGCACCAACCCCACTTCGTCGGTTTCATCGCGCCGGTTGACGACCAACGTCTCAACATCGTGCCTCTTCATCAACGCCATCGCATCGGCCACCGTCGCCACTCCGTCAATGCTGTAGAGTTCGGGTGTCATCACGTCGCCTACCCTGACCGGACCTTGCGCGTTCATAGGTCGTATTCCAACTCATCCAGAATGGCGGGCAATTGGGTGCCGAGGCCGACCGCGTCTTCAATGTCCAGTTGGAATGCGATGCCGGCGCCGTGCTCAGTATCGAACCGTGCCGCATCGTGGATGCGCTCCAGGATGTCTCGGGCACGGGTTTCCAGGACCAAAAACAGCACCATGTCCCGCATCCCCTCCAGGCGCAGACCGAAGAAGGTTTTTCCCGGCTGCAGCCCCTCACCCCGTACACTGGTGATTATGGTAGCTCCGGTGGCGCCGCCGGCTCGCGCGGCATCCACCACGACATCGGTTTTGTCGTCGCTGACGAGTGCGACAATCAGCTTCAGCCTCATGGATCTGCCTGCTCCCGACTGCCGGCGGTTCTCCTCTGGCCCCACCAGGATGCCACAATAGCGTAACCCAGCACGGTCATGATGGGAAATACGCTGGCGAAAGCGATCAGTCCGAACCCGTCAATCAGCGGGTTTCGTCCCGGAATGCTGGCGGCAAGACCCAGGCCTAGAGCGGCGACCACCGGCACCGTGACGGTCGACGTGGTCACGCCGCCGCTGTCGTAGGCGAGGGATATGATGGTCCGGCTGGACCGGAAGGTCTGCACTATGACGATGGCGTAGGCGGCGATGATGTACCAGGGCAAGGGCGTGCCGGTGACGATGCGGAAGCAACCCAGAGACACGCCGATGGCCACACCAACGGCCACCGCGATCCGCAAGCCCCATGCCCGGACCGCGCCTCCGGAAACCTCCGCGGCCTTGATGGCCACGGCGATCAGCGAAGGTTCGGCGACCGTGGTGGCAAAGCCTATGGCCGCGCCAAAGATGTATACCACCAGGTAGTCTCGCCAGTCCACCACGCCAGCCGAACTCTGCGCCCCGACCGCCGCGTGAGCGGTGAGCTGGAAGGCCATGGTCTCCCCGATGGGGAAAAGCGCATTTTCAAGACCGACCAGGAACAGGGCGAGCCCCAGCAGGACGCACACCAGGCCGGCAAGGGTCCGGCGCAGGTTGGGGAGCCGGCGACGCAGGACGAAGATCTGGAACAGCGTCAGGACGGCCACGATGGGAGCCACGTCAAACACCGTCGACAGAATGGCCGGCGGCAGAGTGTGCAGAAAATCTATCATCAGGTAACCATTCCGTAGGCCATTACACAGATCATGGGCGTCAGGCTGGCGAAGGCGATCAGCCCGAAACCGTCCACCATGGGATTACGCCCACGGATCGACGTGGCGAGCCCCACACCCAGCGCCGTAACCAGCGGAACGGTGATCGTGCTGGTGGTTACGCCCCCGGAATCGTAGGCCACACCGATGATCTCCGCGGGAGCGAACAGAGTCATCACGGTCACGAGGACGTAGCCTCCGATGATCAGGTGGTGGATGGGCCAACCCTTCAGGATACGTATGACCCCCAGCACGATGGCCAGTCCCACCGAAGTGGCCACCACCAGGCGCAGTTCGAGGGCGTAAGAACTGCGGGCCCCATCGCTATCGGAGATTGCTCCGGTTTCCGACGCCACCTCGGCGGCCTCGGCGGCGACGGCGATTAGGGCCGGCTCGGCGATGGTTGCGCCGAATCCCAGGCAGAAGGCAAATGCCAGGATCGCCGTCAGGCTGCCTTTATTGGCGAAACCACGCGCCAGCACCTCGCCAAGGGGAAAGAGCCCGCTCTCCAACCCCTGAACGAAAAGCCCGAGCCCGACGCACACGCAGACCAGTCCAACAATCACGTTTCCCAGGTTGGGGAAGGGCTGTTGCAGCACCACCAACTGAAAGAACGCGATTACGATGATGATGGGAGCCAGATCCCGTAATGTGCTAACGGCCCGCCGCAGCACTGGTGACAGGAGCCGGGCGGAGTTTTTCATTCCAGCGATGCTCAGCAGCCGGGCGACGCGGGAAACGGGAAAGCGCGGGACAAGAAAGAAAGCCTCACGCGTACCCAGATTGCCATAGGACTTACGCAGTTGGACGCCACTGTTTCCTGCATTCCCGCGAGAGCAGGCACACTGTCACTGAATTCGTTGCGCATATTCGCGTTTCATTCACGCAAGGGCTGCTGGGCCTAGGGTGTCGCCGAAGTTCGACGGACGTCTGGGGGTGTCCCTTCTGTTTCTGGCCAGGACATGGTAGCTCGCCCGGGCAGCGCAGGGCCCAATAATACCTGATTTGGTCCGCCCAACATCCATTACGTTAGCCAGCGCGTTTACGAGCCGCCGGTTGCGGCAATAGCCAACCCTAGGTAGACAGGGAATGGACACGGTCTGGCCGGATCATCATAATGGTCGCCACAAGAGCCATCATTTGCCTTCACGAGACACGACGTCGGAAGAATGCCAGCATGACCTTACGCGCAACCCTGCTCGAACCGAGCGCCGTGCTTCCCTGGGCAGAGAGGTTCTATCCATCCGCCGGAGCGCAAGTTACGAAGGAAGCGGCCACGGCCGCCGCCCATCAGCGGGCCGAAGCGCTCTTCCACACGGATCCGGACGAGCGCCTCGCGTACATGGAGTCGCCGGACTGGAATTTCAGCGTCGACCATCTCAGACAGGTGAACCGGGTGATGGATGAGTTCCTGGACGTGTCCGCGCGGCGCGAGGTGAGACGGCTCGCTGCCCAGTCCCTGGAAGCGGACGGTTCTCCGCATGGCATAGCCGGCCAGTGGTTCACGGAAGAGAGATACGACCAGCTCCGTGAACTGCTGGATGCGACGGAGGTGCCGGACCAACTGCTGGTGGCCTGCTACGCATGGCTGGAGATTCACGAGCTGGCTCAGGCGGCCTACCTGCTGGCCAAGAACCGCAAGCTGCCGCAGCCGGATTTCAGCAGCTTCAGCCAGACGCCCGAGGAGATCGAGGGGGACCTGCGCTTCGTCGACGCCGTGTGATCAAGGGCCAACCATGCCGAGCATCCGGCAAGGCGACATTCACGATTATGAGTTCGGCCCCGTCATCGGGGCCGAACTTTCGGGACAGCGACCAGCCCTGATCGTCAGCACCAACGAATTCAATGGACGCTACGGCACGGCGATCGCACTGCCGATGTCGAGCACCATGCCGGCCGAGAGGTACCGTACCCGACAGCACGTATACATATCCGACACCGATTCATGGGCATCGACCAGGCAGGTGAAAGTGGTGCGCCAACGCCGGTTGGGCGCCGTCACCGGCCGGGCATCTCCCGATGAACTGGACGACGCCATAGAATCCCTGGCCCGACGTTTCACCGCGGCTCACCGTCCCGGAGAGGTGGCCACATCTGATGGGATCCTGCCCATATACACCGGCTCCCTCTGGCGGTTTCCCGTCGTTGAACCAGATGGGCGGACGTTCCTCACTACCGTCCTGGTCGTCGATTACAACGCCGGAAACAACCTGGCCATCACGGTGGAGGTCGAGGAGCGGGAACCGAGAATTGGCGCCCCTGGAGATGTGCCGATAACCATGCTGGACTCCAACGTCACGGCGACGACGCTGGTCCAACGCGTACGAACCATAGACGCCAGTGAACGCAACCTGACTGCTGCGGGTCGAACACACCCGGATGAAGTGAGGACCATCATCAACCGGCTCATCTCCATGATCCAACGCCCGGAGGCGTAAGAGGGCGGCACTGACCGATGCGAACAGCCGCGGCTGTGGAGACGGACATCATGCTCACAGAAGGCTCATACGAAGCTCGGATTGCAGGGGTCGTCCGCCGGCATCTGGAGAAGAGGTTCGGGGACTGGGTCTCCTTCGAAGCCATCATGGTGGTCCTTCGGACCGATCAGTGGGGCAAGGATAGCGTTCACGTATACGTGGTTTATGACGGGAATGGGGAACCGCGTCAGCGACGCGGTTGTAACGTCGGTTACGGGGGCCGTTCAGCCTCTATGGATTTGACCTGTATTGGCTTATTGGGAGCTGTCCCCTGAGTTATGGTTGAGAACACCCTGAGCGCGGATGCCCGACGCGAAACTTGACGTGGGTCGCATTGTACGGCCCGAGTATGAAATCGATGCGAACATAAGCCGGCATGTCGTGAACATTTTGTGAAGAGTTTGTGCGCATTGACCGGGATGTCAATGGCGTCGTTGTCCAGCGATCCGATCAGTACCAGATCGTCCACCATTCTGCGGCATTAGTGCCCATACCCCAGTCCAGCATCCACTGGTTGCAGAGCATGCTGTAGCCGCGATTATCGCGCGGCGAACGGGCGTACGCAAGCGGGCTTGTTCGACCATCGTTTGCCTGCCCACGACGGACTTAACATCGGTCCCCAGACGGACTGAACCACCGTGAGCATCCGGTCCTGTTGCGTGAGCACGTTCAGGGCCGCATCGACGACGCCGGCGACGAAACCATTGGTATCCATTTCCAATGGTTTGCATACCAATCCAATGGAATGGGTAGGTAGCCAATGCATTGGAGTCCATTGCATAACAATCGATACCATTCCAAACCTTGGCGACCGTGGGCGCCAAAAGCAAAACGGGTCCTGGGAGTCCGTCACTAAAATGCCGGCAATCAGCCCAATCACCTGGAGGTGAAGACCATGCCGAAATGCGCCACCTGCGGCGCCGAACTGGAGCCGCCCGTCCGCGCCCCCCACACCGTCTACGTCAAGAGCCTGTACCGCATCGCCGGCCAGGACTACTGCCGACACCACATCATCGGGGCCGCGGTGGCCGCCGGCGCCATTACCGAGATCAAACCCGGCGCCGTCGTCGGGAATGACGGGGCGCGCCGTACCACCAGATGTACGCCATCACGCTGCACCAACCCTGGGCATCGCTGATCGCCCTGGGGTTCAAGACCGTGGAGCCAGATTATGGCCGGCGCCGGAGCGACTGTGATGACGCCGACCGAACATCAGCCCTCCGCTGGCAATTGCTGTGAGGGCGCCAGTTGCGGAGTGCCCGCCAGCAGATATCCCAGCGCACCGAACAGGCATACCACCAGCCCCGCTGCGGCGGGCATCGTCAAACCTTCGCGGGTCAGGTTGTACAGCCTGAACAGGGTGGCAATCGTCGCGACGTAAAACGGCAGGACGCACAGCAAACCGGTGGCAGTTATGGTGGTGAAGCTCTTGCGTCCGAAATAGGTGCCCCGGGCCGAGATCCGGATGGCCTGGCCTCCCCCCATGGCGATGCCCGAAAGGACACCGAATATGAACCTGCTGCCCGGAGTTTCGGTGGCCAACAGGATCAACGACCCCGCCAGGAGCAATGCCAAACCTGCCAGCACGTAGCGGACGGGGACCCGGTCGCCGATCACGGCGCAAGCCAGGACCGCTGCCGTTGATGCCACCATGCGCGACGTGTTCACGTCGAATATAACCCCCCATGGGTAGTATCCATCGAATGGGTAGACTTCATCATAATGAAAAAACGGGAACGGTCTAGCCAGCATCCACGACGCCAAGCCCACCGAGAACAGGCATCCGTCGCCCGCCACCAGGAGCCAGAAGGACCGCGATCGTACGGCCTCCCGCCAGGTGTAATCGGGCAGCACGGTGTCGGGATCCGGCGACGCTCCATCCGGATACAGACCATGGTCTTCAGGACGATCGCGAATCTGCCAGGCCAAAGGCATCACAACGGCCAGCGCCGATGCTCCGACAACGGTAACAGCGAGGCGCCAGCCCAGGAGACCTATCAGGGAATTTGCCGCGGGATCGATCGCGACTCGCCACAGAGCGAACCCGAACAACGGCACTGCCATCGCGGTGGCCTTGCGTCGCTGGAACCAGTTGTTCAGCGTGGCCGCGGGCACCCAGGTGAAACCCACCGTTGCCCCAACAATCAATAGGGCAATGCTGAGATACATCACCCAGTTGACCGGCTGTGCGCCGATGAGAGTCAGGTATCCTACGACCGCCACCAGCACTCCCCAACGTGCCACGCGCCGGGGGCCGAAACGGTCCACCAGCCACGCTCCAGGAAGCGAAAGCAGCACCAAGGGCAGGCCATCGAGGAGTTCGCCGATTTCTGTTACGTATTTCAGCCAATCCCACGTTTTGAAAGGGACCCCGGTGTCAGGCAGGCTTGCAAAGATGAACTCTCTGGCCAGGTCCGGCAGTGCGTCCTCATAGACCAGGAGCGCGATCACCGTCAGGAAGATCGCCAGCCACCAGCCGCGGAACAAGTCCCCGAAAAGACCTTGGGAATAATTTCGGTCGGAAGTCATTGCAAAACCATGTCGTCAGGAATGTAGTCCACGTGAAATGCTCCCTTCACGCTGGAGACACTCCGGGGGCCTGATCTCCCGAAGGCTAACGTCACCATTCTCCAGGCTGTTGGTGTTCCTGCAGATCGGGCCGCCGCGGGTTGCCATCACCTGATCTGTGCTACCTTGCCGGAGATCGTTGAACCGAGTAAGCCTTGAAGTACGCCCCCGGACACTCACCCGGGTAGTCCGCGCCTTTCTTGCTGCTGCGCCCGCCCAGCGTGACGTGATCACCGACCTGAGCGATTACGTTCCCGCCACCGTTCAGGACCGAGAGACCATCCCCCGTCCTGCGGACGTTGAAACCGGGAGGGCAGACCACCAGATACTCTCCAGGGAAGTAGGGCGTCTCCACCAAAAGGCAACCACCGCGCAACGTCAGGCGTCCCTCCAAACCCGCCTGCGGGAATATGATGCGTCCACGCTGATCGTCTAGGCGCGGGAGGAAGATGCCATCGATCTGTTCTACCTTGCCGGAGAACGCTGCACCGTGTAAGCCCAAAAGTACGCTCCCGGACATTCGTCCGAGTAATCCGCCCCTTGTTGACCGTCCCCGCCCAAACTGACGTCATCGCCGACCTGGGCGATGACGCTGCCGCCGCCGTTCCGCACGATCACGTCATCCTTCATCCTATGGACGTAGAAACCCGGAGGCCAGACCACGAGGTAGGCTCCGGGGGGATGGGGGATCTCCAGCAAAAGGCAACGAACGCGCAGTGCCAGCCGTCCTCGCACACCCTCCAACGGGTACCCTATGGGCCCGCGTTGGTGGTTCAATCGCGGGAAGAAGATCCCATCGTCCGACCCGACGGCCGACACATTCGGCGTCTTGGCGGTGACCTCGTCTCCGACTAGCCAGTAGGGACCAGCGCAGTGCCCCGCCTCGCCGCCGTCCCAATCCCACTCGTCGACCACCGCATATCGGTCCGACACATGCTTGCCCGATACCCGAAGCGTTTGCCCGATTGCGGCAACCACGCCGCCGTCGGCCCCGGTCACTTCCACCACGTCGTCCTCGGTCCGCACGTCGAATCCGGCTGTCCACACGAGCAACAGACCGTCCTGCGTCCAGGGATCCTCAGACGGGTCAACGTAGGATATTCGCAAACAGTCGCCCGAAAGCGACAGTTCGCCATAGACGTACCGATCACCGCGATTGACGAGAAGCGGCTCATCGTGCCGCGGGAGCACGAGCGTCTCTCTGGCCGTAGCTGGGTCGTAAGTTGGTGTCGGAGCCGTTGTGACCGGGTTCACAGTCGCCACGAACTGCCCGACCGCCGGAGCCGCGCCGCCGGCATCATGGCCACAGGACGTCGCGAACGCAATCACCGCCAGCGCAAAGAACAGGCACCGGAACGCCTGCCGACGTTGAGGGTGCACGTCGGCAGGCGAACCAACCTTCCGACCAATCAGTGTCCGGTGACAACCCCGCGCTCTCAATTGAATTGAACGCCGTGCAGATGGCTTTATGGGTATCCGCCTCACGAGTCAATATCCGAACCCAGCGTTGCCGTCGAAGAATGCTCCACCACCGTCGCCCCCTTCAGCCAAGTCGGAAGCATTGTTGTTGCTCACCGGCACCCATCGGTTGCTGAAGTGCACGGAGGGGTCTGCTTTGCCCTGAGCCCATCGGGATCCTCCGTTCGAGTTTCTCAGTTGTTCCATGCCGGGTCAGGGTTCGACACGCGGCCCAGGAACAGGACCGTGCCGGTGCCGGTGTCACGGATAAGGAACATGAAGGGCCGGTCGACCGTCACCGCGATGGGTTCTTTGCCGGGACCTGACTCAACCATGGCTACCACAGTGGCCGCCGCCGCCTCGGTGCCCTCTTCGTCCACCGAAACGAACGCCTTGTGGACTATTCGGGAGATCCAAAGGTCCTTGGACCCGGTCATGCCTGAAAAATCAGCCCCGCCGCCGAAGGCGTCGGGCATCCCCATCTCAGCCAGGGTGTCGCCCAGGCTGAACTCCGACTCAAACTCGAACAACGGCATTGTGAGGGTGACGTAGTCAGTCTCGATGTCATCAATGATCCGGTCGAGCATCTCCGAGTCCAGCGAGCCCTCAAGTGCTTCCAGCGTCGTGCCTTCGTCGGGCAGCAGGATGGTCATGGACATCTCGCCCCAGGAGTACGGGACATCGACCACCTGGTAGCCGTCGCCCCTCGCGTAGCCGTATTCCTTTGTAGGTCTCCGTCATCATCGGAACATCCACCGTTCCGCCTCCTGCCAGATGGAACGGACGCACCTCGGTACGACTCGGGCTGAAGGGCTGGTGCCAAGAAGCGTTGAAATAGATGGCGTTGGT
>CBDCPE010000001.1:0-140847 GCA_965220055.1 Dehalococcoidia bacterium | reverse complement strand
ATGGCATCCACGCAGGTCGGCGACGGCTTGGCGTACCACGCCGCTGTGCGCTGGGTCGATCCGACCGCTGGCGTTGGGTCTCCACGCCCAGGTGAGCCCGCACCTCCTGGAAGGTGACCTCCAGTTGCCCGCGCAGCACCAACCATTCCAAGCTCTGCGCCGGGTCCACGGCCAGGTCAGTGCACAGCAAAGCCTGGGTGGCGAATTCGCCCTGGGGGTCCCGAACCAAGACCCAGCGCCGGGGCACGGGTGGCTTGCCCGAGCGATACCAGACCGCCGTTTGCCAGGTAAGTTCCACCGTGCGGGTAGTGCCGTCGTACCAGGCTACCGACACCTCTACCCCTGACACGGTGGGCAAGTCCAGGAGTGCCTTCAGCCAGGAGTGCCTTCAGCGCGGGCAGCCGTCGGCCTTGCAACGGAGGCCGACCGTGCTGACCCGGCTGACGTGCTGGCGCCGGTTCATCAAGGGCGGCGTCCAGGCGCAAGCGCGCGATGAGAGTAACCGGCTGGGCCGACGATTGGCAGCAGTGGAGCAGGTCCAGAGTGGAGCAGGTCCAGCACGGCGTAGTTGTTGTCGCCCACCAGCACCAGGGGGCGCTGCGGCAGCCAGCGGCGCAGTTGCAGGATTATCTGCCGCGCCCAGTCGGTGAGCTTTTTGTGGCGGCGTCCGCGCTGCCGGTAGCAGCGTGCCCAGGGCGCCAGTACCGTGAGAAAGGGCAAGGCCCAATCGCGTCCGGCCCAGGGGACCTGGCCCAGCCACATCAGGGAGATCCAGCGCAGGCCGCTGGCCTTGACCAGGTGGCTCCGGCTGGAACGCACCGCATCGCGGTAGATGCCCAAGGATTTGATCTGAGGGCCGCGACGCCGCTCCAGGGTTTTGTCGATGCCGCAGATCAACGCACCATCGCCCTGATCCAGGTGCTGGAGCAGCCGCAACAGCAGGATGCGAGCCGCCGGGCGGGGCGACCACACCGCCCGATTGAGCACCTCATGGTAACGGGCATAGTCGCGCTGGTCGCTGCGGCCCATGACGCGCCGCGCCGCCGCCACGGTACGTTGGCCTGGGACCAGTACGCGCCGACCAGCAGGATGTGGGCTTTACGCCAGGTCGGGCTGTGAAACAGCGTGGCGAAGGGATGGAGTACGGGTAAAATGGCATCGGGCAGGGTGAGCATGGCTGGGCCTTCCGTGGCAAGTGTGGTCTGGCCAGCTTACCCTGTCTTTATACTTTTTCTAAATTATGCGTAAAGTCCAGCTTGCGGGGCGGTTATCCAGGTCCGCCATTGCGCGATTGACATATCGTGTTCCCCGGTCATAATGACGCTGGACTGCGCCAAGCCTGCGAATGATCCGGCCCCCGGCATCCTAAATATCCGCCCCGACCAGCGTACGGTGCCGCCACGTGAACGTTCCATCCGACGGTAACGCCGGCTCCAGCGAGCCTGAGGCCGCAGCCGTACTAGACCCGCCCGGGAATGATAATCCGTCGTGGCGGGTGCGGCGGGTTGACCCGGTTCGTATTCCCATTCGCCGGCGCCGTGTTCCGCCGCGACGCTGGTCTTCAACCCCGCTGCTGCTCTTGCTCACGTTCCTGCTGCTGAACGTGATCGGCGGCGCTATGCTGGCCCTGCCAATAGCTGCTGCTGACGACGCGGCGGCCAGCCTCAGGGTGGCTTTCTTCACCGCAATTTCGGCTTCCACCGTGACCGGACTGACGATGGTGGACACCACCGAATTCTGGTCCCAGTTCGGCAAAGCGGTCATCTTCGTGCTGATGCTCGTGGGCGGATTGGAGTTCATCACCGCAGCCACGGTGTTGATCGCTTTCATCGGGCGGCGGGCCACAGCGTTGGAACAGGACGTCTACCAGGACACGGTGGGTGATATATCCGCCCGGAATGTGAGCCGGGTCGCGCGGAACATCGTGGTCGCGTTCTTCATCGGCTATCTGATCGGAGCCGCGTTGCTTTATGTCCGGATGCGATCGGTGTCGTACTTCACGCTCTTGGAAGCAGTCTGGCAGTCGCTGTTCCTTTCGGTGTCGGCGCTCAACAACGCGGGATTCTCGATCCTGCCCAACGCGTCGGGGGGCGGCAACGCCGCGACGTTGGGGGCGAATCCGTACCTGATGTGGGTCATGACGCCGCTGATCATCGCCGGCGCCCTGGGGTGGCCGTTCATCATGGACATGCGCCGGAACTGGAGCCCGAGCCGGTCGCGGCGTCGTTGGCCCGGACTGTTCCTGTTCAATTTCCGACGGTTCAGTCTCGACACCAAGCTGGTGTTGATTCTGACGACCTTTCTCTATGCGTTCAGCGCGCTGGCATTTCTGTTTGCGGAATGGAACGGCGTGCTATGGGGCCACTCGAGCCACGGGATTGTCGGCTCGGCGATCTTTCACGGGGTCAGCGGGCGCACGGCGGGGTTCGCGGCGCTGGACTGGAGCGAGACCAGGGACTTCACCCAACTGGTGTTCGGCGGGCTGATGTTCATCGGGGGGTCCACCGCATCCGTTGCCGGTGGGATCAAGGTCAACACCGTAGCCGTGCTCCTGGTCGCCGCGCGCTCATCGGCCCTGCGCGACCCCACCACCGACATATTCCGCAGGGAAATCGCCCCGGCATTGGTATCCCGCGCGCTCCTGGTGGCGCTGCTGGGCGTGACGTTCCTCGCCATCGTCTTGCCCATCCTGACCTATACTGACCCCCACCTGCCGTTTTTGCCGTTGATGTTCGAGACGATATCGGCCTTCGGCACCAACGGAATGTCCACGGGAGTGTCCAGCGAGCTCAGCCTGGCCGGTTCGATCATTTTCATGATCACGATGCTGGTGGGCCGGATCGGTCCGCTGACCCTGGTGATGCTGCTCACTCCCAGAGAGGACGCCACCTACCGCTACCCTGAAGAACCCGTTAGAATTGGTTAGTCATCATGGCGAAGCAAGTATGCGTGATCGGTTTGGGCCGGTTCGGAGCGAAGCTGGCCAGTACGCTGTTCCAGCGGGAACACGAAGTGCTGGCTATTGATCAGGACGAGCAGCGCGTCCAGGGAATGCTCGGCCGGGTCACCTACGCCGTCGAGGCCAACGCAACCAACGAGACCGCCCTGCGCGACCTGGGCGTAGGGGAGATGGATGTGGCCGTCGTGGCCCTAGGAAGCCAGATCCAGTCCAGCATCATCACCACAATGATGCTCAAGTCCATGGGCCTGCCTTACGTCATCGCCCGGGCCACCGACACCCAACACGCCGAAATACTGCACCGCGTGGGCGCGGACAAGGTGATCTTTCCCGAGGAAGAGGCCGCGGAGCGCGCCGCCAGCCTGGATCTGAGCCCCAATTACGTTGAGTTCATGAACATCACGGAGGACGCCGGGGTGCATAAACTGCGGCCGCCTGAAAAAATGCGCGGCATGTCCCTGCGTGACGCGGGCCTCGTATCCGAATCCACGCGGCATCACGTCTCCGTGATGGTGATACGACGTGGCCACGAATATATTCTGAACCCGGCTGAAGACGAAATGATCGATGATGGTGACATCCTGGTCGTGGTTGGCAGTCACGAAGATGTCGAGCGGGCGTTCGCCCGATGATCGCAGGCCCGTTTTGGATGGCGGGGTAATCCTATGAGCGACCGAATCGGATACCTGGGACCGGCCGGAACCTATACGGAGCAGGCCGCGTTGCTCTATTCGCCCCGGGGCATCATGACCCCCTACCCCACGATCAGTGCGGTGGGTGGCGCGGTCTCGAACAACGAGGTGGACGTGGGTGTGGTGCCCATTGAAAACAGCCTGGAGGGATCGGTCACGTTTACGCTGGACTTGCTCATCTCCCAGTCCGGCCTGTCCATTCAGAACGAGGTAGTGATCCCAATCGACCATTACCTGGTTGCCGCCCCTGGCGTGGCGGCCGAGTCGGTAGAGGTGATTTACTCCCATCCGCAGGCGCTGGCCCAGTGCCGCGCCTACCTGGAATCGCGTTTTCCGGCGGTACCCGCGGAGGCTTCGCTGAGCACTGTTGCCGCGGTCGCTGACATGCAGGCCAGCCGGGTGCCGGCGGCGGCGATCTGCCCCCAGCGGGCCACTGAGATTTACGACGTGCGCATCCTGGACAAGGGGATCCAGGACAACACGGTTAACCAGACCCGGTTCGCCGTACTGTCCCACGCCGACCACGCGCCCACCGGTCATGATCGCACGTCAATCTGCTTCGCGTTTTCCGTGGACCGGCCGGGAAATCTGTACAGCACGATCGGCGAATTTGCCAGCCGGAACATCAACTTGGTCAAGATCGAAAGCCGCCCGACCAAGCGTGAACTGGGACGGTACATTTTCCTCATTGACTGCGAGGGACACCGGCGTGAGCCAGAGGTCGCCGCCGCCT
Source organism: Dehalococcoidia bacterium (assembly GCA_965220055.1). GTDB lineage: Bacteria > Chloroflexota > Dehalococcoidia > Lucifugimonadales > UBA3495 > Bin87. The sequence continues at coordinate 136,463 of CBDCPE010000001.1, read as the reverse complement.
TGGACGGGCTGCGACGGCATACGGACATGTTGAAGATATTGGGCTCCTACCCCTTCTGGGAACCGCAAGCTGAATAGCGGTGCCGCGCAGCAGTTTCCGTCGCGCCGGGTTTGTTACTACTGCAATCGGCCGCGCGGTCAGCGGTATCGCGCGGTTTCTGTTCCGTTCGCATTTTGTGGTACGGGGCGACAGTATGAGCCCAACGCTGCGGGACGGCGATTTGATACACGTTGCACCGCGGCTGCGAAAGCCCACAAATTACAAACGCGGCTCGGTGATCGTGGTGCAGGTTCCGGGTTGGGGTGAACAACACCAGCTCACAATCAGCGTCAAGCGTGTGGTGGGGTTGCCGGGTGAATACTGTCGTGTCGGAACGGATGGCACCGTCCGGATCGACGAAGAAGTGCTGCGTGAGACGTTTGTAGCACCAGGGGCCCAGGCCGCTCCAAGTCCGGGCCTGTCGTGGTTATGCGAAGACAACGAGTATTTCCTGATGGGCGACAACCGTAAAGACAGCGGCGACAGCCGGCGGTTTGGCCCGGTACCCGCCTCGCAAATACTTGGCAGAGTGTGGCTGCGTTTGCCGACCCACTACCTGCTGGGAAGAACACCGCCGGGAAGCGCCCTCAAATCTCACTGATCGCCGATGACCTCCTTTGAAGCGAAATTGCACCAGGCCGCCGACTGGGCGACCCGCAACCGTCGGTTGCTGCGCATCCGCCCGGTATTGCAGGCGCTGCTATTCCGGCGGGCCATTCAGCGGTTGGCGCACCGCAGGAACTCGGTACGGCTGGTTCTGGCGACCATGGCAGCGGTGACGCGCAACGACAACCAGCAGCTGATGGCCGGAGTGGCCTACTACGGGATGGTGTCTCTGCTGCCGTTCTCGGTGGTCGTGTTGCAGATCTTGCCGCTGTTGCTGGGAGAGGACGGCGCCCGCACCTGGTTCGCATCCATTTCTTCGGGAGTACTTCCCCCGAATGTGGATGTTTCGACCCTGTGGCCGTCCCAGCCACCGGCGGTGGCTGGCGTCACTAGCCTCATCGCGTTGCTCGGTCTGTTATGGGGAAGCTTCAAGCTCTTCAGCGCAGTTGGCCTAGTGGTCAACCGGGCCTGGGGAATAGAACCCTCCCAGGTGGGCGTGATCGGCAAGACGCGGGAGTATCTGTTTCTCAGCGCGATGGCGTTCGGGCTGCTCATATCCACGGTACTCACCTATGTCACGGTGCCCGATCTGACGCTCAACGCCCTGCGCGCAGTTCATCTGGGAGCACTGGCCAATGCAGTGGAGGCGCAGCGCTGGTGGCCCAGCCTGCTGGCCTGGATGCTTTCGGTGGTCGTGTTCCTCCTCGTCTATCGATTCGTTCCGGAACGAACGGTGCACTGGCGTTGGGCCATCCTGGGGGCGGTCAGCGCGAGTATCATCTTCGAGGCGGCCAGCTACGTGTTTGCGCTGTTCTTTGCCTACATAGCGCCGCAGCGTCTGTTCTACAGCCCGTTGGCGTCGGTACTGATCATCCTCATCTGGCTGTTCTTCTCGGCCCTGACGCTGGTCTCGGGGGCCGCGCTATCTGCCTACGCCCAGAGCATCTACCGCGGCGACGGGCCGGTGCCTACCTCCGGGTGGTTCCTGGGCGCTAATGGTCAATGAATACAGAAGTAGTGTACGAGTGAGACTATGACTAATCCAACGTCGGTACCAACCGCCCTTCCCCACCTCCGCGTCCTGGAGATCGCCTCCCTCATATCTGGCCCGTATTGCGGTAAGCTGCTGGCGTCGCTGGACGCCCAGGTAATCAAGGCAGAGCTTCCGGGCGGCGGAGACCCGTCACGACGTCTCGGCCCATTCCCTGACGACACCCCTCATCCCGAACGCAGCGGACTGTTCCTGTACCTGAACACGGGCAAGCGCAGTATCACGCTGGATCTGGAAAATCCGGCCGGCCGGGACCTGATGCGTCAACTGGTCGCCCGCGTGGACATGGTCGTGCACGACTACACGCCGGCGCGTGCCGCTGCGGTCGGCCTGGACAGCGACTCCCTGCTTGACGCCAACCCCGAGCTTATCGTCACTGTCGTTACGCCCTTCGGCAGCAGCGGGCCGTATGCCGACTACCGCGCCGGACACCTGGCGACCTTCCATGCCGGAGGCGAGGGTTGGCTGCTGCCCAACGGGGTGGCGTTGGATACCTTCCCTGACCGACCGCCGATCGTGGCCGGCGCCAACATGGGCGACTACCAGGCCGGCCTCACCGCCGCCGTGGGCGCGCTGGCCGCCGTGTACAACCGCCTGGGAGCCACGGATGGCCCACGCGGGCAAGTTGTCGACTCCTCGGCGCAGGAGGCGCAGTTGTCCGTGGGCTACATGCCCATCCAACGCCACGAGTCGGAGGGCATCACCGAGACGCGCTTCTCGCGATACTTCCGCGTCGGCGGCGTGCTGCCGGCGTCGGACGGGTACGTGGAACTGCTCACGCTGGAGCCGCGCCAGTTCGAGGGGTTGCTGGCTTTCATGGGCAACCCCGACTGGGCATCGCCGGAGATGTTCAGCGACCCGGCCACCCACGGCCCCGAGCTGAACCGGCACATGCGGGAGTGGTTCTCCCAGCACACCCGCGAATGGCTCTACGCCGAAGGCCAGGCCCACGGCGTGCCCATCGCTCCCTACTACACGCCAGCCGAGGTATTTCAGAGCCCCCAGCAGCGCGAGCGCGGCTTCTACTCCGCGGTGAACCACCCCGCAACCGGCCCGCTGGAATACACCGGCGCACCCTTGCAGCTCAGCGAGACCCCCACCACGCTGACGCGAGCGCCGCTGCTGGGCGAGCACAACGTGGACGTGTATTGCAGGCTGCTGGGGTACGCGGCGCGGGAGCTGGCGGCGTTGGCGCGAGCTGAGGCAGTGTAACTAGCACTTTTCTTCCGGTCGTTGCATGGTGGTTGTATGAAATCGCGTTCACACGAGATGCTAGACCGAGCAACATCCGCGATGGTCGCTGCGGTTGAAATCTACAACAAGCCTGCGTTTCCTCATAAAGTGGAGAGTTTCACGATTCTCGCGATAAACGGCTGGGAACTGCTGCTGAAAGCCAAATGGCTCGCGGACCATCAAAACAAAGAGCGGAGCCTGTACGTTTACGAACGACGTCAGAACAAAAACGGTAGGCCGAGCAAGAAACGGTATATTCAAAGGACCCGTTCCGATGCGCCGTTCACGCACGGCATAACACATTTATCCGAAAGGTTGTTCCAAAGCAAAATCCTCGACGCTTCAGCCCACCGGAACATCGAAATCATGGTAGAGCTTCGCGACTGTGCTACGCACTTTTATAGCCATTCGACAAGCTTCAATGTTCGGGTTTATGAGGTTGCCGCCGCCTGCGTCAAAAATTTCGTGTCTGCTTCCCATGACTGGTTTGATCGGCAACTATCGGAGTTTAGTCCGCACCTGATGCCGCTCGCGTTTATCGACATCCCTAAAGATATTGCAGGGGTTGTCCTCAACGCGGAAGAAAAGAATTTCCTGTTGTATTTGGACGGTCTTGACAATCCAGACATAGATCCCACCTCACCTTATACCGTAACCGTGAACATCGACATCAGATTTACTCGGTCCAAAGCCAATGACGCTCTGTCAGTGCGAAATACCACTGAACTTGGGGCGACAGAAGTCCGCCTGACTGAAGAACAGATTAGAGAGCGTTATCCTTGGGATTACGATACGCTCACCGCGCAATGTAGGAAACGCTATAGCGATTTCAAGGCGAACCAGAAATATCACGATATCCACAAACCGCTACAGAAAAACGAGCACTTCGCAAAAGTCCGTTTTCTTGATCCTGACAATCCCAAGAGTGCCAAAAAGACTTTTTTCAATTCCAATATATTGAACGAGATGGATAAACATTACAAAAAAACCACGGCGTCGGTATCGTGAACGTGCTTCGAACCACGATCCACTGGATTCCCAATTCAGCCCAACACCGATGGGCAAGTAGTTTACCTCTCTGCCGTGCATGGGAATGTGATGTCCCCGTACAGATCGCATGGGTTCGGATTTAGCCAGACTAGTATTACAACGACGGCTTTAGTGCCTATCCTAATAACCCGGCGGCTCTGAGGGCGATCAGGGCGCAAGCGAAATGAAGAAAGGCGATGTAGTTGTCGGGGGACTTGTCCCAGCGCACGAGGATGCGCCGGAAACGGTTCAGCCAGCCGTGGGTTCGTTCCACCACCCAGCGCCGCGCCTTGAACCCAGCCTCCTTTTTGATCGCCTTCGCCTCCTCGCCCCGACTGCGGATGTGGGCGGTGAAGCCGAACTCCTCCAACGTGCGGCGCACCTCGTCAAAGTCATAGCCTTTGTCCAGGCACATGCCCTGGGGTTGGTCCGGAGTGGGCGCTGGTCGGGGCACCGGCAGGCTGTCCACCGTGGCCCGCACCAGCTTCATGTCATGACGGTTGGCGCCGTCCACCGCCAGACCCACCGGAATGCCCTCAGCTTCGGTCAACAGGCTGCGCTTGACGCCGCCTTTGCCTCGGTCAGTGGGGTTGGGGCCGGTTTTTCCCCCCGCCCAAGGGTGATTTGGTCATGGCCCCGTCCATACTCAACCAACTCCAGTCCAGCCCCTTCAGTTCGTCATAGCGTTCCAGTCCCACCCGCCACAGCTCCAGAAACACCCCAGCGGCGACCCATTCCTGAAACCGCAGGTGGGCGGTGGAGCCGGAGCAGATGCCCGTGGCGTCCAACGCCTTCCACTGACAGCCGGTGCGCAGCACGTAGAAGATGCCATTGGCGCAGGTGCGGTCAGGGACCCGGGGCCGGCCGCCGCCGAAACGATGGGTGTTCACATGCTCGGGGATCAACGGCGCCAGCACCTCCCAGAGCTCGTCGGAGACCTGGAACGCGCCGGTGGTGGGATTGGTCCTGGTGGCTGGGCCAGCACGCTTCGGACGCGGCGGCTTGGGGTCTTTCGATTTCGTCATTGCCCCAGTCTAGATGCAACCCCAGCTCGCTTTCCCGCGACTCCCCCTGCAAGTTTCCACCAGTTTTTAGGATAGGCTCTTAGAACATCGTGCTGGATGCTATCCAATCGACGGCGGGCTTTGGCTGACCAGAGAGCACTTCTCATGCTCAATACGGCGCGACATCACAGGCTGGGTTTAGAAATCGTCGTTGTAATACTAGACGACTGTGCTCGAACCATACGACCTTCGTCGCCAACCGAACAGCATTGTTGCCAGCGGTTCCCATGTATAATCCCCCCATCCCAACGAACCTGCCCCTCCCGGCCCGTTCGTGATTGATAATGGAGGCAATCCCAATGGATTTTGGACTTGAAGGCAAACTGGCATTTGTGGGCGGCGCCAGCCGCGGCATCGGCAAGGCAATTGCCCTGGAGTTGGCCCGCGAGGGCGCCGACGTGGTGGTGGGCTCACGCTCCATGCCCGACCTGGAGAAGACTGCTGCCGAGATCGTCGAGACCACTGGCCGCCGCGCCATCCCCATGTCGTTCGACGCCACCAACCGCGAGCAGGTGGATCACGTGATCAACGCCGCCGCCGATACGCTGGGCGGACTGCACATCCTGGTCAACAGCGCGTCCCTGCCGGGCGGCTCGCCGTCGGCAACCGGCCCCATTGAGGACCTCATCGACGAGGAACTCCTCAGCGACTTCGACGTAAAGTTCGTCGGCGCGCTCCGCTGCTCGCGGGCCGCCATCCCACTGCTTAAGGCCCAAGGCTTTGGCCGCATCATCAACATCAGCGGCCTCAACGCCCGCAACGCCGGCAACCTCAGCGGCGGGGCCCGCAACACCTCCCTGGTGCACATGACCAAGACCCTGGCCGCGCAGCTGGGGCAGTTCGGCATCACCGTGAACTGCATCCATCCGGGCACCACCCGCACCGAGCGCACCCCCAGCCTGCTGGCCGCCCGCGCCGAGCAGCTGGGCGTCTCTCCCGAAGAAGCCGAGGCACAGGACTTCGCTCCTGGCTCGCCCCGGGGCAACCATATCTCCCGCATGGTCGACGCTTCGGAGATCGGCTACCTGACCGCCTTCTTGGCCTCCGACAAGGCGTGGGCCATCACCGGCGAGCTGATCGCCGCCGGCGGCGGCACCGGCAACGCCGTCTATTACTAGCCGCAGATAGGATTTCCCGGCGGCGGTGCTTTTCGTCGTCGCCGGGATCAGAGTAGGATGGGAATACCTGGCGCTGCCATAAAGCACATCCAGTTTATTGTCCTCGGTGTCTGGACGATCAGCGTATTGACTTTATTAGTACGCGGCCACGTTTGGAACTGGAATAGCACGCCGGAAGAGCTTATCAGAATGTGGAAATGAGGAGCATTCGTCTCCCTATTGCAGGCCATATTGGCGGAATTAGGGGTCAGAATGTTTTTGCTTTGGCAGAACGCCACCGCATCGAGCAAGCACGGGAGGAAGGTAGTGAAGGGGCTCGGCGAGAAACCGGTGAGATGCTGATGGCGCTTAACGCGGCGGCAAGGACCAACCACGACCTCTTGCCTTCACTGCTACAGGAATATCAGGAGAAGTACCAGAACGGCACGGCAATCGCGTAACACCCAGGCGGCAATTATGACCAACTCATCGGCTCCTCTATCCGGCGTCCGCGTCGCGGACTTTTCGGTACACGCTGCCGGCCCCTTCGCCGGCATGATCCTGGCGTCCCTGGGAGCCGACGTGATCAAGGTGGAATCGGCGGCTAGATTGGACATCACCCGTCGGACACACGCCATGTACGGCAAGCCGCCCTCGTCTTTCGAGCAGGTCAACGCCAGCAAGCGTTCGGTGACCCTCAACCTCAAGGAGCACCGCGCGCTGGAGCTGGCCTATGACCTGGTGCGGATCTCCGACGTGGTACTGGAGAACTTCCGACCCGGCGTGATGGACCGCCTGGGGCTGGGGTATCCGCAACTGCGCGAGATCAAGCCCGACGTCATCATGGTGTCGCTGTCGTCAAACGGGCAGACCGGTCCCGAGGCGCGTTACGCCGGCTACGCCCCCATGTTCGCAGCGTTGGGAGGTCTGGGCTACCTCACCGGCTACCCTGACGGGCCGCCTGTCGAGCTGCGCCATGCCATGGACCACACCGGGGGCATGATGGCGGCCTTCTCGGCAGTCGCCGCCCTGTGTGCCCACCGCAACCATCAGGTCGGCCAGCGCGCCGACGTCGCGGTGCGAGACATTGCCACCGCCTTCATGGGACACGCCCTGATGGACACCGCCATGAACGACCGCGATGCGCAAAGACTGGGCAACCGGGACCACGCCATGGCTCCCCATGGCGTGTTCCCCTGCTTGGGGGATGACCAGTGGGTCACCATCGCGGTGGCCGACGACGCGGGGTGGCACTCCCTCAAGGAAGCTATGGGCCGCCCCTCTTGGGCCGCCGCCGACGATTATGGCGACGCCTTCCTGCGGTGGCAGAACCAGGACTCCCTGGAGAGGCGACTGTCTGAATGGACGGCTGCGCACACCGCCGGAGAGATCACCGACCGGTTGCAGACGGCTGGCGTCGCCGCGTTCCCGTCGCTTTCCGCCGATCAACTCATGGCCGACCCGCACCTGGCCGAGCGGAACGCTTTCCCAACGACCATCCACCCCGACAAGGGCGAGCAGTGCGCGGTGGCTCCACCGTGGCGCTTTTCTGAAACGCCCGCAGATCCCCTCCGCTGGACGCCCGAATTGGGCGAGCACAACCGCGAGGTCTTCTGCGGGCTGCTGGGCATGGCAGAGGCCGAACTCGCTTCCCTGCAAGAGGCCCATATCGTTTGGTAACCCTTCATCCAACGGGAGAACAATAGTGACCGACTATTCCTCATACCAGCATTTGCTCATCGAAAAATCCGACGGCATCATCACCCTGACGATGAACCGTCCGGAGACCCTCAACTCCACCAACTTCCGGCTGCACAACGAACTCAGCCGTATCTGGCTGGACATCGGCGCTGACCCTGAAGTGCGGGTTGCCGTGGTCACCGGGGCCGGCGAGGCATTCTCCGCCGGCGGCGACTTCGAGATGATCGAGCAGGCCATCGACAACCCCGCCATCGTCGCCCAGAACACCAAGGAAGCCGGCGACATCGTCTACAACATCCTGAACCTGGACAAGCCGGTCATCTCCGCCATCAACGGCGTGGCAGTGGGGGCGGGCCTGGCCGTCGCGCTGATGGCCGACATTTCCATCGCCGCCGAGGACGCACGAATCACCGACGGCCACATCCGCCTGGGCGTCGCCGCCGGCGATCACGCCGCCATCATCTGGCCCCTGCTGTGCGGCATGGCCAAGGCCAAGTACTACCTGCTCACCTGCGACTTTCTCGACGGCAAGGAGGCGGAGCGCATCGGGCTGGTCAGCATGGCCGTGCCCCGGGACGAGCTGATGGAAACCGCCATGCGCGTCGCACGCCGCCTGGCCGACGGCCCGCAGCCGGCCATCCGCTTCACCAAGCGCGCCCTGAACCAATGGCTCCGCCAAGCCGGGCACACTTCCTTCGACTACTCCCTGCTGGCCGAGGCCCTGGGCTTCTTCGGCGACGACGTTAAGGAGGGTCTAGCCGCCCTGCGGGAGCGACGGCGGCCCGAATACCCGTCGGCGAAAGACGCGTGACGTGGGCACCTTCAGTTGCCAAATCGAGGTCTTTTCCCCAGACGGGAGCCGTTCAGAATCGGTGGACGCGCTGGTGGACACCGGCTCAACCTACACGTGCTTGCCGTCAGCTCTCCTGACCCGATTGGGCGTGGAACCCCGTCGGCGCATCCAATCGGAACTGGCCGACGGCAGCATCGTAGAGGACGCCATCGGTGAAGCCCGGGTCAGCGTCGAAGGTGTGGAAACAACCACCGTCGTGGTATTCGTCGGTGAGGGAGCCCCAACTCTTCTTGGCGCCTACACCCTGGAAGGTGCGTTACTGATGGTTGATCCCGTCCGTCAACAACTGGCTCCGACGCACGCGCTGCGCATGGCCAATCTGATCGAATTCATCGATTCCGAGGTCCCCCAGCACTAGAGATTTTTATCATGGTATCCACCCGAGCAACCACCACTAATTGTCTCTTCTACGGGGACAACCTCGACATACTGCGCGCTCATGTCGCCGACGAAAGCGTCGACTTGGTCTATCTCGACCCACCTTTCAACTCCAACGCGAATTACAACGTTCTGTTCCGTGAACGAACTGGTGAAGAATCCCCGGCGCAGATTAAAGCGTTCACCGATACGTGGGAATGGACGCAGGAAACCGAGCTAGTCTTCGAACGAGACATCATGGGTAGTCCCACGGTCCCGCCTGCGGTCAAGGATATGATCGCGTCTTTCCGCCAGTTCGTGGGCCGCAACGCAATGATGGCCTACCTGGTGATGATGGCCCCTCGCTTGGTAGAGTTGCATCGAGTCCTCAAATCTACGGGCAGCCTCTATCTGCACTGCGACCCGACAGCGAGCCATTACCTGAAACTGCTGCTCGATGCCGTATTTGGTACCGGCAATTACCGTAATGAAATCGCCTGGCGCAGGACGAGCGCGCATAACGACGCCAAGCAGGGGAGGCGCCAATACGGCAATGTGCGTGACACTATCCTTTTCTACACCAAGAGCAATACTTGGCAATGGAACTGGCAATACACAGCGTATGATGATGAGTATGTGGGCGATTTTTACAAATTCACCGAGGAAGGATCAAATCGCCGCTATCGCATGGGCGACTTAACCGCTGCCAAACCGGGTGGTGACACCAGCTATGAATGGCGTGTAAAGCGTAAAGAAGGCGGTGCGTGGGAAGCCGATTTAACCGACGAATACGCCGACCCTGTTGCCGGTCGGGAGTATAAGGGAGTTCCACCATACAATGGCAGGTACTGGGCATACGCAAAGAGTGGAATGGTGGAGATGGAAAACGAGGGGCGCATCGTTTACAACGGAAACGGCATGCCCAACTACAAACGCTACCTCGACGAAATGTCGGGTGTACCCTTGCAAAACGATTGGACGGATATACGTCCCGCCTCCCGCTCTGAATCCTTGGGCTATCCTACACAGAAGCCCGAGGCTTTATTGGAACGTATCATTAATGCGTCGTCCAATGAGGGGGATACGGTACTTGATCCTTTCTGCGGGTGTGGTACAGCGGTGGCAGCTGCGCAAAAACTGGGGAGGCAGTGGCAGGGCATCGATATCACTCACTTGGCCGTTGCCTTGATGAAGAACCGCCTCAAGACGGCTTTTGACCTGGATGCAGGCACCGATTACGACGTGGTAGGTGAGCCCCTGGACGAGGGCAGCGCCCGGGCGCTTTGGGAACAGGACCCATATCAGTTCCAATTCTGGGCAGTATCCCTTCTGGAAGCGCAGCCCAAATCGGCACAACGCCGCGGTGCCGACCGGGGTATTGATGGTCTGCTGTATTTCATTGACGGGCGGAGGCGGACACCCCATAAGGTTGTTATTCAGATCAAGGGTGGTCGAGTATCACCATCTCAGGTACGTGACCTGAAAGGAGTGGTCGAGCGGGAACAAGCGGCCCTGGGACTGTTCATCTCGCTCGAACCGTTCACGCGCGAAATGCAGCGGGAAGCTTCTAGCGGGGGTATCTACCACTCCGAGCTTTGGGACCGGGATTTCCCCAAAATTCAGCTCCGTACCATTGGCGACATGCTGGCCGGCAATGGGTTCCAATTGCCCCCGCGATCGCCATCCTATCAACCGGCCCAGCGAGTCCGTGGGTCTCAAGGGCAACAGGCTAGCCTGGTTTAGTCGAATCCGTAGTGCGCTCATACATCCTCACCCGGTGGTCTCCGCAAGTGCGCCGGCACACACGTTGGACCAAGGAACCACGGGGGCGTAAGCGGAGCAAGGCCAACCATACCGACTCGGGGTAGGTTGGCTGAATGCTTTGCCGACTGGACCGGTGCCACGCCGCCCGATGTCCCTCCTTGTCGCCTCGGCCAGCTTGGGTTATAAAACGCTGCATGAACCGTCGCGCATCCGTCGCGACGACCCGAACATGACCGACCAGGGGAATTTAGATGACCTACCCACCCCACATCTTTGCCGACAACCCCATCAATCGCGGCGAGGCCGAGCGCCGCGACGAGGACTGGATACTCCAACAGGCCGAGGATCCGGCCAGCAGGTTCCTGCCCTTCCGCAACCTCAACGTGCTCCTGACCGATCAGACCCCGCCCGAGCTGGGCTGGCTCAGCCCCGCCATATTGCGATCATTGCCGCCGGAAGCCGTATGGATCTTTCTCGGCCTCCTGGACGGGGTGGCGCACTTCTCGGTGGACCTGTCGAAGTCCGCCAATACGGCTGACCGCGTGGAGGCGGAGACGGGCTGGCGCTTCGAGGACTGCCGCACCGCCGGCGAGACCATGTCCGGCCCCAACACCGGCCTGCTGTCCCACGCCCGGGCGCAGCTGGACTGGAACCTGCGCCACGGGTTCTGCTCCGTTTGTGGCCACCCCACGGAAAAGAAGCGCGGCGGACAGTCGCGCCAATGCCCGGGCTGCAACGCCCAGCACTTCCCGCGCACCGACCCGGTGGTTATCACCGTCGTCGCGGACGTGGAAAGGGACCGGTGCCTCCTGGGGCAATCTCGCGGACGCTTGCAGCGCATGCGGGCTTTCTCGGCGCTGGCGGGCTTTATGGACCAGGGCGAAGCCATCGAGGAGGCCGTGGCCCGGGAGGTGATGGAGGAGGCCGGCATCCGGGTGAAGAACGTCCGTTATCACTCGTCCCAGCCGTGGCCGTTTCCCTCCTCGCTGATGATCGGCTGCATCGCCGAAGCCGACACTACCGATATCAACATGGACGACGAGGAGATGACCGACGTGCGCTGGTTCGACCGCTCCGAAGTCCTGCTGGCCCTGGAAGGACGTAGCGAGGAGTTGACGGTGCCGGGGCCGATCGCCATCGCCCATCACCTGATCAAGTCGTGGGCATACGGAGAGACCTCCGGATAGAGTCCCTATCGCCGCCGGGGATAGCGATTTACTGACACTCGCCGGTTGCGCTTCCAGTCCGAGATTCCATATCGTGGAATCAATGCTCGTCTGGGAGTGCGAACTATGGTGTCTGGCTCATCCTTTTTTATCGACAGCGTCCTGGCTCTGGACGGGCACGACGACGCGCCGGCGGAATGGCCGACCGTGGCGTTTCCAGAGTACACCGACGATCTCCTCCGCGGTTTCGTCGACCATATGCTCACGGTATCCGACGGCGACCTCGCGGCCGGCGTGGCGGTCCTCAGCGGGCCCGGGCTGTATACATTGACCGTAGCGTTTGCCCGTGCGGCCGGCATTGGAACCGTAACCTCCGATGCGGACCTACGGCTGGCGGCTCAACTGCCGGGCGCGGTGCCTGCCCTTCTCGCCGAGCTGTGCCGGCGCGACTACCGCGGTCTGGGCGACGATCCAACCGGCCCGTTGCGACGGGGAAGGTCGCTGCAACTGGTCAGAGCGTTCACGCCCCTTGACGCCCTTGGAGCCAGCCAGCTCCAGCGTCAGAAGCTGCACGGGGACTGTCCGTTTTGCCCCGCAGAAGCGTCGTTCCAGGTGTCCCTTCCCGGTGTGAGTTGGCGTTGCTTTGCCTGCCAACGGTTCGGCGGTCTGCTCGAATTCGCCGAATGCCTTCTCACGAAGGCCCTGGAAGACTCGCCGGCCCCAAAACTCCCTCCATAGCCCAGACTTGGTAACGGGCCGGCTGCATGGTGCCGGGCGCCACCGGTGCAACCGCCACAACCAACCGTCCGCCATCAACGACTGGCGGCGTGACGGTATGTCCGACATAACGTTGGCCGTCGGCATCCCAGTCCAATTGCATCCTTGTCGCCACTGGCGCCACATGGTCGCGAATCACCCACACGATCCAGTCCTGCCGGATCCGGTTGTTGACCAGCACGAACCCGTCCGCTCGCCAGTTCTCTCCGTCCGACCCTTGGGTTTCCCACGACGGCGCCATGTCACGCAAACAGGCACCGATACCGTGAATGGCGTCGTCAGTCACATAGTGGAACCGCACCAGCGCGTCCTGACTGGCATAATCCGTCAGAGGCACCGTTACCTTCCGCCAACCGTCGGTTCCGGTGTAACCGTGGCCGTAGCTGTTGCCAAGGGGGTTGGCGTCGGTGGTGCCGTCTGCCGCCAGAACATTCCAGGTCTTGCCCAGGTCGGTCGATACTTGGACGTACAGGTAGTCCCAATCCTCCTCAATGTCGTACCAGAGATTGAACGTCAGCGCGGGTTCTTGTCGATTTGGCACCACCGCTGGCACCGTCATCTCTCGCGTCAGCGTGGATGATATGTCGTCGCCCCGGTTGCTCCACCAGCACCCGCCCTCGGGCACTTCTGCCGGCAGTAATGGGGTGACCCGGTCGCCTTCGAAATGGACAGTCACGTAGTTCTCGACCCCCTTCAATTCGATGTAGTCGATACCGTATTGGGCCAACGATACTTTCGTTCCGTCGTCGTCTACGCGCTGCGTCCTGGTGATGTCCGCCCCCACGTCCAGGCCCGCGTATCCGAATGCTCCCTGCTCTTCGTCGAGCAGGTTGGCCACCATCCAGTCGGAGAAAGCCGACCGAAAATCGAACGTATCACCCGATTCGGTTTCGGCTCCTCTCTCCGCGAGGAACGCGTCGACGGCGACCGTGCCGTTGCTTTCTCCGGCCAGCAGGTCACGCAACCCGCCCTGCGGCGCGTACTGCTCCCGCAGGTAGTGGGCGAACAGCGCCGCCGCGCCGTAGTTGAGGCCGATATCGCCGTCAAGGTCGCCGGGCCAATTGACCAGGGACGCGTTGGGTCGTTGCAGGTAGTGACGTATGCTGCCCGGCGAGTAACCGGCTTCGGTCACGGCCAGCTCCGACAGCCCCTCATTGAGCCAGGTCTCCTCCGTGGGGTCGGCGTACCAGTGAATGGTGTGCTGCAGCTCGTGGGCCAGCACGGTGAGGTACTCCTGGCTGCCCAGGGGGACTTCCTGCGCGTTTATGTAGATGGCCGGCACCCCGTTGCTGTACGGCTGGACCGATGGAGGATACGGGTCCGCGCCCGACACGTAGCCGCCGACGCCCGGTATGCGCCCGTTGATGATGTGACCTCGCAGTGGGTCGGAGACGGATCCGGGAGCTTCGCCGAACACCGCGGTCACCCTCGGGTATACCTGTGCCTCTGCGTCGGCTACCGTGCGCCGCAGGTCATCGTCGACGACCTTCAATCCTTGCTCGATCCACCAGTAAGCATGATCCGAAACGGTGGCCAGGACAAACTCCTTGCTCACCATCTTGCTGCGGGGGTAGTCCAGGGTCCAGAAGTCGGTCGTATCGCCTATTGCCAGCGCCTGGCCCGCGAACCGTGCTGGCTCAGGGTCCGGTTCCACCGCGTTCCACCGCAGTTGCCGCGCCAATGCCAGCAGGTCGCGGTCCGGCGGCGTCGGAAAGTCGGTGGCTACCATTGGGTCGCCCGTGGCCTCAACGGTGGCGGCTGTTTCCGGCGCCATCGTGGAATGTGCTGCATGGCCCTGGCCCATGGGGGTGGGCGAGACGGGGACTGCCGGCGTCGAAACCGTTGCCTGACTCGTCGACGGTGTCGACTGATTGGCCTGCTGGCTTGTAGGTTCAGGGACCGTGGTGGCCGGCCCAGGAGAGCCCGGGTCGCAGGCCAGTCCGATCAGAAAAAACGCGGCCAACGCCGCGCCGATCATGAGTCGCTTTATGCCCATCGCGGTTCGCCCCTGACGGGTGGTTGCTCGTGGCCCATTCCCGATGCTTCCCCAAAACCCGTACCGAATCTACGCTGACTGCTCGGCCTGTGGATCCGTGTTGTACCGGTTCATCGCGATGTTGATGCCGTCGGCCAGTAGACACTCCACCGCGTCTGCAGCACGGGCGATTGCAGCTTTAACCGCGGGTTGCTCCTCGTCCGAAAACCGCCCCAGCACGTGATCCACGCTGCCCGACATTCCCGGCCCGCCGATGCCGATGCGCAGCCTCGGGAAATCAACAGTGTGCGCCGTGCGGATGATGTCCTTGATGCCGTTGTGCCCGGCATCGGAACCGCGAGCCCGCAAACGGATGCGTCCCAGCGGCAGCGCCATCTCGTCGTACACGATCACCAGGTCCGCCGCCCGCCCGCCGAACCGCGCCAGCAGGTACCCCACCGACTCGCCGGAGAGGTTCATAAAGGTGCGCGGCTTGGCCAGCACCACCGCCCTGCCGTCGCGATACCCCTGCCCGAGCACCGTGGTGCGCCGCCGGTCCTTGACAGCAATGCTCCACCGTTCCGCCAACAGGTCCACGCACCCGAACCCCACGTTGTGCCGCGTATCGCGATACCGCGGCCCGGGGTTCCCCAGGCCGACGACAATGAGTGTCATGGTGCGTTGCTGCGCGTCCTCCATCGCTATTACCGGCCAATTACTGATGCGTGAGCGGACACCTAAACTAATCCCTTCCGTCATTACCGTGAAAATAGCCGATTTTCATGCTCATACGTGGCCTCGGCAAGGCAATCCGCAATTCTCGCGCAAGGGGGAATCCAGTGGTACCGGAGGGAAGGAAGGAAGCCGGGTTTAGATAACCATTCACGCATCAGTAGGTTGCCATGGTGCCACCGGTATGGCAAGGGCTGTTCATGACCAGGCATGTGGTAAATGTCGCCAGTATCCGCCGTGTCAGAATCCCCTGCATCCCGTCTTTTGTTGCCTCTATGCTAAACTACGCCCATCAAACGATCCTTCATGTATTCGGCCTGCGGAGCAACGCTGCAATGACCTACACCACCAAAGACCCCATCCTCGTCGTCATCCAGCTTACCGGCGGCAACGACTATATGAACACCGTCATTCCCTACGCCGACGGCCGCTACCACGATAGCCGTCCCACCGTGGGGATTCCGGCCGATCAGGTGCTGCCCATCGACGACCAATTCGGGTTCAACCCGGCGCTGCCCGAGATCAAGGCCCTATATGACGCCGGCAAGGTAGCGGTCGTCAACGGCATAGGCTATCCCACACCCAACCGTTCGCACTTCCGCAGCATGGACATCTGGCACACCTGCGAGCCGGAAAAGGTCGGTACCGAGGGCTGGCTGGGCCGCGTTATCCGCGACCTTGACCCGAAGGCCGAGAACGTGCTGACCGGCGTCAACTTCGGCCGTGGCCTCCCGCGAGCGATGGCACTTACCGGCGTGCCAGTGGCTTCGGTGGCGGTGCTGGAGACCTATGGCGTTCTCACCGGCATCGTCAACGAGCCGGAACGCTCGAAGGCGTTGGACATCTTTGCCCGCATGTACTCCCCCACTGTCGGCCTCGGGGCCGCCATGGACTACCTGGGCCAGACCGGTCTCGACGCCCTCAAAGGCGCGGACATCCTCAAGGCCGCTCCTGATATGTACACATCGACGGTTGAATACGCCGAGACCGGCATCGCCCGCAACCTTCAGGGTATCGCCAAAGTCCTCAACGCCAACCTTGGCACCCGCGTTTTCTACACCCAGCAGGGCGGCTACGATACCCACGCCAGTGAGGCTGACGTGCATCCCAAGCTGTTGGGCGACCTCAGTCGCGCCGTTAGCGATTTTTACGCCGACCTGCGTGAGCACGACACCGCCGACAACGTGGTCATGTTCGTGTTCACCGAGTTTGGTCGCCGCGTCAAGGACAACGGCAGCGGAAGCGACCACGGCAGCGGCGGAGCGGCCTTCGCCATCGGCGACCCGGTGCGCGGCGGCATGTACGGCGCTTATCCTTCCCTGGCCGAAGTCGATCTGGTGGAGGGCGACCTGGCCTTCAACACGGATTTCCGCGGCGTGTACGGCACCCTGGTCGAACAGTGGCTGGGCCTCGACGCGCAGCCCGTTGTGGGCGGGCATTTCGAGCAGCCGAAGTTCATTTAGGCGGTGGCGATGAACCGGATTGTGCTGCCCGGGTCCAGCATCGGAGGCAAAGGAATGGGAACTTTCACCCTCCCATTCTCCATAGGAAACGCAGACGGGACCGGTTCGCTAACCTTGGAGGGAATGGTCGACACTGGGTCTCTCTATTCCATCGTTCCAGCGACCATCCTGGACGAGTTGGGTATCGCGCGTGATGAGCTGGAAACGTTCAGCATGGCCGACGGTTCCCCGGTGGATATGCCCATCGGCCTAGCGCTGTTCACATTGGACGGACGATCAAGGACCGTCCATGCAGCGTTCGGAGTCGACGACGAAATCGTTCTGATTGGTGCGATTACTTTGGAACGTTTCGGGGTCGCCGCCGACCCACTCAACAAGCGGCTGGTGCCGGCTAGAATAACCTTGTGACCGCAAGGCCGCCACGATGAGCACCCAACCCAATGGCTCCCAACCCGTCGTGTCTCCCGGCTCGGCAATCTACGTGGACACCGAGAACCTGCGGGAATCCGACCAGGCACAAAGCATCGTCTGGCAGGTCGTCACCGATTGGCCGGCCGAACGCCCTCCGGTGGCCAGTCTCTCCCTGTATGTTCGCGCGGACAAGACCGAGCTGTGGCAGCTTTGGGCTGAAACCGCGTTTCCCGTGCTGCGGGTCCGCGTTCGCGGAGTCCAGCACTTCAGCAATCACCGAGCCAAGAACTCCGCCGACTTGGCCATTACCGCCGACGCCGTTGCCGACCTGATCACCGGCCAGGCAATCTCCGTGGCCGTGGTCAGTAACGACAGCGATTTCGGCGCGCTCTTCGTTAAGGTCCGGGAGCTGGCCGGGCAGGCTGAATCTGCGGACATTCCATTCCTGTGGATCACTGCTCCCGATGCGGGGACTCTGTCCGCCGAAATCGAACAGTTCATTCCCGACCGGTACCGCTGGGATCTGTCCGCTGACCCTCCCTCTCCAGCCGGGCCCGCGCCGACGCCGGCAATAGCGGCTCCGGCCCGCAAACGAGCGGCCGAACCCCGGTCCAATGTGGACGACACAGCCGCGCCGGCCGCTCGTCCCCAAGCCGCAATCAGCCACCAAGCCATTGCCGAAGAACTGATGAAGCGGTTGCCCGTCGGTACGTTCAAGGCCGCCGATGCCGAAAAAATTATCCAGCAACGCTGGCCCGAACATCCTGCCGTCGGAGATACCGCTAGGTTCGGCCAGTTTCTCGGCAAGGAGATCTGGCCATTATTGCAAGAGCATGGTGTAACCATGCCCCGCAGGAGCTCCCCTCGAACCTACGAGATCCCCTCGCTCGGCAGGGGCGCCGTAGCCGACCCGCCGTCGCGCAGTGCGGAGCCGCGGCCATTTGCCGGAGAGTCGAGCCTGGTCCAGTTGGCCGCCGCCGTCGCCGCCGGCATCACCGACGATGTGTTCAAGGCATCCGACGCCCAGGACGCCATGAAAGGCCAACAACTCCACCATCCGGCTGCGTCATTCACGGCGACCCAGTTCGGTACCTGGTTCGCAAAGCAGCTATGGCCCATCATGGAGCAGCACGGCGTCACCATCGCTAAGGAAAAACCACGACGCTACGAAATGACCCCCTACGCGCGCCAGAACCTCATCGCCCTTGCCTGACCGGCGGAGCCTGTACCCATGATCGACCGAGAACGCCTTGTCCGAACCGTCACCGAACTGATCAGCATCGATAGCCCCACCGGCGAAGAGGACGCCATTGACGCTCACCTCTCCGCCCGGCTGAGTGACCTCGGGGCGTCGGTGCAGCACGATGCTTACGGCAACCTGGTGGCCACCCTGCCCGGCAACAACGGCAGCGCAGGCCAATCGCCGGTGATGCTGTCCGCCCACATGGATACGGTCGAGCCGGGCCGGGGTATCCAGCCCAGCCTCGACGCCGACGGGGACACCCTGCGCTCCGACGGAACCACGATCCTGGGCGGTGACTGCAAGGCCGGCCTTGCCATCGTAATGGAAGGCATCACCGCGGCAATGGAGGGCGGCGGTCTGGGGCGACCGGTGCAGGTCGTGTTCTCCCGTGCCGAGGAGGGCGGATTGAACGGTGCCCGCAACCTCGATTTCTTGCTGATCAAGGCCACCAACGGCATGGTGTTCGACGGTGAGGGCCCAGTAAGCCGCATCTGCGTGGGCGCGCCGGCCCAAAACGTCGTGCAGTGCTACATCACCGGGGTTGCCGCCCACGCGGGGCTGGAACCGGAAAACGGCGTCTCGGCCCTGCTGGTCGCCGCCAACATCCTCACCCGCCTGCCGCTGGGCCGCATCGACCATGAGACCACCAGCAACATCGGCGTACTGGAAGGCGGCCTCAAGCGGAACATCATCCCTGAGCAGGCATACATGGACGGCGAACTGCGTTCCCGAGACCAGTCCAAGCTGGAAAACTATACGGTCGAGTTTCGTCGTGCCTTCGATCAGGTCGCCGCAATGTACCCGCGCGCCGAGATATCTCTCGACATACGGAACCAGTACCAGGCCTACCGAGTGCCGGAGAGTGACCCCGCTTTGGTCGACATCGCCCGTGCCGTGACCGCCGCAGGATTAACGCCTACGATGGAAACCACGGGAGGAGGCTCGGACGCCAACGTCTTCTTTGAGCACGGCATCGTCGCTTTGCCCGTGGGCATCGGTGTGCGCGATTTCCACACCACCCGCGAAACCGCCAGCATCCGCGAAATGTTCGACGCCGCTGTGGTTTGCCAGAAATTCATCTGTCCCGTCTGACCGGCCACCCACCACCAATACATACAGTCCCGCGGCGAGGCGAGGTTGGGAGACACCACCGTTGCCGGGGCGTTTGTCATATATAATATTTCGCCAGTGGAGATCGGCTAGGGCGGCCGCTGCCGCCGTTGTCACTCCGACCTGCGCCACCTGTAATTGAGAAACTAAGGAGCACCCACATGGCCGACGAATTTGTCAAAGTTGCCTCTGTGAGCGACATCCCGGCGGGCGATATGATGTCCGTTAGGGTGGGCTCTGAGGAGATCCTGCTGGTAAACGTGGATGGCGACCTGCACGCTTGCGACGATATCTGCACCCACGCCTACGCCAACCTGTCCGAGGGTGACCTTGAGGAAAACGAGGTGGTTTGCCCGCTGCACGGTGCGGTGTTCGACGTCGCCTCTGGCAAACCCGTCACTCCTCCGGCCACCGAGGCGCTGCGCAAGTTCGCCGTCCGCATCGAGGGCGATGACGTGCTGGTCGGCCCCGTGATTGAGGCGGAGTAACTTTCGGCGACCCCTGGTTTTGAATCGTCTGCGGCCGGCATTTGTGCGCCGGCCGCAGACGTAACTGGTCTGCTGGGGCTAGTTGGGGAATCCCCAGGCGGAACGCGGCCAGTAGACCGCCCAAACTTTGCCGACGATGTGGTCCGCCGGCAGCGGACCCCAATGCCGGGAGTCCCTGCTCCCGTTCCGGTTGTCTCCGAGCACGAAATACTCGTCGTTGGCAAGCTGGATGTCGTGCATCAGGGTGTTGCCCAGGACATCCAGGTAGGTTTCATCCAGCGATTGGCCGTTGACGGTAACCAGTCCGTTGTTGATCGCTACCATGTCTCCCGGCTCCCCGATGATGCGTTTCACGAATTGGCGGTCGGGTTCGAGCGGGTAGTCAAACACCACCACGTCGCCACGCTGTGGAGGCCTCACGGTGTGGACCATCCGAGGCTCCTCCGGCTGCCAGAAGGGAATGATCTTCCCCAACCGGTCCGTGTCGATCTGGTAGTACAATAGCTTGTTCACCATCAGGTAGTGACCGGGCAGCAAGGTGGGCCGCATGCTGGAGCCTTCGACCCGGAAGTTGGCGACCGCCACCTGAATGGCGACGAATACGACGATGCCTATGACGGCAGCTTCGACAAGTTCGCGCAGCCAATTGGTTTGGTTCATCTGAATGTGCCCCGGATTCCGGGTTTATTGTAGCAAAGGGCGCGTTACCTGGAGTCAGCGGGCATCTGCCGGGCGACAGATTGCGGTTGTCGTCCTCGCGGTAACGGGAATCGCCCGCTCTCCGAGCGCAGGCCGGGGCGTCATAGACGCCGCCGAGCGTCCCGGACGTTGACTAGCATCGGTCTGCCCAATTACCATGACCACCCGATTGTCCCGCTGCATTGGCCGGACCTCGCGCCGGCTGCCATGCCCCCACCGCAATTTACTGCAAGGTGCTGCCATGCCCACGCTCGAAGAACTCAAGGTATTCTCCGGCAACGCGCATCCCCAACTGGCCCGGGACGTTTGCGACTACCTGGGAATTCCTCTGGGAGATAGCGAGACGTTCAAGTTCGCCAACGACAACACCTTCGTCCGCATTGGGGAGAACATCCGCGAACGCGACGTGTTCATCGTGCAGCCCACGGTGGCTCCGACCAACGACAACCTGATGGAACTCCTGATCATGATCGACGCCTGCAAACGGGCGTCGGCCGGACGGATCACGGCGGTGATCTCATACTATGGCTACGGGCGCACCGATAAGAAAGACCAACCGCGAGTGCCGATAACTGCGCGTCTGGTGGCTGATCTCATCACCACCGCCGGGGCCGACCGCGTGCTCACGCTGGACCTTCACGCCGGGCAGATCCAGGGATTTTTCAGCATTCCGGTGGACGAACTGACGGCTGAGCCCATACTGTCCAACTACTTTGCCGAAAAGGGGCTGCAAAACCTGGTGCTCGTCGCCGTCGACTTTGGCATCAGCAAACGGGCGCGGGACATGGCGGGACGGCTGGGCGTCCCGGTTGCGGTAATCGAAAAGCGCCGCACCGCCAACGACGACCGCTCCGAAACACTGAACGTCATCGGTGACGTGCGCGGAATGCGCGCCCTGACTTTCGATGACGAAATCCTCACCGGTGGTACCATCGTCAACGCCGCCAACGCTCTATTGGATGCCGGCGTGACCGAGGTTTTCTGTTGCGCCACCCATCCGGTGTTCTCTCCTGTGGCTCCGAAGCTCCTGAAGGAGAGCGCGTTCAAGGAGGTTGTGGTGACCGACTCCGTGCCCTTGACCACCGAGCAGAAGGTCGGCAACCTGACGGTACTGTCGGTGGCTCCCTTGCTGGGTGAGGCCATCAAGCGCATCCACGAGGGCCGCTCGGTGGGAGAACTGTTCCAGTAAGCTACCCTGCTATTATCGTCACCCCTTAGCAGGGGCTAATCGAAGCCCACAGCCGGTGGGAATCCCATCCACCGGACTACGGTGGTGTATCTATGTGAATTGAGCGCATTCTGTTGTGCAGCCGTGCACCGGCATAGCGAAAGTGCGCAGTATCATGGTTCGCTCAAACTACATCATAAATGAAGGATAGACATAACGACGTTGCCTAAATCCCGGAGGTGTTGGGCTGTGCTGGCGGCATGGGCTGTACTGGCAATTTCGGCATTTATTGTAGGATGCGGCCCCGCCGACCAAAGCATCGCGACCATAAAGCCCGAACCGGTTGCGGCGACTCCCGAAGGTGTATCGCCGCAATCCGGAGATGCCCCGGGGCAATCCAACCTGCCGCCGTTGCCACCGAAAGAACCACCGCAGTATCCAAATCTCGATTCCAACCTGAACCGGCTGGCAGAAGTAGCCTCCTCGACGCTAACGCCAGCCGGCACGGACGCGGCGCGATCAAATCAGGATGACGAGCCCGTGCTGGTTACGTTCTACATCGAGTCGGGCCGCGTGGACGACGTGCGGGAGTACCTGGAGGAGAACGGGATATTCGTCCGCAATGTGGGGGAAGACTACATTGAGGCGCACGTGCCGCCGTCCCAGTTGGGCGCAGCGTCCGAGCAAGCTGGGGTATTGCGCGTGGACACCGTGGTTCCCGCGTTGCCGCCGCGCCCCACGTCATCCAACCTGGCCCAACCTGCCGTCATCAGCGACGGGGTCAACATTCACGGGGCCGACGCCTGGCACGGTGCCGGGTTTCGCGGGGAAAACGTCAAGGTTGGGGTGATTGACTCCGGGTTTGAGGGATTTACCCGATTGCAGGGAAGCCAATTGCCGCGCAATGTGGTGGCCCGGTGTTACTTCCCAACTGCGCGGGCGCCGTCCTCCGCGCTGGCTGATTGTGAGGTGGACGGAAACCACGGAACAACAGTAGCCGAAACGCTGGTTGACGTGGCGCCTAATGTAACGCTCTACATCGCCAATCCCATAACGGCTGGGGATTTGCGAAGCGCAGTTGAATGGATGGCGGCCCAAGGGGTGCGGGTCATCAACCTCTCGCTGGGATATGGCCCGGACGGGCCAGGCGATGGTACCTCTCCGTACAGCAATAGCCCGCTCAACGTCATCGACTTTGCGATTTCCCGGGGCATTACGTGGGTAACCGCAGGTGGTAACCACGCGCGGAACGTTTGGTACGGCACATTCTCTGACCCAGACGCTGATGGTAACCACAATTTTAAACCCTTGGACGAAGTAAACGGCTTTTATCTAGATGAAGGGAGCACATTTTCCGCGTTTTTGCGCTGGGACGATAGTTGGGGAAGGGCCGATTGCGACCTAGATCAGGGACGTTGTATTTGATCCGTGTCAGGGACGACGGCGAATTGTTAGTGGCAGGCTCGGATACGACCGTACAGGATGGCAGTCCGGCGAGCAATCCAGTGGCCGGCTTGATTTTGTCTAAGGAGGCTACGGCCGCCCAATCTGGAGTTTATGGCCTAGCGATAAGTAAGGAAACCTGCCGGGAAGATCCCACGTGGATCCAGCTGACCGCGTGGATCGACGACGACCTGCAGTACTATTCGCCCGGGCATCACATGGGAAACCCGGCGGAAGGTCGAAACCCTGGCATGATGGCGGTGGGAGCGACACATTGGACAGATACCCAACAAATCGCCGAATACAGTTCCCGGGGCCCGACCATCGACGGCCGCATAAAGCCGGACATCACGGGAATTACCTGCAATCCCACGGTGACCAACCCGCCTGTCGCCTCACCTGACGGAGGCACCCTTTATCCGACTTGCGGCACGTCCCACTCAGCGCCTCATATCACGGGCCTCGCCGCGCTGGTCAAGCAGCGGTTCACGAATTACCGCCCGGACTTCATTGCCCATTACCTGAAGCAAAACGCCGCTGAGCGGGGATCAGCGGGAGCGGACAACACCTGGGGCTACGGCCTGGCCGAGTTGCCCGACCCGTCGTTGGCGGCTGTCAGCGTCGCGGCGGGGCCGGCCGGCAACATCACTGCCGTCAACGGACGCAATACCGGAGAGGCAGTCATTACTTGGGACGCAGCTCCGGGTGCGACCCATTACCGTATTGGTTGCGTGAACATGGAGCGCGACTACCCCAGGGCCAAGGCGAGCAACACCGGTAACTGGCGGGAGGCATTCCTGTACTTTGACGTGGAGGCCCAGAATCTCGACCCCATTCGCCCCACGTACACCTTTCCCGGCCTCCAGGAGGGCGTCTACCACGCCTGCACGGTATTGAGCAACAACTCCCGGTACGGCCAACCGACGTGGCCTGAAGCGCCCAATTATTGGCAGTATCTGACCATCACCAATCGCGGTGGGGCGTGCCCGATCTGCGCCGCGACATCGCCATAGGATCGTGCTGTCGGGCAGATAGTGACCGCGGGTTTGGTTACGTCAATCGACACCTGCTGGGTGTCCGATCTGGTGACGGAACACATGCCCATGTCAAGCAAGCGCAGCCCCCTTCCAGGACGCGGAGTCGAGGCGCGGGATTATCGAACGAATACAATACCCGCCAGACTACCCCGCTCTGGACATACCCAGGGCGGGTGGTTATCATCGTCGGACAGGTTGCAGCGCGAGGATGCGCCCGGGCGAAGGTCCGACCGCGCCCGCATCCCATTCCAGTCAGGAGGGTGCCTATGGTCGCGGTCACCAGCGAGTCCACCGATCTGATCGCTCGCGTTTCTGAATACGTGGACGATCCGAATCAACTGGAGCGCATCAGGTCGGCCTACGACTTCGCGGAAAGGTGCCACGACGGCCAGTTGCGGCGGTCCGGCGACCCCTATATCGTGCACCCCCTGGCGGCCGCCACCATCCTTGCCGACCTTTACCTCGACCCCGACACCATCATGGCGGCCCTGCTCCACGACGTGCTGGAGGACTGCGGGGTTGGCGTGGACGAACTGGCGTCCCGCTTCGGCACCAACGTGTCCCGGCTGGTCGACGGCGTCACCAAGCTGGCCCGCGTGGACTATCGGCCCCCTGACGCAGAGGCCAAGGGCGCGACGGCAGCGGAGAACCTATATGCCGAAAGCCTGCGCAAGATGCTGGTGGCAATGGCCGAGGACATCCGCGTCGTGCTTATCAAGCTCGCCGACCGGCTGCACAACATGCGCACGCTGGATGCACTCCCCGAAGACAAGCGCCGGCGCATCGCCCAGGAGACCCTGGACGTTTACTCACCCCTGGCCCACCGGCTCGGGATCTGGGAGCTGAAGTGGCAGCTTGACGACCTGGCCTTCCGGCACCTGAACGAGACCCGATATCGTGAGATTTCCCGGATGCTGGCCGCACGGCGATCTCAACGCGAAGCCTACGTGGATGAAGTCGCCGATCACCTCAAGACCGAGTTGGCGGAAAATCGTCTCGACGCGGATGTGAGCGGCCGTCCCAAGGGCATCTACTCCATACACAACAAGATCGAGAAATACGCGGCCGAGGGCAAGGAGCTTAGCGACATCTACGACCTGTACGCCCTCCGCGTAATCGTCGACGAGATTGCCGATTGCTACACCGCCCTCGGCATCACGCACCGGATGTGGAGTCCAATTCCCGGCCAGTTCGACGACTACATTGCCACGCCCAAGAAGAACATGTACCAGGCGTTGCACACCACGGTGCTGTGCGACGGCGGACATCCGCTGGAAGTGCAAATCAAGACCCGGGACATGCACCAGGTTGCGGAATACGGCGTCGCTGCCCACTGGCGTTATAAGGAACGGGGCGGCTCGTCCGGGGGCAGCGGCACATTTGAAGAGCGGATGACTGGGCTGCGTCAACTGCTAGAATGGCAGCGCGAGACGCCGGACACCGACGAGTTCCTGGAGCGGGTGCGGGAAGACCTGTTCCGCGATCAGGTATTCGTCTACACCCCCAAGGGCGACATCGTGGAGATGGTCGCCGGCGCCACTCCCATCGACTTTGCCTACAAGATTCACACCGACCTGGGAAACCGCATCTCCGGCGCCAAGGTGAACGGCAAGCTGATGTCGCTGGACACGCCGCTGCACAACGGCGACACCGTCGAGGTGGTGGCCGGAAAGACGGGCCGTGGCCCGTCTCCGGACTGGCTGAACCCGGCCCGGGGATACGTGGCGACCAACAGCACGCGTCAGAAGATCCGCTCCTGGTTCAACCGTCAGGCCCGCAGCGCCAATATCACCCGTGGCCGCGAGCTCCTGCGCCGCGAGTTGCGCCGTATGGGTATCAAGATGTCCGACCGCGAGGTGATCGAAGCGTGTCGCTACGACAGCATGGAGGACCTTCTGGCCGCGCTGGGCTCCGGCGAGCTGAGCGACTCCGCCCTGTCCGCGCGGCTGAGCCAATTCCGCAACGATGAGCTGGACGAGGCGCCCTGGATGCCCAAGCTCAAGGGGTCTGCGTCTCCGTCCAGCCCGTCGTCGGGCATTTCCGTGCTGGGGGTGGGTGATCTGCTGACCAGCATCGCCCGATGCTGCAGCCCCATTCAGGGCGATCCGATCATCGGCTTCGTGACACGCTCCCGTGGTGTCAGCGTGCACAAGGAAGGCTGCATCAACGTGCTCAACGAGGACGAAAAGGAGCGGCTGGTTCCGGTGTCTTGGGGGCAGAAGCGGGAACTGTACCCGGTCCGCATCCGCATCGAGGCCATGGACCGCGTTGGCCTGCTGCGGGACGTTACCATCAAGGTATCGGACGACAAGATCAACATCGCCTGGGCGGTTACCCGGGAGAACGACGACGCTACGGTCAGCATGGAATTTACCATCCATGTCAAGGATCTCGAGGAGTTGAACCGAGTGTTCTCCCGCATCGAGGGGATCCGCGGGGTCACCTCGGTGAGTCGCGTCACCAGCAGTCCCCTGAGGCAGACCGAGCGCTAATCGTCCCGGCACGGGATTGACGCGCTCGCCGGATGCCGGCGGGCAACTTGCCGAGCATTCCCAGCTTCTTTCCGGCGTTTCGGAGCCTGGCGGCGGCCAAACTGGGCTTTGCCATTGCGGTTTTCCTGGGGATCCTGCTGGCGCCTACGCCCGACGGTCTCTCCGACCCGGGGCAACGGGCTCTGGCGATCATGGTCCTGGCGGTGATCCTCTGGGCCACCGAGGCGATACCCATTGCGGTCGTCGGTGTCGTCGGTGTGGTGCTTCTGGTACTGGTGGGAGCCGTGCCCGACTTCGGAACGGCCCTCTACGGTTTCTCCCAGCCGGTGGCCTACTTCCTCGTCGGCATCTTGACGCTGGGGCTAGCCGTGCAACGCTCGGGGCTGGCGCAACGCATGGCCACATATCTGATGCGGGGAGCCGGTGGCAGCCCGCGCCTGCTGTACGTGCAGATGCTGTTCTCCTTCGCCGCGCTCACCTTTGCCCTGCCGTCGGCCAGTACCCGTGGGGCCATCATGGTCCACGTGTACGAGCAGGTGCTGCAGCACTGGAACGTACCCAGAGAACACCCGCTGTACAAGGCCATGATGGTGGCCATGGGCAGCCTCAACCGCCTCGGTTCCACCGCGCTGCTGGCCGGTGGGATCACCCCGGTCGTGGCCTCTGGCCTCCTGGGCGACTTTTCCTGGACGCAGTGGTTCGTACTGATGAGCGTGCCTTTCTACGCCAATCTGGTCGTGGGCGGGACCGTGTTGTTCGTGTTCTACCGGTCCGGCTTCCGCCTGGATGACGCTGCTGTAGCCGCGTCCGTTTCGCTGGGCCGGATGAGCCCAACCGAGATCCGAGCCGCCGCCATCGTCATGCTGACCGCCCTGCTCTGGTTCACCGACTTTGCCCACGGCCTCCATCCGGCGGTGCCCGCGCTCATCGCCATGTGCTTGATCCTGCTTCCCCGGGTGGGCATCCTCACCTGGAGCGAATTCGAGCGGAACCTGGGCTGGTCCAACTTCTTCATCATCGCCTCGTCCCTTTCGCTGTCCCACACCCTGGTAACCACGGGCGCCGCGGCCTGGTTCTCGGAAACGCTGGTCGGAGGAGTATCGCAGTTGACATCCGCGCCCATGCTGATCCTGCTGGCGCTATGCGTGTGTTTCGCCTTCCTGCGGATGCTGCTGCCCAACATCGCCGGCTACCTGGCGCTGGTGATACCCGTAACCATGGCCGCCGCCGAGTCCTTGGGCCTGGACCCGCTGGTGTGCGGCATGGCCGCCGTGGTGATCGGCGACTCCGTGGTCTACTACGGGGCCGGCGCGACCGCGAGCGTGTTCATATTCCAACGGGCCAACATCGCCAATCCCGAGATCTTCCGGTTCGGGATCACTATGACCGTCATCGCCGCCGTCGTGCTCCTGTTCCTGGTGATCCCCTACTGGGGCCTGATCGGGCATCCGCTGGTACCGCCGTAACGCAGCCTACCAAAGCACAGCCTACCAAAACAGGCTGATGATCACTGCCAACCCCATGGCGATCGCCACCACCACCGCCGCGACGACGCACCATGTGATGATTCGGCGCGTCCGCCCCCGTCGCTGCCTGGCCCGTCGCTGGTCGGCGCGGTAGTCCCAGGGTCGCCGGACGCGGTCACCGTCCTTCCAGACCCCGCGCCGCCGCCGTTTCGCTTCCGCCTCGGCCTCGGGGAAACTCAGGCCGCGCCTGCCGTAGCGGCGATACCACCACGCCATGCCCGAGCGTACCATGGCGACGTTGACCGGCTCGGCCCGCCGCCGACGCGGATACAGGATACCCACGGTGCGGCCATAGCGGTCGGTGGTCACCGACTCCATGCGGATCCCGCCTCGGCGCACCAGCGACGCCAGCTGCTTGCGCGACTCCTGTCCGTAGGGCTGGGCCAGCTCCGGCGCGTCGATTCCGTACAGCCGCACCGGGAAGGGCCGCCGCAGGAAGCTGAACACGCCGGCATACTTGACTTCTACGGAGTCCCCGTCAACCACCCGCCGTACCCGTACCCTGCGGGCCATGGGTGCCCGCTAACGCCTTCGCCGGTTGCGCCGGCGCAAGTTCCTCAGGGACGCCGTTGCGGCTCGCAGTTCGGCCACCTCGGCGCGCAGTTGAGCAACGGTCGCCTCGGCGGCTACGGCGCGCGCTTCGGATTGCCGCGTTTGCCAGTAGATCAGGTAGCCGACCAACAGAAGGCCGGCCGCTCCTGAGATGATCGCGGCCCCGACCGATATAATCGCGGACCCGCCCGAAATGTTCATCGTCGGGCTAAGTATTTTCATCGGCCGCCTCCCATTCCCCGGGCTCAAACGGTCAATGGGGTGTCGTCCCGGTTGGCCCACTCTCCCATGGATGCGTCGTAGTTCCTGGCGTTTTCGAAGCCGACGAGGCGAAGTACGAAGTTTCCGTGCGCCGCACGGATGCCGGCTTGTCAATAGGAGTACGCCGTCTTGTCGGGCGTGATGCCGTGCTCCGTCAGGATGCGCCGGATCTCCGCCGCCGGCCTGAACTCGTGGGTGTTGCGGTCCATCAGGTGGAACCACTCCAAGTGCACCGCACCCGGAACGTGTCCTACCCGCTTGTTCTGGTAGTTCTCGGCGGTGCCGTCCCACTCCGCGTCGCTGCGTACGTCCCACACCACCACGTTGTCCAGTGCGCAGGCTTCTTTGAGCTCGTCGCCGGTGGCGATGAAGGACTCGTCGCCCCGCGGAGTGAACGTAACCGACGCTGGCGCCCTGGGCCGGTCGAAGTCCACTGCCTGCCCGGCGTTGACCCACGCGCGCCACCCGCCGTTGAGCACTTTCACGTTGCTGTGCCCGTAGTAGCCGAACACCCACCACATCCGCGCTGCGGTGAGGCCCTGGGCGTGGTCGTAGGTGACCACGGTGGTATCGTCGCCGATGCCCAGACCCTCGGCCACGGCCTTGAACTGCTCCGGCGTCATGACGTGCTGCCGGTGGGTGTCGGGGTTCTTGGCCCAGTTATCGGCGACGTGGGCCGCGCCCGGGATATGCCCGCGCTGCCACGCGTCGGCGGTGTTGGCGCAGTCCAGTACCACCACGTTGGGATCATCCAGGTGCGCGGCGACCCAGGCGGCGTCGGTCAAGTATTCAGGGTGGGCGTAATCATCAGTGTGAGTCGTCATGGAGCGGCTCCTGCGGTCAGGTATGAGTTGCCGGGATTGTAGGCGGCGGCGGCCCGGCGGGTCAACGGCATACCGATTCTCACGCGTACCCAGTTGGGTATCGCGTGGGGCGAAGCGACGTGGCAATCCCATCGCCGGGACGACGTCGCTTGCGGCGACGAGATTGCCACGCTTCGCTCGCAATGACCGCAGAAAGGACGCTGACATTGACCACGGAACGGGCATTCGCAATGACCGCAGAAAGGACGCTGGCATTAACCACGGAACGGGCGCTCGCAATGACAGTTCGAACGCGATTGGGTACGTGTCAGATGGGTCAGTTGCTAACTGCGGTCAGGTTTTCGGTAATGATAGTTGGAACGCAAGTGGGTACGTGCCAGATGCGTCGGATAGTTGGTGCGGCCAGGTTCTCGGTGCGGTCAGGTTCTCGGTGCGGTGATTTGGTTGTCGGTGCGGTCAGGTTGTCGGTGCGGTCAGGTTGTCGGTGCGGTGATTTGGTTCGTGCAGCCAGAGCCTGATGGTCGTTGGTTAGCCCCACGGCCGGGGTGGTACGCAAAGTTTTAGCCCCTGTTTCGGATCACTGCGGGCCGACCGCGAGGGTCATGGCCGCATCTCCCAGGATAGTGGCGTCTCCTGTGGCCGCTGAGGACCGCGCCGGCGAGATGCCCGGGTGGGCACGGCGGCGGTCCCTGTCGTCGTACGACCAGGTATTGCGATTTTGATGCTAACGGATGGCCGTGAACGACCGTATGGCTCTGGCTGAGCGAATTATCACCTGACGGGATTGATTATGGAACAGGCGTTCGCCCATGTCAAGAGGGTGGGGGTCACTGCAGGGTCATTCGATTATCCAAGCACACGGCAATGACTTTCGCCAGACCGTTCCTCCATCCACCGTCCGCTCATCCTGAGCTTGTCGAAGGACGAGCCGACTCCCGGCGGCACCCACGATAATCGAAAGGCCCTGGGGTCACTGACGCGTACCCACTTGTGTTCAGTTTGTCATTGCGAGCGAAGCGCGGCAATTTCTCCGGCGGCAATTTCGCGGGCAAAGGAGACGTGGTCCAGGCGGCGGGATTGCCACGTCGCCTGGCGCCCCGCAATGACGAACTGGGTACGCGTGAGCATTTCGATTTGACCGACTATCCTCTGATCCACATAAACAATAATGTCAGGGCTCTGAGCGTACCCGCTGGCGTTCAAACTGTCATTGGGAGCAAAGCGCGGCAATTTCGCGGGCAAAGGAGACGTGGTCCAGGCGGCGGGATTGCCACGTCGCCTGGCTCCTCGCAATGACAAACTGGGTACGCGTGAGCATTTCGATTTGACCGACTATCCGCGGACCCACATAATCGATAATGTCAGAATATCGGGGCCCTGACGGGTACCCGCTGGCGTTCAAACTGCCATTGCTAGCGAAGCGGCGACGGCTCTTCCGGCGACGAGATTGCCGCGCTTCGCTCGCAATGACACGGGATAGGGCGCTCGCAATGACACGGGATAGGGCGCTCGCAATGACACGGGATAGGGCGCTCGCAATGACACGGGATAGGGCGCTCGCAATGACACGGGATAGAGCGCTCGCGATGACGAACTGGGTACGCGTGAGTGTCAGGGCTGGCTCGGCACAGATACCTGCTAGCGGGAGGACGTTATGAAACTGCGCGGTGTGGTCAAGGGGAAAACAATTGAGCTTGAAGTCGCCCCCGGCTTGCCGGACGGTCAGCGCGTTCAGGTGGAACTAGAAGTTGCGACAACCGAGACCGTCACGGAGACCAAACCGGATCAGGACCTCGAAACCAGGATTGCCACTGACCCGGCGTTCGAGGACATACGTCAAGCCAGGGCACTTAGAGAACGTATTGCAGCGCAAAGGGGCGGAAAATTGCTCAATTCGGTCGATTTGATCCGAGAAGATAGGTCACGTTGACATCGCACGTCATCGACACAAGTGCACTGATCAAATATGTCCTTCCAGAGCAGGAATCAGGTATCGTCGAACACCTGGTGGCATTGCACCATGCCGGCGTGGTCGACTTGGCAGCTCCCGAATATCTTCTCGTCGAATGCGCCAACGTACTGTGGAAGCATCTGCAGCGCAATAATGTTCAGATCGAAGACGCGGTGCCGTCATTGCGCGTATTGAAAGAATTGGGAAATCACTTGGTCCCGAATCTCGATTTGTTGGATGCCGTGTTGTTGTTCGCCCAGGATCATGGCGTCGCGGTGTGTGACGCTTTGTTCGGCGTGCTGGCCGCCCGGGAAAGTGCGCTGCGGATCACCTCAGACGCCGCATTGGTGAGGCGACTGAGCGGTACAGGTATCCAGGCGGTCTCCCCGTCGGATTGGCCTGGTCCAGGATAAGGTCTGCTCCGCCAACCCTCCAACCTCCGGATGTTATCCTTGCTATAGCAGGAGGAACCCCCATGGCCACGATCCAGCTGGTTATACCCGAGGAAGACCGCGAGCGCTTCGCCAGGCAGGCGAAGCGCGAAGGCAAGACGCTGGACGCCTGGTTGATTTCGGTAGCCCGTGAGTCTGTGGCGGAGCCTGACCGCAGCAAGCCGGCGCGGAAGTTCGAATCAGTTGAGGAGCTCCGCGGATACTTGCGGGCTCACAGTGCGCTGGACGGGCCGGAACGGGAACTCGATTGGGACGAACATCTGCGCAACATGGACGCGTCGATTCGTAAAGGGTTGCCCGATGTATGACCTTTGTTGATGCCAACGTATTTGTCTACGCGGTGGGTAACCCTCACCCCTTGAAGAGTGTCGCTCAGGCTTTTTCCGAGACCTCAGTAGAAGATGGTACTTTGCTGTGCACCTCTCTCATTGGACTGGTCCAGGATAAGATCTGCGTCACCAACCCTCCAAGCTCCGGATGTTATCCTTGCTTTGGCAGGAGGAACCCCTATGGCCACGATCCAGCTGGATATACCGGAGGAAGACCGCGAACGCTTCGCCAGGCAGGCTAAACGGGAAGGCAAGACGTTGGACGCCTGGTTGATTTCGGTTGCCCGTCAGCACAGTCCGCCATCAATCACCAAGGAACCTGAACGTTTCAAGTCAGTGGAAGAGCTAATGGCGTTTCTCAAGGAATGCAGCGCAAACTCCGGGTTGGAACGAGAACCAGACTGGCAAGAGCATCTGAGGAACATTGATGAGTCACGCCGGCAGGGACTGCCTGACGTATGACGTTTGTCGATGCCAACGTGTTCATGTACGCGGTCGGCGGTCCACATCCGCTCCAAACCGTTTCTTGGGATTTCCTGCGCCGGTCGTACAGCAGGGGCTCATTGTTATGCACTTCGGCAGAGGTCTTGCAGGAGATGGCCCACGCTTACCTGCGCGTGGGACGCGCCGACACATTTGACCGTGCGATGGCATTGGTGAGGCGCTACGGTGTGGAAGTCTGGCCTCTCGAACAAGAAGATGTCCTCCTCGCCCGGCGGTTGCACGAGCGGCACCCCGATCTATCTGCTCGTGATCTCTGCCATCTTGCCTCCTGCCAACGGCGCGACGTCGGCGAGATGATGACCTTTGACCAGGGGCTCGCCGCCGTGTTCCCCGATTCGGCGACCCCATAAGTCCAGCCCATGCCCTCCTACCCGCACATCGAGCGGTACCACGCCGACCTGCAGCGTCTGATCGACTTCGGCGGGTCGGACAACGAGCAGAGCATCCGGCGCGCCTTCGCGGTCTGCCTGGACTCCTACTGCCGCGACCACCGGGAGAAGCTCGCCCTGGTCGACGAGCTGGACGCCGGCGCCGGCTCCCGCGTTGCCGGAACGGGGATCCGGCCCGACGGCACCGTCAAGGACTCGCTCCGCATGGCGCGCGGCTACTGGGAGGCCAAGGACACCCACGACGACCTCGACGCCGAGATCCAGGCCAAGTTCAATCGCGGCTACCCTAGCGGGAACATCCTCTTCGAGGACTCCCAAACCGCCGTCCTGTACCAGAACGGCGCCGTGGCCATGCGGGTGGACATGTCCCGGCCACGGGAGCTACACCGGCTCATCACGATCTTCCTCAACTATGAGCTGCCCGAGATCGAGGAGTTCCGCCAGGCGCGGCAGCAGTTCAAGACCGACCTGCCCGCCGTGCTGGAGAGTCTGCGCGAGGCCGTCGCCGACGCCGAGGCGGGCAACCCCGACTACCAGGACGCCGCCGCCGTTTTCCTGGCCCTGTGCCGCCAGACCATCAGCCCCGGCGTGTCCGACGCCGACGTGCGCGAGATGCTGCTCCAGCACATCCTAACCAAGGACATATTCCTACGCGTCTTCGCCGAGGACCAGTTCCACCGGGAGAACAACGTCGCCCGCCAGCTGGATGCCCTGGAGCGCACCTTCTTCACCGGCGACGTGCGCCGCCAGGCCATCGACCGCCTGCGCGCCTACTACGGCGCAATCGGCCGCGCTGCCGACGAGATCGCCGACCACGACGAGAAGCAGCGCTTCCTCAAGGGCATCTACGAGGACTTCTACCAGGCCTACAACCCCGCCGCCGCCGACCGCCTCGGCGTCGTGTACACCCCCAATGAGGTGGTGGACTTCATCATCCGCGGCGCCGACTGGCTGCTCCAAAAACACTTCAGCAAGACCCTGGCCGACGACAACGTCAACATCCTCGACCCGGCCACCGGCACCGGCACCTTTATCACCAACCTGATCAACTACCTGCCGTCCGACCGCCTGGAGCACAAGTACCGCCACGAAATCTACGCCAACGAGGTGGCGATACTCCCGTACTACATCGCCAACCTGAACATCGAGTACTCCTACAAGGAACGCACCGGGCGCTACCTGGAGTTCCCGAACCTGTCCTTCGTGGACACCCTGGACAACATGGACTGGCAGGGTGCCGGCGGCGCGGTGCAGCGGCAGGCGGCGTTCAACCTCGGTGGCCTGTCCGAAGAAAACTGGATACGGGTGCAGGAGCAGAACGATCAGAGCATCAGCGTAATCATCGGCAACCCGCCCTACAACGACAAGCAAGGTAATTGGTACGAATTAAATCCGAATAGAGAATATCGGGAAATCGACCAGCGAATTAAAGATACTTACGTCAAGGAAGGTACGGCCCAAAGGACTCATCAATACGATATGTACAAGCGATTCATCCGCTGGGCGTCGGACCGGCTGGCCGACGACGGAATAATCGGGTTCATCACCAACCGTGCTTACCTGGACACGCGGCAGGATGATGGGTTCAGGCAAGTAGCGGCGCAAGAGTTCACCGACATTTACGTGCTTGACCTCGGTTCCGACGTGAGACGTAACCCAAAAATCTCAGGCACTACGCATAACGTGTTCGGAATACAGACTGGTGTTGCCATCGGATTCTTTGTCCGTGAAAAGGCCAAGTTAGGCTCGTGCGGCATCCACTATGCACGGCGGGAAGACGCGGAATTGGCTACCGACAAATTGGAGTATCTTCGCAATGGAACGATTGATGGCATAGAGTTCGATAACATCACACCGGACAGCAAATCATATTGGCTAAATCAGTCGGATAGCGACTTTGAGGAACTGTTGCCGCTGGCGAACCGGGAAACCAAGTTCGCGAAGACCGCCAGTGATGAGCAGGCAATCTTCGCGTTGTTCTCAAATGGCGTAAATACAAATAGAGATGATTGGCTTTTTGATTTTGATTCAGACGGAGTCTCTGATAAAGCCTATTTCTTCTGCAGGGTCTATCGGAGAGAGCTACAACGGTTCGCCGTCGAAAAACCCAACACCAGTAGCATTAGTGCTTGGGTTGATAAGAGCATCAAGTGGACCTCTGAATTAGAGGCCCACTTAGTGAAGGGAGATGCTATCGGGTTTTCAACCAGATATATCGTCCCTGCTCTATACAGACCGTTCGTATGCAAATTCAGCTATTACGCGCCAATAATCACCCACAGAACGTACCAGCAACCCCGCATATTTCCGTTTGGAGGCGGAGACGATAACAAGGTTATTTGTTTTCGAGGCCTTGGGAGTAGCAAGCCTTTTGATGTTCTAGCGGCAGATAGGCTAGTTGAACGCCAAGCCCTTAGCAATATGCAATGCCTACCCATCTACCGCTACACGGCGGACGGGGACCGGGTCAGCAACATCACGGAGTGGGGGCTGCGACAGTTCCGGGAGCATTACGGCGACGACGGCATCACCGCCGAGGACATCTTCGCCTACGTGTACGCCATGCTCCACGACCCGGCCTACTGCCAGCGTTACGAGATCGACCTGCGCCGCGAGTTCCCCCGCGTGTACTTCCAGGAAGATTTCGCGTGGTGGGCGGAGCAGGGGCGGGCGCTGCTGGACCTGCACCTGGGCTTCGAGACCATCGAACCCTACCCGCTGGAACGACGGGACGCCGACGGCGTAACCCCGCAACGCGCCATCCTGCGCGCTGACAAGGAGCGGGGCGTCATCACCCTGGACGAGCAGACCACCCTGGCCGGCGTGCCGCCCCAGGCGTGGGACTACCGCCTGGGCAGCCGCTCTGCTCTGGAATGGGTTCTCGACCAGTACAAGGAGCGCAAGCCGCGGGACCCCACGATCCGCGAGCGCTTCAACACCTACCGCTTCGCCGACCACAAGGAGCGGGTCATCGACCTGCTGGGCCGGGTGTGCGCGGTGAGCGTGGAGACGGTGCGGATCGTGGGCGAGCTGGATTTGTGGACCAGCATCGACCCGGATGAGGGGTTGGAGTTGAGGCCGGAGTTTGCGGCTCGGTTGGAGCAGTCCATCGCGGAATCGGCGGCGGGTAACACCACTACGGCGGACGAAGTGTATCGGCGGTTGGACTACGACGACATGATATGATTGTGAGAGCTTAGGATCGCCCCTAGTGGTCAGACGTCGCGCCGCTGAGCCGGGCGGGTTTACAGCCCCCGATGTCGTTTTCCACAGATGCAAACTCGGACCGCACCACCATAGATCGCCATGGTTTGGGAAGTTCGACTTCATCCTGATTTCCAGCAAGAATTCGAAGG
Source organism: Dehalococcoidia bacterium (assembly GCA_965220055.1). Lineage (GTDB taxonomy): Bacteria > Chloroflexota > Dehalococcoidia > Lucifugimonadales > UBA3495 > Bin87. The sequence goes on along the minus strand of CBDCPE010000001.1, from coordinate 99,321 downwards.
CTTCACAGACTCTGTGCAGGATGAGCTTCTAGCTAAATTGCTGCTATTGCAGGCATTTGGGCCATCCCTGGGGCGTCCGCACGTGGATAGTTTGCAGGGATCTCGGTACGCAAATATGAAAGAGCTACGCTTCAGCGCACATGATGGAGTGTGGAGAACAGCTTTCGCTTTTGACCCCAGTCGGCGCGGGATCATTCTCACGGCAGCAGACAAGTCTGGAGTGAACCAGAACCGTTTCTACCGACAACTGATCGGTAGGGCGGATGATCGTTATCGGAGGCATCTGGCGGATATGAGCCAGACTGGAGAATGACATGACCACTTTGGCTGAAAAACTGTCCAGTCTTAGCCCGGAGCGTCGGAAGAGAATACAAGAGCGTGCGAACGAGCTGATCGCCCAAGAACAGGTCAGGCAAGCAAAGCACGGGATCCAACGGGTGCTTCCCTCCAGCAGTATTGTGCGCGTTCAACCGTCGGCAAAGCTGCATTATTTCCGCAAAGCAGGGAAGCTGACGATGGGTAAGCGGCGTATCAGGCGGACGCGCCGTATCGTCGCTGGACGCTCACGCGGTTTTGGGAATCGTCGGTAGGTTAGCATGGCGCGGTGACGCGGTTGCTGTTGTGGAGTTTGCCACTCGGACTTTTCGGTTCACGATGAAATAGTAGGTTAGCCCAACGATCCATACCCAAGGGCGGCGGCCAATAAGTTCAAATACAGCCTCCCGGCAATCCCGCTACAATAGGCGCACTCAACACGTATTTGTGCGAGGTGCGCTTTTATGGTTCAGCAGGGACAGATCGACCATCTCTTGCAGGAGTCCGGGGAGATCCCGCCTCCGCCCCACGTGGTCGAGCAGGCCACGATGTCCGACTACGACGGCGTGTACGCCCGATCCATCGAGGATCCCGAGGGTTTCTGGGCCGAGGCGGCCGAGGAGCTGCACTGGTTCCGCAAGTGGGACAGCGTCTTCCAGTGGGAGTACCCCAACTTCCGCTGGTTCGTGGGCGGCCAGACCAACATCGCCTACAACGCGCTGGACCGGCACCTCAACACCGAGCGGCGCAACAAGGCGGCCCTCATCTGGCTGGGTGAGGACGGCACCGAGCAGGTCTACACCTACGCCCGGCTGGCCCAACAAGTCAACCGCTTCGCCAACGGCCTCAAGTCCCTGGGCGTGGGCAAGGGCGACCGGGTCGTCATCTACATGCCGCTGACGCCGGAGGGCGCGATCAGCATGCTGGCCTGCGCGCGCATCGGCGCGATCCACAGCGTGGTGTACGCCGGCTTCAGCGTGGGCTCCCTGCGCGACCGCATTCAGGATGCCGACGCCAAGGCGCTGATCACCGGTGACGTGGGCTACCGCCGCGGCAACCGCGTTGACCTCAAGGGCATCGCCGACGAGGCGGTGGTGGGCTGCGACAGCCTGGAGCACGTGATCGTGTTCCGCCGTGAGCTGGCGCTGGAGGACCTGCGCGACGGCGAGACCGACTTCGACGGGCTGATGGCTCGAAGCGGAATCGACTGCCCCGCCGAGGTCATGGACGCCGAGGATCCGCTGTACATCCTTTACACCAGCGGCACCACCGGCAAGCCCAAGGGCGTCGTCCACGTCCACGGCGGCTACATGGTTGGCACGCACTACCACTTCAAAAACTTCTGGGACGTGAAGGACAAGGACGTCTTCTGGTGCATGTCTGACATCGGCTGGGTGGTGGGCCACAGCTACATCGTCTACGCGCCCCTGGTCGCCGGCGCCACCACCGTCTTCCGCGAGGGCGCGCCCGACTTCCCCCACAACGCCGTGTTCTACGAGATCATCGAGAAGTACGGCGTCAACGTGATCTTCACCGCGCCGACGGCCGTCCGCATGCTGATGCGCTACGGCGAAGAGCCGGCCAGCCGTTACAACCTGCGCTCGCTGCGTTTCCTGACCTGCGCCGGCGAGCCGCTCAACCCGGAAGCCCTGCGCTGGGCCTACGAGCACATCTGCGGCAGCGGCGAGTGGGCGCACATGGTCGACAACTGGTGGCAGACGGAGACGGGCGGCCCGTGCCTCGGCACGCCCGCCACCATGGCCTCCCGCCCCGGGCGCGTGGGCAAGCCCCTGCCCGGCGCCGTCATGGATATCGTCGACCGGGAGGGCGAGCCCATCGAGGAACCGGACAAGGGCGGATTCCTGGTGATCCGCCGGCCGTTCCCGCACTTCTCCCGCACCGTGTGGGGCGACCCCGACCGCTACGCCGAAACGTGGAACCAGGTCCCTGGCGTGTACTTCTCGGGCGACGTGGCCCTGCGGGACGCCGACGGCTACTACATGGTGGTGGGCCGCGCCGACGACGTGCTCAACGTGGCCGGGCATCGCATCGGCTCCGCTGAAGTGGAGTCTGCGCTGGTGTCTCACCCGCAGGTCGCGGAGGCCGCCGTCATCGGCAAGCCCGACGAGCTGCGCGGCGAGATCATCAAGGGCTTCGTCACCCTGCGCATGGGCAGCGAGGGCTCCGACCGGATGGTCAACGAGTTGCAGCTCCACGTGCGCCGGGAGCTGGGCCCCATCGCCGTCCCCTCGGAGATCGAGTTCACACCCACGCTGCCCAAGACCCGCTCGGGCAAGATCATGCGCCGCCTGCTGAAAGCGCAGGAGCTCGGCCTGGACCCGGGGGACATAACGACGCTGGAGGAGTAGGCGCTACTTGTTCGAGGCGCGCCGCACAGATATTCATACTGCCGAATGAACGGCCGAGAATTCGTGCGGCGAGCGCGCCGCTACGCCAGGGATAATGGGTTGGAATGGCGGTTCGACCCGGCTCGTGGTAAAGGTAGTCATGGCACATTCTACCTGGGAGATCGGGATACCATCGTGCAGCATGGCGAGATCGCCCCGGGGCTGCTATTGGATATGCTCAGAGATCTAAACATAGACCGGCGGAGGTTCTGAACCATGCGCTACGTCTTTCCGTGCGACATCAAGCCCGATGACTCCGAGGGAGGATGGGGGTATGTAGTCTCGTTCCCCGACATACCGTTTGCTCATACCGGCGGCAAAACCTTCAAGGAGTCCATTATCCTCGCCGAGGATTGTATGGTCGTAGCACTCTCCGTCTATGTTGACCGCGAGCGTGATCTGCCCGCCCCCAGCCCGTATCAGGAAGGGCAGGAGCTGCTGACCGTCCAGCCCGTTATCGCTGCCCAGCTGGACCTGTACGCTGCCATGCGGGAGCAGGGCATCAGCCGGTCGGACCTGGCGGAACGGCTGGGCGTCAGCAGCGACGACGCCGACCGGCTGTTGAGCCTGGACTACCACACCCCCATCGCCCGGGTTGCCCAAGCCCTGCGGGCTGTGGGTTGCGAACTGACGGCGACAGAACAGGCTGCCTGACTGCCCATCGGAGTTGCAACATCATGCCGCTGGACGATTTGGTTGGCGTCATCGAAACGCTGCAAGAGCGCATCCGTGATCACAGCCCGAGCCTGCGAGAAAATGAAACTCGCACACGCATGGCACTGATCGATCCGTTATTGCAGGTGCTAGGTTGGGATACCGCAGACCCAGCAATGGTGACGCCAGAGTTCAACGTGAGCGGTCGCTGGGCGGATTACGCTCTACTCGGTCCCGGTGGTAAGCCTGTGGCTACTGTGGAAGCGAAGAAGCTCGGTGAACCGTTGGGCCAGCACCGGATGCAGATGCTGAACTACTCGAACGCGTCGGGTGTCGAATATGCCGGTTTGACGGACGGCGACCATTGGGAGGTGTATGAAGTCTTCCAACGGGGGCAGTTGGAAGACCGGCGCATATTGGACGTATCCATTGCCACCGCGCCCGCCCACGAGTGCGCGTTACAGCTCCTGCTCCTTTGGCGACCCAACCTGGCATCTGGACAACCGGTGTTGGCTAAACAGCCGATGGTCCAGATTTCGCCGGTCCCGTTTTCTCCCGCTATGAGCGAAGCATCTGTTGGGTTGGCTGATGTAGTTGCTCCGCCAATAGCGGTCGAGCGCGCGGCCGACCTGGCCGAATGGTCGGCTCTGCCTGATTTCAATCCGCCAGGAGGAAGCGATCCGCCCCAGTCGATCCAGTTCCCTGACGGGACTGAGCACGAAATACGACGTTGGAACGATATCCTGGTTTCGGTGGCGACATGGCTAAACGCCACTGGCAGACTCACATCCGGTAACGTGCCGGTGAATTCAAGCGCGAAGATTTACATCGTGCATAGTGAGCCGCTCCACCCTACGGGCAATCAATTTTTCCAACATCGGCCGGTCGCTGACGGTCAACTGGTCGTGAACACACACGGTAGCGCTGTACAAATGAGGAACAACTCACGGACTTTGTTAATCCATTGCGGCGTCGACCCCGCCGGCGTACTGCTGAAATCACGATAGGCGTTATTTGCTCCCTCTCGGATGCCTCCGGTACGGCGGCTGCTACACTGGATTTTCGCTACGCTGAAGCTCCCCAAGGAGTACCAAATGGAAACTGCACTGAAACCGGAGATGGAGGCCCGCATCGCCGACTTGGCAAAGCGGTTGGGCTTTGCCGGCCCGGATGCGGCGGATCGGGTGCTCACCATGGCATTGGACAACCTGGACGCGACCACGCCACATCCACGCCCCAGAATGACCGACGAGGAAGCGGGCGCGGAGATGGCATATTGGTCCGAAATTGCCAAACGAAACCGCGCACTGCATCCCTTTGACGACGACAATCCACCTTCCCGGGTTTGGCAGGACGAACTTTATGATGAACAAGGACTGCCAAAATGATAGTGGCCGATACGTCAGCTCTGATAGCCGTGATCAACGACGAGGTGGAACGGGGAAGGTTTTTGGAGCTCATGGTCAACGACGGCGAAGTTCTGGTCTCCGCTGCCACGGCCGTCGAAATGGCGATCGTAGCGATGGGGAAGAGCGATGTCATCTACCGATCAGCAGTCGAATTTCTGGGTCGTCCGTTCATCCAGATCACCTCGTTGGACGAAGAACAATTGTGGGTTGCTGCCGCGGCGTATCAGAACTACGGTAAGGGCAGACGCAACGCGGCACAGCTCAACTTCGGAGACACCTTTTCCTACGCTCTCGCATCGGTCCGGGGGCTGCCTCTTTTATACAAGGGAGATGATTTCGCCAGTACGAACATCGGCTCGGCTTTGTGACGCAGCGGATGGTACACTTGATTTTGGCGACGCTGGCGCTGCATAAGAAGTGTCAATCGCGATAAACCGCAACTTGGAGAATCAAGCAATATGTACTCGAAAGTAATCGTTCCGCTGGACGGATCGGACTTGGCGGAACAGGCGCTGCCCTACGCGGAGTTGGTGGCTGGAACGCTGTCAGTGCCGGTGGAGTTGGTGCAGGCGTACGATGCCCTGCCGTCCAACGTTTTGGGTTCGCGCTCGGGCCGGGTGGCTGACCAACTGCAGCAGGGCGCAAGAGAGCGGGCGGAAGCCTCGATGGCGCCCGCGCGGCAGCGCCTGGAAGCCGCGGGGTTCGCCGTCAACATCGCAACCCAACGCGGACAGGCCGCGGACGTCATCGTTGCCCAGGCCGGCACCGATCCGGGCGCGCTGGTGGTGATGTGTACCCACGGACGCGGCGGCATCTCCCGCTGGGTCATGGGCAGCATCACCGACAAGGTACTGCACACGATCCCAAATCCCATGCTCATCGTAAGGGCCACTGTGACCGGCCCCGCATCGCCCGGAACGTCGCTGAAAAACGTCGTGGTGCCGCTGGACGGTTCGCCTCTTTCAGAGTTGGCCATACCCCACGCCGTCAGCGTGGCTGCGGCGTTGTCAGCGAGGATCACGGCGTTGCAGATTACGCCGACTACCGACTACTACCGCCGCCAACTCACCGTCGTAACGCCTGAGATGGGCGCCATTCCCGACTTCGACCCCGGTTCGCCCGAGGAAATGGCCGAAGATGACGCTGCCGGCGTGGCCACCTACCTGGAAGACGTAACCAACCGCATGGCCATCGACCACGCCCACGGGGTCGACACGGCCCACGTGGTTGACGACAACATCGCCCAGAGCATCATCGACCGGGCCGCCGCGCAGCCGTCCCTGGTGGTGATGACCACCCACGGCCGGAGCGGAATGGGCCGCATGGTGCTGGGCAGCGTCACCGACCGGGTCATTCGCCACTCCAACACGCCGGTGCTGGTAATCCGGTAGTTCCGACACAGCCCAACCTGCTGGAGGCATGGCTAGGCCGTGCCTCCTTTTTGATGCCTGCGCCGCGAGCAGTACCCAGGCCGGCCGACCTGCGACGCTGCTGTGACGCCAGCTCAGTCTGCGAACTTCGTTCCCCCAGGGGGTAGCGACCTATTGCGCAAGTCCGGTGGCGGTGGTATCATATCTGTAACAATGATATTGATTATCTTTTTCTGAATGTGCAGCGTTTCACAAATAATGGATCAAATGCTACGGCTACGTAGCGAAGCAGGAGGTAACACCATGACACTGTGCAACAACATAATCGTTCCCCTGGACGGGTCGAAATTGTCGGCCCAGGCGCTCCCGGCGGCCCGGCTGATGGCCAACGCGACCCATGCGCCGATAACGCTGGTGCGGTCTTTCGGGTCCCTACCGGACTGGTATGCCGACGCCGACCACGGCCGTTTCAGCGCGGCGATGGCCGCTGGCGAGCATGACCGTACCGTGGCCGATCTGTCGTGCATCAAGCGGCGCATGCAGGATTGGGGCGTGCAGACCCCGGTTTTCGTCGAAGCCCACCAAATGCCGGCCCACGAGGCAATCATAGACATGGCCAATCGCGACCCGAACGCGCTGATCGTCATGTCAACGCACGGTCGCAGCGGTTTTTCCCGCATGCTGACCGGCAGCGTGACGGCCAAGGTGGTGAACGCGGTCCGGAACCCGACGCTGATCGTGCGCTGCAACAAGACCGACTGCCCGGTGGTGCCGCAGTTCTTCGAGAACATCATCGTCCCGCTGGACGGGACCGGCTTTGCCGAGCATGCCCTGGACTATGCTGGCGAACTGGCCACCACCTTTGGCACGCGGATCACCCTGTTCCGTTCCACGCCGGGCGCGGACTATTTCCGTACAAATTCCGACTGGGGACATTTCGGCGGGCCGGGGTTCGCTTACAACGACCCGGGAGAGATGGCCAAAGATCTGGCCCATGCCTCGGAAGAGTACCTGTGGAAAAAGGCGGATGCGTTGCGCGCGCGGTTCCCGCTGTTCGACGTGGACGTGGTGAACTCGCGGGAAAACCCGCATCACGGCATTGTCCGCCTGGCGAGCAAGCTGGACAATGGGCTGGTGGTGATGGCGACCAAGGGTCGTCGCGCCGTGGGGCGGGCGCTGTTCGGCAGCGTGGGCGACCACGTGGTGCGGCATTCGCCGACTCCCACCCTGCTGGTTCGGGGGCCACTGCACGCTGCGGACGGAGCATTCGCCCGCAAGGCCCACGCCGAGGATCGCGAGTTGGCCGCGGTGTAACCTCCGCACCGCCGATGCGCACATAGCGCGGGCCACACGTTGGCGCCAACCGCGAGGGGCGGGCAAACTTGCCCGCCCCCGTTCTTTAATCGTGGTCGCCGGCGCGCGCCGGCGAACGCGTCGGGTCAGTTTCCTACCATTTCTGGATCACCGGCAGGACTTCCTTGCCGAACAGGCCGATGTTCTTCATGGTGGCTTCATGCCCCATGCGGGATTCCTGCCCGTAGAACACCAGGTGTTCCATCCCGAGGCGCTGGTGCAGGAACTCCAGCTTCTCCAACACCGTGTCCGGCGTGCCGCACACGATGTGGTAGTTCTCCTTGAGCTCCTCGAAGGTCTGCACGTTCAGGGGCTTGAGTCCGGTGCGCCGGGCGGCGATGGCCGAGCCGGCGGCGGAGCGGTAGCCCACCGGCGCCATGTACTCCCGGGGGCCGCGCAGGGTGGGCCCCATGCGCCAGATGAAGTGCCTGGCCTGCTCGTCGGCCTCCTCCTGGGTATCGCCGACGTAGCAGCAGAGCAGGTAGCCGAAATTGTCCGGCACCGCCTCGCGACCGGCCGCGTTGGCCGCCTGCGTGTACATGCCGAACAGCTCCTCGGTGACGTCCAGATCGGTCAGGAACGCCACGTAGGTATATCCGTGGCGGCCCGACCACTCGGCGGTCTCCGGTGACGACGTGCCCGGTACCCAGATGGGCGGGTGCGGCTGCTGGACGGGTACCATCCAGGGATTGACCACCCGGAAGTTGTAGTGCTTGCCCTCCCAGCGGAAGGGGCCGGGCGTCGTCCAGGTCTTGATCACCAGGTCGTGACACTCCTCGAAGCGTTCCCGATTTTCCACCGGATTGTTGTTGGTGGAGACGGTCTCCACCCCGGTGCCGCGGACGAAACCCGAGATCAGCCGTCCGCCCGATATGACGTCGATCATCGCCAGCTCTTCCGCCAGCCGGATCGGGTTGTCGTGGATGGGCAGGATATTGCCCAGCAACAGGATCTTGGCCTGGTGGGTGATGCGAGCCAATACTGCCGCCGACAGGTTGGTGGCGGCGTTCATGCACGAAGGCGTGTTGTGGTGCTCATTGAGCATGATGCCGTCGAAGCCCAGCTCGTCGGCGTACACGCACTCGTCGAAATAGCGCTTGAAGAGGCCGTTGGCCGTGTTGGGGTTGAACCACGTGTTGGGGAAGGTGAGGCGCAGCGAAGGGTACTTGTCGCCCTCTTCGTCGGGGTACTCGTGGTAGGGGAACTCGGAGAAGTAGTAGCTCTTCACGGGACAGTGGCCTCCGGTGGCGTGGCTGATAACTTGCCGATTATACCAGCCGCATTGACCGCGCCCCGAAGCCGATCCATCAGACACCTGTGGCGAGGTCGTGCCTTTCAATCGGTTCGACACCCCGGGAGGGCACGGGTACAGACCCGTGGGCCGCGTCGTGGCTGACCACAAGTAGTATGAGAGCGATCACGGATACCAGTGAAATAGCGAAAGCGAGGCGAGAAGGTTGCGTCAAGGCTTTTATGATTGTCACAACAGTTGTCCCTTGGTATTGGCGCGGTTCACACCATGTGGACCCTGGCTATTTGCCGGTACACGGCTCCGAAGTTGGCTCGCTATATTGGGCGATTGTTGAGAATTTGGCTATGTATGTTGTACGTTATCAGGTCGGTTTGAATCTGATATGAAAAAGCCGTCGGATTTTTGTGAGGGTGTCGTGAGAATTCCACAACACAATGCACATCCTCACGCGTACCCACTTGCGTTCAACTGTCACTGCGAGCGAAGAGTGGCAATCTCGTAGCCACAGGGGTCATTATTCAGGCAGCGGTATCGCCACGTCGCTGCACTCCTCGCGATGACAAACTGGGTACGCACGAGACGCACATCGGGCCGCCGGCCCGTGTGCTTACGAAATCCCCCTTGAGGCGCCACTGTAGTGTCGCCGTCACCGGCCCGGCAAGGCCCCCGCGCTGTGGCCTGCCGACCTGGTCGGCAGGGTGCGTCCCAGGGTTACAATCCGTGGACCTGGAGGCGGTAGGCTCGTACCGCCGTTCCCTGGAACATTGCTGCTTTGTCGGCGTCAGAATGGGCGGCCGTCACGCGTTTGAAAGCGTTCCATGCCGTGGTGTAGGAGTACGAAGCCTTGTCCACCGGGAAGTTGCTCTCGAACATGCAGCGGGCGGGGCCGAAATGTTCGATGCAGTAATCGAGCCAGGGCCGGATGGTGTCGGCCAGCTCCTCTGAATTGGGCGGTACGTCACGCTGATGCCAGTCGTAGCCGCTGATCACGTTGCCGAACCCACCCAGCTTGACCACCACGTTCTGGTGACTGGCGACCGCCGCGATGCCCTTTTGCCAGTCGGCAAACACCTCGTCACGGCGCCCGGCGTACGGACCCACGCCCAGCGGGCGCCCGATGTGGTTCAGGATTATGATGGCGTCGGGGAACGCACCGGCCAGGTCGGCCAGTTCGCCAAGCTGAGTGTGGTACACCAGCGCGTCGAAGCTGAGCCCCATGCGCTGCAAGCGGTCGAAACCGGCGCGGAAAGTCGCGTCGCCGAGCATCTCCGGTGTGCTGGAACGTCCGGCTGTGACTTCGGGGCTGGCATCCCACGCGCAGGAGAAGCGAATGCCGCGGAATCGGTTGTTGCTCGCGGCCACATGGGCTTCCAGCACTGGGGCGACCGCGTCACCCAACATCAGGTTGGCGTTGGAAACTATGGCCGCGGCCACTGCCGTCGATCCGTACTGCCCGCTGGCGCTCTGTGCGGCGATACCCTGCACGAACTCGGTTTCGCCAACCGCCCGCATCTCCTCCGGTCCCTGCGCCCGATACATGGAGTGGCATTCGATGAATACCGTCTGGGCGATGTTGTGGCCGCTGCCCAGGTCCTGCGTCAGTTGATCCAGCAGGTAGCGGTCTCCCTCCCGGTCCCAGAAGTGATGGTGCGGGTCGCAGATGGGCAGCTCGGGATCGATGGCCTCTTCCACGTTCTGGCCGAGCCAGGCCTCGCGTTGGGTGGACATGTTGGGTTCCTCTCTATACGGGGAGCGGCTGCTCGGTGATGTTGTCCGGAAGCTCCACACCGAAGGCGTTGACGTTGAACGCCAGCATGGAGTAACAGCCCATCAGCGTGGTCAACTCGGTGGCTCCGTTGACGCCGAAATGCTGCACCACCGCGTCGAAGGATTCCTGGCTGACCTTTCGCGTGCGGAAGAACTGTTGGCCATAGTCGACCACCGCCGCTTCGTCGGCTGCCGGATCAGGCAGATCCTGCCGGTCCCTCAGGGCGTCGACGATTGCATCACGCAGTCCGGCGCGACGAGCCGGCGGCGCGTGGGCGTTCCAGATGAATTGGCAGTCGTTCTCCCGGGCCGCTACCAGCATCGCCAACTCCCGGATGCGGGGCGACAGCGAGGTGTCAGTCCGCAGGTACAGCGCCAACCCGAGGGCGCGCTGCGCTACTTCCGGTGCGTTGAGGATCACCGACCCCGGCCCAGTGGTGGGCACTTCGCCCCGGTCGGCGACGAAGGCATCGAAGGCGTCGCGTTCGTTTTCCTGCACTGTTTCTCGAGTTACTGTTGGAGTCCGGGCCATGGTGTCCTCCCTGCGTTCATTTCTCGGTTATACGGGCACAGTCTAACACCGTTCGTCGCGCGCCTTCACGGTGCGAAACTCGACCGCGCCTGGGCTCCCCAGTGGCCGTCAACGCCGGTCATGATCCAAAGCGAGCGGTATGTGGCGATGGCCGAACCGGATCCATCCCGCCTGGTGAACTGGATCAGCACGTGGACCTTGTGCTCGGAGGTGTGGATCACCTCAGTGGAATCCAGCGTGGTGTGATGCCAATCCGGGCCCGCCCGGGCGTAGAAGTCGCGCAGATAGGTTGCCTCCAGCTCGCCCCGATCATGCCAGATGGCCACGCCTTCGCCGGAGATGCGCACGTGGGGCAGGTGCAGCAGATCGTAGAGCGCGGCGTCATACCGGGCGTTCAGCGCCGCCATGAACTCCTCGATTGCTGTAACTGCCGCATTCGGTGGTGCTTTGGGTTCGCTCATACCGGTATCCCCTGGTTGCTTTGATAGTTGATGGGAGGCGCGGCGTGGAGACGCCGAGCGTCTTGCAAAACGGGTTGACAGGCTGGGTGGGGCATGAATAAGGGCCAGAACGATGATGCTCTGGCCCTTACGCGGTGAGTGAGATGCCGTTGTTGTCAGGTCGGTTCCCGGATGTCGACGGTGCCGTTGGGCCACCCCGAGATGCACAGATCTAAACCTTTTAGAAAACCCATGCCTAACAGGCGTTCGCTCGGCAATGCAAGTATCACGACAGGTCTCTCAATCCCTTGCGCAGAGGCGTATCCCCGAAAGGCACGGAACGACTTTTTAATGCCGTCGGCCAGCGTCAATTCTTCAAGGCCGGCCAAGTCGAGTTGTAATGCCGCGATATCAGACCAAAGCAAGCACAGGTCATTGGTGAACCCTGTATCTACGATGACTGTCCTCATTATGGTCGGAGTATTGTTTCCAGGGGATGGGTATTTTGAGACTGTAACGTCCACGACAGGGCGCCTGCGGTCGGCAACCCTAAAAGGCGTCGTCAAGGACCATTCTTCCGCCGATAGCATGGGGCACTTTATACCCGATACGTTCCGTCCAGGTAAAGGCGTCTGGGCAACGCGCGAAGAGCCGGAACGATGCTGCAGAATCGTCGGAGTCAATCTCGAATTCGCCAGAGTGAATGTCGATCACTACCATGTCGCCGCGATTTGCTCTACCGTCTGCTTTGAGTTGCGGCAGTACGGTCTCGCGGTACAGCTGCCGCCCGCGCTCGATTTCCTCGCGGTATTGTTCCTCGATACTGGTGTTGTCAAGGATAGTGGCGTTGTCAAGTTCTGCTACCATTTTGCGCCTCCGTTTGTGTAAGATTCCTGCTGGCAGAGAGGACGTTAAACGAACAAACCCGCATTGATTGTTGCGATTTACGTGACCGGCCTGCGGGTGCCATTGCTGTAATCGTCTCACGTTCAGGTCCCTGCCGGCGTAACTGGCGTTATTAAGGATATAATTATACTACGCTGTACCCAATGTCAACCATGAGGTACGCAGCTTGAGCGACCTTCGAAACGGTCAAAATCCCAACTGGCCTGCGCATTGACCTGAGCTGACTGTTGCCATTTCCGGGGGTGAACAACCCACCACTGTCGGTCACAAGATTGGCCGATTTCGGGGCGTCAAAACGCCTTGGAACCGGCCAATTTCCATAAATCCAGCCGAGCGAATATTAGAACTAATATCCTAATACGTTGACAATATTATAATGTAGCCGTGTCCAGCGCACAATAGAAAAGCCACCTCTCAACTGTAACTGATTGGCGGCGGACCGCTCACCACTTGCACGGAGCACGGTCACGTTTAATATAACGCCGTCGCCGGCGGGTCGTCAACCCGGCCACGAGGCCATTCCTGATTTCGGTCTCATTGGAAATATCCTCGACGAATTGCGACATGATGAACTGATTGCCAAATTGAACGATTATCGCTGGACGGGCCGGCCCGGTTACGACCCTGCCGTGATGTGGAGGGCAACGCTGGTGAGATACCTGCTCAAACTACGCTACACCCGCGACCTCATCGACCAACTCAAAACATCCCGCCTGCTCAGGCGGGTTTGTGGTTTAAAAGAGACCGTTCCCAACAAGTCCACTTTCTCGCGTTTCTACCGTCGGCTGGCGGAGCATCAAGACCTTGTTGACGCCGCCATCGTCGGCGTTGTCGAGCGAGTCGGCGAGGAAATTGAACGGCTGCGGGTCGAGGGCGTTGTTCCCGAGAACGCGCCGAAACCCGGCGAGATGGTAGCCATCGACAGCAGCGACATAGAGGCTTATGGCAACCGGCACAGGGGCAAGGACGTTGACGCCACAGTCGGCATTAGGACGGCGAAACTGGCCGCTAACGACAAAGAATATTTCTACGGCTACAAACTCCACGCCATATGCGATGCCTACTATGGAACGCCGCTCAGTTGGTCGTTGTTGCCTGCTAACGCCGGAGACAGCCCACAGTTACCGCCGTTGATGGATCAACTCGCCGACAACCACCCGACCTTGCTAGTGCGCTACGCCATCGGCGATAGAGGTTACGACGCCCTCACCAATTACCAGTACCTTGACCGCCGGAAAATGCTAGCAGTCATTCACATGAGGAACACCGATAAAAACAGCATCTATACCGTCAAGGGCCAGCCGGTTTGCCTGGGCGGCAAGCCAATGGAGTATGTCCGCAGCGAGCGCGGCAAGGGCCACTTGTTCCGCTGTCCTGACGGCGGTTGCCAACTCAAAGGCGACAAGCCGTGGTTGGGACAGAACTGCGACCATGAGCACTACGAGGGTTGGGACGGCGACCTGCTCCGGCGCGTGGGCCGACTGCCCAGGGCGAGCAAGCGGTGGAAGCGGCTGTACAAGCGACGGACAATCGTTGAGAGGTTGTTCGGCAGTCTCAAACGGTCGAGGCTGCTCGACGAGTATTGCTACCTGGGCATCAAGAAAGTGCGTTTGCACGTCGGCCTGTCGCTGTTGACCTACGGGGCTACGATGCTCGGGCGGCTGCTCGTTGACGATTACGACGGGATGCGCGAAATGAAAGTCGAGATGCCGGTTGCCAACTGGACGGCGATAGCGGCGCAGGCGGCATAGCGATTCTAACCAAACTGGTTGCGGAACCGTACCAGGGCATCATGCAGAATATCGTCCCTGTGGCGGGGGTCGCATTCCCAGCATCGGACGGTGAACGAGTTGCCGTAGGAGTCTTGCGCGAAGGATAGCGCGTGCATAATCGTGGCCCAGTTGCCCAGGTCGCGCCGGTCTCCGGCGTGCTGTTCCTGCTTCTCGCAGCCCGGGGTTTGGTGGACGATGTTCTCGGCCTTGTGGAATTCAAATTGAGGCATATTACATTCTACGGCCAATCGGGTTTTTGCTAGTTTTGCAAGTCGCTCAGACGCCGCAGCCGATTGTCGGCCCGTAGGGAATGTTGTACCATCATTTGGCTTCAAATTCGCCTAAGCCGGACTCTGGAGGGTAGCTTTATGGCCAGCACCGCACAACGTGACCGCGACATCGCCATCGTCGGCGTCGCCGAATCGGACGAGATGGGCAACGTTCCCAACAAGTCCTCCCTCCAGCATCACGCAGAGGCCGCCTACAACGCGCTGGATGATGCCGGGTTGTCCATGTCGGACGTGAACGGGCTGATGACCGCCGGATTCAGCACCCTGGCAACCGCCGAGTACTTTGGCGTCCAGCCATCCTTCACCGACAACACCTCCGTGGGGGGCTCCTCTTTCGTGATCCACGTTGCGCACGCCGCGGCGGCCATCCGCGCCGGCTACTGCGACACCGTCCTCATCACCCACGGACAGGCCGGCCGTTCCACCCGTGTCCCGGTTCCGGCGGACCGGAACCTCCCGGTGGCCCAGTACGAGACGCCCTACGGCATGATCGGCCAGCCCATCAACTACGCCATGGCCTGCACACGGTACATGCACGAGTACGGCGAGGAACGCACCCGCCAGGCCCTGGCCGAGATCGCCGTTTCCACCCGCAAGTGGGCCAACCTGAACCCGATGGCCTACATGCACGATTCGCCCATGTCCTTCGACGACTATCACAACTCCCGCTGGGTCGCGTGGCCGTTCCACCTGTTCGACTGCTGCCTGGTGACCGACTCCGGCGCGGCGATCGTCGTGACCACCGCCGAGAAGGCGGCCAACTGCAAGAAGGAGCCGGTGTGGGTTCTGGGCGCGGCCGAAGGGCACGATCACAACCTGATCAGTTTCATGCCCAACCACACTTCCACCTGGTCCCGGGAGACCGGGCCGCTGTCGCTGGATCGGGCCGGCCTGACCCACGGCGACATAGACCTCACCATGATCTACGACTCCTTCACCTACACCACGCTGGTGACCATCGAGGGCCTGGGCTTCTGCGGACCGGGTGAGGGCCCCGACTTTGTCGCCAACCAGCGCACTGCTCCCGGCGGCGACTTCGCCCTCAACACCAACGGTGGCGGTCTTTCCTACTCCCACCCTGGCATGTACGGCAGCTTCCTCCTGGTGGAAGCCGTCCGCCAGCTTCGCGGTGAGTGCGGCGACCGGCAGGTGCATCGCAAGGGCTCGTCGGATCAGTCCGCCGCGACTAGCATCGTCAACGGAACCGGCGGGTCCCTGTCCTCAACCGGGACCGTGGTGCTGGCCACCGGCTAGGCAGGTCGGTGATTCGGCGGCTACAAACAGCAAGGTGGATCCGCTGAGGAGCATAGCCGAGCGCTATTGGGTCGTATACTATCTGGTATACGTTGCTGGAGTGGGGATCGGTCTGTCGAGGTATCACCCTCTGCGAGAACAGGGTAAGGATGAACTATTTGCGCTTGTAGCCATCTTTGCGCTGGCGGCGGGCCTCGCGTTGCTGGTGGCGATCATCCTGGAGGTATTGGGTCGTATGGTGTTGCTGATACCATCTGAAATCAAACGTCTCAGGGAACAGGGCCGGAAGGAAGGCCGGCAGGAGGGCCGGCAGGAAGAACGGCAACGCATCGTCGATGCCCTCCGCCAACTCGGCGAGCGGGAAGACGGCTCGATCCACATCACGCTAACTCCGGAAGTAATCGCGTTGCTTTTGAGCGACGCCAGCCCCTCCCCCTGCAATCCGAAAAGTTGATCCATCGCCAAGAGTCTGAATCCGCGCCAACGTAATCACCACATCCGCCACTACCCGTCAGCGAGAGCAACTAGAACGCAATAAGCCAATATGGATATCGTAATCATCGGACTGCCCCAATCGGGCAAATCTACCCTTTTCAATGCGCTCACCCTGGGCAAGTCTGACGCCAGCGGAGCGTCGGGCAGCCCTACCGAGATGCATCTTGGAGCGGTTAAGGTTCCGGATCCGCGTCTGGACTACCTTACCTCCATCTACCGTCCGCGCAAAACCGTCCCGGCCGAGATACGCTACACGGACCTGCCCGGCCCGGAAGGGATGGCGCGCTCCCAGGGGATCCGCGGCCGTTACCGTAACATTCTCCAGTCCGCCACCGCGTTTTTGATCGTCGTTCGAACCTTCCAGAACGATGTTGTAGTGCATCCCACCGGCTCGGTGGACCCCGCCAGGGACCTGGAAGCGATGCTCGGCGAGTTATCCTTCGCCGACCTGGAAGTGCTGGAAAGGGCGTCTACTCGCCTGGCCGACCAGGTGAACAAGACCAAGCCGGCCGAGCGCCCGATGGTGATACGCCACAAGGAAACCGTGGAGAAGGCCCGCGCTGGTCTGGAGAACGGCGTGCCCGTGCGCCTGCAGTCCTTCACCGATTCGGAACGCGCGATCCTGGTCAACTACCAACTGCTGACCGACAAACAGGTGATTGCCGTGTTCAACACCGATGAAGGTGCGGACGAAATGTCGATCTCCGAGCTGGACATAGATCCCACCCTCACCGCCGGCGTGGGACAGGTCAGCATCAGCGCGCGGGTGGAGGCCGAGCTGAGCACGATGGATCCCGAGGAAGCGGATGAGTTCCGTTCGGATTTCGGCCTGGGCGAATCGGCCACGTCGCAGGTGATCCGGGCCAGCTATGACACCCTGGGCCTTGTGTCCTTCCTGACCGTGGGCGATGACGAGGTGCGGGCCTGGAGCGTGCCCGGCGGCATGCCGGCCGTGACCGCCGCCGGAGTCATCCATACCGATTTCACCCGCGGCTTTATCCGGGCGGAGGTCATCGCCTACGATGACTATCGCGCTTGCGGGAGCATGGTGCAGGGGCGCAAGGAGGGACTACTCCGCTCCGAGGGCAAGACCTACCCGGTCAAAGACGGAGACATAATCAACTTCCTGGTCAACGTGTAATCGTCATGTTAACCGTTCGCCAATTCCGCTCCGAAGACTCGGACGCCGTTCGCAATCTCTTTCTCCACGCCCAGGATGACTTCGCGGAGGGCTACCTGCACAAGGATGCCGACCGGGAGGGGTTTCACGAATACCTCGACAGTGCCCTTACACATGATCTGGCCCACATTGAGCAGAGCTATCTGCAACGTCCGGGAAGCAACTTCTGGATCGCCGAACTTGAAGGGCAGGCAGTTGGTTGCGTAGGCGCGTACCGTCGGGATGAGGAAGAGGCGGAGATACGACGGCTGGTGGTGGACCGGTCCGCGCGCCGGCGGGGCGTCGCTTCCCAGCTAATGAACCATGCGGAAGAGTTCTGTGGCGACGCGGCATATTCGCGTACCATCGTCTGGGCCGCCAACCACATGGCGGCTGCCATCGTGTTCCTTCAGCGCCGTGGTTACCACGAGCTGGAAGACCACGCGTTCCCGCACACCAGCCTGACGCTCTATCTGTACGCGCTGGATCTGTAGCGCGTTATCCCTGAGCCAGCGGTTTGGCGAAGCTGATCTCGTGGCCGTCCGGATCGGTGATGTGGTAGTAGCGCTCTCGCCAGGGAGCGTCGGACGGTTCGTCGTCAGGAGCATAGCCGGCCTCGACCATTCGCTGGTGATGTGCGTCCACGTCGTCGACGTACAGGATGCAGCGACCCCACCAGCGCACATCGGCATCGGCGGAGAGGATCAGGTTCAGGTAGCTGCCGCCCACCTCCAGTGACGTGAATCCGGCGTCCGGGCCGCCGTACAGGATGGGTATTCCCGCTCCGTCGTGGTAGAAGGCCACCGCTCGCGCCATGTCGCGGACTGCCAGCGTGATCGCGCTGATACTCTGTACCGTCATCGTGCGTCCCCCGGCAGTGTGCAAAATCCGTTGTAGTAGAATGATCCCAGACTAGATGGGAATGGCCGACAGGATTATGTCAAAATTTGATCATCAGCGCATCGATGCGCCTCCCGATTGCCTGCCCCGGCTGGAATCGATGCTGAGGGAGATGCAGTCGGTGATTGTAGCCTACTCGGGCGGCGTGGACAGCGCGTTGCTGGCGGTGGCGGCGCACCGAGCTTTAGGGCAGCGCGCCCTGGCCGTGACCGCCATATCTCCGGCCCTGGCGGCCCGCGACCTGGCTGACGCGGAGAGCGTGGCCAGGGAGTTCGGGCTCAACCACCGGGTCATTCATACCGAGGAGTTGCAGCGGGAAGGCTACGTGGCCAACTCGCCGCAGCGATGCTATTTCTGCAAGACCGAGTTGTATGACCAACTGGTGGCGTTGGCGTCTGCCGAAGGCTACCAATGGATCGCCAATGGCGCCAACACCGACGACCTGGGCGACTACCGTCCCGGCATGACCGCGGCCGCCGAGCACAACATCCGCAGTCCCATGGTGGAGGCGGAGATGGACAAAACCCAGGTGCGCGCCGCCGCACTCTGGCTGGGCGTCCCGCTGTGGGACAAGCCGGCGCAACCCTGCCTGTCATCGCGCATCCCTTACGGTACGCCCGTGACCGTGGAGTCGCTGCGCCGTATTGAAGCGGCCGAAGACGTCCTGCGTGGTCTGGGCCTCCGCGAGGTGCGCGCCCGCCATCACGACAAGCTGTGCCGCATCGAGGTGGGCGCCGACGAGATGGAACTGGCATTTGCCCACCGCGACGAGATCACGCGGCGGCTGAAGGAGTTGGGCTACCTCTGGGTGTCGCTGGACCTGAGCGGCCTGCGCTCCGGCAGCCTCAACGATGTGCTGCGCGTGGGCGCGGCCAACTCGCGGGGATGAAAACCGCGTTTATCCAGTCAGTCGGCGGCGCCAGCGGGGATATGCTGCTGGGATCGCTGCTTGACGCCGGGCTGCAGTTGGATTCTGTCAGGGAAGCTATCGACGCGCTGGGGATCTCTGGCGTGAACGTCGAGACCGCCACCGAGACACGCTGCGAGGTTCGCGGCTCCCGCGCGCTGGTTGACGTGTCGGCAGCGCCGCGCTACAGCCCGAGGCAGATGCTGGACGCCGTTGCGGGTGCTACCGCACTGTCAGGGCGAACCCGTGAATACGCCTCCGCCGTCCTCAACGCCCTCTTCGTCGCCGAGGCCCGTGTACATGGCGACGATCCGGACCAGATACACCTGCACGAGTTAGGCTCCGCCGACACTCTGGTCGACGTGGTTGGCGTCGTGCACGGGTTGGAGCAGATGGGCGTGGAGCGCGTCTACGCCGCGCCGCTGGTGCTGGGCGAACCGGGTGGCCCGAGGAGACCTGGCGGCTACAGCAACCCGGCGCCGGCGACGCTGGAGATCATCGCGGCCGCGGGAGCGCCAGTCGCGCCGGAGCGTCAGTTCCACGCCGGGGTCGGCGAACTGACCACACCCACCGGAGCAGCCCTGATAACGACGCTGGCTGACGAGTTCCGCCAGCCGGCCATGACCATTGACCGCATTGGCGTCGGTGTTGGCGGCAAGGATCCGGCGGCCTTTCCCAACGTGTTGCGCCTGTGGCTGGGCGAAACGGTCGGCGCGGACCTGCAGGCCGACCCGTCGGGAGAGCCTACGCCGCCGGTCGCCAGCTGGCAGGACAATGTGGTGTTACTGGAAACCAACCTGGACAACGCCACCGGCGAGCAGCTGGGCTTTGCCATGGAAAGGCTCTTCGAGGCCGGCGCCTTCGACGTCTGGCACACCCCCATCCAGATGAAAAAGAACCGCCCCGGCGTGTTGCTGTCGGCGATGGGTCCGGCCGCGCTGGAAAGCCGGCTGGCGGAGGTGTTCCTGCGGGACACGCCGACCCTCGGTGTCCGCGTCCGCCCGGTGGGGCGCTACGTCGCCGAGCGTGACATCGTGACGGTGGAGACGGAGTACGGCCCGATGCGGGTGAAGCGGAAGTGGCTCGGAGGCGAGGTGGTCAGCGCGGCGGCGGAGTATGAGGACGTGGTGTCGGCGGTACGGAATGGTGGGGCGGGTTGGAGTGCGGTGAGTAACGCGGTAACGAAGTCTGCGGCAGGGGATTAGAGCTCGCCCGCTGTGCGCAGTTGTGCTACGGCTATACTGGTTGATCCGGCGAATTCGTGCGGACGACCGGTCCAGAACTCCAAGAAAGCTTGCCGATCATCAGCAGGGAGCGTCCGTAGGTCGGCCAAGAACTGGCGCGTCCAGTTAATGCGATAGAACCGCACGTCTATTTCGTTGAGACCCAGATCCGTAATGGTGGTCCAAGCCTTCTCCCGGGCATCGCCAGTAAGACCCGGATGCGCGATTATTTCGCCGGTATCAGGGTCATAGTCAAAATAACGCCCCGGGCGTTCCTGCTCATCGCTGGCACATGGGTCGACGTATCCCAACGCGGGCCATTTATCCTGCTTGTATTCGCCGTTGCAACGCCGGCAACTGAAAACCCAGTTCGTCCACTCGTAAGCCATTTCGGGACAGCGGGACAACGGCTGGAAATGGTCGACGGTCGGGGTCTTGCCACTGGCCTCTGAAGTTGCTTCGCACTGGCGCTCGCAGTACCAGCAAATGTTGGCCGAACGGGTGCCCAGCGCTGAGCGAAACTCTCGCCAGTAGGCATCAGCGGGACGCCCACCGATGCCGTGCCGGAAAAAGTCCACCCATCCCGGCGTGAACTGGCGGGCATAGCCGCCCACACCGGGAGGCTCCGGCCCCCGGTCGATCCACCGCATCGTGGCCTAATTGCCGTCCTGTGATAGCTCGGACTGACGGGAACGCAAGAACTCCAGCATCATGTCGCCATAGCGTTCCCGCTGCGCCTCCAGCGGTGTGCTGCTCGACAGGAAATCCTCGTTTACCTGACGGCGCAGTTCCTCCATCTCCTCCGCCTCGGCCTGGGTAGGATTTTGCTTCCCGCGAAGTTCACGCAAACGATTGGCTCGGTCCACCGTCAATTGGTCTGTAGGTTCGTCAACCCCCATAAATGTGCGTAAGATTTCATCGGTGGTCCAACCGATGATGTCGTGCTCGTTGGTGCTGGCGGTTACCACCCCGTTGGCATCTCGTTTCAGCAGATGGACCTGACCCGCCTTCAACCCAGCCACCACGAAGGGCGAGTGCGTGGTAGCGAAGATCTGCAAGCCGGGGAAATGCGCCAGTAGCGCGGGGATGACGCGGCGCTGCCAGGTGGGGTGCAGGTGGTTTTCGATTTCGTCGATGAGGAGGATGGCGGGCCGATTTTCCCACCCATCCGCAAAGTTATAGTGATGCAGCATCTTAAGTGCCAGAAAGCGAACCCAAAGCAACGAGCTCTGTACTCCCGAACTCAAATGATGGATCGGCAAACGCGACTGATTCCGAAGTTCATCGTCGATAGTACGTATCGCCATCCCGTCATTGGCTACCCTAAGATTGCCGAACCTAATAACCAAATTCTCGGCATTATCGCCCTGTATGATTTCAGGACAAATGCATTTGACGCACGAGAAACTGGTATCGATTGCATTAGCGAGCGCGCCAAAAGCTGACCTAACACCGGCGGGACCTGCATTTTCTATCATCAGGCGTACAATCTGTTCAACCCCGCCTCCGTTGAACCGTACTAACGAATTTGCGGGCTCTAGAATACTCTCAATCGTGTCTTCTTTAGAAGTTGCAGGCAGATAGAGTGAATCCACGTAATCTGGTTCCACTCTTGATAACGCGGAACGAATAGCCGCGATTTCGACGAATGGTAACGCGCCCCAATCGGGAACAACCCTATGTGACCTGTTGGCAACCAAGGTCCAGTCATCGCTGACCAAAGCCGACACAAACCCAAAAGGTAGGGGAGCCTGTATTAAGCGTTGCTCACTAGTGTGCCTGATCCGACGCAGTAGCCGGAGGATAGTGCTCTTACCAGACGCATTTGGCCCGACAAAAACATTTACTCGCTCATCGAACACAAACTCTACAGGTTCAGTGAACGGCGGCATGCGGCCTATTGACATCTCGGTAATGTGCATGGTTACCACTTCATCCTAGTCATTGTGAAATAATACCCGTCCGCTCCTCCGCTCGGTCCTAATAGCTTTCCCACAACCGTCCCCACTCCGTCTTCAGCGCCTTCTTCACCCGTCCCTTCCCGATAGTGTTCAGCCAGTAGCCGTTGTGGTAGAGGTTGCTGGCGGTGTAGGCCCAGGCGGCGATGGGGGAGCGGAGGAGGGCGTTCTCCAGGGGCTTGAGGGGGCCCCAGTAGATGAGCTTCTGGCCGCGGCTGGCAAAGGTGTTCTCGCTGTCGGCGAAATTCCAGTTGACGCGGCTGATGTCCGGCTCGTCGCCCACCACATCGATGTCGCGCAGGTCGCCCACGCCCAGGCCGCGCTCGTGGGCGAGGCGGATGAACTGCAGCGACAGCGGGTCGAAGCCCATCATGGAAGCGACCACAGCGTCCACGGCCACCTGGTCAGCGCCGGCCACGATGCGGTTCTTGATGTGCCAGCGCATGGCGCGGGGGCCGGGCCCGTCGCCGGCGAAAGTGCCGTCGGTCACGGCGAAGATGCCGGGGTGGATCTCCTGCTGAATGGCCAGCAGGTCAACCAGCGTCTCGTGGATCACCGAGTGGGTCCAGTGACGCTTGCGGTGGAGCAGCCCGCCGAAGGCATTCTTCATCGCGCCGGTCATGGTGGTGAAGACGTGGGTCTTCATAGTGGGCAGATGCACGATGTTCTTGCCGGCGAAGATTTCCGGTATCTCGATCCCCTCCGGATAGATGTCGTCCAGCACCAGCATCTCGGCCCTGGGCTCGTAGCGGACCCACGGCTCGGGTGGGGTGTCCAGGTGAACGGTGCGAAGGTTGTATTTGTCCTGCACCGGCTTGTGCTTGTTGTTGACCTCGCCCTCGAAGGAATCGACGACGACGGTTCCGTTGTGCGCGGCGATGAGGTCGCGGTGACCCATGTTCTGGAGAGCGCAGATTGCCCCTTCCAATTGCCATGGAGCCGTCGAACACCCGGGATACCAGTGCTGCCACGAGATGTTGATCTTGAGCAGGGTCTCGTGTTCCGGCGACAGAACTGACTCCGCACCGGCCAAGCGCATGGCCCGCTCCACATCGGTGAGCACCGTCTCCGGCGTGGTCGCTACCACGGACACGACGGGTGTGCCCGTACGCTGAGCCCCAGCAGGATGCGTCGCCGTTCCCAACTGTTCAACAGTAGTCATCAATATCCCTCAAGGTCAGCCGGAATGTCTCGTAGGGGCGAATAATCATTCGCCCCTACTCAATAATCGCCGGTTATAGGAGTGGACCGCAATCCCAGAATACCATTGCCATCGCAGGCGCATCGCGCGTTGCGTAAACTCATTCCTTCCGCCGGAAATGGGGTATGACGTATTCGCCGAAGAGGCGGATGGAGTTCATCACCTCTTCGTGGGTGGCGTGGCCGGCCTGGAAGATGGGCATGATTTCGTCGACGCCCATGGCCTCGAACTCCTCGATCACTCGGATGCAGGCGTCTGGGTCGCCGACGCAGTAGCCGCCACCGGCCAGTAGTTCCTCCGGCGTGGGCGGCTTCTGCTGTTGCGGGTCTTCGGATGGCCGGGACGGGCCGCCGCGCACCGCGCCGCCCTGCACGTAGAACCGGTACTCCTCGGGCACGGCTTCAGCGTCAACGCCGGCCCACTCCAGCACGAACCGCTGGCGGCTCTGGTCCAGGTACCAGGCCGCGACTTCCGCACCCTTTTGGCGGGCTTTGGCGTCGTCCTCGTCGCAGAATCCGATGGTGGACGCTACCACCTGCCGGTTTACGAACCGTCCGACGGGCGTGGGGTTCTCGATGGCCTCGTAGTAGGCGTTCACCAGTCCGCGCGTCTTGTCGGTGCCGCCCAGGGTGTTGACCAGGCAGCCCACGCCCAGCTGGCCGGCCAGACGAAAGGTGTCCTCCTGGGTGCAGGCCATCCACAGGGGCGGATGGGGCTGCTGCAGCGGCTTGGGTACGACCTCCCGCGGCGGAATGGTCCAGTTCTCGCCGTCGTGGCTGAACACCTCGTCGCACCACATGCGGGGCAGGCACTCCAGCGTTTCGACCATCATGCTCTGGGTTTGGGCCACGTCCGTTCCGAAGGGGGTGAGCTGGTATGGGCCCTTGGTGCGGCCAACACCCACGTCGACGCGGCCGTCGCTCAGGATGTCCAGGGTGGATGCCCGCGCCGCCACGTGCAGCGGATGGTGGACCGGAGCCAGGACGACGCCGAAACCCAGACGCATCTTCTTGGTGTGCTGGGCCATCACCGCCAGCATCACCTCGGGCGCCGACGAGTGGGCGAACTCGGTCAGGAAGTGGTGTTCCACCAGCCAGACACGCTCGAACCCCATCTCCTCGGCGTATTGCACCTGCCGGACGGCGTTCCACAGCGTGTCGTACTCGGCGGTGTCCGTCCACGGACGGGGCATCTGCAGCTCATAAAACATCCCGAATTTCATATCTATTCTCCCTACCCGCACTGCGGCAGCGAGCGCAGCGTGGCAATCTCGCGTGCGAACAATTCTACAACGCCGTCCATCCGCCATCGACCACGAGCAGATGGCCGGTGGTCGCTCCGGCGGAATTGCTGGCGAGGTAGATTGCGGCGCCCACCAGTTCCTCCGGATCCATGCGCCGGCCGAGGGGCATCTTGATCGACAGTTCGGCGCGCACTTCGTCGGCATCCCGGTCGTCGGCCTCAAGCAGGCCGGGCGTGGTGGTCGGGCCGGGGCCGATGGCATTGACGGTGATGCCATGCTCAGCCCATTCCAGCGCCAGCACACGGGTGAGATTGGCCAGGCCACCCTTGCTGGCGCAATAGGCCGCGCGGTTTACGGACCCAACCAGCGCCATCTGCGAGGCGATGTTGATGATGCGGCCAAACCCGTTGGGGATCATGAGGCGGGCTGCGGCCTGGGCGCAGAAGAACGCTCCCTTGAGGTTGGTGTCCATCACCGCGTCCCAGTCTTCTTCCGTTACCTGCAGGGCAGGGGAACGGCGGCGGATGCCCGCGTTGTTGACCAGGATGTCCAGGCCGCCCAGCTCATCGGCTATGCGGCGTATCGTCGGCCGGATTTCCGAAACGTCCTGCACGTCCAGGTCGCCGGCCAACCCGACCTGCCCCTCGTTGCGGATGCGCATAACCACGCCGGACAGCCCCTCCCACGACTCGTCCGACGCCAGATCGGTCACCGCCACGTCCGCGCCGGCCTGGGCCAGTCCCACCGCCAGCGTCGCCCCGATGCCTCGGGCTGCGCCGGTAACCAGCGCCTTTCGTCCCGTCAAGTCCAAACCTGCGAAGGGCATAGTTCTCTCCTCTTGTGCTTGCACGCCAACGGTTAATGATCCCACGTGTGGCGGCATTATAGCGAGGGCGGCGGATGCTTTCTGTTGATGGCGCCGGATGCCTCGTGCTATTGTGTTGCGGCATATTTTCGCCCGCGAATTAGCAGGAAACGCGTTGCTTCGGACCACCTCGTCTGGGTTGCTCATGGCGTTTGCCACCATCGCCGTGGCGGCGGTGATTTCGGGTTTCGGGACAACCGCCTGGTTGCTAAATGTTGTTGAGGCCAACGGTGCCTCCACCATCGTAATGGACCGTATCCAGGGGCCTTATCGCATGATGGTAGGCATCATTCCGGCACGGCCCGTCATACCCCAGACTCACCTGGCGATCCAGGTATTCGACGTCGGCGATCCGCGTCCGTTGCGCGACACCGAAGTGCGGATGACCGTGGTCGCTTCCGGCCCGCCCGGTTCGCAGGCGTTCGGTCCCTACGAGGTGCTCAACGAGCAGACGTTGCGCTATTTTGAGGTCGATGTCCCGTTCGCGACGACCGGCCCGTGGGACGTATCCGTGACAGTTTCCTCGGACAGGGGCGAGGAGACGTTCATGCTGCCCCTGGACGTGGGGGAGCCGGGCGCCAGCATCCAGTGGATATGGATCTCGGCGGTGCTGGTGGCGATAGTGGCGGTGGGAGTCTGGACCTGGCTGACTTTGCAGCGTCGAAGTTCCGGCTAACGATGCGAGGCCGCTTCACCACCGGCGTCCTGGCGATTGGCCTGGCCGCGCCGGTTGCAGTCTTCGCGTTGGTCGCTCCGTTGCCCGCACAAGCCCACGGGTTCGGTGAGCGATACGATCTGCCGTTGCCGCTGTCCCTGTTTGTGATCGCCGGCGCGGCCGCAGTGGTCCTGTCGTTCGTCGTGGCGGCGGTGGCCCTGCGGGCCGGGACCGCCCACACCGGCTATCCGCGCTACAACCTGCTGCGGTTGGCGCCGGGGCGCTGGGTCGCGTCTTCCCCAATCACGGCCGCACTGAAAACCCTGTCGGTCGCCCTCACGGTATACGTGATCGTGGGTGCGTTGATCGGCAACGAACGGGCCGCGCTCAATCCGGCGCCGGCAGCAATTTACGTTGCCTTCTGGGTGGGGCTGAGCTTCTTTACCGCCCTGTGCGGCAACCTCTGGGCATTGGTCAACCCCTGGAAGGCGACGTGGGGCTTTCTTGAGCGCGTTTTCGAGACCATCTCGCCGGAAAGCCGGTTGAGCCTGCGCCGTCGCTATCCCGCGAGGATCGGCCCATGGCCGGCGGTGCTGGTGTTCGTCGGGTTCGCTTTACTGGAGACGGTGTCGGCCGACACGGCGGGCCCTCGTGCTTTGGGCTGGATCCTTGTGCTCTACACGGCGTACAACTTCGTAGGCATGTACGTGTACGGGCGCGAAGTCTGGCTGCGGAACGCGGAGGCGTTCACCGTGGTGTACGGGTTCATGGCGCGTTTCTCGGTGACCGAGGTGCGCTCCCCGACATTGGGGTGCGCCAGGTGTTCCAGCAACGGGCGCTGCTCAGCCGGCGAATCTGACTGCGTGGATTGCTACGAATGTTACGCCGCGGCATCACCGGCCCAACGGGAGTTCAACCTGCGCCCGCCGTGCGTAGGCTTGAACCGGCTCAGCGTCGTCACGCTGACCGTGGTGTTTCACGTCATCCTGCTGTTATCCACGGTGTCGTTCGACGGGCTTTCGGCGACGCCCGAGTGGCTGGTGTTCACCGCCCAGTTCCTGTTCCGGTTCCCACGCTATGGCGGATACATTGCCAACCTGATCGGAGCGCTGGGCCTGCCGATGATATTCGGCGTGCTGTTCACGCTGACCTGCGCGGCGATGGCTGCGATGTCCGGCCAGCGCGAGCCGGACACCGGCCAACTGCTGCGCAGGTTCACCTTCTCGCTGTTGCCCATCGCTCTGGCCTACCATTTCGCCCACTTTCTCGGGTTCCTGTTGATTAACGGCCAGCGGTTCATCGTCCTGGCATCCGACCCCTTCGGCTGGGGCTGGGACCTGTTCGGCACGGCTGATGCCATCATCAATATCGGCATCCTTTCGCCGGTTTTCATCTGGTACTTTTCGATCCTGGCCATTATCATCGGGCACATCGCCGGCGTGTACCTGGCCCACGTGCAGGCGACGCGGATCTATCCCACCGTGCGCGGAGCGCTGCTCAGCCAAGTCCCCATTCTGGTCCTGATGGTGTGCTACACTTGCGCGAGTCTGTGGATCATTTCGCGCCCCATCGCCGAGTGACGGCGGCCCAACACGGAGGATTTAACTGTGCCTGAACGCAGCCCACGACTGGAAGGGAAGGTGGCGATCGTAACCGGCGCCGGTTCCAGCGGCCCCGGTGTTGGAAACGGCCGAGCCACCGCCACGCTGTTCGCCCGGGAGGGAGCCAAGGTCCTGCTGGTGGACATCACCGAGGAACGGGCTGCGGAAACGATGGAGATGATCCAGGCCGAGGGCGGCGTGGCCTCCACCGTTCAGGCGGACGTTACCAAAGCCGACGACTGCGAACGCATGGTGGAAACCTGCATTGAGCGCTACGGCCGACTGGACATCCTGGACAACAACGTCGGTATCTCCCGGCGGGGCACAGTGGTCGAGGTTTCGGAAGAGGACTGGGACCACATCATGGCCGTCAACGTCAAGACCATCGTGATGGCCAGCAAGTTTGCCATTCCGCGCATGATGGAAACGGGCGGCGGTTCCATCATTAACATCTCGTCAATCGCCGGCCTGCGGGCCCACAGTAGCACGCCGTACACGGCGTCCAAGGCGGCGGTCATCGGACTGACTATCTCCATGGCGGCCGACCACGGGCCCGACGGCATCCGGACCAACTGCATCGCTCCCGGCCTGGTCTACACGCCCATGGTTGCTCCCCGTATGGACGACGACCTCCGGAACATCCGCAGCGGCGCCGCACCCTTGCGCACCGAGGGCACGGCATGGGACGTCGGCAATGCGGCCCTGTTCCTGGCCAGCGACGAAGCTCGTTGGATCAACGGCGTGGTGCTGCCGGTGGACGCCGGCCTGGTTGCCACGTCACCGGTCACCTACCAGACCCTCGGGCAGCAGGTGCGCGTGTAGTCTGGTAAAGTGGAAGTGTGGGAGGGGTGCCATGACCACGCCTGACACGTCAAACGAGGGAATTGCGCTGACCGAGAGCGCAGAAGCCGCTGTCGGGTTAGAAACGATCGTGCCGCACTACCTGACCGGGTTGGTGATTATTGGCCTTGCGGTGGCGTTTTTGGTTTCGCTAGTCGGTTTTGCAATGGATCGCTTCGCCGTTCTGGCCGCTGGCTCCTTCGCCCTCTCAGCGGTAACTTTGGCTTGGGCGCTGGCAGCGGCGGTCGGCCTGGGGAAATCGATCAGATCCTGGCTGATCAGTCGCCGTGCAGCCGGGAACGGACCAATAGGTAAAGGGCCGTCGCGATAACGACTATCACCGCAACGGTCGCGGATATTATCAGGGCGGCTGTTGCGTACTTCGCCACATCTCGTAGCAACGGGTCGTCCCCAGCAGCGAACTTCAAAGACAAGGCCGCGGCCACCGTGGTCGCCAGAATAGCCAGGATGACCGCGAACAACTCCCGGTATTGAGACGAGAGGAGCCTTAGGACTCGCTCAGCCCACCTTAGGCCGCCGTAAGGAAATTGTGGGTCCACTGACGGGACGCTTTCGGATCAGCTAGCCCTCTATCGACACCAGCGTCAGGTCAAAGGTCAAGTCCTTGCCGGCCAGCGGGTGGTTGGCGTCTAACGTGACCGCCTCGTCGCTGACTGCCATGATGGTGAAGTTCACCTCTTGGCCGCTCTCCTGCTGCCCCTGCACGCTCGTGCCTACTTCCAGTGGCATGTCCGGAGGAAACTCCCCACGCGGTACGCTCATCACTCCGTCGTCATGATGCTCGCCGTAGGCGTCCGAGCATGGGATCTGAACGGTCTTGGAGTCTCCGATGGCCATACCTACGACACCGTTTTCGAAGCCCGGTATCACCTGGCCGCTACCGATCGTGAAGGCCATGGGTGTGCCGCCCTCCGATGAGTCAAATACTTCGCCATCGTCCAGGCGGCCCGTGTAGTGAACCCTGACTTTGTTCCCCGTTTGTGCTGTTGTCAAAATGGCCTCCGCGCCACATCTGAATGCGCAACTATAGCACGGACGCCAATCCCGCCCGAATTGTGCTATGGTACGGCATCATCAGAATCTGAGGCCGCCGGTCGCAGCCTGTTCAGGGAGGAACCATGAAGTACGGACTGTTTATGATGCCGTCGCATCCGCCGGAACGGAACATATACGACGCTCACCAGTGGGACCTTGAATACTTGGCCCTGTGCGACGAATTGGGCTTTGACGAGGCCTGGATCGGCGAGCATTTCACCTCGCCCTGGGAACCCATTCCCGCGCCCGACCTGCTAATCGCCCAGGCGTTGATGAAGACCAAGCGCATCAAGTTGGGCTCCGGCGCGCACCTGCTGCCCTTCCACCATCCGGCCGAACTGGCCCACCGCGTGGCCTACCTGGACCACATCTCCCAAGGCCGGTTCCTGTTCGGCGTCGGCGCCAGCGGCCTTCCCAGCGACTGGGCGCTTTTCGACGTCGACGGCAACAACGGCGAACACCGGGACATGACCCGGGAGTCGTTGGACATCATCCTGAAAATCTGGGAGAACGACGGCCCGTTCGAGTACAAAGGCAAGTACTGGAACGTGAGCATCCCCGAGCCCATGTACGGTACCCTGGAGTTCTTCCTGCGCCCCTACCAGAAGCCTCACCCGCCCATCGCTGTGGCCTCGGTCAGCTACAAGTCGCCGACACTTATGATAGCCGGAGAGCGCGGTTTCATTCCCATGAGCCTTGCTCTCAACAACGACTACTGCCGCAGTCATTGGGAAGCCATCGAGGAAGGGGCCCAACGCACCGGCCGGACGCCGTACCGGTCCGACTGGCGTCTGGTTCGCGACGTGTATGTTGCTGACACCGACGAGGAAGCACGCGATCTGGCCCTGAACGGCATGCTGGGCCGAGTGTGGCACGATTACCTGCTGCCTCTTT
Source organism: Dehalococcoidia bacterium (assembly GCA_965220055.1). Classification (GTDB taxonomy): domain Bacteria; phylum Chloroflexota; class Dehalococcoidia; order Lucifugimonadales; family UBA3495; genus Bin87. The sequence continues at coordinate 68,602 of CBDCPE010000001.1, read as the reverse complement.
TCCGCGAGTTCGACCTGATGAAGGTGTTCAAGCACGATGACGAGGTGCCCGACGAGGCGGTCAACATCGAATATATGGCCGACCACCTCTGGTTGATCGGTTCACCGGACACCGTGGCCGAGAAGATCCATCGACTGTACGGTGACGTGGGTGGGTTTGGCGGCCTCCTGATGCTGGTGTACGATCAGTCGGAGAACAACGCCGCCTGGGAGCACTCCACGCGGCTGCTGGCCAACAAGGTGATGCCGCAGGTGGCGGACCTCACTGGCGCAGCCGCCTAGCTGCCATCGGAAGCGTCACATTTGGCACACGGATTTGACACTTCCGGTGAGGACGCCAGGTTACGGCGCGCATTTTCCCAATTACCGAAAACACCTCGTCATGGGGCAACCTTCGCTGACCGTCACGGAGACGTACTTCCGGAATGGGTTATGCGGATAATTGCCAACCCATATGACCGGTACACTGAAATCAATGACGGGCAGGAGATGACCATTCTCGTCGGACGCATCCCGCAATCCCGTCGGTGGATCAAAGTGATTTTCATCGGTACACCGGAATCAGGTCAGTTTCACACCGCTTACCGAGACCGAAAATTGGACCGCCAGTACGGAGGGTTCCCATGGCCCGGAAGGTAAAACGCATCGAACTGGAGCCGCTGCCAATAGCCACGGTGGTGTACGTTCCCGAGACCGAGACGCTGTACATCGAAAACGGTCGGGTACGGGAAGACGCTGAAGAGATGGCGGACGGCGTCCTGGTCTATTACGACAAGGACGATGAAGCGTCGGCGGTGGCGCTTAACATCGAAAGGGCTGAGCAAGTGCTCAAGCCCTTCGTCGATGCCATACTGGCCAAATACGGTGTGAAACCTGTACAGTCCCCCGCGACCAAAGAAACGTCAGGTTGACGATGGCGAACCTCCCATCCATGCCACCATCTCCTCTGAGGAGCATCCTGAAATGCAGGAAAATCGAGTAAGACGCGCGCTGCGCGAGAACCGCCTCGCCCTGGGCACTTACGTGACCTTCGCCGACCCACAGGTCGTCGAGATCATCGGCTTGGCCGGCTTCGACGCAGCCTTCATCGACATGGAGCACAGCACTTTCGATCTGGGCCTGATCACGCAGATGATCACGGCGGCCGAGCTGGTAGGCGTCACCTCCATGATCCGCATCCCCGGCAACGACGAAAACCTTATCCTGCGCCTCCTGGACGCCGGCGCCCAGGGCATCATCATCCCCCATATCGACGGTCTTGAAGGGGCGAAGCGCGCGGTGGACGCCGTGCGATACGCTCCGATGGGACATCGCGGCGGCGCTGGCGGTACTCGTGCGGCCCGATTCGGCACCATAAGCTGGGACGAGCACACCCGAACGTCCAACGAGAATATCGTGCTGTCGGTGATGACTGAGGACGAGCGAGGCATCAGCGAAATCGGCCTGATTGCCCAGCTGCCAGGGATAGACCTCGTGTCCATCGGCCCCACCGATTTCTCTGAGTACATGGGTATTCGCGATCCGCAAAGCCCGGTCATCCGCGCCCGCCTGGAAGAATTGGCCGCTGAGGTGAAAGCAGCCGGCGGTGCCAAGTTGTCCATGCCCATGAACCATCCCGCATTCCCACTGTCGGCATCCGAGCTACAGGCCATGGGCGTGGGCTACACCCACGTCGCGCCGCCCCCGACGGCGCTGCTCCTCCGCTCCCTGCAACAGCGAATTACCGACATCCGGGCCGAGCTGGGTTAGTCCAATCGCCGGTGTGGCGTCAATACGGGAACCGGCCTTCCGCGGCAATTGCCCGAGGATTGGTGAGCATTGTCTTGGGTCTCGCCGCCTTGGAATGCGCTACAGACCCGGCTCCAACCGCCACACCTACCTCCGTCGCCATTCCAGCGTCGTCCACCGCCACCGCTGCGCCGACGCCCACCGTTGCCCCCACCGATATCCCTGCACCCACCGCGACCCCACTACCCGACGCGCCGCTGGTGCGCATTGGTGACGCCGTTTACGTGGTGGACCTGGCCGTTACCGGCGCGGAACGAGCTCAGGGCCTGTCCGGTCGCCCATCAATGGCCGCCGACCGTGCCATGCTGTTCGTTTATGAAGAGGACGGGTCGCGCACTTTCTGGATGCCCGGCATGCATTTTCCGCTGGACATGGTGTGGATCAGGTCGGACTGTACCGTCGACGGCGTGACTGAGCTCGTCCCGAATCCTCCCCTGGACACACCGCGCGACCAGTTGCCGCGCTATCCGTCCACCGGCCCCGTGCGTTTCATCCTGGAGATCAACGCCGGTCAGGCCGAGGCCCGGGGAATTGTCCCGGGCTCACCCGTGCAGTTCGCCGGCCAAATTGCAGGCCGATGGGGCTGCTGACCACTCGCTCCAATTCTCTGACCAAAGGAACTTGCCATAATGCAGATACTCGTCTCGGGCTCTCTGGCCATAGACCGCATCATGACCTTCGATGGCCGCTTCGGAGACCACATCGTCCCAGAGCGCATCCACCAGATCAATCTCAGCTTCACCGTGGACGGGTTCAACGCTTACTTCGGCGGCACCGCCGGCAACATTGCCTACTCGTTGGCGATGCTCGGGCAGGGGCCTCGCATCGTTGCCGCCATCGGGTCCGACTATCGGGACTACTTCACCTGGATGGCTGACAACGGCATCGCTACGGACGATATCCGCATCGTAAACGAAGAGGCGACCGCGTCGGCGTTCATCGTCACCGACCTGGCTGACAACCAGATCACCGGGTTCAACCCGGGCGCGATGAAACACGCCACCGGCTTCGACTTCGGCAAGGTGAATCCGGTCGACGCCATCAACATAGTCGGCCCCGGCAACCTTGCCGACATGACCGACTTCACCGCCAATGCTTACCGTGCGGGCATCTACACCATATTCGATCCTGGCCAATCCCTTCCAGCGTGGGATGCCGACGGGCTGACCGCCGGCATCGCCAACTCTCACCTGCTGATCGCCAACGATTACGAAATGGCCCTCATTTCGGAGAAAACCGGTCGGGACGATGCCGGATTGCTGGAACTGACCGGTGTTCTGGTCACCACCCTGGGAGCGCAGGGAGTCCGCATCACCATTCCCGAGGGCCAAGCGATCGTTCCGCCCGTACCCACCGACAACGTGGTTGATCCCACCGGCGCCGGCGACGCATTCCGTGGTGGTTTGATCCTGGGTTTGGTCCACCCCGTGAACGCCGCTCACGCCAATGAGGGTGGCAGTTTCACGTCCATCACGCTGCGCCAACTCGAGCGGGCGGCTCAGATCGGCTCCGCATGCGCCCATTTTGCCATCCAGCAACCGGGCACCCAAGAGTACCGCTACACCAGGGAAGAGCTGGACGCCGTACTGGAGCGGGCGTACGGGGGGTGATCGGCGCAAGCTGTATCTACTCTAAACGCGCGTTTAGAGTAGATACAGCTTGCTATGGTGACCTCCGATTGTACCGGCCGACGGCAACAGCCCGTTTCGCCCCAGTGATGCCGGGCGGCTCCGGCTACTCTAAAGGATCGTTTAGAGTAGATACAGTTCAAGTGCGTCCCGAATCGGCGGGTTTCAAGCAAACGGTTCTGTTGTCCAATACGCGCGGGGATCTGTGGGGCTATTGCCCACATGCCGGATCAGTCCGCGAGATTCCAACCTGCGCAGGTTGCGCAGAACCACTGGACGCGAGTAGGCGCTCAATTGCACCAGTTCGCCAGTGCCGGACCGGCCTACCAGCGAAAGCTGCTGAAACAGATCACGAGCTGCCATAGCCAAACCCGCGAGTTCTCTGGGACCAACCACCTCTCCAAGCAATGTGACCAAGGTCGTGCCTTCCGCTTGTTGTACCACCGGCCGTTGTCTCCCTCCGGACTCCATCACCGCGACCATCCGGCGCAATCCTTCGCCCAACTCTTGCCCATATTCAAGCTCGGACATCACGCGGGCAATACGTGGGTTGCGGGCGAAACGTTTTACGTCCGCCAGATCGTCCAAAGAGACCACGCCAGGAAAACTCCCTGGGCTGGATACCTCAACCCGGTCATCAAACACCGTTAGTCGAATATGATCTCCCGAATTGTTGTACGATCGATGTATCACCGCGTTAACCAGCCCTTCAAGCCATACCTCCTCAGGTACTATGCCAAACCAACCGAAGCGGCCATCGGGCCCCAACGACCTGCGTTTCGGGATCGCAGCTTGCATCGCCTCTCGCGCTGCATCGATTTGTTCTGACAGCCTTCCTTCACAACGGACATCGCTGATCAGATTTTGTGCCGTACCGGTGAGTCGTTCACGGCCGGCGTACTTGAGCACCCTGACGTACGCCTGAGGGTTTGCCAGTTGCGGTTCCATACCAAACAGCAACTGCCCGCCCACAGATACCATGCCGCCGTCATTTAGCAATCCGCGTGCCTGCAATAGCCGTCGCGGGTTCTGATGCCTCACATTGGCGGCATATTCGGTCATTGCACCTTCGTCAAGCTGTGAGTGAGCCGAACCGACCACTAATGTGGTCTCATAAGAGGTGTCGCCCTTGTCGTAACGGAGTTCAAGTCGTTGATCGAAAGTCAAACGGCGATTTTCGTCGCCCACTCGCAGGAAAGCTACATCCTGTTTGGTGGCATGTACTTGCCCACTCGGCGGTACCTGGATTATAAACAGATGGTCTGGATCGCCATGGCGGTTTGCACATGGCAGCATACTCACTGTGTATCGTACCGGCGGCGTAGTGAAATCGATCCCCGCCTGCCGCCAAGCGTTGTGCGCTGATGGTCGATCATCAACACCCTCGCAGGCGCCCCCGTGCAAGCCAATGGCGATGGTGCCGCCCTCGGCGTTGGCCATGGCTACCAGCGTTTCCCCTAATTTGCGCGGGTTGATCCGAGCGCTTTTCCGATCAAACCACTGCCCTTCCGCCTCGGACAGGAGACGATCCGTGATCTTTTCAGGCGACAAAGCGCTCAGGTATTCCATCGGGGGTAGCATATCCACGCCGCGCTACACGATGTAGCGCCCGCCCACTACGTTCATGCGGTCGCCGGTGATGTACGAGGACTCTTCGCTGGCGTAGAACAGGCAGGCGTTGGCAATGTCCTGCACCGTGCCTTGCCGCCTCAGCGGAATCTCCTTCAGGTGCTCTCCCGAGCCGCGGGCCACGTCCTGAAACTCCGGATACCACTCCGGGTGGGCGCGCGCGGTGTCGGTGGACCCCGGGTTGACCAGGTTGGCGCGCACCCCGTACTGAGCACACTCGGCGGCAACCGCGCGGATCAGGCCGAGCAGTCCCGTCTTCGCCGTGGTCACGATCGCGGTGTCGGGGCGGCCGGTGATGGCCGACTGCCCTCCCAACCCGATGATGCTGCCGGAGCCCTGCTCGATCATCCCCGGCAGGACGGCGTGAATCAGGTAAAACGCGGAGTGCAGGTTGGTCGCCATTACGCTCTGCCACTCCTCCACCGTTACTTCCAGGATCGGTTTGTGAGGGCGGACAGCCACGTTGCTGACCAGCACATCCACGGTACCCAGGGCGTCAATGCCCTCGGCAACCATGTCAGCAACGCGGTCCGGATCGGCCACGTCACCGATCACGGTGTGAGTCTGGGCGCCCAGTTCGCGGCACTCGGCCGCCACCGCCTCCAGTTCCTCGGCGGACTGGCGGGTGTTCAGGATCAGGTTGGCGCCCTCGCGGGCGAAGGTACGTGCGATTTCGGCGCCGATGTTGCGGCTCGCGCCGGTGATTAGAGCAGTCTTGTTGTCCAAACGCATTTCTGTCCTCGGGGTGTTCGTCTGAATTGTTATCTTCGTCGCGACATCCATCTTAGCAGCGATATGAATGCGCCGGAAATCGTGATGAGCGCCGCCATTACATATAGAACATCAAGAAGGTCCACATCCAAGCGAGCAAAAATCACCACCAGGGCCGCCATGCTCAATACCGTGACCACCAAACAGAAGGTTATCAATATCGCTTTAGCCGCTAACGGGAAGAGGTCCATCTATCAGGTGCGGGGTCGATCAGGTGCGAAAGTCGGTGGTCAATACCAGGACTATCCCTGATACTGCGCCGGCTATTCCGGCAAGCCCGGCGACTGAACCTCCTACAACTGCGGTAATTCGTTCCCAATCAGTCATCACGAACTCGCCCGTCAGCACCACCACCATACCGACGAAAAAAACCACCATCGACAAAATGTATATCCGATCCCACATGGTACTTATCTCCAACACCAAGATAACATCTGGAGCCGTGGCGTCAAAAACCCGGGATGGCGTTCGCCGTCCCGGGTGAATATCTGAGGTATTGCGGTCGGGATCAGTAGGGTCCGTACCCCGGCACGTTGATGCAGGCGGCGATGTGGTCCGGCAGGACCTGCCTGGCCTCCGGGTTCACCCGTGAGCAATCGTCGGTGACAATCGGGCAGCGCGGGTGGAAGACACAACCGCTGGGCGGGTTCAGCGGGCTCGGGACCTCGCCGGTAAGGATGATCCGTTCACGCTGAGCGTCCAGCACCGGGTCGGGAATCGGCACCGCCGACAGCAGCGCGCGCGTGTAAGGATGCTGTGGGTTCTCGTAGATGGCGTTGCGGTCGGCGACTTCAACGATCTTGCCCAGGTACATCACCGCTACGCGGTCGCTGATATGGCGCACTACGGAGAGGTCATGGGCGATAAACAGGTAGGTCAGGTTATACCGCTCCTGCAGGTCCTCCAGCAGGTTGATGATCTGCGCCTGGATGGACACGTCCAACGCCGAAACCGGCTCGTCGCACACGATGAAGTCGGGGTCAACGGAGAGGGCGCGGGCGACGCCGATGCGCTGCCGCTGTCCACCGCTGAACTCGTGGGGGAAGCGGTCGGCCATGTACGGGTTCAGGCCGACGTTGTTGAGGAGTTCGGACACCCGCTCGCGATACTCGCGCTTGTTGTTGACCAAGCCATGCACCGCCAGGGGCTCGCCAATAATGTTGCCGGCGGTCATCCTTGGGTTTAGCGAGCTGTATGGGTCCTGGAAGATGATCTGCATCTGGCGGCGCATCGCCCGCATCTGGCCGGTTTTGGACTGTGCGATGTTGACGCCGTTGAACCAAATCTCGCCTTCGGTGGGCCGGTAAAGACGCAGGATGCAGCGGCCAGTGGTGGTCTTGCCGCAACCCGATTCGCCGACCAACCCCAGGGTCTCGCCGCGACGCACCGTGAAGTCAACGCCGTCAACGGCTTTGATGTAGGCAACCGCTCGTTGGAACAGGATGCCCGACGTTACCGGGAAGTGCATCTTGAGGCCGCGAACGTCCAGCAGGATGTCTTCCGTGGACGGCGTCGTGGCGGCAGTTTGGGGCATCTCAGCAGTGGTCATCGTGGAACTCCCTTTTCAAACCAGTCATTGCGAATCAATGGCAAACGACGATGGTTCTCTCAGCGGTTTAGCCCGTGCCCATGGCGTAGCTCAACGCCTGCACGCCAAGGATCTCGGAACGCCAACAAGCGGACACGTGGGGCTCCTCGGTATCGTTGCTCTCCACCTGCATCAGCGGCGGCGCTTCCGTGGCGCACTTGTCTATGGCGAAACGGCAGCGCGCACGGAACGAGCATCCCTGGGGCAGATTAACCAGGTCTGGTGGCTGTCCTTCAATGGGCACCAACTTGGCAGCCTGGCCCTCTTGATCGGTCAGTCGCTGGTCCAAGCGCGGCACCGAGTCGAGCAATCCAACGGTGTAAGGATGGCGCGGGTTGGTGTAGATCTCCAGCGCCGAGCCGCGCTCGATTATCTTGCCGGCGTACATCACGTTGACCCGGTCGGCGTAGCGGGCCACGACGCCCAGGTTGTGCGTGATGATGATGAGCGCGACTCCCAGGTCCAAGGTGAGGGATTTCATCAATTCCAGGATCTGGGCCTGAATGGTCACGTCCAATGCCGTGGTGGGCTCGTCAGCGATGATGAGCTGCGGGTTGCAACTCAGCGCCATGGCGATCATAACGCGCTGGCGCATGCCACCGCTGAACTGGTGTGGGTATTGCCGGATGCGGCGCTCCGCGTCGGAAATCCCCACCTTGACCAGCAGGTCGACCGCGTCCCGGCGCGCTTCGTCCCGGCTCTTGCCCATGTGCAACTGGATGGTTTCGGTCAACTGGCGGTCCAGCGTCAGCACCGGGTTCAGCGAGGTCATCGGCTCCTGAAAGACCATGGCCATCTTCGCTCCGCGTATCCGGCGCATATCGTCCATGTCGATCTGCAGGATGTCCTCGCCATCGAACAGGACTTCGCCGCCCACGGTCTTGCCGGGCGGGTCCGGTATGAGGCGCATGAGCGATAGCGCGCTCACGCTCTTTCCGCAGCCGCTTTCTCCCACCAGACCCAGCGTCTCGCCGGGCATCACCTCGTAGGTAACGTCGTCAACAGCTTTGACCACGCCTTCGTAGGTGAAAAAATACGTTTGGAGGTTTTTGACTTCAAGCAGCGGGTCCACTGCAACGCTCCTTATCCGGTAGTAATTGGCGCCCGGGCCAATCTCGGGAATGTTTGGATACGTGATCTGGATATCTTTCCCAGTCTCCGGCTAGCTTATAGTCCCCGGATTTTTGGTTGAGTCAAATTACCATAGGCTGCATACTGCCGCAAGCAGAATGGTGTGACCGCGTCCCGCCCACGTCTGCCCTTTTATGTCCCGCACTCTCGCCCGGACTTGGCGCGTCAGTACACGACCTGATCCGCGATCAGCGCCTCGAAGCGGGCCCGGTCCATGCCTAACAGATCCTTCAGGATGTAATCGTTGTGCTGCCCCAGCAACGGGGCCGGTGCGCCCACCGAGCCTGGGGTGTCGCTGAACCTCCAGGGCACTCCGTACACCATTTCAGCGCCGGCGTGAGGGTGGTCGATTTCCACGTAGGTCTCCCTGGCGTTCAGGTGCGGGTCGGCAAACTGATCGGCGATATTCATCACCGGCATGGCTGCCACTCCTGCCGCCTGCAACGTCTCGGTAATCTGCTGAGGACTCATGCCACGGGTCCATGCCGCGATGACTTCGTCCAGGTCCCGGCGGTTAATCCATCTGGACGTTTTGTCGGCGAACCTGGCGTCCGTGGTCAGGCTGGAGTCGGCTGTCCCTTCGCTGTCGATGGTGTCGGCCAACGCCTTCCATTCCTTGTCCGTGCGCGCGGCAATGGCAACCCACGCGTCCTCTCCGGCGCACGGGTAATTGTTGTGGGGCGCGAAGTCGCGGTCGTCGTTGCCGGGCGGAACCGGAATCGCGCCTGTCATCTGGTACTCCAGCATGGGCACTCCCAGCAGCGCGGCCGTGCCCTCCAGGTGTGCGGCTTCCACGTACTGTCCTTCGCCGGTGCGGTTGCGGTGCCGCAGCGCGGCGACCACTCCCAGCGCGGCGCAAAGGGCCGCCACGGTATCGCTCCACGCCGCTTGCAGTTCGCCGACCAGGGGCTCGCCCTCCTCGGGCGGGTACCCCACGAGACTCATCATGCCCGACATGGCCTGGATGATGGGAGCATAGGCGACCATGTCGCGCAGGGGACCGGTGTCGCCGAACGCCGGCATGGATGCCACGATGATGTCCGGCTTGACCAACCGCAGGCTGGCGTAGTCCATGCCCAGCCTTTCCAGCACCCCCGGCGAGAAGTTTGCCAGCACCACGTCGCTGACCGAGGCCAGCCGTTGCAGGATGGCGCGCCCGGACTCGGTGCGCAGGTTCAGCGTGACGCTGAGCTTGTTCCGGTTGAGCCCGTGAAACACCGGCTGCAATTCGGGCCAAAGGCCGCGGTCTCCTCCGACCAGGTCTTCGCCGACCATGGGACGGCCCAGCCGCATACCGTCCATGCGCGCCCGGCTCTCCACCTTGATCACCTCGGCGCCCATGTCTGCCAACAGGTGCCCTGCCATCGGCCCGGCCCACGCGGAGCCCAGGTCCACGACGCGTACGTTATGCAGGGGAGGGCGAGGCATCGGACGTCCGGGAACCATTATCCGTCGAGCACATCCGCGTTGTGCTGCCCCAGCAGCGGAGCGGGACGAACGACGCGGCACGGCGAACCGTGCAGCCTCACCGGAGCGCCGGGGTAGCGGTAACCGCCAGCCTCAGAATGTTCAGATTCAACGAACCAGTGCCGTTGGTGGAGGTGGGACAATTCCAACGCCTCGTCCATGGTCAGCACCGGTGCGCACGGTATGCGGTTTTCCAGGCACAGCTGTAGGATCTCCGCTTTGTCGTGTTCCATGAACCACGGGGCGATGAGGTTTTCGGCCTCTTCGGGGTATTGGTCGCTCATCGCCCGGCGGTCCCGGTAGCGTGGGTTCTCCGTCCATTCGGGATCACCCATCAGGTTCAGGAACCGTTGGTACTGCTCCATTTGAGGGGCGTCGATGCACACGTATCCGTCGCGGCACGGCAGAACGCAGTTGGGAAACAGGCCCAGGCGCATCCGGTTGCCCGAGCGGGATCCGGCTATTCCTCGGTAGATGAACGTGGGCAGATGGTAGCCCGTTAGCAGCGTGGCTATCACTCCCGAATCGGCAACATCAATGTACTGCCCTCCGGCATGATCGCCAACGCCGGACAGGTTCGACTCTCGGGCCAGCAACGCGACGATGGCGGCGTAGGCCCCGCCCAGGCCGGCCAGGTAGCCAGCTTGCCGGTCGGGCGTGGTGAGCGGCTCCCGGTGCGGGTGGCCCGTGCCGAAGCTCATGCCGCTCAGGGCGTTCACTTGCAGGTCGTACCCGGTGTACTCCCGATAGTCTCCGGCGCGACCGTAAGGAGATAACGAAACGGTTATCAGGTGGGGATGTCGAAGTTTTAGTTCCTCTGCGGTTATGCCAGGCGGTTCCAGAGCGGCGTAGGCTTGGTTTTCGACGAATATGTCCGCGTCGTCCAGGAGTCGGTGCAGCTGGTCGATGCCATGCTGCGCGTTGGTATTCAGGGTCACTCCTCGCTTACCCAGGTTCGCAAACAGGAACAACCCGCTGCGTTCGACGTGCGGTTGCCGGCCAGGGAACGGTCCTGCACGGCGGGCCGCGTCCCCTTCGAGTGGCTCTACCTTGACGACATCCGCGCCCAACTCTGCCAGTACCTTGGCGCAAAATGGCGCGGATACCATCTCCCCCCACTCAACGACTCGAATCCCTTCCAGCGCCGAGGGCAATTGACTGGGCGTCGAGACTGACGAAGGTGTTGCCGATGTGGATGGCACGACTGGCTATACCCGTATTGCGAGGTTGCTTCGTCAAAAAGATAACCGCGCGGGAGTATATGGCCGCGATGGCCGATGCGCAACGGCAATCCGAAAAGGCTTCAGCTGACGTAAAAGCACGCAATCCGATGGGAGATTCCACTACATCCGCAAATCGTTGTTCAGTCGACGATTTTGCGCCTCGCGTGACCTGTTGACAACGACAATCATCTCAATCGGCGTTGGTGCGGATATTTTACACCTGATACATTATCATAATTACGAATATTTGACATCAGGTATTACCAATGCTAATGTTTGGCGGCACACAGGAATCCGCTGACTGATACGGAGGTATCCGAATGGTAGTTCGCAGTATGCGAAAAGCGTGGCGCGTCGTCCTTTTCCCGGTGATGATCGGACTCTTGTCCGTGGTGGTCGCCTGCGGAGGGACGACCACGGAGCCGGCAGCTGCCCCCGCGGCCACCGCTGCGCCGGCTGCCCCCGCTCAGGCTGCGGCCACCGCGGCGCCCGAACCTACCGCCATGCCGGCCATGGCCGATGCAGATAGTTATCTCCACCTGGCCGTGACCCCGCTGCCCCAGGACACCTACCTGCCCTGGCTGGCCACCAGCAGCGGTCATCTGCCCTTCCGCCCCATGTGGGAAAACCTGACCACCATATCGCCTGAAACGGGTGTCTCCGTCATCCTGCCCCAACTTGCCCGGGAATGGGATGTCAGCCCCGACGCCAGCGAGTACACCTTCCGCCTCCAGGAAGGCGTCGAGCTCCACCACGGCTGGGGCGAATTCACCGTCAAGGACGTGGTCCTCACCGTCGACCAGCAGATGTCCGATCCTCTGGCCGGCTGCAAAGCTCCACTCAAGCGTTTCATGGGCTATGACTCCATGACCGAGATGATCGACGCCGGGAAAATGGAGGTGATTGACGATTACACCTTCAAGATGACGTTGGCCCAACCCCAGGTGGACGTGGCGGACTGGTGGTTCAACATCCTGGTGGTGCCCTGCGCCGCCGTCCGCAGCGCGGCCCAGTACGAGGCCGAGGGCGACGCCATGTTCGAGAGCAGCCCGGCCGGCACCGGCGGTTACCAGTTCGTCAATCGTGAGCTCAAGGAATACACCGAGTACGAAGCCGTGCCCTACGACCACTGGCGGGTGAACCCGGAGTTCAAGCGGCTGCGCATTAGCACGACCCCAGAAGACCTGACCCGTCTGGCCCTGCTCCTTACCGGCGAGGCCAACATGGTGGATGTGCCCAAGGTGCTGCACCAGCAGGCCATTGACGAAGGCATGGAGATATTTGAAAGTCCATTGCCGACGGTGGGCCTCACCATTCTCCCCTTGGGGCAGTACTACGTGAGCGAGGTGAACTGGAACCCCGACACCGAGCCGTGGAACGCCCCGGGCGAGACGGGCAACAAGGTCCGCGAAGCCCTGAACCGCGCCATCAACCGGGAACAGATCATCAACGAGCTGTTCAAGGGCCGCGGGGAGCCGATGTACAACACCATCTTCCACGATACTCTGGAAGGTTGGAACCCGCGCTGGACCGACGAGTTCGATGCGAAGTACGGCTACGATCCGGAACGGGCCAAGGAGCTGCTGGACGAGGCCGGCTTCCCCGGCGACAACGGTCAGAACCGCTTCTTCATGGAAGTGTACCAGTCCAGCCTGCCCGGCCTGCCCGAGACCATCGAGGTGGCCCAGACCGTCGCTCAGTCCTTCGAGGACATCGGCATCGACGCCAAGCTGGTTGAGGTGGAATTCGCCCGGGCCATCGACGCCTTCCGCGACCGCCACGACGCCCACTTCATCCTGCCCGTGCGCCAGACCCTCCGCCAGATCAACGCGAACGCCCGCATCTACTACTACACCGGCGCCACCAGCCCCGATACCGGCCTGCCCAACGGCGGCGTCCTCTACATGGAAAGTCCCCGCTACGACGAGACCTACGAGCGTCTCCTGGTGGAGACTGATGCGGCCGAGCGGCACCGGCTGATCATGGCCATGGGCGATGACATCTACGATACCTACCGAACCATCCCCATCGTCAACATCCGGTCCACCCTCGTGGTGAACCCCGAGGAGGTGCTGGAGTACAAGTTCGGCAGTCTGACCGGGGTGTTCGGCCACCTGGAGTACGCCAAGAGGGCTCAATAAGGAAACTGTACCGTACACGATCGACCGAACAAGATGACACCATAGGCGCGCGGCGGAAGTGCAGCGCGCTTATGGCAAGCAAGGGAGACAACAATGCAGCGGTTCATCATCTTCCGCGCTGGGCAGGCGATTATCGCCGTTCTGCTGGTGAGCATCATCGTGTTCATGCTCTCCAACATCACCGGAGATCCCACATCGGTGATGCTGCCCATGGGCGAAGCCACTCCCGAAGACATCGCCGAGCTCAAGGCCAAGTGGGGTTTGGACAAACCCCTTCACGTGCGCTACCTGGTCTTCCTGGGCAACGCCATTCAGGGCGACTTTGGCGAGTCCTACGCCTTCGGTGGCCAAACCGCCATGGGAATGGTGATTGACCGTTTCCCTGCCACGCTGCAACTGGGCGGCCTGGCTATGTTGATCTCCGTGGTCCTGGGAGTTCCGCTGGGGGTGATCACTGCGGCCAATAAGGACGGATGGCTGGACTACCAGGGTAAGGCTATAGCCTTCCTCGGCCAGTCGGTGCCGAGCTTCTGGCTGGGCATCATGCTCCTCTGGCTCTTCGCCGTTCAGCTAGGCTGGCTGCCGTCGTCCGGCAAGGGCGGCATTTCCCACATGATCATGCCCGCGTTCACGTTGGGCTTCTTCCAGGTGGCGGCCCTGCTGCGGTTGATCCGCTCGTCCATGTTGGACGTCCTGGACACCGAGTTCGTCAAGCTGGCTCGCATCAAGGGCGTGCCGGAGTGGAAGGTGGTCTGGAAGCACTGCCTCCGCAACGCCTTCATCGCGCCGCTGACCTACTTCGCCATTATCATCGGCGGCCTGTTCACGGGCACCGTCATTGTGGAAACGGTGTTCTCGTGGCCGGGCGTGGGGCAATTGGCGGTGGGGGCCGTGCGCGGTCGCGACTTCCAGGTGCTGCAGGCGGTGGTCATCATCGGATCGTCCATCTACATCTTCGCTAACCTTATAGTCGACATACTCTACGCGTACCTGGATCCCCGGATCCGGTACACCTAGGCGAACGCGTCCAGAAGTCAACCACATTCGTATTGACAACGACATTGGCAATCGGTGGAGGATGAGACATGGCTATCACCACGGCGCCGGTTCCCGCCAGTCCCGTCTCGGAAGCAGTAGCAGTACGCCCCGGCGCGCTGGGCACGATCCGTCATTGGATCGCGGAAGTCCGGAGGCTCCCGCTGATCCCGGTTACGTTGCTGCTGGTATTTCTGATCGTACCGGCTATTTTCGCTGAGTTGATCGCCCCGCATAACCCGAGGCGCGGCGACCTAGACGACCGGCTGGTGCCTCCAGCATGGTCCGGCGACGTGTTGTCCGTTCGCACGGTGGTGGAGCGGGTGAACCGGGATAACCGTCAGAACGAAATCAAGCTGAGCGACGCCGAGCGCACCGTTCGTATCGGCGACGCCGGCGTGTTGGGCAAGGCCGAGGGCGAGGCTCCCGTGCTGGGTGACCAGATCCAGATCGTGGTCAAACCCGGCGGCAAGTCCAAGTACCTGCTCGGCACCGACAAGAACGGCATGGACATATTCAGCCGCATCGTTCACGGCGCGCGCCTGGCGCTGGTGGTGTCCATGATGGCGATCTTCGTGTCGGGCCTGATCGGCACCGTTTTGGGCATCCTGGCCGGCTATTTCGGCGGTTGGGTAGACACGTTGGTCATGCGGCTCGTGGATATGTCCCTTTCGATCTCGCTGATCCTGGTTGCGCTGGTGCTGGCGGCGACCCTGGGGCCGCGCATCGAAAACGTTCTTATCGTGGTGTGCCTGTTCCTCTGGTCGCGCTACGCCCGGTTGATTCGCGGTGAGACCCTGGCGCTCAAGACCCAGGACTTCATCTCCAGGGCGCGCGTGGCCGGCTCGTCGGAGATCAGGATCATGGTGCGCCACATCTTCCCCAACCTGGTTAACACCATCATCGTGCTGGCGACGCTGCAGTTGGGGTTCGTGATCCTGCTGGAGGCCGGCCTGAGTTTCCTGGGCGCCGGCATCCCACGGCCCAACCCGGCTTGGGGCGTCATGGTGGCCGACGGGCGGGAACTGATCATCGACTCCTGGTGGGTCTCCTTCTTCCCCGGCCTTGCGATCCTGTTCACGGTGCTGTCGGTGAACCTGTTGGGCGACTGGCTGCGCGACCGGTTGGATCCCAAGCAGCGCAATGTCTAGTTGCGCTTGCCACTCTCGCGTCGGCAATGTAGGGGCGAATGATCATTCGCCCCTATCAGTATAATGAGCGCCATGGAGGAACAGGATCAGCCGGCGCTACTGCCCGACTGGATTGAACGCAGCCAGCGCACGGCGCGCCTCCGCTATCGAATGCGTGTGGCGAAACCGGCTATCGCGGTCGGGGTACTGGCGCTGGTCGCCATACTGGGATGGATATTCTGGTTCAGCCTGCCCAATCCGGCGCGCTGGTTTGCCGGAAGCCCGTCGTCCGCCGCGTCATCTTCGTCCAACGCCGGACGCTGGTCGATGCTGGGTTACGGCCCCAATCTCAATGGGTTCATTCCCGAGGTGGAGCAACAACCGGCCGGCAGGGTCGTCTGGTCACAAGTCCTGGGGCCCTATACCCGCTCCGCTCCGCTAGTGGCCGACGGCAAGGTGTTTGTCGGTGGACACTTCCAGGTATTGGCCATCGATGCCGACACGGGCGAACAGTTGTGGTCGGTGGAAACGCCCGGCCCAATGGACCACGCCACGACCATCGCCAACAATAACCTGGTGTTCGTGGGCATGACCAACCACAGGATGCTAGCGCTGGACCAGGACACGGGCGAGCGGGCTTGGGATTTCAAGGCGCACCTGCCCGTCTCGGCATCAGCCCTGGTACACAACGGCGTCGCTTACGTGACTTCCGCGGGCAACATTATCTATGGCCTGGATGCGCAAACCGGCGAACAGCTCTGGAAGCACAGGCTCAGGGGGAATGTGAAGACCACCCCTGGGCTCCGGGACGGCCGGCTTTACGTAGCAGACGACGAGGGCAACCTGTACTTCATTGATGCCGACAACGGCCGGCGCCGGTTCCGGTTTCTGACCGCAGGTTCAGCCTCGGGTCCGCCGGTGGTGACGGAGAACTCCGTGTACTTCCCTTCCGGAGGTACGTTGTACGCGATTGATACCAGCGTTACGGGGATGCCCGGGCTCTACTGGATCAAGCGCTCCTGGTTCCAGTTGTGGCTCTGGCAAGTCCCATTTGTGCCGCCGCCGCCGGCCCAACGCGGAGAGCAGTGGAGGTTCGTTCCGGAGGACCGGGCGTCCCAGGGGGTAGTCGGCTCACCCGCCGTCGCCCAGGGCGTGTACTTTATAGGCGACAGTGATGGCCTGTTCTACGCTCGCGACGCGGCCACCGACGACGAGTTATGGAGGTTCCAGGCGGGCGACGGAATTGTCAGCTCCCCGGTCATCCTCGGCGACCTCGTCTATTTCGGAGCGCGGGACGGCATTCTGTACGCGCTGAACCGCGCCGACGGTTCGGCGGTATGGGAACTGGACCTGGGCGGGCCAATAGAATTGCCGCCGGCCTACGCCGGCGGCAGGTTGTACGTGAGAACGGCAGACGGACGGCTGCACGCGGTGGAGTAGCGGGTCCGGCTCTAGTGAAAGAGACGGTTCACCAGTCCAGGATATCGCGCACGGGACAACGGAACTCGGGGAGCACCGCCCCGCCGTCCAACTCATCGTCCTCGGTGTAAATGACGGCCGGCCCTTCAAATGGATGTGCCGCTACGGTGTGGGCCACCGGGTACGCGACCCACACCAAACGGACACCGTGACTGAGCCACATCGCCACCCGTTCGGCCACTTCTTGCGGGCGGTCGTTGGGCGACACTTTCTCGACAACCAGATCGGGGACTACTTCGTAGTAGCCCTGAACGTCGACGTCTAAGGGCAGTGCCTCGACCGAAAAGTAGGCGATGTCCGGTTCCCTGACCGTATCTGGGTCACGCCCTAAAATGACACCGGCATCTGAACCGGCTATTCGTCCCAAACGGTTGGGCCGAACGTGCGAGGTCAGCGCCGTGCTAAATGCCATTGCCACTTCGCCATGCTTCCCCCCTACTGACATGGTTTCGTGAAGTACCCCCTTCACTAATTCACCCTTGACCACCCGCTGCTCGCACAATCGGAGGAATTCGTCGGCGGTCAGTAACTTCTCGCCGATGGGCGTGGCGGTCATGGTTGCACCCGTGCCGTTGGGTGAGGCGTGGCGCTGCCCTAGTGTGGTGTAACTGAAGTTAGTAGTAATAGTATCAGCGATGAGGTATCCTCCGGGTGAGCAGTCCCGAGGGAGGATAACCATGGCCGTCGGACGACCAATGCCACCGCTGATTTTGGACGACATGGAGCGGGAAACTCTGGAGCGGTGGGTGCGACGGCCGAAGACGGCGCCAGCCCTGGCGCGGCGGGCCAGAATGATACTGGCCGGCTCCGAAGGCCGGAGCAACACCGCCGTGGGCGCCGATCTGGGGGTGTCCGACGCAACGGTGGGCAAATGGCGTTCGCGTTTTCTGGAACAACGGCTGGATGGCCTGTCGGACGAGCCCCGCAGCGGTCGGCCCCGAGCGGTTACCGATGCTGATGTGGAACGGGTGATTACGCTGACGTTGGAGACCACACCTAAAGACGCCACCCACTGGAGCACTCGGTCCATGGCGCAGCGGTCCGGCCTGAGCCACAACACCATCCGCCGCATCTGGCGTGCCTTCGGACTGCAACCCCACCGCACCGAGACGTTCCAGCTGTCGGCAGATCCCTGCTGCATCGAGAAGATGCGGGACAGCGTGGGGCTTTATCTGGACCCGCCGGATCGGGCGTTGGTGTTGTGCGTGGACGAGAAGTCCCAGATTCAGGCCTTGGACCGGACCAGGCCGCGGTTACCCCTGCGCCCCGGACCGGCGGAACGGCGCACCCATGATTACCTGCGCCACGGCACCACGTCGTTGTTCGCCGCGCTGGATGCCAAAACCGGCAAGGTGATCGGCCAATGCCACCGACGCCACCGGGCCGTGGAGTTCCGCAAGTTCCTCGATACCATTGAGGCCGAAGTGCCCCTTGACCGGGACGTCCATCTCATCGTGGACAACTACGCCACCCACCAGACGGCGCTGATCCGGAACTGGTTAGCCAAGCGGCCACGGTTCCACCTGCACTTCACGCCGACCAGCGCATCCTGGCTGAACCTGGTGGAGCGGTGGTTCGGGATGCTGACCGAGCAGCAACTACGGCGAGGGGTGCCTCAGAGCAGCGGGGAACTGGAAGCCGCCATCTACCGCTATCTTGACCTTACCAACGAAAACCCCAAGCCCTTTATCTGGACCAAGACCGCCGACCAGATCCTGGCCAAGGTCGTTAGGGGGCGTCGTCAAAAGAGTTTGCTCCAGATCATCACTGCCCGGAGTTGGCCAATGGCCAGGTATGACGCCGCTCTCTTGGCATAACGGGTCGCCACTCCGCACCACTGCTTGAAGTCCAAGAATCCGTTCTCCACCAAGTGCCGCAACTTGTACAGTGCCTGGTCGTAGTCCCGCTTTTCCCTCCGGTTGCTTTTGGGCGGTATCACCGGGTTCATTCCCGATGCCCGAGCGGTGGCTATGATTTCATTGGTGTCATAGGCTTTGTCCGCCAGCAGACACTCCGCCTCTATACCCTCGATCAGGGGCAACGCCAAAGAGCAGTCGGCCACCGTGCCTCCAGTAACCGCCAGCCTTACCGGCATTCCGTGGGAGCCCACCGCCAGGTGCAACTTGCTGTTCAGCCCCCTTTGGTGCGGGCAATAGCCTGATTTCCGCCCCGAGCGCCGGCACTGTGGGGATGGGCCTTGATGTAGCTGGCGTCTATCATCAGGCACTCGAAATCAGGGTCATCCATCACTTCCTCCAACAGTCCGGCCCACACACCCCGGTCCCGCCAGCGGCAGAAGCGGCGGTGGGTGTTCTTCCAGTCTCCGTAGTCCGGGGGCAAATCGCGCCAGGGAGCGCCGGTGCGCAGAACCCAGCAAACGGCGTCGATAAACCGCCGGTTGTCATGGGCCGGCCGACCTCTCTTGCCTGCTCCCCCGGGCAGGTACAGCCTCAGCCGCTCCCAAACACCGTCTGTCATATCGTGGCGCCGGTGCGCTGCCGTCATACTCCCCACCTTCCACACTCTCCCTGTTACCGGCAATTTACCACCCTCTCACTGTTTTGACGACACCCCCTAGATACATAACACTAGAAACCGGGCCGGAAAGCCCTGATTGGGTAGAAGGATTTCGGAGGTAAAGCCGACGTGAGCAAAATCAGGGACCATAGTTGTCCGAGCCGGGCAGCGCTGCAGTTGGCCGCGGCATTGGCGACAACAGCGCGGACAACCTTGAGGACGACGCGGTGGCCGGCTGCGCCGCCACCGGTACTGCCGGACTGCCCGATGTTGCCCAACACCAGGGTGAGATTGGCCACCGTGGCCGCCAGATACACCTGGAAGCGCGTTTTCGCCCTTCCGCAGTAGCGGGACTGGCGGATTCCCCGCTGGACCAGCCGGGCCAGCCGATGCTCTGCCACCACTCGGCGTGCTCGATACTCGTCGTAGGCAGCGCGCTGCGGCAACGCTCGGGCCTGCTGCAGCAGGGCTTCCTGCGGATGGATCAGCACCCGCCGGATGGATCAGCACCCGCCGTCCCTGCCTGCCTTGGGCCGCGATGCACGGGGACCGCAGTGGACAGGCCCAACCTACCGCTCCCTCAAATCGGCAAGCCTGCAATCGATAGACCCGACCGGTGCGGTCCGTCCGCCTTCCCGCCAGCACGATGGCGTGGGTAACCGGTCCCGCCGGATCGGTGCAAGTGCCCGCGGCCAGCTCAAGGTGAAAGTCATTCTGGGGGAAAGTCATTCTGGGGGAAGTGTTGCCGGTTGGGCTGGCCCGGCGCTTTGGCCACCTACCGGCGCCCCGTGATAGACGACAATAAGGAATGCCTCCCTGTTGCCTCACCGAAGAATGTTACCGAAACTCTAGCACTTGGGATCCGCTCCAAACAGGTCCAGTTCCGGCAGTCCAGCTGGTTCCGCCGAGCCTGCGTTGGACGAAGCATAAACGAGATTTTTGGCCATGATGTCCCGCCAATCTTTCACCCGGCGTTGCAAGGTTCGCAGCTGCGCTTCGGTGAAACGGTCCGGGTGTTCCGACTGCAACCGTGCCATCAGCGCCTTGCCCGTGGCATCCGGCTCTGCCTGCAACCACCCCAACACGTCGCTCCAAACGCCCTCGAAGGGGTCTTGGCGGGTGCGCCAATGCCGCGGACCTCGCACTCGCGCGGCGTGTGTGGGACGTGTTTCGCCCTGCCGCCACAGATTGGGCAACTTGGCGAGGAACCGTTCGAGACTTTCTCCTGCTGGCGTTTCCCGCACACCCGGAGACGTGGTTGCCACCAGCGCCGACTGGGCTTCACGGATGGTGTGCAGCAGCAACACCGGGTCCAACCCAGTCCGATATTCCTCAAGTGAGGCTTTCAGCTCAGCGCCGGTTGCGTCTGCTGGATCAGCCGGTCGCCGGGCGTGGCGGGCTGACTGTAATGCTTGACGGTGGTGGAGCCATCCCTGGTCTTGTCGATCAGCTTGAATGAGGGCTGGAAATAGTTCACGTACCGACGCAGCGCTCCGTAGAGATAGGCCATGTGTCGATTTACAGGGCGATTAGGCCAGCCACCTGTCCCGAATACCGGTCATGGCCGACGAAGCGTCGTACCACGGAACCGTTCTTCTGCTCAATCCATCCCTGGTCGTTGCTGCGGTAAGGTCGGGACCGGGTGAACTCGATGCCGCGGTTGGCGCAGTATGTGATCAGCGTTTCGTTGATGAACGCGCCGTCGTTATCGGAGTCGATGCCAAGAAGTCGATGCCAAGGAGTCGATGCCAAGGATGGGAAAGGGCAACTGCTGCGAGATGGCCTCCAGCCCCTCCACAACCAGAGACTGCTCCCGGGCCAGGAGGGGTACCGCTTCGGTCCAGCCGGTGCAAATGTCGGTTGCGACCAGACGGTGGATGAATGATCCGGACACGGATCCGCCGCAGTGAGCCACCAGGTCTATAGTGAGCCACAGGTCTATTTCCAGAAAGCCCGGCGGCGGTCCATTCCAGTCGTTGTAGGTCCGCACCGGAACCCGCTTCCCCATGGGCCGCCCGCGCCGGCGTCTGCGCCGGCTCCCCGCGGTGGGACGGATGGGTTTCAGCAGC
Organism: Dehalococcoidia bacterium; assembly: GCA_965220055.1. Classification (GTDB taxonomy): domain Bacteria; phylum Chloroflexota; class Dehalococcoidia; order Lucifugimonadales; family UBA3495; genus Bin87. Next base: position 47,007 of record CBDCPE010000001.1, on the reverse strand, counting down.
CGATCCAATGTGGCCGCGCTGGCCGCCATTAGCCGCGGTCGCACTTCGGGATCCAGGTCAAGGTGCCCATGACGCTCCATGGATTCCACCAGATAGGGGAGCGCCGCCTTCAGGCGCTTCCCGCAGATACGGTCGGCCGCCTCCCAGATTACGATCACCGCCTCGCGTACTGCTTCATCATAGATGCGCTGGCCCTTGATCATTGACGGTTTCTCCCCAGCGTCGCCGGACTGCCCCAACAGCCGGATACCGTGCTTGCGGTGGTGGCCGGTTACGGCGATGAACTCATCGAGGATTCGGCCCTTGTCCTTTTTGGATGACTCGCGGTAACGGTCCCGTATCGTTATCAATAATTCCTGTTTTGCCATCCTGCTGATGCCTCCTCCCACGTGGCTGCCTCCCGACTTTTCGGTAACATTCTAGTTGAGGCAACCATTCGGCGTGGGTAACGTTTTTAACGAGGCAATGCGCTAATTGTCGTCTATCAGGCGGCCACCGCGGCCCTGATGATGTGATGGCGGCAGTAGTCCTGACCACCGATGCGGTACAGGCTCTTGACGTAAACCGTGTGGGGAGCGGGTACGGGCGGCTCCAGTTCGGCGCTGCAGGCAACGCAGCAGGGCATGGTTCTCACCTCCAGGTGATTCGATCTGTTGCCGGCATTGTAGTGAACAGACCCCAGGACCCGTTTGCCGTTATCCCCGACCGCCCCCCGCACGCTGCGAATCGTCTGCAATCCATTGGTATGGAGTGAAATGGATAGCAATGGATACCTATCCATTCGCCGCCGGCACCGCCGACACGACTGCGAACACGGCGGATGAGCAAGACCGGGTGCCCCCGTCGGTCTGGTGGGAAGGAAACCCGCCGCTGGGAGAGACTTCGCGGCTCACCGGAGGCAGGCAAACGACGGTCGAAAAGACCGCTTGCGCACACCCGTTCGCTGCGCGATGATTAGGTTTATCGCGCAGCTTTTGCCCTCCAAAATCACCCCTCCGGAGTCATCCATGACCACCGTGGTTAACAACCCGCGAATCGTCCCCCCGCCGGCCGCTGCGCCGCCGTTGCGCGCCGCCGAACAGGGGGTGGCCGATGCCCTGGAATCCGTCCCATCCGAAAACACCCAGCGCGTCTACGGCGCTCAGTGGCGCATCTTCACCGGCTGGTGCGACGAGGTGGACTTGTGCGCCTTGCCGGCGAACCCCTCACCGTCGCCCGCTACCTGACCACCCGTGCCAACTCTGGCGCCAGCATTGCCACCCTGCGCCAGGCCGGCAAACCAGGTAAAGTGGCACTGACCTCTTGCATGCGCAAACTCCTGACCATATTCAACGCCGTAGCTCGTGATGGTCAGTCCTGGCAAACTATTACTCCATTAAACACCTAACTCTTTGACACCAAATATTATTGCTACTAATAATAATCTAAGCGTTGCTGATCCGTATCTGCGCAACCTGCCATGCCAAACAATTGCTGCCAACAAAAAAATCACTACAAAATCCTAGGTGTTGATCGCGATACCACCTACGATGCCATCCATCGCGCATACCGAAGGCTGGCTCGGCAAAAGCATCCGGACGGCAACAAGGATGCTGACGCCGAGGAGCGGTTTAAGCAGATAAACGAGGCGTACGCGGTTCTCAAAGACAAGGAAAAACGGCTCAAATACGACCAACTACTCGAAAAGCTAGAAACGGAAAAAACGCGCCAGCGCCAGGAGGAGGCGGAACGGCGCCAACGTGATGTTGTATTTGATCCGGGTCCAAAAACCATATTCGAAAAAATAAGTAGTCCATTTATAAATGTAGATAGATAGCGTGAGTTGCGTGGCATTGCGGTTAAACCAGCGGAACCGCCACCGGCATCTGAAGCAGAGCCCTCCCAACAGCGGGCTCCGCACAGCCACGGTCCAAAGCGACGGAGGCGACCCGCAAAAACAAGCATTACCGTCGCGATACGCGTAGTGTTGGTGTTGCTTTTTGGCACTCTTGGCATTGCCAATCAACCGCAGATGACCCAGAAGTGGCTGTCCAGCCGACACCTGACGTAGGAGCTACAATCACCGCAGCGGTTGCTGCCGCTCTTGCCACTGCCATGCCAACTCCAATCCGAACAACCGAAGCGCCGTTCGATCGGGCCATATCACCGACCGCCGTACCGATTGTAACGGCTCCACCGGCGCTCACGGCCAGCACCCAAAGAGTGCCGGCGTCGCATGACGGGAGCGCTCCGTTCACCTTCGAGTTGCGTTTCAGCGAGGGGATTCCGATCAGTTACAAGACGCTGCGGGACCGCGCGTTCACCGTCACTGGTGGTGAGGTTAACAGTGCGCGACGGTTGGAGCAGGGCAAGAACCTTCGGTGGGAGATACGCGTACAGCCGGACGGCGACGGCGCGGTGGCTATCGTGTTGCCCGTCACCACCGACTGCGCCGCCAGCCACGCCATCTGCACCGGGGACGGCCGACCGCTGTCTAACCGGCTGGAGATCGCCCTGACGGGGTCGTAAGAGTAACCCTGGAGTTTGGAAATGACCGACTTCCGGTTCGGCGGCGGACGAGACGCCCACGTGGCCCACTTTACCGCCGCCCTTTACACTCCAAGCCAGATACCCACTCGGGGAATAATAGACCAAAACGAAACCAGCTCGTGGTAACGCCTCATAGCTTCCGACACCTACCAAGGCCTTGAGGCCCGAGGTCACCGGCGGCGGTCGGGATGAAAGCAGCGGACCTGCAGGGCCACCGCGGTCGGTGCGGTCGGAATACCAGATTGCTGACAGCCGGCTGTTGCGGCATTGACGCGGACGCCAATAGACTCAGGGTAATCCAACCCCCGAGGCAAACGTGGCCATCCCGCGCGCGCACCCCTACATCTGGGCCACCTGGCTGCCTAGGCTGCTGACCGGCGAAAACTCCTGCGAGTGGGCCGCGTGGTTCAAGGCCCACTACCACGACTGGACCAGAACCCCGTCCGAGTTCAACCAGGCCGAGTGGATGCTGAACCACACAGCGCTCCTCAACAAGCGAAGAGCCAACTGGGAAGTCGGCGGCTACAACGTGGATATCGAAGGTCAGAATAGCTTCCAGCTCCGCGGCCGGTCAGCAACACTCGCGGGCAAGCCCGACCTCATCGCACACAGGGAAGACGTCGACGAAACGGTCATCATCGACGCTAAGACCGGACAGGAGAGCGCCAGCCACGTCGTCCAAGTGATGATTTACCTGTACGCGATTCCGAGAGCGCTCGAGCGATACCGGGACCTCAAGCTAAAGGGCCAAGTAACCTACCAAGACCACACAGTCCGGATACCGGCTGAGGCTGTGAACGAGCAGTTCATACAGAACCTTGGCGCATTGATACAGCGGTTGGCGGACTCAAGGCCAGCTAAGCGAGTACCGAGCACGCAGGAATGCCGCTTCTGCGACATCAGCACCGCTGACTGCCCGAAGCGAGTGAACGGCGACGCGGATCCCCGAGAGGGAACAACCGCCGACTTTTGAATTCCCTTCTCGCGTCATTTCCGGTTCGAGGGACTCGTGGGACAATTCCCGCCGTTTGCCCGGAACCCAGGAGGACTTCCTGCACCCGCAAAGGCAAACCGTACGCCGTTGGAGATCAACCCATGAGACTTGCCTCTGCCCTCATCTGCGTGGTCGCGGCTCTGCTCATAGCCTGTTCGTCGGAGTCCACGTCACGGGCTCCTCAAGTCGGGAACGTGACGAGTACCGGTGCAAGACCCACGATGCTAGCCGCAGCGACAGAGTTGCCTACACCGACGACCGCCGCAGAAACGACAACGGCTCAGCCTGTCCCGTCCACAACTGTAGTACCAACCGATCCACCGACGGCGACAGCAGCACCGGACGCCCGTCCAGAAACGGAAACGGCGTCAACCGCGACGCCGCAGGACCTGACAGCGCCTGCCCCGCCAACGGTGACCACTGAACCACCTTCGTACACCCCGACTCCGACCGCGCGGCCACTGCAGCCGACAACGACGTCGACGAGCACAGCAACAGTCCTGCGCGTGACGGTGTCAGCAATCCCAGCCACATTGCCGGACTACGACCGCCATGATTGGAAACACTGGACCGACGCCGACGGTGACTGCCAGGATGCCCGCAACGAGGTGCTGATTGCCGAAAGCCAGACCGCGGTTGACTTTCGAACCGACAGGAAGTGTCGTGTCGCTGCCGGCAAATGGCTGGCCCCGTACAGCAACACTGTCGTCACTGATCCCGGCAAACTGGACGTTGACCACATGGTGCCGTTGGGGAACGCCCACGACAGCGGCGCCTGGAATTGGTCGGCCAATCGAAAGGAGCAGTACGCCAACTACCTCGAGGATCCTCAGCACCTGATTGCCGTCACGGCCAGCTCAAACCGTTCCAAGGGCGCAAGAGGACCAGAACAATGGAAACCGGAAAACAGAACCTAGTGTGATGTATCTAAAGTACGCCTGCAAAACTGGCGACCTTGGCCAGGATCTGGTCGGCGGTCTTGGTCCAGATAAAGGGCTTGGGGTTTTCGTTGGTAAGGTCAAGATATTGGTAAGGTCAAGATAGCGGTAGATGGCGGCTTCCAGTGCCCCGCTGCTCTGAGGCACCCCTCGCCGTAGTTGCTGCTCGGTCAGCATCCCGAACCACCGCTCCACCAGGTTCAGCCAGGATGCGCTGGTCGGCGTGAAGTGCCGGTGGAACCGTGGCCGCTTGGCTAACCAGTTCCGGATCAGCGCCGTCTTGTGGGTGGCGTAGTTGTCCACGATGAGATGGACGTCCCGGTCAAGGGGCACTTCGGCCTCAATGGTATCGAGGAACTTGCGGAACTCCACGGCCCGGTGGCGTCGGTGGCATTGGCCGATCACCTTGCCGGTTTTGGCATCCAGCGCGGCGAACAACGATGTGGTGCCGTGGCGCAGGTAATCATGGGTGCGCCGTTCCGCCTGTCCGGGGCGCATCGGCAATAGCGGCCGGGTCCGGTCCAAGGCCTGAACCTGGGACTGCTCGTCCACGCACAACACCAACGCCCGATCCGGCGGGTCCAGATAAAGCCCCACGATGTCCCGCACCTTCTCGATGCAGCAGGGATCTGCCGACAGCTGGAACGTCTCGGTGCGGTGGGGTTGCAGTCCGAAGGCACGCCAGATGCGGCGGATGGTGTTGTGGCTCAGGCCGGACCGCTGGGCCATGGACCGAGTGCTCCAGTGGGTGGCGTCTTTAGGTGTGCTCTCCAACGTCAGCGTAATCACCCGTTCCACATCATCATCGGTAACCGCTCGGGGCCGACCGCTGCGGGGCTCGTCCGACAGGCCATCCAAACTCCGCTCCAAGAACCGCGCACGCCATTTGCCCACCGTTGCGTCGGACACCCCCAGATCGGCGCCCACGGCGGTGTTGCTCCGGCCTTCGGAGCCGGCCAGTATCATTCTGGCCCGCCGCGCCAGGGCTTGCGCCGTCTTCGGTCGTCGCACCCACCGCTCCAGAGTTTCCCGCTCCATGTCGTCCAAAATCAGCGGTGGCATTGGTCGTCCGATGGCCATGGTTATCCTCCCTCGGGACTGCTCACCCGGAGGATACCTCATCGCTGATACTATTACTACTAACTTCAGTTACACCACACTAGAAGCCTAGCCGGAAAGCCCTGATTGGGTAGAGAGATAGAGCCAGCGTTGGCGACATGAGCCAGGCCAGTATGCAGATTAGTAGTGGGCGCCGGCCCACGCCGTTGTCGCCGCCAATTTGGCCACGGTAGCGGTGCCGGAATGGTCGTCGCCCAGATCGCCGGTCAGACCCATTTTGTTGGCCACCAAGGTGAGATTGGCTACCGTGGCGGCCAGATACAACTGGAATTTCGTTTTGACGCGGCCGAAGTAGCGGGCCTGTCGGATCCCCAGTTGCGTCAGTCGTGCCAGTCTGTGCTCCGCCATCACCCATAGTTGGCGATACTGGGCAACGGCTGGGCTTTCCTGCAACGCCCGAGCTTCCTGCAGCAGGGCTTCCTGGGGATGCAGTCGCACGGTGCGCCCGATGCCCGGTGTGGCGGCTACGCACCGAGGCCGCAATGGGCAGGCGTCGCACACCGCGCCATCGAACCGGAAACCTGCCAGTTTGTAGGCCCGGCCGGTGAGGTCGGTCCGTGTCGCCATGGGCACCATGTGTCGAGTAACCTGTCCCGCCGGACAGGTACAGGTACCCGCCACCAGGTCGATGACGAAATCTTCTTTGGGGAAGTGCTTGCGATTGGGCCGCCCCGGCACTCTGGCCACCAGCTTGCGGACAGCGTCGGCGAAGTCCTGGCGAGTGCCACCGTCGCCGTAGGCAGCATCACCCATGGCTTCAGCAACCGGCACGCCAGCGCTGACCTCGCTCTGCTCCACCAATTCCAGGGCGCCGATACTGTCCCAGGCATTGCCCGGCAGCGCGTCCACTGCCGTGATCAACTCGCTGTAGGTGTCACCACCACGGCAGCCTTGTGCCCGTCGAAACGTCGGCGACTGCGCTTGTGGCCGTGGCGCATCTCCGGATCGTGTACCGACAATGTGCGGTCCTTGCTTACTCCGTCTTTCACGCTCACCTCGCCGTCATCATCATCGCCGTCCGCGCCGCGCTTCACGTCCTGGAGCAGCAACTGGCCCAGCAACTCCGCAGCGTCAACTATCGCCAGCCGCTCCCGACTATCGGCGGGCAGTCTTTCCTGAGCCTGCCTGGCCAATTACAGCAGCCGGTCGGCGTCGACCACAATCTCTCCCAGCAGTTTCCGCCGCGCCTGCCGGTCTGACCAGTCGATGGCGGCTTCACCTTGGCACCCTCGGGGTGCTCTGCGACAGCACGCCCGACAGCAGCGACAATCCTGTTGACATCGGTATCGCTTCCAACGATCCCAGAGAACTCCACTGCCACGATCGGTCCGAGGTTCTCTGCCGCACATGCCGTCCACCTAACGCTGGCCCTGAATTCGAGGCTTTTATCGAGGCCCTGCCACAGTCCGACCTGCACACTACCGACGGTAGCCCCACAGGCTCGGCCAGGGCAAATGGTGCTGCCAGTGCCTGGACGGGCCACGGGTGCCGCCGTCAACCTTACGCGTAGAAGTTCACCGTTCGGGTGCGCCCAAGGTCAAATTTCTGGTCCAGCGCTACTCTAGATCAAAGCGATCGCCGTTCGGGTGGTGCGGGATTTGCAATCCGCCACTCCGATGCTCCGGCGCTCTGCCAACTCCGTAGTCCGGCAATCTGTTGGCTGCTGAATCTTCCAAACCGGCCAACGGCAGAGCGTCACCATACGGACACATATCCACTGCGATGGACGTCCGAAACGTTTGAGCCGGTTCTGGAAAGACCCGGCCGCCTGACGCAGGTCGAAAGGCCTCGGGAAATCGATCACGATTACCCCCGCCGATAGAGCGGCGGCTACTTGGCTCGCGGCCCGAATCTCCCGAAGACGAACCACGGAAACGGTCATCGATTGGGCGACCAGAGTGGGCCAACCGCCTCACGAATCATTGATCGAGGTGACCGGGGGAGCACCGAGAATTCGTGGCGTGGGCGTCCTCGCGTCGGCCGTGATGAGACCCCAAATGGGGTATGACTTGGGTACTCCTCAACGCGCCACGTCTCCCAACGGCACCAGCCGCCAACCGTCGGGCGGCACGACATCATTGTTCTATTGGGCATTGGTCATTCGGCTGCGTCCACGCATCGCAAGCCGCCGGACCATTCCAGGATGCGACGGTCGGCGGTCACCAACTGGTGGCCGCTCATTGCGTTTGCAACGATGCTGCGGTCGGCCGGATCGGCGTGGAAATCAGCCAGGGCGTTGGCCCGGATGCCGATCTCGCCGTCCACGGGGATCTCGATCAGGCCCTGGTTCAACTGCTCCAGCCGCCACCGGCTCACGTCGTCCGGATAGCCGATGCGGCCTTTCTCGCGCAGCATCGCCATTTCCCAGAATGAGATGGCCGACATGGCGACTTCCTCGGCCTGCCAGGCATGTTCAATCTCAGCACGAGCCGCCGGCCCAAGCTTAGGGTTGCCGGCCCTCAGCCAGAGCGCGGCGTGGGTGTCCAGCAGCATGACGGGTTCAGCACCCGGTCAGGCTCGACTTCGGCTTCCCACTCCACGTCGATGGGAGAGATGATGTCGCCTATGATTTTCAGGCGCCCCTTGTCGATGCCGAACAGCGTCTTGGGCCGCTCGTGGTGGGCGGTCAGCTTGGCCACGGGCTTGCCGTTCTTGGTGATGACGATCTCGCCGCTGTTCTCGGCCACCTCGTCCATCAGCCCCAGGCACTTGGCTTTGAACTCGGATGCCTTCATCGTCCGGCTCGAGCCGGTGTCTCCACTGTAGGTGTTCATGGTCAATGCTCCGGCTGGTTGGATGGGGCTAGCCTGACTCCATTGTACGGTGGTCATGACCATGGTCACCAACGCGCGACACGGATCGGATTGCCAACGTGACCTAACCGCCGCGATCGATCCAGGAACTATGTTGGGACCCGCGGGGCAGATCAGTTATTGCACTCTCCTTTAACCGGGGCGAGAATGTGGGGGGCAACTGTCCTCCACGGTTGCCATGCCAGCCTCGCGACCCGCGTATCCGTTCACTTCCAACGGTTGTTCCTCAAACTGAGCGATGTCTGACCCCTCCGCGGCACCACCCGGTGTTGCCCAAGTCTGCCCAATGATGGACGACGCACCCCTCACTGTCCGGCGTCAATTAAATTTGCCGACTTGTGGGCCATGCGCACAAGTCGGCAAATGATGGCCAAGGTTGTTCTTATGAATCATCTGATGCAAGGCGAAATCTGTCTCATAACCGGAGGCAGCGATGGCATCGGCTACGCGGCCTCCCGCGAACTGGCCCGTATGGGCGCCAGGGTAGTCATCGTAGGCCGCAACTCCGCTAAGAGGGTGTCTAAAAATGGGGAAGGCGGGCCAGTCTGCGCAGGGTGAGGCCGGTCATTGCGATGTAAATCCAAGTTTCGGTGGTTTCACACAACGCTTCGTAGTCCTTGCTCAACCGCCGTTGCAGGTTCAGCCCACCAAAGGTGCGTTCCACGACCCACCGCCGAGGCAGCACCTGAAAAGTATGTTGCTGTGGTGGACGCCGCACCAACTCCAGGGTCCAGCCGCCCACCGTCCTGGCCCACTCTACCAATTTGCCGCCGTAGGCCCCATCAGCCCAGATCAGCTGTAGTCGAGGGAACCGCCCCAGCAGCCGGGTCAGTACCAACCGGGCGCCGTCCCGGTCCTGAATGTCGGCGGGATGCACTGCCACCGCCAGCGGCAGCCCCAGGGTATCCACCACGATGTGGCGTTTGCGGCCCTTCACCTTCTTGCCAGCGTCGTAGCCTCTGGGCCCCCTTTTTCACTGGTCTTCACCGATTGGCTATCGATGATGTTGGCTATCGATGATGGCTGGGCTGGGACTGGCCTGGCGACCCTGGGTCTGCCGCACCATGGCGTGCAGGACGCCATGTACCCGTTGCCAGGCGCCATCACGACGCCAGGTACGGAAGTAGTGGAAGACAATGCGCCACGGCGGCAGGTCATGGGGCAGCATCCGCCAGGAGCAACCAGTGCGCAGCACGTAGCGGATCGCGTTGACGATCTCCCGCCGGGGGTACGTAATCGGTCGGCCGCCCGGTTTGGGGGGTGGCAACAGGGGCTCGAGCAGTTGCCATTCTCGGTCGCTGAGGTCGCTGGGATACGCTGGTCGTTTCATACCCCTAAGTTACGACCAACGCTCTTATCATGCCTGGATACCTCTACCCCAATCTCAACCTTTTTAGACACCCTCTTAGAGGGTGTCTAAAAATGGGGAATGCGGGCCAGTCTGCGCAGGGTGAGGCCGGTCATTGCGATGTAAATCCAAGTTTCTGTGGTTTCACACAATGCTGCGTAGTCCTTGCTCAACCGCCGTTGCAGGTTCAGCCAACCAAAGGTGCGTTCCACCACCCACCTCCGGGGCAGCACCTGGAAGGTATGTTGCTGTGCTGGGCGCCGCACCAACTCCAGGGTCCAGCCGCCCACCGTCCTGGCCCACTCTACCAATTTGCCGCCGTAGGCCCCATCAGCCCAGATCAGCTGTAGTCGAGGGAACCGCCCCAACAGTCGGATCAGCACCAGCCGGGCGCCGTCCCGGTCTTGAATGTCGGCCAGATGCACTGCCACCGCCAGCGGCAGTCCCAGGGTATCCACCACGATGTGGCGCTTGCGCCCCTTCACCTTCTTGCCGGCGTCGTAACCCCGAGGCCCCCTTTTTCCGTGGTCTTCACCGACTGACTGTCGATGATGGCCGCGCTGGGACTGGCCTGGCGACCCTGGGCCTGGCGCAGCTCGGCGTGCAGGGTGTCATGTGCCCGTTGCCAGGTGCCATCACGACGCCAGGTGCGAAAGTAATGGAAGACAATGCGCCAGGGCGGCAGGTCATGGGGCAGCATCCGCCAGGAGCACCCAGTGCGCAGCACGTAGCGGATGGCGTTGACGATCTCCCGCCGGGGGTAGGTGATCGGTCGGCCGCCCGGTCTGGGCGGTGGCAACCGGGGCTCGAGCAGTTGCCATTCTCGGTCGCTGAGGTCGCTGGGATAGGCTGGTCGTTTCATACCCCTAAGTTACGACCAACGCCCTTATCACGCCTGGATACCTCTACCCCAATCTCAACCTTTTTAGACACCCTCTTAGACCGAAGCCGCAGTGCAGCAGATCATCGCCGATACAGATAACCCAGAAGTTGAGTACCTGTTGGCCGACCTTTCGTCCCAACGTGACGTGCGTCGCGTCGCCGCCGAGGCGATAGAGCTGTTGCCCCATCTGGATGTGCTGCTGAACAATGCCGGGGCCATCTTCCTGTCCAACAGGCTCAGCGCCGAAGGTATCGAGATGACCTTCGCACTGAACCACCTGAGCTACTTCCTGCTGACCAGCCTGATACTCGAACATCTGCGGAAAGCTCCTCGGGCCCGGATTATCAATATATCCTCTCTTGCGCATGAATCGCCGGGCGAGTTCCGCCTGGAAGGCCTGCCTAAGCCTTCAAGTAATCGGGGATATCCAGCTTACAAACGTTCCAAGCTCTGCAACATCCTGTTCACCTACGAGCTCGCGCGGCGTCTGGATGGCGAGAATGTCACGGTAAATGCCCTGCATCCCGGTTTGGTGCGGACCAACATTGCCCGCAATAATGGGTTGTTGGGTCGCGTGGTCAACTTTTTTATCGGAATCCGCGGCATTACCCCAGACAATGGAGCGGAGACGCCGGTGTACTTGGCCGTATCGCCCGAAGTGGAGAGTGTGACGGGTAAGTTTTTCGTGGACTGCCGCCCTGTGCCGTCTTCTGGCATGAGCTACGACGCACAACTGGCTGCCCGGCTGTGGGATATAAGCACGTCCCTTACTAACGCGGGCGATCCACCAGCCCGCTGAAAGTTTCGGGAAGCGCCGTTGGCATGGCCAACGGCGTCGTCCGAGCCGATCCCTGTGGCCATGACTATCGGGCGTTACAGGGGAAAGCGTTGGACTCCGAACGCTAGGCGATATCAAACAGCTGGATGGGCGGAAGTAAAGCGAACTCCTTCGGCAGTCCCCGCCAAACCACCGGCCCGTCAACGCTCCACAGGGTGGGGTGTTCTCAGCATTTACGGCACCTGCGGCGCCGGATAGACTGGCTCCAAACCCAGCCACTGAACGAACGGCAACCCGGTTGCCATTCGGCAGCACCGTTTCCCAAACCCCAGACTCGCGGAGGTCGATTACATGTACAACAAGGCAATGCTCAGCCTGGAACAGGCCCAGAGCGCCATCACGGCGATGATCGCCGATTTCAACCGGGACCCTGACCGGCGCAAGGTCGATATGGCAGTGGTGGACGATGTCGGAAACCTGCTGGCTTATGCCCGAATGGACCGCTGCCTGCGGCCCACTTTCGCCATTCGCAAGGCCTACACCTCGGCGGTGCGCGCCATGGACACTGCCGCATTCGCCGAGCAACTCAGCAGCACGGGCAGGTCGCTTGAATCCTTCGGGGATTCGCAGTGGATAGCGCTACCGGGCGGAGTCGGCGTTTTCCACAATGGGGTGGTGGTCGGCGCTATCGGCGCGGGAGGCCTGCCCAGTGGGTTCGACGACGATGCTATCGCCAAGGCAGGGGTAGCCGCGTTGGGAATCTAACGGCGACAGTGCCCACCGCAAAACCCGCCAGCGGGTATTGACTGCCGCCCAGTTGGATGTCCGTGGAGTAGGTCAAGAACGGGCCATCGAGGAAAACGTCTCTTCCCGATGGCCGACTCAAGCCCGCGCTACCGTAGCTCTACCGTCACCTCGGCGACTTTCTAGACCGGCCCATGAACCCAGGGCCTTTCGATTATCCACTGTATGAGCCGTTTTCCAGCCCGAGGAGGCCAGTTCTGGCAATGGTCGTTATAGCCAAGGATTCCTTGGATTCCGGCGAAAGCCGGACTGACGGTTGGGGATCCGCCATAGTCGTATGACCCTGGTTCCAAGAACAGTCGAGCTATTAAGGTTTCAAACCACTGGATTCCCGCTTTCGCCGGGATGCCACGGTCCGAAGGACGGATTGGGTGCTGCCCCAGTTTTGAGATAGTTTCTTATTCGGCGTCCTCTTTCCAAGAGATGAAACGACCGGGGGAAATGACAATCAGGGTCAAACGTTCGTCTGCCAGAAGTTCCGCGGCGAACTCGGCACCTCGCTCTTCTGCCTCGTAGAGGACGCATGTCCTGCGCACCATGTCATCCAGCCCGCTGTCGGTGATTTTGGCCGTGCCCTCGATGGTCACAAAAGGATAGGGGTGATCCACGGTGGAGACGCATAGGGCCACGGCGGAATTGCGGCGAATGTTGCGCACCTTGACCGCCGCTCTGTCGGCCATCACCAAAGCCCGACCGTTATCCCAAAGGAACCAGACCGGCGTCACGTGGGGAGTGCCGGCGGCCTGCAGGGTGACCAACTGCGCCGTTCGGGGCTGGGACAGAAATTCATCCACCTCTGCTGAGCTCAGTGTTCCCAAGGTATTTCCTCCTGCATCCTCTCGGATCCGCGATGCCATTCATCGAGATAACGAACCTATGATAGCGGAAATGTAGTTGGTGGCGGGTTTTGGTGAACGGGTCCGCCGATGAACACCGCTCCCAGGTGCGTACCGGCTCGGCGCCCCAGATCATGGCAGCCCTGCGCAATCTGATCATCAGTGTGATCCGATTGGCTGGCGAAACCAACATCGCAGCCGCCTTGCGTCGCCACGCCGCTCAACCATCACGTCCTCTGGCCTTGATCGGCGCTGTCTACAAATAATCGAAAGACCCTGCCCATGAACCAACCATTCCGGACCCGGGTCGGCCCTGGCGTGTAGAATCTGGGACCGACACATCAGGAGAAGGAGGTCGCTCATGGCTACGGGACTGCTGGCAGGGATTATGGTTCTGGATTTCACGGCGGCGTTTGTGGGGCCGTTTTGCAGCCGGATCATGGCCGATATGGGCGCGGAGGTGATCAAGATTGAGCGGCCCGCGGCGGATCAGGACGAACGGTCCACGCCGGAGTCGCTACCCACGCGGAACGGCGTCCCGTACCTGCACCTGAACGGCGGGAAGAAGAGCCTGTGCGTGGAACTCAAGACGGAGGCTGGTCTGGAGATCGTGCGCGCGCTGGTCAAACGGGCCGACGTGTTCGTGGAGAACTACACGCCCCACGTGGTGCGGAGCTACGGGCTGGACTATTCCAACCTGCGCAAGCTGAACCCGGGCATCATCATGTGCTCCATGACGGGCTATGGGCAGGAGGGATTCGCGCACAATCCTGAGCACGTCTGCACCGATCCGGTGGCGCAAGCCGTCAGCGGCCTCAACTGGATCACCGGCGAGCGGGACGGCGCGCCGTACACCATCGGCGGCGGCATCGGCGACACCGTCACCGGCATGACCGGGGCGATGGCCGTGGGATACGCGCTGTTCCACCGGCAGCGGACGGGCGAGGGCCAATACATAGACCTGTCAATGATCGACAGCCTGATGTTCCTGGACTCGCTGGCGATGCCCCACGTGGCAGCCAACCACGGGGTTCCGCTGCACTACCGGAACGGAGAGCAGAACACCTACACCTTTCCCATGGGCATACTCAAGGCCAGGGAAGGCTATATCTCGCTGCAGGCGCCGGGGCAGGGGCCGAACAGCGCGTGGGGCCGGCTGTGCGAGTGCATGGGACGGGAGGATATGATCGAAGACCCGCGCTACCTGACCGACGACGACCGGGTGGACCGGCGAGATGAAATAGTCGGCATCATCGAGGAATGGCTGCAGAGCCTGCCGGACGACGAGGCGGCGCTGCTGGTGCTGGCGGAGGCGCGGATCTCATCGGGGCCCGTTCTGTCGCAGGAGGAGATCTGGGGCATCCGCACTACAACGCACGTGGATCGTTCCAGGAGATTGAGTACCCGGAGGTCGGTCCAGTAGGGGTGTGTCGCCGCCGTACCGTTTCTCGGCGACGCCAGCGGCGGTGAGCGGTCCGGCGCCGCAACTGGGGGAGCACAACTACGAGGTGCTGGGCAAGCACCTGGAGTACTCCGCGGAGGATGTGGCGACCTTGATCGATGCCGGCGTGTTGTATGAGTCTCCCGCGGCAAGGAGGAGAAGGCGGGCGAGGTCTGGCTAGTGCCGCGTCGGCGCTGGGATCGAGAGAGCGCAGGCAGTCGGCAATGTTGCCGCGCGCCCCGGCTGCCCGTAACCTGGAGGTGTTCTGACTTCAGATGCTACGGGAACACAGTATCCACCGGGTCCGGTACGCCGACGTTCTGCATGTGGCGATCTTGGGAACTGCGAGTCTCCGCCATGCTGAACGGGAGGTCAACGTGGAAGTGGGCAGATACTCGGCGTAAGCGTGCTGCTCTGAACCCGAGACCGCAAAATCGGCAGCGCCGTGATCAACAGTCTGCGGGCCGTCGATAATGCCGTTGCCGTCGGTGTCGGGGGAATTTAACTGGCCCGCTTCTCCCGTCAGGTCCACGTGTTCTGGCAGCCGCACGTGGATACCTATGAACTGGCAACAGCATGGCGGTTGGAGCATTCACGTGTCTGGCTAGCGCTCATCGTGCAGCATCCACGCATCGCAGGCCGCCGGACCAGTCAAGGATGCGGTGGTCGGCGGTTACCAGTTGGTGGCCGTTCATGGCGGTGGCGACGATGATGCGGTCGGCCGGGTCGGCATGGAAATCAGGTAGGGCGTTGGCCCGGATGCCGATCTCGCCGTCCACGGGGATCTCGATCAGGCCCTGGTTCAACTGCTCCAGCCGCCACCGGCTCACGTCGTCCGGATAGCCGATGCGGCCTTTCTCGCGCAGCATCGCCATTTCCCAGAATGAGATGGCCGACATGGCGACTTCCGCGGCTTGCCAGGCCCGTTCAATCTCAGCACGAGCCACCGGCCCAAGCTTAGGGTCGCCGGCCCTCAACCAGAGGGCAGCGTGGGTGTCCAGCAGGATCACGGGTTGAGCACCCGATCAGGGTCGACTTCCGCTTCCCATTCGACTTCGATGTGCGAGATGATGTCGCCCAGGATTTTCAGCCGGCCCTTGTCGATCCCGAACAAAGACTTGGGGCGTTCGTGGTAAGCGGTCAGCTTGGCCACGGGCTTGCCGTTCTTGGTGATGACGATCTCGCCGCCGTTCTCGGCCACCTCGTCCATCAGCCCCAGGCACTTGGCCTTGAACTCGGATGCCTTCATCGTCCGGCTCTGGCCGGCGTCTCCGCGGTTGGTGGTCATGGTCAACGCTCCAATGGGATGGGTGTGGCTACCATCACCTCATTGTACAGTGGTCATGACCATGGTCACCGACGTGAGAACAGGAGCGGATTGCTAACGTTACCTGATCACCGAGAACCGATCCGGGATCGATTCTCGGGGGTCCGGTTAATCTCACGGTTACCCACTTTCCGACAACCTGTCGTTGCGAGCGAAGCAACATCACCCCGTACTTGATAATGGGGTGGCAATCTCGTTGCCGGAGGAGTCGGCGACCATTCAACGGGATCGCCAGGAGCGGAGCGACGTGGCGATGACAAACTGGGTACGCATCAGCCTGGGACTCCCGCTCACGTTGCGATGGCCGGTATGTCCAGGTCCCTCACCAGGTTGGCGAATTGGGCCACGTCTTCGTCCAGAACTTGCTGCAGGTCCATCAGTTGCTGGTCTATGTCGGCGGATAGGTAATCGAAGACCTGGTACGCCTGCTGAGTGGGTGCGAAGTCGGCGTTGGCGACCACGGCGGTGAGTTCCGCCAGCTTGCGGTTCAGTCGCGCCGGCAGATCCAATCGGTCTCGCGCACCCCGGTACGCCGACTGGATCAGCAGGTCTTCTATCTGCCTCAGTTGTTCCTTCACCGCCTCCGCCGCGTTGCCCACCGTCTCCGCAGAGGCATGCCCCTCGGCGCGACTCACCCATTGTTCCACCTGCAGGCGGACCCGGCGCAGCTGGTTGATGCCGCCGTGTGTCTCTGACACTTTGTCCCGTATCTGGATCAGGAACCGGAACTGGGCGTCCAGGTCTGCCTGGCTGGCCCCGACTCGGGGGTCCTTGACGATGCGGAAGGTCTGGGTCTGGGAGTCGGCGCCCACCTGCAGCGTCACTTGGTAGGTCCCCGGTGATGCCAGCGGCCCGACGACTGAGTCTTCAGTGGTCTTGTCTTCGGGCACCTTGCGGGCGGCCGGGTAGCGCATATTCCACACGAAGCGGTTCATCCCAGTCCCGGCCGGCGCCCGGGGTTCCTGGGCATTCCCGTCGGCCTCCGTGGCGTTGCTGGAGAAGCTCTGTATGATGCTCCAGTCCCCGTCCAGGATGCTCAGGGTTATCTCCTCCGGCGCGTCCTTCAGGTAGTAGTGAATCATCACGCCGTCGAGCGGGTTCTCCCCGGCGTCCCACATCTTGCGCACGGTCTCGCCCGATTTCCCCAAGAACTCGGTGTAGGTGACGTCCGCGCCCAGCCCGGCGCGATAGATCTTGCCGGGAGAGGGCTTCCGATCCCGGAACGGTGTCCGGATGCGGTAGGTCTCCCGCGGCCGCAGTAGTACGCAGGACTGATCCGCCAGGGATGCCGTGAGTTGGTGGAGCTGGCTCAGGTCATCCAAAATCCAGAAGGAACGTCCGTGGGTGGCGGCAATCAGGTTGTCGTCCTTGATTGCCAGGTCGTACACCGGCACCACCGGCAGGTTGGCCCGCAGCGGCTGCCACTCTTCCCCCTGGTTGAACGACACGTATACCCCGGTCTCGGTCCCGGCATAGAGCAAGCCCGGACGATTGGGGTCCTCCCGTATCACGCGAGTGTAGTCATCCTGGGGCAGGCCGACGGTTATCGATGTCCAGGTCTGCCCGTAATCGGTGGTCCTGTAGAGCATGGGACGGGTGTCGTCCAGCTTGTAGCGAGTGGCCGCCAGGTAGACCGTGGCCGGGTCGTGCGGGGAGACCTCGATCATGCAGATGAGCGTCCACTCCGGCAGGCCATCGGGCGTAACCGCATCCCACGTAATGCCTCCGTCCCGCGACAGGTGTACCAGCCCGTCGTCGGAGCCGGCCCAGAACACTCCCGCCTCGTGCGGAGATTCCACCAAGGCAAAGATGGTTGCATAGACCTCAGCGCCGGACGTGTCCTTGGTGATGGGGCCGCCCGAGGGTTCAAGGGTGGACGGGTCGTTGCGGGTCAGGTCCGGGCTGATGGCTTCCCAGCTTCCACCCAGGTCCGCGCTGCGGAACACCACGTTGCCGGCCACGTACAAGGTCTGCGGGTCGTGGGGCGAGAACAGGATGGGATAGGTCCACTGGAAGCGGTACTTCATGTCCTTGGCGCCCCATCCGGTGTACAGCTCCGGCCACACCGTTATGATCCGCACCTGTCCGGTGGCGTGGTCGTAGTGCAGCAGGTTCCCGCCTCCGCCGGCCGAGCTGCCGATAGCCCCGGAGATGACAGTGTTGGGGTCCTGGGGATGCACGGCGATGTGCCCGCTTTCGGAGTTTCCCACGACGTAACAGTCGCCCCAGGGGATCGCCCCCTTGTGGGTGCGGGAGGGCACGCTGATCGCGGTGTTGTCCTGCTGGGTCCCGTACACCCGGTGGGGGAACTGGTTGTCGGTGGCCACGTGGTAGAACTGGGCCGTGAGCTGGTTGTAGATGCTGGACCAGCTCTCCCCGCCGTTGAAGGTGACGCACGCGCCGCCGTCGTTGCCTTCGATCATCCGTTGCGGGTTCTTGAGGTCGATCCAGAGGTCGTGGTCGTCGCCGTGGGGCGTGGTGACCCGGCTGAAGTTGCGTCCTCCGTCGACCGACTTCCAGCACTGGTAGTTGAGTATCCACACCGTGTCCGCGTCCTGCGGGTCGGCGAAGACGTGCTGGTAGTACCAGGGACGCCCCTGTAGGTCGCGCTCGTCGCTGACCAACTCCCAGGTGTCGCCACCGTTATCAGAACGGTACAGGCCGCAGTCCTCGGCCTCGATGGTGGCCCACACTCGCCCCGATTTGGCGGCGGAAACTGCGACGCCGATGCGTCCCTTGAGGCCGTCGGGCAGGCCCGGGTTGTTGGTGATCTCGGTCCAGGAGTCGCCACCGTCCACCGACTTGAAGATGCCGCTCTCCGGCCCGCCGCTGATGAGGCTCCAGGGCGTGCGACGGGTCTCCCAGATGGAAGCGTAGAGTATGCGCGGGTTGTTGGGGTCCATCGACAAGTCCGCGGCGCCGGCGTTCTCGCTGCGGAAGAGGACTCTCTCCCAGGTGTTCCCGCCGTCCCTGGAGCGGAAAACGCCCCGTTCCTCGTTGGGGCCGTAGGCGTGTCCCAGCGCCGCCACGTACACCACGTCCGGGTCGGCGGGATGCACCCGCACGCGGGCAATATGCCGGGTATCGGATAGACCCACGTTGGTCCAGGTCTGGCCACCATCGGTGGAGCGGTACACCCCGTCCCCGTAGGTCACGTCGCCGCGGATGCAGGATTCCCCCATTCCGGCGTAGATCACGTTGTGGTCGGACGGGGCCACCGCGATGGCGCCCACCGAGGCGGTGTCGAAATAGCCGTCCGAAACATTTTCCCAATACGTCCCGCCGTCGGTGGTCTTCCATACTCCGCCAGCGCACGCGCCGAAGTAGAACACCATGGGGTTGACCGGGTCGCCGGCCACCGCTACCACCCGCCCGCCCCGAGGCGGACCGATGCAGCGCCACCGCACCGCGCCGAGCAGCTCCTGGGGGACGAGCTCCTGAAGATTGGAAGGAGCCGGGGCCCGGTTCCGTCGCGTTTCACTCGTCGTCATCGTAGCACCTACCCGTTCAAGGTCCGCACCTGCCGGGGAGTCTGCCCAGGCTGATGCCAGTTGTGGAATTATGACCTCGCGTACCGGAGCGTGTCGAGGGATGCGCTCCAAGCTGGAGTTTGCGTTTTGTTTTTCACGGACTATAGGCCAGTAGACCAGCAGCACAATTCCGCCTCCGTCTTTGGACCGGTCCCGAAACGGAAGGTTGTTGCTCCAAGCGACTGGTTTCCTCCGGTACTCAAAAATACCGTCCGCTCACGGCCAGGGTAATTCGTCTTTCCCGTCGGATACGGCGACCGATGCTCCCTTGATTCTTGGGGTCGGAGTTCGTCACTCAAACGCAAATTGAGCCTTGTCGAGAGAAAGGCTCGCCTAATCCCTCTGACCGCCACAATCTAAATTTTGTGGCATGAGCGCGATCTGGGTGTTCCCGCGTCATTGGTCCAACGCGGTTGGTCGGCGGTTAGGACGTGTTCACACTAAAGCAGTGCATCGATGATGAATGCGAAGGAGATGAACCCCAGGAAGAGCACGTCGAGCTTGTCGAACCGGGAGAAGATGCGGCGGAATCCCTTCAAGCGGCGGAACAACCGCTCGATCTCATTCCGCCGCTGGTACATCTCCCGATCATAGGTCCAGGGAGCGACACGAGTGCTCAGCGGTGGTACCACCGGCACGAACCCCAGGTCCAGGGCCAGTTGGCGGGTTTCATTACCCTCGTAGGCGCGGTCCATCAACAGGAACGGTGCCGGGCGCTGCGGGCCAAGTCTGGCCAGCAGCTTACGTCCTTCCGGCGCGTCATGGGCCTGACCCGGGGAGAGCGAGCAGGTTATGGCAGTTCGAGCATTCGCGGCAACCAGATGAATCTTGGTGGTCCAGCCGCCTCGGGACTTGCCGATGGACTGGGGTCCGTTTTTTTTAGCGCACCCGTGCCGTCGGGATGGACCTTGACGATGGTGCTGTCCATCGCTACCGCTTCCAACTTGATGCGCACGATCTGTTCCCGCTGCAGGTGTTCAAACACCCGGTCGAGCACGCCATTCTTCGACCAGCGGTTCATCCTGGTGTAGACGGTATGCCAATTGCCGAATCGGGGCGGCAACCCCCGCCACTTGCAGCCGTGCTCGGCGACGTACAGGATCGCGTTGAGCACCTGCAAGTTCGGCAGTTTGACGTTGCCCCGCTGAACCGGAAAGACCGGTGCAATGCGTTCGAACTGAGCTTGTGTAATCTCCATGCGTGTATGATAACATTTTTGCGTTGTTAGTGTGAACACGCCCTAGTCCACCGTGCCATCCGCGGTGGAGATGACATTGTACGGGCACGCCTTCATCGGGCGTAAGTCGCCGAATGTCATCAGTCTAAAGCCGTTGCGACCGCGGCCACCGCAATTGGTGGAACCTTCTCGCGTTCCGTTCCCGCCGTTACACCGTCTCGGCATCGACGGGCGGAAAACACAAACACCAGCGCCGCTCATAGGGAACCCCTCCCATTGGCGGCGCATCATCAAAATTCCAAGGAGATTAAGACATGATCAATCAGAACCACGACGCCATCAACTACTGCGAGAACTGCGACGTTGAATCCAACGCTCCCGCCTCCGCCCCGTGCCCGCTCTGCCCGTTGCAGGAAGCATTCAACGCCGCCTACGTCAGAGTCAGCCTCACCGAGCCGTTCAATCTGCTCACAGCCACGGAAGACTGGGAGATCGAGCAACTGATCAACGGCGCTGTCGCCGCAGACGATTGGTTCCTAACAAAATTCCGGCTCGCGTGTGCGGTTCGAGAAGGAACATGGCAAACCATCTACGCCGCGTTGCTCCAGCGAGAGGGATACGACCAGGAGCGCCACAGGGCCGCCATCCAGGCGAGGAGAGAGGCCAGGAATGCTCATCGAGAAAAGCGAGAGCAAATCCAGAGAGAAGTCGCAGTAGTGAAGGCGAGACGCTCTCAGCACAGAAATGCATGCTCGTAACGGCACAACACACCTTTTCCTTGGCTGCACCGACGGTAACCTTCTCGCAAGTGGTGGGATTAGCGTTATCCGTCGTTACCTTAACCCCGCGTCGCGATTGCTGATCCATACTATGCGGGATATGCTCTGCATCCTACAGCATCCGCCTTCGATAATGCGGAGAGCCGGTCGAAAAGTTTTCGCGAACCTGAATGCGGATACTGTAGGGGACAATTGGATACCATCAACATGAACAATCTTGGTTGCGCTCAAGAGCGTAAAGGTTGGTTTTTTATGGGACGTGGGGGCGCGAAGTGTCGACATCCTTACGAAGTTCGGTTGAATGCCGTGAGACAGTACCTGACCGGCGACGAATCCGCCGCTGAAATAGCCACCAGCCTCGGGGTCGCCGAGTCGACCATGCGCCGATATGTGCGCGATCTCCGTGGCATCCTCGAAGATGACACCCCACCCGCGACTTCTCCAAGTGGACCTACCCACACCTGATCACACTTTGCTACAGCGAAGTAAATGGCCCGATTGCATCGGCGGGCCGTGGGATCCTTCGAGTGCCGACAACCAATCGCTACGGCTTGTTAGTTCGCCAAAATCACCGTCGGCATGCCGAGGCCGCAGCAAAGGATCCGTTGCGAAAAGTCTATGAAATGATTGGATATCTACGTTAGACCGCGCCTGAGCGCGACCAACAGCC
The DNA here is from genome assembly GCA_965220055.1 of Dehalococcoidia bacterium. GTDB lineage: Bacteria > Chloroflexota > Dehalococcoidia > Lucifugimonadales > UBA3495 > Bin87. Next base: position 25,041 of record CBDCPE010000001.1, on the reverse strand, counting down.
AACTGACCGAGGAAAACACGGCGGTGGCGTAACGGCAGTAGTAGGGCCAGCCTTATGGCTTCCATTCGTCCACGCCACCGACCCCTTTCGAGCGATTGGTGCCTGCCGTGAATATGATTGGCTGCCGGCGGGTCGCCAAATGGTTGGCGCACGGTTTTCCGCGTTTGACAGGCCATCGGGTTTCCCTACTCTGCGCGAGTTCTGCAACGGGATTATGTAGCAGACGCCAAAACCGCCGGACTCGTTCTCGGCGCTCTTGGTGCAGGAGGCAGCCACGCGCAGGCGACGACGCGGGTTTCCCTGTTGCTCCGGTAGGACGCCGTAACGCGGCTCCCGGCAATTTGAGCCTTGTTGCGAGCGTCTTGGCAATCTCCGTTGTCCTCGATCCAGTGTTTCCATTCATGGTGATTGAACTCTGACGAGTTGGCGGGGTCTCGACGCTGGTCACCTTTAGCAGGGTGTTGAAAATCGCGGCGTGATTGCTGGGTGGTAGGATCGGCCATCTGAGTAGTGAGGGGTTGCCATGAGAGGCAAGGCAGCGGGACAGGCGACGATGCTGACTGCGGTTACACCGGATGCGCTGGTGCCACAGCGCCACCCCATCCGGCGCATCAAACCCATGGTTGATCGTGCCTTGGCCGAGTTGTCGCCCACCTTCGACCGGATGTACGCCGACAACGGCCGTGCGTCGATACCGCGGGAGCACCTGCTGAAAGCCTGTTTGCCGATGGCGCTGTTCTCAGTGTGCAGCGAGCGGCAATTCTGTAACGGCTGGAATACGACCTGCTGTTCAAGTGGTTCCTGGACCTGAACATCATGGACCACAGTTTCGACCACTCGGTGTTCTCCAAGAACAACCAGCGACTGTTGGACGCCGACGTGGCCAGGGAGTTTCTGCTTCAGATAGTGGCGCAGGCGAGAGAGCGTAGGTTGCTGTCGGAGGAGCATTTCAGCGTGGATGGGACACTGCTGGAGGCCTGGGCGTCGGTGAAGAGTTTCCGGCCCAGAGACGGGGACCCGCCGTCAGCAGGCAGCGGCCGCAATCCGGAGGTGGACTTTTATGGTGAGCGTCGTAGCATTGAGACCCACCGGTCCACCACGGATCCGGAGGTCCGCCTGGCCAAGAAGGGGAAAGGCAAGGAAGCACGGCTATGTTTCGGCGCCCACGTGCTGATGGACAACCGGGAGGGCCTGGTGGTGAATGTACGCCTCACATCAGCCAATGGCACCGGTGAATGGGATGCTGCGTTGGAGATGCTGGCGCCGGTGCCCGGCACGGGTCGGGTCGCGGTGGGCGCCGACCGCGGCTATGACACCAGGGGTTTTGTCAGGGAATGCCGGAAGCTGCGGGTGACGCCCCACGTGGCACGTAAACAGCGTTCAGCCATTGATGGGCGCACCACCAGGCATGAGGGGTACCGCTTGAGCCAGCGGGCACGGAAACGGATTGAGGAAGTCTTCGGCTGGGTGAAGACGGTGGGCGGCGGCCGGAAGTTACGCTACTGCGGGACGGCACGCAACCGGTTCTGGATGGAGATGACCACCGCCGGCTACAACCTGGTGCGCTTGGCCAAACTGACGGCGGCGGCAGCGTAGATCAAGGGAAAAGTCTGTCCCGATCGCCACCGATAACGCCCAACCGCTCGGAAATCGGCCTCCTGGCAGCGTCAACTAACCCTTTGGAGTCGTGAACCGCGTGCACATGGCCGTAAGGAGACGACAGAAAACCCCTACGCGGCCCTCAGACTGCCCATTTCAACATCCTGCTAAGGAGGCAATGGTAGGCGATGGTATCGAAGCGTGTCATTTTGATAATTTGGTTTCTCATCCTGGCAGCAGGCATGTTCGGCTTCGCGTGGACGCAATGGCCGTCCAGCGACCTTGAACCGTCCAGCGACCTTGAACCATCCACAGGCCGTGAACCATCAACCTACAAGAACCACAACGAACTTCTTGCGGAAGTCGCCAAGCGGGTTCCCGAATTCGGCGGCGTTTACATCTCCAACGGTGGACACACCCTCAACATCCATCTCACAGAGGATGAGAACAACCCAGAAAAGTGGGAGGAGACACAACAGGCCCTTGAAGAGATTTTCGACGTCGAGTCAGGCCTGAGGTTGAACGTCATCAAGGGCGACTACACCATCAAGCAACTCTCCGAGTGGTATGAACTGCTGGGAACGGAGGGCATCTGGGACCAGCCCGGCGTACACCTGACCGACCTGGACGAGGGGAGCAACAAACTCTGCGTCGGGGTAACCAGCCACTATGACGTCGCCGGCGTGGAAGCCTTCCTCGACCGAGTATCCATACCCCGGAAAGCCGTAACCATCGCCGTTGAAGAGCCGAGCGTCCCCGCCAGCCACGGTCTCCAACAACCGGCCCACGAGGACGGTCAGCAACAGCAAGACCTACTGACGCCTGAGGAGGCGAAGGCCGAGGGGTTGACTCAGAGGGTGTCTAAAAATGGGGAAGGCGGGCCAGTCTGCGCAGGGTGAGGCCGGTCATTGCGATGTAAATCCAAGTTTCGGTGGTTTCACACAACGCTTCGTAGTCCTTGCTCAACCGCCGTTGCAGGTTCAGCCCACCAAAGGTGCGTTCCACGACCCACCGCCGAGGCAGCACCTGAAAAGTATGTTGCTGTGGTGGACGCCGCACCAACTCCAGGGTCCAGCCGCCCACCGTCCTGGCCCACTCTACCAATTTGCCGCCGTAGGCCCCATCAGCCCAGATCAGCTGTAGTCGAGGGAACCGCCCCAGCAGCCGGGTCAGTACCAACCGGGCGCCGTCCCGGTCCTGAATGTCGGCGGGATGCACTGCCACCGCCAGCGGCAGCCCCAGGGTATCCACCACGATGTGGCGTTTGCGGCCCTTCACCTTCTTGCCAGCGTCGTAGCCTCTGGGCCCCCTTTTTCACTGGTCTTCACCGATTGGCTATCGATGATGTTGGCTATCGATGATGGCTGGGCTGGGACTGGCCTGGCGACCCTGGGTCTGCCGCACCATGGCGTGCAGGGTGTCATGTGCCCGTTGCCAGGTGCCATCACGACGCCAGGTACGGAAGTAATGGAACACGATGCGCCACGGCGGCAGGTCGTGGGGCAGCATCCGCCAGGAGCAACCAGTGCGCAGCACGTATCGGATGGCGTTGACGATCTCCCGCCGGGGGTAGGTGATCGGTCGGCCGCCCGGTTTGGGGGGTGGCAACAGGGGCTCGAGCAGTTGCCATTCTCGGTCGCTGAGGTCGCTGGGATAGGCTAATCGTTTCATACCCCAACGTTACGACCAACGCCCTTATCACGCCTGGATACCTCTACCCCAAGTTCAACCTTTTTAGACGCCCTCTTAGAGCCTATCCTAATAATCCGGCGGCTCTGAGGGCGATGAGGGCGCAGGCGAAATGAAGAAAGGCAATGTAGTTCTCTGGGGACTTGTCCCAGCGAACCAGGATGCGCCGGAAACGGTTGAGCCAACTATGCGTGCGTTCCACCACCCAGCGGCGGGCTTTGAACCCGGCTTCCCTTTTGATGGCCTGGGCCTCTTCGCCCCGGCTACGGATATGGGCGGTGAATCCGAAGTCGTCCCGGGTGCGGCGCACCTCAGCGAAGTCGTAGCCTTGATCCAGGCATAGCCCTGGGGACACTCCGGAGTGGGCGCCGGTCGGGGCACCGCCACGCTGTCCACCGTGGCCCGCACCAGCTTCATGTCCTGGCGGTTGGCCCCGTCCACCACCAGACCCAACGGAATGCCCTGGGCTTCGGTCAACAGGCTACGTTTGACGCCCCGCTTACCTCGGTCCGTGGGGTTGGCGCCGGTTTTTTCCCCCACCCAAGGCTTACAGGGGTATGTAACCGCTGAATTTAGGTATAAAACCTTCGAGTTTACCGGAGCCGAGCACCGGCTCCTCGGGTCCTTGAGAGCGCGCCAAAGCCGAGTTTTTGGGTTTGAAAATCATGGACCGAGCGCCATCTGAAATGAGGGTCATCAACATGACGAAAAAATACCTACCCCTGTCAGCCCACCCAAGGGGGATTTGGTCATGGCGCCGTCCCTACTCAGCCAACTCCAGTCCAACCCTTGCAGTTCGTCATAGCGTTCCAGTCCCACCCGCCATAGCTCCAGAAACACCCCAGCGGCAACCCACTCCTGAAAGCGCAAATGGGCGGTGGAGCCGGAGCATATGCCCGTGGCGTCCAACGCTTTCCACTGGCAGCCGGCGCGCAGCACGTAGAAGATGCCATCGGCGCAGGTGCGGTCAGGAACCCGAGGCCGGCCGCCGCCGAAAGGATGGGGGTTCACGCGTTGGGGAATCAGGGGAGCCAACACCTCCCACAGCTCGTCGGATATCTGGAAAGAACCGGTGGTGGCGTTGGCTGGGGTGGATGGGCCAGCGCGCTTCGGTCGTGGTGGCTTGGGATCGTTCGCTTTGGTCATTCCCACAGTTTAGATTCCACCCCAGCAGCGCCGCTCCCACTGCTCCTGCAAGTTTCCTACAGTTATTGGGATAGGCTCTTAGGGGGTGTCGTCAAAAGAGTTTGCTCCAGATCATCACTGCCCGGAGTTGGCAAATGGCCAGGTATGACGCCGCTCTCTTGGCATAACGGGTCGCCACTCCGCACCACTGCTTGAAGTCCAAGAATCCGTTCTCCACCAAGTGCCGCAACTTGTACAGTGCCTGGTCGTAGTCCCGCTTTTCCCTCCGGTTGCTTTTGGGCGGTATCACCGGGTTCATTCCCGATGCCCGAGCGGTGGCTATGATTTCATTGGTGTCATAGGCTTTGTCCGCCAGTAGACACTCCGCCTCTATACCCTCGATCAGGGGCAACGCCAAAGAGCAGTCGGCCACCGTGCCTCCAGTAACCGCCAGCCTTACCGGCATTCCGTGGGAGTCCACCGCCAGGTGCAACTTGCTGTTCAGCCCCCTTTGGTGCGGGCAATAGCCTGATTTCCGCCCCGAGCGCCGGCACTGTGGGGATGGGCCTTGATGTAGCTGGCGTCTATCATCAGCCATTCGAAATCAGGGTCATCCATCACTTCCTCCAACAGTCCGGCCCACACACCCCGGTCCCGCCAGCGGCAGAAGCGGCGGTGGGTGTTCTTCCAGTCTCCGTAGTCCGGGGGCAAATCGCGCCAGGGAGCGCCGGTGCGCAGAACCCAGCAAACGGCGTCGATAAACCGCCGGTTGTCATGGGCCGGCCGACCTCTCTTGCCTGCTCCCCCGGGCAGGTACAGCCTCAGCCGCTCCCAAACACCGTCTGTCATATCGTGGCGCCGGTGCGCTGCCGTCATACTCCCCACCTTCCACACTCTCCCTGTTACCGGCAATTTACCACCCTCTCACTGTTTTGACGACACCCCCTAGAGGGTGTGTGACAATCGGATTATTACCTTCCCGCCGGAGGCGGACATACCGCACCCTAACCCTCTCCTATCAAGGGAGCGGGGATTGGATCCCGGATAATTCAGCCACAACGAAGCCATCAAGCGGATTTGTCACACACGCTCTTAGGCCAGGATCGCCGGTCTGGTGGGCGAGCCGACCAGCGTGTTTGCCGAACTGACGACTTTAGAGCAGTATGTGTTCACTTCGTCAAATGGGACGGGGAAGTGTTGCCCTCCAGTGAGCCTGCTTATTGGTGACCCAGGCCAAGAGGTGTGGGTGGTGGCTTTCCGGGGCACCGTCCGGATGACGCTACCCAGTTCCGGCGGCGAGGTTTATGACAACATCACTTTCGCGCTGGACGCCCGTACCGGGAAAGTGATAGGGACCGATGCGTATCCTCCCGGCCATACGATCCCTTACAAGCAATCCCAGATTGTCCGCGCTGATCAACGCCGTATCCAAATGATCCGTTCGCTGAAACTTTCCCCGCGCCACGACCCGATCAACAACTGTGCCGCCGGCAAACACGCCATCCAGCAGAACGCTGCCTGCGGCGTTTCCGTCGACGCACCTGATACCAGTCGCACGAGCCACACGCCCCTACAATCCGAATGACGATACGAACAGTTTGATCCGGTCGGACACTCCGGTCATGAGACCCAGGCATTAGCGAACATGGGATAATCGCGCCCGTGCGTCGCGTGGACGACGTAGTCGTCGCACGCAAACTCATCAACCAACTTCGCTCCTCCCCTCGCGTGCCGTCGCAGAGCGTTATCCTGCAGGGATCTTAAGATGAACCGCATTAGAAACCTGGCGCCATACAACATTGCAGACACTTCGACGCCCTTTCGGTTGCCTGCCCGTATCTGGCTGGGCGGTTTTATGCTGGTTGCCGTTATTATCTTGATGGCCGGATGCGGCGACGACCGAGCACCAGATCACGCGGCCACAAACGTATCACCGAGTCTCGGCACTTCGCCGGTAAACAACGAACAAGCCTCTACGGTGGTTTTCCCGCGGCATGGCGCACCGCTAAACTAAAGCCACGGTGAAACCCGCATTGGCGTTGGGTAGCATTGACGGTGGTTGAGTTGGTCGGTGAACGAATCAGAGTTGGGGGTTGCTGTTGGGCATGATGGAGATGGGGCCACTGCTGGAGCGGTGGCGCATGGACCAGGTTGAGGTACGACGGCGGATGTATCGGGCTCCGACGCCACGGGAACGGGAAAGGTGGCACGCGCTATGGCTGCTGGTGCAGGGTTGGACCGCGGCGGCGGTAGCTCGGGCGTTGGAAAGGGATGCCCACACCATTGGCGAGTGGGCCGCCACGGCGTTCGCGGAGGGCGGTCCCAAGGGGCTGGTTTTTGAGCAGACCGGAGGTTCCCCCCCGCGTTGGACGGAGAGCAGCAAGTCGAGTTGAAGACGGCAGTGCAGGAACCGCCATGGCAAGCGGGCATCGACCTTTCCAGCTGGAACTGGAAGGCGGTGCGCCGGTATGTGGGGGAACGCTTCCGGCAGGTACTGAGCCGGAGCAGTTGCCGGAACTACCGGCACCGGTTGGGGTTTGTGCTGAAGCGGTCCAAGAAGCGATTGGTCAAGGCAGACCCGGCCCGCCGGGAAGCCTTCGTGAGGGAATATGCTGCTCTGCGGGCAGCAACACGACGGACGGGAACCAAGATATTCTTCGCTGACGAGGCCCACTTTCGGGCGGATGCGGACCTGCGGGGCAAGTGGGCGCTGCGGGGAGAACCGGCGCTGGTGGACTCCACCAGCCCGCGACGTGGGGAGAAGGCCAGCTACTACTCGGCGGTGTGCCTGGAAACCGGCGAGGTGGATGTTATGGAACTGGCGGGCAACAGCAACGCGACTACCTCCACTGCCTTCCTGCGGCAGCTGCGGGCGCGGCATAACGAACCACTGACGGTGATTTGGGACAATTCGCCAGCCCATCGGGGCGACGCGCTACGCGCTTACCTGACCACGCCCGGCTTGAACCTGCGCCTGGTGAACCTGCCCACTACAGTCCAGACTTCAACGCCGACGAGGCGATATGGGGTTGGGTACGCCAGGAGGTGACCGCCAACTTGTGCCTGGGGACCAAAGCCGCGGTGCTGGAGAAGGTGGGCGACTTTTTTATCGCTCTGTCCAACCCACGCGAGGAAGTCAAACGCCGCTGCCGGACCGTGCTGCAAACCAAAGCAGGCGAATCAATTGGCAGTGCCCAAGCCGATTTCCTCCACCCTGACAATGTAGATTTCACCTTGGCTTCGGTTTAGGCAGAAGGCGGCCGGTCGCCACCATGCTGGATGAGCGAGGTCTCCTCCTCCGCGCAGCCAAGACACCCCGGTCAGGTGTAAACCAGTTGGTGAGGTCGGCCAGCCACCTTCTACCTGGGAACTGGAGCCCAGTCTGCACCGCTCCCAATGACCAAAATAGGCTTCACACCCTGGCTCAAGTCCTTGACTACTTCAGCCTTCGACATCCCTTCAATTCCCCGATATGAACCCAGGCAGGCGCATCGTTGTAATAAGGCCGAAGCCAGATCACCAGCGAGGAACTGGGCGAAGTTTATATTCCGCAAAGACATATTCAGTTCTCCTTGGCACGGTCTGGATTCGGCGGCAAAAAAGGCCAAGCTGTGAAACGTGGCTTATCCTGTTGCAGCTGTGGCCAGCGGGATTCTAGGCGAGACCTGCCACCGGGCCCACTCGTTAGCCTAACCCCGGGCAAATCAATTTGCCTGGGCTCTTTTCAGAAAGTTCCGGTAATTAGCCTTCCTGGTTTTTCGGGAATCTCCATCGACCACATTGGGTTAGAATAAGGCGAGTTAACCTTAAGACAGCCATAGCCGGGAGGTGATTCAATGGTGCAGGCCGGAGCAAAAGCGCCAACTACACCGGGAGCTTTGTCAGGAATCCGAGTGTTGGACTTCACCTGGGTCCGGGCGGGTCCCTGGTGCACCCGATGGCTGGGGGCGCTGGGGGCCGAGGTTATCAAGGTTGAATGGCCCCAGAGCCCCAATACTCGGGGCAACAACATTGCGACGGGAGCGGGTACCCCCGAGGGCCTGCCCGCCAATCTCAACACCAACGGCCATTTCAGCGACACCAACTCCAACAAGCTGAGCGTCACCCTGAACACCCGTACACCCCGAGGCATTGACCTTACCCGGCGCTTGGTGGCCATGTCCGACATCGTCATCGAGAACTTCGCCTACAGTGTATTGGAGCGGTGGGGTCTGGGCTACGAGGATATGAAGAAGCTCCGGCCTGACATCATTTACCTCTCCATGTCCGGCTTCGGCCACACGGGTCGGGACAGAGACTATCAAACCATGGGAGCCATTGCGCAAGCCCTGTCCGGTTTGACCTACACGTCGGGCCTGCCGGACAAGCCACCCGCTGGTTGGGGCTGGTCCTACCTGGACGACACCGGTGGCTTATACGGGGCCATGTATGCTCTGAGTGCGATTTACCATCGCAACATGACCGGTCAGGGACAGCATGTCGACAGTTCCCAGTGGATCATCGGCGTCCCCCTTAATGGTCCCGCTTTTCTGGACATCCAGGCCAACGGTCGTTCCACCATGCGAAAGGGTTACCCGCCGGGCAACCGCGCTCACTGGCCTGGCACGCCCCTGGTGGACAACTACCGGGGGCGGACCGGGGCACCGCACAACGCTTACAAGACCAGTCCGGCGGAGTACAACGACTGGTGTGCCCTGGCCTGCTTCTCCGACTATGAGTGGCGGAAGTTATTGGGGGTAATGGGCTCTCCCAGTTGGGCCACCGGCGAGAAGTTTGCCACCCTTGAAGGTCGCCTGGAGCACCAGGAAGAGATGGACCAGGGGATAGAGGCGTGGACCAAGACTCTGGGCAAGTACGAGATCATGGAGCGGTGCCAGGCGGCGGGAGTACCCGCCATGCCCGTTCAAAGCAGCCAGGACCGGGTGGACAACGATCCCCAGCTCAGGCATCGAGAGATGTACCGGGACGTGAAGCATCCCGCGCTGGGGACCTGGCCCCTTCAGAACGCTCCCTTCAAGATGTCGGAGACGCCTGCAATCAACAGCCGGTCAGGTCCCCTGATCGGCGGCCACAACAAAGAGGTGTTTCAGGGGTTATTGGGCATCAGTCACGAGATGCTGGTTAGCGGCTTCGCCGACGGCACCTTCTGGCCCAAGGACCTCAGTATGGAAGATTATCCCTACTTCAAGGAGATGATGGAGGATGCCTCGCCCGTACAGTGGAGTGGGAATGAGCCGATAGCGAATCCCGCTCCGGCGCCGGCGCGGACGCCGGACCGGAACTCTGCGGGGGCCTTTGGGGGGCTGCGGGTGCTGGAGCTCGCCGATGAGAAGGGGCAGTGGTGTGGCAAGCAGATGGCTGACATGGGAGCAGACGTCATCAAGATAGAGCCTCCCGGTGGCGAGGCAGCCCGGACCGTGGGGCCCTTCTACCAGGACATACCGAATCGGGAGAGGAGCCTTTACTTCTGGCATTACAACACCTCCAAGCGGGGGGTTACCATGAATCTGGAGATGGAGGACGGGCGCCGGCTGTTCCGACAAATGGCGGAGAAGGCGGATGTGATACTAGAGACCTTCAGGCCCGGTTATCTGGCCTCCTTGGGGCTGGGGTACGAAGATCTAGCAAAGAGTAACCCTGGGCTGATTATGTGCTCACTGACCCCCTTTGGGCAGACCGGGCCGTGGCAGGACTTCCAGACCAGCGACCTGCTGCATCTGGCGGCGGGCGGACAGATGGCCAGGTGTGGCTATGACGACGACGTGGTGCCAGATGCACCGCCCATCGCTCCTGGAGGAGGGCAGGCATGGCACATCGGAAGTCACTACGCCTACATCGCCATTACCGCGGCGCTGGTTAACCGGTCGGTGACGGCCAGGGGACAGTACATAGATACCTCGGTGCATGATGCCTGCGCGCTCACGACCGAGGGCCATGTGAACGAGTATATTTACAAAAGAAATGTGATTCCTCGTAGAACAGGAGGTGGCAACGCCGCCACTGGGCCCAACGCCCAGGTCCTCTGTAAGGATGGAAAATACGTGAATGTCGGTCAGGTTACCCCGGAGCGGGTGCTGATGCTTGCGCCGTGGATGGATGAGCACGGCTTGGCGGGCGACCTACTGGATGAAAAGTACCGGGACCCAACGGTCATCGCCGAGAGCCAGTCACATATTCGCGGAATTTTCGTAAACTTCCTCGCCAACATCCCTCGGGACGAAGCCTATCACGGCTTGCAGAAGCGTAGCTCCAACACGGGGGCGATCCGTTCTCCGGACGAGGTCATGCAAGACCCTCACCTGGAGGACCGGAGGTTCTGGACAGATGTAGAATACCTGGAACTTGGCAAGACATTTCGACACCCAGGCCCAGCGGCCATCTTCAACGGCTCACCCTGGAGGATATCCCGGCGTGCGCCTCTCATCGGGGAGCACAACGAAGAGGTCCTGTGCGGGGAGTTGGGACTATCTAAGGCGGAGTTGGCCGTCCTAGCTGAGGGAGGTTCGGTGTAACCCTGGTTATCCTGCCGCAGCTAGAACCCTGTTCCGTCTCGCTTCAGCCCACAGCCCCTAACAGGCTGCTGAACAAAGGTGTTCACGTCCGGAATCGACGGGTCAAGTCGTTGATGCCCGGGTCCTGTTGGAGGAAATTGTGCCGTTCACACGGGACTTTCAGCCCCTTCGGCTTCGCGGACCGGCCCTCTTGGGGGCACCGGGCATAGCTAGACCCAGCTAGTACTCAATCAATCTTGGAATGGCAGGGATAAAATCGCTGCAGTTTGGTTCGGGCGTCCTGGGTGGTGAACCGCCAGTTGATGGTGGTTCCCTTAGCGTTACGCTCAGTCTCATAGGCGTTGATTGCCCGGTGCAGGGCAAGTTCGTCGGGATTGCGCCCCTGGAGACAAGCCCGGGTCAACACGCTGAATTCAATCTCCGCCATATTCAGCCAGCTGGCGTGTTTGGGCGTGTGGTGAAACTCCAGTCGCTTCACGATGCGCCGCGCCTCAGCAGCCGGAAAGGTCTCGTAAAGAGAAGCCATGCGGTGGGTGTTCAGGTTGTCGAGCACCACCCGTACCCCCGGAGCGTGGGGATAGGCCACATCCACCAGCCAGCGCATCTGGTGGGCGAAGTCCACCATAGTGCGCCGTTCGGTGATCGCCACGTGGCGCCAGCCCGCCAGAGGCTCACAGGTCAAGAAGAGATTGCGGGTGCCGCCGCGACGGTACGCGTAGTCCTGGCGTCGCGGGCGTCCCGGCTGGGCGGGCAACGGCGGTCGGGTATCGGCCAGCAGTTGGGTGGAGGTCTCGTCGAAGCACACCACCGGCCGGTCGGGGTCGTAGGGTTCGGCGTAGAGGTCCAGCACGTCCTCCATGGCCGCCACGAACTCCCCGTTCACCTTGGGGATGCACCACTGTTGCTTCCGCCACGGCTGGAGGATGTTTTTTTGAGCCGCAGCCGCACCGTCTCATACGACAGGCTTTCCACCAACCCCAACTCCACCGCCTGGTCGGCCAGCAACCGCAGGGTCCAGTGGTCATGGCCCTCGGGCGCATCACTGCACGCCAAGGCAATCAGGTAGGCTTCGCCACGATCATCCAACTTCCGGTACCGATTGGCTTGAGGATGGTCGTGCAGCACGCCATCCAGTCCCTCCTCAGCGTAGCGCCGTTTGGTGCGTAACACCGTGCGCGGCGACGTGTCCAAGGCTGCCGCCACCTGGCTCGCGCTCCATCCTTCGTCAGTCCGGAGCAAGATGCGCGCCCGAGTGATTACCCGAGCGGAATGCTGGCCGCTTCGGATCAATTGCCGCAGCCGTTCCTGCTCCTCCGATGTCAACTGTACCCTGTATTTCTCCTGAACCATGGATCCTGCACCTCCCGCACCGCTGTTTCCCAGTCAGTGTAGGGATGCTGCTCCGCATCAACTCGTATACGCCAATACGGATTTGACTGAATACTAGCCCATTGTCAGGTCATGCCATCCGGGCTTCCGGAGTTGCCGCCACCTGCCCCAGCAGCTTGGCCATCCGAACCAGGTTGTAGGCCGTGGCCACCAAGTTCCCCGCCAGACCAGACCAGTCCGGTCCAATCCCCGGTAACGGGTCCGCCGGAATCCTCCCACGGTCTTCATCCAGCCAAAGATCTCCTCAACCCGTTTCCGAATCCGCTGGCTGACCGCGTACCCAGTATGCCGGGTGGTCCGGCCATCAATGGCGCTGGACCGCCCCTTGTTGTGCTGCGCGACGTGCGGCGTTACCCCGCGCCGCCGCAGGTCCGCCACGCAGTCCCGGGTGTCGTAGCCTTTGTCTCCGCCCAGCGTTCTGGGATGAAAGCCCCGTCCCCGGGCTTGCTCCAACAGTTCCGGCACAATTGATAGACGACAATAAGGAATGCCTCATGCGACGACTACTTTTGCCGGTTGAGATGGAGTAAACCATCCGGCTCGGAGGTGCCGGATTGATCAAGGACCGACAAGTCGCACTATTGAGGCAGAAACTTATGGAAGGAAAGACGCAGGAGACGGCGGCCGCGAAGGCTGGGATGTGCGTGCGGTCAGCACGCAAGTGGCAGGACGGCCCGTTGCCGTCGGAGACGAGACAGGAGCGTTGGTGGCGCACCCGGCCCGATCCCTTCGACGGGGTGTGGGAGGAGGAGATTGAGCCCCTGCTGCGGGGCGACCCCAAGGGCCAACTGAAAGCAACGACAATTATCGAGTGGCTGGAGGAGCACCATCCCGGCCGGTTCAGCGCCTCCCAGTTGCGCACCCTGCAACGACGATTACAGGACTGGCGGGCGCTGCATGGTCCCGATCAGGAGGTGTACTTCCCCCAGGAGCATCCGCCGGGTCGGGAAGCCCAGTTTGACTTCACCCACGGCGACCCTCTGGGGGTGACCATCGCCGGACAGCCCTATTCCCACCTGCTGTTCCAGCTGATCCTCAGCCATTCGGGCTGGCGCTACGCCGAGGTCGCCACCGGCGAGACCTTCCTGGCGCTCAAGCAGGGATTGCAGGCTGCCCTCTTTACCCTGGGCGGCGTTCCAGAGGTGGCGCGCTCCGACAATACCTCCGCCGCCACCCACGAGATGAAACGCAGCCGCGGCCGGGCCCTAAACGACAATTACGCCGCGCTGCTGGACCACTACGGTCTGCGCTCCACCCGCATCAATCGCGGCCAGAGCCACGAAAACGGCGTCGCCGAGCACGCCCACTACCGCTTGAAGGACGCCGTTGACCAGGCCCTCATCCTGCGGGGCAGCCGCGATTTCCACACCGCCGACCACTACGCCAGCTTCGTCCGGGAGATGGTGGAGCGACGCAACCGCCTGGTGAAGGGGAAGCTGGAGCAGGAAATGGCTTGCCTGAGGCCTCTGCCCCCAGCTCCCATGCCGGAATACGCCAACTACCGGTCCAAGGTGCGTAAGTGGAGCACCATCCAGGTAGCGGGACGGAGCTACAGCGTCCCCTCCCGTCTGATCGACCAGGAGGTAGAGATCCGTTTGTACGCCGACTGGGTGGAAGTGTACTACAAGGGCCACTTGGTCGAACGCATGGAGCGGGTGCGGGGAGAGGGAGAAAGCAACGTCAATTACCGCCACGTCATCGGATCCTTGGTGCGCAAGCCCGGTGCTTTTGCTCGTTACCGTTTCCGAGAGCAACTGTTTCCCACGCTGCACTTCCGCCTCGCCTACGACGCCCTCCGGGAATGGCGCGGGGAGCGTGCCGACGTGGAGTACCTGCGGATCCTGCACCTGGCGGCGACCACCATGGAGGCCAATGTGGACAGCGCGTTGTCGCTGCTGCTGGAGACTGGGAAACCCTTCGACTACGCCGCGGTGCGGGACCTGGCCGAGCCCAGGCCGCCGGAGGCTCCGGTGCTGATCCTGTCCGGGAAGCCGGACCTGAATATCTACGACCGCCTCCTCACGGGCAGCTTGGTAGAAGCGGAGGTGTGCGGATGATGGACACCGACACCAGCGTCATACCGGAGCGCATCGGCCAGTTGTGCCACCAATTCAAGCTGCCCACCATGGGTGCCCAGTCGGTGGCCCGTTTCACCGCCGCGGGCCACGGCGATGCCCTGCCCACCTTCCTGGAGGTGCTGGAGCAGGAAGCCGAGGATCGCCGCCACCGGCGCATCGATCGGCTGCGTCAGGCGTCCCGGCTGCCCGCGGGCAAGACCTGGGAGACCTTCGAGCACCACCGGATGCCCCTGGCGCTCAGACAGCAACTGGATCACCTGGCCCAGGGCAGCTTCGTAGATAGCGGCGTCAACGTGCTGGCCTTCGGACTTCCCGGCACCGGCAAGACCCACGCGCTCTGCGCCCTGGGCCACCGCCTGGTGGAAGCCGGCTGCTCCGTCCTCTTCGCCCCAGCCTACCGCCTGGTGCAGGATTTGCTGGCCGCCAAGCGCGACTTCGACCTGCCTCGCCGGCTGCGGAGGCTGGACAACTTCGACTTCCTGCTCCTGGACGACCTGGGCTACCTGCCCCAGGGCGCCGAGGAGTCTGAGGTCCTCTTCACCCTCATCGCCGAACGCTACGAACGGAGGTCGTTGGGCATCACGTCCAACCTGGTCTTCTCGGAGTGGGAGCGCAGCTTCGCCAACCCCATGGCCACCGCCGCGGCCATCGACCGGGTGGTGCACCACTCCGTGATACTGGAGTTTGCCGTGCCCAGCTACCGCACCGACGCCGCCCAGCAACGGCGCCAGGTAGAGGAGGTGAACCGGCAAAACTAAGCGACGATAATTCGGCATATTTAGTTGACGCGGGACAACAATATCCCGCTCCGCCGTACCCGTCGCTCGGGTGGTCTGAAAGTCCACCAGCATTCCATGCCGGTTTTCCATCAGGGCGTGGGTCATGAACACCAGCCTGGCCTCCTTGCCTTCTACGGGACATCCACGACCAGCCCTCCACCCAAAGGACGCCCCACTGGTCCAGTGGGCCGGGGCAATCCACCAACTCTATGCCGCGGCCAAAGCCTTCCACCATCCCGAGCAACAGCGACGGCGGGTTGTCCAACTGGCATTGGAGCGCAGCCTGCTGGCCATCTGCCAGCCCTTCCTGGATAACCCGTCGGCAACCCAGCCAGGCTGTGCCGACGCATCGAGCGCCACATCAAGGAACTCTTCGTCTTTGTGGCCGAACCGGACGTGCCGCCAGACAACAACGCCGCCGAGCGCAGCCTGCGCCATGTGGTAATCAGCCGCAAAGTCAGCGGCGGCACTCGTTCGGAGCAGGGCACCGAAAGCAAGATGGCGCTGGCATCTCTCTTCGGCACCTGGCGCGCCAGAGGTCTAAACCCTCTCGACGCCTGCCTTCAGTTGCTCGTTTCCCCTCAATTCTGAACTGTTACGAAGCATTGTGTGAAACCATCGAAACTTGGATTTACATCGCAATGACCGGCCTCACCCTGCGCAGACTGGCCCGCCTTCCCCATTTTTAGACACCCTCTTAGCTGGACTTTACGCATAATTTATAAAAAGTATAAAGACAGGGTAAGCTGGCCAGACCACACCTTCCACGGAAGGCCCAGGGTGTCATTTTTCGTGGTCTATAGGCCAGTGAGTTAGGGGATTTGTTGTTGTCCAGTGATTCTGTCCGTTTGAATGGAAAGCGCAAATGTCCGGTCGGTTAGTTAGCGACGGTTGCGGGCTCGCGTAACGCTTTCAGCTTGGCGCGTTCCGGCGCGCTGAGCTGCTTGGTAGGTGGCTTCTCGGCATGCGCGTACTTGCGCACGGTGTCTCGAGCGATCCCGAGTTCCCTGGCAATGGCCCGCAGGGACAGCCCCCTTCAGCCGGGCCTGCTGGATCGCCTTCCACCGGGCCAATTGGGTGGGCGTGGGCGTACGCCCCCGCGGGTTCGATGCTTGGCTGGCGGTGTCCTTCTCAGGGGTGTCCTTCTCAGGGGTGTCCTTCTCAGCGGCGTCTTTCCCGCCGACAGCCTTGACCGAGGCCTCGTCGATGCGCACCGGTTCCAGGGCGGCCAGACGACGTTGCTGGGACCTGCTGATGTGGTGATCCCCCACGCTGCTGACGATGCGTTTGAGTTCGGGTCCGGGAGACCAAGCGGTGACCGACGCCCACAGCGCGCCCATCCGCGGCGGTGGCTCCTGCGTGGCCACATATGGCCCTGGTACTGGATGATGAGTTCCCCGTCGGGCCGTTCCAACACGTCGACCCGTAGGCCAGCATAGCTGGGACGTGCCCCATCGGGCAGCAGTTGCAGTACCCGCCAGTGGTACTTCACCGTGTTGTCCCGAGCCACCTTGCGGGTGTCCTTGAAGCACCGGATTTCCGACAGGCAGAGGTCAGGGTCCACCGGACGATAGGCAGCTTCCGGATGCTCCGGCTTGACGGCGAAGCGAGCATTGAACCGGGGCAGGAAGTCCTCCAGCACGGCCGTGGCCTGGTCGATGGTCCTGGCGCCAGCCAGACGCAGTTCGGTGACCAGCCGGTCCTGGAAGGTTCCTGCCGCTCGTTCGACCCGGCCCTTGGCCTGGGGTGAGCGGGCGAAGATCTGTCGAATACCCAGTTCCTGCAATGACCTGGTGAACTGGGTGGCTTCCGCCGCGGTCTCCGGCTTGCGGGCGTTGTGCTTGAAGACGGCGTGGCGGTCGCTGTACAGCGCCAGGGGAATGCCCCAGTCCTCAATCAGCCCCTCCAGCAGCATGAAGTAGCCCCGGGTGTCCTCCCCGGTGCGAAGACGGCGTTGACCACGGCGCCGGTGGCATCGTCCACCGCCAGCAACAGCACAAACTTCGGCCCTCGGTCCTCCAGCCAAGCGTGATGGCTGCCGTCCAGTTGCACCAGCATCCCCGCTTGGGGCATGCGCTGACGCCGGAAACGGTGTTGCGGTGAGCGCCGGCTGCGGGGGCTGCCGATGCCCGCCCTGGTCAGAATGCGCTGTCCCGCGTCAACTAAATATGCCGAATTGCATTGCCTCAACAAAAACGTTACCCACGCCGAATGGTTGCCTCAACTAGAATGTTACCGAAAAGTCGGGAGGCAGCCACGTGGGAGGAGGCATCAGCAGGATGGCAAAACAGGAATTATTGATAACGATACGGGACCGTTACCGCGAGCCATCCAAAAAGGATAAGGGCCGAATCCTCGATGAGTTCATCGCCGTAACCGGCCACCACCGCAAGCACGGTATCCGGCTGTTGGGGCAGTCCGGCGACGCTGGGGAGAAACCGTCAATGATCAAGGGCCAGCGCATCTATAGGGCCGGCGCATCTATGATGAAGCAGTACGCGAGGCGGTGATCGTAATCTGGGAGGCGGCCGACCGTATCTGCGGGAAGCGCCTGCAGGCGGCGCTCCCCTATCTGGTGGAATCCATGGAGCGTCATGGGCACCTTGACCTGGATCCCGAAGTGCGACCGCGGCTAATGGCGGCCAGCGCGGCCACATTGGATCGGCTGCTGAAACCCATCCGTCCCACCGCGGGGAGCCGGCGCAGACGCCGGCGCGGGCGGCCCATGGGGAAGCGGGTTCCGGTGCGGACCTACAACGAC
This sequence comes from Dehalococcoidia bacterium, assembly GCA_965220055.1. Classification (GTDB taxonomy): domain Bacteria; phylum Chloroflexota; class Dehalococcoidia; order Lucifugimonadales; family UBA3495; genus Bin87. Next base: position 7,109 of record CBDCPE010000001.1, on the reverse strand, counting down.
TGGAATGGACCGCCGCCGGGCTTTCTGGAAATAGACCTGGTGGCTCACTATAGACCTGGTGGCTCACTGCGGCGGATCCGTGTCCGGATCATTCATCCACCGTCTGGTCGCAACCGACATTTGCACCGGCTGGACCGAAGCGGTACCCCTCCTGGCCCGGGAGCAGTCTCTGGTTGTGGAGGGGCTGGAGGCCATCTCGCAGCAGTTGCCCTTTCCCATCCTTGGCATCGACTCCTTGGCATCGACTCCTTGGCATCGACTCCTTGGCATCGACTTCTTGGCATCGACTCCGATAACGACGGCGCGTTCATCAACGAAACGCTGATCACATACTGCGCCAACCGCGGCATCGAGTTCACCCGGTCCCGACCTTACCGCAGCAACGACCAGGGATGGATTGAGCAGAAGAACGGTTCCGTGGTACGACGCTTCGTCGGCCATGACCGGTATTCGGGACAGGTGGCTGGCCTAATCGCCCTGTAAATCGACACATGGCCTATCTCTACGGAGCGCTGCGTCGGTACGTGAACTATTTCCAGCCCTCATTCAAGCTGATCGACAAGACCAGGGATGGCTCCACCACCGTCAAGCATTACAGTCAGCCCGCCACGCCCGGCGACCGGCTGATCCAGCACGACGCAACCGGCGCTGAGCTGAAAGCCTCACTTGAGGAATATCGGACTGGGTTGGACCCGGTGTTGCTGCTGCACACCATCCGTGAAGCCCAGTCGGCGCTGGTGGCAACCACGTCTCCGGGTGTGCGGGAAACGCCAGCAGGAGAAAGCCTCGAACGGTTCCTCGCCAAGTTGCCCAATCTGTGGCGGCAGAGCGAAACACGTCCCACACACGCCGCGCGAGTGCGAGGTCCGCGGCATTGGCGCACGCGCCAAGACCCCTTCGAGGGCGTTTGGAGCGACGTGTTGGGGTGGTTGCAGGCAGAGCCGGATGCCACGGGCAAGGCGCTGATGGCACGGTTGCAGTCGGAACACCCGGACCGTTTCACCGAAGCGCAGCTGCGAACCTTGCAACGCCGGGTGAAAGATTGGCGGGACATCATGGCCAAAAATCTCGTTTATGCTTCGTCCAACGCAGGCTCGGCGGAACCAGCTGGACTGCCGGAACTGGACCTGTTTGGAGCGGATCCCAAGTGCTAGAGTTTCGGTAACATTCTTCGGTGAGGCAACAGGGAGACATTCCTTATTGTCGTCTATCACCGAGGCCGCGGTCAAGGCTGTCGGCGGGAAAGTAACTGTTCAGAGTTGGTGGGGTGAATTGGGCGAACTTGGTTTGCGGGTGGCTGGCTTTGGGGGCGGTGGTTATGTCATATAACTGGGATGGATACCGAAATCAATCTCAGGGCAGCTGACCGGGATGTCCTGATTGGCATCATAGTCCGCCAGCAAGCCATCATCGAGCGGCTGGAGAAGCGGATTGCCCAGTTGGAAGGCCAAGCCAAACCCCAAAGCTCCCGCCGGATGCCCGGTCTGAAGCCCAAAGCGGACCGGGAGCCAGCACGTCCCAAGGAGCCACGCAAACCCCGGTTTCACGGCTTTGCCCGATCCCGCATGACGCCCACCCACCGAGTGGAGCATGTGGTGGAGCAGTGTCCCGACTGCGGGACCCACTTGTCCGGAGGCTGGGCCCAGCGCACTCGGGAGGTCATCGACCTGCCCCAGGTTCCGGCGCAGGTAACCGAGCACGTTTACCTGGCCCGCACCTGTCCACAGTGCCGACGCTGCTGTGTTCCCAAAGCACAACTGGACGGCGTGGTGATGGGCAAGCAGCGTCTGGGGGTCAATGTCATCAGCCTGATTGCAGCCCTGCGGGAGGAGGCCAGGCTGCCGTTACGCACCATCCAATGGTACCTGGACACCGTGCACGGGCTGCGCCTCAGCCTGGGCGCCATCGTAAATGCCACACGCACCGTGGCGGGCAAAGCGCAGACCGAACTGGCGGGCATACTGGAGCGCGTCCGCGGCAGCCCAGTGGTCCACGCCGATGAGACCGGCTGGCGTGAAGACGGACACAACGGCTACGTGTGGACTTTCAGCACCTCCGACCAGCGGTACTTCCTGCGGCGTGGTCGGGGCAAGGCCGTGGTCGACGAAGTCCTGGGCAAGGAGTTTGCTGGCGTGCTGGTCAGCGACTTCTATGCCGCCTACCACCATTACGACGGTCCCAAGCAACGCTGCTGGGCTCACCTGCTGCGGGACATCCACGACCTGCGTGTCCTCTACCCTGATGATAGATCACTGGCCCAGTGGGCTGACGCCGTCCACCAACTCTACCGTCAGGCCACGACCTTTACCCACCCTTCAGAACCACCACGCCGCACCGCCCAACTGACCCTGGAAAGGCGACTGCTGGCCCTCTGCCGTCCATTCCGGGACGACCCGTCGGCCGTCCCGGCCAGACTGTGCCGACGCATGGAGAAGCACATCAAGGAACTCTTCGTCTTCGTGGCCCAACCGGAAGTGCCGCCGGACAACAATGCCGCCGAGCGCAGCCTGCGCCATTTGGTGGTCAGCCGCAAGGTCAGCGGGGGCACCCGCTCAGCGCAGGGCACCGACACCAAGATGACGCTGGCCTCAATCTTCGGCACCTGGCGAGCACAAGCTCTCAACCCCATCGCTGCCTGCCGTCAACTGCTCACTTCCCCTCAACTCTGAACTGTTACAATGCGACCGCCTTTGTCAACCTATCTGTCCGGGTAGAATTCTTCCCACGCCCACCGGTAGGCGATGATTACCGGCAACTCTCTGCTTTCCCCGTTGCCTGCGACCGCGCGGATCGCGCCCGTCGGTTCGTCCACGCTGATGGTGACGTTGACGCCGCCAATAGCAGTAGTGATGGATCCAGCGTCGAGTATCGACCTGTAAGGCCAGGCTACCGCTTGTTCACCAACGAGCACGCCTGCCACGTTGTCTTCACCCGGTCTACGGCCGCTATAAGGTGTGGACGGGATATCCGAGGCGAGGACTCGGCTGGCGGGATTCGCGGATAGCCATTCCCCCCATGTCGTCAGTTGGGACGGCAACAGGGTCAATGTCGCTCCGGCCATGGGGCCGGCGATTGCCTCGCCAGTGGGTTGGGACCAAACGCTGCCCGTGGCGTGGTCGTACCAGGTCATTGCCCCTTTGTATAACGCGCCCTGATTCCCGAATAGGTGAGCCGCACCGTGCGAGCTGCGATCGTGTACCAGCGCGGTGTAGCACCGGGGACACCAGGTGATGAGGACTGGCACACCGCCTATGGTATCGTTCACCATCTCGCGGTTGTAGAGGATCCCGGCGGGATAGGCCCGTGCCTCCCCGTTGATATCGAGCCCGATGACCAGCTCGTCGGCCGGCAGATCCGATTCGTCCGCGCTCAGGAACTCCGGGTCGTAGATCGGCGCGATGGCGTCTGGCCGTCTCAGTTGCTGGTACTCGGCGTCATTAAATTCAGGGGCAACCGGGCCCTCCGGCCCGATCACCTCGTCGAGGCTGCCAATGTAGACCGATGGCACCGGAGTTCGCGTTGGTGCCAAGCTGCCGTCGGCGGACGTGCCCCCCGACCTACATCCACCCCAGGCGGTCAGAAACAGGATTGCCACAAATATGAGGCAAGCTACGTTTTTAGGCTGCATCGCCCGATTTTACTCGGCGATACAGCCGATGGCGCAGGGTCACTTCAGCAGCCGCGCCAGCTCATCCGCGTTGGCCCGCATCATGCTCAGGTAGTCGGGATATTCGTCGTCGGGCAGTGAACGGATGATTCCGATCTGTATCGCGGTATCCCGCGCAACCTGCTCCAGGGCGTCGCCGGAGAACTGCGGCTCTGCGAACACTGCGGGCAGGCCCCGGTCTTCCACCAATTCCAACACGCCTGCTATGTCGTCGGGGGAAACCCCTCCGCCGTGGGATCCGACGAACCCCAGCACTTCCACGTCGTAGCGGGCTCCGAAGTATCCGTAGGCGTCGTGGAACGTGACCAGCACCCTGTGGGCCGCCGGTATCGACCCGACCGCGCCCGCGATGTAGGCGTCCAACTCCTCCAGTTCCTTGATGTACGACGCCGCGTTGTCGAGGTACACCGCCGCACCGTCAGGGTCAGCCGCCACCAACCCGTTGGCGATTTGGTTCACATAGTGGACGGACACCCTTGGGTTTAGCCAGAAGTGAGGGTCCCCTCCCTCTGGGCCGTGGTCGCGACCCTCTTCGGGATGGTCTCCTTCCTTAATGACGCCCACGAAGGCTATCTTCGTCGGCTTGCCGCCAACCGCCCAGCGATCCGCCACCTCCAGGTCGCCCGATTCCAGCGCGATCACCTCCCCTGCTCCGGAGACAGTAATGAAGATCCGCCCCGGCGCCGTAGCGATGTGAGGTCGCGCCCAGAAGCTGGGGTCTATCTCGCCGCTTAGCACGTCAGACACCGACGCCAGCAGGTCCAGGTCATGGGCTCCGAACGTGCGGACTTCGCCGTCGCTCATGACCACCAGCAACAATTCGCCGTCGTGTCTGATGGCCGCTTGGATAGGCCTCAGTTCCGCCGACGCCGGTATCAGCTGCTCCATGCCGCCCGCCTCCGGATCAACGACGTACAGTCCCACGTTGGGCCCCAGGGCAAAGAAGTGGTTCATTCCCGGGTGGCCCCAAACCGAGGTGAGACGGAAGTCTTCGGGAGAACCCTCGGGAGCCGGGACGAACGTGTGCTCAAACTCGCCGTCGCGGGCTTCCACCATCAGCGCGCCGCCAGTGCATCCGAACACCGCCTGGTGCCCATTGCCTGCGGCGCCGAGAAGGTCCGGACATCCCTCTGCGCTGTACAACACCTCACCGTCCAGGTTGCGGATTTCCGCGCCGATCGGCAGGTCGGCGTACGGATTTTCCGGAAATGCAGGCTGTTTGATGGTGACTGCGAAAAGGTCGTCTTCTAGCGGTACCGCCCAGCCGTGCTGCGGGCCAGCGTTGATAACCGTCGGCTCGTAGGAAGCGCCCTCTTCTTCCAGCTCGTGCTCGTTGATCAGTACAATGTCTCCCGAGCCATCGTAGAACACCGTAGCCCACTCGCTTCCGACGTACAGGTGCATCGGTCGGTCACCCGACAGGTCAAGACCTAGCCTCGACACGTCCCTTTCCACTAGGTCCCCATGGTCGCCGTGCTCGTCCAGGTACACGCCGCCGTCGATCACGTGGACCATGTTGGCGTCGCTTGATACGGCGACCCCGAACCGCCCGCTGTTCGTAGCATGGATGCTGCCCGCCCGCCAACCCAGGTCGAACGCGTTCTGGTGCACGATGCCGGTTTCCAGGTCGATCACCGATAGCGAACCGGTTTCGCCATCGCCGATCAGGAGCCGGCCGGCCAGCTCCAACTTGTCCTCTTCGTCCTCGTCGTGCTCCGCGTCCGGGAACGGCAGTTCTACCAACTCCTGTGCTTCCAACCCTGCGGAGGCGACCAAGACCACAGCGTTGTCGTTTGCCGCGTTGGCGATCAACCGCTCGACCTGGCCGGAAAGCCCGGCGCCGTTGCTAACTATAAGGTCAGCCTCGTTGATGCGCACGCTGTCCCGCGGCGTGCTTTGCCACGTGTGGGAGTCGCTGCCCATGGGCACCAGAGTGTGTACCTCAACCCGCGCTCCACCCACTTGTTTCACCAGATCCGCGAGTACGGCGTTTCCGGCTACGACGTTGAGTTTTTCGTCAGGCGCCGGGCTCTCCGCAGAGACGGACGGCAGCGCAGCCTCGGTCATCCCTCCGTCCGACGCTGCGCCGCTGCAGGCGGTCACCGTAAGCGCGACGGCCAATAGGAGAATCAATAGCATCAGCGTGCGTCGTGGCCTGAAAGCATTGGCGAGTGGGGAGGAATGTCGACTAAATGGGTTCATAGCGCGTGCTCTATTTGTATGGTTTCGTATCCTGGCCTGTTCAATGCTCAGTATCGGTTGGCGACGAATTTGATATGAAGTATCGATAATATAATGTTAACGATATGAAGTATCAGTTTGCTGCAGTTATAGATAGTTGGTATCAGTAATAGGGCTAAAAATAAAAAGGAGCGCTGCTAGCCTTCAGCGCATTCGGAACAGCGGCCGTACACTTCCAGCCAGTGGCCGCTCATGTGGAAGCCCGCCGCCGCCAATGCTTGCTGTAGCAAGCCCTCGACGTCGCAACCTTCCAGGTCCGCAGAGGCTCCGCATACCGCGCAAAGCAGGTGATGGTGATGCCCCTGATGGCTGAGCTGGTAGCGCAACTCCCGGTCTTCCAGCAGCACTCGGCACACCTGGTCGGTTTCCACCAGCAGCCTGAGCCCCCGATACACCGTCGCCCGGCCTACGCATGGCAGAGATGCGCACAAGTCCTCGGCCGTGAACGGCCGGTCCTGTGCGGCCACCGCGCCGATCACCAGGCGCCTTGGCTCGGTGTCCCGGTATCCCCGGTCGCTCAGCTGCGCCAGGATGTCATCCACCACCGCGGCGGAACGCGGTCGCGGGTGCTTGTGGCCGGAATGTCTGGGCGTGGTCGCAATCATAATGATACTGCGTATCGAAAGATTACTAGCGGCTTCGCATCATGTCAACTCCGACCGGTGACCTGCTTTCGTCAACGATCGTGCGCGAGAAGTGTCCCGATATCGCTGGGTCGTCGCCGGCGTTGCAGCACTCCCACCGGTATCGAAATCAACGGGCTGAATCAGGGTTGGCCGATTCACCAATATGCGGAGCGCGGGCGCGTGGTTTGGGACTGGCATGGCGGCAGGGGACAGGCGATTGACCGCTGCCGCCAGAGAGTATTCGGGTTCGTGTGGCTATGGACTTCCTCCGAATTATTAGAGTGTACAGGCGATGATTTGGAGAGTGTTGACCAGGTTCCGAGCGGTATCAGCCCTACGGCCGGAGGTGGTGCGCTGGGGTTTTTGCTCTCATTCTCCATGCCTGAAGCATGGCGCGCTGTGGCGGGCGCGGTGGCCGGGGCGACTACACCGGGTAAAGTGGCCGGAGACAGTCACCCACAAAGGCCGGCAGCGACTTAGTGCTGATTGGCCGTGAACGCTCGGAACCTGGTCGATGGAACCGATTGATCGCCTGTGAAGCCATTATAGAGCATAGGTTCTGAATACGGCAAGGG